>NZ_LECZ01000001.1 GCF_001022965.1 Enterobacter genomosp. O
ATGCGCAGGCCGCAGACGTCCGGGGTATCAGGGTGGCGGAGGAAGGCGACGGCGCGCACGGCGAGGCCGCGGTTATCACTTACCGTCAGGGTCGGGGTGTGCTGAAAGCAGGCAGGGCTGAAGCTCATGATAAATATTCCGGGTGGTGATAAAAATGAAAAAAAAAGCCCGGCAGGCGGGCGGGAAGAAGAAAGGAGGCCGGCGCGGGCGGCCGGCCTCCGGACGGGGAGACGTATCAGCTCAGGTGCGCCAGATCGTTCTCATCCTCGCTGATCCGGAGGCTTTTCCTTGCGCAACAAGCCGCGCAGCATCCGGGACAAGATTACGAGCCTGCTTTTGGTATAAAGAAGAACAGGAAAGGATGTGTCCGGAGGGCTGAATTAATATTCTGTATGCTTATTGCTAGATTTGGTGCAAATCAAAGCCCACGCGCGAGGTGAGTGATACTCCTTAAATCAATCAGCAGTATCATATGCACGATTAAATAAAATACCCGCCGCCTCCCCTTTATCCCGTGCCAACCATGGCGCAATGGATGGAGAGGATAAAAATGCACTTCTCTCCATATTACACTTCTTCATCGCCGCACGCATAAGTTCAACATACTGAGGATAATCCCCCCAGTATGATACGGTAAAAGGAGGTAATACGCAGGGCTGCAGTAAGAACAAAGGTGGTGGTGACGCCACCATTTTCTCAGTCGGTACTGGCATCCTGCTGCATCCTGATAACAGCATCAGGCACAGGCTGATTAGCGCAGACATTGTCACGTTGCGCTTCACGTAACGCCCTAAGGATAGTTTCACTGTGCTTATCCTCTTCACGTTTTTGTATATTGACACTCCAGAGATCCTCCATTAATTGCCAGGACTGAGAATGAAGACGGCGAGAATTTTCGCGCAAAGCTGAAAGTTCATTTTCCAGCCGACGATTTTCTGCAGTTAAACTGACAAGAGCGTGGCTGGTTTTGTAACCCCAAAACATGGCGCCCAGTAACAGGGAAATTAAGCCTGTATATAAAACATTTTTTATCATACCGGATACGCCTCCCTGCTCAGTTCAAAATGCGGGCCATCACGCATTTTCCAGTCCCCCCCCCATACCAGAGGAACCTGAAACTCTTTTGCCGCAGCTTTCATTGCTTCCGCAACGGTTTCAAAACAATGCCATTCATTCCAGGGGATAGTGTGATGTACCCAGGGTGCCAGATCGACTGCATGTCCGGTCAGATGTCTGCTGTTAAGGGTTTTGCTACTTCCATTGCGCACCAGCTGTCGCTGTCGCTCGGCTGAGCGAACACCTTCGATGACTCTGAAGTCGATGGCGGAAAGTTGTAGTGCACGATAAACAACACGGCTCAGATCGGGATGAATTCCCCGCAAGTTTTGCTCGCTGATACGACTAAATGTAAATTTATTCATGTGAATGTTCATGGTAAATTTCTCCCGGGGAAAATACGTTGCCATAAATAACTAAGAGCTGTACTTCCCATCGTGCCAAATAATCCTGCAACAATGAATGTCATATAAGAACTTGCTCCGGTTTCAAAGCTTAACAGGCCACCGGTCAGACCGGTAAAACCTGAGACGATCAGCTGGCAGATAATCCCCATCCAGCTCCATTTTGTCTGTTTGTTTTGCGTGTCCATAATATATCTGACTAATCCCCCCCATGTTGAAAAGGCACCTATAATAAGCCATGTTATAATGTTTGCCTCGCCAGGCTCTCTGAATGGCATTTTGAATCCTTATTTGTTGGTTTTAGTTTACATGGATTTTATTCCTGTAAATGTAAAACATGGTGAACGAAGGGTAATTGAACTTAATATTCAAGAGTGTGTTTTCATTATGTGTAAAATCAGAATGTATATTTACATCACCATTCCATTAAAAAATAACGATTCCTGCAGAATCAGTATGATTTATATCATATCTGAGTCGATGTTATGGATAATACATGCGAAGGATAAACTCTGATTCCCATTAATAGATTGAAAGATCGTGATGTAGGATATTAAACGGCAGTGATCGGCGCCTCAGAAATAATAACGGCGTCAGTCATTAAAAAGCATCAGTGGCATGTTTGATCAAGTGATGAGAGAAGCAACTATCTGAAAAGTCGATGGAATGGGATATTCGTAATTTTACTAACGAATATCCGGCCTGACCCCCTCCGGGCAGCGGTTACTGACGGTCAGATTTATTATCAGTAAGCATTTTTCTTAAATCACCCAGAATCATTCTAAGATTTGGTAATGACTGAGAATTTTCTGCTTGCTCGCACAGTGCGGTTTGTTCCGCTGTTCCGAAAAGTTGGCACAATCCAAGCATTTTATGCGCAATTTTACAAGCAGCAGACAGATTGCCGTTTCTCACTTCTGTTTCTGCCTGCTGCAGATAAGCTTCCAGAGCAACATAAAAACGTTGAAAAAAAGAGGGATCAGACAATGTTAAGGTCCTTATCAGAGAAATAATCCTGAATCAGCTGCTGCCATTGTTCACGTGCAATGGGTTTCTGCAGTAGAAAATCCATGCCCACCTCCCTGGCTAACCGGATATCATCGTCTCTTAGTGCTGCAGACTGGCCAATAACCAACACATCAGAAGAGGAATTCTGCATCAGCTTTCTTAAATGGCGAACCAGCTCGAATCCATCGCTCTCATCTAGCCGACAGTCTGTGATGATGATCTCATGTCGATGCTGTAGCCAGCGGTGATATGCCTGTTGAGCTTCACAAACTGCATCAACGGCATAGCCCATATCAATAAAGAGTTCTTGCTGGACCTCAAGCAGCAGTGGCTCATCATCGATCAGAAGAACGCGACGAGAAATAACCGGGAAAACACAGATATCTTCAACTGAAGGCCCGGCATCACTACAGCTAACGGCCTCACTACGGTGGCAACTTAATTCAACCACGGCGCTATAGACGTCTGATGCATACAGAGGGCAATTTAATGTGATGCACTCATTATTGCTATTATACAGTAGCCACTGTTTCTTCTGTCGTTCAAAGCTGATTAACAATGTGGAGTCATATTCCGGTTTCGTTGTAGAAGGACATTCTGCAATATGGTATGAGATATGACTGTTTTCTAATACGGATATTAGTTCACTGACAGGAGCTGAGTCAGTGGAGTTCAGCCTGAGCTGGATATGTGCTGGAAGAAATTTTTCAGTCTGTAAATGTCCTGGAATGACAGGAAAAACAAGCTTAACGCGTGAACCAATACCCGGTTTGCTGTTAAGGACAAGATGCCCTCCTAATAACTGCATATTCTGTTTTGAGACAAACAGGCCGAGTCCGGATCCCTTAGGGCGCTCATGGGGCCCTGGTACATCCTCATCGAACTGGACAAAAGGCTCCGCCAGACGCCGGAGTGCCTTCTCGGGAATGCCTGTTCCTGTATCGATGATTTCAATGCAAAACATGCTTTTTCCATCCACCTGAACCTGAGAACACTCCATTAAAACAAGCCCTCCACTGGTGTGCTTTATCGCATTGCTGACGACATTGTTAATCGCCTGAGAGAGCAATGCTCCATCGACAAGATGAGGCTGAAAAGCTTTGTCTGAAAGATACCGCACCTGTAGCGTTGTTTCATGAGTTTCTGCAAAATCGACGAATAATTTAATACTGGTGTCGCAGAGAGATGACAGTAAATGAGGCTGATGATTGAGTCTGACCGCCCCGGAACTGATTCTGGCATAATCCAGAGACAAATCGAGGTTTTCTAACATTGCCCGCGTGACATTAATAATATTTAATAATCTGTCTTTATGATTAAGAGATAAAGGGCTGCTGAGCAGTCCCTCGGTTGCAGTCAAAATCCCGATCAGTGGCGTTCGGAGTTCATGAGATATGACTGAAAGTTCCAGATTTCTTTGTGTGTGCTGCCTTAGCAAATTTTTTCTGGCTTTCCAGTAATAACAGAGAGTGACAATTAAAAGGATTAATAAAAAACCTGACAGTGATATGTATATACCAGAACTGCCCCACGTGTTACCTGGTTTATTTTCACCGGATACAATCCATTTTTCTATAAGATTCCCGTGCTGTGTTGGCGTCAAAGAATTTAGTACTTTATTAATAATCTCGATCAAAACCCTGTCTTCTGGATTGGCACTCATTACAAGAGGTATTTTTTCGGTGTAGGGACGGGAAATTTTTAGCTGATCAGGATAAACCATGTTCATATAATAAAAAGCCGTTGGAGAAAGTACCACTGCCGCTACAGAATTCCCGCGGATAAGGTTATCTATTGTTTTCTCCGGTGAAGAACTTATTGTGAAATCTACCTGAGGGTATTTTTCAGTGAACCATTGAATTAGAGAAAGATAATCCGTAATTGAAACCGTCCCCTCCTGAATATCATCGGGAGTTGTGACATGCCGAGTAGCTTTACGGGTGACAGTAACAGGCCATGTCGAGTAAACGGGAACACTGCGGGCAAGACCATTCTGTTCGGCAAATGATGCAGAGGTGGAGGTAAGAAGCGAAACTTTCCCTTCTTTGAGGTTTTTGAACGATTCATTGCCGCTGATGCTGGGGACCAGTTCGAAACGCATTCCTGTCGCGTCACATATAAGGCTGATATAATCTCTTGTTAATCCAATATGTTCACCAAGTTCGTTTATGGTTTCTATTGGATAGAATTTGGGAAATATCCCATATTTTATAACCGGGTGTTTTTTTATGTAAGCCATTTCTTCTGGCGTGAACTGGACTTTTTGTGCTGAAAGCGAGTATGAAGCAGATCCAAAAAAGAACACGACCATCATAATAACGCTAAATGATAATTTCATTTGCATACCGAAACAACTCCGCATTAGACTTAAGTCCTAGTTTTCTGAAAGCCCTGATCTTAGCATTCGATACTGTTTTAAAACTGATATTTAAATGAGCGGCAATTGCATTCTGATTAAGCCCATTAAGGAGAAGCCTCAGAACCTCAGTCTCTCTTGATGAAAGTCTATATTGTGTGCTTTGTTCTGGCAGTTCAGCGACTTCAATCGGGAAAAATTTTTTCCCTTTACTTACACGATCGATTGCAAAGAAGAGTTCCTGCATGTCTCCGCATTTTTGAACAAATCCCCATGCACCGCATTTCCACGCATTCCTGGCAATGATCAGGCTTTTATGTGCTGTATGAACAAGTATTTTCAGTTCCGGGCGTATGTTAAGTATGCGTTTTATAAGTGTCACACCATCATATTCCTGAATCAGGTCTTCACCTTCATCTTCATTGGTATTCATAACGACAAGTGAATAATCCAGCAGCAGAACATCAATATTGACATCGCTTCTGATTAATGACAGAAGCTCCGACGATTTACTGACACTTCCGGAAATGTTGAGGGTAAACTCGCTGCAGAAAAGCAGCTGCCCCGTTTCTGTGGGGTGATATGGAAAGCGGCTCAAAATGCTCTGTATTGCCTGACGACTGAAAGGTTCATCTTCAACAATAGCAATGTTTATAGTTGTCCGGGTCATAAAAGCACCTGAGAATTAAAGTCGATTGTATTTTAAGTAAATACCAGTTCACAATATTGCAGATAGTTCATGCCGGAAAGGTAGTGGTCATTGGCTTTAACTGTATCGCCAGGCCCGGTTATGCTGGGCAAAATCGGGGACGTTTAGCCGATGTGAGCTGTCTCATTAAGTTGAAGTCAACAACCACTATATCTGTTCAGAGCGATGGTAGTGATGATTTCGTACCCTGCCCGGATTTGCGCGGCTAGTTTTTCCGCCATCATGATTACGTTCGGATTCCGATTAATCAACGGGATCTCCTGCAAAATTGATGCATTAACAACCGGAACGCCTTCAATTGGATCGCCAGGCACTCCCATTGACGCTGTAGTGCAAGGATATTGTAGCGTACTTACCCCTTTTGCAAGAGCCTCTCTGTTTTCAGCATCGGAGTTGCCGATGACTGGGCCGGGATATATTTCCTCGTCAATGAGGTACTCAAGGGGTTCCGTTCAGGCTAGTTCTCTGGCAATACGAAAGCATTTTACCATACGCTGCATAACATGCTTGTGATGTTATGCCTCAACTTATCGAGCGGAGAATTATCTCTTATCCATCTGAATCGCGTCTCACCAAGGGGGGGATAATATCCTGCGCTCTTAAATAAATGAGATGCTTTAGTATCAGTATCGTGTACTGGAAGAGACCATTCATCATTTTGCATACCATTTTTATTATTAAAGCTGGACATTATAGTCCAGTTTGTACAAGCAATGGATATCATAACCAGCAGACTGCAACCCAACACAACCATCCGGCCGGATATATGCTTAAGCGTACTCGTGAGCATATCTGAGGAGAAGACTGACCAGTTAAACCTGTCCCTGCCAACTACTATTGATGCCGTTGATGCCGTTGATGCCGTTGATGCCGTTGATGCCGTTGATGCCGTAAGTTTATCGGTATTTTTTCCTGTTCCAGGTAGTAATCCTGGTTGTAATGTATTAGTTACCAGTAGTCTATAACCGCAGCGAGGGACGGTTAACAGGATGATATCGCGCTGCATGCCGAGAGAAGTGATTGCTTTACGTATCTTGTTAATCATCACTCGTATACTATTTTCTGTGACTACAACGCCGGAATGCCCCCAGCCAATCTCCATGAGTTCTGTGAGAGACAGAGTGCTGCCACCACGTTCAGCTAAAGCCTGCAAGCAAAAGCAACCAGAGGTAGGCAAGGAAACTTCATTTTTGTTACCACGGTGAATCAGTGCTCTAGATTGATGATTAATTTCCAGTAAGGAACCGATCAGATAGGTAGTATGCATAAGTTTCTTTCCGATTATATCCTTCATTTCGTGATACTGTTGAGTACCGGGATAGCACTTTTACATGCCTGAAGAGTCAGAGGTCCGGATCCCGTAGAGATAACCCGGCTCACTTAACGATGATCCGGAAAAACATGTCTTGTACACAATTCACGTTTTCCTGAACTGAGCCTTACTGGTATTTGTGTTGAATTCGTCAGATTCAGGCTTTATATTTTTTAGAACACCATTAACTTTTTATATACCCTGCCCTTTTTTGATAATTCATTCCTGTCTTGCAGTACAGAACAAATATATGATAATTCCTGATGTATCCAGCTTATGCGATCCCTTGCCAGGTGATAATGGGTCAACCTCTCCATTGGCATGGAGAGTAATCCTGATTGCTGACATCTGTCGTCAGGCCGGTAACGCTTTGACAATTTATAATCAAACGTTATCATTTTGGTCAGAATCTGTACGAAAGAAGGTATGACGTACTACACAAGCGCTATGGCGTTATAGTGGCACATTTGACACATTATCCCACGCAGGCTAGGGCTAATGAGAATGCTAACAGGAAAGACTCATTTCCCCCCTGACCCTGTATCAACGTCATCTCGTGACTCGTCGGGATTTTTTAAACGAGTTCTCCTGAAACATTTTGACTGCCGGTATCTCCCTGAATGAGAAATTTTTAAGGTTCTTGAACAGGGCCGAAGCTCGTGCCTTTCTCATCTTATAGCCTTGTGAATCATTATATTTACTGCGGACATCACCGCGGCCTTTTGGGATGATGACTCAGCGTTCAGCTTTAGCGTCCAAACCTTCGTTATTATTACTCCCGCAATACCTATATCACCCGGAATTAATTTTATTTGCGCTAAATTTACATATCCTATCCGCTTACATTACATGAATCATTATTAATATCTCTGTGGTTATTACAAGACTTAGTTTATGATGAAAAATATCTATTTCCACAGGCTAAGGAGATTCCTAGTAAAATGTTAATCATCACCAGTGAAATCCAATTAAATACTGAGGCGAATAAACTTTTTTGTAACGCCACCCCATACAGCATCACTGAGAAGGAAAAGAGGTTACTTGTACTGCTGGTTGAAAAATCAGTCACCGAAGATGTCGTTACCCGCGAAGAAATCATTCCCCGGGTCTGGCCTGAAAGACATCATAGTGTGACAGATACCAATATATTACAGCTGGTTAGCAAGCTACGGCGTACGCTGAGATTTTGTGGTCTGGATACGGCCATACATACCGTTCTGCGGCAGGGTTACCGGTTTATTCCAGATGAAAGTCATTCAGTACAGACTACCAGTGATGTGAGATCACATTCCTTAACCCCTTCGCAGGCTGAACCTGCTGCTTTCTTTACCTATTTTCTTAAGCCGGGGTTCCTGAAAATTATGATAATCGTACCTGTCATTTTGTCCTGTGTTCTTTACTATTGTTCAATACCCGCAGCAAACCGTGCCATCATAAAAGAGCTAATTCATAAAAAAAGCCGGGTTATCAATACTGTTGAGGTATCCAGCTCCGAACAAGGTACCCATGTTCTCTTACGTTTTGATAACACACCGGCTGTTACAAAATTAATACCACAATCCGGTAATAACCAGACATAAACAGAAGTACTTTGCAGATACTCCTTATGTTTGTCAGAACAACGAATATGTTTTCCTGATGGATAACAGGCTCATTCAGACCTGTTCACAGCAGACGAAGTTTCTTGCCATCGCGGGCATGTCGTAAGGGATAAAAAAAGCGTAAACAGGAGCTACATTTAATGGTATTAATCTGACGCAGGTGCGCTATTGAAGTACGGAGCCAAAAAGAGCATATCCTTTAAAGATGATGTTAACACACTGTTTCGTATGAATAGTAAAAATTTAAGATATTTTAATTTGATTCTCAACCGTTAATAATGATTGTATATGGAGGTGACAGGTCAAGCATAGATATCTGATTGATGAAACCCGACATGCTACTCTTTGCACTGATGTCTTTCATGGTGCGATAGCTGGTTACGCACATATTATTTAATACGGAGGCTGTTATGGTAAGCACTCCATCAGTTCTCCTGAATAAAAGAAGCCTGAATATGATCGAATCTGGTGCCACTAATAACCTTTTGCCAATGAATATTCTTCTCATCTCGCCCTGTAATTTTACCAGGGCAGGATTAGTGGAATTGCTGAATTTACAGTTTCCGCTTACCTGTATCGAACAGGCACAGGATTTTTATGTCCACCAGGATTACAGCCATGTGCAGTGGGTGATCATCAGCCCACCGGGTGGTTACCAGTCGATACCCTCTTTATGGAAATTCATTCGTTCAGTTTTCCTCAGACGTTCCTGTGATGTCAGAGTATCGGTATTTCTGGATGGACCCGGTTCGCTACTGCTGCAGGCACTGATAGATCTTGGAGATATTAATCTGGAAATCCTGCCTGCTAATGCGTCATTAACTGAAATCGAGGAGTGCCTCGCTAAAGGGAAAGATGGGGCTGTGCCATACTCGCCAAAATTGTTACAGCGGGAAAAGCAGGTGCTGGGTCATTTACTTAATGGTGACTCAGTCAATGTTATCGCTGAAACTCTGATGCTAAGTACCAACACGGTGAGTGGCTATAAAAATACGGCCTTGAGAAAATTAAAGGCCAGTAGTTTCAACTCACTCACTAACAGACATACTAACCGACGTTACCTTAAAATTATTTTACAGGGGAGATTTTTTTAAGACGAAAACGAACGTTAATTCGCTGTAATATCACATGACTTCCTGTCATAAGTGCATAAACCCAGGTCACCCCGCGTGAAGGGGTCAACTATTATGGATGACAATTAATGAATGCAAAAACAACAAGCTTAATTTTCGGGCTGACAATATTCTTATTACAACTTCCGCCAGTGAAAGCGGCTCCCGAAATTGTTGCCCATCGCGCAGGTACCGCTGATGCCCCTGAAAATACGCTGACCGCAATATCCCTGGCTACTAATGTCACCGATACTATCTGGATCTCAGTCCAGCTCTCTAAAGACATGATCCCTGTATTGTACCGCCCGTCAGATTTGCAGGCATTGACCGATGGTAAAGGACGCATTTCACAATACACGCACAAGGAACTGACCCGCCTGGATGCCGGATATCAGTTTGCTGGCCCAAAGGGTGATTTTCCTTATCGCAACAAGGGGCTGACCATTCCGACGCTTTCTCAGGCATTGCGTCTCTTCCCGGGACAAACATTTTTTATTGATATTAAATCACCGGATGCAGATCCCCGGGATATGGCCAGGGCACTGAAACAGGTCACTATTGACGCAAACGACCAGCAACGCGTGGTATTTTATTCAACCGAAAAAAAGTTTCTCGATGCACTCCCACCTGAGCTTGCCCGATTCAACAGTCGTGATACTACCCGGGGGGCCCTGGCCCTGGTGACAATGACACATACCTGTCAGATCGAGAGCGAAGAACGTCGTTTACAACCTCAGCCTGTTTTGCACGCATTTGAGCTTCGCCGAAATGTCGAAGTCATCGAAAAGTTCACGCTTGGTGAAGGGCGTTCACATTCACAACTGGTCTGGGACCAGGAAGCGATGGACTGTATCAGACAGGGAGGTGACGCAAAGGTCATGCTTATTGGAATAAATACCCGCGAGGACTATGAGGAAGCTGTTCGTCTGGGTGCTGACTACGTCATGGTGGACTCCCCAGCCGTCTCCCAGTCCTGGATTAACGCACAATAACGGCCTGTCCTGCTGAAATGGCGCCGTCATTAGCAGGGCAGGATTCGCATAGCCTGCGCTGCTATACTGACCCGCAGTAAAGATAATTCATGTCATTGCCTGCCACAGGCTATTCAGGGTATCTATGTCTTTCAGATCAGGACGCCAGTATTTCTTTTCCATCCTTGTTGGTACCGGTATTTTCTTTGCTGGCGCCGGAACGATGTACTACGATTTCGTCTTATCCCTTCATAACAGAATCCTGTCGACCACAAAGCAGGCTATGGGAACACTGGAAGAAATCCTGCACTCTGCCAGTACGGTTGCACTCCAGTCCCTGCAGATCCAGCCTCTGCATTGTGCCAGTAACGTCAACACGCTTCGCCAGTTCGTAGCTCTGGGACTCTATGTTCGTTCGGTAAGCCTGGTGCGTAACGGAACTATTTACTGTTCTACTCTGTATGGCGACGTGAACTTCCCCGATATATCCTCTGAGTATGTCTCACAGCGGTTATTGCTTATGGAGGGCAACTCTCTCAATACCCATCGCCCGCTACTGGTGTTGCGTCAAAACGGGAATACGACAAGTGCACTTGTCGGTGTTGATGCACAATACCTGGTCCGGGCAATGACCTTACAGGATAAAGATATTGATCTTCTGTTGATTGTCGGGGGGACGGCTCTCAGCAGACAAGGCAAATTACTGACCCATTTCGTTCCTCGTTCTGAACGTTTCTCCCTGATATGGCCTTCCGGGCACTACCCGATTTCCGTCCAGAGCAGCTATTCCACAGAAAAATTCTGGCATGAATTCTTGCGTCTGAACATAAGAATGCTGATTTGTCTTTTTCTGTTGTCTTGCGGTGTGGCGTTTCTGACGAAGTGGTTATCGACTCGCCCGCACTCTTTACGGGATGAGATACAAAGAGCACTGGAACGGCATGAGTTTATCCCTTATTTTCAACCGATTTTTGAATCTGATACTGAACGATGCATCGGTGCTGAGGTACTGATTCGCTGGCATCACCCCCGGGACGGTATCATTTTCCCCGACTGCTTTATCCCCCAGGCCGAGTCCTCAGGAATGATTGTTCCTGTTACGACGAGTCTGATGCAGGATGTGGCGAGGACACTTCGGTCGGCTGGAATGTTATTGCCAGAAGGGTTTCATATCGGGATCAACGTCAGTCCTCAGCATATTACCGAACCTGCATTTTCAGCCCATTGCCGGTCATTCCTTCAGTCATTGTCCCATCGTGCCATTACGCTGGTTCTGGAATTAACGGAGAGGGAACCCCTGCAGCTGAATACCCAGACCCTGGCTCAGATTACTGATTTACAGATGGCAGGTGTCATTATAGCCATTGATGATTTTGGAACCGGACATTCCGGCCTGAGTTATCTGCAGGCGTTCCGGGTTGATACGCTCAAAATAGATCGCTCTTTCATTTCCAGAATGGTTCAGCATGCGCCTTCAGAAAATGTGATAGACAACATTGTGGATCTGAGCCAGCGCCTCAGCCTCCAGCTGGTTGCTGAAGGTGTTGAAACGGAGGAGCAGGCGCGTCTTCTGCGTAAAAAAGGTGTTCATTTGCTGCAGGGATATTATTACGGGCGGCCTCAGCCATGGCAGCGATTTGTCTCGGATTATCTCCTGACTGCTGAACGATCCTGTGAACAGTCTGATTCTGAAGCGGCCACACTGCCACCGGCGCCGAAAACAGGCTGTCCATGACATCGGTATCCGTATAACTATTAATAGAGTGCTGCTTTCCTGAACAGCATGTGTGTTGTCGTCAGGACGGCATCAACGGCTGTACTTTCTCCTGTTATGGGATCAAGCTCGCCCTCAGAAGTATGCAAGCGGACGCTGCGGATATCGTACGTCTCCCGTAAGCTTAATAAACTTCTCTCTGCAATCAGGCTGCCGTTATCTTCCCCGCCGGGTGCAATGTTTCCGCCAACCATAATATATCCAGTATGTTCTGCCCCCGCCTCTCTCATCGCATCATCAAGGGCACTCATGACGACATCGGGTTCCTCAAGGCCTGTAAAGTGCATTAACCCCAGTATTATCTGCTTATCCTGAGTATGCCCTATTCCACCAATCGCAATACACGGACCTAACCCCATCGTTCTGAGGTACATTTCTGTCTGAGAGGCATTAATGACCCGCATTTCATCCAGGTCAATGTCAATGACGCTTTTCAGCGTCAAATCCTCCGACTCCGGCACGTTAATAATGTAATTGTCGTTAAGTAAATCATTATGCTCCAGATCCAGATAAGGCTGCCTGTCAGCCTCGGTGACGGGGCCATATTCATCACTGGAAAAACCAGTATCTGATAGGGTCAACCCAGTCAGGCCGTTCAATATGTTTGAGATCGGATGGTGACATATCAAACTGCCAGCAGTCATTGCTGCTTTCTGCCTGAAATCTTACCGCCAGTGGTTCCCGTAACAGGTGGAGCTGTCGAGACGCCAGCGGGAAAGCCAGCGGTTGACGGTTTGCTTACGAAGCAAGCCCCTGGGACTTTTTATCAATTCCTGAACCGTCTCCATGCCATACTCTTCCAGCAACTGTATTGACCACCCGGTCGACAGATGGCGGCCGGATTTATTAGTGGTTCGTAATTTCAGCGCGGCAATCAGTTCACAGTAATACTCGAGTTCGGACGTTGGCAGCACCTTGGGTTGGCCATGATCGCTGCGGTGGGCCGTCCGTGGTCTGAGGACAAGGTGAAAAGCGCGATAAACCGTCATGACCGAAATACCATACAACTGAGCGGTCGCGGCAATCTGAGTGGCACGTTCAGGGCTTTTTGGCGCCAGACGATCGAGCTGTTACCGCAGCTGCAACAGGGTATCAGCCGGGATAGTGCTACGACGGCTGCTCATAATTTTCCAGCGCCCGGTAGACTGACGCCCTCCCGATCCCGAGCAGGCGGGCGATGGCCGTGGCTCCCATCTTCTCAGTGGTATACAGGTGCCAGACCTCTGCAGGATCTAGGGAAGGTTTCCTTCCCTGGTATACGACCCGAGCCTTCGCCGCGGCATTGCCTTCCATCTGGCGCTCCCGGCGAAGGTTTGTTTCAAACTCAGCGAAAACACCCAGCATATCGAGGAAGGCTTTACCTGCTGAACGCGTGTCCACAGGCTGTTCTGTTGCCCTGAGCGTTACGCCCTGACACGATATCCTGAAGGTCCTTAATGCTGCGGGCCAGGCGATCCACGCGGGTCACCATCAGCGTATCACCGGGGCGCAGGAACTCAGGAAGCAGCTACTGCAACTGGCTCCTTCCGGTCCGACTGCTTCCGCTGGCTTTTTCTTCACGAATGATTTCACAACCGGCAGCACGGAGAATTTGTGTCTGCAGGGGCAGAGCCTGGTCGCTGGTTGAAACACGGGCATAGCCGTAAAGTGCCATAATGATAAAAACTGTCTCGTTTAACTCTGGATGATGAAAACGTAACGCCAGGATGAGGCAAAAACACCCCAAATGAGACAGAAAAACTGTCTCTCCGGATTGACTATTTTTGGTTTACTCAAAAAAGACTGTTATATCAATGAGGATACTCCATTACTATCACAGATGATAATTCTTTGAGAGTGGTGGGGTGTCAATTGACATGATTATTTTTCTTTAAAAAGAATTGGTTTTTAGGATAGATACATTATTAATGTAACTATCCTTCGGTTAATTATACTTAACTGTAACTTAAAAACCAAAAATCGGACTATACTCTGGAGCGTATCCACTTCCCCGCAACCTGGAATAGAAGTCAAGCAGTTCACTTTTATTTTTCGCCTGAAATGTCTCTCCTGATGGGAGGAAGAAAATTGGTTTATCATTCTCATCAAACCCAGGGCTAAATGGATTGCCTGTTTCATCGTTATGCCAGACCAATTTACCGCCAGCATATCCCTCTGCGTTAATCTCTTTATTTAAATTGCCGATAATCACTTTCCCAAAGTGATGAAGATTCCCCATGTTTACATCTTCACTCATGCCACTTTTCCCTTTTGGACTTGTGAAAGGCAGAGAAAAATTACTAGCCAACAATCTTTGAGGCACTGTCAGGGGTCTTTCATTATAGGACTGATTGTTGCTTGGTATAATTGCAAATAAATCGTAATCGGCTGTTATGGGTAAGCTATTGATTTTTTCTCCTCCAATTTCCGGTGGATTAGTCATTACTTTTACAGGTTCCCCATCTGAATTTAAAACTCTGCCATTATTTTCAATCTCAAACTCTTGAGTGCCGCTCGGATACTTCGCTGAATAACGATTTCTGCCTAAAGATTTTAAATTCCCAGCATCAATTAACTCATTAACTCGTGATTTGCTGATGGCTAAAGATATAGATTCCGAGCCCAAAGCTTTTGCTTTATCAATTGATGCTTTCTGTTTTTTATATGCAGAAGGCGAAACCTTAGAGTAAATCGGATCTTCTGCAATAAAACCTGCGGTTGGTCCTGTTGGACTGGATTTTGCCTTCATATGGAAATTTTTTGATGGGAATCCTTCTTTTAATAAAGTTTCACCTAATGGATTCGGCGCCCTTACACCGATAATTACGTTATATTTCTTCGCCGTCCGTTTGAATGCCTGAGAATATAACAATTCTGAATTAAGACCATTACTATCAATAAACGCAACAGGATTATTGCGGCACATCCGGAACAGGTTCAGGCCGTCCACCGTCCCCGCCGGGTCCGCGGAGAGCCACCGCCCCGACCACGGCTGGCAGTACCGGTACCCGTAGTAGTACAGCCCCGTCGCGTCACGCTCCTTCCCCGAGTAGCGCACGGTTCTGTAGTCCGCCTCCGCCGCGCTGCGCGCCGTCAGGATGGCCGTCCCCCCGTACGGGTAGTACTCCTCCATGCTGATGACCCTGCCGTCACCGTCCACCTCCAGCCCGCTGCTCCCCGTCAGGTTATCGTGGCTGTAGCGCACCTGGTCGTTGCTGATGCCGTCCGGCCTGCCTGACGTCCAGTGCAGCACCCGCACCTGCGCACGCCCCGCCTCGCCCGCCGTCATCACCTGCAGGCGCTCCGTTTCCGCGTCACCGCGGTGCGTGCTGCGCAGCTCCAGCCCCGGCAGGTACACCACCCGCCGCGTCTGCACGCCGCTGCCCGTCTTCTGCACGCTCACCTTCAGCACCCGCTGACTCTGCGCACCGTAGCGGTAGCTCTCCCGGTCATCCCTGTCTCCGTCACGCACCACCGGCGTCACCGCCTGCAGCTCGTTACGCGCATTCCAGGCCAGCGC
>NZ_LECZ01000010.1 GCF_001022965.1 Enterobacter genomosp. O
ATGCGCAGGCCGCAGACGTCCGGGATATCAGGGTGGCGGAGGAAGGCGACGGCGCGCACGGCGAGGCCGCGGTTATCGCTTACCGTCAGGGCCGGGGTGTGGCGGAAGACGGCGCTCAGGGGGAATGTGCTCATGGTCTGACTCCGTAAACGGGGGCTGATGCGGGTTCATCAGGCGGGTTAGGGCCGGTGCGTCCGGGGAGAGAGCGGTGCCCGGGCGGGGAGCCGGCAGAAGGGGGCGGCGCTCACCGGATCATACTGATGGCAGCGCTATCGCTGATTCGAAAGCCGAGTATCTGCATGTATTGCATATATCGGCGCTGTCAGTGCAACAAGCAGTTGGTTACTTATTTCTTCGTCGGGAAAAAAATCCTTTTCCGGCTGGCACTACAGGCTGGTTTCCCGGGTTTTCAGGCAATATCATTGTTAACGATATTTTCTGAAAAGATGGTTTATCCATTGACTGATAAGATAATATTCGGTTACCTGACCCATCAAATCCTTTCGCATCCAGATAAGTCGTTTGTTCAACCGTTGCAGTAAAACCACTGATTTCATCATATTCTTCCGTATCAGAATTTTTAAACTCAAACTGCTTTATTGATGTGATTCGATATTGCCCTCCTTCATTAAAGATACGGTGTTCGGGCATATTCCCTCTTTTTTGTACAAACCTGTTCATATCATCAACGGGTAAAATACCATATAACTCAATAGTAATATCAGCAAGATGGCCCTGATGTGCAATTGTGGAAATAACCTGCTTGGCCTGAGGAGAGAAAATTTTATCAATATCTTCTTTTGTGAATTTCATCCCTTCATCGGCAGGTGCAAAAGATATCGTGTAGGTAGCCCGGGAAATATCCTGAATAAATGCCAGTGAAACGCCTCCATCTGGCGCTATTTCTGACGGATGTTTTGGCTGAAAATGGGGGGTAACTTCTCTTCCCCAGACTACCGATATTTTTTTCTGATGTGACCGTTCTCCTTCTGCTACATTTTCTTCGTGGATATTTCCTGCCAGAGAAGATGGATTATCCTCAGATTCATAAAAGAGTTCTGGAAATTTTAACAGTTTATCAAATACGCTAAATTCATCTCTTCCGATATACCCACTAAAAGTCTGATTTGCTGGTTCCTGCATTCTTCCGTCGCTATCCTTAAGCGTGACGGGATTATTGCGGCACATCCGGAACAGGTTCAGGCCGTCCACCGTCCCCGCCGGGTCCGCGGAGAGCCACCGCCCCGACCACGGCTGGCAGTACCGGTACCCGTAGTAGTACAGCCCCGTCGCGTCACGCTCCTTCCCCGAGTGGCGCACGGTCCTGTAGTCCGCCTCCGCCGCGCTGCGGGCGGTCCAGACTGCCGTCCCCCCGTACGGGTAGTACTCCTCCATGCTGATGACCCTGCCGTCACCGTCCACCTCCAGCCCGCTGCTCCCCGTCAGGTTATCGTGGCTGTAGCGCACCTGGTCGTTGCTGATGCCGTCCGGCCTGCCTGACGTCCAGTGCAGCACCCGCACCTGCGCACGCCCCGCCTCGCCCGCCGTCATCACCTGCAGGCGCTCCGTTTCCGCGTCACCGCGGTGCGTGCTGCGCAGCTCCAGCCCCGGCAGGTACACCACCCGCCGCGTCTGCACGCCGCTGCCCGTCTTCTGCACGCTCACCTTCAGCACCCGCTGACTCTGCGCACCGTAGCGGTAGCTCTCCCGGTCATCCCTGTCTCCGTCACGCACCACCGGCGTCACCGCCTGCAGCTCGTTACGCGCATTCCAGGCCATTGC
>NZ_LECZ01000011.1 GCF_001022965.1 Enterobacter genomosp. O
ATGCGCAGGCCGCAGACGTCCGGGGTATCAGGGTGGCGGAGGAAGGCGACGGCGCGCACGGCGAGGCCGCGGTTATCACTTACCGTCAGGGCCGGGGTGTGGCGGAAGACGCCGCTCAGGGGGAATGTGCTCATGGTCTGACTCCGTAAACGGGGGCTGATGCGGGTTCATCAGGCGGGTTAGGGCCGGTGCGTCCGGGGAGAGAAACGGTGCCCGGGCGGGATACCGGCAGAAGGGGGTCGGCGCTCACCGGATCATACCCGTGAGGCACGGCTATCATTGCCCGTTCCGCCGGTATGTCAACCCGCCGGCGCCGGCTTCCGGTATGAATTATCCTGAGACAGGGTATGAATGATACACCGGGAACTCCGGTTACCGGGTAAAGCGGGACGTCAAAACCGGAACAACATAGAGCCAGGAAAGAGTCCGATGACTCCGGGACATGCTTGTCTGAAAACATCTTACTGACGGCTCCTCTGAATGAGCAGTACTGACTACTTTGTTCAAATCAGGTCACATGGGTTTCAGATACCCGCTCACAAGGCCACCGGGTCCGGCTGGTACTGCGTATAGCTGATAGCGCAGTTATTACGTAATAAACCAGATATATTGTCAGGTAGCCCGGATTTCGCAGGGACGGCAAAACGATCACCTTTATTATTCTCCCCCGGTCCCTGAAAGGACCGAGACGTGAAGGTGGCCGATGAGCCGGATCATGATTCTGCAGAGCAGTGCGCGGCGGATCTCCCTGTTCCGGCGGGTGACACCGGAAATAATAAAAGCCGCTAATCAGCGGCTCACATGAGAGCGTTCTAATCGGTGTACAGGCAAACGGTCTTTAGGATAATTTACCGTGCCATTCATTTTCCTGACCTGAAAAAGCTTATGCTGCCTGCGGGTGAACATTCTGTTTAGCCCACCGTCATGGAAGATGACGGATTGCACCGTCCTGCCCCATTCTCTGGGGGCAATGTTTACAATAAGGAATTACTGAATGATACAATATCAGTCTCTGTTTCACTCTTCTGGTATGACTCATGCCCTGCCATTGACGCTGATACGCGTTACCTTTGGTTTGTTTTTTTTTGCATCAGGGTTCAATAAAGTATTTGTTCCTTCCAGCCAGGTAATAATGCTTGAAACCATCACTGAGGCCGGAATTCCATTTCCGGCCTTTATGGCCGTTTTTGTGGCCAGCTGTGAAACATTTTTTGGGCTGATCCTGAGCATCGGTTTACTGACCCGCCCCGGAGCACTGGTGCTGATGATTATCAGTCTGGTTGCGCTTTTTACCGTTGGACTAAATCATATCCCGACGGGACTTAATTTTCTGACGTGGTACAGCTGGCTGTTATACTTACCTGAGTCAGTTTATATTCTGATATGTATATTGCTGATTGTTCAGGGGGGGGGACCCTGGGGAGTTGATCGTGTGATTGCCAGGCGTCTCAATCGCTCCGGGTCATGATGTGTTGCAGGTATGTGTTTACCGTTATCCACATGTACCATGTGGTGCCACGAAGGGGCAGTCCGGCATCAAAGTGCCCTACTCTGCCCTTGTCCGGGGACTCAGGAAATCCACCTTGTCAATACCGGGGCTTATAGCCGTCCCGGGGATATGAATACTGCCCGGGACTTAATCATACAGATGCTGGCACGCTCTTTGATAAGAAGAGCAACAATAAGTACTGTGCAAAAAAACGGAGTCATGCATCAACGGGATGCTTGTTATTAAGGGCATCAGCGATCTGGCTTTTTCCCTTTTCTTCAAAGGCAGCAGGCTGATGCCCGGGATTTAAACAGTATGTCTCGTTAGCGTTGTATCTGATGAATCTCCAGTACGGTCTCCCCTACAGCAAAGAATGATGCTTAAGCAATGCATCGACTGAAAATATCATTATTGCTTGCTCAACATCTGCATTTGTCTGACTTTTCTTTTAAAATCGTTGAAAACATAATCCAGTTTCTTTTTCATGCTCTCTTTTTGAAGAACTGTTAAGCTTTTAACGTTACCTTCCTTATCTGTTGAAAAGGATGCGGAATCAAAGTCAACTAAATTAAATTCGTTACTTATTTCATCATACATGATATTCCCAAGATTAATATCATTGTGAGTAATGCCTAACCTGGAAAGTTTTTCACTTAAATACACAGCAGGGTTTTCCTGGTCAATAACCGATACTGCAGCCATAACTGCCGGCATATCGGTTAGTTTATTCAGAGAAATACCAGGGACAGCCCTCATGATATTTCTTACTTTTTTTGCTTCCGTACCATCCATTCCCTCAATGCGCACAAATGCACTTCCCGGGGCATAGAAAAGGTTGAATCCTTTTGCATTATTTATCGCTGAATGGAGCCTCGTCTTATTCTCCATGTCGAAATAACCTGAGAACTCCTTAATCAGCCACCCGTCCTTAAATGTACGTACGATCCCTATTGAGCCAACGCCTATCACGGATGAATTTGTTTCTTGTGACGGCGACCTTCTCCGTCGTATAAACAACCTCGACAGCCATCCCCTTGTGTGGGCTTCAGCGTTATTATTTGTGTGCGGTTCAGGGAATGCGGCCCCACCATGGATTGGCGCTAAACCGCTCTCATCCTTAAGCGTGACGGGATTATTGCGGCACATCCGGAACAGGTTCAGGCCGTCCACCGTCCCCGCCGGGTCTGCGGAGAGCCACCGGCCCGACCACGGCTGGCAGTACCGGTACCCGTAGTAGTACAGCCCCGTCGCGTCACGCTCCTTCCCCGAGTAGCGCACGGTTCTGTAGTCCGCCTCCGCCGCGCTGCGCGCCGTCAGGATGGCCGTCCCCCCGTACGGGTAGTACTCCTCCATGCTGATGACCCTGCCGTCACCGTCCACCTCCAGCCCGCTGCTCCCCGTCAGGTTATCGTGGCTGTAGCGCACCTGGTCGTTGCTGATGCCGTCCGGCCTGCCTGACGTCCAGTGCAGCACCCGCACCTGCGCACGCCCCGCCTCGCCCGCCGTCATCACCTGCAGGCGCTCCGTTTCCGCGTCACCGCGGTGCGTGCTGCGCAGCTCCAGCCCCGGCAGGTACACCACCCGCCGCGTCTGCACGCCGCTGCCCGTCTTCTGCACGCTCACCTTCAGCACCCGCTGACTCTGCGCACCGTAGCGGTAGCTCTCCCGGTCATCCCTGTCTCCGTCACGCACCACCGGCGTCACCGCCTGCAGCTCGTTACGCGCATTCCAGGCCTTCAA
>NZ_LECZ01000012.1 GCF_001022965.1 Enterobacter genomosp. O
AAAACCTACGGTGGTTCTGCTCGTGCATTCGACCAGATCGATAACGCACCAGAAGAAAAAGCTCGTGGTATCACCATCAACACTTCCCACGTTGAATACGACACCCCGACTCGCCACTACGCACACGTAGACTGCCCAGGCCACGCCGACTATGTTAAAAACATGATCACCGGTGCTGCGCAGATGGACGGCGCGATCCTGGTTGTTGCTGCGACTGACGGCCCTATGCCTCAGACTCGTGAGCACATCCTGCTGGGTCGTCAGGTAGGCGTTCCTTTCATCATCGTGTTCCTGAACAAATGTGACATGGTTGATGACGAAGAGCTGCTGGAACTGGTAGAGATGGAAGTTCGTGAACTGCTGTCTCAGTACGATTTCCCAGGCGACGATACTCCAATCGTTCGTGGTTCTGCTCTGAAAGCGCTGGAAGGCGACGCAGAGTGGGAAGCGAAAATCATCGAACTGGCTGGCTTCCTGGATTCTTACATCCCAGAACCAGAGCGTGCGATTGACAAGCCATTCCTGCTGCCAATCGAAGACGTATTCTCCATCTCCGGTCGTGGTACCGTTGTTACCGGTCGTGTAGAGCGCGGTATCATCAAAGTTGGCGAAGAAGTTGAAATCGTTGGTATCAAAGAGACTGCGAAGTCTACCTGTACTGGCGTTGAAATGTTCCGCAAACTGCTGGACGAAGGCCGTGCTGGTGAGAACGTTGGTGTTCTGCTGCGTGGTATCAAACGTGAAGAAATCGAACGTGGTCAGGTACTGGCTAAGCCAGGCTCAATCAAGCCACACACCAAGTTCGAATCTGAAGTGTACATCCTGTCCAAAGATGAAGGCGGCCGTCATACTCCGTTCTTCAAAGGCTACCGTCCACAGTTCTACTTCCGTACAACTGACGTGACCGGTACCATCGAACTGCCAGAAGGCGTTGAGATGGTAATGCCAGGCGACAACATCAAGATGGTTGTGACTCTGATCCACCCAATCGCGATGGACGACGGTCTGCGTTTCGCAATCCGTGAAGG
>NZ_LECZ01000013.1 GCF_001022965.1 Enterobacter genomosp. O
GTGATGGCACGGAGGACACGGGCCAGGCCGTGACCCGCACCTGGCAGTACGAGGACGCCACCCTGCCCGGGCGCCCGGTGAGCATCACGGAGCAGGCTACCGGCGAAGCCCCCCGCGTCGCGGAGCGCTTCGTGTACGCCGGCCGCACGGCGGCGGAGCAGGGCCTGAACCTGGCCGGGGCCTGCGTCAGCCACCACGACACGGCCGGGCTGGTACGGACGGACAGCATCGCGCTGACCGGCGTGCCGCTGTCGGTGACCCGCCGCCTGCTGAAGGAGGCGGATAACCCTGACGTCGTGGCCGGCCGGCAGGGAGCAGGGGTGTCCGTCCGGAACGGCCTGCTGGCTGACGGGGCACACACCACCCTGACCGCCGCGGACGCCGCCGGGGCGGTGCTGGCCACCACCGACGCGAAGGGGAACCGCCAGCGCGTGGCGTACGACGTGGCGGGCCGGGTGGCGGGCCGCTGGCTGACGGTGAAGGGCGGCGCGGAGCAGGTTATCGTCCGCTCCCTGGCGTACTCGGCCGCCGGGCAGACGCTGCGGGAGGAGCACGGCAGCGGGGTGGTGACCACGTATACCTATGAGGCAGAGACGCAGCGCCTGACCGGGATAAAAACGGCGCGCCCGGCCGGACATCCTTCCGGGGCGAGGGTGCTGCAGGACCTGCGCTACGGGTACGACCCGGCGGGCAACGTGCTCAGCGTGCGTAACGACGCGGAAGAGACCCGCTTCTGGCGCAACCAGAAGGTGGTGCCGGAGAGCACGTACGCCTACGACAGCCTGTACCGGCTGGTCCGCGCCACCGGGCGCGAGAT
>NZ_LECZ01000014.1 GCF_001022965.1 Enterobacter genomosp. O
GCCGGAAGCGCCCACGGCGGCATGCTCGCGTCGTTGTACACGCGACCGGTGATTATCGGCCGGTCCGGGTCGCCGTTGATAAAGTCCACCACCACCTCATCGCCCACGCGCGGAATTTGCACCCCGCCGTAGCCCTGGCCCGCCCACGCGCTCGACACACGCACCCAGCAGGAGCTGGTGTCATCGCCCTTCGCCAGTCGGTCCCAGTGGAACTTCACCTTCACGCGACCGTATTTGTCCGTCCAGATGCTCTCCCCCTGCGGACCCACGACTTTCGCCGTCTGCGGGCCGTAGGTGCGCGGCCACGCCGTGCTCTGCGCCGGGCGATAAGAGACCGACGCCGGGATGACCGTGAAATCGGTACGGTGAATGGTTTCACCCTCGCCGCTGGCGTAGCGGTTCTCCTCGAAGTGATACCCCGCCGCCGTCACCAGATACTCACCGTTATCGCTGAAGAACGGCGCGTTGGTCAGGGTGAAGATGTGGCCCGGCGCAATGCCCGCCGCCGTGGCCGTGGCCTGAATCTGCTGGTGCTCCACCTGCCAGCGCTCCTGACGGATGCGGGCGTAGAACTCCGCATGCCCGGTCTC
>NZ_LECZ01000015.1 GCF_001022965.1 Enterobacter genomosp. O
GCGCTGGCCTGGAATGCGCGTAACGAGCTGCAGGCGGTGACGCCGGTGGTGCGTGACGGAGACAGGGATGACCGGGAGAGCTACCGCTACGGTGCGCAGAGTCAGCGGGTGCTGAAGGTGAGCGTGCAGAAGACGGGCAGCGGCGTGCAGACGCGGCGGGTGGTGTACCTGCCGGGGCTGGAGCTGCGCAGCACGCACCGCGGTGACGCGGAAACGGAGCGCCTGCAGGTGATGACGGCGGGCGAGGCGGGGCGTGCGCAGGTGCGGGTGCTGCACTGGACGTCAGGCAGGCCGGACGGCATCAGCAACGACCAGGTGCGCTACAGCCACGATAACCTGACGGGGAGCAGCGGGCTGGAGGTGGACGGTGACGGCAGGGTCATCAGCATGGAGGAGTACTACCCGTACGGGGGGACGGCCATCCTGACGGCGCGCAGCGCGGCGGAGGCGGACTACAGAACCCTCCGCTACTCGGGGAAGGAGCGTGACGCGACGGGGCTGTACTACTACGGGTACCGGTACTGCCAGCCGTGGTCGGGGCGGTGGCTCTCCGCGGACCCGGCGGGGACGGTGGACGGCCTGAACCTGTTCCGGATGTGCCGCAATAATCCCGTCACGCTTAAGGATGAGGATGGAAGATTTTCAACGCTAAAAATGCCTCTGGATATATTCATACATGATGTGGAAAACCTCAGGGCAACAACATCGTCAACAGAGTTTCATGAATTGTTTTTAAACAACCAGGGTGGGCTTGAAGTAAGCGAGTTATATTCTTCGCCAGGACTGACACCATCTCCAGTTGCAGATGACACAAGGCCATATAATCAGGATGTAGAGTCTGCCTTTGTGATTTTTCAGGATAATTCTGGAAAAGCGAGATTATTTGTTAATCCTGAAGAAGAACACATGGCCATCAATCCTGATATGGGAATGCCAATTTTTGCCGGGCGTTTGCAAAGACTTGCAGGTGATAAAGGCTATCGAATAACTAATGAAAGTGGACATTATAAAACACCAGCAAATACAGATGTGTTATCTATGTTGCGATCAGCAAATCCTGATGCAAATCTTTCAAATTTCAAGTATGAACCTTATGATTTTGGTGAGGTAGACAGAATGGATGATATCTTTGCAACTCCTGGCGAATTTAGGCGCAAGGTTGATGAATACAGATTGAATAAAAAATCATTTCATGCTTTTTTGATGGAGGTGGGCCGGGAACGTATAAAAAAAACCGGGCCATATGGAATGATGGTATACCGGAAGATGTTTACTAAAACCACAGAAACTCAAACAGATGAACCTTCGTTCGTTCAATGGGCGGCAAAAGATGCAGGATGGGTCTTCCCTGAGCATTATCTGGATTATAATCCAGTGAGAATGAGTAAATATTTTGATAACCTCTATAATGGAAATGTTACTGTGAAAAAAAGTTTCTTAGGAAAGAAAAAGGAGAAAATTAGAGGTCCACACTTTTCTCCCTTCAACCATTAATGAGTCTGCGAGAGTTACATATATATTTGTTAGCTCTGTCTTGTGGCGGTAAGTGCTAACTGCGCATCAGTTGATGCTCATCATAAGAAGGATGCATTTACAGAAGCGCAACCGGTTGGCGGACTGCGTAAATGACTTGAGGAAAAACACTCTTCGTGGTGGTTACGCCTGAATCGACGAAGCATGTCATTGTCATCCCCGTCCGGAAGGGCGGGGATGGTACGGGGAATGCCACGTAATTGTCGCAATTTCCAGTTCACATTAAGTGATGTTGATGCCGTATTACCTTTTCCAGCCGACATTCCACTACGCTAGGCTCACGATAACTGAAATTGAGTTTTGACATGACGGTCTTCATTCGGTTGGTTCCCGAAGGGGAAAATTCCCTTAATTTTCATAAATTTCTTTACTGTCAGATCGGTAATATTCGAGAACAGGAGGATTATATTTAACATAAGATAGATTATGCGAACTAAGTACTTGATTGTATTGTGATTTATTTCGAATCCGGTTATCTCCAGGGTTCATGCCGCGCCGTATCCTGAGACTGGCTGAGAATACGTATGACCGTAACCACCGAATGTGATGACACAAAATAGATCATGTGCTGTTCCACCGGCAGCGAGCAGATATTGTCTCCCAGCTCTGCGCGATGCGTGCCGATGTCATGCATGGCCAGCACATCAAACACCGCGGCTATACGGCCGATATACGCATCCGCCTGAACAATCCCGAACTGTCGGAAGCTGTAGTCCCAGATTGCTTCCAGATCTTCTTCTGCTTTGGGTGTCAGCTCAATCTCTTTCATTTGCCACCCTGGCCCTGACATTATTCAGGAATGCATCCTTGTTCCATGGTTTCGCCTCGCCGCTTCTGATCCCTTCGGCCAGCAGATCGCGCAGTTCCTGAAGGCGCGACTCAGCCTGCTTCTCGCGCAGCAAACGCAGCGCGTCACGCATGACCTCGCTCTGGGTACGGTAATCACCGGCCTTAACCAGGGAATCGATAAATTCACGCAGCTCATCACCCACGTCCACCGTCATCGTACGGGCCATAACCCCTCCGTTTCTTAATGTAAGGTTTGTTCTTACATCATTATATCAGCTTACTCCCCTGCTTCCATCTCCTGCACGCTAGCCAAAAAAAACCGGCTGTAGTCTGGAGATCCGACTTCGGGAGTTTTCGGATCTGACCGGGAAAAGGGAAAGAGTGTATGTAAGTTCTGTACTGTATGTATAGTATGTATTAGCTGTATTGTATGTATTATCTGTATTACGTGTATTGTGTATTTTTTACACCCGGAGTACGATGGCGCCATTCCATGAGAAACCGGAGCCAGACCATGACCACCCTCTCCCCCGACACCGTCCGCCGCATTGAAGACGCCGCTGCCGCCCTGATCGCCGCCGGCACCCCGAACCCGACCAACGAGCAGGTCCGTCAGCACCTCGGCGGCGGCTCCCTGTCCCACATTTCCCCGGTGATGCGCGCGTTCCGCGCCCGCCAGCGCGAGCAGGCCGCTGAGCAGGCCACGCCCCTGCCGCCGGAGCTGGCGCAGCTGCTGACCGGCCAGCTGGGGCTGCTGTGGCAGGCCGCGGTGAAACAGGCTGAAGCCGGAGCCCTGGCGGCGCGCGAGCAGGCCGACGACGACATTGCCCGGGCCGACCAGGAGCGGGACGAGGCCCTGGCGACGGTGGCCGCCCTGGAAAGCGAGCTGGCGGTGCTGCGCGAGGTGGTGGCCGAACGTGACCGCCTGCTGCAGGAGGTGCGCGAGCTGCGCGCGGAGGCTCTGCCGCTGCGTGAGCAGGTGGCCCGCCTGACCGCCACCGGCGAACACCTGGCGGCGCAGCTGCAGGACACGAAAGCGGAGCTGAAGGAAGCCCGGGAGGACGGCCGTCAGCTTCAGACCGAACTGCTGGCCCTGGCCCGCCAGGAAGGGAAGGTGAAGAAATGAGACAGGAAAGACTATTACGTATAAAGGCATTTCGACGGGCGCTGGAGCTTGGCGCCGGGGAACGGGCTGACGGGTGTCGTCATTTTCCTCGCTGGAAAGAGGAACTGAGGAACTTCCCGCATGGCAGCTGCGATTTAGCGAGTAACACACTGGCGCAGTACCTGACAGATACTGAGGGTTGCCATCCGTGCATCATTTTTATGGAAGGGAACGCAGGCTTTCATGAAGCGGAAAATTCAACGGTTCACGCGCATGTCATCGTGTTGCTGGACGGGGAATATATAGATCTGACGCTGGATCAATTCGACGAATATCCGGGCTACATACCTTACGAACCTGTCGAATCTGACGGGCAGATTGGTACGCTGTTGCGTAATATCATGAAGCATGAAGACCCGGTAAAAACCCGCCAGGTTGATCTCGATGATGGCGAAGAGCTGTATGACTGGTTACGCGATACCGCCAACGAAGTGCTGGCAGCAGATCCGGAATGGCAGGCCTGGGAACGGTCGATAGAAGAAGCAAGAGAAGCCGCTGTTAAGGCGTTCCCGTTTCTGTCTGACACGCAAATAACTGAGTGCGAACAGGGCCCGGACAGTCAGGAGGCTGCCAGATGAAGATTTATCATTACACTGACCTGAACGGCCTGAAGGGCATCATCGAATCAGGCTCACTGTGGGCGACGCACTTTTCCTTTCTCAATGACAGCAATGAACTAACTCACGGCATGAACTGCCTTGAGAATGCCCTGCAGTACCTGAGGAACGACTTTAACCCGAAAACCCTTAAGTTCATCGAACAGGCACTGACGCACTTCAGAATGCACCGGGCTGCTCATGTCTATAATCTTTCATTCTGTCTCGAACCCGACCTGTTAAGTCAGTGGCGGGGCTATGGCAGCTCTCAGGGCGTGTGTCTGGAATTTGATGATGACGAACTGGTTGCCTCCCTGGAACTCACGCAAAACCAGGTGTTTAAAAACCGGGTGATCTATACCAAAGAGAATTCCACGGTTGAAGCCAGGAATGAGATCCTCGCTTTCTTCAATGCCCCGAAAGTGCAATCTGCCATTAGCCAGGATGCGATGTATGAACTGGGCTATGCAGCAGAACTGGCTCACAGTCTGCCGCCTTTTTTCAAGAATGACGGTTTCAAAGAGGAACAGGAGTTCCGGATGGTCATTCTGCCGGACAGACCTTTTGAGGGGGTCAATTTTCGTGTCAGTGAAAACGGTCTGGTACCATATCTGATCCTTGAAGCAAAAGAAAAGCTGCCACTGAAAAGCATCAGAATTGGTCCCCGCAGTAACAGATCAATGATGATGGAGGGGATATCATTCCTGTTGCAGAACAAGGGGTATACCGGTACACAGATTTCGTTTACTGAGACGCCGTTCCGGTAATCTCAGCTGAGAAGTACAAACTATAAGGGATCTGTATGTTGGATAAAGTTTCTCACGTAAAACAGGCCAAAATCCCAGGACACCAGGGCGGTGCTCAGGGAGTCCCCGGGGGACGGCCGCGCCTTGCAGGCCCATGGCACGCCATGACGGGAAGGTGAAAAAAATGAATGCAGACACCCGGGCCCGGCTGGAGGCCTTCCGTCGCGCGCTGGAGCTGGCTGCCGGTGAGGCCTCTCTCGCCGCCTGGCGTGACGTACTGAAGGATTTCCCTGCCGGCTGCTGCGAGCTGGCCAGCCAGACGCTGGCTGAATATCTGACAGAAGACGGCAGCAACCTGCACCCCTATATTATCGGTATGGACTGGAGAGTGAATGCGAAAGACTATGGCCACGTCATTGTCGCCCTTGACGGGGACTATATCGATCTGACGCTGGACCAGTTTCCGGGCTATCACGGCCGGATTGTGGCGGAGCCCATCGAGTCCGGCGGGCAGATCGCGGCATTTATACAGACGGTCCGGGACCAGGGCGGGACCCTCACCACGCGTGAACGGACGTTCGACGGTATCCCGGATCAGGCGTGGGACCTGTATGCCTGGCTGAAGGAGGTGGCGGACAGTCTGCTGCCTGTATCAGGACAGGGCAGGGCACCTTGCTGCATGCCTCTGCCGGTCTCCACGGAGATCCTGCCTCAGTACCGCACCGGAACAGTGGCCGGTGTGTCAGATAAGGCCAATCACGTCTCTGAACAGAAAAACCGGCAGCCAATGACGCATACAGGGACCATTACAGAATGCTACCAGCCCCGCGAAGTCAGGCTGCGGGAAACCGCCACCCAGTGGGTCAGTGAATGCGGCCTGCGCTTCAGGAAGTCCACGGGTGCCGAGGCCGGAAGCGGCGCCTGGAGTGCAAACCGTCTTGATTTAAAGAGCGTCCGGGAAATTAAGTCCGGTGAATAATCGTCAGGCCCGATCTCGCGGTTAACACCCCTCAGGGAGATGCATGATGCCTTACTATAATGCCGCCGATATGCGGGCAAGAGCCAGTGATGCATGGCACTCAGAATGGATCAGCAAAAGTGGACTGAAGGCGCGACTCTGGACGGATAAAGCCATTACGGAATTTCTTGGCAAGCCTGAGAAAGCGGGCCCCATCATGGCCTGGAGACGGAAGAACGTGCAGAAGGCCGAGAGGTCGCCTGAGTTTCAGAACTGGCTGGCAAAGCGCCGTGAGTGGCTTGCGGCACATGGCAGGCTGCCTGGTGAATAAAAGCCCGGTGCGCAGGCCGATGCGAAGGTTTTTTCCTGCCAGTGCTGCCGGTAAACAAGCAGGGTAGTCAGTACAGTAAAAGTGCCGTTATACCGTGTCGCCCGGACATTTTTATGTAACCGTTTGGCCGCTAAAATTCAGTACTTTTGCTGTGTATGTTTAAATTTTTATCCAGAATGAGAGAACACTCTCACCCGGAAATATTCGTCGAAAATCGGTGATTGTCGTCAAACATCGCCAATCGTCGGCTAACTTCGCCTATCTCCGCCAGATGTAACCAACAACTGGCGGAAACCGGTTAAAAACAAGCATCAAACATAACCGTCTTTCTGCATGCCTGACTATACATAAATCCATACTGCTGCAAAATATTTGCCCTGAAACAAAATCCTGTATTCGAATGGATCCGGAGTTATCGTCCCGCCGTGTAATTCAATAATCTGAATCATTTGTTATTCCTTTTGTTAGTACAGTAAAAGTGCCGTTATACCGTGTCGCCCGGTCATTTTTATTCCACCGTTTGGCCGCTAAAATTCAGTACTTTTTCCTGCAGCAGCAGCGCAGTCAGCGCCAGGAATCCGGACATCCCCGTGTGCCACCGGCTGCGGGCGGCCGCATAACTGCGGATAAAACCCGCCAGCCAGGCCCACTCTCCCGGAACGCCGCCGGCGCGGCTTTTTCTCGCATTCCCCCGCACATTTCTCCATCCCTCCCCAAAAATTCCCGAATGCACGAAGCACGCCGCATTCATTACGACAACCATAAAACCGCAGGGCAACCGTGATAGCTGCCCAGTCTTCCGGTTCAGCCGGAAATCGGATCTGTACGGCGGGAAACCCGTAAAAAATATGATTAGTTAACACAACCATAAAATCATATTGAATGTGATATTTATCATTAATCACATAATCATATCTGATATGATGTTTGCAACATCAGTAGAAAATCATTCGCAATATGATTTTATACTTAATCAGACATTATCAGACGGAGCGTGCAGGATGGATGAGAACGAAGTGACGTTTTCACTCAGCTATGAGCAGCTTTTGCAGGAAACGGAAAAGCAGATAAAAAAACGGAATCTCAGCAGGACCGGTGAGTTTTATGTCCATGAAAAGATTATGGCCAGCGACATACTGATGTTCTGGCACAGTCTCGCACTGCGTGGCTATCAGGACATTCCTGATACGGAGCGCATCAATGCTGACTGGCAGCGTCTGAATGCCTACATTCAGAACGAGGGAGAATTATCGTGACAACTGTTAACACCCGTCGCCCGTCGCCGCTGCAGCGGCGGGTGCTGATTGTGCTGGCCGCCCTCGGTTCGAAACGTCCGGGACCGGTGGCGACAAGAGATATTGAGCGGGTGCTGGAGCAGGGCGGGGAGGCCCCGGTGTACGGGCCGAACCTCCGCGCCTCCTGCCGCCGCATGGAAGCCGCGGGCTGGCTGCGCACCTTGCGCGCCCCGAACATGCAACTGGCCGTTGAGCTGACGGACGCCGGCCGTGCGCTGGCCTCCCCGCTTCTCGCTGACGAACATGCGCGCGTCCTGGCGGAGCAGCGCGCAACGGCGGTCCGGGTTCTGCCCCTGGTCCCGCAAAGCCAGACAGAGGAAACTGAGAACCGCCCGGTGGCACTGGACGACCGCTGGCACCTGGCGTGCCGGGGCGACTACGTTATCCGTCTTGACGGTACCACCTGCCTGCAGCTGTGGAGCGCGGCCGGGCAGGTGACGCGCCTGGAAGGCGATCCCCTGCAGGTCGCCGCCTGGCTGCAGGACTGCCACGATGCGGGGATTGAGGTCCGGGTGCAGATCAATGAGAGCGCCGCGCCGGAGGCGGGCACACTAAACGTTACCACGCCGTCGGACCTGACTGGCACCTGGTACCGCCAGCTGGACGCCGCGCTGCAGGCGCTGGGGATCACCGGACTGACTGAGGATATTCGACTGGCTGTGGTCAGGCCTGAAGCGTCCCTGCGGGTGCTGCCGGCACCGGCGCGCCTGCTGCTCGTTCTGCGCGACAGTCCGGAGGCGTTCCCGCTCGCGGCTGCCGGCAATGAGGATGACATGCAGGCCGCGCTGGCCGACCTGCTGGCGCGCGCAGGGTTCACGGGCGACCAGGCGCAGGAGCTGCAGTGGCACCGCATCCGCTGGCCGCAGATGAGTCAGGAAGAAGCTGACCGGCGCGAGCTGAACAGCCTGCTGGACGAACTGGAGCAGCGCCAGCTGTACTGCAACCGCGAACAGCTGACGGAGATTGTGTTTTCGCCGGTCCGCAAACCCGGCGAGCGCTGGACTGACCGTCTGCAGTGGCTCCTGATGACGGACGGATTTGGGTTCTGGAGTCCGCTGTCCCGTGACGCAGGCTCCCGGGCGCTGGCGATCCTGGCCGGTTACACGGGGCAGGAGGTGGCTGAACATCTGGCCACGGTTATCGTTTGGAACGACGACAGCGCGGGGACGCCGTCATGAGCACAGGCAACGTCCATTTGATAGTGACCTGCACGAGCCGTAAAACCGTGCCTGCAGGTGATGCGGTCTTTCCGGATGAACGTGACGTGGAGAGAGCTTACGGGCTCTGGCTGGAAAGGCTGGCGCAGGCCCGTCGCGGATCGCCCTCAATGACCGCCGGCGAGCTGTATACGGGCCAGCACTGGAGCAGGGCAGCTGCAGCTGCGGCGCGGAACAGTGCCGAAATGTGGGTGATTTCAGCTGGTCTGGGGCTACTGCACGTATCAGACCCGGTGGTCCCGTATGAAGCGACGTTCTCCTCGATGCCGTTCTGCCATCGCACTCACTGGGAACGGCTGACAACGCGACCGCCTGCGGAACGGCGGTGTGCCTCCCTGAAGACGCTGATGCAGGCAGGGCCTGACGATCGATTTGTGGTCGCCGCCTCCCCGGTGTACCTGCGCGCCGTTGAATCTGACCTGCTCGCGGGGAGGGGAGCGCTACGTACATCTGAACAGCTGCAGGTTGTCACCTCAAAAGGTTACCGGGGGAAGCTGAAAGACAATGTCAGATACACCAGTGCGGGTATGATGAAGGCACTGAACACCAATATGACGGGGCTCAATATCAGCTATGCATCTCAGTTACTTGTTAACGACGTAAGTAAATGACATAAAAGTAAGCACCCTGACAGGACGTAAAACTAAAACTCGCGACTTCTTTTTTGATATACGTTACTCAGAAACGATATCATAGGATTTCAGGAAATATTACGTGCTCTGCTTTCCGAAAGGCTGAACACAATCAAAACAGCCATAAAATATGTATATGTAAGGTGCCATTATAAAATGGATTTAGTTTTAGATAATCAAACGAAAAGTTATGCAGTACAAAATTACAGGCAAGATATAGATGGTCTTCGTGCTGTCGCCGTCCTGCTTGTTATATTATTTCATGCAGGATTATCATACTTCCCTTCGGGCTTTATTGGTGTTGATATATTTTTCACCATATCAGGCTTTCTGATTACCGGGAAAGTCATCAGTGAAATTGAAAGAGGAACATTCTCACTAACTAATTTTATAAAAGGCAGATTATGGCGATTGCAGCCTGCACTGCTGGTGACAATTCTCGGCGCCATCATTGTAGCGACATACTGCTACATTCCTGACGATTACACCGCATTCGCAAAAAGTGCCAAATACACCACTCTTTTCTTATCAAACCAGTATTTTGATAAACTTAGTGCAGCATATGCATCTCCTGACTCTGATTACTTCCTGCTTTTGCATACATGGTCGCTGGCAATTGAATGGCAGTGGTATTTTTTCTTTGCGCTTTTCGCGACCATTTTGACACTACTGGCCAGTAAATTTAAAAGAAAGCTTGCGTATAAGCCGTTCCTTTATGGCTGGTTGTTACTTACCTTAACTGCAACAATAGTTGTTATTCTTATCAGTCTGTACTCGCCCAGTCAGCATTACTACTCATTAAATATGCGCGCTTTTGAGTTTCTGATTGGTGGGAGCGTAGCTTTATTAAAGGACAGAGTTCAGATAACCAACAGATGGATAACTAATACTCTGGCAGTAGTAGCTATCGCTGTACTTATCTGCACTTCAGGTTTAAGCATACCTGTTGAGACATATCCAAATAGCTGGACACTGCTTGTTTGCCTTGCCTCAGCAACATTACTGATAAACCAGAACACATTCGTCAATCGCACCTTACAGTTAGCACCGATAAACTACACAGGGAAAATTTCTTATTCTCTGTACCTGTGGCACTGGCCCATTTTTGCGGCGTTCAACTATCTTGAGTTCTCTCTGTCCGGCAGGACACTGTGCATTGCGCTGGTGATAACTGCAGGACTGGCAGTGCTTACCTATCACGGTATTGAAGAGCGATTCCGCCGGGTTAAGCTGTCATTTGCAAAGAGTATAATTCTGCTTGTATTGCTCCCCCTTACAGTCTGCACGGGCCTTTACTCATTAACCGTGAAAACGAATGGTTTGCCACAGCGCTTCAGCGATGAATACAATCGCTCGTTACAGCTGTTAAATTCCGCCGCCGAGAAAGCCGCATCGAGGGATGGTTGCCTCAGTGGAAGCCTGGAACTTACGGACTGTCAGTTCGGCGATCATGAAGGTTCGAAGAAAGCCTTTCTGATTGGCGATTCAAACGCTAACCAGTTCTGGGGTTTTTATGATGTGCTGGCTAAGGATGCTGGCACAAAAATGTATTCCCTCACCACCTCTTCGTGCCTGACCTTACCAGGAATTTATCAGTTTGACTGGTGGAAATATAAAGGTGTCAAATATCAGGAATGTCATGATAACGCAGAGCAATATTATGATTATATTAAATCAAATCACTTTGACTACGTCATTATAGGGCACGTGTGGTCAAACTATTTTGCTGCCCAGTTAATCACTGACGATGCGGATGAGCGAAGCGAAGCACTCTCAGACAGTCGATACGAAATGGCGTTACGTACAGCCATTCGTACTATCATAGATGCGGGTTCAAAGCCAATTATCATGTTCACCATTGCAACTATGCCACGCAACTATCAAAACTGTATAAATCAGCACGTTATTCATCGACGCCCATTTGACATCAATGAATGTGATATGCAAAACCCGGCAAATACCAACGGGGAAAAAGTCACGCAACTGATGAGTAAAATGAAGACTGAGTTCCCAACGCTGACCTTTATTGACCCTAAATCAATACAGTGTATTAGTGGTAAATGCATTACAAATATTGATGGCGTAACTGTTTATCGTGATGTGGGACATCTTACCGATTATGCTTCCTACAAATTCGGTCAGCTGTACTTAAATGAATTTGGTAATCCATTAAAATGAATCAGGTGTACTTATAAAATCTGATGGTAACTTAAAGGGCACATTGTGCCCTTTTTAATACACCTTTATTTATCTATACGATACATCAACTACCCACAACATTGCGATATACTCTGGCTTCTATAAATGAGACACTCATATAACGAAAACATCAGAGATATAGCCATGTTCCGGAAACTGTACTTAATTACTTTGCTCATCGTGACGTATCAGGTCAGTGCGGATATCAACGGCAGGATTGTTCGTGTGCTCGATGGGGATACCGTTGAGATTCTCGGTGAAGGGAACCAGCTGACGCGTGTTCGTCTTGCCGGTATCGATGCGCCGGAAAAGAACCAGCCCTTTGGCCAGCGTTCCAGACAGGAACTGTCATCAATGGTGGCACAGCGCATCGTTAACGTCACTGGCGAGGATGAGGATCGTTACGGCCGGCTGCTTGGCACGGTGTGGCTTGGCACGAAAGATGTGAATGCCGAACAGATCCGTAAGGGACTGGCTTGGGCATACCGATATCACGGAAAGCCTGTCCGGGTCGACTACGCAACACTGGAAGACGAAGCCCGTCGCCAGGCTTCAGGTCTCTGGTCAGTCCCTGGACAGACAGAACCCTGGCGCTGGCGAAGCCAGCATCACGAGAGAGGTTCAATTAGCGACGCCCCCTGATTCCGCACGTTGCCGACCGCAGGGGAAACCGGATGCCAAGTGAATGCATCAGCTGGCACAGCCCCCTGTTTGGCCGCCCTGCCCGCCTCGTCACCACTGAGCCCCTCGCGCAGCCAGTCGCGCGCGGCATCAGGCGTCAGCACCAGAGGACGACGATCGTGGATATCGATAAGTCCCTTGTCCGCAGCTGCCGTGACAATAACAAACCCTTCCCCGTCATCCCTCAGACCAAATGGCCGTGCACCAATGGCAGCCATGAACACGGGCTGACCGTCCCTGCGGTAAATGAAATACGGCTGTTTTTGGTTCCTCTGGCGTACCCATTCATACCACCCGTCAGCAAACACTATGGCGCGGCCGCGTTCCCACAGCGGACGAAACATACGTCCCTCAGCTGCAGTTTCAACACGGGCATTAATCAGGGGCGCTTTGTGCCACCACTCCGGGGAATACCCCCACAGAACGGGATCGATCTGCAGCTGATCATTGCTTTCACTGAGCAACAGCACCCGGGTCCCCGGCGCCACGTTGTAGCGTCCGATCGGCTCCGGCACTGCGGAAAACCTGGCATCAACCTCACCGGCCAGATAAGCCAGGTATTCAGCGCGGGTCTGTGACTGAGAAAAACGTCCACACATAAGCGTTTCCTGCCGTTAAAGGGTAAGTATAGGAAAAATGAGAAGCATGGATTGTTTAACGGCAACGGACAACGATCCGGACAGGGGAGACAAAAGCAGGAAGGTACGGGACGTCTAAATAGTGTATTCTTTTTATCAGGTTAAAGGAGACGTGAATGACAGTGAAAAACCAGGAACTTATCGCGGCAGGATTCACCAGTAAGGATATCGAGCGAATCAAACGTCACCAGGCGACGGGGGACTCGCTGGATAAGGTTCTGAAAGATCTGGCCGGCTATTTTCTGTCGGTAGCCTGGATCACCGGCGGGATGGCCATCATCACCCTGCTCACCGCGTTCTTTGGCAGCGCCAGCCATCTTATCTCCTGCGTGGTTGCCGTCGTCTTTCTCCTGATTGTGCTGCTTCTGGTGATGCCGGTCAGACTTGGCTATAAATCATGGAAGCTGATGAGAACTCATATCAGCGACTCCGGTCATCACGGGTAAGGAGTTCAAGTACTACCTTTGCACCGACCCCCCATCCCAGAACCTTCATCGTCAGTTTGCCCGGAGACATGGTTTCCACCTTGCGGTAATAGTCTCCGGGAAGATAACGGAAAAGACGCCAGGCCTCAGCTTTCCCGGTCAGACCAAACACACCATAAACGCTGGCTGCAAGCGTGGTTGCATTAAAGATCCCCAGGCCGACATCGCGGCTGAAGCCCATAAACTCCGCTACGGACATGGCGCCGTCCGCAAGGATCCCCTCTGAAGCAGGTTCATTCAGGAACTGACGGGCTGCCTCCCGTGATACCGTATTAAGGGCATCACCGACCAGAACGGCACCGGCAAGCATACCAGCAGGCGTCATCGTTGCGATCATAACACCGCCAAACACGGCCTGAACGCCGGCGAGAACGACCTTAATCCCGGATATGAAGTATCCGACAATTTTATTCTGCTCTGTTACATACTGAATTTCAGCGTAGATTCGGGCATAACCGGTTTTCAGCATGCGCGACTGTTCAAGCAGGAACTCATTCTCAGCCCTGAGGTTCTTCAGGCAGGCAATGCATTCTTCATCGCTCCTTGCTCTTCTCGCCGCGTCAAACTGTTGCATGACAACCTGTCTTATTTCATCCACGAATTTCAGACGAGTCAGTGAATCACTGAGGTGCATGGCCGCGACGGTATTTGCGGTATTCACAAGCTTTCGGGCTTCCAGATTGATCATTGTATCAGCCCACTGACGCCGGCTCTGCCCGGGAAAAAGCGCGATATCCATTACATATTCCTTATCTGTCGTCAGGACAAGAAGCCATTAGCCTGCCTGTCTCAAATATTGCAGCTGCGCGCCAGGAGTTCACGTCTTCAGTTTTCTTACCGTCAACATACCAGTGGAGCCCGTCGGTATTTATTCGCTCAAAAAGAAAAGACATATCCCACACGTGTTCAGGGATTAACGTTCCTTCCCCCGCCAGAATACCGGCCGTGATGGAGTGATTACCTCCCCGAACAAAACCAATGCGCCAGGGCAGCCAGAGTTCAACATAATGATTAGTACGATCCTGCTGCCATACTCTTCCTTTTGCCGTACCAATCCGGGACACATTATCGATATAACGGGAAAGACTCCACGGCCAGGGAAGAACCATATCACTGGCCAGAGAAAGCGGGTAATCTTCTGGATTAACTTCTCCCGCCTTCATACGGCTATAGTCCTGAACCTCTGTGATGGCATTAAAGAAAAATGCCCCGGGTGTCAAATCCGGACGGGCATCGGTTCCTTCTTCTGCCACCGCGAGCAGGAAATCACTCTGCAAAGGGCGGACCATAGCGCGAATCAAATCCGGCAAAGCCTGGACCGGAAGCGAAGACGCAACCGACAGCAGATGTTCAAAATTATTCTTAGCCGTGGTGAGCCTGCTGCACTTCCTGTTCCCTTTCCAGAACACAATTCTTCTCCCGGTGTTCACTCAGCCAGCTATGCCAGTCGTCAGATCCGTATTCGATTTTGTCAATAATCCCCACTGCACTGGTATCAAATATCACGGTAGTTGTACCGTGAAGATAGCTGTCCGTAAATATACCTTCCCAGTCATAAACGCCCTGGATACCACAATTCAGGTACAGGCGGATCATTTCATCTGAATCCACATGCCTATTACCCACATAAAACATACGCCCTTTGTAAGTGCTGTAATGAGGCTCGCGCAGGGCATGCCAGTCCCAGCCTTTACTGAGTTGGCTACTGATGCTGATAGGAAGTCCATCTCTCAGACGTGCCGCGATATCGGGCTGCTCTGCGAGCGGCAGCCGGTGATTAGCGATAATCGCCCCGGAGTTCAGTTCACACCGGCAAACCAGTGGCTGTCCGGGATTTCTGTTTTTGAATAACGCATGATTGCTGGCTCCTTTAAAATTATCCGTAAACCAGCAGGCATCGATGTTTCCGGACTCACCAGTTCCCTTGTATGCCACATCAAACTCATCAAACCGCTGTCTTGTTCCGTGGAAAAGCTGCATTACTGGTACCTCCAGTCAGACAGTATTGAGGATGAGGATCTCATTGATCATAAACGTAGAATAATTATGCCGCCTGGCTACATGGAGGCGCCAGCGGATGTTAACTATGAAAATGAAGGTCAGTGGCGCCGTCACCCGGCAAAGCCGGTAACGCAGCTGGCAGATTCTGATGTTAGAAGGCCGAGCAGCGCGCAGGCATTCAGAAAATGCGCCGCAGGCGCATGAAGGCGCCCTCATGAACTAAATATTGCACTTTCGTAAATGGCGCCGTAACCCGGCGAAGCCGGTTACATTATTGATAGGTCCCACCAATCCATCCCTTCCCCCTGCTAAGCCATAACCCGCTTTCAGCGTGCACACAATTCGATGTGCGCCGTCGGAGTGGTCACGACAAGGCGTAGCCGCAGTCGTGGCGTATCTCCGCGTTAGCGGGCCGTCAGGACCGCTTACGGGCGTGTTATACAGAACTTGGCAGCAGAATGCATTTAAGCGACTCAGATCCTAGTTACAACATCCATTATTAAAAGCGATGTCTTCCGGCCCTTCGGGCCGGGTGGCTGCGCTTTTCAGTGGTGGGTCTATATGTGGAGCTGAGGATACAGGAGATCGATGGTCGGTCATTGGCACTTTGTAACGTACTGCACCCTGCCCGCCATTTTTGGCGGGTGCTACCTCCAGGCGCAGAGCGCCTGAACCGAACCGGCGCGGACATAGTCCGCTGCAAGGGCGGGCATTTTCAGGAGCCTGTCCACAGGTCAGGCGACGAACAGGTTATATATTTATATGAATGAAATAAAAGATATTTAAAAGAAGTACAGAGCAGGTTTTTAAAGGAAACCACGCACTTTGAAATCAGGTCGGCTGGCGCTCTGTAAGCATAACGGTTGTAACCTTATGGAAAGGTCCCTTGCAGTTATTTGTGGGTAACTAAATCTGGCGACCAGATGTGGACTCTCTGATGCAATTTCTGGCCATTCTGATGGCGAGATGGGGTGAATGTCAGGAAGGACGGCCGTCATTTCGTGCAGAAAACCGCCAGCCGGGAGCTGCAGACGTGCGAAACCCTCCGGCGCCAGCCGGATTTTTCACACAGGAAGGGTTATATGGGGACGGTGGCCAGCCGCGTGTAGTTGTTGCCACGCGACATCAGCATGCGCTCTTTCACGCGGCGCTCCAGCTCCCGCTTCATGGCATCAAGACCACCGGTGAATCGCCCGCTGGCGTATTCCCGCGTCAGCTGTTGCTTCACCAGGGTCACAATGTCCTTACGGGTTCTGTCCGCGTCACGTCGGGCGCGGGCGCGCTTCAGGCCATGCTGTTTACGTTCGGACTGATAGCTGCGGAACCGTTCGCGCACAAACCGCCAGGACTTCGCTATCAGCTCGTCCATCTCCAGCGGCTTCAGGTTCTGCTTTTTGCGCTGCTGATTTTCCCATTCAACGCGGCTGCGACGTGCAGCCACAACAGCCACGTCAGAGACGTCGAGCGCAGAGAACAGTGCCGGCGTGAAGGTGATATCGGTCGGGATGTTGCAGCCTATCTGCGGGTCATACTCGGTCTGGTAGGTAATCAGCCCCAGCTCCGCCATAAACTTCAGCGCCCGCGTGGCACGGGTGATGGACAGATTGCCGTTTTTTGACTCGGTGGCCAGACCGCACTCGATGGCCAGATTGGTGATGGAGCGCTGTACACGATTGGCCAGCGGGTCATGATGGAAACACATCCCCTGGAGCAGGGCATCGATGGCCCGGCGGCGCAACAGTGGCGGCATCCGGTGACGTTTACCCAGCGAGCGTAAGAACGCCACATGGATGGAAAAGTCAAAACGGGACGTGAAGCCTTCGGCTTTCGCCATCAGCTTACGACAGAACGGCAGTGTCTTTTTCCCCTCGCGCGGCGTGAATACCGGATTCGAGTTTTTGACCTGACGGTAAAGTGTAGTGGTTTCAGATTTCTGCTTACTCACCACTTCCTGCGCTTATGTTGCACAGAAGGAGTAAGCACGGAATCTCTTGTCTTTTTTCGCGCACGGGTTATACTCCCATACAGAAGCAACAACTTCTGTATGTTTCAAAGCAACCCCGTTAATCTTCTCGTCCGGCCAAGGTGAAGAGATTCTCGGGGTTTTGTTTTATCTGGAGTTTGATATTTACTACCCCAGATCCTGCCAACTTATGGCTTGGCTACCAATCATACCTGAACTCAATCGTCGGGACTCTAACACTAAGATCCCAAACGATCAATTTAAAGAAATCCAAGAGCTAACCATTAACCATGTGCCTGAGAATCCTGGGATTCCAGAGCTTTTTTCATCTTCTCAAAAAGCTCTAGTGGCACACAGTAGAACACTGGTTTGTTGTAGCTCAAAATCGCCAGAGCCTCGCCAGCAGTCGATGTCACAAGTTTTTCTGGATTAGCCTTAAGCTCAGAAACACCTGCAACACGGTTACAAAGAATCGTTCGCGACATTGAGAGCCCTCACAACAAGATAGCTAACTAATGCGACTCAGTATAGAACCACAATTAGACTTTAGAAAGTCTTATTATCGTTGATCTTTAAACGATCTGTGATCTAAAACAAACTTAAAACCACCGTCTTGACTGAACGTTAGTTCCTGAGTAGCCTGTAATAGTTGGAATAGATGTCCAACCGGGCGTGGAAACCCGACTTTACGTGTACAAAAAACACGCGCTTGCGTGTTTTTTATTGCCTGTCGCCGTTTGTATCTCAATGGTGGCTCAGGTGGGGCAACCGTCAAGGTTGGCCGGGTACACGTAACCGGTATTTCCACCCCTGCCTGGGCTACCACCAGAAGCGTGGAAACTTCGAGGTAGCTTTCGATACTATCTACGTGGAGGCTGAAACGATGGCCACATTTGCTACCTGCCTAGCATTTTTCACATCAATCCAATCACCCAAAGCTGTTCCAGACGTGAACAGATCCACAAAACCTATTCTCAATGCAGGGCTTTACCCTTTCGTAAAAAGATTAAAGAAACTGCCTGTTCTACCGTCAACTCCTATTCACTTATGTTAAATAGGAGACCGGTATGTTACAAAATATTATGCAAAATCAAGCAGTTGAAATGGTACACAAACATTTTCAACCACTTTCGAGAAAGCAACTTGAAATCTGTCTCCTTCATACATTTGGAGTAGCCAAAAGTATTATTGCCAGTAATTATAATATTACTGTTGAGGCGGTTAAGCAGAATATAAAAAGAAGCGTGCAGAAACTCGAACTGGATAATAGTGATGCACTGAGGGTTGCTTTACTCTCTACAATATTTGTAATAATGCTCAATAAATAATCATCGAATGTACCCTAACGGGTACATTTTTTAAGATTCATCTCATTTTACTTTGCAACAAATAAAAAAATTAAGATCATTAAACTGGGTTTTATAAGTTGATCCGGCCTAGTATAACTTTGAAACTCATGACAAGAGCATCCTGAGCAATGAAGGCGTTCGAACTACAGCATGCAAACTTAAGTGTTTGTTAGTAAGACTGTTTAGCCTTCATGGTTGAGTATGTTCGACCCCATTGAACTTGAATTATCCTTTCATGGATCAATTCTGCGCGAAGCGTTCAAAAATGAATATTGAGACTGTATGTAACCAACAATGGTATCTTGCTCTCTATATTACCGGGGGCAAAAACCGCGAGAACTTATTCGACTGGCTATACGACAGGAGAATAACTCCCTGGACACCTTTATCCTTAACGCAAATACGGCGTGCGGATGCCCCGCATGTTTTCAGAAAAAGGATCTCGGCCGTTTTCCCAGGATATTTCTTCCTTAAGGCAGATTTCGAATCACAGAAAATAGATATGATTCGGGCGCACTCTGCATTCTGCGACTTTGTGAAATTCGGCAGTAAAATTGCCCCTGTGAATACAAGGGTAGTCGAAGCGTTAATGAAGAAATACCCCGACCCGACTCATCACCCTGCTGCAAGAGCTGAACTCGAAGCGGCATCAGATATCTGGCTGACAAAAAGCCAATACAAACGCCTTACACAGTTAGATAAAACGGATCATCCCATATCCCGGACTGCAATGCTGTTCGATATGATCACCCATGCTGATGCGTGGGGATTTTAAAATGTACTTAACCGAGCCTCTTAAGCTGGTCCAAACCAGTTTTACACCATCCCTTTAGTTTCCCCCGTTCACGGGGGCTTTTTTTCACCGTTTTCCGGCAATGATGTCTGGGCTGGCCCTGCCCAATGAACACCCTCTGTTCCTGTAGCCAGCCAGCTTTCAGGCTTCTTTCATTCTGGCGGAATGAAGGTACAGACGTCATTGCCAGAAACCGGAACCAGAGAGAGACAAACCATGCAATCCACCCAGGAACAGGTCAGCCATCTCTTGTGGTGCATTCTCGTAGCCTTACGTACGGCAGTCGAAAACCATCACATAACCTCAGAGCGTGGCAAACGTAGATTCATCGCAGAATGGCTAAGCGGAGCACGAAGAATACCAACATTCAAAGGGATGGGTAGCGAGTTTATGACTATCCGGCAGTTGCTCGAAAACGAACGAAATCGTCCCATTGATGACGTCCTGACTGCGCTCTGGACCAACGCTGTTTCAACCGGGAACTGTGATCTGTTTCGTTTTCGGGCAGTCCTTAATTCACTTCTCGGCCTTGGCTGGAAGCACTGCCTTTGCCCCTGGCCTGAGCAGGTTGTAACTGAAATCATGGAACGCCAGCGAAATCGTAAGAACCACATCCTACAGTTCACCCGTATGGAAGAAGCATTTACCGCGACAGGCTCAATGACTTCCCCCGTCACGCTTCAACTCCTCCTGAAAAAAAATGAAGATGATGAGGTAGAAAAGTCTTTCTATCTCGATCGTTTCTCTGTTGTCCGTGGCCGCGATATCTCACTACCCAAAGCCACTCTTCGCACACTCTATATCGGACATCACACACTGCCGGAGTCAGCATGGGGTGCTCGTGAAGGTGTCCGCTACGGGGATGTATGGCGCCCTGACCTTCATTAATCTTTTTGCCGAGGCTTAATCATGAAAATGCATACATTGGGCGTGCTATGTTCCCTGCTGGCGTTATATGGCTGCAACGGAGCTACTACTTCAAACCAGGCTAATCACCGTAATGAAATCGGGCAGTATCAGAAAAACGAAACTGCATACATTCCTGTCAGAGCCAGTATTTACGAGCTTTCCACTCCCGTAACGCCTGAACTACACGAATTGCTTGAACAGCCAGGTGCAAAAATATCTTTAAGACCGGTCAGCGCTTCACTGGAAGACGAACTCACGGAACTGGTCGCTAAAGGGGACGTCAGGCTGCTCTACGATATGTCCGGAGTCACAACCAACAACAAGGCATTACTTTTCTCTGTTTCAAATTACTCCGCTCAACAACATGCAACGACAGGGGTGAAGAAGAAAGAAAATGTCGTGGATGATCTCTCATTAGTGATAACGCCGGCTCTTTCCGCAGACTCTGCATTAAAGCAGATGACCGTTGAGCTTTCCCGGACCACTGGCAGCTCAAAAAATGAATATTCCCGTTACGCTATCAACTTCCGACAACTTCTCAGATTAAAAGGTGGACAGAAGCTCAGTGTTGCTCTTCCCCTCAATGACGAAACGAACCGCCTCATTATCATCTCTCAAAAAACATAACCGTCCCGACTCGTCACTCCCTGCTCCCTTTCATATCTGTATTTCACTAACAACTAACTCCGGAGTAAAAACATGAAACATATTACCCTTGCCGTATTGCCGCTTATCCTGAGCGCCTGCTCGTCCTCACAGCCCGATCAGCGTATTGACATTACTCACGGCAAACCAACCTCTGTCCAAAAAGTGGTTTCTCTCAGGATGGATGCGCCGCTCAGCCAACCTGTTACTTTCGACAACTCAGACAGCGTACGCTATGTAAATTCGGTCACTACGGAAGATGGGAAAATCGTCAGTAAGGAATACCGCACTCTCTCTTATGGGACCACGGTCAGGGCTGTCGTCAGCGATGCAGGGGATGACAAACAACTCGTTTCACTGGCGGTACGACACGCCTGCCATCCCGAATTAACAAAACTCCCTGCTGGCTCAGCCGAGGAAGGGATAGACCTGCCCTCGCAAAATTACATAACTCAGCAGCAAAAAATTCTGATAGCGCGCGGAGACGATGTTCTGATCAGCGGTTCCGGTTTTGACGTGAACTGTGCTTTTCCACGTATTACCGTTCACCCCACCGAATAACACCCGGGGATCATCATGAAAAAAATTGCCCTGCCCCTGTTAATACCGTCGCTGTTAAGCAGTTGCGCGGGATTTAATAACCGTAACATTGCTCCTGACACCCCTGCACTCGTGTTTGTCGATGGCCAGATCAGCGATAGTGCCGATATCATTACACAGACACAGCGGCGAATTGCGCCTCCGGCGGCCACTCCCGTTCCCGTACGCCAGCCGACACCCGTAGCGGTAACATCTCAAACCGCCCCGCTGCCGCAACCAGCAATGATGGCCTCCTCCGCAAAACAAGCCAGCTCAGTGAACCCCATCATGAATCCGGCGCTGCCGGCACTCACGTTTACAGGCACACCAGGTCCCGTTGCCGTTCTGTCATTATCACCGGTGCGTAACCTCACTTTCGAACAGTGGGTCAGGCGCATCATTCCGACTGGCTGGACGCTGAACTATGAGAATGCCCTGCGACCTGTACTGAATACCCGTATCGTCTCGGTCGACACCAATGACCAGTGGACCAGGGTGCTCAACCGTCTGCTGACAGAGCAATCCATCCAGGGTCAGCTGGACTGGGATCGTCATACCGTCACATTGCAGCGAAAGGGGCAAACCGCTCAGATGACCATCCCTGCACTGTCCACTGGAAACCTCCCTGCTCCGCCACAGGCGTCTGGCGCGCCGAGAAATCCGTTCAGTGGACCGGAGGTGACCCAACCCATACCGCCGGCAGCGGTTAAAACCAGCACATCCTCTGTAACAACAAAACCGGTGAAGGCACCAACAGCGGTAGTTAAAGCACAACCAGCCACCGGGGAACCAGTCGCACCTGTGGTTCAGGGCAAAACCTGGCTGGCGCCATCGGGAACGACTCTTCGGGAAATGTTGATGAAATGGGCGCAGGATACCCGCTGTGAATCAGGCGCATCATCGCACTGGACGGTTATCTGGCCAGTATCCGTGACGGATTATCGGCTTGACGCACCACTGACCTTCCGCGGCTCATTTGAAACCATGCTCGGTCAGATGTTCGACCTTTACCGTTCAGCACAGAAACCGCTTTATGCTGAAGCTTCCCGCATGCAGTGCGTGGTATCTGTCACAGACACTCCGGCAGGTCGGTGATGGGCTGGGTCATACTGGCAATCAGCATGATATTTTTTCTGATTGTCGGTGATATAGATTCGCAACAAAATCAGACCAGCCGGACTGCAATACAGACGCAGAGCGGCCAGCTTTATGCCTCCCAGATCCTGACTATCGCCAACCGCGTTAACGACTGGCGTTACAAAACTGGCCAAACGAACGGCACAGTTCCAGTTGACCAGCTGGGTCTTCCCTTTACTCCCGACGCCCGGATCCAGTACCGGTTACTTCAGAGTAGATTGTGGGTCTGGATGCCGGAACAAGCTGGGCTCGTTGACGCCTTACGGGCACAGAGTCGCGGTTCGGCACTCATCGGCACCATGAGAAGCGGCCAGTTAATCTGGCTTTCCGGTCTGGCCACCGGGCTCACGGCTCCACAGGGCGTTCCTGAAGGCGCTGTGGTTTACCTCAACTAATCCGGATTTCCCCCATGAAGAAACCCCTTTTGCGGCGCCTGCTGATGGCGTCCTGCTTTGCCATGCTCGCAGGTTGTACCTTCTCTGAAATCAACAAAATGCAGACTAAGGCACAATCTGACGCCACGGTAGCCCGCGCACAGGCACAGCTCCCGCGAACACAACATCAACAACCACTGACCTGGACGGAGCGTCAGTGGATTAATCCTAGTCCTATCCCGGTCGCCGTTCGTGAACGGAACCGACAGGCTCCGTCATGCAATATCACCCAGGCAAAAAATACAATTACGCTACAGGAACTGGCACAACGCATCACCGCGCTGTGTGGAACCCCCATTATTTTTACTCCTGACGCCCTTGATATCAGCCAGAGCAGCGTCAGTACCGGCGTCACACGCCAGATGAGTGGCACACTACCACCACCTGATGACAGCGGTCGGACGCCACTGGCCAGTCTGGGGGGCGTAACTTCTTTGCCGACTGGAGGAACCAGCCAGCCCCTGAACCTTACCGGACTGATGTGGCAGGGAGACCTGGGCGGACTTCTGGATCTGATGGCCAGCCGTAGCGGTCTCTACTGGCGAATGGATAATGGAACTATCGTGTTCTATCTGATGGAAACCCGGACCTATTCGCTGGCCATGCTGAACACTAAAACGTCCAGCACGTCGAGCGTCAGCTCAGGGACGACCAGCAGTATGGGAGCCACCAGTGGTACAGATAACTCCGCCTCCGGCGAATCCACAACTTCCCAGAGCACAACCACGGGGCAGGAATACGATTTGTATGCTGATCTGCGAAAAGCTGTGGAGTCGATGCTGACCCCGAACAAAGGTCGCTACTGGCTGTCCTCCTCCAGCTCATCACTGATTGTGACAGACACGCCGTCAGTACAGGCCGCTGTGGCCCGTTATGTGAACGAGCAAAATCTCATCATGAACAGGCAGGTAGCCCTGAATGTTGAAGTTCTGAGCGTCGGTAACTCACGAAACGAAGATTTCCGGATTGACTGGAACCTGGTGTACAAGTCACTGCACTCTGCTGGCGCCACGCTTAACAACGCGACAGGGGATCTCACTGGCGGTATTTCTGCTGGCGCGTCCATTCTTGATACCGCTACTGGTAATGCCGCGAAGTTTGCTGGCTCCAGCCTTCTGCTGAAAGCATTGTCAGAACAGGGCGATGTCAGCGTCGTCACTTCTCAGTCCAGTACCGTGACTAACCTGACGCCCGTGCCTATTCAGATGGCAGATCAGACGGTCTATGTAGCGCAGTCGGCTACAACGACAACCACCGATGTCGGCGCCACTACAACGCTGACGCCTGGGATGATCACCACCGGTTTCAACATGACCCTGTTACCGTTGATTCAGGAAACAGGTAACGTTCAGCTACAGGTAAACTTCAACCTGTCAGATCCACCGACCATCCGTAACTTCACGTCAAAAGACGGGAACTCTTACATCGAGATGCCATATACCAAACTGCGCTCTCTGAGCCAGAAGGCAAATCTCCGGGCCGGGCAATCTCTGATCCTTACTGGTTTTGATCAGAACAATACCTCCGTCAATAAATCCGGCACCTTTACGCCAGGGAACCCGCTCCTGGGCGGAAGTCAGTCAGGTAAAAACGAACGGACCACCCTGGTCATCGTGATCACACCGACATTCCCGCAAAGTTCCGGAGGCTGAAATGAAGGATGAGGATTACCTGTTTACAATCCGGGATGGAAAATCCCGCAGCCGTTACTGGCTGGCGGGGATGGACTGGGCGCCAACGGAAAAACAGAAATTTCGGCTGCCGTCATTTCAACTAATAAAATCACGTTCCGGAAGAACAGACGGCGTTGGCGTCCACACCTCAACCGGACAATTCAATACACGGGAAAAAGGGCAATCAGTCGCAGGGAGTGGCAGATTGCCCGTCCGTTATCGCCGTCACCAGCTCTTTTCGCTGGCACTCGCGTTCTGTGCCAGCACACGAAATGGATACGGCATTTATCGGCTGAGTAGTACCGACTTCGTGTTTCTGGCCAGTATTAATGGTGTGCCTGCCGTCACTGCCGATAAAACAGGGAGTGCGGACAAAATGCAGGAGCTGCTGACACTGTTCCTGAGCATGAACGAACCGCCCCCAGAAGGCTGGGACTGTCTGGCATCAGTGGAAAACCCCCTTGATGCTAACAGTCTCTTTGCCGGACTATCTGCACGCAGGCGACAGCAATGCCGTGTGCATGTAGATGGGCTCCGGAGACAGCGCTGGTTACTGGCTTGCGCGATACTGCTGCTCGGCTCAGGCGCCATTGCCTGGTGGCAGACGACCACACCACCGGAGGAACCGGTACTCACCGCTGAAGAAATACAGGCCAGGGCGCGCGCAATGTTCGCCAGTCAGGCAAAACCTAAGGTTTTGCCTCATCCCTGGGCACGCGAGGTAACAGCCCAGGCTCTGATCGAGGATTGTCAGAGAAAGACCGATCCGGCGCTACATGTTCTGGGGAGCTGGAAACTGGCATCCGGGACCTGCTCTCCTGACGGGATAACCCTTTTGTACCAGATTATGCCCGGTGGCACAGTTGAAGGGTTTCTCGCTCGCAGTCAGGAGGTCTTCGGTGTCACGCCATTATTCAATCTCAAGGAGGGGGGGCGGGAAGCCCGAATTTCATTACCGCCCCCGGACAGACCACTCAGAGATGAAGCAGTGCCTGACAGTTCATTGCAGCTCATCCGCATCCTCTCCTGGTTCCAGCGTCAGCAAATCACACTCAACATCACCGATGTAGCCATGCCTCCAGTCCTGCCGGGGTCGAACGGAGAACCGCCTCCTGTGCAGGACTGGCAGGAATACGCGTTTAGTTTTTCCGCGCCCCTCCCCGCCATCATCTTATTCGACGGTCTGGATGAAACTGGTATCCGACTTACCCGTTTAACATTCGAGCTGAACGGAAGTGCGTTCAGCTATACCACTGAAGGTAAAATTTATGCGTCAGCAAAGTAAATTTCTTCGGCAGGCGACACTCTGGCTCCTGCTGTCAATATTCGGGCCTTTACCCGTTCAGGCCTCTCAGTCAACGAACCAACAGGTATCACAGCCAGCAGGGAATCTGACATCCGGTGTGACAAAAGGGCAGCTTGAACAGCTGCATATACGAAACGTTATTCTTCAGGCAGAAGTTCAGGGGGCGCAACTGCAGCGCCAGCTTGAGGAAAATCAATCCAGCGCCAGCACTCCTGCCACCGCTCTTCCCGGTGCCTCCTTCGGCGATACTTCACTGCCCGGTCAGCCTGCACGCCCGGTTACCATGAATAATCGCCCTGTCGTTCTTGAGATTAACGGCCGCGATAAAAACCTCCGCGCCACACTGCAACTCCAATCAGGACAGTCATTGGTTGTATCGCCGGGAAGCCGTATTCCAGGGATGGAGAGCACAGTCAAGAGCATTACGCTAGCCGGCGTCACACTCAGCGATGGCACACTGCTTGCCTTTGGGGACTAACCATGAGCGCTATTACTGCAGAATCTCTTCTGCTGTTTGATGACGGTGACAGGAAAGAAATCCTCATCGATACCAACCAGCGAGGCGTCCCAAGTGTACAGGCCGCGCTGATGGACTTAATGAACAAACACCCGGGGATCAAACATCGGTTTGTCACTCTCTCAGACTTACGAGAGGCACGGAAAAAGCAGGAAGCTCAACCGCAGGCCAGCGCCAAGACAGGATTAACTCTGGCAGACCTGGATGGAGACAGCAGCCAAAGTGAGCAACGGATCCTGAACTATTTTTCAGTGGCCAAAAAGCTCGGTTCCTCAGATATTCACTTTCTGATTTCTGATTCGCTCTTCCAGGTCAAAATGCGTGTCCACGGCTATTTACATGTGGTGGATGAACGTCGGCGGGAGGAAGGAATGTCCCTCTGTGCCACCTGTATTCTCTCGATGTCGGATGTGTCAGAAACCAGCTTCTACCCACACCGGGAACAGGATGCACGACTCTCCCCGGCCATGATGCGGAAAATAGGACTGTTTGGTGCCCGCTACAGTCACCGTCCAACTGGCGATGGGCTGATTGCGGTTATGCGACTTATTCCGGATGACGGTAACAACGTACCTGACTTCCTGCAACTGGGTTATCTACCCGAACAAATCAAGCTGCTTAAACGCATGATTGACCGACCTGAAGGGAAGATCATCCTCTCGGGACCAACTGGTTCCGGTAAATCCACCACACTCCGTACCGCCTGCCGTGTATATCTGGATACCAACCCCGGGCAACACCTTCTGACCATCGAAGACCCACTTGAGGGGCAGGTCGTGGGAGCAGTTCAGACACCGATCATCTGCGACAAATCAGATGAGGAAGCAGTACGTATCGCCTGGGGAAAAGCTATCTCGTCAGCGCTGCGACTGGATCCGGACGCCATTATGGAGGGTGAAATGCGTGACCTTGTCTCGATGCTGGCCACCATTTATGCCGCCCAGACCGGGCACCTGGTGATGACCACCCTGCACACAAACTCAGCACTTGGCATCCCGGAGCGTATGGTTACGCTCGGTGTTAACGAAAATCTGTTGTGTGATGCCCAACTTTTAATCGGGCTAATCAGTCAGCGTCTGGTACCCACGCTATGTCCAGAATGTCGTATATCCTGGCAGGATAAGGTCAACACCTTAAGTGAGGAGGAAAAGAACTGGCTGGAGAAATACTGCAATATTGAAGGCGTCTGCTCGACCGACAGGCTCTATTTCCATAACCCGGACGGGTGTGAAGCATGCACACAGGTGGTGGAGATCAACGGCCAGGTGCGTGGCAAAGTCGGTCAGGGTATCAGGGGACGTACCGTCATTGCCGAGGTTATCGAGACCAATAACCGTCTTTTTAAACTGCTGAAAACTGACGGCAAGGTCGCGGCTCGCCAGTTCTGGATAAACAACATGCAGGGGATCAGTCGTGTCCGGCACGTTCTGCATAAAATCAACGAGGGGCTGGTCGACCCGCTGATGGCCAACCGGATCATTCCACTCGATGAAGATGAACGTCTGGAGGTGGATGATGCGTGAAATGCACTTCCTGAAACGACTCCGATATAACCTGGTTCGTAAGACGTTCAGCGGTCAGTATCGTGTTCAGTTCTATGATGCGCTGCGGTTTCTGATTGAAAACCGGCAGAAACTAAAGCCTTCACTGGAGAAAATGCGCAATGCATGGACGAACTTCGGCCAGAACTGGCATCCCTACGTTGAGCTGACGGACGACTGTATTGATGCGTTAAGGGAAAACAGCGGCGAAAAAACGCTGGAGCGTACACTCACCCGGTGGCTACCTGCCGCAGAAGCATCCGTTATAAGCGCCGGCATACGCAGTGAGTCACTTCCACGCTCACTAAGATACGCCTGTGCCCTGACCCACGCGGGTAAGCGTATTCGCGCAGCTGTATGGCAGATGGCCATCTATCCGATTGGTTTTGCCATCATGTTGTCCAGTTCCATCTATGTACTGAATGCCGAGCTACTTCCCACGCTGACAGAAATCAGCCCGCCAGAGAACTGGACCGGGGCGCTAGGGTTTCTTTACGGGATCTCAGTGTATTTCAGTGAGTATGGAGTGATAACCGGCATCGCCGCCACCGCTTTAATTATCTGGACGGTCTGGTCACTCCCGCGCTGGCATCGCCCTGACAGGCTTCGTCGTATATTCGACGGGCTGATGCCATGGTCGGTTTATAAGGATATTCAGGGCGCGACCTTCCTGTTGAACATCGGTGCACTGCTACAGTCCGGCGTAAGAACCAAAGACGCGCTGGAGATCCTGCTGGAAACGGCATCCCCTTGGCTTGCTGTGCGTATTGATGCGATTACCGAACATGTGCGTGAAGGTAAACATTTCGGACTGGCTCTGAAGGACTGTGGTTACGATTTTCCGTCGCAGGAAGCGGCCAACTTCCTCTCCCTTTTGCAGGGTGATGGAGACGATGAAATCATCATTAACTACGGACAGCGCTGGCTTGAACAAACCCTGGAGCGCGTAGCAAAGCGCGCTGTTGTAATCCGCGGACTCATGTTCCTGGCAATGATCCTGATGCTTCTGCTTCTGGTCCTTGTCGTTATGGATATTAATGCCCTTAACAGCTCGTCGGGCTCTTTTTAAATGAGGAAACATCATGCAATTTAATTCTGAACCAACTTCTCAGCCATACAAACCAACTAAGGCGCTTTCGCAACACCGCGGCTGGGGCTTCCTGGAGCAGGGCAGCATCGCGCTAATCGTACTGGTCGTCATCGGGATCGTCCTGGCGGGATACTTCGCCCTCAAAAATAACGTCAACGTAGGTAAGGAGTCGTCGAACATTCAGTCGCTCATCACAAGCACCCAAAACATGATGAAAGGAGGAGATGGATACACATTCACTTCCGGTGCCAAAATGATGGGCTCGCTTATCCAGATGAAACTTCAGCCTAAAAGTATGACTGTACGTGGTACCCCCTCTTCCGGGACTGCCACGCTTTATAATGGATGGGGTGGAGCCGTGACACTGTCACCTGTCACAGTCTCCGGGTTCTCAAATGGGTTCTCTTTGACCTACGAAATGGTTCCTCAGGGCGCCTGCGTCTCGCTAGTCACACAACTCAGTCGCGCCAAAATTGCTGATGCGATCACCGTCAACTCCACGGCGCACAGTGATGGGGTCGTGACAACTGAAGAAGCCAGCGCGCAATGCACAGCTGACAATGGCAGCACAGGTACCAACAAGCTGATCTTCACGATGAACAGCTAAGGAGACAACATGCGGAGAGAACGCATTCTCTCCTGCCACCTGTTAATGACGCTGCTCATTCTGTCCTTTTCCTCCGGCCCATTGATGGCCAGCACGAACTCCCCGCCTGCGACTTTTGATGCCTGCTTTAACAATGCCGGTGCCCGATACCAGATCGAGCCACTGCTGCTTAAGGCTGTGGCCAAAGGGGAGTCCTCGTTCCGTCCATGGGTCACAAATACCAACCGGGATAAAAAGGGTAATCCGGTCAGCACGGACTATGGGTTGATGCAGATTAACTCAACCCATGTGCCGAAGCTCGTCCGGATGGGTGTCATCCAGGGGGCAGAAGACCTGCTGAAGCGCCCCTGTCTGAACATTCAGATAGGGGCGTGGATCCTGGCCAGCCACTTTCAGGTATGTGGTGTGACCTGGAATTGCCTCGGGTCTTACAACGCTGGATTCCGTAAGGATCGGCACGAAACTCGTGAGCAATATGCCAACCGTATCTGGGGGTTCTATCTGGAGCTGAAAGGTCTTCGAGTCTGTCGACAGGTGAAAGGAAAGCGAATATGCGAACCATCATAGTTACGAGTCTGACGACAGCATGGAGTCTGCCGTTACTACTGGGGTTCGCACTCCTTGGCAGAGGCCTGATGTGCCGCGTGCTCGAATTTCTGGAAGAGCACCCGATAAACGTTAAGGGACAGAAAACAACCTTGACGGCAGGGATTTGGCTCTTCGCTACTTTCAGTATGATCGCCGCCCTTGCACCGGTTCCTGTTGCTGATCGGGCAGCTGCCATAGTGATGATGGCCTTCCTTCTTCAGGCCGGGAGCACAGACGCAGTCAGTGGATATCTGCCACGAACCTTCACAGTACGGCTTTTACTTGGGGGATTGCTCTGGGGAGCAGCATCAGACGTTTCAGTTGAAGGTATATCTACACAACTGGCGGAGATCGCAGCAACAGTCAGTCTGATGGCGCTACTGAGTGTCCTGGTAAACCGGGGCACTCAGCGTCTGGGTCAGGGAGATTTATGGCTGATAACTGGCCTGACTGCCTGGATGGGGGGGAAAGATGCTGCCCTGGTCACTCTGTTTGGAGCAGCAGCCTTTGTTCTCTGGCTGTTAACCTGGCATGTATCGGGGAAAAAAGAGGGACCGCTGGGACCCTGGCTTTGTCTTAGCGGGAGTATTTTCCAGCTCACTCTTCTGTATCAACCTGTATGGATATCGATTCTATGAAAAAGCATGATCGTGGCTGGGCAAATCTTGATGTCGCTCTGTCGCTCCTGGTTGTGATGGCAATGGCCGTCTTTGGGCTCACTAAATACAAGGACTGGCAACAGGAGAAAAACTGGCAGGTTGAAGCAGCCCATATCAGTACCTACGCAGCAGCAGCGCGTGGCTACGTCGGGCGAAACTATGCGACGCTGTTAAGTGCAACCAGCACTACCGCACCGACAGTGATCACCACAGCCATGCTTAAAAATACCGGTTTTCTGCCGTCCGGTTTTACCGAAACAAACAGCCAGGGCCAGCGTATGAACACGTACCTGGTCAGAAACGGGCAAAACACGGAATTGTTGCAGGGAATGGTGGTATCAAGCGGTGGAAGTGTATATCCGGCCAAAGCATTGAGGCTGATATCGCGGGATATCAAAACCGGATTCGGAGGATACATCGATGACGGTAAAACTGCCACTGGTGCCTTACGGACGTGGAAAATCCCGCTGAGTAGCTACGGAGCTAGTTCCGGAAACCGTTCAAAACGGTCATGGAGAGGCATACGAAGAAGCCCTGCCTGAAGCACAGCTTCAGCAGACTAATCACAACTGCGTATATGAACAGGACAAACCGGAGGGAGCAGAGGGGCTGCGCCGGAGGCGCGCCCCGCTTCCCCCGAACCCGCAGGGGTTCGGTCCGTCCCGGAAGTTTAGGCGTGCGGTCGCGTCGGGATGGAAAAAGGGGCTACCGGCGAACCGGCAACCCCTTCATAAAGGCGCTTCAGGCATGGCAGAGCAACTCAGCCCTGAAAAGGCGGGGTTTCCCCCGCCTCCAGGTAGCTTACTTACCGGATTCGTAGGCCATAAAAGCCGCCACCTCCCTGTTCGTGTCCCTGTACCGGATTTCGCAAAGCGATTTCCGTGTCAGGTAAGTGAATATCAGCAGTGTGAGACACACTATCAACACACACCAGAGCAGGGTACTTCGTGGCAGTTTCATAGCTTACTTCTCCTTGCCTTTCGGCAGGTAAGCGGCTAATCTGATGTTGTTCAGGCATACAGATTAAGCCTCGTGGTTAATGAAAATTAACTTCGGGGCTTTCTGCTTTCTGCCACACAACACGGCAACAAACCACCTTCACGTCATGAGGCAAAAAGCCTCAAGCGCCATCGCCATTATATCCCGACGAGCCGATTCTGCCCAGGAATAACAGCCTGATTACTGGATAAATCTTCACCTTTATCTGATTTACTCAGGATCACTTCTGCCTGTGGACCAGTTCTGTATCTGTTCGTCGAGCGCCTCAAGATGCTGATCAATGCTTTCTGCGAGTCGCTCACTTTCAGTCTCCAGCCAGCCACTTAATCCGTCCCACTCATAGCACATCTCTTTCAGCTTTTCCGACATAGTCCGAAGTTTATTGCGCTGGCTGCGGGCAACCTTCAGCTCCGTTTTCCACGGATTGTTTCTCACGGCCATATAGACCTCAGCGTGATTTTGTTCGGTACCATCCAGCGCTCCAGCTCTTTCTCCGCCGGTGTCGAGGATCCCGCCACATCATGTACATCGAGCACAATTTCATGCGCACGGTCATAGTAAGCTTTCACCAGATGAGACAACGAGGGGCTACGTTCTGTCCACGCCCACAACATTCGCTGGATGTCATAGTCCCGTATATCCTGCTGGGACCAGAACTCATACCATGCACGCAGTGTCTCCGGTGTCTGAAATGCCAGGTCGATTTCAGCCTGCCCCACGCGGTTCTGGTACTTCTCTTCCTTTTCACGGTGTCGCCGTGATTCCTGACGGGAATAAAGATTATCCTCGCGCACTTCCCGCTGCGTGTGGCGCTCTCTGATGCTGAACGCCTGTTCCGGAAACAGGTTCTGCACCATGTCGGTACCGAGCGGAGGGTAACACAGGCGACCGCGGCTACTGATTAGTATGTCAAACGCCTCTTCATATCGGGCCAGAGAAATTTTATCGCCCTTCAGCCAGTACGCCCCGCGCACCTGGTTGATCGCCTTTCCACTAATTTTACTGCTGCCAGTCAGGAACCGGAAAAATGCTCTGGCATAGGGATACGGCTGCGGGTGTCGGCTTCCGTACCGCCCGCCCCCCTCTTCTACGGCAATAATGGCTCGTAACGCTGCCTCACGCTCCGGCAGTTGCGTGACAAGAGAAAGGTGACGAGGGATCATCAGGCCACCTCCATGCGCAGCGTTGAGAGAATATCGAAAATTGAGTATCCATCACTGTCCAGCCTGCTGGTCAGGCTTAGCACATGGTTTATCACAGCAGCGTCAAATTGTGGGCATGAGCGGATACAGGATACTTCCTGCCCTTTTCTCCAGACCAACAGCATGATCCAGTCCTGACTAAACTCACCAGGACTACACAGAACCACTTCAAATCGGCCATGAGTGGGTGAAAAACGGATCTGCACGGGAAATAAGCCCCCGAACTCGCTACGATACTCCCCGTTAACATCCCAGTTTTCAGGCGCACTCAGTGCCCCCATAACAGCGTGTGTCATCTCACGGCGGTAGGAGTAACCAGCGGCGCGGCAGGTTTCGAAATCTTCTCCGATCATGGAGGAAAGCTTAAAGTTTGGCATATTCATCAGATATCTCCTTATTGCCGCCCCGTAGGGCGGCTATCCTTATCAGGCGGCAATTGCCGCGTTGTCAGTGTCGGTATCGGTGCTGTCTTTTGCATCAGGCTGCGGTGACTGTAACCATGCAGGAACCCAACGGTTCTGCTTCATAAAGAACTCCGCATGCACTGCCGCGTCGCCTTTCTTCATTTTTTCTGCGTCAGCAGCGGCACCAGTCAGACCTGCATCTTTAAGTGAAGTGACTATCTGTGAATGTTTCAGGCTACCGAAGTAGTTCTCTTTTGTAGGCTGCCACCAGTCGCGAAGGTGAAAACCTATCGCGGCCTCAACCGTATCGAGAGGGCTGCGTGATGTGTGTCCATTATCACGCGTCTGTACACCATCTACGGAACAAGCCGCACAGAAGGCCAGCAATGACATCAGTACCTCTCCGTTCAGGGCGAAGAAGGTCGTGAAGTCCTTCTCCCATCCTGCTGGCAGCAGGGTTTTCAGGCGCTCTTTTTCGGTCATCAGGGCTTCAAACGCTGCGCCTTCTTTACCGGACGGGGCGTTCTCAGTGAGGCTGCTGTGAGAAACGGTCAGGTTGATACGGAACGGATGCGGCGTGGTCACACATCCAGCAAAAACGCAGGTACACATACGCCAGACCATAAGCGCCACAGCCTTTTCAGGTTGCTGCATCAGCGCGGCCTGTACCGCCAGAGTGCGCTCGGATGACATTTTGGTGAGCAGCGGGATGCTGATCCCTTCTGCTGCATCAGGTCGATGCATATGAGTCACGGCAGGAGACTGCGCGGAATCCTCTCCGTTACTGTCATGGTCAGGTAAATCAGACATGCGGCATATACCACGCTGAATACGAAGCGCACCGTGCATGAAGCTCACCACCACGCCTGATTTTGCTTTCAGATCTTCTGTCCACCCACGAAGCTCAGCGGCATGTTCAATGAGGGATATTTCGCTGCTAATGGCCTCGGCTTCATCACTGTCAGGATCCAGAGCGTTAAATTTGTCGGACAGTTCATCGATACGGCGGCTGTCATCTTCGCTGTAGATTGCATCTGGCTCCGGCAGAATGCGGTAGTCCTTTCCGTCAGGTCCGTAAAGGTTAATTGCAGCCAGACGTCCGGTACCCCACATCCAGCCCTCTTTTTGATGGATTTCCTGAGCGATCAATTCAAGTTTTTCCAGTACCAGACGTTCAACAAGCAGACTGTCTACTGTTCCGTCCCCTTCCTGCTCACTGAACAGATCTTCACGGACAATTCCGCCTGCGGCTTCATAAACTTCCCGCCCGATAAATGCGAAACGTGGATGCGAGACAGAAATTTCACTTTCCGTAATACGATTTTTAAGTGCGTTTACGGTAGTGCGTCCCCATTCCTCCTTTACGCTTTCGTAAACAGCAACCTGACGCTCAGGATCGCTTTCAAGACACAACACCTGACACTGTTCAACATCAAGCTGACCTTCTGCCAGAAGTGCAAGCAGTGACGGGGCAAGACTGGCAAGTTTGAGCATGCGCTGGACGTGGCGGGAACCGTACCCAAGCACCTCACCAATCTGCGCGGGAGTTTTTCCCTGCGCCGCCAGCGTACCAAACGCTGTGATCTGCTCGGCAGGGTGCATGGTTTCAAGCTCGTTGTTCTCGGCGTAAGAAGCCTCAACAGCAAGCTCGTCGCTGACACGTTTAACCGGAACCTGATAATCCGGTTTGATACGCCCCATTTCAGACATGAGCGTCAGCGCAGTCAGACGCCGACCACCTGCTGCCACACCGTATTTTCCCTCGGGCAGGGCATGGACAACCAGATTGTGAAGCAGTCCGAGGCTTTCAATGGAGTTAGCCAGTCGCTTAACGCTCTCGGTGGTGTAGGGAATCGTGCGCACGTTCAGCGGTGATTTAATGAGATCGGTCAGCGGAACATACTCAATGACTGCCGCGTCGAGGGCAGTTTTCAGCGCCTCGTTTCCGGCAGTTTTATTCTTACTGGTTTTTTTTGGTGCTTTTGATTTAACATCTGCAACTGTCATGATTTAGTACCTCTCAGTATTAATGATTGTCTTGCCCTGCGGAGTGACAGCTCCGACAGGGCACCTTCTTACTGCTGTTTTCTGGCTCTGTAACTGGCAAGAGCGCGGTTAAGCAATGCCCCCACGTCGTTCTCAAAGTTCCACGCGCACTTCGTCAAAAACCCTTCTTCACCCCGCACAACAAGCTGAAAATAAGTACCCTGATCGTTCTCAATACTGACGTTGGTGTACTGCGCCACCAGAGCGGTCGCCTCTTCACGGGTAAACGGCCCCTGAGGTAGCACCACGGATGCAGTGACGGTACTGCCATTCAATAGAGCCGCCAGTTCGTTTTCTTCGGCGGTGGGTTCGCGCAGCAGCACTGGCTGATTCAGAAATTCCTGTAATGTTTTTCCCACTGAATACTTCCTTTAAAAAAGTGGCTGGTTTTAAAACCCATCACCCGTTGAGTTACGGGAGCCGCGGTTTTGACGTTTCGCGGGAACCTGCTGAACTTTCCCGGGGGATAAAACATCACCCGTTTGAGAACCTTCGCCGCAGGTGCGTAAACGACACCGGCCGAGGCAGATGTCCGGGGCGGACGCAAAAAGTTTTTGCCTGCAAAAAGTTTTGGTGGCCGTGCGTCAGCATTCACCCTGGACAGCCACGAGGACTGTGGCGGTCTCAGCACCCGGAGGAGGGACTCAAAGGGGTGTAAAAGGACCGGATGGAATGGGCAGGGACACGCCGCAATGACGGGAAGCCGCGCGCGGCGAAACGACATTGCCCCCTACATCACGACGGGGTATTTACGGCGTGATGCAGGGAGCGCAGGAAACGGCGCGACTGAGCGGCGCAGCCGGAACGGCTGCTGCAAGCGATGGGGGTTGCGTCATGGGATGGACACCCGCTGCCCCGCAGGGGCCGGGCAGAGACAGCTTTGCTGGCTCTGTGCGAAGCATGACAGCCCGCCCGGACGCCCACTGCAACAAAGGCAATGAGTTTGATTTACAGCATATCTTACTGAAAAAATTACTTTTTATTTGCCTCGGCCATTTCTGAATATTGTGGATCGCTGGCTTTCGGCAACTGCTGGCTAAGCTGGCGGTAATGGCGCAACCTTTCCAGAAAATATTCGCGAAGTTCTTCGGGCACCTCTCGTGCCACAATTTCCGGCACCACTGGCTGATTTAGCCGCTCTTTAAATGCCACACCTGACGCGGCCAGGTCTACGGCGATCCTGTCCTGATCCTCTTTTGAACGTACCGAAAGATTAAATTCGCTCATGTTTTTCCTCTCTTTCACGCGCCTGCAACGAGATCGTTGCTGACTTTTTCTGCCGGGGCGGTTTGTTGCTGCGCCGCAGGCGCGGTAACAACCGCCGGCAGGCAAAGCCTGCCAGGATTTTTCGCGCGGGCTAACAGGCGGATGATACCGCCTGCCAGGTTATCAGTTACCTTTTCCACCCTGCAAAATGAAATGACCGCCGATATACACCGCACGCTGGCAGGTCATGTAATAGCATATTTCGTCGATCACCTGCTCCGTTCTTAATTCCCGTTGACCATTTTCACGTCGACGGGCGTTAATAATATTTTTGTACTGACGCAGGATGTCACGGGTCTGTGGATCAAGTTTCATTTTTATTCTCCTTTGTGGCGGGGCCCTGCCCCGCCTCTGACATCAACCGTTGAACACGTAGCCATCCAGAAATACCAGACCATCCAGGAACAAATCCCGCGCCCAGGCTCCCATATCGAAATAGCAACGCAGCGATTCCGGAATGTCATTGAGAAGGCCGCACTCTTCTGCCATAGTCCAGGCGTAGTCCTCTTCGCTCTCAGCTTCTCCGCAATAAGCATCCTCGAAGGCGTCATAATCACACTCTCCGGAGTATTCCACCCAGGCAATAAATGCAGCATCCATACCGTCCTCTACTGCGCGCTTGTAGGCTTCAATGAAATTCCAGTCAACGGAAGATTCGGATGCAAATGCTGACGGGATCCCTTCCCAGTCCTGGAACATGAGTTCCGGGTCGGATTCATTGGCGTGCAGCTCGTTGCAGGCTTCCAGAAACTCTGCTTTATCATCAAAGTCAGTGAGGTCAAACCATTTACCGTAGAGGCTACCGCAGTTGTATTTGTGGTACGTACCTACATAAATCGCCGGGGTGGTAGTGTTCATTAAATATTCCTCCAGTGTCAGTGTCGTCTGAGTTCCGGCTTACGCCGTGCCGACACGACAGCCCGACTACGAGCGGAAGATGCAGGGGCGACACCGGAGGCCGCAGCGCAGATAAATAGCGATGACGATCTGGACGGTTCTCCAGCGAATATTGAGCGGGAGAACGACGGGAAGAACGGCATCAGGCGTAAAAATCTGCGACCGGGCGAGGATGGCGGCGGAGCGAACCCTTGCATCTGAAGCGATCGGGCTAAAGTGAAGGCACGGCGTTAGCCGCAGACCGCACGGACGTTTTCACCTGCGTGCCCGGAACATCGTGGAGGGTGCGCCGGTAAAGCGGAGCGTGCGACATCCTTTTCGCCATTAGGCGGGGCGCGCTGCCCCGCCTAAAATCAGGCGGCAATTCGTATGCTGGAGAAGGATTTCATCATCGCGTCAATCTCGGTGCGGGCGCTGCAAACAACATCCCGCAGCCAGTGCCTGTCAAACCAATCACGGGATGGGCTGTCAGGGTGACGAAGCGCATAAGGCACGTGGGTCTGTCCGACTGTGCGCCCATTACATTCCAGGCGGATTTGCAGACGACGAAAGATTTCCTTCCCGTCGAGTACCGCTTTAAGACGTGCATCGAGAGTCTCGTTATCCCATTGCGCATCATCCTGCACCTGCTCTACTTCCGTTACTGTCAGGAGGAAATTGCGAGTTCGGCGGGTAAATACCAGCGGTTCAGCGGCGGGACGCAACGCTTCCATCAAACGGTATCCGGCGGATGCCACGCAGCTACAGACGTGGTTAATCTCGTCACGCAGGGCTTTCAGCAGGCAGAGGATATGTTTCGTGGACATACCCTCAGGGCAATTATCATATTCAAGCGAAATGGTTCCGGCATGAGCCTTACGATGCCCCAGCGAATTACGATAAAGGCGCACAACCAGTTCACTTCCTGCCAGCAATGGCAGCAGCACCTTCATAGACTGATCGGACATCAAACCACGCAGTGCAATCTCAGGTAACAGTCGGTGCAACTGTAAAGCATCCAGCTGGCCATAGAATGGCGACACCTTCTCCTCTGGAATAATTCAGGCTTGTATCGATATCCATATTGGCTGGCCAGCCGCGCGCAACCAGCGTGTTACGGGTATGACGGTGCATAAAGCGGTAAGCAATGGTCATGGTGATCTCCTCTTCTGAATGCGGCGACGTCTTCGCCGTGCCGACACGACAGCCCGACATCGAGCGGAGAATGCAGGGGCGACACCGGAGGCCGCAGCGCAGAAAATGATCATGGCGGTCTGGACGGTGTTCCGGCGAAAATTGAGCCGGAACACGACGGGAAGAACGGCATGAAGCAATAAATTACTGCGACCGGGCGAGGATGGCGGCGAAGCGAACCCTTGCATTTGCAGCGTTCGGGCTAAAGTGAAGGCACGGCGTTGATATCCGCCGCGCCGGCGCGGCATAAAAAGCGGAGTGAGCGACTTCCTTATGCGTTGAAGTGACACCGGCCAGCATCAGCTGACCGGCAATGATATCAACGGGTATACTCCTCCCAATAATTATCATAATGATCAATAGCATCCAGCCGCTCCTTCGTACCGGTAATTGACCAAGTATCCAGGAACCTCAGGCCTATGAGCACTGATTTCTCGACATCATCCAATAAAATAATACTGCAGAACCAGACAGTTCCTTCCTGATACGTCCAGCAATGATCAGAGTCTTCCCCTTTTAAGACTGGCCACCATGTGCGCCCCATATGCATGGCACCGGCTTCTGCCATCTCCAGATTTTCAGCCTCGATCAGGACGTGAACAAATGTCTCTATATTCGCAATTTGTGTCTGGAATCCAACAAGCCATGTATTCATGTGCGCTTTACCTCATCGATGGCAAAGCGCAGGTGATCCCAGTTAAAACCATAATTTGCGTCATGGGAGTAATACGCCCGTTCCATAGCGGCAGCAATACTTGCGGAATCGAGCGAAGCGTCAACCTCAAGAAAGTCATCCTCCAGCCAGAATGTGCCGGTACAGAGAGCCACCAGGGGGTATTCCTGCAGACGGGTAATCATTCCCCCCACAGTCATCTCACGACGCAAAGCATGAGATGGGGTAAGCAACGAATCTGCGACATCGTTCCAGCACCATTCTTCATCATCGGGCACAGGCTGTTGAATGGTCTGGAGATGAACACCAGGCATCCTGGAAAGTCGTTCTAACACATCACCCAGATAAAGTTTTTCACCGCTACCGTCTTCACTTCCCAGGTAGTGGTTGTTGATGTATACGGCAAACTCCCCATTATCAAGATCAATACAGGTCAGTCTAAACATTCTTTAGTCCTCATCATCCGGCACCAGTCTGCGCCGTGCCGACACGACAGCCCGACATCGAGCGGAAGATGCAGGGGCGACACCGGAGGCCGCAGCGCACATAAAAAGCGATGACTATCTGGACGGTTCTCCCGCGAATATTGAGCGGGAGAACGACGGGAAGAACGGCATCAGGCGTAAAAACTGCGACCGGGTGAGGATGGCGGCGAAGCGAACCCTTGCATCTGGAGCGTTCGGGCTAAAGTGAAGGCACGGCGGGAAACTTCTTTAAGCAACAGAGAGTTAAAAAATGGGCAAAGCAAAAACTTGAAAGTACACTCAATAAAGCAATAATACTGTATATAAATACAGTGCGGAGGTGCCTATGTTTGAATTATTACGTGTCGATTGCGAACCGGAAATTATACCTATTCCTCTTTACAGTGAGAGGTGCCCAGCGGGTTTCCCGTCCCCGGCGCAGGACTATGTCGAAGCCGAACTTGACCTCAGTGATTACTGTATATCCAGACCCAGCTCGACATACTTTGTGCGAGCTATCGGTAATTCCATGAATGATATTGGGCTACATTCAGGCGATCTGATGATTGTTGATAAAGCCGAAAAGGCACAGCACGGCGATATCGTTATAGCTGAAATTGAAGGTGAATTTACTGTTAAGCGATTACTACTGAAACCGAGGCCAGGGTTACAGGCAATGAATCCGGCCTACCCTACTCTATGGCCAGAACCTGAGCAGCTACAAATTTTCGGTGTCGTAACTGCCTTTGTACACAAAACCCGGGGACATGACTGATGTTCGCCCTGGCAGATGTGAACAGCTTCTATGCGAGTTGTGAGAAGGTCTTTCGTCCTGACTTGCGTGATAAACCAGTGATCGTTCTTAGTAATAACGATGGTTGTGTAATAGCGAGATCGAAGGAAGCGAAGCGGCTTGGAATCAAGATGGGGATCCCATGGTTCCAGCTGAAGGCAATGCAGTTCCCGGAGAAAATCCTTACGTTTTCCAGCAATTATGAGCTGTACGCGAGTCTGAGCAACAGGGTCATGGCACACCTGGAAGAACTGGCGCCCCGCGTTGAGCAGTATAGCATCGACGAGATGTTCCTAGACATTCGCGGCATCGATGGCTGTACTGACTTTGAAGATTTCGGGCGCCAGCTGCGCGAGCATGTCCTAAGCGGAACCGGACTCACAATTGGCGTCGGGATGGGGCCAACAAAAACTCTAGCAAAATCAGCACAATGGGCTTCTAAGGAATGGCCACAGTTCGGCGGCGTGTTAGCCCTTAACACCAATAATCCAATGCGTACTGAAAAGTTGCTTTCTCTGCAACCGGTAGAGGAAATTTGGGGGGTTGGGCGCCGCATAGGCAAAAAGCTGAATACATACGGCGTGACGACCGCGCTGCAGCTGGCGCGCATGAACCCTGCCTTTGTGCGCAAGAACTTTACCGTGGTACTGGAGCGAACCGTACGTGAGCTGAACGGTGAGGCCTGTATATCTCTTGAAGAGGCACCGCCCGCGAAGCAGCAGATTGTCTGCAGCCGATCATTCGGGGAGCGCATCACGACTTACGAAGCGTTGCGGCAGGCTATCTGCCAGTATGCCGAACGCGCGGCTGAAAAGCTGCGGGGAGAGCATCAGTTCTGCCGGCACATATCGGTCTTTATCAAAACCTCCCCTTTCGCAGTCAACGAAGCGTATTACGGAAACGTGGCCAGCGAAAAGCTTCTTGTACCTACCCGCGACACCCGGGACATCATTAATGCCGCAGTAAAGGCCCTGGACCGAATCTGGCTCGACGGGCATAGATATGCAAAGGCCGGCGTAATGCTGAATGACTTCACTCCTACGGGAGTAGCACAGTTAAATCTTTTCGATGAGGCTAAGCCGCAGGAACGAAGCGAGGAGCTAATGAAAGCCCTGGATGGCATAAACCATTCAGGGCTCGGGAGGGTATGGTTTGCTGGTCGTGGAATTGCACCAGAATGGCAAATGAAAAGAGAGATGCTTTCTCCGGCATACACGACCAGGTGGTCCGATATCCCCAGAGCCTCAATTTGAGTATCAGAAGAGGCCTTTCATTTTGACTCGGGCCTCTTCAAGTCGCCGCTGCTCATCATCTTCTACGACTTCAGGTTTGATTGCAGAATCAAATGTCCCTGCCCCCAGTTCTGTAAGCACATCACGAATATTGGCCTGGGACGGCTTCCATCCCGTTGTCTGACTGAGTAAACCTACCAGACTATCTGCAGTGAAACTCTTATCCAACAACAGTGCAAGTAAGCCAGGAAGCCGTGGGTCGAGGTGGTGAAGTGCTAAGCCGGAGATAAGCGCTCTCCTATATAAATCTCCTCTATCGCTCCGTGGGACAGAATCAATAATGTCTAAAGACATATTGTCCGCCGCCTGGTCCGGATGAAGATATACCGTAAACTTCTTCCGTTCCTCGCTCACAGTCCTATTCCCCTTTAAATGCTGCGATGGCTTCTACGAGTGATGTTTGCGGCGAGTCCATCATGACAACCTTCGAGCCCAGATGCTGCCAAGCAGCCTTAACAGCATCCTCGATCAGTGGCGCACCGCCACCAACAATATAAACCCGGTTAACGTCCCTGAACCCTGCCAGGTCATCGACAACTTGGGCACCCAGTGTAGCGATCGCGCTATCGATGGTATCCAACACCAGTGCTGTCTTGCTTTCATCGTTGATAACCTGACGGACGAAGTCAGCGTTTGTTCGCTGTTTGATAAGTTCATCAGCGACCATAGCACTCGTGTTGCTGGATGCCATTTTTAACGCCGTGAGTGCAGCGTTCGTCACCAAGGATACGCCGATATCCGAGTTTCCGTGTATCGCGCTGACAGAGTCGAACTGACCAACGATAACGCCAACGTCGAGAGTTGTACCTCCGAGATCAATCACCAGAGACTTTTCGTACTGCCCTACATTGTCTTTCACCAGGCGTTCAAATACGGCAGGCAAGGATTCAGGCATGACTTCGACGTGCTCAATGGTAAACACCTCGCCTTTGTTCAGCTTGACCGGACGCATCAGATTGTCAGTTTTCCGCTGAATATTCAGCTCATTCTTCTGACAATCCCTGGTGTAGAACTCACTAATAGGTAAGGTCACTGTCAGTGAGACAGGCTGAGGTTTCAGCCCGCTGTTCAGAAGTGCATGGTGAACCGCCAGAACGTTTACATCGGTATATTGATACTCAATATGAGTAGTAAGAATGGATTCATTGCTGACTTCGTCATATGTGTACTTTTTACCTTCAAGCTCATAGTTGAAGGTCTGACGTACACCCATACCCTCCACTTTCCAACCCTCACGAAAAGAGTTAGATGACAATGACTTATGAAGTTTCTTATTGTTGATCCATGCAAGTTTTACAGTTGTAGAACCATCATCACAATACACTTTCATCCTGAACCCCTTGATACTCAAATTGAGAAATCCGATTGAACTTAAGTGTCTAAACACTCAGATTGAGTATTAAATCATAAGTGTGAAATATTAAAACACAAGTAATATTTATGATGTATTAAAAAATAACTCACAAATCATACTTCACACATCATACTTCATAAATTTTATTGCAAGCATTGACTATAACTGCGTATGTGACAGAATAAATCATACTTCACACATCACATTTATGAGGCAGAAATGATTACTGTCGTAGGTGGAAATAAAGGCGGTTCAGGTAAAACAACAACGGCGTCAAACCTGGCAATAGCATTAGCGCATGAAGGCCAAGATGTATGCCTATTAAATGGAGACCTGCAGCGGACGGCCGCTAAACATCATGCTGAGCGTGAAGCTTCGGGGATAGAGCCAACATTCACGCTCATCGAAAAATTCGATAATCTGACACAGACCCTTCGAGCATTAGACGAAAAATATGATCATGTAATCGTGGATGTGGCTGGCAGAAACTCAAGAGAATTCATTACCAGTGGCGTCGTCGCACATCAGATCATTGCACCATTACAATGCTCACAGCCCGACCTTGATACATTGACAGAACTTGCTCAGCAGATTGAAGCTATGCGAGATCTCAACCCTGAGCTGAAAGTCTATTGCTTACAAAGCATGGCTACCACAAACCCAGTGCTAAGAGGAAATGAACGGAAAGAGTTTCTGGAGTACCTGGAAGAGTTTCCAACTATTGAAACGCTGCAAACAGTAATCTGTTTCCGCAAGGTCTATCGAGATTGCATGAGCAACGGAACTGGCGTCGTAGAAACGAATAATGAAGCGGCAAAAGCAGAAATTATGCAATTAATGAAAGAGGTATTCGGATAATGGTTAAAAAGCCGAGCCAGCAAGCGACAGGCAGAACAGGTGTCACGGCAGAACAAGCTGAAGCCCTCGCGCAGCGTCTTGCAGATAAACCTTACGGAGCACCAGAAAAACCGGAACCTGAAAAACAGTGCCGCACAACAATCTCATTAGGGGAGTCTATGTTAGTGAAGGTCGAAGACATCGCACTGCGGAACAAGCGTAACGGAAAGGATCCTAAAAACGTCAGTGCTATAGTCAGAGAAGCCCTCGAACTTTACTTTCAGAAAACAGGCGAATAAAAACAATACCATATCATAAGTATGATATGTGAAGTATGAATTAGGCCGCATTTGCGGCCTTTCCCATACCATGCAGATCCTCAAAGCCTGAAGAGAAACTAAATGGTTCCTTTGAGTAATGCCACAGCATCAGCCCCCGGCATCTGAAACTGTACCCTGTGCCGTGCCGCCACATCGAGCGCAAACACCTTCGTATACACCTCCGTCGAGCTGATGCTCTTATGTCCCATTAAACTCTGCAGCACCTTCAGTGGTATACCGGCATACAGCATGTGCATGGCGTAGGAATGACGGAACGTGTGCGGTGTCACCGGCACGGAGAACGTCACCCCGTCGGCCGCTGCCGCTTCAACCGCTTCGCTGAGCCAGGTGCGGACCGTCCGATCGGTGATCTCCCAGATACGCGCCTTCTCGGTTCTGCCGCTTCGCTTGTTGCGTCGTTCAAGAGGTATTTTCAGCGTGGCCACCATCATCTCCAGCTGACCGACATAGTTCGCATCGGAAAGCGGAACCAGCCGGTGAGCCTGACTGCCGGCAGGTGAGCGGCCGGCCGTTCGGGCCGCTTTCTCCGCCCGCTGCTTGAGTGTGGCCAGCTGCACGAACGGGTAGGGCGGCGTCAGGGAAAAATCACTCCGGGTCAGCGCCAGCGCCTCGTTAATGCGCGCACCGGTGTTCCAGAGGGTTGCCAGCAACATCTTGCGGTGGAGATCGGGAACATAGTGGAGCAGGGCACTCACTTCCGGCGCCAGCAGATATTTCGGCAGTTCGTCCTGAACGAGCGCCATCTGACGCAGGGCCAGTGCGGCAGGGTAGTCGATGGCCACCGGCAGCTGCGCGGCCGAAAAAGAAACGCCCTGGCCTGGTATTGCCGGCATCATTGCTTGTTGCCCCTGCCGGACAGGTATTGCTCTGTAAGTCGTGCCAGTGCTTTCTGCGCGTAATCCTCGCCCGGGAGCACACTGATTTCTCCCCGGCGTTCCATCTCGGCACCGATGGCGCTCAGGGTCGTCATCACCGGCAGCTGCCGGCGAAGCTGCAGGGCATGACCGCACGCTGTGCGGATTCGATCGGCAAACGCATCCTCATCGCGGGAATAAGCCCCGGGGTCCGGCCGTTCCCTGCCGTCCTTTTCAGACTGCAGTTGCTGGCACAGTTTCAGCAGGCTAATAATGTCATCGGCGGCTTCGTTTGCATGCGGATCGTTGAGATAATGGGGTTTCACTGGTTATCCTTTTTCATCAGGGGACAGGTCGTTCTGAATCTTCCGCTGGCGTTGCACATGCCGGTGCCACAGCGCGCGCCGGTTGCGCCACAGGATGGACCCGATCCGCCTGCACAGTTCCCCTTCGCGCGGGGGAGGAAGATCGCAGATCCGGCGAAGACGCCAGGCTATCAGCAGAACTTTCAGCCCCAGACGGGCATACTGGTACCGGGCGGATTCCGTGACGTCAGGTGGTGATTCGTACCGGAATACGCTTTCAATAACGTACCGGGCCTCCCTGTTCAGCGCCGGCAGGTTACGGAGACGGAAAAGCAGCCCGGGAGGAAGCGAACGCCAGTCTCCCTCGACGCCTTCCAGACTCAGGAGAGGCAGCGCCTTTACCGACCAGTTTTTTTTCACTGGCTCCGCATCGCAGGCCACATCACTGCACTGATCGGCAAAGTGCTCCAGCAGACAGATCAGTTCCGTGCTGATAAAGAGGCGCTCGCGGACCAGTTTCTCCTCTGACGCTCTTTCCTCACGCTTGCGGGTGAAGTAATGCGTCAGCGCTACACCTCCAAAAGCAGCTCCAACCGACGTAACAGCCGTGATAATTTGTGGTGCCAGGCCAATACTGTCCTTCACCACCTTCACGCCTTCGGTCGCAATAAACCAGTCAGCCATAATTGTTCCCTTACTGAAAAATCCCGCCGGTCATACTGACGCCGCGCTACCACGGAACGGCTCAAAGGCCCGCATGGCGTCCGCCCTGGAGGGCAGCTCGATACAGTCCCCGCACTGCGGGTTGATCTCTTCGTCAGTGGCCTCGTTATACCGCATACGCAGCCGCCATCCCTTCATCGGTGCCGCGTTCTGTATGGCCAGCACCATCCCTTCCGGCGACAGCAGCTCACGGAGGGTGTAGCAGGCGCCGATCCGGGTCGAGTCCCGCAGCCACATCACGGGGTACTCACTGACCAGCTGGTCATACACACATTCCGGCGTATGGAAGTAATTCCCGTCCGCCCTGCATAAATCACACATAACCCTTCCTCTACTTATAAATCCCGCCCCGCTACCGGACCTGAGTAGCAGGCTCCTTCACTGCAAACCAGCTGCTGTGCTGGCCAAGACAGGCTGTGGCGTTAATCATCCGGCCACCGTTCGCCGTGATCATGATCTGCCCGTCCGGCCAGCGCTCAGGGACCCCGAGCTTCATACCGGTTTCCGTGTTCACCGCATTCAGGCGACCGTCGCGGGGGATGATCTCAATGTTGCCCGTCGGCAGGGAGCAGGAAACAATGCCCTTACCGTTATCGCGTTCCTGCAGGTAGCGATAAAGATTAACTCCCGCGACAGTCAGGGACACAATAATGCCCACATTTATAATTTTCTTGATAAGCACTTCACTTCCTTTTCGCTGAAACAGTCATTCAGAGTAATTATGACGCGCAGCACAATCAGCTGGGCACAACCCAGCATCTGTCACCCGGATAATTTTCCCGTGCCGTCATCATTTTCAGGCTGACAATAAGCATCCATATAGCCACGCCGGTAAATTACCGGAGAGCCGTTTCCGGCAGATCCGACTTTCTGGCGTATACCAACTTTCCGGAAGTGTACCACGGCGGGGAAATAAGCAAAGCGGCGTTTTCCGGTGTGCAGCGCCCGGTCATCCGGGACAGGATGAAACACAACATATGGTGTGTCGCCTCGGCAGGAAAGCGACGGTGACCACAAGATATGGCCTGCGGGGGCCGCTGCGCGACGGGGTGCGGAAAGAAGATCCGGAACTGAGGGTTTTCGGATCTTCCTTGAAAAAGAGAAGAAACGGATAGGTAAAGCATATCCATATGCCTGACATCTGCATAGGTATGGCATACGCATATACTCGCCATCTGCATATGCAATATCTATACATATGCCGAACATCTGCCTATACTGAACATATGCACACACCCGGTGCAATCAACCTCATTCCGGATATGCGTCACATATCCATATTTACCCGGGAGAGAAAGAACATGAGAACCGTATCCATTTTTAAAAACGGCAACAACCGCGCCATCCGCCTGCCCCGCGATCTGGATTTTGAGGGGGTGAGCGAGCTGGAGATCGTCAGGGAAGGGGACAGCATCATCCTGCGTCCCGTCCGGCCGACCTGGCGCTCGTTCGCGCAGCTCGAAAAAGCTGACCCGGACTTTATGGCGGAGCGCGGGGACGTTGTCAGCGACGAAGGACGGGTTAACCTGTGAACAGGATCTATATGCTCGACACGAACATCTGCTCGTTCATCATGCGCGAGCAGCCGGAAGCCGTGCTGAAGCGCCTGGAGCAGGCGGTGCTGCGGGGTCACCGTATCGTGGTTTCGGCCATCACCTACTCCGAGATGCGCTTCGGCGCCACCGGCCCGAAGGCCTCGCCGCGACACATCGAGCTGGTCGACGCGTTCTGCGCCCGCCTCGATGCCATCCTGCCCTGGGATCGCGCCGCGGTGGATGCGACCACGGAGATTAAGGTGGCGCTGCGCCTCGCCGGGACGCCGATCGGCCCGAACGACACGGCGATCGCCGGGCACGCCATCGCCGCCGGCGCCGTACTGGTGACGAACAATACGCGGGAGTTTGAGCGGGTGCCGGGTCTGGTACCTGAAGACTGGGTGAAGTGATTTCCTGATAAAAGACCAGACAATGACTGTCTGTTTTGTGCCAGAAGTGGAAGCTGAAGTACCAGAGACTCCCTAAAGTTGATGGTTCGATATGCAGGTATACTCACATCCCATTGTCTTACTGTACGACCAGATACCCTGCATTGGGTTCGCCATAGAGAGTAGTCGGTAGCTTTGTAATTATTAGTACTGGCAGGGAATTCGAGTATCACCAAAAAAACCGCCCGAAGGAGGTCTGGAAAGTTATACTTCTTCTGTAATTGTTATAACAGGAATAAACTCCCGGTGTGTCTTTTCAGGGTAACATGTTGCATCATCCCAGGACGCACCTAAATTCAATCACTTACTAAAGAAACTGAATGTTGCTCTTGCTGCATTCAAAACTTCAGCCCAAGTCATAACCCATACGTTAACATTTAATCCAGCATCATCTAATGTTTTTCCATTAGGCCACCCACGTTGATTAGCCTTACGCCCAGCATATTCATCCATTGAGTCAGGGCTCTGTGTAGCGGCTCGCAATCCATTTCAACGGACTTACAATAACGGCAAATTAAATCTGACTGCCAGCTTCTTTCTCCATCCCGCCTGAAAGAGCCTGTCCAGCCGAACTTACCCTGATTGCAGTATGGATTTTCTTGGCAGCCTGAACGGCTGCACAATATAAACAGGAGGACATCATGAGCACCTCGCTTTACAGCAAGACCCCGACGGTCACGGTTCTCGATAACCACGGTCAGATCGTGCGCGACATAGCGTACCACCGCCATCCCGGCTCCCCGGACGTGACCAGTGAACGCATCACCTACCATCAGTATGACGCCCGGGGCTTTCTGACGCAGAGTGCTGACCCGCGCCTGCACGACGCCGGCCTGGCGAACTTCACCTGGCGTCACGCCCTCTCCGGCGCCGTCCTGCGCACGCAGGGCGCCGACAGCGGCACAACCCTCGCCCTCAGCGACGCCGCCGGCCGGCCGTTTCTGGCGGTCAGCAACATCCGCACTGCCCGTGATGGCACGGAGGACACAGGCCAGGCCGTGACCCGCACCTGGCAGTATGAGGACGCCACCCTGCCCGGACGTCCGTTAAGTATTGCGGAGCAGGTGAACGGTGGAGCCGCCCGCATCACGGAGCGTTTCGTCTGGGCCGGTAACTCTGTTGAGGAGAAGGCGCTGAATCTGGCAGGTGTGTGCATCGGTCATTATGACACCGCCGGCCTGACGCAGACCGACAGCATGGCACTTACCGGCGTGCCGCTCTCGGTGACCCGCCGCCTGCTGAAGGAGGCGGATAACCCTGACGTCGTGGCCGGCTGGCAGGGAGCAGGGGTGTCCGTCCGGAACGGCCTGCTGGCTGACGGGGCACACACCACCCTGACCGCCGCGGACGCCGCCGGGGCGGTGCTGGCCACCACCGACGCGAAGGGGAACCGCCAGCGCGTGGCGTACGACGTGGCGGGCCGGGTGGCGGGCCGCTGGCTGACGGTGAAGGGCGGCACGGAGCAGGTTATCGTCCGCTCCCTGACGTACTCGGCCGCCGGGCAGACGCTGCGGGAGGAGCACGGCAACGGGGTGGTGACCACATACACCTATGAAGCAGAGACGCAGCGCCTGACCGGGATAAAAACGGCGCGCCCGGACGGACATCCTTCCGGGGCCAGGGTGCTGCAGGACCTGCGCTACGGGTACGACCCGGCGGGCAACGTGCTCAGCGTGCGTAACGACGCGGAAGAGACCCGCTTCTGGCGCAACCAGAAGGTGGTGCCGGAGAGCACGTACGCCTACGACAGCCTGTACCGGCTGGTCCGCGCCACCGGGCGCGAGAT
>NZ_LECZ01000016.1 GCF_001022965.1 Enterobacter genomosp. O
ACTGCTCTTTAACAATTTATCAGACAATCTGTGTGGGCACTCAAAGTGACATGGATTCTTAATGTCTTCGGACAATAAATGAATACCAAGTCTCTGAGTGAACATACGTAATTCATTACGAAGTTTAATTCACGAGCATCAAACTTAAATTGAAGAGTTTGATCATGGCTCAGATTGAACGCTGGCGGCAGGCCTAACACATGCAAGTCGAGCGGTAGCACAGAGAGCTTGCTCTCGGGTGACGAGCGGCGGACGGGTGAGTAATGTCTGGGAAACTGCCTGATGGAGGGGGATAACTACTGGAAACGGTAGCTAATACCGCATAACGTCGCAAGACCAAAGAGGGGGACCTTCGGGCCTCTTGCCATCAGATGTGCCCAGATGGGATTAGCTAGTAGGTGGGGTAACGGCTCACCTAGGCGACGATCCCTAGCTGGTCTGAGAGGATGACCAGCCACACTGGAACTGAGACACGGTCCAGACTCCTACGGGAGGCAGCAGTGGGGAATATTGCACAATGGGCGCAAGCCTGATGCAGCCATGCCGCGTGTATGAAGAAGGCCTTCGGGTTGTAAAGTACTTTCAGCGGGGAGGAAGGTGTTGAGGTTAATAACCTCAGCAATTGACGTTACCCGCAGAAGAAGCACCGGCTAACTCCGTGCCAGCAGCCGCGGTAATACGGAGGGTGCAAGCGTTAATCGGAATTACTGGGCGTAAAGCGCACGCAGGCGGTCTGTCAAGTCGGATGTGAAATCCCCGGGCTCAACCTGGGAACTGCATTCGAAACTGGCAGGCTAGAGTCTTGTAGAGGGGGGTAGAATTCCAGGTGTAGCGGTGAAATGCGTAGAGATCTGGAGGAATACCGGTGGCGAAGGCGGCCCCCTGGACAAAGACTGACGCTCAGGTGCGAAAGCGTGGGGAGCAAACAGGATTAGATACCCTGGTAGTCCACGCCGTAAACGATGTCGACTTGGAGGTTGTGCCCTTGAGGCGTGGCTTCCGGAGCTAACGCGTTAAGTCGACCGCCTGGGGAGTACGGCCGCAAGGTTAAAACTCAAATGAATTGACGGGGGCCCGCACAAGCGGTGGAGCATGTGGTTTAATTCGATGCAACGCGAAGAACCTTACCTACTCTTGACATCCAGAGAACTTAGCAGAGATGCTTTGGTGCCTTCGGGAACTCTGAGACAGGTGCTGCATGGCTGTCGTCAGCTCGTGTTGTGAAATGTTGGGTTAAGTCCCGCAACGAGCGCAACCCTTATCCTTTGTTGCCAGCGGTCCGGCCGGGAACTCAAAGGAGACTGCCAGTGATAAACTGGAGGAAGGTGGGGATGACGTCAAGTCATCATGGCCCTTACGAGTAGGGCTACACACGTGCTACAATGGCGCATACAAAGAGAAGCGACCTCGCGAGAGCAAGCGGACCTCATAAAGTGCGTCGTAGTCCGGATTGGAGTCTGCAACTCGACTCCATGAAGTCGGAATCGCTAGTAATCGTAGATCAGAATGCTACGGTGAATACGTTCCCGGGCCTTGTACACACCGCCCGTCACACCATGGGAGTGGGTTGCAAAAGAAGTAGGTAGCTTAACCTTCGGGAGGGCGCTTACCACTTTGTGATTCATGACTGGGGTGAAGTCGTAACAAGGTAACCGTAGGGGAACCTGCGGTTGGATCACCTCCTTACCTTAAAGAACCTGCCTTTGTAGTG
>NZ_LECZ01000017.1 GCF_001022965.1 Enterobacter genomosp. O
TTGATGCCTGGCAGTTCCCTACTCTCACATGGGGAGACCCCACACTACCATCGGCGCTACGGCGTTTCACTTCTGAGTTCGGCATGGGGTCAGGTGGGACCACCGCGCTAAAGCCGCCAGGCAAATTCTGTTAAATCTGTATCAGGCTGAAAATATCGTGTCTCTTCGCCAAAACACCTTCGGCGTTGTAAGGTTAAGCCTCACGGTTCATTAGTATCGGTTAGCTCAACGCATCGCTGCGCTTACACACCCGACCTATCAACGTCGTAGTCTTCAACGTTCCTTCAGGACCCTTAAAGGGTCAGGGAGAACTCATCTCGGGGCAAGTTTCGTGCTTAGATGCTTTCAGCACTTATCTTTTCCGCATTTAGCTACCGGGCAGTGCCATTGGCATGACAACCCGAACACCAGTGATGCGTCCACTCCGGTCCTCTCGTACTAGGAGCAGCCCCCCTCAATTCTCCAGCGCCCACGGCAGATAGGGACCGAACTGTCTCACGACGTTCTAAACCCAGCTCGCGTACCACTTTAAATGGCGAACAGCCATACCCTTGGGACCTACTTCAGCCCCAGGATGTGATGAGCCGACATCGAGGTGCCAAACACCGCCGTCGATATGAACTCTTGGGCGGTATCAGCCTGTTATCCCCGGAGTACCTTTTATCCGTTGAGCGATGGCCCTTCCATTCAGAACCACCGGATCACTATGACCTGCTTTCGCACCTGCTCGAGCCGTCACTCTCGCAGTCAAGCTAGCTTATGCCATTGCACTAACCTCCTGATGTCCGACCAGGATTAGCTAACCTTCGTGCTCCTCCGTTACTCTTTGGGAGGAGACCGCCCCAGTCAAACTACCCACCAGACACTGTCCGCAACCCGGATCACGGGTCTACGTTAGAACACCAGCCATTAAAGGGTGGTATTTCAAGGTCGGCTCCACGCAGACTGGCGTCCACGCTTCAAAGCCTCCCACCTATCCTACACATCAAGGACCAGTGTTCAGTGTCAAGCTATAGTAAAGGTTCACGGGGTCTTTCCGTCTTGCCGCGGGTACACTGCATCTTCACAGCGAGTTCAATTTCACTGAGTCTCGGGTGGAGACAGCCTGGCCATCATTACGCCATTCGTGCAGGTCGGAACTTACCCGACAAGGAATTTCGCTACCTTAGGACCGTTATAGTTACGGCCGCCGTTTACCGGGGCTTCGATCAAGAGCTTCGCGTTACCGCTAACCCCATCAATTAACCTTCCGGCACCGGGCAGGCGTCACACCGTATACGTCCACTTTCGTGTTTGCACAGTGCTGTGTTTTTAATAAACAGTTGCAGCCAGCTGGTATCTTCGACTGATTTCAGCTCCACCCGCAGGGGCTTCACCTACATATCAGCGTGCCTTCTCCCGAAGTTACGGCACCATTTTGCCTAGTTCCTTCACCCGAGTTCTCTCAAGCGCCTTGGTATTCTCTACCTGACCACCTGTGTCGGTTTGGGGTACGATTTGATGTTACCTGATGCTTAGAGGCTTTTCCTGGAAGCAGGGCATTTGTTACTTCAGCACCGTAGTGCCTCGTCATCACACCTCAGCGTTAAAAGGTACCGGATTTACCTGGAACCTCCGCCTACATGCTTAAACCGGGACAACCGTCGCCCGGCTAACATAGCCTTCTCCGTCCCCCCTTCGCAGTAACACCAAGTACAGGAATATTAACCTGTTTCCCATCGACTACGCCTTTCGGCCTCGCCTTAGGGGTCGACTCACCCTGCCCCGATTAACGTTGGACAGGAACCCTTGGTCTTCCGGCGAGCGGGCTTTTCACCCGCTTTATCGTTACTTATGTCAGCATTCGCACTTCTGATACCTCCAGCATGCCTCACAGCACACCTTCAACGGCTTACAGAACGCTCCCCTACCCAACAACACATAAGTGTCGCTGCCGCAGCTTCGGTGCATGGTTTAGCCCCGTTACATCTTCCGCGCAGGCCGACTCGACCAGTGAGCTATTACGCTTTCTTTAAATGATGGCTGCTTCTAAGCCAACATCCTGGCTGTCTGTGCCTTCCCACATCGTTTCCCACTTAACCATGACTTTGGGACCTTAGCTGGCGGTCTGGGTTGTTTCCCTCTTCACGACGGACGTTAGCACCCGCCGTGTGTCTCCCGTGATAACATTCTTCGGTATTCGTAGTTTGCATCGGGTTGGTAAGCCGGGATGGCCCCCTAGCCGAAACAGTGCTCTACCCCCGAAGATGAGTTCACGAGGCGCTACCTAAATAGCTTTCGGGGAGAACCAGCTATCTCCCGGTTTGATTGGCCTTTCACCCCCAGCCACAAGTCATCCGCTAATTTTTCAACATTAGTCGGTTCGGTCCTCCAGTTAGTGTTACCCAACCTTCAACCTGCCCATGGCTAGATCACCGGGTTTCGGGTCTATACCCTGCAACTTAACGCCCAGTTAAGACTCGGTTTCCCTTCGGCTCCCCTATACGGTTAACCTTGCTACAGAATATAAGTCGCTGACCCATTATACAAAAGGTACGCAGTCACACCACGAAGGTGCTCCCACTGCTTGTACGTACACGGTTTCAGGTTCTTTTTCACTCCCCTCGCCGGGGTTCTTTTCGCCTTTCCCTCACGGTACTGGTTCACTATCGGTCAGTCAGGAGTATTTAGCCTTGGAGGATGGTCCCCCCATATTCAGACAGGATACCACGTGTCCCGCCCTACTCTTCGAGTTCACAGCCTGTGTGCTTTCGTGTACGGGACTGTCACCCTGTACCGTGCGACTTTCCAGACGCTTCCACTAACACACAAGCTGATTCAGACTCTGGGCTGCTCCCCGTTCGCTCGCCGCTACTGGGGGAATCTCGGTTGATTTCTTTTCCTCGGGGTACTTAGATGTTTCAGTTCCCCCGGTTCGCCTCGTTAACCTATGTATTCAGTTAACGATAGTGTGACGAATCACACTGGGTTTCCCCATTCGGACATCGCCGGGTCAAAGGTTCATATCACCTCGCCGGCGCTTTTCGCAGATTAGCACGTCCTTCATCGCCTCTGACTGCCAGGGCATCCACCGTGTACGCTTAGTCGCTTAACCTCACAACCCGAAGATGTTTCTTTCGATTCATCATCGACTTGCGAAAATTTGAGAGACTCGAACACAC
>NZ_LECZ01000018.1 GCF_001022965.1 Enterobacter genomosp. O
TTGTCCGAAGACATTAAGAATCCATGTCACTTTGAGTGCCCACACAGATTGTCTGATAAATTGTTAAAGAGCAGTGCCGCTTCGCTTTTCGCTGCGGCGCGGGGTGTGCATATTACGCTTTCCCGCTTCAGAGTCAAGCGTTTATTTTCGCTTTTCTCTGCTGACCCGGCGGCGTGTGTGCCGTTGTTCCGTGTCAGTGGAGGCGCATTATAGGGAGTTATTCCGGTGTGACAAGCATAAAATACAAAAAACTTTTCGTTCGCTCACTTTTCAAACTTAACGCTTATTTAAGTCGCGAATTGCCCGTTAAATGCGCGATTTCCCGGGCAAAGCTGGCCACCTGAGACCAGTCGGTATAAACCACTTCTTTACGCGTATCGGTTTCGCCCCCCGTCATTTTCATAATCAAGCGGATCATGAAGCGGTCATACCAGCGATAGCGAGGGTAGCGCAGCGCGCCGGCAAAAACGGCGCACAGGTCTGGCTGCCACGGCGAGCTGAGTAAAAACTTGCGCGTGTAGCTGTTGGTCTGCGGCGTACGCTTCTCTGCTTTACGCGCGACCAGATTGACCGAGTAAAACGCACCGGGCAATTTGCTGAGCACCGCCGTGTGCTTTTTCACAAAGCGGTCCAGCGCCGGATGGAAATGCCCGTAACGAATTGACGCGCCAATCACCACGCGGTCGTAATCCTGCCAGGCAATCTGCTCTGCGCGATTCAGGTTTACCACATCCGAGTAAATACCCAGCTCTTTTAATTCCGATGCCAGATACGCGGCAATTTCACGCGTCTGCCCGTCTCGGGTAGAGAAAAGAATCAGTGTTTTCATCAACGGCTCCTTACTCGCGCCAGAATGTAGGGGTGAACAGCACCAGCAGCGTAAAGACCTCAAGACGACCAAACAGCATATTGGCGATGAGGATCCATTTCGCGACCGGGTTCATGCTGGCAAAGTTATCCGCCACAACCCCCAGGCCAGGCCCGAGGTTATTCAATGTTGCTACGACGGACGCAAAGGCGGAGAAATCATCCACCCCCGTCGCGATGATCGCCAGCATACTGACGATAAAGACCAACGCATACGCCGAGAAGAACCCCCACACCGCTTCGAGGATACGTTCCGGCAACGCGCGGTTACCCAGTTTGATGCTGTAGACCGCGTTCGGGTGGACCAGACGTTTTAGCTCACGGTTGCCCTGCTTGAACAGCAGCAGAATACGAATCACCTTCAGGCCACCGCCCGTGGAGCCCGCACAGCCGCCGATAAACGCGGAACACAGCAGGAGCACCGGCAGGAACAACGGCCAGCGTGCAATGCTGTCCGTGGTAAACCCGGCGGTCGTCGCCATCGATACCACCTGGAAGAACGCCTGGTTTAGGGTCGTCAGCGCCGAGTTATAAACGTCGTGGAACCACAGCACGAGAGTACAGATGATGACCAGAGTAAGCTGGACACCAATAAACATGCGGAACTCCGGATCGCGCCAGTACACCTTCAGGCTGCGTCCGCTCAGTAAAGAGAAGTGCAGGCCATAGTTACAGCCGGAGATCAGCAGGAAAATCGCAATGATGGTATTGATCGTTGGGCTGTCGAAGTAGCCCACGCTGGCATCGTGGGTGGAGAACCCGCCGATGGCAATCGTCGCAAAGCTGTGCCCGATAGCATCAAAAGCAGGCATCCCGGCAAACCATAGCGCCAGAGCACAGGCGACCGTCAGCAAGACATAAATCAGCCACAGGGTTTTCGCCGTCTCGGCAATGCGAGGCCGCATTTTGTTGTCTTTCAGCGGCCCGGGCATTTCGGCGCGATAGAGCTGCATCCCACCCACGCCCAGAATAGGCAGGATGGCCACGGCCAGGACGATGATCCCCATACCACCGAACCACTGCAGCATCTGGCGATAAAAGAGAATCGCGTGCGGTAGCGAATCCAGGCCCACCAGCGTCGTCGCCCCGGTGGTCGTTAAACCCGAGAACGATTCAAAAAAGGCATCCGTGATGCTCAGGTTAGGCTGTTCAGAGAAGATAAAGGGCAGCGAACCGACGCTTCCCAGCACCGTCCAGAACAGGACCACAATCAGAAAGCCCTCGCGAGATTTCAGCTCACCTTTCTGCCGACGGTTCGGCCACCACAGCAGCGAGCCAATCGCCAGCGCGACAAAGAAGGTCTGGGTAAATGCCCGCCCCGCGCCATCCCGGTAGATAAGCGCCACCAGTCCAGGGAGAATCATCGTCCCGGAAAAGAGTATGACCAGCAGTCCAACGATTCGGGTTATGGCACGAAAATGCATCTCTGCCGCTTCCTTTGGTATTCAAAAGTGAGGTGGGGATTATTCTTCAATCGGCAGCAATTGCAACGAACCACGACTAAAATCAGCCAGTTTTGCTGAAAAAGCAGCCAGTTCCGCCTGAGGAAGCGCCACGCGTAATTGCACCATTGCCTGATATTCACTGTGTGCGATGACGCCGTTAAACTGCTTCAGCAACGTTTCGATGCCGGATAACTGGGCGTAATCACACAGTAAAGTATATTCGGTGAGCGGCGTTTTGCGGGTCGTTATGAGTATATTCAACGCCTGCTGAACCCCTCCGCCATACGCTTTAACCAGCCCACCCGTACCTAATAAAATGCCGCCGTAGTAGCGCACCACCACGGCGGTAATTTCACCCACACCGCTGCCCATCAGCTGGGAGAGCATGGGTTTACCGGCCGTTCCTGCCGGTTCACCGTCGTCGGAAAACCCCAATTGCTGCGAATCGTCCGGCGGCCCAGCCACCCACGCCACGCAGTGGTGGCGTGCGTCAGGATGCTCAGCCCGGACGGACTCGACAAACGCCTTTGCCGCCTCTACGCCATCGGTATGCGCCAGCAGCGTAATAAAGCGGCTTTTCTTGATTTCCTCAACAAAGGTGACCGGTTCAGCCGGTATCAGCCAGCTTTCCATCAGGCCAGCTTCTGGTCTCGCGTCATGTTCTCGATACCGTTTTCGTGCACCACAACGTTATCTTCGATGCGAATCCCGCCAAACGGCTTAAGCGCGTCAATTTTTTCCCAGTTGAAGTGCTTGCTGAACTGACCTTCACGCCACGGCGCCAGCAGGGATTCGATAAAGTAGATCCCCGGTTCAATCGTTAGCACCATACGCGGCTCAAGAATACGGGTGCAGCGCAGGTAAGGATATTTAGACGGTGCCGCCAGATGCGTACCGGTATCATCCTGCATAAAGCCCGCAACGTCGTGAACCTGCAGGCCCAGCGGGTGACCAATACCGTGCGGCATGAATGGCCCGGTCAGATCGTTCTCGACCATCGCCTCTTCGCTCATGTCTTTCACAATCTGATGCTTACGCAGCAGCTTCGCGATGCGCTGATGGAACTGGATGTGGTAATCCACATAGCTGGTGCCCGCTTTCATGGTGCCAATAAGCGCCAGCTGTTCATCGTTCACGTCTTTAATAAGCTGCGCGAAATCGGTATCCGCATTCGCCGCCCAGGTACGGGTAAGGTCTGCCGCGTAACCGTTGTACTCGGCACCTGCGTCAAGCAGGAAGCTGCGCATCTCAGACGGTACATGGTGATCGAGTTTGGTGTAATGCAGGACGGAAGCATGCTCGTTTAGCGCAACAATATTGCTGTACGGCACGTCGGTATCGCGATGGCCTGTCGCGGTCAGGTAAGCCAGGTTGATGTCGAACTCGCTCATACCCGACTGGAACGCTTCGTGCGCGGCGCGGTGGCCATTCACCGCCGTTTTTTGCGCTTCACGCATGCAGTAAAGTTCGTAGTCGGTTTTATACGCGCGGTAATAGTGCAGGTAATCCAGCACCCCTTTCGGGTTCAGTTTGTCTGCCGGAATATCGAGGCCCAGCGCACGCTCCGGAACAGGGCCAATATAGGCGATGTTGCCGCGCGCGGCTGGCAGCTGGCTGCCAATGCCGTCGGCTTTTGGCAACGCAATGACATCCACTTCTTCCGTCCAGAAAGAGGTCGGCAGCGGCTCAACGTTGTGCCAGTAATCAACCGGCAGGTAGAACCACAGTTTCGGCTTATTCACGCCATCGACCAGCAGCCAGCAATTTGGAACCTGAGTCACCGGCACCCAGGCTTTAAACTGCGGGTTCACCTTAAACGGGTAAGCGTGATCGTCGAGAAAGGTATTCATCAGCTCGCCAGAGTGGATCAACAGCGCATCCAGCTTAAAGCGGGCCAGTACATCGCGGGTACGTTCCTGTAGGGTAACGATATGATTTTTATAAAGCGAAGCCAGTGAGTCCATCATTCTTCCTTTCGTTTTTTTGACCTCAAGTCATCGCATCTTAGCACACCTCACTCCGGCTGCGTGATTTCCACCGACCGTGATCAATGCAGCAATTTCTTAATGAGTAATTTGCATTTTATTAACATAAATCCCACACTCCGACTCATCTGGTATGACCAGATCCACTTGATGGATTCAGGAGACTGACATGCTTTACAAAGGCGACACCCTGTACCTCAACTGGCTGGAAGATGGCATTGCCGAACTGGTGTTCGATGCCCCCGGCTCAGTGAACAAGCTTGATACCGCGACGGTGGCCAGTCTTGGCCAGGCGCTGGATGTACTTGAAAAACAACCTGAATTAAAAGGGTTGCTGCTGCGCTCGAACAAAGCGGCCTTTATTGTCGGTGCCGATATCACCGAATTCCTCTCGCTCTTCCTGGTGCCTGAAGAACAGCTGAGCCAGTGGCTGCACTTTGCGAACAGCGTCTTTAACCGTCTGGAAGATCTACCTGTCCCGACCATTTCCGCCGTTAACGGCTACGCGCTGGGCGGTGGCTGCGAATGCGTGTTAGCCACGGATTACCGTCTGGCGACGCCGGATCTGCGCATTGGCCTGCCGGAGACGAAGCTGGGTATCATGCCGGGCTTTGGCGGCTCCGTGCGTATGCCGCGCATGCTGGGTGCCGACAGCGCACTTGAGATCATTGCCGCAGGTAAAGACGTCGGTGCAGAACAGGCGCAGAAAATCGGCCTGGTCGACGGCGTCGTTAAACCAGAAAAGCTTATTGAAGGCGCTGTCGCCATTTTACGTCAGGCGATTAACGGCGATCTCGACTGGAAAGCCAAACGCCAGCCGAAGCTAGAACCGTTAAAACTCAGCAAGATTGAAGCCACCATGAGCTTCACCATCGCCAAAGGCATGGTGATGCAGACGGCAGGTAAACACTATCCGGCGCCAATCACCGCGGTGAAAACCATTGAAGCGGCGGCTCGCCTTGGTCGCGACGAAGCGCTGAAGCTTGAAAACCAGAGCTTTGTCCCGCTGGCGCACACCAATGAAGCCCGCGCGCTGGTCGGTATCTTCCTCAACGATCAGTTCGTGAAAGGAAAAGCCAAACAGCTGACCAAAAACGTTGAGACGCCAAAACACGCGGCGGTACTCGGCGCCGGCATTATGGGTGGCGGCATCGCTTACCAGTCGGCCTGGAAAGGCGTGCCGGTAGTGATGAAAGACATCAGCGAGAAATCACTGACGCTGGGTATGACCGAAGCGGCCAAGCTGCTGAATAAACAGCTGGAACGCGGCAAAATTGACGGACTTAAGCTCTCCGGTGTGATCTCAACGATCCAGCCAACGCTGGAATACACCGGTTTCGACCGCGTGGACGTGGTGGTTGAAGCCGTGGTTGAAAACCCGAAAGTCAAAAAAGCGGTGCTGGCAGAAACGGAAGACAAGGTTCGTCCGGGCACCGTACTGGCGTCTAACACCTCCACCATTCCAATCAGCGAACTGGCGAGCGTGCTAAAGCGTCCGGAAAACTTCTGCGGGATGCACTTCTTCAACCCGGTACACCGTATGCCGCTTGTCGAGGTGATCCGCGGGGAAAAAACCTCTGACGAAACCATTGCTAAAGTGGTGGCGTGGGCAAGCAAGATGGGTAAAACGCCGATCGTGGTTAACGACTGCCCGGGCTTCTTCGTCAACCGCGTCCTGTTCCCTTACTTCGCCGGTTTCAGCCAGCTGCTGCGCGACGGCGCGGACTTCCGCAAAATCGACAAAGTGATGGAAAAACAGTTCGGCTGGCCAATGGGCCCGGCGTATCTGCTGGATGTGGTCGGCATTGATACCGCCCACCACGCTCAGGCTGTTATGGCGGCGGGCTTCCCGCAGCGCATGCAGAAAGATTATCGCGACGCGATTGACGCCCTGTTCGACGCCAGCCGCTTCGGTCAGAAAAACGGTCTGGGCTTCTGGCGCTATAAAGAAGACAGCAAAGGCAAACCGAAGAAAGAAGAAGATGCCGTGGTGGATGGCCTGCTGGCCGACGTCAGTCAGCCGAAGCGCGACTTCACCGACGATGAAATCATTGCCCGCATGATGATCCCGATGATCAACGAAGTGGTGCGTTGCCTCGAAGAAGGCATCATCGCCAGCCCGGCAGAAGCCGACATGGCGCTGGTGTACGGCCTGGGCTTCCCTCCGTTCCACGGCGGCGCGTTCCGCTGGCTGGACACCCTCGGCAGCGCCCGCTATCTCGATATGGCTCAGCAGTATCAGCACCTCGGCCCGCTTTATGAGGTGCCGGAAGGGCTGCGCAACAAAGCGCGCCATAACGAACCCTACTACCCAGCAGTTGAGCCAGCCCGTCCGGTTGGCGAGCTGAAAACGGCTTAAGGAGTCACAATGGAAAAGGTTGTCATTGTTGATGCGATTCGCACCCCGATGGGCCGTTCAAAAGGCGGTGCATTCCGTAACGTGCGTGCGGAAGATCTCTCCGCGCATCTGATGCGTAGCCTGCTGGTGCGTAACCCGGCGCTGGATCCTGCTGCGCTCGACGATATTTACTGGGGCTGCGTGCAGCAGACTCTGGAGCAGGGCTTCAACATCGCCCGTAACGCGTCACTGCTGGCAGAAATCCCGCATTCGGTTCCGGCCGTCACCGTTAACCGCCTGTGTGGTTCATCCATGCAGGCGCTGCACGATGCGGCGCGCATGATCATGACCGGCGATGCGCAGGCCTGTCTGGTGGGCGGCGTTGAGCACATGGGCCACGTGCCGATGAGCCACGGGGTCGATTTCCACCCGGGTATGAGCCGTAACGTGGCGAAAGCGGCAGGGATGATGGGCCTGACCGCTGAGATGCTCTCCCGCCTCCATGGCATCAGCCGTGAAATGCAGGATACCTTCGCTGCCCGCTCTCACGCTCGTGCATGGGCCGCGACGCAGTCCGGCGCCTTTAAAAACGAGATCATCCCTACCGGCGGTCACGATGCTGACGGCGTTCTGAAGCAGTTCAGCTACGACGAAGTGATCCGCCCGGAAACCACCGTAGAAGCACTTTCTACCCTGCGCCCTGCGTTTGATCCGGTCACCGGAACAGTCACGGCAGGTACCTCGTCGGCGCTGTCCGACGGTGCCGCCGCGATGCTGGTGATGAGCGAAAGCCGCGCTCGCGAGCTGGGGTTAACGCCTCGCGCCCGCGTGCGTTCGATGGCGGTCGTGGGCTGCGACCCTTCGATCATGGGCTACGGCCCGGTTCCGGCTTCGAAGCTGGCGCTGAAAAAAGCGGGATTAACCGCCAGCGACATCGACCTGTTTGAGATGAACGAAGCGTTCGCCGCGCAGATCCTGCCGTGCATTAAAGATCTGGGGCTGATGGAACAGATCGACGAGAAGATTAACCTCAACGGCGGCGCGATCGCCCTCGGTCACCCGCTGGGCTGCTCCGGGGCGCGTATCAGCACCACGCTGATTAACCTGATGGAACGCAAAGATGCCCAGTTTGGTCTGGCAACGATGTGTATCGGGCTGGGTCAGGGTATCGCGACGGTGTTTGAGAGAGTGTAAGGCTATAACGTAGGCCCGATAAGCATCGCGCCATCGGGCTTTTGCCGGGAGGCGCTGCGCTTTCCCGGCCTACGAGAGGTATCTCACCGCCACTGGCTTCACGGGCGTTGAGAAAGAGTTTAGTTGCCGTTCTTCCCGCCTGTCAGGGGCGGGTTTTTTATTTAAATGAAGGCAAACGCATCGCCGAACAGACGGTCTTCACGCGCGTCACGTTCGTTACAGAACAGGTCGCGGGCAATTTTCGCCATCTCAAAACGGCCAGCGATATAGATGTCGTGCCCTGCCAGCGTGCCATGATCCTGCAGTACCGCCGTCAGCACCGTCCCGCTACGCCCACGCCAGCCCTCTTCCGGCTGCTCAACCACCGGCTCAATGCGCAGGTTAGGATGGGTTACGCTCAGCGCTTCCAGCTCAGAGAGGTCGTACAGATGCTTCTCTTCGCGGCCACCCCAGTAAATGGTGATATCACGGTCTGGATTACGCGCCAGGGCGGTCAACAGAATAGAGCGCACATACGAGAAGCCTGTGCCGCCAGCGATCAGGATCAGTGGACGGTCTTCGTCATCGCGTAGCCACGCTTCACCGTGTGGAATATCCACCACGATTTCGCGTTCCTTCAGGATCCGATCCATCACCGCCATCGCATACAGGTTAAGCTCTGACGCACCAATATGAAGCTCAATAAATTCCTGCTCCGCTGGCGTTGAGGCCATAGAGAAAGGACGCTTATCACGCTCATCCATCACAACCATTAAGTACTGACCAGCGCGGAAAGAGAATGGCGCTTCTGGCACTAAACGGACGCGATATACGGTGTCGGTGATGGCATCTACCGAGGTCACTTTACAGCTTAAGGTTGTCATTCGCTCTCTCTGTCGGGAAGTCTATAGGGCTTAACGGTCAGATTCAGGCTTACCGTTACTCATTATGGCCAGTTCGTCCCAGATCGCGTCAATTCGCGCGGTCACGGCAGGATCTTTTTTGATCGGGCGACCCCATTCACGGTCGGTTTCGCCGGGCCATTTATTTGTGGCATCCAGTCCCATTTTTGAGCCAAGGCCGGAAACCGGCGAGGCAAAATCCAGGTAATCTATCGGCGTGTTTTCGACTAACACCGTATCACGCGCCGGGTCCATTCGCGTGGTAATGGCCCAAATGACGTCATTCCAGTCGCGGGCGTTAACGTCATCATCGCAGACAATAACAAATTTGGTATACATAAACTGGCGCAGGAAAGACCATACGCCCATCATTACGCGTTTAGCGTGGCCAGGATACTGTTTCTTCATCGTGACCACCGCCATGCGATACGAGCATCCTTCAGGCGGCAGATAGAAATCTACGATTTCCGGGAACTGTTTTTGCAGGATCGGCACAAACACTTCATTCAGCGCCACGCCCAGTACCGCGGGTTCGTCCGGTGGACGTCCGGTGTACGTGGAGTGATAAATCGCATCTTCACGCTGCGTAATGTGCGTCACGGTAAACACCGGGAAGTTATCCACTTCGTTGTAATAGCCGGTGTGGTCACCGTAGGGACCTTCCGGTGCCAGTTCACCCTGCTCAATGTAACCTTCCAGCACAATTTCGGCACTGGCCGGAACTTCGAGATCGTTAGAGATACACTTCACGACTTCCGTTTTGGTCCCGCGCAGCAGGCCTGCAAACGCATATTCAGAGAGCGTATCCGGTACGGGCGTTACCGCCCCGAGAATGGTGGCCGGATCGGCACCTAGCGCAACTGAAACCGGGAAACGTTCACCGGGATGCGCAGCGCACCACTCCTGGAAATCCAGCGCGCCGCCGCGATGCGACAGCCAGCGCATGATGAGCTTATTCTTGCCAATCAACTGCTGGCGGTAAATCCCCAGATTCTGGCGCTCTTTGTGGGGGCCGCGCGTCACGGTGAGCCCCCAGGTGATCAGCGGAGCGGCATCTTCAGGCCAGCACTGCATGATAGGGATTTTAGTCAAATCAACCGCATCGCCTTCCAGCACTTTCTGCTGGCACGGCGCGCCGCGCAGGCGTTTGGTAGGCATGTTCAGCACCTGCTTAAACTGCGGCAGTTTGTCGAACAGATCGCGGAAGCCTTTCGGTGGCTCCGGCTCTTTCAGAAACGCCAGCAGTTTACCTACTTCGCGCAGCGCCGTGACGTCCTCCTGCCCCATCCCCAGTGCGACACGACGCGGTGTACCAAACAGGTTGCACAGCACCGGCATTGAGTAACCTTTCGGATTTTCAAACAGTAATGCGGGGCCACCGGCACGCAGGGTGCGGTCAGCTATTTCTGTCATCTCCAGATAAGGATCAACAGGAAGTGTAATGCGTTTGAGTTCACCCTGCTTTTCCAGCAGCGTCAGGAAGTCGCGGAGATCGTGGTATTTCATGCAGTTAATCATGGCCTCTCTGTAAGCGCTTCATTATACGGCGTAAGACTGCTTGATGCTGTAATTTTGTTAAACAAGCGTGAACTTATGCGTTCTGTTGCGTTTTCCCCCATTATAATCAACTTAGCGATCCCGCCAGGGTTTTGATATGCTTGCGCCCCGAACTAAGGGAAAGAGTGATTATGCAGGCCTGGTATTTACTGTATTGCAAACGCGGGCAACTTCAGCGCGCGCAGGAACATCTTGAACGTCAGTCTGTGAATTGCCTGACGCCCGTGATCACGCTTGAAAAGATGCAGCGCGGGAAGCGCACAACCGTGAGTGAGCCGTTATTCCCGAACTACCTGTTCGTGGAGTTCGACCCGGAGGTGATCCACACCACCACCATCAGCGCCACGCGCGGCGTCAGCCACTTTGTTCGTTTTGGTGCCCATCCGGCAACGGTTCCGTCGACGGTTATTCATCAGCTGTCTGTTTATCAACAGCCTGAAGGGATCACCGACCCGGAAACGCCTTACTCGGGCGATTGCGTTGTCATTACGGAAGGCGCTTTCGAAGGCCTGCAGGCAATTTTTGCCGAGCCGGACGGTGAAGCGCGCTCCATGCTGTTGCTCAACCTGCTGAACAAGCAGGTGCTTCAGAGCGTTAAAAACACCGACTTCCGCAAAGTTTAAAAACCTATCCCGAACAGATTACGCACATTGTCATCCGTCTGCGCGGAAAGCCAGTGCGGATCCTCTCCGCGCCACTTCGCTACGCTCTCAACAATGTGCCCCAGCCAGGCGGGCTCATTTCGCCGCGATGCCGGTTTGGGTTTCATATCGCGCGGCAGCAGATAAGGCGCATCGGTTTCAAAAAGCAGCCGGTCAGCCGGGATCTCGGGTAACAGTTCCCGAAGCTCAAGCCCGCGGCGCTCATCGCAAACCCAGCCGGTAATGCCCAGATAAAGCCCTCGCTTCAGGCAATCCAGCGCCTCCTGGCGGGAACCGGTGAAGCAGTGCAGCACCGCGCCGGGCAGTTTATTCAGCCACGGATCCAGCAGCGCCAGGAAACGCTCATGCGCGTCGCGGCAATGCATAAATACGGGCATTTCAAGCTCTGCCGCCAGTGCAAGCTGGGCAGTGAACGCCCTTTCCTGCTCTTCAGGCGTAGAAAAGTTACGGTTGAAATCGAGACCGCATTCACCGACAGCCACAACGTCTGGCATCTTCGCCAGCCTGTGCAGGGTTTCGCTACTGTCCGGGGTCCACTGGCTGCTGTCATGAGGATGCACGCCAGCGGTAGACCAACAGCGATCGTAGCGTTGCGCCAGCTGCTGCGCCTGCTCGCTTTCATGCAGGTTGGTCCCCGTCAGCAGCAGTCCTTTCACCCCAGCCGCAAACGCACGCGCAACCACCTCATCGCGATCTTTCGCAAACTGCGGGCTGGTCAGGTTGAGTCCGATATCAAACATGCTAATCCCCATGTAACAACCGCCCTGACGGGCGGCTGGTTTTACTCTTCAGTAGTCTTGTCGGACGTATCGTCTTCATCATCCGTTCGACGCCCTTTACCCACGTAGAAGCGCGAGAAGAATACGCCGACCTCAAACAGGCAGTACATCGGTATGGCCAGCAGCGTCTGCGAGAACACATCTGGCGGCGTCAGCAGCATACCGACCACAAATGCGCCTACCAGGATATATGGACGCTTCTTACGCAGGTCATCCGGCGTGGTTACTCCTACCCAGCAAAGCAGCACGATGGCCACCGGCACTTCGAATGCCACGCCGAACGCCATAAACAGCGCCATGACAAAGCTGAGGTAGCTGGCGATATCCGTCGATACCTGAACCCCTTCCGGCGCGGTGTGCGTGAGGAAGCCGAAGGCCAGCGGGAAGACAACAAAATAGGCAAACGCCATGCCGATATAGAACAGCAGGGAGCTAGAGACCAGCAGCGGGATCACCAGCTTGCGTTCATGCTTGTACAAGGCCGGCGCCACAAATGCCCAGACCTGATACAGAATGACCGGCGCAGAGGCAATCAGCGATACCCAAAAAGTAAGCTTGATGGGGGTAAAGAACGGAGAGGCCACGTCCGTCGCAATCATCGTCGCGCCCAGCGGCATCTGCTTGATCAACGGTGCAGAGACAACCTGGTAGATGTCATTGGCGAAATAGACCAGGCATAGAAAAATAACGAGAACCGCAATAATGCAGTTTAACAGGCGCTTACGCAGCTCAATGAGGTGCGTAATGAGCGGTTGAGTATCATCTACAGCCATGTTTACGCTTTATCACTCGACGAGGGGGATGATTCGGAAACAGGTGCGGCGGGCTTCGCCTCTGCCACTTTTATCGCGGGGTCTTCCGGCTGCGCCTGTTTTTTCACTTCAGTTTCCTGCGGCGTCTGTTCCGGCGCAGCAGCCTGATGTTCAGCGCTGGCTGGCGTTACGCCCTCACGCTGCTCCTCGCTGCCCTTCACCACCGGGTTATGGATGGTGTTCGCTTCATCGCTCGCTTTTTCAGGATCGTTAACGCTGTAGGAGCGCTTCATGGATTCCGCCGCTTCACGCAGTTCATCCATTGAGGCTTTCAGTTCCGGCGTCAGGTTATCCATGCTCGCCTTCTCAACCTTTTTCAGGCTTTCCTGAAATTCCTGCAGCTTAAGCTCCTGCGCCAGCTCATTCTGAACGGTAGAGGCCAGCGATCTCAGCGCACGCACCCAGCCCGCAACGGTTTTCACTGCCACCGGCAGACGCTGGGGCCCCAACACGATCAGGCCAATCACAAAGACCAGCAGCAGCTCACTAAAACCAATGTCGAACACGACTTACACCTGCTCTTTATCGTGGCTTTTGGCGTCTTCCTTTTTGGCTTCTTCTTGCTTGTCGGAGATGGATTTAGCAGTAAAGTCAGCGTCCTGGCTGGTTTTATCCTGCTTGCTCTCATCATCGCTCATCGCTTTCTTGAAGCCTTTGATAGACGCGCCCAGATCGGAACCAATAGAACCGAGCTTTTTGGTGCCAAACAGCAGCACGACGATGACGGCAATGATCAACAATTGCCAGATACTGATACCACCCATACATGTTCCTCAGGGATAGATGAATAATTAGTCAGGTCGCATTATACGTATGCGACCCGTCGAAGGCGATGAACTCAGCGCGTTTTTCGCCAGCCGGCCAGCCAGACAACAGCCCCGCCAGCCATCAGCCAGGCGGGCATCATCTGCCAGTCCGGGCGGTTGATCAGCAGCAGCGTACCGCTCAGCAGCAGCGTTGCGCCAATCCCAAAGAGATAGCGTGACTGTCCCTGACGAACGCGGCTGGACTGAAGTTCGCGGGCGATCTTATCGATACTGTGCTGAAGGTTCTTGCTCTGACGCAAACTGTCATAAACCAGTTCAGGAATTTCAGGCATTTTCTCTATCCAGAACGGGCCTTTCTCCTTCAGCGAGCGCACCAGCGCCGGAATGCCAACCTGATCCTTAATCCAGGATTCAAGGAAAGGTTTCGCGGTCTTCCACAAGTCTAACTGAGGATAGAGCTGTCGGCCTACACCCTCAACGTAAAGTAATGTTTTCTGAAGTAAAACTAGCTGCGGCTGAACTTCCATATTAAAGCGACGAGCCGTGTTGAACAGGTTTAACAGCACGTGCCCGAAGGAGATTTCCGCCAGCGGCTTTTCAAAAATCGGTTCGCAAACGGTTCGGATCGCAAACTCGAACTCTTCGACGTTGGTGTCCGGTGGAACCCAGCCGGAATCAACGTGCAGTTCGGCCACCTTACGGTAGTCGCGATTGAAGAAAGCGATAAAATTCTCTGCCAGATAGCGTTTATCTTCTTTATTCAGCGACCCCACAATCCCGCAGTCGATACCGATATACTTCGGATCTTCAGGGTGCTCGTAGCTCACGAAGATGTTGCCCGGGTGCATGTCCGCATGGAAAAAGCTGTCGCGGAATACCTGAGTAAAGAACACCTGTACGCCACGTTCGGCCAACAGCTTCATGTTCGTTCCCTGTTTTTCCAGGGCCACCACATCAGAGACGGGAATACCGTAGATGCGCTCCATTACCATCATGTTCTGGCTGCAGTAGTCAGAATAGACTTCAGGTACATAAAGCATCGGGCTGTTTTCAAAGTTGCGACGCAGCTGAATGGCGTTTGCCGACTCGCGCAGGAGGTTAAGCTCGTCAATCAGCGTTTTTTCATATTCCCGCACCACTTCCATCGGACGCAGACGGCGCCCGTCCGGCAGCAGACGCGGCACCCAGCGCGCCAGACGATAAATCAGCTTCATGTCTGCTTTGATGACGGGCAGGATGTCCGGACGAATGACTTTAATAACGACTTCTTTGCCGTTTTCTTTCAGACGCGCGGTGTGCACCTGCGCGATTGAGGCCGACGCCAGTGGCTGAATGTCGAAATCGTCAAACCAGGTCTCGACGGGAATATTACCCATCGCCTCTTCAATTTGCTTTTTCGCGCGCGCGCCGTCAAACGGTGCGACGCGATCCTGCAGCATCGCGAGCTCATCAGCAATCAGAGGCGGGAAGAGATCGCGACGGGTCGAGAGCATCTGTCCGAACTTAATCCACACCGGACCCAGTTCCTGCAGCGCCAGGCGCAAACGTTCACCCAGCGGCTGACCCTTATGGCGATTGGGCATCCAGAACAGCATCCGCCGCCAGATACGAAGCGGCAGCGTGATACGCATTTTGGGGATAAGCTCGTCGAGCCCGTAGCTCAAAAAGGTGCGAATAATGAAATAGAGGCGCCGAATTTCACCAGGCGTCATTTGCCCTCCAGTTTTTCCAGCCGTTTGGTTAACGCATCAACCGCACGTTCAACAGCAGCGGTCTCTTCCGCAAACCACGCAACTTCCAGTGACCCGGGCGCCATTCGCCACTCCTCCGTCAGCACTTCCGCCGCATAGCGTTGCTGACGTTGAAAGCTTTTGCGCGCAAAAGACGCGCCATCATGAAGGACTTTACCGATGCCCTCGGCGGCAATGTCGCCGATGAAAGGTGCGAGCAGTTCTGCCGGGTCAAACTCCGCCAGATCGGTGAGCGCAACGAAGTTCTGCACGACCTGAATATCGCCTTCCACTTCCAGCTCACCGCTGCGGATAAGCGCTGTTAATTGCTGGCGATCGCGCAGTTTTGGCAGCACGCTCATGTGAGTGATGACCGAGCAGTCGGCTTCACCTTCCCACTCCCCCAGAACGTCAAGCTGGCGTTCGCTGAAGACCAGCACAAGCGGCGTCGAGAACTCTTTTAAAACAATACGTAATACCTTCCCGCTCAGCCGCTGACGTGCAGCTTTCAGCGCCGGAGCGCGATACAGAAAAGCGTTCAGTACATTCTCGATGCCTGCGGAGACTAAGGGTTTAAAGGGCACGGGACACCTCCACTCAGAATTTGTAACCGCGATGCAGCGCGACGACACCCGCCGTCAGGTTGAAATATTCAACGTTCTCAAATTCCGCGTCCTGCATCATGGCTTTTAATGTGTCCTGATCCGGGTGCATACGGATAGACTCCGCCAGATAGCGATAGCTTTCCGCGTCGTTGGCCACCAGCTCGCCGATGCGCGGCAGCACGTGGAAGGAATAGGCGTCGTAAGCTTTGCTCAGCGGCTCAATAATGGGCTTGGAGAACTCGAGCACCAGCAGGCGTCCACCCGGCTTCAGCACGCGATACATGGAACGCAGCGCTTTTTCTTTATCGGTAACGTTACGCAGACCGAAGGAGATAGTGATGCAGTCGAAGGTGTTGTCCGGGAACGGCAGCGCTTCGGCGTTTGCCTGCACATATTCCACATTTCCCACCACGCCGATGTTACGCAGCTTTTCGCGTCCCATTTTCAGCATGGAGTCATTGATATCTGCGAGAACAACGCGACCGGTTTCGCCCACCAGACGGGAGAATTTCGCGGTTAAATCGCCCGTACCGCCGGCTAAGTCCAGCACAGTTTGTCCACGACGCACGCCGCTACAGTCAATGGTGAAGCGCTTCCACAAGCGATGAATACCGAACGACATCAGGTCATTCATCACATCGTACTTCGCCGCCACGGAATGAAATACGTGGGCCACCATGTCAGCTTTCTGCGCTTTGGCGACAGTCTGAAAGCCAAAGTGCGTTGTGTCTTGTGAATCGTCAACCATCTCAGAGCCTGCTTATCAGTAAAATGTTCGTGAAGTGTAACAGATTGGGCGCAATTGCCCTACGTTTCAACCACCGCGAAAGAAACGCGCGGGAGGCTCTTCGGGGGATAAATCCGCCGCTAAGGTGTTGTCTTCACTGTTTGTCTTTTGTTCGTCCGCACCTTCACGCAGGCGAAACTCTTCATCCTGGGCGATGGCCTGTTCGACCAATTCCGGATTAATCTCGCGTTTAACCTCTACCCCAAGGCTGCGGAATGCTTCGGCCTGCACCAGAAGATTGCCACGGCCGGAGGCGAGTTTTTTCATCGCCTGACGGTAGTTATCCTGCGCACGATCCAGGCTCTGCCCGACGGAAGACATGTCGTCCACGAAGAGGCGCATTTTGTCGTACAGCTTGCTGGCGCGATCGGCAATCTGCTGCGCGTTGCGGCTCTGGTGCTCATAGCGCCACAGGTTGGCAATGGTGCGCAGGGCCACCAGCAGCGTGGTGGGGCTGACCAGCATAATGTTGTTTTTGAGCGCTTCGGTGATAAGCTCAGGCTGTCTGTCGAGCGCCAGCAGAAACGCGGGCTCAACCGGGATAAACATCAGAACATAGTCCAGCGAGCGCAGGCCTGGCAGCTGCTGATAATCTTTTCTACCGAGCAGGCGAATGTGGTTACGCACGGAGGCAATGTGCTCCTGAAGCGCTGACTCGCGCGTGTAGTCATCTTCGGCATTAAAGTAGCGCTCATACGCCACCAGCGTCATTTTGGCGTCAATCACCACATCTTTACCCTGCGGCAGCCGTACTATCACATCCGGCTGCATACGCGAGCGGGCATCGTTTTCGATACTCACCTGCGTTTCGTATTCATACCCTTCCCGCAGGCCAGAGGCTTCCAGTACGCGGGTCAGCACCACTTCTCCCCAGTTGCCCTGCGTTTTGTTATCCCCTTTAAGCGCCCGGGTCAGGTTGACCGCTTCCTGCGCCATTTGCGCATTGAGCTGCTGAAGATTGCGAATCTCATGCGCCAGCGTGTGGCGCTCGCGGGCTTCCTGACCAAAGCTGTCCTGCACCTGGCGGCGAAAACCGTCCAGCTGTTCGCGCAGCGGCGTCAGCAGGCTGTTCAGGCTCTGGCGGTTCTGTTCGTCAACGCGGCGGTTGCTGTGCTCAAAAATACGGTTGGCGAGGTTCTCAAACTGTTCGCTGAGGCGCTGCTCGCTGTTGATCATCTGGCGGATTTTGTCTTCCGCATGCAGTTGCGTGGATTCAAGGCGGGTGGTCACTTCGCGGAGATCGGCCTCCAGTGACGTGTTGATATCACGCAGATTACGCAGCTCGTTGTTGAGCAGCTCACACTCATCACGCCAGTGTTCGCTCAGCGCAAGCTGCTGCTTTGCCGCACTTAATTCAGCGACCATCTCTTCGCGCTCGGCCAGCTGGTCGGCCTTCTGCTGTGCATGCTGGTAGCTGGAAATGAGCCAGCCTATTCCCATGCCCGCCAGCGCAATCACCGCATAAATCAGGACTGAGATATCCACAATGCCCCCTGCATCAACGTATTACCCGCACAAAATAAGATTGTGCTGTATAAACGTCCAGTTTGAAAGGGTTTTCCTGCGAGGCACTACGCAAAAAATAAAGGCCGAACGTGTCGGCCTATGATTTCGAAAGGAGAGGACTAGATCAGGCGACGCGCGGCTTCAACCACGATTTTCACCGCATGACTTTCGGTCTGCTTCATGGTTTCGGCGTTCGGGATTTCCTGCTGAGTACGGTTGACGATAACGCCCGCCACCATACCGGCACGCAGACCCTGGCTTGCGCACATGGTCAGCAGCGTTGCGGATTCCATTTCGTAGTTCATCACGCCCATGGACTGCCACTCTTCCATTGAGCCTTTGAAACGGCTAACGACGCGGCCGGAGAAGGTGTCGTAACGCTCCTGGCCCGGGTAGAAGGTATCGGAAGAGGCGGTTACGCCCACGTGGGTAGTCGCGCCCACGGATTTCGCGGCTTCAACCAGCGCAGTAGTACATTCAAAGTCTGCTACTGCCGGGAATTCCATCGGCGCAAAGTGCAGGCTTGCTCCGTCCAGACGTACGGACGCGGTCGTGACCAGCACGTCGCCCACATTGATGTGCGGCTGAATAGCGCCGGTGGTACCGATACGCAGGAAAGTACGAATGCCCAGCTGCGCCAGCTCTTCAACAGCAATTGAAGTAGACGGTCCACCGATACCGGTAGAACACACGATCACGGCTTTACCATCCAGCTCTGCACGCCAGGTGGTGAATTCGCGATGGGCTGCCAGCTTGACCGGCTTATCCATCAGCGCGGCGATCTTTTCCACACGCTCAGGGTCGCCAGGGACGATTGCGAGCGTAGCCCCTTGTAAATCGTTTTTGGTGAGGCCGAGATGAAAAACATCAGACTTAGACATAGGTGACTCCTCTGTGGGTCGGTTAGTCAGAAGAAGTAAAACGGTACTTTACAGAAGCAGTAAGCATAATTTCGTGACGCAACTCACCATGAATGAAAATGATTGCATTAAATTTCCATAAAAAAGTGATTTACATCACATTAACAATGTTATATCGCCAGGTGCTGCACAAAAGATAGACCGTTTAAGGCACTGTGAGTTGTTAACCTGGTGTCTATATTTACCTTTGCGCTAACTCATTGGTACGGAGAATGCCATGACTGAAAAAACCGGTTTTGCACCTGCTGCGGCCCCCCACGCTTCAACCATCGTTTCGACGCCAGAGGCGGAAATTACTGCGGGCGAGACCTCCATCTCCTCGCAGGGGGAGAACATGCCTGCTTATCACGCGCGGCCGAAATCGGCAGACGGCCCGCTGCCGATCGTGATTGTGATTCAGGAAATTTTTGGGGTTCACGAACACATTCGCGACCTTTGCCGCCGGCTGGCGCTGGAAGGGTATCTGGCCGTTGCCCCAGAGCTCTACTTCCGTCAGGGCGATCCGAACGACTACAGCGATATTCCCACACTGCTCAGCAACCTGGTCAGCAAGGTCCCTGACGCACAGGTGCTGGCCGATCTCGACCACGTTGCCAGCTGGGCGGCGCGCAACGGGGGCGATCCACACCGTCTGCTGGTCACCGGTTTCTGCTGGGGCGGTCGCATTAGCTGGCTGTATGCCGCACATAACCCACAGCTCAAAGCCGCCGTCGCCTGGTACGGCAAACTGGTGGGTGAAAAGACGCTGAATTCACCGAAACATCCCGTGGATATCGCCACTGAGTTAAATGCCCCGGTGTTAGGGCTGTACGGCGGTCAGGACACCGGTATTTCGCTGGATTCGGTAGAGACCATGCGCCATGCGCTCCGTGCGGCTAATGCGAAGGCGGAGATTGTGGTGTACCCGGATGCCGGTCATGCGTTTAACGCCGATTATCGTCCGAGCTATCACGCAGAATCAGCCAAAGATGGCTGGCAGCGGATGCTGGCGTGGTTTAGCCAGTACGGCGGCAAGAAAGCGTAAAAAAAGCCCGGTGGCGGTTACGCCTTACCGGGCCTTCAGGTAGGCCGGGTAAGCGTTAGCTCTACCCGGCAACCCAGCACCACTACGCCTGACGCAAGTTCTGCGCCGCCTTCACCATGTTGGCGAGCGCTGCGCGGGTTTCCGGCCAGCCGCGGGTTTTCAGTCCGCAGTCCGGGTTTACCCACAGGCGCTCTGCCGGAATGCGCTGAGCCGCTTTTTTCAGCAGGGCTTCAATCCACTCCACGCTCGGCACGTTCGGGGAGTGAATGTCGTACACGCCCGGCCCAATCTCATTCGGATAGTCGAACTCTTCAAACGACTCCAGCAGCTCCATGTCTGAACGCGAGGTCTCGATGGTGATCACGTCAGCGTCCAGCGCGGCAATCGAATCCATGATGTCGTTAAATTCGCAGTAACACATGTGGGTGTGGATCTGGGTGTCGTCCTTCGCGACCGCGGCGTTGATGCGGAACGCTTCCACGCCCCACTGTAAGTACGCATCCCAGTCGCTGCGACGCAGCGGCAAGCCTTCGCGCAGCGCCGGTTCGTCAATCTGGATGATGCCAATGCCTGCGGCTTCGAGATCGGCCACTTCGTCACGCAGCGCCAGAGCAATTTGCTTCGCGATGGTTTCACGGGTCACGTCTTCACGCGGGAAGGACCAGCAAAGAATCGTTACCGGACCGGTGAGCATGCCTTTCACCGGTTTGTCCGTCAGGGATTGCGCGTATTTCGCCCACTCCACGGTGATCGCTTCCGGGCGGCTGACGTCACCGATAACCACCGGTGGCTTCACGCAGCGGGAGCCGTAGCTCTGCACCCAGCCGTTCTGGGTAAATACGAAACCGTCCAGATGTTCACCGAAGTATTCCACCATGTCGTTACGCTCGGCCTCACCGTGCACCAGCACGTCCAGACCCAGACGTTCCTGCTCGATAATCGCCTGCTTGATGTGTTCAGCGATACCGGTGCGGTAGTGATTCGCATCCAGATTGCCCTTTTTGAAGTCCAGACGCAGGCCGCGGATCTCGGTGGTCTGCGGGAAGGAGCCAATTGTAGTGGTCGGCCACGCGGGCAGGTTGAAGCGGGCGCGCTGCGCTTCGGCGCGCACCTCATACGGGCTCTGACGCTGGCTGTCCTGGGCGGTGATGGCCGCCAGGCGTTTTTCCACCGCCGGGTTATGCACGCGAGCCGAGTGACGGCGCGCCTGAATCGGTGCGCTCCATTCGGCAATAGCCGCCGTGTCGCCGCTGTTGAGCGCGTCGCGCAGCAGGGCCAGCTCTTCACATTTTTGCAGCGCGAAGGCAAACCAGCTTTTTACTTCGGCATCCAGACGCGTTTCCACGCTCAGATCGATCGGGCTGTGCAGCAGCGAACAGGAAGATGCTACCCAAAGCTCACGTTTACCGACGACGTCCTTAATCTGGGCGTATTTCTCGGTGAGATCGGCGCGCCAGACGTTACGGCCGTTGATCAGGCCAGCGGAGAGCAGCCAGTCCGCTGGCAGGCGCTTGTGCAGCTCCGCGACATCGTCTTTACCGTGTACGAGGTCAACGTGCAGGCCCTGAACCGGCAGCGCGGTAATGGTCTTCAGGTTCGGCGTCACGCCTTCGAAATAGGTGGTCAGCAGGAGTTTTACCTGACCGGTAAGCGCGTCATACGCCGGTTTGAAGGCATCGAGCCACTCCTGCGGCAGTTCGAGCACCAGCGCGGGTTCGTCGATTTGCACCCATTGAATGCCGCGTTTGCCCAGCTCAATCAGCACCTGTTTGTAGACCGGCAGAATATCCTTCAGCAGGCTGAGCCGGTCAAACTGCTCGCCCTTCACTTTACCCAGCCACAGGTACGTTACCGGCCCAAGCAGCACCGGTTTCACCTGGTGGCCCAGCGCCAGCGCTTCGTCCACTTCATCCAGAAGCTGCGTCCAGGTCAGCCTGAACTGCTGGCCTTTTACGAACTCCGGCACCATATAGTGATAGTTGGTGTTAAACCACTTGGTCATTTCCGCCGCTGCCGCTGGCTCACCCGTCGGCGCACGGCCACGGCCGATGCGGAACAGGGTATCGATATCTACCGATCCATCTTTGTTCTGATGACGAGCCGGCACGTTGCCAAGCAGCAGGCTGGTCGTCAGAACATGGTCGTACCAGGCGAAATCGCCCACCGGCAGCAGGTCAATGCCCGCCTGTTTTTGCTGATCCCAGTGACGGGCGCGCAGCTCGCGTCCCACCGCCAGCAGTTCTTCACGGGTGGCGTTACCCGCCCAGTAGCTTTCTTGCGCTTTTTTCAGCTCGCGACGCAGGCCAACGCGAGGGAAACCGAGAGTGTGATTGCGGATTGTCATGGTATGCCCCTTGTGAAATTCGTTATTTAGACGTCCAGATGTTTACACATCTATAATTGGCAGGTACTGTATATTCCTCAAGCGCAAAATGTTCATGGCGAAGTGAAGGACTTTCATGATCGAGATAAAACACCTGAAAACGCTACAAGCGTTGCGGAACTGCGGCTCGCTCGCGGCGGCGGCAGCCACGCTGCACCAGACCCAGTCCGCCCTTTCTCACCAGTTCAGCGATCTGGAACAGCGCCTTGGATTTCGTCTTTTTGTGCGTAAGAGCCAGCCGCTGCGCTTTACGCCTCAGGGCGAGATCCTGCTGCAGCTGGCGAATCAGGTGCTGCCGCAGATCGCCAGCGCGCTGCAGGCGTGTAACGAACCGCAGCAGACCAAGCTGCGTATCGCCATTGAATGCCACAGCTGTATTCAGTGGCTGACCCCCGCGCTTGAGAACTTCCGCCAGAAGTGGCCGCAGGTAGAGATGGACTTTAAATCCGGCGTGACGTTCGACCCGCAGCCCTCGCTCCAGCAGGGCGAGCTGGATCTGGTCATGACCTCCGACATACTGCCGCGCAGCGGCCTGCACTATTCGCCGATGTTTGATTATGAAGTGCGCCTGGTGCTGGCGCCGGACCATCCGCTGGCAGCTAAAACGCGCATCACGCCGGAAGATCTGGCGACAGAAACGCTGTTGATTTACCCGGTTCAGCGCAGTCGTCTGGATATCTGGCGTCACTTCCTGCAGCCGGCAGGCATTAGCCCGCAGCTGAAAAGCGTGGATAACACCCTGCTGTTGATTCAGATGGTGGCAGCCAGAATGGGTATCGCAGCGCTGCCGCACTGGGTGGTGGAGAGTTTTGAACGCCAGGGACTGGTGGTCACCAAAACCCTGGGGGAAGGACTGTGGAGCAGGCTGTACGCCGCCGTGCGCGATGGCGAGCAGCGTCAGCCGATTACGGAGGCGTTTATTCGCTCAGCGCGGAACCACGCGTGCGACCACCTTCCGTTTGTGCGGAGCGCGGAGCGACCCAGCGTCGATGGACCCACAGCGAAGCCAGGATCACCGTTCCCCCAATAATGAAGCTCGGCCAGTGCGGCTGTTGCTGCCAGATGGCGAGGTTGACCAGTAGCCCTGCCGGGACATGCACGTTGTTCATGATCCCCAGCGTACCGGCGTCTACCTGCGTAGCGCCGTAGTTCCACATGAAATACCCCAGCCCTGAAGCCACAACGCCCAGCCAGATCAGAACGCCCCACTGCACGGCGGTGGTCGGCAGCTTTTGCGGGTTACCGAGCATAAACCACGCCGCCACCGCGACAATCGCGGCCCCCATATAGAACCAGGCAAACGCGTTATGCTGCGGCATCGGACGGGTTTCCATCAGGCGCTTGTAGCCCACCATGCCGATGGCGAAACTGATGTTGGCGAGCTGGACGAACATTAGCCCGGTCCAGAAATGATCGCTGACTTTGTCATAGCGAATAATCGCCGCGCCAATCACCGCCAGTGCCGCGCTCAGCAGGTATCCCCAGCGCAGGCGGCGCTTGCTGAGCAAATCGTAGATCAGCGTGATATAGAGCGGCGTAAGCACGGTGAACAGCAGGAATTCAGAGACGGACAGGTAGACGTAAGCCCGGAAGCTAAACAGATACATGATGCCGAGCTGCATCGCCCCCACCAGCATATAGAGCACGATCGTTTTCAACGATTGCCCGCGCGAACGCAGAAACGGCAGGAACACCAGCGCTGCCAGCCCCACGCGCATCAGTACCGAGAAGTAGCTGTCGACCGAACCGGCAAGGTATTCGCCAATCAGGCTAAAGGAGAAGGCCCACAGGATAGTGGTGATAATGAGTAGCGCCACAATGCTTGTCTCTCAGAAAGAAGGACAGGCATTGTAGCGAACTCTTTAGTTGACAACTGAGCAATAAACAACCAAATGAAGATTATTCAAGGAACAGCTTGCGCAGATATTTCGGTACCGCGTTGTCGCCGTTGGTGCCGATCACTTCCAGCTCCGGGTGCAGGTCTTTCAAACGCTGGTGCGCGTTTTCCATAATGCAGCCCTTGCCTGCCATCGAAAGCATTTCAGCGTCATTCATGCCGTCACCAAAGGCGATGCAGTCTTTCAGCTCGAAGCCCAGACGTTTCGCAACCGCTTCCAGCGCGTGGCCTTTGGTTACGCCCCCGGCCATCACTTCCAGACAGGTCAGCGTTGAGAAGCTCACGTTGACGCGATCGCCCCAGCGCGCGTTGATCGCCTGCTCCAGCGGCAGCAATTCCTCATGGTTTACGCAGGTGAAGAACACCTTGCTGATCCCTTCCGGCTCCAGCAGGCCCGGCTCGTACAGCGAGTACTGGAATACGGCTTCCTTGAAGAAACGCATCTCTTCCGGGCGGTGGCGGTTCATAAACCACTCGTCGTCGCGGTAAACGTTGGTGACGATATTCGGGTTGTTATGCACTACCCCGAACAGATCGGCGGCAATATCGCGATCCAGGTTGTGGGTAAAGATCAGGTTGCCGTCGGTATCATGCACGCGCGCACCGTTAGAGGTGATCATGTACGATTTGATCTCAAGATTATCGCGGATCTGCCCTACGTCTACGTGGTGGCGGCCGGTGGCAAACACAAAGTTCACGCCCCGGGCGGTCAGCAGCTTTAAGGTCTCTTTCGCGTAAGGCGACAGGGTGTGGTCGGGAGAAAGCAGCGTGCCATCTAAATCAGATGCAACAACCTGGTACATAGGGAAATTTAACCTCAATAGAAAATCAGTTATGCCGGTCGAAAAACTCGACGATGGCGTTAAGCGCGACTGAGCGCATAGCGTCCTTTTCAAAAAGGATCTCATGGTACGCGCCGTTGATGACCAACGGTTTTCCCCCTTCACAAGGGTGGCCGGCGGCAGCGCGGAGTTCGCAAAAGCGGTCATGCATGCGGTTATCCACCACACGCTCTTCTTCAGCCTGAATCAGGAGCGTTGGCGTGTCGTCATTCGCAACGCCCGCCAGAACCTGCTCACCGGCAAGGATCCCTTCCCGCACCCAGTGATATGTCGGGCCACCCACGCGCAGGCGCGGTTCATCGGCATAAAAACGCAGGTTACGACGATAGCGCTGTCGGCTGTGGGTCAGCACGTTCATCGCAAACGGCAATGCCCGCCAGCGCCCGGTGCCAATGGCGTAGCCTTCACGAATGCGCTGATGGCCCTCAGCCCAGTCGAGAATATGGCGCACCATCCAGTCCGGAAAGCGCATGACGATGCCGTACATCGGCGCGGTAAGCGCAATGGCGTCGCACTGGTGCTCGTGACGCTGTAAAAACAGCGTTGAAATTGCACCGCCCATCGAGTGCGCCAGAATATAGCGCTTCCGCCATGGGCCAGGCTCGACCTCCTGCTGCCAGAACGCGGCGAGATCGTCGACGTAATCGCTGAAGCTATCCACATGGCCGCGATGCGTATCCGATAACAGGCGGCCCGAAAGCCCCTGACCACGATGGTCGATAATCAACACATCGAAGCCCAGGTGGAACAGGTCATAGGCCAGTTCGGCGTATTTGATGTAGCTCTCGATACGCCCGGGACAGACCACGATGACCCGGTCATTTTTCTTATCGTGAAAACGCACAAAGCGTACCGGTATATCACCGACGCCCGTAAACTCATCTTCCTCACGCTGGCGCCAGAAATCGGTCAGCGGCCCCATGGAGAAAGCAGCAAATGCGTTTTCTCGTGTTTCCCAGTCCTTTTTCTGCTGAAACATCGGGTTTCCACTCACGTAAGCCAAGGAATATCGTTTTTTCGTAACCGGTCACAAAATGACTCAACAATAGCGTATTGTGGCATAAAAACAGACGATTCGGGAGTTTCAAATGACCTTCGAGTGGTGGTTCGCTTACCTGCTGACATCCATCATCCTTAGCCTTTCACCGGGCTCGGGCGCCATTAACACCATGACCACCTCCATCAACCACGGCTATCGCGGTGCGGCGGCGTCGATTGCCGGTTTGCAGGCCGGGCTGGGCATTCACATCGTCCTGGTCGGGATTGGTCTGGGCACCCTGTTCTCCCGCTCGGTACTGGCTTTTGAGGTGCTGAAATGGGCCGGTGCAGCGTATCTGATTTGGCTGGGTATTCAGCAGTGGCGCGCGGCGGGCTCCATCAACCTGAATACGCTCGCTCAGACGCAAAACCGCGGCCATCTGTTTAAGCGCGCGGTTTTCGTCAACCTCACCAACCCGAAAAGCATCGTCTTCCTCGCCGCGCTGTTCCCGCAGTTTATCGTGCCACATCAGCCCCAGGTGATGCAGTACGTGGTGCTGGGTGCAACCACCATTATCGTCGATATCATCGTAATGATTGGTTACGCAACGCTGGCGCAGCGGATTGCGGCGTGGATTAGAGGGCCTAAGCAGATGAAGGCCCTGAATAAAGTCTTTGGTTCGCTGTTTATGCTGGTTGGCGCGCTGCTTGCGTCAGCGCGTCACGCTTAGCGAGAAATAATGAGATGAATCCCGAAGCCGGCGAACAGCGCGCCGGCGAAACCGTCGATCCACTTCGCGATGCGCTGATAGCCGCGGCGCATTGCCGGTAAGGCAAACAGGCTTGCCACCACGGTGAACCACGCAAAGGTCTCAACGACGATCAGCAGGAAGATACCCCAGCGCGCGCCCGCACCGACGTTATCCCCGACAAACAGCGAGAACACCGAGCCGAAATAGATAATCGCTTTCGGGTTCGCCAGGTTGGTCAGCAGCCCTTTCACAAAGCTGCGGCCGCCTGTTGCCAGCTCAACCTTTGGCTCTTCCGGTTTTTTCTCTTCTTTTTTCAGCGCGCCGCGCAGCATCTGGTAGCCCATCCAGCACAGGTACAGGCCACCGCCAACCATAATGATGTTATGTAGCCAGGCCATCTTCGCCAGAATCAGGTTCAGGCCAAGCAGCGCGACCGCGGCCCAGACCATGACGCCCATGGTAATACCGAGCACGCCCATCATCGCCTCTTTGCGGGAGCGGCTGACGGCCGTCTGTGACACGAAGAAAAAGTCCGGACCCGGGCTCATCAGCGCAACGATGTGCACTAACGCCACGGTGAGAAATAGCATCAACATAATTCGCTCGCAGGGAAATAATTCAGTGAGTCATCATCCTGACACTTTTTCGTCCGGCTGACTACTCCTCATCATCACCGTCGGCATGTGAACGGATAAGCGCCATAAACTCCTTCCCGAAGCGCTCCAGCTTGCGCGTACCGACGCCGTTGACGCTGAGCATTTCGCTGGCGCTGAGCGGCATCTGCTCGGCCATCTCGATGAGCGTCGCGTCGTTGAACACCACGTAAGGCGGGATGTTCTCTTCATCGGCAATGGCTTTACGCAGCTTGCGCAGTTTGGCAAACAGCTTGCGGTCGTAGTTGCCGCCGTACGATTTTTGCATCACCCGCGGCTTCAGGGCGATAACGCGCGGCACGGCGAGCTTCAGTTCAACGTCACCGCGCAGGACCGGACGCGCCGCTTCGGTCAGCTGTAGCGCGGAGTGCTGAGCAATGTTCTGTGTGGCAAAGCCGAGGTGAATCAGCTGACGAATAATGCTGACCCAGTGCTCATGGCTCTGGTCCTTGCCAATACCGTAGACGGGCAGTTTGTCGTGGCCCATATCGCGGATACGCTGGTTATTGGCACCGCGCAGCACTTCCACCACGTAGCCCATCCCGAAGCGCTGGTTCACACGGTAAATGGTCGAGAGCGCCTTACGCGCGTCCATCAGGCCATCGTACTGTTTCGGCGGATCCAGGCAGATATCGCAGTTGCCGCACGGCTCCTGTCGCCCTTCACCAAAGTAGTTGAGCAGCACCAGACGACGGCAGGTTTGCGCTTCGGCAAACGCGCCCATCGCGTTGAGCTTGTGGCGTTCGATATCCTGCAGCTGTCCCTGCGGTTTTTCCTCCAGGCAGCGGCGCAGCCATGCCATATCGGCCGGATCGTAAAACAGCATCGCTTCCGCTGGCAGGCCGTCACGCCCGGCGCGGCCGGTTTCCTGATAGTAGGATTCGATATTGCGCGGAATGTCGAAGTGCACCACAAAGCGCACGTTGGGCTTGTTGATCCCCATGCCGAACGCCACCGTCGCCACCACAATTTGCAGGTCATCGCGCTGGAATTTCTCCTGCACGTCGGCACGGATGTGGTTCTCTAACCCGGCATGGTAGGCCGCCGCGCTAAAGCCGCGGTTTTGCAGACGTGCGGCGGTGTCTTCCACCTTCGCGCGGCTGTTGCAGTAAATGATGCCGGACTTGCCGCGCTGCTCCTGCACGTAGCGTAAGAGCTGATCCAGCGGCTTGAATTTTTCCATCAGCATGTAGCGGATGTTGGGGCGGTCGAAGCTGCTGACCTGAATATAGGGATCGTTCAGCCCCAGCAGGCGAACAATATCCAGACGGGTGGTGTCATCTGCCGTGGCGGTAAGCGCCATAAACGGCAGCTCGGGGAAGCGCTGACGCAGCTGGCCGAGTGCAGCGTATTCCGGGCGGAAATCATGACCCCACTGAGAGATACAGTGCGCTTCATCCACTGCCAGCAGAACCGGGTTCCAGTGCGCGAGATGGTCGAGGAAGTTATCCAGCATCAGGCGTTCCGGCGCGATATACAGCAGGCGAATTTGCCCGGTGCGGCACCCGGCCATCACCTCTTGCTGCTGCTCGCGGGTTTGGGTCGAGTTAAGACAGGCCGCCGCCACGCCGTTGGCGAGCAGCTGATCAACCTGGTCTTTCATCAGTGAAATCAGGGGCGATACCACGACCGTCAGGCCGTTAAGCACCAGCGCGGGCACCTGATAGCAGAGGGATTTACCGCCGCCGGTCGGCATGACCACCAGGCAATCGCGACCTTCCAGCACCGTTTCAATGATGGTTTCCTGGCCAGGGCGGAACTGCTGGTAGCCAAAGGTTTCATGCAAAACCTGTTTAGCCAGCGACTCCTGATTCAATACTTCCGCCTGCGCCACATTAACCCCATATGCGAAAAATAAAACAGGCGCTATTTTCAGCGCCTGAGAGAGAAACTTCAACGTTTAACGCAAAAACATTCGAGCTGCCTAGAGAATATCGTTCAGCATCACGCCCACGCCTACGCGGGTCTGGTTGAAGTTGTAGTCAATAAGCGACTCGCCGTAACCGCTGTATACCTGCGTGTAGATACGAACGTGCTTCGTCACAGGATAGCTTAAGCCCACTTCCGCGCCGCCGTAGCCGGTATTCCAGTTGTACTGGCCCTTCGCGCTCAGCACCGCATCACCCAGCTGATAGCCGACTTTGAGCTGGTAGTATCCCATGTATTTGGTGATGTCCGGGTTGTCATCAGTGCTGCCGACCACATACCACGGCTTCACCTCCACCATCCAGTTACCGTTCTGCGCCATCAGGCGCGTATAGGCGCGGTTCCAGCTACGTGAAGTCGGGTCGGAACGGCCGTTGGAATCATGGTTAAAGCCCACTTCGACATCACGCAACGTCCATCCGGCAAATTCATAATCCGTTGCAAAACCGAGGAACAGCTGCGGCTCGTAGTTCGTTTCACGGAACGGCGAGGACTCCCCACTGTTAGAGAGCTGCCACCAGGATTTCTGCGTGTAAGACGCACCGAGCACCGAGTTCGGCCCCAGAATGCCGCGCCAGAACGGGAAGGCGAGGCTGAGCTGGAACTTCACCTCATCTTTACGCGCATTATCAGACCAGTTATAGGAGCTTATCGCCTCTTTGTTGAGATCGCTGGTCTGGGTGTAAATCACGTAGTTGGTGTCGTACGGATAGAGCGTGAACGGATTGTCATGCTCCTGAAGAAGGTTCGCGATAATGCTGCCGTGAACGGCAGGTTTATCATGCACCTCTTTGATCGTCGCTTCCTGCGCATATGCTGTGAGGGGCAGCGCAACCGCCGCCAGTAACCAGGCCAGATACGTCCGCATCGGTGGTGTTCTCCTGCAAAAGAGTAAAAGTACTTGAATAGTTATGTGGCGAACATTCTACATACTTCTGCGACAACTGCTGCATCCTCGTTTCTGAAAGTGGAATTCCTTATTGCTGAGGCATAAAATCAACATTTTATTAACAATAAGGATGTGATGCCTCATGTCAGCCATGCTTACCGCCGAAGAAGTGTTAAAACTCGTGGGCGAGATTTTTGTTTACCATATGCCGTTTAACCGCGCGCTGGGACTGGAGCTGGAGCGTTACGAGAAAGACTTTGCCCAGCTGAGTTTCAACAACCAGCCGATGATGGTGGGTAACTGGGCACAAAGTATTTTGCACGGCGGCGTGATTGCCTCTGCGCTGGACGTCGCGGCTGGCCTGGTCTGCGTGGGCAGTACGCTGACCCGCCATGACACCATTAATGAAGACGAACTCCGCCAGCGGCTGGCGCGCATGGGCACCATTGATTTACGCGTCGACTATCTTCGTCCTGGACGCGGAAATCGCTTCACCTGTACCAGCAGCCTGCTGCGCGCGGGCAACAAAGTGGCCGTGGCGCGCGTTGAGTTACACAACGAAGAACAGGTTTATATCGCCAGCGCAACCGCCACTTATATGGTGGGTTGAGGCAGCAAAATCGGGTAAAATTAATTCACTTTTTTGTAACGGATTTTCCCGATGGATGCTAAACAGACGCGGCAGGGCGTTTTACTCGCCCTTGCCGCTTATTTTATTTGGGGTATCGCCCCGGCGTATTTCAAGCTTATCGCCTACGTTCCGGCCGATGAGATCCTTACCCACCGCGTCATCTGGTCGTTCTTCTTTATGATTGCGCTGATGAGCCTCAGCCGTCAGTGGTCCGGCGTCAAAACGCTGCTGCAAACCCCGAAGAAGATTTTCCTGCTGGCGCTCTCTGCCGTGCTGATCGGCGGTAACTGGCTGCTGTTTATCTGGGCTGTGAATAACCATCACATGCTCGAAGCGAGCCTGGGGTACTTCATTAACCCGCTGGTGAACATCGTGCTGGGGATGATTTTCCTCGGCGAGCGCTTCCGTCGGATGCAGTGGGTGGCCGTCATTCTGGCCTTCTGCGGCGTGCTGGTGCAGCTGTGGACCTTCGGCTCGCTGCCAATTATTGCCCTCGGCCTGGCGTTCAGCTTTGCCTTCTACGGCCTGGTGCGTAAGAAGATTGCGGTAGAAGCCCAAACCGGGATGCTGTTTGAAACCCTGTGGCTGCTGCCGGTGGCGGCGATTTATCTCTTCGGCATTGCCGACAGCGCCACCAGCCATATGGGCAGCAACCCGTGGTCGCTGAATCTGATGCTGATGGCCGCGGGCGTGGTGACCACCATTCCACTGCTGTGCTTCACCGGGGCGGCGACGCGCCTGCGTCTCTCCACGCTGGGCTTCTTCCAGTACATTGGCCCGACGCTGATGTTCCTGCTGGCGGTGGTGTTTTACGGCGAAGTGCCGGGCGCGGATAAGATGGTGACGTTTGCCTTTATCTGGGTGGCGCTGGCGATTTTCGTTGCCGATGCCATTTATACCCAGCGCAGGGCCCGCAAAGGAATGTAGGTGTTTTGTAGGGCGGGTAAGCGCAGCGCCACCCGCCCGATTTTTACAGCCAGTTCCTGCGCTTGAAATAGAGATACGGCGCCAGCCCGGCGAGGATCATAAAGATAATCGCCCCCGGGTAACCAAAGCTCCACTTCAGCTCCGGCATAAACTCAAAGTTCATCCCGTAGCTGGAGGCCACCAGCGTCGGCGGCAGGAACACCACAGAAACCACCGAGAAGATCTTGATGATGCGGTTCTGCTCGATGTTGATAAAGCCCATCGCCGCCTGCATCAGGAAGTTGACCTTCTGGAACAGGGATTCGTTATGCGGCAGCAGGGATTCGATATCGCGCAGGATCTCCCGCGCCTGCTCCAGCTGGCCGCCCGGCAGACGCGCCTTGCGCACCAGGAAGTTCAGCGCGCGCTGGGTATCCATCAGACACAAACGCACCTTCCAGCCGATATCTTCCAGCTCCGCCAGAGTAGAGAGCGCTTCGTCGTACTCATCGCCCTGATGCCCTTCCATGATCACGCGACTCAGCTTTTCCAGATCGCTGTAGATGTTTTCAATTTCGTCCGCCAGCTGTTCAATTTTGGTCTCGAACAGGTCGAGCAGCAGCTCGTAGGCGTTACCGTCCACCATCGCCTGGCTGCGGGCGCGCATGCGGTAGAGACGAAACGCAGGCAGTTCGCGCTCGCGCAGGGTAAACAGGCGGCCGTCGCGAATGGTAAACGCCACGGTGGAGTTGCCCGCGTGGTCTTCGGCATCTTCAAAGAAGAAGAAGGAGTGGATGTGAAGGCCGTCTTCGTCTTCAAAAAAACGTGCGGATGCTTCGATGTCTTCCAGTTCCGGGCGTGTCGCCAGGCTTTGTCCCAGCTCAGATTGTACGCGCAGGCGTTCATCGTCGTCCGGCTCGACCAGATCCACCCATACGGCATCAATGAGGGGCTGTGACTCTTCGGCTTCAAGCCGAGTCAGTCGGTTATTTTCGAGTTGAAATGCGCTCAACATGACCGGGACTCCCAATGCAAAAAATATCGGACAGTTCGGTGGGCACACAGAAACAAATTGGGTTTCAGACCATTAAACAGCCTGACTCAGCGCGACGGGAATAGTGCAGGTCGCTGACAACCACTAAGGCCATCAGCAAGGGGAGATAGCCTTAGGAGTTGTTCCTGGATGACAGGGAATTGAGCCAGTATCTACTGGGTGTGTCCAAGGCGAATGTCCTCTTAGCGTAATCGTGCGCGCATGTTACGCCAGCTATAACTGTGGCGTCAACACGCAACGGAACGCTGAAGGGCATTAATTGACCTTCAATGTATAAGGCTAGCAGATTATTACAAAATAATGATATTTTTCTGAATGTTAGACTGTTTCCAGCTTCGCATAGGCCGCCACCAGCCATTTGATCCCCTGCCCCTGGAACGCCACCTGCAGGCGGCTGTGCTCGCCGCTGCCTTCCAGATTCACAATGGTACCTTCGCCAAACTTCGAATGGCGCACGCGCTGGCCCAGCTTGTAGCCGGTGTCGGTTTCCGCAATCGGCGAGCCCATACGCTGATGGCTGACCGGACGGCTGATGCTCGCGCGCAGACGTACCTCTTCCACGCACTCTTCCGGCAGTTCACCGATAAAGCGCGACGGACGGTGATAGACCTCTTTACCGTACAGACGGCGGGTTTCGGCGTAGGTCAGCGTCAGTTTTTGCATCGCTCGCGTCACGCCCACATAGGCCAGGCGACGCTCCTCTTCCAGACGTCCGCCTTCATCAAGCGACATCTGGCTCGGGAACATCCCCTCTTCCATACCCACGATAAACACCTGCGGGAACTCAAGACCTTTGGCAGAGTGCAGGGTCATGAGCTGAACCGCATCCTGCCAGGTATCCGCCTGCCCTTCGCCCGCTTCCAGCGCGGCGTGAGAGAGGAACGCCTGCAGCGGCATCAGGTCTTCGTCTTCTTCGTTGTAGCTGAACTGGCGCGTTGCCGTGACCAGTTCCTCTAAGTTCTCAATACGGGTCTGGCCTTTCTCACCTTTTTCCTGCTCGTACATGGTGCGCAGGCCGGAGTCTTTAATCACCCGGTCGGTCTGCACGTGCAGCGGCATGTCGGCCGTTTCCTGCGCCAGCGCGTCAATCAGTTCGAGGAAGCGCTGCAGCGCGCTGGCGGCGCGGCCGGCAAGCGCTTTTTCCTGCAGCAGCTCGCGGCACGCCTGCCACAGCGTCAGCTGACGATCGCGAGAGGCCTGACGCACCACGTCCAGCGTGCGGTCACCAATGCCGCGTGTCGGCGTGTTGACCACGCGCTCAAACGCCGCGTCGTCGTTACGGTTGGCAATCAGGCGCAGATACGAGAGCGCATCTTTGATTTCCTGACGTTCGAAGAAGCGCATGCCGCCATAAATGCGGTACGGCATGCTCACCTGCAGCAGCGCCTCTTCCAGCACGCGCGACTGGGCGTTGCTGCGATAGAGAATGGCACACTGCTCCAGTGCGCCGCCATTGTCCTGCCAGGTTTTGATGCGGTTCACCACGAAGCGGGCTTCGTCGAGTTCATTGAAGGCGCAGTAAATCGAAATCGGTTCGCCGTCGACGCCGTCGGTCCACAGCTTTTTCCCCAGACGCCCGTTGTTGTTTTCAATCAGGGCGTTGGCCGCGCTCAGGATATTGCTGGTTGAGCGGTAGTTCTGCTCCAGACGGATGGTCTGTGCGCCAGGAAAATCGTTGAGGAAGCGCTGGATGTTCTCCACCTGCGCCCCGCGCCAGCCGTAGATAGACTGGTCATCGTCGCCCACGATCATCACCTTGCCGGTATCGCCGGCCAGCAGGCGGATCCACGCGTACTGGATGTTGTTGGTATCCTGGAATTCGTCCACCAGGATATTGGTAAAGCGTTCGCGGTAGTGCTGCAGGATGTGCGGCTTATTCAGCCACAGCTCGTGGGCGCGCAGCAGCAGCTCGGCGAAATCCACCAGACCGGCGCGATCGCACGCTTCCTGATAGGCCTTATAAACGTTCTGCCAGGTCTGCTCGACCGGGTTGCCGAAGCTTTGAATATGGTGCGGGCGAAGCCCCTCGTCTTTCTGACCGTTGATGTACCACATCGCCTGACGCGGCGGCCACTGCTTCTCGTCGAGGTTCATCGCCTTGATCAGGCGCTTCAGCAAACGGAGCTGATCTTCGCTGTCGAGGATCTGGAAATCCTGCGGCAGGTTGGCGTCCATATGGTGCGCGCGCAGCAGGCGGTGCGCCAGGCCATGGAAGGTGCCAACCCACATGCCGCCCTGGCTGGTGCCCATCAGCTGGGCGATACGGTGGCGCATCTCCGCCGCCGCCTTGTTGGTAAACGTGACCGCCATGATGGAGTACGGCGAGCAGTTTTCCACGCTCTGCAGCCAGGCGATACGGTGAACCAGCACGCGCGTCTTACCACTGCCCGCCCCTGCCAGCACCAGCATGTTGGTGCGCGAGGCGGCAACCGCGTCACGCTGTTTGTCATTAAGGCTGTCGAGCAGGTAAGAAACGTCCATTGGCACCGTCACGTCATGGCGGGCAGGCAAATAGCATTCGCCAAAACCCTGTTAATTTATACAGAACAATTGATGATTATATCAGCGTCGTGAGGGATGCCAACCGCGAAATTTCCACGTGTGGCAGAAGACGGCTATCGGAGGCGATCATCAGGTCGGCATTTTCCGGCTTGATCCAGCAGGCCTGCATGCCGCAGCGAATGGCACCCGCCACGTCTGTGGTGAGATCATCCCCCACGTGCAGAATTTCACCCAGCGGCAGGTTCAGTTTTTCCGCTGCCAGATGGTACATATCGCTAAACGGCTTGGAGCGCCCGTGGGGACCGGCACGCAGCACAAATTCAAAGTAATCGCCGAGCCCAAACAGCTCAGGCTGGGCATTGCCATTGGTGATGGCCACCAGCGGCCACTTTTCGGCAAGCTTCGCCAGCGTGTCGTGGGTCTCCTGCGGCACGTCGATACGGCTGCGCCATTTGGCGAAGTTTTCCATTGCCGCTTCGGCCCCAATGGCCGCATCCTGCGCGCTCAGACCCACGTTGAGCATCGCCTGCTCAACCGCGCGACGACGCCATTCGGTCACATCGTGGTAAATGTCCGGCTCGGTCTCCCGCAGGGACTGACGCAGCGTCTGGAAATCCTTGTTCTGCATCGTCTTAAGCGCCGGATGGTAGTTCTGGACAAACGCCAGCGACTCCTGCTCGGTACGCAGGATCACTTCGCGGTTGTCATATAGGGTGTCATCAAGGTCAAACGTCAGGGCTGAAATCTGACCGAGTGGGCGGTAAAAACGCATTATTTCCCCCGTTTGGCGCGTGGATGCGCCGCGTCATACACCGAGGCAAGGTGTTGGAAGTCTAAGTGGGTATAGATTTGAGTGGTCGACAGATTCGCGTGGCCTAGCAGTTCCTGCACGCCGCGCAGATCGCCGCTCGACTCAAGCATGTGTGTCGCAAAGGAGTGACGCAGCTTGTGCGGGTGAACGTGGCTGTTCAGCCCCTGCTTAATGCCCCACTCCGCAAATCGCTTCTGCACGTTACGCGCCGAGATCCGCTTGCCGAGTTTCGACAGGAACAGCGCGCCCTCTTCTGCGCCAAACAGCCCGCGCAGGTCAAGCCAGTGCTCAATCCAGGATACCGCATTGCGGCCAATCGGCAGGCGGCGCTCTTTGCTGCCCTTGCCCATGACCCACACTTCGCCGGTGTCCAGGTCGAGGTGTTTTAAATCAAGATTAACCAGCTCTGAAAGACGCAGCCCGGCACCGTACATCACCTCCAGCATCGCGCGGTCACGCACGGCCAGCGGATCGTTTAGATCGATATCCAGCAGGCGATTTACGTCGTCAACGTCGATATTTTTAGGCAGATGGCGCGGCGCTTTTGGCGTGGCGATCCCTTTTGCCGGGTTGGCTTTTAAGCCTCCCTGACTCACCAGCCAGTCGAAGAAGCTGCGCAGCGCAGAGAGCCTGAGCGCCAGGCTTGCCGGGCCTAATCCTTTTCTGCGGCTACGCACGACAAACCCGCGAACCGTCGCAGCGTCACAGTGTTGCCAGCTTTTCAGGCCGATTTCGTCGGCAATCTGCATGATGGCATCAAGCTGACGCTGGTAGTTGAGCAGGGTAATGGGGCTAAGCTGACGCTCCACGCCCAGATAGCGCAGAAAGCGCGAGACGTCAGTGGCGAGCAGTGCGTCCGTCATACGCGCTCAATCCAGCGCTCCAGCAGCTCAGGCAGCATCAGGGCAATCTCCTGCAGCAGGTGCGTGGCTTGCCCTTGCTCATAGTGATGTGCGTCTCGGCTGGTAAATAACATCACGCCCAGATCGCCATCGCGCCCCATCAGCGACATCGCTACCGAGCCTATCGCTTTGGCTTCGGGTAACACCACCAGCAGTTCAGGTCCGTTCAATGGCCCCAGGTAGTGATGCTCATGGCCCAGACGCTGTATGCGCAACGGTTCAAACGCCTGACGGCTAATTGCCAGATGGGTAAACCCCGACGGTGCGCCAATGCGCCAGCGGTCAGGGAAAAGACGGATCGTTGCGCCCGCCAGGCCAAGCTCGCGCGCCCAGCGATGGAAGCGGCTGAGGAATTCTTCGAGACTGTGCGCCGACGCCAGACGCGCCTGCAGATGCAGCAGACGATAGAACAGGCTTTCGTTAGTGCTAGCCTGTTCCATCAGCAGCGTCATGTTCTCTTCAAGCTGATTAATGTGGTTGCGCGAGCGCGCCATGTGCCATTCGACCAGCGACACGGTTCCGCGAACCGGATGCGGCACGCGCATCTCTTCGACGACGCGTGCATTACGAATAAAAAACTCAGGATTGCGCAGCAGATAATCAACAACAGCTCTGTCGTCCAGCTCCGTCACTGTTTCCTGCAGTTCTTCCCCTGGTTGTTTCATAGATGGATAAACCCGTCATAGACATGTGCCGCCGGGCCAGTCATATACAGTGGATGACCCGGTCCTTTCCAGGCGATATCAAGCCGACCGCCCGGTAACTCCACGCGAACCTCTTCAGCCAGTAACCCCTGAGAGATGCCCACGGCCACTGCCGCACAGGCACCGCTTCCGCAGGCCTGCGTCTCGCCCGCGCCGCGCTCGTAAACCCGCAGACGGATGTGCTCGCGTTTCACCACCTGCATAAAACCGATGTTCGCGCGCTCCGGGAAACGTTCGTGGCTTTCCAGCACCGGGCCGAGCGTTTCGACGGCGGCAGTTTCCACATCATCAACCTGAATCACGCAGTGCGGGTTACCCATGGAGACGACGCCGCACAATACTGTCTGCTCGGCCGCACGCATAATATAGGTCTTTTCCGCTTTGTTTGCGCGAAACGGCACGACGGAGGGCTCGAAGTTCGGCTCGCCCATGTTCACGCGCACCAGCTCATCGTCGGTGACGCTAAGCACCATGCGGCCATTGGCCGTGCTGACGCGAATATCACGCTTGTTGGTCAGCCCTTTCAGGCGAACAAAGCGGGCGAAACAGCGCGCGCCGTTGCCGCACTGATTCACCTCGCTGCCGTCCGCGTTAAAAATACGGTAGTGGAAATCGAGGTCGGGATCGTACGGTGGCTCAACCACCAGCAGCTGATCGAACCCCACGCCCAGATGCCGATCCGCCAGGCGACGGATCAGTTCCGGGGAGAAAAACACATTCTGCGTTACCGCGTCGACGACCATAAAATCGTTGCCAAGGCCATGCATTTTAGAGAACTGCATCATTTGCTCCATTGCGCGGGTACAGAACGTTGTCGTCAGAGATTTACCTGAGTCGGACCACCGTTGTTGCCACGATCGTTAGTATCTGGTGTAGATGACTCAATGCCGCTGTTCACAGGTTTCGTCGGCGGCGGCGCGGTTTTATCCGCTGGCGGGAAGTACAGGGGTCCCTTCAGTCCGCAGCCAGTCAGGCTAAACAGCGTGATGAGAACGGCAAGCGTTCGGAAAGCGTTTTTCATTATAAAGTTGCCCGTAAGTTCAAATCTGTTTCTATCATCGCAGGAGAAGACACAAAAGCAAGAGTTTGCCGCTTTCCTGCAACGGGATTTATTTAGGGTTATACTGCCGGCATCACGAAAAACAGGAACAAAACCATGAACGACAGTGAATTCCATCGCCTTGCCGACAACCTGTGGATGACCATCGAAGAGCGTCTTGACGACTGGGACGGCGACAGCGATATCGATTGTGAAATCAACGGCGGTATTCTGACCCTGAGCTTCGAAAATGGCAGCAAAATTATTATTAACCGCCAGGAGCCGCTTCACCAGGTATGGCTGGCGGCCAAACAGGGCGGCTATCATTTCGATCTGAAAGACGGGGAATGGGTTTGCGACCGCAGCGGCGTCACGTTCTGGGATCTGCTGGAACAGGCGGCGACCGCGCAGGCGGGTGAGGAAGTGAGTTTCAGGTAGTTTTGTTGCCCGGTGGCGACTACGCCTTACCGGGCCTATAACGGCTCGGACCGTAGGCCGGGTAAGCGTCAGCGCCACCCGGCGAAAAGGCTCAGGAGAAATACTGCTGCAGCAGTGGCGCGGTGTCCTGATTTGCAGGCGCGACAGGCGTGACGGCCTGGGTCCGGAACGGAATCACCTGCGTACGACCGTCGACGTTCACAATCTGGTAGAACTGCGGCAGGTTAAAGTTGATAAAGCTTGAGCCGTAGGTGAAACGGTCATGGGAAGAGGAGTAGAAGCGGCTGACGTCGCGCACCAGCTCCTCTTTACTGCCTTCACAATGGTGATACACCTCGGCGCGGTTGGTCTCATCCAGAATGTAGATGTTGAAACCGGCATCGTCGCCCGACTCTTCGAAGAAGAACTGAATAATCCCTTCACTGGCAAAGCCGTCCACCACCTGCGGCAGCTTAACGTGGTTGGTTTCCACCTGCACCGACAGGCCATGCAGCTTGTTGTGCGAAATCGCGCCGTAGAACTCGATGGCGTTTTCCAGCTTCTGTACCGACACGTTGAGACGTTCGAAGAACAGGCCCCAGGTCTGGCCGGAGACGCGCAGCGCTTTAAAGCGTCCGGTTTCCTGGCGGGTACTGGAGAGACGCAATTCGATACACTCTGAAACCAGCTGCTGCACGCGGGTACGAATTAAACCGCGCAGGTGCTGGCTATAGCAGAACACTTCAACGCTGTCCGGCGGCGCGGCATCCTGATGCATCTTGCCGAGAATGGTTTTCAGCGCTTCGATCATCGCCTGCTCGCCGTTGAAGTGCAGGGTTCGCACTTCGTTCCACGAGTTGCGGTAAAGCAGATCCACACTGCCCACCAGGCAGTTTTGCTGCTCGCCAAAGCTAAAGACGTCCAGCTTGCGGAAGTCAAAATGGACCACCTGATTGCGGAAGGCCGCCGTCGGGTCGTACTCCAGATTGACGATGATCGCCAGATGGCGAATCTCACACGGGCTGTAGAGCGCCTTCGGCGTTGGCGCAGGCAAACGCAGCGGGAAGTGGTGTGAAACATCCGCCACCATCTCCTGCAGCTTAGCGAGATCAACCACCTCGTTGCCTTTGATAAACAGGCGGGTACGCGAAGTCAGCAGGCCGTTGAACCAGGCCCAGGCCACCAGCTTGTTCAGATAGCGGTTATATTCCAGCGGCTGATGGCTGATAATTGAATCCATGCTTGGCGCACGGTTGTAAAGATACCACCCGGTGCGGTTCGCGCGACCCGGCGGGACATAGATAAAGGTCAGATTCGGTTCAGACAGGTCAGGCGAAATCTGCGGGTTAACCAGAGTAACTTTACCCGGCAGCGCTTCAAACGCGGCGTACAGCTTACGGGTCAACACCCCGATATCCTGCGGGCTGGCGGAAACGCTGAGGTTGTTACGGCGCGCAAAGCGGATCAGATTACGGTAGCTTTGCATCATCGCATCGAGCAGTTCGTTGTGCGCTTCACGCACCTGATCGATTTTCCAGTTGGCCCGGTTGTCGAGCATGGACAGACGCGCTTCGTCCCATCCCCACTCTTTCACTAACTGACTAACCACTTCACGACGCCAGCCCACGCAGGCACGCTCGCGGCTCAATTTCTCACAAACTTTGAGATAGAAACATCGACGCACCAGGTCAAGACGCGTGGTGTCGTCAATGGCTTTCAGGTATTCGGTCACGCGCTCCAGCATCATGCAGTAGGCGTCCAGCCCGAAGGAGACGATCTCCCCGTCGTGCAGACGCTGCTTGATATCTTTCGCCAGCAGGCGCGGTGTAGGGTATTCCCAGGAATAGGCTTCCAGCAGCAGCGTTTTCAGCACCGCTTTGTACGGTGAGTCGATACTCTTATAGAGCTGCCAGAGGCTTGCGCCAAAGTACTCTTCCGCTGACAGAGAGCTCAGGCCTCCGAGGTCCAGCCATTCGTTTGGCGTCAGTACGCCCTGCGAATAGAGCGACATGACGTAATCGTCATAATGCTCTTCTTCATCGCATGGGACCATATTCCACAGAATACGCTTCCCGGCCAGGCGAACGGCCGTACGGTAAAATTCATCCAGCAACAGGATGTGCTGGGTCGAGCCGCAGTCCTCACCACCCAGACTGCCGCTTTCGTTATGGCGGAAACGGTTTTCATCAATCAGGAAGAAGCTCACTTCCACGCCGAGCGAAGCCGCCCAGCTTTCCAGCAGGCTGCATTTACGCTGCAGCAGCTGACGTTCTTCGTTATCGAGCCAGGATTGATGGCAGACCCAGATATCCAGGTCCGAAGAACAGCTTTGCCCTACCGATGAGGTACTCCCCATAGAGTAAACGCCGGTAATCGGCAGTTCACCTTTCGGGGACTCCTGTGGCGGCATGCCGCGATAGAGCTCAAGCTCGTTCAGATAGTGCTGTTGGGTTTCATCAGGCGTGAAAAGGCAAATGCCCTGGGGAACGTTACCGTCAAGGTAGCCAGGCATTAGCGGATGGTGATAGTGCAATAATGTCGGCAGCAGACTGTATACCTGCTGGAAAGCAGGGCCCATGGCAGCAAGCGCGCGATCCACACGCAGTTGATTTATGGCATCCAGTCTCTGTTTCAGAGTCTCAATATAGAGGTACAAGACGTATCGCCTGATGTTTCCGGGTGGCGCAAGCTATTCAAAACACGAATAACAGCGGGCCCGCAGTATTTCAAAAAGATAACCGTTACCCTTTTTCGCCCTTATCATTATGGTGGTACCGACGAAAAAATGGTCTAAAACGTGATCAATTTAACACCTTGCCGGTTGACCGTAAAGAAAGATGCGCTACATACAAGTGTAGCACCGTTCTGTACGTGTAAATTCCTGAATACGGCTATGGCCGACGAATACGCCGCCTTGTCCCTCTCACGCTTCATCAACCGTAAAACTGCCATCCCAGAGTCAACAATGTTAGGATGGTTAGCGATTGATAATGACGGTAACAAGCATGTTAGACAATGTTTTGAGAATTGCCACACGCCAAAGCCCTCTCGCGCTCTGGCAGGCACATTATGTTAAGCAGCGCCTCGAAGCCTGCCACAGTGGATTGCGCGTCGAGCTGGTGCCGATGGTCACGCGCGGTGACGTGATCCTGGATACGCCGCTGGCGAAAGTGGGCGGTAAAGGCCTGTTTGTCAAAGAACTGGAACTGGCATTGCTTGAGAACCGCGCCGATATCGCCGTACATTCGATGAAAGACGTGCCCGTCGAGTTCCCGGAAGGGCTGGGGCTGGTGTCCATCTGCGAGCGCGAAGATCCGCGTGACGCATTTGTCTCTAACCACTACGATTCGCTCGATGCGCTGCCTGAGGGTAGCGTGGTTGGCACGTCCAGTTTACGCCGTCAGTGTCAGCTGGCGGAGCGTCGTCCTGACCTGATCATTCGCTCGCTGCGCGGTAACGTCGGCACGCGTCTGGGCAAGCTGGATAACGGCGATTACGATGCCATTATTCTCGCCGTTGCCGGGCTAAAGCGTCTGGGGCTTGAGGAGCGCATTCGCGTGGCGTTACCGCCAGAGCTGTCGCTGCCGGCCGTTGGCCAGGGTGCCGTTGGCATTGAGTGCCGTCTGGACGATACGCGTACCCGCGAACTGCTTGCTCCGCTGAACCATGACGACACCGCTATCCGCGTAAAAGCCGAGCGTGCGATGAATACCCGCCTCGAAGGGGGATGCCAGGTTCCGATTGGCAGCTATGCTGAATTGACGAATGGCGAACTGTGGCTGCGCGCGCTGGTGGGTGCCCCGGACGGTTCGCAGATGGTGCGCGGCGAGCGTCGCGGTAAAGCGCAAGATGCCGAACAGCTTGGCGTTTCGCTGGCAGAAGAGTTACTGGATAACGGCGCCCGCGAAATCCTGGCTGACGTTTATAATGGAGAACCCCCTGCATGAGTATTCTCGTCACCCGCCCTTCTCCCGCAGGAGAGCAATTAGTGAGCCGTCTGCGCGCACTGGGGCAGGTGGCCTGGAGTTTTCCGCTTATTGAATTCTCCCCGGGTCGGGAGCTCTCTGCGCTTGCCGACCAGATGAATACCCTTCAGGAAGGCGACCTGCTGTTTGCACTGTCGCAACATGCCGTGGAATTTGCCCACGCGCAGCTGCAGCAGCAGGGGCTGTCCTGGCCAACCGCTCCGCGCTATTTCGCGATTGGCCGTACAACGGCGCTGGCGCTGCATACCGTAAGCGGCGCGGATGTTCGTTACCCGTTAGATCGGGAAATCAGTGAAGTCTTGCTACAATTACCTGAATTACAAACCATTGCCGGAAAACGTGCGCTGATTTTACGCGGTAACGGCGGGCGCGAACTGTTGGGTGAAACGCTGCGCGAGCGCGGGGCTAACGTCACGTTTTGCGAGTGCTACCAGCGTTGTGTAAAACATTACGACGGTGCAGAAGAGGCGATGCGCTGGCATACGCGCGGCATTACGACACTGGTCGTAACCAGCGGTGAAATGCTCCAGCAGCTCTGGTCACTTGTGCCGCAATGGTATCGTGAAAACTGGTTACTCCACTGTCGGCTTCTGGTCGTCAGTGAGCGTCTGGCGAACCAGGCCCGGGAGCTGGGCTGGCATGATATTCGGATCGCTGATAACGCTGACAACGATGCGCTGCTGCGCGCATTACAATAACTCTCAAATGGGAAGCCATAATGACGGAACACGATAAATCCTCCGCCGTGGTTGAAGAGACCAGGGAGACTGTGGAGACAACGCCACAGCCAGAGACGACTGAGAAAACCGCTGAGAAGAAAAACGGCAGCAACAAAACGAGCCTCACGCTGAGCGCGATTGCCATCGCCATTGCGCTGGCAGCAGGTGTTGGCCTGTACGGTTTGGTGAAGCAACAGGGTGCTAACCAGACGTCCACCAGCGATGCGCTGGTAAATCAGCTCACTGCCCTGCAAAAAGCGCAGGAGACGCAAAAAACCGAGCTGGAAACCGTGATTAAACAGCAGGCCGCCGCGCTTGCCGATGCGAACAGTAAACAGGAAGAGCTGACCAAACAGCTGGGCGAAGTGCAGCAGAAAGTCGCCACGATTTCCGGTACCGATGCCAAAACCTGGCTGCTCTCGCAGGCTGACTTCCTGGTGAAGCTCGCCGGACGTAAGCTCTGGAGCGATCAGGACGTCACCACTGCCGCCGCACTGCTGAAAAGCGCTGACGCAAGCCTGGCAGACATGAACGACCCAAGCCTTATTACCGCACGTCGTGCGATCACTGAAGATATCGCCAGCCTCTCCGCCGTCTCACAGGTGGACTACGACGGCATTATCCTTAAAGTGAACCAGCTTTCGAATCAGATTGATAACCTGCAGCTGGCGGATAACAACGACGACGACTCCCCGATGGACTCCGACGGCACCGAGCTTTCCACCTCCCTGAGCGAATGGCGCGTGAACCTGCAAAAAAGCTGGCAGAACTTTATGGACAGCTTTATCACCATCCGCCGCCGCGACGAAACCGCCGTACCGCTGCTGGCGCCGAACCAGGATATCTATCTGCGCGAAAACATTCGTTCCCGTCTGCTGGTAGCGGCACAGGCCGTGCCGCGTCATCAGGAAGAGACCTACAAACAGGCGCTGGATAACGTCTCAACGTGGGTACGCGCCTATTACAACACCGATGATGCGACGACAACCGCCTTCCTCGAAGACATTGATAAACTGAGCCAGCAGAACATCACTATGAACGTGCCGGATAAGCTGGCCAGCCAGCCGATTCTGGAGAAACTGATGCAGACGCGCGTACGTAATCTTCTGGCGCAGCCGGGCGTGCCGGCAGAGCAGACGGGCGGAGCGGCAGCCGCTCCTGCATCCGCACCCGCGCCTGAAAGCGCCCCGCAGGGAGAGTAACGATGCTAAAAGTTCTCTTACTCTTCATCCTGCTGATCGCCGGGATCGTGCTGGGGCCGATGCTTGCCGGTCATCAGGGCTACGTCCTGATCCAGACCGATAACTACAACATTGAAACCAGCGTAACGGGTCTGGCGATCATTCTGATCCTCGGCGTGGTGGTGCTGTTTGCTCTCGAGTGGATCCTGCGCCGTATTTTCCGCACCGGTGCGCATACGCGCGGCTGGTTCGTTGGCCGCAAGCGTCGCCGCGCCCGCAAACAGACCGAACAGGCGCTGCTTAAGCTCGCAGAAGGTGACTATCAGCAGGTTGAAAAGCTGATGTCGAAAAACGCCGATCATGCCGAACAGCCGGTGGTGAACTATCTGCTGGCTGCCGAAGCGGCGCAGCAGCGCGGTGACGAAGCCCGCGCCAATCAGCACCTGGAGCGGGCGGCAGAGCTGGCGCATGGTGACCCGATTCCGGTGGAAATTACGCGCGTTCGTCTGCAGCTGGCGCGCAATGAGGACCACGCGGCTCGCCACGGTATTGACCGCCTGCTGGAAGTCGCGCCACGCCATCCGGAAGTGCTGCGTCTTGCCGAGCAGGCCTATATTCGTACCGGCGCGTGGGGCTCGCTGCTGGACATCATTCCGTCGATGGCGAAGGCCGAGGTCGGTGATGATGAACATCGTGATGAGCTTCAGCGCCTGGCATGGATTGGCCTGATGGATCAGGCGCGCGCCGACCTGGGCAGCGACGGACTAAAAACGTGGTGGAAGAATCAGAGCCGTAAAACGCGCCAGCAGATCCCTCTGCAGGTGGCGATGGCGGAACATCTCATTGAATGTGACGATCACGACACCGCACAGGAGATCCTTCTCGACGGCCTGAAGCGCCAGTACGACGATCGTCTGGTGATGGTGATCCCGCGCCTGAAAACCAACAACCCTGAGCAAGTCGAGAAAGTGCTGCGTCAGCAGATTAAAACCGTCGGTGATCGCCCGCTGCTGTGGAGCACGCTCGGTCAGTCCCTGATGAAGCACGGTGAATGGCAAGAGGCAAGCCTCGCCTTCCGCGCGGCGCTGAAACAGCGTCCTGATGCCTTTGACTACGCGTGGCTTGCCGATACGCTGGACAAGCAGCATAAGCCGGAAGAGGCAGCCGCCATGCGCCGCGATGGGCTGTTGCTGACGCTGCAAAATAACGGTAACCCGCAATAAATAAAAAGGAGGCCAGACGGCCTCCTTTTTTTATCGCCTTTCTCCTGCTACATTCTTTACACCCACATCTGTAAACGAACCCGCCAATGTAACGATGTCTTTTCATTAACCTTTTTTCACACACGCGCACTTTCTGCAGCGTGGATTAAATCGTTTTTGAAAGGATATCTTCATGAACTCGCTTTTGTATGCGCTTATTGAAGCGCTGCGCTGCCACCGCTGGCTGCGCCTGCTTGCCTGTGCTTTTATCTTCTCTTCGCTGGGAAATGGTTTAACCCAGGTCGTGGTCTTTGGTTTACTGTTAGCGTGGTCGGCCCCGCCCGCCCTGCTAACCCTCGCTTTTCTTTTCGCTACGGTTCCGGGATTCATCGGCAGCACGATCGGCGAAAAGCTGTGCTCGCGCTATTCTCCAGTATTCCTGCTGATACTGACCGAGGGGCTGGGATTGCTCGCCCTGCTCTTCCCCCTGCTCGGGGCGGGTTATCACAGCATTGCCTCGCTACTCGCCGTGCAATCCACCGAAGCGCTGCTCAGCGGGATGAGCTGGCCCGCGCTGACAATGCTCTTTAAGCGCGGACTTAGCGAAGCAGAGCTGCCTGCTGCGACCTGTCTGGAAAATGTGATTTTTGCTTCTCAGGTGTTATTGGGTACCGGACTCGGCGTGGTGCTGTTCAAGCAGACCTCAGTGTTTACCTTGCTGGCTATTGATGCCGCCAGCTTTCTCGGGTCGCTGTTGCTGCTGTGGCTGGCTGGGCGCCGGTTTTCTGCGCCATTGCTACCGCTCACCGGTGAAGAGGCAGCCCCCGCGCCACTGCGCTGGCAGACATTGACCGTTCGGCAAAAGCGCAGCCTGCTCATTCTGCCGGCGCTGGCGGCAGTCGGCTCACCGGCTATGGCGCTACTTCCTGCCCTGGCGCAGCAGCTCCATCCTCAGGATGCGGCGGGTCTTGCCCTGCCTCTGCTTTGCGCAAGGAGCATGGGACAACTTTGCGGCCCCATGCTCCTGAAAAAAGAGAGCCTGACGCGCTTTGCCGCTCGCACCCCGCGAATCATCGTTTGTCTCGGTATCTTTCTGGCCGCTTATGGAATGCTGCCGTTGTTGTCCGGGTGGATGGCATTTGCGCTGGGGATGATCTTTATCGCGCATCTGGCCTCGAACGTTCTCTTCGCGGCCGGCACGTTTGGCGTACTGAGCAGTTTTCATATCACGCAAACCGCGTCGGCCAGCGGTAAAGCCTGGCGCTGGCAAACGCTCAGCGCCTCTCTTTTCACCGGCATTACAGCGATGGTGGCAGTTGGGCTTGGCTCAGTGCTGGCGCTCTATACGGTATCGTCAGCCGCCCTGCTGTTGGTCGCCCTGATCATGCGTGGGTATCGGGAATAAGACATAAAAAAACGCCTGCTATAAAAGCAGGCGTTAAAACAGGTCTGTAAGACAACATATTTGGTGCTTCACTCAACGTTGTGTCCATGGTGTCTGATGAGGCCGAAGCGACATCTGTCAGTGGACGATAAGCACCGTAAATGGCTCTGCGTCATTCCTGAGTTTATGAGGCACTAAGGCGAACATAAGAGATGGAATGAGCATCTACACGTATATTATTGCACGTAACGTGCCAACATGACATCCAGAAGTTTTACATGACGCAACATTTTAAGATAAAAGGAAATTATGCTGTTGGGTGCCGTCTTAATCGCTACAACATATCGGTCAATGCAGAAATTTGTCGCCAGGAGGAGACAGCAAAAGCCATGGATAATAAATATGTTTATTTTCAAATGATTACGTGTCGCTGAATCGCGACAATGAAACAGGACGCTGTCGGGGAATGACTACAAGGGTGAAAAAGTGGCAGAAAACAAAAAACCCCGCCGAAGCGGGGTTCAAAATTGGTCGGCGAGAGAGGATTCGAACCTCCGACCCACTGGTCCCAAACCAGTTGCGCTACCAAGCTGCGCTACTCGCCGATGTACTGCTTTTTTGAATTTTTAGTTCAATTCATTTAAAAAGTCGTGGTGCGAGGGGGGGGACTCGAACCCCCACATCCAAAGGACACTAACACCTGAAGCTAGCGCGTCTACCAATTCCGCCACCTTCGCAATTCACAACTCTTTCAAATAATGGGGTGGCTAATGGGATTCGAACCCACGACAACTGGAATCACAATCCAGGGCTCTACCAACTGAGCTATAGCCACCACTGTATTCTTTCACGCGGTACTGACTACTTCTCAGACCACCGCAGCTCCAGCACCGGGTTAATGGTGCGCCCGACAGGATTCGAACCTGAGACCTCTGCCTCCGGAGGGCAGCGCTCTATCCAGCTGAGCTACGGGCGCTTAGCGCCGTTGCGGGGCTGGATATTACGTACCTCCGTCCCCGCTGTCTAGTGCTTTTTTGAAAAAAATGCGCGTTTGGTTATGGTTTGCACATTTTGCCGCTTATTCCTCCACTTTCTGCGTGTTGGCACGGCGACCCAGGCCAAAAAGCTTATAAGCAGCCGTCACGGCCGCCAGGAAGATCACCCCGACAAACAGCGACATGCGGGTATCTTCATTAAAGTACATCCCGATTAATACGCAAATCAGGAACGCCATCGTCAAATAGTTCGCATAGGGGAACAGAATTGAGCGGAACGGATGGCTTTCAATCGCCTTTTTATGCGCATGACGGAAACGCAGCTGGCTGATGAGGATCACAAACCACGGCACCATGCCCGGTAGTACGCTGGCGCTATAGACATAAACGAACACGCGCTGCGGATTAGGGATGATGTAATTCAGGCAGGAGCCAACCAGCAGGATAGCAATGGAGACCGCCACACCAGCCACCGGCACACCTGCACGTGAGACTTTACTCATCGCCGAAGGCAGCTGGTTATTCTTTGAAAGTGCATAAAGCATACGCCCGCAGCTGTACATCCCGCTATTACAGCCTGACAGCGCTGCCGTCAGGACCACAAAGTTGATGATACCCGCCGCCGCCGTGATGCCAATTTTGGCGAAGGTTAATACAAACGGGCTACCCGTCGTGCCGATTTCGTTCCACGGGAAGATAGTCACGATGACGAAGATCGCGCCCACGTAGAAAATCAGGATACGCCACAGCACTTTGCCCACCGCGCTACGCAGCGTAACCTGCGGGTTTTTCGCTTCACCGGCGGTAATGCCGATCAGCTCTACGCCCTGATACGAGGCCACAACGATACACAGCGCCGTCAGGAAGCCCTTCCAGCCGCCGGCGAAGAAGCCGCCGTTTTCGGTCAGGTTGCCAAAGCCGATAGCGTGTCCACCGTTGCCAAAGCCGAAGAAAATCACGCCCAGGCCGACAACAATCATCACGATAATGGTGGTGACTTTGATCATTGCGAACCAGAACTCAATTTCACCGTAAAGACGCACGGCAGCCAGGTTTGCCAGCGCCACCAGCCCCACGGCAATCAGCGCGGGTATCCACTGGACCATGTCCGGGAACCAGAACTGAACGTAGACCCCTATCGCGGTGATCTCGGAGATGCCCACCGCCATCCACATAAACCAGTATGACCAGGCCGTCAGATAGCCGAAGAACGGGCTCATATAGCGATGCGCATAAACGGCGAAGGAGCCGGTTACCGGCTCCAGGAAGAGCATTTCGCCCATAGAGCGCATGATGAAGAAAACAAACAGCCCGGCAATAATGTACGCCAGTAATACGGAAGGGCCTGCCCATTTGAGCGTGCTTGCCGAGCCCATAAACAGGCCCACGCCGATAGTGCCGCCCAGCGCTATCAGTTCTATATGACGAGCTTCCAGCCCACGCTGTAGCTCCGGTTTTTTCTCTGCCATAGATCCTCGATTGTGTTTGCTGTTTCCCGGCTTAAGACCGGGTATTGTTTTTTAGGGGTACTAAAATACGGAGCGAATGGTTTCTTAAAATCTGCCAAATGGCAAACGATGCATTAAAAAAATGAATGCATTGCACAGATTATCAGCAGTTTTGCAGGCGAGTTGCAGCGCGAATAGCATATCGCGCTACATTTTGATTACATTTTCCCGGTGTAATGCCAGGCGAGGTAGCGTAGCAGTCGGATCTGTCGTTTAAGGCGCGTCGGTTGCGATAACAGGCGGTACAGCCACTCCAGCCCCAGATTTTGCCAAATCTTCGGCGCGCGCTTAACGTGGCCGGTAAAGACGTCGTACGTGCCGCCGACGCCCATGTAGAGTGCGTCCGGACAAACCTGACGGCAGTCACGCATCAGGATCTCCTGGCGCGGAGAACCCATCGCCACGGTGACAATTTTTGCCCCGCTATCGCGAACGCGCTCAAACAGAGCCTGCCGTTCTTCAGGTTTGAAGTAACCATCCTGGCTGCCGACAATATTAACATTCCATTGACGACGCAGTTTCTCCTCGGTCTGGGCCAGTATCTCCGGCTTCCCGCCAATCAGGAACACTGGCGTGCCCTGCGCGCCTGCGCGAGCCATGAGCTGCTCCCAGAGATCGGCACCCGCCACGCGGGAAACATTAGCGTCAGGATACTTTTTACGAATAGAGCGGACCACGCTGATCCCGTCCGCGTATTTGAATTCAGCCGCGCCGATCAGGCTTTTGACCTCGGCGTTATCTTCGACGGCCAGCATCTTTTCCGCATTGATGGCGACCAGCGTGCCGGATTTCATCTGGCCGTCGGCGAACAGAAAATCCAGCGCGTGCTGCATGTTGCGCCAGCCAATAAGCTGCAGACCACGTAGCGCATAGCGCGGTGCAGAAATGTTATCAGTCATTACTATCCTTACTCAGACTTGCGACAGCGTCGTGCTGCCTTGTCGCTCGCGCTTGTGCACAAGCCCTGCGCTGTCAAACAGCCAGTACAAAAGTTTGGCCAGTAGCAGGCAGAGGCCGAAAACCACCATGAAGAAGACCACGCGCGAAACGAACGAGTCCAGACCTTCGCGCGCCAGAACGATCATATTGAAAATGGCACCAAAGCAGAAGCTGTGCAAAATGGCTGCTTTATAGCGGTTGGTCTCTTCGTTGCCGCGCAGGTAAAGCCAATCGAACCACTTTATGATCAACCCCACGGCAACCGCTCCGGGCAGAATGAACCACGCCCCGCCCATCACCACCAGTGAACCGATAAGCGTAGGCGAGATTGCCAGACCGGAATGGTTGTTCAGCACTTCCCAGGTAAAGTAGTTCGCCGTATTCAGCACCACGCCAGGCCGGTCCGGCCATAGCCAGGAAGGGATAAAGACGTAGAAGTCGCGAACAATCGGCGCCAGTCCCTGGAAATCAATCTTGTCGTAGTTTTGCAGCAGCAGTGCCAGGTTTTCCCACGGCGAGAACGTATCGCGCGTGAGGTAAAGGAACGTGTAAAACGCCTCATCACCCGCCACGTTCATTCCATATCGCTTCAGCGCCAGCCAGAACATCCCCACAATGCCAAACACCCCTGCCGCAACCAGCATCCACAGCGAGATCCAGCCGCGGATGATGCCGATAAACAGGAAGATGGCGAAGGCGATGATGATGTTAGCGCGCGTCCCCCCCACAATCATGTAGGTCAGGATGCCAAACGCGACGGTACTGACCAGGAAGAACAGCCACGCTTTGCTGTCCTGGCGCAGGAAGAAGATCACCAGCATCGCCGGGATGAAGAAGTAGAAGAACCGCTTAAGCGCCACGCCAGACACTTCAGCAGAAAAAATCTGGCTGTAGGAGTGAAGCTTAAACAGCAGGAAGCCGTTATGCATGAAGAAGATGCCGACACTGACCAGGGCAATCGTCATCAGCATCACCCACGTCAGGTGGGTCTCCACCCGATTCATGGTAAAAAGCGCCCGGCGCGGCGCATCGGCGTGCGCTGAACGCAGACGCGTTTTATAGGTGACGTAGTACACCGCATAGAAGCAGGTCGCTGCCAGAAGCGCCTGGAGGAGAATTTCCGGCGGTGCGACGCTCACGTCAAAACGGAAGACCAGAATGCTGGTCAACGGGAAACCGAAAAAGAACGTCAGCAGAAACAATAGCGAGAAGAACACGTTAAAGTTGAAACGTACGCGGCGGAACTCAAACCAGGTGAGCGTGGCGATAAACAGGGCGCTCAGAAGCCAAACGACCAGTAAACCGCTGAATTGCAACTGGCTCATGCGTTGTCTCCTGCAGCGATACGCAGCGCACGGTGCCACGGCGTGAGGTAATTCGGGCTAAAGAAGTCGATGGAATTTTTATCCACGAGCGCCAGCTGCCGCTGTGCTTCCCGAACAACCTCTTCATTGAGCACATCGGTGGTGAACAGCACCGGAAGATGCTGTTCGGCCATATCCTGCCAGAACGGGTTGTCGCGGTTGAGCACGCAGGGGATCCCCGCCTGAATCAGCAGGCACAGTGTGCCAATGCCCTGCTGACGGGCAAAGATAAAATACCCAAGGTCGCATTTTCTCAGCAGCGTCAGATATTCATCAAATTCCAGCTTATCCCGCAGTATATGCAAATTTTCCGCGCTGAATAAGGCTAGCCCCTGCTGGCGAACCTCATCAATGTAAGCGTCGTTGTTGGCGGGATAGCCCATCGGCACCACCACGTTCACCGTGTCGCCAAACTGCTGGTGCACCGCCCTGAGCGCCGCGACATGTTCGTTACTGCGATCGCCGGAATTCCCCACCAGGATCGTCAGCTTGCCTTCACGCATCGTGTCATTCGCCATGGCGTTCAGCGCCGGGTTCATCCGGGTCGGGAAATAGAGTAGTTCGCCGCGCACGTTTGGGTGCTGCTTCGCAAAATAGTTGAGATCGCCACGGGTAGCAAAAACGCAGCCCACCCTTCCCTGTGCCATACGGCGCAGCGGATAGAAAAGACGGAATTTCCAGCCGCGGGAGACTTCATAGAGATCGGCACCCCAGATATGCCAGCTACACTGGGAAGGCTTGATCCCCCCGCTGAGGAGTGCCAGCCACAGGCCGGTATTAAACTGCCCGTGGAAGAAAAATCGCTGGTCACGATCCGCTTTGGCTTTGGCAATAACTGCCTTCGCCAGCGTAGCCTTATCCGGCCAGAAGCTCATCTTCAGCGCCGGAAATGCGGCGCTCAGGCCCTTATCCTGACCTGTAACCATAAACTCGCGCGCATCAGGATTACCCGATGCCAGCTCGTCGTTGAAGAACCGCAAAACGGTCTGGTTATGGTGTGGGATATCCGATCCCAGGATGTGAATCAGTGCAGTCATGCGCGTTTACGCCACAATAAAAATACGCCGCAACAGGCAGCGAAATAAACGATATAGGTTGCCATGTAGGCCTGAGCCGCCCCCAGCGCACCGTGCGCGGGTATCAGCCAGTGCGAAAACGAGGTCAGTAACGCAAACTGGCTAATTTCCGCCAGGATATACAGCCGCAGGGACGCTTTCGCGATCACCAGATAGCCGAAAACGTAAGCACCCACTTTCAGCACATCGCCCACCAGTTGCCAGGCAAAGAGATCGCGCATGGCTGTGAACTTCGCGGAAAACAGCAGCCAGATGGCGACATCGCGCAATAGCCAGACGGTAAAGCTGGCAGCCGCAACAGCCGGCAACACAAAGCGCAGGGATCGGAAAATCTCACGGGTAATATCCTGCCTGGACGTCAGACGCGATAATGTTGGCAGCAAATAAACGCTAAAGGAAGCCGTAATAAACTGGAGGTAGGCGTCGGAAATGCTGCTTACGCCCTGCCAGATCCCGACTTCATCCCAGCTATAATGCGCCGCCAGCAGGTTTCGCATCATCACGTAGGCCACGGGCAGCGTGACGGAGGTAATGAGCGCCATCAGGGTAAATTTACCCAGCTGGCTGGCAAGGACCTTATCCCATTGCGGTTTCAGGTAGCTCAGCGGTATGACGCCCCGACGCATCAGCATAAGCGCCGCGGGAATAACGACCAGCGCCGGCACCAGCGCCAGGCCGAGCAGCGCGCCTTCATAGCCACCGAGGCGATAGCAGAAGTAATAGGCAATCACGCCGATGACGCTGCCCAGGATTAACGCAAGGGCGTTCCCGGCCGCGTCGCGAAAACCTTTCATCAGCGCCAGCAGCAGGTTAGCCCAGGCAATCCCCATCTGAACCAGCGCAACCAGACGCACCAGCCCCTGATAATGGGTGTGCCCGAACAATCCCTGGCTGATGGGGGCCGCCGCCAGCAGAAAGACAATCGCCATCAGGGTCGAAAAACCCGTGACCATCGCCGAAGAGGTGCCCACCACCCTGCGAAGCTGGGCCGCGTCATCATGGTACTGAGAAACGTATTTGGTCACGCCGTTGAAGATACCGGCACCCGCCAACACGCCAAGGACGGTGACAAGCTGGCGGAAATTACCCGCCAGACCCACGCCGGAGGGGCCAAATGAGACGGCCAACAGCTTGACGACCAGCAGCCCGGCGCCAATTTTGACAAGTGTGGACGCGGCGGTCCACACCGATGCTTTTGCCAGAGACATATCAGCCGAAATAGCTCAGAAGGGTATTAATCACCGTACGCTGGTTAACTGGCGCGAGGTTGTAGAACAGTGGCAGGCGAAGCAAACGCTCACTCTCTTTGGTAGTGTAACGGTCTTCACCCGCGAACGTCCCAAACGCTTCGCCCGCCGGGCTGGAGTGCAGCGGAATATAGTGGAACACCGCCATAATTTCGGCTTCTTTCAGCCAGGCGATCAGCTGGCTGCGGTCGTCGTTATCGCGCAGCTTGATGTAGAACATGTGCGCATTATGGACGCAGTCTGCCGGGATGGTTGGCAGTTCAATACGCCCGGCTTTTGCCAGAGGCTCAAGCGCATCGTAATACGTTTGCCACAGGGAAAGACGCTGAAGGTTGATACGCTCCGCCGCTTCCAGCTGCGCCCACAGGTACGCCGCCTGCAGGTCCGCCATCAGATAGCTTGAGCCAATATCGCGCCATGTGTATTTATCTACCTGGCCGCGGAAGAACTGGCTGCGGTTGGTCCCTTTTTCGCGGATCACTTCCGCACGTTCAACCAGCGCGCGATCGTTAATCAGCGTCGCGCCGCCTTCTCCACCCGCGGTGTAGTTTTTGGTTTCGTGGAAGCTAAAGCAGCCGATGTGGCCGATCGTACCCAGCGCGCGTCCCTTGTAGGTGGACATCACACCCTGCGCGGCATCTTCAACCACAAACAGGTTATGTTTTTTGGCGATCGCCATGATGGCGTCCATTTCACAGGCCACGCCCGCGTAGTGAACCGGTACAATCGCGCGCGTTTTGTCGGTGATCGCCGCTTCAATCAGCGTCTCATCAATGTTCATGGTATCCGGGCGGATATCCACAAAGACAATTTTTGCCCCGCGCAGAACAAACGCGTTCGCCGTGGAGACGAAGGTATAGCTCGGCATAATCACTTCATCGCCGGGCTGGATATCCAGAAGCAGGGCCGCCATTTCCAGCGACGCCGTACAGGACGGAGTCAGCAGCACTTTGGCACTGTGAAAACGCTGTTCCATCCACTGCTGACAGCGACGGGTAAAACCGCCGTCACCGCAGAGCTTGCCGCTGCCCATGGCAGACTGCATATAGTCCAGTTCAGTTCCGACGACGGGTGGTGCGTTAAATGGAATCATCTTGTCACCTGTATAACCAGTAGGCGGTGGCGTCAATGTTGGCACCACTCGCAATATAACGTTTAAGCGCGGCGGTGTTGCCCACCTGGGTCGCCACCCGCAGCGTCACAAGCTTTTGCTGCTGCGCCCAGTGCAGAGCCGCCTGCATCAGTTTCTCGCCCATACCGCGCCCGGCTAATAAGCCAATACGCGCCTCGCGTTCGTTGAGCTTACGCAGCGAGACAAATCCCTGAATTTGACCGTCCGCAGCGCGAAAAACCAGGCAGACATGGTCGAACGTGCCTTTAACGGCATTCTCCACCCACTGGGCGTAGAAACGTCCACTATCGTCAGGTGCGTACCAGGGCGCGCGAAAGCGGCTCTGCGCAAACGCCTGAGCCGCCATCTGACGGAGCACGGGGATATCCTGTTCCGTTGCAATTTCCGCGCCGGACGCATCGTGCCGGGTAAGGGTAATGGAAAGGTCTACCTCGCCTTCAACCAGCTGAAAACCGTGGTGCTGGAGCGCGTCGAGCAGGTCAGCACGGTCCGCCGGGATCTTAGCCTGCACCCGTTGCCAGGCGGTCAGCTCAGATTCAGTCAGTACCGGCGCATCATCGCGCAGGAGCACGATGGCCGACGGCAGGCCGAAAAAGGCACTCTCCCACTGCAGGGATTCGAGTACCCCATTCAGGCTGTTCAACGCCAGACGCCTTTGGTATCCACAATATACTGCTGACGAACGGCATCCCCGGACGTCGCTTTAAATTCTTTATGATCCACCAGCAGCACCAGCACATCCGCCGTCGCCAGCGCATCGTCCAGCGCCGTCAGCGTGCAGTGCCCAGCCAGTTTTGCCGGCAGTTCATGAATGTTTGGCTCGACCACCAGCGTTTCGCCCTTGTGCCACTCGGCAATCATCTCAGCAATTTCCATTGCCGGGCTTTCGCGCAGGTCGTCAATGTTTGGTTTAAATGCCAGGCCAAAGCAGGCAATTTTCAGCTCGCTGGCGCGCTTGCCGCTCTCTGCCAGACAATCCGCTACCGTGGTTTTTACCTGATTGAGCACCCAGTGAGGTTTGCTGTCATTCACTTCACGCGCGGTGCGGATCAGACGAGCCTGTGCCGGATTCTGCGCCACGATAAACCACGGGTCGACGGCGATACAGTGTCCGCCCACGCCCGGGCCTGGCTGGAGAATGTTCACACGCGGATGGCGATTCGCCAGGGCGATGAGCTCCCAGACATTGATCCCCTGATCGGCGCAGATCAGCGACAGTTCATTCGCGAAGGCGATATTGACGTCGCGGAAGCTGTTTTCCGTCAGCTTGCACATCTCAGCGGTGCGGGAGTTTGTCACCACGCATTCGCCTTCGAGGAAAATCTTGTACAGCGCGCTGGCACGTTCGGAACAGACTGGCGTCATGCCGCCAATGACGCGGTCGTTTTTAATCAGCTCGACCATAACCTGGCCCGGCAGCACGCGCTCCGGACAGTAGGCGATATTGATATCAGCCTGCTCGCCCGCCTGCTGCGGGAAGCGTAAATCAGGGCGCGCGTCGGCCAGCCACTGTGCCATCTGTTCGGTGGCACCGACGGGAGAGGTCGACTCCAGGATCACCAGCGCCCCTTTCTTCAGCACGGGAGCAATGGATTTCGCCGCCGCCTCGACGAAGGCCATGTCGGGCTCGTGGTTGCCTTTAAAGGGCGTTGGAACGGCAATCAGGTACGCATCCGCTTCAACAGGCGTCGTGCTGGCACGCAGGAAGCCTCCTTCCACCGCCTCTTTCACCACACGGTCAAGATCGGGCTCCACAATATGAATTTCGCCACGGTTAATGGTTTCAACCGCGCGGGCGTTGATATCCACACCGACAACCTGTTTTTGACGAGAGGCAAACGCCGCCGCGGTGGGCAAGCCGATGTAGCCAAGACCAATGACAGAGATGGTAGTAAAACTCATAGCGTTACCCGATTGTTTTTAAGTGCATGCAAAATACGGCCACAAGCCTGCCCGTCTCCGTAAGGATTATGGGCCCGGCTCATCGCCTGATACGCTTCATCGTCGTGCAGGAGGCGCGTGACCTCTTCGACAATTAACTGTGTGTTGGTTCCGACCAGGCGCACGGTTCCCGCTTTGACGGCTTCCGGACGTTCGGTCGTTTCACGCATCACCAGTACCGGTTTACCGAGGGACGGCGCTTCTTCCTGAATTCCGCCGGAATCGGTGAGGATCAGCCAGGCATGGTTCATCAGCCAGACAAACGGCATGTAGTCCTGCGGTTCAATCAGCAGAACATTGTCGACATGGCCCAGAATGCGGTTAACCGGCTCGCTGACGTTAGGGTTGAGATGCACCGGATAGACAATCTGCACATCTTCATTCTGCGCGGCAATTTCAGCCAGCGCATGGCAGATTTGCTCAAAACCCCGGCCAAAGCTTTCGCGACGGTGGCCGGTGACCAGGATGGTTTTTTTGCCGTTGTGCAGGAATGGATAGCGGGCAGCGAGGTCTTGCTGAAGGGAGCTATTTGCCAGAACGCGGTCACGAACCCAAATTAACGCATCAATAACCGTATTGCCGGTCACAAAGATTTTGTTATCGGCGATATTTTCACGCAGCAGGTTCTGACGCGAGTTTTCCGTGGGTGCAAAGTGGTACATCGCCAGATGCCCGGTGAGCGTGCGGTTGGCTTCTTCCGGCCACGGCGAGTAAAGGTTACCGGTGCGTAGTCCCGCCTCAACATGTCCAACGGGAATACGCTGATAAAACGCGGCCAGACTTGTCGCCACGGTGGTAGTGGTGTCGCCGTGGACCAGCACCACGTCAGGCTTGAATGACTCCAGGATCGGCTTGAGCTCTTGCAGAATGCGGCAGGTGATCTCCGTCAACCCTTGCCCCGGCTTCATAATATTAAGATCGTAGTCCGGGACGATGGAAAAGAGCGTTAAGACCTGATCGAGCATCTCACGGTGTTGGGCAGTGACGCACACTTTCGCTTCAATATCAGGATCGCTGGCCAGCGCATGAACCAGAGGTGCCATCTTAATGGCCTCCGGCCTGGTGCCAAATACGGTAAGTACTTTCACATCGATTCTCTTCGATTAGGCGATGAAGGCCGTAGCCTTCATCGTAGACGGCGTTCTTAGTTTGTGCGACGACGCGTTAACGCCACGCCAGCGCCCGTCAGTGCGCCTACAATCCCCCACATAATCATCAGGAATGCACGACGCGGACTATCGCGTTTTACAGGCTCTTCAGGCGTTCGCAAATAACGATAGGTCTGAAAACGCGGGTCCATCGTTGGGCCAACATTCAGGGTGGTGAGCATGGCGCGGTTTTGATCGTAGTCGAGGTCAAAATCGGGGCCAACGGCCTGAAGATTTTCCAAACGTGCCTGCAGCATAGGGCGCCCAAGAAGGAACATTTCAGAGTCAGGCAGCTCATCTGCCGGAACATCCGTTTCGCTGCGGGAAATATTGTGCTGTTCCGCGATTTTCAGCGCCTGCTCAATATTATGAACGCGACGAGCAAAGATGGCTTTCGCCACCTCTTCCTGACGTTTTACCTGCGCTTTCATCTGGATGGTACGGGCTGCCCAGGCACCCTTAAGCTCTTCGTTAAGATGGCTTGCGGCACGCTGGCTGGCAAACGCAACATACTGACGCAACAGGTTGTTGGCATCCGGCGCGGTTTCTGCAATCAGCTTAACGCTGTCATTGACGTTACGCAGCGCATCGCCCGGCATAAACTGAATATTGTTAATCAGATCGTCCAACAGCGCGGCATCAACCTTGCTGTTACCCACCATGCGTTGCTTGTAATAATCCGTCTGGGACCAGAAGTCGCGACGCGTGTCCCAGGAGGCCAGTTGCATCACAAATTCTTTATAGGCTTCATCCATAACGGAAGCCTGATCGGGTGTCGCCAGATTCGCCTTGATATCCAGATTACGCAGGAACTGCTGCTGGGAATAAAACCCGCCGAGCATGTTAACCGTTGGTCGGTCTGTAATTGCCGTGGCACTCCATTCCTGTTTTGCAAAGAAGGTGTAGGCCAGCGCTAACAGTGCAAACCCCAGCGCGATCCCCGCAATCCAAAGTTTGCCTGCCCATAACACGCGAAACAAACCCCGAATATCCAGTTCATTCTCAGTTACCACTGATTTCGCTCCCGCCAACGGTTGAGTCATCATAGTCCCGGTTTTACTTAGTTAATGTTGTATTTTTGTCATTATTACGACGCATCCTGCGTTTCAGACGTTTAATGAATCGCGCTACTTTCCATGCGCGCTTAATGCAATAGCCGTACAGGAAAAATGCTAGCAAGAATAATACCAACATTACCCATTCAGGAATAAAATGGGCATATTCTGCAGCGACGCCAATAGCAGCGAGAATAGCAGCGGCCAGGGTGATCAGAACAAACGCCTGACGAGAAGTGAACCCCGCGCGCATGATGAGATGATGAATATGCTGACGATCGGGAGAGAAAGGACTCATCCCTTTGCGCAGACGGCGATACATAATCGCCACCATATCCATTAACGGAATGGCAATGATCCATAATGCTGTGACGGGACTGATCGGGTGAGTTTTACCCTGTGTGGTTTCGAGCAAAATCCAGATCACGGTAAAACCGATCAACGTACTGCCCGCGTCACCCATGAAGACTTTATAGCGACGCCCCAGCGCACCGAGGTTTAAGAGGATATAAGGCAGGATCGCGGCAATCATGGCAAAACACCACATTGCCAGGCTGTACTGACCATCAAACCACAAAATAATGCCGATTGCAGCGAACGAGACGGAAGACAATCCACCAAGCAGGCCGTCAATACCGTCCACCATGTTGAAAGCATTGATTGCCGCCCAGACGGCAAAGAGCGTCAGGAAGAAGCCAAATGGCCCCAGGACTAACTCCCAGGGACCAAACACATAGCCCAGGCTTCTCAGATACAGGCCGCCCACAAGCATCATCACTACGCCAATTGCCGCCTGAACGGTGGCGCGTATTTTCACCGCGATATCGAATCGGTCATCAAGTGCCCCTACGAGTACGAGGACACCCGCACAGGCAAGATAAAGGGCTGCGTGTGGGATATAATAATCCGCAATACCAAACGTGAAACAGATACCAGCGTAAACAGAAATCCCTCCAACCAGAGGAATAAGTCCTTGATGACGTTTACGAAAATTAGGTTTATCCACCAGCCCTATTCGTTTTGCCACCTTGCGCGCGATGAACAAAAAACAGGTTGTGAATAAAAAAATACTGATTAGCTCAGTCACAACGGTGAGTAGATTCACAATGGATTGCTCTCAACAAATGTTAGTCCCGGAAGTATAACCATGAAGCCACCGCCTCAGAAGTAATAAAGGTGGCTTCTCACAACTCCCTTTGTATATTTTTCAATCAATTATTTCTTTGACTGTATAAACGACCCTATTGTCGCACCGACCGGTCAAAATTGGGAGTAGGTGGTACTAGCGTATAGTCCATAAAAGAAAAACGCCACGTAAAAACGTGGCGTTCACTGGCTTTATTTGCGTTACGAGCGTTTCATCATGTCGAAGAAATCGTCGTTTGTTTTGGTCATCGCCAGTTTGTTAATGAGGAACTCCATCGCGTCAATTTCACCCATTGGATGGATGATTTTGCGCAGGATCCACATTTTCTGCAGCTCTTCCTGTGTGGTGAGCAGTTCTTCTTTACGGGTACCGGAACGGTTGTAGTCGATTGCCGGGAAGACGCGTTTCTCAGCAATTTTACGAGAAAGGTGCAGTTCCATGTTGCCTGTACCTTTAAACTCTTCGTAAATGACTTCGTCCATTTTGGAACCGGTGTCGATCAGCGCCGTCGCGATGATGGTCAGGCTGCCGCCCTCTTCCACGTTACGTGCTGCACCGAAGAAACGTTTCGGACGATGCAGGGCGTTAGCATCCACACCACCGGTCAGTACTTTACCGGAAGCCGGGACAACGGTGTTGTAGGCACGCGCCAGACGCGTAATGGAGTCGAGCAGGATGATCACGTCTTTCTTGTGCTCAACCAGGCGTTTCGCCTTCTCGATTACCATTTCTGCTACCTGAACGTGGCGAGATGCCGGTTCATCAAAGGTTGAAGCGACAACTTCACCTTTAACCAGACGCTGCATCTCGGTCACTTCTTCCGGACGTTCGTCAATCAGCAGCACCATCAGCACACAGTCTGGGTGGTTGTAGGCGATGCTCTGCGCGATGTTCTGCAGCAGCATGGTTTTACCCGCTTTTGGCGGCGCGACAATCAGACCACGCTGACCACGACCGATTGGTGAGGCCAGATCCAGAACGCGAGCGGTTAAGTCTTCGGTAGAACCGTTACCACGCTCCATGCGCAGACGAGAGTTTGCGTGCAGTGGCGTCAAGTTCTCGAACAGGATCTTATTGCGCGAGTTTTCCGGTTTGTCGTAGTTAACTTCGTTAACTTTCAACAGCGCAAAGTAGCGTTCACCCTCTTTAGGAGGACGAATCTTACCTGAAATGGTGTCACCAGTGCGGAGGTTGAAACGGCGGATTTGGCTGGGGGATACGTAGATGTCGTCAGGGCCGGCGAGGTAGGAGCTGTCTGCAGAGCGGAGGAAACCAAATCCGTCTTGCAATATCTCCAGCACACCGTCGCCAAAGATATCTTCGCCACTCTTAGCGTGCTGCTTCAGGATGGCGAAAATGATGTCCTGCTTGCGCATACGAGCCTGGTTTTCCAGCCCCATATTTTCGCCGAGAGTGATCAGCTCAGAAACCGGCGTATTCTTTAATTCGGTAAGATTCATAATGGTGTGGGTTCTTAAACTCGGGGTGATTCTCGAACTTAATGTTGTGAATGGTATGGCAGGGTCATCCATGCCTGTTTAGCGGCCATCACCTCATGTCTGTTCGCTGTCTGGTCACAGGGAAAGAACGCAGAACTGAAACGACAAGACGGATTGAGTGACAAGCCCGGAATTTAGCCACTTCACGCACTGTTTATGTCAACAACGGGAAGTATCGGGTAAAACAAGATTCAAACAACAAGATATGTTTAAAACGAAGTCATAGCTAACTTAGCACGACTTCAGCCGGGCGTCCAGAGTTCCACATCATTTAGCCAGATGCTCTGGACGCACAGCGGAGAAACCTTACGCCAGGTTAGCGTCCAGGAACTCTTTCAGTTGACCTTTGGACAGCGCGCCCACTTTGGTCGCCGCCACTTCGCCGTTTTTGAACAGCAGCAGGGTCGGGATGCCGCGGATACCGTATTTTGGCGCGGTGCCCGGGTTCTGGTCGATGTTCAGCTTGGCAACGGTCAGTTTGCCCTGATATTCGTCGGCGATCTCATCCAGAATCGGGGCGATCATTTTGCAAGGACCACACCATTCAGCCCAGAAATCGACGAGGATCAGCCCGTCAGCCTTAAGTACGTCCGTGTCAAAACTGTCGTCAGTCAGGTGAATAATTTTATCGCTCATATATAACTCCACAGGAATAAGCCTGGTACGTTGGTTTTGTCTCCACCAACGACGTGTTGATGTCGCATTAACCAACTAAAGGTTGACTTTATTTCACCGGATACGCTTTCGTAAAGCAATAGTAAGCTGATATTCTACCACACTATGAGCAAAACACATTTAACAGAACAGAAGTTTTCCGACTTCGCCCTGCACGCAAAGGTAATCGAAGCCCTTGAAAATAAAGGGTTTCATAACTGCACGCCCATTCAGGCCCTCGCGCTGCCGCTGACGCTGGCCGGTCGCGATGTTGCCGGGCAGGCGCAAACCGGTACCGGCAAAACGATGGCGTTTTTGACGTCAACGTTTCATTATTTACTTTCTCACCCAGCGATTGCAGACCGCAAAGTTAACCAGCCGCGCGCGCTAATTATGGCCCCGACGCGAGAACTGGCGGTACAGATCCACGCAGACGCTGAACCCCTGGCGCAGGCTACCGGCCTGAAGCTTGGCCTGGCCTATGGCGGCGATGGCTACGATAAGCAGCTGAAAGTGCTGGAAAGCGGTGTGGATATCCTGATCGGTACCACCGGCCGTCTTATTGATTACGCCAAACAGAACCACATTAACCTCGGCGCAATCCAGGTTGTGGTGCTCGATGAAGCTGACCGTATGTACGATCTGGGCTTCATTAAAGACATCCGCTGGCTGTTCCGCCGTATGCCTCCGGCTAATCAGCGTCTGAATATGCTGTTCTCTGCAACCCTCTCGTACCGCGTTCGCGAACTGGCGTTCGAACAGATGAACAACGCCGAATATGTAGAAGTGGAACCTGAGCAGAAAACGGGTCACCGCATTAAAGAAGAGCTCTTCTATCCTTCTAATGAAGAGAAAATGCGTCTGCTGCAAACGCTGATTGAAGAAGAGTGGCCAGACCGCGCCATTATCTTCGCAAACACCAAACACCGTTGTGAAGACATCTGGGGCCATCTGGCGGCAGACGGTCACCGTGTTGGCCTGTTGACCGGCGACGTGGCGCAGAAAAAACGCCTGCGTATTCTCGAAGAGTTTACCCGTGGCGATCTCGATATTCTGGTCGCAACCGACGTGGCAGCACGTGGTTTGCACATTCCAGCCGTGACGCATGTGTTTAACTATGACCTGCCAGACGACTGCGAAGACTATGTACACCGTATCGGTCGTACCGGTCGTGCGGGCGCAAGCGGTCACTCTATTAGCCTTGCGTGTGAAGAGTATGCGCTGAATCTTCCAGCCATTGAGACTTACATCGGTCACTCTATTCCGCAGAGCAAATACAACCCGGAAGCGCTGTTAAGCGAACTGCCGCCGCCTAAGCGTCTTACCCGCCCACGCTCCGGCAATGGTCCGCGTCGTTCAGGCGGCGCACCGCGTAATCGTCGTCGTTCAGGTTAAGAAAATATGCTCAGCTCCACCTCGCTTTATGCAGCAATCGATCTCGGCTCGAATAGTTTTCATATGCTGGTTGTGCGCGAGGTGGCAGGAAGCATACAAACGCTGACGCGCATTAAGCGCAAGGTCCGCCTCGCGGCGGGCCTGAGCAGCGACAATTACCTCTCACCTGAAGCCATGGAACGTGGCTGGCAGTGTCTGCGACTCTTTGCTGAGCGTCTGCAGGATATCCCTCATGCCCAAATCACCGTCGTCGCCACCGCGACGCTCCGACTGGCGGTCAACGCCGTAGATTTCATTGCCAGAGCGCAGGAAATTCTGGGCTGTCCGGTTCAGGTTATCAGCGGTGAAGAAGAAGCTCGCCTGATTTATCAGGGTGTTGCGCACACCACGGGGGGAGACGATCGCCGCCTGGTGGTGGATATCGGCGGTGCCAGCACAGAACTGGTTACCGGTACCGGCGCGCAGGCGACGTCGCTGTTCAGCCTGTCAATGGGCTGCGTGACCTGGCTTGAGCGCTACTTTGCTGACCGAAATCTGGGTAAAGAGAACTTCGACGAGGCAGAACATGCCGCGCGCGAGGTGTTACGTCCCGTCATGGATGAACTGCGCTATCACGGCTGGAAAGTCTGCGTGGGTGCGTCGGGGACCGTGCAGGCCCTGCAGGAAATCATGATGGCGCAGGGAATGGACGAGCGGATTACGCTTGCCAAACTTCATCAGCTGAAACAGCGCGCCATTCAGTGTGGACGGCTGGAAGAGCTGGAAATTGAAGGTCTGACGCTTGAACGCGCGCTGGTCTTCCCGAGCGGGCTGGCCATTCTGATTGCGATTTTCACCGAGCTCAACATCACCTGTATGACGCTGGCTGGCGGCGCGCTGCGCGAAGGCCTGGTTTATGGGATGTTGCATCTGTCGGTCGATCAGGACATTCGCAGCCGCACCCTGCGCAACGTGCAGCGCCGTTTTCTGGTTGATATCGAGCAGGCCGGTCGCGTGGCGCAGCTGGCGTCTCGCTTCGCCGATCGGGTCGCTAACGTCTGGGATCTCGACCATCTGAGCCGCGATTTGTTGCTAAGCGCCTGTGCGCTCCACGAAGTGGGGTTGAGCATAGATTTTAAGCAGGCACCTGCTCACGCAGCGTATCTGGTGCGTAATCTTGATTTACCGGGCTATACGCCCGCACAGAAAAAATTGCTGGCAACGCTGCTGCTGAACCAGACCAATGCCGTTGATCTCTCCTCTTTGCATCAGCAAAACGCCGTACCGCCGCGCGTGGCCGAGCACATGTGCCGCCTGCTGCGTCTGGCCATCCTGTTTGCCAGCCGTCGTCGCGATGATTTGCTCCCTGCTATCAGCCTGGTGGCCGACGACGAAAAACTGTCTCTGACGCTGCCGGAAAACTGGATTGATAAACACCCGCTTGGGGCAGAGATGATCGAGCAGGAGTGCCAGTGGCAAAGCTATGTGCACTGGGTGTTGGAAGTAAAGTAAGATAGTAAAAAATGCCGGGTGGCGCTGCGCTTACCCGGCCTACAAGTCCCTCCGGACTTATCCTTTCTCTTTGGCTTTTGCCAGCATGGCGCGAATATTCGCCACGTTAGCCTGTCCCTTGTGCATACGCTCTTCAGCGGTAATCACTTTGCGCTCCTGTTCCCAAATCAGGTCATCCTGCGGCAGTTCCAGCAGGAAACGGCTCGGCTCCGGGCGCACCAGTTCACCGTACTGACGGCGCTCTTTACACAGCGTGAACGTCAGCTCTTTCTGCGCGCGGGTGATCCCCACATAGGCCAGACGGCGCTCCTCGTCGACGTTGTCTTCATCTATGCTGCTCTGGTGCGGTAATAATCCCTCTTCCATGCCGACCAGATACACATACGGGAATTCCAGACCTTTGGACGCATGCAGCGTCATCAGCTGAACCTGATCGGCCTCTTCTTCGCTCTCGCCGCGCTCCATCATATCGCGCAGGGTAAAGCGGGTGACCACCTGCGTCAGGGTCATGGGTTCGTCGATTTCAGAGCCTTCCAGCATTTCAGTCATCCAGCTAAAGAGCTGGTTAACGTTTTTCATGCGCATCTCGGCCGCTTTCGGGCTGGCCGAGGTTTCGTATAGCCACGACTCGTAGTCGATACCGTGGATCAGATCGCGAACGGCGGCAATGGGTTCGCGCTCTGCCAGACGCTGCACTTCGCCAAGCCAGTGGGTGAATCGCGTTAACGAATCATACCCACGTCCGCTTAAGGTCTGGCTCAGCCCCATGTCGAAGCTGGCGGTGAACAGGCTTTTGTTACGCGTCATTGCCCATTCCCCGAGCTTTTGCAGCGTCGCCGGGCCAATCTCACGTTTTGGCGTATTCACAATGCGCAGAAACGCGCTGTCGTCGTCCGGGTTAGTGAGTACGCGCAGATAGGCCAGCAGGTCTTTGATTTCAGGCCGAGAGAAGAACGAGGTACCGCCGGAAATTTTGTACGGAATGCGGTTCTGCATCAGCATCTTTTCAAAGACGCGCGACTGGTGATTACCGCGATAGAGGATCGCGTAATCCTTATATTCGGTTTTATTGACGAAGTGGTGAGCAATAAGTTCGCCCGTGACGCGCTCCGCTTCATGCTCTTCATTGTTGGCGCTGAGGACTTTCAGCTCCGTCCCGTAGCCCAACTCGGAGAACAGGCGCTTCTCAAACACGTGCGGGTTGTTGGCGATCAGGATATTTGCCGCCTTCAGGATGCGCCCCGATGAGCGGTAGTTCTGCTCGAGCTTAATCACCTGCAGCGCCGGAAAATCTTTGCTCAGCAGTACCAGGTTTTGCGGGCGCGCGCCGCGCCAGGAGTAAATTGACTGGTCGTCATCGCCAACCACGGTGAAACGCGCGCGCTGCCCCACCAGCAGCTTAACAAGCTCGTACTGGCTGGTGTTGGTATCCTGATATTCATCCACCAGCAGGTAGCGGATTTTATTCTGCCAGCGCTCGCGCACCTCTCCATTGCGCTGCAGCAGCAGCGTGGGCAGCAGGATCAGGTCGTCAAAGTCCAGCACGTTACACGCTTTCATATGCGCATCGTATAGACCATAGCAGTGGGCGAAGATCCGATCCCGTTCGCCTTTGGCGATCGCCGCGGCCTGGGCCGGCGTCATCAGATCGTTTTTCCAGTTGGAGATCGTCGAGATCAGCTGCTGCAACAGCACCTTATCATCTTCGATCAGTCCCTCGGTGAGCTCTTTGAGTAGCGCCACCTGGTCGGTGTCATCGAAGAGCGAGAAGTTGGACTTCATTCCCAGAGCCGCATATTCACGTTTGATGATATCCAGCCCCAGCGTGTGGAACGTTGAGATCATCAGGCCGCGCGCCTCTTTACGCCCCAGCGTCTGGCCGACACGCTCTTTCATCTCACGCGCCGCTTTATTGGTAAAGGTCACTGCCGCAATGTGCCGGGCCTGATAGCCACAGCCGCGGATCAGGTGCGCAATTTTGTTGGTGATTACGCGGGTTTTACCCGAACCGGCCCCTGCCAGCACCAGGCATGGTCCAGTAACGAATTCGACCGCTTGTTGTTGTCCAGGGTTTAAACGCATGGGATGGTTGCTCAATCTTCGAACGGGGTGTGGATTGTAGCAGAAAGCCGGACGCAGATTTACCGGCTAATGATAAAGTGGAGAAATCGCGATTAACCCGTAGAGCAGAACCATGAAAAAGACCGCAGCAGCCCTGCATATTCTGGTAAAAGAAGAGAAACTGGCTCGGGAGATCCTGACCAAGCTCGAACGCGGCATCAGCTTTGATCATCTGGCAAAGCGCTACTCAAAATGCCCGTCCGGGCGCAATGGAGGGGATCTCGGAGAATTTCAACAAGGTGCGATGGTCGGCCCATTCGATCAGGCGGTCTTTAGCTGCCCTCTGCTGAAGCCCTACGGCCCGGTAAAAACCAAATTTGGCTACCATATCATTAAGGTGCTTTATCGCCGCTGACGCGTGGTATATTGCGCCCCGATTTATTTCAACCTATTCAAGGCACGATCATGGCAAAAACAGCAGCAGCAGTGCATATCCTCGTTAAAGAAGAGAAACTGGCTTTAGATCTTCTGGAGCAGATTAAAAACGGTGCTGACTTCGGCAAACTGGCGAAAAAGCACTCCATCTGCCCGTCAGGCAAACGCGGCGGTGACCTGGGCGAATTCCGCCAGGGCCAGATGGTTCCGGCGTTCGATAAAGTGGTGTTCTCCTGCCCGGTGCTGGAGCCAACCGGCCCGCTGCATACCCAGTTCGGATACCACATTATCAAAGTGCTGTATCGGAAATAAACAGCAAGGCCTTCTCAAAGAGAAGGCCTTTAATGTTTGCACCCTCTCCCTGTGGGAGAGGGTCGGGGTGAGGGCATCAGCCCGCACCTGCGGTGTTAACCCGCTACTGCAATACGCTTCATATCGGTCATGTAACCGCGCAGTTTGTGACCCACTTTCTCGATCTGGTGGCCGCGAATTGCTTCGTTCACATCGCGCAGCTGCGCGTTATCCACGGCACCTTCCGCAATTGCCTTGCCCAGATCGCCGGTCTGCAGGGTGGTCATAAACTCTTTCAGCAGCGGTACGCAGGCGTAAGAGAACAGGTAGTTACCGTATTCTGCGGTATCAGAGATAACCACGTTCATTTCATACAGACGCTTACGGGCGATGGTGTTCGCGATCAGCGGCAGCTCGTGCAGCGATTCATAGTACGCAGATTCTTCGATGATGCCGGAATCCACCATGGTTTCGAACGCCAGCTCAACGCCTGCTTTCACCATCGCGATCATCAGTACGCCTTTATCGAAGTACTCCTGCTCGCCGATTTTACCTTCATATTGCGGTGCGGTTTCGAACGCGGTTTTACCGGTCTCTTCACGCCAGGTCAGCAGTTTCTTATCGTCGTTCGCCCAGTCCGCCATCATGCCGGAAGAGAACTCGCCGGAGATAATGTCGTCCATGTGTTTCTGGAACAGCGGCGCCATGATGGTTTTCAGCTGTTCGGACAGCGCGTAAGCACGCAGTTTTGCCGGGTTGGACAGACGGTCCATCATCAGGGTGATGCCGCCCTGCTTCAGCGCTTCGGTGATGGTTTCCCAGCCGAATTGAATGAGTTTTTCCGCGTAGGCCGGGTCGGTACCTTCTGCCACCAGCTTGTCGAAGCACAGCAGAGAGCCCGCCTGCAGCATGCCGCACAGAATGGTCTGCTCGCCCATCAGGTCAGATTTCACTTCTGCAACGAAGGAAGATTCCAGTACGCCCGCACGGTGGCCGCCGGTCGCCGCTGCCCATGCTTTGGCAATGGCCATACCTTCGCCTTTTGGATCGTTTTCCGGGTGAACGGCGATCAGGGTCGGCACGCCGAAGCCACGCTTGTACTCTTCACGCACTTCCGTACCCGGACATTTCGGTGCCACCATCACTACGGTGATGTCTTTACGGATCTGCTCGCCCACTTCAACGATGTTGAAGCCGTGTGAGTAACCCAGCGCCGCGCCGTCTTTCATCAGCGGCTGTACGGAACGTACAACGTCAGAGTGCTGTTTGTCTGGCGTTAGGTTAACCACCAAATCCGCCTGCGGGATCAGCTCTTCGTAGGTGCCCACTTTGAAGCCGTTTTCGGTCGCTTTACGCCAGGAGGCACGCTTCTCAGCAATCGCTTCTTTGCGCAGAGCGTAGGAGATATCCAGACCGGAGTCACGCATGTTCAGGCCCTGGTTCAGACCCTGTGCGCCACAGCCGACGATGACCACTTTTTTACCCTGAAGGTAGCTTGCGCCATCGGCAAATTCGTCGCGCGCCATGAAGCGGCATTTGCCCAGCTGCGCCAGCTGCTGGCGCAAGTTCAGTGTATTAAAGTAGTTAGCCATGGGTGATACCTCGTGATGTTGTGTGTCTTATTGTTCGGTTCGCGTTTCAGCGAGAATGTACCCACATTACAACAGGAAATTTATTGCGGAAATTGATATATTCACAACGTCATATTGCAATTTTTGCAATGTAAAAAGAGGGAGTGGAGTCGGTGGATTTACGCGATCTGAAAATGTTCCTGCACCTGGCGGAAAGCCGCCATTTTGGCCGCAGCGCCCGGGCGATGCACGTGAGTCCTTCCACGCTTTCACGCCAGATCCAGCGCCTTGAGGAAGACCTCGGCCAGCCGCTGTTCGTGCGTGATAACCGCACCGTTACGCTCACGGAAGCGGGTGAAGAACTGCGCATTTTTGCCCAGCAGACGTTGCTGCAGTATCAGCAGCTGCGGCACTCTATCGATCAGCAGGGGCCATCACTCTCCGGTGAACTGCATATTTTCTGCTCCGTGACCGCCGCCTATAGCCATCTGCCGCCCATTCTTGACCGCTTCCGCGCGGCACACCCGTCGGTTGAAATTAAACTCACCACCGGCGATGCCGCCGACGCAATGGAAAAAGTGGTCACGGGCGAGGCGGATCTCGCCATTGCCGGGAAACCCGAAACTCTGCCGGGCGCAGTGGCGTTCTCCATGCTGGAGAATCTGGCTGTGGTGCTGATCGCGCCGGCGCTGCCCTGCCCGGTGCGTAATCAGGTATCGGTGGAAAAGCCGGACTGGTCGACGGTGCCGTTTATCATGGCCGATCAGGGGCCGGTACGTCGACGCATCGAGCTGTGGTTCCGTCGGCAGAAAATCAGCAATCCGTCGATTTACGCCACGGTCAGTGGCCATGAGGCGATGGTGTCGATGGTGGCGCTCGGCTGCGGCGTGGCGCTGCTGCCGGAAGTGGTGCTGGAAAACAGCCCGGAGCCGGTGCGCAATCGCGTGATGATTCTCGATCGCAGCGACGAGAAGACGCCGTTCGAACTTGGCGTATGCGCACAAAAAAAGCGGCTGCATGAGCCGCTTATTGATGCGTTCTGGAAGATATTGCCAAACCATTAAAGCCGGGTGGCGCTGCGCTTAGCCTGCCAGGAAGAAACGGAACGCCGGGTTATGGGTTTCATCGTGACACTCATAGCCCAGTTCGTTCAACCGCGTTTCAAAATCAGGCTCGTGCTCGCCCAATTCGAACGCCGCCAGCACGCGGCCGTAATCGGTACCGTGGCTGCGGTAGTGGAACAGGGAGATGTTCCAGTGCGTGCCCAGCGTATGCAGGAACTTGAGCAACGCACCCGGCGATTCCGGGAACTCAAAGCTGAACAGGCGTTCCTGGAGCGGCTTCGATGGACGGCCGCCTACCATGTAGCGCACGTGCAGCTTCGCCATCTCATCGTCGGAAAGATCCACCACGCTATAGCCACCGTTGTGCAGCAGGCTAAGGATCTCTTTACGTTCCTCCAGGCCACGGCTTAAACGCACGCCGACAAAAATGCAGGCGTCTTTGGCATCGGCGAAACGGTAGTTAAATTCCGTCACCGAACGGCCGCCCAGCAGCTGGCAGAACTTGAGGAAACTACCCTTCTCTTCCGGGATGGTCACCGCCAGCAGCGCTTCACGCTGTTCTCCCAGTTCACAGCGCTCGGAAACGTAGCGCAGGCCGTGGAAGTTGACGTTAGCCCCTGAAAGCACGTGCGCCAGGCGCTCGCCGCGAATGTTGTGCTGCGCGATGTATTTTTTCATCCCCGCCAGCGCCAGCGCGCCGGACGGTTCCGCCACCGCACGCACATCCTCGAACAGATCTTTCATTGCCGCGCAGATGGCATCGCTGTCGACGGTGACGATGTCGTCAAGATACTCCTGGCACAGGCGGAAGGTTTCGTCACCAATGCGTTTCACCGCCACGCCCTCGGCAAACAGCCCGACGCGCGGCAGGTCTACAGGATGCCCGGCATCCAGCGCCGCCTTCAGGCAGGCGGAGTCTTCCGCCTCAACGGCAATGACTTTGATCTGCGGCATCAGCTGTTTGATCAGCACCGCCACGCCTGCCGCAAGGCCGCCACCGCCAACCGGGACGAATACGCGGTCGAGATGGGCGTCCTGCTGCAGCAGCTCAAGCGCCAGGGTACCTTGTCCTGCAATCACCATCGGATGATCGAACGGCGGCACCCAGGTAAAACCCTGCTGCTGCGCCAGTTCAATCGCTTTGGCTTTCGCTTCGTCAAAATTGGCGCCGTGAAGCAGTACTTCACCGCCGAAGCCACGCACCGCATCGACTTTGATATCCGCCGTCGCAACAGGCATCACGATCAGCGCTTTCAGCCCCAGACGGGCAGAGGAGAACGCCACGCCCTGAGCGTGATTGCCCGCCGACGCGGTAATGACGCCGCGGGCTTTTTGCTCGTCGGTCAGCCCGGCCATCATCGCGTAGGCTCCGCGCAGCTTGAAGCTGTGCACCGGCTGGCGGTCTTCGCGCTTCACCAGAATCACGTTATCGAGGCGCGAAGAGAGTTTTTCCATTTTCTGCAGGGGCGTGACCTGCACGGCTTCATAGACCGGCGCGCGCAGCACCGCCCGGAGATATTCCGCCCCCTCAGGGGCGGCGGATAAGGGTTGCGACTCGGCCATCATTAGCCCCCAAGTTTAGATTTATCGCGCACCGCGCCTTTATCTGCACTGGTGGCAAGGCTCGCGTAAGCGCGCAGGGCGAAGGAGACTTCACGCTGGCGATCTTTCGGCGTCCAGGCTTTGTCGCCGCGCGCTTCCTGCGCTTCACGACGGGCTGCAATCTCCTGGTCGCTCAGCTTCAGCTGAATACCACGATTCGGAATGTCGATTTCGATCAGGTCGCCATCTTCGATGATCGCGATGTTGCCGCCGCTTGCCGCTTCTGGCGAGACGTGGCCGATGGAGAGACCGGAGGTCCCGCCGGAGAAACGACCGTCGGTGATCAGCGCGCAGGCTTTACCGAGGCCCATCGATTTCAGGAAGGTGGTTGGGTAGAGCATCTCCTGCATGCCCGGGCCGCCCTTTGGCCCTTCGTAGCGGATGACAACCACGTCGCCTTCCACCACTTTGCCACCGAGGATAGCGTCCACCGCGTCGTCCTGGCTTTCGTACACTTTTGCCGGGCCGGTGAATTTCAGGATGCTGTCATCCACGCCTGCGGTTTTTACGATGCAGCCGTTTTCGGCAAAGTTACCGTACAGAACGGCCAGACCGCCGTCTTTGCTGTAGGCATGTTCAAGAGAGCGAATGCAGCCCTCGGCGCGGTCATCGTCCAGGGTGTCCCAGCGACAGTCCTGAGAGAACGCCTGAGTGGTTCGAATGCCCGCCGGGCCCGCGCGGAACATCTTTTTCACCGCGTCGTCTTTGGTCAGCATCACGTCGTATTGGTCCAGCGACTCCGGCAGCGTCAGGCCGAGCACGTTTTTCACGTCACGGTTCAACAGCCCGGCGCGATCCAGCTCGCCAAGAATACCCAGCACGCCACCGGCACGGTGAACGTCTTCCATATGATATTTCTGGGTGCTTGGCGCGACCTTACACAACTGCGGCACTTTGCGGGACAGCTTGTCGATGTCGCTCATGGTGAAGTCGATTTCGGCTTCCTGCGCGGCGGCCAGCAGGTGCAGAACGGTATTGGTGGAGCCGCCCATGGCGATATCCAGCGTCATGGCGTTCTCAAACGCGGCTTTACTGGCGATGTTGCGCGGCAGCGCGCTGGCGTCGTCCTGCTCGTAGTAACGCTTGGTCAGCTCAACGATGCGTTTGCCGGCGTTAAGGAACAGCTGCTTACGGTCTGCGTGGGTCGCCAGCAGCGAGCCGTTGCCCGGCTGAGAAAGACCCAGCGCTTCGGTCAGGCAGTTCATGGAGTTGGCGGTAAACATACCGGAACAGGAGCCACAGGTCGGACACGCGGAGCGCTCAACCTGGTCGCTCTGCTCGTCAGAGACTTTCGGGTCCGCGCCCTGGATCATCGCATCGACCAGGTCGAGCTTGATGATTTTGTCGGAAAGCTTGGTTTTACCTGCTTCCATCGGACCACCGGAAACGAAGATCACCGGAATGTTCAGGCGCAGGGAGGCCATCAGCATCCCCGGGGTGATTTTATCGCAGTTGGAGATACAAACCATCGCATCAGCGCAGTGGGCGTTAACCATGTACTCAACCGAGTCGGCGATCAGTTCGCGCGACGGCAGTGAATAGAGCATGCCCCCGTGACCCATCGCGATACCGTCATCCACCGCAATGGTGTTGAACTCTTTCGCCACACCACCGGACGCTTCGATTTGCTCGGCAACCAGCTTACCAAGATCGCGCAGGTGCACGTGGCCCGGCACAAACTGGGTGAAGGAGTTCACCACGGCGATAATAGGCTTGCCGAAATCGGCGTCGGTCATCCCGGTGGCGCGCCACAGCGCGCGGGCACCGGCCATGTTGCGGCCGTGGGTGGTGGTGGCGGAACGATACTTAGGCATGCTTTATTTACTCCCGTCTGACTGTTCAATGGGACGGTGCGTGCCGTCCCAAATTTATATTTAGTGATTAACCTGATCCAACCAACCGTATTTGTCTTCTGTTTCGCCCGTAAAGAGGCCGAAGAAGGCTTGCTGAATGCGTTTGGTAACCGGACCACAGCGGCCTTCACCCACCTGAATGCCGTCTACGCTGCGAACCGGCGTGATTTCAGCGGCGGTACCGGACATAAAGACTTCATCCGCCAGGTAGAGGGATTCACGGGACAGAACCTGCTCGCGCACTTCAATACCCAGATCTTTTGCCAGCTTGATGATGGCGTCACGGGTGATGCCCGGCAGCGCGGACGAGGTGAACGGCGGCGTGAACAGAATGCCGTCTTTCACTTCAAACAGGTTTTCACCTGCACCTTCGGAGATGTAGCCATTCACATCGAGCGCGATACCTTCCTGGTAGCCGTGACGGCGCGCTTCGCTACCGACCAGCAGGGAAGAGAGGTAGTTACCGCCCGCTTTAGCGGCGGTTGGAATAGTATTTGGCGCAACGCGGTTCCAGGAAGAGACCATTGCGTCGATCCCCTGCTCCAGAGCTTCTGCACCCAGGTAGGCACCCCACGGGAACGCGGCAATGATCACATCGGTGTTGTAACCGGCTGGCGGGTTCACGCCCATGCCGACATCACCCACGAAGACCAGCGGACGAATATAGGCGCTGGTCAGATTGTTTTTACGAATGACATCGCGGCAGGCTTCCATCAGCTCATCAACGCTTTGAGAAACCGGGAAACGATAAATTTTGGCTGAGTCATGCAGACGCTGCATGTGTTCGCGATGGCGGAACACCACTGGTCCTTTGTGAGAGTCGTAGCAACGGATGCCTTCAAACACGGAGGTACCGTAGTGCAGCGCGTGGGACATCACGTGAACCTTCGCGTCCTCCCAGCGAACCATCTCACCATTGAACCAAATGTAATCAGCTTTTTTTGTCGTCATTTTCTCTTCCTGTCACGCTTAAGCGCGGATTTGTTGTGATGTGGTTGTGCTCTGGCAGATGGCAACATGGGCAACGTCTACCAGCTTTGATAACTGACTAAACAGTAAGTCGACCGGCCGCGGGCTGGCAACGGTTAATTCAATACTGATGTTTTGTGCATCGGTGGCCGTCTCCATATTCATAGAGCAAATCTGAAAGCCACGATGACGGACCACGCGCAAAACGCGTTCTAATGTTTCCGGGTTGAAGCGAGCCTGCACGGCAACCTGATGTTGCATCATGATAATTTCTCCAGCATTTGTGAGTTACTGGCACCTGGCGGTACCAACGGCCAGACATTCTCAAGCTCGTCGATTGAGACATGAAGCAGGTAAGGCCCTTCGCTTGACAGCATGGTGTCGAGTGCCGCTTCAACCTGGTCTTTACGGGTGATGTGCTGGCCGGGGATACCAAACGCATTGGCCAACATGAGGAAATCGGGGTTATCGGTGAGGGTGGTTTCGCTGTAACGCTCCTGGAAAAACAGCTGCTGCCACTGGCGAACCATCCCTAAACGCTGGTTATCGAGCAACACGATTTTCAGCGGTAACTGCTTGCGCTTCACGGTGCCCAACTCCTGCACGTTCATCATGAAGGAGCCGTCACCGGAGATACAGATAACCGTATCGTTCGGGCGGGCAACCTGCGCGCCGACGGCAGCAGGTAAGCCGAAGCCCATCGTGCCTAATCCGCTGGAGGTGATGAAATTTTCCGGACGGGTATAGGTCATGTGCTGTGCTGACCACATCTGGTGTTGCCCCACATCCGTCGTCACCACGCTGTTTGCCGGTTTACGATCGGACAACTGCTTCAACAGCAGCGGTGCGTAGATGGCATCGCCAGGATGGTCGTAACGCCATGCGTGTTCAGCGCGCATCTCTGCGGTGTGCTGACGCCACGCGTTGATATCCAGCGGCTGCTGCAGTGCCGGTAACAGCGCATTGAGATCGCCCTGCAAGGCGACATGCACCTGACGCAATTTGTTCATCTCCGCCGGGTCGATATCCATATGGATGACTTTGGCGTTCGGCGCAAAGGTATTCAGCTTGCCGGTAACGCGATCGTCAAAACGGGCGCCTACGGCGATGAGCAGATCGCACTCCTGCACCGCCAGGTTTGCCGCTTTGGTGCCGTGCATCCCCAGCATGCCCAGATAGTATGGGTAGTTCGCGTCTACCGCACCCAACCCTTTCAGCGTGCAGGTGGCAGGCATTTGCGTCACCGCGATAAATTCACGCAGGGCGGGAACGGCCTGCGCCATGCCTACGCCACCACCGACGTACAGCATTGGCTGTTTCGCCTGCGATATCATCTGACGCGCCTCTTCAACTTCCGCATGCGGAAACGCATCGTCGCTTTCAACGGTGGAGAAGTGCGGTTCCAGATCGCCGAGAGCTACCTGGATATCTTTCGGGATATCAACCAGAACCGGGCCGGGGCGGCCAGAGCTCGCAACCTCAAATGCTTCAGCCATTACGCGCGGCAATTCTTCCAGAGACTGGACGAGGAAGCTGTGTTTGGTGCAGGCCAGCGATAAGCCGATTACGTCGACTTCCTGGAAAGCATCGGTACCGATGAACGAAGACGCAACCTGACCGGTGATGGCAACAACGGGAACGGAATCCAGCAACGCATCAGCCAGGCCGGTGATCAGGTTAGTTGCCCCGGGGCCGGAGGTGGCCATGCAAACGCCGGTTTTACCGGTGGCGCGCGCATAACCGATCGCCGCCATCGCTGCGCCCTGCTCGTGTCGGCACAACAGGTGCTCCACGCCGCCGTCATACAGTGCATCGTAAATCGGCATAATTGCGCCACCTGGATAACCGAATACTGTTTCGACTCCCTGCGCGCGCAACGCATGTACTACCCACTGTGCCCCATTCATAGTTAGTTCCCCGTCATAAATCGGGAGAAACAGAATTTTGTGCTAGTCGTCATTCTCTGCTCCTCATTTGCGTTTTTTAGTCATAAAAAAACCCCCGGACCTTTCGGTGCGGGGGTCTTAGTTCGTTAAGGCTTGATTTCTAAGCCTTTCCTCGTCCAAGTGCAGCCCCGCACGGTGGGATAATAATCACCACCACGCTAATCACGACCAGGCTAATCACTCGTAGAAGGGCTGTCATTTTCAGTTCTTTTTGCATCTTGTTCGAAGGAATACCTAAAGAGTTATCACAGTTTTTAAATCAAACACAAGATTTATTTATGACCACTTTGGTTAGCTTGCGAAGCATATCTTTAAAAATCATTGTCTTATATGAAAAAAATAGATGGTGAATATTTTTCATTTTTTTCGGCATACAGGAGGCATCAAAACGAGGAAGTTTTTTTCTGCGATGAGGCTTCCATTAAGAGGAAATGATTACATATTGCCGCTTAAAGTCTGGAACAGCAGCCGTAAATCACAAAAATCGGACTAAAAATGTGAAAGCGACACTGGCATAGTCGAGCCCCGAGGAGGTGCTTATGTCACTGTCAGTTGTTTATACCCGCGCGGCTATTGGAGTAAAAGCACCGCTTATTTCCGTAGAGGTTCACCTGAGTAACGGACTTCCAGGATTAACGCTTGTCGGCTTGCCGGAGACAACGGTGAAAGAAGCCAGAGATCGGGTCCGCAGCGCTATTATCAATAGCGGTTATACCTTCCCGGCAAAGAAGATCACTATCAACCTCGCACCTGCGGATCTGCCCAAAGAGGGAGGACGATATGATTTACCTATCGCTATTGCGCTTCTCGCGGCCTCTGACCAGCTTAATACGTCCAGGCTAGGCTCGTATGAGTTCATCGGTGAACTGGCGCTTACAGGTGCATTGAGAGGCGTTCCTGGCGCCATCTCAGGTGCGCTGGAAGCCATTCATGCCGGTAGAGAAATCATTCTTGCCAATGAAAATGGTGCTGAAGTGAGCCTGATAGCCGAGAAAGGATGCCTTATCGCCGGGCATTTGCAGGAGGTTTGTGCGCACCTTGAAGGGCGACATGCGTTGTCAGAGCCCGAGGAAGCGGAAGATATCATTCCTGAAAGTCCCGACGATCTCAGCGATATCATCGGTCAGGAGCAGGGAAAGCGAGCGCTGGAGATCACCGCCGCCGGCGGGCATAACCTGTTGCTTATTGGTCCGCCGGGTACAGGAAAAACAATGCTGGCGAGCAGGCTGAATGGATTACTCCCTCCACTCAACAACCATGAAGCACTGGAAAGCGCTGCGATATTGAGTCTGGTGAGTTCAGTGTCGTTGCAAAAGCAGTGGCGACGTCGCCCTTTCCGCTCTCCGCACCACAGCGCTTCACTGACGGCCATGGTTGGGGGAGGCTCTATTCCGGGGCCGGGAGAGATCTCACTGGCTCATAACGGTATCTTGTTTCTTGATGAGCTTCCTGAGTTTGAGCGGCGCGTGCTGGATGCCCTAAGGGAGCCCATCGAATCCGGTGAGATCCATATCTCACGTACCCGAGCCAAAATAAGCTATCCCGCGCAGTTTCAGTTGGTTGCGGCAATGAACCCCAGCCCATCGGGGCATTATCAGGGGAATCACAACCGCTGTACGCCAGAGCAGACGCTGCGATATCTGGGGAAGTTATCGGGCCCTTTCCTGGATCGTTTCGATTTATCCCTGGAGATCCCTTTACCTCCTCCCGGCCTGCTCAGCCAGAGCAGTGTCAGAGGGGAGAGTACGGTAGAGGTTCGCGACCGGGTTATCGCTGCTCAGGCCCGGCAGTATATGCGGCAAAATAAACTGAATGCCCGCTTGGATAATGCTGAGATCCGGCAGTTTTGCCAGCTAAAGGATGAGGACGCAAAGTGGCTGGAAGAAACATTGACGCGCTTTGGGCTCTCTATTCGCGCGTGGCAGCGTCTCTTAAAAGTGGCCCGTACTATCGCCGATGTAGAAAAGTGCCATGAAATTGAGAGACAACATCTGCAGGAAGCGTTGAGCTATCGGGCTATCGATCGTTTGCTTGTGCACCTGCAAAAGTTACTGGCGTAAAAAAGGGGCCGTAGCCCCTTTTTTATTAGTCGTCAGACTCGGTGTAATCTTCTGCACCTTCCATCTGCGGCTTACCGCCAGACAGCGTATGGAAACGCTTTGGACGCTTAATGCGCGCCATGTACTTGATCCATACACGTTCTGCTTCAGATTGTGGCTCACGCTCACCACGGCACACGGAGACAAACTGCTTTTCATCTTCAGTTGCAGGCTCACGTTTACCCAGATCCAGCTCGTTAAAGGCATAACCATGACGCTCAAGCAGCTGCGCCTCTTTGATGGTGAAATCGCCGTGACGAGAGAACCCGCGCGGATAATGTTTATTGTCGAAAAAACGATTAGTCGTCGTAAAGCTTTCCGCCATCCTACACGCTCCTAATTCTTTGGCCGAGCTATTTATGGCGCGGAGTATTAGTTACGCTTGACAGAGTGTAAAACAAAACATTTAAATCATAACGACAAATAATTTTGCGGAGAAAGATGTGGATACGGAATTGCTAAAAACTTTCCTTGAAGTGAGCAGAACACGCCACTTTGGGCGAGCAGCTGAAGCCCTTTACCTGACGCAGTCAGCGGTCAGTTTTCGTATTCGACAGCTGGAAAATCAATTGGGTGTGAATCTTTTTACCCGCCATCGCAACAACATCCGCTTAACGCCTGCCGGTGAGAAACTGCTCCCGTACGCAGAAACGCTGATGAATACCTGGCAGGCAGCACGCAAAGAGGTTGCACATACGTCCAGGCACAATGAGTTTTCGATAGGGGCCAGTGCTTCCTTGTGGGAATGTATGCTAAGTCAGTGGCTTACCCGGCTGTATCATTCTCATGGTCATTTGCAATTTGAAGCCAGAATTGCGCAACGGCAGTCGCTGGTTAAGCAACTTCATGAGCGCCAGCTTGATCTTTTGATCACGACTGAAGCCCCAAAGATGGATGAATTCAGCAGCCAGATTGTTGGCCAGTTTGGCCTGGCTCTCTATGCCTCTGAACCTTCAATGATGAAGAGTGACCTGACCTATTTGCGCCTGGAATGGGGGCCCGATTTTCAGCAGCATGAGACGGGATTGATTGCCCCTGATGATGTTCCGCAGTTAACGACCAGCTCTGCGGAGATCGCCTGTCAGCAGCTGTCCTTGTTGAAGGGTTGTACCTGGTTACCTGTTCGCTGGGCAGATAATAAAGCTGGGCTGCATACCGTGATGGATTCCACCACGCTTACCAGGCCGCTGTATGCGATTTGGCTGCAAAACAGTGATAAGCAATCGCAGATAAAAGATTTGTTAAAAATCAATGTAATGGATTGATACATCAGCCAGCAGGAATGCTGGCTGAAAAGTAAGAAGAGAGGTTTTTACAGTATTGCAGGCAAAAAAAATCCTTTGCCGAAGCAAAGGATTATATATGGCAGGGGCGGAGAGACTCGAACTCGCGACACCCGGTTTTGGAGACCGGTGCTCTACCAACTGAGCTACGCCCCTAAAGTTTTTTGCCATCAAGCCTGCCAATTAGGCAGGCTTGATGTCTTAATAAGTGGCGGAACGGACGGGACTCGAACCCGCGACCCCCTGCGTGACAGGCAGGTATTCTAACCGACTGAACT
>NZ_LECZ01000019.1 GCF_001022965.1 Enterobacter genomosp. O
TATTGTCCGAAGACATTAAGAATCCATGTCACTTTGAGTGCCCACACAGATTGTCTGATAAATTGTTAAAGAGCAGTTGCAACGCGGCTTTCAGCTCACCGTTGCGAGGTCCCGTATATTACGTTTTCCTCATTCAGAGTCAAGTGATTATTTTCGCTTTTCTCTGTTGGCGTTCATCTCTGAACCCCGCTAACCCGGCGGCCTGTAAGCCGTTGTTCCGTGTCAGTGGAGGCGCATTATAGGGAGTTCTCAGACGTTGACAACCCCTCTTTTAAAAAAAACGTTCAACCGTCTCTTTTTTGCTCAAAACCGTGCTACAGCGCCAGTTTTTCGAGCGTTTCAAAGCCATAACGGCGTAAAACGGGTAAAAGTTGCTCGGTCTCTTTGGTGATTGCCATACAAAAAGCGATATTCGCATCGGCAGATTTTGCATCCGGCGCTTCGTGTTCCAGCAGCCAGGCCGTACGACGGGCGATAGCTGCACCAGAATCCACCAGGCGCGTTCCCTCCGGCAGAACCTCTAACAGCTCTTCCTGTAATAGAGGGAAGTGGGTGCAGCCCAGCACAACGGTATCCGGAGGTTCCGGCATCCGCAGCCATGGACGAAGAATACGACGCAACTCTTCGAGTGATACCGCCTTTCCATGCAGCTTCGCTTCGGCCATCTCCACCAGCTCGGCCGAGCCGAGCATCGCAATCTGGCATTCGTTAGCAAAACGGTCGATCAGCTCGCGGGTATAAGGACGCTTGACCGTACCCCGCGTTGCCAGCAAACCCACAATACCGTTCGCCGTCAGGCGGGCAGCAGGCTTTATTGCCGGAACAACGCCCACAACCGGGAACGGGAATTTTTCACGCAGGGCAGGAAGGGAGACGGTGCTCGCCGTATTACAGGCGATGACGGCCAGCGCAAGGGGATAGCGCTTTTGTACCGCAGTGACGATTTCAACCACACGCTCAACAATAAAGTCTTCGCTCTTTTCACCATAGGGGAAAGCGACGTTATCGAAAGCGTAGATGTAATGGAGATCCGGCAGGAGATGCCGAATCTCATCATAGACCGAAAGCCCACCGACGCCGGAATCAAACACCAGCACGGTGGGACGCGGATTAGAAGGTGTAGCTGCCAGACAAGGTGTATTCCCGTCCTGCAGTTTGGTAGCCATAAACTGTCTCGTAATCTTTATCGAACAGGTTGGCTATTTTACCACGAACTGTGAGGTGTGAGGTGACAGGATACGAAACTGCGACATCCCACAGGCTAACGCCGCCCATTTTCACGCGCTCTGACGCATAGGTGTCTGGATCGATAGCGACATCATAGCGGGTGCCCAGATAACGGTAGGCAAGATTCCAGTCGAGATCCCATACCTGCCAGTCAAGCTGATATTTAACCTGCTGCTTAGAACGACGAGCCAGCACTTCGTTAGTTTTGGCATTACGCGGGTCGACATAATCATAGGAAATCTGATGCCCAACCGGGCCAGTATCGAATTGTGCGGTCGCTTCCACCCCTTTAATACGCGCTTCGTCAACGTTGTAGTAACGATACGTATGCGGATCGCTGCTAATCAGATTATCAATGTCATTGCGATAACCCGTGATACGCCAGTTGACCGGCCCCGTCAGGCCTTCGAAGCCCCCTTCCCACTGCTTGCTCTCTTCTGGTTTAAGGTCCGGATTACCGTAAGAAGCGCTGTGGATCTGGCTCATCGTCGGTGCTTTAAAAGCGGTACCGTAGGAGGCAATCACGCGATAGCCATCCACAAACTCCCATGCTGCGCTGGTTTGCCACGTGCCATGGTTGCCGAAGTTAGAGTTATCGTCATTACGCGCCGCTGCTTCCAGCGTCACGCTGTCGAACTGCTGCATCGCTGAAACGAACACGCCGGTATTACGTTGCTCGTAACCTTTGTCCAGATAGCCCGTTCCGGCCTGCGTCTTCTGCTTTTGCCAGTCCAGACCTGCGCCGATGTTGCCATGGCCAACTTCTAAGGTGTTGAGCCATTGAGTGGTGTACTGCTTCACGTCATCCATGGTTGCGGAATCGGCGTAACGCCCTTTCTTCGGATCATAGTTCTGATCTTTACTGCGGCCGTAACCTGCCACCAGCTGAGACTGGAAAATCCCCTGGTTGTAACGCAGGCCGGTATCCCAGTTCTGGCTGTAGAGCTGACGGGTATCAGGTCGTCCATCCACCATAAAGTTGGCATCGTAGTGATCGTAACCGTCATACGCGGTGCGGTTGTCATAACCAAAGCCACGGAAGAACCCGCTCACGCTGTCGGTAATCTGCTGCTCCACGGAGCCGTATAGCGATTTACTCATAAAGCCATCGCGGTCAGGCTGGCGCGGCGCATCCTGGGCAGCAATATCAAAGCCACGGGTATAGGTATAGTTACCCGCCATGGTGATTTTGGTTTTATCCAGCACCTGCTGGAAAGCACCATCATAGGTCTGATAGCCCTTAGAGCCGACACCCGCTGAGATTTCTGCACCCGGCTTGTCGCGCCCGGTGATGATGTTAATCACGCCGCCAATCGCATCGGAGCCATACAGTGCCGAACGCGGGCCACGGATGTATTCGATGCGCTGAATCAGCGAGGTTGGGATTTGGCTCAAATCCGGAACGTTGCTGATCCCGGCACTGTTCAACGGTACACCATCAATCAGGACCAGAACGTGACGGGATTCAGTGCCGCGAATAAAGGTAGAAGAGGTGGCACCCAGGCCACCGCTTTGCGCGATATCCACGCCCGGCAGACGTGACATGATCTCTACAACGCTCTTTGCCTGCCAGCGCTCAATATCTTCACGCGTCACCACGGACGTCGGTGCCAGAACAGTTTTTGCCGGTTGTTCAAAACGATTTGCCGTCACCACCAACGAGTCTGCGCTATCCTGCGCCCAGCCCGAAAATGCCGTGACGGACAACGCCGTCAACAGCGATACTTTTTTAATCATTGTTAAAGCATCCACAATATAAGAAGGATGCCGCAGGCCCCATCGATAGCACGCGATGATGAAACCAAATGCGACGTGATCCCGGCAGGTCTTCGGGCTAGGTGGCTTTATAAGGATGAAGACTTCCCATTTTCACAGTGTCTACAACGCTCATCCCGCCAGTCTTTACCGCTGCGCGTCAGCTCCAGATTTACACTGGATTCCCTTTTCACTCTCATGAGACCGGAAACAGAATGCTACAATTAGACACGTATAGATGTCCAGACAGCTATTAGCCATTAAATCTGGACATCCCCTGAACAATGCCTACAATCCCCGCGTAATTCTTTATCACTCAGGACGCATCATGACCCCCGAACACCTCCCGACAGAACAGTACGACGCGCAGCTGGCAGAGAAAGTTGTCCGCCTGCAAAGTATGATGACGCCGTTCAACGCGCCCGTTCCCGAGGTGTTCCGCTCCCCTGTCAGCCATTACCGTATGCGCGCCGAATTCCGCATCTGGCATGACGGGGATGACCTGTATCACATCATTTTCGATCAGCAGACGAAATCGCGCATTCGCGTGGACAGCTTCCCGGCAGCAAGTGAATTAATCAACCAGCTCATGACGCTGATGATGGAAGGCGTGCGCAATAACCCAGTGCTGCGCCATAAGCTGTTCCAGATTGACTATCTGACCACCCAAAGCAACCAGGCGATTGTCTCCCTGCTATACCACAAAGCGCTGAACGACGAGTGGCGCGAGCAGGCGGAAGCGCTGCGCGATGCGCTGCGTGCGCAGAACATCAACGTTCACCTGATCGGCCGCGCAACAAAAACCAAAATCATGCTGGATCAGGATTACATCGACGAGCGTTTGCCGGTGGCAGGTAAAGAGATGGTTTATCGCCAGGTGGAGAACAGCTTCACCCAGCCAAACGCCGCGATGAACGTGCAAATGCTGGAGTGGGCGCTGAAGGCAACGGAAGGGTCAACGGGCGACCTGCTTGAACTCTACTGCGGTAACGGCAACTTCTCGCTGGCGCTGGCGCGTAACTTCGATCGCGTCCTGGCAACGGAAATCGCCAAGCCGTCGGTGGCCGCCGCGCAGTACAACATTGCCGCCAACCATATCGACAACGTGCAGATCATTCGTATGGCCGCAGAAGAGTTTACCCAGGCGATGAACGGCGTGCGGGCGTTTAACCGCCTGGAAGGGATTGATTTGAAAAGCTACCAGTGTGAGACGATTTTTGTCGACCCGCCGCGCAGTGGCCTGGACAGCGAAACCGAGAAGATGGTGCAGGCGTACCCGCGCATTTTGTACATCTCCTGTAACCCGGAGACGCTGTGCAAGAATCTGGAAACGTTAGGCCAGACGCACAAGGTTGAACGCCTGGCGCTGTTCGATCAGTTCCCGTATACGCACCATATGGAGTGCGGTGTACTACTCACGGCAAAATGATCCAGGCCCTGTAGGGCAGGTAAGCGAAGCGCCACCTGCCAAAAAGCCGGATGGCGCTTCGCTTATCCGGCCTACAATGACAAAACCCTCTACTCTGATAACTGGCTCTTGCGGTTACGCATGCGCGAGCCAATCCAGAACACCAGCGCCACAGACAGTACCGCAGGCAGGAAGTTAGAGCCGATATCCGGATACTCCGCGCGCACCACCGTGCTATACAGCAATACACCCAGAATAAAGCAGGCTGCGGCCAGTCCCGGTAACCCGACCGGCATCGTGCGGTTCAGGTAACGTTGATGCAGGCAGTAAACCGTCAGCACCAGCGCAATAAGCGGGAAAATCGAAAACGGAACGATTGAGCTAAAAATAGCGGCAAACGTACCGTTAATGGATAAGCCAGCGATCAATGCCAGCAACAGCGTCCCTTTATCCTGACCTGACTGTTTCATTACTCACCTTCACTCTTCGGTTTGATGTGCCAGTTTCTCTTGTTCACGGCGATACCAGTAGTACGCGCCTTTGGAGATCATCCTGAGCTGCAATACCAGTCGCTCTTCGAGCTGCTTGCGTTGTTCAATGCTGACATCCAGCGCTTCGGCACCCGCGCTGAAAACAATCGTCACCATCGCCTCCGCCTGTGCTTCAGTGAACGCACGCGGCATATGGTTTTCGAGTTCAAGATAGTCGGCAAGTTCCGCGATGAAGTGCTGAATTTCACGCGCGACGGCGGCACGAAACGCCGCCGATGTGCCCGAACGTTCGCGCAGAAGCAGACGAAATGCGTTGGGGTTATTGCCGATAAATTCCATAAAGGTCGAGACGGAGGTGCGGATCACGCTCCCCCCTTTTGCAATTCGCTGACGCGCCTGGCGCATCAGCTGGCGCAGCATCAGGCCGCTCTCGTCGACCATGGTCAGGCCCAATTCATCCACATCACGGAAATGACGATAGAAAGACGTTGGCGCAATCCCGGCCTCGCGTGCGACTTCGCGCAGGCTCAAACTGGCAAAACTCCGCTCAGCACTCAGTTGACTGAATGCGGCTTCCACCAGCGAACGCCGGGTTTTCTCTTTTTGTTGTGCTCTAACGCCCATCACAATAATTGAATCCTTCCAAAGGCCTGATGGCACTATACCAGAGAATAAAATTAATCTGTTTGTTCAGCTTTGTGAATGATTGTTTACGTACGGTTTGTGCTCCACTGCCGGAAAAAAGCACAACGATAATTGGGTTACTCCGGCAATGATGTTATGATTCTGTTGCTTTTATGTATAAGAACAGGTAAGCCTTGCCATGCCATATTCCTACGATTACGACGCAATAGTTATTGGTTCCGGCCCCGGCGGCGAAGGTGCTGCTATGGGTCTGGTGAAACAGGGAGCCAGAGTAGCGGTCATTGAGCGCTACCATAATGTCGGCGGCGGTTGCACCCACTGGGGCACCATCCCTTCCAAAGCCCTCCGCCACGCCGTTAGCCGCATTATCGAATTTAACCAGAACCCTCTTTACAGCGACCACTCCCGACTTCTTCGTTCATCCTTTGCTGACATCCTGAATCACGCGGATACCGTCATTAACCAGCAGACACGTATGCGTCAGGGGTTTTATGAGCGTAACCACTGTGAAATTTTGCAGGGCAACGCGCATTTTGTGGATGAACACACGCTGGCGCTCGAATGCCACGACGGTTCGGTTGAAACCCTCACCGCTGAAAAATTTGTGATTGCCTGCGGTTCGCGCCCGTACCATCCGGCCGACGTGGACTTCTCGCACCCGCGCGTCTACGACAGCGACTCCATCCTCAGCCTGCACCATGAGCCACGCCATGTGATCATCTATGGCGCGGGGGTTATTGGCTGTGAATATGCGTCGATCTTCCGCGGAATGGAGGTCAAAGTTGACCTGATTAACACCCGCGACCGCCTGCTGGCATTCCTCGATCAGGAGATGTCAGACTCCCTCTCCTACCACTTCTGGAACAGCGGCGTGGTGATTCGCCACAACGAAGAGTACGAGAAGATTGAAGGCTGCGACGACGGTGTAATCATGCACCTGAAGTCCGGTAAAAAGCTGAAAGCCGACTGCCTGCTGTATGCCAATGGCCGCACCGGTAACACCGATTCGCTGCAGCTGGAGAATATCGGGCTTGAGACCGACAGCCGCGGTCAGCTGAAGGTCAACAGCATGTACCAGACCGCGCTGCCGCACGTTTACGCGGTCGGCGACGTGATTGGCTACCCGAGCCTGGCCTCTGCCGCTTACGATCAGGGCCGTATTGCCGCTCAGGCGCTGGTGAAAGGTGAAGCAACGGCGCATCTGATTGAAGATATCCCGACGGGCATTTATACCATTCCGGAAATCAGTTCTGTCGGAAAAACCGAGCAGCAGCTGACGGCCATGAAGGTACCTTACGAGGTGGGACGTGCGCAGTTCAAACATCTGGCGCGGGCGCAAATCGTGGGGATGAGCGTGGGTACGCTGAAGATCCTGTTCCATCGCGAGACGAAAGAGATCCTCGGGATTCACTGCTTTGGTGAACGCGCCGCGGAAATCATTCATATCGGGCAGGCAATCATGGAGCAGAAAGGTGGTGGTAACACCATTGAGTACTTCGTTAACACCACCTTTAACTACCCGACCATGGCGGAAGCCTATCGGGTTGCGGCACTAAACGGTCTGAACCGCCTGTTTTAACGCGCTGTCAAAATGGCCATCCATGGAACTACGGATGGCCTCTGCCAGCTGCTCATAGCGGCTGCGCAGCGGTGAACCCGGGCGATACACCAGGCCAATCGTACGACGCGGTTCCGGCTTAATGCACGGCAGATAGACCACTCCATCACGTTTACGCTCGCGCGGTACCGCCAGCGCAGGCAGCAGCGTGATTCCGCTTCCCGCCGCGACCATATTGCGCAGCGTTTCCAGGCTGGTCGCGCGGAAATGCGTATCCTCATCGGCACCCGCTTCGAAGCAGAAGCCCATCGCCTGATCGCGCAGGCAGTGGCCGTCTTCCAGCATCAGCAGCTTTTCACCGGCCAGATCGGCCATCGGCACGCGATCGCGGTTCGCCCACGGGTGATCTTCATAGATCGCCAGCATCATCGGCTCATCGAACAGCGGCACTTCTATAAAGGCTTCACTCTCTTTTACCAGCGCCAGAATGGCGCAGTCGAGCTTGCCGCTGTCCAGCTGTGCCAGCAGCTGATGGGTTTGCGCTTCATGCAGGTACATTTCGAGTTTCGGGAACGTCTGGTGCAGCATCGGAATGATGTGCGGCAACAGGTACGGGCCAACGGTTGGGATCAGGCCAATATGCAGCGGGCCTGACATCGCCTCCCCCTGCTGGCTTGCCATTTCCTTGAGCACTTTGACCTCGCGCAGCACGGTGCGCGCCTGATCCACCAGCAGAAGACCTGCCTGGGTGAACAGAACCTTACGACTGGTGCGCTCCAGCAGCATCACGCCCAGTTCGTCTTCCAGCTTGCGGATCTGACCGCTCAGCGTGGGCTGGCTGACGTGGCAGGAATCTGCCGCGCGGCGAAAGTGACGATGCTCGGCTAACGCTACCAGGTATTCAAGATCACGAATATTCATTATTCATCCTCCGTCGCCACGATAGTTCATGGCGATAGATAGCATAGCAACGAACGATTATCCCTATCAAGCATTCTGTTGAATAATACGCCACATAGACGAGGCGGCACGTGTTTGACCCTTGACGTCCCCGCACCGTCAGCGAGTTTCTCTCAAAACTCGAACAACTAAAGCCAACGTGAACTTTTGCGGACCCCGTGGTCCGCTTTTTTTTTTTGCGTAAAAAAGCCCGGGGATAAAAGCAAAATGGCAACCGAAGTTGCCATTTTTAGTGTTTGCTCCCTCTCCCCGTGGGAGAGGGCCGGGGTGAGGGCACCAGCCCGCACGGTTCAAACCAACCGGTTTTTCGCATCCGCAATCGCCTGCGCTACCTGCTTAGGCGACACGCCGCCTTTCGCCGCACGCTTGTCCAGGCACGACTGCAGCGCCAGAATCGGATACACATCATCCCCGATAACCGCGCTGAATTTCTGCAGGTCGGCAAGCGCCAGATCCTCCAGCGGTTTACCCTGACGAATGGCTTCAACCACCGCTTCACCTACAATATGGTGCGCTTCACGGAACGGTACGCCTTTCGCTACCAGATAATCCGCCAGTTCGGTAGAGTTCGCATAGCCCTGCTGCGCCGCTTCCTGGCAGCGCGGACGTTTCACCTGAATGCCGTCCAGCACCAGCGCGCCCATATGCAGACAGTCCAGCCAGGTGTCGAGCGCGTCGAACAACCCTTCTTTGTCTTCCTGCATGTCTTTGTTGTACGCCAGCGGCAGCCCTTTCAGGGTCATCATCATGCCGGTCAGCGCGCCCTGCACGCGACCACACTTCCCGCGGATCAGCTCCAGCGCATCCGGGTTTTTCTTCTGCGGCATCAGGGATGAGCCGGAGGTCACGCGGTCGGACAGCTCAACGAAACCGGCTTCGCCAGAGTTAAAGAAGATCAGGTCTTCAGCAAAGCGCGACAGGTGCACCATGCCAATAGACGCGTTTGAGAGCAGCTCCAGCACGTGGTCGCGGTCAGAGACGCTGTCCAGGCTGTTACGGGTGGCGGAGGCAAAGCCCAGCCAGCCTGCCAGCTGTTCACGGTCAATTTCATACGCCGTACCGGCCAGCGCACCGCTACCCAGCGGGCTGACGTCCAGACGCTTCAGGGTATCCTGCAGGCGACTTTCGTCACGCGCCAGCATCTCAACGTAGGCCAGACACCAGTGCGCAAAGGTCACCGGCTGCGCGCGCTGCAGATGGGTATAACCCGGCATCACCGCGTCCTGGTTGTTCTGTGCGGTCTCCACCAGCGCGCTCTGCAATTGACGATTGGCCGTCAGCAGTTCGCCAACGGTATCTTTACACCACAGCTTCAGGTCGGTGGCGACCTGGTCGTTACGGCTACGGCCGGTGTGCAGCTTTTTACCCAGCTGGCCGACTTTGTCGATCAGTTTGCCTTCCACCCAGCTGTGAATATCTTCAGCATCGCTTTCGAGGATCTGCTGCGGGTTAAGACGCACCTCTTCCAGCAGATTGTTCAGCGCTTCTTCCAGCTGCAACTGTTCCTCTGCGGTCAGCACGCCCACCGTCACCAGCGCTTTGGACCAGGCCACAGAGCCGACGATATCCTGTTCGGCCAGGCGGTAGTCGAAGCGCAAAGAGTCATTGAACTGTTTGAACCGCTGATCCGCTGCCTGTGTAAAACGCCCACCCCAAAGTGCCATAACATGCTTCCTTTATTCGTTAGTTCCGCCGGGTGGCGCTACGCTTACCCGGCCTACGGTCATTCAATAAAAACTTAGGCTAAAATACGCGTGCCAATCGGCGTACCGTTAAACAGCGCCGGGAGCTGCTCCGCGTGACGCCATGAGGCGATATCCACCGGGCGGCCCAGCGCGCGTGCGGCATCCAGCGCCGCATTCACTTTGACGATCATGCCGTCGGTGATAATGCCCTGAGCAATCAGCTGCTCGGCTTTTTCCGCGGTCATTTCAGCAATGCGCTGACCTTTACCGTCCAGAATGCCGCTCACGTCGGAGAGCAGGATCAGATCCGCACCCAGCGTTGCCGCCAGAGCAGTCGCCGCCTGGTCAGCGTTGACGTTCATCAGTGCGCCCTCTTCGGTCACGCCGATAGAGCTCACCACCGGCAGGAAACCACCTTCCAGCAGCGTGTTAATCAGCTTAGGCGAACCCGGCTGCGCCAGTCCAACATGGCCGAGATCTTCGTCGAGCTGGGTCACTTTTACGCTATCGCCATCGCCCAGATAGAGGCCAACGGAGGCAATGTGGTGTTTCTTCGCCCACGCCAGCAGCGTTTTGTTCGCCGTACCCGCCAGCGCCCCGGTGATGATGTCAATCTGGTCGGCAGGCGTCACGCGCAGGCCGTTTTTCTTTTTCACCGGCAGGTTGAGCCCTTTCATCAGCTCATCCACCACGCAGCCGCCGCCGTGGACAATCACCAGCGGACGCTGATGAGATTCGCGATAGTTAACCAGCGCGGTAAACAGACGCTCCAGCGCTTCTTCGCTGTCCAGCAGTACACCACCGAGTTTGATAATTAATGGGTTCATCATCACACCTTAAATAAGAGCCTGCGTTTCAGGGAAGCCGAAACGAATATTTGCACACTGCATTGCCTGCGCGGCAGCGCCTTTGAGTAAGTTATCTTCCGCGGCCACCACAATCAGGTGCTCGCCCTGCACGGCAAAGCCGATATCGCAGAATGGCAGGCCGACCACGTTTTTCAGCGCCGGCACGCCTTTGTCGTACAGACGTACCAGCGGTTTATCCGCGTACGCCTGCGTGAAGGCCTCGCTCACCTGCTCTTTGGTTACGCCAGGCTTCAGGCGGCAGGTAATGGTTTCGAGGATCCCGCGCGGGAAGCTGCCCAGATGCGGCGTGAAAATCACGTCCGCGCCCAGATGGGTGGTGATTTCAGGGTGATGACGGTGATTAAACACGCCATAAGGCTGAAGACTCACTTCGCAGAAGCTGTTGGAGATAGCCGCTTTGCGCCCTGCCCCGCTCACGCCGCTGGTGGCGTTGATCACCGGCCACTGGTTCAGATCCAGCAGCCCGGCGTCGATCAGCGGTTTTAGCGAAAGCTGCGCCGCCGTCGGGTAGCAGCCCGGGACGGCAATCAGATCCGCTTCTTTCAGTTTGTCAGCGCTCCACTCCGCCAGACCGTACACCGCTTTTTCAAGCAGCTCCGGATGCTGATGGGTGAAGCCGTAATATTTTTCGTAAAACGCGCTGTCGTTAACACGGAACGCGCCGGAGAGGTCGAACACCACGCAGCCGGCGGCCAGGAACTGCGGCGCCAGGTCGTGACTGACCTCGTGCGCGGTAGCTAAAAACACCACGTCGACACCATCGGTGAACTCGCTGATGTCAGACATAGGCTGCAAAGGCAGATCAACCATGCCCTTAAGCTGCGGATGCAAATCGGAAATTAACTTTCCCGCATCATTGCTTTGCGCTGACACAGTCAAAGCGGTTATGGTCATATGAGGGTGACGATTTACGTAGCTTACAAGCTCTGCGCCCGCATAACCGCTAGCGCCTACAATCAGCGTATTCAACATCGGGTTCCTTTATGCTCAACGATAATGTATTTTTATTCACATTTATTGCATGAATATTGATACTATCACGACCTAAGGTGTGTCAACAATGAAAATGAACTTACCACCATTTATCGAGATTTACCGCGCCCTGATTGCCACACCGTCCATCAGTGCAACGGAAGAAGCGCTGGATCAGAGCAATGAGTCTTTAATCAATCTGCTGGCGGGTTGGTTCAGCGATCTTGGGTTTAACGTTGAGGTTCAGCCCGTCCCCGGAACACGTCACAAATTTAACCTGCTGGCCAGCACCGGAACCGGTGCGGGCGGCCTGCTGCTTGCCGGTCATACCGACACCGTGCCGTTTGATGACGGCCGCTGGACCCGCGACCCGTTCACTCTGACCGAGCATGACAACAAGCTTTACGGTCTGGGCACCGCCGACATGAAAGGCTTTTTCGCCTTTATTCTCGACGCGCTGCGCGACGTGGACGTGACAAAACTGAAAAAGCCGCTCTACATCCTCGCGACCGCCGATGAAGAGACCAGCATGGCGGGGGCGCGCTACTTCTCTGAAAATACGTCGATTCGCCCGGATTGCGCCATCATCGGCGAGCCAACGTCTCTGCAGCCAATTCGTGCGCATAAAGGCCATATCTCTACCGCAGTGCGTGTCCTGGGCCAGTCCGGCCACTCCAGCGATCCGGCGCGCGGCGTCAACGCCATTGAGCTGATGCATGACGCCATCGGCCGTATCATGACCCTGCGCAACGACCTGAAAGAGCGTTACCACTACGACGCGTTCACCGTGCCGTATCCGACCCTGAACCTCGGCAGCCTGCACGGCGGCGATGCCTCCAACCGTATCTGCGCCTGCTGCGAACTGCACATGGATATCCGCCCGCTGCCGGGCATGACGCTGAGCGATCTCGACGGCCTTCTGAATGAAGCGCTGGCCCCGGTGAGCGAGCGCTGGCCGGGCCGTCTGACGGTCTCCGAACTGCACCCGCCGATCCCGGGTTACGAATGCCCGCCGGATCATCAGCTGGTCGAAGTGGTGGAAAAGCTGCTCGGCGAGAAAACCGACGTGGTGAACTACTGCACTGAAGCGCCGTTTATTCAGACCCTTTGCCCGACGCTGGTCCTTGGCCCCGGTTCGATTAACCAGGCGCACCAGCCGGACGAATATCTGGAAACCCGCTTCATCAAGCCTACCCGCGAACTGATTACCCAGGTTGTGCATCACTTCTGCTGGCATTAAAACCGCACCGAAGAGTCCCCTCTCCCCGTGGGAGAGGGTTAGGGTGAGGGCAACAAATCGCATGATCTCCGTCACATTCCCATAAGCATCTCTTATCTGACGCGAAGCGAATTAAATTTCGTAAATTGCCCACATTTATTCGTTTGCTGAACCGTTTTCGCAGCAATTGACGACGGGGGTTTTACGTGGCTTTATAAAGGGAGATGACAAAATAATGTCCAAAAGATTTTCGATTGGGCATAAACAAAAATGATGGGGTGACTGGGTTTTTATGAACGAACAATATTCCGCGTTGCGTAGTAATGTCAGTATGCTCGGCAAAGTGCTTGGAGATACCATCAAAGATGCGTTGGGGGAGAACATCCTCGACCGCGTTGAAACCATCCGCAAGCTGTCTAAATCTTCCCGTTCAGGTAACGAGGCCAGTCGTCAGGAGCTGCTCACCACCTTGCAGAACCTCTCTAACGACGAGCTGCTGCCTGTTGCACGCGCATTCAGCCAGTTCCTGAACCTGGCAAATACCGCTGAGCAATACCACAGCATTTCGCCAAACGGCGAAGCGGCCAGCAACCCGGAAGTCATTGCCCGCACCCTTCGTAAACTGAAAGACCAGCCAGACCTCAACGAAGCCACCATCAAAAAAGCGGTGGAGTCTCTTTCGCTGGAGCTGGTACTGACCGCTCACCCCACCGAGATCACCCGTCGCACCCTGATCCACAAAATGGTGGAAGTGAACAACTGCCTCAAGCAGTTGGATAATAAAGACATTGCCGACTACGAACGCAACCAGCTGATGCGCCGTCTGCGCCAGCTGATTGCCCAGTCCTGGCACACCGATGAAATTCGTAAGCACCGCCCAAGCCCGGTCGACGAAGCCAAATGGGGCTTTGCGGTGGTGGAAAACAGCCTGTGGGAAGGGGTACCTAACTACCTGCGCGAGCTGAACGAACAGCTGGAAGAGAACCTGGGCTACCGCCTGCCGGTCGACTTTGTTCCGGTACGTTTCACCTCCTGGATGGGCGGCGACCGCGACGGCAACCCGAACGTCACCGCCGAAATCACCCGTCACGTCCTGCTGCTGAGCCGCTGGAAAGCGACCGACCTGTTCCTGAAGGACATTCAGGTGCTGATCTCCGAGCTGTCGATGGTTGAAGCAACGCCGGAACTGCGCGCGCTGGCCGGAGAAGAAGGCGCCAGCGAGCCGTACCGTTTCCTGATGAAAAAACTGCGCGGTCAGTTGATGGCCACTCAGGCCTGGCTGGAAGCGCGCCTGAAAGGCCAGCGCCTGCCAAAACCGGAAGGCCTGCTCAGCCAGAACGAACAGCTCTGGGAGCCGCTTTACGCCTGTTATAAATCGCTGCAGGCCTGCGGGATGGGCATCATCGCCAACGGCGAGCTGCTCGACACCCTGCGTCGCGTGAAGTGTTTTGGCGTGCCGCTGGTGCGTATCGACGTGCGTCAGGAAAGTACCCGCCATACCGAAGCCCTGGGCGAGCTGACCCGCTATCTCGGCATCGGCGATTATGAAAGCTGGTCCGAAGCCGACAAACAGGCCTTCCTGATCCGCGAGCTGAACTCAAAGCGCCCTCTGCTGCCGCGCAACTGGGAGCCAAGCAACGACACCCGCGAGGTGCTCAACACCTGTAAAGCGATCGTGGACGCGCCGAAAGGATCGGTGGCCGCCTATGTGATCTCCATGGCGAAAACCCCGTCCGACGTGCTGGGCGTTCACCTTCTGCTGAAAGAAGCCGGTATCGACTATGCCCTGCCGGTCGCTCCGCTGTTTGAGACCCTCGACGACCTGAACAATGCCAACGACGTCATGACCCAGTTGCTGAACATCGACTGGTATCGCGGCTTTATTCAGGGCAAACAGATGGTAATGATTGGCTATTCCGACTCCGCAAAAGATGCGGGCGTAATGGCGGCATCCTGGGCGCAGTATCAGGCGCAGGATGCACTGATCAAGACCTGCGAGAAAGCCGGTATTGAGCTGACTCTGTTCCACGGACGCGGTGGCTCAATTGGCCGTGGCGGCGCGCCTGCTCACGCGGCTCTGCTGTCGCAGCCGCCGGGAAGCCTGAAAGGCGGCCTGCGCGTTACTGAACAGGGCGAGATGATCCGCTTCAAGTATGGCCTGCCGGAAGTGACCATCAGCAGCCTGTCGCTTTACACCAGCGCCATTCTGGAAGCGAACCTGCTGCCGCCGCCGGAACCGAAAGACTCCTGGTGCCGCATCATGGACGAGCTGTCGGATATCTCCTGCGATCTGTACCGCGGCTACGTGCGTGAAAACAAAGATTTCGTCCCTTACTTCCGCTCGGCAACGCCTGAGCAGGAGCTGGGTAAACTGCCGCTGGGCTCGCGTCCGGCGAAGCGCCGCCCGACCGGTGGCGTAGAGTCCCTGCGCGCCATCCCGTGGATCTTCGCCTGGACGCAGAACCGCTTAATGCTGCCCGCCTGGCTGGGTGCCGGCGCCGCGCTGCAAAAAGTGGTGGAAGACGGTAAACAGAACGAGCTGGAAACCATGTGTCGCGACTGGCCGTTCTTCTCCACCCGCCTGGGTATGCTGGAAATGGTCTTTTCAAAAGCCGACCTGTGGCTGGCGGAATACTACGATCAGCGTCTGGTGAAGCCTGAGCTGTGGGCGCTGGGTAAAGAGCTGCGCGAGCTGCTGCAAGGCGACATCAAGGTGGTGCTGGATATCGCTAACGATTCCCACCTGATGGAAGATCTGCCGTGGATTGCCGAGTCTATCCAGCTGCGCAACATCTACACCGACCCGCTGAACGTTCTGCAGGCAGAGCTACTGCACCGTTCGCGCCTGGCGGAAGAAGAAGGAAAAGAGCCGGATCCACGCGTTGAACAGGCGCTGATGGTGACGATTGCGGGCGTTGCGGCAGGTATGCGTAACACCGGTTAATGCTTTATGTCCGGCGGCGCTACGCTTGCGCGGGCCTACGACAGGTAGGCCGGGTAAGCGTTAGCGCCACCCGGCAATACCGCGGTATCCACGTCATGCACCACGATGTTAGGCAAATCCTGACGGAGCTGATTAACGGCGCATTACCCCTGCATCATGTGCACTTTGTCGCGCCTGCCGGGAAGAACATCCGAACATCACCTTGTCTCTCGGTTATCCTTGAAACCCGCTGCGAGGCATTCTTTTCCACATCCGGGCACGTCCCGCTTCATTCTTCAAACATTTTCAGAATAAGCTTCGGTAAACAGCAATTGACGCTTGAGCTTCATCGGGACAATGACCTTTTACAACAGCTGCAGGTCGCCAGGCGAGGCCCCCGAACGGGCGCGTTTCTCCTGCAAACGCTCAACGAGCTGCACATGCAGCCTACCGAGCAGGACACGGCCAGGCTGGTAGTGTTAAGTCTGCTTAGCCACTGCCGCGATCTGCTTGGCAGCGAGATCCACACTGATAGCCGCAGCCGTGCGCTCTTCGAAGCCGTTCGTCGCTTTATTGACGAACATCATGCCTCAGCGCTGACTCGGGATTCCGTTGCCGAGGCGTTTTATATTTCCCCTAACTATCTCTCTCACCTTTTTCAGAAGACCGGAAACGTCGGGTTCAATGAATACCTGACGCAGACGCGTCTGGAACACGCTCGCCAGCTGCTCAAGGGATACGATTTAAAAATTAAGGATATTGCGGCGCGCTGCGGATTTATGGACAGCAATTATTTCTGCCGTCTCTTTCGCAAACACACCGAACGCTCCCCTTCCGAATATCGCCGCCAGTACCACAGCCAGCTAATCGCCAAAAACTAGCACTGTGATCGGCATCTCACTTCGTTAAGCAGAATACATTTGTCCAGTATTTGGCAAAATTGACCTGTATCGGCCGCGCCTGGCCGGGCCTTATCCTTTATTTAGCCTTTCTGACTTAAGGAAAAATAATGGAACTCTACCTCGATACCGCCAGCGTGGCGGACGTTGAACGCCTGGCCCGCGTCTTCCCCATCGCGGGCGTCACCACCAACCCAAGCATCATTGCCGCCAGCCGTGAACCCATCTGGGACGTGCTGCCGCGCCTGCAAAAAGCCATCGGGCCGGAAGGTACGCTGTTTGCGCAAACCCTGAGCCGCGATGCAGAAGGCATGGTGGCGGAAGCCAAGCGCCTGAGTAACGCCGTACCGGATATCGTGGTCAAAATCCCGGTCACCGCTCAGGGGCTTATCGCGATTAAAGAGTTGAAAAAAGAGGGGATAACCACGCTGGGAACCGCCGTTTACAGCGCTGCGCAGGGCTTACTCGCCGCACTGGCGGGGGCGAAATATGTCGCGCCGTATGTAAACCGCGTCGACGCTCAGGGCGGTGACGGCATCCGCATGGTGCAGGAGCTGCAGTCCCTGCTGGAGCTGCACGCACCGGACAGCAAAGTGCTGGCCGCCAGCTTCAAAACGCCGCGTCAGGCGCTGGACTGTCTGCTCGCGGGATGTGAGGCAATCACGCTTCCTTTAGACGTAGCGCAACAAATGCTCGGCACCCCGGCGGTAGAGTCAGCCATAGAGAAGTTCGAGCAGGACTGGAAAAACGCGTTTGGTAACCTCAACCTGTAAGGGAGAACTGTTATGGACCGTATCATTCAATCGCCGGGGAAATATATCCAGGGCGCTGATGTGCTTACCCGTCTCGGCGACTATCTGAAACCCCTGGCACAGCGCTGGCTGGTCGTCGGCGATAAGTTTGTACTGGGTTTTGCCGAAGAAACCTTGCGACAAAGCTTTAAAAAAGCAGAACTGCATGCCGAAATCGCGCCGTTTGGCGGCGAATGTTCACAAAATGAAATCGATCGACTGAAAAAACTCGCTGACGGCGCCGACTGCATGGCGGTGCTGGGCATCGGGGGCGGTAAAACGCTGGATACAGCCAAAGCGCTGGCCCACTTTATGGACGTGCCCGTCGCGATTGCGCCGACGATCGCGTCCACCGACGCGCCGTGCAGCGCCCTTTCCGTTATCTACACCGACAGCGGCGAGTTCGATCGCTACCTGATGCTGCCGCACAACCCGAACATGGTCATTGTGGATACGAAAGTGGTGGCGGGTGCACCTGCACGTCTGCTTGCCGCCGGAATTGGCGATGCGCTGGCGACCTGGTTTGAAGCACGCGCCTGCTCGCGAAGCGGCGCAACCACCATGGCCGGCGGTAAATGCACCCAGGCGGCATTAGCCCTGGCCGAGCTGTGCTACAACACGCTGGTTGAAGAGGGTGAAAAAGCGATGCTGGCAGCGGAACAGCACGTGGTCACACCGGCGCTGGAACGCATTATCGAAGCCAACACCTATCTCAGCGGCGTCGGCTTTGAGAGCGGCGGGCTGGCCGCGGCACACGCTATTCATAACGGTATGACGGCCGTGCCGGACGCGCATCATTTCTATCACGGCGAAAAAGTGGCGTTTGGTACGCTGACGCAGCTAGTGCTGGAAAATGCGCCGGTAGAAGAAATAGAGACCGTCGCGGCGCTTTGCCACAGCGTTGGGTTGCCCATTACGCTGGCGCAGCTGAACATCAAAGAAGACATTCCGGCCAAAATGCGTCTGATTGCCGAAGCATCCTGCGCGGAAGGAGAAACCATTCACAATATGCCTGGTGGCGTCACACCGGATCAGGTCTATGCGGCGCTGCTGGTGGCCGACCAGTACGGACAGCGGTTTTTGCAGGAGTGGGAGTAAATAGCATAAATAAAAATCCCCGCATCGGCGGGGATTTTTTTGCCCGTAGGCCGGGTAAGGCGTAGCCGCCACCCGGCCCAATGGTTACTTCACGTCAAACCGGTCCAGATCCATCACCCTCGCCCATGCTGCAACGAAGTCGCGGACGAACTTCTCGTGCGCATCATCACTGGCATAAACCTCTGCCAGCGCGCGCAGGACGGCGTTAGAACCGAAGACCAGATCGGCGCGGGTGGAGGTATATTTCACTTCACCGCTGGCGCGATCGCTTCCGGCAAACAGTTCATTTGATTCATCGGTCGCCTTCCACTGGGTATTCATGTCCAGCAGGTTCACGAAGAAATCATTGCTCAGCACGCCTTCGCGGTCAGTGAACACACCGTTCTTACTGCCATCGAAGTTAGCCCCCAACACGCGCAGGCCGCCGATCAGCACCGTCAGCTCCGGTGCGGTCAACGTCAGCTGCTGGGCTTTATCAATCAGCAGGGATTCCGTCGTGGACACATCCACCTGCGCACGGTAGTTGCGGAAGCCATCGGCAACCGGTTCGAGCAGGTTAAACATCTCGATATCCGTCTGATCCTGACGCGCATCCACGCGGCCCGGCGTGAACGGTACGGTGACGTACACGCCCGCAGCTTTCGCGGCTTGCTCTACGCCTACCACGCCCGCCAGCACGATGATATCGGCCAGAGAGGCTTTGTTGGTGGTGCGCTGGATAGCTTCCAGAGCCGGCAGCGCGCGAACCGCTGCGGCGTTCACGTCCCAGTCACGCTGAGGGGCCAGCGCCAGACGCGCACCGTTCGCACCGCCACGCTTATCGCCACCGCGGAAGGTTGACGCTGACGCCCAGGCAACGGAAACCAGCTCGCTGACGGACAGACCGGACGCTGCAATTTCCGCCTTCAGGCTTTCAATGTCCTCTTTAGTCGGATTGAATACCGCCTCCGGCAGCGGATCCTGCCAGATCAGATCTTCTTTTGGCACTTCCGGACCGAGGTAACGCGATTTTGGTCCCATATCGCGGTGGGTCAGTTTGAACCACGCGCGCGCGAAGGCTTCGTTGAAGGCCTGCGGGTCGTTCAGGAAACGGCGGGAAATCTTTTCGAATTCCGGGTCAAAACGCAGCGTCAGGTCAGTAACCAGCATCGTTGGCTTACGTTTTTTCGACGGGTCGAACGGGTCAGGCATGATTTCCGGCGCATCAACGGCTTCAAACTGAATCGCGCCTGCCGGGCTGCGGGTCTGCACCCATTCGAATTTGAACAGGTTCTCGAAGAAGTAGTTGCTCCACTGGGTCGGAGTTTGTGACCAGATAACTTCCAGGCCGGAGGTAATGGCGTCTGCGCCAACCCCTGTGCCGTGCGTGCTGGCCCAGCCCAGGCCCTGCGCTTCAATCGGTGAGGCTTCCGGGTCGGTGCCAACGTGGGTGGCTTCACCCGCGCCGTGGGTTTTGCCGAGGGTGTGGCCACCGGCAATCAGCGCCACGGTCTCTTCGTCGTTCATGCCCATGTTGCCGAAGGTGGCGCGAATCGCCGCTGCCGCTGACAGCGGTTCACCGCTGGCGTTTGGCCCTTCCGGGTTAACGTAAATCAGCCCCATTTCGGTCGCTGCCAGAGGGCGCTTCGCCAGCGCTTCCGGGTCACGATGGGTCAACCAGGCTTTTTCATCGCCCCAGTTTACGTCGAGATCCGGTTCCCAGACGTCTTCACGCCCGGCACCAAAACCAAAGGTGCGGAAGCCAGAGTTCTCCAGCGCCACGTTACCTGCGAGGATGAACAGGTCAGCCCAGGAGATTTTTTGTCCGTATTTTTTCTTGATGGGCCACAGCAGACGGCGCGCTTTATCGAGGCTAACGTTATCCGGCCAGGAGTTCAGCGGTGCAAAGCGCTGTTGACCGCGTCCTGCCCCACCGCGCCCGTCAACGGAGCGATAGGTACCCGCGCCGTGCCAGGCCATACGGATAAACAGGCCCGCATAGCTGCCCCAGTCGGCAGGCCACCACGGTTGAGAGTCGGTTAAAAGTGCTTTGAGGTCGCCTTTAAGGGCAGAGTAATCGAGTTTGCTAAATTCTTTGCGGTAGTCGAAGTCTTCACCCAGAGGGTTAGAACGGTTGGAATGTTGGTTAAGAAGATCGATGCGGAGTTGTTTTGGCCACCAGTCACGGCTGCCTGTACCTGCACCCGCGCTGTGATCGACGCCGCCCTGGTGGAACGGGCATTTGCCGACTGATGCCGCTTTATTGGTCTCGTCTGACGTGCTCATCGCTATGCTCCCTTTTACAGTGTTACCGTTACGATATACACCACTAGCAATAAGATATAGTTGAATTAATCCACAGATTCGATAGCTAATACCTTTTAAGTTTTTTACCTGACTAAAAAGCCCTCAAATTATGAGGGCTTTATGCTTATTACGCTGGACGCACGCCGAGCGTATGACAAATGGCGTAACTCATCTCCGCGCGGTTCAGCGTATAGAAGTGGAAGTCTTTCACGCCTTCGCGACTTAAGATCTTCACCATGTCCATCGCGATATTGGCCCCAACCAGCTTGCGGGTTTCCGGGTCATCGTCCAGCCCTTCGTACATTTTGGACATCCACAGCGGGATGCGCACGTTGGTCATATCGGCAAATTTCTTTGCCTGTTTGAAGTTAGAGACCGGCAGGATCCCCGGGATGATTTCAACGTCGATGCCCGCGGAGACGCAGCGGTCACGAAAGCGCAGGTAGCTTTCCACATCAAAGAAGAACTGGGTAATGGCACGGTTCGCGCCGGCGTCCACTTTACGCTTCAGGTTAAGCAGATCGGCCTGGGCACTCTTTGCTTCCGGATGAACTTCCGGATAAGCGGCAACGGAGATATCAAAGTCGGCCACATCCTTCAGCAGCGCAACCAAATCAGCTGCATACATATCCGGCTTGCCGCTACCCGGCGGCAGATCACCGCGCAGCGCAACAATATGGCGGATGCCGTTGTTCCAGTAATCCTGGGCAATGGCGCGCAGCTCGTCGCGAGTGGCGTCGATACAGGTGAGGTGCGGCGCCGCTTCCAGGCCGGTACGATCTTTAATGCCTTTAATGATGCTGTGCGTACGGTCACGCTCGCCGGAGTTAGCCCCGTACGTCACGGAGACAAACTTCGGTTTCAGGCTGCTGAGACGATCGATAGAGCTCCACAGGGTTTGCTCCATTTCACTGGTGCGCGGCGGGAAAAATTCAAAAGAGACGTTAATCTGGCCGTTTACCTCAGCCAGGCTCTGATTCAGTGCTTCCCGCTGGTTGGCGTGAAAAAAGCTCATACCTTACCTCTATCAATCGCGTGTCGTTGTTTATTGTGTTGTGAACTTCTATACGTTTAGACGTCCAGATGTAAAAATGACGGAAAAGCGGAGGGACGTCAACATAAATAATCAACAATAACGGTGAGGTTTGCTCAGGGAATGTGAAGGGAATTCATGATGGGGGGTTAGTGCGGTCTGATGCCCTCACCCTAACCCTCTCCCACAGGGAGAGGGAAATACAGAGGTTACAGTAGCTTAGCCAGACGGTTGATGTCGGACTGGATCGCCCCAGCGGTGACGTCGCGCCCCGCGCCAGGACCACGGATCACCAGCGGGTTATCGCGGTACCAGCGGCTTTCGATGGCGAAGACGTTATCGCACGGCAGCAGCGCCGCCAGCGGATGTTCAGGACGCACCGCCTCGACACCGACTCGCGCTTTTCCGTTCGCCTCGAAACGCGCCACGTAGCGCAGTACCAGCCCCATTTCATTCGCCGCTTCCAGACGCTGCACCATCTGCTCGTTAAGCTCTTCACCATTTTCAAAGAAATGGTCCACAGAGCCCTCTTCACAGCCGGCAGGGACCAGGGATTCGACGCGGACGGCATCCGGTTCGATGTCATAACCGGCTTCACGCGCCAGGATCACCAGCTTACGCATGACGTCTTTACCTGAGAGGTCAACGCGCGGATCGGGTTCCGTTAAGCCCTGCTGCCATGCCTGATCCACCAGGTCAGTAAACGGTACGGTGCCGTCAAACTGCAGGAACAGCCAGGAGAGCGTGCCGGAGAAAATACCGCTCAGCGCCAGAATGCTGTCGCCGCTCTCAATGAGGTCGCGCACCGTATGGTTCACCGGCAGGCCCGCGCCAACGGTAGCGTTGTACAGCCAGTGGCGCCCTGTTTTTTCAAACGCGTCGTGGATCTGACGGTATTTATCGGTGCTGCTGGCGCCCGCCAGCTTATTGGCGCTGATGACGTGGAAACCGTGGCTCGCGAAATCCAGATACTGATCCGCAAGCTGTTCGCTGGCGGTGACGTCCAGCACCACCAGATCGTCATACGGGTGCGCGCGCATCCACAGGAACAGCGACTCTTCATCCTGCTCAACGGCTTCATCATTGAAGAAGGCAAGCGCGCGGCTGGCGTCCAGCCCTTCGTAGTTCAACAGGCTGCGGCGGCTGTCCACGACGCCCGCGAGAATGAATTCAAATCCGGTACGCGCCGAGAGCGTGACCTGTTCGCGGGCAAACAGCTCCAGCCAGCGGGAACCGATATTGCCTTTACCAAACAGCACCAGTCCGATGCGTTTTTCCGCGCGGAACAGAGAGGTATGCAGACCCTGAATCAGGCTCTCGGTTGGCCCTTTGCGCAGGACGGCGACCAGGCTGATGCCCTCTTCCGACTGCCAGGTAAACTCCACCGGCTGGCCCTTCAGCTGCTGCCAGAAGCGGTGGCAGTGCAGCGGGTTACGGGTGACGCCCGCGCCCACCATCGCCACCAGCGCCAGCCCCTGACGCAGGCGAAGCTCGCCCGGCAGGCCCGCTTCATCCAGGATTTTCAGCGCGCTGTCCGCCACTTCAGCGGTATAGCAGAACTGCAGCAGCTGGCGATCGTTATGCACGCCAACGGCCAGCGGACGCACCTGGGCACGCTTTAATACCAGGTCGATGTCTTTATGCGCCAGTTTGAAGTCCTGACCCGCAGGGACCTGGAACTCAATCAGGCAGATGTCGTCGTGGCTGGTGACAATACGCGCCCCGGTACCGGACGCCAGCACGCGCTCAATGCGCGTGGAGCCTTGATCCGGGGTATAGCTACAGCGCAGCTGCAGGTCGATATCGCTACCGGAAACCGGCTGCAGCGTGCGCGCGTGCAGCACCGGTGCGGCCAGACGCGCCAGCTCGCTGGCTTCATCCAGGCGCAGCAGCGGCAGCAGGCAGGCATCCTTCACTTTACGCGGGTCCGCGCTGTAAACACCGGCCACGTCGCTCCAGATGGTGACGCGGGACACGCCCGCCAGGGCACCAATTTGCGTTGCCGAGTAGTCGGAGCCGTTACGACCCAGCAGCACGGTTTCACCCGCGTTGCTGCGGCTGATAAAGCCGGTCACCACAATGCGTTTGCCCGGGTGCTGCACCAGCAGCTGTTGCAGCAGTGGGTAGGACAAGCCTTCATCCACCTGCGGCTGCGCGGCGCGTTCAGCGCGCAGGAAATCGCGCGCGTCGAGCCAGGCTGCGTCGACACCCAGGTGTTGCAGAACAGCGGCCATCAGGCGCGCGGACCACACTTCACCGTGGCCCACCACTTCGGCATACACCGCATCGGTAATTCCGCTGTCCAGCAGAGCCGCCAGACGCTCAAGGTCATGGGTAAAGGCGCTGATCAGCCCGTCCGCCACGTCCGCAGGCAGCAGGCCGGCAATCAGCTCGCTCTGATAACGACGTAAGGACTGTTGCACCTGATGCGCAGAAAGGCGATCGGTCTGGCTCAGTTTCAGCCAGCTAATCAACTGGTTGGTGGTGCTGCCTGCCGCAGAGACAACCATCATGTCCCCCGGCTGCGAATACTCGGTCATGATCCCTGCGACGCGCAGGTAACATTTCACATCGGCAAGACTACTACCACCAAACTTGTGCAGCTGACGACCCTTCGCCCCTGCCTGCGCTATCACACTCATGATTACCCCTTGGCTGCGACCCGGAAGCCATTTTCCAGATCGGCAATTAAATCTTCAGAATCTTCAATACCGGTTGAGATTCGCAGCAGCGTCTCAGAAATACCGGCGGCGGCACGTGCTTCGGGTGCCATACCTGCGTGCGTCATGGTCGCGGCGTGGGAGATCAAGCTTTCAACCCCACCTAAGGATTCCGCCAGCGTAAACAATGACAGCCCGCTCAGGAAGCGACGCAGCGTTTGCTCGTCACCGTCCAGTTCAAAACTTAACATCGCGCCAAATCCCTTCTGCTGGCGCGCGGCAATTTCGTGCCCCTGATTTTCAGGCAGCGACGGGTGATAGAGCTTCTTCACCAGCGGCTGCTTTTTCAGGAAATCGACAATCGCCTGGGCATTGCGCTGCGCCACGTCCATGCGCGGCGACAGCGTGCGAATGCCTCGTAACAGCAGATAGCTGTCGAAGGCCCCGGCGGTGACGCCAATGTTATTCGCCCACCATGCCAGTTCGGTGACAACTTCAGGATCTTTGGCAATCACCACGCCCGCGACCACGTCAGAATGGCCGTTCAGATATTTTGTGCATGAATGCAATACCAGATCGGCACCCAGTGCGAGTGGGTTCTGAAGGGCCGGACTGAGGAACGTATTATCCACTACACTTATCGCTCCCGCATCCCTTGCGAGCTGACAAATTTTCGCAATATCGACAACGCGCAACAATGGATTGCTTGGACTTTCCACCAGCACCAGCTTCGGCTTCTCTGCCAGCGCCTGTTTCAGCGCCTGTTCGTCGTTTTGATCGACAAACAGCACGCGATAGCAACCGCGTTTCGCCAGGCTGTCAAACAGACGGTAGCTGCCGCCGTAGCAATCGTGCGGTGCAACCAGCAGGTCACCCGGCTTCAGGAACACCGTAGTCACCAGGTGAATGGCGGACATTCCCGTATTGGTTAATACTGCACCTGCGCCACCTTCCAGCTCCGCCAGCGCGCGCTGGGTCACGTCACGCGTAGGGTTGCCACGACGCGAGTAATCATGCGCGCGGGGTTCATTAAATCCGGTGAAATTATAGGTACTGGAAAGATGAATCGGCGGGACAACGCAGCCGTACTGCTCGTCATCATTTAATCCGCTACGCACTGCAATAGTGGCCTGTTTACGCGTCATGGTGAGGGCTTCCTGGCGAATGAGGTGAAAAGTCAGGCACCAGAGTAAACATTGAAAGTATGGACGTCAATACATCTGGACATCTAAACTTCTTTGCGTATAGATTGAGCAATGCGCAAATAGCCGTTAAAATTATATGCTTTAGTGCACGCTGCAGCGGCAATATCCGTGCCACGGTATCGTCTCTACGGTAAACTAGGCAAGATTGCGGTTCAAAACGGGTGGTTACAGGTTTTGCACCTTTAGATAAATGACTGAGAGGATTAAAGGTATCTCATGGCTGAATGGAGCGGCGAATATATCAGCCCATACGCTGAGCACGGTAAGAAGAGTGAGCAAGTAAAGAAAATTACGGTTTCCATTCCTCTGAAGGTGTTGAAGATCCTCACCGATGAACGTACGCGTCGTCAGGTGAACAACCTGCGCCACGCAACCAACAGCGAACTGCTGTGCGAAGCGTTTCTGCATGCGTTTACCGGTCAACCGTTGCCAAACGATGACGATCTGCGCAAAGAGCGTAGTGACGAAATCCCGGAAGAGGCGAAGGTGATCATGCGTGAACTGGGTATTGACCCGGATACGTGGGAATACTGATAAGCGGATACAAAAAAGGCACCTTGCGGTGCCTTTTTTTCGGGAAACTTATTTAGCGCCCGGGATGCTGAAACGCTTGTTGAAGCGGTCAACACGGCCACCGGTTGCAACATCACGCTGCTTACCAGTGTAGAACGGGTGGCATTTGCCGCACACGTCCAGGTTCAGATCGTGACCCACGGTAGAGCGGATCTGGATAGAGTTACCGCAAGAACAGTTTGCAGTAATCATTTCGTATTTCGGGTGAATATCTTTTTTCATGGGAGAACCTCAGTTAAGGCCGCGTCGCTCTTCCAGCCCTAACGCCAGACACCACGCGATGTTGATTGTAAGTTCTTTGGCGTAAAGTACACCAAAGGCGGCGAATCATACAGAATTTGACCAACGTATGCAAACTGATCCGCACGCCGCTTTCACTAATGTGTATACTAACGCGCCACTTTTCAAGTCAGGAAGATTCGATGCCCGTCGCTCACGTTGCCCTGCCCGTTCCGCTTCCCCGCACCTTTGACTATCTGCTGCCCGACAGCATGAGCGCCAAAGCGGGCTGTCGCGTGACCGTGCCGTTTGGCAAACAGCAGCGCGTGGGGATTGTTGTCTCCGTCAGCGATAAGAGCGAACTGCCGCTTAACGAACTGAAGTCGGTCGTTGAGGTGCTGGACAGCGAGCCGGTTTACTCCACCAGCACCTGGCGACTGCTGCTGTGGGCGGCGGATTATTATCATCACCCGATTGGCGACGTCCTGTTCCACGCCCTGCCGATCATGCTGCGCCAGGGCAAGAGCGCCAGCCATGCGCCGATGTGGTACTGGTTTGCTACCGAGCAGGGTCAGGCGGTCGACATCAACAGCCTGAAGCGCTCGCAGAAACAGCAGCAGGCGCTGGCGGCGCTGCGTCAGGGGAAAATCTGGCGCCATCAGGTTGATGAGCTCGAGGTCAGCGAAACGGCGCTCCAGGCCTTAAGAAAGAAAGGGCTAAGCGAACTGGCAAGCGAAGCACCTGCCCTTTACGACTGGCGGGAGAGTTTCTCCGTTTCAGGGGATCGCCTGCGTCTGAATACCGAGCAGGCCACCGCCGTCGGCGCGATTCATAGCGCCTCCGATCATTTCTCTGCCTGGCTGCTGGCGGGGGTCACCGGTTCCGGCAAGACCGAAGTCTACCTGAGCGTGCTGGAAAACGTGCTCGCACAGGGCAAACAGGCGCTGGTAATGGTGCCGGAAATTGGCCTGACGCCGCAAACCATCGCCCGCTTTCGCGAACGCTTTAATGCGCCCGTTGAGGTGCTGCACTCCGGCCTGAACGACAGCGAACGTCTCAGCGCCTGGCTGAAAGCGAAGAACGGCGAAGCGGCGATTGTGATCGGCACCCGCTCGTCGCTGTTTACGCCGTTTAAAAATCTTGGGGTTATCGTGATCGACGAAGAGCACGACAGCTCCTATAAACAGCAGGAAGGCTGGCGCTATCACGCCCGCGATCTGGCTGTTTATCGCGCCCACAGCGAGCAAATTCCTATTATTCTCGGCTCTGCCACGCCAGCGCTCGAAACGCTGCACAACGTGCGCCAGCGTAAATACCATATGCTGCGCCTGACGCGTCGGGCGGGGAATGCCCGTCCGGCCATTCAGCACGTGCTGGATCTGAAAGGTCAGCAGGTTCAGGCGGGGTTAGCGCCCGCGCTTATTACCCGCATGCGCCAGCATTTGCAGGCGGGGAACCAGGTCATCCTGTTCCTTAACCGCCGCGGATTTGCGCCCGCCCTGCTGTGCCACGACTGCGGCTGGATTGCCGAGTGCCCGCGCTGCGACCATTACTACACCTTCCACCAGGCCCAGCGTCATCTGCGCTGCCACCACTGCGACAGCCAGCGCCCGGTGCCGCGCCAGTGTCCGTCGTGTGGCTCAACGCATATCGTGCCGGTCGGTCTGGGAACGGAGCAGCTGGAACAGGCCCTTGCGCCCTTCTTCCCGGACGTGCCCCTGTCCCGAATCGACCGGGACACCACCAGCCGCAAAGGGGCGCTGGAACAACAGCTGGCGGAAGTGCATCGCGGCGGGTCGCGTATTTTGATTGGCACTCAGATGCTGGCCAAAGGACACCACTTCCCGGACGTGACGCTGGTCGCCCTGCTGGACGTGGATGGCGCGCTGTTCTCTGCGGATTTTCGCTCAGCCGAACGCTTCGCCCAGCTTTATACCCAGGTGGCGGGGCGTGCGGGACGCGCCGGCAAACAGGGCGAAGTGGTGCTGCAAACGCACCACCCGGAACACCCCCTGCTGCAAACCCTGCTGCATAAAGGCTATGACGCCTTTGCCGAGCAGGCGCTGGCCGAACGCCAGACCATGCAGCTTCCCCCCTGGACCAGCCACGTTATCATCCGCGCGGAAGATCATAACAACCAGCAGGCGCCGCTTTTCCTGCAGCAGCTGAGAAATCTCCTGCAGGCCAGCCCGCTGGTGGATAACCAGCTGTGGATTTTGGGCCCGGTGCCGGCGCTGGCACCAAAACGCGGCGGGCGCTTTCGCTGGCAAATTTTGCTCCAGCACCCCTCGCGGGTTCGTCTTCAGCACATCGTCAGCGGCGCGCTCGTACTGATTAACACCCTGCCCGAAGCGCGAAAAGTGAAGTGGGTGCTGGACGTCGATCCCATCGAAGGTTGAAGACGGATCGAAAAATTTAACGCTCCTCACACTTTTTATGAAAATTCTGTAACCGATTCCATTAACTATCTGTAAAAATGGTGATGGCAGAAGTTCGGTGTTCAGGCGAGGAGAAGACGTTGAAGTCCAGGAAAGAGGTTGCCACAGCGACCATGAAAGACGTTGCCGAGAAAGCACAAGTCTCAACGGCAACCGTGTCCCGCGCATTAATGAACCCGGACAAAGTCTCCCAGGCGACCCGTAACAAGGTTGAGCAGGCAGCGCTGGAAGTGGGTTACTTCCCGCAGGCGATGGGGCGTAACGTGAAGCGCAATGAATCGCGCACTATCCTGGTGATTGTGCCGGACATCTGCGATCCCTTCTTCAGCGAGATTATCCGCGGTATTGAAGTGACGGCCGCAGAGCAAGGCTATCTGGTGCTGATTGGCGATTGTGCCCATCAGAACCAGCAGGAAAAAACCTTTATCGACCTCATTATCACCAAGCAGATTGACGGCATGCTGCTGCTTGGCTCGCGCCTGCCGTTTGATGCCAGCATTGAAGAGCAGCGCAATCTACCGCCTATGGTAATGGCCAACGAGTTCGCGCCAGAGCTGGAACTGCCGACCGTCCATATTGATAACCTCACCGCCGCGTTCAACGCTGTAAACTATCTCCAGGAGCTGGGGCACAAGCGTATAGGCTGCATTGCCGGGCCGGAAGAGATGCCGCTGTGTCACTACCGCCTGCAGGGATACGTTCAGGCGCTGCGCCGTACCGGCGCTACCGTCGATCCGCACTACATTGCGCGCGGAGACTTTACTTTCGCAGCCGGTGGACAGGCGCTGGAAAAGCTTCTGGACCTACCTGAACCGCCAACCGCCGTATTTTGTCACAGCGACGTGATGGCGCTGGGCGCATTATCGTATGCCAAACGCCGCGGCCTGCGGATCCCGAAAGATTTATCGATCATCGGATTCGATAATATTTCGCTTTCAGAATTTTGCGATCCGCCGCTCTCAACGGTCTCTCAGCCGCGCTATCAAATCGGTCGTGAAGCGATGCTGCTTTTGCTGGATCAGCTTCACGGTCAAACAGTTAGCAGCGGTTCGCGGTTGCTGGACTGCGAACTGATTGTCCGCGGCTCTACCCAGGCATTGACTTAAAGTAAACGTCTTTAGGACACCCTTATCTGGTCAAAGCCCCGCCGCTTAAGTAACATGGCGGACTGACGAACGAATAAATACAGCGAAACGATAGTGGCACAACGAGATTATGTACGTCGCGGCCAGCCGGCACCTTCGCGACGCAAAAAGAGTAGCTCAAGGAAAAAGCAACGTAACCTGCCTGCTGTCTCGCCAGCAATGGTCGCTATTGCTGCGGCTGTAGTCGTCGCCTTTATTGGTGGCCTGTACTTTATCACGCACCATAAAAAAGAAGAGTCTGAGGCGCTTCAGGCCAGCAAAGTGGCCGGAAATGGCCTACCTCCGAAGCCTGAAGAGCGCTGGCGCTATATCAAAGAGCTGGAAAGCCGTCAGCCTGGTGTACGTGCGCCAACCGAACCTTCTGCGGGTGGTGAAGTGCAGAATGCAAATCAGCTGACGGATGAACAGCGTCAGCTGCTGGCACAAATGCAGGCCGATATGCGCCAGCAGCCTACGCAGCTGAACGAAGTGCCGTGGAATGAGCAGACGCCTGAACAGCGCCAGCAAACGCTGCAGCGACGTCAGGCGCAACAGCAAATTCAGCAGCAACAGAAGCAACAGCAACAACAGTGGGCGCAAACCCAGCCGGTGCAGCAGCCAAAAGCACAGCCGCGGGTAACGGAACAGCCATACCAGCAGCAGACGCGAACGGCGCAGTCCCAGCCTGTTCAGCAGCAGCCAAAAGCGCAGCCGCAAAAACAAGCGGCTCAGCCGTATCAGGATCTGCTGCAGACGCCAGCGCATACCGCCGCGCAACAGCCGAAAACACAGCAGGCCGCGCCGGTCACTAAAGAGACCGAGGCGCCGAAGCAGACGGCAGAGAAAAAAGACGAACGCCGCTGGATGGTGCAGTGCGGTTCGTTCAAAGGCGCCGAGCAGGCGGAAACGGTGCGTGCACAGCTGGCCTTTGAAGGGTTTGATTCGCGTATTACCACCAATAACGGCTGGAATCGCGTGGTGATTGGTCCTGTCAAAGGCAAAGAAAATGCCGATGGCACCATTTCTCGTTTGAAAATTGCCGGTCACACAAACTGTATTCGACTCGCCTCCGGGGGTTGAAACCCCCAAATTCCCCCCCATCTATCATTTAATTCAGCCCTGAGCACAGGCTCAGGGCTTCTGTTTCCCGATTCTGTAACCAGGGGGTCTGCTCGTGACAACAATAGTAAGTGTACGCCGTAACGGCCATGTGGTAATCGCCGGTGATGGCCAGGCCACGCTGGGTAATACCGTCATGAAAGGCAACGTGAAGAAAGTGCGTCGTCTCTACAACGACAAAGTGATCGCCGGTTTTGCAGGCGGCACGGCTGATGCCTTCACGCTGTTTGAACTGTTTGAACGCAAACTGGAAATGCACCAGGGTCATCTGGTGAAAGCCGCCGTTGAGCTGGCAAAAGACTGGCGTACCGACCGCATGCTGCGCAAGCTCGAAGCGCTGCTGGCGGTAGCCGATGAAACAGCATCGCTGATCATCACCGGCAACGGTGACGTGATTCAGCCGGAAAATGACCTGATTGCCATCGGCTCTGGCGGCCCTTATGCCCAGGCTGCAGCCCGCGCGCTGTTGGAAAACACCGACATGAACGCGCGTGATATCGCGGTGAAGGCGTTGGATATTGCAGGTGATATCTGCATCTATACCAACCACAACCACACCATCGAAGAATTGACCTCCAAAGCGTAAGGATCTCCCATGTCTGAAATGACCCCACGCGAAATTGTCAGCGAACTGAACAAACACATTATCGGCCAGGATAACGCGAAGCGTTCCGTGGCTATCGCTCTGCGTAACCGCTGGCGCCGTATGCAGCTTGACGAAGAGCTGCGCCACGAAGTCACGCCGAAAAACATTCTGATGATCGGCCCGACCGGCGTCGGTAAAACCGAAATTGCCCGTCGTCTGGCCAAGCTGGCTAACGCACCGTTCATCAAAGTTGAAGCCACCAAGTTCACCGAAGTGGGCTATGTGGGTAAAGAAGTGGACTCCATCATCCGCGATCTGACCGACTCGGCGATCAAAATGGTGCGCGTCCAGGCGATTGAGAAAAACCGCTATCGCGCGGAAGAGATGGCCGAAGAGCGCATTCTCGACGTGCTGATCCCACCGGCAAAAAACAACTGGGGCCAGGCTGAGCAGCAGGCGGAACCGTCTGCTGCACGTCAGGCGTTCCGCAAAAAGCTGCGTGAAGGCCAGCTGGATGATAAAGAGATTGAGATCGATCTCGCTGCCGCGCCAATGGGTGTGGAAATCATGGCGCCTCCGGGAATGGAAGAGATGACCAGCCAGCTGCAGTCCATGTTCCAGAACCTGGGCGGCCAGAAGCAGAAAGCGCGTAAGCTGAAAATCAAAGACGCGATGAAGCTGCTGATTGAAGAAGAAGCGGCGAAGCTGGTGAACCCGGAAGAGCTGAAGCAGGACGCTATCGACGCGGTTGAGCAGCACGGTATCGTGTTTATCGACGAAATCGACAAAATTTGTAAGCGCGGCGGCAACAGCTCCGGCCCGGATGTTTCCCGTGAAGGCGTTCAGCGCGACCTGCTGCCGCTGGTCGAAGGCTGCACCGTCTCCACCAAGCACGGCATGGTGAAAACGGACCACATCCTGTTTATTGCTTCAGGCGCGTTCCAGGTTGCCAGCCCGTCGGATCTGATCCCTGAGCTGCAGGGGCGTCTGCCAATCCGCGTGGAGCTGCAGGCGCTGACCACCGAAGATTTCGAACGTATCCTGACCGAGCCTAACGCCTCTGCTACCGTTCAGTACAAAGCGCTGATGGCGACCGAAGGCGTGAACCTTGAGTTCACCGAAGACGGCATCAAGCGTATCGCCCAGGCCGCATGGCAGGTGAACGAAACCACCGAGAACATCGGTGCGCGTCGTCTGCACACCGTGCTGGAACGCCTGGTGGAAGATATCTCTTATGATGCGAGCGACCTGAACGGTCAAACCGTTACCATTGACGCAGAATATGTGAGTAAACATCTGGATGCGTTAGTGGCAGATGAAGATCTGAGCCGTTTTATCCTATAATCGCGGTTACTGGATTCTCATCACGTTTAATGGGGGCTAATGCCCCCATTTTTATTGGCTAAATACTTATGACTGACATCAGCCGTACTCAGGCGTGGCTCGAAAGTCTGCGCCCTAAAACCCTTCCTCTGGCCTTTGCCGCGATTATCGTCGGTACGGCGCTTGCCTGGTGGCAGGGTTATTTCGATCCGCTGGTTGCCGCGCTGGCATTAATTACCGCAGGTCTGCTGCAAATCCTCTCCAATCTCGCCAACGACTACGGCGACGCGGTGAAAGGCAGCGACAAGCCCGATCGCATAGGGCCTCTGCGCGGGATGCAGAAAGGCGTAATTACCCAGGCGCAGATGAAACGCGCGCTGATTATCACCGTGGTGCTGATCTGCGTGTCCGGCCTGGCGCTGGTGACGGTTGCGTCTAAGACCACCAGCGATTTTATTGGCTTCCTGGTGTTGGGTTTATTGGCCATTATCGCGGCCATCACTTACACCGTCGGTACGCGCCCCTACGGTTATATTGGACTCGGGGATATTTCCGTACTGGTGTTCTTCGGCTGGCTGAGCGTGATGGGCAGCTGGTACTTACAGGCGCATACAGTGATCCCTGCCCTGTTCCTGCCCGCAACCGCCTGCGGTCTGCTGGCGACAGCGGTGCTCAACATCAACAACCTGCGCGACATAGACAGCGATCGTGAGAACGGCAAAAACACCCTGGCGGTTCGTCTGGGTCCGGTGAATGCGCGTCGCTACCATGCCTGCCTGCTCATTGGCGCGCTGGTTTGCCTGGCGCTGTTTAACCTGATTTCCCTGCAGAGTTTGTGGGGGTGGCTGTTTGTGCTTGCCGCACCGCTGCTGGTGAAACAGGCCCGCTTTGTGATGCGTGAACTCAGCCCGACAGCCATGCCGCCGATGCTGGAGCGAACGGTAAAAGGCGCCCTGCTGACTAACCTATTGTTCGTCATCGGGATTGTTTTAAGCCAGACGCTCAGTTAGCTGACAAATATCAATTAACAATTGATGATTTTGCCAACAACGCATTTCGCACGATATACTGAACACATTCGCAGCAACCGAGCGTTAAACCTATGAAATACGATACCTCCGAGCTCTGTGACATCTACCAGGAAGATGTCAACGTCGTTGAACCGCTGTTCTCCAACTTTGGTGGACGGTCGTCGTTTGGCGGTCAAATCGTCACGGTGAAATGTTTCGAGGACAACGGGTTGCTGTACGATCTGCTCGAACAGAACGGCCGCGGCCGCGTTCTGGTGGTCGACGGCGGCGGTTCCGTGCGCCGTGCATTAATTGATGCAGAACTGGCCGGCATTGCCGTTCAGAATGAGTGGGAAGGCCTTGTGGTATACGGTTCCGTGCGCCAGGTGGACGATCTGGAGGAACTGGATATCGGGATTCAGGCCATCGCGGCCATACCGGTAGGGGCGGCGGGTGACGGCATCGGCGAAAGCGACGTGCGCGTTAACTTCGGCGGCGTGACCTTCTTCTCCGGCGACCATCTTTATGCTGATAACACCGGGATTATTCTTTCCGAAGATCCGCTGGATATCGAGTAGTAGAACAGTCAGCGTGAACCATAAAAAAACCGCCAACAGCAATGTGGCGGTTTTTTTGTCCCTCGGGATTCGCGGTCCGTTGGGTTATCTTGCAACCTTTAACCAGGATTTTTATCTTACCCTGGTTCATCCCTCTGGTAACCCCCGTCGACCCTTTATAAATTCCTAATTTCCTCTGAAGGCCTTAACTACGCTACTGTTGCTCATTATGATGCATCGTCCCTTTCCGCCATCTCGCACATGGGCATCGGTCCAGGGAAAGGTGTATTCACAACCGTAAAGCAACCTTTAACCGGGCTTGTGTCCACCGACTTATCACCGGTGGTGAACGGTGGAGCGGTTAGCTGCAGGGACCGCATAATGAAACGCTATTTATGTATCGCGTTCATTGTCGCCAGCGTACTCGTGGTAAAGAGTGATGAACCGAGTGGGTTTGTTGCTTATGCTATGACAGCGCAGGACAAGTAGCGTTAAGGCCGCCTTGGGCGGCCTTTTTTATGATTGAAATCCGTGAGTAATAACCATAAAAAAGCCGGGTGACGGCTTCGCCTTACCCGGCCTGGTCAGTAATCCCTGAGGGAATCAGACCTCTTCCATACGTCCCAGCAGCGCCTGCAGGCGATCCTGCCAGCCGTTCTGCTGTTCGCGCAGCTGGTTGTTTTCGCGCTCCAGTTCTTCGCGGCCGTGCTGAGCGTTCTGAACTTCCTGCGCCAGGCTGTTGTTCTTCTCTTTCAGCTCTTCAATTTCCATCTGCAGCAGGGTGATGGTGTCAATCGCCTGCTGTACTTTCGATTCCAGTTTCTCAAACACTTCTAAAGACATGATGCTACCTCTCCTGAATTGCAAGGCGACGCTTTAACATAAACGCGCACGACATATACCGTCGATTGTATGGAGCGCGGCGCTCTGTGTCCAGCGACACACCGCGCAGATCGCGGTTTGCAACACTTTTAGGTCTGGTCCTGGTGCGTTCGCGTCATATACCCCTAAATTGTTAACTCATTCGTTAATGAAATGATTCAGCTCACATTCCGGCGCTGATGCAAAAATGCGCTTTATGGCGCGAAAACGCTCATTTTATTGACGCAGACCACACATTTTGATTTCGATATTTCTCGTTTTTGCTCGTTAACGATAAATTAACACTATGTCTACAGGACATCGTGGCTGTCACGGGCGGCCATGCTAACAATAAACATCAATCTCTTCAGGATTCCGATTATGAGTCAGACATCAACCTTAAAAGGCCAGTGCATTGCCGAGTTCCTTGGTACCGGGTTGCTGATATTCTTCGGAGTGGGCTGTGTCGCTGCACTGAAAGTGGCGGGTGCCAGTTTTGGTCAGTGGGAAATCAGTATCATCTGGGGTCTGGGCGTGGCGATGGCCATCTACCTGACTGCAGGGGTTTCCGGTGCACATCTTAACCCGGCGGTAACTATCGCACTTTGGCTGTTCGCGTGCTTCGACGGACGCAAAGTTGTTCCTTTCATTATTTCTCAGTTTGCCGGCGCGTTTTGCGCAGCGGCGTTAGTTTACGGGCTTTATTACAATCTTTTCATCGACTTCGAACAGACGCATCATATGGTGCGCGGCAGCGTCGAAAGTCTGGATCTGGCAGGTATCTTCTCAACCTATCCAAACCCGCATATCAATTTTGTGCAGGCGTTCGCAGTTGAAATGGTGATTACCGCTATTCTGATGGGCGTCATTATGGCGCTGGGCGATGATGGCAACGGCATTCCGCGTGGCCCGCTGGCGCCATTGCTGATTGGTCTGCTGATCGCCGTCATTGGTGCGTCCATGGGCCCATTAACCGGGTTTGCGATGAACCCGGCGCGTGACCTGGGTCCAAAAACCTTCGCCTTCTTTGCAGGGTGGGGCGACGTGGCCTTCACCGGTGGCAAAGATATTCCTTACTTCCTGGTACCGCTGTTCGGACCAATCGTAGGGGCGGCACTGGGTGCATTTGGCTATCGCAAATTAATTGGTCGCCACTTACCGTGCGACACCTGTGTGGAAGAGGAGAAGGAAACGACTTCTACCGCACAACAAAAAGCTTCGCTGTAATCTGACTACGGGACACATACCATGACCGAAAAAAAATATATCGTTGCGCTCGACCAGGGCACTACCAGCTCCCGCGCTGTCGTAATGGATCATGACGCGAACATCGTCAGCGTGTCACAGCGCGAATTTGAACAAATTTATCCTCGCCCAGGCTGGGTAGAACACGATCCGATGGAGATCTGGGCCTCACAAAGCTCCACGCTGGTCGAAGTGCTGGCGAAAGCCGATATCAGTTCCGACGAGATTGCCGCCATTGGTATTACCAACCAGCGTGAGACCACCGTCGTCTGGGAGCGCGAAACCGGTAAGCCTATTTACAACGCCATCGTCTGGCAGTGCCGACGTACCTCAGAAATTTGCGAAAAACTGAAGCGCGAGGGCATGGAAGATTACATCCGTAGCGCAACAGGCCTGGTGATTGACCCGTATTTCTCCGGCACCAAAGTGAAGTGGATCCTCGACCACGTGGAAGGTTCACGTGAGCGTGCTAAGCGCGGCGAGCTGCTGTTCGGTACCGTTGACACCTGGCTTATCTGGAAGATGACTCAGGGACGCGTTCACGTCACCGACTACACCAACGCCTCGCGTACCATGCTGTTCAACATCAACACCCTGGAGTGGGATGACAAGATGCTGGACGCGCTGGATATCCCACGCGCGATGCTGCCTGAAGTGCGCAAGTCTTCTGAGGTATACGGCCAGACCAACATTGGGGGTAAAGGCGGTACGCGTATTCCTATCGCCGGTATCGCCGGTGACCAGCAGGCGGCGCTGTTCGGCCAGCTTTGCGTTAAAGAAGGGATGGCTAAGAATACCTATGGCACCGGCTGCTTTATGCTGATGAACACCGGCGAGAAAGCGGTGAAATCAGAAAACGGCCTGCTGACCACCATCGCCTGCGGCCCTCGCGGCGAAGTGAACTATGCCCTGGAAGGTGCGGTGTTCATGGCCGGTGCGTCTATCCAGTGGCTGCGTGATGAGATGAAGCTGATCAGCGATGCATTCGACTCCGAATACTTCGCGACCAAAGTGAAAGACACCAACGGCGTGTACGTGGTGCCTGCGTTCACCGGTCTGGGCGCACCGTACTGGGATCCGTATGCACGCGGCGCAATTTTCGGCCTGACGCGCGGTGTGAACTCAAACCACATTATTCGCGCCACTCTGGAATCTATCGCCTATCAGACGCGCGACGTGCTGGAAGCGATGCAGGCTGACTCTGGCATTCGTCTGCACGCCCTGCGCGTGGACGGCGGTGCGGTCGCGAACAACTTTCTGATGCAGTTCCAGTCCGACATTCTGGGCACCCGCGTTGAGCGCCCGGAAGTGCGTGAAGTGACGGCGCTGGGCGCGGCGTACCTTGCCGGTCTGGCGGTAGGCTTCTGGCAGAACCTGGACGAGCTGCAGGAAAAAGCGGTGATCGAACGCGAATTCCGCCCGGGCATCGAAACCACCGAGCGTAACTTCCGCTACAGCGGCTGGAAGAAGGCGGTGAAACGCGCTCTGGCGTGGGAAGAGCACGACGAGTAATCATATATTCCCTCTCCCCTGGGGAGAGGGTCAGGGTGAGGGGCCCGCACCGCACCGGGCCCCTCGCCCCTCCCCACTCTGTGATAAACTTCGTGCAATTCCTTTTGATTGCACGAGTACCTCATGAAACGTGAACTTGCTATCGAGTTTTCCCGCGTCACCGAAGCAGCTGCCCTTGCAGGGTATAAATGGCTGGGTCGTGGTGACAAAAATACCGCAGACGGCGCCGCCGTCCATGCCATGCGCATTGTGCTTAACCAGGTCAACATCGACGGCACTATCGTGATCGGCGAAGGCGAGATCGACGAAGCACCGATGCTCTATATCGGTGAAAAAGTCGGTACTGGCAACGGCGATGCTGTGGATATTGCCGTCGACCCGATCGAAGGCACCCGAATGACGGCGATGGGTCAGGCCAATGCGTTAGCGGTGCTGGCGGTAGGCGATAAAGGCTGCTTCCTCAACGCGCCGGATATGTATATGGAAAAGCTGATTGTCGGTCCTGGCGCGAAGGGCGCAATCGACCTCAGCCTGCCGCTGGAAGAGAACCTGCGCAATATCGCCAAAGCCCTGGGCAAACCCCTTAGCGAACTTACCGTGACTATTCTGGCCAAACCGCGCCACGACGCCACCATCGCGCAGATGCAAAAGCTCGGCGTGCGGGTGTTTGCCATTCCGGATGGTGACGTTGCCGCCTCCATTTTGACCTGCATGCCTGACAGCGAAGTGGATGTGCTGTACGGCATCGGCGGTGCGCCGGAAGGCGTGGTATCAGCAGCCGTGATCCGCGCGCTGGATGGCGATATGCAGGCGCGTCTGCTGCCCCGCCATGAGGTGAAAGGCGACAGCGAAGAGAACCGCCGCATCGGGGAAAATGAGCTGGCACGCTGCGAAGCGATGGGTATTGAGGCCAATAAAGTTCTCGCGCTGGACGAGATGGCCCGTAGCGATAACGTCGTCTTCTCGGCGACCGGAATCACCAAAGGCGATCTGCTGGACGGCATCAGCCGTAAGGGCAATATGGCCACCACTGAAACGCTGCTGATCCGCGGCAAATCGCGCACTATTCGCCGCATTCAGTCTATCCACTATCTCGACCGTAAAGACCCGGACGTGCAGACGCACATTCTGTAAAACCGTTTGATCGATAGAGCTTTCCGGCCCTGACGGGCTGGAAATTGTCACCACAAGTACGGAAGATAGAACAGAGAAACAGCACAGGAGAAGATCATGGCGGACTGGGTAACAGGTAAAGTCACAAAGATACAGTTCTGGACCGATGCGCTATTTAGTCTCACCGTACATGCTCCCGTCCACCCGTTTAAAGCCGGGCAATTTGCGAAGCTGGGGCTGGACGTCGACGGCGAGCGCGTGCAGCGCGCCTACTCTTACGTTAACGCACCTGATAACCCGGACCTCGAGTTCTATCTGGTCACCGTTCCGGACGGCAAACTCAGCCCGCGCCTTGCCGCGCTTAAGCCCGGCGACGATGTGCAAATAGTTAGTGAAGCGGCAGGCTTCTTTGTGCTCGAAGAGATCCCAGATTGTGACACGCTCTGGATGCTGGCAACCGGTACGGCCATCGGCCCTTATCTCTCTATTTTGCAGTACGGCAAAGACCTGGAGCGCTTTAAAAACATCGTGCTGGTTCACGCTGCGCGCTACGCCGCAGACCTGAGCTACCTGCCGCAGATGCAGGCGCTTGAACAGCAGTACGGCGGAAAGTTAAAGATTCAGACGGTGGTCAGCCGTGAAACCGTAGCAGGAACGCTTACCGGTCGCGTGCCGGCGCTTATTGAGAGCGGTGCTCTGGAAGAGGCTGTTGGATTGCCGTTAAACGCTGAAACCAGCCACGTCATGCTGTGTGGCAACCCGCAGATGGTGCGGGACACGCAGCAGCTTCTGAAGGATACCCGGCAGATGACGAAACATCTTCGCCGCCGGCCGGGCCATATGACCGCCGAACACTACTGGTGATCAGCGGTACTTCACCTCTACGGTATCTTTACCGTATTTGTTTTCGCTCTGGGTGCCGATAAACGCGCCCAGATCGACAATCATCATCACGAAGATGACCGACGGCAGCAGCCTGCCCACGACCCACGGCAGGATGGACGGAAGCATTGCCCAGTTTCCTGCCACCAGCATCCACGCCAGAATAATCAGAAATGCCCACGCGCCGGAACGACCGCGATCGTGCAGACGTTTCACCACGACGGCGGCCGTTGGCCATAGCAGGCAGACCAGCGCGAAGGCCGCCGTTTGCGTGCTCAGCCAGGCATTGTAAGCAACGAAAAACAGAAGCAGCATGGCGACAACCCACGTCACCATCCAGATCCAGAAATCACGGCGTCCAATACGCCCTTTGAATGAAAACAGCCACTGCTGTATGGTCATGTAAGGTTCCTTATTATCGTATAGCGCGCATTTTACCCTGGAGTTGTGACCTTTTGACAAGCCGACCAGATATCGTTTTAATCATGAGCACTTACGGCCAGGGGCAATGTTGATGAAAAGTTCGGCACGTTCTCTTTTCCTGTGTTTAGCGCTGCTTAGCGCGGGTGTTCCCCTGCACGCCGCCGAAACCACTGCCCCGACCACCGCGCCGTATCTGCTGGCGGGCGCGCCGTCGTTCGATCAGTCCATTAGCCAGTTTCGTGAAACCTTCAATCAGGTTAATCCAACGCTGCCGCTGGATGAATTTCGCGCCATTGATGGCTCCCGCGATACCCCTACCCTGACCCGTGCGGCAAGCAAGATTAACGAGAATTTGTATGCCTCCACGGCGCTGGAGCGCGGTACGTTAAAAATCAAAAGCATGCAAATCACCTGGCTGCCGATTCAAGGCCCGGAGCAGAAAGCCGCTAAGGCGAAGGCGATGGAGTACATGAGCGCAGTATTGCAGGCTTTTACCCCTGCGCTGACGAAAAAACAAAGCCAGCAGAAGCTGCAAAAGCTCCTTACCGCCGGTAAAAATAAGCGTTACTACGCCGATACCGAAGGCGCGATCCGCTATGTTGTGGCGGACAACGGCGAAAAAGGACTGACCTTCGCTGTTGAACCGATTAAGCTGGCACTATCTGACACCCTTGGCGGGGCGAATTAATGACAAAAAGCAAAGCCTTTCGAGGGAAAATCTCTATACTGATTCACAGACCATGCTGCCCGTCAGGGTGGCCATATTCCTTAATTCGCTTATTTAGCGTGGAGAATTGAAATGCGACATCCTTTAGTGATGGGTAACTGGAAACTGAACGGCAGCCGCCACATGGTAAACGAACTGGTTGCGAACCTGCGTAAAGAGCTGGCTGGCGTGACCGGCTGCGCGGTTGCTATCGCTCCGCCGGATATGTACCTGGATCTGGCTAAACGCGCCGCTGACGGCAGCCACATCATTCTGGGCGCGCAGAACGTTGACGTTAACCTGTCTGGCGCGTTCACCGGTGAAACCTCCGCTGAAATGCTGAAAGATATCGGCGCGAAATACATCATCATCGGCCACTCCGAGCGTCGCACCTACCACAAAGAATCCGACGAGTTTATCGCGAAGAAATTCGCCGTGCTGAAAGAGCAGGGTCTGATCCCGGTTCTGTGCATCGGTGAAACCGAAGCAGAAAACGAAGCAGGCAAAACCGAAGAAGTGTGCGCACGTCAGATCGACGCAGTGCTGAAAACCCAGGGCGCGGCAGCGTTCGAAGGCGCGGTTATCGCATACGAGCCAGTCTGGGCGATCGGTACCGGCAAATCTGCAACCCCTGCACAGGCGCAGGCGGTTCACAAATTCATCCGCGATCACATTGCTAAAGCAGACGCGAAAGTGGCTGAGCAGGTCATCATCCAGTACGGCGGTTCCGTTAACGCCTCCAACGCTGCTGAGCTGTTCACCCAGCCAGACATCGATGGCGCGCTGGTTGGCGGTGCATCCCTGAAAGCTGACGCTTTCGCGGTGATCGTTAAAGCAGCAGAAGCGGCTAAGCAGGCGTAATGCTGTTGTGGCGGGTGGCGCTTGCGCTTACCCGCCCTACAAAATCGCTACAAACGACCTAAAACGCTAAACCACAAATAATCCAGCGGCAGCAGCACCAGATACGTTGCAATCGCCAGCGCCAGACAGAGTACCATCCCCGCCTTTGCAGGCACCTTCCCTAAGCCCATCGCTACGACAATCGGTGACGCCTGATACGGCAGCAGCGGCGTGGAATAGCCCAGCACCTGAATCATGATCACCGACAGCAACGGGAAGCCGGTCGCATCCGAAAAACTCTGTGCCAGAGTGGTATACAGCGCCGGAACGCCGTTGGCGGTCATAATGAAGTTGAGCGCTGTGGTTATACCGGTAAGCGCCAGGAAACTGGTGAACGGTCTGCCTGCATCCAGCGGCATAATGCGGAGCAACGCCTCACCCACCGCCGCTCCGATACCGGTTTGCGTCACAACAGTCGCCAGCCCAAGAATACCTGCAACATAGATACAGGTACGCATATTTACCCCCGCAGAAAACTCCTCTCCGGTAATGAACCCAATGCGCGGCAGCATAACGATGACCGATGCCGCCAGCCCCGTCCACGCGGGCCCTATGCCGTGCCAGCTCTCCGTCACCCACATCCCCAGCACGACCGCCAGCAGCCAGGCAAGACGCTTTTCATCCCGCCCCATGGGTTCAGACGGTGCCAGATCCTTCGGCGGTTTCGGGCTACCGGGAAAAAGCCAGCAGATCAGGCCGATCAGGATCAGGCCTTTAAGAATACCGAGTACAGGCGTGTGCAGCAGCAGATACGGGACATAGTTCAGATGAATGCCGTACGAGCCTTCTGCCGCACCGCTCATCACCAGGTTAGGTACGTTAGCAGGCAGGATGGTGGCAGAAAGCTGGAAGGTGCCAAACCCAACGGCCAGCGCAAGTCCGAACCAGGCGCGGGAGCCGTCGGCGATACCGGCGCGTTTTGCCATCGCCGCAACAATCGGCATCAGCAGCGCAATACGTCCCATATTCGACGGCATCACAAACGCCAGGGCGTAGCTCAGCAGCACCACGCTCGCCACCATCAATATCCAGGAGTCGGTGAGCTTTGCGGACAACGCCCGGGCGGCCCTGTCCGCCAGTCCGGTTTTACGTATCGCCACGCCGAGCACAAAGCCGCTGAAGACCAGCCAGAAGGCCGACGAGGCAAAACCGCCGAAGACCGTCTCCGGCGGGGCAATTTTCGCGGTCATCGCCGCCGTGAAGAACAGCAGCGCGGTGATAAATTCCGGCAATAGCGACGTCGCCCACAGCACGATGGTGACGCCAACGATCAGTGAGGGCAGCAGCAGAGGATACGTTAACCAGAGCGACATACCTGTCTCCTGTAGAATTTTTCAGCAAGTCTACGGCGACAGGCAGGACGAGTAAACGCTATTTATAGTGGGGTCACTTCAGGATATCGCATTGATGATCCTGTAATTCCTCAGCCGACGCGCGGTTCAGCATCAGCAGGTTGCGCTCGGTCGCCAACAACACAAACGAGCCGTCCGACTGCTGCGCCATCGCCAGCGCGAAACGCCCCATGTGGTCGCGCGCTTCCGGCAGCTCTTCTGCCAGCATCATAAACGGGCTGCGCTGGACCAGTTCATTCTCCGTCACCCGACGAGCAAGATACTCATGTCCTTCCAGCCCGCCCGGGAACGGTAGCCACTGGGTGGTGATTTCTCCCTGAGCCGCATTGAGCTTCTCGCGCACGTCCGGGCGCAGGCAGGAGATATGAATATGAAAATGGTTTTGCGTACGGCCCGTCGGGGAGTTGATCGTCAGCGAAATGGCGCTGTCAGGGACCTCGGAGCCACGCTTCAACGTCATAAAGCTTCGCGACTGCCAGGCCAGCCAGAAATAGTTCGGCGTATGTGATTCGGTCAACAGCGGGCTTTCGGTGCCGTTGATGCGGTAGGTTGGCATCAGCAGATACTGCAGCGGCCCGTTGCGGTCTTTAAACACCACGTAGCCTGCATCCGTTTTCACCTGCGCACACGGCGCCGGGTTACGGTTCTGGATTTGATTCGGCACACACTGGTCGAGAACGATATGGCGCAACGCATTCGGATTACCCGCCTTCATCCAGTACGCGCCGCCAGCGGCAAGGGCGATGACAATCAGGATCAATACGATAATTTTTTTCACAACGCGTTCCCTGTTTTCAATAGAGGCAAAAGAGTAACGCAAAATGATGACCAAATAAAAAACCCGGCGGATTTCTCACGCCGGGTTACCGTGTCATTGGCTAATGGTTAGCGCTGGCTAATCTGGTCGAAAGTGCCGCCGTTAGAGAAGTGCTCTTTCTGCGCTTTCGTCCAGCCGCCGAACTCGTCATCAATGGTGAAGAGCTTCAGTTTAGGGAAGACGCTTTCGTATTTCTTCGCAACTGCCGGATCGCGTGGGCGATAGAAGTTCTTCGCCGCAATTTCCTGGCCTTCTGGCGAGTAGAGATACTTCAGGTACGCTTCAGCTACCGCTTTGGTGTCTTTCTTCTCAACCACTTTATCGACTACAGAGACGGTCGGCTCAGCCAGAATCGATTCGCTTGGGGTGACGATCTCAAACTTGTCTTTACCCAGCTCGTTGGTGGCCAGCAGGGCTTCGTTTTCCCATGCGATCAGCACGTCGCCAATCCCGCGTTCGACGAAGGTGTTGGTGGCGCCACGCGCGCCGGAGTCCAGCACCTCAACGTTTTTATACAGCGCTTTCACGAATTCCTGCGCTTTGGCCTGGTCGCCATTGTTGTGATGCAGCGCGTAGCCCCACGCGCCCAGGTAGTTCCAGCGAGCGCCGCCCGAGCTTTTCGGGTTAGGCGTGATGACTGACACGCCTGGTTTAATCAGGTCATTCCAGTCATGGATCTGTTTCGGGTTGCCTTTACGCACCAGGAAAACGATGGTCGAGGTGTATGGCGCGGAGTTATCCGGCAGGCGTTTGATCCAGTTTTTGTCGATGCGGCCACGCTCGGCGATAGCGTCAACATCGTAGGCCAGCGCCAGGGTTACCACGTCGGCTTCAATACCGTTGATGACGGAGGTCGCCTGCTTGCCAGAACCACCGTGAGACTGGCGAACCACGACATTGTCGCCGGTTTCCTGCTTCCAGTGTGCCGCAAACGCTTTGTTGTATTGCTCGTACAGTTCACGCGTCGGGTCGTATGACACGTTCAGTAACTGGATGTCCTTAGCCAGAACGCTGGTCGATGCCAGCAATAATGTAAAACCCACGCCCCATTTATTCATCGCCCAGCTCTCTTATGTAGTGTTTTGATGAATGCAGCGTGCCAGAAAGCGAATCGAGGATTAAAGAATAAAAAAAGATTGGCTATAACGTAGTGGAATAAACGAGTGGAGGAGTGGCCTGATGCCCTCACCCCAGCCCTCTCCCACGGGAGAGGGAGCAAACATAAAAAAACGGTAACCCAGAGGTTACCGTTTTGCATTTACGCTTACGCTGGATGCCGATCAGTACAGTTTTTTCGCGCAGTCCAGCCAGTCACCTTTAAACGGACGCTTCATGTTTTCAATGGCGTCGATGATGTCATGGTGAACCAGTTTTTCGTTTTGAATACCGACGCAGCGGCCACCGTGGCCCTGCAGCAGCAGATCGATAGCGTACGCGCCCATACGGGATGCCAGGATACGGTCATAAGGGCCAGGGGAACCGCCACGCTGGATGTGACCCAGAACGGTTGCGCGGGTTTCGCGCTTGGTTTCCGCTTCGATGTACTTCGCCAGTTCGTCAACGTCACAGATGTGCTCGGTGATAGCCACGATCGCGTGTTTTTTACCTTTCGCGATGCCCGCTTTGATTTCAGCCACCAGATCTTCACGGCTAAATTCGACTTCTGGCACGACGATAAACTCACAGCCGCCAGCAATAGCTGCCGCCAGAGTCAGGTCACCGCAGTAACGGCCCATCACTTCAACGATGGAGATACGCTGGTGAGAAGACGAGGTATCACGCAGACGGTCAATCGCTTCAACAACGGTACCCAGTGCAGTAAAGAAGCCGATCGTGTAGTCAGTGCCTTTGATGTCGTTGTCGATAGTGCCTGGCAGGCCGATGCACGGGAAGCCCATTTCGGTCAGACGTTTTGCACCCATATAGGAGCCATCACCACCGATAACCACCAGAGCATCCAGGCCGCGTTTTTTCATGTTTTCGATAGCCACTTCACGAACGTGTTCATCACGGAATTCCGGGAAGCGCGCAGAACCGAGGAAAGTACCGCCACGGTTGATCATGTCAGACACGCTGTAGCGGTCTAGCTGAACCATACGATCTTCATACAGGCCCAGATAACCGTCATAAACGCCAAAAACTTCCAGGCCTTCCGTCAGCGCTGCACGGACAACACCACGGATTGCCGCGTTCATGCCCGGCGCATCACCGCCGCTTGTCAACACACCGATTTTCTTAATCATGACTACCTCTGAACTTAGGAATGCAAAATTGAAATCTGTTGCCGGAAGAAATTTATCGACCAACGAATACTGCAAATAGTATATCAATCCCTTCCAGCTGAATTGATTCAGGTCAGACCAAATGGCGGTAATTTATACACAAAATGCTGGCCTGGCTCACTTTTTTACAACGAATTACGAAAGCCCAACATGTCCGGGTACAACCGAGCAGGGATCCTGGTGAATGATGACGTCTGAACCAGGAAAACGCTGCAAAATCGCCTGCTCGACCTGCTCAGCAATAACGTGAGCCTGAACCAGTGGCAGGTTGTCTTCCATTTCAATATGAATCTGAATAAAGCGGGTCGGCCCTGACTGCCGCGTTCGAAGATCGTGTGCACCGCTGACGCCGGGCCAGGAGGTCACGATAGAAAAAATTTCATTGCGTTCCGAGTCCGGGAGGGCGCGGTCAAGCAGTGATTGCACCGCTTCGTACCCCATCCTCAGGGCGCTATACAAAATATAGATACCGATCCCTAACGCAAACAACGCATCGGCCCGATGCCAGCCATACCAGGCCAGACCGAGCGCAATAAGAATAGCCCCATTCATCATAACATCAGATTGATAATGAAGCATATCCGCCCGTACAGCCTGACTTTGCGTTTTGCGAACAACCCAGCGCTGGAACGTTACCAGAACAAGTGTGCATATAAGTGCAACGATGGTCACAATCACGCCCACGCCGGGATCCTTCATCGGTGTCGGCGAGACGAGATGCTGAATGCCGGTTAAAAACAGGAACAGCGCAGAACCGGAAATGAACATACTTTGCGCCAGCGCGGCCAGCGACTCCGCTTTGCCGTGCCCAAACGTGTGCTCTTCATCAGCCGGCTGCAGCGAGTAACGCACCACCAGCAGGTTGGTCAACGAGGCGGCAATGTCCACCAGCGAGTCCACCAGCGCCGCCAGAATACTGACCGAGCCGGTATACCACCATGCGAAAACCTTGATGACCAGCAAGCACGACGCCATTATCGTCGCGGCCATCGCGGCCCGGCTTACCAGTCTTCCATAGGATTGATTCATAAACGCTCCTGTCATGTCATGCCGCTAGTATAACGGAAGCATGGGGAGTCTTAGGATGAATAAACGGTTAACAAATCAGAATGCGGGGCAAAAAAAACCCCCACATCATGTGGGGGAAGACAGGGATGGTGTCTATGGCAAGGAAAACAGGGTTTACTGGTTACTACGGGTACTGCTATTGCTACTGAAAAACGTCGTTTCTGAGCTTCGCTGCATCCGTGCAACCTCACGCAGCTGGTCCATTCGCTGCTGATGTTTGGTATTCAAAACCGCTTGCTGCTCGGGCGTTAGCAGGTGGAACATCTGGTTGCGGACCTTCGCCATCTCTACCTGGCGAGCAATCTGTTCCTGTGCCATTTTTTCGGCCTGAGCGCGAACTGCGCTTTCGTCAAAATTTTCTGCGGTGACAAGGCGATGCATTGTCTCCATTTCGCTAACATTAACAGGGGGCTGCTCATGTCTTGCCCTCTGCATCAGATCTCGCATCTGTTGACGCTGATGTTCGGTTAAACTTATGCCGTCAAACATATGGCTTTGGCTACTGTGCTGCGTTGTGTCCTCTTTTGAGGAACCGTTATCGCTGATGATAGCTACAGCAGCCTGGCTAAACGCACTGAACGCCAGCGTTGAGGCCATGACGGCAGCGGTAACTTTGCGCATCACTTGCTCCCAAAATCTTTCGTGTCGCGATTCAACGAGAGACAGTCTACGATTCAGGCTGCAAACATGCGTCAGGGGGTGTAAAACAACGTAAAGTCATGGATTAGACAGCCTTGATGTCGTAATTTCTGCCTCGGAGGTATTTAAACAATGAATAAAATCCTGTTAGTTGATGATGACCGAGAGCTCACATCCCTTTTAAAGGAGTTGCTCGACATGGAAGGTTTCAACGTTCTGGTTGCCCATGATGGCGAGCAGGCGCTGAGTCTCCTTGACGACAGCATCGATTTACTTTTGCTCGACGTGATGATGCCAAAGAAGAACGGTATCGATACGTTGAAAGAGCTTCGCCAGACACACCAGACTCCCGTTATCATGCTGACCGCACGCGGCAGCGAACTTGATCGCGTACTCGGCCTTGAGCTGGGCGCGGATGACTATTTACCCAAGCCGTTTAACGACCGTGAACTGGTTGCCCGTATTCGCGCTATCCTGCGACGTTCCCACTGGAGCGAGCAGCAGCAAAATACCGATAACAGCTCACCCACCCTTGAAGTCGACTCCCTGAGCCTGAATCCGGGCCGCCAGGAAGCGAGCTTCGATGGCCAGACGCTGGAACTCACCGGCACGGAGTTCACCCTGCTTTATCTGCTGGCGCAGCATCTCGGCCAGGTGGTATCGCGTGAACATTTAAGTCAGGAAGTGCTGGGCAAACGTCTCACCCCGTTTGACCGCGCCATCGACATGCACATCTCTAACCTGCGCCGTAAGCTGCCGGAACGTAAAGACGGTCACCCATGGTTTAAAACCCTGCGTGGTCGCGGTTATCTGATGGTTTCCGCTTCATGATAGGAAGCTTAACCGCCCGCATCTTCGCCATCTTCTGGCTGACGCTGGCACTGGTTTTAATGCTCGTACTGATGTTGCCAAAACTCGACTCACGCCAGATGACGGAGCTTCTCGACAGCGAGCAACGTCAGGGCGTGATGATCGAGCAGCACGTGGAAGCCGAGCTGGCAAACGATCCGCCGAACGATTTGATGTGGTGGCGCAGGCTGTTTCGCGCTATCGACAAGTGGGCGCCGCCCGGGCAACGTCTTTTGCTGGTCACCAGCGAAGGCCGCGTGATTGGGGCCGATCGCAACGAGATGCAGATCATCCGCAACTTCATTGGCCAGGCGGATAACGCCGATCACCCCCAGAAGAAGAAATATGGCCGCGTAGAGATGGTGGGGCCTTTCTCCGTCAGGGACGGGGAGGATAATTATCAGCTCTACCTGATCCGCCCGGCGAGCAACTCCCAGTCTGATTTTATTAACCTGCTGTTTGACCGTCCGCTTCTGCTGCTGATTGTTACCATGCTGGTCAGCTCGCCGCTGCTGTTATGGCTGGCGTGGAGCCTGGCAAAACCGGCGCGTAAGCTGAAAAATGCCGCCGATGAGGTGGCTCAGGGTAACTTGCGACAGCATCCTGAACTGGAAGCAGGGCCGCAGGAGTTCCTTGCCGCCGGAACCAGTTTTAACCAGATGGTGAGCGCGCTCGATCGCATGATGACGGCACAGCAGCGCCTGCTGTCGGATATCTCGCACGAGCTGCGCACCCCGCTCACGCGCTTACAGCTCGGCACCGCCCTGCTGCGTCGCCGCAGCGGTGAGAGCAAGGAGCTGGAGCGTATTGAAACGGAAGCTCACCGCCTGGACAGCATGATCAACGACCTGCTCGTTATGTCGCGCAATCAGCAGAAAAACGCGCTGGTCAGCGAAACGGTGAAAGCCAATCATCTGTGGCATGAAGTGCTGGATAACGCAGCGTTCGAAGCGGAACAGATGGGCAAATCGTTCACCGTCAACTTCCCGCCGGGGCCATGGCCGCTGTACGGTAACCCCAACACGCTGGAAAGCGCGCTGGAGAATATCGTGCGTAACGCCCTGCGCTACTCGCATACGAAGATTGAAGTGGCGTTTTCGGTGGATAAAGACGGGATTACGGTCATTGTCGATGACGACGGTCCTGGCGTGAGCCCGGAAGATCGCGAGCAGATTTTCCGTCCGTTCTACCGCACCGACGAGGCGCGCGACCGCGAGTCTGGCGGTACGGGGCTGGGGCTGGCGATTGTTGAAACCGCCATGCAGCAGCACCGCGGCTGGGTCAAAGCCGACGACAGCCCGCTGGGCGGTTTGCGGTTAACGCTATGGCTGCCGCTGTATAAGCGTTCGTAGTTTCCCTCTGGCATTGTTTTGTAGGCCCGGTAAGCGCAGCGCCACCGGGCAATAACAGGCGCAGAGGCAAAAATGCCGGGTGGCGGCTTCGCCTTACCCGGCCTACTCTCTACGGGGACTATTTTCCCCACAATCTCCGCGAATTATCCTCGATTTTGCTGCTTAAGCGCCGCTTCTGCATCGTTCGCGTCCAGCTAGTGGATAAACCTGCCGCCGACAGCAGGCGGTGATATTGCTCGTCGTCGAACGGCATATGCCAGGCAATCGCGCAGGCCTCATACACGGAGACATCGCTCAGGCGCGACGCCAGCACCAGCGGTGCATCCGCAGATACCTGCCCTGCCAGCACCACACGGTACAGCCAGCCTGTTTTACCCGCGCTTTGCAGTTGGGCTGACATATCCTGAATGCCGAAATGGTAGTTGAGCTTGAAGCACGGGGAGCGCGGCTGCGTCACCTGAATCAGGGCATCGCCCCAGCGGTAGATATCGCCAATAAACACGTTCTTTTCGGTCAGCCCTTCGGTGGAGAGGTTCTCGCCAAACGCGGGGGCGACGAAGAGATCCGCCTGCTCGGGGAACTCGGTTCTCCAGTGCTGATAGTGTTCGCGCGGGTAGTGGCACAGCGCGCGCTCCGGCCCGCCGTGGATTTTCTTTTCGGCCTGCTCGTCGCCGGCAAGCCCGAGGTCGGTTAGCGTCAGCTCACCGTCGACCTGAATTTTGGCGATGGCGCTCGGGCGGCTGCCGTCGTATTCCCTTACCTTGCCTGTAAATACATTCACCGGATAATGCATCGCTGCTCCTTTCTGCAGATACAAAAAAAGCGAGTCATCAGACTCGCTTCTCACAGGCGTCAATGCAACCTTATTTTTTAGCGGCGAAACGCGCTGCTGCTTCGTCCCAGTTCACCACGTCCCAGAAGGCTTTGATGTAGTCCGGGCGACGGTTCTGGAACTTCAGGTAGTAAGCGTGTTCCCACACGTCCAGACCCAGGATTGGGAAACCGGATGCGCCAGAGATCGCTTCACCCATCAGCGGGGAGTCCTGGTTAGCGGTAGAAACAACCGCCAGTTTGTCACCTTTCAGTACCAGCCACGCCCAGCCAGAGCCGAAACGGGTTGCAGCGGCTTTTTCAAATTCCGCTTTGAAGTTGTCAACGGAACCGAAGTCGCGCTCGATAGCCGCTTTCAGGTCGCCCTGCAGGGTGGTACCGGTTTTCAGGCCTTTCCAGAACAGGCTGTGGTTAGCGTGACCGCCAGCGTTGTTGCGCAGAACGGTTTTCTTGTCCGCTGGCAGCTGGTCCAGTTTGGTGATCAGCTCTTCAGCAGACAGGTTAGCGAACTCTGGCAGGCTTTCCAGCGCGGCGTTCGCGTTGTTTACATAGGTCTGGTGGTGTTTAGTGTGATGGATTTCCATCGTCTGCTTGTCGAAATGCGGTTCCAGTGCGTCGTAGGCATACGGCAGGGATGGCAGTGTATAACTCATAATCCTCTCCATTATTGTCGGGCGGCACAGCTGTTAATGCCGCGTAAGCAGTTGGTTCATTATAGTTAATTAAATGATATTGAAAATGATTATCAATGCCGTAGTTTTTATAAGGTTATTCGGGTTTTGCCTAAACACAAAATTGTGAGTCTGCTCACCCGGTTAACGTGCTGATTGCCATCCAGAACAAAAGTGCGGCAACCTTCTGAAGGTTCCTGAACCGCCTAATTTTTACACTCATCAAGTCGGGGGGAAGCCACCGGCTATAAAAACGATGAGGACGTAAAAATGAATCATGCGATTACGATGGGTATCTTCTGGCATTTAATAGGCGCGGCCAGTGCAGCCTGTTTCTATGCCCCGTTCAAAAAGGTGAAAGGGTGGTCGTGGGAAACCATGTGGTCGGTTGGCGGTACCGTGTCCTGGCTGATTTTGCCGTGGACCATTAGCGCCATGCTACTCCCGGATTTCTGGGGCTACTTCACCTCCTTCAGCGCCTCCACCCTGCTGCCGGTGTTTCTGTTCGGCGCGATGTGGGGCATCGGCAACATCAACTACGGCCTGACCATGCGCTACCTCGGGATGTCGATGGGTATCGGCATCGCGATTGGCATTACGCTGATCGTTGGCACGCTGATGACGCCCATTCTTAACGGTAATGTTGACGTGTTGATCAACACTAAAGGCGGGCAGATGACGCTGCTGGGCGTGCTCGTCGCGGTGATCGGCGTGGGTATCGTCACCCGCGCGGGTCAGTTGAAAGAGCGCAAGATGGGCATCAAAGCCGAAGACTTTAATCTGAAGAAAGGGCTGCTGCTGGCAGTGATGTGCGGCATCTTCTCGGCGGGCATGTCGTTCGCCATGAACGCCGCGAAGCCCATGCACGAAGCGGCCGCCGCGCTGGGCGTCGACCCGCTGTACGTGGCACTGCCAAGCTACGTTGTCATCATGGGCGGCGGCGCGCTGGTCAACCTCGGCTTCTGCTTCATTCGTCTGGCAAAAGTGAAGGATTTGTCGGTAAAAGCCGATTTCTCACTGGCAAAATCCTTAATCATCACCAATGTGCTGCTCTCGATGCTGGGCGGTCTCATGTGGTATCTGCAGTTCTTTTTCTACGCCTGGGGCCACGCCAGCATTCCACCGCAGTACGACTACATAAGCTGGATGCTGCACATGAGCTTCTACGTGCTGTGTGGCGGACTGGTTGGGCTGGTACTGAAAGAGTGGAATAACGCCGGGCGTCGTCCGGTGGGCGTTCTAAGCCTGGGCTGCGTGGTGATCATCATTGCCGCGAATATTGTCGGCCTCGGCATGGCGAACTGACTACGCCGCCTTTCGACTGCGATGACGCCACTGAACCGGCGTCATCCCCACCTCGCGGTTAAACACCACCGAAAAGTAATTACTGTCCTCAAATCCGCAGCGCATCGCCACTTCGCTCACCATCAGCTCAGTATGCTGCAACAGGTACTGGGCGTGGCAGATGCGCAGCTGGCGCAGGTAGTGGTTCACCGTCATCCCCGTCTGGGTGCGGAACTGCTGGCGCAGCGCGCGCTCGCTGCACTGCTCCTGCTCGCAGAACTTTTCCAGCACGAAACTTTTGTTCAGGCTGCCCGCAAGCCGGGCGATCAGCTTATCCAGCAGCGCTTCCTGGACGGTTGCGGAGGGGTTATCGGTAGCGTAACGATGGCGTTTCAGGGTCATGACCAGCTGGGCGAACAGCAGTTCCGCCATCGGGTTTGCCACCGGATCGTGCTTCTGGCTCTCCTGCTCCATCTGAGAGATCGTCTGGCGCACGTGAGCCATGCCGTTGCTGCTTAAGCGCCAGTGGGGTTCGCCTCTGGTATTGAGAAAACCGGGGATATGGGCCGCCCAGTCGACATTCAGTTTGAGCCTGTCCGGGCAGTAGATAACGTTCTGCAACACCAGATCGTTAACCGAGGCGTAAGCGTGTTTGTCTTCGGCGCGGATGTAAAACAGATCGCCACGCGTGATGCGGTAGGGCCGGTCGTTAAGGATGTGTAAGCCGTTGCCGCGCCACACCAGCACCAGCTCGCAAAACTCGTGGGTATGCTCGGCAAAGACATTTTGCGGATAGCGGTCGGCCACCGCGACGGCCTGGCTCGCGGAGGCAAAAAAATCATCTTTGCGAAGAATTAACTGAGCGGCCACACCACAACCTCTACGGTGAATAACCGGACATTATTAGCCTTTTTACGGCAATAAAACGGTGATTGCCTTCGCGTTACTGGAGCGAAGCATCCTTCCCCTGACGGATATCGCGCGGCGACCAGCTAAACTCGCGGCGAAAAAGCGTCGAAAAGTGATTACTGTCGCCGAAACCGCAGCGATAGGCGATATCCGTGACGCTTTCGTCGGTGTGACGTAAAAGGTGACGCGCTTTGATCAGGCGCAGGCGGTTGAGGTAGCGCTGCGGCGTGAGCCCGGTGTACTGCTTCAGCTGACGATGGAGCGTGCGTAACGACAGCGAAAAATCATCCGCCAGCGCTTCCCAGCATACGTCCTCAGCGAAATGGTCCTCCAGCCAGGCCATCAGCTGGTTCAGCCGCGCGTCGTTATTTGCCAGCCCTTCCACCAGGCTACTGCGACGCAGCAGAACCAGCAGCTGCATAAACAGCAGCTCGCGGGTGGCAATGGCATGGGTCTCCTGCCCGTCCTCGCTCTGCTCCATTTGATTCACCAACTGGCGCACCTGCTGCAACGTGGACTGATTCACCCGCCAGTGAGACGGGTAGTGTCCATCCTGCTCCTGGGGCAGTAGCTTGTTCAACCCCGACAGAAACTGGAACGCGTCCGGCGAACGATAGAGCACGTTGGTGAGGCACAGGTTATCGGTATGTTCATACAAATGCCTGTCGTGGTCACGCACGAAGCACACCATACCGCCGCTGATGGTGTACGGCTGGCCGTTGAAGACATGAATACCCGTTCCATGCTCGACAATCACAATTTCATGAAAATCATGATGATGTTCAGGAAACGCAGCCTGCGGGAGCCGAGGCTCAATCGCGACCGGAGACGTTCCCGACGGGAAAAAATCGACGCTGTGCAGTACGGTCATAACGGCTCCCAGCAATGAGAAAAGTTCTCAAAATAGTAATTAAGGCCTTCCGCACTCACCTTAAATTTTTGACATCAAACGTCGCAAAAGCTGTCCGTTTTTCAAGAAACAGACGAAAAAATCGGGAAATGCGGTCAGCGTCACATTGCCCTAAAACCCCGCCATGACTGGAAATTGTGAACTCCCTCACGTTCATCTTTGCTTTCTTGCCAGCGCGAGATTCGTGCTGTCAGTGATGAGAAGGTGGTCTTTTCTTCCCTTTTTTACACTCAGCACCAATGACTTAAGAAGGGACCTGACCATGACTTTTCGCCATTGTGTGGCTGTCGATTTAGGCGCATCCAGCGGCCGCGTAATGCTCGCCACCTGGGATTGCAGCGAGCGCACATTTACGCTTCGCGAAATGCACCGTTTCGCCAATTGCCTGCAAAAACAGAACGGTTTTGATACCTGGGATATTGATGCCCTGGAAGCGGAGATCCGCACCGGGCTGAACAACGTCTGCAATAACGGCATACGCATCGACAGCATCGGTATTGATACCTGGGGCGTGGACTACGTTCTGCTCGACAGCCATGGCGAACGCATTGGCCTGCCCGTCTCGTATCGCGACAGCCGCACCGATGGGCTGATGGCGCACGCCATCGCACAGCTTGGCAAGGACAACATCTATGGCCGCAGCGGCATACAGTTTCTGCCGTTTAACACGCTGTACCAGCTACATGCGCTGGTTAAGCAGCAGCCGGAGCTGGTCAAAAAGGTGGCGCATGCCCTGCTGATCCCGGACTACTTAAGCTACAGGCTGACCGGCAACATGAACTGGGAATACACCAACGCCACCACCACGCAGCTGGTCAACATCAACACCGATAGCTGGGATGAACACCTGCTGGCATGGACGGGCGCCTCGCCTTCCTGGTTCGGCGCGCCGACCCATCCGGGGAATGTGATCGGTTACTGGATTTGCCCGCAGGGGAATGAAATCCCGGTGGTTGCCGTCGCCAGTCACGATACCGCCAGCGCGGTGATTGCATCCCCGCTGGCCAGTAAAGACGCGGCCTACCTCTCTTCCGGCACCTGGTCGCTGATGGGCTTTGAGAGCAAAACGCCTTACACCAGCGACGCCGCTCTGGCGGCGAACATCACTAACGAAGGCGGTGCCGAAGGACGCTACCGTGTGCTGAAGAACATCATGGGTCTCTGGCTGCTCCAGCGGATACTGAAAGAGCAGCACATTTCCGACCTGCCTGCACTTATCACAGAAACCGAAAAGCTGAAGGCCTGTACGTTCCTGATCAACCCGAACGACGACCGCTTTATTAACCCGGTGCATATGAGCGCCGAAATCCAGGCCGCCTGTTTCGAAGCCGGGCAGCCGGTGCCCTCCAGTCCTGCCGAGCTGGCGCGCTGCATTTTTGACAGTCTCGCCCTGCTCTACGCGGATGTCCTGAGCGAGCTGGCGAGCCTTCGCGGCAAACCGTTTAGCCAGCTGCATATCGTGGGCGGCGGCTGCCAGAACCATCTGCTGAACCAGCTCTGCGCCGATGCCTGCGGTATCACCGTGGTGGCGGGTCCGGTGGAGGCCTCGACGCTCGGCAACATCGGTATTCAGCTAATGACCCTGGACGAACTTGCAGACGTCGACGAATTCCGTTCGGTGGTCACCGCGAATACCTGCCTGACCACCTTCATCCCTAATCCCTGCCATGAAATTGCCCGCTACCGGGCGCAGTTTCAGCAAAAACGACTGACTAAGGAGCTTTGCGCATGACCACTCAACTTCAACAAGCCTGGGATCTGGCTAAACAGCGTTTCGCCGCCGTCGGCGTAGATGTCGAAGCGGCGCTGCGCCAGCTCGACCGACTGCCGGTCTCCATGCACTGCTGGCAGGGCGATGACGTCGCCGGTTTCGAGAACCCAGGCGGTTCTCTGACGGGTGGCATTCAGGCGACGGGTAACTACCCGGGCAAAGCGCGCAACGCTACCGAACTGCGTGCCGACCTGGAACTGGCGCTGAGCCTGATTCCGGGGCCAAAACGCCTGAATCTGCACGCGATCTATCTGGAGTCCGATGAACCGGTGGCGCGTAACGAGATCAAACCGGAACACTTTAAAAACTGGGTGGAATGGGCGAAAACCAACAAGCTGGGCCTGGACTTTAACCCCTCCTGCTTCTCGCACCCGCTGAGCGCGGACGGTTTTACCCTCGCGCATGCCAACGACGAAATCCGTCAGTTCTGGATCGACCACGTAAAAGCCAGCCGCCGCGTCTCGGCCTGGTTTGGCGAGCAGCTTGGCACGCCGTCGGTAATGAACATCTGGATCCCGGACGGCATGAAAGACATCACCGTCGACCGCCTGGCCCCGCGTCAGCGCCTGCTGGCCGCGCTGGATGAGGCCATCAGCGAAAAACTGGATCCGGCGCACCACATCGACGCCGTAGAGAGCAAGCTGTTCGGCATCGGCGCGGAGAGCTACACCGTCGGTTCAAACGAGTTCTACATGGGTTACGCCACCAGCCGCCAGACCGCGCTGTGCCTGGATGCCGGCCACTTCCATCCGACTGAGGTGATCTCCGACAAAATCTCCGCCGCCATGCTCTTCGTACCGCGCCTGCTGCTGCACGTCAGCCGTCCGGTGCGCTGGGACAGCGACCACGTGGTGCTGCTGGATGACGAAACCCAGGCGATTGCCAGCGAAATCATCCGTCACGACCTCTTTGACCGCGTCCACATTGGCCTCGACTTCTTCGATGCCTCCATCAACCGCATCGCGGCATGGGTGATCGGCACCCGTAACATGAAAAAAGCCCTGCTGCGCGCGCTGCTGGAGCCTGTCGCGGCGCTGAAACAGCTGGAAGCAAACGGCGACTACACCGCGCGCCTGGCGCTGCTGGAAGAGCAAAAATCCCTGCCGTGGCAGGCGGTGTGGGAGATGTACTGCCAGCGTCACGACGCGCCGGCAGGCAGCCAGTGGCTGGACAACGTGCGGGCGTATGAGAAAGACGTGTTGAGTCAGCGCGGGTAACTGCCCCCTCACCCCTGCCCTCTCCCCAAAGGGGAGAGGGAGCAAACCATCCCCTCTCCCCTTTGGGGAGAGGGTTAGGGTGAGGGGTTCAACCTCACCGCGATAACTGGAAATGAAAACTATGCAGACCATCACCCATTCCTGGTTCGTCCAGGGCATGATCAAAGCCACCTCCGACGCCTGGCTGAAGGGCTGGGACGAGCGCAACGGCGGCAACCTGACGCTGCGCCTGGACGACGCGGATATAGAACCGTTCGCGGCCGATTTCCACCAGAAGCCGCGCTATATCGCGCTGAGCCAGCCGATGCCGCTGCTCGCCAACACGCCGTTTATCGTCACCGGTTCCGGTAAGTTCTTCCGTAACGTCCAGCTCGATCCAGCGGCCAATCTCGGCGTGGTGAAAGTGGACAGCGACGGCGCGGGCTATCACATCCTGTGGGGCCTGACCGACGAGGCGGTGCCCACCTCCGAACTGCCGGCGCACTTCCTCTCCCACTGCGAGCGCATCAAGGCGACTAACGGCAAAGACCGCGTGATTATGCACTGCCACGCCACCAACCTGATCGCCCTAACCTACGTGCTGGAAAACAGCTCCGATTTCATCACCCGCAAGCTATGGGAAGGCAGTACCGAGTGTCTGGTGGTGTTCCCGGACGGCGTCGGCATTCTGCCCTGGATGGTACCGGGTACCGACGAAATCGGCCAGGCAACCGCCCAGGATATGCAAAAACATTCGCTGGTGCTGTGGCCGTTCCACGGCGTGTTTGGCAGCGGCCCTACGCTTGATGAAACCTTCGGCCTGATCGACACCGCCGAGAAATCAGCGGAAGTGCTGGTGAAGGTGTACTCCATGGGCGGTATGAAGCAAACCATTACCCGCGAAGAGCTTATTGCACTCGGCAAGCGCTTCGGTGTGACCCCGCTACGTTCAGCGCTGGAAATATACGCATAAACCCTCGCTGACCGGACGGTACGGGCGATAGTTAAGGAGAATTATCATGAGCTTTATGTTGGCACTTCCAAAAATCAGCCTGCACGGCGCGGGCGCTATTGGCGACATGGTCAACCTGGTGGCGAACAAACGGTGGGGCAAAGCGCTGATTGTCACCGACGGTCAGCTGGTGAAGCTGGGCCTGCTGGACGGTCTGTTTACCGCGCTGGATGCGCACCAGATGTCATATCAGCTGTTTGACGCGGTCTTTCCCAACCCAACGGAGGCGCTGGTACAGAAGGGTTTCGCGGCATACCGGGAAGCCGCGTGTGATTACATTATCGCCTTCGGCGGCGGCAGCCCAATTGATACCGCCAAGGCGATTAAAATCCTCACCGCCAACCCCGGTCCGTCAACCGATTATTCCGGCGTCGGCAAGGTGAAAAGTGCGGGCGTGCCGCTGGTGGCGATCAACACCACCGCAGGCACGGCGGCGGAGATGACCAGCAATGCGGTAATCATCGACTCCGCGCGTCAGGTGAAAGAGGTGATTATTGACCCGAACATCATCCCGGATATCGCCGTGGACGATGCCAGCGTCATGCTGGATATTCCTGCCTCCGTGACCGCCGCAACCGGTATGGATGCCTTGACCCACGCCATTGAAGCCTACGTGTCCGTTGGCTCGCACCCGCTGACTGATGCCAACGCGCTGGAAGCGATTCGCCTGATCAACCTGTGGCTGCCGGAAGCGGTCAACAACGGTCATAACCTTGAAGCGCGCGAGCAAATGGCGTTTGGTCAGTATCTGGCGGGCATGGCGTTTAACAGTGCGGGTCTCGGCCTTGTGCATGCTTTGGCGCACCAGCCGGGCGCGACGCACAACCTGCCGCACGGCGTGTGCAACGCCATCCTGCTGCCGATCGTCGAAAACTTTAACCGCCCGAACGCGGTCGTCCGCTTCGCCCGCGTGGCGCAGGCGATGGGCGTCGATACCCGCGGCATGAGTGATGAAGCCGCCAGCATGTCTGCCATTCAGGCGATTCGCGACCTGAGCGCTCGCGTTGGCATCCCTGCGGGCTTCAGCCAGCTCGGCGTGACCAAAGCCGATATTGAAGGCTGGCTGGATAAAGCCCTCGCCGATCCCTGTGCGCCATGCAATCCGCGCCCCGCCAGCCGTGAGGAAGTTCGCGAACTCTATCTGGAGGCTCTATGATCCGCAAAGCGTTTGTGATGCAGGTGAACCCGGACGCGCACGAGGAGTACGCGCGTCGCCACAATCCGATTTGGCCCGAGCTGGAAAAGGTGCTGAAAGATCATGGCGCGCATCACTACGCCATTTATCTCGATAAGGCACGCAATCTGCTGTTTGCTACCGTAGAGATTGAATCGGAGGAGCGCTGGAACGCGGTCGCGAATACCGACGTCTGCCAGCGCTGGTGGAAACACATGCGTGATGTAATGCCATCGAACCCGGACAATAGCCCGGTGAGTGCCGGGCTGGAAGAGGTGTTTTACCTGGCGTGAAGACGTTGCCGACATCCTCCTGAAGCGAGGATGCGGGATCCTTGTTAGTTTTGTTCCGCCACCAGCAGCGCATACGTGTCTGGCTCCAGAGCCTTAAAGATGTGCGGCTGGTCGGCGGGGTAACAGATGTAATCTCCTGCGGTGAGCTCTTCCGCCGCGTCAAGCAGGCCGACCAGAGCCCGTCCCTGCGTCACAATAATATGCTCTACTGAGCCAGGCGAATGTGGCTGGGAAATGCGATCTGCACCCGGCTGGGTCATTAGAAGGTAGACATCGCGGCGCGCGCCCGGAGGGCATGCCGCCAGTAAAATTGCCTCATAGTTAGCCTGCCCGGCGACCACTTTCGTCCCTTCACCACGGCGGATCACCTGCGTGGTCGGGAGCTGCGGCTCAAGCAGGCGGGCGAAAGGAATATCCAGCGCCACGCAAAGCGACCACAGCGTTTCCAGGCTAGGGTTACCGTTGCCGGACTCCAGCTGAGAAAGCGTGGATTTAGCGATCCCGGCACGGCGGGCAATTTCCGCCAGTGAAAGTCCGGTTCGCAGGCGTTCTCGCACCAGACTTTTGGCGATCACGCTGATTGGCTGCGTCATATAACGGCCTCTTGTTCTATAAATCGAACGAATCGTTCATCTTGAAAAACAGTTCTGTTGCGTTCATTATAATGGATATTCGTTCGATATGGCTAAAATTGTATGAAGCATCATCTCTCCTGCCTGAAAGGCGACACCATAAAAGCAATCATCCTGGTTTGCCTCGCGGTCGGCGTGGTCGGGATGTCCTACGGCTCCCTGGCGATGGCCTACGGTTTTCCGGTCTGGGTACCGTTTGTACTCTCCATTACCGTGCTCGCGGGCGCGTCCGAATTTATGTTTATCGGCATTGTGGCAAGCGGCGGTAACCCGCTGGCGGCAGCGGCGGCGGGGTTGCTGGTCAACGCGCGCCATGTGCCGTTCGGCGTGACGGTGCGTGAACTGGTGGGCAAACGGGGCCTGAGCCTTCTGGGTTGCCACATCATGAACGACGAAAGCGTGGTGTTTGGCCTGTCGCAAAAAACGCCCGAACAGCGGAAAGCGGCGTACTGGTTATGCGGTTTAGGCGTGGCGATTATCTGGCCGCTGGGGACCCTGCTGGGCGCCATGGTCGGCAAATTGCTGCCGGATCCGGAAACCATCGGTCTGGATGCGGTCTTCCCGGCCATATTGCTGGCGTTAGTGGTGCCCGCGTTTAAAAACCGCACCACGCTAATCCGCGCCTGCAGCGGCGCCGCTCTGTCGCTGGCCGCCGTGCCGTTTGCCCCGGTAGGATTACCGGTGCTGCTCTCTTTACTGGGTCTCGCTGCGAGGAAAAAATAATGGGAAATATGACGTTTTTTATTCTCGGCATCGCCATTTTGTCTGCGGGAACGTATCTGATGCGTCTTGGCGGGGCGAAACTCGGCAGCAGGCTGGCATTGTCGGAGCGTTCTCAGGCGCTGTTGTCAGATGCGGCAACGGTATTGCTGTTTTCCGTGGCGCTGGCGACCACGTTTTATGAAGGGGAACACTTCGCCGGCATGGCCCGCGTGCTGGGCGTGGCGTTTGCGGTATTTCTGGCCTGGCGGAAAATGCCGTTAATTGTGGTCATCGTGGCCGCGGCAGTGGTAACTGCGCTGCTGCGCGTGGCGGGCATAAACTAAAAAAGCGCCCCGGGGGCGCTCTTTCGACGGTGTGACTCGCTTATTTAGTCAGTTCAGCGGTCATGTGTACGCGGTTACCTGAGAACGCCTGGGTAATTTTGTACGATGACGCACCGGCTTCCTGAGCCTGAGCCGCGATTTTCGCTTCTGCACCGTCAATGGTGGATGCGGTTGCGGTCACGGTCTGCGCAGCGAAAGAACCGAAAGAAGCAGCCAGAGCGATTACAGCGACAAAAGTTTTGATGCTTTTCATGATTTAAACCCTTTCATTAAGTTGTTTAGGTAAGGCACCGTGCCTTGATGAGATAAATACTAGACCTCATCGCGATCAACTAAAAGCGGAAGGATTTGCTATTATCATTCAAAATTACTGATTAACTATCAATCGCTGCGGATGGGTATAAATTGTCGCCCTTCCCGGCTTGCAGAAGCCCACCAGCGTCAGGTTGCAGCGCTCCGCCACCTCCACCGCCAGCGTGGTTGCCGCCGACACGGCAAACAGGATTTCTACCCCGCACATCGCCGATTTTTGCACCATCTCATAGCTGGCCCGGCTGGAAACGAGCGCCGCGCCCTGCTGCCAGACCTCACTTTCACGCGCGCGACGACCGAGCAGCTTATCCAACGCCACATGGCGGCCAACGTCCTCATGTCCCCCGGCGATATCGCCCGACGGCAACACCCACGCTGCCGCGTGCGTGCAGCCGCTCAGCTGGCCGATGGGCTGTACGTCGTTGAGGTGCTCAAGCGCATGGTTGAGGTTCGCCAGATTGAAGGTCTGAGTAAACGGCAGAGGTACAAGAGGCTTACCAATATCGTTGAGCTGCTCAACGCCGCAGACGCCGCAGCCGGTGCGCCCGGCCAGCGCCCGGCGGCGCTCTTTTAATCCCATAAAGCGGCGGCTGGAGAGCTCAATTTGTACTTCAAGGCCGTTGCATGCCTGCACCACGTCCATGCCGTAGATCTCCTGTGGCTGCTCGATGATGCCTTCCGAAAGGGAGAACCCTATCGCGAACAGCTCAAGATCTTTCGGCGAAGCCATCATCACCACATGCGAGATGCCGTTGTAAACGAGCGCAACGGGCACTTCTTCCGCCAGAAAATCAGGCGTGGCATGGGTAATCTGGGGAGGTCTGTGTACTGACAGTTCCACAATGCCGGCAGGCAGGGGCGACGGATAGGGAGCACGGTTTTGTTTAGACACAGCGGTATTCCTGAACAACCACGGAAGCGAGCCTGCTATTGCAGCACAAACTACAGGCGTTACGCATAGTATGGATCAACTTTTCGACAACCATTCTCCTACTCATTTAGAAGGGGTGCAACCTGACGCCCGCTACACCGCTTTAACATGCAGAGCTGTTAATGTGATCGATATCACACTTTATAATCAACATGGTGATAATACGTTCACTTTGTATTAACGCCATTAGAACAGCTGTACCGACATTGTGGTATTCTGATGATATCCCTCGTGGAATTGAGGGATTAACGCAAATTTTTTCCTTTGCGGTCATTTTTCAACCGTGAAGTCAAAACTACATATGTAAGCAATGTCGAAACAAGGAGTGACCCATGCAGGTCAGCAGAAGGCAGTTCTTTAAGATCTGCGCTGGCGGTATGGCAGGCACCACGGCAGCGGCACTGGGCTTTGCGCCCGGCGTAGCGCTGGCGGAAACGCGGCAGTATAAACTGCTGCGCACCCGTGAAACCCGTAATACCTGTACGTACTGCTCTGTCGGTTGCGGGCTGTTGATGTATAGCCTCGGCGACGGTGCTAAAAACGCCAAAGCGTCTATTTTCCATATCGAAGGCGACCCGGATCATCCGGTCAACCGCGGCGCATTGTGCCCGAAAGGGGCTGGTCTGGTGGACTTTATCCACTCCGAAAGCCGCCTCAAATTCCCTGAATATCGCGCGCCTGGCTCCGACAAATGGCAGCAAATCAGCTGGGAAGAGGCGTTTGACCGCATCGCAAAACATATTAAAGAAGACCGCGATGCCAACTTTATTGAGAAGAACGCCGATGGCGTCACGGTCAACCGCTGGCTCTCCACCGGGATGCTGTGTGCCTCTGCTTCCAGCAACGAAACCGGTTATTTAACCCAGAAATTCACGCGCGCACTTGGTATGCTCGCGGTCGACAACCAGGCGCGTGTCTGACACGGACCAACGGTAGCAAGTCTTGCTCCAACATTTGGTCGCGGTGCGATGACCAACCACTGGGTCGACATCAAGAACGCCAACCTCATTGTGGTGATGGGCGGTAACGCCGCTGAAGCGCACCCTGTCGGGTTCCGCTGGGCGATGGAAGCCAAAATCCACAACGGTGCGAAACTGATTGTGATCGATCCCCGCTTTACGCGTACTGCGTCAGTGGCGGATTTCTACACCCCTATTCGTTCAGGTACTGACATCACTTTCCTGTCAGGCGTATTGCTGTACCTGATGACCAACGAAAAATATAACCGCGAATACACCGAAGCCTATACCAACGCCAGCCTGATCGTGCGTGAGGATTACCACTTCGAAGATGGCCTGTTCAGCGGTTACGACGCCGAAAAACGCAAATACGATAAAACCAGCTGGAACTACGAGCTGGATGAAAAAGGCTTTGCGAAGCGCGATACCACTCTGCAACACCCGCGCTGCGTGTGGAACCTGCTGAAAGAGCACGTTTCCCGCTACACGCCGGAAGTTGTCGAAAACATCTGTGGTACGCCGAAGGCGGACTTCCTGAAGGTTTGCGAACTTATCGCCGAAACCAGCGCGAAAGATAAAACCGCGTCGTTCCTGTACGCCCTCGGCTGGACGCAACACTCCATCGGCGCGCAGAACATCCGTACCATGGCGATGGTTCAGCTGCTGCTCGGCAATATGGGGATGGCTGGCGGCGGCGTAAACGCCCTGCGCGGTCACTCCAATATTCAGGGCCTGACCGACCTCGGCCTGCTGTCTCAAAGCCTGCCGGGTTACATGAACCTGCCAAGCGAGAAACAGACCGACCTGCAAACCTACCTGACGGCCAGCACGCCTAAGCCGCTGCTTGAAGGCCAGGTGAACTACTGGGGCAACTATCCGAAGTTCTTCGTCTCGATGATGAAAGCCTTCTTCGGTGACAAAGCGACAGCGGAAAACAGCTGGGGCTTTGACTGGCTGCCGAAGTGGGACAAGGGTTACGACGTTCTGCAGTATTTCGAGATGATGCATCAGGGCAAAGTGAATGGCTATCTGTGCCAGGGCTTTAACCCGGTTGCCTCGTTCCCGAACAAGAACAAGGTTGTTGAGTCGCTGTCGAAACTGAAGTTCCTGGTGACGATTGACCCGCTCAATACCGAGACCTCAACCTTCTGGCAGAACCACGGTGAATCGAACGATGTCGATCCATCGAAGATTCAGACCGAAGTGTTCCGTCTGCCATCGACCTGCTTTGCGGAAGAGAATGGTTCTATCGTCAACTCCGGACGCTGGCTGCAGTGGCACTGGAAAGGCGCGGACGCCCCGGGCATCGCCATGAACGACGGCGAAATCCTGGCCGGTATCTTCTTACGCCTGCGTAAGATGTACGCGGCTGAAGGCGGCGCGAACCCGGAACCGGTTCTGAACATGACCTGGAACTACTCGACGCCGGAAAACCCGGCGCCGGAAGAAGTGGCGATGGAGAGCAACGGTAAGGCGCTGGCGGACGTTATCGACCCGGCCACCGGTACCGTGCTGGCGAAGAAAGGCGATCAGCTCAGCACCTTCGCGCACCTGCGCGATGACGGCACAACCTCCAGCGGCTGCTGGATCTTTGCCGGTAGCTGGACGCCGAAAGGTAACCAGATGGCCAACCGCGATAACGCCGACCCGTCGGGCCTCGGCAATACGCTGGGCTGGGCATGGGCGTGGCCGCTCAACCGCCGCATCCTCTATAACCGCGCATCCGCTGACCCGCAGGGCAACCCGTGGGATCCGAAGCGTCAGCTGCTGAAGTGGGACGGCGCAAAATGGGGCGGCGTGGATATTCCGGACTACAACACTGCCGCACCCGGCAGCGATGTCGGGCCGTTTATCATGCAGCCTGAAGGGATGGGACGCCTGTTTGCTATCGATAAGATGGCGGAAGGGCCGTTCCCGGAACACTACGAGCCGTTTGAGACGCCGCTGGGCACCAACCCGCTGCACCCGAACGTGGTCTCTAACCCGGCAGCCCGTATCTTTAAGGGCGATTTCGACGCGCTGGGTAAAAAAGACAAGTTCCCGTACGTGGGTACCACCTACCGTCTGACTGAACACTTCCACTACTGGACCAAGCACGCGCTGCTTAACGCCATCGCGCAGCCGGAACAGTTTGTGGAGATCGGCGAGAAGCTGGCGGGCAAGCTCGGCATCGCCCATGGCGATACGGTGAAGGTCTCCTCTAACCGCGGCTATATCAAAGCCAAGGCGGTGGTGACCAAGCGTATTCGCACGCTGAACGTTCACGGTCAGCAGGTAGATACCATCGGTATTCCTATTCACTGGGGCTATGAGGGCGTGGCAAAGAAAGGGTTCATTGCGAACACCCTGACGCCGTTCGTCGGCGATGCGAACACGCAGACGCCGGAGTTTAAGGCCTTCCTCGTGAACGTGGAAAAGGTGTAACGGAGACGACTTATGGCTTATCAATCTCAAGACATTATCCGTCGTTCCGCGACAAACAGTTTCACGCCCGCGCCTCAGGCGCGGGACCACCAGCAGGAAGTGGCGAAGCTCATCGACGTGACCACCTGTATCGGCTGTAAAGCCTGTCAGGTGGCCTGCTCAGAGTGGAACGACCTCCGTGACGAAGTCGGTCACAACGTCGGGGTGTACGACAACCCGGCTGACCTGACCGCCAAGTCCTGGACGGTGATGCGTTTCTCCGAAGTGGAGCAGAACGACAAGCTGGAATGGCTTATCCGCAAAGACGGCTGTATGCACTGCGCGGATCCGGGCTGCCTGAAGGCGTGTCCGTCAGAAGGGGCTATCATTCAGTATGCTAACGGCATCGTCGACTTCCAGTCCGAACAGTGCATTGGCTGCGGCTACTGCATTGCGGGCTGTCCGTTCGACGTACCGCGCCTGAACCCGGAAGACAACCGCGTCTACAAATGTACGCTGTGTGTAGACCGCGTCACCGTCGGCCAGGAGCCAGCGTGCGTCAAGACCTGTCCAACCGGTGCTATCCACTTTGGCTCTAAAGAGGATATGAAAACGCTGGCGGCAGAGCGCGTGGGCGAACTGAAAACCCGTGGTTACGACAACGCTGGCCTGTACGATCCGGCCGGTGTTGGCGGTACGCACGTGATGTATGTGCTGCACCACGCCGACAAGCCGAACCTGTATCACGGCCTGCCGGAGAACCCGGAAATCAGCGCCACCGTGAAGTTCTGGAAAGGCATCTGGAAACCGCTGGCAGCGGTCGGTTTTGCTGCCACCTTCGCAGCGAGCATCTTCCACTACGTCGGCGTCGGTCCGAACCGCGCGGAAGAGGAAGACGACAACCTGCATGAAGAGAAAGACGAGGTGCGCAAATGAGAAAACGTGACACCATCGTGCGCTACACCGCGCCGGAACGTATCAACCACTGGGTCACCGCCTTCTGCTTCATGCTGGCGGCGATAAGCGGGCTGGGGTTCTTCTTCCCCTCCTTCAACTGGCTGATGCAGATCATGGGGACACCGCAGCTGGCGCGTATCCTGCACCCGTTTGTGGGCGTCATCATGTTCGCGTCGTTCATCATCATGTTTTTCCGCTACTGGCACCATAACCTAATCAATCGGGATGATATCTTTTGGGCGAAGAATATTCGTAAGATCGTCGTCAACGAGGAAGTAGGTGACACCGGGCGTTATAACTTCGGCCAGAAATGCGTATTCTGGGCGGCGATTATCTTCCTGGTCCTGTTGCTGGTGAGCGGCGTGATCATCTGGCGTCCGTACTTTGCGCCTGCTTTCTCAATCCCGGTGATCCGATTCGCGCTGATGCTGCATTCATTTGCCGCAGTGGCGTTAATTGTGGTTATCATGGTGCATATCTACGCCGCCCTCTGGGTGAAAGGCACCATTACCGCGATGGTGGAAGGATGGGTAACCAGCACGTGGGCGAAGAAACATCACCCGCGCTGGTACCGTGAGGTCCGCCAGAAACAGGAAAAGTCATCTGAATGAGTATTCGCATAATCCCGCAAGATGAGCTGGGGTCGAGCGAGAAACGCACGGCGGATTATATTCCGCCGTTGTTATTCCCCAGACTCAAGAACCTCTACAACCGCCGCGCAGAGCGTCTGCGCGAGCTGGCAGAGAACAACCCGCTGGGCGATTTTCTGCGTTTTGCCGCGCTGGTAGCCCACGCGCAGGAAGTGGTGCTGTACGACCACCCGCTGCAAATGGACCTGACCGCGCGCATCAAAGAAGCCAACGCGCAGGGCAAGCCGCCGCTGGATATTCACGTTCTGCCGCGCGACAAGCACTGGCATAAGCTGCTGAATTCGCTGATTGCCGAGCTGAAGCCCGAGATGAGCGGCACCGCGCTGGCGGTCATTGAGAATCTGGAAAAAGCGTCCGAGCAGGAGCTGGAAGAGATGGCGAGCGCGCTGTTTGCGTCCGACTTCTCGCTGGTCAGCAGTGATAAAGCGCCGTTTATCTGGGCTGCGCTGTCGCTTTACTGGGCGCAAATGGCCAGCCTGATCCCTGGCAAAGCCCGCGCCGAATACGGTGAAGCACGCCAGTTCTGCCCGGTATGTGGCTCAATGCCGGTCTCCAGCATGGTGCAAATCGGCACCACTCAGGGGCTGCGCTACCTGCACTGCAACCTGTGTGAAACCGAGTGGCACGTGGTGCGCATCAAGTGCAGCAACTGCGAGCAGACCCGCGATCTGAACTACTGGTCGCTGGAAAACGAAGAAGCGGCGGTAAAAGCCGAAAGCTGCGGCGACTGCGGGACCTACCTGAAGATTCTCTATCAGGAAAAAGACCCGAAAGTTGAAGCGGTCGCTGACGATCTCGCCTCGCTGATTCTGGACGCGAAGATGGAGCAGGAGGGCTTTGCCCGCAGCTCTATCAACCCGTTCCTGTTCCCGGGTGAAGGGGAGTAGTCTTCTGTGACAGTGCCGGGCGACGCAAGCTTGCCCGGCCTACAGTTGATAAGGTAAAACCACCCCGGCGATGCCCTGAAAGTCTTTGGTGTTCCGGGTGATTAACGGGCAATTTCTGCTTTGGGCAGTCGCTAAAATAATGGCATCCGGAAGTTTCATGCCATGCTTCTCGCGGAGCACTACGCTTCTTTCCGCTATCTCTCGGGTTACATCAATTATCTCAAAAGCACCCATTACCGCCGCTGTTTTCGCTTCATGACCATGCTTACGTGCCCCCACCATGACTTCCATCCATGTGATTAGACTGATCGCTCGGTGCGATGCTGCGCTTTCGATTGTATTTGCTGCCTCGACGCGATTATTGAAAAGGTCGATCAGAATGTTGGTATCAAACACCGCCATGTGTTCCATACCTACCACTCCTCACGCAGCTTACGTTCATACTCAAGCCCATCTTCCTGCTGGTTTCCCCAGAGCCCAAGCGCGTCGCGAATAACCGAAGAACTCTGCTGATCGAGATATTGCTCGATTGCTTCACGCAGTAATTCGGCACGAGGTTGGTTACGCAGCTGCTTGAGGTTATCGAGACGCTGAATAACGTCTTCCGACAAATCGATCAGGATCCTGCCCATGTTAAGCTCCGCCAGTAAACTCATATATCACCTCAGTATATCATTATTGAACATTTTTAAGGCAACATACGCTTTTTTTAAGTAGGGTTAAAGCAGCTGGCAAGCGTTTACCTGGTATTTGCGAGCCGCTTTCCAGATCCCTGAGCTCACAAAATTTGTTGTTTTCTTCCGCATGAAACCAGGCTATAACTGTATATTCATACAGCTTAGAAGAACGTTAATATGGCTCTGGAAAACGGGATCGCGCAGTTAGTTAAGGACTTTATTGATGCAGGAAAGCCTTCTTCGCGTGACCAGAATATTGATGACCGAAGAAAAGGATATATTGCCAGTACGGTACTTGCCGGGAAAAAAGAAGCTCGCGTCCAGGTTGAAACGCGCGTCATTGATGACCTCACCTTTCGGATTTATTCGCCTCTCAATGCCACCGAAACGTTACCCGGTGCCCTCTATTATCACGGCGGATGCTTTGTCAGCGGAGGGTTTGAAACCCATGATAACCAGCTCCGCCAGCTGGCGTTTTACGGTAACTGTCGGGTCATTGCGGTTCAGTACAGACTGGCGCCCGAGCATACGTTCCCTGCTGCGCATGACGACGCAGAGCGAGCGGCAGCGCTTGTCTGGCAAAATGCAGAAGCATTTGGTGTAAACAAAAACCGCATCACCCTTTGCGGTGACAGCGCAGGGGGGCATCTGGCGCTGGTGACGGCTCTGCGGATTAAGGCCAAAGGCCTCTGGAACCCGGCCCAGCTCATTCTTATCTACCCCATGCTCGACGCTACGGCCAGTTTTGAAAGCTATACCCTTAATGGCCAGGATTACGTGATTACCCGCGATACCCTGCTCAGCGGATATGAAATGTATCTCGCAGACACCGATCGTCAGCATCCCGAAGCCAGCCCGCTATGGCGGAATGATTTTAACGGTCTTCCGCCGGTGCACATTATTACCGCCGAGTACGATCCGCTATGCGATGAGGGAGAAATGTTGTACCAGTATCTGGCAGAGCAAGAGGTGAGGTGTACCGCTCAACGGTGGCAGGGGGTAATGCATGGCTTTTTCCAGCTTGGTGGCATTAGCCAGTCAGCGCGAGACGTTATGCGGGACATCGCCTGGCGGATAAGCTCCGCCCGGCGATAACGCTGAAGAGATTACTCTTCCTCGTTCCCACCCTCTTCATACGCGCCAAAAGGCTTCGCCGGAAGAACGATATAGGTGCCTTCAAACACCGCGCCCGGCGTTTTATCGCCAAACAGTTCAACCTGCATCTGGACGCGGGCTTTGCGACCGCGAGCCAGGCGGTCGAGATCGCCACCCAGTGAACCCAGGTCGGCCACCGCGCTCGGCTTGCCGCTTATCGGTGCGCTATAGCGAATATGAGCGTCGGCAAGAATGATCGTGCCGCCCAGATGGCGCTCGCGCAGCATCAGCCAGATAAGCCCCCAGCCGGTAAGCGTGGCCAGCGAGAACAGGCTGCCGGCAAACAGAGTATGGTGCGGGTTCTGATTGCCGGTTTCCGGCATGGTGGTAATAAATTTTTGTCCGGTGTACTGCTGAATACGCACGCCCATTTTTTCGCTGAGCGGAATGTGCTGATACCAGGCCTGCTGCAGCTGTCCGCACCAGTCAGCGCGATGGAGAATATCATCCAGCGTGGCGATGGGTTTGATCATCAAAAAATGACGAATCGGGGTGGTTTGCGGGGTCGTGATCTCCCCCTGATTCACAAAACCGAGCTTGGCAAAGAACTCGACGGCATCTTCGCGGGCGCTACAGGTGACGCGCTTAACGCCTTCCTGACGGGCGACGGATTCCAGGGTCATCGCCATAAGCGTCCCCAGACCTTTGTCCTGCACGGAGGGATGAACCGCCATAAAGCGAATCGAGGCTTCGTTATCGGCATTGATATACAAACGCCCGACGGCGACGAGGTTGCCCTCTTCGTCCATCACCATCTGATGGTGGGCCATCGCGTCCCAGGCGTCGCGTTCAGACCCTTTTGGCTGATGTAATGGCTTGCGTAGCATTTCCCAGCGGAACTGGTAATAGGCTTCTAACTCTTCTTCCGTTTGCGGTACTCGAAGGTGATACATAGCTGTACTCTCTCTTGTTACCCGCGGCCACGCCGCCAGTTGGCTCATACCTGGAGCCAGAATGTGACGGGGCCATCGTTCACCAGCGAAACCTGCATATCTGCAGCGAATCGTCCGGTTTGCGTATTCATTTCCTGCTGGCGACAACGCTCAACAAAGTATTCATAAAGTTCTTCTGCACGATCCGGCGCGGCGCCTTTAGAGAAACTCGGGCGCATGCCGCGCTCGGTATCCGCAGCCAGCGTAAACTGGGAAACCACCAGCACGCTGCCGCCCGCCTGCTGGACGTTCAGGTTCATTTTACCTTCCGCATCGCTGAAAATACGGTAGCCCAGCACGCGCTCGCACAAGCGGTTGGCTTTTTGTTCGTCATCATCCTTTTCGACACCTAACAACACCAAAAGTCCTGGGCCAATTTCACCCGTCACCTCTCCCTCCACGGTGACGCTGGCACGGGTTACGCGCTGTATCAATGCAATCATGGTTGGTCTGCTTCTTGTTGTTTTTCAGCTGCTGCTGCTTTTTTAAGTTCGCGGTATACACCGAGAGTGACAGTTATTTCAGCACCAAGCAAGACGATACACCAGGTCCAGTAGACCCAGACAAACAAAATGGGGATCACCGCCAGCACGCCGTATATCAGCTGATAGGACGGGAACATAGTGATGTAGAGGGCAAACCCTTTTTTTCCCAGCTCAAAGAGCAATGCCGCCACCAGCGCCCCCACGACCGCATCGCGGTTAGGCACGCGCGTGGTCGGCACGACGCTATAGAGCAGCCAGAACGAGAGCCACGACAGGATCAAGGGAAAAATGCGAAGTACGTTATCAATAACGCCGTTTAAATCACTCGCCCAGCGCAGGGAAAGAAGGTAAGAACTGATTGCCAGGCTCGCCCCGGCCAGCAACGGCCCCAGCGTGAGAATCATCCAGTACACGGCAAAGGAATAGACCTTTGGTCGTGCCTTTTTACTCCGCCAGATGGTGTTCAGCGCGTTATCAATGGCATACATCAACAACAGCGCAGTGACGATAAGACCGCATGCCCCCACAGCCGTCATCTTGCTTGAGTTGGCAACAAACTGCTCAATGTAGTTCTGGATGACATCCCCGGTTGCAGGGATAAAATTTGCGAAGACAAAATGACGAAGCTGCAGGCTGACGTCCGCAAACATTGGAAAAGCGGAAAACAGGGCAAAGATAACCGCCACCAGCGGCACTAACGAGAGCAACGACACGTAGGCGAGGTTACCCGCCAGCGTGGTCATGTTGTCCTCATCAATGCGGTGCCAGAGCAGCTTCAGCCAGGCCCTCAGCGGGCGAGTATGGTGCGTGGCTTTTTGATGAACGGTTTTTAGCATAACTGCTTCGCAAAGTAGTTTGGTATCGTCTCTTTTCCGGTCACCAGAATTGACGTGATACCCAACTGATTAGCTCCCTCTATATTATCGGCATTGTCGTCGAAAAAGACCGCATCGGCCGCGGTAAAACCTTCTGCCTGGAGAACAGCCTGATAGATTCTGGCTTCAGGCTTACGCATACCCATCTCCTGCGAGAGATAGATCTTATCTGCCGCGGCCTTAACTTCAGGGTACTCCTCAGGCCAGAAGGTGGTGTGCAGACGGTTGGTATTCGACAGGACGACCACCCGATGCCCCTGCTCGCGAAGTTTATGCATGATGTCGATCACGTCCGGCCGTATGGCGACAAATACCGCCTGCCAGCCGTGTGAAAACTGCTCGTAGCTTAATGGGAGATCCATCTCCTGACAGAAGCGTTCAGCGAACTCTTCATCGCTAATCTCGCCGCGTTCATGCTGATGGAAGGTCTCGCCCATCGCGAAAATTTGCTTCAATGTCGCCAGCGGGACACGGCTAAAATCGCTCCATGCGCCCAGCACCCGATTAAAATCGATATCGACGATTACGTTTCCTAAATCAAAGATATAAAGCATGTTTATCTCCTGCTCGCCGTGGAGAATCAACTGTAGCGGGAATAAAGAGATTTGACTATGCGCGCGGTCGAAGGTGTGCGATTGATTTTTACGGCGTGTGATAAAAGCCCGGCAGCGTGGCGTTGATATCAGCCTCGTCCGCCGCATCCGCAAAGGTTTTAACAATGCGATCGTTATTTAATCCGCGCGTGTTCTGATGATAGCTGCAATGGTATCAAGCGCCCGGAAATATGATTGACCAGGGTTTTATTATCCGCGTCATACTCAACCAGCTTGTTAATGCGATACAGCTTTCCTTTTCTCTGCAATAACAAGATTTAACGCCATACGCTCAAAGGGCATACTTATATTTAACAATAATACAGGCCAGAGAAGATCATGGTGCGACATCATCTTATTTAAGATTAAAAATAAAGCATTAAATTTCAATTGGTTATAAGTGATTTTTCTTAGATTCACCTCATCTAAAACGATCTAATAAGATTTCATTACACTTCACCAGGCCAAATACTTATATTGGGGCACCACCAGGGAAAAGACTGATGCTTATGTAGATTTACGAAACGATTCTTTAGCTATTTGTGCCATTTCCGGATTTTTGTTCCCGGCTTTTCTTTGCAGAATAGTCTTAAGGGATTGTGGGATATTCCTGGAATACTGCTAAGACCTTTTGTTTGTTTGCTATGGCGCCGGTCTACCAAAATAGATGCTACCAGGAATTTATTTTCCCTGGCACTATTTTTCACAAACAAGACCAGACCGCTGTATATGTTTCAAGATTGACACATTTGAACGGCAGTGAAATATTGACAATGAAAATAAGACAGGAGTGGACTGGATGATATCATCGTCACAAAATGTTGTCCGCTGTATAAGCTGTGAATTGTCCTGTCAGTTATTTCCAGATAACGCAGTACGATCACAATACTGTGACAACGCCTCGTTTGCCGTTTGGCCGGTTGGTAATCATTTTTTAGAAATGGCAGTACAAGATAAGATATTGCGGAGAAACAAGAATCACTTATCACGCGGGTTTATTTTTGTAGATTTTTCGATATACAACCTGCGTGTGCTTGCAGATCCGCAATGGATTGAACGTCTGGCGATAACTAACATGAACATTGTTATTATTACAGACCGAAAACTGGAGGCACTGGCTAATTACTTTATCGCACAATACAGTGAAATAAAGGGAATTGTATATTTTGACGATAATGACGTTAAATTACAGGAAAAGATAAACTATCTTTTTTCCGGTAGACGTGTAGACAACAGGCGAAGAAATACCTTGAATGCTGTCGAATTCATGTTGCTTAACCGATTTATGTCAGGCGAGTGCCTCCAGGAGATAATAAAAACAAACAGCATCAATGTGAAACAAATTTATGTTCATAAAGTACGACTAGAGAGGAAATTAGGTACCAGCATTCATAAGCTTCTCGTTTCTATTTTGTAATATCAACTTTTTAACATACCCACATTTAATATGTGTGGAGGATGTTTTACGCCTGAAAGAAAGGGGCAGTTATGCCATATTTAATGAAACACTCACCAGTCGCGGTTGCGATTTCGCTGGCGCTATCGTCAGCACTATTCGCCGTACATGCTGCGGTAATAGATTTTGCTAATTTACCTGCCTCCGGAGCGGTAACGGATTTGCCTGCAGAAATACAGGCACTGATACCTGCAACAGCAAATTCAAACTTTAGCAAAAATACCGCCAATCCTAACTATGTCTATCAGTATAGCCCGGGTAATATCCCGATCTACGGAGATGGGATCACGCTCGAAGGGCCAGGGGCGGAAGCCTTTGAGCATTCCGTTACCGTTATTCAAAACTCCACGTCCGGCAGCCCAGGGGTGATATTTGGTGACGATCTGACTATTCGCACCCAGTCAAAAGCGGCCGCCAATAATGGTAAAGATGTTGATGGCATTCGTACCCATGGTATGAACACGCCGGACAACCCGGTGTTTATCATTACCGGCGATCGCACACACATTTACGTCAATGGCCAAAGCGGCGACGGCATTAATGCCGGGTATAGCTCCTTCAGCCAGGGCTCTCTCGGCTCCGCCAATATTTATGTGGGCGACGATCTCTATATCGAAACCACCGGCAGCACCGGTCGCGGGATTAGCGCCTATGCACTAAATGATGCATCGAAGGCCAAAAATAACGTTATCGTCGGCGATCGTGCGCATATTGTTACACGGGGCACCTACGCCGAGGGGATCCGCACCAACCAGAGTGGCTCATATGTCCGTCTGGGTGATGAGGCAACCATTGAAACGTTCGGCGCATCGGCCTACGGCCTGTATGCGGGTTCTGCGTCAAAAATTGAGCTAGGAAAAAACGCGGCCATTATTACTGACCAGAATAGCGCCTCCGGGATCTATTCAACCGGCTCATCGACCATCAACCTTGATGAGGGCGCCAGCATCACCACCAACGGCGCCAGCGCGCATGGCGTCTATGCCTACACCGGTGCGGTAAACCTTGGTGATAACGCCACTATTGCGGTAAACAGCAGCGCTAAAACAAGCAGCTCCGCGCAGGCTCCGCACGGGCTCTACGCCTGGTCACGTGGCGTGATAACGCTGGCGGGTGGCGCAACCATTACCACCGCTGGCCAGCGCGACAGCGGCAGCTATGCCCTGAACGCAGGTAATGGCGGGGTTATTGATGCATCCGCTGGTGGCAAATTCATCCTCAACGGCGATATTCTCTCCGCGGGCGGCATCGCGGCCACCAGCACGCTACCGGCACAAAACAGCACCATTACGCTGACAATGAATGACAACTCATTGTGGAACGGGGCGTCCTTCATTGAGAACAATGCCGCAGGCAGCGGTACCATCGCACTTACGATGAATGATGCCGTATGGAATATGCGCGACAGCTCCACGCTGACCAGCCTGACGCTGAACGCGGGCGGCACGATTAATTTCCAGCATCCCGAAGATGCAACCTGGCAAACCCTGACCATCAACGATGATTACATCGGCAACGGCGGCAAGCTGGTTTTCAATACCGTGCTGTTTGACGATACCTCTGAAACGGACAAGCTGATCGTCGAAGGGAATACTTCCGGCCATACCGGGGTGGAAGTGAACAACATTGGCGGTACCGGCGCACAAACCGTAGAAGGAATTGAGATTGTCAGCGTTGGCGGCAACTCTGATGGGACGTTTGCAAAGACCAGCCGTATCGTGGCGGGGGGTTATGACTATAACGTTGTGCAAAAAGGTAAAAACTGGTTCCTGACCAGCCTGGCTGAGCCCGTTGACCCACCGGACGACCCTGTTGACCCACCAGTTGACCCTGTTGATCCGCCAGTCGACCCTGTTGACCCGCCAGTTGACCCCGTAGACCCACCGGTTGACCCGGTAATTCCACCGGTCGATCCCGTTGACCCACCGGTTGACCCGGTAAGTCCGCCGGTCGACCCCGTAGACCCACCGGTTGACCCGGTTGTTCCACCGCAGGAACCGGTACCTCCGGCTGCGCCACCGAAAAGCGAGCATCAGTATCGTCCGGAATTTGGCAGCTATCAGGCGAACAGCTATGCGGCAAATACGCTGTTTATGACCCGCCTGCACGATCGTCTGGGTGAAACGCAGTACACCGACATCCTGACGGGTGAGCAAAAAGTAACAAGCCTGTGGATGCGTAACGTCGGCGGCCATACGCGGTTTAAAGACGGCAGCGGCCAGTTAAAGACCACAGCCAATCGCTACGTGCTCCAGATAGGGGGAGATGTGGCGCAATGGAGTTCCGACGGTCTGGATCGCTGGCATCTTGGCCTGATGGCCGGTTATGGCAACAGCCAGAGCCGGAGCGTTTCCAGCCTGACCGGATACCACTCGCGTGGCGAAGTTAATGGCTATAGCGTAGGCCTGTACGGTACCTGGTACGCAAACGAAGCGGATAAAAGCGGCACCTACGTTGATAGCTGGATGCTGTATAACTGGTTCGATAACAAGGTCATGGGGCAGGATCAGGCCACTGAGAGTTATCGCTCAAGTGGGGTAACCGCCTCTGTCGAAGCGGGATATAGCTTCAAGATGGGCGAAAGCGGTCGCAACAGCTACTGGCTCCAGCCAAAAGCGCAGGTGGTGTGGATGGACGTGCAGGCTGACGACCATCGCGAACGCAACGGCACGCGGGTGAAAGACGAAACCCAGGGAAACCTGATGACCCGTCTCGGCGTGAAGGCCTACATCAGCGGGCATAACGCGATTGACGACGGTAAATCCCGTACCTTCCAGCCGTTCATCGAAGCGAACTGGATCCACAATACCCAGACTACGCGCATCCGCATGGATGACGTCAGCAATGAGATGCGCGGTACGCGCAATATCGGTGAGCTTAAAACGGGTGTGGAGGGACAGATCACGCCGCAGCTTAGCGTCTGGGGCAACGTGGCTCAGCAGGTTGGCGATAAAGGCTTCAGCGATACGCAGGGAATGCTGGGGGTGAAATACAGCTTCAAATAACAACAAAAAAGCCGCTGATATCAGCGGCTTTTTTTACTACGGATTGACCGTATTACTCTTCTTTCGCACCGCGCATTGCACGTTTACGATCGTTCTCGGTCAGGTGACGTTTACGGATACGAATTGACTGAGGAGTCACTTCTACCAGTTCGTCGTCATCGATGAATTCCAGAGCTTGCTCCAGGGTCATCTTGATTGGTGGAACCAGAACCGTTGCTTCGTCAGTACCGGACGCACGCATGTTGGTCAGTTTCTTACCGGTCAGGCAGTTTACAGTCAGGTCGTTAGAACGGCTGTGAATACCGATGATCTGGCCTTCATAAACTTCAGCACCGTGACCCAGGAACAGCTTACCGCGATCCTGCAGACCGAACAGCGCAAACGCAACCGCTTTACCCTGACCATTGGAGATCAGCACGCCGTTGTTACGCTGGCCTACTTCGCCCGGACGAACGTCGTCATAGTGGCTGAAGGTGGAGTACAGCAGACCGGTACCAGAGGTCATGGTCATGAACTCTGAACGGAAGCCGATCAGACCACGGCTTGGGATCACGTAGTCGAGACGTACGCGGCCTTTGCCATCTGGATTCATGTTTTTCAGGTCGCCTTTACGCTCGCCCAGTGCCTGCATTACAGAACCCTGGTGCTGCTCTTCAACGTCCAGCGTCACGTTCTCGAACGGCTCTTGTTTACGGCCGTCGATTTCGCGGAAGATAACTTTCGGACGGGAAACCGCCATTTCGAAACCTTCACGACGCATGTTTTCGATCAGAACAGACAGGTGCAGCTCACCACGACCGGAAACGCGGAACGCATCAGCGTCCTGAGTTTCTTCAACGCGCAGCGCAACGTTGTGCACCAGCTCTTTGTTCAGGCGGTCAAGGATCTGACGAGAGGTAACGAACTTACCTTCTTTACCGCAGAACGGAGAGGTGTTGACGTTGAAGAACATCGATACGGTTGGTTCATCAACGGACAGGGCTGGCAGCGCTTCGACGTTCTGCGGATCGCAGATGGTGTCGGAGATGTTCAGTTCACCCAGACCGGTGATAGCGATGATGTCGCCCGCTTCTGCAACATCGCTCTCGATACGCTCAAGACCCAGGTGAGTCAGCACTTTGCCTACTTTACCGTTACGGGTTTTGCCTTCGCTATCGATGATAGTGACCTGCTGGTTAGGCTTCACTTTACCGCGCTTGATACGACCAATGCCGATTACGCCAACGTAGTTGTTGTAGTCGAGCTGAGAGATCTGCATCTGCAGGGTGCCGTCGAGATCGACGTTTGGCGCAGGAACACGGTCAACAATCGCCTGGTACAGCGGGGTCATGTCTTCAGCCATGTCTTCGTGGTCCAGACCTGCGATACCGTTCAGCGCAGACGCGTAAACGATAGGGAAGTCCAGCTGCTCGTCGGTCGCGTCGAGGTTAACGAACAGGTCGAATACCTGGTCAACAACCCAGTCAGGACGCGCGCCAGGGCGGTCAACTTTGTTGATAACAACGATTGGCTTCAGACCATGGGCAAATGCTTTTTTGGTCACGAAGCGCGTCTGTGGCATTGGGCCATCCATTGCGTCAACGACCAGCAGAACGGAGTCTACCATGGACATTACACGTTCAACTTCACCACCGAAGTCGGCGTGCCCTGGGGTATCAACGATGTTGATACGGTAGTCATTCCATTTAATCGCGGTGTTTTTCGCGAGGATGGTAATCCCACGCTCTTTCTCCAAATCGTTGGAGTCCATCACGCGTTCTTGGGTTTCGGCACGAGCATCAAACGTACCGGATTGCTGCAGCAGCTTATCAACCAGGGTAGTTTTACCATGGTCAACGTGCGCGATGATGGCGATGTTACGCAAATTTTCGATCACAACTTTGCCTCAGGCATTTAGAAATAGCGCGTTATTGTACACGGATTAATCGCACTACAAAACAGGATCACAAACATCCCCCGCAAACAAGTATTGCAGAGATGCTTTGTGATCGCTTTCACGGAGCGGTAAAAGGGCACTTTAACGTAAATTGCACCAATATGGTGCTCATTGTTCACATTGAAGCACTATACTGGTGCAACAAATCCATTGTGGTGCAGCCCTTTTGCACTATGGTGCGCATGATAACGCCTTTTTGGGGTGTTTTAAAAGTTGGCACAGATTTCGCTTTATAAAAAATACATGGCAACAGCCAGTACAAACAGAAATTGAAGACCTCGTTACCACGACGACAATGACCAATCTGGAGAGTTAAGTATGTCCGCTGAACACGTTTTGACGATGCTGAACGAACATGAAGTGAAGTTTGTTGATCTGCGCTTCACCGATACCAAAGGTAAAGAACAGCACGTCACAATCCCTGCTCATCAGGTGAACGCCGAATTCTTTGAAGAAGGCAAAATGTTTGACGGCTCCTCCATTGGTGGCTGGAAAGGCATTAACGAATCCGACATGGTTCTGATGCCAGACGCGACCACTGCGCTCATTGACCCGTTCTTCGAAGAACCGACTCTGATCATCCGTTGCGACATCCTCGAGCCAGGCACCCTGCAGGGCTACGACCGCGACCCACGTTCTATCGCGAAACGCGCTGAAGAGTACCTGCGTTCTACCGGCATCGCAGACACCGTTCTGTTCGGGCCAGAGCCAGAGTTCTTCCTGTTTGACGACATCCGTTTCGGCGCTTCAATTTCTGGTTCCCACGTGGCTATCGATGACATCGAAGGCGCATGGAACTCTTCCACCAAATACGAAGGTGGTAACAAAGGTCACCGTCCTGGCGTGAAAGGCGGTTACTTCCCGGTTCCTCCGGTCGATTCTTCACAGGACATCCGTTCTACCATGTGTCTGATCATGGAAGAGATGGGCCTGGTTGTTGAAGCTCACCACCACGAAGTGGCGACCGCTGGCCAGAACGAAATCGCAACCCGCTTCAACACCATGACCAAAAAAGCGGATGAGATTCAGATCTACAAATACGTTGTGCACAACGTTGCGCACCGTTTCGGTAAAACCGCAACCTTCATGCCAAAACCAATGTTTGGTGACAACGGTTCCGGTATGCACTGCCACATGTCTCTGTCCAAGAACGGTACCAACCTGTTCTCTGGCGACAAGTATGCGGGTCTGTCTGAGCAGGCGTTGCACTACATTGGTGGTGTTATCAAACACGCTAAAGCGATCAACGCCCTGGCGAACCCAACCACTAACTCATATAAGCGTCTGGTCCCGGGCTATGAAGCACCAGTTATGCTGGCCTACTCTGCTCGTAACCGTTCTGCTTCTATCCGTATCCCGGTTGTCGCCTCTCCGAAAGCGCGTCGTATCGAAGTGCGCTTCCCGGATCCAGCGGCTAACCCATACCTGTGCTTCGCAGCACTGCTGATGGCGGGTCTGGACGGTATCAAGAACAAGATCCACCCAGGCGAAGCGATGGACAAAAACCTGTACGACCTGCCGCCAGAAGAAGCGAAAGAGATCCCACAGGTTGCTGGCTCTCTGGAAGAAGCCCTCCAGGCGCTGGACGCAGACCGTGAGTTCCTGACTGCCGGTGGCGTGTTCACTGATGAAGCGATTGACGCTTACATCGCCCTGCGTACTGAAGAGAACGACCGCGTACGTATGACTCCGCACCCGGTTGAGTTCGAACTGTACTACAGCGTTTAATAAAGTTGTTTTACCCGGCGTGACAAGCGCCGGGAGTAGTTGCCGTGGAAACTTTTAGCCCATCTCCGGATGGGCTTTTTTCTCCACCAACAACCTGATCTCACGCGCTTTTTACGCCGAAAACGCTATACTGCACTAAATTAGTGCAAACGACTCCAGGAGACTGCTGAATGGCAACTGGCACGCTGCCCGATGCTGGGCAGATCCTCAATTCTTTGATTAACAGCATCTTGCTGGTCGATGACGAGCTGGCTGTTCATTACGCCAACCCGGCGGCGCAGCAGCTGCTTGCCCAAAGCGCACGCAAACTGTTTGGCACCCCGCTTCCGGAACTCCTGAGCTATTTTTCGCTGAATATTGGCCTGATGCAGGAAAGTTTGCAGGCGGGTCAAGGATTCACGGATAACGAAGTGACGCTGGTGATCGACGGGCGCTCGCACATTCTGTCGCTGACCGCGCAACGTCTCCCCGAAGGCATGATCCTGCTTGAGATGGCGCCGATGGATAATCAGCGTCGACTGAGCCAGGAGCAGCTTCAACATGCGCAGCAAATTGCTGCCCGGGACCTGGTACGCGGTCTGGCACATGAAATCAAAAACCCGCTGGGTGGATTACGCGGCGCGGCACAGCTTCTGACCAAGGCGCTGCCCGACCCTGCGCTGGCGGAGTACACCAACGTCATCATTGAGCAGGCAGACCGTCTGCGTAATCTGGTTGACCGTCTTCTCGGACCGCAGCAGCCGGGGATGCATGTCACAGAAAGCATCCATAAAGTGGCCGAACGGGTGGTGAAGCTCGTCTCGATGGAGCTCCCGGAGAACGTCACGCTGGTACGTGATTACGACCCAAGCCTGCCGGAACTGGCGCATGACCCGGATCAGATTGAGCAGGTCCTGTTGAATATTGTGCGCAACGCGCTGCAGGCGCTGGGGCCGGAAGGGGGCGAGATCATTTTACGTACCCGTACCGCCTTCCAGCTCACGTTACACGGCGTGCGCTATCGCCTGGCGGCCCGAATAGACGTCGAGGATAACGGGCCCGGTATTCCATCGCATCTGCAGGACACCCTGTTCTATCCGATGGTAAGCGGTCGCGAAGGCGGGACCGGCCTGGGCTTATCCATCGCCCGCAGTTTGATCGATCAACACTCTGGCAAAATTGAATTTACCAGTTGGCCGGGACATACCGAGTTTTCGGTTTTCCTGCCGATTAAAAAATAAAGGTGACGTTTATGCAACGAGGGATAGTCTGGGTAGTCGATGACGATAGCTCCATCCGTTGGGTGCTTGAACGCGCGCTCACAGGGGCAGGATTAAGCTGCACGACGTTTGAGAGCGGCAGCGAAGTGCTCGACGCACTCACCACCAAAACGCCGGATGTTCTCCTTTCGGATATTCGCATGCCGGGGATGGACGGGCTGGCGCTTTTAAAGCAGATCAAACAACGCCACCCTATGCTTCCGGTCATCATAATGACGGCACACTCCGATTTGGACGCCGCGGTGAGCGCCTACCAGCAAGGGGCGTTCGATTACCTGCCCAAACCGTTTGATATTGACGAAGCGGTGGCGCTGGTTGAGCGCGCGATTAGCCATTATCAGGAGCAGCAACAGCCGCGCCACGCGCCCGATTTTGGGCCAACGACTGACATCATCGGCGAAGCGCCAGCGATGCAGGATGTGTTTCGCATTATTGGCCGCTTGTCCCGCTCGTCCATCAGCGTATTGATCAACGGTGAATCGGGAACCGGTAAAGAGCTTGTGGCACATGCATTACACCGCCACAGCCCGCGGGCAAAAGCGCCGTTTATCGCCCTGAATATGGCGGCGATCCCGAAGGATTTGATTGAATCGGAACTGTTCGGTCATGAAAAAGGGGCGTTTACCGGGGCAAATACCATTCGCCAGGGGCGTTTCGAACAGGCTGATGGCGGCACGCTGTTCCTGGATGAGATCGGCGATATGCCGCTGGATGTCCAGACCCGCCTGCTGCGCGTGCTGGCCGACGGGCAGTTTTATCGCGTGGGCGGCTATGCGCCAGTGAAGGTGGACGTGCGCATTATCGCCGCGACCCACCAGAACCTGGAGCAACGCGTGCAGGAAGGAAAATTCCGCGAGGATTTATTCCATCGCCTGAACGTGATTCGCGTTCATCTGCCGCCGCTGCGTGAACGTCGTGAAGATATCCCTCGCCTGGCGCGTCATTTCCTGCAGGTGGCAGCCCGGGAACTGGGCGTAGAAGCCAAGCAGCTTCATCCGGAAACCGATGCGGCTCTGACGCGTCTGGCGTGGCCGGGCAACGTACGTCAGCTGGAAAATACCTGTCGCTGGTTAACCGTGATGGCCGCCGGGCAGGAAGTGTTGATTCAGGATTTACCGGCCGAGCTGTTTGAAGCGACCGCGCCAGAAAGCAGTACCGGGCACGCGCTGCCGGACAGCTGGGCGACGCTGCTGGCGCAGTGGGCCGACCGCGCGCTGCGTTCCGGTCATCAAAACCTGCTGTCTGAAGCTCAGCCTGAGATGGAGCGTACGTTATTAACCACCGCGCTTCGTCATACTCAGGGTCATAAGCAGGAAGCCGCCCGCCTGCTGGGATGGGGACGTAATACCCTGACGCGCAAGCTTAAAGAGCTGGGAATGGAGTGACCTTTACCGCAGCGTAAAGATTATTAATTGAGCGCAAATTGCCGTTATTTTGCGCTTTACTGTTCCGTTGAGTTTTGTATGATCGTGCCCGGAAATTGAGGGTGAACATCATGCTGGAAACATTAGTAAATATGCTCTCTAGCGGAGCCGCTGAAAGCCACACGCCACAAACCGCCGTTGCGGCTGTGCTGTGTGCGGCGCTGGTTGGGCTGTTTAGCTAGCGGGTTTGAACGTAAAAGCCGGGTGGCGGCTACGCCTTACCCGGCCTACGTTCTGCGCTTTTGAATACCAGGCTTAAATCACCCGCGAGAACTGCTGCAAACGCGCTTTCTGCCGCAGGTAGGCATCAAAGCACATGCAGATGTTACGAATCAACAGACGCCCTTTCGGCGTGACCTCAATCGCACTCTCCGATACATCCACCAGCCCGTCTTTCGCCAGCGGCGCCAGGAGCTTCAGGTCTTCTGCAAAATAATCGCTGAAGTGCAGACCCCACTGCGCTTCCACATCACTGAAATCGAGACGGAAGTTGCAGATAAGCGCCTTAATCACATCCCGACGGATGCAGTCGTCGCGCGTTAACGCAATGCCGCGCCAGAGCGCGTTGCCCGTTTCATCAACCTGCTGATAGTACAGCTTCAGCTCTTTCTGGTTCTGCGCGTAACAGTCGCCAATCATGCTGATGGCGGAAACGCCCATCCCCAGTAAATCGGTATCGCCCTGGGTCGTGTACCCCTGGAAGTTACGGTGCAGTACCCCTTCACGCTGGGCGATAGCCAGCTCGTCATCCGGACGGGCAAAATGATCCATACCGATAAACTGATAGCCGGTTTCGGTCAGCGAGGTAATGGTTTCCTGCAGGATATCCAGCTTCTGTTGGGCAGAAGGCAGGTCGGCATCTTTGATTTTACGCTGAGCGGCAAAGAGCGTCGGAAGATGCGCATAGTTAAAGACGCTTAAGCGATCAGGATTAAGTTCGGCCACGCGCTTCAGCGTGAAGGCGAAGCTTTCCGGCGTCTGCTTTGGCAGGCCGTAAATCAGGTCAATATTGGTCGATGTAAAACCGATCTCACGTGCGTGATTGAGTAAGGCAAAGATAAACTCTTCGTCCTGCTCGCGGTTCACCAGACGCTGGACCTCTTTGTTGAAGTCCTGCACGCCCATGCTCAGGCGGTTGAAGCCCTCTGCGCGTAAATGATCCAGCACATCCAGCTCGATTTCGCGCGGATCGACCTCGATCGAGATTTCAGCGTCGTCGTTAAAATTAAAGTTGCCGCGCAGCAGCGCCATCAAACGGCTGATCTGCGCTTTATTCAGGTACGTTGGCGTGCCGCCGCCCCAGTGCAGCTGGCTGACGTGACGACCGGCAAACAGCGGCGCGCGATGTACAATTTCTTGTTCGAGCGCGTCAAGATATTGGTCGGCTTTGTGCTGCTGACGGGTAACGATTTTATTGCAGCCGCAGAAGTAGCAGAGCTTGTGGCAGAACGGAATATGGACGTAGAGAGACAGCGGACGCTCAGGGTAGCGCGCGACAGCCTGCTGAAAATCATCCTCGCCGAAGGCATCGGAGAACTCCAGCGCGGTGGGGTATGACGTATAACGCGGCCCGGAATAGTTATATTTCTGGATTAGGGCCAAATCCCAGTCGATAGATGGTACAGACATGCTCACTCCTTCCGTTGGTGTCGCGTTCGTATACGGCGGCCCGTTCCGGCCCCATTGCGGGCCATCACTCGGGTGCGCAGCCACTTCTGTCGCCGCGACAACCGCCGTAGTTTAACGAATAACCACACCAGATAACATATAACCGGAAGGGTTATAAGCAGGACTATCGTGCCTGCCGGGTGCAAATGTTAGTTTCCACCCTTCAGAAGACGCATCATATCTTCCTGCTTTTCGTCTTCTTCTTCATCTTCGTCATCGTCGTATGACAGGCCCAGCTTCTGCATCAGTTCATCGATGCGATCCAGTTTGGCATCAACCCATGACTGCTCTTCGGCGGTCAGGGTTTCACCCTCTTCAAGACGTTCCAGCAGCGCGTCCAGGCGCTCATCGTTCTCCAGCAAATCCAGCTCAGCCTGCGGTGAAAGCATAGGTTTCTCGCTCTTTGGTTTGTGCTGCTTAGTGACCGGGGTGTCTGTCACGCCCAGTGGAATGGGAGTTTTACTGCCGATACGAGGATCTTTCTGCTGTTTGCCTTTTGCAGAAGCGCCTGCTGCACCAACACCGCTGGCACGGCTACCCGCAGCATGACCGCGATGTTTTTTATCGCGTTTACGATCGCGCGCTTCCTGGTTCAGTTCTTCGCGCGTTTTGCGGCGTGCTTTTGCAGGGCGTTTCGCGCCCGCAGCGGAGGTTGGTTTTTTCATGATGTTTTATCTTTAAGTCGTTTTCTTCAGTATAGAATTGCGGCGAAATCTAGCAGAAAGCAAGCAAAGAAAAAAGGCGACAGAGCAATCTGTCGCCTTTTTTCCTGACTCACAACCCTTAGTGGGTCAGACAATCCGTGTTTGCCAACAACAAACCCTGTTTATCCCTTGGCTAATACCGTCCGTGATACGGTTCCATTTCCTGTTAAAACGCCTCCAGGCGCTGGTCATCCTGACAATCCTGCGTCTTCGCCTCCTGGCGCTCCTGACCCTAATCCTTAAGTCGATTTCCTGATGGCTTCCTCGCCCTGACGCACACTTTACCTTGTTCGCATAAACTAACAAGCAACGAAACAGTACAAAAAGAGATTTTCAGATAATTACCCGGAAATAAGCTTATGATTTAAAACAGTTTGCATTTTTTAACGCCTGCGAATTCTCTGAAATCTCCCATAGCATCTCTGGTCGATCTCTCACACAGTTTGGGGCTTTAGCCTACAGGTCCATGCAATCAGAAAAGCCTTTTGCCTGCATTCGGGTATAATCCCCCTCAGATTACGATTTTGGAGACGACCACGTGACTACCTGGAACTACCAACAGACGCATTTTGTCACCAGTGCGCCCGATATTCGCCACCTTCCTTCTGATACAGGTATTGAAGTGGCATTTGCTGGCCGCTCCAATGCGGGGAAATCCAGCGCCCTGAATACGCTGACCAATCAGAAGAGCCTGGCGCGTACCTCAAAAACACCTGGCCGTACCCAGCTGATTAACCTGTTTGAAGTGGCAGAAGGCAAACGCCTTGTCGACTTACCGGGATACGGTTACGCACAGGTACCGGAAGAGATGAAAATCAAATGGCAGCGTGCGCTGGGTGAATACCTGGAAAAGCGCCTGTGCCTGAAAGGTCTGGTGGTGTTGATGGATATTCGCCATCCCCTTAAAGATCTGGATCAGCAGATGATCGACTGGGCTGTCGCAAGCGATATCGCCGTGCTGGTACTGCTGACGAAAGCCGATAAGCTGGCAAGCGGTGCGCGCAAAGCGCAGGTGAATATGGTTCGCGAAGCGGTACTGGCTTTCAACGGTGATGTGCAGGTTGAGCCTTTCTCCTCGCTGAAAAAGCAGGGCGTGGACAAGCTGCGTCAGAAGCTCGACACCTGGTTTAGCGAGCTGGAACCCGCGACGGAAGCGGAAGAAGAGTAATACCGAACGCGGCGATGGCCGCGTTTTTTTGCCTGAATTTTTCTTTGCCGCAATAAAAAACGCCCCAGTCATTACTGACTGGGGCGGCTAAAATATTCAGCCAAATCCGATTACGTGAAGTAAAAGGTCTGAAAGATAGAACATCTTACCTCTGTACCCTACGTCGATAACTCTACCCCTTTTTGTGCTGCAGAAAAAGCACTTTTTGTAGTTTTTTTTCATTCTTTACATAGGGAATTCTAATGATCGTCACAAAACGCGCGTTGTTATGTTGCAAACTTACATAAAAAGCGCGTTATGCGAAGAACCGTTAGTGAGCCTGATCCCAGTTTTCGCCACTTCCCACTTCCACCAGCAACGGCACGTCAAGCGTCATGCTGCTTTCCATCAGTTCGTGGATCTTTTTCGATACGGCGTCGAGGTCGTCTTTGTGCACTTCGAATACCAGTTCATCGTGTACCTGCATGATCATTTTCACGCGAGGCTTCTCTTTTTCCAGCCAGGCATCAACGGCGATCATTGCGCGCTTAATAATGTCCGCCGCGGTACCCTGCATCGGGGCGTTGATCGCCGCACGCTCTGCGCCAGCGCGTCGCGCCGCGTTGCTGGATTTGATGTCCGGCAAGTAGAGACGACGGCCATCCAGCGTTTCGACGTAGCCTTTCTCCTTCGCCTGCGCGCGGGTGCGCTCCATATATTCCAGCACGCCCGGGTAGCGTTCGAAGTAGAGGTCCATATACTTTTGCGACTCTTTGCGCGGAATATTGAGCTGGCGCGAAAGGCCGAATGCGCTCATGCCGTAAATTAAACCGAAGTTGATCGCTTTAGCGCTGCGGCGCTGTTCGTTCGTCACGCTGTCCAGCGGCAAGCCGAAGACTTCCGCTGCGGTCGCCCGGTGGATATCCTTCCCTTCGGCAAACGCGGTCAGCAGGCCTTTGTCGCGGGAGAGATGCGCCATAATGCGCAGCTCAATTTGCGAGTAGTCGGCAGAGACAATCAGGTAGTCATCGGGCGCAATAAAAGCCTGACGAATACGACGGCCTTCTTCGTTACGTACCGGGATGTTCTGCAGGTTTGGATCGGTTGACGAGAGACGCCCCGTCGCCGCTACAGCCTGATGATATGAGGTATGCACGCGGCCTGTTTTCGGGTTGATCATCAGCGGGAGCTTGTCGGTGTAGGTAGACTTCAGCTTCGCGAGGCCACGGTACTGCAGAATCACTTTTGGCAGCGGGTAATCCAGCGCCAGCTCTTCCAGCACCTCTTCAGAGGTAGAAGGTGCGCCGCCTGGGGTTTTCTTCAGCGGCTTGATGCCCTGCTTTTCAAACAGAATGGTTTGCAGCTGCTTCGGCGAAGAGAGGTTAAACGGCTCGCCGGCAAGCTCATGCGCTTTTTGCTCAAGCTCGGTCAAGCGCTGGGCGAGCTCGCCGGAGTGGTTATGCAGCACCGTTGGGTCAATCTTCACACCGTTGCGTTCGATGCGGGACAGAACGGGAACCAGCGGCATCTCAATATGCTGGAAAACGTTCAGCGGTCCTTCATGCTTCTGTAGTTTTGGCCACATCTTCAGGTGCAGCTGCAGCGTTACATCAGCATCTTCTGCCGCGTAGCGCCCTGCCTCTTCGAGAGCAATCTGGTTAAAAGTAAGCTGATTTTTCCCTTTACCGGCAATCTCTTCAAACGTGATCGTTTTGTGCTTGAGCCAGCGGTCAGATAAGGAATCCATATCATGACGGCCCGCGACGCTGTCCAGAATGTAGGATTCGAGCATAGTGTCGAAGGCAATCCCGCGCAGTTCAATGCCGTAGTTCTGCAAAATGCCGCGGTCGTACTTTAGATTTTGCCCGACCTTCAGCGCCTTCTCGTCTTCCAGGATCGGCTTCAGCAGCTCAAGCACACGCTCACGGGAGAGCTGTTCCGGCGCATCCAGGTAATCGTGCGCGACGGGCACATAGGCCGCAAGACCGGGCTCAGTTGCAAAGGAGAGGCCCACCATATTGGCAGAGATGTTATCAAGACTGTCGGTTTCGGTATCAAAAGCAAAGACCGGCGCTTTTTTCAGCTTCTCGATCCAGGCAATCAGCTGCGACTCGTCAAGAATGGTTTCATAATTGTCGAAGGAAAGCGCCACGGCTTCTTCTTCCGCCTGCTCTTCTGCGTCAACAACGATCGTCTCCTTCGGCTTTGCAGCAGGTTTAGCCCCTTTTGCCTGTAGCCATTTACCGGCTTCGACGTCAGTGATCCAGCGCTTAAATTCGTATTTCTTAAACAGGGTCAGCAGATCGTCAGCGGAAGGCTGTTGTACCTCCAGCTCTTCACAGCCCAGTTCCAGTTCGACATCGGTTTTGATGGTTGCCAGCTTATAAGAGAGATAAGCCACCTCTTTGTTCTCTTCCAGTTTTCCGGCCATGGTTTTTGCACCACGGAAGGTGAGCCCGGCGATTTTATCCGATTCCGCATATAGCGTATCCAGCCCGCCCAGCCCCTGAAGCAGCGCTTGCGCGGTTTTTTCACCGACGCCCGGAACCCCAGGAATGTTATCCGAGGAGTCCCCCATCAACGCGAGGAAGTCGATAATCAGTTCAGGCGGCACGCCATACTTTGTAACCACCTCTTCAGGCCCCAGAATGGTGTTAGTCATGGTGTTAATCAGGGTGATACCCGGCGTCACCAGCTGTGCCATATCTTTATCGCCGGTGCTGATCAGTACCGGTCGGCCCATTTTTTCAGCTTCACGCGCCAGCGTGCCGATGACGTCATCGGCTTCGACGCCAGAGACGGCCAGCAGCGGCAGGCCCATCGCTTTCACCATGGCGTGCAGCGGCTCAATCTGCGCGCGCAGATCGTCAGGCATTGGCGGACGGTGGGATTTGTAATGCTCAAACAACTCGTCGCGGAACGTTTTGCCTTTCGCATCAAAAACGACTGCCGCATGGGTTGGCTGATACTGAAGAATCAGGCTGCGAAGCATATTCAGCACGCCGTACATTGCGCCGGTAGGTTCCCCTGCGCTGTTGGTCAGAGGAGGAAACGCATGGTACGCCCGATACAGGTAAGAAGAGCCATCGACGAGAATAAGAGGGTTTTCTGGGATCTGAACCATAATGTCCGTGCCTTTAATCAATTTATGCGTAAAGGATGCCACAGAAGGATGAAAACATCAGTTATTAGCGCCAGATACAGGAAAAGATTTTGCGATCGTGAGGATCGCTCGCAAAATTAAAACTGTGGATAAGTTTGTGTATATTTTCACTTCATATGAATAACAGACGCTAAAAACACATAGGCGTTAATATTTAGATCTTAATTATCATATTGTTATACTGTGAGATCTTCTCTATATGGCCATCTGGTGGCAATTTAGTCTATGTGGATATAAGCCTTGATTAGCGCAGAATCACAGAGAAATCTTCTGCGACAGAGGAAAAGCCTCCAGTTCCTCACGTGAAAGCCCCATTACTTTGTCTGTTTTCTGATAGAATCAGCGCCCAGCGCCGAATAGCCGACCGCCCACTTACAGCTAACCATTTGAAAAAGCTCATCATGTCGAGATTGCTCGCTGCAATAACATTACTGTTAAGCATCATTTTAACTATCCTGGTGACTATCGCCTGTTCTGTGCCGATCATTATCGCCGGGATCGTTAAACTGCTGCTGCCTGTACCCGCGGTGTGGCGAGCCGTGTCCGCATTTTGTAATTTCATGATGTACTGCTGGTGTGAAGGACTGGCGATCCTGTTGTGCCTGAACCCGCATCTGAAGTGGGATATCAAAGGGCTGGAGAGCCTCAACAAAAAGAATTGGTACCTGCTGATCTGCAATCACCACAGCTGGGCTGATATCGTGGTGTTGTGTGTGCTTTTCCGCAAACACATCCCGATGAACAAATACTTCCTAAAACAGCAACTCGCCTGGGTACCTTTTATCGGCCTAGCCTGCTGGGCGCTCGATATGCCGTTTATGAAACGTTATTCGCGCAGCTATTTGATTCGTCATCCGGAGCGTCGCGGTAAAGATGTGGAGACCACACGCCGTTCCTGCGAAAAGTTTCGCGCGCATCCAACAACCATCGTGAACTTTGTTGAAGGCTCCCGGTTTACGCAAGAGAAGCACCAACAAACTCGTTCCCCTTATCAGAACCTGCTGCCGCCAAAGGCCGCAGGCATTGCGATGGCGCTTAATGTGCTGGGCACGCAGTTCGATAAGCTCCTTAACGTCACGCTCTGCTATCCGGAAAACGATAAGACGCCGTTCTTCGATATGCTCAGCGGCAAACTGACGCGTATTGTTGTGCGTGTCGATCTGGTCCCGATAGATGCCGAACTGCATGGTGACTACGTTAACGATAAGAATTTCAAGCGTCGTTTCCAGCAGTGGCTTAATGCGCTCTGGAAAGAGAAAGACGAACAGATAGACAGCATTAAATCTACATACAAAAACGCCGGTCAGTGACCGGCGTTTTTACATCAGCGAATTACTTCTTCTCAACCAGGTATTTCACGGTATCAGCGTACTGCTGTACAAAGATATCCATGCTGCTGGTGTCCATACCCTGCATGTTCAGCTGGTATTTACCATTAACAAACATTGCAGGAACGCCCTGAAGCTGCAGGTCAGCCGCCGCTTTTTCCTGCTGAGCCACCAGAGACTTCACCACAAAGCTGTTCCATGCCGCGTCATAGTCTTCACCTTTCACGCCGGCATCTACGAACACTTTACGGATATCCGCAGTGGTCTGAACGGTCTGGGTTTTCTGCACGGCTTCAAACATTGGGGACGTTACCTTATCTTCAACGCCCAGCGCGATAGCTACCGCCCACGCCTGAGTCAGATCTTTACCCAATGGACCCAGGAACTCAACGTGGTACTTGGTCATTTTAGTGCCTTCCGGCAGCTTTTTCTTCACGTTGTCAGAAACATGCAGTACCTGCTCGAACTGATAGCAGTGTGGGCAATAGAACGAGAAGAACTCCAGAACCTGTGGCTCGCCAGCGACAGGCTTGTCCAGCGTGATGTACTGTTTGCCGTCGGTAAACTGCGCTGCAGAAGCGCTAAATGCCAGAATCATACCTGCCAGCGCCAGCCAAATTTTTTTCATGATTAACTCTCTCCTGGGTGTGTCTAATTAATACATCGGCGTTAATTGCAGAGGAGGTTCCTGAAGAACCTTAACCTGCTCAGTAAATGTAGATATCTGGCTACGCCAGTAATCCTCTCCGGTAAGCCACGGGAAATTTCGTGGAAATGCGGGATCGTCCCAACGCCTGATTAACCATGCGAGATAATAAACAAAACGCATAGCACGTAAAGGCTCAATCAGGGCAATTTCGTCTGAATTAAACGGGCTAAACTCTTCATAGGCTTCAATAATGGTTTCAAGCTGCATGCGTTGCTCGGCTTTGTCGCCATTGAGCAGCATCCACAGATCCTGAACCGCTGGGCCCATACGCGCATCATCGAGATCGACAAACAGCGGGCCATCGCGCCAGAGAATATTGCCGGCGTGACAATCGCCATGCAGGCGCAGAACGGAAATATCATCGCGCCAGCAGGTTTTAACCGCAGCAATAAGCTTATCGGTAGCTCTGAGGAAATCTCCCTTTAGCGCATTGGGAATCATTGCAGACGTTTCGAATATTTCACGCGGTTCAAGAAGGTATTCCTGAATCCCGATAGTCGGGCGGGCAGTAAAGGTTTTTTTGCGTCCCGTCTGGTGTATACGCCCCAGATAGCGAGCCACCCACTCCATCTGATCGATATTATCCGCCTCAAACTGGCGACCACCCAGACTTGGGAATACAGCGTAATAAAACCCCTGGTGCGTGAGGAGTGTTTGGTTGTTGAATTTTAGCGGTGCGGCAACGGGGACATCGTCATCCAGCAGATCGTGAGCAAACTGATGCTCTTCCTGAATTTGTTCTGCGGACCAGCGTTCAGGACGATAGAACTTTACGACGAAGCGCTGACGATCCTCATCCTGAAATTGATAGACGCGGTTTTCGTAGCTGTTTAACGGCGTTAGCCCGGAATCCACCCGAATGCCCTGTTCAAACAGGGCATCCATAATGGTGTCCGGGTGTAATGTCTGGAATGTAAAAGCCTGGTCGTTCATCCGATCATCCGGAAATTATACGAATGATTCAGGATATCATCTTGTGGCGATTTCGGTGCCGCCGCTTACAAGCTTTTACTCTTTAATTACGCCTCGGGCGCGCAATAATGCGGTCTTAAAATCTTCCTCATAATCTTTCTGAATACCAGGAATAACAGCATCTTTGGCAGAGTCACGCATTTTGAGGTGGTAGATCAGGATGTCGTCAGAAAGGTCTGCCAGTTCGCCGTCAAAACCTGACTCTTTCGCCAGTTTCTGTAAAAATTGCATCAGATTCAGCTCTGGCTCTTTTTGCCAGGCGGGCTGGAGGAGTTCAATAACTTCATTCAGACGTTTACATTTCATGGTGGTGCTCCTTTCATTTAGAGTGACACGTTAGCAGGGTCAATCCCACAATAAAAGAGGCGATATTCGTGAATCGGGGTCTGGAAATCATTGGCGTGGTTCTGGCGGGTGGCAGAGCAACGCGTATGGGGGGAAAAGATAAGGGGCTTCAACTCCTTAACGGCAAACCCTTATGGCAATGCGTCGCTGATACGCTTGCAGGCCAGGTGACCACAATGGTCATCAGTGCGAACAGGCATATTGGCACTTACCAGCGCAGCGGGTATGCCGTTTATCAGGATAGCCTTGAGGATTACCCGGGACCGCTGGCCGGTATGCTTTCGGTCATGCAACAGTCGCACGGAGAGTGGTTTATGTTCTGTCCCTGCGATACGCCGTTTATTCCGTCCTGCCTTGTCGAGCGTTTGTTACTGTTCCGTGGCGCAGCGCCTGTGGTTTGGGTACATGACGGCGAGCGTGACCATCCTGCTATCGCGTTGATGCACCGCTCGTTAGTGCCCGCCCTGCAGACTTATCTGGCCGCGGGAGAGCGCAGGGTGATGGTCTTTATGCGCGAGTATGGCGGCCATTCCGTTGATTTTAGCGATTTGAAACCAGCGTTTGTGAATGTGAATACGAGTGAAGATTTGCAGAGCATGCAGGAGAAAAGATGATACCTGTTGTAGCCATTTCCGCCTGGAGCGGGACCGGGAAAACCACGCTGCTGAAGAAGCTCATTCCTTCCCTTTGTGCCAGAGGTATTCGTCCAGGGTTGATCAAGCACACCCACCATAATATGGATATCGATAACCCGGGCAAAGATAGCTATGAGTTGCGTAAAGCGGGTGCCGCGCAAACGATGGTGGCAAGTACTCAGCGCTGGGCATTAATGACAGAAACGCCGGATGAGGCACCGCTGGATCTGGCTTATCTGGTTAGCCGGATGGATCATTCCACGCTGGATCTGGTGCTGGTTGAGGGTTTTAAGCATGAGACCGTGCCAAAGATCCTGCTGTTCCGAAGCGATGCCGGGCATGATGTCAGTGAGTTAGCGCTTGATGAGCACGTGATTGCCGTAGCCAGTGATGTTGTGTTGCCGCTGGAGGTTCCGCTGCTGGATTTAAATGATGTGGATGGGATTGCGGAGTTTATTGTTGCGTGGAGTGCGGTCTGACTTGCCGGATGGCGGCTTTGCCTTACCCGGCCTACAAAATTTGGTGGGTCAAAAACGCAAAAAGGCCATCCTTGCGGATGGCCTCTTCACTTAATTGATGCCTGGCAGTTCCCTACTCTCACATGGGGAGACCCCACACTACCATCGGCGCTACGGCGTTTCACTTCTGAG
>NZ_LECZ01000002.1 GCF_001022965.1 Enterobacter genomosp. O
GACAACATCAAGATGGTTGTGACTCTGATCCACCCAATCGCGATGGACGACGGTCTGCGTTTCGCAATCCGTGAAGGCGGCCGTACCGTTGGCGCGGGCGTTGTTGCTAAAGTTCTGGGCTAATTAATTATCCCCGAATAAAAAAAGGACGCTTCGGCGTCCTTTTTTGTTTTCTGCCGCTAAAAGTCTGTCACAAAATTTCGCATTTTTTGCCCGCTCCCGCCCCGTATTCCGACGCTTGTGCTATTGTAATCATAACCATTCTCACTTACACTTTGCGCATATTTTGAACGGGAGTCTTTATGTACGTTTGTTTATGTAATGGTGTAAGCGACAAAAAAATACGTCAGGCCGTTCGCCAGTTTCAGCCGCAGTCATTTCAGCAGCTTCGCAAGTTTGTTCCGGTTGGAAATCAATGCGGTAAATGTGTACGTGCTGCGCGAGAGATCATGCAGGACGAATTGATGCAGATCCCGGAATACAAAGAGATCGCGTAAGCGCCTATCTTTTTTTTGACATCCCTGTAGCCCGTTCTACGCTTCAATGAGTGGAAGCGGAGGGACTATATAATGAAAGGTGATGTTAAAATCATAAGTTATCTCAATAAATTATTGGGAAATGAGCTTGTCGCAATCAACCAGTACTTTCTTCACGCAAGAATGTTCAAAAACTGGGGACTTAAGCGTTTAAACGACGTTGAGTACCATGAGTCGATTGATGAAATGAAACACGCTGATAAATATATCGAGCGTATTTTATTCCTTGAAGGCATTCCTAACCTGCAGGATCTCGGAAAGCTGGGCATCGGAGAAGATGTCGAAGAGATGCTTCGTTCCGACCTTAGGCTGGAGCTTGAAGGCGCCAAAGATCTGCGTGAAGCCATTGCCTATGCCGACAGCGTACATGACTACGTCAGCCGCGATATGATGATCCAGATCCTGGCCGATGAAGAAGGCCACATTGACTGGCTGGAAACGGAGCTGGATCTGATTTCTAAAATCGGCCTGCAAAACTACCTTCAGTCGCAGATTAAAGTGGAAGAGTAACCACCGTCTTCCAGCCTACGCATAAACCCGCTGCTGCCAGAAATGGCCCAAAAGGCAGTGGGTTTTTTAATACCCCCTTATCAGGGGTGAGAAACGAAAGCACAAGAATGCTAAGTAGCGCCATAAGCGCAGCGAGCAACGCCAGCGTGGGCAGCATGCACCAGCCATGCCACGCACCAAGCGCCGCCAGGTATTTTACATCGCCATATCCCATCCCTTCACGCCGGCAGATAAACCGATACCCCCAGTAAATAATGGCAAAGCCGATATATCCAGCCATCGCACCCACTACCGCACTCGGCAAAAAATCAGGGTGGACACAGAGCTGAAAGAGCAGGCCCGTCCATAGCAGCGGGCAGAGAAATTTATCGGGAAGTAGTCCGTAGCGAATATCTGCACGGACAAGAAAGGCCGTCAGCGAAAAATAGACCAGCAAAAAGGGGAGGGTGGTTAACATGGAAAAGGCCTCAAAAGGGTTTGAGCGCATACTCGTTATAATCGGCCTGGCCGGCAATCTAGAAAAACGACAATTGCGTAGGGGCTCCAGACAAAGCATTGGGAAGGGATACATTGCGTAAAAAGTTGCGCGCCCTTACGCATACTGCGCCTCTGGCGCTTAATTTCTAAACGGCACTTGCGTCTTGCCCAGATTTACGTATAATGCGCGGGCTTGTCGTAATTGACGGCGGGTTCAATCAGAACCAGAGTAGCTCATTTTGTTACTCAACAATGCTCCCAATTGGGGAGCTACGTAAGAACGGTTACACTCTCCCATCAATCGTAATGGGTTTGAGGAGTAATCATTTTCGTTTATAAAATAATTGGAGCTCTGGTCTCATGCAGAACCAAAGAATCCGTATCCGCCTTAAAGCGTTTGATCATCGTCTGATCGATCAATCAACCGCGGAAATCGTCGAGACTGCTAAGCGCACTGGTGCGCAAGTCCGTGGTCCGATCCCGCTGCCGACCCGCAAAGAGCGCTTCACCGTTCTGATCTCCCCGCACGTCAACAAAGACGCGCGCGATCAGTACGAAATCCGCACTCACAAGCGTCTGGTTGACATCGTTGAGCCAACTGAGAAAACCGTTGATGCTCTGATGCGTCTGGATCTGGCTGCCGGTGTAGACGTGCAGATCAGCCTGGGTTAATCAGGTCATCGAGCGATTGAGAGGTTGATACAATGATTGGTTTAGTCGGTAAAAAAGTGGGCATGACCCGCATCTTCACTGAAGATGGCGTTTCAATCCCAGTAACCGTAATCGAAGTTGAAGCAAACCGCGTTACTCAGGTTAAAGATCTGGCTAACGATGGCTACCGCGCTGTTCAGGTGACCACTGGTGCTAAAAAAGCTAACCGTGTAACCAAACCAGAAGCGGGTCACTTCGCTAAAGCTGGCGTAGAAGCTGGCCGTGGTCTGTGGGAATTCCGTCTTGCTGAAGGCGAAGAGTTCACCGTAGGTCAGGACATTAGCGTTGAGCTGTTTGCTGACGTTAAAAAAGTTGACGTAACCGGTACCTCTAAAGGTAAAGGTTTTGCTGGTACCGTTAAGCGCTGGAACTTCCGTACCCAGGACGCTACCCACGGTAACTCCTTGTCTCACCGTGTTCCGGGTTCTATCGGTCAGAACCAGACTCCGGGCAAAGTGTTCAAAGGCAAGAAAATGGCAGGTCAGCTGGGTAACGAACGTGTGACCGTTCAGAGCCTGGACGTAGTACGTGTTGACGCTGAGCGCAACCTGCTGCTGGTTAAAGGTGCAGTTCCGGGTGCAACCGGTAGCGACCTGATCGTTAAACCAGCTGTGAAGGCGTAAGGGGATAGCAATGGAATTAGTATTGAAAGACGCGCAGAGCGCGCTGACTGTTTCCGAAACTACCTTCGGTCGTGATTTCAACGAAGCGCTGGTTCACCAGGTTGTTGTTGCTTATGCAGCTGGTGCTCGTCAGGGTACTCGTGCTCAGAAGACTCGTGCTGAAGTAACTGGTTCTGGCAAAAAGCCATGGCGCCAGAAAGGTACCGGCCGTGCGCGTTCAGGTTCTATCAAGAGCCCGATCTGGCGTTCAGGTGGCGTGACCTTCGCTGCGCGTCCACAGGACCACAGTCAAAAAGTTAACAAAAAGATGTACCGCGGCGCGCTGAAAAGCATTCTGTCCGAACTGGTACGTCAGGATCGTCTGATCGTTGTCGAATCATTCTCTGTAGAAGCGCCTAAAACTAAGCTGCTGGCACAGAAACTGAAAGACATGGCTCTGGAAGATGTGCTGATCATCACCGGTGAGCTGGACGAGAACCTGTTCCTGGCCGCACGTAACCTGCACAAGGTTGACGTACGCGACGCGACTGGTATCGACCCGGTTAGCCTGATCGCCTTCGACAAAGTCGTAATGACTGCTGATGCTGTTAAGCAAGTTGAGGAGATGCTGGCATGATTCGTGAAGAACGTCTGCTGAAGGTGCTTCGCGCACCGCACGTTTCTGAAAAAGCGTCTACTGCGATGGAAAAAACAAACACCATCGTTCTCAAAGTTGCTAAAGACGCGACCAAAGCAGAGATCAAAGCTGCTGTGCAGAAACTGTTTGAAGTCGAAGTCGAAGTCGTTAACACCCTGGTTGTTAAAGGGAAAGTTAAACGTCACGGACAGCGTATCGGTCGTCGTAGCGACTGGAAAAAAGCTTACGTCACCCTGAAAGAAGGCCAGAATCTGGACTTCGTTGGCGGCGCTGAGTAAGTCGGAGGAGTAATACAATGGCAGTTGTTAAATGTAAACCGACATCTCCGGGTCGTCGCCACGTAGTTAAAGTGGTTAACCCTGAGCTGCACAAGGGCAAACCTTTTGCTCCGTTGCTGGAAAAAAACAGCAAATCCGGTGGTCGTAACAACAATGGCCGTATCACCACTCGTCACATCGGTGGTGGCCACAAGCAGGCTTATCGTATTGTTGACTTCAAACGCAACAAAGACGGTATCCCAGCAGTTGTTGAACGTCTTGAGTACGATCCGAACCGTTCCGCGAACATCGCGCTGGTTCTGTACAAAGACGGCGAACGCCGTTACATCCTGGCCCCTAAAGGCCTGAAAGCTGGCGACCAGATTCAGTCTGGCGTTGATGCTGCAATCAAAGCAGGCAACACCCTGCCGATGCGCAATATCCCGGTTGGTTCTACCGTTCATAACGTAGAAATGAAACCAGGTAAAGGCGGTCAGCTGGCGCGTTCCGCTGGTACTTACGTTCAGATCGTTGCTCGTGACGGTGCTTATGTCACCCTGCGTCTGCGTTCTGGTGAAATGCGTAAAGTCGAAGCAGACTGCCGCGCTACTCTGGGCGAAGTTGGCAATGCTGAGCATATGCTGCGCGTTCTGGGTAAAGCAGGTGCTGCACGCTGGCGTGGTGTTCGTCCTACCGTTCGCGGTACTGCGATGAACCCAGTCGATCACCCACATGGTGGTGGTGAAGGTCGTAACTTTGGTAAGCACCCGGTAACTCCGTGGGGCGTTCAGACCAAAGGTAAGAAGACCCGCAGCAACAAGCGTACTGATAAATTTATCGTACGTCGCCGTAGCAAATAATTTTAGAGGATAAGCCATGCCACGTTCTCTCAAGAAAGGTCCTTTTATTGACCTGCACTTGCTGAAGAAGGTAGAGAAAGCGGTGGAAAGCGGAGACAAGAAGCCCCTGCGCACTTGGTCCCGTCGTTCAACGATCTTTCCTAACATGATCGGTTTGACCATCGCTGTCCATAATGGTCGTCAGCACGTTCCAGTCTTTGTTACCGACGAAATGGTTGGTCACAAACTGGGTGAATTCGCACCGACTCGTACTTATCGCGGCCACGCTGCTGATAAAAAAGCGAAGAAGAAATAAGGTAGGAGGAAGAGATGGAAACTTTAGCTCAACATCGCCATGCTCGTTCTTCTGCTCAGAAGGTTCGCCTTGTTGCTGACCTGATTCGCGGTAAGAAAGTGTCGCAGGCCCTGGACATCCTGACCTATACCAACAAGAAAGCTGCGGTATTGGTCAAGAAAGTACTGGAATCTGCCATTGCTAACGCTGAACACAACGATGGCGCTGACATCGACGATCTGAAAGTCGCGAAAATTTTCGTAGATGAAGGCCCAAGCATGAAGCGCATTATGCCGCGTGCGAAAGGTCGTGCAGATCGCATCCTGAAGCGCACCAGCCACATTACTGTGGTTGTGTCCGATCGCTGAGACTCTGGAGACTAGCAATGGGTCAGAAAGTACATCCTAATGGTATTCGCCTGGGTATTGTAAAACCATGGAACTCTACCTGGTTTGCGAACACCAAAGAATTCGCTGACAACCTGGACAGCGATTTTAAAGTACGTCAGTACCTGACTAAGGAACTGGCTAAAGCGTCTGTATCTCGTATCGTTATCGAGCGTCCAGCTAAGAGCATCCGTGTGACTATTCACACTGCTCGCCCTGGCATCGTTATCGGTAAGAAAGGCGAAGACGTAGAAAAACTGCGCAAGGTCGTAGCGGATATCGCTGGCGTTCCTGCACAGATCAATATCGCTGAAGTTCGTAAGCCTGAACTGGACGCTAAATTGGTTGCTGACAGCATCACTTCTCAGCTGGAACGTCGCGTTATGTTCCGCCGTGCTATGAAGCGTGCTGTACAGAACGCAATGCGTCTGGGCGCTAAAGGTATCAAAGTTGAAGTTAGCGGCCGTCTGGGCGGCGCGGAAATCGCACGTACCGAATGGTACCGCGAAGGTCGCGTACCGCTGCACACTCTGCGTGCTGACATTGACTACAACACCTCTGAAGCGCACACCACTTACGGTGTAATCGGCGTTAAGGTATGGATCTTCAAAGGTGAGATCCTGGGTGGTATGGCTGCTGTTGAACAACCGGAAAAACCGGCTGCTCAACCTAAAAAGCAGCAGCGTAAAGGCCGTAAATAAGGAGCGTCGCTGATGTTACAACCAAAGCGTACAAAATTCCGTAAAGTGCACAAAGGCCGCAACCGTGGTCTGGCGCAGGGTACGGATGTTAGCTTCGGCACTTTCGGTCTGAAAGCTGTTGGCCGTGGTCGTCTGACTGCACGTCAGATCGAAGCAGCACGTCGTGCAATGACCCGTGCAGTTAAGCGTCAAGGTAAGATCTGGATCCGTGTATTCCCGGACAAACCGATCACCGAGAAGCCACTGGAAGTTCGTATGGGTAAAGGTAAAGGTAACGTGGAGTACTGGGTTGCCTTGATCCAACCGGGCAAAGTCCTTTATGAAATGGACGGTGTTCCGGAAGAGCTGGCCCGTGAAGCCTTCGGCCTGGCAGCAGCGAAACTGCCTATCAAAACCACCTTTGTAACTAAGACGGTGATGTAATGAAAGCAAAAGAGCTGCGTGAAAAAAGCGTTGAAGAGCTGAACGCTGAGCTGCTGAACCTGCTGCGTGAGCAGTTCAACCTGCGTATGCAGGCTGCAAGTGGCCAGCTGCAACAGACTCACCTGCTGAAGCAAGTGCGTCGCAATGTTGCACGCGTTAAGACTTTACTGACTCAGAAGGCGGGTGCGTAATGACCGATAAAATCCGTACTCTGCAAGGTCGTGTTGTTAGCGACAAAATGGAGAAATCCATTGTTGTAGCTATCGAACGTATTGTGAAACACCCGATCTACGGTAAATTCATCAAGCGTACGACCAAACTGCACGTACATGACGAGAACAACGAATGTGGTATCGGCGACAAGGTTGAAATCCGTGAATGCCGTCCACTGTCCAAGACTAAGTCCTGGACGCTGGTTCGCGTTGTAGAGAAAGCGGTTCTGTAATACAGTACGCATTCTCAATACGAATAAACGGCTCAGCGATGAGCCGTTTATTTTTTCTACCCATATTGCAGAAGCGGTGTTATAATGCCGCGCCCTCGATATGGGGCTTTTTAACGGCTCTGATTTTAGAGTCTCAGGTAGTAGTTGACATTAGCGGAGCACTAAAATGATCCAAGAACAGACTATGCTGAACGTCGCCGACAACTCCGGTGCACGTCGCGTAATGTGTATCAAGGTTCTGGGTGGCTCGCACCGTCGCTACGCAGGCGTAGGCGACATCATCAAGATCACCATCAAGGAAGCAATTCCACGTGGTAAGGTCAAAAAAGGTGATGTGCTGAAGGCGGTAGTGGTGCGCACCAAGAAGGGTGTTCGTCGCCCTGACGGTTCTGTCATTCGCTTCGATGGTAATGCATGCGTTATTTTAAACAATAACAGCGAGCAGCCTATCGGCACGCGTATCTTTGGGCCGGTAACTCGTGAACTTCGTACTGAGAAGTTCATGAAAATTATCTCTCTGGCACCAGAAGTACTCTAAGGAGCGAATCATGGCAGCGAAAATCCGTCGTGATGACGAAGTTATCGTGTTAACCGGTAAAGATAAAGGTAAACGCGGTAAAGTAAAAAATGTTCTGTCTTCCGGCAAACTCGTCGTTGAAGGTATCAACCTGGTTAAGAAACATCAGAAGCCGGTTCCGGCCCTGAACCAACCAGGCGGCATCGTTGAAAAAGAAGCTGCTATTCAGGTTTCTAACGTTGCAATCTTCAATGCGGCTACCGGCAAGGCTGACCGTGTAGGCTTTAGATTCGAAGACGGCAAAAAAGTCCGTTTCTTCAAGTCTAACAGCGAAACTATCAAGTAATTTGGAGTAGTACGATGGCGAAACTGCATGATTACTACAAAGACGAAGTAGTTAACAAACTCATGACTGAGTTTAACTACAATTCTGTCATGCAAGTCCCTCGGGTCGAGAAGATCACCCTGAACATGGGTGTTGGTGAAGCGATCGCTGACAAGAAACTGCTGGATAACGCAGCAGCTGACCTGACAGCAATCTCCGGTCAAAAACCGCTGATCACCAAAGCACGCAAATCAGTTGCAGGCTTCAAAATCCGTCAGGGCTATCCGATCGGCTGTAAAGTAACTCTGCGTGGCGAACGCATGTGGGAGTTCTTTGAGCGTCTGATCACTATTGCTGTTCCACGTATCCGTGACTTCCGTGGCTTGTCCGCTAAGTCTTTCGACGGTCGTGGTAACTACAGCATGGGTGTCCGTGAGCAGATCATCTTCCCAGAAATCGACTACGATAAAGTCGACCGCGTGCGTGGTTTGGATATTACCATTACCACTACTGCGAAATCTGACGAAGAAGGCCGTGCTCTGCTGGCTGCCTTTGACTTCCCGTTCCGCAAGTAAGGTAGGGTTACTGAATGGCTAAGCAATCAATGAAAGCACGCGAAGTAAAGCGCGTAGCTTTAGCTGATAAATTCTTCGCTAAACGCGCTGAACTGAAAGCGATCATTTCTGATGTGAACGCTTCCGACGAAGATCGTTGGAATGCGGTTCTCAAGCTGCAGTCTCTGCCGCGTGATTCCAGCCCGTCTCGTCAGCGTAACCGCTGTCGTCAAACAGGTCGTCCACATGGTTATGTGGGCAAGTTTGGGTTGAGCCGTATCAAACTGCGTGAAGCCGCTATGCGCGGTGAAGTGCCAGGCTTGAAAAAGGCTAGCTGGTAATTACCAATTGAATCACGGGAGTAAAGACAGATGAGCATGCAAGATCCGATCGCGGATATGCTGACCCGTATCCGTAACGGTCAGGCCGCGAACAAAGTTGCGGTCACCATGCCTTCCGCCAAGCTGAAAGTGGCAATTGCCAACGTGCTGAAGGAAGAAGGTTTTATCGAAGATTTTAAAGTTGAAGGCGACACCAAGCCGGAACTGGAACTTACTCTCAAGTATTTCCAGGGTAAAGCTGTTGTAGAAAGCATTCAGCGTGTCAGCCGCCCAGGCCTGCGCATCTATAAGAAAAAAGATGAGCTGCCAAAAGTTATGGCTGGTCTTGGTATCGCAGTTGTTTCTACCTCTAAAGGTGTTATGACTGATCGTGCAGCGCGCCAGGCTGGTCTTGGTGGCGAAATTATCTGCTACGTAGCCTAATCGGAGGAAAGAATGTCTCGTGTTGCTAAAGCACCGGTCGTTATTCCTGCCGGCGTTGATGTAAAAATCGACGGTCAGGTTATTACGATCAAAGGTAAAAACGGCGAGCTGACTCGTACCCTCAACAAAGCTGTTGAAGTTAAACATGCAGATAACGCTCTGACCTTCGGTCCACGTGATGGTTTCGTGGATGGATGGGCTCAGGCTGGTACCGCGCGTGCCCTGCTGAACTCAATGGTTGTTGGTGTTACCGAAGGCTTCACTAAAAAGCTTCAGCTGGTTGGTGTAGGTTATCGTGCAGCTATCAAAGGGAATGCAGTAGGCCTGTCTCTGGGCTTCTCACACCCTGTTGAGCATCCGCTGCCGGCCGGTATCACTGCAGAATGTCCGACTCAAACTGAAATCGTGCTGAAAGGCGCTGATAAACAGCTGATCGGTCAGGTTGCAGCAGATCTGCGCGCCTACCGTCGTCCTGAGCCTTATAAAGGCAAGGGTGTTCGTTACGCCGACGAAGTCGTGCGTACCAAAGAGGCTAAGAAGAAGTAAGGTAACACTATGGATAAGAAATCTGCTCGTATCCGTCGTGCGACCCGCGCACGCCGCAAGCTCAAAGAGCTGGGTGCAACTCGCCTGGTGGTACATCGTACCCCGCGTCATATTTACGCACAGGTAATTGCACCGAACGGTTCTGAAGTTCTGGTAGCTGCTTCTACTGTAGAAAAAGCTATCTCAGAACAATTGAAGTACACCGGTAACAAAGACGCCGCTGCAGCTGTAGGTAAAGCTGTTGCTGAACGCGCTCTGGAAAAAGGCATCAGCAATGTTTCCTTTGACCGTTCCGGGTTCCAATATCATGGTCGTGTCCAGGCACTGGCAGATGCTGCCCGTGAAGCTGGCCTTCAGTTCTAAGGTAGAGGTGTAAGATGGCTCACATCGAAAAACAGGCTGGCGAACTGCAGGAAAAGCTGATCGCGGTAAACCGCGTATCTAAAACCGTTAAAGGTGGTCGTATTTTCTCCTTCACAGCTCTGACTGTAGTTGGTGATGGTAACGGTCGCGTTGGTTTTGGTTACGGTAAAGCGCGTGAAGTTCCAGCAGCGATCCAGAAAGCGATGGAAAAAGCCCGTCGCAATATGATTAACGTCGCGCTGAACAACGGCACCCTGCAGCACCCAGTTAAAGGTGTTCACACGGGTTCTCGTGTATTCATGCAGCCAGCTTCAGAAGGTACCGGTATCATCGCCGGTGGTGCAATGCGCGCCGTTCTGGAAGTTGCTGGGGTTCATAACGTTCTGGCCAAAGCATATGGTTCCACCAACCCGATTAACGTGGTTCGTGCAACTATTGATGGCCTGGAAAATATGAATTCTCCAGAAATGGTCGCTGCCAAGCGTGGTAAATCCGTTGAAGAAATTCTGGGGTAATTGACCATGGCAAAGACTATTAAAATCACTCAAACCCGCAGTGCAATCGGTCGTCTGCCGAAACACAAGGCAACGCTGCTTGGCCTGGGTCTGCGTCGTATTGGTCATACCGTTGAGCGCGAGGATACTCCTGCTGTTCGTGGTATGGTCAACGCGGTTTACTTCATGGTTAAAGTTGAGGAGTAAGAGATGCGTTTAAATACTCTGTCTCCGGCCGAAGGCTCTAAAAAGGCGGGTAAACGCCTGGGTCGTGGTATCGGTTCTGGCCTCGGCAAAACCGGTGGTCGTGGTCACAAAGGTCAGAACTCTCGTTCTGGCGGTGGCGTACGTCGCGGTTTCGAGGGTGGCCAGATGCCACTGTACCGTCGTCTGCCGAAGTTCGGCTTCACCTCTCGCAAAGCAGCGATCACAGCGGAAATCCGTCTGTCTGACCTGGCGAAAGTTGAAGGCGGCGTTGTAGACCTGAACACGCTGAAAGCAGCAAACATTATCGGTATCCAGATCGAGTTCGCGAAAGTGATCCTGGCTGGTGAAGTTTCTACTCCGGTAACTGTTCGTGGCCTGCGTGTTACTAAAGGTGCTCGTGCTGCTATCGAAGCTGCTGGCGGTAAAATTGAGGAATAAGTAGCAGATGGCTAAGCAACCGGGATTAGATTTTCAAAGTGCCAAAGGTGGATTTGGCGAGCTGAAACGCAGACTGCTGTTTGTTATCGGCGCGCTGATTGTGTTCCGTATTGGCTCTTTTATTCCGATCCCTGGTATCGATGCCGCTGTACTTGCCAAACTGCTTGAGCAACAGCGAGGCACCATCATTGAAATGTTCAACATGTTCTCTGGTGGTGCTCTCAGCCGTGCTTCTATCTTTGCATTGGGTATTATGCCGTACATTTCGGCATCTATTATTATCCAGCTGCTGACGGTCGTTCATCCGGCCCTGGCAGAGTTGAAGAAAGAAGGGGAGTCTGGACGTCGTAAGATTAGTCAGTACACCCGTTACGGTACTCTGGTGCTGGCAATATTCCAGTCGATCGGTATTGCTACCGGTCTTCCGAATATGCCTGGTATGCAGGGCCTGGTCTTAAACCCAGGCTTTGCATTCTATTTCACCGCTGTTGTTAGTCTGGTCACAGGGACAATGTTCCTGATGTGGCTCGGCGAACAGATTACTGAGCGTGGTATCGGTAACGGTATCTCAATCATTATCTTCGCCGGTATCGTTGCGGGTCTCCCGCCGGCCATCGCCCATACTATCGAGCAAGCGCGTCAAGGCGACCTGCACTTCCTCCTGTTGCTGTTGGTTGCAGTATTAGTATTTGCAGTGACGTTCTTTGTTGTCTTCGTTGAACGTGGTCAACGCCGCATTGTGGTGAACTACGCTAAGCGTCAGCAAGGTCGTCGTGTCTATGCTGCACAGAGCACACATTTACCGCTGAAAGTGAACATGGCGGGGGTTATCCCGGCTATCTTCGCTTCCAGTATTATTCTGTTCCCGGCGACCATCGCGTCATGGTTCGGGGGCGGTACTGGTTGGAACTGGCTGACAACAATTTCGCTGTATTTGCAGCCTGGGCAACCACTTTATGTGTTACTCTATGCGTCTGCGATCATCTTCTTCTGTTTCTTCTACACGGCGTTGGTCTTCAACCCGCGTGAAACAGCAGATAACCTGAAGAAGTCCGGTGCATTTGTACCAGGAATTCGTCCGGGAGAGCAAACGGCGAAGTATATCGATAAAGTAATGACCCGCCTGACTTTAGTTGGTGCGCTCTATATTACTTTTATCTGCCTGATCCCGGAGTTCATGCGTGATGCAATGAAAGTACCGTTCTACTTCGGTGGGACCTCACTGCTTATCGTTGTTGTCGTGATTATGGACTTTATGGCTCAAGTGCAAACTCTGATGATGTCCAGTCAGTATGAGTCTGCATTGAAGAAGGCGAACCTGAAAGGCTACGGCCGCTAAATGGTCGCCTGAGAAGTTACGGAGAGTAAAAATGAAAGTTCGTGCTTCCGTCAAGAAATTATGCCGTAACTGCAAAATCGTTAAGCGTGATGGTGTCATCCGTGTGATTTGCAGTGCCGAGCCGAAGCATAAACAGCGCCAAGGCTGATTATTTCGCATATTTTTCTTGCAAAGTTGGGTTGAGCTGGCTAGATTAGCCAGCCAATCTTTTGTATGTCTGTACGTTTCCATTTGAGTATCCTGAAAACGGGCTTTTCAGCATGGTGCGTACATATTAAATAGTAGGAGTGCATAGTGGCCCGTATAGCAGGCATTAACATTCCTGATCAGAAACATGCTGTGATCGCATTAACTTCGATCTACGGCGTCGGCAAGACCCGTTCTAAAGCCATTCTGGCTGCAGCGGGTATCGCTGAAGATGTTAAGATCAGTGAGCTGTCTGAAGAACAAATCGACACGCTGCGTGACGAAGTTGCCAAATTTGTCGTTGAAGGTGATCTGCGCCGTGAAATCAGCATGAGCATCAAGCGCCTGATGGATCTTGGTTGCTATCGCGGTTTGCGTCATCGTCGTGGTCTGCCAGTGCGCGGTCAGCGTACTAAGACCAACGCACGTACCCGTAAGGGTCCGCGCAAACCGATCAAGAAATAATCGGGGTGATTGAATAATGGCAAAGGCACCAGTTCGTGCACGTAAACGTGTAAGAAAACAAGTCTCTGACGGCGTGGCTCATATCCATGCTTCTTTCAACAACACCATCGTTACTATTACTGATCGTCAGGGTAACGCATTGGGTTGGGCAACAGCCGGTGGTTCCGGTTTCCGTGGTTCTCGCAAATCCACTCCGTTCGCAGCTCAGGTTGCAGCAGAGCGTTGCGCTGAAGCCGTAAAAGAATACGGCATCAAGAATCTGGAAGTTATGGTTAAAGGTCCGGGTCCGGGTCGTGAATCTACTGTTCGCGCTCTGAACGCCGCTGGTTTCCGCATCACGAATATTACTGATGTGACTCCGATCCCTCATAACGGTTGTCGTCCGCCGAAAAAACGTCGCGTATAACGCTCGTTTTTTAGGTTAGTTGGAGATAGAAAATGGCAAGATATTTGGGTCCTAAGCTCAAGCTGAGCCGTCGTGAGGGCACCGACTTATTCCTTAAGTCTGGCGTTCGCGCGATCGATACCAAGTGTAAAATTGAACAAGCTCCTGGCCAGCACGGTGCGCGTAAACCGCGTCTGTCTGACTATGGTGTGCAGTTGCGTGAAAAGCAAAAAGTTCGCCGTATGTACGGTGTGCTGGAGCGTCAGTTCCGTAACTACTATAAAGAAGCAGCACGTCTGAAAGGCAACACAGGTGAAAACCTGCTGGCTCTGCTGGAAGGTCGTCTGGACAACGTTGTATACCGTATGGGCTTCGGCGCTACTCGTGCTGAATCACGTCAGCTGGTTAGCCACAAAGCAATCATGGTAAACGGTCGTGTTGTTAACATCGCTTCTTATCAGGTTAAAGCGAATGACGTTGTTAGCATTCGTGAGAAAGCGAAAAAGCAATCTCGCGTGAAGGCCGCTCTGGAGCTGGCTGAGCAGCGTGAAAAGCCAACCTGGCTGGAAGTTGATGCTGGCAAGATGGAAGGTACGTTCAAGCGTCAGCCAGAACGTTCTGATCTGTCTGCGGACATTAACGAACACCTGATCGTCGAGCTTTACTCCAAGTAAAGCTTAGTACCAAAGAGAGGACACAATGCAGGGTTCTGTGACAGAGTTTCTAAAACCGCGCCTGGTAGATATCGAGCAAGTGAGTTCGACGCACGCCAAGGTGACCCTTGAGCCTTTAGAGCGTGGCTTTGGCCATACTCTGGGTAACGCACTGCGCCGTATTCTGCTCTCATCGATGCCGGGTTGCGCGGTGACCGAGGTTGAGATTGATGGTGTACTTCATGAGTACAGCACCAAAGAAGGCGTTCAGGAAGATATCCTTGAAATCCTGCTCAACCTGAAAGGGCTGGCGGTGAGAGTTCAGGGTAAAGATGAAGTTATTCTTACTCTGAATAAATCTGGCATTGGCCCTGTGACTGCAGCCGACATCACCCACGACGGTGATGTTGAAATCGTCAAGCCGCAGCACGTGATCTGCCACCTGACCGATGAGAACGCAGCTATTAGCATGCGTATCAAAGTTCAGCGCGGTCGTGGTTATGTGCCGGCTTCTGCCCGAATTCATTCGGAAGAAGATGAGCGCCCAATCGGCCGTCTGCTGGTCGACGCATGCTATAGCCCTGTAGAGCGTATTGCCTACAATGTTGAAGCAGCGCGTGTAGAACAGCGTACCGACCTGGACAAGCTGGTCATCGAAATGGAAACCAACGGCACAATCGATCCTGAAGAGGCGATTCGTCGTGCGGCAACCATCCTGGCAGAACAACTGGAAGCTTTCGTTGACTTACGTGATGTACGTCAGCCGGAAGTGAAAGAAGAGAAACCAGAATTCGATCCGATCCTGCTGCGCCCTGTTGACGATCTCGAATTGACTGTCCGCTCTGCTAACTGCCTCAAGGCAGAAGCTATCCACTATATCGGTGATCTGGTACAGCGTACCGAGGTTGAGTTGCTGAAAACGCCGAACCTGGGTAAAAAATCTCTTACTGAGATTAAAGACGTGCTGGCTTCACGTGGTCTGTCTCTGGGCATGCGCCTGGAAAACTGGCCACCAGCAAGCATTGCTGACGAGTAACCGGATCACAGGTTAAGGTTTTACTGAGAAGGATAAGGTCATGCGCCATCGTAAGAGTGGTCGTCAACTGAACCGCAACAGCAGCCATCGCCAGGCTATGTTCCGCAACATGGCAGGTTCACTGGTTCGTCATGAGATCATCAAGACGACCCTGCCTAAAGCGAAAGAGCTGCGTCGCGTAGTTGAGCCGCTGATTACTCTTGCCAAGACTGACAGCGTTGCTAATCGTCGTCTGGCATTCGCCCGTACTCGTGATAACGAGATCGTGGCAAAACTGTTTAACGAACTGGGCCCGCGTTTCGCGAGCCGTGCCGGTGGTTACACTCGCATTCTGAAGTGTGGTTTCCGTGCAGGCGACAACGCGCCGATGGCTTACATCGAGCTGGTTGATCGTTCAGAGAAAGCAGAAGCTGCTGCAGAGTAATCTGCAGTAACGTAAAAAAACCCGCTTCGGCGGGTTTTTTTATATCCGCGATACCCCCACTTCTCTACAATGTCTGTATCAATTCTGTTCATCCCCAGGAGCCGGTAATGTGGTTGCTCGACCAGTGGGCAGAACGCCATATTCGCGATGCCCAAAAGAAAGGTGAGTTCGACGATCTTCCGGGAAGCGGCGAGCCCCTTGTGCTTGACGATGACTCGCACATCGCACCGGAATTACGGGCTGGATACCGTTTACTGAAAAATTCCGGCTGTCTCCCTCCGGAACTCGAACAGCGAAGAGAGGCTGTTGAACTGGCCGATCTTCTCAAAGGGGTCCGTCAGGACGATCCTCGACATGCTGAACTTAGTCGCCGGCTCGTCCTGCTTGAACTCAAGCTGCGCCAGGCAGGAATGAACACTGATTTTCTGCACGGGCAATACAGTGAAAGATTGATACAGAAAATAAACGAGGAATAGTTATGTACCGTATCGGTGAACTTGCGAAGCTCGCGAACGTCACGCCGGATACCATCCGATATTACGAAAAGCAGCAGATGATCGATCATGAAGTTCGCACTGAAGGTGGCTTCCGCCTCTATACCGATAACGATCTTCAGCGTCTGCGGTTTATTCGTTATGCGCGGCAGCTCGGTTTTACGCTGGACTCGATCCGCGAGTTGTTATCGATCCGCATCGATCCGGAACATCATACCTGTCAGGAATCTAAAGGTATTGTGCAGGCTCGGCTTGATGAAGTTGAAGCGCGCATTCAGGAGCTGCAAACCATGCAGCGCTCTCTGCAAAGGCTGAATGATGCCTGCTGCGGTACGGCCCACAGCAGTATTTATTGTTCAATTCTGGAAGCATTAGAGCAGGGGGCCAGCGGAGAAACCAGGAGCTATTGATCTTTAGCCCAACCGGGTCTAGACTTCCGTCGTCAAAAACCATGCTCAGGAGAAATTATGAGCCGCTATCAGCACACGAAAGGACAAATTAAGGACAATGCCATTGAGGCATTACTTCACGACCCGTTATTTAGACAGCGCGTTGAGAAGAATAAAAAAGGGAAAGGAAGTTATCTACGTAAAGACAAGCATGAAAAACGGGGTAACTGGGAGGCCAGTGGCAAACAAGCGAATCGCTTATTTACCACTGGCCTTCCTGCTTTAAGCTGTTGATTATACGCGGTTGTTCTGCTCTTTTAACAGATCGCGAATCTCACTCAGCAGCACTTCTTCTTTTGTTGGTGCAGGTGCCGCAGCCGGCTCTTCTTTTTTACGGTTGAGCCTGTTGATCAGCTTGATAGCCATAAAAATGGCAAACGCCACAATCACGAAATCAAACACGTTCTGAATAAATACGCCGTAGTGCATCACGACTGCCGGGATATCACCCTGTGCTTCACGCAGCGTGAAGGCGAATTGTTTAAAATCAATACCCCCAATTAACAACCCTAAAGGTGGCATGATAATGTCGGCGACTAATGATGAAACAATCTTGCCGAATGCCGCACCAATAATGACACCCACAGCCAAATCAACAACGTTCCCGCGCATCGCAAATTCGCGGAATTCTTTAATAAAACTCATTTTTCTCTCCTTGTGCCAGCTGACGACTATAAGTTTAACAAATGATTAGCCAATTGCCATTCGGGATAATTAAACGCTATGAAAAATAAAAGGCACAGAAATGAAAAGGATAAAGTTCGGGTGCGCTTTTTCAGGCACCCGACACATTAAAGGAAGAATGGACTTGGCTGGAATAAACGTTCAACGTCGGTAATAAATTTTTTATCGGTTAGGAACATAATAACGTGATCGCCCTGCTCAATACGTAAATTATCATTGGCAATCATGACGTCATTTCCGCGCACAACAGCGCCGATAATTGTACCAGGTGGCAGCTTAATTTCGTCGATCGAACGGCCCACAACGCGCGAAGTGGTTTCATCCCCGTGAGCAACAGCTTCAATAGCTTCCGCAACACCGCGTCGAAGCGATGATACACCGACAATATCTGCTTTCCGGACATGGCTCAGAAGGGCGGAAATCGTCGCCTGCTGAGGCGAAATGGCAATATCAATAACGCTGCCCTGGACCAGATCGACATACGCCTTGCGCTGGATAAGCACCATGACCTTCTTTGCTCCCATACGCTTGGCGAGCATGGCGGACATAATATTCGCCTCGTCGTCGTTGGTGACAGCAATAAAAAGATCTACTTGATCAATATGCTCCTCAGCCAGCAATTCCTGATCTGACGCATCGCCATAAAATACGATCGTATTTTGCAGTTTTTCCGCCAGTTCAGCAGCACGCTGCTGATCGCGCTCGATCAACTTCACGCTGTAATCTTTTTCCAGCCGATGCGCCAGACCTGCCCCAATATTGCCGCCGCCGACCAGCATAATGCGCTTATAGGGTTTTTCGAGACGCTGAAGTTCACTCATCACTGCACGGATATGCTGTGACGCTGCAATAAAGAAGACCTCATCACCTGCTTCGACAATGGTGGAGCCTTGCGGGCGAATGGGCCTGTCGTGACGGAAGATGGCCGCGACGCGCGTATCGATATGCGGCATGTGCTCACGCATCGTGGAAAGCGCATTGCCGATCAATGGCCCACCGTAATAGGCCTTAACGACTGCCAGGCTCACTTTACCTTCGGCAAAATTCACCACCTGCAGGGCGCCCGGATATTCGATCAGGCGATAGATACTGTCGATAACCAGCTGTTCTGGCGCTATGAGATGATCAATAGGGACCGCTTCTGAATTAAACAGTTTCTCTGCATCGCGGACATAGTCCGGAGAGCGAATGCGTGCGATTCGGTTTGGTGTGTTGAAAAGCGAGTAGGCCACCTGACAGGCCACCATATTGGTTTCGTCAGAACTTGTCACCGCGACCAGCATGTCGGCATCGTCTGCGCCCGCTTCACGAAGAACGCGTGGGTGCGAACCATGGCCCTGCACAACGCGCAGATCAAATTTATCCTGTAAAACGCGCAGGCGATCGCCGTTGGTATCAACAATTGTAATGTCGTTGTTTTCGCCAACCAGGTTTTCCGCCAGCGTTCCGCCAACCTGTCCTGCACCCAGAATGATAATCTTCATATCTCGTGACCTGTTCTCAACATCACTCTTTGATTAGCTTAGCGTAAAAGAAGCCATCACCCTCTTCTGCCCCCGGCAGGTTCTGCTGACCCGGGGATTCAGGTGTTCCCGTATCGCGCAGTGCCGCGTCCGGGGTACGTTTAAGGAAGGACGCGATTTGCAGGCTGTTCTCTTCCGGAAGTATGGAGCAGGTTGCATAGACCAGCGTTCCGCCTGGTTTAAGGTGCGGCCAAATGGCGTCGAGAATGTCGGACTGCAGTTGGGCAAGTTCCTTAATATCACGATCGCGGCGTAGCCACTTGATATCCGGATGACGACGAATAACACCGGTTGCAGAGCAGGGGGCATCCAGCAAAATGCGGTCGAACTGTGTTTCACCACACCATTCTGCGGGTTTGCGTCCATCGCCTTGCTTAACCTGTGCCTTCATGCCCAGACGCTTAAGGTTGTCGTAGACGCGTGACAGGCGTTGTTCATCAACGTCCACCGCCATCACGCTGGCCTGGGGAGCCACTTCAAGAATATGCGTTGTTTTGCCACCTGGCGCGGCGCACAGATCGAGGATCTGCTCACCGTTTTTAGGTTCAAGCCAGGTCATGCAACCCTGGGCAGAGGCATCCTGTACGGTTACCCAGCCTTCATCAAAACCGGGTAATGCATGTACCGGTGCAGGCGATGCTAAACGTACGGCATCAGGGTATGCATCATGGGTGAAGCCGCTCATTCCAGCCTCTTCAAGCAAGGCCATCCAGGCATCGCGAGAATGATGATTACGATTCACGCGTAACCACATCGGTGGACGTTGATTATTGGCTTCGGCAATATTTTGCCACTGCTGTGGCCAGGCTTTTTTCAGGCGCTTCAACAGCCAGTCCGGGTGCAGGAAACGTGTTTCGCTTTGGGCAAATTCAGCCAGAAGCTCTTCCTGTTGTCGCTGGAACTGACGCAGCACACCGTTGATCAACCCTTTCAGCTGAGGGCGTTTAATCGCAACGGCACCTTCCACTGTCTCTGCCAGCGCGGCATGAGGAGGGATGCGGGTATGAAGAAGCTGATAAAAACCCACCATAATCAAATAATGTACGGTGCGCTGCTTGCCTGTCATTGGGCGTGACATCAGCTTATTAATCAACCACTCAAGCTGAGAGAGTGTGCGCAGGACGCCAAAACAAAGCTCCTGAAGCAGGGCTTTGTCTTTATCAGATACTTTTTGTTGCAGTGGAGGCAGGACGTTACTCAATGACTGGCCCTGCTCGATAACCTGCTCAACGGCCTGAGCCGCCATACTGCGTAGATTTTGTTTTTTCATAACCGTAAAAATAAAAATGCCCGGAAACACCGGGCCTTAAGAATAAATTTGTTCAGGCAAGACGATTGCCCGGGATAAACCATTCACGACGGGAATTTAACAGATCCTGAGCGCTCATGGCTTTCTTACCGGCCGGTTGTAGCGATTCAAGATTCAGGATCCCTTCCGCAGTCGCCACCTGAATACCGTTCTTGCTGGCATCTATAATCGTACCGGGTTCGGCTGTGGTATTACCGCTAATGACGGAGGCCTTCCAGATCTTCACTGGCTGCCCATCAATCTCCATCCAGCTCATCGGCCACGGATTAAAGGCGCGAATGCAGCGCTCAAGTTGAGCGGCTGACAGGGACCAGTCGATCCTCGCTTCTTCTTTACTCAGTTTTTCGGCATAAGTCACCAGCGCATCATCCTGAACTTCAGGTTTCGCCGTATTGTCAGCAAGCTGCTGGAGCGTCTCGATGAGTCCTTGCGGGCCAAGTTCTGCCAGTTTGTCATACAGCGTGGCGCTGGTGTCGTCTGACGTAATGGGGCAGGCCAGTTTATACAGCATATCGCCGGTGTCTAAACCTACATCCATCTTCATGATGGTAACGCCTGTTTCAGCATCACCTGCCCACAGAGAGCGCTGGATAGGTGCTGCACCACGCCAGCGCGGGAGCAGAGACCCATGCACGTTGATGCAACCCAGGCGAGGCATATCAAGCACAGCTTTTGGCAGAATTAAACCATAAGCCACCACCACCATCACATCGGCATTCAGGTCAGCAACAAGCTGCTGATTTTCCTGTGGCCGTAACGATGCGGGCTGGAAAACGGGTAAACCATGCTCTTCTGCCAACACCTTTACCGGGCTAGGCATCAGTTTTTTACCGCGGCCAGCCGGACGGTCCGGCTGGGTAAAGACGCCAACAATCTGGTGACCAGAAGATAACAGCGCGTCAAGATGACGCGCTGCAAAATCAGGGGTTCCCGCGAAGATAATACGTAGTGTTTTAGACACGATGATCCTTGTATCCGGGGGGACGTTATGCGCGAGAACGCAAACGATCCAGTTTCTCTACTTTCTGACGAATACGCTGCTGTTTCAGCGGTGAAAGATAATCGATAAACAGTTTACCGACCAGGTGATCCATCTCATGCTGAATACAAATCGCCAGCAGGTCGTCTGCTTCCAGTTCGAACGGATTACCGTCGCGATCCAGGGCGCGAATTTTCACTTTTTCGGCACGCGGCACTAAAGCACGCTGTTCAGGAATGGACAGACAGCCTTCCTCAATCCCGGTTTCGCCACTCTTTTCGAGCAACTCAGGGTTGATCAGCACCAGTCGGCCATCGCGATTTTCAGAAACATCGATCACGATAATACGTTTGTGAATGTCCACCTGCGTTGCCGCCAGGCCAATGCCTTCTTCGGCGTACATGGTATCGAACATATCATCAACGATACGCTGGATTTCTGCATTCACTTCTTTGACCGGTTCAGCGACGATGCGAAGGCGCTCGTCCGGAATATGTAACACTTGCAAAACTGCCATAAATTTCCAGAGTCGTGTTCAGGAGTTGATAAGAATACTCTCTCTATTCTAGACAAAACCCCCATCGATTGACAGCATCAGTGACCAATCGCAATGATTGCGCAGGCCGCTTATGGCAGGGGAAAGGATGACGTCTACCGAGATATGGCTACGGCTAATACACACAGGTTCTCTGTATGGTGATGTAATGCTCAAAGCGGCTGCACAATTGCAGAAGCTGGAACGCATCGATGCTCTTGTCGTCAGAAACGCCGGGTTGACGGTAAAGCAGACTGAACGGTTCTTTGCTCCAGATGAAAGTGAGCTGGAGCGTAGCCTGATATGGCTTGAGCAGCCGGGAAATCATTTATTGACGGCTAACCATCTGCTTTACCCCCCTTTACTCCGCGCGATTCCTGATTATCCCGGGGCGTTATTCATAAAAGGTAACCTTGAGACACTCAATACGGCCCAGCTGGCGGTCGTCGGTAGCCGTGCGCCGTCATGGTACGGCGAGCGATGGGGAAAGATTCTCTGCGAACAACTTTCGCAAAGTGGTTTTACGATTACCAGCGGGCTGGCCTGCGGTATTGACGGCGTTGCCCACAGCGCGGCGCTGTCAGTAAAAGGGCGAAGTGTCGCGGTGCTGGGAAACGGACTGTTTAGCATTTATCCCCGTCGACATCAGGCATTGGCGATGCGGATTATCGAGTCTGACGGCGCGATAGTGTCTGAGTTTCCTCTTTCCGCACAGCCCAGGCCAGCAAACTTTCCCCGTCGTAATCGAATTATCAGCGGTCTGAGCCAGGGCGTGCTGGTGGTTGAAGCGGCGCGGCGAAGCGGTTCACTGGTCACGGCGCGATGCGCGCTCGAACAGGGGCGAGAGATTTTTGCCTTGCCCGGCCCGATAGGTAACCCCGGATGCGAGGGGCCGCACTGGCTGATTAAGCAGGGGGCGACACCGGTAACGGAAGCCGGGGACATACTTGAAAATTTGCAATATGGGCTGCAATGGCTGCAGGAAGATCCCGAAAAGCGACATTATTCATCAGATCAGGGAAAGGTGGCATTGCCATTTCCCAAGCTCCTGGCTAACGTAGGAGATGAGGTAACACCTGTTGACGTTGTCGCTGAACGTGCCGGCCAACCTGTGCCAGTAACGGTAGCACAGCTACTCGAACTGGAGTTAGCAGGGTGGATCGCAGCTGTACCCGGCGGCTATGTCCGATTAAGGAGGGCATGCCATGTTCGACGTACTGATGTATTTGTTTGAGACTTACATCCATAACGAAGCAGAAATGCGAGTGGATCAGGACAAATTGACACAGGATCTTACCGATGCGGGGTTTGAGCGGGAAGATATCTATAATGCGTTGATGTGGCTGGAAAAACTGGCTGATTATCAGGAAGGCCTCGCCGAACCGATGCAGCTTGCTTCTGACCCATTGTCAGTACGCATTTATACCGCTGAAGAGTGTGAAAGGCTGGACGCCAGCTGCCGGGGGTTCATTTTATTCCTTGAGCAGATTCAGGTGCTAAACCTCGAAACGAGAGAAATGGTGATAGAGCGCGTCATGGCGCTGGATACTGCAGAATTTGAGCTGGAAGATCTCAAGTGGGTGATCCTGATGGTTCTGTTTAATATCCCGGGCTGTGAAAATGCCTATCAGCAAATGGAAGAATTACTCTTTGAAGTGAATGAAGGTATGCTGCATTAATTCAATGTGCAGCACCAAGAGTTGTTATGGCCAAATCAGCACTATTCACGGTGCATAAAAACGAGCCCTGCCCGCAGTGCGGGGCTGAACTTGTTATTCGGTCCGGGAAACACGGTCCGTTTCTCGGTTGTTCACACTATCCGGAATGTGATTATGTTCGTCCCCTGAAAAGCCAGGCGGATGGACATATCGTTAAAATTCTGGAGGGGCAGCTTTGCCCTCTCTGCGGTGGCGAATTAGCGCTGCGCCAGGGACGTTTCGGCATGTTTATTGGATGTAGCCGTTATCCGGAATGTGAACATACGGAACAAATTGATAAGCCTGATGAAACGGCTATTGCCTGTCCTCAATGCCAACGCGGACAACTGGTACAGCGTCGCTCTCGTTTTGGTAAGACCTTTCATTCCTGCGATCGCTACCCTGAATGCCAGTTCGTTATCAATTTCAAACCGGTAGCGGGCGTCTGCACCCATTGCAATTATCCGCTACTTATCGAGAAGAAAACGGCGCAAGGTATGAAACGCTTCTGTGCCAGTAAACAATGTGGAAAGCCAGTTTTGGCGGATCAAAACAGTGAATAATAACCTGCAATCAGGCTCCATTGCGCATTTGGTGGATGTCCTGAAAAACGAAGAAGTCATCGCCTATCCAACTGAAGCTGTTTTTGGGGTCGGTTGCGATCCCGACAGCGAGGCGGCCGTGAGCCGCCTGCTTACCTTAAAACAAAGACCCGTTGAGAAAGGGCTGATTTTGATCGCTGCGAATTATGAGCAGCTTAAACCCTATATTGATGACTCTATGCTGACGCCTGCGCAGCGCGAGACGATCTTCTCCGCGTGGCCTGGTCCAGTGACCTTCGTCTTCCCGGCGCAGCCGACAACGCCACGCTGGTTAACCGGACGCTTTGATTCACTTGCGGTTCGCGTAACTGACCATCCGCTGGTGGTAGAGCTTTGCCTGGCATATGGCAAACCGCTGGTTTCAACCAGCGCCAACCTGACAGGGTTGCCGCCTTGTCGCACAACCGATGAGGTGCTGGCGCAGTTCGGAAATGACTTCCCTGTCGCTGTCGGTGAAACGGGAGGGCGCCAGAATCCGTCCGAAATTCGTGACGCTTTGACCGGCGAACGTTTTCGCCAGGGGTAATCTCATGGAAACCTATGCTGTTTTTGGTAATCCAATTGCGCACAGCAAATCACCGTTGATCCATCAGTACTTTGCGGAGCAGCTGCAGATAAATCATCCCTATGGTCGTGTACTGGCACCGGTGGATGCATTTATTGCAACGCTGGAGGCCTTTTTCGCCGCGGGCGGTAAAGGCGCGAATGTGACGGTTCCTTTTAAAGAGGAAGCTTTCGAGCGTGCGGATGAGCTGACCGAGCGCGCTTCACTTGCTGGTGCAGTAAATACCTTAAAACGGCTTGAGGATGGCCGTCTTCTGGGTGATAACACCGACGGAATTGGTCTACTTAGCGATCTGGAAAGGCTCTCCTTTATCAAGCCCGGATTCCGGGTCCTGCTGATTGGTGCGGGTGGCGCATCGCGGGGAGTCCTTTTGCCTCTGCTTTCGCTGGACTGTGCGGTAACCATTACCAACAGAACTTTTTCCCGGGCAGAAGCGCTGGCGGCGTTGTTTGCACATACCGGTAGCGTCAGTGCGGTAGCACTTGATGATCTTGAGAATCGTGAATTCGATCTTGTCATCAATGCCACGTCCAGCGGCATAAATGGTGAGAGCCCGGCAATCCCCGCTTCGTTGGTAAACGCTCATATGTACTTCTATGACATGTTTTATCAGAAAGGGAAGACCCCTTTCCTGAGCTGGTGTGAACAACACGGCGCGAAGCATGTAGCGGATGGACTGGGGATGCTGGTGGGACAGGCTGCGCATGCGGTGCTGCTCTGGCATGGCGTGTTGCCTGCAGTCGAGCCGGTCATTGAAAAGTTAAAGCAGGAGCTTTCGGCGTGAATCAGGCTATACACTTCCCGGACAGAGAGAGCTGGGATGAGAGTAAACAAGCGGTCTGTTTCCCGGTGCTGGTACAGGGTATGCAACTTACCTGTGCCATTTTGGGGGAAACGCTGTTACGCCGTTTTGGCGGCTCTGATCCGATAGCGGTATTTTGTGAAAATCGCTGGGATCTGGAAGAGGAAGCCAGCGATTTAATCCGTGAACAGCAGGAGGACGATCAGGGCTGGGTTTGGTTGTCCTGATCCAAATAGTCATTCTTCCATTTAACGTAGTTGTTCGCTGAGTATTTTAATCCTTCGATCTCTGCCTCCTTCAGGGGGCGGATCTGTTTTACCGGGCTTCCCAGATAGAGATAACCGCTCTCGAGTCTTTTGTTTTGCGGGACAAGGCTACCGGCACCAATCATGACGTCATGTTCTACTATGACGCCATCCAGCAAAATCGACCCCATGCCAACGAGTACCCGGTTTCCGATAGTGCAGCCGTGAAGCATCACTTTATGGCCGACGGTAACATCTTCTCCAATGATGAGTGGATTACCTTCCGGGTTATAAGAGGATTTGTGGGTGACATGCAGAACGCTACCGTCCTGAATATTCGTACGTGCGCCAATCGACACATAGTTAACATCTCCCCTGATGGCGACGAGCGGCCAGATACTGACGTCATCGGCCATTCGGACATCACCAATCACCACGCTGCTGGCATCGATCATCACGCGATCGCCTTTTTGGGGGAACAGATCTTTATAAGGACGTAATACTGCGGGCATATCTACCTCTAATGATGAGCGCTATACAGAAGACTGTGATCATATTATTGGATCGAGGCAAGACAAAATACGTCAATATTTAAGCAAATCGGGTGGGATTTCAGCGAAAAGCGCGGAAAATCAGCAGTCGGAAAAAAAGATCTAAAAAATACTTGTGCTAAAAATTGGGATCCCTATAATGCGCCTCCATCGACACGGCGGATGTGAATCACTTCACAAACAACCCGGTAGGTTGAAGAGAAAAAATCCTGAAATAACGGGTTGACTCTGAAAGAGGAAAGCGTAATATACGCCACCTCGCAACGGT
>NZ_LECZ01000020.1 GCF_001022965.1 Enterobacter genomosp. O
ATTTTTTCTCTTCAACCGAACCGCTTGTTGTGTGAAGTGATTCACATCCGCCGTGTCGATGGAGGCGCATTATAGGGAGTTCCCGAGCGACCGCAACCGAAAAGTTGCAAAAAAATGACTGACTGCTGCATTCCCCAGCAAAACCCCGCCTTATACCCTTTTATACACAAAGTTATCCACAATTATGAACGGATCCCGGCGCGATCCTACGAATTGAGCAGGAAGATCAACTATACTAGCGGCAAATACTCTCCTCTGTGCAGGCTCACCCTCATGACCACACAACGCCTCGCCCGCGACTGGCGTCTCCCTACAGCAGGGGTGATGCTGCTGGCAATCCTCTTTGCCGGTTTTACCCTGCATACGCACTGGAATGCCTTTATCCAGTGGTGTCTTGCCACACAAATTACGCTGCACCGCTATCTGGTGATGTATTTGCTGCAGCTTAATAACCACCAGTACAGCGGAGGATTATGGCTGTTAACGGGCGCTTTCCTTTATGGCGTTCTCCACGCCGTTGGTCCCGGGCACGGAAAGTTCATCGTGACGACCTACCTGACTACAAATAAGGAAAGCGAGCTGGCTGCCCGGGTCGTCCCTTTCCTGGGTAGCCTGATGCAGGGCGTCAGCGCCATTCTGTTTGTCTTTATTCTGGCGGTGGGGTTTAACCTCGCCTCAGGGGATATCAGCACCAGCCGCTGGTACGTGGAAAAGATAAGCGCTGTGCTGATTGGCGCATTCGGTGCTTTTGTCATTTACCAGGCGCTGAAGAGCTTGCGCCCGCGCAGGATGACGATCTCCGCCATCAAGCCCCTTCATCAGCATGACGAACATTGTGGCTGCGGCCACCACGGCGTGGGGACAGACCTGACGCAGGGAGACTGGAAAACGCGTCTGGGCGTCATTCTGGCGATCGGCGCACGTCCGTGCAGCGGGGCGATCATGATTCTGATGTTCTCGAATGCGCTGGGCATTGTCACCTGGGGAGTGGCCGCGGTCATGACCATGTCACTGGGAACCGCACTTTCTATTGTGGGGCTTTCACTGGCAGTTCGTTATGCCCGCGAGCGCACGGTGACCTGGTTCGGAGAAAGCACCTCATTAAAATGGCTGGTACCGGCAGTCAAAATAGCCGGAGGGATAGTCCTGATCCTGTTCGCGACAGTCCTTTTCCTGACGGTGATCCCCATCAGCGCCAATGGCGACTACATCGCTGCCGGATGCTAATAAAAGAAAACCCGCCAGCGGCGGGTTTTTTATTACTCGTTGATGCGTGGATGCTGGTCCACCAGTCGGGAGCGTTTCTTCTGCAGTTCTTCAATCTCTGCATCGATATCTTCAATCTTCTGCTCTACGTTATCGTAGTGCTCGCGCAGGATCTCTTTCGCTTCCTGGATGTCAGACGCCGCAGGCGTTGCACCTTTCAGAGGACGGTTCGCCGTCTCCTTCATGGTAATACCCGTAATCAAACCAATCACCGCAATTACCATCAGGTAATAAGCCGGCATCATCAGGTTCTGCGTGCTCTCCACCAGCGAAGCGGCAAGCGTCGGGGTCAGACCGGCAATCAGCACCGAGATGTTAAAGGCCGCGGCCAGCGCGCTGTAGCGAATGTGCGTCGGGAACATCGCGGGCAACGTTGAGGCCATCACCCCGATAAAGCAGTTAAGGATCACCGCCAGCAGCAGCAGACCGGCAAAAATCAGACCCAGCACGTTACTGTTAATCAGAATAAATGCCGGGATTGCCAGAGCAAACAGCGCAACGCTTCCCAGGATAATGAAGGGTCGACGACCAAAACGGTCACTCAACAGGCCCATAATCGGCTGCACAAACAGCATACCCACCATGATGGCGATAATAATCAGCACACCGTGATCTTCCGAGTAGTGCAGGTTATGCGACAGGTAGCTCGGCATGTAGGTCAACAGCATGTAGTAAGTGACGTTAGTCGAAATCACCAGACCAATACAGGTCAGCAGGCTGCGCCAGTGTTTAGTCGCAATCTCTTTGAACGACACCTTCGGACCATCCTGCAGCCCTTCGCGGTCCCCCTGTTCCAGTTTCTCAACGTGCTGCTGGAACGCAGGCGTCTCTTCAAGCGCATGGCGCAAGTACAGGCCAATAATGCCCAGCGGCAGTGCGAGGAAGAACGGGATACGCCAGCCCCAGTCGAGGAAGTTATCTTCACCCACCACGGTTGAAATCAGGACCACCACGCCCGCGCCCATGACAAACCCGGCAATCGAGCCGAAGTCCAGCCAGCTTCCCATAAATCCGCGCTTACGGTCCGGGGAATACTCTGCAACGAAGATCGAGGCACCGGTATATTCCCCCCCTACCGAGAAGCCCTGAGCCATCTTACAAATCAGCAGCAGAATCGGTGCCCAAATGCCGATGGTGGCATAAGAGGGGATAAGACCGATACAGAATGTACTGATCGACATAATGACGATGGTGATGGCAAGGATCTTCTGACGACCATATTTATCGCCGAGCATACCGAAAAACAGACCGCCCAGCGGACGAATCAGGAAGGGAACGGAGAACGTACCCAATGCGGCAATCATCTGCAGGCTGGGATCGGCCCCTGGGAAAAATACTTTACCTAACGCATAGGCCACAAAGCCGTAGACACCAAAATCGAACCATTCCATCGCATTACCGAGCGAGGCTGCGGTAATAGCTTTACGCAGTTTTGCGTCATCAATAATGGTGACGTCGCGAAGCGTAATGGGTTTAATCTTTTTCCTTCTTAGCATAGCTATCCTCGTTGACTCGGCCCTGTCTGTTTCACAGTCCAGTTTGCGTTCTGTGAACCATGGGATCCGCTCCATGCGAATCACCTTATTCAAGCGTAGCAGGTTTACTTACATTGACGTTTTACGTCGATACAACCGAACCTGTTGACGCCTGTCTGGGCAGTTAATGACCTTTTTACCCTACCAGCGTTTATATTTGTGATCAACTTCACACATATTTATGTGCCCGGTCAACTCAGTTCAGTTTTTGTCAAGACGCACCAATAAGTACTTCCTTACCCCACCTAAAGAACATCCTCACACGCGCCATTATTTCCTACTTAACAGAAAAACAAACCACGTTAATTCACATCAGATTTACATAAATTTTCATCATCTGGAACCGGCCCGAAGTTTTACCGTAAATATGTGACAAAGATAACTAAAACGGTGTTTTATTTTCATTGAATCGTTATTCCAATGATCGCATCATAAATCCGAATAAGGCGTTTTCGGTGTTTTCGAATGAGCTTGATCGGGAGCACACATTTAATTTTGTTGCAGGGCCAGCGAAAAAAGACCGCAAGCAACAAGAGCAATTCATTGAATTTATTGACTAATTTTTAACACCTATCACCCGTCCTGCGGGATCCGATGTGAGGTTTGTCTATGAAGATTAAAGCCACGATAGAACGCATACCCGGCGGTATGATGCTGGTACCGCTGGTACTTGGCGCCATCCTGAATACTCTTGCTCCCGATACCGGGGCTTATTTTGGTGGTTTCACAAAAGGAATGATAACGGGCACGGTTCCCATTCTGGCCGTCTGGTTTTTTTGTATCGGAGCATCCATTAATTTGCGGGCAACGGGTACCGTATTACGGAAATCCGGAACGCTGGTGATAACCAAAATAGCGGTTGCCTGGGCTGTAGCGATGATATGCGCGATGTTCATTCCGGAGAACGGAATTCAGACCGGGTTCTTCGCGGGTTTATCGGTCCTGGCGATTGTCTCGGCGATGGATATGACCAACGGCGGGCTGTACGCCAGCCTGATGAACCAGTACGGGACGAAGGAAGAGTCCGGCGCATTCGTGCTGATGTCTCTGGAGTCCGGCCCGCTGATGACGATGCTGATTCTGGGATCTGCGGGCCTGGCATCTTTTGAACCACACCACTTTGTCGGCGCGATCCTGCCCTTCCTGGTCGGTTTCGCCCTAGGCAATCTGGATCACGACCTGCGTGATTTCTTCAGCAAAGCCACGCCGGTGCTGATCCCGTTCTTCGGCTTCGCGCTGGGGAACACCATCAACCTGAAGGTCATTCTCGATACCGGCCTGCTGGGCATTGTGCTGGGTGTCGCCGTTATCATTATCACCGGAATTCCACTGATTATCGCCGACCGCGTAATCGGGGGAGGAAACGGCACGGCGGGCGTCGCCGCCTCTTCAGCCGCGGGCGCTGCCGTCGCCAACCCGGTGATTATTGCCCAGATTAACCCGGCCTTCGAACCGGTGGCGGCTTCAGCGACGGCACTGGTTGCCGCCAGCGTGATTGTCACCGCGATTCTGGTGCCCATCATCACCGCGCTGTACGCGAAACGTTATGGGAATATGCAAGAGACCCTGCCAGAACCGAAACCAATAGAAATGAATCATTAACACACCGCACCAAACCATCCCCTCTCCCTCCGGGGAGAGGGTTAGGGAGAGGGGTAAGGGATCACCCAAAAATCTCTTCCACCATCCCGTCCACCAGCCGTTTTGCCGAGCAGAGCCTCGGCATCCCAAGTGCGACGGTCTGCCAGTTTTGCGTCACTGACCAGCTCACCGGATGTTTATCCGCCTGACACCAGTCCCCCAGCCAGCCCAGCATGTCTTTATGATCGATCAACCCCGGAGACGCAGGCGTTGTAAGCCACTGATGATAGAAATGGCGGGTGGTAGGTGATGCATTAATGCCCTGCGCCAGATAGTTTGCCGCCATGCTGCGCAGGTTATCCTTGAGCATGGCCGCCACATCATCATTCGCGAGACGGCAGGCATCGCCAAATGGCCCCCAGCGCAGCTCTTCCAGAACGATAAAACAGCGCCCGGCAAGCGACCAGCCATCATAATGACCGGCCCGCCAGCGGGTAAAAATCTGCTCGCTGTGCTCACCCGCCTGCACCGTTAGCCCGCGCTGGGTCAGCGCTTTTTCTTTATAAGCGGCGCGTTGGGTAAAATGAGAAGAGAGTTCAGCGTACTGCTGCATCAGACCCGGAGACTGCTGGGCGCGCGGGTGGGTCTGCTGGCGCACCGCAATTAGCTTCTCCGCCATCAGCGTCAGCGCGAGATGACCCGGGTCAAGCATGCCGGCCAGTTTTTCCGCCAGCCCCAGGCGCAGCGCCGTATTTTCATTGAGCATACCCGCCATCGCCCAGGGGCGCAGACGGGTATGGGTCATGATTTCCTGAGTCAGACGCTCACGAAACTGCAGCTGTTGTGGTCCCAGGTGGGGATGACGCGCCGCGTCTACCCCCTGCACCAGATCGACCATAAATTTTGGATTAATACACTCCAGCGTTCGCCCGGGGCCGTCCAGTAGTTGTGTTGTCATGGTTGCTCTGCCGCGAATAGAGTTTGAATATCATCGCGTAACAGTCGGGTATCTTCCTGTATCCACGTCGCAGTCGTGATACTTTGCTTCAACAACTGGCAGAGCGCTCGGGTTGAATGCTCATTCTGTTGACGGACTGCGAGGCTATCACGCAAGCTTTCCTGTAACCCGGTCAGGCACAGCGAAAATTCTGCAAAGAACGTTGCCATACCTGCCGTAACAGAGACATCGACCTGCGCGGACAAAGCTTTACGTATTTGTTCACAAAATTGCTCAATATGATGCTTAAATTTTTCATGTAGCTGCGCAATGTCGATAACATAGCGCGTGCGCGTTTCCACATAATCATCCCAGCCCCAGCCCGGATTATTGAGCCATCGAGAGACCGTTTCACGCATGCTGCCCCCGCCAGAGGGCTGGCCAGCCAGGCTGTCATCTTCCGCAATCGCATCGTTAAACAGCGCCCGCGTATTGAAGTTAAGCTGGCTCGCCTGAAAGGCCGGGAAGCTGATCCGCGCACGAAAACCCGCATGGCTCAGATGCTCTTTGATTCGCGTCTCAATGGGGCGCATGGCTTCATTCAGGGAACGCGCCAGCGTAGACTCCAGCTGATCGAAGCGTAGCGCCAGCTCGCGGGCGATCTTCGTCTGCGCGTCCAGCATGATAAGCTCGCAGGAGGCGCGAATTTTACTCAAAGCGATCTGTGCCTGCCCTTCATCGTCCAGAACCAGCTGTTTCAGCGCTTGCGGCTCGTCATCGCGGCGGTTCAGCCGATCGATGCCTGCCAAATCAAGAATATGGTGCGCGCTGAACACATCACCAATCGCCTGGTGAAGGGCCGTTTTTTGGGACACCATAAAGTCCGCGGTGGCGTTCAGCGCCTCCTCAACCTCATGTTTCACCTCATCGCTCACCACGCTCTGGCGCGTCTGCAGAAGCGTCATGTCCTCTTCCAGACGTGCGATGTTCAGCTCCAGTGCCTCAAGGGCCACCGTCAGTCCCTGATAGCGGAAGTCGAGATATTCGCGGGCATTTTGCGCGTAGTTGAGCAGCTTATGCGAAGCCGAACGCAGAGCGAACAGCGAGGCGTTGGCGTAGGCGGCGTAAATCAGCTTGCGGATCGGTTGTTCAAATAGCGAATCTTCCCAGAGCAGATCGGCCGAATGACGAACATGGTCGATATCGTCCAGGTCCGCCGTACGCCAGCGACGCCCAAGCGCAGCCTCGGCAAAATCCTGCACCCACGGTTGCTCCTGATGATCCGGCAGCTGCCCGTGCGTACTCATCTCGTAGCGAGCGCGATTCGCCAGATACGCCCACATGGACGAAACGGGGTAGATCTGGCCGGGCGAGATATTGCCTTTCATTAAGGTGCCGGAGATCATCGCCCTGATCTGTTCTTCATCGTCACTATTGCGATCTTTCTGATCGAATTTATTGACCAGCGCATACAGCGGTACGGATTTTCCCGCCGCGGAAATAGCCTGGCGGACCTCTTCATCCGAAATGGATTTAAGCTGGGTATAGTCCATCACCGCCAGCACCGCCGACGCGCGGGAGAGCTGCTCGCTGAGCATTTTTTGCAGATGCGGTTGTCCAGCCTCGTTGGGCCCGGGCGTGTCAAGCAGCGTCAGCTGCCCGAGGTGAGCATCCAGGCCCGCAAGATGCACGAACTCCACCTCAATCACCGGAATGTGTTCGATAGCCGCATATTCAGAGAACGGAAACTCGACGCCTAACGCCTGGGAGAGCCTCACCAGGTCGTTGAGGCTTTTCAGACAATGAAATATGGGCTGCGCCCCCAGGTGATGCTTCTCAAATGCTTCCCCTTTTTCAATACGCTCCAGCAGGGTATTCATGTCTTTATCAATTTCCAGCCGCTGGGCCAGTATCCCGCGATCGTAATCGCAAAGCTTTTTCTGCAGCAGCTGGATCAATTCATCAATGGGCGAGGCATGTGAGAAATGCAGCACCGGATCCTTCTGGCCCGGCGTATGGCGAATCAGCGTCGGTAGCGCCGTCATCGGACGATTGCGGTTCGGCAACACTTCGGTCCCCACAATCGCATTAATGGTGGTCGATTTCCCCGCTTTCATGGTGCCAACAATAGCCAGGACCATTTCCAGCCGGGTTATTTTCCGTAATTCATTATTCAGCATCGCCTGCTGCGCTTCGACACCGCGCGCGCTAAAATGCAAAGGTAAAACGTTATTCTTTTCACCCGTAATGGCAGCTGTTGTGCTTTCCAGCATCGCCGTCGGCATTGATTTCAACGTATCAAGATTTTGCAGTGCGAGCTGTAACAAACGCTCAGCTTCCTGGCTTAATTCAAAAATGGTCTGTGTGTGCATGATAAAAGACTTTCCTTAACGCAAATTTATTACTTTTATTAAGCCACTGGTATTAATTATGTTGTTCAGGCTTATATGATTACGTGTGGAAAACATGTTCGCCGAAATATAACTGATTGAAGATAATCAGAAATAATTCACTATCCTTGCATGGCGTGTAGAGCTCTTCTCCTGGCCTGATAGCCAAAAGAAAAAAGCGTAGCCCATTTTTAAGAAACTTCAGGATATATCCTCATTATTTACCCACCTAAAAAGAGAGGTAATACGCCCCTGCCATAAGATATGTATGGCAGCGAAGTCCGGAGATAAATAACAATGTGTCGCTTCACCTTATCCGAAATGGAGGTGCGTAGCAATTTGCGGCAATAAAATATTCGATATATTTCGCGTCATTTCTTCCCACCGTGTTAATGACGTAAGCATCGCTTAACTGACTGACAGGAAGTGTCACTGCCAATACGTTTTTAGCATTTTTTTTAATTCACAATATCACCGACAACCGTGTGGATTTGCGCTATACTTGCCGCCTTTTTCGGCACCCTGCCGTCATTTAGCTGGCACTTTCCAGCGCGTTTACACTTTTTGAGGATACCGATATGCAACTCCCACACTGCCCGAAATGCAATTCTGAATACACCTATGAAGATAATGGCATGTTCATCTGCCCGGAATGCGCTCACGAATGGAATGATGCCGAGCCAGCGCACGATGCTGACGCACTCGTCGTAAAAGATGCGAACGGCAATCTGCTTGCAGACGGCGACAGCGTTACCGTCATTAAAGATCTGAAGGTTAAAGGCAGCTCATCCATGCTGAAGATCGGCACCAAAGTGAAGAATATCCGTCTGGTTGAAGGCGATCATAATATCGACTGCAAAATTGACGGCTTTGGTCCGATGAAGCTGAAATCTGAGTTTGTGAAAAAGAACTGATTGACCTGCCCGGTGGCGCTTCGCTTACCGGGCCACCCGCAACTACACTTAATGGGCTTTTCTTACGTGAGGTAAAGATTATGCCGTTAAGTCCCTACATCTCTTTCGCCGGCAACTGTGCAGAAGCCACTTCCTTCTACCAGCAAGCCGTCGGCGCAGAGCTTCTCTATAAAATTACCTTCGGCGAAATGCCAAAAAGCGATAACAGCGAGGAAGGCTGTCCGTCCGGTATGCAATTTCCGGATTCGGCTATCGCTCACTCCAACGTCCGCATTGCGGGCAGCGATATTATGATGAGTGATGGGCTGCCGCCGGGCAGCAAAGCGCAGTACGCCGGCTTCACGCTGGTGCTCGACACCCAGGACGTGGTGGAAGGGAAACGCTGGTTCGACAACCTTGCCGCAGGCGGCAATGTCGAAATGGCCTGGCAGGAGACCTTCTGGGCACACGGTTTCGGTAAAGTCACCGACAAATACGGCGTGCCGTGGATGATTAACGTCGTGAAGCAACACCAAACGTCGTAGGCAGGCTAAGCGCAGCGCAGCCGGCAACAGCGCCCGGTGGCGCTGCGCTGACCGGACCTACGGTGACTGTCATCGCTTTCACTTCAACTCTTCAAACTCCCGCAACCTGTACTTAACCCAAATGTCACATTGATGCGCCAGCATGAGGCCACATTTATCGTGAGGCCCAGCACATGCAAACCGTCATCCGCGTCGAGAAACTGAGCAAGACCTTTCATCACAACAAGGCTCTGCATGCCGTTGATCTCACCGTCCGGCAGGGCGAAATGGTGGCGCTGCTGGGGCCATCCGGTTCTGGTAAATCCACCCTTCTGCGCCATTTGAGCGGGCTTATCACCTGCGATAAAACGCCGGAAAGCCACGTCGAGCTGCTGGGTAATACGGTGCAGCGTGCGGGGCGACTGGCGAGCGATATCCGCAAGAGCCGCGCCCAGACGGGCTACATCTTTCAGCAGTTCAACCTGGTGAATCGCCTGACGGTGCTGGAGAACGTGCTGATTGGCGCGCTCGGCAGCACCCCGTTCTGGCGCACCTGTCTGCGCTGGTTCTCTCCTTCCCAGAAGCAGGAAGCCTTACAGGCGCTAACCCGCGTCGGTATGGCGCATTTCGCCCACCAGCGCGTGTCCACCCTGTCCGGTGGGCAACAGCAGCGCGTCGCCATTGCCCGCGCCCTGATGCAGAAAGCGCAAATCATTCTCGCTGACGAACCCATCGCCTCGCTGGACCCGGAGTCCGCACGCATTGTGATGGAGACCCTGCACGACATTAACCAGAAAGACGGCATCACCGTGGTGGTCACGCTGCATCAGGTGGATTACGCCCTGCGCTACTGCGAGCGTATCGTCGCCCTGCGTCAGGGACATGTGTTCTTTGATGGCGCGAGCCATCAGTTTGATAACGACCGTTTTGACCATCTCTACCGCAGCATTAATCGCGTCGAAGAGAACGCGCAGGCTGCTTAATTAAACCCGATCCGAGGAAAGTACATGAGCTACAAAGCCGTTGCCGCGCTGGCCTTTACCAGCATGTTCAGCATCAGCACCCTGTTAAGCCCGGCGTACGCGGAAGAGCAGGAAAAAGCGCTGAACTTTGGCATTATTTCGACGGAATCACAGCAGAACCTGAAACCTCAGTGGGAACCGTTCCTGAAAGATATGGAAACCAAACTGGGGATCAAAGTGAACGCCTTCTTCGCCCCGGACTACGCGGGCATCATCCAGGGGATGCGCTTTAATAAAGTGGACATCGCCTGGTACGGCAATCTCTCCGCCATGGAAGCGGTGGACCGCGCGAACGGCCAGGTCTTCGCCCAGACCGTCGCGGCAGATGGCTCCCCGGGCTACTGGAGCGTGCTGATCGTGAACAAAGACAGCCCGATCAACAACCTCAGTGACATGCTTGCCAAACGCAAAGAGCTGACCTTTGGCAACGGCGATCCAAACTCTACCTCTGGTTACCTTGTCCCTGGCTACTACGTCTTCGCCAAAAACAACGCCTCCGCCAGCGACTTCAAGCGCACGGTGAACGCCAGCCACGAAACCAACGCCCTGGCCGTGGCCAACAAGCAGGTGGATGTCGCCACCAACAACACCGAGAACCTCGACAAGCTGAAGACCTCCGCACCGGACAAGCTGAAAGAGATCAAGGTTATCTGGAAATCCCCGCTGATCCCCGGCGACCCGATTGTGTGGCGTAAAAACCTGTCCGAAAGCACCAAGGACAAGGTGTACGACTTCTTTATGACCTACGGCAAAACGCCGGAAGAGAAAGCGGTTCTGGAACGTCTGGGCTGGGCACCGTTCCGCGCCTCAAGCGACCTGCAGCTGGTGCCGATTCGCCAGCTGGCGCTGTTTAAGCAGATGCAGGGCGTGAAGGACAACAAAGGGCTGAAGGACGACGAGAAGACCAGAAAAGTCTCTGAAATTCAGGCGCAACTGGACGATCTCGACCGCCTGACCGCCGCGCTCGGCGCGATGACCAGCGTGAATAAAGCGGTGCAGTAACGCCTTTCTCCCTCTCCCTGTGGGAGAGGGCCGGGGTGAGGGCATCAGCGCGCACATTTCCCCCTCACCCTAACCCTCTCCCTCAAGGGAGAGGGGACTAAACACAAAGGAGCCAACATGCAAACCATCACCCTCCCGCCGCCGAAGCGCAGCTGGTTCTCGCTAATAAGCTGGGCCATCCTGCTGGCGGTGCTGGTTATCTCGTGGAAAGGCGCGGAAATGGATCCGCTGCTGCTCTTCAAAGACGCGGGCAATATGGCGACCTTCGCCGCCGATTTCTTCCCGCCGGACTTCAGCCAGTGGCAGGACTACCTCAGCGAAATGGCGGTCACCCTGCAAATTGCCGTCTGGGGCACCGCGCTTGCCGTCATTCTCTCCATTCCGTTTGGCCTGATGAGCGCCGAGAACATCGTGCCGTGGTGGGTATACCAGCCCATGCGTCGCCTGATGGACGCCTGCCGCGCCATCAACGAGATGGTCTTTGCGATGCTGTTCGTGGTGGCCGTCGGCCTCGGTCCGTTCGCGGGCGTCATGGCGCTGTTCATTCACACCACCGGCGTGCTATCCAAGCTGCTCTCGGAGGCGGTCGAAGCCATCGAGCCCGGCCCGGTGGAAGGCATCCGCGCTACCGGTGCCAACAAAATCGAGGAGATTCTCTACGGCGTTCTGCCGCAGGTAATGCCGCTGCTGATCTCCTACTCCCTGTACCGCTTTGAGTCCAACGTCCGCTCCGCCACCGTGGTGGGCATGGTCGGCGCAGGCGGGATTGGCGTCACCCTGTGGGAAGCGATTCGCGGTTTCCAGTTCCAGCAAACCTGCGCCCTGATGGTGCTCATCATCATCACCGTCAGCCTGCTGGATTTCCTCTCTCAACGTTTGCGTAAGCACTTCATCTGAGAAGCGAGGCTTTGTTTTCTATGCACTTATCCAGACATCCGACCAGTTATCCCACCCGCTGGCAAGAGATTGCGGCAAAGCTCGAAGTGGAGCTGCGCACGCACTACCGCTGCGGAGACTACCTGCCTGCTGAACAACAGCTTGCCGACCGCTATGAGGTGAACCGCCACACCCTGCGCCGCGCCATTGACCAGCTGGTCGAGCGCGGCTGGGTGCAGCGCCGCCAGGGCGTGGGCGTGCTGGTGCTGATGCGCCCGTTTGACTACCCGCTAAACGCCCAGGCGCGCTTTAGCCAGAACCTGCTGGATCAGGGCAGCCACCCGACCAGCGAAAAGCTGCTCTCGGTATTGCGCCCGGCCTCCAGCCACGTGGCGGACGCGCTGGGCATTCAGGAGGGCGATAACGTCATTCACCTGCGCACGTTGCGCCGGGTCAACGGCGTCGCGGTCTGTCAGATAGACCACTACTTCGCGGACCTCGCCCTCTGGCCGGTGCTGCAGCATTTCTCCAGCGGATCGCTGCATGATTTTCTTCAGGGCGCGACGGGCATTGCGCTTAAGCGTACCCAGACGCGCATCAGCGCCCGTCGCGCGCAGGCGAAAGAGAGCAAGGTGCTGGAAATCCCCAATATGGCCCCGCTGCTCTGCGTGCGCACGCTTAACCACCGTGACGGCGACGTCAACGCAACGGAATACTCCGTCAGCCTGACCCGCGCCGACATGATCGAATTCACCATGGAGCACTGAATGCACTTCGACACCGCCACCCGACAGCGCTGGATGCGCGTGCTGGCTCACAGCCAGCCTGCTGCGCTCTCTGCACGCATGAACGCCCTTAGCCTGGCGCCCGAATACGACACCCTCCGCGCCCCGGAGATCGGCCTCGTTCAGATCCAGGCCCGCATGGGCGGCACCGGCGCGCGCTTCTTCGCCGGCGATGCCACCCTCACCCGCGCAGCGATCCGCCTGAACAGCGGCACGCTGGGTTACAGCTACGTGCTGGGGCGCGATAAAGCGCACGCCGAGCGCTGCGCGGTGATCGACGCGCTTTTACAGGAACAACCGCATTTCCAGACCCTGATGGAAACCCTTATTGCCCCGCTGGAAGCCGACCGCGCCGCGCGCATTGCCGCACGTCAGGCCGAAGTGAATACCAGCCGGGTCGACTTCTTTACGCTCGTTCGCGGAGACAACGCATGACGCTTCAACCTGCTTTTACCCTGGCCGTCCAGGATGCCCAACACAGTTTCCGCCGCCTGCTGAAGGCCATGAGCGAGCCGGGCGCGATCGTCTCGCTGCACCAGCTCTCCCAGGGCTGGCTGCCGCTCAATCTGGCGACCACCAGCGTGCTGCTGACCCTTGCCGACAACGACACGCCTGTTTGGCTTTCAGGCGCATTATCCAACGATATCGCCAGCCAGAACCTGCGCTTTCACACCAGTGCCCCGCTGGTTGAGCAGCCCCGTCAGGCGGTCTTTGCCGTGGCCGATGAGCAAATCAGCCACGAGCAGCTCAACGCCCTGAGCGAAGGCAGCGCGGTCGCTCCGGAGACCAGCGCCACCCTGATTTTGCAGGTTTCAAGCCTGAGCGGCGGCCGCATGCTGCGCCTGACCGGCGCGGGCATCGCGGATGAACGCATGGTCGCTCCGCAGCTTCCAGAGTGCATCATTCATGAGCTGACCGAGCGTCCGCACCCGTTCCCGCTGGGCATTGACCTGATCCTGACCTGCGGCGAGCGTCTGCTGGCGATCCCGCGGACCACCCACGTGGAGGTGTGCTGATGTACGTTGCCGTCAAAGGGGGCGAAAAAGCGATCGCCGCCGCCCATGCGCTGCAGGCGCACAGACGACGGGGTGATGAACGGCTTCCCGAGCTGAGCGTCGCCCAGATTGAGCAGCAGCTAAACCTCGCCGTCGATCGGGTAATGACCGAAGGCGGTATCGCCGACCGCGAGCTGGCGGCGCTGGCCCTGAAGCAGGCCAGCGGCGATAACGTCGAAGCCATCTTTCTGCTGCGCGCCTACCGCACCACGCTTGCCAAACTGGCGGTGAGCGAGCCGGTCAATACGGCGGAGATGCGCTTAGAACGCCGCATTTCAGCGGTGTACAAAGATATTCCCGGCGGCCAGCGACTGGGCCCCACCTACGACTACACCCATCGCCTGCTGGATTTCACTCTGCTGGCGAACGGCGAAGCACCGCCGCTCAGCACCTCTGACGCCGAACCAGAACCGTCTCCCCATGTCTTCAGCCTGCTGGCGAAACAGGGTCTGGCGAAGGCGGAAGAGGATTCTGGCGCGCAGCCGGATGACGTCACCCGCACGCCGCCGGTTTACCCGTGCTCGCGATCGTCGCGCCTGCAGCAGCTGATGCGCGGCGACGAAGGCTATCTGCTGGCGCTGGCCTACTCCACCCAGCGCGGCTACGGGCGCAACCACCCGTTTGCGGCCGAGATTCGAAGCGGCTATATCGACGTCGAAATCGTGCCGGAAGAGCTGGGTTTTGCGGTAAACGTCGGCGAACTGCTGATGACCGAGTGTGAAATGGTGAACGGTTTTGTCGCGCCTGAAAATGAAGACCCTCACTTTACCCGCGGCTACGGGCTGGTGTTTGGCCTCGGCGAGCGTAAAGCCATGGCAATGGCGCTGGTCGACCGCGCCCTGCAGGCGCCGGACTACGGCGAGCACATTGCAGGCCCGGCGCAGGACGAAGAGTTCGTGCTCGCCCATGCGGATAACGTTGAGGCCGCAGGCTTCGTCTCGCACCTCAAGCTGCCGCACTACGTCGATTTCCAGGCCGAACTGGAACTGCTGAAACGCCTGCAACGGGAGCGTAAACATGGCTAACTTAAGCGGCTACAACTTTGCCTATCTGGATGAGCAAACCAAACGCATGATCCGCCGCGCCATACTCAAAGCGGTCGCCATTCCGGGTTATCAGGTGCCGTTCGGCGGCCGCGAAATGCCGATGCCCTACGGCTGGGGCACGGGCGGTATTCAGATCACCGCCAGCGTAATCGGCGAGTCTGACGTGCTGAAGGTTATCGACCAGGGCGCCGACGACACCACCAACGCCGTATCAATTCGCAACTTCTTTCAGCGCGTGACCGGCGTTAATACCACCGAAAAAACCGAAGATGCGACGCTGATCCAGACCCGTCACCGCATCCCCGAAACCCCGCTCACCGAAGATCAGATTTTGATTTTCCAGGTGCCCATCCCGGAGCCGCTGCGCTTTATCGAACCGCGCGAAACGGAAACCCGCACCATGCACGCGCTGGAAGAGTACGGCGTGATGCAGGTGAAGCTTTATGAGGATATCGCCCGCTTCGGCCATATCGCCACCACCTACGCCTACCCGGTGAAGGTCAACGGGCGCTACGTCATGGATCCGTCGCCGATCCCGAAGTTCGATAACCCGAAGATGGACATGATGCCAGCCCTGCAGCTGTTCGGCGCCGGGCGTGAAAAACGCATCTACGCCGTCCCGCCTTACACGCGTGTCGAAAGCCTGGATTTCGACGATCACCCGTTTACGGTGCAGGAGTGGGACGAGCCGTGCGCCATCTGCGGATCCAAACACAGCTATCTGGATGAAGTGGTGCTGGACGACACGGGCAAACGGATGTTTGTCTGCTCCGACACCGATTATTGCCGCCAACAGAGCGAGGCGAACAGCTAATGAAACCGCTGCTTTCGGTTAACAACCTGACCCACCTCTATGCGCCGGGCAAAGGCTTCAGCGACGTGTCGTTTGAACTCTGGTCGGGGGAAGTGCTGGGGATCGTCGGCGAGTCCGGCTCCGGCAAAACGACGCTGCTGAAGTCCATCTCCGCGCGCCTGGCACCGCAAAACGGCGAGATTTTGTATGAAGGCGCGTCGCTGTACGGCATGAGCGAGGCCGAACGCCGCCGCCTGCTGCGCACCGAGTGGGGCGTGGTGCATCAGCACCCGATGGACGGCCTGCGCCGTCAGGTGTCGGCGGGGGGCAACATCGGCGAACGGCTGATGGCCACCGGCGCGCGCCACTACGGCAACATCCGCGCCACCGCCCAGCACTGGCTGGAGGAGGTGGAAATCCCCGCCTCGCGTATCGACGACCTGCCTACCACCTTTTCCGGTGGGATGCAGCAGCGCCTGCAGATCGCCCGCAACCTGGTCACGCACCCGAAGCTGGTGTTTATGGATGAACCCACCGGCGGGCTGGACGTCTCAGTGCAGGCGCGCCTGCTCGACCTGCTGCGCGGCCTGGTGGTGGAACTGAACCTGGCGGTGGTGATTGTCACCCATGATTTAGGCGTTGCGCGCCTGCTGGCGGACCGTCTGCTGGTGATGAAGCAGGGCCAGGTGGTGGAAAGTGGGCTAACCGACCGCGTGCTCGACGATCCTCACCATCCGTACACCCAGCTGCTGGTGTCGTCCGTGTTGCAGAATTGAGGTTGCTGTTGCCGGGTGGCGCTGCGCTTACCCGGCCTACGAACACCGCACCTGTAGGCCGGGTAAGGCGAAGCCGCCACCCGGCAAAACGAATCGCGAGGCCAACATGATCCACGTACAAAACGTAAGTAAAACCTTCGTGCTCCACCAGCAAAACGGCGTGCGCCTGCCGGTGCTGCAAAATGCCTCTCTGGAGGTCAACAGCGGCGAATGCGTGGTGCTGCACGGCCACTCCGGTAGCGGGAAATCCACCCTGCTGCGCTCCCTGTATGCCAACTACCTGCCCGACGAAGGCCATATCCATATTCGCCACAACGATGAGTGGGTCGACCTGGTTCAGGCTCCCGCGCGTAAGGTGCTGGACGTGCGCCGCTCGACGATCGGCTGGGTGAGCCAGTTTCTGCGGGTGATCCCGCGGATCTCCGCCCTGGACGTGGTCATGCAGCCGCTGCTGGATCTCGGCGTACCGCGTGAAGCCTGCGCCACCAAAGCCGCCAGCCTGCTGACGCATCTCAACGTGCCCGGGCGCCTGTGGCACCTTGCCCCGTCGACCTTTTCCGGCGGCGAGCAGCAGCGCGTCAACATCGCCCGCGGCTTTATCGTCGACTACCCGATATTGCTTCTGGATGAACCCACCGCCTCGCTCGACGATAAAAACAGCGCCGCCGTGGTAGAGCTGATCGAGCAGGCCAAAGCGCGCGGCGCGGCGATCGTCGGGATCTTCCACGACGAAAGCGTTCGCACCCGCGTCGCAGACAGATTGCACCCGATGGGGACAAACGCATGATTATCAACAACGTCAAGCTGGTGCTGGAAAACGAAGTCGTCGACGGTTCGGTTGAAATCCAGGACGGCGTCATCCGCGCGTTTGCCGAAACCCAGAGCCGTGCCACGGAAGCGATGGACGGTGAAGGCGGCTGGCTGCTGCCGGGGCTGATTGAGCTGCATACCGACAATCTCGATAAATTTTTCACGCCCCGCCCGAAGGTGGACTGGCCCGCGCATTCAGCCATGAGCAGCCACGACGCGCTGATGGTCGCCAGCGGCATTACCACCGTGCTGGACGCGGTGGCGATTGGCGACGTGCGCGACGGCGGCGATCGGCTGGAAAACCTGGAGAAGATGATCAACGCCGTGGAAGAGACGCAAAAACGCGGCCTCAACCGCGCCGAGCACCGTCTGCACCTGCGCTGCGAACTGCCGCACTACACGACCCTCCCGCTGTTTGAAAAACTGGTCGGCCGCGAGCCGGTCTCGCTGGTCTCCCTGATGGACCACTCACCTGGGCAGCGTCAGTTCGCCAATATTGAGAAGTATCGCGAATACTATCAGGGCAAATATTCTCTCAGCGACGCGGAGATGGCGCGCTATGAAGAGGAGCAGCTTCAGCTTGCGGCGCGGTGGTCACAGCCGAACCGTCTCGCGATTGCCGCGATGTGCCGGGAGCGCAACATCGCGCTGGCCAGCCATGACGACGCCACGCACGCTCATGTGCTCGAATCCCACCAGCTTGGCAGCGCGATCGCCGAATTTCCCACCACATTTGAAGCGGCTGAAGCTTCCCGTAAACACGGCATGAACGTCCTGATGGGCGCGCCAAATATCGTGCGCGGCGGCTCACACTCCGGCAACGTGGCGGCAAGCACGCTCGCCTCGCTTGGCCTGCTGGATATTCTCTCGTCCGACTACTACCCCGCCAGCCTGCTGGATGCGGCGTTCCGGGTGGCGGACGACGAAGGCAACAGCTTTACGCTGCCGCAGGCGATTCGCCTGGTGACAAAAAACCCGGCCACCGCGCTCAATCTTCACGATCGCGGGGAAATCGCCGAAGGTAAACGCGCGGATCTGGTGCTCGCCCACCGCAAGGGCGAACACGTTCATATCGACCACGTCTGGCGTCAGGGAAAAAGGGTGTTCTGATGGGAAGACTCATCTGGTTAATGGGGCCGTCCGGCTCCGGTAAGGACAGCCTGCTGTCCGCCTTACGACAGCGGGAACACCCGCAGCTTCTGGTGGCGCACCGCTATATTACCCGCTCGGCCAACGCCGGAAGTGAAAACCATATCGCCCTGAGCGAGCAGGAGTTTTTCACCCGCGCCGGGCAAAACCTGCTGGCGCTGAGCTGGCACGCCAACGGCTACTACTACGGGATCGGCATTGAGATCGACCTGTGGCTGCATGCGGGCTTCGACGTGCTGGTCAACGGCTCGCGCGCGCATCTTCCTCAGGCGCGCGCCCGCTACGAGGCGGCCCTGCTGCCGGTCTGCCTGCAGGTTTCACCGGACGTTCTGCGCAGCCGCCTGCTGAGCCGGGGGCGTGAGTCAGCCCGAGAGATAGACCAGCGGCTCGAGCGTGCGGCCCGCTATACCCCTTCAGACTGTCACATCCTCAATAACGACGGAAGTTTGCTACAGTCAGTCGATACCTTTTTATCGCTTATCCGTCAGAAGGAGAACCAGCATGCCTGACTGCACGCTTCGCCCCGCCACCGCGGACGATGCGCAAACCGTTTACGCGTTAATCTGCGAGTTAAAGCAGGCCGAGTTCGATCGCCAGGCGTTTCACGCGGGGTATCTTGCCAACCTGCAGGATCGCAACATGCGCTACCAGCTTGCAGAGATGAACGGGCAGGCCATCGGTATGATCGGCCTGCACTTGCAGTTTCATCTCCATCACGCGCGCTGGATCGGTGAGATCCAGGAGCTGGTGGTGATGCCGCAGGCGCGCGGGTTAAAGATAGGAAGCCAGCTGCTGGCCTGGGCGGAAGGGGTGGCACGAGAGGCTGGCGCAGAGATGACCGAACTTTCCACCAGCGTGAAGCGCACCGACGCGCACCGTTTTTACGTTCGTGAAGGATATACGCAGAGCCATTTCCGATTCACCAAACCGCTGTAGAGGTGCGTTATGAGTCTGACCATCACGCTGACAGGAACCGGGGGCGCCCAGCTGGTGCCGGTCTTTGGCTGCGACTGCGCGGCGTGTCGCCGGGCGCGCCTGCAGGATAACTATCGCCGTCGCCCGTGCAGCGCGGTGGTTAAATTCAACGATGCCGTCACCCTGCTGGATGCCGGCATCCTGCACCTGATGGACGACTGGCCCGCCGGCAGCTTCCAGCAGTTTTTGCTCACCCATTACCATATGGATCACGTTCAGGGGCTGTTTCCCCTGCGCTGGGGCGTGGGCGCGACCATTCCGGTCTATGGTCCACCGGATGACGCGGGCTGTGACGACCTGTTCAAACACCCGGGGATTCTCGATTTCAGCCACACGGTCGAACCGTTTGTGATGTTTGAACTTCAGGGCCTGCGGGTCACGCCGCTGCCGCTCAACCATTCGAAACTGACCTTCGGGTATTTGCTGGAATCGGCCCACAGCCGGGTGGCCTGGCTTTCCGACACCGCCGGGCTGCCGGAAAAGACGGTGAAGTTTCTGCTCAACAACCAGCCGCAGACCATCATCATCGACTGCAGTCATGAACCGCGCGACGAGACGCCGCGAAACCATTGCGACTTAAATACCGTGATTGCGCTAAACGAGGTGATTGGCTGCCCGCAGGTGATCCTGACCCACATCAGCCATCAGTTTGACGCGTGGATGATGGATAACCCGCTGCCGGAGGGGATTGAGGCGGGGTATGACGGGAGGGTGCTGGTGCTGGATTAGGTTTTCTCCCTCTCCCGTGGGAGAGGGTTGGGGTGAGGGCAACAGGCCGTACTTAACCGCGATCGTAATCGTCTTCTAACCTGCGCTCATCCTCTTCTAACCGACGGCGATCGTCATCTAACTGGCGCTGACGCTCGTCCAGACGGCGGCGTCTGTCTTCGAGCTGCCGACGACGATCGTCGTACTGTCGGCTGTCGATTTGACGGCTGCGGTCATAACGATCGTCATCGTCATCGCTGCTGCGGCTGCTGCTGGGGTTATAGGCATCGTTGATCGCCTGCTGAATGTTGCCAATAGCATCATCAACAATATCGGCATGAGCCAGCTGGCTGGTGAGTGATAGCAGACCAAATAACAGAGCAGTTGAGTAACGTTTCATAAGGCCAGACTCGCAGGTGAACTGGCCTTACGATAATGAACGGCGGGGAACCGGGGTAGCGGAGGAATCTCAAATTACCATCACCTTCCGCAGCGCCTGCGCCAGCTGTACCCGCGTAAACGGCTTACGCAGTAACTGAACGTCCGGCAGCTGCGGGTTGTGCGTGGGGCGTAAATCCTGACCGCTGATCAGCAGCACCGGAAGCTGCGGATAATGGCTGCGCACATGGTTAATCACCTCGGCCCCGCTCAGGCTTCCGGGCAACATCAGGTCGCTGATAAACATGCCAATATCCGGCGACGCCGCCAGCATGCTCAGCGCCTGCTCGCCGTTCTCTGCTTCCAGCGTCAGGTAGCCAAGCTGGTGCAGCTGCTCGCACAGGGTCTGACGAACATCGGCTTCATCTTCCAGCACCAGTACCAGCCGCTCGTTATCGATGGAGGCGGCAGCAGACTGCGTTTCATCAACTGCAGCGGCGGGCAGCGTCGAGCGCGGGAGGTGAAGCCGCACGGTCGTCCCCTGCCCCGGCGCGCTTTCGATCTCCACGCGGCCGCCGGACTGACGCACAAAACCGTAGACCATCGACAGGCCCAGCCCGCTTCCGCTCCCGGTCTGTTTGGTGGTAAAGAACGGTTCAAAGACGCGGGATTTCACCTCCTGAGACATCCCGCTGCCGCGGTCAATGACTTCCAGCGCCACCATATCCTGTCGGCGTCCATCGCTGCGGGTGACGCGCTGGTTCCAGGTGCGGATTTTTATCACCCCGCTTTGTCCTTCCATTGCATCGCGGGCGTTCATCACCAGGTTGATGATGGCATTTTCCAGCTGGCTGACGTCTATCCAGGCGGGCCACGCCGGGGATTGCGCTTCAATCTCCAGGGTCAGGGTGGCAGGCAAAGAGTGGCGCATCAGCTCCCGGAGGTTCTCCAGCAGCGGAAGCATGTCTACCGCATGCGGCGTCAGGGATTGCTTACGGGAAAACGCCAGCAGGCGCTGCGTCAGTAAGGCGCCACGCTCAGCGGCCTTCAGCGCCCGGGTGATTCGCGGCGCGTCTTTTGATTCAGGATCGGTAAGCTCAAGGCTGCCGATGATCACCGCCAGCAGGTTATTAAAATCATGCGCCAGCCCGCCCGTCAGCTGTCCGACGGCCTTCATTTTCTGGCTGTGCAGGAGCGCCTCTTCCAGCCCCTGCCGCTCGATGCGGTCGATCTCCATCTGCGTGGTTTTCTCTTTCAGCAGGCGCGTGGTGTGCTCAAGCGAGGCGGTATTGCGGGCAAACACGTTAAACGCGCGCGCCAGCTCGCCCAGCTCATCGCGCCGCTGCAGGGCGGGGACGGAGACATCCTGTTCACCGTGAGCAAGGCGCGACATCGCCCGGGAAATCGCCGTCAGGTTGGAGGCCAGATTGCGGTAGATATACCAGCAGGCGCACCCGGTGATGATCAGCGCCAGCGCGGCGAAGATGGTGATAAACACGCTGATGGATTGCAGTTCGTGATGGCTCTGGGCCGTGCGAAGCCGGGAGGCCTGCGCCACCTGCTCAACGTACTGATTGATATCGCCGTTGAGGATCGCCACCAGCGCCTTGATGTGGAACATATACCAGCTTATCGCCAGATCGCTCTCTTCCAGCTGCCTCGACAGCGGGGCGAGCTTGCCTAACTCGGCATTAAAATCAGGCAGAACCCCCTTAACAACCGGCTGTACGGCACTCCGGGGCAGCGCTGCGGTCACCGCGTCCAGCTGCTGAACGGTCGCGCGCGGCGAAGGGGTGTCGATGGCGGCAGCGATCAGCCGGTCCATCTCCATCAGCTGCCGCGCGTCCGGAACATTGCTGCCATAGCGGCGGTTAATATCCTGCAGATGCCGCAGGTAGCTCTGGCTTTGGTACAGCGAGCTTAGCAGCGCGTTACGCTCCAGATGGCGTCGCTGTCCGCGCTCAAGCATCTCCGTCACGCTCTGCTGCAGCTCATGACTACGCTGAATAATCCGCGCCACCAGCGCCGGCTCCTGCTGCGCCAGCGGCGCATCGGCAAGCTGCTCCAGCGAGTGGCGCAGCGCCATTTGCGTCTGCTTCAGCCTCTCGGCTTCGCCTTTGTACTCCAGCGCCCCGACGACCTGCGAGAGCCGCACCGCCGCCGTCGCCACGCTGGCGGTATCGCGGGCCAGGTTCATGCTGCCGGTCATGTCATCCAGCGTCTGCTGCTGCACCTGCTCCTGGATTTGGCTGGCATGACGAAAGCCGAGCACCGCCACGCCGCTTACCATCAGCGTAACGGCGACCACCAGCAGATTGAAAATCAGCAGGCGGCCTCGGGCGCTGGCGAAGAACGGAGGGCGTGATGGCATGGGTTTGGGCTCCTCTGCGGTTTGGTGCCCTCACCCTGACCCTCTCCCACAGGGAGAGGGAAAAGAGAAATGTGACGGCGATTAGCTATTCATAACTATGACAAATATGAACAGCTTCTGACATTTTGCATTTACGTACCTGTGATGAAGTGCAGATATCGACATTCACAGGAGATCCGCCATGAGCAGAACCCCCGTATTAGAGATGCGCAGCATTGCCAAGACGTTTGGTAATTTCCACGCGCTCAAGGGTGTGGATTTGACGGTTTTCCCCGGTGAGATCCACGCGCTGATGGGAGAAAACGGCGCGGGAAAAAGCACGCTGATGAAAATCCTCGCGGGGGCCTATACCGCCACCAGCGGCGAGATCCTGATCGACGGTCAGCCGTTTCACATTAAAGGGCCGAAAGATGCGCTGGCCGCAGGCATTACCCTGATTTATCAGGAGATGCAGCTCGCGCCCAATCTGACCGTTGCCGAGAATATCTTTCTTGGCAGCGAGCTGTCGCGCGGCGGGATGGTCCAGCGTAAAGAGATGGCCGCCCAGGCGCAGGCGGTGATTGACCGTCTCGGTGCCCAGTTCAGCGCCACCGATCTGGTGTTGAAGCTGACCATCGCCGAGCAGCAGCAGGTGGAAATTGCCCGCGCGCTGCACCGCAACAGCCGCATTCTGGTGATGGATGAACCCACCGCCGCCCTCTCCTCGCGGGAAACGCACCGCCTGTTCGAACTGATTTTGCGCCTGCGCGACGAAGGGATGGCGATTATCTACATCAGCCACCGCATGGCGGAAGTGTATGAACTCTCTGACCGCGTCAGCGTTCTGCGCGACGGGCAGTACGTCGGCAGCCTGACGCGCGACAAGCTGAACGCCTCCGAGCTGGTGCGCATGATGGTGGGCCGCCCCCTGAGCGACCTGTTCAACAAAGAGCGTGATATCCCCCTCGGCAGCCCGCGTCTTAACGTGCACCACCTCACCGACGGTAAAAAAGTTCAGCCCTGCAGCCTGCAGGTACGTTCCGGCGAAATCGTCGGGCTGGCGGGCCTGGTTGGTGCCGGACGTTCCGAGCTGGCACAGCTGATCTTTGGCGTGCGCAAAGCCACGGGCGGCATGATTGAGGTGGACGGCGAGCCGGTGGTGATTCACTCGCCGCGCGCCGCCATTGATAACGGCATCGGTTTTCTTACCGAGAACCGTAAGGAGCAGGGGCTGTTCCTGGAGCTGGCGGCGCAGGAAAACATCACCATGGCGACGCTGGAGCGCGACGCCACCTTCGGCATGCTAAACCGCAAAAAGGCCCAGTCCATTTCCGATGACGCGATTGCCCTGCTCAACATCCGCGTGCCGCATTCTCAGGTGCGCGCGGGCGGGCTTTCAGGCGGCAACCAGCAAAAGCTGCTTATCTCCCGCTGGGTGGCCATCGGCCCGCGCATTCTGATTCTGGACGAACCGACGCGCGGCGTGGACGTCGGCGCGAAAAGCGAGATCTACCGCATCATGAACCAGATGGCGCGCAAAGGGGTGGCGATTTTGATGATCTCCAGCGAGCTGCCGGAAGTGGTGGGCATGAGCGACCGGGTGTACGTGATGCGGGAAGGCAGCATCGCGGGTGAACTGCACGGGCGCGACATCTCTCAGGAAAACATTATGACGCTGGCAACCGGCGTGAACGACACTCATCATCAGGCGGTGCAATCATGACAACTCCTACCCATCCGCAGCAGGTGGCGAAATCCGCCTCCGCAAAAAAAATGCTGATGAGCGATCTGATGCAAACGGTCGGCATTCTGCCGATTCTGATCCTGATTGTGGCGGTATTTGGCTTTATCGCGCCCAATTTCTTCACCGAGAGCAACCTGCTCAACATTACCCGTCAGGCGTCGATCAACATCGTGCTGGCGGCGGGAATGACCTTCATTATCTTAACCGGCGGGATTGACCTCTCCGTAGGCTCGATTCTGGGCACCACGGCGGTGGCGGCGATGGTGGTGTCGCTGATCCCGGAATTCGCCATGCTCTCCATTCCCGCCGCGCTGATGCTCGGCATGGTGCTGGGCCTGTTCAACGGCGCGCTGGTGGCGTTTGCCGGGCTGCCGCCGTTTATCGTGACGCTCGGCACCTATACGGCGCTGCGCGGCGCGGCGTATCTGCTGGCCGACGGCACGACGGTCATTAACTCCAACATCAACTTTGAGTGGATCGGCAATAACTACCTCGGCCCGATTCCTTGGCTGGTGGTGATCGCCCTGGCGGTCATTGCTATCTGCTGGTTCATCCTGCGCCGCACCACGCTTGGCGTTCACATTTACGCGGTGGGCGGCAACATGCAGGCGGCGCGCTTAACCGGCATCAAGGTCTGGCTGGTGCTGCTGTTTGTCTACGGCATGAGCGGCCTGCTCTCGGGCCTCGGCGGCGTTATGAGCGCCTCACGCCTCTACAGCGCCAACGGCAATCTCGGCATGGGCTATGAGCTTGACGCGATTGCGGCGGTGATCCTCGGCGGGACCAGCTTCGTTGGCGGGATCGGCACGATCACCGGCACGCTGGTCGGTGCCCTGATCATCGCTACCCTCAACAACGGCATGACGCTGTTGGGCGTCTCCTACTTCTGGCAACTGGTGATCAAAGGGGCGGTGATCATCATTGCGGTGCTGATCGACAAATACCGTACCCGACACCATCAAAGTGCATAACAACAACACCCTACAGCTTCGAGGAAAACCATATGCGTTTGAAACCCTTAGTGACCGCGCTCTGTGCTGGCGCGCTGCTTGCCGCAACGCCGTTTGCGCAGGCGAAAGATCTGAAATCCATCGGCGTGACGGTGGGTGACCTGGCTAACCCATTCTTCGTGCAGATCACCAAAGGCGCCGAGCTGGAAGCGCGCAAGCTGGCGGGCGATAACGTCAAAGTGACGCTGGTCTCCAGCGGGTACGATCTGGGCCAGCAGGTGGCGCAGATCGACAACTTTATTGCCGCAAAAGTAGACATGATCATCCTCAACGCCGCGGATTCCAAAGGGATCGGCCCGGCGGTGAAGCGCGCGAAGGACGCCGGGATCGTAGTCGTTGCGGTTGACGTGGCGGCAGAAGGGGCTGATGCCACCATCACCTCCGATAACACCCAGGCGGGCGAAATGGCCTGTAAGTACATTACCGACCGCCTGAAAGGCAAAGGCAATGTGGTGATCATCAACGGACCGCCGGTCTCTGCGGTGCAGAACCGCGTCGAAGGTTGCCAGACGGAATTCAAAAAACACCCGGATATCAAGGTGCTCTCGGATAACCAAAACGCCAAGGGCAGCCGCGAGGGCGGCCTGGAAGTGATGACCTCCCTGCTGGCGGCGAATCCGAAGATCGACGGCGTATTCGCCATTAACGATCCGACCGCGATCGGTGCCGATCTGGCGGCGAAACAGGCGCAGCGCAACGAGTTCTTTATCGTCGGCGTGGATGGATCTCCGGACGGTGAAGAAGCCCTGAAGCGCGAAAACTCCCTGTTTGTGGCAACCCCGGCGCAAGATCCGCAGGTCATGGCAGCAAAAGCGGTGGAGATCGGCTATGACATATTACAGGGCAAACCGGCACCGAAAGCGCCTGTGCTGATCCCGGTGACGATGATCGATAAAAAGAACGTCGGCACGTATAAGGGGTGGACGGTTAAGTAACCTCGTTGCGGCCTGATGCCCTCACCCTAACCCTCTCCCACGGGGAGAGGGAACTTATTCCCCCTCTCCCTTGAGGGAGAGGGCCGGGGTGAGGGGGTGGCATAAAACTCAAGGAGTCCCCCATGAAACGCTCCGACATCAACGAAATCCTCGGCCACACGCGGCAGTTTTTTTCCATGCACGACGTCCATCTCCCGCCGTTTGCCAGCTTTCCGCCAACGAAATGGCAGCAGCTTGACCAGGCCGCATGGCAGGAAGTGTTCGACCTCAAGCTCGGCTGGGACGTGACGGCGTTCGGCGGCAACAGCTTTGCCGCCGAGGGTCTGACGCTGTTTACCCTGCGCAACGGCTCGCCGAACGGCATGCCGTATGAAAAGTGCTATGCCGAAAAAATCATGCACGTGCGGGACGGCCAGGTCACGCCGATGCATTTTCACTGGCGTAAACGGGAGGACATCATCAACCGGGGCGGCGGGAATCTGATTGTTGAATTGTGGAATGCCGGTGCGCATGAAGAAACCGAAAACACGGATGTGACGGTCACCGTCGACGGCTGCCGTCAAACCCACGCGCCCGGCAGCCAGCTGCGCCTGCTACCCGGGGAAAGCATCTGCCTCCCCCCAGGTCTTTACCACAGCTTCTGGGGCGAACGCGGCTTCGGCGACGTGCTGGTCGGGGAAGTGTCGTCGGTCAATGATGATGAACACGACAACCACTTTTTGCAGCCCGTCGCCCGCTATAACAACATCGAAGAAGACGAGCCGGCGCTGCTGGTGCTGTGCAACGAGTACAACCTGTTTCGGATATAAGGGGTGAATAATGCCGCTGATTTCGCTTGCCGACGGTCTTGAGCACGCCAGGACGCATCGCTATGCGCTGGGCGCGTTTAACGTGCTCGACTCCCATTTCCTGCGCGCGCTATTCGCCGCCGCAAAGCAGGAACGCTCGCCGTTTATCATCAACATCGCCGAAGTGCATTTTAAGTACGTGTCTCTGGATTCTCTTGTCGAGGCGGTTAAGTTCGAAGCCGCTCGTCACGACATTCCCGTGGTGCTTAACCTCGACCACGGGCTGCATTTTGAAGCCGTCGTACGCGCCCTGCGCTTAGGGTTCAGCTCCGTGATGTTCGATGGCTCAACCCTGAGTTACGAGGAGAACATTCGCCAGACGCGGGAAGTGGTGAAGATGTGCCACGCCGTTGGCGTGTCGGTAGAAGCCGAGCTTGGCGCAGTCGGTGGCGATGAAGGCGGTGCGCTTTACGGGCATGCGGATGAAGCCTTCTTCACCGACCCGCAGCGGGCACGCGAATTTGTCGATTCAACCGGCATTGACGCGCTGGCGGTAGCCATCGGCAACGCGCACGGTAAATACAGGGGCGAGCCGAAACTCGATTTCCCGCGCCTGGACGCCATTCGCCAGCAGACGGGGCTACCGCTGGTTTTACACGGCGGCTCCGGCATTAGCGATGCCGATTTTCGCCGCGCCATCGAGCTGGGCATTCATAAAATCAATTTTTATACCGGGATGTCGCAGGCCGCGCTTGCCGCCGTCGAGCAGCGCATGGCAAACCGCCAGCCGCTCTATGACGAGTTTGCCGAGCTGCTGCTGGGGATAGAAGAGGCGATTACCGACACGGTCGCCGAACAGATGCGCATCTTCGGCAGCGCGGGGCAGGCATAATGAATCGTAAGGGCATCATCGCCGCAGGCAATATGCTGGTGGATCACGTGCATCAGATCGTGCAGTGGCCGGAGCGCGGCTGGCTGGCGGAAATCACCCACAGCGAACGCTCCACCGGCGGCGCGCCGCTCAACGTCCTGCTGACGCTGGCAAAAATGCACGTTGGCCTGCCGCTGCAGGCGGTGGGGCTGATTGGCGAAGATGGCGACGGAGATTACATCCTGGCGATGCTCGACCAGTACCACGTCAACCGCCAGCGCGTGCAGCGCACCACCTTTGCCCCGACTTCCATGTCGCAGGTCATGACCGATCCCAGCGGACAGCGCACCTTCTTCCACTCGCCGGGCGCCAACCGCCTGCTGGATCTTCCCGCCTTCGATCGCTTAGACGAATCGATGAAGATCTTCCATCTCGGCTACCTGCTACTGCTCGACAGCCTGGATATGCCCGATGACGAGTTCGGCACCCGCAGCGCGCGGCTGCTGGCGCAGATGCGCGACCAGGGGTATGAAACCTCGCTCGACCTGGTGTCCCGCAAGGGCGACCCGCGCTACCAGCCGCTGGTGCTCCCTGCCCTGCGCCATCTCGACTATCTGGTGATTAACGAGCTGGAAGCCGGCGAGTTTAGCGGCCTGACAATGCGTGACGAAAACGACGCCCCGCACATCGCCCATATCGCAGAAGCCGCGGCGCAGCTGCTGGCCGCCGGCGTTCGCCAGCGGGTGGTGATCCACTGTCCTGAAGGGGCATGGGGAGAAGCACGCGGTGAAGAAGGTCGCTGGATCCCGTCATGGATGCTGGAACAGGAAGAGATTATCGGCAGCGTCGGCGCGGGTGATGCTTTCTGTGCAGGTTTTTTATATGGCTGCCATGAATCGCTGCCGCTTGCGGAGAGTATTTATCTGGCACACGCCTGCGCGCGGGCTAGCCTGCTGGCCGCCAATGCGATCGACGGCGCGAAAACGCTGGCCGAGCTGCAGCTGTTTATCAAAGAGAATACTTAGGCCGCTTTCTCGCTATGGGATACATCGGTGGCAAACACGTAACCCAGCCCACGAATGGTTTTGATGAGGGCTGGCTGGTGCGGGTTAGCCTCGATCTTCCGGCGCAGGCGCATGATCAACACGTCGATAGTGCGATCGAACACCTCGGCGCTTTCGCTGTGGGTCAGCTCAAGTAGCCGATCGCGGCTCAGCACCCGGCGGGCATTTTGCGTGAGCGCCAGCAGCAAGCCGTACTCGCCCTGGGTTAAGGGCACGGTATTCCGCTGCGGATCGCTCAGCTCGCAGCGGGTGGTATCGAGCGTCCATCCGTTAAAAGCAATGCCCGCCACGGGCGCTGCCGGGACTTCTGCGGCAAGCACGCCCGTCCGGCGCAGTACCGCTTTCACGCGGGCGACCACCACGCGCGGGTTGAACGGTTTGCCAATATAATCGTCGGCCCCCATCTCCAGCCCTACCACCACGTCTGACTCACTGCCCAGCCCGGTTAACATCACAACCGGTAGCGCCGGGCGCTGCTTTTGCAGCTGCAGCAGAACCTGCAGGCCGTTGATATCCGGCAGCATCATATCCAGCAGGACAAGCGCGATATCTGGCTCCTGCTGTACCCGGCGCAGCGCATCCTGGCCGTTATGGCAGACAAGCACGCTAAAGACGTGCTCGCTCAGCACGTCCTGAAGCAGTTCGCAGACTGCCGTATCGTCATCTACCACCAGAATCGCCGGTTTCATCATATGCTTCCGTCAGGGGATTATGTTAAGTCTGAACCATTCTGCCGTCGGCTCCAGTCAAATAGGTTTTTCAGTGACGGAAATTCAACCCATGTCACATCCGCTGCCCTGTCGACACGTCAATTTTGACGATTCGCTGCTTTTGGTCAGCGTTTTCACCGCAAATGGGCCGTAAAGTCTACGCATACCCACACTAAAAACATGGCATAGAAGCTGCATAGTGGGTGCGAACGATTCGATTAACTGGAGCAGACTGATGAAAAAAGTCGTCACGGTTTGCCCTTATTGTGCCTCAGGTTGCAAGATCCACCTGGTGGTCGATAACGGCAAAATCGTCCGGGCGGAGGCCGCACAGGGGAAAACCAACCAGGGTACGCTATGCCTGAAAGGTTACTACGGCTGGGATTTTATTAACGATACCCAAATCCTCACCCCGCGCCTGAAAACCCCAATGATCCGCCGCGAGCGCGGCGGCAAGCTTGAAGCCGTCAGCTGGAACGAGGCGCTCGATTACGTCGCCACGCGCCTTAGCGCCATCAAGGCCAAGTATGGCCCGGATGCGATTCAGACCACCGGCTCTTCACGCGGGACGGGGAATGAAACTAACTATGTGATGCAAAAATTCGCGCGCGCCGTTATTGGTACCAATAACGTCGACTGCTGCGCTCGCGTCTGACACGGCCCATCGGTTGCAGGTCTGCACCAGTCGGTCGGTAACGGCGCAATGAGTAATGCCATCAACGAAATAGACAACACCGATCTGGTGTTTATTTTCGGCTATAACCCGGCGGATTCTCACCCTATCGTCGCGAACCACGTTATTCGCGCTAAGCAGAACGGGGCGAAAATCATCGTCTGCGATCCGCGAAAAATCGAAACCGCGCGCATTGCGGACATGCATATTGCATTGAAAAACGGCTCGAACATCGCGCTGTTGAACGCAATGGGGCACGTCATTATTGAGGAGAACCTGTACGACCAGGCGTTCGTCGCCACCCGTACGGAAGGCTTTGAAGAGTATCGGAAAATTGTCGAAGGCTATACGCCAGAGTCCGTCGAAGCGATAACCGGCGTTAGCGCGCAGGAGATCCGTCAGGCGGCGCGGATGTATGCGGCCGCGAAAACCGCCGCCATCCTGTGGGGCATGGGCGTGACCCAGTTCTATCAGGGCGTGGAAACGGTGCGCTCTCTGACGAGTCTCGCGATGCTGACCGGCAATCTGGGCAAGGCGCACGTTGGTGTGAACCCGGTACGCGGTCAGAATAACGTTCAGGGTGCCTGCGATATGGGCGCGCTGCCGGATACCTATCCGGGCTATCAGTACGTCAAGTTCCCGGAAAATCGCGAGAAATTCGCGAAGGCCTGGGGCGTAGATAGCCTGCCGGAGCATACCGGGTACCGCATCAGCGAGCTGCCGCACCGCGCGGCGCACGGCGAAGTGCGTGCGGCCTACATCATGGGTGAAGACCCGCTTCAGACCGACGCCGAGCTGTCTGCGGTGCGCAAAGGGTTTGAGGATCTGGAGCTGGTGATTGTCCAGGATATCTTTATGACCAAAACCGCGGCGGCGGCGGATGTGATTTTACCGTCGACCTCCTGGGGCGAGCATGAAGGTGTCTACACGGCGGCAGACCGCGGCTTCCAGCGCTTCTTTAAGGCGGTTGAACCGAAGTGGGATCTGAAAACGGACTGGCAGATCATTAGTGAAATCGCCACCCGTATGGGTTACCCGATGCACTACAACAACACCCAGGAAATCTGGGACGAGTTGCGTCACCTGTGTCCGGACTTCACCGGCGCGACCTATGAAAAAATGGGTGAGCTGGGGTACATCCAGTGGCCATGTCGGGATGAGTCAGAGACCGACCAGGGAACGTCGTATCTCTTTAAAGAGAAATTCGACACCCCGAATGGGCTGGCGCAGTTCTTCACCTGCGACTGGGTCGCCCCCATCGATAAACTCACCGATGAGTATCCGATGGTGCTCTCCACCGTACGCGAGGTGGGCCACTACTCCTGCCGCTCGATGACCGGCAACTGTGCCGCGCTGGCGGCGCTGGCGGATGAGCCCGGCTATGCGCAAATCAACACCGCCGACGCGGAACGCCTTGGTATTGAGGACGAAGCGCTGGTGTGGGTGAACTCGCGCAAAGGGCGGATCATCACCCGCGCCCAGGTCAGCGACCGACCCAACAAAGGGGCGGTCTACATGACCTACCAGTGGTGGATTGGCGCCTGCAACGAACTGGTGACGGAGAACTTAAGCCCGATAACTAAAACGCCGGAGTATAAATACTGCGCCGTACGCGTGGAGCCGATTGCGGATCAGCAGGCGGCGGAACAGTACGTGATCGACGAATATAACAAGCTGAAAGCCCGACTGCGCGAAAGCGCAATGGGTTGAAGCCGTTAATTCATCATTGAATAAAGGGAGTGAAATATTCACTCCCTTTTTATTTCCGCTTAATTCATTAAATATATCAATTATTATTCTGGAAAGCGGCTCGCAGAAATAATGTAATTTTCACGAAAAAGAATTACATCTTTGCATTTTGATTCAGAGAGATAAGATGTGCGGCGGGTGCTTAAGACTTTCTGTCTTGAGCATTGTTGAGGGACAGAAAGTGGAAAGCCCCGGGAAATTTGCATTCACCCGAGGCTACCCCTCAACTACCAACAGGTTGAGAGTAGCCTCTTATTCTTTTTTACACAAGGAGTAAAAGGCATGACGCCATTAAAAACTGCGTTAGGCATCGTCTTTATTATTTGCCTGACGATAGTGATCTTTACCTTTATTACTCGCGGCAGGCTCTGCGAGTTTTCAATAAAGAGTGAACATCAGGAGGTGGCGGCAAAATTAGCCTGTAAAGCAGGCTAACCTCTGCGGGCGGAACGACAGTTCCGCCCGGCTTGTAGGATGCTGAGGTCTTAATGCACCCATTTTTTTCTTTTGCTACCGCGATTATACTGCGCGGCGTGTACCCAGATGATAAGAATCCATGAAACCCATTTTTCTGTTGTTGTTATTTTTAACCTCGTTCGCTCGCGCGGATGAGATAGGCAGCCAGTACCAGAAACAGGCAGAAGCCGGCGATGCTCGTGCCCAGTATTATCTTGCCGATACGTACTTCAGCTCTGGCGACAGCAAGCAGGCGGCCCTGTGGGCTGAAAAAGCGGCAAAAGGTGGTGATGTCGATGCCATGGGGCTGCTCTCACAAATTCTCTTTACGCAGGGCGACTATCCTCAGGCTAAAGCGCTGGCGCAGCAGGCGACCATCGCGGGCAGCAAACGCGGCACCATTATGCTGGCGCGGATTTTGGTGAACACGCAGGCGGGTAAAACTGACTATCCCCAGGCCATCAAGCTGCTGCAGACGGCTACCGAAGATATCGATAACGACTCTGCGGTCGATGCGCAAATGCTGCTGGGCCTGATTTATGCCAACGGTGTAGAAGTGGCCCAGGACGACGCCCTGGCGGCATCGTGGTTTAAGCGCAGTTCGTCTCTTTCACGCACCGGCTACGCGGAATACTGGGCAGGTATGCTGTTCCAGCAGGGTGAGAAAGGGTTTATCACGCCCAATAAACAGAAAGCGCTGTACTGGTTGAACCTGAGCTGTACCGAAGGGTTTGATACGGGATGTGAAGAGTTTGATGCGTTGAGCGGCGAGTAACATGTCGGGTGGCGGCTTCGCCTTACCCGACCTACAAGACCCGTAGGCCCGGTAAGCGCAGCGCCACCGGGCTTTATTACATTACTGGTCGGCCGTCTTATCAAAACGACCCAGCACCTCGCGTTCATACGCCAGCGCTTTTTTGCGATCGAATTTGTGTTCCCACTTGGCGATAACCAGCACCGCCAGGGCATTACCCACCACGTTCAGCGCCGTACGCGCCATGTCGAGGATACGATCCACGCCGGCGATAAACGCCAAGCCTTCCAGCGGAATACCGACGCTGCCCAGCGTCGCCAGCAGCACCACGAACGAGACGCCCGGCACGCCTGCGATACCTTTGGACGTCACCATCAGCGTCAGTACCAGCACGATCTCCTGCCACAGCGACAGGTCAATGCCGTACAGCTGTGCAATAAAGATAGCGGCGATACTCTGGTACAGCGTCGAACCATCCAGGTTAAAGGAGTAGCCGGTGGGCACCACGAAGCTGGTAATAGAAGCAGGCGCGCCATAAGCCTCCATCTTCTCAATAATGCGCGGCAGCACGCTCTCGGAGCTTGCCGTGGAGTAGGCCAGAATCAGCTCGTCCTTGAGGATACGGATCAGGATCCAGATACTCAGCCCGCACAGGCGCGCCACAATACCCAGCACCACCAGCGCAAAGAACAGGATGGCGAAGTGTACCAGGATCACCAGCTTCGCCAGCGGCCACAGGGAGGCAAAACCGAAGTTGGCCACGGTGACGGCAATAAGCGCGAACACCCCGACCGGTGCGTAACGCATCACCATGTGGGTCACTTTAAACATGGTTTCGGAGATAGAGCGGAACACGGTCACCAGCGGTTCGCGGTGCGTCGCAGGCAGCGAAGAGAGTCCCAGACCGAACAGCACCGAGAAGAAGATGATAGGCAACATCTCGCCCTTCGCCATCGAGGCCACAATGTTGGTCGGTACCAGCGACAGGATCGTGCCCATCAGGCCGTGCGCATGGCTCTGCACGTCAGCGGTCGTACTTTGGTATTTCGAAATATCCACCGTTGCCAGCTGCGACATATCAATCCCGGAACCCGGCTGGAACACGTTCGCCAGCGTGATACCGAGGATGATGGCAACCGTAGTGATCACTTCGAAATAGATAATGGTTTTCGCACCAATACGTCCTAACTGCTTCGCATCGCCGACGCCCGCAATACCGACCACCAGCGTCGAGATCACAATCGGCACCACGATCATCTTGATCAGATGAATAAAGATATCCCCTGCCGGTGAGAGCAGATTCGCAATCAGCCATTCGCGGCTGTCGCTGTGATAGTGGAGGTAACTGCCCAGCAGGATGCCCAGCACAAGGGCGATTAAGATCTGCCAGGCAAGGCTCACTTTAACGTTTTTCATAGAAACTGACTTCCTCAATGAAGCGCCTTATTCATCAAAAATGCATGAATATGGGGACATACTGAAAGGGTATGAATTGTGTTGCGTTGGTTTATGGGATTTTTTAACGCGGCGTATGAGTATCATTTGCGCGGCCTGTTGCGCAAGCCTTAAAGAACGACGCATTTCACTCGAAAAAGCGGGGATGACGGGAGTTTGTCCTAATTCTGATAAATAACCTTTTGTTATAAAAAAGCTTTTTTAAACATAAATGTGAATAATCGTCAGCATAAATTATTTTCCTTCAAAGTTTCATTCGCTCATTTTTCAACCTATTCAAACAATGCGTGATCTGTAGCCCAAATAATAAACAAAGCTTGTAAAGCCCCTACAATTAACGTTTTAGTGACATATTATTAACATCTTACAAGGAGAAAAAAAGCCATGAGCCAAATACACAAACATGACATTCCCGCAAATATTGCGGACCGTTGCCTGATCAACCCGGAGCAGTACCACGAGAAATATCACCAGTCTATCAACGCTCCGGATACCTTCTGGGGTGAGCAGGGCCATATCCTTGACTGGATCAAACCTTATCAGAAGGTGAAGAACACCTCCTTTGCGCCCGGTAACGTCTCCATTAAATGGTATGAAGACGGCACGCTGAACCTGGCGGCGAACTGCCTTGACCGTCACCTTGCAGAGCGCGGGAATGAGACGGCCATCATCTGGGAAGGCGATGATGCCTCGCAGAGCAAACATATTACGTATAAAGAACTGCACCGCGACGTGTGCCGCTTCGCCAATGTCCTGCTGGAAAGAGGCATTAAAAAAGGCGATGTAGTCGCTATCTATATGCCGATGGTGCCGGAAGCGGCGGTGGCCATGCTGGCCTGCGCGCGTATTGGCGCGATCCACTCCGTTATCTTTGGCGGTTTCTCACCCGAAGCGGTTGCAGGGCGTATTGTTGATTCAAGTTCAAAACTGGTGATCACCGCCGATGAAGGCGTGCGTGCAGGACGCGGTATCCCACTGAAGAAAAACGTCGACGAAGCGCTGAAAAACCCGAACGTCAACACGGTCAGCAACGTTATCGTCCTTAAGCGTACCGGCGGCAAAATCGACTGGAACGAGGGGCGCGATCTGTGGTGGAGCGACCTGATCGAGAACGCGAGCGACCAGCACCAGCCGGAAGAGATGAACGCGGAAGATCCGCTGTTCATTCTTTATACCTCCGGTTCGACCGGCAAGCCGAAAGGCGTGCTGCACACCACCGGCGGTTATCTGGTCTATGCGGCAACCACCTTCAAATACGTCTTTGACTACCATCCGGGCGACATCTACTGGTGTACCGCCGACGTGGGCTGGGTGACCGGGCACAGCTACCTGCTGTACGGCCCGCTGGCCTGTGGCGCAACGACGCTGATGTTTGAGGGCGTTCCAAACTGGCCGACCCCGGCGCGGATGTGTCAGGTGGTCGACAAACATCAGGTCAATATTCTCTACACCGCCCCAACGGCGATCCGCGCATTAATGGCGGAAGGCGATAAAGCTATCGAAGGCACTGACCGCTCTTCGTTGCGCATCCTCGGTTCCGTCGGCGAGCCGATCAACCCGGAAGCCTGGGAGTGGTACTGGAAAAAAATCGGTAACGAGAAATGCCCGGTGATGGACACCTGGTGGCAGACCGAAACCGGCGGCTTTATGATCACCCCGATGCCGGGCGCCACGCAGCTGAAAGCAGGCTCGGCAACCCGTCCGTTCTTCGGCGTGCAGCCTGCGCTGGTGGATAACGAAGGTAACCCGCTGGAAGGGGCCACCGAAGGCAACCTGGTGATCACAGACTCCTGGCCGGGCCAGGCGCGTACCCTGTTCGGCGACCACGATCGCTTCGAACAGACCTACTTCTCGACCTTTAAAAACATGTACTTCAGCGGCGACGGCGCGCGTCGTGACGAAGATGGCTATTACTGGATAACCGGGCGCGTGGACGACGTGCTGAACGTCTCCGGCCACCGTCTGGGCACGGCTGAGATTGAATCAGCCCTCGTGTCGCATCCGAAGATTGCCGAGGCCGCCGTGGTGGGCATTCCGCACAACATCAAAGGCCAGGCGATTTACGCGTACGTCACCCTGAACCACGGAGAAGAACCGTCGCCGGAGCTGTACACCGAAGTGCGCAACTGGGTGCGTAAAGAGATTGGCCCGCTTGCCACGCCGGACGTGCTGCACTGGACTGATTCGCTGCCGAAGACCCGCTCCGGCAAAATCATGCGTCGTATCTTGCGCAAAATCGCGGCCGGAGACACCAGCAATCTCGGTGATACCTCAACGCTCGCGGATCCTGGCGTGGTGGACAAACTGCTCGAAGAGAAGCAGGCCATCGCAATGCCTTCATGATTTTTTCTCCCTCTCCCCGTGGGAGAGGGCCGGGGTGAGGGCATCAGACCGCACCTTCCTCCCCTCACCCTAACCCTCTCCCCATAAGGGAGAGGGGATAAAACAAACCAACCTTACCTCTGGAGATTTCTGTGATGAATAACGATATTTGTCAGCAGATAGAGAATAGTGCGCACTACAGGGAGCTCGTCGATAAACGGCAACGGTTTGCCTTCTTACTATCCATCATCATGCTGATTATCTACGTCGGCTTTATTATGCTGATCGCCTTTGCCCCACACTGGCTGGGCACCCCGCTGCACGCGGGTACCAGCGTGACGCGCGGTATTCCCATCGGCATTGGCGTGATTGTCATTTCATTTGTGCTGACCGGCGTTTACGTCTGGCGCGCGAACGGTGAATTCGATCGTCTTAATAAAGCGGTACTGCAAGAGGTAAAAGCGTCATGAAGCGAGTCCTGACGGCGCTAGCCGCCACACTTCCGTTTGCCGCCAGCGCGGCGGATGCCATTACCGGCGAAGTACAGCGCCAGCCAACCAACTGGCAGGCGATTGTGATGTTCCTGATTTTCGTCCTGCTGACGCTGTACATCACCTACTGGGCGTCGAAACGCGTGCGCTCCCGTAACGATTACTACACCGCAGGCGGCAACATTACCGGTTTCCAGAACGGGCTGGCGATTGCGGGTGACTTTATGTCCGCGGCCTCGTTCCTCGGGATTTCTGCGCTGGTGTACACCTCCGGCTATGACGGTCTGATCTACTCCCTCGGCTTCCTCGTCGGCTGGCCGATCATTCTGTTCCTGATCGCTGAGCGCTTGCGCAACCTGGGGCGCTATACCTTCGCAGACGTGGCCTCGTACCGTCTGAAGCAGGGGCCGATTCGCACCCTCTCCGCCTGCGGTTCGCTGGTGGTGGTGGCGTTGTACCTGATTGCGCAGATGGTCGGCGCGGGTAAATTGATCGAACTGCTGTTTGGCCTGAACTACCACATCGCGGTAGTGCTGGTTGGCGTGCTGATGGTGATGTACGTCCTGTTCGGCGGCATGCTGGCGACCACCTGGGTGCAGATCATCAAAGCGGTATTGCTGCTGTTCGGCGCCAGCTTTATGGCCTTTATGGTGATGAAGCACGTCGGGTTCAGCTTCAATAACCTGTTTACCGAGGCGATGGCGGTCCATCCGAAAGGGGAAGCCATCATGAGCCCGGGCGGGCTGGTGAAAGACCCGATATCGGCCCTTTCGCTCGGCCTGGGACTGATGTTCGGTACCGCAGGTTTACCGCACATTCTGATGCGCTTCTTCACCGTGAGCGACGCGCGTGAAGCGCGTAAGAGCGTCTTCTACGCCACCGGGTTCATGGGTTACTTCTACATCCTGACCTTTATTATCGGCTTTGGCGCCATCATGCTGGTGGGCGCGAATCCGGCGTTTAAAGATGCCGCGGGGGCGCTGATTGGCGGTAATAACATGGCGGCGGTGCACCTGGCTGACGCGGTGGGCGGTAACCTCTTCCTCGGCTTTATCTCTGCCGTGGCCTTCGCCACCATTCTCGCGGTGGTTGCAGGGCTGACGCTGGCGGGTGCGTCTGCGGTGTCGCACGACCTCTACGCCAACGTGATCCGTAAAGGAGCAAGCGAGCGTGATGAGCTGAAAGTCTCGAAAATCACCGTGCTGGTGCTGGGCGTGGTCGCCATTCTGCTGGGTATTTTGTTCGAGAAGCAGAACATCGCGTTTATGGTGGGGCTGGCCTTCTCGATTGCCGCAAGCTGTAACTTCCCAATCATCCTGCTCTCCATGTACTGGTCAAAACTGACCACCCGTGGGGCGATGATTGGCGGCTGGCTGGGGCTGCTGACGGCGGTGATCCTGATGATTCTGGGTCCGACCATCTGGGTGCAGATCCTCGGTCACGCCAGCGCCATCTTCCCGTACGAATACCCGGCGCTGTTCTCTATCGCCGTGGCGTTCATCGGTATCTGGTTCTTCTCGGCGACCGACAACTCGCCGGAGGGTAACCTGGAGCGCGAGAAATTCCGCGCCCAGTTTATTCGTTCACAAACCGGTCTCGGCGTTGAGCAGGGCCGCGCGCACTAAGCCTTTCTCCCCGGTCATTCTGGCCGGGGAGCTTAAAACATCACCCACGCCACCAGCGGTGCAATCAGCACCATCACCACGCCTGAGAGCATCATCACCAGGCTCGCGACAACGCCCTCCTGCTGACCCAGCTCATACGACCGTGCCGTGCCCGCGCCGTGCGATGCCGCACCAAACCCCGCGCCTTTCGCCATCCCTTCCCGAATTGAAAGCCGCAGAAAGAGCATATCGCCGACCGCCATCCCAAAGACGCCCGTCACCACCACAAACAGCGCCACCAGATCCGGCTGTCCGCCAAGCGGTTTCGCGGCGGCCAGCGCAAACGGCGTGGTCACCGAACGCACAGCCAGGCTGCGCTGAATTTCATCGGGCAGCGTAAACAGCCGCGCCAGCCAGACCGAGCTACAGACGGCCACCACCGTCGCGGTGACAACACCCGCGCTGAGCGACATCCAGTGGCGTTTAATAATATTCAGGTTGTCGTAAACGGGGACGGCAAAAGCGATGGTTGCCGGGCCGAGCAGCCACAGCAGCCAGTGGGATTCCCCAATATAGTTCTGCCAGGAGATATGCCCGAAGACCAGCATCAGCACCAGCAGGAGCGGCGTGAAGACCAGCGGCATCAGCGGCAGGGCATGAAAGCGGCGATACAGCCGCTTGTTGGCGAAGTAGATCCCCAGCGTCGCGATCAGGCACAGGACGCTTACCTGAAAGTTAGTCATGTTTGTGCCTGCTGATTTCAAACCGATAGACTTTATCCACCACCCAGGCGGTTGCCCCCAGCACCATCAGCGTACTCAGCGCGATGACCGCGAAGATCCGCCAGCCATCCACCATCAGCAGCTGCGCATAGTTCACCACCGCCACCACGGCAGGGACAAAGAACAGCAGCATCTCTGCCAGCAGCCAGCGCGCCCCGGCGCGTACCCAGTTAAGGGGAATAACGCGGCAGAGAATGAGCGTCAGCATCAGCAGCATCCCCACCAGGTTGGCAGGCAGCGGCAGGTGGAGCCAGCCGACAAGATATTCAGCGAAAACAAACAGTCCCGCGTAGAGCAGTACCTGAACCGGTACCTGGAGTCGTTGGACAACGGCAGGCGTAACACGGCTTAACGCCACGGCCATGGGAGTTTTCCTCAAAAATGAGACGAGGCGCCAGTATAGAGAGCGCACGGCGTGGACTGAAATGAATTAAAATCATCAAAGGTATAGTTTCGAGGAATAATCATGGACATAAGAACGCTGCGCTATTTTGTCGAAGTGGTTCGCCAGCAAAGTTTTACCCGCGCAGCGGAGAAGTTGTTTGTTACCCAGCCCACCATCAGCAAAATGCTGAAAAACCTCGAAGATGAACTGAACTGTACCCTCCTGCTCCGCGACGGTCGCAAGCTGTTGCTGACCGACACCGGACGCGTGGTGTTCGAACGCGGGCTGGCGATTCTGGCGGAGTTTCGCCAGCTGGAAGCGGAGCTGGACGATATCAACCATCTGACCAAAGGGGTGCTTCGCCTCGGCATTCCACCGATGGTGGGAATGATGATGGCCGGGCCGATTAGCCTGTTTCGCCAGCGCTATCCCGGCGTTGAGCTGAAGATTTCGGAGTTTGGTGGCTTAACCGTCCAGCAGGCCGTTACCAACGGCGAGCTCGACGTCGCCATGACCGCCCTCCCCGTTGAGGAAGAGAGCGGTCTGGCAACGCTTCCGCTCTTTAGTCACCCGCTGTGCGTGCTGGTTCCCCGCTCCGGCGACTGGCTGAAGAGAGACGCGGTGAAGCCTGAACTGCTCGGCGAGCACCCTCTGCTGATCTACAACGAAGACTTCGCCCTCAGCCGCCAGCTGATGACGCTGTTTAATCAACATAACGTGAAGCCGCGCATTGCGGTGCGCAGCGGCCAGTGGGATTTCCTGGCAGCGATGGTGCAGGCAGGCGTGGGGATTGCCATTCTGCCGCAGCCGATATGCGAGCGTCTGGATAAAAACACGCTGCGCTGGATCCCGCTGGAGAGCGACCTGCACTGGCAGCTGGGGATGATCTGGCGTGAAGGGGTCTATTTGTCGCACAGCGCCCAGGCGTGGCTGGAGTGCTGTGAGGGGTTTTGGATTTCCCCTCACCCGACCCCTCTCCCATAGGGAGAGGGAACCAATCGAGCACGTAGGCCCGGTAAGCGTAGCGCCACCGGGCAAACGCGCGTTACTGATTCTCTATCAACAACGCTTCCAGCAGATCCAGGTCGTGCAGCAGCTTTTGCAGCGTCTCGTTGCTGATCTGCCGCGTGGCGCGCAGATGGTACAGCTCGGCACGCTCTGAGCGCAGCGCCGCCAGACGGAACCGGCGTTCCAGGTTTTCCTCCTGCAGCGAGCTTTCCACATCGTTACGCCCATCGGCGCGGCGACGCAGGTTACCAATCACGCGGGAACTGACCTCTGTCAGCAGCTGATTATCGATGTTCTCTTCCGCATCCGCGGCCAGACGCTCTTCCATTTTCTGGATAGCGACAATCGCCACTTCGGCAGTGGCCGCGCGCGCAATTCGCTCCTCTTTGTGCTGCTGGGTCGAATCACCCGCGTCGATGTGCTGCAGCAAAATCGGCAGCATAATCACGCCGACAAACAGGGAGAACAGAATCACGCCCGCCGCCAGGAACACCAGCTCGTAGCGCGCCGGGAAGACATCGCCCGTAGGCAGCAGCAGCGGAATAGAGAGCACACCGGCAAGGGTGATTGCCCCGCGTACGCCGGCAAAAGAGGCAATCAGCAGCTCACGCGTTGTCCACGAGCCGAATTCCATCGGCTTTTTCTTCAGGAAGCGTACGCTGAAGTTTTTCATCGTCCACAGCCAGCCGAAACGCACCAGCATCAGCGCCAGGTAGATCAGCACGACGTCGGTAAACAGCATCCAGACCTCAACGTTCGGGTCCGCTTCGGCCGCCACCAGCGAGGATTCCATAATGCCCGGCAGCTGCAGGCCTAGCAGCAGGAACACCATGCCGTTAAAGACAAATTCCAGCATTGCCCAGGTGCTGTTGGCACGCAGGCGCATGGCCAGCGGCGCGCGGCGCATTACGCCGGAGCGGGTGATGGTCATCCCTGCCGCAACCGCCGCCAGGATGCCCGACACGCCAATATGTTCGGCGATCAGATAGGAGGCAAACGGCAGAAGGAACAGCAGTACGATCTGCGTAGCGGGTTCATCGCCGCCCCAGCGGCTGAGGAAGCGCAGCGAGCGGCCGTACAGCCAGCTCACCACGAAGCCCGCCAGGATACCACCAATGGCCACCTTAAAGAATTCCAGGGTCGCGCCGCCGACGGTAAAGACCATCGTGCCCATCGCAACGGCCACGGCAAATTTCAGGGCGACCAGGCCGGAGGCGTCATTCATCAGCGCCTCACCCTGTAAAATCCCCATGATTTTCTTCGGAATACGGCCTTCACCCACAATGCCGGACAGCGCCACGGCATCGGTTGGCGACAGCACGGCGGCTAGCGCAAAGGCCGGTATTAACGGGATGCCCGGTACGGCCCAGTAGATGAGAAAACCAATCCCAACCACGGTGACCACCACCAGCGCCAGCGCCAGGCCGAAGATCTCTCGCCCGTGCTCAAGGAACTCGCGCGTGGGGGTTTTCCAGCCATCGGCAAACAGCAGCGGCGGGATAAACAGCACGAGGAACAGTTCCGGGTCGAACTCAACGTGCAGGCCAAACGTCGGCCACGCCAGCAGCGCGCCGATGGCAATTTGCATTAATGGCAGGGGGACCTGAAAGGGCAGTACGCGTGTAACCACCCCGGATAGCGAGACCACAAGGGTCATGATGAGTATTGTGAAGAAGATTTCCATGCGTTCCCTGTTTGCTGTGTTGCTTATGTACTACGGAAGGCGTCGTGCCTTTTATTCTATCTTCCCCAGAGTAACGTAAAAGGCAACAGGATGAGTCCGGAAAATAAAAACGGGCGGCCTGAGCCACCCGTTTTCGCATCAAAGGACAATTTAGATTGCCCAGCCGCCCGCGTAGAACGCCACCAGCGCAACGGCGATGACCACGGTGCCGACGTTCAGCTTGCGCCACTCACCGGAGACCAGACGACCAATCACCAGCGACGCGAAGCCGATCATAATGCCGGTAACGATGTTACAGGTCAGCACGATAAAGACCGCGGTAATCAGGCCAGACATGGCGTCCACGAAATCCGCAAAGTCGATTTTCGCCACGTTGCTCAGCATCAGCAGGCCAACGTACATCAGCGCCGGTGCGGTCGCGTACGCCGGAACCAGGTAGGAGAGCGGAGAGAGGAACAGGATCAGCATGAACAGCACGCCGACGGTGATCGCCGTCAGGCCGGTTTTACCGCCTGCCGCCGTACCCGCTGCGGACTCGATGTACACTGCCGCAGGCGCCGCGCCCACCAGGCCAGAGAAGACGCTGCTCAGGGAGTCGGTGGTCAGCGCTTTGCCGCCATCAATAATCTGACCATCTTTATCCAGCAGGTTTGCCTGACCCGCGACCGCACGAATGGTGCCCGTCGCGTCAAATACAGCGGTCATCACCAGCGCCAGCACGCTTGGCAGGATCACCGGGTTCAGCGCGCCGACGATATCCAGGCTGCCAATCAGGGAGTTACCCTTGTCATCGCTCAGCGACGGCATAGCGAAAATACCGGAGAAGTGGACGTTCGGATCGAAAATCAGGCCGACGATGGAAACGCCGATAATCGTCAGCAGAATGCCGCCCGGGACTTTCAGTTTTTCCAGACCGATAATCACCGCCAGGCCGATCAGCGACATGATCACCGGGAAGCTGGCGAAATGACCCAGCGCCACCGGCAGACCTTCCAGCGGGTTCTTGATGACCAGACCGACGCCGTTAGCGGCGATCAGCAGCAGGAACAGGCCGATGCCGATACCGGTACCGTGCGCCACGCCCTGCGGCAGGTTGCGCAAAATCCAGCTACGGATGCCGGTCGCTGAAATAACGGTAAACAGCACCCCCATCAGGAACACGGCGCCCAGCGCAACCGGTACGCTGATGTGCTGGCCCAGCACCAGGCTGAACGCGGTAAAGGCGGTCAGGGAGATAGCGCAACCAATCGCCAGCGGCAGGTTCGCCCACAGGCCCATCACGATAGAGCCCACGCCGGCAACCAGGCAGGTCGCCACAAAGACGGCCGCTGGCGGGAAGCCCGCTTTGCCCAGCATGCCCGGCACAACGATGACGGAGTAAACCATCGCCAGAAACGTTGTCAGACCGGCAACGATTTCCTGGCGCACGGTGCTGCCGCGAGCCGAAATTTTAAACATGGCGTCAAGTGAACCGCCAGTACGCGCAGATGGCGTAGACATAGAAAACATCCCCTGAGAGTTTTTTAGGAAGTTCGTAAGCGAGGTGGAGACGCCACTGCCAGCTAAACGTCAAATCCTTGTGTTGCGTTTGCGACGAAAGGGCGTCACAAAAAAAAGCAAACGTTTAGCTCCGCACTTACAAACGGGTGGTCAAATTAAGGCAAACGATTATCTAGCCTAATACCCGCCCTTTTCAACTGAACTTTATCGTTTTTCGCTAAAATCCGCTTATGACGCTGAAGAAATAAACAGAGGATGCGCAAACGTTATCGTCTATGCGCAATTTGTTTACATTTCAATCCTCACCCGGGATAGATAACGGGCCACCCTGTTGCAGCGTTTTTTGCCAGCCAGGGCTGTTCTCAACCTTTGTCTTCCACGCCTGAATATGCGGCAGATTAGCAATACCGCCGCGTGCCAGCAGGGCAAAAATCGGGAAGCTCATCTGAATGTCGGCCATGCTGAGCGTATTCCCGGCAAACCAGCTGTTTTCAGCAAGATGTGATTCAATAAAGCGCGCATGGGTTTCCAGCTGACGGTTGAGATACGCTTTCTGCACCCCCTGCCCCAGCGCTTTGCCCAGGGTTCTGATACCAAACGGCACGGGTGGCTTACCGAGGCTATTGAAAACCAGCTTCATTAACAGCAGCGGCATCAGCGATCCTTCAGCGTAATGCAGCCAGAAGCGGTACTGCACCTTATGTGCCGGATCTAACGGCTTAAGCCGTGACTCGGCATCGTACGTTTCCTGCAGGTACTCCAGAATAGCGCCTGACTCCGCAAGGATCAGTCCGTTATCTTCGATGACCGGTGATTTGCCCAGCGGATGCACTTTTTTGAGTGACTCAGGCGCCAGCATGTTCTTTTCGCGCTGGTAGTGAACAATCTCATAAGGCAGGGCGAGTTCTTCCAGCGCCCAAATCACGCGGTGCGAACGAGACTGGTTGAGGTGGTGTACCGTGAGCATGGTTTTCTCCTGTTATTCATACTTTTTAACTATAGAAAATCGAACAACACCGCGAAAAAATTTCGTCTAAAAAAGGGCGAGCGCGGCTGGCGAAAAAACGGGACTTGCATAGAATTAAAGTGTCAGCACAATCCGGAACCTCCCCAACCCGCTCGACATGAGGGGTGCTGACGTCGGGGGAAACCCTCCCGTGAACCAGCGGGATAGAGTGAAAGACAAAGACCGGGAAAAACTAAAGCGCCCTTATGTGGCGCTTTAGTTCTTTATTATGCTTTTTGCCGGGTGACGCTTCGCTTACCCGGCCTACGTTCTCGGTTTTGTAGGCCGGGTAAGGCGCAGCCGCCACCCGGCAAACAGGCCGCAAAGACTCAATCCTCTTCCAGCAACCGCGCCCCTGTCCCCTGCTCGCCCAGCCGGTCTCCCGGGTTACGCAGCGGACAATCGCTACGGGACAAACAGCCGCAGCCAATACAGCCATCCAGTTCGTCACGCAGGGCAACCAGCGTATGGATACGCCTGTCCAGCTCTTCACGCCACTGGGATGACAGCTCCTTCCACTCTTTCGGGCTCAGCGTATGCCCTTCCGGCAGCACGCCAAAGGCTTCGCCAATGGTGGCCAGGGGAATTCCGATTCGCTGCGCAATTTTGATAATCGCTACGTAGCGGAGCACGTCGCGGGTGTAGCGACGTTGGTTTCCCCCGTTACGGATGCTCTTGATTAACCCTTTGCTTTCATAGAAGTGGAGAGCCGACACGGCAACGCCGCTTCGCTTTGCCACTTCACCGGGGGTTAATAGCGCTTTAATTCGCGGCAATCTCTTTTCCATAAAACCTCTTTACCTCAAGTTAACTTGAGGAATTATACTCCCCCGCAGAGAAAACGACGAATTAACCGAGATAGTTGTATCTACAGAGGGGCAACCTTATGTCGCATCAGCAGATTATTCAGACACTTATTGAATGGATTGATGAACATATCGACCAACCGTTAAACATTGATGTGGTCGCGAAAAAGTCGGGCTATTCGAAATGGTATTTACAGAGAATGTTCCGCACGGTTATGCATCAGACGCTGGGGGAGTACATTCGTCAGCGCAGGCTGTTGCTGGCTGCGCAGGCGTTACGCTCAACGCAGCGGCCGATTTTTGATATCGCGATGGATCTTGGCTATGTGTCACAACAGACCTTTTCCCGCGTGTTTCGCCGCGAGTTTGACCGCACGCCGAGCGATTATCGCCACCAGCTGAATTAACCGCTCTCAGTGCAAAGGTTGCTGCTGCCAGGTCATAAATTCCTGGGGCGGCATCGCTTTCGCGAAGTGCCATCCCTGACAATACTGGACGCCGCGCTTCAACAGCCAGCTTACCTGCTCTGCCGTCTCTACCCCTTCCGCAATGGTTTTCAGCCGCAGGCTCTGAGCCATCTCGATAATATGCTCGGCGATCAGGTGGCTGGTACTGTTGGTCGTTAAGGTATCGATAAACGATTTATCGATTTTCAGAATATCGACATTCAGGGAGTAGAGGTTGTGCAGGTTTGAGTAACCGGTACCGAAGTCATCGATCGCGACTTCATAACCCGCCTGACGGAAAGCCTGAATCACCGGCGTGGTTTTCGGCACATCGATAAAACCACGTTCCGTCACCTCTATTTTGATTTGCTGCGCGCGGACGGCGTAGTGGCGGGCCTTGTCAGAAATCATGGCAATCAGCCGCGAGGAGTGGAAATCCGTGGCCGACAGGTTGACCGAAATATAGAGATGCGGATGCTCGGCCAGGAAATGGCCCAAATCGCTGAACACCTCCTCAACGACATAGTCCGTAATCCGCTCGCTCATGCCCTCTTTTTCAGCCAGCGGAATAAACTCGGCCGGGCTCATCACCTGCCCGTTAAAACCGGGCCAGCGTAACAATGCCTCCGCGCCCACACACTGATTATTCTTGATATCAATAATCGGCTGATAGTGAACGCAAAGCTGACGTTTGTTCAGCGCCCGGTGCAGCAGGCGCCCCGGCGAATTAAGCTCGCGATGGGTCCGGGACCAGACCAGTAAAATAATAATGCTGCAGATCATACCCAGCGGCAGCGTTAACGTCGCCTGATGATAAAGCGTTTCATAAAAGCGTTTATTCGATGTCGACACAATAGCCGCGATAGGTCTTTTGGGCGATTTTACGACCGTATAAAAGCGGTTATCTTTTTGAAATACCGATTCCTTATCCCGAATCATCGAATTTAATAAAGAAATATTGGCTTTCGGGCTGACGGAAAAGAACGCATTGGTTACCGTGTCGTACACTCCCCACGAGAGAGAATGATCTGCGGACATGACTTCGCTGTATGAAAGCGGATTGACGACCACCACATAATTTCCACGCTGCATATATGTCATTTTATAGCCAGTATAAAATGGGGTATCGCGATAATAATAGATAGCGACGTCAGGTTTGCGCGTGTAATTAGCGACGGGAATGGCGTAAGGTTGATCCGGTGTAAAAACGGTCGAACAAAGAAAATTCTGACCTTCCGCATAAATTAAATCGGCAACAAACAGCCGGCCACGAACAACGTTCAACATATATTGACGGTGTCCCGGCGTACAACGCTCACCCTGATATTTCTCAGCCTCGTCGCGGGCCAGATCAACCTGCTGAATAACCAGCTCGGTCTTGTCTAAAGCCAGTTCAGCAAATGTGCGTAGCTGGGCGCTTGTTTCAGATACGGCTCTAAGCTGGGCAAACCATAGCGCAAGCATCACCGGCAGCATAACTACCATGATGATCCCTACCACCCTGAGCATCTTGCGCCGCGCGCTACGATTCATTTCCCGCCCTATATCCCTGCATGTTGTACGCCTGTAGTAATGAAGGCCGGATGCTTTGTTAAACAGGTGATTACGTTGCATGAATCATGCGAAGTTAGCAACTGACTTTTAGTATTAAAAATCTTAAATTTCGTTATGACGATAATATTTTCCCGTAAGTGAAACTGTAAGTATTCGTTCCGTTTCAATTAAGGAAAATAATTATCCAGCCCGCAAGGGCGGTGGGAAGATAACACAACAGACGATCGTTGATTAAGCCAAACTTGTGACAGTGCGAAAAAAGCACAGCGTTGCTGTGACATTTCACGCTATTTGTTCGGGCGTATTTTGTTCGTTGATTTATAAATAATCAGCCGCCACTACCGTTTTTCCTCGCCCCGTATGCTTGGCTTCATATAATGCTTTATCGGCGCGCCTCAGTAAGGCTGAAGAATCCCGCTGTTTCCCGCAGACTTCCACGACCCCGGCACTAAACGACAGCGACAGTTTTCTCTCACCCACGATCAGCGGGTTGGTTTCCAGAACGGTACGTAGCCTGGCGGACAGGCGCGCAGCGCCATTGCCGTCAGTTTGCGCCAGCAGGAGTAAAAACTCTTCGCCTCCCACACGCCCTAATGCTGAGTCTGAGGGGGCTAGCTCGCGGACAGAATTACAGAAGTGAATAAGCGCCGCATCGCCCACCGGATGTCCCCATTCATCGTTGATCTGCTTGAAAAAATCCAGATCAAACATCAGGACACAAAAATGGCTGTTAACCTCCTGCCCGGCACTGGCCGCCAGCGCATGCTCCAGCTGCTGCAAAATCGCCGAACGGTTGAAGCAGCCGGTAAGATCGTCAGTGGTGGCTTTTACCTCCAGCTGCTGCTCGGCTTTTTTCCGCTCGGTAATATCCAGCCCAATATTAAGGATGGAGTTGTCCGGCAACAGAATATTCGACCACAGTACCGTCAACGGGGTGCCGTCTTTACGTAGCGGATGCCACTCATACATATCCTTAAGCGGTGAGACATTGACCGACTCTCTTACCCGCCGCCGCTCTTCGGGGTCGGGATAAAACAGCGAAAGCGGATCGGCATGTTCAGCGATCTCCGCCATCGTCCAGCCGAACACTTTTTCACATTCGGCATTCCACAGCACGCAGCGGTTAAATTTGTCGAAAGAGTTCATTAAAACCGGGGCGCGTTCAAAGAGGGTTTTATATTGCGTCACGACGCGCTGCATTTCCTGCGCGGTTTTTTCACGGGCAATAATTTCCGCAAAATAGTCTTTTAATTTTTCGACCAGCACTACAACGATATTTTTCAGAATCGGCAGAGAATAGAGTCTTTCATTAAATGCTAAAAAGAAATAGCCGCTGCAGCGCCAGTTATGGGTTGAAAGCTTGCACAGCACGCCACTTTGCAGTTGCGCATAGCCGGGATGCTGAGGAGGAAATAGCGCGCGGCCAATATTCTCTTTCCAGTAGACCACTCGCCACGATCGATGGTGCCGCTGGAGAAGAGTATCCGCAAGGAAATCGGCCACCTCGAAGGAATGGCAAGTCATCTCCCCGGCGCAGACCACGCGCTGCAGCCCGTCATCCCCGTTAACGCTTACCCAGGCAAGACTAGCTCCCAGCGTGCGGCTGATGGTTTCCAGCATTTCGGCCAGAGAACATTGAGCATGAAGCTGGGGCATCAGTTTTGCCAGCGCATGCAGCGCCTGCATGCTGTCATTAACAATCTCACGTCGGTTTTCTTTCATTTTTTTTCGCTGATTATCAGGCGATAAACCGGACGCAACTTTCTTCAGATTCGAAAAATCGACAAACCAACGCGGCAGGCTGAGTCTCAGCGCGGCGAATTAAAAACAACGTTGTGTGTAATTAAAGAGGTACAAATCAATAAAAAAACAATAAAATTCAAAAACCTGAAAGGTTAGCTGCGAGTAAAATTAATTGTCCACTCAAGCATAAGCCATAGGAATATTGCTGTAAACGTTGTACATGACGCGCGCTTTTGCATCAGTTTTGCTATCTCAATGAATTCATTATAAAGAACATGGGAAAAGGGGAGCTTAGCCTGCAAAGATATATTTTGCTCAGGCACGCAATGATAACAGGTAGCGATAAAACAGCCGTTTTTCATCATCCCGGGACTGGCGAATAAAACAGCGATCGTGATATAGTTCACAAATCTTATGTAACGAAAAAATTCTGTTTCATTCAGTTCGTCTGTTTTGTAGAGGATGGGTTTTATGGCAACCATTACTACCAGCATGGTTCTTCTGCGCTGGCCTTTGTTGAGTGCGGTGCTGATGTTTTTAGCCAGCACGCTGAACATCCAGTTTCGTAAATCTGACTACGCGGGCCTTGCTGTTATCAGCACGCTGTTGGGGCTGGGTGCGGCCTGCTGGTTTGCCACGGGTCTGCTTGGCATTACCCTGCTGGATATGAGCGCCGTCTGGGAAAATATCAAAGTAGTGATGGTTGAGGCAATGAGCCATACGCCACCGGACTGGCCGATGGTGATTACCTGATCCCTTCCGGCATAAAAAAACCCAGACCATAGTCTGGGTTTTTTGTTTTTACGCGCTGGATATCAGAACGGAATGTCGTCGTCGAAGTCCATTGGCGGTTCGTTAGACGGTGCTGGCGCAGACTGCTGCTGCGGACGAGACTGCGCGCCGCCGCTGAACTGGTTGCCGCCCTGTGGCTGCTGAGGCTGACCCCAACCGCCCTGCTGCTGGCCGCCACCTGCTGGTGCCGCGCCACCGCCCTGACGGCCACCCAGCATCTGCATGGTGCCACCGACGTTAACCACGACTTCAGTGGTGTACTTTTCAGCACCGGACTGATCGGTCCATTTGCGGGTACGCAGCTGGCCTTCGATATAGACCTGAGAACCTTTACGCAGATATTCACCGGCCACTTCCGCCAGTTTGCCAAACAGCACAACGCGGTGCCATTCGGTCTGCTCTTTCATCTCACCGGTCGCTTTATCACGCCAGGATTCGGAAGTAGCCAGCGTAATGTTGGCAACTGCGCCACCACTCGGCATGTAGCGTACTTCCGGGTCCTGGCCCAGATTACCGACGAGAATCACCTTGTTTACGCCTCTGCTGGCCATGTTCGTGTCTCCTGAATACGTTTCTTAATAGTGTAAACGCGCGAGTGTACCATTTCCACGCGTCAATTTGCATAGTTGCGTAGCAGGTTCAGAAATCTCCCGCGAACTCGACATTGTTACACAGCCAATCGGAAAATGCATTCCAATACTGTATATTCAAACAGGTCAAATTGTGTCATAATTAGCCGTTTCTGACAGCCGTTTGTCCTTCAAACAAACCAGGCAATCCGTGTTCCAACCGGGAAAGGTGAATGGATAAGATCGAAGTTCGGGGCGCCCGCACCCACAATCTCAAGAATATCAACCTCATAATCCCTCGCGACAAGCTCATTGTCGTGACCGGGCTTTCGGGGTCTGGCAAATCCTCACTGGCTTTCGACACTTTGTATGCCGAAGGACAGCGTCGTTACGTTGAATCACTCTCTGCGTACGCGCGTCAGTTCCTGTCGCTGATGGAAAAACCGGATGTCGACCACATTGAAGGGTTGTCCCCTGCTATCTCTATTGAGCAGAAGTCCACCTCGCACAACCCGCGTTCAACGGTCGGTACCATCACCGAAATTCATGACTACCTGCGTCTGCTGTATGCCCGCGTGGGCGAGCCGCGCTGCCCGGACCACGACGTCCCGCTGGCAGCACAGACCGTGAGCCAGATGGTGGATAACGTGCTGTCGCAGCCGGAAGGCAAACGCCTGATGCTGCTGGCGCCAATCATTAAAGAGCGTAAGGGCGAGCACACCAAAACGCTGGAAAACCTCGCAAGCCAGGGTTATATCCGCGCCCGTATCGACGGCGAGGTGTGTGACCTGTCCGATCCGCCAAAGCTGGAGCTGCAGAAGAAGCACACTATTGAAGTGGTGATTGACCGCTTTAAGGTGCGTGACGATCTCGCCACACGCCTGGCGGAATCCTTCGAGACGGCGCTGGAACTCTCCGGCGGCACCGCCGTGGTCTCCGACATGGACGACCCAAAAGCGGAAGAGCTGCTCTTTTCCGCCAACTTTGCCTGCCCGATTTGCGGCTACAGCATGCGCGAGCTGGAACCGCGCCTGTTCTCGTTCAACAACCCGGCGGGCGCGTGCCCAACGTGTGACGGCCTGGGCGTGCAGCAGTATTTTGACCCTGACCGTGTGATCCAGAATCCGGAGCTTTCCCTGGCAGGCGGCGCGATCCGCGGCTGGGATAAGCGTAACTTCTACTACTTCCAGATGCTTAAATCTCTGGCAGAGCACTATAAGTTCGACGTGGAAGCCCCGTGGGCCAGCCTGAGCCCGAACGTGCACAAAGTGATCCTGTTCGGTTCCGGCAAAGAGAACATCGAGTTCAAGTACATGAACGATCGCGGCGATACCTCCGTGCGTCGCCACCCGTTCGAAGGGGTGCTGCACAATATGGAGCGCCGCTACAAAGAGACCGAATCCAGCGCGGTGCGCGAAGAGCTGGCAAAATTCATCAGCAACCGCTCCTGCGCCACCTGCGAGGGCACGCGTCTGCGTCGCGAAGCGCGCCACGTGTTTGTGGAAAACACGGCGCTGCCGACCATCTCAGACATGAGCATTGGCCACGCGATGGACTTTTTTAACAACCTGAAGCTGTCCGGTCAGCGCGCCAAAATTGCCGAAAAAGTGCTGAAAGAGATTGGCGATCGCCTGAAGTTCCTGGTTAACGTCGGCCTGAACTACCTGACGCTTTCCCGCTCGGCGGAAACGCTCTCCGGCGGCGAAGCCCAGCGTATCCGTCTGGCAAGCCAGATTGGCGCAGGCCTGGTAGGCGTCATGTACGTGCTGGATGAGCCGTCCATCGGCCTGCACCAGCGCGACAACGAGCGTCTGCTCGGCACCCTGGTTCACCTGCGCAACCTCGGTAACACGGTGATTGTGGTTGAGCACGATGAAGACGCGATCCGCGCCGCAGACCACGTGATCGACATTGGTCCTGGCGCAGGCGTACACGGCGGTCAGGTGGTCGCGGAAGGTACGCTGAAAGACATTATGGCGGTGCCAGAATCCCTCACCGGCCAGTACATGAGCGGCAAGCGCAAAATTGAGGTACCGAAGCAGCGCGTGGCAGCGGATCCGGAAAAAGTGCTGAAGCTGACCGGCGCGCGCGGCAACAACCTGAAAGACGTCACCCTGACGCTGCCGGTTGGCCTGTTTACCTGTATTACCGGCGTGTCCGGTTCCGGTAAATCGACGCTGATCAACGATACCCTGTTCCCGATTGCGCAGACGGCGCTCAACGGCGCGACGCTCGCCGAACCGGCACCGTACCGCGACATTCAGGGGCTGGAGCATTTCGATAAGGTTATCGACATCGACCAGAGCCCGATTGGCCGTACCCCGCGCTCTAACCCGGCGACCTATACCGGCGTCTTTACGCCCGTACGTGAACTCTTTGCTGGCGTACCGGAATCACGTTCACGCGGGTACACGCCTGGACGCTTCAGCTTCAACGTGCGTGGCGGGCGCTGTGAAGCCTGCCAGGGCGACGGCGTGATCAAGGTGGAGATGCACTTCCTGCCGGATATCTACGTGCCGTGCGACCAGTGCAAGGGCAAGCGCTATAACCGTGAAACGCTGGAGATTAAGTACAAAGGCAAGACCATTCACGAAGTGCTGGACATGACCATCGAAGAGGCGCGCGAGTTCTTTGACGCCGTCCCTGCGCTGGCGCGCAAGCTGCAGACGCTGATGGACGTCGGTCTGACCTACATTCGTCTGGGCCAGTCCGCCACCACGCTGTCAGGCGGTGAAGCGCAGCGCGTGAAGCTGGCGCGTGAGCTCTCCAAACGCGGCACCGGCCAGACGCTGTATATTCTGGATGAGCCGACCACCGGTCTGCACTTTGCCGATATTCAGCAGCTGCTTGAGGTTCTGCATCAGCTCCGCGATCAGGGCAATACCATCGTGGTCATCGAACACAACCTGGACGTGATTAAAACCGCGGACTGGATTGTCGATCTCGGCCCGGAAGGCGGCAGCGGCGGCGGTGAAATCCTCGTCTCCGGGACGCCAGAGACCGTTGCAGAGTGCGAAGCCTCGCACACCGCACGCTTCCTCAAACCTTTGCTGTAACGTCACACGGAGAGTTGCTGTCGGGTCGCTTCCGGCAGCAACTCAACCGCCTGCTTATAAGACGCATCGACCAGATAGTAAATTTGCGAGCCTGGCAGCGACCCGTCAAGATAGACGGTGCTCCAGTGGGCTTTATTGAGATGCTGGCTTGGCCGGACATCATGGTGCTGCTGTCGTAACAAATCGGCCAGTTCCGGGCTGGTTTTCAGCGATGCCGCCGGACGCCCCTCAACCTCTTTCACCATCGCAAACAGCACGTCCCCCACTTTTATCTGCGTGGCTTTCCAGTCGCTATGAACGCTCTGCTCCGCGCCCGGTTTATTCATGCAGTACTGAAGTAGCTCCGAAATTGTCATCTTTATTCCCCTTGTAGCGTGGCGATAATTTTACGCGAACCACCGTGAATGCGATGCTCTCCCAGCCAAATCCCCTGCCATGTTCCCAGCAATAGCTGCCCATTGCGTACCGGCAGCATCAGCGATACGCCCAGCAGAGAAGATTTGATGTGCGAAGGCATGTCATCGTCGCCCTCATAATCATGCTCGTAAGGTGCGTTGTCCGGGACGGCCTTCAGAAAATGGTGCTCCATGTCAGACCGGACGGTGGGATCGCAATTTTCATTAAGCGTGAGAGAGGCAGACGTGTGCTGAAGCAGCAGATGCAGCAAACCCGTTTTAACCCGCGACAGGTCGCGGATCTGCCCGATGACTTCGTCCGTCACCAGGTGAAATCCGCGTGGTTTAGCGCTTAAGGTCAGGGTCTGTTGATACCACATGTGCTGCTCCGTAATGAAAGATGAATCTTTCTAAGTGTGCAGCAAGAAGGCGAAAGGTAAAACCCGCCGCGACGAGATTTGCTTAAAAAAGAGTCAAACTCGCCGCCTGCAGTTTAATACTCAGAGTTCACAATGACCTCTTCGCCAAACTTTCCGGCCATCGGCAGCGGTCGATACGTCGAGTTAGAGGCACGCAGTACCCTGATTCCTCTGACACCGACATCATGCGCGGCAGTGATGTCATTATCTGAATCACCGTAGAACACTTTGATATTTTTCTTTTCCAGCCACTGGGTTTTGGTGTTTTGCCCTTCTTTGTCACCCGCAAAAATCACCGGGTTCATGCTGGTCGCCGGGATCAGGAAATCGTCCTGCAGCGTTTTAGAGACGGTTTCGGTTTTAGTCTCGCTGCGTCCGGTAACGAAGTAAATGCTGTCACCGCGCTTCACGTGCATAGCGATAAGCGCGCGGGCCACCTCTTTCGGGATGCTGAACTCGTCCCAGCCGTTGTTCATTTTTTCCCAGAATTCCGGGTTCTTCAGATACGCTTCGCTGTCGGGCGAATACATTTTTTTGCCGCGCCAGAAGCCAGGGCTGGAGAAGAGAACGGTATCGTCAATGTCGAAGCCCACGGCCATTGGCGGGCGTCCCATCAGGCTGTTTTCGATTTGGGCCACGGAAACCCAGTGAATGGGTGCCTGCTCGGCAAGGATCGCGGCGGTGGTGCCGGTGTAAAGCGGCGTGGGTGCAGAAGCACGCGCGACGACAGCACTGTTAAGCGAGAACAATAAGCAGGCGGCGCTGAGCGCCAGTGTGATCTTGCGCATATTTTCCCCTGAATATTCAGTTTGTTATCGTTTTATTTTGAGCGACTGGTCAAAAAACTCTCCGACCATAACCCCAGCGGGAGATGAAGGGAAGGAGTTTTTACTTATGAGGCTGAATAAAAAGAAGAAGATCACAAAAGGCCGGGCAACCTTTTTGTGCGGCCTGATGTCCTCACCCCAACCCTCTCCCACAGGGAGAGGGAGAACATCCAGCCCGTAGGCCCGATAAGCAAAGCGCCACCGGGCAAGATCCTTTGCGGCCTGATGCCCTCACCCCAGCCCTCTCCCACAGGGAGAGGGAGGAAGAAACGATAGTGAGTACTTACATTACAGCTGCAAACGCCTGCGCCACGCGATGAACGTTGCTGGCATTCAGGCCCGCCACGCACATACGTCCGCTGGCAATCAGGTAAACGCCGAACTCTTCACGCAGGCGATCGACCTGCGCGGCGCTGAGGCCGGTGTAGCTGAACATCCCGCGCTGCTTAAGCAGGTAGTCGAAGTTATGCCCCGGTACGGCCTCTTTTAGGACGTTAACCAGTTCCTGACGCATCGACAGAATGCGCTTGCGCATGGATTCCACTTCGGCAAGCCAGCTGGCTTTCAGCTGTTCATCACCAAGAACCGTGGCCACCACCTGCGCGCCAAAGTTTGGCGGGCTGGAGTAGATGCGGCGCACCGTCGCCTTCAGCTGACCCAGCACACGGCCTGCGGCTTCGGCGTCTTCACACACCACGGACAGGCCCCCAACGCGTTCACCGTACAGGGAGAAGATTTTAGAGAAAGAGTTACTCACCAGAACAGGGAGCCCGGCGCTGGCAACGGCGCGAATCGCGTAGGCATCTTCTTCCATACCCGCGCCAAAGCCCTGATAGGCGATGTCGAGGAATGGGATCAGGTTGCGCGCCTTCAGTACCTCAATCACGGCATCCCACTGGGCATTCGTGAGGTCGGCACCGGTCGGGTTATGGCAGCACGGATGCAGCAGGACAATGCTGCGCTCCGGCAGGGTGTTCAGTTTTTCCAGCAGCGCGTCAACGCGCACGCCGTTGGTTTCGCTGTCGAACCACGGATAGGTCGCCACCTTAAAGCCTGCGCCTTCAAAAATCGCAACGTGGTTTTCCCAGGTTGGGTCGCTGACCCACACGCCCGAATCCGGGAAATATTTTTTCAGGAAGTCTGCACCCACTTTTAGCGCACCCGAGCCGCCTAACGTCTGGATGGTCGCCACGCGTTTTTGCGCCAGCACCGCGTGATCGGCGCCAAACAGCAGAGGTGCAATGGTGCTGCGGTAAGAATTTAACCCTTCCATCGGCAGGTACAGCGATGCGCCGTGTGGAGCAGCGTTCAGACGCGTTTCTGCTTCAGCTACGGCTTTCAACTGAGGAATAATGCCGCCCTCGTTATAATACAGACCAATGCTGAGGTTCACTTTGTCGCTGCGAGGATCTTCTTTGAAACGCTCCATTAAGGAGAGAATAGGGTCGCCGGCATAGGCGTCAACTTTCTGAAACACGCGATGGTTCTCCGGAATTCGATGAGGCAGGAATTTCAACAATAAACCGGAAGCTGCAGAAGGTCGAGAGCGATATCAGCCCGACCACGGGATATGTTGGCAAATTTGTTCGATGCGCTCAGACAACGAACCCCGTACGCGCAAGAATGGGATCTTTCGCTGCGTTAGCTCTGCTTCATACCATGCCTGCTGTCGATGGCGAAACGCCTCGCCTTGCCGGGTGCCATCCTGCACAAAAGGAAATTCATCGCCGCAGAGTACGACCAGAGCGTAGTCTCGTTCGGCTAACGCCATGAGCTCCTGCGGCGCGCTGCCGAACTGGTCGAGCGTATAGAACAGGGTAGTTAATGGCGAGGTATCACACACCAGGTACGGAGCGGTGCAGGCTAATTCCTCTCTGCGCACCTGCTCCCGGGCGATATGCAGCAGATCGTCCTCCTCCAGCACGCCGTTCTTCGCCTCCCAGTGTTCACGGCCAAATTCTGCAACGTACGGAACGTTTAAGGTCTGTGAGAGGGCCCGGGAAAGCGTGCTTTTGCCCGTCGATTCGCCGCCTAATAAGCAGATACGAAATACAAAGCTGCGATAAACCTCAGGGGACATCATCTGACGGTAGCGGTGAACATCAGAGCGTATGCGTGTTCCCGACGGGGCTTCCGGCCCCTGTGGCCGCTGCAGACGGATGTGTGTAACCGGCTGCCCGAAACGCTGGCTCAATACCGCGGCAAAGCCGTCACCGTAGTCTTCGGCGGTAAATACCGCCCGTGGCTGACATTGCAGAACGTCTTCGCACAGCGTGGCAACGTAGTGACGATGCAGATCGGCGTCAGCGTCGTTCGGTGGGGGCGGTGCAATAGCGTAAGACGCCATCACCTGCGGAGAAAGCACAAGAAGTCGGCATTGCGGGAAGCGCGTCTGTAGCCAGTGAAGCCGTTTTTCGGGTTCGTAACCGCGTATTTCCGGCACCGAATAGCTAATGATAAAGACCGTCTCGCACTGCTCAAGAGCCGCATTAATAAGCGCTTCATGTCCCGAATGTAAAGGTGCGAATTTGCCCACAACCAGGCCGCTGGCATAACGCTTCACTGCGCGCGGATCTCCTTACGCCACTGATACAGTCCATGCCAGGCATTAAACCAAAACAGCAGATATAACCCGGCGGTCAGATGCAGGTCCCGCATCGCATATAGCGGTACCGCCAGCGTGTTGACGGCAATCCAGACGTACCAGTTTTCCAGACGTCGTCCCATCAGCATAAACTGAGCAAGAACGCTGAATGTCAAAATGATGGAGTCCAGCCAGGGAGCCCAGGCATTGGTGTAGAGATGCAGTATCAGTCCGTACACCGCCGCCACGCTCATGGCACAGGCCAGGAGAATAAAAAAATGCCCCGGCCTGGTACGCCGAACGGGCAATACGTCCCCTCTATTGCCTTTCAGCCAGTGCAGCCAACCGGTTATGCTCGTGATAATGAAGAAGAACTGAAGCGTAACGTCAGCATAAAGCTGCACTGAATAAAAGACCCACGCGTAAAGCCCGCAGCCTATGATGCCAATCCACCACGTATGGATGTTATTTCTGGCGGCCAGCCAGACGGAGAGCGCATAGGCCAGACAAGCGGCGATTTCTGAAGGGGACATTATCCTTCCCTGGAATGAAATGTTAGTCGATGTACTTCATCGCCACCCGTGACGTCAGGCGTGTGATAAGTTCGTAAGCACTCACTTTCGTAATTTCAGCAATGCGTTCAACAGGCAAACCTTCGCCCCACAGCACTACATCGTCGCCGGGTTTATCCTCGGCTTCAGGCCCCAGATCGACGCAAATCATATCCATCGCCACGCGGCCAACAATCTTCACCTCACGACCGTTGACCAGAACCGGCGTACCCGACGGCGCTGCGCGCGGATAGCCGTCGCCATAGCCCATCGCCACGACACCGAGACGCGTATCGCGCTCGCTGGTCCAGGTACCACCGTAGCCCACCGGCTCACCCGCTTTGTGTTCGCGCACGGCAATCAGGTTAGAAACAAGGGACATTACCGGCTTGAAGCCCAGGTCAGGTCCCCAGGGTTTGTTCTCCAGGGGCGACACGCCGTAAAGAATGATGCCCGGGCGAGCCCAGTCAAAGTGCGACTGGGGCCACAGTAAAATACCGCCGGATGCCGCCAGAGAACGCATCCCCGGCTTGCCTTCGCAGAAGGTAGTAAAGATATCAAACTGCCGCTCGGTCTCGCCGCACTCGGGCTCGTCGGCGCGGGCGAAGTGGCTGACAATATTCACCGGCTGGCGCACGTTTTTGCACTGGCACAAACGCTGATAAAACGCCTCCGCGTTTTCCGGACGCACGCCCAGACGGTGCATGCCCGTATCGAGCTTCATCCACACGGTTACCGGCTCGCTCAGCTCGGCGGTTTCGAGCGCGGCGAGCTGCTCTTCGTTATGCACCGCCGTGTGAAGATGCTGGTCAGCAATGGTCGGCAGATCCGTGGCTTCGAAAAAGCCTTCCAGCAGCAGAATAGGTTGAGTAATTCCCCCCGCGCGCAGGCGGAGAGCTTCTTCAAGACGGGCGACGCCAAAGGCGTCGGCATCGGGGAGCGTTCGCGCGGTCTCAAGAAGACCGTGTCCGTAAGCGTTCGCTTTCACGACTGCAACGAGCTTGCTGGCGGGTGCCAGTTCACGCAGACGTTGCAGGTTGTGTCGCAGAGCGCGGCGGTTAATAACAACAGTTGCCGCTTGCATTTGAATTCCTTAGAAATTACTCATCATCATACTGAGGACCGGCATAGTTGTCGAAACGCGACCACTGTCCGTTAAAGGTCAGACGTACCGTCCCGATCGGGCCGTTACGCTGTTTACCAATAATAATTTCGGCGATCCCTTTCAGGTCGCTGTTCTCGTGATAAACCTCATCACGGTAGATAAACATGATTAAGTCGGCATCCTGCTCGATGGAGCCGGATTCACGCAGGTCGGAGTTGACCGGACGCTTGTCGGCACGTTGTTCCAGGGAACGGTTAAGCTGCGACAGCGCTACCACCGGCACGTGCAGCTCTTTGGCTAAGGCCTTGAGCGAGCGTGAAATCTCCGCAATTTCCAGCGTACGGTTGTCGGAAAGCGACGGTACGCGCATCAGCTGAAGGTAGTCGATCATGATAAGACCGATACCGCCGTGTTCACGGGCGATACGACGCGCGCGGGAACGGACTTCCGTCGGCGTCAGGCCGGAGGAGTCATCAATATAGATGTTACGTTTTTCCAGCAGAATGCCCATGGTGCCGGAGATGCGCGCCCAGTCTTCATCATCGAGCTGACCGGTACGGATGCGGGTCTGGTCCACGCGGGACAGCGACGCCAGAGAACGCATCATAATCTGTTCGGAGGGCATCTCAAGACTGAAGATGAGTACCGGCTTATCCTGCAACATCGCCGCGTTTTCCACGAGGTTCATCGCAAATGTGGTTTTACCCATCGACGGACGCGCCGCGACGATAATCAAATCCGACGGCTGCAGGCCAGCGGTTTTCTTGTTGAGATCGTCATATCCGGTGTTCACGCCGGTGACGCCATCGTGCGGCTGCTGGAACAGCTGTTCGATACGGGCAACGGTGGCATCGAGGACATCGGCGATATTTTTTGGGCCTTCGTCTTTGTTCGCGCGGCTTTCGGCGATTTTAAAGACGCGGGATTCAGCGAGGTCGAGCAGGTCTTCGCTGGTGCGACCCTGCGGATCAAAACCGGCTTCGGCGATCTCGTTCGCCACCGAGATCATCTCGCGAACAACGGCACGTTCGCGCACGATATCGGCGTAAGCGCTGATGTTCGCCGCACTAGGCGTGTTTTTTGACAGTTCCGCCAGATAGGCAAACCCACCGCAGCTGTCGAGTTGCCCAAGACGCTCCAGAGATTCCGCAAGCGTGATCAGGTCGATTGGGCTGCCCGACTCCTGCAGACGCGCCATTTCGGTAAAGATATGACGGTGCGGACGGGTGTAGAAATCTTCCGCCACGACGCGCTCGGCAACGTCGTCCCAGCGTTCGTTATCCAGCATTAAACCGCCCAACACCGACTGTTCCGCTTCAATCGAGTGCGGCGGGACTTTTAACCCTGCGACCTGGAAATCACGCTCGCGAGGCTCAGTCTGTTTGTTGAAGGGTTTGTTTCCTGCCATAGTGAATGGAGTTACCGAGATAAAGAAGTGGGTCGAAAGATTACCATATTTTTCTTACGGAGGGAGCATGGCAACGCGCATTGAATTCCAGAAACACGGTGGGCCAGACGTACTGAAAGCGGTGGAGTTCACCCCTGCCGCGCCTGGCGAAAATGAAGTTCAGGTTGAAAACAAAGCCATCGGCATTAACTACATCGACACCTATATTCGCGGCGGCCTCTACCCGCCGCCGTCAATGCCGAGCGGGCTTGGCACCGAGGCGGCCGGTATCGTCATCAAAGTGGGCAGCGCGGTTAAGCATATTAAAGAAGGCGACCGCGTGGTGTATGCGCAATCTGCGCTGGGCGCTTACAGCTCCGTCCACAACGTCCCGGCGGATAAGGCCGCCCTGCTGCCCAACGCCATCTCCTTTGAGCAGGCGGCGGCCTCGTTCCTGAAAGGTTTGACCGTTTACTATCTGCTGCGCAAAACCTATGAAATTAAACCCGACGAGCAGTTCCTTTTTCACGCCGCGGCGGGTGGTGTCGGACTCATCGCCTGTCAGTGGGCAAAAGCGCTGGGCGCGAAGCTGATCGGCACCGTGGGCAATGCGCAAAAAGCGCAGCGCGCGCTGCAGGCGGGCGCCTGGCAGGTGATTAACTACCGTGAAGAGAGCATTGTCGAACGGCTGAAAGAGATCACTAACGGCAAAAAAGTCCGCGTCGTGTATGACTCGGTAGGGAAAGACACCTGGGAAGCGTCGCTGGACTGTCTGCAACGTCGCGGGCTGATGGTAAGCTTCGGGAATGCGTCAGGCGCCGTGACCGGCGTGAATCTCGGGATCCTGAATCAGAAAGGCTCGCTGTACGTGACGCGCCCTTCCCTGCAGGGTTATATCACCAGCCGGGAAGAACTTGAGGAAGCCAGCAACGAGCTGTTCTCGCTGATCGCCAGCGGAGTCATCAAAGTGGATGTGGCAGACGCGCAGAAATACGCGCTAACCGATGCGCAGCGCGCGCATGAGGTACTGGAGAGCCGGGCAACGCAGGGGTCGAGCCTGTTGATTCCCTGAGCCCCAAAAAGAAATTGGGCTTCCCTGAGGAAGCCCTTTCTTTTTTTAGTTCGGCTGTATGTAGGGTACAGCTCGATGAATTCTTTAACGACAGCCATAGTGACAGATTCGATAAGCAAATCCTATTCTGTTCTAAGTCCTGCCGCCGGAAAAGTTACAAGTATGTGACGAACCCCTCAATACCTTAGTAACGAAAGCGGTTATTGCGCTGATAACTGGGCACTTTTGGCGCTTTTATCGCCCGAATCACCCACACCACCGCAATGGCCAGCAGTAACCACGGCAGCAGTTTGATCGTCAGGGCAAATAATCCGCCAATAAACATGACGACCGTCGCCACAACGATAGCCGCCAGAATGCCGAGCAGCGAAACGCCTGTCGCCAGCAGCATGACAAAAAAGCCGATCACAAAAAGTAGTTCCAGCATGGTGCTCTCCCACGAGTTCCCGAATAATGCAGTAAGCATTACAAGATTCATGCCAAAGCTAACATGCTGTTCTTAAAGCAAAACGCCCCGCGAGAACTCGCAGGGCGTGGTGAATTTGACGACTTTTTAGCGTAACTTATCGTTTATCTGCGACCAGACGCAGCGCGTGCTCCAGCACCTCAATATCGGCCCCGGCTTTGTGTGCGTTTTCGCTGAGATAGCGACGCCACTGACGCGCCCCGGGGATCCCCTGGAACAGGCCGAGCATATGGCGTGTGATATGGCCGAGATACGTACCGTTACTCAACTCGCGTTCGATGTACGGGTACATCGCTCTCACCACCGCAACCGGATCGCTGTCTGCCCCTTCAACGCCAAATATTTCGCGATCGACCGTCGCCAGAATGCCCGGGTTTTGGTACGCCTCGCGCCCGACCATGACGCCATCCATATGCGCCAGATGCGCGTTGGCCTCTTCCAGCGACTTGATGCCGCCGTTAATCGACATCGTCAGATGCGGGAAATCACGCTTCAGCTGGTACACGCGAGGGTAGTCCAGCGGCGGAATTTCACGGTTCTCTTTCGGGCTCAGGCCAGAAAGCCAGGCTTTACGCGCGTGAATGATAAACATCTCGCATTCACCCTTGCCGGAAACCGTATTGATAAAATCGCACAGGAATTCGTAACTGTCCTGGTCGTCAATGCCGATACGGGTTTTGACCGTCACCGGAATGGAAACCACGTCGCGCATCGCCTTGATACAGTCCGCCACCAGCTGCGCGTTCCCCATCAGGCAAGCACCGAACATGCCGTTTTGCACGCGGTCTGACGGACAGCCAACGTTAAGGTTGATCTCGTCGTAGCCGCGCGCTTCTGCCAGCTTCGCACACTGCGCCAGCGCGGCCGGATCGCTGCCGCCCAGTTGCAGGGCAACCGGATGCTCTTCTTCGCTATAGGCCAGGTAGTCGCCCTTCCCGTGGATGATTGCGCCCGTGGTCACCATTTCGGTGTACAGCAGCGTGTGGCGGGAGAGCTGACGCAGGAAGTAGCGGCAGTGTCTGTCCGTCCAGTCGAGCATCGGCGCAATGGAAAAACGGTGTGCGGGAAAAGCAGTCTGTAATTCTGACGACATGGCGAAGTTTTAAGCATCTGGTGGAAAAGGGGCGCTACTATAGCACAAAGAAAAGCCGGAGGCGCAGCGCCTCCGGTGGACTTTAGAACGTCATGCTCAGCTGAGCCCCTGCGCCCCAGGTTTCGTCTTCACCGTACAGCCCCATCAGGTCGACATGAACGGTGCTAAACGGCGCGAAACCGACACCGCCGGTAAAGACATTGCTGTCGTTACCCTTCACGTCCGCGCGATAACCCGCACGCACGGCCAGCCAGCTCAGCGGCGTAACCTCGGCACCGACGCCAACGTACTGTGAGTTATCTTCGCTCTTGAAGCCTTTGGTTTCCGTCAGGTCGCCATCGGCAGTCAGCGTCACCAGATCGTTATGCCAGGCGGCCCCGGCGGTCACCAGCGGACGGATCTGGTAGGTATCTTTATAGCTCACCACTTCCCCGGTACGCCCGTTGCGTATACGGATATCTTTGGTGTCGATATCACGCGACATCAGGTTTTGTCCGCTCACGCCAACCGTCCAGTTTTCGCCGAAATCAGCCGCAATACCAGCATCAACGTTAAAGCCCGTATCGTCTGTACGGTAGCGGCTATCGTTCCACTTATTACTGTCGTAATCGTAGATTGAGGTGGTGTAGTTATAGACCCAGGTTTTTTGCAGTTTTGGCGTCACGCCCACGGAAACCGGGACACCGCCGAGATCGAACTGTCGGGCAACGGCAACGCCGTAGTCGGACACAATTGCCGCCCGGCCAGAAGCCGTTGAGTTGAGGTTTTTGGTGATTTGATCCGTGCCGTTCAGGGCAGCATCCAGCGCGACACCGGCCGCTACCGCATCGCTTTTTTGAATACCGCGCAGATAATCAATGTCTTGTTGATCGATAGACGAGCTTACCCGACCATGGGCGTAGCCTTTCGCCATAAAGGCCACGGAGAGCACGTCGTTAGGGATACTCACGGCAATGCCAGCCCCTGCCGTCGCGCGTGCGGTTTTGCCCTTGAGATAGTCCAGCTCGTCGGCAAGATCTTTTGCCGCGCCCTGGAACTGGTTAATAGAACCCAGCGGATTGGTGATAATTTCAATCGGCGTAAGATTATCCACCACGTCTTTATAGTGGTTAATTTTGTCGTTGATATTATCAATCTCATCCTGAAGATTGTCTTTATCTGTGATCTGCGCGCCGACCGAAGGCAAGATAACCGTCACATCATCGTCCGGTTTTGCCTTTGCCAGCAGCGCAGGGTTGATTAACGCCCCACTGCCATAGCTGCCAGAGGCAACGCCAGTGCCGCCCATTGCGTCGCTACGTGATTCTGTCCAGGTATTGGCTGCTCCCGCCTGATTTGCCATAAACAAAGAGACAGCGATACTCACCACCGAAAATTTAAAATTTTTTTTCACAGGATGCCCGTTATAGTCTGTTATGAAATAACCCCTGTCTGTTATCACCCAAACAGGAACGAACTATTGCTGTGAATAAGTAGTAAAAGACCCGCTATTTCTTTCCCTAAGTAAAACTCCCTTACGGCCTGTTATATTTTGTGACGGCCCTCAATATTTATAGAAGAGGAAATTATTTTTTCCCAGGTTTTCCATCGTGCGGTCCAAAAAACTGTGGAGGATGGTCGACCCAGCGATCTTCCCGCGTGGCGGCATACACGGGGTTGAGCGGGTAGTAGATACGGTTGTGCTTCTTATTGGCCTCGCCAACGACCAGTAGCCGAACCTCTTCATCCGTGTTGTTGATAAAGGTGTGACAGATACCGGTTCCGGCGGGGAACCCCACGCTGTCGCCCGGTTCAAGCTTCCACAAATAGCCATTAATCCAGGCCTCCGGGTAACCTTCAAGCACGTAGATAAACTCTTCTTCGTCGCTTTCCGCATGGGGATAAGACGTCCTGCGTCCCGGCGGCAAACGCTCATGATGGATGCCAATGCGCCCGAGCCCGAGCTTGCGGGCCAGCGGCGCGCCGATAGAAAACAGCTCGTCGCTGTCTGGATAGGTCGAATCATCCGCGCCTTCAACGTCGCGCCAGTGCCGAATACAGTCAGGTCGTTTCATTGTTTATTTCCCGGTTTGCGATGGGTCAGGTATAGCACAGACTGGCGGATCTCGGTGTTTTTACCAGAACATGATAAAGTGAGGGTTTTCCGTCCTATAACATCCGGGGTGCTACATGGATAAGTCCACAAAAGAGCTGTTAGCGCAGGCCGAAAAGCTGTGCGCGCAACGCAATGTGCGCCTGACTCCGCAGCGCCTTGAAGTGTTACGTCTGATGAGCCTGCAGCAGGGTGCCATCAGCGCCTACGACCTGCTCGACCTGCTCCGGGAAAGCGAGCCGCAGGCGAAACCGCCGACGGTTTATCGCGCGCTGGATTTCCTGCTGGAGCAAGGATTCGTGCATAAGGTGGAGTCCACAAACAGCTATGTGCTGTGCCATCTTTTCGATCAGCCAACGCATACATCGGCGATGTTTATCTGTGACCGCTGTGGGGTGGTGAAAGAAGAAGGTGCGGAAGGCGTGGAAGACATTATGCATTCGCTGGCCGCTAAAATGGGCTTTGCCCTGCGTCATAACGTGATTGAAGCGCACGGGCTGTGCTCGGCGTGCGTGGAAGTGGAAGCCTGTCGTCACCAGGACGCGTGTCAGCACGACCACTCTATTCTCGTGAAGAAAAAGCCGCGTTAGCAACAAAAGCAAAGGCGGCTCAGGGCCGCCTCAGTGTGTACTTCCTTGTACTTTCGGGTATAGCCCGGTTACCAGCGGTAGTCGTTGCGTTTTTCCCAGTCGCCCACTTCTTTTTCCGCCTGGTCTTTTGCGTAGCCGTAACGCTCCTGGATTTTACCGACAAGCTGATCGCGTTTACCTTCAATGACGGTCATATCGTCATCAGTCAGCTTACCCCACTGTTCTTTCGCTTTACCTTTGAACTGCTTCCAGTTGCCGCCGATTTCGTCTTTATTCATCATCGTGTCCTCTTAGTTAAGCGTCGGGTCGTAACGTCCGTTACGTTCTTTTCTGCTGGACGTGATAATTATTGTAGTTAAGGATTCGGCTGTTGGTTTCATATTCGGAATCTTTAACCGTCACGATATATCGTGACGCGAGGGGAACCAGGTATTGTTCCGCCAGTGGCGCCGCCAGATAAAAGCCAGCGATAGCCCTCGCAGCGAGAGGAAAACGGCGAGGGCCAGCCATAAACCGTGGTTACCAAACCACGGGAGCGTCAGCAGCGTCAGGCCAAATCCTGCCGCCGCGACAGCCATGCTGTTACGCATTTCGGCTCCGCGCGTAGCACCAATAAACATGCCGTCCAGGAGATAACACCAGACGCCGACCACCGGTAAAATCACCTGCCAGATAAGGTAATGGCTCGCCAGCTCGCGCAGTGAAGAAAGAGAGGTGAGTAACGCCACGATCTGCTCGCCTAAACAGGCGTAAACCAGACCAAACGCCAGCGCGACCAGTCCCGACTGACGGCAGGCTGCCCGCCAGACATCCTGGAGCTGCCCGCTTTCGCGCGCGCCGTACGCCTGCCCCGAATGCGCTTCAACCGCATAGGCAAAGCCGTCCAGCGCGTAGGCGGTAAAGGTCAGAAGCGTCATTAATACCGCGTTGACCGCGACGATTTCTGGCCCCAGCCGGGCCCCGAAAACCGTCAGCGCGCCGAAGCAGAGTTGAAGAAGCAGCGAGCGGAGCATGATGTCACGGTTGAGCGCCAGCAGCTTACGGATATTCCCGCGCCATGCGGTTTTGAGCAGCGCAAGGGAGATCCCGCGCATCGCCAGGACGCGCCAGACCATCCACAGACCAATAATAAAGGTTCCGTATTCTGCAATCGCGGTTGCCAGTGCCGCACCCTGCACGTTCATATGCAGCCCCATCACCAGCCAGACGTCCAACACGATGTTGAGAAGGTTACCCACCACCAGCAGAATCACCGGCGCACGGGCATACTGTACGCCCAGCAGCCACCCCAGCAGAACCAGATTAGCCAGCGAGGCGGGCGCGCTGAGCCAGCGGATTTCAAGGAAACGTTGGGCCTGCTCCAGCACCGCCTCGCTGCCGCCAACGATATGAAGCGCAAGGTCAATCAGGGGAGCGCGCAGTAAAACGATTAACGCCCCCGCACCAAGCGCAAGTATCAGCGGCTGCACCAGCGCGCGAGCCAGACGCAGCGGATCTTTTGCGCCATAGGCCTGTGCGGTCAGTCCGGTGGTGCTCATGCGCAAAAAGAGCAGCAGCATAAAGAGGAAGCTGGTTGCCGTCGCGCCAATCGCCACGCCGCCAAGATAAACAGGCGAATCAAGATGACCAATAACGGCAGTATCGACCAGACCCAGCAAGGGCACGGTGATATTGGAGAAAATCATTGGCAGAGCAAGACGCCACAATGCCTTATCGGATGCCGTCAGCAGTGACATGAAAAATACCGGGAGCAGAAAATGAATCAGGCTACAGCGGAGCCGTAGCCTGTCAGGAAGAGATTAAAGCCATTCACCGTTGCGAATAACCCCAACCGCCAGTCCTTCGATAGAGAAGTTATGTTCACGGAGATCCACCACAATCGGGGAGAACTCGTTGTTTTCAGGCAACAGCTGGACGGTGTTACCCTGCTTTTTGAGGCGCTTGACGGTGACTTCGTCATCGATGCGTGCAACCACGACCTGGCCGTTGCGCACATCCTGCGTTTTGTGAACCGCAAGCAGATCGCCGTCAAGAATACCGATGTCTTTCATCGACATACCGCTTACGCGCAGCAGGAAATCAGCGCTCGGTTTGAACATGGCTGGATCGACCTGATAGTGGCCTTCAATATGCTGCTGTGCCAGTAAAGGCTCACCAGCAGCAACGCGCCCCACCAGCGGAATGCCCGTCTCTTCTTCCACCAGAAGGCGGATACCACGTGACGCGCCCGAAACAATCTCAATTACGCCCTTACGTGCCAGCGCTTTCAGGTGTTCTTCGGCAGCATTCGGAGAACGGAAGCCCAGACGCTGCGCGATTTCCGCACGCGTGGGTGGCATACCCGTCTGGCCGATATGATCCCGGATGAGATCAAACACCTCTTGCTGCCTGGTCGTTAACGCTTTCATTCCGCCCCCTGGGTGTATATACAGTTATGCTGTGAGTATATACAGTCAAAGGCGATTTTGGAACCAAAAACTGCACAAAAAACCAGGGACTTAATTATTCCTCGAGGCTCATCGGAAATGTGACCAAAGCAGCGTGACCCAGGTGATAACGGCAGTGATAATCGCCAGCAGCACGGCAGCAGAGCCCATGTCTTTTGCCCGGCCAGAGAGTTCGTGGAAATCAGAGCCGATACGGTCAACAACAGCCTCAATAGCGCTATTAAGAATTTCCACTATCATCACGAGAAGCACGGAGCCGATCAGAAGAACACGTGTTATTGCATCAACATCAAGGAAACAGGCGATAATCACCGCGATGATAGCGGCGACGCCCTCCTGGCGAAAAGCGGCTTCATTGATCCATGCGGCGCGGAAACCTTTCCAGGAATAGCCGGCGGCTTTGATGATTCGGGTTAACCCAGTGGTATTATTGGCCATTAAAAGAACCTTTTATTGGAAATAGCGTCAGTAACTATAGCTGTAGCGCGTTTCGCTACAGCCTGAAGTATGACGGGTAACAACAGAAATTTTGCGCGCTTTCTGTTATCCTTGCGGCGCAATTGCATTATTAACCAGAGGCTTTACATCGTTTATGTCCGGCTGGCCACGAATTTACTACAAATTACTTAATTTACCATTAAGCATCCTGGTAAAAAGCAAGTCTATCCCAGCAGAACCCGCGCTGGAATTGGGGCTCGATACGTCGCGTCCTATTATGTACGTTTTGCCTTATAACTCGAAGGCAGACTTACTGACGCTTCGCGCCCAGTGTCTGGCGCATGACCTACCTGACCCGCTTGAACCGCTGGAAGTTGACGGCACTCTGCTGCCGCGCTACGTGTTCATCCACGGTGGACCTCGCGTGTTTACCTATTACACGCCAAAAGAAGAGTCCATCAAGCTGTTCCATGACTATCTCGACCTGCACCGCAGCAATCCTGATCTGGATGTGCAGATGGTGCCGGTGTCGGTGATGTTTGGTCGCCGTCCGGGCCGTGAAAAAGGTGAAGAGAATCCACCGCTGCGCATGCTTAACGGCATCCAGAAGTTCTTCGCGGTCTCCTGGCTGGGACGCGACAGCTTTGTGCGCTTCTCGCCTTCCGTTTCGCTGCGCCGAATGGCGGACGAGCACGGCACCGACAAGATCATCGCGCAAAAACTGGCGCGCGTGGCGCGTATGCACTTCGCCCGTCAGCGCCTGGCTGCCGTAGGGCCTCGCCTCCCGGCGCGTCAGGATCTGTTCAACAAGCTGCTGGCTTCAAAAGCGATTGCCCGCGCCGTAGAAGACGAAGCGCGCAGCAAGAAAATTTCGCATGAGAAAGCCCAGCAGAACGCCATTGCGCTAATGGAAGAGATTGCAGCGAACTTCTCTTACGAGATGATCCGCCTTTCCGATCGTATTCTCGGCTTTACCTGGAACCGCCTCTACCAGGGCATCAACGTTCATAATGCCGAGCGCGTACGCCAGCTGGCGCACGATGGCCATGAAATTGTCTATGTTCCCTGCCACCGCAGCCACATGGACTACCTGCTTCTTTCCTATGTCCTCTATCACCAGGGGCTGGTACCGCCGCACATCGCTGCCGGTATCAACCTGAATTTCTGGCCAGCAGGCCCGATTTTCCGCCGCCTGGGCGCCTTCTTTATCCGGCGTACATTCAAGGGCAACAAGCTCTACTCCACCGTGTTCCGCGAGTATCTGGGCGAGCTGTTCAGCCGCGGCTATTCCGTGGAGTACTTCGTGGAGGGCGGTCGTTCCCGTACCGGACGTCTGCTCGATCCTAAGACCGGCACGCTGTCGATGACCATCCAGGCCATGCTGCGCGGAGGAACCCGTCCCATCACGCTGGTGCCAATCTACATTGGCTATGAGCACGTGATGGAGGTGGGCACTTACGCCAAAGAGCTGCGCGGCGCGACCAAAGAGAAAGAGAGCCTGCCGCAGATGCTGCGCGGCCTGAGCAAGTTACGCAACCTGGGCCAGGGCTACGTGAACTTTGGCGAGCCGATGCCGCTGATGACGTATCTGAACCATCACGTTCCGGAGTGGCGCGAGTCCATTGACCCTATCGAAGCGATCCGTCCGGCCTGGCTGACGCCAACGGTCAACGGCATTGCGTCCGAGCTGATGGTGCGCATTAACAACGCCGGGGCGGCTAACGCCATGAACCTGTGCTGTACGGCGCTTCTGGCTTCGCGCCAGCGCTCGCTGACCCGTGAACAGCTGACGGAACAGCTGGATTGCTATCTGGACATGATGCGCAACGTGCCGTATTCGGTTGATTCAACAGTGCCTTCTGCAACCGCCAGTGAGCTTATCGATCACGCGCTGCAGATGAACAAGTTTGAAGTCGAAAAAGACACGATCGGCGACATCATCATTCTGCCGCGCGAGCAGGCAGTTCTGATGACGTACTACCGCAACAACATCACCCATATGCTGATGCTGCCGTCGCTCATGGCGGCCATCATCACCCAACATCGCCGCATCTCGCGTCAGGAGCTGTTGCGTCACGTTGATACGCTCTACCCGATGCTGAAAGCGGAGCTGTTCCTGCGCTGGAGCAAAGATGAGCTGGCGGGCGAGCTGGACAAACTGACGGAAGAACTGCGTCGTCAGGGGCTGATCACCGTCACGAATGACGAGCTGCACATCAATCCGTCACGCTCCCGTACCCTGCAACTGCTGGCAGCCGGTGCGCGCGAAACGCTGCAGCGCTACGCCATTACCTTCTGGCTGCTGAGTGCGAACCCGTCTATCAACCGCGGTACGCTGGAAAAAGAGAGCCGGACGCTGGCACAGCGCCTGTCCGTTCTGCACGGCATTAACGCCCCTGAATTCTTCGACAAAGCGGTCTTCAGTTCCCTGGTGCTGACGCTTCGTGACGAAGGCTTTATCAGCGATACGGGCGATGCCGAGCCGGAAGAGACGCTGAAGGTGTACCAGATGCTGGCAGAGCTGATCACCTCGGACGTGCGTTTGACGATTGAGAGCGCCACGCAGGGCGAGTGATGTGAAAACGCCGGGCGGTGGTCTCACCTTTCCCGGCCTGGTGTTCTGCATAATAAAAAGGCCCGATAAGCGCTAGCGCTACCGGGCCTTATTTTTCGGCCTTATTAAATCACCGCATTTAGCTCAGCAGCGTAAAGGCAATCATCCCGACAATCGCACCCGTCGTGCCGAGGATGGTTTCCATCAGCGTCCAGGTTTTCAGGGTCTGTGCTTCGGTGGCGCCAGTGAACTTACCGAACAGCCAGAAGCCTGCGTCGTTAACGTGGGAGACCACAATCGAACCGCCTGCGATACAGATAGACAGCGCGGCCATCTGCGCACCGGAGTAATTAAGCTGCTCAATGACCGGCATCACCAGACCGACGGCGGTTAAACACGCCACGGTTGCGGAACCCTGGATGATACGCACCGCCGCGGCCAGCACAAAGCAGGTTACCGCAATCGGCAGGCCCATTCCGGTCAGCGCTTCACCCAGAGCCGGGCCTACGCCAGAATCCACCAGCACCTGCTTGAACACGCCGCCTGCACCGATCACCAGCAGGATAATACCCGCAGGCTGCAGCGCGGCACCGCAGATCTCCATCACCCGGTCTTTCGGCATCCCCTGACGCATCGCCAGGCCGTAAATCGCCACCAGACAGGCCACCAGGATCGCCGTGAACGGGTGGCCGATGAACTCAAACCACTCGTAAGCGGAAGACCCTACCGGCACAAAGCGCGCGGCGATGGTTTTCAGACCCACGAGAACCAGCGGCAGCAGGATCAGCGACAGGCTAAAGCCAAAGGACGGCATTTTGCCTTCGCCCAGGTGCGGCTCGGTGATGTCGTCAGGAATGTGCAGCTCAACGTAACGGCTGATGAAGTTACCCCACAGCGGACCGGCGATAATCATCCCCGGGATCGCGGCGCAGAGGCCAATGAGGATCATCCAGCCAAAGTCAGCGTGCATCTGGGAGGCCAGCAGCATCGGCGCGGGTCCGGGCAGCAGAAACGCTGCAGCCGCCGCCACGCCCGCAAACAGCGGAATAACCAGCTTCACGAGGTTAGTGCCGGTGTGGCGAGCCATGGAGAACGCCACGCTAATCAGCAGCACCACGGCGACTTCGAAGAACAGCGGCAGCGCGCAAATCAGCCCCGCCAGGCCTATCGCGTAGTGCGCGCGGCTGTGGCCAAAGGATTTCAGCATTTTGACGGCAATCTGGTCGACCGCGCCCGTCTCGTGCAAAATCTTGCCAAACATCGCGCCAAGCGCGACCACAATCGCCAGGAAGCCCAGCGTGCCGCCCATCCCTTTTTCCATCGTCGCGGCGATCTTGTCGAGCGGCATACCGGAAAAGAGACCAGCACCAATAGAAACCACCATCAAAGCAACAAAGGCGTGCATACGCGCCTTCATCACCAAAAACAGCAGCAGCAATACGGAACCCACTGCTGTCAAAACTAGCGTTAATGTACTCAAAACTTACTGCCTTTTATTAATGACCTCGATGGTGCTGGCAACAACACCTTCCAGTGACTGATCGATATCAACCACTAAGACGTCTTTCTCGTCTTCACCCGGCTCCTGCAGCGCTTCAAACTGCGTCACCAGCATCTGCGTTTTGAAGAAGTGACCCTTACGCGCCTTCAGGCGGCTTTCAATCACCTCGAAGTCTCCTTTCAGGTAGATGAAAGAGAGGTTCGGGTTGCCGTCACGCAGCAGGTCGCGGTAGGTTTTTTTCAGCGCGGAGCAGACGATCAGGGAAACTTTATTGGTGCGCTGCATGGCGAACGCGGCGTCATTTAGCGCCTGCAACCACGGTTTGCGGTCGTCGTCGTTCAGCGGCTCGCCGGAGGCCATCTTCATGATATTGCTGCGCGGATGGAGGAAGTCACCATCCAGAAATGCAGCCTGGAGTTGATGCGCCACTTCGCTGGCCACGGCTGATTTCCCGCTACCGGAAACGCCCATCAGGACGTAGACGTGGTGATCATGATTAGTCGTGCTCAAAGGGTGTCCCTCAGTCAATTGTTACGGGTAACAGTTATCGGTAACATTGTCCTGCCGGGGCAAAAGAGAAGCAATATCCAAACGTGCGCGAAGTGAATAAGTGTGAGCTACTTCAAATTTGTCAGTTCAAATAGATCCACCCGGTGACAAGGTGAAACCTAAATCTAACATTTTTGGGGTAACCGTCTCGCCACGAATGCGCGCCAGCAGGCGTTCTGCGCCAATGCGGCCCATACGTTCACGCGGGGTCAGGACGCTCGCCAGACGCGGCTCCATTACCTGGCCGATGTCGTGGCCGTGGAAGCCGGCGATCGCCATATCATCAGGGATCTTCAGCCCCAGACGCTGACACTCAAACGCCGCGCCGACCGCAAGGTCATCGTTGGTACAGAAAATACCGTCCAGTTGCGGATACTCACGTCGCGCCTGACGCATCAGCTCAATACCCGACGTATAGGAAGAGGACTGCTCCACCATCACGCTGTACGGGGTTAAGTTCGCGTCGAGCATCGCCTGCTCGTATCCCTTCTGTTTGATGATAGTACGTTCATCAAGTCGCGCACCCAGATAGGCAATATGACGATGCCCGCGGGCGATAATTGCCGCCGTCATCTGACGCGCAGCTTCGAAGTTATCAAAGCCCACGGCGATGTCGAGGCACGGCGACTGGCTGTCCATCAGCTCCACCACCGGAATGCCGGCGACTTCAATCATTTTGAGCGTGCGGGCTGTGTGGGTACGTTCGGTTAAAATCAGGCCGTCAATGTTCCAGGAAAGCATCGATTCCAGACGTTCTTCTTCCAGTTCCGGCTTGTAACCGTAGTGGGCGAGCATGGTCTGGTAACCAAAAGCATCGGTGACGCTTTCAATGCCGCGCAGAACTTCGGCGAACACCTGGTTGGTTAAGGACGGCAGAAGGACTCCCACCGCGCGGCTGGTCGCATTCGAGAGAATATCGGGTGCGCGGTTGGGGATATAACCCAGTTCATCAAGGGCAGCGGCAATCTTGCCACGCAACGCCACGGAAACCTGTTCCGGGTTACGTAAAAAACGGCTGACCGTCATTTTGGTCACACCGACGCGATCGGCGACATCCTGAAGTACGGGGCGTTTCTTTTTCATCGTCCTGAGAAATCTTGAAGTGAGAGATTTTCTCAGTTTATCACGGACAAAGCCCATCCTTCCCCTGTCATAGGGAAGGATGGGCATTTATTTATGATTTATTACACCGGCGGCAGGTCAAACAGCAGAATTTCACTTTCGCTGTCGGCATGCACGGAGAGCGCCTGCTCGTCCCAGATTGCCAGACCATCGGCGGTTGTCGCTTTGGTGCCGTTGATGGACACTTCACCTTTCACCACCTGGATCCAGACGCGGCGGTTAGCGGCAATCTGATGCACAGACTGTTCATCTTTCGCCAGCGCCCAGCGGTACAGCTCCATATCCTGATGCACTTTCAGGGAACCTTCACGCGCGTCCGGGGACAGTACCAGCTGTTTGCCCTGTTTCGCGTCAAAGCGGCGTTGCTCGTAGCGCGGCGTGATGCCGGTTTCTTCTGGAATGATCCAGATTTGATACAGGTGCAGTTTTTCCGTTTTGCTCGGGTTGTACTCGGAGTGACGTACCCCGGTACCCGCGCTCATAATCTGGAACTCGCCCGCCGGAACCTGCTCTTTGTTGCCCATGCTGTCCTGGTGCTCAACCGCGCCTTCCAGCACATAGGTCAGGATTTCCATGTCTTTGTGCGGGTGGGTACCGAAGCCCTGGCCTGCATCAATTACGTCGTCGTTAATCACGCGAAGTGCGGAGAAACCCATGAAGTTCGGGTCGTAGTAGTCGGCAAACGAGAATGAATGCCATGAGTCCAGCCAGCCATGATTCGCGTGACCACGTTCGTTTGCTTTGCGTAAGTAGATCATTGTTTTCACCCTCAGTTCGTTTCGATGGAGTAAGTGTGGACGCAAACGGTCTGGGATCATAGAGGGTGAAAATTGACTCCTCTGTTCAAAAATTATGAATAAGCGCAGAGGAGCCGTTTTTGCTTATTTCGCGAGGGTTACCGTGGCAGGAGAGGTCTGTTCGAAGGCCCGCTCAAGGATTTCCAGGTTGGTCAGAACGTCAGATTCCTTGACGTAATTCGGCGAGCCGTTGGTGAGGGTCTCAAACAGCGCATCGTACACGCGGCCATAGTCACCCGCTTCGGGTTTGAGTTCTTCCCTGACCGTCACGCCCTCGTCGTTCACATACTCCAGCACGCCAACGGAATCATCCGCCGCAAATCCCGGCTCACCCGGCATGATGTTGGCCTTCAGGCTGGTCTCCTGCTGGTCAATGCCGTACTTAATAAACGAGCCTCGGGTGCCGTGAACGATAAATTTCGGATAGTCGATTTTCACCAGATGGCTGGTCTTGACGATGGCTTTGAGGTCGCCGTAGAACAGCTGCGCTTCAAAGGTATCGTCCGGGTTGGCTTTATTCCGCAGGCTGCGGATGTCATACGCCACGTGGTCCGGGCGGCCAAACAGGGAGATGATCTGGTCCATGGTATGGACGCCGAGACCGTAGAAGGAGCCATCCTGCGGCAGCCCGGGCTGGGTTTCCACCACCGGGCGGTAGTAGTCGAAGTGGCTTTCAATTTCCACAATGTCGCCGAGCTTGCCGCTATCAATCGCCTTTTTCGCCGTCAGGAAGCAGCTGTCAAAGCGGCGGTTCTGATACGGCGTAACGGTCAGGCCTTTGTTTTTAGCCAGCGCGAACAGCGCCTTCGCTTCGGCGATGGTCGGGGTGAAGGGTTTTTCTACCAGCACGTTTTTGCCCGCTTCGAGCGCGCGTTTCGCATAGTCAAAATGGCTGTCGGCGTGGGTACAGACGATGACCAGTTTAACCTGCGGGTCGCCCAGTACCTCATCGAGATCGCTGGTGAAATGAATATGGGAATATTGCGGGGATTGCTCTTCCGGCTTCGCGCGGCGGCGATAGATATGGGCCACGTGCCAGGTATCTTTACGGTGAAGAACGTACGGAAGGTGGTAACGCGTGGTGCTTTTGCCAAATCCAATAAATGCGCAATGTAGTGTCATGGCTCAGTCCTTTTTAAGGTTACTGAGTCTAACCATAACAAAAAAAAAGCCAGCGAGAAGCTGGCTAAAGTAATACTGGAAGCAATGTGAGCAATGTCGTGCTTTCAGGTTCCCGTAGCGGTCTTCCTGAATGCAGAGCAATAATAATCATTCTCATTCGCACTTGTCCAATACTTTTTGCAAAAATTAGCGGTTGACTCAAATTTTAAAGTCATTGATGTTGGAAGGGACGTTTAACTGACTGAGGAATAAGGAATGAGTGAGATAGTGATACGCCACATCGAACCCAGCGATGCAGAAGCTTTGCGTGACATCATGTCGCATCCTGATGTGTATCACGACACGCTACAGCTCCCTCATCCCTCAATGGAAATGTGGCACGAACGCGTTGCGACAAAACCAGGCCGACGCCATCTTGTTGCCTGTCTGGAACAGCGCGTCATTGGGCATATGGCGCTGGACGTGATGGAAAACCCGCGTCGCAGCCACGTTGCCACATTCGGCATAAGCGTGGCTGCGGATATGCAGGGTCGCGGAGTAGGCCGCAGGCTCATGAGCGAAATGATTAACCTGTGCGACAACTGGCTGCGCATTGAACGCATCGAACTGACGGTCTTTGCCGATAACCCGGCGGCAGTCGCGCTCTATAAAAATTTTGGCTTTGAAATCGAAGGGACCGGCAGGAAATTTGCCCTGCGCAACGGCGAGTATGTGGACGCGTATTATATGGCGCGGATGAAGTAGTTTGTTGCCCTCACCCTAACCCTCTCCCACAGGGAGAGGGAATGAAAAACCCAGGCCGGGTATGGCGAAGCCGCCACCCGGCAACAACACATTAATACCCCGCCGATAAATCATCCACCGAACGCGGGTCCGACGCGCCAAACAATGCCCCGTCCGGCCCCACCATAATGCTCTGGGTGCTGCCCATCGCCTCTTTCACCGCTACCTTCTGCCCGCGCTGCTCCAGCAGTTTAATCGTATCCGGGCTAAAGCCCTTCTCGACGCGCAGCTCGTCCGGCAGCCACTGGTGGTGGAAACGCGGGGCGTTGGTCGCTTCGGCGACGTTCATTCCAAAGTCGATGCTGTTCACCACCATCTGCAGCACGGTGGTGATAATACGGCTACCGCCCGGGCTACCGGTCACCAGCCAGGTTTTACCGTCTTTCACCACGATAGTGGGCGACATGGACGACAGCGGGCGTTTCTTCGGCCCGACCGCATTCGCATCGCCTCCCACCAGCCCGTAGACGTTCGGCACGCCCGGCTTGGCAGAGAAGTCATCCATCTCGTTGTTCAGCAGAATGCCGCTGTTGCCCGCCACAATTCCGGTACCAAACGTGGTGTTGAGCGTGTAGGTCACCGCTACCGCGTTACCGTCTTTATCCACCACCGAGAAATGGGTGGTCTGGTTGCTTTCATACGGCGCCAGCTTGCCTGGGCGGATCTCGCTCGACGGCTTGGCCTTGTTGATATCAATCTGGTCGGCAATGGATTTGGCATACGCCTTGTTGGTCAGCGCCTGCCACGGCACCTTCACGAAGTCCGGATCGCCGAGATATTCCGACCGGTCGGCGTAAGCGCGTTTTTCCGCTTCCGCCATCACCTGCATGGCATCCGCACTGCCGAAGCCGAACTTGTGCATGTCGAAGTTTTCGAGAATGTTGAGGATCTGCACGATGTGAATGCCCCCGGAAGACGGCGGCGGCATGGAGAACACCTCGTAGCCGCGGTAGGTTCCGCTAATCGGCTCACGCTCCACCGCTTTGTATTCTGCCAGATCCGCTTTGGTGATGAGCCCGCCGTTCTTTTGCATCTCTTCAGCAATCTGGTCAGCAATCGCCCCTTTGTAGAAGGCGTCCGGACCGTGCTCCGCAATCAGCTCCAGGCTTTTGGCGAGGTTCTTCTGCGCCAGCCTGTCGCCCTTCTTCAATGGCTCACCGTCTTTCCAGAAGATCGCTTTGCTGTTTTCATGATTCGGAATGACTTCGCTGCCGTAGGTTTTGAGATCGTCCGCCAGCGCATCGTTTACCACAAAGCCGTCGCGCGCCAGCTTGATGGCAGGCTGCACCACTTTATTCAGCGGCAGGGTGCCGTATTTTTCCAGCGCCAGCGAGAAGCCTGCGACGGTGCCCGGCGTGCCGGAGGCGAGGTGCGACGTCAGGGATTTTTTGCTGTCAGGGTTACCCTGATCGTCGAGGAACATATCGCGGGACGCCTGAGCAGGCGCCATTTCGCGGAAGTCGATGGCCGTCGTTTTGCCGTCTTTGGTGCGCAGCATCATAAAGCCACCGCCGCCCAGGTTCCCCGCCTGCGGGTGCGTCACCGCCAGCGCATAGCCGACGGCGACCGCTGCATCCACCGCGTTACCGCCCTGCTTGAGAATATCGACGCCCACTTTGGTTGCCAGCGCATCCACCGACGCCACCATGCCATGGGTTGCCCGCACGGGATGAAAAACATCTTCCTCCACGCCGTAAGAAACAGGAGGAGCCGCTGGCGGGTTGGCCGCCACGCTAAATGTGCCGCAGGCCATCAGCGCAGCGATCGCTACCCAGCGCAAAAACGTTGGTTTCATCATTATTGTTCTCCAGGTGAAGGGATCCATATTCCCCGCTTAAGCCTGGTTCACAACTCCTAAAAAATCATCGTCATGGTGAAATCAGGGTAAACTTAAGAGAGACCTCAAAAGGAGGAAATGACAATGAAACGCTTACTGATTCTTACGGCGCTGATCCCGTTTGCCGCGCTCGCACAGCCACTCAACACCATGAATAACCCGAACCAGCAGGGTTATGTTATTCCGAGCCAGCAGCGGATGCAGACCGAGATGATGAGCCAGCAGCAACAGCAGAAAGGGATGCTGAATCAGCAGCTGAAAACGCAGACCCAGATGCAGCAGCAGACCCTGCAAAATCAGATGAACACCAACACGCAGCGCGTGCAGCAGGGACAGGTACGTGAACAGCCGCTGCCCAATAAAAACGGCGGGATGTTAGGCGGCATGACGTCGTCAGGCAGCGGACAGCAGCATATGCTGCCGCCGCAGTCGAATGGCAGTATGCTTAATCCGCAGAACTAAAGTCCGGACCGATGACGTCAATCGCATCGGTACAGATGCTGTCCACGCCCCAGCGCAGCAGCTCCGCCGCGCGCTGGGGCTTGTTGACCGTATAAACCAGAATATGCAGGCCCGCCGCTTTCAACATCTTCACCCGCGCCTCATCCAGCAGCCTGTGGTTGAGATGAATAGAGACACACGCTAAGCGGGTCGTCAGCTCGTGCCAGTCTTCACGCCACTCATCCAGCAATAGCCCTCGCGGCAGTTCCGGCACGGCCGCCTGTGCCGCTTCCAGGGCGTCGATTTCAAACGAGGAGAGCAGCGGCGGCGTCATGCCTTCCCACAGCTCACGCGCGGCCAGCGCGATAACCTTGCCCGTTAACGGCCCGGTACCGGTGGTCGGTTTGATTTCGATATTGGCCATCATGCCGTGCTGGCGGCAGCGATCTGCCACTTCCGCCAGCAGCGGCAGCGGCTCGCCTTTGAATTCACCGCTGTACCAGCTTCCGGCGTCCACTTTCAGCAGATCGCGCCACGGCAGTTCACCCGCCACGCCCCAGCCGTTGCTGGTGCGCTCAAGGTTATCGTCGTGCAGCAGAAAAATTTCGCCGTCTTTCGACAGCTTGGCGTCGAACTCGATCATCGTGTGACCGTAGCGCGCGCCCGCGTCGATGGCCGCCAGGGTATTCTCCGGCGCCAGCTTACCGCCGCCGCGGTGGGCGACGACGTGGGGATAAGGCCAGTTGCTCATACTCGTTGTCCTGTTTCACCGTCAAATAAGTGCAGGTGATTTTCCGGCAGGTGCAGCCACAGCGTGCTGCCTGCTTTAGGGCGCTCCTGATGCGGCAGACGCACCACTATTTTTTGCTCACCCCAGCGTCCGTGCGCCAGGTTATCTGCACCCAACATCTCCAGCGTGTCCATCACCAGCGGCACGCCGCCGTCCGCCTGAGAGGTTAAACCAATATGCTCCGGGCGGATACCGAGCGTCATCTTACGCCCGGCGTAGCCACGATAGTACCAGTTGATCGGCAGTGCCATCCCGCTTTCCAGCTCAAAGTGCGTGCCCGCGCTGCTGATGCGCCCCTCCAGCAGGTTCATTGCCGGGCTGCCGATAAAGCTCGCCACAAAGCGGGTGGCCGGTTTTTCATACACCTCTACCGGGGTGCCAATCTGCTCGGCGATGCCTTTGTTCATCACCATCACGCGCTGGGCGAGGGTCATGGCTTCGACCTGATCGTGGGTGACGTACAGTGACGTTGTTTTCAGACGACGGTGCAGTTGCTGCAGTTCGAGCCGCATCTGCACGCGTAGCTTGGCGTCGAGGTTAGAGAGCGGCTCGTCGAACAGGAACACCGCCGGATCGCGCACGATGGCGCGCCCCATCGCCACGCGCTGGCGCTGGCCGCCGGAGAGCTCGCGCGGGCGGCGCTTCAGCAGGCCGTCCAGCTCCAGAATGCGTGCCGCCTCTTTCACGCGCTCCTCGATATGGCCTTTTCCCATCCCGCGGATTTTCAGCCCCCAGGCCATGTTCTCCTCCACGCTCATGTGCGGATAAAGCGCGTAGTTCTGGAACACCATCGCGATGCCGCGATCTTTGGGCTCCATCTCGGTAACGCGCTGGCGGTCAATCCAGATATCTCCGGACGTCACGCGCTCCAGCCCCGCCACCATGCGCAGCAGGGTGGATTTGCCGCAGCCGGACGGGCCGACCATGACGATGAATTCCCCGTCCGCCACGTCGAGCGTGAGCGGCTGAATGACCTGGGTTTTGCCATCCCAGCTTTTAGTGACTGCCTGAAGTTTTAAACCTGCCATCTTATTTCTCACTGTCCACTAAACCACGCACAAACGCACGCTGCATGGCTAAAACGATAACGACCGGGGGGATAAGGGTGAGCAGCATCGCCGCCATCACCTGGTTCCAGAGGGTGGTGCCTTCGCCGGTGGCGATCATGCCTTTGATGCCCGCGACGGCGGTGCCGAGGTTGACGTCCTGAATAATCAGCAGCGGCCACAGGTACTGGTTCCAGCCGTAGATAAAGGTAATCACAAACAGCGCCGCGAGGTTGGTTTGCGACAGCGGCAGCACGATGTCGCGGAAGAAGCGCATCGGCGAGGCGCCGTCGATGCGGGCGGCTTCAATCAGCTCGTCCGGCAGGGTCATAAAGAACTGGCGGAACAGGAAGGTGGCGGTCGCCGAGGCCATCAGCGGCAGGGTTAAGCCCGCGTAGCTGTCGAGCATCTTCAGGTTGGCGATCACCTCCACCGTCGGGAAGATTCGCACCTCCACCGGCAGCATCAGGGTGATGAAAATCATCCAGAAGAACAGGTTACGCAGCGGAAAGCGGAACCAGACGATAGCGAACGCCGAGAGCATCGACACCGTGATTTTGCCAACGGTTATGCCGAACGCCATGATGAAGCTGTTGAGCATCATCAGCCAGAACGGCGCGCTGTTGGCGCCCACGCCCTGGGTCCAGATGGTCTTCATGTTCTCGAAAAGATGTGTGCCAGGAATCAGCGTCATCGGCGTGTCGAACACCGCTTTGGTGTCCAGCGTGGCGGCGACAAAGGCCACGTAAAGCGGGAACAGGATGACGATAATCCCTAAAATCAGCATGGTATGGCTGAAAATCGTCAGCCCGCGACGGTTCTCAATCATTGGTAGCGCACCTTACTTTCAACATAGCGGAACTGCACCACCGTGAGGATGATGACGAGGAACATCATCACCACCGACTGCGCGGCGGAGGCTGAAAGATCCAGACCGGCGAAGCCTTCGCGGTAAATCTTATAAATCAGCGTCGTTGTCGCCTGCACCGGGCCGCCTGCGGTCGCCGCGTCGATCACCGGGAAGGTGTCAAAGAAGGCGTACACGAGGTTAACCACCAGCAGGAAGAAACTCACCGGGGCGATCAGCGGCAGCGATAATCTGAAGAAGCGACGAATGGGCCCTGCGCCGTCAATCGCCGCCGCTTCCACCAGCGAGCGCGGAATGGACTGCAGCGCGGCAAAGAAGAACAGGAAGTTGTAGCTGATCTGCTTCCACACCGAAGCAAACACCACCAGGAACATAGCCTGACCGCTGTTCTGGGCGTGGTTCCAGTCGTAACCCAGCTCGGCCAGGAAGTGGGTAATCAACCCGCGGCCGGGGTTAAACAGGAAGATCCACAGCACGGCGGCCACGGCGGGAGCCACGGCGTACGGCAGCAGCATCAGCGTTTGATACAGGCGGCTGCCGCGCACCACGTAATCCACCAGCGCGGCAAAGAACAGCGAGGCGACAAGGCCGCTCACGGTGACCAGCGCGCTGAACTTCATCGTCGTCCAGAAGGCGTCCAGGTAGTAGCTGTCATGCCACAGGGCAGCGAAGTTATCCAGGCCAACAAACTGGCTGGAAAGCCCGAACGGATCGACGCTTTGTACCGAGTACCACAGCGCTTCGCCCGCAGGCCAGATAAAGAAGATAACGGTGATGACCAGCTGCGGCGCGACCAGAAGATAGGGCAGCCAGCGGGAACGGAACACCGGACGGGATGATGACATTGAGATTTGGTTCCTGAACAATGCCGGGTGGCGGCTACGCCTTACCCGGCCTACATGTGGCACGTCGTAGGCCCGGTAAGCGCAGCGCCACCGGGCATTTTTTTACGATTTGGTCGACTGCTCAAAGCGGCGCAGCAGCTGATTCCCGCGCTCTACCGCTGAATCCAGCGCCTGCTGTGGCGTTTTCTTACCGGTCCACACGCTTTCCAGCTCTTCATCAACGATGGTGCGGATCTGCGGCATGTTGCCCAGGCGCAGACCTTTGGTGAACGGCAATGGTGGCTTGTTCAGCATCTGGCGCGTCGCAATGTCCGCCCCTGGGTTCTTGCTGTAGAAGCCCTGCTCGCGGGTCAGGTCATACGCGGCTTTGGTGATTGGCAGGTAGCCGGTCTTCTGGTGCCATTCGGCCGCGTTTTCCGGCTTCGCAAGGAAGTCGAGGAACTCGGCTACGCCTTTGTAGGTGCCTTTGTCTTTGCCCTGCATCACCCACAGGCTCGCTCCGCCGATGATGGCGTTCTGCGGCGCGCCCTTCACGTCAGCGTCGTATGGCATCATGCCTACGCCGTAGTTGAATTTGGCGTAGTGACGGATATCGGCCAGCGAGCCGGACGAGGCGGTGGTAATGGCGCAGTCACCGTTGTAGAACTTCTCGGTCGACTCATCTTTACGCCCGAAGTAGCTGAAGTCGCCCTTCTTGTTCAGATCGGCAAGCAGCGCGATGTGCTTCACCTGCTCCGGCTTGTTGAATTCCAGCACCGCATCGGTGCCGTCGAAGCCGTTGTTTTTGGTGGCAACCGGCAGGCCGTGCCAGGCGCTGAAGTTTTCAATCTGGATCCAGCCCTGCCAGCCGCTGGCGTAACCGCACTTCATCCCCGCCGCTTTCAGCTTAGCGGTGTATTCGGCCAGGACTTGCCAGGTTTTTGGCGGCTGCTCCGGGTCTAAACCGGCTTTTTTGAAGGCATCTTTGTTGTAGTACAGCACCGGCGTAGAGCTGTTAAACGGCTGGGACAGCAGATGTCCGGTTTTGGAATCGGTGTAATAACCCGCCACGGTTGGCACGAACTGGGATTCGTCGAAGTTGATACCCGCGTCTTTGAACACTTCATACACCGGCTTAATGGCTTTGGAGGCCATCATGGTGGCGGTACCCACTTCATAAACCTGTAACAGCGCCGGGGCGTTACCGGTACGGAAGGCGGCGATGCCCGCGCTCAGGCTCTGCTCATAGTTACCTTTGTACACCGGCACAATTTTGTAATCCGGATGGGTGTCGTTGAAACGCTGCGCCAGGGAGTCAACTTCTTTACCCAACTCCCCTTCCATGGAATGCCAGAACGGAATGGTCGTCACAGCCATTGCGTTCGTCGCAAAAGCCAGACCCAGTGCCAGACCCAAAGCTGTGTGTCGTAACGATGTCATTGTCATCTCTCTTATTGTGCCGGATGCGCGATATCACGCGTTTTATGCTCGCGAGGTAACATGACATGCTCGAATGACAGAAAAATAACTGTTTGTTTACAGATAAGTGACAACCAGGCGTCAGGGGGATGATGGTTGTGTGAAGGGGGATTGGGTGCATGATTGGGTGCGGTCTGGTGCCCTCACCCCGGCCCTCTCCCACGGGGAGAGGGAGAAAACATTAAAAAAGGCAACGTGCGTTGCCTTTTTGCTTTTACCTATCCGCCCAAATACGCGCTCCGCACCGCTTCGTTCGCCAGCAGCGCGTCGCCGGTATCGGAGAGCACCACGCGGCCATTCTCCAGCACGTAGCCACGGTCGGCGAGCTTCAGCGCCTGGTTGGCGTTCTGCTCGACGAGGAAGATGGTCATCCCCTCTTTACGCAGCTGCTCTATGGTGTCGAAAATCTGCTGGATGATGATCGGCGCAAGACCGAGCGACGGTTCGTCCAGCAGCAGCAGGCGCGGCTGGCTCATCAGCGCGCGGCCTATCGCCAGCATCTGCTGCTCGCCGCCGGACATGGTGCCCGCACGCTGAATACGGCGCTCCCACAGGCGTGGGAAGAGTTCATAGACCCACTTGATGCGGGTCTGGTATTCATCGCGGTGGGCGAAGAACCCGCCCATCGCCAGATTCTCTTCCACCGTCATGCGGGAGAAGACGCGGCGCCCTTCCGGAACAATCGCCACCGCCTCGCGCATAATTTTGGCCGTTTGCCAGTCGGTAATGTCTTTGCCATCGAACACAATCCGCCCACTGCTGGCGCGCGGGTCGCCGCACAGGGTGCCGAGCAGCGTGGTTTTACCCGCGCCGTTGGCCCCGATCAGGGTGACAATTTCACCCTGATTGATATGCAGGCTGACGTCGTGCAGCGCCTGGATCTTGCCGTAGTGCGCATTGACCTTGTCGAACGTTAACATCGCTTTTTCCATCTTATGCCTCACCAAGGTATGCGCGGATCACGTCCGGGTTGTTGCGGATCTCTTCCGGCGTGCCGTTTGCCAGCGGCGTGCCCTGGTTGACCACGTAGATGCGGTCAGAAATGCCCATCACCAGCTTCATGTCATGCTCAATCAGCAGAATGGTGGTGTCGTGATGATCGCGCAGCTCGGCAATCAGCTCGTCCAGCTCTTTGGTCTCTTTCGGGTTGAGCCCTGCCGCCGGTTCGTCGAGCATCAGGATTTCCGGCTGCGTCACCATGCAGCGCACGATTTCAAGGCGACGCTGGTCGCCGTAGGCCAGGTTGCTCGCCTGACGGTTGGCGTGCTGCAGCAGGCCAATTCGGTCGAGCCAGGTCGCGGCGCGGTCGAGCGCTTCATCCTGCGCGCGGCGGAAGGCCGGGGTCTTCAGCAGGCCGGAGAACAGCCCGGTTTTCAGCTGCTGATGCTGTGCCACCAGCAGGTTCTCAATCACCGTCATCTCGCGGAACAGACGCACGTGCTGGAAGGTACGCACCACGCCCATACGGGCAATCTGCTGGCCCGGCAACCCTTCGAGATGCTGGTCGCGCAGCATGATGGTGCCGCCCGTCGGCTTGTAGAAGCCGGTCAGGCAGTTAAAGACCGTGGTTTTTCCCGCGCCGTTCGGGCCAATCAGGGAGACAATCTCTTTCTTGTGCAGATCCAGATTCACGTTGTTGACCGCCAGCAGGCCGCCAAAACGCATCATCAGGCCGTTAACGGATAATAATGGCTGGCTCATGCCTGCTCTCCTTTCGCTTGCCCGTTCTTCAGCTTCAGCTGTGGACGGGTCATCGGCAGCAGGCCCTGCGGACGCCAGATCATCATCAGCACCATCAAACCACCCAGCATCAGCATGCTGTATTCGTTAAAGTCGCGCATCAGCTCGCGCGAGACCACCAGCAGGATGGCCGCGAGGATAACGGCGAACTGCGAGCCCATCCCGCCGAGCACCACAATTGCCAGCACGAAAGCGGATTCGGCAAAGGTAAACGATTCAGGGCTGACGAAGCCCTGACGCGCGGCAAACAGCGTTCCGGCGAAACCGGCAAACGCGGCGCTGATGGTGAACGCGGTCAGCTTGATGCGGGTCGGGTTCAGGCCCAGGGAGCGGCAGGCGATTTCATCTTCGCGCAGCGCTTCCCACGCGCGGCCCAGCGGCATGCGCAGCAGGCGGTTAATCACGAACAGGGTAATCACTACCAGCAGCAGCGCCACCAGATAGAGCCAAATCACGCGGTCGGACGGGTCATACTTCACGCCGAAGAAGTTGCTGAAAGTGTCCCAGCCGCCTTCGCGGGCGGTACGGCTGAACTCCAGGCCGAAGAAGGTCGGTTTCGGGATTTGGCTGATGCCGTTCGGGCCGCCGGTCACTTCGGTATTATTCAGCAGCAGGATACGGACGATTTCACCAAAGCCTAAGGTCACAATCGCCAGGTAGTCGCCGCGCAGGCGCAGCACCGGGAAGCCAAGCAGGAAACCGGCAGCGGCAGAGACCAGCCCCGCCAGCGGCAGGCAGGTCCAGAAGCCGAGGCCGTAATAGTGGTTCAGCAGCGCAAAGGTGTAAGCACCGATGGCGTAGAAGCCGCCGTAGCCCAGCACCAGCAGGCCAGACAGCCCCACCACAACGTTCAGACCGAGACCGAGAATCACGTAGATCATGGTCAGGGTGGCGATATCCACCGTGCCGCGCGAGACCACAAACGGCCACGCCACGGCGGCGACCAGCAGCGCCACGAGGAACAGCTTTTGCTTCACGGTAGAACCGTCGATTGCCGGCAGGACGAATTTCGGCCCGGAGACGTTTTTCAGCGTCTTCTGGAACAGCGGACGCAGCAGCTGGAACAGGAATACCACGGCAGTGCCGATAAATACCCACTGCCAGCGGATGTCGGGGGCGGTATCCACCACCAGCTTCGTGCCGTCCAGACCTAACTGGACGCCCATAAAGACGCCTGCCAGCACGAAGAACATGGCGGCAGAGAGCAGCGCCATTGCAAAATGCATCGGTTTCATACTTTCTCTACCTCCGGACGGCCCAGAATACCGGTAGGCATTACCAGCAGAACCAGAATCAGCAGGGCAAACGACACCACATCTTTATATTCCGTGCTCAGATACGCCGAAGAGAGCGCTTCCGCCACGCCCAGGATCAGGCCGCCAATCATCGCGCCCGGAATACTGCCGATACCGCCCAGCACCGCGGCGGTGAAGGCTTTCATCCCGGCCATAAAGCCGATGTACGGGTTGATCACGCCGTAGAACTGGCCGAGCAGGACGCCTGCGACGGCCGCCATCGCGGCGCCGATCACGAAGGTCAGGGCAATCACGCGGTCGGTGTTAATACCGAGCAGGCTCGCCATCTTCAGGTCTTCCGCGCACGCGCGGCAGGCGCGTCCCATGCGGGAGTAGCGAATGAACAGGGTCAGGGCGAGCATTGCAATAAAGGTCACCACCCAGATAACCAGCTGCATGGTGGTGATAGAGGCGGAGAAGTTTTCGCTGGCCCCCACAATCCACTGGCCGTTAAACAGGCTTGGCAGCGCCACGTCGCGCGAGCCTTCGGTCAGGCTGACGTAGTTTTGCAGGAAGATCGACATCCCAATCGCGGAGATGAGCGCAATCAGACGCTTGGAGCTGCGCACCGGCCGGTAGGCCACGCGCTCGATGCTCCAGCCGTAGGCGCTGGCAATCACAATCGCGCCAACAAACCCGGCGGCGACCAGCAGCCAGCTGCTGTCGATGCCCATCATCATCAGCGCGGCGATGATCATAAAGGAGACATAGCTACCGATCATGTAAACCTCGCCGTGGGCGAAGTTGATCATGCCGATAATGCCGTAAACCATCGTATAGCCGATGGCAATCAGCGCATAGGTGCTTCCCAGCGTGACGCCGTTAAACATCTGCTGCAGGAAATAGAGAAACTGCTCGGACATATGCAAACCTTTTTATACCCGCCCGTCAGTCCGGGCGGTGGGATAATTATTTGGCGGCCGAGGATGAACCGTCGGCGTGCCACTTAAAGACACCAAACTCAAATCCCTTCAGATCGCCTTTCTCATCCCAGTTCAGCGGCCCAATCACGGTGTTCGCCCCGTGTGCTTTTAAATCTTTCACCAGATCCAGCGGTTCTTTGCTGCCGGTACGGTCCAGCGCGGTGGCCAGAGACTGCACGGCCGCGTAGGTGATCCAGACGTAAGGACCGCTCGGATCTTTCTTCTGCGCCTTGAGCGCATCAACGATAGCCTTGTTGGCCGGATCCTGGTCATAGCGTTTTGGCATCGTCACCAGCATGCCTTCGGCAGAATCCCCGGCGATGTTTGACAGGGAGGCGTTGCCAACGCCCTCTGGCCCCATAAACTGGGTTTTCAGACCGGTCGCGCGTGCCTGGCGCAGCATCTGCCCCATTTCCGGGTAGTAGCCACCGTAATAAACGAAGTCGATGTTCTCTTTTTGCAGACGGGCGATCAGTGCGGAGAAGTCTTTCTCGCCGGCGGTAATGCCGTCGAAGAAGACGATGTTCGCGCCGCCTTTTTTCAGGCCGTCCTGAACGGAGCGCGCCAGGCCTTCGCCGTACTGCTGTTTGTCATGAATGATGGCAATGCGCTGCGGTTTAACCGTCTCGAGGATGTATTTCGCCGCGGTTGGCCCCTGGGAGGAGTCCAGACCAGCGGTACGCATAATGTGCTGGTAGCCGCGCTGGGTCAGCTCCGGGTTGGTGGCGCCCGGAGTGATCATCAGAATGCCTTCGTCTTCGTAGATATCAGACGCGGGCTGGGTGGAGGATGAGCACAGGTGGCCGATTACGTATTGGATGCCATCGTTAACGATTTTGTTGGCGACCGCGACGGCCTGTTTAGGATCGCAGGCGTCGTCATATTCCACGCCCACCAGCTTGTCGCCTTTGATGCCGCCTTTGGCATTGATGTCTTTGATGGCCTGGCGCGCGCCGTTGAACTCCATGTCCCCCCACTGGGCAACAGGGCCTGACATTGCACCCACTACCGCAACTTTAATGTCCTCCGCCATAGCGGCATGCGAGATCGACAGTGCGACCATCCCCGCGATTAACGTCTTCGCGTTCCTTTTCATCTCTGAATCCCCATTCGTGATGTCGTGTTTATATTTTGTTTTATTATGGTTAAAAAGCATTCTGTACTTTTAATGAACAACGCTATTTTTACCAGTGCCTTTAATGGTTTAGCGCAGTTTTTTATCAAAAACCAGACTAAAATCTCTATTTTTCAGGCTATTAAGCAAAGATAATATTCTGAAATCAGGCAGAGATAAACAAATAAAAGTGCAGTTTGCAGCATAAAATAACGGTACAAAGCGCCGAATAAATCACTACCACTCAGGTTAAAATTCTGCTTATTTTTCGATCCATGTGTTTTCAAACTGCCCATTGCGTTGCCAAAAAACTAATCACCTGGCGAATGGGAATAAAAAGAGGAAGCCGCTGAGTGGATAAATTGAGTACACTGCCCTTACTCAATTTGATTTGGACAAGTAGCTAATGAAACTGACTATCGTGCGTCTGGTGACCTTTAGCGACCAGGATCATATCGACCTGGGCAAAATCTGGCCGGAATATTCCCCTTCGTCGCTGCGCGTTGATGAGACCCACCGTATTTATGCCGCACGTTTTAACGAGCGCCTGCTGGCAGCGGTTCGCGTGACCCTGAGCGGTACAGAAGGAGCGCTGGACTCACTGCGCGTGCGTGACGTCACCCGTCGGCGCGGCGTGGGACAGTATTTAATTGAAGAAGTGATCCGTGAAAACCCGAGCGTGACCTCCTGGTGGATGGCAGACGTGGGCGTGGAAGACCGCGGCGTGATGGCGGCGTTTATGCAGGCGTTAGGGTTTACGGCGCAGGAGAGCGGGTGGGAGAAGCGCCAGAGTTGACGTGTGCTGCCTGATCTGTGCGGCCTGATGCCCTCACCCCGGCCCTCTCCCACGGGGAGAGGGAGAAAACATAAAAAAGGCAACTTACGTTGCCTTTTGCTTTTATTTGGCGTCAGTAGCAGTACCGTTCGCATGCCAGTCAAACACGCCGAACTCGAAGCCCTTCAGGTCGCCCTTCGCGTCCCAGGAGAGTGGCCCCATGACGGTCTCGACGGTATTCGCTTTCAGCCAGGTGGCAATCTCAGCCGGATCGGCTGACTGGTTCAGACCCGCCTGCAGAGACTGCAGCGCAGCGTAGGTCGTCCAGACGAACGCGCCGCTTGGATCCTGTTTCTTCGCCTTGATGGCATCTACGATAGGTTTGTTCGCAGGCACCTGGTCGTAGTTCTTCGGCTTGGTTACCAGCAGGCCTTCCGCAGATTCACCCGCGATGTTAGACAGAGAGACGTTCGCCACGCCTTCCGGCCCCATGAACTGGGTTTTCAGACCGGCAGCACGCGCCTGGCGCAGGATCTGGCCCATTTCCGGGTGGTAGCCACCGTAGTAAACGAAATCAATATTCTCTTTCTTCAGACGCGCCACCAGCGTGGAGAAGTCTTTCTCACCGGCGGTGATCCCGTCGAAGAACACGATATCAGCCTTCGCTTTTTTGAGGTTGTCCTGCACCGAACGCGCCAGACCTTCACCGTACTGCTGCTTGTCGTGAACGATGGCAATGCGCTTCGGCTTCACTTTTTCAACAATGTATTTAGCCGCGGTTGGGCCCTGGTCAGAGTCCAGGCCGGTGGTGCGCAGGGTCAGCTTATAGCCGCGCGCGGTCAGCTCCGGTGCGGTCGCGGCCGGGGTGATCATCAGAATGCCTTCGTCTTCGTAGATGTCAGACGCTGGCTGAGTAGAGGAAGAGCACAGGTGACCGATAACGTATTTGATCCCGTCGTTCACCACTTTGTTCGCGACCGCGACCGCTTGTTTTGGGTCACAGGCATCATCATATTTTACGATCTGCAGTTTTTCGCCTTTGATACCGCCCTTAGCATTAATGTCTGCAACCGCCTGTTCTGCGCCGGTAAACTCCTGGTCGCCGTACTGCGCTACCGGACCGGACATTGCGCCAACAACAGCCACTTTGATGTCTGCCTGTGCCATGGTGCTGAATGCCAACGCGATACATCCTGCCAGTAACGCTTTACCCTTCATGTTCATCCTGAGATTCCCCATTATTATGGTTATTACGATTGTTGTGATGTTGTTGTGCAGCGCTTTATTTCAGTTATAGGTGTGCTGTTCGCGCTTTTTCAGCATACTCTGCTAAAACATACCCGATTTTTATTATTTTGGAATAGCTAATTTGAAATGAATATATGATAAGCCCGGCAGGAATTTCCGCCGGGCGTGTGGCTTTAACGTGTCAGCGACGCGGAGATAATGTCCAGCGCCTTACGGAACTGCGCTTCGGGGATAGTCAGCGGATAGAGGAAACGAATAACGTTGCCGTAGACGCCGCAGCTCAGCAGCAGCAAACCTTCCTGCAACGCGCGCTCCTGCACCTGGCGGGTAAATTCCGGCGAAGGATGCCCCGTTTGCGGGTCGTTAAACTCCACCGCCACCATGGAGCCCTGCGCGCGAATATCGGCGATATACGGGCAGTGTTCCTTCGCTTTGTTCAGCACTTCCACCAGGTGATGCCCAAGGTGCGCCGAGCGCGTGCAGAGATCCTCTTCATCAATCACGTCCAGCACGGCATGCGCCGCCGCAATCGCCAGCGGGTTCCCCGCGTAGGTACCGCCCAGCCCGCCCGGTGCAGGGGCGTCCATCACCTCAGCGCGGCCCGACACAGCAGAGAGCGGCATTCCGCCCGCCAGGCTTTTCGCCATGGTGATGAGATCGGGCTTCACGCAGTGGTTCTCCATCGAGAACAGCTTGCCGGTGCGGGCGAAGCCGCTTTGCACTTCGTCGGCAATCAGCAAAATACCGTGGGTATCGCACAGGGCGCGCAGCGCCTGCATAAAATCAGCAGGGGCAATGTTGAAACCGCCTTCCCCTTGAACCGGTTCGAGAATAATCGCCGCGACCTGGTCAGGTGCAATATCCGCCTTAAAGATGCGCTCCAGGCTCTTTAGCGCATCCGCCGTGCTGACGCCGTGCAGTTCATTCGGATACTGGGCGTGATACACCGAGCCGGGGAAGGGGCCGAAGCCAAGCTTGTACGGCGCGACTTTGCCGGTCAGCGCCATGGTCATAAAGGTGCGGCCGTGGAACGCGCCGCCGAAGGTGATAAGGCCAGGACGTTTGGTAAAGGCGCGGGCAATTTTTACGGCGTTCTCGACCGCCTCAGCGCCCGTAGAGAAGAACGCCGTTTTCGCCGGGCCGTCAATTGGCACGCGTGCGTTGAGGCGTTCCGCAAGCGACACATAGCCTTCGTACGGCACAATCTGGTAGGCCGTATGGGTAAAAGCGTGGAGTTGTTTTTCGATAGCGGAAATGACTTTTGGATGGCGATGGCCGGTATTCAGCACCGCGATCCCCGCGGCGAAGTCGATGTACTCGTTTCCCTCGACGTCCCACACCGTGGCGTTTTCGGCTTTATCGGCATAGAAGTTACACATCACGCCGATGCCGCGCGGCGTCGCCTGTAAACGCCGGTCGTGCAGTTCGTTATTTTTCACCCTGTCCCCCTGAGAAATTCACCTGCTTAGCGCATCTGTAAGTGTTTGCCAGGGGGAGTGAATTCGCCAGAGCGGGAGATAAAAAAAACAAAAACCCCCGAATTTGCATTCGAGGGTTATCGGCGACTTCGCGGAAATTACGCTTCGATAGCGGCGCGAAGTTTCTTCATGGCGTTCTTTTCAAGCTGACGGACACGTTCCGCAGAAACGCCGTAGCGGTCGGCCAGCTCCTGCAGCGTGGACTTGTTATCTTCGTCCAGCCAGCGGGCACGAATGATGTCCTGGCTACGTTCGTCGAGGCCTTCCATCGCAAAGGTCAGCTTGTTCGCCGCCTGGTCTTCCCAGTTATCTTCTTCAATGCCGTCGGCAAAGTTAGAAGTCTTATCCTGCAGGTACAGGACCGGGGCCATCGGCTGGCTGTCGGATGCGTCGTCGTCGGAAGACATGTCAAAGGTCATGTCCTGCGCGGCCATACGGGATTCCATCTCACGAACGTCTTTGCTGGATACGCCCAGCTCGCGCGCCACCATTTCGACTTCATCCTGATTGAACCAGCCCAGACGCTGCTTGGTTTTACGCAGGTTGAAGAACAGTTTGCGTTGCGCTTTTGTCGTGGCAACTTTCACAATACGCCAGTTACGCAGCACGTATTCATGAATTTCTGCTTTGATCCAGTGCACGGCGAAAGAGACCAGTCGCACACCCACTTCCGGGTTAAAGCGACGTACAGCCTTCATCAGGCCGATGTTACCTTCCTGAATCAAGTCCGCCTGCGGCAGGCCGTAGCCCGAGTAGTTGCGAGCAACGTGAACAACAAAGCGCAGGTGAGACAGGATCAGCGTCTTAGCTGCTTCCAGATCGCCCTGGTAATGCAGCTTTTCAGCAAGCTCCTTTTCTTCCTCGGCCGTCAACATCGGCCAGGTGTTCGCAGCCCGGATGTAAGATTCCAGGTTACCAACAGGGGCTAAAGCTAAAGTTTGCATTTCTTTGGTCATTCATTCCTCTCAATGTTTCTTCTGGTCCAGGCTGTCCCCGTCAGGCAACAACCATGCCAAAGCGTTTGAGCAACGAGATTAGCATTCACTCTTTTATCAGACAGTGATTTTATCCACAAGTTCCAGGTGCAACGGTGAATAAATTACGCACAAATTGTGACATGGAGATGATAACAGGGGAAGAGACAACAGGGACGCTTTCCCTGCAGAGCGAACATCTCGGTGCAGGGAAAGATTATATCACGCTTTTATTAGTCGGGAGTAAAGTGACGTAAATGTTGAACGGTTGCCAGCCAGGCTGCCACCCACCCAATCATTGAGCAAACCAGCAGCAGTAACAGGCACTCATCGAACCCTAAGCCGCTGATATCAAACTTCGTTCCGAAAACCTGAGCCACTTCAGTCACGGCCGACGAAAGCCGCATCACCAAAATTTCTGACAATATCAGTGAAAGAAATGCGCCGGAAAAACCGAGCAGTGCACCGCCGTAGAGGAACGGTCGGAGGATGAAGCCATCCGTCGCACCAATCAGCTTCTGCACGTTGATGGTATCGCGACGGGCGAAGATGCTCAGGCGCACGCTGTTACCGATCACGAGGAAGACCGCCGCCACCATCAGCACGCCAATCATTGCCGCGACGCGTCCGACCAGCCCGGTCAGGGCAGCAAGGCGTGCGAACCAGCTGTCATCCATGCGCACTTCATCAATGCCTTTAATGCGTGTGATGCGATCGCGCAGGGTGTTAAGCGAATCGGTCCCCTGGAAATCCAGCTTCGGGATCACCACCGCCACGGCGGGCAGCGGGTTCTCTTCGAGCATATCCAGCGCACCGCCAAAGCCTGACCAGTTACGGAACTCGCCCAGCGCGTCTTCACGTGAGAGATAATTAACCTTCTCCACGCCCTGCTCGGCCTGAATTTGCCCGACCACCTGCGCCGCGGCGTTATCGTCGAGCGCTTTATCCAGATAGACCGTGATCTGCGGGGACGGATAATACTGCGAGGCCGCCTGGTTGACGTTTTTATAGACCATATAGCAGACGCTTGGCAGCGTAAGGGAGATGGCAATCACCATCACCGTCAGGAACGTCGCAAGCGGTTTGCTTTTCAGGTCCTGCAGGGCGCCGTGGAACGCGTAGCGCACCTGCTCGTTAAACACGTTGGTTTTGCGGGAGGCCGGCTTTGGCGCAGCCTTCTGGCGCTTCGGCGCATTACGATTGCCGTCACCACCGCCCTGCGGCTTACGGAAGCGGTCAAACCGGTTCCCGAACTGCCGAATCTGGTTTATTGCATCACGCTTATTCACCGTGGCCTCCGTGCAAATGACCGTCGCTCAGGGTCAGCATGCGGTACGAACGACGGGAAATGAGCCCGATGTCGTGCGTCGCCATCAGTACGGTGACCCCCACGCGGTTAAATTCCTCAAACAGACGCAAAATCCCTTCTGACAGGGCATCGTCCAGGTTACCGGTCGGTTCATCCGCCAGCAGCACCGCAGGTTTATTCACCACCGCACGGGCAATGCCCACGCGCTGCTGTTCACCGCCGGAGAGCTGGATCGGGAAGTTCTTCGCTTTGTCCAGCAGCCCGACCTTATCCAGCGCCGCAGAGACGCGGCGGCGGATATCATCATAGCTGGCACCGGCAATAATCAGCGGAATGGCCACGTTATCGAAAACGGTGCGATCCATCAGCAGGTGGTGGTCCTGGAAAATCATGCCGATCTGACGACGCAGGAACGGCACTTCGCGGTTTTTCAGGCGGCTGATCTCATGGCCGCCGAAAAAGATTTTCCCGGCGCTTGGCCGCTCAATCCCACAGATAAGCTTGAGCAGGGTACTTTTCCCCGCGCCGGAATGGCCGGTCAGGAATGCCATCTCGCCCGGCTGCAGGTGAAATGTCACCCCCTGCAGCGCTTGTCTCCCACCGAGATAGGCCTTGCTGACGTGTTCAAAGCGAATCATTGTTAGTCCTCTCGGGCAAATAATGCCTCAATAAAGTCGTCCGCTTTAAACGGACGTAAATCCTCAATACGCTCGCCCACACCGATGTAACGGATAGGAATGCCGAACTGGTCGGCCACGGAGAAGATCACCCCGCCTTTCGCGGTGCCGTCCAGTTTGGTCAGCGCGATCCCCGTCAGTCCTACCGCTTCATTGAACAGCTTCGCCTGGCTGATGGCGTTCTGTCCGGTGCTGGCATCAATGGTCAGCATAATTTCATGCGGCGCGTCTTCGTCCAGCTTCTTCATGACGCGAACGATTTTCTTCAACTCTTCCATCAGGTGCGATTTGTTCTGCAAACGCCCTGCGGTATCGGCAATCAGCACGTCCACGTTGCGCGCCTTCGCCGCCTGGATGGCGTCGAAGATTACGGAAGCGGAATCCGCGCCGGTATGCTGGGCAATCACCGGAATGTTGTTGCGCTGGCCCCATACCTGGAGCTGCTCAACCGCCGCCGCGCGGAAGGTATCGCCCGCCGCCAGCATCACCGATTTGCCCTGCTGCTCGAACTGACGCGCCAGCTTGCCGATGGTGGTGGTTTTACCCACGCCGTTCACGCCGACCATCAGAATAACAAATGGCGTTTTGCCTTCAATATTAAGCGGTTCGTCAACTTTTGCGAGAATTTCGCCCATCTCGTCTTTCAGCAGACCGTACAGCGCCTCGGCGTCGCGCAGCTGCTTGCGGCTCGCCCCTTCGGTCAGGTTGGCGATGATCTTACGGGTGGTTTCCACCCCAACGTCCGCAATCAGCAGCTGCTCTTCCAGCTCTTCAAACAGATCGTCGTCGATCTTCTTGCCGCGGAAAAGACTGATAAATCCGGAACCTAAGTTTTCTTTGGTTTTAAGCAGGCTGCGCTTCAGGCGGGCGAAGAAACCTTCTTTGGTCGGTTTTTCCTGTTCCTGAACGATCTCTTCTTCGGTCTGCTCTGGCTCTTCCACCGGCACGACGATAACCGCTTCTTCAGCCGCTTCCGCCGCCAGCGCCTGGGCTTCCAGCTCTTCGTCGGTCAGCTCTGGCTCAAGCGCGGCCTCTTCTTCCACCGCCTCAACGATTTCGACGGTTTCCGCTTCGGCCTGCCACTCTTCGGCAGAAACCGCTTCGGCGTTCACCTCTTCCGGCAGCGGCAGCTCTTCACGTTCGATAACGGCCTGCGGCGCTTCGGGGATCTCTTCAACCACAACCGGTTCTGGCTTCTCGCTCTCCTGAACCTGTTCAGTGATCTCAACCACCTCTTCAGCAAAGGTTTCAATCTCTTCTTTGCTGTGCGCCGTTTCTTCCGCTTCGACAACCGCGGCGGTTTCTACAGGCGTTTCAGGCTGCGACTGCTCTTCAACGGCTTGTTGCTCTTCGGTTTTCTGTTCTGTTTCTTGCTCTTTTTCACCGAAGCCCAGCCAGGAAAAGAAGCCACGTTTTTTTTGTTTTGCCATCTGCGACTACACTCCTCGCGGCGCTATATACATGGAAGCTAAAAAAATGATGAAATAGTCTAACACTTTACTTAATTGACATCACCGCCCGCAATCGCAGGCCAATTGTTAACAGAGCTTTCCTGAGATGAAGAAACCCAACCGCGCCCCGGCCGGTCAAATTCGTATTATCGGCGGTCAGTGGCGAGGCCGGAAATTACCGGTGCCGGATAGCCCCGGTTTACGCCCTACTACCGACCGCGTGCGCGAGACGCTGTTTAACTGGCTGGCCCCGTCAATGGTAGACGCCCACTGCCTGGACTGCTTCGCCGGAAGCGGCGCGCTCGGGCTGGAAGCGCTGTCGCGCTATGCCGCCAGCGCCACGCTGCTGGAGATGGAGCGCGGCGTTGCGCAGACGCTGCAGCAAAATCTGGCGACGCTGAAGGCGGGCAACGCGAAAGTCGTGAACACCAACACGCTGAGTTTTCTAGCGCAGAAAGGCACGCCGCATAACGTGGTGTTTGTCGATCCGCCGTTCCGCAAGGGTCTGCTGGAAGAGACGCTTTCCCTGCTTGAGCAGAATGGCTGGCTGGCGGATGACGCATTGATTTACGTTGAAAGCGAAGTGGAAAACGGTCTGCCGCCGGTTCCCGCTCACTGGGATCTGCACCGCGAAAAAGTCGCAGGCCAGGTCGCTTATCGTCTGTATCACCGTCAGGCTCAAGGAGAATCCGATGCCGGTACTGATTAATCTGGGACGTTTGTTGATGCTGGGCGTCTGGGCGTTTTTAATTCTTAACCTGGTGCACCCGTTCCCGCGCCCGATGAATATTTTTGTTAACGTCGCGCTGATTTTCACGTCGTTCATGCATGCCCTGCAGATGGTGATGCTGAAAAACGGCCTGCCTAAAGACGGCCCGCAGATGACGGGCTGGCAGCAGCTTCGCGTCTTTATTTTCGGCGTGTTTGAACTGCTGGTCTGGATGAAGAAGTTTAAGGCGCAGGTGAAGAAGTAAGGTGCGGGCTGATGCCCTCACCCTAACCCTCTCCCACAGGGAGAGGGGATCGATCGCGCATTATTCCGCCCTGAACCCTTCAAATCGCGACCCTTTGTAGCTCAGCGTTCCTTTCTCCCCCACCGTCAGCTGATGGTACTGCTGCGCCTCCAGGCGGAAGGTCATCTCCAGGCCGCCCGTTTCCGGCTTAAAGCTCGCTTCATAGCGCATTGCTGTGCCCGCAGGCGTCACCTGCTGCTGGCGCGATCGGCGGTCGTTGAGCGGTTTCTCACGTTTGTTCGTCACCACTACGCGCTTTTGCATCAGCGGCGCGGCATCGTTATCCGCCTTCTCGCGGCGCTGCTGCACGAAACGGAACGAAGCGGCAATGACGATAATCGCCACCACGATAATGAAAAACAGCGGCATCTTGCTCATTCTAAAATCCCATAAGATTATGCGGAAATCAGGATACCTTGCCTTCCCCGCCATTGCCAAACGCCCGCTCGCGTCACTACACTGGATCAGAAACTGATTATTCAGACTTAACAGATACAGGGAGTTAATATGCTTTGGTCATTTATCGCTGTCTGTTTTTCCGCATGGCTTTACGTCGATGCGTCGTACCGCGGTCCCACCTGGCAGCGCTGGCTGTTTAAACCCGTCACGCTGTTGCTGCTCCTGCTGCTTGCCTGGCAAGCGCCGATGTTTAACGCCGTAAGCTACCTGGTCCTCGCCGGGCTGTGCGCATCTCTGATTGGCGATGCCCTGACCCTGCTGCCGCGCCAGCGTCTGCTGTATGCCGTAGGGGCATTTTTCCTGTCGCATCTGCTGTACACGATCTACTTCGCCAGCCAGATGACGCTCTCGTTCTTCTGGCCGCTGCCGCTGGTGCTGCTGGTGATTGGCGCCCTGCTGATTGCGGTGATCTGGTCACGTCTGGAAGAGATGCGGTTGCCGGTCTGCACGTTTATTGCCATGACGCTGGTGATGGTCTGGCTGGCAGGTGAACTGTGGTTCTTCCGCCCAACGGCCCCGGCGATGTCCGCATTCTTCGGTGCAGCGCTGCTGCTGATCGGGAATGTCGTGTGGCTGGGCAGCCACTATCGCCGCCGTTTCCGGGCGGATAACGCGATCGCCGCGGCCTGTTACTTCGCCGGGCACTTCCTGATTGTGCGTTCGCTGTATATCTAAATAACGCTTGACTCTGGAGTCGACTCCAGAGTGTATGCTTCAGTTAATGAGAAAATTATCATTAACCGGAGACTGCCATGTCGACTCCAGAAACACCAAAAAAAGTTCCTCAATTCTCGGCACTTAAGCTCAGCCCGGTTCCGTCCAAAGACGACTGCTGCTGCGAAGGCGCGTGCGAAACGCAAACTCAACCGCTTCCTGAAAGCGGCAGCCGCTACAGCTGGGTAGTCAACGGTATGGACTGCGCGGCCTGCGCCCGTAAAGTTGAAAATGCGGTAAAACAGGTGCCGGGCATCAACCACGTTCAGGTGCTGTTCGCCACCGAAAAGCTGCTGGTCAGCGCCGATAGCGACGTCAGCAAACAGGTGGAAGCCGCGGTGAGCAAGGCGGGCTACAGCCTGCGTAGCGAAACCGCGCCCGCGGAAAAAACGTCATCCCTGCAAGAAAATCTGCCGCTTATCACACTCATCGTCATGATGGCCCTGAGCTGGGGGCTGGAACAGTTTAACCACCCGTTCGGCAACCTGGCGTTTATCGCCACCACCCTGGTCGGGCTGTTCCCGATTGCCCGTCAGGCGCTGCGTCTGATGAAAAGCGGCAGCTGGTTTGCCATCGAAACGCTGATGAGCGTGGCTGCCATCGGCGCGTTGTTTATTGGCGCAACGGCAGAAGCGGCGATGGTGCTGCTGCTGTTCTTAATCGGTGAGCGCCTTGAGGGCTGGGCTGCCAGCCGCGCGCGTAAAGGGGTCAGCGCGTTAATGGCCCTGAAACCGGAAACCGCCACGCGCGTGGTAAACGGCACGCGTGAAACGGTCGCCATCAGCACGCTCCGCCCGGGCGACGTGATTGAAGTGTCCGCAGGGGGGCGTCTGCCCGCGGACGGTGAGCTGCTCACCGCCACGGCAAGCTTTGACGAAAGCGCCCTCACCGGGGAATCCATTCCGGTGGAACGCACAGTGGGCGAAAAAGTGCCTGCAGGTGCCACCAGCGTCGACCGTCTGGTGCAGCTTAAGGTCCTGTCCGAGCCGGGCGACAGCGCCATTGACCGCATCCTGAAGCTGATTGAAGAGGCCGAAGAACGCCGCGCGCCTGTTGAACGCTTTATTGACCGCTTCAGTCGGATCTACACGCCCGCCATTATGCTGGTTGCCCTGCTGGTTACCGTTGTGCCACCGCTGTTCTTTGGCGCGCCGTGGGAGGGCTGGATTTATAAAGGGCTGACGCTGCTGCTGATTGGCTGCCCGTGCGCGCTGGTCATCTCCACCCCGGCGGCCATTACGTCCGGGCTGGCGGCAGCGGCACGTCGCGGCGCGCTGATTAAGGGCGGCGCGGCGCTGGAGCAGCTGAGTCAGGTCCAGCAAATCGCCTTCGATAAAACCGGCACGTTGACCGTCGGCAAGCCGCAGGTGACCGGCATTTATCCGCAGGATATCGGTGAAAACGAACTGCTGACGCTGGCCGCTGCCGTCGAACAGGGGTCAACCCACCCGCTGGCGCAGGCGATCGTGCGTGAAGCGCAGGCGAGAGGGTTAGCGATCCCGGCGGCGACGGCGCAGCGAGCGCTGGTAGGGTCAGGGATTGAGGCCAGCGTTGAAGGCAAAAACGTGCTGATTGTCGCGGCGGGCCACGCCGCCGATCCACAGGTCGAGGCGTTAGAGAAGGCCGGGCAGACGGTCGTTGCCGTCATGCAGGACGGCGTCATGAAAGGCATTCTGGCGCTGCGCGATACCCTGCGTGAGGATGCAAAAGAGGCCGTAGCGGCGCTGCATCAGCTGGGTGTGCAGGGTGTGATTTTGACCGGCGATAACCCTCGCGCGGCGGCGGCCATTGCCGGCGAACTGGGGCTCGAATTTAAAGCCGGATTGTTGCCTGCGGACAAGGTCAGCGCGGTGACGGAATTGAATCAGCACGCCCCGCTGGCGATGGTCGGCGACGGGATTAACGATGCGCCAGCGATGAAGGCATCCACCATTGGCATCGCCATGGGCAGCGGTACCGACGTGGCGCTGGAGACCGCCGACGCGGCATTAACGCATAACCGTCTGACGGGGCTGGCGCAGACCATCGCGCTTGCGCGCGCGACGCGGGCCAATATCCGGCAGAACATCGGCATCGCGCTGGGGCTGAAGGGGATTTTCCTGGTGACCACGCTGCTGGGCATGACCGGGCTGTGGCTGGCAGTGCTGGCAGATACAGGGGCAACGGTGCTGGTCACGGCGAACGCGCTTCGGCTGCTGCGTCGCCGGTAAAAAAAAGCCCGGTGGCGCTAACGCTTACCGGGCCTATATGTTCTGCTAACGCGTAGGTCGGGTAAGGCGAAGCCGCCACCCGACTTTTTTATAAGAAATAGCCCATCGCCAGGCCTAAAAACAGCACCAGGCCAACGTAGTTATTGTTCATAAACGCTTTAAAACAGGCGTCACGTTCACGCTTAGCGATCAGCTTCTGCTGATAAGCAAACAGCAGCCCTGCCACCAGCACTGACCAGTAAAACTCCCAGTTCAGCCCGTTCAGGCGACCGATCGCGACCATCAAGGCCAGTACAGCGACCTGCAGGATACCGATAATCAGCTTGTCCTGACGGCCAAAGAGGATGGCGGTTGATTTGATGCCAATCTTCAGGTCGTCGTCGCGGTCAACCATCGCGTACTGGGTGTCGTAGGCCACGGCCCAGAGAATGTTCGCCAGGAACATCAGCCAGCAGCTGAGCGGTAACGACTCGCTGACCGCGGCAAATGCCATCGGAATCGACCAGCCAAACGCCGCGCCCAGCACGACCTGCGGCAGATGGGTGTAGCGCTTCATAAACGGATAAACCCAGGCCAGCGCCAGCGCTGCCACGGAAAGCAGAATGGTCATGGTGTTCAGGGTTAACACCAGCAGGAAGGAGAGCAGCACCAGAACGATGAACAGCACGCGGGCTTCTTTTCCGGTGACCTGCCCGCTGGGCAACGGACGACCGGCAGTCCGTTTGACATGGCCGTCGAATTTGCGGTCGGCATAGTCATTGACCACGCAGCCCGCCGCGCGCATCAGCCAGACGCCGGCAACAAACACGCCGAGGATCCACAGCGGCGGCACGCCCGGCGTTGCGACCCACAGCGCCCACAGGGTCGGCCATAGCAACAGTAGCGCGCCAATAGGTTTATCGGTGCGCATTAAGCGGTGATAAGCCAACAGCTTACTCTGCGTCAGGCTCCACTCCATTTTTTCTTCCTCTTAGTACAACGGCGATGCCGGTAAAAAAAGCTCCGTCAGAATTAACGGCTTACCGCTCAGGCGAAGGCGGGAACGACGCCCCCACAGTTCGGCATCACGACCAATTTCAATAAAATCCCGGGTAAGCTCAGACGAGGTGAAGAGGTAACGCCCCAGCGGCGTTTTCCCCAGACGCTGCAGCGCCAGCTCGGGTCCGGAAAGAGTAGACTCAGGCACCACCGTCCGACCGGCAAGCCACGGCTCACCGTCAGCACAGAGTAAAATTTCACGCAGCCAGTAGCGTGGCTCCTGCGGCAGCAGCGGCAGCTCGCTGGCGATCTCATCGCCGGAGACAAACCCTTCCTGAATCAGGGTCACCGTAACCGTTTTACCCTGCTGCTCAAAACGTTTCGTCATGGAATCTTCCAGCAACAGCCAGTCAAGCTGCTGCGGATCAAGCGCAGGTATTTGGTCGAAATAGCGCAGCGCACGCAGTTGCGTTAGCGCGGGGTGTGACATGCCAGACTCTCCGATACATAACGTAATGGCATTGTATCGCAGAATCGCGGATTGAGGGGGGCCAAACGTTATTTAACGATCGCTATTGCAACAGGGTCGCAACAACCTGGCCGGGACGAAAAAAAGTGCGCCCACTCAGGCGCACCAAACGACTAACAAATCAGCACTGCGGGGAAACGGTTACCCCTTGCCTTTTACACTGCTGATAAAGGTGGAACGGGCAGTGGTTGAACCTAAACGTTCGGCTTCATCAAGCAGTTTCAGCGCTTTATCGACATCGCCGCGCTTCACCGCCTGCTTAATGGCGTTGTTGAAGTAATCTTCGGTGTCGTTCAGTACCGGCTCAGCTTTCTTCGCCGGGGCCGGCGCTGCGGTCGCTACCGGTGCGGCTGCCGTGGCAGCTGGCGCGGCATAGGCAGGTGCAGCGGTATTCCCCACGGTCACCGGGCCTGGGCCAGACGAGCCAAACAGTGGGCCAACGAGTACGCTGGAGGCGCTGTTAGTGGAGACTTTCAGTTTGACCAGGCCATCAGTGGTATGACGGGCAAGCGGGTCCGGAATATCCGGAACAGAGTTGCCGGTGCCTTTGGCGTAGGCTTTCGCCGGGTCAACCAGTTTGGTGGTCTGTTGCAAATCTTTCTCTGTGGTGAAGACCAGCACGTAAATCTTTTGCTGTCCCAGGGCTGGCGTCAGGCGCATCACGCCTTGCAGACGGTCTGCACTCATCACGCCAGGCTCCTGATAGCTAAAGTAGCTGCTCGGGAAGAAAGCCGAAGGCGTCAGGTTTTGGTCCAGAATCAACACGTTCGGCGCAAAGACGCTTGTCTGCTTGTCCACTTCGCTGGTTAACGTCAGGGTCAGTTCACCAATGTTGGCCGGTACGCTGTAGGCGGCAACCGGCCCGGTGATTCCCGGCACGTTCAGCTGCTGGCCGCCCGTAGAAAGCTGTGTCGACTGCGTTTTGGATTGATCAACTGGCGTCCAGGTCAGCTGCTGGAGCGCCGCCGCCGGGATAGCCGGCGCAGCGCTGGTATTCTGTGGTACGAAATTCACGTCTGCAAAGGAGATCGCCGGAACACAGGCCATCAGCCCCGCAGAGAGGCACAGCGCGACGAGACTTTTCTTCATTTTCATTGTTATTACCTCTGATAGCGTGAGCACTGCGGTGGCCAGGCAATAGCGCGCAGCACCCTAAGGATAGAGGGGCATGCGCCCCTCTTTTAGGTCATTACGTCAGGTCTAACGAATTACCACCAGATTTCCATCTGGGCACCGAAGGTCCACTCGTCGTCATCGCCGCGGCTGAAGGTTTTCGCGGAAGTGTCACTGTATGCCACGCCAGAGGTGTAGCCGGTGTCACTGTTGTTCGCATAGCCCCATTTCTCATCCCACTTCGCGTAAGTTGCGAAGACACGGATAGCCGGACGAGACCAGATGCTGTCGCCTGCCTGCCACTGTTGTGCCAGGGTAATTTTGTACTGGCTGTTTTTCTCGTCAGTTTTCTGAGATTTGACGTTGTCGTAGCCAACTTCCAGCAGGGTGCTCATGATCGGCGTCCATTTGAACATTGGACGAACACCCACGGTCCACCACTCGGTACCGTTGTTGTTGTCACGATCGATGTTCTGGTACATACCGACATACATCAGGTCCCAACGGTCTGCCAGGGTGATTGCACCGTGGTCCAGCACGCGCCACATGGAACCGTCGTTATCAACGCTACCACCTTGAGGGATGCCTTTGCCGTTAGAAGTCATAGAGTCCGTACCGTACTGCAGAACGAACTTGTTGAAGCCCTTCATCATGCTCTGGGTGTGTTCAGCGGTGAACAGCCAGCCATCTTTAGACGCGCCAGGCTGCAGGTAGTAATCGTCGGGAATGTTGGTGTGACCGTAGTCAACACCCAGCTCCAGCGTACCGCCCGGGTTGGTTTCCAGACCGGCTAAACGGACGTCGAAGACATCGTTTGGCACAACGTTGTCATAAACGCGGTCGCCATTCGCATCACGGTCGGCGAAGGTCGCAGAACCGCCGGACTCAGAAGAACGGGTTGCGGCCAGAGAGAGCTTACCGAAGCCCAGGTCGATGTTTTCGATACCCGCACCAGGACCAGAGATATCCCAGTAGTAGAAGTCGATCATGTGAACGTCATGACGCTGATAGAAGCGCTTACCGGCCCAGATGGTGGAGCCTGGCAGCCATTCAATCAGGTTTTTACCCTGCACGTTTGCTTCACGGAAGGCCGGGCTGGTGGATTCCCAGTCGTTCTGCTGAGAAACGGAATACGCGACGTTGGTGTCGAAGTAGAAGCTCTTATCGCCCTCTTTCCACACTTCCTGACCCAGTTTCAGTTCAGCATAGGTCTCACATTCGTTACCGAGACGGTATTTACTTTGTGCACCTGTTGCCTGGAAACATTGTTGTTCACCGCCACTCCCGGTCCAGCCAATGCCGGAACGAGCATAACCTTTAAAGTCCACGGCGCCTGCCTGGGCAGACAGGATGCCTGCCGCAACGGCGATTGCCAGAGGGACTTGTTTGCGCAGAGTAATCATCATTCTATCTCCTGAGATCATTGCTTTTCTTTGAACACTTCACCTGTCGGTTTCGTGTCTTCTTTTGGGATTGCTTAAACGCCTGGCTCTTTGTGCAACCGACGACATGCAGTGCCATCCTCACGGAACAGATGGCAGCGCTCTGGCGGCAAGCCGATAGCGAATTTGGCACCCTCTTCTACCAACACCACGTCATTCTGGCGGTAGACCAGGTTCTGACGGATGGCGGGGATCTGGATATGAATCTGTGTTTCGTGACCAAGCTGTTCGACGACCTGAACGTCACCTTCCAGGGTCACATCGGCGATGTGGCTCGGGAGTAAATGTTCAGGACGAATACCCAGGGACATGTTTGCCCCGACCTGTACGTTGGCGCTGTCGACCGGCAGCCAGACCTGCTGGCGGTTTGGCAGCTCCACCTGTACCTGTTCAATGGCTGTCGCGGTCACTTTGACGGGCAGGAAGTTCATCTTTGGCGAGCCAATGAAGCCCGCAACAAAGCGGTCTGCCGGGTAGTGATACAGCTCCAGCGGTTTACCCACCTGCGCCACGCGACCGGCATCCAGCACCACGATTTTGTCCGCCAGGGTCATCGCTTCGACCTGATCGTGGGTGACGTAAACCATCGTGCGGCCAAGGCGTTTGTGCAGACGGGAGATTTCAATGCGCATCTGGACGCGCAGGGCGGCATCCAGGTTGGAAAGCGGTTCATCGAGCAGGAATACGCGCGGTTCGGCGACCAGGGTACGACCAATCGCCACGCGCTGACGCTGTCCACCGGAAAGCGCTTTTGGTTTACGCTCCAGCAGATGCGCCAGCTGTAATACTTCCGCCACCTGCGTGACGCGCTGGTTAATGACCTCTTTTTTCGCGCCGGCCAGCTTCAGGCCAAAGGACATGTTCTCGGCAACGGAAAGATGGGGATAGAGTGCATAAGACTGGAACACCATACCGACGCCACGTTCGGCAGGTGGGATGTCGTTCATTCGGGTATCACCGATCAGCAAATCGCCGCTGGTGATGGTTTCAAGACCGGCAATCATACGCAGCAGAGTAGATTTACCACAGCCTGATGGGCCAACAAACACCACGAATTCACCTTCGTTGATGTCCAGATTGATGTCTTTCGACACCACAACGTCACCCCAGGCTTTCGTTACATTACGCAGCTGTACGCTCGCCATGCCCTTCTCCCTTCGTTACAACCTGTCACCGACAGAAACATTCAAGATAAGTTCACTATGGGGTATCCATTACTTTCCTGAATCCTCCACCCCCCGGCTTTTTTATGGGGGAGGAGGCGGGAGGATGAGAGAGCAGGCTCTGCGACCGCCGCTGGCGGGCTGAGGCGAAATTCGTGAAGCGGCCTGCAAAATTGGGTGTGTTTTTATGTGCGCCAGCACTCATAACTTAAATTTATGCAACGGAGATCACACAAACCGGGGGTGGGGCGTAGGGGTTGGGAGGATGGAAAGAGGATGTCAAATAAGGAGACTGAGTCACGTTGAACCACTGAAGTCATACCACGAGACATCACCAAAAGGATGGCAGATATGAATATCAAGACTGGCGCACGCGTTTTCGCATTGTCCGCCCTTGCAGCAATGATGATTTCCGCACCGGCGCTCGCCAAAATTGAAGAAGGCAAGCTGGTTATCTGGATTAACGGCGACAAAGGCTATAACGGCCTGGCCGAAGTGGGCAAAAAATTCGAGAAAGACACCGGTATCAAAGTTACCGTAGAGCATCCGGACAAGCTGGAAGAGAAATTCCCACAGGTTGCCGCAACCGGCGATGGCCCGGACATTATCTTCTGGGCACATGACCGTTTCGGCGGTTACGCGCAGTCTGGTCTGCTGGCTGAAGTCACCCCGGACAAAGCGTTCCAGGACAAACTGTTCCCATTCACCTGGGATGCCGTTCGCTATAACGGCAAACTGATTGCTTACCCAATCGCGGTTGAAGCCCTGTCCCTGATTTACAACAAAGACCTGGTACCAAACCCGCCGAAGACCTGGGAAGAGATCCCGAAACTGGATAAAGAGCTGAAGGCGAAAGGTAAATCTGCGCTGATGTTCAACCTGCAGGAACCGTACTTCACCTGGCCGCTGATTGCTGCCGACGGCGGTTACGCGTTCAAGTTTGAAAACGGCAAATACGACGTGAAAGACGTGGGCGTAGACAACGCTGGCGCGAAAGCAGGCCTGACCTTCCTGGTTGACCTCATCAAGAACAAACACATGAACGCGGATACCGATTACTCCATCGCGGAAGCGGCGTTCAACAAAGGCGAAACCGCGATGACCATCAACGGTCCGTGGGCCTGGACCAACATCGATAAGAGCAAAATCAACTACGGCGTCACGCTGCTGCCAACCTTCAACGGCAAGCCGTCTAAACCGTTCGTTGGCGTGCTGAGCGCAGGTATCAACGCCGCCAGCCCGAACAAAGAGCTGGCGAAAGAGTTCCTGGAAAACTACCTGCTGACCGATCAGGGTCTGGACGAAGTGAACAAGGACAAACCGCTGGGCGCCGTTGCGCTGAAATCCTTCCAGGATCAGCTGGCGAAAGACCCGCGCATCGCAGCGACCATGGATAACGCCCAGAAAGGCGAAATCATGCCGAACATCCCACAGATGGCCGCGTTCTGGTACGCCACGCGTACAGCCGTCATCAACGCCGCAAGCGGTCGTCAGACTGTTGATGCCGCGCTGAAGGATGCTCAGGGTCGTATTACTAAGTAATGCCGTAGTCCCCTCTCCCTCTGGGAGAGGGTTAGGGTGAGGGTTGTCGCTATCCGCACGCCCTCACCCCGGCCCTCTCCCCCAGGAGAGGGAGAAAAGATCAAACGTTGTAGAGGAAGAACCCCATGGATGTCATTAAAAAGAAGCACTGGTGGCAAAGCGACGCGCTGAAATGGTCAGCGATCGGTCTGCTGTGTCTGCTGGTGGGTTACCTTGTTGTTTTAATGTACGTACAAGGGGAATATCTGTTTGCCATCATGACGCTGATTTTAAGCTCTGCTGGCCTGTATATTTTCGCCAACCGTAAAGCCTACGCCTGGCGCTATGTTTATCCTGGCGTCGCCGGGATGGGGCTGTTTGTCCTTTTCCCGCTGATCTGTACCATCGCCATTGCGTTTACCAACTACAGCAGCACCAACCAGCTTGCGCAGGAACGCGCGCAGCAGGTCCTGCTGGATCGCTCATACCAGGCAGGCAAAACCTTTAACTTCGGCCTGTATCCTGCCGGTAACGAATGGAAGTTAGCGCTTACTGACGAAGCAAGCAGCAAATACTATGTCTCCGACGCATTCAAATTTGGCGGCGAGCAGAAGCTGGCCTTAAAAGAGGCGCAGGCCCTGCCGGAAGGTGAACGTGCCAACCTGCGCGTCATTACCCAGAACCGTCAGGCGCTGACCCAGCTCACCGCCGTGCTGCCAGACGAAAGCAAAGTGACCATGAGCTCGCTGCGCCAGTTCTCCGGCACGCAGCCACTCTATACCCTGGCGGATGACGGCACGCTGACCAACAACCAGAGCGGCGTGAAATATCGTCCGAATAACGACATTGGTTTCTATCAGTCCATTACTGCCGACGGCAAATGGGGTGATGACAAACTCAGCCCGGGCTATACGGTGACCATCGGCTGGGATAACTTTACCCGCGTGTTCACTGACGAAGGCATTCAGAAACCGTTCTTCGCCATCTTCGTCTGGACGGTCGTCTTCTCGGTGCTGACCGTGATCCTGACCGTTGCCGTGGGCATGGTGCTGGCCTGCCTCGTCCAGTGGGAATCCCTGAAAGGCAAAGCGATTTACCGCGTGCTGCTGATCCTGCCCTACGCCGTACCGTCGTTTATCTCGATTCTGATTTTCAAAGGGCTGTTCAACCAGAGCTTCGGCGAAATCAACATGATGCTGAGCGCGCTGTTCGGTATCAAACCGGCCTGGTTCAGCGACCCAACCACCGCCCGCTCGATGATTATCATCGTGAACACCTGGCTGGGTTATCCGTACATGATGATTCTGTGCATGGGGCTGCTGAAGGCGATCCCGGACGACCTGTACGAAGCCTCGGCGATGGACGGCGCGGGTCCGTTCCAGAACTTCTTCAAGATTACGCTGCCGCTGCTCATCAAGCCGCTGACCCCGCTGATGATTGCCAGCTTCGCCTTTAACTTTAACAACTTCGTGCTGATTCAGCTGTTGACCAACGGTGGTCCGGACCGTCTCGGCACCACCACGCCGGCAGGCTATACCGACCTGCTCGTGAGCTACACCTACCGTATCGCCTTCGAAGGCGGCGGCGGTCAGGACTTCGGTCTGGCGGCGGCGATTGCCACCCTGATCTTCCTGCTGGTCGGCGCTCTGGCGATTGTGAACCTGAAAGCCACACGTATGAAATTTGACTAAGGAGGGCATCGATCATGGCTATGGTACAACCCAAATCTCAGAAACTGCGCCTCCTGGCGACGCACTTAGGCCTGCTGATTTTCATCGCAGCGATCATGTTCCCGCTGCTGATGGTTATCGCCATCTCCCTGCGTTCGGGCAACTTCGCCACCGGGAGCCTGATCCCGGACGAAATCTCCTGGGAGCACTGGAAGCTCGCGCTGGGCTTCAGCGTGGAACACGCGGATGGCCGCGTTACGCCGCCGCCGTTCCCGGTCCTGCTGTGGCTGTGGAACTCGGTCAAAGTGGCGACCATCACCGCGATCGGCATCGTGACGCTCTCCACGACCTGTGCTTACGCCTTCGCCCGTATGCGTTTCCCTGGCAAAGCGACGCTGCTGAAAGGGATGCTGATTTTCCAGATGTTCCCGGCGGTGCTGTCGCTGGTGGCGCTGTATGCCCTGTTTGACCGCCTGGGCCAGTACGTGCCGTTTATCGGTCTGAACACCCACGGCGGCGTAATTTTCGCTTACCTTGGCGGTATCGCGCTGCACGTGTGGACCATTAAAGGCTATTTCGAAACCATCGATGGCTCGCTGGAAGAAGCGGCCGCGCTGGATGGCGCAACCCCGTGGCAGGCGTTCCGTCTGGTTCTGCTGCCGCTGTCGGTACCTATCCTGGCGGTGGTGTTTATCCTGTCGTTTATCGCCGCCATCACCGAAGTGCCGGTCGCGTCGCTGCTGCTGCGCGATGTAAACAGCTACACCCTGGCCGTCGGTATGCAGCAATACCTCAACCCGCAAAACTACCTGTGGGGCGACTTTGCCGCGGCGGCCGTACTCTCCGCCATCCCGATTACCGTGGTGTTCCTGCTGGCGCAGCGCTGGCTGGTCAACGGCCTGACGGCGGGCGGTGTGAAAGGTTAAGTTTCATTTTGTTATGCCACTGCAACCCTCAACTTTAGACGTATTGTATTGACCCAACTTGTGACTGTTGTTAGGCGCTCTTCGGAGCGCCATTTTTTTATTCTCGCTTCAGCCGCTTCGAGTTGCACAGCCATAGGGTGATCACCAGCAGCAGGATCGCCGCGGAGTAGATCAGCACATCAAGGGGGGATTTATGATCGACGATGATCAGCCGCACTATCGCGGTGATCCCAATGTAGACAAAATAACGTAGCGGGAAGTGAAAGCCTGACTGAAAATACTTCACAATCAGGGCGATAAATTCAAAGTAGAGAAAGTAGACCACCAGTCCTTCCACCAGCGCATATTTGCTGGTTTGCTCGGGGGCGAACAGTACATCCGCCAGATGCACCGTCTCTTTACCCAAAAAGACGACCAGTATCAGACCAAGGCTCAACAGACCGAGGTTCAGCACGGTCTGGAGGACTGTTGAGATAAACTCAACGCGCGGACGAGTCAGGGATGTCATATAGCACCTCATTCTCCAGGGCGAGGTTCCTGTATAACGCAAAAATGTGACGTGGATCTATATTTTTTAATTATGTTTTATGTACGGAGGTAACCGATGGAACGTAAACCTACCGGGGTTCGCAACGTAACCTGCGGTGAAAATGTCACCCTTTACGAGCCCGCCAATCTCTATGACTGCGTGCTCGGCAACGGCGTGTTCGTCGGCCCGTTTGTTGAAATTCAGGGCAATACCTACATTGGCGACGACAGCAAAATTCAGTCGCACACCTTCATTTGCGAGTACGTCACCGTAGGCGAACGCTGCTTTATTGGCCATGGGGTGATGTTTGCCAACGATATGTTCCGCGAAGGCAAACCCAACGCTGACCGGAACAGCTGGGGACGCATTACCGTGGGGAATGATGTCTCAATAGGCAGCGGTGCCACCATTCTGGCGGTCTCCATCTGCGATGGCGCGGTGATTGGGGCGGGAAGCGTGGTGACGAAATCGATCGTCGAGAAAGGTGTCTATGCCGGGAACCCGGCGAGGCTCCTGCGCCGCCTGTAGGTCGCCCGGTGGCGCTGCGCTTACCGGGCCTACAAAATAGTAGGCCGGGCAAACGCAGTGCCGCCCGGCGTGAAGCATCAGCGGAAGTTAATGTTCTTATCGCTGGTCATATCATACAGCTGGAACTTACGACCCAGCTGCTGGCCGCCGTCACGCGTTAGCGGCGTCCAGCCAATGGCCGCGCGGCTGCGCGTTGGGCCTGACGAGAAGAGATCCAGCGGAATCGACACATAGACCCCTTTGGTGAAGTCCCCTTCCCCGTACTCGTCCGGCGAGACGTTGGTGATCGTCGCGTAACCGCCTACCACCACGCCGCTGTCGAAGTGTTTAGAGATATCCAGCGTGCCGCCCTTATCGCCCGCCAGGTACTGGCCGACGCTGGCTTTCACCAGCACGTCAGGTGCAAACGACGGTGTCCAGTAGGCGGTCAGATGGCCCGTTTTGACGCTGTAGTCGGTGAACTTCATCATGTCCTGCGCGCTGCGCCAGTCGCGCTGCTTAACGTAGTTGGCATCAACACCAAACGCCCAGTTGCTGTCTACCGGGCGATACAGCACTTCAGCCCCCGCGCCGCCGTACATGGTTTCCAGATATCCGCCGTAGACCTGGCCGTAGAAACCGTTGCCGAAGTACTGGAAGTAGTTGGCCTGCAGGTTATTCACGTAGGCATCGTTCTGCACGTATTCACGCACGCGGGTACGCACGCGCGGCAGCTTAGAGTCTTTAGGCGGGTTGGTGTAGTTGAACTTGTCGTAGTTGTTGGCGATGTTGCCGAACAGGCTGCCGGTGGTCAACAGGTGGTCGGTGAGCCACAGATCCGCCGTCGCCATGACGCCCAGCTGATACATGTAGAAGTTTTCAGGCCCGCCAACGGACTGGTTCAACACCGGATCGATATGGAAATCAAAGCGCGATTTATCGATATACCAGCCCTGTTCGGTGGTGTCCGGCACCACCGGCTCAACGCGTTTTTGCACCAGCTCGGTTTCATGCCCGAGCGGTTCGCCTTCCAGATGACGCTTGAGGCTGGCGACGTCCGTTTCGGTTGTGACCTGCGGCAGGTTCAGACGGTTTTCCGTCACGCGGATCGTGCGGATCCCCTCCGGGAGATCGTTCATGATGATCCGGTTGGCGCGCTCGATCCCTTCCCGCGAGTCGCGGTATTTTACCTGCTCGCCGGTGACGTACAGCGTATCGCCTTTCACCTGAATTTTCGGATCGGCCAGGCCGGCGTTGTATTTCAGCAGCGTCAGCTGGTTTGCCACCACGGAGTGCTGCAGGATCGCATCCTGCGGCTCCGGCTGATAGGCAGGCCGCGCGTTGTCATTGTAGTGCGGGCGCATGTCGTTGAAGTTGGTGCGCAGCGTGAAGCCGAACATCACCGTATTGCCACGTTCGTAGCTGAGGTTAACGTCGGCCCAGTCAGTGACGCGATAAATGGCGCCGACGTTAAACTTGCTCTTCTGCTCAATCTTCCCGGCGAAGTCCTGCGAGTAGTCATTCCCTTCATACTCCAGCTTCAGGCGCAATGGCTGCCAGGGCGTTTGATACTCCACGCCGCCAAACAGAGACGCCGGACCGTGGAACATCTGGTCGCCGTTGATGGAGCCCGCTTTCTGATAGCTGTTATCGCGGTAGCAGTATTTATCGCTGTAGGAGCAAAACGGGTTTTTCACGTTACCGCTGGTGCCCAGATAGCCCCACCCCAGGCCGAGCGAGAAATCGAACGGCCCCCAGGCTTTGCTGGCCACGACGTATTCCGCATCAAACAGACCGGTACCGCCGATATCTTTCGCACCGACGGACACCTGCGGCATCCAGTAGCTCTCTTCCCACAGGCGCAGTTTGACGTCGAAGGCTTTATCTTTGTAGGTCTGATCGCCGGAAAACGCCTCTACGCTGCTGTACCGTTTCGTACGCACGTCGGTATAGCGCAGCGTGGTTTCAAGCCACGGAAACAGCTGCACCGACGCCGAGTAGTAGCGATACTGGTCGTTATCGCGGTAGTTAAGGCTAATTTCCCCTTCACGCGCCATCCGCGCGGTAGGCGTTTGCAGTAAACCGACGCCGCCGAAGTCTGACTGAGACGGGCCAATGGGTGCCGGATACGTTTCTGCATGGCAGGCGGCACTCACGCAGAGCGCCAGCATGCTGTAGAGATGGATTCTTTTCATTATTCCGGTATCCGCTGAATCAGGGAGTGAAGGATATCGGCGTTAAGCCCGTCATACGCCTTCGTCCAGAAATGGTCGGCAAAACCGACAAAAATGATGCTGCCTGGCATGGGTTCGATATGGCGCTTATTCCAGTAAGCAACCGGCGCTTTTTGCGTGTGCCCGTCCGGGTAAACGACCCAGGCGTAGCTGTTATCCGCTCCGCTCAGCAGGCTTTGCTCATCGAGATAGCTCGCTACATCGCGGCCAGGCGTAAAAGGCTTTTTCCCCGGGCTGCTGATAAGCCCGAAAACGGTAATGGTGGAAGGCTGGGCAGGTAGCCAGAGCGTGTAATCCCCTTCAAGCGTAGGGTTGCCCTTTTCCGTAACGCGCACTTCATCTGGATCAAGGTTCACCTGCTGGCGACCTGTCACCTTCAGCGCCTGCAGCTGCTGGCGAAGGTTATTAATGGCTGCGGCGTCGTCGCCGTCTTCCTGCTCCGCCAAACCCGTCAGGCGGGCCAGCAGCGCAAGATGCTCTTGCTCCGCCTTAACCGTTGCCTGACGCTCGCCAATCACCGCCCCTGGCCACCAGCTGTTGGCAAGCCTGGGCTGCCCGACGAGATCGAGCAGATGCTCTGCGTTAGTTAAGGTCTTGGGTTTTTCACCGTCCGGCGTGTAGACATGTACTGTCCCTGCGGACCATGCCAGCGGCGTGGAAAGACTGGCGAGAAGCGCAACCTGAATAAGCATTTTCATGATTTCGCCGCCTTGATCAGAGTGCTCTTCACCGGGAAGAAATTGGCGCCGAGATACTGCAGGGACTGGCGGATCTGCCCGTCTTCGTCAATCCAGAAGCGGTTATGCCAGGTGGCCTGGTCGGTGACGACTTCTTCATCCAGCACGCGAACGCGGGTTTCGTCGCTGCCCACGCTGACGCTGTCCGTGCCGTCCCAGCGGAAGGTAGAGCGCGCCGTGGCGTAACGCACCTGCTTATGTTCGGTCCAGCCCATCGTGCGCGTCCAGCTTGCGCCGTCGGTAATCTGGTTCGGTTTGATCAGCGGGTCGGCGGCGAGGTTATTTACCTCAAGCAGGTTATCGCCGCCCAACAGGGTTTTTACGATACGACCGTGCTGCGTAACGATGGTGGCCTGATCCTGCGTCACCCATTTCTGCTGCCCGTTTTCATCGAAAGCGAGCACCACAAACAGTTGCGGGCCATCGTTAAGCTGCATGTACTGACTGGCATAAGGCATGTTTTGCAGTTCGTCATCGGTCAGATGCACGCCCGGTGTGCCGAACATGCTGTCCCACAGTGAGTTTCCCAGCCCTTTGGTGGTGGCCGAGCACGCCTGCAAAAGCAGGCAAATCAGGATGATCCCAGGTCGCTTCACGACTCTTCTCCGCATTATTGCCGGGTGGCGCTGCGCTTACCCGGCCTACAGGTCCCGAAGGCTACTGAAAAGCCAGAATAACCACACCGAAGTGTGGTTATGATTAAAACACCCGCTATTACTGGGTGCTGGTTGTCGTAGTGGTCGTGGTTCCGGTATTGGAGCCATCACCGCCACCGGTTGCCGCCAGCGCGACACCCACGGCTGAACTTACGGTGCTGGCGCTGGCCGCGGTAGAACTCCCCGCAGACGCAGACGTCGCAGCCGAACCTGCCGCTTCCCCGACCTGAACCGGAGCAGCATAAACAGATGTCGCCGCAAGCGCAGATATGGCAAAAATGCCATACAGTACTTTCTTCATAAGAATTTCCCTTCATTTAATGAATGGAGATTTGCCCAAAAAGAATTTCAGGCGGATTCGAGTATACACAACTCCTGCCGCGGGTTTGCCGTACGGGGAAATAGGAAAGGGGTTTTCAGACTAATGGATAAAATTGAAATATAAGGAGAATTAACGGAATATAAAAAACAAATAAATCAGCGACATAGAATTAAATAAAGGTCATTGCATTATCCGTATATTCCGAAAGTAAACCGCAGTGATTAACGGGTTAACGGCTTTTTTCAGATAAAACTCAGTAAAGGAATTAGAGCTGAATAACAGACATCAGGAATTATCTGATAAAAAAATGCCGGCATTTCGCCGGCACGTTTTCATGACGTTTTAATTACGCGCGCCATGCTTTATAGCGGTTGATCAAACCATTTGTCGAGCTGTCATGGCTGGCAATCGCCTTATCGTCACCCAGCTCTGGCAGGATACGGTTTGCCAGCTGTTTGCCCAGCTCAACGCCCCACTGGTCAAAGGTGAAGATGTTCAGGATCGCGCCCTGCGTGAAGATCTTGTGTTCATAAAGGGCAATCAGCGCACCCAGGCTAAACGGCGTGATTTCGCGCAGCAGGATGGAGTTAGTTGGGCGGTTGCCTTCGAACACTTTGAACGGAACAACGTGGTCCAGCGTGGCCGGGTCTTTACCCTGGTCACGGTATTCCTGCTCAACCACCTCGCGGGATTTACCGAACGCCAGCGCTTCGGTCTGGGCGAAGAAGTTCGACAGCAGCTTCGGATGGTGGTCGGACAGTGGGTTATGGGTGATAGCCGGAGCGATGAAATCGCACGGTACCATTTTGGTGCCCTGGTGAATCAGCTGGTAGAACGCGTGCTGACCGTTAGTACCCGGCTCGCCCCAGATGATTGGGCCGGTCTGGTAATCCACCGCGTTGCCGTTACGGTCCACGTATTTTCCGTTGGATTCCATGTTGCCCTGCTGGAAGTAGGCCGCAAAGCGGTGCATGTACTGGTCGTAAGGCAGGATGGCTTCGGTTTCAGCGCCGAAGAAGTTGTTGTACCAGATACCGATCAGCGCCAGCAGTACCGGCAGGTTTTTCTCAGGGGCGGTGGTGGAGAAGTGTTTATCCATCGCGTGCGCGCCGGAGAGCAGCTCAACGAAGTTGTCGAAGCCTACGGACAGGATGATGGACAGACCGATCGCGGACCACAGAGAGTAACGACCGCCGACCCAGTCCCAGAACTCAAACATGTTCGCGGTGTCGATGCCGAACTCGCTGACCGCTTTACCGTTGGTAGACAGCGCCGCGAAGTGTTTCGCCACGTGCTTGTTGTCGCCAGCGGTTTTCAGGAACCAGTCGCGCGCGCTGTGGGCGTTGGTCATGGTTTCCTGGGTGGTGAAGGTTTTGGACGCCACCAGGAACAGCGTGGTTTCCGGGTTCACGTTCTTCAGCACTTCGGCGATATGGGTACCATCAACGTTAGAGACGAAGTGCATGTTGAGGTGGTTTTTGTATGGGCGCAGCGCTTCGGTCACCATGAACGGGCCGAGGTCAGAACCGCCGATACCGATGTTAACCACGTCAGTGATCGGTTTGCCGGTGTAACCTTTCCAGCTTCCGGAGATGATTGCTTCGGAGAAGGCTTTCATCTTTTCCAGCACCGCGTTGACTTCCGGCATGACGTCTTTGCCGTCAACGATGATTGGCGTATTGCTACGGTTACGCAGGGCTACGTGCAGCACGGCACGGTCTTCGGTGCGGTTGATCTTCTCACCGGAGAACATGGATTTGATGGCGTCAGCAAGCTCGGTCTCTTTCGCCAGATCCTGCAGTTTTGCCAGCGTCTCTTCGGTAATGCGGTTTTTGGAGAAATCCACCAGCATCAGGTCGTCGAAGGTCGCGGAGAACTTACTGAAACGATCGGCATCTTTCGCGAACAGGTCCGCGATGGTGACGTCTTTCATTTCATCAAAATGTTTCTGGAGTGCCTGCCAGGCAGCGGTCTGCGTTGGGTTGATGTTTTTCATTAGCAATACTCTTCTGATTTGAGAATTGTGACTGCGGTCGATTGTAGCGCCTGCAAATAAAAATTGTGATGGTTTTTATGCCATTGCCCTGGCCTGCATCAAACGCAGGTGAAAAGACCCGAAAAGTATAGCTGCTGGAGAGCCCTCCCGGGGCGGCGAAATGTCGGTCAAAATACCCTAAAACGGAGCATAAAATCTGGTGCTGTTATAAGTCCTGTTTCTCAGGGGTACCCCCCCATAAAAAATCCGCATAATCCCAGCATTGACAGGACCTCCCCCGCATTTTATTTATAGGGCCGTATTTTGCGCCTGCACCTGTTTTCGTTTCACTCTTGTGCCATGGTCGCTTATTCATTCCCTGACACGAGGTTGTTATGACGAGTTTTGTGGTCGCCAAATTTGGCGGCACCAGTGTGGCCGATTACGATGCCATGAACCGCAGCGCCGATGTGGTGCTGGCCGATCCGAATACCCGCCTGGTGGTGCTTTCCGCCTCTGCTGGCGTGACGAACCTGCTGGTTTCTCTGTCTGAAGGACTGGAAGCGACCGAACGTTTCGTGAAGCTGGATGCACTGCGCAAAATTCAGTTCGACATTCTTGAACGTCTGCAGAACCCGAACGTCATCCGCGAAGAAGTGGAACGTCTGCTGGAAAACATCACCACCCTGGCAGAAGCTGCTTCTCTGGCAACCTCTACCGCCCTGACCGACGAACTAGTCAGCCACGGTGAACTGATGTCCACGCTGCTGTTTGTGGAAATCATGCGCGAACGTAACATTCAGGCGCAGTGGTTTGACGTGCGTAAAGTGATGCGCACCAGCGATCGCTTTGGCCGCGCCGAGCCGGACGTTGAAGCGCTGGCCGAGCTGACTACTCAGCAGCTGGCACCACGTCTGGCAGAGGGCATCGTGATCACCCAGGGCTTTATCGGCAGTGAAGCAAAAGGGCGTACGACAACGCTTGGCCGTGGCGGCAGCGACTACACCGCCGCTCTGCTGGGCGAAGCCCTGCATGCCACCCGCGTCGATATCTGGACTGACGTTCCGGGCATTTACACCACCGACCCGCGCGTCGTTTCCGCGGCGAAACGTATTGATGTGATCGCCTTTGAAGAAGCGGCGGAAATGGCCACCTTCGGCGCGAAAGTGCTGCACCCTGCAACCCTGCTGCCCGCCGTACGCAGCGATATTCCGGTCTTCGTCGGCTCCAGTAAAGATCCAAAAGCGGGCGGTACGCTGGTGTGCAAGAAAACGGAAAACCCACCGCTGTTCCGCGCGCTGGCCCTGCGCCGTCGCCAGACGCTGGTGACGCTCCACAGCCACAATATGCTGCACTCCCGCGGTTTCCTGGCGGAGGTGTTTGGCATTCTGGCGCGCCACAATATCTCCGTGGATCTGATCACCACGTCTGAAGTGAGCATTGCGCTGACGCTGGACACCACCGGCTCCACCTCCACCGGCGATACTCTGCTGACGCAGTCGCTGCTGATTGAGCTGTCTGAGCTGTGCCGCGTGGAAGTGGAAGAAGACCTGGCGCTGGTTGCCATCATCGGTAACAAACTGTCGCGCGCCTGCGGCGTCGGCAAAGAAGTGTTCGGCGTACTCGACCCGTTCAGCATCCGTATGATTTGCTACGGCGCGTCCAGCTATAACCTCTGCTTCCTGGTGCCAGCCGATCAGGCCGAGCAGGTGGTGCAGAAACTTCATCAGAATTTGTTTGAATAAAATTCGTTAGCACGATAAACATTATCTACAAGCCGGGCACAGACCCGGCTTTTTCATAACTAAACAACACGACAATACTGCAAGGAAACCACTATGTTATCCGCCATCACGCGGCTGTTCCCGTTATGGGCGCTGCTGCTCTCCGTACTCGCGTATTACACCCCCACCACGTTCACTGGTATTGGCCCGTGGGTCACCACGCTGCTGATGCTGATTATGCTGGGCATGGGCGTACATCTGAAAATCGACGACTTTAAGCGCGTGCTGTCCCGCCCGGCTCCGGTTGCCGCAGGGATCTTCCTTCACTACCTGGTGATGCCGCTTGCGGCGTGGCTGCTGGCGATGGCCTTTAAGATGCCGCCTGACCTCTCCGCCGGGATGGTGCTGGTAGGTAGCGTGGCCAGCGGCACGGCGTCCAACGTGATGATCTTTCTTGCGAAAGGCGACGTGGCGCTCTCCGTCACTATCTCTTCCGTCTCAACGCTGGTTGGCGTAATTGCCACACCGCTGTTAACCCGCCTGTATGTAGACGCGCATATTCAGGTGGACGTGATGGGTATGCTGCTGAGCATTCTGCAAATCGTGGTGATCCCGATTGCGCTGGGCCTGGTGATTCACCATCTTTTCCCACGCGTGGTGAAAGCGGTTGAGCCGTATCTGCCTGCGTTTTCGATGATCTGTATTCTGGCCATCATCAGCGCCGTGGTGGCGGGTTCCGCGTCGCACATTGCTTCCGTAGGATTTGTGGTGATTATCGCGGTGGTGCTGCATAACACCATCGGCCTGCTGGGCGGCTACTGGGGCGGGAAGCTGTTTGGCTTTGACGAGTCGACCTGCCGCACGCTGGCAATCGAAGTGGGCATGCAGAACTCCGGCCTGGCGGCAGCACTCGGGAAAATCTACTTCTCACCGCTCGCGGCACTGCCGGGGGCCCTGTTCTCCGTCTGGCATAATCTGTCCGGTTCGCTGCTGGCGGGCTACTGGTCCGGCAAACCAATTGATGAGCAAACGAAAAAAGATGCGGTGAAACAGGGTTAATTGGCGGTACTTGCTTTACACTGAAGCCTCTCTCTCAGGAGGCTTCAGCAATGGCTACACCACGATTGACCCAGAAAGACATGACGGAAGCCGAGCAGCGCGAACTTAAAACGCTTCTCGACCGTGCACGCATCGCACATGGCCGTACGCTGACGAACGCCGAAACCAATCAGGTGAAAAAGGAGTACATCGATAAACTGATGGCTCAGCGTGACGCCGAGGCGAAGAAAGCCCGCAAACTGAAAAAGCAGCAGGTCTATAAGCCGGATACAGAAACGACCTTTTCCTGGTCGGCCACGACCTCTACCCGTGGAAGGCGCTAACTAGCGCCCTTTCTTTTTACGGCCAGGCTGGACAAAGCGCTTCCCGTTCGCCGGTTTGCCACGCCCTTTCTCTTCCGCCTGCGGCGCCTTCACCACCGGGCGCTTAATCGCCTGGGTTTTCGGTTTTGCTTTAGCCTTCGGCTTCGCTTCGGACGAGGAATTCTCGATGAGCTTGAACAGCTCAATCAACTCGTCGCCGGTTAAATCACGCCACTCGCCCAGCGGGATACCGGACAGGCTGACGTTCATAATGCGCGTGCGCTCGAGCTTCGTCACCTCATAGCCAAAGTATTCGCACATACGGCGGATCTGACGGTTTAAGCCCTGCACCAGGGTAATGCGGAACGCGAACGGTGCTTCTTTCTTCACCTTACACTTTTTCGTGACGGTACCGAGGATTGGCACACCGGCGCCCATGCCGCGAATAAACTCGTCCGTGACCGGCTTATTCACCGTCACGATGTACTCTTTCTCGTGATCGTTACCGGCACGCAGAATTTTGTTGACCAGATCGCCATGGTTGGTGAGGAAAATCAGCCCCTGAGAGTCTTTATCCAGACGGCCAATCGGGAAGATACGGCTGCTGTGATTCACGAAATCAACGATGTTGTCCCGCTCGCCGTCTTCCGTGGTGCTGACAATGCCAACCGGTTTGTTCAACGCGATAAACACCAGGTCTTCAGCATCGCGCGGCTCGATGAGCTGACCATTCACTTTGACCACGTCGCCAGGCATCACCTGGTCACCAATCGTGGCGCGTTTGCCGTTGAGGAACACGTTACCCTGTTCAATGTAACGGTCCGCCTCGCGACGTGAGCAGATCCCGCTCTCGCTAATGTATTTGTTTAATCGGGTTGATTGAGTTGGCAGCATAGTTTCTCCTGTGAAGGCGAAATATACCTTAGGTTTGGGCTGGAAAAAAAGATTAGCCGACGGTAACTGAGACGGGTTTTTTAGTTTGCGAGACGCTTTCAGGATTTAGCATCCTGTCATTTACCCATTTATTTACTCCTTTTATTTTGCTCACCAGACAGAATCTTTGTAGTTTATAAATCACAAGGAGTATTATGAAGGAGATCGTTCAGACAGAATCCTTCCGACGCTGGGAGCAAAACCTGAAAGATCGGCGAGCGAAGACGATTATCGCGTCACGACTTTTTCGGCTGGCAAATGGCCTGGCGGGTGATACCAGGCCAGTGGGAGAAGGGATAAGTGAACTCAGGATCCACTTTGGTCCAGGCTACAGAATTTATTTCAAAAACCAAGGTGAACGTATCATTGTTTTGTTATGTGGCGGTGACAAAAGCAGCCAGAATAAAGACATACTGATGGCAAAAATGCTGGGCAGCATATCCGAACAGCAGGAGTGAATGAGCATGCATAAGTTATCATCCTACGATCCAGCAAACGCACTGGTGGATGACGAGGAAATCGCTGTATTTATGGCTGATGCGCTAGAAACCGGTGACTCAGCGTATATTGCTAAAGCCCTGGGTGTTGTTGCCCGAGCCAAAGGAATGTCGAACATTTCACAGCAAACAGGGTTATCACGAGAGCAGCTTTATCGGTCATTTAGTGAGAAGGGTAACCCAACGCTTAAAACCACTCTGGCGGTAATGAAAGCATTGGGTCTTGGGCTGACAATTAAACACGCGGGAGACTAATACTCATCCCGCTCGTCATCTTCATCCGGCTGTTCCATCACGCTGTAGGCCACCGCGCAGAACAACGAGTTGAGGCGTTTCATATCGCCCAGCAGCCCCAGGTGGAGCGAGCTGGTTTCGATGCTCTGCACGTTCTGCTGGTGCAGTCGTTCAACGTGGGCGTGCGAGTAGCGACGGTTAAGAATGCGGAAGCGATGCTTGTTGCGGCGCAGGCGACGCGCGCTCGGCACGTCGCTGGAGAAGAAGACCGACATGGCCAGCTTCAGGTTGCTCACCAGCTGTTCGTGTAGCGCCTCCAGCTCTTTTAAGCCTTCAATTGAGAACGCCCGACGCGCGGCCAGCGATTTATCGGCGATCTCGCTGCCCATCCGCTCAACGATATCTGAAGCCTGCTCAAGGTTAAGCGACATCTCAATAATTTCCGCCCAGCGGCGGGACTCCTCCTCCGCCAGTTCGTCCTGCGGAATGCGAGCCAGATAGAGCTTAATGGCGGTATAAAGCACGTTGATATCGTCCGCCAGCCTGCGCAGATCTTTCTCTTCTCGCGGTTCTCCGTGCATCACCTTTTGCAGGCCTTCGAGCATGGTTTCCATGGCGTCGCCCATGCGCAGCGTCTCGCGAGCGGCATTCGCCAGCGCCAGCGCCGGGGTATCCAGCGCGGAGGTATCCAGATGCTTCGGTTTCAGGCGCGCATCCAGCTCCGGTTCATCCTGAATAAGGCGTTCGCAGAAGCGGGCCATCGGCCCAGCGAACGGTACCATCGCCAGGCAGCGTACCAGGTTGTAGAACACGTGGAAATAGATCACCAGCTCCGCCTTCGGCAGCGGGAGGTTGTCCATCAGGTTCGCCAGCGGGTGGATAAAGGGCAGGATAAGCAAGCTGCCCACCAGCTTAAAAAGCAGGCTGCCGAGGGCCACGCGGCGGGCGGCGGCATTCGCGGCGCTGTTATTGAGCATCGCCAGCAGGCCCGAGCCGAGGTTAGCCCCGATCACCAGGCACAGCGCGACCGGGAAGGAGATGGCCCCCGCAGCGGTGAGCGTTGCGGTCAGCAGCACGGCGGCCAGGCTGGAGTAGCTGACGATGGCAAACACCGCGCCGATTAGCGCGTCCAGCATGATGTCACCGGTCAGGGAGGCGAAGATGACCTGCACGCCGTTGGCCTCGGTGATAGGCGTGACCGCCTGCACAATCAGCTCCAGCGCCAGCAGGATCAGCCCCAGGCCAATCCCCACGCGCCCAAGCTGCCCGGCCCGCGTCTGCTTGCGACCGAGGAAGAAGATAACGCCGACAAAAATCAGCAGCGGCGACAGCCACGAGAGATCGAACGTCAGGATACGCGCCATCAGCGCGGTACCCACATCGGCCCCGAGCACAATAACCAGTGCCGGAGCTAGTGCCACCAGATCCTGGGCCACAAAGGAGGTGACCAGCAGGGTTGTGGCGTTACTGCTCTGAACCAGCGCCGTCACGCCAATGCCCGCGCAGAAGGCGAGCGGCTTCTTCTCAACGCTGCTGCTGAGAACCGTACGTAAACGGGCACCAAAGACCCGCATTACGCCGGTACGGACGATATGGGTGCCCCAGACGAGCAGTGCGACTGCAGAGAGCAGATGTAACAGGGTCAGCACGGAAGGTTTTCCTCCTTATCATTATCTATTATCCTGGGGTTCGCTGCGCGTTGCCTTGCCGGATGACGGCTACCGCCTTATCCGGCATACGCGTAGGCCCGGTAAGCGCAGCGCCACCGGGCAATAGGATTAGAACCTTATTTCAGTATAAGGGTTTAAACGTAAGAAAGAGACAGGGCGCCCAATGAGCGCCCTGTTTGTTGTAAGGAAAAGTGACCTCAGTCCGCGTCGTAGCCTAAATTCGGCGCTAACCAGCGTTCAACTTCAGCAACGCTCATCCCTTTGCGCAGGGCGTAATCTTCGATCTGATCGCGCTGCAGCTGCGCGACGGCGAAGTATTTACTGTCCGGATGGCTGAAGTACCAGCCGGAGACGGACGCGCCCGGCCACATGGCGAACGACTCGGTGAGCTTCATGCCAGTATGCGCTTCTACGTCCAGTAACTTCCAGATGGTGCCCTTTTCAGTGTGTTCCGGACACGCCGGGTAGCCCGGTGCCGGACGAATGCCCTGGTAGTTCTCGCGGATCAGATCCTCGTTGCTGAGGTTCTCATTAGCCGCGTAGCCCCAGTGCACCTTGCGCACCCGCTCGTGCAGGTACTCGGCGAAGGCTTCCGCCAGGCGGTCGGCAATCGCTTTCACCATGATTTTATTGTAATCGTCGTGCTGCGCTTCGAACGCGTCCGCCAGGGCATCTTCTTCCAGACCGCCGGTCACGGCAAAGGCGCCGATGTAATCCGCTTTCCCACTTAACTTCGGTGCGACGAAATCGGCCAGGCAGTAGTTGGCAAAGCCCACTTTTTCGGTTTGCTGGCGCAGATGGCGGCTGACCGCCAGCACGTGGGTGCGGGTTTCATCACGATAAATTTCGATATCGTCGCCCACGCGGTTCGCCGGGAACAGGCCGACCACGCCGCGCGGATTAAGGGTTTGCTCCGCACTCAGTTTATCAAGCATGTCGTTAGCGTCTTTAAACAGGCGCTTCGCCTCTTCACCGACAACCTCATCTTCCAGAATGCGCGGATATTTGCCCGCCAGCGACCAGGTCATAAAGAACGGCGTCCAGTCGATGTAGTTGCGCAGCGTTTCGATGCTGGCGGTTACCTCCTGCACGCCCAGACGATGCGCGACCGAGGGCGTATAGCTCGACCAGTCAAAGGCCAGATCGTTATCGCGCGCCGCCTGCAGCGTGACGGGCGGCGTGCGCGGTTTCTTGCGCCCGTGCTGGATGCGAACGGTTTCGTACTCTTTACGGGTGCGCGCCACAAAGTCATCGCGCTGGGTGTCGGAGAGCAGCGCGGAGACCACGCCGACGGTGCGCGAGGCGTTCTGCACGTAAACCGTCGGGCCGCTGTAGTTTTGCTCGATTTTCACCGCCGTGTGCGCTTTCGAGGTGGTCGCCCCGCCAATCAGTAGCGGAATAGTGAAGCCCTGACGCTCCATCTCTTTTGCCACGTTGACCATTTCGTCCAGCGACGGCGTGATCAGCCCGGAGAGGCCAATCAGGTCGGCATTCACTTCGCGCGCAGTCTTGAGGATTTTATCCGCCGGGACCATTACGCCAAGATCGATAATTTCGTAGTTATTACACTGCAGCACCACGCCGACGATGTTCTTGCCGATGTCGTGCACGTCACCCTTCACGGTGGCGATGACCATTTTACCGTTGCTGGAGCCTTTCTCTTTGCTGGCTTCGATATAGGGCTCCAGATAGGCCACCGCCTGCTTCATCACGCGAGCGGATTTCACCACCTGCGGCAGGAACATTTTGCCCTCGCCGAACAGATCGCCGACCACGTTCATGCCGTCCATCAACGGGCCTTCAATCACTTCAATCGGGCGGGAGGCCTGCTGACGCGCCTCTTCGGTGTCGAGTTCAATAAATTCGGTGATGCCTTTGACCAGGGAGTATTCCAGACGTTTTTTCACGTCCCAGGAACGCCACTCCGCCTGCTGAACGTTGGCCGCCTCGTCAGATTTGCTGCCGCGGTATTTCTCCGCCAGGTCCAGCATGCGTTCGGTCGCGTCGTCTCGGCGGTTAAGGATCACGTCCTCTACTGCGTCGCGCAGCTCCGCTGGCAGGTCGTCGTAAATCGCCAGCTGGCCGGCGTTAACGATCCCCATGTCCATCCCGTTGCGGATGGCGTAGTAGAGGAACACGGCGTGGATCGCTTCACGCACCGGGTCGTTGCCGCGGAACGAGAACGAGACGTTCGACACGCCGCCGGAGATCAGCGCGTGCGGCAGCTCGCGTTTAATGTCTTCACACGCGCCGATAAAGTCCTGCGCGTAGTTGTTGTGCTCTTCAATCCCGGTCGCGACGGCGAAGATGTTCGGGTCGAAAATAATGTCTTCCGGCGGGAAGCCCACCTCTTCGGTCAGTATTTTGTACGCGCGGCGGCAAATCTCAATTTTGCGCTCGCGGGTATCGGCCTGGCCCACTTCGTCAAAGGCCATCACCACCACGGCGGCACCGTAGCGGCGCACCATCTTCGCGTGGTGGATAAAGATCTCCACGCCCTCTTTCATCGAGATGGAGTTGACGATGCCTTTGCCCTGGATGCACTTCAGCCCTTTTTCGATGACCTCCCATTTGGAGGAGTCAATCATGATCGGCACGCGGGCGATGTCCGGCTCACCGGCAATCAGGTTGAGGAAACGCACCATCGCCGCTTCGGCGTCGAGCATCCCCTCATCCATGTTGATATCGATAATCTGCGCGCCGCTTTCCACCTGCTGGCGGGCGACGTCCAGCGCTTCGCTGTACTTCTCTTCTTTGATCAGACGCTTGAACTTCGCCGAACCGGTAACGTTAGTTCGCTCACCCACGTTCACAAACAGGCTGTCGTCGCCGATGGTCAACGGCTCCAGGCCGGAAAGACGACAGGCAACGGGAAGCTCAGGCAGCTTGCGCGGCGGCAACCCGGCCACGGCGTTGCTCATGGCGGCGATGTGCTCCGGCGTGGTGCCGCAGCAACCGCCGACGATGTTCAGGAAGCCGGACTCGGCCCACTCGCGGATTTGCGCCGCCATGGTGTCGGCATCCAGATCGTACTCACCAAACGCGTTCGGCAGACCGGCGTTCGGGTGGGCCGTAACGTAGCATTCCGCGATGCGCGACAGCTCCTGGACGTACTGGCGCAGTTCATCCGGCCCCAGCGCGCAGTTCAGGCCGAAGGAGAGCGCCTCCGCGTGGCGCAGAGAGTTGTAAAACGCTTCGGTTGTCTGGCCGGACAACGTGCGGCCGGAGGCGTCGGTGATGGTGCCGGAAATCATGATCGGCAGATCAACGCCGAGCGCCTCGAACTCCTCTTTCACCGCGTAAATCGCGGCTTTGGCGTTGAGGGTATCGAACACCGTTTCAATCAGGATCAGATCGGAACCGCCTTCCACCAGCGCTCTGGTCGATTCACGGTAGGCCGCAACCAGCTGGTCAAAGGTGATGTTACGAAACGCCGGGTCGTTCACGTCCGGTGAAATCGACGCGGTGCGGTTGGTAGGGCCAAGCACCCCGGCCACGTAGCGCGGTTTTTCCGGCGTGCGGGCCGTCCACTCGTCGGCACAGGCACGCGCCAGCTTCGCGGCTTCATAGTTTATTTCAGCCGACAGGGATTCCATCTGGTAATCCGCCATGGCGATGGTTGTCGAGTTAAAGGTGTTGGTTTCAACGATATCCGCACCCGCTTCGAAGTACGCGTTGTGGATATCCTTAATCACGGACGGCTTACTGAGCACCAGCAGGTCGTTGTTCCCTTTCAGATCGCATGGCCAGTCAGCGAAGCGTTCGCCGCGGAAATCGTCTTCGCTCAGACGATAGCCCTGGATCATGGTGCCCATGCCGCCGTCCAGCACCAGAATTCGTTCATTTAACTGCGCACGCAGTTGCTCTACTTTGCTGCTCACACTTGCTCCCGACAACGCTCAACATGGCCAAAAGGCTGCGTTCCATACTGGCATAATCTCGCTGGGTGGAAAAGCCACTCAGGGGTAACATGAGACATGTTCACTATCACTCCTCCGATCAGTCAGGATAACGGTTGCAAATTCACCAAATAAAACGAAAATGATTTCCACGATACAGAAAAAGGAGATCGTCATGGTCGCGACCGTTCCCGCTAAACGCGGCAGAAAGCCTGCTGCCACCACCGCCGCACAACAGGGCGGACAGGTTCAATCGCTCACGCGCGGTTTGAAGCTGCTGGAGTGGATAGCCGAGTCGCACGGCAGCGTGGCCCTGACGGAGCTGGCGCAGCAGGCGGGCCTGCCGAACTCCACTACGCACCGCCTGCTAACCACCATGCAGCAGCTGGGCTTTGTCCGTCAGGTGGGCGAACTGGGGCACTGGGCGGTGGGCGCGCATGCGTTTATCGTCGGCAGCAGCTTCCTGCAGAGCCGCAACCTGCTGGCGATTGTGCACCCGATACTGCGAAAGCTGATGGAAGAGTCCGGCGAGACGGTAAACCTGGCGGTGCTCGACCAGAGCGACCACCAGGCGATTATTATCGACCAGGTGCAGTGCACGCAGCTGATGCGCATGTCCGCGCCGATCGGCGGCAAGCTGCCGATGCACGCCTCCGGGGCGGGTAAAGCGTTTCTGTCGCAGCTGAGTGAGGAGCAGGTGACGGGGCTGCTGCACCGTAAGGGGCTGCATGCGTACACCCACGCTACCCTGGTGTCGCCGGTGCATCTGAAAGAAGATTTGGCCCTGACCCGCAAGCGCGGCTATTCGTTTGATGATGAAGAACACGCACTGGGCTTACGCTGCCTGGCGGCCTGCATTTTCGACGAGCACCGCGAGCCGTTTGCGGCCATCTCCATCTCCGGGCCCATTTCACGCATGACCGACGACCGCGTGACCGAGTTGGGTGCGCTGGTGATCAAGGCGGCGAAAGAGGTGACGCTGGCGTACGGTGGGATCCGTTAAGATTGAGTGCGGCCTGATGCCCTCACCCCGGCCCTCTCCCACAGGGAGAGGGAGAAAACATGATGACCTCACCCTGTGGGAGAGGGAGAAAACCGGATACTAAACCGCTGCTTGCGGCGGTAAGCGTACACATCTTCCACGTGCCCATTTTTGATCCGCGTTTGCAGTCCGCGCCAGTAGCTGGCGCGGAACAGATCCTCATGCATCTCTTCAAATAACGGCCCGATGCGCGGGTCGGCACACAGCCAGTGGCGAAACTCTTCGGGAAAAACGTCGCCCGGCGATACGCTGTACCACGGTTCACCGGAAAGCTCATCTTCCGGGTAGCGGGGCGGCGGGATATCGCGGAAATTCACCTCGGTCATGTAGCAAATTTCGTCGTAATCATAGAACACCACTCGCCCGTGGCGGGTGACGCCGAAGTTTTTAAACAGCATATCGCCCGGGAAGATATTGGCGGCGGCAAGCTGGCGAATTGCGTTGCCGTACTCTTCAATGGCATCACGCAGCGCCTGACCGTCGGACTGTTCCAGCCAGATATTGAGCGGCACCATGCGGCGTTCGATGTAGAGATGGCTTATCACGATTTTGTCGCCAAGATCGGTGATTTTGCCGGCTGCTTCCTGCAGTAAAAGCGCCATGAGCGCCGGATCGATCTGCTGCTTATCCAGCACAAAGTTTTCGAATTCCTGGGTATCCGCCATGCGTCCGACGCGATCGTGCTCTTTAACCAGCTGGTAGCAGGCGCGAACATGGGCTGCGGTCATCTCTTTCTGCGGCGCAAACCTGTCTTTAATCACCTTAAATACGCGGTCAAAGCCCGGAAGCGTAAATACCAGCATCACCATGCCGCGAATGCCGGGCGCTTCGATAAACTGCTCATCCGCCGTGGTGACATAGCGCAGGTACTCCCGGTAGCTTTCCGTTTTGGCGTGTTTCTGGCAGCCAATGGCCATATACAGTTCGGCGGTGGTTTTGCCCGGCAGGATCTCGCGCAGCCACTCTACGAGCGCCGCAGGCAGCGGTGCATAAACCATAAAGTAGGAGCGGGCGAAACCAAACACAATGCTGGCCTCGGCGCTGGTGGTCAGGCAGGTATCGACAAACAGTTCCCCATCGTCGGTACGATGAATGGGTAACAGAAACGGCACGATGGCTGTCGGCGTAACCAGTTTGCCCACCAGCCAGGCCGCTTTATTGCGGTAGAAAAGCTCGTTGGCGACCTGCAAATGACTGTGGCTGAGCACCTCCGCGCCGAAGGTTTCGTTGAGATGTGCGTGGATATAACCGATATCCCGGGTTTTATTCTCCCAGGGCAAGCGCAACGGCAAATCCGTTAAGACACGGTGCAGGAGCTTTTCCCAGCCGCGCTCGGGAAAGAAATCTTTCGCCAGCGGACGCGGGATGGTTCGAAAGCGTCGCTCAGGCTGGGAGCTGAAAATAAATAACCGCTCAGGAGATAATGAGCGGTGGTCAAATAACCGGCAATAGACGGAGTTAAAAAAGCTCTCCGCAATCTCGAAGCGCGGGTAGTCGGGTAACAAATGGGTGTAATGCTCTTTGACGCGCAGTAAAAATTCCGCATCCGGACTTTTCCCGTCAGTGATACAGCGCAGCTGCTCCACCACCAGACCTACGTGATGATCGTAGAGATGGATACGCTGCTTCATCGCCTGCTGAACCGCATGCCAGTCAGCGTGTTCGAAGCGCTGCTGCGCGCCGGAGGTCACTTCAAGAAAACGACCATACTGGGCATCAAAGCCCTGCAAAATGGTTTGGGCAATCAGCAATTCCAGGCCACGCGACATATATTCCCCTTACCCACCCCTCTCCCCAGAGGGGAGAGGGGGAAAAAATCAGAACTGTGCTTCTTCCGTGGAGCCAGTTAAAGCGGTGACGGAGGAGGTGCCGCCCTGAATGATGGTCGTCACATTATCAAAGTAACCGGTTCCCACCTCCTGCTGGTGAGAGACGAAGGTATAACCGTCTTTACCCGCCGCAAATTCCGGCTGCTGCACCTTCTCAACATAGTGCTTCATACCTTCGCCCTGTGCATACGCATGAGCCAGGTCGAACATGTTGAACCACATGCTGTGGATCCCCGCCAGGGTAATGAACTGGTATTTGTAGCCCATGTCGGACAGCTGCTGCTGGAAGCTGGCAATCGTTCTGTCATCCAGCTTTTTCTGCCAGTTGAAGGACGGCGAGCAGTTATAGGCCAGCAGTTTGCCCGGGTACTTCGCGTGAATAGCATCCGCAAAGCGTTTTGCCAGCGCCAGATCCGGTGTGGAGGTTTCACACCAAACCAGGTCCGCGTACGGCGCGTACGCCAGGCCACGGCTGATCGCCTGCTCAATACCCGCATGGGTGCGATAGAACCCTTCACTGGTACGCTCGCCGGTAATAAACTCGCTATCGTACGGGTCGCAGTCAGAGGTGATCAGATCCGCCGCGTCAGCATCGGTACGGGCAATCACCAGCGTCGGCACGCCGAGCACGTCAGCCGCCAGACGGGCCGCAACCAGCTTCTGAATCGCTTCCTGGGTTGGGACAAGAACTTTCCCGCCCATGTGTCCGCACTTCTTCACGGACGCCAGCTGATCTTCGAAGTGAACGGCCGCTGCACCGGCCTCAATCATCGATTTCATCAGCTCAAATGCGTTCAGCACGCCGCCGAAGCCCGCTTCTGCATCCGCGACGATCGGCAGGAAGTAATCCGTAAAGCGCGGATCGTTGGGCTCAATACCTGCGGCCCACTGGATCTGATCCGCACGGCGGAAGGTGTTGTTGATCCGATCCACCACGGACGGCACCGAGTTTGCCGGATAAAGCGACTGATCCGGGTACATGCTGGAGGCCAGGTTGGCGTCCGCCGCGACCTGCCAGCCGGAGAGGTAAATAGCTTCAATGCCCGCCTTCGCCTGCTGCAGCGCCTGACCGCCGGTCAGCGCACCGAGGCTGTTGATATAGCCCTTTTTGGAACCACCGTGCAGCAGCTTCCACATTTTCGCCGCACCGTTCTGGGCCAGCGTGCATTCCGGATTGACCGAGCCGCGTAATTTCACCACTTCCTCCGCGCTGTACGGACGGCGGATGCCTTCCCAGCGCGGTTGAGTCCACTCTTTCTTTAACTCTTCGATTTGTTGGGTACGGGTTTTCATGTGCAGATGCTCCATATTGTTATGTGGTGAGTTACGCCAGGAAGCGGTAGCCCGGCAGGGTCAGGAAGTCGATTAAGTCATCAGATGTGGTGATTTGCTCCATCAGGCGCGCGGCGTCGTCAAAACGTCCGCTGCTGAAGCGGTGTTCGCCCAGCTCGTCCTGGATCACCCGCATCTCTTCAGCCAGCATCTGGCGGAACAGGGATTTGGTCACCGGCTTGCCGTTGCTGAGCGTTTTTTGATGGTGGATCCACTGCCAGATTGAAGTGCGTGAGATCTCAGCCGTCGCGGCATCTTCCATCAGGCCGTAGATCGGCACGCAGCCGTTACCGGAGATCCACGCTTCGATGTATTGCACGGCAACGCGAATATTTGCGCGCATGCCCTCTTCGGTACGTTCACCTGCACACGGTGCCAGCAGCTGTTCTTCAGCCGTCGGGGCATCGTCTTCGCGCGTGACGAACAGCTGGTTTTTATTGTCACCGAGTACGCGGTTAAAGACTTCCATTGCCGTATCCGCCAGACCCGGATGCGCGATCCACGTCCCGTCATGGCCGTTACGTGCTTCAAGCTCTTTATCGGCTTTCACCTTGTTGAGCACCTGATTGTTACGCTCAGCATCTTTGCTCGGGATAAAGGCCGCCATGCCGCCCATCGCAAAGGCGCCGCGCTTGTGGCAGGTTTTGATCAGCAGACGCGAGTAGGCGCTCAGGAACGGTTTATCCATGGTGACGACCTGGCGATCGGGCAGCACGCGATCGGGATAATTTTTCAGGGTCTTGATGTAGCTGAAAATATAATCCCAGCGCCCGCAGTTCAGGCCGACGATGTGGTCGCGCAGGGCATGCAGAATTTCGTTCATCTGGAACACGGCAGGCAGAGTTTCAATCAGCAGCGTGGCTTTGATGGTGCCGCGCGGCAGGTTGAAACGATCTTCCGCGTAGCTGAACACCTCACTCCACCAGGCCGCTTCCTGCCAGGATTGGGTCTTAGGCAGATAGAAGTAAGGGCCGCTACCTTTTGCCAGCAGGTTTTTATGGTTGTGGAAGAAATAGAGCGCAAAATCAAACAGACTCCCCGGAATGGCTTCCCCACGCCAGGTAACATGTTTTTCGGGCAGATGCAGCCCGCGAACGCGGCAGATCAGAACCGCCGGATTCGGTTTAAGCTGGTAAATTTTACCGGCTTCGTTGGTATAGCTGATGGTGCCGTTTACAGCGTCGCGCAGGTTGATCTGCCCCTCGATGACCTTACGCCAGTCCGGCGCCAGCGAGTCTTCGAAATCGGCCATAAAGACTTTAACGTTCGCGTTCATGGCGTTGATCACCATTTTGCGCTCTACCGGACCGGTGATCTCAACGCGGCGATCCTGTAAATCTTCAGGAATGCCGCGGATTTCCCACTCACCACGGCGAATGGAAGCGGTTTCCGAAATGAAACCAGGCAACTTGCCATCGTCAATTTCCTGCTGCTGATGAATGCGTGCCGCCAGCAGCTTATTACGCTGTGGCGTAAAGCGGGTCACCAGCTCAGTCAGAAATTCTACCGCTTCTGGCGTCAAAACCTGCTGTTCTTGCTCGCCATACGGCTGGGTAAAGGCCAGTTCATCGACCGTCGTTGCCTGTTGAGTCATTACTCTGCTCCTCATCAAAGATCCAAAATCACGCCCCCAATGCGAACGAAAGATCGTTGGGTAGTTTTCGCTCAGCAGAATTAAGACTATCTATATTTTTTCTAAAATCAAAAACAATTTCCATTTTAATTATTAAATGAACTCAACCAATTGATTTTTATGATATTAAAGTTAGGCGGAATGATGAGCGGTATTTCGGAAATAAAAAAGGCACCCGAAGGTGCCTGATCTGAATAGCTGAAACGCTTTAGGATCGTTTAATGCAGAAGATTACTCCAGCGTCGGATTCATGTGACGCAGATCGTATGGCGTTATCTGGTAGACGTAATAGTTGAGCCAGTTGGTAAAAAGTAAATTCCCGTGGCTGCGCCAGGTCGCTCTTGGTTTGTTTTGTGGATCGTTTTTCGGGAAATAGTTGTACGGCACATCCGGATTAAGACCCGCTTCGACATCACGGAAATACTCTGACGCGAGAGTATGCGGATCGTATTCAGGATGTCCGGTTACAAAGGCAATGCGCTTATCTTTGCTGGCAAACAGGTAAGCATCACCGTCTTCTGTTTCGGCCAGGATCTCCAGATCGGTGTAATCACGAATCAGCTGCGCCGGGAAATCGGCATAGCGCGAATGCGGGGCCAGGAAAGAATCATCAAACCCGCGCGTCAGCAGAGCATGTGGATGGAGAATGTGGTGTTCGTATACGCCGGAGAGCTTTTCAGTGCGGGTTTGCTTGGGGATGCCATAAAGAATATTCAGTGCGGCCTGTACCGCCCAACAGACAAATAACGTGGACGTAACGTGATCTTTTGCCCACTCCAGCACCTGTTTGATCTGTGGCCAGTAGGCAACATCGTTGAATTCAACCAGGCCCAGCGGGGCGCCGGTCACAATCAGTCCGTCGAAGTTTTCACCCTGAATGTCATCGAAGTTGCAGTAGAAGTTGTTTAGGTGCTCAGAAGGCGTGTTACGTGACTCACGGGCATCGATCCGCAGCAATTGAATATCGACCTGCAGCGGGGAGTTAGAAAGCAAACGCAGGAACTGGTTCTCTGTTTCGATCTTTTTCGGCATCAAATTGAGAATGAGTACCTTCAGCGGGCGAATTTCCTGACCTGTCGCACGCGAAGCCGTCATGACGAAGACGTTTTCTTCACGTAAGAAATTGACGGCTGGTAGCTCGTCCTGCACCCGAATCGGCATAACCTGACTTCCTCACAATATACGTATAAACGTTTAGACATCCAGACAGCTAACGATACCGAGAAACGATCGGAATGTCGAGTCTGCAAGTCGAAGGTGAGAAAGTTTCAGGAAGAGAGAGGCGAAAAACAAAAGCAAAAAACCCCGCACCTTACGGTACGGGGTTCTTCTAATTGATGCCTGGCAGTTCCCTACTCTCACATGGGGAGACCCCACACTACCATCGGCGCTACGGCGTTTCACTTCTGAG
>NZ_LECZ01000021.1 GCF_001022965.1 Enterobacter genomosp. O
CTCAGAAGTGAAACGCCGTAGCGCCGATGGTAGTGTGGGGTCTCCCCATGTGAGAGTAGGGAACTGCCAGGCATCAATTAAGTGAAGAGGCCATCCGCAAGGATGGCCTTTTTGCGTTTCTACGCTGCACAAACTAATCCCCCAATCCCCTGCTTATACGGTAAACTACCTGCGTTTTTGCATCAGGATAGCGTCTATGAACCACTCCCTTAAGCCCTGGAATACCTTTGGCATTCAACGGAATGCTAAGAACATTGTACGTGCCGAAACCGCACAGCAGTTGCTGAACGCATGGCAAAGCGCAACAGAAAATAATGAACCTGTACTGATTCTGGGCGAAGGAAGTAATGTCCTGTTTCTTGAAGATTTTTCGGGAACGGTGATCGTTAACCGCATCATGGGAATTGATGTAGAAGAGCGTACTAATAGCTGGCACCTGCACGTGGGGGCCGGAGAAAACTGGCATCATCTGGTGCAATTTACCCTCGAAAAAGGGATGCCGGGGCTGGAAAATCTCGCACTTATTCCTGGCTGCGCCGGATCGTCACCTATTCAAAACATCGGTGCCTACGGCATCGAACTGAAACACGTCTGTGAATATGTCGACTGCATCGAACTGGCGACCGGAACAGCTAAGCGTTTAACAGCTGAACAGTGCCGTTTTGGCTATCGTGACAGTATCTTCAAACATGAATATCAGGATCGCTACGCGATCGTCTCCGTGGGGCTGCGTCTGTCAAAGAACTGGCAGCCCGTTCTGACCTACGGTGATTTAACGCGTCTCGATCCGGCTACCGTGACCCCCCGCGACGTTTTTGACTCAGTTTGCCATATGCGGATGACCAAGCTTCCCGATCCAAAAATCAATGGAAATGCAGGAAGCTTCTTCAAAAACCCGGTTATCAGCAGCGAAAATGCAAAAGTCCTTCTTGAAGGATGGCCAACTGCGCCACATTACCCTCAGGCGGATGGCAGCGTGAAGCTGGCTGCGGGCTGGCTTATCGATCAATGTCAGCTAAAAGGCACGTCAGTCGGAGGTGCCGCCGTTCATCAACAGCAGGCCCTGGTACTGATTAATCAGCGCGATGCGACCAGCGATGATGTTGTACAGCTGGCACATGATGTTCGCCAGCGCGTGGGCGAAAAGTTTGACGTCTGGCTGGAGCCGGAAGTCCGCTTCATTGGCCGCACTGGTGAAGTCAATGCCGTGGAGGCCATCGCGTGAAAGACAATACCATCCCCTTAACACTGATTAGCATCCTCGCTGACGGTGAGTTTCATTCTGGCGAGCAGTTGGGTGAGCAGCTGGGCATGAGCCGCGCCGGCATCAATAAACATATTCAGACGCTCCGCGACTGGGGTGTCGATGTGTTTACGGTACCCGGAAAAGGGTACAGCCTGCCGGAACCTATTCAATTGCTGAATGAAGAAGCGATCCGCAGCCAGATTGGACACGGCAATGTTGCGGTGCTGCCTGTGATTGATTCGACGAACCAGTATCTACTGGATCGCTTACCTGAGCTGAAATCCGGCGATGCCTGTGTTGCTGAATATCAGCAGGCCGGGCGTGGCCGTCGCGGCCGCAAATGGTTCTCGCCCTTTGGCGCTAACCTTTATCTTTCCATGTACTGGCGACTCGATCAGGGCCCGGCCGCTGCCATTGGCTTGAGCCTGGTCATCGGCATTGTCATGGCGGAAGTGCTACACGACCTGGGTGCGGATAAAGTGCGCGTAAAATGGCCGAACGATCTGTACCTGAACGATCGTAAACTTGCCGGTATTCTTGTCGAACTGACGGGAAAAACCGGTGATGCGGCGCAAATCGTCATTGGCGCGGGCCTCAATATGGTCATGCGCAATGTCCAAAATGATGTGGTGAATCAAGCCTGGACTAACCTTCAGGAGGCGGGCATTGTCATCGATCGTAACACCCTCGCCGTACGTATGATTAAAGAGTTGCGCAGCTCGCTCACGCTTTTTGAACAGGAAGGGCTGGCGCCGTTCCTGTCTCGTTGGGAAAAGCTGGATAACTTTATTAACCGTCCGGTGAAATTGCTGATTGGTGATAAAGAGATCTACGGGACTTCCCGCGGTATTGACGCTCAGGGCGCGCTGCTTCTGGAGCAGGATGGCATGATAAAACCCTGGGTGGGCGGTGAGATTTCACTGCGAAGTGCCGAATAACCGGATTGAGTGAATGATGCGAAAACCCGTCTGCGCGACGCTGGCTGTGGTGATGAGCGTGCTGTTTTCTCCTCTCTCGCAGGCGGGTCAGGCCTGGGAAAGTTACAAGGCACGCTTTTTCAAACCGGAAGGCCGCATTGTCGATACCGGCAATGGCGGCGTTTCACATACGGAAGGTCAGGGTTTTGCCATGCTGATGGCGGTGGCCAATGACGATAAAGCCACGTTCGATAAGCTCTGGCAATGGACAGACAGTCAGCTGAAGAACAAAGAGAACGGTCTCTTTTACTGGCGTTATAACCCCGCAGAGACCAACCCGGTCGCCGACAAAAACAACGCCGCAGATGGCGATGTGCTGATCGCCTGGGCATTGTTAAAAGCCGATGCCCGCTGGCATGACAAACGCTACAGCGCCGAATCGGATGCGATTACAAAAGCCCTGATTGACCACAGCGTGATCCGCTATGCGGGTTACCGCGTGATGCTGCCTGGCGTCGAGGGATTTAAGCTTGAGGGTGAAGTAGTCCTTAATCCTTCCTATTTCGTTTTTCCGGCCTGGCAGGCCTTTGCCGGGCGCAGTCATTTACCGGTCTGGCATGAGTTGATTAAGGACGGGAAACGCCTGCTGGGCAAAATGGGCTCGGGCAAAGCTAATCTGCCCGCTGACTGGGTTTCACTGACATCAGGCGGCAAGCTGGCGCCGGCCACAGGCTGGCCACCGAGGATGAGCTACGACGCGATTCGTATTCCGTTGTACGTGGCCTGGTCTGATAAACAAAGCCCGTTGCTGACGCCGTGGAAAGCCTGGTTCGGTCAGTTCCCCCGGGAACAAACGCCCGCCTGGGTTAACGTCACGACCAACGAATATGCTCCCTACATGATGGAAGGCGGCCTGCTGGCGGTACGCGATTTAACGATGGGAAAGTCTTCCGGAGAACCCGAGATCACGTCTAAGGACGACTACTACTCGGCAAGTTTGAAAATGCTGGTGTGGATTTCAGCGCAATAATAACGCACTGACTATTCCCTCTCCCCAATGGGGAGAGGGTTAGGGTGAGAGGAAATCAGTTACTGCGGATACGGTACCCAATCCCCGCCGTTCAGGCGAACGTACGGTTTATTCTGATACTGAATCACCACCGCGTTGGCGTTCTCGGAGACTTCTGCCGTCTGCGGCAGTTTGCTGGTGAGTTCATCCCAGTTCACGCTGTCTTCTACAAACAGCTTTCCGTCTACGGCACGGGCAACCAATTCTGAAATCGCCAGATAGCTGGTTGGCTGAGCGATCTCAATCGGTGCGCCCTGATGCGGTGCTTTCATACCAAAGAATTTAATGCCCGCAGGCACGTTGGTAATCGACGGGCTTGGGATATCACGCAGGCCTGAAACCTGCATTCTGTCGCCTTTGAGCGCGCCACCGTGCTCAGGTACCACAACCACCATCACTTTACGGCCTGATTTTTCCAGCTCCGTGAAGAATGCGTCCAGCTCGTCAAAGAGCTTCTGCGCACGCACTTTATAATCCGCTGTCTTGCTCACGCCCGGGAAGTGGTTACCGTCGTGAAGAGGCAGGGTGTTAAAGAACGTCGCGCTGCGCGGATTATTGTCTTTTTCGATGGTCTGCAGCCAGCGCTGCAGTACGGCGGTATCGTCGTAAACGGGCGAGCCGTCGAAGCCCAGCAGAGAGACCGGCAGCCCGGTTTGATCCATCAGCGGCGCCTGCATGCCACCCTGTTCGCGCACCTCTTTCAGGAAGTTACCGAACTGGCCGTTATGCCCCAGCATCAGATGCTGCGTAAAGCCCAGCTTTGAGAGGTTATCGAACAGATAACACTGGTTGCCGGCGGGCTGATACAAATTCTTGTGCGATGGCTGACCGCAGCTTGCACGCAGCAGGCGAATCGCCGCCGGGCCGCTGTACGAGGTGGCAGAGTTGAAATCTTTAAACTGAATGTCGAAATGAGACCACAGCGGGTGCGACATTAACCCGGCGGCGTCCACGTCGGCCCAGGAGAGGGAGCAGATGTTAATCACCAGCAGTTCAAACGGCTGAGCATCCGCCGGCAGCGCGTCCGGGAATTTCGTCTGTCGCTTGTCTTCCGCGGCGTAGAAACTGGAGAGCCAGGCGTTCAGGTTTGTTGAAGTCGGCGGTGCAGTTTGAGTTGGGATATCGCCCACCACGGGCGTATCGCCTGCCGTCGTAACGGTTGCCGCTGCGCTTCCCCCGGTGGTGGTCACCGTGCTGGTCGGCTGACCGGCAGGCCACAGCGAAAAGTTTGGTCCCGCCAGCGTCAGCACGTTAAGCCAGATCATAATCGCGACGACAAACACCGTGACGCGGATCCACTGTGACAGGAACAACCAGGCAACCAGCAGCACAAAGACCGCGCCTATCATCTGCCAGTTAATAAAGCGCTCAGCCAGGTCAAGCATATAGTCTGCACTGAAGCCTGCCACCTGCGAGCCCTGGCTCATAATGCTGTCCGGCCCCGGTAGCCAGGTATCATGCCAGAACAGCGCAAAGCCGAGAGGGATGGCAACCCAGTGGCGTAAGCGATGCAGCCTGATATTCGGCAGAGGCATCAGCAAGAATGCCATAAACACCAGGTTGAGAAGGGGATGGAAATTCAGATAGCCTGCCCACAGCAGACCAAACTTCACCAGAAAGTAGAAGTTCCAGCCGGAAAGGCCGCGCCAGTATTGCCAGAGCGGCGAGGGTGACGAAGCGGTATAGGTAGAATTAGTCATGTTTACGGTCTGCCTTGACGTGTGATGCCCGTGTCAGAGTTCCGGCTGGTTTCACGTAGCGAGGTTTTACAAACAGCACTCTGGCCGTATCGCGGATACGGCGTATGGAATGGCGTGCATAGTAGCCAAGCGGGAAAAAGATCAGCGCACAGAAGATAACCAGTTGAATGATATCGCTGATATTCATGATGGTGCGTTCTCCGCGTTGTCTGTTAATAAGCGAAGGGGCTCCGGCACCCGACGCCAGACGTGTCCATCATGTCTGGCATTGAGGATCGGTTTGGCATCGCTCGTCATCGTAAGCGGTTTAGCCCATTGTTCAGGCTGGAGCGCGCGCATCTGCACCAGCTCCGCGCTGATAGAATTATCTTCAAACCAAATCATGCGGTTCGAGAAAATATCCCCGGTAGGCAGGGGGAAGATGTGGTTAAGCGCCGTATCGAGATCGTTCACCCGGCAGAAGGACAAAAACAGCACCAGCCGATTGTCGCCAATGGTCATGATGTCCCCGGTACGGTTCGGGCGACATAGGGTGAGAGCCTGTTCAACGCGAATACCCGGTACAGGTCGCAGGGCAACCATAACCCCTTTTCCGTCAGCGGGAAGGAGCGTGTTGTTCATCATGTTCCCAACGGCGTCGCAGAAGGTATCCCATTTTTGGTATCCGCGCAGCTTCATCGGCTGCGTCATGGAGAGCAGTGTGGAAATATCTTCCGGTACGTGGCGGCTAAACTGCTGGCCCTGAACGCTTTCGATAAGCGTCAGGCAGCGCGACAGCGGAGCATTCCAAGGAATAACCATATTTGCACCGCAGCCCAGAAGCAGGCGCTCATCGGTGGCGCGCAGGCTGGTATTATTTTCGCGCACGATAATTTTTAACGCGCTACCGCGCTGGCGGCGTAAGGTGTGGATTTGCCTTGCCAGCGTCTCAATCTGGTTATTCTGCATCAACGAGAAAATAAGCGTTGCCGCCTGGGTTGTGCGGGCTTCATGGAAGAGGGCTTCGTTAGTGTCAAACAGTGACCAGTTTTCCGACAGGGCGGGCGCGCCCTCTAACACTGCAATATGGCTCAGGATGCGTTTTTCATCACTGCGCGGTTGCACCACGGTTTCTTCCTGCTGCGCCAGGTGCCACTCGCCCTCAATATGTTTCAGCGTAAGCTGTTGCCTGGCACTTACGCCTTTTTCATTACACCAGAACGCAATATCGTAGAGATAGCTGCCCACCTGGTCACGAACACTTGCCAGACCGAACAGGGAGCGATATTCGCCCATTAAAAGTGAAAACAGCTTGTCATTATTACTGCCGGGATTGACTATCAATAGCGTGCAATTTTGAAATTTTGCCCATTTATTGATTTTTTCCAGCCACGGCAACAGTTTTTCCGCAGGGATATTTTGCAGAACGTTATTTGCACATTTCAGGATCACTAGATAGTGATCCGGATCAATAGTGCACTGAACATCGCGGGACAAAAAGTATAGACTATCGGCTTCCGATGTCATGGAAAATAATCGCACCGTCTGGGGGCCGCGGTCACTTTCAAGCGTGATAATTTTCTTCGGATCTTCACCCATGCTAATGACGGCCACGCGGGAATCCTTATCCTGAGCAGCAATTGTCTCGTTTACCAGACTGATAGCATCTTCATTGCGGTCCGTATTAATCCACCAGACTCCTCCGACTGGCATGTGGCTCAATTCGTCCCATAATGACTGGATGCCAATAGAAAATATGGAGTCCACGGTGTCCCTCTTTTCGTCTAATTTATCTGTATCTCAGTTTACTAGCGAAAGCGTAGAAATAAACCTAACATTGAAATTAAAGAACATCAGATTTAGCATGTAAATGAAATTTGTCAGGGCAGGAAGCCCCGCAACTTCTTTAGCGTGCGATTTTCCTCAAAGGGATGGAAAAAGAATGGATAATAACGAACCCGGAACCCCAGTCGACTCGACCCTGGGCTATACATTCCAAAATGATTTTCTGGCGCTGACGCAGGCCTTTTCTTTACCTGAAATAGATTACACCGATATTTCCCAGAGGGAACAGTTGGCCGCGGCTATTAAACGCTGGCCGTTATTAGCTGAATTCGCTCATCAACAATAAGGGAGCCATTGATGGCCATACTCGGATTACAGGGCGTCCGTGGCGGTGTGGGTACCACATCTGTTACCGCGGCGCTGGCGTGGTCATTACAGCTTTTAGGTGAATCGGTGCTGGTTATTGACGCCTGCGCCGATAATTTGCTGCGTATGTCGTTTAATGTCGACTTTACCCGCGAAGAGGGCTGGGCCCGCGCGCTGCTTGATGATAAAGACTGGCGGGATGCCGGTATGCGTTATACCTCCCAGCTTGATCTACTGCCGTTTGGCCAACTGTCCACCTCAGAACGTGAGAATGAAGCCGCATATCAGCGCTTGTTTTCGCAGTTCACGCTTGCGCTGCAAAGCCTGAAAGAAAAGGGGCAGTACAAATGGATCCTGCTGGATCTGCCGCACGGCGCCGGCACGCTGACCCGACAGCTTATCGCACAGTGCGACCATGTCCTCTCGATCGTCAACGTCGATGCAAACTGCCATATCCGCCTGCATCAGCAGGGATTACCGCAAAACGGCCATATCCTGATTAACGATTTACGCATTGGCAGCCAGATCCAGGACGATCTGTATCAGGTGTGGCTGCAAAGCCAGCGCCGCCTGCTTCCTGTTGTCATTCATCGTGATGAGGGCATGGCTGAATGCCTTGCGTCTAAGCAACCGCTCGGCGAATACCGCAGCGACTCACTGGCTGCGGAAGAGATCCTGACGCTGGCTAACTGGTGTCTGCTGAACTTCGCCAACGGGGCGGAGCGTGCAGGGAGCGCTGTATGAGTCGTCTCGCCAGCTGGTTACTCATCCCACCGGTCAGTTCGCGCTTGAGCGAACGTTACCGGCATTTCCGCCGGCATGGTGCTTCGGCATTTAGCGCCGCGCTCGGCTGTTTCTGGATGATTCTGGCCTGGATGTTCATTCCACTCGAACACCCACGCTGGCAGCACATACGTGCACGGCACAGTGAATTATATCCGCACATTAATCCCGACCGGCCGCGGCCTTTGGATCCGGCGCGCTATCTCATTCAGGCCATCTGGCTGGTGACCACTTCCTCCCGCTCGGAGAAAAAAACGCCGCACTGGCGCAGCTTCTCCCGCGTGCAGCAGCTACGTGAACGCTACCATCAGTGGCTGGACAGGCTGCCCAGCAGCGTAAGCGATAAAACCAGCCATCTGGATAACCATAAAGAGCTCGGGCATCTCCACCCGGGCTTGCGGCGTTTTATTCTCGGCGTCATCGTCGTGTTCTCGCTCATCCTGGCGCTGGTCTGTATTACGCAACCCTTTAACCCTCTGGCGCAGTTCACCTTCCTGATCCTGCTGTGGGGCGTGGCGCTGCTGGTTCGCCGTATTCCGGGCCGCTTCTCGGCGCTGATGCTGATCGTACTGTCGTTGACCGTTTCCTGTCGCTATATCTGGTGGCGTTATACCTCCACCCTGAACTGGGACGATCCGGTCAGCCTGGTGTGCGGCCTGGTGCTGCTGTTTGCTGAAACCTACGCCTGGATTGTGCTGGTACTGGGCTATTTCCAGGTGATTTGGCCGCTCAACCGCCAGCCGGTTCCGCTGCCAAAAGACACCACGCAGTGGCCAACCGTCGATCTCTTCGTGCCGACCTACAACGAAGACCTGAGCGTGGTAAAGAACACCATCTATGCCGCGCTGGGCATCGACTGGCCAAAGGATAAGCTTAAAGTCTGGATCCTGGATGACGGCAACCGACCGGCGTTTCGCCAGTTCGCAGAGGAAGTTGGCGTCGAGTACATCGCCCGTCCGACTCACGAGCATGCTAAAGCCGGGAACATCAACAACGCGCTGAAGTATGCCAAAGGGGAGTTTGTCTCGATCTTTGACTGCGACCACGTGCCGACGCGCTCGTTCCTGCAGATGACCATGGGCTGGTTCCTGAAAGAGAAAGAGCTGGCGATGATGCAGACGCCGCACCACTTCTTCTCGCCGGATCCGTTTGAACGTAACCTTGGTCGTTTCCGTAAAACCCCGAACGAAGGCACGCTGTTCTACGGCCTGGTGCAGGACGGTAACGACATGTGGGATGCCACCTTCTTCTGCGGCTCCTGTGCGGTTATCCGCCGTAAACCGCTGGATGAAATTGGCGGTATTGCCGTTGAAACGGTGACGGAAGATGCGCATACCTCTCTGCGCCTGCACCGTCGTGGCTATACCTCCGCCTATATGCGTATTCCTCAGGCCGCCGGTCTGGCAACGGAGTCACTGTCGGCGCACATTGGTCAGCGTATTCGCTGGGCGCGCGGAATGGTGCAGATTTTCCGTCTCGATAACCCGCTGATAGGGAAAGGGCTCAAGCTGGCGCAGCGTCTTTGCTACGTCAACGCCATGTTCCACTTTTTATCCGGTATCCCGCGGCTGATCTTCCTGACCGCGCCGCTGGCGTTCCTGCTCCTTCACGCCTATATCATTTACGCCCCGGCGCTGATGATTGCGCTGTTTGTTCTGCCGCACATGATCCACGCGAGCCTGACGAACTCGAAGATTCAGGGTAAATACCGCCACTCTTTCTGGAGTGAAATCTACGAAACGGTGCTGGCCTGGTACATCGCGCCGCCGACGATGGTGGCGCTGATTAACCCGCACAAAGGTAAATTTAACGTCACCGCGAAGGGCGGTCTGGTAGAAGAGGAGTACGTCGACTGGGTGATCTCCCGTCCGTATATCTTCCTGGTACTGCTGAATATTGTAGGCGTCATCGCCGGTATCTGGCGTTACTTCTACGGCCCGGAAAACGAGATCCTGACCGTATTCGTGAGTATGGCCTGGGTCTTCTACAACCTGATTATCCTCGGTGGCGCGGTGGCGGTATCGGTGGAGAGCAAACAGGTTCGTCGCGCGCATCGCGTTGAAATCTGCATGCCTGCGGCGATTGCCCGTGAAGATGGACATCTCTTCTCCTGTACCGTACACGACTTCTCTGACGGCGGTCTGGGGATCAAAATCAACGGCCAGGCGAAGGTGCTGGAAGGGCAGAAAGTGAACCTGCTGCTTAAGCGCGGTCAGCAGGAGTATGTCTTCCCGACGCAGGTCGTTCGTGTGGCGGGCAATGAAGTTGGTCTGCAGCTGATGCCGTTGACCAAAAAGCAACATATTGATTTTGTGCAGTGTACGTTTGCCCGCGCGGACACGTGGGCTCTCTGGCAGGACAGCTTCCCGGAAGATAAACCACTGGAAAGCCTGCTGGATATTCTGAAGCTGGGGTTCCGTGGCTATCGTCACCTTGCAGAATTTGCCCCGTCGTCGGTGAAATTAATTTTCCGGTCACTTACTTCGCTGGTTTCCTGGGTCGTGTCGTTCATTCCTCGTCGTCCTGAGCGAGATGAGGCGAAGCAGGCGGACCCGGTTATGGCTCAACAATGATGATAACGCGATGAAAACAAAACTTTCCTGGTTATGTGCAGTGGCAATGGGGATGAATGCGTTCCCCGCAACAATGGCTAACGCAGCACCTGATAACGCAGCGGCAACGCCTGCGCCAACGGTACCTGTCGTCGCGCAAGCAACCGATCCGGTTGTCACTGCGGCACCTGGTCAAACAGAAAACATCATGCCGAACCAGCCAACGGAGGGGAACACCCTGCCGGCAGACAGCCAGGTCGTCGGGCAGGTGATGCCGGGTGTTCGGGGCGCGAATGCGCCCGTCGTCGCGGACAACGCGCCGTCGCGGGACGTGAAGCTGACCTTCGCGCAAATTGCACCGCCTCCGGGCAGCATGGTGCTGCGTGGTATCAACCCTAACGGCGGCATTGAATTTGGCATGCGCAGCGATGAGGTCGTCTCTAATGCGATGCTGAACCTTGAATACACCCCGTCGCCATCGCTGCTGCCGACGCAGTCTCAGCTGAAGGTTTACCTGAATGACGAGCTGATGGACGTTCTGCCGGTCACGAAAGAGCAGCTCGGTAAGAAAACGCAGGCGCAGGTGCCGATCAACCCGCTGTTCATCACCGACTTTAACCGTATCCGCCTGGAGTTTGTCGGTCATTACCGCGATGTCTGCGAAAACCCTGCCAGCAACACGCTGTGGATGGACGTTGGGCGTAACTCCTCGCTGCAGATGACCTACCAGTCGCTGGCGCTGAAAAACGATCTCTCGGCCTTCCCGGTTCCGTTCTTCGACCCACGTGATAACCGTCCGCTTACTCTGCCGATGGTGTTTGCGTCGTCCCCGGACGTGACCGAGCAGCTGGCGGCCACCATTGTGGCCTCCTGGTTTGGTTCACGCGCCGGCTGGCGTGGTCAGAGCTTCCCGGCGATGTACGACAAACTGCCGGACAGAAATGCCATTGTGTTTGCGACTAACGCGAAGCGCCCGGCCTTCCTGCGCGATCATCCGGACGTCAAAGCGCCAACTGTGGAAATGATAAGCCACCCGGAAAACCCGTACGTGAAGCTGCTGGTGGTCTTTGGTCGTGACGATAAAGATCTGGTGCAGGCCGCAAAAGCGATTGCCCAGGGCAACGTCCTTTTCCGCGGCAACAGCGTCGTGGTGGATGAGGTCAAGCCGCTGCTGGCCCGTAAACCTTACGATGCGCCAAACTGGGTGCGTACCGACCGTGCGGTGACATTTGGCGAGCTGAAAACCTATGAGGAACAGCTGCAGGCGACGGGTCTCGAGCCCGCGCCGATTAGCCTGTCGCTGAATCTGCCGCCGGATCTCTACCTGCTGCGCACCAACGGCATTGATATCAACCTGAACTACCGTTATACCGCGCCAGCCACCAAAGACAGCTCGCGCATGGATATCAGCCTGAACAACCAGTTCCTGCAGTCGTTCAGCCTGCAAAGCACGCAGGATACTAACCGCCTGATGCTTCGCCTGCCGGTGTTGCAGGGTCTGCTGGACGGTAAAACGGATGTCTCTATCCCGGCTCTGAAGCTTGGCGCGATAAACCAGCTGCGCTTTGACTTCCAGTACATGAACCCGATGCCTGGCGGTTCGGCGGAAAACTGCATCACCTTCCAGCCGGTGCAGAACCACGTCGTGATTGGCGATGAGTCGACCATCGACTTCTCGAAGTACTACCACTTCCTGGCGATGCCGGATCTGCGCGCCTTTGCCAATGCGGGCTTCCCGTTCAGCCGTATGGCCGATCTCTCTGAGTCCATCGTTGTGATGCCAAAAGCGCCAGGCGAAGGGCAGGTGACAACCCTGCTGGACACCATGGCGACCGTTGGCGGGCAGACAGGCTTGCCGGCAATTAACGTCACGTTGACGGACGATGGCAGCCAGATTCAGAACAAAGACGCTGATATTCTGGTGATCGGTAGCATCCCGGACAAGCTGAAGGATGACAAACGCATCGATCTGCTGGTGAAAGCGGCCCAGTCCTGGGTTAACACGCCGCTGCGCCAGACCGAGTTCCCGAGCATCATGCCGGATGTGAACGATCGTCAGGCCAGCGCGCAGACGACCGTAACGTCTCAGGGGGCAATGGCTGCGGTGGTGGGCTTCCAGTCCCCTTACAACGACCAGCGCAGCGTGGTGGCTCTCCTTGCGGACAGCCCGCGCGGGTACGAACTGCTTAATACGGCCATGAACGACAGCGGTAAACGTGCCGCGATGTTTGGCTCTGTGTCGGTGATCCGCGAGTCCGGCGTCAATAGCCTGCGCGTGGGCGATGTGTACTACGTCGGCCATCTGCCGTGGTTCGAACGCCTGTGGTATGCGCTGTCTAACCATCCGGTTCTACTGGCTATCCTGGCGGCAGTCAGTGTGGTCTTGCTGGCATGGGTACTGTGGCGTCTGCTGCGAATCATCAGCCGTCGTCGTCTGAACCCGGATGAGTAAGATGTGATGAAAGCCTTTCGCTGGTGTGCATTAGCAGCGTTGATGCTGGCGGCGCTCCCTCTTCGCGCCGCCTGTACCTGGCCTGCCTGGGAGCAGTTTAAAAAGGATTACATCAGTGAGGGCGGGCGCGTCATCGATCCCAGCGACACGCGCAAAATAACGACCTCTGAAGGGCAAAGCTACGCCTTGTTCTTTGCCCTGGCAGCGAACGATCGCAACGCGTTTGACCAGCTGCTGGCGTGGACGCGTGATAATCTTGCCGGCGGTAACCTCAGCGACCATCTGCCTGCCTGGCTCTGGGGTCAGAAAGACAAAGAAACGTGGGCGGTGATTGATACCAACTCCGCCTCCGACGCCGATGTGTGGATCGCCTGGTCACTGCTCGAAGCGGGTCGGCTGTGGAAACATCCGGACTATACCCGCACGGGTAAGGCGCTGCTTAAACGCATTGCCAGTGAGGAAGTGGTGAAAGTCCCGGGGCTCGGCGCAATGCTGCTTCCCGGTAAAGTCGGTTTTGCCGATGAACACGCCTGGCGCTTTAATCCCAGCTATCTTCCTCCGCAGCTGGCGCGTTATTTCACGCGCTTTGGTGCTCCGTGGACCCAGATTCGTGAAACCAATCTGCGTCTGCTGCTGGAGAGTGCGCCAAAAGGTTTTTCGCCGGACTGGGTGCAGTATCAGCAAAACAGAGGCTGGCGGTTACAGCAGGATAAATCGCTGGTGGGGGGCTACGACGCCATCCGCGTTTATCTCTGGGTGGGAATGATGAGTGATAAAGATCCTCAGAAAGCCCCGCTGCTGGCACGCTTCCAGCCCATGGCGGCAATGACGATGAAACGGGGTGTGCCGCCTGAGAAAATGGATGTGGCGAGTGGAAAACACACGGGTAACGGCCCGGTCGGTTTCTCTGCCGCCATGCTGCCTTTTTTACAACAGCGCGATGCCCAGGCGGTTCAGCGCCAGCGCGTTGCAGACCATTTTCCCGATAATAATGCCTATTACAGTTACGTACTGACTCTCTTTGGTCAGGGATGGGATCAGCATCGTTTTCGCTTCACCGCTAAAGGTGAATTAATACCGGATTGGGGCCAGGAATGCGCAAGTTCACAGTAAATCTACTCAGTTTATCGCTTGGCCTGGCACTGATGCCGTGGGCCCAGGCCGCCAACTCTCCGCAGCAGAAACAGCTGCTGGAGCAGGTTCGTCTGGGTGAATCGACACAGCGTGAGGATTTGGTTCGTCAGTCGCTCTATCGCCTTGAGCTGATTGACCCGAACAACCCTGACGTGATTGCCGCACGCTTTCGCTATCTGCTGCGTCAGGGTGATAACGCCGGTGCGCAAAAAGAGCTGGACCGTCTGAAAGGCATCGCCCCGGGCTCGAGCGCGTACCAGTCCTCGCGCAACACGATGCTGCTTTCCACTCCGGACGGCCGCCAGCAGTTACAGCAGGCGCGATTGCTCGCCACAACGGGACACACGCAGGAGGCGATTGCCGCCTACGACAAGCTGTTTGACGGCAACCCGCCGGGCGGCGATGTGGCGACGGAATACTGGAACGTCGTGGCGAAAGATCCTGCCCGCCGCAGTGCGGCCATCGGCCAGCTCAAGAAAATAAATACCAGCAGCCCCGGAAACACGCAGCTGCAGGCGACGCTGTCCCAGCTTCTGTTCCAGAGCGGGCGCCGTGATGAAGGCTTTGCGGTGCTGCAGGAGATGTCCCGGTCCACCAATGGCCGCAATCAGGCGTCTGATATGTGGTATGACCAAATCAAAGACCAGCCTGCCAGCAGCGCCAGCGTCAGCGCGCTGCAAAAATACCTGAGCGTGTTCAGCGACGGCGATAGCGTTGCGGCGGCGCGTGCCCAGCTTGAAGCGCAGCAAAAACAGCTCGCTGACCCGGCGTTCCGCGCGAAAGCGGAAGGGCTGGCGGCGGTGGATGCCGGTCAGGGGAGCAAGGCGGTGGCGGAGCTGCAAAAAGCCGTCAGCGCCAACCATGCCGACAGTGAAGCGGTGGGTGCCCTTGGACAGGCTTATTCCCAGAAAGGCGACCGCGCCCGCGCGGTGGCACAGTTTGAAAAGGCGATTGCCCTCGATCCGCAGAGCGATAACCGGGGAAAATGGGACAGTTTGCTGAAGGTTAACCGTTACTGGCTGCTGATCCAGCAGGGCGATGCGGCGCTGAAGGCGAATAATCCGGCCCAGGCGGAGCGTTACTATCAGCAGGCACGCAATATCGACAATACCGACAGCTATGCCGTGCTGGGGCTGGGAGATGCCGCTGCGGCACGCAAAGATAACGACGCGGCGGAACGCTATTACCGCCAGGCGTTGCGTATGGACAGCGGCAACAGCAATGCGGTCCGCGGCCTGGCCGGGATTTACCGCGCGCAGTCGCCGGAGAAGGCCTCGCAGTTTATCCAGTCTCTTTCCGCCAGCCAGCGCCGCAGCATTGATGATATTGAACGCAGCCTGACCAACGAGCAACTGTCCGCCCAGGCAGAACAGCTGGAGAATCAGGGGAAATACGCACAGGCTGCTGACATTCAGCGTCGTCGTCTGGCGCTCTCTCCCGGCGACGTGTGGATAACGTATCGCCTCTCGCGCGATCTCTACAGCGCGGGCCAGCGCAGCCAGGCGGATACCCTGATGCGTCAGCTTGCCAGCCAGAAACCAACCGATCCGGATCAGGTTTATGCCAACGGGCTGTATCTTTCCGGTAACGATCAGGACCGGGCCGCGCTGGCGCATCTGGACACGCTGCCGCGCAGCCAGTGGAACGGCAATATCCAGGAGCTTGCCGACCGCCTGCAAAGCAATCAGGTGCTGGAAACCGCCAACCGTCTGCGCGATAGCGGCAAAGAGCAGGAGGCGGAGAATCTCCTTCGCCAGCAGCCGGCCTCTACCCGTATCGACCTCACGCTGGCGGACTGGGCACAGCAGCGTGGCGATCTGGACGCGGCGAAAACGGCCTACAGCACCGTGCTGCAGCGCGAGCCGCAGAACGAAGACGCAATCCTCGGCCTGACCGAAATCTACAGTGCGCAAGGTAACAAGGATGCCGCGCGCGCGGAGCTGGCGAAGCTGCCTTCCGCGCAAAACGGCCAGCCGCTGTCGCTCAATATGCAGCGCCGGATCGCGATGGCGCAGGCAGGCCTGGGCGATTCCGCCGCCGCAGAGCAGACCTTCAACAAAATTATTCCACAGGCTAAATCGCAGCCCGCCTCCATGGAAAACGCGCTGGTGCTGCGTGATGCCGCGCGTTTCCAGGCGCAAAATGGCCAGCCCCAGCAGGCGCTGGAAACCTATAAAGATGCGATGGTATCGACGGGCATTACGACGACGCGTCCGGCTGACAACGACAGTTTCACCCGTTTGACGCGTAACGATGAAAAAGATGACTGGCTGAAGCGCGGCGTGCGCAGCGACGCCGGCGACCTGTACCGTCAGCAGGATGTTAACGTCACGCTGCAGCACGATTACTGGGGCTCCAGCGGCACAGGCGGGTATTCTGACCTGAAAGCGCATACCACCATGTTGCAGGTTGATGCGCCGCTCTCTGATGGACGGATGTTCTTCCGCAGCGATCTGGTCAATATGGATGCCGGTTCGTTTGCGACGAAAGATGGGAAGTACGATCCGAACTGGGGCACCTGTTCTGCAACACCGTGTAGCGGCAACACCCATCAGTCAGACAACGGCGCGAGCGTTGCCGTCGGCTGGCAGAACAAAACCTGGGCATGGGATATCGGCACCACGCCGATGGGCTTTGACGTCGTCGACGTAGTGGGGGGCGTTAGCTACAGCAGCGATCTGGGGCCCATCGGCTATACCGTTAACGCCCATCGCCGGCCAATCTCCAGCTCTCTGCTGGCCTTCGCCGGGCAAAAAGATACCAATACCGGCACCACGTGGGGCGGCGTGCGCGCCACCGGCGGCGGCGTAAGCATGAGCTACGACAAAGGGGAGGCGCACGGCGTCTGGTCAAGCCTGAACGCGGAAACGCTGACGGGTAAAAATGTGGAGGATAACTGGCGCGTTCGCTGGATGACGGGTTACTACTACAAGCTCATTAATAAAAACAATGAGCGCCTGACGGTCGGCGTCTCCAATATGCTCTGGCACTACGACAAAGACCTGAGCGGTTATACCCTGGGCCAGGGCGGCTATTACAGTCCGCAGGAGTATGTCTCCTTCGCACTGCCGGTGACCTGGCGTAAACGCACCGAGAACTGGTCCTGGGAGCTGGGGGGATCCGTGTCCTGGTCTCATTCAAAAACCAAAGACGAGCTGCGCTATCCGGACCAGAGCCTGATCCCGACCGATGAACCTGGCCGCTATACCGACCGCGGCGCGATGGAAACCGGCAGCAGTTCCTCAGGCACCGGTTACACCGCGCGAGCCATTATCGAACGTCGGGTGACGTCTAACTGGTTTGTCGGCATGGGCGTGGATATTCAGGAAGCGAAGGACTATACCCCAAGCCATGCGCTGATCTATGTACGCTACTCTGCCGCAGGCTGGCAGGGCGATATGGACTTACCGCCGCAGCCGCTTATCCCTTACGCGGACTGGTAATCGGATTTTACTTAATCCATTTGTAAGTCTCTCTTAATAGCGCAGCAATCGGGTATACTCAGGCGCGCCAGGTTTACACCCTGGTGCGCCCCTGCGCTTCGAGTTTTGTGGAGAGTCATTTTGCGTGTCAGCCGTTCTTTAACGATCAAACAGATGGCGATGGTGTCTGCCGTCACAATGCTGTTTGTACTGCTCTTCTGCGTAATTTTGCTGTTTCATTCCGTACAGCAGAATCGCTATAACACGGCTTCGCAGTTAGAAAGTATCGCCCGCTCGGTGCGCGGCCCGCTTTCTGCCTCTATCCTGAAAGGGGATATTCCCGAAGCGGAAACCATTTTAAAACGCATTCAACCCGCCGGTATTGTTAGCCGGGCGGACGTCGTACTGCCCAACCAGTTTCAGGCGCTGCGGATGAGCTTTATCCCGGAGCGTCCCGTCCCGATGATGGTGATGCGCCTGTTTGAACTGCCGGTACAAATTTCGCTTCCCGTCTATTCGCTTGAACGTCCTGCTAATCCACAGCCGCTGGCCTACCTGGTATTACAGGCGGACTCATACCGCATGTATAAATTCGTCATGAGTTGGGTTGTTACGTTAGTGACCACTTGCTTACTTATGACGCTTATTCTCAGCGTGGCGCTAACCTGGTGTATTAACCGACTGATTGTTCATCCCCTGCGCCATATTGCCCGGGAGCTGAACACGCTTTCACCACAGGACCTGATGGGCCATCAGCTTAAGCTGCCGCGCCTTCATCATGATGATGAGATTGGCATGCTGGTGCGCAGCTATAACCTTAATCAGCAGCGTATCCAGCGTCAGCAGGATGAGTTAAGCAGCAGCGCCACGCGCTTTCCGGTGTCGGAGCTTCCGAATAAAGCCTTCCTGATGGCGATGCTGGAGCAGACCGTTGCCCGCCAGCAAACCACGGCGCTGATGGTTATTGCCTGTGAAACCCTGCAGGACACGGCGGGCGTGCTCAAGGAGAGTCAGCGCGAAATGCTGCTGCTGACCCTCGTGGAAAAAGTGAAGTCTGTCCTCGCCCCGCGCATGGTGCTGACCCAGGTCAGCGGTTACGACCTGGTGGTGATTGCCAACGGCGTGAAAGAGCCATGGCATGCGATCACATTAGGTCAGCAAGTACTCACTGTCATCAATGAGCGGCTGCCTATTCAGGGCATCCAACTGCGTCCGAGCGCCAGTATCGGTATTGCCATGTACTATGGCGATTTAACGGCAGAGCAGCTTTATCATCGCGCGTTCTCGGCGGCGTTCACCGCCCGGCGCAAAGGCAAAAATCAGATCCAGTTCTTCGACCCGGAGCAGATGGAAAAGGCGCAGCAGCGCCTGACGGAAGAGAGCGACATCCTGACCGCGCTGGATAACCGCCAGTTTGCCCTCTGGCTACAGCCGCAGGTGAATTTGCTGACGGGAGAGGTGAAAAGCGCCGAAGCGCTGCTGCGCGTGCAGCAGCCGGATGGTTCATGGGAGCTGCCGGAGGGGCTGATCGAGCGCATCGAGTCCTGCGGTCTGATGGTCACCGTCGGCTACTGGGTGCTGGAAGAGACCTGCCGCCAGCTTGCCGCCTGGCAGGAACGCGGCGTAACGCTGCCGCTGTCGGTCAATTTGTCTGCCCTGCAGCTTATGCACCCGACCATGGTTTCAGAGATGCTGGAGCTGATCCATCGTTACCGCATCAAGCCTGATACATTGACCCTGGAAGTGACAGAGAGCCGGCGCATTGACGACCCGAATGAAGCGGTCGCGATTCTGAAGCCGCTGCGTAACGCCGGCATTCGCATTGCGCTGGACGATTTTGGCATGGGATACGCCGGACTGCGCCAGCTTCAGCACATGAAAACCCTGCCGGTAGATGTGCTAAAAATCGATAAAGCGTTTGTAGACGGCCTGCCGGGCGACAGCAGCATGGTGCAGGCGATTATCCAGATGGCGCGCAGCCTCAACCTGCATCTTATTGCCGAGGGCATTGAAACTGAAGCACAGCGCAGCTGGCTGGCAGAGGCGGGCGTGGAGAGCGGACAGGGCTTCCTTTTTGCACCTGCTGTGCCTTCGGATGTCTTTGAAGAACGATACCTTTCTGGCGCTGACAATCGCGCAAATGTGTAATTTTGTTGCTGGCTTGTGCGAGTCAGCTCAAAGTTCTTAACATTTGCGTTTCAAATTTGAACTGAGTTTATTTCTGTCCTGTTATGTGGGTGTTATTTTAAAGCCGCAGGTTAACCATAACCTTACAAAGCCTGTGGTTTTTCTTCCCAAGGACACCTTATGAAAACCTCACTCTTCAAAAGTCTTTACTTCCAGGTCCTGACAGCCATCGCCATCGGTATTCTGCTGGGTCACTATTACCCCGAGCTGGGCGCGCAAATGAAACCGCTTGGCGACGCGTTCGTTAAGCTCATTAAAATGGTCATCGCCCCGGTGATCTTCTGTACGGTCGTAACGGGCATCGCTGGCATGGAAAGCATGAAGGCGGTTGGTCGTACCGGTGCAGTGGCGCTTCTCTATTTTGAAGTGGTCAGTACGCTGGCCCTGATTATCGGTCTGATCATCGTCAACGTGGTGCAGCCGGGCGCGGGTATGAACGTAGACCCGTCGACGCTGGATGCCAAAGCGGTTGCGGTTTATGCCGAACAGGCGAAGGATCAGGGCGTGGTGGCCTTCCTGCTGGACGTGATACCGGGCAGCGTCATTGGCGCGTTCGCCAGCGGTAACATCCTGCAGGTGCTGCTGTTCGCCGTGATGTTTGGCTTTGCCCTGCACCGTCTGGGCAGCAAAGGCCAGCTTATCTTTAATGTGATCGAAAGCTTCTCGCAGGTGATCTTCGGCATCATCAATATGATCATGCGCCTGGCGCCGATTGGGGCCTTCGGTGCGATGGCCTTCACCATCGGTAAGTATGGCGTCGGTACGCTGGTGCAGCTGGGTCAGCTGATTATCTGCTTCTATATCACCTGTATCCTCTTTGTGGTGGTGGTGCTGGGCTCCATTGCCCGCGCGACAGGCTTCAACATTTTCAAATTTATCCGCTACATTCGCGAAGAGCTGCTGATTGTTCTGGGGACGTCCTCTTCAGAATCGGCGCTGCCGCGCATGCTCGATAAAATGGAAAAGCTGGGGTGCCGTAAATCGGTGGTCGGGCTGGTGATCCCGACGGGCTACTCCTTTAACCTTGATGGTACCTCGATCTACCTGACGATGGCGGCCGTGTTTATCGCGCAGGCGACCAACAGCCATATGGATATTTTCCATCAGATTACCCTGCTGGTGGTGCTCCTGCTCTCCTCTAAAGGTGCGGCTGGCGTGACGGGCAGCGGCTTTATCGTGCTGGCAGCTACCATCTCTGCAGTGGGTCACCTGCCGGTGGCGGGTCTGGCGCTGATTCTGGGTATTGACCGCTTCATGTCCGAGGCGCGTGCGTTAACCAACCTGGTGGGTAACGGCGTGGCAACGGTGGTGGTGGCGAAATGGGTGAAAGAGCTGGATCACAAAAAGCTCGACGATACTCTGAATAATCGTTCAACTGACAGCAAAAATCCTGGTTTATCCTCTTAATCTTGTCACAAATGCCCGTATTCCCTTGTCGGGATGCGGGCTCCTGCGCATAATAACTGTTCGTACCTGTCATAATTCGACAAGATTTTTTTTGGGTATATTTCACTTCTGACCGTGACGTTTTGCCGAACGCGCGGTCTAATTGACGTGTTTTCATCGTCATCTTTAAGAGTGAAGCGCGTCGCGAGACACTCTTTTTTAACCAGGAATGTTGATCAGGGGTTCACATGCAGGGCACAAAAATTCGACTCTTAACCGGCGGTTTGCTGATGATGGCAGCAGCCAGTTATGTGCAGGCAGATGCGCTCCAGCCAGACCCGGCCTGGCAACAAGGGACATTAGCGAACGGTTTTCAGTGGCAGGTGTTAGCCACTCCGCAACGTCCCAGCGACCGTATTGAAATCCGTCTGTCTGTTAATACCGGCTCCCTCACGGAAAGCACCCAGCAAACCGGTTTTAGCCACTTTATTCCCCGGCTGGCGCTCACTCAGAGCGGCAGCCTGCAAGCAGTTCAGGTGCGTTCGCTTTGGCAACAGGCCATCGATCCGAAACGCCCACTCCCACCGGCTGTTGTCTCGTATGACTACACCATGTTTAACCTGAGCCTGCCTAATAACCGTAACGATCTGCTTAAAGAAGCGCTGACGTATCTCTCCGATGCCTCTGGCAACCTGGCGATTACCCCGGATACCGTCAACTATGCGTTAAGCAACAGTGACATGGTGGCGACCTGGCCTGGAGACACCAAAGAGGGCTGGTGGCGCTACCGCCTGAAAGGCTCGACGTTACTGGGACACGATCCGGCCGAACCGCTGAAACAGCCTGTGGACGCCGAACAGGTAAAATCGTACTACCAGAAATGGTACACCCCGGACGCAATGACGCTGATCGTGGTGGGCAACGTGGACAGCCGCGCGGTAATTGAGCAGATCAACAAAGCGTTTGGCGATCTGAAAGGCAAGCGTGAATCGCCAGCCCCTGTCCCGACGCTCTCCCCGCTGCGTGCAGAGCCGGTCAGCATTATGACGGACACCGTGCGTCAGGACCGACTCTCCGTGATGTGGGATACCGCATGGCAGCCAATTCGTGAGTCCGCGGCGCTGTTGCGCTACTGGCGTGCCGATCTGGCCCGTGAAGCGCTGTTCTGGCACGTTCAGCAGACGCTCAGTAAGAACAATATGAAGAACATCGGGCTTGGCTTTGACTGCCGCGTGCTGTTCCAGCGTGCGCAATGCGCGATTAACGTTGAATCGCCGGGCGATAAGCTGAATGCGAATCTGGGTGTGGTCGCGAAAGAGCTGGCAAAAGTGCGTAAAGAGGGGCTTTCCGAAGAGGAATTCAACGCCCTTCTGGCTCAGAAAAAACTCGAGCTGCAGAAGCTGTTTGCGACCTACGCTCGTGCCGATACCGACATTCTGATCAGCCAGCGTATTCGCTCCCTGCAGAATCAGGTGGTGGACATTGCGCCGGAACAGTACCAGAAGCTTCGTCAGGACTTCCTGAACGGTCTGACCGTCGATATGCTCAATCAGGACCTCCGTCAGCAGCTGTCGCAGGAGATGGCGTTGATCCTCCTGCAACCGAAGGGCGAGCCGGAATATGACATGAAGGAACTTCAGACGACCTGGGATTCCATTATGGCGACCGTGCCGCAGCCGGCGCAGGCCGCCACGGCTGATGATTTACACCCGGACGCGACGGATATCCCGCAGGGGCAGTAATGCTTCACTATTCCCTCTCCCTGTGGGAGAGGGTTAGGGTGAGGGCATCAGCCCACACCTTACTTAAACAGGCATCGCCTCACGCGGAATAATCGCCCCGCGATACTGAATAACGGTGCTGGCCGTCAGGTGCCCACGCTGTGCCGCCGCTTCCGGGGTTCCTCCCGTCAGGCGTACCGCCAGATAGCCCGCGCTGAACGAATCACCCGCCGCCGTGGTATCAATCACTTTCTCTTTGGCAAGCTTCACCGCCGGGACGTCAACCACCGCTTCACCCGCCACTGCAACCAGGCACGAGTCTGCACCGCGCTTAATCACTACTTCGCTTACGCCAGCCGCCTGCGTGCGCGTAATCACCTCATCAACCGGCTTCTCACCCCACAGGGCGTCTTCATCGTCGAGCGTCAGGAACGCGATGTCGGTGTATTGCAGCATCTGCTGATAGACCTGCTGCGTCTCTTCACGGCTGGCCCACAGGCGTGGACGGTAGTTATTATCGAAAATGACCTTCCCGCCATTCGCGCGGCATTCGCGCAGCAGCGAGAGCAGTTTTTCACGGCTGGTAGGGCTCAGGATCGCCAGGCTGATCCCGCTCAGATAGAGATAGTCAAATGTTGCCAGCGTTTCGCAGATGGCAGCGGCAGCGTCGCTCTCCAGCCAGAATTTGGCCGCTGCTTCGTTACGCCAGTAATAAAACGTGCGTTCGCCGGTGCTGTCGGTTTCGATGTAGTAAAGCCCCGGGAGGCGGTTTTCCATCCGCTGGATAAGCGACGTTTCAACGTGTTCACTCTGCCAGGCCTCGAGCATTTGCTGGCTGAAGCTGTCCGTGCCCAGGGCGGTAACGTAGCTCACGGTGAGCGCCTCAGGCGCAACCTGACGGGCAATATAAACGGACGTGTTTAACGTATCGCCACCAAATCCGCGGCTGACTTCCGCGCCTTTTTGTGACAGCTCAATCATGCATTCGCCAATCACGGCAATTTTTTTAGACATAGTCGTGAACCTGAACAGAGTAATTTTCGGTAGTGTGCGCTGGGTGAATTAACTGGTCAACTATATTAAAACAACGTTCCATTATTTTGTTTGAGCCAGCGCGTGTTCCTGCCCCTTTCTGTCATCTTAATTTCATTTTCACGGTGAATTGAACATAAAGTTCTCAATTGCCGCGCCGATAATCCTGTGACGAGTCCAGAAAGGCTATCCCAACAACAGGACATCTGAAATGAAGTCAGAGCAGGTTATCCAGCGGCTGAGCACTACGCCTGAGGCAAGTATTGAGAACTTGCAGGAGCATCGCTACTGGCTGCAATGTGAGCGTGCATACACTTATCAGCCGATCTACCGAACAGACGGTCGACTGATGGCCATCGAAATTTTGACCGTTGTGACGCACCCTTCAAACCCTTCTCAGCGTATTGCGCCGGATCGTTACTTTGCCGAAGTGGCCGTTCGCCAGCGTCTGGATGTGCTGGAAGAGCAGCTCCGTATGCTGGCGACGAAGCAGCCCTTTTTCGAACAGCACGATATCCTCGCCTCGGTCAACGTCGATGGTCCAACCCTGCTGGCGCTGCGCCAGAATGCGAAATTACAGGAGCTGATCGCGACCCTGCCGTGGATGCGCTTTGAGCTGGTGGAGCATGTCCGTCTGCCGCAGGACTCTTCGTTTGCGTCGATGTGCGAATTTGGCCCGCTGTGGCTGGATGACTTTGGCACCGGCATGGCGAACTTCTCCGCCCTGAGTGAAGTGCGTTACGACTACATTAAAGTGGCCCGCGATCTGTTCATTATGCTGCGTCAAACCCCTGAAGGGCGGAATCTCTTCACGCTGCTATTACAGCTGATGAACCGCTATTGCCAGGGCGTGATTGTTGAAGGCGTGGAAACGCTGGAAGAGTGGCGTGATGTGCAAAACTCCCCCGCCGCGGCGGCGCAAGGCTATTTCCTCTCTCGCCCGGTACCCATGGATCGCCTCGAAAGCGTGATAACAACGCTCTGATAAGCCCGCTTCCCTTTGTCTGGACTATAGTTTTACAGGACAGGTCATCAGGAAAGGGGATAAAAATGACTAAAACAACCAGGGTAATCTCCTGGACAGCAGGGATTTTCTTGTTGTTGATCGCGATCGTGGTCATCATTATTGCGACGTTTGACTGGAACCGCCTTAAGCCGACCATCAACCAGAAAGTCTCAACCGAACTGAATCGTCCCTTCGCCATACGCGGTGATTTAGGGGTGGTATGGGAACGCCAGAAAGAGGAGCGAGGCTGGCGAAGCTGGATCCCCTGGCCACACGTTCATGCCGACGACATTATTCTCGGCAACCCGCCGGATATCCCGGAAGTGACCATGGTTCACCTCCCTCGCGTTGAAGCCACGCTGGCCCCGCTCGCGCTCTTCACCAAAACGGTCTATCTGCCGTGGATCAAACTTCAGAAGCCCGATGCGCGCCTGATCCGCCTCTCAGAAAAAAATAACAACTGGACATTTAACCTCGCCAGCGACGGCGAAAAAGATCCGCATGCCCAGCCTTCCTCCTGGTCATTCCGTCTCGACAACATTCTGTTCGATCGCGGACGGATCGCTATCGACGACAAAGTCAGCAAGGCGGATGTAGAGATCCTGGTCGATCCGCTGGGCAAGCCGCTGCCGTTTAGCGAGGTCACGGGCACGAAGGCGAAAGGCGACGCGGCAAGCGTAGGTGACTATGTTTTCGGCCTGACGGCAAAAGGGCGCTACAACGGCCAGCCGCTGAGCGGAAAAGGGAAAATGGGCGGCATGCTGGCGCTGCGGAGCGAAGGCACGCCGTTCCCGGTGCAGGCAGACTTCCGTTCCGGGAACACCCGCGTGGCGTTCGTGGGGACGGTCAACGACCCGATGAATATGGGCGGCGTCGACCTGCGGCTCAAATTTGCCGGTGATTCGCTGGGCGAGCTGTACGATCTGACCGGTGTACTGCTGCCGGATACCCCGCCGTTCGAAACGGACGGGCATCTGGTCGCCAAAATCAACACCGAAAAATCCTCCGTTTTTGACTACCGGGGTTTTAACGGCCGCATCGGCGACAGCGACATCCACGGCTCGCTGACGTACACCACCGGAAAACCGCGCCCGAAACTGGAAGGGGATGTCGAGTCCCGTCAGCTGCGGCTGGCCGACCTGGGCCCGCTGATCGGCGTCGATTCCGGTAAAGGTACGAAGTCAAAAGAGGTGAAGAAAGATCTCCAGCCAGCCGGGAAAGTGCTGCCCTATGACCGCTTTGAGACGGATAAGTGGGACGTGATGGACGCGGACGTGCGCTTCAAAGGCGGAAAAATTGAGCATGGCAGTACGCTGCCGATCAGCAATCTTTCGACCCATATTCTCCTCAAAAATGCCGACCTGCGCCTGCAGCCGCTGAAGTTTGGCATGGCGGGTGGAACGATTTCCTCGAACATTCACCTCGAAGGCGACAAGAAGCCAATGCAGGGTCGAGCCGAAATTCAGGCCCGCAGGCTCAAGCTGAAAGAACTGATGCCCAACGTGGAACTGATGCAGAAAACCCTCGGCGAAATGAACGGCGATGCCGACATTCGCGGCGTGGGCAATTCCGTAGCGGCCCTGCTGGGAAGCAGTAACGGCAACCTGAAGCTGCTGATGAATGACGGGCTGGTGAGCCGCAACCTGATGGAGATCCTGGGCCTGAACGTGGGTAACTACGTTATCGGGCAAATCTTCGGTGACGATGAGGTGCGGGTGAACTGTGCGGCAGCCAATCTGGATCTGGTTAACGGCGTGGCGCGTCCGCAGATTTTCGCCTTCGACACGGAAAACGCGGTCATTAACGTGACCGGTACCGCCAGCATGGCTTCGGAGCAGCTTGATTTGACGATTGACCCGGAAAGTAAGGGTGTCCGAATCATCACCCTGCGCTCGCCGCTTTACGTGCGCGGAACGTTCAAAAATCCGCAGGCGGGCGTGAAGCCTGGCCCGCTGATTGCTCGCGGCGCGGTGGCAGCAGCTCTTGCCACGCTGGTCACCCCGGCCGCAGCGCTGCTGGCGTTGATTTCACCGTCAGAAGGCGAAGCGAATCAGTGCCAGAATATTTTGTCGCAGATGAAGAAGTAGCTCCCTCTCCCTGTGGGAGAGGGCCGGGGTGAGGGCATCAGGCCGCAGTGAATTACAGAGCCTGGTGCTTAGTCTCGTGCGTCAGCAGCAGCGCAATCAGCGTCAGCGCCGCCATGGCCGCCAGATAGACGCCCACATAGAAGAGACCGTAGTTCGCCTGCAGCCAGGTGGCGATATATGGCGCAACGGACGCGCCCAGGATAGACGAGACGTTGTAAGAGAAAGAGGCACCCGTATAACGGACTTCCGTCGGGAACAGCTCTGGCAGCAGCGCGCCCATCGGACCGAAGGTCAGCCCCATCAGGCTCAGGCCAATCAGCAGATAGGCCATGACCAGCGCCGGGCTACCTGAACCCAGCAGCGGTGGGAAGACGAACAGAGCAAACAGAATGATGAGCGTGGTGATCACAATCATGCTCGCGCGACGGCCAAATTTATCCGCCAGCAGACCCGCAATCGGTACCATCACGCCAAAGCCAATCACCGCCATCATCAGCATCCACAGCACTTCGTTACGCGGCAGCCCCAGCCCAACCGGCGCGGCGGCGGTACTGAAGGTCATGGAGTAAACCGTCATGATGTAGAACAGCGTGTAGGTTGCCAGCATGATAAACGTGCCCAGCACGGTCACGCGGACGTGTTTGGTCAGCAGCGTGCCCAGCGGCACTTTCACCTGTTTGTTCGCCGCGGCAACTTTCGCGAAGACAGGGGTCTCATGCAGAGAAACGCGGACGTACAGGCCAATCAGCACCAGCACGGCTGAGAAGACAAACGGGATACGCCAGCCCCAGTTCATAAACTGTTCATCCGTCAGCAGCCAGGAGAGCAGCAGGAACGTCCCGTTCGCAAAGAAGAAGCCAATCGGTGCGCCAAGCTGCGGGAATGAACCATACAGCGCGCGCTTGCGCGCCGGGGCGTTCTCGGTGGCCAGCAGCGCCGCGCCACCCCATTCACCGCCCAGACCCAGACCCTGACCAAAACGCGCCAGCGCCAGCAGGACCGGTGCCAGAATACCGATGGTTTCGTAGGTCGGCAGCAGGCCGATGGCCACGGTGGAAATTCCCATGGTCAGCAGCGAAGCAACCAGCGTCACTTTACGGCCAACGCGATCGCCAAAGTGACCAAAGACCGCTGAACCAATCGGACGCGCCACAAACGCGATAGCAAAGGTGGCCAGAGACTGAAGCGTGGCCGCCGTCGGGTCACCCTGCGGGAAGAAGATATGCGGGAAGACGATGACCGCAGCGGTGGCATAAATATAAAAGTCGAAGAACTCAATGGCGGTGCCAATCAGCGATGCGACGACAACTTTATTGCGCGAGTTTACCGGAACGTTTTCGGTTCCCGAGTCGAGTGTGGTGGCTGTTGCTTGCATAATATTTTCTTATTTTTGTCGAACGAAAGGCCATATTACGCACAGCAAAAGCGACATTTCAATCTGTAACAAAGCCGCGCGCTGGCGATAAAAGCAACAAAAAGCGGATAATTTTCAGGCCAGCCAAAACTCGTCTATGAAATGCTTCACAGTTTTCTAATATCAGTCAATAAAACTGGTTTTCGGTTAAATAAAAGTTACGGGCTGGATTTATATGCTGAAATGATGAATCGGGCTGAAATTTCAGCCCGAGAGAAGGGTTACCGGTGCGTTTTGCCCGGCATCCGTGGGTCATCTTTGTACTCGGCAGTGGCAATCCACGCCGCGCAGAACAAGGTCAGACGCGCGAAGAAATAGAAGAACGCCATCAGCCCCAGCACCGAGCCAAACGCCGCGCCGGAAGGGGATTTCACCAGTGACGGCAGGGTGTAGGTCATCACGATTTTGATGACTTCAAAGCCGATCGCCGCAATCAACGTGCCGCGGATCAGCGCCTTCTTACGCGGGCGATGGCGGGGCAATCGCCAGAAGATCCAGAAGAACAGCAGGTAGTTGGCGAAGATGGAAATGGCCAGCCCAATGCCGCGCCAGGCAGGCTTCAGCCACTCGATGTAATCAAGATAGAGCGCAGAGATAATCATCTGCTGCGCCGAGCCCGCCACCGAGGTAATGGAGAGCGTCACGATGAGGGCGACCAGCAGGCCAATCAGCGAAATAAAGTCGCGGAGATACTTAACCCAAATTTTCTCCTGGTCCTGCGGCTTACGCTCCCAGACATCGCGCGACTGGGCGCGAATGGCCTCGCGCAGGTTACCCATCCAGTTAACGCCGGAGTAAAGGGCAATCAGCAAACCGACGATTCCGACCGTGGTACGCTGCTGAACGGCGGTATTAATGGTGCTTTTGAGCGTGCTGGCAAGGGTCGGGTCACTGACGTTATTGAGGATCTTCGTGAAGATATCCTGCAGCAGCGTCGGGTGGGACGCGAGCACAAAACCGGCCGCCGCAAATGACACCATCAGGATCGGAATCATCGACAGGAAGGAAAAATAGGTAATTGCAGCGCCAAACTGGTTCCCCATGCGATCATTAAAGCGCTCGGTTGCGCGGATCAGATGCGCCACCATGGGAAACTGTTGAATTCTCTCGGCTATGCCGGTGACGGTTCCCAGCGCTTTGCTGGCGGTGCCTGGCGATTTGGCCTCTTCTGGCTCGGTTTCCATCTTTTTGATGGGATCATACTCTAAATGTTGGGTGGGTCGTTGCGGGTTGTTTTCCGGCGTCACGCGTCTTTTCCTTTTCGTTTGGCTGGATGTTATTGAATTATAGCTTGCGACTAGTCCACGTAAGCTTTTGTGAGTTCAGTAAGCCACTCCATAAACAGATGTACCCGGCGGGAGAGGTTGCGGCGGTGGGGATAAATCAGGGAAACCGGCATCGGCTCTGCCCGATATTGCGGGAGGATCTCAACCAGTTTCTTCGCGCGCAGAGAATCACGCACCCCCACCCGCGGAACCTGAATGATGCCCAGCCCGGCAAGGCAGGCAGCATGGTAGGTTTCCGTGCTGTTAACGGTTAATACCCCGCCCGTTTTTATCCACTGTGTCGTACTGCCGTTATAAAATTCAAAGCCCTGCGGGCGGCTTCCCAGCGTGGCGGCGTAATGAATAACGGCGTGGGAGCCTAAATCGTCCAGCGTTTCCGGGTAGCCAAAACGCGCCAGATAGTCCGGGCTGGCGCAGTTAATCACCGACAGCTTGCCCAGCGGACGGGCGATAAGCCCCGAATCCTTCAGCGTGCCGACGCGCACCACGCAGTCAAACCCTTCGCGGATAACATCCACCAGGCGATCGCTGCTGCTGAGCTCCAGCTCAATGCCCGGATAATGCTGCAAAAAAGCAGGCAGCTTGGGGATGACTAAATTTCGAGCAACGCCAACGGGCATATCCACGCGGAGCCGTCCGCTGATGCTGGAGGGATCGTGCTGAAACATACCGTCGAGTTCATCAAGGTTTGCCAGCAGATCTTTTGCCCGTTCGTAATAGACCATGCCGTCCTGCGTCAGGCTGACGCGCCGCGTGGTGCGGTGCAAGAGCTGGGTGCCAAGCCGGTTTTCCAGGGCCTGAATTTGCCGTGAAACGCTGCCCTTCGGCAGGGTTAATGTTTCTGCCGCGCGCGAAAAACTCTCGAGTTCCGCGACGCGGACAAACAGCTGCATTGCGTGAATTTTATCCATAGACGAAGCTCATTGTTGTTTCTGCTGAAACAGTGAAGCGTTTTAACCCCTCTTTATTGATTTTCTATCACCTAATAAGCTCTTTCTCAATCTCCATAACAGCCAAAACGAGGTTTATGATGACTGAACGTATCGCATTAGTAACGGGTGGTAGCCGTGGTCTGGGTAAAAACGCTGCTTTAAAGCTGGCGGCAGACGGCACGGGAATTGTCCTCACCTATAACCGTAGCCAGCAGGAAGCGCTGGAAGTCGTGCAACAAATTCAGGCAAAAGGCGTTAACGCGGCGGCATTACAGCTCAACGTCGGAGATGTTGCCAGTTTCGACCCTTTTGCCCGGCAGCTTCAGGAAACCCTGAAGACGGTCTGGCAGCGTGAAAACTTTGATTATTTATTAAACAATGCCGGAACGGGGCTATACGCGCCCTATGCCGACACGACGGAAGCGCAGTTTGATGAGGCATTAAACATCCATTTCAAGGGACCTTTCTTCCTGACGCAGCGCCTGTTGCCCTTGCTGGTCGACGGTGGGCGGATCCTCAACGTCTCCAGTGGGCTGGCCCGTTTTACCCAGCCGGGCTCAGGGACCTATGCGGCCATGAAGGGGGCAATGGAAGTGCTGACGCGTTACCAGGCGAAAGAGCTGGGCGCGCGCGGGATCGCCGTCAATATCATCGCGCCCGGTGCGATAGAAACGGACTTTGGCGGCGGACGCGTTCGCGACAATGCGGAGCTGAATCAGATGCTGGCCGCGCAGACGGCGCTGGGACGAGTGGGGCTGCCGGACGATATTGGCGATGCCGTTGCGGCGCTGCTCAGCGATAAGCTGGGCTGGATGAACGCGCAACGCATTGAGGTGTCAGGTGGTATGTTCCTGTGATGCCCGGGCTTAAGGGGAAGGATCCTCTTAAGGAAATCCTTAAGGTGAATGTGTCTAAATACTGACAGATATAAAGAACCCGGCGGGATTTGTAACGTCTCCATTCGTTGAGTTTTTTCTTAAAAAATGCCTCTGTAGAATCCCCCTTCGCTATTCTCAGAGGGAGAAAAACGATGCGAGTAATCATGTTTGACAGGCAGTCAATATTTATTCATGGAGCGATACACAGTCTGCAGAAGCTCATTCCGGAAATAAATATGACAGGGACCTGTCAGGCAGAAGATTTATGGGCTCAGGTATCCGCTTCGCCGTCTGCTATCGTCCTGATTGACGGGAATGTCATTCAGAATGAAGAGACAGCGTGGCTGGAAGCGCTCATGCATCGCTTTCCGGCGATCCGCGTGGTGATGGTGTTAGCGAAAAAAGAGGCCAGATGGGTGGAACAGTTACGGCAGCGAAACGTCATGGCCATTATTCCCCGAAACGCCAGCCCTGAGCGTTTTTCCGCCGTGCTGGATTCAGTGTCCCGAGGGATGGTCTGTTTTCCGGGAGAGTGGGTCCGACAGCCCTCGTCGCCGCAGGCGCTATCAGCGTTAAGCGAGCGCCAGCGCGAGGTACTGAAACTGCTGGCGGCGGGGGAGTCAAACAAAGAGATTGGACGCAATCTCAACATCAGTGCAGCCACGGTAAAAGCGCACCTCGAAGCGCTTTTCCAGCGGTTGGACGTGAAAAACAGAACGCAGGCTGCCATGTTCTATACCCGGGCGATGGCCTGAACATTCGCGTTCTGGAGTGAAGGTATCTCTCCAGAACTGAATATCATCATTACCAGCGCGTCATGCTGCTGTTGGGTTAATGGGCGTGTATACATTTCCCGCAGCAGCGTCTCACACTGTTGAATATCTTCCTGGAGTAAATATTCCGCCTGCAGGGGGGTAATAAGGCCGCAGAATTTTTCCCTTTCACGGATCTCATGTCCATAGCCGATAACCCACAATCCATTTTCGTCACGGTATTTCTCCAGCGAAAGACCCTGATGTTTTTTAATTAACGCAATGGCGGCAGAAGATATTTTCAGCGCATGACCTTTCATATTCGTTTCCTCTTAAGTCGCGACACTGTAGAGGAAACGATTTACGATAAATATCCGCCAAATGGCTGTTGATCAGGAATTGTTATTCAGGTATTCCTGCCGTAATAAACCAAATAACCAGTCATTATGCCAGCGCCCCGCGAGGAAATAGCTCTCACGTAATTCCCCTTCCAGGCAAAAGTGGGCTTTTTCCAGCAGACGTCTTGAGGCGACATTCCCCGCCGTGACGGTGGCGGTGAGTCGGCGTATACCCCCCTCTTCAAAGGCATAGCGGCAAAGCGCCTGCAGGGATTCGAAGCCGTAGCCTTTTCCCTGCGCCTCGGGTGCGAAAAGAAAACCGACCTCAGCGCAATCCTCCTCCCGATGAATATACCCGGTAACCCCCAGCGGAGCACGGGAGAGGGCATCACGAACGACGAGACACAGCCAGTGCGCGCTGCCTGGCGTCCAGGGTGTCAGACGAGCATCAAACGCCTCGCGAATGGCGGTAACGGGACGGTCTTCCGCGACAAAGCGCATGACGTCAGGGTGCTGCTGCAATCCCAGAAAAAAGGGCCAGTCCTGTTCCTGCAGAGGCGAGCAGTGAAGGCGAGGGGTGATTAAAACAGGCATTCAGATTCTCCTGACACTTTTTAAATGATTTTAGGGTTGTCACTTTATTTCAACAGAAAGTCAGGTATGGTTAACCTCGTATAAATAAAAAGAAAAACGGCCGTCACGTGCCCATTTCGATGTTTTCGTTGTCACTTAAGGTAAATAATGACCCTCAGCACATCACATCATATTCGCGAACAGTTCGAACACTGTCTGGCGGTCATTCGCCATGCGTCGGTGGAAATTTTGCTTCTTCTGAATGTACATGCTTCTGAGGGTAAAGATCCACGCTGGTTCCTGGAACAGCTGGACAGCGCGCGATTAGCCCTGGGGGGCTGGGGAGCCGTTGCGAAGAAGCTCAACCTGAATGATGCCGAGATGTCGGAATTTACGCTCCAGCTGCGCCTGCTGCAGCAGCGCGTACCGCAATATGAAAGCGGACAGGATGTGAGTGAAAACCAGCTTATTGCGGCGATGCGGTTTGTGACCGCGCTGGAACATCTCCGCCTGCAGCAGCCGCTGTTGACCTACAGCACGGACCTTGCACCGGGAAGCGAGCTTCAGCAGCAGCAGGCGCAAAAACAGGTCCGCGCGATAGAGCTGATGATCAAAGGGCTCATCCAGCAGGCCTGGCCCGATCAGGTGCGGCTGAACAACCATCTGAAGACCCTGTTTAACGCTGACCGCGTAAGACGCTGGCTGAAGCTCGGCGAGATCAACGACGTCCTGAGCGGCATGATGTTCAGTGAACTGGCGCAGATGCTGGTGGATAAAAAAGAGTTCAGCCGCTATTACGCTTCGCTGTTCAGCGATCCGTCCATGCTGACGCTGCTGGTTGAACCGCGTAAAACCCTGCAAACCTTCCTCGATGACATTCGGCAAATTCGCAACAACATAACCGTTCAGAAAACGTTAAGTTCGGCGCAAATTCAGCTGCTGGATAACTACTACACCCAGATCGCGCGGCCGGTTCAACGCGCGTTTGAAGAGGGGAGAACGCGCGTCAACCCGGCCGGATTCATGGCGGTGGATGCCAGCGAGTTACACACTTTCTGGGAAAAGGCGCAGAAAATGGATCGGGTCACCGGCGGGGATCTGTTTGAAGTCCGTGACACCATTGAAAAGCCGACCCAGCGCGCGCCGCGCACGCCCGAACAACGCGAGCAGCTCATTTCCGGTGCGTTATGGGGGGCGGTTGGCGTCATGGTGATTGCCATCGTGGCGGGGGGCTTCTGGCTGGTGACCAGCAGCAAGCCGCAGCCTGCGGCCGTCAGTGCAGCAGAAGCGCCTCCTCCACAGGAAATGCGCGAAACGCCTTCCTCGCGCGAGACGCTAACGCGGATGGGGGTGACCTGGGACGAGAATAACTTCCGATCGGCCATTAACCGCAACGATACCCGCGTGGCGCTGCTCTTTTTACAGGGCGGGATGGACTGGAAGCTTTCCTGGACCGAAGAGGCGATGTCGGCAGGCTATGACGATGTGCTGGAGCTGATGTTGCGCTACCGGCAGAACATGGTGGAAGAGAAGCCGTGCCGCCGCTTCATCAACACGCTCAGCCACGCCATGTCGAACGGCGAGTCTCTGACCTCAGTACGTAAAGAGTATCTTAAAGCCTTCTGCACCGTGCCTGCCGTGGTCAAACGCCAGCAGCACGATCTCGACATGGCAACGCGCCGCGCGCAGTCGCAGCCGGATGCCGCCACGAAAAAATGGCAGTCTATTCAGACTGCCATTTATGAGGTGATCCGCTGATCGCTTCTCCCTCTCCCACAGGAAGAGGGCCTGCATCTTTCTCCCTCTCCCATTGGGAGAGGGCCGGGGTGAGGGGATCAGACCGCACCCCACCACTCAAGGCTCCCCATACAACCCAATCAGACGGCGCACCACGCCGTTAGTCCAGCCGAAGCCATCCTGAAGCGGGTACTCACCCCCGCCCCCTTCGCGCGGCGTACTGCTGGCGATATGGTACTTCTCAATCAGCTTATGGTGCGTCTTATAAAAATGGTTCACCGTATGCAGCCAGCTCCAGGCGATCTCATCCCCCAGCGAGTCATTGCCATACTGTTTGAACCCCTGAATCGCCATCCACTGCAGCGGCGCCCAGCCGTTGGGTTTATCCCACTGCTCGCCGGTTTCGTATTCGGTGGCCAGAATCCCGCCCGGCGTCAGCAGCCGCGCTTTGACCGCATCAGACAGGCGCTCGGCCTGCTCATGGGTCGCCATGCCAACGTACAGCGGCACAATGCTGGCGGCAGAAAACAGCGCCAGCTCTTCGCGTCGCCAGTCGTAATCGCGGTAGCAGCCGCTCTCCTCATCCCACAGATAGCGGTTCACCGCTGCGCGGCGATCGCTGGCTTTCTGGCGGAACAGGTCGGCCGTCTCTTTATCCCCTTTTGACGCCGAGATGTTGGCGATCGCGCTTTCCAGCTTGAACAGGAAGGCGTTCAAATCGATGGGGATAAACTGCGTGGTGCGGATGCTGGCGAGCCGCGACGGATCGCGCAGCCAGCGGGACGAGTAATCCCAGCCTGACGCCGCACCCGCACGCAGGTCGCGATACACCTCATTGGGCGGACGACCAGAGTGACGGGCGGTTTCCACGTCCTCAATCCACGATTCGTCGCGCGGGGTGTCACGGTCGTCCCAGTAGCGGTTGAGCAATGAACCGTCCGGCATACGCACGGCGCTGCGGTAAGCCTGGTTAAGCAGCAGCGATTCCGCACCATCCATCCAGAAGGCGTACTCCATTTTGAGGTGATCCAGATAGCGTTTCGCACCGCGCACGCCGTCCTCCTCAAACAGCTCCACCATCAGCGCAAAGACCGGCGGCTGAGAGCGGCTGAGGTAATAGGTGCGGTTGCCGTTGGGGATATGGCCGTAGCGCTCGATAAGCCACGCGAAGTTATCCGCCATACACTTCAGCAGATCGTTGCGCCCGCTCTCCGCCAGACCCAGCATGGAGAAATAGGAATCCCAGTAGTAGGTCTCGCTGAATCGCCCGCCGGGAACGATATAGGCCTGCGGCAGCGCCAGCAGGGAAGACCAGGGAATATGGTCCTGCGGCTCGCGCGTCAGCACGGGCCACAGATTATCAATGTGCTCTTTCAGGGACAGGCCCGGGTCAGAGACATATTCTGAGCTGTACGTTTCCGGCATCCAGAAGTGGTTCTCCACAAACTGGCGCAGGTCGAAATCCCGGTGGCGTCTGACCTTGCGATAGCGAATCAGGATGTCCAGCGGGTCCATCTTGGGCGCGCAGTCGGGGAAGGTTTTGCTGTCCGCAAACAGCCGCGACGACTGCACGTGTTCAAACAGTTCAAGGTAGCGGTCTGCGGGCGTCAGCGCATCCGACGCGGGCAGCCCTTCAATCATTTCCGGTTCCGGCTCCGCCTCGATCATCTCATCCAGTTTTAACTCGCAGGGATCGGTCTCGTAGCGCAGCTCTTCTGCAATCTCGAACTCGATGTTCTCGGTAGCCTGTAGTTTCTGGTTGAACATGGTGATAAGGACCTCCGGTTGTGTGTTCTAAAAGACAGGTTTATCCGGGCGTCCTATAAGCGTAGACATTCGCTTCGGTAGTTGGGGAGGGATATGTGCGGTAGATCACTATTTTCGGAGCATTCGTTTTGCAACGATTTATGTCATCAAGCCCGAACAGACCGTCGCCCGGGCATCTTCCGGCGCTCAGTACAGATAATTCCGTTTTGCCAGGTCAACCAGTTCCGCCAGACGTGTCATCTTGAATTTTGCCATGATGCGCTGCTTATACGCGCTTACCTTTTTATTATTCATATTCAGCAGTGAGGCGATAATCTGGTTGCTGTAGCCCGCAGAAATATAGCGCAAAATACAGATATCAATGTGCGACAACGATAATAACAGCGATGCATCACGGGGATAGCGGTAGTGGTGCTGCCACAACTCAGAACCATAGCAATAGCCCCCGGAGGTGATCTTGTTGACGGTGGTAATAATTTTATCAAGGGAACTGTTTTTATTTATATAGCCTGACACACCGGCCCGTCTGCTCAACTGAATATGAAAATCGCTGGAGGACGACGACAAAATAAGAACCTTTATATTAGGGTAGGATTTTCTTATTTGTACCAGATGAGAGAAAACCTCAGGGCTCTGTTGTAGATGCTCCATAATAATCAGGTCAGCATCTAGCGCCGGCAACGCGCTGTGCATTGCCTCAATCGTTAGGAATTGTGCCGCAGTCTGATAACCGTGTTCTGCTAATAAACCCTGGATGCCTGTTCGGAGCAAGGAACTGACATCCATGAGAATGACTTTTTTATCTGACATTCCTGATTGTCCTGATTGGGTGACAAAAATGTCATTTTCCCTGTGCGCTAAAAAAAGTTGGCTAAGACTTGTCTTTATCTTTGCCATTATTTTCTTGCGTTCAGATGCCATCAGGTGACAGCGTCTCTTACCTCCTTTTCTCCCTCCTCTAAGACATATAAGACCGGTTTGCGACAGGTCTTATTAAGCCAAAACTTGCCAGCCGGGAAGATAGCGTCAGCCAGGGAATGTATCCCGTATGGAAGTGCGTCTGGCGCATTGCGCGGACACAGATCGATTATTTACACGAGAATTTAAACATGACTCTCAAGCCAGTAAATATTGCAGTCGTTGATAAAGAGACGATTGTCAAAGCTGACGTTCTGCGCAGTGAAAAGGTTGGCAGTGCTGTCAAAATCAAAGCCATTCCGAATGCAAAATACATTCTTGCTGAAGGGGAAAATGGCGTCGCGCCAGAAAACATTACGCTGAAACGCGTAGGCAAAGACCTGTTCGTCATGCTGGAAGGCACTGACGAGGATCAGCCACAGCTGATTATTGAAGACTATTTCGACAACCCGGGTGAACTGGTCGGTAAAGGCGAAGATGGCCAATGGCATGAGTACATTGCTACTGACGGCGACGACGACGACAAAGCCGCTTTCCTGCTGGATGGAGAATCCTCCGCTCAGGCGCTGGGTGCGGGCGCTATTGCGGGCCTGGACGGTCTGGCCGTCGCGGGCACTGCGTTTTCTCCTGCTCTGCTGGCGCTGGGTGCGTTAGCCGGGATTGGTGCGCTGGTGGGCCTGGGCGCGATTATTCGTCATAACCGTGATGATGGCCACAAAGACAATAATAAAGGCACTGTTACCCCTGCACCTGTAACGACCCCAGAACTGAAAGACGTGCACGACGACTACGGCACGAAAACCGGCTCGATCCCCCAAAACGGCGTCACCGATGACGCGACCCCAACCTTCAGCGGTACCGGTAAGCCGGGCGATATCGTTGAATTCTGGGAAAACAACCAAAAGCTGGGTGAAACCCGCGTTAATCCTGATGGTTCCTGGACCTGGACGCCGGAAACCCCGTTGTCTCACGGCGATCATAGCATTGTGCTGATCGGTAAAGGCCCGGACGGCCGCACCAGCGCGCCGAGCGATTCTTTTGACTTCACCGTTGATCTGGAAGCGCCTGTTAAGCCGGGAATCGGCGAAGTGGAAGATAACGTCGGTGACGTAACTGGTCCTATTCACAACGGTGATGCGACCGACGACAAACAGCCCGTCTTCCGCGGCGAAGGCGCTACGCCTGGCGATACCGTCCGCCTGATCGTTGACGACGAAGTGGTCGGCACGGCGATCGTGGGTGAAGACGGCAAATGGGAAGTGACGCCGGAAAATCCTCTGGATGGCGGCAGCCACTCAGGCAAGGTGATCATCACCGATCCGGCGGGTAACGACAGCGAACCGTCTGATGACTTTAAATTTATTGTCGTACCGGAAAAACCGATCATCGGCGAAGTAGAAGACGACGTCGGTACCGTTGTCGGTCCGATTCAGAACGGTGGGGCAACTGACGACACACAGCCGACATTCCGTGGCGAAGGTGCTACGCCTGGCGATACCGTACGCCTGATCGTGGACGACGAACTGGTGGGTACCGCGATCGTTGGCGACGACGGTAAGTGGGCGGTCACGCCGGAAAATCCCCTGGATGGCGGCAGCCACACCGGGAAAGTGATCATTGCCGATCCTGAAGGCAATGCCAGCGAACCGTCAGATGACTTTAAATTTATTGTTGATCTGGAGCCACCGGTCAAACCTGTTATTGGTGACGTCGAAGATGACGTAGGACCGGTTGTGGGCCCTATCCACGATGGCGATACCACTGACGACACCCTTCCGGTATTCCGCGGCGACAATGGCACGCCCGGCGACACCGTGCGTCTGATTATTGACGATGGCGTCGTGGGCACGGCGATTGTCGGCGATGACGGCAAATGGGAAGTTACTCCGGAAAATCCACTGGGCGATGGCGATCATGAAGCGGTTGTGGTGATCGTCGATCCTGTCGGTAACGCCAGCGAACCGTCCGATCCGATCGGCTTTATTGTTGATACCACGCCGCCGGCAAAACCGACAATTGAGACCGTATTTGATGATGCTGGCCTGAAAACAGGTTTCCTGGCAAACGGCGATATCACCGATGACAGCACTCCGGACTTCACCGGTACCGCAGAAAAAAACAGCGTTGTGCACATCATCGTCAATGGCCGTGAAGTGGGCTCGGTGACTGCGGATGCGACAGGGAAATGGACCTGGACACCTTCTCCGGCGCTGACCAATGGTCACTATGACGTCAGCGTCGTCGCTGAAGATAAGGCCGGTCTTCGCTCTGAACCGTCCGACGCGTTCGCGTTTGACGTTGTGGCGGGCGGTATTCCGACGGCGCCCGCCATCACTGACGTGATCGACGACGTGGAATCGCACACCGGTACCATCCAGCAGGGCGGCATCACGAACGATGACCAACCGACCATCACCGGTACGGGTCAGGATGGCACTACCGTTTATCTGTACGACGGCGCTAACCCGAACCCGATCGGCAGCGCGGTGGTGACGGGCGGAACCTGGACCATTGATATCGCCACGCCGCTGGCGCAGGGCGAGCACCGCTTCCGCGCGGTAGCGGAAAACGCCGTTGGCAACCGCAGCCCGGAGACGGGTGAGTGGGTGATTAATGTGGACTCCATCGCGCCAGGCGCAGCGACCGGCGTTGAGCTGTGGGATGACTTCGGTACGCCGGGCATTATTGCGGACAACGACACCACCGATGACAACACCCCTACCTACCGTGGTCAGGGTGAGCCTGGCGGCACTGCAATCATCGACCTGGGTAATGGCACCACCGTGCGTGTCCCGGTCGATGGCAGCGGCAACTGGAGCTATACCCCGGCACCTGCGCTGGCGGATGGCGATTATGCCTGGCGCGTCTCGATTGAAGATAAAGCGGGTAACGTCGGTCCGGCTTCCGATCCGATTCACTTTACCGTGGACACCAGCCGTAACGGGATCTCGATCGGCCACGTAGAAGATAACGAAGGGGCGGTGCAGGGCAATCTCGCCAGCGGCAGCCACACCGACGACACGACGCCAACCGTTGTGGGCCATGCCACGCCTGGCGCTGAGGTCAAAGTTTACCTGGACGGTACGCTGGTTGGCAGCGTGATTGCGGACCCGCGTACCGGTGAGTGGAAATACACCATCAATCCGGCGCTGTCAGCTGACGGAACTTACCAGATCACCGCCAGTGAAAACACCGGCACCGGCGACAGCGCTCAGACCGCACCGTTTGATTTAACGCTGGATACCCGCGTACCGGCAGGCACGTTCGACAGCGTATCGGATGACGTGGGCCTGGTGCAGGGCGACCTGGCAAACCCGGCGGTGACCGATGACACCACGCCAACCCTGCACGGGACCGGCGTGGCGGGTGATGTGGTCTTTATTTATGACGGCACCACGCTGATTGACTCCGTAACCGTCGGACCGGGCAACACCTGGAACTACACCCTGCCTGCGCAGAACAACGGCACAGAGCTGGCGTTGACCACGGTATTCCAGAGCCCGACCGGCGTCAGAAGCGCGCCGTCTGCGGAGTGGAAACTCATCATTGATACCGACGCACCACTCGGTAACGCGGTGGTTGACGGGATCACGCAGGACTCCGGCGTCAGCGGAAGCGACTTCATCACCAACAGTGGTAAAGCCGGTAGCCTGGTCAGCGGCCACCTCTCCGCGCCGCTGGAGGCGGGCGAGCGTGTGCTGGTCTCCGTTGATGGCGGCACAACCTGGCAAGAGGCGCTGGTCGACGGCAATCGGTGGGCGTTTGTCGATGGGCAGGGTCATAGCGCGGACTGGACCATCCAGACTCGCGTGGTCGATGCCGCCGGGAACTACACCGAATCCTCTCAGAAGGTCGTGCTGGATCAGGTTGCGCCAGATGCGCCGACTGACGTGGTGCGCAGCGGTAACGACGTGACCGTCACGCTGCCGGGCAGTGGCGTGGTGGAAGGCGATACGGTGCTGGTGAAGAGCGGCGACATTACCGTCACCCATACCCTGACGGCGGCAGACATTGCCAGCGGCAACGTGACCCTGACCATGCCTGCGGGCGGCTACACCGATATTCCGGTAGGGGCGGCAATTATTGACGCGGCGGGGAACAGTTCGAGCTACCGGACCAGTGATTTTACCAGTACCAATAACTTCGAAAGCGATACGGAGTTCGCGGCCATTAATGCAGGTGCGTGGGTACACGGGATGCGTTTCTCCCACACGGCGGATACCGGCACGGCTGATTATGAGTTCGACAGACAGATCATTGGCACTGGAAGTACCAATAGCTTGTATTTGTACAGCAACTCTGCCGATACCGGAATGGCAGCCAGCATGTTTGTTGACTTCCAGTACGGTGCCCACACCGTCGATTTTGTTTTCAACCCGAGGGTTCCTGGTCCATCGACGGTGGTGACTTTCTACGACATTAACGGCAATGAAATTAGCTCTCAGAATGTGACTGCTTTTGGCAATAACCGCAACGTCTCTGTGTCGTTCACCAGTCCTGATGATACGCCGGTTTACCGAATGGAGATCCACCATCAGGAGCAGTCGGGCAGCATCGGGTTTGGTTTCAGTGTCGACAACCTGGTGGTAAGCGGTTCCGCGATAACCCTCACCCCAGGTGAATTCCTGGCGGATAACCAGGGCGATATCTGGTTCGGCGACGCGGCGGACAACCTGTACCAGGTTGCTGACGTGGGCAGCCTGAGCAGCGCAGTGATTCAGGGTGGCGAAGGCACCGATACGCTGAAGCTGCTGGGGGCGGATCAGCATCTCGATCTGAGCACGCTGACCAACAACATCCAGTCCATGGAAGTGTTCGACATTACGGGAACAGGCAATAACACCCTGACGCTGAGCGCGGGCGATGTGCTGGAAAACGCTACACAGAACCTGTTCCACCCAAACGACTTCAACCAAATGATGGTGAAGGGCAACGCGGGTGACACGGTGAACCTGAGCGACCTGCTGCCGAACGGAATGGATCCGGGTAACTGGACCGATGGCGGGACAGTGAGTGTTGGGGGAGTGGAGTATCAGTCTTACCAAATGGATAGCCTGAATACCGAGATCCTCGTTCAGATGGGAGTCACGGTCACGCTGCAGAACCATTAATTGATGCCAGGAAAGGGAGGTTCCCTCGGGGGAACCTCCAGGATGTTTTAGACCAAACCATAAACAGAATTCATTTGGAAAATAGTATGAAAAAGACCATTACTGCTAACAACAATACTGAACCTAATATCGCGGCCATAGCTGCCAATGATACGCTGCCACCGCTGCCGACAGATGTTTTATTGTGGAACGACTTTCAGTTCCCGCGTGAAATCCATAACGGCGATCCGAGCGAAGATAACACCCCAACCTTCAGCGGTAAGGGTGAACCCGGGATGACTGCCGTCATTGACCTCGGCGGCGGCCAAAGCGTCCGCGTACCGGTCGATTCAACCGGTAGCTGGAGCTGGACGCCTGCGCCTGCGCTGGCGGATGGTTCTTATATTTGGTCTGTCGCACTGGAAGATGCTCAGGGCAATCGTGGCCCATCTACCGCGCCAATTAGCTTCGTCGTAGATACCTTAGGGAACGCGGTTTCCATCAGCCACGCTGAAGATAATACCGGCACGCTGACCAACCCGCTGGCAAGCGGCAGCAGCACGGATGACGTTAATCCTGTCATCGTGGGTACCGCGACGCCGGGCTCTCTGGTGACGTTGTATGTTGACGGTAAAGCCGTCGGTTCTATGATGGCCGATTCGACAACCGGAGCATGGGCCATTGAGGTTACCCCGGCTCTGGAATCCGGTAAAACCTACGAAATCACCGCGGGTGAGTACAGCGGCCCGGGAGAGATCCCTCCGCCGACGCGCCCGTTCCTGCTGACCATCGATACCGTTGTGCCAACGGGCAGCTTAGATCGCGTATCGGATGACGTGGGTCGCTATCAGGGCGATCTGGCCAACCCGGCAGTGACCGATGACACCACGCCAACCCTGCACGGTACCGGTCGTCCTGGGGACATCGTGTTCGTTCGCAACGGCAGCGACATCATTGACTCTGTCACCGTACGCGCCGACGGCAGCTGGGAATATACCCTGCCGGAGCAGACGAACGGCACCGCGCTGGACGTCAGCGTCGTCTTCCGTGGCCCAACCGGCGTGGAAAGTGCGCCGAGCGCACCGTGGAAGCTGGTCATTGATACCGAAGCGCCAGGCAAACCGATCATTGGTGATGTGGAAGACGATCAGGGGCCGGTTGTCGGCCCAATTCACAACGGTGACACCACTGATGATACGCAACCGGTCTTCAGCGGCGGCGGTGCCGTGCCTGGTGAAACCGTTGAGCTGATCGTTGATGACGAAGTGGTGGGCACCGCGATCGTCGGTGACGACGGTAAATGGGAAGTGACCCCGGAAAACCCACTGAAAGACGGTTCACATGAAGCCGTGGTGGTCATCACCGATCCGGCGGGCAATTCCAGCGAACCGTCCGATCCAATCGGCTTTATTGTGGATACGCAGCCACCGGCTAAACCCACGATCGACACCGTATTTGATGATGCAGGCCAGCAAACCGGCAATATCGCTAACGGCGGCATTACCGACGACAGCACCCCGGACTTCACCGGTACTGCCGAGAAGAACAGCCTGGTGTTTATCATTGTGAACGGTCGTACGGTTGACTCTGTGACTGCTGACAGCACCGGTACCTGGACCTGGACGCCATCGCTGGGCCTGGCCAACGGTCATTACGACGTAACCGTTGTGGCGCAGGACAAAGCGGGCCTGCGCTCTGAGCCGTCTGACGCGTTCTCGTTTGACCTGCTGGCGGGCGGTATCCCGACGGCACCGGCGATCACTGACGTGATCGATGACGTTGCTGCGCATGTCGGTACGATCCAGAACGGCGGCATCACGAACGATGCGCGTCCGACTATCACCGGGACCGCGCAGAACGGCACCACCGTCTATCTGTACGATGGCACAAACCCGAACCCAATCGGCAGTGCCGTGGTGACGGGCGGCCGCTGGACCATTGAGTTTGATACCGATCTGGCCCAGGGCGAGCACCGCTTCCGCGCCGTTGCGCAGGATGTCACCGGTAACCGCAGCCCGGAAACCGGCGAGTGGGTCATTATTGTGGATTCCATCGAGCCGCTGGCCGCGACCGACATTGAACTGTGGGACGACTTCGGCACGCCGGGTCTTATCGCCAATGACGACACCACCGATGACAACACCCCAACCTACCGTGGTAAGGGTGAGCCTGACGGCACCGCGATTATCGATCTTGGTAACGGCACCACCGTGCGCGTACCGGTAGACAGCAAAGGTAACTGGAGCTACACCCCGGCGCCTGCGCTGGCGGACGGCGACTACACCTGGCGTGTTGCTATCGAAGATAAAGCGGGTAACGTGGGTCCGGCTTCCGATCCGATCCACTTTATCGTGGATACCAGCCACAACGGCGTCTCCATCAGCCACGTTGTGGACGATCAGGGCGACATCGTGGGTAATCTGGGCAGCGGTAGCCACACCGACGACACCACCCCAACGGTTGTGGGCCGCGCAACGGCTGGCGCGGTGGTGAACGTGTATGTTGACGGCAAACTCACGGGTAGCGTGCAGGCAGACGCCGTGACCGGTGAATGGCAGTACACCGTCAACCCGGCGCTGACCGCAGATGCACTCTATAAAATTACCGCGACCGAAAACGCGGGCGCAGGTGAGAGCGCGCCAACCGCTCCGTTCGAGCTGACGCTGGACACCCGTGTACCCACCGGTTCTCTGGACCGCGTGGCGGATGACGTGGGCCTGGTTCAGGGTGACCTGGCGAACCCGGCAGTGACCGATGACACCACGCCGACGCTGTACGGTACCGGTGTGGCGGGTGACGTTGTGTTTATTTACGACGGTACCCGACTGATTGACTCGGTCACCGTAGGGCCAGCGAACACCTGGAACTTTACGCTGCCGCAGCAGAACAACGGAACCGATCTGTCCCTGACGGCGGTATTCCAGAGCCCGACCGGCGTGAAAAGTGCGCCAACGGCACCGTGGAACCTGACTATCGATACCCAGGCACCTGATGCCCCGGCCATCAAAGGCATGTACGACGACGCGGGTCATCTGATTACTGACGGCAGCCGCTCGCGCGACACCACGCCAGAGCTGCGCGGTACCGCTGAGAAAGAGAGCCTGGTGAAAATTTACGTGCCGGGCAGCAATGTGCCTGTAGGTTCTGTTTATGCCGATGCGGACGGTAACTGGAAATGGACCTCTCCGGCGCTGTCCGATGCGCAGCACGATTTCTATGTCAGGGCGCAGGACAAGGCGGGGAACGTGTCGGGTGAATCCAACCATTATGGTCTGGAAGTCGACACGAAAGCGGCTACGCCAATCATTCTGGGCGCGTACGATGACGTGCAGGGCGGCATTTATAAAGGGCTGGTACCGGACGGTGGGCTGTCCAACGACGCGAATATGGAACTGCGCGGTACGGCAGAAGCGAACAGCATCGTCTACATCTACAACGCGTATAACAACGCGGTGCTGGATACGGTCAGAGCCGATGCCAACGGTAACTGGAGCTGGGAGCGTGCAGTAGCAAACACCGCTGCGGGTCGTCCGCACATGTTCTACACCATCGCGAAAGACGATCTGGGCAACGTTTCCGGTAAATCAGCGACCTATTCACTGAACGTGGATACGGTGAATAACGCGCCGGTGATTCTGGGTTCTTACGATGATGTACAGGGCGGCGTGTATAACGGCCTGGTGGCTAACGGCGGCGTCACTAACGACAGAACGCTGGATCTGCGCGGCACGGCTGAAGCGGGCAGCGTGGTGTATATCACTAACCCGGCCAACAATACGGTCTATGGTTCGACCACGGCGGGTGCGAACGGGCAATGGTCCTTCCCGGTCACCACCAACTATAACGTGACGTATAACTTCCAGGCCTACTCCATTGACCCGGCCGGAAACCGCTCAGTGAACTCTTCGCCGTATGCGATTACCGTGGATACGGTCAACGCTGCGCCAGTGATTCTGGGTTCATACGATGATGTTCAGGGCGGTGTGTATAACGGTCTGGTGGGTAACGGCGGCGTCACCAACGACAGAACGCTGGATTTGCGCGGTACGGCGGAAGCGGGCAGCGTGGTGTATATCACCAACCCGGCCAACGGCACGGTCTATGGTTCGACCACGGCGGGTGCGAACGGGCAATGGTCCTTCCCGGTCACCACCAACTATAACGTGACGTATAACTTCCAGGCCTACTCGATTGACCCGGCCGGAAACCGCTCAGTGAACTCTTCGCCGTACGCGATTACGGTGGATACGGTCAACGCTGCACCGGTGATCACCAGCGTGATGGATAACGTTGGACCAGTGACGGGCAATGTTGCCAACGCGGGTAAAACCGATGACAACACGCCGACCCTGAACGGTACGGCAGAAGCGGGCAGCACGGTTTACGTTGCGGTGAATGGTACGACGTACAGCACGACCGCAGCGGCCAACGGTAGCTGGAGCGTGACGCCGTCGGCACTGCCGCTGGGTAACCATACCTTCAGCGTGTTTTCCATTGACCAGGCGGGGAACAGGAGTACAGGTGTTTCGCGTAGCCTGACGGTTGAAGCGCCGAAGACCAGCGGCTTTGAAGACTTCAACGCCGTCCCGATCCAAAACTACGGGAAAGGATTGGTGACGCTGTCGAGCGGCCTGAAATTTACGTTAAACGATAAATATTACCCTGGATACGGCGCGGCAATTTATCAGTGGGGGGCATCGAATAGCCGCAAACTGGCGCTGACAGGCGATATCACTATGCATTTCGATGGTGTAAATGCCGTAAGCATGCAGATTTCAGGTGCGAATGATTCCGTGCAATCAAGTGTCGTTAAGTCAACCTACACGGTCTACGACACTGCAGGAAAGGTTATTTCCTCCGGGCTTCTGCCTTCAGGTGAGGCGACATTTACCGCCACGGCACCTGCGGGACGTGAGATCGGTAATATTGTCTTTAGCATGGGTCGTGGTGCAAGCAGCGGTCTGTCGGGCGGTGGTAACACGATTAACACCGACCAGTACATGATTGACGATGTTCGCTGGACCGTGAACACCTCCCGCTCTGCGTCAAGAAGTATGATGCTGAATACGGAAGAGCAGCACGACGATAACAGCCACATTGTCAGCACGCTGAACGGTCATGAAATCAAACTGGATAACCTTCAGGACAAGACGATTGATCTGACCAACGGCAAGCAAGACAAGCTGAATATCAGCCTGAACGACGTGCTGACCCACGCTGAGAAAGACCTGTTCATCGCTGATGGCAACAAACAGCTGATGGTGCAGGGGAATAAAGGCGATGTGGTGAACCTGAACGATCTGCTACCTGATAACAGCGATCCGGGCAACTGGACCAATGCGGGTAACGTCAAGGTTTCCGGCGTGGAATACCAGGTGTACCACATGGAAAACCATGACGTGGAACTGCTGGTGCAAACCGGTGTGACCGTCAACGTGAATAATCACTAATTTAAACTTTTCCAGGCCTCCTTTCGGGGAGGCCTGTGGAGGATTTATGACTTTTTTCAAGACCTCTTTATTCGCGGCGCTGTTTACCTCCTCCGCATTGGTTATGACTCCGGCGCTGGCGGCGGAGAACTTTGGTAAGACTTATCAACCCGTTGCGCCTGTCGGCCAGACGCAGACCCAGGTGGTCTATTACCGTGACGCCAGCAATACCGAAGGCGGCGCGGCGCATATTTATGTTGATAACGAGTTTCATGATGCCCTGCTGCCTGGCGGATTTACGGCATTCTGCCTGGCACCGGGTAAACACAACCTGGGCGCGTACCAGAACGATGCTCCACAGTATCGCGGCAAGGAGCAGGGCTACAACGTAGAGATGACCGGCGGCCAGACCTACTTTGTGCGCGTCAGCCACACGATGAACGCGGTGCCGGAAGCCCGTACCCGTGAGCAGGCTGAGAAAGACCTGGCAGGCCTGCGCGAACAGACTCACGTGCTGTCCCGCGCCTCAAGCGTTGAGGCCTGTAATTACCTGCCAGCACCGCAGTACAAAGATTACACCCTGTCTGGTGATGTGATGTTCCGCTTTGGCCAATCCAGCGAGAAGGGCGTTTCCGCTCAGGGTCGCCAGGCCGTAAAAGATCTGGTGACGACAATCAAGCGTGAAAACGTTGAACTGAAGCAGATCCAGGTGATCGGCCACACCGACGCCATTGGTAGCGATCGCAGCAACTATGCCCTTGGTCTGAAGCGCGCGCAGACTGTCCGCACCATGCTGGCTGAAAACGGTCTTCCGGCTCGCCTGATGAGCGCCTCAAGCGTGGGGAGCAGTGAACCCGTGGTGAACGACTGTGCGGCATCCAGTAAAAAAGAGCTGATTGCCTGCAATGCCCCTAACCGTCGTGTTGTGGTGCGCGTAACGGGCGACCAGGACGTGAGTGCGCAGGCTCAAAAATAATATTCCATTCAGCCATTCTTGCCGGGTGGCGCTGCGCTTACCCGGCCTACAATCTTCAACCCCTTTATTGTAGGCCCGTGCAAGCGCAGCGCCGCCGGGCAAAAATTCCTCCCTGAACCTTTTTCGTGTCAAAAAATAAGCAGTTCCATTGAGACAGGTCTCATTAAGGCAAGACCATTCCGCGTGACAGAATATTCCTAATTCACTGCAAAAAGTTAATTCATCTTTTTGATTTTAATGAGTTTTAATAACCAGGAACACGCGAATTATGGAATCCTCAATGGCCAATACCCAGGAGGAACAGCTGCAAGCCACCGCTCGTGATACCCGACTGAATGATGACTCCTTACTCCGAAGTATTGCCTGGCTGTCGGAGCATTATGGTCTGGGTAAAAGCGACGATGTCCTGCTGGCTGGTCTGCCCGTTGAACAAACTCTCTCACCCTCTTTAGCGCTTGATGCGCTCAAAAACGCCGGTATCACCGGGGGGCTCATCAAGCGTAACAGCGCCGAATTGCCCGAGCAGGTATTCCCCATGATTCTGCTGCGCAAAGGCGCGGGCGGAATGGTGCTGCTCGCGCGGGAGCGTCGTAAAAATGCCGACGATAAATGGGATCTGTTCTACTCCCTGGTTATGCCGGAAGTGGGTAACGAGCCGGTTGAGCTGAACCACGAGGCGCTCAGCGAACTGTATGTCGGCTATGCCATTGCGGCGAAACCGACAGCGCGCATTGACAGTCGGGTAAGCGATATCGCTCCGCCACCGCCGAAAGGCCATTGGCTGTTTAGCACGCTGTGGCGCTACCGCAGCTACTACCGCAGCGCCGCGTTGGCCTCGGTGCTGGTTAACGTACTCGCGCTGGCGACCGTGTTCTTCACCATGAACGTGTATGACCGCGTTATCCCAAACCAGGCGTTTACCACGCTGTGGTCGCTGGCGATTGGCGTGCTGGTGGCGATGGTCTTTGAAGCGATCACCCGTACGGTGCGTGCACATCTGCTGGATAACGCCGGGAAAAAAGCGGACTTGATCGTCGGCAGCATTCTGTTTCGTCAGTCTCTGGCGGTCAAAATGGAGCACAAACCGGCCTCGTCCGGCTCGTTTGCCAACCAGCTGCGTGAGTTTGAATCGGTCCGTGATTTCGTCTCTTCCGCGACGCTTGCGACCATTGCAGACTTACCTTTTGTGCTGCTGTTTATCGGCATTATTTTTGCCATCGGCGGTTCGTTAGCCATTATTCCGATGCTGATGCTGCCGATGATTCTCATAGTCAGTCTGCTGATCCAGTGGCCGCTGGCGAAGGTAATGAAAGCCAGCCTGCAGGAAGCCTCGTTGAAGCAGGGCGTACTGATTGAATCCATTGAAGGTATGGAAACCCTGAAATCAGTCGGCGGTGAATCCTGGATGCAGAGCCGCTGGCAGAAATTCAGCGCTATGCAGTCCAGCAGCGCGGCAGCCTCGAAGCACTATTCGACGCTGGCCATGAACTCCGTGAGTTTTTTACAGCAGCTGCAGACGGTGATGCTGATTGTCACCGGGGTATACCTGATTGATGCCGGTAATCTGACCCAGGGTGCGCTGATCGGTACCGTGATGCTGGCCGGCCGCGTGACCGCGCCGTTAAGCCAGGTGATTGGTCTGGCCGTGCGTTATCAGCAGGCGAAAGCCGCGCTGTCGTCGCTGAACAGACTGATGGCACACCCGACCGATCGCAGCAGCGACATTGATTACATCAAACAGCCTGAGCTGAATGGCGACATTGAGCTGAAAGGCGTGACCTTTTCCTACCCGGCACCGCCGATGCAGCCTAACCCGGAGATCCTGAAGGGCGTCAACCTGACGATTAAACCGGGCGAGCGCGTGGCGATTGTGGGCAAAATCGGCAGCGGTAAATCAACCCTGCTGCGCATCATTGCGCGTCTTTATACCCCTGTGAAAGGGCAGCTTTTCAGCAGCGGCCTGGATGTAAATCAGATTGAACCGTCTGACTGGCGCAACAACGTCGGCTTTGTCGGCCAGGAAGCGCGCCTGTTTTACGGCACCCTGCGTGAAAACATCATGATTGGTCGCCAGAACGCCTCTTCCGATGAATTCCTGCACGTGCTGCGCCTGACCGGGCTGGATCAGATTGCTGCCCGCCATCCGCGCGGCATTCATATGCCTGTAGGCGAGCAGGGGAACAGTCTTTCCGGGGGGCAGCGTCAACTGGTGTCACTGGCCCGTACGCTGCTGGCGAGACCGAATCTGCTGCTGCTGGATGAACCCACCAGTGCGATGGATTCCCAGACGGAAGCCCTTTTCTTACAGCACCTGAAAGTTGCGACCGCCGGACATACGCTGGTGGTGGTGACCCATCGCCCGTCGCTGCTGGCGCTGGTGGATCGCCTGGTGGTGATTGATGACGGCAAAATTGTGGCCGATGGTCCTAAACAGCAGGTGCTGGCCGCGCTGAACGGTACGCCTGCCAACGACAGTCCCCCAGCGAAAGCCGCGACAGGAAAACAGCCCGTGGAGGCGAGCGCATGACATTCTTTAAACGCAACAGCAAACAGAAAAACCTGTCGGCGCGCGACGCCGCCTGGATGAGCGACATTCAGGAGGCGTTATTTTCCCAGACCACGCCAAAATCACGGCTGGTGCTGTGGCTGATCCTCGTTGTCTTCTGCGGCTTTCTGATCTGGGCGCATTTCGCGAAAGTGGAAGAGATCACCAAAGGCGACGCGAAAATTGTCTCCAAAAGCCGTGAGCAGGTCATTCAGAGCCTGGAAGGCGGGATCCTGGAGGAGATGAACGTGCGTGAGGGCGACATTGTCGAGCCGGGGCAGGTCTTGCTGAAAATCGACCCGACCCGCGCCCAGTCAAGCTATCAGGAGACGCTGCGTAAAGTGGTGGCGCTGGAAGCGACCGTTAACCGCCTGCGTGCAGAAGCCTACGGCCTGCCGCTGACCTTTAGCGACCGCGTGAAAGCATATCCTTCTGAGGTGGATCTCGAAACGCGCGCCTACAACAGCCGCAAACAGGCGCTGGAAGAGGGCGTAGCTTCGCTCGAGAAAAGCTACCGCCTGGCACAAAATGAAATCGCCATGTCAGAACCGCTGGCCGCTCGCGGCCTGCTCTCTGAAGTGGAACTGCTGCGCATGCGTCGGCAGGCGAACGATCTGCAATCGCAGATTGTCGAGCGCCGCAATCGCTACCAGGCGGATGCCAACGCCGATCTGATTCGCCAGGAGCTGGATCTGGTGCAGGCCGAAGAGAGCCTGACCGGGCGTGCCGACGTGGTAAGCCGGACGACCATCACCGCGCTGGTGAAAGGCACGGTGAAAAACGTACGCGTCACCACCATCGGCGGCGTGATCCAGCCCGGTGAACACATTATGGAAATCGTGCCGCTAGAAGACCAGCTGTTGGTTGAAGGGAAAATCAAACCGTCAGACGTCGCCTTCCTGCATGCCGGTTTACCGGCGATGGTGAAGATCACCGCGTACGATTTCGGCATCTATGGTGGCCTGAAAGGGCACGTGTCGCTGGTCAGCCCGGACACGCTGAAAGATGACGCCAAAGCCGCTGCCGGTCGTCCTGATGATACCTACTACCGGGTGATGGTGTTAACCGACAGCAGTACGCTGACGGCGGGCGGGAAATCCCTGCCGATTATCCCCGGGATGATCGCCACGGTGGAGATCCGTACCGGCGAAAAAACCATTCTTGATTATCTGTTGAAACCCATCTTCAAAGCGAAGGAAGCCTTCCGCGAGCGTTAATATGAAAAATGATTCAATCTTTATGCAGCGCCGCCTGGCGGCGCTGCTGACGGCCGCGGCTTGTCTGGTATCGGCGAAAAGTGCAGCCGGTAGTGATGGTTTATTAGCCTTTTCGCCTGCCACCCCTGTGGTAAAATCTCGCATGGTGATGGCCTCCACCCCGCCCGCGCCAGCCGCTCCGTTAGTGGAGCAAAGGCCTGCTGCGGTAACACGCGATACTGGCACGCCACGCGCCACAGGTCCGGTACCCAGCGAAGGGGATATTCGCGCATTGTTTAATGACGCGGTGAATACTGCACTGAACGTTAGCCCGGAAGTGCGCGGCGCCAACTTTAATACCGAGGCGGCGCAAGCCAACGTGGATGAAGCGAAAGGTCAGCGCTGGCCGCAAATTGATGTGGGTACGCGATCGAAAAGCTATCAGTTTGGTGGGGGAGAGCGTCGATACAGCGACAGCCGACCGGCGGTGACCGTCAACATGGCCACCACGCTGCTCGATTTTGGCCGCACCAGTAACACTATTAAAAGCCGTGAAGCCCTGCATGATGCGGCGAAAAATAACGTTGATGCTCAGGCGGAAGATATCGCCTGGCAGGTCAGTAGTGCGCTGGTTGAGCTTAGCAAACAGCATCAAATTATCAGCCTCAGCCAGCAGTACGTGGCGCGCATGAACGAGCTGGTTGAGATGTTAGACGGTATTGTGAAGGTCGATCAGGGGCGTCGCAGTGAGCTCACTCAGGCGAGAGGGCGTCTTTTACAGGCGCAGTCTTCCCTGGATACGGCGGTCTCCCGCGCCCGCGATACGGAGATTACCCTGAAGCGTCTGTTAGGTGACAAAACGGTACCGCTGCCGACAGCGACCGCCTGGAATCTGAAACCTGGTGCATTGACGACACAGCTGGCGGCCATCGACAACCATCCGACGATTCGCCAGGCGCAGGCAGAAACCGCCTCGGCACTTGCTGATGCTGACGCTGCGCGATCGGCGTCGCTTCCGACGGTGACCTGGAACGTTGGCAAAAGCACGGGGCGCGATGAGCTGGGACGTGAACAGTCCTGGGAAACGGGAGTTAACGTTAGCTGGCCCATTTTTCGCGGCGGTTCTCAGCGAGCTGCTGAACTCTCGGCAGCACGTCGCGCGGATGCCAGCAGAGAGGCAATTGAACAACAATCACGCGATCTGGATAACCGCGTCCGGGCGGCCGATCAGGATGCCCGCAGCATGCTGGAGCGCGCAGGGCTATACCATGACTTAGCGCTGGAATCCGATCGTATTCGCCATGATTTCTTCGATCAGTGGTATCACCTCGGCAGACGAACCCTGCTGGATGTGTTGAGTGCCGAAAGTGATTATTACGGCAACCAGGTGGCAGAAGTGACTAACCGCTTTGACGGCTACGCGGCCATTTTCCGTAGCTATGCGAGCGCCGGTACATTGCGGCAGTGGTTGCGAGACAGTCGCTAAACTACGTTTAAATGACTCACGCAGCAGGCACAGACAGAGAGTGCAGATGAATCACTATTCAGGAAAGAAAATTTATATCGCCTTGCTTGACGATCATCCGATTGTCCGCAAAGGGCTGGAGATTATTTTCAGCCAGGAGCCAGATTTCGAGCTGAAAGGCAGCTTTGCCAACCGCATTGATCTGATTAATTTTTTACGTACCAATCGAATTGACGTGCTGATCCTCGACTATTTACTCGGTGATGAAGATATCGACGGTTTGCCGATGATTAAACAGCTGATGAGCAATTTCCCCTGGCTGAAGATTTTAATCTCATCGACGCTGGAAAATACCGCCATTGTCCGCATGGCGCTGAAAGCGGGCGTCCGGGGTCATATCGGTAAAAGCCGTGACGCCTCGGAAGTGGTCGATGCGGTGCGCCGCGTAGCGGCAGGTCATATCTGCCTCTCTGAAAGCATGGAGAAGGAGTTTTATCTTATCTCCGAGCCGTCTGCACCCGGAGACGTGGAAGATGAACAGCATGTCATCGACGGTATTGGCCGTCTGGATCAGCTTTCTGCGCGGGAACTGGAGGTATTACGCCTGTTCCTTTCTGGTATGTCGGTGCTGCAAATCTCTGAGAAGTTCAGCCGTAGCCGCAAAACGGTCAGCGGCCAGAAGAAATCCGCGATGAAAAAGCTGGGCGTGAAGACCGACCCGGAACTGTTCCTCTGGCACGACCAACTGCTGTAATGAGCCGGGTGGCGCTGCGCTTACCCGGCCTACGGTTCCTTGTAGGCCCGCGCAGCGGGCTCCCTGTTGCGCAGCGCCGTTGCCAGGTCGCTAATAGAGCATGGCTTAAACAGACAGTCGTTCATCCCCGCCTGCAAACACCGCTCCGTAATCTCATGCATTGCATTGGCAGTGAACCCAATAATCCAGGTGGGGGCCCGGTCCTGCTCACGCTCGGCGTTACGCATCATGCCCGTTAGCTGATAGCCATTAATGCCCGGCATATTGCAGTCGGTGATGACCACATCAAACGCGGTATCTGCCCAGATTTTAAGTGCCTCATCGCCGCCGGAAGCCAGATGCGCGTGCTGTCCCAGCCAGGCCAGCTGTTTGGCCAGCAGGATGCGGTTTGCCGGGTTGTCATCCACCACCAGCACATTCAGTGCCGGCAGCTTTTCATCTTCCTCATCACGCTGAACCCGGGACGTAACGGCGCGGGTGACTTTAGGCAGAGAGAAGGTCGCCCTGACCGTCGTACCCACATGCTTTTCGCTGGCGAGCGTGAGCGTACCGTTCATGCTTTCACAAATGGTGCGGCTGATATAGAGCCCCAGCCCGGTACCTGCCCGGCGGTTATCTGCCTGGCTGAAGGGTTTGAAGAGCGCGGCCTGCTGGCTGGCATCAATCCCGACGCCGCTATCCTGTACCTCAATAATGAACTGCACGTTGTCGGTGCCGGTCACCTCAGCTTGCCGTAGGGTGAGCGTCACGCTGCCGCGATCGGTAAACTTAATGGCGTTACTCAGCAGGTTGGAGAGCACCTGCTTAATACGCAGCGGGTCGGCGTAGACCTCGTACAGCGCTCCTGTTGGGAAGATTTTGTTCAGCTGGATATTCTTTTCAATCGCCACGCCCTGGAATACCCGAAGCATATTGTCGATGAGCTTCTCGAACTGTACGGGCTCCGGGTTGAAATCGAGATGCCCGCCCTCAATGCGGGAGATATCCAGAATATCGCCAATCAACCCCACCAGACCTTCCGCCGAGTCGTAAGCCACTTCCAGCGCCTGCAGATCGTGCTCGCCACGGCGTCCTTTCTTCAGAACGATATCCAGCATGCCGATAATCGCGTTCATCGGGGTGCGGATCTCATGGCTCATGGTGGACAGGAAAACCGATTTTGCCCGGTTGGAATCTTCCGCCCGATCTTTCGCCTCGCCCAGCTCCGCCAGCAGCGACTCACGTTCGGTGAGCATTTCGCGCAGTTGGGTGAGCTGTTCGTTCAGCTGCCTGCGCAGCGCCGCTTTACGCACAATCTGCCGACGTAAATAGAGCGCCCAGCCCAGCGCCAGCAGCACCAGCACTCCGCTGAAGACGCCGGTCGCGATCAGGACCTCGCGATAGCGATACCAGAAGCTGTCGACCACCACCAGCTCGTTGGGACGCCAGCGGTTCGCCACGTTTTCCAGTTCAATAGGGGAGATACTCAGCAAAACTTTATCCAGAATGCTCTGCAGTTCCGGACTTGCCAGCCCTACGCCAAAGGAGACCCAGGCGGGGGATTCGCCAACGATCGACACCACCTTCAGCTGATCCTGAAAGTTGGTGTAGATCTGGTAATCCGTCATCACCAGAATACCTATCGCCGCGTCGGCATCTCCATTGGTGATGCTGGAGAGCAGCTGCGATTCATTGCCCACATGCACAATTTTAATTTCCGGGTAACGCTCGCGCACCATCCGTTCGATGCCAATATTTTTCACCAGCGCCAGCCGTTTCCCGCGCAGGTCGGCCAGTGCGTGAATATCGTTGCGCGAGGTCGATGTGGCGAGGGAAAACGCGCTGCGTAAGTAGGGGCGCGTGAAGAGGATCTGATCCTGGCGCGCTTCGCTCGGGGTTACCGACGCGAGCATATCCGCCTGCCCATGGTTTACCTTCGCGATCAGGTCATCTGTGGTATCGCCGGTCTCAAAGCGAAAGCGCAACCCGGTTCGCAGCGACACCACGGAGAAGAGATCCGCCACCACGCCGCGCAACACGCCCTTATTATCGATAAAGGAGACCGGCGCGGCGTTATCCTGGCTGTAGATCAGTACGTTTACCTCGGGATGACGGGCAATCCACGCTTTCTCCTGGTCGGTAAAGTCCAGGGACTTGGTCCCCTGGGCAATATCGACACGATCGGGCTGCCAGCGGCGATAGAGATCCAGCTTTTCCTCTTCGGGCACGGCGTGGATGGTTGCATTAATTAACGTATTGAGCTGCGGGTTATTCTGGCTCAGGGCGAACCCGACTTCACGGTTGGGCAGCCGAGAGAAGCGCTCGATGTGAATATTGTTTAAATAGTTTCTGCTCAGCGAATAGCTGTTACCCAGATAGGCGCGGGACTGCCCAAAGGCCACGGCGCTGAGCGCTTCCTGATAACTATCAAACAGGCGAAAACGCGCGTTGGGATAAGCCGCTTTCACTTGCGCAAGCGGCAGGTAGTCTCTGACCATCGCCACATCCGTGTTGGCAAGATCGTCCGCCAGCGGCTGGGTGTCTCTGTCATTAATACCCAGCACGGGTTTGTCGCTGGCATAGGGCGTGGAGAACACAAAGGCGTCATTTGCCTCAAAGGCGGAGACCGACGGAATAAGGTCGATATCGCCACGGGCCAGCGCCTGCCACAGCTCTTCCGGTGAATCGTACAGGATGACCTTAACAGGCAGATTAAGCTGCCAGGATACCAGGCCGAGATAGTCGGCGCTCAGCCCCTCATACTCATGTCGCATATTGCGCATGCCGAAAGGGGGAGCGTCATAGGCATTAATGCCGACCGTCAAATGTTGCACATGCTTCAGTAGCGTTGCCTGCTCGTCGTTAAGCGGCAAGCGATTCACGCCTTCAATAGGGGTGCGCATCAGAATTTTATATTCTTCGCTGTGTGCCGATGGCATCACGAGTAAAAATACAACCAGCAGCAAACAACGACGAAGGTAGTGGCGCATAACTATTTATAACGCTCCTGAGGATAAAGTACTGAGAGTCATATTCTGCTTTAAGGGCGAAAGCATTGTTATAAGACAAGGCTTGGTTATTATTCTGGCAATCGTTAATAACGAAAAGCGCAATGTCTGGTCAGCAACGTTATTATTTCAGCGTTATCACCTCAATACTAATATAAGCGCGCGGTTTCGCCTGCTTTATGCTGCTTAAATTTTACGTACTCCATCGATTGCCGGGAACATCAAGACGGGTCTTGTCGCTTACTTTACAGGCGAATGGGAAAATAATACGCACGTTTATTTCATTACTGAGCCTGTACGATGCGCCGATCCCTTCATCCTCACTCTTCTGTTGCGAACCAAAACGCAATGCGTCAGAAATTCGCTGCTCTGGCGGAGCAGTACCGACACGCTATGGCCGTTGCGGATTACGCGACCGCCTCTCGCTGCTGCGAACGCGCTCTGGCCGTTCTGCCGCACAATATGTCGGTACAGAGCGATTACGCCCTGAGCCTGATGCGTGAGGGAAAGCATGACAAGGCGTACAAAGTCTATCGCAAGATTTATCAGTCGCCCCGCCGCCATGAAGCGTCAGAAACCTGGCTCGATGGTCTGGCGGAGCTGTGCGGGCATATGGGCAAAACGGATGAAATGCGCGCCTATGGTCTGGAGTCATTGACCCTGTCTGACCAGCGTTTCCGTCAGGGAACCGTCTGGCCGCTGCCCCAGACGCCACCGCCGCCTTTCCGGGCAGATTGCCCGGAAAAGAACATCATCGCGTTCAGTCTGTATGGCGATCGGCCGCGCTACTGCGAAACCTTAATTAAAAACATTGAGGCCGCCGCAGAGCTGTTTCCGGCCTGGCGCTGCCGCGTCTATCTGGATGATTCCGTGCCGCAGCACGTCTGGCAGCGGCTGGCGCAGGCGGGAGCCGCGCTGGTGGATATGCGCCAGGAAAAGCACATCTACCCAACCCTGTGGCGTTTTCTGGTGATGGATGACCCGCAGGTCGAGCGTTTTTTAGTGCGTGACGCCGACTCCCTGCTCTCTGAGCGGGAGCAGGTCTGCGTGGAAGCCTGGTTGCGTTCGCCATTTTATTTTCACCATATGCGCGACTACTTCACCCATACCGAACTGCTGCTGGCGGGGATGTGGGGCGGCTGCGGCGGCGCGATCCCGAATGTGAAAGGGATGATGCGTCAGTTTACGGCGGGCTACCGGGGGAGCACGCGTTTTACCGATCAGTATTTCCTTAAAGTGGCGCTCTGGCCTACGGTCCGGCAGAGCATTCTGAACCATGATGAGATCTTTGCGTTTCATCATGCCCAGCCCTGGCCTGCGCACCCGCCAATTCGCTGGAATGCGGCGCATTTTCATGTGGGCAGTAACGCCGGATTCACCGTGCTGGCGGGAGCAAGTGAGAAAGCCGATGGCGAAAAACAGGCCGTTGCGTTACGTATAGAGGGGGTAAGCTATCACTACACGGCGGTAGTGCAAAATGGACAATGGCAACTGCCCATTCCTTTCTTCCTCGCCGACGGTTTTCGCGCGGGCGAGGTAAAGGTTGAAGCGATCGCGTAATCGGGCTATGTCTGAGGAGCAACGTCTATTCCCGTCTGCACCAGCAGCTCCGTCTCGACACCCGAATGGTGATACACCTCGTATTGCACCCCATCCACGGTGACGGAGCCTCTGGCTTTCATCCATTCTCCGGGCTCTGACTCTGCGGGCAGCAGATAGGAAAGATTGACCTGCTGCCCGGGCGTGCCCTTTATCATGAGCTGCTTACTGCTGTCGTCGATAAAAAGACGCTCCTCACCCTGAATAAAAATATCTCCGAGCGTGAGCTCGACCAGGTCAGGAAATTGAGCATTAATCGCTTCATCCGTGCGGGATTCAGTATTGTTGTTGCTGTTATTATTCATTTCTAAGTAACCTGTTTTCTCATAGCAAATCTATCGATTTTTTTTACCTGCTACGTTTCAAGGGAACAATAAGGTCGGTCTTATAAAAAAAGCGTTTGCAAAAACAAGACCGACCTTAATCAGGACGGCATCATGTATTGCTAAAATCCCCTCAAAATATGACGGGTAACCAGGCAATGCGGAACGACGCGCAGTTGCTAAAATAAAGTCAGCCTGATGACTGGCTCCCCCTTTCTCTTTCTCTTCAGGGAACGACTCGACGATGCGTTTTTTATCTGCCCGGTTAATTAGCCTTTTTTTACTGCTTTGCAGTATCGGGCAGATTCAGGCCCAGGAGCTGACCCTGCAACGCCGCGTGCAGGTCAATGCGCCGCACGTTCAGTTCAGCGGTGACGTGCAGCAATGGCTGAATAACAATCAGACGCTTCATGTCGGCGTCTGGGGACAGCCACATCCTCCCCTGAGCGAGGGTATGGAGCACGGCATTTTCAACGGGATTGCGGCTGATTATCTGGCGCTGCTGGAAGATAGCCTCAAGGTCAACCTCAAGCTCCACTACTACAGCCAGAGTCGGGATGCTTTTCAGGCGCTGCGACGTCATGAAATTCAGATGGTGGCGATGTGGAACCCGGAGCTGTGGCCTAACTCCGATCTGGTCGCCACGCCACCATGGCTGCTGGACAAGGCGGTCTTAATGACCGCCCGCGACCGGGCCGATGATGCGCCTGAAGAGAGCCCAAAAACGCTAGGTCTGATGTCTGATACCAACGCCAGCCCGGCGCTGCGTCGTCACTATCCTGGCAGCACGCTACGTTTCCAGACCTGGTATCCTTCGGCAGTCAGCGCGCTGGCGTTTAAGCAGATAGACGCGCTGTGGATTAACCGCGCCAGCGCCGAATATCTTACCCAGTACCATCAGGCAAAGGGACTGCACTGGCGCTATAGCCCGGCGCTGCCCAATCTGAACATGAGCTTTGGGGTGGATCGCCAGCTGCCGCAGCTGGCGGAAGCCATCGACTCGGTGTTTAAACACATTCCGTTAGCCAGCCGTTTGCGTATCACCACCAGTTGGGGCCTCAACCGCAGCTTCGTGATCACCACGAACCCGCTGGGCCTTGATCAGGAAGAAGAGAACTGGCTGCGCGAGCATAGCCAGATTCAGGTCATTCTTGATAACCGCCAGCGGCCACTGTCGTTTCTGGAAGACGGAACGCCTGCGGGTCTGGTGATTGATCTGCTCAATCAATTTAGCGAGCAGTATGACATTCACTTCACCATCATGATGGCGGGGAGCGACGACGAACTGAATGCGTTGAAGCGGAAAAACCCGGATGCGCTGGTGCTCAGGCAGCAGGTCAACGTGGCGCAAAAAAACGCCACAACCAGGGCGATGACTCCACCCTTGCTCACCACGCCCGCCGTGGTAGTGATGGATCAGGATATCAAACGACCGGGCGATTTTTCCCAGTTGAAGGGCGAAAAGCTGGCGATTATGGCTGACGATCCACTGCTGCCCTGGCTGGAAACCTGGTATCCCACGATTAAACTGGTGCCGTTAACGCAAATGGACGACGCGCTCGCGCGGCTGAAAAAAGGCGAGGTGCGCGGTGTGATTGCGCCGCAGTTTATCGCCAACTACCTGGTCACGCGCCATCATCCCACCCGTTTTTATCTCGCGGTGACGGTGCCCGTGTCCCCTGTTGATGTGGTCATTGCCGCGCAAACCGACGCCAGCCCACCGATCGCTATTCTCAATAAAGCGCTGGAGGATATGCAGCCGCAGGCGATGATGCAGCTGGCGGGCGACTGGCGACAGGCGGCCATCGACAATAGCGAAGCCTGGGATCAAGACACGTTACTCAATTCGCTGATCTGGGGCGTGCTGCTGCTTCTGGTCGTGACCGGATGTTGGCTGTGGATACAGTATCTGCGTCGCGCGCTGCGTCGCGGCAACGTCTGGCAGCAGCAGCTTGCCGAACAGTTACGTTTTACCCAGGCGCTGATCGACGCCTCGCCGGTAGCGCTTTACGTTCGCGATCGCAACGGCCATCTGCTGCGTTATAACCAGGCCTGGGCAGATACCATCGGTCAGCCGGGCGAGACATTGCAGGGACAACCGGTCACGGCAATCGGCATCGCGGAGCCAGCTGTGCTGGAAAACATAGAGGCCAACTATCAGCAGGCGCTGCGGGATGGTCAGCCGCAGAACTGGTCTGAAAGATTTACCTTAAACGGCCAGACGCGCTTCCTGCAGGGCTGGATTGTGCCGTGGCACGACGGTCAGGGTGAGATTGGCGGCCTGATTGGCGGCTGGCTGGACGTCACTGAAAAAGAGCAGCTGATCGTTCAGCTCTCTGAGACCAAAAGCAACCTGGAGCAGGCGATCGTCAGTAAAAACGCCTTTATGCAGAGCATGGGGCATGAAGTGAGAACCCCGCTCAGCGTGATCACCGGTCTGCTGGAGATGGAGCTGCAGGCGCTGGATGCGCGGCACGAGCATAATGAAAACCTGAATCTGATTTGGGAATCCTCCCTCAATCTGCTTTCGCTCATCGGTGACATGTTCGATGTCTTCCGTGCCGATAATCCGCAGCTGAATGGAACGATGCGCAGCACGCATCTGCCGCAGCTAATCCACAGCACGGTGGCGCTCTATCGGCAACAGGCTGAAGTGAAAGGAATCACCCTGAACGTACTGATCGAGCTTTCTACCGAGCGGTTTACCACCGACCCGCTGTTGATTATTCGCATCCTCTCCAGCCTGCTGCGTAACGCCATCAAGCATTCGGATTGCCAGGAGATTGACGTTGAGGTCTATGAGGGTAGCAGAGAGCCGTCTTCAGTGACGATCCCACTGGTCATTGAGGTCTGCGATCGGGGCGAGGGGATTGACAGGCATATGCTGGAGGAGATTGCCGGACGCGCTCACCACGTGACGCTGAAATCCGAGTGGACCGATACCGGCTTCAGTCTGCCGGCCTGCCTGTATATGGCGCAGGCCGCTGGCGCGGAAGTGCGCATCGACAGTGAGCCGCATGAGGGCTGTGTGGTGAGCCTTCACTTCAATGCGGAGCCTGCCGCCGGTAAAGTGTTAACCCCGCCGCCTGTTGACCACGCGCGCAGCCTGCATATTCTGGGGGTGGATGACTATCCGCCAGCACGGCGCGCGCTGCAGCAGCGTCTGGAGTCATGGGGGCATCAGGTGTCGTTAGCCACGCAGGGCGCGGAGGCATTGTCGATGTGGCAGCGGAACCCTGAACGCTACGATGCGATCGTTACCGATTGCACGATGCCAGAGATGGACGGCTATGAGCTGACGCAGCAGGTCCGCCATACTGAGCAGCTTAACGGATGGTCGCCGATTCCGGTCTTTGGCCTGACGGCGATGAGCGGGGCAGAAGCGGCTGAGCGCTGTATGGGGGCCGGGATGAATGAGTATCTGGAAAAACCGCTGACGGCAGAGAAGCTCCAGACGCTGCTGGATCGTTATTTTACCTTCAGCAGCGTAAAACAGGACCTGGTGAACGACGCCACGCGGGCGCTGCAGGCTGAAATGGTTGAGGTCAACAGAGAAGATGCCAGCCAGCTGGCGCAGTGGCTCGCGCTGAAAAATCGCGACAAGGTGAGCAGGATGGCGCACCGCATCAACGGCGGGGCGCGGATGATGAACATGACAGCCCTGCAGCAAGCCTGTGAAAAACTGGAAACAGCCTGTCATGCAGAACGCGGCTGGCAGGAGATTGAATTCCTCGTCAACCGCGTGCTGGAAGAGATGGCCCGGTTTAACCAGCAGTTGACGTCAGACGGAGAGGTAAGATGAACGTGCTTCCCTGCGCACAAAAACAGATACAAGCGGCCTGCTCGCTTCTCGAAAACATTCTGGGACGCGAGCTGATGGCGATTCACCTCTATGGCTCGGCGATTGACGGCGGGCTGAAACCGCTGAGCGATATTGACCTGCTGGTCACGGTGCGTTCGCCGCTGCGGGACGAGCAGCGCTATACCTTAATGCAGAAGCTGCTTTCGATTTCGGCCTGGCCCGGGACGTCGGAGATTTACCGGGCGCTGGAAGTGACGGTTGTCGTCTGGTCGCAAATTGTGCCGTGGCATTTTCCGCCGCTGCGCGAACTGCAGTTTGGTGAATGGCTCCGGGACGATATCACAAACGGTGAATACGAACCGGCGCAGCCCGACCCCGATCTGGCGATTTTACTGACCAAAGTGCGTCAGAACAGCATCGCCCTGAGGGGAGAAGCAGCCAGCCTGTTTTTCGATGTTGTTCCTGAGCATGACCTGCTGGAGACGTTTCGCCAGACGCTGGCGTTGTGGAATAAGGCTGATGATTTAGAAGGTGATGAAAGGCACATCCTCCTAACGCTGGCGCGCATCTGGTACAGCGTTGAGACCGGTAAGATCGCAGCTAAAGACGAGGCGGCGGCATGGCTGCTGCCACGGCTGCCCGCAGCCCATGCGAAACTGCTGGGGGAGGCGCGTGAAGAGTATCTCGGGTTGGTCACCGTCGACTGGGCAGAAAAAATGCCTCAGGTTGAGGCATTTGTCCGCGACGTCAAAAAAGCGATCCAGGAAAAGCTGGCGTAGCGTGAATGTCATGCAGCAGGTTGTTGGCCGGGTAAGCGCGCCCACCCGGCAATGCCCTGGTGACAGGCGATATGTTATCGCATGGTCACAAACTCTTCCGCCGCCGTCGGGTGAATCGCCACGGTGTTGTCGAAGTCTTTCTTCGTTGCACCCATCTTCAGCGCCACGGCAAAGCCCTGCAGGATCTCGTCCATGCCGAAGCCAATGCCGTGGATACCAACAATCTTCTCGTCCGGGCCGACGCACACCAGCTTCATGCGGCACGGCTGACGGTGAGAGGTGACGGCGGTATACATCGCGGTGAACGCTGATTTATACACTTTCACCTGGTCGTCGCCATACTGCTCGCGCGCCTGCGGCTCGGTTAAGCCGACGGTGCCGATTGGCGGGTGGCTGAAGACCACGGTCGGGATGTTGCTGTAGTCCAGATGCTCGTCCGGCTTGTTGTTGAACAGGCGCTCGGAGAGACGACGGCCCGCCGCAACGGCGACCGGGGTCAGCTCAACCGCACCGGTATTATCGCCGACCGCGTAAATGCCCGGTACGCTGGTGTTCTGGAATTTATCGACGACGATATAGCCTTTTTCGTCGGTTTTCACGCCGGTCACGCCGAGGTTGAAGTTATCGTTCGCAGGTTCACGGCCAATCGCCCAGATCAGGCAATCGACGGTCTGGCTGCGGCCATCTTCCAGCTCCAGGGTCAGGCTGCCGTCTGCATTTTTCACGACCGCTTTTGGCACGGCGTTAGTGTGCAGGGTTGGGCCTTCGGCATTCATCACTTCAACCAGCGTATCGACGATCAGCGGGTCAAAGCTGCGCAGCGGCGCGTGTTTACGTACGAACAGGTGCGCTTCCGCCCCCAGGCCGTTAATCACGCCGGCTAGCTCTACCGCAATGTAGCCCGCGCCAACAACGGCAACGCGTTTTGGCAGGGCTGGCAGTTCGAAGAAGCCGTCGGAGTCGATGCCGTATTCCACGCCCGGGATGTTCGGGTGGCTCGGACGACCGCCGGTGGCGATCAGGATGTGATCGGCGGTGATCGTCTCGCCGTTCACTTCGATCGTTTTCGCGTCCACAAAACGGGCGAAACCGTGGATAACGTCGACGTTATTTTTACCCAGCACGTTGTCGTATGAGGTGTGGATACGGTCGATGTAGGCGGTACGGCTGGCGATCAGTTTGTCCCAGTCGAAGTGGTTGATGGTGGTGTCAAAGCCGTAGTCCGGGCCATACATATGGATAGCTTCACGGATTTGCGCCGCATGCCACATCACTTTCTTCGGTACACAACCCACGTTCACGCAGGTGCCGCCCAGCGCTTTCGCTTCAATCAGCGCGCACTTCTGGCCGTACATGGCCGCGCGGTTGATGGAGGCGATGCCGCCGCTGCCGCCGCCGATTGCGATGTAGTCATAATGCTTAGTCATAGCTGTTATCCTTAATCGTGAATTGCCGCGATTGTATACCTGAAATCAATAGTTTCCACCGATGGCTGCGATTACTCCGGCACGATCCAACTGACGGTGGCGTGGCCGGTACCGGCTGGCACCAGCTTTTTATGCAGCCACGGCAGCACGTTGTTCATTTGCGCTTCAAGCTTCCACGGCGGGTTGATGACGATCATGCCCGAGGCGGTCATGCCGCGCTGGTCGCTGTCCGGGCGTACCGCCAGCTCGATCTGCAGGATTTTGCGGATGCCGGTCGCTTCCAGGTCTTTGATCATGCGCTTGATTTGCGCGCGCAGGACCACCGGATACCACAGGGCATACGTCCCGGTGGCGAAGCGCTTGTAGCCTTCGTGGATGCCGGTCACCACCGCCTGATAGTCGGTTTTAATTTCGTACGGCGGGTCGATCAGCACCAGACCACGACGTGAAACCGGCGGCAGCTTGGCTTTCAACTGCTGGTAGCCGTCGGCTTTTTCCACGCGGGCGCGGCCGTCTTTCTGGAATTCGGAACGCAGCAGCGGGAAATCGCTCGGGTGCAGCTCGGTCAGCTGGAGGCTGTCCTGCTCGCGCAGCAGCTGGCGTGCAATCAGCGGTGAGCCCGGGTAGTAGCGCAGCTGGCCGTTGCGGTTGAAGTGGTTCACCACGCCGATATAGGGCTCCAGCTCCGCAGGCAGGTCGTCCTGCTGCCAGATGCGGGCGATCCCTTCAAGATATTCACCGGTGCGCTCGGCATGCTCGCCGCTCAGCTGATAACGGCCCGCGCCCGCGTGGGTGTCCAGATAGAGAAACGGCTTCTCTTTCTCTTTGAGCGATTCGATGATCAGGCTCTGTACGGTGTGTTTAAGGACGTCGGCGTGGTTGCCTGCGTGGAAGCTGTGGCGATAACTGAGCATGGGTAATGATTTTCCGCTGAATTGACGATTTGCCACAGTTTACAGCAGAACGGCACAGATTACCCGCAGGCCCGGTAAGCGGGGCCATTGAAATCCTCTACACTTAACCCCATTCTAGATCCCATATGCACAGCGCCGGATGCGCGCTTCATTCATCAAATTCAACAGGACAGCGTTTATGACCAATCCATTACTGACGCCTTTTTCGTTGCCACCGTTTTCTAAAATCCTCCCTGAGCATGTGGTTCCAGCCGTTACGCAATCGCTGGACAACTGCCGTGCGGCGGTAGAAAGCGTGGTCGCGCAGGGCGCGCCGTACACCTGGGAAAATCTGTGTCAGCCGCTGGCCGAAGTGGATGACGTGCTGGGGCGTATTTTCTCCCCGGTGAGCCACCTGAATTCGGTAAAAAACAGCCCGGAACTGCGCGAAGCCTACGAACAGACCCTGCCGCTGCTCTCTGAGTACAGCACCTGGGTCGGCCAGCACGAAGGGCTTTATAAGGCGTATCGCGACCTGCGCGACGGCGACCACTATGCCGAACTGAACACGGCGCAGAAAAAATCCGTCGATAACGCCCTGCGTGATTTCGAGCTTTCCGGGATTGGCCTGCCAAAAGAGAAGCAGACCCGCTACGGTGAAATTGCCGCACGTCTCTCCGAGCTGGGCAACCAGTACAGCAACAACGTGCTCGATGCCACCATGGGCTGGACGAAGCTGATTACCGACGAAGCGGAGCTGGCGGGTATGCCGGAAAGCGCGCTGGCGGCGGCAAAAGCGCAGGCCGAAGCGAAAGAGCAGGAAGGTTTCCTGTTAACGCTGGATATCCCGAGCTATCTGCCGGTAATGACCTACTGCGACAACCAGGCGCTGCGCGAAGAGATGTACCGCGCGTACAGCACCCGCGCTTCCGATCAGGGGCCGAATGCCGGTAAGTGGGACAACAGCCCGGTGATGGCGGAAATCCTCGCGCTGCGTCACGAGCTGGCCCAGCTGCTGGGCTTTGAAAACTACGCCGATAAATCTCTCGCCACCAAAATGGCGGAAAACCCCCAGCAGGTGCTCGACTTCCTGACGGATCTCGCGAAACGCGCCCGTCCGCAGGGTGAAAAAGAGCTGGCCCAGCTGCGTGCCTTCGCGAAAGCGGAGTTCGGCGTAGACGAGCTGCAGCCGTGGGACATCGCTTACTACAGCGAAAAACAGAAGCAGCACCTCTACAGCATCAGCGACGAGCAGCTGCGCCCGTACTTCCCGGAAAACAAAGCCGTTAACGGTCTGTTTGAAGTGGTAAAACGCATCTATGGCATCACCGCGAAAGAGCGTACCGATATCGACGTCTGGCACCCGGACGTGCGCTTCTTCGAGCTGTATGACGAGAAAAACGAGCTGCGCGGCAGCTTCTACCTTGACCTGTACGCGCGTGAGAACAAGCGCGGCGGGGCGTGGATGGATGACTGCGTCGGCCAGATGCGTAAAGCCGACGGTTCTCTGCAAAAGCCGGTCGCTTACCTGACCTGTAACTTCAACCGCCCGGTCAGCGGCAAGCCGGCGCTGTTCACCCACGACGAAGTGATCACCCTGTTCCACGAGTTCGGTCACGGTCTGCACCATATGCTGACCCGCATCGAAACCGCAGGCGTAGCCGGTATCAGCGGTGTGCCGTGGGATGCGGTCGAGCTGCCGAGCCAGTTTATGGAAAACTGGTGCTGGGAGCCGGACGCGCTGGCGTTTATCTCCGGTCACTATGAGACCGGCGAACCGTTGCCGAAAAAGCTGCTGGATAAAATGCTGGCGGCCAAGAACTACCAGGCGGCGATGTTCATCCTGCGCCAGCTGGAGTTCGGCCTGTTTGACTTCCGCCTGCACGCCGAGTTTAGCCCGGAGCAGGGCGCGAAAATCCTTGAAACCCTGGCCGAGATTAAAAAGCAGGTTGCGGTTATTCCAGGGCCAACCTGGGGCCGCTTCCCGCATGCCTTCAGCCACATCTTTGCAGGCGGCTATGCGGCGGGTTACTACAGCTATCTGTGGGCCGACGTGCTGGCGGCAGATGCCTTCTCTCGCTTCGAAGAGGAGGGGATCTTCAACCGCGAAACCGGCCAGTCGTTCCTCGACAACATCCTGACCCGGGGCGGTTCTGAAGAGCCAATGGTGCTGTTCAAACGCTTCCGTGGACGCGAGCCGCAGCTGGACGCGATGCTTGAGCATTACGGCATCAAAGGCTGATTGTTACGTGAAGATCTGCTTAGTAGATGAAACAGGCGCCGGAGACGGCGCCTTATCTGTTCTGGCGGCCCGCTGGGGGCTGGAGCACGATGACGAAAACCCGATGGCGCTGGTGATGACTACAGCGCATCTCGAATTACGCAAGCGCGACGAACCGAAGCTCGGCGGGATTTTTGTCGATTTTGCCGGCGGTGCGATGGCGCACCGGCGCAAGTTCGGCGGCGGTCGCGGTGAGGCTGTAGCCAAAGCGGTCGGCATCAAAGGGAGCTATCTTCCGGACGTGGTCGATGCCACGGCGGGGCTGGGGCGCGATGCGTTTGTGCTGGCGTCTGTCGGCTGCCGCGTGCGGATGCTGGAGCGCAACCCGGTGGTGGCTGCACTGTTGGATGATGGCCTGACCCGTGGCTACGCGGACCCGGAAATCGGCCCGTGGTTGCAGGAGAGATTGCAGCTGATCCACGCGTCCAGCCTGACGGCGCTGACCGATATCACTCCGCGCCCGCAGGTTGTTTATCTCGACCCGATGTTCCCGCATAAGCAGAAAAGCGCGCTGGTGAAAAAAGAGATGCGGGTGTTTCAGTCGCTGGTGGGGCCGGATTTAGATGCAGACGGCCTGCTCGAGCCGGCTCGTCAGCTCGCGACAAAGCGGGTGGTGGTGAAGCGTCCTGACTATGCGCCGCCGCTGGCGGACGTTGCCACGACCAATGCGGTGACCACCAAAGGGCACCGGTTTGATATTTATTCGGGTACACCGGAATAAAAAAAGCCGGGTGGCGGCTTCGCCTTACCCGGCCTACGTCCTCGATCTATCCCCCTCTCCCTGAGGGAGAGGGGAATTTAATGCACTTATTCGTCTTCTTCATCACGCAGTGGAACAATCAGCATATCCACGTGAACGGTATTAATCAGCTGGCGCGCTGAAGACATCAGCTTGCTCCAGAAGTCCTGATGGTGACCGCAAACCACCAGGTCCATATCGTATTTCTTGATCGCATCAACCAGTACCTGACCCAGGTCACCGCTGCCGCTCAGGGTTTCGGTGATAGGGTAACCCGCGTTGGTGGACAGCTCGCTCAGGGCGTGGTGCGTCTCTTCGGAGATGCGTTTCTGCATATCGCCAAGATTCACGTCAATCAGACCGGTATAGAGGTCGGAGTAATTCACATCAACGTGGATCAGCGAAACTTTCGCGTTGTAGGGGCGTGCCATAGATACCGCTTTATCAACCAGCACTTTGCTCTCCGGAGAGAGGTCTACCGCGATGAGAATGTGTTTGTAAGCCATAGTGTTACTCCTTCCTTAAGTTATCGATGACTAAATGCGAATGCCGTCGTCTGATACATTCATTACGGCCCAGTTAAACATATTTTTCAAGCTTTGGTGTTGATAACGATTAACCTTGTGGCAAAAAAATTAACGGATCTCCTACACTATTTAATGAGCCGTTCGGATATTAAAACGCGAACCGGATCGACTTTTGGTCATTCTTTCACTGAACTGTCTGTCAGGGCATTGGGGTGCGGTAGCTCAGGAGCCTTGCTTCGTGGGCGGACGCCGGGGAGGATGTATGATTAGCACCGTCGCATTGTTTTGGGCGTTATGCGTAGTTTGCATAGTGAATATGGCGCGCTACTTCTCATCGTTACGTGCGCTGTTAGTGGTACTTCGTGGTTGCGATCCGTTGCTTTATCAGTATGTGGACGGTGGAGGTTTCTTCACCTCGCATGGACAGCCCAGCAAACAGATGCGCCTGGTGGGATACATCTACTACCAGCGCTACCGCGATCATCACGATGAAGAGTTTATCCGTCGTTGCGAGCGCCTGCGTCGTCAGTTCATTTTGACCAGCGCACTGTGCGGGCTGGTCGTGGTCAGTATGATTGCATTGATGATTTGGCACTGAGTATCACAGCAGGCGGGGAAAGCCCCGCCTTCTTTCATCTGGCTCAGGGCTTAACTGAGAACCGGAGACTGGAGATATTGTTCTCGATAGAAATAACCTTCCCGCTATAGGCAATGTTCACTTCCCCGCCTGTATCAATACTGGCTGAGGTTATCGTGCCAGTACCTTCGATGACCGGATACTTCATAGCAAGCTGATGGATAATATCAGTGTCTTTCCCTGCAAGCGCCCCCGAGAGATAGTAACGGTAGATTGGTGGTACGGTTGTGCCACCCTGATTGTTCACGGTCATATAGAGCCAGACGCTATCGGATAATTTATAAACGCGCTGTAGCTCATCGCTATCTCGCTGATTGGGCCGATGGTTTAACCAGAGAAATCCAATGACCAGAACCAGAAGCGAAACGGTAACAAGGCGATGAATCCATTTAATAGCCGTTTTGAATGGCATACTCTATTCCTTCTCTGATGTTGCGCTGGTCCGTTGGGTCGTCTCCGTAAGGCGGCTTTTCGTACCATTTTCCCCATTCCGGTTTTGAGGTACCTGCCCGACCTTGAGCCCAGCCTGCTCCCATAAGAAGGATGTTTGCAGGGATCCCTGCCGCAGTACCTGCGGCTCCGAAGTTGAAGTTACCAAATGCAGCAAAATAAGGGTCGAATTTTTTATAATCCCAGGGACCACCATTTCGGACTTTTTGGTAGAACCAATAATACGTTGAGGGCGTGGCCATATTGCGTGACATTCCGTTAAGGCGTGCCTCACGCATATTATTCGCTATAACGATTGAACCCGGTCCTGAGATAGGGACAGAAGCCATACATTCTCCTTTGTCTGGATTTTTCTTCTGTCCGCCATGATAGTTTTTTCTGCGTCTTAAAATTGAACAAAAAATGTTCAGAAAATCCTCATGTTATCAAACACTTCATGGCAAATAGCAGCCATAAAAAAGCGGGTCAGTTTCCTGACCCGCTTTTTTGTCGCACTCAGCCGGTTAGATCAGCTTCAGCGAGATCCAGTACAAACCGCCAGACAGCAGAATCGATGCCGGAAGGGTGAACACCCAGGCCATCAGAATGTTGGTCACGGTTTTGCGCTGCAGGCCGCCACCGTCAACAATCATGGTACCTGCCACGGACGAGGAGAGTACGTGGGTCGTTGAGACCGGCATACCGGTATAGCTTGCCAGACCGATAGACACCGCCGCCGTCATCTGCGCGGACATACCCTGCGCATAGGTCATGCCTTTCTTACCGATCTTCTCGCCGATGGTGGTCGCCACGCGACGCCAGCCAATCATCGTACCGATACCCAGCGCCAGCGCGACGGCCATGATGATCCAGATTGGCGCGTACTCAATGGTGTTGAGCATATCGCCTTTCAGTTTCTTCAGGAGACGCTGGTCGTCAGCATTTACGTCAGGCAGTTTCGCCACTTTATCCGTCACATCAGAGATGCACAGCATAATGCGACGCAGCTGGCCACGCTGCTCAACGGACAGTTTGTCATAGCTTTCGATATTGCCCAGCATGCCTTTCGCACGTTCCAGCGCGTTAATCGCGTTTGCCGGATGGCAGTGGAACTCGCCTGGCGCAGTCGTGGCACCCGCTTCCGGAGAAGGGATTAACTGGTCAACGCCGGTCGCCTTCTTCAGCAGTTCGGGATGCTGCTGGAAGTAGGTTTCGACGTTGTTCACCGCATCACGGGTACGGGTGATTTCGTAGCCAGAGGCATTCATGTTGACCACGAATCCTGCCGGTGCGACGCCAATCAGTACCAGCATCACCAGACCAATGCCTTTCTGACCATCATTCGCGCCGTGTGAGAAAGCCACGCCGATAGCGGAAATGATCAGAGCAATACGCGTCCAGAATGGCGGCTTTTTCTTGCCGTCTTTCTTTTCACGCTCTGCTGGCGTCAGGTGAATACGGGAGCGTTTTTTGGTGTTGCTCCAGTAACGACGCAGGATGAAGATCAGCCCGCCAGCCACCACCAGACCCACAATAGGGGAGACGATGAGTGAGGCAAAGATCCCCAGTACTTTCGGGATATTTAACGCATCAACAACCGATGTACCGGTCATCAGGGCGTTTGTTAACCCGATACCAATAATCGCGCCGATGAGAGTGTGAGAACTGGATGCAGGCAGGCCGAAATACCAGGTACCGAGGTTCCAGATAATTGCAGCAAGCAGCATTGAGAACACCATAGCGAGGCCATGGCCAGAACTAACGTTAAGCAGCAGATCCGTTGGCAACATATGCACAATGGCATACGCAACGCTCAGTCCGCCCAGGAGGACACCAAAAAAGTTAAATACCGCCGCCATAACAACCGCAAGTTGCGATCGCATTGCGCGGGTGTAAATAACCGTTGCTACTGCGTTTGCAGTGTCGTGGAAGCCGTTGATCGCTTCGTAAAACAGTACAAAAACCAGAGCAAGCAATAATAAAAGCCCGGTATGTAAATCCAGGCCGGCAAACAAATGTAGCATAGGACGTTACGCCATTTTGAGGACATGAACGCGGCGCATTATCCAGGACAAATGCACGGCGGGCAAAGTGAAATATAGACTTTTTTTGACATACCACCTGATTTGGGAAAAGTGCCTGAAAGGTTATTCTTTAAATTTCAATGGAATGGCTTTGTAATATCTTTTTACGCTGGTGTGACCACAGAGGAAACTTTACAATCCGCGGCAGTTAACAAAGAGGATTTTGACGTGGAAAGGTTTGATGCCGTGGTAATTGGCGCCGGTGCGGCGGGTATGTTTTGTGCGGCGATGGCCGGACAGGCGGGTCGTCGCGTGCTGTTGCTGGATAACGGTAAAAAGCCAGGCCGCAAGATCCTGATGTCCGGCGGCGGGCGCTGCAACTTTACTAACCTGTATGTTGAGCCCGCGGCCTATCTGAGCCAGAACCGTCATTTTTGCAAATCAGCGCTGGCGCGTTACACCCAGTGGGATTTTATCGATCTTGTCGGTAAGCACGGCATCGCGTGGCATGAGAAGACGCTTGGCCAGCTGTTCTGCGACGACTCCGCGCAGCAGATTGTCGATATGCTGGTGGCCGAGTGCGAAAAGGGCGGTGTGGTGATGCGCCTGCGCACGGAGGTGCTGGAGGTTGCCCGTGATGAACAGGGTTACACGCTGCAGCTCAACGGTGAAAGCGTCAGTGCCGATAACCTGGTGATCGCCAGCGGCGGTCTTTCCATGCCGGGGCTGGGCGCTTCTCCGTTCGGCTATAAGATTGCCGAACAGTTTGGCCTGAAGGTTCTGCCGACCCGCGCCGGACTGGTGCCATTTACGCTGCACAAACCGCTGCTCGAACAGCTCCAGACGCTTTCCGGAGTGTCTGTTCCGTCAGTCATTACCGCCGAAGACGGCACGGTGTTCCGCGAAAACCTGCTCTTTACCCATCGCGGCCTCTCCGGTCCGGCGGTGCTGCAAATTTCCAGCTACTGGCAGCCGGGGGAGTTTGTCACGGTTAACCTGCTCCCCGATTGCGATCTGGACGCGTTTCTCAACGAGCAGCGCGCGGCGCACCCTAATCAAAGCCTGAAAAACACGCTGGCAATGCAGCTGCCGAAACGTCTGGTGGAATGTTTGCAGGCGCTGGGGCAGATCCCGGATGTGTCGCTCAAGCAGCTTAACAGCCGCGAGCAGGAGACGCTGGTCGAGACGCTGACAAACTGGCGCGTGCAGCCAAACGGCACCGAAGGCTACCGCACGGCGGAAGTGACGCTGGGTGGGGTGGATACGAATGAACTCTCTTCCCGCACCATGGAAGCCCGCAACGTGCCGGGGCTCTATTTTATTGGCGAAGTGATGGACGTTACCGGCTGGCTCGGCGGGTACAACTTCCAGTGGGCATGGGCAAGCGCCTGGGCCTGCGCACAGGCGCTGGCAGAAGACAAGTGACATAAGCTCGCTGCCACTCATCACGGTTGGATTTATGGGCTGACGGTCGTTACGTCAGTCACGGCCAGAATATTGCTCGCGGCCACGGTCCCCATTTTAATATATGACGCTGCGGTGACGCCGCCAATATGCGGTGAAATAACCACATTTTCCAGGGATTGCCAGAGGTGCGGCGCCGTCAGCGGCTCGTGGGTAAAACTGTCCAGTGCAGCGCTGTGCAGCGTGCCATCCCTGAGCGCCGCCAGTAACGATTCATTATGGATCAGTCCACCGCGTGCCGTATTCACCAGGATTGCGTTTCGCCTGCAGTGTGCGAGCATCTGGCTATTGATCATCCCTCGGTTCTCATCGGTCAGCGGACAGTGCAAAGAGATGACATCTGAACGGGAAAGAAGTCCTGTCAGCGTTTCTGCTCGTTCGCATTGGGCAGGCATGGACTTAGCATAGGGATCGTAAGCCAGCACCTTCATGCCGAAGGCGTGACCAATATTCGCCACGCGCGAACCGATGGCACCCAATCCGATCAGCCCTAACGTTAAGCCCTCCAGTTCAATGGATTTATGCGTCGCCTTATCCCAGTGCCCGTCTCGCAGCCGCTTGTCCAGAGGCACCACGGACTTTGCGCAGGCGAGGATCAGCGCCCAGGTATGTTCAGCCACGGCCGCCGCGTTTGCGCCTGGCGCAGAACGGACGGCGATGTGGCGTTTGGCTGCTGCCGCCTGGTCTATCACATCGATCCCACTTCCGTGCTTGGAGATAACCTTCAGAGCCGGGGCGGCATCCATGACCTTCGCCGTGATCTTGCCGTAACGCACCAGAATTGCTACAGGATTGTGTCGTTTACACAGAGCGATCAGTTCATCTTCTGTGGGCTGACGGCCCGCAAACACCACCTCAAAGCCTTGCAACATCACCATGGCCTGCTCTGCCAGATCGCTTCCGGTAACCAGAACTACGTCTTTGCCTCCCATCACAGCGTCTCCCCGTCAGCTAACATACCTGCCTTACGAAGCGCGTCATCAAGCCAGTGTGGGCGTAAATCGCCTTCACGGATGGCGGCAAGACGCCGGGTCTCCATCTCCAGCTTTCCTTTTGCCAGAGCGATAACCTCCTGAACCTCATCGCGCGGGATCACTACCACGCCGTCGATATCCGCTACAACCAGATCCCCGGCCTGAACCGTCGCCCCGGCGACTGAAATGGGATGATTCACCCGGCCAGAAATTAACTTTGTCGGGCCGCAGGGGTTCAGACCGGCAGAAAAGACGGGGTAGTGACCTTTGCTGAGGGTATCGGCATCACGCACAGCGCCGTCAATAATGATGCCCGCAATGCCGCTCGCCTGAGCCTGAGTGGCCATGATTTCTCCAAGCAGCGCGCAGCTCAGGTCACCTTTGCCATCGACTACCAGGACATCACCGGGTTGCGCCACCGCCATCGCAGCATGAATCGCCAGATTATCACCTGGACGGACTTCAACGGTGATGGCCGGACCCGCAACGGACATGTGTGGGGCCAGTGGTTTGATGCGACCATGAAGCGTACCGCGGCGACCGGCCACGTCGGCCAGAATGGCGGCCTGATACTCGGCAGCCTGGCGAACATCCTCGGCAGAAACGCGTTCGAACTGACGGTTAATCGGGTTTTTTTCAGAAATGGACATGCATGCCTCCATATTGTTTTACTGTGTACAATGCAGGTGTACTATACAAAACAACTATAGCGGTGTTGCTTTCCTTTTAGCCAGACCCGAGGTGGCGTTTGTGATGTAAACACGAAGTGACTCACAAAATTTGAGGTACACTCACTGCCGGGCTAACAAGGAGATAATGATGGGGAATGAAGGCGTTGTAGCGGTTGAAAAAGCGCTGGCTTTACTGGATTGCTTCCGTCCTGGAGATGAGAGCTTGACGCTGACCGCGCTGGCACAGCTATCGGGTTATCACAAAACCACGGTATACCGCTTGATGAATTCTCTTGAACGGATGAACTATGTCGTCAGGCATGAAGACGGCAATTATGCGCTTGGTCCACGTCTGCTTTACCTCGGCAAGCTGTATGAACAATCTTTCCATCTTTCCAGGGTGGTTCAGCCAGAACTTCAGGCCTTATCTCTGGCTTCTCAGGAGAGCGCCAGCTGGTATGTGCTGGAGGGAGGGCAGCGCCTTTGCCTGTTTCGCGCTGAAGCATCACATGGCCTGCGACACAGTAATCTTCCCGGCAGCCAGTTCCCGCTCGATAATTCGGCCATCAGTAAGGTATTGCGCCATTGGGGGCTCAATGAGAGCCTGCCGGAGGGAGAAGCTGAACTCCCTCTCTACACGTCAGGCGCACGCGATCCCCACACCGCTGCGTTTGCGATGCCTGTCTTCGGCGTTCACGACAAGCTGGTTGCGGCATTAGCCCTGACCGGTCCCATCTCACGGCTGACTGAAGATCGTCGTGAGAAGGAGATAGGCCAGTTGATGAAGGCGACTGCCAGCCGTCTGTCGCAGAAAATGGGGGCGAGTAAAGCCTTTTGCTCGCAGTTTTATGGTGAAACGAGCGATACAGCGGAAGAGAACGCCTGACGAGCAAAGCGGGACAGGCGTCCCGCTCTGGTTTTGACTAGTTCGTAACCTGCTTTTTATGGAGTCCTGCGTTGCGCGCCTGACGCCCCATCACCAGCACCGCGATCCCACCCGCTACGCACAGCCCGGCCAGAGGAAGCATGGCCAGGGTACTGCTGCCCGTATGCTCATTAATAATGCCGTAAGCATTGACCATCACCGCGCCGCCAATAAGGTTGGCGATGGCCCCAATCGCGGCGAGGCCAGCGGCGGCTGAGGTGCTGCTCATCCAGCCCGATGCCAACGCCCAGAACGGTCCCTTCATTGAATAAGCCCCGATCAGAATGATACTGAGGATCACAATCGTGGCGAACAGCGATACACTCACGAACGCGGCAATTACGCCCGCAGCAATCATGAAAAGCGTCAGCGCGGTATGCCAGCGGCGTTCGTTGGTCCGGTCAGAACTCCGTCCCCAGACAATCATGAGGACAGAGGCCAGGCCGTAGGGGATGGCGTTAAACAGACCTGTCTCCAGATTATTGAGATGGAACGTTTTGAGCAGCTGAGGAGACCAAACGCTGATCGTTGTACCCGCTGAAGATGCACCCGCGTAAATCAGCGCCATCAGCCAGATTTGACGATGCTTCAGCAGCTGCCATGTCGTCTGGTGGCCGATACTTTTATGCTGCTGACGTTCACTCTCGAGCGTCGTTTCCAGCCAGTGTTTCTGCTCGCCGCTGAGCCAGTTTGCCTGATGAGGGCGGTCGCGGAGAATAAACCATGCGGCAATACCCAGCAGCACAGCCGGCAAGCCTTCAATGATAAACAGGAGGTGCCAGCCGCGCAGGCCCAGCCAGCCATCCAGTGACAGAATTACGCCAGACAGCGGAGAGCCAATAAAGTTGGCCAGCGGGATCGCGACCATGAATGAGGCAATAATGCGTGCGCGATAGCGCGACGGGATCCACCAGGTCAGATACAGCACGACGCCCGGGAAGAATCCCGCCTCTGCGGCACCCAGCAAAAAACGTACGATATAGAGCGAGGTGGTGTTCTGTACTAGTGACATACACATGGACACAATGCCCCAGCTGATCATAATGCGCGGTATCCACAGCCGGGCGCCCACTTTCTGCATCGCCAGGTTGCTCGGTACCTCAAACAGAAAGTAGGCCACGAAATAGAGGCTACTGGCGAAACCAAACGCCGCTTTGCTGAGGCCGAGATCCTCATTCATCTGCAGCGAAGCCATGCCGATATTCCCGCGATCGATAATGGAGACCAGGTAACTGACAATCAGAAACGGGAGAATACGCCAGATCACCTTCCGCATTGTCTCTCTTTCTATGTCCTCGGTGGCGGTAGCGCCGTTACGTAAATGTTCTGTCATTGTGTCCTCGCAGGGTTTGTTCTTGGTTTTATCAGGTACAACTGTGTTTTATTAAACAAAACCACTATAGCGACGGCGCGTTATTTTTATCCAGTTAATGGAAGGTTTAAATGATGTAAATAAGAGGTGACTCACAGATAGTGCGCTCCGGATATATTGCTTACAGCTGTTGCCCAGCCACGCAAACAGGACACCCTATTAAGTGAATAATCACGCAACGCAATTATTGCACCAACTTTTCCTCTCCACTCAACTAAGCTTCGACCAGGTGCCCCGCCGCGTTCGCGGGGCCATATCCCTTTTGGTCAGAGCACGCGTCATGCAGCTACTCAGTATTATTATTTTGCTAACCCTTACCGTGGTGATTCATTCGCTGTGGATGTTCGGGGTGTTGAAATTCATTACGTTAGAAGTCGATTCTGCGGTTCGTATTGTTTTACGTAATGTCGGCATCGTTATCTCCATGATCTTCGCCCATCTCCTTGAGGCGGGGCTGTTTGCTGCGTTTTATTTTGTCATTGACGCGTTTAAGGACTGGAACACCAGTTTCTACTTTTCGCTGGTCAGTTACGCCACGGTGGGATACGGCGATGTCACGTTACCCCAGCACTGGCGGCTTATCGGCGGGGTGGAAGGGCTGGTGGGCGCGTTGATGGTTGGCTGGTCTGTGGCGGTTCTGGTGGCGGTGCTGCAGCGTTTGCGTGGCATGAGCGCCTAAACGGCAGATGCGCGATCCCCGCCTGGTAAGGTAAAGTACACTCCTCTTTACGCAGCCGACAGGGCTGCGGCTTTGAGGGTGAAAAGGCTGATTAACAGCCCACCCTTTTCTGTTCCTGGTTTACGCCAGTTTGCATGGTGTTGTGTTTTGTCTGCCAAAAGGGTTTTGTATGTCTGCTGCTCATCTCGGTTTCCCGACTGAAACCGTTGTTGTCTTTGTCGTGATGGCCGTTGGGGCGATGTTTATCGACCTCTTTATGCATCGTCATGATAAACCGATCTCGCTGAAAAGCGCCGCGATGTGGTCCCTCTTTTGGGTCATGATGGCGATGGCGTTCGCCGGGTTCCTGTATGTTCACCACGGCGCAGAGATGGCGAGCCTGTTCCTCACCGGCTACGCGCTGGAAGAGGTGCTTTCCGTCGATAACCTGTTTGTGATGATGGCGATTTTTGCATGGTTCGGCGTGCCGGATAAGTATCGCCACCGCGTGCTCTACTGGGGGGTGCTGGGTGCGATAGTGTTCCGCGGCATCTTTGTGGCGATTGGGACAAGCCTGTTGAGTCTGGGGCCTTACGTAGAAGTGATCTTCGCGCTGGTCGTCGGCTGGACGGCGGTGATGATGCTCAAACGCAATGAAGAGAGTGACGAAGTGGAAGACTACTCGGGTCATCTCGCTTATCGCCTGGTGAAGCGCTTCTATCCTGTCTGGCCGAAAATCAGCAGCAATGCCTTTATTCTGACGCAGAAAGAGGTGGATGCGGAGCTCGAAAAACCGGAAAACCAGGACGTGACGGTGGGACGCGTTAAGAAGGCGAAGCGCTATGCCACGCCGCTGCTGCTTTGCGTGGCCGTCGTCGAGCTCTCTGATGTGATGTTCGCGTTTGACTCCGTGCCGGCCATTATTGCCGTGAGCCGCGAGCCGCTGATTATCTACAGCGCCATGATGTTCGCCATTCTCGGCCTGCGTACGCTCTACTTCGTTCTGGAAGCGCTGAAGCAGTATCTGGTGCACCTCGAAAAAGCCGTCGTACTGCTGCTGTTCTTCGTGGCGTTCAAGCTGGGATTAAATGCCACCGATCACTTCTGGCATCACGGTTATAACATTGGCGCCACGGCAAGCCTGTTTGTCGTGCTCGGCGTGCTGGCGCTGGGGATTATTGCGAGCGTGATGTTCCCGGGGAAACGTACTGCCTGATGCATCGCTTTTCTCCCTCTCCCTGTGGGAGAGGGTTGGGGTGAGGGCACCAGAGCGCACCTAACCCTTAATCGGCGAATTCCGGCGCTTGCGCGGGTGATGGAAATGCCGCCAGTGTGGATCCTGCGCGGCTGCCAGCAGTTCGTGGTCGCCGCGGGTGTCACCCCAGGCGCGCAGGTGATAGGCGTTCAGATCGCCATACACCTTTTCCAGTCTTGCCACTTTCTGGGCGCAGCGGCAGTTATTGCCCGTAATGCGCCCCGTCAGCTTGCCGTCTTTCACTTCCAGCTGCGTGCCAATCAGCTTAATGCCCAGCTTGTCGGCCCACGGCTGGAGCACCAGCGCAGGCGACGCGGAGCAGATGGTCACTTCCGCACCGGAATTCACCTCTGCGGCGACGGCCATCACGCCCTCCGGACGCATCAGTTTGCCCCAGTATTTTTCGCAAAACGCCTCTGCCTGCTGGCGTAGCCAGTGTTCATCCACGCCCGTCAGGAACGTTTTAATCAGCACTTCCTTCAGCTCATCGCGCGTCAGCTTGCGACGCACGCAGTGGAGCGTGGGCAGCGCCATACGCACCAGACGACCCGCGAAGTAACGTTTACCAAAGGCAAAACGCAGGAAAGGGATAAAGCTGTCGTGGTGGGTTAATGTCCCGTCAAAGTCAAAGACAGAGAGCACGTTGGATTTCGCCACCGTCTCGTCGGCAATCATGTTGGTCATAAATACGTCTTAGCTGAAATACACATTCTGTGGATCAGTTTACCTGCTTTACCTGGACAGTCCTTACATCACAACCATTTTTTTCTCGATCTTGCGATCTCAACGTGAGTCCATTTTTGGTCCCGATAAAGATTGGTGAAGAAATGAACTGTCTATATTATCGCCACATCGCAAGATATTTAGAGGGGCCATTGTCCCTCACAGGTAAGGATAAATTCACTCACAGACTCTCTTTTGATATGACGTTCAGATCGCTTATTTCAATCCTCACGTTAAGTTTTGCTTCGTTCTCTGCATTAAGTTTTCAACTGCCTGCGTCGATGCTATCGATGAACAGCGAGCTGGCGGTATCCCCGGCGAAGTCTGCGCTGGTGCACCAGGAAACGGGTCCGCTACGCTCCCGAATTCTTGACCAATACCAGAAATGGAAGGGAACCCAGTACCAGTGGGGCGGAACCACGCAACGTGGGGTGGACTGCTCCGCCCTCATGCAGCATCTGTTCAGCGATGCGGCGCACCTTGATTTACCGCGCACGACGAGCGAGCAGATCCATCGCGGTGTGCAGGTGGCACAATACCGCCTGAGGCCCGGAGACCTGGTCTTCTTCCAGACCGGTCCGAACCGCAAGCACGTCGGCGTGTATATTGGTGATAGCCAGTTTATTCATGCCTCAAGCAGCCAGGGCGTAACGGTTTCAACCCTGACTGACAGCTACTGGCAGGAACGCTTCATCACCGCCCGCCGCATAGCAGGCGCTGCAGCCTGACGGATCAGATGATGTCATCCACGACGCCGCCATCGACGCGCAACGCCGCGCCCGAGGTGGCGGAGGCCTGGGTTGAACAGACATAAATCACCATATTGGCCACCTCTTCAACCGTAGCCGCGCGCTGGATAACCGAGCTGGGGCGGTTGGCCATCACAAACTCTTTCGCCAGCTGCTCCAGCGATTTGCCGGTTTTTTCGATTTCATCCTTCATCATTTCCGCGAAACCGTCAGACATCGTTGGCCCCGGCAATACGCTGTTGACCGTCACCCCGCTTCCCGCCACGAACTTCGCCAGCCCGCGCGCCAGCGAGAGCTGCGCCGTTTTGGTCACGCCGTAGTGGATCATATCCGCCGGGATATTGCAGGCCGACTCGGAGGAGATAAACACCACGCGTCCCCAGCCTTTCTGCACCATGCCCGGCAGCAGGGCGCGGGAGAGGCGCACGCCGGACATGACGTTGGTCTGCCAGTAACGTTCCCAGGTTTCATCGTCGGTGGCATAGAAATCCTGCGGGCCGTAAATCCCGGCGTTGTTGACCAGGATATCGACGTTATTCGCGACCTTCAGAAGTGATTCGACCCCTTCGGCCGTACCGAGATCGGCAATCGCGGCACGCACCTGCACGCCGGGCACCACCTGCTGGAGCTGTTGAATGCCCTTATTCACCGATTCCGTGCTGCGGCCATTGACGATCACTTCCGCACCGCTCTCTGCCAGACCTCTGGCAATGGCGAAGCCGATCCCGCCGGTTGAGGCGGTTACCAGCGCCACTTTTCCCGCAAAGTCGATTTTCATCATCTGCTCCTTATCGTTTTAACGCTCGGACCTTAAAGCGTAGCAGGTGAGGATGAGGGCTCCTGGCTAAAAAGCCGCAACAGCGCCTCAACCTGCTCATCCAGCGGGGCGAGGGAGCGCTTAACGATGAGGTGAAGCGGCGTTGCCCTGCGCGCACCGTGGCTCAGCGGCAGCCGCTTCAGCACGCCTTGATCCAGCAGGGTCTGGATGCGTTCCTCCGGCAGCCAGCCATACCCGACCTGAGAGACGACGGCTTCAATGGCGGCATCGATGGTGGAAAACGTCCACGACTCGCCGGCCGCGCGCGCGGCGGTCTGGTTGTCCGCAATCTGGATGAGCGGCCACGGGCGCAGCATGTCGTCGTTAAGCGGCGCGTCGAGCTGAAAGAGGGGATGCTGGTGATGCGCCACGGCAACAAAGTCGATATTCATCAGCCATTCGCCGAGGCCGGTCACGTCCTGGCGGCGGGTTAAGACCATTACGTCGGCTTCGTCATTGATGGCATCGGCGCGGGACGTTTCCAGCACTTCGGTGAGACGCACCTGGGTTTGCGGATACCGCTGCTGGAACTGACGCAGAATGGCGAACAGGCGTCGACGCGGGAAAACCGTGTCTACCACCAGATCCAGTCGGGTGCGCATCCCGTTGCGAAGGGTCCCGGCGCGCGTCTCGACGTATGAAAACGCCTTCAGCAGCGGTTTAACCTGGTTGAGAAGGAGCTCCCCGGCGGGCGTTAATACTGCTCGTCGCCCCTCCGGTACCAGCAGCGCCACGCCGAGCCGCTCCTGCAGCAGCGACAGGTTATAGCTGACCGAGGACTGGCTGCGGTGGGTCTCTTCCGCGGCTTTGGCGAAGCTGCCCGCCTCCACTACTTTCGCCAGTAAAGACCATTGTTCAAGGGTCGTCTTATGCATAATCTATCTAAAATTTGGATGAATTTGATTAAAACATAGCGTTATTCATTCATTTTTTGAAGGGGTACGATCGTCTCATCAAAACAAAGGAGACATTTTATGAACACCTTCGACAAACACGACTTAAGCGGCTTTATTGGTAAACACCTTGTTTATACCTACGATAACGGCTGGAACTACGAGATTTATATCAAAAACGAAAACACCATCGACTACCGTATCCACAGCGGGCTGGTGGGGAATCGTTGGGTAAAAGATCAGCGGGTGTATATGGTTCGCGTGGGTGAGAGCATCTATAAAATTTCCTGGACCGAGCCAACCGGTACCGACGTCAGCCTGATCGTGAACCTGGGCGACAAACTGTTCCACGGCACCATCTTCTTCCCGCGTTGGGTCATGAACAACCCGGAAAAAACCGTGTGCTTCCAGAACGATCACATTCCGCTGATGAACAGCTATCGCGATGCAGGCCCTGCGTATCCAACGGAAGTGATTGATGAATTTGCTACAATCACCTTTGTACGCGACTGCGGTGCAAATAATGAAAGCGTCATCGCCTGTGCGGCCAGCGAGTTACCAAAAAACTTTCCAGATAACTTAAAATAAGCGCGACAATTAACTAAAAAGAAAAGTTCCCGGCTATTCCATACTATTTTGGAATAGCCGGGATTTTTTTTGTTTGTTTATGGTTGGTTTAAATCAATTCATTTCAAAATGTTGCTGACGATCACATTAAAAAAATTTCATATTTATTTAACTTGTTGTTTTTAAACTATCTGCTAGTTGTTTTATAACGTTGTAAATGTTGTCTTAATTTTTTCCTAAGAAAAGAAAGCTACTTTGAGACGAGTTTATGGTTCGTTGAAATAAACGGGCTGGCATTTGGTTAATATCAAAAACGTGCCATTTTTATTGCAAGGAAATTAATAATGAGTGATTTTCTGCCTTTTTCGCGACCGTCGATGGGCGCTGAGGAAATTGCGGCCATTCAGGACGTTTTGATGTCGGGCTGGATCACCACAGGGCCTAAGAATCAGGAACTTGAAGAGGCATTCTGTCAACTTACCGGGAATCAACACGCGATTGCCGTCTGTTCAGCCACCGCGGGAATGCACGTCACGCTGATGGCGCTGGATATTGGCCCGGGCGATGAAGTCATTACTCCCTCACAAACCTGGGTCTCCACGCTAAATATGATCGTTTTGCTGGGCGCAACGCCGGTCATGATTGATGTGGATAAAGATACGTTGATGGTGACGCCACAAGCCGTTGAAGCTGCTATTACTCCACGTACCAAAGCCATTATTCCCGTTCATTACGCCGGCGCGCCGTGTGAAATTGACGCTATCCATGCCATCGGGGAACGTCACGGCATTCCGGTAATTGAAGATGCGGCTCATGCCGCCGGAACGTATTACAAGAACCGTCATGTGGGCTGGAAAGGGACGGCGATTTTCTCCTTCCACGCCATCAAAAATATGACCTGCGCAGAAGGCGGCTTGGTCGTCACGGATAATGCCGAGCTTGCTGCGCGGATCCGCAGTCTGAAATTCCACGGTCTGGGCGTGGATGCCTATGACCGCCAGACGCACGGTCGTGCGCCGCAGGCGGAAGTGATCGCGCCGGGCTATAAATACAACCTGGCGGATATCAATGCCGCGCTGGCGCTGGTGCAGCTGGGCAAGCTGAAAGAGGCCAACAAGCGCCGCCAGGACATTGCTGAACGCTACCTGCGTGAGCTTGCCGATACGCCGTTCCAGCCGCTGACTATTCCGTCATGGCCGCACGTTCACGCCTGGCACCTGTTTATTATTCGCGTGGATGAAGCTCGTTGTGGGATTTCCCGCGACAGCCTGATGGCGGCCCTGAAAGAGAAAGGCATCGGCACCGGCCTCCATTTCCGCGCGGCCCACACGCAAAAATACTACCGCGAGCGTTTTCCTGATGTATCGCTCCCGAATTCTGAATGGAATAGCGCGCGTATTTGTTCTCTCCCTCTTTTCCCGGACATGACTCATGACGACACAACCCGCGTCATTACCGCACTCCATCAGCTTGCAGGACATTGATATGTTCAGTGCACCGCCCGTACAAAAAGTTTCCGTGGTCATCCCGGTTTATAACGAGCAGGAGAGCCTGCCCGAACTGATCCGTCGTACTACGGCCGCCTGCGACACGATGGGCAAGGCCTACGAAATTCTGCTGGTGGATGACGGCAGCAGCGATGATTCTGCGCTGATGCTGACCGAAGCCGCACAGGCCGAAGGCAGCCATATTGTTGCCGTGCTGCTCAACCGTAACTACGGCCAACACTCGGCGATTATGGCGGGCTTTAGCCACGTCACGGGCGATCTGGTCATCACCCTGGACGCTGACCTGCAAAACCCGCCGGAAGAGATCCCGCGCCTGGTTGCCAAAGCCGATGAAGGCTACGACGTGGTCGGCACGGTGCGTCAAAACCGTCAGGACAGTCTGTTCCGTAAGCTGGCTTCGCGGACCATCAACCGACTCATCCAGCGTACAACCGGTAAAGCGATGGGCGATTACGGCTGCATGCTGCGCGCCTACCGCCGCCATATTATCGACGCCATGCTTCACTGCCATGAACGCAGCACCTTTATTCCGATCCTCGCCAACACCTTTGCCCGTAAGGCAACGGAAATTCCGGTTCTGCACGCCGAGCGCGAGCACGGGGAGTCGAAGTACAGCTTTATGCGTCTCATCAACCTGATGTACGACCTCATCACCTGCCTGACCACCACGCCGCTGCGTCTGCTGAGCGTTTTCGGCAGCATCATCGCCGTGGCCGGGTTTGCGCTGTCCGTCCTGCTGGTCGTGCTGCGACTGGTCTTTGGCCCGCAGTGGGCGGCGGAAGGGGTCTTTATGCTGTTTGCCGTGCTGTTTATGTTCATCGGCGCCCAGTTTGTCGGGATGGGGCTCCTCGGTGAATACATAGGCCGAATTTATAACGATGTTCGCGCGCGTCCGCGCTACTTTATTCAACGTGTTGTCCGTCAGGAACACAAAGCATCTCAAGAGGAAATTCACCCATGAAAGCTGTCGTATTTGCGTATCACGATATGGGGTGCACGGGCACGCTGGCCCTGCTGGAAGCGGGCTATGATATTGCTGCAATCTTTACCCATCCGGACACGGCCGGAGAAAATAACTTTTTCGGCTCCGTGGCGCGTATCGCCGCCGAGCGCGGGATTCCGGTTTATGCGCCGGACGACGTCAACCACCCGCTGTGGGTGGAGCGCATCCGCGCGCTCGCGCCGGATGTGATCTTCTCGTTCTACTATCGCAACCTGCTTTCCGACGAGATCTTAGGTCTGGCCGCAAAAGGGGCCTTTAATCTTCATGGCTCTCTGCTGCCTGCCTACCGTGGCCGCGCCCCGCTGAACTGGGTGCTGGTAAACGGTGAAGCGGAAACGGGCGTGACGTTGCACCGCATGGTGCGCCGCGCGGATGCGGGCGCTATCGTGGCACAGCAGAAGGTCGCTATTGAGGCAGACGAAACCGCGCTGCAGCTGCATCAAAAGCTGAATGCGACGGCGCAGACGCTGCTGCGTGATGCGCTTCCCTCCATCCTCAGCGGCACCTTCAGCGAAGCCGCGCAGGATGAGAGCAAGGCAAGCTGCTTTGGCCGCCGCACGCCGGAAGATGGCCGTCTGGACTGGAACAAGCCGGCTCGCCAGCTGCACAACCTGGTGCGTGCCGTGACCGATCCGTGGCCGGGCGCGTACAGCTTTGCGGGCGTTAGCAAGTTTATCGTCTGGAAATCTCGCGTGCGTGATGACATCCCGACCGCTAAACCGGGCACCGTCGTCTCTGTCTCTCCGCTGATTGTGAGCTGCGGCGAGCAGGCGCTGGAGATCGTCACCGGGCAAACCGACAACGGCCTGTACGTTCAGGGTACCCAGCTGGCACAGTCTCTGGGTCTGGTGGCCGGGGCATTGATCACCAGCGCGCCGGTGGTTGCCATCAAACGCCGCACCCGCGTGCTGATCCTCGGCGTGAACGGCTTTATCGGTAACCACCTGACCGAACGCCTGCTTAAAGACGATAACTATGAAATCTATGGTCTGGATATCGGCGCGGATGCCATCAGCCGTTTCCTCGACAACCCGCGTTTCCACTTCGTGGAAGGGGACATCAGCATCCACTCAGAGTGGATCGAGTACCACATTAAAAAATGTGACGTGGTGCTGCCGCTGGTCGCCATTGCGACGCCAATCGAGTACACCCGCAACCCGCTGCGCGTGTTCGAGCTGGACTTCGAAGAGAACCTGAAGATCATCCGCGACTGCGTGAAATACGACAAGCGCATCATCTTCCCGTCCACCTCTGAAGTGTACGGCATGTGTACCGATAAAAACTTCGATGAAGACACCTCCAACCTGGTGGTCGGGCCGATCAACAAACAGCGCTGGATTTACTCGGTCTCCAAACAGCTGCTGGACCGCGTGATTTGGGCCTACGGCGAGAAAGAAGGGCTGCGCTTTACCCTGTTCCGTCCGTTCAACTGGATGGGGCCACGTCTGGATAACCTGAACGCGGCGCGTATCGGTAGCTCCCGCGCAATCACCCAGCTGATCCTGAACCTGGTAGAAGGCTCACCTATTAAGCTTATCGAAGGCGGTAAACAGAAACGCTGCTTTACGGATATCAGCGATGGTATCGAAGCCCTGTTCCGCATCATCGAAAACAAAGATAACCGCTGCAACGGTGAAATCATCAACATCGGTAACCCGGAAAACGAAGCGAGCATTCGCGAGCTGGCAGAGATGCTGCTGGCCAGCTTTGAGCGCCATCCGCTGCGCGATAAGTTCCCGCCGTTTGCCGGTTTCCGCGAAGTGGAAAGCAGCAGCTACTACGGCAAAGGGTATCAGGACGTTGAGCACCGTAAGCCAAGCATTCGCAATGCGAAGCGCTGCCTGAACTGGACGCCGACGGTGAAGATGGAGCAGACCATTGATGAAACGCTCGATTTCTTCCTGCGCACCGTGGAGCTCTCGGATCAGGCCTCATGAGAAAAGTCGGTTTACGCATTGATGTCGATACCTTCAGGGGAACGCGTGACGGCGTACCCAAACTGCTGGAACTGCTGAGCAAGCACGGTGTGCGTTCCAGCATTTTCTTCAGCGTGGGGCCTGACAACATGGGACGCCATTTATGGCGTCTGGTTAAACCGGCGTTTCTGTTCAAAATGCTGCGCTCGCGCGCAGCATCCCTCTACGGCTGGGATATTTTGCTGGCCGGCACCGCATGGCCCGGCAGGCGCATCGGCGCGGGTAATGAGGCCGTTATCCGTGAGGCGGCGCAGCACCATGAGATTGGCCTGCATGCCTGGGATCACCATGCCTGGCAGGCCTGGGCTGGCGTCTGGGACATCCCGCGCCTGTCCCGTGAGGTCGAGCGCGGGATGCTTGAGCTGGAGGCCATTACCGGCCAGCCCGTGCGCTGCTCCGCCGTGGCAGGATGGCGTGCGGATCAACGCGTCGTGAAAGCCAAAGAAGCGTTCGCGTTTCGCTACAACAGCGATTGCCGCGGAACCGGACCCTTTTTGCCGCTTTTAGGAGACAATCGCTACGGTACGGTGCAAATTCCTGTCACGCTTCCTACCTGGGATGAAGTCGTCGGGCGCGAGGTGAACGCTGAGGGTTTCAATCGCTATATTCTGGACTGCATCCATCGTGACGCCGGTACGCCGGTCTATACCATCCATGCAGAGGTGGAAGGAATTGCGTATCAGCACGATTTTGATGCGCTGCTGACGATGGCCGCTCAGGAGGGTATTGAATTCTGTCCGTTGAGCGAGCTGCTGCCAGACGACCTCAGCACCCTGCCCGTGGGCAAGGTGGTACGTAATGAACTGGCTGGCCGGGAAGGCTGGCTTGGCTATCAACAAACCGTGAGTTCGGCCCCATGAAAACAGCCCGTTATGGCTTAGCGCTTCTCGCACTGTTTATCGTTTACTACCTTATTCCTGTCGATATTCGCCTGCTGTGGCAGCCTGATGAAACGCGCTATGCGGAAATCAGTCGCGAAATGCTGGCGTCCGGAGACTGGGTGGTCCCGCATTTTATGGGGCTGCGTTACTTTGAAAAACCGATTGCCGGCTACTGGATCAACAGTATCGGGCAACTCCTGTTTGGGCATACGAACCTTGCCGTGCGCGCCGGGTCCATATTCTCGACCGGGTTAACGGCGCTGCTGGTTATCTGGATGGCCTGGCGTCTCTGGCGGGATAAGCGGACGGCCATTTTCTCCGGCCTTATCTTCCTGACCCTGTTCCTGGTGTATGGCATTGGGACCTATGCGGTGCTGGATCCCATCATCACCCTGTGGCTGGTGGCGGCGATGTGCAGCTTCTGGCTGGCCTCACAGGCCCAAACCGTTGCCGGAAAAGCGGGTGGCTATGTGCTGCTTGGGCTGGCGTGCGGGATGGGGGTGATGACCAAAGGCTTCCTGGCACTGGCGGTACCGGTGATTGGCGTGCTGCCGTGGGTGATTGCCCAGAAGCGCTGGAAAGAGGTGCTGATATTTGGCTGGCTCGCGATCCTGAGCTGCGTGCTGATTGTCCTGCCGTGGGCGCTGGCCATTGCGCAGCGTGAGCCTGACTTCTGGCGTTACTTCTTCTGGGTTGAGCATATTCAGCGTTTTGCCCAGAGCGACGCGCAGCATAAAGCACCGTTCTGGTATTACCTGCCGTTCCTGATTGCGGGCAGCCTGCCGTGGCTGGCGCTGCTGCCCGGCGCGTTTCGTCTCGGCTGGAATGACAGGCAAAACGCCGGTGGCGGGTTCTACCTGCTGGGATGGGTGGTGATGCCGCTGCTGTTCTTCAGCATCGCCAAAGGCAAGCTGCCGACCTATATCCTGCCGTGCTTTGCCCCGCTGGCTATCCTGATGGCGCGCTATGCCTGCCTCGCGGCGGAAAAAGGCGCCAGAGCGTTGCGCATTAACGGCGGGATTAACCTGGCGTTTGGCGTCATCGGCGTGATAGCGGCGCTGGTGGTCTCGCCGTGGGGACTGTCTAAGCACCCGGTCTGGACGTCGGTGGAACTGTATAAAGTCTTCTGTGCGGTGGTGGCGTTCCTCATCTGGGCCGCGGTGGGCTGGTTTACGTTCAGGCAGAGCCAGCAGCGCTGGTGGCTGGCTGCCTTGTGTCCTGCGGGCCTGGCGTTGCTGATTGGCTTTGCCATTCCTAACCTGGTGGTGGATTCCAAACAGCCGCAGTCGCTGGTCGATACCGTGCGCGAGCCGCTTCAGGACAGCCGATTTGTGCTGGCCAATAACGTTGGCCTGGCCGCTGGCCTGGCGTGGGAGCTGAAGCGTAATGACATCACGCTGTTTGGTCAGAGTGGCGAACTGCGCTACGGGCTGGATTATCCCGATGTGAAAGATCGTTTTGTCGGTAAAGATGACTTCGCGCAGTGGCTGGCGGAGCATCGTCAGCAGGGACGCGTATCGCTGGTTATCCTGCTGTCAAAACGCGATGACCTTTCGCGGGCGAATCTGCCTGAACCGGACAGCCTGTATATCCAGGGTCGTCTGGCCTACCTGCAGTATCTGCCGAAGTGATGACCTGGATTTGGCTGATACTGGCAAGCCTGCTGAGCTGCGCGGGGCAACTGTGCCAGAAGCAAGCCACCCGTCCGGCGAAAGCCGGGCGGCGTGGCGCGCATATCGCGCTGTGGCTTGGACTCGCACTGCTGGCGCTGGGCAGCGGGATGCTGGTCTGGCTGGTGGTGCTGCAACGCCTGCCCGTTGGCATAGCCTACCCTATGCTGAGCCTCAATTTTGTCTGGGTGACGCTGGCGGCGAAGGCATTCTGGCGTGAGAACGTCGCGCCGCACCACTGGCTGGGGGTTGGGTTCATCATCATTGGGATTATTGTGCTGGGAGGGAGCCTGTGAAAGGAGCGTTCTGGGCGTTATGCAGCGTGCTGTTAGTCAGCGCCGCGCAGCTGCTGCTGCGAAGCGCCATGCAGGCACTGCCGCCCGTAAACGATATCCTGGCGTTTATCTCTGCACTGTGGCACTTCTCGTCCGGCACCGGGGCGCTGCTGCTGGGGTTGATGGGGTATGTGGCCTCGATGGGCTGCTGGTATCTGGCGCTGCATCGAATGGCGCTCAGCAAAGCGTACGCCCTGCTGAGCCTCAGCTATATTCTGGTGTGGGGCGCCGCGATCCTGCTGCCAGGCTGGGGGGAGCGCTTCTCCTGGCACGGGCTGGTAGGCGTCGGGTTTATTATTCTGGGTGTGCTGGTGATTTTTCTGCCCCGAACGTCCCAAAGTGAATAATTGACTCGGTGGTCAGGGTATAAGGGGTCGACGTACAGACGGCCAGGCTCAGCGAGCCTACCTGTAACTGGCTGACCGCGTGTGTCTGCGCCGTGCTGTCAATGCTGACAATCTGCCAGGCACTGCCGCCACGCTGCTTCACAATCGCTTCTTTCCGTGTCCAGATACGCCAGAACGCGGAAAGCTGTTCCTCCGGGGCGGCTCGCTCCAGCTCATCGTGCTCTGTCATGCTGAAAACGGCATTCGCCAGCGCCTGCCAGTTTTGCCGGGGACGAATCACTTCAATATCGCAACCGACTTCGCCTTCATCGCTCATCAGTAAGGCGATATCGTCACCGCTGTGGCTCAGGTTAAACCACAGCGGATCCCCCTTCGCAAAGGCCGGTTTTCCTTGCTCGCCGTAGATGATGTCGGGGAGCGGGAGAGGGGATAACGTTCTGGCGAGCAGCGTCCTGCCCGCCAGCCAGGAGGCACGTCGGGCACCCTGAGGTGCTCTGTCTGCGAGCGTTGACGCCAGCGGGTCCGCGCAAAGGGTGGAGATTTTTCCCAGTACAAACTGGTACATAGTTACGCCCAGCGTTTAATGATAATCGAGGTGTTGATGCCGCCAAACGCGAAGTTATTGCTTTGCAGATACTCGCAGTCGATCTGGCGGGCTTCTCCCATAATATAATCTAAAGCACCGCATTGCTCATCCGGTTGCTTTAAATTGAGCGTCGGGGCAAACCAGCCTTCACGCATCATCTGCACGCTCATCCACGCTTCCAGCGCGCCGCAGGCCCCTAACGTGTGGCCAAAATAGCTCTTCAGCGAAGAGATGGCCACCCTGTCGCCATAGATGGCTGCCGTGGCCTGGCTTTCGGCAATATCGCCGCGATCGGTGGCGGTACCATGGGCGGAAATATACCCTATGTCCGTGGCGCTTAAGCCCGCCATCTCCAGCGATTGCTCCATGCAAATCTGCATGGTTTCACGCTGTGGCTGGGTGATATGCGCCGCATCGCAGTTGGTGGCAAAGCCCACGATTTCGCCATAGATGGTCGCCCCGCGCGCTTTGGCGTGCTCCAGCTCTTCCAGAATCAGCGTGCCGGCCCCTTCACCGATGACCAAGCCATCGCGCTCTGTATCGAACGGTGACGGCGTGGTTTTCGGCGCGTCGTTGCGCTGGCTGGTGGCGAACAACGTATCAAATACCGCCGCTTCTGACGGACAAAGCTCCTCGGCTCCCCCGGCGACCATGACGGTTTGATAGCCGTGGCGAATGGCTTCCCAGGCGTAACCAATTGCCTGGCTGCCGGAGGTACAGGCGCTCGACGTGGGAATGACGCGCCCCCGCAGACCAAAGAACAGCCCGGTATTGACCGCAGTAGTGTGCGGCATCATCTGCACATAGGTGGTGCCGGTGATGTTATTGGTGTGTTTTTCCATAAGCATGGAGGCGAAGTCGCTGACCGGCCCCGTGCTGCCCGTCGACGATCCGTAGGCGATGCCGGTTTGACCCTGGGTCAGCACCGCGTCATCGATCAATCCCGCCTGCTCAAGCGCCAGCTCGGTGGCGCGGGTTGAGAGCAGCGACACGCGGCCCATGGCGCGAATGCGCTTACGGGTATAGTGTGCCGGGAGGGTGAAATCCTCGATGGGCGCAGCCAGCAGCGTTTGCAGGCCGTCATACTCCCGCCACTCATTCATGGTGCGCACGGCATTTTCGTAGCCGAGCAGCCGCTGTGAAATGGTCAGCCAGTGCTCGCCAAAGGCGGTCACGCCCCCCATCCCCGTAATCACCACCCGACGCGTCATAGCATCCCTCCGTTGATCGAGATAACCTGGCGAGTCACGTAGCCTGCCCGGTCCGACATCAGATAGCTCGCCAGCCCGGCCACCTCGTCGGCCTGGCCCAAGCGTTGCATAGGGATCATGGACATGGCCTCCTTCAGCGCGGCCTCTTCCATCTCGATCATGCCGGTATCAATCAGCCCGGGTGCGATGCAGTTCACGGTGATTTTGCGCTTTGCTAGCTCAATGGCCAGGGCCTTGGTGGCGCCGATAATACCGGCTTTGGCGGCGCTGTAGTTCACCTGGCCACGGTTGCCCATCACGCCTGAAACGGATGACAGGGTGATAATTCGCCCGCCTTTGCGGGTTCTTATCATCGGCATAATGCAGGGGTGAATGACGTTATAAAAACTGTCGAGGTTGGTATGGATGACGCTATCCCAGTCCTCTTCGCTGAGCGCCGGAAACGCGCCATCGCGGGTAATTCCGGCATTACTGACCACGCCATACCACGCGCCAAACGTACTGATTTCCTGTTCCAGAACCTCACGGCACTGCTCGCGATTGCCCACGTCAAACGTAAGCAAACGGCCCGTTCCACCGGCCTGAACAATATCATCCAGCGTCTCCCTGGCGCCGTCAGCATCACGATGGTAATGCACGCCCACGGTGAAACCGTCGGCCGCAAGCTGACGGGCGATGGCGCGGCCAATGCCTTTGCTGGCACCGGTGACCAGTACGGAACGTGTCATGATGGAGCTCCCTGAGTGAAAAGTGAGGTTAATTCTTCCTCGCTGGGCTGGAAGGTATTCACGCGGCCCGTGGCAAGAGGGACGTTATCTGCCTGGATGATGCATTCAAAGCTGCCAAAGCGTTCATCCTGCATCAGGCGTTCGATGGAAATGGTTAACGTGGTGCCTGCGGCAAAGCGTCCTGCGCCGCAGACCAGCTCGCGCGCACCCAGCACCATGCCAAGCGCGCTGTGGGGCAGGCCTTTCTGCAGACGTTGCCATTCCGACCAGACGCCCACGGTCTGGGCCATCAGTTCCAGCGCAAACCAGCCAGGCAGATCGCCGTCAGCGTTCAGGAAGGGGGCAAGCACACCGTGCCCGTCGACCGTGACGCTGCACGCCGCGCCGCTGTCGGTAATATTCTCAACGCGCTCCAGCAGCATCATCGGCGCGTCGTGAGGAAGGTAGTCGCTGGGGGATAAATAGCTCATGACACTCTCCCCAGCAGCAGGCTGGCGTTGTTACCGCCGAAGGCGAATGAGTTCGATAAAATCACCGGCTTTTTCAGCGCGACGCTCTTATGCAGTAAGCCGCAGGGAGGCAGCGTGTCGTCTGGCGCGTAGCGGGCAAAATCCTGCGGCGGCAGCGGCAGGTCGCGGGTCAGGATTAGCCAGCTTAACGCCGCTTCGGTGATCCCGGCCGCGCCAAGCGTATGGCCGGTAAGATGTTTGGTGGAGCTGCACGGTACCCGGTCGCCAAAGAGGGCGTTAATCACGGTCGCCTCTATCCGATCGTTAAGAGGGGTCGCGGTGCCGTGCAGGTTGATATAGCCCACGTCATCCGCCGTCATGCCCGCCTCATTCAGCGCCTGGGTAATGGCGCGAAGGGCGCCTTCCCCCTGCGGATGTGGGGCAGAGATATGGTAAGCATCGCTCGATTCCCCCGCACCCAGCAGCGCAACCCGATCCGGTTCGCGGGTCAGCACCATCAACGCCGCCGCTTCACCGATGGTGATCCCCCGGCGGTCGCGGCCAAACGGTTCGCACCGCGTGGGCGAGAGCGACTCAAGGCTGTTGAATCCGTTGACCGGCATCCGACTTAAGCTATCTGCGCCGCCAACAATCGCCACGTCCACCAGTCCGGCGTCGATCAGACGCTGTCCGCTGATAATCGCCCGGGCGCTGGAGGAGCATGCTGTCGAGATGGTATACGCCGGACCGTCCAGCTGCAGCCAGTTGGCCAGGAAGCGGGAGGGGTCACCCAGCTCCTGTTGCGGATACTGCCATTGTGGGCTGGGTTCTCCGTTCAGGGAAAGGCGCACGTACTCATCGCCTTCATCCAGCCCCGAGGTGCTGGTGCCAAGCACCACCGCCACACGGTCGCGCCCCACGCGCGCAATGGCTGCCTCGACGGCGGGCTGAATCTGCGCCAGCGCGGCCAGCAAAAGCTGATTGTTACGGCTGCGGTGCGCTGACAGGCTATCCGGTATTGGCGGCAGTTCACCCTCAACGCCGCCTAGCACGGCGTCGGGCATCCCCTGTAGCCACCCGGCGCGGGGACGCATACCGGGAGCTACCCCGGCGTTCAGGTTTGCCGCAATCTCGTCGGCCGAGTTGCCCAGCGCGTTGACCATGCCAACCGCGGAAATGTAAATCATCTCAGTCACCCAGATATTGAATGGTGATGTGGTATTTAAAAACGTGCTGCTCGATGCCGATCGGCTCGCGCTTCCCTTTGCGCTGTAGATAGACAATCTCGGTCACCAGCTTGCCGTCGGGGTTACGCAGTTCGCGTCGGGTGTCAGTATCGTTTAGCGTCCAGCCTTTCGGCAACTGCGGCTGCCAGGCGCTGAGCGGCCAGTGGCTGAGCATCACATCCGCCAGCACCTGGCTGGCTGGCGGCAGCTGCGGCATAGCGACAGACTGCTCGGTATGGATCCCGGTGCTGTCATAGGTCGCGAGGAACAGACGGATCCCAACCGAGGAGAGCCCGGCCAGCGTCACCTTTTGCCCGTCAGCGTTCAGCAGAACCAGCAGCGACTGGGTCTGACCGTTAAATCGGCCGGTCAGTAACTGCTGTGAGCGGATAGCCGGGGTAATGCCGGGCGGCGGCAGCGTGACTTTGGTTCCCGGCTGGAGCCAGGCCTGCGGGCGCGTCCCTTCAGTATCGGTCGAATGGCTGCAGCCTGCCAGCAGCAGCGTCGCGGCCAGCGCGGCGGCGCGGTATAAAGCGTTCATTATCCTTTTCTCTCGTTCTTAACCGGCATCGCCAGCGGAGCCAGCAGGAAGGCAGTAAAAATACCGCTTACCAGCACGATACCAAAGCTGCTGATGGCCTGCGTCGCGCTGAACACCAGCATGCCCAGCGTCAGCAGCGTGGTCATCATCGCCAGGGTGATGGCCAGCATCGACGTCAGCGGCGTGCCGCGCGGGTTGCTGAAAAACAGCGTGTAGTTGATGCCAATGCCGAGGACTAGCACCAGCGCCAGCAGTGAAAACAGATTAACCGAATGCCCGGCGACGGCCAGCGCCGCCAGCCCGCAGCTGAGCGACAGCACCGAGGGCACGAGGCTAATAAGCCCCCGGCGCCAGCCAAGACGAATTATCGCGCCGCAGGCAATCACCGCCAGCGCCACGCACAGTAGCCCCGTCAGCAGGGTGCGGTAGAGGGCAAACAGGCTGTCAAAGCTGGCCTTGCGATCGACCCAGACAACCCCGTTATGGCGGGCGGCCAGCTCGCTGAGTGCCGCGCTGTTTTTGACGCCGTCCACCGGGACGAGCACGCCACTTTCCCCGCCTGGCAGGGTCAGCCAGAGCAGACGCCAGCCTTCGCTGGCAGGGCTGGCAAGCCATGCGTCCACGCTGACCGGCATGGCATCCAGATTCGGTGAGACGGCATTAAGCCCCGCATTGCGCAGCACGTTCGTGACCGCAGGCGCGGCGTTGTGCAACAGCGCAAGATCGCTTTTTTGACGCGCCAGCGAGTTCAGCGGCAGGGTTCGCCAGCCTGCAAGCTCACCCATTTTTTGCGCCTGCGCCAGCGCCGGGGTGAAGGCCTCCAGCCGCTCCAGCGTTTGCTGGGCCGACGCGCCGTAAACCACAAACCACTTCTGATCGACGCTCTGGCCGGTCAGGGCGGTAATGGCCTTCTCCTGCGCCAGAATCGCTTTCGGGAGCGCCTGTAGCTGGGCAATATCGTCGTCTACCCTCAGGGTGCTAATCCCTGCGGCGGAAAGGAGCGCCAGCGTGATGGGCAGGCCAACAGCCAGCGTCTTTTTACGTTGCCAGGCGACCAGCCAGCGCGACATCAATCTCCTGGCCGGAACCGGGCGCACCGGCAAACCGCGGCACAGCCAGGGGTGCCAGAAGATCACCGTCAGACAGGACGCGCTCAGCCCCACGGCGGCAAACAGCGCCATCTGGCGGATCCCAGGGAAGGGGGCGAGCATCATGATCAGGTATGCCACGACGGTCGTCAGGAGCGCCAGCAGCAGGGCATGACGCACTTTGTCCAGGCTTTGCCACGGCGAACTTTCGCGACCGTGCACCATCCGCTCGGTCAGGTAGTAGAGGGTGTAATCTGCCGAAATACCGATGATGCTCATGCTCATCACCAGCGTCATCAGGTGCAGCTCTCCATACAGCAGCAGGGTGGCGACCGTGCCCGCCAGCGCGCCGACGGCAATCGAGATGGCGCACAGCAGCAGCGGCCGAAGGGAGCGAAACGTCGCCACAATTAGCAGGAGCACGCCCAGAAGGGTGGTGACGCCGAGCGTTGAGATATCTCGTTTGGCCTGCTGGCTGGCGTAATCGCTGTAAAAGACGGTGCCGCGAGACAGCAGCTGCGCCTGCGGATAGCGCGCTTTTAGCTTCCCCTCCAGCGCCTTAAGGGTGGTTACCAGCCGGTGAGTTTGCTGCATATCGAACGACGAGCCCGCCAGCTCGCCGTGCAGCAGATACCAGGTGTTCCCCGCCTCATCTTTAGTGACCAGCCAGCCGTCCATCAGCCGCATTTTCTGGCCGTTTTGCGCGAGGGCGAGCTGCGAGCCGCGCATCAGCATCAGCGGATCGTTTTGCAGCTCCTTGCCGCTCACGCCGGAAAAGGCCGAGTAGAGCTGGGATAAAATCCACTGCGCCTGCGCTTCGCCGCCGTTTTGCAGGCGGGCGCGGGTGGCCGGATCGATCAGGCCGTTGCGGTGCTGCCAGAAGAATTCTCCCCAGGCCTTTTGCCCGGCGGCGTCCATCGGGCCTTTGACCTCGCTGAGCGAGCCGCTACTTTGCAGCAGTTCCAGCCATTGCTGCGCCACGCGCGGGTCCGGATCTTTGCCGGGGCTGACCAGCCAGACCAGCTGGCGGTCTAGCCGCTGCATAAATCCGTCGTTAAGCGCCGGAGGAATGGCCCCCAGCGTATGTTTCGGCAGCATGGCCAGCACGCTGCTGTTCAGGCGCGCGCCGGGCAGCAGCGACAGCAGCACGCCCAGCAGAATCAGGCATACCGTGGCCCACAGCAGCGCCGGGCGGAGGGATTTACGGTGCGGCAAAGCGTTGGCGTTCTTCATCGGTCAGGCTGGCGGGCGTTAGCTGGTGGCGGGTGAGGGTGATATCCGTGCGGTCGCCCTGCTTGTCGTTGAGACGAACAGATTCCAGATACGTTGCACCGCCCAAATCGAGGGTAGCGAAAATCTTGTCCAGCGGCGTCGTTTTAGGTGTGAGCACCAGCGACCAGCGGCCTTCTCCCAGGTCTTTAAAATCGATGCGGAAGTTGTCTTCCAGCACCTTGCGGTCGGCCTGGAATAACGCCCGCAGCAGGTGGTTGAACTGGAACATCTGCGGATTATTGTCGGCGGTAATGGTCTGCGGTGGCTGGCCGTTGATCGCCTGAACCATCCGTTTGTCGTCCAGCAGCAGCGTCATGGGGAACGGGGCTTTTTGATCCCACAGCAGGCCGCTATCGCGGGCGATCAGCATCTCGCCCTGCGAACGCAGCGGCTGCGGCATATCTTTAATGGTGCGAACCTGCTCGAAGTGCGCGCGCACCACGGGTTGCTCTGTGAACCGCTGCTGTAGTTCATTCAGCGTTACGGCGCTGACCAGCGGGCTGATCGTCAGAGCCAGCAAAAGCAACCATTTCATGGCGTCACTCCCATTCGTTCAAACAGTATTGCCGGGCTTACGAAGCACATCTCACGGGTGGCTTCATCTACCGCCACCTGGATGGTGTAGCCGGTGGTGGTCCGTTTACCGGTCTGCGCGTCGAAAATTTGATAGGCAATGCGCAGGCGGTTTTCATACTCTTCAACGTGCGCGCGGACGCGAATGCGTTGCTCAAACGTCACCGCATCGCGGTATTTCACACGCGTATCGACAACCGGCCAGACGTAGCCCGAGGCCTTCATCTGGCGATAGCCATAGTCAAACTGATTGAGCAGCGCCTCGCGGGCGATCTCAAAGTAGCGGAAATAGTTGCCGTGCCAGACCACGCCCATCATGTCGACGTCGTGGAACGGAACGGTTAACTCAACTTCCGTCGTAAAGCGGGGATCGGTCAGCACCCTTTACTCCTTCTCGGCGATCTCGGGCAGCTGCCAGAAATCGAAAAAATTAAACCAGTCGAGCGGCGACAGCAGGGCGTAATGCTCCAGCCGCTGCGCGTAGCGATCGACGGTCTGCTGCAGCGCCTGCTGGCGTTCACCGCGCGGCAGGAGCAGCGGGTCGGCAAACGGTTCGCAGTGCAGAGTAAGCTTCCCCTGCTGGCTGAGGGCAAAAATCAGCACCACCGGACAGCGTAAAATGGAGGCCAGGATAAATGGCCCCTGCGGGAACGGCGCGGGCTGGCCCATAAAATCGCTCCAGATCACGCGCCAGCTGCCGCCGCGCTGTGGCGTGACGGCAATACGATCGCCCACAATGGCTACCCACTCTCCGCGATCCAGTTTTTCTTTGATCAGGATAGCGGTCTCCGGGCCGATGTCGGTGACGGGCATCAGGTGAATGCCCGCCTGCGGAGCCATCTCCTCCATGATCTGCTTAAAGCGCTGGGCGTTATCGCTAAAGACCAGCGCGTTGATAGTTTTCCCCCCTTCACGCTGGGCCAGCGCCCGGCAGGCTTCCACGTCGCCAAGATGCGAAGCCAGCAGCAGTTTGCCCTGAGGATCGTCCAGCCCCAGCGCCTCGCTGGCGCCCGGCGCAAACGCCAGATCGCGATGAAGGTGCATCTCCCCGCGCCAGCTGGCCACTTTATTCAGCATGGCCTGGCCAAAACGCTGGAAGTGGAAAAAGCTGTGCAGCCGGGGCGGCTGAGGGATCTGCCGCTGGGCCATAACCTGCTTAACGCGCCTCAGCCATTGCCGCGACGCCTGACGCGCCGAACGGGCGGTCAGCCAGTAAACGGCCGTGACCGGCCACAGCAGGAGGGTGAAGGCCCTGCGCCCAAGCAGCTGCCAGACGCGTAACATCAGGCGCATTCCCCACAGTCCTTTGACCTCCTGCTGTTGCGCCCAGTGCTGCGGGTGACGGCGCATCAGTAGGGAAGGGATGCGCGGCAGCATCCCCAGGAACAGGCGGGTATGCATCAGCGAGATGCGCACGTTATCTTTTAGCGCATCGAAGTGGGATAAACCGTCTGGCGGGTAGGTAACGCGGGTGGGCAGAAAATAGCTCGGATTGCCCTGCCAGTAGAGACGGACCATCACTTCCGTATCAAAGTCCATCCGCTTGCCGAGCGGCGTCCGTGCGGCAAGCTGCATGACTGGCGCAATCGGGTAGACCCGAAAGCCGCACATGCTGTCTTTCAGCTCTAGGGACAGGGTTTCAATCCAGACCCAGACGTGCGTTATCCAGCGTCCGTACAGGCGCGCGCGTGGAATGGAGTCATCGTAAACGGGCTGACCGGAAATCAGTGCATCAGGGTGACGCTGCGCCAGCGCCAGAAAGCGGGGGATATCTTCAATGGCGTGCTGGCCATCGGCGTCCACCTGGATCGCATGGGTGAAGCCGCGCCCTGCGCAGGCTTGCAGTCCCGCCATCACCGCCGCGCCTTTCCCGCTGTTTTCTGCCAGCCGCAGCAGCGTGACCTGTGGATGGCGCGCAGCGAGATCGTCAAGCGTGTGGCGCGTGGGTTCATCGCTGCCGTCGTCCACCACCAGACAGGGTAGATCGAAGGGCGCGAGGCGCGCCAGCACCGAGGCCATCATCGCACCGTGGTTGTAGCACGGGATCAGCACGCAGGGACGGAAGGTTACTGACATAGGCGAATCTTCCCGCTGCTGGCGGTATGGCGCTCGCTGCCCGCATGGCGCTGGTAGCTGAAGCTCAGCATCTGGCGGGTGGGGAGCCAGTCAAGGATCAGCGTCACCGTGTTGTCCGGCAAAAGCGGGGCAGCAAACTTCACATTCTGGATGCTGTGAAAGCGGTAGCCCGGTGCCAGCAGGGTGGTGGCGTAATGCATCACCCAGTCGAGTTGTGCAACGCCCGGAAGCAGCGGCTGGACGGCAAAATGCCCCTTAAACCAGAGCAGGTCAGGATCGAGATAAAGGGTTATCTCCAGATGCTCCGGATGGGTCTGGTGGCGTTCAATTTCATGGGGTTTCATGAAACAACTCCTGTAGCTGAGCATAAACACGCTTGTTCATGCTGTTGACCGGGATTTCATCGACGACCCGCCAGTAGCGGGGCACGGCAACCGGTTCAAGGCAGGGGCGAAGCGCGCGACGCCAGGCGGATTCCTGCGCATTTTTACCCACGTTATCTCTGTGCAAACGCGCCGCGTCGCTGAGCACCAGCAGCACGCCAATACTCTGGCGTCCCCCGCGCGTGACCGCCAGCGCGACGGCGTCGCAGATGCCATCCAGCGCCAGCAGCCGCTGCTCAATCTCATCGAGCGAAACGCGTTTATCTTCAATTTTGACTATCCGATCGCGGCGCCCGACGAGGGTAAACTGCCCGTCCGCCGTGAAATGGAGAATATCATTTAGCACTTCCCCCTCCGGCTCGTGGATCAGCGGCGACGTCACGCGATCGCCGTGGAACGTCACTCCGGGGAACGGCTGCCAGAGCGTCGTCTCTTCCTGACGGTGACGCCAGCCCATCACTCCCGTTTCGGTGCTGCCGTAGATTTCATCCGGCCAGACGTTGAGCCAGCCCTGAAACGCGGTGATATCCCGCCAGGGCAGCACGCCCCCTGCGGAGAAGAGCAGGGCAACAGGGGGTGGCGTCAGCGTCGTATCCAGCCGCCTGAGGAACGCCGGGCTGCTGATGAAAAGATAGCGTTTGCCGTGGGGCAGGGCCGAGAGCTGCTCGGCATAGTTGAGCAGGCGGGCATGCACCGGCAGGCCGAGCGCCATGGGTAAGACGACGCGAAACGTCAGGCCATACAGGTGATGGAGCACCACGGAAGCCACGACGCTACAGCCCGCCAGCCGCTCGCCAAACCGCTCAGCGAGTAAACAGGCTTCACGATCCAGACTGATAATCGGCTTAATGACCCGCTGCGGCGAGCCGGTGGAGCCAGAGGTGAAAAGCTCGATAGCGCGCGTATCGTCAATGGCGGGCAGGGGAGAAAAGGCGTTGTCTGTCCGCGGCGTGGAAACCACCAGCCGCTGTCGCCCCGAAAAGTCGAGCGTGGTGTCGCTCAGAACGCCGCTGAACATGGCCCGCTGTTCATTGAGCTGCGCAGCCCGGCTGTGGCCGGGGAGCACGGGCGTTTTACCCGCATGCAGCGTCGCCAGCAGGGCGACGATAAAAAGATAGCCGTTTTCAAAACAGAGCGCCCAGCGCTCGCCCTCCTCCTGACGCAGCATGTCGACCAGCCGCGTCACATCGTGGCGCAGGTCGCCGAGCGTCCAGACTCGTTCGTCGAGCCAGGCGATCGGCGCGTCATCAGGACGCGGGGCATTTAGCCACTGGCTAAGAGGAAGGGGTTTACGCATCGTTCTCTCTTTTCATCACCCGCTGGCGCACCAGCCACTCGGAGGCCATCAGCGTTCCCATCAGGATGTAGGCAATGACCCCGTTCCACAGCGTCCACAGGCGCATGTCGGCGTACAGCACGGTAAACAGCGCGATTGCCCCGTTGCCGATAAAAAAGCCGCACCAGACTTGAGTGACCTTGCGCGTGTAGCGAACCCCTGCCGGCGACAGATGGGGTTCACGTATCCGCGCCAGCCGTTCTACCATCGGCATGGTTGTCCATAGTGACCCCCCAAACACCAACAGCATTACCAGATTGACGACCACCGGATAAAACAGTACCCACTGGTGAGCGTGCAGAAGCGCGCTCGCCATGCACAGCACCACCCCGGCCAGGGTCACGCTCAGGAACACGTAGCGCAGGGGACCGCGATGCCGGCGCGCCTGATATAAACGCAGCAATAACAGCAGCACCATGACGGGCAATATCCACTGCAAACGGTGGCTTGCAAGGCCATAGCCAATCAAAAACGGCCATGCCAGCAGCATCAGGCCCGTCAGTATCGGGATGAGCGGTAGGGAAGGCACGTCAGGCTTCGCGCTGGAGTTGTTCCACAACGTCCACGATGTCCTGAACGGTACGCACCGCTTTGAAGGTTTCAGGTTTAATTTTATGACCCGTTTTCTTCTGCAGGTTAACCACCATGTCCACGGCATCAATGCTGTCGAGATCCAGATCTTCGTAAAGACGGGCTTGTGGCGTGATGTCCTCAGGGTTGAGTTCAAACAGCTTAATAAGAAGCGCAGAGACTTCCTGATAAATCGTTTCTTGTTCTGTCATAGCGGGTCATTCTCAGGCGCGTTGTTGATGGATAAAAGCAGCGAGCGTGGCAACGGAATAGAAGTGCTGACGCATCTCGTCACTTTCGGCAGAAAGCACTACGCCGTACTGATTTTTCACGGCCAGCCCCAGCTCCAGGGCATCAATAGAGTCCAGACCCAGCCCGTCGCCAAACAGCGGAGCGTCGGTATCGATATCCTCTGGGGTAAGTTCTTCCAGATTCAGCGTAGAGATAATGAGATTCTTAACTTCAAGGTAGAGCGCTTGCATCTTTCATTCCTGACAAAGATTGAAGACCGGATGTTAATTGCTGCTGCATATGCCGGTTTAACTGCCTTGCCGCCAGCGCAGGTTCATGCTGGCTTGCATCGTAAAAATCATGAATGTTGATGCGTTCACGAACATCCACGGTAAAAACAGGTTTTTTGGGCGGCACATTGTACCAGCGACTCTGTTTATCCAGCATGCGTTCGCTGCAGTGGATCACCACCACGCGCAGGGATCGGTTGCAACGAACGGCGATATTCGCCGCTCCCCGCTGCAGGGTAATGGCTTCGCCCACGCGGGTGCGGGTGCCTTCCGGAAAGATAAGCAGAGTCTCCCCTTGCGCCAGGCGCTGCTGGCTGGCACGAAGCAGCGTTTCTGCTTCGCTGTTGATCAGGTAGTCGGCTGCGCGAATCACGCCGCTGACAAAGGGGTTACGCAGCAGCGCGCTTTTCACCAGACAGTCGGTTTCGTTCATGACCGACGCGAGGATCACATAGTCCAGCAGCGAAGGGTGGTTCGCGATCACCAGGCAGCCGCGCTCGGCGCGCAGAACGTCCAGGTTGGTAAAGCGGTAATCCAGTACGCCAGTCCCGCGAACGACCGCCAGGAACAGCCGAAAGCTGGCGGAAATGCTGCGTCGCGCCAGCCGGCGGCGCTTCGCGCGATCGCGCTGGAAAACCAGCAGCAGGTTAAACCAGACCAGCGACAGCAGCAGCCCGCCGAGGCCAAACAGCGCGAAGCAGAATCCGGTCATCAGCATGCGCCATAACCGATCGAGACGGGACAGGAACCGGCTCATTAGCGCGTCCACTGCCACTGCATACGTTCGCCCGCAAGGGCAAATCGCTGCGCGTCGCTCAGATAATGTCGCAGGAACTGAAGGCTTTGCGGCAGCGCCGGCTCTTCACCTGCGCTTGCGGGCCGGGTTTCACAGCAGAGCGTGTCTCCGGCTTCAATCACCAGCGCAAGGGCGTAAGGCCAGACGGGCATCTGCGGCGGGAGTGCGGTTTGATAAAACTCGGGCAGTACGCCGTCAAAATCTACCAGCAAAATGCGGGCGTAGCCCGCGTGGAGCAAACTCAACACTTCGCACAAACTTTGCTGGAAAGTGTCCATACCGGCGGAGACCGAGGATGAGACAATCGGCTGACCCGCGGTAATCGTGAGGTTGCCGACCGCGGCATTGTGGACGGACATCGCAAAATCGGTGGGGGAGACGGGCTGCTCCGTCGCCAGCGCGTGCAGAATACGATAGTTGCGTTCAAGTTCGCCATGGCGACTGCTGTAGACCACGGCATCAATACGATGTTTGCGAAGCATCGCAAGGCCGATATCGACCGCCAGCTTGCTGCCAGAATTGAGGCGGCGGGCGGTCATCATCGGCAGTTCGGTCGGTTTCGCAAGCGGCGCGGCGGGATCGATGGCTTCGGACTGGCGCGACCATGCCTGCCATGCGTCGGCATCGCTGAGTCCTGGCGCTCTTGCCTGCCAGTCGATAATAGAGAGTGTGAATTTCATCTAAGCGCGTCCGCGATAAACCTGTTTCTGTAATGTTTTCTTCGCAAGCGCGATGTTTCAGCGTACATCGTACAGTGTTGTCGCAGGCTTGCGAATAACGTTTCTCCTAAAAATTTCCCGTAGAGTAATGTTCCGTTCTACCCCAGACGCTTAACCCGGAAGCCGGCTTTTAGGTCTGCCAGGCCCCAGCAGAATGGCCAGCTTGCTGCCGCCTTTGGTGGTCTCCATCCAGATCTTACACACGCTTGTCAGAGGGACCGAGAGCAGCATGCCGACCGGGCCCAGCAGCCATCCCCAAACCAGTAAGGATAAAAATACCACCAGCGTCGACATGCCGAGCCGGTGCCCCATCATGCGCGGCTCAAGAATATTGCCCAGCACCATGTGCACCACGAGGAACAGCGCGCCGACTAGCATGCATTCGTAGAAACCGTTAAACAGAAACGCCTGAATCATCGGCGGTACGGCAGAGAGCACCGCGCCAATATTCGGCACGTAGTTCAGCAGAAAGGCCAGTACGCCCCACATCAGCGCGAACTGCACGTCCATCAGCATCAGCCCCAGCCAGACAATGACCCCGGTCCATACGCTCAGGAGCGTTTTCAGCGCCAGATATTTGGAGACGCCCTTTAGCGCCCGGTGCAAGCCGGCAATGTGAATCTGAGGATTATTCAGCGCAAAGCGCAGCTTGTAGGGAACGTGGCGCACTTCGAACAGCATAAACACCACCGTCATGACCAGCAGCAGAATGCTGGCCATCGCGCCGGAAAGCCCTGTCATCAAGGTAGTGGCGTAGGTCATGACTTTCTCTGAATCCATCCGGCGCAGCATCCGTTCGGGTGAGATATGCAGATTAAGGAAAGGTACCATCTCCTGCAGCGCCACGATCTTCCGCGTCAGCTCTTTGTTGTACTGCGGCAGCATCGTTGAGAACTCGCTCAGCGAGGCCGCCAGTACGCCGAAAAGCGCCGTCAGGGCAATCAGCATGACGATAACTACGATGGTGATCGCCACCGGTCGGCTGACGCCCCGGCGTAAAAACCAGGTAACCAGCGGATTAAGCACAATGGCAAAAAAGAGCGCCAGCAGGAGCTGAACAATAATGTCGGCGGCAGAATGGATACCCGCAAGGATAACCACCAGACAGGCGAGTTTTAATAAGATGTGGAGTCCTGCTTTGTCGGACGGATTAGGAGTCATGCGCGTTCCTTAGTGTGATGACCCGGTAAGTGTAGTGCCCGGGCTTCGCTTCGTCTGGATCCGTTAATCTGAAAGTCGGTGCTGATTTTCTTATTGTGGCGTGGTAATAGTGAAACACTGTTGCAAAAAATCAGGTAGAACCCCATGCCCGAACCTGCCGCTGAACCGGCACTGAGCGGACTGCGCCTCAATCTGCGCATCGTTTCCGTCGTTATTTTCAACTTTGCCAGCTATCTGACCATTGGCCTGCCGCTGGCGGTCCTGCCGGGCTATGTCCATGACGTCATGGGCTTTAGCGCCTTCTGGGCGGGGCTGGTGATTAGCCTGCAGTATTTCGCTACGCTCCTGAGCCGCCCGCATGCCGGGCGCTACGCGGACGCGTTCGGTCCAAAAAGCATCGTGGTGGTCGGGTTGTGCGGCTGTTTCCTGAGCGGCCTGAGCTACCTGCTGGCTGCCACAACCAGCCACTGGCCGCTGGTCAGCCTGGTGCTGCTCTGCCTAGGGCGCGTTATCCTGGGCATTGGGCAAAGCCTGGCGGGAACCGGCTCGACGCTGTGGGGAGTGGGGGTGGTCGGCGCGCCGCACATTGGCCGGGTGATCTCCTGGAACGGTATTGTTACCTACGGCGCGATGGCGCTCGGTGCACCGCTCGGCGTGGCCTGCTATGCGTTTGGCGGCCTGTACGGGCTGGCCATCACCATTATGGCGGTCGCACTTCTGGCAATCCTCTTTGCGCTGCCGCGCCCGAAGGTGAAGGCCAGCAAGGGCAAGCCGCTGCCGTTTCGGGCGGTGCTGGGGCGCGTCTGGCCGTACGGCATGGCGCTGGCGCTGGCGACCACCGGCTTCGGTGTCATTGCGACCTTCATTACCCTGTTCTATGACGCCAAAGGCTGGGACGGCGCAGCCTTTGCGCTAACCCTGTTCAGCTGCGCGTTTGTGGGCGCGCGTTTACTTTTCCCTAACGGTATCAACCGCCTGGGCGGGCTGAATGTGGCGATGATCTGTTTTGCGGTCGAAATCGTCGGGCTGCTGTTGACCGGCATCGCCATGGTGCCGTGGGTCGCGAAAGTGGGCGTATTCCTCGCGGGGGCGGGTTTTTCACTGGTCTTCCCGGCGCTGGGCGTGGTGGCGGTCAAAGCCGTGCCGCAGCAGAACCAGGGGGCGGCGCTGGCGACCTATACGGTCTTTATGGATATGTCTTTAGGGATTACCGGCCCGCTGGCGGGGCTGGTGATGAGCTGGGCAGGGGTTCCGGTTATCTATCTTGCTGCGGCGGGCCTGGTGGTTATCGCCCTGATGCTGACGTGGCGGCTAAAAAAATGGCCCCCGGTGCAGGCACCGGAGGCCACGTCATCATCGTGAAGACTTACTGGATCACGATGGTGTTAATGATATTTTCAGCAGCCGTCTGCGCTTTCTGCTGGTTTTCCGCAGGCAGGGTGATCTGCAGGGTCAGCAGTTTGTTATCAACCTTGCCCAGCACCACGGAAGAGTAGGCGGTCTGGCCTTTAGCGGAGATGATGCTGTCCAGCTGCTGCAGCGTGTGGCCTTTCAGTTCGATGGACTTATTGGTAACCACCTGCAGCTGCGGATCGCGGCCGCGCTGCTGGTCTTCCAGACGTTTGGACAGTACGGCCAGGTCTTCGCTGGTGTCGTCGCCCACAATCACAATGACCGCTTTCTGCCCGGTTGCGTCGGAGTAAACGTGCATATTGTTCGCCTGGGTGCCCAGCTTGCCGCTCTGGTCAGTCATATCGGCTGGCAGAGAGAAGCTGAGTTTGCCATCCATCAGATTCACCGGCTGGCCGGTCGCATTGCTCTCTGCGGATGCGCCCTGAGCAGGCGTTTTCGTGTCGCTGTTATCACAGGCTGCAAGACCCACAACCAGCAGGCCAATCCCGACATATTTAACCAGATTGCGCATTGACTTCTTCCTTTCGATAAACGGCCATAACGGCTCATTCGATCATCTTATCACAACTGATAAAGCGAACCCTTAACCAGCCTGCAATGCCGTGATTTCAGATTTATCTGCCAGCCTTTTCAGCAGCATATTCAGCAGTACGCCGTACATAGGCAGGAAGAAGACAATGCTGATGAGCACCTTGAAGCAGTAGTCCACCAGCGCGATTTCCATCCAGTGCTCGGCCATAAACGCATCCGGGCTGCGCCAGAAGGCGATGAAGAAGAAGGCCAGCGTATCGCTCACGTTACCGAACAGCGTCGAGGCAGTGGGCGCCATCCACCAGCGATGATTCTGACGCAGGCGGTTAAACACGTGCACGTCGAGGATCTGCCCCAGCGCGTAGGCCATAAAGCTCGCCGCGGCGATACGGGCAACAAACAGGTTGAAGTGGGTTAATGCCTCAAAGCCCTGCCAGCTTCCCATATAAAACAGGGAGGACACCACGTACGAGATGAATAGCGCCGGAAGCATGACGGCAAAAATAATGCGGCGGGCCAGCGGTGCGCCAAAAATACGTACGGTTAAATCCGTGGCGAGGAAAATAAACGGAAAACTGAACGCGCCCCAGGTGGTGTGAAAACCAAAAATGGAGATGGGGAGCTGCACCAGATAGTTACTGGAGGTAATCACCAGCAGGTGAAAAAGGGAAAGCCAGAACAACGCTTTTACGCGCTGCGATTCAGAAAACTGCGTCATATTGTGACCTTTTTATACGTTGGGGTGAGGGAACCCAATAAAAACCGCAGCATGATACTGCTTTGGCAGGACATTGCAATGGTTAGTTTTTACGCAATCGTTAACCTGGTTTGCATTGACTGCAACGGGGCGTAAACTACAGCCGTTTTTACCTGACCGAGAAGATCATGACCGACCTGTTTTCCAGCCCAGACCACACCCTTGATGCCCAGGGCCTTCGCTGCCCGGAGCCGGTAATGATGGTACGTAAAACCGTGCGCAACATGCAGACCGGTGAAACGCTGCTGATCGTCGCCGACGACCCGGCCACCACGCGCGATATCCCCGGTTTTTGTACCTTTATGGAGCATGAGCTGGTGGCCCAGCAAACCGACGCGCTGCCGTACCGGTATTTGATTCGTAAGGGTTAGTCCTCTGCGGCCTGATGCCCTCACCCCGGCCCTCTCCCACGGGGAGAGGGAGCAAACACTAAAAACGGCAATCTTTGATTGCCGTTTTGCGTTTACCTAGCCTTTCATCCACGCCCTGATCCCGTCCAGGAACATCTGCGTCGCCATCATCACCAGAATCAGCCCCATCAGACGCTCCAGCGCGTTCACCCCTTTTTCGCCCAGCAGGCGCAGGAACAGCGACGACTGCAGCAGGATAATAAATGTCCCGCCCCAGGCAATCAGCAGGGCAATCACCAGATGGCTCATCTGATTCGGATACTGATGCGACAGCAGCATCAGCGTGGCCAGAATAGTTGGCCCGGCAACGAGGGGAATCGCCAGCGGCACAATAAACGGCTCTTCACCCGCAGGCAGGCCGCTGCTGCTGCCTTCCGCGCTCGGGAAAATCATCTTAATGGCAATTAGGAACAGAATAATCCCGCCGGAAATCGACACGGTTTCGGCGCGCAGGTTCAGGAACGCGAGGATTTTTTCTCCCGCAAACAGGAAGATAAACATCACCAGCAGGGCGATAAGCAGCTCGCGGATCATGATCGCCCGGCGTCGCTTCGGCTCGGTGTGCTTCAGCACCGACATGAAGATCGGCAGGTTGCCCAGCGGATCCATTATCAGGATCAATAAAACCGCGGCGGAAATGATTTCACTCATGTAAATTATCCCTGAAACTCTCTATGGTTATTATGATGATTAGCTCTTTTTCTGATTGCCCGGCAATCATCGATTAATTTCGCTTGCGACTTTGGCAGCATTTTGTAATGTGAAGCATATCCCAGTTCAATACTGGCTTGCACAAACAGCACACACCCTCAGCAGGAAAAAAATGCTATGAAAAACGTTGGTTTTATCGGCTGGCGCGGTATGGTCGGCTCTGTACTCATGCAACGCATGGTTGAAGAGCGCGATTTCGACGCTATCCGCCCGGTCTTCTTCTCCACTTCCCAGCTCGGCCAGGCTGCTCCGTCCTTTGGTGGTACCACAGGCACGTTGCAGGATGCTTACGATCTGGAAGCGCTGAAGGCACTCGACATTATTGTCACGTGCCAGGGCGGCGATTATACCAACGAAATCTATCCAAAGCTGCGTGAAAGCGGCTGGCAGGGCTACTGGATTGACGCGGCTTCTTCGCTGCGTATGAAAGACGATGCCATCATTATTCTCGACCCGGTTAACCAGGGCGTGATCACCGATGGCCTGAACAACGGCGTGAAAACCTTTGTTGGCGGCAACTGTACCGTTAGCCTGATGCTGATGTCCCTCGGCGGCCTGTTCGCGCAGGACCTGGTGGAGTGGGTCTCCGTGGCGACCTACCAGGCGGCGTCCGGCGGCGGCGCGCGTCATATGCGCGAGCTGCTGACCCAGATGGGCCAGCTGCACCAGAGCGTTGCGACCGAGCTGGCAAACCCGGCGTCCGCGATTCTGGATATTGAACGTAAAGTCACTCAACTGACCCGCAGCGGCGAGCTGCCGGTGGATAACTTTGGCGTACCGCTGGCCGGTGGCCTGATCCCGTGGATCGACAAACAGCTGGATAACGGCCAGACCCGCGAAGAGTGGAAGGGCCAGGCCGAGACCAACAAAATTCTCGCGACCGCGAACACCATTCCGGTTGACGGTCTGTGCGTGCGCATCGGCGCGCTGCGCTGCCACAGCCAGGCCTTCACCATTAAACTGAAAAAAGATGTGTCTATTCCGACCGTGGAAGAGCTGCTGGCTGCGCACAACCCGTGGGCGAAAGTGGTGCCAAACGATCGCGATATCACCATGCGTGAACTGACGCCTGCGGCGGTTACCGGCACGCTGACCACGCCGGTTGGCCGTCTGCGTAAGCTGAACATGGGGCCGGAGTATCTCTCCGCGTTCACCGTGGGTGACCAGCTCTTATGGGGCGCGGCAGAACCGCTGCGCCGCATGCTGCGCCAGCTAGCGTAATAATTTGTTAACGACAAGGGGGTGATTTTCACCCCCTTTTTTTGCGTACTACATGGAGTAAAACGCATATGTCTTATTTTTATCAGGAGTCGTGTAGAGCGTTGGCTATGCTTTAAGGAAGAGTCATTTCTTACCTGAGGTTAGGACGGGCTGACAGGATGCCCGTTCAGGTCACATTAAAGTCGTCCCAGGCGCTATAAAAGGACGACATAAAAAAACAGGATGAATACCATGTCCGATCGTGTGGATAGAGACGTGATTAATGCGCTTATTGCGGGTCATTTTGCCGACCCCTTTTCCGTGCTTGGGATGCATCATACTGAGGCTGGTCTGGAAGTTCGGGCATTGTTACCGGATGCCACCGAAGTGTGGGTCATTGAACCCAAAACCGGCCGCAAGGTGGGTAATCTGGAATGCCTCGATTCACGTGGCTTCTTCTCCGGGGTAATGCCCCGTCGTAAAAACCCCTTTCGTTACCAGCTCGCCGTCATCTGGCACGGCCAGCAGAACCTGATTGACGACCCCTATAGTTTTGGCCCGCTCTTAAAAGAGATGGACGCCTGGCTGCTGTCTGAAGGGACCCACCTGCGACCTTATGAAACGCTGGGTGCCCATGCGGACACGATGGACGGTATCACCGGCACGCGGTTTGCCGTGTGGGCGCCAAATGCCCAGCGCGTCTCCGTTGTCGGACAGTTCAACTACTGGGACGGGCGCCGTCACCCGATGCGCCTGCGCCGCGAAACCGGCATCTGGGAGCTGTTTATCCCCGGGGCGCACAACGGGCAGCTCTATAAGTTCGAGATGATCGACGCCAACGGCAAGCTGCGCATTAAATCCGACCCTTATGCCTTTGAAGCGCAGATGCGCCCGGAGACCGCATCGCTAATCTGCGGCCTGCCGGAGAAAGTCGTCCAGACGGAGGAACGCAAGCAGGCCAACCGCTTTGATGCGCCGATCTCCGTTTATGAGGTCCATCTCGGCTCATGGCGTCGCCACACCGATAACAACTTCTGGCTGAGCTACCGGGAGCTGGCCGACCAGCTTGTTCCGTACGCCAAATGGATGGGCTTTACCCACCTGGAGCTGCTGCCGGTCAATGAACACCCGTTCGACGGCAGCTGGGGCTATCAGCCCACCGGGCTGTATGCGCCAACGCGCCGCTTCGGCACGCGCGATGACTTCCGCTACTTCATTGATGCCGCGCACGCCGCCGGGCTGAACGTGATCCTCGACTGGGTGCCGGGTCACTTCCCGTCGGATGATTTTGCGCTGGCAGAGTTTGACGGCACGAAGCTGTACGAGCACAGCGACCCGCGCGAAGGCTATCACCAGGACTGGAATACGCTGATCTACAACTACGGTCGCCGTGAAGTGTCGAACTACCTGGTCGGGAACGCGCTGTACTGGATCGAGCGCTTCGGCATTGATGCCCTGCGCGTCGATGCGGTGGCGTCGATGATCTACCGCGACTACAGCCGCAAAGAGGGCGAGTGGATCCCGAACGAGTTTGGCGGCCGTGAAAACCTGGAAGCGATTGAGTTTCTGCGCAGCACCAACCGCATTATCGGTGAGCAGGTCGACGGTGCCGTCACCATGGCGGAAGAGTCCACTGATTTCCCGGGCGTCTCCCGTCCGCCGTCAATGGGGGGACTGGGCTTCTGGTACAAGTGGAACCTCGGCTGGATGCACGACACGCTTGACTACATGAAGCTCGATCCGGTTTATCGCCAGTACCATCACGACAAACTTACGTTCGGGCTGCTCTATAACTACACCGAAAACTTCATGCTGCCGCTATCGCACGACGAAGTGGTGCACGGCAAGAAATCCATACTCGACCGCATGCCGGGCGACGCGTGGCAGAAGTTTGCCAACCTGCGCGCCTACTACGGCTGGATGTTTGCTTTCCCGGGCAAAAAACTGCTGTTTATGGGCAATGAGTTCGCCCAGGGACGCGAGTGGAACCACGACACCAGCCTCGACTGGCATCTGCTGGAAGGCGGCGACAACTGGCACCACGGGGTGCAGCGTCTGGTCCGGGACCTGAACCTGACCTATCGCCATCACAAAGCGCTGCACGAGCTGGACTTCGACCCGTACGGCTTTGAGTGGCTGGTGGTGGATGACCACGAGCGCTCGGTGTTTGTCTTTGTGCGTCGTGACAAAGCGGGTAACGAGATTATCGTCGCCAGCAACTTCACGCCGGTGCCGCGCCAGCACTATCGCTTTGGCATTAACCAGCCGGGTAAATGGCGCGAAATCCTCAATACCGACTCCATGCATTACCACGGCAGCAACGCCGGTAACGGCGGGCTGGTACAGAGCGATGCCGTCGAAAGCCACGGGCGGCCCAACTCCCTGAGCCTGACGCTGCCGCCGCTTAGCACTATCTGGCTGGTGCGGGAGGGAGAATGACGCAGCTCACGGCAGGTAAACCCGAACCGCTCGGGGCGAGCTTTGACGGAAAGGGGGTGAACTTCACCCTCTTTTCCGCTCACGCGGAGCGGGTGGAACTGTGCGTGTTTGACGGGGAAGGTAACGAGCACCGTTACGACTTACCGGCGCGCACGGGGGATACCTGGCACGGCTACCTGGCCGGAGGACGGCCGGGAATGCACTACGGTTTTCGCGTTCACGGTCCCTGGGACCCCGCGCAGGGCCACTGGTTTAACCCGGCGAAGCTGCTGATTGACCCGTGCGCGCACCGCGTGGACGGCGAGTTTAAAGACGACCTGCTGTTCCACGTGGGCTACGGCGAGCCTGACCACCGCGACAGCGCGCCCGTCGTGCCAAAAAGCGTGGTGGTGAACGATCTCTACGACTGGGAAGACGATGCCCCGCCGCGCACGCCGTGGGGAAATACCGTCATTTATGAAGCTCACGTCAAAGGGCTGACGTACCTGCACCCGTCGATCCCCAAAGAGATGCGCGGCACCTACAAGGCGCTCGGGCATCCGACGATGGTCGCCTACCTGAAACACCTCGGCATCACCGCCCTGGAGCTGCTGCCCGTGGCGCATTTCGCCAGCGAGCCTCGTCTGCAGCGGCTGGGGCTGAGCAACTACTGGGGCTACAACCCGCTGGCCATGTTCGCGCTCGAACCCCGTTATGCCGTCCATCCGGAGAAGGCGCGGGACGAGTTTCGCGATGCGGTGAAGGCGCTCCACGCGGCGGGTATTGAGGTCATTCTGGACGTGGTGCTGAACCACAGCGCCGAAAGCGATCTCGACGGTCCGACGCTCTCCATGCGCGGAATTGATAACCGTAGCTATTATTGGATCAGGCAGGATGGCGATTACGAGAACTGGACCGGCTGTGGTAACACGCTCAATCTCAGCCATCCGGCGGTCACGCATTTTGCTTATGAATGCCTGAAATATTGGGTGGAAACGTTCCACGTCGACGGTTTTCGTTTCGACCTGGCGCCCGTGATGGGGCGCACGCCGGCGTTTAGCCAGCAGGCGCCGCTGTTTGAGGCGATAAAAAACTGTCCTGTGCTCTCGCAGGTGAAGCTCATCGCGGAGCCGTGGGACATCGGCGACGGCGGTTATCAGGTCGGGAATTTCCCGCCGCTGTTTGCCGAGTGGAACGATCACTATCGCGATGCCGTGCGCCGCTTCTGGCTGGAGCGGAATCTGTCGCTGGGGGAATTTGCCGGACGCTTTGCCGCATCCAGCGATCTCTTTAAGCGTGACGGTAAACGCCCGTCGGCCACCGTCAATCTGTTAACGGCGCACGACGGTTTTACGCTTCGTGACTGCGTTTGTTTCAATCAGAAACACAATGAGGCAAACGGCGAGGAGAATCGCGATGGCACTAACAATAACCATAGCTTTAATCATGGTATAGAAGGGTTAGGCGGAAGTCTGGACGTTATCGAGCGGCGGCGCGCCAGCGTCCATGCGCTGCTGACAACGCTTTTACTGTCGCAGGGCACGCCGATGCTGCTGGCGGGCGACGAGCACGGCCACAGCCAGCACGGTAACAACAATGCGTATTGCCAGGACAACACCTTAACCTGGCTCGACTGGGGAGAAGCGAACAGCGGGTTGATCCACTTCACCGCGGCGCTGATCCATCTTCGCCAGCACATCCCCGCGCTGACCGCCGACCGCTGGTGGGAAGAGGGTGACGGGAACGTTCGCTGGCTGAATCAAGACGCGCAACCGCTAAGCGCGCAAGAGTGGCAACACGGCGTACCGCGCCTGCAAATCCTGCTGTCGGATAAATGGCTGGTCACGCTGAACGCGACGGATGACGTCGCAGAGATTGTTTTACCTGACGGGGAATGGCGCGCCGTTCCCCCCTTTGCCGGAGCGGATAATCCGGTAGTAATGGCTGTCTGGCACGGGCCTGCGCACGGAGTGTGCGTATTCCAAAGATGATAAAAAAGGAGTTAGTCATGGTTAGATTAGAGAAGAACGATCCCTTAATGTTGGCTCGCCAGCTACCATTAAAAACGGTTGCCCTGATACTTGCGGGCGGGCGTGGTACCCGACTGAAAGATTTGACCATCAAGCGCGCCAAGCCGGCTGTTCACTTTGGTGGTAAGTTCCGCATTATCGACTTTGCGCTCTCCAACTGCCTGAACTCAGGTATTCGCCGCATCGGCGTCATTACGCAGTATCAGTCGCACACGCTGGTTCAGCATATTCAGCGCGGCTGGTCATTCTTCAGCGAAGAGATGAACGAGTTTGTCGATCTCCTTCCTGCGCAGCAGCGCGTTCACGGCGAAAACTGGTATCGCGGGACGGCGGATGCGGTCACGCAGAACCTCGATATCATTCGTCGCTATAGCGCGGAATACATTGTGATCCTCGCCGGGGATCACATCTACAAGCAAGATTACTCCCACATGCTGATCGACCACGTCGAAAAAGGGGCGCGCTGCACCGTGGCGTGTCTGCCGGTGCCCGTTGCCGAGGCGACGGCGTTTGGCGTCATGCACGTGGATGCGGATGACAAAATTATCGACTTCGTCGAAAAACCGGCTAACCCGCCAACCATGCCGGGAGACGACACCAAATCGCTCGCCAGCATGGGGATCTATGTCTTTGATGCAGACTATCTTTATGAGCTGCTGGAAGACGACGACAAAGACGAGAACTCCAGCCACGACTTCGGTAAAGACATCATTCCGAAAATCACCAAAGCTGGCATGGCGTATGCACATCCTTTCCCGCTGTCCTGCGTGCAGTCAGACCCGAATGCAGAACCTTACTGGCGCGATGTGGGAACGCTGGAAGCGTACTGGAAAGCGAACCTCGATCTGGCGTCGGTTACGCCTGAGCTGGATATGTACGACCAGAACTGGCCGATTCGTACCCACATGGAATCGCTGCCGCCGGCCAAATTCGTTCAGGACCGCTCCGGCAGCCACGGTATGACGCTGAACTCGCTGGTGTCCGGCGGGTGCATCATTTCAGGCTCGGTGGTGGTGCAGTCGGTACTGTTCCCCCGCGTGCGGATAAATTCATTCTGTAATATCGATTCGGCAGTCTTATTGCCGGATGTCTGGGTAGGGCGCTCGTGTCGTCTGCGTCGTTGCGTTATCGACCGTGCCTGCGTCATCCCTGAAGGGATGGTCATTGGCGAGAACGCGGAAGAAGACGCGCGTCGTTTCTACCGTTCGGAAGAGGGGATCGTGTTAGTCACACGGGAAATGTTGCGGAAGCTGCAGATCAAACAGGAGCGATGATGCAGGTTTTACACGTATGTTCTGAGATGTTCCCGTTGTTAAAAACGGGCGGTCTGGCAGATGTCCTTGGTGCATTACCGGCGGCGCAAATCGCCGGAGGAGTGGATACCCGAGTCCTGCTGCCCGCCTTCCCGGATATCCGGCGCGGTATTCCCGATGCAAAAGTCGTGTCGCGTCGTGAGACCTTCGCCGGACGCATCACCCTGCTGTTTGGACATTACAATGGCGTAGGGATTTACCTGATCGACGCGCCGCATTTATACGACCGACCGGGCAGCCCGTATCACGATACGAACCTGTTCGCCTATACCGACAACGTGCTGCGCTTCGCGCTGCTTGGCTGGGTAGGGGCAGAAATGGCGACGGGGCTCGATCCGTTCTGGCGCCCGGACGTGGTGCACGCGCACGACTGGCACGCCGGGCTTGCGCCGGCGTATCTCGCCGCGCGCGGCCACCCGGCCAAATCCGTCTTCACCGTGCATAACCTGGCGTATCAGGGCATGTACTACGCCCATCACATAAGTGAAATCGATCTGCCATGGTCGTTCTTTAACATGCACGGACTGGAGTTTAACGGGCAAATTTCGTTCCTGAAGGCGGGCCTGTACTACGCCGATCACATCACGGCGGTGAGCCCAACCTACGCCCGCGAAATTACCCAGCCGGAGTTTGGCTACGGCATGGAAGGCCTGCTACAACAGCGCCATCGTGAAGGGCGCCTGTCGGGTATTTTGAACGGTGTGGATGAACAGATCTGGAGCCCGGAAACCGATTTCCTGCTGGCGGCGCGCTATGGCCGTGATTCCGTGGAGGACAAAGCGGAAAACAAACGCCAGCTGCAGATTGCGATGGGCCTGAAGGTTAACGACAAAGTGCCGCTGTTTGCGGTAGTGAGCCGCCTGACCAGCCAGAAAGGGCTGGATCTGGTGCTGGAGGCGCTGCCCGGTTTACTGGAACAGGGCGGACAGCTGGCCCTGCTCGGCGCTGGCGACCCGGTGTTGCAGGAAGGTTTCCTTGCCGCCGCGGCGGAGCATCCAGGGCAGGTGGGCGTGCAGATTGGCTATCACGAGGCGTTTTCGCACCGCATCATGGGCGGCGCAGACGTCATCCTGGTGCCAAGCCGTTTCGAACCCTGCGGCCTGACACAGCTTTATGGCCTGAAATACGGCACCCTGCCGCTGGTACGCCGCACGGGCGGGCTGGCGGATACCGTCTCCGATAGCTCTCTGGAAAACCTGGCGGACGGTATCGCCAGCGGGTTTGTCTTCGAGGACAGTAATGCCTGGTCGCTGCTTCGGGCGATTCGGCGTGCTTTCGTCTTGTGGTCCCGTCCATCGCTGTGGCGTTACGTACAACGTCAGGCGATGTCCATGGACTTTAGCTGGCACGTCGCGGCGCAGTCGTACCGCGATCTCTATCAACGCTTGATGTAACGAGGCGAAGTTACTGATATGAACGCTCCATTTAGCTACTCTTCACCCACGCTCAGCGTTGAGGCGTTAAAGCACTCCATCGCCTACAAGCTGATGTTCACCATCGGGAAAGATCCGGTTATTGCCAACAAGCACGAGTGGCTGAACGCCACGCTGTTTGCGGTGCGCGACCGTTTAGTTGAACGCTGGCTGCGCTCAAACCGCGCCCAGCTCTCGCAGGAAACGCGTCAGGTTTACTACCTGTCGATGGAATTTTTGATTGGCCGCACGCTGTCCAATGCGCTGTTGTCGCTCGGTATTTATGACGACGTCAAAACCGCACTGGAAGAGATGGGGTTAGATTTAGAAGAACTGATCGACGAAGAGAACGACCCGGGCCTCGGTAACGGCGGTCTGGGGCGTCTTGCCGCCTGCTTCCTCGATTCGCTGGCGACGCTGGCGCTGCCGGGCCGCGGCTACGGTATTCGCTACGACTACGGCATGTTCAAACAGAACATCGTCGACGGGCGTCAGAAAGAGTCCCCGGACTACTGGCTGGAGTACGGTAATCCGTGGGAGTTTAAACGTCACAACACGCGTTATAAGGTGCGCTTTGGCGGGCGTATTCAGCAGGAAGGGAAAAAATCCCGCTGGGTGGAAACCGAAGAGATCCTGGCCGTGGCCTACGACCAGATTATCCCCGGTTACGACACCGATGCCACCAACACGCTGCGCCTGTGGAGCGCTCAGGCCAGTAGCGAAATCAACCTCGGTAAATTCAACCAGGGTGACTACTTTGCGGCGGTGGAAGACAAAAACCACTCCGAGAACGTGTCCCGCGTGCTGTACCCGGACGACTCGACCTATTCCGGCCGCGAGCTGCGCCTGCGTCAGGAGTATTTCCTCGTCTCCTCGACGATTCAGGATATCCTCAGCCGCCACCATCAGCTGCACAAAACCTACGCCAACCTGGCGGAGAAAACCGCGATTCACCTTAACGACACCCACCCGGTGCTCTCCATTCCGGAGCTGATGCGCCTGCTGATCGACGAGCATAAGTTCAGCTGGGATGACGCGTTTGAAGTGACCTGTCAGGTGTTCTCCTACACTAACCACACGCTGATGAGCGAAGCGCTGGAAACGTGGCCGGTGGATATGCTCGGCAAAATCCTGCCGCGCCATCTGCAGATTATCTTTGAGATCAACGACTACTTCCTCAAGACCCTGCAGGAGCAGTACCCGAACGATACCGGCCTGCTGAGCCGGGCGTCCATCATTGATGAATCGAACGGTCGCCGCGTGCGCATGGCCTGGCTGGCGGTGGTGATCAGCCACAAGGTGAACGGGGTGTCTGAGCTCCACTCGAACCTGATGGTGCAGTCGCTGTTTGCGGATTTCGCGAAGATCTTCCCGACGCGGTTCTGCAACGTGACCAACGGCGTTACGCCGCGCCGCTGGCTGGCGCTGGCCAACCAGCCGCTGTCTGAGGTGCTGGACGAGAATATCGGCCGCACCTGGCGTACCGATTTAAGCCAGCTGAGCGAGCTTGAACAGCACATCGATTTCCCGACGGTGAATAAAGCCGTGCGCGAAGCCAAGCTGCTGAACAAAAAGCGTCTGGCAGTCTGGCTGGCGATGCACCTCAACGTGGTGGCAAACCCGAAAGCGCTGTTCGACGTGCAGATCAAACGCATCCACGAGTACAAGCGTCAGCTGATGAACGTGCTGCACGTGATCACCCACTACAACCGCATCAAGGCCGATCCCACGGCGGAATGGGTGCCGCGCGTGAAGATCTTTGCCGGTAAGGCGGCCTCCGCCTACTACATGGCGAAGCATATTATCCATCTCATCAACGACGTGGCGAAGGTGGTCAACCAGGATCCGGAGATTGGTGACAAGCTGAAGGTGGTGTTTATCCCGAACTACAGCGTCAGCCTGGCGCAGCTGATCATCCCGGCGGCGGATCTCTCCGAGCAGATTTCCACGGCGGGGACGGAAGCGTCCGGCACCAGTAACATGAAGTTTGCCCTTAACGGCGCCCTGACCATCGGCACGCTGGACGGGGCGAACGTCGAGATGCTGGAGCATGTGGGGGAAGAAAATATCTTCATCTTCGGTAATACGACGGAAGAGGTGGAGGCGCTGCGCAGGAAAGGCTACTCGCCGCGTCAATATTACGAAGAGGATGAAGAGTTACGCCAGGTGCTGACGCAGATCGCAACCGGCGTGTTTAGCCCTGACGAGCCGAGCCGCTATCGCGATCTGGTGGACTCGCTGATTAACTTTGGCGATCACTACCAGGTGCTGGCGGATTATCGCAGCTACGTGGACTGTCAGGATAAGGTGGACGATCTATACCGTCAGCAGGAGAAGTGGACCAGCGCCGCGATGTATAACATCGCCAATATGGGCTATTTCTCGTCCGACAGGACCATCAAGGAATATGCCGATACGATCTGGCATATTGATCCGGTGAGGTTGTAAAAGCAAAACGGCAACCCTGGTTGCCGTTTTTAGTGTTTGTTCCCTCTCCCTGTGGGAGAGGGTCAGGGTGAGGGCATCAGCCCGCACCGATCGCATCAAGACGCCAACGACAGCTCACGCTTTCCCGCATTCTGCAGTAACCACTGCGCCACGCGGGACTGCTGCTCGGCGTTGAGCCACATCCCTTCTTTGGTACGACGCCAGATAGCATCGTCCAGGCGGCGAACCCATTCGTGTTCGACCAGATAGCGCAGCTCGGCTTCGTACAGCTCGTGGCCGAAATGTTCGCCCAGATCCGCAATCTCTTTCGCGTCGCCCAGCAACAGCTCGGTATTGCTGCCGTAGGTGCGGGCATAGTGGCGCGCCATTCCTTCGGTGATGAACGGGAAGCGACGACGCAGCTTCGCGGCGTAATCATCGCGGTTATCGCCGATATCACCGCCGGGCAGTACCGCGCCTTTGGTCCATGCAGGGCCAATGCCTTTATAGTACGGCGCCAGTTTCTCAAGCGCGTGCTCGGCCAGCTTGCGGTAGGTGGTGAGCTTGCCGCCAAACACCGACAGCAGCGGCGCCTGACCGTCTACGTCGTGAATATCGAGCGTATAGTCGCGGGTGATGGCCTGCGGGGAATCCGATTCGTCGTCGCACAGCGGACGCACGCCGGAGTAGGTCCATACCACGTCATCGCGCGACAGCTGTTTCTTAAAGTGCGCGTTATAGACTTTGAGCAGGTAATTCACTTCGCTCTCGTCGATTTCGACGTTTTTCGGATCGCCTTTGTACTCCACGTCGGTGGTGCCGATGATCGAGAACTCGTCCATCCACGGGATCACAAACACGATGCGCTTGTCTTCGTTCTGCAAAATGTAGGCCTGTTTCTGCGTATGCACGCGCGGCACCACAATATGGCTGCCTTTGATCAGGCGAATGCCGTACGGCGAAGGCAGATGCATGCCGTCGTCAAAGAACTGCTTCACCCACGGACCGGTGGCGTTCACCAGGCCGCGCGCTTTCCAGCTAAATTTCTCGCCGGTATCGATGTCTTCCGCTTCGACAACCCACAGGCCGTTTTCACGACGGGCAGCGGTCGCGCGGGTGCGGGTTTTCACCTCGCCGCCTTTCTTCTCGACCATCTGCGCATTGGCCAGCACCAGGCGGGCATCGTCCACCCAGCAGTCGGAATATTCGAAACCGCGCACGATTTCAGGCTTAAGGACCGATTCTGAGCCAAAACGCAAACCGGTCGAACCCGGCAGGCTGGTGCGTTTACCCAGATGATCGTACATAAACAGACCGATTCGGATCATCCACGCCGGACGCAGATGCGGGCGATGGGGCAGGCGGAAGCGCATCGGAATAGCCAGATGCGGCGCCATTTTCAACAGCACTTCACGTTCGGCCAGTGCTTCACTGACCAGGCGGAATTCATAGTGTTCCAGGTAGCGCAGGCCACCGTGAATCAGTTTGGAGCTGGCGGACGACGTCGCGCAGGCGAGATCGTTAGCTTCCAGCATCAGTACGGATAAACCGCGTCCTGCGGCGTCGACCGCAATACCGGCACCGTTGATGCCACCGCCTATCACAATCAGATCTTTGGTTTCCATAACACCCTCACGCACTTTCGTTAAAGCTCAGAAATGTTCGATATCGCTCATAATAGCAAAGGAACGCGCTTTTGGTAACATCAAAAAAACAATTTAGAGTGATATGGATAACATAATGGCGTTTACCCGCCGCCAGGACGTACACTACGGGGTAAAATAGTGCGACTAACTTTTCTCCCTCTCCCCGTGGGAGAGGGCTGGGGTGAGGGCATCAGAGCGCACCCAACCTGAACAACAGAAAGAGAACACCATGGATCAGTTTGAATGTATTAACGTAGAAGAAGCCCATCAGAAGATGCACCAGGGAAAAGCGGTGCTGGTGGACATCCGCGATCCGCAAAGCTTTGCGATGGGCCACACGCCAGGCGCGTTCCATCTCACCAACGACACGCTGGGCGCGTTTATGCGCGATAACGACTTCGAGACGCCGGTGATGGTCATGTGCTACCACGGCAACAGCAGCAAAGGCGCGGCGCAGTATCTGCTTCAGCAGGGTTATGACGCGGTGTACAGCGTCGACGGCGGTTTCGATGCCTGGCATCGTCATTTCCCGGCAGAAGTGGAATACGCTTTTGAGCGCTGATCCCGCTATACTGTCCCCTTTTGTGTGGAAATAAGCGACCGCTGCCCATGTTGATGATCACCTCTTTTACCAACCCGCGCGTCGCCCAGGCGTTTGTCGACTATATGGCGACGCAGGGCGTTATTCTGACCATCCAGCAACATCATCAGACCGACGTCTGGCTGGCCGACGAGAGCCAGGCCGGGCGGGTAAACGAGGAGCTGGCGCGTTTTCTTGAGAACCCCGGCGACCCGCGCTATCTGGCGGCAAGCTGGCAGTCCGGCCAGACGGACACCGGCCTGCACTATAGCCGTTTTCCTTTCCTTGCCACCATTCGCGAGCGCGCGGGCCCGTTTACGCTGCTGCTGATGGCCGCCTGCATCATCGTCTTCATTATTATGAACGCGGTGGGCGACCAGAGCGTGATGATTGCCCTGGCGTGGCCGTATGACCCGTCTCTTGAGTTTGACGTCTGGCGCTACTTTACCCACGCGCTGATGCACTTCTCGGTGATGCATATCCTCTTTAACCTGCTCTGGTGGTGGTATCTCGGCGGCGCCGTTGAGAAGCGCCTGGGGAGCGGCAAGCTGATCGTTATCACCATTATTAGCGCCCTGCTGAGCGGCTACGTGCAGCACAAATTCAGCGGCCCGTGGTTTGGCGGGCTGTCCGGCGTCGTGTATGCCCTGATGGGCTATGTCTGGCTTCGCGGGGAACGCGACCCGGAAAGCGGCGTCTATCTGCAGCGCGGATTAATAACCTTTGCGTTAATATGGCTGATTGCCGGATGGTTTGATCTGTTTGGTATGTCTATCGCCAATGGTGCGCACGTCACCGGGCTGGCCATCGGGCTGGCGATGGCCTTTGCCGACACGCTCCATGCGCGAAAACGAACATAATTCTCAGGGATAATTGATGAAACAAACACAACGCCATGACGCCATTATCGAACTGGTAAAAAAACAGGGATACGTCAGCACCGAAGAGCTGGTTGAGCAGTTTGCCGTCAGCCCGCAAACCATCCGTCGTGACCTGAACGACCTGGCCGATCAAAACCGCATTCTGCGCCACCACGGCGGCGCGGCGCTGCCGTCCAGCTCGGTCAATACCTCCTGGCACGACCGTAAAGCCACGCAGACGGCAGAGAAAGAGCGTATTGCCCGCAAGGTCGCCAGCCAGATCCCCAACGGGGCAACGCTGTTTATTGATATCGGCACCACGCCGGAAGCGGTCGCCCATGCGCTGCTGGATCACGAGAACCTGCGCGTGGTGACCAACAACCTGAACGTGGCCAACACCCTGATGCAGAAAGACGATTTCCGCATCATTCTCGCGGGCGGCGAACTGCGCAGCCGCGATGGCGGAATTATTGGCGAAGCGACCCTCGACTTTATCTCTCAGTTCCGCCTCGACTTTGGCATTCTGGGGATCAGCGGCATCGACAGCGATGGCTCGCTGCTGGAGTTTGATTACCACGAGGTGCGCACCAAGCGCGCGATTATTGAAAACTCGCGCCACGTCATGCTGGTGGTGGATCACTCGAAGTTTGGCCGTAACGCGATGGTCAACATGGGCAGCATCAGCATGGTGGATGCGGTCTATACCGACGTGATGCCGCCGGCGGGCGTTATGCAGGTGATTAAAGATAATAATTTGCAGTTAGAGTTGTGTTGAGACGCCTTTCTCCCTCTCCCTGTGGGAGAGGGCCGGGGTGAGGGCATCAGCCCGCACAAACCTACACTCCATACCCCATCATCTTCAACAATTGCTGTGCATGCTGCACCGCATCCTGACGATGCGCCACGCCCAGCTTCTGATACAGGTTGCGGATATGCGTTTTGATGGTGGTGGCCGCCACCGCCAGCTCGCCGGCAATCTGCTCATTGCTGTAGCCTGAATAGATCAGCCCCAGAACCTGCCATTCGCGCTGGGTGAGCGGGCTGGTGCGGATAAGCTCCGGCACTTCCGGGTGGTTCAGCAGACGTTCAACGAAGTTCTCATCAAAGTGCGCGAACTTGTGGCGATGGTGCTGGTTAATTTCGCGCAGAATGCGCTGGGCGCGATGCTGATCCAGTTCCGGCAGCGTATTGAGCTGAATAAGCTGACGCAGCTGCTGCGCCATCACTTCACCTTCAATCACAAAGTGGCTGATAAACCCGGTGCGGTTAGCCAGCTGGAGCGCTTCCAGCAGCACGCGCTGCGCGTCGTTTTTACGGCCCGCCTGCCAGTAAAGCTGGTTAAGCAGCAGCAGGTTGCGGTTCAGGTCGCTCATCAGGCGCAGGCTGCGCGCGTTCTCGTTCAGCTCTTCCAGCACAATCTCTGCGGGCTCTAAATCACCGAGCAGGATCTGCGCGCGGGCGATGTTGCGCCACTGGCTCTGCAGGAAGTGGTTGTTGGCAAACTCCGGTTTTGGCGTCTGACGCAGCCAGTTGGCAGCGGATTTTTTGTCTCCGGTCATCTGCCAGTAAATCACCCGGACCTTATCGGCGTTCGAGACCCAGTCGCTATGATACTGACCGTTGCCGAGCAGGTTTTCCAGGCGGTTAAGATGGTTGCGGGCGTTATCGAGATCGCCGCGCGCCAGCGAGCACTGCACCAGCAGCGCCAGGCACTGTAGCTGCTGCTGCGGCTGGAAGCCGGAGAGGACGTTCACACCCTGACGGGCGCAGCTTTCGGCTTCATCCAGACGCGACCAGGCCCACAGTAACTGAGCGCGAATACGCAGGAGGAACTCGTGCATCGGCAGCTGTTCAAGGTGCTGTTCACGAATCAGCTGGAACGCCTTTTCCTGGTTTTCCCAGGCGGCCTGCAGGAACCCCTGAGCGAACAAAATTTCGCTTTGCTGGATCAGGCTCCACAGCGCGTAGTGCCAGACATCATGGCGACGCGCCATCTGTTCGGTTTGCTGCATCAGCGACAGGGAGCGCGTCAGCTCGCCTTTGCAGTGCAGCACTTCGCCGTGTACCGACGTGGCAACAATCCGGCTGTAGAAGTTGGCGAGCGGCAGTTCATCCAGCGCGACCATCGCCAGGCGTTCAGCCTCGTCCGGGTCGCCGTCGTTAATCGCCACCTGGGCCCGCAGGGCGTTAAATTCACCGTGCAGGGGCGTATCCATGTTGCTTTCCATCTCCTGCTCCGCGCGGGCCAGCAGAGTATTCACTTCGCTGTAGCGGTGCTGGCTCTGCATGAGCCAGGCCTGAAGCAGGACCAGGCGCGGGTTCTCCAGCAGACTTTCCCACGGCAGCGCTTTCAGGGACTCTTCAAGCAGCGTCAGCTCGCTGTGGTTAAACAGGCCCCACGCGTGGTTGAGAAGGATATCGCGCAGCATGCTGGCGTCGCCGGCGGCCAGCGCGTGGTGAATAGCCTCGCTCGGGAAGCCCTGTGCCATCCAGCTTTCGGCGGCGGCGCGGTGGATTTCCGGCAGTTCAACCGCCAGCTCCCACTGACAGCGCTGGCGCAGGAAGCTGCCAAACAGCGGGTGATAGCTAAACCACTCGCCGGGGTCGTCCATGCGCGTCAGGAAGAGGCCCTGACGTTCAATCTCTTCGAGCTGCAGCTGACCGTTTTCACACCCCGTCACGCGCACGATCAGCGCATCGTTCATGGAGCGCAGCAGCGAGCTTTTCAGCAGGAAATTGCGGGTCGACGGATCGACGCTGTCCAGCACCTCATCCACCAGGTAATCCGACAGGTGGCTGGCGTTGATGCCGGCCAGGCGACGCGCAGACTGATGCGCCGGGCTGTTGTTTTGGCGGGCTGAAAGGGCGATGAGCTGCAGCGCCGTGGCCCAGCCAGCGACGTCATCGCACAGGCGGCTGCTTTCGGCGGCCTCAATCGGTGATGTCAGGCGGCAGTCAAAGAACTGCTTCGCTTCCTGGTGGGTAAAGGCCAGCTGCTGGCTGCCCACCTCAAGAAGCTGATCGCGCACGCGCAGGTTGGCAATGCCCAGCTGCGGCAGGTTGCGGGACAGCACCACTAAGGTCAGGTTTTCCGGCTGATGGCGCAGGAAGAAGCGCATCGATTCATGAATAACCGGGTTAGTGATGAGATGGTAATCATCAATCACCACGTACAGCGGGCGATGCCATTCGGCCAGTTCGATAAACAGCTGAGAGAAAAGGGAGGACAGGCTGGCGTACTGGCGCTTTTGCACCATCACCTCACTGGCGACGCAGTGTCCATTGGTTGCCTGCTGAATAGCGGCAATCAGATAGCTGGCAAAGCGCTCCTGCTGGTTATCGCCCTCGTCAAGGGAGTACCAGCCAAGATCGCTTTTACCTGCGGCCCATTGCGAAATGAGCGTTGTTTTTCCATAACCTGCAGGGCTCGTAACCAGCGCCAGTCGGAAATTATGCGCGCCGGAAAGTTTAGCCAACAGACGCTCGCGGACCACGGTATGGTCAAGGCGAACCGGGCGACTTAATTTAGACGGAATCAACATAGGTTTCACTTCACTGTGGGGAACGAGAGATTTTATTTTTTTTGCGCTTCGTAATTAATACGATATAAGGTCGGCCAATAAGTTAACTATTGCAAGTTATGTCTGGATTTGGTGGCTCTGAATTTGCACTCTGTCACAAAACATTCAGACAGATGATGGAACTTTCTGGAAAGGTCTTTGACGCCCCGTCAATGCTGGCTTGTATGGCTGTGCTGCGGCTGCGCTGAAACTGGTTTCAGGAAGGGATAGTGACGTCAAATTTAATATACTCCGGGTAAAGTTAAGGGAGATTAATAATCTCCTTAGTTATTACCCGATTGCAGAAATATTATTCTACGTAAGTAATCATTTCAGCGCGTTTTAATTTCACCCGAAACTGCATTTCATTTCTTTGACATTCTCCGCGGTTACTTTTTTATCTTCAGGGCACACTCGAACTATGCTCTGAGAGTGGCCTCGATCACACTTTTACGCTCATCCCCGCTACTCCTCCCTGTCTAATCCCCTGCGGGAGGAGGAAGAGGTGAAATGAGCCAGGCACACTAGCGCCAACTTGTGTTTTCTTTCTAAAGGATGCCGATCCCCTATGTCACAGCCTACCTTCAACAAAGCTCAATTCCAGGCTGCCCTGACGCGTCAGTGGCAGCGTTTTGGCCTTCATGCTGCAAACGAAATGACGCCTCACCAGTGGTGGCAGGCAGTGAGCGGTGCGCTCGCAGAGCAGCTGGATGCTCAACCTCTGGCAAAACCGGTAAAAGGCCAGCGCCATGTAAACTACATTTCAATGGAGTTCCTGATTGGCCGTCTGACGGGCAATAACCTGTTGAACCTCGGCTGGTATCAGGAAGTGGGGGACGTGCTGAAAGAGCACGACATTAATCTGACCGACCTGCTGGAAGAAGAGATTGACCCCGCGCTGGGCAACGGTGGTCTGGGGCGTCTGGCGGCCTGTTTCCTTGATTCCATGGCGACCGTCGGCCAGTCGGCGATCGGCTACGGCCTGAACTATCAGTACGGCCTGTTCCGTCAGTCATTTGCCGATGGCCATCAGATGGAAGCGCCGGACGACTGGCATCGCAACACCTACCCGTGGTTCCGCCATAACGCGCAGCTGGATGTGCAGGTGGGGATTGGCGGGAAAGTCACGAAGCAGGGCCTCTGGGAACCGGCGTTCACCATTACTGGTGAAGCCTGGGACCTGCCGGTGCTCGGCTACCGTAACGGCGTGGCGCAGCCGCTGCGCCTGTGGCAGGCGAAGCATGCGCATCCCTTTAACCTGACCAAATTCAACGACGGCGATTTCCTGCGCGCCGAGCAGCAGGGTATCGACGCCGAGAAGCTGACCAAAGTGCTCTACCCGAACGACAACCACCTGGCGGGTAAAAAGCTGCGTCTGATGCAGCAGTACTTCCAGTGCGCCTGCTCCGTGGCGGACATTCTGCGTCGCCATCACCTGGCGGGCCGCAAGCTGGCGCAGCTGCCGGACTTCGAAGTGATTCAGCTCAACGACACGCACCCGACCATTGCCATCCCTGAACTGCTGCGCGTGCTGATCGACGAGCACCAGCTGAGCTGGGATGACGCCTGGGCGATTACCAGCCGCACCTTCGCCTACACCAACCACACCCTGATGCCAGAAGCGCTGGAGTGCTGGGATGAGAAGCTGGTGAAAGCGCTGCTGCCGCGCCACATGCAGATCGTCAACAAGATTAACGACCAGTTTAAAAAACTGGTGGATAAAACCTGGCCGGGCGACAAAGCGGTCTGGGCGAAGCTGGCGGTGGTGCATGACAAGCAGGTACGCATGGCGAACATGTGCGTGGTGAGCGGCTTTGCGGTGAACGGCGTGGCGGCGCTGCACTCGGATCTGGTGGTGAAAGACCTGTTCCCGGAATACCACCAGCTGTGGCCGACTAAATTCCACAACGTGACCAACGGCATTACGCCGCGTCGCTGGATCAAGCAGTGCAACCCGCTGCTGGCCGGTCTGCTGGACAAAACCCTGAAGAAAGAGTGGGCCAACGATCTGGACCAGCTGATCAACCTGGAAAAATACGCCGATGACGCGAAGTTCCGCGAGCAGTACCGCGCCATCAAACGGGAAAACAAAGTTCACCTGGCGGCGTTTGTGAAGGCGCGTACCGGGATTGAGATCAACCCGAATGCTATTTTCGATATTCAGATCAAGCGCCTGCACGAATACAAACGCCAGCACCTGAACCTGCTGCACATTCTGGCGCTGTACAAAGAGATCCGTGAGAACCCGCAGGCCGACCGCGTGCCGCGCGTGTTCTTGTTTGGCGCGAAAGCGGCTCCGGGTTACTACCTGGCGAAAAACATCATCCTCGCCATTAATAAAGTGGCGGCGGCGATCAACAACGATCCGAAAGTGGGCGACAAGCTGAAGGTGGTGTTCCTGCCGGATTATTGCGTCTCTGCGGCTGAAATGCTGATCCCGGCGGCGGATATTTCCGAGCAGATCTCGACCGCAGGGAAAGAAGCGTCCGGTACCGGCAACATGAAGCTGGCGCTGAACGGTGCCCTGACCGTCGGCACGCTCGACGGGGCCAACGTCGAAATCGCCGAGAAGGTGGGGGAAGAGAATATCTTTATCTTCGGCCACACCGTAGAAGAGGTAAAAGCCATTAAGGCCAAAGGCTACGATCCGGTGAAATGGCGTAAGAAAGACAAAGTGCTCGATGCGGTACTGAAAGAGCTGGAAAGCGGTAAATACAGCGACGGCGACAAGCACGCGTTTGACCAGATGCTGCACAGCATGGACAAACACGGCGGTGACCCGTATCTGGTGATGGCAGATTTCACGGCCTATGTGGAAGCGCAAAAACAGGTCGACGTGCTGTATCGCGACCAGGAAGCGTGGACCCGGGCGTGCATCCTGAACACCGCCCGCTGCGGCATGTTCAGCTCTGACCGTTCAATCCGTGATTATCAGGCCCGTATCTGGCAGGCAAAACGCTAAGGAAGCGCGATGGAGAGTAAACGTCTGGACAGCGCCGCGCAGGCGGCGGGGATCAGCCTCAGTTACATTAATGCTCACGGCAAACCGCAGTCTATTGGCGCCGACACCAAAAGACGTTTGCTGGATGCCATGCACAAAACCGACGCGAAAGCGTCGGTTGCGCCGGTCCCGAACGTGAAGGTTTTCACCTCGGGTAAAAAGATGCCGCTGGCGGTGGAGGGGCGCGGCGAGTTTAACTGGCTGCTCACCACCGAAGACGGCCAGCAGCACAAAGGCCACGCCACCGGCGGTAAAACCCTTAACCTTCCGGCGAAGCTGCCGGAGGGCTACCACACCTTAACGCTCACCCAGGATGACCAGCGTTTCCATTGCCGGGTGATCGTCGCGCCAAAACGCTGCTATGAGCCGCAGGCGTTGCTTGAGGGCAAAAAGCTGTGGGGCGCCTGCGTGCAGCTCTACACCCTGCGTTCCGAAAGCAACTGGGGTATCGGTGATTTTGGCGACCTGAAAAAGATGCTGGCCTCTGTGGGGGAGCGCGGCGGCGCGTTTATCGGCCTCAACCCGATCCACGCGCTTTATCCGGCCAACCCGGAGAGCGCCAGCCCGTATAGCCCGTCGTCCCGCCGCTGGCTGAACGTGATTTATATCGACGTTAACGCGTTAGATGACTTCAAAAACAGCAAAGAGGCGCAGGCGTGGTGGAAACTCAGCACCACGCAGCAGGCGCTGAAGCAGGCGCGCGACGCGGACTGGGTGGACTATTCTACCGTTACGGCGCTGAAAATGGCCGCACTGCGTCTGGCGTGGAAAGGCTTTTCGCAGCGCGATGACGAGCAGATGGCCGCGTTCCGCCAGTTTGTGACGCAGGAGGGCGAGAGCCTGTACTGGCAGGCGGCATTTGATGCGCTGCATGCGTATCAGGTGAAAGAGGACGAAATGCGCTGGGGCTGGCCGGTCTGGCCGGAAGCGTATCAGTCCGTCGACACGCCTGAAGTAAAAGCGTTCTGTAAAAAATACGCGGATGAAGTGGACTTCTACCTGTGGCTGCAGTGGCTGGCGTACAGCCAGTTTGCAGCCTGCTGGCAGGTGAGCCAGGGCTACAAGATGCCGATTGGCCTGTATCGCGACCTGGCCGTCGGCGTGGCCGAGGGTGGCGCGGAAACCTGGTGCGACCGTGAACTCTACTGCCTGAAGGCCTCCGTCGGTGCGCCACCGGATATCCTGGGCCCGCTCGGCCAGAACTGGGGCCTGCCGCCGATGGATCCGCACGTAATGGCGGCGCGCGCGTACGAGCCGTTTATCGACCTGCTGCGCGCCAACATGCAGAACTGCGGCGCGCTGCGTATCGACCACGTGATGTCCGTGTTGCGCCTGTGGTGGATCCCATACGGTGAAACGGCGGATCACGGGGCGTACGTGCAGTATCCGGTTGACGATCTGCTGTCGATCCTGGCGCTGGAAAGCAAGCGCCATCAGTGCATGGTGATCGGTGAAGATCTCGGTACCGTGCCGGTGGAAATTGTCAGCAAGCTCCGCGACAGCGGCGTTTACTCCTATAAAGTGCTCTATTTTGAAAACGACCATGAGAAAACCTTCCGCGCGCCGAAAGCGTACCCTGAACAGTCAATGGCAGTCGCGACGACGCATGACCTTCCTACGCTTCGTGGCTATTGGGAAAGCGGCGATCTGACGCTCGGCAAAACGCTGGGCCTGTATCCTGATGAAGAGGTCCTGCGCGGTCTGTACCAGGATCGCGAGCTCTCCAAACAGGGGCTGCTGGACGCGCTGCACAAGCAGGGCTGCCTGCCGAAACGTGCCGGGCATAAGGCGTCGCTGATGTCCATGACCCCCACGCTCAACCGTGGTTTGCAGCGTTACATTGCCGACAGCAACAGTGCCCTGCTGGGCCTGCAGCCGGAAGACTGGATTGATATGGCGGAGCCGGTGAACATTCCGGGCACCAGCTATCAGTACAAGAACTGGCGTCGCAAGCTGTCCATCACGCTTGAGACGATGTTTGCCGATGACGGGGTGAACAGGCTGATTAAGGATTTGGACAAGCGGCGAAAAGCAGCCGCGAAGAAGTGATAAAAAAACCCGCCAGTGGCGGGTTTTTTATTGCCCGGTGGCGCTACGCTTACCGGGCCTACATGGAGCGAGTAGGTCGGGTAAGGCGAAGCCGCCACCCGACTTATGACATCAAACCACCATATTCAACAGCAGCACCCCGACCAGACCGCACACCGAAATAATGGTTTCCAGCGCGGACCAGGACTTGATGGTTTCACCGATCGTCAGGTTGAAGTACTCCTTGAACAGCCAGAAGCCCGGATCGTTTACGTGAGAGAAAATCACGCTACCGGAACCCACCGCGATAACCATCAGCTCAGGGCTTACGCCTGTTGTAGCAATCAGCGGCGCAACGATACCGCCTGCGGTGATCGCCGCAACGGTCGCAGAGCCCAGCGCAATACGCAGCACTGCGGCGATGGACCAGGCCATCAGGAGCGGCGACACGTTGGTTTCGTGCATCATGGCCGCGATGTATTTGTCCACGCCGCTGTCGACCAGAACCTGCTTGAACGCACCGCCACCGCCGATGATCAGGAGCATCATGGCAATGATTTTGATGGACGAGGTCAGCGTGTCGTTAATCTGATCCATTGAGCGGCCGCGGTTCAGACCGAAGGTGAACATCGCGATCAGGACCGCAATCAGGGTCGCCATCACCGGGTCACCCAGGAACTCGGCAACGGACAGGAACGGATGACCTTTCGGCAGGATCATCTCCGCCACGGCGCGCATCGCCATCAGGATAACCGGTACCAGAGAAGTCCAGACGCTGACGCCAAAGCCTGGCATCTCTTCTTCGGTGAAGGTTTTGGCGCTGTACAGACCTTCCGGGATAGGCTTATCAATGCCTTTCAGGAAGCGGGCATAAACAGGGCCAGCCAGGATTACCGTTGGGATCGCCAGAATCGTACCGAACAGCAGGGTTTTACCCATATCCGCGTGGAAGATGGTCGCGATAGCGGTTGGGCCCGGGTGTGGCGGCAGGAAGCCGTGGGTAACGGACAGCGCCGCAGCCATTGGCACACCGACGAACAGCAGCGGGATGTTGGCCGCGGCGGCGATGGTGAACACCAGCGGCAGCATCAGCACGAAGCCCACTTCATAGAACAGCGCGAAACCGACGGTAAAACCGGTTAACACCACTGCCCACTGAATGTTCTTTTTGCCAAATTTTTCGATAAGCGTGGTGGCAATACGCTGCGCGCCACCGCAGTCCGCCAGCATTTTGCCGAGCATAGCGCCGAAGCCCATGATCAACGCCAGGCTGCCGAGCGTGCCGCCGACGCCGGCTTTAATCGAGCTGATAACTTTCACCAGCGGCATCCCTTGCATCAGACCGACTGCAAGTGCCACCAGAACCAGAGCGATAAATCCGTTCATTTTGAAACGGATCATCAAGAGCAGTAATAACACAACACCGATAGCAACGATGACTAATGGCATGATTTACCTGGCCTTTGAATTGTTATGGGTAACGTCATTGTTTCAACGACAAATTCCGATTGTCCCAACTGGGAACAGAGTGTTAACGGCACTCATACTGATGCCGTCGAAACCATTAAGTTTAGTCGGCTGTTATAAGGATGCTGAGTGCCCACGAGAATGATACGGGTAACATGACGCGATTGAGAATCACCCTGGGAGGCTAAATTTGAATTATGAGACGCAGGTCAACATATGGAGGTAAACGCAAAACGGTAACCATGAGGTTACCGTTTTTAATGTTTTCACCCTCTCCCGTGGGAGAGGGACGGGGTGAGGGCATCAGACCGCACTTTTTTTGTAGGCCCGGTAAGCGCAGCGCCACCGGGCAATACAGACGGGCACTGAATTAGTAGTAGGAGTGCTCGCCGCGCTGGTGTTCGGTCAGGTCGCGCACGCCTTTCAGTTCCGGGAATTCGTTCAGCAGCTGCTTCTCGATCCCTTCTTTCAGGGTCACATCCACCATGGAACAGCCGTTACAGCCGCCGCCGAACTGCAGGATCGCCAGACCGTCTTCCGTGATTTCCATCAGGGAAACACGACCGCCGTGGCCAGCCAGCTGCGGGTTGATCTGGGATTGCAGCAGATACTCAACGCGCTCCATCAGTGGGGCATCGTCAGACACTTTACGCATTTTCGCGTTCGGCGCTTTCAGGGTCAGCTGAGAACCCAACTGATCGGTGACGAAGTCGATCTCCGCATCTTCAAGATACGGTGCGCTCAGCTCATCAACGTAGGCGGTGAGCTGTTCAAATTTAAGGGCAGTGTCAGTGGCTTCCACAGCGTCCGGAGGACAATAAGAAACACCACATTCTGCATTCGGAGTGCCTGGATTAATCACAAACACGCGGATCTGCGTCCCTTCTTCCTGATTTGCCAGCAGTTTGGCAAAGTGCGCTTGTGCAGAATCGGAAATACGGATCATAGCTTTGGCCTAATAGTTGACTAAATTACCTGGGTATAATCATACGCCCATTGAAGAAGGGCTACAAGGTACGGCACAGACACCATACCTGAACCGACGCGGCGCCGCTTCGCAAAAGCAGTCGGGAAAGTTCAGCAACGGTACTGCCCGTGGTGACGACATCATCCACAATCGCGATATTGAGACCGTCGACCGGCAATTCAAGGCGAAAGGCATTTTTGAGGTTTCTTTTGCGAAGCCGGGCGCTGAGCTGGTGCTGGATGGCGGTGGCATGAACGCGCGTGAGCGCGCTGGCGTCATACCGACAGCCGAGCCATCGGGCGAGGGGGCGGCAGATGAGATCGCTCTGGTTATAGCCGCGTCGCCAGTGCCGGCGTCGGTATAAGGGCACATTCACCAGCCTGTCGATTTTCGGCAGTCCCCGCTGACGACGTGCCTGCAAAACCGCCAGCAATAGCAGGCGGGCAAGGGGCGGTGCCAGGGAACTCTGGCCGGAAAACTTCAGCGCGTGAATAAGCCTGCTCAGCGGTGGAACATAATCATCCACGGCTACCAGCGCGCTCCACGGCGGGGATTTTTTCAGGCAACGGCCGCAGGGCAGAACGGGGTTTGTGGCCGGTAAACCACACTGTGGGCAGGTCGCGATTCGCCCTTCCAGCGATCGCGTGCAGACGGAGCAGATGCCCCATCCGCTGAGTGCAAGCGGCATTTGGCATAGCCAGCACGCGCCGGGCACTGTTAGCATGTGCAACCTCCATGTGAAAAAAGAGAACAGTAACTGATGAAGACGCTGTGGTGGCAGAGTGCAGGGACAGGAAATTGCCATCTTGTGCTGCTGCACGGATGGGGCCTGAATGCAGAAGTATGGCATTGCATAAGTGAGGAACTTGCCTCGCATTTCACGCTGCATCTGGTGGACTTACCCGGTTTTGGCCGCAGCCGCGGTTTTGGGGCGATGTCGCTTGATGAGATGGCGCAACAGGTTCTGGACGCAGCGCCGCAAAACGCCATCTGGCTCGGCTGGAGCCTGGGCGGGCTGGTGGCGAGCCAGATTGCGCTGTCGCAGCCCGAACGCGTGAAGGCGCTGGTGACCGTGGCTTCATCGCCATGCTTTAGCGCGCAAGAGGCGTGGCCGGGCATAAAGCCTGACGTGCTGGCGAGTTTCCAGCAGCAGCTGAGCGAGGATTTCCAGCGGACCGTAGAGCGCTTCCTCGCCCTGCAGACGATGGGCACGGAAACCGCGCGTCAGGATGCGAGAACGCTGAAGCAGACCGTGCTTTCCCTGCCGATGCCGGACGTAGAGGTGCTTAACGGCGGGCTGGAGATCTTGAAAACCGTTGACCTGCGCGAGCCGCTGGCCTCGCTGGCAGTGCCGCACCTGCGCATCTATGGCTACCTCGACGGCCTTGTGCCGCGCAAAGTGGTGCCGCTCCTGGATGCGCTCTGGCCGGACAGCGAATCGCAGGTCATTGCCAAAGCCGCGCACGCCCCGTTTATCTCTCATCCGGCGGAGTTTTGTTCAGCGCTCATTGCGTTAAGTCAACGTTTCGACTGATTATTTTCCATCCAACCTGGAAAAAGTAACACACCGCAACCATACTCCAGTTGTCGTTGCGGTTGTTCTGCCTACGATAATCAAAACAACAATCCTATGGAGAGTCAGGCTATGAAACTTGTTACAGGTATTGTCACTTCTCTGGTTATTGGGTCACTTTCATTTGGCGCCTTTGCGGCAAAAGAGCTGGAAAAAGATAAAGTTGCAGGAATGAATCTGACCAAAGTTGGTGAGATTTCTACGTCTGACACCACCGCGCCGATGGATGCAAGAGCAGAACTGTCGAAGAAAGCGGATGAGCTGGGTGGGACGTACTACGTTGTTACCAGTGCTGAAAAGCAGACCAAAAACGTGCGCGCAACGGCGGACGTGTATAAGTAATACGATAAAGCCGGGCATCAGTGCCCGGCTTTATTAGCGCAGTGACCACCACTCCCTGAGGCAGGCTTTGCCTTCCGGACAGCTTTTACAACTGCCGGAGAGGCAGCCGTCCGCGTCTTCCTGAATCCGCACGGCTTTCCCCATCGCTTCAAGCCTTTCCAGCATGGCATCGATCATCGGCTGCGGCGTATGCAGGGTGAGGCTTAATTGTCTGGCCTCCATCCGCCCCTGTAGCGCCAGCAGGTCACGAACCTGAATCAACGATGCCATTGCGTGCTCCTTAGTGACAGTCGCCCGCCGGGCTGCTGCAGCAGGTCGCGGCGGTTTTACGATTAGCCAGCAGGTCGATATCGACGCGGCTGCGCGCGCGCCGCAGCAGGCCGAGAACGATCGCGTTAAACAGAACCACCGCGAGGATGCAGACCAGGCTGTAGCGCGGGTGCTGGCTGAAGTTAACGGTCTGATAGAAGAGCGTCGCCAGCGAGTACGCAATGTTTAACCCCCACAGGATGGAGAAGCCCATCCAGCCGCGGCTGGACTCGCGGGCAATCGCCCCCATCACGGAGATGCACGGAATGTAGAGCAGCACGAAGATGAGGTAGCTATAGGCCGCGGACGCGCTGCCAAATTTCTCGCTCATCACGCCCATGGCACCCGTCGCCATTTCGCCGTCGCCTTTGCTGGCTTCAATCGGGTTGGCCAGCACGCTCAGGCTGAAGGTGTCTTTCAGGCTCTGCCAGGTTTCCTCTACGGCACCCAGCAGTTCATGCCCCAGATGGAACTCTGCCGGATTAAACTCCTGCTCCTGAATGTTCTCTGCGGTATAGAGCGTGTTCAGGGTGCCGACAACCACCTCTTTCGCCATCGCGCCGGTGAACAGCCCGACGGTTGCCTGCCAGTTATCCTCATGCACGCCAATCGGTTTGAAGACCGGGGTGATGACGCGGCTGACGGAGGCAAGGGCCGAGTCGTTGATGTTATCTGCCGCCTGACCGCTGAGGGTGAAGCTGTTCAGCGCGCTCAGGAAAATACTGACGATGACAATCACCTTACCGGCGCGCAGCACAAAGCCTTTCAGGCGCTGCCAGGTCTGGATCACCAGGCTTTTCAGATGCGGTACGTGATACACCGGCAGCTCCATCACAAACGGCGAGGCTTCGCCGCGCATGATCGTGTGTTTCAGCATTAAGCCGGTCAGGATCGCCATCACGATACCCAGCACATACAGCGAGAAGACCGCCAGCGCGCCCTGCTGACCAAAGAAAGCGGCGGCAAAGACGGCAAAGATGGCCAGACGCGCGCCGCAGGACATAAATGGCGCCATCATGATGGTCATCAGCCTCTCGCGCGGCGCATCAAGCGTACGTGCACCCATCACCGACGGGACGTTACAGCCGAAGCCGACAATCAGCGGGACGAAGGATTTACCCGGCAGGCCCAGCGCCTGCATCAGACGGTCCATCACGAACGCGGCGCGCGCCATGTAGCCGGAGTCTTCCAGGAACGAGAGGAACAGATACATCATGCCGATCTGCGGCACCAGCGGCAGAACGGTGTTGATACCGCCGCCGAGTCCCTGTGCGAGGAAGATGGTTAGCCATTCCGGGAAGTGCAGGGTGTAACCCACCCACTGAATACCGTGCACGAAGATCGCCACGGAACCGGCATCGAAAATGGGCTGCAGTGCGCCACCGATGTTAATGGCGAGCAGGAACATCACGTACATCACCAGCAGGAAGACGGGCAGGCCGAGGAAGCGGTTAAGCACGACCTTATCCACCGCAGCCGTAAAGCGGCTGGGTTCCGCCGTGAGGGCGTTGCTGACCACGTCGCAGATCGAGGCGATGGCCTGGTAACGCGCATCGGCGATGTGCAGCGCCGGGTCGTCCAGCTCGTCGCGAAGGCGGGCTATCGTTACGTCCAGTTTATCAGCCGCATGTCCGGCGTAAGCCCGGCTGTAGATATCGCCTTCCAGCATCTGCAGACCGAGCCACAAACGCTGTTTCGCAGGCATGCTGTTGTCCATCTCCTGCGCCAGCATATTGGCTTCGCGCAGGAGGGGCTTCGCATAATGCACCAGCTCAACGTCGCGGTTGCCCGCGTGGCGATCGATGGCCAGCTTCAGCGCATCAATCCCGCGAGCGCGCGTCGAGACCAGCGGAACGACCGGGCACCCGAGGCGCGCGGAGAGGGCATCGACGTCGATGCGCAGCTTTTGTTTCTCCGCAATGTCGAGCATGTTGAGCGCCACGATGCAGGGGATCCCCAGCTCCAGCAGCTGTAGCGTCAGATAAAGGTTACGCTCGAGGTTGGAGGCATCGACCACGTTGATCAGCAGGTCCGCGTCGCCGCCAAGAATATAGTGGCAGGCAATTTGCTCATCGAGCGAGGTTTGCGACGAAATGGTGGTTAAGGAATAGGTGCCGGGGAGGTCAACCAGCGTGACCTGGTTGTCGGTCGTCGTGAACTGGCCCTCTTTACGCTCGACCGTTACGCCGGCCCAGTTACCTACGCGCTGACGGGCTCCCGTCAGCTGGTTAAAAAGCGTGGTCTTGCCGGAATTAGGATTGCCAATTAAGCCAATAGTTAACTTTTTCATTTTTTAGACTCACTGAAACCGCTGGCTTGTTATCGGGATAAGGCTTCGACTTCAATTAATGCGAGGTCTTTCTTACGCAGTACCAGATTCACGCGGCGGGTTTCGATATGAACCGGATCGCCGAGCGGCGCCACGCGTACCACCTGGAATGACGAGCCGGGCAGCATGCCCAGTGACAGCAGCTTCTGCCGATAGGCAGGGCTAATTTCGCGGGTAAAACCGGTAATCTTCCATGCACTGTCTGGAGTGAATTGCATAATGCCTGATTCCACGAAAGGTTAAATTATCTACTATGGGATGATAATGAGAATAGTTTTTATCAGCAATATTAAAACTGTGACGGAATGTTGTTTGCGGTATTAATTTACGGCCTGTTTGACCTTGCTCAATATTTGCTGAAATGAAGGGAAAACGAAAAGGGGATTATTTGTTAACGGGGTGATAATTAGTGGTTTAAATATGGCTGTGCAATCGGTTTCATATATTACGGCACAATATTATTCCCTCTCCCCTGTAGGGAGAGGGTTAGGGTGAGGGTTTAGCGTTTCTTACCCATCGCGGCCGCCAGCGCATCCATCATCGCGCTGTTACCTGCTGGCTGGGCATCGCGTCCGCGCGGTTTCGCGGCTTTAGCGGCTGGGCGCTGCTGCTCGCGGCCACCGCCATTGCCGCCACGGCGCGCGTTGGTTTCCCCCGGCTGCTCGTCCAGACGCATGGTCAGGGCGATACGCTTGCGCTGCAGATCCACTTCCAGCACTTTTACCTTCACGATGTCGCCCGCTTTGACCACGGTGTGTGGGTCTTCCACGAACTTGTCGGCAAGGGATGAGATATGCACCAGACCATCCTGATGCACGCCGATATCCACAAACGCGCCAAAGTTGGTAACGTTCGTTACCGCGCCTTCCAGAACCATGCCCGGCAGCAGATCGTTCATGGTCTCGATGCCGTCGGCAAAGGTCGCCGTTTTGAACTCAGGACGCGGATCGCGGCCCGGTTTTTCCAGCTCTTTGATGATGTCGGTGACGGTTGGCACACCAAATTTATCGTCGGTGAAATCCACGGCTTTCAGGTTGCGCAGGGCGCTGTTGTCGCCCATCAGGTCTTTCAGCGCCTGCTGGGTGGCGGCCAGAATGCGTTCTACCACCGGGTACGCTTCCGGGTGAACGGTGGAGGCATCCAGCGGGTTATCACCGTGGTTGATGCGCAGGAAGCCCGCGCACTGCTCAAACGCTTTTGGTCCGAGACGGCTCACCTTCAGCAGCTGCTGGCGGTTCTGGAACTGGCCGTTCTCATCGCGCCAGGCGACGATATTCTGCGCCATCATGCGCGTTAAGCCCGCCACGCGGGTCAGCAGAGGAACGGAAGCGGTGTTCAGGTCAACGCCGACGGCGTTTACGCAGTCTTCCACAACCGCATCCAGCTTGCGCGCCAGCTGAGTCTGGCTCACGTCGTGCTGATACTGGCCCACGCCGATGGATTTCGGGTCGATCTTCACCAGTTCCGCCAGCGGATCCTGCAGGCGGCGAGCGATAGAGACCGCACCGCGCAGGGAAACGTCCAGGTCCGGGAACTCCTGCGCCGCCAGCTCTGACGCGGAATAGACGGACGCCCCCGCTTCGCTGACGATCACTTTCTGCGCCGTCACTTTCGGGAACTGCTTCTGCACGTCGAGGTAGAAACGTTCGGTTTCGCGGGACGCCGTACCGTTGCCGATGGCGACCAGCTCCACGTTGTACTTCTCGCACAGCGCGGCCACCACGACGGCCGCTTTCGCTGCCTGACCGGTGTGCGGGTAAATAGTGTCGGTAGCGACAAGCTTGCCGGTGCCGTCAACCACGGCAACCTTCACGCCGGTACGCAGGCCCGGATCGAGACCCATGGTGGCGCGCAGGCCGGCAGGGGCGGCCATCAGCAGGTCGTGCAGGTTACGGGCGAAGACGTTGATGGCTTCATCTTCGGCGCGCTCGCGCACGGTGCCCATCAGCTCGGTTTCCAGGTGCATCAGCACCTTGATGCGCCAGGTCCAGCTCACCACGCCTTTGCGCCAGCTGTCTGCCGGGGCGTTGTTCAGGCGCAGGCCAAGATGGTCGATGATGATCTGCTCGCAGTGGCTCTCTTTCGGCGGCTCGTCAAACTGTGGGTCGGCGTTCAGGGAGAGCTGCAGCACGCCTTCGTTGCGGCCGCGGAACATCGCCAGCGCGCGGTGAGAAGGAGTGGTAGAAATCGGTTCGTGGTGATCGAAGTAGTCGCGGAATTTCGCGCCCTCTTCCTCTTTGCCCGCGACGACGGTAGAGACGATGTGTGCGTTCTTCCACAGGTAATCACGCACTTTGGCGAGCAGGGCAGCGTCTTCGGCGAAGCGCTCCATCAGAATGTAGCGTGCGCCATCGAGCGCGGCCTTGGTGTCCGCGACGCCTTTGTCGGCGTCGATAAATTTCGCCGCTTCGGTTTCCGGATCGTGTGACGGCGCGTTCCACAGCAGGTCGGCCAGCGGCTCAAGACCTGCTTCAATGGCAATCTGCCCGCGCGTGCGGCGCTTTGGCTTGTACGGCAGATAGAGGTCTTCGAGTTCGGTTTTGCTCAGGGTGCCGTTAATGGCGCTTTCCAGCTCGCCGGTCAGCTTGCCCTGTTCGCCGATGGATTTGAGGATCGCCTGACGACGTTCTTCCAGTTCGCGCAGATAACCCAGACGGGTCTCCAGGTTACGCAGCTGCGTGTCATCCAGACCGCCGGTGACTTCCTTACGATAGCGCGCAATAAACGGCACGGTGTTCCCTTCATCAAGCAGGCGAACGGCAGCTTCTACCTGTTCGGCTCTGGCCTGAATATCACCCGCAATAATGCGGCAGAGCGAATCTTTCATCATGGCTTTATCATCTGTTGAGTCGAAAAATCAGGGGATAGTTATACGGGCTGACACGGCAAAATGCCAGCCGGGGAGGGCGCTCTCGGACTATTTTACGTAGACGATCTCATTGACGTACCAGCTGGCTTCACCGGCGGGGGTCTGAACGACGGCCAGGTCGCCCACTTCCTTTTTCAGCAGCGCGCGGGCCATCGGAGAGTCGATAGAGATGTAATCCTTACGGCCAAAAATTTCATCGTAGCCGACAATGCGAAAACGCAGGGTGTCGCCGTTGTCGTTTTCTATCTCAACCCATGCGCCGAAGAACACTTTACCCTCCTGCTGCGGGGAGTAATCGACGATTTTGAGGTTCTCGAGGCACTTCGTCAGATAGCGAACCCGGCGGTCAATTTCGCGCAGCCGCTTTTTGTTGTACTGGTAGTCAGCATTTTCGCTGCGATCGCCCAGGCTTGCCGCCCATGTAACCTTTTTGGTCACTTCAGGACGCTCTTCGCGCCACAGGTAATCCATCTCTTTTTTGAGTTTTTCGTACCCTTCGCGGGTGATCAGGGGCGTTTTCATTAGGTGACCTTCAGACTCGACATCATTGCAAACCTTGCGCACATTACGTATCACATAGCGTAACAGACAGCGTTAATAATGATTTATGTGATGAAATGTGCAGATAAGCTGCTGTTAAATATGCTTTGTAACAATTTCGACTAGAATTTATACCAGAATTAGCTGGTCGAACACGTGCACTTTTTTAGAATACGCTGTTATTAGACTATCCGAACCTTTGGGAGTACACACAATGCAAGAGAACTACAAAATTCTGGTCGTGGATGACGACATGCGCCTCCGTGCGCTGCTGGAGCGTTATCTGACCGAGCAGGGCTTCCAGGTTCGTAGCGTCGCGAACGCTGAGCAGATGGACCGTCTGCTGACCCGTGAATCTTTCCACCTGATGGTTCTCGACCTGATGCTGCCTGGGGAAGACGGGCTCTCTATCTGTCGCCGTCTGCGCAGCCAGAGCAACCCGATGCCGATCATCATGGTGACGGCGAAGGGCGAGGAGGTTGACCGTATCGTGGGCCTCGAAATCGGCGCGGATGACTACATTCCAAAACCGTTTAATCCGCGTGAGCTGCTGGCGCGTATTCGCGCCGTGCTGCGTCGTCAGGCGAACGAACTGCCTGGCGCACCGTCGCAGGAAGAGGCCGTTATCGCATTCGGTAAGTTCAAGCTGAACCTCGGCACGCGTGAGATGTTCCGTGAAGACGAGCCCATGCCGCTCACCAGCGGCGAGTTTGCGGTACTGAAGGCGCTGGTTAGCCACCCGCGTGAACCACTTTCCCGTGACAAGCTGATGAACCTCGCGCGTGGCCGCGAATACTCCGCAATGGAACGCTCCATCGACGTGCAGATCTCCCGTCTGCGCCGCATGGTGGAAGAAGATCCGGCGCATCCTCGTTATATTCAGACCGTTTGGGGTCTGGGCTACGTATTCGTCCCGGACGGCTCTAAAGCATGAGGCGAATGCGCTTCTCGCCGCGAAGCTCGTTTGCCCGCACCCTGTTACTGATCGTCACCTTGCTGTTCGTCAGCCTGGTGACGACCTACCTGGTCGTGTTGAACTTTGCGATTCTGCCGAGCCTCCAGCAGTTTAATAAGGTCCTGGCATATGAAGTCCGTATGCTGATGACCGATAAGCTGCAGCTGGAAGACGGCACGCAGCTGGTTGTACCCCCGGCGTTTCGTCGTGAAATCTACCGTGAGCTCGGCATTTCGCTCTACTCCAATGAAGCGGCAGAAGACGCGGGCCTGCGCTGGGCGCAGCACTACGAATTTCTCAGCCAGCAGATGGCGCAGCAGCTGGGCGGCCCAACGGAAGTGCGCGTTGAGGTAAACAAAAGCTCGCCCGTCGTCTGGCTGAAAACCTGGCTGTCACCCAACATCTGGGTGCGCGTCCCGCTGACCGAGATCCATCAGGGCGATTTCTCGCCGCTGTTCCGCTATACCCTGGCGATTATGCTATTGGCGATAGGCGGTGCCTGGCTGTTTATTCGTATACAGAACCGACCGTTGGTCGACCTGGAGCACGCTGCGCTGCAGGTCGGTAAAGGGATTATTCCTCCTCCGCTGCGCGAGTATGGCGCCTCGGAGGTCCGTTCGGTAACGCGTGCGTTTAACCATATGGCGGCAGGTGTGAAGCAGCTGGCGGATGACCGTACGCTGCTGATGGCGGGGGTTAGCCATGACCTGCGCACGCCGCTCACGCGTATTCGCCTGGCGACGGAGATGATGGGGGAAGAGGACGGTTACCTTGCCGAGTCCATTAACAAGGACATCGAAGAGTGTAACGCCATCATCGAGCAGTTTATTGACTACCTGCGCACCGGGCAGGAGATGCCAATGGAGATGGCCGATCTGAACGCGGTGCTGGGCGAAGTGGTGGCTGCGGAAAGTGGCTATGAGCGTGAAATTGATACTGACCTTCAGGCGGGCGAAATTCAGGTGCGCATGCACCCGCTCTCCATTAAGCGCGCGGTGGCGAATATGGTGGTCAACGCGGCGCGCTACGGTAATGGCTGGATTAAGGTCAGCAGCGGGTCTGAACTCAACCGCGCCTGGTTCCAGGTGGAAGACGATGGTCCCGGCATTAAGCCCGAGCAGCGTAAGCATCTGTTCCAGCCGTTTGTGCGCGGCGACAGCGCGCGCAGCACCAGCGGAACAGGCTTAGGCCTGGCGATTGTGCAGCGCATTGTGGATAACCATAACGGGTTGCTGGAGATTGGTACCAGCGAGCGGGGCGGTTTGAGCATTCGCGCCTGGTTGCCGGTGCCGGTCACGCGGGGGCAGGTGAAAGAGGGTTAATCGGGGTGCGGCCTGATGCCCTCACCCCGGCCCTCTCCCACGGGGAGAGGGTGAAAACATTAAAAAAGGCAACTTTCGTTGCCTTTTTGCTTTTACCTACAGCTTCGGTCCCGCACTCACCAGCGCTTCACCTGCCGGGGTATCGGTGTACTTCTCGAAGTTTTCAATAAACAGCTTCGCCAGCGATTCCGCTTTCTCACGCCACTGCTCCGGCGAGCCGTACGTATTGCGCGGGTCGAGGATATGCGTATCCACGCCCGGCAGCGACGTTGGGATGGCCAGGTCAAACATCGGCAGCGTGAAGGTTTCGGCGTCGTCCAGAGAACCATCCAGAATGGCGTCGATAATGGCGCGGGTATCTTTGATAGAGATACGTTTGCCGGTGCCGTTCCAGCCGGTGTTCACCAGGTACGCCTGCGCGCCGGATGCCTGCATGCGTTTCACCAGCACTTCAGCGTACTGCGTCGGGTGCAGCGACAGGAAGGCCGCGCCGAAGCAGGCGGAGAAGGTCGGAGTTGGCTCCGTCACACCGCGCTCGGTACCGGCCAGCTTCGCGGTGAAGCCGGAGAGGAAGTGGTACTGCGTCTGGCTGGCGGTCAGGCGAGACACCGGAGGCAGCACGCCGAACGCATCTGCCGTCAGGAAAATGACCTTCGTGGCATGGCCCGCTTTTGACACCGGCTTAACGATATTGTCGATGTGGTAGATCGGGTAAGAGACGCGGGTGTTTTCCGTTTTCGACGCATCGTCGAAGTCGATGGAGCCGTCGGCACGCACGGTGACGTTTTCCAGCAGCGCATCGCGACGGATGGCATGGAAGATATCCGGCTCGGCCTCTTCGGACAAACGAATAGTCTTCGCGTAGCAGCCGCCTTCAAAGTTGAATACGCCGTCGTCATCCCAACCGTGTTCGTCATCGCCAATCAGACGACGTTTTGGATCGGTGGACAGCGTAGTTTTCCCGGTGCCGGAAAGGCCAAAGAACACCGCCACGTCGCCTTTTTCCCCGACGTTCGCCGAGCAGTGCATGGAGGCGATGCCCCGCAGCGGCAGCAGGTAGTTCATGACGGAGAACATCCCTTTCTTCATTTCGCCACCGTACCAGGTACCGCCGATCAGCTGGATACGCTCGGTCAGGTTGAAGGCAACAAAGTTTTCGGAGTTCAGACCCTGCTCTTTCCACTGTGGGTTCGTGCATTTCGCGCCATTCATCACGATGAAATCAGGGGTGAAATCCTGCAGTTCTTCGTCGGTTGGACGAATGAACATGTTTTTCACGAAATGCGCCTGCCAGGCCACTTCGGTAATAAAGCGTACGGAAAGACGGGTGTCGGCGTTAGCGCCGCAGAAAGCGTCGACAATGAACAGACGCTTGCCGGAAAGTTGATGGGTGACGAGCCCTTTCAGGTGCTGCCAGGTTTCCGGAGAGAGCGGTTTGTTGTCGTTCTTCCCTTTGCCCTTGTCAGCCCACCACAGCGTATCGCGGGTGGTTTCGTCTCGGACGATATACTTATCTTTCGGCGAACGACCGGTAAAAATACCGGTATCGACGGCGATAGCACCAAGATTCGTCAACACACCGCGCTCGTATCCTTCCAGTGCTGGATTGAGCTCTTCCTGATACAGCGTATCGTAGTCGGGGTTGTAGACGATTTCCTGGACGTCGTGAATACCATAAGCCTTGAGATCTTGCGGGGTTAAACCAGTAACACGCATATCACTGCTCCTTAGCCAATATGTACTGCCTGAAATTGTAGGGTTTTTCTGAGGTTGTTAACCGCGACGGGGCTCATAGATTTACGCATCTGGACAAAACCCTTACTAACGGAAAACGCTGCGACTCCAGTCACAGTGCAGGCGGATTATCGCAGGAATCGCTTTTTGGTTGGGGAAAATGTTCCGAAAAGGTTAAAGGCTGGTGATTTTATCGGAGAGAATGTGAATGTAATCGCATACACGTAAGAAAGTTACGTAAGAGTTACATTATGAAAACGATTCAGCTTTTGGGGGGTTTTTTACCCCTCACCCTAACCCTCTCCCGGAGGGAGAGGGAACTGGATAAGGGTAACGGACAGCGGGGATCAGTGAACCTGCGGATCCGCCGGGGAGGCGTTGTTGCGGATCTCAGCGATATCCATCGAATTGAATACGTAGTGCGTACCGCAGTAGTCACAGTGCATATCAATTTCGCCATCTTCCGCCATGATGCTGTCGATCTCTTCGTCCGGCAGGGTTTTCAGCGCGCCAGCGCAGCGCTCGCGTGAGCAGGTGCACTTAAATTCCACGGACTGCGGGTCGTAGACTGTCACTTCTTCTTCGTGGTACAGACGCCACAGGACGTCGGTTGCCGACAGGTTGAACAACTCTTCCGCTTTGATGGTTTCGGTCAGCGTTGCCAGGTGCTCAAAATCATTGGTCTGTGCATCCTGCGCAGGCAGCACCTGGAGCAGCATGCCGCCCGCAGCAGGCTGGCCGTCCACTTCACCGGTGCGGATAAACAGACGCGTTGGCAGCTGTTCAGAACGCATGAAGTAATCTTCCAGGCAGGCCGCGAGGGTATCGCCTTCCAGACCCACCACGCCCTGATAGCGTTCACCTTCTTCCGGGGAGATAGTGATCACCAGGTAGCCATTACCCACCAGCGTTTTGAGGTCTGCATTTTCAGGCACGTCGCCCTGAACGCGCGCCACGCCGCGCATCTGCTGCTGGTTATTGCCGTTGATTACCGCCAGCGTCATCGGCCCGTCACCCTGCAGCTGCACGGTGATATCACCGGCAAATTTCAGCGTCGCCGTCAGCAGGCTGGTGGCAACCAGCAGTTCGCCCAACAGGGTCTTCACCGGCAGCGGGTAGTTGTGGTTTTCCAGAATCTGTTTCCAGGTTTCGGATACGGTGACCAGCTCGCCGCGCACGGCGAATTGTTCAAACAGATAGCGGTGTAATTGGTCGTGTTGGGCCATAATAGTCTCTCGTGCAGGTGAGGCTTACTCGGTCTCACCGTGTTTAAATTTCATCAGATCGCGGCGCTCTTTTTTATCCGGTCGCCGGTCCGGGTGGGGCATGGTCAGCGCGTTCATTTTGCGCGCCAGCGCGGTTTTCTCGCGCTTTTCAATGCTTTCCGCCGTCTCTTCATACAGCAGTACGGCTTCTGCTGCGGGGCGTCGTTGTTCGGTAATGGCTTTGATCACTACCGTACGCTCATCGTTGCCCTGACGCAGCGTTAAGGTGGCATTCAGCTCAACCAGCTTGCTCGGTTTGCTGCGCTGCCCGTTGTAATGCACTTTACCGCCGTCAACCATCTCGCGGGCAAGGGCGCGAGTTTTATAAAAACGCGCTGCCCACAGCCATTTATCCAGTCTTACCCCGTCAGAGGGTTTTTCTTTCATGGCGTCTCCTTCACGGTTAGTGAGGGGATCATCTGGCGATAGTCGTTCAGTCCCGGATGGCGCAGATAGCTTTTTTCAGCCAGGCCCGAGTCAGGATTGGTAACGCCCAGACAGTAGCGAATGCCAAACTTAGCCGCGGAATCCAGAATGGGTTCACTGTCATCAATGAACAGCGTGCGTTCTGGCTGCAAACCCGTCTCTTCCTTCACCGCATGCCACAAACGCTGATCCTCTTTCGGATAACCAAATGTGTGGGTGGAAAGTAATAAATCAAGGTGCGATGCAAGCCCCGTATGCTCCAGCTTCACCGCCAGGTTATGTGGATGCGCGTTGGTCAGCAAAATGCGGCGCTTGCCGCTCGCTTTCAGCGCATCCAGGAACGGAACCGTATCCTCGCGCAAAACGGCGCGTGGGCCCTGGGCGGTGGTCATGGCGCAAATGTCCAGACCGAGGCGTTCGCTCCAGTAGTCAAGACAGTACCAGTTTAGCGTATGTTGCACGGCGCTATATTGCGAACGAATGAATGCCTGTGCTTCTGCCGGGGAGATACCCTGTTGTTCGCCATAGGTTTCAGGAACCAGCTTTTGCCAGAAGTAGTTATCAAAGGCGAGATCGAGCAGCGTGCCGTCCATATCCAGCAGAACGGTATCAACCTCCTGCCAGGCGATATCAAGATGCATAAGGGGAACTCCAGCCAGAAGAAACGTGCGCGACAGGGTAGCACATCTTGTCGCGCAACGACGTTATCAGATCAGGCTCTCAGAGGAGGGGATCAGCTTCGGATTGAGGCAGTTTTCGTAATACTGCTGGATTTCGGCAAGCCGGGTGCGGGAGCGCTGGTAGCGGCGCAGGGCCATGAAACCATTCCAGAAAATGGCGACAAGCATCGCGATCATCAGCAGTGAGGTGCCGATGTAACGCCACAAACCTGCGCTATCCGGCATCCGGTGCAGGCCGATATGGCGGGTGCCGTTGGCGTCGGTATAAATACTCGTGACAATCCCTTCGGCGCTGAACGGCGTTTGCATCAGCATCTGCGCCAGACGCTGGAATTGATTCCACTGTTCCTGCGCCGGGTAGTCATAAAGCGCTACCTGCGGATAGGGCTGATCGACCAGGTCGCTGCCTTCATCGCTGACAATCACAAACCCGCCCGGTGCCGGGCTGTTCAGCGCCTGAGCCGCACGGGTGGTTTCGCGCATCATGAACGGCGATGTCGAGGTGGCGACCAGGTTATCCAGCGATTCAGCGCTAACCGGGCGCAGCAGCACGTTAACGCCATCCAGGCGTCCCGCTTCGGCGCGCTTTACCAACGAGTCCCAGTCTTTGCTGTTCCCCAGGTTGACCAGCGCATTCTTGAGGCGTATGCACTCATCCTGCGAGGAGCAGAGATCTTCAGTTTTCAGAACGATGTCACCAAAATCATCCAGCAGAACCATGCCTGATTTCTGAATGGCCGAGCGCAGCGCAGGGCTAACGCGCGAATCATCGTCCGGTTTCGGGTGCAGCTGGCGGTTCACCGTCTGGGTAAGAGCCGTGGCTTTGTTCACCACTTCGGATTCCGGCAGCGGCAGCGGCGGTGCGTCGTTCCAGATAATTTGCGAGCAATCGAACGGCATGAACGGTGAGTTCTGGCGCGTGTTCCACGCCCCTGGGGCGTGAATATTACACATGCCGGTTCCCTTCAGGCGCAGCGTGTCCCCCACGCGCACACCGGCTTCATCCAGCTTGTTGACGCTGGTCGCTTCGATGGTTTGCGCCCCTTTGATCCACGACAGCGTGAATTTGATGGGCATATCCAGCGGTACGAAAAGCAGCAGCATGACAAAGACCAGCGCGGCGCCTCCGGCAATGACCGTACTGCGGAGCCAGTGCTGAAGCGGGAAATTTTTCACTTCATCATGCAGGGATAAGAATCGTCCCTGACGCACAACGTGGCGGTCAAGATAGATATCAATATCGGTTTTCTGGCCTAAGTCCTGCGCAATCCACGGCTGCCAGTGGCGCGGGTAGATAAGGTCGATAATACCGAGCGAGATATTGTTGAGATGCTCCTGATCGTTTTCGCCGAACAGGCCCCAGCGCTTTGGCGTCCCGCGCAGGCAGTGGATCTCACGCAGCGAGGTCTTGGCCGGCGGGGCAAAGAGTCCCCAAAGCCCGCCTGCCAGCAGCAGCACCGCACCACCGGCCAGCCAGGGGACAAACACGTCCGGCGTCAGCAGGCAGATAAAAAAGAGCAGGAACGCGGCGACGATCAGAACGGCTTCACGAATGCCGTCCGGGCGGCTCAGGGCGTACTCTTCATACGTCTCCTGGCGAATGTTCAGCAGTTCGATCTGCTCTGTCTCTTCGCCACGAATGGAGGCCTGCGTCGAACTCGCGCGCTCAAGCGCAAAACGCGGGGCTTCCTGAAGGTACTCATTCAGCGTGTGTCCGTTAAGCGAGATCACGAGGGGCAGCGAATCGGTGTGAATCAGCTCAACGCTGTTTTCGTCATTAATGTATTGCTCCCAGGACGGGGGCAGATGCACTTCAACGGAATCGAGGTAATAGCGCCATTTGTTGGGGTCGTCGGTGGTGATGCCGTAGCGCGTGATGGAGCGCGTCACGCAGAGCACGGTATCGCTTTGCGTATTAAGCTTTAGCGCGACAGGCGCAGCGGTGGCTCCCGTCGGCCCAGGGGTTAACTGAGAACGGTTCAGAATTTCGAGATAGTTTTCAACCGCATCACGCTCGTCTTGCGTGAGTTTGCGCGTGGTCGCTCCCGCAAATGCATTTAAAAAGGGCAGACGATAACGGCGCTGTACGCGACGCCTGTACATCCACCCTGCAACCAACGCGCCGGCCAGCATAGCAGCGAGAACAATCAAAATGGTGCTCATGCTTTCCCCATCTTACTTATCTTCTTACAGGTGTAGTCAGTAGCACCTTTCCATTGAACGAGAATCTGTGGTTGGCTATCGGCAAGTATGGAGTCGAACTTGAGCATTCTGAAGCGCATCCCAGTGACCCGTGATGATAGCAAAGCCTGTTATGGCGCGATATCAGCAAATTCCTGGAAACATTTCAACCTCTTGACATTTGTTTTGAATTGAGGATTGATCCCTGCTACGTTGCATAAATGTAAATAAAGAACGATTGACATTGCCGAAACCGTGCGGCATATCGCACAATAACGCCAGTTCTCACTGCTAAGACCCATCACGATGAGCAAACCACTACAAAAACCCACCATTCTGAATGTTGAAACTGTCGCCAAATCGCGCCTGTTTAATGTCGAAAGCGTGGACCTGGAGTTCAGCAACGGTGTGCGTCGCGTTTATGAACGTATGCGCCCCTCTTCGCGCGAAGCGGTGATGATTGTTCCGATTGTCGACGATCATCTGATTTTGATCCGCGAATACGCTGTGGGAACGGAATCTTACGAGCTTGGGTTCTCGAAAGGGCTTATCGACCCGGGCGAAACCGTCTTTGAAGCGGCAAACCGCGAGCTGAAAGAAGAGGTGGGCTTCGGGGCGAACGAGCTTTCGTTCCTGAAAAAACTGAGCATGGCACCGTCCTATTTTTCCAGCAAAATGAATATCGTGGTGGCTGAAGATCTCTACCCTGAATCGCTGGAAGGGGACGAGCCGGAGCCGCTGCCGCAGGTTCGCTGGCCGTTAGCGCATCTGATGGATCTGCTTGAAGACCCAGACTTTAATGAAGCGCGCAACGTGAGCGCGCTGTTCCTGGTCCGGGAGTGGCTGAAGGGTCAAGGGCGGCTGTAGGCCATAAAAAAAGCCGGGTGGCGGCTTCGCCTTACCCGGCCTACAATTCTTTGCCCGGCTTTACCGGGCATTTTTATGCTTAAAACAGCTCGTGCGTTTCGCCGTTATCAATAATCTCTGTACCCACCTCATGCACCGCCTGTGTGGTCGGCTGCGTGCCCTCGATGAAATACTCTTCACGGCTATTGCCGCCGTTGGCGAGCTGGCCCGTGCTGCGGTCGATATTGACCGTCACCACGCCTGGCGGCGGCGTCAGCGGCTGCTCCGGTACGCCTTCAAGAACGGATTTCATGTAGGCATCCCAGGCCGGTTGCGCGCTTTTCGCGCCGCCTTCGTAGCCGGAAATCTGATCTTTAATCGCGCCAGACGCCGTTGTACGGCCTAAATCACGGCGATGATCGTCGAAACCGATCCACACTGACGTTACCACACCCGGACCGTAACCGGAGAACCACGCGTCTTTCGAGCTGTTGGTTGTCCCCGTTTTACCGCCGATATCATGGCGCTGCAAATCACGCCCTGCGCGCCAGCCGGTGCCCTGCCAGCCCGGTTCACCGAAGATGTTGGTGTTCAGCGCGCTCTTAATCAGGAACGACAGCGGCGTGTTGATCACGTGCGGGGCATACTCCGGCACGCCGGTCTGCGCGACCAGCGCCTGGTTCGCCTGTTCCAGCTGCGGCTGCGGTACAACGCCGTTCGGCTGCTCCTGCGATACGGCAGGGTCTTCCATGTCCTTATTCTCAAGCACGTCAGATTTCGGCGTGTTGCCATAAATGACCGGGATATCGCAGTCAGGACAGGCAATTTTCGGCTTCGCCTCGAACAGCACGCCGCCCTGATCGTTCTCAATCTTACTGATGAAGTACGGGTCAATCAGGAAGCCGCCGTTGGCCATTACCGAGTATCCACGCGCGACCTGAAGCGGCGTAAAGGAGGCGGAGCCTAACGCCAGCGATTCGGTACGAACGATGTTCTGCGCCGGGAAGCCGAAGCGCTGCAGATACTCTGCGGCATAGTCGACGCCCATCGCGCGCATGGCACGCACCATCACCACGTTTTTCGACTGTCCCAGGCCCTGACGGAGACGAATGGGGCCGGCATATTCCGCAGGGGAGTTCTTCGGCTGCCAGTCGGAACCCGCACCGGCATCCCAGCGAGAGATAGGCACGTCGTTAAGGATGCTGGCAAGGGTCAGGCCCTTATCCATCGCCGCCGTGTAGAGGAACGGTTTGATATTGGAACCGACCTGACGCAGCGCCTGGGTCGCGCGGTTAAATTTGCTCTGGTTGAAATCGAAGCCACCGACCAGGGCCATTACTGCGCCGTTCTGTGGATTGATAGAGACCAGGGCCGAGTTGACGTCCGGCACCTGTGCCAGCCACCAGGCATCACCGACCTTGCGCACCCAGATTTGTTGCCCGGTTTGTACTGCATCGGTCACTTTACGCGGGGTTGGGCCCTGCAGGGTATCCGAACGGTACGGACGCGCCCAGCGGATACCGTCCATACGCAGGGAGACGGACGTACCGTCCGCGAGCGTCGCCACGGCTTCCTGAGGATCGGCCTGAGTCACCACGGCAGGAAGAAGCGGACCATAGGTTGGCAGCGCTTTCAGCGTACTGGTGATTTTTTTGCTGTCCCACGCGCTTTCGCCCACTTTCCAGAGCACGTTTGACGGACCGCGATAGCCGTGACGCATATCGTAGTCCATCACGTTATTGCGCACCGCTTCCTGAGCCGCCTGCTGTACCTTGCGGGTGACGGTGGTGTAAACGCGGTAGCCATCTTCATAGGCCTTATCGCCATAGCGGTTCACCATCTCCTGGCGAACCATTTCGGTTAGATAAGGGGCTGAGAAGGCAATCTCAGGGGCATGGTAGTTGGCGTCAATGACATCGCTGCGCGCCTGGTCGTACTCGCTCTGGCTGATATAGCCTTCGCTCAGCATACGTGACAGGACGACGTTGCGACGCGCGGTGGCGCGATCGAGCGAGTAGAGCGGGTTAAACGTGGACGGTGCTTTTGGCAGACCGGCAATGGTTGCCATTTCACTTAAGGTGAGTTGCTCAACAGGCTTACCGAAGTACACCTGCGCCGCAGCCCCCACGCCATAGGCACGGTAGCCAAGGTAGATTTTATTGAGGTACAGCTCAAGGATCTCGTCTTTGCTCAGCAGCTGCTCAATACGGATCGCAAGGAACACCTCTTTGATCTTACGGGTCAGCGTCTTTTCAGGGCTGAGGAAGAAGTTACGCGCCAGCTGCTGCGTAATGGTACTCGCCCCCTGAGAGGCATGACCAGAAAACAGCGCAATGCTCGCGGCACGGAAAATCCCCACCGGATCGACACCGTGATGCTCGTAAAAACGGCTATCCTCCGTGGCGATAAAGGCCTTCACCATGACAGGTGGAATTTGGTTTAAGGTCAGCGGGATACGACGCTTCTCGCCGTACTGCGCCATTAACTCGCCATCGGCGCTATAGACCTGCATCGGGATCTGGAGACGCACATCGCGAAGCGTGGCGACATCAGGCAGCTGTGGCTCAATATATTTGTATAAACCGTAAATCGAGCCTGCTCCCAGCAGAATGCAACAGACTGCAAGGATGAATAAATACTTTACGAACTTCACCGGAGATTTCCCATTTGGTTTCACTTGGGCAGTTTCTAAACAATCGCGCGGTAGTATAAAGGCAAGCCTGATGCATTGATATAGCCGTCAAGGTGACGGGCGATAAGGAGATCGTGAAGCATGGCTTTCAAAACATGGCAAACGGGCGTTCATATTCAACAGGATAGGGTGCTGATCGTCGCGTTGGTCCGGGAGAAGTCGGGCTGGTGTTTGCGCCGCTGGTGGGCAATCCCTCTGGCCGAAGGCATCATTCGTGACGGCAAGATTTGTCAGCCAGAACAGCTGGTTGATGCGTTGCGCGACTGGCGGAAAACGTTGCCGCACTCTCACAGGGTGTTTCTCTCTTTCCCGGCCGCGCGCACCCTGCAAAGGTCGCTTCCCCGCCCGGCCATTGCGCTGCGCGACAGCGAGCAGCTCTCATGGCTTGGCGCGGCACTCTCGCGCGAGTTAGAGGTCTCTGCAGAGACGCTCCGTTTCGATTACGCGCAGGACACCTTCAGCAATACCTTTCACGTCACTGCGGCACAAAATAACGAGGTCGAAACGCTTCTGACGCTGGCGAAAACGCTGCGTTTGCGGCTGGTGACCATTACCCCGGACGCCAGCGCGCTGAAGAATCTTCTTCCTGCCGTGGCGCCGGCGCAGTGCGTCGCCTGGCGGGACGAGCGGCAGTGGCTCTGGGCAATGCGCCACCAGTGGGGCCGCCGCGTTGCCGCAGAAGCCGAAAACGTGGCTGAGCTGTCGGCGCTGCTGGCCCTTGGTCCGGATGACATCGCGCTGTTTGATAGCCGACGTGACCCGTGGGAAACCCTGAAAGGCTGCCATGCCCCGTTACCGGAATGCGGTGCTGATTATACCGTTGCGCTGGCGCTGGCCATGAGTCAGGTGCCCGAATGAGCATCACGAACTTTCTGCCGTGGCGACAGCAGCGGCGCGCGCGATGCCTGCGTTTCTGGGGCGCGATGTTTTTCGGCACAGCGCTGGTGATGCTCATGGTCATTTTTTGTCTGCGGATGACCCATCTCATGCGGCTGCATGCCCTGCAAACGGATCTGGCGGGAACACAATCCGTGCAGCACGTGCTGGCCTCTCGCCAGAGGCTTGCTGCACAAACGCAGATGCCTGCGCGTCAGCAACGCCAGTGGCAACCAGTGATGGAGTCACTTTCCCGCGCCATACCTGCACAGGTCTGGCTGACGGAACTGCGCTATCAGCCACCTACGCTGATGTTGACCGGATATGCCACAACTCTGCCAGCCCTGTCTGCCCTGCGTGATGCGCTTGGACACATTGCCGGTTTTACCCCCGGGACGGAGGGTGAGCTTCGGCAAGATAATCAGGGGCGCTGGATGTTTACTTTTCATCTTAAAAGCGAGGGATAACGCGTGAATACCCTGTTGGAACGCTGGTGCGAGAGTCGTTCCTGGATTCGGGTGCTCTGCTGGTGTCTGGGGAGTCTCCTGGCAGGACTGGCTGCGTGGAGCACCTTGCTCAGACCGGTAGACAGACAGTGTGCTGAACGACAACGCCAGCTGATCCAGGACGTAAGGGCTAACGCGGCGTTATGGCCTGCGGTCAGAACGATACCGCCTCACCCGGAAACGACGGAAGTACGGGAGTTGACGCCGTTTTCACCGCTCGATTTTCAGGACGATGGCACGAAGCTGGTTCACTGGAAGCCGCTGCAGACCGGAGGAGAACTGGCGCTGGAGGTTGAGTGGCCGGCGATCCCGGGGCTTTTTTCCCGGCTGGCGCAGCGGGATGTGCAGGTCGCGGCTTTCGCTGTTTCGTCAGAAGGTAAGGTGTTACGCCTGCGGCTGGAGCTGAATCATGCGAAATAGCGCGCGATATTTGCTGGTTTGCTCAGTGTTGCTCTTAACAGGCATGCGCGATCCGTTTCGCCCGCCGGACGATCCTTGCGCCATTGGTGAACTGGCGCAATGGCACTATCGCGGCATGGTGGGAGGACGTCAGGCTATCGGCATCTTACAGGATGGACAAAAGCGCTGGTACCGGCTGAAAACGCATGAACGCTTCCCGGCGGGCTGGCAGATAACAGCCATCAATGAATATGAGCTGGTTGTTGATGTGGGTGATACCTGTGAACCCGTCCAATGGACGTGGCAACGAGAAGGAACGGATAAGAATGAACTTACGGATAATGCTGTTGCTGCTGGCGTTCAGCCATCCGCTGTGGGCCGCCGCGCCAAAGCCGGTCACGCTGGTGGTGGATGACGTCCCTGTGGTCCAGGTGCTGCAGGCGCTGGTCGCACAGGAGAGCCGCAATCTGGTGGTATCGCCTGATGTCAGCGGCACGCTTTCGCTCAACCTGACGCGCGTCCCCTGGCGGCAAGCGCTACAGACGGTTGTCTCTAGCGCCGGGCTCGTTTTGCGAGAGGAAGGGGGTATTTTTTATGTTCATACCGCGGCGTGGCAGCGTGAACAGCAGGAACGTTCTGAGCAGGAGCGGACGCGTCGACAGCTTGATGCACCGCTGGTCTCACAGAACATCTCTTTTTCCTATGCCGATGCTGCAGATCTGCAAAAAGCCGCAGAAAAACTCCTGAGCCCAAAGGGGAGCTTATCCGTCGACAAACGTACCAACCGCCTGCTGATTCGGGATAACCAGACGGTGGTGGATACGCTCCAGCGCTGGGCCGCTCAGATGGATATTCCCGTCGAGCAGGTAGAGCTGGCTGCGCACATTGTGACCATTACTGAAAAAAGCCTGCGCGAGCTGGGAGTGAAGTGGAATCTCGCCGACGCCACCGACGCGGGCAAGGTCGGACAGCTCACGACGCTTGGCGGCGATCTTTCCGTGGCTGGCGCCACCAGCCACGTGGGTTTTAATATCGGGCGAATCAACGGTCGGCTGCTGGATCTGGAGCTGTCTGCGCTGGAGCAAAAACAGCAGGTCGATATCATCGCCAACCCGCGGCTGCTGGCCTCGCATATGCAACCGGCCAGTATCAAGCAGGGCAGTGAAATCCCGTATCAGGTCTCAAGCGGTGAAAGCGGCGCGACCTCCGTTGAGTTCAAAGAGGCGGTATTGGGGATGGAGGTGACACCGGTGGTATTGCCGGGGGGACGCGTGCGCCTGAAATTACACATCAGCGAAAATATGCCAGGACAGGTGCTACAGCAGGCTGACGGTGAAACGCTGGCTATCGACAAACAGGAGATAGAAACGCAGGTTGAGGTAAAAAGTGGAGAAACGCTGGCGCTGGGGGGAATTTTTTCCCAGAAGAACAAAACCGGCAATGACAGCGTACCGGGGCTGGGTAGCATTCCCTGGATTGGGGCGCTTTTTCGCCATGACGGGAAAGATAACGAACGACGTGAGTTAGTGGTGTTTATTACACCACGTCTGGTCGCTATTCACTGACGGGTGACGATCTCCGCAATGATTTTGCATTCAGTTTGTTGCAGAAGTTTGACGTGGGGCATGAATTAGCATACAAGGAGTACCGATTTGAGTTGGACTTACGTCTTATTACCTTATGCGCCCGGCGCGGTGATTTAATCAGTTGCCAAACAAGCCGGAGTATTGAGATAATTTTTAGTCTGACTCTCGCTCTATTGCATATGAGGTTTCAGTTCATGTCCTGCTACGCTGGGTGTCTGCGAAGCGGGGATTACCATTAACGAATAGTCTTAGTAGTACCGATAAAATGGCAGAGAAACGCAATATCTTTCTGGTTGGGCCTATGGGTGCCGGCAAAAGCACTATTGGGCGTCAGTTAGCTCAACAACTCAATATGGAATTTTACGATTCTGATCAAGAGATTGAGAAACGAACCGGAGCTGATGTGGGCTGGGTTTTCGACGTAGAAGGCGAAGAAGGTTTCCGTGACCGAGAAGAAAAAGTGATCAACGAACTCACGGAAAAACAGGGCATCGTTCTGGCAACAGGCGGCGGCTCTGTGAAATCTCGCGAAACCCGCAACCGTCTCTCCGCCCGTGGCGTAGTGGTCTATCTTGAGACGACCATTGAGAAACAGCTGGCACGTACGCAGCGCGATAAAAAGCGCCCGTTGCTGCAGGTTGAAACGCCACCACGCGAAGTTCTGGAAGCGTTGGCCGATGAACGCAATCCGCTGTATGAAGAGATTGCCGATGTGACCATTCGTACTGACGATCAGAGCGCTAAAGTGGTTGCAAACCAGATTATTCATATGCTGGAAAGCAACTGATTCTGGCTTTATATACACTCGCCTGCGGGTAAAGCATTAAAGGTGGATGTCGCGTCATGGAGAGGATTACAGTTACTCTCGGGGAACGTAGTTACCCTATCACCATCGCGGCTGGTTTGTTTAACGATCCAGCTTCCTTTTTACCACTGAAAGCGGGTGATCAGGCGATGCTGGTCACCAATGAGACGCTGGCTCCGCTTTATCTCGACCGTGTACGCCACCTGCTTGAGCAGGCGGGCGTTAAAGTCGACAGTGTGATTCTCCCCGATGGCGAGCAGTATAAAAGCCTGACGGTACTGGATACCGTCTTTACCGCATTGCTGCAAAAACCGCACGGTCGCGATACAACACTGCTTGCCTTGGGCGGCGGTGTTGTGGGCGATCTGACCGGCTTTGCGGCCGCAAGCTATCAACGTGGTGTCCGCTTTATTCAAATCCCGACCACGTTACTGTCTCAGGTCGACTCCTCTGTGGGTGGCAAAACGGCAGTCAACCATCCGCTCGGTAAAAACATGATTGGCGCGTTCTACCAGCCCGCATCGGTGGTGGTGGATCTCGACTGTCTGAAAACCCTGCCGAAGCGCGAGCTGGCTTCTGGCCTGGCGGAAGTGATCAAATACGGCATTATTCTGGATGGCGAGTTCTTTAACTGGCTTGAAGAGAATATGGATGCGTTGTTGCGCCTGGATGAGGCTAAACTGGCATACTGCATTCGTCGTTGTTGTGAACTGAAAGCAGAAGTTGTCGCGGCAGACGAGCGTGAAACGGGCTTACGTGCTTTACTGAATCTTGGGCATACGTTTGGTCACGCGATTGAAGCCGAAATGGGTTACGGTAACTGGCTGCACGGTGAAGCCGTTGCGGCCGGAATGGTAATGGCTGCCCGCACCTCTGAACGTCTTGGACAGTTCAAGGCGGAAGAGACGGCACGCATCATTGCGCTGCTTGAGCGTGCAGGTTTGCCGGTAACCGGGCCGCAGGAGATGTCGGCGCAAGCGTATTTACCCCACATGATGCGCGATAAAAAAGTATTGGCAGGTGAGATGCGTCTTGTACTCCCGCTTGCAATAGGGAAGAGTGAAGTGCGCGGCGGAGTGCCGCACGATGTCGTTCTTGGCGCTATCGCTGATTGTCAGCAGGCGTAACAACTAGAAAGGTCAGGCCACTGTTGCAGGTGGTCGTTTAGCTTCAGGTGAAATGCAAAGTCGTTGGCATAAGCCTTTGAGTGGGGTGTTAAATGGATGAATTCAAACCAGAAGACGAGCTGAAACCCGATCCCAGCGATCGTCGTACTGGTCGTTCTCGTCAATCTTCAGAACGTGATAACGAGCCGCAGATCAACTTTGACGATGTTGATCTGGATGCAGACGATCGTCGCCCTTCGCGCAGCCGCAACGCGCACGAGGAGCGAGAAGAAGAGGATTATGAGTCCGAAGAAGATTCAATGGACGAACAGCCTGTAGAGCGTCGCCCGCGTAAACGTAAAAAAGCCGCTGCGCCAAAACCGGCTTCCCGCCAGTACATCATGATGGGCCTTGGCGTTTTGGTGCTTGTGCTGCTGATTGTCGGCATTGGCTCCGCGCTAAAAGCACCGTCAACGAACTCAACCGAGCAAACCGCTTCCGCCGAGAAGAGCATTAACCTTTCCGGTAACGATGCGTCCAATCAGGCGAATGGTGCGCAGCCTGCACCGGGTGCCACTTCCGCAGAGCGGACCGCTGGTAACACAACAACGCCGCAGGATGTTTCTCTGCCGCCCGTTTCCTCTACCCCTGCTCAGGGCCAGGCACCTGCTACGCCTGAAGGCCAGCAGCGCGTAGAAGTTCAGGGAGACCTGAACAATGCGCTGACGCAGCCGCAGAATCAGCAGCAGGTTGATAACGTCGTGGTTAACTCTACGCTGCCAACTGAACCTGCAACCGTTGCCCCGATTCGCGGTGGTAACGCTCAGCCGCAAACGGCCGCGACGGAAACCAAACCGCGCCAGACGCAGACTGCAACACGTCCTGAACGTAAGCAGGCTGTGATTGAGCCTAAGCGTGAAGCCAAACCTCAGGCAGTGGTAAAAGCGCCTGAAGTGAAAGCCGTACCGGCCCAGCCGAAACACACTGAAACGGCTGCGGTGAGCGAGCCTGCTAAAGCACCAGTCACGCAGACTGCACCGAAAGCAACGGCAACCACCACAGCACCGGCTGCCACAGCTGCGCCTGCCGCAACGGCAACAGCATCCAGCAGCGCGGCAGGTAAAACTGCAGGTAACGTCGGTTCGCTGAAGTCTGCGCCATCCAGCAACTACACGCTGCAGCTGAGCAGTTCGTCTAACTATGACAATCTCAACGGTTGGGCGAAGAAATCCAATCTGAAAAACTATGTTGTTTATCAGACGACCCGTAACGGTCAGCCGTGGTATGTGCTGGTCAGCGGTGTGTATGCTTCAAAAGACGAAGCAAAACGTGCCGTGGCGACGCTGCCTGCTGATGTTCAGGCGAAAAACCCGTGGGCGAAGCCGATTCATCAGGTTCAGGCCGATCTGAAGTAATGTTTAAAGCGCAGGATGCTGTCGGAGCTTTCTCCACAGCCGGAGAAGGTGTAATCAGTTAGTCAGCATGAAAAAAAATCGCGCTTTTCTGAAATGGGCAGGGGGGAAATACCCCCTGCTCGATGATATTAAAAAGCACCTGCCGAAAGGCGAGTGTCTTATCGAGCCTTTCGTGGGTGCGGGATCGGTGTTCCTGAACACCGATTTTTCTCGTTATATCCTGGCGGATATCAACAGCGACCTTATCAGCCTCTATAACATCGTTAAGCATCGTACCGATGAGTATGTCGCAGAGGCGCGTGCACTGTTTACGCCTGAGAACAATAACCCGGACGTTTACTACCAGTTCCGTGCGGAGTTTAACCAGAGTCAGGATCCGTTCCGCAGGGCGCTGCTGTTCCTCTACCTCAACCGTCATGGTTACAACGGCCTGTGCCGTTATAATCTTCGAGGGGAATTTAACGTGCCGTTTGGCCGCTATAAGCGTCCCTATTTTCCGCAGGACGAGCTGTATCACTTTGCCGAAAAAGCACAGCATGCCGAGTTTCACTGCCTCTCGTATGAAGAGTGTATGGAGCTGGCAGGCGTAAACTCGGTGGTTTACTGCGATCCCCCTTACGCGCCGCTGTCGGCGACGGCGAACTTCACCGCCTATCACACCAACAGCTTCAGCCCGGCCGAACAGGCCCGTCTGGCGGAGATGGCGGAAAAGCTGGTCAGCAAAAGAATTCCGGTGTTAATTTCAAATCACGATACCCCTGATACGCGCGAATGGTACAAAGCCGCGAAGCATTTTCAGGTTAAAGTGCGGCGTAGCATTAGCAGCAACGGCGGCACACGTAAAAAGGTGGACGAACTCCTGGCTCTTTATCGCCCCTGAGCCGTTTTGCCCGCCGGTAAACACATTTCAAGGAGATGCGGATGAAACAGTTTTTGATTGCTCCCTCAATTCTGTCGGCCGATTTTGCCCGCCTGGGTGAAGATACCGCTAAAGCTCTCGCGGCTGGCGCAGATGTCGTCCATTTCGACGTTATGGATAACCACTACGTCCCCAATCTGACCATTGGTCCAATGGTGCTTAAGGCGCTGCGCAACTACGGCATTACCGCCCCGATTGACGTCCATCTGATGGTGAAACCTGTCGACCGTATCGTGCCGGATTTCGCCGCGGCGGGCGCCAGCATCATCACCTTCCATCCGGAAGCTTCTGAACATGTGGATCGCACCCTGCAGCTGATCAAAGAGAACGGCTGCAAGGCGGGTCTGGTGTTTAACCCGGCCACGCCGCTGAGCTATCTCGACTATGTGATGGATAAGCTGGACGTCATTTTGCTGATGTCCGTTAACCCTGGCTTTGGCGGTCAGTCGTTCATTCCCCACACGCTGGACAAGCTGCGTGAAGTACGCCGTCGCATTGATGAGTCAGGTTACGATATTCGCCTGGAAGTAGACGGCGGTGTGAAAGTGAATAACATTGGTGAAATTGCGGCAGCGGGCGCGGATATGTTCGTTGCAGGTTCAGCGATTTTCGACCAACCGGATTACAAAAAAGTCATTGATGAAATGCGCCGCGAGCTGGCGAAGGTAAGTCATGGATAAGTTGCAGGCAATTCGGGGTGTGGCATTCGACCTCGACGGCACGCTGGTTGACAGCGCGCCGGGCTTAACGAGTGCCGTCGACCAGGCGCTGTATGCCCTTGAGCTGCCCGTTGCGGGCGAAGAGCGTGTCGTCACGTGGATTGGCAACGGCGCCGATGTGCTGATGGAGCGCGCGTTGACGTGGGCGCGGCAGGAGCGCGCGTCGCAGCGTTCCGCGCAGGGTAAACCGAGCGTTGATGGTGCCGATATCCCGCAGGAAGAGCAGCTGCGCATTCTGCGCAAACTGTTCGATCGTTTCTATGAAGAGACCGTCGAGGAGGGCAGTTTCCTCTTCCCGGACGTTACGGAAACGCTGAGCGCGCTGCACGCGAAGGGTATTCCGCTGGGGCTGGTGACCAACAAACCAACGCCGTTTGTGGCACCGCTGCTTGAAGCGCTGGATATCGCGAAGTACTTCTCCGTGATTGTGGGCGGCGACGATGTGCAAAACAAAAAGCCGCATCCGGAACCGCTGCTGCTGGTGGCAGGAAAATTATCCTTAACACCTGCTGAGCTGCTCTTTGTCGGTGATTCGCGCAATGATATTCTGGCTGCCCGAGCGGCTGGGTGTCCTTCCGTCGGATTAACCTATGGCTATAACTACGGTGAGGCCATCACGCTAAGTGAGCCGGATGTTGTGTTCGACCACTTCAAAGATTTGTTGCCCGCACTCGGGCTTTCGCACAGTGAACATCAGGAATTGAATAATGACTAAGCCCATCGTTTTTAGTGGCGCACAGCCTTCAGGTGAATTGACCATTGGTAACTACATGGGTGCGTTACGTCAGTGGGTCAGCATGCAGGACGACTACCATTGCATTTACTGCATCGTGGACCTTCATGCGATTACCGCCCGTCAGGATCCTGAGAAGCTGCGTAAAGCCACGCTGGACACCCTCGCACTGTATCTGGCCTGTGGGATTGATCCTGAGAAGAGCACCATTTTTGTTCAGTCCCATGTGCCAGAGCATGCACAGCTGGGCTGGGCGCTGAACTGCTACACCTATTTCGGTGAGCTGAGCCGCATGACCCAGTTCAAGGATAAATCCGCGCGCTACTCTGAAAACATCAACGCCGGTCTGTTTGACTATCCGGTGCTGATGGCGGCAGACATCCTGCTGTACCAGACTAACCAGGTGCCGGTTGGCGAAGACCAGAAGCAGCATCTCGAGCTGAGCCGCGATATTGCCCAGCGCTTCAACGCGATCTACGGTGATGTGTTTAAAGTGCCAGAGCCGTTTATTCCGAAATCCGGCGCGCGCGTGATGTCGCTGCTGGAGCCAACCAAGAAGATGTCCAAGTCTGACGATAACCGCAACAACGTTATCGGCCTGCTGGAAGACCCGAAATCGGTGGTCAAAAAGCTCAAGCGCGCGGTGACCGACTCCGACGAGCCGCCTGTGGTGCGCTACGACGTGCAGAATAAAGCGGGCGTCTCCAACCTGCTGGATATCCTCTCCGGTGTCACCGGCCAGAGCATTCCTGAGCTGGAGCAGCACTTCGAAGGCAAAATGTACGGTCACCTGAAAGGTGAAGTGGCAGACGCCGTTTCCGGCATGCTGACCGAGCTTCAGGAGCGCTATAACCGCTATCGCAACGACGAAGCTTTCCTGCAGAAAGTGATGAAAGAGGGCGCGGAAAAAGCCAGCGCGCGCGCGTCCGAAACCCTGAAAGCGGTGTACGAAGCGATTGGGTTTGTCGCGAAACCATAGGTAAAAGCAAAACGGTAACCACGTTACCGTTTTTAGGGTTTGTACCCTCTCCCTGTGGGAGAGGGCCAGGGTGAGGGCATCAGGCCGCACTTCTCCAAAACTAAAAAACCGGGAAATCCCCGGTTTTTTTACGCCTGAAAATCGCTTACTGCTGCGCCGCCGGGCCGCAGCCACCGATGATCTTCGAAATAGAGATCGCCGGGTGCAGCAGGTAATCGTAGCTGCAGTTATTTTTGGTGTTTTGAACGTGACCGGTGCAGGCCGTCAGAGTGGATAACAGACCGACCAGAACGGCGGCTTTTGCCAGTTTGAACATACGCATTCCTTGTCTTAAAAACGAAAATTGGATGTAACTCAAGGGAATAAAGGGAAAATTTCCACTTCGGGGCGGTATGTTATCGACAGCGGTAAGAGGGGAGTAGTCCGCTTAAGGACTACTCCGGAAAGGAAGAGTATGCGTTAGTGATTCGAGAACCAGTTGAGTTTATCGCGCAGTTCGACCACGCGCCCAACCACAATCAGCGCCGGGCTTTCGACCTGCTGCGCCAGTTCGCCTAGCTGCGTTAGCACCCCATCCACCACGCGCTGCGTAATGGCGGTACCGTTTTCTATCAGCGCGACGGGCATATCTGCCTCCATGCCGTGCTCCAGCAGCTTTGCCTGGATCGTGGCGGCCTGGTTCAGCCCCATGTAGAACACCAGCGTCTGCTTTTCGGCTGCTAGGTTATGCCAGTCCAGCTCGCTGCCGGTCTTCAGGTGGCCCGTCACCAGGCGCACGCTCTGGGCGTAATCCCGGTGGGTCAGCGGAATGCCAGAGTAAGCTGAGCAGCCGGATGCCGCAGTAATGCCTGGCACCACGGAGAAGGGAATACCCGCGTTACACAGAGTTTCCAGCTCTTCACCCCCGCGACCAAAGATAAACGGATCGCCCCCTTTCAGACGCACCACGCGTTTGCCCTTTTGCGCCTCGCGCAGCAGGATCTGGTTAATCTCTTCCTGCGGAACGCAGTGGTAGCCCGCGCGTTTGCCGACGAAGACGCGGTCGGCGTCGCGACGCACCAGGTTCATGATGTCATCAGAGACCAGACGATCGTAAACCACAATATCCGCCTGCTGGATCTGCTGTAGCCCTTTCAGCGTTAGCAAGCCCGCATCGCCAGGACCTGCGCCCACCAGCACCACTTCGCCGCGATGGTCCAGCGGTTCAGAGAATAGCTGCGCCGTTGTCTCTTCAACCGCTTTGCTGTCCTGATTCGCCAGCGACTGCGCCAGCCTGTCGTTCACGAAGAATTTTTCCCAGAAGCGTCGACGCTCGCCAACGGTCGCGAAGGTTTGCTTCACGCGGGAACGCAGTTGCCCCGCGTAGTGGGCAATCTGACCGAGGTGCTGTGGCAATACGGCTTCCAGCTTTTCCCGCAGCAGGCGCGCCAGAACGGGTGAGCGACCACCGGACGACACCGCGATCATCAGCGGCGAACGGTCGATAATCGACGGCATGATGAAGCTGGCCTCTTTCGGCGCATCCACCACGTTGCAGAAGATACGGCGCGCTTCGCAGGCGTCGCTGACGCGCTGGTTCACTGCATCGTCATCCGTCGCGGCGATGGTCAGCCAGCAGGTATCCAGCAGGGATTCATTAAACTCCCCCTGCTCCAGCGTAAGCATCCCTTCCTGCGCCCAGACGTCAAACTGGGGGGAGAAGGCAATGGCGTTGACGGTCAGTCGGGCGCCAGCCTCTAACAGCAGGCGTGCTTTGCGCTCGGCCACGTCGCCGCCGCCCACAAGCAGGCAGTCGCGGTGGCGTAATTGACAAAAAATCGGCAGGTGATCCACGACATTACCTCGCAGCATTCATGGAGGGGGTAAGAATTGACGTCAGGATAACAGCAGGAATCGTACAGAACATACGGTTTTTCCTGCCGTTACCCATAAGGGGTCATAAGCTTTTCATATTGAAAAGGCGAGGGAATTAGCCTTTCAGCTGCACCTTGCCGTCCTTCACGCGGGCGTCGTAGTGCTTCACTGAGAAGCTTTCATCTTCCATGCAGTGCCCGTCGGTCAGGCGGAAACGCTGCTTTTTCAACGGACTGGCGACCCAGAGCTCACCCTGATGTTCCGCAATCAGTCCACGGGAGAGCACGCTGGCCTCGAAGAACGGGTCGATATTGCTGATGGCAAAGACCTGTTCATCGTGGCGAGGGCGGAAAATCGCAACCTGCTCGCTGCCCAGCAGCGCGCACACGCCGGTTGCGGGGATAATGTCGTTAATATCGCAAATGTTTATCCACTGGCTCATGCGTTTTCCTCCACCAGCGTGACCGGAATACGTTCATACGGCGTTGCGGGACGATGTTGTTCACGCTCTGGCACAACCTGTACGTTCGGGTCGCGCTGGGTGCTGTTGATAAAGTGTTTGAAGCGGGTCTGTGCCGCCGGGCTATTGACGGTTTCAGTCCACTCGCAGATAACCGCCGCGCGCAGGCGAGCCATCTCGGCTTCCAGATGTTCGTTCAGGCCCAGCTTATCGTCGATGATGACCGACTTCAGGTAGTCGATACCGCCTTCCAGGTTATCGAGCCAGGAGGCCGTACGTGTCAGCTTATCGGCGGTACGAATGTAGAACATCATGAAGCGGTCGAGATACTGAATCAGCGTGTCGTGGTCGAGATCCGCGGCCAGCAGGTCCGCATGGCGTGGCTTCATCCCGCCGTTGCCGCAGACGTAAAGGTTCCAGCCTTTCTCGGTGGCGATGATCCCCACGTCTTTACCCTGCGCTTCCGCACATTCACGGGTACATCCGGAGACGCCGAACTTCATTTTGTGTGGCGTACGGATGCCTTTGTAGCGGTTTTCCAGCTCCACGCCGAAGCCCACGCTGTCGCCGACGCCGTAGCGGCACCAGGTGCTGCCCACGCAGGTTTTCGCCATACGCAGCGCTTTGGCATACGCGTGGCCGGTTTCGAAGCCGGCTTCAATCAGCTGACGCCAGATTTCCGGCAGGTCGTCTTTCTGCGCGCCAAACAGGCCGATGCGCTGGGAACCGGTAATTTTGGTGTACAGGTTAAATTCACGTGCAATGCGGCCCACCGCGACCAGCCCTTCCGGCGTAATTTCGCCACCGGCAGAGCGTGGAATAACGGAGTAGGTGCCGTCTTTCTGAATGTTTGCCAGGAAGTTGTCGTTGGTATCCTGTAACGGCGTGTGTTCCGGTTTGAGCACGTACTCATTCCAGCAGGAGGCCAGCAGTGACCCGACGGTCGGTTTACACACTTCGCAGCCGTAGCCCTGGCCGTGTTTCGCCAGCAGTTCGTCGAAGGACTTAATGCCTTCCACGCGGATCAGGTGGTACAGCTCCTGGCGAGAGTAAGCAAAGTGCTCGCACAGGTTGTTGTTCACTTCGATACCCTGTTTCGTCAACTCGGCGTTCAGCACCTGAGTGACCAGAGGAATACAGCCGCCGCAGCCGGTACCGGCTTTGGTTTCCGCTTTCAGCGCCGCCACGGTGTGGCAGCCTTTGTTGATGGCTGAAATCAGCATGCCTTTGGTGACGTCGAAGCAGGAGCAGATCTGCGCGCTGTCCGGCAGTTTATCCACGCCGATAGAGGGCTTACCGCTGGAGGCGTGCGCCGGCAGGATCAGCGCATCCGGGTTCTCCGGCAGTTCGATGGCGTTCAGCACCAGCTGCAGCAGGTTACCGTAATCGCTGGTGTCGCCCACCAGCACCGCGCCGAGCAGGGTTTTGTTGTCCTTGCTGACGATCAGGCGTTTGTAGACCTCTTTGCTTTCATCGAGATAAACGTAGCTACGAGCGCCAGGCGTGCGGCCATGCGCATCGCCAATACCGCCGACGTCGACGCCCAGCAGCTTCAGCTTGGCGCTCAGGTCTGCGCCTTCGAAGGCGTTTTCGGTGCCGAGGATATGGTCCACGGCAACCTGCGCCATTTTGTAACCTGGCGCTACCAGACCATACACGCGGTTGTTCCAGCTGGCGCATTCGCCAATCGCGTAGATATCCGGGTCTGAGGTCTGGCAGGTATCGTTAATCATGATCCCGCCGCGCTGGGCGACGGCCAGACCGCACTGGGTCGCCAGCTTGTCGCGCGGGCGAATACCGGTGGAGAAGACGATGAAGTCGACTTCCAGCTCGCTGCCGTCGGCAAAGCGCATGGTTTTACGCGCCTCGGTGCCTTCCTGGACGATCTCTTTGGTGTTTTTGCTGGTGTGAACCTTCACGCCCATGCTTTCGATTTTACGGCGTAGCTGGTCACCACCCATGTGGTCCAGCTGTTCGGCCATCAGCATTGGGGCAAATTCGATGACGTGGGTTTCAACGCCGAGGTTTTTCAGCGCGCCCGCGGCTTCGAGGCCCAGCAGGCCGCCGCCGACCACCGCACCGCGACGGCTTCGACGGGCGCAGGACTCAATGGCGTTGAGATCTTCAATGGTACGATAAACGAAGCAATCCTGAGTTTCTGAGCCTTTAATCGGTGGGATCCACGGATAGGAGCCCGTCGCCATAATCAGCTTGTCGTAAAAAACCGTACGGCCGGCGCTGGAGTGGATCACTTTTTCCTGACGGTTGATGGTGATAGCGCGTTCGCCCACCAGCACTTTTACGCCATGCTTCTCGTAGAAACCTTCGCGCACCAGAGAGAGCTCTTCGGCGGTATGATGGGAGAAGTAGGAAGACAAGTGCACACGGTCGTACGCCTTGCGGGGTTCTTCACAGAACACGGTAATATCGAACTGCTCAGCATCGGCTTTATCGAGAAGATCCTCAATAAAGCGGTGGCCGACCATGCCGTTACCGATGATAGCGAGTCTGACTTTGCTCATTATTGCCTCGATTTCTTTTCTATTACTGCCTACCTTAACGATTCAGCAGGGGCGCTTATTGATGCAAATCAAATACGTCTTCGCCTACCCCTTAGGTGGTATGCACCTGATTTGTCAGGATTTTTATAAGTGGCGGAAATCGCAGGCTTTTCGTGTTCGTTGAATTTGTGTACAAATCAGGGGCGGTTTTGCAAAAATCGATACGCCTGAATATCAGCTGCGTTTTTTAGGGGAAAGGTATGTCTACAACACCGTTATGGCTTGTTCAGAATGTTCGTTTACCGGGTCGGGAAGGGCTGTGGCAGCTTGCCATTGAGAACGGGCGATTTGGTGACATCACCCCAATGGACGATACCCATGCCGAAAGTTATGAAGTACTGAATGCGCGCGGTGGGCTGGCTATTCCCCCGTTCATCGAGCCGCATATCCATCTTGATACCACCCAGACGGCGGGCGAGCCGAACTGGAACCAGTCCGGAACGCTGTTTGAGGGCATTGAGCGCTGGGCCGAGCGCAAGGCGCTGCTCAGCCATGACGATGTGAAAGCGCGCGCCTGGAAAACGCTAAAGTGGCAGATCGCCAACGGCATTCAGTTTGTCCGCACCCACGTGGATGTCTCCGACCCGACGCTCACCGCCCTGAAGGCGATGCTGGAGGTGAAGCAGGAGGTTGCGCCGTGGGTGACGCTGCAAATCGTCGCGTTCCCGCAGGAGGGCATTCTCTCTTACCCGAACGGCGCGGCGCTGCTGGAAGAAGCGTTAAAACTGGGGGCTGACGTGGTGGGGGCGATCCCACACTTCGAGTTCACCCGCGAGTACGGCGTGCAGTCGCTGCATATCGCTTTTGACCTGGCGAAGAAATATGACCGTCCGCTGGATATCCACTGCGATGAAATTGACGACGAACAGTCGCGGTTTGTCGAGACGGTGGCGACGCTAGCATATGAAGCAGGCATCGGTCCGCGCGTGACGGCCAGCCATACTACCGCCATGCACTCCTACAACGGCGCGTACACCTCGAGGCTTTTCCGCCTGCTGAAGATGTCGGGGATAAACTTCGTCGCTAACCCGCTGGTCAACATCCACCTGCAGGGGCGCTTTGACGACTATCCGAAGCGTCGCGGCATCACCCGGGTGAAAGAGCTGCAGGAAGCGGGCATTAACGTCTGCTTCGGGCATGACGATGTGTTTGATCCGTGGTACCCGCTCGGTACCGGCAACATGCTGCAGGTGCTGCATATGGGGCTGCACGTCTGCCAGATGATGGGGTATCCGCAAATCGACAGCGGCCTGAATCTGATAACCCATAACAGCGCCCGGACCTTCGGCCTGAGCGATTACGGCATTGAAACGGGAAACCCGGCGAATCTGATTATTCTGCCTGCGGAGAGCGGGTTTGAAGCGGTGCGCTGCCAGGTGCCGGTGCGCTGGTCCATTCGACAGGGGCGCGTGATTGCCACCACGCAGCTGGCGCAGACCTGGATCCAGATGGATATCGGAGGAGAAGAGGTGAGCTTTGCCAGAAACAGCCCCTCTGCCGAGCGCAAAGGGGCGTAGGGTTTAGTGAGACGCCGCTGCCGCGTTGTGCTGGCGGTGGCGAGTCACGAAGCCCAGAACGAGGCACATGATAAACACCACGGCATACAGACCGTTCGCGGTGTGCAGCGCCGCCAGCGGACCGCTGTGGGCGACGATTGGGCCCGTGACCACGAAGGTCAGCATGGTGCCGATGGTGCCGCAGGTCAGGACGAAGTTAACCAGCTTCGGCGAGGCCACTTTGGTCTGCAGAGAACCCAGGGTGATGATCGAGGTGTAGATCGCGCTGGAGAAGAAGCCCAGGGTCAGAATGAACCACGGCATATGCTCCGGAGAACCGTTGATGAACAGATACATCAGCACGGTCGCCAGACCTGCCAGCACGGTCAGAATGCGCTGCAGGTCGAAGAAGCGCAGGATGAAGCTAAACGCCCACATGCCGAACATGTAAGACATCCAGAAATCACTCACCAGCTTACCCGCGTCGTTCAGGCTCATGCCCAGGCCTTTCGCGTATTCCGGTACCCAGGAGATAAAGCCCAGCTGGCCCAGGATGTAGCACAGGGCGGCAATGGAGAGGAACAGCACGCCGATACCCCATTTCTCTTTCGCGACGGGTTCTGCGGTAGCCTGCGCTTTTTTGCCCAGCACCGGGAACTCACAGCCGAAGGTCAGAATAAAGATTGCCACGTAGACCAGGCCGATGCAGGCGTAGACCCAGTACCACTCAATGCTGCGGGCCAGCAGAACGGCGGCGACCATCGGGAAAATCATTCCGGCCATGCTGAAGAAAGAGTCGGTAAACAGCAGGCGCGCGCCGCGCTGACGGCCTTCATACATATGGGTAATCAGAAAGGTCCCGATCGACATGGTGATACCGCTGACCAGACCGAGCACGAACATGGCGGCGGAGAACAGGGCGATGCTGTGGCTCAGCATCAGTCCCGCCACGGCGGCGAGCATCAGCACAAAACCAAAACGCAGCTGCGTTTTCAGCGGCACGATTTCCATCAGCCAGGCATTCAGGAAGATGGAGATCAGAATCCCCGCGTTGAGGAAGGTGAAGGTGTTACTCATGCTGGAAACGGGCAGCTGGAAGTAGTCTGCGATATTTCCCATCACCATCCCGGTGACGATCACCAACGCGCCGGTCAGGGCGTAGGAGAAGAAGCTGATCCATGTGAGCTTGATGCGATTGCTGTTAGTCATGTCTGGCCTGTTCAAAAAAAGAAAAGCGCCCATCGGGCGCTGAGAGCGGGCAGATTTTAGACATTAAAGTGATCTATTCATATCTTTTAAGAGAAATTAGAACTTCATTGCAGGTTTTTATGTGATCAAGGTCACATAAAAAGCCGCTAATACCAATCGTTTGCGTGGTTACAACTGTTTCAATTTCGTAAAATTAGGTAAAAGGCTGGTCTCCGTTCATACTGCTCTTTAGAATCAAGCCATTCGCTTTTTATACTGCGCTTTGTTAAGGAATTCTCATGCTCAAATCAACACTGGCGGCTGTCGCAGCTGTGTTTGCTCTTTCTGCCGTTTCCCCTGCTGCGCTGGCAGCAAAAGGGGACCCTCACGTTCTGCTGACCACCTCCGCCGGGAACATTGAGCTGGAACTGAATAGCCAGAAAGCTCCGGTTTCTGTGAAAAACTTCCTCGACTATGTGAACAGTGGTTTCTACAACAACACCACTTTCCACCGCGTGATCCCGGGCTTTATGATTCAGGGCGGCGGCTTCAACGAGCAGATGCAGCAGAAACAGCCGAACCCGCCTATTAAAAACGAAGCGGACAACGGCCTGCTGAACAAGCGCGGGACCATTTCTATGGCGCGTACGGCGGATAAAGACAGCGCGACCAGTCAGTTCTTCCTCAACGTGGCCGATAACGCCTTCCTGGATCACGGTCAGCGTGATTTCGGTTATGCCGTTTTCGGTAAAATTGTGAAAGGAATGGATGTGGCCGATAAGATTTCTCAGGTGCCTACCCATGACGTCGGCCCGTACCAGAATGTGCCGTCAAAACCAGTGGTTATCCTCTCTGCGAAAGTGCTGCCGTAATCTTCTTAAATACGGGCGATCCTCGCCCGTATGATTTAGCCCTCCCTGCGAAAGCGCGTTTTGCTGCTTATACTTGTGGCAAACGGACTATTCAGGGAGGCGTTAAGTGAAAAAACTCACCGATAAGCAAAAATCCCGTCTCTGGGAGCAGCAGCGTAACGTCAATCTTCAGGCCAGTTGTCTCCTTGAAAAAGGTAATGGTCCCTCAGAACCCCATATTGAGACGCTGGAGCTTGGGCCTCCCGCGCCCGGGTTACCCCATCTGTGCCTTATTCATCGACACCTCTATCGCAGTGAGATGAAGCAGGCAGGCGAGTTCCGTACCGACGATATTTTTAAGGGCGATATTCCGTTCTGCCATTTCGAATACATCGAGAAGATGGGTAATGAGCTGATGGCGGCGCTGGAAAGTGAGAAGTATTTAGTTGGCCTTCAGAAAGCGGCGTTTGTTGACAGAATTAGCCACTATTACTGTGAAATCAATATGCTGCATCCCTTTATGCGCGGCAATGGTATTGCCCAACGCGTTTTCTTCGAGCAACTGGCCATTCATGCGGATTACGCCCTGGACTGGCGCGATATCGATCCCGAACAGTGGGTCGCCGCTAACCGAAGCGGCGCAACGGGAGATTTAACCGCGCTGAGCGCGATCTTTGCCAAAGTAGTGAGCGAAGCGCGGGAATCTGAGTAGAATAGGGCGGCATTTTTTTCGGGAGCCGCCATGATTCTGCTGATTGATAACTACGATTCCTTCACCTGGAACCTTTACCAGTATTTTTGTGAACTGGGTGCAGAGGTGGTTGTCCGCCGCAACGACGAGATCGATCTCGCCGATATTGAGACGCTGGCTCCGCAGAAAATCGTGATTTCACCCGGGCCGTGTACGCCGTCGGAGTCGGGCATTTCTCTGGATGTCATCCGGCATTATGCCGGCAAGCTGCCGATCCTGGGCGTCTGCCTCGGCCATCAGGCGATTGCCCAGGCGTTCGGTGCCACCATCGTGCGTGCCGCGAAAGTGATGCACGGCAAAACCTCTCCGGTCACTCACGCCGGTACCGGGGTATTCACGGGGCTTAATAATCCTTTAACCGTGACGCGCTACCATTCGCTGGTGATTGACCCACCGACGCTGCCCGACTGCTTTGACGTGACGGCCTGGAGCGAGTCGCAGGAGATCATGGGGATTCGTCACCGCGAATGGGATCTCGAAGGCGTGCAGTTCCACCCGGAAAGCATCCTCAGCGAACAGGGGCACGCGCTGCTGGCAAATTTCCTTAATCGCTGAATATCTGTTGCCTTGCTGTGATTTTTTATGCATATTTTGTGATTATATTTTCACAATCAATGTGACATAAAATGGATGGGCATGACATGGCAACTGAACAACCAGCAATTACCCGCGCGACATTCGATGAAGTGATTCTGCCGATTTATGCACCGGCTGAGTTTATCCCGGTTAAGGGGAAAGGCAGCCGCGTCTGGGATCAGCAGGGTAAAGAGTACGTGGATTTCGCGGGCGGGATTGCGGTAACGGCGCTCGGTCATTGCCATCCTGCGCTGGTGGACGCGCTGAAAAGTCAGGGCGAAACCCTGTGGCACACTAGCAACGTGTTTACCAACGAACCGGCGCTGCGCCTTGGCCGCAAGATCATTGATGCCACGTTTGCCGAGCGCGTGCTGTTTATGAACTCCGGCACCGAAGCCAACGAAACCGCCTTCAAGCTGGCGCGCTACTATGCCACCACGCGCCACAGTCCGTACAAAACCAAAATTATCGCTTTCCACAATGCCTTCCACGGGCGCTCCTTCTTTACCGTCTCCGTTGGTGGTCAGCCGAAGTATTCCGACGGTTTTGGCCCGAAACCGGCCGACATCGTCCACGTGCCGTTTAACGATCTGCATGCGGTGAAAGCGGTGATGGACGATCACACCTGCGCGGTGGTGGTGGAACCTATTCAGGGCGAAGGCGGCGTGACGGCGGCCACGCCGGAATTCCTGAAAGGGCTGCGCGAACTGTGCGACGAGCATCAGGCGCTGCTGGTCTTTGATGAAGTTCAGTGCGGAATGGGCCGTACCGGGGATCTGTTTGCCTACATGCACTACGGCGTGACGCCGGATATTCTGACCAGCGCCAAAGCGCTCGGCGGCGGCTTCCCGGTGAGTGCAGTATTGACGACCCAGGATATCGCCTCCGCGTTCCACGTGGGCTCGCACGGTTCCACCTACGGCGGCAACCCGCTGGCGAGCGCCGTGGCGGGTGCCGCGTTTGATATTATCAACACGCCTGAGGTGTTGAACGGCGTGAATGCGAAGCGCGAGCTGTTCGTAAAACACCTGCAAAAGATTGACGACCAGTTCGACGTGTTCAGCGAGATCCGTGGGATGGGGCTGCTGATTGGTGCCGAGCTGAAGCCGCAGTACAAAGGCCGCGCGCGCGATTTCCTGCACGCCGCCGCCCACGAAGGGGTGATGGTACTGAACGCGGGTCCGGACGTGATGCGTTTTGCGCCGTCGCTGGTGGTGGAAGACAAAGACATTGAAGACGGGTTAACCCGCTTTGCCGCTGCGGTCGCGAAGATCGTAAAAGGTTAATACGCCGTCCGCTTCAGCCTGCGGGTGAGCCAAATCCCGTGATGTGGACGCTGACGCCATGCCACCGACGAAATGGTGTGCATGGTGTTCAGATGCCCCAGAATGCGCTGCAAATGCTGCTCCAGGGTGCTCATTGGCCCGTGGGTTAACGTCTCCGGCGCTTCCAGAATGTTCGAATCTCCTGACTCGCCCGGCGAGTCATATTCCAGGCGCTGCTGACAGCGCTGCAGCGCAATTTCACACGACTGCAGGTAGCGCTGCGCCAGGTCTGGCGTCAGCATCGTGTGTTCGCGCGCCAGCGTTGTCATGGCGTTAATATGCTCGACGATAAACTGGCTGTGCGTCACCCAGAGCTTCATATCCGCCAGATAGTGCGAGTTAAAGCCCGGCTCCTGCATCGCCTGGTTGAGCGAGTTAAACAGGGCGTTGTGCGCCTGGTTGACCTTCATGCGCTGATAGGCCAGCGGGGAGGGCTGCGGGTCGTCGCTCAGGATCAATCGAATGGCCTGCTGGTCGGCCTCCAGCGCGTCGTGGGCGTTCTGCCTGAGCAGCCCGCTTTGCCACTGCGGCCACAGCCAGACCATGCCGCCAAAGGCAATCAGGCAGCCGATGAGGGTATCAATCAGCCTGGCGATAATAAACTGTTCGCCATTGAGCGTGAGCAGCTGCAGGGTATACACCGCCGTCACCGTAAAGCCCACCATCGCCCAGCCGTAGTTTTTGCGGATAATCAGGTAGCTCACCAGCGTAATCGCCAGCATGCCAGCCAGGGTATAGCCTTCCGGCACGTGGAAGTGCAGCGTCACGCCCGCAATAATCAGCCCGGCCATCGTTCCGCCTGCCCGGTGCAGAATACGCACCCGCGTGGCGCCGTAGCCGTTCTGGGTGACAAACAGCACGGTCATTAAGATCCAGTAGGGTTTCGGCAGATGCAGCGCCATGCCCATCAGGCTGGCGGTACTGAGCATAACGCTAATCCTGGCAGCGTTGCGCAGGGCGGATGATTTAAGAGACAGATAGCTTCTGAGCGCGGGCAATAACGGCAGCCGCTTTTGCTTATCCGCCATCAGATCGCGTGGATAAAGCGGGCGCTGCGTGCGCAGCACGCGGGCGATGCGGCTGAAGTGCCAGGCGGCAAACTGGCCAACCGGGTTATCCGGATGCTGGCGGGCGATTTTCTCCAGCGCGCCGAGCTGTTTTTCCATGTTAAAGCGCGTGGGGTAGCGGTGGTAGAGAATATCGTCAGCCAGGACCCGCAGACGTGCCGACACGGTCTGCGCGTTCCAGCGGATCACCGCTTCGGCGTGGCTGCGCTCGACCAGCTTTTGCACCTCCTGCGGATGGTGAAGGCTAACGGAGATATGTTCCTGCAGGTCCAGCCCGACCTGGAAGGTGCGAAGCAGTCGTTTGTATTCGTGGTTCTTGTTGGCGGCGAGCATGTGCAGCTGCTGGTAGCACTGGCTTATCAGATCCACCACCTTTTGCTGGCGCGTCAGCAGCGGCGGCAAGGATTTTTCCGGATCGGTATGCTGGGTGAGTAGGGTGTATTTGGCTTCACAGTACTCCGCCAGCTGCACATAGAGCAGGCTCAGGGATTCGCGCAGCGGTTGTTCGCGCCACAGCCAGAACCAGAACCAGTTGAACAGCCCGTACCACAGTGTCCCCAGGGCGTAGATCAGCAGCGGCTCCCACACCGGCATATTCCCGGCGAGGCTCAGCGTGAAAATGGCTGCAATCAATGAGGCGGGAAGCAGGCGGGCGTGCAGCGAGCTGATTTCGGCGGTGACGCCGAGGGTCATAGCCAGCACGGTCAGGATCAGCGGCAGCGGGATGTCACGGGCAAGCAGAAGCTGTACGGCGAGGCTACAGCCTGCGAACAGGCAGCCGCCAATAGTCAGGCGTTTGAAAAAGCGCTTATGCGGCGTGTCCAGACCGGCGATGTTGCAGCAGGCGGGCACGAGAGAAAACAGCAGACCTTGCTGAAGATGTCCGAGGATCAGGCCCACGGCCACGGGAAGACACAACACCAGCGTTTGTCGCAGTGCGTAGTTAACTTCGGGGTGATAGATCAGCCTGCGCCACATGGGGAGAAGAGACAAAAACGGCGTGACACCCTGGGGTGACACGCCGTTTAAGCGGAATTAACGCGTTCCGTAGACCACGATGGTTTTACCGTGGGCGGAGATCAGGTTTTGATCTTCCAGCATTTTCAGGATACGGCCCACTGTCTCACGGGAACAACCGACGATCTGACCAATTTCCTGACGGGTAATTTTAATTTGCATGCCGTCCGGGTGGGTCATTGCGTCTGGCTGTTTCGCCAGGTTCAGCAGCGTTTGTGCAATACGGCCAGTCACGTCCAGGAAGGCGAGGTTACCCACTTTCTCTGAGGTGACCTGCAGACGGCGCGCCATCTGGGAAGAAAGACGCATCAGGATGTCAGGGTTAACCTGAATCAGCTGACGGAACTTCTTGTAAGAAATTTCAGCCACTTCACATGCTGTCTTTGCACGAACCCAGGCGCTACGTTCCTGGCCCTCTTCAAACAGGCCCAGTTCACCGATGAAATCGCCCTGGTTCAGATAAGAAAGGATCATCTCTTTCCCTTCTTCATCTTTGATCAGCACTGCCACCGAGCCTTTAACGATGTAATACAACGTTTCCGCTTTTTCACCCTGGTGAATCAGCGTGCTCTTCGATGGGTACTTATGAATGTGGCAATGAGACAAGAACCATTCGAGAGTCGGGTCTGTTTGCGGTTTGCCAAGCACCATGCGCTGTTATCCTCTGTTATAAGCTGTCACCAGAGTCATCAGATGCATCCGGACTCTGGGGTTGCAATCGAATTCTTACCCATACCCTGGGAAGTCGGCTACCGTAACGTTTCGCAGCCAGTAAAGTTTGATGTCCTCTGCATACACGTGTAACGTCAATGTATTACTGTAGCATCCTGAGTGTTTTAGCATAGCTTTCGCCGCGTGTCTCCTGGTGTCTCGCTTCAGCATGATGCAGGTCGCCTTCCATTGCGAGAAATGTAACGCACGCGTAATCTGTCACCAAAAATGCAACGTTGGAGTTCAAAAATATGCAAGCGCGCGTGAAGTGGGTTGAAGGTTTAACGTTCCTGGGCGAGTCCGCGTCAGGACACCAGATTTTGATGGATGGTAACTCCGGCGATAAAGCGCCAAGCCCAATGGAAATGGTGCTGATGGCGGCAGGCGGATGCAGCGCGATTGACGTGGTGTCGATTCTGCAAAAAGGCCGTCATGACGTGACGGATTGCGAGGTCAAACTCACCTCAGAACGTCGTGAAGAGGCGCCACGCCTGTTCACCCACATTAATCTGCACTTTGTTGTCACCGGTAAAGCGCTGAAAGACGCGGCGGTCTCACGCGCGGTGGACCTGTCTGCGGAGAAGTACTGCTCTGTGGCGTTAATGCTGGAGAAAGCGGTAAAAATTACCCATTCTTATGAAGTGATCGAGGCGTGATTGATGGGGCATCGTGCGTGTTGATGCCCTCACCCTAACCCTCTCCCACAGGGAGAGGGAATATGACTATGCGATCTGCTTCCCTTCCATCAGCCGCTCCACCAGCGGCGTCATGATAAGCTCCATTGCCAGTCCCATTTTTCCGCCCGGCACCACCAATGTATTCATGTGCGAAATAAACGAGCCCTGCAGCATCGCCAGCAGCCAGGGGTAATCGATGCCTTCAAGATTGCGGAAATGGATCACCACAAAGCTCTCATCCAGAGAAGGGATCGTTTTGGCGGCAAACGGGTTGGAGGTGTCCACCGTCGGCACGCGCTGGAAGTTAATGTGCGTGCGGGAGAATTGCGGCGTTAAGTAATTGATGTAGTCTTCCATTGAGCGAACGACGGAATCCATCACCGCCTCGCGCGAGTGGCCGCGCTCGCTCATGTCACGCGTCAGCTTCTGGATCCACTCCAGGTTAACGATAGGGACCACCCCGACCAGCAGATCCACGTGGCGCGCCACGTCGTGCTGGGGCGTGACCACGCCGCCGTGTAACCCTTCGTAGAACAGCACGTCGGTGGGTTCCGGCAGCGGCTGCCAGGGGGTAAAGGTGCCCGGTACCTGGTTCCAGGGCACGGCTTCGTCGTAAGTGTGCAGATACTTACGGGACTGCCCTGTGCCGCTCAGGCCATATTCGTGGAAGGTTTGCTCCAGCAGGCCGAAGTCATTGGCTTCCGGGCCGAAGTAGCTGATGTGTTTACCCAGATCGCGCGCCTTACGGATGGCCATGTCCATCTCCGGGCGCGTGTAGCGGTGAAAGCTGTCGCCTTCGACCTCCGCCGCACGGAGATTCAGCTGGGCGAAAATCTTGCGAAAGGCGAGGCTGGTGGTGGTGGTTCCCGCACCACTCGACCCCGTAACGGCAATAACCGGATGTCTGGCAGACATAGCAACTCCCTGACTGAAATGGATGGAAGATCAGCCGTGAAACGCGTTGCGGGGCATGATATTAACCGTCTCATGCAGTTCTGACCACACCAGCACCACGTCGCCGCTTTTCAGCTGGCGCTTTACATCGTTGACCTTTTGCTCAAGCGAGCGTTCTTGTTCACCATAATCGGTGCCTTCGCGTAATACAAAGCTTTCAATCAGATTATCGAGCGTTTCGGGAGCCAGATCCTGCCAGGGAATAATCATTTTGCACCGTCCAGATAAGGGGTTAGCCAGTCAGGAATACGCGTCTCAAGCCACATTTTCGGGCGGCGCAGCGTGCCGCCGATAAACCCAACGTGGCCACCGTGCTCCGTCAACTGATAGTGAACGTTGTCGGGCAGGAATTCCTGAGCGGGGATCGAGTGATGATCCATAAAAGGGTCATCTTTGGCATGAATGATAAGCGTCGGCTGCGTGATCTTGCTGAGCAGCGGCATGGCGCTGCACTGACGATAGTAGTCAATCGCATCGGCAAAGCCGTGAATTTTCGCGGTGATCAGATCGTCAAATTCGCGAATACGACGCACCTTTTTCAGTTGGCGCAGGCTCACCGGAAGGGTATCAGGATAGGCCTTCAGCTTACGCGCCGCGTTGGCTTTCAGCAGGTTGAGCAGGTAGCGCTGATAGACCCGGGAAAAGCCTTTCTCCATGTGGTAGCTGCACTGCTCCAGCATAAACGGCGCGGAGACAATCACTGCGGCATCCAGCGGTACGCTTTCGCCCTCTTTCGCCAGCAGGCAGGCCAGCATATTTCCGCCCAGCGAGTAGCCCACGGCAGCGGTGGGTACGGTGCCAAAGTTTTCCCGCAGCCAGTGTAAAAACCACGTTCCGTCTTCGGTTTCACCCGAGTGATAGATGCGTTTCTGACGATTGGGTTCGCCGCTGCAGCCGCGAAAATGCATCACCACGCCGAGCCAGCCGCGCGCTTTTGCCGCCTCAATTAACCCATGCGCATAAGGGCTGTGCAGGCTGCCTTCCAGGCCGTGAAAGACCACCAGGCGCGGCTTATGGCGGGCCTGCTCCGGCGCTTCGCTCCAGGCGAGATCCAGAAAGTCACCGTCTGGCAGGTCAAGTCGCTGCCAGTGCGGGGTGAACTGAACCTTGCGGCGGATCAGTCGCGGCAGCATGGTCTGCAAATGGCGATTGGCGACGCCGCGCATAGGCACGAACTCAGTACTGTCTTCGGCTGCAATGTCGAAGTCTGATGGAATGATTTGGGTCATAAGCGCGATGCTGATTCTTGTCGGAAATTAACGATACTTTCCGAATTGTACCCCGTTTAGCCTGGTTTTCCGAAACATGAACTGATCCCGATCACAAATATTTACCTTGATTATTACTCTCAGGCTAATGATTTGGCTCTACGCTTAATTGATGCCTTTCTCACCAGAGCGCACACTTTACTCAACGTTAAGCAAATCAAAATGATTAGCTGAATCAGGAGGTTAATAATGTTATCTGGGCAAACACCCACCCGGCAATGGAACACCCGACGCAGCGAAAAAGCGCGTCGTCTGGCGTCCGTACCGGTGCAGGGCAAGGTACTGCCAACCGGCGATCTTGTCGCCATGCTGGAAAAACTGATCGCGCCTGGCGACAAGGTCGTTCTGGAAGGTAACAACCAGAAGCAGGCGGATTTCCTTTCCCGCTCGCTTGCCGAAGTGAACCCGCAAATTGTCCACGACCTGCATATGATCATGCCGAGCGTCGGCCGCAGCGAGCATCTGGATATCTTTGAGAAAGGCATCGCCCGCAAGCTGGATTTCTCCTTCTCCGGGACGCAGAGCCTGCGAATCTCCCAGCTGCTGGAGGATGGTCAGCTCGAAATCGGCGCGATTCATACTTATATCGAGCTCTATTCACGCCTCTACGTCGACCTCTCGCCAAACGTGGCGCTGATCGCCGGCTTTAAAGCCGACCGCAAAGGCAACCTCTACACCGGGGCGAGCACCGAAGATACCCCGGCGCTGGTGGAGGCCGCAGCGTTCCACGACGGGATTGTCATTGCCCAGGTGAACGAGCTGGTGGATGACGAGTGTGACCTGCCGCGCGTCGATATTCCGGGCTCCTGGATCGACTTCGTTGTGGTTGCCGATAAGCCGTTCTTTATCGAACCGCTGTTTACCCGCGACCCGCGTCTGATTAAACAGGAACACATCCTGATGGCCATGATGGCCATCAAAGGCATTTACGCGGAACATCAGGTGCAGTCCCTGAACCACGGGATCGGCTTTAACACCGCGGCTATCGAGCTGCTGCTGCCTACCTACGGCGAACAGCTCGGCCTGAAGGGCAAAATCTGTAAGCACTGGACGCTGAACCCGCATCCGACGCTGATCCCCGCCATTGAAAGCGGCTGGGTCGAAAGCGTGCACTGTTTCGGCGGCGAGCTGGGGATGGAAGAGTATATTCGCGCCCGTCCTGACGTGTTCTTTACCGGTGCCGACGGCTCCATGCGCTCTAACCGCGCGTTCTGCCAGCTGGCAGGCCAGTACGCGGTGGATATGTTTATCGGCTCTACGCTGCAGGTTGATGGATACGCCAACTCCTCAACGGTGACCCGCGGCCGTCTTTCCGGCTTCGGCGGTGCGCCAAACATGGGCCACGACCCGCACGGTCGTCGTCACGCCACGCCGGCCTGGCTGAACATGATCACCGAGCCTGACCCGATGCAGCGCGGTAAAAAACTGGTCGTCCAGATGGTGGAAACTTTCCAGGCGGGCGTGAAGCCAACCTTCGTGGAAAAACTTGATGCCGTTGACGTGGCGAAAGCCTCCGGTATGCCGCTGGCGCCGGTGATGATCTACGGCGATGACGTGACCCACGTGCTGACGGAAGAGGGGATCGCTTACCTCTACCGGGCGAAAGATCTGGAAGAGCGCCGTGCCATGGTTGCGGCCGTCGCCGGTATCACCGATATCGGTCTGGGCGTGGATGCCAAACGCGTGGCGGAACTGCGTCAGAGCGGCAAAGTGGTCTACCCGGAAGATATGGGGATCCGCCGCACCGACGCCACCCGCTCTCTGCTGGCGGCAGGCAGCGTGTCAGACCTCGTGGAATGGTCCGGCGGTCTCTACAACCCACCTGCGAAATTCCGGAGCTGGTAATGAAACTTCTGCCCCAGATTCAGGTTGAAGGCGGTGCCGAATGGCTGGCGCGAACCGCCACGCAGTGTCTGATTGACGAAGCACGTTTAAGCCCGAAACCCGGTCTGGTGGACAGTCGGGGGAACGGCGCGCACCACGATTTATCCCTTGCGCTGATGGAGCGCTCCGCGCACAGCCTGACCCCCACGTTTCAGGCGCTGGCGCAGCAAAGCTGGCAGCGTCCGGCAGATATTGCGCTCAGGCAAACCGTCGGGCGGCTCGGCCGCGAAGGCGAGCAGCAGATGATGGCCGCAACCGAGGGCGTAAACACCCATCGCGGCGCGATTTGGGCGCTGGGATTGCTGGTCAGCGCGGTGGCGATGCTGGGCGGTGATGCCCGTGCGCAAGACGTCGCCCGCACCGCCGCGCAGCTGGCAAAACTGCCGGACGATGCGGCGCCGAAGGTGTTCAGTAAAGGCCTGCGCGCCACGCACCGCTACCGCGTGCCGGGCGCCCGCGAAGAGGCTCAGCAGGCATTCCCGCACGTTATGCAGCGCGCGCTGCCGCAGCTTCGCCTCAGCCGCCTGAACGGCAGCAGTGAAGCACAGGCCAGGCTCGACGCGCTGATGGCCATCATGACGTCGCTCACCGATACCTGCGTGCTGTCGCGCGCCGGCATGGAGGGGCTGGACGCCATGCAGCACGGTGCCCGTGCGGTCCTGAATGCGGGAGGCTGTGCCACCCTTGCGGGCCAGCAGGCGCTGGCGAACTTAGACCGTCAGATGCTGGCGCTTAACGCGTCACCGGGCGGTGCCGCCGACCTGCTTGCCGCCACGCTGTTTCTTGACCGCGTCGAATCGCCTTATTCAAAGCATTAAGAGGATGTTATGGAAAAAATCACATTGACCGTGCCAGCCAGCCGCGCGTTAAGCGGCAGGGCACTGGCAGGGGTCGTCGGTTCCGGGGATATGGAGGTGCTCTTCACCGCCGAACCGGGCCAGACGCTAACCATTGATATCACCACCTCCGTTGACAACAGCCGTGGTCGCTGGGAGGCGCTGTTCAACCGTCTGCAAACGGTCAGCAGCCTGCCGGCAGGAAAACTGACCATTCACGACTTCGGCGCGACGCCGGGCGTGGCCCGCATTCGCATCGAACAGGTATTTGAGGGGGTGAGCCATGCGTGATGACAGCAGCTTTATCGAATTAAAAGCACGCCAGCGTGCGCAGGCCCTGCTCGACGAGGGCAGCTACCGCGAACTGCTGGATCCGTTTGAGGGCATTATCTCTCCGTGGCTTGGCCCGCAGGGCATTGTGCCGCAGGCGGACGACGGCATGGTGGTGGCGAAAGGCACCATTAACGGTCAGCCAGCCGTTGTCGTGGCGATTGAAGGCGCATTCCAGGGCGGCAGCATGGGCGAAGTGTCCGGTGCCAAAATGGCGGCAGCGCTGGAGCTGGCGGCAGAAGATAACCGCAACGGCATTCCGACTCAGGCCGTGCTGTGCCTCGAAACCGGCGGCGTGCGCCTGCAGGAAGCGAACCTCGGCCTGGCGGCGATTGCCGATATCCACGCTGCGATTGTCGACCTGCGTCGCTACACGCCCGTTATCGGGATTGTGGCCGGGACCGTGGGCTGCTTCGGTGGGATGTCCATCGCCGCGGCGCTGTGCAGCTACCTGATTGTGACCCGCGAAGCGCGTCTCGGCCTGAACGGCCCGCAGGTTATCGAGCAGGAAGCCGGCATCGAAGAGTACGACTCTCGCGACCGTCCGTTTATCTGGAGCATGACCGGCGGTGAAGTGCGCTACCAAAGCGGGCTGGTGGATGCCCTGGTCGGTGACGGTATCAACGCGGTGAAACAGGCGATGAATGACGCGATTGCTAAAGGCGTGCCGGCGAAACATCGCACCGATAACTACGACGATTACCTGAACCGTCTGACGAATTTCGACACCCGCAAACAGGCCGATGCCGAACAAATTAACGCGCTTTTTGCCCGGGAGGTGAAATGATGACTAACTCAATGAGCCGTGGCGAACTCTGGCTGGATATTCTCGCCCCGAATGCACAACGTGTGGAAGGGCTATGCCCGTCCGTGCAGGCGGCAGACGGCGAGCTTAACGGCGAAGCGGTGCGCTTTGTTGCCGTGGTTCCGGATGCCAACAACCACTTCCCGCGCGCCGCGAAGGGTGAAGTCGGTCTGCTGGAAGGCTGGACCCTGGCGAAAGTGGTCAGCGAAACCGTCGCGGCGGATGCCGATAAGGCCGTTAAGCGCCCGATTGTGGCGGTGATTGACGTCCCAAGCCAGGCCTATGGCCGTCGTGAAGAAGCGTTTGGTATTCACCAGGCGCTGGCCGGTGCGGCAGCAGCCTATGCGAACGCGCGCCTGGCCGGTCATCCGGTGATTGGCCTGATCGTCGGCAAGGCGATGTCCGGCGCGTTTCTGGCGCACGGCTACCAGGCCAACCGCCTGATCGCCTTTAACGATAAAGGCGTGCTGATCCACGCGATGGGCAAAGAGTCCGCGGCGCGCATTACGCTGCGTACCGTCGAGGCGCTGGAAAAGCTGGCGGCAACCATTCCGCCAATGGCCTATGACATCAGCAACTATGCGACGCTGGGGCTGCTCTCCAGCCTGCTGGACATCAGCAACCCGGATGCCCCGTCTGATAACGATCTGGCGCAGGTGAAAACCACCCTGCAACAGGCCATCAGTGACGCTCGTCAGGACACCACGCTGAAAAATCGTCTGGGTGCTGACAACCGCCGCAGCTCGGCGCTCGTACGCGAACGTATGCGAGCCAGCTGGTAAGTAAAAAAGAGACCTGCCAGATGCATAACCCCGTGGGCGCGTCCGCTGCGCCCGCGTGGGAGCCTGCATCCTGAAAAATAATAATCATCGCGCCAGTGCTAAAACTTTTTTTACTACAGGTGATTTATGACTTACGTAATTGTTCATGCTCTTGCACCGATTTTCGTCATCATGCTGCTGGGATTCTGGGCCGGTAAGGCAAAGATGGTCGATAATAAAAACGTTTCCCTGCTCAATATTTTCGTTATGGATTTTGCACTGCCTGCCGCGCTGTTTAGCGCCACCGTGCAAACGCCGTGGACCGGCATTGTGGCTCAGTCACCGCTGATTCTGGTGCTGACCCTGGCGATGTGGATTACCTATGCGGCCATCTACTTCCTCGCCACCAAAGTCTTTAAAAAATCACCGCAGGATGCAGCCGTGCTGACCCTGACGGTCGCGCTGCCGAACTACGCGGCGCTTGGCCTGCCGATTCTGGGCAGCGTGCTGGGGGAAGGTTCTTCCACGTCTCTGTCCGTCGCGGTCTCTATTGCCTGCGGCTCCGTGCTGATGACGCCGTTCTGCCTGCTGATCCTGGAGCGTGAAAAAGCGCGCGCTGAGGGCAATAGCTCCGGCTCAACGTTCTCCATGCTGCCGGTGCTGATGTGGCGTTCGATTAAAAAACCGATCGTGATGGGCCCGCTGCTGGGTGTGATTTTGTCCGCCATCGGTATCAAAATGCCGGATCTGGTTCTGGCGGCGATTAAACCGCTGGGGCTGTCCGCCACCGCTGCGGCGCTGTTCCTGACCGGGGTGATCCTCTCTGCCCGTAAGCTGCAGATCAACACCATGGTTATCACCTCAACTATCGCCAAGCTGCTGATTCAGCCAGCGATTGCCTGGGGTATTGTGCTGATCTTCGGTCTGCATGGCTCCGTGGCGATTACCGCTATCCTGATGATTGCGCTGTCCGCGGGCTTCTTCGGCGTGGTGTTCGGTAACCGCTTTGGCGTGCAGTCGCCGGATGCTGAAGCCGTGCTGCTGTTAAGCTCCGTACTGTGTATCCTGTCGCTGCCGCTGTTTATCTCGCTGACTTCAGGAATGTAATTATGACCACAACATTACGCCCGCACGACCTCATCTGGCTTACCGCGCGCGACGCGCTGGAAGGGATCGCCGAATCCTGGGTGGATGCCGTCTGGCATACCGGCCTGCCGGTAGTGGTGCGGCGTGATGTTGATAGCGAAGGCCGCATCCCCGTTGGCGTTCGCGGCCTGCGCCGCGACCAGCGTGCGGCCGGGTGGGTGAAGCCTGAGAAGGTGTTACGCGTGGTTTCGCCTGAGGCGTTGAGCGTGACGGCCGATCTGCTGCGCTCACCGTTTGTGACTCAGCCACCGGTTCAGGTGGCGTTGCAGCTTTCACAGCAGGCGTGGCCGTGGACGTGGGGTATTACCGGCAGTACCGGCTACGCGCTGGCGACCGGCATTCCGGTGATTCATGCCAACAGCGATCTTGACCTGCTGATCCGCGCTCCTGAGCCGATTTCCCCTGATGCTTTTACCGCATGGCAGTCGCAGCTGAGCCGCGCACTGTGCCGGGCGGATACGCAGGTCGATACGCCCGAAGGGGGATTTGCGCTGGCGGAGTGGTTACGCGACGAAAAAACGCTGCTGAAAACCCGCCGCGGACCGCGCCTGGTGGCGGATCCGTGGCGCAGGGAGGAGTGATGAAAATACTGTTTACCTTTCCGGGACAGGGCACGCAGCACGAAGGCATGCTGCAAAATTTGCCGGGAACGACGCTTGCTCAGGCACGCGAGGTGCTGGGCAGCGAAGTCGATACGCTGGATAGTGCAGCCTCGCTAACTCATACACGTGCGGTTCAGCTGAGTCTGCTGATTTCCGGCGTGGCCTGGGCGCGGGAACTCGAGCGACGCGGCGTGTCGCCTGACATTGTGAGCGGTTTATCGATTGGTGCTTATCCCGCAGCGGTCGTGGCTGGCGCGCTGGAATTTACGGACGCGCTTAAGCTGGTGGCGCTGCGTGGCGATCTGATGGAGCAGGCGTATCCGCACGGCTACGGCCTGACGGCGATTATGGGGCTGACCCTGCCGCAGGTGGAGCAGCTTATCGAGGGTACCGGAACGTATATTGCTAACCTGAATGCCGAAACGCAGATCGTGATTGCCGGAAGCGATGACGGGATGGCGCAGGTGGCGGCGCGCGCGCTGGCAAAAGGGGCGAACAAGGCCAAACGGCTGGCGGTGAGCGTGCCGTCGCACTGCGAACTGCTGGCGGCACCGGCACAAACGCTGGCGGCGGCGTTTGAGTCCGTCACGCTGGCTCGTCCACGCTGTGCGTACCTGAGCGGCAGCACCGGGCGCGTGCTCTGGCAACCGGAGAAAATCTCGGACGATCTGGCAATGAACATGGCGCGTACGGTGCGCTGGCAGGAGGCGATGATTTCCGCTAACGAACGCGAAGCCCGGCTGGCGATCGAGATGCCGCCCGGCGGCGTGCTGACCTGCCTGACGCGACAGGCGGCGTGGGAAGGGGAGACCCTTTCACTGGAGCGCAGCGGGGTGGACGTGGCGGTGCATCTGGCGGGTCGGCTTCAGCGATGAGTTTTTTGCCCGGTGGCGGCTGCGCCTTACCGGGCCTACGGGTTCGGTTGCCTTGTTTTGTATCACGCACTTTCCTGCAGGCTGCGCGCATACATCCGCCCTTCGGCGGCTAATGCCCGCAGGCTCGGGTCCTGCTCGCGGTTGCGGGCGAACACAATCGCGATAAGCTGCTGCATCTGGTACGGTTCAGCCAGCTTCAGTAGCTGCACCGAATTCTCGTAGACCTTTTTCATCCTGCCCGGCATCAGCGTAAAGCCGACACCTGCCTGAACCAGACTGAGCATTGAGAAAATGTCGTTCACCCGGGTAACAATCTCCGGTTCGAACCCGGCGATATGGAACGCTTCCTGGAACCCGGCGTAGGTCGCAAACCCTTCTGCAAGCGCGACAAATTTCTGATCTTTATAATCACGGAGATCCGCTGGCCCGTGGGTATTCAGCGTGGCGGAAGCCGGTGCGGCAAGGAATATGTCGTCATGGAACAGCGGCAGAACCTCAAGGCTGTTGCGGTCGATATCGCTTTCGGAGATGGAGATCAGGATGGCGTCCAGCGACCCGTCGTCCAGCATGTGGAGCAAGGTTTCGTTAGAGCCCATCGTCAGATCCATTTCCAGATCCGGACGACGCAGCTTCATGCCCATAATCAGGCGCGGTACGGTTTCCAGTGTGAGCGAGTAGAGCGTGCCGACGCGTAAGCGCCCCTGGCCAATGCCAGCGACTTTGCGCGATTCTTCCAGCCCGCGCTCCATTACCTGCATCACTTCCTGGCAATACTCCAGCAGCGTCCAGGCGGAAGGCAGGGCAATCAGGTTGCGCCCCTTGTGGGTAAAGAGCGGGCAGCGCACGTTCTCTTCCAGGGTGTGTAGCGCGCGGTGCACGCTTACGCCGCTCAGGCCCAGAGTTTCGGCGGTACGCGCGATATTCCCTTTCTCCATAAACGTCATGAAGATGCTGAGCTTGCGGAACGTAATCTCGCTCGTGATATCGAAACTCATAGCTCTCCCGGGGTGTTATTCAGCCTGCAGCATCGCTTCCAGCTGCTCCTGCGCGTCGAGCCATGACATCTCACACTCTTCGAGGCTCGATTTGGTCTTCGCCTGCGTTTGCAGGCAATCCGTCAGTTCCGCTTTACGGCTCTGGTCATACAGACCGCTATCGCCGAGCTTCTCTTCAACGGCGGCAAGCGTGGCGTTGAGCTTTTCCATCTCTTTTTCGAGACGGGCAATCTCTTTACGCAGCGGCTGCGTCTGGGTGCGTAGCTCCGCTTCACGGCGCTTCTGGTCTTTACGCGCCTGCGCGCTGTTGGCGTTATCTTTCGCAGACTCTTCCGGCTGGTTTTCCTGCTTCTGCACGTCCGTCAGCCACTGCTGGTAGTCTTCCAGATCGCCGTCGAACGGTTCGACTTTGCCGTCGTGAACTAAGTAGAGATCGTCCGTGGTGGAGCGGATCAGGTGACGATCGTGCGAAACCACAACCAGCGCACCTTCGAACTCAATCAGCGCTTCGGTCAGCGCCTGACGCATGTCGAGATCCAGGTGGTTGGTGGGTTCATCGAGCAGCAGCAGGTTAGGGCGCTGCCAGACGATCAGCGCCAGCACCAGGCGGGCTTTTTCGCCCCCGGAGAAGCGCTCGGTATTTTCAGTGACCTTATCGCCCTGGAAGCCGAAGCCGCCGAGATAGTCGCGCAGCTTCTGCTCCATCTCCTGCGGCGCCAGACGCGCGAGGTGCTGAATTGGAGATTCATCCGCCCGTAAAAATTCCAGCTGATGCTGGGCGAAGTAGCCCAGCTTGATGCCCTTCGCCAGCCCGATTTCGCCGCTGACCGGGTTAATCTCGCCCGCCAGCAGTTTGATCAGCGTGGATTTACCGGCACCGTTGCGCCCAAGCAGACCAATACGTGACCCCGGCACCAGGTTGAGCTTGATGGAGTCGAGAATAATGCGATCGGCATAGCCCGCGCTCACTTTCTCCATCTTCAGGAGCGGGTTCGGCAGGCTTTCCGGCGCGCGGAAGCTGAAGTGGAACGGGTTATCCACGTGCGCCGGGGCGATCATCTCCATGCGTTCGAGCATCTTGATGCGGCTCTGGGCCTGCTTCGCTTTTGACGCTTTGGCCTTGAAGCGATCCACAAAGCTCTGCAGGTGCGCCACGCGCTGCTGCTGGCTTTCGTACATGGACTGCTGCTGGGCAAGGCGCGTCGCGCGCTGGCGCTCGAAGGAGCTGTAGTTGCCGGTGTACTCGAACATCGTTTGCTGTTCGATATGAATGATTTTATCCACCACCGGGTCGAGGAAGTCGCGGTCGTGGGAGATCAGAATCAGAGTGCCCTGATAGCTCTTGAGCCACTTCTCCAGCCAAATAACCGCATCGAGATCGAGGTGGTTGGTCGGTTCATCGAGCAGCAGCAGATCAGAGCGGCAGATCAGCGCCTGCGCCAGGTTGAGGCGCATACGCCAGCCGCCGGAGAAGTCGCTGACCGGGCGTTCCAGCTGTTCATTGCTGAAGCCCAGGCCGTGCAGCAGGCTGGAGGCGCGGGAGCGAATGGTCCACGCGTCGATGGCGTCCAGCTTGCCGTGAACGGTGGCGATGGCGTGACCGTCGTTGCGCTCGTTAGCGGCGTTGAGTTCCGCCTCGAGCTTACGGTATTCACGATCGCCGTCGATAACATAGTCGAGTGCCGGTTCGCTCAGGGCTGGCGTCTCCTGGTTCACCCATGCGAGCTGCCAGTTCCCCGGGAAGGTGAAGTTACCGCCATCCGCGCTAATCTCGTTTTTCAGCAGCGCCAGCAGCGTGGATTTACCGCAGCCGTTTTTGCCGACCAGACCCACTTTTTGGCCTGGATTGATGGTAGCAGTGGCGTTATCCAGCAGGACGCGCACGCCGCGACGAATTTGTAACGAGGAGAAAACAATCATAGAAGCGCCGTATGTTCCGACTATGTTAATTTGTCATTATGATAATGTAAGGTGTGCGCCATTTTCCGCACCGGGCCGCCATGGTAGCCCAAAACAACGACGATACACAAAAACAGAAACAAGACCGGGAGGGGAATGATGTCTCAGACAGCAAAAGTGCTGCTGCTGTATGCCCATCCGGAATCTCAGGACTCGGTGGCGAACCGGGTTCTGCTTAAGCCGGCTACTCAGCTCAGCAACGTGACGGTGCACGATCTTTACGCGCACTATCCTGATTTCTTTATTGATATTCCTTACGAGCAGGAACTGCTGCGTCAGCATGACGTGATTGTGTTCCAGCATCCGCTTTATACCTACAGCTGTCCGGCGCTGCTCAAAGAGTGGCTGGACCGCGTGCTGAGCCGGGGTTTCTCCAGCGGGGTGGGGGGCAACCAGCTGGCGGGAAAGTACTGGCGCAGCGTGATTACAACCGGTGAGCCAGAAAGCGCTTACCGCCACGACGGGCTGAACCGTTATCCGATGAGCGACATCCTGCGGCCTTTCGAGCTGACGGCGGCGATGTGCCGTATGCACTGGATGAGCCCGATTATTGTCTACTGGGCACGGCGTCAGGATCCAAAAGAGCTGGCAAGCCACGCCAGAGCCTACGGTGAATGGCTGGCATCCCCGATTCCGGCAGGAGGTCGTTAATGGAAGGATCGAATTTACTCCTCGCCGGGGTGCTGTTTTTATTTGCGGCCGTCGTCGCGGTGCCGCTTGCTGCACGGATTGGAATAGGTGCGGTGCTGGGTTATCTGCTGGCGGGGATCGCGATTGGCCCCTGGGGGCTGGGATTCATCAGCGATGTGGATGAAATTCTCCATTTCTCCGAGCTGGGCGTGGTGTTCCTGATGTTCATCATCGGCCTGGAGCTGAATCCTTCTAAATTGTGGCAGCTCCGACGCTCTATTTTTGGCGTGGGGGCCGCGCAGGTGCTGTTCAGCGCCGCTATTCTGGGCGGCCTGTTAATGCTGACGAATTTCTCCTGGCAGGCGGCGGTGATTGGCGGAATAGGCCTTGCCATGTCGTCGACGGCGATGGCCCTGCAGCTGATGCGCGACAAAGGGATGAATCGCAATGAAGCCGGCCAACTGGGCTTTTCGGTGCTGCTGTTTCAGGACTTAGCGGTGATCCCGGCGCTGGCGCTGGTGCCGCTGCTGGCGGGCTCCGGCGACGAACACTTCGACTGGGCAAAAATTGCCATGAAGGTGCTGGCCTTCGCGGGCATGCTGATTGGCGGACGTTTTCTTTTACGTCCCGTGTTCCGCTTTATTGCCGCGTCGGGCGTGCGCGAGGTCTTTACCGCCGCGACGCTGCTGCTGGTGCTGGGATCGGCGCTGTTTATGGACGCGCTGGGGCTGTCGATGGCGCTCGGGACCTTTATCGCCGGGGTGCTGCTGGCGGAGAGCGAATATCGGCACGAGCTGGAAATTGCCATCGAGCCCTTTAAAGGGCTGCTGTTAGGCCTGTTCTTTATATCGGTGGGAATGGCGCTTAATCTCGGTGTGCTCTATACCCATCTGCTGTGGGTGGTGGTGAGCGTAGCCATCCTCGTGGCGGTGAAAACGCTGGTGCTGTACGTCATGGCGCGCATTTACGGCTTGCGCAGTTCGGAACGCATGCAGTTTGCCAGCGTGTTAAGCCAGGGGGGCGAGTTCGCGTTTGTGCTGTTCTCTACCGCCTCCTCCCAGAAGCTGTTTAAAGACGATCAGATGGCGCTTTTGCTGGTGACGGTCACGCTGTCTATGATGACCACGCCGCTGCTGATGAAGCTGGTCGATAAGCTTCTGTCGCGCCGCTTAAACCCGACTGACGATGAAGATGAAGCGCCGTGGGTGGAAGACGATAAGCCGCAGGTGATTGTGGTGGGCTTTGGCCGCTTCGGACAGGTTATCGGGCGTTTGCTGATGGCGAACAAAATGCGCATCACGGTGCTGGAGCGCGATATCAGCGCAGTCAACCTGATGCGTAAATATGGCTATAAGGTGTATTACGGCGACGCGACCCAGCTTGAGCTCTTGCGCTCGGCGGGTGCAGAGGCAGCAGAGTCCATCGTGATTACCTGCAACGATCCGGAAGACACGATGAAGCTGGTGGAGCTGTGCCAGCAGCATTTTCCGCATCTGCATATTCTGGCGCGCGCGCGCGGACGTGTTGAAGCTCACGAACTGTTACAGGCGGGTGTGAAACACTTCTCCCGTGAGACATTTTCCAGTGCGCTGGAGCTGGGCCGCAAGGCGTTGATCTCGTTGGGGATGCATCCTCATCAGGCGCAGCGCGCCCAGATGCATTTCCGCCGGCTGGATATGCAAATGTTGCGCGAGCTGATGCCGGTACATTCCGATACTGAGCAGATCTCCCGCGTGCGGGAAGCGCGTCGCGAGCTGGAGGAGATCTTCCAGCGAGAGATGCAACAGGAACGACGCCAGCTTGATGGCTGGGATGAATTTGAATAAAGGGTAACGAAAGATGGCTGTACGTAAACGCTTTATTGCGGGTGCAAAATGCCCGACCTGCCAGGCGCAAGATACCCTGGCGATGTGGCGGGAAAATAATGTTGATGTTGTTGAGTGTGTTAAGTGCGGTCACCAGATGCGTGAGGCCGATAAAGAGGCCCGCGATCATGTACGCAAAGAAGAGCAAGTTATCGGGATTTTTCATCCGGACTAGCGATATCGCCTGAGTTTTTTTAAGCTAAAGGGTACACGGGTGCAGATTTCCGCTACAATCTGCGCCAGCAATTTTCCCACGCTCAGGAGATATCATGAAAGTAGCAAAAGACCTGGTGGTCAGCCTGGCCTATCAGGTACGTACAGAAGACGGTGTGTTGGTTGATGAGTCTCCGGTGAGTGCGCCGCTTGACTACCTGCATGGTCACGGCTCCCTGATTTCTGGCCTGGAAACCGCGCTGGAAGGTCACGAAGTTGGCGACAAATTTGACGTTGCTGTAGGCGCGAACGACGCTTACGGTCAGTATGACGACAACCTGGTTCAGCGCGTTCCTAAAGACGTGTTCATGGGCGTTGACGAGCTGCAGGTTGGCATGCGCTTCCTGGCTGAAACTGACCAGGGTCCGGTTCCTGTTGAAATCACCGAAGTGGAAGACGACCACGTTGTAGTTGACGGCAACCACATGCTGGCTGGCCAGAACCTGAAGTTCAACGTAGAAGTTGTTGCGATCCGTGAAGCGACCGAAGAAGAGCTGGCTCATGGCCACGTTCACGGTGCACACGGCCACGACCATGATCACGATCACGGCCACGACGGCTGCTGCGGTGGTCACGGCCACGATCACGACCATGGTCACGACCACGGTAAAGGTGGTTGCGGTAACGGCGGCTGCGGTTGCCACTAATTCCGCTATGCGGAAAATAAAAAAGCGGGATAATCCCGCTTTTTTTACGCCTCAGTAATGAGGTGGTGGCGTCTCTTCAGATTGAGAGGCGATATGCGATGCCTGTGTGGCCTTCACTTTTTCAGTGAGCAGACGCAGCAGATCCCGCAGTTTTGCCATTTCTAGCTCGTGGGCGGTCACCGTTTGGTTGAGCTCTTCGATGGTGATGTCCTGAAAAGCCAGGCGGCTTTCAAGCTCGGCCAGTCTCTCTTCTATCATCGTGTCCTTCATGATTCACCTCGTCTGTTTCTGATTCGCCATAATGGGTCAGCGGCGGCGAAGTTTAACCGAGTTTATCCCTGAGTGCAGTATTCATCCCTGCAACAAGAAACTTATTTAAACAAAAATAGTCTGAAAAGTGGCGAGAATCGGGGGAGTCTGTCTGTAGATTTCTTCCGCAACGATTTATAGTACGTTACTCATTTACGTTTAATGCTGGGGTGAGAGTCCCCAGGCCCTGGAGATATGGATGAAATCACTGTTTAAAGTAACGCTGCTGGCGACGACGATGGCTGTTGCGCTGAACGCGCCGCTGTCATTCGCTGCTGATACTGCTGCGAAGCCTGCTGCGAAGCCTGCTGCCACTGCAGACAGCAAAGCGGCGTTCAAAAATGACGACCAGAAATCCGCCTACGCACTCGGCGCATCTCTGGGTCGTTACATGGAAAACTCTCTGAAAGAACAAGAGAAACTGGGCATCAAACTGGATAAAGCTCAGCTGATCGCGGGTGTTCAGGACGCATTTGCAGATAAGAGCAAGCTGTCTGACCAGGAAATCGAACAGACTCTGCAGGCGTTTGAAGCGCGTGTGAAGGGTGCCGCTCAGACCAAGATGGAAGCGGACGCTAAAGACAACGAAGCGAAAGGCAAAGCCTACCGCGATACCTTTGCTAAAGATAAGGGTGTGAAAACCTCTTCTACTGGCCTGGTGTACAAAGTTGAGAAAGAAGGCACCGGCGATGCACCTAAAGACAGCGACACTGTTGTTGTGAACTACAAAGGTACGCTGATCGACGGTAAAGAGTTCGATAACTCTTACACCCGCGGTGAGCCGCTCTCTTTCCGTCTGGATGGTGTGATCCCTGGCTGGACTGAAGGCCTGAAAAACATCAAGAAAGGTGGCAAAATCAAGCTGGTTATCCCACCAGATCTGGCGTATGGCAAAACAGGCGTTCCGGGTATCCCTGCCAACTCTACGCTGGTCTTTGACGTAGAGCTGCTGGATATCAAACCGGCACCGAAAGCGGATGCAAAGGCAGACGCGCCGGCTGAAGAAAAAGCAGCGGCAGACGCTAAGAAGTAATGTGATAAAAACCGCCGCCTTTAAGGCGGCGGTTTTTTTATTGTGGGGCAGATATAATTAACACTGGAAAGCGCTATACACGCTGTATTAATTTAGTTGTCCGTGTAGATAATGAGCCTGCCCTGAAAACCTAACGACAGGCTCCTGAAAAGGAGTGTTTTTTTCATGTCCAGGTCGCTTTTAACCAACGAAACCAGTGAACTTGATTTACTGGATCAACGTCCTTTCGATCAGACCGACTTCGATATTCTGAAATCCTACGAAGCGGTGGTGGACGGGTTAGCGATGCTCATTGGCTCCCACTGCGAAATCGTATTGCACTCCCTGCAAGATCTGAAGTGTTCCGCCATCCGCATTGCGAATGGTGAACATACTGGCCGTAAAATTGGTTCGCCAATTACCGACCTTGCATTGCGTATGTTGCATGACATGACCGGCGCGGACAGCAGCGTCTCCAAATGCTATTTCACCCGCGCCAAAAGCGGCGTGCTGATGAAATCCGAAACCATCGCGATTCGAAACCGCGAGCATCGTGTAATTGGTCTGCTGTGCATCAACATGAACCTTGATGTGCCATTCTCGCAAATCATGAGCACCTTTATTCCACCAGAAACGCCGGATGTGGGCTCTTCTGTTAACTTTGCCTCCTCCGTTGAAGATCTCGTGACTCAGACGCTTGAGTTTACGATTGAAGAGGTGAATGCCGATCGCAACGTTTCGAACAACGCCAAGAATCGCCAGATTGTGCTTAATCTCTACGAGAAAGGGATTTTTGATATTAAAGACGCCATCAACCAGGTGGCCGATCGTCTGAACATCTCCAAGCACACGGTTTACCTCTACATCCGCCAGTTCAAAAGCGGTGATTTCCTGGGGCAAGATAAGTAATGCGTTTTGCGTTAATGGTGACAGGCCCGGCGTACGGTACTCAGCAGGCCAGCAGCGCGCTGCAGTTTGCGCATGCGCTACTGGCGGCCGGACATGAGCTGGCAAGCGTCTTCTTCTATCGGGAAGGGGTGTATAACGCGAATCAGTTTACATCACCGGCGAGCGATGAGTTTGATCTGGTGCGTGCCTGGCAGGCATTAAACGAAAAGCAGGGCGTAGAACTGCATATCTGCGTCGCGGCGGCATTGCGCCGCGGCGTGACCGATGCAACCGAAGCCGCCCGGCTTGGTTTATCGGGTTCTAACCTGCAGCCCGGTTTTTCGTTGAGTGGTCTGGGTGCACTGGCACAGGCGGCGTTAACCTGCGACAGAGTGGTGCAATTCTGATGAAGCGTGTCGCGTTTGTTTTTTCCTCCGCGCCGCACGGTAATGCGTCCGGCAGAGAAGGGCTGGATGCGCTGCTCGCGACATCAGCGCTGACCGACGATATTGGCGTCTTCTTTTTGGGTGACGGTGTATTTCAGCTTCTGGCGGGGCAGCAGCCTCAGGCCATTCTGGCGCGGGATTACATTGCAACCTTCAAAGTGTTACCGCTTTACGACATCGAAACGTGCTATGTCTGTGCCGACTCCCTGGCCGCGCGCGGTTTAACTGAGGCAACACCTTTCGTGCTGGATGTGACAACGCTGTCTTCTGCCGCACTGCGCGAACACCTTTCCCACTACGACACCGTTCTGACTTTCTGAGGCTGCCATGCTCCATACTCTGAGCCATTCACCGTGGCAATGTGATACCGACGCGCTACTGAGTATGCTGCGCGAAGGTGATGACCTGCTGCTGATTCAGGATGGTGTGCTTGCCGCGCTTGAAGGCAGTCGTTTCGTTGAAATCCTCTGCAATGCCCCCATAACTGTCTCTGCGCTGAAAGAGGATCTTGATGCGCGAGGACTATCTGGTCAAATTTCAGCCAAAATTGACGTGGTTGGCTATACTGATTTCGTCAATCTTACTGTGATTCACGCCAGTCAAATGAACTGGTGATTTGAGATCGCTGTATATTTCTTGACACCTTTTCGACGTAGCCCTAAAATTTCGCGTCCTCATATTGTATGAGGTCGTTTTATTACGTGTTTACGAAGCAAAAGCTAAAACCAGGAGCTATTTAATGGCAACAGTTAACCAGCTGGTACGCAAACCACGCGCACGCAAAGTTGCAAAGAGCAACGTGCCTGCGCTGGAAGCCTGCCCGCAGAAACGTGGTGTATGTACTCGTGTATATACCACCACTCCTAAAAAACCAAACTCCGCACTGCGTAAAGTATGCCGTGTGCGTTTGACTAACGGTTTCGAAGTGACTTCCTACATCGGTGGTGAAGGTCACAACCTGCAGGAACACTCCGTGATCCTGATCCGTGGCGGTCGTGTTAAAGACCTTCCGGGTGTTCGTTACCACACCGTTCGTGGTGCGCTCGACTGCTCAGGTGTTAAAGACCGTAAGCAGGCTCGCTCCAAGTACGGCGTGAAGCGTCCTAAGGCTTAATGGTTCTCCGTTAAGTAAGGCCAAACTGATTTATCTTAATGTCAAACTAAACTCTTTGAGTTTTGGACAATCCTGAATTAACAACGGAGTATTCCCATGCCACGTCGTCGCGTCATTGGTCAGCGTAAAATTCTTCCAGATCCGAAATTCGGATCAGAACTGCTGGCAAAATTTGTAAATATCCTGATGGTAGATGGTAAAAAATCTACTGCAGAAGCAATCGTATACAGCGCGCTTGAGACCCTGGCTCAGCGTTCTGGTAAAAATGAACTGGAAGCTTTCGAAGTCGCTCTCGACAACGTTCGCCCTACCGTAGAAGTTAAGTCCCGCCGCGTAGGTGGTTCTACTTATCAGGTTCCAGTTGAAGTTCGTCCGGTTCGTCGTAATGCTCTGGCAATGCGTTGGATCGTTGAAGCTGCTCGTAAACGCGGTGATAAATCCATGGCTCTGCGTCTGGCGAACGAACTTTCTGATGCTGCAGACAACAAAGGTACTGCAGTTAAGAAACGTGAAGACGTTCACCGTATGGCAGAAGCCAACAAGGCGTTCGCACACTACCGTTGGTAATCCCTTCGGAGTATTAGTCACCAGGCGGGCGCTTCAGAGAAGCCGCCCGCTCTGGGTAACTTAACTGAACGCCTAAAGATATAAACGAGGAATCAAATGGCTCGTACAACACCCATCGCACGCTACCGTAACATCGGTATCAGTGCGCACATCGACGCCGGTAAAACCACTACTACCGAACGTATTCTGTTCTACACCGGTGTAAACCACAAAATCGGTGAAGTTCATGACGGCGCAGCCACCATGGACTGGATGGAACAGGAGCAGGAGCGTGGTATTACTATCACCTCCGCAGCGACTACTGCATTCTGGTCAGGTATGGCTAAGCAGTACGAACCGCATCGCGTAAACATCATCGACACCCCGGGCCACGTTGACTTCACCATCGAAGTAGAACGTTCCATGCGTGTTCTTGACGGCGCGGTAATGGTTTATTGCGCAGTTGGTGGTGTTCAGCCACAGTCTGAGACCGTATGGCGTCAGGCGAACAAATATAAAGTTCCACGCATCGCGTTCGTTAACAAAATGGACCGTATGGGTGCTAACTTCCTGAAAGTTGTTGGTCAGATCAAAACCCGTCTGGGCGCGAACCCTGTTCCGCTGCAGCTGGCAATTGGTGCTGAAGAAGGCTTCACCGGCGTTATCGACCTGGTGAAAATGAAAGCCATCAACTGGAACGATGCAGACCAGGGCGTTACCTTCGAATACGAAGATATCCCGGCTGAAATGCAGGACCTGGCTGACGAATGGCACCAGAACCTGATCGAATCCGCTGCTGAAGCTTCTGAAGAGCTGATGGAGAAATACCTGGGTGGTGAAGAACTGACTGAAGAAGAGATCAAAAAAGCTCTGCGTCAGCGCGTTCTGAACAACGAAATCATCCTGGTAACCTGTGGTTCTGCATTCAAGAACAAAGGTGTTCAGGCAATGCTGGATGCGGTAGTTGACTACCTGCCATCCCCGGTGGACGTTCCTGCGATCAACGGCATCCTGGACGACGGTAAAGATACACCAGCTGAGCGTCACGCAAGCGACGAAGAGCCATTCTCAGCACTGGCGTTCAAAATTGCTACCGACCCATTCGTGGGTAACCTGACCTTCTTCCGCGTTTACTCTGGTGTGGTTAACTCCGGTGACACTATCCTGAACTCCGTGAAAACGGCGCGTGAACGTTTTGGCCGTATCGTACAGATGCACGCTAACAAACGTGAAGAGATCAAAGAAGTTCGTGCGGGCGACATCGCTGCAGCTATCGGTCTGAAAGACGTGACCACTGGTGACACCCTGTGTGACCCGGATCACCCGATCATTCTGGAGCGTATGGAATTCCCTGAGCCGGTAATCTCCATCGCGGTTGAACCAAAAACCAAAGCTGACCAGGAAAAAATGGGTCTGGCTCTGGGCCGTCTGGCGAAAGAAGACCCATCATTCCGCGTATGGACTGATGAAGAATCTAACCAGACCATCATCGCTGGTATGGGTGAACTGCACCTGGACATCATCGTTGACCGTATGAAGCGTGAATTCAACGTTGAAGCGAACGTGGGTAAACCTCAGGTTGCTTACCGCGAAGCGATTCGTGCGAAAGTTACCGATGTTGAAGGTAAACACGCTAAGCAGTCTGGTGGTCGCGGTCAGTACGGTCACGTTGTGATCGACATGTACCCACTGGAGCCGGGCTCTAACCCTAAAGGTTACGAGTTCATCAACGACATCAAAGGTGGTGTAATTCCTGGCGAATACATCCCAGCCGTTGATAAAGGCATTCAGGAACAGCTGAAAGCGGGCCCTCTGGCTGGCTATCCGGTTGTTGACATGGGTGTTCGTCTGCACTTCGGTTCTTACCACGACGTTGACTCCTCTGAACTGGCGTTTAAACTGGCTGCGTCTATTGCCTTTAAAGAAGGCTTTAAGAAAGCAAAACCAGTTCTGCTTGAGCCAATCATGAAGGTTGAAGTAGAAACTCCTGAAGAGAACACCGGTGACGTTATCGGTGACTTGAGCCGTCGTCGCGGTATGCTGCGTGGTCAGGAATCCGAAGTAACTGGCGTTAAGATCCACGCTGAAGTTCCGCTGTCTGAAATGTTCGGATATGCAACTCAGCTGCGTTCTCTGACCAAAGGTCGTGCATCATACACCATGGAATTCCTGAAGTATGATGATGCGCCTAACAACGTTGCTCAGGCCGTTATTGAAGCCCGTGGTAAGTAATCCACAGGATTAAAACCTAAGTCCCGTGCTCTCTCCAGAGGGGAGAGCACTATAGTAAGGAATATAGCCGTGTCTAAAGAAAAATTTGAACGTACAAAACCGCACGTCAACGTTGGTACTATCGGCCACGTTGACCATGGTAAAACTACCCTGACTGCTGCAATCACTACCGTTCTGGCTAAAACCTACGGTGGTTCTGCTCGTGCATTCGACCAGATCGATAACGCACCAGAAGAAAAAGCTCGTGGTATCACCAT
>NZ_LECZ01000022.1 GCF_001022965.1 Enterobacter genomosp. O
GTGGCCTGAATCTGCTGGTGCTCCACCTGCCAGCGCTCCTGACGGATGCGGGCGTAGAACTCCGCATGCCCGGTCTCGACAAAGCGGCCCGGCCAGTCGTAGACGTCGATGCTGCCCGGCTTCGGCGACGCCGGGTTCTGCTGCGCCTGGAACAGCCACGCGTTCGGCTTGCGGAAGTCATAGTCGTCGAGGCTGTAAATCCCCGGCGTCACGCTGTCCTCCAGCGCCCACTGGCTGATGCCCTCTTCGTCCGTGCTGCCGCCGGACGGCGTCTGGTGATACGGAATCACCTCGTAGCCGCTGAACGGCTGATGCTGGGTGGCGGCGTCGGTCAGCACCAGGGTGTGCTTGTCAGCCTCGTGGCTGAAGTAATACGCTATCCCCTCCAGCTCCATCAGGCGGCTGATGAAGTCCAGGCTCGACTCCTGATACTGCACGCAGTAGTCCCACACCCGGTAGCTGCCGGTGAGTTTGTCCTCCACGTTGACCTGATGCTCGCCCAGCAGGGTTTTTACTATCTGCGGCACCGTCTGCCCCTGGAAGATACGCAGGTTGCGGTCGCGCTTCATCGGCCACAGGTCCGGCTCCACCGTCAGCTGGTATACCGCGTAGCGGGTGCCCGTCAGCTCAACGGCGCTCACCGCCACGCGCGTGACTTTGCCGTTGATGTAGCGGGAGGTGAGCAGGTTCTGCGTCGGGATGGTCACCGTGACTGGCTGCCCGAGCAATTTGCTGCGGTCAATGCGCGCATCCGTGCCGAGCAGGGTCAGGGTCAGGGCGAACGACTCGGACATCGCCTCGCGGCCGGAAAGTTTCCAGAAGAGCAGCCCCTCGACCGGGAGCTGGACGGTAATTCGGTTGAGCATAATCTGTATTCCGTATGGTTTATGCTGAAAACGTGTTTGAACGTAAAGCTAATTTTGACTAAGTGGTTTTGGATATGCACCGGTGCTTTTATGCGTCAGAAACGTTAGAGAAAGTTATCCTCAGGTGCACTGTGAAATAGCTCCCCTGCCATGCTGACGAGACGTTCGTGTTGGACCAGTTTATCTTTCCACTTCTGCGGAATACCTGAATAGCCATATAACGCACCGGCCAGTTGACCTGCCGTTGCCGCAACGCTGTCGGCAGCATCCGCCAGATTGGCGGCAAGGAGGATCGCATCACATCAATATGCCTTTAAACCTCAACAAGAGAATCCCTTAATTAATTATTCGGGAGAGGCCACCTTTTCGTATTTATAAACCCACAGAGAATAAATTTTGAGACACTCCGACACACCAAACAAAACACTGCTCAGCCAGACGGTCGCTTCACCCGCGATAGCCAAAAACAGGGGGAAAAGTGCAACAGAGCACCGGAAGGAGACCAGACGCAAAACTTCCTGACAAAGCGCCAGTTTGCTTGCGAAGTGCCTCCTGGTAATAAAGCACCATGCAGAGGCAAAAAATGACAGCAACAATACGAAATCGAGACAAAAGAATAAGATAAGTAGAGCGCTATATCCGCCAGCAGAAAGCGTGTTCACTGCTGTACTAAAGGAGAGCATATCGGCAATAAAGGGGATCCTGTCATGGCGCGCGGACTGAGCACAGTAAAGCACAACAGCCAGCGCATCCATGCATCCCCAGAAAATGAAAACCTTATCTCTGGCTCTCATGGATGCTAATAATTACCTAACAGGCTCAGGTGGCCATTTATCACCTTTCTGGATGAGCTTCTCTTTAATTTCGTTTAATTTCTCGTAGTGCTCGCTGCCTTTTTCAAGCCCACTCAGTGCATCCGCAAGCGCGTTGCTCATTGACCAGCCATTTTTTGCCTTAATTGACGGATCCGCTCCACGGTCGAGCAACAATAAAACATGATCGTATGACTGATTATCCAGCGCGTCGAATACCAGCGTTTTGCCTAATGAATTGGCTGTATTGACGTCAGCACCGCGATCGAGCATCGCTTCCAGCGTCTCCGTATTTTTCGCTTTAATCGACTGGAAGATTATCGGCTCGTGGAAAACCTTATCTTTCACATCGGGCGACAGGCCACCGTCCAGCATCGCGTTAATCCAGTCTGCACTGTCCCCTTTCAGCGCGAATTCTGCGGGGCTGCTTTTCCCTTGTGGCCGAGGCTGTAGCGGATCCGCACCGGCCTCAACAAGCAAAGTGATGACCTTCAAATGGGGAGATGTTTTTTTATCATTAATTGCATTGCCAAGCGCCCAGAAAAGGAGCGTCATATCCTGCTTTCCGGGCTGGTTAAGGTTGCTATCGGGTGCAAGCGTCTTCACCACGTCGACATTGCCTTCTTCAATCGCTCTCGCCAGTTCAAGCTGCTGACCGCTGAAGTAATCCTGTGGATTGAGTTCCATATCCTGCTTACACCCCTGAATCATGATTAAAAAACATAACGCTACAAAAGCCATCAAACGTTTTTTCACAACCGACTCCCGATTATCGAAATATCCTCATCCTTTTGCTGCTCAATGCAATTTATCGCCTGATTAATACCATGCCGGTCGAGCGCGCTTCCGGTCCCACCGGGAAGATCGTGGGCGATACCCGCAGCATTCGGGCTCAGCGCAGAAATTTCCTCTTTGAGAATTAAAGCCGGGACATGCCCCTTCACCGTTTTCAGATCTTCCCAAAGATTAACTTCCTGAATCTTCGTCAGCAGTTCTCCGTTAACCCGATACGCCTGAATATTCTCCGTGCTGCCCAGGATCTTACCGCCGTATTTTTCTACCGTCCCGGCGTTAAGCCCTGCGGCATTAAATGTCCATCCTGCTTTACCACTTCCCATTGAAGCTGCAGACGCGAGACCGCCTCCCAGCGAGTGTCCGGCAATATCAATATTCTGGCCTGACCTTGCCAGCTCCTTACTAATATTCACGGCTTTTTTATAATAATCAGATGCCATCCCCATGCCCTGGGAGAAGTTATTAGACCAGTCTGCACCGTTTTTAACGGGTGCCAGCTCCCCTTTGCTAAGCAACGAGGAAACATTATCAGACAGCGACGCAAAACCCGGCTCCCTCGAACCGCGGAATACCACCGTGGGATTCATATCATTCCCAAACACATCCGGTTTAGGCTGATAGACGCGAGCAAGAAAATTGGGAGAGGTGTCATCATCGAAGAGCATCGATTTATTCAGGCCATACTTGCCCAGGAGCGCATCATCATTACTAATATCCGTCCACCCCTCCGGCACGCCCGGCGTCGTTTCCAGCGGGTTTACGGTCTTATAAACATTTTCCGCAAGCTTCGCTTTCTCCACGGCAATGTTATTCGCCGCTAGCCGTTTAGCCGCGATCTGCGCATCCGGGTAGAGGCTGTTGCTGCCCTTCGCAATCAGGTCCTTACGAGCCTGCCAGCGTTCGGCTTTGGTCATATTTTGCAGCTGTGCCGCATAGGTTTTACCGTCTTTGCCCGGCGTCGGCTGGTCAGGCACCTGCGCCGCTTTGGATTTCACCACCTGCGTCGGGAGCTCTGTAGGCGCAGGGCGGGCACCATAGGTGCGCACCATCGTTTCGTAACGATCGACGATAGTGCTTACCGGGTACCAGCCCAGCCCGGTGAGCGAGGCGGCCTGAAGCCGCCCTTTGGCATTGATGTAAAAGATTTCCGTTACCGATGACCAGCTGCGAAAACTTTCGTCAATTGCAACGATTCTGCCCATATCAAGATCCTGTGCTATCAGCTTGCGCGTATCGCGCCCGGACTGATAGGGATTCGCACCGGTGATGGTTCGCAGCAAATCGTAGCGCGTGAACAGCGAGCGCAGCGAATTGTCGGGCACCGACATAATCCACTGCCCGGCAACGGACGGGCGGATAATTTTCGCAAAAAGCGCTGGCGAGACGTTCTCGCTGAAAAGATAGACAAACTTAATGTTATACATTCGCTCCGTCCTGTTCCCTGTCCCTGCCTGACTTACGGATTCACCAGCCAGGTGCCCGGCTTGGCGATATCCAGCGTCTGGGTACGCGTTCTCCCGTTGCCCTGCAGTTCAATCTTCACCTCGCCGGCTGGCAGCTTGAGCGACGCGTAGCCGTTATTTGCCGGAGGCAGCGCTTTTGGCTCGCCGTTCACTTTCAGCGTTTCGCCGTCGAGAATACGGATATAAACCAACGCAACCGGGCTGGCCTCGACAGGCGGTGGCGTCTGCTGCGCCGCTGCTGGCGCAGTCGCCTGCTCGTTCACCGTCGTCGTTTCTGGCTTCACGTCCGGCGCGTTTGCGGCTGTTTCAGCCGGACGCGTCTCGGCCGGTGCCTGCGCAGTATGCTCAGGCGCGTCATGACTACCGCCGCTGAACAGCATCGCGCCGGCAACAACGCCCACCAGCACGCCCGCGGCAACCATGCCCGGGATCTTGTAGCGACGCCAGTCGAGTGCCGAAGCCGGGCTTTCGTCTTCGACCGGAACCAGCATCGTGCCGGGCTTTTTCGCCGTCAGCACGTCGTTAATACCGGCAACCGGCATCTCAATCAGCGCGGCGAACTCGTCGATAGACTGAGGGCGGTCCTCCATGTGCAGCGCCAGCGCGCGGTCGATGGCCTGCAGCAGCGGAATGGAATAGCCCTGCGGCATCAGTTCGACCAGCGGTTTACAGGTGTCCTGAATGGAGCGCACCACGCTGACCGGCGGCGGCGAACCCACAATCAGGGTACGCAGCACGGCGCCGAGGGCGTAAATGTCCGTCCACGGGCCCTGCTCGCTTTCGTTGTCGTCGGTGTACTGCTCAATCGGCGCAAAGCCCGGGCGCAGCATGGTTTCAGTTTCGTCAGAAAGGTTACCGATCGTGCGGCGCGCGGAGCCGAAATCGAGCAGCACCGGCAGGCCGTTATCCTGGATCTGGATGTTATCCAGAGAGATATCGCGGTGCAGATAGCCTTCGTCGTGGATGGTCTTGATCGCGCCAAACAGCATCGGCAGCGTGCGGCGGATCCAGGCTTCGTTAATCAGCTCCGGCTTTTGTTCGCGCAGGCGCGAAAGCGTGGTGCCGCTGTAAAACAGCGTCCCCATGTAGGCCGTGTCGTTTTGCACCCAGAAACGCAGGACGTGCAGCAGGTTCGGGTGGTTAAAGCGCGCCAGCAGACGCGCCTCCTGAATAAAGCTGTTCAGGCCGGCGGAAAAGGCTTTGCCAAAGCGCTCGCTGCGCAGCACCAGGGTCATGTCGTCGCCGCGCACGGCGAGCGAGGAAGGCATAAATTCTTTGATAGCGATAGTGCGTTCGAGCTGGTGATCCCACGCGCGATAAACGATGCCAAAACCGCCGCCGCCGATCACCTCTTTGATTTCAAACTCGTTGAAGCGGTACCCGACCGGGAGCGCGTTTGGGACAGTCCGATTGTTATCATTATCCGTCATCTTTTACAGTTCTCTTGATGATTATTACGCGGCAAACTGACAGTGAAACTCGCCCTGCTCGCAGGTGACGTGCAGACGTCGGTACTGCTCGTCGCTGCGGCTGGCGGTAAGTAATATCTGGCTCATCTGGGGCAGCAAGGTGTTGGTGAGGATCGCATCTACCATGCGGCCGCCGGACTCCACCTCGGTGCAGCGCTGAACAATTTGTTCCACCACGCTGTCGTCAAACTCAGAAATGATGTTGTGATTCTCTTCCAGACGACGCTGGATGCGCTTGAGCTGCAGGCGAACAATCTGCCCCAGCATATCGTCGCTGAGCGGGTAGTACGGCACCACCAGCAGACGGCCCAGCAGCGCGGGCGGGAACACCTCCAGCAGCGGCTGGCGCAGCGCGCCGCTCAGGGCGTCCGGCTCTGGCATCAGCTCCGGATCGGCACACATGGCGCTAATCAGGTCGGTGCCCACGTTGGACGTCAGAATAATAATAGTGTTGCGGAAATCAATGTGGCGCCCCTCGCCGTCCTCCATCCAGCCTTTATCAAAGACCTGGAAGAAGATCTCGTGAACGTCCGGGTGCGCTTTTTCAATTTCGTCCAGCAGCACTACGCTGTACGGGCGACGGCGAACGGCCTCGGTTAATACCCCGCCTTCACCATACCCTACGTACCCCGGAGGTGCACCTTTTAAGGTGGAAACGGTGTGCGCTTCCTGGAACTCACTCATATTGATGGTGATGACGTTCTGCTCGCCGCCGTACAGCGATTCCGCGAGCGCCAGCGCGGTTTCCGTTTTACCGACGCCGGACGGGCCGCACAGCATAAAGACGCCCACCGGTTTGTTCGGGTCGTCGAGCTTCGCCCGCGAGGTTTTGACGCGGCGGGCAATCAGATCCAGCCCGTGACGCTGGCCGATGACCCGCTGGTTCAGCGTGTCGGCGAGGTTCAGCACCGCGTCGATCTCGTTTTTCACCATCCGGCCCAGCGGGATCCCGGTCCAGTCAGAGACCACCGCAGCGACAACGTTTTCATCCACCGCGGCAAACAGCAGCGGTTCATCGCCCTGTAAGGCGTTCAGCGCCTGCTGCTGCTCCGCCAGCTGGCCGCGCAGTTCGGCGGTACCGTCATCGCCCGCCGCGAACAGCGCCGCGCGCAGGCGAATAATCTCCTGCACCAGGCTGCGTTCTTCTTCCCAGCGCTGGGCCAGGGCTTCGCGTTTGGTTTCATACGCGTCGCGTTCTGCGCGCAATGCCGTGACGCGCCCGGCGTCACCGGCTCCCACGCGCGCTTCGCGTTCGGCTATCTCGATTTCCACGTCCAGCGCGGCGAGATGGCGCAGGCAGTCTTCCAGCTGCGCCGGCGGCGCGCTCTGGCTGACCGCGACGCGGGCACAGGCTGTGTCGAGCAGGGCAACGGCTTTATCCGGCAGCTGACGCGCCGGAATATAGCGATGCGACAGCTTCACCGCCGCGCTGACCGCTTCGTCGAGAAGCAGGACCTGGTGGTGCGTCTCCAGCGGCGACACGGTGCTGCGCAGCATCAGAACGGCTTTCGCTTCGTCCGGCTCGTGAACCTGCACCGTCTGGAAACGACGGGTCAGCGCCGGATCTTTCTCGATGTATTTTTTGTATTCCGCCCAGGTGGTGGCCCCAATGGTGCGCAATTGTCCGCGCGCCAGGGCCGGCTTCAGCAGGTTGGCGGCATCGCCAGTCCCCTGCTGGCCGCCTGCGCCAATCAGGGTGTGGATCTCATCGATAAACAGAATGATCGGCGTGGCGCTGGACTGCACCTCATTGATTAACGCCTGCAGTCGGGCCTCGAACTCGCCTTTCATGCCAGCGCCTGCCTGCAGCATGCCGATGTCCAGCAGCCACAGCTGAATGTTTTGCAGCGGCTCCGGCACATCGCCGTCGGCGATACGCAGCGCCAGCCCTTCCACCACCGCCGTTTTGCCGACGCCGGCTTCCCCGGTCAGCAGCGGGTTGTTCTGGCGGCGGCGCATCAGGATATCCACCATCTGGCGGATCTCTTCATCACGCCCGACAACCGGGTCAATCTTCCCTTCGCGGGCGCGGGCGGTCAGGTCCTGGCCGTACTGGGCCAGCGTCCCCTGCGCAGCCGGGACCGCACCCGCCGGTGCGTCAACCGCGGCTGCGGCCTGCTGCGTCTCTTTGCTGTTGGCGCAAATGGCATCAAACTGCTCAATCAGCACCTCGACGTTAAGACGGGTAAACTGCGCCGAGATGCTTTTCAGCACGTTGGCCAGGTTCCAGGTTTTGAGCAGGCCGATCAGCAGGTGGCCGCCGCGAATACGGCTGACGCCAAACTTCAGCGAGCCATAAACCCAGGCGCGCTCCACGGCGCTGTCGATATGTTCGGAGAGGTCGGAAACGGAACTCGCCCCGCGCGGCAGGGCGTCCAGCGCGGCGACGATATCGCGCGTCAGCTGCTGTTCGTCGAGGGCAAAGTGGCGGATAACCTGCTGCAGATCGCCCTCCTGCTGCTGCATCAGCTGATGCAGCCAGTGCACCAGCTCCACGTACGGGTTGCCGCGCAGCTTGCAAAACGCGGTGGCGCTTTCCAGAGAGGTAAATAACAGCGTATCCAGTTTGCCGAAAAGCACGGCACGGCTAATTTCTGACATGTTAGTTTCCATTAACAATGATTCGGTATACGGAAGGATTACCGCTCTGCGCGATACACCAGATCGCCACGCGGGACAGGCTGGGGCTGGTGGCCCAGCCAGGTGCTATAGCCTAATCGCCCGGCACCGCCGAGCGTGGTGCCCTGCACCGCGTCTTCGCGCAGGATCACCCGCGTTTCCCACTCAAATTCCAGCCCGGCATACTGGCGCACCCAGTCGCGCAGTTCGGTGACCCACGCCTCGCCCGGCAGGAAGCGGTTGTACTCCTCCGCGCTCAGGGGGCCAATCTCGATGCGAAACTTATGCTGCACGTCGCGCACCGCAACGCCCAGAAAGGCGGATTCGCCCATGCGCGGCATGCGGCGCCCTGCTCCCAGCTGCGCCTGCTCGCGCGCGGAGAGCGGCATCCACTGCGGCACGTTACTTACCAGCCTGACCGGAGCCTTAAAATAGTTGCGCAGGATCTTTTCCAGCCCCTCCGGATCCCGCCCGTTACGGGTCAGGTGCCCGGCGTGGGTAAAGCGGGCATGGGCGCTCAGGCTGCCTTTGCTCATCTGACCCGGCTGCCCCATCCCAATCAGCGACGCCAGATATCCCTCAAAGCGCCTGTTGTCGGCGCGGTCAAGGGAGACGGCGGGCTGCGCATCCGCCCAGGCGCGGTAAAACAGCAGCGTCAGGCGATGGTGGAACAGATCGGCAAACGCGCTCAGGCTACTGTCCTGATGATGATGAATACGCTCGCGGGCGTATTCGGTCATGTGGACCGGCAGCGGGCCGTTTGGGCCAAACAGGCCGAAGCTGAGGATAGAGACCTCGTGCAGCCCGCTCTCCTCCCGCTGCCGTACCTGCGCCAGCGTGGAAGGCGCGAAGCTCATCGACGGCTGCTGGCCGATGCGTAACGGCTCAAATTTCGGCAGCGGCGCGCGTCCCAGCGGATAGCGCTCGCCGCCCTGGGCGTCAATGCGCCTTAGCAGCTGGAACAGGTCATAGCGCCACGGCGTCTCGCGCACCCCGCGCCAGAAACTGTCCGGCAGCGGCGTGAGGCGGTGAACGCGCAGCGGTGCGGCAGCAACGTCACTCATAGCAGCGCCCTTTTACCCATTCGCGGCGCCCAGTAGCCGATTTCGCCGCGCTGCTGACTTTTCAGGGTGAATTCCGTGAAGCTGTTAATCGACACCAGCCGGGCAAACAGGCGCTCCAGCACGCTGCCGAAAAGCCAGGGGCTGGCACCGGAAAACGCCCGCTCGTCCACCGTCAGGGTAATGCCAATACCGCGGGCAAAAACGACCGGACCGGGTTCCGGCACGCGGCGGTGAACCGGCTCCAGCACGCAGTGGCGAACGCCCTCCACCTGACGCGCAACCGGCGTTTCGGCCAGGTTGGCGTACAGGCCTAACAGCTGGCGCAGCGCGGCGGCGCCGTCTTCATTTTCGCTGTCCATCAGGCTGAGGTAGTTCATCTGCAGCTGGCTGATGAGCCGCCAGGTGCTGAACCCTTCGGCCAGCGCCGGACGCGGCGGCGTCGGGCCTTTGCGCAGGGTCAGGGACTTCACCGGCATGGAGTCGGCCATGATGAACTGCCCGAGCTCCTGCTGCAGCATCAGCGGCAGATCGCGGCTGGTGCAGAGCACCTCGGCAGAGATGTAGCGCAGGTTTTCCTGCCACGGCGCGTGCTGTTCATCCACCAGCGAGACAAACACCTCCGAGCCGATATAGCCGGTGCGGGTGCCGTAGCGCAGAGCATGTTCAGAGAGCACGCGCTGCTCCCGGCGCAGCGAAAAATAGGCCCCGTAGTTGCCCGCGTCGCCGCTCCAGGTGCTCCAGAAAGGACGAAACGTCTGGTCGTCGCGCTGTCCGTCGGCGCTGCCGAAAATTTTATTCACGGCGTAAATTTCATAGTCCAGCGGCCGGATGTTATCGACCACCAGATGGTATTCATGCTGGCCTTCGTTCAGCTTCTGACGCGCCGCGACCTTTGGGAACAGGTTGATGACCGGCGTACAGTGCAGCGCCAGATGGCTGGCATCGACCACGCGCTCCAGCTGTTCATCCGACTTATCCAGCAGGATGAAAATATCAAAGGCTTTTTCGTTTTCACAACGCTGAATCAGCTTGCTCAGACCGCTGAGGCTGATAAAGCGGAAGCGGGCCGGGAAAGCAAAATACTCCTGCAGCAGACGATAGCCGTCAAAGTTGCGCAGGTCGTCCGGGAGCAGCGCCTGGTCCGGCGCAAAGCCCTCCTGGCGCAGCGCGTCCGACGCCAGCAACTGTCGCTGCGGCTGCGGGCTGACCGTCTGACAGACGATCCCGGCATGGTGCTCCATCACCAGCTCCAGCAGCTTCAGCGCTTCAATGTCCGGGCCGCTGAGGAAAAACTCGAGCCGGTCAAAATCCAGGTGCCCGAGGTTTTGCGGGCCGTCGCAGGCGATGCGGATCCGTAAGGCGCTGTTAATCCCCCGCTGGCTCAGGCCCAGCTGCGCCAGCGGCAGGTCTGCGGGAACGCCGCCCAGCTCAACCTTGTCGATTTTCAGCGGCAGCAGGTTGACGTCGTGCGCCGTCGTATAGCTGCAGGTGACGCCCGTCTTCTTCAGCGCCAGGCTGTCCATCATGGTGCCGCGTGGCACGATAAAGCCTTTACTCAGGTCGCCCCGGCTGCTGTCGGGCTCAATTTGGGCAATCGCCATCGAGGGCGTGGGCGCGAGGTAGTTCGGCGCAATCATCTCCAGCAGGCGCTGGGAGAAGCGCGGAAACTCCGCATCCATTTTCATCTGCACGCGGGAGGTGAGAAAGGCGAAGCCCTCCATCAGGCGTTCAGTGTACGGGTCCGCCACTTCGATACCGCGCATGCCAAGCCGTCCGGCAACTTTCGGATAGCGTTCGGCAAACTCGGCCCCCATTTCGCGCAGGTAGGCCAGCTCGCGGTTGTAATACTCGAGCAGTTTACTTTCCATGATTACCCCGCATCTTTCAGTTCAAAATGGCCGTTTTCCAGATCGACATCGGTGCGAAACAGGAACTCAAGCGGGTACGGCACGCACCACAAGCGCCCTTTTATCTCGATGGACAGCACGTTGTGCAGATCCAGCGAGGAGGTATCCGACACGCAGCGGACCTGCAGCCCCTGCGGCAAAATACGCGGTTCAAAATTGATGATGGCCTCGGTGAGCTTGCGCTGAATATCGTGCCATTCGATATCCGACATTCGCTTCCCGGCCAGCGGCGCGACGCCGAAGTTAACCACCGAGCGGTTCACGTGCGGCAAGGCGCTCAAATCACCGGAGGCATCATGGTTGATGGTGTTAAACAGCCACTGCAGATCACGCAGGACATTGCGGCGCAGCGCGGCGTGGGTGATCAGATTGCTGTTGGCCGACTCGCGCTTTTTTTCCGGGTCGTTATCGGTGAGACGATCCAGCAGCGAGGGCTGCATTTTGTCGCGCGCCCCCACTTTCTCCTGCTTGCTGCGGGCTTGCCAGCCGCTGCGCAGCAGATCGCCTTCGCCAGCGGGATTACTCATCGGCTCCATCCGTCGCAAACGTTACGAGGCTTAGGGTCAGCAGCGGGCTTTCGCTTTGCTCGCTCAGCCAGGCTTTCTGCCCCATCCCTTCGTAAAGGGTGCCGTCCTCGTCGAGCGCACGCCACTCGGTGGTGCGCGCCAGCCTGACCGCATCGGAAGCATTGTCCGCAAAAGGATAGCGCGCCGGGATCTGACACACCTGCTCCGTGCCGTCGGTGAGACGCACCAGCGCATGGCGCCAGACCAGGTCGGTGACGCTGGCCGGAGCCTGGAAGCGGATCTCCGCAATCGCGCTAAACGGCAGCCAGAAATAGCGGCCGTTTACAATGGTTTCGCACACCGGACCGAGACGAGCATCGCCGTCCATCAGCCAGTCAAAAGCCTGCGTCTCCTCGTTTTCGAGGACGATGCGGCCCGGGTTTGCCTGAGCCTGGTCAAGGGCTTCAAGACGCAGCGCCTGCGCGCGATCGCCCTCCTCGCCCAGCGCTGCGGCAAGGGTGGTCAGCCACGGCCACTGGGTTTCAGGCATGGCAGGACGCTGCGCACCGGCCATCACCTGCGCGCGCTGCAGCTCGCCCTGAATGGACTGCTCCAGCAGCGTGACGGTGGGCTTCGCCTGAGGCTTCAGCGCCAGCCAGCTTTTCAGCTGGGTCAGCGCCCGCGTCCAGTTGCCGCTGAGGGTTAAAAACTGCACGAACGCGGCGCGGAGATCGGCATCCGCCGGACGGGCTTTGATTTCTGCTTCAAGACGCGCCAGCGCGTCGCCGAGCGTCTCACCCGCCAGGTGTTGATAGAGCGTATTCATAGCCACTCCTTAATTCGCCGCGCGCCATGCGCCGATTGCCGGATCGCGCAGCTGCGGGCGCAGGGTGTCAATCAGAACGATATTCAGCGGGGTGCCGGGTGCAACCCAGGCGCCCCACGTTTTTTTCACCGCGGCGATACGCGCCTGCAGTTTGGCATCATCGCTGGCTGTTTCACGCGAAATTTCTACCGCCACCGTGCCGTTGCTCTTCCAGCTGTTGAGGGTGGGATCGTAAGGCAGGATCATCCAGCTCTGGTCGCTGTTCGGGGTGCTGAATACCATGCGCTCTTTGTTAACGGAGGTGATCAGCGCGTTTTCCGGGTCGGCGCTTTGGTTCAGCCCCGCCACCGGGAAGCCATGAATGTAGGTCACCGCCATCTCTTTCTGCCCGCCGTTGCGGGACTGAGAAATGACGGTGTGTCCGCTCAGCCAGCTGCCGTTACCGCAGCGGGTGGTGTCAGAATCCGGAATGAAGAGCGCCGGTGCGGAAGCGCCGCCTTCCCAGAAGGTGCGCAGGTGGCAGCCGTCCTGAAGGGTAAACTCCTGCCACGGCGTGCGGTCGGCGGCAACGGTATTGGCTGCCACGTTCTGGTCTGGCGGCAGTAACGCGCCGCTGGCTGTGGTCGCGGTCGGGGTTGCGGCGGGCTCGGCCTGCGCCTGTTTCACCACCAGCGCCCACTCCTGCGCTTTGCCTGCCGTGCCCTGTGCCAGCGTCGTCCCCGCCGGATCGTTAAGCGTCCAGCTGAGCTTATTCACTTTGCTGCACTGGTGTTCCAGCAGTGAGCCAAGACGCGGCACAAAGTTTTCCAGCACGGAGACGTCTTTCTTGCCGTTCGCCACAATACGCAGCGCCACCTCTGGCTTACACCAGCTTTGTGGGGTGTTGTCTTTGATGTTGTCGATCCAGATATCCAGCTTCTGCGCAGGAGACTGCACGATGCGGAAATTTTCAGCCTGCGCGGTGGAGGTCACCGCCAGAATTGCCAAACCCGATAGCCAAAGTTTCATATCGTTCCTTGTGTGTCTAATCAGTTCCGCAGGGAAGAAATTGTGCTGCATCAGAGAGGGTATGCAGCAAAGTGGTGTCCTGAGGGTTGCCCATCCATACCGCCAGGGCAGTATAGTTATCCTGAGCGTTCCCCTCCTGTTCGCCATTCTTTTGAATGATTTGGTTCATTAAGGTCAGCCACTCCTGCGGCGTATTGACCATATGCAGCGACTGCTTCATTTGCTCTTCGCTGACGCCGTGCCAGAAGCCGTCGGTGCAGAGTAAGAACGCATCGCCGTCTTCGACCTGCACCACGTCGCTGTAGCTGGCTTCTGGCCCACCGTTTTCAATCCCCAGCGCCAGATACAGCAGGTTGCTGTTCAGGTTGTCGGTCTGGTGCCCGGCATCCTTCATCTGCTGTACCAGGCTATGGTCGGTGGTGACGTGCCACAGCCATCCCCGGCGGAACAGGTACAGACGGCTGTCACCCGCGTGCGCCCAGTAGGCCAGGCCGTAATCCCGGTCAATGAACAGGCTGACCAGCGTCGTGCCCATCCGACGATAGTCCTGAACGGCCTGCTGTTCACTCAGAATGGTGCGATTCGCGGTCTGCACGTAGTCGCGAATATGCTGCGCATTAAGATGTTTGTCGCCATCGAAGCGGGAGATAATGCTGTTGCGGGCCAGTTCAGCGGCAACCTCACCGCCCGGCAGGCCGGCAATGCCGTCGCAGACGACAAAGCAGGCTGAACGTTCCCCGATGTTTTCTCCCGTCTGATCCTGGTTGCTGGCGCGCGTCCCCTGTCGGGAGAGAGAAGCCGTTGCGATATTCATTTGTCTTCCGATCCGCTCTGTGAGTCTTTGTACTGATTCACCTCCATGTCATACGCATGAAGGAAGGCTTCGCCAAACAGGGTGTGGAAGTCATCTTCAATCTCGCCGGCCGTCTCACCGTAGCTGCGAACAAAATAGTCCCACAGGGCGGCTTTGCGGCTTCCCGGCAGCGCCAGACGAGAGGTCATCCCGTTCTGCTTCGCCTGCTCTTCGAGCTGTTCCGGGTTAAAGGACTGGAGCATCGCGGCAATAATGGCGCGGATACCGGAGATCATACCCAGCTGGTGCGCCTGCAGATCGATCAGCGCGTCGCGCACGGATTTGGTCGGCGGCATAAAGCCCGGCATCGGCGTGCCGAACATCTGGATGAGGACGGTTTTCCCGGTCGGCAACAGCTTGAACGGGTTGTTGGCATCGTCCAGCACCATGGTCATATCGGCTTTTACGCCGCGTTTGAGGATGGAGCGTGACGAAAGCAGCGCCACGGTCCCCTGGGAGAACATGCCCAGGATCTGGCCCAGCTGACGCATATTTTCACGGTCAAACTGCGGAACCGGCTGCATTTCGCTCAGGCCCATGCCTTCCAGCAGCGCCTCCAGCAGCTCGCCCTGCAGCACGTCGCCCTTCTCACCGCTGTTCGCCGTGGCGGTTGGGGAGGCGGCGTTATTGACCGGGTCAATGCGCAGACGGCCCTTAGGCGTCTGAGCGCTACTGCGCGCAACGGCCTGCGGCGTAGGCATGGTGAAACCTACGTAATCCGGACGCGCGGGCTCTTCTTCAGCGCGCGGGGCTTCCGGCGGCTCAGGGGCGAACAGCGGGGAAGCGGCAAGCACGTCCTCCTCCTGCGCTGGCGCAGGCTCCGTTTTCGGCTCCGGCTTTTCATCGGCAATGTCGTCCGGATGGGTCAACGGCGCGCCGCCCATCAGCCCAAGCGGGTCGTCATTACGCGCGGCGGGTGCGCTGGCCTTACCACCAAACAGGGCCAGCGGGTCGAGCTCATCCGCTGCCTCTTCTTCTGGCTGCACGGGAGTTGTCTCGCTCGGCGGCACCAGCGTTGACGGCGTGACGTCGTCAAAAATACTCTCTTTTTTGAACAGCGCCTCATCGCTGAACAGCGTGTCCGGGTCGTCATTCTTACGCTCAAGCTTCGGATCGCTGTCGTTAAACATCGCCAGCGGATCTTCGGCGTTACGCTCCGGCGCCGAGGGCTGGGTGAAGGGATCGTGCGATGCAGCGGGCTGCGGCTTTGTGCGGTTGCTGGAGATGCTGTCGGAGATAGAGAACTCCTGCATCAGGCTATCCCAGATTTCCGTTGGCACGGCTGTCGGCTCGCTCTTCCCGCGCGGGGCTGCGCTTGCCGGTTTCGGCTGCTGAGCGGGCGCTAGCGCTGCTGGACGAGCCTGCTGCTGCATGCTGGCCGCCATGCGGCTCACCGGCTGCGTGTCGTGGATAAGCTCGGTCACTTCGATGCGGTATTCATCAATTCCGAGAATGTCGCCATCCTGCAGCTCAACCTGACGTCCCCGCTCCAGCGGAATGTCATTTAATACCACGCGGGTGACGCTGCCACGGTTGGTGACGCGGCATTCACCCTGGGCGTCAACGTGAACAATGGCCTGCAGACGCGAGATGGTGCGGTCATTGTCCGGCAATACCAGATTGTTATCCGTACCGCGCCCAATGGTGCCGCCCGGGGCGTAAAAATCACAGCTGCTCTGCGGCGGCTGATGACCGGGTTTCGTAGAAATAATCGTGAATCGCATGGCGTATTCCTGCTGGTATGATTAGCGCTCAAACGCTGCCGCTCTCGGGGATGAAAACGGCGGCGTTTGGGATCAACCCCAAAAAGCATTATTTAAGTCTTCAATGTATAATTAAATTTCATTAACACCTGTTAGTATTAAAAGCAGTACAAACAAAGCCGTGGCAATTTTAACCTTTCTGTTATATGAATTAATCCAGGATAATTCGAAGTTAGATAAAACATTGTTGCAAGATTGAGGTTCAAGCCAGCGTGATTCCGTTAACTTTATACGCTTGCCTCGCATAAGCCTTGATAAAATTGTGGTACGAAAACCAAACCCCCAAAACCCAATATTTTCCCAGGGCTGACAATCCTCTTCCTTGAGCAAATCTTTCTGAATTAGCAATTCATAGATTTTATCAACCTGACCGGTATGTTTCCGGTAATCAATATAGAACGTTAGCACAAGGATTATAAAAACGACAAAAACACAAATAATAAAAGCAGAGTACATATTATCAGCAATCACACTATTCTCCGCTAAATATTAAATTATTCATTTGTTCTCCTACAAATCCTCCAACTTTCGTTCCCCCGGCGGCCCCCACTGCGCCGACGACCAGACCACAAACGAGGGTACCTGTTCCCGCTGTTGGAACGCCTAATGCAAGACAAACAGGAGCCGCAAGTGAGGAGCCTAAGGCTGCACCAGCAACGCCGCCCCCAAATTTGCTATATTCGCTTACTGCAACTTTGCCACATTCATGTTCTCGACCAAGAGTGCATGCATGATAGACTTCGTTAGTCGTATTCGCAAAAGAAAAACCTAACGCAACCCATCCACCTGCTTTCATATAAGCTGTAATTCTGGACGCCCGGTCGATATAGGTTGAGTACCCTGGAATCGCACCAATACCAACCGTACTCCATTCATGAACAATTGATTTTGTGGAAAGTCCTAATGCTCTTTTAAGATCCGCATAATCTCTAAATTTGAGCTGTTTTTTCGTTAGTTTGTTTAATAGCGGCTTGAGTTGTGCAAGGAGGGCATTACGTTCTGCATAAAACTGCTGCCCAATAAGAGCGCCTTGTGTTCGATACTGATTTTGATATGTCTTTTCAATTTTAATCAAAATGCTTTCAATTTGTTTAAAGTAAGACTCCCCCGCACTACTTGCATTTCCTACTAAGGTATCCCCCCATGCAGTTATGGCGGCAATATTATCAAAATTATTCTTTAAAAATTCAGCGGTAGAGCCATCAATAGTTGCAAGCGCGTTGTTTACTTTCTGTTTTGCAATAGCTAACCCATTAATCTGATGTGATTGATTATCATTATGTGGATCTGCAACAATTAATATCTGTCCAGGTTTGACCCAAGCTGTATCTTTGTTCAACTGCATGAAATACTCGGATTTTTCATTGCGTGAACTACCAAACAGTTGTCTTGCCTGAAAATCCAGCGTACCCGGTTGCTGTACTACACAGTAGCCCGGAGCAACCTTTGATTGATTTGCCATGAAAGAACTCCCTGTATCTCAACTAAAACGCATATTTAAACGGTGAAATGCTATTTTTGGGCTTTCAGCGAACGAATCGCGTCGCTATTGACGATTAAGCTGCACTTCAAAACCTGATAACCAATTGGTGCGGTACCGCCCGGCTTCGCGATGAGTAATTTATCAATAACCTTGTCTGCTGTTTCGAAATTCCCGGCAGGCTGATTGCTTGCTTCTAGCCATGCGGCAGCGCTGGCCATCGCATCATCTTTCAGACTCTTGCTATCCGCAATCTTGCCGATGCATCGATTTTGCACCCAGTTTTCAAATATCTGTTGCTCAGAGAAACTCGTCAAGTCCGGGAGCGTTTGCGCATACGCACCACTGACAATTGATGCCAAAAAAGGCATCAGCAAACATTTCATTTCAGGTTCCGGTGTCATGTGCCGGGTGGCGCTACGCTTACCCGGCCTACAATCGACAATAATATCAAACCATTACGTCATTAATGTAGGGGAAGAACAGACAGAAAATCTGGAGTGAGCCCTTTCGGGCTCACTACTATTACGCTTCTTTGTTCTCTTTGATGTTCCAGCCAGCGCTGCTTTCAGCACCTTTACCACCGGCAGTGGTCTGCTCCCAGTACTGCTGTTTCACTTTCGCAGCCTGGAATGCATAGGTCACACCAACGGTATCGCCGTTGTCTGCACCGGTGTACTGAACAGAAGTGACCAGCACATCTTCCAGCGTGATGCGGGTATATTCCACCTGCTGGCCGCCGGCTTTACAGACGGACAACTCAACTTTGGTCAGGTGTTTACCGCTGGCGCAGTGTTTCAGGATTGCTGTGGTGGATTTGTCGATCAGGGCGTTTACGTGCAGATCGTTAAAGTTAACTTTACCGGCACCGCCGCCACCGCCAACGCTCATATTACCCGGCTGGGAAGCGCCCCAGGAGAAGGAGGTAATATCAGTCCAGCCGGTGTGGTTAGAATCTTTAGATTCGCCAGTAACACCCTCGACCTTCAGAAACATATCAATAGCCATAATATCTACTCTTCGTGGATGAACAATATTGCTTTCGAAAAAGCACTTATATGGCAAACAGGAAAGCATGGGGCTGAATAAAACCGTCCATATTTTACCTCTGCCTCACATCAAATGACCCGTGTCATTTGACAGTCTTACATTCCCCCTGAATGAACGGAAAGAATGTGAAGTCTTTTACTACTGCGGGTTATCCTGAATCCAGGTACGATCAGGATCGCCAATGATGACTTGCGGAACCAGTTTGTTCAGTTCGTCGCTATGATAAAGACGTAAACAGTTTAAGGTTACGCCTTTGACATCGGGTTTTCGCTCTGAATGAAAACCGTTAATTTGATTTTTATATTTTCCAATGAGGGCATTCACTTTATCAGTTCCATTTTCGGCATCAAAAGGTATCCACTCAATAAATGCACTCGCACTGCGGGCCGCATCAGCAGAAAACTGGCTGCCTTTATCTGCCACCTGCGCGAGACAGCGCGCCAGAACTAAATCTTTTAAAACCTGCCGGTATGTTTGCTGATGATAAAAATCAGGATAGTTATTTCCGGCACACACATAAAAAGTCATAAACGCGAGGAAAAATAAGAAATGTTTCAACTTATATCCTTTGCCCCAGGCCCCGCAGCGCCTCAACCCACTTAAAATACTAGATTTTCTCTTTCCATTTCTCTGCGACAATGTATATGCCTATCGCTAATGAATTAAGGCCAGCACATAAGAACCCATGCATTGCAATTCGCGGGACATCTTCCGGCCAGCTAAAGATAAAAAGATAGTAGCTGGATACCGTCACAAACAGCATGAATGAAATTATTAGCAACGTATAAATGGTTAAATAGCTGATGAATTTCCGTATTAACGCTTTCACAGTCAAATTCATTAGCTATCTCGTATTCCCCGAAAAGTTGCCGGCCCAATGGGCCGGCAATCATCATCACGCGTCTTTCGTCTTCAGCGACGGCAGTTTTGAAACCAGACGCAGGGAAACGGTCAGACCTTCCAGCTGGTAGTGTGGACGCAGGAAGAACTTCGCGGCGTAGTAGCCCGGGTTGTCTTCAATTTCCTGCACCTGCACTTCCGCAGCCGCCAGCGGTTTGCGGGACTTGGTTTCCTGAGAGGAGTTAGCCGGGTCACCGTCCACGTAGTTCATTACCCAGTCGTTCAGCCAGCGTTCCATCTCTTCGCGCTCGCGGAAGGAGCCGATTTTGTCGCGCACGATACACTTCAGGTAGTGGGCAAAGCGGCAGCAGGCGAACAGGTACGGCAGACGGGAGGCCAGGCGTGCGTTAGCGGTCGCATCCGGGTCGTGGTACTCCGCCGGTTTTTGCAGAGACTGCGCGCCGATGAAGGCGGCAAAGTCAGAGTTTTTGCGGTGAACCAGCGGCATAAAGCCGTTTTTCGCCAGCTCGGCTTCACGACGGTCGCTGATGGCGATCTCGGTTGGGCACTTCATGTCCACGCCGCCGTCGTCGCTCGGGAAGGTGTGGCACGGCAGGTTTTCTACCGCCCCGCCGGACTCCACGCCGCGAATCGAGGTGCACCAGCCGTATTCTTTAAAGGAGCGGTTGATGTTGGCGGCCATCGCATAGGCGGCGTTCGCCCAGGAGTAGCTGTTGTGGTTCGCGCCGTCGGTCTGCTCTTCAAAGTCAAAGCTGTCGACCGGGTTCGTGCGAATGCCATACGGCAGGCGCGACAGGAAGCGCGGCATCACCAGACCGAGATAGCGGGCATCTTCGGATTCACGCAGTGAACGCCAGGCCGCGTATTCGGTGTTCTGGAAGATCTTGGTCAGGTCGCGCGGGTTAGCCAGCTCCTGCCAGGACTCCATCTGCATCACGCCCGGTGCGGTACCGGTGATAAACGGACAGTGTGCCGCAGAACCGATGCGCGCCATTTCACCCAGCAGCTCAACGTCCTGCGGGCTGTGGTCGAAGTAGTAGTCGCCGACGATGCAGCCAAACGGCTCGCCACCGAACTGACCGTACTCCTGCTCGTAGATCTTCTTGAAGATCGGGCTCTGATCCCAGCCCACGCCCTTGTAGCGCTTCAGGGTACGGCCCAGCTCCTGCTTGGAGATGCTCATAAAGCGGATCTTCAGCATCTCGTCAGTTTCAGTGTTGTTCACCAGGTAGCTCAGGCCGCGCCAGGCGCTCTCCAGCTTCTGAAACTCGTCGTGGTGAATAATCTGGTTGACCTGCTGCGACAGCTGCTCATCGATACCCGCAATCAGGTTCTGAATGGTGCGGTAGGTATCGTTTGAGAAGGTGACGGTATTTTCCAGCGCCTGCTGCGCCAGGGTTTTCACCGCGCTTTCTACGGCGGAGCGCGCCTGGTCGGTTTTCGGGCGGAACTCTTTGTTCAGCAGCGCGCTGAATTCATCCTGGCTGAACGCCTGACCCGCCTGCTGCTCATGTTGTTGAGTCTGGTTGCTCATCGATTATTCCTCGCTACCTTTCGCGCTTTCGTCATTTTTCGGCAACTGGCTCAGGGATTTGAGCAGCGTCGGATCCTGCAGAATTTTAGCGATCAGCTCTTCCGCACCGTTTTTGCCGTCCATGTAGGTCAGCAGGTTGGAGAGCTGAGTACGCGCTTCCAGCAGCTTGTTCAGCGGCTCTACCTTGCGGGCCACCGCATCCGGCAGGAAGTCGTCCATGCTGTCGAAGGTCAGATCGACGTTGAGCTTGCCTTCGCCGGTCAGGGTGTTATCCACCTGGAACGCCACGCGCGGCTTCAGCGCCTTCATGCGTTCGTCAAAGTTGTCGATGTCGATTTCGAGGAACTTACGCTCATCCACGGCCGGCAGGTTTTCCACCGGTTTGCCGACCAGATCGGCCATGACGCCCATCACGAACGGCAGCTGAATTTTACGTTCTGCACCGTAGATCTCTACGTCGTACTCGATCTGCACGCGGGGGGCACGGTTACGTGCGATGAATTTCTGCCCACTGTTACTCATTGCCATGATGTTCTCCATCAAAGATGCGCGGTGAAGGTGAAACGGCAGGCTCCATGCCTGTCGTCATAATGCCTGGACGCGTTATTCGCGGCGTCCAAAGATGTTTTCCAGTTGGTTAACGCCGTCTGGCGCCAGGTCGCGAATAATGTCCATAAAGTTAAGTTCTGACAGCCGCTGCACCCGTTCAATCATCAGCGGCGCGGGGTGGCTCGGTTCGTACTGTGCAAAATACTGCTTCGCTTTTTCCAGCATCAGCTGGGCGTCGGCGCGGCTGGTGACCTGCACGCTGCGCCAGTCGGTGACCTGCTGAACGGGTTGCGCTGCCGCAGGCTGCGGCTCGGCGTGCTGTTCAGCCTGCGCCTCCCGGTTCGGCAGGAGCTTGCTGATGTCGGTCACCTGACAGGCGCTGGCAACCAGTCCAACGGTTTTCAAAAGCTGCTCCATCTCCGGCACCCCGCTTTCGCCGAGATAGCCGGTGAGCAGATCGCGAATCGCCAGCAGGCGTTCGTTAATGACGATAACCGCTGCGGTTCCCGGCTGGTCGCCGCGGGCCAGCTCGTCAATCAGCCGTGGACGGCCGCCGGGATAGTCCGGGCATTCCGTCTTACTGCCGTCCAGCAGTGCCTGGGCATCCCGGAGCGAAATTTCATCCCCGTTCGAGCGGAGCAGCGAGGCGTTGCGTACCGCGACGGTGAGGTCAGATTTATCGCTCAGCCCGGCGAGGGCGTTGATGCGGTAGAACGGATCGGTTTCGCCATACTCTTCCAGCAGCGGGTAGAGTTGCTCCCAGTAACGGGTCAGGGCTTCCTGCACCAGTAACAGCCCGTCTGCATAGCCCGCGAGTCCACGGCGACGTGTCCAGGCATGGGTTAATGCCAGCAGGACGCGAAGATCTTTGGTGCGGGTCAGCAGGCTGGTAGCGAATTTTTCTACCGTGTTCCAGTCAGCGGGCTCTGCCGGAATAATGGTGTCGCCAAACTGTTGTTCCGCTTTCCCCTGACTTGCCTGATTCATGATCTGGAAATCAGCATCATACTCCAGGTTTTCGCCACAGGGTTTGTCGGGGCTTATTGGCGCGAGAAATTCTTCGATATTCATAAGATCCCTGCTTATTCAAACATAGGCGGATAAAGACCGTGACGGCCCGGGCGAGCGCCTCCTGCCGGATCGAACAGCAGGGTGAAAAGCTGCCCGGTAAAATTACCGCTGTGAACGTGGGTGTACAGCGGGTAGCCGTCGCAGCGGTTGGTCCACCAGTAGCTGGTCTGACGAAGCGGGTCAAAACACTCTGCCGCCTGAGGCCAGCCCAGCGTGCTTTGGCCGTCCTCGTCATAGCCAATCACATCAAGGATATCGGAACGCTTTTGCGGCTCGACGGGCTGAGGGGCCGGAATGGACATCAGCATCTCGTCCAGCTGCGAGGCGGAAAAACTGTTGCGCACCGCGTGCAGCCCCAGGCGTCCAAGCTGCTGATACCAGCTCTCGGCCTGACTGAGCAGATTAGTCGACCACTCTGACGGGGCGAAGCTCAGTTGCAGGCAAACCGGGTACTGTCGGCCAACGCTGTCGCGGCCGGGCAGCAGGCAGCCCATCTGGATCATCTGGCTGCCCAGCATAGGCGGTACAACAAAATTCCAGACCGGCGCTTTGTGGAACTGTCGCTCGCCGCTGCGCAGCTCTTCCTGCTGCCAGGCCAGCAGACCAACCTGGAACCAGTGGGACCACTGGCGCTGTAAGGTGTCAGGAAAGCGGCGCTGCAAAAAATCTCCGGCGCTGGGTAATTTGCCATACCAGCTGTAGCGGTTCATCGCAGGGGTATTCGTCATACGGCTGTCCTTGCGGTTATGGGCATGAGAAACGAGGAAGCTGGAACGGGTTGCGAATGCTGTTTGGCGCAAACTCCAGCGTGACCTGATGTCCGTCAACGTTGAAGGTGGCCTGACGGCTCAGGCTCCCCGCGCCCGGGCTGGTGCTCGCTTTATCGAAGAAGCGGTTCAGCGCCCAGGCACCGTTCGTCACCAGCGTCGCCGTGCTGCCGTTCGCCAGCCCCAGTTGCATACGGACCTGGTTGGTGCCGCCCGGCCCCGGCCAGTTCATGATCTGCACGGCCTGCGGGCCGTGGCTGTAGCGCAGCAGCTGGCCGTCAACGTCCAGCGTCAGGTTCAGAATGGTGTTATCCATCCGCACGGTGCGTACCGTCACCTTGAAAGACGGCGTGGTTGCGCCGTTGGCAAAGAAGGCGTCGCGAATGGACTGGGCCTGCTGGAACGGTCTCAGCAGCCCTTCGCTTCCCGGCAGCGTTTTACCGTCGATGCCCGGCATAAAGCGCCAGTTTGCCTGCGTGGTATCCACTTTATTGGTCAGGTTGTCGCGGAAGAAGGCGTCCATCAGCCCGGTGCCGGGGGCAAACATGCGCGCGAGATCGTCAGGGGTGACCTCGGTGCTGGCGCTGCGCACCAGCGGGTAGCGACCGGCAATCGCCTGGCGACAGAACCCGCCCACTTCAACGTTGATGCGCTTACGCACGTTTTCCAGGTCACGGCGCTGGGTATCGCTGCTGGCGCCCACCGCCATATTGCTGAACATGGTTTGCAGCCCGCCCGGCAGACGACCGGCGCTGGCCTGCAGGCGGCTTATCGCCTCGCCGCCCGGCGCCGGCATGCCGCTGTTGGCGGCGTCCTGCACGGCGGTCAGATAACGGTAAAGCTCGTCCACCTGCTTGAGAAAATCGTCAAATACGATGGTCTTCCCGCCCTTCTCCAGCGGCTGCGCCAGCTCAATCATCGGCGCATAGTGGTCGGTCACCAGCTGCTCCGGCGCCTGCGTGACCACGGCAGCCTGCGTCGGGGCATTGTCATTATTGCTGAACAGCGCTTCCAGCGTACGGGTGGCGCGGTTGCTCTGATCCTGCGCTTTACCCGCATCTTCTGGCGCGGGCGCATTGCGCGACAGCGTCAGCACCTGGCTCAGGTTCTGCACCAGACGGCGCAGCGGCGAGTTTGCGCCCGAAAGCAGGCGCGCGGTGTTGATGCGCTGGGAAAGGTCGGCGCTGTTGTTCAGCTGAATGTCGGCGAGAAAGCGATCCCAGTTAGCGATAAAGTCGCGCATGTAGAGCTGGCGCACGGCGTTATCGATCTGCTGTTTATCTTCCTGCGTCGTGGCGGCCCCCAGCACCCAGGCGTCGTCCTCGTGCAGGGCGGTGGTGACGCTGTCAATCTGGCCGTTAAAGCTTTTCCAGTAGCCGTCCGGCGTATAGAGCCCCGGCACGCCTTCGCTCACCGGCTTGCCGCTTTTGCGTGAAAACACCAGCTCGCTCTGCGGTCCGCCCAGGTCGGAAAGGGAGACCGGCTTCAGGTTTTCATCATGCTCCAGCAGGCGCTTGAGACGACCGTACACCCGCGTGGAGAGCGGCTGCTGGTTGATCATCGCCCTTTCGCGCGCAACCAGGGATTCATCCTGCGCGTACGGGGAGGCCTGAATCTTCGGCTCCAGCAGCTGCGTCAGGTGCCATTCGAGCTCTTGCAGCTGCGCCTTCGTGACGTTCTGCGGCAGGTTACGCTGCAGGTTGAGCATCACCCACGAGTGCAGGAATTTGCCGTCATAGTGCTTCGGCTGATACAGCATCTGATAGGCTTTCAGCGCTTCATAGCTGTATTCCACATCGCTGCCGTTGTCGTTGCGGAGCCATGTGGTAATGTGCATGGCGACGGCGGGCAACAGCATCTGATCCAGCGCTTTCTGGTACAGAGACTGGGAAGCATCGCTGACGTCATCCCCACGATAAAGCCCCATACGGCGGGAAACGGGCGGATCGTTCACGTCAAACGCGTCGCTTTTCGGCAGGTCTACCAGACCGTTCAGCAGCGGCAGCAGATCGAACAGGTCACGCTGGGTCTGGCTCTGCAGCGCTTTGCTCTGCTGGTCCAGCAGCGGCACCTTCGCATCCACCTCTTCCAGATAGGCCTTGTTTTTGGCATAGCTGGTCAGCCACAGCCCGCCCAGAATCACCAGCAGGGCCAGCAGCGCCGCGTAGCCGGACCAGATCACGGCCCGGTTGCGCAGTTCCCACCAGCGGTTTTCTCCGGCGATCCCGGCTTCCTGGAAAATGACGTTTTGCAGCAGGTTCTTAATGAAGAAGCTCTGGCCTTTCGCCCCCGGGATAGGGGCCTCTTTGCTGACCGAATCCCAGCGATCCGCCTCCGCCCCTTCCGGCAGCGACAGCGCACGGTTCAGTTCGCCCATCACGCGGTCGAACGGCATGCCTTCCTGCGTGCCGCTGGCGAAGTAGATCCCGCGCGGGGAGAATTCGGTTTCGAAGTTGGAGCGGGCGAAGACCGTGCTCAGGTAATCCGCCAGCAGCGGACGCAGCGCGGCGAACTCCTGTGGGAAGAGATACGCTTCGGCACGGGCTTTCGCGTCGTGCTCTTTCAGCATCGTTTCCGGTAGCCCGGCATCGAGGCGCTGCTGTAAAAGCGAAAACTCCTGCTGGAAGTTGCCCATCAGGTCGTAGTCGGCGTGTTTGGTTTGTTCCCACGGCAGCGTAAAGCCCCAGATCTGGTCGCGCTGCGCTTTGTCGTAGTCGGCAAACCAGGCGCGGAAGCCTTTAAGCAGGTCGGCCTTGGTCACCATCACGTACACCGGGAAGCGGATGCCCAGCTGTTCATGCAGCTCGGACAGACGCTGACGCAGATTCACCGCCTGCTGGCGGGACGCCTCGGCAGACTGGGTAAGCAGGTCAGAAATGCTGATGGTAATGATGACGCCGTTGATCGGCTGGCGGCGGCGATACTTGCGCAGCAGGTTGATAAACTCCAGCCATTCGCCGGCGTCCTGCACCTGCTCGCTCTCCTGCGTGGTGTAGCGCCCTGCCGTGTCCAGCAGCACCGCCTCGTTGGTGAACCACCAGTCGCAGTTGCGCGTGCCGCCGATGCCCCGCAGCGCGGTCTTACCGAAACGATCCGCCAGCGGGAACTGCAGCCCGGAGTTGACCAGCGCCGTGGTTTTACCCGAGCCCGGCGCGCCGATAATGACGTACCACGGCAGCTGATAGAGATATTGCGTGCTGAAGCGCTGGGTCCACTGGGCACCCTGTCCCGCTTTGCTGAAGTGCGCTTTTTTCAGCATTTGCGCGGCTTCATCAAAGCGGCTGGCGAGGATCTGCTCCTCGCTGTTCAGCCGCTTCTGCGGATCCGCCGCTTCCGGGCTGGCGGTGTTCTCTTTGAGCTTGTCCATCAGCTTGCGGTTCAGCCAGGCATTGTACAGCCGCGGCAGAATGTGGCCCTGCGCCCAGAGCAGATAGACCACGGCGATGCTGATTATGCGGTTCTGTTCGGACTCAAGCGGCCGGGTGTCCACGATGGACAACAGGGGACCAATCATCCAGATCACCGCCGCCAGCGCCGTTACGCCGAGGAAGCTCCACAGAATGCGGTTGGTCAAAATGGAAAGAAGTGTAGTCAGCATCCTTAGTTTCCTTGCGGCAATCCGTTCAGCTCGGCCTGCGTATTTTCAGGCGACACCAGCAGAGTAATTTCCACACGGCGGTTACGGGCGCGGTTTTCCGGCGTCGTGTTCGGCGCCACCGGGTTAATCTCGCCCCGCCCTTCCGCCTTCACGCGGCCAGGCTGAGAGAGGCTTCCCTGCAGCATTTTCTGTACGGAGCGGGCACGTTCCAGAGAGAGCTCATAGTTAGAGGCAAAGCGCGCGCTGCGGATCGGCACGTTGTCGCTGTAGCCCACCACCAGAATTTTGCCGCTGACGTTATTCATCGCCTGCGCAATGCGGTTGATCACCGGCTCATAGCGGTCACGCACCACGGTAGAGGCTGAGGCAAACAGCCCGTCACCCTTCAGGATAACGACGCTGCGATCCGCTTCGTCTTTCACCGCGACGAGGCCCGCCTCGATTTCCGGTTTCAGGAAGCCGCGCAGGTTCAGCACCGCCGGTAGCTGACGAGCCGGCTGCTGAATAGTGGTTTCCGGCAGCTGGGACTGGTAAATCTTCGCCAGCACCGGGCTGGTGTTATCGCCAAGACGCCAGTTAAGCACGATATAAAACAGACAGGCGATAAACCCGGCCAGCGCCACGCAGGCCCACAGGGGAACCATCGGCCGCCAGAGCTTGCGCAGCACCGGACGATCTTCAGGATGGGGTGAAAGCGGCGGCGGGTAGCTGCCGCGCACGCCGCGGATCATCTGCCACAGACGCTGCTTGATGGTCTCAAGCTGGGTGCGGCCATTGTCCAGCACCCGATAGCGCCCTTCGAATCCAAGCAGCAGACAGTAGTTGATCATCTCCAGCAGCAGGATATGTTCGCGCGGGTTCTGCGACAGGCGCGCCAGCAGCTGGAAAAACTTCTCGCCGCCCCAGGTTTCGTTATGGAACGTCACCAGCAGGCCATTGCTTGACCAGACGCCGCTGCTGCCCCAGGGGGTGAGCGCGGCGGCTTCATCAAGCGCCGTACACAGGCAGTAACGCGCCCCGACGATCACCTCATAAGGCAGCCCCGCCTGCTGGCAGCGGACTTCGAAACGGCGGATCTCATCGATCAGACGCTGGCGTAGCGCCACCTGATCGTCATGCGACACCGAATGACGGATCTGCGGGATCGCATTGAGCAGCGGATTGGCGGCCGCCACCAGCTGATTGTTGCTACTGGCTCCGGTAAACCCGGCATCACTGCCGGTGTCCTGTCGTTCCTGCATATTAAGCGCTCGCTTTATTATTCTGTCGGGCTACGGATGGCCCAAAACTCCATATCCAGCCCCGGGAATTCCCCAGCAAGATGCAGGGCGAATGCGCCGGACTTATCCATCTCGTGCCACAGCTCGCTGCCCTTCTCGAGCTCGAAGTAGCTGTAGCCGGCGTGCCACGGGATCTGCGGCGGCGCGACCGGCATGGCGCGCAGCATAATGCCCGGCAGCTGCAGCTGGACCAGATCGCGAATTTTCGACACCGGCGCGACCTTCATCTGCGCCGGGAAATGGGTTTGCAGGTGTTCGCCCGGCACATTGGCTTTGACCGCCAGCACGAAGCCAAACTCGCGTACCATGCTGGTTTCCGGCACCGTGGCGATGTTCAGGCCGTGAGAGCGCTCGTTGAGCGGCAGCTGAATCGCGTGGTCTTCCATCACCAGCGACAGTCCCTGGCGCAGCATCAGCATCAGCTTGCTAAAGCAGTTTGCCAGATCGTCATGATCGTAAATCGGCAGCACGCTTTCAGCGGTGCGTTGCGACGTCCAGGTGGCGAGCTCGGTGGCAAACGGCAGCCAGCTGCGCCAGAGCGTTTCCGGATGCAGCAGCGGGAGGGTTTTTAAATGAGACACCTCGCCCAGATGACGGTTAACCAGCGACAGCAGCGTAAACTCGATCATTTCAGAGGTGTTAAAGCGGCCAGGCTGGCGCAGGCGGCCGCCAATCTGCTGGCTGCGCTGCACCAGTAAGCCGTGCAGATCGTTGATCATGCTGTAGATCTGCGGGCTGTTATTGGCGTTCAGCATCGGCGGGATGTAGCTGTTATCAAGTCGCACGTGGTTGTCGTTGCGTTTCTCAGCCACAAACGCCACGCCGATGGCGGTCCATTCGGCCGTGAGGTCTTTTTCCAGCATCAGGGTCAGACGCAGGCGGCCAAACTGGACGGTGGCGTCCCCCACCGACATGGCGTTATCGTCTTCCACCTCTTGCTCAAACGCGATAAAGCGCGCCAGCGAGGCCGGCTCTTCGCTGAAAATCACCTCTTCTCTCTCGCCGCGGCGAACCGGCAGCGCGAGCACCACCTTTTCATTGGTGAGGTTGTCAGGAATTTTCAGCGGCACAGGACCGTTGCGCCCGTTACGGACCTGGAAAAAGGTGCCGTCCGGCAGCAATCCGCTGCAGTAGCTCAGGGCAATGCATCCCTGGCGAAGCATCGCTTCATCCAGTTCAACGTCCAGAAAGCCCCAGAGATAAGAGCGCTGCAGCGCACCCCATTCACGAACATGGTTGAGCAGATAACTTTCAGTCCGCTGAAAATGGTGTGGACGCAGGAACATGCCTTCGGTCCAGACGACCTTTTCTGCTTTGGTCATGATGATGTGTTTCCTGTTATGAAGCGCGTTACTGGCTGATGACCCGAATGCCGTTCACGTCGAGGAAGACGTTGGCCTGAAGTTCATCTGCGGACCATTTCCAGAACTGGTAGATATGATTTTCGCCAGGCACGGGCAGAGGGAGAGAAACGCGCCATTTTTTGCCATCCAGCATCTGATATTCCGCCATCACGCCGATGTAGCGCGCCTCCGGAGAGCTTTGCCCGCTGAGGGTTTTCGACAGCTGTCCCGGCATCAGGAAGAACACATCGCTGTTCAGCAGATTCGCGCCAAGCGTGGCTGACGCGTTGTTCTGCAGGGAGTAGAAGTCGCTGGACATGAAATCCGCATCGGATTTCAGCAACAGTACCCGGACCTTAAGCGGCGCAGATTCATTAATTTGTGGATGAGCCTGAAACTGCAGATTGTAGCGGGAGGGGTCGCTGTGTGAAGACGACGTACAACCACCAACAAGGGCGAAAATCACCGCGTAAAAGAATAACCACAGCTTATGAAAATTTTTATTATTCATAAAAATGCGCTCATGAAAGCCGTTTAGTTCAGGATCCAGGTACCGTTAGCGCTGTCTTTGCAGGCTTTGCTGTTGCCGTCGACATCAACGCAAGTCGCTTTTTTACGCGCCTTAGGACGAATGGCCTGCTTACGCACGGTGGCTTCGTACTGATCGGCCTTGATAACGGCGCGCATCGGGACGTAACCAATCAGCTGCTCGTTGCCTTCATCGGCAAGGGCCATCCAGTAGTGTTCAACCTGCCCCAGCACCACATACGTTTTTCCGGTCTCGAGGTTGCGGATAACTTTACCGCCAAAGTCAGGACGGCTCATCAGGGAGGCCGGATACATGGCACGATACGGCTCGTTGACCGGCGTGAACTCCGTCGGCGGCGTAACGGCGTGGCGGTGGGTTAAGGTTACGCCGTTGACCTGGCTGGTCTCGATCGTATCGTCGTTGATCACAGGTTTCTGCGGCGCTTTACAGCCCGCCACCGCCATTACAAACAGAAGTGAAAACAGTACGCGCATTTTCATATGCTTTTCCGTAGCGATATTTCGATGATGGAGATAAGGGGATGAAGTTTGACTTAAGTGCTATTGTTAAAATAGCCAGGATATTTTCAGGGCGTTACTATTTTAAGGGCATAGCTACCGCACGAGCCCTCCAGAATAAGGCCCAGCGTCTTCCTGACATATTTTGACAAACGGTAAACAAGTTTACATGAGCTTCATATCAATTCAATATTTACCGCTGCGTAACTGATGGTAAATGAAGCAGTCGGAAGATTATAGGATTAATCTGAGAAAAAAGCTCAACGCGGCCTGCATCCTCTTATTTCCCCGCCTCAGCTTGACGTAACTTCTTGTTTTATAGATTAAAAAACCAAAAGAGAACCACTTTCATTAACGCAATGTCGCTATTATCGCCACTACCATAATTAGTAGAATTCGCGGATTGGTGATGTCAGAAGATTATATCAACGATGAATTATTTGTTGCACTAACAGGGTATCTTTAATATTCGTCGTGATTCATCGCCAAAATGAGATTATTTCACTTAATGCAGCACGGCGTTAATTTCACGCCTCAAAATAACTTTATATTTCACGTTGTGATAATTACCCACCAGGACATAAATTATATCCATTAATCATTAAGCCTGAGTAAACATTCCTGTCACTCTCGCGTTGCCTAATGCGCCAGATCGCCTGCCAGGCGCGGATATTTTCTTTTTCACCGCGCGAAAGCTTCATTCGAAGTTTAACGGGTACTACATTTTCCTGCGCTCGCCACCATCTATCCCACCTACCGGGTGATAGATAAGATTTATTATTAAAATGATAAAATTTCGTTATAATTTCTTTAAATTTTTATGCGGCATAGCTGATAAATTACTGTAATAAAAAGAATTTAAGATATGGCATTTTGCCGTACCGGATGCGCACAGACACCCGGCCGTCATTGCTGTCGCTTATTGTCTTCTTCAGTGATTTATTGGCTTAGTCGCCGTAAGACCGAACAAATCAGGAGTTGGTATGAACAGTAAAAGACGCTCAGTGCCCGGTATCAGACACTATGATGGTCCTGCCGGCGGCTGGGGCGCGTTAAAAGCCACGGCCATTGCGGTACGTACCCAGATGGATACCTTTGATGCCCCCGCGACGCTGCTGCGCACCAATCAACCTGACGGTTTTGACTGCCCGGGCTGCGCGTGGCCAGATAAAGAACACAAATCCACGTTCCAGTTCTGCGAGAACGGCGCCAAAGCGGTGACGTGGGAAGCCACCAGCAAACGCGTGACTCCCGCGTTTCTGGCGGAAAACAGCGTCTCCTCGCTGCTCGCAAAATCGGACTTTGAACTGGAAGGTTACGGTCGGCTGACGCATCCCCTGCGCTATGACCGCGACAGCGATACCTTCCAGCCCGTCGAATGGGACGAGGCGTTTCAGCGCATCGGCGAGGTGTTGCGCGGGCTCGAACCGGACCAGGTTGAGTTCTATACCTCCGGGCGTGCCTCTAACGAAGCCGCGTATCTGTTCCAGCTGTTCGCCCGCGAATACGGCACCAATAACTTCCCCGACTGCTCGAATATGTGTCATGAAGCCACCAGCGTCGGTTTGCCGCGTTCGATTGGTATCGGCAAAGGCACCGTCTCGCTGGACGACTTCGACAAAACCGAGCTTGTGATCTCCATCGGTCACAACCCCGGCACCAACCATCCGCGAATGATGGGTACCCTGCACGAGCTGGCGCGTCGCAATGTACCGATCATCGTCTTTAACCCGCTGCGCGAGCGCGCCCTGGAACGCTTCGCCGATCCCCAAAGCGTGATTGAAATGGCGACCTACGGCTCCACGGATATCGCTTCGACCTATTACCAGGTGAAGGCCGGGGGCGATGCCGCCGCGCTGAAAGGCATCGCTAAACATCTCCTGGAGATGGAGACCGAACGCGGTGACGTGCTCGACCACGCGTTTATTGCGGCGCACACCCAGGGCTTTGCGGACTTTGCCGCCGATATCGCGCAAACCCGCTGGGACGATATCGAGCGCGAGTCGGGCCTGAGCCAGGCGGCGCTCAAAAAGGTCGCAGAAGCCTATGCGAAATCGAAGGCCACCATCATTACCTACGGGATGGGGATTACCCAGCACAATAAAGGCACGGCAAACGTGCGGCTGATCGCTGACGTGCTGCTGCTGCGCGGGAATATCGGCAAGCCCGGCGCGGGTATTTGCCCGCTGCGCGGCCACTCAAACGTGCAGGGAAACCGCACCGTCGGGATTAGCGAGAAACCCACGCCGGCCTTCCTGAACCGTCTGAAGGAGGTGTTCGGCTTTGAGCCGCCGTCTCACCACGGACACGACGCGGTACAGGCGACGCAGGCGATGATCGACGGCCGGGCGAAAGCGCTTATCTGCCTCGGCGGCAATTTTGCGGTGGCGATGCCCGATCATGAACGCGGTTTTCCGGCGATGGGATCCCTCGAACTGAGCGTCCACGTTGGCACCAAGCTGAACCGCACGCATCTGCTGGTAGGCAAAGAGACCTTTATATTTCCGTGTCTCGGCCGTACCGAACTGGATATCCAGGCTACCGGCCGTCAGTCCATCACCGTCGAAGACTCCATGTCGATGGTGCATGCCTCTTCCGGCAAGCTGAAGCCCGCCTCCCCGCTGCTCCGTTCAGAGCCCGCTATCGTCGCCGGCATGGCGAAAGCCACCCTGCCCGCCACCCGCGTGGACTGGTTAACGCTGGTTGAGGATTACGACAGAATCCGCGATCTGATCGAGCAGACCATTCAGGGCTTTGAGAACTATAATGCGCGGATCCGCGTTCCCGGCGGCTTTCGGATGCCGCTGCCGCCAACGCAGCGTATCTGGCCGACGGCGACGGGAAAAGCGATGTTCTCGGTATTCGACGGCGTTCACGAGAACGCCAGCGGTGAAGGCGAACATGTTCTGCGCCTGATCACGCTGCGCAGCCACGACCAGTACAACACCACCATTTACGCCCTGGACGACCGCTACCGTGGCGTGTTTGGCCGCCGCGACGTGCTGTTTATGAACGAAGACGACATGGCGCAGTCAGGACTGGAGCACGGCGACCGCGTGGATATTGAAACCGCCCTGCCCGGTAGCGCGCAGCGTCTGGAAGACATCACCGTGGTGGCCTACAGCATCGCCCCGGGCTCTGTCGGCGCCTACTACCCCGAGGCCAACGTGCTGGTACCGCTCGACTATCTGGATAAGGACAGCGGAACGCCGTCCTATAAATCCGTTCCGGTTCGCATCACCCTGCGCTCAAAAGAGATCCGCATGCTGTAAGGCTGTTCGCGCGGAGAAAACGATGGATATAAAACAGTTAAAATACTTAATCGCACTCGACCAGACCCGGCACTTTGGTAAAGCGGCCTCGCAGTGCAACATCACCCAGCCGACCCTCTCCATGCGCATCCGCAGCCTGGAAGAGGAGCTGGGACTGGTACTGATTGTGCGCGGGCAGCGCTTTGAAGGGTTTACGCCGGAGGGTGAGCGCATCCTCGCGTGGGCCCGCGCCCTGCTGGCCGCACACGACGGGTTACAGGCGGAAGCCGCGCTGTGTAAAGGCCAGGTGGTGGGTGAATTACGGCTGGGGATGGTGCCGCTGGCGAGCGTGGACCCGATGATCTTTATTCGTCTGCTGACGCAAAAATACCCGGAGCTGACCTACAGCCTCTATTCCATGTCCTCAGCGCAGATTGCCGACGGCGTCAGCCGCAACCAGCTCGAACTGGGGATTTGCTACCTTAACAGCATCGACACCAGCCTGTTCGACGTTATCCAGTTGCCCAAAACGAAGATGGGGCTGCTGCACGACATCCGCCACTTCCAGCTACGCCAGGAGAGTTTGACCTGGCACGATCTGATGGATTTTCCGCTGGGGTTCCTGACCAAAGGGATGCACTACCGGGCGCATATGGAGGCCAGCTTTAACGCGGCCGGTATCGAACCGACGTCCGTTTTTGAAAGCGACTCCACGTTCCAGATCATTCAGGCGGTTCAGAGCGGCGTGTGCTGCGCCGTGATGCCGCTGAATAACGGGCTGGAAGATCTGAACGGTCATTTCCGGATAGTCCCCATCGCCGACGCGAATATTGAGGCCCCCGTTGGCCTGATTATGCGCAGGCAAAAACCCGTCTCCTCGCTGGCGCTGCGCTGTTTTACCGACGCGCAGGAGGTTTTTCATTCGCGCAATGAGGCATAAGCCTGACGCGTCACCGCGCTAAAACCGCCGATGAGCACCGCGTCGCAAACGTCCCGGTGTTCTTGCGCATTCACCAGCGCGCGTAGCGCATCGCGAATGGCGCTCAGCGTTTCAGTCGAGGTGTTGCGCGAGGTGATGAGCGGCAGCCCTGGCGTCAGGGGGGTGTGGTCGATGACCGCCAGCCCGGCAAGCCGCTCCGGCTCGTGACGCTGCAGCAGCGCCCAGGTAACACAGTCGATGGCCGCGATATCCCCTGCCCCGCGTTTGATATCAATCAGCGACTGCCGATGGCTGCCGCTAAAGGACGTTTGCGCGAAAAACGGACCGTCAGCGGTCAGGGGAGCCACTTTTTTTCGCAGCGCACGGTAGCCGGACTGCGAGTCCGGGGAATTACAGACCGCCCGGCGTCCGCGAAAATCAGCCAGCGTGAGATGCCGATCCTCCTCGCGCACCGCCAGAACGCTGCGGTAGTGTATCCCTTCGCAGCCCGGTGCCGTGTAGTGAAAACAGCCAACCACCTGCACGTCCGGGAGCTGCGTGACCAGCGGATAGCCGCAGGCCTGGCTGAGGATAAGCCCAGGCTGCTGCCAGTGGGTCAGCAGATCGGACTCCGGCCAGCCGGGATCGCGATCGACGGTCACACCGCGCGCGGCCAGCAAACCCTTTACCGCCAGCCAGAGCGCGCGCGTGTCGGTGCTATCCACGGCGTACATGGGAAACGCCAGCAGGTTACTCATACCCTTCCCCTTGTTGCACTCCGGGATGAACGGTGACGTCGACGGGCCTGGTCCAGAACTGGCGCAGCCATTCACCGTAGCCCCTGACGAGAAAACCGTGGTTTCGCTCCCGGTACGCCTCCTGGTTTTGCAGGTAGATCGCCCGCAGCCCGTACCAGGGAACGCCCGGCAAATCATGATGTACTGAATGGTAGTTGAGATTCAAAAACAGCACCCGCCAGAAGAGCCCCGCCTCGTTAATGACGGAGCGCGCGAGCGGGTCATCCGCCGCGCGATGTTCAAAAAACGATCGGACTTTAGTGAGCGCCAGCGCCGGATAGCTTACCGCCAGCACAAACCAGACGGGTGAAAAACCGACGCGCGTCATCCAGACGAAAAGTGCCGCCAGCAGCACACCGTGCACCAGCCACATCGCCATTGCCCGCAGGTGAAGATGGCGAAACGCCGCCGCGGCGCTGCCCAGCGTCTGAAGAATATCGAGCAGCGGCGCCAGCATCAAACGACCGGCGAAGGTGTTCCGGGCGCGGATCGCGCGCTTCTGCCACGGGGTAAAGCGCGCCCAGCTCTCGTCGGTAAAATAGTAGGACTCCGGGTCATCCACCGGATGGGTCAGGCTGTCGTACCGATGATGGGCCAGATGGGAATCCCGGTACAGGCCGTACGGATACCAGACCGCCAGCGGGAGCGTGCCAAATAGCTGGTTGAGCCAGGCAAAACGCGTGGGGTGTCCGTGGATCAGCTCATGCTGCAGGGACATGTACCAGGCGGTAAACCCGATAAGCAGCAGCGTGGCGGGCAGCAGGCCGAGCGTTTGCCAGAACGCCAGCGTGCCAAACCAGCCAGCATAAATGGTCATAATTAACAGCCATGTGGGCAGTTCGCTTCGCCACAGGAATCCCGATGCGAGATGGTGGATTTGATTGCGTTGTTGCGGATGCAAATAGAGGGAGTTTCGTTTACCCATTCCTTCAGACGCCGTTTCGCCAGAGACAGAGCCCTGACGATCGGGGATTACGCCTGAAATAACAAACAACTTAAATCGCTTTGCTTTGCCAGAAACGTAGTGGTCGCCCGCCACTTGACTTATTCTGTAATAAAGGTACTTTTCAGGACATGAAAAAGATCCTGATTATCGTTCCCGACGGCGGCATGCTGTTTGAAGCCGCCGGTATCGCCGACATTCTGATGCAGGCCAACCGGCTGCACCCGGAAGGGCTTGCCCATCCCCGCTACCGGATTATCATCGCCACGACCCAGCCTCACCAGGTGATCCACGGTCAGTCCGGCCTGAATCTGCTGGCGGATTACCGTCTGCCGGAGCTAGATCCGCGCGAACCGCTGGATACCATAATCATTACCGGACGCGGCATGAACGAGCAGGAGAGCACCGCGGTGGTGGACTGGCTGCACCTTGCTGCGCCGCACGCCCGGCGGGTCGCCTCAATATGCGGCGGCGCGATGCTGCTGGCCCAGAGCGGTTTGCTTGACGGTCGTCGCGCGACTACCCACTGGCGGCTGCTGGAGACAATGCAGGCTCAGTATCCGTCGATCAGGGTCGAAGGCGGTCCGCTGTATATTCAGGACGGTCCCATCTGGACCTCCGGCGGCGTGAGTTCAGGGTTTGATCTGACCCTGGCGCTGGTGGAGGACGACTACGGATTTACCCTCGCCCGCGACGTGGCGCAGGATATGGTGATGTATCTGCGCCGCCCCGGGGGACAGCTGCAGTTTAGCCGCTACAGCCTGCAGCAGCCCGGCACATCGGGCCCGATAAGCGAGCTGCAGGCCTGGATGCTGCAAAACCTCACCGCCGACCTGTGCGTGGAAAATCTGGCCGAAAAAGCGGCGATGAGCCCGCGCAATTTCACCCGCGTATTTACCCGTGAAACCGGCGTCTCTCCTGCCCGCTACGTGACCGAAGCGCGTCTGGCCGCAGCCCGCCAGCTGCTTGAGCAGACCAGCGATTCCCTGGAGCGCATTGCCGGGCAAAGCGGGTTTGGCACCAGTATTAACCTGCGGCGCGTGTTCGAGAAACAGCTCCACCTCACCCCGGGCGAATATCGCCAGCGCTTTCACTGCCGGAAAATGGCGTAATCTGATCCTTTTTTGTCATTTACGCCATTGCGCCTGACGCCTACAGTAACTCCAGACAACGAAAGATAAGGAGTGCACCATGGTTAAGGTCGGTATTAACGGTTTCGGCCGTATCGGACGTAATTTCCTGCGCGCGGCGCTGGGTAACCCGGATCTGCAGATTGTGGCCATTAACGATCTGACGGACAGCAAAACCCTCGCCCATCTGCTGAAACATGACTCCCTGCTGGGCAAACTGCCCGCGCCCGTTGAAGCAACCGACGGCGCGCTGCAGGTAGACGGGCAGCGTATCGCCGTCTTTAGCGAACGCGATCCGGCGAATATTCCGTGGCGCGATGTCGGTGCTGACGTGGTGATTGAAGCCACCGGGTTCTTTACCGAACGGGAAAAAGCGGCAGTGCATATTACCCACGGCGGCGCTAAGCGCGTCATCATTTCCGCTCCCGGGAAGAACGACGACCTGACGATTGTGATGGGCGTCAATCACGAGCAGTACGATCCCGCCCGCCACGCGGTGGTCAGTAACGGGAGCTGCACCACGAACGGTCTGGCACCGGCTGCTCAGGTGCTGCATCAGCAGTTCGGGATTGATCATGGTCTGATGAACACGACCCACGCCTACACCAACAGCCAGGCGCTACACGACCAGCCGGAGAAAGATCTGCGCGGCGCGCGCGCGGCGGCGCTGTCGATTGTGCCTTACTCCAGCGGCGCGGCAAAAGCGCTGGGGAAAGTGATCCCCTCCCTGGACGGCAAACTGACCGGGTATTCCCTGCGCGTGCCGGTTCCGGTGGTGTCGGTTGTGGATTTAACGGTGACGCTGAGCCGCAACGTGACCGCCGAAGAGGTGAACGACGCGTTCCGTCACGCTGCCGCCAGCGGGCCATTGAAAGGCATTCTGGGGTATAGCGATGAGCCGCTGGTCTCCAGCGATTACCAGGGCGACCCGCGCTCCTCGATTATTGACGGGCTTTCCACGCTGGTGATTGGCGGGAACATGGTGAAGATCCTGGCGTGGTATGACAACGAGTGGGGATTCTCAAACCGCCTGGTGGATTTGGCGGTATTTATGGATAAGAAAGGGCTGTAAGTCTTACTTCAATGCCGGGTGGCGCTTGCGCTTACCCGGCCTATAAATTATGTCATTATTCAAAATATCTCTCCCCCCTCGCAGAATTAATAAATTAGGATAATCCTAAGTCTATTCAACAGCTGCTAATTCATCACATCAATTATAAAAAAACACCCATTAACTTAGAAAATAGGTCAGTGGATATTCTTTATTTTACTTTTAAAAATGCGAGTGCGATCGCTGTCCCCATGCGACAACATAGCCCATGATAAACTCTGTACACAACAGGGAAAGGCTATGTATTACAGTAAATCGATTATCGAAAAAATAGGATCCGATAAAGATCTCGCTGTCAGGCTTGATCGTGCCGTGGCTGGTGTGAGGGATGGTGCTGTTGAGTATTTAAATAATCTTGGCGATGCTACAACACGCTTGCTCTATTATACATCTTGCTTCACGGATAATTACTTTGATGTATGCAAACAGTTGGCTTCTGAAGATAAGAGGTTTATGTTTGGTGTTGTAGAACTCGTTAAACATAGAGATTTAATATTCCGTATGGTTACAATATTTATAGAAACAATGCTTAAAAACAAGAATGAAGTTGCGAAGAAAAGTATACTAGAAAAAGTTATACCCATCACAACAAATTATTCAGTTAAGCAAGTTTCGAAATTCGGCCTAATTTATGCTGTTGCAAAGTATATATGCTATAGCAATCAAATGAATGCTGCAGTGCAAAGCGCATTGATGAAAAAAGTTGCCGGAAGAACGGGAAGTGCATTTTTAGCGCTTAACGCTTACGCAATGGTTCAGCGCGCGGCGGACAGCGCCAATAATCTCAAAAAATTCCTTCCGTTATTTTATCATGCATTATATATAGAGAAAATTGAAATGATGTACTTCCTCATCGAACCAGTAATAATGAAAGCCGGTTATCTGAATATTTACACAGCATCAGATCATGATATTACTAATGCCTTTATAAAGATAGCTCAATAATGAGGGGGTTCATAAAGAGTATTTTTAAACTTATTCTGGAAGACTTGAAGAATGATTTAAAAGCATATGCCACGATTTTTGTTATTGTGATTCTATCAATGATACCAGTAACCTTTATTGAAGACGACCAAACAGCAATGCTTATTGTTGGGGCTATAGTAGTAATCGTTTTTTATATAGCCTATTTCTACGAACCTAAAGGATGAATAAATGTCTACACCAGCACATATATGGTTTACAGACGAGAATAACGCCCCTGTTACAGGTGAATGTTTAATGCCCACAAGGCTGGGCTCTACCGAACTAAAATCATTTAACCACTCGGTCTGGATACCGACCTGTTCCAACACGGGTAAATTAACAGGAACACGACTTCATGTCCCCATCACCTTTGAAAAAGAAATAGATCGCATCACACCCTATCTGTTTCGTGCCGTCTGTACAGGAAAAACATTCAAAACGGCATTAATCAAAATGTATAAAATCAATGACGCCGGGATCGAGCGTGAATACTTCAACATCATCCTGGAAAACGTCAAGATAACAAGGATCTCCCCTTTATTGCACCCGCTAGGTATCGCGAGTGCTCATATGGAAGAAGTCGAACTGCGATATGAATCAATCGAATGGAAATATTGTGACGGAAATATAATGTTTAAAGACACCTGGAATGAAAGAGCGACTGCCTAGAATAATAGATATCTATAAATTCCCTCTCCCGCAGGAGAGGGAAAAAGATCACTGCGCCTTAACCTTCACGCCCATAAACACAATCACCATTGCCGTTACCAGCAGAAGGCCGCTGCCGGCGAATACGCCGCTGGCACCGTTGAGGTCAAAGACCGCTCCGCCCCCGGCCGCACCGGCGCTTATCGCCAGCTGGATTGAGGCTACCAGCAGCCCCCCTGCACTTTCGGCTTCATCCGGAACGGTGGTGGCAAGCCAGGTTGACCAGCCCACCGGAACCAGACCAAATGCAAAGCCCCACAGCGCGACCAGGAAACCGTCCAGCATGGCCAGATGGCCAAACGCCACCATCGTGAGGGCGAGAACGCCCATGGCGAACGGCACCAGCGCCAGCGTCAGGCGCAGATTACGCGCCAGAAGATGTCCGGCAACGGAGGTGCCCACAAAATTGGCCAGTCCAAAGCCCAGCAGGATCAGTGAAATGGTCTCTACGCTCGCCTGTCCTACCGTTTCCAGGAACGGACGCAGGTAGGTGAAGAAAGCAAAATGGCCGCTGAAGATCAGAATGGTTGCCAGCATGCCGCCGATCATCCCCGGACGACGCAGCACGCGGAACAGCGTGCTCAGGCTCCCGCTGCTCTCCGGCTTCATGGACGGCAGGACCCAGAGCTGCCACAGGAGCGCCAGCATGCTTGGCAGAATGCAGAGGATAAACACGTTACGCCAGCCGATCAGACTGCCAAGATAGCTCCCCAGCGGCGCCGCAACCACCGTGGCAATCGATACGCTGGAGAAGATCACCGCCAGCGCTTTCGGCACTTTATCCGCCGGCACCAGACGCATCGTCGTGGCCGTCGACATTGCCCAGAATCCCCCAATGGCAACCCCCAGCAGCAGGCGCCCCATCAGCAGGACGTGCAGGTTGGGCGCAAAGGCCACCAGCAGGCTGGAGATGATTTGCAGCACCGAGAAAAACATCAGCACCCAGCGGCGGTCGATACTTTTGGTTGCCGGGGTAATCAGCAGCCCGGTCACCAGCGCCACGAGTGCGGTGGCGGTCACGGCCTGTCCGGCCATTCCCTCGCTCACGCCCAGGCTTGCGGCCATGGGCGTTAACAAACTGGCGGGCAGAAATTCTGCTGTAATCAAGCCAAACACCCCCAGCCCCAGTGAATAGACGGCCCGCCAGGCGGGTTTTGCAGGCGTTACCGCCTCGCTCGCCGCGACACATGAATTCATCTGTTTTTCTCCCGTTATAGAAATGTGACAACTGTCGCAAAAGAATAGAAGGTTCACCCTGGACGATCTATGACATATAATCTCCACTTATTGATTATTCGTCCGGAGTTGCGCCATGACCGTACAGTCACCCGATTTGATCAGCGAACTTTTACGCGGCATGCGCCTGTCAGGGGTGAAATACCGGCGGATTGAGGCCAGCTCGCCGTTTGGCGTTGCGTTCCATCAGGCGCCCGGTAAAGCGCAGTTTCATTTCGTGAGCCACGGCAGCGCCCTGCTGCGAATGGAGAGCGGTGCGACGTTTGAACTGAGCAGCGGGGACGCCCTGTTTATTCCGGGCGGTAATTCCCATGCCCTGCTCTCCGACGAGCAGGCCACCATTACCCCGGTCAGCGACTTTCCCAGCGAACCTATCTGCAGCTCGGTTTGCGCCATTACCTGTGAGCCCTGCCCGGAGAGCGAGAACACCATCATCTTTAGCGGGTGCATGGATTTCGAGCTGGGCGGGATGCAGCCGCTGATCAAGGCGATGCCGGAAGTGATGATGGTCAGCCGCCTGATGTCCACCTGGCCGGAAATTCATCCGCTGCTCGCGGCGATGGAGCGTGAATCAATGACGCGACAGGTCGGGTTCGCCGGGATCCTCGCCCGGCTGGCCGACGTGGTGGCGGCGCTGATCGTGCGCGGCTGGGTCGAGGCGGGTTGTGGAAAAGCGACGGGCTGGGTGCAGGTCTTGCGCGATCCTCGCCTGAGCCGGGCCATCTACGCTATGCACCAGCAGCCCGGCCTGAACTGGAGCGTGGCGGACCTGGCAAAAGAAGCGGGTACCTCCCGCTCCGTGTTTGCCGAACGGTTTCTGGCCGCGACGGGAACCACCCCGGCCAAATATCTCAGCGAGCTGAGGATGCGGCTGGCCATTCAGTACATTCGCCATGAAAATCAGCCCATTGAAACGGTCGCGCTGCGGCTGGGGTACGGATCGCTGGCGGCGTTTAGTCGGGCGTTTAAGCGGATTATCGGGCATGCGCCCGGCACGCTGCGGGAAGCCAGCCAGACCCCGGAAGAGGTCTGACTGGCGTGAGGCATCAGAAATAGTATTTAAAGCGCACGCGTCCGCCGTAGCGATCGTCATTTCGGTCATCGCCGTCTTTCGGATGGGCTTCCACCCAGGACGCATACGCCCCAAGATAAATATTGAAATTCTTCATCTTCATCACGTTTGGGATCAGGTATGAAGCATGAATGGTGTGAATATCATAATCCCCGGGATCGGTCACCCAGCAGTCGCCGTCGCAGTCAGCGTCGAAGTTCGCGGTGTTGAAGTTATCGATCTGGTTATGCGCGTAGATATAGCCCAGCTCAAAATTACGCCATAAGGCATTCACGCCTGCGGTGAAATCCTTCTCGTCCGTGGCATCCATATACGCGGTATTCAGGTTCGCCACGATACCGTCATCCGGATCGGTTTTTTGCCCGTTCCAGGTCATGGTGAAGCCGTAGCCGGTGCGGTCAGACTGGTCTACCCATTTCCCCGATGCATCGCGGTAGCCATAGGCGTTGTTGACGAGGTTGCTCTCCATCGCGACAGCCGTCGAGAAGTTGCCTTCCTGCCAGGCAATGACCGGTCGGACGTAGGCGACGTTTTTTTCATTATCCAGGTCCACGCCGTGATACTGCTGGTCAACAAACAGCGAACTGCCGTCTTCCAGCAGGGTGTTAACCTCGAAATACCAGTTTCCCAGGGTTTTGCTCAGCAGGAAGTTACCGCCGCTGTCGCTACGCCCGCGCCCCTCTTTCATCATGTAGATGTAGCCGTAACCATCGCTGTAGAGATCGTTGGCCGTGTTGCCAGAATATTCAACGAAGGTGTCCTGATTCAGCGGGAACATGTCATAGGCTTCGAAGCGCCCGACTTTCACCTTCCAGTCGTTTTCCGTGCCAAAGAAGAAAACGGCGTCATCAAGGTTCATTTTGCCCGTCAGGTCAGCCAGCGGCTGCACGGAGAAGCCGGCGAAATTGCCGTTCTCCATGCGCTTATATCCGTCAAAGCCCAGCAGCAAACGACCGTTAATATCCCAGCGCTCGTGGCTCCCGGGCGCCCAGTCTTTATTGGCCGTCGTTTTCATGGACGTTAAGCTGCCGGTCTTGCTGGCCGCATCCATATTAAATTCAACGTCGCCATAAAACTTAATATCGCCGTAGCCGGATAACGTCAGCTTCGGTGCCGTTTGCACTGTCGCAGGCTCCGTGGATTCAACGACAACCGGATTCGCGGCCACTGCGGTCTGCTGCTGTTTTTCCAGAACCTGAATTTGTGCTTCCGCTTTTGACGCCCGGTTTTCGGCCTTTTCGAGACGCGCCTCCAGCTGCGCCAGCTTATCCTCCAGACGCTGAGTATCTTTTGCTGCCATTGCTCCGGTAGTACAAAACGCACTGACAATAAGTGCAAGGGTTTTCACTTTCATCGACTCCATCCTCGTGAGTTAATCATTATTTCCTGACGGACACAGAGAACCTCACCGATACTTCGCATGAATTATCGGCTTACTACTTATACCCGCCATACTTCAAGTTGCATGTGCGTTGGCTGCACTCGTTCACCCCAGTCACTTACTTATGTAAGCTCCTGGGGATTCACTCCTTTGCCGCCTTCCTGCAACTCGAATTATTTAGGGTATAAACCATTAAGAGTTAGCGAACTCGCCTTTATTTAAATCGCTCACCACGCCATTCATGACGTTTTCCGTTAATTTATAAAACTTAATTGAAAAGGCGGTGAGTAAATAAAAGAGTGAAGGGATCAGCGTAAACAGCAAAATGACGCCCTGAACGGCGGATTCCGATTGTACCGTGCTGTTGGATTCATAATTATACCAGGCCAGCACCCAGCCGAGAATGGCACCGCCGACAGCGACGCCTAATTTAATCACGAATATATTGGCCGCAACGTTCATACCTGTAATACGACGCTGGGTTTTCCATTCACCGTAATTATTCGCATCGGTGATCATAGACCACTGCAGCGCACCGTTGCCGCCCTGGACAATCTGAATAAGCACGTGGGCGATCAGGGGAATAACCCAGAACTCCAGCGGCAGCCAGAAGCAGGCCACGCCCAATGCCGCATTCAGGATATTGATCCAGAAGGAGAGTTTGACCTTGCAAAAACGGGTGCCGAACGGCTGAGCCAGCACGGAGCCAAACATCGAGGCCAGCATCCCGCCCAGCATAAAGAACGAGATAATGTCCGCCCCTTTGTTCAGCACGGTGTTGACGTAATAGACCACCGCGCCGCCGCGAATCACCACCGCCACCAGCATCATAAAGTTATAGATGGAGAGAATGCGCCACTGATCGTTACGGAAGAGAATTTTAACGTCGCGGGCGATGTTCAGATTCTCCTCTTTGATGGGCTGCACGCGCTCTTTTGTGGTCGCAAAACAGACGATAAACATCAGACAGCCGATCGCGCCAAAAAGCGCCATCGCCACCTGGATACCGGTTGCTCTGTCGCCCGGGTAGAGGTAGTCCGCCAGCGGCAGAATGAGGGCTGTGCCAAGCGCACCGCCAATGGGGGTGATGGCAAATCGCCAGGACTGCAACGACAGATTTTCACGCGGGTCGGACGTGAGCGCCGCCCCCAGGGAGCAATACGGGATATTAATGGCGGTATACATCAGGGTCATAAATATATACGCCCCGACGGCGTAATAAATTTTTCCGGTTTCGGTAAAGTCCGGAATGGAATAAACCAGTACGCAGCTCACCGCAAAAGGAACGCATATCGCCAGCAGCCATGGACGAAAACGCCCCCAGCGCGTTGACGTCGCATCGGCAATTGCCCCCATAACGGGATCGGTAATGGCATCTAATAAACGAACCAGAAGAAACATGGTTCCCATTACGGCAGGCGGTAATCCATAGATATCCGTATAGTAATACGCCAGAATGGCCACTGATGAGTCAAATACAATGTGACTCGCTGCATCTCCCAGGCTATAGCCTATTTTCTCTTTGACCGGAATTTTTTCTGCAACTGACATAGCGTAACTCCTCATTTATGAAACCGGTTTCTGTTATAGCGACAATTTCGCCTGAGAGTGACGCCGCGATCCATTATGTTTTTTCACCAGGAACTTATGTTTTTTGCTTTATGTGATCGTGATGATTAAAAGAAAGAATTCAGCGGGCACATTATGTGCAACGGATCGCAATTTATTTCCCGCGACTTTAAATATTCACAATATCAATATTTCACCGCATCACGTGCGGCATTAAGCGCAACGGTAAATAGTCTGGATTTGTGCAAAATGCGATGTTCGACACGCGAAGCGCGGCATATTCGACTAAGGTTTTCTGGTGATTAAGACAGCGTAACTGCTGCTCAGTGAATAAGGAGAAGCACCAATGATAACCCCTCAAAAGCTGCGCCCTCGCCTCTTACCTCTGGTTCTGGGCAGTGCGCTGCTCGCGGTTGCCGCTTCTGGCGCCGCGGAAGAGATGAGCGCTGGCCAGACGAATTCACCGGATATTTTGCTCGGGCCCCTTTTCAGCGACGTTCAGAGCGCCAAACTCTTCCCCGATCAAAAAACCTTTGCCGATGCGGTGCCTAACAGCGATCCCCTGACGATCCTTGCCGACTACCGCATGCAGCGTCGTCAGTCCGGGTTTGATTTACGCCATTTTGTCGAGGTGAACTTTACGCTGCCGGGTGAAGGCGAGAAATACGTCCCGCCTGCCGGACAAAGCCTGCGTGAACACATTGACGATCTCTGGCCCGTGCTGACGCGCACCACCGATAAAGCCAGCAACAAATGGGATTCTCTCCTGCCGTTACCGAAGCCTTACGTTGTGCCAGGTGGTCGTTTCCGGGAGGTTTACTACTGGGACAGCTATTTCACCATGCTGGGCCTGGCGGAAAGCGGCCACTGGGACAAAATCAGCGACATGGTGGATAACTTTGCCTATGAAATCGACACCTTCGGGCATATTCCCAACGGCAACCGCAGCTATTACCTGAGCCGATCCCAGCCGCCGTTCTTCTCGCTGATGGTTGAACTGCTGGCGACCCACGACAGCGATGCGCTGAAGAAATACCGTCCGCAGATGCAGAAAGAGTATGCCTACTGGATGGACGGCGTTGATGCCCTTCAACCGGGCCAGGCCAACAAGCGCGTGGTGAAGCTGGATGACGGGGCTATCCTCAATCGCTACTGGGACGATCGCGATACCCCGCGTCCGGAATCCTGGCTTGATGATGTGAATACCGCCAAAAGTAACCCTAACCGATCGGCGACCGAGATCTACCGTGATTTGCGTTCGGCGGCAGCTTCGGGCTGGGACTTTAGCTCCCGCTGGATGGATGACCCGCAAAAACTCGGCACCATCCGGACCACCAGCATTGTCCCCGTGGATCTGAACGCCCTGATGTTCAAGATGGAAAAACTGCTGGCGCGGGCAAGCCAGGAGAGCGGCGATGCCGCCAGCGCCAGCAAATACGAGGCGCTGGCTACCGCGCGCCAGAAAGCCATCGAAAGCCACCTGTGGAATGATAAAGAGGGCTGGTACGCCGATTACGATCTGAAGAACAAGAACGTCCGCAATCAGCTCACGGCGGCAGCCCTGTTCCCGCTTTACGTGAAGGCAGCAGCGCAGGATCGTGCCGATAAAGTCGCCGCGGCAACCTCATCACGCCTGCTGCAGCCGGGCGGGATAGCGACCACCACCGTCAACAGCGGCCAGCAGTGGGATGCGCCAAACGGCTGGGCTCCCCTGCAGTGGGTGGCGACGGAAGGGTTGCAGAATTACGGGAAAGATAAGGTCGCGATGGATGTGACCTGGCGCTTCCTGAAGAACGTTCAGCATACCTACGATCGCGAAAAGAAACTGGTCGAGAAGTATGACGTGTCGACAACCGGTACCGGTGGCGGCGGTGGAGAGTATCCGCTGCAGGATGGGTTCGGCTGGAGCAACGGCGTGACGCTGAAGATGCTTGACCTGGTCTGCCCGAAAGAGAAACCGTGCGACAGCGTGCCGGAAAATCAGCCTGCGGCGAATGATGAGGCTGCGCCGGTGAAAGCTGCGGCGCAGTAAGTGTATTGCCGGGTGGCGGCTACGCCTTACCCGGCCTACATTTTGGACTCACAGGGCTTTGCTCAGAAGCTGTAACTCGCCCCGAGCTGATACGTTCTGTCACGCCCAATCCAGCAGTTTGTCGCGTCGTAACAGGTCAGCGTCTCTTTGTTGGTGATGTTCTGCGCGCTGGCTTTAAGCGTTAGCCCTGCCAGCGAAGGCAGTATTTCGCCCATCCGGTAGGATGCTGACAGATCGTACTGCGTGGTGCCGCCCAGTTTACCCGCATCGTTAGCCGGAGAGATTTCCATTGGCCCGGTGTAGCGTGCACCTGCACCCAGCATCAGCCCTTTCAGCGCGGTGTTCTCAAAGGTATAGTCCCCCCAGAGGTTGAAGGCGTTCTCCGGCACCTGCGTTGGGCGTTTACCTTTGTACTTGTCATCTTCCGTATTGATCGCGTGGGTGTAGGCATAGTTGGCAATCAGCGTCAGGTTGTCCGTCGGACGGCTGATGGCAGACAGTTCCGCCCCTTTGGATTCCACTTCCCCGGTCTGACGATAGTTCAGGAAGCCCGGATCGGAGGTGACGACATTTTTCTGACGGATGTTAAACACCGAGGCGGTAAAGGTGGTGGCGTAATCCGCCAGCAGGTATTTCACCCCGCCTTCCACCTGCTTGCTGGTGGTGGGCTTGACGTCTTTCGCCACGAGCGTGCCCTGCGGCGACACCGGCGCAAAACCTTCGGAATAGCTGATAAACGGCGAAATGCCGTTATCGAAGGCGTAAAGCGCGCCCAGACGTTTGGTGACGCGATCCTGCGATACCCAGGCCTTGTCACCGTTTTGCAGATAATTAGTGGTGACGGAGCGGTAATCATCATAGCGCAGGCTACCGAGCAGATTTAAGCCGCCAAATTCCACCTGATCCTGCAGGTAATAGCCGTTCTGCTGATAGCTCAGACGGTTTTTCTGGGCGGTATAGAGCCCCAGCGCGCTATCGTCGATCTGCGAATAGTCCGGATTGCGCATATCAATGCCCGGCGTGGCAGATGCGTAACGGTAGTGGAAATGGGAGTTCAGCTTCTGATAGTCAAACCCGGCCAGCAGGTGGTGTTTCCACTCGCCCAGCGCAACGGTTTTGGTCACCTGGTTGTCAATATTGAAGCTCTTCAGATCTTCATCCGTGGTGTAGGCAAAGCGGTTGAGCTGATAAACCTCGCTCCCCGCGCCCGTTGCATAAACGCTGCGCTGATGCGTGTCGACGTCGAAATAGCGCGCCTTCTGGTTAAAGCCCCAGCCGCTGTCAAACTCGTGTTCAAAGCTGTAGCCCAGCATCCATTGCCGCTGCTTAAACCCGCTCCACTCATCGCCGGCGTAATCGCGCTTGCCCGCGTATTTCGAGCGCAGATAGGCGAGCGGCAACGGGTTCGACGGCGTCAGGCTTGGGGTATTTTGCGCCAGCGCATCGAGGGTGAGGCGAGTTTTGCTGTCGGGCTGCCAGGTGACAGACGGGGCAACCAGGTAGTTTTCATACCGGGTGGTGTGCGGCTGGTCGTCATTTTCCGTGGCCTTACCCAGCAGACGGTAGTTCCAGTCGCTGTCGGCAATCTGCCCGGTCGAGTCGAGATAGCCCTCTTTCAGGTTTCGGGTTCCGGTGTTAACGCCGATCTCGGTTCGGGCTTCCCGCTGCGGTTTTTTACTCTGGATGTTTACCAGACCGCCCGGCGAGCCGCCGCCGTAAAGGACCGATGAAGGGCCTTTCAGGATGTCCACGCTGTCAATCAACAGCGGATCGATGCGGGCTTTGGTATTGCCGGTGACGTTATAGGGCAGCTGCAGCCCGTTGTAGAACTCCTGGTCGACGGTAAAGCCACGAATTTTATATTCGCTCATATAGGAGGTATTTCCCCGCACCTCCGTCGAAACGCCCGGGGCATAGCGCAGGATTTCGTTCACGGAATTCGCGTGACGCTTTTCAATTTCCGGCTCAGAGAGGGTTGTGATGACCTGCGGCGTTTTGCTCTCGGCCACGGCGGATTTCGTGGCGCTGTTTGTCCAGGCCGGCAGCGCGCTGCCCAGCTCTGAGCCCGTGACGACGATGGTGGATTCTTCGGCAAACGCCTGGACCTGCAATGCCAGCGTGACGGCGCCTGCCAGGGCGCATAGCGTGAAACGTGAGGTATTCATAATGTCGTCTTGTTGTTGGATGCAATACGGAACGACAATTATTATCATTTCGATTAACAAATCAATATTCAGGCAAAAAAAACGGCCCTCCGCAGAGAGCCGTTTATGTCATTTCATGCTCGTCGCAGTAACCTGAATATGCCCAACACAACAATGGCACCCACGACAGCGACCAGGAAACTGTGCAGGTCAAAACCACTTATGTTGCCTCCAAAGCCAAACATCGTCGCCAGCCAGCCGCCCACAACCGCACCAACGACCCCGAGTACACAGGTCAAAATAAAGCCGCCGCCATCATTTCCCGGCATGATCAATTTAGCGATAGCGCCAGCAATAAGACCAAAGATAATCCAGGCGATGATACCCATAGCGATGCCCTCTTGCAGGTTTAACGCGTGCGCAGAAAACCTTCTGCGCAACTAACGTAAGTATAGGTCATCGCCGGAAAATCATTTTCATCTCACCGACTTATCTTTGCGTAAACAGGCAAAAAAAACTCACCGGTTTGTATTAAGTTTCATTACAGATTGCCGATAACGCTAAGACAGTCTGTCATCAATCAAGGAGCCATCCGGCGTGAGTCATTACAGTGAGCAGTTCCTCAAGCAAAATCCGCTGGCTGTATTAGGGGTATTACGCGACCTGCAAAAAGGCGAAGTGCCGCTGCGCATCAGCTGGTCGAATAATCAGTTCATCAGCAAGATCCTTGACGCTTCGCAGGAGCGGCTGGTAATTGATTTAGGCAGCCAGGAGCATGAAAACCGCGCGGCGCTGAAAGCGGAGAATGTCGCGGTGATGGCCGAAACGCAGGGAGCAAAAGTGGAGTTTGTTCTGTCGCGGCTGGAACTGAGCGAATACCAGGGACTCCCGGCTTTTGCTACCCCGCTTCCCACCAATCTCTGGTTTGTCCAGCGCCGTGAATATTTCCGCATCAGCGCCCCGCTTCACCCCGCCTATTTTTGCAAGGCCAAAATGCCGGACAAAAAAGAGATCCGCTTTCGCCTCTTCGATCTGTCGCTGGGCGGTATGGGCGCGCTGATGGATACGCCGAAACCTGACGGACTGGTAGAAGGCATGCGTTTTACGCAAATCGAACTGGATATGGGCGGCTGGGGGCGTTTTTATTTCGATGCACAGCTGATTGCCATCAGCGATCGCACCGTCGTGGATAGCAAAAATGAAACCATCACCACGCCGCGCCTGAGTTTCCGTTTCCTGAACGTCGGACCCGGTGCAGAGCGTGAACTTCAGCGCATTATCTATTCGCTGGAGCGAGAGGCGCGCGAACGCGCAAATAAAGTTCTGTAGGGAAAATCGGGCAGCGTGACCGCCGCCCGTCTGCGGCATTACATGGCATCCATCGCTTTCTGTACTTTCCAGATATAACGAGGTGCCTGTGGTGCCGGGTGATTTTTCGCGACATGCTCAAAGAACTCGTCTTTGTCCATGCCGTTAATCTCTTCTATCGCCTCTTTGCGGTCGGAGGAGAAGGTTCTGAGCAAAGCACCGGCACCGTTAACGTAAGAGACCACCAGCGCGTACTGCATCACCTCCGGGTCCTCAATCCCCTTCAGCACGCCATGTTCCATAATGCTCAGATAGGCTGTCCCCATGGAAATGTTGCGTTCCGGGTTCTTCAGTTCGCTGGTCGACGGCTGGCCGCTCCAGCCCATGTAGCGGTAAACCTCTCTGCCCGCCGTTGACGCTTTAAGCTGCATCAGCCCCACCGCGTTGGACTTGCTGACAAGCGTGGGATTACCGCCGGACTCGACCGCAATAATCGCCGTGATCAGACGCGGACTGACGCCCCAGGCCTTTCCGGCCTGTTCACTGATCGGCATCCACTGCATGGCCCGCTTTACCGGCACTTCGGGATTCCAGGGCGGATTTTGATAATCATGCTTTGAACTACAGCCAGCGAGCAACACAATCAAAAAAGCAAACCATCTCAATTTCACGTCATCTATCCTTATAGCCGGTCATCGCAGTGCGCCGCCCCTTGAAGCAGGCGGCGTTTAAGCGGCATGATATAGACAATTAGTTTCTCATTCAGCAAGGAATTGCCATGTCTCAGTTTCATCTCATCGCGCCGTCGGGCTATTGCATTAACCAGGACGCGGCGCAGCGGGGCGTTCAGCGTTTGCTGGAATCCGGCCATCAGGTAGAAAATCAGACAATTATCCCCCGCCGCCAGCAGCGCTTTGCCGGCACTGAAGCGCAGAGGCTGAATGATATCAATAGTCTGGTGAACCTGAAGGGTGAAAACCAGATCGTTCTGGCGGTGCGCGGCGGATATGGCGCGAGCCGGCTGCTGGAGAGCATTGACTGGCAGGGCCTCGCACAGCGCCAGCAGCAGGATCCGCTGCTGATTTGCGGCCACAGCGATTTCACCGTCATCCAGCTTGGGCTGCTGGCCCTGCATAACGTCATCACCTTCAGCGGTCCGATGCTGGCCGGCAACTTCGGCGCGCCGGAGCTGGATACGTTTACCGTAGAACATTTCTGGCGCGCGCTGCGCAATTCAACCTACAGCGTGGAGTGGCAGGGAAATGGACCACACTGGGAGTGTGAAGGCCAGCTCTGGGGCGGCAACCTGGCGATGCTGGTCTCGCTTATCGGAACGCCGTGGATGCCGCACATCGAGGACGGCATTCTGGTGCTGGAAGATATTAACGAACATCCGTTCCGCGTCGAGCGCATGCTATTGCAGCTTTATCATGCCGGTATTCTTGAGCGCCAGTCCGCGATTGTGCTGGGCAGCTTTAGCGGCTCTGCGCCGAATGATTATGACGCGGGTTACACCCTTGAAACCATGGTCGACTTCGTTCGCTCGCGGCTGGATATTCCGGTCATCACCGGTCTGGATTTTGGTCATGAGCAGCAAACCGTGACCCTGGCGCTGGGGGCGCACGCCTCCCTGGTTCATAATGATTCAGGCAGCCGGCTGACCATCAGCGGCCATCCTGTCATAAAGGCATAAAAAAGCCGTTATACCCGCTTAATAAAACGCTGTTGCCGTCGTTAATATGTTAGGGTTTTAGTAACAGCGTTAACATTGAGGTGGGAGTAAGAGAACATTGGATGCCGCAGCGATAATCAGCCTTTTCATTCTGGGTTCGGTCCTTGTAACCAGCAGTATTTTATTAAGTTCATTTTCATCGCGTCTTGGCATACCAATTCTTGTTATTTTTCTTGCCATCGGCATGCTGGCCGGTATTGATGGCATCGGCGGTATCCCCTTCGACAACTACCCCTTCGCGTATATGGTGAGTAACCTTGCGCTGGCCGTGATCCTGCTTGACGGCGGGATGCGCACCCAGGCAAGCTCCTTCCGCGTTGCCCTGGGGCCCGCGCTGTCGCTCGCCACGGTCGGCGTGTTGATTACCTCTGGCCTCACCGGGATGATGGCCGCGTGGCTCTTCCATCTTAATATCATGGAAGGCTTGCTGATTGGCGCCATCGTGGGCTCAACCGATGCGGCAGCCGTGTTTTCCCTGCTCGGCGGTAAAGGGCTTAACGAACGCGTAGGCTCCACACTTGAGATTGAATCCGGCAGTAACGATCCGATGGCGGTGTTTCTCACCATCACGCTGATCGAGATGATTCAGCAGCACGAAACCGGGCTGAGCTGGATGTTTGCGTGGCATATCCTGCAGCAGTTCGGCCTGGGGATCCTCATCGGCCTGGCGGGAGGGTATCTGCTACAGCAGACGATCAACCGCATATCGCTGCCTTTGGGGCTTTACCCGCTGCTGGCGCTGAGCGGCGGCATTCTTATTTTTGCCGTTACCACGGCGCTGGACGGCAGCGGTATCCTCGCCGTTTATCTCTGCGGGTTCCTGATGGGCAACCGCCCTATTCGTAACCGCCATGCCATCTTGCAGAACTTCGACGGCCTGGCCTGGCTGGCGCAAATCGGCATGTTCCTGGTGCTGGGGCTTCTGGTTACGCCATCGGACCTGTTGCCGATTGCCATTCCGGCGCTGCTGCTGTCTGCGTGGATGATCTTCTTCGCCCGTCCGCTGTCGGTATTTGCTGGCCTGCTGCCGTTTCGCGGCTTCAACCTGCGCGAGCGCATCTTTATCAGCTGGGTGGGCCTGCGCGGCGCGGTGCCGATTATTCTTGCGGTCTTCCCGATGATGGCCGGTCTGGATAACGCGCGGCTGTTCTTTAACGTGGCGTTCTTCGTGGTGCTGATTTCGCTGCTCTTCCAGGGCACGTCGCTCGGGTGGGCGGCGAAAAAAGCCAAAGTAGTGGTCCCTCCCGTGGGCTGGCCGGTGTCCCGCGTCGGGCTCGATATTCACCCTGAAAACCCGTGGGAGCAGCTCGTGTATCAGCTGAGCGCCGACAAATGGTGCGTGGGGGCCTCGCTGCGCGATTTGCACATGCCGGCCGAAACGCGCATTGCCGCCCTGTTCCGCGACAATGTCCTGCTGCACCCTACCGGCAGCACCCGCCTGCGCGAAGGGGATATTTTGTGCGTGATTGGCCGCGAGCGAGACCTTCCCGCGCTGGGCAAGCTGTTCAGCCAGTCGCCGCCGGTGGCGCTAGACCAGCGTTTCTTCGGCGATTTTATTCTTGAAGCCAGCGCCAGGTTTGGGGATGTGGCGCTGATTTACGGTCTGGATGAGGGCGCTGAAGACGGTGATAACCAGCAAACGCTGGGCGAAATCATCCAGCAGCGTCTCGGCGCGGCCCCGGTCGTGGGAGACCAGGTGGAGTTTGCCGGGATGATCTGGACCGTTGCCGAAAAAGAAGATAACGCGGTGCGGAAGGTGGGGTTGAGACCGAGGGAAGAGGACGTGGAGTAGCGGTTTTTTTGCCGGGTGGCGCTAACGCTTACCCGGCCTATGCTTACGTGCCTTGTAGGCCGGGTAAGGCGAAGCCGCCACCCGGCACACTGACAAGTTACACTGTCACAACTGGCACTCTCGGTGCCAGCGCGCACATCAGTTCATACCCTACCGTTCCCGCCGCGGCCGCCACGTCATCAATTTTGATTTCGTTACCCCACAGCTCGACCGGTGAACCAATGCCCGCCTGTGGGCATGGCGTGAGGTCAACGGCCAGCATATCCATTGATATAGTGCCCACCGTCCCCGTGCGGACGCCATCTACCAGGACCGGCGTCCCGGTCGGCGCGATGCGCGGGTATCCGTCAGCATAGCCGCCCGCCACGATACCAATGCGCTGCTCGCCCGTTGCCCGGTAGCGGCTGCCGTAGCCCACCGCGTCACCGGCCTTCAGCGTCTGCACGCCAATGATTTCGCTGCGCAGGGTCATGACCGGCTTCAGGCCGCTGTTGGCGATATCCTGCCACTGGCCTGAGGGCGACGCGCCGTACAGAACGATGCCCGGACGCACCCAGTTATAGTGCGCTTCGGGGTGCCACAGCGTTGCCGCCGAGTTTGACAGCGAGCGCGGGCAATCCAGCCCTTCTGCCGCCTGCTCAATGCGCACCATGGCATCGGCAATACCGTCCGGTTTTTCCGCGTCGGCAAAATGCGCCATTAGCGTCATTTCACCCACGTTCTTCAGGGCACGCAGCTGTTGCCAGACCGTATGCACCCGCTCGGGCTGGAAGCCCAGGCGGTTCATGCCGCTGTTGACCTTGAGATAGATATCCAGCGGAGCATGGAGCTTCGCATCCTGGATCGCCTTAATCTGCCAGTTGCTGTGAACGCTGGTGGTCAGCCGGTACTTATCCAGCAGCGGCAGATCGTCGGCGTGGAAGAACCCCTCCAGCAGCAGGATGGGCCCTTTCCAGCCGCGCTCGCGCAGCAGAATGGCCTCTTCCAGATTCAGTAACGCAAAGCCATCGGTGGCGCTCAGCGCGCTCCAGATACGGTCAATACCGTGGCCGTAGGCATTCGCTTTCACCACCGACCACACGCGCGCACCAGGTGCTGCCCGGCGAACAATTTGCAGGTTATCCTTCAGGGCCTGCAGGTTCAGCTGGGCCAGTACAGGACGGGACATGACAACTCCTTAGTTATGCGCGCCGTGCAGATGCTGTGGACGCGAAGGCGTAAACCCCGATTGATAGCGCGCGGCACTTAAATCGTCAAACGGAATTGCCGGGGTGCGCCCGGAAATCAGATCGCTCAGCAGCTGGCCGGACCCGCAGGCCATCGTCCAGCCAAGCGTGCCGTGTCCGGTATTGGTCCACAGGTTTTTGTACGGCGTGCGTCCGACAATCGGCGTGCCGTCTGGCGTCATTGGGCGCAGACCGGTCCAGAAGGTCGCCTGTTCAACGAAACCGCCGCGCGGGAAGAGATCCCCCACCACCATCTCCAGCGTTTCACGACGCGGCTGCAGAAGCTCGGTGTTGAAGCCGACAATCTCCGCCATGCCGCCTACGCGGATACGGTTATCGAAGCGGGTAATGGCGATTTTGTAGGTCTCATCCAGAATGGTCGACACGGGCGCGCCGCTCTCCTCTTTCACCGGAATGGTCAGCGAGTAGCCCTTCAGCGGGTAGACCGGAATATCGAGAATGCCTTTCAGCATCGCGGTGGAGTACGAACCAAACGCCATGACGTAGGCATCCGCTTTGATCACCTCTTCGCCACACTTCACGCCGTAAATTTTTTCCCCTTCCGACAGCAGCTTGTCGACGGAGGTGTTAAAGCGGAATTTCACCCCCGCCTGCTCGCACATTTGCGCCAGACGCTGAGTGAAGAGCTGGCAGTCGCCGGTTTCATCATTCGGCAGGCGCAGGCCGCCCGTCAGCTTATGCGCCACTTCCGCCAGCGCCGGTTCAACCTGCCCTAACTGACTGGCTTCCAGCAGCTGGTACGGCACGCCGGCATCTTCCAGCACGGCGATATCGCGGGTGGCGTTTTCGTACTGCTGCTCGGTGCGGAACAGCTGTAACGTCCCCCCCTGACGGCCTTCGTATTCAATTCCGGTCGACGCGCGCAGTGCTTTCAGACAGTCGCGGCTGTATTCCGCCAGGCGCACCATGCGCCCTTTGTTCTCCATGTAGTGGCGGGTGTCGCAGTTGCGCAGCATCTGCCACATCCACTTAAGCTGGAACTGCGTGCCGTCAAGGCTGATGGCCAGCGGCGCGTGGCGCTGGAACATCCACTTAATCGCTTTCAGCGGAACACCCGGCGCAGCCCACGGCGCCGCGTAGCCCGGAGAGATTTGCCCGGCGTTCGCCGCGCTGGTTTCCAGCGCAGGGCCCGGCTCACGATCGATAACGGTTACGTCATGTCCCGCCTGACTTAAATACCAGGCGCTGGTTACGCCAACGACACCACTTCCCAGTATGACAACACGCATAGCCACTCCATTATGTGCAAAAGAACAATCTTCTAATTACAGATTGATAACCTAGTTGAAAATATTATTCAACATACGACTTTTTTATGGTGACTTACCTCACACATCCCCCAGCATCAGGGGATAGTGCTAATTTGGGATCTCCTGCTGCGCGTTATTTTTAACCAGCATAATGTGCTGTGAGGAACCGTTTTTTTGCCGTATCAAAAACGCGAAATCGCAAAGAAAAAATTTCTGCCCCAGCACGCTTTTTAACACGTTGATCTATGCTTGAAAGGAGGCTCTCCAGACAGAGAGAGCACCCACAACGAGGGCGCGCTAATGGCTACTATTGATTCCCTGAACAAGGACAACACACGTCTGAGCGATGGACCCGACTGGACCTTCGAGCTGCTGGATGTCTACCTCGCCGAAATCGACCGGGTCGCAAAACTCTATCGTCTGGACACCTATCCCCATCAGATTGAAGTCATCACGTCCGAACAGATGATGGACGCCTACTCCAGCGTCGGGATGCCGATTAACTATCCGCACTGGTCGTTTGGTAAAAAATTTATTGAAACCGAGCGGCTGTACAAGCACGGCCAGCAGGGGCTGGCGTACGAGATTGTCATTAACTCCAACCCGTGCATCGCCTATTTAATGGAAGAGAACACCATTACCATGCAGGCGCTGGTGATGGCGCACGCCTGCTACGGGCACAACTCCTTTTTCAAGAATAACTACCTGTTCCGCAGCTGGACCGACGCCAGCTCCATCGTCGATTACCTCATCTTCGCCCGTAAATACATTACCGACTGCGAAGAGCGCTACGGCGTGGACGAAGTGGAAAAACTGCTCGACTCCTGCCATGCGCTGATGAACTACGGCGTTGACCGCTACAAACGCCCGCAGAAGATCTCCCTGCAGGAGGAGAAAGCCCGGCAGAAAAGCCGCGAAGAGTATCTGCAAAGCCAGGTGAACATGCTGTGGCGTACCCTGCCGAAGCGTGAGGAGGAAAAAACGATCGCCGAAGCGCGTCGCTATCCGTCCGAGCCGCAGGAAAACCTGCTCTATTTTATGGAGAAGAACGCCCCGCTGCTGGAGCCGTGGCAGCGTGAAATCCTGCGCATCGTGCGCAAGGTGAGCCAGTATTTTTACCCGCAAAAGCAGACGCAGGTGATGAACGAAGGCTGGGCAACGTTCTGGCACTACACCATTCTCAACCATCTCTACGATGAGGGGAAAGTCACCGAGCGGTTCATGATGGAATTCCTCCACAGCCATACCAACGTGGTGTTCCAGCCGCCCTACAACAGCCCGTGGTACAGCGGGATTAACCCGTATGCGCTTGGCTTTGCCATGTTCCAGGACATCAAACGTATCTGCCAGTCGCCGACGGAAGAAGACAAGTACTGGTTCCCGGATATCGCCGGCTCCGACTGGCTGGAAACGCTGCATTTTGCGATGCGTGACTTCAAGGATGAGAGCTTTATCAGCCAGTTTATGTCGCCGAAGATCATGCGTGATTTCCGCTTCTTCACCGTGCTGGACGATGACCGAAACAACTTCCTGGAGATTTCTGCGATCCATAACGAGGAAGGTTACCGTGAGATCCGCTCTCGCCTCTCTTCCCAGTACAACCTGAGCAACCTTGAACCGAATATTCAGGTGTGGAACGTGGATTTGCGCGGTGACCGCTCCCTGACGCTGCGCTATATCCCGCACAACCGCGCGCCGCTGGATAAAGGGCGTAAAGAGGTGCTGAAGCATGTGCATCGCCTGTGGGGCTTTGACGTGCAGCTGGAGCAGCAGAATGAAGACGGGAGCGTCGAGCTGCTGGAACGCTGCCCGGCGCGGTTGAATACGCTGTAGTGTTTTTTTGCCGGGTGGCGGCTACGCCTTACCCGGCCTACGGGTTTTGTAGGCCCGGTAAGCGAAGCGCCACCGGGCGAAAAAAAAACCTCTCGTATGAGAGGTTTTTTGTTTCAGCGGGTCTGAATCGCCAAATCACCCGGCAGCGTTTTCTGCATACGGTGCCAGATTTCACCGGAATCATGACCGTAGCGGCGCACCGTTTCATAAACCTGATCGTGCAGGCCTTCGGTACAGAGCTTGCTCAGCCTGTGGTAGAAGCCCAGCGCAAGGCTACGCGCTTCCGGATTAGCAAAGTAGTGGCGGCCGATGCGGGTATAGAGCCCTTTCATGCCGTTGAGGATAAGACCGTACACCGGGTTGCCGGAGGCAAATGCCAGACCGCGAAACACGTTGTAATCGAGGGTGGCAAACGCGTCGGCGTGATCTTCCACCTCGTTTGCGGTGGCCAGCACCGCAAGGGCGTCTTCCGGATGCTGACGGAAAGCGGTACGAATAAAGATCGTCGCGATGTTGGTGCGAACGGAGAGCAGGTTATCAATGAGCTGCGGCACGCTTTCATGATCGAGACGCGCCAGCGTTTCAAGAATGTTCAGCCCCGAGGTTTCCCAGAAGTTGTTTACTTTCGTCGGCTTGCCGTGCTGGATCGTCAACCATCCATCACGCGCCAGCCGCTGGAGCACTTCACGCAGCGTGGTGCGAGTGACGCCAATCAGTTCAGAGAGTTCGCGTTCAGCTGGAAGAATGGACCCCGCAGGGAAACGATTATTCCAGATGCTTTCAATGATGTACTCTTCCGCGAAACCCGCCGGGCTCTGCGCCTTAATGACCATAGTGAGATTTCCATTACACAGCTTTAGCAAATTGGACTCATCATACCAGAGGCGTGCAGTGGCAGGTAGCGCGGCAAAGAGAGAAAAGAGGGATCGCCGTTTCATTTTTATGAAATTTACAATCCAGCCTTATCCGCCTCCAGGCCGCGATTTTTGCGTATACTGGTGTTTTGTCTTACTTGACGGGGAAGGACGTCTGTCGTGGAAATTTCTTTTGGGCGCGCGCTGTGGCGCAACTTTTTAGGCCAGTCTCCCGACTGGTACAAACTGATACTTCTGGTATTCCTGGTCGTTAACCCTCTTATCTTTAGCGTGAGCCCGTTCATTGCCGGGTGGCTGCTGGTGGCGGAGTTTATCTTCACCCTCGCCATGGCGCTGAAATGTTATCCCCTGTTGCCGGGCGGGTTGCTGGCGTTTGAAGCTGTGGTCATCGGTATGACCAGCGCTGAACACGTCAAAGCCGAGCTGGCGTCTAATCTTGAAGTGCTTCTGCTGCTGATGTTTATGGTGGCGGGCATCTACTTTATGAAGCAGCTGCTGCTGTTTATCTTCACCCGTCTGCTGCTCAGCATTCCGTCGAAAATGTTCCTCTCGCTGGCGTTTTGCCTGGCGGCCGCCTTCCTGTCGGCCTTCCTGGATGCGCTGACGGTTGTCGCGGTAGTGATAAGCGTAGCCGTTGGGTTTTACGGTATTTACCACCGTGTCGCCTCCTCTCGCCCGGGAGAAGATCTGCAGGATGACAGCCACGTCGAGGCGCATAACCGTGACGTACTGGAGCAGTTTCGCGCCTTCCTGCGCAGCCTGATGATGCATGCCGGCGTCGGTACCGCGCTTGGCGGCGTGATGACGATGGTGGGCGAGCCGCAAAACCTGATCATTGCCAAAGCTGCGGGCTGGCACTTCGGTGATTTCTTCCTGAGAATGGCGCCGGTGAGCGTACCGGTGCTTATCTGCGGTCTGGCGACCTGTCTGCTGGTGGAGAAGTTTCGTCTCTTTGGCTACGGCGCGCAGCTCCCGGACCCGGTGCGTCAGGAGCTGCATAAATTCGATTTACAGAGCCGGAGCCAGCGCACGCGCCAGGAGACGCTACGCCTGATCGCCCAGGGGATTATCGGCATCTGGCTTATCGCGGCGCTGGCGCTCCATCTTGCCGAAGTGGGGCTGATTGGCCTGTCGGTCATTATTCTCGCCACTACCTTTACCGGCGTGACGGATGAGCACGCCATCGGCAAAGCCTTTACCGAAGCCCTGCCGTTTACCGCCCTGCTGGCGGTGTTCTTTGCGGTTGTGGCTGTGATTATCGACCAGCATCTGTTCGCGCCGATTATTGCCTTTGTCTTACAGGCCGCGCCGGACGCTCAGCTGACGCTGTTTTATCTGTTCAACGGTCTGCTCTCGTCAATCTCAGATAACGTCTTTGTCGGGACGGTCTATATAAACGAGGCTAAGGCCGCGATGGAGCAAGGCGTCATCAGCGCCGGACAGTTTGAGCTACTGGCCGTAGCGATCAATACCGGCACCAACCTGCCGTCGGTGGCGACGCCCAATGGACAGGCCGCCTTCCTGTTCCTGCTGACTTCCGCCCTCGCGCCGCTCATACGTCTTTCCTATGGCAGGATGGTATGGATGGCGCTGCCGTATACGATAGTGCTCACGATCGTGGGATTGCTTTGCGTCAAAATTACCCTCATTCCCTGTACGCAATGGTTGATACAAGCGGGTATACTTGCGGCGCAGTAAACAATGCATATCGGGCAGTTCGCTGCCCGTTTGCCTTTTCGCACGATAAACATCCAATTACGTTTTATTTCGCCAGGTACAGGTGGCGCAAAAAACGAATTCGTTTACACTGCGCTTTCTAAGCATGTTCCAGGGAAATGATTATGTTGAGATTTTTAAACCAGTGCTCCCGCGGTCGCGGAGCGTGGTTGCTAATGGCCCTGACCGCCTTTGCGCTGGAAATGGTCGCGCTGTGGTTCCAGCACGTAATGGGACTCAAGCCTTGCGTGCTGTGCATTTACGAACGCTGTGCGCTGTTCGGCATTATGGGTGCAGGCCTGGTCGGCGCCATTGCGCCAAAATCACCGCTTCGCTATGCCGGTATCGCCATCTGGATCTATAGCGCCTGGAAAGGGCTTGAACTCTCCTGGCAGCACACCATGATGCAGCTGCATCCGTCACCGTTTATGACCTGTGATTTTGCCGCCCGCTTCCCGAGCTGGCTGCCGCTGGATAAATGGCTGCCGCAGGTGTTTGTTGCATCCGGTGACTGCTCCGTTCGTCAGTGGGAATTCCTGACCCTGGAGATGCCGCAGTGGCTGGTGGGTATTTTTGCTGCCTACCTCGTCGTGGCGCTGCTGGTGCTGATTGCTCAGCCGTTTAAGCCGAAGAAACGCGATCTGTTCGGAAGGTAAAAGCAAAACGGCAACCTCGGTTGCCGTTTTTAGTGTTTGCGCCCTCTCCCGTGGGAGAGGGTTGGGGTGAGGGCATCAGGCCGCACAAACACAATAAAAAACCCGCTTCGGCGGGTTTTTTTATTCTCAACGGGTCGGGTGGTTCATGATGTGGTCTTCCCAGTCACGCACCTCGGACTCTTTCACCGCAATGTGGCGCACGGAGATACGCTCGCCGTGCATCGCCGCTTTTGAGCCGGTCAGTAGCGGGTGCCAGTCAGGCAGACCTTTCCCCTCCGCCAGCAGGCGATACGCGCAGGTATGCGGCAGCCATTCAAAGGTGGGCAGATTATCCCGGGTTAACTTGATGCAGTCCGGCTCAAATTCAAACCGACGCTCATAGTTGCGGCACTGGCAGGTTTTGATATTTAACTGCTTGCAGGCAACGTTGGTGAAGTAGATCTCGTCCGTATCTTCATCCATCAGCTTGTGCAGGCAGCACTGGCCGCAGCCGTCGCACAATGATTCCCATTCTGCGTCAGTCATGTCGTCGAGAGTTTTGCTTTGCCAGAAAGGGATGTCGTTCATCAGGATGTCCACACGTCAAAAGAAAGCGCACCTTATAACGAGTCTGGCACGTTGTTGCAAGTTTTGCCGCCCTCTTCAGGCGGCAAGATGGGGTTACAGCACGCGGGTTTTCAACGACAGGCCGTTAAACCCGACTTCCAGCTCATCGCCGCTGAGCAGCGGGCCAACGCCTTCAGGCGTACCGGTCAGGATCACATCACCCGGTTTCAGGGTAAAGAAGCGGCTCATGTAGGCAATCAGCGGCACAATCTTATGGATCATATCTGCCGTGGTGCCCTGCTGGCGGATCTCGCCGTTAACCTTCAGGCTGAGCGGCGTGTCCTGCGGGTCGTTGGTGAATTCGCTCACCGGAACAAACGCCGAGATGGGGCAGGAGTTATCAAAGCCTTTGGCCTTTTCCCACGGCTGCCCTGCTTTCTTCATTTTGCCCTGCACATCGCGCAGGGTCAGATCCAGCGCCACGCCGTATCCGGCAATCGCTTTCTGAACATGCTCTTCTGAGGCCTGACGCAGCGTCGCGCCGATCAGCACCGCGAGCTCAACCTCGTGATGCACCGAACCCAGCCCCTGCGGCAGCGCCAGCGGCTGGCGGATATCGCAAAGCGCCGTTTCTGGCTTGATGAACAGGACCGGCTCTTCTGGCGTCGCACTGCCCATCTCCTGAATGTGTTTCGCATAGTTGCTGCCCACGCAAACCACTTTGCTGACGGGATAATCCAGTAATGCACCTTGCCAGTTATGATGTTGATACATGCTCGACCCCTAAACGGTTGATGTGTTGTGACCGAAAACAGTTGAGACTATTTTTTACCGTTCGCCTCAAGATGCTGTTTTAATAAATTCTCGGGTGGCGGTGGAAGCTGTAAATAATAGCCTTGTTCGGCTAATGCCGTTTTCACTTTATCCAGATCGGCATTTATCAGCTTTTTGCGACCATCGAGCGGCAGCAGCATCGCCAGCTGTGGTCGGCCAAAGCTCTTCATTAATTCTTCAGGCACGCGTGAAAAATCGTCTTTCTTTTCGACATAAAGATAGGTCTGGTCACGGCTTGTACTTCTGTAGATCACACAAAACATGTTTTTACTCTGAATTAATGGGTGGTTGCTTGCCTCAATATACTCCTGACTATAACATGCCTGATACTCTTCGGAATATCGCAGCGAGTGGTTGCGGTTAATAGCAAATTGAGTAAGGCCAGGATGTCAAACACGCCCATCGAGCTTAAAGGCAGTAGCTTCACCTTATCAGTGGTACATTTGCATGATGCAAAACCCGAGGTTATTCGTCAGGCGTTAGAAGACAAAATCGCCCAGGCTCCCGCCTTTCTGAAACACGCCCCTGTAGTCATTAACGTCAGCGGTCTTGAGGCTCCGGTTAACTGGAAACTTCTCCAGCAGGCCGTCTCCTCTACCGGGCTACGTATTGTCGGCATCAGCGGCTGTAAAGATACTGAGCTGAAAGCGGAAATTGACCGTGCGGGGCTGCCCCTTCTGAACGAGGGCAAAGAAAAAGCCCCACGTGCGGCACCCGTTGCCGTGCAAACGCCCCCTCCAGCGGTACAAAACGTTACTACCGTCACAAAAACGCGAATGATTGATGTGCCGGTTCGTTCCGGTCAGCGCATTTATGCACCAAACTGTGATCTAATTGTTACAAGCCACGTCAGTGCTGGCGCTGAGCTGATTGCAGATGGCAATATTCACGTATACGGTATGATGCGTGGACGTGCGCTCGCGGGTGCAAGTGGCGATCGAGATGCGCAAATATTTTGTACTCACCTGACGGCGGAACTGGTGTCCATCGCAGGTGAATATTGGCTGAGCGACAAGATCCCAGCCGAATTTTATGGCAAAGCGGCTCGCCTGCTTCTGGCAGACGACGCGTTGACCGTTCAACCGTTGAATTGATCCCTTTTTAACAAGGAATTTCTATGGCACGCATTATTGTTGTTACTTCGGGTAAAGGAGGCGTTGGCAAGACCACCTCCAGCGCGGCCATCGCTACTGGTTTGGCCCAGAAGGGAAAGAAAACCATCGTTATCGACTTCGATATCGGTCTGCGTAACCTCGACCTCATCATGGGATGTGAGCGTCGCGTCGTGTATGACTTCGTGAACGTCATTCAGGGCGATGCCACGCTGAACCAGGCGATGATTAAAGACAAGCGCACCGACAACCTCTACATTCTTCCGGCTTCTCAGACGCGTGACAAAGACGCCCTGACCCGTGAAGGGGTGGAAAAGGTGCTCGACGAGCTGAAAAAGATGGAGTTCGACTTCATTGTTTGCGACTCCCCTGCCGGCATCGAAACCGGTGCCCTGATGGCGCTCTACTTCGCAGATGAAGCAATCATCACCACCAACCCTGAAGTTTCATCCGTGCGTGACTCAGACCGCATTCTGGGGATCCTCGCCTCTAAATCCCGTCGTGCGGAAAATGGCGAAGACCCGATTAAAGAACACCTGCTGCTGACCCGCTACAATCCGGGCCGCGTGAACAAAGGTGACATGCTGAGCATGGAAGACGTGCTTGAGATCCTGCGCATTAAACTGGTGGGCGTCATCCCGGAAGATCAGTCCGTGTTACGCGCCTCTAACCAGGGCGAGCCAGTGATCCTTGATACAATGGCAGATGCAGGTAAAGCTTACGCCGATACCGTTGACCGTCTGCTGGGAGAAGAACGTCCTTTCCGCTTCATTGAAGAAGAGAAGAAAGGTTTCCTCAAACGCCTGTTCGGAGGATAAGTTATGGCATTACTGGACTTTTTTCTCTCGCGGAAAAAGAACACCGCCAACATCGCAAAAGAACGTCTGCAAATTATCGTTGCGGAGCGTCGTCGTAGCGACGCCGAGCCTCACTACCTGCCTCAGCTGCGCAAGGACATCCTGGAAGTGATCTGTAAGTACGTGCAGATTGACCCGGAGATGGTCACGGTACAGCTGGAACAAAAAGACGGGGATATTTCGATTCTGGAGCTGAACGTTACGCTCCCGGAAGCGGAAGAGTCGCGTCCGTAGGTTTGTGATTTTGTAGCCCCGGTAAGCGCAGCGCCACCGGGGGATATGCCGGGCCTATGCCCGGCATATTTTTTATCTCGGATAACCTTCCAGCAGCGTATTCAGGCGTTCGGCCATCAATTCGCCTCGCCATCCCGCCATCATCTCCGGCACGCCATTCTGCGGCTTCAGCTTCCAGTGCCAGTTCAGCAGCTGATTAATCTGCCGACGTGATGCGAGCAGTTCAGCGCTCAGTTTGCTTTCTGTTGCGACTTCCTGCACCAGCGCTTTAATGTCCTTGAAAGCCTTGCGATAGCCCGGCATATCCATCAGATTCAGCAGCGGTTCCGGCAGTACGTCGTCGGGTAATTCCTGCGCCTTTGCGACCAGCGCCAGCAGGGTTTTGCCGTGGAAACGGATCTCGCTACCCGAAAGCCCAATGCTGTCCAGCTCGCCGAGGCTGCCCGGCATATAGCGCGCGACCGCCCAGAGATGCTCTTCGCGAACCACAAAGTTAACGGCCAGATCGCGCTCGCGCGCTTTACGCAGACGCCAGTCCGCTAACAGCTGCAGGCACGCCAGCTGGCGCGTACGCAGCTGCCAGGCGTTGCTGATATCGCGCCAGGCCTCTTTCGGGTCAACCACTTCCTGGCGACGCTGCTGGGTCATACGACACTCGTCCAGCGCCGCGGAGAGCCACCCGGAGGCTTCTGCCTCTTTCATCAGCTGTCCGGCTATTGGCAGCAGGTAAAACACGTCTGCCGCCGCATATTCCAGCTGACGCTCGGTAAGCGGACGCGCCAGCCAGTCGGTACGGGATTCGCTTTTATCCAGCGTCAGGCCCGTATACTCCTCTACCATGGCGGCAAAGCCCCATGAGAGCGGACGATTGCTGAATGCCGCGAGGATCTGCGTATCAATCAGGGGCTGGGGCATGATGCCAAAGGTGTTCAGAAAGACTTCCAGATCTTCACTGCCTGCGTGCAGGTATTTCGTTACGGCGGTATCGAGCAGCAGATCGCGCATCGGCGACCAGTCGGTAATCCCGAGAGGGTCAATCAGCGACACGTGCTTACCGTCGTACATCTGAATCAAACCCAGCTGCGGATAGTACGTCCGGGTACGGACAAATTCGGTATCCAGGGCAATGGCAGGAAAGTCGCGCGTCACTTCGCACAGCGAAGCCAGCTCGTCATTGGTCGTGATCATCTGGTAATTCAAAACGGGTTCTCTTTAGTTTGCGCCCATAAAAAACGCCGGCTTAACCGGCGTCTGGGCGATTAGCGTGAAGCTCAGGCCTTATTGTCTACTTTGCCACGGGCTTCGTCACGTAATTCTCGTCGTAATATCTTTCCGACGTTGGATTTTGGCAGCTCATCGCGGAATTCAACCAGTTTCGGCACCTTGTAGCCCGTTAACTGACGACGACAGAACGTTATCAGCTCCTCTTCCGTCAGTGAAGCGTCTTTCTTGACCACAAATATCTTGACCGCTTCACCGCTGCTGCCGGAAGGGACGCCTACGGCCGCCACTTCGAGCACGCCGCTGTGCTGCATAACCACGTCTTCGATCTCATTCGGATAAACGTTGAAGCCGGAGACGAGGATCATGTCTTTCTTGCGATCGACGATGCGCAGGAAGCCCTCGTCATCCATCACTGCGATATCACCGGTATGCAGCCAGCCGTCTTTGATGATTTCGTCGGTCGCATCGGGACGCTGCCAGTAGCCCAGCATCACCTGCGGACCTTTGACGCACAGTTCGCCAGGCTCGCCCGGCGCGACTTCGTTATCGTTATCGTCGACCAGTTTGGCCTCGGTGGAAGGGACCGGCAGACCAATGCTCCCACTGTGATAGTCGATATCATGCGGGTTAACGCTGACCAGCGGCGCACATTCCGTCAGGCCATAGCCCTCCAGCAAATACTGGCCGGTGAGCTTCACCCAGCGCTCGGCCACCGCCTGCTGAACCGGCATGCCGCCGCCCGCAGAGAGATGCAGCGTGGAGAAATCCAGCTGCTGGAACTCTTTGTTATTAAGCAGCGCGTTAAACAGGGTGTTCACCCCGGTCATGGCGGTAAACGGATATTTCGCCAGTTCTTTCACCAGCCCCGGAATATCGCGCGGGTTCGTAATCAGGACGTTCTGACCGCCCAGCTCAATAAACAGCAGGCAGTTCATGGTCAGCGCAAAAATGTGATACAGCGGCAGCGCGGTGATCACCAGCTCTTTACCCGGGTGCAGCAGCGGCCCGTAAGTGGCGTTAACCTGTTCCAGGTTCGCCAGCATGTTGCGGTGGGTCAGCATCGCGCCTTTCGCCACGCCGGTGGTACCGCCGGTGTATTGCAGGAAGGCCAGGTCTTCGCAAACCACTTCCGGCTTGACGTACTGCATACGATAGCCCGCGTGCAGCGCACGGCGGAAGGAGATAGCATCCGGCAGGTGGTATTTTGGCACCAGACGCTTGACGTACTTGACGACAAAGTTAACCAGCGTGCCTTTGGCTGTGGAGAGTTGATCCCCCATGCGCGTCAGGATGACGTGTTTCACCTGGGTTTTGTCGACCACTTTTTCCAGCGTATGGGCAAAGTTGGACACAATCACTATCGCGGCCGCGCCGCTGTCGTTCAGCTGATGCTCCAGCTCGCGCGGGGTATACAGCGGGTTGACGTTGACGACGATCATCCCGGCACGCAGGATACCGAACAGCGCCACCGGGTATTGCAGCAGGTTTGGCATCATCAGCGCGACGCGGTCCCCCTTTTGCAGCCCCAGCCCTTCCTGAAGATAGGCCGCAAACGCGCGGCTACGCTCCTCAAGCTTACGGAACGTCATCACCTCGCCCATATTCACAAATGCGGGCTGATCCGCGTAGCGCCTTACCGAGTGCTCAAATAATTCCACCAGGGATTGATAACGGTCAGGATTGATCTCCGCAGGCACATCTGCGGGATAACGGTTAAGCCAAACCTTTTTCAATGCATCACCTCTGAACTGAGTGTTCGTCGTCATCACAACCCCGATAATAAACAGTTTGTTAACATTATATTAACTCAGCGTACCAGTTTATTAATTGCCCAGATTTAAGGTTGCGAAGCGCGTCACTCTTTTTTTTCGTTGTAGCCGTAAAAAAACAGAGACAGCGGCTGAGCCGCTGTCTCTTTAGTAATAATAACAGTAAGTTACTCAGTAACGATCGTTTGTACCTGTGCAGGTCCCGGGTTATACCAGCCCCAGCCAGGGTAGCCGTAACGGTAAGGGTGTGGTCCCCACATCCACGGATCGATCGGCTGAGGCGGCATGATCACCTGCTGCGCCAGCCGCCAGCGTTTATAACCGTTGACCTGCATGGTCATGAATTTATACGGCGTGCTGCCGATTTTACCCTGCACGGCGCCGGTAATCGGCCCGACGACGGTCACCAGCTGTCCGCGAAAATCAACCGGGTCGAGGAAACCACCGACGTCCGCATAGATACGTCCCCGGGAGGCTTCGCCCAGTACGGGCCGCGCGCCGCTGTCCAGCGGAACGGTCGCGATCTCCAGGCGGGTTTTCCCCTGCTGGTTTTGCACGTCGATCACCTTACCGCCGAAGCGCGCTTCCTGGCCGACGTACAGCTCAGGCGCATTCATCACCCGAACCAGATCCTGCTGGGGCGTCGGGCTGCTGCCCTTGATCGCATCAGGAACGGAAACGCATCCGCTCAGTGCTATGGCTACCGCGCCTGCCATAATAAGGCGTACTGCTTTAGTCTGAACCGCCATGATGCGACTCCTTTTTCTCAGTTCCTGTTACTGAGATTCACTCGCGGCCCGGAAGTTTCTTCCACGCGACGGTGTTTCGCAAATAAACCGGCTCCGCGTGTTCAACGGCAACGGTTTTTCCTGCTGCAAGCAGCTGACTGGCAATGGGAAGCATATCCTCAGCGGCCGGCAGAAGCATGTTGCCATCCACCAGCGTCACCCCGGTGTCGTTCGTCATATCAGGCCACGCCGGCCAGCCCGTGCCGACGGTCGCCCACTCACCGGAGAGCTGTTTCAGTCGTTCAGTGACCGCTTCCGGCTTAAGCACGGCTTCCGTCTCTTCACCGTGCCACACGCCCTGCTCGTCGCGGGTGTATTCGGCCCAGTAGACTTCGCCCATGCGGGCGTCAATCGCGGCCAGGACGCGGGTTGCTCCAGTCATGCGCCATGCGCCCTGCGCCATAGTGGCGAGTGTAGAGACGCCAATCATCGGCAGCTCGGCGCCCAGCGCCAGCCCTTGCGCAATGCCAATCCCGATGCGTACGCCCGTAAAGCTGCCGGGGCCGCGGCCAAAGGCCAGCGCATCGAGGTCGGTTAAGGAGGTATTGCTCCGGGTTAAGATCTCTTTTACCAGGGGCAGAATGCGCTGGGTGTGTTCCCGAGGGCACTCTTCGAAATGAGCAGAAACAGCGTCGTTGTTCAACAGAGCAACAGAGCAAGCCTCTGTTGCGGTATCAATAGCCAGAATTCGCATGGGTCGTCGCGCTCTCGCAAGGGTCAGTCACAAAATGGCGCGCATCTTAGCACACTCCGGGGTAAATTACTCCGCCGTTGGGTTTGCCAGGAAACGCACCGCGCGTTTTATGTCCCGCGTCCGCGGCGCGGGCGGCAGGCTTGCAAGGAAGGTGGCGCCGTAAGGGCGCATCACCAGCCGGTTATCGCAAATGACCAGCACGCCGCGATCGGTGACGTCGCGGATCAGGCGCCCAACCCCCTGCTTGAGGGTGATCACCGCGTCCGGCAGCTGTACTTCGTCGAACGGATCGCCGCCGCGCAGGCGGCAATCTTCCATCCGCGCCTTCAGCAGCGGGTCGTCCGGGGAGGTAAACGGCAGCTTATCGATGATCACCAGCGAAAGGGTGTCCCCCCGCACGTCGACCCCTTCCCAGAAGCTGCTCGTGGCCACCAGCAGGGCATTACCGGCGCTGACGAACTGCTGCAGCAGCTGTCCTTTACTGGTTTCACCCTGCAGCAGCACCGGCAAGGTCATGGTGGCGCGGAACTGCTCCGCGAGGTCGCGCATCATGGCGTGAGAGGTGCAGAGCATAAAACAGCGGCCGTTGTTGGCCTCGATCATCGGTTTTAGCATCGCCGCCAGGTGGCGCGCCGCGCCCGGCTGATTCGGCAGCGGAAGATTGCGCGGGACGCAGAGCAGCGCCTGCTTTTCGTAATCGAACGGGCTAGGCAGCAACAGCGACTCCGCCTGCTCAATGCCCAGACGCTCGGTAAAGTGGTGCAGATCGTCATTCACCGACAGGGTTGCCGACGTGAAGATCCAGCTTCCCGGCTTTTGCGCCATCACTTCTTTAAACTTATCTGCCACCGTCAGCGGCGTGAGCGCCAGCGTGAAATGGCGTGAGGTGCACTCGTACCAGTAGCTGAACCCCGGCTGGTTAATCTCTTTCAGCCGCTTGAGCCGCCCGCGATAGAGCGTAGCGCGCTCGAAGGCGGCATCCAGCAGCGCGGAACGGCCAAGCGACAGTTTCGCTACGTCGTAGCAGAGCTCCAGGGCATCATCGAGCAGCAGCAGCGCGCGCTGGATATTTTTATCCGCCAGCAGCTCGCGCAGGTTACCGCGATAGCCCGGCTCGCCGAGCTGTAACCGGAAATCCTGCGCGCTTTGCGCCAGGCGGTCGGCACACTTCTGCAGCTGCTGGGTATCTTTCAGTTCGGTTCGGTAAGCAATGGTGAAGTCTTTCGCCAGGTCCTGCAGCTGGCGGCTGGAGAGCGACTGGCCGAAATACTGGCTGGCAATATCCGGGAGCTGGTGGGCTTCATCGAAGATCATGACGTCCGCCTCGGGGATCAGCTCACCAAAGCCGCTGTCCTTGACCACCATATCCGCGAGGAACAGATGATGGTTGACCACGACCACATCGGCATCCATCGCCGTTTTGCGCGCTTTTACCACAAAGCAGTCTTTATATAGCGGACAGTCGCTGCCAAGGCAGTTGTCGTTGGTGCTGGTCACCAGCGGCCAGGCAGGAGAGTCTTCCGGCACGCTCGCGCAGGTGCTGATATCCCCCTCTTCCGTCTGGTTCGCCCAGGCGCGAAGAATAATAACGTCGCTCAGGGTTTGGACCGGCAGATCGCCGCCTGCCAGCGCCTGCTGCTCGAGACGTTCCAGGCAGAGATAGTTGGATCGCCCTTTCAGCAGCGCCAGTCGGCCTTTGTATTTCAGCGCTTTTGCGACGGTGGGCAAATCACGGCTGTAGAGCTGATCCTGCAGCGCTTTCGACCCCGTCGAGATGATGACCTTTTTTTTAGCCCGCAGCGCCGGAGCGAGATACGCGTAGGTTTTTCCCGTGCCGGTTCCGGCCTCCACCACCAGCGGCTGCGCCTTATCAATGGCATGCGCAACGGCGTGCGCCATCTGCCGCTGAGGTTCACGCGGTTTGAAGCCGGGAATGGCCTGTGCTAATTGACCTTCAGGGGAAAAATCGTCTGCCACGGGTGCTCTCTCACTGTATTTTTGCACAGGGATTATGTCAGCCCATCCTCTCCAGTGCCACCCCAAATAGTGACGACGACGGAACAATATGGCAGTCTTGCCGCCTGATGACGAAAAATAACGAGGAAATGTTTATGACGATTGTGCGCATTGATGCCGAAGCCCGCTGGTCTGATGTGGTGATCCATAACCAGACGCTGTACTACACCGGCGTACCGGCTAACCTGGACGCGGATGCCTTCGAGCAAACGGCTAATACCCTGGCGCAGATTGATGCGGTACTTGCTAAGCAGGGTAGCGACAAATCCCGCATTCTGGATGCGACGATTTTCCTGGCAAACAAAGACGATTTCGCGGCAATGAACAAAGCCTGGGATGCATGGGTCGTGGCGGGTCACGCGCCTGTACGCTGCACCGTACAGGCCACGCTGATGAAACCGGAGTATAAGGTTGAGATCAAGATTATCGCGGCGGTTTAAGCCCGGTTACTCTTCTTCATCTTCATCTTCGAATCGCGCCACAATCCGCTCGCCGGTATGACTGGCGCGAATCTCCTGAGCGACAACGGTAATCGCCTCTCCGCTGCTCATACCCTGGGTCATCAGTTCCTGAATGCGTTCAACCGCTTTCTGCTGTTGGTCATGACTGAGAGAAGGTAAACCTGCAAACATCGTCAACTCCTGCTAAATTATTCGCGCTAATTATTTCACGCTGCCCGGTAGTATGCCACACATGAACATGCGCTTCCCCACTGTTATTACCTTGCCCTGGCGCACAGACGCTGCGGAATTCTGGTTTGACCGCCTGAGCCACCTTCCTTTTGCGATGCTGCTGCATTCCGGCCACGCGGACCACCCTTATAGCCGCTTTGATATCCTGGTAGCCGATCCGCTGAAAACGCTGACGACCAGCGACATGTCGTTAACGGACGATCCGCTGATGCTGCTTCAGCAAGAAATTAACGCGCTGGGCCTGGCTGCCACCCCGAACCCGGACCTCCCCTTTCAGGGAGGCGCGCTGGGCCTGTTTGGCTACGATTTAGGCCGTCGTTTCGAAACGCTGCCCGAGCACGCGCAGGCGGATATTTCCCTGCCAGACATGGCCGTCGGGCTCTATGACTGGGCGTTGATTGTTGATCACCAGAAAAAAACGGTTTCACTGCTGAGCCATCGTGACGTGCAGGCGCGTCTGGCCTGGCTTGAGGCGCAGGAGGCTGCTCCGGCACAGCCGTTCACGCTGACCTCCGAATGGCGCTCGAATATGAGCGCAGCGGAGTATGCAGAAAAATTCTCGCGCGTTCAGGCGTATCTGCAAAGCGGCGACTGTTATCAGGTCAACCTTGCGCAGCGTTTTCAGGCAACCTATCAGGGAGATGAATGGCAGGCGTTTACCCGTCTGAATGCCAGCAACAGGGCGCCGTTCAGCGCGTTCGTACGTCTTGAGCAGGGAGCTATCCTGAGCCTGTCACCCGAGCGTTTTATCCATCTGGCGGAGGGCACTATTCAGACCCGGCCGATCAAAGGCACCCTGCCGCGTCTTGCGGATCCCGATGCCGATCGCCAGCAGGCGGAAAAACTGGCCGCCTCGCCGAAAGACCGCGCCGAAAACCTGATGATTGTCGATCTGATGCGCAACGATATCGGACGCGTGGCCGTTCCGGGCAGCGTGCGCGTGCCGGAACTGTTTGTCGTCGAGCCGTTCCCGGCCGTGCATCATCTGGTCAGTACGATTACCGCGCGGCTGCCGGATTCACGCACGGCCTGCGATCTGCTGCGCGCCGCGTTTCCGGGCGGCTCTATCACCGGTGCACCAAAGGTGCGGGCAATGGAGATCATTGATGAGCTGGAGCCGCAGCGCCGCAACGCCTGGTGCGGCAGTATCGGCTACATCAGCCTGTGCGGCACGCTGGATACCAGCATTACCATACGTACGCTGACCGCCTGCGGCGGAAATGTATACTGTTCGGCCGGAGGCGGCATTGTCGCCGACAGCCAGGTCGATGCGGAATACCAGGAAACCTTTGATAAAGTTAACCGTATCCTGAAACAACTGGAGTAATCACGGGTGGAAAAAGAGAACCTGACGCTGGATGACTTTTTATCTCGCTTTCAGCTATTACGACCGCAGGTCAACCGCGAAGCGCTGAATCAACGCCAGGCGGCCGTGCTGATCCCGGTCGTACGCCGCGCGCAGCCGGGCCTGCTGCTCACCCAGCGTTCTCCCCATTTACGCAAGCACGCCGGTCAGGTCGCTTTTCCGGGAGGCGCAGTCGATAGCACCGACGCCTCGCTCATTGCCGCCGCGCTGCGGGAGGCGCAGGAAGAGGTCGCCATTCCGCCGGAAGCGGTTGAGGTCATCGGCGTGCTGCCGCCCGTCAACAGCGTCACCGGCTTTCAGGTTACGCCGGTGGTCGGTATTATCCCGCCGGACCTGCAGTATCACGCCAGCGTCGATGAAGTCTCAGCGGTGTTTGAAATGCCGCTGGAAGAAGCCCTTCGACTGAGTCGTTATCACCCGCTGGATATCCAACGCCGGGGGCATGACCATCGGGTGTGGTTATCCTGGTATCAGCATTATTTTGTCTGGGGCATGACGGCGGGCATTATTCGTGAGCTGGCGTTGCAAATCGGCCTGAAGCCTTGACTATACTTTACATTCCACCCTCTTCTGCCAGGTTTGCGATCCGCGTCGCGCTATTAGCAAAACCCATCGCCAACCATTAGTTTAATTCATGTGAATAGTTAAGCCGAGGTCGGTGTTCCCTCTTACACTATGCGCAGTTATAACATCGTTACTGGAACCCCGGTAACCCTGTCAGGAGTGTGAAAGTGATTAGTATATTCGACATGTTCAAAGTGGGAATTGGCCCTTCGTCTTCCCATACTGTTGGCCCGATGAAGGCCGGTAAACAGTTCGTCGATGATCTGGTCGAAAAAGGATTACTGGAAAGCGTTACCCGTGTCGCCGTGGATGTTTACGGCTCGCTGTCATTGACGGGTAAAGGCCACCACACCGATATCGCCATTATTATGGGTCTGGCAGGCAATATGCCGGATACCGTAGATATTGATGCCATTCCGGCATTCATCCGCGACGTGGAAACACGCGGCCGCCTGCTGCTGGCAAACGGACAGCAGGAAGTCGATTTCCCGCAGGATGACGGCATGCGTTTTCGCAGCGACAACCTGCCGCTGCATGAGAACGGCATGACCATTCACGCTTTTAGCGGTGAAAAAGAGATTTACAGCAAAACGTACTACTCCATCGGCGGTGGCTTCATCGTGGATGAAGAGCATTTTGGCAAAGACAGCGTCGGCGACGTCAGCGTTCCGTATCCGTTCAAATCGGCTACCGAAATGCTGGGTTACTGCAAACAGACCGGTCTTTCGCTGTCCGGCATGGTGATGCAGAACGAACTGGCGCTGCACAGCAAAAAAGAGATTGAAGACTATTTTGCGAACGTCTGGCAAACCATGCGCGCCTGTATCGATCGCGGGATGAACACCGAAGGTGTCCTGCCGGGTCCACTGCGCGTGCCGCGTCGTGCTTCTGCCCTGCGCCGTATGCTGGTGACCACAGACAAATTCTCCAACGACCCGATGAACGTCGTCGACTGGGTGAACATGTTTGCCCTTGCGGTTAACGAAGAGAACGCCGCCGGTGGCCGCGTCGTGACTGCGCCAACCAACGGCGCGTGCGGTATTGTTCCCGCGGTGCTAGCCTATTACGACCACTTTATTGAGCCCGTGACGCCGGATATCTACATCCGTTATTTCCTGGCGGCAGGTGCTATCGGTGCGCTGTACAAAATGAACGCCTCCATTTCTGGCGCTGAAGTCGGCTGCCAGGGTGAAGTGGGTGTGGCCTGTTCTATGGCGGCGGCCGGTCTTGCAGAGCTGCTGGGCGCAAGCCCTGAACAGGTCTGCGTGGCGGCAGAAATCGGTATGGAGCATAACCTCGGTCTGACCTGTGACCCGGTCGCAGGCCAGGTGCAGGTGCCGTGCATCGAGCGTAATGCGATTGCATCGGTGAAGGCCATCAACGCCTCACGTATGGCGATGCGCCGTACCAGTGAACCTCGCGTATCGCTGGATAAGGTGATTGAAACCATGTACGAAACGGGCAAAGACATGAACGCAAAATACCGCGAAACGTCCCGTGGTGGCCTGGCCATTAAGGTGCAGTGCGACTAATACTGCCTTTCGCCCATCTGCAACGGATGGGCGAATTTCCCTCTTCTTCCTCGTCTCCTTCTGCTTTCCCCACTACACTTTTACTGTTGCGTCCGGCTTTTGTGGCTGGTGGCTTATCAGGCGACCGTTCATGCAAACTGCACAAACGATCATTAAAGACTATCGCCGAAAACGCGTTATCGTCTGTGTGGCGGTTGCGCTTCTTACGCTCATCCTGACGTTAGGCATTCGCTTTATTTCACAGCGCAACGTTAACCAGCAGCGGATCCTTGATTTTACCAGCCATTCCGTTCGCGCCCTTGATAACATACTGCTTTCATTAGAAAACCGCCGCAGCGTGCTACAGCCGCTGGTAGGTCAGCCGTGCCCGCAGGCGCACCTGGCCCTGCGAAAGCAGGCCGCCATTTTGCAGACGGTGCGCTCCATCGCCCTGATTAAAGATGGCATCCTGTATTGCTCGAGTATTTTCGGAAGCCGCGATGTGCCCGTCCGCGACTTTTTGACGGAATTACCCGCCAGCACCGCAAAACTGATTTTATCGACCGACCAGTGGCTGCTGAAGGGCAGTCCGATAGTGATCCAGTGGTACCCCGTCTCCGGGAGCGGTGAAGATGGCATCATCGAGATCATCAATATCGATCTGATCACTAAAATGATTCTTGAGCCCCAGCGTCCGCTTATCAATGACGTGGCGCTAAGCGTGGGCGATCGCTTTTTGCGCTATGGTCAACGCGTCACCGACAGCCTGACGTTTGATGAGGATGGCTCCATTTTCCAGCAGTCATCATCCCGAAACCCTTTCACCATTACGGTCAGCGGGCCGGGCCCCGGACAGCTTGCCTTAAAAAGCCTGCCAGCTCAGCTGCCGCTGGGGCTTATGCTCAGCCTGCTGCTGGGCTATCTCGCCTGGCTGGCCACGGCAAACCGGATGAGCTTCACCTGGGAGATCGACATGGGGATCGCGTCGCGGGAATTTGAACTTTTCTGCCAGCCGCTGGTGAATGCCCGTACCCAGAAATGCACGGGCGTTGAGATCCTGCTGCGCTGGAATAACCCCCGTCAGGGGTGGATCTCCCCGGAGGTGTTTATTCCTCTGGCCGAAGAGCACAACCAGATTGTCCCCCTCACCCGTTATGTGATCGCCGAAACGGTGCGCCAGATAGGCTACTTCCCCTCCAGTGCCGGTTTTCACATCGGTATTAACGTCGCCGCCAGCCATTTCCGTCGCGCGGTGCTGTTGCAGGACCTGAACCGCCTCTGGTTCAGCGCCCATCCGCGCCAGCAACTGGTGATTGAATTAACGGAGCGGGATGCGCTGCTGGATGCGGACTATCGCATCGTGCGCGAACTGCATCGTAAAGGGGTAAAGCTCGCCATCGACGATTTTGGCACCGGAAACAGTTCCTTCTCCTGGCTTGAAAAGCTGCACCCGGACGTGCTGAAAATCGACCAGTCGTTTACCACGGCCATTGGCACTGATGCCGTGAATTCAACGGTGACGGATATCATTATTGCTCTGGGTCAGCGGCTGAATATCGAACTGGTGGCTGAAGGGGTCGAGACGGAGGAGCAGGCGCGGTACTTACGCCGCCATGGCGTACCTGTCCTGCAGGGGTTTTTCTATGCGCGGCCGATGCCGCTACGGGACTTTCCAGACTGGCTGGCGGGACGTACTCCCCCGCCAGCGCGTCATAACGGGCACATCGTGCCCTTAATGCCGCTGCGTTAAGCAGACTTACTCATCTTCGTCGTGAGCAGATTGTTCTTTAACAATGCGGACCATATCAACGCGATAGTCGTTGGCTTCGACGATCGTAATGTGCAGCGGCGGCAGCTCGATCACATCACCTACGCGCGGGATTTGCCCGTTAACGGCGATAACCAGACCGGCAACGGTCGCGATGTCTTCTTCATCGTTAACGACGTTTTCCAGCCCCAGCGTGTGCGAGAGCGCGTGCAGGTCGGTCGTTCCTTTAACCAGCCAGCCTTCGCCGTCGGCGACGATCTCCGGCGTTTCGTCGGCATCCGGGAATTCACCGGCAATCGCTTCAAGCACGTCCAGCGGCGTCACCAGACCCTGCACCACACCAAACTCATTGGTAACGATGACAAAGCTACCGCGCGCGCGGCGAAGCACGCCCAGCAGGTTGATCGGATCCAGCGTTTCCGGCACGACAATCGCAGGCGATGCGGCAGCAACGGCTTCGACATTGACGCCCTCTTCCAGGGCGACCAGCATCTCTTTTGCCCGCACGACGCCGATGATCTCATCGAGCTCACCGCGACACACCGGGAACAGGCTGTGCGGTGAAGAGAGCAGCTGCTGACGAATTTCATCCACGCTCAGGTTCGCATCAACCCAGCTGATTTCCCCGCGCGGGGTCATGATCCCGCGCAGTGAACGAGAGGCCAGAGAGAGCACGCCGTTAATCATGTAGCGCTCCTGTTCCACAAACGCCCCTTCCGGGACCGGAACCGGGTTATGATTTTCGGAATCAGACTGAACGTTCACCTGACGACGACCGCCCATCAGGCGCAGAATGGCATCTGCGGTACGTGCACGCAGCGGCTGATTAGACTGCTGCTTAATGAAGTTACGGCGCGCAATCTGGTTGAACAACTCAATCAGGATCGAGAAGCCAATCGCGGCGTACAGGTAGCCTTTCGGAATATGGAAGCCAAAGCCTTCGGCCACCAGGCTCAGACCGATCATCAGCAGGAAGCTCAGACACAGGACCACCACCGTGGGATGCTGGTTCACGAAACGCGTCAGCGGCTTCGAGGCCAGAAGCATGACCGCCATTGCAATAACGACCGCAGCCATCATTACCGGCAGATGGTTCACCATGCCGACTGCCGTGATCACCGCATCCAGCGAGAAGACCGCATCAAGCACCACGATCTGCAGCACCACCACCCAGAAGCTGGCATAGCCTTTGCCGTGCCCATCGTCATGCTGCCGGTTTTCCAGCCGCTCATGGAGCTCAGTCGTCGCTTTGAAGAGCAGGAATATCCCCCCGATCAGCATGATCAAATCACGGCCGGAGAAGGTGTAATCCATGACGGAGAACAGCGGTTTGGTCAGCGTGACCATCCAGGAGATGACGGACAGCAAGCCCAGTCGCATGACCAGCGCCAGCGAAAGACCAATCAGACGCGCTTTATCACGCTGTTTTGGCGGCAGTTTGTCCGCGAGGATGGCAATAAACACCAGGTTATCGATGCCGAGAACAATCTCCAGCACCACCAGCGTGAGCAATCCTACCCAGATTGACGGGTCCATTAAGAATTCCATGACAAGCTCCTGCTAAAGGAATGACGAAACGGTGCCCCACTCAACGTGGGCAAAACAGAGGAAGACAGAGTCGGTACGTGGCGAGGATCGCCGGTGAAAAAGGCGCGAAATGGCCTGGAAGATGACTGACGTCGGTGACGGTCCATATAGTGGGCTGTAGCCCTATACTCCTGAACAATTAAACGGAGGCTAAACATATCAGACACAATGCATTTTTAGCAAAGATTTACGTTCCTTTGCAAAGATCTGTAACACTGGGGCTGTAACCTTAAGATAAATCTGTCACGTGTGGCTAAATTACGGATCTTCATCACATAAATTATTTTTTCACTATCTAAAATAATTCGCGGAAGTCTTAGTTTTTTGAACTCTAACCCTTATCTGAATCGATTCGGTTCGCCAATACGATTCTCAGTACGACTGCCCGGCAGGCGTATTAATGATAATAAAAGGAGGTAGCAAGTGACCATTGCTATTGTCATAGGCACACATGGTTGGGCTGCTGAGCAGCTACTCAAAACGGCAGAGATGCTGTTGGGCGAGCAGGAAAACGTCGGCTGGATCGATTTCGTTCCCGGTGAAAACGCCGAGACGCTGATTGAGAAGTACAACGCTCAACTCGCGAAGCTGGATACCAGCAAGGGCGTGCTGTTTCTCGTTGATACATGGGGCGGCAGCCCGTTCAATGCTGCCAGCCGCATTGTCGTCGATAAAGAGCACTATGAAGTTGTCGCCGGGGTAAATATCCCCATGCTGGTGGAAACCTTCATGGCGCGCGACGACAATCCGTCTTTCGACGAACTGGTGGCCCTGGCCGTTGAAACCGGTCGCGAAGGGGTAAAAGCCCTGAAAGCGCAGCCGGTAGAAAAACCAGCCCCTGCGCCTGCAGCGGCACCGAAAGCGGCGGCGCCGGCAAAACCGATGGGCCCGAATGATTACATGGTTATCGGCCTTGCCCGTATTGATGACCGCTTAATCCACGGCCAGGTTGCCACGCGCTGGACCAAAGAGACCAACGTTCGACGCATTATCGTGGTCAGCGACGAAGTAGCCGCCGACACCGTCCGTAAAACCCTTCTGACTCAGGTTGCTCCTCCTGGCGTTACCGCGCACGTCGTGGATGTCGCCAAGATGATCCGCGTGTACAACAACCCGAAATATGCGGGTGAACGCGTCATGCTCCTGTTCACTAACCCGACAGACGTTGAGCGCATTGTTGAAGGCGGCGTGAAAATCACCTCCGTGAACATTGGTGGTATGGCATTCCGTCAGGGCAAAACGCAGGTCAACAACGCCATTTCAGTCGATGCGAAAGATATCGAAGCATTCAATAAGCTGAATGCGCGCGGTATTGAGCTGGAAGCCCGTAAGGTTTCCACGGATCAAAAACTGAAAATGATGGATTTGATCGGCAAAGTTGGGAAATAAGCCCGCGCCGGTTCTCACATAAAGCTTATGTAATAGGAGAAGTGCAATGGAGATTACCACTCTTCAGATTGTGCTGGTGTTCGTCGTCGCATGTATTGCGGGTATGGAATCCGTACTTGATGAATTTCAGTTCCACCGCCCTCTGGTGGCCTGTACGCTGATTGGGGCCGTTCTGGGTGACATGAAAACCGGTATCATCATCGGTGGTACCCTGGAAATGATCGCCCTAGGCTGGATGAACATCGGTGCGGCGGTTGCGCCCGATGCCGCGCTGGCCTCTATCATTTCTACCGTTCTGGTTATTGCCGGTCACCAGAGTATTGGTGCAGGTATCGCCCTGGCGATCCCGCTGGCAGCCGCAGGCCAGGTTCTGACCATCATCGTTCGTACTATCACCGTGGCCTTCCAGCACGCGGCGGATAAGGCGGCTGACAACGGTAACCTCACGGCACTGTCGTGGATCCACGTTTCGTCCCTGTTCCTGCAGGCGATGCGTATTGCGATCCCAGCCGTCATCGTTGCGATCTCTGTCGGTACCAGTGAAGTCCAGAGCATGCTGAACGCCATTCCTGAAGTGGTCACCGGCGGTCTGAACATCGCGGGCGGTATGATCGTAGTCGTCGGTTATGCGATGGTCATCAATATGATGCGCGCAGGCTACTTGATGCCGTTCTTCTACCTCGGCTTCGTGACCGCTGCATTCACCAACTTCAACCTGGTTGCACTGGGTGTGATTGGTGCGGTGATGGCGATTCTCTACATCCAGCTCAGCCCGAAATATAACCGCGTCGCGGGTGCCCCAGCGCAGGCTGCTGGTAACAACGATCTCGATAACGAACTGGACTAACAGGTGAGCGAAATGGTTGATATGACAAAAACTACCACCGAGAAAAAACTCACTCCGGGTGATATTCGTGGCGTGTTCATCCGTTCTAACCTGTTTCAGGGTTCATGGAACTTCGAACGTATGCAGGCGCTGGGTTTCTGCTTCTCCATGGTACCGGCGATCAAACGCCTGTACCCGGAAAACAACGAAGCGCGCCGTCAGGCGATCAAGCGTCACCTGGAATTCTTTAACACCCATCCTTATGTAGCAGCTCCGGTTCTGGGCGTTACGCTGGCGATGGAAGAGCAGCGAGCGAACGGCGCAGAGATTGACGATGGTGCCATCAACGGTATCAAAGTCGGTCTGATGGGCCCGCTGGCCGGCGTTGGTGACCCTATCTTCTGGGGTACCGTGCGTCCGGTCTTTGCGGCACTGGGTGCCGGTATCGCGATGAGCGGCAGCCTGCTGGGTCCACTGCTCTTCTTCATCCTGTTCAACGCCGTGCGTCTGCTGACCCGTTACTACGGCGTGGCCTACGGCTACCGTAAAGGGGTGGATATCGTTAAGGACATGGGCGGCGGCTTCCTGCAGAAACTGACTGAGGGGGCATCAATCCTCGGCCTGTTTGTCATGGGGGCGCTGGTTAACAAGTGGACGCACGTCAACATCCCGCTGGTGGTATCGACCATCACCGGGCAGGATGGTCAGACCCGCGTCACCACCGTGCAGACTATCCTGGATCAGCTCATGCCTGGCCTGGTCCCGCTGCTGTTAACCTTCGCCTGTATGTGGCTGCTGCGTAAGAAAGTGAACCCGCTGTGGATTATCGTTGGCTTCTTCGTCATCGGTATCGCGGGCTACGCTGTAGGTCTGCTGGGCCTGTAAAGCAATAGCGTTAGACGCCGGGGGCTTGCCCCCGGTTTTTTTATCTGTTTTCTGGAGGATGAATGACTGTCACGGACATCGTACTGGTTTTATTTATTGCAGCCCTTCTGGCTTACGCGATCTATGACGAGTTCATCATGCCCCGCCGTCACGGCGAGACGCTGCTCTCCCTTCCCCTTCTGCGACGCGGGCGCGTGGATGCCTTTATCTTCGCCGGTCTCATCGTCATCCTTATTTACAATAACGTCACCAGTCATGGTGCAATATTAACCACATGGTTATTATGTGCGCTGGCATTAATGGCGATTTATCTGTTCTGGATCCGCACGCCGAAAATCATTTTTAAATCCCGAGGATTTTTCTTCGCCAACGTATGGATAGAATATAACCGTATTAAAGAGATGAATTTATCCGAAGACGGTGTGCTGGTTATGCAATTAGAACAGCGTCGCCTGCTTATCCGGGTGAAGAATATTGACGACCTGGAAAGAATATACAATCTACTTCTTAAAACTCAATAAGTTAGATATATAGCAATGGCTATATTCTGTGTTTATTTTGCGCACGAAATATAGCCGAAGCTATATCCAGAACGTTAATTTTATCTCTATTTTTTAACGCTATTTTCACGCTTAAAGACAAATGAAAATCGTTATCAATAAGCGTTTTAAATAATGCGTTTTCATTGTTGTTTTATATTCTCAAAATATGTTAAGGTTGCGCCCGTCGTTGGGGAGTAGCCGATTTCCTGTTCACAGGAAATGTACGTGTCAACATACTCGTTGAAAAACGTGGCACGTACGGATCGTTTTCAGCACATTTTATGTGCAAAGCGATCAGGCGAGACCATAGATACATCAACTGCTGTTTACTGGGGGCAGTGATGTGTCATATGGATATCCCCGGTCTGGACGCTGTTATGAATATCTCCGCTACGATCCTTCTCGCTTTTGGCATGTCCATGGACGCCTTTGCTGCTTCCATCGGGAAAGGTGCCACGCTCCACAAACCTAAATTCTCAGAAGCCCTGCGCACCGGCCTGATTTTTGGCGCTATCGAAACGTTGACCCCCCTTATCGGCTGGGGCCTTGGCATGCTTGCCAGCCAGTTTGTGCTGGAGTGGAATCACTGGATTGCGTTCGTCCTGCTGGTGTTTCTCGGCGGTCGAATGGTGATTGAAGGTTTTCGCGGCACTGATGATGAAGCTGAGGAGCCGCTGCATCGTCACGGATTCTGGCTGCTGGTCACCACGGCTATCGCCACCAGTCTGGATGCGATGGCCGTCGGTGTCGGTCTGGCTTTCCTGCAGGTTAATATTATCGCCACCGCGCTGGCCATTGGCTGTGCGACGCTGATTATGTCCACGCTGGGAATGATGGTCGGACGGTTTATCGGCCCACTGCTGGGTAAACGCGCCGAGATCCTGGGCGGGATTGTATTAATTGGCATTGGTGCCCAGATCCTCTGGGCACATTTCGCGGGTTAATCTTCGCGCTGCCAGACGTGGATACTGAAATCCGTCTGGCAGCGAAATGCGGAGAGTGCAGCTAACGCTTCCCACACTTCCGGTTTTGCCCGCCACGCGAACGGCGTCATCTGCAGCAGCGCGGTAGCCTCTTCCCCTTTGAGCGTCATGTCATACGCCACGCTTTGCTCCTGCTGCAGGGAAAAACCGGCCAGCTGTTCTGAATGAGGGGCATGCAAACGCACCTCGTCGTAGATAAGCCCTTTAAGCTCCATCAAATGACGCGGCCCTGGCGTAACGGTGATCACCCATCCGCCCGGTTTCACCACGCGTGCCAGCTCTTCGGCCTTACACGGCGCATAAATGCGGATAACCGCGTCCATGCTGGCATCGTCAAACGGCAGCCTGTGGCTGGACGCCACGCAGAACGTCACGTCAGCGTAACGTTTTGCCGCCGCGCGAATCGCCACTTTCGACACGTCCAGACCGAATGTCAGCGCGCCCTTCTCGCGTGCAACCTCCGCAAACCGCGCGGTGTAGTACCCTTCCCCGCACCCGATATCGAGCATGGCGGTTGCTGAGCCTGGAAGAATGCCATCCAGTAATTGCGCCACCGCCTCCCGCAGCGGCAGATAGTGTCCGGCGTCCAGAAACGCGCGGCGCGCCTGCATCATCTCTGCGCTGTCTCCGGGGTCGCGGGAGCGCTTATGCTGCACCGGCAGAAGATTTACGTAGCCTTCTTTTGCCATATCAAACTGATGCCCCTGCGGACAGGTATAACTTTTATCTGAGCGCGTCAGGACCGCGTGGCAAAGGGGACAACTGAAGGACATGGTAACTCCGGAGCATAATCAAAGGGCGAAGTGTACCGCTATTCGCCCTGGTTATAAACGCCAGGTTAGCGCATAACGATGAGGTGATCGGAACCCGCCGGTAACCCGTCAGGCTTCACGTTCTCCAGACGCAGCACGTTACCCATAATCTCGCTGAAGACAGGGGCGGAAACGGCACCGCCGTAGTAGGCCCCGTTTTGGGGATCGTTAATTACCACCACCAGGGCAAAGCGCGGGTCGCTGGCAGGCGCAACGCCCGCGGTGTAAGCCACGTATTTATCAACATATTTCCCGCTATCGTCAATTTTCTTCGCCGTACCGGTTTTAACCGCCACCCTGTAATCACGAACGGCGGCCTTAACCCCGCCGCCGCCGGGCAGCGCCACGCTCTCCATCATGTGTTCCACTTCATGCGCAATCTCTTCCGGCATGACGCGGTGGCCAATGACGGGGGGATCGATACGGGTAATGGAAAGGGGGCGCTCAAGCCCGAAGCCGCCAATGGTGGCGTAGACGTGCGCCAGCTGGAGCGGGGTTACCATCAGCCCGTAGCCGAAGGCAAAGGTCGCTCTGTCGAGCTGGCTCCAGTATTTACGCTGTGGCAACAGTCCCGCACTCTCACCCGTTAAGCCAAGCCCCGTATTGGTGCCAAAGCCAAAGTTTCGGTAGGTATCAATAAGATGCTGAACGGGCATCGCCAGCGAGAGCCGGGATACGCCCGTGTCGCTCGATTTTTGCAGGATCCCGGTCATCGTCAGTTCAGGATAGTAACCCACATCGCGGATACGATGCCCGTCAAGGATATACGGGTGAGTGTCAATCACGCTGTCCGGCTGGACCAGCCCCTGCTGCAGGGCCGTCATCAGCACCAGCGGCTTGACGGTCGAACCGGGTTCGAACGTATCGCTGATGGCGCGATTGCGGAAATCGTTTATCGTCGCGCCTTCCCGATTGTTGGGGTTGAAGTCCGGATAGCTCGCCATGGCGAGTATTTCCCCGGTTGGGATATTAATTAACACCGATGCGCCTGACTCGGCCTTGTTCCAGGCCACGGCATTATCGAGCGCATCTTCGGTAATGGTTTGCAGCCGCTCATCGATACTCAACTGAATGTTGTGCGCGGGCGCGGGAGCAACTTCGGTCAGGTTTTCAACCACGCGTCCATAGCGGTCTTCCCTTACCTGCCGCATCCCGGCCTTGCCCGTCAATTGCGTATTGAAGCTTTTTTCCACACCTTCAATGCCCTGTCCGTCGATATTGGTGAAACCAATCAGGTTCGCGGCCACATGACCGGCAGGATAAAAACGGCGGGACTCATCGCGTAAATTGATGCCGGGCAGATTCAGTTTATCGATCCACTTTGCCTGCGCAGGATCGACCTGACGGGCAAGGTAAATGAAACGCCCCTGTGGACTGGCGTTGATGCGAGCCGAAAGCGTGTCCAGGGAGAGATGCAGCGCATTTGCCAACGCTTGCCAGCGTTCATCAGCGCCGACGCCCCCTTTTGCCAGCACCGTTTTGGGATCGGCCCATACGGCCCTGACAGGCACGCTCACCGCCAGCGGTCGACCTTCACGATCCATTATCATGCCGCGGGGCGCATCAATCGCCAGCTGGCGGAGGGATCGCATATCTTCCTGCTTCACCAGATTGTCAGGCTTGATAATTTGCAGCCAGGCAACGCGGCCCAGCAAAAAAGCCAGACTACAAAAAATAGCTAAACAGAGCAGAGCAAAACGCGCTGGCGTGAAATTGCCAGTGGCCGTTATCAATTTCTTCTTCACCTGAACCCCAGGGCTGTTAAACAACGCCCTGATTTAACGGGAAAAGCCGGAAAGAAGGTGGCGAAACAGTGCTACTAACCTCGCAGCTTTGCAACAAGTTACTAACAAGGCCGCGGATCGTAATATTTTGAAAGATAAGGGGCATAAAAAAGCCCCGCGTTATGCGAGGCTTTATGTCTGAGATTGAAACGCCGTGCGTTTCAGTCAGCAGTGGTTCGATCAGATAGCAGTTACGTTAACTGCAGCAGGGCCTTTCTGGCCATCCTGAATTTCGAACTCAACGTTCTGGCCTTCAGCCAGAGTTTTGAAGCCGTTACCCTGGATTGCAGAGAAGTGCACGAACACGTCTTTGCTGCCGTCAGCAGGAGTAATGAAACCAAAACCTTTAGACTCGTTGAACCACTTAACTTGACCTTTAATCTTTGCCATTTGCAAAATTCCTTAGAGTGTTTTCTTAGCCCGCAGGCATTAACTGAGATAAAACTGAGACATTACTGCATGAGGCACTAATATAAGGTTCGGCAGAGAAGCGGTATTCAACGACAACGTGTTTACTCAGGACTTCTTTACTGAAAATGCCACACATAAACAGAACTGTACCTCGTTTGACCCAAAACGTGTTATCACACACAATGTTTAATATGGCAAGCCATTTTTAAACATGTCTCGATCCGCCGCACAAATTCGAACAGTGCCCGTCAGGTTTTGCACAATTATGCGCATCACATACAGACAGCCCTGCTACGCAACAAAGATCCAACGCTGTTCGCACGGCCGCTGTAATCTAAGACATTTTTAACATAGCTCAATCATTACAAAGCGTCCAGCAACCGGGAAAAGAAATTTTACGCATTGATTGAGTTAGAACAATTTGTGAAAACTTATGCTTAAATCATTGTAACGCGGCCAAATTGTTTCAGAGAAAAAACAGCGTTAATAACGCGCGCCCAACTGTATTAAAATGCATCAGGTAATAAATAGTGTTATGCACCAAAATAATGAAATTTTTATGACTCTGCATCAAAACAAGGCAAGCAAAACGTTTCGATAAAAATAAAACATTCTTAAGCGCGTTTACTTACAGAATATATGCAACAATTTATCGCGTCGTTTATAAGGATAAATATTCGCCAATTTTCAGTATCCTGAAAGAATGGTTAACTGGTGCTAAATTATCTAGCGCGTCAGTTAACTCCTGCACCGGCTCATCCAACGCTTCATCTGCCAGTTCAAACACGCCCCAGTGAATGGGAAACGCCAGAGGGCAACCCAGCTGCTGCCACAATGCCACCGCAGATTGAGGATCCATATGGTGTACAGCCATGAACCATCGTGGGGCATAGGCCCCCACCGGTAACGCGGCAGCATCAACAGGCCCCAGACGTTCAGGTATCAACAGCAGTTCAGGCGAATACCCTGTATCACCGCTAAACCAGAAACGATGATGCCGCCCTTCCATGACCCAGCCACACCATAATGTGCGATTTCGGTTCCACGGCGTGCGCATACTCCAGTGCTGCGCAGGTACGGCGGTCAGCGTCATCCCCTGCCAGGTGAAACTCTGCCACCAGTCGAGCTCCACCACGCGCCTTGCTCCCCGACGTCGAAACCAGGCGGCCAGTCCTAACGGGACAAAGAAACTCACGTCGGGAAAGCGTTTGAGAATACGGCGAATGGTCGCATCATCAAGATGATCGTAATGATTATGGGAAATGACGACCGCATCAAGCTGATGCAGTTTTTCGACAGACAGTGCAGGAGGCGTCTTACGCTGTGGTCCCAGGAAAGGGAGCGGAGAGGCGCGCTGTGAAAAAACCGGGTCGGTAAGGATGATATTGCCGTCTAGCTGGAGTAACACACTCGCATGTCCCAGCCACCACACCCCATCTTCCTGAGGCTGCGTTAGCTCGGCGGGTTGCCACCACTGACGGATAAAATCTTCATAACCCAGCGCGGGTGGTTTCGGCAAACCGGCTTCTTTACGCGCTTTACGCCAGCGGTCCAGGTCGCCAGGTTGATGTTCTGCAGGGTAGGTATTGCGAAAGCCGTTTGGGGTGTGATGTTTCAGGGAGGGGTCATACCAGGGATTTTTCCAGACCACAGCCACCTCCCAGCACGAAAAGATTAACGCTCAGCCACCAGGCGGATAAAGTCGTCTTCGTCTTTGTTATCTTCAGCGACCGCGTCTTTCGGCGCGTCTTTCTCTTCCGGCTCGTTAGCTTCACACAGGCGGCGCAGCAGCGCATTCTGACGTTTTTGCTGATCGAGCAGCGCTTCCAGCAGTTCGATCTGCTCGTTCGTACGCGAACTGGCACGGTTTACGAAAAACCAGATGACCAGCCCCACAAGCAGAACAACCAAAGAAATCATCAGGGATGCCATATTCAGCAGCCCTGAATTCAGTAACTCACCCATTTCACCACCTCAATAAAAACGTCTATTTTACCACTGGCGCGAAGGAAGGAAATCACCTTGAGAAAAAATGCGTGTTACCACGGAATAAACTTATTGATTGCGCAGACGCCGCTAAAAAACTGTACATCCTGATCGCACATTACGTTGATAGTCTGCGTCCATAACACCACGCACGCTATCAGCACGATAATCAGAATCACCCAGCGTATTTTTTTCACTCCACACTCCGTCTAAAGACCTGATGTAACCAGGTTATCACGGTTATCTTAAACAAGGACTAACTGTACCGCCATCGCGCTTTTTTCAGAATCGTGCACTTGTTTCATAGCGTAAACCGTTTACGCTAGCTATATGATAACAACGATAAAAGAGGTAATGATGCGCTTAATCATTCGAACAATTATTGCACTGGCCATCGTCTGGATTGGCCTTCTGTTAACGGGCTATGGTGTGCTCGTGGGAAGCACCGAAAACGCAGCCGGCTTAGGTATTCAGTGTAAGTATTTAACGGCACAAGGACTGAGCACTGCACAGTATCTGCATTCGGACAGCGGGATCATTGGCTTAACGAACTGTCCTGTACTGCGTAAAACGTCCGTCGTCATCGATAATGGCTAATCAACCGGTTTAATCACTGACAAAAACGCCGCAACTTCTGCGGCGTTTTTTTATGCTAACAGAGATTAAAACGGATAGTCGTGATAGCCCATCTGTTCAGAAATCTTACGTGCGGCATTGTGCAGGATAGCCACATACTCGTGCAGACGCTCTTCAGAGAAGCGAAGGGTTGGGAAAGAGATACTTAAGCCCGCGATCACCACGCCAAAGCGGTCAAACACCGGAACGCCGATGCAGCGCAGCCCTTCTTCCTGTTCTTCATTATCTTCGCCATACCCCTGCTCACGCACGCGATCGAGCACCGTTAACAGTTCGTCCGTGCTGGTAATGGTTCGCGCCGTACTGCGTTTGTATTCCACGCCATCGAGGATCTGTTTCACTTCCTCGCGATCGCGCCACGCCAGCAGAACCTTACCAATGGCGGTACTGTAGAGCGGATTGCGACGACCAATGCGCGAATACATGCGCAGATTGTACATGGAGTCGATTTTATGGATGTAAACAATGCTGTCTTCATCCAGCGCACCGAGATGGATGGTCTCTTTAGTCAGGCGCGAGATTTCACGCATCTGAATATCAGCGCTGCGGATCAGGTCAACATTTTGCAGCGCGCGGGCACCGAGTTCGAACAGTTTCAGGGTCAGAGAGTATTTTTCTGACTCGCCTTCCTGTGCAACATAGCCCAGTGACTTCATGGTTTGCAAAAAGCGATAAACGGTGCTTTTCGACATCATCACGCGCTGCGACAACTCTGTAATACCAATTTCACGCTCTTCCCCGAGCGCCTGTAAGATGCCAAACACCTTCAGCACGGAAGAAACAGAATCTGGCTGTTTATCCAAATCCGCAATAGCCATTTACCACCTCATAGAGAGTGTTTTATAAAAATCAGAACCGGTTTTTATTATAAGTTCCCGTCATGTCACCTGCAATCAATCCGCGTTTACTTCGTTACAAATCTGCGACATATCGCGGCAGTAACAATGCTAAAATAGTTACCCTGAGAATAATTTCACGCTGAGCTTTTTTAATCCAAATGGAAAAGAATCTTTCCGATGGCCTGCCGTTACCCCAGCGGTACGGCGCGATAGCGACCATCATTATCGGTATCTCAATGGCCGTCCTTGACGGTGCAATTGCCAACGTTGCCCTGCCAACCATCGCCAGCGACCTGCATGCTTCCCCAGCCAGTTCAATCTGGATTGTTAACGCCTATCAGATTGCGATTGTGGTTTCCCTGCTCTCGTTCTCCTTCCTGGGCGATATGTTCGGTTACCGTCGGGTGTATCAGTGTGGTCTGGTGGTTTTCACCATTACCTCACTGTTATGTGCCCTTTCTGATTCACTGCACACCCTGACGCTTGCACGCATTGCGCAAGGTTTTGGTGGCGCGGCGCTCATGAGCGTAAACACGGCGTTGATTCGCTTAATTTATCCGCAGCGTCATTTGGGGCGCGGCATGGGGATAAACTCGTTTATTGTCGCCGTCTCTTCCGCCGCCGGGCCAACCATTGCGGCGGCTATTCTTTCCGTTGCATCCTGGCAATGGCTCTTCGCCATTAACGTTCCGCTGGGTATCGCGGCCATCTTCTTTGCCCTGCGCTTCCTGCCTGCCAACGGCCCCAAAAGCACCATGCCGCGGTTCGACGTCGCGAGCGCGGTGATGAATGCCCTTACCTTTGGCCTGCTGATTACAGCCCTGAGCGGGTTTGCGCAAGGGCAATCGCTGGTGCTTACCGGAGTGGAACTGCTCGCGCTGCTGGTCATAGGTTTCTTCTTTGTTCGCCGCCAACTCACTCTCCCGGTGCCTTTACTGCCTGTTGACCTGCTGCGCATCCCCCTCTTTTCGCTCTCCATTTGCACCTCTGTCTGCTCATTCTGCGCCCAGATGCTGGCCCTGGTTTCTCTGCCCTTCTTTTTGCAGAGCGTGGTTGGACGTTCAGAAGTGGAGACCGGACTGCTGTTAACCCCGTGGCCGCTGGCCACGATGGTGATGGCACCGCTGGCAGGTTATTTAATAGAGCGCGTGCATGCCGGATTACTGGGCGCGCTGGGACTGGCAGTCATGGCGACGGGTCTGTTTGCGCTGGCGCTGCTTCCCTCGCAACCTACGGATCTGGATATTATCTGGCGCATGATCCTCTGCGGTGCCGGTTTTGGCCTGTTCCAGTCGCCGAACAACCACACCATTATCACCTCCGCACCGCGCCATCGCAGCGGAGGAGCCAGTGGCATGTTGGGTACCGCGCGCCTGCTGGGGCAAAGCACCGGTGCGGCACTGGTCGCCCTGATGTTCAACCTGGCCGGGCAGAATGGTAATCACCTTGCGCTCCTCACCGCGGGTGCACTTGCCACCCTTGCCGCGATCGTCAGCGGCCTGCGCGTCACACAGCCAAGCGTACAGGCATAAAAAAAAGCCGGGCGGAGTTTCCTCCGCCCGGCTCAGACTGCATCTTCAGCGTTACTTAAGGTATTCCCCACTGCGCAGCGCTTCAATACGCTTATCCAGCGGTGGGTGAGACATAAACAGCTCGCTCAGCGATTTCGATTTACCGTTGATGCAAAAAGCCATCATGCTGTTCGCTTCCTGCGGCTCGTAGCTGGTTTTCAGACGCTGCAGCGCCGCAATCATCTTCTCACGACCAACCAGTTTCGCTGAGCCGGCATCCGCGTGGAATTCACGGTGGCGGGAGAACCACATGGTGATGATGCTGGCAAGAATACCGAACACCAGTTCCAGAACCATGGAAACAGCGAAATAGATCAGCGGGTTACCGTTGCTCTCTTCGCCTTCGTCGCGGTTACCACCCATAAAGCCTGCCGCAATCTGCGCCAGAATACGGGAGATAAAGATAACGAAGGTGTTCACTACGCCCTGAATCAGGGTCATGGTTACCATGTCACCGTTAGCGATATGGCTGATTTCGTGGGCAATAACCGCTTCGGCTTCGTCACGGCTCATGTTCTGCAGCAGCCCGGTGCTGACGGCAACCAGTGACGCATCACGACGGGCACCGGTGGCGAAGGCGTTGATATCCGGAGCGTGGTAAATGGCCACCTGCGGCATGGCGATCCCAGCCTGACGGGATTGCTGGGACACCGTATTCATCAGCCACTGTTCCATATCGTTACGCGGTTGTTCGATAACCTCACCGCCTACCGATTTCAGAGCCATCCACTTCGACATCAGCAGGGAAATGAAAGAGCCACCAAAACCAAACAGCAGCGCCATAATCAACAGACCCTGAACGCTGCTCGACTGAATTCCTGTCAGGCTTAGCACGAGCCCGAAAACCACCATTACCGCCAGGTTGGTGAGCAGGAAGAGCGCGATTCGCATCATAATTTTCTTTTTACCTCAGTTTAACAAAACGCACTATGCGATTACCCACATCGTATGGGTATTGCGGCTATTTTCAAGCATCCGGCGGGCGTAAGTCACCAGAAAGACACAACTTTACACAATTGGAAATCAGGCTGACGGAAGGATGCAGAACAAAAAGAAACAGGCACAATTTCTTGTGCCTGTTGGGAGGTTATTTTGCCGGAGCGGGCTGTACGGCAGGCTTATCTTTTTCCAGATTCGCCAGGTCGAGGGCGATATGCACCGTCTCGTCCAGATACGGATCGGGCTCCTGGTAATCTTTAGGCAGATCGTCCAGTTTCTTGAGCAGAGGTTTACCTTCACGCTTGAAGCGATCGTTGATACGCGCCAGACGTGTTGCATCGTCTTCGTTGTTCTCTTTCTCTCGCTGAGCGTAGTTCAGAGAAACAATATTCCGCTTATCTCTCAGGGCATTGAAGCGAGCAATGTCCTTCATGATGTACTGGAATTCCGGATCTTTCGCGATGCGATCGTTATGCGCTTTCAGCAGTTCAGGACCAAACTGCGTCATGTCGCCCGCCTTCACGTACGTCGCGGCATTGATGCTGTCCCACGGCAACGCGTTATCTTCAAACTTCTCGCCGGTTTCAGTCTCTTCCGTGCCTGTTGGCATCATGATATCCGGCGTGACGCCCTTACGCTGCGTACTGCCGCCGTTCACGCGGTAGAATTTCTGAATGGTGTACTGAACCGAGCCCAGTGCAGGCCATTCCGGACGCAGCATCTGGTCGTAAATACGGTTCAGAGAGCGATACTGCTGAACAGTACCTTTCCCGAAGGTTGGCTCACCGACGATCAGCGCACGACCATAGTCCTGCATGGCAGCGGCAAAGATTTCAGACGCGGAGGCGCTGAATCGGTCAACCAGGACCACCAGCGGGCCTTTGTAGTAGACCACACCGTCGTTGTCGGCATCTTCACGCACTTTACCGTTGTTATCGCGCACCTGAACCACCGGGCCAGACGGAATAAACAGGCCAGAGAGAGAAACCGCTTCCGTCAGCGCACCGCCGCCGTTACTGCGCAGGTCGATGATAACGCTGCTGACGTTCTGCTTTTCAAGCTTCTGCAGCTGTACTTTCACATCGTCTGTCAGGCCGACGTAGAAGCCAGGAATGTCCAGGACGCCCACCTTCTCTTTACCCACGGTTTTCACCGACATTTTCACCGCGCGGTCTTCCAGACGGATACGCTCGCGGGTCAGGGTAACGATACGGGTTTTGGTACCTTTTCCAGCCGGCAGAACTTCGAGACGAACCTTGCTGCCTTTCGGGCCTTTGATCAGCGCAACCACGTCATCAAGACGCCAGCCAATCACGTCGACCATGTTCTGGCCGGTTTGTCCTACACCCACAATACGATCGCCTACGCTAATCGCTTTGCTTTTGGATGCCGGGCCACCCGCGACCATTGAATTGATCACCGTGTAATCATCGTCCATCTGCAGCACCGCGCCGATACCTTCCAGAGACAGACTCATTTCGGTATTGAACTGTTCGGTGTTGCGCGGAGAGAGATAGTTGGTGTGCGGATCGATTTCGTGAGCAAAGGCAGTCATGGCCAGCGAGAAGACATCCTCACTGTTGGTCTGCGCCAGACGACGAATGGCAAATTTGTAACGACGCGTCAGCGTGTCACGGATCTCTTTTTCATCTTTGCCGGTCAGCTTAAGGCTCAGTTCGTCGTATTTAACTTTGCTGTCCCACAGCGCATTCAACTCAGCTTCATCTTTCGGCCAGGGTGCTTTACTGCGGTCCAGATTAAAGGTGTCGGTACCGGTGAAGTCCATCGGACGTTCCAGTACTTTCAGCGCATACTGATAGCGTTCAAAGCGGCGCTTTTGCGAAAGGTTGTAGAGATCGTAAAACAGATCCAGCTTGCCTGAACGCAACTCGTCACCCACCTCGGATTTGCGCTTAGCGAACTGCTCGACATCGCTGGCGAGCAAAACGTTATGGCTGTAATCCAGCAAGTTCAGATAGCGGTCAAAGATTTTGGCCGAAAAGGCCTGATCGAGATCGAACTGACGATAGTGCGAACGGGTGAAACGTGAGGTCACGCGCTCGCTCACCGTCGCGTGTTGCGTCTCTTCCTTGAGTACAGGAATTTGATCAACACGGGTGATATCGTCCACTGCAAAAGCATGACCTGTTATGGCAAACAGGCCCGCCAGCGCGGTGAGCTTAAAAAAAGTGTTCATGCCAGGCTTGGCCTCCGTTTCAGAACAACAAGTGTTCTGCGCGTACAATCATTGACATACCAGAAGTCAGCTGTACACGAACGCCATCTTTGGTGATTTCCAGTACGGTGGCGTCCATAGCATTGTTACCCGCTTTTACCTTCAGCGCCTGACCAACGCTCAGGGCGTTAATGTCTGAAACCGGAGTATGGCGCGGCTCTTCACGAGGCGCGCGCGGGGCTTTAGCTGCTGGTTTGTCAGCACGCGGTTTGCGATCGTTATTCTCGTGACGACGCGGTGCAGGACGTGGCTTACGCTCGCGACGAGGCGCTTCTTCCTGACCGTTTGCCGCTGCGGCTTCGCGTTTTTTCGCTTGCTGTTCTGCACGTTGTGCCTGAACGCGTGCTTTGGCTTCTTCCAGCTGTTTACGCGCGTGCTCAACGTGCTGCTCGTCCAGCTCACCACAAGGGTTGCCGTCGAGATCCACACGCGTCGCGCCCGCTTTGATACCGTACAGGTAACGCCAGCTCGAAGTATAAAGACGTAAGGCAGAACGCAGCTGAGTTTTGCTGAGGTTCATTTCCCCCTCAACGCGCGCCACCAGATCCTGAAAAATACCGACTTTCAGGGGACGAGCTTCACCTTCCGCGCTGAAGCACTGCGGGAAACGCTCGGCCAGAAATGCGATAACTTCTTTACTGCTATTCAACTTAGGTTGATTTTCCATGAAATTTCCTGATTACAACGGACGTTGCCAACAAGCGCAGGCATGAACAGGCGTCATTATAATGACGCTATCAGTAAATGCTACGTTATCCGTTGATTATCCTGCGACGCTCGCAAAGAATTTTTGATAATCGGTTGCAGAGAGTACGTTTTCGAGATTCGCTACCAGCTCGCGCAGCCCCTGTTCGTCCTCGGTTGTAAAGCGACTGAAGACCGTACTGTCGATATCCAGAACGCCAATAATCTGATTTTTTACCACCAGCGGCAGAACGATTTCAGAATTACTGGCGGCATCACAGGCAATGTGCCCGTCAAACGCATGAACGTCTTCCACACGCTGTACCTGATTTTCAGCCACCGCCGTGCCGCATACGCCGCGTCCTACCGGAATGCGCACGCAGGCCAGCTTGCCCTGGAACGGCCCCAGCACCAGCGTTTCACCTTCCAGGAGGTAAAAACCGGCCCAGTTCACGTCAGAGAGACGTTCAAACAGCAATGCGCTAGTATTTGCCAGAGTGGCTAAGAAGCTGGTCTCACCCGCCATCAATGCCTTAAAATCGCGGTTCAGATCCGCGTAGAATTCTGTTTTGTTCATTATTCAATCACTTGGTTGTCTTACAAAATTACCGCAGAGCCTATTAAAATAAGCATTAAATGCGCTCATGCTCAAGATGAATCCGTTCATGAGTTATTATAACTTTCAACAATACTTATTTGTGCGCAGCTGATGGCCTTAAAAACAACCAAAATTACGCCGACAAGAAAGATAACTGTCCATACGGTAAGCGAAGCTTTGCCCCGTGCACATTATCAGCGTTGCCCCCAGTGCGATACGCTTTTTATGTTGCCGAAGATGAAATCGCACCAAAGTGCCTTTTGTCCCCGCTGCGACGCCAAAATTCGTGACGGCCGCGACTGGTCGTTAACCCGCCTCGCCGCAATGGCCGTCACCATGCTGCTGCTGATGCCCTTCGCCTGGAGCGAGCCGCTGCTGAAGCTCTACCTGCTTGGCGTACGCATTGACGCCAACGTGCTGCAGGGTATCTGGCAGATGACCCGTCAGGGCGATCCCATCACCGCTGCCATGGTGCTGTTCTGCACCGTCGGCGCGCCGCTGGTGCTGGTCGCCGCCATTGCCTATCTTTGGTTTGGCAATATTCTAGGCATGAATCTTCGCCCGGTGCTGCTGATGCTGGATAAACTCAAAGAGTGGGTGATGCTGGATATTTATCTGGTGGGCGTGGGCGTTGCGTCAATAAAGGTGCAGGACTATGCATTCTTGCAGCCCGGCATCGGGCTCTTTGCCTTCATCAGTCTGGTATTGCTGAGCATCCTGACGCTGATACATCTGAACGTTGAGCAGCTCTGGGAGCGATTTTACCCTCAGCGCCCCGCCACGCGTCCTGATGAAAATCTCCGCGTCTGTCTGGGATGCCACTATACCGGGTTGCCCGACGCGCGTGGACGCTGCCCTCGCTGCCATATTCCATTAAGGCTGCGGCGCAACAACAGCCTGCAAAAATGCTGGGCCGCGCTGATCGCCTCTCTGGTGTTTCTGATCCCGGCCAACATGCTGCCTATTTCCATTATTTACGTGAATGGCGGGCGTCAGGAGGATACTATCCTTTCGGGCATTATCTCCCTTGCGCACAGCAACGTTGGGGTGGCTGCGATTGTCTTTATTGCCAGTATCCTGGTTCCCTTTACCAAAGTCGTGGTGATGATTACCCTGCTTATCAGCATTCACTTTAAGTGTGAACAAGGCTTACGTACCCGTATTCTGCTTCTGCGATTCGTCACCTGGATTGGCCGCTGGTCAATGTTAGATCTGTTTGTGATTTCGCTGATGATGTCGCTAATCAATCGCGACCAGTTACTTGCTTTTACAATGGGACCCGCGGCTTTTTATTTCGGCTCTGCGGTGATATTGACTATTCTTGCTGTGGAATGGCTGGATAGCCGCTTACTTTGGGATGCACATGAGTCAGGAAACCCCCGCTTCGCCGACTGAAGCGAGAATTAAAACAAAACGCCGCATTTCGCCATTCTGGCTGCTGCCCGTCATCGCGCTGATGATTGCAGGCTGGCTTATCTGGACGAGCTATGAAGATCGCGGGAGCACGGTCACCATTGATTTTCAGACCGCTGACGGCATCGTCGCCGGGCGAACTCCCGTTCGCTTCCAGGGGGTTGAAGTCGGGACGGTTCAGGACATCTCCCTTGGAAAGGGGCTGAACAAAATACAGGTGCGGGTCAGTATTAAATCTGACATGCAGGATGCCCTGCGCAGCGAAACGCAGTTCTGGCTGGTGACGCCGAAAGCCTCTCTGGCCGGCGTGTCCGGTCTGGATGCGCTCGTGGGCGGTAACTATATCGGCATGATGCCGGGCAAAGGTGAGCCTCAGGATCACTTTGTGGCGCTGGATACCCAGCCCAAATACCGTCTCAATAACGGCGATTTGATGATCCACCTTCAGGCACCGGATCTCGGTTCTCTGAACAGTGGCTCTCTGGTCTATTTCCGTAAAATCCCGGTTGGCCGCGTGTACGACTACGCGATTAACCCAAATAAACAGGGCGTCACCATTGATGTTCTGATCGAGCGTCGCTTCACTAACCTGGTGAAAAAAGGCAGCCGCTTCTGGAACGTATCCGGCGTGGACGCAGACCTCAGCCTGAGCGGTGCGAAGGTGAAGCTGGAGAGCCTGGCCGCACTGGTGAATGGCGCAATTGCCTTTGATTCCCCGGAAAACTCAAGCCCTGCCACGGCCGATGACACCTTCGGGCTGTACGCTGACCTGGCGCACAGCCAGCGCGGCGTGATCGTCAAACTCGCCCTGCCCGATGCTAAGGGGCTGAAAGCCGGTTCAACGCCGCTGATGTATCAGGGGTTGCAGGTTGGCCAGCTCACCAAAATGACGCTCAACCCGGGCGGCTCGGTCACCGGCGAGATGACGGTCGATCCAAGCGTGGTCGATCTCCTGCGCGAAAAGACGCGCATCGAAATGCGCAGTCCGAAGCTCTCCCTCAACGATGCCAGCCTCAGCACCCTGCTGACCGGAAACACGTTTGAGCTGATCCCCGGCGATGGTCAACCCAGCAATAGCTTCGTGATTGCCCCGGCGGATAAAAGCCTGCTGCAAAAACCGGGTGTAGTAACCGTCACGCTGAATGCGCCTGAAAGCTACGGTATTGAAGCCGGCCAGCCGTTGATTTTACACGGCGTGCAGGTCGGACAGGTGCTGGAGCGCACGCTCTCGGCGAATGGAGTGAGCTTCTCGGTCGCCATCGATCCGCAATACAGCGACCTGGTGCACGGCGACAGTAAATTCGTGGTGAACAGCCGCGTCGACGTGAAGGTGGGCCTGGACGGCGTGGAGTTCCTTGGCGCCAGCGCCAGCGAATGGGTTAACGGCGGCATCCGTATTTTGCCTGGCAATAAAGGCCCCGTGCGCGAGAGCTACCCGCTGTATGCCAACCTGGAGAAAGCGATTGAAAACAGCCTGAGCGATCTCCCTACCACCACGCTAACGTTAAGCGCCGAGGCGCTGCCGGACGTGCAGGCAGGCTCCGTGGTGCTGTATCGCAAGTTTGAAGTCGGGGAAGTCATCACCGTACGCCCCCGTGCGGACGCGTTTGATATTGAACTGCATATCAAGCCGGAGTACCGCAAGCTGCTGACGCCAAACAGCGTCTTCTGGGCCGAGGGCGGCGCGAAGGTTCAGCTTAACGGCAACGGGCTGACCGTGCAGGCTTCCCCGCTCTCACGCGCGCTGCGCGGGGCGATTAGCTTCGATAACCTCAGCGGTGCGGGCGCGAATCTGCGCAAAGGCGATAAACGCATTCTCTTCCCGTCCGAAACCGCCGCGCGTGCCGTGGGCGGGCAAATTACCCTGCACGCGTTTGATGCCGGCAAGCTGGCGGAAGGTATGCCAATCCGTTACCTGGGCATTGATATCGGCCAGATCCAGAAGCTAACGCTGATCACGGCGCGTAACGAGGTCCAGGCCACCGCCGTGCTTTACCCGGAATATGTGCAGACCTTCGCCCGTACGGGTTCGCGCTTCTCGGTGGTCACGCCGCAGATTTCGGCCGCAGGCGTTGAGCATCTCGACACCATCCTGCAGCCGTACATCAACGTTGAGCCCGGCCAGGGCAATGCCCGCCGTGATTTTGAGCTGCAGGAAGCGACGATCACCGACTCGCGCTACCTTGGCGGCCTGAGCATTGTGGTGGAAGTGCCGGAAGCGGGCTCGCTGAACATCGGCACGCCGGTACTGTTCCGCGGCATTGAGGTGGGTACGGTCACGGGCCTGACGCTCGGTACGCTCTCTGACCGCGTGATGGTGGCATTACGTATCAGCGAACGGTACCAGCACCTGGTCCGTAATAACTCGGTATTCTGGCTGGCATCCGGCTATTCGCTGGACTTCGGCCTCACGGGAGGCGTGGTGAAAACCGGCACCTTCAACCAGTTCATTCGCGGCGGTATCGCGTTTGCCACACCGCCGGGCACGCCGCTGGCACCGAAAGCGCAGTCGGGTAAACACTTCCTGCTGCTCGAAAGTGAACCGAAAGAGTGGCGCGAATGGGGAACGGCCCTGCCGCGTTAATCTGAAAGGCTCCGGTGTCAACGCGCCGGAGCCTTTATGTTACACTGCGCACCTGAACTTTTCCCTGTGGTGTGCCCGTGGCTCAAAACTCCGTATTTCTTCCTGAACAATTCCTGGCGCAGATGCGCGAGGCGCTTCCCTCTCACCTCTCGTTAGACGATTTTATTGCCGCCTGCCAGCGCCCGCTGCGCCGGAGCATTCGCGTCAACACGCTGAAAATCAGCGTCGAGGATTTTCTGACGCTGGTCGCGCCATACGGTTGGCAGCTTACGCCAGTCCCGTGGTGTGCTGAGGGGTTCTGGATCGAACGCGATGATGAAGACGCCGTGCCGCTGGGCAGTACCGCAGAACATCTGAGCGGTCTGTTCTATATTCAGGAAGCGAGCTCGATGCTGCCGGTTGCCGCCCTGTTTGCAGAGGGCAATGCGCCTGAACGCGTGATGGACGTCGCGGCGGCACCCGGCTCGAAAACCACGCAAATTGCCGCCCGGATGGGTAACCGCGGAGCGATCCTCGCCAACGAGTTTTCCGCCAGCCGCGTGAAAGTGCTGCATGCCAACATCAGCCGCTGCGGCATTCATAACGTCGCCCTGACGCACTTCGATGGACGCGTGTTTGGTGCCGCCTTACCGGAAGCCTTTGATGCCATTCTGCTGGACGCCCCCTGCTCCGGCGAAGGGGTGGTGCGTAAAGATCCCGATGCGTTGAAAAACTGGTCTGTGGAAAGCAATCTTGAGATCGCCGCCACGCAGCGAGAGCTGATCGAGAGTGCCTTTCACGCCCTGCGCCCCGGTGGCACGCTGGTTTATTCAACTTGTACCCTCAACCGCGATGAAAACGAAGACGTCTGTCTGTGGCTGAAAGCGCAGTATCCGGATGCAGTCGAGTTCCTGCCGCTTAACGATCTGTTTGCCTCAGCGCGTGAAGCCGTCACGCCTGAAGGTTTCCTCCATGTGTTCCCGCAAATTTACGACTGCGAAGGGTTCTTTGTGGCGCGTCTGCGCAAAACGCAGGCGGTTGCTCCCCTCCCAGCCCCTAAATTCAAGGTCGGCAATTTCCCGTTCGCGCCGCTAAAAGGTCGTGACGCCGGGCAGGTCACTCTCGCCGCGGGTAAAGCAGGGCTTAGCTGGGATGAAACGCTCCATCTCTGGCAGCGAGATAAGGAGATTTGGCTGTTCCCGGCAAATATTGAGCCGCTTATTGGCAAAGTTCGCTTCTCCCGCATCGGGATCCGCCTTGCGGAGGCCCATAATAAAGGCTATCGCTGGCAGCACGAGGCCGTCATCGCGCTTGCCGGGCACGAGAATACCTTTGCCCTGACGCATCAGGAAGCCGAAGAGTGGTATCGCGGTCGCGATGTTTATCCTGAAAGCACGCCGTCAGGCGATGAAGTGGTGGTGACGTATCAGGGATATCCGCTGGGACTGGCAAAAAAAGTCGGCTCCCGCCTCAAAAACAGCTATCCGCGCGAGCTGGTTCGTGATGGCCGGCTGTTTACCGGTAACGATCGCACGACCTGAAAAAAAGCGCATTTTTTTACTGGCGATTTTGCTCTCCTTGTCTACGATCAAAAATGGGTGATCGCACTGGTCATACCAGATTTTGACAACCGACCCGGAGAGCACTATGACGAAAACCAGCGTGCGTATTGGCGCTTTTGAGATCGACGACGCAGAATTGCGCGGCGAAGCACAAGGCGATCGAACGTTAAGTATTCCCTGCAAATCCGACCCGGATTTGTGCATGCAGCTCGATGCATGGGATGCAGATACCAGCGTCCCGGCAATACTTGATGGCGAACATTCTGTCCTTTACCGTGAGCATTACGATAGCAAAACCGATGCCTGGGTCATGCGCCTTGCCTGACCTAAAAAGAACCCGCCCGAAGGCGGGTTATTTATTACTGAAGCTGTGCCAGCGTAAAGTAACCGTCGAAAACAGCCCCCGTATCAATGTAGTGGAGATTATCAAAATCATATCGTCTGTCGACGGGCGTATGACCAAACCAGAAATGATCCGCGCCGCTAATGCCCTGCCCTTTACCTACCATAAACCCCATTAACCTATCGCGGTCCCATAAAACGCGATGGGCGCTGACCGGTTTTTGCCAGCGATATTCGGCTGCCGGATAATCGGCATGAGCTATCACATTCAAACCGTTAGCACAGGTTATCTCAATGATATGCGGTAAATGGCGACAGTTATTAAGCAACCCCAGCGCGAGCTGTTTTTGGTCGCGTTCAAGTTGCGCAAACCACATTCCGCCATTCATCGTCCAGAGCACAAAATCGTTATTATCCAGACTGTCGAGAGCCATTTGCTCGTGGTTGCCGCGCACGGCGCGAAACCATTTTTCGTTCATTAACTGCAGGCATTTCACGCTGTCAGGGCCACGATCGATCATATCGCCTACAGAAATGAGTAAATCCTCATACGGGTTAAAGTGATGGCGTTTAAGCTCATCCATAAGCCACTGATAACAGCCATGTATATCGCTGACGACCCAGACGTGACGCCACTTCCCACTTTCGATTCGCTGATACATAGAACCTCCCACAGGGAGTATAATTGCAGATGGCATACGCGCAGATACGCTCCTCAGGAGCGCTTTTCACAAAGCTAAACAAACAGTAAACTAAGGATAAATAAATATTTCACCAGTATTAATCCACTTTTGCATGCCCCCTAAACTATGCATTGCATAAACTTTGAGGTTTTCCCGTGTCAAATACGCGCCTGCAAGACGATGCGCCACATTCGCATCGTACCCATATCATTTCCGAACTGGTGAAAGGTAAACTCGTCCCAGGCCCTATCTGGCAAAAACGCGAGTACCGTCTCAAATTTCTGTTACGTTCACTGCTGTTCTGGTCTTCAACGCATCGCATGCTCGATGCACTGGCTCGTCGTAACGATTTCGACCAGTTGCTGGCCTCGCAAATCACCCTGCCAAGTAAAACACATCGCCAGTATCTGATGCGGGGTATGAACGCCAACGCACGGGCTGATGCCATCATCAGCCATTATCAGTGGATTGACTCCCTGAAAGATGCCGGGCTAATCGCCGCTTTAACCGGACCGCAAGAGCAATCCATTGTTGAGTTTCATGCCAAAGATGGCGTGAGCTATAACGTGAATGCCATGAACGCCAGCAAAGCAGAGCGTGAGGGGGAGTGTACGCTCTGGTTGCGTGATAACGAAAATACCCTGCTTGCGAGCGTGACCTTTTGCGTTGCCCGTGAAAACGGAGAATATGTGCTAGTGATTGGCGGTCTTCAGGGTCCACGCCGCAGCGTATCCCGTGATGTGATCAAACAGGCAACCCGTGCCTGCCATGGACTTTTCCCGAAGCGCGTGCTGATGGAAGTGCTTTTCCACTTGGCTACGCTTTCCGGCATCAAAGCTATTTATGCGGTCAGCGATGAAGGCCACATTTTCCGTGCGCTGCGTTATCGTCTGAGTAAAGGCCGTCATTTTCATGCAAGCTACGACGAGTTTTGGGCCTCTATCGACGGTCAAAAACACTCAACCTTCAGCTGGCAACTCCCCTTGCAGATGGAACGCAAATCCCTTGAAGACATTGCCAGTAAAAAGCGTGCCGAATACCGCCGTCGCTTTGAACTGCTTGATGAAATTGAGGCGTCCGTGAAATCCCGCTTTTAAGCGCGGATCCTGCTTTTGCTGACTGCACACAAAAATTTAACAAAACAGGCAAAAAGGGCTGGACTTACGCATGCTGTGTTGTGTTATGTTTTAACAGGACGTACAGGATGTGCGCGCTGTATGGGAAAGATAGCGTTGGGATTTCGCCTTTACTTTCATACAGATAAAAAGAGACCGAATACGATTCCTGTTTCCGCTACAACCAGCCATTTTTGATATAATTCATGTAGTTACATACCAGAAACCCGTTAAATACGGGTTTTAATGCTTACCAATACATCCATTCAAGATCAAACCGTTGCTATCTTTTTCGAGTGAGCGACGAGTGAACTTCGGGATCGCTCCGATCCGAAAAATTCCCCCTCTTTTGCGTAGCTCCTTCCAGTTTCGCAACACACCGCTTTACGCATTTCATCCTCATCAGCATAATCACCCCGAATCCGTTTGTAAGACTTAACCAGCGCGCTACTTTTTCTCCCTGCCCTATACTTTCAGTCTGACTGACTGGAGGTTTCTATGTGTGGACGTTTTGCACAAGCCCAAACCCGTGAAGAATACCTGGCATATCTCGCCGACGAAGGCGATCGCGATATTGCCTATGACCCGGAACCTATTGGCCGGTACAACGTGGCGCCCGGCACCAAAGTCCTGTTGCTGAGCGAGCGAGACGAGCAGCTGCATCTCGACCCGGTTCTGTGGTCCTACGCGCCCGGGTGGTGGGATAAAGCGCCTTTGATTAACGCGCGCGTCGAGACGGCGGCCACTAGCCGCATGTTCAAACCTCTCTGGCAGCATGGCCGGGCTATCTGTTTTGCGGATGGATGGTTTGAATGGAAGAAGGAAGGCGACAAGAAACAGCCTTACTTCATTCACCGTGCCGACGGCCAGCCGATATTCATGGCTGCGATCGGCAGTACGCCTTTTGAGCGTGGTGATGAAGCAGAGGGTTTTCTGATAGTGACGTCTGCAGCTGACAAAGGTCTGGTCGATATTCACGACCGCCGGCCGCTGGTTCTGTCGCCTGAAGCGGCGCGCGAGTGGATGCGTCAGGATGTAGGCGGGAAAGAAGCTGAGGAGATAATTGCCGACGGTACAGTGCCCGCCGACAAGTTTATCTGGCACGCCGTTAAGCGCGCCGTGGGCAATGTGAAGAACCAGGGGCCCGAGCTGATCGAGCCGCTTTCGTGAGTTGCCGATTTATATCGGGAGTTCGTCATCCCTCGCACGGTTGATGAAGAACGTCACCCGCCCCATTACCTCAACCTCTTCCAGTGCCGGGCCTTCTATCGCCTCGCCATCGTCCGTGATTAACGCTTTACCCATCAGTTTGGCAAACTGCGTATGCCCGTCGCACAGGATTAGTAACACATCGCCTGGCGTCTTTTTCATAGCCGGCTCTATTACTGCAAACCCCGTATCAGTTTCGAGAACCCTGCTCTCCGGCTTTATATGACACAGAACAACCGGGGAGAGCTGGCGCTCGACGTAATCCATCGCCGGTGAAGGAAACCCCATCAGTGAACCCTCCCCATGTTGCGCAGGATCCAGTAGTGGTTGTCTGTCCCGTCAGTCGTCTTATCCGTGAAGTCTGGCTGATAGCGCTCTATCCAGGAATTGGCGTCATCCCGAGTAAAGTGCCAGTTGAACTCCCGCAACTTCTCGATGAAGCTGTCTGTGCTCAGATAGCGATAGCCCTTAGGGTTGAGCTGTATGACCGCAACGAAGGCGGCGTGTATGTCTGCTGTGCGTGGCATAATCACCTCACTCCACCTACTGTATATACATACAGTATTATCATTTGTGGGTTCAGATCAAGCGAAGCGAGTGAACAGTTTTATAAGTGGTGGATGGATCTGGAAATTTAGTTGTAAAAAAGCCCACCGGAGTGGGCTTCTGTTACTTGGTTATGCTTGTTGGTAGGTGGCTTTTAATTATGTGTTTGCCGATGAATACGGACCCTTCATCAGTAGGGTGACCGTAATCCATGGACATAAGCGTAAAACCACTGTCTACCCTTGACCTACACTTCAGTTCTGTACCTTCACGTGTACATAAGCCATCAAGTATGTCGACAAAATCATAGCCTTCATTGTTTTTTGATATCGTCTTCATTTTGTTATTCGTCGCGACAATCTGATTATCCAAAAATCTTTTATCAATGTAAATATCATTCGGATTGTAGTTTTTCGCAACAATTAGCGGCAGACTCCCTTTCCACTGAGGAACAGGACCAAGGACTATAACTTTCTTAACACCCAGTGAGTGTATTTTATCAGCGATGCTTTGCCAGTCTGTTTCTTCATGCTGGAATCGCTGAGCCAATACCACAACATCAGGTTTAACAATATTTATATCTTCAATTGCTTTTTCATTGGATAGATTACATCCAATTGTAGCACTTATAACTCCAGGGAATTTATGGAGGCTCGGTTTACAACTTGAAGCAGCAAGTTGATAGAATGGTACCCCCTCTCGTAGAAGCGTTCTTATACCTAAAGAAAGAGCTCCCGCGTGAGAGTCTCCCCATAAAAAGACACCTCCCCTTTTAGCAGTGTCGACACATGATTTATCGATGTGATCAAGTTTTTCACTACTGTTACACTTATCCCACATCCCATTATTATCAAAACGATATCCATCGTAATGCACCACAGTTTCATTACCTGTAGTTTTTGTGATGCTTCGCATGTCAGTATCAGCGCCATTTGAAATATAAATGCTAACAGCTAAAATTAACGATGCAAAGTATAGTAGTTCCTTTTTAACGCCGCCCTTTCTTTTGAAAACGCTTTCTATATATTTAAATGACAGCATCCCCATCGCCACTGACGCAATAATTCCAATGAGCGTTGTTACGATAGAAACGCCACCATATGTGTTATATATATATAGATAGATAGGCCAGTGCCACAAATAAATTGAATATGAATACAACCCAATCTTTTGTGCAAAAGATGAATCAAGGATAAAGTTATCAGAACGCGCCCACAAAATTATCATTGTACCAATGATAGGCAGCAACGCATTGTAGCTAGGCCAGTAGGATTCCTCGCTAAATATAAAGCAGGATGCTAAAATTGCAGCAATGCCAATATATGGGAATATCTTTCTTTTAAAGAATGAAGAAGGGAAAAGATATACCACTGCTCCAGCAATCATCTCCCACGCCCTTGTCGGGAGCAAGAAATAGGATGAACTGACTAAAATCCTAGATGCATAAATACTCAACGCAAGGCTCAACAATCCTACAATAAGAATTAAAACTCTAGATATCTTTAAACTGAAAGCCTTGCTGATAATATAAATGGCTAACGGATATATAATATAGAATTGCCATTCTACAGATAGAGACCAAGTGTGAAGTAACCATTTTTCTTCTGCACCTGGAGCAAAGTAGCTTGACTCCTTCCAATATACAATGTTTGAAATAAAAAGAAGGCTTGATGCAGCGTGCTTCGCAAGCGTCTTAAACTCTGGAGTGTACATTTTGTACCATCCGTAAACCATTACACAAATTAGCATAACGGCAAGCGCAGGAACTATCCTTCTGGCGCGCGCTTTATAAAAACCCCACAGAGTAAATTTATTTCCTTCTAAACCGCTAAATATTATTGATGTCATTAAAAAACCAGAAATGACAAAGAATACATCTACGCCAACAAATCCACTCGGAACCCATCCCCTGTTGAAATGGAAAAGGACCACAGCAAGAACTGCTATAGCCCTAACGCCATTAATATCCTTCCTGAACTCCATGCCTCAATGCCTCACACAGTTACGATACGAGGCATGTTATACATTTAGACATTGGATTTCACCATTTACGCATAAGTTAGTTTGGATCGTTCAAGCATTAAGCTATCACCTTAAGGGTGAGTTTATAGCTCAAACTTACTCCTGATGCTGATATCGGCGTCTGTAGTAACACAAACGAATTGCTTGACGAAACCACTGCTAGTGGAGCGCTTGAGCCAGCTGATGATTGCGAGCTTGCAACAACATGCGCCGTGTAGTCATCGATCCTGAACCCTGTTGGTGCGTCGAGTTGCACCCTACCATCCCCAGCATTGATAACTTTTGTTTGCCATGCGTTATGCCTGCTGTACCCATTACGAATGTAGTCGTACGTCTCATCGGCCTTCATGTATCTTTCCATATACATGCAACCAATCGATTCAATGCACTGATAGTTTGCTGGAGCCAGCTTAAGGTTTGTTGATGCCCCGCCAAGTCTTGAAGCACCTCCAAGATGCATTCCGCATTGCTCGAAAGTGATCTTAGAGGTTGGGTCTACAGTAACTACGTATGGTGCAAAGGTGCTATCTGTGTACTTGGACAGAACCGGCGCATAATGTTTTACAGATATGTTACTAAACTGACCGACATATATTAAGCTTCGATTTGAAGATGCAATAGCTGTTTCATCAGCAGCGCCCATAATAGTTCGCATCACCTTAGCAACACCTTGCGTGCCTAGTCCCTTTATTAAAATCCCATCCGTGGAGTCTTGAAGATAATGAAGTTTAAACTCAGCTTCAACGCTACCAATACAGTTAATGTGAGCCCCTTCCCACGCCTCTATCCCCATATCGAATGACACATTACTGCAGGTATCTAACGTTATACCCATCGCTGTTTCATTTGCGCTATCGTAGTTACCATATTGCGCAAGCCCGCCCTCAAACCATCCATGGAATTTTGCATAGTTGCAATTCTTCAGGTAAATAGGGAAAGGAGTATGGTCCGCCTGAATCTCAATATGATGAGAAGTTGTTGACCCTCCTACAGTTGGTTTTTCAGGGGATGTACTTACCGCATCGAAGTAAAATCCTTTATGACACGAATCGAAACGGATAATCCCCTGAGTACCCCAAGCGCTATATCCAAAACATGCATACTCAGCGCCAAACATACTAACATCAAGGTTGCTTTTTATTGCCATGTTAAGATGCAAAGCGATAGTTCCAAGGCCTTTACTAGCAACATGTCTAGCGGTATCCCATTTGAATGTTAACCCCTTGATAGTTAGATCTCTAAAGAAAATATCGGAACTGCCAGCATCGTCTGCATCCATAACGCGGCCAACACATAATTGCCCAAAAGCGTAAGAGGAGTAATTAATTGGGACAGACCGCAAAAAACCAGTGCTGAAATCGAACCCACTCAACGGCGGCGCTATCCATGCCGTCTGCTGCCCAAACGCTATATAATCAGTTGATCCTAAATGGTATCTCTGATTTTTCTTGACGTGTACCTCACATTTACCACGAGCATAGTTTTCCGCCGCCTGGCATGCGGCCCAGTCAATGGTTTGCGTCAAGGATGTCACGAATGGGTATACGGCCTGAGCTGCAGAAAGAGTTGCATAACGCTCAGATAAAGGATGCGCTGTACCATCACCAATTGCCCCGAACTGCTCAGGGGTTACCCAAGTGATCGCCTGCTGAAGATTACCACCTGGCTGCAGGCCGATTGATGCAGCACCAGCCACAGTAGCCAGATAAGCCCGAAGTGAAGCATCCCCAACACCCACCCATGCGCCAACCCCAATACCACCTGATGACGCTGGCGTAGATCCAGCATCAACATGCTTTGGAAGTGGGCCATCCCAGCGATAATATTCTCCGCTCGCTTCATCACGCAGCGCCTGGTTGGGTAGTGTAATGTCGGCCCCGTCCTGGAATGAGTCAATTAGCACCCATCCCATAGATGAAATAGCCTGCTGAATAAGCCAGCGAAGCCCTTCTATCGTGTAATGCTGACCACCAAACCGATCGATGTACTTCAGCTCAAGCGAGGTAGCAAACTCGTCAATTTTACCAGCGTTGAACTTCAGGTCGCGAGGTGATTCGCTTGGAACAGGCAAGTTTGTAGGTTGCGTAGCCATATTGATTCCATAAAGAAACCCGGCACGGTGGCCGGGTCTGGTTGGTCGGGGACGGTTCTTATTGGTAGATGGCGTCGCTATATTCTGCGACGGTCAGAGATACCGTGTTATCTGTGTTCGGTTTGATGCTATTGACCGTCCATAGTTGGCTGTTCAGCTCCTCTACCGTTGCTATGAGGTAGCGCGACGGGAGCTGTACAGTGTCTCCGTTCCAGATATTGAGTTGAATGTCGGGTATTGCCGCGGTGAATCCGTACTTCGTGTCGGTGCGGGTGGTGGCCGGATAGCGCAGAGTCGGGTTGCCCAGGCTGTCTGTGACCAGGACATACATTGAGCCGGTAAACGCGATTGGCTCGCTTGTATCAAAGTTATTCCCGGCGCGGCCGGTGATGTAACCCTGCTGCTGGTTGCTGTCGTAGATATCCGCTATCTGCACGACGCTACCGACCTGCATGATTCCATCCTCAAAAACTTTGGCGTTCATCTTCACCCGGGAGTAGATAAGGCGCTTCGTTTCGCGCAGCGCGCGTTCCCGCGCCTGATACTCGTTACGGAAGCCGACTATTTCTATCTTGTTCGGGTTCTCCGCTTCCTGCTCGACGATAGCGCCGTTCAGCACGCGGTAGTTGATGTAAGTCTTGTTGTTCGTGGTTGGATGCACGTAGGACACCTGCACGCCGTCGTAGCCGCCAGGAAGAGTGGCCTCGTACGTCATTTTGTACTCGTCCGTCTTCATGTTGGCGCGGTTGAATACGGCCGCCGGGTAATCAACCTTCTGATCACGGGTAAACGTCAGCACGCCGTCGTCCCAGTACGCAATGACAGACGCAGCATTGCAGATCGCCTGCACGCGGTCGCCGAGAGAATCATTCTCGTCGTCAAACGTGTAGTCGAAGTAACCCAGCCGATCATCGGGCAGGCTTTCAGCGATCGAGTACAGCCCGTACAGGTCAATACTGCTTACCGGCTGCTCGCCCATAATCAGCCAGGTGTGCGCCACCGCATCAGCGAAAGAGCGCGAGGCCCGCAGGGTGTAATCCACCGATTGCGTCGTCAGGTTGTAACTGATGGTCTGACGCGTCACCAGGGCGTTATATTTGCGGTCACGGCTGCCCAGGGCGTTCTCTGTCGCTCTTACCTTCACACGTACCAGCGTATCGGTTGGATGCACGACGTTGGTTCTGACGTTGACCGAGTGGATCTCCTCAACCTTCAGGATAGAGGCATCACTCGAGTTATCTGTGCGCTGGAAGTTAATGGCGTACTTGCCAAAACCGCCGGTCGGCGTCAGCTTGTCAGTGCGATAAAACACTTCGCTGGATGATTTGTGCGGCGTCCCCTGGTGATACGTGAACGTCTGCTGAGTACCCGGCACCTGGTTGTAGTCATCGTCAATTTTCCAGATCGTAACCTTCCAGTCGGCTGACTTTTTGCCGCCCAGTTGTACCTGAGTGTGCAGCCACAACTGAGAGGACTCTACTGGCGAGAAGAACGGGCCTACCACGAGCGCTTCGTTATCATTGAGGATGAACTTCGTCGTGTTGATTGTCGCCACTGCCGGCACATCAGGAGGGCCAATCAGATCCCCCATCGTGAATGTGTACCACCGGACCGGGTTAACCACCGCGCCGTCGTTTGTTTCGACAGCCGATATCAGCGTGCCGGAGAAATCGACATCCTGCGTTACGTTGCCGGTTGGCGTGCTGTAGGTGACGTTAATCGTAAAGGTAACGGCGTGCGGCAGGACCAGGCCCATGAAGTAATCAAAATCAGCCTGCTTGATGATTTTTACCGCAATCTGCCCGCCGGAATAAGTGCCACTCACAACCGTGGTGGCCGTGGCTGTCTCGATCGGGAAATTATCCGATTCGTTTTGCCCGGGCACCTCCTGGCCGTCCACATCGTCGAAACCGTACCCTTCGTTGATGGTGGGTATCACCTCGCCCGGCTGGTAAAACTGGAACTCTGCACCGGCCATGCTTCCGAGGCTGGACTCTGAATAACGCACAGACTCGTAATCGTATTTACCGATCCCGATGCACATCCACTCAGTAACGTACTTCAGGCCGCCATCCGTGTCGCTCTGGCGCACGTATTCGAACAGTGATTCCTGAATCAGGTCCGGGAACGAACGGATTTGCCCGTAGATGTCCGGCTTTGCTTTGTAGACGCGCGCCGTATTCGTCTGACCGGTCAGGCTATTGTTTGGCGAGTCAATCGTGTTGCCGCCTGTATTGGCGATCGCCGGCTTGGGAGCAAGGAACGAGAAGACCGCGCCGACAACTTTGAAAATAGGGCTGAGAATGTCGCCAATGATACCCTTCGGCTGGTCGAATATCTGGACGGTGTCCAGTTCGCATAGCTCAAACGCCAGCTCATCATCTTCGACCAGCTTTACGCCGTTGCGGACGATCAGCAGATCGCGATGAAAGTTAGCGTCATTGGCCGCCAGCCAGTCATAAAAAAGGGTGCCATTTGGCACCCTGTAGCGTTTTTTTGGCGTTCCCGGGAAACGCTGGAGTTCAATCAACGCCATATTCGAAAAACTCCACTTTAGTGAATGCCCGCTGAATGACCAGCAATGAATCCATGCGTACGCTTCCATTCTCGCCGCGCGAGTGCAGCGCCTGCCTGTTCAGTACCAGGCCAACATGTGCCGGCTGCGCGCCGCGATACCCGACGAATATCCCGCCCTCGACGGGCTTATCCACCCGGCACCAGAAAACGACATCACCCTGATAGCAGGTGAAGAAGTCCTCACCGGCTTCGTAGTCCGGCGTCTGATGCAGTTCTATGCCGAGGGCATGGCGGTAATACAGCACCACCAGCCCCCAGCAATCCACCTTCTCGAACGAACAGGCCCGGTTAGACCACGGCACGCCGATCACCTTCCGAACAAAATCAGAGGTATTCATGTTCCGTGCCTACCAGTTACATCGCCGCTTCTCACTTCAGCAATAATTCTCGCCTCGCAAGCTGAAGGGAAGTCAGGAAACCAACCAAGATGAGTATTTGCAAATCTTGCGCGCCACTCATTTCTTCTCTTCAAGAAATCAACGCCAGTAACACCTGATGTATTACCAGTGAGTTTTCTTTTATTCCTTGAGTTGACAGCCCTGCTAACCGCCCTGAGGTTATCTATGTTGTTATTTTTTTTATCACCATCAATATGATCAATTTCATGACCGTTAGGTATTTCACCATGGTGCATCTCATAAATAATTCTATGAACAAGCAATTGCTTTCCGTCAACGATTACAGTGAGATATCCTTGTGTAGTAGTCTTGTTTGGTGACTTTCCGTATCTGACGCCACTCCTTCTTATATTCCAATATATCTTTCCATCATCATATCTGAAAAGTTCATGCCAATTCATATAGAGACCTCAACCAGAAGACACAAATATATTTAATACGAGCAAGAGGAGTAACGCGCCTAATAATTATACCACTTCATAAATATTGAAGCCCAGTATATTCGCGTGGGTCGTATAATCGCCCAATATTATTATTGAGCGGATTCGTGACGGACAGAGTGACCGACGCGGAGTCAGCGTCGATGTCCACTGTCTTGACGTATAACTGCCACGACTTAATCGGCACCGAAACGTCGCCGCTGTCGAAGATCTGCCTTGTGGCCGTGATGGCCGTCAGCCGGGCCGCACCCTTCCACTGCTTCATCAGCGCTTTGATGTCCGACGAAAGCCGCCCTAACTTCACCGTCGCGTCGATCACCGGCGTGCCGCTCTGCTGGCTCTCTTCGATTTCAAAACGCGCTGGTGTGTACGTCTGGCCGCCGAGCGTCTTCGGGAAGAACTGCTTATCGACCAGGCGGACGTAGCCAAAGGATGGATGGTAGAACGTAATGGTGTCGTAAAGCCCGCGCGTCGGCCGCTGCTGCTTATACTCCCTGAAGCTCGGCATTACGGCACCCTCGGTAGTGATTCCGGATCACGCCCGTCCGGATAGCCAGTGACAACGATATCCAGCCAGGAATCCCACGGCGGCGGCAGCTCAACAATGATGTCGTCAAATTCGTCGTCGGCGTTGTAGAGGTGGTTCGCAATAACGGTCCCCGTCCAGGTCACCACCCCGCCGTCGATACTGGTTTGCACCGGCATCTGCGTGAAGTGAAGCTCCTGAAGCTGCAGCCCACTGCCGCCCAGGTTGATATTCATCCGAAACCAGTTCAGGCCCCGGTTGAGATAGTTCGGGCTGCGCAGCCACTGCTGGAATGCGCGCTCCTGCGCCAGGGTGAATATCCACGTCAGCGACCAGGTCACTTTCAGGTCGTCGGTTTGATTCTCGAAGATGGCCGGACCGACCGCGGGTTGATCGGTCTGGAAACCGGTATCGAGAGTCATGTTTTTGCTGGCCTTCTGCGCCAGCGGCAGCCAGTCGGGATAGTCGATAATTGGCATCAGCCCTGCCCCCTTGGCGTGCGTTTAACGTTCATGTTGCTGGTTATGGCGTTGCTTGCCGGTCCGCCGTTATTCATGTCAGCTATAAAAGCTTCAAGCGTCCATGAACCATCGCCGTTCTGCGTAGCCTGAGCATCAACAGACGCGGATGAGTAGTTGTAGATGTTGAGAATTGGAGCCCCGCCTCCACCACCTGAAGTAATGTCCTTGTTACTGAGCATGGTTCCATTATCGCCAGACACCATGTACTGGCTGCCATTATTGGCGCGGAAGATTTCAGGCTTATCGCCCTCACCTACCTGATACATGCCGCCAGCTTGAATTGGCCCGCCGTTCTTACGCTTGCCGGACAGCGCCAGGATGCCAGCCATAGCTCCGATACCGATCGCCACGGCACCACCGAATGAGGCGATGGATGACATGATTGCTGCAGGTGTCCATGCCGCCGTGGTGGCCGCCGCTGCTGCCGTCGACGTCGCCGTCGTGGTGGCTATGCCCGCCGCCTGAGCAGTGGTCGATGCTGCAACAGCTGCAGATGTTGCCGTTTGCCCCATGATTGCCGACTTAACCCATTCAACGCCCATTTGAATGAAGGTGTTGATAAGGCTGTTAAGGACGGTATTGCCGATCGAGCGCAGAGCATCCTCTGCTGACATGCTCCCGGTGATGATGCCGGTTAAGGCATTAGACGCATTACCGGCCAGTGCATCGAATGACGCCGCCAGTGCTTCATTACCTGCGCTCTGATTACGGAAGATCTCCCACTGCGCCGCTATGCGCGCCTGCTCGTACTCTCTGTCAGCATTAGCGCGCAGCATAAGTGCGTTCTGGTGAGTGATAATCCCCTGCTGCTCGTATGCCTGAATAAGCGCGAGTTTACGGGCATTTTCATTCGCCAGTTGCTGCACTGGGTCCACGCCACCAGCAGCTTCCTGCTGTGGGCTTACAGCCTGATCGGCACGAATTTTCGCAAGGTTAGCCTGGTGTGTTGCTTCCAGCCGCTCAGATGTCTGATTGAACTGCTCCTGACTGATTTTCTTCGCAGCCAGAGCGGTATTCAGATCCTCAACATCCTGCTTATAGCTGGCGTTTTCGCGCGCTTCTGGCAGGAGCTTCTCGGCTGCCGCCTGCGCCTTAATGGCATTGGCCGTGTCCCATTTTTTGGCCGCATACTGACCGGCAAGTGCTATCTGCTCTTTGGTTGCACCTTTCCCGAGCGACTGCTGCGCATTCAGGATCGCCTGCTCGCGGCTCAGCTTATTAGTTGAGTCGGCGGCAAGTTCTGATTGCTGTTTCAGGTTCGCCAGCTTCTGAGCTATAGACTCAGCCTGGGAGGCCCCCTTCTTCTGCTCTGACTGGAGAGTCTTCTGTGCCTGCGTATTTTTGTACGTAGCAGCAGCATCATCTTCCATCTGCTTGGCGTGCGGATCATCCTTAGCAAATCCGGCATCTTCGGCAGCATATTGCGCCTGCAGGCGTGCGCGGGCCTCTCCCTGCAGCTTCGACAGCGCAAGGTTGCGCTGAGACTGCTTAATCAGATTCTTCTGACCTGCAGTTAAGTTATCTGTCGAACGTTTAAGGCTATCGACATTAAATGACGCGTTGGCAGCCTCCCTGGCAAGCTCAATGATAGGGCCTAACAATGCATTAATAGCTGCTTGCCCATCGCTTGATGCTGGCTGAAGGCTTTGTAATTTAAGCGCCAGAGCCTGTAGAGCCTGAGGAGATGGATTTTTGCTTAATTCCGATAATTGCTTGGATAACTCGAAGGCCTGCTGATCACTGATGCTAAATTTTGATGCTAATGCGCCAACAGTATTGGCGATGCTCATCCCTGTGGCATTCCATTCCATGCCAGCAGAGCTTATCTGCTTGAGTGCATCAGAGTAATTGGTCGTGGTGATATCAAGTGCCGCAAGGCGGTCATTGAAACCTTTAACTGATGCATAGCCGCCAGTGAAAGCAGATAAAGCCTTGTCTCCAAAAGAGATAAATGAGTCTGACGCATCGCTAATAGCCTTTGGTATTTTAGCTATAGCCTGGTTGTACTCCAGCAGCGCCTGATTACGCATCAGTGTAGCGACTTCAGCGTTAGTCTTCGCCAGGTACGCATATTTGTCTGACAGCGCGGCCACGCCATTGCTCGAGACGTTGATAACCTTATCCATCGCTTCAGCTGCGTCTTTCAGCGCATCCATGGCGTTCTTCCCGCCATTCAGTGAGGTGATCAGCACGCCAGCCAGTACAGAGCCAAGGGCGATTATGGCGCCAACCACGGCACCGCCAGGACCGAATGCGCCAGCAAGCTGTGACCCCTGTTGTGAAAACGCGACCAGGGCATTTTGCCCGCCCTGCACCTGCACGATGAAGTCCTGTACCTGGTACCCGGCCTGCTGCATGCTGGTTTTCCAGTTGCCAGTGCCTTTTGCGCCATTTTCAACACCAGTCTTCATGTCATACAGGCGACCAGTAAGCTCGCCTATCTTCTGCTTCTCTTCGTCGGTTGCTTTCGAACCGGCACGAAGTTGGGCAGCCAGGACTGCAGCACTACGCGCGCCATTCTCCTGCGCTTCGTCCAGCACCGCCAACTGGTTACCCAGTGCCTCGATGATGGATTCGGCACGACTGAATTCGCTGCTCGCGCCGCCGGTACCGCTGCGGGCCTCTTCCATAGCGCGGGCAATGCCGCTCACGTTGGTGTTAAGCTTGCGCAGCTGGTTGTCCATGGAGTTGGCGTAACCAGCAAGCTCAGTAAACGCAGATCCGGTTTGTGACGTACTCTGATCGAGGTTATCCATCCCCTTGCCGGACTGCTGGGCTGCTGCATCCAGTTTATCCAGAGCATCAATGGCCTGTTTACCGCCCTGCAGCAGCGGCTCAACGTCGGCGCTGATTTCATAAACGATGCTACCGGCGTTCTTCTCACCTGCCATGTCATTCTCCGGTTATTGCTTTGCTTTTGCCCTGCGTGCGGCCTGTTTAGCCAGGTACTCATCGGCGATGCTGTCGTACTCTTCTCGAGTGAAGCCTTTCTGGTCAGGGTATTTCGCCGCCAGCAGCAGCTGAAATTCGGTCATTGTTAACTGAGAGGCCTCCCCGCGATTCATGCCGAAGTGGCTGCGCGCTGCGCTGATGTAGTCGAAGGCTTTAAACTCAGTGGTTCGCTCACCAGTTTCATGTCGCTGCAGCTGGCGAACCTTGGCCTTACCGACTACACCGTGCTGCATGAGGTGCTGCGCCAGCACGATAATGTCGTTCTTCGGCATCTGGCCCGGTCGGTAGACGACGCAATGCCGCCACCCCTTCCACTCTCCGATCATCGGCGTCAGGTCCTCTTCACAACACGCCTGCAGCACAAGCATGCACGTTGATAACAGCTTCTCAGCTGCACGGTTGAATGATGGGGATAACCACGCCGGGAAGCGCCCCAGCGTGCCTGCGCACACCTCTATGAGCTGAGCGACATCATTACCGTGGATGGTGGCGTACGCCTGCACAATCTCTTCCGGAGTGCCGATCCTCGTCATAGCCTCGAATGAAGGTCGCAACAGATAATCTTTCCCGCCTTCGCGGCTGTCGCTGATAGAGAGTTCGCCAATATCGGTTAAAGCGGTCATAGGCCTTCCAGTAAACGGTCATTATCAAGGGCAGCACGCCGCCCTTTGGAATGTCCGTTAGGTAACGGTAACCGTATGCACGGCCACAAAGTTGCCGTCTTCGGTGTTGATGATGATCTGCGCGCTGCCGGTGGCGACACGCGTCACAGTCACGGTGTTGCCTGAGGCAGTGGCCGTTGCTTTGGTAGCGTCGGTAGTCGCCACAGTGAAGTCTTTGTTGGTTGCGCCAGTTGGTGCGATGTTCACCGTAAAGGTGCTGGTACCGCCTGCCGTGCCGGTGCTGGTTGTCGGGGTTACCGTCACGCCAGTCACCGCAACCGCAGTGATTTCGTTCACTTCGATGGTGCTCGCGTCACCGACTTTGAACTCAGTTGAGAATGTAACGATATCGTTAGTGCCACCGTCAGAACTCAACGCGTTAATGTTCATGTAGCCGATGAATTCAATCGGACCGTAGTCCATGCGCACCCAGATACCAGGCTGGCGCTTGGCCTTCAGTTCATCAGCGAAATACTTGATGAATTTGCCGACACCGTACTGATCCAACTTGTCCTTCTTGCGCACTTCACCTTCAAAGCTCAGGGTGAAATCACTGTTGGTGATGATGGTCTCGACATAGCCGCCGCCGTCATCCGCATCAGAGGTAACCGAGTTCGGGTTGAAGTCGAAGCCCTTAGACGTGCCAGCAGCCAGCGCCATCCACTCAGATTCAAGTGGTTTGACGTCCGGGCAGCCATCGGCGACTTCCAGCACGACCGCACCGCCGAACAGGCGCTCGTTCGAGTTCTGGCAATTAGCCATGTGAAACTCCTCTTTGACGTATAAAAGAAAACCCGCCGAAGCGGGTTATTTGGTTGGGATGGCTATTCGCCGTAAGTGCAGGCGAACTGGAGTCGGAAGACTATTCGCCCTTCTTCTGTGAGCACCGGCGCTGGGATTGCGCCCATGTTCTGGATGTAGCCGACACATTCGTCAGCCATGGGGTTAGCCTGGACATAATCGACAATGCGCTGCACGGCATTGAGTGCGTCTTTACGCTTATCTTTCGCGCCCACGACGTCTACCAGAACGTGATATTCAGAACCGAGGTCAGTACGGATATTCGAACCGCCGTTTGGCCTGAAAACCATGATCGCTTTCGACAGGTCGCCCGGGTCGTCGTACATCAGCTGTTGCACCGTGAAGCCGGTCGTTAGCCCGGCATCGCCGAACATGTTGCGCACCCGCTCGTGCATCATGGGTGTCATAGCGAAAGCTCCTTGCGCATCACCGCGTCGACATTGTCGCGCTCATCATTCGCGCCTTTGGTCAGGAATTGAGGCTCACCGTGAGGGTCCCAGTAGTTGCCAGTTCCTGTCCCACCGCCGAACTGCTGCCCGGCTCGGGTCGTACCAAAGTGCGCGCGCGGCTGGCCTTTCAGCTTGCCTGACGCCTCATGGACGTAGGCAGCATAGTTGGCTGAGTAACCGATGCGCCCGGTGATGAGCACCCCGCCAGCGTCGATTTCGCGGAACTGGCTATTAATCAGAGTTGAGGTGTCGATCGGGGTGTAATATGCCGCCCGGGTGCCGATAAGCATCATCGCCGACTGCAACGCGCGAATTACCTTACGGCCCTTAACGTCGTTGATGACATCGTTCAGGTGCTTCTTCGCCTGGCTGATGCCCTTCACTTTTATGCCCATGGCTACACTCCCGTCAGGATGGCGTAATCATCCGCCAGGCGCTCGAACGTGTCGGCGTAACGGATAACCTGGCGCACCTCGTCGGCACCGGCCACAACCGGGTCGGCTTCTGTCGAAACCCCAATCAGCAGGTAATCACCCGCGGCCGCCAGCGCGAACTCCGTCCAGACGGTGTTCTTCACGACAATTTCAGCGCCGAGGTTGGCTAACTTCTTGCTGAGCCCCCCCTCGTAATCACAGAGGATTTGCTCAGGTTCGGCATAACCCAGCGGGTCCCCGTATTCGTCATTACCTTCCAGCTTGCGCCAGATGGTCGCCGTGGCGGTGTATGACCAGTTGGCAACACTAGACATCGCTACCCCCTCAAAGCTCTGGTAGCGGCACCGTCATGCCTGCCATGCTGTGTGTGCAGTCATTCAGATATTGAATCTGCCCATCTGTCACAAATGAATGGCAAGTAAACGGCTTGTCTTTCGTGGCGTCGTCAAACTCATCCGGATCATCGCTGGGCGTGAAGCCAGTAACCAAAACGCTTGGAGTCAACGTCGGTTTATCAACGTTTCCATTCCATCCCCATCGCGGGCCATTGCCAATGCCAACCTGCACCACATGGCGACTACCGCACCCGGGGCACATGAACGATAAACGGTTATCGCTCGCCTTCTTCACTCGCTCTGTCATTCTTTCCACCTCAGCACCTTCGCGCCAGTCGCCCGGATACGCGGGCAGTTGATGAACCACTCGCCATCCGATTTCACGTAGCCAGTAGTCTCCCGCCCGGTGTCGGTCATAACCCATACTCTGGTGAACGAACGCGGTAACCCGTACTTAACTGATTTGTACGTCATCACTTACTCCAACAAAAAACCCGCCGTAGCGGGTTAAATTAGCCTTACACGTTCCTAGCAAATTCGCCGTGAAGGGATGATCTCGTATTTCTCAGCCACTCTTCGACTTCGTGACGCGATTTAGATGAAAAATGATTGCGTACACCTTTAACCTGAACACTGCCTCGCCATGCTGCGTCCGCCTTGTTCCAAGTCAGACCCTTAACGCCGGTGGTATTTTTAGCGCTGCGTTTTTGGTTTTGAAGATTTTCTGAGACGCTGGCAACTCGTAGATTGCTAATATCATTATTGACCCTAACCCCGTCAATGTGATCAATCTGCAAGCCATCGGGTATTTCTCCATTGTGGAGTTGCCAAACAATGCGATGAGCGGCTATTTCTTTGCCGTTAAGCTTCGTTCGGTAATAACCATAGGAACTTATGGACCCTACTGGATCGCCTGCTTTTATTCTTCGACCAACATTTATTTTCCATCTAAGAAATGACGGTGAGGTCGGGTCATATGAAAAATATTCAGATAGAATATGGCTAGCCATGCTCGTTACCTCCATAACGACGATGTGGTTAGAGCCGAATCCATGTTAGCGCATGATTCGGCTTGTTTATTTTACCACCAACTGTTTATTCAAACAGTATTAATCGTCGTTATTTTTGGCAAAAACAGCCGCCCTTCCCGATCCAGATACCAGCAAAAGCGGGTGTTGCTGTCGGGTCGGCAGGAATCAGTGAGGTAGCGCAGCCATACTTATCCAGACCGCGTAGAAGATTTAACGAGCCCTTCCAGCGGTCGGTGAACGACTGGTAGCGGAATGATTCTGACGCCCCACTCGGGGCGGTGTGGCTGGAGATGTACTTATCCCCCTGTCCGAGCCCCATAAGCGCCAGCAGATAGAGCTGAATCAACAGCGCGGTCGATGCCTGATAATGCGCATCGAGACACTCCTGAATGCTGTTGGCCTGGTCGACGAGAGCCTGAAGAACAAAATCGGGAATGGTAATTCCCTGGCTCTCCAGATACTCCTTCGCCTGTTCGAGAGTTACCATTATCGACTCCGTGAAATACCCCGCCGGAGCGGGGCATAAAAAAACCGCCTTAGCGGCGGCTGTTATTCAGCAGGGAAAAGCTTTTCGAGTTCGCCATCCGGCAACAGCTCACTGAGCTTTTCAGCGCCCAGGGTGCCTTTGAACTCAATGCCCAGCTCAGTAAGGCGGTCCTGAATAATCTCTTTGCGAGATTTTTCACCGGTACCGGCACCAGGTGTCGACGGGGTAAGCTCACCACCAGCCTCACCATTCATGAGACGGACGTTAGACTTCAGCGCCGGGTGCAGTTCTTTCAACTCCACCACCTGCCCTACCTTCACGCCGAACCACGCGCGCACAACTTCGTATTTAGCCATGCTGTTTCCTTACGCCAGGTTAGCGCCGTAGACAACGCCAGACAGGCCCTGATCGTCTGCGGTGATTTGCAGGCCTTCAGCAGACATGATCTGGAAGTTGTAGTTAACGTTAGGCAGTGGACGCGGCAGAGGAACAACGCCTACAGCCATACCCACCAGTGGAGAGATCACGTCACGGCGACGAACGTACGCGATGAACTCGTTACCGGTCAGCGCGAAGCTCATGCGGATTTCTTTCACCGGTGCGAACGGCAGCACCGCCTGCAGCACAGTTCCGCTTACAACGCCGTTGACCACGTACGGCTGCGCCAGGTTTGCCCAGATTTCCGGAGAAACCCACATCACATCGTATGCGGCGACTTTGTTAGTGCGTGCGGTGGTGCCGAATGCACCTTTACCGAAGAACGCAAAGATCGCGGTCATGTCAGCGGTGGTCAGGTCGATATTCGCACCACCAGCACCAGATCCGAGGTTAATCTTCTTGGTGTTGCGGTGGTTCTTGATACCCTGCGCCGGGTAGGACTGAACCTGAATTTTTGAATCACCATTCAGGTAGTAGTTAACGCGCTTCTGGTTGAACTTGCGCATCTTCGCCATCTGCGAGTCCAACACCAGATCAATGCCCACAGAGTTCAGGCCAGCAGCATGACGCCAGTTAACACCGTAACCTGCAGTGAACACCGGAATCGGGTCACCGTCGCTCGCATAGTCAGTGTGATCGAAGGAGAATGGTGCCTGACCATCGATGCTTACTGACACGTCATCGGCGATGTCGCCAACCACGTTATACAGCTTGGCGGTTTTACCGACCGGCAGCACGGTCTGAACGCCGATCAGGTCGTTTACGATTTCCATACCGACTTCCTGATCGCGCAACTGCAGCACCTGGTTGTCGATCTCAGCCCAGAAATCACGGGAGAAACCGCCAACGGCGTTACAGGCCATCATGTCAGGCGTCATGATTGCGCGGTTAGCTGCAATGATGGAATCGTTCTGCAGGTTCCACATATAGCGGTTTGCCCACAGTTCGCTCCAGTGCCCGCCGAGGCGGGAGTTAGTCGCCAGCGTCTCTTTAGAGAAGTACATATGTGTTTGTCCTTTTGTTACGCGCCAGCTGCGGCGACAGTGCCAACGCGCATGCGCACGCGAATGAAGTCGGTGGTGCTGGCTGCGATGGTATATTCATCCTGGCTGTAGCCGATCACTGAATCAGTGTCGGAGGTTGCAAGGGTGAACTGACCAGCAGTGCCCAGCTTGATCGGACTGTCTTTCTTATACGCGCCAGGCAGGCAACGTATTGCCAGTTCACGACCTTCTTCGACGTAATTGCCGACAGCCGAATCACCGGCAGGGATTTCTTCGGTGATCGTCAGGCCCTGGTGGTAACCAACATCGATGATGTACAGGCGGCCAGTTAGCGCAGTGGCCTGAGCAAATTTATCGGATGAGTTGATGGTTGCGGCAGTGCCCGGAAGCAGCGCTGCAGCCGTGGTGCGGGTTTCGGTCTTGTACAGAGACTGACCGTCGATATTAACGCGACGATAACGAGGCATTATTCCGGCTCCTTATTTGAAGTATTCGGCAGCAGAAGGCGCGCCGGTTTCTTTGTGCTGCTGTGCATTGTTGGTACCCAGCGGAGCAGCTTCGCCCAGTGACTTGAACATCGCGTCCAGAGGCTCTCCTGACAAAGCGTTAGCGACGATTTCGCCATGGACCTTAGCTACCGCCTCACGCTTGGCTTTCTCTTCAGCGCGCGAATTAGCGGTCAGGGTGTCTGCGAGTTGCTTCTGATTGGCCTGTAGCGCATCAACCTTTTCCGCGAGAGGCTTAATAGCCGCTTCAGTATTGGTCGCAACAGCCTGGCCGATCATGCTGCCGATTTGTTCCAGTTCTTCTTTGGTTAAAGGCATGTCGCCCTCCGTTTTGTGGTTTGGTGCAGGCTGTTCCTGCGGTGTGAATAGAGCTTTCAATTTGTTTGCTACGACGGCCACCCACGACTCCTGGCGCGCTACTACGGTGCCGGTATCGTCGATAGTGATCTTTCCGCCATCAGCGGAATAACCGTAAATCTGCGCATCTCCGCCATTTCGCACGATAACCACCTGCGAGTCTGTAAAGTCAGCGACCCAGGCGTATTCATCCGCGCCAGCCGCAAACTTCGCTTTCGCAGCCCGATCGAGACGCTGCTCGCGCTCCCGGTAGGATTCACCCACCAGCGCGCCGGAGTTCGCCTTAAGCGGCTGAGCCAGATCAGCGTTAACCATCAGGCCAACGCCCTGCTCAGGTGTTGCAGCTCCGACTTCGTGCAGAAGGATTGCGTCGTGGTCCATGCTGTAGATCTTGGCTACCCAGTCAGCGCCGGTGGCGCGTTGCTGCTCGTTTGGTTCAAGCTGGTCGAGGAAAGCGGCGACGCTGGTATGAATCGGCGGAACGTCTTCGCCGCGCTCAATGGCAGCGGCACGCTCAAGCAACTCCTTTCCGCCTTCCGACTCGCTGGCGCGGGCCACATCAACCCACTTTTCGAGGTAGATGCGATTGCCTGATTTCTTAACGTTTCGGTTCCACGCGCCAATATGGCCAGTATTGATACCCTCCGGGGAGAATGCAGACACGAACTGGCCGTTAACCTGAGGATGCCCAAGCGGCGCCAGCGTGCCCTCCAGCCCCTGATAGTGGGCGTCTATTTCTTCCGCTGTGTACAGGCCGCCATTCATGACGACGTTCGCCGGCAGCGTGTAACTCGGCAGCACCAGGTGCTCACGCCCGTTGTACATTTCTCGCCGGATTGACTGGCTGTTCACCTTCGTGGTGATGTTGACCTGCATAGGCATAGTTATTTCTCCGCCCAGGCGTAACCGCGCGCCTGCATCGATTTATATTCCTGTTTGAGTTTCGTGATGGTGTCCGGGTATTCCGGGTTCCCATCCGCATCCACCAGCACCGACTGCTGGCTGCATTTGCAGTTGATGGAGTTGCCATCTTTGCTGTACCAGTCACGAACCTCTTCATTGGTGTAAAGGTGCGCGTGACGCACAGCGTGCGTATGCCGGGTTGTCGGCGACAGCGCTGAGATGTGAACCAGAAGCGTTTTCAGGCCGAAGAGGTCATTCGCCTCCTGGTCTTCATCCCACTTTGCCCGGCGTAGCGCGGTAGTCACTTCAGTGCGTGCTATCCGGTTCGCCCGGCGCTTCTCGATGCCGGTCTGGTCTGTCAGGTTGCGGCCAATGTCCAGCGGATTGAGACCTCGGCCCACGCCATCAGTCAGCACACGCGCCATGTCGCGCTTAACGTCAGCCGTCAGCCCCTTCATTTCCTCAAATACACGCGCATGTACCAGCGCCATACGTTGCTGATATGGGTCGCTTGCGAGGATGGACGCTAACGACTCACGACCAGAGGCGTATACCGGAGACTGCTGGCTGAGGTTGTAGAACGACTGCCCGGTCCCTTTCTCCGAAGCCAGATCGATGTACTCGTAAAACCACAGGTCGTAATCGCCACCTTCAAGCAGCACCTGATCAACCAGGTAACTGGCATCGTTCAGGATGATGGAGAGAAGCGTTGGGTTTAGCTGGTATTCGTATCTGGCGTTTACTGCGAGGGAGGAAGGTATTTTGTCGAGTGCTGATTTGTACGCCTTGCCAATCTTATTCATCCGCCTGGCGAAATCTTTCATTGCCCGGCGTTCCAGCGCATCGGCTCCGGTCGGATCCTGATAGTTACGCGGCAGAATCGGTGGCTTCGTCTTCTTCGCCATCCTCTTCTCCTAACGGGAATTCATCAACGTTTTCATAACCGGCAGCTGTGCGAATTTCTTCGCGACTGAATGCCGGATTTTCTCCGCTGCCCTGGAACGTCTGGTTAATCTCAGCCATGGTTTTTGCATTGGCGAGCTTCTCAGTTCCAGTCTGCTCGTTGAGGTCATCCCAGATAACCGTCTTTTCGCTGACAGGATCAATGATTTTCAGGTCAATGAGCTTGTCACTGAAGTCTTCAATTTCGAATGACAGGTCACCGCGGCGTGACTGGCAGCGAGCATTCATATACTTCTGATCTTCAGTGCTCGCCCTTTCGCCAGTTTGCATCCCAACCAGAATTTTCACCGGCTCATCGACAGAAGCGGCAAAGGTTTGCAGGTTGACGTTATAGGTTGGGTCAGGATCTGAGACTGCCGACACCATCGACGTTACCTGGGCACCCTGAGTAATCAGAAGAACGTCATTACCGATGTTTAACTCTCTGGCAGCATCGTTATATCTCTCCTGAAGCTCATCAACAGATACTCCGTACAAAGAAGCAAGGTTGTTGAAGTCAACGTCTTTGTCGAAATTAATGCTCTGCTTATTAGCGGCGTTCTTCAGGAATGCTTCACCTGACCCACCTTCAACCTTCTCTAGGCTGACGCAGGCGTTATAGCCAGGCTCAAGGAAACCAATGGCATCATTCGAGTAGTCACCCAGGATGAAGACGCGATCGGGATGCACGAATCGCTGATTAGTCCCTCCGTTTGGCAGACTCTCAACGTATTTCCACTGCTTTGGCTGACCGTAGTCTGCCGAATTCTCGTCAGTTACCCATTGACTGACAGTTAACGAACCGGCCCATGCGATCGTAACCTTTTTTAGTGACTTCCCACGAACAACCGGCTGGTCCCACTTTCTGGAGTCATTGATGTGCAGCAGGATGCCAGCATAGCGACCGACTAAACGGCGGCGGTCTGCTTCAGCAAAAGCGCGCCAGAGTCGCTTAGTGAAAACCTTTTTGGCGCTCTTCTCCCAAGGGGTTTCATCCTTGCTCTCGTCGGCGTCGTCACCCTCAATGATTTCCGGGTTCGTCTGCCAGCACTTGCCCACCAGCTTCTCAACGGCACCGTGAGCGATACCGCCGCGGCGGTACAGGGCGTAAAGGTTTTCGTAAGTGACCTGCTCAGGGAAGCCATACTCGCACCATGCTGAATGGCGCTTATTGTCCAGCCCCATCGTAGGCGCCATAAGGCCCATACGGGCGCGAGCCATCCGCGCATCGTTCAACGCATGGTTGACGGCGAGAGTTAATTTGTCAGTCATGGATTGTCCGTTGGTTGAAATGAGGCAATAAAAAAGGCCGCCGGAGCGACCTTGTTATGGTGGTGAGGTGGCTGGACTCGAACCAGCACTCAGGTTCAGCATTAGCATCATGCCTGCCCTGCTGGCGTTAGCCAGTTGATGCATTACTCTACCCATCTAACCCGCAAGCGGGAATTGAGTTACACCTCATTTTCAGTTTAACGCCGCTGCAGGCGCTTAGGAATCATCATTCCGGCCATCTGACCTTTGCGCTTAATGTGTCCGTCGAGGCTGTAGCGAATCCCGTCCCAGCAGTGTTCGTAACCATCGGCGAGCTTCGGCAACACCTCTCCAGTGATTCGGTCCGTTTTGTACGACCACATGCGGGCCTCGCGCGCCACGTTCTTGCAGCGCGGATGGATGATGATTTCGTCGAAGCCGCGAAGATGTGCGATACCGTCCTCAACGCTCCCCTGCCATTTCTCGGCAGCTGAGATGTTGAAGCCCTGCCGCTTGAGATAGCTGATAGTCTCGGGTCGAGCGGAATCGGCCTTGATTGGCCAGTCACGCGCGCCTGGAATCGTGTCGTACAACTCCGGCATGTGATCGAGCTCAGTTTGCTGACCGTATGCCTCGTATTCGATGTACAGCCGGTTGTGCAAGATGAAGGAGCGCACCAGCGTGTTAGGGTCCTTGGCGAAACCGAAGTCAGCACCGAAGAACAGGCGATCGGCCTCTTTCCATAGTTGGTCCGAGAACTCGGCAATCCGGTATTTCCCGGCCAGCACCTGCTTATCAGAGTTTTCGAGGTAAGCACCTTCCCATACCCATGCGTATGTTGCCGGGTCGAGGCGTCGCTGATCGTTCTGTCGCTCACCTTCCAGCACGTCAGGGAACCATGGGTTATCCGTGTAATTCATCTCAACGGTGATGCAGTCGTCGCCGGCTTCTTTACGGAAACGCTTATCCGTGGCGCTTCCGTCGCGCTCCGGGTTCCACGTCACCCAAATCTCTGATCCCTCTTCACGAACGGTCGGGCTCAGCTTCTGCCAGGCTATTTCACTGACTGATTCAGCCTCGTCCACCCAGCACAGCAGAATGCGCGCTTTCGACTTGATGCTGTCGAGGTTATGCCGCAGACCGCAGAACACGTAGTTAACGCTCTTGTCGATGGTGCGGATGTACTTTTCGCCGATGTCAAAGTTGGAAGCCAGCCATGGGACAGACAGGATCGCCTGTTTCACCTCCTGCATGCTCGACTCTTCCAGCGAGTTCATAAATTCGCGCGCGCAGAGCACCACGCCGCTTTCACCGTTCATCATCGACTGATACGCCTTTACGGCTGTCATCAGCGCAAAAGTGCGCGTCTTGGCACTGCCACGCCCACCATGCGAGCACCGGTAGCGCTTATTCACGGCAGTGAACAGCGGGGCAAGCTTCGCGGGGATCGGCAGTTGAACGGCGTTACTCATGCTTTCGGCTCAACGGGTAGTAGCTGGATGATTGTAGGCTGCGGAGTCATGCTGCCATCAGGGCTTGTATGCTCGACTTTCTGGCGATTGGTGTAGGCATCGCCCATTTCTTTGGCGGCCTGCTCGATAAGTTGAGAGGTCATGCCGTAGTTCTTCATCTTTTCAGCATTGGTCGCCATTCGGTCGAGAACGCGCAAACGGTACGCTTTATTTGCGATCGGGATGTCGGCGATCTCATTCTGGAATCGTTTACGGGTAGCGTTAAACAGGTCAATCCACTTCTGGCTCAGCTTGGCCGCCATTGCGTTGCCGGGTGTATACTGCGACACCTGCTGCCGTGAAACCTCGATGCCGTATTCAGCCTTTACAAGCTCAATGACTTTTACCGGGGTCTCGTAGCAGGCGAGCGATTGAACGATGAAGGCTTTAACCTCTGTCGATAATGCTGCCATCGGTCACCTCCATGACAATCTGAATAAAGCGTTACGCCAGCTTCAACATGCACGTCCCGCATGACCTGGCTATATCGATGTGAGCCACTTCTGCTGGCGCATTGGCCGCATCAACGAGCTCCTGCACTTCTTTGCTGGCACCGTATCGACGTACGACACCAGTGAATTCTTCGACGTCGTGGCCGCGCAGTGTGAGCACTGGCTGCCCGGTCTCTTTGTTGAACTTAGGCGCGCCGAAATCATCGGTGGCCTGGGCAATGTGGTAAAGCTCATGCTCTACCAGTGCGCAGAACTCGAGGTCAGTGCATTGTGAGCAGTAATCGGCTGCCAGCGTAATGATGAACTTCGGTATGCGCCCGAACCATTCATACATCTGCTGTTCCATTCTGGCTTTCTGCCATCCACCGGCGCGGAGCATTACCTGTTCGGCCTGACCGAGAACCAAGCGCCCCCTCTTCGCGAACGAGTCCGACGCCCACATAAAGCAGAGGTCAGCCTCTAACAGGTGCTCATGGTCATGGTTATGGATGCTGCCGGTATCGCTGATGATTTGCCGGTTTATCCACTCATGCACTGCATTGGCGGGGATTACCATGGTGTATGGCTGCCAGTTGTCGGAGGCGATGAAGTTAACTGGCGGGTATGGCCTGCGCTCGTCATCGTTAGCCATGGGTTACTCCGTTGTTTGCTCTGCCTGACTCTTGGCCTTCAGGTAATCACGGGTCATGTCGACCAGCAGGATCCGAAGCGCCTCATCTTTAGAGATGCGCGGGCTAAGGCCATTGGTTCGGCGCAGTAGCTCGCTGGCTACGGCCTGAGCCTCTTCGCCCGCAGCTGAAAGATCCAGACTCAGGGTGGCAGGGATAAATGCACTCTTCATGATGCGGACTCCTCGGTACCTGCCGGTGTTTCCTCCGCAGGTACTGGCGTGAACTCAACGCGTTTTACATCGGCAGGAGCGAAATACAGCCATTGTCCCGTCTCCGTTGCCAGCGGCACAAAGCCGTTAACCAGCTCAGGCTGACGTCGTGACATCTTGCCCATGTACTCGCCGCCGTCGTTCGTCGTCAGTTTGATGTTGTAGATGTCGGACATGATTACCTCTTTTCCTTGTCGCAGCTGTTGCCCTGCTTCTCAGAAGTGCTTAGCCACTTACGGCTTACCCGTCAGCAAGATGATGATCACCGCCTTATTGGGGTTGAGCATTCTTTCCTTGTCGGGAGGATTCGATTTTGCGGATTGCCGCCTTATCCAGATTGCACTGCCCCAGCGCAGTATAGAGCTGAGCGTTTAACTCCAGACTTGCCTGCCAAGTGAACGGAACCACCATTCCGGGAATCGGCGTATCTGCTGTCAGGTCAGCGCTTATCGGCACTACCGGGGCTGGCACGTAAACTGTCTGCGTATTCCCGCAGGCTGTCAGCAGCGGCAGAAGGAACAGGCTGGTTAGCGCACGGATCGCCTTCAAGCGCCTGCCTGATGTAGACAATGCGCGTCTCGCCCTTTCGAGCCAGTTCGTTCTTTGCATTCTGTGTAGCCTGTGAAATGTCACGGATGAGGTTCATCGTGGTAATCACGTTGTTGGTGATCGCCTCTGATGTGTCTGCCCTGACCGTCGCCTTGTCGCGCTGGTCTTTATAAGCGATGGCGTTGTCGCGGTAGTGGTTAATCGCCCAAGCCATGGAAACGAGCAGGCAGATAACGACAGCGCAAATGATGGATGTTAATCTGCTCATCGCTCATCCCTTACGGATTGCTGAACTTTGCCTACCAGTTGCGTATGCGAACCTACTTCTGAAATTCCGATACCGCTTATGCCGATGTATTCCTTCCCGGTTTGCTGATCCTGAATGAGGTATACGCCATGCCAGTTATCGTAAGCCAGGGTATCCCTGAACTCTGACATTTTGGTCACCTTAATGCGGTCTGCGTCAGAGGACAGTTGAGAGGAAACAGCCATTGTTGATTTTGCTGGCTCAGGGCCACGATCACATGCCGTAAGCATGAATACTGCTACCAGTAATGCCACTCTCATTTTTGGCTCCATTCGCATACTTCACGCTCAATCTCGCGTCGGGTAATAAGCCCCTTCCACTGCTTGCCACCGGCATACGTCCAGCGCTGCAGTTCTTTGCATGCCCCCAGCACATCACCTGCATTCAACTTCTTCAGCAGCGTGGAACTGGCGAAGGCACCAGAGCCCACGTTATAGGTGAAGGAGTAAAGTGCGGCGCGGGTTGGCTCAGGAATGCGAACCTTGATCAGCGGGTCGATGGCGTTTGCCACCTTTCGCAGATCTGCCTTCAGCAGGGTGTCGCATTCTTTATCTGTGTAGCGGTGACCGCGGCGGATGTCGGCACCGGTGTGCCCATCGCAAACAGTCCAGACGCCGACCACATCCTGATAGGCGTAATAGCGCCGCCCCTCCAGTCCATCTGCATTGCCAAGCATTACTGCAGCAATGGTGATTGCTCCGGATCCGCCAACAATGGCACCCACCAGCTTATTCCTGAGTGTCGGGTTCATCTCGGCTCCTGCTGCGGCGCTTGTCTTCGCGGATTTTGAAATAGAGATTCGTCAGATATGTCAGTACAGCGATGATGATGCCCACCAGCACGCCGATAGCGTTCCACTGCTCGGGGCTGTAGGCATTCAGCATGCCGTTTAGGATGCTCCCGGCTGAAGCGCCATAGGCAGCACCAGTGGTTATTTTTTCCATGCGATACATGCTCTCACCTCGCGTAGTTAGCGGGTGCTGTTCGTGTAGTGGGAAAGGCCGTCAGACACGATAGCTACATGGCATCTGGAATTGATTGTCTGCGGCCTGAATAAAAAACCTGGCGACAAGCCAGGAAGATGAGGGTAAGGCAATGTCGGCTCTCTGGCCTAAGGGTCCCAGGTAGTGGGTTCTGGTGCCGGGCAAAGGAATCGAACCTCTGACGCGCAGCTTACAAGGCTGCGGTTCTGCCACTGAACTAGACCGGCGAATTTGGCGGGACAGGAAGGATTCGAACCTTCGACCATTCGGTTAACAGCCGAACGCACAACCGCTGTGCTTCTGACCCTGAAATGAAAAAGCCCCGGCGGGATGCCAGGGCTCATTTTACAAACTGGATAGTGACTATCATCATGCCGCCGATGTAATTTAGGCAGCATATCAAAGTAGACTCAAATATGGCTTATTTAATTGACTTTTGCAACACCCTGCTGCGAAAAAGTCGCCTTTTGTTGTGATCGTGTTCTCACAGTGCAGAGAAGAGAATCGTCATCAAGACGCTTAAAGATGGCGCACATGGCCCGCCAGTAGTCGGCGTAGTTATGGCACCAGTTATCAGGTTTAACGCCGCACAGAGCCGCCAGGTCCTGATGCTGATACACATCCTTGCCCGCCAGCTCTGCCTTGACGTCTTGCGCCGCCAGCCATATCAGTTTCTTCAGACGCTCCATCGTCTTGCCGGCCACCTTCTTCGCGCCGAGGAGCTCCCGGAACTCAGCCCATGCCCACTGGGTGATCGCCACCTGGTACTCAAAGCAGATATTCTCGCTGTAGTTCCAGAGCAGCCATGCTTTCTGGTGGTCTTCCAGCGACAACACAGCGCGGCGCCAGGATGCGGTCACGAACTCAACCGGGCCCACCAGCGCGATTGATGAGCCCTTGGCGCGTGACTGGCTGCCACTCATCGGCGGGCCATCTGGGTTGACCATGCGCTGCTTATCCTTGTCGAATACTTTCTTCCGGCCCCGGCTGCGCGCCGTCGCGGTGAATTGCGCGTTCTCGGCGAAAGCTACCAGCTGCCCTTTCGTCGCCCCGCTCAGATCTGCGGTCGCCACAATGAGCTGCTGACGTACGTATTCCAGTTGCTGACTGTTCATGCGGCTTCCTTATGTGGCTGTTTGGTTTTGGTCTGGCTGTGCTTTGCTACTGGCGGCAGGTTGGCGCGGTTGACGCTTTCAGCCTGGTATCGCAGGAAGTCGTTGTGATTCATGCGGCCTCCTGTCGGCGGGCCCGGCGTTTTTCCAGCGCTCGGGCTTTGCGTGTGAAAATGGATTTGATGCGCTGCAGGTATGGGATGTCGAACCGGCGGACAGAGTTATCGTTGTTTATCGCCTCAACTTTTTCGGCACCGATACGCTCAATGAGGCCCTGCTCGAAAGCCTTTTGCGCGCCGTCGCGATCCCGATTGCAATAAACGCACTGGGCAGCTGTATTGTGAAGGTTGAATGCAAGGTGCGCCGCGGCGCCGCGGGTGCGATAGTGGCCGCAGTCCATGGTTCCGCCAAACTTCTGCTCCGGCAGCCTGCCGCAGCTGATGCACGGCTTACCAGCATCCCTCAAACGGACGTAACGATTGAAAGCCGCCTGCGCCTCAGCTCTCCACTGCGGTTTCGTTTTTAGCGCCACCTTTCTCGCTTTCAGATCCCGGCGCTCAGCGCGTTCTTTTTCTTTGCGCTCCTTGATGCGCTTCGCCGCGGCTTTAACCCTCTCCTTTTCACGCTCTTCCATCGCGAGGATTGCGCCGTGCTCCGGGCTGCACCAGCGGATCCGGATGTCGTGGAATTTCGGCAGGAAGTATTCACCGCATACTTTGCACTTACGGCGGGATGGTTTACGCATGCTTCCTCCGTGCCGCGAGACGCAGCCATTTCTTATCCACCAGGCGGGCGGTGTAGTCCTTCAGGGTCGCGATGTCGGACGGCTTAACCGCTGGCTTACTTTTGCGGCGCGCCGGAACGCGGAAGATTTCGTTGGTTATGACGCGTGCGAGAGGACTACCCACGGGAAGCCCTCCACTCTTGTGCCCAGGCGATGCGCTTGCTGGATGCTTCGGAGAACTTCACGCCGCGGTCGGTACCGAACCAGTAAATCGCCTCGATGACGTCGACCATGTAGCGCTTGCTGGATTTCGATGTGCTGACACCGAAATAAACGCGTCCGCCATTAATGCCCGGCGCGGATTTCTGCTCGCGTTCCGGGTCCTGCATCTGGCTTACCAGAACAGTGATCAGGTCTTTCCATTCCTTCGGCTCAAGCTTTTCGCCATGCCAAACAACCTGGGCAGACAGGTCTTTCAGCAGCGGCCACATAAGACGGTTTTGCTTATCGGTGCGCGTCTCTTCCCGGGCCTCGACCACCATCGGCGCGCGAGGGTTTACCGGAATGGTGCGGATGAATGCTATGAGGTTGTCTTTAACGGTGTCGTTAACGATGCAGTAGTGCTGCTTCATACGCCACCTCCGAGAGGTAACGCGGAATGCAGGAAATCGCAGGTGCCGATAGGCATCTGTGACAAGGTGAGGAGTTCAGATTGTGGTCGCATTTAAGTCCCCTTAAATGCGCAGAAGTCACCGCCGGGTGTTCAGACCTGCGGTGACTTAATTATGGCGGGTTGATTATGGAAAATCAAAGTCTCTTTTGTTGTTGTGAGGCGTTGATTGTGTCAACAACATGGAAAACATCTTCTTTGACATTCCAATAATCCCCACCAGTAACCTTTATGCAGGTATTTCCACCAAGGGCAGTTATCAGGATAATGTGGTCAGAATTTATGAACACTGGGTTATTATTTAAATCAGTAAGTTGAATAATCATATTTCCCTCTCAAATGTGAACCTATTTTATACCATCATCCTGAGATTAATGGCCACAATGGCTGGTAAGCATGTCAAAATGCATTCAATTCGAATGGGTTAGGCGTTTTTGTATGCCTCAGGGAGGCGATATTGCTTAGCCATCCAGTCATCACATTTCATTTCGGTGATGTATCCCGGAAGCTCGCCATGTTCGCAGTTTAAAAGCCACCACTGGTCCCCCATGCTTTGAGGAATAGCGCGTTCATACGTGATGCCAAGTTCGCGCATTACTTCTTGCGGGTGCCTGCTTTCACCAGCATAAGCAGCGCCCATACAGTCATAGCGTAAGTGTTTCACGACTTCACCTCCTGCTGCGGTGCTGCTGGCAGTGGCATCCAGTGCGTAACACCTTCACGACCATGATAATCCCAAAATGGCCCGTTCTCTGGATCGCCGACTTCAATTAGGCGGTCTGGGAGAATTTGCTCTGCTATGTATGCCAATGGTGAGTAAACATGAACCCATGTATAAATTTCCGGCATCCGCTCACTGCAAGCCACCCAACCATCCGGCAACTTGTAAGCCGTCGTTACAGGTTCGGCACCCTGAAGCATGGCGGCGCGGCTACCATTGACCATCTTCACGCCCAAGCGGATATCGTCAAACTGAAGGTCGCCTTTAATTTCCGCATGCCGGAAAGCGATCGACAGGAACTCTAAGCACTGCTCGTTTGTCCATTCAGGGACAGATACCGGCGCTGGCGGGGCGACGTATAGCGCAATGCATCCTTCGCCCTGCTCGGCATACACAGAGCATGATTCGATATGCCCTGACCTTAGGAGCTCAGCGTATTCAGCGTCGACGTAGCCAACAGGCTCCGCTTCGAGCGATGCCAGCGCGATACGCGCCAGCTCACGAATTTCTTCACCATCAATCTCGTCGATGTCATCGCGGCCAGAAATGTTAGCAAGCCATTCCAGGCGTTCTTTGGTAATAGTGCTCATGGGCGAATCTCCGTTCTGCCGCCAAGTAAACGGATTGCCACTCTTTCCCGCAAACTAAGCGGTCGATGATGCCCGCGAGCATTAACGATTTCAGGCTTTCCGTTCGTCGGATAATTAACCCTGACCGATTGACCATCCAGAGCGTGAGAGGCTTCAAGCAGTGCGGACTTTAAGTGCGCAGGGCACTTTTTCTGCACCTTATCGCCGTCAGAAATGACATCTGCAATGCCCTGAAGCATGCTCGCTAAATTGCTGAGATAATTTTTCACGTTTACTCTCCTTTACCGGCTGCGGCTGCAAGTTTCTCTTCGGTCTCTTTGAGCCTCTCAAGGCGAATAACCATGCCATGAATAACAACTGGCACCTGGTTATCAACGAGGTCGCAAGGAACCTTCAATTCACGTTTCCACTCGCGCATTAGGGCGTTACGCTGTTCTGCGACAGAAACAATGGCTTCGAGGCGATTGATTCTGTTGTCTTTGGCTTCCAGCTCATCCAGCAGCGCCTCGATACGCTTCTGCTGATAGTTCCATGCATTCACAACTTCAGAGCCAACCAGGCCCAGATCGAAAATTTCGCAATCTTCTGCATTGCAGTGCGGGCAGTAACAATCCGCTTCACCATCGGGTGAATGCAATACGCGGAGCTTGCTGGATGGCATGACCTGCCCACAATAGCCGCACTCAGCCAGATAAAATGAACCTTCAACGCTCTGACCGCGGAAAGTCTGTTTGTCGATGTTGCTCATTGTGCGGCCTCACGCTTCTGCTTGTTGTATACGGCCCAGCTCAGAGCATCGAGCTTGTCACGGCCTGCTTTGTCGTACATGTGGATGCCATCGCTGCAGGCGTGCTCTTGCTTCACCTGCTCTTCGAGGGTGCTTATCTCTTCGTAAGACAGAGTCGCCAGCTTGAGGCGATTCCAGCCGAAGTTACGGATGCGTGTCATGACTGCACTCCTTTGCGAAGCTGGTACGCAACCATCGCGCAGATATTTGGAGCATCTGAGAAATCATCGCCATCGGATATAACCAGCTGGCGCACGCACTCGTCGGCACCCTGCGCACGCACTTCAGCCATGAAAGCATCGGTGGCTGGGGTTTCAATGCCTTTATCAACAGCAAGCAGAACGGATTTGATAACCTCTTCCTGGTTCCCAACCCATGACCATGCGACTGAATGCCCCTGATTGTCTCCTGTAGCGTCATGCTCAATTACTGCGGTGTCGCCAAATGCATCCGTCCACTCACTCGGGATATCTGATGGGCGTAACGCAGCCTTCAGCCCCGCATTCTCCGCAGCCAGCTTATCAACCTGCATCTGCAGATTCTCGATAGTCGCATCAGCAGCACGGAACTCGCGCTGAGACTCTGCAAGCTTCAGTTCGTTCTCAATCGCAACCTGGTAAAGCTCTTCAAGTTGAGGCATTGAGGCCAGAAGGCCGTTGCGCTTAATCATTTCGACCAATTTTTTAATGCTCATATCCCTACCCTCCCCCAAACCATCAATACTCGCTTCATCGCCACGCTGTTGCGGCACTCCTGAAATATTCCGTTGGTGCAGCTGCGCGCGGTGCCGTCCTGCTCTTCCGGCGTTGCCAGGCGATAAGTCACCGTTCGCCAGACCTTGCTCACCCGGACAATCTTGCGGGCCCGCTCCAGATCGATGGCGTTCTTCGTGATGCAGTTGATGGTCATGCCACACTCTGTGGCTACATCCTTCGCAGTGAAGGTCCGGTGCGTTTCGAGATAACGCAGAATTGCCTGTTTGCCTTTCATGTCACACCATCCCGTTTGCTTTGTTGCGTTGATATTGGGCTTTCAACATCTCTGCCGGAGTTGGTCCGCGCGGTGCTGCAGGTGCGGCGATCGCCCGGCGCACTGGTGGCACTGGTTTTCCGTCCAGAACGCGCCGCTCCCACATAGCCAGCAGTTCGTTAGCTTCACGAATCAGCTCAGACTGGGTTAACTGGCGCTCAGTGCTGCGGTGGCGCAGTTCAACGCAGATGTGATACATGACCGGCTGCGACCATGGGAAAAGCTCGCTTGACGAAAACTCAAACGCGCGGTTTCGCCAGTCCCAGTACTCAACAATGACCTCGTCTACGGTAATCCCCAGCGCGCCGCCGCTCTGTTTGCACCAGGCTACGAACTGGCCCGGCGACGGCAGGAATGGACGCTCCTGGCGACGGGCTACACGCATACCTGCGGCGACCTGGTCCAGTGAGTGAATACCGTTTTCCTGGAAAGCCAGCAGCCACTGACGGCGGAATTCGTTCAGCTCGGCCTGCGTTCGGAAGTTAGCCATGCTGGCCGGGAAAGCCGCCCGAAGCTGGTTAAACAGCTCGTTGAAAATCTGCGCCGTTTGTTCGACCTGCGGTCGCTCCTGGTACTGCTCTGGCAGGTTGTGGGCCATGCGGCTCATCTGCTCGCGGTCGTGGTTACGCATCTGCTCTGCAAGAGATTTCATCGAATCACCCCATAAGCCCAGTCAGTGTTGTTGAAGTCCAGATCCGGCCTAACAGCCGGTTTGCCGCGTGCCGCCGCTTGCTTGTTCTGATAACTCAGCTTCTGGCTGGCAGTGATAAACCAATTTTTTGGCTTCTCATGCGTGAACTCGATATCCAGCTTCTGAAGTTCGTAATTCAGGTCTATCAGCGGGTACAGTTTTAACCATGCCTGGTAGTCCTTGTGGTTCAGCCGAACGATCTGGCCCTCGAATGCGTACCGACTCGATATTTCATGAATATCCGCATTGGCCTCTTCGCAAGACGCGTCAGCGGCTTGGGTGTTAACCAAGGAATCAGGATCAGGGATAGGGGAATCAGGAATCAGGTTAAGGGAATCAGCAGGATTTAAACTATTCTGAACCTGTTCTTGCACCTTACTAGCACAGTGCTTTTCTTGTGCTCCATTATTTTCAATGACTTGAGGCTTTCCCTCTTCTTCCTTTTCCTCTTTTGCATCTGAATTGCACTGTTCTTGTTCGGTGCAATTTTGGTTCTGAGAAGGTTCTGGTATCTCACTTGCCGCTTCTTTGCAGTGCGGGTTCTGGTGCTTTTTCCAGTTAGAAACTTGAATGTAGGAATCGCCATTCACCTGGTAGCGATTGATGAATTTATGCTGATGCAGCTGCTGCAATAAAGCGTCACAGTCGACATCATCAAAAGGCAGCACCATGGCTTTAATTTTCTTAGGGCGGTCATCCAGGCGACCCTCTTTATCGGCGATAGTCCACAGACCAGCGAAGAGAATGCGCGCCAGCGGCTGACATTCTGCAAGCTCGTCGTTCGTGAAAAAGCCTGGCTTGATGTTTCGTGAGCGAGCCATCAAAATCCTCCTGGTTTCTGCGGACCATACACACCCGCAGCTTCTTGGGATGCAATGTATGCTTCGCGATGTTGAATGTACTCACGGACGACAGGTATTCCCCTCCCATCCATAAACGCTAACGAGCAACCACCCCTATTGACGAGGTGCAGGTATTCCCTTCCAATTTCTACCAATCTTTTTGTTGCCGCGTACTGGCAGCCGAAAACTGATATATCGAGATCCTCAAACAGTTCTTGCAAAGAGAAGGGTTCGCTCTGCTCAATACAAATAACGTCATAAGAATCAGCAAGTTCCTCTATCGTGGCGCTACGGCTGATTAAACCGATGGCATCAGCTGCTTCAGCGATTTCTTCTTCAGTGCATCTGAAAAACTCACGACCAGGATTGATTCGGCAGTTGGACAGGTATTGATGAAACTCCTGTTCATGGCCTCTCGGGTTATCGGAAAAGTAGGCGCTATGGACTTCAAATGGCGCCGGTATGCCAGTGCCCTGTGAAATCTGAGCAGCACGCATTTCAGGCTCATTTACTGTCATTCCTATTTTGAAGATTCCCGGCATGTATGGATTTTTGAGCGCGTAAATCCACCCTTGAGATCTGAGGCCGCTAGGAAGATCAAGATGCTTAACCTTCTCTTTCTCCAGGTTGAGCGGCAAAAACATCGTGTTATGCATCAATTTCTCTGCCATAATTACTCCCGTTACTTGGCGTAACACAGTGTTTGGAAGGCCTTTGAAGTTACCGCTTCAAGGGCTTTTTCTTTTCTGGTGCCTCTCACATGACCCCCAGCATCGATGTGACCATCGTCATCAGCGGACCTACCTGCTCCGGCATAAGGCGGAACAGCGACGCTATACCCTCGCTTACCTCTTTCAGCTTCTGATGCTCTGGAGCGTCCAGCAGCACAGCCTGTTTAGCTTCGGCACACTCTTTCATCGCAGAGGCGATCAGCGACATCGTGTCGTTCTGCGGAGCCAGGCGGTTGCGGTACTCCAGCGGCAGAACGGCCATGATTGCCGGGGCCAGTTGGCGAATGTTGTTGGCCGCATATTCGGTGTCACCATCAATCCAGCGGAATACCTTCTGCATCTGGCGGTGCGAGTCAGTCGGGATATCCAGGCCGGTGCCGCCGGTAGCCCGCCACTCTTCCACAATCAGCGCTGCGACAAATTCACGACTGCGGCAATCAGCTGCCCAGGCGCGTACTGCCGCGCGGATCCCATCGATGTTTAACGCCTTGGAATCAGGTTCCCGGCGATTCTGGTAAATCATCGCCGTTGGCGAAAATTTGTTACCTTGTTGAAACGCAAGTGAATGCATTGCTTTCCCTTTCGTGGTTAGGGCCGCCGGTCAGGCGGCTGTGTTATTCGCCCCAAGCAGCTGGGCGAGATCTGGACGGATATCTGCTGGTTTAAGCTTGCCGTTGGTTGCAGACACAATTTTCATTACGTAGCGGGCATCAATGCCGCCACCGTGCAACCACCGCCATACCGTCGGCTGCGCTACGCCGCACAGGTCGGCTAATTTCTTCTGGCTACCAGCGATATCAATGGCGCGCTGGATGGTTTTGTTCGTCATTTTCCAATTCCTATGAGTATTGGTGTGAATTGATAATAGCAATGCGTATTGATTTAGGCAATAGCTAAACGTGTTTTGACCATCAATACGCAAGCGTATAAATTTAAACTCATGAAAAAAGAAACTCTTGCAGAACGCCTGAATCAGGCAATGGAACTATCTGGCATGTCTCAGGGCGCTCTGGCTAAGGCGTCTGGCGTCGCTCAGCCCACTATCTGGCGGCTGACCAGCGGCAATGCCCGCGGCTCAACTAAAATCGTTGAGATTGCCAATGCGCTTGGCGTTCGCTCTGAGTGGCTTTCAACCGGAGTTGGACCGATGCGTGACGATGGTCAAATGCCCGCAATTTCGCAGCCAAAAACAGAGCTGGCGCCTACTGACACATTCCGCATTGAAGCGCTAGACTTTTACGTAAGCGCTGGGCCAGGAGCCATCAACAGCGAATTTGTAGAGGTGCTTAGATCCGTGGAATATTCAGTCGAAGACGCTCGCCGGATGTTCAATGGCAGGAAGGCTGAGCAGATCAGAATCATCAATGTTCGCGGCGACAGCATGTCCGGAACCATTGAGCCAGGCGACTTACTGTTCGTTGACATCAGCGTTCAGCACTTTGATGGTGATGGGATCTACGCCTTCATCTACGACGATACATCTCACGTGAAGCGCCTTCAGAAGATGAAGGATAAGCTCCTTGTCATTTCAGACAACCAGACTTACCGTCCATGGGATCCTATTGAAAAAGAAGAAATGAACAGGATACTGGTGTTCGGAAAAGTGATAGGCAGCATGCCGCAGACCTACAGAAAACACGGATAAAATATATTTGGCTTCATCTTTGGAAGCTTACACAGCAAAGGAAATAAAATGAAAAAGTACCTTGTTGCAACTGCTATTGCGGTTGCTTTGACAGGCTGCGCATCCTCTGGTAACCAGCAGTTGAAAAACGAAACTGAGACTAGTGTCCAGAGTAAAATTCAGGAAGGAAAGACGACGAAAGCAGAGGTGAAGAGTCTCTTCGGTTCGCCAGATGCGGTCTCATACACCGATGGCGGAAATGAGATCTGGAAGTATGCGTTCGCGAAAGTGAAAGTTAATGGCACCACATTCATCCCGTTCTATGGACTTTTCCATAACGGAACAAATGGCACCAAGAAAGAACTTACCATCCTTTTCAAAGACGATAAGGTTCAGAAATACACCATGGCCGAATCAGCGATCAACACGAAATCTGGCTGGGCTGATTAAAATTTCCTTTTTCCGGGCCCGGTTTCTTGACCGGGCTTCTTCACTTTATCGCTTTTCTACCCTTCCTAACAATCTCAGCAGCATCTCTGTTAATCCCTTTACCAATTACGTTTCCGGTTTCCTTACGGTACTGCTCCAACTTGTCGATGATTGCTTGCTGAGTCACAGGGATATCTGCAAGGCATAACTCCATTACCGCGCGGCCAGCTGCGTGGGCCATCATATTCACTCTCTCTTCATCTAATTCCATAAAGCCATTCCTCTCGACGTTTTTATGAGCATATCACGCCATTTTTAAAAAAATAAATTCCTTTAGCTATCAAAGAATTAATAGCAATTGCTATTAATTAATATCAATACGTATTGCTATAAACAATACTCATCGCTATTATCAATCCATCAAAACGAAACATCGACAGCTGAGCGAAGTTAGCCAGCGGCGGACAGCAAGTCGCCTGCTTTTTAACAACATGCAAAGTCGGAACAGCACTCAGTAATCCTGTTTAGACCCCAACGTACAAATTCGGCGTAGCACCGGGCGCGATCCGGTCGGTGTGAGGCTACCCCCTCGCGAGAGCGATAAAGGCGTGGGAACGGGCAACACTGGCGGGATGAGAGGTGCGAAGCGCAAACAGATTTATTCCAGTCCATTCGAAGCTGAGTGGGCTGGGCTGAATCAACCCACGCAACAAAGGAGCTTCTATGCGACGGCAAAGCTATATCGCTCACAAATAATCGGTACCACAAATGCTTTCGGAAACCCCGGCGACGTCGGGGTTTTTGGTGAGTGCTTTGGGCTGGCAGACGGTTATCAGCTAGTTGGTGAGGTAATGGCTCACCAAGGCGACGACGGCCTTCCCTGCTGCTTGAAAGTGGGGAGCCAGCACCAAAGCATTTCTCCCGCATCAGCGGGTAACGACAGAGGGTAAGTCAATGATTCGTCTTAACAACGAAATTAAAAATCAGCTATGCCATAACCTGCTTCTCGCATCCCCATTGTTTGAGAAAGCGAAAGCTGCGGTTAATGAGAGGGCGAAAATTGTTGAAGAAATTCGACAGGCATTGCTCAAGCAGGAAAACACTAGCGATGAGCAAATAACTAAGGCTCGGGAAGATTTCAAAGATAACTCCTTCATCAAGATGCAGGTCGGCGCTAAAACTGCAATTTTAAAGGTCATTATCAATGGTGAGTATCACGAATTAGCCAGGAACGGTTTGGATCATCGCTATCGCCACCGTGGAAAACATATTGGTAAGCACGATCTTGAAAGCGACCTTTTCTTCGGAGCTTCCTTCGCGCCTGTAGTTGATTCGGGTTTCGTTCCTGAAAGTTACAGCACGCTGAAGAAAGTTGGAAAATTACACGACCGACTCACTGAATCGACGGTAACCATCAACGTTCTTTACGATGAAGTTGATGCCTTCCAATTGCAGGTTAAAGGTGCTCTAACCAAAGTCTCAACTGTTAAAAAACTGGCTGAGATGTGGCCTGAGGCAGTGCCATATTTGCCTGAGGTGGAACGCCGTGAAGCGACCAGCACCGCACTTGCCATTCCCGTTGAAACGCTAAACGCCCTTTGCGGCATACCAAAGAATGAATGACCCGCTCCGGCGGGTTTTTTATCGGCCATACATAGGCAGATTTTCGAGTCTGCCCATTTATGACAACCGGCGGCCATCCACCGCCCATTAGCGCAGAAGTCTTGTTTAACGTTCGGCGGCGCGGCCTTAAGCGCGGAGATGATTATGTCCAAACACTGTGAAAATTGCGGATGCGCAATCCGATCCGGATATTGCACAAACTGCCAGGAAGAAGCGTTTATCGCGTTCGTTCAGGCCCCTGAGATGGAATTTAGTGAAGAGTTCTTGCATGAAGCATTCCGTCAGGACTCCGAGGCAAATCGCCGGGAGGGATCATGACAGTCACCCACAACGGCAAGCAGTACACCGCCAAAAAGCTCAACGAAACGAGTGGCAACTGACGTCGGTGTCGGTACCGCGGGAAAAACTGGTGCTGAACCGCTGGCAGATGCATATCGCTGGCCTCCTGGAACAGGTTGAGGTGAAGGTATGATTGGAATGCACTACGGCACCGCATCAATGCCACGCAGCGAGGTTTTACCGGGCACAATGCTGCAACACCACGGCAAAACTTATCGCGCCTCTGCGAACGTTGAGAAAGGCCTGTACGCCTTCAACATCTTCGAAAAGACCATCATCAAAAGTGATTCCGTCGTTGTGCTGCTGAATGAGCGCGGCGAGCCGATGGTTCACTGATACCTACCCCCCTATTCAACCGATCGGCCTGGCTTTCTGCGGGCGGGATCTGCACATCCAAATTTCAGGAGAAACCATGAGTGAAGTAACGGACTTAACTGTCATCGAAATCAAGCCGGAACAGGCGCCAGCGCTGTACGTAGCTGGCGGCCTTGATGCTTACCTTGAGCAAATCCGACAGGCAGTAAACGAAGTGCCGGACCTGTCCACGAAGAAAGGCCGTGACCGTGTCGCCTCTCTGGCAGCGCAGGTGTCTCGCAGCAAGACGGCAATCGAAAAGCCGGGACGTGAGTACCTGAAACGCCTTAAAGAGGCTGTGCGCCCGGCTGAGGCCGAAATTAAGCGATTCGTTGATGCCTGTGACGAGCTACGTGATGCCACCCGCAGACCCCTAACCGAATGGGAAGCCGAGCAGGAACGAATTAAGGCTGAAGAAGCCATGAACGCGATGCACGCCGAAGCGCTTGAAATGAACATCAAGTTCGATCAGGAGCTGGCGGCCAAGTTTGAAGCTGACCACGAAATGGCTCTGCTGATGAATGACGCTTTCGACCGCGACGAAAAAGAAAAAGCAGAAGAAGCAGAACGCCAGCGCATTGCTCGTGAAGAAGAGTTGAAACGTCAGGCAGCAGAACAGGCTAAACGTGAATCAGAAGAGAAAGCCGAACGCGAACGTGCTGAGGCTGCACGCCGGGAAGCGGAGTTGAAGCTTAGGGCTGAGCAAGCCGAGCGTGACCGTATAGCAGCAGTGCAGAAGGCAGAACGCGATAAGAAAGAAGCCGCTGAACGTGCTGAGCGCGAAAAACAGGAAGCCATCGCCGCCGAGCAGCGTAAAGCACAAGAAGAAGCCGAACGCATCAAGCGCGAGACTGAGCAGAAGGAAGCAGCTCGCCTGGCCGAAGAGAAGCGCATCGCCGACGAACTGGCAAAGCGCGAAGCTGACGTGAAGCACCGCAAGACGGTCGGAACCAACATCGTTAACGCGCTCACAAGCAGTACCAGCTTAACCCGCGAACAGGCTATCGAAGTGCTTACCGCCCTGAAAGATGACCTGATCCCCTGCGCGAAAATTCATTACTGAGGCAACCATGAACGCATACCTCACTTACGACCGCATCGAAGATCGTCGCTGGGTGGAGCAGCAACTCACCGACGAGAAAGAGAAGTGGATCGACGACCGGGCGCAGCAAATTATCGACATGATGCCAAAAGAGCCGTCCGGCCTCTTCCACTTCTCGGTCCCGATTCACAGCACGCCTTTCTCCGGACTTCGCAGCGATAAAGCTGGCGAGGCCTACAACGATTTCATTTCGGCAGTTGCTTACGCCCAGGCGGAATACGACTGGGAACACCGTACCGGCTGCCCGTTTTAATTTTTGAGGGATTTAACAATGAGTACTGCACTTTCCACCATGGCCGGGAAACTGGCCGCACGCCTCGGCATGGATGCCGGTACAGACCTGATGAATACGCTGAAGAATACAGCGTTCAAAGGTGGCAACGTCACGGACGAGCAGTTTACAGCCCTGTTGATCGTCGCCAACCAGTACGGCCTGAACCCATGGACAAAAGAGATTTATGCCTTCCCAGATAAAGGCGGGATTGTCCCGGTTGTCGGCGTTGATGGATGGGCTCGCATTATCAACGAACATTCTCAGTTTGACGGCATGGAGTTCTCTTACGACAAGGAGGAAGGCGCGTGCACCTGCAAGATTTACCGCAAAGACCGTAAGCACCCGACCATCGTCACCGAGTACATGGGCGAGTGCAAACGCAACACTCAGCCATGGCAGTCCCACCCTACCCGCATGCTTCGCCACAAGACGCTGATCCAGTGCGCGCGTCTGGCCTTTGGTTTCGCTGGCATCTTCGACCAGGACGAGGCCGAACGAGTCATTGAAGGAACAACGGCAGAGGTTCATGCAGGCCATGAATCAGATAGTCGTCGCCCGGAACTGATCGCAAAAGGTGAGTCTGCCGCGCGCCTTGGAACTGTTAAGTATCAGGAGTTCTGGGTGGCGTTAAGCGCCGAAGAAAAACAGGTGATCGGCGTAGTTGAGAAGCGACGCATGTATGACATGAGCCTTGCTGTCGACAACGCCGAACCTATCAATGTCGAAGATGCTGAGGCTGAATGATGGAGCAACGCACCCCTGAATGGTTTGCCGCGCGCTGCGGCAAGGTTACAGCCAGCCGCCTGGCTGACGTTATGGCCCGGACTAAGTCGGGCTACTCCACAAGCCGCCAGAACTACATGGCCGAGTTGATTTGCCAACGGCTGACAGGGAAGCTGGAAGAGGGATTTTCTAATGCCGCGATGATGCGCGGCACTGAACTTGAGCCAGTGGCGCGTGAGATGTATGCGCTGAATGAGTTCGATGCGGAAATTACTGAAGTTGGACTCATCGATCACCCAACCATACCCGGATTCGCAGCCAGCCCGGACGGACTTGTTAACGACGACGGGCTTATCGAAATCAAATGCCCCAACACCTGGACCCATCTTGAAACGCTGAAAACTGGCGAGCCAAAGCGCCAGTACATGCTGCAAATGCATGCACAGATGATGTGCACCGGGCGGAAATGGTGTGATTTCGTTAGTTTCGATGATCGCCTGCCGCCTGACCTCGCCTATTTCAAGAAGCGCATTCATTTCGATGAAGAGCTGTCGCGCAAAATTGAATCTGAGGTTAAGAGCTTCCTGGCAGATCTGGAATCTGAGATCCAGAAAATAAAATGTCATGGTAAAGCGGCATGAGCGGCATCGCATGGCAACCATGGGAAAAACAGTTCCTGCATGAAGTTGCAGGACAGATGCCCGTCCCAATGATTGCCGAAAAACTGGAGAGAACTGAGCGCGCCGTTTACACACAGGCCGCTCGCCTCGATGTGAGATTCCCGGGCAGTACCAACTGCAGGAAGTGGACCAAAGCAGAGCTGTTTATGTTTGGCCGGTTCACTCCCGAGGAAATCGCCGCGGCAACCGGCCGCTCTATCCACTCCGTGCGCAGCAAGCGCAACTCACTTGCCCGATCGGCAGGAGGAAAAGTCATGCCTGAATGGACTACCGAAGAGCTGGCGCTGCTGTGGCGGCACTCAAACGCTGAAGTCGCAGAGATTACCGGCCGCAGTATTGATGAGGTCGGAGATAAGCGGCTGCAAACAAATATTGAGCGTAATGGCTGGGATGTTAAGGATCCGGAGCGGGAGGAAGAATGACCTATCAACTCCACGTCGGGCGCTGTGAAGACGTCCTGAAAACGCTGCCGAATAACTCAGTTGACTCCATCGTGACGGATCCACCGTATGGGCTCAGCTTCATGAACCACAAATGGGATTACGACGTCCCGACGGTTGAGCAGTGGCAAGAATGCCTGCGCGTTCTCAAGCCTGGCGGCCATCTTCTGGCGTTCGGCGGTTCGCGAACCTATCACCGCCTTGTGGTTAACGTTGAGGACGCCGGTTTCGAAATCAGGGACCAAATCCTCTGGATTTACGGCAGCGGCTTCCCAAAGTCGCATAACCTCGACGGTGATTTTGATGGCTGGGGAACTGCTCTAAAGCCTGCTCACGAACCGATCGTCATGGCTCGCAAGCCATTCAAAAACACGGTGTCAGCGAACATGGCTGAGCACGGTGCCGGGGCTATCAATATCAACGCCTGCCGCATCTCTACCGATGAGGCGCTAAATGGTGGTGCTGGCGGTCTGCTTTCACACCAGCGCGATGGTACCGAACCTGTTGCCGATTACGAGCAGGCATCAGAGGGTCGCTGGCCAGCAAACATAATTCACGACGGAAGCGATGTTGTAGTGTCAGCGTTTCCGGATGCGAAAGGCCAGCAAGGAGCGCTTACCGGCAATGAGCCAAGCTCTAAAATGGGTGCGGCGAATTGCTACGGGCAAATGGACCGGCGGCACGAATCAACTCCACGCATCGATAGCAGCAAGAGCGCCGCCCGCTTCTTCTACTGTGCGAAGGTAAAATCGAAAGAGCGCGATGAAGGCCTCGAGAGATTTATTGCGACGTCAGCCAGCGACATGACCGGCGGCCGCAAAGAAGGAAGCGTCGGCATTAACGATCCGCGCGCCGGTGCCGGGCGTACCAGTGGCGCGAAGAACAATCACCCCACCGTTAAGCCGATCGCCCTGATGAGCTATCTCTGCAGGCTGATTACTCAGCCTGGCGGTACCGTGCTTGATCCGTGGATGGGGAGCGGGAGCACTGGCCGGGCAGCTATCGAGGAAGGATTTAACTTCATCGGCATCGACCTGAACCCGGATTACGTAACCATCGCTTCTGCTCGAATAGCTCACTCCTTCAAAAAGACGACGGAGGCCGCATGACGCCAGAAACAGACAACGCCGTCCGCGCCGCCTGCCGCCGCTGTACCGAAGAAATCCAGCAGGCCATGCGCAAGAAGCCAAAGCCTAACTGGAACGAAACGGTGCCTCCCATCATCAACAAGCATCACAAGAGAATTGAAGCACTGGGAGTTAGCCTCCTGGAATTCGTCGTCAAAACTGGCCGCCTTAACGGGCGGTTTGGAGCCGAACAATGAATATGAAAACTGAAAAAATAGTGATGATGGACAGCGACGAAGCGGCCAGCATCCAGACTGTAACTGGTTGGGTAGACCGCCAAGGTCGTTTCTGGGGCGGTGACGAGCACCAGGCGCGTTGGTGCGGCGCCACTCATCGTAAGTGCAAAAACAAACCTGAAGAGCACCCCATTCATAGCACTAATGGCTATTGCGAAGTATGCCACCGCGAAAGCCGCCAGGCTAAGTTCGCCACCTTTGAGCGCGTGGTATGGGCGGGAGAGCCGCTCGTTATCTTTGATGATGACCAGTACTTTTTCGACGCTGAATCGCTGGCTGATTATTGCTGTGAGCACTCCCTGCTGCCTAGCGAGTTGCAGTTGATGATTTGCGAACCTAATTACCCTCCGGAGTTCGACCTGGAACAGCACTGCGAAGAGATAATGCCTGATGGTGATGACTATTACTGCTTGCCGCAAGCTGTGCGTGATGCCGCCGAGGCGCTGAATAAGGCGCTGAAAGAAAGCGTTCCAGTATCGTGGAGCGCCAGCAACAGAGTGGCGATCGTCTCAGACGACATGCTCAACGACGAGCAAAAGGCCGAAATTATGGCGGAGCGCGCCGCATGAAGGCACTAATCACAAGGTCGCTATCGCGGCCTTTTTTATTGCTTGCGTTCACCTTCAACCGAATTAATCGACTCTTCGAGGAATAACTATGGACGAAATGACACAGGAATTTAAAGACTGGTACGAAAAAGAAACTGGATGGTGTGTAGAAGATGCCCCCTCAGACGATGTAACAGCGCTTATCTGGCTGGCATGGAAAGCCGGGAAAAAGGCTGGTGAAGACTTTAAGGAGTGAATCATGGACATCATCGACACAGCAGCAGAGATTGAAGAGCTTCAGCGTAACGCTGCCCTTTCCGCTCGCCGCATCGATCGCAACGCCGTATCAGCTGAGCATTGTGAAGAATGCGGGGAAGACATCCCAGCGCCGCGGCGCGCTGCCGTTCCCGGCTGTCAGACGTGCGCGGAGTGCCAGGGCGTGATCGAACTGAAGAATAAACAGAGGGGGATGTGATGCAGCAGGCAATTTTAGACATGTGCTGTGGATCACGCATGTTCTGGTTCGACAAGCAGGACGAACGCGCGGTGTTCAGTGATATCCGCGCCGAACAGCATGAGCTTTGCGACGGTCGCCAGTTGGTTATTAGTCCGGACCTTATTGCCGATTTCCGCGCCCTCCCTTTTGCCGATAACACTTTCCCTGTCGTCGTGTTCGATCCGCCGCACCTCGAGCGTGTCGGCGATAACGCGTGGATGGGTAAAAAGTACGGGCGTCTCAACAAAGAAACATGGCGTGATGATTTGCGCGCCGGCTTCTCAGAGGCATTCAGGGTGTTGTGGCCACACGGCGTACTCATCTTCAAATGGAACGAAACTCAGATCCCGGTTAGCAATATCCTGGCGCTGACCGACGAAAAGCCGGTCATCTGGCAGCGCACCGGCAAGTCAGACAAAACCCACTGGGTGATTTTCGTCAAAGGTGGTGCACATGTTCCAGCTAATTCAACGGGGTCAGATTTACGCTGACCATTCAGGTTGGCCCGTCATCGTCCACAGCTGCACATCACAGATAGTCCGCTACTGGCGACAGGGCCGGATTAACACCGCTTCAATCGACAGATTCAACAATGACTTTGAGCACCTCGACCACCGTGAGGCGGCGCAGATACGCGCAGAACTCGAGGCGAGTGAGCACATTAAAAAATTAAGGAGCATGAGACGTGATCGGAATACTCAAGCCGGTACCGGCATCGGAATGGCCGGTACGATGCCACGACCCCAAGCGGAGCAACGTGTGGGCTAACTCTTATTTTCTGGTTCAGGAGTTTCAGGAAGACGACGGCATCATCCGCTTGACGGTGAACACCACCAGCATTGGCAATTCAGGCCGGTGGAAGGATGGCATCAGCTGGGATGCGTTGCAGGAGATAAAGTCAGCTGTTGGCTATGGGGATCGTGATGCAGTGGAGATTTACCCGCGGGATTCTGATGTGGTGAACGTGGCGAACATGCGCCACCTGTGGATTACGCCTGAGCCGATTAGCTTCGCCTGGCGGAAGTAGTTTAACGCTGCGTGCACAGCGCGCGGCATGAGGAGAGGCTATGCGCATTGAAGAGTTACCGAAATTACCGAAGCTGTTCCGCGTTATCGAGGTTGACCTGGATGTGCTACGCAACGGGATTGGTTCTGGCTGGGGGGTGATTTTCGACCAGGATGCCGTCGTTAAGCGAAAGGTCCGCCGAGTGAAGCATGACGGCGGCTGGAAGTGGCAACTGGTTCGTGAATGGCACGATCAGGAGTTGTGGGATTATTGCCTCGAACAGGACCGGGAATGTCTTGAAAACCTAAACTACGACCTTGGCCTTTTGCATTGACGCAACTGATAGCCAGTTATGATCTGGCTATTGGGTGCGAAAGCACTGCCTCGTAATCCCTTTTGCCCGGCCCCGCGCCGGGCTTCTTTTTGGGAGTTCACCATGCAATCAAACCCCATGACCTGGCTCATCTTCGCAATTATGGCGCTGGGCGCTCTCATCTCATTTCTTCACGAACCGGAAGGTGTGCAATGGCTGCTTTTAATGTGGGCGCATTGATTTACCATCCTGATTTCGATTAATCAACACGTCAACGAGGCCTCGCATATAATGCCTGGCGGCTAAGGAGTTATCATGGCTAAGCTTCTCAACTTGCAGGAATGGGCTGCTGAGGTCTACACGACTCCACCCTCCCTTTCTACTCTGCGTCGATGGACGCGGGAGGGGCGAATTTATCCCGCGCCGGAGCTGCACGGAAAGGAATATAAGGTTCAGCCTGACGCTATCTACGTGGATCCGCGTAAGAAGAATCTGCGCGCTAAACCGAAACACACCAAATTGCCGTCCGGCGGCACCTTACTGGAGAGACTGACTCATGGCGAAAAGGCCAGTACGTTACGACGCTAACCTGCCCCGTAACCTGACCTATCGTAAAAGAGACAGACTTTACAGCTGGCGCAATCCGGTGACCGGGCAGGAGATTTCTCTTGGCCGAATTGATCGCAAGGACGCTGTTGCCCAGGCCATTGAGGCCAACAACTACATCGACCAGAATTACCTCCCCTCTTCTCTCCTGGATCGCATAAAAGACGTGCCCACTTTCACAGTGGCCGCATGGCTGGAGCGTTACGAGGTGATTCTCGAGCGGCGCGAGCTGAAACCAAACACGATGAAGGTCAGGCGAAACCAGATCGCCACCATAAAGGAAGAGTTCGGCAAAATTCCCCTCACTTCCGTCACGACAAAGGATATCGCCTCATTTCTTGAATCGTACATTCTCTGCGATAAAAAGAGCATGGCTTCCGGGCTGCGGTCTGTTCTGATGGACATCTTCAGGGAGGCGATCGTAGAAGGACATGTCGACAGGAACCCGGCAGAGCCGACGCGAACGCCGACGCCGAAAGTTAAGCGAGAGCGCCTGTTGCTCGAACAATTCACCATCATCCGCCAGGCCGCGTTAACCCATTCTGACTGGGCACCAAATGCATGCGATCTGGCACTGGTCACCGGCCAGCGAAGGGAAGATATCTCTCTTTTCAGGTTTAGTGACGTCAAAGATGGCAGGCTGTTCGTTACTCAGGAGAAAACAGGTCACAAACTGGCGCTCCCCCTTGATTTGAGGCTGGACGTCGCAGGACTTGTATTGCAGGATGTCATTGAACGATGCCGGGTAAATAACCCTTCCGACTTCATGCTTTACTCGCCGGTTCGCCGTGGCGGGAGAAAGCCGGGGCCGCTAACGCCTGACGGACTCACCCAGGCCTTTGCAGAGATAAGGGATTCGACCGGGTTAAAATTCGGACCTAACCCACCTCCTTTCCATGAGATCAGAAGTCTGGCGAGCAGGCTCTATGAAAAGGAGCGCGGGGAGGAATTTGCTCAGCGCTTACTCGGCCACAAAAATTTAACAATGACAAAAAAATACCTGGACGCACGCGGTGCAGAGTATGTTATGGTTTAGACAGGATATGGAATATTCGAGTAATTTTCGGGGGATTTCGTGTTGAGCCCGAAAAAACCCTTGAGAAACAAATAGATAAAAAGAGACCGAATACGATTCCTGTATTCGGTCCAGGGAAATGGCTCTTGGGAGAGAGCCGTGCGCTAAAAGTTGGCATTAATGCAGGCTAAGTCGCCTTGCCTTTTAAGAATAGATGACGACGCCAGGTTTTCCAGTCCACAGTTAAAGCGGTCGGAAAAAAAGCGCCAGAGCATCATTAAATGTAAAAAACCGCAGTGCTTTCGCGAGCATCTGCGGTTTTTTATTGGAAACCTGAACGTTAGCAGAGCTTGTCGGCACGCTCGATAAACGGTGCCAGACTCATTTTCTGTCCCGGATGAGCCGGGTCATCGATCTGAATCACGCTAATCGGCTGGCCGCTGCTCTTGCCGCTAGCCACCTGCTGCTCAGCAATATCATTTAACGGGTATTGCACCAGCGTGCTCGGGTTGATCGCGTACAGCGCATGGCCCGGACGGCAGGTCAGCATCACCTCTTCGCGATTGAACGCCCATTTGTCCTTACCCACTTCAAAACGGCTGACGGTGATAACCTGCGGTGCGGCAAAAGCGCTCCCCGTGCAGGCCAGCAATACGAGAGAAAGTACTGTCTTTTTCATATGATATTTAACCTTGTCAGAAGGGTTCCCAGGTGGCGAACAGGCTGACCGCTGCCAGCACCAGTGCCCCCAGAACCACTTCTGCCTGTGTCATCCTGATAAAAATCTGTTGTGCTCGCCCGGTCTGCGGACTAAACCGTGGCACCAGAAAATACCGATTTGCCAGCGCAATTACCACCATCAACGCCACCAGCGCACATTTGAACAACAAAAACTGCACGTAGCCAGCCTGCCAGGGAATATGAACGCCCAGTATCAATAGCGAATTAACAACGCCGGTGAGCAGCACGCCTGCGACGGCGTAATGGCCCATGCGCGAAAAGCGCATCATGGTATAGATGGCAGCATTCTGCCAGTCACCTTTCGCCAGCCGCATGCAGAACAGCAGCGGCAGTAAGCCACCAAGCCAGGTTGCGGCACATATCAGATGAATAGCGTGATTAACACGCTGCAAAGCCCCCAACGGGCCTTCGTTCATCGCCGCGTGCCCTACTCCAGCGAGCAGGATAAGCTGGCCCATTGCGAGCAGCAGCAGCCGTGAACCTTTCAGCGGTGCGAGCCATGCTGCGCTGACCGTAATCGCCGCAAGTATAATTTGCCACAGCCAGACGCCACCAAACTGTGTGCCCATCACGCTGCGCCAGACCGCCGGGGCAAACACATCGCCCCATCCGCTCCCCATCAATCCGCCCTGCAGCATAAACATCAGGAGTGCAGACGCCAGGCAGAGTAAGGACGCCACTTTCTGCTGCCGCTGGAAACGCCGGGACATCAAACGCTGGAGAGAGGAAGGCGCAAACCAGACGCTGTAAAGCGCATTGCCAAAAACCAGCATCAGCGCCGCGAAATGTATAAAGCGCAACCCGATATAAAACAGCGCCAGCATGCTATTTCACGCTAAAGTGATAGCTGCCTGTGGTTTTATGGCCGTCTACGGAGACCACATGCCAGTCGACCTGGTAGGTCCCGGACGTCAGCGTTTGCTCCAGCGGTACGGTGAGCTGAGCCTTATTCTTTTCATCTCGCGTAGCGGTGCCCGTTCTGATGACCTGCTTTTGCGCATCCGTTACCACCACGCCGCTGAACCCAGGTTCGATACCTTCCGAAAAATTCAGCGTTAGCGCCTGCGGTGCGGCTACCAGACTGTCAGCTGCCGGGATCTGCTGCTTAAGGTGCGCATGTGCCAGCACGGAGGGCGTAACGAGGGTAGAGGACAGAAAAACCAGTGCGCATACCGCGCGGGAAGCGGAGAAACCCATCGCAATCATTCCTTTTTGTTATGTCTGTATGCTAAAGAATAACGCTGTATAATAAACGAGTCGAGGATCATCCCACCTCCGCTTGTCATCGTCGTGCAATCGCGGTAACGTTGCCGCCGCATAATAAGGAGAAGGTAATGAAGATCAATCTGGCCGCCCTTCCTCAGGACGAGATGGATAAAGTGAATGTCGATCTCGCTGCCGCTGGCGTCGCTTTTAAAGAGCGTTACAACATGCCCATCGTGGCTGAAGTTGTAGAACGTGAACAACCCGCCCATCTGCGCGACTGGTTTCGCGAAAGGTTAATCGCCCACCGTCTCGCCTCGGTCAACCTCTCTCGTTTGCCGTACGAGCCTAAAGTTAAATAAGCTTAACGAGTCGTTACACTTCCTTACGCGGAATCTGCCAGGATAAGAAAGCCCTGATAAAATTAGGTGTATTCTTAAATCTCTGCGACTCAGTGTATAAGGAAGTCACGATGTCACATTGGAATATAGCGGCAGCCCAGTATGGCGGGCAGCACCACAGTGTAGATGACCACGTTACGCACCACCTCCGCTTCATTGCTGAAGCAGCACGGCAGCGGTGCGATTTGCTGGTCTTCCCTGAACTCTCGTTAACGGGGTCAGGTACGCTGACGTTACCTCCCCCACCCGGCGACGCGCAGCTGGAACCTCTGCTTGACGCGGCCCATTTTTACCGAATTACGGTTATTGCCGGGCTTCCTCTTGAGCGGAATGGCCAGCGCCAGAAAGGCCTCGCGCTGTTTTCACCCTCTCGCCAGAGCATTTTGCGCTACCCGCAGGGTAGCGGTGCAAGCCTGATGCCGGGAGATAAACAGCTTACCATTATTGATGCCCATGCCGATTCACCCCTTCTCGACCCCAGGGCCACGCTTGTTACCAGCTGTCAGTCTGTGGGGGATCACCGCTGGCGGCAGTCCATCAGTTCCCTGCAGCGCTTCGCACATAAATATGCCATCGCGGTGTTAATGGCGAATGCCTGCGGCGGCAGCGCGCTGTGGGATGAAAGAGGCCAGCTGATCGTCCGGGCGGATAAAGGCGAGCTGCTGTTGACCGGTACGCTCAGCAGACGGGGTTGGCAAGGCGGTATCATTCCTTTAGGCTAAGCGTTTTAAGCTCAGGAGTCTTCAATGCTGCGCGTCATCGATACCGAAACTTGCGATCTTCAGGGCGGAATTGTGGAAGTGGCCTCTGTCGATGTGGTTGACGGTAAAATCGTCAACCCAATGAGCCATCTGGTGCGTCCCGATCGCCCCATCAGCCCGCAGGCTATGGCTATCCATCGCATTACCGAATCGATGGTGGCGGATAAGCCGTGGATAGAAGAGATCATTCCCCACTATTACGGTAGCCCGTGGTACGTCGCGCACAACGCCAGCTTTGACCGCCGGGTGTTGCCTGAAATGCCTGGCGAATGGATTTGTACCATGAAGCTGGCGCGCCGCCTCTGGCCGGGGATCAAATACAGTAACATGGCGCTGTACAAGTCCCGCAAGCTCAGCGTTCGTACCCCTGAGGGGCTTCACCATCACCGCGCGCTGTATGACTGCTATATCACCGCCGCGTTGCTCATTGATATTATGAATATCTCTGGCTGGACGCCGGATGATATGGCGACGATTACCGGTCGTCCTGCGCTGCTGACCACGTTCACCTTTGGTAAATACCGGGGCAAAGCGGTGTCGGATATTGCGGATAAAGACCCGGGCTATTTGCGCTGGCTGTATAACAACCTCGACAAAATGAGCCCGGAGCTGCGCTTAACGCTGAAACATTATCTGGGCGAGGCTTAACGCTCCGCACGGCCTGGCAGCGTATCCTGCGCCAGGCCTATCAAAAAGGCATACTCCAGGGCCACCCCTTCGTACGATTTAAATCGTCCCGATTTCCCGCCGTGTCCGGAGTCCATGTCCGTACACAGCAGCAGCAGATTGTCATCGGTTTTCAGCTCGCGCAGTTTCGCCACCCATTTTGCCGGCTCCCAGTACTGCACCTGAGAATCATGCAAACCGGTGGTTACCAGCATGTGGGGATAGGCTTTCGCCTCTACGTTATCGTACGGGCTGTACTCTTTCATATACCGGTAGTAAATCTCATCCTGCGGATTCCCCCACTCTTCAAACTCCCCGGTTGTAAGTGGGATCGATTCATCGAGCATGGTCGTAACCACATCAACAAACGGAACCTGTGCGACAATCCCCTTAAAGCGGTCGGGACGCTGGTTGATAACCGCCCCCATCAGCATGCCGCCCGCGCTGCCTCCCATGCCAAAGCAGAGCTGCGGATCGCCATAGCCCTGCTCAATCAGCGCATCGCAGACGTCGAGATAGTCGTTGAACGTGTTTTTCTTTTTCAGGAATTTCCCGTCTTCATACCAGTGCTGCCCCAGCTCACCGCCGCCGCGAATATGGGCGATGGCAAATACAAAGCCGCGATCGAGCAGGCTTAATCTGCTGCTGCTGAAATCGGCATCCATGCTGGAGCCATAAGAGCCGTAGCCGTAGACGAGGATCGGATTTTTGCCTTTCTGGAAATGTGCTTTGTGATAGACGAGCGAGACGGGCACCTCCACCCCATCGCGGGCGGTGACCCACACGTGCTCGCTTCGGTAGTTTTCGGACTCAAATCCGTTTACCTCGGTCTGTTTAATCACCTGACGCTGCCCGGTTGCCATATCCAGCTCAAACAGGGTATCCGGCGTGGTCATGGACGAGTAGCCGTAGCGCAACCGCGACGATTCGGGCTCGGGGTTGAAGCCAATCCACGTCACATACGCCGGGTCGTCGAACGCAATCCCCACCACTTCCCGGGTTTTGCGGTTGATTTGCCGGATACTGGTCAGCCCCCGCTGGCGCTCTTCCACCACCAGCCAGTCGGTAAACAGGGTGAACCCTTCCAGCATCACCTGATCCCGCGCGGGAATAAGCACCTCCCACTTGCGCTCATCGCGCACTTTGGTTTTATAAAGACCAAAATTTTTGCCCTCGCGATTCGAGCGCAAATAAAAGCTGTGCTGGAAGTGATCCAGGCTGTACTCGTGATCTTTACGACGCGGCAGGAAGCAAAGCGGCTGGGCGTCAGGCAGTTCGGCGTCCAGCAGCAGGACTTCAGACGTCGTCGCGCTGGCAAGGAAGATAATCACATAGTGGCGTGAGGAGGTTTTATGCAGGCTGACATAGAACGTTTCGTCTTTCTCTTCATAGACCAGCTCGTCGTCTGCGGAGTCCGTTCCCACGGTGTGTCGCCATACCTGGTAAGGCAGCAGCGTTGAGGCGTGCTTTTTAACGTAGTAAACCGTCTCGGAATCATTCGCCCAGACAAAATCCGGGGAGACGTTTTCCAGCATTTCAGGATACCAGTTGCCCGTTTCGAGATTGCGAAAACGCAGGCCGTACTGGCGACGGGAGAGGTAATCCTCCGCCAGCGCCATCACCGCGTTATCCGGGGAAATGGACATGCCGCCCAGGGTATAAAACTCGCTGTGGGCGGCGCGCTGGTTGGCATCCAGCAGAATATCCCACTCGTCCCATTCGGCGCTTAACACCGACTGACGCTGGTAGATGGGATACTCATTGCCGGGCTCGTAAATATGGCGATAGCGATAGCCGTTTTTGGTCCAGGGCGCGGAGATATCGCGCTGGGGAATGCGCTGCACCATTTCATTCAGCAACTGGTCCTGAAGCGTCTGCTGGCTGGACATGACCTTGCGGCCATAGTCGTTTTCCGCGTGCAGGTAGTCGAGCACCTCTGGCCGGGATCGCGAATCATCCCGCAGCCAGTAATAGTTGTCTATGCGCGTATCGCCATGCGTGACGATCGCATAAGGAGTACGACGGGCTTTCGGTGGCATAGCATCATTCTTTTAAGTTTTACACCCTATAAGGTTGGCAAAACCCGCGCATGATGCAAGCGAAACATGGTCGGGACGGCGACGGTTATCCCTGTAACGCCTGTTTTTGCTCCTTGATATCCTGCTCAATCCCCTCGCGCACATCCTGCGGGATCTTCAGCGCGTCGCCGAGCGCGTTAAGATAGCTCCGCTCCATAAAGTGATCGATATCGATGGCGGCGCAGCTGAGGAAATAGAGTTCAAGCGCCTCTTCCTCATTTTTCACGCTTTGCGCAAGACGCTGCGGATCGAGCGGCTGTTCAATCGCCTGCGCCACCAGCGCTCTTCCCTTCTCTTCTACACCGGCTTCGCGCAGCTGCTGCTCAATCGCCGATCGCTCCTTATCGTCGATATGCCCGTCACTTTTCGCGGCAAAGACCAGAGCAAGGATCAGCCGTTCGGTCCGCAGATCCAGCGGCGAGGTGTGCTCGCCGTAATGCGGCTCATCGCCGTGCGCGGTCCGTACTCTGTCCTTGTATTTATTCCACAGTACGGTGCCCGCGATGGCGCCGCCGCCGGCCAGCAGCGCGCCTGTGCCGTATTTTGCCAGCAATTTTCGCGAGGATTTATTCGCGACCAGCAGGCCTGCCAGCCCGCCGAGCGCCCCGGGGACCAGCAGTTTACTGAGCCCCTGTTCGCCAGAGGTGGATGTTTTCTGCCCTAACAGGGATTGCAATTGATTTAACCAGCCAGACATGGTTTCCCTCACTTAACGGTGAACATGCTCCACAGCGTAAGCGAGCAGGCGTCAGGAAATGTCTGGACGGGCTAAAGAAGCGCAAATTTCTGCCCGCGCCTTTAGCCCTGCACAAGACAGACGCAAACGTTTTCGTTTATACTGCGCGCAACTTTTTTAGGGGGATTGTTATGATTCGTTTAGGAACCGCGCTGCGACCTGCGGCGACGCGAGTGATGCTGTTAGGATCGGGCGAGCTGGGGAAAGAGGTCGCCATTGAGTGTCAGCGCTTAGGCGTGGAAGTCATTGCCGTAGACCGTTACGCCGACGCACCCGCCATGCACGTCGCCCATCGTTCTTATGTGATTAACATGCTGGATGGCGATGCCCTTCGCGAGCTGATTACGCGCGAGAAACCGGATTTCGTTGTGCCGGAAATTGAAGCCATCGCTACCGATACGCTGATTGCCCTTGAACAGGAAGGCCAGCGCGTGGTGCCCTGTGCGAAAGCCGCAAAGCTGACCATGAACCGCGAAGGCATCCGTCGCCTGGCGGCGGAAGAGCTGGGATTGCCCACGTCGAGCTATCGCTTTGCTGGCGATAAGGCCGCGTTCCTCCAGGCCGTCGGGGAGATTGGCTACCCGTGCATCATTAAGCCGGTGATGAGCTCCTCCGGTAAAGGTCAGAGCTTCATTCGCGACAGCAGCACGCTGGACAAGGCGTGGGATTATGCGCAGCAGGGTGGCCGCGCCGGAGCCGGACGCGTGATCGTCGAAGGCGTGGTGAAGTTTGATTTCGAGATCACCCTGCTGACCGTCAGCGCCGTTGACGGTGTCCATTTCTGCGACCCGATTGGCCACCGCCAGGAAGATGGCGATTACCGAGAATCCTGGCAGCCGCAGCAGATGAGCGCCCTTGCGCTGGAACGTGCGCAGGAGATTGCCCGCAAGACCGTCCTGGCGCTGGGCGGATACGGCCTGTTCGGCGTGGAGCTGTTTGTTTGCGGTGATGACGTGATTTTCAGCGAAGTTTCTCCTCGCCCGCATGACACCGGCATGGTCACGCTCATTTCGCAGGATCTCTCTGAATTCGCCCTGCACGTGCGCGCGTTCCTCGGCCTGCCCGTCGGCGGGATCCGTCAGTACGGTCCGGCCGCCTCGGCGGTGATCCTGCCGCAGTTAACCAGCCAGAACGTCACGTTTAATAACGTCGACGCGGCGGTGGGCGCAGGTCTGCAGGTGCGTTTGTTCGGCAAGCCGGAAATCGATGGCTCCCGTCGTCTTGGCGTGGCATTAGCCACCGGAGATAACGTGGACGACGCCGTGGCGAGAGCGAAAGCGGCCGCAGCGAACGTTAAGGTAGCAGGATAAAAAAAACGGGCCGGAAGGCCCGTTTCTCATGCGACGAATGACTTACTGCTTCGCGCCTTCAACCGCTTCACGAGCCAGTTTGGTGATACGATCCCAGTCGCCTGCTTCCAGCGCATCCGCCGGAACCAGCCATGAGCCACCGATGCACAGCACGCTCTTCAGCGCCAGATAGTCACGGTAGTTAGCAGGAGAGATACCGCCGGTCGGGCAGAAACGCACCTGAGAGAATGGACCCGCAATCGCCTGCAGTGCTTTGGTGCCGCCGTTCGCTTCCGCCGGGAAGAATTTGAATTCTTTCAGACCGTAGTCCATCCCCAGCATCAGTTCAGACACTGTGCTGATACCCGGGATCAGCGGAATAGTGCCTTCGGTGGCGGCTTTCAGCAGCGGCTCGGTCAGGCCCGGGCTGATGGCAAACTGTGCGCCCGCTTCGGTCACGTCGGCCAGCTGCTGTGCATTAAGAACGGTACCCGCACCGATGATGGCGTCCGGTACTTCTTTAGCGATAGCGCGGATAGCGTCCATCGCGCAGGCGGTACGCAGGGTCACTTCCAGAACGCGAACGCCGCCCGCAACCAGCGCTTTCGCCATCGGTACAGCATGCTCCAGCTTGTTTACCACGATAACCGGCACGACAGGGCCAGTGGTCAGGATTGCTTCTGCACTTGTTTTCCAGTTTTTCATCAGAGTCTTCTCTCGCCAGATCGTTAAAATCAAGTCGTCTTAAAACGTAATACAGGTTGCGCCCTGCTCAGCACCGGAGAGTTTCTCACGCAGCGCACCAAACATTTCGCGTCCAGTCCCCACGCGCGAAGCGCTCAGGTCAGGAATATGGGGTTTACGAGCCGCCAGCTCTGCGTCATCAACAAGCAGGGTTAACTCGCCCGTCTGGCCGTTAACGCGAATCATGTCGCCGTCGCGCACTTTCGCCAGCAGGCCGCCGTCGTAAGCTTCCGGCGTCACGTGGATGGCTGAAGGCACTTTACCGGATGCACCAGAGAGGCGTCCATCGGTCACCAGTGCAATTTTGAAACGGCGGTCCAATAATACACCAAGTGGTGGCATAAGTTTATGTAATTCTGGCATCCCGTTGGCTTTTGGCCCCTGATGACGCACCACCACCACGCAGTCTTTGTCGAGAAGACCGGCGTCAAAGGCGGGTAGTACGTCGTGCTGGCTTTCAAACACGACCGCCGGCGCTTCGATAATCTGGTTCTCTTCCGGTACGGCTGAGGTTTTCATCACCGCACGACCGAGGTTACCGCTCAGGACTTTGGTGCCACCGTGAGGAGAGAAAGGTTTATCGATGGTGGCAATCACCTGCGCATCAAGAGAGGCGCTCGCCCCATCACGCCAGTCCAGCTCGCCGTTGTTCAGCCACGGCTCCTGGGTGTAGCGCTGCAGGCCAAAGCCCGCCACGGTGTTTACATCTTCATGCAGCAGACCGCCCTTCAGCAGCTCGCGCATCAGCAGCGGTACGCCCCCTGCGGCCTGGAAGTGGTTAATATCCGCCGGGCCGTTCGGATAAAGGCGTGCCATCAGAGGCACCACGGATGAGATCTCGGAGAAATCATCCCAGTTAATCAGGATGCCCGCCGCACGCGCCATGGCCACTAGGTGCATGGTGTGGTTAGTTGATCCGCCGGTTGCCAGCAGCGCCACGATACCGTTGACGATGACTTTTTCGTCGACCATTTTGCCCATCGGCATCCATTCGTTGCCGTTGCCGGTCAGTCGCGTGACCTGACGGGCCGCGGCCTCGGTCAGCGCCTTGCGCAGCGGTGCATCCGGCTGGATAAAGGACGAGCCCGGAAGCTGCATCCCCATAAATTCCACGACCATCTGGTTAGTGTTGGCCGTGCCGTAGAATGTACAGGTCCCCGGCGCATGGTAAGACGCGGCTTCCGCCTCCAGCAGCGCCTGGCGGTCTGCTTTCCCTTCCGCATACAGCTGACGAATACGGACTTTTTCTTTGTTCGGCAGGCCGCTTGCCATCGGGCCGGACGGCACAAAGATCGCAGGCAGATGGCCAAACGACAGCGCAGCCATTACCAGGCCCGGGACAATCTTGTCGCACACGCCGAGATACAGCGCGCCATCAAACATGTTGTGTGACAGCCCCACCGCCGCGGACATGGCAATCACTTCGCGGCTCAGCAGAGACAGTTCCATACCGTCCTGACCCTGCGTCACGCCGTCGCACATAGCGGGTACACCGCCCGCCACCTGGCCCACGGCATTCACGCTGTGCAGCGCTTTACGGATGATATCGGGATAAACCTCATAAGGCTGGTGCGCGGAAAGCATATCGTTGTAGGAGGTAATGATGGCGATATTGTTACGCAACATGCTCTTTAATGAGGCTTTATCATCAGGCTGGCAGGCGGCGAAACCGTGCGCCAGGTTACCGCAGGCCAGCTGCGAGCGATGTACGGTGTTGCTCTTTGCCTGCTCAATCCGGGCGAGGTAGGCCGAACGGGTCTCTTTCGAGCGCTCGATAATGCGCTGTGTTACGCGTAACAATGTCGGATTCATAAAAGCTCCTCTCATTTATCTGTCCGGGCTCGGGAGTTTACAAAGTCGCTGGCAGTTGTTAACAACGCTGAAACGCTTGCTGTCCGGAGCTCAGGGGCAAAATCACTTCCGGCAGTGTAATAAAAAAAGCTCCGCGGGTGAATCCACGCGGAGCTTAAAAGTTGAAAATTGTGCCACTAGCTGTGTTAGATCATGTTACCGGTAAAATAACACTTTCGAGCTAGAGGATTATCTTACTCAAACTCGTTCCAGGAGCGGCCATCGCGGGTGATCATCGCCACCGACGCCACAGGTCCCCAGGTGCCCGCCTGATACGGTTTTGGTGCATCCTGATCGGCCGCCCAGGCTTCGGTAATGGAGTCGACCCATTTCCACGCCTCTTCCACTTCATCGCGACGTACGAACAGCGCCTGAATGCCGCGCATAGTTTCCAGCAGCAGACGCTCGTAAGCATCGGCCAGGTGCGTCTGGTTGAAGGTTTCGGAATAGCTCAGATCCAGCTTGGTGGTTTGCAGGTTGTGTTTATGATCCAGGCCCGGCACTTTGTTCAGGATCTGGATATCCACCCCTTCGTCCGGCTGCAGACGAATGGTCAGTTTGTTCTGCGGCAGCTCCTGCCAGGACTCTTTGAACAGGTTCAGCTCCGGGTTTTTGAAGTAAACCACCACTTCAGAGCACTTGGCCGGCAGACGTTTACCGGTGCGCAGGTAGAACGGTACCCCTGCCCAGCGCCAGTCGTCGATATCCACGCGGATCGCCACAAACGTCTCGGTGTTGCTGGCCTTGTTCGCGCCCTCTTCTTCCAGGTAGCCTGGCACTTTTTTGCCCTGCGCAAACCCGGCGGTGTACTGACCGCGAACGGTCTTCTCACGCACGTTAGAGCGGTCGATGCGGCGCAGCGATTTCAGCACTTTCACTTTTGCATCGCGGATGCTGTCAGCCGTCAGGTCAGACGGAGGGGACATGGCGATCATGCACAGAATTTGCAGCAGGTGGTTCTGGATCATGTCGCGCATCTGGCCGGCCTGGTCAAAGTAACCCCAGCGGCCTTCAATGCCCACCTCTTCCGCCACGGTGATTTCCACGTGGTCGATGGTGCGGTTGTCCCAGTTATTCACAAACAGGGAGTTGGCAAAGCGCAGCGCCAGCAGGTTAAGTACCGTCTCTTTACCGAGGTAATGGTCAATACGGTAAACCTGGCACTCTTCAAAGAACTCGCCCACCTGGTCGTTGATTTCACGCGAGGTGGCCAGTGAGGTACCCAGCGGCTTTTCCATCACGACGCGAGCCGGTTTGGCGTTCAGTTTGGCTTCGCCCAGGCCTTTGCAGATGGCGCCGAAGGTGCTTGGCGGCATGGCGAAATAGTTAATGGTGACACGGTTTTTCTGATCCAGCATCGCGCCTAAACGGGTAAACGCGCTGACGTCATTCACGTCCAGATTGCAGAAATCGAGGCGTCCACTCAGGGTATCCCACAAACTTTCATCAATTTTTTCTTTCATGAAAGTTTCGAGCGCCTCGCGGACGACTTTGGTATAAGCATCCTTGTCCCAGTCGGCGCGCCCGACACCCAGGATACGGGTATCCGGGTGAATTTGGCCCGCTTTCTCCAGTTGATACAGGGAAGGCAGCAATTTTCGGCGTGCAAGATCGCCTTTCGCGCCGAAAATGACCAGGTCACATGCCTGGGCTGTTTGCGTTACCGCCATGTCATTCTCCTCAGTTGGATCACCTGGTACTTCTGCCAGGTATCGTTGTAATTTTATTACAATGCACTGTACTGCTTTTACGTCATTCCCGAAACCATTAGCGCTTAACGTCGCGTGCGATACCGCGATTTTTCACCCGTCAGCGGGTTACGGTGGCGTAATGACGCAACAAGCGTCGATTCTTTGCGCAACAGGGTCACAGCAAAACCCGACACCGATCAAGTAATGAAAAAAAACAACAACATTATCTTGTCGATTGTTACCCTTTATGGAAGCCGCAAGGGTAATATCGGCTAAATCGAATCACGATTTCATCAATTTATGAAATCGTTTACACCCATGAGCGTCCTGTTAACATGAACATGCTGGAAAAAATCCAGTTTCAACTGGAACACCTTAGCAAATCCGAGCGAAAAGTGGCCGAGGTCATTCTGGCCTCTCCCGCTCAGGCGATCCATTCAAGCATCGCCGCTCTGGCACAGGAAGCGGGTGTTAGCGAACCGACGGTCAATCGCTTTTGCCGCAGCCTGGAAACGCGTGGCTTTCCTGATTTTAAACTGCATCTGGCACAAAGTCTGGCTAACGGCACCCCTTATGTTAATCGCAATGTGGACGAAGACGACAGCGTTGATGCCTATACCGCGAAAATATTTGAATCGGCCATGGCCTCGCTTGACCATGTTCGCCAGTCTCTGGATATGAGCTCCGTGAATCGCGCGGTGGATTTACTCACCCAGGCCAAGCGGATTGCGTTCTTTGGTCTCGGGTCGTCGGCGGCCGTGGCGCATGACGCCATGAACAAATTTTTCCGCTTTAACGTCCCGGTGATTTACTCCGATGACATTGTGCTGCAACGCATGAGCTGTATGAATTGCAGTGAAGATGACGTCGTGGTGCTGATTTCGCATACCGGCCGCACCAAGAGTCAGGTCGAGCTGGCGCAGCTGGCCCGTGAAAACGATGCCATGGTGATCGCTCTTACCACGGCGGGCACGCCGCTGGCGCGTGAAGCGACGCTGGCGATTACTCTCGACGTGCCGGAAGACACCGACATTTATATGCCGATGGTCTCCCGTCTGGCGCAGCTTACGGTGATTGACGTGCTGGCGACCGGTTTTACCTTACGTCGGGGCGCAAAATTCCGGGATAACTTGAAGCGGGTCAAGGAAGCGCTGAAGGAATCGCGTTTTGATAAAGAATTGCTTATAAAGAGCGATGTTCCCTGATAGTTGATAACGACGACGTCACGAATAATGACGATGTAACGATTTACGGCATTCGGTCCACTCGCTGCTGCCTTGCGGCAGATGAAGGTCGATTCAATGTTCACGCAACACCAAAGTTGTTTCAGTCAACGGAGTATTACATGTCCAGAAGGCTTCGCAGAACCAAGATCGTAACCACCTTAGGCCCGGCCACCGATCGCGATAATAATCTTGAAAAAATTATCGCCGCTGGCGCCAACGTGGTGCGTATGAACTTCTCTCACGGTACGCCAGAAGACCATAAATTACGTGCCGATAAAGTGCGTGAAATCGCAGCAAAACTGGGCCGCCACGTTGCTATCCTTGGCGATTTACAGGGCCCTAAAATCCGTGTCTCGACCTTTAAAGAGGGTAAAGTTTTCCTCAATATCGGCGACAAATTCCTGCTTGATGCCAACCTGGGCAAAGGCGAAGGCGATAAAGAGAAAGTCGGTATCGACTATAAAGGCCTGCCGGCTGACGTGGTGCCAGGCGATATCCTGCTGCTTGACGACGGTCGCGTACAGCTGAAGGTACTGGAAGTTCAGGGCATGAAAGTGTTCACCGAAGTTACCGTCGGCGGCCCGCTCTCCAACAATAAAGGCATCAACAAGCTGGGCGGCGGCCTCTCTGCAGAGGCGCTTACCGATAAAGACAAAGCGGATATCGTGACTGCGGCGCTGATTGGCGTTGACTATCTGGCCGTCTCCTTCCCGCGCTGCGGCGAAGATCTGAACTATGCGCGTCGTCTGGCACGTGATGCAGGCTGTGATGCCAAAATTGTCGCCAAGGTTGAACGTGCGGAAGCGGTTTGCGATCAGGACGCCATGGATGACGTGATCCTCGCGTCTGACGTGGTGATGGTTGCGCGCGGCGATCTGGGCGTTGAAATCGGCGACCCTGAGCTGGTGGGTATCCAGAAAGCGCTGATTCGTCGCGCGCGTCAGCTGAACCGCGCGGTGATCACCGCCACTCAGATGATGGAATCCATGATTACTAACCCAATGCCGACCCGTGCGGAAGTCATGGACGTGGCTAACGCCGTGCTGGACGGAACCGATGCGGTCATGCTCTCTGCGGAAACTGCGGCGGGCCAGTATCCGGCAGAAACCGTGGCCGCCATGGCGCGCGTCTGCCTGGGCGCGGAAAAGATCCCGAGCATTAACGTCTCTAAACACCGTCTGGACGTGCAGTTCGACAACGTGGAAGAAGCGATTGCGATGTCTGCCATGTACGCCGCTAACCACCTTAAGGGCGTAACGGCGATCATCACCATGACCGAATCCGGCCGTACCGCGCTGATGACCTCCCGTATCAGCTCTGGCCTGCCTATCTTCGCCATGTCTCGCCACGAACGTACGCTGAACCTGACGGCGCTGTACCGCGGCGTGACGCCGGTTCACTTCGACAGCACCAATGACGGCGTGGCTGCGGCGCACGATGCCGTAAACCTGCTGCGCGACAAAGGTTATCTGGTCTCCGGGGATATCGTCATTGTGACCCAGGGCGATGTGATGAGCACCATCGGCTCAACCAACACCACGCGCGTTATGACCGTCGAGTAATAACGTCTCTGTAAAAAAGCCCTCTCCAGTGGAGAGGGCTTTTTTTATTTCGTCGGATACAGCTCTTTGCGCTTATACGGCTCAATTTCACCCGGCTGGCGCGTTTTGAGCAGCTTCAGTATCCACGTGTACTGCTCGGCATGCGGTCCCACCAGAATCTCCACCTCTTCATTCATTCGACGCGCAATAGTGCGATCGTCCGCGGTGAGGAGATCGTCCATCGGCGGGCGAACCTCAATGCTCAGGCGATGGGTGTTGCCATCGTAGACCGGGAAAAGCGGGATGACCCGGGCACGACATACCTTCATCAGACGGCCAATCGCAGGCAGAGTCGCCTTGTAGGTCCCGAAGAAATCAACAAACTCACTGTGCTCCGGGCCGTGGTCCTGATCCGGCAAATAGTAACCCCAGTATCCCTGGCGCACGGACTGAATAAACGGCTTGATGCCATCATTTCGCGCATGAAGACGGCCACCAAAACGACGGCGCACGGTATTCCAGACGTAATCGAAGATCTTGTTGCCCTGGTTATGGAACATTGCCGCCATCTTCTGGCCCTGTGATGCCATCAGCATGGCAGGAATATCCACGCCCCAGCCGTGCGGAACGAGAAAAATCACTTTCTCATCGTTGCGGCGCATCTCGTCGATGATCTCCAGCCCTTTCCAGTCAACGCGTTCCATGACTTTTTCCGGCCCTTTCAGCGCCAGCTCCGCCATCATCGCCATTGCCTGAGGCGCAGTGGTATACATGGCATCAATAATGGCCTCTCGCTCCGCGTCGCTCTTTTCCGGGAAGCAGTAATAGAGGTTAATTTGCGCGCGACGACGGGCACTTTTGCCTAAGCGCCCTGCCAGACGGCCTATTTTACCCAGCACAGGATCGCGAACGGCAGCGGGTAACATCGCCATCCCAGCAAAGGCGTAAACGCCAAGCCAGGCGCCCCAGTTGCGCGGATGGCGGAAGGACTTTTCAAACTCAGGAATGTATTCAATATTGTTTTTTTGGGTTTCCATGCTGGATCCAGGGTCTGATGACGCAAAAAAATATTCAGATAGTGTAGCGAGGCAGCCGCCTACGCACAAAAGAAAAAGCCGGCGCATACTGACGCCGGCTTTTTAACAAAACAGAGGGCTTAGTTTAAGCTCAGCTGCGGCAGCACCTCTTTCACCTGCGCCAGGTAGTCAGTACGATCTTTACCCGTCAGGCCTTCGGTGCGCGGCAGTTTCGCCGTCAGCGGGTTCACTGCCTGTTGGTTGATCCACACTTCATAGTGCAGGTGCGGGCCGGTAGAACGCCCGGTGTTTCCGGAGATCGCGATGCGGTCGCCACGCTTCACTTTCTGGCCCGGTTTAACCAGCAGCTTACGCAGGTGCATGTAGCGGGTCGTATACGTACGGCCATGACGCACCGCGACATAATATCCGGCTGCACCGCTACGTTTGGCGACCACCACTTCACCATCCCCTACCGCCAGTACCGGAGTGCCCTGCGGCATGGCAAAGTCGACGCCGCGGTGCGGTGCGACGCGCCCGGTCACCGGGTTCAGACGACGAGGGTTAAAGTTAGAGGAGATACGGAACTGTTTAGCCGTCGGGAAACGCAGGAAGCCTTTCGCAAGGCCCGTACCGCTGCGGTCATAGAACTTACCGTCTTCGGCACGGATCGCGTAGTAATCTTTGCCCTCGGAGCGCAGACGCACGCCCAGGAGCTGGCTCTGCTCGCGCTTGCCGTCCAGCATTTCGCGGGACATCAGAACGGAAAATTCATCCCCCTTCTTGAGCTTGCGGAAATCCATCTGCCACTGCATGGCTTTGATCACCGAGCTGATTTCAGCGCTGGTCAATCCTGCATCGCGCGCGCTGGAGACAAAGCTCGCGCCCACGGTGCCTTTCAGAACGCTGTTCACCCAGTCGCCCTTCTGCATTTCGCTGGTCATTTTGAAACCGTTTGCAGTGCGATCGTAGGTGCGGGTTTCGCGGCGGGACATTTCCCAGGTCAGACGCTGCAGGTCCCCATCGGCCGTTAATGTCCAGGAGAGCTGTTGACCGATTTTCAGGTTGCGAAGATCTTTATCCGCAGCCGCCAGCTGGCTGATATTACCCATGTCGATGCCGTACTGGTTCAGCACGCTGCTCAGCGTGTCCCCGGTAGACACAACATATTCGTGGATACCGGCTTCGTTCTCGGTTTTATCGTCCAGTTCATCCTGCGGAATAGCTTCATCTTCCTGAGCCGCCTGGTCGATAGGCTCACTGGCTTCAGGCAGCAAAGAGCGGATTTCGCTCTTTTCGAGCTCAATGGTTTTGATGATAGGGGCAGAACTCGGGTGGTAAACATAGGGCCGCCAGACGGCGACCGCTAAGGTGAGAACTGTAAGCGACCCCAGCATAACGCGATGAGGTCGAGGCAGATTGTTAAATGCCAGGGCGACAGAGCGGGCTATCTGTTGCACGTATTCACTTCCTCGTTAATCTCCTTTCAGGCAGCTCGCATACTGGTTCGCCAGTTGGCTAAGGAACTGCGAATAGCTCGCTTTGCTCAACTGGATATTCGTACCTAGCGGGTCAAGGGTTCCCATGCGCACGGATGTCCCCCTGGCCACGGCTTCTACGACCGCTGGCCTGAACTGTGGCTCAGCAAAAACGCATGTCGCTTTTTGCTCAACCAGCTGTGTTCTGATTTCATGTAAACGCTGCGCACCAGGCTGAATTTCAGGGTTGACGGTGAAGTGACCCAGCGGGGTCAGGCCGTAGTGTTTTTCGTAATAGCCGTAGGCGTCATGAAAAACGAAATACCCTTTTCCTTTCAACGGTGCGAGCTCATTACCTACCTGCTTATCGGTTGCGGCTAATTGTGCCTCAAAATCCTTCAGGTTGGCGTCAAGTTTGGCTCGACTTTGCGGCATAAGTTCCACTAATTTGTCATGGATTGCAACCGCCGAAAGGCGCGCTATCTCTGGGGATAACCAAAGATGCATGTTGTACTCGCCGTGATGGTGATCTCCGTCACCTTTTTCTGCATCTGCAGGGTGATGGTCATGTTCGTCGCCGTCGTCGTCAGCCCCTTTCATGAGCAACGGTTTCACGCCTGGGAGCGCGGCAATCGCGACCTGTTTTTCGCCAGCAACCTGTTTTGCTGACTTTTGCATAAACGCTTCCATCTCAGGACCAATCCATACCACTAAGTCCGCGTTTTGTAAGCGCTTTACATCCGAAGGACGCAGAGAATAGTCATGCTCAGATGCCCCGTCGGGAAGCAGAACCTGGGTTTCTGTGACCCCATCTGCAATGGCCGACGCGATGAAACCGAGCGGTTTAAGCGAAGCGACAACAGCAGCGTTAACATCTTGTGCGGTTGTTCCCCAAAGGGCAGCGGATAATGCTGCGAAAAGAAGCGTATTTTTATGTAACATAATGCGACTAATCATCGTAGTGAATGCGTGAAATGTGATATTATAACATTCGTTGACTTCTTCAAGCTTAAAATGACATGACGACATTGGTTTCTCTTGAAAATATTTCGGTCTCATTTGGCCAGCGCCGCGTCCTCTCTGACGTGTCGCTTGATCTGAAGCCCGGTAAAATTCTGACGCTGCTCGGTCCCAATGGCGCAGGTAAATCCACCCTGGTGCGCGTGGTGCTGGGTCTGGTCGCGCCCGACGAAGGTGTGATCAAGCGTGAGGAAAAATTGCGTATCGGCTATGTGCCGCAAAAGCTTCACCTCGACGCCACGCTGCCGCTGACGGTCAGCCGTTTCCTGCGTCTGCGCCCCGGCACGCGGAAAGCCGATATTCTTCCGGCACTGAAACGCGTGCAGGCGGGCCATCTTATTGATGCGCCGCTGCAAAAACTGTCCGGCGGTGAAACGCAGCGCGTTTTACTGGCCCGCGCGCTGCTGAGCAGCCCGCAGCTGCTGGTACTGGATGAGCCAACCCAGGGCGTCGACGTCAACGGCCAGGTCGCGCTTTACGACCTTATCGACCAGCTGCGCCGGGAACTGAATTGCGCGGTGCTGATGGTGTCCCACGATCTGCATCTGGTCATGGCGAAAACCGACGAAGTGCTGTGTCTCAACCATCATATCTGCTGCTCCGGCACGCCTGAAGTAGTGTCAATGCACCCTGAATTTATCTCCATGTTCGGCCCTCGCGGCGCTGAACAATTGGGCATTTATCGCCATCATCATAATCATCGCCATGATTTACAGGGACGAATTGTCCTGCGCCGGGGAAATGGACACTCATGATTGAACTGTTACTGCCCGGCTGGCTTGCCGGGATTATGCTTGCCTGCGCCGCCGGGCCGCTGGGCTCGTTTGTGGTGTGGCGCAGAATGTCCTATTTCGGTGACACCCTGGCGCATGCGTCTCTGCTGGGCGTTGCCTTTGGTCTGCTGCTGGATGTGAATCCTTTCTACGCGGTGATTGTGGTCACGCTGCTGCTGGCGGCCGGTCTGGTCTGGCTGGAAAAACGCCCTCACCTCGCCATTGATACTTTGCTCGGCATTATGGCGCACAGCGCCCTGTCCCTGGGTCTGGTGGTGGTCAGCCTGATGTCGAACATTCGCGTCGACCTGATGGCCTATCTGTTTGGTGACCTGCTGGCCGTGACGCCGGACGATCTGATCGCCATCGCTATCGGCGTGGTTGTGGTACTGGGGATTTTGCTCTGGCAGTGGCGTAATTTGCTGGCGATGACCGTCAGCCCGGACTTGGCATTTGTTGATGGCGTGAAGCTGCAGCGCGTGAAGCTGCTGCTGATGCTGGTGACGGCGTTAACCATTGGCGTGGCGATGAAGTTCGTTGGCGCGCTGATTATCACCTCGCTGCTGATCATTCCCGCCGCCACGGCGCGTCGTTTTGCCCGTACGCCGGAACAGATGGCCGGCGTGGCCGTGATTGTTGGGATGGTTGCGGTAACAGGGGGATTAACCTTCTCGGCGTTCTATGACACGCCTGCGGGGCCGTCCGTGGTGCTGAGTGCGGCGGTGCTGTTTATCTTCAGTATGATGAAAAAGACCGCAAGTTGACATCGAGGGCGCTGATGCCCTCACCCTGCCCCTCTCCCACGGGGAGAGGGAATTACGCATTACGGCATTGCCGGTGGCGTAATGCCGAAATGATTCCACGCCCGCACCGTCGCCATACGTCCACGCGGGGTGCGCTGCAGGAATCCCTGCTGGATCAGATACGGCTCAAGCACGTCCTCGATAGTTTCGCGCTCTTCACCGATAGCCGCCGCCAGGTTATCCAGCCCGACCGGACCACCAAAGAACTTGTCCAGCACCGCCAGCAGCAGTTTGCGGTCCATATAGTCAAAGCCTTCTGCATCGACGTTCAGCATGTCCAGCGCCTGCGCGGCAATCTCGGCGGAAATCGAGCCATCATGCTTCACTTCGGCAAAGTCGCGCACGCGGCGCAGCAGGCGGTTGGCAATACGCGGCGTGCCGCGGGAACGCTTCGCCACTTCAAACGCCCCCTCTTCGCTCATCTCCAGCCCCATGTAGCGCGCGCTGCGCCCCACGATGTGCTGAAGGTCCGGCACCTGATAAAACTCCAGACGCTGCACAATGCCAAAACGGTCGCGCAGCGGTGAGGTCAGCGATCCCGCCCGGGTGGTAGCGCCAATCAGGGTAAACGGCGGGAGATCGATTTTGATGGAGCGCGCAGCCGGGCCTTCACCGATCATGATATCCAGCTGGTAATCTTCCATCGCCGGATAGAGCACTTCCTCTACCACCGGTGACAGGCGGTGGATTTCATCGATAAACAGCACGTCATGGGGTTCGAGGTTGGTCAGCATCGCCGCCAGATCCCCCGCCTTCTCCAGCACCGGGCCGGAAGTAGTGCGCAGGTTAACGCCCATTTCATTGGCGACGATATTCGCCAGCGTGGTTTTCCCCAAACCCGGAGGACCGAAAATCAGCAGGTGATCGAGCGCATCGCCGCGCAGTTTTGCCGCCTGGATGAAAATCTCCATCTGGGAACGCACCTGCGGCTGGCCGATATACTCATCAAGCAGCTTCGGGCGGATCGCGCGATCCACCACGTCTTCTGCCTGAAGGGTGCCTGCCGACACCAGGCGATCTGCTTCAATCATCCTTTACCTCACAATGCAGCGCGCAGCGCTTCACGAATCAGGGTTTCACTGCTGGCATCCGGTTTGGCAATTTTGCTCACCATACGGCTGGCCTCCTGAGGTTTATAGCCCAGCGCCACCAGCGCAGCAACCGCTTCCTGCTCGGCATCGTCATCCGTCGCAGGGCCGCCAGGTGACGTCAGCACCAGATCGGCCGCCGGAGTGAAGAGATCGCCATGCAGCCCTTTGAAGCGGTCTTTCATTTCGACAATCAGGCGCTCGGCGGTTTTTTTGCCGATGCCAGGGAGCTTAATCAGCGCCGCAGGATCTTCGCGCTCAACGGCATTCACAAACTGCGGGGCTGACATGCCGGATAAAATCGCCAGCGCCAGCTTCGGTCCCACCCCGTTGGTTTTAATCAGCTCGCGGAACAGGGTGCGTTCCTGTTTGTTATTGAAGCCGTACAGCAGCTGGGCATCTTCACGCACCACAAACTGGGTAAAGACAATCGCCTCTTTGCCCGCGTCCGGCAGCTCGTAGAAGCAGGTCATAGGCATATGGACTTCATAGCCCACGCCACCCACTTCCAGCAGCACTAACGGGGGTTGTTTTTCAATGATGATGCCTCTGAGTCTGCCTATCACGTGACGCTCCTGCGTTCTGGAAAATTTTGGACTGGCGATATAATAAAAAAAGGCTGGATAAACATCCAGCCTGATTTCTGATTATCGTAACCTGCCTCGCGCCAGATTGAGCCGCGACTCGCTCATTTGCATCGCGTTCTGGCTGACGTGACAGTGGGTAATCGCGATAGCCAGCGCATCCGCGGCGTCCGCCTGCGGGTTCGCCGGGAGCTTGAGCAAGGTTCGCACCATGTGCTGCACCTGGCTCTTCTCCGCGCTACCGATGCCCACCACCGTCTGCTTAACCTGCCTTGCCGCGTATTCGAACACCGGCAAATCCTGGTTCACCGCAGCCACGATGGCGACACCGCGCGCCTGACCGAGCTTTAGCGCCGAATCGGCGTTTTTCGCCATAAAGACCTGCTCGATGGCGAAAAAGTCAGGCTGAAACTGGGTGATGATCTCCGACACGCCCGCATAGATGAGCTTGAGGCGCGAAGGAAGATCGTCCACTTTGGTGCGAATACACCCGCTGCCGAGGTAGGTTAGCTGGCGTCCCACCTGACGGATAACGCCATAACCGGTGACGCGCGAGCCGGGGTCAATCCCAAGGATAATCGACATCACGCGTCTCCTGTAACGGATTTACACGCTCTCATTAGAGAGTCGCTGCAACCTCATCAGAGATTTCACCGTTGTGATACACTTCCTGCACGTCGTCGCAGTCTTCGAGCATGTCGATCAGACGCAGCAGTTTTGGTGCCGTTTCCGCATCCATGTCCGCTTTGGTAGACGGGATCATAGAGACTTCAGCGTTGTCCGCTTTCAGGCCAGCCGCTTCCAGCGCATCGCGCACGGCACCCATCTCTTCCCACGCGGTGTAAACGTCAATAGCACCGTCGTCGAAGGTCACAACGTCTTCCGCACCGGCTTCCAGCGCCGCTTCCATGATGACATCTTCGTCACCCTTCTCGAAGGAGATGACGCCTTTTTTGCTGAACAGGTACGCAACGGAACCGTCAGTGCCCAGGTTGCCACCGGTTTTGGTGAACGCATGGCGCACTTCCGCTACGGTACGGTTACGGTTGTCTGACAGACACTCAACCATTACCGCCGTACCGCCAGGACCGTAACCTTCATAAATGATGGTTTCCATGTTCGCGTCTTCATCACCGCCCACGCCGCGTGCGATAGCACGGTTCAGGGTATCACGCGTCATGTTGTTAGACAGCGCTTTATCTACCGCCGCGCGCAGACGCGGGTTAGAAGCCGGGTCGCCGCCGCCCAGACGCGCTGCGGTTACCAGCTCGCGAATGATTTTGGTAAAGATCTTACCGCGCTTGGCATCCTGTGCCGCTTTGCGGTGTTTGGTGTTGGCCCACTTACTATGACCTGCCATAAAAAGTTCTCCAAAAATCGCGCCTTTTCAGGCTGCGTTAATTACAAATTCTTCAATCGCCTGCCGGTTGCTCCACGACTTGGTCAGCGCGGCGGCATCCGCCGCATTCACCCAGCGGTAGGTCAGGTGTTCGGTAAACACGATCTCCCGCTCGTGGGGGAGTGCGAGACAGAACCACGATTCCGTATTGCGCTCGGTACCCGGCGCGTAGCGATGACGTAAATGGCTAAAAATTTCAAACTCCACCGTGCGCTGACAGTCCTTCAGGGTCAGTTGCTCGCGGGCAACATCAATGGCGACCTCTTCCTTTACTTCGCGCGCGGCGGCCTGCGACGCGGTTTCCCCCTCTTCCAGACTGCCGGTAACCGACTGCCAGAAATCAGGGTCATCGCGCCGCTGTAACATCAGCACCCGCTTCGTGTCTTCTGCATAAATGACCACCAGGACCGAAACGGGAAGCTTATATGCCATATCAGTTTTTCTCTTCCTTCTTCACCACTTCAATGCCCAGCTCGGCCAGAGAGGCCGGGTTGGCAAAGCTTGGCGCTTCGGTCATCAGACACGCCGCTGCGGTGGTTTTCGGGAAGGCGATAACATCACGGATGTTGTCGGTGCCGGTCAGCAGCATGGTCAGACGGTCAAGACCGAAGGCCAGACCCGCGTGCGGAGGCGTACCGTATTTCAGCGCGTCCAGCAGGAAGCCGAATTTCTCGCGCTGCTCCTGCTCGTTGATGCCCAGAATGCCGAACACAGTCTGCTGCATTTCACCGCTGTGAATACGCACGGAACCGCCGCCCACTTCGTAGCCGTTGATAACCATGTCATAAGCGTTAGCGACCGCGTCTTCCGGCGCCGCTTTCAGCTCTGCCGCCGTCATGTCTTTTGGCGACGTGAACGGGTGGTGCATTGCAGTCAGGCCGCCTTCACCGTCGTCTTCAAACATCGGGAAGTCGATAACCCACAGCGGCGCCCATTTGTTCTCGTCGGTCAGGTTCAGATCTTTGCCCAGCTTCAGACGCAGCGCGCCCATCGCATCCGCAACAACTTTCTTGTTGTCTGCACCGAAGAAGATCATATCGCCGTCCTGCGCGCCGGTGCGCTCAAGGATTGCTTCTACGATTTCCGCGTTCAGGAATTTCGCGACCGGGCTGGTGATACCTTCCAGGCCTTTCGCACGCTCGGTCACTTTAATATAGGCCAGACCTTTCGCGCCGTAGATTTTGATGAAGTTGCCGTAGTCGTCGATCTGCTTACGGCTCAGAGCCGCACCGCCCGGTACACGCAGCGCTGCTACGCGGCCTTTGGCGTCGTTAGCCGGGCCCGCGAATACCGCGAACTCAACGGATTTCACCAGGTCAGCCACGTCCACCAGCTCCATCGGGTTACGCAGGTCTGGTTTATCAGAACCGTAGCGACGCTCGGCTTCCGCGAAGGTCATGATTGGGAAGTCGCCCAGCTCAACGCCCTTCACGTCGTTCCACAGGCTACGCACCAGGGCTTCCATCACTTCACGCACCTGCTCGGCGGTCATGAAGGAGGTTTCCACATCGATCTGGGTAAATTCTGGCTGGCGGTCAGCGCGCAGGTCTTCGTCGCGGAAGCATTTTACAATTTGATAGTAGCGATCGAAGCCGGACATCATCAGCAGCTGTTTGAACAGCTGCGGAGACTGCGGCAGCGCGTAGAATTTGCCTTTATGAACGCGGGATGGGACCAGGTAATCGCGCGCGCCTTCCGGCGTGGCTTTGGTCAGCATCGGGGTTTCAATATCGAGGAAACCGTGGTCATCCATAAAGCGACGCACCAGGCTGGTGATTTTCGCACGGGTCTTCAGGCGCTGAGCCATTTCCGGGCGACGCAGATCCAGGTAGCGGTATTTCAGACGCGCTTCTTCAGTGTTGACGTGGTTAGAGTCCAGCGGCAGCGCTTCAGCACGGTTGATGATGGTCAGATCGGACGCCAGCACTTCAATAGCGCCTGTCGCCATATCCGCGTTGACGTTTTTCTCGTCACGCGCACGCACGGTGCCGGTGACCTGAATGCAGAACTCATTACGCAGCTCAGAAGCCAGCTTCAACGCATCTGCGCGATCGGGATCGAAGAACACCTGAACGATACCTTCGCGGTCGCGCATATCGATGAAGATAAGGCTACCAAGATCACGACGACGATTGACCCAACCACACAGGGTGACCTGCTGTCCGACGTGGGACTGACGCAGCTGCCCGCAATATTCTGTACGCATGAGATATCCCTTAATTAGCCGCAGGCTAAATGTCGCCTGGTATGCAGGCTACTATGTCGCAGCTTTCTGTATGTCACAACTGGATGAAAAAAGGCGGCTATTATACTGGAAATTCCGCCGGACGATAAGAGCGAACCACGGCCAGACGCTCGTTTGCTGCACTCTTATTGCGTATTCTCACAAAAATTAACAAAATTATCGGACCGATAACAGGCCATCACGTCGTATGGTGTCAGGAAGCGATTAATTTAACGGGAGTAACGATGTTAACATTTGATGCCAGCAAAACCGCGCTTGTTGTGATTGATTTACAGGAAGGTATTCTGCCCTTTGCCGGCGGCCCGCACGCTGCGGACGATGTCGTCAGCCGCGCCGCCCGCCTGGCGGAAAAATGCCGCGCCAGCGGTGCCCCTGTTGTCATGGTGCGCGTCGGCTGGTCCGCTGATTTTGCCGAAGCCTTAAAACAGCCCGTCGACGCGCAGGCCGCGGCACATGCCCTGCCGGAAAACTGGTGGACGTACCCGGTCTCACTCGGCAAACGCGACAGCGATATCGAAGTGACTAAACGCCAGTGGGGCGCATTTTACGGTACCGACCTCGAGCTGCAGCTACGCCGTCGCGGCATCGACACCATCATTCTGTGCGGCATTTCCACCAATATCGGCGTGGAGTCTACCGCCCGTAACGCCTGGGAGCTGGGCTTTAATCTGGTGATTGCGGAAGATGCCTGCAGCGCGGCCTCCGCGGAACAGCATCAGGGCAGTATGACCCATATCTTCCCGCGCATCGGCCGCGTGCGCAGCACGGATGAGATTATCAGCGCGCTATGATGTATGTCGGTTTGCCCCAGTGGTCGCACCCGAAATGGGTGCGCCTTGGCATCACCAGCCTCGAGGAATATGCCCGACACTTCAACTGCGTCGAGGGTAACACCACCCTGTACGCGCTTCCCAAAGCAGAGATTGTGGCGCGCTGGCGGGAACAAACCACCGACGACTTCCGCTTCTGCTTCAAGTTCCCGGCCACCATTTCGCACCAGGCCGCGCTGCGCAACTGCGGGGATTTGACCGAAGAATTTTTTACGCGCATGTCGCCGCTGGCGAACCGAATCGGTCAGTACTGGCTACAGCTTCCGGCCGTCTTTGGCCCGCGCGATCTGCCCGCACTCTGGCAGTTTCTTGATGCGCTGCCCCGGACGTTTACCTACGGCGTGGAAGTCAGGCATCCTGAGTTTTTTGCAAAAGGTGAAGCCGAAAAGGCGCTTAATCGCGGCCTGCTTGAGCGTTCCGTTAACCGGGTGATCCTCGACAGCCGTCCGGTGCATAGCGCAATACCGCACAGTGAGGCGATCATCGATGCGCAGCGTAAAAAACCCAAAGTGCCTGTCCATGCTCTGGTAACCGCTAATAACCCCATGGTCCGGTTTATCGGCAGCGATAACATGCAGCAAAACCAGGCGATGTTCGCCGTCTGGCTGCAAACGTTAGCGAAGTGGGAACATACCACCACGCCGTATCTCTTTTTGCACACGCCGGATATCGCCCAGGCGCCCGAACTGGTCGATGCTCTCTGGCAGGCCTTGCAGGCTGCGGTGCCGTCCGTGGGCAGCGCCCCTTCCATCCCACAACAATCTTCTCTTTTCTGATATCACCCCCTATCATAGTGAAGTGCCATCTGCCAAAAACAGGGAGTTTGTATGGTCAGCGCGCTGTATGCGGTGTTAGGTGCATTACTGCTGATTAAGTTTTCATTTGATGTTGTGCGCCTCAGAATGCAGTACCGCGTCTCTTACGGCGACGGCGGGTTTTCCGAGCTACAGAGCGCTATTCGCATTCACGGCAATGCGGTCGAATACATCCCCGCGGGATTAATCCTGCTGCTTTTTATGGAGATGAATGGCGCAGAAACCTGGATGGTGCACATCTGCGGCCTGCTTCTGATTGCTGGCCGGCTAATGCATTATTACGGCTTTCACCACCGCTTATTCCGCTGGCGTCGTTCCGGCATGAGTGCGACCTGGTGTTCACTTTTGCTGATGGTGCTGGCTAACCTGTGGTATATGCCGTGGGAGTTGGTTTTCTCCCTCCATTAGCGCACAATACGCCACTTTATTTTTCCCGGATTTTTACGTTATGTCAGATCGCGACACGCTTTTTTCCGCGCCTATCGCCAGCCTGGGCGACTGGACCTTCGATGAACGGGTAGCCGAAGTCTTCCCGGATATGATCCAGCGCTCTGTTCCCGGTTATTCCAATATTATCTCTATGATCGGCATGCTGGCTGAGCGCTTCGTTCAACCCGGCACGCAGGTCTATGACCTGGGCTGCTCGCTCGGTGCGGCAACGCTGTCGGTTCGTCGTAACGTTCACCACGAAGGCTGCCGGATTGTTGCCGTCGATAATTCCCCGGCCATGGTTGAACGCTGCCGTCGCCATATTAATGCTTATAAAGCCCCTACCCCGGTGGACGTGGTGGAAGGCGATATCCGCGAGATTGAGATCGAAAACGCGTCGATGGCGGTGCTGAATTTCACCCTTCAGTTCCTGGTGCCCGAAGACCGCCAGCTGCTGCTGGACAAAATTTATAAAGGGCTGAACCCTGGCGGCGCGCTGGTGCTCTCAGAAAAATTCAGCTTTGAAGATGCCGAGGTTGGCGAACTGCTGTTCAATATGCACCACGATTTCAAGCGTGCGAACGGCTACAGCGAGCTGGAGATCAGCCAGAAGCGCAGCATGCTCGAAAATGTGATGCTGACGGACTCCGTGGAAACCCACAAGGCACGCCTGCGTCAGGCCGGTTTTGAGCATAGCGAACTGTGGTTCCAGTGCTTTAATTTTGGCTCTCTGGTGGCGCTGAAAGCGGGGGAACCTGCATGATCGAGTTCAGCAACTTCTATCAGCTGATTGCCAAAAACCAGCTCTCCCACTGGCTGGAGACGCTGCCTGCGCAGATTGCCGCCTGGCAGCGGGATCAGCAGCACGGCCTGCTAAAGCAGTGGTCAAACGCGGTGGAGTTTCTGCCCGAGCTGACCCCGCATCGTCTGGATCTCCTGCACAGCGTGACCGCAGAGAGTGAAGACCCGCTTCCGGCAGGTCAGGTCAACCGCATCGAAACGCTGATGCGTAACCTGATGCCGTGGCGCAAAGGGCCGTTTTCCCTTTACGGCGTGAACATAAATACCGAATGGCGCTCTGACTGGAAATGGGATCGCGTTTTGCCGCATCTTTCCGATCTGACCGGGCGCACTATTCTGGACGTCGGCTGCGGCAGCGGTTACCACATGTGGCGCATGATTGGCGCAGGGGCGCATCTGGCGGTCGGTATTGACCCGATGCAGCTCTTCCTGTGCCAGTTTGAAGCAGTGCGTAAACTGCTGGGTAACGACCAGCGCGCGCACCTGCTGCCGCTGGGTATTGAGCAGCTCCCCGCCCTGAAGGCGTTTGATACCGTCTTCTCCATGGGCGTGCTGTATCACCGTCGTTCTCCGCTTGAGCACCTGTGGCAACTGAAAGACCAGCTGGTCAGCGGCGGCGAGCTGGTGCTGGAAACGCTGGTGATTGAAGGCGACGAACACGCCGTTCTGGTGCCAGGCGACCGCTACGCGCAGATGCGCAACGTTTACTTCATCCCTTCCGCGCTGGCGCTGAAAAACTGGCTGGAGAAGTGCGGATTTGTGGATGTGCGGATTGCCGACGTCAGCGTGACGTCTATCGAAGAACAGCGCCGCACCGACTGGATGATCACCGAATCGCTGGAGCAGTTCCTCGACCCGGCCGACCACAGCAAAACCATTGAAGGCTATCCTGCCCCGATGCGTGCGGTGTTGATTGCGACGAAGCCGTAGCCCTTTAGCCGGGTGGCGCAGGAGAAAAAAAGGCCCCTGTTGAAATTGCAGGGGCCTGGTACAAGCAAGCATCATATTGGGCGACATGATGCGCGGTAAAAATCGGTACGTTGCTACACGTGATGGCGCTCAATCAGCGACTTCATTTCCGCAACCGACTCTCCATCTACACCGTAGCGTGAATACTCATCCGCTTCAGCATCCGTCGACATTGACAACCCTGTATTGCGATAACGCATGGGCGACGGCATCCATTTGCCTGCCGAGCTGTGAAGCTCTTCTACCCCGGCGTTTAAAAACAGTTCCAGATTGCTGGCACGGACTCCCGCACCCGCCATTATTATTGGAACACCGGAATGTGCTTTTAGTTCCGTAATTAATTGCAGTCCTTTTTCAGCAGAGGCCTTCTGCCCGGATGTCAGGATGCGCGCCACACCCAGTTCGGCAAGCGTATCAAACGCTTGCAGGGGATCTTTACACATATCAAACGCGCGATGAAAAGTGACGGCCATCCCTTTTGCGGCGTCCATAACCTGACGCATACGCGGCAGGCAGACCTGACCGTCTTCATCAAGCAGACCGATCACCAGCCCGGGGAATCCCAGATCGCGCACGAGGGCGACATCTTCAAGCATGGCACCGAACTCGCCCGGCGTGTAACAAAAATCACCGCCGCGAGGACGAATAATCGGGTGTACCGGAACGGTGACAGCCTCACGGGCAGACTTCAACACGCCGTACGAGGGCGTTAACCCGCCTTCTTTCGGGGCCGCGCACAGTTCAATGCGGTCAGCACCCTGCCGTTGTGCAGTCACGGCACACTCTACGCTGTAACAGCAAATCTCCAGCAGCGCCATTCAATCCTCCTTAAAATCCACGTAACGTACCATCATGACACGCTGCCCGCTTTCGGTCTCAGCGTGGAATCACAACTCTCAGGCTTCGCTGGCAACAATCTGCTCAATGGTCCACGGATGAAACTTTACCGTGACCTTTCCGTCCGTGACGGCGAGCGTCGGGTTAGGTAAACGCTCGCGCTCGCCTTTGGGTGAGCTCGTCTTCACAACGATCCCCGGCTTGCTTAAGCCTTCGTCTGATAACAGGGCCAGCGCGCGGGCGTTCAGCGTTTCCGGCTCACCCGGCAGGACAATTTCGATATGTTCCCAGCCTTCGTGCGGATAGCGTTTTTCGCCCGGCCACGGCAGCTCAACCACGGTGAATTTCCAGTGCGCCACGCAGACCGGCTGGTGCAGTTTGAACAGGCAAATGGGGCGACCGTTAATGATGTTCTCGGACAGCAGCTCGCCACACTGTTCGAACCCGCGACGCCAGCGCTCGGCGGTCGCATTCTGATGACAGCGTAAAGAGATGTGATCGGCTTCAAGCGGCGCGATATCCAGACCGAGGCGGGTGGCAAGTTCTGTGAACGCCTGGGTGAAGCGCGGTAAATCTGCGGAAATATCATGCAGTTCGTCAATGGATTGCCAGTTCGCCATAAATCAGTCTCTTTTCGTGTCGCAAAGGCGCTAATTTACTCTGTTGCCCTGTTTTGACCAACCGCAGAATACGGCTTTTTATGACTGCATGATTATGCACTCCTTCTTAGCCTGGATTCTGAACAATCTTCGGCCCCCGCGATGCTGACGCCAGAAGGCATTTGCAGTATACTCCCGCCCTAAATTCTTTAACTGGCGCGGGCGGTTGTAGGCCCGCATCAAAAACGTAAGGTATCCAGGTGAATATTCAGGCTCTTCTCTCCGAAAAAGTCAGTCAGGCACTGATTGCCGCAGGCGCACCTGCGGATTGCGAACCGCAGGTTCGTCAGTCAGCAAAAGTACAGTTTGGCGACTATCAGGCTAATGGCGTGATGGCAGTGGCTAAAAAACTGGGCATGCCGCCGCGACAGCTCGCTGAGCAGGTACTGACGCATCTGGACCTCACCGGCATTGCCAGCAAAACCGAAATTGCCGGCCCGGGCTTTATCAATATCTTCCTGGAACCGGCGTTCCTGGCCAGCCACGTTGACGCGGCGCTGAAATCTGACCGTCTGGGCGTTTCCCGGCCGGAGGCGCAGACCGTCGTGATCGACTACTCTGCCCCGAACGTGGCGAAAGAGATGCACGTTGGTCACCTGCGCTCCACCATCATCGGTGATGCCGCAGTACGCACGCTTGAGTTCCTCGGTCACAAGGTGATCCGCGCGAACCACGTGGGCGACTGGGGTACGCAGTTCGGCATGCTGATTGCCTACCTGGAAAAACAGCAGCAGGAAAACGCGGGTGAAATGGCGCTGGCGGACCTGGAAGGGTTCTACCGCGAAGCCAAAAAACACTACGATGAAGACGAAGCCTTTGCCGAGCGAGCGCGCAGCTACGTGGTAAAACTGCAGGGCGGCGATCAATACTTCCTCGAGATGTGGCGCAAGCTGGTCGACATCACCATGTCTCAGAACCAGCTCACCTATAACCGTCTGAACGTCACCCTGACGCGTGACGACGTGATGGGTGAAAGCCTGTACAACCCAATGCTGCCGGGCATTGTGGCCGACCTTAAAGCGAAAAACCTGGCGGTTGAGAGCGAAGGCGCCACGGTGGTGTTCCTTGATGAGTACAAAAACAAGGAAGGCGAACCGATGGGCGTGATCATCCAGAAAAAGGATGGCGGCTACCTCTACACCACCACCGATATCGCCTGCGCGAAATACCGTTACGAAACGCTGCACGCCGACCGCGTGCTGTACTACATCGACTCCCGTCAGCACCAGCACCTGATGCAGGCGTGGACGATCGTGCGTAAAGCCGGTTACGTGCCAGACTGCGTTCCGCTGGAGCACCACATGTTCGGCATGATGCTGGGTAAAGACGGCAAGCCGTTCAAAACCCGCGCGGGCGGTACCGTGAAGCTTTCCGACCTGCTGGACGAAGCGCTGGAACGCGCCCGTCGCCTGGTGGCAGAGAAGAACCCGGATATGCCTGCCGATGAGCTGGAAAAACTGGCCAACGCCGTGGGTATCGGTGCGGTGAAATACGCGGATCTCTCCAAGAACCGGACCACCGACTATATCTTCGACTGGGATAACATGCTGGCGTTCGAAGGCAACACCGCGCCGTACATGCAGTACGCCTATACCCGCGTACTCTCGGTATTCCGTAAAGCCAATATCGACGAAAGCGCGCTGGCGAATGCTGCCGTGACCATCACGGAAGATCGTGAAGCACAGCTGGCAGCGCGCCTGCTGCAGTTCGAAGAGACGCTGACGGTTGTCGCCCGTGACGGCACTCCGCACGTAATGTGTGCTTATCTGTACGATCTGGCGGGTCTGTTCTCCGGCTTCTACGAGCACTGCCCTATTCTGTCTGCGGAAAATGAATCGGTCCGCAACAGCCGCCTGAAGCTGGCGCAGCTCACGGCGAAGACCCTGAAGCTGGGTCTGGATACCCTGGGTATCGAAACCGTAGAGCGTATGTAAAAAAAGAAACCCGGCACTCGCCGGGTTTTTTATTATCAAAAATATTTCCGTAAATATTCCGTTAGGCACAGAATCGCCATTGCCTGTCCATACGGCATCGACGTCAGCGGGATTTGGCGATAAAACTCAAGATTGCTTCCCATCCCCGTACCGAACGACGTTTGCAGCAGCTCCCCTTCGGGCGAGATGTTTTTCACGATACCGCGAATCGCTTTCTCGGCAACGTCAGCATATTCTGCTCCAACGTAACGCTTACGCACCGCTTTCAGGATCCCGTAGGCAAAACCTGCCGTGGCTGAGGCCTCCAGATAGGAGTGAGGATCGTCGAGCAGAGTATGCCACAAGCCGCTGTCGTCCTGGCATTTCGCCAGCGCGGCAATCTGGGCATTCAGCACCTGCACCAGATAGCGACGTACGGCATTGTTTTCCGGCAGATCCACCAGTTCGAGGAAATCCGGGATCACGATGGTGAGCCAGCTGTTGCCGCGGGCCCAGCGAGCACGCGCAAAATTATGGTTGCCTTCATAATTCCAGCCGTGGAACCACAAGCCGGTTTCCCGATCCATCAGGTTTTGCACATGCAGCAGGAACTGATAAACGGCTTCTTCTACGTAGTCAGGTTTGTTGAGCAGCTTGCCGATTTTCGCCAGCGGCAGCACCGTCATCATCAGCGTGTCATCCCACATCTGCTGATGGTTCTCTTCCGCCAGAGTGATATGCTGCATGCCGCCGTGTTCAGTGCGCGGCATGTCGTTCATCGCCCACTCCGCCCAGCTTTCCAGCCATGGCAGCCAGGCCGGGTTTCTGGTTTCTTCGTAGCGATACGCGAGGGTCAGGAACGGTGACATGGTATTCACGTTTTTGGTGGTTGCCCCTTCCGCAAAACGGTCAGCAAACCAGCGGTCGATAATATCGCGCATCCCCTCGTCGCCGGTCTGGCTGTAATACTGCAAAATACCGTACAAACCGACGCCGTGCGTCCATTCCCATCCGGCCCAGCCTTTGGTATCGATCGCGCGTCCGTCGTCTAGCCGCAGCAAAAACTCCCCCGTTTTGTCGTGGATATTGACCAGACTGTGCGTCACTTTTTGAATCAGCGATTTCAGCTCATCCCTGGCAATAAAGCGCTCTGGCTGGCGCAGTAGCGGGCTATGTTTGACAGGCCAAACTTTCATGATCTTAACCTCCGTGATATGACGAATTCAGTACAGCGCGATCCTTCAGCGAAAGGGCCGCTGGCTTATTGCGGTTCAGGTAACCGATGTTGTTGTTGCCCCAAAGGGATTCGAACGGCATACCGGCCAGCATTTCCACGGTTGCACGAGCTTGCGGGGTTGCCGCTTCAGGCATCGCATAGCCGGACTCGCGCATTTTCGCGGTCTCTTCGCGCAGCGTGCTGTGGGTTTGCAGATTGAGCTTGAAGCGCAGGGAGACAAGGAAGCCGCAGAACAGCACCAGAAGGGTTCCGATGCTCAGGATCATCAGAATGGTATGGCTCACTTCCGCAGGCTGTACTTTCTGACCGCTGACAAAGCCGGACATCTGCATCACGATGCCCACCAGCATCACCGCACCGGCCTGAGACGCTTTACGGGTCAGGGTCATTATGCCGGCGAAGATGCCCTCGCGACGCTGTCCGGTGATCGCTTCGTCCACATCAGCAATGTAGGTATAGGTGTTCCACGGCACATAGTTGATACCGCCCCGACCCAGGCCGGCCACCGCTGAGACAAGCAGCAGCAGAGCGTAGACGTCACTCAGTCCCGCGTAATAGAGCATGGCGTAAGAGAGAGAAGCCAGGCCGAACAGCACCACCACCATGCGGTAAGACGGCGCAGGTCCAAAGCGAATGCACAGCGGGATCATCCCGATCACGGCGAGGAACTGGAAGATGGCCATCGTGCCCAGCAGGTTTGAAGCCATTGACGCTTCCTGCATCAGTACAAAGACCACGTAGTAGGTAAACACGGCATTAAAGACGTCCTGGGCGATATAGCCGCCCAGGTACATGCCCAGATGCTGACGGAAAATCCTTACTCGCAGCGTCGAGCTTAACTCCACGAACAGGCGGTTCAGGCTCTGCCCGAGCGTGAGTGTTTTCTTCTCTTCTTCCGCGCGCAGGGCCGCTTCGGACCACTCTTCACGCGGGCGCTCCCAGGTGAAGAACCAGACAAAGATCAGCATCAGCGCGCACAAGACGGAAAAGACCAGACTTGCGTAAAAGAAGGATATCGCGTTGTCTTTACCGAACTGCGTGAGGAGGATCCCCGGCAGGAATGAGGCCAGAATGGCGGACATCTGCGCCATTGAGATACGCGCGCCCGAAAATTTGGTTTTCTGTTTGAAATCGTCCGTCATCTCCGGAACCAGCGTTTCATAGGGAACCAGGATCATGGTGTAGACGATATCGAATACCAGATACGTAAGCAGGTAATACCAAAAACTCATGTCCCCGACCCACATCAGGGAATAGCTGAATACGCAGGGAATGCCGAGCAGAATGAAAAACTTACGGCGGCCAAAGCGCTTACCGAGCCACGTCGTACCGAAGTTATCCGTCAGAAAGCCCATCAGCGGGCTGACAACGGCATCCAGCACCCTGGCGGCGGCGAAGATGAACGTTGCTTCTATCGGCGTGAGCCCGCAGAACGTCGTATAAAAATATAAAAGCCAGGCCGCCGTAAGGGCGGTGGTTCCCGCCCCAAGAAAATCGCCTGCCCCATAAGCAAGGTAGTTTGCCAATCCAATTTTGCGTGTTTTCATTGCCGTCACCCCTGGTCACGTTTGGGAGACTCCCTGTCAGCAAACCTGTTCCGGGAGTTTTTACACGGCTACAGTAGAAGTATCGTCCTGGTGATACCTTTCTATTTCTGCCACCATCAGGGTCGGGCTGGCAAAAATGCAAAGAGTGTCATTACGCGTGTCACCATTTTATAAAACAGCGTTTCTTTTAGTTCAAAATGAGAGGTCGATTTTTGCGAGGCAGCCATCAGAAATGCTGATGGCTGCAGGTCAGGCGGGATTTAGCGATAGTTCACGATGACAGAATTACTCTGCACTTTCAGCGCCGGGATCAAACGTCCCCCGCCCGGCACTTCCCAGATAAAACGCAAAGGTTCGATTGCCGGCACGCCGTTGAAGGCCTGCGTCGTACCGCTTTCTCCGTCGATTTCCGTGCAGCGCGTCTGAGAACAGAGGCGCACCCGCAGCCCGGCAGGCGTTGGGCCAATCAGCCGGTAGTTCCAGACCACAAGGCCCATCAGGCCGGATACCGCGTCAGAAGGCGCCAGCGGGTTAGAGGACATCGCCACGCCCCGGTTGCTGAGCGTCACGCCCATGCTGCTTGCCTGCCAGGTGCCTTCTCCGGCAGCCTGCGCCGCCAGCGGGAAGAGCAAAATCCATAGCCATTTACGCATTATTTTCCTCCAATCGTCGCCGTCATGCGGATATGGCGGTTATCCGACAGCTCCAGATTCGACAGTACGACCAGCTGGTTCAGGCTGCGGCGCAGGAAGCGCGACAGCAGCGGACGCAGCGCGTGGTTCACCAGCAGCACCGGCGGTGCGCCCAGCATCTCCTGACGCGCCAGCGCCTCCTGCGTTTGCGCCAGCAGGCGGTCCGCCAGGCCCGGCTCCAGCCCGCCACCGCCCTGCAGGGCCTGAAGCAGCAGACGCTCAAGCGGCGTATCGAGGCCAATAACCTGCACTTCTCCGGTTCCCGGGAACCACTGCTGGGTGATCGCGCGTCCCAGCGCCACGCGCACCACCGCCGTCAGCTCGTGCGGATCGCTCTGGATTGGCGCATGCTCTGCCAGCGTTTCCAGAATGGTGCGCATATCGCGGATCGGCACCTTTTCTTCGAGCAGGTTTTGCAGCACCTTGTGCAGCGTGGTCAAGGTCAGCACGCCCGGAACCAGATCTTCGGTCAGCTTCGGCATCTCCTGCGTGACGCGGTCGAGCAGCTGCTGCGCTTCCTGACGGCCAAACAGCTCCGCCGAGAATTGCCCAATCAGGTGGTTAAGGTGGGTCGCCACCACGGTACTGGCTTCGACAACCGTGTAACCCTGGATCTGCGCCTGCTCTTTCAGCGCACTTTCTATCCAGATGGCGGCCAGACCAAAGGCCGGGTCGATGGTTTGCTCGCCCGGCAGCGTGCCTGCGGCGGTGCCCGGGTTGATCGCCAGCCAGCGGCCCGGATAGGCATCACCGCTGCCAATTTCGACACCTTTCATCAGGATGCGATAGCGCGCGGGCGGCAGGTCCATATTGTCCCGGATGTGCACAACCGGCGGCAGGAAGCCCATATCCTGCGCGAATTTTTTACGGATACTGCGGATACGGCCAAGCAGCTCGCCGTCCTGCTGGAAATCGACCATCGGGATCAGGCGATACCCGACCTCCATTCCCAGGGAATCTTCCAGCTGAACGTCGTTCCAGGTAGCTTCAACGGCCTGGTTGTTCTCTGGCATTTTGACCGGAACAGGCTCCGCCGCCGGTTTGATTTCACGGCCGCGCATCCACCAGGCAAGCCCCAGCAGAGCCGCAGTGAACAGCAGGAAGACGAGGTTTGGCATCCCCGGTACCAGGCCGAGCAAGCCGAGAACCGCAGCGGCCAGCAGCATAACGCGCGGGTTACTGAAGAGCTGTCCCACCATCTGCTCGCCAACGTCCTGGTCGGTGCTGACGCGGGTCACAATCACACCCGCCGCCGTGGAGATAACCAGCGCCGGGATCTGAGCGACCAGACCGTCACCAATGGTCAGCAGCGTATAGCTTTCCGCCGCGTGGCCCATGTCCATCCCGTGCTGCAGTACCCCCACCAGCAGGCCGCCGACCACGTTAATCACCATGATCAGAATGCCCGCGATGGCGTCGCCGCGCACAAACTTACTCGCACCGTCCATGGAGCCGTAGAAGTCCGCCTCCTGCGTCACTTCCGAACGGCGTTTTTTGGCTTCATCTTCGGCGATAAGACCGGCGTTCAGGTCGGCGTCGATCGCCATCTGCTTGCCCGGCATCCCGTCCAGCACAAAACGCGCGCCCACTTCCGCGATACGCCCTGCACCTTTGGTGATAACCATAAAGTTGATGATAACGAGGATGACGAACACCACGATACCGATCGCGAAATTGCCGCCCACCAGGAAGTGGCCGAACGCCTCCACCACTTTACCCGCCGCTGCCGCACCGGTGTGCCCTTCCATCAGGATGATACGCGTGGACGCCACGTTCAGCGCCAGTCTGAGCAAGGTGGTGAACAGCAGAATGGTCGGGAACGCGGCGAACTCCAGGGTACGCTGGGTGAACATCGCCACCAGCAGCACCATAATGGACAGCGCAATATTGAAAGTGAAAAGCAGATCGAGGATGAACGCCGGCAGCGGCAGTACCATCATCGACAGAATTAGCAGGATCAGAATCGGTCCGGCAAGGATCTGCCATTGGGTCGATTTCAGGTTGCCGGGCAGGCGCAACATTGCCACCAGATTAGCCATCAGTGTCCTTCTCGTTCATAAAATCCAGCGCGGCAGGCACCGGAAGGTTCTCAGGTTTCACAGGCCGTTGACCACCGGCCAGACGCCAGCGCTTCAACTGCCATACCCAGGCCAGCACTTCCGCCACGGCGGCGTAGAGTTGTCCGGGGATCTGTTGTCCAATATCCGCATGGCGGTACAGGGCACGCGCCAGCGGAGGGGCTTCGAGGATCGGCACGCGGTGTTCGGTGCCAATTTCGCGGATGCGCAGCGCGATCAGCCCCGCCCCTTTCGCCACCACCTTCGGCGCGCTCATTTTGTTTTCGTCATAGCGCAGCGCAACGGAATAGTGTGTCGGGTTGGTGACGATGACGTCGGCCTTCGGCACATCGTCCATCATGCGGCGACGGGCGGCGGCACGCTGCATCTGGCGGATACGCCCTTTGACGTGCGGGTCACCTTCCATCTGCTTATATTCATCACGGATATCCTGACGCGACATCTGCAGCTTCTTGAAGTGGGTATAAAGCTGGAAGATCACGTCAAACCCCACCATCGGGATAATGCTGAGCACCACCAGCAGCGCGCAGAGCCCGACCAGATTCAGCGCGTTACTCATCGCGGTAAGGGGAGACTCGCTGATAAGACGCATCATTTCCGGCCAGTGGTACCAGAGGTAAAACCCCGCGGAACTGCCCATCAGCACCGATTTGAGAATGGCTTTGAGCAGCTCGGCCCCGGTCTGGGCAGAGAACATTTTCGCAATGCCCGGCAGCGGGTTCAGTTTGGAAAATTTCGGCTGCAGCGATTTGGCGCTAAAGACCAGACCACCGAGCATCACCGGGGAAACCAGCGCGACCAGCACCACCCCGGTAATCAGGGGCAGCAGCGCGGCCATGGCCCCTTTAATAAGCTGAATAATCTGGCTGAGTATCAGGTTCGGATCGTTGACCATGCTGTGGTCAAACCGTAAGCCGGTTGAGAGCATTCCCGCCAGCTTGCGGGCGAGCGACTCCCCGCCCCACCAGATAATGCACACGCCTACGATAAGGATCAGCAGGGAGGTCAATTCTCGGGATCGGGGGATCTGCCCTTCCTCACGCGCCTTTTCAAGTCGGTGGGGTGTGGGGGCTTCCGTTTTGTCGTCGTTCTCTTCTGCCACAGTGCATGCTCAGCCCATTACGTCACGGGTATCATGCCAGCGCAGTGGAAATCCAATGGCGGGAAAAGCCCGTTTATTCGGGCTCTTTTCGGTGATTTTGGCGTAAACCGCCTCAGGGGGCGTTAACCTCCTGAGGCGGAACGGACCATCAGAAGCCGAGGCTGTCCAGCAGGTCGTCTACCTGATCCTGGCTTGCCACGACGCCCGCTTTGCTGGCGTCGAGCTGTGGACCATTGAGCAGGCTTTCGTTCTCGCGTTTTGGACGGGCTGCCGGTTCCGGGATGTTCTCCAGCAGGACCATCAGCAGCTGACGCTCAATCTCCTGGATAACATCCATCATGCGCTTGATAACCTGACCGGTGAGGTCCTGGAAATCCTGCGCCATCATGATGTCCAGCAGCTGGGCGTTGGTGAAGCTGGTGTGACCCGGCACATCACCCAGGTACTGACGGGTATCCGTCACCAGTTCGCGGGCGTCCGCCAGCTCGATCGGGTTTTCAAACCACTCGTCCCAGCGTTTGCTCAGCGCTTTCGCACCCTTTTCCATCGCATCCTGGTGCGGCTGTGACGCTTCAACGCTGTTCAGCGCACGCTCCGCGGCCTGGGCGGTCATCTGTACCACGTAGTCCAGACGATCGCGGGCATCAGGGATCGCTTCCGCCGCTTCGGCAATCGCCTGATCCAGTCCCAGCTCACGCAGGCTGTCGCGCAGCATGCGCGTCAGGCTGCCGATGCGGACGATGATGTCGCTCGGCGAGTGTTCTTCAACGGGTTTCATAGCAGGTTGCATCATGACCAACACCTCACATGCCGAGTTTCTCGAAGATCTTGCCGAGCTTCTCTTCCAGGGTCGCCGCGGTAAATGGCTTCACCACATAGCCGCTTGCGCCCGCCTGTGCAGCGGCAATGATGTTCTCTTTCTTCGCTTCTGCGGTAACCATCAGAACCGGCAGAGAGGCCATTGCCGCGTCCGCACGAATAGTTTTCAGCAGTTCCAGACCGTCCATGTTCGGCATGTTCCAGTCAGAGATGACAAAACCAAACCCGCCAGCCTGCAGTTTGTTCAGCGCATCAACGCCATCTTCAGCTTCTTCAACGTTGTTGAAGCCCAGCTCTTTCAGCAGGTTACGCACAATGCGACGCATGGTGGAAAAGTCATCCACAACCAAAAATCTGAGCTCTTTGTCCGCCATAAAACTACACTCCTCTTTAAATACGTATTGCCTGTCCGGCACTGATTTTCGCCAGCATCTGCTGGCTTACCTGGCTAAGATCGACCACTTCGCTCACGCCACCCATATTGATGGCCTCGCGCGGCATGCCGAACACCACACAACTTGCTTCATTCTGCGCAATCGTCCAGGCGCCAGCCTGGTGCATTGCAAGCATTCCGGCGGCACCGTCGTTGCCCATCCCCGTCAGGATCACCCCAACGGCGTTACGCCCCGCATGTTTCGCCACCGAATGAAACAGCACATCCACCGACGGACGGTGCCGGTTAACCGGCGGTCCGTCATGAATTTTGATTTGATAGTTAGCGCCGCTGCGCGACAGCTCCATATGCTTGTCGCCCGGGGCGATATACGCATGTCCCGGAAGCACGCGCTCGCCGTCTTCCGCCTCTTTCACGCTGATCTGGCACAGCTTGTTCAGGCGTTCGGCGAACGAACGGGTAAAGCCTGGCGGCATATGCTGAGTGATCAGAATACCCGGACTTGAAAGCGGCAATGGCTGGAGTACATGGCGAATTGCCTCTGTTCCTCCGGTTGACGCCCCAATGACCAGCAGTTTTTCCGAGCTGAGTAACGGGCCGGCCTTCAGGGTTGCCGGCGCGGCAAGCGGCGTGTGGGCGGCAAGCTTCGCGCGCGACGCGGTGCGAATTTTCTCGGCGATCATTTCGCTGTACGCCAGCATCCCTTCACGAATGCCGAGCTGCGGTTTGGTGACAAAATCCACCGCCCCCAGCTCCAGCGCGCGCAGGGTGATTTCCGATCCTTTCCCGGTCAGGGAGGAGACCATCACCACCGGCATGGGCCGAAGACGCATTAGCTTTTCGAGGAAATCTATGCCATCCATGCGCGGCATCTCGACATCCAGCGTTAGCACATCGGGGTTATATTTTTTAATTAAATCCCGCGCTACCAGGGGATCGGGCGCTGTCGCCACCATCTCCATGTCGCTGTGGCTATTGATGATTTCAGTCATGATCTGACGCATCAGCGCTGAATCATCGACAGACAATACCCTGATTTTACTCATGCTTTTTCCTTACTCAGCGCATATACCGTTTGCCCACGCAGGCTAAACTCACGCGCGAGGTTGCTGAAGTTTTCCGAGTGCCCGGCAAACAGTAAACCGTCAGGCTTGAGCAACGGAACAAACCGACGCAGAATGTCCTGTTGCGTCGTTTTATCAAAATAGATCATGACGTTACGGCAAAAAATGGCGTCGAACGGCCCCGGCACGTTGTACTGCTTATCCAGCAGGTTAACGGGCGCGAACTCAACGCAGTTCGCCAGCTCCTGCCGTACGCGTACCAGGCCTTCATGCGGGCCTGTGCCGCGCATGAAATAACGCTGCAGCTGCTGCGGCGACAGCGTTTTCAGCTCATCCTGGCGATAAACACCGTTGCGTGCCTTCTCCAGCACCTCGGTATCGATATCGCTGGCGTAAACTTTCCAGCGTCCGGGCGTCATTCCCAGCGTGTCTGCAAGGGTGATCGCCAGCGAGTAAGGCTCTTCGCCCGTCGAGGCGGCGGCACTCCAGACGCGGTACTCCCCGGTGCGACGGCGCGCGTGCTCTGCCAGTACCGGGAAGTGGTGAGCTTCACGGAAAAACGCCGTCAGGTTGGTGGTTAAGGAGTTAATAAATGCCTGCCACTCCGCGCTGTTCTGGTTCGCTTCGAGCATGCTCAGATAGCGACCAAAATCATCCAGCCCCAGCGTACGCAAGCGCCGCACCAGACGGTTGTAGACCATGTCTCGCTTATGATCCGCAAGCACGATCCCCGCACGCTGGTAGATTAACTGACATATCCGACGAAAATGCGCGTCGGACAGCGCGAGGCGCTGTGTCATCTGCAACAATAATGACGTTTGCCCAGGGGGCATTGGTGATGTCATAGCGCCTTCTTAATTACATTCAGGATACAACTGGCACGGCCTGCGACCGCCCGACTTCTGTTACTGCTTCAACGTGCTCTTTCACATTAAATACCGCGACCAGCCCGGTCAGACGATCCGCCTGGCTGGCCAGCTGATCGGTTGCCGCTGCCGCTTCCTCGACCAGCGAGGCGTTTTGTTGCGTGACCTGATCCATCTGGCTGACAGCCTGGGCAACCTGCTCAATACCGCGACGCTGTTCGTCCGACGCCGAGGCAATTTCGCCCATAATGTCGTTCACCCGCGTGACGGAGGTGACAATCTCGTGCATCGTTTTCGCCGCCGTGTCCACCAGCGTTGAGCCCTGCTGGACGCGCGAAACCGACTCTTCAATCAGCACCTTAATTTCTTTTGCCGCGTTAGCGCTGCGGCTCGCCAGGTTACGCACTTCACCCGCCACCACCGCAAACCCGCGCCCCTGCTCCCCGGCACGCGCCGCTTCAACCGCGGCGTTCAGCGCCAGAATGTTGGTCTGGAACGCGATACCGTCAATCACGCTGATGATGTCACCAATTTTCTGCGAGCTGGTGGCAATCTCCTGCATGGTGCTGGCGACGTGAGAGGCCTGATCGCCGCCCTTCTTCGCCGTCATCGCCGCCTGTTTAGACAGGTCAGACGCCTGACGCGCGTTATCGGCGTTCTGGCTTACCGTCGCGGTCAGCTGCTCCATGCTGGCCGCCGTCTGCGCCAGCGAGGCCGCCTGCTGCTCGGTGCGGGACGAGAGATCGTTATTGCCTGCCGCAATCTCTGAGATCCCGGTGTGCATGGCATAGCTGCCCTGACGCACGTCGGATACCGTTTCCCTGAGCGATCCCTGCATCGCCTTCAGGCTGGCAAAGATCGCCGAAATTTCGTTCTTGCCGAATACCGCCACCGGGCGCGCCAGGTCCCCCTTCGCAATGCTGTCGAAGTGGCTGCTGACGATCGCCAGCGGCTGCACAATCATTCTGCGCGACCAGAGCAGCGACCCGCCGGTCAGCAACCCTGCCAGAATCACAACCGCGGCAAAGATGACGCCCGACATGTGATAGCTTTTACGGCTGTCTTCGCCGGCACGCTGGACGGTCTGGTTAATATTCTGCTGCCACGCGTTAAAGCTGCCGTCAAACTCCGCCTGGGAGGCCTGAACCGGCGCGGTCATGAAGTCCGACAGCTGGTTGTTCTCAAGCCAGGTCGCCTGGTGGTCCAGATCGCTGTACCACTGGTCAAAGTTGGTCTTCATGGTGGCCTTCAGCGCTTTCTCTTTCTCGCTGTCGGCGGCCTGCGCCGTAAAGGCCTTAAACTGCGCGTCTGCCTGTTTCAGGCTGTCGCGCGCGGTCGCCATCAGCGCCTTAATGTCATCCGGCGGATAGCTCAGGGCGGTTAAGGTTCCCGCCTTGTTCAGCGCGGTGCTTGCCTGCAACAGCACGGCACGGGTTTGCGCCAGTGCGGAGCGCTGCTGGTTACTCGCCTCAACTTCCTGCAAATTCTGATAGCCATCGCGAAACGCCCAAAAAGACAACCCGTTACTGCCAACCTGCAACACACCGCAAAGGATCAGAATCAAAAACAGTGTGGTCGAGATACGAATACGATTTAACATCCACGCTCCCATCAAGCGGCAAGCAGCCGCGGTTTAATTGTCAGTCAAAATGTTTCCCAGTTTTCATCTTGTCCGGTCGTCGCGGTACGCGTACGGTTGGCAGCCGATTCAGCGGCTGGCGCGCGATACGTCGCCTGCGGGGTGACCGTGTTTCCAGCAAGTGAAGCGAGACGAAACGCCGAGACGGCCATCTTCAGACGGCTCGCCTGGTCTTCCAGGGCAGCGGCCGCCGCGGCGGACTCCTGCACCAGAGCGGCGTTTTGCTGTGTCACGCGATCCATTTCCGATACCGCCAGGGCAACCTGGTCGATACCACGACTCTGCTCATCTGACGCAGAGGCGATTTCACCCATGATGTCCGTCACGCGGGTAACGGCATTCACGATGTCATTCATGGTCTCCCCGGCGCTTTCCACCAGCACGGAGCCGGTATCCACGCGGGAGACGGAATCTTCAATCAGCGACTTGATCTCTTTTGCCGCGTTGGCGCTGCGGCTGGCCAGGTTACGTACCTCACCGGCCACCACGGCAAACCCGCGACCCTGTTCGCCCGCGCGCGCCGCTTCCACGGCGGCGTTCAGCGCCAGGATGTTGGTCTGGAAAGCAATGCCGTCGATCACGCTGATGATGTCGGCAATTTTCTTCGAGCTGTCGGCGATTTCGTGCATGGTTTTGACCACGCCATCCACCACGCGACCGCCGCGCTGCGCCGTCTCGGAGGCGCTTTCCGCCAGCTGAGACGCCTGGCGGGCGTTATCGGCGTTCTGCTTCACGGTTGCGGTGAGCTGCTCCATGCTGGCGGCCGTCTCTTCCAGAGCGGACGCCTGCTGTTCGGTGCGGGAAGAGAGGTCGTTATTCCCCATCGCGATTTCGCTGGTGCCGGTATAGATCGCCTCTCACCCGTTACGCACGTTGGCGACGGTCTCAATAAGCGAACGCTGCATATGGTCAACGCTGTTTGCCAGCTCGGTGATCTCATTGCGCCCGGAAACGGTCAGCGTTTTGGTCAGGTCACCGCCGGCAATTTCACGAATGTGGGCAATCACGCGGCCGAGAGGGTTCAGCAGGATATGGCGAATGCCGTACCATACCGCAACCAGCACGATGACCAGCGCCAGCGCCAGCACCGCCATCTGCCATTTCGCAAAGCGGTAGTCATTCTGGCTTTCCGTAAAGGCCGAGTGGTACAGGTCACCGCTGGCCTTCGCGTATTCCCCCAGCGCCGCGCCGAGGGCGTTTTGCATCCCTTGCGTCGGCTGCGCGAAATAGGCTTCCATGTTGCCGCTCTCCAGGAACTGAATCAGCTCCGTCAGACCGGCATGGTAGGCGCTGTATTTTTCATCAATATTCTGGCTCACCTGCTCCATGGCAGGCTGCGGCGTAATCTTTTTGAAGGCGTCGTAGTGTTTAGCGGCGTCAGCGAGGGTGGCGCGGGCATTTTTCAACAGATCGGTTTTCGCGCTGCTCTGCTGATTGTTGGGGTCCATCATCATGCGCGCGGACGAGCGGCTCAGGTTGATACGCGTTTGCAGCATCAGATCCCACGTTGACGTGAGTTCACTCTGCTGCAGGCGGAGATCGTTCGAGGCCGCGAAGCTGTCCTGGTTCTGTTTTAATGACGAGAAAAAAAGCCCGCCGGAGATGAGCTGAAGAAGTGCGAAAATGACCAGCACCATCATGAGCATTGTGACAACGCGGATACGGTTCAACATACAACACCTTCTCATAGATTTATTAACGGTGTTATCGGCACTGCCCACAGGAACTTTACATTTGAGAAAGGGAAAAGCGCGGGGTTAAAACGCCACGTCGACAATCAGCGTGTCGGTGTAGGTACCGGCGGGGGGCGTGGCCTGACTGGTCAGGACTTTCGCGGTGTAGTTGTAGGTGCGCAGTAAACCATCGGTGCTGACCTGCGACGACGTCGCGCTGGCCCAGCGCTCGGTGCCGCTGCCGCCCCAGCGGTTAGTCGTGGCTTCTTTATAGATGTCGTAGCTCATATAGTTGCTGCCGCTCACCATCCGCCGCACGTTGTTCAGCGCGTTAGCACCATTATTAATGCCGATGGTATAGGTACTGCCTTTGGTACAGGTGACGGCAATCGCCTGCGAGACGGTCGGGAAACTTTGCACCAGCGGCGCGCTGTTAAAGTTGACGTCCGGGGTGGTCATCGCGCTGCAGTCGTTGGTGACGGTCATATCCAACGTGATGCTGGTCCCTTTCGTTCCGGTTTGCAGACCCGACAAACACGCGTTGAGCACGCCCACCGAGCAGACGCTATAGGTGATATCGAAGTTAAGCGTCACCTGGTAAGGGCCAGCGGACACATTTTGCCCCGGCACCGTCCGGAAATAGAGCGGGATATTGTATTGTTTGCCGCCAATGAGGTTTAACAAGGTACTGCTGTCCCAGGTATAGGTTTTACTGGTTTGCACTTCGCTGTTGTTAGCGCAGCCCGACTGGCCGCACAGACGGGTTGGGATCACGTCCGTGATGGTCGCGTTGTCGGTACGCTTCATGGTCGCCCGACCATTCGCCGAAACGGTTGCTGAAAGAAAATTCAGCGTGATGGTGTCCCCGGTCAGCAAGTTCAACAGCGCATCGCAGGCCACGACCAGCGTACCGGTGGTTGCCACTTCGCCAGACCCACTCAGCGCGAATGAGGTCACACTACCAAATGCGGCATTGACCGTACTGACCCGACAGTCAGCCCAACTGCCGCTGGTCACCAGCAGCAGAAGCACGAATAGCAGGCGCCTCATGGTCTCCCCCGACAAACCAGCGGACCGTAGGTTTCCAGCTTGTGCTCCGGGTTTGCCCCCACGGTCAGGGTGGTCGTGCAGCGTTTCCCGTCAGGCGTTATTACCTCAAGCGGGTTCACATCGCTGAGATTTTCCAGCCAGGCGATGCCGTCATACCCCACCACCGCATTGCTGCGCGAGGCCCTGCGCACCTGGCTTCCCACCGGAATCGCCTGCCCGCGCGCATCGTGCAGGATGACGCTGGCGACCCGCTCCTGCTCCATCGGGAAATCAACCAGGTAACCGCTGTGGCGGCGGATGGCAATTCGCCGTTCGGTCTCTTTCAGCTGGGTATCCGCCGGCAGATTCAGGGTATCAATCCGGTAGCTTGCCGGGTAATAGGCCGACACCCCGCTGACCAGCAGGTAACCGTTGCGGTTTGTTTTCCCGACGGGCTGGTTCTCATAGCTGACGGGCACATCCGGATGGCCGTCGGTACTGATGACCACAAACGCATCGTTGATCTTGTTCGCGGCAAACAGCTCGCCGTCCATCAGCACAACGGAACCCATCGCCTCGCCCCACCAGGTCATCATGTCCCTTTCGCCATAGGCGCCGCCCTGCAGCTCAACGTTGTTGTTGCGCCAGCCCAGCGTGCCCTGCTGGTAGTCACTGGCTCTCGACTGGTTGGCCCACGCCATGTTCCAGCTAAACCCACCGTCTGAGGGCATGGAGTGGTTGTAGTTGATCCGCTGGGTACTGCCTGCGTCAGGGGTGTTTTCAACGGTGAAGGCAGCGCTGTCGCGCGCGCCCAGCGGGACCTGCAGCGACAGCGCGACCGTCCAGTCACCCCGCTGCTGGTCCCGGCTGCCGGCCAGGTAAATACTGCTCGCGCCCCACAGGCTGCGGCTCCAGGAGAGGTTCAGCAGCTCCGTTTTTTGACTGTCAAAGCTCTCAACGCCAATCCAGGCCGCGCCAATGTTGCCGTACTGTCCCAGATTGAAGGTCAGAGAATACTGGTCCGTATTGCGGCTAAAGCTGGCGATGGGTTTGTCGTTTTCGTCATAGACCGTCGGCTGGTCGTAGAGAGCGAGGTTGCCAAAACCGCGGCCGCGGCGCGTGTGCTGGGTCGCGACGCTAAACTCGCTGGTGCTGTACTGGTAACCCCAGCTGATTTGCCCGCCCGTATCCCCGCTCATGCGGCTTTGCGAGTAGGCGGTATTTACCACGCCAAGCTGCCCGAGTTTTATTACCGTCCCTGCGCCACCCAGCGCCAGCTCCTGCGCCCCTTCCGCATGGCCTTCCAGCGTCAGCCAGTCCGTCACCCCGTAGCGATACGAGCCGCTGCCCGCCGCGGAACCGTAGTCGAAATTCTTAATGCCGTAATTGCGCCGCAGGCTACCCAGGGTCACAGCGCCGTCGCTCAGCCCTTGTTTAAGCAAATCACTGGTGACGTAAAACGGCAGCGTGGTGCTCACCTGGCGCCCCAGCGCATCGGTGGTCACCAGCACCGCATTCCCGGCGCCGTTAATATAGGGCAGATTCGTAAGGGTAAATGGCCCCGGCTGAAGCTGGGTTGAGCCGGAGCGATAGCCGTTGATAAAGAGATCGACCGAGGTGGGTACCGCAGCTTCTCCCGAGAACTCGGGCAGCGGCCATGTCACCAGGTCAGGACGCAGGGAGAAATCCCGCCCAACGCTTACCCCGCCCATCCGCACGCTGGAGCTCCAGCTCAGGGCATCGCTGATCACGTCCCCGACGCTCCAGCTCATCGCGTCCTCTTCATTCGTGAACAGCAGGGTCGTGTCGTAGCGGACATATCCCTCCTGCTGGCCGTGGTTGCCTGTGAAATTTTCCCGGGCATAGCCCGTAGAGGAAAACGAGCCGTTCTCATTGAAGTAGCGGAATTCATGCCAGAGCGAGGCCTGACCGCCGATATGCTCCGTGTGGTTGGTGTAGAAATCGTAATTCAGCAGCGCCCCGCGTCCGAAGTGCGGTTTGGTCTGCGCCGTTTGGGCGCTGAAGGGAGTCGCGCGGGCGGTGACCCAGTCGCGGGGAACGGTCAGCAGCAGGCGCTGCGCGGCGCTGTCGTACTCCACCCGCACCCGGGCAAGCGAGGAGAGATTGACCTCTCCGGTTGGCACATGCTCCGGGGGCAGCCCCGCGCGCAGTAAATCGGCGCTGGAGATAAAGAAAGCGCCTTTACGCTGCGTCACCGGCACGACCAGGCCGGTATCGTAGTGGTTCAGCACGAGCGCAAGCTGGAACACCGCCTCGTCGTTTATCGCCTGCGCCTGGGGAGGCGGCGGTAAACTGTCGTCGCCGGGCTCAGCCCAGGCCGCGGAACTGACGCAAAGCAGGATCATCATCGCCGGCTTCAGTTGACGGGCGTCGACTGCCATTGTGCGTCCCTGGCATTAATCTGCGCGCTCATCCGCTCTGGTTGACGAACGCCAGCGGGTATTGGCCAGCTGCGGGTGCTGCCCGGGAGAACGTAACCCAGCAATCCCTCCGCGACCGTGCGTTTCTGCCCGCCCTGCTCCAGCGCCACCTGGCTCAGCCTGACGTGGACATCTCCCCGGTTTCGGACCTCCAGCGCGGGTTGTCCACCCGCCTGCGTCACCCGCCAGCTCAGGTTTTGGGTCTCCGCCAGCGCGTGATGCGCGCCCTCTTTTATTGTTGGGATCCCCTGTCCATAAACGAACAGAGGAATGGAGTAACGCATCTGTAATTTGAGGCCGATGGTGGGTTCGGCTTTGGCATCCGGCTGGGGGATTTCATCCACAATAATGCGGTAGGCTTGTTCAACGCCTGCGGGAACCGAAACCTGTTTAATAAGACGAATAAGCTGCTTACTGCCTGTGCCAATCGTGACGATGGGCGGGCTGGCCACCACGTCCTGCTGCGCGGTATAACGCTCGTGCCCGTCCTCCTGCTTCCAGCGCACAATGCGCACCTGCATCGTCGCCGCGCTGTTTCCCTGGTTCTGGATCCACAGTTCCGTGGCTTTGGCGTCAGCAGAAAGCCACGGATCGATAGGCCATAGCAGAATGGTGGCTGCCGCCTGTGCCTGGCCGGCTGCCGCCATTCCTAACGCGCCCGCCAGACATAGAGGTCTGAAAAACGGCTTCATCGGCACTCTCCCTTTATTACCATGACAAGGTCACGGTGAGCTGATCGGAATACGTTCCTGCCGGGCTAAACCCGGTCAGTAGCGCCACGCCAAAAAGCGGCAGCGCGATGTTATTGCTGTTGGTATAGGTCACCGGTATTGCCTGGTTGACGCCAATTTCGCTGTTCGCGGCCAGCGAGCTGCTGCTGTAGAGCCGGTAACCCACCAGGTCGGCACCGTCCGTGCGTTTCATGCGGCGAACGGATGCATAATTTTGACCGCCGTTAATGCTCATGCTAAGCGCCACGCCTGGCGTACAGGCGATGGATAAGGCCCCGTTTGGCACAAAGCTGGTGCTTACCGGTGCGGTTTCGACGCCGTTATGGCTGCCAAAATCCAGCGTACCGAGCATCCCCCCGCTGCCGGTGGCCACCGCGCATCCCGGTACAATGGTCGCGCTCACCTTGAAGGACTGTGACGTCACCGCGCCGGCCAAGGGCGTCATCAGCAATCCGACCACCAGCGCGAAAAAAGGCTGCACGTGTCCCTCTGCGCTTTTGCGCAGACTCGTTATAAATGCCTTCATGGCGCTGCCGGACTAATAGGTTACGCTGACGTTTATCGTGTCGGTGTAGGTTCCCGGTACGACCGCTACGCTGTTACCGCCGCCGGTAATACGTCCGTAGAGCGTGTAACTATCGACGCCTCCCGCCGTAGACGCGACAGGCAACGCGGCGTTGTTGGCAACAACGTTGTTAAACCCGCTGTCGCTGTAAAGGCTGTATGCCACGCCCTGTGCCGCGTTGGCGGTGTTGATCAGATAACGTGCAGGCGTTCCCGGCGTGCCGACAACGGTACCAGGTGCCGTGGAGTTGGTGTTGCCAGTGATCGCCACCGTATAGCTGGCGGTCGTACATTGAATGGTGAAGGTGTTTCCGCCGCTGGCACCGGTTAACTGCGTGGTCAGTGTGGAAAACGTGGCGGGATGGGTGCCGAAATTAAGCGTCCCGAAGTTAATGCCGTTTTGCGTGGGCGATCCGTTTATCAGACAACCGTTGGTCAGCGTCAGCGTCGCGCCGATAGTGCCGCTGCTGGTGACGGCCAGCGCCTGCGGGGCTGTTGTCGCCGTCAGTAAAGTGCCTGTGCAGATCACAAGAAGTATTCTTTTCATTTTGCCACCCTCCAGAAGACGTCGCCGTTCCCTTGCCACATTTTATTTCGGCCGTTCAAGATGTTAGCCCCGCTTAACGTTCCTCTGAGGGGGTTATTGAGAATTTAGTTTACGGATATCGCTTCGACCACCTGCCCCATAACGTATAAGGCATATGTCTTATTGACTCAAATTTTCTATAAATAACAGATGGTTAAATTTATTCAGTCAGGAATTTTATTGTATCCGAAGAGAATATATCCATTGAAGTGTGATCGCGATCACAATATATCGTCGACGCATAAACAACAAAATTAATAAAAATTAAAAAGGAGTTGTAACCCCCTACACTTTGCGTCAATTTATGTGCCGAATAATTTCCCGCATCGTAATAAAAAATTTATATGTATCGATGCGAGTGGCAACCGAAGCGCATAGAGGGTCTTTTTTCGTGGCAAGTGCAAACAAACTCACACTCTTCATCGTGATATTCATGCTGGCGGGTATTCTTTCAGGGGCAGCAATTCATGAGTATGCATCTGCGGATGCCATCAAAGCCTGGTCGGATAATATTACCCTTCTGACCGATATTTTCCTTCGTCTGATCAAAATGGTCATTGCACCACTGGTCTTCAGCACGCTCACCGTCGGCATCATGAAGCTGGGCGAAACCTCCACCATTGGCCGCGTGGGGGGCAAAGCGATGGTGTGGTTTATCAGCTCATCCGTGCTCTCGATTCTGGTGGGCCTGTTTATCGTCACCCTGGAGCACCCGGGCAGCGGTCTGAACCTGACGATCCCAACCGAGGCGGTCGATACCGGCCTGGCCGTTGGGGGCATGACGCTGAAAGCGTTCCTGTCCCACACCATTCCAACCAGCATCGCAGGGGCGATGTCGAACAATGAGATCCTGCAGATTGTGGTGTTCTCGATGTTCTTTGGCATCGGCGGCGCGTCGCTGGGGCAGAAATTCAACGCGCCGCTGGTGGCCGCGCTGGATGTGGTTTCCCATATCATGCTGAAGGTAACGGGTTACGTAATGTACGTTGCGCCGCTGGCCATTTTCGCGGCGATTTCGTCCGTGATTGCCACTCAGGGTCTCGGCATTCTGCTGAACTATGCCTCCTTTATTGGCGGCTACTACGTTGCCATTGTTCTCACCTGCATGGTGCTGCTGGCCGTGGGTTACATGGTGTTGAAAAAAGAGGTGTTTCGCCTGGTCAGCATGCTGAAAGACCCGGTGCTGGTGGCGTTTACCACCAGCAGTTCAGAAGCGGCCTATCCAAAAACGCTGGAGCAGCTGGAGCGCTTTGGCTGTTCGCGCAACATCGCCTCTTTCGTTCTGCCGATTGGCTACTCCTTCAACCTGGTGGGGTCGATGGTGTACTGCTCTTTCGCCTCGATGTTTATCGCCCAGGCGTACAATATTCACCTGAGCTTCTCTGAGGTGACGGTTCTGATGCTGACCCTGATGCTGGCTTCAAAAGGGATTGCGGGCGTGCCGCGCTCCTCGCTGGTGGTGCTGGCCGCGACGATCCCGAGCTTTAACATTCCGGTGGCCGGCATTCTGCTGCTGATGGGGATCGACCACTTCCTGGATATGGGCCGCTCTGCAATTAACGTGCTAGGTAACGGGATTGCAACCGCGATGCTGTCGCAGAATGAAGGCGCGCGGGAAGCGGAAGCTGAAGCTGAAGCTGAGCTGGTGAAGCAGGAAGCGTAAGTAAAAAAGCCGGGTGGCGGCTTCGCCTTACCCGGCCTACAAATGGCCCGAACACGTAGGCCGGGTAAGCGTCAGCGCCACCCGGCTTTGTTTTATGGCAACGATCCCGAGCTTTAACATTCCGGTGGTCAGTATTCTGCTTCTGATGGGGATCGACCACTTCATAGATATGGGCCGCTCTGTGATTAACGTGCTGGTTAAGCGTTATGATGTAAAAAAGGGTGAGGCCTGATGCCCTCACCCCAGCCCTCTCCCACGGGGAGAGGGAGCAAACACAAAAAACGGCAACCTGGGTTGCCGTTTTGCATTTACTTACGCTACGTGGCTCGCCGCGATATCCAGCAGCGCCATCTCGTCGCTGTTCAGCAGCTTCTCGATGTTCACCAGAATCAGCATACGCTCGCCGAGCGCGCCCAGACCGGTCAAGTATTCGGTCGACAGCGTGACCGCAAACTCCGGTGCAGGACGGATTTGATCGGACGTCAGGGAAAGCACGTCAGAGACGCCATCCACCACAATACCCACCACGCGTTGACCCAGGTTCAGGACGATCACCACGGTGTTGTCGTTGTAGTCAACGTCGCCCTGGCTGAACTTCACGCGCAGATCGACGATAGGCACAATAACGCCGCGCAGGTTGGTGACGCCTTTAATAAAAGCAGGCGTGTTGGCGATGCGGGTAACCTGGTCATAACCACGGATTTCCTGCACTTTCAGGATATCGATGCCGTATTCCTCATCGCCCAAAGTGAATACCAGGAATTCCTGCCCTGATGGCTCGCCCGCCAGTTTCGTTACGTTACTCATACCGGTCATGTTTTTACCTTCTACTTAATCAGGCGGCTGTGTACGCCACACGTTGTTCACGATTTAATCCCTGAAGCGCCGACACGTCGACGATCAGCGCCACGCTACCATCACCCAGAATGGTGGCGGCAGAAATACCCGGCACTTTGCGATAGTTGCTTTCGAGGTTCTTCACAACAACCTGGTGCTGACCAATCAGCTGATCGACCAGCAGCGCGTAGCGGCGGCCTGCACTTTGCAGGATCACAACGATACCCTGCGTGGCCTCCGTCTTCGCCCCATCCACCTCGAACACTTTCCACAGTTCCACCAGCGGCAGGTACTCGCCGCGCACTTCGAGAACGCGCTCGCCGCCTGCCAGCGGATGCAGATCTTCCTCACGCGGCTGCAGGGATTCCATCACCGCGTTCAGCGGCAGGATAAAGACTTCGTCCGCCACTTTCACCGACATGCCGTCCAGAATCGCCAGCGTCAGCGGCAGCAGGATGCGAATGGTGGTGCCGGAACCCTGTTTAGACTTGATCTCAACGTGGCCGCCCATCTCCTGGATGTTACGTTTCACCACGTCCATGCCCACGCCGCGGCCGGACACGTCGGTCACCTGCTCTGCGGTTGAGAAGCCCGGCGCGAAGATCAGCATGCCCACTTCTTTGTCGGTCATGTTTTCATTGACCGCCATCCCCTGCGAAATCGCTTTTGCCAGGATGCGCTCGCGGTTAAGGCCCGCGCCGTCGTCGGTCACTTCGATGCAGATGTTTCCGCCCTGGTGTTCCGCAGAGAGAATCAGATTCCCGACCGGGGATTTCCCAGCGGCAACGCGGTTTTCCGGCAGTTCGATACCGTGATCGAGGCTGTTACGCACCAGGTGCGTGAGCGGATCGATAATGCGCTCGATCAGGCTCTTATCCAGTTCCGTTGAGCTGCCCATCAGGGTCAGTTCAATCTGTTTATTCAGCTTGCTGGCGAGATCGCGAACCAGGCGCGGGAAGCGGCTGAAGACATATTCCATCGGCATCATACGGATGGACATAACCGATTCCTGCAGATCGCGGGCGTTACGCTGCAGCTGCCCCATGCTGGTAATCAGGTCGCCATGGGTGACCGGGTCCAGTTCGTTAGAACGCTGGGCCAGCATCGACTGCGTGATGACCAGTTCACCCACCAGGTTAATCAGCTGATCGACCTTCTCAACCGCAACGCGGATACTGGTTGACTCGCTGGCGCGCGCGGCAGGTTTTTCACCACGGCCCGGCGCGGCAGCCTCTTTTGGCACCGCTTTTAACGCCGGAGCCGCAGGGGCAACGGCCGGTGCCGCAGCCTGAGCGACGACAGCCACCGCTTCCTCAGCCGCCGGGGCTTCAACCGCGACGGTTTCGGTTTCAAAGGCAATCTGGTCGGCTTCAATCACAAAGCACAGCACCGCCACGATATCGTCCTGGCCAATACCGCCATCAAGCGTCGCGGCAAGACTGTCTTTGCCTTTGACCACGTTGCTTAACGTCGCCAGGTTACCCAGCTCGTCTTCCAGCAGGTTAACTTCATTCTCTTTCAGGCGTGACAGCACAACGCGCAATTTGCCCGCCTGCGCTTCAGTAGGGGCTGATTCCTGCCCGGCAACCGCATCGACAACGCTCAGTTTTGCGGCCGGAACCACGGCGGCGGCAACCTCACCTTTTGCTTCCAGCGCGAGCTGGCGCAGCGCGTTGCAGATGTATTCAAAGCTGGCGGCGTCAGGCTCTGCCGAACTTTTATAGGCGTCGAGCTGTTCCTGCATAATATCTTTGGTTTCCAAAAACAGGTTGATAATGTCGGTATTGAGCTGCATCTCACCGCGTCGTGCTTCATCAAGCAGGTTTTCCATTAAATGGGTTGTTTCCTGCAGGATGGTAAATCCAAACGTTCCGGCTCCGCCCTTAATGGAATGCGCCGCACGGAAGATGGCATTGAGCTGCTCGGAGTCCGGCGCTTCGGGCACCAGATCGAGTAAGTGTTGCTCCATATCGGCCAACAATTCGTCGGCTTCATCAAAGAATGTCTGGTAAAAATCGCTAATATCCATGCTCACGCTATCACCTCGGATTGGCTGGTGGCGATGTTGGAACGGCAGCCGAAGGAACGGCCCCAGGCTGTTTTAAATCGTCCAGTGACTCATTCTGACTTTCGGCGTTTTCATGCAGGATGGCCTGCTCCGCCTGCTGGTTCAGCACTAAAAGACTGATACGACGGTTGATGGCGTCATCCGGCCCGCGGTCGGAGACGCGCATGGTTGCTGCCATGCCGACCACGCGCAGTACCTTGCCATCATCAAGCCCACCTACCACCAGCTCGCGACGCGAGGCGTTGGCACGATCGGCAGAAAGCTCCCAGTTGCTGTATCCCTTCTCCCCACTGGCGTACGGGAAATCATCCGTGTGTCCTGACAGGCTGACCCGGTTAGGAATGCCGTTCAGCACCGGGGCAATGGCGCGCAGAATGTCGCGCATGTACGGCTCAACTTCCGCACTCCCGGTTTTAAACATCGGGCGGTTCTGGCTATCAATAATCTGAATACGTAACCCTTCCTGCACCAGATCGATTTTCAGATGCGGGCGCAATGCGCGCAGCTTTGGATCGGCTTCAATGAGCTGATCGAGATCGCCGCGCAGTTTCTTCAGACGCGCCTGTTCCATCTTTCTTTTCAGCTCGTCGATGTTCGGCTCTTTCTTCACCTCACCCTTCTGCTGGGTGTAATCATCGCCCCCTCCGGGGATCGGGCTGTCGCTGTTAGAGATACGCGGCCCACCGGACACCGCCGTCGCCAGCGGCGTTCGGAAATACTCGGCAATCTGGATCAGCTCTTTTGGGCTGGAGATGGAGATCAGCCACATCACCAGAAAGAACGCCATCATTGCGGTCATAAAGTCGGCGTACGCAATTTTCCACGAGCCGTGTGCGCCATGCCCACCACCCTTGTGCTTGCGTTTTTTTACGATGACGATCGGATGGGACTGGTTTTTCATGCGTCCTCAGTTGTCGTCTGTTGGTTTGGGTTTTTCACCGCGCGCACGTGTTCTTCAAGCTCGATAAACGACGGACGCTCGCTGGAGTAAAGCGTTTTACGGCCAAACTCAACCGCGATCGGTGGCGCGTAACCGTTGAGGTTAGAGAGCAGCGTGATCTTCACGCACTGCATCATTTTGGTGGTTTCCGCGCTCTTCTGGCGCAGCACGCTTGCCAGCGGAGAGATAAAGCCGTACGCCAGCAAAATACCGAGGAAGGTGCCCACCATCGCATGGGCAATCAGCGCACCCAGTTCGGCTGCCGGACGGTCTGCCGAAGCCAGAGCGTGAACCACCCCCATGACCGCGGCAACGATACCGAATGCCGGAAGGGAATCGCCCACCAGCGCCAGGCTGTTGGCCGGCACTTCAGATTCGCTCTCGTGGGTTTCGATCTCTTCGTCCATCAGCGCTTCGATTTCGAAGGTATTCATGTTGCCGCTGATGATCAGTCGCAGATAATCGACGATGAAGTCCAGCATCATGGCATCGGCAAGAATGCGCGGATAGCTGGCAAAAATTTCGCTCTCTTTAGGGTTTTCAATATCCCGTTCAAGAGAGAACATCCCCTGCTGACGCGACTTCGCCATCAGGCGATAGAGCAGTGCCAGCAGATCCATATACATGCTTTTGGTGTATTTCGAACGACGGAACAGCAATGGAATAGCTTTCAGCGTCCCCTTGATCGATTTACCGTTGTTGCCAACGATAAAAGCCCCTACCCCTGCACCGCCGATGATAATAAGTTCAGCCGGTTGATAGAGTGCTCCAAGGTGCCCGCCGGTCATCATGTAACCGCCGAAAACTGTACCGAGAACTACCAGGTAACCTAATAAGATAAGCACGACATCATCCTTCCGCTAGTGACTATGGCAAGGACGTCCAGCTCGCAGCGTTTACCGTTTGCGGGGTAAAAAAAAGCAGCGGTAATTGCTTACCGCTGCTGGAATCTTGCCCACACGTTCGGGTTAAACAGCTTGTTCGATCTGTTCATCCAGCAGTTGTGGAATAATATCGGCAGCATCCCGGGAAAGTTTACGTCTTTTTACTGCGCGGGATGGAGGCTGACATAAACTACAGGCGAAGCTGCCTGCAGGCTGGTGAGCATGGGTAATGAAATTGCCATCGCAGCAGTTGCAGCGCGACAGTTCAAGCATTCCGCTCTCAACAAAACGCACCAGCGTCCATGCGCGGGTCAGCGCCAGCAGAGGGCCTTCTTCCTGCTGTGGGCATTGTTCAAGGTAAAGTTTGTACGCTTTGATCACGGCGTCAACGCCGCTACACAAACCGGTTTTGAGAAGATACTGCCAGGCATTACAGAACATGGAAGCGTGAATATTCTGCTCCCACGTCATAAACCAGTCGGTAGAAAACGGCAGCATGCCTTTCGGCGGGGGACTACCACGTAACTCTTTGTACAGTTTGATGAGACGGCCACGGCTCAGCTGAGTCTCGCTTTCGAGCATTTGTAAACGAGCACCCAGCGTAATCAGCTCCATGGCCAGCTGTATGTCACGCGCTTCCTGAACAATGCTTTTCTCGCTCATTGCTAGGCCCTTTTCTTACGGGCTGCGTCATCAGGCTGGCTGATTTCGTTAAGCAAGCGGGTGGAGAGAAGAATTCCGGTATGGATCTGTTGAAGATCGTCAACACGGGAGTCCTGCGTCAGACGCGTTATTGTCTGCGAATCGTCGAAACGGAACTGGCAAACCAGTTGATTCGTTTCAGCCAGTTTAACCATCTGCGGGAGGGTTAAACCGCCCAGCATGGTTGCCATTTCTTCGTTAATACCCAGACGAAACATCGCGGACGCCTTGTCCTGACTAATTAAACGCTGCGCGAGCAGTAAATACGACAAATTGATGTCATAGATATGTTTTAGCAACTCGGATGTATGCATTGTTCCCATCCCGAATAACCAACTATTATTTTTATGCGGAAAGACCGCACCCCGTGATGTCGCCGGGAAATCACCCGGTATAAAAAAGAAAAGGCTAAATGCATAGTTGAATTTAGGTTTGTATTCACTGAAACACGTAAAGATGAAACGCGAGTGCGTCTCTTACATGATTTATCATTTCTTACAAATAACTAAGATTTTTCCTAATTCGACGCAAACTCTACTCGTCAGTTTTCCCACATACAATCCAGCCATCCTCAAATTTAAAAAAAATGTGATCCACGTCACACAATTTAAGTGAATATCATCCATAAATCCATCAGTATGACTTGTAATTTGTTCATTATTTAACCAATCAGCACTGTTTTGTATTCTTAATTGACGAATACTCATGCGAAAAGGCGATCCGAACTGGCACGTAACGTGCTTTTGCCGCCTTAAGCGGCGCGCGGAAACATTCACATCAGGCACCTCTCCTGGAAACATTTTTCTTACCGTGAAAAAACATATAGTTATGCAGGTAGCACAAAAAAGATGTTTCAGTTCGTAATCATTCGAAATGACTTTGTTACATGTCAAAACCATTTAACAGTGAAAGCGGGAATTTGTGTGATTTACGTTAAGTTGTTAATTTTTTTCATTTAGGCGCATTTTTCAGTTATTCTTCTTATAAGAATAATTAATGAATAATTATGATAAGCTTCACACTAATGTCGTAATCCGCTCTTGCAGAACCGGGCAAATCGCGGTAATGGTGATCAAACGCTGTCTGTCAGATACCTAAGGAGTGCGCCATGAGTTACTCCCATATTCTTGTTTCTGTTGCAGTTTCCCCCGAAAGCCATCAACTCGTCGCCCGGGCCGTTTCTATTGCCAGCCCCCACAATGCCCGCATCAGCCTCATCACTCTCGCGGCCGAGCCAGAGATGTATAATCAGCTGGCTGCCCCGATGCTGGAGGATATTCGTGAGGTTCTTCAGGAGGAAACACAGCAATTTCTGCGAGAGTTAGCTGAAAAGGCACAATATCCGATTTCTGAAACCGTTATTGCGACGGGGGAACTTAACGCCCATATTCTCGATATGTGTCGTAAACACCATATTGATTTAGTGATATGCGGGAATCATAACCACAGCTTTTTATCGCGCGCGGCCTGTGCGGCAAAATCTATTGTCGCGTCAAGCCAGGTTGACGTGCTGTTAGTGCCGCTTGGGGGGCGTTAACCCCCCAGGGTAATATCAGGCTAGTTTAGGAAAGGTCGCGATCTTTTTTTGCAGATCGCCTTCATGACTTTGCGGGGCAATATCCCGGAGATCCTCAATAAAGCGCGCCTGCCAGTGATTAATATCGTTCTCACGGATCGTTTCCATCATTTCAGCATGACGGGAAATACGCTCCGTGAGCGGCATCGTCAGGGCGCGATTCAGCGCGTTAGCCACGTCATCCCGATCGTAAGGGTTAACGATAAGCGCCGACGTGAGTTCATTCGCGGCGCCGGCAAACTGGGAAAGCACCAGGACGCCCGGATCGGCCGGATCCTGCGCCGCCACATACTCTTTCGCGACCAGGTTCATCCCGTCACGCAGCGGCGTGACCAGGCCAACGTCCGCATAGCGGAAGACCTTCATCAGGATCTTACGGTCAAAGTGCTGGTTCAGGTAAAAGAGCGGCGTCCAGCCCAGCTGGCCGTAGCGGCCATTAATGCGCCCTGCTTCGGTCTCCAGCTGATGGCGAATATCCTGGTAGGCCTGAACCTCACCGCGCGACGTTGGCGCTATCTGGGTATAGCGAATCTTGCCGTGATGCTGCGGGTATTTATCCAGCAGCGTCTCATACGCCAGGAAGCGTTCCGGCAGCCCTTTGGAATAATCAAGACGCTCTACCGAGAAGATATTTTTCACGTGCTTGAGTTCATTCTTAAGCTGCGCCAGCTTAGGCGGAAGCGGGCCCGAGGCCTGCTCGGCGATTTCATCTGGCTCAATCCCTATCGGATACACTTCAGTGTGGAAGGTTTTCCCCCACGCCGTATGGGTTTTCCCACCTTTGGTGACCAGACGCGCTTTACCTGACACGGAATCGAGAAACGCGAGGCGGTCATTCTCGGTCTGGAAGCCCAGCAAATCGTAATCACACAGCGCCTCCAGCAGCTCTTCGTGCGGCGGCAGTGCGGTAAAGATTTCCGGCGTCGGGAACGGGATGTGCAGGAAGAATCCAATCCGGTTATTTACGCCCCTTTTCCGCAGCTCTCTGGCAAACGGCAGCAGGTGGTAATCGTGGATCCATAAAATATCGTCTTCTTCGATTAAAGGCAGCAGTTTATCCGCCAGCAGCGCATTCACGCGCGAATAGCCTTCGAACGATTCCCGCTGGAATTTGACCAGGTCAAGACGATAGTGGAATGCGGGCCACAGGACGGCATTGGAGAACTGCGAGTAGTACTCGTCATAGTCTTTCTCTTTCAATGCAAATGAAGCCCACGTGATATTTCCGCGCGTCACTTTTTTGAGCGGTTTCTCTTCCTCACTGATTTCCCCACTCCAGCCAAACCACAGCCCGCCAGCGGCTTTTAAGGCACCTAACACCCCTACCGCCAGGCCACCCGCGCTGGCTTTTTTATCATCCGGCGGTGCGATTCGGTTAGAGACGACGACTAAGCGACCCATAATGGTTTCCCCCTTTGCTTTGCGCTATTTGTTGTTGTTGCTGGTTAGCGATGTCAGATATCCATTGCCAGACGCTGGCGACATCCGCCAGCCGCCATTCGGCTACGGTGTCACCAGGCCCCACCTTGACGGCGATCCCTCCGGCCTGATTCACCACGCGAAACCCGGCCTCGTCGGTCAGGTCATCCCCAATGAAAACGGGCGTCCGCCCTTTGAAAGGCGGTGTCGCCATAAACGCGGCAATGGCCGCGCCTTTATTAATCCCTTTCGGTTTTAACTCCACCACGCATTTGCCGGGCTGTAAGGCCAGCTGTGGGTGCGCATCCGCAATCGCCTGAGCCAGTGCAAGCACGGCCTCTTCATGCTGCGGTGCCTGACGATAGTGCAGCGCAAAGGCCATGCCTTTGGCTTCCAGCTCGGTGCCGGGCAGTTCGGCCAGCGCAGCAGAGAGCTGCTTCTGCAGCGTTTGCGTGAGTGCGGCGGGGAGTGAAACGATATGCGTGTGATCATGGATGTCGCGGCGCTCCGCTCCGTGTACACCGGCCAGCGGAAAGTGGTAAGGACTGGCGAGCATGTCTAGCTCGGCCATTGAGCGCCCTGATATCAATGCCAGTGCTCCCTCATTCATAAGCGAGAGCTGATGCAAATCCTGTAACACCGCATCCGGAATAGACACCTGATCGGGGTGCGGTTTTATCCCGGCGAGCGTGCCGTCGAGATCAAAAAAGAAAGCATAGTGTCCGGGCAGTACAGGCGGTGCGGTTAACAAGTCAGCCACCCTATTCCTCCTTACGGTTTACTGAGAGGTAAACGCCTTTACCTCTTTCATAGCCATGTAAGTATAGACAGTGTGACGTCGCTCGCCATTTGGCAACCGCCTCGCCAGCTTTACTGGCGGGGCGGTTAAGGGGTCAACTAAGGTTATTAGTTGAGCAATAAAAGAGAGGGATTAAGGTTACACGGTACGCTTCGCTTTTTGCTTGTAACGGTCGAAAATCACGGCTGCGAGCAGGATCAGGCCGCGAACCACGTACTGAGAGAACGGCGAAATATTCAGCAGGTTCATGGCGTTCTCTACCGTGCCTAAAATCAGGATACCGGCCACCACATATGAGATTTTTCCGATGCCGCCCTTGAGGGAAACACCCCCTAAAACGCAGGCCGAAATGACGATCAGCTCATAACCGATGGAGGTCATTGGCTGGCCGCTGGTCATGCGCGAAGCCAGAATAATCCCCGCGGCGGCAGAAACCAGTCCTGAGAGCACAAAGATAATAATCTTGGTTCGCACGACCGGCACGCCGGCCAGACGAGCGGCCTCTTCATTACCGCCAATCGCCAGCGTGTTACGGCCAAAGGTGGTCCGGTTCAGCAGGAAGCCGAACAGGATCAGGCAGGCCACGGTCAGCCAGATAGGCGCAGGCAGGCCCAGCCAGTTGGCGTAACCCAGGGTAAAGAAGCGCTCGTCTTCAATCCCCACCGCTTTACCGTCGGAGATGATATAGGCCAGCCCGCGGACGATTTGCATCGTCGCAAGCGTGGTGATCAGGGCGTTGATCTTCAGGCGGGCGATAACAAAACCGTTCACCAGACCGCTGATGACGCCGAGTAACAGACCGGCCAGGACGCCAATCCACAGGCTCTCGGTCATGTTGATCACCACTGCCGTCGTGACGCCCGCACAGGCAATCACCGACGCCACCGACAGGTCAAAATCGCCGGAGGCCAGGCAGAACAGCATTCCGCAGGCCACCATCCCGGACATGGAAATGGCCAACCCCAGCCCCTTCATATTAATGAAGGTGGCAAAATTAGGGACAAAGATCGCACAGGCGAGGAAAAGCGCGGCAAAGACCACCAGCATGCCGTACTGATCCCAGATACGCCCAAAACTCAACGCCGACTTCGACTTCGGCACTCCGGATGTAGTAACAGAGGACATCATTAACTCCTTACTCAGGCGACAGCCTGGCTGACTTTAGGCATGGCGAGATTCAACGCCTGTTGTTCATTCGCCTGTTCATGAAGTAATTCACCGGCAATTTCACCTTCACGCATCACCACAATGCGGTCGGCCACGCCAAGCACCTCCGGCAGATCGCTGGAGGCGAAGAGCACCGCCACGCCGCGCTTTGCCAGTTCATAAATCACGTTATAAATCTCGTGTTTTGCCCCCACATCGATACCGCGCGTCGGCTCGTCCAGCAAAATGACCTTCATATCCTCTGACAGCCAGCGGCCCAAAATGGCCTTCTGCTGGTTGCCGCCGGAAAGATTCATGATCAGCTGTTCCGGACCCGGCGTTTTGATATTCAGCGAGCGAATATGGTGGTCGGCGTTGCTCGACTCCCAGCTATCGTTTATCAGGCAGCCTGCGTGAATAAACTTGCGGCGGGCGGAAATGTTGATGTTGTCGCGCACCGAGTGCACCGGAATAATCCCCTCGGCTTTCCGGTCTTCCGGGCAGAGCATCATCCCCGCCCTGATCGCGTGGGCCGGTTTCTGGATATCTACCCGCTCGCCGTCTATAGAGACCTGTCCCTCGGTAATGCGGGTACCGCCGAACAGACCTTTCATCAATTCGCTGCGCCCCGCGCCCACCAGGCCAAACAGTCCGACGATTTCGCCGCTGCGTACGGATAACGACACCGGCGTACGCACGCCCGGCGCTTTGACGCTGTCCAGACGCAGGCGTTCTGGCCCGTACGCCCGCGGCTGCCAGTGATAAATATCACCGAGCTCGCGCCCGACCATCGCCTGAACAAGCTGGTCGTGGTTAACCTGCGTCATGTCGGTAAAGGTGCGCACATAGCGGCCATCTTTAAACACGGTGATGGCGTCGCTCAGGGCAAATATCTCTTCCATACGGTGTGAAACATACAAAATCGTACGGCCTTCCTGACGCAGCTCGCGGATCACGCGGAAAAGATTGTCGATTTCACGCGCGGAGAGCGAACTGGTGGGCTCATCGAAGGCAATCACTCTGGCGTTACGCGCCAGCGCCTTGGCAATTTCAACCATCTGCCACTGGCCGATGGAGAGATATTTCAGCGGCGTCTGGGGATCGACATCCAGACCCAGGTGCTTAAGCTGCAGTCCCGCTTCATAATTAAGTAGCGAACGATTCACCACGCCGCCTTTGTGCGGAAGCTGCCCTAAATAGATGTTTTCCGCCACGGTCATCTCAGGGATGAGGTGCAGCTCCTGATAGATAATGGCCACCCCGGCATTGAGCGCCGCCGTGGTATCGGCAAAGGCCATCTCTTCGCCGCGAATAGCGAGCGTGCCGGTCGTGGGCGAGTAGTTGCCGCTGAGAATTTTTAACAGCGTGGATTTTCCCGCACCGTTTTCCCCCATCAGGGCGTGAACCTGGCCGGCATAGCAGTCGAAGCTGATATCGGTCAGCGCGTTAACGCCGGGAAAGGTTTTCCCGATGCCGCGAAAAGAGAGATACGGATCAGACTGTCGCATAACGTCTCCGTGATTCCTGTAGTGTGTACGTCTGGCCCCTCACGATGCGTGAGGGGCACAATCACAGCGTATTACTTGCCGCCCAGTCCTTTTTTCGCCAGCTCCTCTTTGAAGTTGTCGCGGGTGATCAGCACCACGTCGGTCACTTCGGTAAATTTCGGCGGCTCAGCCCCTTTGGTCACCCAGTTGTAGAGCATCTCGCTGGATTTGTAGCCGTGAACGTCCGGGCTTGGCAGCAGAGAGCCGTAGAAGCCGGTGGCCTGCGCTTTGGACAGCTCGCTGACGGCGTCAACGCCGTTGATGCCGATCCCGATGACGTCAGGCGCTTTGAAACCCTGGCCTTCCGTCGCGCGTACTCCGCCCAGCACGGTGTTGTCGTTCATGCCAACCACCAGCCAGTGTTTCACCTCCGGATGCTGAACCAGCATGGAGTTCGCGGCGTCAAAAGCGCCCGGGATATCGTTGGACTTGGTTGGGACTTTGTAGATCTGTTTTTCCGGGAAGCCAGCCGCTTTCAGCGCGTCCATTGAACCGGTAGTACGACGGCGTGCAGTGTCCAGTTCGTCCGCAGTAATGGCCATAACCGCAGTTTCTTTGACATCCCAGCCGCGCTTTTGCATCTCTTTATAGAGTTCCTGGCCCTGGCGTTCGCCGATTTTGGTCGCCGCCATCATCACCAGCGGAACGCTGTCCATTGGCTTGCCTTTGGCGTTCACAAACTGATCGTCAACGGCAATGACTTTCATGTCGTAACCGCGGGCTTTCGCCGCGATTGCCGAACCGAGCTTTGGATCCGGAGTACAGATAACGAAACCTTTCGCACCGCTGGCCGCAAGGCTGTCGATGGCGTTCAGGGTTTTCTCACCGTCAGGCACGGCGATTTTAATCACTTCAAAACCTAAATCTTTCCCGGCCTTATCGGCGAATTTCCATTCAGTCTGGAACCAGGGTTCTTCGGGCTGTTTTACCAAAAAACCGAGTTTTAAATTCTCAGCGATAGCGGATTGTGACATAACGGCAGCCAGACCGATGGCCGCCAGCGCTTTAGTAAATTTGTGCATGGTAAACTCCAGCTTTAGCATTCTTTTCTGTAGGGAATATTTGCGTGCTTCTTATTTAATCGGACTTAAAACAAGGCATTAGCGCTTACCTCGTCATAAGCGTTATTGCTGGTGATAGTTTTAGCGGGAAATTAATCATCCATAAGAGAGCCCCATCACACCGCAGAATTACAGTAATTGCGTACATAAATTCAGCGAAAAATGACATAAAAAAGGCAGGATTTGTCTGACAAATAAAACAGTGCTAAGCAGAATTATCCATAAGATTAGCTAAGAAATCCCTGATGCCCTGCGGCGGGCAAAATGGCACCCATTCCTAAAAAGCATTGAGCATGTGTTTCATCACGAAAGCATAACGAATCTGAATAACCGTTATTTTGCAGAAATTGATTTAGCGCAAATTTACTAAAACATCATATATTCAAATTGATAAATCCGTATTTCCCTTTTTCACCGAGGATTATTCCATCTAAATAATCCCGAAAGAGTAACAATGTGCACGCTTAATGAAAAACATTATTTATCAAAGGATTAAGAAATATTTATTTCATGGCGAGCTAATTGCATTTCTGTACTATATTAAACTTTGTAATGTATGGTAAACACAGCCTAATTAAGAGTTTTCTTAGACCATAGACAAGGGTATGCTTATTTATATCGAACACAGGAAGTGTATTTCGGTCGACTTAGGTCACTGCAGAAATTGTATTTCTGCCTTTTCTTCGCATTTGCCTGGTGCTCAGGTTAAGCAACGGACATCACGTCCCACAGTCAATAAGGATATGAGTATGGCTACCCAAACGATGATGCAAAAACTTAACGCGCAGATGAACCTTGAGTTCTACGCCTCGAATCTGCACCTTCACTTAAGTGCCTGGTGTTCCGAGAAAAGTCTCACGGGCTCTGCCACATTCTTTCGCTCTCAGGCGCAAAGTAACGTCACTCACATGATGCGCGTTTTTAACTTCCTTAAGGCCTCAGGGGCAAATCCTGTCGTGAAAGCCCTTGATGGAATTAATGAAAATTACTCCTCCCTGGAAGAGCTGTTCCAGAAAACGCTTGAAGAGTATGAACAACGCTGCAGCACGCTCAGCAAGCTGGCCGATGAAGCCAGAGCGCAGCAGGACATTACCACCCTCACGTTCTTACGTGATATGGACAAAGAGCAGCAGCAGGACGGTATGCTGCTGAAAACGCTGGCGGATGAGATTCATCATGCGCAGCAGGCAGGTTTATGCCCTGAGCAAACCGACCGTCATCTGCTCGACATCGTGGCGGTGCAACACCACTGAGTTTTTAATCTGCTCCAACCGGGATGAGGGTTTCCCAGGAACTTATTAACCTGAAGCGATGAATTTTGTATCAGGCAAGTGAATAACTTACAGCGATGTCCTGGTCCGGCTGTAAATCGCCGAAGCGTTTCCGTTAGGCCGGGGCGAGGCGCAGGGATGCGCCGAGAGGGCGTGGCCTGCATGAATGCAGGCTCATGCCGTTACAGAGTAGCAAGGAACATAAAGTGAACGGAATGAGCACCAGAGCCGTATGTTCCCCCTCACCCCAGCCCTCTCCCATTGGGAGAGGGGGCCGTCTGAGCAGGCATTATTTTATGGGGATCCCTCAGCCCACCGGAGGCTAGGCTCCCCTCCCTAATCTCCAACCTCCTGCTTTTGCTGAAATTTAACAAATCAGATCTTGCTCCCAATGATTAACCACACAACGTGTAATGATTTATTTAATTACATAATCATTGACGAGGGAGCATCATGATCACCATTGAGTTTGTTGTCATTCTCCTCTGCCTGCTGACCGGGACACGTTTCGGCGGAATGGGGCTTGGGTTAATAAGCGGTATTGGTCTATTTATTTTATGTTTTGTTTTTGGTCTGCAGCCGGGCAAGCCGCCGGTCGACGTTATGCTGACCATCCTCGCGGTGATTGGTTGCGCCGCTACCCTGCAAACGGCGGGCGGCCTCAACGTCATGATGCAGTTTGCCGAGCGTCTGCTGCGCAAACACCCGCAGCACATCACCCTGCTCGCCCCGTTTACCACCTGGATGCTCACCTTCCTCTGCGGGACCGGGCACGTGGTGTACACCATGTTCCCCATCATTGCGGATATCGCCCTGAAAAAAGGGATCCGCCCGGAGCGCCCTATGGCCGTGGCATCGGTGGCATCGCAGATGGCGATTACGGCCTCCCCCGTTTCCGTTGCCGTCGTGTCGCTGGTCTCCATCCTGGCGGCCCAGCATGGGATCGGGCACGCGTGGGGGATACTTGAAATACTCGCCGTGTCGGTTCCCGCTTCACTGTTCGGCGTGGCCATTGCGGCCCTGTGGAGCTTGCGCCGCGGAAAAGACCTGGCTGACGACACAGAGTTTCAGGAAAAGCTGAAAGATCCAAAGCAGCGCGAGTTTATCTATGGCGGAACGGAGACGTTAATGGATCAACGTTTCCCAAAACAGGCCTACTGGTCCACGTGGATTTTCTTTGCCGGTATTGCCATGGTCGTTCTGCTGGGAGCATTTCCTGAACTGCGCCCCGCCTTTGAACTGAAAGGCAAAATGACGGCGCTGTCGATGAACCTTGTCATCCAGATGATGATGCTGATTGCGGGTGCCGTGATGCTGATGGCCTGCAAGGTCAATGCGTCCGCGATTTCTAACGGCGCGGTATTCAAGGCTGGAATGGTCGCGATCTTCTCGGTGTTCGGCGTGGCGTGGATGAGCGATACCTTTTTCCAGGCGCATCTCGACGAGCTAAAGCTGGCGCTGGAAGGCGTGGTGAAAAGCCACCCGTGGACGTATGCGATTGTCCTGTTTCTGGTGTCAAAACTGGTGAACAGCCAGGCGGCTGCGCTGACGGCCGTTGCGCCTATGGGCCTTATGTTGGGTATCGATCCGAAAATGCTGATCGCCTTTTTCCCGGCCTCATACGGCTATTTTGTCCTGCCGACCTATCCTAGCGATTTGGCCTGCATCGGCTTTGACCGCTCAGGCACCACCCGCATCGGCAAATTTATCATCAACCACAGCTTCATTCTGCCTGGGCTGATTGGAGTAAGCTGCGCGTGCGCGGCGAGCTACCTGCTGGTCCAGACATTCTTTTAGCGGCATCAACGGGCGACACATACCGTCGCCCATCTGCCCGCATTAGTGGGACTCACCCTGCGGCGTGAAACGCAGCTCAATCAGCGCGATGGCCTTCTGGATCGCACGAAGCGTAACCGGATCAGCGGCTGCAGGATGGCTGGCGAAATCGATGTTTTTCAGCTGCGTAGACATCTTCTCGCGCACTTCAACAGGCGCAATCACGTCCAGAACATCAAGGATTTGTTTGATAACCAGCTGACATGCAACAACGTCAGACACCAGCTCCTGATCGGCGCTCAGGTTTTGTGACATGGGGCGTTCTCCTTATTTAAAGGCGGCCATAGTAGCAAAACGCAGCCCCTTTCATCTCCCCTTCGTCGTCTGCAAAGACAAAAAAACCTGCCGAAGCAGGTTTTTTTATCAGAACATGGCGCCCGGCGGCACGTCTTTGAACGTGCGGCAGTAATTGGCCCACATGCTTTTCAGGATTTTGCGCAGTTTCACGATGAGGCTCCATTAACTTGTTATACAACTTTATTATCAACGTGCCTATAATATGACCATTATCACAAAAATCAATATTTTTGTGACATCCATCACAATTTTCTCAGGGTATGGCCTGATAGCGGTCAACTCTGACCCGTTGCAAAGAGTGAGGGCAGAATGTCCGGCTATTCCAGGCATTGCAGCGGGCATCTGCGGGTACGATAACGTATTTCCATCCACTCAGAGCGATCCATGAAAAGAGTCATTGTAGCCGGCACGCTCCTGCTGCTCGCAGGGTGCAGTATTAACCGCCAGGCTGAAGTCAGCAGCCTCGACGCGCCGAACGGCATCGTCCGCCTCGACTACGGCCAGGCAGTGCTGCAAAATGCGTATTCCGATGAGTATGTGAATAACGGCACGGCTGCAAAAGCGTGTCAGAGTATGGGGTATGCCACAGCATCTGCCTATGGTCAGCCCATCAAAACCTGCACCCTGACCAGCGGCGCGTTGTGTCTGAACGAGAGCGTGACTATTCAGTATAAGTGTATGGGGTACGCCGTTAACCCTAAGTCAAATAATCCGTGGTATTGATCGAGGCTGCCAGCATTTGCTGGCAGTTTATTTATTACGAACAAAAACAATTCGCATTAATAAATATAAATATCGCCAATGCGTTTTATTCCCATTCGTATTTTAAATAAAGAAATAAAAATTTTACGTTTTGCAAATAATTAAATAACAAATTATAGTGTCGCTCATTGTGAACCAGAAATAATAAACCGGAGCGCCACCATGCTGAAAACTGAAATGATCGACAAGCTCAACGCACAAATGAACCTTGAGCTTTTTTCGTCTCTCCTCTACCAGCAGATGAGCGCCTGGTGCAGCTACCACAGCTTCGAAGGCGCAGCCGCGTTTCTGCGTCGTCACGCTCAGGAAGAGATGACCCACATGCAGCGTCTGTTTGATTATCTGACAGATACGGGCAGCCTGCCGCGCATTGAAACCGTGACATCCCCTTTTGCTGAATATAATTCTCTCGATGAACTGTTTCGCGCCACCTACGAGCATGAGCAGCTGATCACGCAGAAAATTAACGAACTGGTTCATGCCGCTATGACCAGCCAGGATTATCCAATCTTTAATTTCCTGCAGTGGTACGTCGCTGAACAGCACGAAGAAGAGAAGCTGTTTAAATCCGTTCTGGATAAATTATCTCTGGTGGGTAAATCAGGCGAAGGTCTTTATTTTATTGATAAAGAACTTTCCACTCTCGACACGCAGAATTAATATCAATGCGGTGCTGGTTTCCGGCACCGCGTTAATTTATCTTTCCCCGGCATCAAAACCCGCATTTTTCCCTGAACGCCTTCTTTACGTCGCGCCTGACCGTCACCCCACGTCGGACTGGCGGCAGCGCAATGCGTAAACCTTGCATTACACCCCTTGTAACGGTGGTTTGACGAATTACCGCTTTTGCCTTACTCTGCGCCGCAGATTTTGTTGCGGTTAAGCGTCGTTGTAGAGGAAAGCGTGAAAAACAGAACCCTGGGAAGTATTTTTATCGTCGCCGGAACGACAATTGGCGCAGGAATGCTGGCAATGCCCCTGGCGGCCGCAGGCGTGGGATTTGGCATGACCCTGCTGCTGCTGGGTACGCTCTGGGCCTTGATGTGTTACACCGCCCTGCTGCTGCTTGAGGTTTACCAGCACGTGCCCGCCGACACCGGCCTGGGTTCACTTGCGGCGCGCTACCTGGGACGTTACGGCCAGTGGATAACCGGCTTTAGCATGATGTTCCTGATGTATGCCCTGACCGCTGCCTATATCAGCGGCGCCGGGGAACTGATCGCCTCCAGCGTTAATGACTGGTTCGGCTCTGATATTACCCCTGCGACGGGGGCTATCTTCTTTGCGCTCATCGGCGGCGGCGTGGTCTGCGTGGGAACATCGCTTGTCGATCTGTTTAACCGTTTTCTGTTCAGCGCCAAAATTCTGTTCCTGATTGTCATGCTGGTCCTGCTGGCGCCGCATGTGCATAAGGTAAACCTGCTGACGCTGCCGCTGGAAAAAGGGCTGGCGCTTTCCGCCATCCCGGTCATCTTCACCTCGTTTGGCTTCCACGGCAGCGTGCCGAGCATCGTCAGCTATATGAACGGCGATATTCGCAAGCTGCGCCGCGTCTTTGTTATCGGCAGCGCGATCCCGCTGATCGCTTATATTTTCTGGCAACTGGTCACGCTGGGCAGCATTGATTCTTCAACCTTTATGGGGCTGATGGCACAGCACGCGGGCCTGAACGGTTTTCTGCTGGCACTGCGCGAGGTCGTCACCTCCCCGCACGTTGAGCTGGCGGTACACCTGTTTGCCGACCTGGCGCTGGCGACCTCGTTCCTGGGCGTGGCGCTTGGCCTGTTCGATTACCTGGCCGATCTGTTCCAGCGTCGCAATACCGCCGCAGGACGCTTACAGACCGGGGCAATCACCTTCCTGCCGCCGCTGGCATTCGCGCTGTTTTATCCGCGCGGGTTTGTAATGGCCCTGGGATACGCAGGGGTGGCGCTGTCGGTCCTTGCTCTGCTCCTCCCTTCCCTGCTGGCATGGAAGAGCCGCCAGCAGCATCCGCAGCAGGGATACCGCGTGGCGGGGGGAAAACCGCTGCTGTGCGTTGTATTTGCCTGTGGAGTAGTGATTATTCTGGTGCAGGTGTTGATTGCAGCGGGAATGCTGCCGGAAGTGGGTTAAATAAAAAGGGGCTATCATCAGCCCCTTTTTTTATCAGTGCAAACAGCAGCTCTTAAACTTCTTACCGCTGCCGCAAGGACACGGATCGTTACGCCCAACCTTGGTGCCGTTCACCGTCGGCTTCTTCACTTCCGGCTGTTGCGGGTTGTTGACCCAGTATTGATATAAACGCAGTGCCGCAGGCTGGATGCTCTCGATGCTGGCGATATACTCCTCTTCGGACAGTTCATCCAGCTTTTCGCTGTTCTCTTCCGTACCGTGCAGCGCAATCACATCAAGATCGGCCTTCAGCTCTTCCGGCAAGGCTGACCAGTCCGTCAGCGCCACGCCGCGCATGTAGCCGTAGCACCACTCTTCCACAACGGTATAGCTTTCACCGTCCACGTCGTTGTACCCAAACATCGGTTCAAACTGATCCGGATATTCGCTCAGGCGCTCGGCAATATCGTTCATGTGCTTAAAGCAGAGATCGATAAAACGGTTCATCTCACGATCGTTTTTCCAGCGCGGGATGTATTTCTCGCCACCCCATACCGCCACCAGCCAGGCATCTGGCTCAACGACAACAGGGCCGGAAAGCACTGCGGTGAGCATGCCGTCCAGCTCGGACACGTCAATAACCGACGCATCATCATGACCGTAAGACATTAACGTCTCTTCAAGCCACGCCATTTCGCTTTCATTTAATGGGCCTTCAGTCATCGCTGACACTCCTGATAAAAAGGAAACGATCCTAACACATATCTCACGCCTCTCCGGGCTGAAGTTTAGGTCTTTATTGCTGCAAAAACGTGCAAACCGTGACCTTTGCACAACTTATGGGCTTTATTGTTAACGATATGTGATCTCCGCTGTAATTTCTTCTCCTCCCGCAGGGCGGCATAACGCGGCGCTCTATACTCAAACAGGTCACAAGCCCGTCAATGGGTTAACCATTCTGGCAACGTTTTTGCTTGCTGTTCTTCGCGCGATGCTGCGTAGGGAAACCTCGCCGTAATATGCAGGATGCCGTCTGTATCTTGTTCGTTTAGTGCATTTTGTTCTTGTTCATGTTTTGGATTGGCTGCGCCGTCGGGCGTTCGGGTTTACGCCGTGGTGCAAAAACCTCTTTGCTAAGGAACATAATAATGTCGCTGAAATTTATCAGAACTCCTCTTTCTCTCGTGTTGGCCGGCTGCCTGGTGACGGCGTTTTCCGCCAGGGCCGATATTGTGATTGGCGTGGCCGGTCCGTTCACGGGTCCTAATGCCACCTATGGCGATCAGTACTGGCACGGTGCAACGCAGGCCGCTGAAGATATAAACGCTGCCGGCGGCATTAACGGTGAGAAGATCAAACTGGTTCAGGGCGATGACGCCTGCGAGCCTAAGCAGGCCGTGGCCGTCGCCAACCGTTTAGTTGACCAGGATAAAGTCAACGCCGTGGTCGGCCATTTCTGCTCCTCTTCCACGATGCCCGCCTCCGAGGTTTACAGCGATGCGGGGATCATCGCCATCACCCCCGGCTCGACCAACCCGCTGATTACCGAACGCGGCATGAGCGACATGTTCCGCATGTGCGGTCGCGATGACCAGCAGGGCCAGGTTGCCAGCGACTTCATCATCGACAAGCTGAAAGCCAAACGCGTGGTCATCATTCACGATAAAGACACCTATGGACAAGGTCTGGCTGACGCCACCAAAGCGGCGCTGGCGAAACGCGGGGTTCAGGATGTGATGTACGAGGGTCTCTCGCGCGGTGAAAAAGACTTCAACGCGCTGGTCACCAAAATTGGCGCACAAAAACCGGACGTGGTGTTCTTCGGCGGGTGTCACCCGGAAGCCGGCCCGCTGGTTCGCCAGATGCGTGAACAGGGTGTACAGGCGAAATTCTTCTCCGGCGACTGTATCGTCAACGAAGAGATGGTCACCGCGGCGGGCGGCCCGCAATACACCAACGGTATTTACATGACCTTCGGTAAAGATCCGCGCCTGATCCCGGACGGTAAAGCGGTTATCGAGAAATTCCGCGCCGGTAAATTCGAGCCGGAAGGTTACACCCTCTACTCCTATGCTTCCGTACAGGCGATTGCTGCGGCCTTCAAGGCCACCGGCGGCAAGGACTCAGCCAAAGCCAGCGAGTGGCTGAAAGCCAACTCCGTCGACACGGTGATGGGCAAAAAAGCCTGGGACAGCAAAGGCGACCTGAAAGTGTCTGACTATGTGGTTTACCAGTGGGACGACAAAGGAAAATATAAGGAAGTGCAGTAACGGGACGGAGTCACGCTCAACGTCGGCGGGCCTGCCTGCCGGCGCGTAATAAACATCAGGCTGCGCGGCTCGCGCGGCCTATAAAACGAGCGCGCTAAGATGAGTACATTCTTCCTGCAACAGTTAATTAATGGCTTAACGCTGGGCTCCGTCTACGGCCTGATCGCCATCGGTTACACCATGGTGTACGGCATTATCGGCATGATTAATTTCGCCCACGGCGAAGTGTATATGATTTCCGCCTATCTCTGCGCCATTGGCCTGGCGCTGCTCTCCTTCTTCGGCCTGCAGTCGTTCCCGCTGCTGATCCTCGGGACGCTGGTGTTCACCATCGTGGTAACCGGCGTGTACGGCTGGACCATCGAGCGTATCGCCTACAAGCCGCTGCGAAACTCCACGCGCCTGGCGCCGCTTATCTCCGCCATCGGGATGTCGCTTATCCTGCAAAACTACGCGCAGCTGAGCCAGGGCCCGCGCCAGCAGGGGGTGCCAACCATGCTGGACGGCGTTATTCGTCTGCATCTGGGCGACGGGTTCGTTCAGATAACCTACACCAAAGTATTTATTCTGCTCGCCTCGTTTGCCGGCATGCTGGTGCTCACCTGGATAATCAACCATACCCGGCTGGGGCGGATGTGCCGCGCGGTGCAGCAGGATCGAAAAATGGCCTCCATTCTGGGCATTAACACCGACCGAATCATCTCGCTGGTCTTTGTCATCGGCGCGGCGATGGCCGGCCTGGCGGGCGTGCTGATCACCATGAATTACGGCACCTTTGATTTTTACGTCGGGTTTGTGATCGGCATAAAAGCCTTTACGGCGGCGGTACTGGGCGGCATCGGTTCTCTGCCCGGCGCGATGCTCGGCGGCCTTATCCTCGGCGTGGCGGAAGCGCAGTTCTCGGGCATGGTGAACTCGGACTATAAGGATGTCTTCTCGTTTGGGCTGCTGGTGATGATCCTGATTTTCCGTCCCCAGGGGCTGCTTGGGCGCCCGATTGTGGCCAAAGTGTGAGGGAGAACGACATGGTATCGCACGCTTTTTCGCTTAAACGCTGCATTCTGGACGCGATTTTCTCCGGGCTGATTGCGCTGATTATCTTCGGCCCCATTGCAGGCGTGGTGCTGGATGGGTACAGCTTTAACTTCGCCGGGCAGCGCCTGGCCTGGATGGTCGGCATTGTGATGCTGGGGCGTTTTCTGCTGAGCGCTTTTTTAGGTACCCCTGCCGGCGCCCGTTTCCAGGCGCGCTTCGAAGCCGACAGCGCAGGCGTGTATGTCCGGCCACCGGAATACAAAAGCCGCATGCGCTGGATCATTCCTCTGGTGATTACCCTCGCGATTTGCTTCCCGTTTGTCGCCACCAAATATGTGCTGACCGTCGCCATTCTCGGGCTGATCTACGTCCTTCTGGGTCTCGGGCTGAACATCGTCGTGGGTCTGGCCGGTCTGCTGGACCTGGGATACGTCGCTTTCTATGCGATTGGCGCTTACGGCCTGGCTCTGGGGTACCAGTATCTCGGCTTGGGCTTCTGGAGCATGCTCCCGCTGGCGGCGATCATGGCCGCCGCCGCCGGTGCCCTGCTCGGCTTCCCGGTGCTGCGTATGCACGGTGACTATCTGGCCATCGTCACCCTCGGCTTCGGGGAGATCATTCGCCTGATCCTGAACAACTGGCTGACGTTCACCGGCGGGCCTAACGGCGTATCAGCCCCTCCCCCCACCTTCTTCGGTCTGGAATTTGGACGGCGCGCAAAAGAAGGAGGGGTGCCCTTCCACGAGTTCTTCCACCTGACCTACAACCCGAACATGAAATTTATCTTTATCTACGCGGTGCTGTTTCTGGTGGTGATGCTGGTGCTCTATATCAAGCACCGGCTGACGCGAATGCCGATTGGTCGAGCGTGGGAAGCCCTGCGTGAAGACGAAATTGCCTGTCGCTCAATGGGGCTGAATCATGTTCTGGTCAAGCTGTCGGCGTTTACGCTGGGCGCGTCAACCGCGGGCATTGCCGGGGTGTTCTTCGCGACCTACCAGGGGTTCGTGAACCCGACCTCATTCACGTTTTTTGAATCCGCGCTGATCCTCGCCATCGTCGTGCTGGGCGGTATGGGCTCGACGCTGGGCGTGGTGCTGGCCGCCTTTGTGCTCACGGTCACGCCAGAACTGCTGCGCAGTTTTGCAGAGTACCGCGTCCTGCTGTTTGGCATGCTCATGGTGGTGATGATGATCTGGCGTCCACGCGGTTTGATCCGCATTAACCGCAGCGGGTTCACCGTGCGTAAGGGCGTTGCGCCATGAACGAAACGATATTGCGCGTTGAACACCTGATGATGCACTTCGGCGGGATTAAAGCGCTAAACGACGTCAACCTCGACGTTCAGCGCGGGTCAATTACCGCCCTTATTGGCCCCAACGGAGCGGGAAAAACCACCGTGTTTAACTGCCTGACGGGCTTCTACCGAGCCTCGGGCGGCAACATTTTATTTAATACCCGCAATAAAACGACCAACGTCATTCAGGTACTCGGACAAAAATTCCAGCCAGGCGACTGGATTCGTCCCGCGCAGCTCGGGCAGCGTCTTTTCTACAAAATGTTTGGCGGAACGCACCTGGTCAACCGCGCAGGGCTGGCGCGCACGTTTCAAAATATCCGCCTTTTTCGAGAGATGTCGGTGGTGGAAAACCTGCTGGTCGCGCAGCATATGCGCGTAAACCGCAATCTGCTCGCCGGGATCTTAAATACGCCGGCATACCGTCGGGCGGAAAGCGATGCCCTGGACCGGGCCTTCTACTGGCTGGAAGTGGTGGATCTGGTGGAGTGCGCCAATCGCCTGGCGGGAGAGATGTCGTATGGCCAACAGCGGCGTCTGGAAATTGCGCGAGCAATGTGTACCGGGCCGGAAATGATCTGCCTGGATGAACCCGCCGCCGGGCTTAACCCGGTTGAAACGCACAAGCTGAGCAGCATTATTCGTTTTCTGCGGGATCGCCATGACATCACGGTGTTACTGATTGAACACGATATGGGGATGGTGATGGAGATTTCAGACGACATTATCGTGCTCGACCACGGCGATGTGATTGCCAGAGGAAAACCCGAGCAGATCCAGCATGATGAAAAGGTGATTGCCGCCTACCTGGGCACTGATGAAAGCGAGGTCACCCTATGAGCGAACCGCTGCTGGCATTTCGCGAAGTGGATGTGTTCTACGGCGTCATTCAGGCGCTGAAACAGGTCTCTCTCGAGGTCAATAAAGGTGAAACCGTGGCGCTGATTGGCGCAAACGGCGCCGGGAAAACGACGCTACTGATGTCCATCTTTGGCCAGCCCCGTATCCGCAACGGGCAGATCCTTTTCGGTGGTGAAGATATCAGCCATAAATCCACCCACTACGTCGCCTCCGGCGGCATTGCGCAGGCACCTGAAGGACGACGTATCTTTCCCGATATGACCGTTGAAGAGAACCTGCTGATGGGCACCATCCCCATTGGCAGCCAGTTTGCCGCTGACGACATGCAAACCATGTTTGACCTCTTCCCTCGCCTTAAAGAGCGGCGTAAACAGCGCGCAATGACCATGTCCGGCGGTGAACAGCAGATGCTGGCTATCGCCCGGGCGCTGATGAGCCGTCCGAAGCTGCTGCTGCTGGATGAACCGAGCCTCGGGCTGGCGCCGATAGTGGTGAAACAAATCTTCCAGACGCTGCGCGAGCTGGCCCGCAACGGGATGACCATTTTTCTGGTAGAGCAGAATGCACATCACGCGTTGAAGCTGTCTGACCGCGGGTACGTGATGGTTAATGGACAGATCCGTTTTAGCGGCAGCGGTGAGGAATTGCTGGGCAATCAGGAGGTCAGGAAGGCTTATTTGGGCGGGGTGTAATTGCCAGATTTCAGGCACAAAAAAACCACCTTTCGGTGGTTTCACGACACTGCTTATTGCTTTGATTATTCTGCTTTTTCCCATGGTAGCCGGAGTGGGACTTGAACCCACACAGCGCGAACGCTGAGGGATTTTAAACTGGTTGTTAAAGCAATAAAATCAATGGGATATACATTTACTCTAAGCATATATAAAAATAACCACATAAAATACATGTACTTATAACCAGTTCTCTTAACATTTTCGGAATGGATAATGAATAAAAATTCGTTATTCCGTTGCTCAGTACAACGCTTGCCAGCGATAAATATTCGTGCGGAGTTCCCGCATACACTCTGTCGTCTGGGTATCCACCAGCGGATCGCCTCATACGCCTCTTTGCGGTCACCAGCATTGATGCGCTTATAGAAGATCGAGGCGAAACACTGACTGGGGCCGATGTTGTACGGGCAGAATGATGCAATACCCGCTTTCTGTCGTTCTGACAGCGCACCTTAATATTACAGTCAACCCACGCCAAGTTTTATTACGCTCTATTGCATTCACCTGGTCGCATATCTTCATGCCCTGCACAACAGGTTTACCATCAATCATCTTGATGCCGCGGAAAATTGTCCAGAGCCCGCCGCCATCTTTGTACGCAGTGAGGCTGTTTCCCTTTTTCTCATTCAGGAACTGCTCAAGTATTACCGGGGTGGATGCGCCAGATAAGACCAAAGCCAGAACATCAGCACCGAGTTTAGTTTTGTTGATAGCCATTGTCCCGAGCCTCTTTCCGACAGCCATCTTTCATTTTAAATACAGATTTATCAGGTAGGTCAACAAGCCTGATAAAAGGCTGCCGAGAACCCCAATCACAGCCCATTGGCTCGGGCTCACTTTAACGAGAAGTTGCAGCAGTCAGTAAAAAATCACCAAGCGAAGTGCCATACGACAGCCCAGTCGCTACATCTGAAAGGTTGTTCATCCTCACCCCCTTACACCCGATGGAAATGTGTAACTTACGTGAGGGTAAGCATTGAGGTGGTCGAAATCCTGGCCATATGCCGGATTAACATTAAAAAGCCCACTGATGTGGACTTTCGACATCAAGTGCTGATCAGATTCAATCAAGGTGATAAACTTCGCATTTACTTAAAACTACGTATTCAGATAAATGGTTATCAATTTATAATTGCTTCTCGGATGCGCTAGTGTTTAAACCCAACAATTTGATTACCACCGAGTAAACATGACTATTTCGATTCAACAAAAACTAGGGTCAGTGGAAGGGATTCGGGGTCTTGCATGCCTTATGGTGTTTCTGTCCCATCTATCTTCTACATTTGCCCCAACCATGCATACTGGAAATATAGCTAATGCCAGAACACCAATTGATATAGCGCTACATAGTTCACCATTTGCTTTCCTTTATTCCGGTGCGGCAGCAGTTGGTATATTTTTTGTACTAAGTGGTTTCATCCTTAGTTTCTGCATACTGAATAAAGGTGATGCGGTTACAAGTGCCGTAGGAATGACTATTAAGCGATATTTTAGATTGATGCCTCCAGCATTAGGTTCGTGTATAGTCGCTTATTTTTCATTAAAATATTTTAATTTCGATAAATCAGCACTAGGTGACTGGGCACAGAACTATCATATATCAAACCCATTATTTTTTGATGCTATATACAATGGAACTATTTCATCTTTTTTATCAGGAAGTGCTCCCTATAACTGGTCTTTATGGACAATGAAGATTGAATTTTTTGGTTCACTATCAGTTTTCTTTTTATGCTGCATACTTCCTTATATTAGATTTCAGAAATCTTTGATTATGATTTTTTTATTAATACCTTTATTCATGAACGTTAAATCTGGCGATGAAATATACTACGCGGCATTTTTCTCCGGAGTTCTAATTTATAAATTAGATATAAAAGTAAACAACGGAATAGGATTGATCATTTTTCTTACTGGTCTATTTTTTTGTGGTTACCATACAAACGGTTTTTTTTACAAAAACATCAACTCCATGGTTAACATCACATTAAACAATAAAACCATTGATAATTATACACTTTTTAACAACATTGGTGGGTTCATGGTTGTATTCTCAGTACTGCGAACCAAGTGCATATCAATATTTTTCTCGCACAAAGTTTTGGTAAAAATGGGAGCATTGTCATTCTCAGTATATGTGTTACATCAACCAATAATGCATATCACGACACCACTCTTGTTTAATTCCGCGCGAGAAAATGGAATCTCATATTCTATGGCTGCACTCCTATCATCTGTATTTACCATCCTGGTCGTTTATTTAATGTCCATCCCGTATCAAAAATACGTTGACAACTTTAGCGTTAAACTTTCGAACTCCATTAAAAAGAAGGTGCTGCTATAAAAGGAGCAGCTTGTTTGTCATATTTAGTGATCATGACGGAGCGCTTATAAAACATCGTTTGTCCCGTCGTGGTCACGTTGGTTTGCAAAACCAAGCTTCATGTTTAGGCTTTCGATTCCTCTTCATCTCGTCTGATGCAATTTGTCCTTATGCGCTCAGCGAATTTGTGGCCAGTTGAAACAGTAGTTTTTTCAATAAAATTATAAGTGATGTGTGACATCACAAAAGCAACACAACACCAAATGGTCCCTTATCAGTTTTAATCCTTATACCGGCGGTGATCGCCTCTCCTCCTGGGGTATACATTCAGGAGAAGCTGAAGCGGCATCAATAAATACTTAAGCGCAGAATCATAACAATCGGATCGCCCGGGCTGTTCGATGCAGGCATTTCTTTAGCCTGATACACCGCAACCGGCAATGCCAAGTTATAGCTATCCGGTACCCTCGGTACTAAATGGGCCGTCTAAAAGCGGGCGATGCAAAGCCATACCGAGATAGATAAACGAGCGCTGTAAAGCCATCCAAAGATGGTTAAATTCTTTGGTGACGGTGTAACCACCGTACCGTTAGCTAAGGTGTTGCCATCAACATTACCCACACCGCGGACACTATAACCGCTTGTGGTTACTTCGCTGTTAAGCGATACCGTGATATCGCCAGAATTAATAATGTAAAACTCAAAGGGAACAAAAGTCGTCAGACTGTACGCGTTAAAAATGATATATGGCGTCTGATTGGGTACCGACATGATACGCAACCTCTGGCAGATTAATAATCGGCGTCGTCCAGATGTTCTCCGTCACTTAACTGCCAAACTTCGCGCGCCTGGCCGGTCGGAACCCGGGCCACTTTCCAGATGCGTATAGAGGTCTGACTTATTCCGCCCCGGAGCCGATAACATCGTCAGGTGGGTTGGTCAGTGCCGGATTAAAATCACGCATCTGGTCATAGACAGGACCGTCGAGCACGTCGGTATGCGCCCACAGGAACCGCGACGACAGCGGCGCTTCAAACGCATCAAGGTTACGCTTCTGCTTGTTAGCGATACTGAATTCTTCACCTACATCACAACCGGGATCTGATGTTTGAGCACCAGCCCTTTTATCTGAGCTGCCTTGCCGTCAGGGATTTTGTCGTTATTGTCAAACTCTGCCAACTCTCTGGTAAGCTCCAGGCAGATTTGCCAGTACAGATCCCAATCCTATCCGTCAACATCAGAGAGTACGCCTAAGCATCAGCCTTAACTTTACCTGTGACCACATCTCACCAGGCGACAGCGCTGACGATTTGTGCGTTACTCAGCCAGAGTGAGGCCGTACAGTTTGCATAGCGAATTTGTGGGTGAGTGTTGTATTTTCACAAATGCGGTCGGGCTCGAGTCGAACGTCACCTACGGGTTTACTTTGCAGCTGATACTGGCTATTCGACTCAGCCGAACCTGCGCTACTTGTTCCGATCACAGCTGCATCGGTGTAAACACCTCGTCATAACGAACTGTCCAAGCGCGTATCTCACGACGAAAGATGGTGTAAATCACATCGTTGGTGTCGGTTGAGATGGTTGCCACCAACTAAAATGCGCCGTCAGCGACCTGCCAAGTTTAGGCAATAATATTCTGAGCACGATCGATAGCCATGGTGAGCACAACGCCATCCGCCCTTACCATCCAGATGAACCGTCAGGCTGTTGCTGGTATGCCATGTCCAGCCCCCCTACCAAAGGTGATACGCTCGGCCAGGACAGCCATGTCTCTAGAAGAACTGGTTGGATATGCGGTCGCGGGAAAACAATCTTCAGACGCATCTTTGGAATGGAGAAAAAGAGGCACAAAAAAACCACCTTTCGGTGGTTTCACGACACTGCTTATTGCTTTGATTATTCTTTGTTTTCCCATGGTAGCCGGAGTGGGACTTGAACCCACACAGCGCGAACGCCGAGGGATTTTAAATCCCTTGTGTCTACCGATTCCACCATCCGGCCAGGGAAGAAAGTGGAGGCGCGTTCCGGAGTCGAACCGGACTAGACGGATTTGCAATCCGCTACATAACCGCTTTGCTAACGCGCCGTTAAATCTTTCAAACTGACACCCGCTACTGCGCATGTCTTTAATCTGGAGCGGGAAACGAGACTCGAACTCGCGACCCCGACCTTGGCAAGGTCGTGCTCTACCAACTGAGCTATTCCCGCATGTCATCAAGTTAACTTCTAACCACTTGATTTCATTATCGTCCGGCTTACTGTGCCGCCGTTCGATGCGTTGCATTCTACTGATATGACGTTATGAGTCAACGTTATTTTTTGCATCCCCGGATCGTTTGCTGAAAATTACGGCGAAACGATCACTGATCAAGCAAATCCCCGCGCGCAGCGTTCAAATATTGCAGCATTGACCATAACGTCAGCACTGCCGCCACCCACAGCAGACCAATTCCCGCCCATTCAACCCAGGCGTTCGGACGCCAGAGCATCCAGACCAGCGCCGCCATCTGCGCTGTCGTTTTCACTTTACCAATCCAGGAGACCGCCACGCTGCTGCGTTTGCCCAGTTCAGCCATCCACTCGCGCAGCGCGGAGATGATGATCTCACGGCCGATCATGGTTGCTGCCGGCAGCGTTACCCACCAGGTGTGATAGTGCTCGGCCACCAGCACCATCGCGATAGCGACCATCACTTTATCCGCTACCGGATCGAGGAAGGCACCGAAACGGGTGCTTTGGTTCCAGCGGCGGGCCAGATAGCCATCGAACCAGTCGGTGACCGCTGCAATCAGGAAGATCAATGCACAGGCAAAAGGTGCCCAGACGACCGGCAGATAAAACGCCAGTACAAAGAACGGGATGAGTACAACACGAAAGAGAGTGAGCAACGTAGGGATATTATATTGCATAGTGACGGTAACTATTTGTTGTCAGTAAAATTTAGCTCTATGTTGCTACAGAGCCCTCAATGTTTCAACGAGTAGTAGATCTTTTCTGCCAGCCCTTGCGAAATACCCGGCACTTTTGCAATTTCTTCCATACTGGCGTTGAGTAATCCTTGCAATCCGCCCATATACTTCAGCAGCATCTGCCGACGCTTCGGCCCCACGCCTTCAATCGTTTCCAGGGTACTGGTATTTTTCACCTTGGCCCGCTTTTTACGGTGGCCGCTGATGGCATGGTCGTGTGACTCATCGCGAATATGCTGGATGACGTGCAGCGCCGGGGAGTCCGGCGGCAGGCTGAAGCCCTCACCTTCCGGCTCAAAGAACAATGTCTCCAGACCGGCCTTGCGATCGGCCCCTTTTGCGACACCGAGCAGCAGCGGATGGTTTTTATCCCAGCTGACGTCAAGCGATTCAAATACCGCTTTCGCCTGGCCAAGCTGCCCTTTCCCACCGTCAATCAGGATCACATCCGGAATCTTGCTCTCTTCAATGGCTTTCCCATAGCGACGACGCAGCACCTGATTCATCGCCGCATAGTCATCACCCGGCGTGATGCCAGTGATGTTATAGCGACGGTACTCGGCGCGCAGCGGACCATTGGCATCAAACACCACGCAGGACGCAACTGTCTGTTCCCCCATCGTATGGCTGATGTCGAAACACTCCATACGCTTCACTTCCGGCAGCTTCAGCAGCGTCGCCAGGGCCGTTAAGCGCTGGTTCACCGTCGATTGCTGAGACAGTTTCGTCGTGAGCGCCGTCGCCGCGTTGGTCCGCGCCAGCTTCAGGTAACGTGCTCTGTCGCCGCGCGGCCTGGTTTGTACATTGACCCGACGGCCGGCAAGTTCGGAAAGCGAATCGGCCAGCAGGGTTTTATCGTCGAGATTGAAATCAAGCAGGATCTCAGAAGGCAGCGTGCGCATCTGGCTCCCCTGCAGATAGAACTGGCCGACGAAAGTTTCCACCACTTCACCCAGCTCGGTGCCGCCAGGCACTTTCGGGAAATAGCTGCGGCTGCCGAGCACTTTGCCCTGGCGAATAAAGAGAACGTGCACGCAGGCCATCCCGGCGTCGAATGACACCCCGATGACGTCGAGATCGTCACCGGTATTAGAGACAAACTGTTTCTCAGTGACTCTGCGCACCGCCTGGATCTGGTCGCGGATTCGCGCGGCCTCTTCGAACTCAAGGGCGGCGCTGGCTTTTTCCATCCGCTCGATCAGCTGCGTTAACACCTGATCGTCTTTTCCGGCTAAAAACAGGCGCACATACTCCACCTGCTGCGCATACTCTTCTTCACTTACCAGCCCGGCAACGCAGGGCCCCAGGCAGCGCCCAATCTGATACTGCAGACACGGGCGCGAGCGGTTACGGTAGACGCTGTTTTCACACTGGCGGATCGGGAAGATTTTTTGCAGCAGCGCCAGCGTTTCGCGCACGGCATAGCCGTTAGGGAACGGGCCAAAATATTCACCCTTCGCATGTTTTGCACCGCGGTGCATCGCGAGGCGCGGATGGGTGTCGCCGCTCAGAAAGATAAACGGATAGGATTTATCATCACGCAACAGCACGTTATAGCGCGGCTGGTAGAGCTTTATATAGTTGTGCTCAAGCAGCAGCGCTTCTGTCTCCGTGTGCGTGACGGTAACATCAATATTCTGAATGAGTGAGACCAGCGCTTCGGTCTTACGGGAGGCAAGGTTGCTGCGAAAATAGCTGGAGAGGCGTTTTTTAAGATCTTTGGCCTTCCCCACGTAGATAACCGTACCGCCAGCGTCATACATGCGATAGACGCCAGGCTGGCTGGTTACGGTTTTCAGAAATGCTTTTGAATCGAACACATCACTCACTGACTTAACAACGTCTCCGCATTACACAAACCATGCCGGATGGCCAGATGCGTCAGTTCAACATCACCATGAATGTTCAGTTTACTGAACATCCGATAACGATAGCTGTTCACCGTTTTCGGGCTGAGATTTAGCTGTTCCGAGATCTCATTCACCTTCTGACCTTTGGTGATCATCAGCATAATCTGCAATTCACGCTCGGACAAACTCGCAAACGGCGATTCGGTTTTCTCGGGTTCGATCTGGCTCAGCGCCATCTGCTGAGCAATGTCGGAAGCAATGTAGCGCTGCCCGGCAAACACGGAACGGATAGCATTAACCACTTCCTGGGGTGCAGCACCTTTACTCAGGTAACCCGCGGCGCCCGCCTGCATCACTTTCGCAGGCAGTGGATTCTCGGTATGCACGGTCAGCATGATGACTTTCGTATCAACAAAGGTACGCGCGATTTTGCGCGTGGCTTCAAGACCACCGATACCGGGCATGTTCATATCCATCAGTACCACGTCGGCGGAGTTTGTGCGGCACCATTTTACGGCATCTTCGCCGCAGCACGCCTCACCGGCAACTTTAATACCTTTAATATCTTCAAGAATGCGTCGTATCCCTGCGCGCACCAGTTCGTGGTCATCAACAAGAAGGACGTTGATCAAAGGAAATGTCTCCAGAATAGGGATAACGCTACTGAGTGATAATTTGGTTTATATTAACGGTTTTCCTCACAAGATTAAAACGTTAAAAAACCGGCTATTCGATTTCGCTCTCGTTTTTGGAAATTAGCCTGTACAGTTCCTGGAAAGCGAGCCCGTACATACAGGGCTGTTGCGGCTTTTTTTAAGCATCTGTATTCAAAAAGTTACAAAAACCTTGCATGCTTGACCTGCAAAAAAACAGCTCTCAAATTTTTGTAACAATAATTAACGGCAAGCGAACCGGACATAAACAATTAATTGCCAGAAACAGCGCCTCAGTTTACCGGCTCGCTCTGTTTACGCAATTAAACATCCGCGTAAAAGTACGAAAAACAACCGCTGCATTTTTTGCGACAGCTTGTGGTATACTCCGCCGCCTTGACTTTCGTCGTCGCGTTTTAGCGCCGTTAAATAATGAGGAAAATAAATGAGCACACCTGAATTTGCCACTGCGGAGAATAACCAGGAACTGGCACAGGAAGTAAACTGCCTGAAAGCGCTGCTGACGCTGATGCTGCAGGCGATGGGCCAGGCTGACGCCGGTCGTGTGATCATTAAAATGGAAAAACAAATCGCGGAGATGGAAGACCAGGCTGAATCTGCGGTATTTGCGAACACCGTTAAGCAGATCAAACAAGCCTACCGCCAGTAACAAAAAACGGCTGAATGCAGGGCATTCAGCCGTTATCTCGTCTGTCACGCAGAACGTCTTAACTACTCAAATCACTCCCGTAGCCGCCGCGTAGCACGCAATCTGCGTTTTGTTTGGCGCGTTGAATTTCTTCTGCATATTTTTTTGATGGAAGTTAACGGTATTCTCCGAGATAGAGAGAATGATCGCTATTTCCGCTGAGGTCTTCCCTTCCGCAGTCCATTTCAAAATTTCCCGCTCGCGTTTGCTGAATTTCATTTCGGGCGGCATGACCATCCCATCTTCAAAACGCATCAGGGAGGTTAAGGCCATTTGCACCAGCATTTGCAACCGCAATTCTATTTCTTCACTGGCAAACGGCCCTTCCTGGACACTAGTACGGGAAACCGACAGGAAGCCGAGCGCATGATTAGGCAGCATCAGGCACTGCGTTATTCCCGTGCGTAAACCGTGGTCCTGCGCGCTGTGCCATAATTCCTGTGCATCAGCGAATAATGCGTCTGTCCAGGGAAGATGACCCTGAATGAAATTCTCCGGTTTTAAAACCGGATCAATAGCGAAATAGTTCGCGGATTGATATTGCGCCATCCACTGCTTTGGGTAAGTGGTCTGCACGGAGATCTTAGGCCGCGTAAATGGCACGGGATGGCGCACGCAGAGCGCGTAATAATCAAATTCCAGCGCCTGAGTTTGTCTCTGTAGTTCCTGATATACCTCGTCGGCACAGGTCAATTCCTGAAACCGGAGGGAGCAATCCCGTCGCCAGGTGAAAAAGTCTGAATCCTTCATACTTACTAAATGAAGCCTCTGAAAAGATAATCATTATTATGGTGAATATAACCTAACACAGAAAACTTATTTCTAACTACAAAATATCGGCAATAGCACAATTAACTTTACTATTGATAAGGTTTATCCGAGCGGGGCGGAATAAAAAAACATGGCACAGCGCAAAGAGGGAGAATAATTTGCCCCAGAGTAAATTTCTGGAGCAAATTAGTGCAAAAATGCTACTGCATGAGGAATTTTTCAAGGAACTGACGGGTTCGCGGCTGTTGAGGGTCAGCGAATAAGCGCTTCGCCGGTCCCTGCTCCACGATCCTTCCCTGGTCCATAAAGATGGCTCTGTCAGCAACGTCGCGTGCAAAGCTCATCTCATGGGTCACGATCACCATCGTCCGTTTTTCCTGTGCCAGCTGGCGAATGGTGTTCAACACCTCGCCCACCAGTTCCGGATCGAGCGCAGAAGTCGGTTCATCAAAAAGGATCACGTCCGGGCGCATCGCCAGCGCGCGCGCTATCGCCACGCGCTGCTGTTGGCCCCCCGACAGGCGGCGCGGATAGCTGGTCTCTTTACCCGCCAGCCCAACTTTGGCGAGCAGCTCACGCGCGCGTGCCGTCGCCTCCTCTTTCGATTCACCTTTTACGATGACCGGCCCTTCAATAATGTTCTCCAGCACCGTACGGTGTGGGAACAGGTTGAAGTTCTGGAAAACGAAGCCGACGTGCTGGCGCAGGCGGCGGATCAAGCCTTTCTGCTGGCTGATGGATTTCGCGGTATCAATCGTTATCTCCCCAACCCGAATGGTGCCGCCTTCCGGCTGTTCAAGCAGGTTTATGCTGCGCAGGAGCGTTGTCTTTCCCGACCCGCTCGGCCCGATAATCGCCACCACTTCACCCTGCTCAACTTCAAGATCGATCCCGTGGAGCACCGTTTGACCGTGGAATTTCTTCACCAGGTTTTTGACATCGATAGCACTCATTTTGGATCACGCTCCTGGCGGTTAAGCTGGTTTTCGAAGTAGTTTTGCAGGGCAGACAGCACCGTCGCCATCACCCAGTAAATCAGCGAGGCGGCCAGATACATGGTGAAGACTTCAAGCGTGCGGGAGGTAATCAGCTGTGCCTGACGGAACAGCTCCGGTACCTGAATCGTTGCCGCCAGGGAGGTATCTTTCACCAGGCTAATGAAGCTATTGCTGAGCGGCGGAAGCGCCACTCTGGCCGCCTGCGGCAGGATGGCGCGGCGCAGCGTCTGCCAGGGGGTCATACCGATACTGGCCGCCGCCTCCCACTGCCCTTTGTCAATGGAGGAGATGGCCGCGCGCAGGGTTTCAGAGGTGTACGCCGCGGTATTGAGCGACAGGCCAATCATCGCTGCGGGGATCGGATCCAGCTCGATACCAAACTGCGGTAAGCCGTAGTAAATCATAAAGAGCTGGGCGATGAGCGGCGTACCGCGAAACACGGAGATATAAAAACGCGCCAGCCAGCGTACCGGCAGAATGGGTGACAGGCGCATTAAGGCTAGCACAAAGCCCAGCACCAGCCCGAAGAACATCCCGCCAATACTAAGCTGTAATGTAAACACCGCGCCTTTCAGCAGATACGGCAGCGAATCAATAACCAGTTGAATACTTTCTTGCATTATTATTTTTCGACCTGATTTTTAGACATGAGGATGGTAGGCAAACAGCGCAGGCGCCCCGCCGGTATGGACAAATAAAATCGGCCCTTCATCCTTAAAGCGTTTCTGCGCAATGCCATCAATCAGTCCGGCCATCGCTTTACCCGTATAGACCGGGTCGAGCAATATGCCCTCGAGGCGCGCCAGCAGCTTAACCGCTTCCATTCCCTCTTCGTTAGGCGTGCCGTAGCCCGGCGCAAAATAGTCATCCCAGAGCAGAATATCGGCCTTTGCCTTCAGCTCCAGCTGCCCGGCTACCGCCTGCTGTAAGGTCACCACTTTTGGCTTCTGGTCCGCGACGCTGCGGGATACCGTCACGCCAATCAGCTCGACGTCCGGCATCAGCTGTTCCAGACCCACCGCCAGCCCGGCATGCGTGCCCGCACTGCCAGACGCAACCACCACGGAGGAGAGGCTTACCGCGCCCTCGCACTGCTGCGCGATTTCCAGCGCGCTTTCCACATACCCCAGCGCGCCCAGCGCATTCGAACCGCCGACGGGGATAATGTAGGGACGAAAACCCTGTGCTTCCAGACGCGTCGCCAGCTCATCGAGCTGTGCGGACGGGTCGGTCAATGCGTCGACCATCTCAACCTGCACGTTAAACAGGTCCAGCAGCAGGCGGTTACCGTTGGTCAGATAGTTTTCTGCCCGCGTGCCAATCGGGTTTTCCAGCAACGCCACGCAGTGGAGCCCGAGTTTTGCCGCCACTGCCGCCGTCTGACGAACGTGGTTGGACTGAATGGCCCCGGCCGTAATGAGCGTATCCGCGCCTTCGCGCAGGGCATCCGCCGCCAGAAACTCCAGCTTGCGCAGCTTGTTGCCTCCCATCGCCATCGGCGTCACGTCGTCACGCTTAATAAAAATATCGCGGCCTAAATAATCAGAAAATCGCGGCAGGTACTCCAGCGGCGTTGGCGCACCGATAAACTCCAGGCGAGGAAAGCGCGTTAAATTCTGTAGTGGCATGGGTTCTCCGGTAACTCAGACAAAATGTGATATTTTTCATTATGCACGCAGACGCGTAAGAAATAAAAAAGGCGCTTTTAAAAGCGCCTTTTTTTACGTCAAAGACTTATTTGGTGACGTCTGCCCCGAACCACTTCTCGGAGAGCGCCTTCAGGCTGCCGTCTTTTTGCATGTCAGCAATCGCGGAATCAATCGCTTTTACCAGGTCTTCGTTGCCTTTACGAACGGCCACGCCGGATTCCTGACGAGAGAACGCATCACCCGCTACCGCCAGGGTATTGTTGGTTTTCTTCACCAGATCCAGTGCTGCCAGGCGGTCAACCAGAATGGCGTCGGTACGGCCCACGCGCAGATCCTGGTATTTCGTCGGGTCATCATCATAGGTGCGGATATCCACGCCCTGAACGTTCTGGCGCAGCCACTCTTCGTAGTTGGTTCCCAGACCCACGCCGACTTTCTTACCTTTCAGGTCCGCAGCCGTTTTGATGGTGCCTTCGTTGCCTTTTTTCACCAGCGCCTGAATACCGGATACGGTGTACGGGGTGGAGAAGTCATATTTCTTCTTACGTTCGTCAGAGATGGTCACCTGATTAATGACCACATCAATACGTTTGGAATCCAGCGACGCCAGCATACCGTCCCATTTGGTCGGTTTCAGGGACGCTTTCACGCCGAGGTGCTTCGCCAGCTCTTCAGCAAATTCCACTTCAAAACCGGTCAGCTTACCGTCATCGCCCTGGAAGCTGAACGGAGGATAGGTCCCTTCCAGCCCGACCAGCAGCGTACCGCGCTCTTTCACTTTATTAAGCAGGTTTTCTGCAGCAAACGTTTTCACGCTCATACCCGCAACCAGCGCAACGGCCATAACACCCATCAGCGCCTGACGACCCAGAAGTGCAAATTTCATAAATACCCCGATATAGTGGAATTTTTACGTAGTGTAGAGAAATCGCCTGCAACGTCAAAGGCGACTGCGCTACATCTTATTCTTTTTTAATATATATCAGAAGTTGTTCCGGCGTGGGCTTTCTGCTTCACGGCACCCGGCATTTGTACCTTGTATTGCGCATACTTACGCAGGGCAATACGGTAGTTGTTGGTGCTGGTCGCTGGCAGCCACGGCTCCAGATTCTCATCCAGATAACCGGTCTTGAGCAGATCGCGGGAAATATTGTTCACGGTCAGATGTTGGCCAAGGCGACGCAGGCGAACCACATATTCGCGAACGGTTCCGTGGCTCATCTCCGTTTGTTCAAACAGGAATTGTTTGAAGCCAATAATATCGAAGAAGTCGCTTTGCTCTTTGCAGTGGAGATCGCCACAGAAACGGCAAAGCGCCACCCACTCTTTTTGCTCTTCGAGCCATGCAGCTTCGTCCATCAACGTGTCGAGGCGCGAAATCGCGATCTTATTGACGATTTCGCCACGGCGAACCAGCGTGATACGGTCGAGTAGCTTGTTACAGTGGGCGCAATGCGTCTGGCTGTGTTTAAAGTCTTTCAGGTAGCGGCTTAAAGGCCGTCTTTTAGATTGCTGCACCGTCATGATAACTCCTGGTTGTCAATACGTTGTGCGGCATTTTTCAGGTGAATCAATCACCTATAACTTACCCAGCTTGGTTCGTAAGCGTTTAATGGCCTGGCTGTGCAGCTGGCTCACCCGCGACTCTCCCACCTCCAGAACAGCGCCAATCTCTTTGAGGTTAAGCTCTTCCTGGTAATAAAGGGTCAACACCAGCTGTTCGCGTTCAGGCAGAGCTTCAATAGCCTCCATCACGCGATGGCGTAAATTCCCTTCGATTAAATGGTGTAACGGGTTTTCCTGCTGGTGCTCATCCGTCACCAGCTCGATGCTATCGCCATGCTCTTCGCGCCACTCGTCATAGGAGAAGAGTTGGCTATTATTGGTATCGAGCAACATCTGACGATACTCTTCAACAGCAATGCCAAGACGTTCCGCCACTTCGGTTTCCGTTGCGTTACGTCCCAGTTCCTGTTCCAGCTGCCCCATCGCATGCGCCACTTCGCGCGCGTTGCGGCGAACACTGCGCGGCACCCAGTCGCGGCTGCGCAGCTCGTCCAGCATCGCACCACGAATACGCTGAACTGCGTAAGTCGTAAATGCCGTTCCTTGCAGAGCGTCGTATCGGTCAACTGCATTCAATAACCCGATACCGCCCGCCTGTAGCAGATCGTCGAGTTCCACGCTCGCCGGCAAGCGCACCTGGAGGCGCAATGCTTCGTGACGCACCAGCGGGACATAACGCTGCCACAGCGAGTGTTTATCCATTACACCTTCAGCGGTATAGAGTGAATTCACGATAAACAGCCCTGCGTTAGTTGAGTTATCGGCATGATTATCCGATTCTGCAGGGCGTTCAATTGGATGAAAAAGGGGGATAAAGTGAGGTTATTCTGAGGTTGCCCACAACCGGGGCAACTTTTTTGCCTAAATTAGCAGTTGTAACAATGAAAGATCGTCGCCGAGTTTGACGCTATCTATATGTTGATGAAAGAGCTTTCCCGCTTCCTGATTATGCTGGCTAAGGGAGTGGAAGCTGTAAATAACGTCAATGATATTATCTTGTTCAATTTTTCCCGCCACGATAGCCTGACCGGCAAGTAACGTTTTCAGGAAATAGAACTCCGCGACAATTAAATAAAGATTATTCAACATGCTGCGGCCATTGTTCTGCGGGAAGCCCTGCTCCCAGAGTTTATATTTAAAAAAGTTCTTAAATAGGTGGTCATGGGTCGCCAGGTAGCTGCCCGCCACATCGCGCCAGACTAACTCGATGTTTTCCATGACCTGCTCTGCCGGCACGGTGTCACCGACAGATTCAAACTGTTGATAAAGCTGGGTGAAATAATGGTTCAGTACGGCGCCGCCGCGGGCCGTCGCTTTCTTTGTAAAGTAACTCTGGATGAGCGAGATTAACGCGAATTTCAGGCTGTAGTTCTGATTAAATCCGCCTAGCTCCGCCTTGATTTTACCGCTCGCCAGTTCGTTCACCAGCGAAAAATAAACCGTTTCGAGCGTGCTGATATTCTCTTCGAGGTTTTCGAGCTTTTCAGCCACCATCAGGAATTTCACCACGGCGTAAACCTGTTCTTCAACGCTGACGTTCTCAACGCTGAATATATTCTGGCAGAAGAGATTGATGACCTTGGCCTTCAAATCCATCATCGGCGCATTATTAACGTCCTGCTGGACGCTGATGGATTCCATCATCGACATGGACTCCCGATCGTTCAACAGCAGTCGGGTGACTTCCGGACACGAGAGATTCAGCGATTTTTCGATTTCATTTTTATAGACCCGGCTTGTCCGCGGGAACGTCGAACAGGTTGGGCTTAAGGCCTGGGCGCCCATGGCGCTATGAATAGAGCAGAGTTTTTCGGTATCCATAAACGGGCAGTTTTTGCTTTCCGTATGGAAAATGACTTCGCCCCAGTGGCCATACTGCTTTTTGGTGACTTTTATCGCTGTTTTCGCCGTGTGGCGAATCGCGGCATTTTTATTGTTCAGGTAGCGATTAACGGAGGATTTATCAAATGCGATGGTCCAGCCCTGACAGCAATGTTCACGGCATTCCCCACCGACACATGAAAAATCTGCGACCAGCTTTGGTTGAGTGACACTGATTTGTTTCACGGGCGGATTCTCAAATAGCAGAGATAAAAAAACCCCGCCGAAGCGGGGTTTCGTGCGTAAAATTAACGCAGCAGAGACAGAACGGTCTGTGGAACCTGGTTTGCCTGAGACAGAACAGAAGTACCAGCCTGCTGCAGGATCTGCGCGCGGGACATGTTGGAAACTTCAGTTGCGTAGTCAGCGTCCTGGATACGGGACTGAGCAGCAGACAGGTTGTTAGAGGTGTTGTTCAGGTTGTTGATTGCAGAAGTGAAGCGGTTCTGCACAGCACCCAGGCCTGAACGAGCGGTATCAACTTTAGCGATAGCTTTGTCAATGGTGTCCAGATCGGTAGCGGTCATTGCTTTCAGGTCGATAGCGTTCACGCCCAGAGTGGTGGTGTCAGCTTTAGCACCGCTCAGGTCCAGATCGATGGTGTCGCCGTCGTTCACGCCAACCTGAATTTTAACCACACCAGCAGTACCTGCAGAACCGTCCAGCAGTTTGATGCCGTTGAAGTCAGTTTTGCCTGCAACACGGTTGATTTCAGCCAGACGAGCGGTAACTTCATCCTGCAGAGATGCCAGGTCAGATGCGCTGTTGGTGCCGTTGCTTGCCTGAACAGCCAGTTCACGAACACGCTGCAAGTTGCTGTTGATTTCGTTCAGAGAACCTTCAGCAGTCTGCGCCATGGAGATACCGTCGTTGGCGTTACGTGCAGCCTGGTTCATCCCTTTGATCTGAGCGGTCATGCGGTTTGCAATCGCCTGGCCAGCGGCATCGTCTTTCGCGCTGTTGATACGCAGACCTGAAGACAGACGCTCAATAGCAGTGCCCAGAGAAGACTGAGATTTGTTCAGGTTGTTCTGAGTAGTCAGGGACAACAGGTTAGTATTGATAACTGCCATAATTTTCTTTCCTTCAAAAATTGGGTTTTAGGTCCGGTGCCTAACACTCACAGCGTCTCTCACCGTCAACAAGGTTATCGACGGGTCCCCAAAAGACTTTAGAATCAATTTTGAAAAAATTATAAATTAATGATTTTTAATGGTTTTATTTTTAAAAAATCAATTAAGGTTCACCAGAGGTTTATTATTTACGCTTTTTTAACCCACAAAGAGATGTCAAAAAAGGCACACGCTTATTCCTGTTTTCACTGCGCCGATAATGTTCCTAAAGTGCAATCCTTTCATTTACCCCGCCAGGACGCGTCTATTCTTTGGATTATTTTTTTCTCACCGTCGTAAACTTTTGCGTCAAGAGGCCGATAAGAGTCCTGAACTACTTTCGTATTTTAAGGAAAATATGCATGGCTACTATCAGTAACCTCGGAATAGGTTCTGCAGGACTCGGGGATTTATATAATCAGTTGGAAGCGGCAGAGAAAACCAAGCTGACGACGATTACTTCCCAGCAATCAACGTATAACGCACAGTTAAGTGCTTACGGCAAACTGCAGAGCGCCATGACATCGCTGCAGACTGCGACCGCTGCACTTGGCAAAGCAACCACCTGGAACTCAACGTCCGTTAGCAGCACCAACACGGCCTTTACTGCCACAACAACGGCTGACGCCTCAGTGGGTTCCTTTGTTGTCAACGTCAACCAGGTTGCAAAGGCACAGGCGCTCACCACGGGCTCCTATGCAAACAACACGGATCTGCTGGGCGATACGACAGGTACGACGCGTAAAATCACCATCACCCAGCCGGGTACGAAGACACCTTTAGAGGTGACCCTGGCGGATGACGATACGTCGCTGGCAGGCATTGCGAGCGCCATTAATAAAGCGAACGGCAACGTCACCGCCAGCGTCATTAAAGCGAAAGACGGTGATTACCGCCTGATGCTGTCGTCAAAAACCACCGGTACGGATGGTGTGATGACCATCAGCGTCACCGGCGACGACAAGCTGCAAAGCGTCATTGGCTACGACTCAACCACCAAAACGGGCGCGCTGTCGGTGAATACCGCCGCACAGAACGCGATTGTGGTCGTGAATGACATCCCTATCGAGCGGCAATCGAATACCATTTCCGATGCGCTGCCTGGGGTGACCTTCACCGTGAAGGCCGAAAGCAAAGCGGATGAAACCCTTGAGGTGACACGCGCAACGGATGCTAACCAGAAAGCGGTTACGGACTGGGTTACGGCATACAACTCGCTGCAGTCCACCATCAACAGCCTGACTAAATATGTTCCGGTAGATGCGGGTTCGGGCAGCCAGTCCACCAGCAACGGCGCGCTGGTCGGTGATGCGAACGTGCGTGGTATCCAGTCCCAGCTGCGCGGCCTGCTGACCGAAGTACAGGCCGGCTCCGTTCAGATCATGGCACAGCTGGGCATTACCCAGGATCCGGTAAAAGGATCGGACGGTACCGTCGGTAACCTGAAAGTTGATACCGATAAGCTGAAAAAAGCGCTGACCGACAACCCGAACGCCGTACAGCAGTATTTTGTCGGTGACGGAAAGAAAACCGGTATGGCGACCCAGATGAACAACACGCTGACCACTATGCTCAGCACCAGTACCGGCAGCGCCGGGGTGATCCAGAACGCGAAAGACGGGATCAACAAAACGCTGAAAACACTGGGTGAACGTTACGATGCTATGGATGCCCAAATTGAAGCCACCATGGCGCGTTACAAAACGCAGTTCACCAGTCTGGACGTATTAGTCACCAAAATGACCAGCACGGCCAACTACCTGACCCAACAGTTCTCACAAAAGTAGTCGTAGCATTTAGGAGTGGATATGTATAAGACCTCTGGTGTTCAATCCTATCAGCAGATAGGCGTCGAAAGCGCAGTTATGAATGCCAGTCCACACCAGCTGATTGTCATGTTGTTCGACGGGGCGCAAAGCGCCCTTGTCCGCGCGCGTTTGTTCCTGGAAGCCGGACAAATTCGTGAAAAAGGCGAAGCCTTATCCAAAGCCATTAACATCATCGACAACGGTTTAAAAGCAGGACTGAACATGGAGGTTGAGAGCGAGTTGTCCGGTAATCTTGCCTCCTTGTACGAATATATGGTTCGACGTTTGTTGCTGGCGAATATCAGTAACGACGTAGACGCAATTGTTGAAGTCGAGGGTTTATTAAACAACATTGCGGATGCATGGAAGCAAATTGGCCCCAATGCGTCCACTATTTCAGGATAATTTTGATGAATAGTCCCAGCGCAGCGCTTAGCCACTGGCAGGCGTTACATGCTCAGAGCATTGCTATGCTAAATCTCGCTCATTCTGGTCAATGGGATGCGCTTATCGAGCAGGAAATGCATTACGTACAACTGGTGGAAAGGATTTCTCAAACGCCCATCATGTCATGCCCTCCGGCTCAGGTTGAGCAAGCGCGTGCGCTGCTGGAAATGATCCTCGACAATGAGAATGCGCTAAAGGCGCTGCTGAAAGTCCGCATGGACGAACTGCGCAGCCTGATTGATCAAACCGGTAAACAGCAATCCATCACGTCTACCTATGGAAAGCTGTCGGGGAATATTCTTTATCCAGAAAGTTTGACCCGCGACACACAATTATGATTTCTTCATCCATACTCCAGAAGTCAGCCATACGGCTTCTGGAGCAAGGATGATGAAAAACCCCACCCTGTTACAATGTTTTCACTGGTATTACCCCGCTGGCGGTGAGTTGTGGCCAGAGGTCACGGCGTTAGCCCCCAATCTTAACGAAATCGGCATCAACATGATCTGGCTGCCGCCCGCGTATAAGGGTGCATCCGGCGGGTATTCCGTTGGCTATGATTCGTACGACCTGTTCGACCTCGGCGAGTTTGACCAGAAAGGCAGCGTTGCCACCAAATACGGCGATAAAGCGCAGCTGCTGGAGGCCATCGCCGCCCTCAAAAGTAACGATATTGCCGTTCTGCTGGATGTAGTGGTGAATCACAAAATGGGCGCGGACGAGAAAGAGCCCGTTCGCGTTCAGCGCGTCAACGAGCAGGACCGCACGCAAATCGACGATGAAGTCATCGAGTGTGAAGCCTGGACCCGCTACACCTTCCCTGTCCGCGCCGGACAATATTCGCAGTTCATCTGGGATTACAAATGCTTCAGCGGCGTCGACCATATAGAAAACCCCGATGAAGACGGCATCTTTAAAATCGTCAACGACTATACCGGCGAAGGCTGGAACGACCAGGTCGATGACGAGATGGGTAACTTCGATTATCTGATGGGCGAGAATATCGATTTTCGCAATCACGCCGTGACCGAGGAGATCAAATACTGGGCCCGGTGGGTGATGGAGCAGACGGGCTGCGACGGTTTTCGCCTCGACGCGGTGAAACACATTCCCGCCTGGTTTTACAAAGAGTGGATTGAACACGTTCAGGAGGTCGCCGACCAGCCGCTGTTTATCGTCGCGGAATACTGGTCCCACGAGGTGGATAAACTTCAGGCCTATATTGACCAGGTCGACGGCAAAACCATGCTCTTTGACGCCCCGCTGCAGATGAAATTCCACGAAGCGTCACGCCAGGGGCGGGATTACGACATGAGCCAAATCTTCACCGGTACGCTGGTGGAAGCCGATCCGTTTCATGCGGTCACCCTCGTCGCGAACCACGACACCCAACCTTTGCAGGCGCTGGAAGCACCGGTCGAAGCCTGGTTTAAACCGCTGGCCTACGCGCTGATCCTGCTGCGGGAAAATGGCGTACCGAGCGTCTTCTATCCCGATCTCTTCGGCGCCAGCTATGAGGACGCGGGGGGAAACGGTGAAACGTACCATATTGATATGCCGGTCATTGAGCAGCTTCACGAGCTGATCCTCGCTCGCCAGCGTTTTGCCCACGGCGTGCAGACGCTGTTTTTTGACCATCCTAACTGCATCGCCTTCAGCCGCAGCGGCACCGATGACGATCCCGGCTGCGTGGTGGTGATGTCAAACGGAGACGACGGCGAGAAGGTGATTTGTCTTGGGGAAAACTACGGCAATAAAACGTGGCGGGATTTTCTCGGCAATCGCGAAGAAACCATCACTACGGCAGCGGATGGCGAAGGGACTTTTACCTGCAAAGGTGGAAGCGTGAGCGTGTGGGTCATTGAGGATGCGTTGTAGTACTGGAAAAGTGCGGCCTGATGCCCTCACCCCGTCCCTCTCCCACAGGGATGCGGAATCACCAGTTTTTTTAACCGGAAGCGGTGAATGTTGCTTCAGGAAAATGAATGGTTTATAGCGATGCCCTGGTCCGGCTGTAAATCGCCGAAGCGTTTCCGTAAGGCCGGGGCGAGGCGCAGGGATGCGCCGAGAGGGCGTGGCCTGCAGGGATGCAGGCTCATGCCCGACCCGATAGCCTGAAGGAATAAGCTGAGGGAACCGCGAAGCGGCGATTTACCGCCGGGAGCCCGGGTCGCCAGGGTGGTGGCGATTGAGCCACCCTGGCACGTTCACCGGTCATGTCGTTACAGAGTAGCAAGGAACATGAAGTGAACGGAATGACCACCAGAGCCGTATGTTCCCCCTCACCCCAGCCCTCTCCCTCAAGGGAGAGGGGGTCGTCTGTGCAGGCATTATTTTGTGGGGATCCCTCTCCCACAGGGAGAGGGCGCAAACACCAAAAACGGCAACAAGGTTGCCGTTTTGCGTTTTCCCTCAGTCCCGTAGGCCGGGTAAGCGTCAGCGCCACCCGGCAACAAACGGCTACGGAAGTTTACTCTCCAGCGGATTCTTGCTCAGGTAATCGGCGCACTCAACCGTTGGACGGTCGACCTTCTGCAGCTCCATTCCGTCGTACTCCAGCACAGAGCCATCGCGCTCCAGCGGATAGATATCCAGCTTGCGGGTCACGTTGTAATAGCTGTCTGAACGCAGCATGATTTTACCCGGCACGGCAATCACGCGCTGCCACTGACGGCAGTCCAGCGTATCGCCCTCCTCCGTCACCACCAGCGTGGCAATCGCCTCCGGGCTGACCATTTTGCTCTGCGGCCCTTTCGACTGCCAGTATCCCGCCAGATGCGCCGGGACAGGATGCTTGATCACATCCTGATAGTTATCCACCTGAACGCACCCGGTCAGTGCCAGCAGCGCGCCAGCAATTGCTATTTTTTTCATCATCTTTCCTGCATTCGAAGAAAAAAATATTGTGGCATTAAAGCGCTAAGGCTGCCAGCGAAGATCGACAGGCGTTAAACCTGCATCCCCATCACTTCCTGATAGGCCGACACCAGCTTGTTACGCACCTGGATCCCCATCTGCAGGGAAACCGAGGCTTTTTGCAAATCGGTCATGACGTCATTCAGCGCCACGCCCGGCTCGCCGAGGGTGAACTTCTCTGCCTGGGTGCGCGCGGCGGTTTGGGTATCACTGATACGGTCAAGCGCGGCATGCAGTTGCCCTGCAAAGCTGATGCTCGGCTGTTGATCTGCCACATTCTGATTACGGGCCATCATTGCCGTCGCCTGCAGCTGACTGATTACCCCTTCAATACCCTGAATAGCCATGACTCTCCCCTGGATGGTTTTTTACGCGGTCAAGACTAACAGCTTGTCAATAAGATAATGGCGGTAAATAGCGTTAAAAAACCAGGTTATTTGACGCATAGAAAATCACGAATCATCAAATAATGGCAGGGCCATCAATATGGAACTTTTGTCGTCTTTGCCGACCCGGGAGTCAGTTTTGTTTCTCTACACGAATAACGTAAACCACCAGGATTTAAGAGGTGCGCAATGAGTGCAACAGCATCGACAGCGCCGCAGAATAAATCACTCGAGTGGATGAACCGCCTTCGCGCGAATCCTAAAATCCCGTTGATCGTGGCAGGCGCTGCCGCAATTGCGATCCTTGTAGCGATGGTCCTTTGGGCGAAAAGCCCTGACTACCGGACGCTCTACAGTAACCTTTCCGATCAGGATGGCGGCGCCATCGTCACCCAGTTGACCCAGATGAACATCCCTTATCGCTTTGCCGATAACGGGGGCGCGCTTGAGGTTCCAGCGGATAAGGTGCACGAACTCCGCCTGCGTCTGGCGCAGCAGGGGCTGCCAAAAGGCGGCGCGGTGGGCTTTGAACTGCTGGATCAGGAAAAATTCGGTATCAGCCAGTTCAGCGAGCAGGTGAATTACCAGCGTGCGCTGGAAGGTGAACTGGCCCGCACCATTGAAACATTAGGCCCGGTGAAGAGCGCCCGCGTGCACCTGGCAATGCCTAAACCTTCCTTATTTGTCCGCGAACAGAAATCGCCTTCGGCTTCCGTAACCGTGAACCTCGAGCCTGGCCGCGCGCTGGACGAAGGGCAAATCAGCGCGGTGACGCACCTCGTCTCCAGCGCCGTGGCCGGTCTGCCGCCGGGTAACGTGACGCTGGTCGACCAGAGCGGCCACCTGCTGACGCAATCCAATACCGCCGGTCGCGATCTGAACGACGCGCAGCTGAAATATGCCGCCGATGTCGAAAGCCGTCTCCAGCGTCGTATCGAAGCCATCCTCGGCCCGGTAGTGGGCAACAGCAACGTGCATGCGCAGGTTACCGCGCAGATTGACTTCGCCAATAAAGAACAAACCGAAGAGCAGTACAGCCCGAACGGCGATGCGTCTCAGGCGGTCATGCGTTCGCGCCAGATCAACTCGAATGAACAGGTCGGTGGCGCATACCCGGGCGGCGTGCCGGGCGCGCTGTCTAACCAGCCTGCCCCGGCTAACGCGGCGCCAATCTCTACGCCGCCGGCCAACCAGCAGAACGGTCAGCAAAATCAGCAAACCACCTCGACGGCCACTAGCGCCGGTCCGCGTACCAGCAGCCGTAATGAAACCACGAACTACGAAGTGGACCGGACGATTCGCCACACCAAACTGAACGTGGGCGATATTCAGCGTCTGTCCGTCGCCGTGGTCGTGAACTATAAAACGCTGCCGAATGGCAAACCGCTGCCGCTGACCGCCGAGCAGATGAAGCAGATCGAAGACCTGACCCGTGAAGCGATGGGTTATTCCGAGAAGCGCGGCGATAGCCTCAACGTGGTGAACTCGCCGTTCAACTCGGTTGAAGAGACCGGTGGTGAACTGCCGTTCTGGCAACAGCAGGCGTTTATCGACCAGCTGCTGTCCGCAGGACGCTGGCTGCTGGTGCTGATTGTCGCGTGGCTGCTGTGGCGTAAGGGCGTTCGTCCACAGCTCCAGCGTCGTGCTGAAGCCGAAAAAGCGGCTCGCGAGCAGATGAACACGCGTCAGGAGACGGAAGAAGCGGTTGAAGTTCGCCTCAGCAAAGATGAACAGATGCAGCAGCGTCGTGCTAACCAGCGCATGGGCGCTGAGGTCATGAGCCAGCGCATTCGCGAAATGTCAGATAACGATCCGCGCGTCGTGGCGCTGGTCATCCGCCAGTGGATGGGTAACGAACATGAGTAATACGCTTACGGGCACCGATAAAAGCGTCATCCTGTTGATGACCATTGGCGAAGATCGCGCGGCAGAGGTGTTTAAACACCTCTCCCAGCGGGAAGTGCAAATTCTGAGTGCGGCCATGGCCAACGTGCGTCAGATCTCCAACAAACAGCTGACCGAAGTGCTGGCGGAATTTGAGCAGGAAGCCGAGCAGTTTGCCGCGCTCAACGTCAACGCCAACGACTACCTGCGCTCCGTGCTGGTCAAGGCACTGGGTGAAGAGCGTGCCGCCAGCCTGCTGGAAGACATTCTGGAAACGCGCGATACCGCCAGCGGTATCGAAACGCTTAACTTTATGGAACCGCAGAGTGCCGCCGACCTTATTCGCGACGAGCACCCGCAGATTATCGCCACCATCCTTGTCCACCTCAAACGTGGTCAGGCGGCCGACATTCTGGCGCTGTTCGAAGAGCGTCTGCGTCACGATGTGATGCTGCGTATCGCGACCTTCGGTGGCGTCCAGCCGGCCGCGCTGGCGGAGCTGACCGAAGTGCTGAACAACCTGCTCGACGGTCAGAACCTCAAGCGCAGCAAAATGGGCGGCGTAAGAACGGCGGCGGAAATCATCAACCTGATGAAAACGCAGCAGGAAGAGGCGGTCATTACGGCGGTTCGCGAATTCGACGGCGAGCTGGCGCAGAAAATTATCGACGAGATGTTCCTGTTCGAAAACCTGGTCGAAGTGGACGACCGCAGCATCCAGCGCCTGCTCCAGGAAGTGGATTCCGAATCTCTGCTTATCGCCCTCAAAGGTGCCGAGCAGCCGCTGCGCGAGAAGTTCCTGCGCAACATGTCGCAGCGTGCGGCGGATATCCTGCGCGACGACCTTGCCAACCGCGGCCCGGTTCGTCTGTCTCAGGTGGAAAACGAACAGAAAGCCATCCTGCTTATCGTTCGTCGTCTGGCAGAAACCGGCGAGATGGTGATTGGCAGCGGAGACGACACCTATGTCTAATGAGCTGCCGTGGAAGCGCTGGACGCCGGACGATCTGGCTCCTCCCCTCTCCGAGTTCACGCCAGCCGTGATAGCGACCGAGGAGAGTGACCCGGACGTCGAGCAGCCCGAGCTGAGCGAAGAAGAACAGCGGGCACAGATGCTGGCTCAGCTGCAAATGCAGGCGCACGAGCAGGGCTATAACGCCGGCGTGAACGAAGGCCGGCAGAAAGGCCACGAGCAGGGGTATCAGGAAGGCCTGGCGAAAGGGTTAGAGCACGGCATCGATCAGGCGCGCCAGCAGCAGGCACCGATCCATGCCCGCATGCAGCAGCTGGTCAGCGAGTTTCAGCATACGCTGGACGCGCTGGACAGCGTGATTGCCTCGCGGCTGATGCAGATGGCGCTGGAAGCCGCGCGTCAGGTTATCGGTCAGACGCCCGTGGTGGATAACACGGCGCTGATTAAACAAATTCAGGGCCTGCTGCAGCAGGAGCCACTGTTTAGCGGCAAGCCGCAGCTGCGCGTCCATCCGGACGATCTGCAGCGCGTGGAAGAGAGCCTGGGGGCAACGCTGAGCCTGCACGGCTGGCGCCTGCGCGGTGACCCGTCGTTGCATCACGGCGGATGCAAAGTCTCTGCCGATGAGGGTGACCTGGATGCCAGCGTCGCCACCCGCTGGCAGGAACTGTGCCGCCTGGCGGCACCGGGAGTCGTCTGATGACCGCACGCCTCACCCGCTGGCTCACCACGCTCGACAACTTTGAGACGAAGATGGCGCAGCTGCCGTCCGTTCGTCGTTATGGCCGCCTGACGCGCGCCACCGGCCTGGTGCTTGAAGCCACCGGTCTGCAGCTTCCGCTGGGCGCGACCTGCGTGATTGAGCGCCAGGATGGTCTGGAGACGCGTGAAGTCGAAAGCGAAGTGGTCGGGTTTAACGGTCAGCGACTGTTCCTGATGCCGCTTGAAGAGGTGGAAGGCATTCTGCCCGGCGCGCGCGTGTATGCCAAAAACATCGCTGGCGACGGGCTGCAAAGTGGGAAACAGCTGCCGCTCGGCCCTGCCCTGCTGGGCCGCGTGCTGGACGGCAGCGGGAAACCGCTCGACGGTCTGCCTTCCCCGGACACTACCGAAACCGGCGCGCTGATCACCCAGCCGTTTAACCCCCTGCAGCGAACCCCTATTGAGCACGTGCTGGATACCGGCGTACGCCCGATTAACGCCCTGCTGACCGTCGGTCGCGGACAACGTATGGGCCTGTTCGCCGGGTCAGGCGTGGGTAAATCTGTTCTGCTCGGCATGATGGCGCGCTACACGCAGGCCGATGTGATCGTCGTGGGGCTGATCGGCGAGCGTGGTCGTGAAGTAAAAGACTTTATTGAAAACATTCTGGGTGCGGAAGGCCGTGCCCGCTCGGTGGTTATCGCCGCACCGGCGGACGTTTCGCCGCTGCTGCGCATGCAGGGTGCCGCGTATGCCACCCGTATCGCCGAAGATTTCCGTGACCGCGGCAAGCACGTGCTGCTGATCATGGACTCCCTGACCCGCTACGCGATGGCGCAGCGTGAAATCGCGCTGGCCATCGGTGAGCCGCCTGCGACCAAGGGCTACCCGCCTTCGGTCTTTGCCAAGCTCCCCGCGCTGGTTGAGCGTGCCGGGAACGGCATCAGCGGCGGCGGCTCCATCACCGCGTTCTATACGGTGCTGACGGAAGGCGATGACCAGCAGGACCCGATTGCCGACTCCGCGCGCGCGATCCTTGACGGTCATATTGTGCTGTCGCGCCGTCTGGCAGAAGCCGGGCACTATCCGGCCATTGATATTGAAGCCTCTATCAGCCGCGCAATGACGGCGCTGATAACCGAGAAGCACTACGCCCGCGTGCGTAACTTCAAACAACTCCTCTCCAGCTTCCAGCGCAACCGCGATCTGGTCAGCGTCGGGGCGTATGCCAAAGGCAGCGACCCGATGCTCGACAAAGCGATTAGCCTGTGGCCGCAGCTGGAGGCATTTTTGCAACAGGGCATTTTTGAACGCGCCGACTGGGAAGATTCAATTCAGGCACTGGAGCTGATTTTCCCGCAGGTGTAACACAGGTGGAGGGCGAAGGTCATGGCGCAAAACAGCGCGTTATCAACGCTGAAAGATCTGGCTGAAAAAGAAGTTGATGATGCCGCATTGCAGCTTGGCGCAATGCGACGCGGGTGCCAGCAGGCTGAAGAACAGTTGAAGATGTTAATCGACTATCAGCATGAATATCGCACCAACCTCAATACCGATATGACACAGGGCATTGGCAGCCAGCGCTGGATTAACTATCAGCAGTTTATCCAGACGCTGGAGAAGGCGATAGAACAGCATCGCCAGCAGCTTAACCAGTGGACCCAAAAAGTCGATACCGCGCTGAGTTTCTGGCGCGAGAAGAAGCAGCGACTGCAGGCCTGGCAGACCTTACAGGACCGACAAATCGCGGCAACGACCCTGGCGGAAAACCGCCTGGATCAGAAGAAAATGGATGAGTTTGCCCAGCGCGCATCAATGAGGAAACCGGAATGATCACACTGCAACAACTGCTGATGAGCGACAGCGACCTGTCAGGCGGCACGCAGACGGGGAAAGGCACCGACGGTGCACAAGACTTTCTCTCTCTGCTGGCGGGCGCCCTGACGGACGCAACGGGCAAGGGCAAAGATGCGCCGCTGACCCTGGCCGACCTGAAAGCCGCCGGCAGTAAGCTGTCCAAAGTTGCGCAGGACGCCAAAGGCGATACCACGCTGCAGGCCAAAATTGCCGACCTGCTCGCGCGTCAGCCTGCGCTGCGTGGCGATGAAACCACGCCTGCCGCCTTGCCTGAAACGCTGGCTTCCGGGCTGGTGCCGGTGTCTAAGGGCGATGCCCTGAAAACGCTTACCGCGGCCAGCGACAAAGATGACGGCAAAAGCGACCTGAGCGAAGAAGAGCTGGCCGGATTAAGCGCGCTGATGGCCATGCTGCCGCACCAGCAGACCAGCACCTCTCGCGCGGCAGCCAGCGACGGTATTACCGCACGGTCCGCGCTCGGTTCCGCCACGCCTGCACAAGCGGGTGCGGGCCAGCCGTCCCTGAACGCCCTGCCGGGAAGCCATGATAAAGGGCAGACGGCTGCGCCTTACCAGAACCTGAGCCAAAGCCTGGCGAAAAACAGCGACCCGGCGCTATCGGGCAACGTACCTGCAACGCCGGTCGTGGCCGCTTCGGCAGAGAAGCAGGAACTCGCCAGCGCGTCCTCCTCAACGTCGCCAACGGCCACCCTGGCACCGATTATCTCCAGCCATGCGACCAGCCAGCCAGCCGCCACCGTTGCCACCGCGCCGGTGTTAAGCCAGCCTCTGGGCACCCACGAATGGCAGCAATCCCTGAGCCAGCACATCACGCTGTTCACTAAGCAGGGCCAGCAGACAGCGGAGCTGCGTCTGCACCCGGAAGATCTGGGTCAGGTGCAAATCTCGCTTAAGCTGGATGATAACCAGGCGCAGCTGCAGATGGTCTCTGCGCACGGCCATGTCCGTGCGGCACTGGAAGCGGCGCTGCCGGTCCTGCGGACCTCGCTTGCGGAGAACGGCATTCAGCTTACGCAAAGCAGCGTCAGCAGCGAGAGCTTTGCCGGGCAGCAGCAGTCCTCTTCCCAGCAGCAGCACCAGGCTTCGCGTTCCGGCAATACCGGCGGTTTTAATGAAGAGAGCGATGAGTTACTGCCTGTCCCTGCCGCCCTGCAATCCGCGGCGCGCGGTAACAGTGCCGTAGACATCTTCGCCTAAACGCCAGAGGTAGCGTGATTATCCCCGTCTTTTCCACGCTTTGACGACAGCAGGACACGGGATAATCACCTTATTAAGCTGTACCGAAACAGGAAGCTCGTATCAGATGACTGACTCCGCTATCACCAAAAAAAGTAAGCGTTCCATCTGGATCCCGCTGCTGGTGTTGATCACGCTCGCCGCCTGCGCTACCGCGGGCTATAGTTACTGGCGTATGCAGCAGGAACCTTCTACCGCTGCGGCCAAAGCCGAACCTGCACCACCGCCGGCGCCGGTATTTTTCCCTCTGGACACCTTCACCGTGAATCTCGGTGATGCGGACCGCGTGCTGTATGTCGGTATTACGCTGCGCCTGAAGGATGAAGCCACGCGCTCGCGTCTGAATGATTATCTTCCGGAGGTGCGTAGCCGCCTTCTGCTGCTGTTCTCTCGTCAGGACGCTTCGACGCTTGCCACCGATGTCGGTAAGCAAAAGCTGGTCGACGCCATTAAACAAACTCTGGCGACTCCGCTGGTAAACGGCCAACCTAAGCAGGAAGTCACTGACGTTCTGTACACAGCTTTCATTCTGCGGTAACGACATGGGCGACAGTATTCTTTCTCAGGCAGAAATCGATGCGCTGCTTAACGGCGACAGCGATAAAAATGACGATCCGCAACCGGGTATTGGCGGCGATAGCGATATTCGTCCCTATGACCCGAATACCCAGCGTCGCGTGGTACGTGAACGTCTGCAGGCGCTGGAGATCATTAACGAACGTTTTGCACGTCAGTTCCGTATGGGGCTGTTTAACCTGCTGCGTCGTAGCCCGGACATTACGGTCGGTGCGATCCGCATTCAGCCGTATCACGAGTTTGCCCGCAACCTGCCGGTGCCAACCAACCTTAACCTGATTCATCTGAAGCCGCTGCGCGGCACCGGTCTGGTGGTGTTTTCACCAAGCCTGGTGTTCATTGCGGTGGATAACCTGTTCGGCGGCGACGGGCGTTTCCCGACCAAAGTAGAAGGTCGTGAATTCACCCACACCGAACAGCGCGTCATTAACCGCATGCTGAAGCTGGCGCTGGAGTCTTACAGCGACGCGTGGAAAGCGATTAACCCGCTGGAAGTGGAGTACGTCCGTTCTGAGATGCAGGTGAAATTTACCAATATCACCACCTCCCCGAACGATATCGTCGTGAACACGCCGTTCCACGTAGAGATCGGTAACCTGACCGGCGAGTTCAACATCTGCCTGCCGTTCAGCATGATCGAACCGCTGCGCGAGCTGCTGGTGAACCCGCCGCTGGAGAACTCCCGCAACGAAGACCAGAACTGGCGTGAAAACCTGGTCCGCCAGGTCCAGCATTCGCAGCTTGAGCTGGTGGCGAGCTTCGCCGATATCCCGCTGCGGTTATCCCAGATCCTGAAATTACAACCCGGTGATGTTTTGCCGATAGAAAAACCCGACCGCATTATTGCCCACGTGGATGGTGTCCCCGTGCTGACAAGCCAGTACGGCACGATTAACGGTCAGTATGCGTTACGCGTTGAGCACCTGATCAACCCGATTTTGAATTCGCTGAATGAGGAACAGCCCAAATGAGTGACATGAACAATCCGTCCGATGAAAACAGCGGAGCACTGGACGATCTGTGGGCTGACGCGTTAAACGAGCAAAAAACGACCCCGGCCAAAAGTGCAGCGGATGCCGTATTCCAGCAGCTCGGCGGCGGTGACGTTAGCGGCACGCTGCAGGACATCGACCTGATTATGGATATCCCGGTTAAGCTGACCGTTGAGCTGGGACGCACCCGCATGACCATTAAAGAGCTGCTGCGCCTGACGCAGGGTTCCGTGGTGGCGCTTGACGGCCTGGCCGGTGAGCCGCTGGATATCCTGATCAACGGCTATCTGATTGCTCAGGGTGAAGTGGTGGTGGTTGCTGATAAATACGGCGTACGTATCACCGACATCATTACCCCGTCTGAACGTATGCGTCGTCTGAGCCGTTAAGCATGAAAACCCAGGCAACAATATCACAACCTTCTGCCGTTCCCGGCTCACCTCTGCTCCAGGTGAGCGGGGCGTTGCTCGGTATTATTGCCTTTATTCTTATCGCCGCATGGCTGGCGAAGCGCTTTGGCCTGGCGGGTAAAACCGCCGGTACCCGCGGCCTGAAGGTCAGCGCCAGCACCACGCTGGGGCCTCGCGAACGCGTGGTCATCGTCGAAGTTGACGACGCGCGCCTGGTCCTGGGCGTCACGGCCTCAAACATCAGCGTATTACATAAGCTGCCGCCCGCCCCTGTTGTGGTGGACGAGCGCGCTGACGCCCCTGCGGATTTCCAGTCCGTCATGAAGAGTTTGCTTAAGCGTTCCGGGAGAACCTGATGCGCCGTTTGTTATCCCTGACGCTTGCGGGCGTTGGCCTGTTTGCACCCGCGGTCTATGCGCAGCTGCCCGGTCTGGTTTCAACCCCTCTCGCAGGCGGCGGTCAAAGCTGGTCGCTTCCGGTGCAGACGCTGGTATTCATCACCTCGCTGACGTTTATTCCGGCCATTCTGCTGATGATGACCAGCTTCACCCGCATCATCATCGTTTTTGGTCTGCTGCGAAACGCGCTGGGAACCCCTTCCGCTCCGCCAAACCAGGTTATGCTGGGGCTGGCGCTGTTTTTGACCTTTTTCATTATGTCGCCGGTGATCGATAAGATTTACACCGACGCCTACCAGCCATTCAGCGAAGATAAAATCTCCATGCAGGAGGCGCTGGATAAAGGCGCGCAGCCGCTGCGGGAATTTATGCTGCGCCAGACGCGCGAAGCGGACCTCGCCCTTTTTGCCCGCCTGTCCAACACCGGCGAGCTGCAGGGTCCTGAAGCGGTACCCATGCGCATTCTTCTGCCTGCCTACGTTACCAGCGAGCTGAAGACCGCGTTCCAGATTGGCTTCACCATTTTTATTCCGTTCCTGATTATCGACCTGGTGATCGCCAGCGTCCTGATGGCGCTCGGGATGATGATGGTTCCGCCCGCCACCATTGCCCTGCCCTTTAAGATCATGCTCTTTGTGCTGGTCGACGGCTGGCAGCTGCTGGTCAGTTCTTTGGCGCAGAGTTTCTACAGTTAAGGAACGGCAATGACACCCGAATCGGTCATGATGATGGGCACGGAAGCGATGAAAATCGCGATTGCCGTTGCCGCTCCACTGCTGCTTGTCGCGCTGGTCACCGGTCTGATTATCAGTATTCTTCAGGCCGCCACGCAGATTAACGAAATGACGCTGTCGTTCATCCCGAAAATCATCGCCGTGTTCGTGGCGATTATCGTGGCCGGGCCGTGGATGCTGAACCTGCTGCTGGACTATATGCGCAACCTGTTTACCAACCTGCCGTACATCATCGGCTGACCTGACGATGCTGCACTTCACCAGCGACCAGTGGGTTCAGTGGCTCGGCGTCTATTTCTGGCCGATGCTGCGCATCATGGCGCTGATATCAACCGCCCCGATTCTCAGTGAGAAATCGATCCCCAAGCGCGTCAAAGTGGGGCTGGGCATCATCATCTCCATTATCGTCGCCCCGTCCCTCCCCCCCGTGGATATTCCGATTTTCTCGGCGAATGCGGTGTGGGTGGCCTTGCAGCAGATCATGATTGGCGTCGCCGTAGGCTTTACCATGCAGCTTGCCTTCGCCGCGGTGCGTACCGCAGGGGAGCTGATTGGCCTGCAGATGGGGTTATCGTTCGCCACGTTTGTTGATCCCGGCAGCCATCTCAACATGCCCGTGCTGGCGCGCATTATCGATTTGCTCGCCATGCTGCTGTTCCTGTCGTTCAACGGCCATCTGTGGCTCATCTCCATGCTGGTGGATACGTTCCATACGCTGCCGATTGGGGAAAATCCGGTGAACAGCAATGCCTTCCTGGCGCTCACCCGCGCTGCGGGGCTGATATTCCTGAACGGGCTTATGCTGGCGCTACCGATCATCACCCTGCTGCTGACCGTCAACCTGGCATTAGGTTTACTGAACCGAATGGCACCGCAGCTGTCGGTGTTTGTCATTGGTTTTCCGCTGACGCTGACGGTCGGAATTTTATTAATGTCATTACTGATGCCACTTATCGCTCCGTTCTGTGAACATTTATTCGGCGAGATATTCAACCTGTTAGCGGATATTGTCAGCGAACTGCCTCGTAAATAATAACCCTCACTGTTGCTATTGTCTTTCTGAGGATATTCCTAAAATAAAACATGAAAAACATCTTCCAGGATATATCTGACGCGGTTTAATTGTTTCTAACCACCTCACAATACTTAATATTTACTTTACTTTAAGAAGATTCCTGGCAAATTATACGTAACTTTACGGGATAGTGAGTCCGCCTGAAAGTCTTTGTCATGCTCACAGGTTTATTATTTTTTTCCATCCCGTATGGCTGTTTTGAGCTCTCAGGCAGATGGTGAATTATCGTTACGCATTGAGTGAGGGTATGCCATGTCAACGATCATTATGGATTTATGCAGCTACACCCGGCTAGGGTTAACCGGGTACCTGGCAAGCAGAGGGGTAAGAAAGAGAGACATCAACGATGCACACACCGTTGACGAACTCGCAGCCGCTTGTGACGAACTAAAACCAGGCGTGGTGTTTATTAATGAGGACTGTTTCATTCACGATCCAGCCAACAGTCAGCACATTAAGCAAATCATTAATCAGCATCCAAAAACCCTGTTTATTGTTTTTATGGCGATCGCAAATATCCATTTCGATGAGTATTTGTTGGTCCGTAAAAATTTATTGATCAGTTCTAAATCGATTAAACCAGAGTCGCTGGATGACATTCTGGGTGATTATTTGAATAAAGAAGTTAAAAATGTAGGAGCGGTTAACTTACCCACCCTATCATTAAGCAGGACTGAATCAAGTATGCTGAGAATGTGGATGGCGGGCCAGGGTACTATTCAGATCTCAGACCAGATGAATATTAAAGCTAAAACCGTTTCGTCACACAAAGGAAATATTAAAAGGAAAATTAAAACGCATAATAAGCAAGTGATCTACCACGTGGTACGCCTGACCGATAATGTGACGAACGGGATTTTCGTCAACATGCGTTAGTCGCTTAAGAAAAGACCCTGTGCACCCTACCTTTGATCTCTGGCCTGGCCAGAGATTTTTGCTTATGCGGATGTTGTCGGGCATGCGATGCGCTACCCGACGCCACACTACTCTGCTTTCTCAACAAAAATGCCGTCAGGATGCCCCAGTTCGTTAAAAAACCAAATGCCGAGCGGGTAGTCTTCCAGTGATACCAGGTACATTGTGCCCTCACTAAACTCTTCAATTGCCAGCACCACACCCGGGCGGCGCGGCCCACCGTCCGTTTTAACGGTTACCCGATCGTTGACCTTCATACATTCCTCCTCTGGTTTTGAGCCAGTGTAGAACAAAACGCAAAAACGCACATCGCTGCCCGGCGTGAATGGCGTTTTTATGCACAGTCTATACTTACCACTGGACACGGTTGAATGAGGAGCCCCGTAATGAAGACCGATAAAGAGTACAGCGACACCATCAAGCGCGAAGTCGAGGTGGATGTCGATGCCCTGCTTGCCGCCATCAATGAGATCAGTGAGTCAGAAGTCCGCCGGTCGGATGACAATTCGGACCGCGTCATTGTCAACGGAAGGGATTATCACACCTATCGTGAGCTGGCGGAGGCCTTCGAGCTGGATATTCACGACTTTAGCGTGTCGGAAGCCAATCGGTAGGGTGAAAAAAATCCCGGTCATGGGGATGACCGGGATCAAAACTTGCTTATGCAAGAAGCACTTGAAAATTCGTTACACCAGGAAATCTGATGTACAAGCCACACTATCCCCAACGAATTTGTCTGACAAGCATATATTCTCATGATGAATATAATATTTTTAACATAATGCTTTTAGTTATGAGCAATAACATACGCCGAATGCGGGTTTGCCAGGGACAGTTCTCTTTTTCCCGGTTTCCACCTCGGTATTTTTTTAGGAATTTTCTTAGTTCGTAGCGCAGCCGTTACCAGGAGCCACTATGCCTTCACTGCGGGATTCACTGCTGATTTTTTCTGACCTGGACGGCTCGCTGCTGGATATTCATACTTATGCGTGGCAACCCGCAATGCCCTGGCTGGACAGGCTACTGGATAACCAGGTGCCGGTCATTCTCTGCAGCAGCAAAACGGCGGCTGAGATGCTGGATATCCAGCAGGATCTGGGGCTGGAAGGCTTACCTTTTATTGCCGAGAATGGCGCGGTTATTCAGCCTGACGTGCGTTGGGAAAAGGTATCGCGTCAGATAAGAGGAATGACGCACCGTGACATTCGCCCGCGAATCGAACACATCCGTCTGCAGATGGGCTTTAAATTCACCACCTTTGACGACGTGGACGATCGCGTCATCAGCGAGTGGACAGGCCTGACGCGTTATCGTTCGGCGCTTGCCCGCAGGCATGAAGCCTCCGTTACGCTCATCTGGCGCGACACCGACGAGAACCTGCTCCAGTTCGAAGAGGCGCTGGCGCAGAGCGGCCTGCAATGCCTGCAGGGCGCGCGCTTCTGGCATATTCTGGACGCCCGCTGCGGCAAGGACGTGGCGGTTAACTGGCTGATTGAGCAGTACCGCGAGCAGGAAGAGATCGAACCCACTACCCTGGGGCTCGGCGACGGTCCTAACGATGCGCCGCTGCTGGACAGCGTTGACTACGCGGTGGTGATTAAGGGCATTAACCGCCAGGGCATTACGCTACGGGATGACAACCCCGAGCGGGTGTATCACACCCAGCAGCCCGGGCCTGCGGGCTGGCACGAGGGGCTGGATCACTTCCTGTCCTGATCCCGCCAGACGACACGGTTACGCCCGGTCTGTTTAGCCTGATATAACCGGGCGTCCGCCACGGACTGCAGCTGCTCGAAATCGTAGTTTCCCGCTTCATCCGCACCGCTGACGCCCAGTGACGCGCTGATGCGCAGCGTCGTGCTCTTCTTCACCAGGATCTCCTTACTGTTGATTCGGCAGCGAATACGGTCCGCGACGCCTCTCGCCTCCTCCAGATCGATCCCCGGCAGGACGATACAAAACTCTTCCCCACCGACGCGGCCTGCCACATCATTCTTGCGTAAGGCGCTGGCAATCAGCCCCGCCGTGTGGGATAGCACTTTATCCCCGGCCTGATGGCCGAAACGGTCGTTGATGTTTTTAAAATGGTCGAGATCGATCTGAATCACCGAAAATGGCAGAGACTTCTGCCGACAGGTATCCGACAGAATTTTTGCGCGATCGAACAGCGCGCCGCGATTATTCAGCCGGGTAAGCGGGTCGTGCCAGGCCTGCCACTGGAGCGAATGCTGAAGCGTATACATGTTACTCACCATCCGACGGATAACCAGCCACGAGATCAACAGCATGGCGCTGAAGAGCGCCCACAGCAGCGCCAGCACGATGCTGATGCTGCCGAAGTCGTCTTGTACACCTTCATGCAGGGTGTGGATCCGCAGGACGACGCCGTCGAAGTGATCGAGCCGCTCCCAGCTAATAAAACGGCTTCCGAGGCGGATGCCACCGCCGGTATCGTTCTCAATCGCATGGGCAATCTGCGCCGTCTCGCGTTCGTCAAAGTGGTTAACCGGGTTACCCGCATGGGCAGAGGTGGCAATCATATTGAGCCGGGTGTCGTACAGCTGGTACTCCCCCTCCGTTCGGTCTTCCGTCGCGTCGGCCAGCAGACGCTGCATCGTGTTTAACGCAAAATCCATCGCCACGACGCCATACCAGTAGCGATCGAAATAGATGGGGACGCTGGCGGTGATCGTGCGTTCGTCATTGGTCCAGGATGAAGGCGTGGAGATAAACCAGCGCACCGCGCGAGCGCGGTTGTTACGTTCCGACTGCTGGGTAAACCAGGCTTGCGTGACCAGGTGGTAGTAGCGGGAGGTGATATCGCCCGCCCGATCCGGCGTGTCGGTGGAAAGAAAAAAACCGGCGCGGGAGACGTAGATGACCCGCGACTCCGTTTGCGCTCTCGACGAGGCCAGCCTGAGCAGATACCCCACTTCGAGCGCGGCAGAAATTTCATGGCTGATGCGCTCAGCGTCACGACTCAGAAGCGTGGTTTTTTCAACAAAGGCATCCGAAACGCCGTTAATGGGGAGGGTGCGTTTTTTATCAACGGCAAGCTGCCAGGTGGGGAGCATGCGGACCGCGTTAAAGCGTGACACCGCATTCTGTAAGACATCAAACGCCAGCGGCGTCTGGATCGCATCACGCATGCCCTGACGGAACAACAGCATCCTGTCCACGCTGTTTTGTAACTGCCGGTCCAGCGAACTGGCCACCGTATCCAGATGGTTACGCTGGCTGGAGATATACGCTTCTTCCAGCACTACCACCTCACGCCAGGTCAGGAGCGTGGAAAACACCAGAACGGTCAAAAAACAGAGATTAACAATCAACCCCGGATTGCTACGCTTATGCAGCCATTGTAGAAAAGATTGTTTTACAACAAAGGTATCGCGCTGCACACACACTCCCTGATTACTGCCTTACGCCTGGTACTTGAGATAAAAACGCCCGGCAGAGCCGGGCGTTATGAGATTAAGCCTTATCTCGCTTGTGCTGCCCGTCACCCGGCTGAAGTTCATCTTCACGAAATGCCTCCCGCTTGATGCTATAGCCATCGTGCCACCGACATTCCACCATTCCGCTGGAATACCCGGTCACAATCATACGTGGGCCGCCCTTCTTAGGCTTAACTTCATCACTGACCAAAAAGACCATACCTGCCTCCTGTATCAGGGTGAAACTGTTTCAATTTAGACGAGGAATGGTCTTTTTGCATCCCACAGCGGGTAACAATTAGTGCGCCGTGCCGCGTAATTTCTCAACCAGCTTCACCGCCGCGACCACGATAGCGCCAATGATAAAGCCGAGCACCAGATTCAGCAGCGTGGGCAGTATCGCCGCGACAACAGCCCCCTGCGCCGAGGAGAAATGTTCGATAGCATGGTGCAGCGGCGCAATGCCGTGAACCACAATACCGCCGCCCACGAGGAACATTGCCAGCGTGCCCACCACGGACAAACTCTTCATCAGCCAGGGGGCCAGCACCAGTAAGCTCTTACCGATGCCTCTTGCCACCGCGCTCGATTTCTCCTCAAGCCAGTAGCCAATATCGTCCAGCTTAACGATCAATCCTACCAGACCGTATACGCCTACCGTGACCAGAATCGCGATGCCGGAGAGGATCAGGACCTGATTAAGGAGCGGTGCGTCAGACACAATGCCCAGCGTAATGGCGACGATTTCTGCGGACAGGATAAAGTCGGTCCGAATGGCGCCTTTGACCTTATCGCGCTCGAAGGTTTTCGGATCCTGTGCGGCCAGCGCTTCAAGACGCTGCTGGCGCATTTCCGGGGTATCGCTCTCCTTGCGCGCGCTAAAGGAGTGCAGAACTTTCTCTACGCCCTCAAAGCAGAGAAATGCCCCGCCGATCATCAGCAGCGGCGTGATCGCCCAGGGAATAAAGGCGCTGATCAGCAGCGCCAGCGGCACCAGAATCACCTTATTCAGGAAGGAGCCTTTCGCCACGCCCCACACCACCGGCAGTTCACGGTTGGCCCTCACCCCACTCACCTGTTGGGCGTTTAGCGATAAATCATCGCCCAGCACGCCTGCGGTTTTCTTCGCCGCCAGTTTACCCATCACTGAAATGTCATCCAGTAAGGTGGCAATATCATCCAGCAATGTTAATAAGCTACTTCCTGCCAAAATCTTAATCCTTCATTTTTTGGTAATTAGGTGAATAGTATGGAGCAAAAGCGCAAACCCGGAAACAGGCACCTCACGTCAACAAAAAATTAACATCAACTGCACAATTAAAGGACTCGCCAGCGCGATAGTTTTCGCGTTTACTATCAGCGACCTTTTTATTACGTCGTGAGGGATTATGCGTTTCCGGCAATTGCTACCGCTCATCGGGGCACTCTTTTCGCTGTACATCATCTGGGGTTCAACCTACTTTGTCATTCGCATCGGCGTTGAAAGCTGGCCGCCGCTGATGATGGCGGGCATTCGTTTCCTCTCGGCTGGCGTCTTGCTGCTCGCGTTCCTGCTGCTGCGCGGACATAAGCTTCCCCCTCTGCGCCCGATGCTGAATGCCGCCCTGATCGGCCTGCTGCTGCTGGCGGTGGGAAATGGGTTTGTGACGATTGCCGAGCACCAGAACGTACCGTCCGGGATCGCCGCCGTGGTCGTTGCCACCGTACCGCTCTTTACCCTCTGCTTCAGCCGCCTTTTCGGCATCCGCACCCGCAAGCTGGAATGGCTGGGGATTGGTATTGGCCTTGCCGGCATTATTCTGCTCAATAGCGGCGGTAACCTGAGCGGGAATCCGTGGGGCGCGGTAATTATCCTGATTGGCTCAATGAGCTGGGCCTTTGGTTCCGTATACGGTTCACGCATCGAACTTCCCACCGGCATGATGGCCGGCGCGATTGAGATGCTCGCTGCGGGGATTGTGCTGCTGCTCGCCTCCGCGCTGACGGGAGAAAAGCTGACTACCCTGCCGGGCCTGTCGGGCTTTCTCGCGGTCGGGTATCTGGCGCTGTTTGGCTCTGTCATCGCCATTAATGCCTATATGTTCCTGATCCGCAACGTCTCCCCGGCGGTTGCCACCAGCTATGCCTATGTCAACCCGGTGGTAGCCGTGCTGCTTGGCACGGGATTAGGCGGCGAAACGCTCTCTTCCATTGAATGGATTGCTTTAGGGGTGATTGTTTTTGCCGTTGTGCTGGTCACCTTAGGCAAATATTTGCTGCCTGCAAAACCGGTGGTCACTCCTTGCGAGGTGGAGAAACCTTGAGCAAGTGAATACCCTGCGTGTCGATCTGCGCGGTCTGGCCACCGCCGCAGATCCACTCTTCCAGCCGTTCGGTCAGATCGGTATCGTTCAGCTTTAATCGGCCTCTCAGCGCACACTCCCAGACGATAAGCACCCGCCAGCCCTGCGCAATCAGCGCGGTGAGATCCCGCCTATCGCGTTCGACGTTCTTACCAATCTTCTCCAGCCAGAAATCGGTGCGCGTCGCAGGGACTTTAAACAGGTAACAGTCGTGGTGGTGCCAGAAACAGCCGTGGGTAAAGATGATGCACTGCCATGCGTCGATGACGAAATCGGGGCGCCCCGCCAGGGCGGGATCCTGCACGCGGAACTCAAATCCCGCCTGCGTCAGCAGCCCGGCCAGTCGCTTTTCGATGGCAGTGTCACGCGTGCCGATGGCACGCATGTTTTTACTGCGCGTCGCCTTATCGTGAACATCCGTCATTGACGGCCTCACCCTGACGGAGCGCCACCGCCTGTCTGATGCGCGAGGCCAGCAGTTTTGCCACAGCCGCGAACGCGGGAACCACCACCGAATTACCAAACTGGCGGTACGCCTGGGTGTCCGAAACCGGAATGCGGAAGCGGTAGCCCTGCGGGGACTCAAAGCCCATCAGCCGGGCGCATTCCCGCGGCGTTAAGCGTCGCGGGCGGTGACGCTGGTTGTGCGGATCGTCGAAATCTTTTTCACCCAGCGCCTTGTCCCAGCCCCTGTCGATAAGGATTTCCGCACCGTCTTTGTAGTAACGAGCGGACAACGTGCGGGTTACGCTGTGCGGATCGTTCGGGTTAACCATTCCAAAACCGAAGCCGTTGCCTTTCGCCTGATGTTTCTTGGCATAGCGGTAGAGATATTTCCACAGCACCGGGGTGAGGATAAATTTCGCGTCAACGACAGGTTCCAGCAGGTCGGCCACGGTGGGACGTCGCTCCGGATAGAGAGACGGGATATCCCGCAGGGTGAAATCCCCCTTGAGATTAAGGTCGCGGCGGAAACCTACCAGCACGATACGTTCGCGATGCTGGGGCAGGAAATGCTTGCCATCAATGATTTTTGGGTCATCCGCGCCCATGTCCTGGGAATCGGCCACGTCATAGCCCAGCTCATCCAGCGTTTGCATGATAATGCGGAAGGTTTTCCCGCCGTCGTGGCTTTTTAAGTTTTTGACGTTTTCCAGCACGAAGATGGCCGGACGGCGGGCGTCAATGATACGGGCCACGTCAAAAAACAGCGTTCCCTGCGTATCGCAGGCGAAACCGTGGGCGCGTCCAAGGGCATTCTTTTTTGAAACCCCGGCCAGCGAGAAAGGCTGACACGGGAAGCCCGCCAGCAGCACGTCATGCGCCGGGATGGTCTGACGAATGTGTTCGGCGGCCTGTTCATCGCTCACGCCGCTTTTATGGCTCAGGGTGACATCGCGGATATCCGCGTTGAAATGATGCTCGTGCGGATCGCAGTACCAGTTAGCCTTGTAGGTACGCACGGCATGTTTGTTCCACTCGCTGGTAAACACGCACTGGCCACCGATAGCTTCGAAACCATGTCGGATGCCGCCGATACCGGCAAACAGATCGATAAAGCGGAAGGCATAGTTCGGGTGCGCAGCAGGAGGACGCGGAAGCAGGTTTTGCAGATAACGAAACTCGTCTTCGCTCAGGCGACGCCCTGCCCGTTCGCTGGTCAGCAGACGTTTAAGAATGGCCGGGCTCCAGTGGCTCTCGCCGTGAGCCACCAGCAGATTTGCCAGCGTTTTAGCATCATAGCTATCCAACAGCTGGCGCAGTAACGCCTGCACCGTTGCCGTTGATTTCTCAGCCTGCTCAGGCGCGGGCTCTGTCACTGATCGATTTTCCTGCATTCTTTTAACCGGAGAAGAAAGACTGGGAACAGATTACCACAGTTCATTCGCGCAAACTGCGACGGAAGCGGCTCAGCACCTGGCTATCCTGCCCAATACAGTCGCCGTGTAATTCAGCGCTCAGTTTCGCCATAAACTGGATCAGGAAATCGGCGTTGTGTCGTGCCAGCTCGCGGCCCATTTCCGTTTGCATTGTATCAGGCAGGCGCAGCAGCTTGGTCTGAAAATGGTCCAGGGCAAACGCGCGATCGTCGAGCGGGCGCGCATCGGCAAAGGGATCGTCCGCGTCAAACAGCGGTACGCCCAGCGCGCCCGAGACGGCAAAGACGCGCGCAAGGCCAATAGCCCCTAGCGCTTCCAGCCGGTCAGCGTCCTGCACAATTTTGGCTTCCATGCTCTGCGGGGGAATCCCGGCGCTGAAGCTGTGTGCCTCTATAGCATGCTCAACGGCGGGATAGCATTCAGACGGGAAATCCGGGAAGTCGCGGCGCAGAATGTCCCCCGTCTTGCGCGCCGCCAGCTGCGATGACCGGCTGCGTTCAGGATGGTTTTTCGGCAGGCTGACGATATCGTGAAAATAACACGCGGCCAGGACCACCAGCGGATTTGCCGCCTGTCGCGCCATGATTTTTTGCGCCGTCATCCAGACGCGACGAAAGTGCGAAATATCATGTGCGGTATCGTCGGTCGTGTGGTTTTCCTCAAGCCAACGCTCAAAGCTGTGCTGCCACTGGGCAAGTTCCATCGTCATGTCCTGTCGTTAAAAAGGGCGTGAATTATATCACAACCGAATTAAACCAATTTAAAAATAGAATTGCGAAATACTTAATAATAATTACTCCTTATATTTTCAATTAATAAATTCACATGAAAAATAAAGAGATTAATAGAAATATTTTGCAATATTTGAACGAATTTAATTACATTTATTTTTGAAACTAAACGACAACTCCTGGAATAGTATCGACCCTGTAATTATGGAGAGTGATTACATATATTCATATAAATTATCTTTCAAGGGAATATATAATGAAAAGAAAAGTTCTGGCTATTCTTGTACCCGCCTTATTAATGGCAGGCGCAGCAAATGCGGCTGAGATGTACAACAAAAACGGCAACAAAGTTGACCTGTACGGTAAGGTAGATGCGCGTCATACCTTCTCTGACAACCCTGGCGACGATGGCGATGAAACCTATGTTCAGGTTGGTTTCAAAGGTGAAACCCAGATCTCCAACGATCTGATCGGTTACGGCCAGTGGGAATATAAAATCTTCGCTAACGATACCGAAGGTTCAAGCAAATCATTTAATCGTCTGGCGTATGCAGGCCTGAAATATGGCGAATACGGTTCATTCGATTACGGCCGTAATTATGGCGTCGTGTACGACGTAGAAGCCTGGACCGATATGCTGCCAGTATTTGGCGGCGATTCCTACACCTGGACCGATAACTTCATGAATGGCCGTGCTAACGGTCTCGCAACCTATCGTAATACCGATTTCTTCGGCCTGGTTGAAGGTCTGAACTTCGCGCTGCAGTATCAGGGTGCTAACGAAGGTCAGTATGCTCAGGAAGATCAGGAAGGAACCAAAAACGGTCACAACGACGTGCGTTTCCAGAACGGTGATGGCTTCGGTATCTCTACCTCCTATGACTTCTCCGGCGATCTTTCCGGTCTAAGCCTGGGGGCAGCGTACTCTTCTTCTGACCGCACCAATAAACAAGAAGGATTTGGCCGTAATAGCGCTCTTATCGCTGGCGGTGAAAAAGCAGATGCTTGGACTATTGGCGCTAAGTACGACGCTAACAACATCTATCTGGCGATGATGTATGCACAAACCCGCAACATGACACCATACGGCGATTTTGGTATTGCAGATGAGACGCAAAACTTTGAAGCCGTAGCGCAATATCAGTTCGACTTCGGCCTGCGTCCATCCCTGGCATGGGTTTACTCCAAGGGTAAAGACATGACCTACCCAGGTAATCGCAGCAATCCTCAGGGCCAGCACGGTGATATGGATCTGGTGAACTATATCGATCTCGGCATGACCTATAGTTTCAATAAAAACTTCTCAACTTACGTTGATTACAAAATTAATCTGCTTGATGAAGATAAATATTTCTACGAAGCCAATGGCATCTCCACAGATGACATCGTTGGTGTAGGCATGACCTACCAGTTCTAATTCCCCAAATATCAAAGGCCGCATTCGCGGCCTTTTTTACGCTTTAGATACTACGGCGCTTCCTGCAGCGCCACGCGAATAAACCCGTTATTCTGCGCCAGCAGTTCATGGGCTTTCCACGCATCCAGCCCTGTTAGCACCATCAGTACCGCCGTTTTACAATTATGGTTACAGCTCTCCAGCGCGGCTTTTGCCTGCGCCCGGGTGCATCCCCCCGCCTCCATCACAATGGCGATTTGCCGCTCGGCCCATTTGGTATTGTCTGCCTCGAGATCCACGCGCAGGTTGCTGTAAACGCGCCCGGTTCGAACGGCCAGCCCGGTGGTAATCATCGAGAGGATCATTTTTTGCGCAATCCCCGCTTTGGTGTTGAGATACCCGGCAACAACGTCAGCACCCAACTCCGGAGCGATGACCATGCTCGCCAGCTGCGCGGCTTCACTTTGCGCATCACCCGTAATGATGGCGACCGGCGAACCCAGCGACCAGGCATGCCGCATTGCGCCCCAGACCCACGGCGTTTTTCCGCTGACGCTTACTGCCAGCATCATATCGTGTTCACCAAATTTGATGCCCTGCAGGTCGGCAACGCCGCGCTCGTAGCTCCCTTCCCCTTCCTGTGGCGTCACGGCAATCACCGGGGTTTTGCCCGGTGCATAGTCATCTGCAACCTGCTGTGCAACGCAGCCTGACGGCCCCGCACCGACAATTACCAGCCGCCCCCCGTGGCTGAGGGTCGCAGCGGCGTTATCCACCACGCGGGCGATAGTTTGTAAACAGGGGGTAATAGCAGCAGAAATGAGTGCATCATCCTGGTGAATGACTTTCAGCATGTCCAGCGTGGACAATCTATCAATATTCATCGTGCTGGCGTGCCGTCTTTCCTTGACCGAACCGGTAAGCATAATGCTCATAAACAGCCTCCTTATTATGAGTACCCACACACTATAAAGTGTTTTATATAGATGACCTGCGAGGAGGGTCACGAAAAGAGGACCAAATCCACGGCTTTACTCGGCTTTAAGAAATGCGCGTCATCAGCGATAATTACCTCCTTTCTTAATCATCGCGGAGTGTTGATGAGCGATTTGCAGCCTTTCCTTCCAACGCGCAAGCGCCCCATGAAGCTGAACACCCTGGTCACGCTGATGGTGTGCGCGATTATCGGTTCAGTGCTGCTGGTGGTCTTTGCGCTCTATTCGGTGCAGATCACCCGGGCAACGCGCGATGACGTCAAAGACACCGCGCTCGGCATTGCCCGCACCCTCGCCGACAGCCCCGAGATACAGCGCGGCCTGATGCAGGCTCCGCAGGAGAATATTATTCAGCCCATCGCCCAGGCGGTGACGAAACGAAACGATCTGCTGTTCACCGTGGTGACCGATATGCGCGGGATCCGCTATTCTCACCCGAACGAGGCGCTGCTGGGGCTGCATTTTATCGGCGACGATTTAACTCCCGCGCTGGAAGGCAAAGAGAACGTATCGGTTAACCGGGGCGCGCTCGCCGAAGCGCTGCGCGTTTTTACGCCCGTCTACGACGGCCAGCACGAGCAGATCGGCGTGGTAGCGGTGGGTATCTCCCTCAATAAGGTTGAAGAGCAAATCACCCGCGGGCGGCTCAACGCCGTCTGGACCATTTTGTTCAGTATTTTTATGAGTTCTATGGGGATTTGGGGCCTGGTGCGGGTCCTGAAGCGCATCCTGTTCGGGCTCGAACCCTACGAAATTTCCGCCCTGTTCGAACAGCGCCAGGCGATGCTCCAGTCGCTGCGCGAAGGGGTTCTGGCCGTCGATATTCACGGCCGCGTGACGATGATTAACCACACCGCCAGAGAAATATTGCTTCTGCCCTCCGGCAAGCAGACTGAAAACGCCAGCGCTCCCCTGCTTGCCAGCCTGCGGGAAGTCTCAAAGACGGGCGTAGCGCGCCAGGATCAGGAGATCAGCTGCAACGGGCGGCTGCTGCTGTGCAACATGGTGCCCGTTAAAAGTCAGGATCGGGTGATCGGCGCCATCACCACCTTCCGCGATAAAACCGAAATCAGCCAGCTGATGCAGCGTATCGATGGCATGGTCAACTACGTCGACGCCCTGCGCGCCCACACGCACGAGTTTATGAACAAACTGCACGTCATCCTGGGCCTGCTGCACATTAAGCGCTACGACAAGCTGGAAGAGTACATCATCCAGACGGCGCATCATTACCAGACGGATATCGGTACGATACAGAGCAAGGTAAAATCCCCGGTGATTGCCGGGTTCCTGCTGGGTAAAATCAACCGGGCGAAAGAAGCGGGCGTCACCCTGACGCTGGCGGACGAATGCCAGATCCCCGATACCGCCAGCGAAGAGCAGGTTGCGGTGCTGGTCACCGTGCTCGGTAACTTAATTGAAAACGCACTGGACGCGATGGAAGGCCAGCCGGAAGGTGAAATCACTCTGCTGCTGCACTATCAGAACGGCTGGCTCAGCTGTGAAGTCAGCGACGATGGCCCCGGCATTGATCCCACGCAGCTGGAGGCTATTTTTACAAAGGGCTTCTCAACAAAAGGTGAAAACCGCGGCGTTGGGCTGTTCCTTGCCCGCCAGCAAATCCAGAACCTCGGCGGCGATATCACCGTCGAGTCTGAGCCAGGCGTATTTACCCAATTTTTTGTTCACATCCCCTGGGATAGCGAGAGGAATATCGCGTGATAAATGTATTAATTGTCGATGATGACGCCATGGTAGCCGACCTCAACCGTCTGTATGTCAACCGTGTTGAAGGCTTTAGCTGCTGCGGCGTCGCCTCCACGCTAAACCAGGCCGAGGCCATCATTAATAACCCCAGCCAGCCTGTCGATCTGGTGCTGCTGGACGTCTATATGCAGCAGGATAACGGGCTGGATCTGCTGCCCGTTATCCGCGCATCCGGCCGCCCAATCGATGTGATTATGATCTCCTCGGCCGCCGACGCCGCCACGATCCAGACCTCCATCCATTACGGCGTGGTGGATTATCTGATTAAGCCGTTCCAGTTCCCGCGCTTTGAAGAGGCGCTGAACGGCTGGAAGGCAAAGCACAGCCTGATGGAATCACACCAGTATTATGAGCAGGCGGACGTCGACCGGCTGATCCACGGCGGGGCGCCGGAGCTGGCGGACAGTAAAAAGCTGCCGAAAGGGTTAACGCCGCAAACGCTGCGCACGATTTGCCAGTGGATCGACGCACACCCGGAGATAGAGTTTTCCACCGATGACCTGGCAAGCGCGGTCAATATCTCCCGCGTGTCCTGCCGCAAGTACCTGATCTGGCTGGCGCAAATCAATATTCTGTTCACCAGTATTCACTACGGCGCCACCGGGCGTCCGGTGTATCGCTACCGTCTCCAGCCGGAGCAGACGGGCCTGCTCAAGCAATACTGTCAGTAACGCGGTAGTCGTTATCCAGCAGGGTAAAGCGGAAGTGGTGTGCTGAAGAGAACACCACTTCTTTTGTTTTGGTCACAAAGATAGCGTCAATATCGGGGCGCGCGCGCAGGGCGGCACAGCCCTTTTCCACGCCCATGCCGTACATCAGCGTGGTCCAGATATCACCGTCGATGGAATTTTTAGAAATAATGGTCACGCTATCCAGTTCGTTATCCAGCGGATACCCGGTGCGCGGGTCAAGAATATGGTGGTAACGCCTGCCGTCCTGTTCAAAATAGCGCTCGTACGTTCCCGACGTGACGACCGACAGGTTCTCAACGGTCATGGTGCCGATGAGCGCCTCTCCGGCGAACGGTTTTTTAAGCCCCACGCTCCAGCCCCCTTCCGGAGAACCCAGCGTCTGGATATTCCCTCCAAGGTTGATAAGCCCCAGCTCAGCGCCCTCTTTATGAAGGTAATCACGCACCCTGTCGGCGATATACCCTTTGGCGATGGCTCCCAGATCGATCTCCATGCCCGCTCTGGCCAGAAACACGCTGCTGCTGGCTTCATCAAGAATGACATCCTCAGGACGGGTAATCGCAAGCAGCGACGCAATTTCATCGGCAGGCGGAACGCGATCTCCCTGGAAGCCAATTTTCCAGCGCTTCACCAGCGGGCCAATAGCCAGGTTAAAGGCGCTGTCGTTGAGCAGGCTTGCCGCTTTCGCACAGCGGATCAGCTCAAACACCGGTCGGCTGACGGTGACCGGATGCTGGCCGGCCGCATGGTTGATGTCCATCACCTGCGAGCGTGCACGGTTGACGGTGAGCAGATCTTCATACTGTTTGATCAGGCGAAACACGCGGGACGCGAGGGCTTCGTCATGAGAGAAGAGTTTCAGGAGGATGGGTGAGCCCATCAGGACGGCGGTGTAGCTGTAAACGCGGTTGTCATCAGACATGGCATGTTTCCTCAGATGTAGCCCCGGCAAGCACCGCGCCGCCGGGGAAATTGCCGGGTAGCGCTGCGCGTATCCGGCCTACATAACAGGTGCCTTACGTTCTTTTCGAGCGCATCGCCGCCTGATGTCCGGCAAGCGTACCAAAAATAATGATATCTGCCACCGCGTTACCGCCGATACGGTTACCGCCGTGGATCCCGCCGACCACTTCACCCGCCGCAAACGCCCCTGGCAGCACGTTGTGGTTGCTGTCCAGCACGCAGGTTTCGGTGTTGATGGTCACGCCGCCCATGGTGTGGTGCACGCCCGGCGCAATCTGAATGGCGTAGAACGGCCCTTCGTTGATTGGCGCACGCAGCGCGGTGGTACGGCCAAAGTCGTCATCGTGCTGTTTTTCAACGAAACCGTTGTAGCGCTCCAGGGTCGCCAGGAAAGCGTGGTAATCCATGCCCAGCGCCTCGGCAAGAGCTTTAGGCGAACTGGCGCTGGTCACAAAGCCTTTGGCGATGTACTCATCCGCGGCTTTGTTTTTGGCACGTACGTGCTCATCAAAGACGATGTATGCGTATTTCTCCGGCAGCGCGATGATTGACGCCGAGACTTTATCGCGGGTCGACATCTCGTTAAAGAAGCGGTTCCCCTGCTGGTTGACCAGAATCGCCCCGCCGCCGCGGATGGATTCGGAAATCAGATACGACGTTTTCTGCTCAACGGTTGGGTGGATTTGGATCTCACCCATATCGACCGTACCTGCGCCAATACGTTCCAGCAGCGCGATACCGCCGCCGGTCGCCCCTTTGTGGTTGGTGGTGACGAAACCTTCCAGATCAGGGCGGTATTTAACAACCATCTGGCTGTTGGCGCTGAAGCCGCCGGTGGCGACAATCACGCTTTTGGTCGCCACGGTGAGCGTTTCGTTCTCTTCGGTGGTCAGGCGCACGCCGGTTACTTCGCCGTTTTCGACGATGATGTCGCTGACGGAGGTATCCAGCATAACCTCGATGTTGCGTTTGTTGACGTTACGCACCAGGCCGCTGATCAGATAGCCGCCTACCGCAGAACCGTCTTTTGGACGGTGAGTACGGTCAATGCTCATCCCGCCGGTGGTGGTGATGTCATTCAGCATAATCCCGCGCGCTGCCAGCCACTCAATCGCCTGCGGCGCGTTCTCAACAAAGCGGCGCAGCAGTTCCGGGTTGTTCTTGTTGCCGCCGCCTTTCAGGCTTTCCTGGTAGAACAGCTCTTTGCTGTCCTGAATGCCTTTCACCCGCTGGAAGCGCGTCTCTGCGGCGTTCATCCCGGCAGAGGCTTTAATGGTATTACCGCCGATGGTTGGCATCTTCTCAACAATCAGCACGCTTGCGCCTTCGTCGTGGGCCTGAATGGCCGCGGCCAGACCGGCACCGCCGCTGCCGACGACCACAACGTCCACGCTGCGGGTTTCGTTCGGGTCGACGCCCTCTTCTGCCGCCAGCGCTTTGCTGGATTTCAGCATCGCTTTAGAGACCGCTTTCTTCACCGCTTCGCTCTGGCTGGTTGCGCCCGTAATGGCATCGACGTGCGGGGTATTGGCGTCCAGAATGCGGGTACGAATCTCTTCAAAGCTGGTAACAAACTCAACGTCTTCACTCGGGCCAGACGCCAGCTCGATATCGGCAATGCGGTCGGTCTCCAGGCTGACGTTAATCACCAGCTCGTTCGCGTCATCCTGCACTTTCTCCGCAAAGGTGCCCGGTTTGAATTTGGATTCGCCCATGCTCATGTCGCGGATCATCGCCTCCACCAGCGAGAAGCGCCACAGCGGTTCAGGAATGCTCAGCTCCTCGCGTTTGGTGCTGTCCATAAACAGCTCCAGGCTTTCACCGGCCGCGATGCGGTCGGTCCAGTCCGGGTAAGCGATAGTCGCACGACCCACGGCGATCAGGTCATAACCATGATCCAGCGCCTCATTGACGTCCGCGGCGTTCACCACGCCGCCCACGCCCATGACGGGAACCTGTGCCAGCGTTTCAGAACGCATGGCGCAATATTTTTCGATAAGCGGCGTCGGGTCCTGGGTATCGACGATGGAAGGTCGCAGGGTGGCGCCGACGGAGAAGTGCAGATAATCCACGCCGCGCGCCGCCAGTTTCTCCAGCAGGTACATGGTGTCGTCAAAGCGAATGCCCGGGACTTCCATCTCTTCAGGGGAGAAGCGATAGCCAACGATGAACGCATCGTCCGCGTACTGGCGCACCATTTTGTGGGTGATATCCAGCACCGCCAGCGGGAATTTCGCGCGGTTATCGCGGCTGCCGCCCCACTCGTCGTCGCGCTGGTTTGAGTTAGGCGAATAGAACTGCTGAATCAGGTAGGTATTTGCGCCGTGGATCTCCACGCCGTCGAAGCCGGCCTGAATAGCGCGGCGTACGGCTTCACCAAACTTGGCGATCATGCCTTCGACTTCTTCGCCAGTCAGTGCCACTGGCGTTGCTGCGCCCTCACGCGGCGCGGCAACAGCGCTTGGGCCAACAGGCGTACGGCCACCGATCAGTTTCGGGTCAACCATGCGGCCGCCGTGGTAGATCTGCAGCAGCGCCTTAGAGCCTTTGGATTTAATCGCCTCCGCGATTTTCGCCAGCCCGGCGATTTTTTCGTCATTATCAATACCGATCGCACCCGGGAAGGCGAGACCGAGATCGTCGACGAAGCAACACTCAACGATGATGGTGCCAATGCTGCCGGAACGGGCCCGATAGTACTCCACCAGCTCGCTGGTGACGGTGCCGTCATAATAGCCGGTACAGGTTGTCATAGGGGCCATTAACAAACGGTTTTTCAGTTCAGTACCATTCGGTAATGTGAAGGGGCTAAGAATGCGTTCGTTAGTGCTCATAATAGAAACTCCAAACTTTTAAAAATTAAGAATTCGTTATCGGATTGGTTTTTTATTTCGTCGTTATTTGCCGATGTCATGATATTAATATAATGATTTTTTTAGTTTCTAAAGTTATTACGTTAGTTAAAAAACTATTTAATCCCTGTGATAACACAAATAACACATTGGTGTTAGCGATTGTAATTCAACCATTCACAATAATTTAAAATTCGTTAAATGATTAATGGTAAAACCATTTCACCATAAAACACAAAAATCAATATAAATCAATGATATGAGAAACGACAAACAATAAGAATGTTACAGGGATGATAAAAACAACTCGTAAAATACGTAATACCCACATACGCCAGAGTGGTTATTAATAAAAGCATAAAAATAACGCTGCAATTCTGTTTTTTTGATCTCGATCAATAGTTATGGCATCCAAAAGCGCAATATAAAAACATCATCAATTTTTAATTTAGCGCAAACCAAAAAGCGTTAAATCGCTATTACTGAAAATACAAAACAGCACCTTAAATAACTAAAGAAAGCAAAAAAAACTTAAGAAAGCGATTTTGTTTTTTCAGAGCAACCGAATCTTTGACAACTTAAGACGTGAAACTATGAATACAAAAACTGCTGTAACGCCCCCTGTGGCGAACCAGGCATCAAACGGAAAAGCAAAACGACTGCTGATGATGGCATTGCCCGTCATCGTCGCCGTACTGCTGCTGTTTGTTCCCGTCCCTGAAGGTTTACCGCCTTACGCGTGGCACTACTTCGCCATCTTTGTCGGCGTGATCGTCGGCTTGATCTTCGAACCGCTGCCGGGCGCGGTTATCGGCCTGACGGGCGTCGTCGCCATTGCTCTGTGCAGCCAGTGGGTGCTGTTCAGCCCTGACCAACTGGCTGACCCAAAATTCAAGCTGGCGGGCGCCTCCTTTAAATGGGCGGTGAGCGGGTTTGGTAACTCTACCGTCTGGCTGATTTTCGGTGCCTTTATGTTCGCCGCAGGCTATGACAAAACCCGCTTCGGCCGCCGTCTGGCGCTGATTCTGGTGAAGTACCTGGGCCGTCGCAGCCTGACGCTCGGTTACGCCATTACCTTCGCAGACCTGCTGCTGGCGCCGTTCACCCCGTCCAACACCGCGCGCAGCGGCGGGACCATCTACCCGATCATCGCTAACCTGCCGCCGCTGTACGGTTCAAAACCGAACGACCCAAGCGCGCGCAAGATTGGTTCCTATCTGATGTGGGTGGCGATCACCGCGGCCTGTATCACCAGCTCAATGTTCCTCTCCGCCCTCGCGCCGAACCTGCTGGCGCTGGCGCTGGTAAAAAGTACGGTTGGGATTGATATCTCCTGGGGGACCTGGTTCCTCGCCTTCCTGCCGCTGGGCATCCTGCTGATTCTGGCCATGCCGCTGCTGGCCTACTGGTTCTACCCACCTGAAGTTAAAGTGAATAACGAAGTGCCGCTGTGGGCGACCCGCGAGCTGGAAAAACTGGGCAAACTGTCCCGCAATGAAATTCTGCTGCTGGTATTCGTGTGCTGTGCGCTGCTGATGTGGATTTTCGCTGCCGCGTGGATTGAACCGGCGATGGCGGCCCTGCTCATCGTAGGCCTGATGCTGTGGACCGGCGTGCTGGAGTGGAACGATATCACCGGTAACAAAGCCGCGTGGAACACTTTCGTCTGGTTTGCCACCCTGGTGGCGCTGGCGGACGGCCTCTCCTCTACCGGCTTTATCAGCTGGTTAGGTAAAGAAGGCGGCCTGCTGATGAGCGGTATCTCTCCGGGCGTAGCGACCATCGTCCTGCTGCTGGCGTTCTACCTGCTGCACTACCTGTTTGCCAGCACCACCGCGCACACTACGGCGCTGCTGCCAGCGATGCTGACCATCGCCTCCACCATTCCGGGCATGAATATGGAAGTGTTCGTCCTGCTGATGGTGACCTCGCTGGGCGTGATGGGGATCATCACCCCATACGGTACTGGCCCAAGCCCGATTTACTACGGTAGCGGCTACCTGCCAACCAAAGACTACTGGCGCCTCGGCACCATCTTCGGTGCCATCTTCCTGGCGGCCCTGCTGCTGATTGGTTATCCGTGGATGTCCATGATGTTCTGATTTCTGACCGCCGGACGTTTCCTCCGGCGGTTTAATTTTTGTGGAGCAAGCTATGTCAAACAAACCCTTTTACTACCAGAACCCCTTCCCTCTCGCGCATGACGACACCGAATACTATCTGCTGACCAAAGAGCACGTCTCCGTTGCCGAATTCGACGGTCAGGAAGTCCTGAAAGTCGAGCCAGAGGCGCTGACGCTGCTGGCGCAGCAGGCCTTCCACGATGCCGCGTTTATGCTGCGTCCTTCTCACCAGAAGCAGGTTGCCGCCATTCTCAACGACCCGGAAGCCAGCCAGAACGATAAGTACGTTGCCCTGCAGTTCCTGCGTAACTCTGAAATTGCTGCAAAAGGCGTGCTGCCAACCTGTCAGGATACCGGCACGGCGATCATCATGGGTAAAAAAGGCCAGTGCGTCTGGACCGGCGGCGGCGATGAAGCCGCGCTGAGCCAGGGCGTGTACAACACCTATATTGAAGACAACCTGCGCTACTCCCAGAATGCGGCGCTGGATATGTATAAAGAGGTCAACACCGGCACCAACCTGCCCGCGCAGATTGACCTCTACAGCGTGGACGGCGACGAATACAAATTCCTGTGCATGGCGAAGGGCGGCGGTTCTGCGAATAAAACCTATCTCTACCAGGAGACCAAAGCGCTAATCACCCCGGCGAAGCTGAAAAACTACCTGGTTGAGAAGATGCGCACCCTGGGTACCGCGGCCTGCCCGCCGTACCATATCGCGTTTGTGATTGGCGGCACGTCGGCGGAAAGCACGCTGAAAACCGTGAAGCTGGCCTCCACCCGCTACTACGACGCGCTGCCTACCGAAGGTAACGAACACGGCCAGGCGTTCCGCGACGTTCAGCTTGAACAGGAACTGCTCCAGGAAGCGCAGAACCTCGGCCTCGGCGCGCAGTTTGGCGGTAAATACTTCGCCCACGACATCCGCGTGATCCGCCTGCCGCGCCACGGCGCCTCCTGCCCAATCGGCATGGGCGTCTCCTGCTCCGCCGACCGTAACATCAAGGCGAAAATCAACCGCGACGGGATCTGGATTGAAAAACTGGAACACAACCCGGGCCAGTACATTCCTGAATCACTGCGCCAGCAGGGCGAAGGCGACGTGGTCAGCATTAACCTGAACAAGCCGATGAATGAGATCCTGGCGCAGCTCTCCGCGCACCCGGTCTCTACCCGCCTGTCGCTGAACGGTACCATCATCGTGGCGCGCGACATCGCCCACGCGAAGCTGAAAGAGCTGATCGACAACGGCGAAGAACTGCCGCAGTACGTCAAAGATCACCCGATTTACTACGCAGGACCGGCCAAAACGCCGGAAGGCTACGCGTCCGGCTCACTCGGCCCGACCACGGCGGGACGTATGGACTCGTATGTGGATTTACTGCAGTCTCACGGTGCGAGCATGATCATGCTGGCGAAAGGCAACCGCAGCCAGCAGGTGACCGACGCCTGCCATAAGCACGGCGGCTTCTACCTGGGCAGCATTGGTGGCCCGGCGGCGGTGCTGGCGCAAAACAGCATCAAGAGCCTGGAATGCGTCGCGTATCCGGAGCTGGGAATGGAAGCCATCTGGAAAATCGAAGTGGAAAACTTCCCGGCGTTTATCCTGGTGGACGACAAAGGCAACGATTTCTTCCAGCAGATCCAGAACCAGCAGTGCAAAGGCTGTTCACAGCGCTGAGCGCTTCCACACGTCCGGCAATAGCGCAAGCGCGTCGGCAATGACGGCGCGCTTGTCGCTCCCCGGCTTCCAGATGGTGACCATCGTCTGACTAATCCCCTGGCTGCCCACTTCGGTGCGCAGCCTTTTTACGTTTTGCCACCGCACGGCATCAAAATGGGTCGGCAAGAATCCCCAGCCGCATCCGCGCTCCAGCAGGCCGCGCAGCATCTCCGGCTCGTTAGTAAAAAGCGTGTGCCCTGAAATCTGCAGGCGCCGCGCGACCGGCTCGTCCGAGGCGGGGTGCATTACAACCTGTGGGACCAGGGAGAGGTCAAGCAGCGACAGAGGTGATGAAATATCCGTAAACAGCGTGCCGGAGGCGTAAAAATCCATATCGATTGCCCCCAGGGCCCGCCACTCCATGTCATTGCCCACGCTGCGGTTGCGCGCCTGGCAGATGGCCAGATCCGCGCGTCCGCTCGCCAGCAGGCGTTCAGATTCATCGCGCGAGGCGCAGATGAGGCTCAGCCGGATTTTTCGCGCCGCCATTTCAGCGATGACACCGTGGAGAAAGGTTCTGGGAGTAAAAGGATCGTAGACCAGCGTCAGGTCCTGCGTGGCGCCGTAGGGCACCTCTCTGGCAAAAGCCTCAAAGGCTTTTACCTGCCGCATCAGCAGATGCGCCTGGCGCTGGAGCTGCTCTCCTTCCGCCGTGAGCCGCAGAGTGCGTCCCTCGCGAATAAACAGCGCGTAGCCCAGCCCGTCCTCAAGAAAATCAATCAGATCGCGAAGCGTCGTGCGGTCTTTTTTCAGCGCCACCGCCGCTTTACTCAGGCTGCCGTTCTCGGCCACGGCGGTGAATGCCTCAAGCTGTGCAAAGGAATAGAGTAGACCCGCCACGTTTTCTCCTTTTTTGAGGGGGATTTTCCCCCATTATGCGTTTTTTATTATAGCGCCGGGCTTTTTAAACTGAAGCCGTTCTTAACCCATACGAGACGGATATGAAAAACAGAAAAATAAACCAGGCCCTGCTGGCGGGCCTTGTCTTCAGCAGCCTGCTCTCCCCTGCGGCAATGGCCGCCTGCGAAGGCACCGGCCTCAGCGCCTGCCCTGCCCCCTTTGACACCGCGCTGCCGGACACCCATAAGATGCTCACCTGGAGCCAGGCCGATCGCGTGGTGGGTTTTCGCAATGACTACCGCAACTACGCCGGGGATGTTTTCCGCCACGGTAATGCCGTGCCGCTGGAAATGTCGGACAAGCCGCTCGCGGACGCCCACTATCAGGTCAACGGCAGGCGCTACGGCCTTCAGGAGTACCTTAAACGCCAGAACGTCAGCGGCATGCTGGTGCTGAAGGACGGCAAAATCGCCTGGAAGTATCTCGCCCAGGGCAATACCGACTCCACGCTCTGGACCTCGCGTTCGGTAGGCAAATCGGTGGTATCGGCGCTGGTGGGCTTAGCTCTCAAAGAGGGAAAAATTCACTCGCTCGACGACCTGGTCACGCGGTATGAACCCGACCTGAAAGGCACCGCGTGGGACGGCGTGACGCTCAAACAGCTTATCACCCACACTTCCGGCGTGGCGTGGAACGAGGACTACACCAATCCGAACTCTGATTTCGCACAGCTCACCGAGTGCGAGGCGAAGCCGGGTACCTACGACTGCGTGCGCAGGCTGGTGAAGGGGTTACGCAGGGCTCACCCGGCCGGCGAGAACTGGTCTTACTCCTCCGGCGGCGCCTGGCTGCTGGGCGACGTGCTGGAGCGTGCCACCGGAATGACGCTGGCAGCGTATCTGGAAAAAAGCATCTGGCAGCCCTACGGCATGGCAAGCGACGGCGTATGGCATGCCTACAGCAAAGGCCAGCACGACGTCGGCGCGCACGGCTTTAACGCCACGCTGGAGGACTGGGGTCGCTTCGGGGAGTTTATCCGCAACAACGGCACGCTGCCGGACGGTAAAAAGATCCTTCCTGATGGCTGGATCCAACAGTCATCAGACTGGACGAAGGCGAAAGGCTCGGTATCAGACGCCCATCCGGACGGGCTGTACGGCTATCAGTGGTGGAACAACGCTGTGCCCGCCAACGCCACCGGCGTTGAGCCGGCAGCGCAGGATTCGCTGAAAGGCTCGCTCTGGGCGCTGGGCATTTTTGGTCAGATGATCGTAGTGAACCAGAAGGAAAACCTGGTCATCGTTCAGTGGTCTACCTGGCCGCAGGCGGAGCCGTCCTTTAGCGCCCAGCCGCTGGAGGCCTCTCTGATGTTCAGCGCCATTGCCAGGGCGCTGCGCTAAACTGCACCCGCCGGGTAACGAAGCGGCTACCCGGCTCTTTCTGAAGCGTCCCCTCTGCGCGACTTCACAAAATCGCAATATCAGCTACTTACGGAACATTGGTGAATAAAAAGACAATGGTTTGTTAAGTTATTGTTGCTTATAGCGCTCGGTGTTACCACACCGTCATTGATGCGCCCCGCGCATGAATCAATGTGTTAATTGCGCTTATCTATTTTCCCATCCTGATCCAGTTTTCAGAAACAGACGCGTAAAACGTCAACAATAAACTGGAGATAACCATGTTTTCCTCAACCTCACCTGCAACCGTACGGTCGAAAGCGGGCGCGATACTTCGCGTGACGTCCGGCAACTTCCTTGAGCAGTTCGATTTCTTTCTTTTCGGCTTCTATGCCACCTACATCGCCCACACGTTCTTCCCGGCGAGCAGTGAATTTGCGTCGCTGATGATGACCTTTGCCGTCTTCGGCGCGGGCTTTTTGATGCGTCCGATCGGGGCCATTGTGCTTGGCGCGTACATCGACAAGGTGGGGCGCAGAAAGGGGCTGATCGTCACGCTTTCCATCATGGCGGCTGGCACCTTCCTGATTGTGCTGATCCCGTCTTATCAAAGCATCGGGCTGTGGGCGCCGCTGCTGGTCCTGACGGGCCGCCTGCTGCAGGGCTTTTCCGCCGGGGCGGAGCTTGGGGGCGTATCGGTCTATCTGGCTGAAATCGCCACGCCGGGCCGCAAGGGCTTTTACACCAGCTGGCAGTCCGGCAGCCAGCAGGTCGCCATTATGGTGGCGGCAGCGATGGGCTTTGCCCTGAACGCCCTGATGGAAGAGAGCGCCATTCGCGAATGGGGCTGGCGCATCCCGTTCCTGTTCGGCTGCTTAATCGTGCCGTTTATCTTTTTCCTGCGCCGCAAGCTGGAGGAAACGGAGGAGTTCAGCGCGCGCCGCCATCATCTGGAAATGCGCCAGGTCTTTAAAACGCTGCTGGCTAACTGGCAGGTTGTGGTCGCGGGCATGCTGATGGTGGCGATGACCACAACGGCTTTTTATCTGATCACCGTTTATGCCCCCACCTTTGGCAAAAAGGTGCTGATGCTGAGCGCTTCAGACAGCCTGCTGGTGACGCTGCTGGTGGCTGTCTCTAACTTTATCTGGCTGCCGGTGGGTGGCGCGCTGTCGGACCGCTTCGGGCGCAAACCGGTGCTGATTGCCATGACCCTGCTGGCGCTGGCGACCAGCTACCCGGCCCTGACGATGCTGGCTAACGCCCCCAGCTTCTCCATGATGCTGAGCGTCCTGCTGTGGCTCTCCTTCCTTTACGGCCTGTATAACGGCGCGATGATCCCCGCCCTGACGGAAATTATGCCTGCGGAAGTGCGCGTGGCGGGCTTCTCGCTGGCATATAGCCTGGCAACGGCGGTATTCGGTGGTTTTACCCCGGTGATGTCCACCGCGCTGATTGAATACACCGGTGATAAAGCCTCACCGGGCTACTGGATGAGCTTCGCCGCGTTGTGTGCGCTGCTGGCAACGCTCTACCTCTATCGCCGTCGTGCGGTATCGCTGCAAAACACCGTCAAGTCACAGGAGGCCGCATGAAGCGCACGTCTCGCTATACCGCCAGCGCGCTGGTGCTGGCCTTTCTGAGCGCCAACGCCTGTGCTCAGGACGTCAAGGTGATGATCTCAGGCGGCTTTAAAGCCGCCCTTGAAAAGCTGGCGCCGGAATATGAACGCCGGACCGGGGATAAGATTGTTATTATTCCCGGCCCCTCAATGGGGGCTACGCCGCAGGCGATCCCAAACCGGCTCGCGCGCGGCGAGAAAGCCGACGTGGTGATTATGGTGGGCGATGCGCTGGAGAAGCTCGAAAAAGCCAGTCTGACCGAGCCCGGTTCGCGAGCCGAGCTCGCGGACTCCCCCATCGGCATGGTGGTCAAAAAAGGCGACGAGGTTCCCGATATCAGCAACGATGCAAACCTGCGTAAAACGCTGCTGCAGGCCAGCTCCATCGCTTACTCTGACAGCGCCAGCGGCAGGTATGTCAGCCAGACGTTGTTCACAAAGCTGGGGATAGAGAAAGAGGTGACGGATAAAGCGACAAAGGTCGAGCGTATTCCGGTCGCCTCGGAAGTGGCGAAAGGGAAGTACGCCGTAGGGTTCCAGCAGGTCAGCGAGCTGCTGCCGGTTGAGGGCGTCACCTTTGTCGGTAAAATCCCTGATAATCTGCAATACATTACGCGCTTCGCTGGGGCGGTGACCCGTCACGCGGAACATCCCGCCGAGGGAAAAGCGCTGCTGACCTATCTCGCCTCGCCGCCCTCCCGGGCCGTTATCCAGGAGACGGGGATGATCCCCGTTACGTCCGGCGATACTGCTCGGTGATGTGTTTTTCCAGCTCAGCCGCAATATAGGACTGGATGCGCCCCCGGCGCCGGATAAGCCCCACGGCGCGCTTCACTTCCGGCGCCACCAGCGGCAGATGCGTCAGCACGGTGTGCTCTGACGTGGGCATCGACATGGCGGGAACGGCAGCAATACCGATCCCCGCCTCTACCATACCGAGCATCGTGGTGACGTGACGGGTTTCGCAAACGCTAGGGCGCTCGGGAACAATATCTCCCAACATCCGGTCGAGCAGGTTACGGTTACCTGACGTTTTATCGAGAGAGATATAATCCTGCTGATAAAACGCCTGCCACGTCAGGTGGCTCTTCTGCGCCAGCGGGTGATCCTTTCGGCACGCCGCGACGTAGACATCCTCCACCAGCGGGAAAAACTCAATTTCCGACGGCAAGTTTCCTGCGAAGCAGATTCCAAAATCCGCCTGGCTTCGGGCCACGGCGTCAATCACATTCCCCGCGCTGCTGTCGATGAGCTTAATGCGAACGCGTGGATAGCGGGACTGAAAACGACGGATCACGTCAGGCATAAAATAGCAGGCCGCGGAGGGTACCGTGGCGACCGTGATCAGTCCCGTCCGCTCTTCGCTGACCTTATCGACATCCGCCAGCATTGACTCAACGTTGTCGAGCAGCTGCGCGGAGCGTTCCGCAAAGTTTTGCCCGTATAACGTTAAGGCCACGCGACGGGTGGTGCGGTCAAAGAGCTTTGTTCCCAGCGCGGCCTCCAGCTTCTCAATCCTGCGGCTCAGCGCCGACTGGGACAGGCAGATAGATTCAGCGGCGACGCGGAAGTTACCGTATTCCACTAACGCTCGGAAAGCATAAAGATCGTTAAGGTCAAAATTGACGGGCATATTTTCTGGCAATCCTTAGCGCTTTCTGGAAACTCGAACATTCATAATAGCGACTTATGAATCAACGGCAACCTCCACCGCTGGTCAGTGGGAATCGCTATATGTCTCCGTCACCGCATCCACCAGCGCCAGCTCCTCGCGGCTCAGCAGGGTCTCAATATTCACCAGAATAATCATTCGACTGTCGAGCACGCCCAGCCCAAGCAGGTAGCGCCCGGAAAGCACCGAGGCCACATCCGGAGTCGGTTTGATGTTTTCCACGTCAATCGACAGCACGTCCGCCACGCCGTCAACCACAATGCCCACAACGCGGTCATTCAGATTGAGCACAATGACCACCGTTTTGTCGTCCTGCGACGGGTCTGGTAGGTCAAAGCGTAGGCGCAGATCCACAATCGGCACAATCACGCCGCGCAGGTTAGTTACGCCGATAATAAACTCTGGCGAGTTCGGAACGCGCGTCAGGCGATCGCAGCCGCGGATCTCCTGCACTTTGAGAATATCGATGCCGTACTCTTCGCTGCCCAGGCGGAATACCAGGTACTCCTGAGCGATGGCCTCGGCTGCGGCTGGTTTAACGGTGGTTGCTACAGTCATGCGTTTACCCCCTCCCTCTGGGGTTGTGGAGCGTTGAGCGTCGAAAGCTCAACCACATCAAGGATCAGCGCCACGCTGCCATCGCCGAGGATGGTCGCTGCGGAGACGCCAGGAACTTTGCGGTAGTTATGTTCAAGATTCTTGACCACCACCTGCTGCTGGCCGATAAGCTGATCGACCCACAGCGCATAGCGGCAGCCCGCGCTTTGCACGATAACCACAATGCCATCGTCGGCGGGCGCGTCACCCGGCACCGAGAGGCGCTGACGCAGCAGCACCAGCGGCAGATATTCGCCGCGCACCTGCAGCAGACGCTCTTCGCCCACAAAGCGGCACAGCATCGCCTCCGTGGGCCGGAGCGACTCCATCACCGCCCCCAGCGGAAGGACGTAAATCTCTTCCCCCACCTTCACCAGCATGCCGTCAAGGATCGCCAGCGTAAGCGGCAGAATAATGCGAATGGTTGTCCCGGCACCCGGCGTAGAGAGCACGTCCACGTGGCCGCCCATCGCCAGAATGTTGCGTCGCACCACGTCCATCCCCACGCCGCGACCGGAGACGTCCGTCACGCTCTCGGCGGTGGAGAAACCGGCGGCGAAGATCAGCATCCACACGTCGTCGTCGCTCATGGTGTCGCTGATGGTCATTCCCTGCGAACGGGCTTTGGCGAGGATCTTCTCCCGGTTCAGACCCGCGCCGTCGTCGCTGACTTCAATCACGATATTGCCGCCGTGGTGTTCGGCCGAAAGCGTCAGGGTTCCGACGGGTGATTTTCCCTTCGCCACGCGCGTCTCTGTCTCTTCAATGCCGTGGTCCAGGCTGTTTCTCACCAGGTGCGTGAGCGGGTCGATAATGCGTTCAATCAGGCTCTTATCCAGCTCCGCGGAGCCGCCTTTGAGGATCAGCTCAACCTGCTTGTTGAGGCGCGCCCCCAGGTCGTGAACCAGACGCGGGAAACGGCTAAAGACATAGTCCATCGGCATCATGCGGATGGACATCACTGACTCCTGCAATTCGCGGGTGTTGCGCTCCATTTGCGCCACGCAGTTGGAGAGTAGATCGTAACTGGCCGGATCCAGCGTGCGCGAGAGCTGGGAGAGCATCGCCTGAGTGATTATCAACTCGCCAACCTGGTTGATTATCTGATCGACTTTACTCACCGCTACCCGGATGCTGCCCGACTCCTGCCCGGCGGTACGCGCCGGGGCGGCAATGCTTTTTGGCAGCACTGCCGGCGTGCTTTCGGGCACCGCATCCGGGCGACTCTCCACGGGCGCAACCGCAATTTGCCCGGCATTCACGACGAAGCAGAGCACGGCCGTGATGTCGTCCGCGGTAGCGCTGGTCAGCAGCGTGACCTTCATGCTCTCGGGCGTCGTTTCAACGTCAACAATGCTGCCCATATGGGACAGCTCTTCCCGCAGCATCGTCTGTTCACGCGCGTCGATATTCGAGAGCGTGACCAGGAGCTTCACCTCATCGGCACGTTTTTTCGTCTCAACGGGGGCGGGTTCAGGCTGCTGCCCTTCAAGGGCAATCGCTCTCAGGGCCTCGCAGATGTAGCGGAAACTGGCTTCATCCGGCTCCTGCGACGACTGATAGGCTTCCAGCTGCGCTTGCATAATGTCCTTACATTCCAGAAAAAGATTAACGATCGCGCGGCTGAGCGCACGCTCCCCTGCCCGCGCCTGATCGAGCAGGTTCTCAAGAAGATGGGTTGTCTCCTGGAGGGCAGTAAAACCAAAGGTGGCCGCCCCCCCTTTCAGCGAATGCGCCGCACGAAAAATCGCGTTGAGCTGTTCCGGGTCCGGCGTTGTCACGTTCAGCCCAAGCAGCTGTTGCTCCATCTCAGCCAGTAACTCTTCCGCTTCCGTAAAGAAGATCTGCGAAAAATCATTCATGTCCATCGGTATAACCCTGCACGTTTTGCAGATTGATCTCAGCGCGCTGAGCCTGCGTATCTTCCAGGCGGATCTCCTGCTCTTTCGAGCGGCTGAGCACCAGGATACTTATCCGGCGGTTGACCGCGCTCTCAGGCGGGGTGTTCTCCAGCGGCATCCGGCTGGCGGTACCAATCACCCGCAAGAAACGTTCATCGTTAAGCCCGGCTCTGACCAGCACCCGCCGCGCGGCGTTCGCGCGTCCGGCGGAGAGCTCCCAGTTGCTGTACCCCCCGTCGCCCCCGGCATACGGCAGCGAGTCGGTGTGCCCCGTCAGGCTCAGCGCGTTCGGCAGCTCCTGCAGCAGCGGCACCAGCGCCTGCAAAATCCCGTTCATGTAAGACTCCGGCAGCTCGCTGCCGACGCGGAACATCGGGCGGTCCTGCGAGTCGGTGATCTGGATCAGCAGACCGTCGTTGGTCAGGTTCAGCAAAATGTTGGACTTGAAGTTATTCAGCCGCGGATCGGTTTCGATCATCTTCTGCAGCTTCTCCTTGGCCTGCTTCAGGCTTTCAAAGCGCTTGTGCTTATCAATTTGGCTAAGCTGGCCTTTAAACACTTCGCCCTGCCGCTTGAGGATGTCATCCCCACCACCGGGGATGACGCTGTCGCTTAGGCTGGTTTTGTCCCCGTTTGCCATCGACGGCTTCAGCGGCATGCGGAAGTAGTCGGCAATCAGCTCCCTTTCCATGTCCGTGGACTGCGCCAGCAGCCACATGACCAGGAAGAAGGCCATCATCGCGGTCATAAAATCGGCATAGGCAATCTTCCAGGTGCCGCCGTGATGGGCATGTTTCTTCTTTTTGCGCTTACGTGAAATGATGACGGGCGTGACGTTCTTCATGCGGCGCTGTCCGACGTTTTGGTTTTCAGCGTGGCGTTGGACTTCACTTCGCGCACATGCTCTTCCAGCTCTTCAAACGACGGGCGTTCGCTGGTAAAGATGGTTTTACGACCAAACTCCACCGCAATCTGCGGCGCATAGCCGTTCAGGCTGGAGAGCAGCGTCACCTTGATGCACTGCAAAATCTTGACCTGGTCAGAACTCTTCTGGCGCAGCAGGGTCGCCAGCGGCAACACGAAGCCATAGGCAATAAGAATGCCGAGGAAGGTGCCCACCAGCGCGTGGCCGATCAGCATGCCCAACTCCGCCGCCGGACGGTCTGCGGAACCCAGCGCATTCACCACCCCCATCACCGCCGCCACAATACCGAAAGCCGGAAACGCATCACCCACGGTATTCAGACTGTGGGCCGGCACTTCCAGCTCTTCTTCACAGGTTTCGATCTCTTCATCCATCAGCGCTTCGATTTCATGAGAATTCATGCTGCCGCCAATCATCAGGCGGAAATAGTCGAGGATAAAGTTGGCGAGCATTGGGTCGCTCATCAGGCGGGGATAGGCGCTAAAAATATCGCTGTTCTGCGGATTTTCGATATCCTTCTCCAGCGACATTAGCCCGTGAACACGGCTTTGCGACAGCAGCAGGAACATCAGCGCCATCAGGTCCATATAGACCGCTTTGTTATAGCGCTTGCCCACAAAGACTTTCACCAGCGCTTTTCCGGTTGCCTTGAGGGATTTAATGTTGTTACCGACAATAAACGCCCCAACGCCGGCCCCGCCGATAATCAGCAGCTCCAGCGGCTGAAACAGCGCCATCAGATTACCGCCGGACAGAATAAAACCACCAAAAACGGTCAGTATGACAACAAGATAGCCAACAATAACTAACACACTCTCTCCTTTTGCTTTTTTGACCGATGCCGGTTGCCCCGGCATCAGGTAATCGCCATCTTGCGCACCGCCGCCCGTCAGGGTTACGCCGTCATGATTTCCGGCGCGGCAAACGTGCCCAGAAGGCCGGTATTGCTCACCTGGGATTTTTTAAGCGCACGCGACGGCGGGCTGCACAAGCTGCAGGTAAACGGGTTTTTAATAAATTCGGTGGTGACGATAAAACCACCACCGCACACGCTGCAGGCTTTACGCGAAATAATGCCGCAGTCGATAAAGCGTAATAATGTCCAGGCTCGGGTCAGCCCCAGCACCGGCTTCTCATCAGCGCAGGTGCTGCACTGCTCCAGATAAAGACGATAGGTCTTCATCAACATTTCAATCGAGCGACCCTGTTCGGTCTTTTTCAAATACAGGTAGATGTTGTAGAACATGGAAGAATGAATATTCTGTTCCCACGACATAAACCAGTCTTCGGAAAATGGCAGCATCCCTTTCGGCGGCGGACAACCGCGTAACTCTTTATATAAACGCAGCAGGCGACGGCGGCTCAGCGACGTTTCCGATTCCAGCACCTGCATTCTTGCCCCCAGGGAAATTAACCCCATGGCAATATTCACTTCGTCAATTTCCTGCAGCAGACTTTTTTCACCACACATAATTATGCCCCCTCTGCGGTAATGGCATCTTCTTCGCTTAAGGCGTTCAGAAGATTGGTCGACAAAATAATGCCGGTATGAATTTGCTGCAGTGCTTCAATACGCGAATCTTTGGTCAGGTTTTCAATTACTACTTCATCATCAACGCGCAAACGACAAATAAGCTGATTAGTGGCCGCCAGCTTCATTAATTGCGGAAGCGAAAGTTCTTTCAGGTTATCAATTGTCCCTTCAGATAAACCAAGGCGAAAACCCGCCGCAAATTTATCCTGACGGATCAGCTGCTGGGCCAGCAGAAGATAGGACAGGTTAATATCATGAATATTTTGCAGGTACTCGTCAAAATTAGACACAGGCGAAAACTCCCAATGTTATTCAGCCATCAACTGGCATGTCAGTTTAGTTAGATAACGTTTCCGAACTGATGCAGAGAGTCTTTTGGCATTGATATTCACAAAGGTAAGTTACTCTTCCTCAGTAAATGAATGACAATCCTGTCAATGCCAAAGGAGGCTGCATCTCAAAACTGGCAAAATCTTAAACATTAAGCATTTTCCGAACAAGCGACAGAAATTCTCCCAAATCTCCAGATTGATGTTAACTCATTGATTCAAATAATTAATAAAGCATTGTTAAACCTTATTAAACCTTGATTTTAATGGTTAACCCTGCATTAAACCCTTTATTAACATGGTGAATGTTAATGCCCTGTTATTATCCTTATGCCGATTCCATTCGACTGCGTAACCTTTTAACCGCCAGGCTGTGTAACTGGCTCACGCGTGTTTCCGTGATCCCCAACACCAGCCCAATCTCTTTCATGTTCAAATCCTGTAGATAATAAAGCTGCAGTAACTGCTGTTCTCTTTCAGGAATGAACCGAATATGTTCAGCGATCCGCTCCATCAAATTGTTCATGATGGTGTCATTCAGCGGGTTAAGTTGTTCATTTCCATCATCGCTCGTTTCCCAGCTGTCAGCATAATTCTCCTGTAGCTCGTCCATCGAGTACATCTGGCTGGCGTTATTATCCGCCAGCATCTGCTGAAATTCCTGTAAAGACACGCCCATGCGCTCGGCAATTTCACTTTCCGTGGCTTCACCGCCTTTTTCCTGCTCGACTTGCTGAATAATGGTGACTATTTCACGCGTATGGGTTCGTACCCGCCGCGGTACCCAGTCACTTTCTCTCAGCTCATCTAATAACGCCCATTTTACCCGCTGGGTGATCCACGCCGTGAGCGTCACCCCTTTTTTCGGGTCAAAACTTTCCACTGCACTTAAAAAACCAATCGAACCCGCCTGAATTAAATCATCCAGCTCGACGCTGGCAGGAAGCCGCTTATGTAACCGCAATGCTTCCTGCCGCACCAGATAGTGATATTTTGACCAGACTACCGATTTATCTTCCAGCCCTTCGGCCGTGTAAATACCATCCACGATTGCATTCCACCCGCTATTCTCTACGAGAATTATCCGGTGAAAAGGCGCATTCAAATAGTGCAATAAGCCTTTATAAAAATGCGCATTCTGTTACTTCGCTTTTATTAACGGGCTATTTAATAAAACAGCATGATTAATGGCGGTAATTAAGGTCATTAAAACGTTTCCCACTGGGCAAGGCCAGGCTCTTTTTGACGCCGTGGTTTAGTGGGCTCTACGCTCACGTTCGTCACGTTGCTTCCCTGGTTCAGCCTGAACTGCGCCACCAGCCGCTCCAGCGCGTCGGACTGGGCTTCCAGATCGCCCGCCGCCATGGCCGCCTCTTCCACCATGGCCGCGTTCTGCTGGGTCACCAGATCCATCTCGTTAACCGCCTGCGAAATCTGGTTGATGCCCGCGCTCTGCTCATCCGAGGCCGACGTGATTTCGCCCATGATCTGCGTCACCTGCGACACGGACGTCACAATCTCCTGCATCACGGTGCTGGCTTGCCCCACCTGACGCGAACCGATATCAATATTGCTCACGCTGGTGTTAATCAGCTGGTTAATCTCTTTGGCCGCATCGGCGCTGCGTTTTGCCAGGTTACGTACTTCTTCCGCGACCACCGCGAAGCCGCGTCCCTGCTCACCGGCACGTGCCGCTTCCACCGCCGCGTTCAGGGCCAGGATGTTGGTCTGGTTGGCAATGCTGTCAATCACGCCGTTGATGTCGGCAATCTGACGCGAGCTGGTGGTGATCTGCGCCATAATCTGCTCCAGGCTCTGCATCACTTCGCCGCCGTTATGGGCATTGTGGCTGGCGCTTTCCGCCAGCTCGCGGGCCGCGTGGGCGTTGTCGGCATTCTGGCGCACGGTGGTTTTGATCTGCTCCATGCTAGCCGCCGTCTCCTGCAGCGCCGCCGCCTGCTCTTCGGTACGGGAAGAGAGATCGTTATTGCCGTGGGCAATCTCCTGGGCGTTGGTATGGATACGCTGCACGCTGTCGCGGATCCCCAGAATCGTGCTGGTCAGGGAGGTGCGCATGGTCTCCAGTTCGGTCAACATGTTGCCGATTTCATTCTGGCTACCGCTTTCGATCTCCTGGCTGAGATCGCCCGCCGCCACGCGACGCAGCGTCTCTACAGTGGTCTCCATACGACGCACCAGGGTGTGACGCAGCCAGAAACGAATGGCGAACAGCAGACCGACGGCCAGAATAATCACCACAAGCCCGACGCCCAGCATGATCTGGTAACCACGCTCGGAGGCCTCTATATAGCTCTGGCTCAGGCGAGTGCTGGCATCGCTGTACTGATCCACCTTATTACGCAGCGCGGTGCGCAACTGCATATCGTGTTCCAGCGAGCCTGAATACCCTGCCGGGTTTTGCAGATAGCCCAGCTTAACTTCAGCAACTTTATACACTTCGTTGAACGCCGTATTCACCTCGGCGGCCAGACGGCTCTCTTCCGGGGTATTAAACGGCGACGCCATAAACGCATCCATATTACGGCGCGCAATTTTCACCACGTTCTGCGTATGTTTGGCCACATTCTCAGAGACCGGGTTACCCAGCGCCGCCTGCAGCATCAGGCCGTTGGTATTGGCCATCACCGCGCTGATGTTATAGGCCGCATCGCGCATCTGGTCGTTATTTTCTGAGGCCACAACAATACGTTTAAAATTCGTATTATTAGAGACCGCGTCATAAACCGAATAGGCGGTTACGCCGAACAGCATGACCGCAAACAGGCCGATAATAAGGCTGATTGCGCTATAAATTTTAAGTTTCGTTAGCATAGTTTCTCACCTGCCGCGCACGGTTAAGCCGTACGCGGTGGCACCTGAAAAAAGGGAATTAAACGGTCTGGAACGTCACATATTAAACAGATTCATTTTCTGCATATTTTTGTAGACGTACATCGAGGCATTAAAGGCCAGTTCGGACATTTGCGACTCCGACACCAGCGTCACCAGCATGCTGGTATCGGCACCGATGGCATCCTGCACTTTGACAATGGTGTCGTTAATCAGCACGTCGCCGGTGAGATCCAGCGCGTCCAGTTGCTGCAGGTTGGTACCCAGCTCGGCCTGGGCTTTACCCAGACGGTCGATGCCCGCATCTATGCCTTTGCTGGCAGCTTCAAGCGCGGCTCGCATAGCGTCGTAGTCAATATCTTCTTTTATTAGCTCTTCAACGGCTTTGTCGAGAAGCGCAAAAATGTCCTTGAAGATCTCATCGCCGAGATGGCCGGTTTGCATCTCGGTTCCGTCGGCAACGGTTTGCTTACGCGCTTCATCCCCACCCTGATATGCCCCCGCGTCATCAAACGCGGGCGTATCGGTGTTAAAGCCGCTGAAAATATAGCGACCGGCGGCGTCGCGGCTGTTGGCTAAATCCAGCAGATTCGCGCGGATCCCCTCAATCTCTTTTCCCAGCGCCCGGCGATCGTCGTCAGAATAGGCATCCGATCCCGCCGCCACCATTTTTTCCTTCAGGGTGGTGGTCATAAGATTTCCCACGCCGTTCAAAATATTGTCCTGAAACTCCAGCGCACTGCGCGCGCGGGAACGCACGTTGCTGTACATCTCCAGCTTCGCCAGCGCGTCCTGATGTTTTACCGCATCCGTCGCGGCGGTCGGGTCATCCGAGGCTTTGAGCAGCGTTTTACCCGCTGACATCCGCAGATAAACGTCGTTACTCTGGCTCATGCGCTTCGTCATCGACTCCGCGCTTTGCTTGTACATATACAGTGTACTTAATCGCATTCTCTTCTCCTTATCGGATGGCCAGCAGGGCGTCAAACATATCCGTGGCGGTTTTCAGCAGCTGCGCGCTGGCACGATAATATTGCCCAAACATATCCAGATTGATGCGCTCCTCGTCCATGTTGACGCCCGAGAGCGCCTGTTTGGTGTCGTATTTAGTGCGTAAATCACTTTCGGCGCTGACTGCATAGGATTTCACCTCGCGCGCACTTTCACCGATCTTGCCCGCCAGGCTGGCATACGCTTCGCTGAGCGTGTTGTTGCCAATTAATGCTTCATTCTGGATCTTCAGCATCTCTTCGAGGTTTTTGTTGTTACCTTCTTCACCCGCCGCGTCCGCTGCCGCAAAGTCCTGCGCACTGGTGATCTTACGGCTGATGCCTTCGGCTGCGCCTGCCATTGGGTTCAGGGTAAAGGTATCCCCCGGCTTGACGGCTCCCGCCAGAGGGACTTTTATTTCTATGCCATCAAATTTCAGCGTATCCCTTGAGGATGGCTCAAGCGATACCGTACGCCCGTCGGCCCCCTTGACGACCCAGTCAGGGTCATTGAACGTGATCTCGTAATTCTCAGATTTTACTTTTTCGAAATCGGTCACCCTGACCTGATCCAGTTTACCTGTACCCTGGTTTTTCGCGTTCGCAATGGCCTTGATATCCGGCAGTGAGAAGAGATCGTCGCCCGGAGCACCGTCCGCCGTAAACCCTTGCCGGTTCTGCTCGTTCATCCGGTGCGCCATCATAAAGGCGATCTGGTCCAGATCCTGACGCGCAACGACGAGATCCTCATTGCGGAATTTGAACAGCCCGCCCAGACGACCTTTGGTGATGGCGTTTTCATCCAGCGGCGACGCTTTGCCGTTCGCGTCCACGTAGGACACAATCATCTTGTTGGGATCGGCATCTGACGGAGAGGTTTCCAGCTTGTAGGCGGTACCGCCGGAGACCAGCGGACGCCCATCGGACAGCGTGACGCTCACGCGACCGGAGATCTGATCCTCGGTTACGCTAATCCCCAGCTGCTCGCTCAGCCCCTCCAGCAGCGCATCGCGCTGGTCGAGCAGGTCGGCAGGCGGCGTACCGCTGCCCTGTGCCCGCTCCAGCTGCTTGTTAAGCTCTGCCAGCTGTTCGGTATAGGTATTGATCTCTTTGGCGCTGCGCTCAATCTGGGTGTTGGTGCTCTTTTCCAGCCCGGACAGGCGTTTGGCGCTGGCGTTATAGCGGTTGGCCAGCACGTCGAGGGAGGTAAACACCGCCGCACGCGCCGGGCCATCCGCCGGGTCGCCGCTCAGCGTCGCCATATCCTTAAACAGCTTGCCCAGTGACACGGAGACGTTATCCGATTCATCCGCGAGCATGTTATCGATATCCGCCAGCTGCTCCATCCGTCCGGTAAAGGAGGCATAGCTGGAAAGTGAATCCCGCAGCTGATTGTTGGCAAACGCATCATAGGCACGCTCTACGCCGCTGGCGCGGGCGCCATAGCCATAAAAACCCTGGGGGGTCGACATGCCGCCAAGCTCACCGATGATCAGGCTGCGGCGGCTATAGTTGCCGGATGGGCCGTTGGTCAGATTATCACCGGTCACCCGGATCGCGGCCTGCGCCACGCTGATGCCATTTCTGGCTAAATTAAATAGGTTATTCATACGTTCTGGATATTCCCTGATTGCGGGCCCGGGGTTCGCGTCCGGGCCAGAAAGTTCATGGCTCTTTTTATTTCATCGGTGATTCAAAAATTCTCTAAAACATCTTTCTCAGAAAATGTTGTCGATATCGTTTTTATAGGCGTTCACGCCCTGCTGAATATCGCCTTTTACCTTCTGAATAATGGTGATGAGCTTTTTGGCGTAGGCCGGATCGGTCGCGTAACCGCCCGCCTGCAGCGCCTTCGCCCCCTGCTCTGCGGAATCTGACTGCACCACGCCGCGATAGCGCGGGTTTTTGGTCAGCAGCTTCGCGTAGTCCGAGAGCGCATGTTCGTAGGAGTCGTAGACGCGGAACGCCGCTTTCACCTTCTGCTTCACGCCGTTGATATATTCCGTGGTGGTGATTTCGGTGGTTTTGCCGCGCCAGTCGCCCGTGGCCTTAATGCCGAACAGGTTGTGGCTCGGGCTGCCGTCGGCGGCGGGGATTTCCCGTTTCCCCCAGCCGGACTCCAGCGCGGCCTGGGCGAGGATCAGATGCGGATGCAGCCCGCTCTGCTGCGCGGCCGCCTGGGCCGGACGCAGCATGCGGGCAATAAACGGATGCGCGCCTTCTGAAGGTTGGGCAAAGGAAACCTGCGCAGGCAGACGCAGCGGGCCGGTGGCGGGAGCAGGCGACAGCCCCGGGCGTAAAACTTCGCGCCCCGGCGGGGTGACAACCGGGGCATCACTTTCGCCCCCCAACTGGCGGACGATAAGATCGGCAAAGCCGAGCTGACCACTCCCGGCAATATTTTGCGCAATCTGCTGATCGTGCATCGCGGTGTACATCTCTGAAGACTGGCTGCTCAGCAGATCGTCCTTGAAGGTGGCATCGCGCATGCTCTTCATCATCATCTGCACGAAAATGCCCTCCATCTGCTTCGCCGCCGCCTTCAGCGCGCCGGGCGTTTGCCGCCCGGCCTCCCGTTTCAGCGTGTCCAGCGAGCGAACGTCAAACGCAGGCTGGTCGAATTTATCGAAGGCGTTCATCAGTTCACCTCCAGCTTCGCCCGCAGACAGCCGGCGTTTTTCATCGCCTGCAGAACCGACATCAGCTCGTTCGGCGTGGCGCCGAGGCTGTTCAGGGCGCGGATCACCGCGTTCAGATCGGTGCTGCTGCGCACGTGCTGCAGCGAGCCGCCGCTATCGCGCACCGAGATATCGGTTTGCGGCACCACCACCGTTTCGCCGCCGCCAAACGGCGTGTCCGGCTGGCTGATGATGTTGTTCTGCATCACCTCCACCGTCAGCGACCCGTGCGCTACCGCGCAGGAATCCAGCGACACGTGGCGGTTCATCACCACCGAGCCGGTGCGCGAGTTCACGATCACCTTCGCGTCCTGCACGTTCACCTTCACCGGAATATCCTGAATATCGGCGAGAAAACGCACCCGGGACGGGCCGTCCGGCGGCGCAAACAGGCGCACGGTGCGGGCATCTTCCGGCAACGCCGCCCCGCCGCTGTAGCGCTGGTTAATGGCGTCGCTGACCTGCTGCGCCAGCGAGAAATCGCTTTCGTTCAGCTGCAGACGCACGATGTTCTGGCTGGCGAAATCGTTCGGCACCTCCCGCTCGACGGTTGCTCCGGCGCTGATGCGTCCGCCGTTAAGCTGGTTCACCTGCACGCGGCTGCCGCCCGCCTGCGCGCCTGCGCCGGAGATCAAAATATTGCCCTGCGCGATGGCGTAGATTTGATTATCCGCCCCTTTCAGCGGGGTCATCAGCAGCGTGCCGCCGCGCAGGCTTTTGGCGTTACCCACCGAGGAAACCACGATGTCCAGCTTGTCGCCCGGACGGGCAAACGGCGGCAGCTCGGCGGTGACCATCACCGCTGCGATGTTTTTCAGCTGCATATTGGTGCCCGCCGGGACGGTGATCCCCAGCTGGGAGAGCATGTTGTTCAGGCTCTGTCCGGTGAACGGCGCCTGCATGGTCTGGTCGCCGGTACCGTCGAGACCGACAATCAGGCCGTAGCCCATCAGGGAGTTGGAACGCACCCCCTGCACCGTCGCCAGATCGCGGATGCGTTCCGCGTGTACCCCTTTGGGTATCGCCAGCATCATGCCGTAGAGCAGGATGCTGAGAAAAAACAGGATAGATTCTTTTTTCATGGTCATATCAGAAAGGAGAAAGGTTCAGGAACAGGCGCTGCAGCCAGCCCATGTTCTGCGCTTCGTTGATGTAGCCGTTGCCGACGTACTCAATGCGGGCATCCGCCACCTGGGTGGACGGCACGGTGTTGCTGCCGCTGATGGTGCGCGGGTTCACCACGCCGGAGAAGCGAATGAACTCGGTACCCTGGTTAATAGCAATTTGCTTTTCGCCCACCACGCCGAGGTTGCCGTTGGGCAGCAGCTCTTTGACGGTCACGGTGATGGTCCCGGTAAAGGTATTGCGCGCCGCAGCGCCGCCCTTACCCGCGAAATCGTTTTTACCTTCGGCTTCGAAATCCGCTTTGCCGTCGCCCAGCCAGCTGTTGAGCTTGGTCGGCACCGCAATCAGCCCCATTCCGGCCGATCCATTACGGTTGGCACTGGCGGAGGAACTTTTGCTGGCGCTCACGTTCTCCTGCAGCAGGATCGTCAGCGTATCGCCCACGTTACGCGGGCGGCGGTCTTCGAACATCGGCTGATAGCCGTAGTTCATCCCCTGCCCTGCCTGAAACAGTGAGCCGCCGGTCGCTGCCGGTGCCATCGGTAATGGTGCTGCCGTTGTCGGGCCTTCAACCAGAGGCTTTTGCATGATGTGCGCGCAGCCGCCGAGCAGCAGCGTGCTTGCCAGCAGCGCGGCTGCCGGAATGTGCATAGACAATATTTTCATTTCAGTGTCGATAAAGTGTCTGGCCGCGCGAGCGGCCAGAGAGGATTACAGCTGGGAAAGGCGCTGCAGCATCTGGTCAGATGCCGACACCGCCTTACTGTTGATTTCGTAGGCGCGCTGCACCTGAATCATGGTCACCAGCTCTTCCGCTACGTTGACGTTGGAGATTTCCACGTAGCTCTGCTTCAGCGTGCCCGCGCTCTCCATGCCCGGGTTTAGCTCGTTCGGCGCGCCGGACGACTGGGTCTCTTTGTAGAGATTGCCGCCGATGCTTTCGAGCCCCGCGTTGTTCACAAAAGTGGTCAAGGTCAGTTGGCCAATCTGCTGCTCTTCCGCCTGGCCGGGCACCTTCACGCTGACGATCCCGTCGCTGCCAATCGTGAGCTTTTGCGCATCCTGCGGAATGACGATCCCCGGCTGAATGGGATAACCTTCGGCATTCACCAGCTGCCCGTCCGGGCTTTTGCCAAAATGGCCGTCGCGGGTGTAGGCGGTGCTGCCGTCCGGCATCTGCACCTGGAAGAAGCCTTCGCCTTCAATGGCGACATCGTACTCATCGCCGGTCTGGTTCATCCCGCCCTGGGTATGCACCCGCTGGGTGGAAACCGGGCGCACGCCGGTGCCTAACTGCAGGCCGCTCGGCAAGGTGTTCTGCTCGGTGGCCTGTGCGCCGGGCTGGCGCAAGTTCTGGTAGAGCAGGTCCTGAAACACGGCGCGCTGGCGCTTAAAGCCGTTGGTGTTGACGTTCGCCAGGTTGTTGGAGATGACGTCCATATTGAGCTGCTGTGCTTCCAGCCCGGTTTTTGCGATCCATAAGGAACGAATCATAGTGACTCCTTGCGCGAGCTTAGCTCACGCTTAATAGCTGGTTGGCCTTCTGGGCGTTCTCGTCGGCGGTGCGGATCACCTTCATGTTCATGTCGAAGCCGCGGGAGTTGGCGATCATTTGGGTCATGGCCTGCACCGGGCTGACGTTGCTGCCCTCGATGGCCTCCGGCGTCAGGCGCAGGGTTTCATCCTGGGCCAGTACGCCTTCCGCGGCGCGGAACAGGCCGTCGTCACCGTGGACCATGCTGTTCATGTCAGCATTGACCAGCTTGACGCGCCCCACCGGCACCAGCGCCGTCGGGTCATCGCCCATGCCGAGCGCCGACACGGTGCCGTCGCTGCCGATAGTGACGTGAGACTGCGGCGGCACCTCCAGCGGCCCGCCGTCGCCCATCAGCGGACGGCCGTTGACGCTGAGCGCCCCTTCCTGATCCACTTCGATAGCGCCGTTGCGCGTATAACCTTCGCTGCCGTCGTCCATCGCTACCGCCAGCCAGCCGTTTTGCGGCAAAGCCACGTCCAGGCTGCGGCCGGTGTGGGTGATCGGCCCCATGGTGGTGTCGTGGAACGGCGTAGACTCCGCCACCAGCGCGCGGGTGCGCAGGGTTTCCCCTTCGATGGGCACCGAGCGGAAGGCCGCCAGCTGGGAACGAAAACCGGCGGTGGAGCTGTTCGCCAGATTGTTTGAGGTAACCGCCTGGCGGTTGAGCGCCGCGTTGGCGGCACTCATGGCGGTATAAATAGCGCGATCCATCGTTCAGCCTTAGCGCAGGTTAACCAGCGTCTGCAGCACTTCAGACTGGGTTTTAATGGTTTGCGAATTGGACTGGTAGTTGCGCTGGTAGACGATCATGTTGACCATTTCGCTGCCCAGATCCACGTTGGAGGTTTCCAGCATGCCGCCTTCGATACTGCCGAAGCTGCCCGTGCCGGAGGTGCCGAGGAACGGCTGGCCGGACTGCACGCTTTCCGCCCACAGGTTGTTGCCCTGCTGCTCCAAGCCGCCCGCGTTGGCAAAATCGGCCAGCACCACCTGCGCCACGGTCTGACGCTTACCGTTGCTGTAGATGGCGATCACTTCGCCGGTATCACTGACCTGGTAGCTATTGAATTTACCCGGCGCCTGGCCGTCGATTTCGCCCGGTATGATTTGCGAGTCGCTTGAAAACTGCGTAAGTGCGCCTAAATCCAGCGTCACAGACAGACCCGCAGCCCCGTTATAAGCGTCCCCTTTAATGACGCCAGTAGCGGAATTTTTGAGCTTACCGAATTCATCAAATTCCAGCGCAATTTCGGTAAATTTAGTCTCATCGCCACCTTCTGGCGAAGTTGAGTCCTGGGCGAAAGCCTTCCAGTTACCATCACCATCATTAACAAAGAACACTTTAATCGCATGCCGGTTACCGAGGCTGTCGAAGGTTTCCACTTCGCTAACGTAGTTGTACGTTTCAGGCTTGGTCGCGTCGAAATTTTTCGAATCCAGTTTTTCTGAGCCAGACTTCAGGTTGCCTGTCAACGACCCCGCTGTCGACGCCGCTGGCGGCATATCATCCGTCGGAATGCGAATCGGCCCGACCTGGGCACCCGGGTTAATCACCCCGTCCGTTGCCTGGTAGCCGGTCAAAAACAGGCCATTCGTTTTGTTGGTAATAAAACCGTTTTCATCCTGCTCAAACTGGCCGTTACGCCCGTAAAAGACGCTGCCCGACTGATCAACCATGCGGAAAAAGCCCCGGCCGGAGATCCCCATATCCAGCGCGGAAGAACCATTCATCAGGTTACCGTCACCAAAATTCTGATCCACACCGGCAACCTGCACCCCCATTCCCATTGAACCCGCAAAGAGATCGGCAAAGGAGACGGAGCCGGCTTTAAACCCCACGGTCTGGGAGTTGGCGATATTGTTACCCACTACATCGAGTGCTTTTGCGGCAGCACTTAAACCGCTAAGACCTTGTGAAAAACCCATAATTAATGTCCAGAAGTAAGTCGTGATTATTTTTGAATGACAAACACTTTGTTCATGCCGATCGGATCGTTATTCAGCAGATGCAGAATCGGCCCGCTCGGATCCATCGTGACGCCCTGAACCTGATCCTGAACCAGTCCAATCACTTCCGGGTTTTCCCCCTCAGGATTGCTGGCTTCAAAGCTGATGGTGTATTCCCTGTCGCGTGATGGCCCCGGCTCCGGCTTGAAGTTTTCCAGGTCATCAAGGTTGTAGGTATTCATCCCCTGCTTCACATTTTTCAGCTCTGCGGTGAATGCCTCTCCGCCGTCGTGCAGGGTGACGGTTACCGTTTCGGCATCGCCCGTCAGCACGAAGTGGAAGTCGTCCGATCCGCCAGGGCGAGCGCCGACCTGCTGGATGCCAATCCCTTCTGGCTCGCCAAAGGAGACCTTCGCCTCCCCTTCAATCAGCACGCTGCGGCCCACCCAGGAGGAGGCGCTCATGCTGCCGAGCTGAACCATCATCGCCTGTACGCCCGCCACGGAGGTGTTGAGCTTCTCCACGCCGGCCGCCATGTTGAACTGCGCCAGCTGCGAGGTGAGCTGGTTGTTATCCATCGGGTTGGTGGGATCCTGGTTTTTCATCTGCGCAACCAGCAGCGTCATAAACTGGTTCGACAGGTCGGCCGCGCTGTTGCCGGTACCGGTGCCACCTGCACCGCTGTTGTTGTTAATCGAAGAAACCGCCATATGCGTCCTTACTGACCAAGCGTTATTGTTTTCAGCATCAGGCTTTTGGCGGAGTTCATCACTTCCACGTTGGCCTGGTAGCTGCGGGAGGCGGAAATGGTGTTTACCATTTCGTTCATCACGTTGACGTTGGGCATCCGCACGTAGCCCTGCTCGTCGGCCAGCGGGTTGCCCGGCTCATAGACCATGCGGTCCGGCGCGCTGCTCTCCACCACCTCACTCACCTGTACGCCGCCGATCTCCTGACCGGCTGACGCGTCGACGGAGAACACCACCTGACGCGCGCGATACGGCTGCCCGTCCGGCCCCGCCACGCTGTCGGCGTTGGCCATATTGCTGGCGCTGACGTTAAGGCGTCGGGACTGGGCGGCCATCGCCGAACCCGAAATATCAAATACGCTAAAGAGCGACATCGTTTATTACCCCTGACTGAGCACAGTCATCATTTTTTTAATATCCGCGCCAAGGAACGTCAGTCCCGACTGATATTTCACGGCGTTATCCGCGAAATTGACGCGCTCGCGATCCATATCCACGGTATTACCGTCGGCACTCGGCTGATCCGGTACGCGATACAGCAAACTCGCGTCGTCAAACGGCATCGCTTTACCTTCAATATGCTTATCAGACGTTAATGCCAGCGACACCGGAGATTTTGCCATGGCGTTATTTTCCATCGCGGCCTTCAGCTGCTGCGTAAAATCAATATCTCGCGCCTGATATCCCGGCGTGTCGGCATTCGCAATATTTGACGCCAATATATCCTGGCGGCGCGACAGCAAACCTAACGCCTGCTGTTGAAAGCGAAAGGCGTCATCAAGTTTATTCATGACAACAGGACTCCTGTCTTGCATTATTTAAACTGCGATAGTGTAGACAGGGCCGGTGAAATATCACACTGCAAAGACCCGACAGAAATAAGCCTATTTAGGGAAATAGAAACAATCCTAATAACGTTAAGGCGACGATGGATTTAATTACCTGCAAAAGTGTCATTATTTGAAGCAATAAAACCCAGGCCCCTGCGTATATAATTTAGCCATCACAGATATTATTAAGGCAATACGATGAAGCTCCGATTAATCAGCACGGCGGTGGCCGTTTTGCTCTGTTCTGCCTCCGCCGTCGCCAGCGTACCGTCTGACCAGACGGCAAAGCAGCGGCTAATGCTTAAACTGGATGCCCTGATCCCACAGCCAGAAGACGGCGGCGACATTGTGCGCACCGCCACGCTGCTCGCCACGCCCGCGCAGCTGGCCGCCGTCTGCGATAACCCGGAGATGAGCCTGGTCGGGCGCGACAGCCGTCTGACCGGCAAACGCACCGTGCTCGCACAGTGTGGTGCGCGTCGCCATTTTCTGCCGGTACGCATCAGCGCTCAGGGCACCTGGTGGGTGGCAAGCCAAAGCCTGCCCGGCGGGGCGATTGTCCAGCGCAGCGATATCGAGCCGGTGACCGGCAGCCTGGACAATCAGCCCGGCGGGTTAATTTTCAACGCCGACGAGATTATCGGCCAGCGCCTGACGCGCGCCATCACCGCCGGGAAACCGCTGCTGGAGAGCCAGCTGCGCCAGCAGTGGCGGCTGCGCGCCGGACAGACGGTTGACCTGGTGACCACTGGGGCAGGTTTTCGTATTCGCAGCCAGGGCAAGGCGCTCAACAATGCGGCGGTGGATGATCTGCTCAAAGTCAAAACGGCGGGCGGGCGCACCGTCAGTGGGAAAGTGGGCGCTGACGGGCAGGTGATGATTATTTCACAACAATAAATTTTAGCTTTTCTGTGAATCACCGATGAAACAAATATTGAGTACATAAATTGATTCCGTGATGACACCCATGAGCATTAACAGCAGCCAGAGCACCGCTCCGATAACCAAAATCGCCCCGACTCAGGATCTGCGCGCCCGCACGCAGCCCCAGGAAAGCGACGCTGCGGCAAAGCGTTCAGACACGCGCGACAACACCAACGTCACCCTGAGCGAAATAACCAAAACGATCCAGACCGACGACAGCCGCGACGTGGACTATGCGCGCGTCGCCGAACTGCGCGCCGCGCTTTCGGCAGGTACCCTGCGCATTGAGCCTGAGAAAATCGCTCAGGCGATGGTGCAGGACATGTTTCAGTTTTAACCGTGAGCAGGCCCCCTATGGACAAGCTTTACCCAATACTTGCGCAGATGAAAACGTCTCTGGATGAACTGGAGGCGATCATGATTGAAGAGGTCAATCAGCTCAACCGCATGCAGATCAACCCGGTGTCGCTGCAGGTGCTGGCAGATAACAAAAACCAGCTGCTGACGACCCTGCAGTATTACGACGATATGCGCCGTCAGCAGGAGCAGCGCTGTGGCACCGAAGCCCCCTACCCTGGGCTCGGCAAGCTGTTCGCCAGCTGGCAGCAGGTGCACGAAAAGGTGCGCAGCACCAAGGCCCTCAATCAGCAGGTGGAGTCGCTGCTGCAAAGCCATATGAAGAAAAATCAGCATATCCAGAAAGCCATCGCCCACGTTGGCCACGCGAGCGCGCTGTATGGACCTGCGGGAGAATCCAGCCAGCTGCCTTCAGGCCGCAAATACAACATCAGCATCTGATCGTTCCTGTCTGCGTTGTCCTCTTTTGCCCGCCTCTGGCGGGCTTTTTTTTGCACGGGTCTGCAGGTTTCGTAGGCCGGGTAAGCGAAGCGTCATCCGGCAATCATTAAGCAGCGGAGTGTTTTTTTGCCCGGCGGCGCTTCGCTTGCGCGGGCCTACGGGTTGAGTAGGCCGGGTAAGCAAAGCGCACATCCGGTGGGGGAGAGTTAAACGGCCGAATAGGCTTTTGCCACGCTGCTGGTTTTGCGCATGGCGGAGAGTTCGCTGCTGATCGACGCCAGACGTCCCTGAATCGCACGCGTTAGAAGCGCATCGTTCTCCAGCATCGTGGACAGCCGGGCGCTGACCTGCGCTTTATTGTGCTGCGCCAGCTGGGTCAAATCGATGTCACACAGGGTTCTCATCCCCATGCTATAGGCCACGGACTCGTCAAAAAACGCGTCCCATTCGCCGGCATCGGCAAGCTGGCGCAGCGTTGCGTTGCTGACAAGCAGCTGTTCAATCAGCTCAATCACACTGTTATCCATGCTTCACCTGTTTGTGCTGTGGGGCGATGGCCTGCCAGGTTTCCAGCATTCCCGTCATCAGGGCGATAAGGTGCGGCAGCTTGTCGCCGGATTTGTTGAGATTCGCTTCCAGCAGCGTGCGGGAGATATATTCGTACAGGCTCTCCAGCTCTTCGGCGATGTTCCCTCCCTTCTCGTGGTCCAGCCCGGCGCGCAGACCGTTGTCGATAATATTGATGGCGCGGGAGATCATCTCGCCGCGACGGGCAATATTGCCCGACTGGAAGTAAATCTCCGCCCGCTTCATGGCGTTAATCGCCCCGTCATACAGCAGAACGATCAGCTGGTGCGGCGTAGCGCCGGCGATCTCGCTGTCGAGTGAGACAGCGGTGTAGGCACTGTTGCCCGTTTTCGTGTACATCGTCAAATCCTGCCGGGCAGCACGCTGCCCGGTGTTATCGGTTAAACCAGCCCCGCCAGCGACTGCTGTAAACGGGTACTCATATTGTTCATATCGCTCATGGCCTTATCGAGACGCTGGTACTCTTTCTCCCTGCGCAGCATGGTCTCTTCAATGCGTCGTTCAACGGCCGTGATCTGCTTACCTATACGCTTTTCCTGCTCGCGCAGGGATTCCAGCGCAGTTTCGATCACGCCGTCTTTCTTCGCGATCGCGCTTTTATCCCCAAGATAGGTATTAAAGATCCCCTCCAGGCGGTCTTTAATCCCCTCTTTGCCCCCTTTGCCGAGGAACAATGCCTCCACCGCTTTGGGGTTGTCCTTCAGGGCGGCATCCAGCTTTTTGCTGTCGATGGTCAGGGTGCCCAGCGTACCGGTACGTTCATCGCCGATTTTGCCGTCGAAGGTGACGGTGATGCCGATACTGCCCAGAGACTGGATCACAGCATCCGCATCAGGGTATTGACCGCCTACGGTGGCTTTCATCTGGCTGGTCAGTCGACGCAGCGAACCGTCGCTAAACAGCGCGCCGTTGGTGGGATCGGGCTGAGCAATCGCACCCGAACTGCTGTCACGATCGGGGGCGGTGTATTTGGTGGCGCTGGCGACGGTGCTGAGGTAGCTGTTGTAGTTCTTAACGAACTCCTCAATCAGCGTTTTCACCTTTGAGGTATCTTCGGTGATGGTGAGGGATTCTGTTTTGTAGTTCTCTGGGTCGTTTGGATCGAGCCCAGATTCCTTTAGTTCCGATACTTCTCGAAGTTCAAGCGTCACACCACCAATCAAATCGCCGACGGTATTAGAGCTGCGGGTGACAAGTTTTCCATTGAGAAACATTTCCGCGTTTTGCGATTCGGTTTCAACATCTGCTCTTTCGAGCTTATTCTGCAAATCCGTATTGCCGCTCACTTTAATCGTCATGTCCCCGGCTTCACCGGTTTTTTTCGAGGTCAGTACTAGCTTGTGCTTGTTGTCCTCAAGGGTGATCACTTCCGCAACCACGTCGCCTTTCTGCTCATTGATCTTTTTGGCAATCTGATCGAGAGAGGTTTCATCACTCTTTAAGTCCAGCTCCAGCGGTTTTTCACCCTCCTTCAGGGTAATGGTCACTTTCGCACCCGAATCACCAATCTTTTTATCACGCGAGTCATGCTCTACCGCCAGCTGATGCGCTTTCGCCAGCTGTTTCACGGCGATGGAATAGCTATTAGGTATCGCACCACTTCCCGCCGTCGCCTTGAACGTTTTGTTGTCGCTGACGCTAACGCCGTTAAACCCTTCGTCTTCCAGCTTACCGAGATTGTCTTTCAGGGTACTTAATGAACTGGAGATCGACCCCCATGCCGAAATTTGTCCTTTATAGGTGCTCTGCTTTTGCAGATAAGGATTCAGTTTTTGCGTAATACCTTTGCGTTCGTCCGCCAGCCATTGCTCAAACGGTAAGCCGGAGCCGACGCCCAGAAAATTTGTTGCAGCCATAATAGTGTTCCTCCACAAATGAAATAGCGCTCACTATTTCCATCGGGTAATAGAGAAGGAAGTTTAATTTTTCATATATACCGCAACAACACGCAGGCGTGCCAAATGCACTTTTATGCGCTTATTTGCCAATTAGCACAGGCTATTTGTATAAATGCGCGCAATAGTGAAGGCAATTCGCCATTTTATAAGAAAATCAAAAAAAATAATTTAGCCAATTTTATTTCCCCCGATGAAGTAAGTATGCGCATCAACGAACGCATATTACTTACAGTCGTAATTACTTAGAAGGATATAACAATGGCACAGGTCATTAATACCAACGCACTGAGCCTGATGGCTCAGAACAACCTGAACAAATCTCAGTCTTCCCTGGGTACAGCGATTCAGCGTCTCTCTTCCGGTCTGCGTATTAACAGCGCCAAAGACGATGCGGCGGGCCTGGCAATTTCTAACCGCTTCACCTCCTCTATTCGCGGTATGACCCAGGCGGCACGTAACGCCAACGACGGTATCTCTCTGGCACAGACCACCGAAGGCGCGCTGGAAGAAGTGACCGAAAACATGCAGCGTATCCGCGAGCTGACCGTGCAGGCGAAAAACGGCACCAACTCTGTGAGCGACCTGGACTCCATCAAGAAAGAAATCGGCACCCGTCTGGAAGAGATCCAGCGCGTGGCTGACGTAACTAACTTCAACGGCGTGAACGTGTTTGACGGCTCCCGTGAAGAGATCACCATCCAGATCGGTGATAAAGATTCAGACACAATAAACATCAAACTGAACAAGCTGGACCTTGAGACCCTGGGTCTGGATACGTTCATGGAAGACTTTGCCTCCATCGGCATTAAAATGGGCAGCACCAGTAAGTATGAAGAAGCTGCTGTGATTAAAGGTAATGGCGTTGACACTGGCATTGAAGTAACTGTTGGTACAGATACGCTTAATTGGAAAATTAACCAAACTGCTGATGCTACTGTGGTAGCTACGGCAGTGGGCGCAGCAGCGGCAGGCGATATTGAATTCCGTTTCAATGACAAAACCGGCGAAACTTTTGCTTATGACAAAACAGCTGATAAGCTCTTCCAGTTAGACATTGGTCAGCTTACCTTTAAAAAAGTCGGTACGGCGCCGAATGAAACCGCAGAAATCGATACTGTCCCTGCAGGTTCCTTTACCGAGGTTACCGGTGCCGATAAAGACATGCTGTTGAACGGTAAAAGCGATGTGTCCAACATGAAGCAGCTCGCTGTGGGTGATAGCGTAACAGGCGCAGGTACTGACATGAGCCTCACCACAGATATGCTGGAAGACATGTCCACCGCTCTGTTCGGCGGAGACATGGCAACCTCCAAAATGAAAATTTTCGCCGCGGATAGTTCCGCTCCTGCTGGTACCTACTACGCGATGAATAAAGAGGGTGAGGTGAAAACCTTCACGCTGGACAATACGGGGGCAGTAGACACCCAAGATGATGCTCGTTTCGGCGATGCTGAAGCCATCCAGCAGGGTGCGGGTCAACTGGCTGCTGACAAACTGCTGGAGAACACGGATAAAGCAATGACCGTCGTTTCTGACTTCCGTGCCGACCTGGGTGCCGTTCAGAACCGCTTCAGCTCCATCATTGCGAACCTGAACACCAACATCATCAACACCACCGAAGCGCGCTCCCGTATTCAGGACGCTGACTTCTCCGTGGAAGTGTCCGCCATGAGCCGTGCGAACATCCTGCAGCAGGCTGGCGTGTCCGTACTGGCCCAGGCTAACCAGGTTCCGCAGAACGTACTGTCCCTGCTGCGTTAATCTGTAACAAACCACCTTACATTGTCGTTACGCGCGTGTCTCACGCGCGGTTGCCCTCCCTGGCGGAGGGCTTTTTTTTGTGCGTAGCGTTAAGGCTGCAGATAAGGTTCCCTCACAAAATCCACCAGCAGATACACCATGTCGTGCAGCAGTCCCGTCAGCGCGTCATTCACACCCTGCGGCAGGGTATTCCCCACAATCGCCTGTGCCAGCGCCTGGGCATAGTTAACCGGTCTGCCAGCACGCTGGCATACAGGACGGCGCGGCTTTTCCGGCAATGAATTGCGTAATCAACTCGTCATCGCACAGACGTTCCAACTCCCCCAGGGCATGCAGCAGGCGTCCGCAGAGTGCGTGGCGCTCGCTCACACAATCAGCTTCAATCAGCGCGCTTACAAAGGCCGCACAGAGATCAGCCACGTCAAAAAGGTTGGCTGAGGCCGGAAGCGGTAAGGCGATGAGATGGTGAATGAAATTTTCGTGTGAAGAGAGAGTAGAGAGGGTTACTTGTGGGATTGCGAGGCGCCTTCCAGATTTGTGCCGGGTGGCGGCTTCGCCTTACCCGGCCTACATTTCGCAACGATATTAATTCTGTCGCCCCGTCATCGTAGGCCCGTGCAAGCGCAGCGCCGCCGGGCAATTCTGACAGAGCGCACCGCATCACACCTTAAACCGGTTAACCACGCTTTCCAGCTCTGCCGCCTGCTCTTCCATCGCCTTCGCCGTCGTCGACACGTCCGCCACCAGCGCGGCATTCTGCTGGGTGGCACTTTCCAGCTGACAGACCGCCACGTTCACCTGCTCAATACCGACGCTCTGCTCGCGGCTGGCGGTTTTGACCTCTTCCATCAGCGCAGAAACGTCGTTAACCGACGTCACCAGCGCGTTCATGGTTTCCCCGGCCTCCTGCACCAGACGGCTGCCGTCCTGCACGCCGATCACCGCGTCGTTAATCAGCTCGCGGATCTCCTTCGCTGAACTGGAGGAACGCAGCGCCAGGCTTCGCACCTCTGCCGCCACCACGGCAAAACCGCGTCCCTGCTCGCCCGCGCGCGCCGCTTCGACCGCGGCATTCAGCGCCAGGATATTGGTCTGATACGCGATACCATCGATCACCCCGACGATGTCGGTCACGCGCAGGGATGACGCTTCAATGTGGCTCATCTTTTCGACAGCGGCATTCATCAGCGTTGCACCCTGCTGCGCCACCGCGGCTGCCTGCGTCGCCAGCTGGTCGGCATGCGCCGCGTTGTCGGCGTTATTGCCCACGATGCCCGCAATCTGCTCCATCGACGCCGCCGTCTGCGTTAGCGAGGCGGACTGTTCTTCGGTACGTGATGAGAGCGCCACGTTGCCCTCTGCAATCCGGTGAGACGCCGCCGCAATCGTGCGCGTGCTCGCCCCCACCTGCTGCAAGAGTCCCTGCAGATAGCGCATAAAGGTATTCACATTGTCGGCGATAGCGTTCAGCTCCCGGGAGCGACTCTCCTGCAGGCGCAGGGTCAGATCGGCCCCGCCCGCGGACAGCGCGGCCAGACGGTCGCTCACGGTCTGGAGGTTACGCATCATAAAGCGCACGGTCAGAATCAAGACCAGGCCCAACAGCAGCAGCAGCGGGATCTGCACCATCCCCAGGCGCAGCAGAATACTACTGGTCTGCTGGTTCAGCAGGCCAGTTTGGGTGTCGGTTGCCACAAACCACGGGCTGCCGGCAATCGGGGAGAGAAAGATAGTGTGTTCGCCATCGTCAGCGTCATAGGTTCGTTCGATGTAGCTGCCAGCCCCTTGCGCCAGCATCTCCTGCAGAAGGGCAATTTCATCTCCGGGCAGGTCATTAATATTTTTCAGCTCGGACGCGGTGCCAGCGGCGCGGCTGTAGCCGATAATGCTGCCGTTGGCCTCGACAATCAGCACGCCTCCCTGCAGAGGCTCCGCGATCTCCCGCGCCAGCTGGTTAAAGAAGCCCAGCGTCACATCCAGCGTCGCCACGCCCCACAGCGCCCCGTCGCGCCAGATCGGCATGGCGCAGTTGGTTCTCGGCTGCGGGCTGGCGGCGTCCATATAGGCCTCGGCCCAGGCACACTGCCCTTTTGCCGCGCGCATTCCGGCTTTAAACCACGGCTGCTGCCAGTACGGCGGCGCACCGGGCTGATTCCACGTGCTGTTCAGCTGCAGCTGGTTTTGCCTGTCGCGGGCATAGAACGTGCTGTGTTTCTCCACTCCTGGCTCGCGCTTCCCCGGCAGCGGCCACACGCCGCCGCCAAACAGGGTGCTGTCACCGTTCTGGTTCACCAGGGCGGGAAGCAGGCGGTCGATCTGCATGCTGTCGAGCTGCGCGACGGTTTCCGTCAGCGCGCGCTGCTGCGCCTGTACCCGTGACATCAGCTGCGTCACGTCGGCGGTGTGCTGGTTAATTTGATAGTGCACGCGCCGGTATTCGTCTTTCAGCAGTGCGGGCGCAATGAAGTACATAACAACCCAGAGGGTAATGAGGCTCAATAAGATAAAGAAAGCCGAGACCAGCAAAATGGCCCTGCTTTGAAGGGAAGAAAACATAATATGAAATACTCGTAGATTATCCGCTCGTGCGGTGAATGAGGGTGTTCGCCACCGTGAAAACCTCTTCAATCAGCACGCTGTTATTCTGCGTCACCGAAGGTGCCCCGCTTTGCGCCTGCATCATCGCATCGTCAATCAGGGCCCGAATTTCTTTCGAAGAACGCGCGCAGCGGCTCGCCAGATTGCGCGACTCCACGGCAAAAACGCCCTCTTCGTGATGCAGCGAATAGCTGTAGGCGCGGCTGGCCAGCTGCACCAGCGCGCCGCTGCTGTCGGCAATGTGCAGCGCGGCGTCATGCAGGGCGTTCATCGCCCGGATCGCGCCCGTGGCGCTTTCGCTCAACACGGCCAGCAGATTGGCGTTCGCTTCGGGTACCCGCAGCAGACGCTCGTTCTCTTCAGCAATCGTGCTGGCTGCCCGGGCAATCGTGCTGACCTGCTCGCCGATCTCCTGCATCAGCGGCGGCAAATGCGCGCCCTGCTCGGTTTTCAGCTGCGACGGCAGCTCTTCGTTGAGGCGGGAAAGGTGCTGGTTCAGGCTGCGAAGCAGGGTCAGCGTGGAGACCAGCAGCAAGGCCGCCAGCGGCCACGGCTTATGCAAAAGAATGCCCGGACGCTCGCCCATTCGCCGGGTGGGGACATCAATGGCAAGCAGCCACGGCTTGTCGGGGATGGGCATCACCACCAGCGTGTGCTCGCCGCTGGCGCTGCGAAAATGGGTTTGACGCAGACCGCCTCCCGACTGGGCCAGCAGCGTACGCAACGGCATCGCCATCGGCAGGTTGGTATCGTTGAGGGATTGTACCGTTGGCGCACCCGCGGCATCGCCGATGATGCGTCCAGTGTCGTCCACGATCCAGGCGCGACCGCCAAGTCGTTCGCCCGTCTCTTTGACCAGGGAATTGAGAAATTGACGGCTGGTGCCCGTCTCTTCGGTAATATCCGTCTCGCCAGGCGCGCTTTTGTCCAGCGCGAAGCTTTTGAGGGTGACCACACTTTCGGTCATTGAACGCTGCTGCGCTTCAACGCGATCGAGCTGCTCGCGCAGCTGGGTCGCCAGCGCATCAACCTGCGTGCGCAGGCGCTGCCCCTCCGTGCGAATAAACCACGGCATGACGCCAGCCTGCACCAGAATAACCAGGGTAATGAAAATAACGACCAGTATGACAATAAAAACCATAACATCAGCGCCTGTTCTTTTTACGGCAGCACAATGCTGCCTCTACAGGGCTATTTTATTATGCAGACATCAGGAAATATGCTCTTCAAACCGTTGATAACCGCGCACTTATGTTACCCCTCGACAAAAACTATTTTGCGGACCTTTTGCCAGCGTTTAACCAGCCAGCCATCGAGGCTGCAAAGGGTGCCGCCCCAGGTCAACGGAAACAGGCAGAGCACGATATACAGCGTCTCGGGCAGATAAAAGAGCCAGCTCAGCCATGCGATCAGATTAAGCCCGCGCGGAATGGTGTAAATACCCATAGTCACCAGCGCCACGCTGCTGATAATCATCAGTACCAGCGCACTAAAGCGGCTGAACAGCCCCAGCGTCAACAGCAGGCCCATGCTGCATTCCAGAAACGCCACCACCACCGCCATGATGACCGGAAAAGGGATCCCCGCATCGTGCAGGGTATCGACCATCAGCAGCTGGTTCTCGGTAACAAATAATTTATTAAAGCCGGCCGTAAAGAAAAAGATGCCCAATACCAGACGGCAGATAAATACGGGAAACATTGCTGGCATATCGGACGTATGCATAAAACGCTTAAGAGAGAACATCGGTCATCCTTGTAAAGAAAATGAATACTGGGTAATAAATTCAATCACCTGCTTTTCACGCAGTATAAATTCGCAGCCCTCGTGCGCAACCGCCGCCCCGCCATTTCCGGCACAATTAATAACTTTATACAGATTAAAAATGATTAATCCAAAGTGATAACGGCGTCTCATTATCAACGCTTCTGACGCCGCACACGCGCAGTAAAAATGATAACCAATTGGTTTTAATGTAATTAAAGCGAAATCATCAATAACGTTATTTTTGGTGTGGTTAAAAAACCGCAATTAATAACCTTAAAAGCGTTAAGGCTGCTTTGACATAATGGTTGCAAAAAGACGACGTAAGACATAAAAAGCATGTCGCTCTGGCTCCCGGCTAGCAATAACGTGCATTCATTACTATTAATTACATTAGCCAGAAGCGATACCCAATACACCAGAAGAATCAAATAACTATGCTAAACAATATCGCGATTGGATCGTTAGTGACGCTGGATATGCCGACCCGTAACCTTGCCCGTACGGATACGCAAGAGACCGTCACTCTCCCCCAAAGCGCATGTCTGTGCCTCGCCGCACTGGTGGAGGCTCATGGAGAGGTGCTGTCCCAGGAACAACTGATGGAGATCGGCTGGCGCAGCGCCGGGGTGGAAGTGACCGACAACAGCGTGCGGGTGATGATCACCAAATTACGCCGGGCGTTCGCTCAGCTAAACCTGCAGGACGCCATCACGCTCATCGCCGTAACGCGCAGCGGCTATCGCCTGATCGTCCGGGAAACCGGTAGCGAACTGCCGCCAGCGGCGCTGACGGAATCCCCCCCGCAGCCGGAAGCACCCACACAGGCCGGTGCGCCAGAGGCTCCGCCGACGGTCGCGCCTGCCCCGCCTCGCGCCCGCAGCACGCTAATGCAAAAGAGCTGTATCACGCTCAGCGGCGTGCTCGTGGGGCTGGTGATTGCGCTGCTCGTGCGCGGCATTATCGATTTTAGCCCGCAGCCGGTGCATTTTGTGCGCTGGAATGGCCCTGGCGTGCCCCCCGGTACCGAGGTGATGGTTCAGCAAGACAAACAGTCGCAGACCGCCCTGATTGAATCCACGCTGCAAACCTATACCCGCCATGTGCTGGCGCGCCGCACTGACGAGAAGCCCGCAGCCGTACTGTATGTCACGACGGGCTCCGAAAAGATGAGTAAATTCCAGGGGCTTATTGCCTGCCAACAACCCTTTAAGGATTCAGGGAATGACTGCGAATCGTTCTATTTTCGCCATTATTAAATCGCCGCTCGCGCTGCTGTTTCTTGGCGGGGTGGTTATCGGGACCGGCGCGATGGCGCTGTACGGGTTTTACACCTCGCCCTACAAGGCGGTCTGTATTGCGCCGACCTCGTATTACATTATTGAGGACGATAACAACGCGACGCTGGCGCGCGGTATTTACCGCTCTTACCGTGATGGCCTGTTCAACGGGCATACCACCTATATCGGCAGCATCAGCCACTTCAAAGACGGCAAGCGCGACGGGCTTCCCAAAGCCGTAAACCGTGAGGTGCGCTACGACGTTGATATGTCGGGGAAACGGATCCATCTGACCGTCACCAGCCAGCACCGCAAGCTCGGCGGTCAGAGCACGGATGAGGATGTCACCGACTATATCTTCCCGCAAATCAAACCGGGTGAAGTGGCGACCAGCACCGTCTACCTGCTGGACGACAAAGTGCTCGCCTCCGGCACGGAGACCGTTGCCCGTATCGCCTGCATGAACTGAGGATTAGACCAGCGCCTGAATCAGCCCGGCAAGCGTATCAAACCCGGTAGCCATCAGGCGCTCAAAGAACGGTGCCAGCGTTTCGGCAATCAGGAACAACGCCAGCATGCCGAAGGTGAGCGTCAGCGGGAAGCCAATCACGAAAATAGAGAGCTGCGGCGTCAGGCGGTTTAGCAGCCCAAGAATAAAGTTGATGCACAGCAGCAGCGCAATAACCGGCAGACCGAGCATCAGCCCCTGGCTGAAGATCATCCCGGCGTGGGTGACCAGATACATAAACCCGCCCGCGTGCAGCGGCGTGGCGTCAACCGGCAGCGTCTGGAAGGTTTCCGCCAGCAGCGCCAGCAGCCAGAGATGGCCGTTAAACGCCAGGAACAGCAGGGTCACCAGCAGGTTGAGAAAACGCGAGATCACCGGGCTGTTGCCCGCGCCGGGGTCAAAGAAGGTGGCGAACGAGAGTCCCATCTGCATGCCGATGATTTCGCCTGACAGGCGCACTGCGGCAAACAGCAGCTGCAACGTCAGCCCCATCGCCACCCCGATAATCACCTGCTTCGCCAGCACCCAGACACCTTCCCAGGAATAAAGGCCCACCTGCGCATCGGGCAGCGTGCCGCCAATCAGGATCGCGATCAGCAGCGCCAGACAGGCGCGCAAGCGGGCATTAACCGCTTTCTCGCTGAATATCGGCGCGACGTGCAGCAGCGCACCGATGCGTACCATGATAAAAAAAGTGTGGCTGACCAGCCCGTAGAGCTGATCGAGAGGAAGTCCGAAGGCCATCAGCCGATCGCGTAGGGAATGCTGGCGAATACCGCGCGGGTGTATTCAATAAAGATTTTCATCATCCACGGGCCGAGCGCCACCGCGACGCCGACAATCATCAGGATTTTCGGGATGAAGGTCATGGTCATTTCGTTGACCTGAGTGGCGGCCTGCAAAATGCTGATGATAAGACCGGTGACCAGCGCAGCCACCAGCAGCGGGGCTGACACCATCAGCCCCACCTTGATCGCCTGCATGCCAATCACCATTACGCTTTCCGGGGTCATGATTGTCTCCTAACTGTAAAAGCTCTGGGCCAGCGAGCCGACCAGCAGCTGCCAGCCATCCACCAGCACAAACAGCATCAGCTTAAACGGCAGCGCAATGGTGGTGGGCGGTACCATCATCATCCCCAGCGCCATCAGAATGCTGGCGACCACCAGATCGATAATCAGGAACGGGATAAAGATGGTGAAACCAATCTGGAAGGCGGTTTTTAGCTCGCTGGTGATAAACGCCGGCACCAGAATGCTGAGCGGTACCTCTTCCGGCGAGGCGATATCCGGGGTTTTCGCAATGCGGGCAAACATCGCCAGATCGCTTTCGCGGGTCTGGTCGAGCATAAAGGCGCGCAGCGGTTTTACCCCTTCCGTCAGGGCCACATCCATGGTGATTTTGTTTTCCTGCAGCGGCTGCCAGGCTTTTTCATAGATCTGGCTGAACACCGGAGACATCACAAAGAAGGTCAAAAACAGCGACAGCCCCACCAGCACCTGATTGGGCGGCGCGGTAGGGGTGCCGAGGGCGTTACGCATCAGCCCCAGCACAATGATGATGCGGGTAAACCCGGTCATCATCAGCAGTACGGCAGGAATGAAGGTAAAGCCGCTCAGCAGCAGCAGGGTTTGCACCGGCAGCGTCCAGCCCTCTTCCCCCGCTGGTTTACCGAGGGTGATATCCCCGTTGGCCGCCAGCGCCCCGGCGGCAGGCAACATCAGGACGAGCGCCAGCAGAAGACGGAGGTTCACTGCTCACCTCCCGGTTGGTACTTCTGACGCAGCTTTTCCAGCAGCTGCGGGAAGGTCGCCGCGGGCGCGGAGGCCTGCGGGGCGTTTTCCGGGCGCGCCTGCGTGGCGAGGCAGGTTATCTGCGAGGCGGTGACGCCCAGCACCAGCCGATGCTCGCCGACGTCCACCAGCACCAGGCGCTCGCGCGGCCCCAGCGACTGGGTCGCCACCAGGGTCATGTTGCCCTGGGCATCGTTCAGCCGACGCGCCAGTCCGCTGCGGCGGGCGGCCCAGGCCATCACCACCATCAGCAGGATAATCAGGGCCAGCGCGCTGGTGACCGTCATCAGCACCGAGCCGGTAGCCGGAAAGGAGTCGGTAGCGTTCATTAGCGGCTCAGACGGTGCATACGTTCAGACGGCGTGATGATGTCCGTGATGCGGATGCCGAACTTATCGGAAACGACCACCACTTCACCCTGCGCAATCAGATAGCCGTTGATCAGGATATCCAGCGGTTCCCCCGCCAGCCCGTCCAGCGACACCACCGAACCCTGGCTTAAGCGCAACAGCTCTTTGATGGTCATTTTGGTGCGCCCCAGCTCCACGGTCATTTTTACCGGGATATCGAGGATCAGGTTCATTTCGTCAGAAAATTGCGGTGCAGCCATGGTGTCGGTAATTCCCGCCGCGTGCTGTTCGCTCATTGCATCACCCCAGAGATTATCAATGGACTGATCGTCAGAACCCGATGAGGTGTTCATATCGCTCATGGGGAAATTACTCCTTGTTAAATGATAGTAATGAAGGCTGAATCATCTGCTCGACCTTCAGGGCATATTGATTGTTAACGGCGCCGTAGCGGGCCGTGAAGACCGGCACGCCACCCACGCTGGCTTCGATAAACTCCTGCTTATCGAGCGCGATAATGTCGCCTTTTTTCATCTGCATCACGCTGGAGAGGCGGGTACCGATATCGGCAAAACGTGCCGTCAGTTCCAGCTCCGTTTCCCGCATCTGGCTTGCCAGCAGGCCGCGCCACTGGGTGTCTTCCTGCCGGGAGTTGTCCATCGGCGGGTTACTCAGCAGCTCGCGCAGCGGTTCGATGGTGCTGAAGGGAATACAGATGTTGAACTCCCCACGGTGCGAACCGATCTCGACCGAAAACGGCGTGGTCACCACCACGTCATTCGGCGATGAGGTGATATTGGTGAACTTCACCTGGATTTCGGAACGGATATATTCCGTTTTGATTTTGTAGATCGAACTCCAGGCAAATTCGTACGCCTCGCGCGCCATCGACAGCATGCGGTGGATCACCCGCTGCTCGGTCGGCGTAAACTCGCGCCCGTCGGCCTTGGTCGGAAAACGACCGTCGCCACCGAACAGGTTATCCACGGCCATAAACACCAGCCCCGGCGAAAAGGCCATCAGCGAGGTGCCGCGCAGCGGGTTAAGGTGCAGCAGGTTCAGGTTTGTCGGCACCGGCAGGTTGCGGGCAAACTCGTGATACGGCTGGATCTTAATGTTCCCCGCCGTAATATCCGGGCTACGGCGCAGCAGGTTAAACAGCCCCATACGAAACTGACGGGCAAAGCGTTCGTTAATAATTTCCAGCGAATGCAGACGCTCGCGGATCACCCGGCGCTGCGTGTTCGGATCGTAGGGTTTTATCCCTGCATCGGGCCGGCTGTTATGCATATCGCTGCTGCTCTCGACATCAGCGTTAAGCAAGCGGTCGATCTCATCCTGTGATAAAAAGCTGTCAGCCATAATTATTACCGCAGAATAAATTCGTTAATAAGGACGTCGGTGACGCGAATGGACTGGTCAAATGCCAGCGGCTTATCCAGCTCGTTCTGAATATTGGTTATCAGGCGGCGCTTTCCCTCGTCGGTAGCTAAATCTTCATAGGTCTGATGGGTGAGCAACATAAATAAGCGGCTGCGATATTCCGGTAAATATTTTTCCAGAACGGCAAGCGATTTCTGCTCTGCCACCCGAATAGACAAGCCCAGATATAATACTCGATCGGATTCATTCGCCGTCGGCTTCAGGCTCACGGTAAACGTATTCATCGAAGCGTAAAGCGGCTCGACTTGCGCAGGCGCTGTTTTCGCTTCCCCTTCTGCAATCTCTTCTGCCGGTTTGGCGAATTTCATTTCCCAGAACAGGTAGCCGGAAAACCCGCACGCCGCAACGGCAGTCAAAAACATGAACGTCATCAAAAGCGAGCGAGCCCCTCCGCCGCCGGCGACCTTTTTATTTTTATTACTCATTGAACGTACACCTGGTAAATAAGGGAAGGCAGCGTACTACCCTCGAGTCAATATGGCGGACATTGTAGTCCATTTAATCATCCTGATAATCAGGCGATAAAATTTCATTCCTGAAGCTAATTCAGGACTTCAGGCAAAGGTATTAATTCCGTATATATTTCCGGGGGTGGTGGTTAATAACGTCGGCACACTCTCCTCTTCCACCTTTAGCGATTCCGCTTCCTGTTCGGCCTGTTCCTGGCCCGATGCGTTTTCACCCTGCTCACCGGCGGTAAACGGCTGGCCGTCGGCGCTGACGTTCGCCTGGCCGAGCTGAATACCCGATTCCGCCATCGCGGCACGCAGCTGCGGCATCGCCTGCTCCATGGCGTGACGAATATGGGCATGCTCGCTGACGATGTGGATCTGCGCCTGATCCTGCTGCATGCGCAGGGAGATCTGCAGCGAACCCAGCTCTTCCGGGTGCAGGCGGATCTCCGCGCTGTGCAGGCCGTTACGGCTAAAAATGGCGATATGCTGGCCGACCGACTGCTTCCACTCCGGCGTTTGTGGCGGATGGTTGACGGTAACCACCTGCTGCGGGGCATGCGCGACGCTACTGCGCACGGCGGCGGGCAGCGCTACGGCGCCTGCCGTTGAGGTGGTAACCACTTCCGGCGCGGCGACGGATTCACTCGCGACCGGTGCAGGCTGCGCCAGCAGAGGTGAAGCGATTGCCGGTGACGTTTTCTCCGCCACGCTCAGCGCCGACGACGCTTTACCGTCCTGCGCGAGCGGCTTTTCGCGCACGGCAGGCTTGTCGGGCGCCGTCTCTGCCCCCGTTACGCTGCGGGTAACCAGCTGCTGGAGCTGCCACTGCGGGCTTTCTTCTCCTTCACCTTCGGTGATAGCAACGCCGGTCAGCGCCTCCGCCAGCCCCGGCGGGGCCATCAGCAGCGTCTCATCGCTGTCGCTATCGGCCCCAGCTTCAACCTCCGTGAGCTGCCCCGGCAGCATACCGGCGGGCAGCATCGCTTCCGGCAGCGGCTGCGGATCCAGACCGGTAAACAGCTGCGCCAGCTTACCCTCCAGCGCCGGGGCAAAATCCTCGTCGGAGAGCAGCCCCATCTTCGGTTTGCCCTGCGCTCCGCCACCCAGTAACAGGGCGGCAATATCAATGTTCATAGCCTTTCTCTCTTTTGTCCGGCACGCTGAGCAAATTCATCCATCAGCTTTTGTTCATGTCGGCTCTGAACCAACGCCTGCGCCGTCGCCCGGCGTTCAATCAGGGTTTCAAACGCATTCAGGCGCTGCTTGTTCTGCACCCAGTTCTGTTTCACTTTGTCGACCGCCTGTTCACAGGCGCTGACGTGTCCTTCCTGCTGCTTCACCACCTGCTTCAGTGACAAAATAAACGACTGGTGATTGACCAGATCCGCCACCGACATTCCGTCGCCCATCATTCCCTGGCGCAGGGACTGCTGGTACTCCTGCTCGTAGTGCTGCAGCTGTTCGCACTGGGTCATGGCCTGCTGAAGCTGCTGCTGTGCGCCGCCCAGCGCGCGGGTAGTTTCCGTCAGCGTCTCCTGCGCCTTGTCGCGCAGCAGAACCATGGGGTTATGTGCTTTCATCGCACCTCCGGCTTAGTCTTTAATATCCGGGAAAAGCCCGGACAGGGCGCGAACGGCGTCGTCATAGCCGCTGCGCTCGTGGATCGCCTGGTGAAGGAACGCCTCCAGCGACGGATATTTTTCGATTGCCCGATCCAGCATCGCGTCGCTGCCCTTCACGTACGCCCCCACGCTAACCAGATCGCGGTTGCGCTGATACGCGGAAAGGAGCTGTTTGAAACGCTGCACCCGGCGGTACTGGGCGTGCGGGATCAGCTCGGTCATGGCGCGGCTGATCGAAGCTTCAATGTCGATAGCCGGATAGTGCCCCGCCTCGGCAAGGCGACGCGACAGCACGATGTGGCCGTCGAGGATCGCCCGCGCGGAGTCGGCAATCGGATCCTGCTGGTCGTCCCCTTCCGTCAGGACGGTATAAAACGCGGTGATGGAGCCGCCGCCCTTCACGCCGTTCCCGGTACGCTCGACCAGCGCAGGCAGCCGGGCAAAGACTGACGGCGGGTAGCCTTTGGTGGCGGGCGGTTCGCCAATGGCCAGCGCCACTTCTCGCTGCGCCATGGCGTAGCGCGTCAGGGAGTCCATGATCAGCAGCACGTTGAGGCCGCGCTCGCGAAAATCTTCCGCGATGCGCGTCGCGTAAACGGCCCCCTGCATACGCAAAATAGGCGAAACGTCTGCCGGGGCGGCAATAACCACCGCCCGCGCCAGCCCCTGCTCGCCAAGGATGTTCTCAATAAAGTCTTTTACCTCGCGGCCGCGCTCGCCGATCAGCCCCACCACAATCACGTCCGCGGTGGTAAAGCGGGCCATCATGCCGAGCAGCACGCTTTTCCCGACGCCGGAGCCGGCGAACAGGCCCATACGCTGCCCGCGCCCCACCGTCAGCAGACCGTTGATGGCGCGCACGCCGACGTCGAGCACGGTTTTGATCGGGTCGCGGTGCAGCGGGTTAAGCGTTGGCGTGAACAATCCGGCGGCCGGTTTGCCCGGCGCGGGACGGCCATCCAATGGACGGCCCTGCGCATCCAGCACGCGGCCCAGCAGATGCGGGCCAACGGGCAGTTGTTTACCGGCGTGGCAGTCGCCCTGCAGCGCGTAAATGCGCGCCCCCGGCAGAATGCCGTCGACGTGCTCCAGCGGCATCAGGAACAGCGTCTGACCGTTGAAGCCGACCACTTCGCTTTCGACCGGGATAATGCCCTGCTCCGTCTGGCGCTCAACGATGCACAGCGCGCCGATGGGCAGCTTCAGGCCGACGGCCTCCATCACCAGCCCGGTGGCGCGCGTCAGCTTGCCGTACTGGCGAAAATCAGGCACCTGCGTAAGTTTTTCCTCGACCCGGTCGAGGGCAGAGAGCCACGTTTTTAGCTGCTGGCTCATTGCGAGAGCTCCTCGCGCGCCAGCTGGCAGAGCACCTGCCAGCGGGTTTCCATGCTGGCATCGACCTCCACGTCTGGGGAGAACACCCGGCAGCCCCCGGCGGCCAGGCTGGTGTCGCGGTGCAGCTCCCAGCCCATCGCGGCAAGCGTTTCACCCAGCGCCGCCTGCACCGAAGCAAACGCCTCCTGGCTGACATACAACTGAATGGTGCCGTGCAGCAGCGCGTCCTGCTGCATCAGGCTGCGGATCTGCGTAAGCAACGCCTGGTTATCCGCCACGCGGGTCGAACCATAGAGCTGATGCACTGCCGTCAGCGAAAGCTGCACCAGACGAGCCGGAACCAGCCCTTCGAGGTTTTCCAGCGCCAGCTTAAAGTTGCTGACCCATACTTCTGCTTCGCGCAGCAGCGCCTGCTGCTCCACGCGCGCCTGCTCGACGCCCTGGGCGAACCCGGCGTCACGTCCCTCTTTCAGCCCCGCCTCATAGCCTTGTTTGCGGCCCTCTTCCTGGCCCTGCTGCTGTCCCTGGGCAAACCCCTGCTGCTCCGCCTGCTTGCGCAGACGCGCCAGCTCGGCTTTCAGCTGCGCTTCGGACTGAGCGTTGTCCATCGTCGGCAGCGGGGTGTCTATCGGTTCGCCCAACAGGTTTTCCGGCTGCCAGGCGCGCCACCCGGCCGCGTTATGTTCATCAAACGTAGGCATCGTCGCTGCCTCCAATCAGGATTTCGCCAGATTCGGCCAGGCGACGCACCACGTTGAGGATGGTCTTCTGTTCGGCTTCGACCTGCGACAGGCGCACCGGACCACGGGAGGCCAGATCGTCGGTCATCAGCTCTGCCTGACGACGGGACATGTTGCGGAAGAACTTCATGCGCAGCGGCTCGTCGGCCCCTTTCAGGGCGATGATCAGCGTTTCGCTCTCGATCTCCTGCAGCAGACGCTGGATGCTTCTGTCTTCCACTTCCACCAGGTTTTCGAACAGGAACATCTCGTCGATAATTTTCTGCGCCAGCTCGCCGTCGAACTCACGTACCGCCTCGATGGCCGACTCTTCCTGGTGAGATTTCATCAGGTTAAGGATCTCGGCCGCAGGGCGGACGCCGCCCATCTTGCTGCGCTTGAGGTTCTGACCGTGCAGCAGGTTATTCAGCACTTCCGTCAGCTCCTGCAGCGCGGCTGGCTGTACGCCGCCAAAGGTGGCGATACGCAGCATGATGTCGTTACGTTCGCGATCGTCGAATTTACCCAGCACGTCCGCCGCCTGGTTACGCTTAAGATGTACCAGGATGGTGGCGATGATCTGCGGATGCTCTTCGCGGATAAGATCAAACACCGCCTGCGGATCCATGAAGTTGAGCGTTTCAATACCGTTGGTACCCTGATGGGTATCCAGCAGATCTTCCAGCAGCGACGAGGCGCGCTCTTCGCCCAGCGCCTTGACCAGCACGCTGCGCAGATAATCGTTGGTGTTAAGGCTGAGCGCGGCATATTCGCTGGAGTCTTTCTTAAACTCCTCCAGCACCATCGCCATCTGGTCGTGGGTAAAGCCCGCCATGTTGACCATCGAGGCACTGATCTGTTTCACCTCGTGGGCGTTAAGGTGTTTGAACACCTCTGCCGCCAGGACATCTCCCAGCGTCAGCATGACAATGGCGCTTTTTTCTGAGGCATTCATTATTTCGGCTCCTTACTCATCCACTGGCGGATCACGAGGGCGATAACGCGCGGTTCCTGCTCTGCAAGCTCACGCAGCTGTTGACCATTGATTTCCGTGTCCACACGCTGCTGGGCGCGGTCGTGGTTGTTTTTCTCTGCGGCACGTTTTTTCGCTGCAATCGCTTCCTCCCGCGCCTCTTTCTCCATCTCCAGACGACGGATAGTGGTCTCCTGGTGGCGGTTCCAGGCTGGCTGCACCAGCTTGCGCCACATGACCCAGGCGATAATCGCAATCACCAGGTAGCGGGCGATAGCCATCAGCAGCGCGTAGAAACGGTCCTGCTCCCAGAATGGCGGCACCGGCGTTTCCACCACGCCGTTAAACGCGGCGTTAAGAATATTGACGCTGTCACCGCGCGCGGCGTTATAGCCGATGGCCTCTTTGACCAGCGCGTTGATGCGGGTCAGCTCGGCCTCGTTAATGGGTCCCGGCTTGCCCTCTTCCCCCTGCGGCAGGTGGTTAATCACCACCGCGACCGACAGTCTCTGGATACGTCCGGCATTGGATTTGGTGTGGATCAGGGTGCGATCCACCTCAAAGTTGGTAGTCTCATCGCTGCGGTTGTTGTACGGCTGTGCAGGCTCACGGTTCGCACTGTTGCCGGTGGTTTTCTCTTTTTTGTCATCTACCGGGGTATTAAGCGGCTGGGTCAGCGGTGCGGTGGCCGGTGCGGGTGGCGTATTGCTTAACGCTCCCGGCACGCCGCCCGCGCCACGTCGATTACCCTGCTCTGAGAGGCTCGCCTGACGGCTGCGGATCGCCATTTTTTCAGGATCGCTGTTCGGCTGATACTGCTCCTGGGTCTGCTCCTGCTCGGTGAAGTCAATCTGCGCCGTCACCTGGGCGCGGATGTTTTCATCGCCCACCAGCGGGGCCAGAATGCGCTGAATACGCTGCTGGTAGTCGCTCTCGATTTCATTGGTGTACTTCAGGTGCGCCGTCTGCAAGCCGCGCAGGCCGCTCTGGGTCAGCAGGTTGCCGCGCTGGTCGACAATGGTAACGCTCTCTGCCGCGAGCCCGGTCACCGCGCTGGAGATAAGATGGGTGATGGCCACCACCTGGCTGTCGTCAAGGGTGCGGCCCTGCAGCAGGTTAACGGTGACGGACGCGGTCGGCTTTTTCTGCTCGCGGACAAACATCGACGGTTTCGGCGTGGCCAGATGCACGCGCGCGCTCTGGATCGGCCCAAGATTTTCAATGGTGCGCGCCAGCTCGCCCTCCAGGGCACGCTGGTAGTTCACCTGCTCGGTAAACTGGCTGACGCCAAACTTCTCCTGATCGAGCAGTTCAAAACCCACGCCTCCGCCTTTCGGCAGCCCCTGCTGGGCCAGCTTCATGCGCACCTCGTGCACCTGCGAGGCTGGCACCATGATGACGCCGCCCGGCGTGTCGATGCGATAAGGCACGTTGAGCTGCGACAGTTGCGCAACAATCGCGCCGCCCTCTTCATCACTGATATTGCTGAACAGCACCCGGTAATCCGGCTCCTTTGCCCAGAACATTAACGCGATGACGACGGAAAGCGCCGCCGCGCCGCAAATCACCAGCAAAAGCTTTGGGCTGCTGCGAAGTGAGGACAGTATTGATTTAATTCGCTCTGCCGGGTTGTTGGTTAAATCATTTTGTGTGGCACTCATGCCGTATTCCTGTATGAAATAGCACGCATTCACGATGCGCGTCAGCTCACGAAATTCGCGAGAGTGATGTCGACGATTTCAACAATATAAGAATTTTTCAGGCGGGCATTATCGTCTGAAAGGCGTTTTTTTTAAGGATAAATAAGCTCAAAGTTCTGTCGGCTTATTGGATTTTCTGAGGTTTTTATTCGCGTGGTAAGCTGTCGACGTTTAAAAGATGTGCAACACACAGCAGTTTTTATTTCATTTACCAGGAATTGAACATGTCAGCAACATTAATGCATGGCGTACTCGATCAAATTCAGCGTCAGGCGCAGCTGGTCGGCGGGTCAACGACTCGTCTCCAGACCTCGCGCGGTGAAACGCCCTCTTTTTCTGACGTTTTATTTAACAGCATTAACGAAATAAATAAAACGCAGGTCGACGCGAAGAGCAAAACACAGCAGTGGATGTCTGGAAGCCAGGATATTGCCCTGAATGACGTGATGCTGGCGATGCAGAAGTCTTCTATTTCATTCAGCTTTGGTATGCAGGCGCGAAATAAAATGATCGGCGCGTATCAGGAAATAATGAATACACCGGTTTAAGGTCTGCTCCTATTCTATGAGTGAAATTATCAGCACGTCTGCACGCTTATCCCTAAATACGCTTTCTCTGACCGACAGCGAATTACAGCGTGTAGGGAAATTAATCTATAAGCGCGCCGGCATTGTCGTCAACGCGCAAAAAAGAGAGATGATTTTTAATCGCCTCTCCCGTCGCGTGCGCACGCTGGGGCTTGCCACGTTCAGCGAGTATATCGGCCTTCTTGAGTCGCACTCTGAGCACCCGGAATGGCAGAACTTTATTAACGCGCTAACGACCAATCTGACCTCCTTTTTCCGCGAGGCGTATCACTTCCCGATCCTCGCGGAGCATGCGCGCCAGCGGGCGTCGGGCTATCGCGTCTGGTGCACCGCGGCATCAACGGGCGAAGAGCCCTGCTCTATCGCCATGACGCTGCACGAGCAGCTGGGCGCGTCGGTGGCCGGGCCGCGCATCTGGGCGTCGGATATCGACACAGAGGTGCTGGCAAAAGCGGAAGCAGGCGTTTACCGGCTGAGCGATCTGGACGCGCTGACCCTGGCGCAAAAGCGTCACTTCTTTCTGCGCGGCACCGGCGACAACAGCGAGTGGGTAAAAGCCAGACGGGAACTGCTGTGCGCCATTCACTATCAGCAGCTCAATCTGCTGGATGAGAAGTGGTCCGTACCGGGGCCGTTTGACGCCATTTTCTGCCGCAACGTGATGATTTATTTCGACGCGCCGACCCAGCAGCGCCTGCTGCAGCGCTTTGCGCGCCTGCTTAAGCCGGGCGGCCTGCTGTTTGTGGGCCATTCGGAACACTTTAACCACGCCCATATTCCGCTGCGCCTGCGCGGGCAATCGGTGTATGAACTGACGGAGGCCACACGGTGAAGGCGATTCGTGTGCTGGCGGTCGATGATTCTGCCCTGATGCGCAACATGCTCAGCGCGGTGGTCAATCAGCAGCCTGATATGGAAATGGTCGGTACGGCGCCGGACGCGCTTATCGCGCGCGAGCTGATTAAACAGATCAACCCGGACGTGCTGACCCTGGATATCGACATGCCGCGGATGGACGGGCTGGAGTTTCTCTCCCGCCTGATGCGCCTGCGCCCGATGCCGGTCATCATGATCTCCTCCCTGACCACCCGCGGCTCGAAAGCCACCATGACCGCGCTGGAGCACGGCGCGGTCGATTTTCTGCCCAAGCCGGAACTGCGTGGGGCAGAGAATATCGACAGCTGGAGCCAGATGGTGGTGGAGAAGATCCGCGTCGCCGCGCGGGCAAAGCTGGCGCAGCACAGTCCCGTTACCCGCCCGGTCCTTGCCGGTATTCCCGTGCGTCAGCAGAGCATCATCGCCATTGGCGCGTCAACGGGCGGAACGGAGGCGCTGCGTCGGGTATTGATGCCATTACCGGTCAGTACGCCGGGGATTGTCATCGCTCAGCACATGCCTGCCGGTTTCACCCGCTCTTTCGCCCAGCGTCTCGACTCGCTGTGCCAGATTACCGTGCGTGAGGCGCAGGATGGCGAGCCGGTGCGCCCGGGTTGCGCCCTGATAGCGCCGGGTGACAGCCATATGGAGATCGTCAGCCAGGACAACGGCTACCGGGTCAGGCTCAGCGATGCCCCACCGGTGAATCGCCATCGGCCTTCCGTGGACGTGCTGTTTGACTCCGTGGCGCGTCAGGCCAGCAAACACGCCAGCGCCGCCCTGTTGACCGGCATGGGCGCGGACGGTGCGCGCGGCCTGCTGCATCTGCGCCAGACGGGCGCTTTTACCCTCGCGCAGAGCGAAGCCACCTGCGTGGTGTTCGGGATGCCCCGCGAGGCCATTGCCCTGGGCGCGGCGCGAAAAGTTGTCGACCTTGACGACATTAGCCAGTGCCTGCTCGACAGTTTTCACGCTAAACACTCTTCAAAAACCGACTCACGACGTTCAGGAGATACCCCACATGTCGGATAAAAATTTGCGTTTTCTGGTGGTCGACGACTTCGCCACCATGCGACGCATCGTACGCAACCTGCTGCAGGATCTGGGTTACAAGCACATTGACGAGGCCGAAGACGGCCAGGACGCGCTTAACAAACTGCGCGCCGGTGGCTTCGATTTCGTCGTCAGCGACTGGAATATGCCAAATGTCGACGGGCTGGAGCTGCTGAAAACCATCCGCAGCGATGCGGCGATGTCCAGACTGCCGGTCCTGATGGTGACCGCAGAAGCGAAGAAAGAGAACATCATCGCCGCTGCTCAGGCGGGTGCGAATGGTTACATCGTTAAGCCGTTCACCGCTGCCACGCTGGAAGAAAAGCTCGGCAAAATCTTTGAAAAACTCGGGTAACCCCTATGAACACCCCGTTAAACATGCAGGCGGATAACGCCACAGAGATTTTCGTTCGCATCGGCCAGCTGACCCGTCTGCTGCGCGACAGCATGGCCAACCTCGGTCTGGAACAGGCCATCATGGAGGTGGCAGACGCCTTTCCGAACACCCGTGACCGCCTGAACTACGTGGTCGGCAAGACCTCTCAGGCCGCCGACCGCGCGCTGACCAGCGTTGAAGTGGCGCGCCCCTTACAGGAAGGGCTGAGCGATAACGCCACCGCGCTGAGCACGCGCTGGGATGCCTGGTTTGAAAACCCGCAGCCGCTGGACGAGGCCCGCGAGCTAGTCAAAGCCACCCGCGCCTTCCTGCACGACGTGCCGGAGAAGACCCAGCAGACCAACCGCCAGCTGACCGAAATCATGATGGCGCAGGACTTTCAGGATCTCACCGGTCAGGTGCTGCAAAGCCTGATGCACGTCATTGAGACCGTCGAGAAAGAGCTTATCAGCGTGCTGGTGGAAAACATGAGCGAGCGCGATGTGATTGCCGAAACGGGCGACGCGCACCTGAAAAATGGTCCGCAAATCGATACCCGCGCCGAGGGGATCGTCGCCTCTCAGGAGCAGGTTGACGATCTGCTGGAGTCTCTCGGCTTCTAATCCCGCCGGGCGAAGGGTATGTCAGAACAAAACGACAGCGAAAAAACAGAAGACCCGACACCCCACCGAAAGCAAAAAGCGCGTGAAGAGGGACAGGTTCCCCGCTCGCGCGAGCTGACGAGCCTCCTGATGCTGCTGGCAGGCTGGGGGTTAATTATGGTGGCGGGCGGATGGCTGGCAAAACAGCTGCAGCACCTGCTGCACAACGGTTTAACGTTCGACCGGCTGTTAGTCAGCGACCCGCAGCAGATGCTGCACCATGCCGCATCGCTGTTGGGGATCGCCTTCCTGGCGCTGCTGCCGTTCGTCGGCGGGCTGTTTCTCACCGCCGTCGCCACGCCGTCGCTGATTGGCGGCCTGAATATGAGCGCCAAGGCCCTCAAATTTAACGTCAAAAAGCTCAACCCGATCAGCGGCATCAAGCGCCTGTTTTCCGCGCAGATGGTGTCGGAGATGGTGAAGAGCATTCTGAAGGTGGTGCTGGCGGCGGTCGGCGGCGGGCTGTTTTTGTGGTTCAACAAAGCGAAGTTCATCAGCCTGATGTATGAACCGCTCGGCATGGCGCTGGGCGATATCAGTACCCTGCTGCTGGGCTGCATGCTGGCCATTATTCTATCGCTGATCCCGATGGTGGCGTTCGACGTGGTTTACCAGCTCTGGAGCAACTTTAAAAAGCTGCGCATGAGCCTGAAGGAAATCAAAGACGAATTCAAAAATCAGGAAGGCGACCCGCTGATCAAAAGCAAGTTTCGCCAGCTGCAGCGGCAAATGGCGCAGCAGCGAATGATGACGGATGTTCCCACCGCCGATGTGGTGGTGAATAACCCGACCCACTATTCGGTAGCTCTGAAGTACCAGGAAGGCGCCATGGGAGCACCGATGGTGGTCGCCAGCGGTAGCGGGCTGATTGCCCTGCGCATCCGCGAGCTGGCCGAAGAGAACCGGGTTCCCATGCTTGAGGCGCCGCCGCTGGCGCGCGCCCTGTATCGCCATTGCGACCCCGGCACGCCGGTTCCCGCCGAGCTCTATAGCGCGGTGGCGGAAGTGCTGGCCTGGGTTTATGGCCTTAAGCGCTGGCGCAAGGGCTATGGCCTGCGTCCGCTGACACCTAAAGATCTTCCCGTTCCGGCGGGGATGGATTTTGCACAAGAGAGTAGAGAGTGATGGCCAATATCGCCACCAGATTACGATTACCCAACATGAAGGAAACCCAGTGGCAGGTGCTGGCCGGGCCGGTGCTGATCATGACCATCCTGGCGATGATGATCCTGCCGCTGCCGACCTTCGTGCTGGACCTGCTGTTTACCTTCAACATCGTGCTGTCGATCATGATCCTGCTGGTCGCCATGTTTACCCAGAACACGCTGGAGTTTTCCGCGTTTCCGACGGTGCTGCTGTTCTCCACCCTGCTGCGTCTGGCGCTTAACGTCGCCTCCACGCGCGTGATCCTGATGAACGGGCATACCGGCTCGGAAGCGGCGGGACAGGTGGTTGAAGCCTTCGGCCACTTCCTGGTGGGCGGCAATTTCGCCATCGGTATCATCGTGTTCATCATCCTGATCATCATTAACTTTATGGTGATCACCAAGGGTGCGGGCCGTATTGCGGAAGTGGGCGCACGCTTTTCTCTCGACGGGATGCCGGGCAAGCAGATGGCGATTGACGCCGATCTCAATGCCGGGCTGATCGGCGAAGAGGAAGCCAAGCGCCGCCGTAAAGAGGTGACGCAGGAGGCGGACTTCTACGGCTCAATGGACGGCGCGAGCAAGTTTGTGCGCGGCGATGCCATCGCCGGGCTGCTGATTATGGCGATCAACATTATTGGTGGCCTGGTCATCGGCGTGATGCAGCACGACATGTCTGCGGGCGTGGCCGGTGAAACCTATACGCTGCTGACCATCGGTGACGGTCTGGTGGCGCAGATCCCGGGGCTGGTGATCTCCACCGCCGCCGGCGTGGTGGTGACCCGCGTCGCCAACGATCAGGACGTGGGCGAGCAGATGGTAGGCCAGCTGTTTACCTCGCCGCGCGTGATTGTGCTGGCGGCGGGCGTGATTGGCCTGCTGGGGCTGATCCCCGGCATGCCTAACTTCGTCTTCCTGCTGTTTACCGCCACGCTGCTGGGCGTCGCCTGGTGGTTGCGCGGTCGCGAAGGTGAAACGAAAAATACCGCCGGCGCACAGGCAGATGCCGATGCGCTGGAAGCCGACGTGGCGAAGGTGAACGAAGCCACCTGGTCTGACGTTCAGATGGAAGATACCCTGGGTCTGGAAGTGGGTTACCGTCTGATCCCGATGGTGGATCACGAACAGCAGGGCCAGTTGCTGACCCGCGTGCGCGGCATCCGCAAGAAGTTCGCCCAGCAGATGGGGTTCCTTCCCCCTGCCGTGCACATTCGCGACAACCTCGATCTGGCGCCAACGCACTATCGTATTTTGCTTAAAGGGGTCACGATTGGGTCAGGCGACGTTCAGCCGGACCGCTGGATGGCGATCAACCCCGGCTGCGCAGAAGGTGAAGTTCCCGGCACGCCGTGCACCGAGCCGACCTTTGGTCTGCCTGCTCTGTGGATTGACGAAGTCCACCGCGAACTGGCGCAGACGCTGGGCTACACGGTGGTTGACCCGAGTTCAGTGGTGGCAACGCACCTTAACCATTTGATGAGCATCCATACCGAGGAGCTGTTTGGCCGTCAGGAGGCGCAGCTGCTGCTGGATCAGATCACCAAACACTCGCCGAAGCTGGTGGAGGATCTGATCCCGGCGGTCATCAGCCTGACCACCCTGCACAAGGTGCTGCAGAACCTGCTAGCCGAGCGCGTGCCGATCCGCGATATGCGCACCATCATCGATACCCTGGCGGAGTTTGCCACCGCCCAGAGCGACGCCGATGAGCTGACCACCCGCGTGCGGGCGCGTCTCTCCCGGGCGATTACCCAGCAGTGGTTCCCGGGCGAGGACGATATTCAGCTGATTGGCCTGGATCTCTCCCTGGAGCAGCTGTTGGTCCAGGCGACCCAGAGCGGCAGCGCGATTGAACCGGGGATTGCCGAAAACCTGATGAAGCAGACCGAACAGGCGCTGCAGCACCAGGAAGGCTTAGGCGCGCCGCCGGTGCTGCTGGTGAACCCGGCCCTGCGTCTGATGCTCTCGCGCTACCTGCGCCGCATCTTCCCGCAGCTAGCCGTGCTTTCCAGCCAGGAGATCAATACCCAGCGCAACGTGCGGATGACGTATCTGATTGGAGGTAAAGGATGATGCGTGCAGCGCTTGCGCTGCTTCTGGTTTCGCCGCTGGCCGTTGCGGCGGACGGCTCCTGGAGCAGCAGCAGCTTTGGCGGCACGATGACTCTGGGTCAGCAGGTGCTGAAGAGTAAACCGGTGCAAAGCCCCTCCCCCCTGCCCGCGGGGGCCGTGGCCTCTCGCGTACACTGGAAGATTAAAACCCACGGCCTCACGCCTGTTGGTTTTCGCATTCGCCTGTGCAGCGCCGCGCGCTGCCTGACCTTGCCCGACGTTGTCGGAGAGATGACGCTGCCAGCGGGTATGCCAGCAGGCGGGCCGTTTCGTTTCGAGTATTATTCTGTGGCGGGTGGGCGTCTTGACGCCCCGTTAACCGTGCTGAGTAATCAGGTCACGGTGAGTTATCGTCATCGGGGTTAACCGCGTGCATGACCGGTCAACCGGTCATGCACGCTGTACAACCTAGAAATCCACGCGCAGGCCGACATTGCCCACTACCGGTGACTCGACGTGCTCACCCTTCGCATAGCTCGCATCCATCCAGACCCGCGTTGACGGTGTGACCATCACGCTGATACCGCCCGTGAACGTACCGCCTGTTCCGGTAAAGTCGTTGGTAAAGTCATAGGTTTCGTTAATTTGCGTACTGCCGTTTTTGACCAGCCCCTGAATCAGGGCCGCCGTCGCATAAGGCATGACCTGCACCTCACCGGCCTCCAGACGGGTACTCACGCGCAGGCCTGCTTGCGCCTGCAGTGAACGCCCGTCGCCGGTTTCCGCCGTCATTCCGTTGTTCAGTTTTACGTGCTCAGACGGGGTCATCCAGCCGTCGAGACCGACAAACGGCGTCAGACGCGTGGCATCGCTCAGGGCGATGTAACGACCCGCTTCCAGCCCCAGTCCGTATCCCCAGCTGTTCCAGTCCGCACGCGCGGTGCCGCCATCGCTCATGCGGGCGCTCATCTTGTTGGCAAAATGGTTAATCTGCGCGGAACCACTGGTGTACCAGCCGTTAGCCGAGTTCAGCGTGGCATACAGACCGCCGCCGTAGCTGGTTACCCGGCTCTGGCCGCCGCGAGCATGTTTAACCTGGCCGATTGACTGGCTCAGCCAGGCGCCGGTGGTGAGTTCCCCCGCATTTAAAGATGTCACCTTGTCACCACCCAGCATCATGCCGTTCTGTTCAAGGCGGTATGCGGAACCCCAGGCACCGTCAACATCGCTGCGGCCGTGCAGCACTGTGCCCCACATCCCTGACTGCGGCTGGGCGAGGGTGTCGTTAAGACGCGAACGAAGAACGTTCAGCTCATTTTCGTGAATAAACTGAGGGGCAGAAGCCATTGAGAGCATTGCATCGGTCGAGGCTGAGGTTGAACCTGCCGCCTGAACCAGCTCCCACTGGTTGCCATTACGCACCAGCCTATGCTGCCATGCGCCCGCATCCAGGCGGCCGCCGTTCAGGGCAAACTCAGCATCACCGCCGCCGGTGCGCACCAGCGTCAGCGCGTCGCGACCTGCCTCACGGCCGCTGGCCGCCACGTGCAGGGTATGTTTCCCGCTGGCGCTGTCGGTGATATCCAGAAGATCGGCCTCACCGGTGAGGAGATCGGCATTCATCACAAAATGACCGCTGCCGGAGAGCGTGCCGAGCGTCAGGGTTCTGTATGCCTCCCCTTCGGCAAATTTCACCGTCCCGCCCGCCATGGAGAGCGCCTTGATATCGGAATTCGCGGTCATTTCATAGAGGGAGGTCTTGTCCAGCGACAGGGAATTGACGTTAGTCATACCGCCGGAGAGATGGCTACCGCTGCCGAGCGCGACGTCAACTACGGCGCCCTCTTCCGCCTGGATAGCGCCTGCGGCCTGGCTGGCGCTGAGCGACAGGGATACCTCACTGCCCTTTAAGGCGGTCAGGAGTTCGCCTGTATCAGAGCCAGCGGTGCTGCCATTTGTCAGGAGAATATGTTGGGTACCACTGCTGGCCATAAACGCAGGGCCTTCTACCGCCCCAACGCTGGAGCCGTCCAGACCCACATTGTTATTGCCATTAAGGTACATACCGGACCGATAACCCTTAATAGCGCTACCGACAAACGTGCCGTTAGTACCTTTAAAATCAACTGCCCCGCTATAGATACTGTCGTTATTATCAATAATGCCGTTCTCGACGATGACCTCTGCATTATTCGCCGCGAGTTGCTGCGTGCGGATTTGTGACGCAGCTAATTGAGCGTCAAATACAAGAAGCTGAGTTGCGATCGTCGTATTCCGCAGTCGGGTGTCCCCCAGTAATGCGGCGAAATTAACGTTAGCATTATCAATGGTTGCCGTACTGCCTGCTTCAAGCATCAGGTAGCCATTAATCTGACCGCCGTCCATGTCCAGATGACCGTCAGAAATAGTCACTTGATTGGCAATCGCATCCTTTGCGGTTAGCGTCGCGCCATTTTTAACCTGATAGTCTTCATTACTGGGTGAACTACCGTCAATCAGGGTGTCTTTATCGATGAGGGTGGCGGCAGAGGTAGCGCAGGCGGTGCCAAGCAGCGCGACAAGAATCGCCTGACGCAGGTAAGAATAGGGATATAACGGTTTCATAAATTGCCTTTCTGATTAGAAATAAACAGAGAAGAGTTCCTCTCTGTTTATTCATCGGTGAAAAGGCAATCAACTGAAATTATTTATCCAGCATGCTCTTTTTTACGTTCGGCTTTAAACAGAGCCACTCGCCCTTCGACGGCGATCTCCACATGATAGAAATAGCGAGAGAGCAGAGACGCTAACCCCTCTGCGCTGTCGGTGCGATTAGAAAAAATGCCTTTTTGATTATAAATGCGCATCAGTTTTCGCCCAAAAATATTATGGCCCGCATCGTCACCCAGGATGGTTGCGCCAAATAAACGCCCCTCTTTCGTTAATGCCGCACTGGCATGGGCAATCACTTCTGCTTTATCGTTCATTTCGCCGGGCAGACAATGGAGCAAATAGAACATCGACACGGAATCAAATTGCGCCTGCAAATAGCTTGGGTAAGGGTCGAACACGTCATGCAATATGGACTCTTTAACTCTGTGTCTGCCTGCGCGCGTATTCGCTGCCTCAAGGCTCGCTACATTCAAATCGAGAAGAGAAATGTTGCAGGAATCTGGCGCAAACGACAGGTAGTACCCGGTTCCTACCCCCACGTCGAGATGGTTATTTTTCATGTTATTTCTGAAGTGGGGAATAAGATGTCGCTCTGTAACGCATTTCCAGGCATAGCGGTTGGAAACACGCAGTACCCACCAGTCATAAAGTTTCAGTGAGAGTGATGTATAGACTTTTATTCCGTCACGTGTTTTTTTATGCATAGGATCCCTGCGCGGTCGGTACAGTAAAAAAGGCCACGCTGCGTGGTCTTAGTCATCAAAAGTAGAAGGTGAATTGCGCGTGGTATAAATTGCGCTTTATGATGCTATCAAAAAGCTCATTTTGTTTATCTGGTAATAACCTTACAGATCTTTCCGCTATTAGCGAGTTTAGCGATCGGGATAAATAACCTAAGGCCCTACCCCCTGAAATGCTTACATATGTCATCGTTTATTAATGTTATAAAGGATTGCCTGTAACAAAAAGGTTGCCATAATATATTCCCACCGTTCGTCTTCAGGAGAAAAACCGTGCGCTATTTCGCTATTGTGGTTTCATCTATTTTAATGTGTGGTTCTTCGCTTGCCGCCTCCGTTAATTCCGCAAATGTTCCTGAGCTGGCAGAAGCCCTGAACACCCGCTTTGCAGTCATGAAGGATGTGGCAGGCTATAAGGCTGCAAACCACCTCCCCGTTGAGGATCTCCCGCGAGAAAAAAATGTTCTCCTGAAGGCGCAGAGTGCTGCCCGAGACGCCATGCTTGCACCGCAGAGTATTGATACATTTGTCCAGACGCAGATGGCTATCAGTAAAAATATTCAGTATCGCTATCTTGACCGCTGGCGTTTACAGCCTGAAAAAGAGTGGCAGCCACGCCCCCTTGCTCAGGTGAGAGCACAGATTCTCGAACTGGATAATACCATCCTGAATCTGATTAGCCGTCAAATCCTGACCGGCGGCGGATTTAGTGAAGAGCAGGGCCGCATGCTGGCTCAGTTGCTGGATGATAAGGAAATAACAGCGCTGGAGAAGGCGCAACTGATCGGTGCGCTCGGAAAGATTAAACGTCAATGACTGTCTGCCTGAACCCGTCATGCTTACGACGGGTTCAGGGTTTCATTACTTATTTTTCAATGCACATTGTGCAACATCAGCCTTTAACGCATTAATTTCATTCTGCTGTTCACGTACGGCTTCAATCAGCGGGGCCACCAGCTTTTGATAGTCGACCTGTTTTTTCCCCCCTTCCGTTTTGACCAGTTCCGGGTAGACTTTTTCCACATTTTGCGCAATTAAACCGACATCCTGGCTTTTGTTCTCTTTCCAGGTATAAGAGACCCCTTCCAGCTGAAGAATTTTGTCCAGAGAGCCTTTAAGAGGGCGAATATCTTCTTTCAGTCTTTCGTCACTGAAGGGACAGCATTTTGCGCCCAGGTCGGCCAGGGCTGACGAGGAGAACACCAGAGGAATAATAAATGCGGCTTTCTTTAACAACATAAACGCTCCGTAAATGTGTGTGAGACACTGGATAGTCAGGATTATGTATTTAAAAATAAGAGTGCCAGCCAGATATTCCGGCACTGACGATGCAACGGTAACAATTATTTTTATTTCAAACCATACGTTCTACTTAACAATAATCGCTTATTATTGCCGGCAATTACCGCTATTAATCTGACCGTTTATTTTGTTAATTCAGTTTCCGCTTCGAGCAGCGCGTCCCTGGCCTCTTCCAGCTTAGCGCGTTTTTTGGCAATCTTATCAGCACGCCCGGACGCGTTTGCTTCCTGTAATTCCTGTTCCCGCTCGCTCACCTTCTGCTGTTTTTTAAGTACATCCGCTTCACGCTCTTTCCTGAGCGAGGCATCGGTACAGGTCGCGACAACTTCAGCGTAGGCTTTTTTTAAGCCCTCGACGCGATAGTGATTTTCGTGCGTTTCCGCCTGGCGGATTTGCAGCTCGATGTTATGCCGTTTTGCCGCACATCCTGTTAATGCTTCCTCCGCAAATGCGGTAAAAGGAATACTCATGGTTACCACTGCTGCAAGAAATGTTCGCTTATACATCTTTTGATTCTCCACTTATTTTACTCGACTGCTTTAGCGTTATTTCGGCGGACGGCGTATTTTCTAAAATTTTTCTCCCTGACGAGATCAGCAGGACGGAGCAGTGCATCACTCGATCTTGCCTATGGGAGTTTTGTCACTGAAACAAAACGGCATAAGTGTTTGAATAGCGACCTGGAGCGGGGCTTTGTACGTTCGGGACTATTCCCCCTGCTCCGTTTTGTTGTTGCCTTCATGCCGGGTTCTTTGGCATGTTAACAGCAAATCACCTTCCCTTTTTGTTCAAGTGACGAGTTTGCAAAGCGATGATTAAGTGGCCCTGGAAAACGAATGAGGCTGGCCGGGATATGGCGCTGCCGTGGGATGACGCGCTGGCGATCCCTGTTCTGGCTAATCTTAAGCCGGATGAACAATCGAAACTGGTTCAGATGGCGGATCGTTTTTTGCAGCAAAAACGCCTTGTCCCGCTGCAGGGGTTCGAGCTCGATCCCCTGAAAAACGCGCGTATCGCTCTGCTTTTCTGCCTGCCGGTGCTTGAGCTCGGCATTGAGTGGCTGGACGGTTTTCACGAAGTGCTGATCTACCCTGCGCCGTTCGTGGTGGATGACGAGTGGGAAGATGATATCGGCCTGGTGCATAACCAGCGCGTGGTGCAGTCCGGACAAAGCTGGCAGCAGGGGCCGATAATCCTGAACTGGTTAGACATTCAGGATTCGTTCGACGCGTCCGGTTTTAATCTGATTATTCATGAAGTGGCGCATAAGCTGGATACCCGCAACGGCGATCGCGCCAGCGGCGTACCGCTGATCCCGCTTCGCGAGGTGGCGGGCTGGGAGCACGATCTGCACGCAGCGATGGATAACATCCAGGACGAAATCGACCTGGTGGGTGAAAGCGCAGCCAGCATTGACGCCTATGCGGCCACCGACCCCGCAGAGTGCTTCGCAGTGCTCTCGGAGTATTTCTTCAGCGCGCCCGAGCTATTTGCCCCACGCTTCCCGGCGCTCTGGCAGCGTTTCTGCCAGTTTTATCAGCAGGATCCCCTGCAGCGCCTGCGGCAGAATGAGGCGTCTGGCGGCGCATCGTCGATCCATTAAGGTTTTTCAGCAGGGGTACGCTCGGTAGACCATACCCCTATGCTCAACGCTAAAAACAGCAGCGCCATTCCCCACGCGGCCAACGTTAAAGAGTGCTCCCCGTAAAAGCGCGTCACAACCGGCACCAGCAGCGCGCTGACGCCGTAGCCCAGCGTATGGCTGGTGGCGATAACACCCGCCCCTTTCCCGGTGGTCAGCCGATCGTTCAGCAGTAGCTGGTAGCCCGGCGTGGCCATCGCCGCACCGAGCGACGTGATAACAATCCCCACGTAGAACAGCGTTAATCCGGCGACAGCCATCAGCCCAAGTCCCACGACCATCAACACCGCCGCCATGCAGAGCAACGTCACCGGGCTGAAATGCTGCGGGCGGACGACCAGGAACTGCGCCGCGAGCGTGGCCAGCGCGGCCAGGCTCAGCAGGAGCGCAACGTGATGGCTAATATCCCGGGCGTTGCCGTCCAGCAGGGGGCTAAGATGCGGTGACAGGCCAAGCTGCATCAGGCTGACCAGCGCCGCCAGCAGCAGCGCCAGCAGCAGGAACGGCAGCATGGAGGCCTGCAGGCGGGTTGCCTGGTGCGCCACCGGCGGCAGCGGCGGGTCAGAGACTTCGCGAAGCACCAGCAGCAGGGCGATAAACGGCGCGACCGCCATCAGCCAGAGCGGCGCTACCGGATTGACGCTCAGCATCAGCGCCGCCAGCGGCGGGCCGAGCAAACGCCCGCAGCTGAGGCCGGAGCTTATCGTCGCCAGCGCGGCCATTCTTTTCTCCAGCCCCCCACGCTGAATAGCCCACGTCTGGGCCGCAGGCACGAGGCCCGAGACCGTCAGCCCGTAGATCAGACGTGAGAGAACAAGCCCCGCCAGTCCCCAGACGCTATCGAGCCTTCCGGCCGACATCGCCCAGACCACCAGCGCCATCACCACGAAACTGGCCAGATAGCCGCCCAGCGAGGCCAGCATCACGGCCTTACACCCCCGCCGCTCGCTCTGGCGTCCCCACCAGGGTGAGGCCGGTAAAAAGAGCATGGATCCGAACATCAGCAGCCCGGCCCAGACCGAGAGTGAAAGCCCGGTCAGGTTGACCAGCTGCGGGAGCATCACCAGCAGGCCGTTTTGCCCAATACCTAATAAACCGGCACATAGCGCCAGGGGCCAATTGGCTTTTGAGGTGACGTTCTCGGTCAATGTTTCAGAGTCAGCGCGCATAAGAATGTGAACATAGTGTCAATAAATGTGTGGAAATCATGAAGTTTATGAAAACAAATATTGCAAAAATGGTTGCGACTGTAAACAGAATGAATATCATAACGAGAATTATTATCAATCATGGAATGAGGTACATCTATGCGTGCTCTGCCCCGCGCTGCCGGTACAGACGTTGCTGCCCAGTGTTTTTTAAACGCCCTGCTGCGCGAAACGAAGGACTGGCGCTATCTCCCCTCTGCCACTGAGGATGCGCTATCGCAGATTCATATCCCGCTTTCTCAAACCCAGGCTATTCGGGTTCCGGTACGCTATTTCTCTCCCACCCAGCATCATCAGTACCGTTTCCCGGCAACCCTTATTCAGCGCGACAGCGATGACGGTGACGCCGTCACATTCCCCCAACTGGTTGATTTACTTCTTGAAAAACCGTCCGTAAAAGGCTCTCTCGATGCCGCTACGCTGTCGCGTTTTAAGCAGCGCGTCCTCGAAAGCCATGCGCACACCTGGCAAGCGATTGATTTACGCCACGGCTGGGCAACCCTGCGCGACAAGCCGCTAACGTTTGCCGACGCGGAACAGGCGCTGCTGGTCGGCCATGCGTTTCACCCGGCACCGAAGTCGCACGAGCCGTTTGACGAAACCGAAGCGCGTCGCTATCTGCCCGACTTCGCCTCCCGCTTCCCGCTGCGCTGGTTTGCCGTAGAAAGCACGCTGATTGCCGGCGACAGCCTGAACGTCTCCCTGCGTGAACGCCTGCTGCGCTTCGCCGCCCAGAGCGCACCCGAGCTGCTCGGCCACTTCACCGACACCCGCTGGCTGCTGCCGATGCACCCGTGGCAGGCCGACTATCTGCTGCAGCAGGAGTGGTGCCAGCGTCTGGTGGAAAAAGAGGCCCTGCTGGATCTGGGTGAAGCTGGCGCGCAGTGGCTGCCCACCAGCTCCTCGCGCTCGCTGTACAGCGAAACCAACAGCGACATGATTAAGTTCTCCCTCAGCGTGCGCCTGACCAACTCCGTGCGCACGCTGTCGGTGAAAGAGGTCAAGCGCGGGATGCGCCTGGCGCGCCTGGCGAAAACGGCGCGCTGGCAAGAGCTCCAGGCGCGCTACCCCACCATGCGCGTCATGCAGGAAGACGGCTGGGCCGGGCTGCGTGACGAAAGCGGCGCCGTTCAGGAAGAGAGCCTGATGGCCCTGCGCGTCAACCTGCTGTTTGACACGCCGGTGACGCAGACCAACGTGCTGGTCAGCCTGACGCAGGCCGCGCCGGACGGCGGTGACAGCCTGCTGGCCGCGGCGGTGCGCCGTCTCAGCCTGCGTCTGGATTTACCGCTTGCCCAGGCCGCGCGCTGCTGGCTGGACGCCTATTGCGACCGCGTATTACTCCCTCTGTTCAGCGCCGAGGCGGACTACGGTCTGGTCCTGCTGGCGCACCAGCAAAATATCCTCGTTGAGATGCAGCAGGACTTCCCCGTCGGGCTTATCTACCGCGACTGCCAGGGCAGCGCGTGGACCGAAGGGGCCGATGCGTGGCTGCAGGAGGCGGGCGAAAGCGAGGTGGAAAACCGCTTCGGTGAGAGCCAGCTGCTGCGCTACTTCCCCTATTACCTGCTGCTGAACTCCACGCTTGCCGTCACCGCCGCCCTCGCCGCCGCGGGTTTTGACAGTGAAGAGAGCCTGATGTCCCGGGTGCGCGACGCGCTGATGGAGCTGCGCCAGACCGCGAAGCAGACCCGCTGCCTCGACTACGTGCTGGACAGCCCAACCTGGAACTGCAAAGGCAACTTTTTCTGCTACCTGCACGACCGCAATGAAAACACCATCGCCGATCCGGCGGTGATCTATTTCGACTTTAGCAACCCGTTTTACAAGGAGAAGGCGTGATGGCTATCGCGAATATCGTCCATTCCGGCTACGGCTTTCGCTGCACCGCCACGGATCGCGCGCTGCCGCTGGCGCTGGGTCTCGACGGCAGCGCGGTGCTTGAGCGCCTGAACGACATCCCGGACGGCTGGCTGGTCGAAGCCCTGGATCAGCTGTTCGTCGCCGCGCCTGCGCTAACCGGCATCACGCTGCCGTGGGCGGCGTGGCAGGATGAACCTCAGGCGCAGGCGCTGTTTAGCCAGGCCCACGGGGATTATCTGGCGCGCGACGCCTTCTGGCAGCTGCCGCTCTGGCTAAAGGGTGAACGGCCGCAGGCCAGCGGCGGGATGCAGTTTGACGAGAGCCGTCAGCTGTACTTCCCGCTGCGCCCTCACCGCCCGCAGGGCGAGGTGTATCGCCGTTACGATCCGCAAATTAAGCGCACCCTCAGCTTCCGCGTGGCGGACGTGGCGCTGGACGGCGAGCGATTCACAAACTGGATGAATAACCCGCGCGTGAACGCCTTCTGGGAGATGGCCGGCCCGCAGGCCGAGCAGGAAAACTACCTGCGCCGCCAGCTCGACTCAACGTATTGCTACCCGGTTATCGGCTGCTTCGACGACCAGCCGTTCGGCTATTTTGAGCTCTACTGGGCGCCGGAAGATCGCATTGGTCGCCACTATCGCTGGCAGCCGTTTGACCGCGGGCTGCACATGCTGGTGGGTGAAGAAAACTGGCGCGGCGCGCAGTACATCCGCAGCTGGCTGCGCGGCCTGAGCCACTATCTGTATCTCGATGAGCCTCGCACCGCGCGCATTGTCGCCGAGCCGCGCTTCGACAACCAGCGCCTGTTCCGTCACCTTTCCTCTGCCGGTTTTGACACGGTGAAAGAGTTCGATTTCCCGCACAAGCGCTCGCGCCTCATCATGAGCCAGCGTCACCGCTTCTTCAGCGAGGTAGGCCTGTGAACGCACTCTGGCAAAAAGTGAACCGTGAGATGGTGGCGAAGATCCTCGCCGAGCTGGAATACGAACGCACCCTGCGCGCCGAACCGCTTTCGTCGGACCGCTGGCAGATCGGCATGGGCAGCGAAATATGGCAGTTTAGCGCCACGCGCGGGATCTGGGGCTGGCTGCATATCGACCCGAACAGCCTGACGACCCTCAGCGGCGCGGCAGTGGAAGCCGAAAGCGCGCTGCTGCAGCTGGCAACGGTGCTGGAGATGAGCGACGCGCAAACGGCAGAGCATATGGAAGATCTCTACGCCACGCTGCGGGGGGATATTCAGCTTTTACAGGCGCGCGAAGCGCTGGATGCCGACGCGCTTATCCACCTCGACCCGGACGAACTGCAGTGTCTGATGAGCGGCCATCCGAAGTTTATTTTTAACAAGGGCCGCCGCGGCTGGGGCCTGGACGCGCTGCGCCAGTACGCGCCGGAATACCGCGGGCGTTTTCGCCTGCACTGGGTCGCCGTCCAGCGGGAGCATCTGGTCTGGAGCAGCGACGCCGATTGCGACATTCACAACCTGCTGGCCAGCGCCATGGACAAAGCCGAGCGCGCGCGGTTTGACGCCCGCTGGCAGGCGCTGGGCCTCGACGACGGCTGGCTGCCCGTGCCGCTGCACCCGTGGCAGTGGCAGCAGAAGATCGCCATTCATTTCCTGGCGCAGCTGGCGCGCGGTGAGATGGTTGAGCTGGGCGAGTTTGGCGATGAGTATCTGGCGCAGCAGTCCCTGCGCACGCTCACCAACGCCAGCCGCCGCGCGCCGTATGACATCAAGCTGCCGCTGACCATCTACAACACCTCCTGCTATCGCGGCATTCCGGGCAAGTACATTGCCGCCGGGCCGCTGGCCTCGCGCTGGCTACAGCAGCAGTTCGCCAGCGACGCGACGCTTGCCCGCTGCGGTGCGCAGGTCCTGGGTGAGCCCGCAGCCGGGTATCTGTCGCATCCGGGCTATGCCGCATTGCCGAAAGCGCCCTACCGCTACCAGGAGATGCTGGGGGTGATCTGGCGCGAAAACCCGTCCTGCTATTTAGATGACGGTGAACAGGCGGTGCTGATGGCGGCGCTGATGGAAACCGATAACGCCGGGCGTCCGCTGATCGACGCGTGGATTAAACGCTCGGGGTTAAGCGCCGAGGCGTGGCTGGAAAAGCTCTTTGAAGCAACGGTGATCCCGTTCTACCACCTGCTCTGCCGCTACGGCGTGGCGCTGATCGCCCACGGGCAGAACGTGACGCTGGTGATGAAAGATTACGTCCCGCAGCGCATCCTGCTGAAAGATTTCCAGGGCGATATGCGCCTGGTGGATGAGGACTTCCCGCAGGCGCAGAGCCTGCCGGAGCAGGTGAAGGCCGTCACGGCGCGCCTGAGCGCGGATTATATTATTCACGACCTGCAAACCGGCAACTTTGTGACGGTGCTGCGCTTCATCTCGCGTCTTACCCTGCAAAGCGGCGTCAGCGAAACGCGCTTCTACCAGATCCTGGCGCAAGTTTTGCGGGGTTATATGGCCGCGCACCCGGATCTGGCGGACCGCTTCGCCAAATTCGATCTCTTCAAGCCGCAGATTATTCGCGTGATCCTCAACCCGGTCAAACTGACCTTCTCCGAACACGACGGCGGCAGCCGCATGCTGCCGAACTATGTCTCCGATCTTGATAACCCACTTTTTCTGGCCTCACGGGAGTCAGCGCAATGAAAACCTATGATTTCATCGGCATTGGTATTGGCCCGTTTAACCTCAGCATCGCCGCTCTGGCGGAAGGGCTGGACGGCTTTAGCTCGCTGTTTCTTGAGCGCAAACCGCACTTTTCATGGCACCCTGGGATGATGGTGCCGGACTGCCACATGCAGACCAGCTTTCTGAAGGATCTGGTCAGCGCCGTGGAGCCTACCAACCGCCACAGCTTCCTGAACTACCTGGTGCAGCGTAAAAAGTTCTACCGCTTTCTGACCACCGAGCAGCGCACCGTCTCCCGCGAAGAGTTTGCCGATTACCTGTGCTGGGCGGCGGAAAACCTCACCAATCTCGCCTTCAGCCAGCAGGTGCAGCAGGTCAACTTTGATGAGAAAAGCGGCCTGTTTGAGGTGGTAACCCAGCGCGATCGCTTCCTGGCGCGCCACGTCTGCGTGGGGATTGGCAAACAGATCAATCTGCCCGACTGCGTTACCGTGCAGGACGATACCTGCTTCCACGCCAGCGAGATGATGCTGCGCACGCCGGATCTCGCAGGCAAGCGCGTTACCGTTGTCGGCGGCGGTCAGAGCGGTGCGGACCTGTTTTTGAACATCTTCCGCGGCGAGTGGGGCCAGCCGCTGAGCCTGAACTGGGTGTCGCGCCGCAATAACTACAACGCGCTGGATGAAGCCGCGTTTGCCAACGAGTACTTCACGCCGGAGTACGTGGACAGCTTCTCCACGCTCGGTGAAGAGGCCCGTCGCCAGATGCTGCACGAGCAGAAGATGACCTCTGACGGTATCACCACCGAGTCCCTGCTGGCGATTTACCGCGCCATGTACCACCGCTTTGAAGTGCTGCGTGAAAAACCCTGGGCGCATCTCCTGCCGTCCCGCTCGGTATCGGCGCTGTCGCGTCAGGATAACGGACACCGTCTGAGCATTCAGCATCACCTCGACGGCGGCCGCGAGCAGCTGGAAAGCGACGTAGTGATTTTTGCCACCGGCTACCGCGCCGTACAGCCTGCATTCCTCGCGCCGCTGTCTCACCGGCTGAAGCTGGATACGGACGAAGCCTTCTGCATCAACAACGATTTCACCCTCGAATGGGACGGCCCGCAGAGCAACCGCCTGTTTGCCGTGAATGCCGGGATGCACCGGCTCGGTATTGCCGAACCCCAGCTCAGCCTGATGGCCTGGCGCGCGGCGCGAATTTTGAATCGCGCGCACGCGGACGAGCCGTTTGAGCTGGCCACCACACCCGGCGTTATCCACTGGCGGACCACCGCCAGCCCGGACAGCAATCCGGTTATTAAATCATTAGCAAAAACCACCGAGTACTGACACACACAATCAGGATCAACATAACAATGAAACGTTCTCATCTTTGGGTTTTAAATCCTTGCTTGCTTGCAATGCTTTCTACCTCTGCGTGGGCGGAAGAACAAAAGGAAGAAAATATCGTTGTCTCCGCCAGTCGCGCGCACCGCAGCGTGGCGGAGATGGCGCAGACGACCTGGGTCATTGAGCGAGCTGAAATTGAGCAGCAGGTTCAGGGCGGGAAAGAGATTAAAGAGGTGCTGGCGCAGCTGATCCCGGGGATGGACGTCAGCAGCCAGGGGCGTACCAACTACGGTATGAACCTGCGCGGCCGCTCCATGATGGTGATGGTGGACGGCGTGCGCCTGAACTCGTCCCGCAGCGATAGCCGCCAGCTGGACTCCATCGATCCGTTCAATATCGATCGCATTGAAGTGATCTCCGGTGCCACCTCGCTCTACGGCGGCGGCAGCACCGGCGGCCTGGTGAACATCGTCACCAAAAAAGGCCAGCCGGAGACCGAGGTTGAGTTCCAGACCGGGGCAAAAAGCGGCTTTAACAGCCACAACGATCACGATGAGAACGTGTCGGCGGCGGTCAGCGGCGGTAATGATAACGCGTCCGGTCGTCTGTCGGTGTCGTATCAGCGCTACGGCGGCTGGTACGACGGCAACGGCGACGAGGTGATTATCGATAACACCCAGACCGGCCTGCAGTATTCCGACCGTATCGATGTGATGGGGACAGGCACCATCAACATTGACGATCACCAGCAGCTGCAGTTAACCACGCAGTACTACAAGAGCGAATCCGACGGCAAGCACGGGCTCTATCTAGGGAAGAACTTCTCCGCGGTAACGGGGGATGCGAACGCGTACAACAAAGGCAACCTGGACTCTGACCGCGTCCCGGGGACCGAGCGCCATCTGATTAACCTGCAGTACTCGAATACCGATTTCTGGGGCCAGGACCTGGTTGCGCAGATTTACTATCGCGACGAGAGCCTGACCTATTATCCGTTCCCGACCCTGACCAAAGGGGTGGTGAGCAGCATCGGTGCGTCTCAGCAGAAAACCGATTTCTACGGCGGCAAGCTGACGCTGAACAGCAAGCCGGTGGACGATTTGACGCTGACCTGGGGTGTGGATGCCGACCATGAAACCTTCGATGCCAACCAGCAGTTCTTCGACCTGAGCAAAGCCGCGGCGAGCGGCGGCATGGAGCTGGACAACGCCTACAACGTGGGCCGTTACCCGGGCTACAGCATCACCAACCTCGCCCCGTTCCTGCAGGCAAGTTACGACATTGACGCCATCACCCTGAGCGGCGGCGTGCGTTACCAGTACACCGAAAACAAGGTGGACGACTTTGTTGGCTACGCCCAGCAGCAGGCCATCGCCACCGGGAAAGCCACCTCCGCAGACGCGGTGCCGGGCGGGAAAACCGATTACAACAACTTCCTGTTTAACGCCGGGATCCTTGGCCGCCTGACCGAACAGCAGCAGCTGTGGTTTAACTTCTCCCAGGGCTTTGAAATTCCGGACCTGGCGAAGTACTACGGCTCGGGTACCTATCAGCTCAGCAACGGTCACTATCGCCTGCTTAACAGCGTGAACGTGAACGATTCGAAGCTGGACGGCATCAAGGTCAACGCTTACGAGCTGGGCTGGCGCTATACAGGGGATAACCTGCGCACGCAGGTTGCGGCCTATTACTCGCTCTCGGATAAAACCATCACCATCAACAAAACGGATATGACCATCAACCTGGAAGACGACAAGCGTCGTATCTACGGGGTGGAAGGTCAGGTGGACTATTTCTTCACCAACAGCGACTGGAGCACGGGCGCGAACTTTAACGCCATTAAGTCTGAAACCCGCGAGAACGGCAAATGGGAGAAGCTGACGGTAGACAGCGCCAGCCCGTCGAAAGCCAGCGCATGGGTCAACTGGGCGCCGGGCGACTGGACCCTGCGCGTGCAGAGCACGCAGACCTTTGACGTGTCAGACTCCGACGGTAAGAAGATCGACGGCTACAACACGGTCGACTTCCTGGGCAGCTACGCCCTGCCTGTGGGTAAAGTCAGCTTCAGCGTGGAAAACCTGCTGGACAAAGACTACACCACCGCCTGGGGCCAGCGCGCGCCGGGGCTGTATAGCCCAACCTACGGGGCACCGGGCCTGTATACCTATAAGGGCCGTGGACGCACGTTTGGCCTGAACTACTCCGTACTGTTCTAACCCTTCGCGCCGCCTGTCTGCAGGCGGCGCATTTCCTTGTGTAATTTCAACGCAAATTTGCTATAAAATCAGCGATTTGCTGAAATTGTCAGCAAACGAGCGAAAAGCGTGTTTTCCCCCTTTGACAAGGTGAACCGAGGTCGATAATATGCGCCTCGTTCACACGATTCCTCTGTAGTTCAGTCGGTAGAACGGCGGACTGTTAATCCGTATGTCACTGGTTCGAGTCCAGTCAGAGGAGCCAAATTTGAAAAGCCTGCTTTTGAAGCAGGCTTTTTTGTTTTCATTTTCCATCGCATTGGGAGAATTTGGGCCAGGTTGAGTTCACCCCCTCTCATGGCTCCATAACAATGCGACCAAGCGGTTTCGCTGTCTCAGCGTATTCATGAGCCGCGGCAGCATTAGCCAGGGGGAAGATGCGGTCAATCACAACCCTGATGCGCCCTGCCGCTACAGCCTGCAATATGTCGTCCACGCTTGCCCGAACTGCGGGCCTTTCAAAAAGGGGCCCCATGAATACCCCCATGAGCGTCTGGTTAGACTGCATTGGCGACCACAGGTCGACGGTAAGACTGCCGCCGCCCGCGTTACCGACGAAGACGAGACGCCCTTCCGGAGCGAGTGCAGAAAGCGAAGCAGACAACGTCGTCCCCACCGGATCGATGACGAGGTCAACGCCGGCGCCATGGGTGTACTGTCGGACACTGTCCACGATATTATTTTCAGTACGATCCACGACATAATCGGCGCCAAGTTCAAGCAACCGGCTTCTTCGCTGCGTTCCGCTAGCCACGGCGATGACCGTTGCGCCTGCCTGTGAGGCAAGCTGAACGGCTGCGAGCCCTACGCCACCGGCAGCGGCCTGAATAAGGACGGTTTCTCCGTGCCGGAGCATGCCGCGAGTGAAAAGACAATGATGCGCGGTTCCGAAAGAAATCGGTACCGCCGCCGCTTCTGCCATATCCACCCCGTCGGGTATAAGCCAGGTGCGTTCCGCGGGCACAGCCCAACGTTCCGCATGCGATCCCTGCATGTGAAAAGCAGCGACTCTGTCCCCAACCGCACGGCTACGGACTTTCGACCCGATGGCAACCACCGTACCCGCTGCCGCGTAGCCGACGACCCATGAAGGAAGAGGCGGCGGGGTTGAACGGCGGTTGATCAGATCGCCACCTTCAATCGAGATAGCCTCGACCGCAATCAGGATGTCGTCGGGTCCTGTGACCGGATCCGGGATATCGACATATCTCAGGACACCGGGAGCGCCTTCCGCGTCATAAACCGCTGCTTTCATACATTTTCCTCTGTCTTATCTTTCGACTGGCGGAAAAAGCCGTAGCGCTCAGGGCAGCCTGGCTATAACCTTAATCTCAAACTGGAATCCGTAAAGCCACGTCACGCCGATCCCGGTCAACGTTGGGTAAGGCGCTTCCCCCCAATATTCTGGCAGGATACTCCAGATAGCGTCGAGGTTTGACTCGGGATCGACGACAAAGAGGGTCACGTCAACCACGTCAGCGAACGTGCAGCCCGCAGCCGCGAGGACAGCATTAAGATTATCGAAGGCCAGCCTGACCTGCGCTTTCAGATCGGGCTCAGGCGAACCATCCTCACGGCTGCCAACCTGCCCCGAAACGAACAGAAAACCGTTGGATTTGATGGCCGGTGAATAGCGATTGCGCTCATAGAGCGCCTGCCGACCGGAGGGAAAAACTGCTTCGCGTGCTGTCATGTTTGTACCTTTGCAATGGGGCGAAATCAGCCCGGTGAACATAAAGACACTTTACAGGTGCAGGATCGGGCGGATAAACAAGCGACTTTGTCCATCATTGTTTGTAATATCCAAACAATCGGCGAAAAGAGAGGATAAGGAATGGATCGTTTCGATGCGATGCGCGCCTTTGCTCGCGTGGTGGAGGCAGGTAGCTTCACAAAGGCTGCCCAAACGCTTCATATGAGCAAAACGACGGTGACGCAGCTCATTCAGCTGCTGGAAGCGCGCCTGCGCGTCAAATTGCTCCATCGTACCACCCGCAGGGTCGGCGTGACTCCCGACGGCGCAGTCTACTACGAACGCGTCATCCGCCTGCTGGCGGACATGGAAGATGCTGAAAACTGCCTGTCCAGCGCGGCGATGACGCCCAGGGGACGGCTACGGGTAGATGTGCCCAGTCCGCTGGCCCGCCTCATCCTGGTACCGGCGCTACCGGCTTTCCACGCACGCTACCCTGACATCCAGTTCGACATGGGCGTGAGCGACCGGGTGGTGGATCTGATTGGTGACAGCGTGGATTGCGTCCTGCGCGGTGGCGAAATCAACGACCAGTCCCTCATCGCTCGCCATGTCGGTGATTTGCAAATCGGCGTCTACGCCGCCCCCAGCTATGTGGAACGCCTTGGCGCCCCCTCCCACCCGCGAGAGCTGGAAAACACCGACCATCGCAGAGTAGGATTCTTGTCCTCACGCACCGGCAAGATTGATCCTCTGGTACTGCGCAGTGAGAGTGAACATATTGAAATCACGGGCAGCTATGTACTTGCCGTCGATGATGGCAATGCTTACCTCGAAGCCGGGTTAGCCGGGTTGGGCGTGATTGCGCTGCCAGTCTATATGGCGGCGGCACATCAGGCTGCCGGCGCTTTGATTCCGTTATTTACACAATGGCGTATCAGTCCCATGTCCCTGCACCTGGCGTTTCCGCCGAACCGCCACGTCAACGCTAAGCTGCGCGTTTTTATTGACTGGATCGTTGAATTGATGCAGCAGCATGTCCCCAACACCAACATAGCCGTAAAGCTATAGCAGCTATTATCCTGAGAGAACGTGCATGGTTCATGTGTTGTTACGCGAAAGCTGAAGACGTGCAGGAGTATTTCGTTGAATCCCCCGTCAGGTATTCACCGCATTGCGAGCAGTGTCGTAAAAAAGAGTTCAGGACTCCGTGAGCTGACGCCATGCCGCCACTTCCTCATCCAGCCACTCGACAAAGAGAGCCACCTCCGGCTTCGCCTCCGTTAACTGCGATGTCACCAGCCAGTAAGGCCAGGGATACGGCGCAGTGAAAGGGGTAAGCTGGACCAGTTCGCCCCGGGTGATGGCATCCTGAACCAGAGAACGGCGCTCAAGCGCGATTCCTTTACCGAGTCTGACAGCCTCGAGGACTAAGTTTGAGTCGTTAATGCATAAGCCACCGGGCACAATATCCTTCTCCAGCCCCGCATTAAAACACCAGGTTTTCCACGATTCCATGGAGAATATGATTTGGCTCTTCGCCACCTCTGCGGGCGTCGTCGGGAGGACACCGCCGTTATAACCGGGTGCCGCAACCACAATCAATTCATCTGAAAAAAGATAATGGCAGTCGCTGCCTTCCCAGTTCCCTTTCCCCATGCGGATCGCAATATCTATCCCTTCCTGCTGCATGCTGGCGATCGTCAGGCTGGCCTGAAGTCGCAGCGTGATGTGCGGATATTTTTCCCGAAACCGTTCCAGACGCGGCAACAGCCAGTGACAGCCAAAAGACGGCACCATCGCCAGCGTCAGTTCCAGTATTCTCGGTTTCACCTGCACTAAACGGGTAGCATCGGCGATATGGTTCAGCGCCTCGCGCACCTGTAACGCATAGAGCCGCCCCTCTTCGTTGATCTGTACCCCTCGGCCATGACGGATAAACAGCTTCACGCCCACCATTTCCTCCAGCACTTTGATCTGCTGGCTGATGGCGGAATGGGTAACGTGGAGCTCTTTCGCCGCAAGCGTTACGCTGCCAAGGCGGGCCACAGCTTCAAAACTACGCAAACTTGCGATAGGTGGAAAATCCGACATGAAAGTACTTCCTTATCTGCGCTGGATGAATAACGACAACAAGCCCATCTGTCAGTAATGCTAACCTTTTCGGTAAGATACTGTAGATATTCGCCATGAAAATTCTCATGTAATGTCTTTTTATCATCTTCATTGACGCGTTATTTCACAGAGACAGGAAAACGGGAATCATGATTAAACTTATTGGCATGATGGATTCACCCTATGTTCGGCGCGTGGCGATTTCCCTTGAGCTTTATGGCGTAAAGTTTGAGAGTGAGCCGCTGTCGGTCTTTAGCACATTTGAAGCGTTTTCCCGAATCAACCCCGCGGTAAAAGCGCCCACGCTGCTTCTGGATAACGGAATACGGCTGATGGACTCGTCGCTAATACTGAATTATTTCGAGGCCCAGGCCGCACCTGAACGGAGAGTGCTCCCCGTGGCGCCGGATGCGCTGGCAAACGATCTCCAGACGCTGGGCTTTATCCTCGCCGCGGCGGAGAAAGCGGTGCAAAATGTGTATGAACACAACCTGCGCCCGGAGGAAAAGCAGCACGGTACCTGGATCGATCGCATTACTACCCAGCTACTGGCGGCCTGCAGGGAATGGAATACCTTGCTGAAGGGGCGTCCGGCCACAGCTGTTCCCGATCAGGTTGCCGTCACCAGTACGGTTGTCTGGACGTTTATTCAGTCGATGATCCCGTACGTCGTTAACGCAGAGGATTTTAGAGAGATTCAGGCAGTTGCCGAATCATTCGAATCGCTGTCGATCTTTAAAAAATACCCTTTCAACTAAGCGTTGAGCCCGGTCAGCGCAGCGCTACCGGGCAAGCCAGCACTTAAATCTGATAATCAATTGCCACTTCTTCCGGCTCCATTACCTGGCGTTTAATCTCATCGACGGACAGCCCGGCGTTGCAGAGCTCGATAAAGCGCCAGACATAGTTGCGCTGTAGCTGTCCGCGCTTCAGGCCGAGCCAGACGGTATTGGCGTCAAACAGATGGCGTGTATCCAGACGCACCAGATCCCCGGCCTCGCGCTCGCCGCCGGACTGTTCCGCCACCAGGCCAATGCCCAGACCCAGCTCGACGTAGGTTTTGATCACATCGGAATCCTGCGCGCTCAGCACGATGTCCGGCGTTAACCCTTTGCGGTTGAAGGCTTCATCAATACGCGAACGTCCGGTAATGCCCTGGCGGTAGGTTATCAATGGCCACTTTGCAATCTCTTCCAGCGTCAGGGGAGAGACCTGATTCAGGGGATGATCGACGGGGAGCAATAAGCTGTGGTACCAGCGGAACCAGGGAAAAGCCACCAGCAGCGGGTCGTTGCTCAGGCGTTCGCTGGCGATGCCGATATCCGCCCCGCCGTTTTGCAGCAGCACTTCAATTTCCTGCGGCGTGCCCTGGATAAGCTCCAGACGGACATCGGGGAAAAGTTCGCGGAAGGCTTTAATCACCGGCGGCAGGCTGTAGCGGGCCTGGGTGTGGGTGGTGGCGATGGTGAGCACGCCGGAGGCATCATTGGTAAAGAGATCCGCGAGACGTCGAACGTTGCTGGCCTCGTTGAGGATCCGCTCAGCAATGGTGAGCAAGGCCTTACCGGGCTCGGTCATGCCCAGCAGACGCTTGCCGCGGCGGATAAAGATCTCTATCCCCAGCTCTTCTTCCAGCTCGCGGATATGGCGGCTGACGCCGGACTGAGAGGTATAAAGCATGTTGGCGACCTCGGTCAGGTTGTAGTCCCGCCTGGCCGCCTCACGGATAATTTTAAGTTGCTGGAAATTCACGATTCACTCCGGCGCATCTGAGATAGCTCTATTGTTAGAGTCAGCTGAGCTGCAGAACAAATAATAAAAACCAGCATCTTATGCTTTTATGGAATATCAGCTCACGAGCTGAAGCTCGCGGTTCTCAAGCGATGGCTTGCTGACAAGCGACATCAAAATCTCTTTTACCGCCTGCGCCTGCGGCGAGAGCGATCCGCGTGCGGACATGTTCAGCGACAGCGGCAGGCTCATTGAAGGCGTGGTGATGCGCGCCATCCAGCCGTTTGCCGCACTGCACAGCGAGCGCGCGGCAGATTCTGGCAGAACCGTCACCCCCATTCCGCTGGCAATGGCCGCGGTCAGCGTGGAGATAGAGTCGATCTCGCCGATGATTTTTGCCGTCAGGCGTCGCAGGGAGAACGCTTCATCCACGCGCACGCGCACGGCGCTGTAATCGCGCGGCAGATAGAGGTTCATCTCTGCCACGGCGGTAAGGTCTACGCTCTGGCCCGGACAGTCGCGGGTGCCCACGAGGTAAAGATCTTCTTTCAGCAGCGGCTGGCTGGTGATCCCGGCGACCGGGGAGCGATCGTAAAGGACCGCCATATCCAGCTGGCCGCTCAGCAGTTTGTCATTCAGTACGGACCCGCTGTTTTCGTGCAGGTATACCAGCACCTCCGGCAGCTCGGCGCGAACGGCCTGCAGCAGCGGCATGGTAATAGACGATGCGGCCGTTCCCGGCGCCAGGCCGATAGAAACGTGCCCGCTCAAGGTCTGGCCCACGTTGTTCACCGCCAGCTGCGCCTGTTCACACTGGCGGAGGATGGTGCGCGCGTGGGTATACAGGATCTTACCGGCTTCCGTTGGCGTGACGCCGCGTTTGGTGCGAATCAACAGCTGCTGATCCATCTCGCCTTCCAGAGTAGCCACCTGCTGGCTCAGCGCAGGCTGCGCGATATGCAGCACTTCTGCCGCTTGAGTCAGGCTGCCGATATCGACGATTTTTACGAAGTATTTCAGTCGTCTTAAGTTCATTTTGCCCCCTGTTCGAAAATGCTGTGCCGGAACCGGCTGTCGTTGTTGAACAGGTTTTGCAATATGAATGCCACTTTTACCAGGCGGTCTGAATTGTTCGCTAAGCGCCTGAAAATAAGGAAACCTAATCACGGAGGTGGGTTTTATTACTGAAACAGCAGTTTATGATCTGCCCCATTAGGGGTATACGCGCACCAAAGCGGTGCATTCCGCTGGCAAAAACACCACTTTGCCGATTTTGTCAGCAAACGATCAAAAGGCGTTGATCCACCCTTTGACAAGGCGAACGCAGGTCGATAATATGCGCCCCGTTCACACGATTCCTCTGTAGTTCAGTCGGTAGAACGGCGGACTGTTAATCCGTATGTCA
>NZ_LECZ01000023.1 GCF_001022965.1 Enterobacter genomosp. O
CTCAGAAGTGAAACGCCGTAGCGCCGATGGTAGTGTGGGGTCTCCCCATGTGAGAGTAGGGAACTGCCAGGCATCAATTAGAAGAACCCCGTACCGTAAGGTGCGGGGTTTTTTGCTTTGCACGCCAGAAAACATGCCGGATGACGGCTTCGCCTTATCCGGCCTACAAAACCTGTAGGCCCGGTAAGCGCAGCGCCACCGGGCATGGCAGACCACACGATCCCGCGGTAAAGAGAAACAAGAATACTAAAGAAGGGATTTATAAATGCGGAAAAGCAAAAACCCAGCCATAGGCTGGGTTCTTTAAATAGTGGTGCCCGGACTCGGAATCGAACCAAGGACACGGGGATTTTCAATCCCCTGCTCTACCGACTGAGCTATCCGGGCAACGGAGCGCATTAAACCGCAATCACGCCCGATCGTCAACATTATTTCGGGAAAAGCTGTTCAACTGCTTAAGTTTGCGGCAATCTGTCCGCTTTCGCCGCGAAAATGCACAAATCTTCCAGACAGTACCTGTGTGATACGGCAATGCTGAGAGTAAGAGGAGGGCAGTATGAAGAATGACTGGCTTGAGCTGCGTCAGCATGCAGATACGGGTATTGAGACGATTAAAGCGCATTTCGAAGGGCATGCCTATGATCCACACTGGCACGATAGCTATCTGGTAGGGATAACCCTCTCCGGCACGCAGCAGTTTCACTGCCGTCGTGAGCGTCATCGTAGCCAGCCGGGTGATGCGTTTTTGCTTGAGCCCGGAGAGATCCACGACGGCGATGCGCCTGTAGAGGGCGGCTTTACCTATCTGACCTTCTATCTGGATGAGCACTGGCTCACCCGTGCGCTACAGGGGCTGTACGAATCTACTCCCGGGCATTATTCACTCCACTTTGCCCAAACGCTGACGCGTGAGCCGCAGCTGGTGCGCGCTATCGGTGAGACATTCTCTACTTTGCATAATGATGAGATGAAAATCCTTCAGCAGAGCACAATGGACAATCTGCTCTCCCGCATCACCGCCCATTGCCACTGGCATAAGAAGCTCCCGACTCAGTTACAAAGCGCTGCTGTGGCACATCGTGCACGCGACTACCTTTATGCCCATATCGGCGAGAATGTGGGGCTGTCAGACCTTGCGCGCGAGACGGGCACGGATCGCTTTACCCTGACGCGCTGTTTTAAGCGCGAGTTCAACCTGGCGCCACATGCATGGCTTATTCAGCTGCGTCTGGCAAAGGCCCGACAACTGCTGGCGCGCGGCGAGCTGCCCGTTGATGTGGCTGCGGCAGTGGGTTTTGCCGATCAAAGCCACCTGGGGCGTTGGTTTCAGCGGGCGTACCGTATCTCTCCGGCACACTACCGACGGTTGTGCACAAACCTTCCAGACGTTTCCAAAAAATAACGGCACATTCATGGCTCTAATAAAAAGGAGCCACCTGTGAGTTTGATACCCTTTCTGTTGTTCGCTTTTGTCGCCTCCATTACGCCGGGACCAACCAATATTCTGGTGCTGACGAACAGCCAGTACTTTGGCGTAAAAAATACCGTACCTGCTATTCTGGGCGGGTGTATCGCGGCCAGTGCGATCGTGCTGGTATCAGGTGCGGGCGCAGGGGAAGTGCTGCGTCAGTATCCTTTGATACGCCAGATAATGAGCTGGGCGGGCGTGCTGTGGCTAAGCTGGATGAGCTGGCAGCTGTTTAGCGCCCCGGCCGCCACTCTTTCCTCTCAAAGTCCTGTCCGGTTCACCGCTCTGGCGGCGGCGCTACTGCAGATCGTGAATCCGAAAACCTGGATGATGGCGCTGGCGGTCGTCAGCCTGTTTGCCCCGGCGGGCGACCATGCCTTGCGGGATATTGCGCTAATGGCGCTATGGTTTCTGCTGATCTCAATAGCCTGTTTGATGTGCTGGGCGTGGCTGGGTAAAGCGGTGAATCGAATTTTTCGCACCACCGTGGCGATGGTGCGATTTCAGCGTCTGATGGCGCTGTGTCTGCTCGTCTCCGCCTGGGCGGGCATGCTGGCCTAGGTCAGTGCTCCGCCCATACGGCACTGGGCAAAGCGCAGAATATCTTCCGCCAGGCGGTGCGCCGTATCCACATCGGCCTGGCTACGGTTCACCAGCATGCGGCTCAGGCAGCCCTCCAGCACCAGCTCCATCTGTTTAGCTACCATTGCCGGGTCATCCACTTCAAGCCGCGTCAGCAGCTCGTGGGTGAAGTCATGCGCCGCACGTTTTTGCTGATCCGCCAACTGGTGGATTGGATGTCCTGGATCCGGGAAGTATGTGCAGGCGGCGATGAACAGACAGCCCGGGTAGCGGTTGTTGCTGACGCATTCCGTCAGGGCGGTATAGCGCGCCAGCAGCTTTTGTTCCACGGTCAGTTCTTCATTCAGCATCAGCTGCCTGCGCCAGACGTCAACCTGCTGGCTGAGGTAGCGCAGGGCATCATAAAGCAGCGCCTCTTTATCTGGCCAGAAGCGCTTAAGTTCATCCAGGGGGTAATCGATACGGTCGGCTACCATCTCAAGCGTGGTGCTGGCTATCCCTTGAATCTCAAGTAATTGCAGGGCTTGTCCCAGTACGTCTTCGCGTTGCACGGTTATCTCCTCCGCTATTCCCAACGGTTTGTCCCGTCTAAAGTGTTGTTTACGGTTGGCGATTGCGCAAATGCGCGCTGAATGCCGCTGCATCCATAAACCCGGTTACACGCTGTTCTGGCTGCTCTTCACCCCGTTCATTAAAGAACAAAATGGTGGGCAGACCGAGAACGTTAAGCTGTTTCAGCAGGGCCTTATCCTGCGCATTGTTGGCGGTGACGTTCGCCTGAAGAAGCACCGTCTCTTTGAGTGCACGTTGCACCTGCGGATCGCTAAAGGTGTATTTTTCAAACTCTTTGCAGGCGACACACCAGTCGGCATAGAGATCTAGCATCACCGGTTTGCCTTTCGCCTCCGCCAGGGCACTGTTGAGTTCTTCCACGTTCTTTATCTGAGTGAAGTTCAGATGCGCCTGCGTCTGACCCACGGGTGAACCAAACGCCCAGTCCTGCAGCGGGCGTACGCTCACCAGCGCGGCGGCGAGCATGATCATTTGCACCAGACGCATCCACGGCCGTTTCGCTCCCAGACTGGTGATAAATGCCCAGCTGAAGAACGCTACACCGAGCATGGCCCACAGGCGCATACCCCAGACGTCCCCGAGGATACGCTCAAGGAGGAAGACCGGCAGCGCGAGGATGACAAAGCCAAACGCGGTTTTTACCGTCTCCATCCACGGGCCGCTCTTCGGCAGCAGGCGGTTGCCAAATACCGTCACCAGAATCAGCGGCAGACCCATGCCCAGCGCATAGAGATAAAGCGTGCCGCCCCCAAGCCACATGTTGCCGCTCTGGGCGATATAGAGCAGGATGGCGCTCAGCGGGGCGGTGGTGCAAGGGGAGCAAATTAATCCGGCGATGGCCCCCATCACAAATACGCCGCCTGCCGAACCACCCTGCTGGCGGTTACTCATCAGCGTTAAGCGAGTTTGCAGCGCAGACGATAGCTGCAGGGTAAACAGGCCAAACATCGACAGCGCCAGCAGGATGAAGACAATCGACAAGCCAATAAGCACGTAAGGATGCTGAAGCGCAGCCTGGAACTGTAGCCCGGCTGCGGCAACCACAAGGCCTAGGGCAGTGTAGGTCAACGCCATACCCTGCACGTAAATAAAGGCTAACAGCAGGGCGCGTGCGGTGGAAAGCCGTTGCTTACCTCCCAGCACGATACCAGAGATGAGCGGATACATCGGCAGCACGCACGGGGTAAAGGCAATGCCAATGCCAATCAGTAAGGCCCAGAGCGCTGAGAATGGCAGGTCTGACCCGGCTTCGCCTTCTCCCCTCACCCTGGCCCTCTCTCCAGAGGGGAGAGGGGAAACGGCAGCCGCTGCTTTCACTTCGCTGAGCGGAACAACCTTCGTTTCCGGCGGATAGCAGAATCCCGCGTCCGCGCATCCCTGATAGGTCACCGTCAGCGTCGCGCCTTTATTCGCCTGATTCACCGTGACGGGCACGCTTAAGCGCTGGCGGTAGATTTCACTCTTGCCGTAGAACTCGTCCTTATGCCACTCGCCTGCGGGCAGCTGTAATGCCCCCACGTTTGCCTGGGCAGGGGTAATGCTCACCTGCTTGCGATAAAGGTAGTAGCCCTCTTTCACCTGCCAGGTGAGGGTAAGGTCGTGCTGGTTTTGCTGAAAATCGAAAACAAACGCCTGGTCGGCAGGGATGAAGTTCGAACGGCCGGGCGCGTCAAACAACCCGGCAAATACCGATGTGCTGCACAGCAGCAGGATCAGCGTAAGGAAGCGTTGAGCCATGAGAGATAATCGTTATCGCCATGAACCACTGGCAGAACCAGCAGCTCCGGGGTTTGGTAAGGATGATGAGATTTGAGGCAGTCGAGGAGTGCCTGCTGATTCGCCAGATTGGTTTTGAGCAACATTTGCACTTCGTACTCTTGCTCCAGCTTGCCTTCCCAGTAATAAAGAGAGGTGGCACCGGGGAGGAGCGTCACGCAGGCGGCCAGTTTTTCAGCCAGCACTTTGGCGGCGAGATCCTGGGCAGAGGCTTCATCAGGGGCGGTACACAGTACGACAACAGCATCAGGCGTGTTCACAAGTCGACCTCCTCATCACGAAAGGCTTCACTATATCACGCAAGACAACAGGTCATTAATGAAACGGGCCGCAGAGCGGCCCGATTTTAACTATTTTTACAACCCTTAACGGTTTACAGCACCACGCCGCCAATGATAAAGCCGAGGATCACGCACAGTGAAATGGCGACCACGCCCGGGATCAGGAACGCATGGTTAAACACGTATTTACCGATGCGGGTTGAGCCGGTGTCATCCATCTCTACCGCTGCCAGCAGGGTTGGATAGGTAGGCAGCACGAACAGGGCAGAGACGGCAGCAAACGAGGCGATGGCGGTTAACGGCGTTACGCCCAGCATCAGTGCCGCAGGCATCAGCGCTTTGGTGGTCGCCGCCTGGGAGTAAAGCAGGGTCGCAGCGAAGAATAGCACGACCGCCAGCAGCCACGGGTAGTTGTGCAGCAGGTCGCCGGCGACGGTCTGGATGTCGCTAATGTGCGCTTTTACGAAGGTATCACCAAGCCACGCCACGCCGAGTACGCACACGCAGGCGCTCATGCCGGATTTGAAGGTGCTGGCGTTCAGCACTTCACTGGTGTCAATTTTACAGGTGATGCTAATCAGCGTCGCGATAGTCAGCATAAACACGACAATCGCTTCGTTACGCGGCAGTACCGGGTTCTGGATCAGACCGACGGTATCGCTGATCGCGGTCGCGTAGAACATGACGGCGACGATACCAATCAGGAACAGCAGCACGGAGCGTTTCGCGTGTGGCTTCAGTTCGAAGACCTGGCTACCGCGCAGGCTCACTTCACCCTTGGCAAGGCGTTCCTGATAGACCGGATCGTCTTTCAGCTCGGCACCGAGGAAGTTACACAGCACGGCGGTAATCATCACCGCAATCAGCGTGACCGGAATACAGATCGCCAGCAGCGTCAGGTAGCTCACGCCCATTGGCTCAAGGATACCGGCGAAGAACACCACTGCTGCGGAAATCGGCGAGGCGGTAATCGCAATCTGAGACGCCACCACCGCGATAGAGAGCGGACGAGACGGACGAATACCCTGTTCTTTCGCCACTTCCGTAATCACCGGCAGCGTGGAGAACGCGGTGTGACCCGTACCGGCGAGAATGGTCATAAACCAGGTGACCAGCGGGGCAAGGAAGGTAATGTATTTTGGATGGCGGCGCAGCATACGCTCCGCCAGGCTTACCAGATAGTCCATACCGCCTGCCACCTGCATGGCGGCGATAGCGGCAATAACTGCCATGATGATTTCAATAACGTCAAACGGGATTGCGCCGGGTTTAATCTGAAAGATAAGGGTAAGAACGAGCACCCCGAGACCGCCGGCAAAACCGATGCCGATACCCCCGAGTCTTGCTCCCAAATAAATCGCCAACAAGACGATGACGAGTTCTGCTCCAAACATAAGGACCTGCCTTGCTTATTAACAAGTTGATATTGAATTGTTGTATTTCGGTAACACCTAAAAAGAAAAAAGGCACGTCACAAGTGACGTGCCTTAAGAAGCCTAGCCTGAACGGTTACTGTTCGCTTTCATCGGTATATCGTTTCGCTTTATATGCCGGGTGCATCAGGTTCTGGGCCGAGAAGATATCGTCCAGCTCGGCTTCGGTCAACAGCCCGCGCTCCAGCACCACTTCACGTACGCTCTTACCGGTTTCGGCACAAATCTTACCGACGATGTCACCGTTGTGGTGACCGATGAACGGGTTGAGGTAGGTGACGATCCCGATGGAGTTATAGACATAACCCTCACAGACTTCTTTGTTTGCTGTGATGCCGTTAATGCATTTTTCCAGCAGGTTGTAGCAGGCGTTAGTCAGGATGTGGATGGATTCAAACATGGCCTGGCCAATCACTGGCTCCATCACGTTCAGCTGCAGCTGACCCGCTTCAGAGGCCATGGTCACGGTCGTATCGTTACCGATGACTTTGAAACAAACCTGATTCACCACTTCTGGCACCACCGGGTTCACTTTAGCCGGCATGATGGATGAACCGGCCTGCAGCTCTGGCAGGTTGATTTCATTCAGGCCAGCGCGCGGGCCGGAAGAGAGCAGGCGCAGGTCGTTACAGATTTTGGACAGTTTCACCGCCAGACGTTTCAGGGCGCTGTGTACCATGACGTAGGCACCGCAGTCTGAGGTGGCTTCAATCAGGTCTTCTGCAGGCACAACCGGCAGGTTAGAGACTTCAGCCAGCTTCTGTACCGCCAGCTGCTGATAGCCGTCCGGGGTGTTCAGGCGTGTACCGATGGCGGTTGCGCCCAGGTTCACTTCCAGCAGCAGCTCGGAGGTGCGCAGCAGGTTTTTGGTTTCTTCGTTCAGCAGCACGTTAAACGCGTGGAATTCCTGGCCGAGGGTCATTGGCACCGCGTCCTGCAACTGGGTACGGCCCATTTTCAGGATATCCTGGAACTCAACCGCTTTACGCTGGAAGCCATCGCCCAGCTGGTTGATCGCGTCCACCAGCTTCACCACAGAGGCGTACACCGCGATACGGAAGCCGGTAGGGTAGGCGTCGTTGGTGGACTGGCATTTGTTCACGTGGTCGTTCGGGTTCAGGTACTGGTATTCACCTTTCTGGTGACCCATCAGCTCCAGGCCGATGTTTGCCAGTACTTCGTTGGTATTCATGTTGACGGAGGTACCCGCGCCGCCCTGATAGACGTCAACCGGGAACTGATCCATGCATTTGCCGTTGTTCAGCACTTCATCGCAGGCTGCGATAATCGCATTTGCCGCGCTTTTAGGAATGGTTTGCAGCTCTTTGTTGGCCAGTGCTGCGGCTTTCTTCACCATCACCATGCCACGGACAAACTCAGGGATGTCGCTGATTTTGCTGTTGCTGATGTAGAAGTTTTCAATCGCTCTCAGAGTGTGGACACCGTAGTAGGCATCCGCTGGAACTTCCCTGGTACCCAACAAGTCTTCTTCGATACGAATGTTGTTTAACATGTGAACCTTCTTTTCAAGCTGCCGATGGATTGTACTAAACACACAGTATTTATGTGGTTTTGAATATTTTCTGGCCGACGATTATTCCCTCAATCAGCCAGATGCCCGAGATCATATGCTGATGATAGCGAATTGCCGTAAGCTGGATCACTTATTATCGACCCGATTCCATGATAATTATTAATCTGTGAAATGAGTCACCGCTTTAATATTTCCAAAAAAAATATCCGTGCAAACTGATTGAATTTTCGCTAACCGTCACCATCTCATACAAACGCGCGTCGCGAACACATTCAGACAGGGGCCCGAGGGCACCTGCCACACAGGAGATGCCAGTGCGCTGGATACCGTTTATTGCTTTCTTTCTCTATGTTTACATCGAGATTTCCATTTTCATTCAGGTTGCCCACGTGCTGGGCGTCCTGCTGACGCTGATTCTGGTGATTTTCACCTCCGTCATCGGCATGTCGCTGGTGCGTAATCAGGGTTTCAAAAATTTCCTGATAATGCAGCAGAAGATGGCTGCAGGCGAAAGTCCGGCAGCAGAGATGATCAAAAGCGTCTCGCTGATTATCGCAGGGCTGCTGCTGATTTTGCCGGGCTTTTTCACCGACTTCCTCGGCCTTCTGCTTCTTCTGCCGCCGGTGCAAAAACACCTGACCATGAAGCTGCTGCCGCATCTGCGCTTTAGCCGTATGCCGGGCGGTGGTTTTAGTACCGGGCCAGGCGATACGTTTGAAGGGGAGTATCAGCGTAAGGATGAACAGCACGACCGGTTAGATCATAAAGACGATCGGTGATGTTATTGCCCGGTGGCGCTTCGCTTACCGGGCCTACGGATTCTGCTGTTTCGGTAAAAACAGCCACAGCCCTGCCAGCATGACAATAGCGTACAGACTCTTCCCTCCCACCATCGCCAGCAGCAGCAGGCAAAGCACGCCCCCAACGACCGCCAGGGCTTTATAGCGACCTTTCAGCAGACGGCAGCCCGCGAGCATACACAGCAGATAGATCATGATGAAAATGCCGTTGGCGTAGACGATCAGCGCATCCAGATTGATCTTCAGCGCGTGAATACACAGCGTACTCAGCACGCAGCAGCCCAGTACGGCATTCAGGGCGTTCAAGGGGAGCTGACGTTTAGACAGGCGCGCAAGGCGGCTCTCGGGCCTATAGCGCGCCTGAGACCACACCAGACGGGCAAAGCTCTGGATATAAATATTCAGACTGGCAAAGCAGGCCAGATAGCCGATGACGCAGGCAACCCATAGCGCTTTCACTCCAAACAGCTGCACCACAATGCCGGGGAGCGAAGCGGCGGCCGCTTTATCCGCGGCGAAGGCGTTGAAGTGTAACACCAGCACGGTACATGCCCAGTAAACCGTACCTGCCAGCAGCAGGCCAATCATCAGCGCGCGCGGGAAATCGCGTTCAGGCTGCTTAAATTCCGAGGCCAGATGAGCAAAGGCTTCCAGGCCCACAAAACACCAGAACATGACGGAGAGCGCGGCGAAAAGCTGTGAATGGTCGACGTCTGTTACCGCCGGGAAGGGAATGTCTTTCAGCGTGATATCACCCGCCCACCAGATGACGGCAATCAGGGCAATAATCAATACCGCAACCAGCGTTTGCAGATTCGCGCTCGAGCTGGCGCCGCGAGAGCCTACCCACCAGACGATAGCCAGCGTACCCAGTTCGGCCAGCAGCAACTGCTCGTCATGCCAGCCAAACAGTGCCTGACCAAAGCCGGTCGCAATATGCAGCGCCGCAGGGAGGCCAACCGGAATAACGGAGAGAAACAGCCAGCCGGTCACACGCTCCAGCCGCGGGCCAAAGGCCAGCCCGACAAAATGCGCCACGCCGCCCGCGCTGGGGAAATGCCGTCCCAGGATGGCAAACACAATGGCTATCGGGAAAACCAGCACAATCAGCACCGGCCACGCCCACAGGCTGTTATTTCCTGCCACCAGTGCCGCCAGTGCGGGTACGGCAAACACGCCCGTCCCTAACAAGGAGGTTGAGAGCAGGCCAACGCCTTGCGCCAGCCCCAACTCCTGCTTGAGTCCACTCATTGACATCGCCCTGCCACTACCAAAAGAGAGGCGATGGTAACACTTTCGCAAATTTTTTTTTCAACTCCCCCTTGAAGGGGTAAAAAGCTATCCCCATCTCTCAGGGCACTAGTCGGAAAACCGCTTGCGGGCCGGCGTCATCCATAACTGATAATGACTTTCTCAAAGGAGAGCTATCAATGAGTATTCGTCCGTTACATGATCGTGTGATCGTCAAACGTAAAGAAGTTGAAACCAAGTCTGCTGGCGGCATCGTTCTGACCGGTTCTGCAGCAGCCAAATCAACGCGTGGCGAAATCATCGCTGTCGGTAAGGGCCGCATCCTGGAAAACGGAACTGTGCAGCCACTGGACGTTAAAGTTGGTGACATCGTAATTTTCAACGATGGCTACGGCGTGAAATCCGAGAAGATCGACAATGAAGAAGTGTTGATCATGTCCGAGAGCGACATTCTGGCAATTGTTGAAGCGTAATTTACGCACGAGAATTTGAGGAAATAAGAACATGGCAGCTAAAGACGTAAAATTCGGTAACGACGCTCGTGTAAAAATGCTCCGCGGCGTAAACGTACTGGCAGATGCAGTTAAAGTGACCCTGGGCCCGAAAGGCCGTAACGTAGTGCTGGATAAATCCTTCGGCGCGCCAACCATCACCAAAGATGGTGTTTCTGTAGCACGTGAAATCGAGCTGGAAGACAAGTTCGAAAACATGGGTGCGCAGATGGTGAAAGAAGTTGCCTCTAAAGCGAACGACGCTGCAGGCGACGGTACCACCACCGCGACCGTACTGGCGCAGGCGATCATCACCGAAGGTCTGAAAGCCGTTGCTGCGGGCATGAACCCAATGGATCTGAAACGTGGTATCGACAAAGCTGTCACTGCCGCTGTTGAAGAACTGAAAGCGCTGTCCGTACCGTGCTCTGACTCTAAAGCGATTGCTCAGGTTGGTACTATCTCCGCTAACTCCGACGAAACCGTAGGTAAACTGATCGCGGAAGCGATGGACAAAGTCGGTAAAGAAGGCGTGATCACCGTTGAAGACGGTACCGGTCTGGAAGACGAACTCGACGTGGTTGAAGGTATGCAGTTCGACCGCGGTTACCTGTCCCCATACTTCATCAACAAGCCAGAAACTGGCGCTGTTGAGCTGGAAAGCCCGTTCATTCTGCTGGCTGACAAGAAAATCTCCAACATCCGCGAAATGCTGCCAGTTCTGGAAGCCGTTGCAAAAGCAGGCAAACCGCTGGTTATCATCGCTGAAGACGTTGAAGGCGAAGCGCTGGCAACGCTGGTGGTTAACACCATGCGCGGCATTGTGAAAGTGGCTGCGGTTAAAGCACCTGGCTTCGGCGATCGCCGTAAAGCGATGCTGCAGGATATCGCTACCCTGACTGGCGGTACCGTGATCTCTGAAGAGATCGGTATGGAGCTGGAAAAAGCGACCCTGGAAGACCTGGGCCAGGCGAAACGCGTTGTGATCAACAAAGACACCACCACCATCATCGATGGCGTGGGTGAAGAAGCTGCTATTCAGGGCCGCGTTGGTCAGATCCGTAAGCAGATCGAAGAAGCAACTTCTGATTACGACCGTGAAAAACTGCAGGAGCGCGTAGCGAAACTGGCAGGCGGCGTTGCGGTAATCAAAGTTGGTGCTGCGACTGAAGTTGAAATGAAAGAGAAAAAAGCACGCGTTGACGATGCGCTGCACGCGACCCGTGCTGCGGTAGAAGAAGGCGTGGTTGCTGGTGGTGGTGTTGCGCTGGTGCGTGTTGCCGCTAAACTGGCTGGCCTGACCGCGCAGAACGAAGATCAGAACGTGGGTATCAAAGTTGCGCTGCGCGCAATGGAAGCACCTCTGCGTCAGATCGTATCCAACGCCGGTGAAGAGCCATCTGTTGTGACCAACAACGTGAAAGCGGGCGAAGGTAACTACGGTTACAACGCGGCAACGGAAGAATACGGCAACATGATCGACTTCGGTATCCTGGACCCAACTAAAGTGACCCGTTCTGCTCTGCAGTACGCGGCATCTGTAGCTGGCCTGATGATCACTACCGAGTGCATGGTAACCGACCTGCCTAAAGGCGATGCTCCTGACTTAGGTGCTGCTGGCATGGGCGGCATGGGTGGTATGGGCGGCATGATGTAATCGTGCGCTTTACCGCTTAGAATGTGAAAAACCCCCGGGCAGAAATGCTCGGGGGTTTTTCTTTTGGTCATCTTTTAGGTATAAGATTTACACACGGACAACTACTGTCCAGCTTATTGAAAACGAGGAATAACATGCGCGTAAAAGTCTGTGCAGGGATCGTAGGAGCAGCATTGCTGCTGGCGGGTTGTAGCTCCAGCAATGAGCTGTCGGCAGCGGGCCAGGGTGTTCGCTTTGTGGAAGATAAGCCGGGCAGCGAATGCCAGCTGTTAGGCACGGCCTCCGGTGAGCAAAGTAACTGGATGTCGGGTCAGCATGGCGAAGAAGGTGGCTCTATGCGCGGTGCGGCGAATGCCCTGCGTAACCAGGCTGCGGCAATGGGCGGTAACGTAATTTACGGCGTGAGCAGCCCAACGCAGGGAATGCTGTCCAGCTTCGTGCCGACCGCCAGCCAGATGAACGGCCAGGTCTATAAGTGCCCGAACTGAGTTAATTTGCTGATGGCGCTGCGCCCGGACCCCGTAGGGCAGGTAAGCGTAGCGCCACCTGCCTTCTAGCACTGCCGCAGCTGCAAATCCAGCGGCGTCTTGCTCGGCTCACCGCCAATCTCACGTGCCAGCTTCGGCACCATATAGCCTGAAACCAGCGTTAACAGTTCGCGCACGATCTGCCGGGCTTCTTCATCCGTCACCATGAAATGGGCCGCGCCCTGAACGCGATCCAGCACGTGCAGGTAATAGGGCATCACGCCCGCATCAAACAGCGCATTGCTCAGGTCAGCCAGCACGCGGGCGCTATCGTTTACGCCACGCAGCAGCACGCTCTGGTTCAGCAGCGTCACGCCCGCGTTACGCAAACGCGCCATCGCCGCGCGAAAATCATCGCCAATTTCGTTCGCGTGGTTAATGTGGTTCACCAGCAGCACCTGCAGTCGAGACTGCTCCAGGCGCGATACCAGGCCGTCAGTGATACGCGCCGGAATGACAATCGGTAAACGGCTGTGAATGCGCAGACGCTTAATGTGCGGGATGGCTTCAAGCTGAGTCAGCAGCCAGTCCAGCTCGTGATCTTTCGCCATCAGCGGGTCGCCGCCGGAAAAAATGATCTCATCCAGCTCCGGATGGGCGACGATATAGTCCAGCGCGACCTGCCAGTTGCGTTTATTGCCCTGGTTTTCGGCATACGGGAAGTGCCGACGGAAGCAATAACGACAATTTACCGCACAACCGCCTTTTACCAGCAGCAGGGCACGGTTGAGATACTTGTGCAGTAAACCCGGCACCACGCTGTTCTGCTCTTCAAGAGGATCGGTGCTATATCCCGGCGCAGTAATGAACTCATCCTGCGAAGTAAGCATTTGTTTTAATAAAGGATCGTCAGGATTTCCTTTCTCCATTCTGGCAACAAACGCGCGGGGAACACGCAGGGCAAAGAGGCGCTTCGCCTCCCGGCCTGCAAGCAACTCTGGGTGCTGATCGAGGTCTAAAAGACGCAGCAATTCATCAGGACTGGTGATTACATCGGCAAGTTGCGATAACCAATCTTCTCTGGACGGGGTGTTTAGGGTTACAATATGCGCCATTTTGTGGCTTAGCTACCAGTTAACAAATTTAGAGGGCCTTATGGCAACGTACTATAGCAACGATTTTCGTGCTGGTCTTAAAATCATGATGGACGGCGAACCGTACGCGGTTGAAGCCAGCGAATTCGTTAAACCAGGTAAAGGCCAGGCATTCGCACGCGTTAAGCTGCGCCGCCTGCTGACCGGTACCCGTGTTGAGAAAACCTTCAAGTCTACTGACTCCGCTGAAGGCGCTGATGTTGTTGATATGAACCTGACCTATCTGTACAACGACGGCGAGTTCTATCATTTCATGAACAACTCCACTTTCGAACAGCTGTCTGCTGATGAGAAAGCGGTAGGTGACAGCGCTAAATGGCTGCTGGATCAGGCCGAGTGCATCGTGACCCTGTGGAACGGCCAGCCTATCGCTGTGACCCCACCAAACTTCGTAGAGCTGGAAATCGTGGAAACCGACCCAGGTCTGAAAGGTGACACCGCAGGTACTGGCGGTAAGCCAGCCAAACTGTCCACCGGTGCAGTGGTTAAAGTTCCGCTGTTCGTACAGACTGGCGAAGTGATCAAAGTGGATACCCGCTCCGGCGAATACGTATCACGCGTGAAGTAATAGTCAGGGCGCAGCGCCCGCTGCGCCTGATTTTTGCAGGCAGGGATGATGAAACGTACCGTTAAAATTCTGCTTCTGTTAGCGCTCTCCAGCGCAATGCTTTCCGGGTGTAACACCGCGCGCGGCGTAGGTGAAGATATCCAGGATCTCGGCCATATCATTTCTCACGCTGCCAGCTAACACCGTCTAATTTTCCTAAAAATGCTTCCTTTTCCGTCAAACGACGGGATCTTGTCTATTCTTAAGTTGCTATACACAAAACAACTTTGGCTATAAAAGGAAGATATTATGGTTAAGAAAACAATTGCAGCGATCTTTTCTGTTCTCGTACTTTCCACAGTGTTGACTGCATGTAATACCACCCGCGGCGTAGGGGAAGATATCTCCGACGGTGGTAATGCTATTTCTGGTGCAGCAACGAAAGCCCAGAACTAAAAGTATGGACGGTACGGCACGACACTTTCACCGTACCGTCAATTCTCGACTTCCTGCAGGGATAAAAACGGGGAGAAACGCGTATCCATATGCAGTTTCATGCGGATATTGCGCTTATAGGTATAGACCGTTTTTCCGTTGATACTCAGGTAAGCGGCAATCTTCTGATTGCTCGCGCCATCCATCCACAATGTCAGCACTTTCTCTTCCTGTCGGGTCAGCAACGGGGCGGCCACCGTTGGCCTGTCAGCGCCTGTGCGCGAGAGCAACGCGTCGTTGATCGCCGTGGCCACTTCTTCAAGAGTGGCGTTTTTCAGTAACGACGACCAAACCGGGAACTGCCCGAGCCAGTCTGTCAGGCCGCTGTCCTCTCCCGACTGCAATAAAATAAACGGCAATCGTTCACTGGCGTTAAGCAAGGAAGAGAGCTGCTGAAAATGGTGGATATCCTGCCTGAAGCCGTACAGGTCAGCGATAACCAGCGTGGGTTTCCATTGCAGAATATGCTCTCTGGCAAGGAACAGATTATTCAGCCCGGTCACAACGTAGTGTCCCGGGAACAAACCGGAATGATTGAGCCATGCTTCAAACCCCGTTCGGGTGAAGTGACAACGGTCAATCAAAAGAATTTTGAACATATTTTATTCGCAGTCGGCTAGTGGTTTGGCTTCCTGCCATCAGAAAGCACATCATCATAGAGAAGTCGGATGAGTGCTAAATGCCGGAACTACGCGCCTTACTGCGGCTATTTCTTGCCTTAACGTGTTCAGCAGAAAGGGATTGAAAAAAAATCGCACGTTAACCACAATATAGGGCGTAATCTCTGCCTTACGGGACGACCCGTAAGCGTTTCTTTCACCGGGGACGGCCCCAACTTGTATTAAGTTAAGGAGCCTGAAATGTCCTGGATCGTTCTTTTTATTGCCGGCCTGCTCGAAGTAGTTTGGGCGATTGGTCTCAAATACACCCACGGCTTTACCCGCCTGACCCCCAGCGTCATTACCGTCACCGCGATGATAGTGAGTATTGTTCTGTTGTCATGGGCGATGCGATCTCTGCCTGTCGGAACGGCTTATGCCGTCTGGACGGGCATTGGTGCGGTGGGGGCTGCCATCACGGGCATTCTGCTGCTGGGAGAGTCCGCGAGTCTGGCGCGTATCGCCAGCCTCGCGCTGATTGTGGCCGGAATCATTGGGCTGAAGCTCAGCACCCACTAATGGGGTTGTTCTATCCAGATGAGTTTTGACACATCAAACCCTTGCCGGGTCGCGACGTCCAGCATCTGCTGTTTCATCTCTGACGAAATAGTTGGCGTGCGGGAGAGTATCCACAGGTAGTCGCGATCCGGCCCGCAGACCAGCGCGTGACGGTACTCTCTGTCGAGTGCGATCACGTTATAGCCGCCATAAAACGGGCCAAAGAAAGAGACTTTGAGCGCGGCCCGTCGCGGGTCGCCGGTGAAGTAGGCCTTCCCAACCGACTGTTGCCACATCTCCCTGTCGGGATTATATCCCCGGTTGATCACCTGAATACCACCATCATCCATCGGGCTGTAATGTGCAGTGACCTTCTCTAAGCCCTGCTCAAACCGGTGGTCGAGGCGCGCGATTTCATACCATGTTCCGAGGAAGCGTTGTGCATCGAAAGGCGTGACGACGGTAACGCCAGGTGGTGGGGTAGGGGAACTGCAGGCAACCACTAAAAACGCGGCTGTCACCGCGGCGATAACAGGCAGAATGCGCATAGGAGTTTCCTTACTGTTTTTTGTTAAGTGTAGATGACGGCAAGGAAAATGTGGGGAACGTGCGGTGTGTTTCGCCGGGTGGTCACACGGTGGATTTTGTAGGCCGGGTAAGGCGAAGCCGCCACCCGGCAATGTTTACTACAGAGCGCTCAAAATACGGTATGCCGCCTCAACTCGCGCCGGGTTCGGATAGCTTTTATTCGCGAGCATCACAATACCGATCTGCTTTTCAGGAATAAATGCTACGTAGCTGCCAAACCCGCCAGTAGAGCCTGTTTTGTGGACCCAGGACGATTTGACCGGGGGAACCGGTGGATTCACCTCTGCCACGGGCAACGGCGCCAGCGCCACCTTATTGTCGCTGCCCCCGACTACCGTTTTGGCATCGACCGGCCAGTTAAGCATTTCCCAGCCTAACCCTTGATACATGGCACCTACGCGCCAGTAGCGAGACTGCGCCAGGGCAATGCCTTGCTTGAGGGAGGTATCCTGAAGGGAGTCGGGGGCCATGTTGACCAGCACCCAGCTTGCCATATCCTTCACGTTGGTTTTTACGCCATAGGCTTCAGCGTCCAGCATCCCCGGCGACACGCGTACCGCGTTACCGTCACGGTATCCCCAGGCGTAATACGCCTCTTCCGCTTTCGGAACGTTAATCCACGTATGGTCCAGTTTGAGCGGCTTGAAGACCCGCTTCGTCATGGCCTCTTCAAAGCTCATGCCAGAGGGTTTCACCGCGAGGGCGCCAAAAAGACCGATGCTGGCGTTCGCATAAAGACGCGTAGTGCCCGGCTTCCACTGCGGCTGCCAGTGTTGATAAAAGCGCAGCAGAGAGGCGTTATCAGTGACCTCATCCGGTACCTGCAGCGGCAGACCGCCTGCGGTATAGGTTGCCAGGTCCAGCATGCGAATTCCCTGCCACTGCTTACCCGTCAGCTCAGGCCAGTACTTTGTCACCGGATCGCCAAGCGATATCTCACCGCGAGCAATAGCATCGCCACCCAGCACGCCGGTGAAGGTTTTACTTATAGAGCCCAGCTCGAACAAGGTTTGCGGGGTGACGGGTTTGTTTGCCGCGACATCAGCCTTACCGAAGGTAAAGTAGTGCGGCTGACCCTGATAAATCACCGCCACCGCCATACCCGGTATGGCCTGCGCTTTCATCAGAGGCGTAACGGTACGTTCAACCACCTCAGCCAGCTCTTTTTCTGACATTGACGCAGCAAATACTGAGCAGGAGGCGCTGAGCAGCAGGGCGCAGCTAAGGGATTTTTTCATCATCAGTTATCTTCCGTAATAGCGGTTCAAGGGAGCGTCCGGGCCCGTCAGACAGCAGTAGTCTGTGGGATTTGACTGTGGCTGACAAACGGTTAAATTTAGCATTAGCTGTTAATTTTTCTAACGGATGAGACCATGACGCGAAGCTATCTCCCGCTTAATTCGCTTCGAGCCTTTGAAGCCGCCGCAAGGCATCTCAGCTTTACGCATGCGGCCATTGAGCTGAACGTGACCCACTCTGCCATTAGCCAGCATGTTAAAACGCTGGAGCAGCACCTTAACTGTCAGCTCTTCGTACGCGTTTCGCGCGGGTTAATGTTGACCACCGAGGGTGAAAATTTACTGCCGGTGCTGAACGACTCGTTCGACCGTATTGCCGGAATGCTGGATCGCTTTGCCAGCCATCGCGCTCAGGAGAAGCTAAAAATAGGTGTGGTGGGCACTTTCGCAACGGGGATATTATTTTCGCAGCTGGATGATTTTCGCCGCTGCTATCCGCATATTGATCTTCAGCTTTCCACCCATAACAATCGCGTCGACCCGGCTGCCGAAGGGCTCGATTACACCATTCGCTACGGCGGCGGCGCGTGGCATGGAACCGATGCTGAATTTCTTTGCCCTGCGCCGCTGGCTCCGCTCTGTAGACCCGACATTGCCTCCAGTCTAAAAAGCCCGGCAGATATCCTGAAGTTTACCCTGCTGCGCTCCTATCGACGCGACGAGTGGACCGCGTGGATGCAGGCCGCGGGTGAACATCCACCCTCACCGACGCACCGGGTGATGGTATTTGATTCGTCCGTAACCATGCTGGAAGCCGCCCAGGCGGGAGTGGGGATTGCCATCGCTCCTGTGGATATGTTTACCCACCTGCTTAGCAGCGAGCGCATCGTGCAGCCGTTTGCAACGCAGATTGACCTCGGCAGCTACTGGCTGACAAGACTGCAGTCACGAGCAGAAACGCCCGCAATGCGCGAGTTTGCTCAATGGCTGGTGGGGAAGATGCAAAAATAAAAGGCCCGCCGGATGGCGGGCCAGAGGCGTCAGATGGTGACCACGGCAATCAGCGTGACCACGGTCAGGATGGTCGCCAGACCGTAGAATACCCATTTACCGCTCGGTACATGGATTTTCAGGTCATGCATCGCATGGTGGATACGGTGCAGGCCACACCACAGCGGCAGGACGATCATCAGGAAGATGAACACGCGACCAATAAAGCTGCTCGCGAATGCCAGTACGCGTTCATAGCTCAGCGCATCGCCCGGGAATAGCCCCAGCGGCAGCATAATGCCGACCAGCAGGATGATGACGGGAGCGATGATGGCGCTCCACATGCCGCCAGCGCCAAACAGACCCCAGAAGACCGGCTCGTCAGAACGTTTTGGATTTGGATTGATCACAGGTGTCTCCTTACCAGAACAGTGCGACAAACAGAATGACCACGGTGACGAGAATGGTTACGGCCCAGAGCCCTTTAATGACCGGCTCAGGTCCCATTTTCTCGCCTTTTACAATGATGTTCGCCGCTTTTGGCGCCAGTTCAAACCAGGTTTTGGTATGTAGCAGCGCCGCCGCGAGCACGATCAGGTTCAGCACAACAATAATCGGGTTTTGCAGGAAGCCAACAAAGCTCGCCCAGGTTTCCGGACCGTGCTTGAGGGCAAAGACACCGTACATCAGCTCAAGGCTGAACCAGACCGCCGGTACCGCCGTGCCTTCACGCAGCATGTAGAAGCGATAAAACGGCAGGTTTTTCCACCAGGTGGACGGCACTGGCCGCACATAGGCTTTGCGTTTAGTCGTCATCATGCACTCCTTAGCGTGGTTTCAGGGTAGCGATAAGAAAGTCTTTCGAACTTTCCACTTTACCCTGCTGAATGGCGGCGGCCGGGTCGACATGCTTCGGACAGACTTCGGAGCAGTAACCCACAAATGTACAGCTCCAGACACCGTTCTGGCTGTTAAGCTGCGCCATACGTTCTTTTTTACCGTGGTCGCGGCTGTCTTCGTTATAGCGGTGCGCCAGGGTAATGGCGGCCGGGCCGATGAACTCCGGGTTCAGGCCAAACTGTGGACAGGCGGCGTAGCAAAGACCGCAGTTGATGCAGCCTGAGAACTGATGGTATTTCGCCATCTGGGCCGGGGTCTGGGTGTTAGGCCCCTGATCCGGCGTGCGCGGGTTGCCGATGATGTAGGGCTTAATGGCTTCCAGGCTTTCGATAAAGTGGGTCATATCGACCACCAGATCGCGTTCAATCGGGAAGTTGCCGAGTGCTTCAACCTTGATGCCTTTGGTGTACTCGCGCAGGAAGGTCTTACAGGCCAGCTTCGGCACTTTGTTAACCATCATGCCGCAGGAGCCGCAGATCGCCATGCGGCAGGACCAGCGGTAGCTCAGGTCCGGCGCCAGGTTGTCTTTAATATAGCCGAGCGCATCCAGCAGGGAGGTTTGCTCGTCATAAGGCACTTCATAGAAAGCGCTATGCGGTGCGGCGTCCACCTCCGGGTTGTAGCGCACCACTTCAACTTTCAGTTTTTGCATCTCAGCCATTCGCCTTCTCCTTCTTCTCGGCGGCTTCTGCTTCTGCACCGTACACGCGTTTAGCCGGTGGCAGCGTGGTGATTTTCACGTCGCTGTAGTCCAGACGCGTGGTGCCATCCGCATCGCGCCAGGCGAGAGTGTGTTTCAGGAAATTGACGTCGTCACGTTCGGTACAGCCTTCGTCAAGACGCTGGTGGGCCCCGCGCGACTCTTTACGCGCCAGCGCGGAGTGCGCCATACATTCCGCCACGTTCAGGCCGTGACCCAGCTCGATGGTATAGAGCAGGTCGGTATTGAAGACGCTGGAGGTATCGGTGATGCGTACGCGCTTGAAGCGCTCCTGCAGCTCCGCCAGCTTATCGACGGTTTTCTGCATCAGCTCAGGAGTACGATAGATACCGCAGCCTTCTTCCATCGACAGGCCCATCTCGTCGCGGATCTTAGACCAGTTCTCGTTACCTTCCTGGTTCACCAGATCTTTCAGGCGTTTTTCAACGTCTGCGACCTGCGCATCCAGCGCGGCACCGTTGGCTTCGCCTGCTGTAGCCGCACGCTCCATCGCGCGCTCGCCCGCCATGCGGCCAAAGACGACCAGCTCAGCCAGCGAGTTAGACCCGAGACGGTTGGCGCCGTGCAGACCCACGGAGGAACACTCGCCCACGGCAAACAGACCTTTGATGCGGGTTTCACACTGCTGGTCGGTTTCGATCCCGCCCATGGTGTAGTGGGCCGTTGGGCGTACCGGAATCGGCTCTTTCACCGGATCGACGCCGACGTAAGCTTTTGCCAGCTCGCAGATGAACGGTAGGCGTTCCAGCAGTTTCTTCTCGCCGAGGTGGCGCAGGTCAAGATAGACCACGTCGCCGCGCGGCGTGGAGATGGTGTTGCCTTTGCGCCACTCGTGCCAGAAGGCCTGGGACACTTTGTCGCGCGGGCCGAGTTCCATGTATTTGTTTTTCGGCTCGCCGAGCGGCGTTTCCGGACCCATACCGTAATCCTGCAGATAGCGGTAGCCGTTTTTGTTGACCAGAATACCGCCTTCACCGCGGCAGCCTTCCGTCATCAGAATGCCGGAACCCGGCAGGCCGGTTGGGTGATACTGCACAAACTCCATATCGCGCAGCGGTACGCCGTGGCTGAGCGCCATGCCCATGCCGTCACCGGTGACGATGCCGCCGTTGGTGTTATAACGATAAACGCGACCCGCACCGCCCGTTGCCATGACCACCGCATTGGCGCGGATCTGGACGAGCGTACCTTCCATCATGTTCATCGCCACCAGGCCGCGCGCATGCCCGTCATCAACCAGAATGTCGAGGACGAAATGCTCATCAAAGCGCTGAATTTGTGGGAACTGAAGGGAGGTCTGGAAGAGGGTGTGCAGCATGTGGAAGCCGGTCTTATCGGCGGCGAACCAGGTACGTTCGATCTTCATTCCGCCGAAGCGGCGAACGTTGACGCTGCCGTCCGGACGGCGGCTCCACGGACAACCCCACTGCTCAAGCTGGGTCATCTCCGTTGGACAATGGTGCACAAAGTAGTCAACGACATCCTGTTCGCAAAGCCAGTCGCCCCCTGCAACCGTGTCGTGGAAATGGTATTCAAAGCTGTCATGATCCTGCGCAACGGCGGCGGACCCTCCTTCTGCTGCCACCGTGTGGCTGCGCATTGGGTAGACTTTTGAAATCAATGCGATTTTAGCGTTGGGATTAGCCTGCGCTGCAGCAATCGCAGCACGTAATCCAGCCCCGCCAGCGCCTATTACGGCAAGATCGGCCTGAAAAGTTTGCACGACATTCCTCCAGATTTTTGTTATTTCGCAACGCGACAAACTAAAGGTAGTTCACCCGTCCAAAAGGACGATTGCGAAAGCGTTTCCACTGCTCCTTTATGGGTAAAACAGTATAACCGTGTAGATGACAGGGAAATTTGACGTGTTCGATTTTTTTGCTGTTCTGTCCGGCGATTTATCATGGAGATTGATGAATTACGTCACGTCATTGCTCACTTAAATGAAATGCGCTTTTTTACTGCGCAAAATTTGTCTCCGTCACTGCTAACGAGTAGACTTCGTGCCCTTGTATGAAATCGGAGAACAACTCATGAGCGAAACGGCCACCTGGCAGCCGAGCGCATCCATCCCAAATCTGTTAAAACGCGCAGCAATTATGGCGGAGATCCGCCGTTTCTTTGCCGACCGCGGAGTCCTGGAGGTGGAAACGCCGTGCATGAGTCAGGCAACGGTAACGGATATTCATCTGGTCCCGTTTGAAACCCGTTTTGTTGGCCCTGGCCACTCTCAGGGTATGAATTTGTATCTGATGACCAGCCCGGAATATCACATGAAACGCCTGCTGGCGGCGGGATGTGGTCCGGTGTATCAGCTGTGCCGCAGCTTCCGCAATGAAGAGATGGGCCGTCACCACAATCCGGAATTCACCATGCTGGAGTGGTACCGCCCGCATTATGATATGTACCGCCTGATGAATGAGGTGGACGATTTACTGCAGCAGGTCCTCGAGTGCCCGGAAGCGGAAACGCTCTCCTATCAGCAGGTTTTCCAGCGCTATCTGGAAATCGATCCGTTATCTGCGGACAAGCCTCAGCTGCGCGAAGTGGCGGCAAAGCTGGATCTGAGCAACGTGGCAGATACCGAAGAAGATCGCGACACGCTGCTGCAGCTGCTGTTCACCTTTGGCGTTGAACCGCAGATTGGCAAAGACCGTCCGACGTTTGTCTATCACTTCCCGGCAAGCCAGGCCTCACTGGCGCAGATCAGCACTGAAGACCACCGCGTGGCAGAGCGTTTTGAGGTCTATTACAAAGGCATTGAGCTGGCGAATGGGTTCCACGAACTGACTGACGCCCGCGAGCAGCAGCAGCGGTTCGAGCAGGATAACCGTAAGCGCGCCGCGCGCGGCCTTCCGCAGCAGCCTATTGATACCAACCTGCTTGAAGCCTTAAAAGCGGGTCTGCCGGATTGCTCCGGCGTAGCGCTGGGTGTGGATCGTCTGGTGATGCTGGCCCTGGGCGCAGAACAGCTGGGCGATGTGATTGCGTTTACCGTAGATCGCGCCTGACGGCAGTTAACCCTCTCCCGTGGGAGAGGGTTGCCCCGCTTATCTTACAAACTCCCCGCCGGGCGCGTACGCGCCGCTGACGTCAACGTTCTTCCCGTTTTACGCCCGTCCAGGCTTTCCAGACGCATCTGGAACGGTGGGAACGGCATATCAATACCGTGCTCGCGGAAGCCCGCCAGAATCAGCTGGTGGATCTCATGACGCAGCGGCATACGGTGCCCCATTTCGGCGGCGTAAATACGCAGTTCGAAAATCTGGATCCCCTGCTGCAAATCGACCAGGAACACTTCCGGTGCCGGGTTATCGATCACCAGCGAGCAGCGCTCTGCGGCGGTGTAGAGGATCTGGGTAACCTCTTCGCTGCTGGCGTCCGACGGCGCCGGTACCGTCAGCACCACGCGGGTAACGGAGTCGGACAGCGACCAGTTGATGAACTGCTCGGTAATAAACGCCTTGTTCGGCACGATGATCTCTTTGCGATCCCAGTCGCTGATCGTTGTCGCGCGGGTGTTGATCTTCGTGATGCTGCCGGTCAGATCGCGGATCGTTACGGTATCGCCAATACGGATCGGTTTTTCGAACAGAATGATCAGGCCCGAGATGAAGTTGGCGAAAATCTCCTGTAAGCCAAAACCTAACCCGACACCAAGTGCCGCCACCAGCCACTGCAGTTTCGACCACTCAATACCGATCATCGAGAAGCCAACCAGCCCGCCGAACAGCATGATCAGGTATTTGGTAATGGTCGTAATCGCATATCCTGTCCCCGGGGTTAAATCCAGATGCTGCAGCAGCGCCAGCTCCAGCAGCGCCGGGAAGTTGCGCACCAGCTGCGTGGTGATGATCAACACCAGAATGGCAATCAGCACCGCCCCTAAGGTAATCGGCTCCAGGCTTTCAACCCCCTGCACCGTGGACGTCACGTCCCACAGTGAGATGTTCTCCAGGAAGCCAAATGCGGAATGGATCTCCGACCACAGGAAGATGACCGACAGGAGGGCAATCAGCATCAGGATGGAGCGAACCAGACGCAGTGACTGGGTACTGATGGCATCCAGATCCAGTTCGACCTCGTCCGCTTCCGTCGTGCCTTCCGTACTGTTGACATGGTTTGGCTCCTCCTCACCCCGCGCACGCTGGGCGAGGATCTCTGCCCGGCGATGCTTGGCACGGTCAAACGCCAGTCGGCGCCGCTGAATCAACATCCAGCGGCGGATCACGTGGTACACCACCAGAAGCAGGAACCAGATTGCCACTGAGGTTTCCAGTCGCGCCAGCAGCGCCTGCGCGGTTGCCAGGTAACCCACCGCGGCTGCCAGCATCGCAATCAACGGCGCGCTAAGCAGCAGGTTCCAGAGCAGCCGGTTGAACATGTTGTCGCCGCTACCGGATTTATCAAGATAAAGAGGTATACCGGCGCGCTTGAGGCTGAGCGTGACGATGGCCAGCGCCCCGCAAATCAGCATAAAGCAGAGGCGGCCCAGCGAGCCTGAGAACTCCCGGTCGTTGAGATTATCGAACATGATCAGCGCCATAATCAGCGGCACAATCAGTCCGATGCTCATCAGGTAGTAACGCATGGCGCGCGCAACGCGGTTACGCGGCCAGCCAAAGTGGGCGATAAACAGGCCATTGGGCCGCGCGAACGTGGCGCAGATCATCACCACCCACAGCAGAGGAACGGTGGCGGTAACGCCATCGCCAATCGCTACCGCAAGCGGATAGGGCCAGGCTTCCCGCAGGCCATAGCCCAGCGTCATCCACAGCACGGGCAGCGGGGAGGCAACAAGAATCGACCAGAATACGGTACGCAACGTCAGCCAGAAGTGATCCTGAGTGACTTTCCCTACTCGGGAGCTGGAGCGTTCCAGGAAACGGGTGAAATGTCTGCGCGAGTAAATGCTACAGCCCACCAGAATCAATGCTCCCAGCAGTGGGAAAATGGTCTCTTTGCTGGTGAGCATCATCACGCTGGCCTGTCCCAGCTGGCTGACGGTGTCCAGCGAAATCAGGCGGCGCAGGTCCTGGACAATATCAATCGGCCACGAGAAGGTCATCGGACGCACGTCGGACGTCCAGAAGAGATAACGGTGCGTTGCCTCGTTCACCTCTTTCAGCGCATCTTCCAGCTGGCTGTTAGAGACCTTCAGCTTGGTCAGCTCCAGAATCAACGTATCTCCGCCCTGCAGCAGAGAGTTCAGCAGTTCACGCTGGGTGCGCAGCTGGGCTTCCAGAATGCGGTTTTGCTCACTGGTCAGGGGCTGTCCGTCAGCCTGACGGATCTGGCGGATTTGCGGCTGTTTGTTGAGAAGATCTTCAAAGTGCAGGCGCTGAACGCGCAGCTGGGCCATCTCGGTATCGAGCTGTTGCGGCTTCGGCATTTCCGGCAGACGGGCGACCTGCGCGCGTAACGCCTCACCCAGCAGGTTTGATGACCCAAGCCACTGGGACTGTTCGCGCAGGGTATTGAGCGCCTGACGAACCTGAAGGGTTTGATTGGTGGCCTGACGCTGCTGCGAGGCAACCAGGTCCATACGCTGCGCCTGCTGATTCAGGGCGGCAGAAAGCTCGCGGTTGACCTTAAACTGTTGAACGATGCCGGCAGGCAGATTATCGCTGTTTTCCGCCAGCAGTTCGGTACTTTCCAGGGCACGCTCCGCTTCACGCTGGCGCTGGCTGTTGAGCTGGTTGCGCAGGGCCTGAAGATACGCGTCCAGCTGCTCGCTCTGCTTCTGAGCGAGTTCAGAGCGCATCCGCGACAGCTCCTGACGGTTATTGGCGGAGAGCTGCGCCAGCTCAAGCTCATCGACGAGGGCCTTCAGGCGAGCAGATTCTGCCTGCAGGCCCAGATTTTGTGCCTGAGCCTGTGGCGTATTGCCGCTTTGCGTGCCAACGCGACGCTCAACTTCATTAAGCTGGCGGCGAGCGTCGGTTTGCTGTTGCGGAAGCTGGCTGAGGGAGTCGGCAATTTCACGCGCTCGCTCCTGCTCCTGCTGGGCAAGACGGCTCTTTTCCAGAAGCTGGCTGCTGACCTGCAGGATCTCCTGGTTTAGGGCGTCGGAGGTCATGCCCGCGGGCACGTCGCGCGGTTCATCTCGCAAATTATTGAGCTGCGCGCGCAGCGTCTGTGAGAGTTTGGGGAAGTTGTCGATAACCTGCTGATATTGCTGAGCGCGCTCAAGAGAGCCTTTGCGCTCTTCAAGCGCGTTCAGCGCGGACTGGAGTGACTCAACGGTCTCTGGCTGAGCGGGTTTTGCCGCTTTTGCCTGCTCCAGTTCCTGGGTTATCTGTTTGGCGTCGGGGGCTGTCGCTGCGTACGCCCCCATGCTGAGGCACCAGGCCATCAGTAGAACGATAATCGGGCGCACGTCAGCGATCCTTCTGTTGTTAGCCTTCGTCTTTCTTGTCGTCAACCAGCGGGCTGGCGTCGTGCTCGGCGATAATCTCTTCCTGCGGCAGCGGCGCCGGTTCTGCATCCGGCGTCACGAAGGTTTCGGTAGAGATTGCCAGAGGCTGGCCCAGCTTAGTGACTGACAGACTTTCGAGCTGTTCAGCCAGCTTCACTTTGCCCGGAGCAAACAGGTTGATCACGGTTGAGCCCAGCTTAAAGCGACCCATTTCCTGACCTTTCAGCAGGGCGACAGAGCCTTCCGCTTCACCGGCAGGCCAAGTCCAGCGCTTGATCACACCTTCGCGAGGCGGGGTGATGGTGCCAGCCCAGACGGTTTCGATGCTACCTACAATGGTCGCACCCACCAGAATCTGCACCATTGGGCCAAATTCAGTATCAAACAGGCAAATAACACGCTCGTTACGGGCAAACAGGTTCGGAACGTTCTGCGCGGTCAGGTGGTTGACGGAGAACAGGTCGCCCGGGACGTAGATCATCTCGCGCAGGATACCGTTACACGGCATGTGCACGCGGTGGTAGTCGCGCGGTGACAGATAGGTGGTGGCAAACGTACCGTTACGGAACAGATCCGCCATCAGGTAGTTACCCGCCAGCAGCGCTTCCAGGCTGTAGTTATGGCCTTTCGCCTGCAGGATTTTGTCGTCTTCGATATCACCCAGTTGGCTAATTACGCCGTCTGCTGGCATCACCAGGACGTTAGGGTCGGTGTTTACCGGGCGCACTTCGTCACGCAGTGGGCGCACGAAAAATTCGTTAAAGGTGCGGTAGCTGGCGGTATCCGGCTTCTGCGCCTCTTTCATATCGACCTTGTAATATTTTACGAAAAGGTCGATGACCAGTTTGGTCAGCCAGCCTGCTCGTTTGCTCGCGCCCCAGCCCGCCAGGCGAGTGAGCCACAGTTTTGGCAGAATGTATTGAAGCGAAAGTTTAAATGCGTTTAACAAGGTAGCCTCCAGGCCATTGTTTTGTCGTTCCTGATCCGGCGTGAAGCCGCCGGAACCTGAAAAAAGGGGACGATTTTAGCGATGCTTAGCTTAGTTGTCAGTTATCAGAATCAGAAAAGTTTTTACGCGTTTTTACGTCTTCCATGCTCTCAAGAATACGGTGGTAGTTCTCAAAGCGAGTTTCCGCAATTTCACCGTTCTCAACCGCTTCACGGATAGCGCAGCCCGGGTCGTTATCGTGTTTACAGTCGCGGTATTTGCAAGCGCCTAAATAGTCATGGAATTCGACAAACCCGTTGAAGATTTGTTCCGGCTCGAGATGCCACAAGCCGAACTCACGCACGCCAGGGGAGTCGATCACGTCGCCGCCGTGTGGGAAGTGATACAGACGCGAGGCGGTGGTGGTGTGCTGGCCAAGGCCCGAGACATTGGACACATCGTTAGTCAGGATCTCTTGCTGGAGGCCGAGCAGATTATTCAGCAGGCTTGATTTACCCACGCCGGACTGGCCCGCAAAGATACTGATACGGTCGGTCAGTGCCTCTTCTAACGGCTTAAGGCCATCTTTAGTGTGGCTGGAGACCATCAGCACGCGATAACCAATCTTGCGGTAGATGTCCATCTGCTCATTCACGAAGGCCATGCCATCGTCATCCAGCAGATCGATTTTATTCAGCACGATGATCGGTTCAACCTGCAGCGTTTCACACGCGACGAGATAACGGTCGATAATATTGAGCGAGAGCTCGGGCAAAATCGCCGAAACGATAACGATCTGGTTAATATTGGCGGCAATAGGCTTAACCCCGTCGTAGAAATCTGGACGGGTGAGCACCGACGTGCGTTCATGCACGGCTTCAACGATACCCTTTACCGTTACGCCTTCGGCGGCTTCTTTACCCGGACGCCAGACCACGCGATCGCCGGTAACAAGTGAACGGATGGTGCGGCGGATATTACAACGGTGAATATCCCCGTCGGCGGATTCGACATCGGCATGCATACCAAAGCGGCTAATTACGACGCCTTCCGTCGCTTCGCCAAACAGGTTGTCGTCATAATCCGGCTTCTCCGAAGTGGTTTTAAGACGGCGCTGGTGATTGGCGTTTACGCGGCGCTGCTGCCCTTTGGAGAGTTTATTTTTACTCAATCGCGCTGGCTCCTGGTCGCCCATGATGGGCAAAACCTCTATGATACACTCTAATTAATACTAGTTAACCTGCTACTGCTGGTTATGCGAGAAGGGTGGAAAATAACATGAGCGCGGATGAAAACAACCTGATTTGGATCGATCTTGAAATGACCGGGCTGGATCCCGAGCGCGATCGCATTATTGAAATTGCAACGCTGGTCACCGATGCCAACCTGAATATCCTGGCGGAAGGACCAACAATTGCGGTGCATCAGTCAGACGATCAGCTTGCGCTGATGGATGAGTGGAACGTGCGTACCCACACCGGCAGTGGCCTGGTGGAGCGCGTGAAGGCAAGCACCATGGGTGACCGCGAGGCGGAACTGGCGACGCTTGAGTTCCTGAAACAGTGGGTTCCGGCAGGCAAATCCCCTATCTGCGGCAATAGCATCGGCCAGGATCGCCGTTTCCTGTTTAAGTATATGCCGGAGCTGGAGTCTTACTTCCATTATCGTTATCTGGATGTCAGCACCCTGAAAGAGCTGGCGCGCCGCTGGAAACCTGAAATCCTGGACGGCTTTAAAAAACAGGGGACGCACCAGGCAATGGACGATATCCGTGAGTCCGTGGCGGAGCTTTCGTACTACCGCGAAAACTTTATTAAGCTGTGATTTTGCGACCAGGTGCCTTGCGTGAGCGTAAGTTTGACGCTAAATTGTGCAGCTTGCCGATTAAATAAGCACTTGAACTGAATTTCGAAAAAATCGCTTTAAGGGGGGTTGCAGCTAAACGGATTTCTCGTATAATGCGCCTCCCGTAACGACAGAGAATTACACGTTACGACAGCAACAAAAGCAGTGCAGATTTGCGGGAATAGCTCAGTTGGTAGAGCACGACCTTGCCAAGGTCGGGGTCGCGAGTTCGAGTCTCGTTTCCCGCTCCAAATTCTTCTTCATCTCTAAAATATCCACAGCGAAATGAGTCGTTGGGGACGTTTTCTATTGCATCTGAAATACTCTTGTAAACAGAGTTATCCACAGAAACTGCGCTTTAGCGGAACCGGACCAAAACTTAGCAGGGTGAATAGTATCTTTGTATTTCCTTGTATTTTAAGTATAAATTTTCATTTCAAAATGTTATCGAGATCACTTGATCTCTTCTCAAGCCCAGATAGCGCTTGAGTTTGTAATTTTATTCACAGGCTGTGAATAGTTCAGGCATCCCGCGTAAGCCCTTTCTCTATCACTCTCACCAAACGCTGTTTCTTCGGTAGCTGCACCTCGACCACGCAGGCATTACGCTTCTCGATTTGCTGCGCAATCGCCCATTCTATATGTTCGTCAAGAAGTGGGTGCTCACCTCTGCGGCTTTCAAGCGCCCGGATATTTGCTTCATCCCACGGAGCATTCCCCAGCGCGACGGCAACATTACGTAGCCAGCGCAGATGACCGATGCGGCGAATGGCCGAACCTTCCGTCACTTTCAGGAACCAGGCTTCGGTCCAGGCGAACAGTTCAATGAGCTGCGGCGCATGCAGCGCCTTACGCGGGCTGAAATCCTCTTCATCCGTGAGCTGCGAATAGCGGTTCCACGGGCAAATGAGCTGGCAATCGTCACAGCCGTAGATCCGGTTTCCGATAAGCGGTCGAAATTCTTCAGGGATCGCCCCTTCCAGTTCGATGGTGAGGTAAGAGATACAGCGCCGCGCATCGACGGTATAAGGCTCGACGATGGCACCCGTCGGACAGATGGTCATGCAGGCCACGCAGCGCCCACAGCCTTCCTCTACCGGGCCGTCTACCGGCAGCGGTAAATCAATCAGCAGTTCACCCAGGAAGAAGAACGATCCGGCGTCGCGGCTAAGGATAAGTGAGTGCTTACCTGTCCAGCCAAGCCCGGCTTTTTCAGCGATCGGGCGCTCAAGAATGGGCGCAGAGTCGACAAAGGGTCTAAAATTCAGCGAAACACAGTGCTGCTGAATAGTTTCCCCGAGTTTTTTTAAGCGGTTACGCAAGAGCTTATGGTAATCACGCCCCAGGGCGTACCGGCTGACGTAACCCAGAGAGGGGTTTTTTAGCGTGCGCGCAAAGGCCGCGTTGGTGGGCAGGTAGTTCATGCGCACGCTGATGACGCGTAACGTGCCCGGCAAAAGCTCGTGTGGACGGGCGCGCATCATGCCATGACGCGCCATCCATTCCATTTCGCCGTGGTATTGTTTATCCAGCCAGTCCTGCAGTTTCGGCTCGCTGGCGGAGAGGTCGGTATCAGTGATGCCCACTTTCTGGAAGCCGAGTTCAGCACCCCACTGTTTAATTTTTAGCGCTAACTGATTGAGATCGAGGGGCTGTGACATGACGGACCATACGGTGAAGAAAAACCCCGCAAGTATACCACATTCCATCTGGCATGCGGACGCGCTCCGGCATGCCGAAAAAGAGGCTGCGGACAGTCTCGGCATCACCCTTTATGAACTGATGCAGCGTGCAGGAGAGGCGGCGTTTAACGTTGCCCGCGGCGCGTACCCGCAGGCCGCTCACTGGCTGGTTTTATGCGGGCACGGCAATAACGGCGGAGACGGCTACGTCGTTGCCCGTCTTGCGGTTGCAGCAGGTCTGCGCGTTACGTTGCTGGCTCTTGAGAGTGATAAGCCGCTGCCGGAGGAGGCCAGCGCGGCGCGAGACGCATGGCTGAATGCAGGCGGTGTGATTCACGCGGCTGATATTGTCTGGCCAGAGGATGTTGATCTGATTGTTGATGGCCTGCTCGGCACCGGCCTGCGCAGCGCGCCTCGCGAGAACATTGCCGCGCTCATTGCACGCGCTAACAGGCATTCCGCGCCGGTGGTCGCGCTGGATATTCCGTCGGGCCTGGTAGCACAAACGGGGGCGACGCCGGGGGCGGTGATTCAGGCTGCGCATACGGTGACCTTCATCGCCCTGAAGCCGGGTTTACTGACCGGCAAAGCGCGGGATGTGGTCGGCGCGTTGCACCACGCTGCGCTGGGGCTGGAGAGCTGGCTGGCCGGGCAGGAAACGCACCTCGCGCGGTTTGATGCGTCTCAGCTTGCCGAATGGCTTCCGCCCCGACGTCCGACGTCCCATAAAGGCGATCACGGCAAGCTGGTGATTGTTGGCGGAGACCACGGCACGGCGGGCGCTATTCGCATGGCCGGCGAAGCGGCATTGCGAAGCGGGGCCGGTTTAGTGCGAGTACTCACTCGCACTGAGAATATTGCGCCCATAATCACAGCCCGACCGGAACTGATGGTCCATGAGCTTACGCTCCAGTCCCTTGAGGAAAGCCTTGAATGGGCGGATGTGGTCGTCATTGGACCTGGACTAGGGCAGCAGGCGTGGGGTAAACAGGCCCTGCAAAAGGTCGAGAATTTTCGTAAACCGATGCTGTGGGATGCCGACGCGCTGAACCTTCTGGCAATCAATCCGGATAAGCGTCACAATCGCATTCTGACGCCACACCCCGGCGAAGCCGCGCGGCTGCTTAACTGCAGCGTGGCAGAAATTGAAAGCGATCGCTTACTTTCTGCTCAGCGTCTGGTAAAACGTTACGGAGGTGTTGCTGTTTTGAAAGGGGCAGGAACCGTTGTCGCCAGCGATGAGGCACAGGGCATTATTGATGCCGGAAATGCGGGCATGGCGAGTGGCGGAATGGGCGACGTGCTTTCCGGTATCATTGGCGCGTTGCTTGGACAGAAACTTCCCCTTTATGATGCAGCCTGTGCGGGCTGCGTGGCCCACGGCGCCGCGGCAGATACATTGGCTGCGCGTTACGGTACACGCGGTATGCTGGCCACCGATCTCTTTTGCACGCTGCGGCGTGTTGTTAACCCGGATGTGATTGACGTAGAAAATGACTAATCGAGCGATTCTTTTACCTGATGAACAAGCCACTTTAGAACTCGGCAAGCGCGTGGCGCAGGCCTGTCAGGGGGCAACCGTCATTTATCTGTATGGTGATTTAGGTGCGGGTAAAACCACCTTCAGCCGGGGTTTTTTGCAGGCGTTAGGGCATAACGGGAATGTGAAAAGCCCAACCTACACGCTGGTAGAACCGTACACCCTTGAAAATCTTATGGTGTACCACTTCGATTTATACCGCCTTGCGGATCCTGAGGAGCTGGAATTTATGGGGATCCGTGATTATTTTGCCAATGATGCCATCTGCCTGGTGGAGTGGCCGCAACAAGGTGCGGGTGTGTTGCCTGACCCGGATGTCGAAATTCACTTAGATTACCAGGCACAAGGGCGTGAGGCACGCATCAGTGCAGTTTCCTCATCAGGCAGTTCCTTACTGGCCCGTCTGGCCGGTTAAGCGTAGGGATGACGGGATGATAAATCGCGTTAAAGGTTGGTTATTGGCTGCCACGGTGCTGCTGTGCGCGCAGGCCGGGGCCGCAAACCTCTCAGATATTCAGGTATCAAACGGCGAAAGCCAGGCCCGGATCACGTTCAGCTTTATGGGCGATCCTGAATATTCATTCTCACAGCCAGACAGCCACAGCGTGGCCCTGGATATCAAACAGACAGGCGTGATCCAGGGGTTGCCGCTGCGCTTCAGCGGCAACAACCTGGTGAAAAGTATTCGTTCGGGCACGCCGCAGGATAGCCAGTCGTTACGCCTGGTGGTCGATCTGACCGAAAAGGGCAAAACGAAGGCGGTGAAGCAGCAAAACGGGGCGAACTATACGGTGGTCTTTACGATTAATGCCGACGCGCCGCCACCGTCTCCACCGCCGCCGGTCGTCGCGAAGCGCGTGGAAGAACCGGTGTATACGCCGCGTCCTTCTGAACCTGCGCGTAATCCGTTTAAATCGCAGAACGATCGCATTACGGCGGCAACCAGCAGCAATACGGTGACGCGTCCGGCGGCCAGTGCGCGACGCGCGACGGTGAGCGGTGACAAGGTGATTATCGCTATTGATGCGGGTCACGGCGGGGAAGACCCGGGGGCGATTGGTCCGGGCGGCACGCGGGAGAAAAACGTCACAATCGCGGTGGCCCGCAAGCTCAGGGCGCTGTTAAACGACGATCCGATGTTTAAAGGCGTGTTAACCCGCGACGGGGATTACTTTATCTCCGTAATGGGACGCTCTGACGTGGCGCGTAAGCAAAACGCAAACTTCCTGGTCTCCATTCATGCGGATGCCGCACCGAATCGTAGTGCGACCGGCGCCTCGGTTTGGGTGCTGTCGAACCGTCGCGCCAACAGCGAAATGGCAAACTGGCTTGAAGAGCATGAGAAACAGTCTGAACTGCTGGGCGGTGCGGGTGATGTGCTGGCTAATAGCCAGTCTGACCCGTATCTCAGCCAGGCGGTGCTGGATTTACAGTTCGGTCATTCCCAGCGCGTCGGGTATGATGTCGCCACTAACGTACTGAATCAGCTGCAGGGCATTGGGGCATTGCACAAGCGCCGTCCGGAGCATGCGAGCCTGGGAGTTCTGCGTTCGCCGGATATTCCATCGATCCTCGTGGAAACGGGCTTTATCAGCAATAACAATGAAGAGCGTTTGTTGGGCAGCGACAGCTATCAGCAACAAATTGCCGAAGCGATTTATAACGGCTTGCGTAAATATTTTGAGGCGCATCCTCTGCAGTCTGCGCCTCAGGGCGGAGCAGCCCAGACGGCCAGTGCCGCGCTGCCGGGCGAGATGACAGCGACAAACTAAGGAGAATTCATGCCGATTCAGGTTCTACCGCCGCAGCTTGCGAACCAAATCGCCGCCGGCGAGGTGGTGGAACGCCCTGCGTCGGTGGTGAAGGAGCTGGTGGAAAACAGCCTTGATGCGGGCGCGACCCGCATCGATATTGATATCGAACGCGGCGGCGCGAAGCTTATTCGCATTCGCGACAACGGGTGCGGTATTAAAAAAGACGAGCTGGCGCTGGCGCTGGCCCGCCACGCCACCAGCAAAATTGCCTCTCTGGATGACCTGGAAGCGATCCTTAGCCTCGGTTTTCGCGGTGAAGCGCTGGCCAGTATCAGCTCGGTTTCGCGCTTAACGCTGACCTCCCGTACCGCTGAACAGCAGGAAGCCTGGCAGGCTTACGCCGAAGGGCGCGATATGGATGTGACGGTCAAACCCGCCGCGCATCCTGTCGGTACGACGCTGGAAGTTCTGGATTTGTTCTACAACACTCCCGCCCGACGCAAGTTTATGCGTACCGAAAAAACCGAATTCGGCCATATCGACGAGATCATACGTCGCATCGCGCTGGCGCGTTTCGATGTCACCATTAACCTCAGCCACAACGGTAAGGTGATGCGCCAGTATCGCGCGGTGGCAGAAGGCGGGCAGAAAGAACGCCGTTTGGGGGCCATCTGCGGTACGCCGTTCCTGGAACAGGCGCTGGCCATTGAGTGGCAGCATGGCGATCTGGCGCTGCGCGGGTGGGTAGCAGACCCGAACGCCAGCAGCGCGGCGTTCGCGGAGATTCAGTATTGCTACGTGAACGGACGCATGATGCGCGACCGTCTTATTAACCACGCCATTCGCCAGGCCTGCGAAGACAAGCTCGGGGCCGATCAGCAACCCGCTTTCGTGCTGTATCTGGAGATCGACCCGCATCAGGTGGATGTGAACGTTCATCCCGCCAAGCACGAAGTGCGGTTCCACCAGTCGCGGCTGGTGCATGATTTTATCTATCAGGGCGTGCTGAGCGTGCTGCAACAGCGGGTTGAACCCACGTTGCCGCTGGAAAACGCAGAGCCTGCGCCGCGCCCGTTCCCGGAAAACCGCGTCGCTGCGGGCCGTAACCATTTTGCTGAGCCTGCTGCCGCGCGTGAGCCGGAAGCCCCGCGTTTCTCCTCGGCAGGGGCCGCACCGCGCCCGACGGGAGCGAACTACCCGAATGCTCAGCCTGGCTATCAAAAGCAGCAGGGGACGTTGTATCGCAAACTGCTGGAAACGCCGGCAGTGGAACGTAAAGAGCCCATCCCTGTATCGCCGCCGTCGCTGGAAGGTCACAGCCAGAGTTTTGGCCGGGTACTGACGATTATCGCACCGGATATGGCATTGCTTGAACGTGACGGCAAATTGATGCTTCTGGCACTGCCGGTCGCTGAACGCTGGCTCAAACAGGTGCAGCTTACGCCGGGTGCAAATGCGGCCTGTGCGCAGCCGCTGCTGATCCCGGTTCGTCTGAAGGTATCCCCTGAAGAAACAAGGGTATTGCAGCGCGCCGAGCCGCAGCTGGCGCAAATGGGTATAGAAATGGTGCTTGAACCACAACATGTGACAATTCGTGCAGTGCCTTTACCCTTACGCCAACAAAATTTACAAAACTTGATTCCTGAACTGATAGGCTACTTGGCGCAGCAAACGTCGTTTGATGCAGCTAACACCGCGCAGTGGATCGCCCGCCACCTGGCAAGCGAACACGCGCCGTGGAGTATGGCACAGGCTATTAGCGTGCTGGCGGAGGTGGAACGCCTCTGCCCGCATCTGGTGAAGACGCCGCCGGGTGGTTTATTACAACCTGTTGATTTACAAACGGCGATGAACGCCCTGAAACATGATTGACGTAAGTAAGGCGAGCCTGCCTAAGGCAATTTTTTTAATGGGCCCAACGGCCTCCGGCAAAACGGCGCTAGCCATTGAGTTGCGTAAAGTTTTGCCTGTAGAGTTGATTAGCGTCGACTCCGCCCTCATCTACCGAGGGATGGACATCGGCACGGCGAAGCCTGACGCAGAAGAGCTGCGCGCGGCACCGCACCGTTTGCTGGATATTCTCGACCCGGCTCAGGCCTACTCCGCAGCGGATTTCCGCCGGGATGCCTTAGCCGAGATGGCCGAGATAACGGCGGCGGGACGTATACCGCTGTTGGTTGGCGGAACCATGCTCTATTTCAAGGCGTTGCTGGAGGGGCTTTCTCCTCTGCCATCAGCGGACCCGGAAGTAAGAGCAAAAATTGAGCAGCAGGCGGCAGAGCAGGGTTGGGACGTTTTGCATAAGCAACTGGCGGAGATTGACCCGGTTGCGGCAGCGCGAATCCATCCAAATGATCCGCAAAGGCTTTCCCGGGCACTGGAAGTTTTTTTCATTTCGGGTAAAACTTTAACGGAACTGACGCAAACGTCAGGAGACGCTCTGCCGTATCAGGTGCATCAGTTCGCCATCGCCCCGGCGAGCCGTGAACTGCTCCATCAGCGAATTGAGCAGCGTTTTCATCAGATGTTAGCTTCAGATTTTGAAGCAGAAGTGCGGGCGCTATTTGCCCGTGGAGATTTGCATACGGACATGCCTTCCATTCGTTGTGTGGGATATCGCCAGATGTGGTCGTATCTTGAAGGTGAGATTTCATACGATGAAATGGTTTATCGAGGTGTTTGCGCCACGAGACAGTTAGCGAAGCGCCAGATCACCTGGTTGCGCGGTTGGGAGGGGGTTCACTGGTTAGACAGTGAAAAACCACAACAGGCGTTAAACGAAGTGATTGAGGTTATTGGTGATATCGCTCACTGAATGTGTACAATTGAGTCGTATCGTGCGCAATTTTTCAGAATCGCAAGGTTCTAAGTACAAAACAAGCATATAAGGAAAAGATAGAATGGCTAAGGGGCAATCTTTACAAGATCCGTTCCTGAACGCATTGCGTCGGGAACGTGTTCCAGTTTCTATTTATTTGGTGAATGGTATTAAGCTGCAAGGTCAGATTGAGTCTTTCGATCAGTTTGTGATCCTGTTGAAAAACACGGTCAGCCAGATGGTTTACAAGCACGCTATTTCTACTGTTGTTCCGTCTCGTCCGGTCTCTCATCACAGCAATAACGCTGGCGGCGGCACTGGTAGTAACTACCATCATGGCAGCAACGCGCAGGGCTCTTCAACGCCAGCGCAGGACAGCGAAGACACCGAGTAAGGTTTCGCGCTGTTATCCACACGGGGAGCCAGCGATCCTGCGTTCCCCGCTGATCTTTTTTGAGGATTTTACGCTTGTTTGACCGTTATGATGCCGGTGAGCAGGCGGTGCTGGTACACATCTATTTTTCGCAAGACAAAGATATGGAAGACCTCCAGGAGTTTGAATCTCTGGTCTCTTCCGCCGGTGTCGAAGCAATGCAGGTGATTACCGGTAGCCGTAAAGCGCCGCACCCAAAGTATTTTGTTGGTGAAGGTAAAGCAGTTGAAATTGCGGATGCCGTAAAAGCAACCGGCGCGTCAGTCGTGCTGTTTGACCATGCGCTGTCTCCGGCTCAGGAACGTAACCTGGAACGTCTTTGCGAATGCCGTGTTATCGATCGCACGGGTTTGATTTTAGATATTTTTGCTCAGCGTGCACGTACCCACGAAGGTAAGCTGCAGGTTGAGCTGGCGCAGTTGCGCCATCTGGCGACGCGGCTTGTGCGTGGCTGGACCCACCTTGAAAGACAGAAAGGCGGGATTGGTTTGCGCGGTCCGGGTGAGACCCAGCTCGAAACCGACCGTCGTTTGCTGCGTGGCCGTATTACCCAGATCCTCTCACGTCTGGAACGCGTTGAGAAACAGCGTGAGCAAGGGCGCCGTGCGCGCTCAAAAGCCGACATCCCGACGGTGTCGCTGGTGGGGTATACCAACGCCGGTAAGTCCACCCTGTTTAACCAGATTACTGAGGCCCAGGTGTATGCCGCAGACCAGCTGTTTGCGACCCTGGACCCAACGCTGCGTCGTATCGACGTTGCCGACGTCGGCGAGACGGTGCTGGCGGATACCGTAGGGTTTATCCGCCATCTGCCGCACGACCTGGTCGCGGCGTTTAAAGCGACCCTGCAGGAGACGCGACAGGCGACCCTGCTGGTACACGTGATTGACGCTGCAGACGTCCGCGTGCAGGAGAACATCGACGCGGTAAACGTGGTGCTCGAAGAGATCGACGCCCACGAGATCCCAACTCTGTTGGTGATGAACAAGATCGATATGCTGGAAGATTTCGAGCCGCGTATCGACCGAGATGAAGAGAACAAACCGATTCGGGTCTGGCTTTCTGCCCAGTCCGGTATTGGTGTGCCACTGCTTTTCCAGGCTTTGACAGAACGTCTTTCCGGTGAGGTAGCTCAGCACACGCTGCGATTGCCGCCACAGGAAGGCAGGCTGCGCAGCCGGTTTTATCAGCTTCAGGCGATAGAAAAAGAGTGGATGGAGGATGACGGCAGCGTGGGGATGCAGGTGCGTATGCCGATCGTTGACTGGCGTCGCCTCTGTAAACAAGAACCTGCGCTGGTCGACTATATCGTCTGATCAGAAAGGGGATGCCTGAATAATTCGCCCTTGCATAACAAATATGGAGCATATACATGGCGTGGAATCAGCCCGGTAATAACGGACAGGACCGCGACCCGTGGGGAAGCAGCAATAATCAAGGCGGCAACTCTGGGGGAAATGGCAACAAAGGTGGTCGCGAGCAGGGGCCGCCGGATCTGGATGATATCTTCCGCAAGCTAAGCAAGAAGCTTGGTGGTCTTGGCGGAGGTAAAGGCTCTGGCTCAGGTGGAAATTCCACCCAGGGGCCGCGCCCGCAAATGGGTGGCCGCGTGGTGGGCATTGTTGCCGCTGCTGTGGTAATCATCTGGGCTGCTACCGGGTTCTACACCATTAAAGAAGCGGAACGCGGCGTCGTTACGCGTTTTGGTAAGTTCAGCCATCTGGTTGAGCCGGGTCTGAACTGGAAGCCGACCTTCATTGACGACGTGACTGCGGTAAACGTGGAATCTGTCCGTGAACTGGCGGCATCGGGTGTGATGCTGACGTCTGATGAGAACGTCGTGCGCGTTGAGATGAACGTGCAGTACCGCGTTACCGATCCTGAACGTTATCTGTTTAGCGTGACCAGCGCCGATGACAGTCTGCGCCAGGCGACCGATAGCGCCCTGCGCGGGGTGATCGGTAAATACACCATGGACCGTATTCTGACCGAGGGTCGTACCGTTATTCGTAGCGATACCCAGCGTGAGCTGGAAGAGACCATTCGTCCGTACAACATGGGTATCACTCTGCTGGACGTTAACTTCCAGGCCGCTCGTCCGCCGGAAGAGGTGAAGGCCGCGTTTGATGACGCGATTGCTGCCCGTGAAAACGAACAGCAGTACATCCGTGAAGCGGAAGCGTACACCAACGAAGTTCAGCCGCGTGCTAACGGTCAGGCGCAGCGTATTCTTGAAGAAGCGCGCGCGTACAAGACCCAGACCATCCTGGAAGCCCAGGGTGAAGTGGCGCGTTTCGCGAAAATCCTGCCGGAATATAAAGCGGCTCCGGAAATTACCCGCGAGCGTCTCTATATCGAGACCATGGAAAAAGTGCTGAGCCACACCCGCAAAGTGTTGGTTAACGACAGCAAAGGCGGAAACCTGATGGTCCTGCCGCTGGATCAGATGCTGAAGGGCGGTTCTGCACCAGCTGCGAAAGACACCAGCGGTGCGAATAACCTGCTTCGTCTGCCACCAGCCTCTTCAGGCAGCGCCAGCGCGAACACAACGCCTTCTTCGAACGATGGTGACATAATGGACCAACGCCGTGCTAACGCGCAGCGTAACGACTACCAGCGTCAGGGGGAATAAGGATGCGTAAGTCAGTTATTGCGATCATCATCATCGTATTGGTCGTGCTTTACACCTCTATCTTCGTTGTGAAAGAGGGTGAACGTGGGATTAAGTTCCAGTTCAGCAGCGTCGTGCGTGATGGTGACAAACGCCCGGTGATTTACGAACCGGGTCTGCACTTCAAGGTGCCGTTCATTCAGTCGGTGAAAACGCTTGATGCGCGTATCCAGACGATGGATAACCAGGCCGACCGTTTCGTGACCAAAGAGAAGAAAGACCTGATCGTTGATTCCTATATCAAATGGCGCATCAGTGATTTCAGCCGTTACTTCCTGGCGACAGGCGGCGGCGACGTTTCTCAGGCGGAAGTGCTGTTGAAACGTAAGTTCTCTGACCGTCTGCGCTCTGAGATTGGTCGTCTGGATGTGAAAGACATCGTGACCGACTCCCGCGGTCGTCTGACGCTGGAAGTGCGTGATGCGCTGAACTCCGGTACAGCGGGCACCGAAGACGAAGTCTCAACCCCGGCTGCAGATGATGCGATTGCCAAAGCGGCAGAACGCGTTCAGGCTGAAACCAACGGCAAAGTGCCGGTGATCAACCCGAACAGTATGGCTGCGCTGGGTATCGAAGTGGTTGACGTGCGTATCAAGCAGATCAACCTGCCGGTGGAAGTGTCCGAGGCGATTTACAACCGTATGCGCGCCGAGCGTGAAGCGGTTGCCCGTCGTCACCGTTCACAGGGTCAGGAAGAGGCTGAGAAGCTGCGTGCCGCAGCGGACTACGAAGTCACCAAGACGCTGGCAGAATCTGAGCGTCAGGGCCGTATTCTGCGCGGTGAGGGTGATGCGGAAGCCGCGAAGCTGTTCGCTGATGCCTTCAGCCAGGATCCCGACTTCTACGCCTTTATCCGTAGCCTGCGCGCCTATGAGAATAGCTTCCAGAGCAACCAGGATGTGATGGTGCTCAGCCCGGACAGCGATTTCTTCCGTTATATGAAGACGCCGACTAACGCAACGCGATAAACTCAGGCTCGTTTGAGTATTCAAACCACCGCTCCCAACGGAGCGGTGGTTTTCTTTTATAAGGATTAAGAATGAATTCAACGATCTGGCTGGCACTGGCGCTCGTTTTAGTCCTGGAAGGACTGGGGCCGATGCTTTATCCGCGCGCGTGGCGTCGTATGATCGCGACGATGAGCCAACTTCCGGATAATATTTTGCGTCGTTTTGGCGGCGGTCTTGTGGTTGCTGGCATCGTTATCTACTACATGTTGAGGAAAACGATTGGCTGATCAAAAAGTGGTCGGATTTGGCGTGCTTTAAGGTCAAAAAGTGCTGTATATCTGAAAAAGCGATGGTAGAATCCATTTTTAAGCAAACGGTGATTTTGAAAAAAATGGGTAACAACGTCGTCGTACTGGGCACCCAATGGGGTGACGAAGGTAAAGGGAAGATTGTTGATCTTCTGACTGAACGGGCTAAATATGTTGTACGCTACCAGGGCGGTCACAACGCAGGCCATACTCTCGTAATCAACGGTGAAAAAACCGTCCTCCATCTGATTCCATCAGGCATTCTTCGCGAAAACGTCACCAGCATCATCGGTAACGGCGTTGTGCTGTCTCCAGCTGCGCTGATGAAAGAGATGAAAGGTCTGGAAGACCGTGGTATCCCTGTTCGTGAGCGTCTGCTGCTCTCTGAAGCCTGCCCGCTGATCCTGGATTATCACGTGGCGCTGGACGTTGCGCGTGAAAAAGCACGCGGCGCGAAAGCGATCGGTACCACCGGTCGTGGTATCGGCCCGGCTTATGAAGATAAAGTTGCACGTCGCGGTCTGCGCGTGGGTGACCTCTTCGACAAAGCAACTTTTGCTGAAAAACTGAAAGAAGTGATGGAATATCACAACTTCCAGCTGGTGAATTTCTACAAAGCTGACGCTGTTGACTACCAGAAAGTGCTGGATGACGTCATGGCGATTGCAGACATTCTGACCGGTATGGTTGTTGATGTATCCGATCTGCTGGACCAGGCGCGCAAGCGTGGCGATTTCGTCATGTTTGAAGGTGCGCAGGGTACGCTGCTGGACATCGACCACGGTACCTATCCGTACGTAACCTCTTCTAACACCACCGCAGGTGGCGTGGCGACCGGCTCTGGCCTGGGTCCACGTTATGTGAACTACGTTCTGGGCATCATCAAAGCGTACTCCACTCGCGTGGGTGCGGGTCCATTCCCGACCGAGCTGTTTGATGAAACCGGCGAGTTCCTGTGCAAGCAGGGTAACGAGTTTGGCGCGACCACCGGTCGTCGTCGTCGTACCGGCTGGCTGGATGCGGTTGCCGTGCGTCGTGCAGTGCAGATCAACTCCCTGTCTGGCTTCTGCCTGACCAAGCTGGACGTACTGGACGGCCTGAAAGAAGTGAAAATCTGCGTAGGCTACCGTATGCCAGATGGCCGCGAAGTGACCACCACTCCGCTGGCAGCTGACGACTGGGAAGGCATCGAGCCAATCTACGAAACCATGCCGGGCTGGTCTGAGACCACCTTCGGTGTGAAAGAGCGTAGCGGCCTGCCTCAGGCGGCGCTGGATTACATCAAGCGCATTGAAGAATTGACCGAAGTGCCGATCGACATTATCTCAACCGGCCCGGATCGTACTGAAACGATGATCCTGCGCGACCCGTTCGACGCATAATCTTCGTGAATGCTGGCCTGCGGGGTGACCCGCAGGCCGGATAAGCGTAGCGCCATCCGGCGACCGCTCCTGGATCTCCGCTTTTTCGCCCCGTCTGTCAAATAAATTAGCCGCCAACTATCTGGCTGGTTTATCATCATTAATGAATATCTCTGCGGTTTGTCCGCGATTTCCCTTTTTCCTGAGGTTGATGTGCAGTTAACAAGTTTCACCGATTACGGCTTACGTGCGCTGATCTACATGGCGTCGTTACCCGATGGGAAAATGACCAGTATCTCTGAAGTGACAGAGGTCTACGGCGTATCCCGTAATCATATGGTCAAAATAATCAATCAACTTAGCCGTGCCGGATACGTTGCTGCCGTCCGCGGGAAGAATGGTGGGATCCGTCTCGGTAAACCGGCACAGAGTATTCGTGTTGGCGATGTGGTACGTGAACTGGAGCCATTATCTCTGGTGAACTGCAGCAGCGAGTTCTGCCACATTACGCCCGCTTGTCGCCTGAAACAGGCGCTTTCTAAGGCCGTGCAAAGTTTTCTCATGGAGCTGGATAACTACACGCTGGCCGATTTGGTTGAAGAGAATCAACCGCTTTATAAATTATTGCTGGTGGAATGAAGAAAATTTCCACCGGAGCTGACAACGGAGGAACCGACATGTCACACGATCCTTTCCAGGAACGCGAAGCCGAAAAATACGCGAATCCTATCCCCAGCCGCGAGTTCATCATTGAACACTTAACAAAACGCGAAAAACCCGCCAATCGTGAAGAACTTGCCGTTGAATTAAACATTGAAGGTGAAGAGCAAATTGAAGCCCTTCGCCGCCGCCTGCGCGCGATGGAGCGCGACGGGCAGCTGGTCTTTACCCGCCGCCAGTGCTACGCGCTGCCAGAACGCCTCGATCTGCTGAAAGGGACCGTTATTGGTCACCGCGATGGGTTCGGCTTCCTGCGCGTTGAAGGGCGTAAAGACGATCTGTATCTCTCATCTGAACAGATGAAAATGTGCATCCACGGTGACCAGATCCTGGCACAGCCGCTGGGCGCCGACCGTAAAGGTCGCCGCGAAGCGCGCGTCGTGCGCGTTCTGGTGCCAAAAACCAGCCAGATTGTTGGCCGCTACTTTACCGACGCGGGCGTAGGCTTCGTGGTCCCGGACGACAGCCGTCTGAGCTTCGACATCCTGATCCCACCTGAAGAGGTAATGGGTGCCCGCATGGGCTTTGTGGTGGTGGTGGAACTCACCCAGCGCCCAACCCGTCGCACCAAAGCGGTAGGTAAAATCGTCGAAGTACTGGGCGATAATATGGGCACCACGATGGCCGTTGATATGGCGCTGCGTACCCATGAAATTCCGTACGTCTGGCCGAAAGCGGTTGAAGAGCAGATCGAAAGCCTGCGTGAAGAAGTCCCGGAAGAGTCCAAAGTGGGCCGCGTGGATCTCCGCTCCCTGCCGCTGGTCACTATCGATGGTGAAGACGCCCGCGACTTCGATGACGCCGTCTACTGCGAGAAAAAACGCGGCGGCGGCTGGCGTCTGTGGGTGGCTATTGCGGACGTAAGCTACTATGTCCGTCCGCATACCCCGCTGGATAACGAAGCGCGCAGCCGTGGCACCTCAGTCTACTTCCCGTCGCAGGTTGTCCCGATGCTGCCGGAAGTGCTGTCTAACGGCCTGTGCTCCCTGAACCCGCAGGTTGACCGTCTCTGCATGGTTTGTGAGATGACCATCTCCACCAAAGGGCGCTTAACGGGCTACAAGTTCTACGAAGCGGTAATGAGCTCGCATGCGCGTCTGACCTATACCAAGGTCTGGCATATGCTGCAGGGCGACCAGGAGCTTCGCGAGCAGTATGCACCGCTGGTTAAACATATTGAAGAGCTGCATAACCTCTACAAAACGCTGGACCAGGCGCGCGAAGAGCGCGGCGGGATCTCGTTTGAGAGTGAAGAGGCGAAATTTATCTTCAACGCTGAGCGCCGCATTGAGCGTATCGAACAGACCCAGCGTAACGATGCGCACAAGCTGATCGAAGAGTGTATGATCCTGGCGAATATCTCGGCGGCACGCTTCGTCGAAAAAGCCAAAGAACCGGCGCTGTTCCGTATTCACGATAAGCCGACCACGGAAGCCATTACGTCGTTCCGCTCCGTGCTGGCCGAACTCGGTCTGGAGCTGCCGGGCGGCAACAAGCCAGAGCCGCGCGATTACGCCGAGCTGCTGGAGTCCATTAGCGATCGTCCGGATGCAGAAATGCTGCAGACGATGCTGCTGCGCTCTATGAAGCAGGCGATTTACGATCCGGAAAACCGTGGTCACTTCGGCCTGGCGCTGCAGTCTTATGCCCACTTCACGTCGCCGATCCGTCGTTACCCTGACCTCTCTTTGCACCGCGCGATCAAGTATCTGCTGGCGCAGGAGCAGGGCCATAAAGGGAATACCACCGAAACCGGTGGCTACCACTATTCGATGGAAGAGATGCTGCAGCTGGGTCAGCACTGCTCCATGGCCGAGCGTCGTGCCGATGAAGCCACTCGTGACGTTGCGGACTGGCTGAAGTGTGACTTTATGCTGGATCAGGTAGGCAACGTTTTCAAAGGCGTGATTGCCAGCGTGACCGGCTTTGGTTTCTTCGTACGGCTGGACGAGCTGTTTATCGACGGTCTGGTGCACGTCTCCAGCCTGGATAACGACTATTATCGCTTCGACCAGGTCGGCCAGCGCCTGATTGGCGAGTCTGGCGGTCAGACCTATCGTCTGGGCGACCGTGTGGAAGTGAAGGTTGAGGCCGTGAATATGGACGACCGTAAAATCGACTTCAGCCTGATCTCCAGCGAGCGCGCGCCGCGTAACGTCGGCAAAACCGAGCGTGAGAAAGCGAAAAAAGGCGGTAACGGTAAACCGGGCGGCGGTAAACGTCGTCAGGCGGGGAAGAAGGTAAACTTCGAACCGGACAGCGCGTTCCGCGGCGAGAAGAAACAGAAGCCGAAGGCGGCGAAGAAAGAAGCTCGCTCAGCGAAAAAGCCTTCCGCTAAGACCCAGAAAATCGCTGCCGCCACCAAAGCGAAGCGCGCGGCCAAGAAAAAGCAGGCGAAGTAATTTTCCCCTCACCCTGACCCTCTCCCCAGTGGGGAGAGGGGTAATATTTATTACGAGAACCATCAATGAGTGAAATGATTTACGGCATCCACGCGGTGCAGGCCCTGCTGGAGCGCGCACCGGAGCGTTTTCAGGAAGTGTTTATTCTGAAAGGGCGTGAAGACAAACGTCTGATGCCGCTGATCCACGCGCTGGAAGCGCAGGGCGTGGTGATCCAGCTGGCAAACCGCCAGTTCCTGGATGAGAAAAGTGAAGGCGCGGTTCACCAGGGGATTATCGCCCGCGTGAAGCCGGGCCGTCAGTATCAGGAAAACGATCTGCCGGATCTGATTGCCGAGCTGGAGAATCCGTTCTTCCTGATCCTCGATGGCGTTACCGATCCGCACAACCTCGGTGCCTGCCTGCGCAGCGCGGATGCGGCGGGCGTGCATGCGGTGATCGTGCCGAAAGATCGTTCTGCACAGCTGAATGCGACGGCGAAGAAAGTGGCCTGCGGCGCGGCGGAAAACGTTCCGCTGATCCGCGTGACCAACCTGGCGCGCACCATGCGTCTGCTGCAGGAAGAGAACATCTGGATCGTCGGTACCGCCGGTGAAGCGGATCATACCCTGTATCAGAGCAAAATGACCGGCCGCCTGGCGCTGGTAATGGGTGCGGAAGGTGAAGGTATGCGTCGCCTGACGCGCGAGCACTGCGATGAGCTGATCAGCATTCCGATGGCGGGCAGCGTGTCGTCCCTGAACGTTTCCGTTGCGACAGGTATCTGCCTGTTTGAAGCGGTGCGTCAGCGCGGAGAATAAACAGCAAGGCCGTCCGGTGGACGGCCTTTTGTGTTTTCGCCCTCTCCCGGTGGGAGAGGGCCGGGGTGAGGGCACCAGACGGTGACAACCTCACTCCTCTAACGACCGCAGATGGTCATCCTTCCTCAGCGTCAACAGCGCGGCAATACTCACTACCGCCGTCGCCATCACGTAATACCCCGGAATATCCAGGTTTCCCGTTTCTTTAATCAGACCGGTGATAATCAGCCCCGCACACCCCGAGAAAATCGCGTTCGACAGGGAATAGGCCAGCCCAAGGCCGGTATAGCGCACGCGCGTCGGGAACATCTCCGAAAGCATCGCGGGCCCCGGACCTGCCAGCATTCCCACCAGACCGCCTGCAATCAATACCACGACCGCTTTCACCGCCAGCGTGCTGGACTCCGCCTGCAAAATTTTCAGCAGCGGCAGGGCGAGGAGCAGCAGCAGTACGGTGGCGATAATCATCACCGTACGGCGGCCAATCCTGTCGCTCAGGATCCCTGACGGGATAATCGTCAGCGCAAAACCGATATTCGATATCACCGCTATCAGCAGCGCCTGGTTAAACCCGGTGTGCAGCGCCGACTGCAGATAGGTCGGCATAATGACCAGATAGGTATACCCCGCCGCGGACCAGACCATTACGCGGCCAATCCCCATCATGATGGCTTTGACCGTGGCGACGGTATCCGCCTGAGCGACGAGCGGTTTTTCCTGCTGCTGCACAAAGCTTGGCGTCTCTTCCATGCTGACACGCAGCCACAGCGCAACGACGCCCATAGGCAGCGCCAGGAAGAACGGAATGCGCCAGCCCCAGTCATGCAATACCTCAGGCGTGAGGAGGGCGGAGAGTAGCGCCACGATGCCTGCGCCCGCTAACAAGCCCAGCGCCACGGTAAAGGACTGCCACGCGCCGTAGAGCCCGCGCTTGCCGCGTGGGGCAAACTCCGTCATCAGCGAGACCGCACCGCCGTACTCGCCGCCCGCGAACAACCCCTGCAGGATGCGTAGCAGCGTGATAATCAGCGGCGCTGCGATACCGATGCTGGCGTAGACCGGCACAAGACCAATGGCGGCAGTAGCGAGCGTCATCAGCACCAGCACAATAATCAGCGTCGGTTTTCGGCCGATTCGGTCACCGATGCGGCCAAACACCACCGCACCCAGCGGACGGAAGAAGAAAGCGATGGCAAATGAGGCGTAGGTAAGGATCAGGCTGGTGAGCCCCGCTTCCCCTTCAAGCTGGAAGAAATTCTTCGCAATGACGGTCGCCAGAAAACCGTAGACCGCAAACTCATACCACTCAATAAAGTTACCAATGGAGCCTGCAATTAATGCTCGTTTGTGCGCATCCGGTTGCATAACTTTCCTCACTGAAAGGGGGAGAGAATAAATTATTCAATAAAGCAGAAGGGATGAAATAGTTTATTCTTATGTTCTGTGAGCCATTTCACGAATGATATCAGCGGGATCGCCACGGTGTGACGTCACTCCCATGCAGCGTTAACGGGGTCTGTCCATACTTACCTTCATTGCCACTGAAGGAGGGAGACAGCATGCACTGGCAAACACATACCGTTTTCAATCAACCCGCACCGCTCTCTAACAGTAACCTTTTTCTCTCGGATTGCGCCCTGCGCGACGCGGTGACGCGTGAAGGAGCTGAGTGGGATATCGAACTTCTCGCCAGCATTGGCCAGCAGCTTGGTACGGCAGAATCACTGGAGCTGGGCCGGCTGGCTAACGTTAATCCGCCGGAGCTACTACGCTATGACGCCACCGGAGAGCGGCTGGATGACGTCCGCTTTCACCCGGCCTGGCACTTGCTGATGCAGGGTCTGTGTGCCAACCGCGTACATAACCTGGCATGGGAAGAGGAGGCGCGGAAAGGCGCGTTTGTCGCCCGGGCCGCGCGCTTTGTCCTGCATGCTCAGGTTGAGGCGGGCACGCTTTGTCCCGTCACCATGACGTTCGCCGCGACGCCGCTGCTGCAGCAGGCGCTCCCAAAAACCTTTCACGACTGGCTGACGCCGCTACTTAGCGATCGCTACGATCCTCATCTCGCCCCCGGCGCGCAAAAGCGCGGCCTGCTGATCGGCATGGGGATGACGGAGAAGCAGGGCGGCTCGGATGTACTCAGCAACACCACCAAAGCGGAGAAATGCAGCGACGGCAGCTACCGGCTGGTGGGGCACAAATGGTTTTTCTCCGTCCCGCAAAGCGATGCGCACCTGGTGCTGGCCCAGGCGAAAGGCGGGTTGTCCTGCTTTTTTGTGCCGCGCTTTTTGCCCGACGGACAGCGTAACGCCGTGCGGCTGGAGCGCCTTAAGGACAAGCTCGGGAACCGCTCCAACGCCAGCAGCGAGGCGGAGTTTCTTGATGCCTCCGGCTGGCTACTGGGGGAAGAGGGCGAAGGGGTTCGGCAGATACTCAAAATGGGCGGGCTGACGCGCTTCGACTGCGCGCTGGGCAGCCACGGGCTGATGCGACGGGCGCTCTCGGTGGCGCTGTACCATGCCCATCAGCGTCAAACCTTCGGCAAAAACCTCATCGATCAGCCGTTAATGCGCGAGGTATTAAGCCGGATGGCGCTGGTGCTGGAGGGACACACGGCGCTGCTGTTCCGCCTGGCTCGCGCCTGGGATAAACGCACCGATCCGCAAGAGGCTGCCTGGGCGCGGCTGTTTACCCCGGCCGCGAAATTTTGCGTGTGTAAAGCGGGTATTCCGTTTGTGGCTGAAGCGATGGAGGTGCTGGGAGGAATCGGGTACTGCGAGGAGAGTGAACTTCCCCGCCTGTACCGCGAGATGCCGGTGAACAGCATCTGGGAAGGATCGGGCAATATCATGTGCCTGGACGTGCTGCGCGTGCTGGCGAAGCAGCCAGGTATTCACGACCTGCTTGCCGATGAGTTTGCGCAGGTAAAAGGGCAGGACAGACACTTCGACCGCAGCTGGCGGCAGCTTCAGCAAAAGCTGCGTAAGCCGCAGGAGGCGCAGGGCAGGGAAATTGCTCAACAGCTCTTTTTACTGGGCGCCGGCAGCCAAATGCTGCGGCACGCATCGCCCCCGGTGGCGCAGGCGTGGTGCCGCATGATGCTGGACACCCGGGGCGGTACGCTGATGAGCGAGCAGGTACAAAGTGACCTGCTGCTGCGCGCCACGGGCAGGGTTGGCTAGCTTTTAAGCTGGAACAGACTCACCAGCTGGGTCAGGTGTGAACCCTTCTCGCGCAGCGTTTGTGCGGTTTGCTCGCTGCGTGAGATGCGATCGGCATTGATATGCGACGCTTCGCCAATATGGGTCATGGCGAGATTCACCTGGCCTATGCCTGCGGATTGCTCGCGTGACGCATGGTTAATCTCGGTGACCAGCTGGCTGATGTTATCGATATGAATGATGATGTCATCCATCGCCAGGCGCGTCTGTTCAGACAGCGCATGGCCCTCACTCACTTTCCTGAGCGTATCGCCAATCAGCTGTTCAATCTCCTTCACCGCGTTAGCGCTGCGCCCCGCCAGGGCACGAACTTCCTGCGCGACAACGGCAAACCCTTTTCCATGCTCGCCCGCGCGGGCCGCTTCCACTGCCGCATTCAGCGCCAGAATATTCGTCTGGAAAGCGATGGACTCGATCACGCGAGTGATGTCTTCGATGCGTTTTGACGCTTCGCGAATGTCGTCCATGGTCGACACCGCGTGGGTGACCGTTTCACCGCCCTGATGGACCGCGAGCGAGGTTTCACCCACCAGCTGCTGGGTTTGCTCCATGTTGGCGGCATTTTGCTGCACGGTCGCGGCCAGTTGCTCCATGCTGGCGGAGGTCTCTTCCACGCTGCTGGCCTGCTTGTTGATCTGCTCTGAAATCTCGCCTGTATCGGAGGCCAGCGCGTTAGTGCCCAAATGGATCTCGCCCGCGGCTTCGCGAACCTGCAGCACAATTTTTTGCAGGCCGCCGCCGATGCCGTTGATGGCATCGATCAGCTGGCCGACCTCGTCCTGGCGCGTCACGGGCAGGCTGGAACGGAGATCGCCTGCGGCGTATTGCCGGGCAAGATGGATAACATTACGCAGCGGTCGGGTCAGCACGCGGCGAATAAGGACCACGAACAGGCCAGCAAAGAGGATGGATAAGACCACGCCGGCCAGCAGGAAACGATCGCGCATGGCGGTGACGCTTGAGAGCAGCACCGATTTATCCACTTCACCCACGATAGTCCAGTTCCAGCCAGGAAGCGGGGTATAAGCCATCTTCAGCGTGCGACCGTCGTCGCTTGTGCGTTCGAGCGTGCCGGGCTTATCATCCAGAAGCTGCTGCTGCGTCGCGCCGTCCCACTTCGGCAGTTGTCCTTCTTCAGTGGCGTGGAACAGGTATTGCCCGCGCGTTTTACCGCTGCTGCGATCCAGCACAAAGAAGTGACCGCTTTCGCCCAAGCGGCGGTTGAGGATTTTTTCGCGCATCACGTTCCAGGAGTGAGTAATGTCCACCCCGACAAAGACAATCGCAATGACCTGTCCTTCGGCGTTTTTCACGGGCTGGTACTGGGTGATGTAGCGTTTGCCAAACAGCAGCGCCAGGCCACGGTAGACTTCACCTTTGTTGACGGCGGCAAAGGCCGGGCTGGAGGTATCCAGAACGGTGCCCATTGCCCGTTCGCCATTCTCTTTGCGAAGAGACGTGGCCACGCGAACAAAGTCGTTACCGCTGCGTACAAACAGCGTCGAAATGGCTCCCGTGCGGTTCAGAAAATCGTCAGACAGGGTGTTGTTTTCATGCAGCCCGGTTTCGCCACCTTTCAGAAGTGGAACGCTGAGCCCGTTAATCGTCTGGGGTTGGGAATTATCAATATTCAGCGGCTGCGGTAAAAAGGTGGTAAATAGCCGGGTATAACTCTCAACCTCTTCACTCAGGCTGGTGTTAAACATCTGCACCATGTCGACCATGCCGGTGGACTGATTATGCAGGTCTTCTACCGCAAGGGCCTCCAGTTGCTGGCTGGCTTTTTGGCTGAGCAGAAAAGTGAAAAGCAGAAATAGCGTGGCGACACTGACGCCCGTCAGCAGCGATAGCTTCGTCCCCAGTCCTGCACGGCGAAAAACGTTGATCATAAATTGCTCATCATTGAAAAGGTATGGTTCTTCAACGGCAGAGCGGAGATTACGTTTACTTAATTAATGTAACAAAATGTTATTTTATTGTTCTTGTTTGGTTTTCTATAAGATAAAAAATTTGCAAAAACGAAAAGCCACTAAAAATAAGTGGCTTTTATCAGGAGGGATATTACACGTAGAGAATGGCCTGTACCCGCCAGTGGTCGATATGGTTATCTTCCTGCATCTGGATGATGCGATACCATGAAGCACCCTGCTCATCGGCCTTTAATGCCACGACACGTTCAACGTCCTGCGGGCTCCCCGAGATATTATTCACGGAGATCTGGCCAATTTCATTCAGGCCAGTCACACAGTCAGCACTGGCGAATTCTGCTGACTGAGCGGTGGTGCTCACAAGGCCTGCAGAGAGCAACAGTGAGGTCAAAGCAAGAGTTCGTTTCATCGTCAGCTCCATTTCACATATCTCCGGTATCCGCCGGGCAATCCTTCGCGAATAAACTCCTTTCCATTGACGCGGGCATGGAGTTTATTGTGGACAGGAAAATGTCTATGGACGCAAAGCAGTGTAAATGTCGTTCAAATGAAAACCATTATTTACGGTACAAAATAGCCTGCGAGTACCACTGTCCCGTTATGATGGTTTCATCGATCATAATGATGACGTAATAATCTGCTTTGGCGGCGACGGCCTGTGCTTTTATTGCCGCTTCTGCGTCATCCGGAGAACCGCGAACCAGCGCGGAGACGGTGCCCATTCGTTGTAATCCTTCCGTCTGATTACGACGAATCTCCTGTGGATGATCGGCGACCGGTGGAGCGGGTTGCGGCGTTCCCTGCAGTGCGCTACAGCCACTAAGCAGAAACACCAGCAATAAAGCAGCAAACCTGCGCATAACCATATCTCGTTTCCTGATAGCCATAGTGTAGTTGTCTGTGAATTTAGTTTTGGGGGAATGTTCCCGAAGTGTTATCTGGGACGTATATTTCGAATGAAAATGGCGTGAAAGCGTAACCCAGTTCTCAACATTATGAATCATACATTCGCACAGGGTCGACAATGATTGAAATTGAAATACGCCACCTCGGCGACCATGAAATTTTACACGCGATGCCCGCGGGCAAACGTGATAAACCGCTGCCTGTTGTCGTTTTTTATCATGGGTTTACGTCATCTAAGCTGGTCTACAGTTATTTTGCAGTGGCGCTGGCGCAGGCGGGTTTTCGGGTAGTGATGCCGGATGCTCCCGACCACGGCGCACGCTTTACGGGCAATGAACAGGCGCGGCTTGGGCGGTTCTGGCACATTCTGTACGGTAGTCTGACCGAGTTTGCCGGGTTGCGCGATGCGCTTTATGAGGCCGGGCTAGTGGCCGATAACCGGCTGGCCGTCGCCGGGGCGTCGATGGGCGGTATGACCGCGCTGGGGATTATGACGCATCATCCTGAAGTGAGGTCCGTCGCCTGTCTGATGGGCTCGGGCTATTTTACGTCGCTGGCGAAGACGCTTTTTCCTCCTCAGGATTTAACGGAAATGACGGCGTTGCTGGCAGAGTGGGAAGTGGCCCGGGCATTGCCGCGCCTGGCCGATCGCCCGCTGCTGCTGTGGCACGGTGATGCAGATGATGTGGTCCCGCCCGACGGAACTTTCCGCCTTCAGCAGGCGCTGCAGCACGAGGGGCTGGATGGCAACCTGACCTGCCTGTGGGAAGCGGGCGTCCGCCACCGCATCACCCCAACGGCGCTGGACGCCACGGTGGCGTTTTTTCGCAAGCACCTCTAAACGCGCAGGATTTTCATGCCCTGATCTTCCAGCTTCTGGAGGATTTCAGGGTTGGCACCTTTGCCGGTGATCACCATATCGATCTGTTCGGCACGGCTGAATAACATCCCTGCGCGCTCGCCCACTTTGCTGCTGTCGACCAGTACAACGAGCTTGCCCACGACGTTGAGCATGTTTTGTTCCGCCATCGCGGTGAGCATATCGGTTTTATAGAGGCCATCTGCGGTAAGGCCTTTGCCGCTGGTAAACATCCAGTGCCCGGCATAGAGGCTGTTTTCACTGTCCTGCGGGCTGAGCGTAATGGACTGGCTTTTGTTGTACTGGCCGCCCATGATCACGACGCTCTCATGCTCCTGATCGATAAGATAGTTGGCGAGCGGTAGGTAGTTGGTGATGATTTGCACCGGCTTGCCGCACATTTCGCGGCCCAGTAGAAACGCCGTGGAGCCGCAGTTGATGACGACGCTCTCACCGGGATTCACCAGCTGGGAGGCCGCTCGGGCAATGCGCACCTTTTCATCGTGATTTTGCGCCTGATGAATATTCATCGGTGTCCAGCGGGGGCGCTGCTGGCTGATTGCTTCCGCCCCGTTGCGAACCTTTTTCAGTTTGCCGCTTTCATCCAGCTTGTTGATATCCCGCCGCGCTGTTGCCGGGGAGATCCCTAAACGTTCGATCACTTTCTCGACGGTGATAAACCCTGTTTGCGCCAGGAGTTCCAGGAGAATTTGATGCCGTTGCGCTTCCGTCATGAGCTATTCCGATAAGAATTGATTTGAAAAGATGATATTTGAAATAGCGTGAAATTACTAAAAGAAATATGACATCGCCAGACATCCGTCTGGCGATGTGGTTGCACAATCAGAGGAAGGACTTGAACGGCAGATCTGGCTCAATGGTGAAGCAATCATCGAAACCACGTGGATAGTGATATTCGAAATTGTCTTTATCCAGCGGCCAGGTGAACTTGCCGCCGACCTGCCAGATAAACGGCTTGAAGCCGTACTTCAGGCGATCTTTTTTCATCTCCCACAGCACGCGGATTTCCTGCGGGTCGGCCTGGAAGTTTGACCAGATATCGTGGTGGAACGGGATCACCACTTTGGTGTTCAATGCTTCCGCCATGCGCAGCATATCGGCGCTGGTCATCTTGTCAGTAATGCCGCGCGGGTTCTCGCCGTAGGAGCCCAACGCTACGTCAATCTGATGCTCGTTGCCGTGCTTCGCGTAGTAGTTGGAGTAGTGAGAGTCACCGCTGTGGTACAGGGAACCGCCAGGGGTTTTAAACAGGTAGTTCACCGCACGCTCATCCATACCGTCCGGCAATACGCCAGCGGCTTTCTGGTCGGCTGGCAGGGTGATTAATGCCGTACGGTCAAAGGCATCCAGCGCGTGAATTTCAATATCCTTGATTTTCACCACGTCGCCAGGCTTCATCACGATGCAGCGCTCTTTCGGCACACCCCAGCCAATCCAGAGATCCACGCAGGTCTGTGGCCCGATAAACGGCACATCCTCAGCGCAGTTTTGCATGACCGCTGCCGCCACGTTCACGTCGATATGATCGTTGTGATCGTGAGTGGAGAGAACGGCATCGATCTGACGAATAGCAAATGGATCAAGCACAAAAGGCGTCGTTCGCAGGTTTGGCTGCAGTTTTTCTACGCCTGCCATGCGCTGCATCTGATGGCCTTTTTTCATCAGCGGGTTGCCGTGGCTCTGTTTGCCCGTGCCGCACCAGAAATCGACGCAGATATTCGCGCCACCCTCAGATTTCAGCCAGATGCCGGTGCAGCCCAGCCACCACATGGCAAAGGTACCAGGAGCAACCTTTTCTTGCTCGATCTCTTCATTCAGCCAGCTACCCCATTCCGGGAAGGTGCTCAGAATCCATGATTCACGGGTGATGGTGTTTACTTTACTCATCGTTTTGGCTCCTGGTTTAATCAAAAGTAATCATTTGGTGATTTGCTGTGATTAATGCTGGCACCATTTGATGCGCTTTGCAATGGCTAAAATGCGGAATTTTATCTGTTCGACTTCACGGATTATCCGCTATCCCCTTGTTAGATCATTGTGTATTAAAGATTAATTGTATGAATAATAAGGAGTAATTCATTTTTATCATGCGGTAGTGAAAATCATTACTAACACCATGGAAATAAATTGCGTGATACGTCACAAATAATCAAATCCAATCTTGTGGTGATTATTTGTGATTAATAGAGTGGTGGCACCAACCACACAGGGATTGCCCCTCGTGTTCTCATTTCTGGAGAGAGTTATGGAGATCCTCTACAACGTCTTTACCGTGTTCTTCAATCAGGTAATGACTAACGCCCCGCTGTTGCTGGGGATTGTGACGTGCCTGGGCTATATCCTGCTGCGCAAAAGCGTGAGCGTGATTATCAAAGGCACGATTAAGACCATCATCGGTTTCATGCTATTACAGGCGGGGTCAGGCATCCTGACCAGCACGTTCAAGCCGGTCGTGGCCAAAATGTCGGAAGTGTATGGCATCAACGGTGCCATCTCTGACACCTACGCCTCAATGATGGCCACCATCGATCGCATGGGAGATGCCTATAGCTGGGTGGGTTACGCGGTTCTGCTCGCCCTGGCGCTGAACATCATCTACGTTCTACTGCGCCGCATTACCGGTATTCGCACCATCATGCTGACGGGACACATCATGTTCCAGCAGGCGGGGCTTATCGCGGTTTCTCTCTATATCTTCGGCTACCCCATGTGGACCACGATTATCTGCACCGCGGTGCTGGTATCGCTCTACTGGGGAATCACCTCCAACATGATGTACAAGCCAACGCAGGAAGTGACCGACGGCTGCGGCTTCTCCATCGGCCACCAGCAGCAGTTCGCCTCCTGGATTGCCTACAAAGTCGCACCGTATCTGGGTAAAAAAGAAGAGAGCGTTGAAGACCTTAAGCTGCCCGGCTGGCTGAATATCTTCCACGACAACATCGTTTCAACCGCCATTGTGATGACCATTTTCTTCGGTGCCATCCTGCTCTCCTTCGGTATTGACGTGGTGCAGGCGATGGCGGGGAAAACCCACTGGACGGTTTATATCCTGCAGACCGGTTTCTCCTTCGCGGTGGCGATTTTCATTATTACTCAGGGCGTGCGCATGTTCGTTGCCGAGCTGTCAGAAGCTTTCAACGGCATCTCCCAGCGCCTGATTCCCGGCGCGGTTCTGGCCATCGACTGTGCCGCAATCTACAGCTTCGCGCCAAACGCGGTGGTCTGGGGCTTTATGTGGGGCACCATCGGCCAACTGATTGCAGTGGGCATTCTGGTGGGCTGCGGCTCGTCCATTCTGATCATTCCTGGCTTTATCCCGATGTTCTTCTCCAACGCCACCATCGGCGTCTTCGCGAACCATTTTGGCGGTTGGCGCGCGGCGCTCAAGATTTGCCTGGTGATGGGCATGGTTGAAATCTTCGGGTGTGTGTGGGCGGTCAAGCTCACCGGTATGAGCGCCTGGATGGGCATGGCGGACTGGTCAATTCTGGCACCACCGATGATGCAGGGCTTCGCCTCCGTCGGACTGATCTTTATGGCCGTCATCATCCTGATTGCTCTGGCTTATATGTTCTTCGCGGGCCGCACGCTGCGCGCTGAAGAAGATGCGGAAAAACAAACAGCAGAAGTTTCTGCTCATTAAGGAGTTTCGATTATGACCGTACGTATCCTGGCTGTCTGTGGCAATGGGCAAGGTAGCTCCATGATCATGAAGATGAAAGTGGACCAGTTTTTAACCCAGTCAAACATCGATCACACGGTGAACAGCTGCGCAGTGGGTGAATATAAAAGCGAGCTGAACGGCGCGGACATCATCATTGCCTCTACCCATATCGCCGGTGAAATCACCGTGACGGGCAATAAATATGTCGTGGGGGTACGCAACATGCTGTCGCCTGCGGATTTCGGTCCCAAGCTGCTGGAAGTGATCAAAGAACACTTCCCACAAGACGTGAAGTAAGGACGCCATATGAAACTACGTGATTCGCTGGCAGAGAATAACTCCATCCTTTTACAGGCTGAGGCCAGCACCTGGCAGGAAGCGGTAAAGCTGAGCGTGGATTTACTGGTCAAGGCTGACGTGGTCGAGCCGCGTTACTACCAGGCCATTCTTGATGGCGTCGCGCAGCACGGTCCTTACTTTGTCATTGCTCCGGGCTTGGCCATGCCGCATGGCCGCCCGGAAGAGGGCGTGAAGAAAACCGGCTTTGCGCTGGTGACGCTGAAAACGCCGCTGGTGTTTAACCACGAAGATAACGACCCGGTCGATATCCTGATCACCATGGCGGCCGTTGATGCCAACACCCACCAGGAGGTGGGCATCATGCAGATCGTCAATCTGTTTGATGATGAAGCCAATTTTGACCGTTTACGCGCCTGCCGCACCGAGCAGGAAGTGCTGGATTTAATTGATACCGCTACTGCGGCGGCAGTCTAAGAGGAATTGAAAATGTCATTACCTATGTTGCAGGTTGCGCTCGATAATCAGACGTTGTCTCACGCCTACGAAACGACTCGCCTGATTGCGGAAGAAGTCGACATCATCGAAGTGGGCACCATTCTGTGCGTCGGCGAGGGCGTTCGCGCCGTTCGTGACCTGAAGGCCCTCTACCCACATAAAATCGTGCTGGCGGATGCTAAAATTGCTGACGCAGGCAAAATTCTCTCTCGCATGTGCTTCGAAGCCAACGCCGACTGGGTCACCGTGATCTGCTGTGCAGATATCAACACCGCGAAAGGCGCACTGGACGTGGCGAAAGAGTTCAACGGCGACGTGCAAATTGAGCTGACCGGCTTCTGGACCTGGGAGCAGGCGCAGGAGTGGCGTGACGCAGGTATCCAGCAGGTGGTTTATCACCGCAGCCGTGATGCGCAGGCGGCTGGCGTGGCATGGGGTGACGCGGATATCAGCGCGATTAAGCGTCTGGCGGATATGGGCTTTAAGGTAACCGTCACCGGCGGCCTGGCGCTGGAAGATCTGCCACTGTTTAAAGGCATTCCAATCCATGTCTTTATTGCCGGTCGTAGCATTCGTGATGCGGCGTCTCCGGTGGAAGCGGCGCGTCAGTTCAAACGCTCTATCGCTCAGCTTTGGGGCTAAGGGGCGGGTATGTTGTCAAAACAGGTCCCGCTTGGCATCTATGAAAAGGCACTCCCTGCGGGGGAGTGCTGGCTGGAGCGGCTGCAGCTGGCAAAAGAACTGGGTTTCGATTTTGTCGAAATGTCAGTGGATGAGACGGACGAGCGCCTCTCTCGCCTCGACTGGAGCCGGGAGCAACGTCTGGCGCTGGTGAGCGCTATCGCTGAAACGGGCGTGCGAGTGCCCTCCATGTGCCTCAGCGCCCATCGCCGTTTTCCTCTTGGGAGTGAAGATGATGCCGTGCGTGCGCAGGGGCTGGAGATTATGCGTAAAGCCATTCGCTTTGCCCAGGATGTCGGTATCCGCGTGATTCAGCTGGCGGGTTATGACGTCTACTATCAGGAAGCCAATGATGAAACGCGTCGGCGCTTCCGTGACGGCCTGAAAGAGAGCGTTGAGATGGCAAGCCGCGCGCAGGTGACGCTGGCGATGGAGATCATGGACTACCCGTTGATGAACTCCATCAGTAAGGCGCTGGGCTACGCGCACTATCTCAATAATCCATGGTTCCAGCTTTATCCCGATATCGGCAACCTTTCCGCATGGGATAACGACGTGCAGATGGAACTGCAGGCGGGCGTCGGGCATATCGTGGCGGTTCACGTCAAAGACACCCGCCCTGGCGTTTTCAAAAATGTTCCGTTCGGCACCGGGGTGGTGGATTTCGAACGGTGCTTCCAGACGCTCAAGCAGACAGGGTATTGCGGACCTTACCTGATTGAGATGTGGAGTGAAACGTCGGACGACCCGGCCGCGGAAGTGGCAAACGCGCGGGACTGGGTGCGTGAGCGCATGGCACGGGCGGGGTTGCTGGAGGCTGAACATGCTTAAGCTCAAGCAGCAGGTCTTTGAGGCCAACATGGATCTTCCTCGTTATGGCCTGGTGACATTTACCTGGGGTAACGTCAGCGCTATCGATCGCGAGCAGGGCCTCATCGTCATTAAGCCCAGCGGTGTGGCGTATGACACCATGAAAGCAGACGATATGGTGGTGGTGGATCTGGAAGGTAACGTTGTCGAGGGTAAATGGCGGCCTTCGTCGGATACCGCGACTCACCTGGCGATGTATCGGCGTTATCCGTCGCTTGGTGGGGTCGTGCATACCCACTCAACCCATGCTACGGCCTGGGCGCAGGCTGGGCTGGCTATTCCGGCGCTGGGTACGACCCATGCGGACTACTTCTTCGGCGACATCCCCTGCACGCGCGCGTTAACGCAGGATGAAGTGGAAGGTGAATACGAGCTCAACACCGGGAAGGTGATTATCGAAACGCTGGGAGAGAAGGAGCCGCTGCATACGCCGGGTATTGTGGTCTATCAGCACGGTCCGTTCTGCTGGGGAAAAGATGCCCACGACGCCGTCCATAATGCGGTCGTCATGGAGGAAGTGGCGCGAATGGCGTGGATTGCTCGCGGCATCAACCCACAGCTTCAGGGTATTGACGATTACCTGATGAACAAGCATTTCATGCGCAAGCACGGCCCGAATGCCTACTACGGGCAGAAGTGAGTAAGTGCTCTGGAATACCGAAAAACAGTTGTAACCGGTGGTATTCCGGAGCCATTCATAAAAAAAAGCCCCCGGGCAGGGGGCAACGTAAACTATGGCTATGTTCTCGTTGTTGGCTTTCCTGGTGCTAGCGTTAAAGCGTTATCGGTAAATATCTGCACTGGCGTGCATGTTGCCGTTGCTGCCGGGCTCACGGGTTAACATCACGTGGTAATAGGTTGCGCCCTGCGCATCGGTTTCTTCGTTTAGTGCCTGATCTGCTTCACTTTCCGTGGCGAAATTATGATTGATGTAAATGACGCCCAAGCTTTGCACATCATCCATGTTTCTGGCCTGCCGGCCGTCTATTTTGATGGCTGCCATCGCGTTTGCACTGAGCAAAAGCGCCGCCATTACGGCTAATGCGATTTTTTTCATGATATGCGCTCCACGACTGCGTGCTGTGAGAGGGGGATGCTCCTTCTTGAATTCAGGTGGTCTCTGATTAAAGTGTAACCACTCCTCCGGCGAGGATGCGTGACCATTTCTGATGCAGTTGTTCAAAAAAACAACGCTTCCTGATGCGATTAATTTTAAATCACCCACTTAGACCCGCTTCGCGCTTTGTGCGAATTATTTGCGCAATCAGCTTGAGTTTCCTGGGGCGCGCAAGTATTATGACGCGTCAATTTTTCAGCCGACCTTTAACACGTTCCTTGCCTCCCCGGGCCTCGGCTGACCCAGACAGGAGGCTGAATAATCCGTAAGGAGCAATTCGATGCGTCATTACGAAATCGTTTTTATGGTCCATCCTGACCAGAGCGAACAGGTTCCGGGTATGATCGAGCGTTACTCTGCTGCCATCACTGGTGCAGAAGGTACGATCCACCGTCTGGAAGACTGGGGCCGCCGTCAGCTGGCTTACCCGATCAACAAACTGCACAAAGCACACTACGTTCTGATGAACGTTGAAGCTCCGCAGGAAGTGATCGATGAGCTGGAAACTACCTTCCGCTTCAACGATGCCGTTATCCGCAGCATGGTTATGCGTACCAAAAACGCAGTTACCGAAGCATCTCCGATGGTTAAAGCGAAAGACGAGCGCCGTGAGCGTCGCGATGATTTCGCAAACGAAACCGCAGATGATTCTGATGCTGGGGATTCTGAAGAGTAATTTCTGATGACCAACCGTCTGGCGTTGTCCGGCATCGTATGCAGGGCTCCCCTTCGAAAGGTCAGTCCATCAGGAATTCCGCATTGCCAGTTCGTGCTTGAGCATCGTTCTGTGCAAGAGGAAGCCGGTTTTCACCGGCAGGCGTGGTGCCAAATGCCCGTTATTATTAGCGGACACGAAAACCAGGCCATTACTCACAGTTTAACGGTCGGTAGCGCAGTAATCGTTCAGGGGTTCATTTCTTGCCACAAGGCAAAGAACGGCCTGAGCAAAATGGTTCTGCATGCCGAGCAGATTGATTTGATAGATTCTGGAGACTAGCCATATGGCACGTTATTTCCGTCGTCGCAAGTTCTGCCGTTTCACCGCGGAAGGCGTTCAAGAGATCGACTATAAAGATATCGCAACGCTGAAAAACTACATCACCGAAAGCGGTAAGATTGTCCCAAGCCGTATCACCGGTACTCGTGCAAAATACCAGCGTCAGCTGGCTCGCGCTATCAAACGCGCTCGCTACCTGTCCCTGCTGCCGTACACTGATCGTCATCAGTAATCGGGCACGGTCCATTAATACGACTTTAAGAGGATAAGGTAATGCAAGTTATTCTGCTTGATAAAGTAGCAAACCTGGGCAGCCTGGGTGATCAGGTAAACGTTAAAGCGGGCTACGCTCGTAACTTCCTGGTTCCACAGGGTAAAGCTGTTCCAGCTACCAAGAAAAACGTAGAGTTTTTCGAAGCACGTCGCGCTGAACTGGAAGCCAAACTGGCTGACGTTCTGGCGGCTGCTAATGCTCGCGCTGAGTCAATCAACGCACTGGGCACTGTTACCATCGCTTCCAAAGCTGGCGACGAAGGTAAACTGTTCGGTTCCATCGGTACCCGCGATATCGCTGATGCAGTTTCTGCAGCAGGCGTTAAAGTGGCTAAGAGCGAAGTTCGTCTGCCGAACGGCGTTCTGCGTACCACTGGTGAGCACGAAGTTGACTTCCAGGTTCACAGCGAAGTGTTCGCTAAACTGGTTGTTAACGTAGTAGCTGAGTAATTTTTTACTCTGCTCACGTCGAAGCGCCGGCCTTGTGCCGGCGTTTTGCTTTTCTGGGGGGCCACAATTCATCATTTCTTCTTGTATGGTAGCTATTCCTGTCGCATTCTCTGATAATAAATTGAAACGCAATTTTATTTATGAGATTTGTCATGGATACCGCTCTGCCCACGCCTGTCTTTGCTCGCCGAAATGTGGCCTATGCCTGCGCCACGCTCTGCTGTCTGCTCTGGGGTAGCTCCTACCCGGCCATTAAAAGTGGTTATGAGCTTTTCCAGATCGCAACCGATGATATTCCATCGAAAGTGGTGTTTGCCGGATACCGTTTCCTGTTTGCCGGTGTGTTGCTGCTGCTGTTTGCATTGGCCCAGCGAAAACCGATTGGCAGGCTTACGCCCACGCAGTTTGGCCAGCTCACCATCCTCGGCCTGACCCAGACGACTATTCAGTACACTTTCTTCTATATAGGCCTGGCCTACACGACGGGAGTGAATGGTTCAATCATGAACGCCACTGGAACCTTCTTCAGCGTGCTGTTGGCGCACTTTATCTACCACAACGACAAACTCAGCTATAACAAAACGCTGGGCTGTATTCTCGGGTTTTCCGGGGTGATGTTGGTGAACTTCCACAGCGGGTTAAGCGATTTCCAGTTTGTCTGGAATGGTGACGGGTTTGTGGTGCTGGCTGCTTTTATTCTCTCCGCTGCCACGCTTTACGGAAAACGCATCTCCCAGACCGTCGACCCCACGGTTATGACGGGCTGGCAGCTGGCTATCGGTGGACTGGTGTTGGTGGGGGGCGGATATGCGACAGGCGGAACGTTGGAAGTGCACAGTATGAAGGCCATCGCCGTGCTGGGGTATCTGACGCTGCTCTCATCCGTAGCCTTTGCGCTGTGGAGCGTGCTGCTGAAAGTAAACCGCGTCAGTATGATTGCGCCGTTTAACTTCGTTGTGCCGGTGGCAGGCACAGTATTATCCGCCATTTTCCTCGGGGAAAATATTCTGGATATCAAATATGCGATTGCGCTGGTATTGGTCTGTTCGGGGATCTGGTGGGTGAATAAGCGGAGTGCCTGAGAAAAGTGTGCCGGGTGGCGGCTACGCTACCCGGCCTACAGAACTAGCGTGCGCGAATAAAACTGCCGTCGGTCTGACGGGTAAACAGCACCTGTTGACCATTGCCTGTATCAATCGTTAAGCCGGTCACCACACCGCTGGCATTCTGGCGAATCTGCACCATCTGACCATTCTGCAAGTTACTGAGCGGCTTACCCGCGCCTTCCACTTTCGCCATAGCATATACGTCGGTCGGCGGCAGGTTATGGTCGCGGAACAGCTGTGCCAGGGTTTTGCCCGGCTCTACGCGATAGGAACGCCACTGTTGCTCAATGCCGGTGGGCTGCTGCGTCTGTGGCTCAGCGGTGGCCTGCTCCTGCGGCTGTTCTTCCTGAACGGGCTCTGGCTCAACAGGCGCGACCTGACCCGGATCGTTAGACGGGGCGACGAGCTGCGTCTGCATCGGCTGTGCGTCAGGCTGCGGCCGCGTTTGCGACTGAATGTCCAGCTGAGCGTTGCGGGTGACGGGCGCGGTATCAACATCATCGCCCCCGGAAGGAAGCAGGAAGCCCACGATCACCATCAGCGCGCCAATGATGATCCCTCTGCGATGCAAAGGAGGCAGCGGATCCATGATGCGAAAATTGTCCGGCGCCTGCCAGATTTTCGCCAGGGTAGGTTTCAGTTCAAATCGCCCGGGCATGGCACTCCTCCTGCTCCGCGTATTTTTTATCCTGTGCTCCGAAGTATAGTTTGCTAACTGCCTGAACGGCGTAGTAAACCCGACATCCGTGACATCAGTTCGGGATTAATCCTGGTTATCTCTATTGTTTCTGTTTCGTCGCGGTTTGTCACCTTAACTTCAGACAAAGTTTTACCCATAAGGGCATGGCTGATATGCTGCCCGCTACTTTAAATGTGATGGAAGGAAAACCCATGACCACCCCGACTTTTGACACTATCGAAGCGCAGGCAAGTTACGGTATCGGCTTGCAGGTAGGACAGCAGCTGAGCGAATCCGGCCTGGAAGGTCTGTTACCAGAAGCGCTGGTGGCGGGTATCGCTGACGCGCTGGAAGGCAAACAGCCTGCCGTTCCGGTCGACGTTGTGCACCGCGCGCTGCGTGAAATCCACGAACGTGCTGACGCCGTGCGTCGTGCGCGCTTTGAAGAGATGGCAGCCGAAGGCGTGAAATATCTGGAAGAGAACCGTGAGCGTGAAGGCGTGAACAGCACCGAGTCCGGCCTGCAGTTCCGCGTGATCAACCAGGGCGACGGCGCAATCCCGGCGCGTACCGATCACGTTCGCGTACACTATACCGGCAAGCTTATCGACGGTACCGTCTTCGACAGCTCCGTGGCACGCGGCGAGCCGGCTGAATTCCCGGTGAATGGCGTTATCGCGGGTTGGATCGAAGCGCTGACCCTGATGCCAGTGGGTTCCAAATGGGAACTGACTATCCCACATAACCTGGCATACGGCGAACGTGGCGCTGGCGCGTCCATCCCGCCATTCAGCACCCTGGTGTTTGAAGTCGAACTGCTGGAAATTCTGTAATCGACTTTTCTTATTTCCTCTTCCCGGTTGGGGAGAGGAAAATAGTGTTAAAACCTATAGTTACGATGTAATCAACATTTTATCTTGCAAACGAAACCGTTGCGTGTATTTTTGTGAGCTGTTTCGCGCTGTATGAGTGATATGACACTCACTTTCAACATATTGTTAACATAATATCTAAATCATAGTATTCATCCCGCCGATTCTTACCTAATATCGATTAGCCCTTACAAGGGAACGTCATCCTTTGACGTATTTAAAGGCCAGAAGAGCCTTAACAACACAGACAGGCATAAACAGGAAAATATCACATGGTAGATCAGGTCAAAGTCGTCGCCGACGAAGAGGCGTCGTCTGAACAGTCGCTACGGCGCAATCTCACAAACCGCCATATTCAGCTCATCGCCATTGGGGGTGCCATCGGTACCGGGCTGTTTATGGGGTCAGGCAAAACCATTAGTCTGGCCGGGCCGTCAATCATATTCGTTTATATGATTATCGGCTTTATGCTGTTCTTCGTGATGCGTGCAATGGGTGAATTGCTGCTCTCGAATCTCGAATACAAATCCTTCAGCGACTTTGCTTCAGACCTGCTCGGGCCATGGGCGGGCTATTTTACCGGCTGGACCTACTGGTTCTGCTGGGTCGTGACCGGTATGGCGGATGTCGTGGCGATTACGGCTTACGCGCAGTTCTGGTTCCCGGGGCTGTCGGACTGGGTGGCTTCGCTGGCGGTCATTGTTCTGCTGCTGAGCCTGAACCTTGCCACCGTTAAAATGTTCGGTGAGATGGAGTTCTGGTTCGCGATGATTAAAATCGTGGCGATTGTCGGGCTCATCGTTGTGGGTCTGGTGATGGTTCTTACTCACTTCCAGTCGCCAACGGGCGTTCAGGCCTCGTTTACTCATCTGTGGAATGACGGTGGCTGGTTCCCGAAAGGCATCAGCGGCTTCTTTGCCGGCTTCCAGATTGCGGTGTTTGCTTTCGTGGGGATTGAGCTGGTGGGAACCACGGCAGCAGAGACCAAAGATCCCGAGAAGTCTCTCCCGCGCGCTATTAACTCCATTCCGGTTCGTATCATCATGTTCTACGTCTTCGCACTGGTCATCATTATGTCCGTGACGCCGTGGAGTTCCGTGGTGCCAACCAAGAGCCCGTTCGTTGAACTGTTCGTGCTGGTAGGCCTGCCTGCCGCCGCGAGCCTGATTAACTTCGTGGTGCTGACCTCTGCGGCTTCATCTGCCAACAGCGGTGTGTTCTCAACCAGCCGTATGCTGTTTGGTCTGGCGCAGGAAGGCGTGGCGCCGAGCGCGTTCGCGAAGCTGTCTAAGCGTGCCGTACCGGCGAAAGGTTTGACCTTCTCCTGCATGTGCCTGCTGGGCGGCGTGGTAATGCTCTACGTGAACCCAAGCGTGATTGGCGCGTTTACCATGATTACCACGGTCTCTGCGATCCTGTTTATGTTCGTCTGGACCATCATCCTGTGTTCATATCTGGTGTATCGCAAGCAGCGCCCACACCTGCATGAAAAATCGATCTACAAGATGCCGCTGGGTAAGCTTATGTGCTGGGTGTGCATGGCGTTCTTCGTATTCGTGCTGGTTCTGCTGACGCTGGAAGATGATACCCGTCAGGCATTGATCGTCACGCCGCTGTGGTTTATCGCGCTGGGGCTGGGCTGGGTGTTTATCGGTAAGAAACGTATGGCAGGCGTAAGGTAAAAGCAAAACGGCAACTTCGGTTGCCGTTTTTAGTTTTTGCACCCTCTCCCCGTGGGAGAGGGCCGGGGTGAGGGCATCAGGCTATTCCCCGGCTAATGCCCGCGGGAACAGAACGTTGTTCTCAAGACTGATGTGTTCCATCAGGTCGTCAATCGTTTCGTTAATGCCGTTGTACATCGCTTTCCACGTTGTGCACGCTTCTGGCGGCGGCGTGACGTTGTTGGTGGTGTGTTTGATCACTTCCAGCAGCTCGCCGGCGTCATCATGTTCGCTTTCCATCACGCTGATTGGCCCCATTGCCTGGCTACCCATTCCCTGTTTGATCATCGGGAAGAGGATCTGCTCTTCTTTCATCATGTGGCTGGAAAGCTCTTCGTGCAGCATCGTCAGGTATTTCGCCAGACCGCGCGGTACGGAAGGTTTGTCGGCGTGCACGCGCTCCACTTTGGTTGCCTGCAGGATCAGCTCCGGCAGCTGTTCACGGTGGCGGTCATGGTAACGCACGATGATATGGTCAATGATTTCCGCGAGCGGGGCGGTTCGCCAGTCTTTATCGACAGGTTGTTGGGCCAGCTCCGCCAGCTCTGCTTCAATCACCTCAACGTCCAGCTCCTTGCGGGAAGCCGCACGTGCCAGAGTTTGCTTACCGCCGCAGCAGTAATCCATATCGTATTTACGGAACAGCGCAGAAGCGCGAGGAATGGAGAGCGCCAGCTCGCCGAGGGGTTGGTCGCGAAAGGCCATATCAGTTACCTCGTCATCAATAATATAAGTTGCATATTAAATGCATCTTTAAGGCGACGCTATACCCCTTTAGAGGGAAGGGTAAAAATGAGATGCAGATCACAAAAAAATAGCCTTTTTAACTCCCTGAATGGGCTCAGGAAAATGGTTTAGAAACTTTTTAAAGGTGTAGAAACAGTAAACAACCCGCCGCGCCTGCCGATATATCCACGTCAGACAAACCTGCATATAACAAAGGCTACGCATGTTTAAACGTATAAAAGTCATTACCCTTCTTATTTCGGTGCTGCTTGTGCTCGGCATCATGCAAGTGATTTCCGCCGGTATCTTTATCAACGCGCTGAATAACGATAAAGACAACTTCACCGTGTCGCAGCTCTCCAGCAAGAACGTGGCGGAGTTTACCGATGCGTGGATCAGTCTGAACCAGGCGCGCGTCACCCTGAACCGCGGGATGCTGCGTCTGCAAAGCAGCATGGCCTCTCAAATTAACGGCGGCCAGCTGAACGAGCTGGTGACCACGGCGAAAAACCTGCTGGCTGAAGCCCAGGTTCATTACGATAAATATTATGCGTTGCCAAATACCCCAGGGCTGGATGAGAACCTGGCTAACCGGCTCGAAGAGCAGTACCGCATATACTCTTCCACGCTGACGCAAATGAACGTTCTGCTGGGCCAGGGCAATCTGGAAGATATGTTCAAGCAGAATGCCGAACAAAAGCAAAACGCGATGCAGACGGTTTATCGTGAATGGCGTGAAGCCCAGGCCGCGCTCACGGATAAAGGCATTCAGGATAATGAAAGTGATTACAAGCACATCCTGTGGATCCTCTCTGCGGTCATGCTGCTGGTGGTTGTGGTGATTATCTCCAGCTGGATTGCCATGCGCCGCGTGCTGCTGCTGCCTCTGGAAGAGGTGATTAACCATATCCGCGCCATTGCGGCAGGGGATTTAACCCAGCCGATTCAGGCAGACGGTAAAAATGAAATGGCGATCCTGGCGCGCAACGTGCAGGAAATGCAAACCTCGCTGGCGAACACCGTGGGCGTGGTGCGGGAAGGTGCAGATACCATTTATACCGGTGCAGGTGAAATTTCTGCCGGCAGTAACGATCTCTCTTCCCGTACCGAGCAGCAGGCCGCTTCTCTGGAAGAGACGGCTGCCAGCATGGAACAGCTGACGGCAACGGTGAAGCAGAACGCCGATAACGCGCGTCAGGCTTCGCGTCTGGCGCTGGATGCCTCCTCAACCGCGAAGAAGGGCGGAAATGTGGTCGAAGGCGTAGTGCGCACGATGGATGAAATCGCCACCAGTTCCAGCAAAATCGCGCAAATTACTAACGTGATCGACGGGATTGCCTTCCAGACTAACATCCTGGCGCTGAACGCGGCGGTGGAAGCGGCGCGTGCAGGCGAACAGGGCCGTGGCTTTGCGGTCGTGGCCGGTGAAGTGCGTACCCTTGCCCAGCGCAGCGCCCAGGCGGCGAAAGAGATCAAAGCGCTGATCGATGACTCCGGCGAGCGCGTAAACGCGGGTTCGCAGCTGGTTAACGAAGCCGGCGCCACGATGGCAGAGATCGTGAATGCGGTTACCCGCGTTACCGACATCATGGGTGAGATTGCCTCGGCCTCTGACGAGCAGAGCCGCGGTATCGATCAGGTAGGTCAGGCGGTGGCCGAGATGGACCGCGTGACCCAGCAGAACGCCTCGCTGGTTGAAGAGTCTGCGGCCGCGGCGGCGGCGCTGGAAGATCAGGCTGCACGCCTGAACGAAGCGGTGGCGGTGTTTAAAATCACCCGCAACCAGGCGGTGAAGGCGGCTCCGGTGAAAACCTATGTGCCTAAAGCGCAGCCCGTAGCGGCTGCGTCTGAAGCGAACTGGGAAACGTTTTAACATCATGCCGGGTGGCGCTGACGCTTACCCGGCCTACAATACCGCTCCTCGTAGGCCGGGTAAGGCGTAGCCGCCACCCGGCAAAAATCACAGCTCCGACGCCGGAATGACCCTCGGTTTTTCCGGCTTCGCCCTTACCGCCATCACCACCCCTACCACCAGCAACGCAATCCCGCAGGCCGTTAACAGCGGCGGCACGCTCTGGCGCATCAGGAAGGTATAAAGCAGCCCGGCCAGGGTTTCGAAGACAATCAGCGGCCCTAAGATCACCGTTGGCAGCTTCTGGCTGGCAATGTTCCAGCACAGCGCGCCCACCCATGAACACAGCACCGCAATCGCCACCATCAGGCCAATAAACACCCACGGTCTTGGCCCGAAGGGCTGGGCGAAGTCGGGCTGTTGATGGCCTAACCAGATGCACGCCCCGACATACCCCACCAGTGAGACGGGTAGCGTGACCAGCGCCTGCGCCGTCGCCCACATCATCGGATGCTTGTCCGGGTTCTCCCGCAGCCAGCGCGCATTGCGCAGGGCATACCAGGCCCAACAGGCCACGGAAATGAACGCCAGCAAAATGCCAGAACCGTAACGCCACAGGTCAAAATCCACCAGCCCATGACGCAGCTCGGCGATATTGACGCATACCAGACCCACGGCGGTGCAGATCAGCGCTGGCGTCATTTTTGACCACGCCAGTTTGCCGTCGCGGTGGCTGTAGAGCAGGTTCGCAAAGACGGGGATAACGACCGGCAGCGTGCCGATAATCATGGTGGATACCGGCGCGCCGGTGCGCTGAATGGCGCTGGCGAGGCAAACGTAGTAGATAAGATTGCCCATCATGGTCAGCGCCAGCGCGGTGCTCCAGTCCCGACGGCTGAGCTGGCGCAGGCGCGCGCGTCCCAGCCACGCCAGGGGCAGGGCAATCAGCCCCAGCGCCAGGTAACGTCCGGTCGACTGCAGTATTGCCGGATACTCGGGCACGATCAGCGGGCCGACAAAAATCAGTCCCCACATCATCCCGGCCAGCAGGGCATACAACACACCACTAATCATTTTTCCATCCACATTGATTCACGTTGCGCTCAGTCTAAGCGGGGGAAAGGGGCGCGTATTGTATGAGATTGCGCATTAGCGCCGGGTGACCTGCTTCTGGTAGCGCACGGGCGTAATGCCGTAGCGGCGGGTAAACGCGCGGGTTAAATGCGACTGGTCGGTCAGCCCGGTCGCGGCAGCGACCTCGGCTGCGGGCATGCCGTGCGTGAGAAACGCTTTGGCGCGCCACAGGCGGATGGCCATTAGCATCTGATGCGGCGTCACGTGAAAATGGGCTTTGAACTGGCGCTGGAAATGGTACGGGCTCAGCGAGACGACGCTTGCCAGCTCGTCCAGCGTCAGGGCGTGCATATAGTTATCGTGCAGATACTCGCGTACCCGTTCGAACCGATGCGCACCTTCGTTAACGACCGGCGCGTGGCGGGCTAACGGCTGGAAGGTCTCAATCAGATCCAGCAGCAGCCCTTTTTGCGCCAGCGGATCGTCCGTGTGCCACAAACCATAAATGAGCCTGCCGATTTGCTGCGAGCGCAGCGGGTCATAACGGGTTACATCGCTAAACCACCAGTGCCGGAGGCCGGTGACCTCTTCCAGCAGGTCGGGCTCGATATAAACCATCCGGTAGCGCCAGCCGTCTTCGGTGGCGGACTCGCCGGTATGGATCTCGTCCGGGTTCATGGTCACGACGGATTTTTCAGGCGCGAGATGCTGGGTGCCGCGATAGTGAAAGCGTTCGGCACCGGTTTCAATGGTGCCGATACCGAACGCTTCGTGAGTGTGAGGCTCAAAGGCATAGCGGGAAATATGCGCGTGATAGAGCTCGATGCCCGGCACCTGCGCCAGATGGCGAAAGCGCGCGCTGTCTCTCTCATCAATGAACTGTTCCGGTACGCCTTGCACGGTGAGCCTCCTCGTGGGTCATCTCTTCATTATCAAAGATGACCCGAGGGGATGCCACAAAAAATAACCAATCCGTAACAATTACAGGATGGCTTTGACGCTCTCCGCCAGCGTTGTGGTCGGGCGGCCGATCAGCTTGCTCAGGGTGCGGCTGTCATCGAACAGGCCGCCTTTCGAGGCGCCCACGTCGGAGTCCGCCAGCATATCCGCCAGCCCGGCAGGCAGGCCAACGCCCTTCAGCGCGGCGGCAAAATCGGCTTCGCTCAGGTTCTGATACGCCACCGGCTTACCGCTCTGCTTGCTCAGTTCAGCCGCCAGTTCGCTCAGCGTCCACGCGCTGTCGCCCGCCAGCTCATACACCTTACCTGCGTGACCTTCCTCAGATACGACTTTGGCTGCAGCCGCTGCGTAATCTGCACGGGTCGCAGAAGCAATTTTGCCTTCGCCAGCTGCACCAATAAAGACGCCATGCTCCAGCGCAGGCGGCGCGCTCGCCAGATAGTTTTCGGTGTACCAGCCGTTGCGCAGCAGGGCATATGGCACGCCTGACTCTGCCAGCGCTTTTTCGGTCTGGACGTGTTCAACGTGAAGACCGAGCGGCGATTTGTCCGCATGCAGCAGGCTGGTGTAGGCGATAAATTTCACGCCAGCGGCTTTGGCGGCGTTAATGACGTTCTGGTGCTGGATCGCGCGCTGGCCGACTTCGCTGGACGAGATCAGCAGCAGTTTATCCACGCCGTTCAGCGCGGCGGTGAAGGCGGCTTCGTCCGTATAGTCAGCCTGACGAACCACAATACCCTGCTGGCTTAAGGCTTGAGCTTTCGCCGGGTTACGTACGATGGCTACAATCTGGCTGGCCGGTACGGTTTTCAACAGCTGTTCGATAACGAGATGGCCAAGCTGGCCGGTAGCGCCGGTAATTGCGATCATGATGAATCTCCTTCGTGTTTGTCTGGTGTTGTGGCACACTAGCACCATAGCTAACTTTTAGTAAGTACGTACAAAAAGGTAAGTATGAAAACAACGATTCCGACGCTCAGCGAACAAATGCGCGATGGCAATCTCTTCGCGGAACAATGTCCTTCGCGGGAGGTGCTTAAACACGTGACCAGCCGCTGGGGAGTACTGATTCTGCTGGCCCTGCGCGAGGGAACGCACCGCTTTAGCGATCTGCGCCGTAAAATGGGCGGAGTAAGCGAAAAGATGCTGTCCCAGTCACTCCAGGCGCTGGAGCTCGACGGGTTTGTCGATCGCGTGTCGTATCCAGTTGTGCCGCCGCACGTAGAGTATAGCCTGACGCCGTTGGGTATTGAGGTCAGCGAGAAAGTCGCCGCGCTGGCGGACTGGATTGAGGTAAATACGCCGAAGGTGATGGCGAATCGGGACGATCGTGCGGCGTAAAAGCCGGGAATGTGCGGTCTGATGCCCTCACCCTGACCCTCTCCCACAGGGAGAGGGAATAAACACTAAAAACGGCAACGTGCGTTGCCGTTTTGCTTTTACCTGCTCAAATCCACCTGATAAATCGCGAACCCGATATCATCCGTCGCCACCTTTTTCATCGGATACTGCGCCTTGTCCTTAATGAACGCGGCAGCTTTATCGGACGGCGAGGTTTCAAAGCGGATATCCAGTTTCGTATCGCTGTGGATCGGTGCCAGACGCCAGTTGTTATCCACTGCCGGGTGAATTTCCCCCGCCTTTTTCGATTCGGCGCTGATCCATGCCGCCAGCACCGAGCGGTTTTCGTCCGGTGAGGCGAAGGCGATGTGGCTATCTCCCGTACCGGCAAACTTACCGCCGTAGGCGCGATAGTTATTGGTCACGACCAGGAAGGTGGCGCTCGGGTCGATCGCCTTGCCGTTGAAGGTCAGGTTTTTGATGCGCTCCGCCTGCGGGTTAACTGCCTGACACTCGCCGTCATATTTCGCCGGCTGGGTGACGTCAATCTGGTAATTCACGCCGTCGATCACGTCGAAGTTGTAGGTACGGAAACCGTCCCAGTTAATCAGCGACTGCGGCTTACTGCTGTGCGGGTCAATCTGGTTAAACTGCCCGGCGGAGCACTCCAGCCACTCTTTCACCTCCTGGCCGGTCGCTTTTACCACCACCAGCGTGTTCGGGTAGAGGTAGAGATCGGCGGCGTTACGGAAGGTCAGCTGGCCCTTTTCGACTTCCACATAGCTTGCCGGGTCATTCTTACGCCCGCCCACTTTGAATGGTGCAGCGGCGGAGAGCACCGGCAATTTTGCCAGATCCGGATCGCCCTGAACAAAGTGTTCGGCATAGGCTTTCTGCGCCATGTTGACCACCTGGACGGTCGGATCGTCCTGAACCAGCGCCAGGAAGCTGTACATGTTGTCGGCGGATTTGCCGATCGGTTTGCTGACGAAGTCGCGCGTGGCGTCGTGATCGTGCTTCAGCACCTCGACCAGTTTTTTATCTTCCGCCGCCAGTGATTTTTTAGCCGCAGCGTCGTAAATCGGGCGCGCTTCGGCTTTTGACTGCGTGACCTTCCAGCTGCCGCCGTCGTTATTCAGCACCAGATCCACCACGCCAAGATGGTCGCCCCACATGCCTGGCATCACCGACGGCACGCCGTTGAGCGTCCCTTTATCGATATCCGCCCCTTTGATGCCGGCAAAATCTTTGCCCGGGAAGACCGCGTGAGCATGGCCGAAGAGGATCGCGTCAACGCCCGGAACTTCACTCAGGTAGTAAACGGAGTTTTCGGCCATGGCCTGATACGGATCGGCAGAGAGGCCGGAATGGGCGACGACGACCACCAGATCCGCCCCTTTCTCACGCATTTCCGGCACGTATTTACGCGCCGTCTCGGTAATGTCGTTAACGGTGACTTTGCCGCTGAGGTTCGCCTTATCCCACGTCATAATTTGCGGCGGCACAAAACCGATGTAGCCGATTTTCAGCGTCTGCTTTTTACCGTCCTGGTCGACTACCTCTGTTTCTTTAATCAGGTAAGGCGTAAACAGCGGCTTTTGGGTCTTAACGTCGATGATATTGGCGTTAACGTACGGGAATTTGGCCCCTGCCAGCGCGTCATGCAGGTATTTCAGGCCGTAGTTGAATTCGTGGTTGCCGAGGTTGCCGACGGCATAGTCCAGCGTGTTCATCGCTTTATAGACAGGATGGATCTCGCCTTTTTTCAGCCCCTTCGCCGCCATGTAATCGCCGAGCGGGCTGCCCTGAATGAGATCGCCGTTATCGACCAGCACGCTATTTTTCACCTCACCGCGCGCGGCGTTAATCAAACTTGCCGTGCGTACCAGTCCGAATTTTTCCGTCGGGGTATCTTTGTAGTAATCGAAGTCCATCATGTTGCTGTGAAGATCGGTCGTTTCCAGAATACGCAGATCGACCGTCGCCGCCTGTACGCTCGCTGCAATCAGCGTCGCCAGGAGCGTTGCGCTAAACTTAATCATCAGAGGAGTCCTTTTTTCGATCCATGCCACAAAAGAGTATGTATCTATAGCGTGTTGCTTACAGAAATGTGAATCCTGACAGAAAAAAGTGACCTGAAACCGGAATTGCTTCACAGATAGCGGAATTGTTCACATTACGATATAACTAAAACAAAGAGTTAACCTCACTGCGTTAACAAAGAGGTGGAAAATGCTAGATAAAATTTGTCAGCTCGCACGGGATGCGGGAGATGCCATCATGCAGGTGTATGACGGTAATAAACCGATGGAGGTTGTCAGCAAAGCCGACGACTCTCCGGTCACGGCGGCAGATATCGCGGCGCATAAGGTGATCCTGCAAGGGTTACAGGCCTTAACGCCGGACATTCCCGTTTTGTCTGAAGAAGCGCCGCAAAGCTGGGACGAGCGCCAGCACTGGCAGCGCTACTGGCTGGTCGACCCGCTGGACGGGACAAAAGAGTTCATCAAGCGCAACGGTGAGTTCACCGTCAACATTGCCCTGATTGAGAAAGGCAAAGCGGTGCTGGGCGTGGTATACGCGCCGGTAATGAAGGTGATGTACAGCGCCGCAGAAGGGAAGGCCTGGAAGGAAGAGTGCGGCGTGCGCAAGCAGATCCAGGTGCGCGATGCGCGTCCACCGCTGGTGGTGATTAGCCGCTCGCACAGCGACAGCGAGCTGCAGGAGTATCTGCAACAGCTGGGTGAACACCAGACCACCTCGATTGGCTCATCGCTGAAGTTCTGCCTGGTGGCGGAAGGACAGGCGCAGCTGTACCCCCGCTTTGGGCCAACCAACGTCTGGGATACCGCGGCAGGTCATGCGGTTGCCGCGGCCGCCGGAGCGCACGTTCATGACTGGCAGGGCAAGCCGCTGGACTATACCCCGCGCGAATCGTTCCTCAACCCCGGCTTCCGCGTCTCTATTTATTGAGCCAACAGCTTATGCAGCAGGTCGACAACCTGCTGCACCTCTTCCTGAGTCAATGACCCGTCTTTGACCCACTGCACGCGGCCCTCTTTATCGAGCACAACAATCGCAGAACTCTCTTCCTCCAGCTGCCAGGCCTTACGGGTTACGCCGTTGCTGTCGACGATAAACTGCGACCACGGGTAGAGCTTTTTATTGCTCTCAAGGCTTGAGCGCACAAACATCCCGGAGCCTGGAATGGCATCGTCAGTGTTAACAATGGTGGTCGTCTGGTAGCGGTCATGGGGGAATTTTGCGGACTTGATCGCTTCCACCAGGTTGGCATTTTTCTCTTTTGCGGATGTACGACCGGCAATATGTTGTACAACTCTCACTTTGCCTGCGAGCTGCGCGCTATTCCAGGGTTTGTAGCTAAACTTATCATTGTCGAGAATCAATTCTCCCCGGTCAGCAATGCCGACTGGCGGTACACGTTGTCCTTTTTCAATGTTGTGAGCGGAAGCCCACAGAGGCAGCAGCAGGCAAGCTGCTGCAAGGATATTACGTAGGGTCATGGCGTTTCCTTATTGTTTGCAGGTGATCCGACCACTTGGTCATACGCTTTAATGATAAGTGCGATCAATGTGGTTTTCCCGCAATCCGGATGCCAGTTTGCGGGCGAACGCACATATCCATGAAAAAACGACGGCTTATACTGCCCTCAGTGACGGTTTGCAAAGATTATTCTGAATAATTGTAATCAAACGGTAAATAAACTTATGCATACTGGGTAACAACGTAGTTCTGGTCTATAGTCATTGGGCATTAAAATTTGCGCTCAGGACAGTCGGGCCGATTGTGGCACCGCAAGAGCGTATGATTCGCAGGAGATACAAGAATGAAAATTTTCCAACGCTACAACCCGCTTCAGGTGGCGAAGTACGTGAAGATCCTGTTCCGTGGACGGTTGTATATCAAGGATGTTGGCGCTTTTGAGTTTGATAAGGGCAAGATCCTTGTCCCAAAAGTGAAGGACAAACAGCATCTGTCTGTGATGTCCGAAGTCAACCGTCAGGTTATGCGTCTGCAAACTGAGATGGCTTAACCAACGTGCTATGCAGTAGAAGTAGATAAAAAGACGGCTCCCAATGGGAGCCGTTGATGTTTGTGGGGGGCAGGAACCTTACGCCGACACCTTCTCTTCCGCATCCGGCAGCTTCGGCACCAGTACGGTCGGTTTGTTGTCGATTCGCGTCACCAGCAGCTGGTCGATGCGGTAGTTATCAATATCCACCACCTCAAACTTGTAGCCGGAGAACTTCACCGAGTCGGTACGTTTCGGGATTTTACGCAGCATAAACATCATAAAGCCGCCGATGGTCTCGTAATTACCGGACTGCGGGAACTCGTCGATATCCAGCACGCGCATCACGTCTTCAATCGGTGTACCGCCGTCGATCAGCCATGAGTTTTCGTCACGCTGAACAATCTGTTCTTCCAGCCCCTGGCCAACGAGGTCGCCCATCAGCGTGGTCATTACGTCGTTGAGGGTGATAATACCCACCACCAGCGCGTATTCGTTCATGATAACCGCGAAGTCTTCCCCGGCGGTTTTGAAACTTTCCAGCGCTTCTGAGAGCGTCAGGGTGTCCGGCACGATCAGGGTGTTGCGGATCTGTACGCCGCTGTTGAGCGCCAGGCTCTGGTTCGCCAGCACGCGGTTCAGCAGGTCTTTGGAGTCGACGTAACCGATGATGTGGTCGATATCCTCATTACAGACCAGGAACTTAGAGTGCGGATGCTCCGCCACTTTAGTCTTCAGGCTCTGCTCGTCTTCGTGTAAATCGAACCAGATAATGTTTTCACGGCCCGTCATTGAAGAGGGCACGGTACGGGATTCCAGTTCGAATACGTTCTCAATCAGCTCGTGCTCCTGCTTACGCAGCACCCCGGCCAGCGCGCCGGCTTCCACGACCGCATAAATGTCGTCAGAGGTGATGTCATCTTTACGCACCATCGGCAGCTTAAAGATGCGGAAAATGACGTTCGCCAGGCCGTTGAAGAACCACACCAGCGGACGGAACACGTACAGACAGAAGCGCATCGGGTTGATGATACGCAAAGCCACGGCTTCTGGCGCAATCATACCGATGCGTTTCGGGGTCAGGTCAGCAAAGAGGATGAACAGCCCGGTTACCAGCGAGAAGGAGAGGATAAAGCTCAGCTGTTCGGCCAGTTCAACGGACATGTACTTTACAAAGAGGCTATAAAACGCCGGAGAAAACGCCGCATCGCCCACGATACCGCCGAGAATGGCGACCGCGTTGAGGCCGATCTGCACCACGGTGAAGAACATACCGGGGTTTTCCTGCATTTTCAGGATGCGGGTGGCATTGATGTTGCCTTCGTCTGCAAGCAGCTTCAGTTTGATTTTACGGGATGCGGCCAGCGAGATCTCAGATATCGAGAAAAATGCACTGACGGCAATAAGACAAAGTATTACTAAAATACTGTTTAACATAGTTTATCCGGCTTATCGCCAGATCCTCAGAAGGGGAGTTGATACCATTTGTGTGAAGACACATTGAACGTCAGCTCGTAGCGTTGAGCCGATTATTTCAGCGGTAGTATAGCGTAAAGAGATGTAAATCTGCCAGAGGTCACATTTTTGGCATAAAACAGACCGGACAGCGCGATGCTGTCCGGTAAGAGGGGTTATTTCGCGGCGGATAAACGGGCGTTTCCTTCTGCCCGTCGGGTTGCATCGCCTCCCCATACCTGGTCGTACTCATAGCCTGTGAGCTGTTTGATCACCACGCGGGTCCTGGCGTCGCAGTCACGATAGTCTCCGCCCAGCTTGCGGCGCGCGATCTCCTTAAGGAGCAGCTTATGCGTCTCGCGGGTGAGCCTGAACTTGTAGGTCGTGAAGAAGCTTACCGCCAGCAGGGCGGCCGTCGCGAAAATCATCAGGCCTATAATCGCCCCCAGCGCGCTTTCAGGCTGCGCGCCGCTGCCCTTCACGAAGCCGGACTCCTGCAGCACCAGGCCAATAATCATGATGGCAATCGCCACGGTGCTTTTGCGGGTCAGGACCATCACGCCGGCAAAAATGCCTTCGCGGCGCTGCTGGGTCACCATCTCGTCAATATCCGGAATGAAGCTGTAGATGTTCCACGGTATGTAATAAAGGCCAGAGCGGGCGGCGCCGAGCAGGATAAAGACCGCCGAGAACAGCAGCGTCGGTACCTGCGTTTTGGTCAGGTAAACCGTAAACAGGAAGGCCAGTACCAGGAAAATACAGCCGTAGGAGAGACGCAGGGCGGCAGACGGCGTCATGTTCAGACGGTTCAACTGCAGCATAAATCCATACGTGCCGGGCACCGAGGCAAAAGCCGCAATGCTCAGCCAGCCCGACACCGCTGCCGCATCCTGGCTCAGGCAATAAACGACATAATAGGTAAAGACCGACCCGAATACGTCCATCGCCGTAAACGAAAAGATATAAATAATAATGTGCAGGCGGAACGCGCGAATACGGAAGGAGGAGAAGAGATCCAGCACCAGATATTTCAGGTGATTGAGGATCCCGCTGCTGCGGTGATTCTCTACTTTAAACGTGGACTCCTGCTGTACATCCTTCGCTTCCCAGGTGGTGTACCAGGTAATAAATACCGCAATGCAGAAGATGCAGGAAAAGATCAGCCCGGTGAAGGTGTAGGTAAAGGGATTATCTTTACCGGTGAACTGCATAATGACGCCGGGAACGGAAACCGCAAGAAAACCGCCCAGCTGGGAGCAGATCATGCGCACGCCGGAGAGGCGGCTACGCTCTTCGTAGCGGTTGGTCATCTCAGCCGCCAGGGTCTCCCAGGGCACCAGCACCATCGCCGACAGCAATTCAATGGAGAGGTAAGTGCCCAGGTAATACCAGTACCCCATATCGGTCATCCACAGCAGGGCATATAAAAACATTAACGGGGAACTGAGTAATAAAAAGAAGCGGCGACGGCCAAATTTACGCCCGAGCCAGGTATCGCCGAAATTATCGGTGATATACCCCATAATCGGGCTTAACAGCGCATCGATAACGCGGGCAATGGCAAATATAGATCCCGCTTCAATAACCGAGAGCCCGCAGTAGGTGGTATAAAAAAATAACAGCCAGGTGCCGATAATGGCGAAAGCGCCTCCGCCAAAAAGATCGGTTATGCCGTAGCCAAGCGCCACGCCATAACCCACTCTACGTTCAGTTGGTTTGACCATAATAATATCCAGTGTAGGGTAGCTATAAACCCATATTTGGGTCGTTTTTTTATTTACTGCTGGAATACAAATTACGTTCTAATTATTGATATCTATCCATTGTCTTAATTGAGATGAGCGGTAAATAGCCTCCACAAGGGTGAGTGATTTTCCGGCTTCACGGATGTCGGTGTAACCCGCGTTTCCCGGGTGGGTGATAGCGTGATAAAAACGGCGGATCGCCTGCTCGTGTCCCAGGCCCCAGTAGCTTTTGACCGAGCCGTCAGGGGAGTCGTCGGTCGCTAGCCTTACGCGCTCGCCCGGCGTCACGCGCCAGAGCACGTTGTCATTCAGCAGCAGCGAGCCCCGCTCGCAGTGGATCTCTATCAGGAGCGGGGAGTCGGTGGTGTTGCAGTTGCTGGCGTAAAACAGACCGCGCGCGCCGTTGGCAAAATGCAGCGTCGCCATCGCGCTGTCTTCTCCTTCGGTCACGTCCGCCAGCTCACCGCTATCGACCACGCCTTTCACGAGCGTTGCGCCGCCGGCGAACCACTGCATCAGGTCGAGGGTATGAATGGCCTGGTTGATCAGCAGGCTGCCGCCTTCCGTTGCCAGCCGCCCGCGCCACGGGCTTTCGGTGTAGTACGCGCCCGCGCGCGACCACGTCAGCACTGCCTTGATGCTGAGCATTTTTCCCAGTTCACCATCGTCCAGCGTCTGGCGAATGCGCAGGCTGGTGGGGTTGAGCCGGTTCTGATAGCACACGCCGAGCAGACCCGGCGCCCGTTCAGCGGCGCGGGTGATATCCACGAGTTCGCTGCTGTTCATGCCCACCGGTTTTTCGCAGAAAACATGCTTCCCGGCGGCGAGAGCCGCCAGGATCATGCTTTTATGCTCGAAATGCGGCGTGCAGATATGGACCACATCGATGGCGTCATCCAGCAGCATTTCCCGGTAATCCTGATAAAAGCGGCACTGGTAGCCCATTGCCAGCTTCAGCCCTTTGACGCTGTCGATATCTACCAGCGCGCGCAGGGCAACGTTGGGGAGCTGGCGCAGCGCGTTCACATGACAACCGTGAATCGCCCCTGCGCCAATTAACGCCGTGTTCAGGATCGTCATCGTCGCCTCCCGTTATTCCGTCGCGTTGGCCAGCATCTGAGCCTTCACGCAGAGCTCCGCCGCCCTGAAGGCGTGGGCCTGGGTCATGGCGTTTTCAGTACGATGCAAACAGTCGAGGATCAGTTCGCCAAAGAACGGGAACCCCACCTGTCCGGCGACCGGATAGCGGAACTCTCCCTCTTTATTGACGAGATACACCACGTCCTGCTCGCCGCGGGTGAGATCGACATATTTGCGGATCTCGATATAGCCTTCGGTGCCGAGCAGCGTCAGGCGGCCATCGCCCCAGGTAGAGAGTCCGTCAGGGGTAAACCAGTCGCAGCGGAAATAGCCGCTGGCGCCGTTTTCCCCTTTCAGCGTGGCATCGCCAAAATCTTCAAAGGCGGGGTACTGCGGGTGTTTAACGTTGCGCACCTGGCTTGCCACCACGGTGGCGTCGCTGTTGCCGGTGTAAAAAAGGAACTGCTCAATCTGGTGGCTGCCGATATCGCACAGAATGCCACCGAAATAGCGTCGATCGTAGAACCAGTCCGGGCGGCCGGTCCCTTCCCGGTGCGGGCCAGTCCCCAGCGTTTGTACGACGCGCCCAATGGCCCCTTGCTGCACCAGCTGTCCGGCAAAGACCGCGCTCTCAACGTGCAGGCGCTCGCTGTAGTACACGGCGTATTTCCGGCCCGTTTTTTCCACCATGGCTTTGGCATCTTCCAGCTGCTCAAGGGTGGTGAGCGGCGCTTTATCCGTGAAGTAGTCCTTGCTGGCGGCCATCGCCTTCAGCCCCAGCGCGCAGCGCTCGGAGGGAATGGCGGCGCCAGCCACCAGCCGCACCTCGTCGTCGGCGAGTATCACGTCCAGGGATTCTGCAACCCTGGCCTGCGGATACTGCTGGATGAATTTGTCCACTTTTGCCGGGTCAGGGTCGTACACCCATTTGAGCGTGGCGCCAGCTTCAATCAGGCCGTTACTCATGCCGTAGATATGGCCGTGGTCTAGCGCGGCCGCGGCAAAGACAAATTCGCCTTCCTTCACGACCGGCTGTGGCTTACCGACCGGCGCGTAGTTCATACCGTCATTTTTGTTCATTGTGTCACTCCTTCATCCAGATCTTTGCCAAGGGGAATCGCACCGACTTCGCTGAAGTTGGCAACGCTTGCGGATTTTTCATAAAAACGGGGGGCGAGTGCGTTCGTCCCGCCGGTGCGGTAAAACGGGTCATCGCGCTGAATCGGCAGCGAGACCACGCTGCGGGTAATGGCGGATTTATAAATCGCGGTAATCAGCTCCAGGGAGCGTTTGCCCTGCAGGCCGTCCACTAACGGCGCCGCGTCGTGCTCGATGGCATACAGCAGGTCGTTAATCTGCCCGGTGTGCAGCGTCCACTCGAGCTTCGGCGTCTCCTGAAAAACGGCGTTGAGCTGCGCTTCCCGCTGCAGATCCCGATCCTCCTGCGGGAAGCCGTTATCGGCGCTGACGCTGGCAACGGCCTGCCACGGGGCGGAGATGCGCGCCTTGTCACCCTGGATAATGATTTTCTGATCTTCCCCGTGGTGTACGACCGAGGCAGTCAGTTGGGTGAGCGCGCCGCTGGGGTATTTAAATATCGCGGCGCTGAGATCTTCGACTTCAGCGTTGTCGTGCGCCACGTTAGTCATCATGGCCACCACCTCGGACGGGAAGCCCAGCATCCACTGAATGGCGTCGATGTGATGAACCGCGTGGTTAAGCGTGCAGCCGCCGCCCTCTTTTTCCCAGGTACCGCGCCACCACAGGTCGTAGTAGCAGTGTCCGCGCCACCAGAACGAATCCACCTGGGCATGGCAGACCTTGCCAGCCAGACCCGAATCCAGCGCCGCTTTTAAGCGCCAGAAGGCGTCGGTAAAGCGGTTTTGGGCAATGATGGCGAGCGTTTTGCCGCTGGCTTTCTGTGCGGCGAGCATGGCGTCGCACTCCTCCAGCGAGGCGGCCATCGGCTTTTCGCACAGCACATGGCGGCCGGCATTGAGGGCATCAATGCTTATCTCTGCATGGACGTAAGGCGGCGTGCAGACGTCGACGATGTCGATATCCGGCTCTGACGCCAGCATCTGCTGGTGGCTTTCATACACTCGCGCGTCCGTCAGGCCGTAGCGCGTTTTTTTCTCGTGAGCTTTTTCCGGGTAGATATCCACCAGCGCGACGATCCGGCAGCGCTGGCCAAACTGCAAATAGCCCTGAATATGGTTATGCGAGATATTCCCTGTTCCCACGATAGCGACATTTAACATCGTTTCTTCTCCGGAGTTACCAGGTGCCGGAGGCATCCAGCGTGACGCTGGCTGTCTCTTTAGCCACTGAGGTGCTGATGCGCTGCTGAAGCAGGCGCAGATACTGTTTCTCGTTGAGCGGGAGTTCGACCCAGTCGTCGGTCCAGGTGGAGAGGTGCATGGCGTTGGAGAGCGTCAGCCCGTTGATCCCTTCCAGGCCCGGTGCAATGAGCGGCTCGCCGCGCAGGATGGCGGCACAGAAATTGGCGGTAATGACGTGGTGTTCGCTGCACTCCGGGGCGACGGGAAGCGTGACCTCCCAGCATTCGGGTTCACCAAAACCGTTTTGCCAGCGGGCGTTAAAATCGGTTTCGGACTCACGCAGCCGCCAGTAGCGCAGTTTCCCCTCTTCGACGACCACCTTGCCGCGATCGCCGACGATTTCCAGCCGGTTGGTGCCCGGCGTTTCCGCCACGGTCGTGATAAACACGCCCGTCGCGCCGCTGGCGTACTCGGCATAGGCGGTGACCTCGTCCTCCACTTCGATATCGCGATGTTTGCCGAACTGGCAAAACGCGCGCAGGCGAACCGGCATGCCGACCAGCCACTGCCAGAGATCGAGCTGATGCGGATCCTGGTTGAGCAGTACGCCGCCGCCTTCTCCTTTCCAGGTGGCGCGCCAGCCGCCGGAGTTGTAGTAGCTCTGCGAGCGATACCAGTTGGTGATGATCCAGTTGGAGCGGCGGATCTCGCCCAGCTCGCCGCTGTCGATCAGATCTTTCACCTTCTGGTAGAGCGGGTTCGGGCGCTGGTTGTACATGATGCCGAACACCACGTCGCACGCCTGGGCGCAGGCGTTCATCTCCTGAACCTGGGCGGTATACACGCCCGCCGGTTTTTCACACAGAGTGTGGATGCCGTGGCGCATTGCCAGCATCGACAGGCGCGGGTGGTCGTAGTGGGGAGTCGCGACAATCACCGCGTCGATAAGCCCGCTCTGGAGCATCTCCTGCGCGTCGCTGAAAAGGGGGAGGGTGCCGACCAGCTGGCGAATGGCCGGGTGTTTTTCCAGTGCATTATCGCAAACCGCCGCCAGGCAGGCGTCACTGACCGTACCCGCCAGTAAATAACGCGCGTGGACCGTACCGATATTACCTATTCCAATAATGCCAAAACGTACCTTCTCCATGTCACACCTTAATTTCAGTTGAAATGAGTGATGACCGGAAAATAGGAAAGGGGAGCGGCAGCGACAATGTGTTTTTGTGAGAATACTCGCAGGGTGGTTAAGTAATCTCCAGGCTTCTTGAAATTTGGTTTTAAAATCAATGTGCTGTTTCTGCAAATATTTGCAAAAACTGATTGAGAGCGAGGTCACACTATGTCGGGAAGGTTAAAAATGGAGGAGATCGCGGCGCTCACGGGCTATTCCGTCAGCACCGTTTCGCGGGTCCTGAGCGGCAAGTCGTACACCAGCGAGAAAGCCCGAGAAGCGATTGTGCGTACCGCGAGGAAGCTGGGCGTGCTTGAGTCGATGGCAAGCGGGCGGCTGCTGATTAACGGCATCGCGGTCTTTGCCCCGGAAAGAACCTTTCAGGGACGTGGGGACATTTTTTATCTGGAAGTGACCAAAGGTATTGCTGAAGCCTGCGCGCCGCACAACGTGTGGGTCAGCTGCTGTGGATTAGAAGAACAGCACGCCGATGTGAAATTATTTATGGAAAAGGCCAGTCATAAGAATATCAACGCGATAATCATTATTGGAACTGATGATTCCACCATATTTAAACTGGCGAGCACGCTGAATAAGCCCTGCGTGTTGATTAACTCCGTTGACCGGGATCGGGTGCTGGATTCCGTGTCGCCCGACCACCGGGCGATTGGTTTCACCGCCATGCAGTACCTTTTTGAGCAGGGGCATCGCCGGGTCCTCACGCTCACCTGCCTGCGCCGGGATACGCTCTACGCGCGTCTGGACGGCATCAAGGAGGCATACCGCCATTTTCACGTTGCCTTTGATCCCCAGCGCGATCTATTAGTGACAGAGTGGTTTACGGCAGACGAGGCCGAGCGGGCGCTGGACGCGTGGCTGATGAGTCATGACAGATCCCAGTGGCCGGAGGTGATTTTCCCGAACAGCACCAGCATGACGGAAGGCGTGGTCAGGGCGTTAACGCGCCACGGGCTGCGCATTCCGGAAGACATTTCGCTCATCACGACCGATTTTGCCTGGAATTTAGCGCACCGTCTGGAAAGACCGATCACGGGCGTTACGGTGCCCTGCCGCGAGCTGGGGATTGAGGCCGTTCACCTGCTGCAAACGCGGCTCAACCGACCGCAGGCACCGGTCTTTAACCTGCTGCTGCAGGGCAAAGTGATGGACTACGGCTCGGTCAGTAACGCCACGCGCCACGCGGCTCGCGTGGCGCTGGATCAGTAATTACGCCAGCTGCGGCGGCAGGCAAACGCCGATGCCCCCGATACCGCAGTAGCCATAGGGGTTTTTATGCAGATACTGCTGGTGATCGTCCTCGGCATAGTAGAACGGTTTCGCCGTCGCAATTTCCGTGGTCACCTCGCGCGTATCGCCAGCTTCACGCATGGCCTGCTGGAAACGCTCAAGGCTGGCGCGCGCGGCGGCGTCCTGCTCCGGCGTGAGCGGATAAATAGCCGAGCGGTACTGGGTGCCGTGGTCGTTGCCCTGACGCATGCCCTGCGCCGGGTCATGATTTTCCCAGAAGACCTGCAGGAGCTGCTCGTAGCTAATCACCGCAGGGTCATAAACCACGCGAACCGCTTCCGCATGGCCGGTTTCCCCGGAGCAGACTTCGCGGTAGGTTGGATTAGGCGTGTAACCGCCCGTGTAGCCGGCCGCCGTGCTGTAAACGCCGGGCAGCTGCCAGAAGAGGCGTTCAACGCCCCAGAAGCAGCCCATCGCGAACAGGGCGATTTCCATTCCTTCTGGAACGTTGGTCATTGAATGGTTATTGACGGCGTGTAAGGTCGCCACAGGCATAGGGGTGTTGCGTCCCGGTAATGCATCGGCTTGTGAAACCAGATGCTTTTTGTCGAATAAACTCACGATGGGGCCTCCCGGGGTGCGATGTTTCAGTTAAGGTTGTCACGAAGCGTTTAATTGAACACAATAAATGCGCTGAATGAGTCTAGATTTAATCATAAGAAATATTTGGGTGTTACACCCATTTTCAACCCGTGATTTGGGTTTTGGCCAACAGGCCGTATTTTGCCGCGGAGCGGCACTTCATTTGCTTCCAGGGTGGAAACAGGGATATTCAGGAGAAAACGTGACAAAAATCCGCCAGTTATGTTTAGTCAGTGTATTGCTGACAAGCGGGATTGCCAGCGCGGCGAATGTCCGTTTGCAGGTTGAGGGGTTATCCGGGGCGCTACAAAAAAACGTGCGTGCGCAGCTATCGACCATCCAGAGCGATGAGGTGACGCCGGACCGGCGTTTTCGCGCGCGCGTGGATGACGCCATCCGGGAAGGGCTGAAAGCGCTGGGTTATTACGAACCCACCATTGATTTTGACCTCCGTCCGCCGCCAAAGAAGGGGCGCCAGGTGCTTATTGCTCGCGTCTCGCCGGGCGAGCCGGTATTGATTGGCGGCACCAACGTGGTGCTGCGCGGCGGTGCGCGCACGGACAGGGATTACCTCGATCTGCTGAGTACGCGTCCAAAAATTGGCACCGTGCTGAATCACGGCGATTACGATCATTTTAAAAAATCCTTAACCAGCGTCGCGCTGCGTAAAGGCTACTTCGACAGCCAGTTCAACAAAAGCCAGCTTGGGGTGTCGCTGGAACGACGTCAGGCCTTCTGGGACATCGACTACGACAGCGGGGAGCGCTACCGCTTTGGTGACGTGACGTTCGAAGGGTCGCAAATTCGTGAAGAGTACCTGCAAAACCTCGTTCCCTTCAAAAAAGGGGATTACTACCAGTCGAGCGACCTGGGAGAACTGAACCGCCGCCTCTCCGCCACCGGCTGGTTTAACTCCGTGATTGTCGCACCGGAATTTGATAAGTCTCGCAAAACCAAGGTGTTGCCGCTGCATGGCGTTGTCTCGCCGCGCACCGAGAACACCATTGAGACCGGTGTGGGCTATTCGACGGACGTTGGCCCACGCGTGAAAACCTCGTGGAAAAAGCCGTGGATGAACTCCTACGGCCACAGCCTGACCACCAGCCTGAGCCTCTCAGCGCCCGAGCAGCAGCTGGATTTCAGCTACAAAATGCCGCTGCTGAAAAATCCGCTTGAGCAGTATTACCTTCTGCAGGGCGGCTTTAAGCGCACCGATTTGAACGATACCGAGCAGGACACGACGACGTTGGCAGTCTCCCGCTACTGGGAGCTCTCCAGCGGCTGGCAGCGTGCTATTAACCTGCGCTGGAGCCTCGACCACTTTACCCAGGCCAACGTCACCAACACCACCATGCTGCTTTATCCGGGCGTGATGATCAGCCGCACCCGCTCGCGCGGGGGCCTGATGCCGACCTGGGGCGACTCACAGCGCTACTCAATCGATTATTCCAACACCGCCTGGGGCTCCGACGTGGACTTCTCCGTCTTTCAGGCGCAAAACGTCTGGATCCGCACGCTGTACGACAAACACCGCTTTGTGATGCGCGGTAATCTCGGCTGGATTGAGACGGGAGACTTCGAGCGCGTTCCGCCGGATCTGCGCTTCTTCGCCGGGGGCGACCGCAGCATTCGCGGGTATAAGTACAAATCGATCTCACCGGAAAACGAAAAAGGCCAGCTGACCGGGGCGTCAAAACTGGCGACCGGCTCGCTGGAGTACCAGTACAACGTCAGCGGCAAGTGGTGGGGCGCCATGTTTGTTGACGGCGGTGAAGCGGTGAACGATATCCGCCGCAGCGATTTCAAAACCGGCGCGGGCGTAGGCGTGCGCTGGCAGTCACCCGTTGGGCCCATCAAGCTCGATTTCGCCGTTCCGGTGGGCGACAAAGAAGAACACGGATTACAGTTTTACATCGGTCTGGGGCCTGAATTATGAGTTTATGGAAGAAGATAAGCCTCGGGGTGCTGATTTTTATCGTGCTGCTGCTCGGTACGGTGGCGTTTCTGGTGGGAACGACGACCGGGCTGCATCTGCTGTTTAACGCCGCGAACCGCTGGGTGCCCGGGCTGGAAATCGGCCAGGTGACGGGCGGCTGGCGCGACCTGCGCCTGAAAAACATCCGCTATGAGCAGCCGGGCGTGGCGGTGAACGCCGGGGAATTCCACCTGGCGGTGAAGCTGGACTGCCTGCGCGACAGCAAGCTCTGCGTTAACGATCTGTCGCTAAAAGATGTCAACGTGGCGATAGATTCGAAAAAAATGCCGAAGTCTGCGCCGGTGGAGGAAGAGGACAGCGGCCCGCTGAATCTCTCCACCCCGTACCCGATCGCGCTTTATCGGGTAGCGCTGGATAACGTCAATATCAAAATCGACGACACCACCGTGTCGGTGATGGATTTCACCTCCGGCCTGCGCTGGCAGGAGAAAAACCTGACCCTGACGCCTACGTCGCTACAGGGTTTACTGATTGCGCTGCCGAAAGTGGCGGACGTGGCGCAGGAAGAGATCGTCGAACCGAAGATCCAGAACCCGCAGCCGGAAGAAAAGCCGCTGGGCGAAACGCTGAAAGATCTCTTCTCGAAGCCTGTCCTGCCGGAGATGACCGACGTTCACCTGCCGCTGAACCTCAACATTGAGGAATTCAAAGGCGAGCAGCTGCGCCTGACCGGCGATACCGACCTGACCGTCTACACCATGCTGCTGAAGGTCAGCAGCATCGACGGCAATATGAAGCTCGACGCGCTGGATATCGACACCAACCAGGGCTCGGTTAACGCGTCAGGGAATGCCCTGCTGCGCGACAGCTGGCCGGTTGATATCACGCTGAACAGCGCGCTCAACATCGATCCGCTGAAAGGCGAAAAGGTGAAGGTCAAAGTGGGCGGGGCGCTGCGCGATAAGCTGGACGTCGGCGTGAATCTCTCCGGCCCGGTGGACATGGTGCTGCGTGCGCAAACCCAGCTGGCGGAAGCCGGGCTGCCGCTTAATCTTGAGGTTGTCAGCAAGCAGCTTTACTGGCCGTTCACCGGCGAAAAGCAGTTCCAGGCCGATGACCTGAAGCTGAAGCTGAGCGGCAAGATGACCGACTACACGCTCTCGTTCCGCACCGCGGTGAAGGGGCAGGGCGTGCCGCCTGCAACCATCACGCTGGATGCGAAGGGCAACGAACAGCAGGTAAACCTCGACAAGCTGACCGTCGCGGCGCTGGAAGGTAAAACCGAGCTGACCGCGCTGCTCGACTGGCAGCAGGCGATCAGCTGGCGCGGCGAGCTTAAGCTGACGGGCATTAACACCGCCAAAGAGGTGCCGGACTGGCCGTCAAAACTGGATGGCCTGATCAAAACCCGCGGCAGCCTGTACGGCGGCACGTGGCAAATGGACGTGCCGGAAATCAAGCTCACCGGTAACGTGAAGCAGAACAAGGTTAACGTTGAAGGCTCGGTCAAAGGCAACAGCTACCTGCAGTGGGTAATTCCGGGACTGCACGTGGCGCTGGGTCGCAACACGGCGGATATCAAAGGCGAGCTGGGGGTGAAAGATCTCAATCTGGATGCCACCATCGACGCGCCGAGCCTGGATAACGCCCTGCCGGGCCTTGGCGGCACGGCGAAAGGGTTAGTGAAAGTGCGCGGCACGGTCGACGCGCCGCAGCTGCTGGCGGATATCACCGCCAATAACCTGCGCTGGCAGGAGCTGAGCGTTGCCCGCGTCCGCGTGGAAGGGGATGTGAAATCCACCGATCAGATCGGCGGTAACCTGAACCTGCGCGTGGAGCGCATTTCTCAGCCGGACGTCAACATTAACCTGCTCACCCTGGACGCCAAAGGGAACGAGAAGCAGCACGACCTCCAGCTGCGCGTGCAGGGCGAGCCGGTCTCCGGCCAGCTTCACCTGACCGGCAGCTTCGACCGCAAGGAAGAGCGCTGGAAGGGGACGCTGGACAACACCCGCTTCAACACGCCGGTTGGGCCGCTGGCGCTGTCACGCTCCATCGCGCTGGACTACCGCAACGCCGAGCAGAAGATCAGCATTGGACCACACTGCTGGACCAACCCGAATGCGGAACTGTGCGTGCCGCAGACCATCGATGCGGGAGCGGAAGGGCGCGCGCAGATCAACCTCAATCGCTTCGATCTGGCGATGCTGAAGCCGTTTATGCCGGATACCACGCAGGCCAGCGGCGTCTTCAGCGGGAAGGCCGATGTCGCCTGGGATACCACGAAAGAGGGGCTGCCGCAGGGCAGCGTTACGCTTTCCGGGCGTAACGTGAAGGTGACGCAGGAGGTCAACGATGCGCCGCTGCCGGTGGCATTCGACACCCTGAACCTGAGCGCGGACCTGCATAACAACCGCGCGGAGCTGGGGTGGCTTATCCGTCTGACCAACAACGGTCAGTTGGACGGGCAGGTACAGATTACCGACCCGCAGGGACGGCGTAATCTGGGCGGCAACGTCAACATCCGCAACTTCAACCTGGCGATGGTGAACCCGATTTTCGCCCGCGGAGAAAAAGCAGAGGGCATGCTCAACGCCAACCTGCGCCTGGCCGGCAACGCGCAAAGCCCGCAGCTTTTCGGTCAGTTGCGGCTCAGCGGCGTAGATATTGACGGCAACTTTATGCCGTTTGATATGCAGCCCAGCCAGATCGCGATGAACTTCAACGGCATGAGCTCGACGCTGAGCGGCTCGGTATTAACGCAACAGGGACAAATCAACCTGAGCGGCGACGCGGACTGGAGCCAGCTCGATAACTGGCGTGCCCGTATTGCCGCGAAAGGCAGTAGGGTGCGCATCACCGTACCGCCAATGGTGCGCCTGGACGTCTCGCCAGATGTGGTCTTTGAAGCCACGCCAAGCCTCTTTACGCTTGACGGACGCGTTGACGTGCCGTGGGCGCGCATCGTGGTCCACGACGTGCCGGAAAGTGCGGTTGGCGTCTCAAGCGATGAAGTTATGCTCAATGAAAATCTGAAACCTGTCGAACAGAAGAGCGCAGGCATACCGATTAATAGTAACCTTATCGTGCACGTGGGGAATAACGTGCGGCTGGATGCGTTTGGGCTGAAGGCGCGGCTCACGGGCGACCTGAAAGTGGCACAGGATAAACAAGGGCTTGGCCTGAACGGGCAAATCAATATTCCTGAAGGGCGTTTCCACGCCTATGGTCAGGATCTGATTGTCCGCAAAGGCGAGCTGCTGTTCTCTGGTCCACCGGATCAGCCTCTGCTGAACATCGAAGCGATTCGTAACCCGGAAGCGACGGAAAACGACGTTATCGCGGGCGTCCGCGTCACCGGCTCCGCCGACGAACCGAAGGCGGAGATCTTCTCTGACCCGGCGATGTCGCAGCAGGAAGCCCTCTCTTATCTGCTGCGAGGACAAGGTCTGGACAGCGGTCAGAGCGACAGTGCGGCGATGACCTCGATGTTAGTGGGTCTGGGGGTTGCACAAAGTGGGCAGGTTGTGGGTAAAATCGGCGAGACGTTCGGCGTAAGCAATCTGGCGCTGGACACCCAGGGCGTGGGTGACTCCTCGCAGGTGGTGGTCAGCGGCTATGTACTGCCGGGTCTGCAGGTAAAATATGGTGTGGGGATCTTTGACTCACTGGCAACACTCACGTTACGCTATCGCCTGATGCCTAAGCTATATCTGGAAGCAGTGTCCGGCATAGACCAGGCACTTGATCTGCTCTATCAGTTTGAGTTTTAGCAATGCGAATATTTGTCTACGGCAGTTTAAGAACCAGGCAAGGCAACAGTCACTGGATGACCAATGCCCTGCTGCTGGGGAATTACAATATCGAGAACTACCAGTTGTACAGCCTGGGCCACTATCCAGGCGCGGTTCCCGGGGAGGGAACGGTACAGGGTGAGGTTTATCGTATTGATAACGCGACGCTTGCCGAACTTGATGCCTTGCGCACCAGGGGCGGTGAATACGCGCGCCAGTTGATCCAGACGCCGTACGGAAGTGCGTGGATGTACGTCTACCAGCGTCCGGTCGAAGGGTTAACGCGGATTGTAAGCGGTAACTGGTTAGACAGAGACCAGTACTGAAAAAAACAACGCCACCGTGAGGTGGCGTTGTTTTTTTTGTTCCTTCAACTCTCTTCTGTATCCCGGCGCCGGGTTAAAAACAGAGGAATGAACAGCATGATGTAGGGGGCAATAAGCCATAACAAACACAGGGCGCGTGAACGGCCATAGTAGTTTATGCACCGCGTATTGCTTGAAATGACGGGCAGGAAAAACAGTAAAAACAGCAGGATCGCATAATCGCTTCGATAAGGGATCCATAAGTAAAACAAAAACCAGGCAAGCTGGAATGTCATGATGCAGAGATACTGCCATTTGCTGTCTTTGCCGTAACAGTCAAACGCCTTTATGTAGCCCATTTTTATGCTTTGAAGAAAGAAACTTAGCATGTATAACGCTCACGATCGCGACGGTCAGGAGTGTGCTCGTCAGCAACGCCCCTAAAAAATAGCTGTGGGTGATATCAGTAGCACCCGAGCTTAAAGTATGTAATTTACTATATCCTCTATCTACTGCAACAAAAAGCGTATATAGCCCGATGTTAATACAGAACTGAAGCAGACAAGAAGTGACAATATTCCCCGGGATTCTTTTTAATAGAGTGAGTAACGCATAAATAATACTTGCTGATAGAGCGAAGTAAAGCCCGTTAAATAAACTAGATAGTAAGGAGCTGCTTATTTCGCTGAATATTAAATTATCGCTTCCATAGTACCATGAAAGATATTCAACATACGTACTTCTGCCAAAGATAAAGGAGGCAATAATAAGGACGAATAGGCTCGTGATATGGTTTTTCTTACTCATAACTTTGCTCCCTTAGACAGCAGCTCCTTCATCGTTTTACTGGCTTCTAGCTGATCTTTGATTATGGCAAGGTCACGAGTATTGTGGTTATATTTTGCAATAGCGGTTGGCGTACCTTTACCACCATTGTCCATAAAGAAGACAATATCCTTACGACCATAAAGAAGAACTTGTGGGATGGGATCTCGCCCATAACTCACCGCCTGCGGCAGGGAGTGGATAGACTCTGTCGTGAGGAACCGAGGAATATTTTCATGCTCAATATTACCTAAAGGTGTTGTGGCAACAAGAGAGCCAATAAAATCGGTCGTATACACTAACGCATCTGTATCTTTGGTCGTTACTTTTGAACCCGTAATATATTTTATCTGTTGCCAAAGAGTAATATCTTTAGGGATAACCTTAACGCCATCCATAAACATATCTTGCTTGCGTTTTAACTGAATGACAGTACGGTGCACCTGTGTCAAAGAGGGGCTGATTTCCCCAATAGAAGGCATAAGACCATCGCGAGAGTAAAGCCGTTCAATGATAAAATAAATCCCTGTTGGGCGGGCAACATCAATGTTAATGGATGACATAAGAATCCTATAATGAATGGGGATTAATGTTCATCATGACAGTATGTTGTGAACAGCCAGCCTATTCAACCACTCCCACCATAAATGATAGGGTGTCTTTTCGGTTTTTAATGTCCAAATCAAAAAGAATGGGATTTTTCTTAAATAACCCGTTTGTGCCGATTTTAACCAAAGAAATAAAAAAGCCCCGACCTGCGGGGCTTTATCGATCGGCAGTAAGAATTACTTCTTAGCAGCGCGTTCAAAAGAGGCGATGATTTCTGCTTTCGCCGCTTCTGCGTTGTCCCAGCCGTCAACTTTAACCCACTTGCCTTTTTCGAGGTCTTTGTAGTGCTCGAAGAAGTGAGTGATCTGCGCTTTCAGCAGCTCTGGCAGGTCGTTCACATCTTTGATGTGATCGTATTCTTTGCTCAGCTTGGTGTGCGGTACCGCAACCAGCTTCGCATCTTCACCGGATTCGTCGGTCATTTTCAGCACGCCAACTGGACGGCAGCGAATGACGGAGCCTGGCTCCAGTGGGTATGGCGTTGGGACCAGCACGTCAACCGGGTCACCGTCCAGAGACAGGGTGTGGTTGATGTAACCGTAGTTGCACGGATAGAACATCGCGGTAGACATGAAACGGTCTACGAACAGGGCGCCGCTCTCTTTGTCCACTTCGTATTTGATCGGATCTGCGTTAGCCGGGATTTCGATAACTACGTAGATGTCTTCTGGCAGTTCTTTACCCGCTGGGACGTTGAGTAAGCTCATGTCGGTGTCCTTTAAAATGGATGGTAAACAAGTGGCAGGTATTATAGCCAACTCGCGCTGAATGTCTCCGCCTGTTTTCGCCTTCTCTCCACGTTGTTACCACTTTTCAGACCGATTCCATGACAGGAAAATCCATAAACTCAGCCGCATTTTTCATGAAGAAATGAAAGCGATTACAAACTTGTGATTAACGTTTTATTCACTTTTCTGAAGTGTGATGTAACGCAATTCGTTACATATTTCATCGGCTATAGTCATTCCGCAGAACATCTTTTAACCAACAATAACTCACCCTACGAGGACGTTCATATGTGGAAGCGCTTACTCCTGGTCACAGCAGTTTCGGCAGCCATGTCGTCTATGGCGATGGCCGCCCCCTTAACCGTAGGTTTTTCGCAAGTCGGCTCTGAATCTGGCTGGCGAGCGGCGGAAACCAACGTGGCGAAAAGCGAGGCCCAGAAACGCGGCATCACCCTGAAAATCGCCGATGGTCAGCAAAAACAAGAGAACCAGATCAAAGCCGTACGCTCCTTTATCGCTCAGGGCGTGGATGCCATCTTTATTGCGCCCGTCGTGGCGACCGGCTGGGAGCCTGTCCTGAAGGAAGCGAAAGACGCCGAAATCCCGGTCTTCCTGCTCGATCGTTCCATTGATGTCAAAGACAAATCTCTCTATATGACCACCGTGACGGCCAACAACGTGCTTGAAGGACAGTTGATTGGTGACTGGCTGGTGAAACAGGTCGACGGCAAGCCGTGTAACGTGGTTGAGCTGCAGGGAACCGTCGGGGCGAGCGTGGCCATCGACCGTAAGAAGGGGTTTGCTGAGGCCATTGCGAAAGCGCCAAACATCAAGATTATCCGCTCTCAGTCCGGCGACTTTACCCGCAGCAAAGGTAAAGAGGTCATGGAGAGCTTCATCAAGGCTGAAAACAACGGCAAAAACATCTGCATGGTTTACGCCCATAACGATGACATGGTGATCGGTGCGATACAGGCGATTAAAGAAGCGGGCCTGAAGCCGGGCAAAGATATCCTTACCGGCTCTATCGACGGCGTGCCGGACATCTACAAAGCGATGATCGACGGCGAAGCCAACGCCAGCGTGGAGCTCACGCCAAACATGGCCGGCCCGGCATTCGATGCGCTGGAAAAATTCAAGAAAGACGGCACGATGCCTGAGAAGGTGACGGTCACCAAGTCCACGCTCTACCTGCCGGATACGGCGAAAGAAGAGTTAGAGAAGAAGAAAAATATGGGCTACTGATCCAGTGAAATTGCCGGGTGGCGCTGCGCTTACCCGGCCTACGATACGCTCTTTTGTAGGCCGGATAAGCGTAGCGCCATCCGGCTTGATGCAGGGGGAAAACCATGACCACTGAACAACACCAGGAAATCCTCCGCACAGAGGGCTTGAGTAAATTCTTCCCCGGCGTAAAAGCGCTGGATAACGTTGATTTCAGCCTGCGGCGCGGTGAGATTATGGCGCTGTTGGGCGAGAACGGTGCGGGCAAATCGACGCTGATTAAATCCCTGACCGGCGTTTATCACGCCGATCGCGGCACCATCTGGCTGGAAGGCAACGCCATTTCGCCAAAAAATACCGCCCATGCTCAGGAGCTGGGGATCGGGACTGTGTACCAGGAAGTGAACCTGCTGCCCAATATGTCGGTGGCGGATAACCTGTTTATTGGCCGCGAGCCACGGCGTTTTGGCCTGCTGCGCCGCAAAGAGATGGAGGCGCGGGCGACAGCGCTGATGGAATCTTACGGCTTCTCTCTTGACGTTCGCGAGCCGCTGAACCGCTTTTCCGTCGCCATGCAGCAGATTGTCGCGATTTGCCGCGCGATCGATCTCTCCGCAAAGGTGCTGATCCTCGACGAGCCCACCGCCAGCCTCGATACCCAGGAAGTGGAGATGCTCTTTACCCTGATGCGCCAGCTGCGCGATCGGGGCGTTAGCCTGATTTTCGTCACCCACTTCCTCGATCAGGTGTATGAGGTGAGCGATCGCATTACGGTGCTGCGCAACGGCAGCTTTGTCGGCTGCCGCGAAACCCGCGAGCTGCCGCAGATCGAGCTGGTGAAAATGATGCTGGGCCGTGAACTCGACACCAACGCCCTTCAGCGCGCAGGCCGCACGCTGCTGAGCGATAAACCGGTCGCGGCCTTCAGCGATTATGGCAAAAAAGGGGTGATCTCGCCGTTTAACCTGGAAGTCCGCCCGGGCGAAATTGTCGGTCTGGCGGGCCTGTTAGGATCGGGACGCACCGAAACCGCCGAGGTGATCTTCGGGATCAAACCTGCGGACAGCGGCAGCGCGCTGATCAAGGGCAAACCGCAAACTCTGCGATCGCCGCATCAGGCCTCCTGCCTGGGCGTCGGCTTCTGCCCGGAAGACCGGAAAACGGATGGCATCATTGCCGCGGCCTCGGTGCGGGAAAACATTATTCTCGCCCTGCAGGCCCAGCGCGGCTGGCTGCGGCCGATCCCACGCAAAGAGCAAAACGCCATTGCCGAGCGCTTTATCCGCCAGCTCGGCATCCGCACCCCGAGCGCGGAACAGCCCATTGAATTTCTCTCCGGCGGTAACCAGCAGAAAGTGCTGCTGTCACGCTGGCTGCTGACCAAACCCCAGTTCCTGATCCTCGACGAACCGACGCGCGGCATTGATGTAGGCGCGCACGCCGAAATTATCCGCCTTATCGAAACGCTGTGTGCGGACGGGCTGGCGCTGCTGGTCATTTCGTCCGAGCTGGAAGAGCTGGTGGGGTATGCCGATCGCGTCATTATCATGCGCGATCGCAAACAGGTGGCAGAGATCCCGCTGGATAAGCTGTCCGTTCCGGCGATCATGAATGCCATCGCGGCATAAGGAGTGAATCGTGATGCCCCGTTCGCTTTCGCAAACCGGTGAGACAAAGCGCCGCTTCAGCTGGCCAACCGGCACGCCGCAAATCGCGGCGCTGCTGGTGGTACTGCTGATTGATAGCCTGGTCGCGCCGCATTTCTTCCAGATTATTGTTCAGGATGGCCGCCTGTTTGGCAGCCCGATAGACATTTTAAACCGTGCCGCACCCGTGGCGCTGCTGGCCATCGGGATGACGCTGGTCATTGCCACCGGCGGAATTGACCTCTCCGTCGGTGCGGTGATGGCCATCGCCGGGGCCACGGCAGCCTCAATGACCGTGGCCGGGCATAGCCTGGCGGTCGTTCTGCTGGCGGCGTTAGGCACCGGCGTGCTGGCAGGATTATGGAACGGCATTCTGGTGGCGGTGCTGAAAATTCAGCCCTTTGTCGCCACCCTGATTTTAATGGTGGCCGGACGCGGCGTGGCGCAGCTTATTACCTCCGGTCAGATCGTCACCTTTAATTCCCCGAGCCTCGCGTGGCTCGGTAGCGGCAACCTTCTGTTCTTCCCGACGCCGGTCATTATTGCCCTGGTGACGTTAGTGGTGTTCTGGCTCTTCACCCGCAAAACGGCGCTGGGGATGTTCATTGAAGCCGTCGGGATCAATATTCGTGCGGCACGCAACGCCGGGGTCAACACGCGTCTGATGGTCATGCTGACCTACGTGCTGAGCGGCGTGTGCGCCGCCATCGCCGGGGTCATCGTCGCGGCGGATATCCGCGGGGCCGACGCCAACAACGCGGGACTCTGGCTGGAGCTGGATGCGATCCTCGCGGTGGTGATCGGCGGCGGGTCGCTGATGGGCGGGCGCTTTAACCTGCTGCTCTCGGTGATTGGCGCGCTGATCATTCAGGGAATGAACACCGGGATCCTGCTCTCCGGTTTTCAGCCGGAACTCAATCAGGTGGTGAAAGCCGTGGTCGTGCTCTGCGTGCTGATCGTCCAGTCACCGCGCTTTGTCAGCATCATTAAGGGGATCCGTGGCCATGATAAAACGTAATTTACCGTTAATGATCACCCTGGGCGTGTTTGTGCTGGGGTATCTCTACTGCCTGACCCAGTTCCCGGGGTTTGCCTCGACGCGCGTGATTTGCAATATCCTGACCGATAACGCCTTTTTAGGCATTATTGCCGTCGGCATGACCTTCGTGATCCTCTCCGGCGGGATCGATCTCTCCGTCGGCTCTGTGATCGCGTTTACGGGCGTGTTCCTCGCGAAAGCGATCGGCTTCTGGGGGCTCTCTCCGCTGGTGGCGTTTCCGCTGGTGCTGGCGATGGGCTGCGCGTTTGGCGCCTTTATGGGGTTGCTGATTGACGCGATGAAAATCCCGGCGTTTATCATTACCCTCGCGGGCATGTTCTTCCTGCGCGGGGTGAGCTATCTGGTGTCGGAGGAGTCGATTCCGATTAACCACCCCATCTACGATACGCTCTCCAGCCTGGCGTGGAAAATCCCCGGCGGCGGCCGCCTGAGCGCGATGGGGCTGCTGATGCTGGGCGTGGTGGTCATTGGCATCTTCCTTGCCCACCGTACCCGGTTTGGCAACCAGGTTTACGCCATTGGCGGCAACGCCACGTCGGCCAACCTGATGGGGATCTCCACCCGCAGCACCACCATCCGCATCTATATGCTTTCGACCGGGCTGGCGACGCTGGCGGGTATCGTCTTCTCGGTGTATACCCAGGCCGGTTACGCGCTGGCGGGCGTTGGCGTTGAACTGGATGCCATTGCTTCTGTGGTCATCGGCGGCACGCTGCTCAGCGGCGGGGTGGGTACGGTGCTGGGGACGCTGTTCGGCGTGGCGATCCAGGGGCTGATACAGACCTATATCAACTTTGACGGCACGCTCAGCTCGTGGTGGACGAAGATCGCCATCGGCATTTTGCTGTTTATTTTTATCGCCCTGCAGCGCGGCCTGACGGTGCTCTGGGAGAACCGCCAGAGCTCGCCTGTTACCCGCGTAAACACATCAGTAACAGAGCCATAACACGCTGAAATTGCTTAAAGTCTAAACATTTTCCGGTAGCGGCCGATACTCTTCTTTTACGCCAAGAAATATCTCGCTACCGGAAATAACATCATGCTGAAAACGCTATCGATTCGTACCGGCTTGCTCTCTTTACTGGCCGTTATGACCCTTCTGCTGCTGATTGTCAGCGGCATTGGTATTTATGCTCTCACACAGAGTTCTTCTTCACTCCAGCGCATCAACCACCTTCAGGGTGAGCAGATGGTGCAGCTTAATTCGGGCTATACGCTGATCCTGCGCGCGCGCAACGAGGCGGGTCAGGCCGTCCGGATGATGGAAATCGGCATGCTGGACGATGCAGCCAAATCGGTAAAAAACATCAATCAGGAAGTGGCCCAGGCCCAGAAAACGCTCAAAGGCGTGATCGACGGCGGCGTGGCCGACAGGCAGGGGCAGCAGCTTCTCGATAAAGTCGCGGCCAGCCTGGCGACGTATAACCAGCAGGGGATCAACCCGATGCTGAAAACCCTGAATGAACAGAGCGCGGACAGTTATTACGATCTGCTGGAGAACGCGCTGATCCCGGTGGCGAAGCAGTTTGATAACGATATGCAGGCGTTTCAGAAATGGAGCGAAGCGCGGGGTCAGGCGGAAGTGAGTGCCGTGCAGGCGAGTAAAACCCGCGTGCTGATCCTGATTATCGTTGCGGCGCTGCTGACGGCAGGCATTATCGTGTTGGCCTGGCTGGTGCTGCGCCACATGCTGCTCAAGCCGCTCTCGGCGTCGATCGCTCAACTGGAGAACGTGGCGGCGGGCGATTTAACCCATTCCCTGAATGCGCCAGCGAGCCAGGAATTTAACCGTCTCAACGCGGCGATAGAGGAGATGCGCCAGTCGCTGATGAACTCGGTTCTGCGGGTGCGTGATGCCAGCTCGCAAATTGACACCGGCAGCCGCGAGCTGACGGCGGGGAACCGGGATCTCGCCGAGCGTACGGAATCCACCGCCACCTCGCTGGAGCAGACGGCGGCCAGCATGGAACAGATCACCGCTACGGTGAAACTCAACGCCGATAACGCCGAGCAGGCGCACCAGCTGGCGAAGTCAGTGTCCGACACGGCCGATCACGGCAGCGAAATGGTCTGCTACGTGATTGAAAAAATGCGTGACATCTCCGGCAGCTCGGCGCGCATCGCCGACATCCTGAGCGTGATTGACGGCATTGCCTTCCAGACCAATATTCTGGCGCTGAACGCCTCCGTGGAAGCGGCGCGCGCGGGAGAGCAGGGGCGCGGGTTTGCCGTCGTCGCCGGCGAAGTGCGAAATCTTGCCAGCCGCAGCGCCGACGCGGCGAAAGAGATCCGATCGCTTATCAGCGATTCGCAGACCCACGTTAACGAGGGCAGCGAGCTGGCCCAGCAGGCTGGCGAAACGATGGATGAGATCGCCACAGAAGTGCTGCGCATGACCAAACTGATGCGCGAGATTGCGACCGCGTCCCAGGAGCAGAGCCGCGGTATTGAGCAGGTGAATATTGCGGTGAACCAGATGGACGAAACCGCGCAGCAGAATGCGGCGCTGGTGCAGCAATCCTCCGCCGCGACCCGCTCCCTTGAAGAGCAGTCGCGTCAGCTGATAGAAGCCATGTCATCATTCAAAGTGACGTCTCAGACCGCGGCATAATATTTCCCAGCCCCGGAACGTTCTGTGCCGGGGCTTTATTCCTCGCGGAATTAACTGCCGCAATATTATCGTGAATATCGCCCATTAATATTTCCAGTGAGCTGGTTAAGGCTAACGCTTTTTCAGTCGGCTCAAGATATAAACCCTTGCGGAAAAATAACGGCTCATCAAACAGCTGATTAAAGCGCTTCAGGGCCAGACTCACCGCCGGGCGAGACATATCGAGGCGCACAGAGGCTTTTGCCATGCTGCCGCAGCGGACGATTTCAATAAATACAGGGATAAGATTTAAATCAATACCGGTAGTAGCACGAGAATAATTTTTCATTGCGGTTCTGCTCCAGGAAATATCTGTCAAACTGTTATGGAAATAATGCAGGAGCAGTGGTGAATATTAAAGCGTGTTTTTTATAAACACTTATACGGTAAAATATATAAATGACCAGGGGAGCCAGAACGGCTCCCCTGAAGAAAGGTACTACGCGTCCGGGTACTCACGGATAAAACGTTCTACGTCTTCAACCATATGGTTGTTGCCGACGAAGAATGAACGACGCTGGTGAAGGCTTTCCGGCACGATATCCAGAATACGCTCTTTACCGTCGCTCGCCTTGCCGCCCGCCTGCTCGGCGAGGAACGCCATCGGGTTGCATTCGTACAGCAGGCGCAGCTTTCCGTCCGGGTGGCTTGCGGTGCTTGGATAGAGGTAGATACCGCCTTTCAGCAGGTTACGGTGGAAATCCGCGACCAGAGAGCCAATATAGCGGGACGTGTAAGGGCGCTGCGTCGCTTTATCTTCTTCCTGGCAGAATTTGATGTACTTCTTCACGCCGTTCGGGAAGCGGATGTAGTTGCCTTCGTTGATGGAGTAGGTGTTGCCCTTCTCCGGGAAGCGCATGCGTTCCTGGCTCAGACAGAAAACGCCCAGTGAAGGATCGTACGTAAAGGCGTGAACCCCGCACCCGGTGGTGTACACCAGCATGGTGGAGGAGCCATATACGACGTAACCAGCAGCCACCTGATTAATGCCCGGCTGCAGGAAATCTTCTTCTGTCACCGGCGTGCCAACAGGCGTGACGCGGCGGTAGATGGAGAAAATGGTACCGACAGAAACGTTAACGTCGATGTTTGAGGAGCCGTCGAGCGGATCCATCAGCACAACGTATTTCGCGTGTTCACACCCTTCGAAAACAACAATTTCATCTTCTTCTTCGGAGGCGATACCCGCAACGATGTCGCGCGCGCGCAGTGCAGCTTTCAGTTTTTCATTTGCGAACAGATCGAGTTTCTGCTGAACCTCGCCCTGAACGTTCTCGGCACCGCTGGCACCCAGGATATCGACCAGACCGGCCTTGTTGATATCACGGTGGATGATCTTAGCGCCCAGCTTTATTGCCGACAGCAAAGCAGTGAGTTCACCGGTAGCATGAGAGAACTCGTGCTGCTTTTCGACAATAAATTCACCTAACGTTTTCATAACACTTTCCCTGCATCTTTGTGAGTAGAGCGATTTATGTTCACTAAAACGACTAAAGCCCAACAATCTTAACAAACATTCAAATAGTAGCGCAGAGGTGAATCGCGCCAGCAGGATACGGATTTTCCTGAAATGCGTTTCACACCCGCTGACATGTGAGTAAAATGTGCGCCACATTGAAGAAGGATAGTGACGTATGCGCATTCATATATTGGGGATTTGTGGCACTTTCATGGGCGGACTGGCAATGCTGGCGCGCTCGCTGGGCCACGAAGTGACAGGTTCGGACGCCAATGTGTATCCGCCAATGAGCACGCTTCTGGAAAAGCAGGGCATCTCTTTAATTCAGGGCTACGATGCCAGCCAGCTGGATCCCGAGCCGGATCTGGTGATCATTGGCAACGCCATGACCCGCGGCAATCCGTGCGTCGAGGCGGTACTGGAACGCAATATTCCGTTCATGTCCGGCCCGCAGTGGCTGCATGATTTCGTGCTGCGCGACCGCTGGGTGATTGCCGTAGCCGGCACGCACGGCAAAACGACCACCGCCGGGATGGCCACCTGGATCCTCGAAGCCTGCGGCTACAAGCCGGGCTTTGTGATCGGCGGCGTACCGGGCAACTTTGACGTTTCTGCCCGCCTGGGAGACAGCCCGTTCTTCGTGATCGAAGCCGACGAGTATGACTGCGCGTTCTTCGACAAACGCTCCAAATTCGTCCATTACTGCCCGCGGACGCTGATCCTCAACAACCTTGAGTTCGACCATGCGGATATCTTTGACGATCTGAAAGCCATTCAGAAGCAGTTCCACCACCTGGTGCGCATTGTGCCGGGCCAGGGACGCATCATCCTGCCGGAAAACGACATCAACCTGAAACAGACCCTGGCAATGGGCTGCTGGAGCGAGCAGGAGCTGGTGGGCGAGCAGGGCCACTGGCAGGCGAAGAAGCTCAACGCCGATGCCTCCGAGTGGGAAGTGCTGCTCGACGGTGAAAAAGTGGGTGAGGTGAAGTGGGGCCTGGTGGGCGAACACAACATGCACAACGGGCTGATGGCCATTGCTGCCGCACGCCACGTGGGCGTTCTGCCTGCGGATGCAGCGAATGCGCTGGGCTCGTTTATCAATGCCCGTCGCCGCCTGGAGCTGCGCGGTGAAGCCCACGGCGTCACGGTGTACGACGATTTCGCGCACCACCCAACGGCGATTCTGGCGACGCTTGCGGCTCTGCGCGGCAAAGTCGGCGGTACCGCGCGCATTCTGGCGGTGCTGGAACCGCGCTCGAACACCATGAAGATGGGCATCTGCAAAGACGATCTCGCGCCGTCATTAGGACGCGCCGACGAGGTCTTCCTGCTGCAGCCGCAGCATATTCCGTGGCAGGTGGCGGAAGTGGCCGATGCCTGCATTCAGCCTGCGCACTGGAGTGCGGATGTGGATGTGCTCGCGGATATGGTCGTGAAAGCGGCCCAGCCCGGTGACCATATTCTGGTCATGAGCAACGGCGGTTTCGGTGGGATCCATCAGAAGCTGCTGGACGGTCTGGCGAAGAAAGCGGAAGCGGCCGCCGACGCGTAAAAAAAAGCCCGGTGGCGCTGACGCTTACCGGGCTTACTTTCCCGTGTTTTCTCCCTCGCCCCTCCGGGGAGAGGGCCGGGGTGAGGGGAACAGATTACTCTTCGTTCTCAGACAGCTCGCGCAGATACTGGAAAATCAGGCGCGCAGACTTCGGCGGCTTATTCCCTTCTTTCTCTTTCTTCGCGTTGCGGATCAAGGAACGCAGCTGCTGGCGGTCGGCATCCGGCCACAGGTTCAGCACTTCCGGTACGGCATCATCACCCTGTTCAATCAGGCGATCGCGGATCTGCTCAAGCTTATGGAAAAACGCCACCTGCTGGTTGTGACGGTTTTTCAGCTTGTCCAGCGCCTGGCGGATCGGATCGACGTCGCGCTGACGCAGCATTTTCCCGATAAGCTGAAGCTGGCGACGACGGCCTTCTTTTTTGATTTTCTGTGCCAGTTCAATGGCATCACGCAGATCCTGGTCGAGCGGGATCTTATCCAGCGCGTTTTTACCCAGTTCTACCATTTCCGCGCCAAGCTGTTTTAACTCTTCGGCGTCACGTTTAATTTCACTTTTACTGACCCAGATGATCTCATCATCTTCGTCTTCGATGTCATCACCGGGAACGTCGTCGAGCCAGTCTTCGGGCTGCTTAGTCATGTCAGGCTCCTTAAAAAAAGAGGCTAATGTTACCAGTTAAGACGCGCACTGAAAAACGGTTCTCTGTTAGACTTCAGATAACTCTCTCTTACAGTATGGCATTTGCGATGAAAGTAACCTCACAAGTTGAAGCGCAGCGTAAGATTCTGGAAGAAGCCGTCTCCACCGCGCTGATGCTTGCTTCAGAAAAATCAGATGGCGCCGAAGTGGCGGTCAGCAAAACCACCGGCATTAGCGTGAGTACCCGCTATGGCGAAGTGGAGAATGTTGAATTCAACAGCGATGGCGCGCTGGGGATCACGGTCTATCACCAGAATCGCAAAGGCAGTGCGTCATCCACCGATCTCAGTCCAGATGCCATCGCCCGTACGGTGCAGGCGGCGCTGGATATTGCCCGTTACACCTCGCCGGATCCTTACGCAGGCGTGGCGGATAAAGATCTGCTGGCGTTTGACGCGCCGGATCTCGATCTGTTCCACCCGGCGGAGGTCACGCCGGATGAAGCCATTGAGCTGGCCGCGCGTGCCGAGCAGGCGTCTTTGCAGGCTGACAAGCGCATCACCAATACCGAAGGCGGCAGCTTTAACAGCCACTACGGCATCAAAGTGTTCGGCAACAGCCACGGCATGCTGCAGGGCTACTGCTCCACCCGCCACTCGCTCTCCAGCTGCGTCATCGCTGAAGAGAACGGCGACATGGAGCGTGACTACGCCTACACCATTGGCCGCGCGCTGGGGGATTTACAGTCTCCGGAGTGGGTGGGTAAAGAGTGCGCCGAGCGCACGCTGTCTCGCCTGTCGCCGCGTAAACTCTCCACCATGAAAGCCCCGGTCATTTTTGCTAATGAAGTGGCAACCGGCCTGTTTGGTCATCTGGTGGGCGCTATCGCGGGCGGCTCGGTGTACCGTAAATCGACCTTCCTGCTCGACTCGCTGGGCAAGCAGATCCTGCCGGAATGGCTGACCATCGAAGAGCATCCGCATCTGCTGAAAGGGCTGGCCTCCACGCCGTTCGACAGCGAAGGCGTGCGCACCGAGCGTCGCGATATCATCAAAGACGGCGTGCTGACCCAGTGGCTGTTGACCAACTACTCCGCGCGCAAGCTGGGGCTGAAAAGCACCGGTCACGCGGGCGGAATCCATAACTGGCGGATTGCCGGCCAGGGCCTCAACTTTGAGCAGATGCTGAAAGAGATGGGTACCGGTCTGGTGGTGACCGAGCTGATGGGGCAGGGCGTAAGCGGCATTACCGGCGACTACTCTCGCGGTGCGGCGGGCTTCTGGGTGGAAAACGGCGAAATCCAGTATCCGGTGAGCGAAATTACGATTGCGGGTAACCTGAAGGACATGTGGCGCAACATCGTTACGGTCGGTAACGATATTGAAACACGTAGCAATATACAGTGTGGTTCAGTTCTTCTGCCCGAAATGAAAATTGCGGGTCAATAAAGATAGCGTTTTGTTAATAATAAAAAAGGAAGTGAGCAATGCGTAAACACCTGTTAGCGATCGTCGCAGCTTCAACGCTGGTTCTTGGCTCTTCTGCGTTTGCTGCCGATCTTGAAGACGACATGGGCATCCTCGGTCAAAACCTGAAGGTGGTGCAGAAAACGGACAATGCGGCTGAAATGAAAGACGCACTGACCAAAATGCGTGAAGCGGCGCTGGACGCGCAAAAAGCGACGCCGCCAAAGCTGGAAAGCAAAGCGGCAGACAGTGCAGAGATGAAAGACTACCGCCACGGCTTTGACGTGCTGGTCGGCCAGATCGACGGCGCGCTGAAGCTTGCCAACGAAGGTAAAGTGAAAGAAGCCCAGGCGGCGGCCGAGCAGTTTGTGACTACGCGCAACACGTATCATAAAAAGTATCGTTAATTGGGTGCCTGAGCTGTACGTCCTTTCTCCGTATGCGGGGGCGCGCATTACGCGCCCCCGCATCTTTGCTCCCTACCGGTCGGAGCGACACTCCATTCGCGCTGTCACTTCAAGCGAGCCGTTTCGAAAACGGATCTCGCACAGTGTTTTCCTCGTCACCAGCGTTAAGATGATTATCGTCAAAGAAATAATCATCAAAACCCCGATACTTGGGTTTCTGCGTTTCATGGATGCCTCCTTGCTTTAAAGCGGGCGAGGTAGCAAACATCACGTGGCTAGACGTGTCGTTTACAGCCCCGTCCTGATTTACATTCAGGTAGGGGCTTTCCACTTTCCGTCCCATGCCTGAGACGGTCAGTCTCAAGCACCCGTCGCCACTCTAGCGAATCCCCATAAGAAAACCTTATCCACATCACATTTCTACGAGCCCGCTCGGAAACTTTTCCACTCTGCTTGCCTGTTTATTGCCGCTTAATAGCGTGACATTCATCACGCAAATACAGCGATTTATCCAGATTCAGCGCATTTATGTGGCACAGATCACTGCTGCGGCTCGCCTTTCCACTTCGAAGTGGAAAACAACTCGCTACAAACAATTCCCCCCCAACGTTAGTTTTATTCCAGAGCCATTAACGGGGTAAGACCAGTGATTAACGGAGCGGTAATGAACGACGTTGGGGAACAGGCAGTGCAAACAGAGCAGCTCGCGAACACTATGCTGCAGCAGGTTTATGCCCTGCTGGCCCGGCACGACATCATCCCCAATGCAGTACAGGAACAGATGCTGACCTCCCACGTTCGCGCAATGGCGCACCGGTCCGTGACCGGCGAGCCGCTGCCGGAGGTTGAAGCGGAACTGTTCGACGAAATTTCACCGGATTCAATGCGGCTGGCACGTGAAGTGGTAGCGCAGTTTGGCAACCTTCCTGATGAAGAGGCCTGGCTGCTCTCCGTTCACTTTGAAGTCGCGAAAGACAACCTTTAAGGAGCAACACATGGAACAGATTACAGTCGTGATTGGCGATCGCCTGGGTAAAGGTCAGAAAGTGGCTGCGGGTGTGGAAAAAGCAGGTGGACGCGCGGTTGTCGTACCGGGTATGGCAGCCGATATGAAGCTCGGCGACATGATGAAAGCGGAAAACGCCACCTTTGGCATCTCCTTCTGCGGCAGCGGCGGCGCGGGTGCTATCACCGCGCAAACCAAATATGGCTACAAAGCCAAATACGGCATGCGTTCCGTGGAAGAGGGCGTGACCGCCATCAACGAAGGCTGCAACGTGCTGGGCTTTGGCTTTATGGATAAAGAAGAGCTGGGCGAGCGTCTGGTACAGGCGTGGCAGAAGAAATACGGCGCATAAGCATGAAAGAACAGTTCACAACCACGGTGAGAGTGAAGGGCAAAGGCGACGCCAAAGCGCGCGCTTTTGCCGACGCGCTCAACCACGTTCAGGCCGCGGTGATGAAAGCCTCACCGCATATCTTACTGCGTATTGAGCCACAGGATGTGCAGGTCGTTCAGGCGCAAGAAGCGGTGCGAAAAGAAGCCTTTCTGTTCTTCTTTTTGCGCCGGGAAAGACGCACCTACAGCGTGGAGCTGGATGTGACCGTCAACGTGACCGCTATCAATCTTGACCAGGTGGATTTCGTCACGCAACGCTGATTATTCATAAAAGGGCAGACTGATGTTCTTAATTATATTAATAAAATCGCTCATCATCGGCGGCCTGGTAGGCGTCGGTGTCGGGGCCGGGGCTGCACGCATGTTTCATGCGCCTACCACTCAGGGTATGGGCGCGTTTCGTACGTTGGGGGAACTGAACTCCTGCGAAGGGGACCCGGCGTCTCACTTCTCCTTTGGGTTAGGTTTCTTCTTTAACGCCTGGGCCTCTTCCGTGGCCGCAGGGGCTTTCACACAGGACGTTGACCACCGCATCATCCCGAACTGGGGTGCTGCTGCACTGATGATCAAAAACCGTAACGTCGGCGAAACGCTGCACGACCCGCGCAAAATGGCGATTGCCTGCGGCCTGATCGGCATGATTGTCGTGACCTTCCTTAACCTTACCGCCTCCTCCGTACCGGCTGCGCTTCAGGTCACCGCCGTGAAGGTGCTGGTGCCGGCGGCAAACCTGCTGGTCAACACCGTGATGCCAGTTATCTTCTGGCTGGCGGCCATCGACGCGGGTAAAAAATCGGGCTTCTGGGCGACCATTTTCGGCGGCGCAGCGCAGCTGATTATGGGCAACGCCGTACCGGGTCTGGTGCTGGGGATCCTGATCGGTAAAGGCGTGGAAGAGAGCGGCTGGAACCACGTCACTAAGGTGATGATGGCGGCTATCGTCCTGCTGTTCGTGCTGAGCGGCTTCTTCCGCGGCTTCGACATGAAGATGATCGAATCCTTCCATCTGACCGTGCCGAACTGGCTCGACATGATCCACAACTCGCTCAGCGGTAAATAACAGGAGCCTCTAAATGGAACAGAATAAAGGTTTTTGGTATGCCGACTGGTCGTTCCCGATCTTCGTTGGCCTGCTCTCCTCCGGCGTGTTTGCCGGGACGCACATGTACTACCTCTACGGCATCGGCGCGTTTAACGAAGTGGCCTTCGTGGCGATGCTGAAAGCGGGGATTGATACCGGGGTCTACGGCGCGGTCGCGGCGTTCGGCGCAAGCTTCCTGTTCGCCCGCATTATCGAAGGCTCGCTGGTCGGTATCCTGGATATCGGCGGGGCGATCCAGACCGGCGTCGGTCTTGGCGTTCCGGCGCTGCTGCTGGGCGCGGGGATCATGTTCCCGGTGACCAACTTCATTGCCGCCCTGATTACCGGCCTGGTGATTGGCCTGGCGATTGGCTACGTCATTATCCTGGCGCGTAAGTTCACCATCAATCAGAGCAACTCCACCTACGGTGCAGATGTGATGATGGGCGCGGGTAACGCCTCCGGCCGCTTCCTCGGGCCGTTGATTATCCTCAGCGCCATGACCGCCTCCATTCCGATTGGCGTCGGTTCTCTGCTGGGCGCACTGCTGTTCTACATCTGGCAGAAGCCGATTACCGGCGGTGCCATTCTCGGTGCCATGCTGTTGGGCTGGCTGTTCCCGGTCGCCCTTTAATACCCGCGGGCGCTCAGGCGCCCGCCTTATCAGGAGATCCTCATGTTTGATTTACTCCTGCGCCGCGCGCGCCTTGCCGACGATACTCTGACCGATATCGCCATCCAGGACGGGAAGATTGCGGCGCTGGGCGACATTGACGCTCCCGCCAGCAAAACGGTTGAGCTGAACGGCAACGTATTCGTTAGCGCAGGCTGGATTGACTCCCACGTCCACTGCTACCCGAACTCCCCGATTTACCACGACGAACCGGACAGCGTCGGCATCGCCACCGGCGTTACCTCCGTAGTGGATGCAGGCAGCACCGGTGCCGACGACGTAGACGATTTCTATGAAATCACCCGTGAAGCGACAACCGACGTCTTTGCCCTGCTGAACATCTCCCGCGTGGGGCTGATTGCCCAGAACGAGCTGGCCAACATGGCGAATATCGACGCCGACGCGGTCAAACAGGCGGTTAAACGTCACCCCGATTTTATCGTTGGCCTGAAAGCGCGCATGAGCAGCAGCGTGGTCGGTGAAAACGGCATCACGCCGCTGGAGCGCGCCAAAGCCATTCAGAAAGAGAACGGCGACCTGCCGCTGATGGTGCACATCGGCAACAACCCGCCGAACCTCGATGAAATTGCCGAGCTGCTGAGCTCGGGCGACATCATCACCCACTGCTATAACGGCAAGCCCAACCGCATTCTGACGCCCTCCGGCGAGCTGCGCGCCTCCATTACGTCTGCGCTGAAGCGCGGCGTGCGTCTGGACGTCGGCCACGGCACCGCGAGCTTCAGCTTTGAGGTGGCGAAACGCGCCATCGCGATGGGCATTCTGCCGCACACCATCAGCTCGGATATCTACTGCCGCAACCGCATTAACGGCCCGGTGGGCTCGCTGGCGAGCGTGATGTCGAAGTTTCTCGCCATCGGCATGTCATTGCCGCAGGTGATTGACTGCGTAACCGCGAACGCCGCCGATGGGCTGCGCCTGACGCGCAAAGGCCGCATTCAGCCGGGCCTCGACGCTGACCTGACGCTGTTTACGGTTAAACGCCAGCCGACGCTGCTGACGGATGCCGAAAACGACAGCCTGCAGGCTGAACATATTCTGGTGCCGCTTGCCGCGATCCGCGCGGGCAAGGGCTACATGACCGAACAAGGGAGCACGGAACATGCCTTCGATTTATGAGAAGTACAACTTAAAGCAGGTTATCAACACCTCTGGCCGCATGACGGCGCTGGGTGTCTCCACGCCGCGCCCGGAAGTGGTTCAGGCGGCGATGGACGGCATGAATCACTATTTTGAGATGAAGGATCTGGTCAACAAAACCGGGGAATACATCGCGAAGCTGCTGGACGTGGAAGGGGCAACGGTGGTCTCGTGCGCGTCGGCGGGCATTGCCCAGTCCGTGGCGGCGATGCTGGTGAAAGACAGCGACTGGCTGCTGGAAAACCTGCACGTCACGCCGGTTGAGAACAACGAGATCGTCCTGCCGAAAGGCCACAACGTTAACTTCGGCGCGCCGGTGGGCACCATGGTGGCGCTGGGCGGCGGTAAGCTGGTGGAAGCGGGCTACGCCAACGAATGCTCCGCCGATCAGCTGGCGGCGGCGATCACCCCACGCACCGCGGCGATCCTCTACATTAAATCTCACCACTGCGTGCAGAAAAGCATGCTCAGCGTTGAGCAGGCGGCAGTGGTCGCGCGTAAGCACGATCTCCCGCTGATCGTCGACGCGGCAGCGGAAGAAGATCTGCATACCTACTACCGATCCGGCGCCGATCTGGTGATCTACAGCGGCGCGAAGGCAATTGAAGGGCCAACCAGCGGGCTGGTGATCGGCAGGACCCAGTACGTCGAGTGGGTGAAGCGCCAGACGGCGGGCATAGGCCGCGCGATGAAGGTGGGTAAAGAGGGCATTCTTGGCCTGACCTGCGCCATCGAACATTACCTGACGGCGACCAAAGAGAGCGGTGCAGAGATGGTGGCGAAGATGACGCCGTTTATCGACGCGCTTAATACCCTGAACGGCGTCACCGCGCGCGTGGTCTGGGACAGCGCCGGACGCGACATCGCGCGCACCGAGATTAAGTTTGATGAAGCTACTACCGGCGTTGGCACCGGCGAGCTGGTGAACGCGCTCAAGCAGGGCGAATACGCCATTTATTTCCGCGGCTACAAGGCCAACGAAGGGATTATCGAAGCGGACGTGCGCAGCGTAAACGCAGACCAGCTGAACATCGTGTACCGCCGCATTAGCGAAGTGTTAGGACAGGAGAAAAAAGCATGAAACTGACCCCCAATTTTTACCGTGACCGCGTCTGTCTGAACGTGCTGGCAGGCTCCAAAGCCAACGCCAGCGCCATTTACGAGGCGGCGGAAGGTCATGTGCTGGTGGGCGTGCTCTCCAAAAATTACCCGGACGTGGACAGCGCCGTCGCCGATATGCGTGAATACGCCGCCCTGATTGATAACGCGCTCTCTGTGGGCCTGGGCGCGGGCGACCCGAACCAGTCGGCGATGGTGAGCGAAATCTCCCGCCAGGTGCAGCCCCAGCACGTTAACCAGGTCTTTACCGGCGTCGCCACCAGCCGCGCGCTGCTGGGGCAAAACGACTCCGTGGTCAACGGTCTGGTCTCTCCGACCGGCACCGTCGGCATGGTGAAAATCTCCACCGGCCCGCTGAGCAGCGCGGCACCGGACGGCATCGTGCCGGTTGAAACCGCGATTGCCCTGCTGAAAGATTTCGGCGGCAGTTCCATCAAATACTTCCCGATGGGCGGCCTCAAGTGCCGTGACGAGTATAAAGCGGTGGCGGAAGCCTGCGCCCGTCACGACTTCTGGCTGGAACCGACCGGAGGTATCGATCTGGAAAACTTTGAGGAGATCCTGCAGATCGCCCTGGACGCGGGGGTGAGCAAAATCATCCCGCATATCTACAGCTCGATTATCGACAAAGCCAGCGGCGACACGCGGCCAGAAGACGTGCGTACGCTGCTGGCGATGACGAAGAAGCTGGTGAAGTAAACCTGCCCCTCACCCTAACCCTCTCCCACAGGGAGAGGGAACCTTTACCCCCTCTCCCTGTGGGAGAGGGCCGGGGTGAGGGGAAACACACCGCACTCACCTGAAGGAGCCACCATGCACACCCGTAACCTGCTTGTTGCTTCACTCTCTTTACTTGCTACCGCCGCAGTCGCCCAGACGCAGTACGCCTGGGTGGGCACCTACAACCCCAACGGTGAAGGGCTGTACCGCTTTACCGTTGACCCACAAAGCGGCGCGCTCGGCAATAAAACGCTGGTGAGCAAGCTGCCGAACGCCGCGCAGCTGGCCGTCTCGCACGACGGCAAAACGCTCTACCTGGCAAGCGAGGTGGAGCAGGGCGTGGTGCAGGCGCTGCGGGTGGGGGATAACGGTGAGCTGAGCGAGCTAAACCAGGCGGCCTCCGGCGGCGCGGGGCCGGTGTATCTATCGCTGACGCCGAACGGACAGCACCTGCTGGTGGCCAACTACGTCAGCGGCTCGATCGCGGTGCTGCCTGTCAAGGCAGACGGCAGCCTGGGTGACGCCACGGACAAGCACCAGGATCAGGGTCAGCCGGGTGCGGCAAAACCGGAAGCCGCTGCGGAGGGCAGCTTCGCCATCAGCGATCACAACGGCCCCCACGCGCACATGATCGCCGCCGATCCGAGCGGCAAGTACGTATTTTCTACCGATCTGGGGCTGGATCGTATCTACCAGTACCGCTTTGACGATCGAACCGGCAAGCTGACGCCGAACGATCCGCCGTTTATCAGCGCCTCCTCAAAAGGAGCCGGGCCGCGCCACTTTGTCTTTACGCCGAAGGGCGATGCCCTGTGGCTGATTAACGAAGAGGCGTCTACGCTCACCCACTATGCGGTGGGGGCAAACGGCACCCTGAAAGAGGGCAAAACGGTTTCCGCCCTGCCAACGGGTTACAAAGGCACCAGCTTTGCTGCCGGGCTGGCGTTAAGCGCCGACGGAAAGCAGCTGTATGTGGCTAACCGTTTGCATAACAGCATCGGGCACTTTACCGTAACAGCGGAGGGCACGCTGACGCATCAGGACGATGTGTGGACGCGCGGTGATTACCCGCGCACCCTGACGCTCGACAAACAGGGGCGCTGGCTGTACGTCATGAACCAGCGGAGCGACAACATTACCCGTTTCCGCGTCGGTCAGGACGGCAAGCTAAGCTTTGAGCCAGATTATACCCCGGTCGGAAGCCCATCCCAGATGGTCATTTCACCTTAAGCCGTAAGAGGACAACGACGTGCGATTCCCGAACCAACGTTTAGCGCAACTTTTCGATCTGTTGCAAAACGAGACGCTGCCGCAGGACGAGCTGGCGCAGCGGCTGTCGGTCTCCACGCGAACCGTCCGTGCGGATATCACCGCCCTTAACGCGCTGCTGGCAAGCCACGGCGCGCAGTTCATCCTGAGCCGGGGCAACGGCTACCAGCTCAAAATTGAGGATGCCGAGCGCTATCAGCAGCTGCAGGCCTCTCACCCGCGCGCGCTGCGTATCCCGCGGACCGGGCCGGAGCGCGTGCATTATCTGGTGGTGCGTTTTCTCACCTCGGCGTTTTCCCTCAAGCTTGAGGATCTGGCGGACGAATGGTTCGTCAGCCGCGCCACGCTGCAAAGCGACATGGCGGAGGTGCGCGAGTGGTTCCACCGCTATAACCTGACGCTGGAAACCCGTCCGCGTCACGGGATGAAGCTGTTTGGCAGCGAGATGTCGACCCGCGCGTGCCTGACCGATCTGCTCTGGGAACTGGCGCAGCAGGACAGCCTGAACCCGCTGGTGACGGACGTGGCGCTGAATGCGGGCGTGGCGGAGCAGATGGTGCCCGTGCTGCACGACGCGCTGACGCGTCATCACATTCGCCTGACCGATGAAGGCGAGCTGTTCCTGCGCCTGTACTGCGCGGTGTCGGTGCGCCGCATCAGCGAAGGTTACCCGCTGCCGGAGTTCCATGCCGAAGACGTGGAAGAGAACGTGCGCGAGGCGGCGAAGGATATCGCCGTGACTATCCAGCAGCTGGCGGGCAAAGCGCTTTCACCCTCGGAGGAGAGCTGGCTGTGCGTCCACATCGCCGCGCGGCAGATTCAGGAGATCGCGCCCAGCGCCATTAACGCCGATGATGACGAAGCGCTGGTCAACTACATCCTGCGCTACATCAACACCCACTATAACTACAACCTGCTCAGCGACGAACAGCTACACGCGGATCTGCTCACGCACATCAAAACCATGATCACCCGCGTGCGGTATCAAATCATGATCCCGAACCCGCTGCTGGATAACATCAAGCAGCACTACCCGATGGCGTGGGACATGACGCTGGCGGCGGTGTCGAGCTGGGGCAAATACACGCCGTACGTGATCAGCGAAAACGAGATTGGCTTCCTGGTGCTGCACATCGGCGTTGGGCTTGAGCGCCACTACAACATCGGCTACCAGCGCCAGCCGCGCGTGCTGCTGGTGTGCGACGCCGGTAACGCCATGGTGCGCATGATTGAGGCGGTGCTGCAGCGCAAATACCCGCAAATTGAGATGACGCGCACCCTCACCCTGCGCGAGTACGAGCTGACCGAATCCATCAGCGAAGACTTTGTTATTTCCACCGCCCGCATCAGCGAAAAGTCGAAACCGGTGGTAACGATCGCCCCGTTCCCGACCGACTATCAGTTAGAGCAGATCGGCAAGCTGGTGCTGGTGGACCGCACCCGCCCGTGGATGCTGGATAAATACTTCGACGCGGCCCATTTCCGCATTATTGACACGCCCGTCGACCAGCAAACGCTGTTCCGCGAGCTGTGCGAACAGCTTGAAGAAGAAGGCTTTGTCGGTGAGGCGTTTCTGGATTCCGTCGTCGAGCGTGAAGCCATCGTCAGCACCATGCTCGGCGACGGCATCGCGCTGCCGCACTCCCTCGGCCTGCTGGCGCAAAAAACGGTGGTCTACACCGTGCTCGCCCCGCACGGCGTCCAGTGGGGCGACGAAACCGCGCACGTCATCTTCCTGCTCGCCATCAGCAAAAGCGAATACGAAGAGGCGATGGCGATTTACGATATTTTCGTCACCTTCCTGCGCGAACGCGCGATGTCACGGCTCTGTAGCTGCGGAGATTTTGCCGAATTTAAGGCGGTGGCGATGGAGAGTTTGAGCCGGTTTTGAGGTAAGGGCGGACGGATAGTATCCGCCTTTGTTTAACGCAGATGATGCACAACCTGGTTGCTGCTGCCGCGCCAGATTAGCGCCGGGTCTTTTAAATCCTGCACGAACTTGCCGTCGACCAGCACGTTAATCAGATCCACCACTTCCATTTGCTGCGCGTTCAGCTCATCCAGCCTATAGCCCGTCCAGACCCAGATGTCTTTTCCCGCACATTCGCGGCGAATGCGTTTTACCAGCTTCAGGATATCCGGCACGTTTTGCGGATGCAGCGGATCGCCGCCGGAGAGCGAAATCCCCTGACGCTTGATGCGCGTGTCGTTGAGGTCGTTGACGATCCGGTCTTCCATCTCGGCGGTAAACGGCATGCCGGAGTTCAGACGCCAGGTGCTTTTGTTGTAGCAGCCGGGGCATTCGTGCACGCAGCCTGAAACAAACAGGGTGCAGCGGGTGCCGGGGCCGTTAACGATGTCGACGGGGTAGTACTGGTGATATCGCATAGAAAATGTCCAGAGAATGTGTGCGCGCTGATGCCCTCACCCCGGCCCTCTCCCACAGGGAGAGGGGGAAGAGTTCCCTCTCCCTTGAGGGAGAGGGGTAGGGTGAGGGGGAGAACCCGGCGAAGAACTTAACCGATCTGCCCATTCCCTAAATGCTTCACGCGGCGCTTCACCTCTTCCTGCTTGCCGGCGTTAAACGGACGCGCATCCGGGCTGCCGAGATAGCCGCACACGCGGCGGGTGACGGAGACGCGAGCCGCGTCGTGGTTGCCGCATTTCGGGCAGGTAAAGCCTTTGCTGGTGCACTCAAACTCACCGGTAAATCCGCACTCGTAGCACTCGTCGATTGGCGTGTTGGTTCCGTAATACGGCACGTGCTGGTAGCTGTAATCCCACACGTCCTCCAGCGCCTTCAGGTTGTGCTGAATGTTCGGGTACTCGCCGTAGCAGATGAAGCCGCCGCTGGCGATCGGCGGATACGCCGCTTCAAAGTCGATCTTGTCGTACGGGTTCACCTTTTTCTCCACGTCGAGGTGGAAACTGTTGGTGTAGTAACCTTTGTCAGTTACGCCTTCCACAATCCCGAACTCGGCAGTGTCCAGACGGCAGAAGCGATCGCACAGGTTTTCGCTCGGGGTGCTGTACAGGCTAAAGCCGTAGCCGGTTTCCTCTTTCCACTGGTCTACCGCGTCGCGCAGGCGCTGAACGATGGCGATGCCTTTCTCACGCAGCGCGGCGCTGTCGTACATGTGCGTGTCGCCGGCCAGCGCGTTGATGGTTTCGTGAATGCCGATATAGCCCAGCGAAATCGACGCGCGACCGTTTTTGAAGATTTCGGACACGTCATCGTCCGCCTTCAGGCGCACGCCGCAGGCTCCTTCCATATAGAGGATGGGCGCGACGCGGGCTTTAACCCCTTCGAGACGCGCGATGCGGGTCATCAGGGCCTTACGCGCCAGCTGCAGGCGCTCGTCCAGCAGCGTCCAGAAGGCGTCTTCGTTACCTTTTGCTTCCAGCGCGATGCGCGGCAGGTTCAGGCTGATAACGCCCAGGTTGTTACGTCCGTCGTGGATCTGCTCGCCGTTTTCGTCTTCGTACACGCCGAGGAAGCTGCGGCAGCCCATTGGCGTTTTAAACGAACCGGTGACCTTCACCACCTGGTCGTAGTTCAGGATGTCCGGATACATGCGCTTGCTCGCGCACTCCAGCGCCAGCTGTTTGATGTCGTAGTTCGGATCGCCAAACTTGTGGTTCAGGCCGTCGCGGATGGCGAACACCAGTTTCGGGAACACGGCGGTTTTGCGGTTTTTGCCGAGCCCGGAAATGCGGTTACGCAGAATGGACTGCTGGATCAGACGCGATTCCCAGCTGGTGCCCAGACCGAAGCCGAAGGTCACAAACGGCGTCTGGCCGTTGGCGGTGTGCAGGGTGTTTACCTCATACTCCAGCGACTGAAACGCGTCGTAGCACTCTTTCTCGGTGCGGGAATGGGCATAGCCGTCCGCGTCCGGGATCTGCCACTCTTCGGCGGTTTTACGGTGCTTGTTGAAGCTGGCCGTCACGAACGGGGCCAGCACTTCATCAATGCGGTTAATGGTGGTGCCGCCATAAATGTGGCTAGCGACCTGAGCGATGATCTGCGCCGTTACCGCGGTGGCCGTGGAGATGGACTTAGGCGGTTCAATCTCGGCGTTACCCATTTTAAAACCGTGGGTCAGCATGCCCTTCAGGTCGATCAGCATGCAGTTGAACATCGGGAAGAACGGCGAGTAGTCGAGATCGTGGTAGTGGATCTCGCCGCGCTCGTGTGCCGACACCACGTCGCGCGGCAGCAGATGCTGACGGGCATAGTGTTTGGCGACGATACCGGCCAGCAGGTCGCGCTGGGTAGGGATGACCTTGCTGTCTTTGTTGGCGTTTTCATTGAGCAGCGCAGAGTTGGTCTGCTCTACCAGGCCACGGATCTCCTGGTTCAGACGGCCGCGCTTCTCGCGCTGCACGTCACGATCGTGGCGGTATTCAATGTAGGCGCGCGCCAGCTGCTTGTACGGGCCCGCCATCAGCTGGTTCTCAACCGCGGTCTGGATCTCGTTGATATCGACCTGGCTGCGTTCATTCATCTGGCTGCTAACGATTTCTGCGACGGTGGCGCAGTAATCTGCGTCATCGACTCCCGCTGCTTTAGCTGCACGCAGAATGGCTTCCTGGATGCGCTCTGATTTAAACGGCACTTTACAGCCATCACGTTTCATCACATGCGGTGTCATGATCACTCCATTTTTTAAAAACAGGTTATCCACAGAGGCGGAGAAGTATTCAAAGGCTGTATTGTCAGCCAGGTGAGAGACTTCCCTCGTTCCCGACCCTTGTTATCCACAATTCCGGAGAGCTGAGTCGCCGTCTTGTTGTTGGAATAGTAGACGATTAATACAAGATGTTGGGTCGGCGTGCATTTTAAGTGCTACATATAGTGATTTGCATCAAACATGTTTGCGATTTATTTGATTCAGAACAAAGTAAAAAGACGAGAGTACAAACGGCGGGCGCTGTAGCGATTGTAAATCCGGGAAGGAAAAATCTGATTAATTATTCAACAAAAACAGTAAAGTAAGCCGGGCGCAACGGGTGCGCCCGGTAAAGCTATTACGCCTGTAGCCACCAGACGGCTTCAAACGGACGCAGCGTCGTTTTCTGCGGCGACGGATAGTTGCTCATTACCGTCTGCCACTCGCCGCGCAGGAGGTCATTCGTCCATTCATGAGGCTTATCGCTCAGGTTCGCCATCACTATCAGCGTCTGCCCCTGCCACCGGCGGCGGTAGCACCACAGGGAAGGATGTTCCGGCAGTAAATCCTCATAGTCACCCCATGTCAGCACCGGCAGGGTTTTGCGCAGGCTAATCAGCGACTGGTAGGTATAAAACACCGAGTCCGGATCGTCGAGCGCCGCGCGGACGTTTACGGTTTCGTAGTTATCGCAGACGCCAATCCACGGCTCTCCTTCGGTAAACCCGGCGTTGTGCGTGGCGTCCCACTGCATCGGCGTGCGGCTGTTGTCGCGAGACTTACTCGCCAGAATCTCCAGCAGTTCATCCGGTTCGCGGCCGTTGGCCCGCAGTTCGGCGAACATGTTCAGGCTTTCCACGTCGCGGTAATCGGTGATGCGGCTGAAGTGCGGGTTGGTCATGCCAATCTCCTCACCCTGATAAACGTACGGCGTGCCCTGCATCCCGTGCAGCACCATGCCCAGCATCTTCGCCGCCTGAACGCGGTACTCCCCTTCGTCACCAAAGCGCGAGACGATGCGCGGCTGGTCGTGGTTACACCAGAACAGCGCGTTCCAGGCTTTGTTGTGCATGCCCTGCTGCCAGTGGCGGAAGAGGGCTTTCAGCGCCACAAAGTCCGGCTTCGCCTTCGTCCATTTCTCGCCGCCGGGGTAATCCACCTTCAGGTGGTGGAAGTTAAAGGTCATCGACAGCTCGCGCCCGTCGAGAGAGGCATACTGCTGGCAGTTTTCCAGCGAGGTGGAGGACATCTCACCTACGGTCATCAGGTTGCGCGGGATAAAGACGTCGCGGCTCATCTCCTGCAGGTATTCATGGACGCGCGGCCCGTCGGTGTAGAAGCGGCGGCCGTCTCCGATGTTGTCGTCAGGGAAATCCTGGTCTTTTGAAATCAGGTTAATCACGTCCAGACGCAAGCCGTCCACGCCGCGATCGGCCCAGAACTCGCACACTTTTTTCAGCTCGGCGCGCACGGCCGGGTTTTCCCAGTTGAGGTCCGCCTGCTCCGGCGCAAACAGGTGCAGGTAATACTGTTCGCTCTCGGCGTGCCAGCGCCAGGCGTTGCCGCCAAACTTGGAGCGCCAGTTGTTGGGAAGCTGCTCCGGCGTGCCGTCGCGCCAGATGTAGAACTGGCGGTACGGGCTCGCTTTGTTCAGCGACTCGCGGAACCAGGCGTGCTGCGTGGAGGTGTGGTTAAACACCATATCCAGCACGATGCGAATGCCGCGCGCGTGCGCTTCGGCAACCAGCTCGTCGAAGTCATCCAGGGTGCCGTAGGCCGGGTCGATGGCGATGTAATTCGCCACGTCGTAGCCGTTATCCACCTGCGGGGAGATATAAAATGGCGTCAGCCAGATGGCGTCAATGCCGAGGGTTTTCAGGTAGTCCAGACGCTGCGTCACGCCGCGCAGATCGCCGGTGCCGCTGCCGGTGGTGTCCTGGAAACTTTTTGGGTAAATCTGATAGATGACGCCGTTCTGCCACCAGTGAGGAAGAGTATTCATAGTGCGTTCCTGCAAATGCGAAGGGGCGCAACTGCGCCCCGAAAGAAGACGTTAAACAATCTGCAGCGTGCCCTGACGGAACTTACGCTGGTAAACCACGGTGGTGAGCGCCATTGGGACGATAATCGCTACCGCCATCGCCAGCGCAAACACCTGCCAGAACGCGGGCTGGATGGAGAGGATGCCCGGCAGCCCGCCGACGCCAATCCCGTTTGCCATCACGCCGTTCAGGCCGCACAGCAGGCCCGCCAGACCGGAGCCGATCATCGCGCAGAGCATCGGGAAGCGGTATTTCAGGTTGATGCCGTACATGGCCGGTTCGGTGACGCCGAGGTAAGCGGAGATAGCTGCCGGAACGGAGATCTCACGCTCGTTATGCTTACGGCTGACGATGATGATGCCGGTCACCGCCGATGCCTGCGCAATGTTAGACAGCGCGATAATCGGCCAGACCGGCGTGCCGCCGAGGCTCTGGATCATCTGCATATCAATCGCCAGCGTGGTCTGGTGAACGCCGGTGATCACCAGCGGGGCGTACAGGAAGCCAAACAGCGCGGCACCGATTGGCGCGAAGCTGCCGGTCATCAGGTGACGCACCGCGAAGGCCACGCCGTCGCCGATCATGCGGCCAAACGGACCGATAAAGGCGTGCGCCAGGAACACCGCCAGGATCAGCGAGCAGACCGGCACCACCACCAGATAGAGGTAATCCGGCACGATGCGCTTCAGGCGCGTTTCAATAAAGCCCAGCGCCAGACCCGCCAGAAGTGCCGGAATCACCTGCGCCTGATAGCCCACCTTAGCGATGGTAAACAGCCCGAAGTTCCACACCTCCGGCACCTGCTGACCAAGTAAGTAAGCGTTCATTAACTGTGGAGAGACCAGCGTGACGCCCAGCACGATACCCAGAATCGGCGTGCCGCCCATTTTGCGTACCGCGGACCAGCAGATCCCGACTGGCAGGTAGAAGAAGATCGCTTCGCCAATCAGCCACAGGAAGTCATAGATGCTTTGCAGCGCGGGGTACATCTGCGCCAGGGTTTTGCCGTCGCTCATCGGCACATCGCCGATGACGTTACGGAAGCCTAAAATTAAGCCCCCGCTGATCAGCGCCGGCAGCAGCGGGAAGAAGATCTCCGCGAAGTGGGAGATCAGCTGCTCGTGCCATTTCATATTCTGGCGCGCGGCCTTCTTCGCCTGCTCTTTATCGGCGGAAGAGTGCCCGGTTGTCGCCAGCAGAGCCTGATAGTAATCGCCCACTTCGGTACCGATAACGACCTGGAACTGACCGGCGTTGGTGAAGCAGCCTTTTACCATGGAAAGTTCTTCAATCGCCTTCGGATTGGCTTTGGCCGGGTCGTTCAGCACGAAGCGCAGGCGGGTAATGCAATGGCTGACGGTGGCGATGTTCTCGCGGCCGCCGACCAGGACGATCAGCCGATCGATATCTGCTTGTTTGACTTTACTCATCATGAAACCTCATGACAGATGGGAAGGGTGTAATGACCTGAGCGCAAGCCTACTCCTTCAGCGTGACGGCGAAAATGGGAACGTTCCCGAAATCGGGCGAAGATCACAATAAACCGTTGAGTGGGGGTTAAGAGAGGTGGGCGGGAATAACGATCTGACGCGGCTCAGCGCGCCCGTTTATCTGCTCGATCAGCTGCGCGGCGGCCTGCCTGCCGGACTCAGCGTAGCCCGGATCGACGGTGATAATTTCCGGGTGCAGGAACTTCATCAGCGGCGTGCTGCCGACGCTCGCCACCTGCAGGTTATCGATGCGCTGCTCCTGGATATATTTGCTCGCGCCCAGCGCCAGGGTATCCGTGGCGCACACCAGCGCGGTGGTCTGCGGTGTCAGAACGCTGGCGACCTGCTCGTAGCCCTGCTTCATGCCCAGCCCCGGCAGGGAGGCCACGGCGGAGAGGTTGTGCTGTTTGCAAAATGCCAGATAGGCTTCGTGGCGGCGCTTGCCGGTGGTGACGTCCGCGTGGGGAACGCCGAGGAAGCTGATGTGGCGATGGCCCTGGTCATACAGGCGCTGCATCAGGGTCACGATGGCGCCTTCATCGTCATAGCAGACGGACGCGAAACCGTGGGCATCGCGCGCCAGCAGCACCAGCGACGGCTGCCAGGGTTTCAGCATTTCGTCTTTGATGCCGGTAAAGCCAAACAGCACCACGCCGTCAATGTTGCGCCGCTTGAGCATACCCAGATGCTCTTCAACCAGCTGCACAGAGAACTGGCTCTCCATCATGATCGGATCATAGCCCTGCTCGTAGAAGGCGGGCAGCATGGTCTGGACGGCGAGATTTTCGGAGAGCGAATCCAGACGCGAGACAATGATCGCGACCACTTTGTCGCTCTGTCCGCGCATGGCGCGTGCGGAGCGGGAAGGGGAAAAGCCGTGCTGGTTCATGACCGCCTCGACGCGTTCGCGGGTGCGTTCGCTGACGCCGCTTTCGTTGTTCAGCACGCGTGAGACGGTCGATTTCCCCACGCCGCTTAAACGCGCGATGTCTTTAATCGTTAGGCGGTTCTGCATGCTGTATTCCCTGTAACAACGACAATGTAGTGAATTGAGCCTAATGCTATAGCGCGATTTCGCTATGGGCAAAGTCTGGTTTACGTTCGGTTTATTTGCAGGGGGGTATAATACCGCCCGAATCGCCACAAAGGGTACGCTTAAATCCTTATACTGCGCGGCGAACCCCTGATTTTTACTTACCGGAGGCTTTATGGATCCCGATCCCACACCTCTCCTGAACGGGAGAATGCGTTCTTTCCGGTAAGCCAGCCTGTTGCTGACTCACCGGTGATGTGAGGCAGCAACGTCATAAACGTTCCTGCTTGAAAAATTGAGTGCCTCTCAGGTACGGCCTTGCCACGCCTGAAGGAAATGCTGCGTCCGCGCTTGCGGATGCGGAGGAATGACTATGGTTAAAAATATCACCCGGCAGCTGCAGGCGCTGCTGAGCCGCCACCTGCCACACCGTCTTGTTCAGCGCGATCCGCTGCCCAATGGCAAAAACATGGCGGGCGCCGCGATCCCCGCGTCCCTGACCGAGCGCTGCCTGAACGTGGCGGCGATGGATGAAAACGAAGTCTGGCGCGCGTTCGGCGGGCACCCGGAAGGGCTGAACGCTTCAGAAGTGGAAAAAATCCGCGCCGTGCATGGCGATAACCAGATCCCGGCGCAAAAGCCGTCTCCGTGGTGGGTGCATCTCTGGCTCTGCTACCGCAACCCGTTCAACCTGCTGCTGACCGTGCTCGGCCTCATCTCCTACGCGACGGAAGATCTGTTTGCCGCAGGGGTGATTGCCCTGATGGTGGGCATTTCCACGCTGCTGAACTTTATTCAGGAGGCCCGCTCCACCAAAGCGGCGGATGCCCTGAAGGCGATGGTCAGCAACACCGCGACCGTCTCGCGCGTGATCAACGATCTCGGTGAAAACGCGTGGGTCGAACTGCCCATAGACCAGCTGGTGCCGGGCGATCTGGTGAAGCTGGCGGCGGGAGATATGATCCCGGCGGATTTACGCATCATTCAGGCACGCGATCTGTTCGTGGCCCAGGCCTCTCTCACCGGGGAATCCCTGCCGGTTGAAAAGGTGGCGCGCAGCCGCGACCCGCAGCAGATGAACCCGCTCGAGTGCGATACCCTGTGCTTTATGGGCACTACGGTGGTCAGCGGCACGGCGCAGGCGATTGTCACCGCCACCGGGGGCAACACCTGGTTTGGCCAGCTTGCGGGACGCGTCAGCGAGCAGGAGAGCGAACCTAATGCCTTCCAGAAAGGGATTGGCCGCGTCAGCATGCTGCTGATCCGCTTTATGATGGTGATGACGCCAATCGTGCTGCTGATCAACGGCTACACCAAAGGCGACTGGTGGGAAGCGGCGCTGTTTGCGCTCTCCGTGGCCGTCGGCTTAACGCCGGAAATGCTGCCGATGATCGTCACCTCCACGCTGGCGCGCGGGGCGGTGAAGCTTTCTAAGCAGAAAGTGATCGTCAAACACCTCGACGCTATTCAAAACTTTGGCGCGATGGACATCCTGTGCACCGATAAAACCGGCACGCTGACGCAGGACAAAATCGTGCTGGAGAACCACACCGACATTTCCGGCAAAACCAGCGAGCGCGTGCTGCACAGCGCGTGGCTGAACAGCCATTACCAGACCGGGCTGAAAAACCTGCTCGACGTTGCGGTGCTGGAAGGGGTGGATGAAGAGTCCGCCCGCACGCTCTCCGGCCGCTGGCAGAAGGTGGATGAGATCCCGTTCGACTTCGAGCGCCGCCGCATGTCGGTGGTGGTGAGCGAGCAGCAGGACGTCCACCAGCTGATCTGCAAAGGGGCGCTGCAGGAGATCCTGAACGTGTCGACGCAGGTGCGCTATAACGGCGACATCGTGCCGCTGGACGACACCATGCTGCGCCGCATTAAGCGCGTCACCGATAACCTGAACCGTCAGGGGCTGCGCGTGGTGGCGGTGGCGAGTAAATTCCTCCCCGCGCGGGAAGGCGACTATCAGCGTATCGACGAATCCGATCTGATCCTCGAGGGTTACATCGCCTTCCTCGATCCGCCGAAAGAGACCACCGCGCCGGCGCTGAAGGCGCTGAAGGCGAGCGGCATCACGGTGAAAATCCTCACCGGCGACAGCGAACTGGTAGCGGCCAAAGTGTGCCATGAAGTGGGGCTGGACGCGGGCGACGCGGTGGTGGGGAGCGACATTGAGCACCTCTCCGATGACGAGCTGGCTAAGCTTGCCCAGCGCACCACGCTGTTTGCCCGCCTGACGCCGATGCACAAAGAGCGCATTGTCACCCTGCTCAAGCGCGAAGGGCACGTGGTGGGCTTTATGGGCGATGGCATCAACGATGCGCCCGCGCTGCGTGCGGCGGACATTGGTATCTCCGTGGACGGTGCGGTGGATATCGCCCGCGAAGCGGCGGATATCATCCTGCTGGAAAAGAGCCTGATGGTGCTGGAGGAGGGCGTAATCGAAGGACGTCGCACCTTCGCCAACATGCTCAAGTACATCAAGATGACCGCCAGCTCTAACTTCGGTAACGTCTTCAGCGTGCTGGTGGCGAGCGCGTTCCTGCCGTTCCTGCCGATGCTGCCGCTGCATCTGCTGATCCAGAACCTGATGTACGACGTGTCTCAGGTGGCGATCCCGTTTGATAACGTGGACGACGAGCAGATCCAGAAGCCGCAGCACTGGAACCCGGCGGATCTCGGTCGTTTCATGCTGTTCTTCGGGCCGATCAGCTCCATCTTCGACATCCTGACCTTCTGCCTGATGTGGTTTGTGTTCCACGCCAACACCCCGGAACATCAGACCCTGTTCCAGTCCGGCTGGTTCGTGGTGGGGCTGCTGTCGCAGACGCTGATTGTGCACATGATCCGCACCCGCCGCATTCCGTTCATCCAGAGCCGTGCCGCGTGGCCGCTGATTGTGATGACGGGGATTGTGATGGCGCTCGGCATCGCGCTGCCGTTCTCACCGCTTGCGAGCTACCTGCAGCTGCAGGCGCTGCCGCTGAGCTACTTCCCGTGGCTGGTGGCGATCCTCGCCGGTTATATGGTGCTGACTCAGATGGTGAAAGGGTTTTATGCTCGTCGGTATGGGTGGCAGTGAGTTATGTTTGCCGGGTGGCGGCTTCGCCTTACCCGGCCTACTCCCGAAACGTAGGCCCGGTAAGCGCAGCGCCACCGGGCAATAGCTTTCCTCTCAAACTCAACAACTTGTGATCTCCGTCGGCGCATTCGCTTGACGACAAATTAAGCGCATGTTACCAGAATGTTTTGCCTTTTTTGGCCCGTCAGATAAGGAACATTCATGTTACGGTACAGTCTCTTAACCGCCGGGCTGATGCTCGGCGCGTCGGCGTTTGCCGCTCCGGCAGGCGATCTCCCCTTAATGCCCTGGCCTGCGAAGGTCGAACGCCCGACGACCCAGGGCGCACTGGTGCTGAGCAACAACGTTTCCGTAAGCGTCAGCGGCGACGATCTGGGTGACGCGGTCAACCGCCTGCGTCAGCGCATCGCCCTGCAGACCGGCTGGACGCTGCAGCCGCAGGCTGAAAAGCCAGACAAACCGACCATCCGCATTGCTATCGCCAAAAAGGTGAAGCCGCAGCCGCTGCCGGACAGCGACGAAAGCTATAGGCTGACGGTGGACGCCAACGGGGTGAATATCTCCGCCAACACCCGCTTCGGCGCGCTGCGCGCCATGGAAACCCTGCTCCAGCTCATTCAGAACGGCGCGGAAAACAGCTCCCTGCCGTGGGTGTCTATTGAGGATTCCCCGCGCTTCCCGTGGCGCGGGCTGCTGCTGGACTCGGCGCGTCACTTTATCCCGCTCCCGGACATCAAGCGCCAGATTGACGGCATGGCCGCCGCCAAGCTGAACGTGCTGCACTGGCATCTGACTGACGATCAGGGCTGGCGCTTCAGCTCGACGCGCTATCCAAAGCTGACCCAGCTTGCCAGCGACGGGCTGTTCTACACGCCGGAACAGATGCGCGAGGTCGTGCGTTACGCTACCGAGCGCGGCATCCGCGTGGTGCCGGAGATTGACATGCCGGGCCACGCCTCGGCCATCGCCGTGGCCTACCCGGAGCTGATGAGCGCGCCGGGGCCGTATCAGATGGAGCGCCACTGGGGCGTGCTGAAGCCGGTGCTGGATCCGACAAAAGACGCAACCTACGCCTTCGCCGACGCTATAGTCAGCGAACTGGCGGCGATCTTCCCCGATCCGTATCTGCATATCGGCGGCGATGAGGTCGACGATAGCCAGTGGAAAGCGAACCCGGCCATTCAGCAATTTATGCGCGATAAGAAGCTTGCCGACAGCCACGCGCTGCAGGCTTACTTCAACCGCAGGCTGGAAACGATCCTTGAAAAGCATCACCGCCAGATGGTCGGCTGGGATGAGATCTACCATCCCGCCCTCCCGAAAAGCATTCTGATCCAGTCCTGGCAGGGGCAGGATGCGCTGGGGCAGGTGGCGCAGAACGGCTACAAGGGCATTCTGTCGACCGGCTTCTACCTCGACCAGCCCCAGTCCACCGCCTATCACTACCGCAACGAGATTGTCCCGCAGGGGCTGAACGGCGTGGACGTCATAGCGGACACCGACAGCGCCCAGAGCTGGGCCTTCTCCATGCCGCGCCTGAAGGGCAAGCCGGTTGAGGGGAGCTTCACGCTGGTGAAAGGGGATGCCGGCTGGCGCGGGTTTATTGATTTTGCAGGCAAATCTCGCCGCGCGGTGCAGGATATTGAATGGCGTGACGACAATCAGGTCACGTTTACCGTCGACACCTGGATGGGCGAAACGCGCCCGGTGGTTTCGGTGAATAACGATACCCTCACCGGCTACTTCCTTGTGGGGAACGTCCGCTATCCGATTAGCGGCACGCGTCTGGACGAGGCCCCTAAAGGCACCCCGCCGGTGGTGCCGGATACCGCGAATCAGGCCAACCTCCTCGGCGGAGAAGCCGCGCTGTGGGCGGAAAACGTGGTGGCACCGGTGCTGGATATCCGCCTGTGGCCGCGCGCTTTCGCGGTGGCGGAGCGCCTGTGGTCCGCGCAGGACGTCAACGACGTCGACAACATGTACACCCGCCTGCAGGCGATGGACAGCTGGTCGACGGTGTCGGTCGGGCTGCAGCAGCATACCCAGCAGCAGGTGCAGTTCACGCGCCTCGCCGGCAATGCCGATACGCTGCCGCTGCAAATCCTCGCGCAGGCGGTTGAGCCCGCGCAGTATTACACCCGCCAGCACCTCAAGTTCCAGGCGGGAAATTATCATCAGTTTGAGCCGCTCAACCGCTTCGCGGATGCGCTGAACGCCGAAAGCGCCACCGTGCGGCAGATGAACAAATGGGCCGACCGTCTGGTGAGCGACGCGGAAGACACAGAAAGCGCCGAGGCGCTGCGCCACGTGTTCAACCGCTGGCAAAGCAACACCAGCGATGCGCTGGCGTTAAGCGAAAACAGCTATCAGCTGAAGGCGATCAAGCCGGTGATTCAGGAGGTCGATAAGCTTTCGTCAATTGGCCTGCGGCTCACCGATCTGGTGGCGCGTCAGGGCACGCTGGACGATAAAGAGATCGCGTCGATTCAGAGCGAGCTGGATAACGCGGCGAAGGTGCAGGACGAGGTGGTGATTGCGGCGGTGTACCCGCTGGAGACGCTGCTTAGGGCGACGCGGAATCAGTAGACCCCCTCACCCTAACCCTCTCCCAAAGGGAGAGGGAATTTATACACCCTCTCCCTTTGGGAGAGGGCCGGGGTGAGGGAACCAGACCACTCAGTTCTTCAACACCCACGCCTCTTTCCAGTGTGAACCTGTGCCCGGCTCATACTGGGTCGCGTATTGGCTCCACTGCATGCAATAGCCGCTGTACGGGAAAGGCTTGCATTCGTAGGTCTTACCGTCTTTTGGCTGCAGCACCACGGTGCCTGCCTTGTACGACGCGATATTGTCCGGGAAGATATAATCATGCGCACCGGTGTTATCCGCCGCCGCGTCGCCTTCCAGCATCAGGTTCAACACATCCTGCGCAAACAGCGTGCCGTCTTTGTTGGTCGCGTAGTATTTCAGCATGTGATGGCCAGCCTCAACGTCGTTTAGAGTCATGGTGACATTCTGATTCACGTTGTTCATCTCCTGCTTCAGATACCCTTTTTCCGCGCCGTGATGGTTCATGACGTGGGCTTCGAAATCGACGTTACCGTGGGTATTCACGTGGAAGGTCACGGTGGCGCTACCCTGTTCGATTTTGCTGTACTGCAGGCCGGAGACGGCAATCGTCTCGTTAACCTCCGCTTTCTGCTCCTCATAGGAGATCGCAACGGATTTCAGCGTGCTGCCGTCTTTCACGTAGACGCTGTTCGCGCCGTGAACCGGGCTAATCTCGCCGCCTTCATCCTTCACGCCGACGCGGACGTCCTGGTGCGCGGCGTTAATTTTCTGCGCCAGATCGTAAGACCACTGGTTGGCATCACCCTGGGCAGCGGTGGCGATCGTCATGTCTGTGCGCATGGACGTGACTTCACCGTTAGCGTCGAAGAAGCGGGCAATGACCTTATCGCCCGCGTTCAGGTTATTACCGGCAATCTGCCCGCTCAGGGTTTTGCTCCATTCGGAAACCACGCCCGGGTTTTCATCCGGCGTAACGTTGCCGCCGTTCCCAAAATCAACGTCAATGGCCTGGTAGAAACTGTTTGAGGTATCCGCAATTTCCCAGACGCCATAAATAACCTGGTAACCCGTACGTGCCGGCACATTACAGGTCATGGCTTTACGCATCTCTGGCGCCTGACCATTGCCATTCACGGTACAGAACGGGGTTAATTCAAACTGATCGCGGGTCAGGGGCTTATTCGGATCCCAGTTTTGTTTTGTGATGTAGTAACGCCAGTTGGTGGTTTTGTGTGGGGCGGTGTGGTACCAGACGAATTCATGTGCGCCGGCGGTCATCGGCGTTTTCGTCCAGGCATTCATACTCTGTTTATCCAGCTGAGAGTAATTAGCGATCCCCGCGCTGGCGAGCTGGCCGTCCGGCGGTAGCGCCCCCGTCGGGAAGCCGGAGGTTTTCTCCACGCTCTGCGGTTCATACTGTACGGAACCGCAATCAATATTTTGACCGAGCTTACACATATAAGCGCGGCTGGCAGGTGATTCAATATAACCGTGCGCCAAAGCGGAGGATGCAACGGCCATCGTCGCCACCGCCAGCGCTATTTTTGAAAGTTTCATTGTTAGTCCATTAATAATAAATATGCAGCCCGATGTTATTAATGGCGGGTAGGGGACGTCATGCTGTGGTGAGAGGAAAAATAGCCAAAAAAAAAGGACGGCCGAAGCCGCCCATTATTTATTGAAATAAATTAGCGACGTACGGCAATCGCTTCAATTTCAATTTTCACGTCTTTTGGCAGACGTGCCACTTCCACGCAGGAGCGCGCCGGGAAGGTGGCATTGTGCTCGGTGAAGAACGCTTCGTAGGTGGCGTTAACGGTGGCGAAATCGTTCAGATCTTTCACGAAAACGGTGGTTTTCACGATATCGCCCACTTTCAGGCCTGCGGATTCCACGATAGCCTGCACGTTTTCCAGCGACTGACGCGCCTGTGCCGCCACGTCTGCTGGCACTTCACCAGTTTTCGGGTTCACCGGGATCTGACCTGAAGTGATGATCATGCTGCCCAGATCAACGCCCTGAACGTAGGGGCCGATAGCCGCAGGTGCATTTTCCGTCGCGAGTACTTTGCTCATGTTTTCTCCAGAATTACAGCGTTAAGAATGTTCCCGGCCATTATAACAGCCGGGATTTCATTACCAACCTCAATTAGTTGGCCAGCACCACATAATGAGAAAACTCTTTTTCGCAGTATTTGCATTTGAGTGCGATGTCATCGGCGCGTTTTTTCACTGCAAAGCTGGAAGACACCGGCTCAGCGTGGCTGATGCAGTTGCTGTTCGGGCAGACCAGCACGCTCTCAATGCGCTCCGGCAGGCTCGGACGGGATTTGCCGACCACTTCATACTCGTCGATGCGGTTGACGGTGGCGTCCGGCGCGTACAGCGACAGCTGGTTGACCTGCTCGTCGGTCAGGAAGGTGTTCTCAATTTTGATCAGATCCTTGCGGCCCATCTCGCCGGACGGCAGGTTCAGGCCGATGGTGATGCGCTGGTCGGTTTCGGTCAGTTTGAACAGCGTCAGCAGCTTAAAGCCCACCTGCGCAGGGATGTGGTCAATCACGGTGCCACGCTTGATGGCTTCAACCTGGAGTTTGTTATCGTGTGTCATGGTCGTCTCCCCTTACAGAGCTAAGTCGCGATTCAGAACCAGTGCCAGTAACGCCTGGCGGGCGAAGATGCCGTTCCCGGCCTGCTGGAAGTACCAGGCGTGCGGCGTTTTATCCACGTCTGTGGCGATCTCATCGATGCGCGGCAGCGGGTGCAGGACCTTCATGTTGTCGCGCGCGCCCTCGAGGTCGCTGGCGCGCAGCACGAACTGTGCCTTCACGTTGGCGTATTCGGACGGGTCCAGGCGCTCTTTCTGCACGCGGGTCATGTACAGAATATCCACGTTGCCCACGACCTCTTCGATGCTGGCGTGCAGGCTCCACTGAATGCCTTTCTCGTCCAGCATGTCGAGAATGTACTGCGGCATCGCCAGCGCGTCCGGGGCGATGAAGAAGAAGCGGTTGCCGTTAAATTTCGCCAGCGCCTGGGTCAGGGAATGGACGGTGCGGCCATATTTCAGGTCACCGACCATGGCAATGTTCAGGTTCTCGAGCGTGCCCTGGGTTTCCTGAATGGTGAACAGATCCAACAGGGTCTGGGTCGGGTGCTGGTTGGCACCGTCACCGGCGTTCAGCACCGGAATGCCGCCGGAAAACTCGGTTGCCAGACGCGCCGCGCCCTCCTGCGGGTGGCGCATCACAATCGCGTCGACGTAGGTGCTGATGACTGAAATGGTATCCGCCAGGGTTTCGCCTTTTTTACCCAGCGACGTGTTGCTGCTGTCCGAGAAGCCCACCACGCTCGCACCCAGGCGGTGCATGGAGGTTTCAAAGGAGAGGCGCGTGCGGGTCGAGGCTTCGAAGAAGCAGCTCGCAATCACCTTGTGCTTCAGCAGCTCCGGTTGCGGATTGGCCTTCAGTTTTGCCGCGGTTTCCAGAACCAGTTCCAGCTCTTCGCGGCTGAGGTCGTTTATGGAAATGATGTGTTTTTGATAAAGCGGATTCATGTTTATCTCCTGACGCCGGGCAAAAAAAAGCCCCTCAAATGAGGGGCTCTGGGAATAGGTTTAGCAACGGGAAGAAAAACGGCAGGCCAGCGTCTGATTTCAGACGCGGTAAGACGTTATGTCGTACACGCTTGACCATGCTTCCTCCCGGCAAATTGTCGGGCATTATACGCAGCTCGCTTTTCGGATCAAGCGATTTAATGCACGCTTTACTCAATGCAAACGGTTCTTTATGAATATTAATTCGTTCTGAGTAAATAATTAATTTGCTTATGCACCAGCGCGGTACGCTTCACCACCCGGGGAGCGACCCAGACGATACTGCTGCCGGCCACCACGCCTAAAATTTCCGGAAGCTGGTGATAATCCAGAATACGCGCCACCGCGCGGCCATATCCGGCGACGGTATGCACAAGGATAAACTCGCTATTATGCTCGACGCTCACCACCATTTCCGAAACGGTGCGCGCGGCGTCGGGGGCAGGGCGCAGCTGAGGATTCAACGAATAAATCTTTAGCCCTTTGGCATTTCGAATTTTTATGACTCCGAGCAACTTTAGCAGACGCGAAACGGTCGACTGGCTGATGCTGTCAAACCCTCTCTCCTGCAGGTCGCGGCGGATCTCTTCCTGCGAAAGATACCCCTTTTCGGCGACCAGACGCTTGCACACCGTGAGCTGCAGTTGTTCTTTGGGAGAGTACTCTTCGTAATCCATCATGTGTCCCATATCAGTTCCCGAAATAACCGGTGACACCGCACCGATCCGTAGGCCGGATAAGCGCAGCGCCATCCGGCAAATTACAACAACGCCCCCAGGCTTAACGCCACCATAATCACCACCGTCAGGATCGCCAGCAGCGGCGCAACCCATTTCAGGTAGCGCACGTAAGGCACGCGAGCGATAGCCAGACCGCCCATCACGACGGCGGAGGTCGGTGTGACGAGGTTAACGATACCGGAGGCCGACTGGTAAGCCGTCACTACCAGGTCGCGGTTGACGTTAGCGAAATCGGCAAGCGGTGCCATGATCGGCATCGTCAGAACGGCCAGGCCGGATGAAGAAGGCACAAGAAACGACAGCACGACCTCCAGCCAGTACATCACGTTGATAAACGCCACCGTGGACAACCCGCTGACCAGCCCTTCCGCGCTGTGCAAAATGGTGTGGGTAATCATGCCCTTATCCATGATGACTACGATACCGCGCGCGATGCCGATAATCAGCGCGACGCCCAGCAAATCTCGCGCGCCGTTGATAAAGGTTGAGGTCAGCTCCTCTTCGCTCATGCGGGCGATAAGCCCCACGATGATGGCGCTGGCGAGAAACACCGCCGAGATTTCCGCCATCCACCAGCCCAGCACTGCCACCCCGTAAATCATCACCGCGAAGGCGAGGGCGAAAATCACGAGGATGATTTTGCGCACCGGGGTAAATTCCAGCGTCTGCTCGCCCCTGCTGCCGAGGAAGTGGGCGCGGTTCTCCTCCTGCTTATCCGCCACGATCGACAGCGACGGATCCTGACGCACCTTACGGGCATAACGCATCACCCACGCCACGCAGATGATCCAGCCGATGACCAGCAGCGCCACGCGCAGGGCGATACCGTTGGTGAAGGGGATCCCGGCGGCGTTGGCGGCGATCACCGTGGCGAACGGGTTAATGGTGGAGCCGAGGGTGCCGATCCCCGCGCCAAGCAGCACGGTGGAGGCGGCGACAACCGGATCGAAGCGGGCGGCCAGCATTACCGGCACCAGCAGGGTGTAGAACGGCAGAGACTCTTCGGCCATACCGTAAATCGTGCCGCCTGCGGCAAACAGCGCCATCAGGATCGGGATCATCCACTCCTCGCGTCCGCGTAACCGGGTGGTGACGCGCTCGATCCCGGCGTCAATCGCCCCGGTTTTGGTGACGATCCCGAGAAATCCTCCGATGATCAGAATAAACAGCGCCACATCGATCGCCCCGGCCTGGCCGGAAACCGGATCGTACAGCCCGGCGATGGGTGCCATTAGCACCGAAACGATCCCCTGCGGATGCGCCGCCACGTGTGCGTAGGTGCCGGCAACCGGCACTTCCTTGCCGAGCGCCTCGTTCATCGCCATCTGGTACTGACCGGCCGGGACTATCCAGCTCAGCGCCGCAACCACGGCAATCAGAAAGAAGAGGATGGTGTAAGCGGAGGGAAACTTGAACTTGCCCATGATGTTCTCCTTAACCCGGCGCACCCCGCGGCGCGCCGGGCGGTGATTAGTCGCCGAGTGTCGCCACCATGACCGCTTTAATGGTGTGCATGCGGTTCTCTGCTTCGTCGAAGACGATGGAGTTCGGCGATTCGAAGACCTCTTCCGTCACCTCCAGCCCCTTCAGGCCGTAGGCCATCTCGATCTCGCGGCCCACTTTGGTGTGCTCGTTGTGGAACGCCGGCAGGCAGTGCATAAACTTGACGTTCGGGTTGCCGGTGGCTTTCATGACGTCCGCATTGATTTGATACGGCTTCATCAGGCTGACGCGCTCGGCCCAGGCCTCCTTCGGCTCGCCCATGGAGACCCACACGTCGGTGTAGAGGAAATCGGTCCCTTGCACGCCTTCTTCCACGTCGTCGGTGAGGGTGATGCGCGCGCCCGTCTCTTTGGCGATGGTGCGGCACTGCTCAACCAGCCCGGCTTCCGGCCAGAAGGATTTCGGCGCGACGAGGCGGATGTCCATTCCCATCTTGGCCGCGCCGACCATCAGCGAGTTGCCCATGTTGTTACGCGCGTCGCCGAGATAGGCAAAGCTCAGCTCCGGCAGGGTTTTGCCCGGCGAGTGCTCCAGCATGGTCATCAGGTCGGCGAGGATTTGCGTCGGGTGGAACTCGTCGGTCAGGCCGTTCCACACCGGCACGCCCGCGTACTCGCCCAGCTCTTCGACGATGGCCTGGCCGTAGCCGCGGTATTCGATGCCGTCATACATGCGGCCCAGCACGCGGGCGGTGTCTTTCATCGACTCTTTATGGCCGATCTGCGAGCCGCTTGGGCCGAGGTAGGTCACCTGCGCGCCCTGGTCAAACGCGCCCACTTCAAAGGCGCAGCGGGTGCGGGTAGAGGTTTTTTCAAAAATCAGGGCGATGTTTTTCCCGACCAGGGTTTGCTTCTCGCGCCCGGCTTTTTTGGCGGCCTTCAGCTCGATGGCGAGGTCGATCAGGTACTGGATCTCTGCCGGAGTGTAGTCCAGCAGTTTCAGGAAGTTGCGGTTTTTCAGGTTGATGGTCATGTGGGAAATCCTTTTTAAATCGTTAGCTGTCTGATGCCCTCACCCCGGCCCTCTCCCAAGGGGAGAGGGGGCTTACATTCCCTCTCCCTCCGGGAGAGGGTTAGGGTGAGGGGAAACGGGTGCTCAATTACGAATCAACGTGCCTTTCTCGCCCGCCAGGATCTCCGCGCCGTCGGCCAGCGCGCCGATCCCGGCTATCCCATTGCAGGCCTCAACGAACTCGCGGCAGGCGGCGACCTTCGGCCCCATAGAACCGGCGTCGAATTGCATGCCTCTGAGCAGCTCCGGCGTGACCTGCGCCAGCGGGCGCTGGGTCGGTTTGCCCCAGTCGAGGTACACCGCGTCGGCATCGGTCAAAATCAGCAGGGCATCGGCCTCAATCTGCCTCGCCAGCAGGGCAGCGGAGAGGTCTTTGTCGATCACCGCCTCAATGCCGCGATAGCCATTGGCGTTTTCCACCACCGGCACGCCGCCGCCGCCGTTGCAGATCACCAGGTGGTCGCGCTGAATAAGCGCCGTGATGGCGTCACTCTCAACGATCCGCTTCGGCTGCGGAGAGGGCACCACGCGGCGGACGTAGCTGCCGTCGGCCTTGAACACCCAGCCTTTTTCCGCGGCCAGCGCTTTTGCCTGGGCTTCGCTGTACACCGGGCCGATGTACTTGGTCGGGTTGCGGAAGGCCGGGTCGGCGGCGTCCACCTCCACCTGCGTGAGCAGGACGCTCACCTCGCGCTGCGGCAGATTGTTTTTCAGCGCCTGCTGGAGCATGTAGCCGATCATCCCCTGGCTTTCGGCGCCGAGAACGTCCAGCGGGTAGGGCGTCACTTTGTCGTAGGCGCTGTTCTGCAGCGCCAGCAGCCCGACCTGCGGCCCGTTGCCGTGCACCAGTACCACGCGCCACTGTTCCGTCAGCCCGGCGATGGTGCGGGCGGCCTGCTCGATGTTCTGACGCTGGATCTCCGCTTCCAGCGGTTCGCCGCGCTTGAGCAGCGCGTTGCCGCCCAGGGCCACAACCAGAGTGGGTTTTCGTTCCATGATGGCTCCTTTAAATTCCGTCGCGTTCCAGCGGGCAGCTCATGCAGCGCGCGCCGCCGCGCCCGCGTCCCAGTTCGTCGCCCGGGATGGGCAGCACGGTGATACCCGCCTTGTCGTACTTCTCGTTGGTCCAAACGTTGCGCTCGTAGCCAATCACCACGCCCGGGCGGATGGTCAGCACGTTGTTGGCGTCGTTCCACTGCTCGCGTTCGGCCTCAAAGGCGTCGCCGCCGGTGGTGATCAGGCGCACCTGGCTAATGCCGAGCGCCTTCTCGATGGCGTGCAGCAGGTCGGTTTCCTGGGTGCGCAGTAGGCCGCCGCGTCCGTCCGGGGTGAGCGTCCAGCACTGGGCGTCTTTGCGCACCACTTCCGGGTAGACGGAGAAGGTGTCCACGTCGATGTGGGTCATGACGGTGTCGAGGTGCATGCAGGAGCGGTGTTTTGGCAATTCAACGGCGATCACGCGCTCGGCCTGGCGGTGTTTGAACAGGCTGTTGGCGAGAAACTCCACGCCCTGCGGCGTCGTGCGTTCGGACATGCCGATCAGCACCGCGCCGCGGCCAATCACTAATACGTCGCCGCCTTCTAAGGTGGCGTGGTCGTAATTAATATTCTCGTCGCCGAAATACTTAATAAAATCGCCGTCGGCAAACGCCGGGTGCCAGCGATATATTGCCCGCAGGTTATTCGTTTCACGCTGACGGGCCGGTTTGGCCATCGGGTTAATGGACACGCCGTTATAAATCCAGCAGGAGGTATCGCGGGTAAATAAATGATTCGGCAGCGGCTTCATAATAAAATCATTCGCCGTGTGGGTATCGACTACCATATTTTTAATGGCTGCCGGAATTTCACCGTAGGTTAATCCGCCGCTTAATCTGCGCGCCAGTTCGCGGTGCGGCATATCCGCCAGCCAGCCGCGGACGTCCCCGGCAAAGGTGGGGCCGAGGCGGTAGTCGGAGATTTGCGTATCCAGAAGCCAGGCCTTCGCCTCTGCAATATCAAGGGTTTGTGTCAGAAGGTCGGTCAACAGCAGGACTTCCACACCCTGCTCGCGCAGCGTGTTTGCGAAAATGTCATGCTCCTCACCCGCCCGTTCAACCGAGAGCACGTCGTCAAATAGCAGCTCCTGACAGTTTGACGGCGTTAAACGTTTAAGACTTAAATTTGGACGGTGCAGCATAACGCTACGCAATTGACCAATTTCAGAACCGACGTAATGCTTTTCCATAATTATTCCTTTAACTGTTTTTCAGAATAAAAAGGGCATGCGCCATGTGATGTGTTTAATTTCATGGCGGCTAAGCTCAATTGATTTCGTGATTCATACTAGGCAGTTAAATAATCCGTAATGTGATATTGCTCACGCGAAAACGGATATTAAGGGGTTTGTTTTCATTTGCATGATTCGCATCAGATAATGATTAATTGGTTATTTTGATAAGGTGAATAGCTAAGCAGGATCCGCTGGCATTATTTGAGGTTGTTATTTTTTTGTAGAATTTCACGCTTTGAAATACTTGGTTATGTGATTGATTTTAAATAAATAAAAAGTTAAGAGAGAATGGCTATGCAGTATTGCTACTTAATTATTTTTGGCTTAAGGAAAATCAATAAATAGTTATGGGATTTAATCGCAAATTATCAAAGTGATAAAGTGTGAGGCAGCAGCGAGTTTTATTGTTATGGCCTGGCGATCAGTGGGTTAGCGCGCGGGAGAAATAATAAGGAAATGAAGATATGCATAATGACTGCATAAATGCCTGCGCTGGCTTAACAGCAAATTAACACCATCCCCGATAAACATGCGCTGGCGCAAAACCCCTTGAGAAAGCGGTGGTATGGCAGTGAGAATTCTCGTATAAAAGATGAAAATGAAACGTTGTTTTATATCGAGGGTTTTCTCATGATTATCGGCAACATCCACCATCTGCAGTCCTGGCTGCCAGACGAACTGCGTCAGGCCATTGAGCACGTTAAGGCCCACGTCACCGACGCCACGCCGCTCGGGAAACACGACATCAACGGCAACAGCCTGTTTTATCTGGTATCGGAAGACATGACCCAGCCGTTCGCCGAGCGCCGCGCCGAGTTCCACGCGCGCTATCTGGACATCCAGATTGTGCTCAAAGGGCAGGAAGGGATGACGTTCAGTACGTTGCCGCACGGCGCGCCGGACACCGACTGGCTGGCGGACAAAGACATCGCGTTCCTGCCGGAAGGCGAGCAGGAGAAAACCGTGGTGCTGAGCGAAGGGGATTTCGTGGTGTTCTGGCCGGGCGAGGTGCATAAGCCGCTGTGCGCGGTGGGAGCGCCTGCTAAGGTCAGGAAAGTGGTGGTTAAGATGTTGGTAGAGTAACCCTTACCCCTCACCCTAACCCTCTCCCCACAGGGGAGAGGGGACTGCACCGAGCCATCTTTTCCCCCTCGCCCCTGTGGGGAGAGGGCCGGGGTGAGGGCACCAGACCGCACCCACGCATAATGTGATCCAGCTTAAATTTCCCACACTCCCTCAACCCTTCCCATTTACCTGCGCTTTTTCTGCGTCATAGTATGATCGTTAAATTAATGAACGCTGTTCTATAATGTAGAACAAAATGATTCAACAAGGAGATCTCATGCCGCAGTCCGCGTTGTTCACGGGAATCATTCCCCCTGTCTCCACCATTTTTACCGCCGACGGCCAGCTCGATAAGCAGGGCACCGCCGCGCTGATCGACGATCTGATCGCGGCAGGCGTCGACGGCCTGTTCTTCCTGGGCAGCGGCGGCGAGTTCTCCCAGCTCAGCGGCGAAGAGCGTAAAACCATTGCCCGCTTTGCTATCGATCACGTCGATCGTCGCGTGCCGGTGCTGATCGGCACTGGCGGCACCAACGCCCGGGAAACCATTGAGCTAAGCCAGCACGCGCAGCAGGCGGGCGCGGACGGCATCGTGGTGATCAACCCCTACTACTGGAAAGTGTCGGAAGCGAACCTGATCCGCTATTTCGAGCAGGTGGCCGACAGCGTCACGCTGCCGGTGATGCTCTATAACTTCCCGGCGCTGACCGGGCAGGATCTGACCCCGGCGCTGGTGAAAACCCTGGCCGACTCGCGCAGCAATATTATCGGCATCAAAGACACCATCGACTCCGTCGCCCACCTGCGCAGCATGATCCACACCGTGAAAGCCGCCCATCCGCACTTCACCGTACTGTGCGGCTACGACGATCATCTGTTTAATACCCTGCTGCTCGGCGGCGACGGGGCGATCTCGGCGAGCGGCAACTTTGCCCCACAGGTGTCGGTGAATCTTCTGAAAGCCTGGCGGGATAAAGACGTGGCGAAAGCGGCTGAGTATCATCAGACCTTACTGCAAATACCGCAGATGTATCAGCTGGATACGCCGTTTGTGAACGTCATTAAAGAGGCGATAGTGCTCTGCGGCCGCCCGATTTCCACGCACGTGCTGCCGCCCGCCTCTGCGCTGGATGAGCCGCGCAAGGCGCAGCTGAAAACTCTGCTGCAACAGCTCAAGCTCTGCTGAGCCGGACGATAACCATGACCATCGAGAAAATTTTCACCCCGCAGGACGACGCGTTTTATGCGGTGATCACCCACGCGGCGGGGCCGCAGGGCGCGCTGCCGCTGACCCCGCAGATGCTGATGGAATCTCCCAGCGGCAACCTGTTCGGCATGACGCAGAACGCCGGGATGGGCTGGGATGCCAACAAGCTCACCGGCAAAGAGGTGCTGATTATCGGCACTCAGGGCGGGATCCGCGCCGGGGACGGACGCCCGGTTGCGCTGGGCTACCACACCGGGCACTGGGAGATTGGCATGCAGATGCAGGCGGCGGCGAAGGAGATCACCCGCAACGGCGGGATCCCGTTTGCGGCCTTCGTCAGCGATCCGTGCGACGGACGTTCGCAGGGCACGCACGGCATGTTTGATTCCCTGCCGTACCGCAACGACGCGGCGATCGTGTTTCGTCGCCTGATCCGCTCCCTGCCGACGCGCCGGGCGGTCATTGGCGTGGCGACCTGCGATAAAGGGCTGCCTGCCACCATGATTGCGTTGGCCGCGATGCACGACCTGCCGACCATTTTGGTGCCGGGCGGGGCGACGCTGCCGCCGACCGTGGGCGAAGACGCGGGCAAGGTGCAGACCATCGGCGCGCGCTTCGCCAACCACGAACTCTCATTGCAGGAGGCCGCCGAGCTGGGCTGTCGCGCCTGCGCGTCGCCGGGCGGCGGGTGTCAGTTCCTCGGCACGGCGGGCACCTCGCAGGTGGTCGCGGAAGCGCTGGGTCTGGCGTTGCCGCACTCCGCGCTGGCGCCGTCCGGACAGGCGGTGTGGCTGGAGATCGCCCGCCAGTCGGCGCGGGCGGTGAGCGAGCTGGATAATCGCGGCATCACCACGCGCGATATCCTCACCGACAAAGCCATCGAAAACGCGATGGTGATCCACGCGGCGTTCGGCGGCTCCACCAATTTACTGCTGCACATTCCGGCCATCGCCCACGCGGCGGGCTGCACTATTCCGGACGTTGAACACTGGACGCGCGTCAACCGCAGGGTGCCGCGCCTGGTAAGCGTGCTACCCAACGGCCCGGACTATCACCCGACCGTGCGCGCCTTCCTCGCGGGCGGCGTGCCGGAGGTGATGCTCCACCTGCGCGATCTCGGCCTGCTGCATCTTGATGCGATGACCGTGACCGGCCAGACGGTGGGCGAGAACCTCGACTGGTGGCAGGCCTCCGAGCGCCGGGCGCGCTTCCGCCAGTGCCTGCGCGAGCAGGACGGCGTGGATCCGGATGACGTGATCCTGCCGCCCGGGAAGGCAAAAGCCAAAGGGCTGACCTCGACGGTCTGCTTCTCGACGGGCAACATCGCGCCGGAAGGGTCGGTGATCAAGGCCACGGCGATCGACCCGTCGGTGGTGGATAACGATGGCGTCTACCGCCACACCGGCCGGGTGCGGGTGTTTGTCTCGGAAGCGCAGGCGATTAAGGCCATCAAGCGGGAAGAGATTAAGCAGGGCGATATCATGGTGGTGATCGGCGGCGGGCCGTCCGGCACCGGCATGGAAGAGACCTACCAGCTCACCTCCGCGCTGAAGCATATCTCGTGGGGCAAAACGGTATCGTTAATTACCGATGCGCGCTTCTCCGGAGTGTCGACGGGCGCCTGCTTCGGCCACGTGTCGCCGGAGGCGCTGGCGGGCGGGCCGATTGGCAAGCTGCGCGATAACGACATCATCGAGATAGCGGTGGACCGCCTAACGTTAACAGGTAGCGTGAACTTCATCGGCACGGCGGACAACCCGCTGACGCCGGAAGAGGGGGCGCGCGAGCTGGCAGTACGGCAGGCACACCCGGACCTGCACCCCCACGACTTTTTGCCGGACGACACCCGGCTGTGGGCGGCGCTGCAGTCGGTGAGCGGCGGCACCTGGAAAGGCTGTATTTATGACACCGATAAAATCATTGAGGTAATTAACGCCGGTAAAAAAGCGCTCGGCATTTAATTATTTTCTGAGAGAAAACAGTCTGCGGGAAATATTCCGCGGGCGGTTTTTGTGTGTCTGTAATTTTCTATTTTAAACAATAAGTTGCGATATATCGTTGGCGTCACAAAAGCAAAATAACGTAATTCGGAAATAAGATATGACCATTGCTGGTTAATTGAACAGCTCATTACACTCCATTAACACGATGTTGTAATTCAGCACACTACATAAGGGTGTAATTCTGATGACGCAATTAACCATGAAAGACAAAATTGGCTACGGACTGGGTGACACCGCCTGCGGCTTCGTCTGGCAGGCCACGATGTTCCTGCTGGCCTACTTCTACACCGACGTCTTCGGCCTGTCGGCGGGGATTATGGGCACGCTGTTTTTGGTCTCCCGCGTGCTCGACGCCGTGACCGACCCGCTGATGGGGCTGCTGGTAGACCGCACCCGCACGCGTCACGGCCAGTTCCGCCCGTTCCTGCTGTGGGGCGCCATCCCGTTCGGCATCGTCTGCGTGCTGACCTTCTACACGCCGGACTTCTCCGCGCAGGGCAAAATCATCTACGCCTGCGTGACCTACATTCTCCTTACCCTGGTCTACACCTTCGTTAACGTGCCGTACTGCGCCATGCCGGGCGTCATTACCGCCGACCCGAAAGAGCGTCACGCCCTGCAGTCCTGGCGCTTCTTCCTGGCGGCGGCGGGCTCGCTCGCTATTAGCGGCATCGCGCTGCCGCTGGTCAGCATCATCGGCAAAGGGAACGAGCAGGTGGGCTATTTCGGCGCCATGTGCGTGCTCGGGTTGAGCGGCGTGGTGCTGCTCTACGTCTGCTTCTTTACCACCAAAGAGCGCTACACCTTTGAGGTGCAGCCGGGCTCGTCGGTGGCGAAAGACCTTAAGCTGCTGCTGGGCAACAGCCAGTGGCGCATCATGTGCGCGTTCAAGATGATGGCGACCTGCTCCAACGTGGTGCGCGGCGGGGCGACGCTCTACTTCGTGAAATACGTGATGGATCATCCGGAGATGGCGACCCAGTTCTTACTTTACGGCAGCCTCGCCACCATGTTCGGCTCGCTCTGCTCCTCCCGCCTGCTTGGGCGCTTCGACCGCGTCACCGCCTTCAAGTGGATCATCGTCGCCTACTCGCTGATCAGCCTGCTGATTTTCGTCACCCCGGCGGAGCATATCGCGCTGATTTTCGCCCTCAACATCCTGTTCCTGTTCGTCTTTAACACCACCACGCCGCTGCAGTGGCTGATGGCCTCTGACGTGGTGGACTACGAGGAGAGCCGCAGCGGACGTCGCCTCGACGGCCTGGTGTTCTCCACCTACCTGTTCAGCCTGAAGATTGGCCTGGCGATTGGCGGGGCGGTGGTGGGCTGGATCCTGGCGTACGTGAACTACTCCGCCAGCAGCAGCGTGCAGCCGGTCGAGGTGCTTACCACCATCAAAATTCTGTTCTGCGTGGTGCCGGTGGTGCTCTACGCGGGCATGTTCATCATGCTGTCGTTCTACAAGCTCACCGACGCCCGCGTGGAGGCCATCAGCCAGCAGCTGATCAAGCACCGCGCGGCGCAGGGCGAGGCCGTTCCCGACGCCGCGACAGCCGCATCCCATTAACCGGAGGCACTATGGAAATCACTAACCCGATACTCACCGGCTTCAACCCGGACCCGTCCCTGTGCCGTCAGGGCGAGGACTACTACATCGCCACCTCGACCTTCGAGTGGTTCCCCGGCGTGCGCATCTACCACTCCCGCGACCTGAAAAACTGGTCGCTGGTCAGCACGCCGCTGGACCGCGTGTCGATGCTGGACATGAAGGGCAACCCGGACTCCGGCGGCATCTGGGCGCCGTGCCTGAGCTATGCCGACGGCAAATTCTGGCTGCTTTACACCGACGTGAAGATTGTCGACTCGCCGTGGAAAAACGGCCGCAACTTCCTCGTTACCGCGCCGTCCATCGAGGGGCCGTGGAGCGAGCCGATCCCGATGGGCAACGGCGGGTTTGACCCGTCCCTGTTCCACGACGACGATGGCCGCAAGTACTACCTCTACCGCCCGTGGGGGCCGCGGCACCACAGCAACCCGCACAACACCATCGTGTTGCAGGAGTTTGACCCGCAGACCGGCACGCTCTCGCCGGAGCGCAAAACGCTGTTTACCGGCACGCCGCTCTGCTACACCGAGGGCGCGCACCTCTATCGCCACGCGGGATGGTACTGCCTGATGGTCGCCGAGGGCGGCACCAGTTACGAGCACGCCGTCGTGGTGCTGCGTTCCAAAAATATCGACGGGCCGTACGAGCTGCACCCGGACGTGACGATGATGACCAGTTGGCACCTGCCGGAGAACCCGCTGCAGAAGAGCGGGCACGGCTCGCTGCTGCAGACCCACACTGGAGAGTGGTACATGGCCTACCTCACCAGCCGCCCGCTGCGCCTGCCCGGCGTGCCGCTGCTGGCCTCCGGCGGGCGCGGCTACTGCCCGCTGGGCCGCGAGACCGGTATCGCCCGCATTGAGTGGCGCGACGGCTGGCCGTACGTGGAAGGCGGCAAGCACGCGCAGCTGACCGTGAAAGGCCCGCAGGTGGTGGAACAGCCCGCTACCGCTCAGAACGGCTGGCGGGACGATTTCGACGCCAGTTCGCTTGACCCGGAGCTGCAGACCCTGCGCATTCCGTTCGACGACACCCTCGGCTCGCTCACCGCGCGCCCCGGCTATTTACGGCTCTACGGCAACGACTCGCTCAACTCGACCTTTACCCAGTCGACCGTGGCGCGCCGCTGGCAGCACTTCGCTTTCCGCTCAGAAACGCGGATGCAGTTCTCGCCGGTCCACTTCCAGCAGAGCGCAGGGCTGACCTGCTACTACAACAGCAAAAACTGGAGCTACTGCTTTGTGGACTACGAGGAGGGGAAGGGGAGAACCATCAAAGTTATCCAGCTCGACCACAACGTGCCGTCGTGGCCGCTGCACGAGCAGCCGATTCTGGTGCCGGAGAGTGCGGAGAGCGTCTGGCTGCGGGTGGACGTGGATACGCTGATCTACCGCTACAGCTACTCGTTCGACGGCGAGACGTGGCACGCCGTGCCGGTAACGTATGAGGCATGGAAACTGTCGGACGACTACATCGGCGGGCGCGGCTTCTTCACCGGCGCGTTTGTGGGGCTGCACTGCGAGGACATCAGCGGCGACGGCTGCCACGCGGACTTCGACTACTTCACCTACGAGCCGGCCTGACGGCTCAGGCCGGGTAGCCCAGCGCGCGTGAAAGCTGGAGCCCAGCCTGCTGAAGCTGCTCGCGGAAGTTAGCCAGCTCAGCGTCGTCCACGCGCGAGGTCAGCGTCGACAGGCTCAGGGCTGCAATGACGCGGGACTCGTGGTTCCACACCGGCACCGCCACGCAGCGCACGCCCTGCTCGTTCTCTTCGCTATCCAGGGCATAGCCCTGCTCGCGGGTCTGCGTCAGGGCGGCCATTAGCTCTTCACGAGAGGCGAGGGTGGAAGGGGTATAGGTGGTATACTGATAGCCCTCCAGCAGGGCGTTCAGCTCGGCCTCGCCCAGCCAGGCAATCAACACCTTGCCGATGGCGGTGGCGTGAACCGGCAGGCGGCGGCCGATGCGCGAATAGGCGATGGCGGCCAGCTTGCCTTCAATCTTCTCGATATAGACCCCTTCACGCCCGTCCAGGATCCCCAGATGGGTGGTCTGCCCGGTCCGCTGGGACAGCTCCGTCAGCCAGCCTTTCGCCTTCTGACGAATATCGATGGAGCCCACGACGAAATGACCGCGCTCGACCAGCTTCATGCCGAGGCGATACTTGCCGTTCTCCGGGTTCTGATCGATATAGCCGTGAAGCTGCAGGGTTTTCAGCAGCGAGTGGAGGGTACTCTTGCTCAGCCCCATCAGTTTGCTGATGTCGGTGATCTTAAGCTCGGTGGCCTGCTCGTTGAACAGGTCGAGGATCTGCAACGCACGTTCAACAGACTGAATAATCGGCATAATGCTGGCATGTCCACGCTGGAATTAAGGCGAAAACGTACCTTTTTCGGGGTGAAAAATCAATGAAATGGAGCCGGTTTGCTCCCTCTCCCCGTGGGAGAGGGCCGGGGTTGAGGGCATCAGGCCGCATCGCCGCCTGATTCGCCCGGCGGCGCTGCGCTTGCACGGGCCTACGGGCTGGGTTTTCCCCCTCTCCCCGTGGGAGAGGGCCGGGGTGAGGGCACCAACGCGCAGAGGACTCAACCCCCAAGCGTCGCCACCATCACCGCCTTAATCGTATGCATCCGGTTTTCCGCCTGGTCAAACACAATGCTCGCCGCCGACTCAAACACCTCGTCCGTCACTTCCATCCCGCCGTGCAGATCGAACTCCTTCGCCATCTGCTTGCCGAGCGTGGTCTGGTCGTCATGGAACGCGGGCAGACAGTGCAGGAACTTCACGTTCGGGTTGCCGGTGAGCGCCATCATCTGCGCGTTCACCTGATACCCGCGCAGCAGCGCAATTCGCTCCGCCCACTTCTCTTTGGCTTCGCCCATCGACACCCACACGTCGGTATAGATAAAGTCCGCACCCTTCACGCCCGCCGCCACGTCTTCCGTCAGGGTGATTTTGCCGCCGTGCTTCTCCGCCAGCGCGCTGCACTCTGCCACCAGGCTCTCTTCCGGCCAGCAGGCCTTCGGGGCTACCAGACGCAGATCCAGCCCGGTCAGCGCTGCCGCTTCCAGCATTGAGTTGCCCATGTTGTTGCGCGCGTCGCCCGCGTAGACCAGCGTCATCTCGTTAAACGCCTTGCCGGGCAGGTGCTCCTGCATGGTCAGCAGATCCGCCAGCAGCTGGGTCGGGTGGAACTCGTTGGTCAGCCCGTTCCACACCGGCACGCCCGCGTACTGCGCCAGCGTCTCGACCACTTCCTGGCCGTGACCGCGATACTGAATGCCGTCGTACATCCGCCCGAGCACGCGCGCGGTGTCCTTAATTGACTCTTTATGCCCAATCTGGCTGCCGCTCGGCCCTAAATAGGTCACGCGCGCGCCTTGGTCAAATGCGGCAACTTCGAAAGAGCATCGTGTACGGGTTGAGTCTTTTTCGAAGATGAGCGCGATGTTTTTACCGGTAAGCTTCTGTACTTCCTTGCCATTTTTTTTATCGGCTTTGAGCTGTGCGGCAAGGGTCAGCAGAGAAGTGAACTGTGCAGGGGTAAAGTCGAGCAATTTCAGAAAGTGTTTCTTATACAGATCAGACATTTTATCCTCACATGGCGAACGCCACTTATTGAATTAAAATTCACTTTATATGTGTAATTATTCATTTGCAACCCCGTTTCACAAATCTTTCCAACAAAGGTGGAGGCAAACCCGTCCGTGTGTGAAAATAGAAGTATCTGCCGCACTTTAAAGAGGATTGAGCCATGGCAAACCCGGAACACCTGGAAGAGCAACGCGAAGAGACGCGCCTGATTATTGAAGAACTGCTGGAAGACGGTAGCGATCCGGACGCGCTGTACACCATCGAGCACCATTTCTCTGCGGATGATTTCGACGCGCTGGAAAAACTGGCGGTAGAGGCCTTCAAGCTGGGCTACGAAGTGACCGAGCCGGAAGAGCTGGAAGTGGAAGAGGGCGACACCGTCATCTGCTGCGACATCCTGAGCGAAGGCGCGCTGAAGGCGGAGCTTATCGACGCGCAGGTAGAACAGCTGATGAACCTGGCCGAGAAGTTTGAAGTGGAGTACGACGGCTGGGGAACCTACTTCGAAGATCCGAATGGTGAAGACGGCGAAGAAGGCGACGACGAAGATTTCGTCGACGAAGACGACGACGGCGTGCGTCACTAAGCGTTTCAGGCGGTGGCGCGCGCCACCGCTTTTTCAAGGCAGAACCATGGATTACCCGCAGATACTCGCCCCCGTACTCAACTTCCTCCAGTGCCCGACCCCGCAAGCATGGATTGATAAAGCCCGCGACCCGGCGAACCTGCCGCTGCTGCTCACCGACCACATGGTGTGCGAGCTCAAGGCCGCCCAGACCGCGCTGCTGCTGGTGCGTAAATACGTCGCCGACGAAAGCGGTGCCGACGCGCTGCTCGACTGGCTCAAACCCTACGAACAGTTCACCTTCCGCGACGGCCCGGAGCCGGACTTCATCGCCCTGCACAGGCAGATTGGCAAAAGCGTGATGCCCAAAACCGACGACCCGTGGGGCCAGGCGCTCATCGACAGCATGGTTATGCTGATTAAAGAGGAGCTGCACCACTTCTGGCAGGTGCGTGAGGCGATGCTGGTCCGCGACATTCCGTACGTCAAAATCACCGCCAGCCGCTACGCCAAAGGGATGCTGAAGGAAGTGCGCACCCACGAACCGCTGACGCTGATCGACAAGCTCATCTGCGGCGCCTACATCGAAGCCCGCTCCTGCGAACGCTTCGCCGCGCTGGCCCCGTTCCTCGACGACGACCTGCAGAAGTTCTATCTCTCACTGCTGCGCTCGGAAGCGCGCCACTATCAGGACTACCTGACGCTGGCCCGGCAGGTGAGCGACGACGATATCTCACCGCGCATAAAGCTTTTTGGCGAAATTGAAGCCACACTTATCTCGACACCGGACAACGAGTTTCGCTTCCACAGCGGCGTGCCGGTGTAAACCGGCATAACTCAAGGATAAGGATGCGAGATGAATAAAACGTGGACCCGTATTGTGATTGTCGTCATTGCGGCTGCCGCCGTGGCGTTCTGGGTGTTTTTCGACAGGCAGCGCGCCCCGGAACGGCAGATGGATAACGCCCTCAACGCGATGCCCGCCTGGCAGGTGATTAAGGAGCAGGAGCCCGCGCTGCATCAGCGCATCCTCGACCAGATGGCCGCCCTGCAAAAAGCGGGCGAGCCGGAGCAGCAGATTATCGACACCATCCAGCCGCAGATCCTGCATCTGCAGATGTCGCGCCTGCAAAACGCCCCGGACGCCAACGTGGTGAACTACATGACCATCAACATGGAGCAGACCGCCGCCATCCAGAAGGTGAGCGACGACGCCTGCTTCCGCTTCCTCTACCCGATGGTGAAGGGCGGCATCAATCCGATGCGCATGCTGGATAAAGACCTGATGGCGCGGCGCATGCAGGCTGACGCCGACATGATGCGCGCGGCCTACGGCAAAAACCGCCACACCGTGACTCCGGCCGAACGCGAGGCGGCTGTCGAGGACGTGCGACCGATTATGAAGGCACTTGCCGATAAGTACGGCGAGGACATCCAGCTGCTGCAGACGCCGGAGAAGGCGGTGGGCAAAGAGAAGCTCTCCTGCGACATGGTGCAGGAGATGTGGGCCAAGGTGCTGGCGCTGCCGGAGCAGAAGGCGGCGAGGGTGATTCGGCTGGCAGTGTCTGAGCTGGACTGACGGTAGCGCTGGTTTTTTGGGCACTTAGCGCGGGTTTAGCGCGTCGTCGCTTGCATGGCGGCGCGCGACAGGTATAATCCACAACGTTTCCGCATCCCCTTCAGTGCCGAAGTGGCGAAATCGGTAGACGCAGTTGATTCAAAATCAACCGTAGAAATACGTGCCGGTTCGAGTCCGGCCTTCGGCACCAAAATCATGTAAATGGACCTCAACTGAGGTCTTTTTTTATGTCTGGAATCCGCGACACACAAGGCTTTCCACGATTTTCTCCTCAACTGAAGTCAACCTAACTCAACCCACATCAACAAGCTCGTGAGTATACTAATGAGTATATTTGCCGATTCGATATTGCTTGTATACTCACGAAATACCAATGGAAGGAGGACCATTATGGCCCTAACGGATACTAAAGTTCGTTCTGCGAAACCTGAGGAGAAAGAGTATTCACTTGTTGACGGTGACGGCATGTTCTTACTTGTAAAACCTAACGGTTCCAAGTATTGGCGATTTCGTTTCCGTTTTGGCGGTAAACAGCATTTAATGGCGTTCGGTGTCTATCCTGAAATTTCACTGGCGGATGCCAGGAAGAAAAGGGAAGAGGCCAGAAGGTTGGTAGCTGCTGGTATCGATCCTCGTGAGCATAAACGTGCTGTGAAAGAAGAACAGGCGAAAGAAATTATTACTTTCGAGAAGGTTGCCAGAGAGTGGCTCACTACCAATCAGAAATGGTCGGAAGATCATGCTAATCGCGTAAAAAGGAGCCTTGAGGACAATATCTTCCCGGCAATTGGTACTCGCAATATTGCTGAACTGGGTACCCGCGATCTGTTAATTCCCATCAAAGCCGTAGAGACATCTGGACGTCTTGAGGTGGCTTCCCGTCTTCAACAGCGCACCACGGCCATCATGCGTTATGCAGTGCAAAGCGGGTTAATTGATTACAACCCGGCACAAGAGATGGCTGGGGCGGTCGCTTCCAGAAATCGACAACATCGTCCGGCGCTGGAATTAAAGCGCATCCCTGAGTTACTTGAGAAAATAGACAGCTATACCGGCAGGCCGCTAACCCGTTGGGCGACAGAACTCACTCTGCTTATCTTTATTCGATCCAGTGAGCTGCGTTTTGCTCGCTGGTCAGAGATCGATTTTGAAACGTCAATGTGGACCATTCCGCCTGAGCGAGAGCCTATTCCCGGCGTGAAACATTCTCAGCGAGGATCAAAGATGCGTACACCTCATCTGGTGCCGCTTTCAAAGCAGGCACTGGCGATCCTGAAGCAGATAAAACAGTTTTGTGGTGATAAGCATGAGCTGATTTTTATTGGCGATCATGATCCGCGTAAGCCTATGAGTGAGAACACGGTGAACAGTGCATTGCGGGTGATGGGCTATGACACCAAAGTTGAGGTTTGCGGTCACGGTTTCCGCACAATGGCCTGTAGTTCGTTAATTGAGTCAGGGCTATGGTCGAAGGATGCGGTGGAGCGGCAAATGAGCCATATGGAACGCAATTCGGTGAGGGCGGCGTATATCCATAAAGCGGAACATCTGGATGAGCGTAAGTTGATGCTGCAATGGTGGGCTGATTTTCTGGATGCGAATCGGAAGAGAGCGATTACGCCGTTTGACTATGCGAAGAACAATCGAGGTAATGGCGCATGAGTTGTTTATCATACATGTAAAATTAAAACCACTTGTCCTGCCTTATAGGGGAGACTGGTTGGCTATTTTTTCTAGAAGTAATGTAGATAACAGAGGACCGGGACTATCATTTTGATAGTCCCGGTCAAGATAAATATAATCATAATGTTTTTTCAGTTGTTTATTGAATAATCTTTAAAAGCTCCTGATAATTTTATGATACTTAATTGAAATCAGTAAAGAAGAATAGTTAAAATATAACTTCACGCTGTTCGATTAAATCAAAAACATTATTCGTAGTGTAATGCTCCCATCTTTTATTATATACCTCTTCCGATAAAATAGAGACATCATCTGTTCCTTCTCCTTCATCTAAACCATGCATGAAACAAACTCCAGCAAGATTGGAAAGAACGTATCTGTTATGCAGTCGTTCATTACTTTCGCGTGCACTCAAAGACTTAAAATTTACAGCTAATGAAAAATTCTCTGGGAAGATAAAGTTTTCACGGTTCAATTTATCAGCCAAATAATTTACCGTTGGGGAATTTTCTTTACTCCCATCGAATACAACATCTATATTTAAGCTTTTTTTATAAGAATTATTAGCGCTAACCCTAAGCAATGAAATAAATACATTCCACCATCTTTGTTTGTCACTAAAGTATGGGTCAACAATAATAATATGCTCTGATGTTTTTAACAAACATGAGATTATAGATGTCATATCCGCTGCAACTCTAGCAACAATTTTCTGTCGAGAATAATTTAATCCGAAGAAATCATCTATATTAGTTACATTAAGGTTATCATAAGGAGTAGAACTCACTATATGATCAAATTGTTCAATTCGATTTACAGAGGAAATGTTATCTAACCATGACACTTCACCAACATAATCATAAACCCTACTAACCTTGTTTTGATTTAAAAAAATAATAAGGTCTTCTAATCGTTTTTTTTGAAGTTCACTATGATTAGCATTTAATAACTCTAGCAATTGTCTTTTGTTTCTCTTCAGTTTTGGTAATTCACTATAGAGAAAGTTACCGCCCGTAGAAAACCCTTTGATGAAGTCACGATAATTTCTCCGATCAATTGCGATCTCAAACAAAGCTTCTGGTGAAATTGCGCATTCGTAGAACATTAAAAAAGCTCTCCTCTTCTTTCTTCGAAGAAACCTTTGGGCCATTTTTGTTTAAAGTCACCATCATCAGTAATGTCTATTTTCCTAGTAACAGTCGAACCATTGTTATCCTCGAAAACGATCACTGATATAAAATCAGGTTTTACTGGGTAATTTGATTCAGGTAACTCTTTGTCCGTTGTTTGTCTAATTCTTTTTAAAATTCGAAGCAAAATATGCTCACTATGCGTCTCGACTAAAAACATAGGTCTTTTAACATCAGAGGGATAGTGGGTAAACAGATCACCTACAGCGAGTTGCAAAGCGGGATGAATGTGTAGTTCAGGTTGCTCTACGGCAATTAATCCATCCTGAACTATATTGGCAGCAATAATAAGAGGTGCTATCTGAGTTAATCCGACACCGACTTGATTTGGAAATAACATTTGGGTTGAATCTATTTTACAGAAGAGAATATTATCTTTTAGACCTAAGAGTTGAGGGGCAATTGTTCTTCCACTAAATATATTATAATTAGTGTTTAGTTTATCTCTATTGGAAAACCAATCACTTACTTTGTCAATCAAATCATTATCATTTTGTTGAGATAAACATAGCTTATCCCATGCTGATGTGCCATCAAACCATCCACCTTGTTCTGGATAAGGATTTGGTGTAAATGCAGAATCTGGTATAATTCTTAACGGTCCAATAGAGACGCTGGCCTTTAAATAATCATTTAATTTATCTAACGGAGAAGTAAAAACTTGCGTTAGTACTCTGGTAATTATATCTCGATTAAAATACTCAACTGGCTCGGATATGTCAAATATTTTCAAATTTGTATCAACAATTCTTCCCAGCTGAGGTAACGCACCAATTTCCGTCTTTAAAAGAATAGGGAATATTGGTTTTTCTTTATCATCTTCAAATATATAATTAGCAAATTTCACTCGGTCTGTTGCACCACTTTTATTACGATCTAAACCAGGAATTAAGTCATTTAAAGACATTTCAAACTCACTGACGGTCGTGTCTAATTCTTCCTTGCCAATAGCTTCAAGCCATAAATGATGATCAATAGGAAGAAGCAACGGATGCGTAAAGTTCAATCTCTTTACTAAAGATGATTTAGCATATTCATCATTGCTCAGTTCTCCAATAAACTCATCATTTATAAAAACAGCATAGCTCTTTATATATGCCGCCCTGCGCAATGTTGACCATGCAATTTTAAACTCAACGTAAACCTTTTCGGTTTCATCAGCAATATCTCTCATTTTTATAAAATCAATATCGAAAGTATCGCCAAGTTCTTCTAAATATGTTTTATATTCTACACCTATTGTTTGTTCAGGCTCGAAACCGATACCTAGTGTAATTACTTTTTCTAAATCCCCATTATGAACAAGAGATTTAAATCCATCTATGCGCCTTTTCCCCATGGCCTCTAAAGAGATAGGATCGCATTGTTCACGGTCTAAAATTTGCTGAAGATAAAATAATGCGATTAAAATTGTTGTTTTGCCAGCACTGTTTGGTCCTAATAGTAATGTTACAGGCGCAAAATCAATTTCTTGCCGTTCTCTAAAAGATCTGAAGTTTTCAAGTACAAGTTTAGTTAATTTCATAATGAACCTCACATGAAATATCTATTCGATAGGTTTGATGCTAACTGTTGAAGTTGCATCACACTTCTGTAAGAGATGGTTAATCCTTTTTTTATTCTTTTATAAATTATCTCATACTCATCTAGGAGATGCTTAGGTGGGATTAATATCTCTATATTCTGAAACTCCTGCGCATTGATATTAGCCATACCAACAATACTTTTACACATATTCATCAATGTGATTTTGCCATGGATGGAATTAAGATACCCTGAAATATAGTAGTTATTTCCGATAGAATTTGGTCTAACGCGGATTAAATACCCAGCAAATGCCATCGGTCTGTCTTCTCCATACACAGCTGTTTTACCAACAAGTTCCTTACTGTTAGTACGATTGAAAAGGAGATCGCCTTTTTTAACCAAAAATTTATCCATTTCTTTTACGCTGAGATCAAGGTATTTTAATTCTGTAAAATCCCACCCACCTTGATATGTTATATTACCCATCCGCAAAACAGGGTATTCACCAGAATCAACAGAAGCTTTTGCTGAAGTTCCATAATTAACTGAATCAACCAGATCGCGGATCGTGCCTTTAGGAAAACAGTGTATGTTGTGTGCAGGAGTTCCAAACATCGCCAGAAAAGTAGCACGCAAAAAATCATCAGCCATCTTGATTGCTTTTTTACGTTTTTTTTGTATTTTTCTTACTTTATCAAAAATTGCTACAATTTCTTTTTGCTTTATTAAGGGCGGCACACTTATTTGCAAATCGGCTAATTGTTTTAAATAAATGCCTTTTTGGGCAACGCCTCTTGCTCCCGCAGTAAGAACATCTAACATTGATTGTAATGTATACATTAAAAAACGAGGCGTAATCACATCCATCTTAGGTTTTAATACTGCCACACTTCTTTGTAAGGTAAATTTAGCAATATCATCTGGAACAACAGCTACACGGCCGATAGTTCCCACAATCGTCAGTAAAACGTCACCCTCAGAAATTTCCGTTCTCTTATTCTCTTTTTCAAACATCTCTTTCGAAAGATATCTTGGATTATCGAAATTAATCTCGTCATCAAAAATATTCTTTGAACTTAACATCAGATAATCACTATGAGGAATACCCTCAGGAGGATTATGACTACCATCAGTAATTTTTAAGCATAACTCACTTAATTTATAGATCTCCCGGCTCATAGCATCCCCTCCAGCTCATCCAGATCTGCCAGAATCTCTTTTTCCAGATCTTTTAATCGTTTCAGTATCACCTTTGGATCTTCATACTCCTCCGCCTGATACACCACCTCTTTGTAACGATTGATGGAGAGATCGTATTTCTGCGCAGCGATATCCGCTTTCGGCACCACAAACGCCGCCTGTGTGCGATCCTTAAAGTCAACATCAGCATCAATCCCTTCCGGGCTCTGCTGTTTCAGCAACGAAGCAAACTTCTCACCCATAAAGTTATCTACCGGCAAACCACGCAAAGCACGGTAATGCTTCCAGCTTGCCAGCAGATGCGGTAAATCGTTGTCTTTTATCGGATTACGCTTGTCATCCAGGCTGTAGCCATCATTTTGCAGATTGTAGAACCAGACCTCATCCGTCTGACCACCTTTGGTAAAGATCAGGATCGCCGTCGCCACGCCAGCGTAAGGTTTGAATACGCCGGAAGGCAGGTTAATCACCGCTTCCAGTTGGTTATCTTCCACCAGCGTTTTACGCAGCGACTGATGCGCCTTGCTGGAGCCAAACAACACCCCCTGCGGCACGATAGTGGCGCTGCGACCGCCCACTTTCAGCATTTGCAGAATCCGCGCCAGGAACAGCAGTTCGGTTTTTTTGGTTTTCACCATTGCCGACAGCGTGGAGTCGATATCTTCCTCGTCCAGTGAACCGGTAAACGGCGGGTTCGCCAGAATCAGGTTGAAAGCGTTTTTACTGGCCAGCGGGAAGTTGGCGCTGAAACTCTGGCTCATGGTGTCCTGATAGTGGATATCCGGCTCTTCTACGCCGTGCATAATCAGGTTCATGGCGGCGATACGCAGCATGGTGGTATCGAAGTCGTAACCGTGGAACATGTTGTTATCCACATGATAACGCCACGGCGTCAGCAGATCGCCGGTAAAGATTTTTTGTTCTTCCAGTTCACCGCGTTCGTTGGTGCCAATCTCGGTATGAATCGACTCCAGAGAGCTATATTTCTCCAGCAGGTATTCATAACTGGTTGCCAGAAAACCACCTGTACCACAGGCCGGATCGCAGATCGTTTCACCACGCGCCGGGTTCGGCTCCATCATTTCAACCATTGTGCGGATAATGTGGCGCGGCGTGCGGAACTGACCGTTGATCCCGGCGGTGGTCAGCTTGCTTAACAGGTACTCGTAGAGATCGCCTTTAGTGTCGCCACGATCCAGCGGCAGATTTTTGATCACCTCCACGGCTTTGGTCAGCAGTGACGGTTTAACAATCTCCAGACGAGCATCTTTCATAAAGTTGCCCAGCAGCGTCACTTTAGTATCTTCAGCCTGCCCAAGCTGGCGGAAATGTTGGAATACGCCATCGCGCACCACTTCCATCATCTCATCCGAGCCAAGGTTGCTATAGTGACTGAAACGGAACTCCTGCTGTTCTGGCGCAAAGCGCGGTTTAAAATCAATACCCGCGATTTGTTTACGCTTCTCGTCTCGTTGTTCCTGGGTATCCAGCATCTTGGAGTACATCAGGTAAGTGATTTGTTCGATTACGGTCAGCGGGTTAGTGATGCCACCTACCCAGAAATCTTCCCACAACCCGTCGATTTTACTTTTTAAGTCACCGGTGATCATTGTTAACGTCTATACCCTGTTATAAATACAAAAGCCCCGCTGCCGGGGCTTGTCATGTGTGTATTATACCGTCGCTGCGTCGGTCACAACACCCAACTCTTCGACTATCTTTTGCAACCGGGCGATCTGCTCTATGTCGGGGAAAACGCCAGTAACACCTTCGTTGTGGATGTGCGTAAATGGCTGTTCAAAGAGCTGCCGCATTTCAATGGTGCCGTAATCGCGGATGTGGTTTTTCAATAATGACAGGAAGCGCAGTTGTTGGCTGGTCAGGCTGTTGTCAGCGGCGAACTGGGCAAAGCGTACTTCCACCGCGTCGCTATCCATCCCGATGATAGTACGTAAAAGTTTATCAAGGCTGGCGGTTGCCTGCGGGTAGAACTCTTTTAGCGCCCGGATATCAACGTTGGGGTTTTGGATCAGCACCAGTTTTGCCAACTCATCCAGTTCACCTTGTGTTACCGGCTCGCCGTTGCGGATTTTTTTCAGCACCTGATTTTGCTGGAACAGCGGCTCCAGCGCCCCCTGAACCTGTTGACGATAAAGTTTGAAATCAATCGAGCGGATGTTAGTTTTGCGGGTTTCCGTCTGGATCAGGTTCGCATCTTCGGTAATATCCACCTGTATAGAACCAAATTTCGGCGTCGCGTCTTTTTCCATCAGGTGCATGATGCCGCGCAGATGAATGCGGATATCTTCCAGTTCTTCCAGACTGGCCTGCTTCCACCAGCCCAAATCACGAAGCTGATTAATCCGCTGTCCCTGCTGTTGCACCTGCGCCAGATGCGGCGGCAGACGTTCCACTTTCTCAACGATGACCGGCCAGAGCACATCCAGCTCTTCCGGGTTGGTATAACGGGCTGTTTGCGCCGCCAGAATATCCATATCGAAGCGCATAGCATCGCTTTGCCCGCGCACGTCCAGCCACTGCATCAGCGGGGCCAGGACAGATAGCAGATCCTGCTGTGTTTTCGGGGAAAGCTGGCGCAGCACTTTTTCATCGCGGTACTGCGCTTTTTGCTGCCACTTTTCCTGTACGGCAATCGACTTTTCATCCAGCGCATTGATCTGCTCGCGGAGCTGGTGAGCGACTAAATCCACCGCCTGTTTGTCGAACTTACGCTGCGCAACAGCCCCCAGCATAACCCACGCTTCGAAGCGTTTTTGCGCCAGCGATTTTGTCGCTGTCACTTCGGCTTCTTCGGTATGCAGCTCGTGATACTCAAAATTGCCCCAGTGATCGAAGATGCGGAATTTCTGTTTATCCAGCGGTTTGCCGTTTTCATCGTAGCCGTAGAGCCCCGAACAGAGGCGCGTACCACGGCCAATCATCTGCCAGAACTTCACTTTCGATTTGACTGGTTTGGCAAAGACCAGATTCACAATTTCCGGAACATCAATACCGGTATCAAGCATGTCAACAGAGATAGCGATGGTCAGCTCTTTGTTGGTGCTTTCATCCAGCCCTTTAAAATCGTCAATCAGTTGCTCGGCGCGAGGATCGTAGTTGTCGATGACCTGGCAGAAGCGTCCGGCAAACTGCGGGTACATGTCGTCGAACAATTCATTCAACAGCAGCGCGTGTTTGTGGTTACGGGCGAAAATGATGGTTTTACCTGGCAGTTGGCCGTCCCGATCTTTCAGACCATTTTCCATCAGGTTACGCAGGATATAGCGGTTGGTGTCTTTGTTATAAATTGCCTCATCCAGCGCCTTGCCATCAAATTCCAGCGTATTAGGATCGATACCCTGTTCTTCAAGTTCACGGATTTGTGCGTCGCTTAATTTCTCCCGTTTGATGCCTTCGCGAAGGAATTCTGTGGTGTGCGTGACAACCTCATAGGGAACCAGATTGTTATCGGCGATGGCATCTTCCAGGCTGTAGTTGGCGGTAGGGATACGTCCTTCACAACCAAACAGGCCGAAAGTGGTTTTACTCACCATGTCGATTGGCGTGGCTGTCAGGCCAATCTGGAGGGCATCAAAATACTTAAACAGATCGCCGTAGACGTTGTAGATAGAACGATGGGATTCGTCGGCAATGATCAGATCGAAATAACCAACATCAAAATGATCCATGATTTTCATCATGCCGGGATAGGTGGCGATATAGATCCTGGCGTTCTGCCTGTCTGCTTTTTTGGATTTACCGACCACATACAGCGGCTCATTGGTGAACTGATTAAAGGCATTCGCCGCCTGTTTACGTAGCTCTTTGCGGTCGCAAAGAAACAGGACACGTTTTACCCAGCGGGCATCAATCATCAGTTTGCTTAGTGCAATTGCCACGCGGGTTTTACCTGTACCGGTAGCCTGTACAATTAACGATTGTCGATACTTATTGGTAAACCGGTCGCTGACGCGGGCGATGGTTTCAAGCTGATACAAACGTCCGGCAACGGCCTTACCTTCGTTATCTTTAACGTGCGGGACACTATTCAGCGGCAGACGGGTTTCACGTTGCTGAATAAGATATTGCAGGCTTTCCTTGCTGTAGAAGCCAAATACCCGACGCGGAGGATAACCATGAGTTTTATGGTCGTCCCACAGCCAGATATCGTAGCCGTTGGTGTAGAAGATGACCGGACGCTGACCATATTCTTTTTCCAACCAGTCGGCATACAGTCGGGCCTGAATTCGTCCTTGCTCGGCATTGACGCTGGTTTTTTTTGCTTCTACCACCGCCAGCGGTTTGTATGCCGCATCCCATAAGACATAGTCCGCATAGCCGTCACCAGTTGCGGTAGGCTGTTCTTTAACTGGGTGTTCCTGTGTAACCTGATCTGTATTTTTAAGTACTTCGCCTACATTCCAGTCAGCAGCAAGCAGGCGGGAGTCAATCAGGCGGCGGCGGGTTTCCGCTTCATCAATAGAGAGGATGTCGGCAACATGCTGGTTGCGAGCTCTGGCTTCATTCAGGCGCTGGGTGAGGTGTTCGGCCTTTTCCTGCTCTTGCTGTAGTGCGCGTTGTAACGCTAGTTCACGCTCACGGCTTTCATCTTGAGCTCTGATTGCATCTTCCAGACGTTTTTCATCTGCACGACCTGAAGATTGTGCTAACGGAGGAAGAGAAAATTTGGGGCAGTTGTCAACATTACCGTGGGCGTAGCGAACATACAGCCAGATCCCTAATAAATACGCTTCCTTAAGCAGCCAGTAGGTATCTTTGGCTTTGATACGTCCACCGTGCGCGGCGCGGTTGCCGTGGATACGCAGCGCATCCATTTTCATAATGATGGCTTCCGGCATCATGCTGGTAAACACATCGGCGTTCATTAAATCGTACAGATTCGCCTTGATGCCTTCAGGTAGCCGTTCCTGACGATATAACCAACGCACCATCAATTCGGTGTAGTTGCGCAGCTTAACCAGACAGCTTTCCGGGTCGGTGTGAACATAGCGTTCTGCCATACATGCGAGTTCTGCCAGTTCCGGCCACTGGCTGCGCAACATTTCAAAATTGAGAGACTGCTCCATCAATCATCGCCTTATGTTGTGGATACAACAGCATTTCTGGAAAGAATATCACACTAATCTTATCGACGAAGTGAGTCGGATGGCATAAGGGGCTATGAATTGGCTGCCGTTACAACTTTAAAGAGATCAAGTATCTAATAATCACAGTCAATAGCGTGATTTTTTTATACCGTGAGCACAGAATAGCCCTAATTACAGTAACGGTTCAGGAGCATTTCACCTTTATGACTACTCTCGTTTTTTCATACTCCCATGCAGATGAAGCCCTACGCAATGAGCTTGAGAAGCATCTTTCCCCCCTGAAGCGCATGGGCAAGATCAGCACATGGCACGATCGCCGCATCGTTCCAGGGCAAGAGTTCGAGAACCAAATAGACCACTACTTTTCGCAGGCAGATATCATCCTGTTGTTAATTAGCAGTGATTTCATCGCTTCTGATTATTGCTATCAGGTAGAAATGACCAACGCTCTGGAGCGGCATAAACGGGGCGAGGCGGTGGTCATTCCGGTGATCTTAAGAGAATGTGCCTGGCATCAGCTACCTTTCGGCAGCATTATGGCGGCGACCGTTGATGGTAAACCCATAACCAAGTTTGCCAGCCATGATGAAGGCTACGTTCAGGTCGTCAACGCAGTCTCCCGCGCCATTGCTAATATGGAAGCGAAGAAACCACAGCAGAGCGCTTATGTTTCTTCTCCGACGTCAGTAAACCCAATGCTTCAGGCAACGGATAACGTTTTTACACCACGCTCCAGCAATCTTTCGCTGCCAAAGCGTTTTACCGACCTTGATAAGGATCGTGCCTGCCGTGATGGTTTTGAATATGTCGCCCGTTACTTTGAAGGATCGCTGAGTGAACTCAAAAAACGCCATGCCGGGTTAGAGGTCGATTTTCACCAGCGTGATGCAGACGCCTTCACTTGTGCGGTCTACATGGGCGGGAGCAAAGTCGGTCAATGCGCAATCTGGCGTAATATTGGGCGCAATATGGGTATGGGTGATATCGGTTATAGCCAAGATGGCGTAATTGGTAATTCATACAATGAAATCTTAACCGTTGACAACAACGGTCAGATCCTCGGTTTCCGCCCATCAATGGGAGTCTATAGTGCTGGCTACTCAAGGGATACCTTGCTCACTAACGAAGGTATGGCTGAGCATCTATGGGATATGTTTTTTGAGCCCGTAAAACAGCGGGCACGTTAGCAGAGCCGGGGTGTTATTCCATGGTTCGTAACGCCCCTTTGAGCATTTACTGTTTAAAAATGACCATTTTTTTTATGATTATCTTCAAGCGCGTAAATCCATTCACCACATCGTGGACATATCTTGTCACCATGCCAGCAGGTATCGCACCAGCAACATCGCCATTGCCGTATAGTCGTGTTCTTAGGACGAAGACGATTTTCCGTGGCGATTCATTGCTAAGTGAAAACTAAGTTTACATAGGAAGTTATCAACCTCAGGCTTGATTGCCAATTTCTATCTTGAAATCACTTATAGTCATTAAAACTAATATCAAGTTTAATTTTCTGAAGTTAATTCGTTGTGGTTGATGTGGTTTTATTACATACTGATTATATGGCAATTAATTATTAAGGTGCAATACATGTTATATTACGATGTACGCGCAATCAAAAAATTGGCAGATGATGCTGAAAGTTTTTATGAATTCTATAAAGAATGGATTGGTAAAGTTGAAGTTAAACACGCTCTAAGTCTTCTTAAAATTTCATCTCTTTATTACAATCGCTTTTCCGAACAGTCTGAAGAAGATTATATTCTTTATTTTGGCCGATGCATTTATCAACTTTTAGTACGCTTTCCTGTTCATCGCGATCTTATTTTAAAGACCGAAAATGAGTGTCGTACCATTCATTTGGCATATAATAATTTCTTCCGAAGAATTAGAGTGATGGAAAAACGGTATTATAAAATTTTAGGAGGTGAGTACAAGCTTAATGCATTTTTAATTTTCTCTGAAATAAGTATGGGTATTATATGTTCTTTGCTTAAAAATGTTCCCAGTGAACGACTAGATAATATATTCCCCGTAGTGATAAGAATTGATGGTTTGCCTCTATCGGAAAATATTACACCTCAGGATATGAAATCAGTTAGCATGATTTTTGACCAAATATCTAGTTATACCGGCAATATTTTTAGAGAATTGCGAAATCTAAATATTCTGGATCTTGAGCACGATTGTTCTGAGCAAGCGGTTAAAAAAACTGGAAGTTGGCTTAAAGAGTGGGATGATTTTGACTCTCTAAATCGTATCAGTGACCTTTTCCGGTTTTGTAATGCAGAGTTTAGCTACTCAGAGTTAAATAACACATCTTTAATTGTTGATGAACATTGTGCATATAAAGCTTATGAGATAGCTCGTTCGCGATTCTCTATGCGTGGAACCAGCCTCTATTATGAAATTCAGCAACTCCTGACTGAAAATCCTAATTTTGTTGAACAGATGAAACCCTTTGTTCCAGAATGGGTAAACAAAAGAGATTTTTTCTCAATCGCTTATTTTAGTGAAATGGAAAATATGTCCCCGGGGGATCTATATATTGAGTATGGAGGTGTTAATGTTTATTCATGGATTCATGCATACGAAATGTTAATAGAATTAGCAAAAGAGGAAATGGATAATCGTTTTAAAAAAACAGTTCCGGGAGGACTAAAGCTTAAAGATTGGGTTATAAGTCATACACGTGATGAATGGGTTCGATTTTTTGTTAACGGAGGACTTTCCTGGACAATAGCGGCATTAGTCACCGATTATTTTACATTTGATGATAAAGCACTCGATATAAACGATTGTCCGTTACTTTCTTGTGGCGATAGCCTTTTTTTGATGCCTTCAATTGTTTCTATGAGTTGTGCTACTCGCTCCTTACTTTCTTTATTCAGCGCTAAAAATATAACAAGCCAGGATAAAGGTAAAAGCCATGAGCGGCAGTTTATTCAACGGCTTAAAAATGCAGGGATTTGTGCTGAGCAACTTTCATTACGAAAAGATTATGAATGCGACTGTGCAATGTTGATTGATGACCATTTGTTTTTTATTGAATTGAAGTCTAACGGACATCCGATACATTTCAATCGTTATTACCAGACGCTAGTAAATATTAGTGGAGATAGTTCTGAACTTCATGCTAAATCTTCCTGGATAAAGCAAGTAACACGCTATGCTGATTTCTATTCAAATCAATTAAATTTGGTTCGCGATGCCCTGAAATTACCAAAAAAATGGAAACCAAATGGTATACATAAAATGATTATAACAACTTCAGTCTTTGGTGATATTTACCATCAAAAAGATTGTTATGTTATTGATAAAACTTCATTTTACAGTTTTATTGAGCGACTTTCGAGTACAACGATTGAGTTAAGGAATGGTATGAAAACAATGATAAAACCCGAAAGTGCTCATCTTTATCATGGTGAGATCACTATAGATAAGATGATGGCTTTTTTAAATACATTACCTTCTATTTCTATCAAGCGTCGAAGAGTTCAACAGCTTACATATCATGTGCAATGCGGTACATTGAAACTAACTTACCCCTTTTTTGATATATGGCCTGCTCTTGAGGAAGTATTAGATGAAAATGGCAGCGAAGCCATCGTAATGTTATAGCAATGTGGGGCTTCTATAAACTTTGTAGCACTTTAGTATAACTAAAGTATAAAATAGAGTCCCCTTCTATAGTTTTATAGGATGAGTATAAGTAGTCTTGTGATTAATCTTTATTGTTAAAAGTATATTTCAATCCGCCTACATGCTAGTGGAACAATGGCGCGTGAACGTTCCGGACTGTTGGACTTCAACATCTATCCCATCCACGATCTTTTCCTAAATACTTCCAGGAAATGTGGCTAAATGCTCTGTTGAACCGGTGAGTTTTTGCTCAGATGTGCCTGGTCTTCCCGCACATCACATCTTAAATTCCACAAACCCTATGGCAGTTGTCTGGACGGTCAAAAAAATCGTCTATAACATAGCCAGTTAGACTACATATGGAGATGTAAGCATGAGCACCAGAAGAGATATTAAGGATGGGGCACTCTTTGACGTTCTCGACAGAGGAATCGTCTACACCGAGGCGTTGGGCTGGCTTGATATGGGACATGCCCGTGGCAACGACGTGGCAACGCTCAAACGTCAATTCTTTGAAGGAGAGCGTAGCGGTAAGCCATCTTATTCCGTCATGTATCGGCAAGATATGGGCGTCTTAAAATTCAAATCACGGCTCGGCGTCGGGAAGTTCTCTCATTGGGAAATTAAGCGTGGCCGGAGTACCGAAGACATTAACAGAATCATGCTGGCGATGATGATGAACACCGCATCTAGATTTTAAGGCCTGCAAAGCCTGCGATCATTCTCGTGGTATACGGACAGCGGCTTTAGCGGTGAGGATTTGGTCTCCGATCTGTTCGGGTTCTATCGGGCAATCATTCCTGGCCGGTACGGCTACCGTCTTAAACCCGTGAGCTATGAATCAGCCGTTCGCCGCTGGGATTACTACGGCGCTATCGGTTCCCATAAAAACCATGGCTTTCGCCCGATTCTCTTTCCTGATCCTGAGGATCAGTGTGTGCGGCACCAGCCGTATACGGTCAATCTTCCGCATTTTATGACGTGGCTTCGTCCGTGGGACGATTTCGCATCCGGAGTGGTGAAGGTCATTACAAACGATGGGACATCGCTCTCATTCATGGGAGCTAAACTATGACAATCCTTTTAAAAGTCCTGAAGTGGTGTGCACTCTCGGTTGCCACCGTCTTTATCCTAGGATGGCTGTTTGTCTGGCTCGTGGCATCGGGTTCGGATGAAACGACGGTTTACACCGAAAATGACTTTTTCCACTACCACACGCTGACTGACAAGGATATTGAAAACGCCCCACGTATCACGGACGACTACTATTTCGAGGCGCATCCCGGCGATGGTTATGCTCCTTCGAATAGCATCTTTTTTAAAGGGGCTACCGGTGCGGCACCCTTGCGCGCGTATCTCGAAACGCTGGGATACACAAAGGAAAAGCGTCGCCTGGGGGATAAGGAAATCTGGTCAAAACCCGAGCAGGTAAAAGGGGACATTTTCTATCTGTACTTTAACGCCGCTACGGGTGAAGTTGAGCTTACCAAGGTGATGAATTACTGAGTTAACTTACTCCGTGTCGATTAGCACCGCCTGATGATCAAGCGGCGGTTTTTCGTAATATCCCATTCAGCCATGTCTCATGCCTGTCCGGGCGGTTATCCTGAGTCGCCCACAGCGAAGCTATCTCCATCCCCGTAATCGCCTTCAGCAACGCCCGCAATCCCTCTTCATCCAGGTCCGTAAACCGTCTTTCACCCTGCACCCGCTCACCGTTGCCATACTTAAAGGACACATACCAGACACCGCCAGGCTTAAGCGCATCCGCAATCTTCTGCATCACCGCGGGCAGCTCAGAAGAGGGGATATGTAACAAAGAGGCGCAGCACCAGATCCCATCGTAATGCGCTTTACAGTCGATCTCTGAAAATGTCATCAACTGCACGGGTAACCCGGTATGTTGCCTTGCCAGTTCCACCATCGCGGAAGAAGCATCAAAAGCATCCACAAGATAGCCCCTCTCATGAAATGCTTTTGCGTCCCGGCCAGAACCGCAGCCCGCATCCAGAACCCGGGCACCGTGAGGCAGATGTTGGGTGAAGGCCTCATATAGCGGAGTCATATCGACATTGACCGTGCCATCGAAGAAATCCTGTGCGTGATTCTGATAGTAGTGAAGTGTCATTAAAACGTTGCCTCGCCTTCCGCGTTGGGTTTCCAGGTATGGATAAGTTTGTCCAGCGCAGCCTGCCAGTTACGCTGAAGAAAGCTTCTCCGTGCTTCAGGACGCTGCCCTGTCTGTTGAACAATCGTCTCATGTAACGGCAGTTTGCTCTGAATAAAATACTCATTGCGGGTGTGTAACCGCTGCAGGAGCCTGAGGTCGGGAATGCGTGCAGATTTGCCTTCGACGCCACGGTTACAGCAACGACAGGCCAGCACTAAGTTCCATACACCGTTAATATTGCTCACTTCATGGCGAGCAGCCCAGGGAATAAAGTGATCAACGTCCGCCAGCTCTGCGTCTCCCGGTACCAGGCTGATGGGTTTGAAGCAGTAAAAACACCGTCCTTTCTGGTAACCATTCAGGCTGTCGCGACAGCTGGTGATGTCTACGCGACGCGCGTTCACCCTTGTGAACAGCAACTGATTATCTTCGTCGAACTCCACGCCCACAAGATTACGAGAAATCCCCATCGACCAGGCCTGTTCCACCAGGTTCCAGCGGGCATTAGTTTCAAAGGCGAGGTTTTTATACTGCAGGCGTTCGCCCAGTAAAAAGAAGTTATCCGTCAGGCGGATCCCACTGTGGGTTTTGCGCTCATCAAGGAAAAAACGTTTATCGATCTCGCCCTGGTTCACGTAATGAAAGGCATCAATCACATTGTTAAAGCCAAGGCGCACCGTCGCTTCAATGAGTTGGGCATGGGTGATTTCACCTCTGTTAAACTTCAGGCAGGTTTCCAGAAATTGACTGCTGCGGGAGGTGATCTGTTTTGGCGCATGCTTCAGGTGCTCGCAAAGATAGCGGCTGAACGGCACGGCAAGCTGGTCGAGCGTAATCAAATCGCTGCCCGTCTTATCCACTTCATACAACGCTGACGCCAGCGCAAATTTGTAAGATGCGACGTTCCTTCCAAAGAGGATCACACCACGCCAGTAGTTCTCAAGCGTCGGATCGGCCTGATAAAATTCCATCGATGAAGTCCTGTTACGGTTGGCTGGGCAGGGCGTTACTAAAGCCTGTAACAGGATCACATAACAAAATCAGGGTGATGTAAATCGTTAATCTATAGGTTTGATGAATTTTTGTGGGATCTGAGAAGAAGGGCTGGATGCGACGGATTTGTCGTTAAAGGCAATTTAGCGAAAGAATAGATTTCTGGATGAGGCAAATAGAAATTATTTTCAAACCTGCGATTTCCAGTATCACACCAAATCCTATTTCCTGAATCCCCCTCGTATTTCCCAAATTTACCCATCGCAAAACCGCTGTATTTATATTCAGCTCTGTATAATAGGCAGCAGTAATTACGCCAGTCGGAAAAACGCCTCTTCATGGGAATGTCCTCATGTGGCTTATGAAGACATTACTAACATCAGGGAGCAGTTCACTCTGCCAGCGGTTCGGTCACGCCCCTGAGGGCACATGGTCAACTTGATAAACCTAGCTTCCTGACACACCTCTGATGTTACCGCCTAACGGCCTTACACGTTGTCTTACCACCAACGGGCTATTGTCTGAAAATCAGAGGTCTCCTGGAAGAAAACCTTCTTATGTCCGATTGCGTAGGAGTACGATAAGCCAATAAATCCTTATAGATAAAATGGTTATCTATGGCTCTACATGGAAAGTTCGTAATTAATGATGCGTACTACTCCCCCTTATCGTTTCCGGGTATAGGCACGTTTTTAGCTTTCTCTGGTAATGGTGCTTACCGTAATCGTGGGGCATGTGGAATGATCCCCAAAGAGGGGCCAGTACCAGCGGGTAAATACTGGATTGTTGACCGCCCTCAAGGTGGACTTAAGTCACAGCTAAACACAGCGGGAAGAGACATTTATAATCACTTCGCCAATGGTGCAACATTCAAACATTCTGAATGGTTCGCATTATGGCGTGATGATTGGGGGATCGACGATTACACATGGATTGAGAGCGTTCAGCGTGGCAATTTCCGTTTGCATCCAGGCGTACTATCAGAAGGTTGTATCACTCTCCCACATGATTCTGATTTTGCCATGTTGCGTAATGCTCTGTTGAGAAGCCAAAGAATAGATGTTCCTTGCATGAGGAAGCTACAGGCATACGGCACAATTGAGGTGATCTCCAATGGCAAAACATGCCCTTAGTTTATTCCTCAAGATAGTGCTGTTCGCTGTTGTTGTGCTGATCGTTGCTGAAATGGTTCCGTATGATGGATTAGTTAATTCTATTATGGGGCTTTTTGATTTCCAGAGCGCCGACAAGTTTACCCGCTTCATTTTGGGTGAACCTGATTTAGAAGTTTGGGAGTCGTTAGACGACTATTTTAGCATCTTAATCAATACATTAATCAGCGTACCTGCCATGAGCGCCATTACCACGGCGTACAGTGGCGCGACACACAAAGTTAGTCCAGCAGGCATCCCCAGAGAGTGGTTCAGTTCCACATTGCGACGGTTAGCTAAAATCTTCGGGTTTACCTTCCTGTTTTGGGCATTGTTTCGCTTGCTGCCTTATCAGTCTTTATTCCCGGATCAAACGTATTCAAATTTCACAATGGCGGCGATTGTGGGCTTTCAGTTGCTCTTAACGATTGTTTGCTACTGGTTCATCACGAAGAAAATCACAACTAAAAGGAGTTTGTAAAATGCCTATTCCGGCTTACATGTGGCTTAAGGACGATGGCGGCGCAGACATTAAAGGAGCTGTAGACGTTCAGGATAGCTCAGTCGTTCTCCGAACTTGATAATAAAACGACGCATTGCCAGCCCGCAGATCGGCGAATGGTTGCTCTGAGGGCCATGCGGGCGCTCACCTTATATTCTGATAGTCATCGCTGCGTAATTTCCCTGACCCAACCTTTTTCCTGAATCTCCCTCGCAAATTCCAAATTTACCCCACGCCAAACCGCTGTATTTATATTCAGCTCTGTATAATGAGCACCAGAAATTACGCCGAACGGCAAAGGAAGTATCAACGAGAATTTAACGAGGAATTCGCGATATGAAGGTGCTGCAACACCCCCATACCGCTAACCACAAACAACTTACAAGGAGTTGAAAATGGCTGCGACGAATTTTAAGCCAGAGTTTACTGTTTGCAAAACAGAATCAGACACTTTCACCAGCATAATTGAAAACCGCGAGCTGGTACGCAAAAACAGCGCCCGCCGTCTGCACGGCAACCAGCCCAACGCGGCGCCCGTCCATCCTCGCGCGGAAACGCCGCAGGACAGAGCCGCCTGCTGCGAACTGTACGCACGCATAGACATGAAATATCTTCTTCTGGGCGGAGACTGGTTAACCCGCGCGGGCTTTATCAACGGCATGCCGGTAAAAATCCGCGCCATGAAAGACTGCCTTGTGATTACGCCACAGCATACAAGAGAATTGTGGGGATGCCTGGAAGGGATGAGTGTGGTGAATATAAATAAGCAGAAAGTCGCGCAGTGGCTGAAGACGTTTCCGGGAGCGCTAAATGATGCAGGTGATATCCCGGTAGTTAAGCGCAATATAGGGCAGGCAAAATAATAACGCAGTGGAACACCCTTGATCCTGAATCGAGGGTGTTTAAATTAGTGGAAGGCGTAGTCTATTTTTTCAATAATATAATTGAACTGAATGTTATAGCTGTGTTTTGATCATTGTGATTATATTAGAAGGTTTTACAGAAGTATGCTGGAGATCTCAATTTAGTTATTGTCCAGCATTTATGATTCTTACTGGAGCAACTCAATGGAATGAACTATGGACACAACAGAAGAACTAAATGAAACGTATTTTTATGCTGGCAGAACCAATCTTACCGCGGCAGGACTTTTCTTTATGATTTACTGTGAGTCAATTGCCGATCATTTTGGTATTGACGATGTGGCAGGAATTGCTGCGTTATACAGTGGTGCTAATAATCAAACGACTAGAAAGAAACCCGCGGGAGCTACGGAAGGAACGTCCCGAGCCTCGAAAGCCATGAGGAACTATTTCAAACAGGCGAAATTTCCTTATGGCATTAAGCTGCCTACCTGGGTTGGTGGGTATACTCCGTGGACAGTAAAGTGTCGAATGGTATCGAAAGTGAGCGCGTTTGTTGGCAGGACAATACCGTTAATAGGCATAGTGATATTAGTCGCTGATGTATCACTAATCACCTATGCTGCAATACGTGATTATAATCGAATTGCGCGGGGCAGCGACAAACTATGGTAGAGAATATTGAGCAGCGCATCTACGCCTTAGCCAGACGCTATAACGGCGTTTATCTGATGAATAACGAAGCAAAGCAGAAATTACTGAATGCAAAAACTGATTTGGACACTGACATGCAGCTTGATGTCACTGAAGCAGAAGATTTGATGGAAGAATTTTTTAAAGAATTTGATGTTGATAGAGGTAATTTTAACATAAACACCTACTACCCTGATGAGCCTTTTTCATGGAATCCATTCAAAAAATTCCCGGTGGTGATGGTTCCAGATTTCACTATTGGAATGCTTATCGAATCCGCAAAAGCGGGCAAATGGTTATACGACTAAAACGCAAGGAGCAATAGAATGGCCGTACCTGTACATCTCTTTTTAACCAATGACGGCGGCACAATGATTTGTGGTTCTTGTGACGTTGCACAAAGGGAGGGAAGTATTGAGCTAAGAGGATTACAACATAACCTCAGCCTGCCAACCGACTCGGCAACGGGAAAGGTCACTGGCACTCGCCAACATTCGCCGTTTCAGTTTACCAAGGAATTGGATAGCTCTTCGCCCTATCTGTTCAAAGCGGCAGCAACGGGTCAGACCCTTAAAACGGCTGAATTCAGGTTTTACCATATTAACTATTCCGGGCAGGAGGAGGAGTATTACCGAATCACGCTCGAGAACGTTAAGGTCATTTCTGTGAGTCCAGTAATGTACGACACCCGAGGCTGTCCGGGGACGGGGCATATGGAGGAAGTGGCGTTTAATTATGAGAAGATTACCCATTTGTACAAGGACGGTAACTTGTTAGCGCACGACGCGTGGAACGAACGTCCAACATCGGGTTCCGCTGCTTGATTCTATGTTGAACTTGCCCGCCAGCGTTTCGTTTGTGCGGGCAGGGAATATCATTCTTTATTCCTTTTCGTAAATGATGGCCGAAACATCATAAAAATAACCCACGCGAACATTCCAATAATCTTCATAGGCCAGGGTTCAAACACATCCAGACACACAATTGCGCCAATAACTAATAGCGGACCTTCTATCAGTTCAGCTATCCCCCCTAAAATATGTAACTTATGAGGCAGTGCCCGATTAAGTAATGTCGCAATAAGTTGTGCACTTCCTAATATGATTGTTATTGCGATTGTACGGTCCTCCCAGTTATCAAAACTAACCAAAGAAATGAGGCATGTAGCCAGTACATAACCACAGAATAATATATTCAGCATGTAAATAATAAACTTGCCCATAGCATTTGCCGAGACGGTTAAAAAAATAAAGAGTCTATGAATATATCGCTCTTAACAGAATGACAAACAACAATGGCTAATAATGCATTTCAGAATTTATTGCGCCTCGCTGATTTCCGTAATAATCAAGTTAGCGGCTTCATGCCAATTCCACGCACTCCACCGCTAAATCTAACTTAACTAAACACCGGCACCCCCAGCCCAACCTTCACCTCCCTCAACGTCTCCTGCGTCACCCCCTGCGCCCGTTCGGTCCCGCGCTTCAGCATCGCCATCAACTCGCCCCTGTCACGCATATACATCGCCCTCCGCTCCCGCATCGGCGCAATCAGCTCCTGCAAACACCCCTCCAGCTCGTTCTTGCAAATCCGGTCCCCAAGCCCGCCCGCCTGATAGTGCGCCTTCATCGCCGCAACCTTCTCCTTGTCCGGGTGAAACGCGTCGAGGTAGGTAAACACCACGTTCCCCTCAATCTGCCCCGGGTCGCTCACCTTCAGGTGGTTCGGGTCGGTGTACATAGCGCTGACCGCACGGTGAATCGTCTCTTCGCTGGCCGAAAGGTGCAGCGTGTTGCCCAGCGATTTCGACATCTTGGCGCTGCCGTCGATGCCGGGCAGGCGGCTGGTGTCGCTCAGCATCGCTTTACAGTGGCGCAGCACCGGGGCGGGCAGCAGGCTGTTCATCTTGTGCACAATCTCGTTGGTCTGCTCAATCATCGGCAGCTGGTCGTCGCCGACGGGCACGCACTCGGCCTTAAACGCGGTGATGTCCGCCGCCTGGCTGATGGGGTAGGCCATAAACCCGACCGGCAGCGAGCGGGCAAAGCCCTTCTGCGCAATCTCGTTTTTCACCGTCGGGTTACGCTCCACGCGGGCGACGGTGACGATGTTCATATACAGCATCGTCAGCTCGGCGAGGGCGGGCAGGGCGGACTGCAGGCAGATAGTGGTCAGGTTCGGGTCAATGCCTGCGGCGAGGTAGTCAGCCAGCACTTCGGGGATGTTGTCGCGGATCTTCTGCGGGTTGCTGCCGTTGTCGGTCAGCCCCTGCAGGTCGGCAATCAGCACAAACTGGTTGTGCGTTTGCTGCAGCGCCACGCGCTGGCGCAGCGATCCGACGAAGTGGCCGAGGTGCAGCGGGCCGGTTGGACGGTCGCCGGTGAGGATGGTGGGTGCGTTCATAAAGACTCCTTAACGTTGTAATGCCGAAAGGGGTCTTAGAAATGTGAAAGCCGCCTTTCGGCGGCTATCTGAAAATGGGAAAACTACTCCGTGCCGCCTTTAAGAAGGCAGCCACCAGCGGTTTACGGTGAGCACGGCGTGGTTTATGTTCATGCTTTTACCGTATCACGTCCGGCGCGAAAAACAAAAGGGCACGTCATGCTGCAATCTCTCAACCATCTGACCCTCGCGGTCAGCGACCTGCAAAAAAGCGTCACCTTCTGGCACGAGCTGCTGGGGCTTGCGCTGCACGCCCGCTGGAATACCGGGGCCTATCTCACCTGCGGCGACCTGTGGGTCTGCCTCTCGTACGACGAGGCGCGCAGGAACGTGCCGCCGCAGGTGAGCGACTACACCCACTACGCGTTTACCGTGGCGGAAGAGGATTTTGAACCGTTCTCGCACAGGCTAGAGCAGGCGGGCGTCACCGTCTGGAAGCAGAACAAAAGCGAGGGGGCGTCGTTCTATTTTCTCGACCCGGACGGGCACAAGCTGGAGCTGCACGTGGGCAGCCTCGCCGCGCGGCTGGCGGCGTGTCGCGAGAAGCCCTACGCGGGCATGGTGTTTACCTCAGACGAGGCTTGAGGCGCGCACCTTCAGCCTGCCCGCCAGCGTCACGTGCGTGGCGGCATCTTCCTGATTGCACAGGTACTCCACCGCCAGCCGTCCCAGCTCGCTGTAGGGCAGCTGGATACTGGTCAGCGCCGGGGTGAGCTGCTCGGAAATCTTCTGGTCGTCGTAGCCCGCCAGCAGCATGTCCTGCGGGATGCGCACGCCGTTCACCGCCAGCGCCTGATAGCAGCCAATCGCCAGCCAGTCGCTGGCGCAGAAGATGGCGTCCGGGCGCTCGGCCAGTTCCAGCAGGGAGGTGGTGGCGGTAAAGGATTCGCTGAACTGCCAGTTGGTCTGGCGCACCAGATTATCGTCGCACGCCAGTCCGGCCTGCTGCAGCGCCGCCTGGTAGCCCGCCAGACGCTGGCGCGAGGCCTCCATCCAGCTCTCCCCGGTGATGTGGGCGATGCGCGTGGCCCCGCAGGCGATAAGGTGTTTAGTCACCTGGAAGGCATTGGCGTAGTCGTCCGGGATGAACGACGGCAGCAGCGGCGAGCCGGGGTCGCGCTGGTTGAGCAGCACCAGCGGAATGCGGGTGCAGTCCTGGAAGGCCGTCATGTCCACCAGCGTGGTGACCGGAGACGCGAGAATAATCCCGATGCAGTTGCGCTTCTCCAGCTGGCGGATGATGTTCAGCGCCAGCTCGATATCGTCGCCGTAGTCGTAGACGGTGAGTAGGGTTTCGTTGCGCCACGCGGCTTCCCGCGCCTGGCTGATGGCATCGATAAACGGGTCGAAGCTCTGCATGGAGCTGACCAGCAGGGCGATCTCTTCCTGGTTGCGCGGGGCGTGAACGGCGGGGAGGCGGTCGTAGCCGAGCTCGGTAGCGACGCCAATCACCCGCTGGCGGGTGTCGTCGCTGAGCTTGATGTTGCGGGACTGGTTAAGCACCAGCGATACCGTCGCCTGCGACACGCCCGCCGCCCGCGCAATATCGTTCATCGTCACTTTCGTTTTTCGCTTCATCCGTCCTCTCCCTTTCGCGACTTCGCATCATACCCTAACCGCACGCTTTAGCGCCGTCGATCACGTTTCTCATTCATCGAAGCGTGAACTTTGTGAGGGGCATCGCTTTTCTAAACGCCGCAATTTGCGCATTTATCCTGCAACTAATATTTATTAGCTAAATATTATCAGTAAGAGGACGCGTAATGAAAGAGCAGTGGAGCAGGGAGCAGGCACAGGCGTGGTATCAGCAGAAAGGCTGGCTGTGCGGGTTTAACTATCTGCCGTCGACGGCGGTGAACTGGACCGATATCTGGCAGGCAGAGACCTTCGATGCCGCCACCATCGAGCGCGAGCTGGGCTGGGCGGCGGAGGCGGGCTACAACACCCTGCGCATCAACCTGCCGTTTATCGTCTGGGAGCACGACCGCGACGGCCTGATGGCGCGCATCGACCGCTTTTTGACAATTGCCGACGGCCGCGGCTTCAGCACCATGCTGACCCTGATGGACGACTGCGGCTTCTCCGGCGACGAGCCGTATCTCGGCCCGCAAAAGCCGCCGGTGCCGGGCAAGCACAACAGCCAGGCGGCGGCGAGCCCGGGGCGCGACAAGGTGTGCGATCCCGACTGCTGGCCGCAGATTGAGTGCTATATCCGCGACGTTGTTCGCCAGTTCCGCGACGATAGGCGCGTGCTGCTGTGGGATCTCTATAACGAGCCGGGCAACCGCGGCATTTTCGCGACGGGCACGCAGGAGGTGCAGTACGACGCGAAGCTGGAGACCTGCGCCCACGCGCTAATGAAGCTCGCATTCCAGTGGGTGCGCGAAGAAGACCCGACCCAGCCGCTCACCGTCTGCGCGTGGCGCCTGCCGCCGGAAGAGGAGGGCGAGACGTTCTTCCAGCACCCGCTGGACCAGACCGCGCTGGCGCTCTCGGACGTGGTGAGCTTCCACGCCTACACCCACACGGGGCGCATGACGGCGATTATCCAGCAGCTGCAACAGCTTGGTCGCCCGCTGTTCTGCACCGAATGGCTGGCGCGCCACGTGGGCAGCACCATCGAAGAGCAGCTCCCGCTGATGTACGCGGCGAAGGTCGCGCCGTACCAGTGGGGGCTGGTGCGCGGTAAAACCCAGACGTGGCTGCCGTGGCCGGTAGTGATGAAGGAGTCCACGGACTACTGCCGCCTCTGGTTCCACGACGTGTTCGAGGAGAACGGCATTCCGTTCTCGCGCCGTGAAATCGCCCTGATGCAGCAGCTGCGCAAGATCGCCCCGCAGGCACAAGGCTAATAATATCGACCCGGCGGCCGACCGCCGGGCAACCAGGCAGGCATATATCAATGGCAACGACAATGAAAATACCGTCTCGCGAGCTGTGGTCTTATTTTGGTTATGGATTAGGTCAGTGTTTTAGCTTTGGTTTAGTGGGTTCGTTTATTAACTATTTTTACACCGACGTGCTGGGGATCTCGGCGCTGGCGGCGAGCACCATCTTCCTGATTGCCCGCGCGTGGGACGCGGTTCACGATCCGCTGTTTGCCAGCATCATGGACACCATTAACAGCCGGTTCGGCAAGTTTCGCCACTTTTTGCTGATCGCCCCACTGCTGATTACCGGCGTCACGCTGCTGTCGTTCTATAAAATCGAAGCGGACATGACCACCAAAATCCTCTACGCCGGGGTGACGTATATCCTGTGGGGGACGCTGTACGCCATCTCCGATATCCCGTTCTGGTCGATGTCGTCGGTGATGACCAACGACTCCGCCCAGCGCACCCGCGCGGTGACGGCGGCGATGCTCGGGGTAAACGCGGGGATTGCCTGCGCCAATATCTTCTTCCCGAAGCTGGCGGCGTTCTTCGCCCAGTACAGCAACGATAAAGGCTACTTTATGGCGGCGCTGGTGATGATGCTGGTGGGCCTGCCGCTGATGCTCAACGGCTTTATGCAGATCAAAGAGCGCGTGCCGCCGAGCCCGGAAAAGGTGACCATCCGCGACACCTTCCACAACCTGCGCCAGAACAAGCCGCTGTTTATCGTCCTGCTGTCGTTCTTCTTCTGCGTGTTCCATAACGTGGCGGGCGGTCTCTATATCTACTTCTTTATCAATAATCTGGGCGACGGCAGCCTGCAGATGGCGATTGGCGTGATGGGAATTGTGGCGGCGGTGCTGTGCCTGGTCGCGCCAATGCTGACGCGCCGGATGCAAAAGCGGAAGCTGTTTATGATCCTCTGCGGGCTGGACGTAGCGGTGCGCGTGGTGATGTGGTTTGTCGGGTATCAGCAGGTGACGATGCTGTTCATTCTGCTCGGCCTGAGCACGCTGTTCGTGATGATGACCAACATCCTCACCTCGTCGATGATTGCCGACACCATCGAGTACGCGGAGTACCACACCCACAAGCGCTGCGCGGCGATCACCTTCTCCGGGCAGACCTTTACCGGCAAGATGTCGGTGGCGGTGGGCGGCGGGCTAATCGGCGTGTTCCTGACGATGATCGGCTACGTGCCGCAGGCGCAAATTCAGAGCGAAGGCGTGCTGTCGGGGCTGTTCTTCGGGATTTGCCTGCTGCCGGCGATTGGGTCGCTGATCCGCATCGTGTTTATGTCGCGCTTTACCTTTACCGAGGAGAAGCATGCGGAGATTTGTCGGCTGCTGGCGGAGCGGAATGCGTCTGCGAAAGCGCCGGGTGGCGGCTGCGCCTTACCCGGCCTACAGAAAATTACAGCGACTTCACAAACGCCAGCAGATCTTCGTTGAGCTGGTCCTGGTGGGTCAGCGCGAAGCCGTGCGGCGCGTTGTCGTACACCTTCAGCGTGGCGTTTTTGATCATCTCCGCCGCCAGCTTGCCGGTGCTTTCAAACGGCACGATCTGGTCGTTGCTGCCGTGGATCACCAGCGTCGGCACGTCGATTTTCGCCATATCCGGGCGGAAGTCGGTTTCGCCGAACGCGGTCACGCAGTCGATGGTGCCCTTCAAAGACGCCAGCAGGGCGATGTTCAGCGTCTGGGTGAGGGCACCGGCAGAGACGGTCTGCCCGGCGTTGATGCCGTAGAACGGCGTCGCGAAGTCGCTGATGAACTGGGCGCGATCTTTACGCAGCCCGTCGCGAATGCCGTCGAACACGCTCTGATCCACACCCTGCGGGAAGGAGTCGGATTTGCCGAAGATCGGCGTCACCGCGCCCAGCAGCGCCAGACCGGCGACGCGCGCGCTGCCGTAGTTGTTGATGTAGCGGGTTACGTCGCCGCCGCCCATGGAGAAGCCCACCAGCGTCACGTCCTGCAGGTCAAGGGTGGTGATCAGGTCGTTGATGTCGGACGCAAAGGTGTCGTAGTCGTAGCCGTTCCACGGCTGATCCGAGCGGCCAAATCCGCGACGGTCAAAGGCGATGGCGCGGAAGCCGCGCTCGGCCAGGTAGTTCAGCTGGCTGTCCCACATGTCGCCATCCAGCGGCCAGCCGTGGCTGAAGAGAACCGGTTTGCCCGCGCCGCCGTCTTTGTAGTAAATCTGCGTGCCGTCTTTTGCCTTAAACGTTGCCATAGTGTGTTCCTGTGCAGGTGATGATTATGGTTATACCGGCGCGACCAGGTAGCGTATTGCCGGTGATGTTGTGCCCTGATGAAAAGCCAGAACGCGGCTCTGCAGCAGGAGGTCATTCATGGTGTGGCGCTCCTGCTGGCGCAGATGCTCAATCCAGGAGCCCATCAGGAAGGTCTCAATAAACAGGCCGGGGCGCTCGATATCTTCGTATACCGCCCAGCTCATCGCCCCGGCGCGGCGGCGCACCCGGCGCAGCTCGTGGACCGCCTCGAGGAAGGCCTTGGTGTTGTTCGGGTCGATGATGTACTCGTGCGACACCAGCACCGGGCCGCGCTCGTTCGGCAGGTCAATCTCCACGCCGTCCAGCGGCTGGCCGCTCAGGTCGAGGTTCAGGTCCGGATCTTTGCCCAGCTTCCAGCGGAACACCGTCGCGCTCGCCAGCACCATCCCCAGCGTGGCGACCACCAGCGAGGTCGGGGTGCCGAACCGGGAAGCGATCTGCCCCCAGATGGCGCTGCCCGTGGTCATCGAGCCAAAGAACACCGTCAGGTAAACCGCCAGCGCGCGGGCCTTCACCCAGCGGGCGGCGCTGCGCTGCGCGCCGAGGTTCAGCGTTGAAAGCACCGCAATCCACGCGAAGCCGGTGAAAAATTCAAACAGGTTGAGCAGCCAGAAGTGGCGTACGAACGCCAGCGCCAGCATGGTGAGAGCAAAGGTCAGGCTGGCGGCCACCATCAGGCGGTCGGCGTTCAGCCGCTGGCGCAGGCGCGGCAGCAGGATGGCCCCGGCAATCGCCCCCAGGCCAATGCACGCCAGCATCACGCCGTAGCCCGCCGGGCCTAAGCCCAGCTCGCGGCGCGCCACCAGCGGCAGCAGGGCCCAGCCCGCGCTGCCGAAAACGAAGAAGGCCACGGTGCGCACCAGCACGTTGCGCAGCACCGGTGCGGCGTGCACGTAGCGAATGCCGGAGCGCACCGCCGAGAAGAAGTGCTCCGGCGGCAGACGCTGTATGGACGGGGCCGGACGCCAGCGCCACAGCACCCACGCCACGCCGACCACGGAGAGCGCGTTCAGGGCAAACACCATCCACGGCCCGGCGAACGAAAGCAGAAAACCGCCCAGCGCGGGGCCAATCGCCCGGCTGATGTTCACCCCGAGCGAGTTCAGCGCTACGGCGGCGCCCAGCTCCGGCTTGCTCACCAGATCGGGCACCACGGCCTGGAACGGCGGCGAGCTCATCGCCGCGCCCACGCTCAGCAGAAACGTCGCCGCCAGCAGAACGGTGGGGGTGACGTGTCCTGTGAAGGAGAGCACCGTCAGCCCGGCGGCGGCGATGAACACCCACAGCTGGGAGAAGAGCAGGTATTTACGTCGGTCGACGATGTCCGCCATCACCCCGGACGGCAGGGCGAAGAGGAACATCGGCAGGCTGCTGGCCGCCTGCACCAGCGCGATATCCAGCGGATCGGCGCTCAGGGTCAGCATGCTCCAGTTGATGCCGACGTCGCTCATCCATGAGCCGACGTTAGAGACCACCGTGGCGATCCACAGCATGCGGAATACCGGCTGGCTCAGCGGCTGCCAGGGTGAAACCGTCGGTGCGGGCGTCGTCTCGACGTGTGCGTCGCGAACGTCGTTAACCTGGGTCATGCGAACCTCTCCGTTGCCTTACGCTGCAGCCGCCACTGGCCCGGCCCGGTGAGGGCAAGGGTGGTGAAGATAATCAGCAGCAGCCAGCCAAACTGCCCTTCGGCAATCGACCAGTTCGGGTGGACCGCCAGCATCGCCACCAGCAGCACGGCGATAATCGGCAGGCACGCCAGGCGGGTGTACACGCCCGCAATGATAAACAGCGGGCAGATCGCCTCGGCGACAATCGCCGGGATCAGGCTCGCCCAGGGCCCGAAGCCGAACGGATCCTCAATGCGCGTCAGCTCTTCGCTGAAGTGCAGCACTTTCGGCAGGCCGTGCACGTACAGCAGCAGCAGGCTGCCGGTCAGGCGCAGGAAGAACAGCCCCAGGTCGACCCGGGGCGGGGCAATCGTATTTTTCATCAGAATGCAAAGCAGCTGCAGCCCAGCGCCCCCCAGAAAGCGTTATCGTCGGACACCGGCATCTCTGAGGTGCGGGCGAAATCATGCTGGTGGCTGTGAACCCCGCACGGGCCGCTGCAGTGGTGAACCACACTCAAGCCGACGCGGGCGGCCTGCGGCGGCGCGCTGCGGTAGTGGCCCGGCACCTTGACCACCGGGGACCACTCGGGCAGGACCGGAATGGCCGGCGGCGCGAGCGGCCCAAAGCTGCCTGCGGCGTAGACGATGTCGCCGTTCACCACCGTCAGGACGGACTCGATGCCCTTGATCTCCTCTTCCGGCACGCGGAAGTAGTCTTTGCTCAGCACCGCCAGGTCGGCAAGCTGGCCGACCTTGATCTGCCCCTTCTGGTTCTGCTCGCTGGAGAACCACGCGCTGCCCTGGGTCCAGAGCATCAGGGCGGTATCGCGATCCAGACGGGCGCTGTGATCGTACATCTGCATCCCGCCGACGGTGCGGCCGGAGACCAGCCAGTAGAGCGCGGTCCACGGGTTGTAGCTCGCCACGCGGGTGGCGTCCGTCCCTAAGCCTACCGGCACGCCGGTCTCGAGCATTTTCGCCACCGGCGGCGTGTGTCGGGTGGCTTCGATGCCGTAGCGCTCGGCGAAGTATTCCCCCTGGAAGGCCATGCGGTGCTGGACGGCAATGCCGCCGCCCAGCTCTTTGATGCGGTCGATGTTGGCCTGGGTGACGGTTTCCGCATGGTCGAAGAACCAGTGCAGGCCGTTGAACGGAATGTCGCGGTTCACCTTCTCGAAGACGTCCAGCATGCGGCTGATGGATTCGTTATAGGTGGCGTGCAGGCGGAACGGCCAGCGGTGCTCCACCAGGTGGCGCACCACGCGCTCCAGCTCGTCCTCCATGCCCGGCGCGAGGTCCGGGCGCGGCTCGAGGAAGTCTTCAAAATCGGCGGCGGAGAAGACCAGCATCTCGCCCGCGCCGTTGTGGCGGAAGAAGTCGCTGCCCTGGCCCGGCGTGAGCATGTCGGTCCATTTTTCAAAGTCTTCCAGCTCGTGGCCCGGACGCTGGGTAAACAGGTTGTAGGCGATGCGGATGGTCATCTGCTTTTTCTCATGCAGCTCGGCAATCACCTCGTAATCTTCCGGGTAGTTCTGGAAGCCGCCGCCCGCGTCGATGGCGCTGGTCAGGCCCAGGCGGTTCAGCTCGCGCATGAACTGACGCGTGGAGTTGACCTGCTGCTCCAGCGGCATCTTCGGCCCCTTGGCCAGCGTGGCGTAGAGGATCATGGCGTTCGGACGGGCAATCAGCATCCCGGTCGGGTTGCCGTTGGCATCGCGCTGGATCTCCCCGCCCGGCGGGTTTGGCGTGTCTTTGGTGTAGCCGACCACCTTCAGCGCGGCGCGGTTGAGCAGGGCGCGGTCGTACAGGTGCAGGATGAAGACCGGGGTGTCCGGCGCGGCGTCGTTAATTTCGTCGAGGGTCGGCATGCGGCGCTCGGCAAACTGGAACTCGGTCCAGCCGCCCACCACGCGCACCCACTGGGGCGACGGCGTGCGCAGGGCCTGCTCTTTCAGCATCCGCAGGGCGTCGGCCAGGGACGGCACGCCTTCCCAGCGCAGCTCGAGGTTGTAATTCAGCCCGCCGCGGATCAGGTGCAGGTGCGAGTCGTTCAGGCCGGGGATGGCGGTGTGGCCTTTTAAGTCCACCACCTTAGTGCCGTCGCAGTGGTGTTGCATCACCTCGGCGACGGTACCCACTTCCAGAAATTTTCCGTCGCGCACGGCAACGGCTTCCGCGACGGGGTTTTCGCGATCGACGGTGTGAAACTGGCCGTTAACCAGAATGAGATCGGCTTTACCGAGGGTAACCATAACTGCTCCTGACTGAGAGGGGAATGGTCAGGATTATGGGAACCGGTTTCGGCAAAGATCCAGTTATACAATAGGATAGGTATACCAAAGTATAACTATACCTAAGGTTAACTATACGAAGAGATAATTACGCGCAGGGACGGAAAACCGCAGGATGAGGGTGATTTTATCGTCGCGGCGCTCGCGGCGATTTCACCCTTAACCACTGGAAAATGCTATGACCTCTTCAAAGCTCGAAGTGTTAACCCCTGCGAACTGTCAGATTATTTTCATCGACCACCAGCCACAGATGGCGTTTGGCGTGCAGTCTATTGACCGCCAGGTGCTGAAAAACAACACCGTGGCGCTGGCGAAAGCGGCCAAAGTGTTCAACATCCCGACCATCATCACCACCGTAGAGACCGAAAGCTTCTCCGGTAATACCTACCCGGAGCTGCTGGACGTGTTCCCGGGCCAGGACATTCTGGAGCGTACCTCCATGAACTCCTGGGACGACCAGAAGGTGCGCGACGCGCTGAAGGCCAACGGCAAGAAGAAGGTGGTGGTTGCCGGCCTGTGGACTGAAGTGTGCAACAACAGCTTCGCCCTGTGCGCGATGCTGGAAGGCGACTACGAAATTTATATGGTGGCGGACGCGTCCGGCGGCACCTCCAAAGAAGCTCACGACTACGCGATGCAGCGTATGATCCAGGCGGGCGTGATCCCGGTGACCTGGCAGCAGGTGATGCTGGAGTGGCAGCGCGACTGGGCGCGTAAAGAGACCTACACCGCGGTGATGGATATCGTGCGCGAGCACTCCGGCGCGTACGGCATGGGCGTGGATTACGCCTACACCATGGTGCACAAAGCGCCGTCTCGCCAGAAGAGCGAGCACCGCACCTTAGCGCCGGTTCCGGCTCGCTAAGTTCCGCTGGCGGGCTGGTCCCTCATCCGGCTCGCCGCTGCCTCTTTCTCTGGAGTTCACAATGAGTACTGGGCTGATATCCCTTGCCGCTGGCGTATTGATTGGCCTGATGTATGCCGTACTGAAGGTGCGCTCCCCCGCGCCGCCCGCGCTGGCGCTGATTGGCCTGCTGGGGATGCTGGCGGGTGAACAGGCGACGCGCCATCTGTTATCCCGCGACGGCGCGCCGCCGCCTCAGGTGACCGTTTCGCAGGCGACATCGCAGACGGGGGCGTCCTCATGAAAGCGTGGATAATTTCGCTGGTGTGCGGCGTGGCTGCTGGGGTAATTTACGCCCTGCTCGACGTCCATTCCCCGGCGCCGCCGGTTGTCGCCCTGCTTGGCCTGTTTGGCATGCTGGTGGGCGAACAGCTCATCCCGGTGGGACGGCGTTTACTGAGTCGCGAACCGCTTACCCTCGCCTGGTTTCGTCACGAATGCGTGCCGAAAATCAGCGGCACGGCGCCCCCTGCGCCCGCGAAGGACGATCGCGACGTTTAATGATTTGTGAGAGGAAAGACAGCATGACGCTGCCGTGGCGCATTGCCATCATTGATGACGAACGTTCCGTCCGCAGCGGGCTGAGTAATCTCCTGGAGTCGGAAGGCTATTCCACCGATACGTTTGATTCGGCAGAGGTATTTCTCAGCCATCCGCTCGCCCTGTCCGGCGCGGCGCTGGTGATCGCCGATATCAAGCTGCGGGGCATGAGCGGCCTTGAGCTGTTTGACAAGCTGCGGCTGCTGGCCGTACCGCCGCCGCCCGTGCTCTTTATCTCCGGTCATGCTGATGAAAATATGCAGCGGTACGCTCTTAGCCAGGGCGCCGCTGCATTTTTGCGTAAGCCCATTAACATCGATATTCTGCTGGATCATATTCAGCGGGAGCTGGCCCGCCGACAATAAGGATCGCGGATGAACGAACACGAGCAGCCTGCATTCTGGCCCGCCCAGGGGAATCTTCATCAGGGGCGGGTTTTTGTCCTTAAAGAGGATGTGATTTTTACCGTGCTGGCGCAGGAGGGCGGAATCGCCTGGATGCACGCGCGACATCCTCATTCCGGCGGCTCGTTCATTATCGCCACCGCGGTCAGCGATGAAGAGGAAGAGCGGGCCACCCGGCTGCTCAAAAACGAGTTTGCGCTGCGCGATATGCTGCAGGACAGCTGGGCCATTCGCGCCGTCGCGTCCACCCAGTACCGGGGGCGCTTCGCGCTGGTGTACGCCCCGTTTTCCTTTGAGCTGCTGGCGCGACGCGCGGGCAGGGCGATCTCGGGGATCGCGCGCTTTATCGAGCTGGCGATCCAGATCTGCGCCCCCCTGCGCCAGATGCACCTGCAAAACCTGATCCACGGCGATATCAAGCCCGGCAGCATTTTTGTTCAGCACGATGCCACCTGCCGCCTGGGCAGCTTTGGCCTCTCCTGTACTCTCTCCGATGCTTTCTCCCAGACCCGGCTTGCCGTGTCGGGCGGTACGCCCGCCTGGATGTCGCCGGAGCACACCTCCCGCACCCAGCGCCCCGTTGATAACCGCAGCGATCTCTACAGCCTCGGCATGGTGCTGTATGAACTTCTGACCGGCCGCCTGCCGTTTGAGCTGGGGGAGGACGACCAGACCAACTGGGCGCATTACCACATTGCCTCTGAGCCGCTGGCGCCGGACGCGATACGCCCGGACGTGCCGGGGATGCTGTCGACCATCATCCTGAAGCTGCTGGAAAAGCACCCCGATAACCGCTACCAGACGGTCGACGGGCTGATTGCCGACCTCCGCCGCTGCCAGGCAACGCTGACCTGCGAGGGCGAGATCGTCGCCTTCACCCCCGGCCAGCAGGACCGCACCCCGGCGATCCATCTGGCGGATTCCCTGTTCGCAACCCATCCGCAGGCGAACGACGTTATTGCCGCGTTTGAGCGGGTAGGGCAGAACCGCGTGCCGGAGCTGGTGACGATCGGCGGGCCGTCGGGGATCGGCAAATCCTCAATTATCGCGACGGCGCTCAAAACGCTGCAGCAGCGCACGGTGCTGCTGGCGGTGGGCAAAGTCGATCAGTTTTCGCCGTCGCTGCCCTACGGCGTATTAAGCTCCGCGTTCCGCACCCTAACGCTGCACCTGCTGGGGCTGCCCGCAGACGAGGTGGCGAAGTGGAAAATCCGCCTCTCGCGCGCCCTGGAGGGGTATGAGGAGCTTGCCGTCAGCCTGGTGCCCGAGCTGGGCCTGCTGCTTGAGAGCAAGCCGCGCTTCTCGGCGGATACGTTTTCCATTGATGCCCGGGCGCGCTTCAGCCATATGGTGCTGGCGCTGGTGAAGACCTTTGCCTCGCAGGGCTGCCCGCTGGTGCTGGTGCTCGACGATCTCCAGTGGAGCGACCCCGCCAGCCTGCATACGCTGAACTATCTGCTGAAGAACTGCGGCGCGGTTCCGCTGCTGGTGGTGGTGGCCCATCGCGATATCGGTTCGTTATCCGACCCGACACTGCAACAGCCGCTGGCGAGCCTGCCGGAGGCGGCACAGCACGCGAGCGAGATTGTCCCGCAGGCGCTGTCCGTCAAAGCCGTGGCGCGCTGGCTGGCGACGGTGTTTCGCACCCGCAGCGCGGCGACGGCCGACCTCGCCACGCTGATCCACGAGAAGACCGGCGGCAACCCGCTCTTCGTGCACGAGTTTTTCCGCCGCATCGTTGATGACGGCCTGGTGGTGCATAACAAATATCAGGACAAGTGGCACTACGATCTGCAGGCGATCCGCGCCAGGCATTACACCGAAAACGTCGTCACCCTGGTGCTGGAGCAGCTCGAAGAGCTGCCCGACGAGACGCGCCGCCTGCTGGGCAGCATCGCCTGCCTCGGCGGCACGGGCGAGATGGAGATGATGTGCCGCGTGGTTGGCCTGTCGATGGCGGAAATGCGCTATGCGCTGCACCCGGCGGTGATGGCCCAGCTCATCGTGCTGACGGAAAAAAAGTACGCCTTCACCCACGACAGGGTACAGGAGGCCGCCTTTGCGCTGCTGGACCGGCATGAGAAAAGCCACATTCACCTGACCACCGCCAGCCTGCTGGCCGACGCCGCGCGGCAGGCGGCGGGAAACGAGCTGCTGTTCCGCGCCGTTCACCACGTCACGGCCGCGCTGGACAGCATTCAGCCCGCCCCGCAGCGCCAGAGGTTCCGCGAGCTGAGCCTGCTGGCCGCGCGACGCGCGAAGCGCTCGGGGGATTACCCTTCGGCGCTCGGCTATATCCAGACCGCCAGAGCGCTGGGCAACGCCGGGACGGTGTCAGACTTTATGCTCGATATCGAAGAGGCGGGCTGTGAGTTTGCGCTGGGGCACCTGGAGCGCACCCGCGAGCTGTGTGACGCCATCCTCGGCTGCCCCGGCGGGTTGACCGAAAAGGCGCTGGCGGCCAACCTGCTGGTGGAGGTGTACATTCGCCAGTCGGACAGCCGTCTGGCGCTGGAGGCGGCGCTCTGCTGGCTGGGGGTGTTTGGCATCCAGATTGGCCGCTATCCGCAAGACGCCGACTGCGACGAGGCCTGGGAACGCTTCTGCAACCGCGCGAATGACGCGCCGCAACATCTGTTTGGCCCGCTCTCGCGAATGGACAACCCGGAAACCGAAGCGGTGATGAACCTGCTATATAGCGCCAGCATTTGCGCCAGCTTCATCTGCCCGCGCCTGCATTTCTTACTGCTCTGCCGCATGATGCACCTGACCCTCGACCACGGCATTACCGGGGCGTCCACCACGGCGATGGCCTGGTTTGGCGTGCTGATGGGCCACCGCTACGCCGAGTACCGCCTCGGGTTCCAGTACGGCACCCTGGCCCGCGAGCTGGTCAATCGCCACGGCTACGATGCGTTCGAAGCCAAAACCCTGCTGCCGCTCGACCAGCTCAGCGTCTGGACCCAGCCTTTATCGTTTACCATCGAGTGCGCGAAGGCCTGCTTTAGCGCGGCGGTCACCCACGGCGACATGACGATGGCCTGCTTTGCGGCCTGCCACCAGGTGATTAACTTCCTCTCGCGGGGCGACCACCTGGACGGGGTGCTGACCAGCATCGATCGCGGCCTGGCGTTCGTGCGTAAAACCCACTTCCAGGACGTGGAAACCATTTTGATGGTCCAGCGCGGCTACGTTGAGTTCCTGCGCACGCCGGTCATCGGCACCTGGAGCGCGTCGCAGGTATTGCCGGAGGCGCTGCTTCCCGCGTCGCCGGAGCAGGCGCCGGAGAAGAACGCCACCATGCTGTTCTGGTACTGGCTGTATCGCGGCATGGCGCACTTTACCTGCGGGGAGTATGCCGACGCGCAGGCGGATCTCGAGATGGCGGGCTGGTACGCATGGTCTGCGCCGGGGCACATCCATCTGCTGGACTACCATCTTTACAGCGCTCTGGCGCTGTCGCGTCAGCTGACGCCGGAGACCTTCTCGGCGAACCACCGCCGCAGCATTCACGCCCACTACGACAAAATTGCCCTCTGGGCGCGCATTAATCCCGGCACGTTCGCGGATAAAGAGGCGCTGATCTACGCCGAAATCGTGCGTCTGGACGGGATGAACAGCATCGCGCTGGAGCAGTATGAGAAGGCGGTCCGGCTCTCCCGCGAGGGCGGATTTAACCCGATCAACGCCCTGGCCCACGAGCTGGCGGGGCGCTTTTCGCTGGCCTGCGGCTACCCGACCGCCTCGGACGCGCACTTCCGCGGGGCCATTGCCGCCTGGGGACGCGCGGGCGCGCAGGCCAAAATCCGCCAGCTGGAGCAGGATTTCCCGCACCTGCTGGCCTCGGGGCAGGCCAGCGCTTACGACACGGTGGCCTTCGCCCAGAACGAGACCATCCGCGATCTGCAAAGCGTCATCAAAGCCTCCCGCGCGCTGTCGGAAGAGATTAACCTTGAGCGCTTGATCGAAAACCTGATGACCATTCTGCTCGAACGCGCCGGGGCGCAGCGCGGCCTGCTGCTGCGCGTGAGCGAGAGCCTCATCCCGGAGATCGAGGCCAGCGCCTGGACCAGCACGGAAGGCGTGCGGGTGCGGATCCTGAAAGACGTGCCGACGGCGACCGACCTGCCGCTGTCGGTGCTGGCGGCGGTGATCCGCACCGGGCAGGAGATCCGCACCGGCAGGCCGGAGGAGTTCCATCCCTTCAGCCAGGATCCCTATCTGGTGACCTCCGGGGCGGCCGTGATGTGCGTCCCGATGTTCAAACAGGCGCGGCTGGTGGGGGTGCTGTACCTGGAAAACCGCCTGATGCCGGAGGTCTTCACCGCCGAGCACTCGCGCGTGGTGAGCCTGCTGGGCGCGCAGGCCGCGGTCTCCCTGGAGACGGCGCGGCTGTACGCTGAACTGCTGGCGGAGAACATCCAGCGCCGGCGGGTGGAAAAAGAGCTGCGCGCCAGCCAGACCTCGCTGATGCTGGGCGAGCAGATCAGCCACACCGGCAGCTGGCGCTGGGAGCTGGAGCAGGATCTGATGTTTGTCTCGGACGAGTACGCCCGTATTCTCGGCCTGCCCGAACGGCAAAAGACCATCTCCATGGCGGAGTTTTTGACCTTCGTTCATGAGGACGATTACGCCCGCATCAGCGCTATCGTTACACAGAGCGTGCGCGACGGGCTCTCCATGCGGGCGGAGTTTCGCGTTAAGCGTACCGACGGCTCAACGCGCTACATCCTCGGGATTGGCGATCCGGTGGGCGTGGGCAGCGAGGTGAACGAGTATTACGGCATCATCACCGACATCACCAGCCAGCGCGCCGCGGAGGATGCCATGCGGGTGGCGCAGGCGGATCTGGCGCGGGTGTCCCGCGCCACCACCGTCGGACAGCTGACCTCCTCCATCGCCCACGAGATTAACCAGCCGCTGATGTCGATCGTCTCGAACGCCGGGGCGAGCCTGCGCTGGCTCAGCCGCGAGCCGGCCCGGCTGGACAAGGTCCGCGAAGGGCTGGATGAGATCGCCGCGGAAGGCGCGCGGGCGGGGGAGATCATTCGCAGCATCCAGTCCCTGACGCGCAAGCAGGATCCCACCTTCTCGCGCATCGATCTGCACGACCTGATCCACCACATCATCACGCTCTCGCGCAGCGAGCTGGAGCTGCGACATATAAGCGTTGATTATCTGTTGAAGGCGCAGGAGAGCTTTATCACCGGCGATAGCGTGCAGATCCAGCAGGTGCTGCTCAACCTGGTGATGAACGCCGTCGAGGCGATGGCCGAGGTGACGGATCGCCCCTGCGCCATTACCCTCAGCACCAGCAACGCGGACGGTAAAGTGATCGTCGAGATCGCCGATACCGGCAGCGGCATTGAGCCCGAGCGTCTGGAGCAGATCTTTGACTCGTTCTATTCCACCAAAGCGCAGGGGATGGGGATGGGGCTGACCATCAGCGCCAGCATCATTGAGCGCCACTGCGGGAAGCTGAGCGCGCGCCGCCGGGAGCCGTACGGCACGGTGTTTTCCTTTGCGCTGCCGCTGGCGACACGGGAAGGGTAGAGGTTACTCCGCAGGCTGGCTATTGGTCAGGCGCTCAACGGCCCTGACCAGCTCCGCCACGGAGCGCACCTGCATTTTCTCCATCACGCGGCGGCGGTGCACCTTAACCGTGATCTCGCTGACGCCAAGCTCGGCGGCAATCTGCTTGTTCAGCATGCCGCTTATCGCCAGCGTCAGCACCTCGTGTTCGCGCGGCGTGAGGGACATATGCCGCTGCTTCAGGGCGTAGTGCTCTTTATTGCGCACGGCGTTGTGTTCCGCCAGCCGAAGGGCGGATTCGATGGCGTCGATCAGCGCGCCGGATTCAACGGGCTTGGTGAGAAATTCGTAAGCGCCGCCCTTGATGGCGCGCACCGACATCGGGATGGTGCCGTGGCCGGTAAGGAAAATAATCGGGATCTCGCGCCCGCTGTCTTTGAGCGCGTCAGCCACCTCAAAGCCCGAGATGGCGGGCAGTTGCATGTCGAGGATCACGCACGACGGCAGCTCCTCAAACCGGTGTTGAAGAAACGCTTCTGCCGATGAAAAGCCGATGGCGCTTAAGTCTGCCGATTCCAGCAGCCCGATTACGGACTGCCTGACTGCGTCATCGTCATCTACCACATACACAATGTGTTCCATTCACCGCCCCGGTGCTGATTGACATGTCGAGGATGTAAACAGCCCCGACGGCTACGTAAGGGACTGTTTATACTGACTTTCATCTTAACACATTAAATATCATTATCATTTAACAATATGATAACCGTATGAAGATGAAGTATAGCGAGCCGTGGCGGGGCGGTTAAGGAACGAAACGCTGATTTTATGCACCGACAAGCTCAATGCGGTTGCCGTCCGGGTCCGCAATTACCGCTTCATAGAAGCCGTCCCCGGTCATGCGCGGTGCGCTGAGCAGCGTGCCGTTTGCCCGCGCCCGCTCTGCCATGCTGTCCACCTGCGCCCTGCTGCCGACGTTAATGGCGATATGCGCCCAGCCGATAAACTCCGGGTGCGACGGCGCGCCGGGCAGGTCCGGCAGCGTCATCAGCTCAATGGTCGGCCCGTCATCCAGCGTAATAAAATGGGATTCAAACCCCGGGCGGTTTTGACTGACGTAGCGTTCGTTACTGCGGCCATTAAAAACCGTTTCCCAGAACTGAACCTGTGCCTCGAGGCTGCGGGTCCAGAGTGCGACATGTGCAATATTCATAATAACCCTCGTTGTGTGAAGTGCGCGGTTGTGCAACATTATGCGCATTGATACTCGATTAGACTTTATCAGGGACTTCTTATGCTCGATTATGCTGCTTTTCCGGAACAACGACAAGCGCGGATCCGCCAGATCCTTCAGGAGAGCGGAAGGGTGGTCTGTACCGAGCTGGCGAGCCAGATGAACGTGTCCGAGCACACCATTCGCCGGGATTTACATGAGCTTAGCAAAGAGGGGATCTGTAAAAAGGTCTACGGCGGCGCGGTGCTTCAGCTGCCGGATGCGGGGAATTTTTTTAGCCGCGAACAGAAAATAAGTGCAGAAAAGAACACAATCGCGCAGAAAGCAGCAGCGCTGGTGAAGCCTGGCGGCTGTATTTTTATCGACGCGGGCACGACCAACCTGGCGGTGGCGAAGGCCCTTCCGGCGGATCTCCGCGTTACGGTGGTGACCAACTCCCCGGCGATTGCCGCGGAGCTGCTGCATCATCCGCTGTGCGAGGTGATCGTCACCGGCGGGCAGGTCCAGCGAACCTCCGGCGGCGCGGTGGACGCCACGGCGGCAAGCCAGATCCAGGGCATTATCTTCGACCAGGCGTTTATCGGCGGCTGCGCGATGGACCCGGAGATGGGGCTTACCGGGTTTGATTTCGCCGACTGCGCGTTCAAAAAAGTCGCGATCGCCCAGAGTAACCAGACCATCGTGGCCCTGACCGCCGACAAGCTGCCCGGCGTGGCGCGCTATGCGGTGGCGAAGAGCCGCGACATTGACGTGCTGGTGGTGGAAGAGGGGATGGAAAAGGGCGTTCTTGACGCGTTTGCGGCGCAGGACGTTCGCATTGTGTGCGCCTGAGGACTTTCACGGGTAAAACAGGCTACACTCTGGTTTTGAGCGCTAAATGCTGAGGACATAACAATGCACTACACACTGAAAGAAAGTGACAAGGATAAGGCGGAAGGGTCAAACGGCACGGGCGCGCTGCAGCAAAAACTGCTGGAGTCCCGTTCGATTGTGATCTCCGGCGAGATTAACCAGGAGCTGGCGCAGAAGGTGATCACCCAGATGATCCTGCTGCAAAGCGTCAGCAACGATCCGATCAAGCTGTACATCAACAGCCAGGGCGGCCACGTGGAAGCGGGTGATACCATCCACGACTTTATCAAGTTCATCCGCCCGGAAGTGCATGTTATCGGCACCGGCTGGGTGGCGAGCGCCGGGATCACCATCTTCCTGGCGGCGAAGAAAGAGCACCGCTACTCGCTGCCAAATACCCGCTTTATGATCCACCAGCCGCTGGGCGGCGTGCGCGGTCAGGCGACGGATATTGAGATCGAAGCGCGCGAGATCATCCGCATGCTGGATCGCGTGAACAAGCTGATTGCTGACGCGACCGGCCAGCCGCTGGAAAAAGTGAAAAAAGACACCGACCGCAACTTCTGGATGTCTCCGGCAGAAGCGCTGGACTACGGCATCGTGGGTAAACTGATTACCCATTATGACGAGCTGAAGCTGGATTAAGTTTTCGCCGCGTATGTGTCGGGTGGCGGCTTCGCCTTACCCGACCTACGCGCCCTGGTTTGACCCATGACAAGTTCCCCCTCTGCCTTCTTGCCTATAATCGCGCCTGTTTCCCCTCTCACTGGTGCTATCCATGGCGTATCAACTGAACCTGAACTGGCCGGAATTTCTTGAGAAATACTGGCAAAAAAAACCCGTTGTGCTGAAAAATGCCTTCCCGAATTTTGTCGACCCGATAACCCCGGACGAGCTGGCAGGCCTGGCGATGGAGCCGGAAGTCGATAGCCGCCTGGTGAGCCATTTCAACGGCAAGTGGCAGGCCAGCAATGGTCCGTTTGAGCACTTTGACGATCTGGGCGAAACCGGCTGGTCGCTGCTGGCGCAGGCAGTAAACCACTGGCATATGCCCGCGGCGGAGCTGATGCGTCCGTTCCGCGTCCTGCCGGACTGGCGTCTGGATGACCTGATGATCTCCTTCTCCGTGCCGGGCGGCGGCGTGGGTCCGCATATCGATCAGTATGATGTGTTCATCATTCAGGGGATGGGCAGCCGCCGCTGGCGCGTGGGCGACAGGCTGCCGATGCGTCAGTTCTGCCCGCATCCGGCGCTGCTGCATGTCGATCCGTTCGAGCCAATCATCGACGAAGATCTGGCCCCGGGCGATATCCTCTACATCCCGCCTGGATTCCCGCACGACGGCTTTACCCATGAGACGGCGCTTAACTACTCCGTTGGCTTCCGCGGGCCAAACGGCCGCGATCTGATCAGCAGCTTCGCCGATTACGCGCTGGAAAACGATCTGGGCGGCGAGCACTACAGCGATCCGGATCTGACCTGTCGCGAGCACCCTGGCCGCGTGGAGCAGTACGAGCTCGAACGCCTTCGTCAGATAATGATCGACATGATTAGCAAACCAGATGATTTCACGAAGTGGTTCGGCAGCTTTGTCTCCACGCCGCGCCACGAGCTGGATATCGCCGCCGCCGAGCCGCCGTATGCGCCGGAAGAGGTGCTGGACGCGCTGCAGGGCGGCGAAACGCTGTCTCGCCTGAGCGGCCTGCGCGTGCTGAACGTCAACGGCAGCTTCTTTATCAACAGCGAGCTGCTGGAAACGGTAGACGCGAAGGCGGCGGATGCGCTGTGCCGCTACACCGAACTCGGCCAGGCCGAGCTGGGCGATGCGCTGAACAACCCGACGTTTGTTGAAGAGCTTACCGGGCTGATTAACCAGGGGTACTGGTACTTCGACGAGTAGTGCTGCATGGTTTTCTCCCTCTCCCTGTGGGAGAGGGCCGGGGTGAGGGCATCAGGCCGCACTAGCCCTCCTCCATCGCAATCACAATCGCTTCACCCATCTTCTTCAACGCCTCGCGATTTTTGTCCGTCGGTGGCAGCGCCACGTTGATCCGCAGGCAGTTGCGGTACTTCCCGGAGGCAGAAAACAGCGACCCGGCCGCGGCCTGAATCTTCAGCCGACACAGCTGCTTGCTGACGCACACCATGTCGACCTTCTCCGGTAGCTCAATCCACAGCAGGAAGCTTCCCTGCGGGCGCGTGACGCAAATCTCTGCCGGAAAATACTGCCGCACCCAGCAGGTGTAGGTTTCCATATTCTGCTGATAAATCTGGCGCATGCGGCGCACGTGGCGATGGTAATGGCCGTCGCGGATAAACGCCGCCACCGCCATCTGCGTGCCCGGGACGTTAAACCCGCCCGCGGCGTATTTCATGTGCATCACCCGGTCGTAATAGCGCCCCGGCACAATCCAGCCGACGCGCAGGCCCGGCGCCACGGTTTTGGTAAACGAGCTGCAGAGGATCACACGGCCGTCGATATCCATCGAATGAATGGTGCGCGGGCGCGGGTACTCCGCCGCCAGCTCGCCGTAAATGTCATCCTCCACGATCACGATATCGTGCCGCTGGGCGAGGGCTAAGACCTGCTTTTTCCGCGCTTCGGGCATGATAAACCCGAGCGGGTTGTTGCAGTTGGGCACCAGGATCACCGCTTTGATCGGCCACTGCTCCAGCGCCAGCTCGAGCGCCTCGATGCTGATCCCGGTTTCAGGATCGGTGGGAATTTCAATCGCCTTGATGTCGAAGCCGCGCAGCATCTGCATGGTGCCGTGAAACGACGGCGACTCCACCGCCACGATATCCCCCGGTTTGCACACCGACAGCAGGGCAATCGACAGCGCGCCGTGGCAGCCGTTGGTGATGACAATCTCGTTTGCCGCGACGGTCGAGCCGCCGTCCAGCATCAGGCGGGCGATCTGCTCGCGCAGCTCCAGCCGTCCGTCAAGCACGTCATAGCTCAGCATCTCGCCCGGATTATGCTGCGCAATGCGGCTCATCTCGCGCCACAGCGGCTTCAGGCTCGGCTGGTTAATATCCGGCGAGCCGCCGCCAAAGGAGATCATCTCTTTGTCGGCGCGGGCGTCCAGCAGCATCATCACCTCATCCCACTGGGTCACGTCCACGGGGCGCTGCACCGGGCGGGTCATGGCCGGGACGGGCGGCTGGGTCTTACGCTGCGAAACAAAATAGCCGGAGCGCGGTTGAGGGGTGATCAGCTGGAGATTTTCGAGGATCTGGTAGGCCTGCTGTATGGTGCTGATACTCACGCCGTGCTCCTGGCTCAGCGTGCGTACCGACGGCAGACGTTCGCCGCTGCGATACAGCCCTTGTTCGATACGTTCCGCCAGAAGGTTGGCCAGATGTTGGTAGCGCGTCATGCTGTATCCTTTGTTTTCACCATACAGATTGTTAAACCAGTACAGATTGATGGGTAAACCGCCATGCAGATACCGTTTTAGCGGATCTGTATGGTAAACAAAAGCAGTTTTTGAATCTGTATTGTACAGGCCGTTTTCCGTGATGATAACCCCACTGACACAGCGAGGAGAGCATCATGGAATTCTACGAGAATCGTTCAAAACGTCCGTTTATCGCGTTTGTCTGGGTAGCGAAAACGCTGCGTAACTGGTATCGCATCAACCGTACCCGCCGCATTCTGAGCCAGATGAGCGACGAGCAGCTTAAGGACGTTGGGTTGTCGCGGTATGATGTATGAGCCGCGTCATCGCCCGGTGGCGCTACGCTTACCGGGCCTACGGGATCGAGTAGGCCGGGTAAGGCGAAGCCGCCACCCGGCGATTTTCAGCTCAACAGCGCAAGCGTCTGCCGTTTCGGCCTTTCCAGCAAATCCAGCGCCTCCTGATACGACCGCACGTTGTTATAGCCCATCACCAGCCCGTAGCGCTTCCCGGACCCGCGATACCACTCCGACAGCGCATTGACCTGCAGCTGCTGTTCCTGCCAGCAGCGCGCCACCTCCCGGTCGCCGCTTCCTTTGGTGAGAAACGCCACGATATGCATCCCGCCGTCGTTCTGCTCGGTGAAAAACAGATCGCCATACACCTCCTGCAGGGCGGCAATCATCCAGTCGCGGCGGGTCTGATACAGGGCGCGCATCTTCTTCAGGTGACGAAAGAAATGCCCTTCGTTGAGAAACGCGGTGAGGATCTTTTGCGTCAGCACCGGCTGGCCGCTGGTGGTGATGTCCGCACAGTCGGTAAAGGCCCCAACGGTGCTGGCGGGCATGACCACGTAGCCCATGCGCAGCGACGGCATAATGGTTTTACTGAAGGTGCCCATAAAAATCACCCGGTCGTGCGTGTCGAGGCTTTTCAGCGACGGTAGCACCTTGCGGGTGTAGTGAAATTCCCCGTCGTAATCGTCTTCGATGATCCACGCCGCGTTCTGGCTTGCCCAGTCGAGCAGCTGCTGCTTGCGCGGCAGGGAGAGCGTGACCGCCAGCGGGCTCTGGTGCGACGGGGTCACGATGGCGAAACGGGCGTCGCGATGGTGACGGAGCAGGTATTCCGTGTCGATGCCGCTGCGATCGACCGGCACGGTGTGCAGGCGTGGCACGATCCGCTTGAGCAGCTGCTGGCCCATAAAATAGCCCGGATCTTCAAACACCACCTTGTCGCTGCGGCTGGCAAGCGTGTCGAGGATCAGCCGCAGGCTGCCGCTGTAGCCGCTGGTGATCAGCACCTGCTCGGCGGTGCAGGAGAGCCCGCGCGAAATGTTGAGATAACTGGCGATGGCCTGGCGCAGCGGATACCAGCCCAGCACCGGCGGGTTGAGCATCTCCTCCTGGCGCATGGAACGCGTCGCCTGGCCCGCCAGCAGCAGCCATTTTTTATACGGAAAGCTGTCGAGGGCAGGGATGCCGGGACGCAGAAACCCAGCTCGTTCCCGCTGGCTGATGAGCGATGCCGGAAGCGTGCCGGTGGGCTGTTCCGCAGGGGCAGCCTTGTCCGGCAACAGTAAATCCGGGTTCACCCGCGTGCCGCGCGCGCCCTGGCTCACCAGATACCCTTCCCCCGTCAGGATGGCATACGCCGTTTCGACGGTTTTACGCGCCACCTTCAGCTCTTCGGCCAGCACGCGGATGGCAGGGACCTTATCGCCCGGCTTCAGCACGCCGCGCGTGATGTTGTCGCGATAGCGGGAATAAATCTCGTGATAGCCCGGCTTCATGTCCTACCTCATTTCACGCTTTTTGTATCTTTTTACTATGTCATGAACGGCGTAGATTTGCCTCATCGCATGACACATACAGTGTAAATCAGAGGAAAAACCATGAGCACTCGCGTCAACCACCATAAAGCTACACCTGCCCTCGCTAACGCGCTGTCTGCCCTGAGCATGGAGGTGGCGAAAACCTCCATCGACCCGGCGCTGAAGCACCTGATCGACATTCGCGTATCGCAGCTGAACGGCTGCACCTTCTGCCTGGATATGCACTCGAAAGAGGCCAAAATCGCCGGCGAGCGCGAGCTGCGTCTGTACCATCTGGCGGCCTGGCGCGAGTCCCCGCTGTTCAGCGCCCGAGAGAAAGCCGCGCTGGCGTTCACCGAAGCGCTGACCCAAATCGGCGTTCACGGCGTGAGCGATGCGCTCTACCGCAGCGTGGCGGAATATTTCTCCGACGTGGAAATTTCGGAGCTGAACTTCGCCATCGTGGCGATCAACGCCTGGAACCGTCTGGGGATCACCTCCCGCATGGAGCCCGGCTCGCTGGATGCGGCTTACGGGCTAAACAAGGCTAACCTGGAATAATCCCGCGCTCGCGGATCATCGCCACCAGCGCCCGTAGCCCTGGCGGAACGTGGCGATGGCCGGGGTAATACAGGCGCAGCCCGGCAAAGGGCTGCGCCCACTCGTCTAAGACGCTCACCAGTTCTCCCCGCTCAAGCTCTTCCCGGATATACAGTTCCGGCAAAAATCCCACCCCTAATCCCGCTTTCACGGCGCGGATCGAGGCAAAAAGATCGGACGTCGCAAAGCGCGGCGGCACGGCAAGCGCGTACGTTTCACCCCGACGGGCCAGCTCCCAGCGGTAGATCCCGCCGTGGGCCATGCGCATGCCGATCCCCTGATGCTGGAGAAGATCGTCCGGCGTTTCGGGTATACCGTGACGGGCGAAATAGTCCGGCGTGGCGGTAACAAGCTGGCGGATCTCGCCGGTCAGCGGCACGGCGATCATGTCCTGCGGGACGGACTCTTCAAGGCGGATCCCTGCGTCATAGCCTTCGGCGACGATGTCGATCATCCTCGCTTCGCTTACCGTTTCCACGCGCATTTTCGGGTAGCGGATCATGAAGTCGATCAGCAGCTGGTCCAGAAACAGCGCGCCGATATGGTTCGGCACGTTGAGGCGCAGCGTGCCGGCGGGTTCCCCGGTGTCGCTGTGGATCTCCTCCCCGGCGAGACGGATCTCCTGCAGCGCCGGGCCAATTCGCGCCACGTAGCGCTGCCCGGCGTCGGTGAGGGCCACGCTGCGGGTGGTGCGGTTGAAAAGGCGCGTCTCAAGGCGGCTCTCCAGCCCGGCGATGGCGTTGCTGACCGCCGTGGCGGACATCCCAAGCTCCTGCGCCGCGCCGCGAAAGCTGCCGCGCCGCACCACCGCCATCACCACTTCCAGCTCTGTCAGACCTGAACGATGCATAGATTATCCTGAAAATCGAAACAACCCTTGCAGCATAGCGTGGATTATCGCAACGGAGAAGCCGTGCCAGACTGTGCTCACACAGCCTGAGGAGGTTTATATGCACACCATCGAACAGATCTTTATTAACGGCGAATTTGTTACCCCGCACGGCACCGAGTGGTTTGATTTGTACAACCCTGCGACGGCGCGGGTCATCGGCAAGGTTCGTCTGGCCGATGAGGTCGACGCAGAGCGCGCCATTGCGGCGGCAAAAGCGGCGTTTCCGGCGTGGTCGCAGACCACAAAGCAGGAACGCATCGCAGCGCTAAAACGTATGCACGCCGCCGTGGCCGCTCGCCACGACGATCTACTGGAAGCGGTCATTGAAGAGTACGGTGCGCCGGCCTCGCGCTCGGCGTGGATGGCCAGATACCCGGCGGAGGTGATTGCCCAAGCCATCGAGGCGCTGGAGGCGTTTGAGTTTGTCACCCCCACAGGTGCCGCAACGGTGCAGATGACGCCGCTTGGCGTGGCCGGGCTGATTACGCCGTGGAACAGCGATGCGGGGTTTATCTGCGGCAAGCTGGCGGCCGCGCTCGCGGCGGGCTGTACGGCGGTGATCAAACCGAGCGAAATGAGCGCTCTGCAAACGCAGATCGTCACCGAAGCGCTGCGCGACGCTGAACTGCCGCCGGGCGTGTTTAATATCGTCACCGGGCGCGGCGAGACGGTGGGCGAAACAATTAGTCGTCACCCGGACGTCGCGAAGATTTCGTTTACCGGTTCGACGAATACCGGCAAGGCGATCCTGCGCAACGCGGCGGAAAGCTTTAAGCGCGTGACGCTGGAGCTAGGCGGTAAATCGCCGACGATCCTGCTGGATGATGTGGATCTGACTCAGGCGATCCCGCTGGCGATCCAGGCCGGGTTTATGAACAGCGGGCAGGCGTGCGTAGCCGGGACGCGCATTCTGGTGCCCCGGTCGCGCCAGGCAGAAATTGAAGCCGCGCTGGCGCTGGCCGTGGCGGCGGTAAAATCCGGCGACCCGCGCGATAGCGCGACAGAGGTTGGCCCGATGGTCAGCGAGAAGCAGTGGCAGCGGGTGCAGGGGTATATCCGCAAAGGGATCGAAGAGGGGGCGCGCCTGCTGGCGGGAGGAGAAGGACGACCAGAAGGCACGCGGGACGGCTGGTTCGTGCGCCCGACGCTGTTTGCCGACGTGAACAACCGGATGACCATTGCCCGCGACGAGATCTTCGGCCCGGTGCTGTGCGTCATCCCGTATCAGGACGAGGCGGAGGCGATCGCCATCGCCAATGACACAGAATACGGACTGAGCGCGATGGTGCTGGGCGGCGATGCGGACCGTGCGCGACGCGTGGCGCAGCAGATTGTCTCCGGCCGCGTGCTGGTGAACACCCTGGCCCATGAACCGAAAGCGCCGTTCGGTGGCTTCAAACACTCCGGCGTGGGGCGTGAGATGGGGGAGTGGGGGATCCGGGCATTTATGGAGCCGAGGTCGGTTCTGGGTTAAACCCTGCCCGGTGGCACAACGCTTCGCTCCTTACCGAAGCATCGTGCTTTTTCCTCCTGCATTCTCTCCTCACCCTCACAACGGAGAGACACCCATGATTGCAGTCCTTTTTGAAGCCAAAGCGGAGCCTCATCATCAGGCGCGCTACCTGCAACTTGCCGCCGAACTCAAGCCTTTGCTGGCGGACATCGACGGCTTTATTGATATCGAACGTTTTCAGAGCCTGACCACCGACGGAAAAATTCTCTCGCTCTCCTGGTGGCGTGACGAAGAGGCTGTCCGCCGCTGGAAGCAGAACGCGTTTCACCGGGCGGCGCAGGCCGAAGGGCGCGAGTCGATTTTCGCGTACTACCGCATTCGCGTGGCGCAGGTGGTGCGGGAATATACTTCTGAAACCGGAGGGCATAGCGATGTATGACGTTCATGTGGTTTTTAGCGATATCCCCGGTGAACTGGCGCGCTTTGGACAGCTGCTGGGACGCAGCGGCGTGGGGCTGGAAGGCGGGGGCGTATTTGGCACGCATGCCCACTTCCTGGTGGAAGAGGGGGAAAAAGCCCGTCGCGTGCTGACCGATGGCGGGTTCAACGTGCAGGCCGTACGCAAGCCGGTCATCAGAAAACTCAAGCAGGAGCGTCCCGGCGAGCTGGGTGAAATTGCGGCGGCGCTGGCCGCAAAGGGCGTGTCAATCCTGACCCAATATAGCGACCATGCGAATCACCTTATTCTGCTTACGGATGATGATAAGCTGGCCGCAGAGATCACCAGACCCTGGGCGACGAATGTTAAAGACGAGCTTACCCCCTGATAACAGCGCGGCGCTGGAGCAGGCCGTTGCCGCGGTGGCGGCGGCAATGGCCGATCCGTCACGAGTGAAAATGCTCTGTGCCCTGATGGACGGGCGGGCGTGGACGGCTACCGAACTGAGCGCTGCGGCAGAGGTGGCGCCGTCGACCGCCAGCGGACATCTCGCCCGGCTGCTTGAAGGGCAACTGATAACCTGCCTGTCGCAAGGGCGGCATCGCTATTATCGTCTTGCCGGACACGACGTGGCGGCGCTGGTCGAGCAGATGATGGGGCTCTCCTGGAGCCGCATTGCGCCGCCGGAAACCTCCGCGCCAAAATCCCTGCGTGAAGCCAGGACCTGCTACGACCATCTTGCCGGAACGGTGGCAGTGCAGCTCTATGAGTTCATGCAGGCGGAAGGCTGGCTTGAGGCAGACGGTTCCGCGCTGACGCTGTATGGCCGCGAGCAGTTCCTGATGCTCGACATTCCGCTAAGTTCTCATCCCCGTCGCAAGGCCTGCTGCGCCTGCCTGGACTGGAGCGAGCGGCGGTTTCATCTTGGCGGTGAGGCGGGCGCGGCGCTGTTGATTTATCTGGAAAGTAAAGGCTGGATCCAGCGGGTGGCGGGGTACCGGGAGGTGGTGGTGACGGCTTCAGGAAGGGCTGCCGTCAGGAAGCATTTTAGTCGCTAAAGCCTCTGGGTGAGGGGTTCTCCACAAGATAACGCGTGCACGGACGACTCCCTCTCCTCTTAGGGGAGAGGGTTGGGGTGAGGGGAACATACGGCTGAGGTGGTATTTCCGTTCACTTCACGTCCCCTGCTACTCTGTGACGGCCACATCGGTGAACGTGCCAGGGTGGCTCAGTCGCCACCACCCTGGCGACCCGGGCTCCCGGCGGTAAATCGCCGCTTCGCGGTGCCCTCGGCTTATTCCTTCCGGCTTATCGGGGACGGGCGGAGGTAACGTCCCTGTAAAGCCCGCTCTCTCGGCGCATCCCTGCGCCTCGCCCCGGCCTTACGGAAACGCCTCGGCGATTTACAGCCGGACCAGGGCATCGCTGTAAGCCATTAATTTTTGTGAAGCAACATTCATCGCTTTCGGTTAAAAAATTACTGGGGATTCCTCACCCCCACAGGGAGAGGGAGATATCCTTTCGCAATTCCTGCTCTTTCGCCTCATGTTTCTTGATACTTACCCTGATAACTATTATCGTGACCGCGTGTGACGAGAGGTTTCCCCATGAGTGAAGAAGAACTGTTCTGCCGCAGGCCGATGGGCATGCGGATGGCGATGATCGTGCGCCAGTGGCGCGCCGTTATTGACGACGCCATTCTCGATACCGGGTTAACCCAGTCGAGCTGGACGGTGATGATGCAGCTGCATCAGCTCGGGGATAACGTCTCGGTGAGTGAGCTGGCGGAGGTGCAGGGCATTGAACTGCCGCCGCTGATGCGCACCCTGACACAGCTGGAAAAACAGGGTTACCTGCTGCGCACCGTATCGCCTTATGACAAGCGCATCCGGCTTCTGACGCTGACGCCTGAGGGAAAAGCTGTACTCAAAAGGCTCACCCAGGTCATTGAGACGCTTCAGACGCGCGTATCGCAAAATATCGCGCCGGAACATCTCGACGTTTTCAGCGCCACCCTGAATCAAATCGCCTGCAATTTGCGGACAATCCGCGAAGATGATAACAAGACCGAAAAATAATGACTCCTGAACAAAAGTTTGCCCGCTGGGTAAGGGTGAGTATTGCCTCTTTCCTGCTGATGTTTGTCTACTTTGTCGTCGCCGATATCTGGATCCCGCTGACGCCGGACTCCACCGTGATGCGCGTGGTAACGCCGGTTTCTCCGCGCGTTTCCGGCTATGTGGCGGCCGTGCATGTTCACAACAACAGCCAGGTGAAGCGGGGCGATCTGCTGTTTGAGCTCGATGACACGCCGTTTCGCAATAAAGTGGAAGCGGCGCAAATCGCGCTCGAGCAGGCTCGCCTTTCCAACGAACAGCTGGACGCGCAGATCGCCGCCGCGCAGGCTAGCCTGAAAACCGCGGTGCTGACCGCGCGTAACGACAAAGTGACCTTCGATCGCTACCAGAAGCTGAGCACGCTACAGAACGTCTCGCAGTCGGATCTGGATAAGGTCCGCACCACCTGGCAGAGCAGCGAGCAGTCCGTCAGCTCGATTCAGGCGAACATCCAGAACCTGCGCATTCAGCGCGGCGAGCGGGACGAGCACCGCAACGTGACGCTGCAAAAATACCGTAACGCGCTGGACGAAGCGGAGCTGAACCTCGGCTGGACGAAGGTCTACGCCCAGGCGGACGGCACGGTCAGCAACCTGCAGCTAAGCCCAGGTTTTTACGCCACCTCCGGCTCGGCCGCGCTGGCGCTGGTGAATAACCAGACCGATATCGTGGCCGATTTTCGTGAAAAAAGCCTGCGCCATACCCACCAGGGCACCGATGCCGCCGTGGTGTTTGACGCCTTCCCGGGGCACGTTTTCCGCGCCCACGTGACCAGCAGCGACGCGGGGATCCTCGCCGGTCAGGAGGCCGTTAACGGCCAGCTTTCCGAGCCGGAAACATCTAACCGCTGGGTACGTGACGCCCAGCGGATGCGCATTCACGTGACGCTGGACGAGCCGCTGCCGAAGCATCTGCCGACCGGCGCCCGCGCGACCGTGCAGCTCTACAATAGCGAAGGGCCGTTTGCGCGCTTCTTCTCCGGGATGCAAATCCACCTGGTGAGCCTGCTTCACTATGTCTATTAGCACCCTGGCGCGGGTGTTTACCCCGCACGGCAACATCGTCTATACGGCAAACGACTTTCGCCAGACCCTGCGCATCGTCTTTGCCGGGATGATTGCGCTCAGCATCTCCAGCTTTTACAACACCAGCTACGGCGTGTTTTTTGTTGTCTACCCGATCATGCTGCTGTCGCTGGTCCCGGTGTTTAACCGCCACGTGGCGAAGCAGTTTATCTTCAGCGCATCGCTCAACTGCGTGGAAATGGTGATTATTATCGGCTATCTGTCGCAATGGCCGGTCATCATGACGCTGGTGGTGTTTGCCCTATACGTGATGCGCTTTCGCTTTATGAGCAAGGGGCCGCTGTTTCTGTTCGGTTCAATGGGCGTGGTGTGCCAGAGCGTGATGCTCAATTTTATGAGCTACCCCACCACCAACTGGCACACGCTGCTGTTTTCCAACATCGAAGCGAGCGTGATGGCGGTGTGCCTGAGCGCGCTGATGAACTATCTGCTGCCGGACGTCGAGCCGCGCAGGCCGCCGCCGCTGATTGAGAAAGACGACGCCCGCGTGCGCCACGAGTCGTTGCTCTCCGGCACCGTCGCAACGCTGATTTTCGTTGTGTTTCAGATGAGCGATTTAAGCGATTCGCTTTCGGCGCTGATGGCGGGGATTTTAATCCTGTTCCCGATGCACTATCGCGGCGCGGTGATGAGCTCCATCTGGCGCGTGGTCGGCGTGGTGCTGGGCTGTCTCTATATTCTGGTCGTCCAGCTTATCCTCTACGACCACAGCAGCCATATGCTGCTGATGATGCCGCTGATCGGCCTCGGGCTGGCGTTTGGCGCGCGCCTGCACGTGATGGAGAAGGTCGGTGCCGGCGTGGGATTCTCCAGCATTACCACCATCGGCATTATGTTCGGGCAGAACATGCATCCGGACAGCGACCTGGTGTTCAGCGATCTTTATCGCATCACCTCCGTCACCTTTTCGCTGGTGGCGACGCTGACGATGGTCTTTCTGGTGCATTTGATCCTGAACCGCTTCGAGGCGACGCGCTACATCATCGCGCCACCTAAAGCAGATTAATGCCCCAGCACGGCGGGGAGTTGTGAAAGTAAAAACAGGATCAGGCCAATCGTCCCGCCTACCAGCGTGCCGTTGACGCGGATAAACTGCAGATCCTTGCCGATGTTCAGCTCAATCTGCCGGGACATGTCTTTGGCATCCCAGCTTTTGACCGTGTCGCTGATGTGGCGAGTAAGAAACGTCGCGAAATCCGGCGCGAGGCGGTGCGCGGCCTGTTCCAGATGCTCGTTCAGCGACGCCCGCAGGCTGGCGTCGTGCGTGAGCGTTTCGCCAAACCACAGCCCGGCGTTGGCGATGCGCTGCTTCACGCGCGAGTCTTCACTCTGCATATCCGCCTTTAGCCACTGGCGCAGGTCGGCCCACATCTCTCCCAGATAACGGTTAAACGCCTCGTCGTTTTTCAGGTAGTGTTTGATGTTGTCGGCTTTTGCCGCCATTTCCGGATCGTTTTTCAGGTTGTCGATAAGCTTCAGCGTGGCGCGGTCGAACGCCTGGCGGATCTGGTGCGTGCGGTCGTGGCTGATGTCGTCCAGCAGGGTGTTCACCGCGTTCGACACCATCTCCGCGCTTTGATCGCCCAGCCACTCGGTGGGCAGCACCATCGCTTTGCGCGGGTGCTCGGTCTTCAGCCAGTGGACAATCTGATCGGCAATAAAGTCCCGCGTGCTTTCCCGCTGAATCAGGGTGATCAGGCGGTTGATGATGGCGTCCAGCAGCACCTGGTGGCGGTTGTTTTTGGTCATGCTCTCCAGCATCACGGCGCTGGTTTCGGTGAAGTCGACCTTGTCGATGGCCTTATGCACCGCGCGTTTGAGCAGGCGCTGGATGCGCCCGTCGTCGGTCAATTCGAGAAAACCGCTCATCACCTGCATCAGATGCAGCCCGACGCGCTGGGCGTTATCAGGCTTGCTGAACCAGGCTCCTATCATCTGTGCGGGCTCATAGCGGCGGATCAACGCCACCAGCGACTGGGTATCCAGAAACTTCTCCTGCACGAACTGGCCGAGATTGTCGCCGATTCGGTCCTTATTGCGCGGGATGATCGCCGTATGGCGCGAAATAAACGGAATGGGCACCCGGCGGAACAGCGCGACCACGGCAAACCAGTCTGCCAGCGCGCCGACCATCGCCGCCTCGGCAATGGCTTTCACGCCGCGCACCCAAAAGGTCTGCGGCAGGAACAGGGTGGTGATAAACGCCGCGGCGGCAACCAGCAGCAGCGCCAGCGCCAGCAGCTTGGCACGTTTGAGTTCAGCTATTTTTTCCATGGGTTAAGGATAGAGGCAAGTGAACCAAAAGTGCAAAGAGGGTGCAAAGGGAGGATAAAGCTACACTGAGCGAGTTAGCATTTATCATCTAAAAATAAATGGGTCAAAGATGTTCATTTTAAAAAGCATGGGCCTATTGAGCTCGTTCTGCTTTGTTATAAAAAATTATCTGGCATTACCGTGATGGAGCTATGATTTATTCAGATGATTGGCATTCTTGTTTGGATGATAATTAATTGACTCTGGGGACTATTAATCTTTCAAGGAACTGATTGGGAATGCAGGAAAATAATGAATTTTTTTGATGTTACATCTCACTTTAAGTCCAATTTTATCTATTGGACGTACTATATCTTGATTAAAATAGAAAATGGTTGAAACTATATATTTAATGAAGTATTCTGGCATAATATAGATATTCTAGGTTGTTCCGATTTTTATACCATTTGCTGGTTTGTTTTTATGATGGTTAAAAATAAGATCATAGAAATTATTCATATTTGAAAGAAAATAAATCAAAAGGTCTTCTATGCGTGATTATTCATTATCGAATGAGAAAAAATATTTCTTAGAGGCAATTGAAAATAAAATCCGTCCCTATGTGAACGTCTCAGATTTTCGTGAATTGTTTCTTTCTTTGCTTCTATACAAAGCGCTTTCAGATAAAAGCTTAACTAACAATGAGGGGTTTAAATATAAAATAGAACCTTTATATCAATTGTCAGTCTTGGTTTGCTCTGACGATTTTAACAGTTCAAACCAATTGACTAATAAATTGATCAATATATTTTATCATATCGAAAATGAATATCCTGAATTAAAAAACTGTTTCATGAATGCTTGTAGGGTAATTGAACAAAATAAAATAGTTGATTTAAAACAGTTGCTGTGGGATTTGAACAGTGTAGGACCAATTAGTGAATGGCTCTCTGTCGATTTCGCTACTTTTGTTTTTGAGTTTATTGCAGAGCGTGTGATGCAGTCCATGCCTGAATATATTACGCCAAATTGTGTATGTAATCTTATAACATCTATTGCGCTTCACTATGAAAATAATCCTGTCAATGTTTGTGATTTTGCATGCGGTACTGGAGGTTTATTACTTGAGATTTACAGAAAGACTTTTGTTATCGACGAGGTTTGTGGAAATGATCTTATAAAATCGACGCTTGATTCTTTTAAAATAAGAATATTATTAAGTGGGTTAGAGCCTTCTAGATTTTTATTAACTAACGATGATGTGTTAAAATTTAATGAAAGTAATAAAAAGTTTGATATTATGCTTTCCGTTCCACCATTTAACGTACGATGGGAGCCAGAGAAATATATAGATTTTACTTCATTAAATTTGAAATTTTCAAGTCGATCTGCTGATCTTGCCTTTGTTTTGCGCGGGTATGAATCATTATCTTCTGATGGAGTGATGGTTATTGCTTTGACTCATGGGGCATTACACCGCGGGGGAAGAGATAAAGAATTGAGAAAAATATTACTTGAAGAATTCAATTGTATTGACATTGTTATAGGCTTGCCTGCGAACTTATTCTATGGAACAAACATTCAAACTTGCTTGTTAGTTATCAGCAAAAAAAGAGAAAAAAACGATCCCATACTATTCATCGATGCTAGTAATAAGTTTTCCAGAATAAAAAATAAAAATATTATGACGGAGGAAAATATTTCCTCCATTCTGGATGTAATTTCGCACCCGCGAGATATTAAATTTTTTAGTAGAATATCAAATGTTGAGTCAATAAAAGAATGTGATTATAATTTAACTTTCTCTAATTATATTGAAGAATTTAATGAGCAGGTATTAAGCAATGTTGGAGATTCGTTCACAAAATATCATGGTGTAATTTCAAGCTTTAGAAAGAAATTTATTGATAAAAATATAGTGTATAGAGGTATGACAAATGCTAAATGGGAATTAAAACCATCCATTGGGCGACTAGATATTGACGATCCCATAAGAGAAAGCACTGAAAGGCGTATATTTGAACAATTTAAGCAGCAAGCATTACCTTACCTTGATTTTACTCCAAGGAATGAATGGGAGTGGTTAGCCTTAGCTCAACATCATGGGTTACCGACAAGGTTACTTGACTGGACTACTAATCCGTTAATAGCTTTATATTTCTCTGTTGAAGATGATGCTAGCGATAGTGACTCGGTGGTGTGGTTGTATATTGACGATGCAAGGTCTGTGGTAATGGATTCTTTTAGCGAACAATCAGATGCATATAATTCTGATCCTCTAAAAATACCCGCTGACCGTGATGCTTTAATTTTTGAACCGGCGCATCTGAATAAAAGAATTATTGCCCAGAATGGACTTTTTACCGTTCATTCTACTCCTACCAAGCCGTTTTATCCTGAGAAGATTTATAAAGTGATTATACCTGCCAGGGTAAGAAAAAAATTAAAGGAGCAATTATACTATTATGGAATTCATGAAGGTGCCGTTTATCCTGGCTTAGATGGATTAAGTCGCAAAATTAAATGGGTGAATTCATTTAAATAAAATTTATATTAGTCATCTCATATAAAGTTGAGATGACTAACTTATAAAATGTTAAGTAATAAAAAGTGTTTTTTTATTCTCCGTCTGCCCTGGCACGCCCCTATAGATATCGTCGTTTGCCACCGGAGGGAACTTATGTTTATGCAGTAGCAGGATGGGATCCACATTCAGTTTGGCTTTAATATCAGCAAGTTTACCTCAGTCTGGATACTTTGATGTGTTTTCAATGACAGCTTTCATCTCTTTTTCCAGCACTAGTACCTTATCGTCTTCATAGGTAAAGTGATACTTGTCTGGTATATGCGCCAGGATGTCATAAAATATTTTCTCTTCAATATCACTCCCATAGATAACCATAATATGGTAGATAATACCGGCCATTTCCTGAAGTTGAGCATCGGTTGGAAAAAGTTGCGTGATGATTTTGTATTTTCTCACCCTGGTCCCTAATAGCTTCGACACTTATTTTGTAAGGCAATGATGGCATTCAGGTTTGCTGCATGCGTTAATCATTGTGTGATAACAACCGCCACAACACCCACCCACCAAACCCCATCAGCACCACTCCGGCCGTGCGCTCAACCAGCCAGAGCGAACGGCTGAGTTTCTGCTGAATAACCGGCAAACCTGTCAGCGATACCACCGCCAGATCCCACACCAGTACCACCATCACCATCCAGATGCCGCAGGTGGTTTGCTGAAGCAGCGTGACGTCTGGTCCCAGTAGCGCCGTCATGAGTGCCAGATAAAAAAGCGCATTCTTCGGGTTTAACAGTGCGGAGCCGAGACCCAGCAGGATCTGCTTACGTAAAGAGGGGTATTCCCGGTGGGTTTCGTTAAGCATAAACGTCTGTGGGCGGCTGCGTACTAGGTGCGCGCCAATCCACAGCAGGTACAGCGCGCCGGAGAATTCAATCAACGTGAATAGCCACGTAAACTGGCGCAGCGCGCTCCAGCCAATAATCACCAGCAGGATATACAACCCGTTGCCTGCGGCGATGCCGAGGCACAGCCCGGCGCTGCCGCGCAGTCGGTAGCGCGCGGCGTAGCCCACCAGCAGGAAGAAATCCGGGCCCGGGCTTAGCAGGGCAACAAAATGCGCCAGTGCCAGGGCGAGAAAAGCGGAAGGGAATAACAGTTCCATAGCGACCTCAGTTAACAATCTGAGGTCAGAGTACGGCGCTGCAGAGCCTATTTATTGTCTGATATTGATCGGCCCGTGGCGTACTGGCGCGGCGTGGCGGCGGTATAGCTGACGAAGGTCTTATGAAAATGGCTCTGGTCGGCAAAGCCGCTCTGGTAGCTGACGTCGGCAATATCATCCCCGGCGCGCAGCCGCGCTTTGGCGTACTCCACGCGGGAGATGTTGAGGAAGCTGCCCGGCGTCAGGCCGGTGTCCTGCCTGAAGGTGCGGATCAGCGTCTCCTTGCGCAGCGAGAAGCGTTGGGCAAGCTCGTCGAGGGAAGGCGGGCTGGTGAGTTCGGAAAGAAATGCCTCCTGAACCTGCTGGCTGGTTGAGCGAAGCGTGTCTGCGTTATCCGCGCAGCGGGGAAGGGCAGAAAGCAGCGCCTCCACGGACGCTGGAGACATTGTCTTAACGACGTCCAGGTAATGGGCAAACAGGCCAGGGCTACGAATCACCTGTAGCGCCAGAGGAAGGTCTGCGTCGATATAGAGCATATGGTAGCTGCGCGGCTTTCCGGCGACGGGGTTGCAGCTGTGCGGCGCACAGGACGGGATCACGATGAGGTCCCCGGGGTTAAGGATGTACTCTCTGTCGTGACAGATGCAGCAGGTCTGGCCCTCCACAATCGCACCGATGGAGAGCTGAGGGTGACTATGGCGTTTGTACGCCTGCGTACTTTGCCATGTGCTGCGCAGCTCAAGGCCTGAGGCGCGGTGAAAAGTCTGGCGGATGTGTCGGGTATCGGTCATTGGCGCTCCTTCTGGAGCTTTTTTATACCACGGCCGCGAACCATCGGTCAGCGCTTCATTAAGAACCTTCCGGATATACCCAACTTTACGTCCAGAGCCAGTCATGTTGACTACCCTTAATACCCTAAGCGGTAAAACAAGGAGATTCGACATGGCTTATCAGACAGTAAATCCTGCCACCAACCAGCTCATCAAAGAATACCCCTCACATACCGACGCGGATATCGAAGCGGCGCTGAAGGCGGCCGATGCGCTCTACCATTCAGAATGGGCGAAAGGCGACATCAGCCAGCGCCTGCCGGTGCTGCATAAGCTTGCCGACCTGATCGACGAGCGCACCGAGGAGCTGGCGAAAATCGCCAGCCAGGAGATGGGTAAACTCATCGAACAGAGCCGCGGCGAGGTGAAGCTGTGCGCGCAGATCGCCCGCTACTATGCGGACAACGCGAAGCAGTTTCTGGCCCCGGTGAAGTACCCATCTGAACTTGGGGAAGCGTGGGTGGAGCATCACCCCATCGGCGTGCTGATGGCCGTTGAGCCGTGGAACTTCCCGTATTACCAGCTGATGCGCGTTCTGGCGCCGAACCTGGCGGCGGGTAACCCCGTGCTGGCGAAGCATGCCAGCATCGTGCCGCACTGCGCCGAGGCCTTTGCCCATCTGGTGCGCGAGGCGGGGGCACCGGAAGGGGCGTGGACTAACCTGTTTATCTCGTCCGATCAGGTGGCGAACATTATCGCCGACGATCGCGTACAGGGTGCCGCGCTGACCGGTTCCGAAAAAGCCGGCAGCGTCGTGGCCGCGCAGGCGGCGAAGCACATCAAGAAATCGACCCTTGAGCTGGGCGGTAACGACGTCTTCGTGGTGCTGGATGATGCCGACCTTGAGAAGGCCGTGAAAATTGGCGTTAACGCGCGGCTCAACAACGCCGGACAGGTCTGTACCGCGGCGAAGCGCTTTATCCTGCACGAGAAAATTGCAGATGCCTTCCTGAGCAAATTCACCGAGGCGTTTAAGCAGGTGAAGATTGGCGACCCGCTGGATGAAAACACCACGCTGGGGCCGCTGTCCTCTAAAGATGCGCTGGAAACGCTGACCAAACAGGTTAACGAGGCGGTGAAAAACGGCGCGACGCTGCACTATGGCGGCAAGCCGGTGCAGCGCGACGGGAGCTTCTTCGAGCCGACGATCCTGACGAATATCTCGCGCGATAACCCGGCGTACTTCGAGGAGTTCTTCGGTCCGGTGGCGCAGATGTACGTGGTGAAAAACGACGACGAGGCGGTTGCCCTGGCGAACGATTCCCACTACGGCCTGGGCGGCGCGGTGTTCAGCCAGGATATCGAACGCGCGAAGAAAATGGCGTCGCGGATCGAGACCGGGATGGTGTACATCAACTGGCTCACCGATACCGCGCCAGAGCTGCCGTTCGGCGGCGTGAAGCGCTCCGGTTACGGACGCGAGCTGTCGGATCTGGGGATCAAAGAGTTTGTGAACCAGAAGCTGGTGGTGGTGCGTAAGTAAGAGGTAAAAAAAAAAACCTGCCGGCCGGCAGGTTTTTTTAAGAGGTTATTGCACTTCGATCTTGTCCCAGCCGCTTTTAAACATGCAGCTGTCGACTAACGTACCGCGGCGATATTCATTCGCGTCTTCAACCGTGTAGCTCGTGGAAGTGTCCTTTTTCTTTTTCGATTTGTCCGTTTTTTCCGAGCTCGAACCGGTCACGACGTTATCCGGAGGCAGATCGATCAGCGCCTGCGCTTCGCATTCCGTGAGCTTTTTATTCATTTCCGCGTCGCTGACGCCCGGCTTCACCCATTTGTACTGGACGCAGCCGGTGAGCATCAGCGTGAGGCTCAGAACGCAAAGCGCGGTAATGCGGTGTTTCATCAGAAGGTGACTCCACCGCCTACATATGCGCCGTCAATCAGCGTGTGGCCAGGACGGCCGTCTTTGCCATCAACGCTCACGTGGCGGTAACCCACTTTCAGGGTCACTGGCGTAACTGGCGTCCAGCTTACGCCGCCGTTGGCTTCGACGTAGTTTTTCACGCTGTTGTTCAGGCCTTCTGGAGCAACATAACCTTCACCATACACGTGGATGCTGTCGGTCAGCGCAACGTTTACGCCGCCACCAATCGGGAAGGCCACGCCGTTATCGCCTTTTTTCGGGCCGAGGTAGATTGCCTTCGCGCCCGCATTCAGCATTACCGGGCCCACTTCCAGGTTGTAGCCTGCGCCAACGCCGCCGGTCTGGGTACCGTCATCGGTGTTTTTGAGCCAGTTACTTTCAAGATAAATACCGGATGAGGATTTACCCATTTCCAGATTAAGGTTGGTAAAGTTTTTACCCTGCTCAACGGTGCCGCCCATTGCCAGTGCGGAACCCGATACGGCAGCCAGGGCAGAAAGAAGAAGGATATTCAGTTTTTTCATGTTTTATGCCTCGTCATTAAATTAATCTGGGCGCACCTTAACAAGTGATGTTTATGACTGCAAATGTGACGGGTATCGCGCTTTTATGCTGGGCTTGTTAATTGTTTTATTTTTAAATGTTGCGGTGATGTTTTGTTGCAAAGGCGTCAACCGGTAATTTTTTCGTCGTTTAGAAAGGGTTTAGTTTTTTGACTAAACATAAACTGAACGAGGCGGGAATAGTGATTTGACTTGAATTAATTGGGTTTCTAATAATTTCCAAAAATGTTTCAGGTGACACACAAAACAACAAAGTCTTACATTTTGGGCGATAAATATACGTTCAATCACCCATTCGGTTGTCCCTTTCATGTCATTTTTCTGACACGTTTATTCTTTACGTTGTTGGCTTCACTAACTGGATGCTAACAATATGAAAAGAAAAATTATTCCTGTGCTTATCGGTTGTGCGCTCTCTTTCTCTGGCCTGGCGGCACAGCCTACGGCTGAACGCTATGTCGTCAGCTTCCCCGAAGGCTCGCACGTGAGCTACAGCGGCGCATTTGCCGATGCGTTCCCGCATGGACTCCCTGTCGGCATTGGCTCTGGCCTGCTGTTTACGGGCAAGCAGGGCGATGCTCTGACCTTTGCAACCGTGACCGATCGCGGTCCGAACGCGGATGCGCCAAAAAGCGGGAAAAACGAAGCCAAAATTTTTGTCACGCCGGATTTCGCGCCGCTGCTGATGACCATTCGCGTCCAGAACGGCAAAGCAGAGGCCACTGACGCCCGCCCGCTGCATGACGATAAAGGCGAAATTAACGGTTTGCCGCTGCAAAGCGGCGTAATTGGCTCCACCAATGAAGTGGCATTCAGCGACACGTTAAAGACGCTGAAGGGTGACAACCGCGGGCTGGACACGGAAGGCATCACGCCGGACGGTAAAGGCGGGTACTGGCTGTGCGATGAGTATGGCCCGTTCCTGATTAACGTCGACAGCAAAGGCAAGATCCTGGCTATCCACGGGCCGCAGGCGGCAGAAGGGGAGAAATCCATCGCGGGTGGTCTGCCAAACATCATCAAATGGCGCCAGCCGAACCGGGGCTTTGAAGGCCTGACCCGTATGCCTGACGGGCGTATTATCGCCGCCGTACAAAGTACGCTGGATATCGACGGCAAGAGCAAAAAACAGGCGCTGTTTACGCGTCTGGTGAGCTTCGACCCGGCGACCGGGAAAACCGCGATGTACGGTTATCCCATCGACAGCGCGGCCTACGACAAAAATAGCGACGCCAAAATTGGTGACATTGTGGCGCTCGATGACCAGCACATCCTCCTGATTGAGCAGGGAAGTGATAAAAACGACGGGATGCGCAACCTTATCTACAAGGTGGATCTCAGCAAGGCGAGCGACCTGACCGCCTTCGACAAGCCGGGCGAATACCCGGAGTTTGATGATGAGAAAACCCTGGCGCAGCGCGGTATTATCCTTGCGGCTAAAACTCAGGTTGTCGATTTGCGCGCCCTTGGCTGGCAGCAGGAAAAGGCCGAAGGGCTGGCGCTGATCGACAGCAAAACGCTTGCGGTGGCGAACGATAACGACTTTGGCGTGAAGATGGCGATGCAAAATCCGGTCGAGGGCAAGAAGCTCAAGGATTACCGGGTGAACGCGGAAGGCAAGCTGACGCTGGATGATAAACCGGTTGAAACCACGCTTAGCGTGAAGCCGCTGAAGAAGCCGGAATCTGACAGCGAGCTGTGGATTGTGACGCTGCCGGAGGCGGTGAAATAAGTTTCCCGCTCACCCCACAGGCTGAGGAATCTCCAGTAATTTTTTTACTGAAAGCGACGAGTGTCGTTTCAGGAAAATGAAGGGCTTATAGCGACGACCTGGTCCGGCTGTAAATCGCTGAGGCGTTTCCTGCAGGCCGGGGCGAGGCGCAGGGATGCGCCGAGAGGGCGGGCTTTACAGGGATGTTACCTCCGCCCGTCCCCGATAAGCCGGAAGGAATAAGCCGAAGGTACCGCGAAGCGGCGATTTACCGCCGGGAGCCCGGGTTGCCAGGGTGGTGGCGACTGAGCCACCCTGGCACGTTCACAGGTCATGCCGTTACAGAGTAGCAAGGAACATAAAGTGAACGGAATAACCTCCACAGCCGTATGTTCCCCCTCACCCCAGCCCTCTCCCTCAAGGGAGAGGGGGCCGTCTGTGCAGGCAATATAATGCATAACGGTTATTTCTTCAGCCCCGCAAACGCCGCCCGAATCTCCTCTTCCGGCAGCTGGATGCCAATAAACACCATCACGCTGTGCGGCGGTTCATCGCTCCACGGCCTGTCCCAGTCGGCGCTGTACAGGCGCTGTACGCCCTGGAACAGCAGGCGGTTCGGTTCGCCGTCAATCCACAGCATCCCCTTGTAGCGCAGCAGCCTGTCGGCAAACGACAGCAGCAGGTTCTCCATGACGCGGGACACCTCGCTGATGTCCACCGGGTAGTCCAGCTCCACCACAATCGACGCCACGTCGTTTTGCTTATCGCCCATAAAGTGGAAGCGCGGTTTCGCGGTGACGTTCTCTTCCAGCATAAAGCCGTTGGTGTTGAACAGCTGAGACAGATCGATATCGCCGTGCGTCACCGTGTAAACCGGCGCGCGGGAGTTGATGCGCGCCAGGCGCTCGCGCAGTTTTTCGCTGTCACCCGCCACGTCGGTTTTGGTCAGCAGGATGCGGTCGGCGTAGCCCACCTGAGACTGGGCGATGGTGAACTGGTTCATCTGGTCGTCGGCGTGGACCGCATCGACCAGGGCAATAACGCCGTCCAGCAGGTAGCGCTGGCAAAGAATCTCGTGCGAGAAAAAGGTCTGAATAATCGGCCCCGGGTCGGCCATGCCGGTGCACTCGATCACCAGACGGTCGAAGTCGATTTCACCGCGATCGCGGCTGTCGAGCAGGTCCAGCAGGGCGTCTTCCAGCTCGTTAGAGCGGGTACAGCAGATGCAGCCGTTGGTCAGGGTTTTGATCTGGGTGGCGCGATCGCCAATCAGCTGGTCGTCAACGGAGACCTCGCCGAACTCGTTTTCGATGACGGCGATTTTGAAGCCGTGCTGCTCGTTCAGGATGTGGCGCAGCAGGGTGGTTTTACCGGCGCCGAGGAAACCGGTCAGCAGGGTAACGGCAATCGGGGTCATGGTCTCTCCTTTAGCAGCAGCGGACGCCGCCTTCTCCACTTCCGCCGTAGCGCGCTTCCTGGCGCTCGCGGAAGAATTCGGTGTAGGTCATGTACGGCTTATCCGGATGGTTGGTCTTCATATGCTCAACGTAGTTGTCATAGTCCGGAATGCCAATCAGCATTTTTGCCGCCTGACCGAGGTATTTTTTTGCTTCGCCTAAGTTACCAAACATAATGCATCCTGATAAGGAAAAGCCCGGTGGCGCTGCGCTTACCGGGCCTACGAGTACATTGTAGGGCGGGTCAGCGTAGCGCCACCCGCCATTTTTTTAGTGGTGTGAAGAGGTCTTCACGCCGCCTTCCGGCACCGGCACGTACGGGGTTTCTTTATCCGTACGACCGTCGGCGTTACGCACCTTCAGCCAGGTTTTGATGCCGTAGAAGATGATGCTGTACACCACCACCAGGAACAGAATGCTCAGACCCGCGTTGGTGTAGTTGTTCACCACGATATGGTTCATGTTGGCAATCTGCTGCGCGGTCAGATCCGCGCCGCCTGCGGCAATCTTCTCTTTGTACTGGTTAGCCATGAAGAAGAAGCCTTCCAGCTGCGGGTTGGCGCTGAACAGCTTCAGGCCAAGCGCCCAGGTGGTGCAGAGCAGCAGCCACAGCGCAGGAACAACCGTTACCCAGATGTATTTGGTGCGCTTCATCTTCACCAGCACAACGGTGCCGAGCACCAGCGCCACGGCGGCCAGCATCTGGTTAGAGATACCGAACAGCGGCCACAGGCTCTTCACGCCGCCGAGCGGGTCGACAACGCCCTGATACAGCAGGTAGCCCCACAGGCCTACGCAGCCCGCAGTACCGAGAATACCGGCGACCAGAGAGTCGGTTTTCTTCAGGAACGGCACGAAGTTACCGAGCAGGTCCTGCAGCATGAAGCGGCCCGCACGGGTACCCGCGTCCAGCGCGGTCAGGATGAACAGCGCTTCGAACAGAATACCGAAGTGGTACCAGAAGCCCATGTCCGCCCACGGCAGCACCTTGTGGAACACGTGTGCGATACCTACCGCCAGCGTCGGTGCGCCACCGGCGCGGTTCAGCACGGACGGTTCGCCGATGTCTTTCGCGGTTTGCATAATCTGCTCAGGCGAAATCACGAAGCCCCAGGAGCTGACGGTCGCCGCCGCGTGTGCGCTCGCGTCTTTCAGCTGCGCCATAATCAGCGCCGCGTTGTCACCGCCCATCTCGTGCAGGTTTGGCATGGTAATGCCGAGGCCAGCAGGCGGGGTGTTCATCGCGAAGTACAGACCCGGTTCGATGATGGACGCAGCAACCAGCGCCATGATCGCCACGAAGGACTCCATCAGCATGGCACCGTAGCCGATCAGACGCGCGTCTTTCTCGTTCGCCAGCAGCTTAGGCGTGGTACCGGAGGCAATCAGGGCGTGGAAGCCAGAGACCGCACCGCAGGCGATGGTGATGAACAGGAACGGGAACAGGGCGCCCTTCCACAGCGGGCCGGTGCCGTCGATGTACTGCGTTACCGCAGGCATTTTCAGGTCCGGGTTAATCACCAGGATGCCGATTGCCAGACCGACGATCACGCCGATTTTCAGGAAGGTCGCCAGGTAGTCACGCGGCGCCAGAATCAGCCAGACCGGCAGCAGCGCGGAGATAAACGCGTAACCGATCAGCGCGAAGGTGATGGTGGTGTCCTTGAAGGTCAGCGCCGGTCCCCAGTACGGGTCGTGCGCAATCACGCCGCCGAAGTAGATGGAGGCCACCAGCAGCACGATACCAATCACCGACACTTCACCCACGCGTCCCGGACGCAGGAATCGCATGTAGATACCCATGAACAGCGCAATCGGCACGGTAGAGCAGACGGTGAAGACGCCCCACGGGCTTTCGGCCAGCGCTTTCACCACGATCAGCGCCAGCACCGCGAGGATGATGATCATGATCAGGAAGCAGCCGAACAGGGCGATAGTACCCGGCACGCGGCCCATCTCTTCTTTGACCATCTCACCCAGAGACGCGCCGTTACGGCGAGAAGAGATAAACAGCACCATAAAGTCCTGCACCGCACCCGCCAGCACCACGCCGGCGAGCAGCCACAGGGTGCCCGGCAGGTAGCCCATTTGTGCGGCCAGCACCGGGCCGACCAGCGGACCTGCGCCGGCGATAGCGGCAAAGTGGTGACCAAACAGCACGTAGCGGTTAGTTGGCACGTAGTTCAGGCCGTCATTGTTAATGACCGCCGGCGTGGCGCGCGTCGGGTCGAGCTTCATGACCTTCTGCGCGATGTACAAGCTGTAGTAGCGATAAGCCACAAGATAGACGGAAACGGACGCGACCACGATCCACAGGGCGCTTACGTGTTCGCCCCGGCGTAATGCGACAACCGCCAGACAAAAAGCGCCGAGGATCCCGAGTAAGGCCCAGGGCACGTGCTTCAGTAGTTTTTTAGTATCCATAGTAAGACCTGGTTTTTTATGTAAAGAAAAAAGGGTCAGGGTTCGTTGTGAGGAGGTATTGATTAATGCTGGAGCGATCGTGCCAGATCTACGCGCGTGTAAAGGAAGGTAAATGAATGAGTGGTTGAAAGTACCGGGTGAGCGGTCAAAGGGGGCGACGAGCGGTTACGGCTCGCCGCCGGTGGACGAAATTATGTGATTGAGATCACTTGATTATTCGGATTGCGTTCCACGGCCAGATAGCCCTCCAGCGTCCTGATGAGTTTCTCCTTCAGCCAGCTCGGCTCCAGGATCTGGATATTCGGCAGCCAATAGAACAGCAGCGGCAGGATCTGGTTCTCGTGTGCCGCCTGGCAGCGCAGCGTGACGCCGTCCTGCTGCTCCTCCAGCAGCTCCTGTTCCGGCAGAAGATCGCGGCGCAGGAAGTAATGTGAAATATTATCTTTGATGAATATTTTCACCGCGAAAGTATCTTCCGACACCCAGGGGTCGAGGCTTTTTTCCAGCAGCTCAAGGACATTTTCTTCCGGGGTGAATGTCGTTTTCTGAATATCAAACCAGCTAATCTGGCTCAGCGAGAAGGATTTCAGGCGGCTATTTTCGGTGGCTTGTAAATACCATATATTTTTTTTGTTAATGAGTTTATAGGGATTAATCAGGCGGGTTTTACCCTTATAAACTATCTGGCAAACATTATGGTTTTTAATCGATTTCTCGATTTTCGTTAAATGACGGCGAATATCGCGCTGTACCGTGTGTTCGGCTTCATTAGCAAGAATGAGAATATGGTTTTCGTCAACGCGCGCTTCCAGCTTTTGCCAGAATTCCGTATTTCTGTCCGGGAAAAAACTATCAGCATTCAGGAAGTTAGCAAGGGTGTGATGTAAGCCTTGCCCGCCGGGCGATTGTGCAGAATGGATCAGCCGATATAGCCCGTTACCGGTATGTTCAACAATGGGAGAAAGGGCATTTAAATCCCGATAAACGGTACGCTCGGTAATTTTAAATTTTTCCATTAGCGCACTGCGATTGACCACACCGTTTAAATGTAGCTCAAGGAGAATATCGACCAGACGTTCAGCCGAGCGGCTCCGCGTCGTTTTAGCCATAAGGTCATCCTGTATATTTAGGTATGCGCTGAATGATGCGGGTGCACTGACATACGGCGTCAGTATTCAGGCACAGAAAATTTCTCTTATGGGTATATAACGGCGTGATTTAGCGGAAACCTTAGGAGTTTTTGCAGAAAGCGGCGCTGGCCGGGAAAAAGGCCAGCGCGAGGGGAGGAATTACACGGCGACTTCCGTCTCCAGCATGACCGGGTGGAACCGGCGTTTGAAGTAGATCAGGCCGTGTCCCGCGTCACTCAGGATGATGTTTTTAACTTCAACGAGATAAACAAGATGCGTGCCGATGGTTTGCACCTGGCTAATCTCGCCTTCAAGGCTGGCCAGCGCCCCCTTGAGCACCGGCTGCGCCAGCGGGCCTTTCTGCCAGCAGGAGAGGGCAAAGCGATCCTCCATTGCCATGCCGGTCATCCCGGCGAAGTGGCGAGCCATGATCTCCTGCTCGTGGTTCAGCACGTTAACGCACAGCCTGCCGTTGCCCTGGAATACCGGGTTCATGGCGCTGTTGGCGTTGATGCACACCATCACCGACGGCGGAGTGTCCGTGACCGAACAGACGGCGGTGGCGGTAATGCCGCAGCGGCCCGCTTCGCCCTCGGTGGTCACTACATTAACCGCGGCCGACAGGCTGGCCATGGCGTCGCGAAAACGCAGGCGTTGTTCTGATTGCATGAAAACCTCCCGCTGCATTATTTCAGCAGCTTATCCAGCATGTTGATATCGCTGTTGTTGTGCAGGTGCGGCACCGTCCAGCCGTGTTGGTCGTATTCGGACATGCAGCGGTCGACCATCGCCATCATCTTGTCCATGTTGCCGGAGCTCTGCGCCTGGCGCAGACACTGCAGGCGGATCTCATCCTGGCTGCCGGAGTAGTTGATCTCATACAGCTCGTGACGGCCGCCAAACTCGCTGCCGATGGCATCCCACATCAGCTTCAAAATCTTGATGCGTTCGACGTGATCCATGCCGTTGGAGCCGCGCACGTATTTCGCCAGATACTGGTCGATCTGCGGGTTGTTCAGATCCCGGGCGCTGGACGGGAGGTAGATCAGGCCGGACGTCACGTTACGCTCGATGATGTTCTTGATCTTGGCGTAGGCCATTGGCGCCATCACGCGGTAGGTTTGCAGCGCGGCGTGATCCGGCAGATACGCCCCGTTAACCCACGGGGTGGCTTCGGAACACATGGAGTCGCTCAGGGCCCAGAACATGTTGCGCCACGCCACCACTTCGCCGAGATCCGCCTGCACGCCGCGGAACTCCAGGGTACCGGTGCACTCCAGGGATTTCTTCAGCAGGGCGGTGATGAAGTCGAGTTTGACCGCCAGACGCACGCAGGCCTGCAGCGGGTACATTCGCGCAAAGCCACCCTCCATCGTCCAGCGACGGCAGCGGTCGAAATCGCGGTAGATGAGCACGTTTTCCCACGGGATCAGCACGTGATCCATCACCAGGATCGCATCGTTCTCGTCAAAGCGGCTGGAGAGCGGGTAGTCGTACGGGGATCCGGTTGCGCCTGCCACCATCTCGTAAGAGGCGCGGGAGATCAGCTTCACGCCCTCGGCGTCCATCGGCGCGACGAACATCAGCGCGAAGTCCGGGTTTTCGCCCATCACCTGCGCGGAGCCAAAGCCGATCATGTTGTAGTGGGTCAGCGCCGAGTTGGTGGCCACCACTTTCGCGCCGCTGACGATAATCCCGGCGTCGGTCTCTTTCTCCAGCTTGATGTAGACGTCCTTCACCTCGTCCGCCGGCTTGTGGCGGTCGATCGGCGGGTTAACGATGGCGTGGTTGAAGTACAGGCCGGTTTCCTGAATGCGGGTGTACCAGTTACGGGCGTTCTGCTCGAACTGGCCGTAGAAGGCCGGGTTGGCGCCGAGCGCGCAGCCGAACGCGGCTTTGTAGTCCGGCGTGCGGCCCATCCAGCCGTAGCTCAGGCGCGACCACTCGGCGATGGCGTCGCGCTGCTGGCGCAGGTCGTCGGCGCTTTTCGCCACGCGGAAGAACTTGTGGGTGTAGCCGCCGCTGCCGGTATCGGTGCCCCAGCACAGCGTGTCCTGCATGTCCGGCTTGTGCAGCGCGTCGTACATCTGCGCGATGGAGGCCGCCGCGTTGCGAAACGCCGGATGGGTGGTGACGTCTTTGACGCGCTCGCCGTAGATGTAAATCTCACGACCGTCCTGCAGGCTTTTTAAATACTCTTCACCGGTTAACGGACGTTTGGCATCAGCGCGGAAATCTTCAGGCTTCATAGGGACCTCGTATCGGAATTGTGTTGTTAAATTTATGTTTTGTTTTTGTTGTTTAATTGAAGCCTGAGAGGGGCGGAACGTGAAGGGACGTTTGGGACAACGGCAGGTACTTTTCGCGAGAGATCGCAGAGTGTGATTTCCCTCACCCTAACCCTCTCCCAAAGGGAGAGGGGACGGTTACTCCCTCTCCCTTTGGGAGAGGGCAGGGGTGAGGGGAACAGGGGAAACCGGTACTTTCTGCGCCCGGTACGCGCTCGGCGAGCACCCCACTAAACGGTTAAAAAACCGCGCAAAATAGGCCGGATCCTTAAACCCCAGCTGCCAGGCAATCTCGCTGACCGCGCTGTCGGAGAAGAGCAGCAGCCGCCTGGCCTCGCGCAGCTGCCGGTCGAAGATCAGCCGCTTCGGCGGGCGGTTGGCGAAGCGGCGGCAGATATCGGTCAGCCGGGATTCGGTCAGGTGCAGCTCGCAGGCGTATTCCGGCACCGTCCAGTGCTGGTGGTAGTGGGCATCTATCAGCTGGGTAAAGCGCTGGAACAGCTTCAGCTCGCCGCGCATTCCGCCTGAAGCGTGGTCGTCGAGCTTCGCGTTGCGCAGCAGCAGGGTAAAAACGGCCTGCGCCAGCAGAACCAGGGTATGCTCGCGCCCCGGCAGCTGCTCCGTGGATTCCCGGGCAATCAGCTGCCAGTAGTGCCTGAGCGCCGCCAGCTCGTCCGGCTTATCCGCCAGCGAGAGGCAGATCCCCGGCAGCCCAAACGCCTCCCGCGTGCCGGGGTAGAGCACCTCCAGCAGCGGCCAGATCAGATCCTCGCGCACCGTCAGCACGTGCCCGTCGCTGTCGGATTCGGTGATAAACGCGTGCGGCACCGACGGCGGCGTGAGGACGAACAGCGGGGCCTGCACCGAGTAGCGGTGATCGTCGAGCTGGAGCTCAATCTGCCCGGTATCGAGAAAGTGCATCTGAAAATACTGGTCGTGACGATGCGCCTGCATGTCGCGGCCAAAAAAGGCCGCCATGCGGGCAAACGACTGGTAGTGCACATCGTCGGTGCCCAGACTTTCGTCGTACTCCTTGCTGATATCAATGTTGGCGATAGGGCTCTGGCACATGATCGTTCCTCTGTTGATCCCGCTGCGTCATCGGAATGCGCGTCAGCACCAGCGCGCCGACCACCAGCAGCCCGGCCACAAACCACAGCCCCGAGCTGAAGCTGCCGGTGGCGTCGCGCAGGATCCCAATCAGCAATGGGCTGACGGCTGAACCCACGTTGCCAATGGCGTTGATTACCGCCAGCGCCACGGCGCGTGACTGCAGGCTAATAACCCGATCCGGCGTGGTCCAGAATATCGCCATGGCGGTAAACGATCCGGTTGATGCCATGATGATGCCAAGCAGCTGGATCAGGCTGTGATCGGTGGCCGAGGCCAGCATCCATCCCGCCGCGGCGAACAGGTACGGCAGGATGGTGTGCTTTTTTCGCTCTTTCAGCCTGTCGGAGCGGCGGCTCCACCAGATCATCCCGAGGATGGTACAAAACTGCGGGATCGCCGCCAGCAGGCCGATGACGATGTTGCTGCTCCCCGTGTTGAAGCTTTGCAGGATCTGCGGCGTCCAGATGTTGATCGCGCTCAGCGTGTTGGTCAGGCAGAAGTAGGCCAGCGTGTAGAGCAGCACCGCCGGGGTCAGCACTTCGCGCAGCGTGGATTTCGGCGTGACGGGCCGGGCAATCGCGACCTCCTGCTCGCGGGCGATCATCGTTTTCAGCGCCTGCTTTTCGTCATCGTCCAGCCAGGTGGCCTGGTCCGGCGTGTCGTTGAGGTAAAACCAGGTCACCACGCCGAGCACCACCGACGGCAGCCCCTCCAGCAGGAACAGCCACTGCCAGCCCTTCAGGTTCCACAGCCCGTCCATTGCCAGGATGTAGCCGGAGAGGATCGAGCCGAGCATCATGGTCACCGGCATGGCAATCATAAACAGCGCGTTGGCGCGGGCGCGGTGATACGCCGGGAACCACCAGGTGAGGTAGACCAGGATCCCCGGCAGGAAGCCGGCTTCGGCAATCCCCACCAGCATGCGTAACACATAGAGCGTGTGCGGGCTGGTGGCGAACATGGTGCAGGTAGAGGCAACGCCCCACACCACCATGATCCCGGCTATCCAGCGGCGCGCGCCGATCTTCGCCAGCATGATGTTGCTCGGGATCCCGCACAGCACGTAGGTGACGTAAAACAGCGTCGCGGCCAGGCCAAACATGGTGGAGGTGAGGCCCAGATCTTTGCCCATCGTCAGCCCGGCAAAGCCGATATTGATGCGATCGAGAAATGAAAAGACAAATAGGATAAAGAGAAAGACGATCAGACGCCGGAACAGTTTGTTAATGACGCGTTGTTCAACAGCTTTATTATCATGGGTTTGCAGGGTAGAGGTCGTCATGGTGCGCTCCAGATCTTACGTTTAGTAGACGGATTTATTGTTATTAACTGACGTAACCGGTTTTTCGATAAAGCGTGCCGCCAGCGCTTCCGCGCCGCGGGCGAGCAGGGTGGTGTCGACGCCGACGGCGACAAACAGCGCGCCGAGGTCGAGATAGCGTTTTGCCAGCGCCTCGTTGGCCATCAGAATGCCGGGGGCTTTACCGGCGGCACGTATCTGCGCGATCGCCTGCTCAATGGCTGCCTGGACTTCCGGGTGCTGCGGATTGCCGGCAAAGCCCATGTCGGCGCTCAGATCAGCCGGGCCGATAAACACGCCGTCGACGCCGTCCACGTCCAGGATCTGCGGCAGATTTTTCAGCGCCTCGCGGGTTTCGATCTGCACCAGCACGCACATGGCGTCGTTAGCGCGTTGCAGGTAATCCGGAATGCGGTTCCAGCGCGAGGCGCGGGCGAGGGCGCTGCCGACGCCGCGAATGCCCGCGGGCGGGTAGCGGGTAGAATGCACCGCCAGACGGGCTTCTTCGGCGTTTTGCACCATCGGCACCAGCAGGGTTTGTGCCCCCACGTCCAGCAGCTGTTTGATCTGCACCGGATCGTTCCACGACGGGCGGACCACCGGCTGGCTGGGATAAGGGGCGATGGCCTGCAGCTGGGTTAAGACGGTCTGCACGCTGTTCGGCGCGTGCTCGCCGTCGATCAGCAGCCAGTCGAAGCCTGCTCCGGCCAGCAGCTCCGCGCTGTAGCTGCTGGTCAGCCCCAGCCATAAGCCAATTTGCGGGCGGCCTGCCTGCAGCGCCGCTTTGAATGCGTTTTGCATGGTCCTCTCCTACACAAATCGGCAGCTGATGGAGCCCATGCTGCCGTAGTCGACGTGGAAGGTGTCGCCTCTGCTGGCGGGCACCGGGCGGGTAAACGAGCCGCCGAGGATGATCTGGCCGGGTTCAAGCTGCACGTCGTAAGGGGCGAGCTTGTTCGCCAGCCACGCCACGCCGTTGGCCGGGTGGTTAAGCACGCCCGCGGCGACGCCGGTCTCTTCGATGACGCCGTTGCGGTAGAGCAGGGCGGAGATCCAGCGCAGATCCAGCTCGTCGGGCTTAATCGGGCGGCCGCCGAGGATCACCCCCGCGTTAGCGGCGTTATCGGAAATGGTGTCGAAGACCTTGCGCGGGCGCTGGGTCTCCGGGTCAACGTTGTGGCAGCGGGCGTCGATCAGCTCCAGCGCGGGTATCACGTAATCCGTGGCGTTGTAGACGTCGAAAAGGGTGCAGTTCGGGCCGCGCAGCGGTTTTGCCAGCACGAAGGCCAGCTCCACCTCGATGCGCGGGACGATAAACCGATCGACGGGGATGTCGCTGCCGTCGTGGAAGAACATGTCGTCCAGCAGCGCGCCGTAGTCCGGCTCGCTGATCTGCGAGCTGGCCTGCATCGCTTTGGAGGTCAGGCCGATCTTATGGCCCTTCAGCACGCGGCCTTCGGCGATCTTCAGGCTGACCCATTCGCGCTGAATGGCGTAGGCGTCGTCGAGGGTGATCGTCGGGTAGTCGAGGGAGATCTGGCGGATCTGCTCCCGGGACTGCTCCGCCTGATGCAGGCGATGGGCGATCAGGGTATGGGTGTGTTTATCGAGCATGGCGATATCCTGTTTTATGTTTTTTTCTCCCTCTCCCTGTGGGAGAGGGGACAGACCGTGCGGTATTACTTAAACAACGCGTGCACGTTGTCCTGTTCTGTGTTTTTTTCGCCCTCTCCCTGTGGGAGAGGGCCGGGGTGAGGGCATCGGGCCACAGAGGTATCCCCTCACCCTAACCCTCTCCCAAAGGGAGAGGGGACAGACCGTGCGGTATTACTTAAACAACGCATGCACGTTGTCCTGTTCTGTGTTTTTTTCTCCCTCTCCCTGTGGGAGAGGGCCGGGGTGAGGGCATCGGGCCGCAGAGGTATCCCCTCACCCTAACCCTCTCCCCAAAGGGAAGAGGGGATCGATCGAGCGTGTTACTTAAACAACGCGTGCACGTTGTTTTGTTTGTAATTGAGCGTTGGGTGCAGCTCATCGAGCTCAAACGACAGCGCCAGATAGCGGCTCGCCATCAGCTCCGCGAAGTGCGTTTTGATCAGCGCAAACAGCATTTCACCGACCTCTTCCCGGCTCTCCAGGCTGCGCCCGGCACCAATCTTCAGCGTCATATGCACAAAGGCGTAATCGTGCCTGCCGTCGGCCATCTGCCAGGTATCCAGCCAGTGGGCGCGGCTGCGGATGCCGCCGAGGGGGAAGATGCCCGTGGCGGCCAGCGCCTCGTTCACTTTGGCGAACAGCCCCGGCAGGTCGGCCTCTTCGCGGATGTTGTCGGTACATTCAGCAATAAAGTGCGGCATGGTGGCTCCTTAGGCGGGCAGCGGGAAAACGGCGTTAACCTGGCCGGTGCCGGAGCTGGCGAACAGCTCGGTGAGGAACTCCACCTTGCCGTCGTATTTGTCCCAGCCGAGCATCCCCAGCAGCATCACCGTGTCGTGCATGTTGCCTTCGCCGTAGCAGTAGTCGGCGTACTCCGGCAGCATGCTGCAAAACTCCTTAAACTGGCCCTCGCGCCACAGCTTCACCACGCGTTCGTCCATCTGGCGGTCGAACTCGCGGGTGTAGCTGTTCATCCCTTCCTCCGCGCGCTGGTCGTCGATAAAGCGGTGCGACAGCGAGCCGCTGGCGAGCACCGCCACGGTGCCGTCGTATTTTTCGATGGCGCTGACGATCGCCTCGCCCAGCCGGCGGCTGTCGGCAAAGTCGTGAACCGTGCAGAACGCCGAGATGGAGAGCACCTTGAAGTGCTTATCCGCGTTCATGTAGCGCATCGGCACCAGCGTGCCGTACTCCAGCTTCAGGCTCGGGATGTTGTGCGCTTTGGCGCGCACGCCGAGCTTCACCGCCTCGTCGGCAATCAGCTGGCCCAGCTCCGGGTTGCCGTCGTAGTCGTAGGTCATGTCGCGGATAAAGTGCGGCAGCTCGTTGCTGGTGTAGACGCCTGAAAAATGGTCCGCACAGTTGATGTGGTACGCGCTGTTCACCAGCCAGTGGGTGTCGAACACGATGATGGTGTCCACGCCCAGCTCGCGGCAGCGCTTGCTGATTTCTTTATGCCCGTCGATGGCGCCCTGTCGGCAGCCGTGGTTTTTCCCCGGCAGCTCGGAGAGATACATCGACGGCACGTGGGTGATTTTCGCCGCTAACGCTAATTTACCCATGGTCAGATCCCCCACTTAGGAATCGGATGGTCGCCCATCGAGATGCAGACGTTCTTCATCTCCGCGAACACTTCGAAGCTGTACTCGCCGCCCTCGCGCCCGGTGCCGGAGGCCTTCACCCCGCCAAACGGCTGGCGCAGGTCGCGCACGTTCTGGGTGTTGACGAACACCATGCCGGCTTCGATATTGCGCGCCAGGCGCAGCACCTTGCTGACGTCCTGGGTCCAGATGTATGACGCCAGGCCGTACTCCACGTCATTCGCCAGGCGCAGGCCTTCCGCTTCGTCCTTAAACGGCAGCAGGCAGGCCACCGGCCCGAAGATCTCCTCCTGCGCCACGCGCATGCGGTTGTCGACGTCCGCCAGCACGGTCGGGCGCAGGAAGTTGCCGCCCTTCAGGTGCGCGGGCAGGTCGGTCGGTTTGTCCGGGCCGCCCGCCAGCAGGGTTGCCCCCTCTTCAATGCCGAGGCGGATGTAGCCGGAAACCTTCTCCCAGTGCTGCTGGCTGATGAGCGCGCCAATCTGGGTATTCGGATCGGTCGGGTCGCCCACGCGCAGGCGGTTGGCGCGCTCGGCAAAGCGCTTGACGAATTCCGGGTAGATGCTCTGCTGGATGAAGATGCGCGAGCCGGCGGTGCAGCGCTCGCCGTTGATGGAGAAGATGGTGAACAGGGCGGCGTCCAGCGCGCGCTCGATGTCGGCATCTTCAAAAATCAGTACCGGAGATTTGCCGCCCAGCTCCATGGAGTACTTCTTCAGCCCGGCGTTTTTCATGATGTTGCGCCCGGTAGCGGTGCCGCCGGTGAAGGAGACCGCGCGCACGTCGTGATGGCGCACCAGCGCGTCGCCCGCCGTCGCGCCGTAGCCCTGCACCACGTTCAGCACGCCCGCCGGAATGCCCGCCTCCATCGCCAGCTCGCCCAGACGGTCGGCGGTCAGCGGAGAGAGTTCAGACATCTTCAGCACCGCGGTATTGCCTAAGGCCAGGCACGGCGCGACCTTCCAGGTGGCGGTCATAAACGGCACGTTCCACGGCGACACCAGCGCGCAGACGCCCACCGGCTGCACCAGGGTGTAGTTCAGCATTTTGTCGTCAACCGGGTAGGTTTTGCCGTTCATCTGCTGGCACACCTCGGCGAAAAACTCGAAGTTGTGTGAGGCGCGCGGGATCAGGACGTTTTTGGTCTGGTGGATCGGCAGGCCGGTGTCGGCAGTTTCCATGGCGGCGATCTCCGGGACGTTCTGGTCGATCAGATCCCCCAGGCGACGCATCAGGCGCGCGCGTTCCTTCATCGGCAGGTTGGCCCATTTCGGGAAGGCCTCTTTGGCGGCGGCGACGGCCTGATGCACCTCGGCTTCACCGCCGGCGGCCACCTCCGCCAGCACCTCGCCGGAGGCCGGGTTGGTGGTGTGGAAGTAGTCGCTTCCCGCGACGTTCTTACCGTTGATCCAGTGGTTAATTTTTTTCATTTTGCAGTCTCCTCGCTGACAATTCGGTTCACCAGGCGGCCCACGCCTTCCACTTCCACGACCACTTCATCGCCCGGCACCACGTCGGACAGCCCCTTCGGCGTGCCGGTGGCAATCATGTCGCCCGGCTGCAGGGTCATAAAATCGCTCAGGTACGCAATCAGGAACGGGATGCTGAAGATGAGATCCGCCGTGGTCCCTTCCTGACGCAGCTCGCCGTTCACGAAGGTGCGTAGGGCTAAGCTGTGCGGGTCGGGGATGGTCGCTTTCGGCACGATGTTCGGGGAAATGGGCGTCAGCCCGTCGCGGCTTTTGACCCGCAGGTTCGGGCGGTAGTAGTTTTCGAGATAGTCGCGAATGGCGTAGTCGTTGCAGACCGTGTAGCCCGCAACATAGTCCATCGCGTCGGCTTCACTGACCTTGCGCGCGGTTTTACCGATGACCACCACCAGCTCCGCCTCGTAGTGCATGTACTCAACGTTGTTCGGGCGGACCGAGGTCTGGCCGTCGCCGTTGAAGGTGTTTGGCGCTTTGATAAACACCAGCGGCTCGGTCGGCGGCTTGAAGTCCAGCTCGCTGGCGTGATCGGCGTAGTTCAGGCCGAGGGCAAACAGCGTGGGGTGCGGATGCGCGCCGTGAGCGGTGGCCACGTCGCGCTCGTCCACCACCGGGTTTTCCAGCGGCGGAAAACCTTCCGCCAGAACGCGCACGCGATCCCCCGGCTGCAGCGGCACGCGAGCGTGCGGTGTGCCAAGCAGGATCGCATCGCCAGGATTCAGGGTCGCGAACTCGCTCAGGGCGCTCAGCAGCTCGGCGGCGCTGCGCTGCAGTTCGGCGGTGTTCCAGTGGTCCGCTTCGCGACCGTTAATTTCGGTGATGATGGTCAGGTTATCCACGCTATCAACGGCGGCCAGCTCGCCGAGCGGGCAAAACCCGTCCCGGCACTTGGCCTTGATGGCCGGGCGGTAGAAGCTCTCTTCCGGCAGGCTCACCTCGTTGGCCAGCGCATATCCCGCGATGTACTGGGCGGCATCCTCCACGCGCACCCGGCTGGCGGTTTTGCCCACGACCAGCGCGACCGTCGCGCCGCTTAGCACCGTTTCCCCGTGCGGGAACGGAATCGGCTCGCCGGCACGAATCACGGTATTGTGCGGCTTGATGAACCATACCGCCGTTTTCGGCGGGGTGTTGTAGGGGGCTTTTTCGAACGCCTCACGCCAGGCTTCACGCTGGCTTTGATGATTCAGCGCCACGGCAAAAACAGTACCTTTCATTCACATACTCCTCACCCCGGCGGTCCGGGTTGTGATTTCATTAATATGTTAATGATCTGTTTTTATGCTTTTACTGTTTATTTCGCAATCAGAAGTGAAGAATTTGTGATATGAATAACAATAAATTTACATATCGGTATTTATTAATAGATAAATCATGGTGTTAATAAAATTGACGGGTTTCTGTTAGACTTTTTGGCAGAAAAGCTGTTGTTTATAAAAACATCTTTTAGTGATTGTTTACCTGTTAATGACTGGCTGGGAGAGGCTATGCATGACTCATTAACCATCGCGCTGTTGCAGGCGCGGGAAGCGGCGATGTCGTACTTCCGACCAATTGTGAAGCGACATAACCTGACCGAGCAGCAGTGGCGGATTGTGCGCGTGCTGGCTGAGCATCCGTCGATGGATTTTCACGACCTGGCGTTTCGCACCTGTATTTTGCGCCCGAGCCTGACGGGCATTCTGACGCGGATGGAGCGCGACGGCCTGGTGCTGCGCCTGAAGCCCATGAACGACCAGCGCAAGCTGTACGTCTCGCTGACCAAAGAGGGCAACGCCCTGTACGAGCACGCCCAGGCGCAGGTGGAAGAGGCGTATCAGCAGATTGAGGCGGAATTTACGCCGGAGAAGATGAAGCAGCTGACCGCGCTGCTGGAAGAGTTTATTGCGCTCGGCAACCGCCATGTCGCCGGGCGCGGGGAAGAGGAGTGATTCACTCCTCCGGTTTTGCCAGATGGACCAGCGTGTCGAGACGCGCGGGGGAGAGCGGCTCGCGCGGCAGCGGCAGCGGCCATCCGTACATCCAGCGCGCGCTGGTGGCGCAGATTTTTCCCTGACAGGCGCCCATTCCGCAGCGTGAGGCCATCTTCGCCGCTTGCCAGCCTTCGGCGTGTTGCACATCGCCGCAGCGTACGTCCTCGCAGCGGCACAGCAGCGTGTCTGGCGTGACCACCTCTTTGAGCGTCTCAGGCAGCGCGAACGCGTCGTGCAGCGCCCGGGCAAAACGCTGCCAGCGCGTGCGGTCTGAGAGGGCTTTTTCTGCCTTTCCGGGGTTATCCGCCGCGATATAACCGGCGATTTCCCCTTCCGCCAGCGCCAGTTCGCTGCCGCCAAAGCCGGTGCATTCTCCGGCGGCGTAAATATCCTTCACGCTGGTGCGTTGCTCTGCGTCGACCCAAATGGCCTGATTTTCCGTTTTGCAGCCAAAGAGTACGCCAGGCTCCAGGTTCGGCACCAGCCCGTAGCCGATCGCCAGCCTGTCACAGCCTATCTCCCGGGTGTTTCCCCTGTGGCGCACGGTGACGGACTGGAGCTGTGATTCCCCCCCGGCGTGAATAACCTGGCTTGCCGGGTGGTAACGGGCCGGGAACAGCTCGCCGAACTGGAGCAGTTTTTCTGGCCAGCGCCAGAGCCCGGCTGCGAACTGAACCAGCGCGCTCATCGGCGCCTGTTCAACGATGGCCACGATATTTCCGCCTGCGCGTTTCACCGTACCGGCGACCGCCAGCAGCAGCGGCCCGCTGCCCGCAATGACCACGCGTTCCCCCCTGAGCTGCAGGCCGTGCTTAATCTGGGCCTGCAGGCCTCCGGCTCCCGTCACGCCGGGAAGCGTCCAGCCGGGAAACGGCAGATAAAGCTCCCGCGCGCCGCAGCATAAAATGAGCCGCTGCCAGCGGATCTGGCCGCAGCCGTCGGCGGTTTCAAAAATAATCGCATGGGGTTCATGGCGGGCAATCAGTCGGGCACCGCTAAGCAGCGTAATGAGCGGCTGTTCCGCGACCGCCTGACGCAGGCGTAAGGCGCGCTGAGGCAGCGAAACCTGCGGGCCGTCGCGCCAGATTTGCCCGCCGGGGCGCGGATTGTCGTCGAGAACTATCACTGATTTTCCGCAGCGTGCGGCGGCCAGCGCCGCCGATAGCCCTGCTGGCCCTGCGCCGAGGATCGCGATCTCACAGTCAAACGTTCGCATGCTGGCTCCTTTCAATCACCATATCGGGCTGACATTCTGTCTGGCAGGCCAGCATCCGGCGTCCGTTTACCGTGACGCGGCACTCCTGGCAGACGCCCATTCCGCAGAAAGGGGCGCGCCGCTCGCCGCTGACCGAGCTGCGGGTCACGCCATTGCCCGCCAGCGCCAGCGCCGCCGCAACGCTGCTGCCTGCAGGCACGTCGCAAGGTTCACCGTCGATAACGATGCTGAGTGTCGTCATGCAATGGCCTCCTGGTTGTACTGCCGGGCGGGAAGCCAGGCATTCGGCGCAACGGGCGGTTTTTCGCCCAGGATTTGGGCGCAGAGCAGTTCGGCGGTCGCGGGGGCGGTGGTGACGCCCAGCCCTTCATGCCCGATCGCCAGCCAGATTCCCTGGCGCGTGGGGTGCGGGCCGATGAGCGGGTTGCCGTCTGCCGACGCGGCGCGAAAACCGCTCCAGCAGCGGATGATATTCAGGCTCTCCAGCGAGGGTAAAAAATGACGCGCCCGCGCCAGCATGCTGGCCAGAAGGGGGAAATCGACCTCGCGGTCGGTGTTGTCGAACTGGCGGGAAGAGCCAATCAGCAGCTGTCCGGTAGGGCGCGGCTGGATATTAAACGCAACCGAGGTACCGCCCGCATGCGCGCTGGCGCCGTATCCCAGCTCCACGAGCTGATGGCTGAGCAGCGGGCCGTAGCGATCGGTGATCGCCAGCTGGCCTTTTTTCGCCCGGAGCCATTTCTCGCCAAGAAGCGCGTTGGCGCCCAGGCCGCAGGCAATGACGATTGCGCTCGCGCGCAGGCGTTTTCCGCTTAGCAGCGTGACAAAAGGCGCCTCAACGGAGACGGCGCTATCCCGCAGAGGTGTTATGTCGGCATCGTCAATAAGCCAGCGGGCGACGTTCGGGGCGTAGACAATGCCGTCTCCGGGCACCCACAGCCCGCCGGCGAGCCGGGAGGTTAGCAGGGGCTCCCGGGCGGCAAGCTGGCTGCGGGTCTGCATTTCGCTGGTGACCTGGTATTGCGCCATCCGCTGCTTTTTTTCCTCTGCCAGCGCCAGCTCCTGCGGCGTTTCTGCCAGCCACAGCGTGCCGCAACCGCGCCAGGCGCAGCTTTCCGGCATCCGGGGCGTCAGCGCCCGCCAGCGCGACAGCGACCAGGCGGAAAGGGCGAGCTCCGCGGGATCGTCATCCATACACACCAGATGGCCCATCCCCGCCGCGGTTGCCCCTGCAGTGCCGTCGTCAATCAGCGTGACCCGCTGCCCGCGCTTTGCGAGCTGCCAGGCGCAGGCCGCACCGACGATCCCGGCACCGATGACAATGACGTCGCTTCCGGTCACAGCGCAATCCCCCAGCGGAACGGATCGTCGGGATTAAGGATCAGCCGATTATCGCCGCAGACCCAGGCTTCACCGCGGATCGTCGGGACTATCCGGTCGCCGAGCGCCACGAAACTGGCCGTAAATTCGCTGCCGATAATGCTCGCCTGGCGCCAGGTTTCCCCCGCCCCGAGCTTGCCGTCCCCGGCCAGGCAGGCCAGCTTGGCGCTGGTGCCGGTGCCGCAGGGCGAGCGATCCCAGGCTTTTCCCGGGCACAGGACAAAGCTGCGGCTGTCCGCACGGTCATCGTCAGCAAACAGTTCGATATGATCGATAATGCCGTCATGTTCACCGCGAATGCCGGCACGTTCTAACCCTTCCCGAATAGCCCAGGCATACGCCGTCAGGTCGGGAATAGCTGCAGGCGTGACGGCGAAGGGATGATCGTTGACGAGGAAAAACCAGTTGCCGCCCCAGGCGATGTCGCCGGTAACCGGGCCGTGGGCGGTTTCAACCCGCACCTGCTTGCGCCAGCGGTAAGCCGGAACGTTTTCTACCGAAACGCTGCCGTCATCGTGCAGCGTAGCGGTCACGTCGCCCACAGGCGTTTCAATCACATGTTTGCCGGGCTGAATGCGTCCCAGCCAGGCCAGCGAAGCGATAAGCCCGATGGTGCCGTGTCCGCACATGTTCAGAAAACCGCTGTTATTGAAGAAGATAACCCCCGCGGTGGCCTGCGGTGAAACCGGCTCGCAGAGCAGGGCTCCGACCAGCACGTCGTTACCGCGTGGCTCAAGAATGATGGCTTTGCGCCAGTCGTCGTAGTCGCGGGCGAAGCGCGTCCGGCGCTCGGCCATGCTGCCTGTTCCCAGATCCGGAAAACCGTCGATAACCAGGCGGGTGGGTTCGCCGCCGGTGTGGGAGTCAATTACTCTCAGTTCACTGTGCTGCGCTGTCATGGGATCTCCGGAAAGTTAACATCTTGTTGCCAGATGCTGGCGCATACCCGGCGTTCCCGCTTGATCGCTTTCATCACCAGAAATGACGAAATCGGCACAGTGGTTGGTTTTATCCTTAAGCGAAATTTATATTTATTTCTTATTAATCATTCTGTTGTTGCTGTGGTAAACCAAATCAGGCAACTGCGCCAGTGGATGAAACGGGGGAAATTATAAACCTGTGGCAGGATCGCAAAACGCGGTAAGGGCACTTGATGAGTTAATAAAAAGTTAATAAAGATCCAGCTCACCTATCGGGAGGAAGCATGATGTCCTGTGTGATTGATGACGGGCTGGCTCCATCGCCGGCGCTGGAAGTGGCTGAGCTCAGCCAGATCTGTGAAGGGCTGGCGCGCCAGCGTCCGGACAATATTCAGACGTTGCTGCACGCGATGGGCCTGATTGCGCCGCTGCTCAACGCCATTCCTGACGTGGTCTTTTTTGTCAAAGACGTGCAGGCCCGGTATCTGATGGTCAACATGACGCTGGCGCGTCGCTGCGGGTTTAAAACCGTTGTTTCTCTGCTGGGGAAAACCTCTGCCGATGTGTTCCCGTCCGCGCTGGGGAAAGGCTATACCGAGCAGGATATGCGGGTGTTGCGTGAGGGCGTGACGCTGCGCGACCAGCTGGAAATGCACCTTTACAACGGTCGCGAGCGCGGCTGGTGTTTAACCCAGAAGCTGGCGCTGCGGGATGCGCAGGGTCAGGTGATCGGCATGGCGGGAATTTCACACGATCTGCAGGAAGCGCAGGCGCGTCACCCGGCCTGGCAGCGGCTGGCGATCGTCGACGAGCATATCCGCAAACATTATCACCGGCCGATCGCGATGGAGGAGCTTACCGCGCTGAGCGGGATGTCGGTGGCGCAAATCGAACGCTACTGTAAGCGTATTTTTCATCTCACCCCGCGTCAGATGATACACAAAGTCCGGCTGGAAAAAGCCACCGAACTGCTGGCGGGTGATACGCCGATTACCGATATTGCCCTGCAGTGCGGCTATACCGATCACAGCGCCTTTAGCCGCCAGTTCAAGGCGCTGACCGGCTCTACGCCGCGTGATTTTCGCCTCACGCTGGCCGGGTAAGCCCAACGCATTGTGCTAATTTCGTCATCAAAGGGGAGGAAAACCACCAAGCCGTCGGCCGCCTGAAACGTCAATCTGTCAGTGAATATTCACCATTCATTCACTTTGACTTAACAAAATGACGACAAGGAACCGAACATGAGCAAGAAAGCCATTCACTGGAGCGGTGTATTCCCGGCAGTCAGCACCCAGTTTCGCAGCGATTACTCCGTCGATCTGGATGCCACCCATGCGGTGATGAAAAACCTGGTTAAGGATGGTGTTTCCGGCCTGGTGGTGTGCGGCAGCGTGGGGGAAAACACCTCTCTAACCACCCAGGAAAAGCTGCAGATTATCGAAGTGGCAAAAGACGCGGCGGGCGGCCAGATCCCGGTTATCGCCGGCGTTGCAGAATTTACCACCGCGTTTGCGCAGAAGATGGCGAAAGAGGCGGAGCGCGTGGGGGTCGACGGCATTATGGTGATGCCGGCGCTGGTTTACTCTTCAAAGCCGCACGAGACGGCGGCGCACTTCCGCAGCGTGGCCACCGCCACCGACCTGCCGATCATGGTGTACAACAACCCCCCTATCTACAAAAACGACGTGACGCCGGACATCCTGGCGACGCTTACGGACTGCGACAACATCGTCTGCTTCAAGGACTCTTCCGGCGACACCCGCCGTTTTATCGACCTGCGTAACGCCGTTGGCGACCGCTTTGTGCTGTTTGCCGGGCTGGATGACGTGGTGGTTGAGAGCATCGCCGTTGGGGCGGAAGGCTGGATTTCCGGGATGTCGAACGCCTTCCCACGTGAAGGGGAGACGCTGTTCCGTCTGGCGAAACAGCAGCGCTATGAAGAGGCGATGGCGCTTTACCGCTGGTTTATGCCGCTGCTGCATCTGGATGCGCGCCCGGATCTGGTGCAGTGCATCAAGCTGTGCGAAGAGCTGCTGGGACGCGGCAGCGCCGTAACCCGACCGCCGCGTCTGGCGCTGGAAGGGGAAACCCGTGCGGAAGTGGTGGCGATTGTTGAGAAGGCGCTGGCAACCCGTCCGCAACTGCCCGATGTTGGCCTTTAAGCGCAGGAGTGACGATGACTTTATCTCTCACTGTTTCAGGCCAGCAGTTCATCGCCGGACGCCGCGTCGCAAGCGGTGAGGCGACGCTACCGAGCCTGCGTGCCGCTGACAATCAGCCGACCGGATACCGCTTTTACCCGGCCTCCCGCGAAGAGGCTGCGGCGGCAGCGGTGGCGGCCGAGCAGGCTTTTCCGATCTATTCACAGACGTCACCCGAGGTCCGCGCCCGCTTTCTCGATACCCTCGCCGACGAGCTGGATTTACTCGGCGAGGACTTTTTCGCGATAGCCCACCAGGAGACGGCCCTGCCGCTGCCGCGGCTGCAGGGAGAGCGCGGCCGAACGAGCCATCAGCTGCGCATGTTTGCCGGCCTGCTGCGCCGGGGCGATGCTTTCGGCGTGCGTATTGATACCGCGCTTCCCGCGCGTCAGCCGCTGCCGCGCCCGGATCTGCGTCAGTATCTGACCGCCCTGGGCCCGGTGGCGATATTCGGCGCCAGCAATTTCCCCCTGGCCTTTTCTACGGCAGGCGGGGACACGGCCTCCGCGCTGGCGGCGGGGTGTCCGGTGGTGGTGAAAGCGCATCCGGGCCACATGGCGACGGCAGAGTTAACCGCCCGGGCGATAGCGCGTGCGGTGGAGAAATCTGCGCTGCCTGCAGGCGTGTTTAACATGATTTTCGGTACCGATATTGGCGCCGAGCTGGTGCGCCACCCGGCGATTCAGGCGGTCGGGTTTACCGGCTCGCTGCGCGGCGGTAAGGCGCTCTGGCAAATTGCGCAGCAACGTCCACGGCCAATCCCGGTCTTTGCGGAAATGTCGGCCATTAATCCGCTGATTATTCTGCCCCAGGCGTTAGCCTCCCGGACGGAGACGCTGGCGAAGGAGCTAGTGGCCTCCTTCACCCTCGGCTGCGGACAGTTTTGCACCAAGCCGGGGCTGATTCTGGCGCTGCGGGGGGAAAGTTTTTCCCGCTTCACTCAGGCGCTGAAGGATGCGGTGAACCCGGCGCCGGCGCAGACAATGCTCAATGCCCCGACCCTTGCTCACTACGAAGAGGGCGTGCGCGCGCTTGAGGCGCATCCGGATATTCAGCGGCTGGCAGGGGCTGATGAGTTTATTAGCGGACGCGCGCAGGCTCGCCTCTATCAGGCCCCGGCTTCGCTGCTGCTGGCGCAGGATCCTCTGTTGCAGCACGAGGTGTTTGGCCCCCTGGCGGTGCTGGTGGAGGTGGCCGACGAGGCTGAGCTGCAGTCCATCCTGCGCGCCCTTCAGGGCCAGCTAACGGCTACGGTTCACGCTGAGTCGGATGACGGACCGCTGGCGCAGCGTCTGCTGCCTGCGCTCAGCGAAAAGGCGGGGCGCGTGTTGTTCAACGGTTATCCGACCGGCGTAGAAGTGTGCGACGCCATGGTGCACGGCGGTCCGTGGCCTGCCACCACCGATTCACGCGGCACCTCGGTCGGAACCCAATCCATCGAACGTTTCTTACGCCCGGTGTGCCTGCAAAACGTGCCTGCCGCACTGCTGCCGCCTGCTGTCCAGGATGCTAACCCTCTGAACCTGCTGCGCCTGATTAACGGCCAGTGGACCCGGGAAGCCGTTTCCCCCTCTGTTGACTGAAGGGCATGACCATGACGATTCACTCTACGCATCACACATCGTCCCGCGTTGTTGAGTCGGGGAAATTTAAAAAGCAGCTGACGCTAACCGACCTGACGTTTATTGGTCTCGGGGCCATCTTTGGTTCCGGCTGGCTGTTTGCCGCCAGCCATGTGGCGTCCATTGCCGGGCCGGCGGGCATTGCCTCCTGGGTCATCGGCGGCATTGCCGTTCTGCTGCTGGGAATTGTCTATTGCGAACTGGGGGCGGCGTTGCCCCGCGCCGGGGGGATTATCCGCTATCCGGTCTTCTCCCACGGCGAGCTGATGGGGTATTTGCTGGGGTTTATTACGCTGATTGCGTTTTCCAGCCTGATCTCCATCGAAATTGTTGCCGCGCGCCAGTATGCGGCAGCATGGTTCCCGATGCTGACTCAGCCCGGCTCAAGTGCCCCGACGCTGCTGGGGTGGGTAGTGCAGTTTTTGCTGCTCTGTTTCTTCTTTGGTCTGAATTACTACAGCGTGAAGACCTTCGCCCGCTCCAACAACATCATCAGTATTCTGAAGTTTTTGGTGCCGCTGGCGGTCGTCGTGACCCTGTTTACCTTTTTTAAACCGGAAAACCTGCACGTTCAGGGATTCGCGCCGTTTGGCATGTCGGGCGTTGAGGCCGCGATCAGCGCGGGGGGGATCATCTTTGCCTACCTGGGGCTGACGCCGATTATCTCGGTGGCGAGTGAAGTACAGAACCCGCAGCGAACGATTCCGGTGGCGCTGATTTTATCGGTGGTGCTGTCGACAATTATCTACGTGCTGCTGCAGCTGGCGTTTCTGGGCAGTATTCCGACCGGGATGTTGGGGAGCGGCTGGGCGGAAATCAGCAAGCAATTCTCGCTGCCGTACCGCGATATCGCCATTACGCTCGGCATGGGCTGGCTGGCGTTTATGGTGGTGTGCGATGCGATCGTCTCCCCTAGCGGCACCGGCAATATTTATATGAACGCGACGCCGCGCGTGATTTACGGCTGGGCGAAAGCGGGGACCTTCTTTAAGGCCTTTACCCACATTGATAAAGAATCCGGCATTCCGCGCCCAGCGCTGTGGCTGACCTTCGCCTTGTCTATCTTCTGGACGCTGCCGTTCCCCTCCTGGGAGCAGCTGATAAGCGTGGTGTCCGCGGCGCTGGTTCTGAGCTATGCCATTGCCCCGGTCACGGCGGCAGGGCTGCGCCGTAATGCGCCGGATCTGCCGCGCCCGTTCCGCGTGCGCGCCTTCGGAATCATTGGCCCGGTGTCGTTTGTGATTTCCGCGCTGATTGTGTTCTGGTCCGGCTGGGGGACGCTGTCATGGCTGTTGGGGCTGCAAATTGTGATGTTTGTGGTCTACGTGCTGTGCAAATCAAAAGTTCCGGTGCACGCCGTGAGCCTGGCGCAGCAGGTGAAATCGTCCCTGTGGCTCATCGCCTTCTACGCGCTGATTATGCTTTTCTCCTGGCTTGGCAGCTTTGGGGGAACGGGGGCGATCGGCCACCCGTGGGATACGGTTGTGGTAGCGATAATGTCGCTGGGCATTTATTACTGGGGCGAGCGAACTTGCCTGCCGCAGGCTAACTTTACCGGAGACGAAGAAGAGTAGAGGAGTCGCGAATGGAGATGGTAAACCTCTCGTTAACAGAGGCTTATGCGCTGGCGCATCAGGTGCTGCGCGAGAACGGATTCAGCGAGGCGCATGCCGCCGCGGTGGCGAAAAACGTGACGCACGGCGAGCGCGACGGCTGTGCCTCGCACGGTTTGTGGCGGTTACTCGGGATCGTTGAGACGCTGCGCAAAGGCAAGGTCTCCCCCGACGCGGAGCCGGTTATCACCCATACCGCCCCTGCGATTGTGAAGGCGGATGCCGGCGGGGCGTTTTCCCTGCTGGCATTCGAACGCGCGCTGCCGCTGTTGATGGAAAAGGCGCGGCACTGCGGTATCGCCGCGCTGGCGATCAACCGCTGCGTGCACTTTTCGGCGCTATTTGCCGACGTTGAGCCATTGACGCAGGCCGGCCTGGTAGCGCTGGCGACCACCCCAAGCCATGCGTGGGTTGCCCCGGCGGGAGGCACCCGGCCGCTGTTTGGCACGAACCCGATTGCCTTCGGCTGGCCGCGGGGCGACAAGCCGCCGTTTATTTTCGATATGGCCACCAGCGCGGCCGCACGCGGTGAGATCCAGCTGCATCAGCGGGCGGGAAAAGCGGTGCCGGAAGGCTGGGGTATCGATTCTCAGGGCGAACCGACGACAGATGCCCAGGCGATCCTTGACGGCGCGATGCTGACGTTTGGCGGACACAAGGGCTCGGCGCTGGCGGCCATGGTGGAACTGCTCGCCGGGCCGCTGATTGGCGATATGACGAGCGCGGAATCGCTGTCGTGGGATGAGGGCGCCGGCGGTTTACCCTACGGCGGCGAGCTGATTCTGGCGCTGGATCCTGCCCGGTTCCTCGGTCATGACGCCTCTGAGCACCTGGCGCGTGCCGAAACGCTTTTTACCGGGATGCAGCAGCAGGGCGCGCGTTTGCCGGGCGAGCGTCGCTATGTTTCTCGCGAGCGCGCTATGCGGGAAGGCGTGGAGATAACCCGTTCACTTTTCAGGGATATATCCTCTTTGACGAAATAATAGCCGGCACCGTCAACATATCAGGAGGGATTATGTCCCTCCTGCCAGTACGTTTTTCGTAAAGTTTTCCATTTCCAGGCCGAAAATTCTGTTATCTGTCTGATGGAAAGAGAAAACATGTTAAACCGTATCAAGATTGTCACCAGCTTAATGCTGGTTTTAGCGATATTTGGCCTTTTACAACTCACCTCCGGTGGTCTTTTCTTCAATGCCCTTAAGCATGACAAAGAGAATTTCACCGTTCTGCAAACCATTCGCCAGCAACAGTCCACGCTGAACGGCAGCTGGGTAGCGTTGCTGCAAACCCGTAATACCCTGAACCGTGCGGGTATCCGCTACATGATGGATCAGAGCAATATCGGCAGCGGCGCGACCGTTAACGATTTGATGCAAATCGCGTCTGCGTCTCTGAAGCAGGCGGAAAAAAACTGGGCTGCCTACGAGGCCCTGCCGCGCGATCCGCGTCAAAGCGACGCGGATGCCATGGAGATCAAGCGTAACTACGATATTTACCACGGCGCGCTGGCGGAGCTGATTCAGCTGCTGGGCGCAGGCAAAATCAACGCCTTCTTCGACCAGCCGACCCAGAGCTATCAGGACGGTTTTGAGAAGCAGTATGTGAGCTACCTGCAGCAGAACGACAAGCTGTACCAGATTGCGGTTGAGGACAGCAACAGCTCCTTCAGCCAGGCCATCTGGGTGCTGATTAGCGTGCTGATTGCGGTGCTGGTGGTGATCGTGGCCGTCTGGCTGGGCATCAAGCAGGCGCTGATCTCCCCGCTGACGCGTCTGATCGACAACATTCGCCATATCGCCAGCGGCGACCTGGTGAAGCGCATTGAAGTTGAAGGCGCGAACGAAATGGGTGAACTGGCCGACTCGCTGCGTCATATGCAGGGCGAGCTGGTGCGTACCGTTGGCGACGTGCGTAACGGCGCGAATGCTATCTACAGCGGCGCGAGCGAAATCGCGATGGGCAATAACGACCTCTCTTCCCGTACCGAGCAGCAGGCCGCTTCCCTGGAAGAGACCGCTGCCAGCATGGAGCAGCTGACGGCAACCGTTAAGCAGAACGCCGAGAACGCCCGCCAGGCGAGCCATCTTGCGCTGAGCGCCTCTGAAACCGCGCAGAAAGGCGGTAAAGTGGTGGATAATGTGGTGCAGACAATGCGCGATATCGCGGGCAGTTCGCAGAAAATTGCCGACATTATCAGCGTGATTGACGGTATTGCTTTCCAGACCAACATCCTGGCACTGAACGCGGCGGTAGAAGCGGCGCGTGCGGGCGAGCAGGGCCGCGGTTTTGCGGTGGTGGCAGGTGAAGTCCGTAACCTGGCGCAGCGCAGCGCCCAGGCAGCACGCGAGATCAAGAGCCTGATTGAAGACTCTGTGGGTCGCGTGGAAGTAGGTTCAACGCTGGTAGAAAGTGCCGGTGAAACCATGGGTGAGATCGTGAATGCGGTCACCCGCGTAACGGACATCATGGGTGAAATCGCCTCTGCGTCTGACGAGCAGAGCCGCGGTATTGACCAGGTGGGCCTGGCGGTGGCCGAGATGGATCGCGTGACCCAGCAGAACGCCTCGCTGGTTGAAGAGTCTGCGGCGGCAGCGGCCGCGCTGGAAGAGCAGGCGAGCCGCCTGACTCAGGCCGTGGCGGTGTTCCGCATTCAGCAGGAGCAGATGAAAGCGCGCGAGTTCGCCGCGGCTAAAGCGGTTTCCACGCCGGTGATGGCGCGTAAAACGGCGACCGTCGATTCAGGCGATAACTGGGAAACGTTCTAACTCTGTGCGTTGTGCCGGGTGGCGGCTGCGCCTTACCCGGCCTACGGTTCAGGGTGTTGTAGGCCCGGTAAGCGCAGCTCCACCGGGCGATATTACAGAGGCAGGCGCATGGCGCAGCGCGTTTCATACGCTAAGCCGTGCGCTGCCTCTTCTTCTCTTTTCTGACGCAGTTCAGGCGTGAGATGGGTGACGTATTCAAACCCCAGCCGCGCATAGAACGGCGCGTTCCACGCGACGTCCCGGAACGTCGTCAGCGTCAGCGACGCCAGTCCTGCTTTACGGGCATGGTCAGCCGCACGGGCGATGAGCTGCCGGCCAATTCCTTTTCCCTGCCAGTCCAGCTCGACCGAGAGCTCCACAATAAACAGCGACGACGCGTGCGCTTCTGTGAGGATAAACCCTACGGGGAGGTCGTTCGCCAGCGCCAGCCAGCTTTGCCCGCGTTCGACATAACCGAGGTGCTGTTCAGCGGTAATGACCTCACCCCCGGCAAGCCAGGCGAGTGCCGGGTCGTCACGAAAACGTCCGGCCGCCGCGCGCTCAATGGCGGGCAGGGCGGTAACGTCGTTAGGGGCAGTGGGGCGAATATGAATGTGCATGGCGGCAAGTATAGCCTGACCCGTCGACGTTATTCCGAGCAGATCAGCACCGGCGAGTAAAAATTGCTGATCACCAGCGCGTCTTCCGGCGTGCGCTCTATCGTCAGAAGCCTTTTATTGCCCAGCGTCAGGCCCGCGACGTACTTTTCAAAGACCCCTGGCGGCATGGCATCGTGGCTAAAACGCTCCACTTTTTGAATGACAATCTCATACAGTTCGCCCTTGACGTGACGCCATTTAAACATCTCCTGGCGGGAAACTTCCCAGCTGCGCGGCGCGTTCACCACGCTGCCGTTTAGCGTGATGTACCCCGTTTTGTCGGGATGAAAACGCATAATGATCTCGCCGTCAAAGGTGAAGTCGTGGCTGTCGCGCCGGTCGGAAAAGGTCAGGTTTCCGTCGCAGGCCACCGACAGCGGGGGCGTGTGAAAGTACCACGCCAGCGCGGCGCCCAGCAGCAGCAGATTGAGGACCAGAATTAGCCAAACTTTTTTGTGTCTCATATCACCACTCGTAATAGTAAAGCGTACGACAGGCGCTGGCTTTACCCCGCGTGAGGGAGCACTGGGAGAGCACCAGCCGCCCTTCGTGGCCGTAGAAAAGCGTTCTCTGAATGTGCATGTAGAAAATGGAGTTTTTCAGGCACGGAAGATGGCCGTCCTGCTGAAGCGTCTGCGCCAGCCCAATCGCCTTCTCATGGAACACGTCCGCCAGCGGCGTAAAGGTGTAGACCGGACACGTGCCAATATGGGTTAGCAGGTGGATCTCCCGCTGCTGGGTTGCCGGCTTGATTGCCATTATCCAGATGCACAGCGCAACGATCGCCAGCGTGAGCGCACCGCAGAACAGCACGTCCGGTCGAACGCGCCGTACGGATGTCGCCGTTTCGGCTGCCGTACACGGCTTCTCCAGCGCGGTGACCGTGACGTCTGCGCTGAGCATAAAGCCCGTTTTAGGCACGGTGACGATAAACAGCACGTCGGGAAGCAGGCTTGCCAGCAATTTGCGTAAAATGCTGATGTACTGGTTTAGCGAATTGTTCGACCCCTGCAGCCCGCGCCTGTCCCAGACCTCCTGAAGAAGCGTCTCTCGTTCGACCACGTTCCCATGATGCTGCACCAGCAGCTTCATGATGGTATTGGCCGTGCAGGTGAGGATCTGCGCATCCTCATCCGGCGCATTGATAAGAGAAACAGAACCGTCCTCGTCGTTGTAGACGAGGGCGTCAGCAAGCAGGTATTTCATAAGTTGTTGTAATACAGACAGAGATAACGAATAAAAGAACAGGCCTTTCGCCTGATGAAGCAGAACTGTTGGCTATTTTAGCGCCATTGTTACCGATAACATTGATCCAGACAGGATTTTGCGCTGTTTAATAAGTCAGCGTAATTATCACGTCATCGCTGAATTCCCCCGTGCCGCTCAGGGGCTGCGCCGGGACGTCTCCGTAGACGGTGAAATTCTGCGTCCCGCCCGCGGGGTTGGTGACCTGCATCGCATCGCCGCTGCTTTGGTCGCCCCAGCGTTGCGTGGTCCCCGCATCCTGCCAGAGGCCGTAGCGCAGGCACTGGCCTTCATCGTTGCACAGCTGCCGCTGGTTGCCGCTGGCATGATTGCCTTTTCCCATCGCGAGCGTGAACGCGGTGCCGGCCGGGCAGCGCGTGGTGAGGGTGGCCGTGGAGCGCGTCGGGCGCAGCGTGGCGGTGCTGGTCAGGGTGCCAAAGTTAAGCGGGGTGACGTGCTCTATGTAACATCCCTCGCGAATTTCGGCCTGCGCGTTGCTTCCGCCCTGCACCTGCTCGCCCTCGGCGGAGCCGTCTGAACAGTTCTGAAGGGCATCCTGACGGGAGGCGCTGTGCCACGCTATGCGCAGATTCATGTTGTAGTTGTAATAGTGGTACGCCGGGAGCTGGCTTTGCCCTGCCGGGAGGGTGGCGATAAGCGGAAAGCTGCCGCTGATATTGGCATTGCTGTCGGCGGTCAGGGTCTGCTGGATAAGATCCCCGCGGCTGGCAGGGCCCAGCTCCTGGGAGCGCGCGACGCCGTTGAGAATACGAAAAATCAGGGTGTATTGTTTACCCTCCTGGTCCCCCGGCGAGACCATCTGAAAGGGCGGAGCGTCGATGCTGCTCAGGCAGACATTGATATACTCTGTCGTACCGAGGTTGTCCGCCTGGCAGCTGAATTTGACCTCGGCGTGGGTCGAGGCCGCATTGCCCGCCGCGATAGCGCCAAAGTTGATGACGGCAGGCGAGGTTATCCAGCAGGCGGCCGCCATTGTCTTCAGGGACAGCAATAGCAGCAACATTATCGAGGCTCTTAATGGCACAGTTGTTCTCCAATATTGAGTACGGATGATGCCTTCCGGGGCGCCGGAAGCGTAACCCGACATTCTCCCTGACCGGTTTTCACCACCAGTTCACCCGGCAGGGGCGGGTCTTCAAGCCAGATAAACCCGTCGCGCCCCACGATGGTGGCGCCGTGAGGCGTTGACACGATGCTGCCCAGCGGAAGCGGCGTGCCGCGGCCGTCGACCAGCCTGGCCTGAACCGTCACAGCGTGATGGACGTTAAAATCGACTTTTACCGCGCTGCCGTTACCCGGTCTGGCATACATGTCGGTGACCGGGGCAATCACATCGGAAGGCAGATCCAGCGGATTGATGGTGACTTTGCTGTTGTGGTAGCGCGGCAGGTCGGTCAGCAGCAGATACCCCTCCTCGTCGGTTTCGCCTGCCGGGCGGTTTTCCAGCATCACCGGCACGTGCCCGATACCGCGCGTTGAGACCAGTGCCAGGCCCTGCTCGCTGTAGCGCAGGGCGTGCAGGCTGTTATCCAGCAGCGTCAGGCTGCCTTCGGCTGAGGCATACCGATTGCCCACGTTAGCGCCTTGCTCCAGCCCCACATGCCACTCTCCGGCGTGGCCCAGATAGCCCACGTCAGCATACTTTTCCCGGCGTTCACCAACGCTTTGCCCCAGCTGCCATGACCAGCCGCCGGTCTGGTCGTCCGGCTGATGGCGATAGTCCATGCGCGGCGAGTCCTGGCTGGCCTGAAGCGAGAGGGTGTCCTGGCGGCCCAGCGGGAGAGAGAGCATAAGCTGAACGTTGCTCGATGCGTCCGTAAACGAGCGGGTATAGCTCAGCGTGGCGGCGAGATGCGCCGGTAACAAAACGGACCAGGAGGCATTGAGGTAGCGTTGTTTGTTGCCCTGAATGTCTTGCTGAACCCAGCCCACGCCTGGCGTACCGGCGCGGGAGAATGAATGACTTAGCCACACGCTATCGCTGCGCCTGACGGGCACGGCACCGCTCATGCGGGCATTATCGGCGAAGGCGGCATCGGTACGCACGGTGCTGGCGGAAATGCCCGTCCCGCCGCCGCTCCACTGCCAGCCAAGGCCCCACTGCATCCCCTGACCGTAGGGGCTGTCGCTCGCCGCGACGTGCTGGCTGACAATGCCTGCGTCGGGGGATATCAACCAGTCAACGCCTGTTCCGAGGTTGCGCAGCTTGCGCTGCTGCTCCGTATGCAGCGCTATCGTCAGGTGGTTATTGACCCCATAGCGCCAGCCGGCGTCGAGCATCGGCGACGCGGCATAGTCGTCGGAACGCTGGGCGTAGTTTTGCCGCATCCAGCCGATATCCAGCGAGCCGCTGCTAAGCCCTTCGGCCAGCATTCCCGGTGCGCCGTACACGTCGAGCTGTACGGTGCGACGCTGGCCGTTGATGTCGGTAATGACCACCTGCGCCTGCCCGCTTCCGGTGAAGGCCGGCAGAGTATCCAGCGTAAATGCCCCCGGCGTGACGCGCTGGCTGCTCTGCCTGAGCCCGTCTATGTAAAGATCGACCGTTGAAGGCAGGACCGCCGTGTCGCTGTAGCGGCTACGGGGTTCGGTGTTGAGCTGCGGATCGAGTTCAAAATTACGCGCCCAGTGCAGGCCGCCAAAGCGAACCTGGCGACTCCAGCGCGTGCCCGTGGTGATGCTGTCTCCCAGCGTCAGGGTGGTCAGCGAATCGGTATTGTCCCACTGCCAGCGGGTTTCAAGACGCGTATGGGTGGGCCGGGCGGCGCTGTTTTCCTCTCCGGCATGGCTTGAAAAGCTGCTGCTGAGCGTCCCGGGCAGCACCCCGGACGCGGTCAGCTCGGTCTGGGCATTCACCTGGCGTTTACCCTGCACATCGCTGGCGTAGAGGGCGTAGCCGAGCGTAAACGCGCTGATGGGCTGGGCCTCAGGATAGGCGTACTGCGGGGGCGATTTTTCGAGCGTCAGATGCTGCTGTCCCTCGAGCGCGTTTGCCTCGGCAGTAATCGACACTTGCTGGGCAAGCAGGTCGATATCAACCTTCAGGCCCGGCAGGGACGTCAGTTCTACCCAGCCGCCGTGGCCATCTGGGGCGCGGAGCCCCAGTTTTTTGATGTCGCTGTTGCTAATCCACAGCGCATCTTCCACCACCCGGCAGGCCCACAGATCCCCACGCGGGGCGTGATTCACGGTGATGGACAGCCATTGTACGGTGTCGGCGGGTCCTTCAGTGCGGGCTGACAGCATCAGCGGTAGCCAAAGCAGGAGCGCGAGAAGCGAGCGGGCGCAGGGGTATCTGGCTGGCATGGTGGTCATCGTTAAGGTAGACGCGTAACGCGCTGAGCGTATGGCGTGACGCTTGCTTAAGTTTCACAAGGGCGGTCTGTCCCGGCAGTACATAGCCCGCCAGTCCTTTAACCGATCCCACAACCTGCCCACTGGCCGTCAGGGCCTCAAGATGGCTCAGGCGAATATGGCTGTTTCCGGCGTTATAGCAGCGGATCGTCGCCGGGCTGTCCGCCTGTTCACAGCTCAGGGCATCGTGGTCGACGGGGGCATTCTGGGTTCCGGCAATGAATACCGGAATCGAATAGCGCAGCAGGAAGTGCACGCCGTTGGGATTGGCAGCGCGGGAAGGGGTATCCGGCAGCTCATCGATGACCAGCCGGTAGCTTTGCTCCCGGTCATCGATGCCCGGCTGCATGACGATGATGCGCACCAGCTGCTGCTGGCCCGGCGCCAGCGCGGTCATCGCCGGGCTGCTGACGACCTCATCGGTGGCGGCTAAGACATCCTGACCGTTTTTCTGTGTCCATTCGTATACCCGTATCTGCGCATGAATGGCTGCTTTTCCACTGTTGGTGAGGGTGACCGCTGTTGCTCTTTGACCGCTTTGCAGATCGAGCGTGACGGGTGCCACCTGCAGCGTGGCGGCCAGCGCGTAGCGTGACAGCAGCGCCAGCATCGTGAGCCACAGAATGAGGCAGGGAAGATAACGACGCACGATCAGTACACCAGGTTTAAGGTAATGTCGTCGCTGTAGGCCCCTGCCTGTGCGGTCGTCAGGGCGCCTGCGTCAATCACGCCATAGAGCGTCTCTTTCTGCTCCTGACCGTTGCCGGTGTCGGTTAGCCCATCGGTGCTGGTGATTTGCGTCTGTTTGCCCTCGTCAGCAAAGAGTTTCCAGGCAATCTTCTGTGCGCCCGTTTCGCCGTTTTCCGGCTTCAGCCAGAAGGTGCCGTTCTCGCTGCCGTCGTTGCTGATGGCGGAGAGAGTGAACGGAGTACCGTTGGTACAGACGATATCAACCTGCGTGCTGGCCTGGATTTCGCTCGATTCATCCGAGCCGTGGCGCGAGAAATTGAGGTCGTTGGCTTTGAGGGTGCACGATTTCACGACCTCAAGTGAGACGTGCATCGTCGCGCTTGCGGTACTGTCTGCGGCGATCGCGGCGGCAGGAAGCAGGAGAGCGGAACAACATACAGCAGTGGTGATAATTTTCATGATCGTATTTCCTGACGTGAGTAACAGTGCAATTACAAAGAGAATGACTGAGCGTCCAGCAGGCAGAGTTTTCGATGGAATTCCGCCAGGCTGTGACAGCAAAATTTGTTCATCGCGTTACGCTTGTGGGTGTAGATCGTTTTAGGTGACTTATTGAGAATTTTTGCGATACGAACCGGGCTGAATCCTTTATGTAGCAGCATGCAAACCCGCATCTCCTGATACGAGAGCGTGGCAGCGTTTTCGAAGGAAAATGTCGTATCGCTAAAGCAGCGGCTCAGCTGCGCAAGAGACAGGTTGTCCGCGACCACTCTGACCCGCTCGCTGCGCAGCCAGGCGTTAATGTCGCTGACCCAGGCCGCATCCGTAAAAATCAGCCAGTTCTGTGCGGCGGGCGTGCCGAGCAGCCGTTCCTGCAGGCGGGTAAGCCCGTGCGGATCAACGCTGTTGATCCAATACATCTCAGGACGGGGTGTCACGGCCGTCGAAATCATTGAATGGAGGCCAAGCCATAAAAAAGCATTGTCGCTCAGAACGATGACCTGATAACCAGCATTAGGAATGAAGGGCGTCATTTTTTACCCCACAGATAGCCCTGGCCGTAGTCGGCCACGCTGGCGCGGGCCAGCGCGAAATCCCCTGCGGTTTCGATGCCTTCTATCAGCACCTTGCTGGCGACGCGCTTGCACTGGCGGGTGAGATGCAGGAACTTCGCCTGCTCGGTGCGCCCGCTCCAGAAGGTATGCTTGTCAATTTTGACGCCGCAGAAGCGAATTTGGCTGGTCAGAAGATCGGGTAGAATGTCTTCGCAGACGTCGTCAGCCCACACTTCGATCCCCCACTGATGGAGCGTCGCGATGCATATCCGCAGAGCCCGGCTTTGCGTGGCGTCGAGCTGTACCAGCGTATGGAGGTCGGTGACCTCGATAGCAAGCCTCTCCGGGCAGGGGGTCTCTTCTTTTAGCCTGTGGAGGAAGTCCGTTTCCAGCAGCAAATCCGATGTTGCGTTGAGATAATACTTTTCTCCCTCCTCGCAAAACATGGCATGACGAAGCTGCGCAAAGAAGTGCGCCTTACGCTGCGTCGAGGACATCGAGCCAAAGTAGTCTTCGAGATCGACGTGGGGCTTTGCAGTGGACAGTACCTCCCAGGCAATCACATTTTCGCTGCGCAGTGCCCGGATGGATTCGAACTTATAGCCGGTTAGCATGATAAAAGTGCGTAATGCTCCGTGGTGATTTATGGAGCTGCACATGTTATGGATTTGTCTTTTTGCGGGATATTTATAAATTAAACTGGTTTATATAAAGTGTTTTCATCTAATTTATAATGATTATATAGAATTATTTATTTTCATAAGTGCCCGGCGGAATGCCGGGCACGCGCGCGTTAGCCCTGTGTACCGACGATTTTGATTTCTACCATGCCAATCCCGATCTCACGCGGAGAGTGTCCAAGGATATTCCCCTCATTGGTCGACTGCGGGTCTGGCGGGACAATCACCAGCGTATTGCTGCGCGATGGGTTGTCAAAATGCAGCGTGTGCGTGGATACATCGTTTCCAAGCGTCAGGGTCTGTTCCCGATCGCCCACGCGGACCGGCACGGGCTTGTTGGCATTGGGCCCGTACGCTCTTGCCGTGATCACAAGGTCAAATTGTTCAGGCAGGGGATGGGCGTACTCAATTTTCACCTCGTTGCCCAGCTGCGCGTTGGACCAGCGTCCCCAGGACTCCGGACGCGAGATGCCGCTAAACTGCTTCACCTCTTCCGGCGCGCCGGCCACGTTAAAGATAAAGCTGTCCGCCTTGTAGCGAATATCGTTGTCGACGACTTTCAGCATGTCGACGTTGTGCTGATAGCGCGCGGTATCAATTACCGTATCTTTGAACGCGGTTTTGCCTTTCCACTGGGCTTTGTCCACGTGCTGCACGGTTTGCTCCCCGCCAAGCTGGCCCTGAGAGACGCACCAGTCGGTTGAGAGTGCCAGCGGCTGCGACCAGAGCTGGCCCATTTTGTAGCACCTGTCCACCCAGACGAAGTTATCGCGGGGGGCAAAATCGGCCAGCTGATAGCGCAGCGGCGCGGAATACTCGCTTTCCGGCAGCGGCTCGACGCGGCCCTCAGACACGCGCAAAAGCAGCGGCAGACGGAAGTTGCTGCCCGAGAAGGCAATGGTGTTTTTATCCCGATCGATGGTGAAGTCTTTCATCTCTTTAGGGAAATTCCACAGGCGAATGATGTCGGGCTTCCAGGCGAGGATTTTTTCCTTCATGTTGAGGAACACTTCCGACAGGGATTGCCCCGACAGCGTGCTGCGGCCAAGGCCAATAAAGTTGTCCCCGCCCAGAATGTCCAGCACGGTTGCGCCGTTATCCATGGAGTTGCGTTTGGTGGCGATCGTCTCCTGCTGCGGCTGGTCGCCGCGCAGCACGAAGAACAGGTTGCTGCGATCCTGCTTGCTGAGCTGGTCCCACGCGCTGTTTTTCATCGCCAGATGGTCAGACGAGACGACGATGACGGTGTTTTTAAACCAGGGCGAGGCTTTGATTTTCTCGACCAGCGCGGCGATGTGCTCCTGGCTACAGGTCACGGCGCTGAAGGATTTGTTGTTTTTGCCGTCCACATCATAGCTTTTGCGTTTGCAGGTGCGCGAGACGAACCCGTCCGGATGGTGGGTGTCCACCGTCAGCGCAAAGAGCGAGAAGCGTTTGCCGGTGCGGGAGAGTTCCTCGAATTTCTTCCAGGTTTCGTCCAGCACCGTATCGTCATAGAAGCCCCAGTCGTTGCGGTAGCTCGGATCGGCAACCGTTGTTTTTAACTCTTCTGAGCCATACAGGTGATCGAAGCCGTGGGATTTCAGGAACACGTCTTTTCCGGCGAAGCGCAGGTTTGCCCCCTGCATGAAATAGTTTTCGTAGCCGGAGTTTTTCAGGATATCGCCGAGGCAAATATTTTGTGGGAAGAACGTCGACATCGAGGCTGAGGCGTTACCTTCAAAAGGCGCGAACAGCGGGATGCCGCACTGGGAGGCAACCATCCCGGCGATGGTGTAATCCGTACCCGGCAGCTGCATGGTGCGGCTGAAATCGAGGCCTTCGTTTTTGAGAGCGCCCAGGTCTGGCGTCAGATTCGGAAACGCGTCGTTATCAAAATACGTGCGCTCCAGGCTTTCACCGTAGATATAGACCAGATTGAGCTTCGGGTTGGCGATCGTTTTCGACGGCTCTTTGTAGTAGGCCGCGAAATCCGGATCGCCGTCGCGAGACTGGGATTTCACCAGTTCGGTGATCTGATGGAACGCCGGGCTGGCGTCCACGGAGGCCAGCGCCAGGAATAGCGCCAGCAGGCTATAGCCATGATGGTGCGGATGATGGCGGCGTCGACGCAGGACCCAGGCCAGCGCGCCAAAAATCGTCACCAGCGCAATGACGAGGCCCAGCCCCGGAAGTATGTACTTACCCACACCCGCGCCCGTCAGGCTATTCGTCAGGGTGTAAAGCACGGCATCGTTAATACCGTCGCCGGTAAAGTAATCGCTGGCGTATAGGGTAATGTTTAAAATAATAAAAATGCCGAGCACCACCAGCGTGGCGATAAACCACCAGGTGTTGCGGCCGGCTTTGCAGGCATAGACGCCGACAGAAGCCAGAAAAAGGATAAGGGACATTAGTTCTGACAACAGCATATCCTCATGACGCCAGGTGCTTCGCTGGCTAACTGTTTATTTTTTGGGTCATACACTGTAATTGCGATGTCGTTAAGCTGCAATTTTAGTGTCACGAAAGTGTGCTGTTGTTAGGATTTGGTTTAGAAAATCGTTTTTATGAAGAAGGTCGCATCCTGACAAACGGACGCTGAGACGGTGGCAGGTGGGAAAAACGCTCATTTAACGCCGCGGTGCAAGACTATCGCATTAAACGCGGCGTGTTGTGGCAGAAAATGGGGCGGATCAGGAGAGGAAATTAACGCCTTGTTTCAGCACCAGATCGCAGGCTTTGGTTTTCACCTGTTTCGCCAGAGAAGAGTTGCCGAGGGTGCTCAGGTTAAGCTGCTGACCGTTCTGCGCGTTAAGCAGACCCTGAATACCGTCCATATAGTTGGTATCCGCTTTCTGCTCTTGGGTATCCAGACCCAGCTTACCCAGCACCTGGTTTTTCACGTTTTGCGCGTCGGTTACGGAAGCCAGTTTTTGCTTCGCGCAATATTCCAGAATTCCCGCCGCGTTGTTCATCGTGCCCGCGCTCAGGCTCTGGCTGCTGTTGCCCAGCAGGCTGGTGAGGGAAGAGGCGGAAAGCCCGCCCTGAGAGCTGCTGCTCTCTTTGCTCAGCTCGTTTGCCGCGCTTGAGAGGGACTCCTGCCAGGATGCCGCTTGCGCTGCGCCGGAAACCAGCAGGGCGCCTAAAAAGGTGCTGATAACAATCTGTTTTTTCATAATGGCTTTCTCAAAAAGGTCCGTTTTGGGCCGGAAAGGGTTCCAGTATATACCTCTACCCGGCCGGCGATTCCTGGAACTGTCTTAATACTCTTTGCCGGTGACGCGGCTGCGGTAACTTTCCCAGTCGAAAATGACGTACAGACTGTTACCCAGCTTCATGCGGTCCATGACGCGTTCCCCCAGCAGGCGGGTCATCTCGTCGATATTGTGGTTCGTCAGCATGCCGGTGGGGCGTTTGGACGAGGAGCGGCGATCGACAATCTGGTTAATGATCACCTTTTCATAGCGGGATTCCGTCTGAACGCCAATCTCATCGATGACCAGCAGATCCACATTACTCAGATCGTTAAGCAGCTGCTCTTCGCTCGTTTCGCGGTTGTTGAAGGTGTCTTTCATCGCGGACATGATATCGGCCACGGTGATGATGAGGACCGATTTCCCGCGCAGAAGCAGTTCGTTGCAGATAGCGGCGGCGAGGTGGTTTTTACCGGTGCCCGGCTTGCCGCTAAAGATGAAGCTGGCGATGTTGCCGTCGAATTCATCAACGTACTGACGTGCGGCGGCGAGGGCGTGCATCTGCCCGTTGGTCTCAATTTTGTAATTATCAAACGAGCAGTTCTGATGCAGGGGACGAATACCGGAACGGTTAAAGGTGCGCTGCATTTTCATCGCCCGATTTTCGCGGGCGAGCGCGGCAGCGCGGATCTCTCCTTGCTCTTTTTGCCACGCCAGCAGCTCTTCGCCCGTTGTGAAAGCGGGCTTCACGTTGGCAGGCATCATTTTTTGCAGTCGTTTCATCAGGTCGCCGACGTTCTTCATTTCGCACCTCGGAATCCACTGGGGATCTGTTTATCCGGTTCGGAAAACGCGTTGATATCGCGTTTTGGCTGCCCATTGTTGCCAGCGCGGGTGATTTGAAGATGACGCGCGAGCTTTTGCTGCCACTGAATGTGGGTGAAGACTTTCCCTTCCGCCTGCCACCAGGCGGTAAACGCGGCGAGCTCTTCGGCGGTGGCCGGCTGGGTTAGCGCAATGCCCCACAGCGCGGCTTGACGCTGGAAATCCGCGTCCGGCTGCCAGCCCGCGTACAGGGCAAATTTTCCCATCGGCACGGTCACGGGGACGTTAACCGGTTCATCAAAGAACTGGTTGTCCAGCGTGATATCGCTCGCCGGGCGCGACAGCTGCGCTTCTATCTCCAGAAGCTGTGCCAGACGTTCCGGTGTGATTGCGTAAAACGCCGGAGCGTTGTCGGCAAAAACCGCAACCGTGCCACCGTCGGCGTGAGTCAACACACCGCGCGGGTCGCGCATAAAGGCATCAATACCAGCAATGCTGGTGGTCAGAATTCTGGAAGACATAACGCTTACTCTACTGATAACGACGGGCGTGATATGGGCTTATGGTAGCACAGAGAGGATGAGGGAATGGAGGGGATTTCCCCAGTGGCGCTGCGCTTACCGGGGGTACAGTCGTAGGTCTGATAAGCGCAGCGCCATCAGGCAGTTATCACGCGATGATATTCAGGGTCACGTCGATGTTGCCGCGGGTCGCGTTAGAATACGGGCAAACGATGTGTGCGGCATCCACCAGCTTTTTGGCTTCCGCGGGATCCATACCTTCAACGTGGATGTTCAGTTTTGCTTCAATACCAAAGCCGGTTGGCAGCGGGCCAATACCCACTTCGCCTTCAATAAAGGCGTCTTTTGGCAGGGTAAATTTGTCGCGTGCGGCCACGAACTTCATCGCGCCCAGGAAGCAGGCAGAGTAGCCCGCCGCAAACAGCTGCTCAGGGTTAGTCACTTCTCCGCCCATGCCGCCCATCTCTTTTGGCACGCCCAGTTTTACATCCAGTACGCCATCGGAAGAGGTCGCGCGGCCGTCACGGCCACCGGTTGCTTTTGCTTTGGCGGTATAAACAACTTTTTCTAAAGACATGGCAGGTTCCTCATTTTCATTAATATGCGCTATTAAATAGCGTGCGATATATGTGGTTAAATAAAGACGCGTAAAGTATAGCCTTACGCGTGCTGAATATGTTGTCGCAAAAGCTCCAGCTGCTGCTTAAGCGTGAGCAGCGTGTCGGTATCACACTGCGCTGCGCATCCCACCGCATGGGGGATACCCGCTGCCTGCTGCTGAAGTTCACGTCCCGCTTCACTCAGGGTGACGGCGACCTGACGTTCATCCTTGCGCGAGCGCTGACGATTTATCAGTCCGGCGCTTTCCAGACGTTTCAGCAGCGGCGTCAGGGTTGCAGAGTCCAGAAACAGCCGCTCACCGATGTCCGACACCGTGACGTCATCCTGCTCCCACAGCACCAGCATTACCAGGTATTGCGGGTAGGTCAGGTTCAGCGGTGCCAGCAGCTGCCGGTACAGCTTATTAAGCGCCAGATTTGCCGAATAGAGGGCAAAGCAGAGCTGATTATCCAGCTTAAGCGCAGCGTTTACGTCGTGTGTTTTCGCGTTCATGAGATGAATATAGATAGTGTGCGATTTAATTGCAAGCAATTTTATGGGCAGGTATAACGCAGGGCCACCTGAACGGCCATTTTACGATAGTGCTGGCGCTGGGCCTGCTCGTCTGCACCGTCTTCAAACAGCAGCGTAAAGGTGTAGCTGTTGGCTACGTAGTGAAAGCTGAAACTGCTTATCAGACGATGAAGATCGCGAGCGTCAACCGTCTGGCTGAAAAGCTGTTTTTCTTTACCCCGACGCAGGATCCCTTCCAGCAGGTCGAGCGCGCTACGGTTGACCTGGCGGAGATAGCTTGACTGCTGCATAAAGCGGCCGCGCTGCATGTTTTCCATGCAGATAATGCGGATGTAATCCGGGTGGTCGGCATGATAGTCAAAGGTGGCTTCAACCAGCTCAACCAGCGCTTCGACGGGCGGCATTCCTGACAGGCTGAGCGCTTTTTCACTGGCGCGAATCTGGGTGTAAACATGTTCCAGAACGAGAAGATAGAGATTCTCTTTATTCTTAAAATGGTAAACCACCATGCGTTTGGTGGTGCCTGCTTTCTCCGCGATCTGCTCCATGCGGGCACCGTTCAATCCATATTCGGCAAAAAGCGCGATAGCGCTCTGAAAAATTTTCTCTTTCAGGCTGGATTCTTCACTGTGCTCGGGGTGTTCGCTGCCGGGGTTAGCCACATCCTTTCCTTATTTTCACCAGACGGTCCAGAAAGATTATCTCCATGGCAGCGAAATAACACAAATATCAAACGCGTGGGCGTTTACGGTAGAGCCACAGCCCGGGAATAGACAGCCCGATGGAGAGCGCGCCGACAATGGACGAGGCCTTAAGAAAGTTGCTCAGGAGGAGGATCATCTGAGGCTCGGTGTAGCCAAAATGGCTGATTTTCACCGCGGATATCATCGCCGTATAGGCCGATATGCCCGGGAACATCGGGATTACGGCGGCGACGGTGAACACTTTGGGGTGCGCCAGATACCAGCGCGACCACTGAATACCGATACTGCCGACCAGCATAGAAGCCATAAATGTCGACCATTCGATGTTAAAACCTGCCGTCATCATGACCATTCGCGAGCCATGGCCTATCGCGCCGAGCAGCGCACACCACGGCAGAGCGCGTTGCGGAACGTTAAACACCATCGCAAAGCCGACGGCAGGAATGGCGGCCAGAAGCATGTCCTGCGCCAGCGCCAGCAGAAAATCTATCATGCCCATCCGCGTAACCCCCATAGCGTCATGGCCATGACCACGCCGATGCAGGTCGCCAGCGTGAGCAGGCTGGCGATGGCCCAGCGTGCCAGACCGGTATTGATGTGACCTTTAAACATGTCGGCGACGGCGTTGATCAACGGGAAGCCAGGGACCAGCAGCAGCACGCTGGCGGCCATGGCAATGGTCGGGGTGTTGGCAAACTGCGGCAGGCGCAGCAGCAGGCCGGAAACCGTGGTGGCGACAAACGCGGTGATGCAGAAGTTAATTTGCGGGTGCAGCTGCCGGTGTGTCAGCAGTTGGCGAACATACATGGCGATGCTGCTGGCGAAAAAGGTGACGATCGCACCGTCCCAGCCGCCTTTATTGAGCTTACAAAAGCAGGCGCACGACAGCCCCACCATTAGCACGACAAGCCAGCGCGGATAACGTAATGGCTTGATTTGGGTGAACCGCTTTTCAATATCATTGAGATCGAGAAGCTTATGCTCAGCAAGGATGACGATATGTTGCACTTCGGTCACGACGTGCATGTTAATGCCGCGGTCATGGTTTTTGCGGGTGGAGGTCAGGCACTGACCGTCTTTGATCGTAGTCAGCACAATGGCGTTGGATGAGATGGCGCTCTCAACGCTGTCCATACCCAGCGCCAGCCCCAGCCGGGTTGAAAGCTCCTCGACCAGCGCGCTCTCTGCGCCGTGCTGGAGCAGAAAAAGCCCGCACTTTATACATAGCCGCGTGATAGCACGCTGCGTTGACCGATCTGCCTGCATGTCTTGTCCTGAAAAGAAGATGGAGAGTTGCCGCCTGGCCCATAACGATTACTTTTAGCACAAAGTGCAGTGCCTCTTGCTGTGGGTCAGATCAAGGTTTATGCAAACAGTTGCAGCCCCGTGTCGTGAAAGGAGGTGGGATTAATTTATTAATGTGGTGAATTGTTAATGCGGAAATATAGAATATTTGTATTTAGTTATTCTAATTTTATATTGTTATTATTTTAACGGCATCGGAATTAAATTTATTTGCGCTTTATGAGATATTACCGCTGTTTTAGGCATTTCTTAAATTAAAAACATTTCTCATCTTCTGCTTGTATTAATCAGTTTTACACTCAGGGACGAAAACACTTATACATTGATGCGTTTTAACGTTACTCATCATATGAAAAATGGACACGGAGGGTCTATGTTGTCATTGCATGGTAAGCATGGCGTTGTCATTAGCCGGATACCCGTAATGCAAAACGGGTTGGGGGGCGTTATAGCACGCCATTTCCCCGATGTTGAATTGACCTATTGCCGCTCATTGCAGGAGTTAACCCTGCTTCAGTTACGCCGCGCAGACGTCATTATTGCTGATATTTCAGGCGAATACCGAAATCCTCGGGGCACGCTTGAAGAGTATTACGCTTTACTGAATCAATACCGGGAAATTCACTGGATCTTCTTAGTCTCGCGTCCGCTTTACCCTATTGCGGTTGAGCTGCTTATGCGGCCGGAAAGCACGTTGCTTTCAGATATGGAGCCGATTGAAGGCGTGGTCAAGGCTATCCGGGCTGGGCGCGAGCGGGCAGAGCGGATAAGCCAGACGCTGTTAACCCCGGAACCTCAGAGCGTGGAAGATGAAGATGAACCTTTTATCGCGCTCACACACTCCGAACGCAAGGTATTACGCCTGTTAGGTAAGGGATGGGGGATTAACCAAATCGCCACATTGCTCAAGAAGAGCAATAAAACGATAAGTGCGCAGAAAAACAGTGCGATGCGACGGCTGTCGTTACGGAGTAACGCCGATATGTACGCCTGGATCAACAGTACACAGGGAATGAGAGAGCTGAGCTTAATGTCAGCCTATGGAGAGTTCGAGGAATGGAAAAAACCGATTCAACAAGGCATATCGCCATCGTCGAAAATTGCACGATGAGTGCTGTTGGGTTACAGCATCTTTTTGCGATGTCCGCCCTGAGCCAGTATCAACTGCATCTGTTTAGTGAATTTGACAGCTTTAAGCGTGCACTGCATCACGTTAATTTTTTCTCGCTGATCTATTCGCTTGCCGATGCCCGAGAGGAGCGTCGTAACTGCCTGGCGCACCTGCGTGACCTTGCGTTTACGCATGGTCATATCCAGCGCATCATACTCGTTTCTGACGAGACAGAAGCACGGCTCATTAGCCATCTTTCGCCGTCACGCCTGCACGGTGTGGTCAGTAAATCGGTGACGCTTGAGCATTTGCAGAAGGAACTTCTTGAGCTACTGAGCGAAACGCTGCGCATCAATGACAATATGCTGAACCACTGGTACTGCAACCGAAACAGGATGTTAAGTCCAACGGAACGGGCTATTCTGCGTTATATGTCCTGCGGATATTCCATTCCTGAAATCGCGGCACAGCTTGAACGTAATATTAAGACCATCCGGGCACATAAGTTTAATGCGATGGTGAAGCTGGGAGTGAATTCTGACGTAGGGTTGCTTGATGCGGCGGATATTCTTACGCATCTTCCGGCAAGAGATCCGCAAAGTCTGGCACTCAGCAAGCCCACATTTTTATAACCTGCCTTTTACGCGCCAGATGCACTCTGGCGCTTCAATCAGATACAGACATCCACCCATTTTGCGGAAGTCAGCTCTGCCATTCTGTCAGGTGAAATACGCACGGCACTGTGAATTGCGCCTGCGGCTGGCAGCACTTCAGCGTACTGCTTTAAAGAGATATCGCAGTAAACCGCGAGCGGGTTTTCCAGTCCGAACGGGCACACACCGCCAACGGGATGGCCGGTGATAGTCACCACTTCATCACTGCTGAGCATGCGCGCTTTCGCACCAAAGGTGTCTTTCAGCTTTTTGTTATCCAGACGCGCATCGCCTTTCGCCACCACCAGAATCACCTCATTTTTAACCTTCAGCGACAAGGTCTTGGCTATTTGTCCCGGCTCAACGCGATGGGCGGCAGCAGCCAACGCAACGGTAGCGGTACTCTGGCTAAGCTCGATAACGTCTATATCCGGCGCGTTGTCGGCAAAAAACTGCTGTACGGACTGCAAACTCATTGTTTCCTCCTGACAAATATCCTGCGTAATCTGTCATAAGAATTTATGCTCTGTAAATATCTCTTCGGTAACAAATATCCCGAACGGCTAATTTCTGGATCCTCTTCACAATCACAGAAACCGGTTACAGTAACCGGTTGCAGAGCGTGGTGCGTAGATTAATACTGAGTACGTAACGTCCCCTGTATCCAATAATAAGAGCCAATTATGAAACCATTTCGTCTGAGCAGTACCGCGGGTACACAAGCCAGCAAGGTTGTGAAGCTGATTTATGGAACAACGTGCGGCGCAAATGTGCCTGTAACAAACGTCTGACAGGAGATCTGCCATGTCTGCCAACCATGTTGCGTTTAACCTGATATTCCGTTTTGTTGAAAACTACGTCAGCCCGATTGCCGGGCGGATCTCTTCCCAGCGTCACGTCATGGCCATCCGCGATGGATTCATCTCCGCGATGCCGTTTATGATCGTGGGCTCATTTTTGTTGGTGTTCGCTTACCCTCCGTTTTCGCCTGATACCACCTGGGGTTTCGCGCGCGCCTGGCTGGATATGGCGAAACAGTTTGAAGGCCAGATCCTTACGCCGTTTGATATGACGATGGGCATTATGTCCATTTATATTTGTGCGGCTATTGCGTATAACCTGGGCAAACACTACGTCAAATCGCATCAGCTGGACCCGTTTATGTGCGCCATGCTGTCGCTGATGGCGTTTCTGCTTGTTGCGGCTCCGAAAACCAAAGGCACGCTTCCCGTCGACAGCCTGGGTGGGACGGGTATTTTTACTGCGATTCTGGTGGCAATTTACTGCGTTGAGATGATGCGTTTCCTTAAATCGCATAACATCGGTATTCGCCTGCCGGACCAGGTCCCGCCGATGATCAAAAACTCCTTTGATCTGCTGATCCCGGTGCTGGTGGTGGTATTGACGCTCTATCCGCTGAGCCTGATTATTCAGTCGCAGTTTGGCATGCTGATCCCACAGGCGATTATGTCGGTCTTTAAACCCCTGGTTTCTGCGGCGGATTCGCTGCCTGCGATTCTGCTGGCGGTGTTGATTGGTCATCTGCTGTGGTTCGCCGGGATCCACGGGGCGGCCATCGTCTCCGGGATGCTGCAGATGTTCTGGCTGACAAACCTGGGCGCTAACCAGACCGCGCTGGCCGCCAGCCAGCCTCTGCCGCATATCTTTATGGAAGCGTTCTGGACGTTCTTTATCGTGATTGGCGGGTCGGGCGCCACGATGGGGCTGGTGATATGCTATCTGCGTAGCCGTTCAGCGCATTTACGCTCTATTGGGCGTTTGAGCGTAGTGCCCAGCTTCTTTAACATCAACGAACCTGTCATTTTCGGTACGCCGATTGTAATGAACCCGGTGTTCTTTATTCCCTTCCTGCTGGCTCCGATGGTTAACGCCGTGCTGGCCTGGGCGGCGATGACATTTGATCTGATTGGCCGTGTCATCTCCGTGGTTCCCTGGACGGCACCGGCTCCGATAGGTGCCGCGTGGGCCCTGGGCTGGGATTTCCGTGCGGCCATCCTGGTTGTGGTGCTGGCCTGCGTATCGGCAATCATCTACTACCCATTCTTCAAAGTGTACGAGAAGCAGCTGCTGGAGCAGGAAGCGGAGGAAGCGCAGCGTAACGCGGAAGAGGAAAATCAACAGGTGGCCTAGGTAAAAGCAAAACGGCAACATGAGTTGCCGTTTTTAGTGTTTGTTCCCTCTCCCTGTGGGAGAGGGTCAGGGTGAGGGCATCAGGCCGGTCCTGACTACTTCAGCGTGCAGTCCCCGCACTGCTTAACGTCCGGCAGACGATAGCGCTGACAGCAGGTGCGACGTACCAGAAGCCCATCACGGAGTACGACGGTACGGAATAGCGGGTTGTCACGGCCATCGGAAAGCTGTTTTGCAAAGAAACAGGACTGACGCAGGGCGTCAACGTTCTCATCACCGAGAAGTGGCTTCATTTCCGTTAAATACCAGTGGATTAAATAGCCAGTATTGCTCCAGATAAGCTTCCCGTTAATCTCTCCCGTCGCTTCAAGCGCGTCCACGACCGGGATCAGGGCCTGAGTGATAAGCTGCTCCATTCGTTCCTGAGCGGTAAGTTGCTCTGCGTTCTGGTCTTCTTGGAGATCGATCCAGAAACAGGCTGCACGCCCGGTTTCGTGAAACTCGACGTGGAAATTATCCGGCGAAAGTTCCAGCATGCTTTTTTGCGTTAACAGCGCCAGCATCAGGGGAGGCACCATCAGCCCGATATACCACTGCGCCCAGAGGGAGAGCAGGGGTTTATTTTCCCGCGTAAGGTCGGGCTGATTGCGATAGATATGGTCGGAATAGGTGGCCAGCAGCGATTGCAGTTTTGACGGTTGACGCCACTCTGAGAGCGTCATGGCATGGTGCGGGTGCGCTTCATCAAGCCGGATAAAGTCCAGCAGGTGGGCGCGCGTTTCCGCAATCTTGTCCCGTATGGCATCCGCAAGCGAAACATTCCCGCTGGTGAGGGGCGCTCGCCAGAGGAGGGGTTCGACAATGTGTGCGGTATGCGTGGCCATAGTATAGATAGAAATCTAAATGATAATGATTGCCAATCCTAACTATTGCTCAAACCAATGGCAAGACTTTTGTCCTGGCGACAGCGCCGTGATGTTTATGCCGTCTGCAGCTCTTCGCTCAACAGAATGTTATTACGCCCCATATGCTTTGCTTCGTAGAGGGCTTTGTCCGCTTTTTCCAGCGCGCCTTCTGCGTCTTCATCCTCGAAAATGGCAATACCTATGCTGATGGTGACATTTGTCGCGACGCTTTCGTTAAACAGATGCGGGATTTTTAAATCGTAGACTTTCTGACGGATCCGCTCTGCCGTCTGGCGGGCATGCTCAAGTGAAATATTTGTCAGCAGCACCATAAACTCTTCCCCGCCAAAGCGCGCCACGATATCGCGAGAACGCACGGCGTCGCGGATTGCCGCAGAGACGCGTTTCAATGCCTGGTCGCCCATCATATGACCGTAATGGTCGTTATAGGCTTTGAAGTGGTCGATATCCATCAGCAGGACAAAGTGCTCGCCATTTTCTACCGTCGGCAGGTTCTCCAGACGGCTTTGCAGACCGCGGCGATTATAGAGCCCGGTTAGGGGGTCCATCATGCTGAGATCGGTAAGGGTTTCTCGTTCTTCCAGCAAGCGTGAGAGCAGCTCCTGAGCAAAACGATCGTTACGCCTTTGCAAAATGTTATGAATAGCGATTGCCACCACAGGAAGTGCGAAAGAATAGGACATTCTCAGCCATATATCGTGTTCGCTTAGCCACAGACAGACAATAAAAGCGGGCAATGAGTGCAGGATAAAAGCTTTGATATTACTGGCGAATGCCAGCGTTCCAATAAAAAGCACCGTTAATAGGGCAATTAACAAATACGTACCATGGTCGTGGGTAATTAAGGCGAACTTCGATTCAATTTGCCAGGCCCACAAAATACCGAAGATCCCTGAAACAACAGGAATATTTATCTTCCGCGCTCTCTTTCTCCAGTGCCAGACGAACAGGCCGGTGCTGATGGCGAAAATAGCAATCAGCGGAGCTGATAACAGGCGTACAGAATTGAGCGGATTTGTTACCGAGAACACTGCCGAGGTTGCGTTCAGAAATAAAAATAAACGTAACGATAATTGATATTTGCTGTGGACCAAAGACCGCCAGGATTGTGATGTCATAGTCGTGCGTTTTTATTAAAATTTAATTAAAACAAATAAGTAGGTGTTGTTTCGCAATAAAATATGCAAAAAACTCAAAGAGTAATTATCAGAAAATCTTTAGACGCAGTTAACAGGTGGGCAATTTATCACCTTAGGCAATTCCTGTCATTACGGGAAAGGTAAAGGTCGACGGTTTTTGATTCATTCAGCTGACAAATGATAATGCCTGTCATATGATATTGGTTATCATTATCGTTGTGAGAGGGCGGATCATGTTGAACAGGACGCTGGGAAGTGGTTGGGGGGTATTGCTACCGGGAGCCATTCTTGGTGGCTTGATGTTTGCCGATCTCTCCCTTGAAATCTGGAAAGCCATCATTGTCTCAGGGCTGCTAGTCACCGCAGGCATGATCTGGCATAAGCAACTGCGCCACTTTGTTTTATTGCCGTCGTGTGTCGCACTGGTCAGTGGAATTCTGGTGATACTGATGAGTTTGAAATAACAGGGAAAGAAGATACATCAAAGGGGATGTAAGATAATTGGTGCGAGGGGGGGGACTCGAACCCCCACATCCTAAGGACACTAACACCTGAAGCTAGCGCGTCTACCAATTCCGCCACCTTCGCACAGTCATCTTACTGGTTTGATATTGCCTCGTTGGTGCGAGGGGGGGGACTCGAACCCCCACATCCGTAAGGACACTAACACCTGAAGCTAGCGCGTCTACCAATTCCGCCACCTTCGCATACCATCGATACTGTAAAAGTATCGTAACCACGGAGGCGCATTCTAGATGTTTTCAGCTTTACGTCAACAGAAAAGTGCGCACGTTTTATTGATTGCTGCAAAAATGGTCGGAGCAGAGACGCCTGTTTGCCGAATGGCGCTTGCGCGTATCCGGCAAACAGGAATGGCGATTACTTTTTGGCCTGACGCGTCATCACGGTGCGGTAGACCTTAAAGCGGCCGGTCTGGGCGATCACTTCGTGGAAGCCGAAGGTTTCATCCAGCACTTTCGGGTACGCCAGGAAGGCGTTAGCGACGATACGCAGCTCACCGCCGCTGTTAAGGTGGCGGACTGCGCCACGGATCAGCGCTTGCGCGGCTTCCAGGCTGGTCTCCATGCCGTCGTGGAACGGCGGGTTAGAGATGATCATGTCGAAACGACCAGTGACATCAGAGAAGACGTTGCTGGCAATGACTTCGCCTTCAATGCCGTTTGCTGCAAGCGTTGCACGGCTGGCTTCAACCGCTGGCGCGCTGACGTCACATAGAGTTAAACGGACTTTAGGTGAATGGCTGGCGAGCACGGTTGCCAGCACGCCCGCGCCGCAGCCTACGTCCAGCACTTTGCCTTTGGTGTGCGGCGTCAGGGTGGAGAGCAGCAGCTTGCTGCCCGTATCCAGCGCGTCACGGCTGAACACGCCCGGCAGGGTTTTAATGGTCAGGCCGTCAAGCGTGTATTCATCCCAGAAAGTACTGGCATCAAAGGTTGTCTGTTTTTCCAGACGACCATGGTACAGACCACAGCGGCGGGCGCTGTCGACTTTGTTTAGCGGAGCGTAAGCTTCCAGCATCTGTTCAGCGCTGCGCACGCCGCTGCGGTTCTCGCCTACCACGAAAATATCGCAGCCGACCGGCAGCAGGGAGAGCAGGTTCATCAGCTGGAACTGCGCTTCCGGTTTGTTCTTCGGCCAGTAGTAGATCAGCGTATCGCAGTCGGCGATATCGCTCTGCTCTGCCACCAGGCTAAAGCGCGCGCGCTCGCCCATCTGGCGGCTCAGCACCTGCCAGTGGTGGTAGTATTGGGTGTGGGCACGGCTTTCAGCACAGTCGAAACGCGCAGGCAGGTCATCCTGCATATCTCCGGCAAACAGAATACGGCTTTCTTCGAAATCATCACTGTGACGCAGCAAGACTTCACTTGCCGGGGTAAATGCAGACATGAATTGTTCCTCAATAAACTCAGGCGGGGATTATAGTAGGTAGATGGCGCAGTTTCGACACATTTGCTATATTTGCGCGCCTGAGAGACAGGAGTTTTCCCTATGACATCCCGACGAGACTGGCAGTTGCAGCAGCTGGGCATTACCCAGTGGGCTTTGCGTCGCCCGACGGCGTTGCAGGGCGAAATCGCTATCTCCATCCCGGCGCACGTTCGCCTGGTGATGGTGGCGGAAGAACTGCCTGCCCTGAATGAACCCCTGATCGGTGATGTCCTTCGCAGCCTGAAGCTGACGGCCGACCAGGTGTTACAGTTGACGCCAGAACGGGTCGCTATGCTTCCTCCCGATAGTCGCTGTAATAGCTGGCGTATCGGAGAGACGAATGAGATCCCCCTTCAGGGGAGCCAGCTCTGCACGCCAGCGCTGGACGAACTGAAAGCCAACCCAAAAGCGCGAAGCGCGCTATGGCAACAAATCTGCGAATATGAACACGATTTCTTCCCTCACGACGCCTGACCTGACCACAGCGTTCGCGATTGAAACACGCGCCCACGCGTTTCCGTGGAGCGAAAAGACCTTCGCCAGCAATCAGGGCGAACGGTATCTGAACTATCGCCTGGACGTTGACGGCACCATGGCCGCCTTCGCCATTACGCAGGTTGTTCTTGATGAAGCGACGCTATTTAATATCGCGGTTGATCCCGCGTTTCAGCGCCGCGGGCTGGGAAGAGAACTGCTTGAGCACCTCATCCGTGAGCTCGAAACCCGTGACGTTTTCACCCTGTGGCTGGAAGTGCGCGCATCGAATGCCGCCGCCATCGCGCTCTATGAAAGCTTAGGCTTTAACGAGGCGACAATCCGCCGTAACTACTACCCCACCGCAGAGGGACGTGAAGACGCCATCATAATGGCTCTGCCGATTGGATAACGAAAATAAGGTTGTAACGATGAAATGGGACTGGATTTTCTTTGATGCCGACGAAACGCTGTTTACGTTCGATTCGTTCGGTGGTCTACAGCGGATGTTTCTCGATTATAGCGTGACGTTCACCGCTGAGGATTTTCAGGACTATCAGGCGGTAAACAAACCGCTGTGGGTGGATTACCAGAACGGTGCCATCACCGCGTTACAGCTTCAGCACCAGCGCTTTGACGTCTGGGCGGAACGCTTAAAGGTCAGTCCGGGAACGCTGAACGAAGCCTTCCTGAACGCCATGGCTGACATCTGCGCGCCACTGCCGGGCGCGGTTTCCCTGCTGAATGCGTTGAAAGGCAAGGTGAAACTGGGGATCATTACCAACGGTTTTACCGCCTTGCAGCAGATCCGCCTTGAGCGCACCGGCCTGCGCGATCATTTTGACGCGCTGGTGATCTCGGAAGAGGTCGGTGTGCCGAAACCGGATCCGCGTATTTTCGATTATGCGCTGGCGCAGGCCGGCAATCCTGACCGCGATCGCGTACTGATGGTGGGTGATACCGCAGAGTCAGATATTCTGGGTGGCATGAATTCCGGTCTGTCGACCGTCTGGCTTAATGCGCATGGCCGCGTAAAGCCTGAAGGCATCGAGCCGACCTGGACCGTGACGTCGTTGAACGAACTGGAGCAACTCCTGTGTAAACAATGATTGCCTGCCCCCCATTGATGGGTAAAATAGCCGCAAATTCGTATTCCATGATGCGTGGCGTGCTGCCGCGCTTATAAAAGAAGATTCAATTATGACGTTGTCTCCTTATCTGCAAGAGGTGGCCAAGCGCCGCACTTTTGCCATTATCTCGCACCCGGATGCCGGTAAAACGACCATCACCGAGAAGGTGTTACTGTTCGGACAGGCGATCCAGACTGCGGGTACCGTTAAAGGCCGTGGTTCCAGCCAGCATGCAAAATCTGACTGGATGGAGATGGAAAAGCAGCGTGGTATTTCGATTACCACCTCCGTGATGCAGTTCCCGTATCACGACTGCCTGGTGAACCTGCTGGACACCCCGGGCCACGAAGACTTCTCCGAAGATACCTACCGTACCCTGACGGCGGTGGACTGCTGTCTGATGGTGATCGACGCCGCAAAAGGTGTAGAAGACCGTACCCGTAAGCTGATGGAAGTCACCCGTCTGCGCGATACGCCGATCCTCACCTTCATGAACAAACTCGACCGTGACATCCGCGATCCGATGGAGCTGATGGATGAAGTGGAAAACGAGCTGAAGATCGCCTGTGCGCCAATCACCTGGCCAATTGGCTGCGGTAAGCTGTTCAAAGGGGTTTATCACCTCTATAAAGACGAAACTTACCTGTATCAGACCGGTAAAGGCCACACCATTCAGGAAGTGCGCATCGTGAAAGGTCTGGACAACCCGGATCTGGACGCGGCGGTTGGTGAAGAGCTGGCCGCGCAGCTGCGCGACGAGCTGGAGCTGGTGAAGGGCGCGTCTCACGAATTCGACAAAGAGCTGTTCCTGAGCGGTGAAATTACCCCGGTCTTCTTCGGTACCGCATTAGGTAACTTTGGCGTGGACCATATGCTCGACGGTCTGGTGGAGTGGGCGCCGCGTCCAATGCCGCGTAAAACCGACACCCGTGAAGTGGAAGCAAAAGAAGAGAAATTCACCGGCTTCGTCTTCAAAATTCAGGCCAACATGGACCCGAAACACCGCGACCGCGTGGCCTTTATGCGCGTGGTGTCCGGTAAATATGAAAAGGGCATGAAGCTGCGCCAGGTGCGTATCGGTAAAGATGTGGTGATCTCCGACGCGCTGACCTTTATGGCGGGCGACCGTTCGCACGTTGAAGAGGCGTACCCGGGCGACATCATCGGTCTGCACAACCATGGCACCATCCAGATTGGCGATACCTTCACCCAGGGCGAAATGATGAAGTTCACCGGTATTCCGAACTTCGCGCCGGAACTGTTCCGCCGTATTCGCCTGCGCGATCCGCTTAAGCAGAAACAGCTGCTGAAAGGCCTGGTTCAGCTCTCCGAAGAGGGTGCGGTGCAGGTATTCCGCCCAATCGCGAACAACGACCTTATCGTGGGCGCGGTCGGTGTGCTGCAGTTCGACGTGGTCGTCGCGCGTCTGAAGAGCGAGTACAACGTGGAAGCGATTTACGAATCGGTGAACGTTGCGACCGCGCGCTGGGTTGAGTGTTCTGACGTGAAGAAATTCGAAGAATTTAAGCGTAAGAATGAAATTCAGCTGGCGCTGGATGGCGGCGATAACCTGACCTATATCGCGCCAACCATGGTAAACCTCAACCTGACGCAGGAACGTTATCCTGACGTCCAGTTCCGCAAAACGCGCGAGCATTAATCCCCGCTCAGAGCACGGCGCCCGCCGTGCTCTTCTTTAATTCCTGTCTTATTAATCCCTTGCGGAATGTTCTTAATTCACTGCATTTTCGCGCTTTTTGCTCGTTTTTTACCCGAATCCGAAAGCGGCTCTGTGAGAGTGATCTATATTTAACTCAGTGTTTAGCACCGGGCGTGGATAAATTAACTGTTCAATGCATGACTTTAGGTTATCCATTTTGCCCGTGTGTTTATTCGCAATATATATAACTACTAAGGAAGTATGTAGCCCGAATAACGGGTCAACACAGGAATAGATCGATGAATATGACAAGACTGAAGATTTCTAAAACTCTGCTGGCTGTAACTCTGGGTAGCGTTCTGGTGAGCGGCTCCGCTCTGGCGGAAAGCAGCACCATGGATAAAGCACAGTCCACGGCCGATACCGCAGGTCAAAAAATCGATAGCTCTATGAATAAAGTCGGCAACTTTATGGATGACAGTTCAATCACAGCAAAAGTGAAAGCCGCACTGGTGGATGATGAAGCCATCAAGAGCACCGACATTTCCGTTAAGACCGACAAGAAGGTCGTCACGCTGAGCGGCTTTGTTGAAAGCCAGGCTCAGGCCGAACAGGCAGTGAAAGTGGCGAAGGGTGTCGAAGGTGTCGCATCCGTAAGCGATAAACTGCACGTACGTGACGGTAAAAACGCGTCGGTGAAAGGTTATGCCGGTGATGCCGCTACGACCAGCGAAATCAAAGCTAAACTTTTAGCGGATGACATCGTGCCGTCCCGTAAGGTGAAAGTGGAAACCACCGACGGTGTGGTTCAGCTTTCCGGTACGGTAGATTCCCAGGCGCAAAGTGAACGTGCCGAGTCAATTGCGAAAGCCATTGATGGTGTGAAAAGCGTTAAAAACGATCTGAAAACGAAGTAAATCTGGACCATTCGCCCGTCAGGCTGAGGCCTGCGGGCGAAATAAGAACGACTCTGGAAAAACGCCGGTGAGTGACCTGAGCGCTCACGTTTAGCGGCCGACATTAACTATGGTAAAGGAGAAGCTTATGTTTCGTTGGGGCATTATATTTCTGGTTATCGCGTTAATTGCCGCCGCATTGGGCTTTGGTGGACTGGCAGGTACAGCGGCATGGGCAGCTAAAATTGTCTTCGTTGTGGGTATTATTCTGTTCCTGGTCAGCCTGTTTACGGGACGTAGACGTCCGTAGCAAACGCAATATTCCTTCAACAAAAAAAAGCCAGTCACTGCGACTGGCTTTTTCTTATTTGCGTTGCAGGCCGGGTGCGTTACTGTGGTGACAGAAAATAATCAAAACAGGAAAGCAGAGGTGGGGCAACGAATTCCCGTTACGCTCGGCAATATTGCGCCGCTGACGTTAAAACCGTTTCGCGCAGGTCAACTCGCGCTGGTGTGCGAGGGCGGTGGACAGCGCGGCATTTTCACCGCAGGCGTGCTGGATGAATTTATGCGCGCTCAATTTAACCCTTTTGACCTGTACTTCGGCACGTCTGCCGGGGCGCAGAACCTCTCTGCCTATGTCTGCAACCAGCCCGGCTACGCGCGAAAGGTCATTATGCGCTACACCACGGCGAAAGAGTTTTTTAACCCGGTGCGCTTTGTGCGCGGCGGCAACCTGATCGATCTCGACTGGCTGCTGGAAGCAACCTCCAGCCAGATGCCGCTGGCCATGGACTCCGCCGCACGCCTGTTTGATAGCGGTAAAGAATTCTGGATGTGCGCCAGCCGGGGCGATGATTATTCGCCGGGCTATTTTTCTCCGCAGAAGGAGAACTGGCTGGATATCATCCGCGCCTCCAGCGCGATCCCCGGTTTCTATCGTACCGGTGCGCTGCTGGACGGCATTAGCTATCTTGACGGCGGCATCAGTGACGCGGTACCGGTGCAGGAAGCCGCCCGGCGTGGCGCGAAAACCATTGTGGTGATCCGTACCGTACCGTCGCAAATGTATTATACCCCGCAGTGGTTTAAGCGGATGGAGCGCTGGCTGGGCGACAGCAGCCTGCAGCCGCTGGTCAACATCGCGAAGCAGCATGAAACCACCTACGGCGCGATGCAGCGCTTCATTGAAAAACCGCCGGGTAAGCTGCGTATTTTTGAAATCTATCCGCCTAAGCCGCTGCTGAGCATGGCGCTGGGCAGTCGCGTTCCCGCGCTGCGCATGGATTACAAAACGGGGCGGCTGTGCGGGCGCTATTTCCTGGCGACGGTAGGAAAAATGCTGGCGGAACAACCGCCGCTTCATCGGCATAAACGTATTATTACGCCGCCTGCGATTGTCGCCAACGACGCCCTGACGATGCCGCTGGTGAACATCCCGCAGGCGAACGACGCTTTATTAGATAATGAGGATCTGGCGTGACGCACCGCTTTGTCGATACCCACTGCCACTTTGATTTCCCGCCGTTTACGGGGGATGAAGAGCAAAGCGTTGCGAAAGCGGCTGAAGCAGGCGTTCAGGCCATCATTGTACCGTCAGTTGAAGCGGCCTATTTTTCCCGCGTGCTGGCGCTTTCCACCCGGCACCCCGCGCTCTATGCCGCGCTTGGCCTGCATCCGATCGTGATTGAGCGGCATCGGGATGAGCATATTGAGAGGCTCGATGAAGTACTGCAGACCGCCGGGGACAAGCTTGTTGCCATCGGTGAGATCGGCCTCGATCTTTACCGGGAGGATCCGCAGTTTGAGCGCCAGCAGGCGATCCTCGACGCGCAGCTCAGGCTGGCGAAGCGTCGCGATCTGCCGGTGATCCTCCATTCAAGACGCACGCACGATAAGCTGGCAATGCACCTGAAGCGCATCGATCTGCCGCGTAAAGGCGTCGTGCACGGTTTCTCCGGCAGCCTGCAGCAGGCACAGCGGTTTATCGAGCTGGGCTATAAAATCGGCGTCGGTGGAACCATCACCTACCCGCGAGCCAGCAAAACCCGGGACGTGATGGCGCAGCTCCCGCTGTCGGCGCTGCTGCTGGAAACCGACGCGCCGGATATGCCGCTGAACGGTTTTCAGGGGCAGCCGAATCGCCCGGAACAGGCGGCGCGCGTGTTTACCTCCCTGTGTGAGCTGCGAAAAGAGCCTGAAGAGGTGATTGCCGATGCGCTGCTGGAAAATACGCGGTCGGTATTTGGCATCACGCTATAGGTAAAGCGCCGGACGAATCACCGCTATCTTCTGTTTTTCCAGCGCCCGCGCCAGCGGTTCAACGTCCTCTGGCGTGGCGCTGCGCCATGACGCCGCCTCACCGTAAACGCCGTGGGCATGAAACGCGTTGATGCGCACCGGCACATTTCCAAGCCCGTGGATAAACGTCGTCAGCGGCTTGAGGTGTTCCAGATAATCACACTGCTCCGGGATGACCAGCAGGCGGAGCTCCGTCAAACGGTGGCGATCTGCCAGCCAGCGGATGCTCTGCTTAATCTGCGGATTTTCGCGTCCGGTCAGGAAGCGGTGATGCTCATTCCCCCACGCTTTCAGATCCAGCATCGCGCCATCCACTACCGGCAGCAGCTTTTGCCAGCCGGTATCGCTTAACAGACCGTTGCTGTCGACCAGGCAGGTCAGATGACGCAGGGCGGGATCCGCTTTGATCGCGCTGAACAGGGCGATCAAAAACGGCAGTTGGGTCGTGGCTTCACCGCCACTCACGGTGATGCCTTCAATAAATGGCGCGGCTTTGCGGATCTGCGAAAGGATCTCCTCCACGCTCAGGCGGTGTGCCATGGGCGTTGCCTGCTGCTGGCACAGGTGCAGACAGGTATCGCACTGCTGACAATGGCTCTCCTGCCACCAGACGCGCCCGGCCTGAAGGGTCAGCGCGTCGTGCGGGCAGCGGGGCACGCAGTCCCCGCAGTCGTTGCAGCGGCCGATAGTCCACGGGTTGTGGCAGGTTTTGCAGCGCAGGTTGCAGCCCTGCAGGAACAGGGCCAGGCGGCTGCCCGGCCCGTCCACGCAGGAAAAAGGAATGACCTGACTAACTAAAGCGCATCTGCTGTTCATGGCTTATCACGCGCGGCTGACGTTCCAGGATACGGGTATTGCGTGCGGCCTCTTCACCCAGCCACGTGGTGTTGGTTCTCGAACCCGCTTCCCGGTATTTCTCCAGATCCGATAATCGCACCATATAGCCGGTCACGCGGACCAGATCGTTACCCGCTACGTTAGCCGTAAATTCCCGCATACCCGCTCTGAAGGCGCCGAGGCACAGCTGAACCACCGCCTGCGGGTTGCGTTTTACCGTCTCATCCAGCGTCAATATATCGCTTATTCCTGAAGAGTAGTGTTTGTGGTGAGGAGCCACGGCCAGCAGGTGGCTTATCGGATCCGGCTCGTCGCCGTAGGGCAGACGCGCGCCCGGCGTGGTGCCCGAATCAGAGCTGATCCCCGACTGCGCGTGCAGCAACGCGCGCTGCTTCCAGCCGTGCTTCACCGGCGTGTTTTCAACAAATGCCGCAAGCTGCTCGCTGATGCGATACCCCAGCGCGTTGGCCTGCTCATCTTTGCCGTAACGCCCTGTAATGCCTGCTTTTTCACAAAGAGTATTGACCGCTTCCGCCAGGCCGTACAGGCCAAACATCGGCACGAACCGATCGGCATCAATCAGCCCCTCTTTCACCAGGAAGCTATTCTCAAAGAAGCCGGACTGTTGATACAGAAAATCGCAGCGGGCGTCGATGATGGCAATTTGCTGCTGGCAGTAGTGCGGAAGCGTGCGGGTGAAGAAGTCTTCAGTGGAGGCGCTGTGTTCGGCAATGGCTTTGAGGTTAAGGCGCACCAAGGTGCTGCCACCGCCCGCCAGCGGCAGGGAGTTGTAACAGCTCACCACGCCATAACGTCCTTTTGTGAAAATTTTATCATTCACAGGACCATTAGAAATATGCGGTTTGCTGCTTTCACAGATGTTTTTGGCCACCTCAAGCAGCAAATCTTCCGGTGTGATTTCGGGATCGTAAATAAAAGTCAGATTCGGCGCGACCTGCTTCAGCTCTGCATCTGCACGCAGTATTGCCCGCGTGATGGGCGTATCTTCTGGCCCAATGTTGGCGTGCATAAAGGCATCCGGCAGCGTACGGTCGAGATAGCGCCAGAAACGTTTTATTCGGCTATCGATTTCTTCTTGTGTTAGAATTCTAACATACGGTTGCAGTAGCGCATCGAGATGGCCGAGATAGACCGGCATCGATGTCACGGACGGAACATGATGGTACAGGATGGTTAACAGCGAGAGGGCGTCATCCAGATCTTTCGCCCCCTCCAGCTCCAGCCATTCTGAACCGTTAGCCAGAAATTTTGCGTAATCCGGCAGAACGTAACGGGGCTTGTAGGGCGCGTGGCCTTCGAACATGTCGCAGATAAACCCCTCGTCCAGCGCGGCACGGGCAGCCTCAGGAAGGGCCGGATAAGGCAGATTGTTTTCCGCTTCCAGCGCCAGAAAATGACGTTTTTGTTCCGGGGTTAACACCGGGCTTGTCACAATGTGCTGGCAGCGCTGCTGCAGGGCGTCGGGGCTGGCGTGGGGCATGTTCGCTTCCTTAATAGTTCTGCGGATGATGAACGGATTGTAGAAAGCCAGCCCGTCGGGGCTTTTGATCCCACAGGGGTAATCGCTGCTTTAGTCGGCGATTTGCGCCCTAAAGTTTGAAGAAGATCGCATTACAGTAATGCAAATTTGTACGCAGTTTTCATTAACTGTGATGAATGTCGAAGTGTGGATGCGGGTGGATGTTAGAATACTCACAGACCCGCAAGGTAAAATTTATACGGCACTGCCGTTGGAGAATGTTATGACCGATTTAACTGCAAGCAGCCTGCGCGCGTTGAAACTGATGGACCTGACCACCCTGAACGATGACGACACCAATGAAAAAGTCATCGCCCTGTGCCATCAGGCGAAAACGCCCGTCGGTAACACCGCCGCCGTCTGTATCTACCCGCGCTTTATCCCGATTGCCCGCAAGACGCTGAACGAGCAGGGCACCCCGGACGTGCGCATTGCAACCGTGACTAACTTCCCGCACGGCAATGACGATATCGAGATTGCGCTGGCAGAAACCCGCGCGGCGATTGCTTACGGTGCAGACGAAGTGGACGTGGTGTTCCCGTACCGCGCGCTGATCGCGGGCAACGAGCAGGTTGGTTTTGACCTGGTGAAAGCCTGTAAAGACGCCTGCGCGGCGGCAAACGTGCTGCTCAAAGTGATCATCGAAACCGGCGAGCTGAAAGAAGAGGCGCTGATTCGTAAAGCCTCTGAAATCTCCATCAAAGCCGGTGCCGATTTCATCAAAACCTCAACCGGTAAAGTGCCGGTGAACGCGACCCTGGAAAGCGCGCGCATCATGATGGAAGTGATCCGCGATATGGGTGTGTCCAAAACCGTGGGCTTCAAACCGGCTGGCGGCGTGCGTACCGCTGAAGACGCGCAGCAGTTCCTGGCGATTGCCGACGAGCTGTTTGGTGCCGACTGGGCCGATTCCCGTCACTACCGCTTCGGCGCGTCAAGCCTGCTGGCTAGCCTGCTGAAAGCGCTGGGTCACGGCGACGGTAAGAGCGCAAGCAGCTACTAAGTTTGAATTGCCGGGTGGCGCTACGCTTACCCGGCCTACAGGATCGTGGCCGGGTATATCGTACCCGCCATCATTCACCCGATTCCTCATGGGGGTTACCGTGTTTCTCGCACAAGAAATTATTCGTAAAAAACGTGATGGTCATGCATTAAGCGACGAAGAGATCCGCTTCTTTATCAATGGCATTCGTGATAACACCATCTCAGAAGGGCAGATTGCGGCCCTGGCGATGACCATCTTCTTCCACGATATGTCGATGCCTGAGCGTGTCTCGCTGACCATGGCAATGCGAGATTCAGGAACCGTCTTGGACTGGAAGAGCCTCAACCTTAACGGCCCGATTGTCGATAAACACTCCACTGGCGGCGTGGGCGATGTGACGTCTCTGATGCTCGGCCCCATGGTGGCAGCCTGCGGCGGTTACATCCCGATGATCTCCGGGCGCGGCCTGGGCCACACTGGCGGTACGCTCGACAAACTGGAAGCCATTCCGGGCTTCGATATCTTCCCGGATGACAACCGCTTCCGCGACATTATTAAAGACGTTGGCGTGGCGATTATCGGCCAGACCAGCTCTCTTGCTCCGGCAGACAAGCGTTTCTACGCGACCCGCGATATCACCGCAACCGTTGACTCCATCCCGCTGATCACCGCCTCTATCCTGGCGAAGAAGCTGGCAGAAGGGCTGGACGCGCTGGTGATGGACGTGAAAGTGGGCAGCGGCGCGTTTATGCCAACCTATGAACTCTCTGAAGCGCTGGCCGAAGCGATCGTTGGCGTCTCCAACGGCGCAGGCGTGCGCACCACCGCGCTGCTGACCGACATGAACCAGGTGCTGGCCTCCAGCGCCGGTAATGCGGTTGAAGTGCGTGAAGCCGTGCAGTTCCTGACGGGTGAATACCGTAACCCGCGCCTGTTCGACGTCACCATGGCGCTGTGCGTGGAGATGCTGATTTCCGGCAAGCTGGCGAAAGACGATGCAGACGCGCGCGCGAAGCTGCAGGCGGTGCTGGACAACGGCAAAGCGGCGGAGATCTTCGGCCGCATGGTTGCTGCCCAGAAAGGCCCGACCGACTTCGTGGAAAACTACGCGAAGTACCTGCCAACAGCGATGCTCAGCAAAGCTGTTTATGCGGACACCGAAGGTTTTGTCTCCGCCATGGACACCCGCGCGCTGGGTATGGCGGTGGTCTCGATGGGCGGCGGCCGTCGTCAGGCATCAGACACCATTGATTACAGCGTCGGCTTTACCGACATGGCCCGCCTGGGCGACAGCGTTGATGGGCAACGTCCGCTGGCGGTGATCCACGCCAAAGACGAAGCCAGCTGGCAGGAAGCGGCGAAAGCGGTGAAGGCGGCCATTGCGCTTGATGATAAAGCGCCAGAAACCACACCGACCGTCTATCGCCGTATCACCGAATAGCGGTATACTGATCTGATCAATCATTTTTAAGCACTACGTACGGAGAACAATTATGAAACGTGCATTTATTATGGTGCTGGACTCATTCGGCATCGGCGCAACCGAAGATGCAGAACGTTTTGGTGACGTGGGTTCCGATACCATGGGTCACATCGCGGAAGCCTGTGCGAAAGGCGAAGCGGACAACGGTCGTAAAGGCCCTCTGACTCTACCCAACCTGACCCGCCTCGGTCTGGTGAAAGCACATGAAGGTTCTACCGGTAAAATCGCAGCCGGTATGGACGGCAACGCGGAAGTGGTAGGCGCCTATGGCTGGGCTCACGAACTCTCTTCCGGTAAAGATACCCCGTCTGGTCACTGGGAAATCGCCGGTGTGCCGGTTCTGTTTGACTGGGGCTATTTCTCCGATCACGAGAACAGCTTCCCGCAGGAGCTGTTGGACAAGCTGGTTAAGCGTGCCAACCTGCCGGGCTACCTCGGTAACTGCCACTCTTCCGGTACCGTGATTCTGGATGAGCTTGGCGAAGAGCACATGAAAACCGGCAAGCCGATTTTCTACACCTCTGCTGACTCCGTGTTCCAGATTGCCTGCCACGAAGAGACCTACGGCCTGGATAAACTCTACGAGCTGTGCGAAATCGCCCGTGAAGAGCTGACCGAAGGCGGCTATAACATTGGCCGCGTGATCGCACGTCCGTTTATCGGTGACAAAGCGGGTAATTTCCAGCGTACCGGTAACCGTCACGACCTGGCCGTTGAGCCACCGGCACCCACCGTGCTGCAGAAGCTGGTCGAAGAGAAAGACGGTCACGTGGTGTCCGTGGGTAAAATTGCGGATATCTACGCTAACTGCGGCATCACCAAAAAAGTGAAAGCCACCGGTCTGGATGCGCTGTTCGATGCCACCATCAAAGAGATGAAAGAAGCGGGCGACAAGACCATTGTCTTCACCAACTTCGTGGACTTCGACTCCTCCTGGGGCCACCGTCGCGACGTCGCGGGCTATGCGGCCGGTCTGGAGCTGTTTGACCGCCGTCTGCCGGAGCTGATGGAGCTGGTGGGTGAAGATGACATTCTGATCCTGACCGCGGACCACGGCTGTGACCCAACCTGGACCGGTACCGACCACACCCGTGAGCACATTCCGGTGCTGGTGTACGGCCCGAAAGTAAAACCGGGATCGCTGGGTCACCGTGAAACCTTCGCGGACATCGGCCAGACTATCGCGAAATACTTTGGTACGTCTGACATGGAATATGGCAAGGCTATGTTCTAAGGTCATTGCCGGGTGGCGGCTGCGCCTTACCCGGCCTACAAAACCGTAGGCCCGGTAAGCGAAGCGCCACCGGGCAAAAAAAATTCAAACGAAAAGGAACTGAAGATGGCAACTCCTCACATTAATGCAGAAATGGGTGATTTCGCTGACGTCGTATTGATGCCGGGCGACCCGCTGCGCGCGAAGCACATTGCAGAAACCTTCCTCGAAGACGTGCGTGAAGTGAACAACGTTCGCGGCATGCTGGGCTTCACCGGTACCTACAAAGGCCGCAAAATCTCCGTCATGGGCCACGGTATGGGTATCCCATCCTGCTCTATCTACACCAAAGAGCTGATCACCGACTTCGGCGTGAAGAAAATCATCCGCGTTGGCTCCTGCGGCGCGGTGCGCATGGACGTTAAGCTGCGCGACATCGTTATCGGTATGGGTGCCTGCACCGATTCCAAAGTTAACCGCATGCGTTTCAAAGACCATGACTTCGCTGCCATTGCAGACTTCGGCATGGTGCGTGACGCGGTTGACGCAGCTAAAGCGCTGGGCGTTGAGGCTCGCGTGGGTAACATCTTCTCTGCTGACCTGTTCTATGCACCGGACGGAGGTGAGATGTTCGACGTGATGGAGAAATACGGCATTCTGGGCGTGGAAATGGAAGCGGCGGGCATCTACGGCGTAGCGGCTGAGTTTGGTGCGAAAGCGCTGACCATCTGCACCGTGTCTGACCACATCCGTACCCACGAGCAGACCACCGCTGCCGAGCGTCAGACCACCTTCAACGACATGATCAAAATCGCGCTGGAATCCGTTCTGCTGGGCGATAAAGAGTAATTCTGTCTCTTCTTCCCACCCCTCTCCCTGTGGGAGAGGGGTGGGGTGAGTGCACCAGACCGCACCTAGCGCACGGCGTGCGCAATCCACGCTGACAGCTCCCGCAGCTCATTTTCCTGCTCCGGGAAATCCCCAATCAACGCGTCGCATTCCTGCTGCAGCATATCTGCCCGGTACAAACAGCCCTGCAAGCGTGCCGCAAGTGCTTCCAGCGGTGCCGGATTCAGACTGTCCGTAAACACCTGCGTGCGGGTGATATGGCCTTTCTCCACGTCAAAATGCAGCTCCACGCCGCCCCAGGTAAAACGCTCATCCAGCAGATGGGAAAACGCAGGTGCCTGTCCGAAGTTCCACTCCCAGCTGCTCTGGCGGGCGAAGGTTTCCGCGAAGTTTGGCAGGTCCGGGGTTTTGTCCGGTGAAATCACCTCTGCTTCCACGCGCTCGCCGTAATGCGCAAAGAACGCCTCGCGCACGGCCTCACAGATTTGCTCGTGAGTGACGCCCGGCAGCAGTTCGACCAGATTTGCCACGCGGCCGCGCACGGAGGTAATCCCTTTGGCCTGGAGCTTTTTCTTATCAGGATTCAGGTAGTTCGCCAGACGGCTCAGGTCAGCGTTCAGCAACAGGGTGCCGTGGTGGAACCCGCGATCCATCGTTTCGCGGTAGGCAGAGCCGGACACTTTGCGATCTCCGTCGGGCGTTTTGACCACCAGATCGTTACGCCCGGAGGCTTCCGCCGTCACGCCGAGCGAGTTGAGCGCGTTGAGGACGATGGACGTTGAGATGGTTTTGTCGTACTCCGGTTTACCCGCCATAAAGGTAAAGCAGGTGTTGCCGAGGTCGTGAAACACCGCGCCTCCGCCGCTGCTGCGACGCGCGAGGCGAACGTTGTCCTCTTCCATACGCCGCGTATTGCACTCTTTCCACGGGTTTTGCGCGCGGCCGATGACCACCGTATCGGCGTTACGCCAGAGAAAAAGGACGCGCTGGGTGGCGGGCATCTGGCGGAAGATACACTCTTCTACCGCGAGATTAAACCAGGGATCGTAAGAGTCAGAGATAAGCAGGCGTAACGTCGTCATGGCAGAGTTCCTTTTCCGAATCATTTGCCTACTTTATCACTATTCTTTCTTCTCGCTCTCTTCGTCTTCGGGGACGGATTTGCTGGCGGTCAGCAGGAACGGGGATTGCTGCCAGCGCGAGCGTTTGCCCCGAAGCAAGGTACGCGCCAGAACAACGCCAATGGCGAGCGAAAGCAGCAGCATCAGGCGCAGAATGTTGGTGGTATTATCGACCTGTTTGGCTTCGGTTGGCAGAGTGTGAGTATCAAGGGTCAGGCGCAAATACCCGAGCGGCCCATTTTTACCCTGAATAGGTTCGACGATCTGCTGGTTGAAATAGCCCCCGGCTTTTTTACCGTCCAGCGCCAGCCTGTCGCGCACGTCGACGTGTTCGCCCGCGCGGGCAATCAGGTCGCCTTGCTCATCATAGACGCCAGCATCAAGAATGCGGCTGTTCTCCGTGAGCAGGCGTAAAACCTGGCCGATTCGCTTATCGTCCGGCGTTTCGGTACGCATGAACAGCGCAATATTGAGCGTCACCTGGCGTGCCAGCGTGCGGGCCAGTTCTTCAAACTGCGGGTTGCGTTGCCGTTGATGGTTCTGGCTAAACCAGGATGCCCCTTGCATCAGCACCACTAACAGTGCGAGACAGGAGAGGACAATCACGGCGCGATGGAGCCGGAATTTCAGTTTTGCGCGAGCCATATTCCACCTGCTGAAAATTTACGGCTTAATGTTGCCAGAAGTGATGGTTACAGGGTAGCCTCATGCGTTATTTTCCCTCTGCAACCTTCCGGCGCGAACGAAATTACAGGAGCTTTAATGCCGAACATTACCTGGTGTGACCTGCCAACGGATGTCTCTTTATGGCCAGGATTGCCGCTCTCTTTAAGTGGCGATGAGGTGATGCCTCTGGATTACCACGCCGGTCGTAGCGGCTGGCTCCTCTACGGACGCGGTCTGGATAAGCAACGCCTGACCCAGTATCAAAGCAAGCTGGGCGCCGCGATGGTTATCGTCGCCGCCTGGTGCGTGGAAGACTACCAGGTCATTCGCCTGGCCGGTTCCCTGACGCAGCGCGCAACGCGTCTGGCGCATGACGCCGGGCTGGACGTCGCGCCGCTGGGGAAAATTCCGCACCTGAAAACCCCTGGCCTGCTGGTTATGGACATGGACTCTACGGCCATTCAGATCGAATGTATCGACGAGATTGCGAAACTGGCGGGCAGCGGCGAGCTGGTGGCGGAAGTCACCGAGCGTGCGATGCGCGGCGAGCTGGACTTCACCGCCAGCCTGAGACAGCGCGTGGCGACCCTGAAAGGGGCCGATGCTAACATCCTGCGCCAGGTGCGCGACGTGCTGCCGCTGATGCCAGGGCTGACGCAGCTGGTGCTGAAGCTGCAGTCGCTGGGCTGGAAAGTGGCGATTGCCTCCGGGGGGTTCACCTTCTTCGCGGACTATCTGCGGGAAAAACTGCATCTGACCACCGTGGTGGCCAATGAGCTGGAGATCATGGACGGCAAGCTGACCGGCCAGGTGATCGGCGATATTGTGGATGCCCAGTACAAAGCCAACACCCTGACCCGTCTGGCGGAAAAATATGAAATTCCGGTTGTCCAGACCGTCGCCATCGGGGACGGGGCGAACGACCTGCCGATGATCAAAGCGGCCGGGCTTGGCATTGCCTACCACGCCAAACCAAAAGTGAATGAAAAGACGGAAGTCACTATCCGTCACGCTGACCTGATGGGGGTGTTCTGCATTCTCTCCGGCAGCCTTAATCAGAAATAACGGTCTGCTTTGTAGGCCGGGTAAGCGTAAGCGCCACCCGGCACGCAGGCCGCACAGAAATAACGAGGTAAACCGTGGCGAAAGCTCCAAAACGCGCATTTGTCTGTAATGAATGTGGTGCGGATTATCCGCGCTGGCAGGGGCAATGCAGCGCCTGTCATGCCTGGAACACCATAACCGAAGTGCGTGGTGTGGCGGCTTCGCCGAGCGTGGCGCGCAATGAACGCCTGAGCGGTTACGCCGGCAATGCGGGCGTGGCGAAGGTACAAAAACTCTCGGACATCAGCCTGGAGGAGCTGCCGCGCTTTTCCACCGGGTTCAAAGAGTTTGACCGCGTGCTCGGCGGCGGCGTGGTGCCGGGCAGCGCCATCCTGATTGGCGGTAATCCGGGCGCGGGTAAATCGACCCTGCTGCTGCAAACGCTCTGCAAGCTCGCTGAACAGATGAAAACCCTGTACGTCACGGGCGAAGAGTCTCTGCAGCAGGTGGCGATGCGCGCGCACCGTCTGGGCCTGCCGACCGGCAACCTGAACATGCTGTCGGAAACCAGCATCGAGCAGATCTGCATGATTGCCGAAGAAGAACAGCCGAAGCTGATGGTGATCGATTCCATCCAGGTGATGCATATGGCGGACATTCAGTCCTCGCCAGGCAGCGTGGCGCAGGTGCGTGAAACGGCGGCCTACCTGACGCGCTTTGCCAAAACGCGCGGCGTGGCGATTGTGATGGTCGGCCACGTGACCAAAGACGGCTCGCTGGCGGGGCCAAAAGTGCTCGAACACTGTATCGACTGCTCCGTGATGCTCGACGGCGACGCGGACTCTCGTTTCCGTACCCTGCGCAGCCATAAAAACCGCTTTGGGGCGGTTAACGAACTGGGCGTGTTTGCCATGACCGAGCAGGGGCTGCGTGAAGTCAGTAACCCGTCGGCCATCTTCCTGAGCCGGGGAGATGAAATCACCTCCGGCAGTTCGGTGATGGTGCTGTGGGAAGGGACGCGCCCGCTGCTCGTTGAAATTCAGGCGCTGGTGGACGTGTCGATGATGGGCAACCCGCGGCGCGTGGCGGTCGGTCTGGAACAGAACCGTCTGGCGATCCTGCTGGCGGTGCTGCACCGTCACGGCGGGCTGCAGATGGCGGATCAGGACGTATTTGTTAACGTGGTGGGTGGCGTCAAAGTCACCGAGACCAGCGCTGACCTGGCGCTGCTGCTGGCGATGGTCTCCAGCCTGCGCGACCGGCCGCTGCCGCAGGATCTGGTGGTGTTTGGTGAAGTGGGGCTGGCCGGAGAAATCCGTCCGGTGCCAAGCGGGCAGGAGCGTATCTCCGAGGCGGCGAAACACGGTTTCCGTCGGGCTATCGTTCCGGCCGCTAACGTGCCGAAAAAAATCCCGGAAGGGATGCAGGTTTTTGGCGTGAAAAAACTCGCAGATGCGTTAAATGTCTTTGACGACTTATAATTACGTATTCGATTTTGCAGGAGGCACCGTAATTTATGTCATCATTTGACTACATCAAAACCGCAATCCGTCAGAAAGGCTGCACGCTGCAGCAGGTGGCGGACGCCAGCGGTATGACCAAAGGCTACCTTAGCCAGCTGCTGAACGCCAAAATCAAAAGCCCCAGCGCGCAGAAGCTCGAAGCGCTGCACCGCTTTCTGGGGCTGGAATTCCCGCGTATGCAAAAGAACATTGGTGTGGTGTTCGGCAAGTTTTACCCGCTGCATACCGGGCATATCTATCTGATCCAGCGCGCCTGTAGCCAGGTGGATGAACTGCACATCATCATGGGGTACGACGAAACCCGCGATCGCCAGCTGTTTGAGGACAGCGCCATGTCGCAGCAGCCGACCGTGCCTGACCGCCTGCGCTGGCTGCTCCAGACCTTTAAGTACCAGAAAAATATTCGCATTCATGCCTTCAATGAAGAGGGTATGGAGCCCTATCCGCACGGCTGGGACGTGTGGAGCAACGGCATCAAAGCGTTTATGGAAGAGAAGGGCATTGCGCCGAACTGGATCTACACCTCTGAAGAGTCCGATGCGCCGCAGTTCCGCGAGCATCTGGGCATTGAGACCGTGCTTATCGATCCGAAGCGCACCTTCATGAACATCAGCGGGGCGCAGATCCGCGAAAACCCGTTCCGCTATTGGGATTACATCCCGACCGAGGTGAAGCCGTTCTTTGTGCGTACCGTCGCGATCCTGGGCGGCGAGTCGAGCGGGAAATCAACGCTGGTCAACAAGCTGGCGAATATCTTCAATACCACCAGCGCGTGGGAGTACGGGCGCGATTATGTCTTCTCCCATCTGGGCGGCGATGAGATGGCGCTGCAGTATTCCGACTACGACAAAATTGCACTCGGGCACGCCCAGTACATTGATTTCGCGGTCAAATACGCCAACAAAGTGGCGTTTATCGATACCGATTTCGTGACCACGCAGGCGTTCTGTAAAAAGTACGAGGGGCGCGAGCACCCGTTCGTGCAGGCGCTGATTGACGAATACCGCTTTGACCTGGTGATCCTGCTGGAAAACAACACCCCGTGGGTCGCCGACGGCATGCGCAGCCTCGGCAGCTCTGTGGACAGGCGGGAATTCCAGACCATGCTGGTGGAGATGCTCAATGAGAACAACGTTGAGTTTGTGCATGTGGAAGAGTCAGACTACGACTCCCGTTTCCTGCGCTGCGTCGAGCTGGTGAAGCAGATGATGGGGGAGCAGGGGTAAGCGTTAACCTCCCTCTCCCTGTGGGAGAGGGCCGGGGTGAGGGCATCAAACCACTCAATACTCAACCACCACTTTTCCGCGCATATGCCCGTCCAGCACCTTATGGTGCGCCTCGGTAATACTTTCCACGCTCAGCCCGTGCAGCGTTTCACTCAGCGAACTTTCCACCACGCCGTTATCCACCAGCTTCGCCACCTCATTGAGGATCTCACCCTGACGCGCCATATCGGCAGTCTGATACATGCTGCGGGTGTACATAAACTCCCAGTGCAGGGCGGCGGATTTGGACTTTAGCTTGTCCTGGTTCAGCGGACGTTCATTTTCAACGATGGAACAGATATGCCCCTGCGGCGCAATCAGGTCGCTGACCGCATCCCAGTGCCCGTCGGTGTCGTTGAGGATGAAAATATAATCCACAAAGGTGAGACCCTCTTTCGCCAGCTCGCCTTTCAGGTCGCGGTAGTTGACGACTACGTCAGCCCCGCGATCGCGGCACCACCGGGCGGAATCTTCTCTTGATGCCGTCGCGACGATCTTCACCTTGCTGTTGTGCTTCGCAAACGGGATCGCCAACGATCCCACCCCGCCCGCACCGCCGATAATCAGCAGCGTTTTGTCCGCCCCGGCATCCTGAATGTTCAGACGTTCAAACAGACCTTCCCACGCGGTGAGCGCGGTCAAGGGCAGTGCAGCGGCAGCCGCCCAGCCGAGGCTCGCAGGTTTGTGCCCGACAATACGCGCATCGATCAGCTGATGCGTGGTGTTGCTGCCCGGACGGGTGATGTCGCCCGCGTACCACACTTCATCTCCCGGTTTGAATCCGGTCACGCCCGTCCCAACGGCTTTGACGATCCCGCTGGCATCCCAGCCGAGCACGCGCGGCTCTTTCAGCCCGTTTTTGGCAATACTCGCGTGGACTTTGGTATCGACCGGGTTAACGGAGACGGCCTTCACCTCCACCAGCAGATCGTGCTCGCCGGGCTGCGGCATCGGCGGGGTGATTTCAATGAAGGCGGAGGGATTTTCTGGGTTAACGGCAATGGCTTTGACTGACATGGTGTGCTCCTCAATGGAATGCGTTTTGTTGAGGCTAGTCTATTAAGTGGTCAGCTGCATGATAAGATGGACAATCAAGAACTCAGCGTTCGCACAGGATGAACAATCATGTTTAAACAGCTGCAGGACATGGCGCTGTTTGCGCTGGTGGCGGAGATGGGCAGTTTTACCGCAGCGGCACACAAAGCGGAACTGCCGAAATCCAGCGTGAGCCAGCGTATCAGCCAGCTTGAACAGCAGGTGGGCATTCGCCTGCTTAACCGCACCACGCGCAGGCTGAACCTGACGTTCGCGGGTGAACACTATCTGGTCCACTGCCGGGAGATGCTGGCGGCCAGCGAGCGGGCGGAGTACGCCATTCAGCGTCTGCGCGAAAACCCCAGCGGGCGGCTTCGCATCACCTGTCCGGCAGGGATCGGTGCCACGCTGCTGGCGCATATGAACGCCGAGTTCCAGCTCCGCTATCCCGACGTTTCGCTCGATGTTTCCATTTCTGACGACGTGCTCGATCTGGTCGAGTCTGGCTTTGACGTGGCGCTGCGCACCGGTAAGCCGCAGGACTCCTCTCTGATTGGCCGGATGATCGGACACTGCCCGCGCTATATGATGGCCTCGCCGGCGTACCTGGCGCGTCGGGAGCCGCTGACGCATCCTCGCCAACTGGTGGAACACCGCTGTATTACCCACAAAGCCTGGTCCGAGTGGCTTCTGCAAAGTAAGAGTGAGGATTATCGCTATCTGCCGGATAACGCCCATCTGACGGATAACCTGGTTTACGCCCGTGAGTGCGCGATGGCCGGTGCGGGGATCACGCTGCTTCCGGCATTTTTGCTGGAAGATAAGGTCGAGAAAGGGGGGCTGGTGCAGGTGCTGCCGGAGTGGAACGTCGAAGGAAACGATCTGTGGCTGGCCTATCCGAGCCGTAAGCTGAATTCGCCCGCGCTTATGAGCTATATCGAGTTTGCGATGCAGTTTGATGAGGTGAAGCGGTATTACGTGGGAGGGTGATTATGTGCGGACTGATGCCTTCACCCTGGCCCTCTCCCACGGGGAGAGGGATCTCCACAAAATAATGCCTGCACTGACGACCCCCTCTCCCTTGAGGGAGAGGGCTGGGGTGAGGGGGAACATACGGCTCTGGAGGTTATTCCGTTCACTTTATGTTCCTTGCTACTCTGTAACGGCATGGCCTGTGAACGTGCCAGGGCGGCTCAATCGCCACCGCCCTGGCGACCCGGGCTCCCGGCGGTAAATCGCCGCTTCGCGGTACCCTCAGCTTACTCCTTCAGGCTATCGGGTCGGGCATGAGCCTGCATCCCTGCAGGCCACGCCCTCTCGGCGCATCCCTGCGCCTCGCCCCGGCCTTACGGAAACGCTTCGGCGATTTACAGCCGGACCAGGGCATCGCTGTAAGCCATTCATTTTCCTGAAGCAACATTCATCGCTTCAGGTTAAAAAATTACTGGGGATTCCTCTCCCACGGGGAGAGGGAACAAACATAAAAAACGGCAACCGAAGTTGCCGTTTTGCTTTTATTTCGCGATACGCTTGTACTTAATACGCTTCGGCTCCAGCGCGTCTGCGCCCAGCGTGCGTTTCTTGTACTCTTCGTATTCGGTGAAGTTACCTTCGAAGAACTCCACCTTACCTTCATCCTGGTAGTCCAGAATGTGGGTCGCGATACGGTCAAGGAACCAGCGGTCGTGCGAGATAACCATGGCGCAGCCCGGGAACTCCAGCAGGGCGTTTTCCAGCGCGCGCAGGGTTTCGATGTCCAGGTCGTTTGTTGGTTCATCGAGCAGCAGTACGTTACCGCCCACCTGCAGCAGCTTCGCCAGGTGCAGACGACCGCGCTCACCGCCGGACAGCTCGCCCACGCGTTTGCCCTGGTCGGTGCCTTTGAAGTTAAAACGGCCAACATAGGCGCGGCTTGGCATCTCGGTGTTGCCGATACGCATGATATCCAGACCGCCGGAGACTTCTTCCCACACGGTTTTGCTGTTATCCATCGCGTCACGGAACTGGTCAACGGACGCCAGCTTCACGGTTTCACCCAAGGTGATAGAACCGCTGTCTGGCTGTTCCTGACCGGACATCATGCGGAACAGGGTTGATTTACCCGCGCCGTTCGGACCGATGATCCCGACGATAGCGCCTTTCGGCACGGAGAAGGTCAGGTCGTCGATCAGCAGACGGTCGCCGTAGGACTTACGCAGGTTAGTCACTTCAACCACTTTATCCCCCAGACGTGCTCCAGGTGGAATAAACAGTTCGTTGGTTTCGTTACGTTTCTGGTATTCGGTATTGTTAAGCTCTTCAAAGCGTGCCAGACGGGCTTTGCCCTTGGACTGACGGCCTTTCGCGCCCTGACGCACCCACTCCAGCTCTTTCTCGATAGACTTACGACGCGCCGCTTCCTGAGAAGCTTCCTGCGCCAGACGCTGATCTTTCTGCTCCAGCCAGGAGGAGTAGTTGCCTTCCCACGGAATGCCTTCACCGCGGTCCAGCTCCAGGATCCAGCCCGCAACGTTGTCGAGGAAGTAACGGTCGTGGGTGATCGCCACAACGGTGCCTTCGAAGTCGTGCAGGAAGCGCTCCAGCCACGCCACGGATTCCGCATCCAGGTGGTTAGTGGGTTCGTCGAGCAGCAGCATGTCTGGTTTTTCCAGCAGCAGGCGGCACAGCGCCACGCGGCGGCGTTCACCACCGGAGAGATTGGCGATTTTCGCATCCCAGTCCGGCAGACGCAGGGCATCCGCCGCGCGCTCCAGCTGCACGTTCAGGTTGTGACCGTCGTGCGCCTGGATAATCTCTTCATACTTGCCCTGTTGTGCAGCAAGCTTGTCGAAGTCCGCATCCGGTTCGGCGTATTTGGCATACACTTCATCCAGACCTTTCAGGGCGTTAACCACTTCGGATACCGCTTCTTCGACGGACTCACGTACGGTGTGTTCCGGGTTCAGCTGAGGTTCCTGCGGCAGGTAGCCGATTTTGATGCCAGGCTGCGGACGGGCTTCACCTTCGATGTCTGTATCGATGCCGGCCATGATGCGCAGCAGGGTGGACTTACCGGCACCGTTGAGACCCAGAACACCGATTTTTGCGCCCGGGAAGAAGCTCAGCGAGATATTTTTAAGAATATGACGTTTCGGCGGGACCACTTTGCCGACACGATGCATGGTATAAACGAATTGAGCCACGTTGGACTTCGCCTCTTTTATCGTGATGAGAAGGAATTTCAGCCTCGAAGTGTAGCCTTTTTCACGGCCTAATCCCAGCCAGGAACGTTGGGAGTGTTAAAACGCGCAAGAAAGGTAAAAAAGTGTCCATGACGTGGCGCGTTGCGGGATGCCTGGTTAGCATAAGTTGATTAGACTTTGACGTGGCAAGACGCTGCAATTGACGAAAAAACAATGAGGAAGAGCTTGTGGAAAAAGCCAAACGGGTGGTCTGGCGTCTGCTGGCTGCCAGCGTATGCGTAATGGCGGTAAGCCAGGCGGTGCATGCCGATTCACTGGATGAACAACGTAACCGCTACGCCCAAATTAAACAGGCGTGGGACAACAAGCAGATGGATACCGTGCAGGCGCTGATGCCGACGCTAAAGGATTATCCGCTGTATCCGTATCTGGAGTATCGCCAGATCACGGACGATCTCATGAACCAACCGACCGTCACCGTGAATAACTTCATTCAGGCGAACCCGACCTTGCCGCCGGCGCGGAACCTGCAGTCTCGTTTCGTTAACGAGCTGGCGCGTCGCGAAGACTGGCGCGGACTGCTGGCGTTTAGCCCTGAAAAGCCGAACGCCACCGAAGCCCAGTGTAACTATTACTATGCAAAATGGGCGACCGGGCAGCAGGAAGAGGCCTGGGCCGGGGCGAAAGAGCTCTGGCTCACCGGCAAAAGCCAGCCAAACGCCTGTGATTCCCTGTTTGGCGCATGGCGTGCTTCCGGCAAGCAGGATCCGCTGGCCTACCTTGAGCGCATCCGTCTGGCGATGAAAGCCGGCAACACGCGGCTGGTGACCACCCTGGCGGGACAAATGCCGTCCGATTACCAGACTATCTCTACGGCGGTTATTGCCCTGGCAAACGACCCGAACAGCGTCCTGACCTTTGCCCGCAGTACGGGGGCGACCGATTTTACCCGCCAGATGGCGGCGGTGGCTTTTGCCAGCGTGGCGCGTGACGATGTGGAAAACGCGCGGCTGATGATCCCGCAACTGGTGCAGGCGCAGCAGCTTAACGAGGAGCAAACCCAGGAGCTGCGCGACATTGTGGCGTGGCGACTGATGGGCACGGATGTGACCGACGAACAGGCGCGCTGGCGCGACGATGCCATTATGCGCTCGAACTCCACCTCGCTGGTAGAACGACGCGTGCGCATGGCGCTGGGCACGGGCGATCGCCGGGGGTTAAATACCTGGCTTGCGCGGTTGCCCATGGAAGCCAAAGAGAAGGACGAATGGCGCTACTGGCAGGCCGACCTGCTGATGGAGCGCGGTCGTGATGATGAAGCCAAAGAGATCCTCCATGCGCTGATGCAGCAGCGCGGCTTCTACCCGATGGCGGCCGCGCAGCGCCTGGGCGAGGAGTACACCTTCCGCATTGATAAAGCACCCGCTAACGCGAACCCGGCGCTGACGCAGGGGCCAGAAATGGCACGCGTTCGCGAGCTGATGTACTGGAACATGGACAACACCGCGCGCAGCGAGTGGGCGAATCTGGTGACCAGCCGCACCACCGACGAGAAAGCCCAGCTTGCCCGCTATGCGTTTGATAATCACTGGTGGGATCTGAGCGTGCAGGCGACGATCGCCGGCAAGCTGTGGGATCATCTCGAAGAGCGTTTCCCGCTGGCTTATAAAGATCTTTTCGATCGCTACACCAGCGGCAAAGATATCCCGCAAAGTTACGCGATGGCGATTGCCCGTCAGGAGAGCGCGTGGAACCCGAAAGTCCGTTCCCCGGTGGGCGCCAGCGGTCTGATGCAGATCATGCCGGGTACGGCGACGCACACGGTGAAGATGTTTAATATTCCTGGGTACAGCAGCCCGTCACAGCTCCTGGATCCGGATACCAACATCAACATCGGTACCAGCTATCTTCAGTACGTGTATCAGCAGTTCGGCAATAACCGCATCTTCTCTTCGGCGGCGTATAACGCGGGCCCTGGGCGCGTGCGCACCTGGCTCGGCAACAGCGCCGGGCGCATCGACGCCGTGGCGTTTGTCGAGAGCATTCCGTTCTCGGAAACGCGCGGATACGTGAAAAACGTGCTGGCGTATGATGCGTACTATCGCTACTTCATGGGGCAGAAAGATACCCTGATGAGCGATGCCGAGTGGCAGAGACGTTACTGATCGGCGTGGGTTGTGTTATGCTGTACTCGCTAATGAGTACAAGAGGCAGCATAACATGACCCAGCATTCCCCGTATTCCTCGGCAATGGCCGAACAACGTCATCAGGAGTGGCTTCGTTTTGTGGAGTTGCTTCGCCAGTCGTACGATCAGGATTTGCATTTACCCCTGATGCAGCTGATGCTCACGCCGGACGAGCGCGAGGCGCTGGGCACGCGCGTGCGGATCATTGAAGAGTTGCTGCGCGGCGAGATGAGCCAGCGCGAGCTTAAAAATGAGCTCGGCGCGGGTATCGCAACGATTACCCGCGGCTCAAACAGCCTTAAGTCGGCGCCCGTTGAGCTGCGCCAGTGGCTGGAAGCGGTATTGCTAAAAAACGCCGGATGACGGCTTCGCCTTATCCGGCCTACACATTCAACGATAAATCGCGTTATGGAACGGGCTTAACGCCAGGATCACCGCCTGGTGATACACGCCTGAACGCGTCAGCGCGCCGGCGGTGAAGACGCCAATGGCCCCTTCTTTACGGCCAATCTCATCAATGCCGGTGTACTGCGACATCACCGGCCCGAGCGCTTCACCCGCGCGTACTTTCTCAAGAATAATGTCCGGTAGCGGCAGGGTAGCCGAACGCGCTTCACCGCGCTGCTCGCGACTTTCGATAACCACCCAGCTAAAGGTTGCGCCTTCGTCGATACCTGCTTCAATGGCCACCCAAAAGTCAGCATCCGGTGCCGCAGCTTTCACATTCGCCACGCGATTTCGTGCGCCAGCGCGCGTTTCCTCGCTGCCGAACGGCTGTTCAGGAACGCCACTCTCGACGCCGATGGCCTCAATATGGCAGGATCCTGCGCCGAAGATCTCTTCAAATGCCCTTAGAATTGCCTGAATTTTGGCAGGATTAGTGGTAGCAGAGACAACATGGTGCATAATTAAGCTCGATTCAAAAAAACTCATCGCAGTATAACGGAAAAAAAGCATGTTACAGGTATACCTTGTTCGCCACGGTGAAACGCAGTGGAACGCCGAGCGACGTATTCAAGGCCAGTCAGACAGTCCTCTCACTGAGAAGGGCGTGCAGCAAGCGTGGCAGGTGGCAGAGCGCGCCAGGACGCTGGGCATTACCCACGTCATCACCAGCGACTTAGGTCGCACACAGCAGACGGCGCGCATTATCGCAGACGCCTGCGGCTGTGACGTCATGCTTGAGCCGCGCCTGCGCGAGCTGGATATGGGCGTGCTGGAAAAACGCCATATTGATACGCTGACGGAAACGGAAGAAGGCTGGCGTCGCACGCTGGTGAACGGTACCGAAGATGGCCGTATTCCTGAGGGAGAATCCATGCAGGAGCTCAGCGTGCGCATGCATGCTGCACTGGCCGAGTGCCTGAAGCTTCCGGCAGGAAGCCGTCCGCTGCTGGTGAGTCACGGGATTGCGTTGGGTTGCCTGGTGAGCACCATTCTGGGGTTACCGGCCTATGCTGAGCGCCGCTTGCGTCTGCGCAACTGCTCTATTTCCCGGATTGATTACCAGGAGAGCGCGTGGCTGGCGTCGGGCTGGGTAGTGGAGATGGCAGGGGACATTTCGCATCTTGATGCCCCTGCGCTTGACGAACTGCAGCGTTAACGACGTATCGGAATCAAGAATTCCATGCGCAGATTGATTGGGCCTTCTTCCGGTTTAGCATCCTGCGCCGGGTAGTAGCGCTCAATGTCCTGACCCTTACGGCGATTCAGATTCAGCATCGGCATGCAGGTCCCGTAAACGGTCAGGATGAACTCCTGAACCCCCGTTCCCAGCCCTTCATACGCGAACATCACGTACTCACCGCCTTCCAGCACGACAGGCTTTGACCCCTGAATGTAGCCATTGGCCATATCAGGCGTCAGCGCGGTGGTGTAGAACACCTCCTGCTCGTCGTCTTTTTCCTGGCTCGGGTGCGTTTCGTTGAGACCATACAGAATCGGCGGGATCGCCGGCGCGTGGCTCAGGAAATCGCGCCAGAACTGGACGCGCATCTGATGACGGAACTCAGAAATCTGCTCCAGGGAGCAGGAGTAACTCTGCGTTGTACCGATCAGATGGGTTTCAGGCAGCGTGACAATTTCGTATTTCGGCATCGCGAACTCGCCCAGACGCAGCGGCGGACGCATGCCAAACGAGCTCCAGTCAGGCGAGCGGCGATAAAGCGCTGGCGTCAACGAGAACTGTTTCTTAAAGGCGCGGGTGAAGGTTTGCTGCGAATCGAAACGGTATTGCAGGGCAATATCCAGAATCGGGCGTGCGGTCAGGCGCAATGCCACAGCAGACTTTGACAGACGACGTGCGCGAATATAGGCCCCGATAGCATGACCGGTGACATCTTTGAACATCCTCTGCAGATGCCACTTGGAATAGCCTGCTTTAGCCGCCACATTATCCAGTGACAAAGGCTGGTCGAGATGACCTTCCAGCCAGGTGAGCAGGTCGCGAATAATTCCAGCCTGATCCATATACTATCCTCATCCTTAAAACAGCAGGTGCCTGATAACAGGTTAGCGGATAATAGCATTTTTTGATGTTTTAGCATTCAGTGTTTTTTTTGCGCATTCATGCTTTTTGGAGCACATTATGGGCAAATATATTCTAATCCTGTGATCTTGCTACATTTTTGTCTAAAGTGTTGAATAATCGCTCAGCGTAATTTTAAAGAATGGTAACAATATGAAATACAAGACTTTGATCTTCACCGCATTGATGTTGATGGTTGGTCGCGTCGCACAGGCAGAACAGATTGGTTCCGTCGATACCGTGTTCAAAATGTTCGGCCCGGACCACAAAATTGTGGTGGAGGCGTTTGACGATCCGGACGTGAAAAACGTCACCTGCTACGTCAGCCGCGCGAAAACGGGCGGTATCAAAGGCGGCCTGGGGCTGGCGGAAGATACCTCAGATGCGGCGATCTCCTGCCAGCAGGTGGGCCCGGTTGAATTGAGCGATAAAATTAAAAACGGTAAAGCGCAGGGCGACGTGGTGTTCCAGAAACGGACCTCGCTGGTGTTCAAAAAGCTGCAGGTTGTGCGTTTCTACGATGCGAAACGCAATACGCTGGCTTACCTGGCCTATTCCGACAAAGTGGTGGAAGGCTCACCGAAAAACGCGATCAGCGCGGTGCCGATTATGCCGTGGCACTAATTCAGGGATGAACCATGCAACAACCTGTGGTCTGGCTGGTTGAAGACGAAATCAGTATCGCCGATACGCTTATCTACATGCTCCAGCAGGAGGGATTTGCAGTAAAGGCGTTTGAACGGGGTTTGCCGGTGCTGGAGGAGGCGAGGCGACAGGCTCCGGCGCTCGCCATTCTGGATGTCGGGCTGCCGGACATCAGTGGGTTTGAGCTTTGTCGCCGACTGCTGGCGCAGCATCCTTCACTGCCGGTGCTGTTTCTGACGGCGCGCAGTGATGAGGTGGACAAGCTGCTTGGGCTCGAAATGGGGGCCGATGACTACGTGGCTAAGCCTTTTTCACCCCGTGAAGTCTGTGCGCGGGTGCGGACAATTTTACGGCGCATGCAAAAATCCGCCGCGCCTTCAGAGATTGTGCGCATCGGCCAGTTTGAACTAAATGAACCTGCCGCGCGAATTAGCTGGTGCGGTGAAGTATTACCGCTCACGCGCTATGAGTTTTTACTGCTTAAAACCTTACTGCAGGCTCCCGGACGGGTGTTCTCTCGTCAGCAGTTAATGGACAAGGTGTGGGGCGAAGACGGCGACAGTTTCGATCGTACCGTGGACACCCACATCAAAACCCTGCGCGCCAAGCTGCGGGCGGTGAATGAGGAACTTTCACCCATCAGTACCCATCGCGGTATGGGCTATAGCCTGGGGCTTTATTAATGCGCATTGGGATGCGGTTGCTGCTGGGGTATTTCCTGATCGTCGCCATCGCCGCGTGGTTTGTGCTGTCGATCTTTGTTCAGGAAGTGAAGCCCGGCGTGCGCAGAGCAACCGAGGGCACGTTGATCGATACCGCGACCCTGTTGGCCGAAATCGGACGCGATGATTTGCTTTCGGGTAATGCGCAGCAGGGCAAGCTGGCGCAGGCCTTTTCGCAGCTTCATCAACGCCCTTTGCGCGCCAATATCGGCGGGATTCATAAAGTGCGTAACGAGTATCACGTCTACATGACCGATGCACAGGGCCGGGTCGTGTTTGATTCCGCCGGTTTGGCCGTGGGAAAAGATTACTCGCGCTGGAACGACGTCTGGCTGACGCTTCGCGGTGAATATGGCGCGCGAAGCACCCAGAGCTTTCCCGACGATCCGGAGAGCACGGTGATGTATGTTGCGGCACCGATCAGGGATCGGGGCAAGATTATCGGCGTGCTGTCGGTCGGGAAACCTAACAGCGCGATGGCGCCGGTTATCCATCGCAGCGAGCGAAGGATCCTGTGGGCAGGCGGAGCGCTGCTCGGCATTGCCCTGCTGATTGGCTTTGCTGTGGCGTGGTGGATCAATCGATCCATCGGCACCTTATCGCGCTATGCCGACTCGGTGACCACAGATACGCCTCTCCCGCTGCCGAATCCCGGCAGTAGCGAACTGCACAAGCTGGCGCAGGCGCTGGAAAATATGCGCATTCGCCTGGAAGGGAAAAACTATATTGAACACTATGTTCATGCGCTCACCCACGAGCTGAAAAGCCCGATCGCGGCCATTCGCGGTGCGGCAGAAATCCTCTCTGAACAGCCGCCGCCGCAGGTGGCCGCGCGGTTTATCGATAATATTCTGGTACAGAACGCGCGCATGCAGTCGCTGGTTGAAAAGCTGCTCACCCAGGCTCGGCTTGAAAATCGCGTCGAGATTATTCCTGAGGTCGTCAGCGTCGACTCGCTGTTCACGCGGCTTGCCGACGCGCGCGCGGCACTGTTGGCAGCGAAAGAGATTGTGCTGACCCTTCAGCCGGCCTCGCTTTACGTGGCGGGCGATCCTGACCTTCTCGAACAGGCGCTTGGCAATTTGCTGGATAACGCTATCGATTTCACGCCGCAGGGCGGGGCCATTGCACTAGTGGCCCGGGAAGATCGCAAGCAGGTACAGCTGATCGTCACCGACAGCGGAAGTGGGATCCCGGACTATGCGCGGGAACGTATTTTTGAACGCTTCTATTCCCTTCCTCGTGAGAACGGGTTGAAGAGCAGCGGTCTCGGGCTGGCGTTTGTCCAGGAGGTCGCGCGTCTGCATCAGGGAGAGATCGATTTGCGCAATCGTAATGAAGGTGGCGTGATGGCCACGCTCACACTTCACCGTCCCTTCACATAACTTCAAACTGGCCCCACACGGCCCGGTTACGCTCTCCCCATCACAAAGGAGACGTAATGATGAAATCCCCCCTGTTCTGGAAAATTAGCACCCTGCTGGGGTGCATCCTGCTGCTGTTAGTCCCGCTGTTTATGGTCAGTAACCTGATTTCAGAGCGCGAGAGCTATCGCAACGACGTTGAAAATACGCTGCGCCAAAGCACCAGCGGACCGCAAAAACTGGTCGGTCCGATGATTGCTATTCCGATGACGGAGATCTTTTACAAGATAGAGGACGAGAAGAAGGTCGAATTTAAGAAAAGCTATATGCATTTCATTCTGCCGGAATCTCTGGTTATTGAAGGGAACCAGCACGTGGAGTCGAGAAATATTGGCATCTATGACGGGCAAATCTGGAACACTGACCTGAAGATAAAAGCGCAGTTTAATACCGAAGCGCTAAAACAGCTGAGAGGGGAAACGATAACAACAGGGCAACCGTTTATCGTGACGGGCGTTGGCGATGCGCGGGGTATTGGCACGGTCAGCATATCTAAAATCAATGGTGAAACGCTAAGCGTGGAACCCGGTTCCGGTGTCTACGGGGCGCTTGCGGGCGTCCACATCCCGCTGACCGACAAAGCGCTGGAAGCCAAAACGTTTGCACTTGAGATGTCGCTCAACCTGGCGGGAACCGGCAGTTTTGCGGTGGTACCGGTAGGGCGTAATAGCGAAATGACGCTCAACAGCAACTGGCCGCATCCAGGTTTTATGGGCGATTACCTCCCGGTTAAGCACCAGATAGGCGAGTCTGGTTTCCAGGCGAACTGGCAGAGCAGCTGGTTTGCAAATAACCTGGAGAGCTGGTTCTACGACAAGGAATCACCGGAGTGGGAAGCGCTCCCGGCCTTTAGCGTGACGGTAGCCACCCCAGCCGACCAGTATCAATTGACGGATCGGGCAATTAAATACGCTATTTTGCTGATTGCCCTGACGTTTATGGCCTTCTTTGTCTTCGAGACCTTAACCGGATTACGCCTTCACCCGATGCAGTATCTGCTGGTGGGGCTGTCGCTGGTCTTGTTCTATCTGGTACTGCTGGCCTTGTCTGAACACGTCGGGTTTACCCCCGCCTGGATTGTCGCAAGCCTCGTTGGGGCGGCGATGAACGGAATGTACCTGCAGGCGGTGCTGAAAAGCTGGAAGCGCAGCGGAATGTTTGTGCTGGCACTCCTCGGACTGGATGTGGTGATGTGGTTCCTGCTGCGTTCGGAGGACAGCGCATTGCTGTTGGGGTCGGCGGTTCTCGCACTGGCGCTGTTCGCGGTGATGTATCTGACCCGTCATTTTGACTGGTACTCGCTCTCTCAGCCGAAGCGTCCTCAACCTCCTGCAGAGCCTGATAACGACACGATGCGGATCTGGAAATAAAAAAAACGGCGCATAAGCGCCGTTTTTTAATGCATTAACTGCGGGATTACTCCTGCAGATCGCCGCAGAAACGGTACCCTTCGCCGTGAATGGTGGCGATGATTTCCGGCGTATCTGGCGTAGATTCGAAATGTTTACGAATACGACGGATGGTGACGTCTACGGTACGGTCGTGTGGCTTCAGCTCACGGCCGGTCATTTTCTTCAGCAGCTCTGCACGGGACTGAATTTTGCCCGGGTTTTCGCAGAAGTGCAGCATCGCGCGGAATTCACTGCGCGGCAGTTTATACTGCTCACCGTTCGGGCTAATCAGCGAACGGCTATTGATATCAAGTTCCCAGCCGTTGAATTTGTAGCTGTCTACGCTACGACGCTCTTCGCTGACCGTACCCAGGTTCATGGTGCGGGACAGCAGGTTGCGTGCACGAATGGTTAACTCGCGAGGATTGAACGGCTTGGTGATGTAATCATCCGCACCGATTTCCAGGCCAAGAATTTTATCAACTTCGTTGTCACGGCCCGTCAGGAACATTAACGCGACGTTCGCCTGCTCGCGCAGTTCGCGCGCCAGAAGAAGACCGTTTTTGCCCGGCAGGTTAATATCCATAATCACCAGGTTGATATCATTTTCAGAAAGGATCTGATGCATCTCTGCGCCATCGGTCGCTTCAAAGACATCGTAGCCTTCTGCTTCGAAAATGCTCTTTAACGTGTTGCGTGTTACCAACTCGTCTTCAACGATAAGAATGTGCGGGGTCTGCATGTTTGCTACCTAAATTGCCAACTAAATCGAAACAGGAAGTACAAAAGTCCCTGACCTGCCTGATGCATGTCGCAAATTAACATGATCGGCTTAACGTGACTAAAGTACGTAATTGCGTTCTTGATGCACTTTCCATCAACGTCAACAACATCATTAGCTTGGTCGTGGGTACTTTCCCTTTGGACCCGACAGTGTCAAAAACGGCTGTCATCCTAACCATTTTAACAGCAACATAACAGGCTAAGTGACACCAGACACCCAATAAAACTACGCTTCGTTGACATATATCAAGTTCAATTGTAGCACGTTAACAGTTTGATGAAATCATCGTAGCCGAATGCTAGCCTTTGTCACAATTTTTCAATAAACCAACTAGTTGCGGACATTGATTTATAAACGAAGCGAATCCAATCAGAATAGGGTATTCATATCGCTATTATCATTATAAAACATAGGGATAATAGTGTTCTGTTAACATTCTAACTGATTGTTCAGACAAGGAATAGTTTAGCGTTTTTAATTTGTTATGAAACGCTATTTCGGTGATTTGTGTTGCAATTTTGTAAATTCGCGCTGCGTAATATGTTGAAGCGCATCACATTTCTACCCGCTAACTGATTAAAAAGAGAGCATAAATGCATCTGTCGATTGTACTGGTCGCCCCAGCCAGAGCAGAAAATATAGGCGCTGCCGCGCGCGCCATGAAGACCATGGGATTTACCGATTTACGTATCGTGGACAGCACTGCCCACCTGGAGCCTGCGGCACGCTGGGTGGCGCACGGATCGGGCGATATTATCGATAATATAACCACTTACGATACCCTCGCCGCGGCGCTACACGATATCTCCTTCACCGTCGCCACCACGGCGCGCAGCCGGGCGAAGTTTCACTATTACGCCACGCCAGCGGAGCTTGTGCCGATGCTGAGCGAGAAAAGCCAGTGGCTGGAAAAAGCGGCGCTGGTATTTGGCCGTGAAGATTCCGGATTAACAAACGAAGAGCTGGAGCTGGCTGACGTTCTTACCGGCGCGCCGATGGTGGCCGATTACCCGTCCCTGAACTTAGGCCAGGCAGTAATGGTTTATTGCTATCAATTAGCCTCCCTAATACAAATTCCCCAACCTCAGGCTGAAGGGGCAAACGAAAATCAGCTGGCCGCGCTGCGCGTTCGCGTTGAACAGCTGTTAACCCAGCTGGGGGTAGCGGACGATCAAAAAATGGCTGACTGGCTGCAGCAGCGTCTTGGGCGTCTTGAGCAGCGGGACACCGCAATGCTGCATCGTTTGCTGCATGATATTGAAAAAAAATTGGCCGAGTAAAATACTGCCATAAGTTTTTACTATGGCGAATAAGTCTGTCTGGAAGGGTTGCATCTGGGGGAATCGGATGAAAATAAATCTGCACGCAGCGGGACGTGAGAGTCTCTCAAAATGTGATCAAATTAAAAATCCATTGACTTAAGGGGCCCGATCCTTTAACCCTAAAAGAATACAGCACAGACAGATAATAATGACAGAGTACACAACATCCATGAAACGCATCAGCATCACCACCATTACCACAACCATCATCATTACCACAGGTAACGATGCGGGCTGACGCGTACAGGAAAAACAAAAAAAAGCCCGCACCTGAACAGTGCGGGCTTTTTTTTCGGCTAAAGGAAACGAGGTAGAACCATGCGAGTGTTGAAGTTCGGCGGTACATCAGTGGCAAATGCAGAACGTTTTCTGCGTGTTGCCGATATCCTGGAGAGCAACGCCAGGCAGGGGCAGGTTGCAACCGTGCTCTCTGCCCCGGCAAAAATCACTAACCATCTGGTGGCAATGATTGAAAAGACCATCGGTGGCCAGGATGCACTCCCGAACATTAGCGACGCCGAGCGTATTTTCGCTGAGCTGCTGCAGGGGCTGGCAGAGGCGCTGCCTGGCTTCCCGCACGCTCAGCTGAAGTCCTTTGTTGAGCAGGAATTCGCGCAAATTAAACATGTTCTGCACGGAATCAGCCTGCTGGGACAGTGCCCGGACAGCATCAACGCGGCGCTGATCTGCCGCGGTGAAAAACTGTCTATCGCCATTATGGCGGGCGTTCTGGAAGCGCGCGGCCATAGCGTGACCGTGATCGATCCGGTTGAAAAACTGCTGGCGGTGGGCCACTACCTCGAATCCACCGTTGATATTGCCGAATCAACCCGCCGTATCGCCGCGAGCAAAATCCCGTCTGACCACATGATCCTGATGGCCGGCTTCACCGCCGGTAACGAGAAGGGCGAGCTGGTGGTGCTGGGCCGTAACGGCTCCGACTATTCCGCCGCCGTGCTGGCCGCCTGTTTACGCGCGGACTGTTGTGAGATCTGGACTGACGTCGACGGCGTTTATACCTGCGACCCGCGCCAGGTACCCGATGCCAGACTGCTGAAGTCGATGTCGTACCAGGAAGCGATGGAGCTTTCCTACTTCGGCGCTAAAGTGCTTCACCCGCGTACCATCTCCCCGATTGCCCAGTTCCAAATCCCTTGTCTGATTAAAAACACAGGTAACCCGCAGGCGCCAGGTACGCTGATTGGCGCCAGTACCGATGAGGACGGCCTGCCGGTGAAAGGCATCTCCAACCTGAACAACATGGCGATGTTCAGCGTCTCCGGTCCGGGGATGAAAGGAATGGTCGGCATGGCGGCTCGCGTGTTTGCGGCTATGTCCCGCAACGGAATTTCTGTGGTGCTGATCACCCAGTCCTCTTCCGAGTACAGCATCAGCTTCTGCGTGCCGCAGGGCGATTGTCTGCGCGCCCGCCGCGCGCTGGAAGAAGAGTTCTATCTGGAGCTGAAAGAAGAGCTGCTTGAGCCGCTCTCCATTCAGGAGCGCCTGGCGATTATCTCTGTGGTCGGCGACGGTATGCGCACGCTGCGTGGTATCTCCGCCAAATTCTTTGCCGCGCTGGCGCGCGCCAACATTAATATTGTGGCAATTGCCCAGGGGTCGTCAGAGCGTTCAATTTCTGTGGTCGTGGACAACGATGACGCCACCACCGGCGTTCGCGTGGTTCACCAGATGCTGTTCAATACCGATCAGGTCATCGAGCTGTTCCTGATTGGCGTCGGAGGCGTGGGCGGTGCGTTGCTGGAGCAGGTGAAGCGTCAGCAGGCGTGGCTGAAGAAAAAACACATCGATCTGCGCGTCTGCGGGATTGCCAACTCGAAAGCGCTGCTGACCAACGTTCACGGTCTGAACCTGGAAAACTGGCAGGCCGAGATGAATGAGGCGAAAGAGCCGTTCAACCTGGGCCGCCTGATCCGTCTGGTGAAAGAGTATCACCTGCTTAACCCGGTGATTGTTGACTGTACCTCCAACCAGGCGGTGGCCGATCAGTACGCCGACTTCCTGCGCGAAGGTTTCCACGTGGTGACGCCGAACAAAAAGGCCAACACCTCGTCGATGGATTACTATCATCAGCTGCGTCTGGCGGCGAGCAAGTCGCGCCGCAAGTTCCTGTACGACACCAACGTGGGCGCGGGGCTGCCGGTTATCGAGAACCTGCAAAACCTGCTCAACGCGGGCGATGAACTGCAGCGTTTCTCCGGCATTCTCTCCGGCTCGCTGTCCTTTATCTTCGGCAAGCTGGATGAAGGGATGAGCCTGTCGGAAGCCACTCGCGCCGCGCGCGAGCTGGGCTATACCGAGCCGGACCCGCGTGACGATCTCTCCGGGATGGACGTGGCGCGCAAGCTGCTGATCCTCGTGCGTGAAACGGGCCGCGAGCTTGAGCTTTCCGATATCGTGATTGAACCGGTGCTGCCAGCAGAGTTTGATGACAGCGGTGACGTCAGCGCCTTTATGGCGAATTTGCCGCAGCTTGACGACGCTTTTGCCGCTCGCGTTGCGAAAGCCCGTGATGAAGGTAAGGTATTGCGCTATGTTGGCAACATTGAAGAAGATGGCGTGTGCCGGGTGAAGATTGCCGAAGTCGATGGCAACGATCCGCTCTACAAAGTCAAAAACGGCGAAAACGCCCTTGCGTTTTACAGCCACTATTATCAGCCATTGCCGCTGGTGCTTCGCGGCTATGGCGCAGGGAACGATGTTACAGCGGCGGGTGTGTTTGCCGATCTGCTGCGTACCCTGTCATGGAAGTTAGGAGTTTAACATGGTCAAAGTTTATGCCCCGGCTTCCAGCGCCAATATGAGCGTCGGGTTTGATGTGCTGGGCGCAGCGGTCACGCCGGTAGACGGTTCGCTGTTGGGCGATACGGTCACGGTTGAAGCGGCAGACAGCTTCAGCCTGAATAACGTGGGCCGTTTCGCCAGCAAGCTGCCGTCTGACCCGCGCGAGAATATCGTCTATCAGTGCTGGGAGCGCTTCTGTCAGGAGATCGGCAAAAACGTGCCGGTCGCCATGACGCTGGAAAAAAGTATGCCGATTGGCTCGGGCCTGGGCTCCAGCGCTTGTTCCGTGGTCGCCGCGCTGGTGGCGATGAACGAGCACTGCGGCAAACCCCTGAACAACAACCGCATGCTTGCCTTAATGGGCGAGCTGGAAGGCCGTATCTCCGGCAGCATTCATTACGACAACGTCGCACCGTGCTTCCTCGGCGGCATGCAGCTGATGATCGAAGAAAATGGCATCATCAGCCAGCAGGTGCCAGGGTTTGATGAGTGGCTGTGGGTGCTGGCCTATCCGGGCATTAAGGTTTCAACCGCAGAAGCGCGTGCGATCCTGCCCGCGCAGTATCGTCGGCAGGATTGCATCGCCCACGGGCGTCACCTGGCGGGCTTTATTCACGCCTGCTACACCCGTCAGCCACAGCTGGCGGCGAAACTGATGAAGGACGTCATTGCCGAGCCGTACCGCACGAAGCTGCTGCCGGGCTTTAACGAGGCGCGACAGGCATCCATGGATATCGGCGCGCAGGCGTGCGGCATCTCCGGCTCCGGCCCGACGCTGTTCGCCCTGTGCGATAAGCCAGACACTGCGCAGCGCGTGGCGGACTGGCTCTCTAAACACTACCTGCAAAATCAGGAAGGCTTTGTTCATATTTGCCGTCTGGACACGGCTGGCGCACGAGTACTGGGATAATTAATGAAACTCTACAACCTTAAAGATCATAACGAGCAGGTCAGCTTCGCGCAGGCGGTAACGCAGGGACTGGGCAAAAATCAGGGGCTGTTTTTCCCCCATGACCTGCCGGAATTTCAGCTGACCGAGATTGATGAACTGCTGAAGCTGGACTTTGTCACCCGCAGCACCAAAATTCTGTCGGCGTTTATCGGCGACGAAATCCCGCAGGAGCTGCTGGAAGAACGCGTGCGTGCGGCGTTCGCTTTCCCGGCACCGGTTCAGCAGGTTGAGCCTGACGTCGGTTGTCTGGAGCTGTTCCACGGCCCAACCCTGGCGTTTAAAGACTTCGGCGGCCGCTTCATGGCTCAGATGCTGACCCACATCAGCGGCGACAAACCGGTGACCATTCTGACCGCCACCTCGGGCGATACCGGTGCAGCGGTCGCTCATGCCTTCTACGGCCTGAAAAACGTCCGCGTGGTGATCCTCTATCCGAAAGGCAAAATCAGCCCGCTGCAGGAAAAATTGTTCTGCACGCTCGGCGGCAATATTGAAACCGTGGCGATCGACGGTGACTTCGATGCCTGCCAGGCGCTGGTTAAACAGGCCTTCGACGATGAAGAGCTGAAGGTGGCGCTGGGTCTGAACTCCGCCAACTCTATCAATATCAGCCGTCTGCTGGCGCAGATCTGCTACTACTTCGAAGCGGTGGCGCAGCTGCCGCAGGAAGCCCGCAATCAGCTGGTGATCTCCGTGCCGAGCGGTAACTTCGGCGACCTGACGGCTGGCCTGCTGGCGAAATCGCTGGGGCTGCCGGTGAAACGCTTTATTGCCGCCACCAATGCCAACGATACCGTGCCGCGCTTCCTGAAAGACGGGAAGTGGGCGCCAAACGCCACGCAGGCGACGCTCTCCAACGCGATGGATGTGTCCCAGCCGAACAACTGGCCGCGCGTTGAAGAGCTGTTCCGCCGTAAGATCTGGCGTCTGGGTGACCTGGGCTACGCGGCGGTGACGGATGAAACCACCAAAGCCACCATGCGTGAGTTAAAAGCGGTGGGGTACACCTCTGAACCGCACGCGGCGATCGCTTACCGCGCGCTGCGCGACCAGCTTAACCCGGGTGAATATGGCCTGTTCCTGGGGACCGCGCATCCGGCGAAGTTCAAAGAGAGCGTAGAAGCAATTCTGGGTGAAACACTGCCGCTGCCGAAAGAGCTGGCCGAGCGTGCTGACCTGCCGCTGCTGTCTCATGAGCTGCCAGCGGATTTTGCCGCGCTGCGTAAGCTGATGATGGCTCGAGCGTGATTTTTTGCCCGGTGGCGCTTCGCTTACCGGGCCTACAATCCCCTGAACGTAGAACGTAGGCCGGGTAAGGCGAAGCCGCCACCCGGCTTTTTTATGGAGAAATTAAGGAGAAATTACGCAGGAAAAAAGCAGAAATTCCCAATAAATGCGGTCACTTAGCGTTTAGGATTGCAGAGAATAACATCCCCCGTTCCCCTCGCGTAATCTCCTTACATCGGCCCACGTTGGGCAAGAGTAACGAGGAGTCACCTATGTCTAAACTGAAACCTGCTCTCATCGCGCTTTCACTGATGCTGGTCGCTCCCATGGCGGTACAGGCATCTGAAATCACGCTGGTTCCTGCGGTAAAACTGCAGATTGGCGACCAGGATAATAACGGGCACTACTGGGATGGCGGCCGCTGGCGCGACCATGACTGGTGGAAGGCGCATTATGACTGGCGCGATAACCACTGGCGTCCGCATGATGAGCATCGCGATCGTGACAATCACCACGACCGTCACGATGACCGACATGACGATCATCATCCGGGACCGGACTGGAAACACCATTAATGCAAAACCCCGCCAGCTGGCGGGGTTCTGTTTTACTGCTCGTGGCGCTTAAACACCAGCTCGCCTTTCCCTGACGACGCCTCGTCAAAGAAATAGCCTTCGCTGTTAAAGGCGGTCAACTGCTCCGGCTTCGTCAGGCGGTTCTGGATGATGTAGCGGCTCATCAGGCCTCGCGCTTTCTTGGCGTAGAAGCTGATCACTTTAAACTTACCGTTCTTCTCGTCGAGGAACACCGGCTTGATAATTTCCGCATCCAGCTTTTTCGGTTTCACCGACTTGTAGTATTCATCAGACGCCAGGTTAATCACCACGTTATCGCCCTGAGCGTGAAGCGCCGCATTCAGCTTATCGGTGATGATATCGCCCCAGAAATGGTACAGATCTTTGCCTTTGGCATTTTCCAGGCGAATCCCCATCTCCAGACGATACGGCTGCATCAGATCCAGCGGGCGCAGTACGCCATACAGGCCCGACAGCATGCGCAGATGCTGCTGGGCAAAATCGAAATCAGCTTCGCTAAAATCTTCCGCCTGCAGGCCGGTATAGACATCACCCTTAAACGCCAGAATGGCCTGGCGGGCGTTAGCGGGGGTGAAATCCGGGTGCCACTCGTGAAAGCGGGTCGCGTTAAGGTCTGCCAGCTTGTCGCTGATGCTCATCAGCGAGGCGATTTGCGGTGCAGAGAGTTTACGCGCTTCGCGGATCAGCTGTTGAGAGTAGTCCAGCAGTTCAGGCTGGGTATAGCGCTCGGTAGCGAGCGGGCTCTGGTAGTCGAGCGTTTTTGCAGGTGAAATCAGAATCAGCATATCCAGTCCTTGCAGGAAATTTAGAGCGACTTTAGCAAAAAATCGCTCTGAATTGATCGATAGCTGTTATTGCCGCGGCAAATCATCCCACGTGCCGGGAGCCAGCTGCGCCTTAACGTCGGGATAGCGTGCGGGATCAAATACCGGCGGAACCCCCAGCTTGCGCTGGCGAAGATAGTCTCTGGCTATCAGGGTAACCACCGGCGAGAGCAGCAGGATCGCCGTAAGGTTCGTGATTGCCATCAGCGCCATAATGATATCGGCCAGCTGCCAGACCAGCGGCATGCTGAGGAGGGAGCCAGCGACGACCATCAGTATGACGCCCAGGCGCAGCGCTCCGATTGCGGCGCGGGAGTCGAGCTTCAGGAAAATAAGGTTATTTTCGGCGTAGAGGTAATTCACCACAATCGAGCTGAAGGCAAACAAGACCAGGATGAGCGAGACAAATCCGGCTCCCCAGCCGCCGGTCAGGCTCATCAGCGCCTGCTGGAGAAGCTGTATTCCGGCGGTTTCCGACGAATGCGGTACGGGGCCTGCCAGCAGCAAAATCATGGCGCTGGCGGAACAGATAACAATGGTATCGGTAAAGACGCCAATCATCTGCACAATGCCTTGCGCGGCAGGGTGCGGCGGCCACGACGAGGCGGCGGCTGCCGCGTTGGGTGTTGACCCCATACCGGCTTCATTGGAAAACATGCCTCGCTGGAACCCCGCCATTAGCGCCTGGCTGAAGGTGTAGCCCAGCGCGCCGGATGCGACCTCACGCCAGCCAAAGGCGCTTTTGACGATGGTCGCTATCACGCCCGGAACCTGGTCGACATGCAGTGCGGCGACGAACAGGCTCGCGGCAATCCAGAGCAGCGCCATGATGGGAACCAGCCACTGCATGAGACGGGCGATGCCTTTGAGGCCGGTAGAAATGGTGAGCAGAACGACGAGGGCTAAAACGGTACCGGCGATCCACTCCGGACACGCGAAGGCGTAGCGCAGGGCATTAGCGACCGAGTTAGCCTGGACGGTATTAAAAATAAGACCGTACGCGAGCAGTAAAAAAAGCGAGAAAAGAACGCCCATCCAGCGCATCCCTAAGCCACGCGCCATGTACCAGGCAGGACCGCCGCGAAACTGGCCGTGCTTATCTTTCTCTTTGTAGAGCTGCGCGAGCGAACTTTCGGCGAAGGAGGTGGCCATACCGAGAAGCGCCGTCACCCACATCCAGAAAACCGCGCCTGGCCCACCGGCGCTGATGGCCAGTGCGACCCCCGCCAGATTCCCGCTGCCAAGGCGTGCCGCAAGGCTGGTACAGAGCGCCTGGAATGAGGTTAATCCGCCCGGCTGGGGCGTGACGCTGTTTTTCAGACTTCTGCCAAACTTGCGGATATAGCGAAACTGGATAAACCCACTGCGTAGCGTAAACCAAATACCTGCTCCCAGAAGCAGGTAAATCATTATCGAGCCCCACAGGACTTCGTTAATAAAGAAAAAGAAATCAGGCATTAACGTCCCTCTTGTTGATGCCAAAGTGAATATGTAAGCGCTACCACTGATTGGGCATGCTGTTGCTTAGCAGCCTGTTAATATTCCGAGTTTATCATACTCTGCCTAAGCGCACTGTCTGCGGTTGCGCTACCCCTCCGTCGTGTTATCATCAGGGCAGACCGGTTACATCCCCCTAACAAGTAAACCTGTCATTTTTCCGCTGCAGGCATGCTGTCGGTAGCGTGAATTATCCAGGGCACGTTAAAAGAGAAACACTATCATGACGGATAAATTGACCTCCCTTCGTCAGTTCACCACTGTCGTAGCTGACACCGGAGATATCGCGGCAATGAAGCTGTACCAGCCGCAGGATGCCACAACTAACCCTTCTCTGATCCTTAACGCCGCACAGATCCCTGAGTATCGCAAACTGATTGACGACGCAGTGACCTGGGCGAAAGCACAGAGCAACGACCGCGCGCAGCAGGTTGTGGATGCCACTGATAAACTGGCAGTAAACATCGGTCTGGAAATTCTGAAGCTGGTTCCTGGCCGTATCTCTACTGAAGTGGATGCGCGTCTGTCCTACGACACCGAAGCGTCTATCGCGAAAGCAAAACGTCTGATCAAAATGTACAACGATGCGGGCATCAGCAACGACCGTATCCTGATCAAACTGGCTTCTACCTGGCAGGGCATCCGCGCTGCAGAGCAGCTGGAAAAAGACGGTATCAACTGTAACCTGACCCTGCTGTTCTCCTTCGCGCAGGCGCGTGCCTGTGCAGAAGCCGGCGTGTACCTGATTTCTCCGTTCGTAGGCCGTATTCTGGACTGGTACAAAGCCAACACCGACAAGAAAGAATACGCACCAGCAGAAGATCCAGGCGTGGTTTCCGTGACTGAAATCTACGAATACTACAAACAGCACGGTTATGAGACTGTGGTTATGGGCGCAAGCTTCCGTAACGTCGGTGAAATCATCGAGCTGGCTGGCTGTGACCGCCTGACCATCGCGCCTGCACTGCTGAAAGAGCTGGCTGAAAGCGAAGGTACCCTGGAGCGTAAACTGTCCTACACCGGTGAAGTGAAAGCACGCCCTGAGCGCATCACTGAATCCGAGTTCCTGTGGCAGCACAACCAGGATCCAATGGCAGTAGACAAACTGGCGGACGGTATCCGTAAGTTTGCTGTTGACCAGGGCAAACTGGAAAAAATGATCGGCGACCTGCTGTAATCATCCTGCGTGACCGGGCTCCCGGTCACGCGTCTTACTTCGTACCCTGTCTGAATCTCCTCTCTGCGTGTATCATTCCCTTTAATCAGTACTCTTTGAATGGAATGGATATGAATACCTTACGCATCGGCTTAGTGTCGATTTCTGACCGCGCCTCCAGCGGTGTTTACCAGGATAAAGGCATCCCCGCTCTGGAAGAGTGGCTTGGCAACGCGCTGACTACCCCCTTTGAAATTCAGACCCGCCTGATCCCAGACGAACAGCCGATCATTGAGCAGACGCTCTGTGAGCTGGTTGATGAGATGAGCTGCCATCTGGTGCTGACCACCGGGGGAACGGGGCCTGCCCGCCGCGATGTGACGCCGGACGCGACGCTGGCCATCGCCGATCGTGAAATGCCGGGCTTTGGCGAACAGATGCGCCAGATCAGTCTACACTTTGTCCCGACGGCCATTCTCTCCCGTCAGGTGGGCGTAATCCGCAAACAGGCATTGATTCTGAACCTGCCGGGCCAGCCGAAGTCGATAAAAGAGACGCTGGAAGGGCTGAAAGCGGAAGACGGCAGCGTCATCGTGCACGGTATATTCGCCAGTGTACCGTATTGTATACAGCTGCTGGAGGGGCCGTACGTTGAGACGGACGAGAAAGTGGTAGCAGCTTTTCGTCCTAAAAGCGCACGCCGCGAAACAATCTCCTGAAAATAACGATTATGTGACATTAGCTGAAGCGGCGATGGCGTGGTAAGGTTTTTACGATATAGTAATTTTTTCTTTACGATAGCTGTAAAAATAAATCCACAACAAAAGCCAAATGGTTCGCTATGTCACATAACACCCGACCTCTGAATCGACAGGACTATAAAACCCTCACGCTCGCAGCCTTAGGCGGCGCGCTGGAGTTTTACGATTTCATCATCTTCGTCTTCTTCGCCGCCGTGGTGGGGGAACTCTTCTTCCCGGCGGATATCCCCGAGTGGCTGCGTCAGGTACAAACCTTCGGCATTTTTGCCGCAGGGTATCTGGCGCGTCCGCTGGGTGGCATTGTGATGGCGCACTTTGGCGACCTGATAGGGCGTAAGAAGATGTTTACCCTCAGCATTCTGCTGATGGCCATACCCACGTTGGCCATTGGTCTGCTGCCCACCTATGCCTCACTGGGCATCCTTGCTCCTTTGCTGCTGTTGCTGATGCGCGTGCTTCAGGGCGCGGCGATTGGCGGTGAAGTGCCGGGCGCGTGGGTGTTTGTGGCGGAACATGTTCCGGCGCGCCGGATTGGCATCGCCTGTGGAACCTTAACGGCGGGCCTGACCATCGGGATCTTGCTGGGGTCGGTGGTCGCGACCATTGTCAACACCAGCATGACGCAGCAGGCCGTGCACGATTGGGGCTGGCGTATTCCGTTCCTGCTGGGCGGGGCGTTTGGTCTGGTGGCGATGTATCTGCGTCGCTGGCTGCAGGAGACACCGATTTTCCTGGAGATGCAGCAGCGCAAAGCGCTGGCGCAGGAGCTGCCGGTGAAAGCTGTCGTGGTACGCCATAAAAAAGCGGTAGTGGTGTCAATGCTTCTCACCTGGCTGCTTTCGGCGGGCATTGTCGTGGTGATATTGATGTCGCCGGTCTGGCTGCAGAAACAGTACGGATTCGCCCCGGCGGTGACGCTGCAGGCAAACAGTATTGCGACCATTATGCTCTGCTTTGGCTGTCTTGCTGCCGGGCTGGCGGCAGATCGTTTCGGTGCCAGCGTAACCTTTATCGTTGGTAGCCTGTTACTGGCCGCATCAAGCTGGGCGTTTTACCATCTGGCAGGCAGCCATCCTGAACAGCTGTTCGTGTTGTACGGTGTGGTGGGGTTCTGCGTCGGGGTTGTCGGCGCGGTGCCGTATGTCATGGTACGTGCGTTCCCGCCGGAGGTTCGCTTCACCGGCATCTCTTTTTCTTACAACGTGTCGTATGCCATTTTTGGCGGACTGACGCCGATCGCGGTCACGGTGCTGATGGGCGTATCACCGATGGCTCCCGCCTGGTATGTTCTCGCGCTTTCGGTCATGGGGCTGGTATTGGGAATTTGGCTTCGACAGGCGTGGGGATGTCGTGCCCGCGAGACGGGCACGACAGAGGGATCAGTGTTTTTCACCAATCGGTAGAATGGTGCGGTCAAACTGCTCGTTCAGCACTTCACCCATTGCCAGGTAGATAGCGCTTGCGCCGCAAACCAGACCAATCCAGCCTGCAACGTGAACGATGCCTTCGTTATCCACGAGGTGACCAATCGCCAGCAGGGCGAACAGTACGGTCAGGCTCAGGAAGACAAACTGCAGCGCGCGGTTACCTTTCAGGGTGCCGAAGAACATGAAGAGGGTGAAGACGCCCCACAGGCCCAGGTATACGCCCAGGAAATGGGCGTTTGCCGCATCTGCCAGGCCCATTTTAGGCAGCAGCAGAATGGCAACCAGGGTCAGCCAGAAAGAACCGTAAGAGGTGAAGGCGGTTAAGCCGAAGGTGTTGCCTTTCTTATATTCCAGCAGGCCCGCGAAGATTTGCGCGATACCGCCGTAAAAAATGCCCATCGCCAGGATGATGCCATCCATCGGGAACATCCCGATATTGTGCAGGTTCAGCAGGATAGTGGTCATGCCAAAACCCATCAGGCCCAGCGGAGCCGGATTAGCCAACTTAGTGTTGCCCATAAGTCCTCAAAAAAATCATCATTAATATGGTGAAATGGTTAAACCCGCGTCAGTTCTCCCTGACGGGGCGCGGCATCATAATGGGCGCAATCGATGGCGTCTATGATCTCATCGGGGTGAAATTAAAAATTTTTTTATCCTTCCCCCTTGATGGACGACGTTGCGACCCCATCTTGTAAGCAACCGCAGTGTGTGGACCTGAAAAAAATCAAATCTGGGCAGTTGAAAAAGCACGTTCTGCCCTTATTACAGGTACACAACCACATGTTGACTGAATTTTTAGTGGAGACGTTTAGATGGGTAAAATTATTGGTATCGACCTGGGTACTACCAACTCTTGTGTAGCGATTATGGATGGCACTACTGCACGCGTGCTGGAGAACGCCGAGGGCGATCGCACCACGCCTTCTATCATTGCTTATACCCAGGATGGTGAAACTCTGGTTGGTCAGCCGGCTAAACGTCAGGCAGTGACAAACCCGCAAAACACCCTGTTTGCGATTAAACGCCTGATTGGTCGCCGCTTCCAGGACGAAGAAGTTCAGCGTGACGTTTCCATCATGCCTTACAAAATCATCGCGGCAGATAACGGCGATGCATGGCTTGATGTGAAAGGCACCAAAACTGCACCACCGCAGATTTCTGCCGAAGTGCTGAAAAAAATGAAGAAAACCGCTGAAGATTACCTGGGTGAGCCGGTAACTGAAGCTGTTATCACCGTTCCTGCATACTTCAACGATGCTCAGCGTCAGGCAACTAAAGATGCTGGCCGTATCGCAGGTCTGGAAGTAAAACGTATCATCAACGAACCAACCGCGGCTGCACTGGCTTACGGTCTGGATAAAGAAGTGGGCAACCGCACTATCGCGGTTTACGACCTCGGTGGTGGTACCTTCGATATCTCTATTATCGAAATCGACGAAGTTGACGGCGAAAAAACCTTCGAAGTTCTGGCAACCAACGGTGATACCCACCTGGGTGGTGAAGACTTCGATACCCGTCTGATCAACTATCTCGTTGACGAATTCAAGAAAGATCAGGGCATTGACCTGCGTAACGACCCGCTGGCCATGCAGCGCCTGAAAGAAGCCGCTGAGAAAGCGAAGATCGAGCTGTCTTCCGCTCAGCAGACCGACGTGAACCTGCCGTACATCACTGCAGACGCGACCGGTCCTAAACACATGAACATCAAAGTGACCCGTGCGAAACTGGAAAGCCTGGTAGAAGACCTGGTGAACCGTTCTATCGAGCCGCTGAAAGTTGCCCTGCAGGACGCTGGTCTGTCCGTCTCTGACATCCAGGACGTTATCCTGGTTGGTGGTCAGACGCGTATGCCAATGGTTCAGAAGAAAGTGGCTGAGTTCTTTGGTAAAGAGCCACGTAAAGACGTTAACCCGGACGAAGCGGTTGCTATCGGTGCTGCGGTTCAGGGTGGCGTACTGACCGGCGAAGTGAAAGACGTACTGCTGCTGGACGTTACCCCGCTGTCTCTGGGTATCGAAACCATGGGCGGTGTGATGACTGCGCTCATCAACAAAAACACCACCATCCCGACGAAGCACAGCCAGGTGTTCTCTACCGCTGAAGACAACCAGTCTGCGGTAACCATCCATGTGATTCAGGGTGAGCGTAAGCGTGCGGCTGATAACAAATCTCTGGGTCAGTTCAACCTGGACGGTATTAACCCGGCACCGCGCGGCATGCCGCAGATCGAAGTCACCTTCGACATCGATGCTGACGGTATCCTGCACGTGTCTGCGAAAGACAAAAACAGCGGTAAAGAGCAGAAGATCACCATCAAGGCATCTTCTGGCCTGAACGAAGCGGAAATCGAAAAAATGGTTCGCGATGCCGAAGCTAACGCTGAATCCGACCGTAAGTTCGAAGAGCTGGTTCAGACCCGTAACCAGGGTGACCATCTGCTGCACAGCACCCGTAAGCAGGTTGAAGAAGCAGGCGATAAACTGCCAGCGGAAGACAAGACTGCTATCGAAGCTGCACTGAGTGCGCTGGAATCCTCACTGAAAGGTGAAGACAAAGCGGATATCGAAGCGAAGATGCAGGAACTGGCGCAGGCTTCCCAGAAGCTGATGGAAATCGCTCAGCAGCAGCATGCCCAGCAGCAGGCAGGCGCTGACGCTTCGGCGAACAACGCGAAAGACGACGACGTTGTCGACGCTGAGTTCGAAGAAGTTAAAGATAAAAAATAATCGCCCTGATGCAGGGTAATTAATCGGCACGGGCGTAGGAGAATTCTCCACGCCCGTGCTCGCATGTTAAGGGGCTTAAAAAAACCAATGGCAAAGCAAGACTATTACGAGATTTTAGGCGTTCCGAAAACTGCGGAAGAGCGTGAAATCAAAAAGGCGTATAAGCGCCTGGCCATGAAATTCCACCCGGACCGTAACCAGGGTGACAAAGAGGCTGAAGCCAAATTTAAAGAGATCAAAGAAGCCTACGAAGTCCTGACCGATGCACAAAAACGTGCGGCCTATGACCAGTATGGTCACGCAGCCTTTGAACAGGGCGGCATGGGCGGCGGTGGATTCGGCGGCGGCGGCTTTGGCGGCGGCGCTGACTTCAGCGATATCTTTGGCGATGTGTTTGGCGATATCTTCGGCGGTGGCCGTGGTCGTCAGCGCGCGACGCGCGGCGCAGACCTGCGCTACAACATGGAGCTGTCGCTGGAAGAGGCCGTTCGCGGCGTCACCAAAGAGATCCGTATCCCGACGCTGGAAGAGTGTGACGTCTGCCACGGCAGCGGCGCGAAAGCGGGCACTCAGCCGCAGACCTGTCCAACCTGTCACGGTTCTGGCCAGGTACAGATGCGTCAGGGCTTTTTCGCGGTACAGCAGGCCTGTCCTCACTGTCACGGTCGCGGTACGCTGATTAAAGATCCGTGCACCAAATGCCACGGTCACGGTCGCGTTGAGAAAACCAAGACCCTGTCCGTAAAAATCCCGGCAGGCGTGGATACGGGCGACCGCATCCGTCTGGCTGGTGAAGGTGAAGCCGGCGAACACGGCGCACCGGCAGGCGATCTGTACGTTCAGGTGCAGGTGAAACAGCACGCTATCTTCGAGCGTGAAGGGAACAACCTGTACTGCGAAGTGCCGATCAACTTCGCTATGGCTGCACTCGGTGGCGAAATCGAAGTACCTACGCTGGATGGCCGCGTCAATCTGAAGATCCCGGGTGAAACCCAAACCGGTAAACTGTTCCGCATGCGCGGGAAAGGCGTTAAATCCGTTCGCGGTGGTGCGCAGGGTGACCTGCTGTGCCGCGTCGTCGTGGAAACGCCGGTTGGCCTGAACGACAAGCAGAAACAGCTGCTGAAAGAGTTGCAGGAAAGCTTTGGCGGCCCGACGGGTGAGAAAAACAGCCCGCGCTCCAAAAGCTTCTTCGATGGCGTCAAAAAATTCTTCGATGATTTGACCCGCTAATCGGTTAGCTGGTTTCCTTTGCAAAAGCCCGGAAGTGATTCCGGGCTTTTTCTATTTGTGGGTATTGCTCGGTAAAACTGAATCTATACTCAATATTAATCTGTTTTTTCCGATCTATACGGCTTGGTATTATGGTTTTATCGAGGTATTGTTGTAACAGAGAGAATTAAAGTGAAATTACTACACCGTTTTTTTAGCAGTGAAGCGTCCGGTGGCGTGATCCTGATTATTGCCGCTGCGGCCGCGATGGTGCTGGCAAACGTCGGCTTTACCCGCGATCTGTATCATGCTTTTCTGGAAACGCCCGTCGAGCTGAAGGTCGGGGCGCTGGAAATCAACAAGAACATGCTGCTGTGGATCAACGATGCGCTCATGGCGGTGTTCTTCCTGCTGGTCGGGCTTGAGGTGAAGCGTGAGCTGGTGCTGGGCTCGCTTGCCAGCCGCCAGCGTGCGGCGTTTCCGGTGATTGCCGCGTTTGGTGGGATGGTGGTTCCGGCGCTGCTCTTCCTGGCGTTCACCTGGCAGGATCCGATTGCTCGTCACGGCTGGGCAATCCCGGCTGCGACGGATATCGCTTTTGCGCTCGGAGTGCTGGCACTACTGGGAAGCCGCGTGCCGGTTGCCCTGAAAATCTTCCTGATGGCGCTGGCGATCATCGATGACCTGGGCGCCATTGTGATTATCGCGCTGTTCTACACCAGCGATCTGTCGATTCTGTCTCTGAGCGTGGCCGCAGGAGCGATTGCGGTACTGGCGTTGCTGAACGTCTTTAATGTTCGCCGCATCGGTATCTACATCCTCGTGGGGATGGTGCTGTGGACCGCGGTGTTGAAATCGGGCGTGCATGCCACGCTGGCCGGCGTAATTGTCGGTTTCTTCGTGCCGCTTAAGCCGCAGGAGGGCAAATCACCCGCTAAACAGCTGGAACACGTGCTGCACCCGTGGGTCGCTTTTATGATCCTGCCCCTGTTTGCGTTTGCCAACGCGGGCGTTTCCCTCGGCGGCGTTACGCTGGACGGGCTGACGTCCGTGCTGCCGCTGGGCATTATTGCCGGGCTGTTTATCGGTAAGCCGCTGGGCATTAGCCTTTTCTGCTGGCTGGCGACGAAGCTGAAGCTGGCGACATTGCCGCATGGCACCACGTTTACGCAGATTATGGCCGTTGGCGTGCTGTGCGGAATCGGGTTTACGATGTCGATCTTTATCTCGACGCTGGCGTTTGGCGCGCATGCGCCTGAGCTTATCGTCTGGGCTAAACTCGGCATTCTCATCGGGTCATTACTGGCCGCGGTGATCGGTTATACCTTGTTGAAGGTGAAATTGTCCGGACAGGCCGTCCAGGCATAACGGAAAGCCGGGAGGAGGGGATCCTTCTCCCGATACATACTCAGGGAGAGAAGACGCGATGTCTCATTTAAATTACAACCATCTTTACTACTTCTGGCACGTCTACAAGCAGGGCTCGGTGGTCGGGGCGGCAGAGGCCCTTTACCTGACGCCGCAAACCATCACCGGGCAGATCAAGGCGCTGGAAGAACGTTTGCAGGGCAAGCTGTTCAAGCGTAAGGGGCGTGGGATTGAACCCAGCGAACTGGGTGAGCTGGTTTTCCGCTACGCGGATAAAATGTTCACCCTAAGCCAGGAGATGCTGGATATCGTCAACTACCGCAAAGAGTCGAACCTGCTCTTTGATGTGGGCGTGGCGGACGCGCTGTCCAAACGGCTGGTGAGCGGCGTGCTGGATGCGGCCGTGGTAGAAGACGAGCAAATCCACCTGCGCTGCTTTGAATCCACCCACGAGATGCTGCTGGAACAGCTGAGCCAGCACAAGTTGGACATGATTATCTCGGATTGTCCGATCGACTCCACGCAGCAGGAAGGGCTGTTCTCGGTGAAGATTGGTGAATGCGGCGTGAGCTTCTGGTGTATTAACCCGCCGCCGGAAAAACCCTTCCCGGCCTGCCTGGAAGAGCGTCGCCTGCTGGTACCGGGAAGGCGTTCCATGTTGGGACGCAAGCTGCTGAACTGGTTTAACTCACAGGGGCTGAACGTTGAGATCCTCGGTGAGTTCGACGACGCGGCGCTGATGAAAGCCTTTGGCGAAGCGCACAATGCTATCTTCGTTGCACCGACGCTGTACGCGCACGATCTCTATTCAGATAACAGGATTACGGAGATTGGTCGGGTCGATAACGTGATGGAAGAGTATCACGCGATTTTTGCGGAAAGGATGATTCAGCACCCGGCGGTGCAGCGTATATGTAACCGTGACTACTCGTCGCTGTTTACACCACCGGCAATCTGAAGGCATAAAAAAACCCGCGTTAAGCGGGTTCTTTAAACAAGCAACAACAAGTAGCGATTAAGCCAGTTTGTTGATCTGCGCGGTCAGGTTTGCTTTATGACGCGCTGCTTTGTTTTTGTGGATCAGACCTTTAGCAGCCTGACGATCCACGATTGGTTGCATTTCGTTAAATGCGTTCTGCGCTGCAGCTTTATCGCCAGCTTCAATTGCTGCGTATACTTTCTTGATGAAGGTACGCATCATAGAGCGACGGCTTGCGTTGTGCTTACGAGCCTTTTCAGACTGAACGGCACGTTTCTTAGCTGATTTGATATTAGCCAAGTCCAACTCCCAAATATGATCTATGTGGACAATTCAAAGGCCGAGGAATATGCCCTCTTTGCCTTCTTTTGTCAATGGATTTGTGCAAATAAGCGCCGTTAATTAGCGACGCTACGTTACGTAGTGATGGCGCAGGATTCTACCAGCTTGTCTTCCCTGAATACAGCCTTTCGGCATAAAAATCGCAGTTCACGAGCAGATTTTTTCGCTGCGAAAGGTCAGCCTGATGAAATCATTACGGCTTTCTGTTTTGCACGAACAATCGCCGGTTAACCTTAACCGCTGTACAAGGTATACTTTGGCGATTTTCACTGTTTTGAGCCAGACATGAAGCTGATACGCGGCATACATAATCTCAGCAGAGCACCGCACGGGTGCGTGCTGACAATTGGTAATTTCGACGGCGTGCATCGTGGTCATCAGGCGCTGTTGCAGGGATTGCGTAAAGAAGGGGAGGCCCGCGGCCTGCCCGTGGTAGTGATGATTTTCGAACCGCAGCCGCTGGAGCTGTTTGCGGGCGATAAATCTCCCGCCCGTCTCACCCGCCTGCGCGAGAAGTTGCGCTATCTGGCGGAGTCCGGCGTGGACTACGTATTGTGCGTACGTTTCGATCGTCGCTTTGCCGCGCTGACAGCACAAAATTTTGTCAGTGACCTGCTGGTTGAGCGTCTTGGCGTGCAGTTTCTTGCCGTGGGGGATGATTTCCGCTTTGGCGCTGGTCGTCAGGGCGATTTCTTGCTATTACAGAAGGCTGGTCTGGAGTACGGCTTTGACGTCACCAGTGCGATGACCTTCTGTGAAGGCGGCGTTCGCGTCAGCAGCACGGCGGTACGTCAGGCGCTGGCCAATGATGAACTGGATACGGCAGAAACCCTGCTGGGGCATCCGTTCACCATCTCAGGCCGCGTTGTCCATGGCGACGCGCTCGGCCGCACCATTGGTTTCCCGACGGCGAATATACCGCTGCGTCGTCAGGTTTCCCCGGTTAAAGGGGTCTATGCGGTGGAAGTGGCAGGACTGGGCGATAAACCATTTTATGGCGTCGCCAACATTGGTACGCGTCCTACCGTCGCTGGTGTGCGTCAACAGTTAGAAGTGCACCTGCTGGACGTTGTAATGGACCTTTATGGTCGCCATATAGATGTGATACTGCGTAAAAAAATACGCAACGAGCAGCGATTTGGTTCGCTGGATGAACTCAAAGCGCAAATTGCGCGTGATGAATTGACGGCCCGCGAGTTTTTTGGGCTTTGAACCCGGCTTAAATGCCTACGTGATAAATACGGAACCGAGAATCTGATGAGTGACTATAAATCAACCCTGAATTTGCCGGAAACAGGGTTCCCGATGCGCGGCGATCTCGCCAAGCGCGAACCGGGAATGCTGGCGCGTTGGACCGATGATGACCTGTACGGCATCATTCGTGCAGCCAAAAAAGGCAAGAAAACCTTCATTCTGCATGATGGCCCTCCATATGCGAATGGCAGCATTCATATTGGTCACTCGGTTAACAAGATTCTGAAAGACATTATCGTGAAGTCCAAAGGCCTCACGGGATATGACTCGCCTTACGTTCCGGGCTGGGACTGCCATGGTCTGCCGATCGAGCTGAAAGTAGAGCAAGAGTTTGGCAAACCGGGTGAGAAATTCACCGCCGCTGAGTTCCGCGCGAAATGCCGCGAATACGCAGCCACGCAGGTTGAAGGCCAGCGCGCTGACTTCATCCGTCTGGGCGTATTGGGCGACTGGTCGCACCCGTACCTGACCATGGATTTCAAAACTGAAGCCAACATCATCCGTGCGCTGGGTAAAATCATCGGTAACGGCCACCTGCATAAAGGCGCTAAGCCTGTGCACTGGTGCGTGGACTGCCGTTCTGCGCTGGCAGAAGCGGAAGTGGAGTATTACGACAAAACGTCTCCGTCTATCGACGTGGCGTTCCACGCGGTCGATCAGGATGCGGTGAAAGCCAAATTTGGTGTCTCCTCGGTTAATGGCCCGATCTCGCTGGTGATCTGGACCACCACCCCGTGGACCCTGCCAGCCAACCGCGCGATCTCCCTGTCCGGTGAGTTCGAATATGCGCTGGTGCAGGTAGAAGGTCAGGCAGTTATCCTGGCGAAAGATCTGGTTGAGAGCGTGCTGAAACGCGCGAATATCACCGACTACACCGTGCTGGGTACCGTGAAAGGTGACGCGCTGGAGCTGATGCGCTTTAAGCACCCGTTCCTGGACTTCGACGTTCCGGCGATCCTCGGCGACCACGTCACGCTGGACGCGGGTACCGGTGCGGTACATACCGCCGGTGGCCACGGTCCTGACGACTACAGCATCAGCCTGAAGTACGGTCTGGAAATCGCTAACCCGGTGGGTCCGGACGGCTCTTATCTGCCTGGCACCTACCCGGCGCTGGACGGTATCAACGTCTTTAAAGCCAACGACATCATCGTTGATATGCTGCGCACCAGCGGCGCGCTGCTGCATGTAGAGAAAATGCAGCACAGCTATCCGTGCTGCTGGCGCCACAAAACGCCGATCATCTTCCGTGCGACCCCGCAGTGGTTCATCAGCATGGATCAGAAAGGCCTGCGTGCGCAGTCCCTGAAAGAGATCAAAGGCGTGCAGTGGATCCCTGACTGGGGCCAGGCGCGTATCGAATCCATGGTGGCTAACCGTCCTGACTGGTGTATCTCCCGTCAGCGTACCTGGGGCGTACCGATGTCTCTGTTCGTGCATAAAGAGACGCAGGAACTGCACCCGAACACTCTGGAACTGATGGAAGAAGTGGCGAAACGCGTCGAAGTTGACGGTATTCAGGCGTGGTGGGATCTCGACTCCCGCGACATCCTGGGCGCTGACGCAGACAGCTACGAGAAAGTGCCGGATACCCTGGACGTGTGGTTCGACTCCGGGTCTACCCACTCCTCCGTGGTTGACGTGCGTCCGGAGTTTTCCGGTCACGCCGCCGACATGTATCTGGAAGGGTCTGACCAACACCGCGGCTGGTTCATGTCATCCCTGATGATTTCCACCGCCATGAAAGGCAAAGCACCTTACCGTCAGGTACTGACCCACGGTTTCACCGTGGATGGTCAGGGCCGCAAGATGTCCAAATCTATCGGTAACACCGTTTCTCCACAGGATGTGATGAACAAGCTGGGCGCAGATATTCTGCGTCTGTGGGTGGCCTCCACCGACTATACCGGCGAAATGGCGGTATCTGACGAGATCCTGAAACGTGCTGCCGACAGCTATCGTCGTATCCGTAACACCGCGCGCTTCCTGCTGGCGAACCTTAACGGATTTGATCCGGCAAAAGACATGGTTAAACCGGAAGAGATGGTGGTGCTGGACCGCTGGGCGGTAGGCTGCGCGAAAGCGGCGCAGGACGATATCCTGAAGGCCTATGAGTCTTATGACTTCCATGAAGTGGTACAGCGCCTGATGCGCTTCTGCTCCATCGAGATGGGCTCGTTCTACCTCGACATTATCAAAGACCGCCAGTACACCGCGAAAGCGGACAGCGTGGCGCGTCGTAGCTGCCAGACCGCGCTGTTCCACATCGCAGAAGCGCTGGTTCGCTGGATGGCACCGATCATGTCCTTCACCGCGGATGAAATCTGGGGCTATCTGCCAGGCGACCGCGAGAAGTATGTCTTCACCGGCGAGTGGTACGAAGGTCTGTTCGACCTCTCCAGCACTGAAGCGATGAATGATGCCTTCTGGGACGAGCTGCTGAAAGTACGTGGTGAAGTGAACAAGGTTATTGAGCAGGCGCGTGCTGACAAGAAAGTCGGTGGTTCTCTGGAAGCAACGGTCACGCTGTACGCGGAACCGGAGCTGGCGGCTAAACTGACGGCGCTGGGCGATGAATTACGATTTGTCCTGTTGACCTCCGGCGCGAAAGTTGCGGATTATGCCGAAGCTTCTGCTGATGCTCAGCAGAGCGAGCTGCTCAAAGGACTGAAAGTCGCGCTGAGCAAAGCCGACGGTGAGAAATGCCCGCGCTGCTGGCATTACACTACCGATGTCGGTCAGGTGGCGGAACACGCAGACATCTGCGGACGCTGTGTAAGCAACGTCGCCGGTGACGGCGAAAAACGTAAGTTTGCCTGATGAGTAAAACTCTCTGTTCAACAGGACTGCGCTGGCTGTGGCTGGTTGTAGTGGTGCTGATTATCGATCTGGGCAGCAAGTTCCTGATCCTCCAGAATTTTGCTCTGGGGGATACGGTCCCGCTGTTCCCGTCGCTTAACCTGCACTATGCGCGTAACTACGGCGCGGCGTTCAGTTTCCTTGCCGACAGCGGTGGCTGGCAGCGCTGGTTCTTTGCGGGTATCGCTCTCGGTATCTGCGTGATCCTGGCAGTGCTGATGTACCGCTCGAAGGCGACGCAAAAGCTGAATAACATCGCCTACGCGCTCATCATCGGTGGCGCGCTGGGCAACCTGTTTGACCGCCTGTGGCACGGCTTTGTGGTCGATATGATCGACTTCTACGTCGGCGACTGGCACTTCGCGACCTTTAACCTCGCCGATAGCGCAATTTGCATCGGTGCGGCGTTAATCGTGCTGGAAGGCTTCTTGCCGAAACCAGCCGCGAAAGAGCAGGCTTAATTGTAAATGCCGGGTGGCGCTACGCTTACCCGGCCTACAGAATTTGTGGCCTCCCGTAGGCCCGGTAAGCGCAGCGCCACCGGGCAACAGGTGACCCAAAACAAGCGAGCAATTTGCATGTCTAAATCCGTACAGAGCAACAGCGCGGTTCTCGTTCACTTCACGCTGAAACTGGATGATGGTTCAACGGCTGAATCCACCCGAAATAACGGCAAGCCGGCCCTGTTTCGTCTTGGCGATACCTCCCTGTCTGAAGGTCTTGAGCAGCAGCTTCTGGGTCTGAAAGAGGGTGAGAAAAAAGCCTTTTCGCTGGAGCCTGATGCCGCGTTTGGTGTCCCGAGCCCGGACCTGATCCAGTATTTCTCGCGCCGCGAGTTTATGGACGCGGGTGAACCGGAAATTGGGGCGATTATGCTCTTTACCGCTATGGACGGCAGCGAAATGCCTGGCGTGATCCGCGAAATCAACGGCGACTCGATTACCGTTGACTTCAACCATCCGCTTGCCGGGCGTACCGTTCATTTTGATGTTGAAGTGCTGGAAATCGATCCTGCACTGGAGGCCTGAAATGCAGATCCTGTTGGCTAACCCGCGCGGCTTCTGCGCCGGTGTAGACCGCGCTATCAGCATTGTTGAAAACGCGCTGGAAATTTATGGCGCGCCGATTTATGTGCGTCACGAAGTGGTGCACAACCGTTACGTGGTCGACAGCCTGCGCGAGCGCGGTGCCATTTTTATTGAGCAAATCAGCGAAGTGCCGGACGGTGCGATCCTGATTTTCTCCGCGCACGGCGTCTCTCAGGCGGTACGGAACGAAGCGAAAAGCCGCGATTTGACCGTGTTCGATGCCACCTGCCCATTAGTCACGAAAGTGCATATGGAAGTGGCGCGCGCCAGCCGTCGTGGTGAAGAGTCGATTCTGATTGGCCATGCCGGGCATCCGGAAGTCGAAGGCACCATGGGCCAGTACAGCAACCCGGAAGGGGGCATGTATCTGGTTGAGTCGCCTGAAGATGTGTTTACGCTGAACGTAAAAAATGAAGCCCGTCTGTCGTTTATGACCCAGACAACGCTCTCCGTAGACGATACCTCGGACGTGATTGACGCCCTGCGTCAGCGCTTCCCGAAAATCGTCGGTCCGCGTAAGGATGACATCTGCTACGCAACCACTAACCGTCAGGAAGCGGTGCGTGCCCTGGCTGAACAGGCGGATGTGGTGCTGGTGGTCGGCTCCAAAAACTCGTCTAACTCCAACCGTTTGGCTGAACTGGCACAACGCATGGGGAAAGCGGCTTTCCTGATTGATGACGCGTCGGATATTCAGGAAGCGTGGGTTAAAAACGCGGCCTGCGTGGGCGTGACGGCAGGGGCTTCCGCGCCGGATATTCTGGTACAGAACGTCATTTCCCGTCTGCAGGAGCTCGGCGGTGGCGAAGCGGTGCCGCTGGAAGGTCGTGAAGAGAACATCGTTTTCGAAGTTCCGAAAGAACTGAGAATTGACGCCCGCGAAGTCGAATAGACCCTTTTCTGATGAAAGGCCAGCACCTCCTGTGCTGGCCTTTTTTTTACCCGTTACTTTATCGTGACGACAAAATCATGTCTTTTACTGATATTTAAGTCGGTTTCACGTTAAATTCTAATTATCGGTGTTTTCAGTTGGCAGTGCTTCTCAAGGCTGGTTAATCTGAAAACGGTTTACATCATTTTAACGTAAGAGAATAACTATGCATGATGCACAGATCCGTGTCGCCATTGCGGGCGCGGGTGGACGTATGGGCCGTCAGCTTATTCAGGCGGCGCTTCAGATGGATGGCGTAGCGCTTGGTGCGGCGCTGGAGCGGGAAGGTTCATCGCTCCTGGGGGCCGACGCAGGCGAGCTGGCGGGCGCGGGAAAGACCGGCGTCACCGTACAAAGCAGCCTGGATGCGGTAAAAGATGACTTCGATGTGTTCATTGATTTTACCCGCCCGGAAGGAACGCTCACGCATCTGGCGTTTTGCCGCCAGCACGGCAAGGGGATGGTGATCGGCACCACCGGTTTTGACGACGCGGGTAAGCAGGCTATCCAGGATGCGTCAAAAGAGATTGCGATTGTCTTCGCCGCCAACTTTAGCGTGGGCGTTAACGTCATGCTGAAGCTGCTGGAGAAAGCCGCGAAGGTAATGGGCAACTATACCGACATTGAAATTGTTGAAGCCCACCATCGCTACAAAGTTGATGCGCCATCAGGTACGGCGCTGGCGATGGGCGAAGCGATTGCCCATGCACTTGATAAAGATTTAAAAGACTGCGCGGTCTATAGCCGCGAAGGACACACCGGCGAGCGAGTGCCTGGCACTATTGGTTTCGCCACCGTTCGTGCGGGTGACATCGTCGGCGAACACACCGCGATGTTCGCCGATATTGGCGAACGTGTGGAAATTACGCATAAAGCTTCCAGCCGAATGACGTTTGCCAATGGTGCCGTTCGTTCCGCTTTGTGGTTAAAAAACGAGAAAATCGGTCTTTTTGATATGAGAGATGTGCTCGATCTCAACAATATTTAAGAGTTATTACCCATCGTGATGTGGTTATTGCAGTCGTAATTACTTGATTGCATAGGGCAATAATTTATTGCCCTTTTATTTTATCTATTACGTTATGTTTTATCGCAATAACATTTAAAAGCATCTATGTTGCTGCATTTTTTCGTTGCTGAAATGTAAATTTTGACCATCTGGTCCACTTTTCCCAGCTCCATTGAGACATTTTTTATTAAACCAGGCGCGCAAGCGTTTTCCGCAGTGATTTACCTGATCTTTTTGTCGCTTAAGCGGCATTCCACTCGCCAGGGCTGCAAAAGACTAAACAAAATATCCGTTTTAAGTTGACTTTTACCCACCAAATCCCCAGAATGCCGCCGTTTGCCAAAAATCCGCTGGCAACACATTTGCATTGATCCATGACATGGTTATGAATTAATATGCAAATAAAGTGAGTGAATATTCTCTGGAGGGTGTTTTGATTAAGTCAGCGCTATTGGTTCTGGAAGACGGAACCCAGTTTATCGGTCGGGCCATAGGGGCAACGGGTTCGGCGGTTGGGGAAGTCGTTTTCAATACTTCAATGACCGGTTATCAAGAAATCCTCACTGATCCTTCCTATTCTCGCCAAATCGTTACTCTTACTTATCCTCATATCGGCAATGTCGGCACCAATGCGGCTGACGAAGAGTCCTCTCAGGTACATGCGCAAGGCCTGGTCATTCGCGACCTGCCGCTGATTGCCAGCAACTTCCGCAACACCGAAGACCTCTCTTCCTACCTGAAACGCCATAACATCGTGGCGATTGCCGATATCGATACCCGTAAGTTAACGCGTCTGCTGCGCGAGAAGGGTGCACAAAACGGCTGCATCATCGCAGGTGATAACCTCGATGCGGCCCTGGCGCTGGAAAAAGCGAAAGCCTTCCCGGGCCTGAACGGCATGGACCTGGCGAAAGAAGTGACTACCGCTGAAGCCTACAGCTGGACGCAGGGTAGCTGGACGCTGGAAGGCGACCTGCCGGAAGCGAAAAAAGAGAGCGAGCTGCCGTTCCACGTGGTGGCTTATGATTTTGGCGCCAAGCGCAACATCCTGCGCATGCTGGTTGACCGCGGTTGCCGTCTGACGGTGGTGCCGGCGCAGACCTCTGCCGAAGACGTACTGAAGATGAACCCGGACGGGATCTTCCTCTCTAACGGCCCAGGCGACCCGGCTCCTTGTGACTACGCCATCGCTGCCATCAAGTCCTTCCTGGAAACCGACATCCCGGTATTCGGCATCTGCCTCGGCCATCAGCTGCTGGCTCTGGCGAGCGGTGCGAACACCGTTAAGATGAAGTTCGGTCACCACGGTGGTAACCACCCGGTGAAAGACATTGATAACAACACGGTGATGATTACCGCGCAGAACCACGGTTTCGCCGTCGATGAGGCCTCAATGCCGGCTAACCTGCGCGTGACCCATAAGTCGCTGTTCGATGGCACCCTGCAGGGGATTCATCGTACCGATAAGCCAGCATTCAGCTTCCAGGGCCACCCTGAAGCCAGCCCGGGCCCACACGATGCCGCGCCGCTGTTCGATCACTTCATCGAACTTATCGAGCAATACCGTAAGACCGCTAAATAATCAGGAGCCGAGAAGACAATGCCAAAACGTACAGACATAAAAAGCATCCTGATCCTTGGCGCTGGCCCGATCGTCATCGGCCAGGCCTGCGAATTCGACTATTCCGGCGCGCAGGCGTGTAAAGCCCTGCGCGAAGAGGGTTACCGCGTTATCCTGGTCAACTCTAACCCGGCAACCATCATGACCGACCCGGAAATGGCTGATGCAACCTACATCGAGCCGATTCACTGGGAAGTGGTACGCAAAATCATTGAGAAAGAGCGTCCGGACGCGGTACTGCCGACCATGGGCGGCCAGACGGCGCTGAACTGTGCGCTGGAGCTGGAGCGTCAGGGCGTGCTGGAAGAGTTCGGCGTGACCATGATTGGCGCAACCGCCGACGCGATTGATAAAGCAGAAGACCGTCGTCGCTTTGACGTGGCGATGAAGAAAATCGGCCTCGACACCGCGCGTTCCGGCATCGCACATAATATGGAAGAAGCGCTGGCCGTCGCGGCTGACGTGGGCTATCCGTGCATCATCCGTCCATCCTTCACCATGGGTGGCACCGGCGGCGGTATCGCCTACAACCGCGAAGAGTTCGAAGAGATTTGCGAACGCGGTCTGGATCTTTCCCCAACCAAAGAGCTGCTGATTGATGAATCGCTGATTGGCTGGAAAGAGTACGAGATGGAAGTGGTGCGTGATAAAAACGACAACTGCATCATCGTCTGCTCCATCGAAAACTTCGATGCGATGGGGATCCACACCGGCGACTCCATCACCGTTGCGCCAGCGCAAACGCTGACCGACAAAGAGTATCAAATCATGCGTAACGCCTCGATGGCGGTACTGCGTGAAATCGGCGTAGAAACCGGCGGCTCAAACGTGCAGTTCTCCGTGAACCCGAAAACCGGTCGCCTGATTGTTATCGAAATGAACCCGCGCGTGTCCCGTTCCTCCGCGCTGGCTTCCAAAGCGACCGGCTTCCCGATCGCCAAAGTGGCGGCGAAGCTGGCGGTAGGCTACACCCTCGACGAACTGATGAACGACATCACCGGTGGCCGCACCCCTGCGTCCTTCGAGCCGTCCATCGACTACGTTGTGACCAAAATTCCACGCTTCAACTTCGAGAAATTCGCCGGTGCGAACGACCGTCTGACCACCCAGATGAAATCCGTCGGTGAAGTGATGGCGATTGGCCGCACGCAGCAGGAATCCCTGCAGAAAGCGCTGCGCGGCCTGGAAGTCGGTGCGACCGGCTTTGACCCGAAAGTAAGCCTGGACGACCCGGAAGCGCTGACCAAAATTCGCCGCGAGCTTAAAGACGCGGGCGCTGAGCGCATCTGGTACATCGCCGATGCCTTCCGTGCTGGCCTGTCCGTGGACGGCGTGTTCAACCTGACCAACATTGACCGCTGGTTCCTGGTGCAGATTGAAGAGCTGGTGCGTCTGGAAGAACAGGTGGCTGAGCTGGGTATCACCGGTCTGGACGCTGACTTCCTGCGCGTGCTGAAGCGTAAAGGCTTCGCCGATGCGCGTCTGGCTAAGCTGGCGGGCGTGCGCGAAGCGGAAATCCGCAAGCTGCGCGACCAGTATGACCTGCACCCGGTTTACAAGCGCGTGGACACCTGTGCGGCGGAATTCTCGACCGACACCGCGTACATGTACTCCACCTATGAAGACGAGTGCGAAGCGAACCCGTCCGTCGACCGCGACAAGATTATGGTGCTGGGCGGCGGTCCAAACCGTATCGGCCAGGGCATCGAGTTCGACTACTGCTGCGTACACGCCTCGCTGGCGCTGCGCGAAGACGGTTACGAGACCATCATGGTCAACTGTAACCCGGAAACGGTCTCGACCGACTACGACACCTCTGACCGCCTCTACTTCGAGCCGGTTACCCTGGAAGACGTGCTGGAAATCGTGCGCATCGAGAAGCCAAAAGGCGTTATCGTGCAGTACGGCGGCCAGACCCCGCTGAAGCTGGCGCGCGCGCTGGAAGCGGCGGGCGTGCCGGTTATCGGTACCAGCCCGGATGCGATTGACCGTGCGGAAGACCGCGAGCGTTTCCAGCAGGCGGTTGACCGTCTGAAGCTGAAACAGCCGGCGAACGCCACCGTCACCGCCATTGAGATGGCCGTTGAGAAGGCGAAAGAGATTGGTTACCCGCTGGTGGTGCGTCCTTCCTACGTGCTGGGCGGCCGCGCGATGGAAATCGTTTATGACGAAGCCGACCTGCGTCGCTACTTCCAGACGGCGGTGAGCGTCTCCAACGATGCGCCAGTGCTGCTCGACCGCTTCCTCGACGACGCGGTAGAAGTGGACGTTGATGCCATCTGCGACGGCGAAATGGTGCTGATTGGCGGCATCATGGAGCATATCGAGCAGGCGGGCGTGCACTCCGGCGACTCCGCCTGTTCTCTGCCAGCGTACACCCTGAGCCAGGAGATTCAGGACGTGATGCGCCAGCAGGTGCAGAAGCTGGCCTTCGAGCTGCAGGTTCGCGGTCTGATGAACGTCCAGTTCGCGGTGAAAGACAACGAAGTCTACCTGATTGAAGTGAACCCGCGCGCGGCGCGTACCGTCCCGTTCGTCTCTAAAGCCACCGGTGTTCCGCTGGCGAAAGTGGCGGCACGCGTGATGGCGGGCCAGACGCTGGCACAGCAGGGCGTGACCAAAGAAATCATTCCACCGTATTACTCGGTGAAAGAAGTGGTGCTGCCGTTCAACAAATTCCCGGGCGTTGACCCGCTGTTAGGGCCAGAAATGCGCTCCACCGGGGAAGTGATGGGCGTGGGCCGCACCTTCGCAGAAGCCTTCGCGAAGGCGCAGCTGGGCAGTAGCTCCACCATGAGAAAATCAGGCCGTGCGCTGCTCTCCGTTCGCGAAGGCGACAAAGAGCGCGTGGTTGACCTGGCCGCCAAGCTGCTGAAGCAGGGCTTCGAGCTGGATGCGACCCACGGTACGGCGATTGTGCTGGGTGAAGCCGGTATCAACCCTCGTCTGGTGAACAAGGTGCATGAAGGTCGTCCGCACATTCAGGATCGCATCAAGAATGGCGAATACACCTACATCATCAACACTACCGCAGGCCGTCAGGCGATTGAAGACTCCAAGCTGATTCGCCGCAGCGCGCTGCAGTACAAGGTGCACTACGACACCACCCTGAACGGCGGTTTCGCTACGGCCATGGCGCTGAACGCGGATGCCACCGAGAAGGTGATTTCAGTGCAGGAAATGCACGCGCAGATTAGCAAGTAAGTAAAAATGCCCGGTGCCGTTCGGTTGCCGGGCATTCTCCCCATCTTCAGAACCTTCTGGTTTTCCATCCGCATTCAGTCAGTTAGCCTAAAATGGTTAGGTCGATAACGAAATTCAACTGAGAGCAGGGGAAAACACCATGCAAAATAAATTACTGATCGCTTCCGTTCTGGCTGCCACTGCAATGTTCACCGTGGCGGGCTGTTCGTCTAATCAGGCCGTAAAAACCACCGATGGTAAAACCATTGTCACCGACGGCAAGCCGCAGGTGGATGATGATACCGGCCTGGTGTCGTATAAAAACGCCGAAACCGGTCAAACCGAGCAGATTAACCGTGACCAGGTTAAATCCATGGGTGAACTGGATAACTAATTCAGAATTCTGACGTAAGCCCGTCAATAATATTCACTATTAGCCTGTTGAATTACTGACTACACTCTTTTGTTAAAAGAAAGCAGTAACAACAGGCTAATCAATGATTCTGATAATTTACGCCCATCCTTATCCGCAGCACTCGCATGCGAATAAGCGGATGCTTGAGCAGGTAAGGACGCTTGATAACGTAGAGATACGTTCCCTCTATCAACTCTATCCCGATTTTAATATCGATATCGCCGCCGAACAGGAGGCACTTTCCCGCGCCGATCTGATTATCTGGCAGCATCCCATGCAGTGGTACAGCACCCCTCCGCTCCTGAAACTGTGGATTGATAAAGTTTTCTCCCACGGCTGGGCGTACGGCCACAACGGCAATGCGCTAAAAGGGAAAAGCCTGATGTGGGCGGTCACTACCGGCGGAGGGGAAAGCCACTTTGATATTGGGTCCTTCCCGGGGTTTGACGTCCTGGCGCAGCCGCTGCAGGCAACCGCGCTCTATTGCGGTCTGAACTGGCTCCCGCCTTTTGCCATGCACTGCACGTTTGTCTGCGACGATGAAACGCTGCAGGCGCAGGCTCGCCATTATAAACAACGCTTACTCGAGTGGCAGGAGACGCATCATGGATAGCCATACGCTGATACAGGCGCTGATTTACCTCGGCGCGGCGGCACTGATTGTGCCCGTGGCGGTACGCCTCGGGCTTGGCTCCGTTCTCGGCTATCTGATTGCCGGCTGCGTCATTGGGCCGTGGGGCCTTCGTCTGGTCACGGATGCTGAGGCGATTCTCCATTTCGCTGAGATTGGCGTTGTGCTGATGCTCTTTGTGATTGGTCTGGAACTCGATCCGCAGCGCTTGTGGAAGCTTCGCGCCTCGGTATTTGGCGGTGGCGCGTTGCAAATGGTGGCCTGCGGCCTGCTGTTGGGCGGGTTCTGTATCCTGCTGGGAATGGACTGGAAAGTGGCAGAGCTCATCGGCATGACGCTGGCGCTCTCCTCGACGGCGATTGCCATGCAGGCGATGAACGAGCGTAACCTGACGGTCTCTCAGATGGGCCGCAGCGCCTTCTCCGTGCTGCTTTTCCAGGACATTGCCGCTATCCCGCTGGTGGCGATGATCCCGCTGCTGGCGGCAAGTGGTTCCTCGACGACGCTGGGCGCTTTCGCGCTATCCGCACTGAAGGTGGCGGGCGCGCTGGCGCTGGTGGTTATGCTTGGGCGCTACGTTACCCGTCCGCTGCTGCGGTTTGTTGCCCGTTCAGGCCTGCGCGAAGTGTTCAGCGCCGTGGCGCTGTTCCTGGTGTTTGGCTTTGGTCTGCTGCTGGAAGAGGCCGGGCTGTCGATGGCGATGGGGGCATTCCTCGCAGGCGTTCTGCTGGCGAGTTCTGAATATCGTCACGCGCTGGAAAGCGATATCGAGCCGTTCAAAGGGCTGCTGCTGGGGCTATTTTTCATCGGCGTCGGGATGTCCGTCGATTTCGGCACGCTGGTGACGCACCCGCTGCGGATCGTCATCCTGCTGGTGGGCTTCCTGGTCATTAAAATGGTGATGCTGTGGCTGATTGCGCGTCCACTGAACGTGCCGACCCGGCAGCGCCGCTGGTTTGCCGTGCTGCTGGGGCAGGGGAGCGAATTTGCGTTCGTGGTCTTTGGCGCAGCGCAAATGGCAAACGTCCTCGATCCGGAGTGGGCGAAAGCGCTGACGCTGGCGGTCGCACTGTCGATGGCGGCGACGCCTGTTCTGCTGGTGGTGCTGACGCGTCTGGAAAAATCGGGCAGCGAGCAGGAGCGCGAAGCCGATGAAATCGACGAGGAGCAGCCGCGCGTCATCATCGCCGGCTTTGGCCGCTACGGGCAGATCGTAGGTCGTTTACTGCTGTCGAGCGGGGTGAAAATGGTCATCCTCGATCACGACCCGGACCATGTCGATACTCTGCGTAAATTTGATATGAAGGTGTTTTACGGAGATGCGACCCGCGTCGATCTGCTGGAATCCGCTGGGGCGGCAAAAGCCGAGGTGCTGATTAACGCCATTGACGATCCAGAGACCAGCATGCAGATGGTGGAACTGGTTAAAGAGCATTTCCCGGCGCTGACCATTATCTCCCGCGCGCGCGATGTGGATCACTATATCAGGCTGCGGCAGGCGGGTGTCGACGCACCGGAGCGTGAAACGTTCGAAGGTGCGCTGAAGTCTGGCCGTACGGCGCTGGAAAGTCTGGGGCTCGGCGCGTATGAAGCGCGCGAGCGTGCGGATCTGTTCCGCCGCTTTAATACCGAGATGGTGGAAGAGATGGCGGCGATGGCCGGTAGTTCGGCCACGGAGCGCGCGGCGGTGTTCAAGCGCACCAGCGCGATGCTGACGGAAATCATTAACGAGGATCGTAATCACCTGTCGCTGATCCAGCGTCATGGCTGGCAGGGCACGGAGGAGGGCAAGCATACCGGCGATCCGGCTGACGAGCCCGAGAGTAAACCTTCCGCGTGAAGTGGAGTTGCCAGCAATAATAAAAAATTTCTTTATCTTTACCCTGCCGCCAGTCGACGAAAGATTAAGCTTTCCGTATAGTGGCGGCAATTTTTTGCATCCGGGAAATTTTCAATGATCAGTCTGATTGCAGCGCTGGCGGTGGACCGCGTTATCGGTATGGAAAATGCCATGCCGTGGAACCTGCCTGCCGATCTCGCATGGTTTAAACGTACTACGTTAAACAAGCCGGTAGTGATGGGCCGCCTGACCTGGGAGTCGATTGGTCGTCCATTGCCGGGCCGTAAAAATATCGTTATCAGTAGCCAGCCGGGCACTGACGATCGCGTTGAATGGGTAAAATCAGTCGACGAGGCGATTGCCGCGTGCGGCAATGCCGAAGAGATCATGGTGATTGGCGGTGGGCGTGTGTATGAGCAGTTCCTGCCAAAAGCGCAGAAGCTGTATCTGACCCACATTGATGCGGAAGTGGAAGGCGATACCCATTTCCCGGACTACGATCCGGACGAGTGGGAATCGGTATTCAGCGAATTCCACGACGCGGATGCACAGAATTCCCACAGCTACTGCTTCGAGATTCTGGAACGTCGTTAAGTGATTACTCCCTCTCCCTGCGGGGAGAGGGAATCATGCATCAGGAGGCAACGGCCTCGCCTTCTCCTGAGTTAAGCTGTCGGTTGGACGGCTGAACAAAGTAAGCTTTATCTTCCCAGCGTAAGCAGGTTAACTCTCCGCCCCAGCAGCATCCGGTATCCAGACCGTAGATCCCTTCCGGCGTTCCTTTTCCTTCCAGTGCAGCCCAGTGACCAAATACCACGCTGTACTCGCTTGTCACCGGTCCCGGAATGGCAAACCACGGTTTGAGCGGAGCGGGCGCGCTTTCCGGTGTCTCTTTGGAATACATGTCCAGCTGTCCGTTCGGGAAGCAGAAACGCATGCGGGTGAAGGCGTTGGTGATAAAGCGCAGGCGGGCCAGGCCGCTGAGCTCTTCGCTCCAGTGGTTTGGCATATCGCCGTACATGGCATCGAGGAAGAAAGGATACGAGTCGCTCGCCAGCACCGCTTCAACGTCACGCGCGCAGGTTTTCGCCGTCTCAAGATCCCACTGTGGGGTGATCCCGGCATGGGCCATGACCAGCTTTTTCTCTTCGTCGATCTGCAGCAGTGGCTGACGGCGCAACCAGTTGATCAGCTCGTCGGCGTCCGGCGCATCCAGCAGTGGGGTGAGGCGATCTTTAGGCTTGTTGCGGCTGATCCCGGCGAAAACCGCCAGCAGATGCAGATCGTGATTGCCCAGGACCATGCGGACGCTGTCGCCCAGCGATTTGACGAAGCGTAATACTTCAAGGGAGCCGGGGCCACGCGCGACTAAATCGCCTGTCAGCCAGAGCGTGTCCTGTCCAGGGGTAAAGTCGACCTGCTTTAATAATGCGATCAGTTCATCGTAGCAACCGTGAACGTCGCCAATCAGATATGTAGACATTAGATTAATGAATGAGTGTTGTAACGGCGAGACGGAACACAGGAATGGCAACGCGGAAACTATTGCCATCGACGTCGACCATTTCATAATGGCCTTGCATGGTACCCATCGGCGTTTCAATCACCGCACCGCTGGTGTACTGGTACTCTTCGCCAGGGGCAATGTGCGGCTGTTCGCCAACCACACCTTCCCCCTGAACTTCGATTTCACGGCCATTGCCGTTGGTGATAAGCCAGTAGCGCCCGCGCAGCTGCACAGGCATCCGCCCCAGGTTGCGAATGGTCACGGTGTAAGCAAAGACAAAACGTTCTTCATCCGGTGAGGATTGCGATTCAACATAGACGCTTTGTACATGGACACATACGCGGGGCGAATCAATCATGGCTTAACTCTCCTTCGGCGGCGCATTTTCGCTGATGTAATTAGCCAGCTTGCAGTACTGCTCAACGGAAATGTTCTCCGCACGCATTGCCGGGTCGATTCCCAGCTCGGCTAACACCTCAACGGTGAACGAATTGCTAAGGCTGTTACGAATCGTTTTACGGCGCTGGTTAAAGGCTTCCGTTGTAACGCGGCTCAGTACACGCAGATCTTTCACCGGGTACGGTTTCGTTTTGTGCGGCACCAGGCGTACAACCGCGGAATCCACTTTCGGTGGCGGCGTAAAGGCGGATGGCGGAACTTCGAGCACCGGGATCACGTTGCAGTAATATTGCGCCATCACGCTTAAACGACCATACGCTTTACTGTTCGGGCCTGCAACCAGACGGTTAACAACCTCTTTTTGCAACATGAAGTGCATGTCGGCAATGGCATCAGTATAGCTAAACAGGTGGAACATCAGCGGGGTGGAAATGTTGTACGGCAAGTTACCGAAGACGCGCAGCGGCTGGCCCATTTTTTCCGACAGCTCGCCAAAGTTCATGGTCATGGCATCCTGCTGATAAATGGTCAGCTTCGGCCCGAGGAACGGGTGCGTTTGCAGGCGTGCGGCCAGATCGCGGTCCAGCTCGATGACGGTTAGTTCGTCGAGGCGTTCGCCGACCGGCTCGGTCAGGGCGGCAAGGCCCGGGCCGATTTCGACCATCGCCTGACCTTTTTGTGGGTTAATGGCCGAGACAATGCTTTCGATCACGAACTGATCGTTAAGGAAGTTTTGCCCGAAACGTTTACGGGCTAAGTGGCCCTGATGGACTCGATTAGTCATTGAGTATTAACAATCATTTTGATGGCGAGATTAAGCGCCGTAATAAAACTGCCGACATCCGCTTTCCCCTGGCCTGCCAGATCCAGCGCAGTACCGTGGTCAACGGACGTTCGAATAAAGGGTAAACCGAGGGTGATATTCACCCCGCGGCCAAAGCCCTGGTATTTTAGCACGGGCAGGCCCTGATCGTGGTACATCGCGAGCACCGCATCGGCATTATCCAGGTACTTCGGCTGGAAAAGGGTATCCGCAGGCAGTGGCCCGCTGAGGTTCATCCCTTTTTCCCGCATTTCGTTAAGCACCGGAATGATGGTGTCGATCTCTTCTGTACCCATGTGTCCACCTTCGCCCGCATGCGGATTCAGGCCGCAAACCAGAACGTGCGGCTGCTTGATGCCGAATTTAGTTTGCAGGTCATGGTGCAGGATCCCGATGATCTCCCGCAGCAGTTCCGGGGTAATGGCATCCGGAATGGCCTTAATAGGCAGATGGGTTGTCACGAGGGCAACGCGCATCTCCTCGGTTGCCAGCATCATCACCACTTTCGGGCTGTGCGAGCGCTCTTCAAAGAACTCCGTATGCCCGGTAAATGGAATACCCGCTTCGTTGATCACACCCTTGTGGACGGGGCCGGTAATCAGAGCGGCAAATTCACCCTTAAGACAACCGTCGCAGGCGCGCGCAAGGGTTTCAACGACATAATGACCGTTTTCCGTGCTGAGCTGGCCCGGGATGACAGGCGTACGAAGGGGAACAGAGAGAAGCGTGAGCGTACCGGCTTGTTGCGGTGCAGGCTGTTGGCCTTCAACGTAAGGGATGAGCGTTAAAGGCAGACCGAGCAGCGTTGCCCGGTCTTGTAACAGTGTTGCATCAGCGCAGACGACCAGTTCTACCGGCCAGCTGCGCTGGGCGAGCTGGACAACGAGGTCAGGCCCAATCCCGGCGGGTTCGCCGGGAGTGATAACAACACGATGCTGTTTCATTAGTTGCTCAGAACTTTCACGTAAGCGCTGGCGCGTTGTTCCTGCATCCAGGTTGCCGCTTCTTCAGAGAACTTACGGTTAAACAGCATACGGTAGGCTCTGTCTTTCTGCGCCGCATCCGTTTTATCAACGTTACGGGTGTCCATCAGCTCGATCAGATGCCAGCCAAACGAAGAGTGTACCGGCGCACTGATCTGGCCTTTGTTCATCTTCATCAACGCATCGCGGAACGCTGGATCGTAAATATCCGCCGCTGCCCAGCCCAGATCGCCGCCCTGGTTAGCAGAGCCAGGATCCTGAGAGAACTCTTTTGCTGCATTTGCGAACGAGGTTTTACCGCTCTTAATGTCAGCAGCAATCTGTTCCAGCTTCGCACGCGCCTGATCGTCAGTCATGATCGGTGACGGTTTCAGAAGGATGTGGCGAGCGTGAACTTCGGTGACGGAAATACTTTGGCTCTGACCGCGCAGATCGTTCACTTTCAGAATGTGGAAGCCCACGCCTGAACGGATCGGACCTACGATATCACCTTTCTTCGCCGTGCTCAGTGCCTGGGCGAAGATGGATGGCAGCTCCTGAATACGTCCCCAGCCCATCTGGCCCCCTTTCAGCGCCTGTTGGTCCGCGGAGTAGGTGATAGCCAGCTTGCCAAAGTCGCCGCCGTTACGCGCCTGTTCGACAATAGAGCGCGCCTGGCTTTCGGCTTCCGCAGCCTGATCGGAGGTTGGGTTCTCTGGCAGTGGGATCAGAATGTGGCTCAGGTTCAGCTCAGTGCTGGCATCGTTCTGGTTACCCACCTGTTTTGCCAGCGCGTCTACTTCCTGAGGCAGGATCGTGACGCGGCGGCGTACTTCGTTGTTACGTACTTCCGAAATCAGCATCTCTTTACGGATCTGGTTACGGTAGGTGGCGTAGCTGATGCCGTCATAGGCCAGACGGCTGCGCATCTGGTCTAAAGACATATTGTTTTGCTTCGCGATGTTAGCGATCGCCTGATCGAGCTGCTCGTCAGTGACCTTCACACCCATTTTCTGCCCCATCTGGAGAACGATCTGATCCATGATCAGACGCTCCAGGATCTGGTGGCGCAGCGTGGCGTCATCCGGAAGCTGCTGACCTGCTTCACCCGAGTTGAGCTTCACCGATTTCATCAGACCGTCAACGTCACTTTCGAGCACGACGCCGTTGTTTACCACCGCGGCGACTTTATCAACAACCTGGGGGGCCGCGAAGCTGGTATTCGCAACCATAGCGACACCGAGCAGCAGCGTTTTCCAGTTCTTCATACTTTTTCCATTTCAATTAACCGCAAAGCGGATTACGTTGCAAATCAAGCACATTACAAGGAACTGCGGTACGGCAGAATGTTCGAGCGCAGCATCTGCTGCGTGCCCAGGCCGTAGTTGGAACTCAGGCCGCGCAGTTCGACATTAAAGCCAATCACGTTATCGTATTTGCTCTGATTGTTGTCAGTATCCCAGCCGTTAAGCTTACGTTCGTAACCGACGCGCAGCGCGTAGCAGCAGGAGTTATATTGCAAACCGACCATCTGGTCGGCAGGCTTATGGGTATTCGTGTCAAAGTAGTAAGCGCCTACGATTGACCAGCGGTCGGCGATAGGCCAGCTTGCTGCGCCACCCACCTGCGAAATACCGTCTTTGTACTGTTCTCTGGTCGCATAGTTTGGCAATGTTGCCTGGATATATTCCGGGCTGGCATAGCGGTACGTCAGCTGCACCATGCGGTCTTCATCACGACGGTACTCAATGGCAGTACTGCTGGTCGCGACATTGTCGAGACGTGTATCGTACTGCAGCCCCCCGCGTAAACCCCAGCGATCCGTCATACGCCAGTATGTGTCGCCCGCCCATACCAGTGAACCAGTCTTGTTGTCTTTCTCCCAGTTAATGTTGTCATCACCGGTACGAGACTCGGTGAAATAGTAGATTTGACCAACAGAAACGTTAAAACGTTCAACGGCAGCGTCATCATATACGCGCGTTGTGACACCGGTCGTTAACTGGTTAGCGGAGGCAATACGGTCAAGTCCACCGTAGGTGCGGTCACGGAACAGGCCGCTATAGTCAGACTGCAGGAAGGACGAGTCGTAGTTCTGGATGTTGCTCTGGTCGCGATAAGGCACATACAGATACTGCATCCGTGGTTCCAGCGTCTGCGTATAGCCATCGGCCAGTAACCCCATATCACGTTCAAAGATCAGCTTACCGTCCATTTTAAATTGCGGAAGGGTACGGTTAACCGATTCCTGAAGATCGGTGTTGTTAGTGGCGTTGTAATCATCCACATTTTTCTGCTGATAGTGTGTCGCCATCAGCTTGGCTTCGGTATTCAGGCTTGCCCAGTCGTTAGACCACGGCAGGTTGATGGTCGGCTCCAGGTGAAGACGCGTGGCTTCCGGCATATCCGAGTTGGTATTAACGAAATGTACCGCCTGCGCGTAAACGCGGGTGTCAAACGGACCGACATCGTTCTGATACCAGTTCACATCCAGCTGCGGCTCCGCACCGTAAGTGCTTCGCGTCTGGGTACTAAAGACCTGGAACTGTTTAGTAGACACCGTGGCGTTAAAGTTTTGAATCGCATAGCCAACGCTGAATTTCTGCGTCGCATAGCCATCGGTACTTGAACCGTACTTGGAGTCAAAGTCATTGAAGTAGTAAGGATCGCTGACCTTGGTATAGTCGACGTTAAAACGCCAAACCTGATCCATAACACCCGCATGGCGCCAGTAATACAACCAACGGTGTTTGTCCCCTTCGGTCGGATGCTCGTCCTGGAAGACTTTATCCGACGGCAGGTAATCCAGCTCCATCAGACCTGCACCAGCCTGAGTCAGATAGCGGAACTCGTTCTCCCACATGACGTTGCCGCGCTTGTGGATATAGTGCGGCGTGATCGTGGCGTCCATGTTGGGCGCGATGTTCCAGTAATACGGCAGGTAAAACTCGAAGTAGTTCGAGGTGCTGTATTTGGCATTCGGGATCAGGAAGCCGGAGCGGCGTTTGTCACCTACCGGAAGCTGCAGGTAAGGGCTATAGAACACGGGCACCGGACCGAGCTTGAAGCGGGCATTCCAGATCTCTGCGACCTGCTCTTCACGGTCATGGATCACTTCGCTGCCAACTACGCTCCAGGTATTTGAGCCCGGCAGACAGGAGGTGAAGGATCCGTTTTCCAGGATCGTATAGCGGTTTTCACCACGCTGCTTCATCAGGTCTGCGTCACCGCGCCCCTGGCGACCCACCATCTGGTAATCACCTTTCCAGACGTTAGTATCTTTGGTGTTCAGGTTTGACCAGGCTTTCGGACCTTTCAGGATGACCTGATTGTCGTCATAGTGCACATTACCCAGCGCATCCACCGTTCGTACCGGCTCGGCCGCACCTTCCGGCTGCTTCTGGTGCAACTGCACTTCATCTGCCTGCAGGCGGCTATTGCCCTGGTTAATATCCACATTGCCCGTAAATGTGGCATTGTCAGGATAGGTACCTTTTGAACTGTCTGCAGTAATGGTTACCGGCAAGCTATTAGTATCGCCTTTCACCAGTGGGCGATTATAACTTGGGACGCCAAGCATACACTGCGAGGCGAGATCGGCCGCCAGCCCCTGTTGACTGTACAGGGCTGTGCCAATCATTGTGGCCAGGAGGGTGGGGATACGTTTTTTCATACGTTGTATTTTATTGTTCCGTCATCAGTGGCTACGGCTTACAAACGCTCAGAGACTATCTTACTCATCTGCGCAGTACCAGCGTTAATCCTGCCCGTTTGCGTGCCAGAGTGTTAGGCTCGCTATCGAATGACGAGTATGATAAAGCAAATTATAGGCGATGTCCTTCAATTGACCGTGACTTGAACACAGTGATGATGACGTTGCGTCGGCCAGGAATATGACTATCCGGGGAGTATATGCAGTATTGGGGTAAAATAATCGGCGTTGCGTTCGCCATCATCATGGGTGCCGGGTTCTGGGGGATTGTACTTGGGCTTATTATCGGCCATATGTTTGATAAGGCGCGCAGCCGCAAAATGGCCTGGTTTGCCAATCAGCGAGAGCGTCAGTCCCTCTTTTTCTCCACCACCTTTGAGGTCATGGGGCACTTAACCAAATCCAAAGGGCGCGTAACAGAAGCCGATATTCAGATTGCCAGCGTCTTTATGGATCGCATGAACCTGCACGGTGACTCTCGTCTGGCGGCACAAAATGCGTTTCGCATCGGTAAATCGGATAACTATCCGCTTCGCGAAAAAATGCGTCAGTTCCGCAGCATCTGCTTCGGGCGTTTTGATTTAATTCGGATGTTTCTGGAAATCCAGATCCAGGCAGCCTTCGCCGACGGTTCGCTGCACCCCAATGAGCGCGACGTGCTGTACGTCATTGCGGAAGAGCTGGGCATCTCCCGTATGCAGTTCGATCAGTTCCTGCGCATGATGCAGGGCGGCGCGCAGTTTGGCGGCGGCTATCACCAACAGTCGTCTGGCGGCACCTGGCAGCAGGCGCAGCGTGGCCCGACGCTGGAGGATGCCTGCAACGTGCTTGGCGTGAAGCCATCGGACGATGTCACCACCATCAAACGTGCCTACCGCAAGCTGATGAGCGAGCATCACCCGGACAAACTGGTCGCGAAAGGCTTACCGCCGGAAATGATGGAGATGGCGAAGCAAAAGGCGCAGGAGATTCAGAAGGCCTACGAGCTTATTAAAGAGAAGAAAGGTTTCAAATAAGAAAAAGCCCGACGGTGTCGGGCTTTTTTTTTAGAAGTCCACCGGGGCTTTAAACGTCATCGTGTTACCGAAGGCCGGATGGGTGATAGTGAGCGTCTGCGCATGGAGCTGCAGACGGGGCGCTAACGCCAGCGCGTCAGGCGGGGCGTAAAACCGGTCGCCCAGAATCGGATGGCCCAGCGCGAGCATATGCACGCGCAGCTGATGCGAGCGTCCGGTAATCGGCTTAAGCAGGACGCGCGCGGTGTTATCCGGCGCGTACTCCAGCACTTCATACTCGGTCTGTGCGGCCTTGCCGGTTTCATAACACACTTTCTGCTTTGGCCGGTTCGGCCAGTCGCAAATCAGCGGTAAATCTACCAGACCCTCCGCCGGCGCGGGATGACCCCAGACGCGGGCGACATACTGCTTTTTCGGCTCGCGCTCGCGGAACTGGCGTTTTAACTCGCGTTCCGCGGCTTTATTCAGCGCCACCACAATCACGCCGCTGGTGGCCATGTCCAGGCGATGGACGGACTCCGCCTGCGGATAATCACGCTGAATACGCGTCATCACGCTGTCTTTGTGCTCATCCAGGCGCCCCGGCACGGACAACAGGCCGCTGGGCTTGTTGACCACCATAATATGCTCATCCTGATAAAGAATGACCAGCCAGGGATCCTGCGGCGGATTGTAAGGCTCCATCACCATCTTGCGCTCCGTTTACTGATGCGTCACAACGATAAGGCGCAGGGCATCCAGACGCCAGCTTGCCTGATTCAGGCTTTCCAGCACCTGCTGACGGTTGCTTTCAATCGCTGCCAGTTCGTCGTCACGGATGTTAGGGTTGACTGCTTTTAAGGCTTCCAGACGCGACAGTTCCGCAGACAGTTTCTCGTCGGCTTCATTGCGCGCGGCATCAATCAGCGCTCTGGCTGATTTTTCAATCTGAGTTTCGCCCAGTTGCAGAATGGCGTGTACATCCTGCTGTACCGCGTTGACCAGTTTACTGCCCGTATGGCGGTTCACCGCGCTCAGCTGTCGGTTGAAGCTCTCGAATTCAACCTGTCCCGCCAGGTTGGTGCCGTTTTTGTCCAGCAGCAGACGCACCGGCGTTGGCGGCAGGAAGCGGGTGAGCTGCAGCTGTTTCGGCGCTTTCGCTTCCACAACGTAAATCAGCTCCACCAGCAGGGTACCCACAGGCAGCGCCTTGTTTTTCAACAGGGAAATAGTGCTGCTGCCGGTATCGCCGGACAGGATCAGGTCCAGGCCGTTGCGGATCAGCGGGTGTTCCCAGGTGATGAACTGAGCGTCTTCGCGGGACAGCGCCACGTCACGCTCGAAGGTAATGGTGCAGCCATCTTCCGGCAGGCCCGGGAAATCCGGAACCAGCATGTGATCGGACGGGGTCAGAACAATCAGGTTCTCGCCGCGGTCGTCCTGGTTAATGCCCACGATGTCGAACAGATTCATGGAGAAGCTGATGAGACTGGTGTCATCATCCTGTTCTTCAATGCTCTCAGCAAGCGCCTGCGCTTTTTCACCGCCGTTAGAGTGGATCTCCAGCAGGCGATCGCGGCCCTGTTCCAGCTGCGCTTTCAGCGCGTCGTGCTTCTCACGGCAGGATTTGATCAGCTCATCAAACCCTTCTGTGTTTTCCGGCGCGGCCAGGTAGCCGATCAGATCGCCATGTACCCGATCGTAAATCGTGCGGCCCGTCGGGCAGGTATGCTCAAACGCGTCCAGGCCTTCGTGGAACCAGCGTACCAGCACGGACTGGGCGGTTTTTTCCAGATAAGGCACGTGGATCTGAATATCATGCGCCTGGCCAATACGATCCAGGCGGCCGATACGCTGTTCCAGCAGGTCCGGGTTGAACGGCAGATCGAACATTACCAGGTTGCTGGCGAACTGGAAGTTACGGCCTTCAGAACCGATCTCAGAACACAGCAGAACCTGCGCGCCGCTGTCCTCTTCACCGAACCACGCCGCGGCGCGGTCGCGCTCAACGATGGACATGCCTTCGTGGAACACGGCGGCACGAATGCCTTCGCGCTCGCGCAGGACCTGCTCCAGCTGCAGCGCGGTAGCCGCTTTGGCGCAGATCACCAGCACCTTCTGGGACCGGTGCGCGGTCAGGTAGCCCATCAGCCACTCCACGCGCGGATCGAAGTTCCACCAGGTGCCGGTATCACCTTCAAATTCCTGGTAGATTTGTTCCGGGTAGAGCATGTCGCGAGCGCGCTCTTCCTGAGTTTTGCGCGCGCCCATAATGCCGGAGACTTTAATCGCCGTCTGGTACTGCGTTGGCAGAGGCAGCTTGATGGTGTGCAGCTCGCGTTTCGGGAACCCTTTCACGCCGTTACGGGTGTTACGGAACAGCACGCGGCTGGTGCCGTGGCGGTCCATCAGCATGTCGATCAGCTCTTTGCGCGCCGATTCTGCGTTTTCGCCTTCACTGTTGGCAGCCTGCAAAAGCGGCTCGATGTCCTGCTCGCCAATCAGATCGCTCAGGGTATTGAGTTCGTCGTTAGAGAGACGCTTGCCCGCCAGCAGCATGGCGACGGCATCCGCGACCGGACGGTAGTTATTCTGTTCTTCCACGAACTGCGCAAAGTCGTGGAAACGGTTTGGATCGAGCAGGCGCAGACGGGCGAAGTGGCTCTCCAGCCCCAGCTGCTCCGGCGTTGCGGTCAGCAGCAGGACGCCAGGCACGCGCTCGGCAAGCTGCTCGATAGCCATATATTCGCGGCTCGGCGCGTCTTCGCTCCAGACCAGATGGTGCGCTTCGTCAACGACCATAATGTCCCATTCGGCATCGCACAGGTGCTCAAGACGCTGCTTGCTGCGGCGCACGAAGTCCAGGGAGCAAATCACCAGCTGTTCCGTTTCGAACGGGTTATCCGCGTCGTGTTGGGCTTCGGCATAGCGCTCATCGTCAAACAGGGAGAAGCGCAGGTTAAAACGACGCAGCATTTCGACAAGCCACTGATGCTGCAGGGTTTCAGGAACCACAATCAGCACGCGCTCGGCGGCGCCGGAAAGCAGCTGCTGATGCAGGATCATGCCCGCTTCAATGGTTTTTCCCAGGCCCACTTCATCAGCCAGCAGCACGCGCGGGGCGTGACGACGGCCCACGTCATGAGCGATATTCAGCTGGTGCGGGATCAGGCTGGTGCGCTGGCCGCGCAGGCCGCTCCACGGCATGCGGTACTGTTCACTCTGGAACTTGCGCGCGCGATAGCGCAGGGAGAAGCGATCCATACGGTCGATTTGCCCGGCAAACAGGCGGTCCTGCGGCTTGCTGAACACCAGTTTGCTGTCGAGCAGCACTTCACGCAGGATGACATTGGCCTCGTCGGTGTCCAGGCGAGTCCCAATGTAGGCGAGCAGTCCATTCTCTTCTTTTACGTCTTCAATCTTGAGCTGCCAGCCGTCATGGCTGGTCACGGTGTCACCCGGATTAAACATTACGCGGGTCACAGGGGAGTCATTGCGAGCGTACAGGCGGTTTTCACCGGTGGCAGGGAAGAGGAGGGTAACCATGCGCGCATCGACGGCAACGACGGTTCCTAATCCAAGTTCGCTTTCTGTATCGCTGATCCAGCGTTGACCAAGTGTAAAAGGCATAGTTGTTCGGCTCTAATCTTTAATTGCAGGCAATAGTTCGACCCCGTCAAAAAAGACGGTCATCGAAAAATGGGTCCGGGAATGGAAAGGGCGCTATGGTACTGGATGGCAGCCATTTCGTCACGCGTCAAAATAGGCCAAGTTGCCCTGTCACTAGTGTAGCAAAGTCGTCGTCGATGAAGGGCAAAATTCCGTCAGCGACCGGCTGGAGCTGACGCGTCAGATAGTGTTCGTAATCCAGAGGAGAATGTTGATAATCCACGGGTTCCGGGCCGTTAATCGTCCAGACGTATTTGATGGTCCCCCGGTTCTGATACTGCGGCGCGCGGCCGCGGCGGACGTTTTCTTCATCCGCCAGGCGCGCGGCGCGTACGTGCGGAGGCACGTTGCGCTGGTACTCTGCGAGCGGGCGACGCAGGCGCTTGCGATACACCAGCTGCGCGTCAAGTTCACCGGCCATCAGGCTGGCTATCGTCTCGCGCACGTAGTCCTGATACGGCTCATTGCGAAACACCCTGAGATAGAGCGTTTGCTGGAACTGCTGCGCCAGCGGCGTCCAGTCGGTTCGCACCGTCTCGAGCCCTTTAAAGACCATCCGCTGCGTGTCACCTTCCTGAATGAGCCCGGCATAACGCTTTTTGCTGCCCTGATCGGTACCGCGAATGGTGGGCATTAAAAATCGGCTAAAGTGGGTTTCAAATTCCAGCTCCAGCGCGCTGGTTAACCGCTCTTTTTGCAAATGTTCCTGCCACCAGCCGTTCACGAAGGCCACCAGCGCGTTGCCGATTTGCGTGGCGTCCTCGTCTGAATGTGCGCCCTTGAGCCACACAAAGGTGGAGTCCGTGTCGCCGTAGATGACGTCATAGCCCTGGGATTCAATCAGCGCTTTGGTCTGGCGCATGATCTCGTGCCCGCGCATGGTGATCGAAGAGGCCAGACGCGGGTCAAAGAAGCGGCAGGCGCTGGTGCCCAGCACGCCGTAAAAGGCGTTCATAATAATTTTCAGCGCCTGCGAGAGCGGCTTATTGCCGTGGCGCTTGGCCTCGTCGCGGCCGTGCCAGATGTTGCCCACAATTTCTGGCAGGCAGTGTTTTCCCCGTGAGAAGCGGGCGCCGAGGAAGCCTTCCGTGCTGTGCTCATCGTCCGGCTGGGCCATGCCCTCAACCAGTCCGACGGGATCGATCAGAAAGGTGCGAATAATCGACGGGTAGAGGCTTTTGTAATCCAGCACCAGAACGGAGTCATACAATCCTGGCCGGGAGTCCATCACGTAGCCGCCGGGGCTGGCCTGCGGCGGCACGTCTCCGAGGTTTGGGGCGACGTATCCTGCCCGGTGCATCCGGGGGAAATAAAGATGGCTAAAGGCCGCTACGGAGCCGCCGTGTCTGTCAGCCGCAAGGCCGTTTACCGTTGCGCGCTCCAGCAGGAACGGCATGATCTCGGTTTTGTAGAAAATCTGCGTGACCAGCTCGCAATCTTTCAGGTTATAGGTGGCGAGCGCCGGCTTGTCTTCGTTAAAGCGCCGGTCAATCTCATCCATTCTGTCCCAGGGGTTGTCGATGGACTTGCCCTCGCCAAGCAGCTCCTGCGCGACCGCTTCGAGGGAAAAGGAAGAGAAGCTCCAGAAGGCGGATTTCAGCGCCTCAATGCCGTCGATGATCAGGCGGCCGTTAGCCTGCGCGAAGAAGACGCCGTTCTTAAAACCGTGTTCGCGCCATTCCAGCTCGCTATTGCCGCGCCCGAGCATCAGCGGGATGCGGTACCGCTCGGCGTGTTTTTGCAGCACGCGCAGGTCGAATTGCACCACGTTCCAGCCGATCAGGACATCGGGATCGTAGTCGGCAAACCACTGGTTAAGCTTCTCCAGCAGCTGTGGGCGGCTGTTGACATACTCAAGCCGGAAATCCAGCGCGGAGGCATCACCATTCGGCGGCCCAAGCATATAGACAACCCGATCGCCGCACCCTTCCAGGCCAATACAGTACAGTTCACCGTGGCGGGTGGTTTCGATATCCAGCGACACCCATTTTAGCGGCGGACGATAGTGCGGATTCGGCTTCAGGCGCGCGTTGATAATTTTGCCGTTTTGCGGGGAGCCATCGATCCAGACGGGGGCGGTGATAAACCGCTCCATCAGAAAGCGTTCAGGTGGGCGGATATCCGCTTCGTAGAGCGTCACGCCTGCTTCGCGGAGCAGTTTTTCATAGCGCATAAGCTGGCGGTGGGCGCGGCAGTAAAGGCCGTAAACCGGCTGACGGTGAAAATCTTTCAGTTCAAGCGGAGTAATACGCCAGCCGTTTTCGCCGCGCAGCAGCTGTTTCACTTTTTCGACGTGAGGCTCTGGGATAAAAGCCACGGATTCCTGCGGCGGCAGCGTGACCTGCAGTGGGCCGTTGTCCGTTGCCAGCCAGAATTCAACCTCGGTGCCCTGAGGCGTATCCCGCCAGTGTCGGGTCAGTAAAAAGCCTTCTTGCGCCTGCGCCACGCCGTTATCCCATAAAATAAAACCAGGCTTGATTATAGCCTGGTTGAGGTGGGTTTGCTGGGGTTTTATACAGTACCTGTTTTGCCGGTTGACGCTGCGCTTATCCGGCCTACAAGCTACTGCCCGTAATACGCTTTCGCGCCGTGCTTGCGTAGATAATGCTTATCCAGCAGGGTTTGCTGCATGTCCGGGAGCTGCGGCGTCAGCTGTCGGCAGAAGATCCCCATATAGGCGACTTCTTCTAGCACGATCGCATTATGCACCGCGTCTTCCGCATTTTTACCCCAGGCGAACGGGCCGTGGGAGTGCACTAGCACGCCGGGCATTTGCGCCGCGTCGATTCCCTGTTTCTCAAAGGTTTCAACAATCACGTTACCCGTTTCCCACTCGTACTCACCGTTAATCTCCGCATCGGTCATCAGGCGCGTGCAGGGAATGGTGCCGTAAAAATAGTCCGCGTGGGTGGTGCCGGTCGCCGGGATGGACTGGCCCGCCTGCGCCCAGATGGTGGCATGGCGCGAATGGGTATGCACAATGCCGCCGATGGTCGGAAATGAGCGGTACAGCAGTCGGTGGGTTGGCGTATCGGAGGAGGGTTTTTTCTTACCTTCGACCACTTCACCGGTCTCGAGGCTGACAACGACCATATCGTCCGCCGTCATCACCGCGTAATCAACGCCGGAAGGCTTGATCACGAACACGCCTTTTTCGCGGTCAACGGCGCTCACGTTGCCCCAGGTCAGCGTCACCAGGTTATGTTTCGGCAGCGCCAGATTGGCTTCAAGTACCTGACGTTTGAGATCGTCTAACATTGTTGTCTCCTGCCGGATGGCGCTTCGCTTATCCGGCCTACAGAACCGTAGGCCCGGTAAACGTCGTGCCACCGGGCATTCAGGGCTTAGCGTTTTGAACCGTAATAGACTTCGTTCCAGCGCAGCGCGTCTTTGAACGCAGGCAGGCGGGTATCGTTATCAATCACGGTCAGTTCGATGTCGTGCAGCTCGGCGAACTGACGCATGTCGTTCAGATCCAGTGCATGGCTAAACACGGTGTGGTGCGCGCCACCTGCGACGATCCAGGCTTCTGACGCGGTAGGCAGGTCAGGCTGTGCTTTCCACAGGGCGTTGGCGACCGGCAGTTTTGGCAGCGAATGTGGCGTTTCAACGGCATCGACGCAGTTCACCAGCAGGCGGAAACGATCGCCCAGATCGATCAGGCTGGCGTTGATGGCCGGGCCGGTACGAGTGTTGAAAATCAGACGAGCCGGATCGGCTTTACCGCCGATGCCGAGGTACTGCACGTCCAGGATCGGCTTCTCTTCCACCGCGATGGAAGGGCAAACTTCCAGCATGTGCGAGCCGAGCACCAGGTCGTTGCCGTTCTCGAAGTGGTAGGTGTAGTCCTCCATAAAGGAGGTGCCGCCCTGCAGACCGGTCGACATCACCTTCATGATGCGAAGCAGAGCGGCAGTTTTCCAGTCGCCTTCGCCGGCAAAGCCATAGCCCTGCTGCATCAGACGTTGTACCGCCAGGCCCGGTAGCTGTTTCAGGCCGTGGAGGTCTTCAAAGGTGGTGGTAAAGGCGTGGAAACCGCCCTGTTCCAGGAAGCGCTTCATGCCCAGCTCGATGCGCGCCGCGTCCAGCACGTTCTGGCGCTTGTCGCCGTTGATTTGTGCCGCAGGCGTGAGGCGGTAGCTGCTTTCGTACTCATCCACCAGCGCGCTTACGTCGCCATCGCTGATTTCATTGACCACCTGTACTAGGTCGCCCACGGCCCATGTGTTTACGGAGAAGCCGAACTTGATCTGCGCGGCGACTTTATCGCCATCGGTCACGGCCACTTCACGCATGTTGTCGCCAAAACGCACCACTTTCAGGTGGCGGGTGTCCTGCTTAGAGACCGCCTGACGCATCCAGGAGCCGATACGCTTCTGTGCCTGGCCGTCCTGCCAGTGGCCGGTGACCACCGCGTGCTGTTGACGCATGCGCGCGCCGATGAAGCCGAATTCGCGGCCGCCGTGCGCGGTCTGGTTCAGGTTCATGAAGTCCATGTCGATGCTGTCCCACGGCAGGGAAGCGTTGAACTGGGTATGGAACTGCAGCAGCGGCTTGTTGAGGATAGACAGGCCGTTGATCCACATTTTGGCCGGTGAGAAGGTGTGCAGCCACACCACCAGACCGGCGCATTTATCGTCGTAGTTCGCGTCGCGGCAGATATGGGTGATCTCATCCGGCGTCGTGCCCAGCGGTTTCAGCACCAGTTTGCACGGCAGTTTGGCTTCCGCGTTCAGCGCGTTAACGACGTGCTCCGCGTGTTTCGTCACCTGCTGCAGCGCTTCTGGTCCGTACAGGTGCTGGCTGCCAATCACAAACCACACTTCATAATTATTAAAAATGGTCATCGTCGTGTCCTTAATGGGTCAGGGTTGCAGTCGGTTCCGCGGTGTGTTTTGACGGGGCGGCGACAGGGAGATAGTGAAGTTCGGCGCTTTTTGCCCATTGCTGGTAGCGCTGATAAAGCTGTTCAAAGCGTTGTGCCTGCTGGGCCTGCGGCTGGAGCGTATTTTCAACGGCGCTTGCCATATGCTGCTGCGCGGTCGGGATATCCGCATGCACGCCTGCGGCGACCGCCGCGAAAATCGCCGCGCCCAGCGCGCAGCACTGATCGGAAGCGACAATCTGCAGCGGACGGTTCAGCACGTCGCAGCAGGCCTGCATGATGACCGGGTTTTTACGGGCAATGCCGCCCAGCGCCATCACGTTATTCACGTCGATGCCCTGTTCGGTGAAGCACTCCATAATCGCGCGGGCACCGAAGGCGGTGGCGGCAATCAGGCCGCCGAACAGCGCCGGTGCGTCGGTCGCGAGGTTAAGATCGGTAATGACCCCTTTCAGGCGCTGGTTCGCAAACGGCGTGCGGCGACCGTTGAACCAGTCCAGCACCACCGGCAGGTGATCGAGAGACGGATTTTTTGCCCAGGCAACCGTAAGCTGGGGCAGAAGCTGTTTTTTGCTCTCTGCAATCTGGGTTTTCAGTTCAGGATGCGCGGCCGCTAGCCGATCCAGCGGCCAGCCCAGCACGCGCCCAAACCAGGCGTAGATATCGCCAAACGCGGACTGTCCGGCTTCGAGGCCGATAAAGTCCGGCACCACGCTACCGTCAACCTGGCCGCAGATGCCCTTCACCGCACGGTCGCCGACGGTGGTTTTATCCGCCGTTAGAATGTCGCAAGTAGACGTGCCGATAACTTTCACCAGCGTATTAGGCTGTGCACCCGCGCCTACGGCACCCATATGGCAGTCAAACGCGCCGCCGGAGATGGCCACGTTCTGCGGCAGGCCGAGGCGCTTCGCCCACTCTTCGCAGAGGGTGCCGACGGGAATATCGGCGGTGAAGGTGTCGGTAAACAGGGGGTATTTCAGGTTTTTGTTAATGATCGGGTCGAGCTCGTCGAAGAACGCAGCCGGTGGCAGACCACCCCAGCTTTCGTGCCAGAGTGATTTATGCCCGGCGCTGCAGCGGCCGCGGCGAATATCCTGTGGACGCGTGGTGCCGGAGAGCAGCGCGGGAACCCAGTCGCACAGTTCAATCCAGGAGACGGCCGCCTGGGCAACCGATGCGTCCGCGCGGGTAACGTGCAGAATCTTGGCCCAGAACCATTCGCTGGAGTATATCCCGCCGATGTAGCGCGAGTAGTCGGTTTTGCCCGGCTGATGGCACAGGCGAGTGATGGTTTCAGCCTCTTCGACGGCGGTATGGTCTTTCCACAAAACGAACATGGCGTTCGGGTTGTCGGCAAACTCAGGGCGCAGCGCCAGCACGTGGCCTTCGGCGTCTACAGGGGCTGGCGTGGAGCCGGTGCTGTCGACGCCAATTCCAACAACCTCTGCCCGCTGGGCGTCAGTCAGTTCAGCGAGGACGGTTTTGATTGCCGCTTCCATCGACTCGATGTAGTCACGCGGGTGGTGACGGAACTGGTTGTTTGGCGCATCGCAGTAGCGCCCCTCTTGCCAGCGCGGATACCACTCAACGCTGGTTGCTATCTCCTGGCCGGACGTACAGTCCACTGCCAGCGCGCGAACTGAATCGCTGCCAAAATCGAGGCCAATCGCAATTGCCATGGTGTTGCTCCATCGAAAAAACAGGTATGGAAGAACATTAGAGACTGGGGACAAAAGTCGTCAGGCAGGATCCGCTAATCTTATGGATTAAATTGCTGTTACAACGGAAAGTGTGACGCCGTGCAAATATTCAATGTGGACATTTCTGCCGTACTTATAGACACTTTTGTTACTGCTTATCTGCCTGCTCTGGCGGAGAAATCAGGGGGAAAGGCTGAAACATGGCGGACGTAAAAGAGGCGTGAAGCTTTTTGGATCTTTTCGCAGACCATTTTTGACCTGCTTTTAATGATATGGACAATTGGTTTCCTTCAGGACCCTTGGGAGAACTGAATCTATGGCCGAAACGCAAAACGATCCCCTGCTGCCGGGATACTCGTTTAACGCGCACCTTGTGGCGGGACTGACCCCTATCGAGGCTGAGGGATATCTCGATTTTTACGTCGACCGACCGCTCGGGATGAAAGGATATATTCTCAACCTGACCGTGCGAGGGGAAGGGATCATCAAGAACGGTGACCAGCAGTTCATCTGCCGCCCTGGTGATATCCTGCTTTTTCCGCCGGGGGAGATCCACCATTACGGCCGCCACCCTGACGCCAAAGAGTGGTATCACCAGTGGGTCTACTTCCGTCCTCGCGCCTACTGGCAGGAGTGGCTTTCGTGGCCGGCTATTTTTGCGCATACCGGTTTTTATCGCCCGGATGAGGTTCATCTGGCGCAGTTTCGCGAGCTTTTTGCCCAGATAATTGAGGCGGGCCAGGCAGGAGGGCGCTATGCCGAACTGCTGGCGATTAACCTGCTTGAACAACTGCTTCTGCGACGGATGGAGGCCATTAACGCGTCGCTGAATCCGCCGCTGGATAACCGCGTGCGCGACGCCTGCCAGTACATCAGTGACCATCTGGCCGATAGCCAGTTTGATATTGCCAGCGTCGCCCAGCACGTTTGCCTGTCGCCGTCGCGGCTGTCGCATCTGTTTCGCCAGCAGCTTGGCGTCAGCGTGTTGAGCTGGCGTGAGGATCAGCGCATCAGTCAGGCGAAGCTTCTGCTCAGCACCACCCGGATGCCGATTGCCACCGTGGGGCGCAACGTGGGCTTTGAAGATCAGCTCTATTTTTCTCGCGTATTTAAAAAATGCACCGGTGCCAGCCCGAGCGAATTTCGCGCGGGATGTGAATGAACGGTAAACATTCAGGTGAACTTCAGGAGCATCTTGTAAACTATTCAGACAATTGTTGCCTTGACGCGGTGCGGGGCGCTAAGCAGAATCGCTGATTCGTTTTCTGACCGGAATAGTTATGCAGGCATTGCTGGAACACTTTATTACCCAGTCCGTTATGTATTCGCTCATCGCCGTGGCGCTGGTGGCATTTCTGGAATCGCTGGCACTTGTGGGGTTAATCCTGCCCGGCACCGTAATGATGGCGGGGCTTGGTGCGCTGATTGGCAGCGGTGAGGTTAATTTCTGGCAGGCGTGGCTGGCCGGGATTATCGGCTGCCTGCTGGGCGACTGGATCTCGTTCTGGCTGGGCTGGCGCTTTAAGAAGCCGCTGCACCGCTGGTCGTTTATGAAAAAAAACAAAGCGTTGCTGGATAAGACCGAGCATGCGCTGCACCAGCACAGCATGTTTACCATCCTCGTCGGCCGCTTTGTCGGGCCAACGCGTCCGCTGGTTCCTATGGTCGCCGGGATGCTGGATCTGCCGGTCGCCAAGTTTGTGGTACCGAATATTATCGGCTGCGTTTTCTGGCCGCCGTTCTACTTCCTGCCGGGGATCCTCGCGGGGGCAGCCATCGATATTCCTGACGGTATGCAGAGCGGTGAGTTTAAATGGCTGCTGCTGGGCACGGCGCTGCTGCTGTGGCTGGCGGCATGGCTGTGCTGGCGGCTGTGGCGCAGCGGAAAAGCGAATATCGATCGCCTGACGCGCTACCTCCCGCGTACTCGCCTGCTCTGGCTGGCCCCGCTGACGCTGGGTGTGGCCGTGGTGGCGCTGGTGGCGTTGATTCGCCACCCGCTGATGCCGGTATATGGCGAGATTTTATTAAAAGTGGTCAGCCGTTAAGGACTTTTCCCTCTCCCTGTGGGAGAGGGGCAGGGTGAGGGCATCAGGCCGCAGGAATGCCCAACAGCGAAGATGCCCCCGCTTTACCACTCAGCAGCTCTTCTGTTTTTCCATCCCACGCAATCCGCCCTTCGGCAATAACCACCGATCTCGGTGCAATCCGCGCGGCATCCTCAATGCTGTGCGAAACCATCAGCATCGTTAGCTGCTGGCGCTGACAGACATCCTGCACCAGCGCCAGCATCTCCTGGCGCAGAGCGGGATCGAGCGCCGAGAACGGTTCATCCAGCAGCAGGATCGGCTGCTCGCGTACCAGACAACGCGCCAGGGCCACGCGCTGACGCTGGCCGCCGGAAAGCTCTCCCGGCAGCCTGTCGATAAGCCCGTCTATCCCCATCTGCGTGGCAATGATCGCCAGCTTCTGACGCTGGGCATCGTTAAGCTTGAGCCCCGGATCCATCCCCAGCGCGATGTTCTGCCGCACCGTCAGGTGGGTAAACAGGTTGTTTTCCTGAAACAGCATGGAGACCGGGCGTTTTGCAGGCGGCGTATGGGTGTGGTCGCGGTTTTCAATGACTATCGATCCGCTTGCCGGCTGCAGAAATCCCGCCACCAAATTAAGCAGCGTGCTTTTTCCCGCACCGCTTGGACCAAGCACGGCAATCATCTCTCCCTGGCGCACGGAGAGCGTGAAGCGCATCGGCAGATGCTGGTAGAGCCAGGTTACATCAGTCAGTTTTAACATCACGCCCCGGAAGTTTTTCGATAACGGTAAATAAGGCAAAGCACAGCAGCAGCAGTAAAAGCGCGGTAACCGCGCCGTCCTGGCTGCGGTAGGAGCCGATTTGCTGATACAGCCAGTAGGGCAGGGTGCGGAAATTGTCATTCCCGAAGAGCGCCACGACGCCAAAATCACCCATTGAGAGCACGCAGGCAAACGCCAGCGCCTGCGCCAGCGGACGTTTTAGCGCGCGCAGTTCGACCACCTTCAGCCGTTGCCAGCCCCGCATCCCCAGCGACTGACAGAGCAAACCGTAGCGGCCGTTGACGTCGCGCATCGGGTTTTCCAGCACCTTGAGCGCGTAAGGAATGGCCATTAAGGCGTTGGTGAAAATCACAATGCCGTCGGCGCTTTCCGGCAGGCCGATGGTGCTGTTGAACAGCAGGAAAAAGCCCGTCGCCAGCACGATCCCCGGCATGGCGAGAATCAGCATGCCTGTCAGCTCCAGCGCGTGTCCGGCTTTTTGCGCCTGTCGGGCATGGAGTTCCCGGCTGCTCCACAGCAGCATCATGGTCAGCGTGACGCACAGCAGCCCAGCGGCCAGTGCGATACGAAGCGAGGTTCCGGTGGCCTGCCAGAGGATAGGCTGTTGCAGGACGGACAGGAGATTGAGGTTAAGACCGTCAACGACAACGGCCATCAGCGGCGGCAGCAGCAGCAGGAGCGCAAGGGCGATCAGGGTAAAATCGGTGATGCGGCTGTGCAGGCTGTCCTGCGGATCGCGCCAGCCGGTTATTTGATTACTGCCAGGGGGAACGGCTTTACTCAGTCGCTGGCTCAGCAGCACCAGCGCAAGACAGCATCCCATCTGCACCATCGCCAGCAGCGCGGCGCGACCGGGATCGTAGTCGTAACTCAGCGCCTGGTAAATCGCCAGCTCAATGGTCGTCGCCTGCGGTCCGCCGCCGAGTGAAAGTACGGTGGCGAAGCTGGCGAAGCAGAGCATAAAGATTAATGCCGCCACGGGGGGAAGCTGGCGGCGCAGCCATGGCCATTCGACAAAGCGGAAGAATGACGCGCCGCGCATGCCAAGCTGGGCGGCAATCTGACGCTGTTCGCCGGGAATGTTCTCCAGCGCCTGCAAAAAGAGGCGTGTCGCCATCGGCATATTGAAAAACACGTGCGCCAGCAGAATGCCCTTCAGCCCGTAGGGGGAGAATGTCCATTCAAGACCAAGCAGGCTCCACAGGGAAGCCAGCCAGCCCTGGCGACCGTAAACGCTCAGAATGCCAAATACTGCCACCAGCACGGGCAGGATCAGCGTCATGGCGCACAGGCGCAGCAGTGCCTGCCTGCCGGGAAAACGCCGCCGATACAGTGCTCGCGCAAGAAAAATAGCCGGGATCACCGACAGCAGGGCAGAAAGAAACGCCTGCCAGAAGGAGAAACGAATGACGTGCCAGAGATAGCTGTCGTGCCAGAGTGCGGGCAGGTCACTCTCTGGCGCGTTAAACCACAACGCAAGAAAGGCCCCCAGGCTGACCGCCACCATGACTATGGCGGCGAGCAGCCCGGGCAGTAACCAGCCGGGAATCAGCGGCTGACGGCGCGTTGCCATTCACTTACCCATGCTGCACGCTGCGCGGCGACCTGCTGCGGCGTAAATTCCAGCGAGGTTTTTGGTTTGGTGAGCTGCTCGAAACCTGATGGCAGCGCAACGTTCGTGACGGGATACATCCAGTTACCTGTAGGAATGGCGTTCTGGAACGCGGGCGAAACCATAAATTTCAGGAATTTTTCTGCGAGTTCCGGCTGTTTGCTGGCGACGGTGCGCGCGGCCACTTCCACCTGCAGATAATGCCCTTCAGCAAAATCAGCAGCCGCGTAGTTGTCTTTCTTCTCGGCGATAATGTGATAGGCCGGGGAGGTGGTGTAGCTCAACACCAGGTCGCTTTCGCCTTTCAGGAACAGGCCATAGGCTTCGCTCCAGCCTTTGGTCACCGTCACGGTTTTGGCGGCCAGCTTTTGCCACGCTTCGGGCGCTTTATCCCCGTAGACTTTCTGCATCCACAGCAGCAGGCCCAGGCCCGGCGTACTGGTGCGCGGGTCTTCATAAATGACGCGCCATTTCTGGTCGCTTTCTACCAGCTCTTTCAGGCTTTTCGGCGGGTTTTTCAGCTTGTTTTTGTCGTAAACAAAAGCAAAGTAGCCGTAGTCGAACGGCACGAAGGTGTCGTTTTTCCAGCCGCCCGGCACGTTAACGGCATCTGCCGCTACGCCGCTTTTGGCAAACAGTTTGGTTTGCGAGGCGGCGTCCAGCAGGTTGTTATCCAGGCCGAGCACCACGTCGGCTTTACTGTTTTTACCTTCCATGCGCAGACGGTTGAGCAGCGACACGCCATCTTCCAGCGCCACAAACTTCAGTTCGCAGTTACAGTCAGCTTCAAAGGCTTTTTTGACGACCGGGCCAGGGCCCCAGTCTGCAGAAAAAGAGTCGTAGGTGTAGACCGTCAGAACGGGCTTAGCAAAAGCAGGCAGCGCAAACAGCGCCAGCAGGGGAAGAGCTTTTTTTAACACTTTGCACCTCAAAGTTGAGTGGCAAAGGATTTTGAGCGACAGCCTCAAATCCCTTCGCCGGCGTTATCCGGATCAGGTTCGACGGGTATTATCTCAGCGCACATCTGTGATGCAGCACCCCGTTGAGAACGGCGCTATTGTAATGATTTGGTGAATATTACGAAAGCGTTATGGTTCCGGCGGCGCAAACCAGGCCGATTTGAAATCAAACCAGCCCAGGGTGTTCATCCGCAAACCGCGCATACTGCGCTGTCCCTGGATCATCAGCCAGTGGTGTATCAAGGGGACGATCGCCTGTTCAGACAGCAGCTGCTGGCACCATACGGCAAGATTCATTTCGCCCGCGCGCCACAGGGCTGCATCCTGCTGCCAGTCGCGGTGGATGCAGTGCTGGATCAGCGGAACTTCATACAGGTGTGAGAATAATGAAAAATCGAGCGGCAGGGTGAAGTTGGCGCTGTTCAGCCAGATATCGCTGGTCAGTTCCCCCTGATGCCATTCGTCATAGTCCACTTCATTGATGTCCAGCCTGACCCCCTCCGCTGCCAGCAGTCTGGTCATGATCCTGGCGATAAAACGATGCTCCACGTGTTCGCGGTAGTAGGTCAGGGTGATGGACTCCAGCCCTGCGGGTTTATCGCAGCGTGCCGGGCGGGCGTGGTGCCAGCGCGGAAGCAGGCCGTACGCCGGGAACCAGTAGGTCTGGTACTGCTCTTCCGCGTGGTAGATGAGATTGGAGGGGGATAAAACGTGGCTGATCCACTTACGTACCTCATGGTTTGCCCCGCGATGGGTGCGGCCATCAAACAGCAGATAGTAGCATCCCTCCTCCAGGCGACTCTCCACGGCTTTTTCTCCCGTGGTAGGGCCTTCCAGCGTCAGGCCTGCACTCAGCTCTTCATTCAGATCCGGCAATACCCACACGTTCACTTCGTCGATCAGCGCCCGATAGCCAAAATAGTCGTCGAACGCGCGGATTTTCAGCTGGTTGTTGTTATTGCGGGAGACAGAGTAGGGGCCGGTGCCAATCGGCTGGCTGGCAAAATTGTTCATCGACTCCCACTCGCCGGGCAAAATCATCGACGGCACATAGCCCAGCAGCCAGGGAAGCCACTTGTCCTGCTGGGACAGCTCAATATCCAGCGTCCATGCCGTTGGGGAGTGCACGCGCGAAATATGCGAGTAGAGCGGCAGCTTGCGGACGCGTTCCAGAGAGGCGATAACGTCGCGCATTTCCAGCTCGCGTCCGTGGTGAAAGTGGATGCCGGGGCGTAAAAAGAATCGCCAGTGAAGCGGGGAAAGCTGCTGCCAGTGGTGCGCGATATCCGCTTCCAGTTCCCCATTTTCCTCATTTATCCGCGTCAGCCCGCTGAAGATTTGCCGGGCCATATGGGTTTCTGAGCGGCGTAAGGCCGTGCCGGGCAACAGATTTTTCATCGGCCGATAGTAGAGGACCCGCAGGATATGGCGGCCCTGGCGGAAACTGCGTCCGAGGTGCGAAACCAGCATCTGGCGCACGGCGGCTTTATCGCCCACCAGCTGTACCAGCTGGTCAATACGGTCCTGCTCCAGCAGATCTTCGGCGCGCTGCTGCTGCAGCGCCAGCCCGGTATACAGGAAGGTCAGGCGCGAGCGTTTGCCGCGTCCCGCCTCCGCTTCCCAGCTTAACCAGCCCTGCTGCTGCATGGTGTTGAGCAGCGTGCGCATATGGCGGCGGGAACAGCTAAGCAGGTCGGCCAGCTCGTTCAGCGTGGTCTCCTTCGATTGCCCCTCGCAGCACTGCCAGAGGCGGATGAATTGTTGTTGCAGTCGACCGGAAGGCATAAAAGGGGAACTCCTGACAAAAAATCAGCAATTTATTAATCCCTATATTAAGCCAATAATCCTTACCGATGAAGTGAGGAGGTAAATTATGAAGAGGTCTACCGCACGTCAGTTTTATCAGCACTATTTTTCAGCGACAAAAGGAACGTCCTGGCTGGCCCGCCAGTGTGCAGAGCAACGGCTGAAAATTCTGGAAGACCTGATGCAGTGGGACGTTACGAAACCGACCTCTTCTCGCTAACTCGCCTCGATCATGTGTGACTGAGTATTGGTGCTTATCACCCGCCAGCAAAATGTTTTTGCTGGCTTTTTTCGTTTATTCTTTCACCCGGTTTCGATTCGCTTTCACAAGGACTTGCGCATGCTCTGGTTGATGACGATGGGGCGACGCCTGAACGGCGTCTATGCCGCTTTTATGCTGGTGGCCTTTATGATGGGCGTGGCGGGGGCGCTACAGGCGCCGACCCTGAGCCTGTTCCTCAGCCGCGAGGTGGGCGCGCAGCCGTTTTGGGTGGGGCTGTTTTATACCGTCAACGCCATTGCCGGGATCCTGGTTAGCCTCGCGCTGGCGAAACGATCGGACAGCCAGGGCGACCGGCGTAAGCTGATCCTCTTTTGCTGCGCCATGGCCGTGGGCAACGCGCTGCTCTTTGCGTTCAATCGTGATTACCTGACGCTCATTACCTGTGGCGTGCTGCTGGCGTCGCTGGCGAGCACCGCCATGCCGCAGCTTTTCGCCCTGGCACGTGAATATGCGGATAACTCGGCGCGGGAAGTGGTGATGTTCAGCTCGGTGATGCGTGCCCAGCTCTCGCTGGCGTGGGTCATCGGCCCGCCGCTGGCCTTCATGCTGGCGCTGAACTATGGCTTTACCGCCATGTTTTCCATTGCGGCAGGGATTTTTGTCATTAGCCTGGCGCTGATTGCTTTTGCGCTGCCGTCCGTGGCTCGGGTCGAGCAAACGACGGATAAACCGATTACTCAGGTGAGCGGCTGGCAGGACAAAAACGTCCGCATGCTGTTTATTGCCTCCACGCTGATGTGGACCTGCAACACCATGTACATCATCGACATGCCGCTGTGGATCAGCAGCTCACTGGGCTTGCCGGACAAGCTCGCCGGGATCTTAATGGGCACCGCGGCCGGCCTGGAAATTCCGGCTATGATCCTGGCGGGTTATTACGTTAAGCGTTTCGGAAAGCGTCGGATGATGGTTGTCGCCGTGGCAGCTGGCGTGCTGTTTTACGTGGGGCTGATCTTTTTCCATTCGCGCGAAGCGCTGCTGGCGCTGCAGCTGTTCAACGCCGTGTTTATTGGCATTGTTGCCGGGATCGGCATGCTTTGGTTCCAGGACCTCATGCCAGGCCGCGCCGGCTCGGCGACCACGCTTTTTACCAACAGTATTTCGACGGGGGTCATTCTGGCGGGGGTGATTCAGGGGGCGCTGGCGCAAAGCTATGGCCATGCCTCGGTTTACTGGATGATTGCGGCGATTTCGGTGGTTACGCTTGGGCTGACCTGCCGGGTCAAGGATGTTTGATTCTGGAAGACGGCTTCACGAAATGGAACGACTTTCTGACAGGTACGAAGAAGGGGAATAGAGTGCGTGGCGGGTGCTTGAGGCTGTTTGCCTCAGGCTTTCGCAAGAGGCAAACAGTGGAGAGTCCCACATCAAAAAACTGATGGGGAGACTAACTTCACTACCGACATTGCGAGGTTAGTCTCTTCATTGCCGAAAAGCAATAAGGAGGCTGGAATGCCAAAACGTACTCTGCTGTTAGGTTTGTTTCTGATCTGTACGACGCTGTTGATCTTCACCTGGATGGTGCGCGACTCGTTGTGTGAGCTGCATTTCAGACAGGAGAAAACGGAGCTGGCGGCGGTGTTGGCTTACGAAGCAAAACGTTAGCGGTATTGGCGGGGGACGTTGCCCCGCCTCTCCAGAGCGGTTGAGCCTCAACGCACCATTATCAATGGCCCGCTTTTTGCGGGCCATTGCCTTTAGCTCATAAATGCAGGCTGTTTTTTCTCGTACGCTGAGATGGCGTCTTCGTGCTGGAGCGTCAGGCCAATACTGTCCAGACCGTTCAGCATGCAGTGACGACGGAACGCATCAATGCTGAAGCTGTAGGTCTTATCTCCAGCCTTCACCACTTCCGCTTCCAGATCCACTTCAAACGAAATACCCGGATTCGCCTGCACCAGGGCGAACAGCTCATCAACCTGTTCGTCGCTCAGCGTGACGGGCAGAAGCTGGTTGTTGAAGCTGTTGCCGTAAAAGATATCGGCGAAGCTCGGTGCGATAACCACTTTAAAACCGTAGTCGGTCAGGGCCCACGGCGCGTGTTCACGGGATGAACCGCAGCCAAAGTTTTCCCGCGCCAGCAAAATGGAGGCGCCTTTGTATTCCGGGAAGTTCAGAACGAACTCCGGGTTAGGCACTTCACCTTTGTCATCAAGGAAACGCCAGTCGTTAAACAGATGTGCACCAAAACCGGTACGCGTGACTTTCTGCAAAAACTGCTTAGGAATGATTGCATCAGTATCGACGTTAGCGGCGTCCAGGGGGACAACCCGGCCTGTATGTTGGGTAAATTTCTCTGCCATGATTGTCTCCTTATTTCAGGCTGCGAATATCGGCGAAATGGCCGGTGACTGCCGCAGCGGCGGCCATTGCCGGGCTGACCAGATGGGTGCGCCCACCGCGGCCCTGACGGCCTTCAAAGTTACGGTTACTGGTGGAGGCGCAGCGCTCGCCCGGATTCAGGCGATCGTTGTTCATGGCCAGACACATGGAGCAGCCTGGCAGGCGCCACTCGAAGCCCGCGTCGATAAAGATCTTATCCAGGCCTTCGGCTTCCGCCTGGGCTTTCACCGGGCCGGAGCCTGGAACAACCAGAGCCTGCACGCCCGGTGCCACTTTGCGGCCTTTTGCAATTTCGGCGGCGGCGCGCAAATCTTCGATACGGGAGTTGGTGCATGAGCCGATGAAGACTTTATCAATGGTGACGTCGGTCAGCGGGATGCCCGGCTTCAGTCCCATATAGGCCAGCGCTTTTTCCGCACTGGCGCGTTCGACCGGATCGGCGAACGAGGCAGGGTCAGGGATGCTGTCGTTGACGGAAATCACCTGGCCCGGATTAGTCCCCCAGGTCACCTGCGGGGCAATCTCTTCTGCCTGCAGGGTAACCACGGTATCGAAGCTGGCACCGTCGTCGGTTTTCAGGGTTTTCCAGTACGCGACAGCATCGTCAAAATCCTGGCCTTTCGGCGCGTGCAGACGGCCCTTCACATAGTCGAAGGTGGTGTCGTCTGGCGCGACCAGACCAGCTTTTGCGCCCATCTCAATGGCCATATTGCAGAGGGTCATGCGGCCTTCCATGCTCAGCGCCTGGATGGCCTCGCCGCAGAATTCCACCACGTGGCCGGTACCGCCTGCGCTGCCGGTTTTACCAATGATCGCCAGCACGATGTCTTTTGCGGTGATACCCGGCGCGGCTTTTCCCTTCACTTCAATCTTCATGGTTTTGGCACGTCCCTGTTTCAGGGTCTGCGTAGCCAGCACGTGTTCAACTTCAGAGGTACCAATCCCGAACGCCAGGGCACCAAACGCGCCGTGCGTCGCGGTGTGGGAGTCACCGCAGACGATGGTCATGCCCGGCAGGGTAATCCCTTGCTCTGGCCCCATCACGTGGACGATACCTTGATAAGGGTGATTCAGATCGTACAGCTCAACGCCAAACTCGTTGCAGTTCTTAATCAGTTCCTGCATCTGGATACGCGCCATCTCACCGGACGCGTTAATGTCTTTGGTCTGGGTGGAAACGTTGTGATCCATCGTTGCGAAGGTTTTGCCCGGCTGACGAACCGGACGCTTGTGCGCGCGCAGGCCGTCAAACGCCTGAGGAGAGGTCACCTCGTGTACCAGATGTCTGTCGATGTACAGCAGAGGGGTTTCGTTTGGTGCCTCGTAAACAACGTGCGCATCAAACAATTTTTCATATAAGGTTTTGGCCATGATTACACCCCTTGCGCGACATAGCGGGCAATAATGTCGCCCATTTCATCAGTACTGACTGCCGCCGTGCCGCGTGCTAAATCACCGGTACGGACGCCTTCTTCTAACGCCCGGTTAATGGCGTTCTCAATTGCGGTTGCTGCATCACCTGCATCCAGGCTGTAGCGCAGCAGCAGGGCCAGAGAGAGGATCTGCGCAATCGGGTTGGCAATGTTTTTACCTGCGATATCCGGTGCGGAGCCGCCTGCCGGCTCGTACAGGCCAAAGCCCTCTTCGTTCAGGCTTGCCGATGGCAGCATGCCCATGGAGCCGGTAATCATTGCGCATTCGTCCGAGAGAATATCGCCGAACAGGTTGGAGCACAGCAGGACGTCAAACTGAGACGGATCCTTGATCAGCTGCATCGTCGCGTTGTCGATGTACATGTGCGACAGCTCAACGTCAGGGTATTGCTTAGCGACTTCGCTGACGATCTCGCGCCACAAAATGGAAGACTGCAGGACGTTCGCTTTATCAATAGAGGTCACTTTATGGCGGCGCTTGCGCGCAGACTCAAAGGCGATATGGGCGATACGTTCAATTTCGAAGCGGTGATACACCTCGGTATCGAACGCTTTTTCATGCTGGCCGCTGCCTTCGCGTCCCTTTGGCTGACCGAAATAGATCCCGCCGGTCAGTTCACGCACGCACAGAATGTCGAAACCGTTGGCGGCGATATCGGCGCGCAGCGGGCAAAACTCTTCCAGACCCTGATACAGCTTCGCCGGACGCAGGTTGCTGAACAGCTTGAAATGTTTACGCAGCGGCAACAGCGCGCCACGCTCTGGCTGCTCTGCTGGCGGCAGGTGTTCCCATTTCGGGCCACCGACGGAACCGAACAGGACGGCATCGGCATTTTCGCAGCCTTCAACGGTGGCTTTCGGCAATGGCGTACCGTGGTTATCAATCGCAATACCGCCAACATCGTAGTGGCTGGTGGTGATTTTCATCGCAAAACGCGAGCGAACGGCTTCCAGTACTTTCAGCGCCTGTGCCATCACTTCCGGGCCAATACCGTCGCCCGGTAACACAGCAATATGGTAATTCTTCGACATTACACGGTTTCCTTGTTGTTCTCTTTATTCTGAGCTTTGCGTTGCAACTCTTTTTCGACTTCGGCGGCGCGCCAGATGTTGTTCAGAACATGCACCATCGCTTTTGCGGAGGATTCGACGATATCGGTCGCCAGACCCACGCCATGGAAACGACGGCCATTGTGGGTAACAACAATGTCGACCTGACCCAGTGCATCTTTACCGTGGCCTTTGGCCGTCAGGTCATATTTCACCAGCTCAACGTCGTACTCGGTGACGCGGTTGATTGCCTGGTAGATGGCATCGACAGGGCCGTTACCGTTAGCGGCTTCTGCTTTAATTTCATCACCGCAGGCCAGTTTGACCGAGGCGGTGGCGATGTTGCTGGAGCCGGACTGCACGTTGAAATAATCCAGACGGAAATGCTCTGGCTCTTCCTGCTGCTTGTTAATAAAGGCCAGCGCTTCCAGGTCATAGTCGAACACCTGACCTTTTTTGTCGGCCAACTTCAGGAAGGCGTCGTACAGCTGATCCATGTTGTAATCGCTGTCCTTATAACCCATCTCTTCCATACGGTGTTTTACCGCCGCACGGCCGGAACGGGAGGTCAGGTTCAGCTGTACCTGGTTCAGGCCAATGGATTCCGGGGTCATGATTTCGTAGTTTTCGCGGTTCTTCAGCACGCCGTCCTGGTGAATACCGGAGGAGTGCGCGAAGGCGCCGGTACCGACAATTGCTTTGTTGGCCGGAATAGGCATGTTGCAAATCTGGCTGACGGTCTGGCTGGTGCGCCAGATTTCGTTGTGATTGATGCGGGTGTGCACGTCCATAATATCTTTGCGCACTTTGATCGCCATGATCACTTCTTCCAGCGAGCAGTTACCTGCGCGTTCGCCGATGCCGTTCATCGCGCCTTCTACCTGACGTGCACCAGCGTGTACCGCGGCAATGGCATTGCCAACGGCCAGGCCCAAATCGTCATGGGTATGAACGGAGATAATCGCTTTATCAATATTTGGTACGCGGTCATACAGGCCGGTGATGATGTTGGAGAACTCAAACGGCATGGTATAGCCGACGGTGTCCGGAATGTTGATGGTTTTCGCACCTGCGTTAATGGCGGCTTCCACAACACGCGCCAGATCGTCAATCGGCGTACGGCCTGCATCCTCACAGGAGAATTCAACGTCATCGGTATAGTTGCGTGCGCGCTTTACCATATACACCGCACGTTCAATAACCTCATCCAGCGTGCTGCGCAATTTGGTTGCGATGTGCATCGGCGAGGTCGCAATAAAGGTATGAATACGGAAGGCTTCGGCGACTTTCAGCGACTCAGCCGCAACGTCGATGTCTTTCTCTACACAGCGTGCCAGGGCACACACGCGGCTGTTTTTGATGGTGCGGGCGATAGTCTGGACGGATTCGAAATCACCCGGAGACGAAACCGGGAAACCGACTTCCATCACGTCGACACCCATACGTTCAAGAGCCAGCGCGATCTGCAGTTTCTCTTTTACACTCAGGCTTGCCTGTAATGCCTGTTCACCGTCTCGTAAAGTGGTATCGAAAATAATGACTTGCTGGCTCATGGGTTAGGTCCTTGTCAGTCTTAGGGCGCCTTGCTACGAGCATAAAAAAACCCGCGCAGTGGCGCGGGTTTTTAGTCTTACTGGTGACGATTCAACGCTGAATTTCGCCCGCCAGTCTACCGCGCACAGTGGATGCGTTTAGTAGTAGTAGACCGGTGAAACGAATGGTGCGAATCATGAATCGTGCTCCGTTAAATTCAATGTATTTTTAGTGGTACTGGATACGGCCGTTCATGTCAACCCCTAAGGATAAAAACGGCCCCGGCAGGCTGAACACACAGGCTGTCTGCTTTAGCGAATTGTGCTGGTTTTTACTTTTACGACCCGACTAATTGTCTAATTTTGGACTGGGAAAAAGGTTGCAGAAATAAATTAATATAATTCGTTTAAATTGAGCAAAGTACGTTGCCATGAATGCTTTATGCTTAAAGGGTTTTAATATCATTAAGTTGTAAGTTCAGTGAATCATTTTAGACTCTCTAAAAAATGAACAGAGATAACAGATTGTTAACTTACTGTAGAGCGTCAGTTATAACAGTTTAATAATACTTAAGTCATCATTAACCAAGGGGTAATTGTATATTTGTTTGGTTTATGGTTTCATCTCAATCCTAAAGTTAATCATATCATTTACGTGTTTTTATTTTTCATTCTTTTAGTGTCTTTATATATTCCGAATTTTAAACAATTCTCTTTCGCTGGCCATATTTGCATGATAAATCATATTTTTCGAGATTGTTACAATACGTTGGCAAAGGGAGTGTAGCGTGACAGTGGAGTCTGAAGTGCCAGAAAATAATATTAAACAACCTCAAACTACGGATGGGATTAAACCACAGTTACGCACGGTGGACCTTAATCTTCTGACGGTGTTTGATGCTGTCATGCAGGAACAGAATATCACCCGCGCGGCACAAACGTTGGGGATGTCACAACCCGCCGTCAGTAATGCCGTCGCCAGGCTTAAGGTCATGTTTAACGATGAACTGTTCGTTCGTTACGGGAGGGGGATCCAGCCCACGGCGCGTGCATTCCAGTTATTCGGCTCAATCCGCCAGGCGCTGCAGTTGGTACAAAATGAACTGCCGGGGTCGGGGTTTGAACCCTTAAGCAGCGAGCGAGTCTTTCATCTCTGTGTCTGCAGCCCATTAGATAATTATTTAACATCGATTATTTATAATAAAGTTGAAGAGATCGCGCCAAATATCAATCTGGTTTTTAAATCATCCCTCAATCAAAACACAGAACATCAGTTGCGCTATCAGGAGATCGAATTCGTCCTGGGATATGAAGAGTTCCGTCGACCTGAATTTTCCTGCGTGCCGCTGTTTAAAGATGAAATGGTTTTGGTCGCCAGTAAAAAACATCCGCGCCTGACTTCTCCGTTACGAGAAAATGATGTTTATAATGAGCAGCACGCCGTTGTTGCACTCGACAGATATGCTTCCTTTAGCCTGCCGTGGTATGACACAGCAGACAAACAGGCGTGTGTGGCCTATCAGGGAATGGCAATGGTCAGCGTATTAAACGTAGTCTCCCAGACGCAGCTGGTGGCGATTGCGCCGCGCTGGCTGGCAGAAGAGTTTTCAGAATCGTTAAATCTGCAAATTCTGCCTCTGCCACTCAAGCTAAATAGCCGAACCTGTTACCTTTCCTGGCATGAAGCGGCGGGCCGGGATAAAGGGCATCAGTGGATGGAAGAGCTGCTGGTTGGCATCTGTCGCCGATAAACGTATCAGGATAAACCGCATTGGTTTATGTGGTTTATCCTGAATTTTTTTAGATAATTGCTATTTTATTCTATTGTGATTTTTTTAGGGCTGCTATCCGGTGCGCAAAAATAGATGATTTTCTGCGTTGTCGTGCTTTTCAGCGATGATTAATCATCCCATCCTCTATTCCCAGATGAATTAACCATATCTTCTGTTAACGGCTGCTTTTTCTGCTTTACGCACCGTTTATCTCCCCGGGTTTGCTAATTGCCTGCCTCATAACGAGCGGTTAAGGTAAAGAACACTCTGCAAAATATAAGATTCGTAAGACGGTGCGGAAATGAGTTCGGCAGTCCGTCTATAACAAAATGCCTGGAGGCAAAGCATGGAGATGTTGTCTGGCGCGGAAATGGTCGTTCGGTCACTGATCGATCAGGGCGTGAAGCAAGTGTTCGGCTACCCTGGCGGCGCGGTCCTTGATATTTATGATGCGCTTCATACGGTAGGGGGCATTGACCATGTTCTGGTTCGTCACGAGCAGGCGGCGGTACACATGGCTGACGGCCTGGCGCGTGCAACGGGGGAAGTGGGCGTGGTCCTGGTCACGTCTGGTCCCGGCGCGACAAACGCCATTACCGGCATTGCCACGGCGTATATGGACTCTATCCCGCTAGTGATCCTCTCCGGGCAGGTGGCGACCTCACTGATTGGCTACGACGCGTTTCAGGAGTGCGACATGGTCGGGATTTCGCGTCCCGTTGTGAAGCACAGCTTCCTGGTCAAGCAAACCGAAGATATCCCTGGCGTGCTGAAAAAAGCCTTCTGGCTGGCGGCAAGCGGGCGTCCGGGACCGGTGGTGGTCGATCTACCCAAAGATATACTGAACCCGGCAAACAAGCTGCCTTATGTCTGGCCAGAATCGGTGAGCATGCGTTCTTACAACCCAACCACGCAGGGTCATAAAGGTCAGATCAAGCGTGCGTTGCAAACGCTTCTGGCAGCCAAAAAACCGGTCGTCTATGTTGGCGGCGGGGCGATCAATTCAGCCTGTGAAGTCCAGCTTCGTGAACTGATTGAAAAGCTGAACCTCCCTGTTGCGTCGTCGCTGATGGGGCTGGGGGCGTTTCCCGCCACCCACCGTCAGGCGCTGGGTATGCTGGGTATGCACGGTACCTATGAAGCCAACATGACGATGCACCATTCTGATGTGATCTTTGCCGTTGGCGTGCGTTTTGACGATCGCACCACTAATAACCTGGCGAAGTATTGCCCGAACGCCACCGTGCTGCACATTGATATCGATCCCACATCCATTTCAAAAACGGTGTCGGCGGATGTGCCGATCGTCGGTGATGCCCGGCAGGTTCTGGAGCAAATGCTGGAGCTGCTGGCCCAGGAGACCGCGACCCAGCCGCTGGATGAGATCCGCGACTGGTGGCAGCAAATTGAACAGTGGCGTGCACGCCAGTGTCTGAAATATGACACGCAGAGCGAAAATATTAAGCCGCAGGCGGTCATCGAAGCAGTGTGGCGACTGACGAAGGGTGAGGCATATGTGACCTCAGACGTGGGTCAGCACCAGATGTTTGCCGCCCTGTATTACCCGTTTGATAAACCACGACACTGGATCAACTCGGGTGGTTTAGGAACGATGGGCTTTGGTTTGCCCGCCGCGCTGGGCGTGAAGCTGGCGCTGCCGAATGAAACCGTCGTCTGCGTAACCGGGGACGGCAGTATCCAGATGAACATTCAGGAGCTCTCTACCGCGCTGCAGTATGAACTGCCGGTTCTCGTGCTGAACCTGAATAACGGCTATCTCGGTATGGTGAAGCAGTGGCAGGATATGATCTATTCTGGCCGTCATTCACAGTCATATATGAAATCGCTGCCGGATTTTGTTCGTCTTGCTGAAGCTTACGGCCATGTTGGCATGCGGGTGACCGATCCGGCCGAGCTGGAAACGAAGCTCGCTGAAGCGCTTGAGCATGTTAAAAACAACCGCCTCGTCTTTATGGATGTCATTGTTGATGGGACCGAGCACGTTTATCCGATGCATATTCGTGGTGGTGGTATGGATGAAATGTGGTTAAGCAAAACGGAGAGAACCTGATATGCGCCGGATATTATCTGTTTTACTGGAAAACGAGTCTGGCGCACTGTCGCGCGTCATTGGGCTTTTTGCGCAGCGGGGCTACAACATTGAAAGCCTGACCGTCGCCCCGACGGAAGACCCAACGCTGTCGCGCATGACGATCCAAACCGTCGGCGACGCCAAAGTGCTGGAGCAGATTGAGAAACAGCTGCATAAGCTGGTCGACGTGCTGCGCGTGAGCGAGCTGGGGCAGGGGGCCTACGTTGAACGTGAGGTCATGCTGGTGAAAATTCAGGCCAGTGGCTACGGGCGTGAAGAAGTCAAACGCAATGCGGATATATTCCGCGGACAGATTATCGACGTCACGCCTTCTCTTTATACGGTTCAACTGGTAGGGACGAGCGACAAGCTGGATGCCTTCCTGGCGTCCGTGCGGGATGTAGCAAAAATTGTTGAGGTGGCGAGATCGGGTGTAGTGGGTCTGTCACGCGGCGAGAAAATCATGCGTTAGTTGTCAAAAAGGTTCGCCTCTTTCTGCCCGGTCACCAAAGCCGGGCTTTTTTTTGCGTAATCAGCCGACAACGCAGATAAAAGCGGTTGCCGCGGAAGCTTTTCTGCGTTTAGATGTTAAAAGATTTAACCATAACCTTGACAGGGCCATGGACTCTTTTCTTTTTTTAAGGGGCAATTGTGAAACTGGATGAAATCGCCCGGCTAGCCGGCGTGTCACGAACAACGGCCAGCTATGTGATTAACGGTAAAGCAAAGCAGTACCGTGTCAGCGATAAGACCGTTGAAAAAGTTATGGCGGTGGTTCGTGAACATAACTACCATCCGAATGCTGTCGCAGCCGGCCTGCGTGCCGGGCGCACCCGCTCTATTGGTCTGGTGATCCCGGACCTGGAAAACACCAGCTATACCCGTATCGCCAACTATCTTGAACGTCAGGCGCGCCAGCGCGGCTATCAATTGCTGATTGCCTGCTCGGAAGATCAGCCGGATAACGAGATGCGCTGCATTGAGCATCTGCTCCAGCGTCAGGTGGATGCCATTATCGTGTCGACCTCCTTACCGCCAGAGCATCCGTTCTACCAGCGCTGGGCGAACGACCCGTTCCCGATCGTTGCGCTGGATCGCGCGCTGGACCGCGAGCATTTCACAAGCGTAGTGGGTGCCGATCAGGATGACGCAGAAATGCTGGCCGCAGAGCTAAGAACATTCCCGGCGGAAACCGTGCTTTATCTTGGCGCGTTGCCTGAGCTTTCTGTGAGCTTCCTGCGTGAGCAGGGCTTCAGAACTGCCTGGAAAGACGATCCGCGCGAGGTTCACTACCTCTATGCCAACAGCTACGAGCGTGAGGCCGCTGCGCAGCTGTTCGAGAAATGGCTGGAAACGCACCCGATGCCTCAGGCACTGTTCACCACCTCGTTTGCGCTTTTGCAGGGGGTGATGGATGTGACCTTACGTCGCGAAGGTAAACTCCCTTCCGACCTGGCCATCGCTACTTTCGGGGATAACGAGCTTCTCGACTTCCTCCAGTGCCCGGTGCTGGCGGTAGCACAGCGTCACCGTGACGTGGCTGAACGCGTACTGGAGATTGTGCTGGCGAGTCTGGATGAACCCCGTAAGCCGAAGCCGGGCCTGACGCGTATCAAACGTAATCTTTACCATCGCGGAATTTTAAGCCGTCATAAATGAAAATGACCGGGGCGGCGAAATCTGCCCCCGTTTTGCCGCAATAATTCGTGTGCATAATTCCCGGAGAGAAATTAGGATAATTCTTGAGGGTTCATAATCACCTAATTTTCTTAATTCGTTTTGGCTTCTAAATTGTTCTTTAAAGAACGTCTGAGCAATTTAAAACGGCTATTTTTGTATTATTTTGTTACAAACCCTCTCCGGTCGATGAATATTCAGACGTTTTTCCTCCTCCTTTGCCAGCTAACACGGCAACCGCCGCGCTTACCGGGTGCCTGAGTGAATCTGGCGCTGTTATCCCCTGAGAATCTGTCATAAAATGCTGCCCGCGTCGCAAACTGACACTTTATATTTATCTGCGATGAAATTGAGTGAGCTTTAACGCTAGTGTGCATATTCGGTTTTTTTCTTACAAATATTCATAACGTTAATTTTGCCTCGCCAGTTGTGCAGTTATTAACCAGGAGTGTTTATCTCTGTAAATAGAGGGCTTCCGGGTCCTTACAGGGAGAGTCCTGGCTTGACAAGCTTTTCCCTCGCTCCGTAAACTCCTTTAGGTGGGAATTTGTGGGTTAAAGTGGTGAGGAGGGGTGAGACTGGCATGTTCCGTGGAGCTACGTTAGTCAATCTCGACAGCAAAGGGCGTTTATCGGTACCAACCCGATACCGCGACCAGCTGATTGAGAACGCTGCGGGTCAAATGGTTTGCACCATTGACATTAACTCCCCCTGCCTGCTGCTTTACCCCCTGCCTGAATGGGAAATTATTGAGCAAAAGCTGTCGCGACTGTCGAGCATGAACCCGCAGGAACGCCGCGTGCAGCGGTTGTTATTGGGACATGCCAGTGAATGTCAGATGGATAACGCAGGGCGATTACTAATTGCGCCTGTGTTACGGCAACATGCCGGTCTGACCAAAGAAGTGATGCTGGTCGGGCAGTTCAACAAGTTTGAACTGTGGGATGAAACGACCTGGTATCAACAGGTCAAGGAAGATATCGACGCTGAGCAGTCTGATTCCGCGACATTATCGGAACGGCTGCAGGACTTGTCTCTATAAATATGATGGAAAATTATAAACACAAAACGGTGTTACTGGACGAGGCCGTTAACGGCCTGAATATTCGTCCGGATGGCATCTACATTGATGGCACTTTTGGTCGCGGTGGTCACTCGCGTTTGATTCTCTCCCAGCTTGGAGAGGAAGGACGTCTGCTGGCAATCGATCGCGATCCGCAGGCGATTGCCGTTGCGCAGACCATCAATGACCCACGCTTTTCCATCGTGCATGGACCTTTCTCTGCGCTCGCGGAATATGTTGCCGAGCGCGGCCTGACGGGCAAGATCGACGGGATTCTTCTCGATCTTGGCGTCTCTTCACCTCAGCTTGATGATGCTGAACGCGGCTTCTCCTTTATGCGCGATGGTCCGCTGGATATGCGGATGGACCCGACGCGCGGTCAGTCTGCCGCCGAGTGGTTACAGACTGCTGATGAAGCGGATATTGCATGGGTAATCAAAACCTTCGGCGAAGAGCGCTTTGGCAAACGTATTGCGCGCGCCATCGTTGAGCGCAACCGCATTGAGCCCATGACCCGCACCAAAGAGTTAGCCGAGGTGATCGCGGCGGCAACGCCGGTGAAGGATAAGCACAAACATCCCGCGACCCGTACCTTCCAGGCGGTTCGCATCTGGGTAAACAGTGAACTGGAGGAAATAGAGCTGGCGCTAAAAAGCTCGCTCGACGTGCTGGCCCCGGGTGGGCGGTTATCCATCATCAGCTTCCATTCGCTGGAAGACCGTATTGTGAAACGCTTTATGCGTGAACAAAGCCGCGGTCCACAGGTGCCAGCGGGGCTGCCGATGACGGAAGAACAACTCAGGAAGCTGGGTGGCCGTCAGTTGCGAGCATTAGGCAAGTTGATGCCGGGCGAAGAAGAGGTGGCAGAGAATCCACGCGCCCGTAGTTCAGTGCTGCGTGTTGCAGAGAGGACGAACGCATGATCGGCAGAGTGACAGAGACCCTAAGCAAAGTTAAGGATTCGTTAGGAAGCAACGAGCGCCATGCCTTGCCTGGCGTGATCGGCGACGATCTTTTGCGGTTTGGGAAACTGCCACTCTGTCTGTTCATTTGCATCATTGTTACGGCCGTTACGGTGGTGACCACAGCCCACCATACGCGTTTATTGACTGCGCAACGCGAGCAGATGGTACTGGAACGCGATGCGCTGGATATTGAATGGCGAAATTTGATCCTTGAAGAAAACGCGCTCGGCGATCACAGCCGGGTTGAACGGATCGCAACGGAAAAGCTGCAACTGCAGCATGTTGATCCTTCCCAGGAAAATATCGTAGTACAAAAATAAGGGAAATCGCGACGCATGAAAGCAGCGGCAAAAACGCTTAAACCAAAACGTCAGGAAGAACAGGCCAACTTTATCAGTTGGCGTTTTGCGTTGCTTTGCGGCTGCATTTTACTGGCACTGAGTTTCCTGCTGGGACGCGTGGCCTGGTTGCAAATCATCGCCCCTGACATGCTGGTACGCCAGGGCGATATGCGATCTCTGCGTGTCCAGGAGGTCTCCACCTCCCGCGGGATGATCACCGACCGCTCTGGCCGTCCGCTGGCGGTGAGCGTACCGGTGAAAGCCATATGGGCTGACCCGAAAGAGCTGCACGACGCCGGAGGCATTACGCTTGATAATCGCTGGAAGGCGCTTGCGGATGCACTGAAGATGCCGCTGGACCAGCTGGCTTCACGCGTGAATACGAACCCGAGAGGGCGTTTTATCTATCTGGCACGTCAGGTAAATCCTGACATGGCGGACTACATCAAAAAATTGAAGCTACCGGGGATTCATCTGCGTGAGGAATCACGTCGTTACTATCCATCCGGCGAAGTGACTGCTCACCTCATTGGCTTTACAAACGTCGATAGCCAGGGGATTGAAGGCGTTGAAAAAAGCTTTGATAAATGGCTCACCGGCCAGCCCGGTGAGCGCATTGTGCGTAAAGACCGCTATGGTCGTGTGATCGAAGATATTTCCTCAACGGACAGCCAGGCCGCACACAACCTTGCACTGAGTATTGATGAGCGGTTACAGGCGCTGGTTTACCGCGAACTGAACAATGCCGTGGCTTTCAACAAAGCGGAATCTGGCAGTGCCGTGTTAGTTGATGTCAACACGGGTGAAGTGCTGGCGATGGCCAATAGCCCGTCCTACAACCCTAACAATCTTACCGGTACGCAGAAGGATGTTATGCGTAACCGTACCATCACCGACGTGTTCGAACCGGGTTCGACCGTGAAGCCGATGGTGGTCATGACTGCACTTCAGCGCGGTATCGTCAATGAAAACACCGTACTGAATACCATTCCTTACCGAATTAACGGCCACGAAATCAAAGACGTGGCGCGCTACAGCGAATTGACCCTGACCGGGGTGTTACAGAAGTCGAGTAACGTCGGTGTTTCAAAGCTGGCGTTAGCGATGCCGTCCTCAGCGTTAGTAGAGACTTACTCACGTTTTGGGCTAGGAAAGGCGACCAATTTGGGGTTGGTCGGAGAACGCAGTGGCTTATATCCTCAAAAACAACGGTGGTCTGACATAGAGAGGGCCACCTTCTCTTTCGGCTACGGGCTAATGGTAACTCCGTTACAGTTAGCGCGAGTCTACGCAACGATTGGCAGCTATGGCGTCTATCGCCCGCTGTCTATCACCAAAGTTGATCCACCGGTTCCGGGCGAGCGTATCTTCCCGGAATCCACCGTTCGTACCGTGGTGCATATGATGGAAAGCGTGGCGCTGCCGGGCGGCGGCGGCGTGAAGGCGGCAATCAAAGGCTACCGCATCGCCATTAAAACCGGTACAGCGAAAAAAGTGGGGCCAGACGGCCGCTACATCAACAAATACATTGCCTATACCGCAGGCGTTGCGCCTGCAAGCAATCCGCGTTTTGCGCTGGTGGTCGTGATAAACGATCCGCAGGCGGGTAAATACTACGGCGGCGCCGTCTCCGCGCCTGTGTTCGGGGCTATCATGGGCGGCGTACTGCGCACCATGAACATCGAACCGGATGCGCTGGCGACGGGCGAAAAAAGTGAATTTGTAATTAATCAAGGCGAGGGTACAGGTGGCAGATCGTAATTTGCGCGACCTTCTCGCTCCGTGGGTGCCAAATGCACCGGAGCGAGCACTGCGAGAGATGGTACTGGACAGCCGGGCGGCTGCTTCTGGCGATCTTTTTGTGGCGGTGGTCGGTCATCAGGCGGACGGGCGTCGTTATATCCCGCAGGCGATTGCGCAAGGTGTTGCTGCCATTATTGCTGAGGCCAAAGATGAGGCAACCGACGGTGAGATCCGTGAAATGCACGGCGTGCCGGTTATCTATCTCAGCCAGTTAAACGAACGTCTTTCCGCACTGGCGGGACGTTTCTATCACGAACCTTCCGACCAGCTGCGTCTGGTTGGCGTGACAGGGACAAACGGAAAAACGACTACCACGCAGCTGATGGCGCAATGGGCCCAGTTGCTGGGAGAAACCGGCGCGGTTATGGGTACCGTGGGTAACGGCCTGCTGGGTAAAGTAAGCCCGACGGAAAATACCACCGGCTCTGCGGTTGACGTGCAGCACGTGCTTGCTGGTCTGGCAGGGCAGGGGGCAACCTTTGCGGCGATGGAAGTTTCTTCGCACGGTCTGGTTCAGCATCGCGTAGCGGCACTGAAGTTTGCCGCCTCTGTGTTTACCAACCTGAGCCGCGATCATCTTGATTATCATGGTGATATGGAGCATTACGAAGCCGCGAAATGGCTTCTCTACTCCACGCACCATTACGGACAAGCGATCATCAATGCCGACGACGAAGTCGGCCGCCGCTGGCTGGCAAACCTGCCGGACGCGGTTGCGGTGTCGATGGAAGATCGTATTAACCCGAACTGCCACGGCCGCTGGCTGAAGGCCGTTGACGTAAACTATCACGACAGCGGGGCGACGATCCGCTTTGCCTCTTCATGGGGTGAAGGCGAAATCGAAAGCCGCCTGATGGGTGCCTTTAACGTCAGTAACCTGCTGCTGGCGCTGGCGACGCTGCTGGCGCTGGGTTATCCGATGGCTGAACTGCTGAAAACCGCCGCGCGTTTACAGCCGGTTTGCGGTCGTATGGAAGTGTTCAGCGCACCGGGCAAGCCGACCGTCGTGGTCGATTACGCCCACACGCCGGATGCGCTGGAAAAAGCGCTGGAGGCGGCGCGTCTGCACTGCACTGGTAAACTCTGGTGCGTGTTTGGCTGTGGCGGCGATCGCGACAAAGGCAAGCGTCCATTGATGGGCGCCATTGCAGAACAGTTCGCGGATATCCCGGTTGTCACCGATGACAACCCGCGTACGGAAGAGCCGCGCGCCATCATCAATGACATTCTGGCGGGCATGCTGGACGCGGGCCGTGCTCGCGTCGTGGAAGGCCGCGCGGAAGCCGTGACCAACACGATCATGCAGGCCCAGGAGAATGATGTTGTCCTGCTGGCGGGTAAAGGCCATGAAGATTATCAGATTGTTGGCAATCGCCGTCTGGACTACTCGGACCGCGTAACGGCAGCACGTCTGCTGGGAGTCGTGGCATGATTAGCCTCTCGTTAAGCCAGGCCGCTAAAATCCTGCAGGGTGAGCTGCACGGTCAGGATCTGACCATTGATGCGGTGACGACGGATACCCGCAAAGTGACGGCGGGTTGTCTGTTTGTGGCGCTGAAGGGCGAGCGTTTTGACGCGCACGATTTTGCGGATAATGCCAAAGAAAATGGCGCCGGTGCGCTGCTGGTCAGCCGCAGGCTCGACACCGACCTGCCGCAGATTGTCGTGAAAGATACGCGTCTCGCATTTGGTGAGCTGGCTGCCTGGGTTCGTCAGCAGGTGCCGACTCGCGTTGTCGCCTTGACCGGGTCATCAGGCAAAACGTCCGTGAAAGAGATGACGGCGGCGATCCTCAGCCAGTGCGGAAACACGCTCTATACCGCGGGTAACCTCAATAATGATATCGGCGTGCCGATGACATTACTTCGCCTGACCAAAGAGCATGAATTCGCGGTGATTGAGCTAGGGGCAAACCACCAGGGCGAAATCGCCTGGACCGTAAGCCTGACTCGCCCGGAAGCGGCGCTGGTGAATAACCTGGCGGCTGCGCATCTGGAAGGCTTTGGCTCGCTGGCCGGCGTGGCGAAAGCGAAAGGTGAGATCTACACCGGTCTTCCCGCTGACGGCATTGCCATTATGAATGCCGATAACAATGACTGGCTGAACTGGCAGAGCATCATTGGCTCGCGTAAAACCTGGCGCTTCTCTCCGAATGCGGCCAACAGTGATTTTACCGCGACCAATATCCATGTGACGTCCCAGGGTACGGAATTCACGCTTACTACCCCAACGGGTGGCGTAGACGTGCTTTTACCGCTTCCGGGCCGCCATAACATTGCCAATGCCCTTGCGGCGGCGGCGCTGTCGACGGCGGTGGGTGCGTCGCATGAGGCGATTAAAAACGGGCTGGCAAATTTACAAGCCGTGCCGGGGCGCCTGTTCCCAATCCATCTTGCTGAAAACAAACTGCTGCTGGATGACTCCTACAACGCGAACGTTGGCTCAATGACGGCGGCGGTGCAGGTGTTATCTGAAATGCCGGGCTACCGCATCATGGTGGTCGGCGATATGGCAGAGCTGGGCGACGAAAGTGAAGCCTGCCATACCCAGGTCGGTGAAGCGGCGAAAGCGGCGGGGCTGGACTGTGTTCTGAGCGCAGGAAAACTGAGCCAGGCGATTAGCCATGCGAGCGGCGTTGGTGAACATTTTGCCGATAAAGCCGCGTTGATTGAGCGTCTTAAGGCATTAATTACAGAAAAACAAATTGTGACAGTGTTAGTGAAAGGTTCACGTAGTGCCGCCATGGAAGAGGTTGTGCACGCATTACAGGAGAACGGGACATGTTAGTTTGGCTGGCCGAACATTTGGTCAAATATTATTCAGGCTTTAACGTCTTTTCCTATCTGACGTTTCGCGCCATCGTCAGCCTGCTGACTGCGCTGTTCATCTCGTTGTGGATGGGCCCGCGCATGATTGCCCGTCTGCAAAAACTCTCTTTCGGTCAGGTTGTGCGTAACGACGGTCCGGAATCGCACTTCAGCAAACGCGGCACGCCGACCATGGGCGGGATTATGATCCTGACCGCGATTGTCGTTTCCGTTCTGCTGTGGGCGTATCCGTCTAACCCGTACGTCTGGTGTGTCCTGACGGTACTGGTGGGGTACGGGATCATCGGTTTTGTTGATGATTACCGCAAAGTCGTACGCAAAGATACCAAGGGCCTGATTGCCCGCTGGAAGTATTTCTGGATGTCGGTCATTGCGCTGGGCGTGGCCTTTGCGCTGTATCTGGCAGGCAAAGACACGCCAGCTACCGAGCTGGTCGTGCCGTTCTTTAAAGACGTGATGCCGCAGCTGGGTCTGTTCTACATCCTGCTGGCGTACTTTGTGATCGTCGGTACCGGTAACGCCGTCAACCTCACTGACGGTCTGGATGGCCTGGCCATTATGCCAACCGTTTTTGTGGCCGCCGGTTTTGCACTGGTGGCGTGGGCGACCGGTAACATGAACTTTGCTAACTATCTGCACATCCCTTATCTGCGTCATGCGGGTGAGCTGGTGATCGTCTGTACGGCGATTGTCGGTGCGGGGCTGGGCTTCCTGTGGTTCAACACCTATCCGGCGCAGGTCTTTATGGGTGACGTCGGTTCACTGGCTTTGGGCGGCGCGCTCGGCATCATTGCCGTGCTGCTGCGTCAGGAGTTCCTGCTGGTGATCATGGGCGGTGTGTTTGTGGTTGAGACCCTGTCGGTGATTTTGCAGGTCGGCTCCTTCAAGCTGCGCGGTCAGCGCATCTTCCGTATGGCGCCTATTCACCACCACTATGAACTGAAAGGCTGGCCGGAACCGCGCGTGATTGTGCGCTTCTGGATTATTTCGCTGATGCTGGTGCTGATTGGCCTGGCAACGCTGAAGGTACGTTAATCATGGCAGATTACCAGGGCAAAAAAGTCGTTGTCATCGGGTTGGGCCTCACGGGGCTCTCCTGCGTGGACTTTTTCCTCGCACGCGGCGTGACGCCACGCGTGATGGATACGCGTGTCTCTCCGCCGGGTCTGGACAAACTGCCGGAACAGGTTGAACGCCACCTTGGTGGTCTGAATGATGACTGGCTGCTGGCAGCCGATCTGATTGTCGCAAGCCCGGGTATGGCGCTGGCGCACCCTTCGCTGAGCGCTGCCGCGGATGCGGGCGTTGAGATTGTCGGCGATATCGAGCTGTTCTGCCGGGAAGCGCAGGCGCCCGTTATTGCCATTACCGGTTCTAACGGTAAAAGCACCGTCACTACCCTGGTCGGTGAGATGGCAAAAGCCGCAGGCATGAACGTAGGGGTAGGTGGCAATATCGGCCTGCCCGCGCTGATGCTGCTGGACAAAGGCTGTGAGCTGTATGTCCTCGAGCTTTCCAGCTTCCAGCTGGAAACAACCTCCAGCCTGCATGCTGCCGCTGCGACGATCCTCAACGTGACCGAAGATCATATGGACAGGTATCCATTTGGTTTGCAGCAGTATCGTGCCGCTAAGCTGCGCGTTTATGAGAATGCAAAGGTCTGCGTCGTTAACGCTGATGACGCGCTGACCATGCCGGTACGCGGCGCGGACGAACGCTGCATCAGTTTTGGCATCACCATGGGCGATTATCATCTGAACCGTCAGCTGGGCGAAACCTGGCTGCGCGTGAAAGGTGAGAAAGTGCTGAATGTGAAAGAGATGAAACTCTCTGGTCAGCACAACTATACCAATGCGCTGGCTGCTCTGGCGCTGGCGGATGCGGTAGGTCTTCCGCGCTCTTCCAGCCTGAAGGCGTTGACGACGTTTTCCGGTCTGGCGCACCGTTTCCAGCTGGCGCTGGAGCATAACGGCGTGCGCTGGATTAACGACTCCAAAGCCACCAACGTGGGAAGCACGGAGGCCGCGCTGAACGGCCTGCACGTTGACGGTACTCTGCATTTACTGCTGGGCGGCGACGGTAAATCAGCCGATTTCTCTTCCCTGAAGCCGTATCTCTCCGGAGATAACATCCGCCTGTACTGCTTTGGCCGTGACGGCAGCGAGCTGGCTGAACTGCGCCCTGACGTTGCGGAGCAAACCGAAACCATGGAACAGGCGATGCGGCTGATTGCCCCTCGCGTGAAGCCAGGCGATATGGTTCTGCTCTCTCCGGCGTGCGCCAGCCTCGATCAATTCAAGAATTTCGAACAGCGTGGCGATGTCTTTACCCGCCTGGCGAAGGAGTTAGGCTGATGCGTTTATCTCTCCCTCGCCTGAAAATGCCGCGCCTGCCAGGGTTTGGGATCCTGGCATGGCTGTTTGCGGCACTCAAAGGCTGGGTGATGGGCTCTCGTCAAAAAGATAACGACAGCCTGATCATGTACGATCGCACGCTGTTCTGGCTCACGATGGGGCTGGCGGCGGTCGGTTTTATCATGGTGACGTCGGCTTCAATGCCCGTTGGACAGCGCCTGGCGAACGATCCTTTCCTGTTTGCCAAGCGTGATGGCCTGTACATCATCCTGGCGTTCTGTCTGGCGCTGATCACCTTGCGTCTGCCAATGGAGTTCTGGCAGCGGCACAGTACGGCGATGCTGATTGCCTCGATCATTATGCTGCTGATCGTACTGGTGGTGGGGAGCTCCGTTAACGGGGCATCCCGCTGGATCGCCTTTGGCCCGCTGCGAATTCAGCCTGCGGAATTTACCAAGCTCTCCCTGTTCTGCTACCTGGCTAACTACCTGGTGCGTAAAGTGGATGAGGTGCGTAACAACCTGCGCGGCTTCTTAAAACCGATGGGCGTGATTCTGGTGCTGGCGGTGCTACTGCTGGCACAGCCTGACCTCGGTACTGTTGTCGTGCTGTTTGTTACCACTCTGGCCATGCTGTTCCTGGCGGGCGCGAAGCTGTGGCAGTTCATTGCGATTATCGGGATGGGCATTTCGGCGGTTGTGCTGCTGATCCTTGCCGAGCCTTACCGTATTCGCCGTGTGACCTCGTTCTGGAACCCGTGGGAAGACCCGTTCGGCAGCGGTTATCAGCTGACGCAGTCGCTGATGGCTTTTGGCCGCGGTGAAGTCTGGGGCCAGGGGCTGGGTAATTCGGTACAGAAACTGGAGTATTTACCGGAAGCGCATACCGACTTCATCTTCTCCATTATTGCGGAAGAACTGGGTTATATCGGTGTGGTATTAGCGCTATTAATGGTATTCTTCGTCGCTTTCCGCGCCATGTCCATCGGCCGGAAAGCGCTGGAGATCGATCACCGCTTCTCAGGCTTCCTGGCCTGCTCAATTGGTATCTGGTTTAGTTTCCAGGCATTGGTTAACGTCGGGGCCGCAGCGGGTATGCTGCCGACCAAAGGTCTGACGTTGCCGTTGATCAGTTATGGTGGTTCCAGTCTGTTGATTATGTCGACGGCCATCATGCTGTTGTTGCGCATAGATTATGAAACGCGTCTGGAAAAAGCCCAGGCGTTTACACGAGGTTCACGATGAATCAACCGAAGCGGTTAATGGTGATGGCAGGCGGTACCGGCGGACACGTGTTCCCGGGGCTGGCGGTTGCGCACCATTTAATGGATCAGGGCTGGCAGGTACGCTGGCTGGGAACCGCAGACCGCATGGAAGCCGACCTGGTACCGAAGCACGGTATTGAGATCGACTTTATCCGTATTTCTGGCCTTCGTGGTAAAGGCCTCAAGGCAATGCTGCTGGCGCCGGTGCGTATTTTTAACGCCTGGCGTCAGGCGCGCACCATCATGAAGCGCTTTAAGCCTGATGTGGTGCTGGGCATGGGCGGCTATGTCTCGGGTCCTGGTGGGCTGGCAGCATGGTCGTTAGGTATTCCCGTCGTGCTGCATGAGCAGAACGGTATTGCCGGTCTGACCAACAAGTGGCTGGCGAAAATCGCCACCAAAGTCATGCAGGCGTTTCCCGGCGCGTTCCCGAAAGCGGACGTGGTCGGTAACCCGGTGCGTGTGGACGTGCTGGCGCTGCCGCTGCCGGACGCTCGCCTGATGGGCCGTGAAGGGCCGGTTCGTGTGCTGGTCGTCGGCGGTTCTCAGGGCGCGCGCATTTTAAACCAGACGATGCCGCAGGTTGCTGCAAAGCTGGGAAATGCCGTAACCATCTGGCATCAGAGCGGTAAGGGCGCTCAGCAAACCGTTGAGCAGGCTTACGCCGAGGCGGGGCAGCCGCAGCATAAAGTTACCGAGTTTATTGATGACATGGCCGCCGCGTACGCCTGGGCCGATGTCGTCGTTTGTCGCTCAGGGGCGCTGACGGTGAGCGAGATCGCTGCCGCCGGTTTGCCTGCCCTGTTTGTGCCGTTCCAGCACAAAGACAGACAGCAGTACTGGAATGCGTTACCGCTTGAGAAAGCCGGTGCCGCGAAGATATTTGAGCAGCCACAATTTACCGCCGACGCGGTCGCCACCACCCTGGCGGGCTGGAACAGAGACGTATTGCTGGAAATGGCAGAACGCGCGCGCGCGACCGCTATCCCTGATGCGACGGAACGGGTGGCAAAAGAAGTGAGCCTGGCAGCCCAGGCTTAACCCTCGCAGCGCGTGAAGCGCGGCACGAATTTTTAAGTAGTCGATGGCGTTTAGAGAATGAATACACAACAACTGGCAAAACTGCGTTCAATCGTGCCCGAGATGCGTCGCGTCCGGCACATTCACTTTGTTGGCATCGGTGGTGCTGGCATGGGCGGTATTGCCGAAGTGTTAGCTAACGAAGGCTATCAGATCAGCGGGTCTGACCTGGCGCCAAACCCTGTTACGCAGCAGCTGGCGTCGCTTGGGGCGACTATCTATTTCAACCATCGCCCGGAAAACGTGCGCGATGCGAGCGTGGTGGTGGTATCGAGCGCCATCTCCTCTGACAACCCGGAAATCGTTGCCGCGCATGAAGCGCGCATTCCGGTGATCCGCCGTGCGGAGATGCTGGCGGAACTGATGCGTTTTCGCCACGGCATTGCCATTGCCGGGACCCACGGTAAAACCACGACCACGGCGATGGTTTCCAGTATTTATGCCGAAGCGGGTCTCGACCCGACGTTCGTTAACGGCGGTCTGGTAAAAGCCGCAGGCGTTCATGCACGACTGGGGCACAGTCGTTATCTGATTGCTGAAGCGGATGAAAGCGATGCGTCGTTCCTTCACCTGCAGCCGATGGTGGCGATTGTTACTAACATTGAAGCCGACCATATGGATACCTACCAGGGTGACTTCGAGAACTTAAAGCAGACCTTTATCAACTTCCTGCACAACCTGCCGTTCTATGGACGCGCGGTGATGTGCGTAGATGACCCGGTCATTCGCGAGCTGCTGCCGCGCGTGGGGCGTCAAATCACTACTTATGGCTTCAGTGAAGATGCTGACGTCCGCGTGGAAGAGTACAAACAGATTGGTGCGCAGGGACATTTCACGCTGGCGCGCCAGGACAAAGAGCTGCTGCACGTGACGCTGAACGCGCCAGGGCGCCATAACGCCCTTAACGCCGCAGCAGCCGTTGCCGTTGCGACGGAAGAAGGCATTGATGACGACGCGATCCTGCGCGCGCTGGAAAGCTTCCAGGGGACCGGACGTCGTTTCGACTTCCTCGGTGAATTCCCGCTGGACGCCGTAAACGGTAAAGCCGGGACCGCTATGCTGGTGGACGACTATGGTCACCATCCAACCGAAGTGGACGCTACCATTAAAGCCGCCCGTGCAGGCTGGCCTGAAAAGAATCTGGTGATGGTCTTCCAGCCGCACCGCTACACGCGTACGCGCGATCTGTATGACGATTTCGCCAGCGTCCTGTCACAGGTAGATACCCTGTTAATGTTGGATGTTTACGCCGCTGGCGAGGCGCCAATTCCGGGGGCAGACAGCCGTTCACTGTGTCGTACCATTCGCGGACGCGGTAAAGTTGACCCTATTCTGGTTTCTGACCCGGCTCAGGTGGCGGAAATTCTGGCTCCGGTCCTGACAGGTAACGATTTGATTCTGATTCAAGGTGCGGGAAATATCGGCAAAATCGCCCGTACCTTATCTGAAATCAAGCTGAAGCCGCAAACCCAGGAGGATGAGCATCATGGCTGATAAGATTGCCGTCCTGTCTGGCGGCACCTCCGCAGAGCGTGAGGTTTCCCTGAATTCCGGCGCTGCGGTACTGGCGGGCCTGCGTGAAGGGGGCGTCAATGCACACCTGGTCGACCCAAAAGAGGTCGACGTGACGCAATTAAAGGCGCTGGGCTTCGATAAAGTCTTTATCGCTTTACATGGCCGCGGCGGTGAAGACGGAACCCTGCAGGGGCTTCTGGATTTGATTGGCATGCCATATACCGGTAGCGGCGTGATGGCATCCGCTATTTCAATGGATAAACTGCGCAGTAAGCTGCTGTGGCAGGGCGCCGGATTACCGGTTGCGCCGTGGGTAGCACTGACGCGTCGCGAATTTGAATTGGGCCTGACGGATAGCGTTAATACACGCATTGCTGAACTGGGCTTACCGGTTATTGTAAAGCCGAGCCGGGAAGGGTCGAGCGTGGGGATGTCAAAAGTCGACAAAGCTGACGATTTATCCTCCGCTTTAGCGTTGGCATTTCAACATGATGAAGAAGTTCTGATTGAAAAATGGCTCAGCGGGCCGGAATTTACCGTCGCGATGCTTGGTGAAGAAATTTTACCGTCAATCCGTATCCAACCGGCCGGAACCTTCTATGATTATGAGGCAAAGTATCTCTCTGATGAGACGCAATATTTCTGCCCTTGTGGTCTTGATGCTGAGCGTGAAGCGGATTTACAGTCCCTGGTACTTAAAGCCTGGCATATTCTGGGTTGCCAGGGCTGGGGGCGCATCGACGTGATGCAAGACAGTGATGGACAATTTTATCTGCTGGAAGCGAATACTTCTCCGGGAATGACCAGCCACAGCCTTGTGCCGATGGCCGCTCGTCAGGCGGGGATGAGCTTCTCGCAATTAGTCGTACGCATTCTGGACCAGGCGGGCTGATATGTCTCAGGCTGCATTGAACACGCGCAACCGCGATGACGAAGAAGAATACGCTTCTTCACGCCGGAGTAATGGAACGCGTCTTGCAGGTATTATTTTCCTGCTCGGGGTGCTGTGCACCGTGTTTATCAGCGGCTGGATGGTCCTGGGCTGGATGGAAGATGCGCAGCGGTTGCCACTTTCTAAGCTGGTGCTTACCGGTGAGCGCCACTACACGCGTAACGATGATATTCGCCAGTCAATTCTGGCGCTGGGATCGCCCGGCACCTTTATGACTCAGGACGTCAATATTATCCAGAGCCAGATTGAACGTCTGCCATGGATAAAACAGGCGAGTGTAAGAAAGCAATGGCCTGATGAATTGAAGATTCATCTGGTTGAATATGTGCCCATTGCGCGTTGGAATGATCAGCACATGGTTGACGTAGACGGAAATTCCTTCAGCGTCCCGGCCGATCGTGTCAACAAGCAAAATTTACCGATGTTGTATGGCCCTGAAGGCAGCGAAAATGAAGTATTACAGGGTTTTCGCGAAATGGGTCAGGTGCTGGCGAAGGACAGGTTTACGCTAAAAGATGCTGCAATGACGGCGCGCCGTTCCTGGCAGCTGACGTTAACGAACGGCATTAAGCTCAACCTTGGTCGCGGGGACACAATGAAGCGTCTGGCGCGTTTTGTAGAACTTTACCCGGTTTTACAGCAGCAGGCACAGACTGACGGCAAACGGATAAGCTACGTTGATTTGCGCTATGACTCAGGCGCAGCAGTCGGTTGGGAACCGGCTCCGGTCGAGGAACCTAATCAGCAACAGAATCAGGCACAGGTACAGGCAGAACAACAATGATCAAGGCGACGGACAGAAAACTGGTAGTTGGACTGGAGATTGGCACCGCGAAGGTTGCCGCTTTAGTAGGGGAAGTTCTGCCCGACGGTATGGTCAATATCATTGGCGTAGGCAGTTGCCCGTCCCGTGGTATGGATAAAGGTGGGGTAAACGATCTTGAATCGGTGGTGAAATGCGTCCAGCGCGCCATCGATCAGGCTGAATTGATGGCAGATTGCCAGATTTCTTCTGTCTATCTGGCCCTTTCTGGTAAGCACATTAGCTGCCAGAACGAAATCGGCATGGTGCCGATTTCCGAAGAAGAAGTGACGCAGGAAGACGTTGAAAACGTTGTGCATACGGCGAAGTCCGTGCGCGTGCGCGATGAGCATCGCGTGCTGCATGTGATCCCGCAGGAATATGCGATTGACTACCAGGAAGGGATTAAGAATCCGGTCGGTCTTTCTGGCGTACGTATGCAGGCAAAAGTGCACCTGATCACATGTCACAACGATATGGCGAAGAACATTGTAAAAGCCGTTGAACGTTGTGGCCTGAAAGTTGACCAACTTATTTTCGCTGGTCTGGCGGCAAGTTATTCCGTGCTGACCGAAGACGAACGTGAACTGGGCGTCTGTGTGGTCGATATTGGTGGTGGTACAATGGACATGGCCGTCTATACCGGCGGTGCGCTGCGCCACACCAAAGTGATCCCTTATGCCGGGAACGTGGTGACCAGCGATATTGCTTACGCTTTTGGTACGCCACCGAGCGATGCAGAAGCGATTAAAGTGCGCCATGGCTGTGCGCTGGGTTCTATCGTTGGCAAAGATGAGAGCGTTGAAGTGCCAAGCGTCGGTGGTCGTCCACCGCGCAGCCTGCAGCGCCAGACGTTGGCAGAGGTGATTGAGCCGCGCTATACCGAGCTGCTCAACCTGGTCAACGAAGAAATTTTACAGTTACAGGAACAGCTTCGTCAGCAGGGTGTTAAACATCATCTTGCAGCGGGGATTGTATTAACCGGCGGTGCAGCGCAAATTGAAGGTCTTGCGGCCTGTGCACAGCGCGTGTTCCATACGCAAGTGCGTATTGGCGCGCCGCTGAATATCACCGGTTTAACGGATTATGCTCAGGAGCCGTATTATTCAACGGCAGTGGGCCTGCTCCACTACGGGAAGGAATCTCATCTCAGTGGTGAAGCAGAAGTGGAAAAACGCGTCTCAGTGGGGTCGTGGGTCAAACGACTGAACAACTGGTTGCGAAAAGAGTTTTAATTTTTTTAAGAGACCGGAGAGAATTAGCGGTCTCGGGCGACAGGCACAACGGAGAGAGAAATTATGTTTGAACCTATGGAACTGACCAACGACGCGGTGATTAAAGTCATCGGCGTCGGTGGCGGCGGCGGTAACGCCGTAGAGCATATGGTGCGTGAACGCATCGAAGGTGTTGAATTCTTTGCAGTTAACACCGATGCACAGGCACTGCGTAAGACGGCTGTAGGCCAGACTATCCAGATCGGCGGTGGTATCACCAAAGGGCTGGGAGCGGGCGCTAACCCGGAAGTGGGTCGCAACGCGGCTGAAGAAGATCGTGAAGCGCTGCGCGCTGCACTGGAAGGTGCGGACATGGTCTTCATCGCAGCAGGTATGGGTGGCGGTACGGGTACCGGCGCAGCACCTGTTGTGGCTGAAGTGGCTAAAGATTTAGGTATCCTGACCGTTGCTGTCGTGACCAAGCCTTTCAATTTTGAAGGCAAGAAGCGTATGGCCTTTGCGGAGCAGGGCATCACCGAGTTGTCCAAGCATGTGGACTCCTTGATCACTATCCCGAACGACAAGCTGTTGAAAGTTCTGGGGCGCGGTATCTCTCTGCTGGACGCTTTCGGTGCAGCAAACGACGTGCTGAAAGGTGCGGTGCAGGGTATCGCTGAACTGATTACCCGTCCTGGCCTGATGAACGTTGACTTTGCTGACGTTCGCACCGTGATGTCCGAAATGGGCTACGCGATGATGGGCTCTGGTGTGGCGAGCGGTGAAGACCGTGCAGAAGAAGCGGCTGAAATGGCTATCTCTTCTCCGCTGCTGGAAGATATCGATCTGTCTGGTGCGCGCGGCGTGCTGGTCAACATTACCGCTGGCTTTGACCTGCGTCTGGATGAGTTCGAAACCGTGGGTAATACCATCCGTGCGTTCGCCTCTGACAACGCTACCGTGGTAATCGGTACTTCTCTTGACCCTGAAATGAACGACGAACTGCGTGTGACTGTTGTTGCGACCGGTATCGGCATGGACAAACGTCCTGAGATCACCCTGGTGACCAACAAACAGACTCAGCAACCGGTAATGGATCGTTACCAGCAGCACGGTATGTCTCCTCTGACTCAGGAGCAGAAACCGGCCGCGAAAGTGGTGAACGACCCAACGCCGCAAACGGCGAAAGAGCCAGATTATCTGGACATCCCGGCGTTCCTGCGTAAGCAAGCTGACTAAGAATTGGCTGGAATTTGGGGATTTGCGCTCTTTGTGCTAAACTGGCCCACCGTTAGTGATATACACTCTCGGTTGGATAGTTAATTTGGCGAGATTATACGATGATCAAACAAAGGACACTTAAACGTATCGTTCAGGCGACGGGTGTCGGTTTACATACCGGCAAGAAAGTCACACTGACGTTACGCCCTGCGCCGGCCAATACCGGGGTCATCTATCGTCGCACCGACTTGAATCCACCGGTAGATTTTCCGGCCGATGCCAAATCTGTGCGTGATACTATGCTCTGTACTTGTCTGGTGAACGAGCATGACGTGCGGATTTCTACCGTAGAGCACCTGAACGCCGCCCTGGCGGGTCTGGGTATCGACAACATTATTGTTGAAGTCGATGCGCCAGAAATCCCGATTATGGATGGCAGTGCTGCTCCGTTCGTTTATCTGTTGCTGGATGCCGGCATCGAAGAACTGAACTGCGCGAAGAAATTTGTTCGCATTAAAGAGACCGTTCGCGTCGAAGATGGCGACAAATGGGCTGAATTCACACCGTACAATGGTTTCTCGTTGGACTTTACCATCGACTTTAACCATCCGGCGATTGATGCAAGCACCCAGCGCTATGCGATGAACTTCTCTGCCGATGCGTTTATGCGTCAGATCAGCCGAGCCCGTACATTTGGCTTCATGCGCGATATCGAATATCTGCAGTCCCGCGGCCTGTGCCTGGGCGGCAGCTTCGATTGTGCCATCGTTGTTGACGATTATCGCGTGCTGAACGAAGACGGCCTCCGTTTCGAAGATGAATTCGTTCGTCACAAAATGCTGGACGCTATTGGCGACCTGTTCATGTGTGGTCACAACATCATTGGTGCATTTACCGCGTTCAAATCCGGTCATGCACTGAACAACAAACTGTTGCAGGCCGTCCTGGCAAAACAGGAAGCCTGGGAATACGTGACCTTCGAAGACGAAGCTGAACTGCCGCTGGCTTTCAAAGCGCCAAGCATGGTTCTGGCGTAACGGTTCAAACCGTTTCGTAAAAAATCGACTGGTTAACCTGGTACTCTCTCCGACCAGGAAGACCAGTCGTTTTTATTTTTGCCCTTCTTTACTCACCCCAGCCTTATCTCTTGTTTGCCTTGCACAGAAAATGTGTGCGTTAGCTGCATTCTTGACCGTTTTTCCCCGCGGCGGCACCTCATTCCTGCTGATGTGTATTGGCTTTAGTGGTAATATCTGGGCGCTTAAAAGAATAACTGAATTCAGCCTGTATCAGGCTGGCTTATGTGGTGGAGCAAGTGAGCGGAATACTGACGCGCTGGCGACAATTTGGCAGACGTTACTTCTGGCCGCATCTCTTATTAGGGATGGTCGCGGCGAGTTTCGGCTTGCCTGCGCTCAGCAACAGTGCCGAAGCGGCGACGCCAGCGAAGACCTCCACAACCAAACACGATCTCAACACGCGGGTTAATTTTACTAACCTCGCGTGGCTTGAAGCCAATCGCCGCCCGAATTTCTCCGTTGATTACTGGCACCAGCACGCTATCCGCACGGTTATTCGCCATCTGTCATTTGCGATGGCACCGCAGGCCATGCCTGTTGCTGAAGAGACGCTGCCGGTGCAGGCGCAGCATCTTGCCCTGCTGGACACGCTTAACGCGCTGCTCACGCAGGACAGCCAGCCGCCGGTCATGGTTCGCCAGACTGCGCAACGTGCACTCGTTTCTCCAGCCTCTTTCTCTGTTTCAACATGGATTAGCCAGGCTCACGGCATTCGCGCCGGGCCTCAGCGCCTCAGCTAAATTAACTTTTTCAATACCTTAATTTATCTGCCCACGATGGGGCGTTTGAGAATTTATTATGCTAATCAAATTATTAACAAAAGTTTTTGGTAGTCGTAACGATCGTACCCTGCGCCGTATGCGCAAAGCCGTTGCCGTTATCAACGGTATGGAACCGGCGATGGAGAAGCTCTCTGATGACGAGCTGAAAGCGAAAACGGCAGAATTCCGTGCCCGTCTGGAAAAAGGCGAAACCTTAGAAAGCCTGATCCCGGAAGCTTTCGCCGTCGTGCGTGAAGCGAGTAAGCGTGTATTCGGCATGCGTCACTTCGACGTTCAGCTGCTGGGTGGTATGGTGCTCAACGAGCGCTGCATCGCGGAAATGCGTACTGGTGAAGGTAAAACCCTGACCGCAACGCTGCCGGCATACCTGAACGCCCTGACCGGTAAAGGCGTTCACGTTGTTACCGTCAACGACTATCTGGCACAGCGTGACGCCGAAAACAACCGCCCACTGTTCGAATTCCTGGGAATGACCGTGGGCATCAACATGTCCGGTCTGCCTGCGCCAGCCAAACGTGACGCGTATAACGCGGATATCACCTACGGCACTAACAACGAATACGGCTTTGACTACCTGCGTGACAACATGGCGTTCAGCCCTGAAGAACGTGTACAGCGTAAGCTGCACTATGCGCTGGTGGATGAGGTGGACTCCATCCTGATCGATGAAGCACGTACCCCGCTGATCATCTCCGGCCCGGCTGAAGACAGCTCCGAGATGTACCGCAAAGTCGACAAAATCATTCCGCACCTGCTGCGCCAGGAGAAAGAAGACTCTGACACCTTCCAGGGTGAAGGTCACTTCTCCGTAGATGAAAAAGCGCGTCAGGTGAACCTGACTGAACGCGGTCTGGTTCAGATTGAAGAACTGCTGGTTGCTGAAGGCATCATGGAAGAGGGCGAGTCTCTGTATTCCCCGAGCAACATCATGCTGATGCACCACGTGACCGCTGCGCTGCGCGCTCATGCGCTGTTCACCCGCGATGTTGACTACATTGTGAAAGATGGCGAAGTGATCATCGTTGATGAACACACCGGCCGTACCATGCAGGGTCGTCGCTGGTCTGATGGTCTGCACCAGGCGGTTGAAGCCAAAGAAGGTGTTGATATTCAAAACGAAAACCAGACGCTTGCGTCTATTACCTTCCAGAACTACTTCCGTCTGTACGAGAAGCTGGCGGGCATGACCGGTACGGCAGATACCGAAGCGTTTGAATTCAGCTCCATCTACAAGCTGGATACCGTGGTCGTTCCAACCAACCGTCCAATGATCCGTAAGGATATGCCGGACCTGGTTTACATGACCGAAGCGGAAAAAATTCAGGCGATCATCGAAGATATTCGCGAGCGTACCGCGAACGGCCAGCCGGTGCTGGTGGGGACCATCTCGATTGAGAAATCTGAAGTGGTTTCTAACGAGCTGACCAAAGCGGGCATCAAGCACAACGTGCTGAACGCCAAATTCCACGCCAAAGAGGCGGACATTGTTGCGCAAGCAGGTTATCCGGGTGCCGTGACCATCGCCACCAACATGGCGGGTCGTGGTACCGATATTATGCTGGGCGGTAGCTGGCAGGCCGAAGTGGCAGAGCTGGAAAACCCAACCCCAGAACAGATTGCACAGATCAAAGCTGACTGGCAGGTTCGTCATGACGCAGTACTGGCGTCGGGCGGTCTGCACATCATTGGTACCGAGCGCCACGAATCTCGTCGTATCGATAACCAGCTGCGTGGTCGTGCGGGTCGTCAGGGTGATGCCGGTTCCTCCCGCTTCTACCTGTCGATGGAAGATGCGCTGATGCGTATTTTCGCCTCCGACCGTGTGTCCGGCATGATGCGCAAGCTGGGGATGAAGCCGGGCGAAGCCATTGAGCACCCGTGGGTCACTAAAGCGATCGCTAACGCACAGCGTAAAGTCGAAAGCCGTAACTTTGATATCCGTAAGCAGCTGCTGGAATATGATGATGTAGCTAACGATCAGCGTCGCGCGATTTACACCCAGCGTAACGAACTGCTGGATGTGTCCGACGTGAGTGAAACCATCAACAGCATCCGCGAAGATGTATTTAAAGCCACTATCGACGCGCATATTCCACCGCAGTCTCTGGAAGAGATGTGGGATATCGAAGGCCTGCAGGAACGTCTGAAAAACGACTTTGACCTTGAACTGCCAATCAAAGAGTGGCTGGACAAAGAGCCTGAGCTGCACGAAGAGACGCTGCGCGAGCGTATCTTTGAAACTGCGCTGGACGTTTACAAGCGTAAGGAAGAGGTCGTTGGCGCTGAGATGATGCGTCACTTCGAAAAAGGCGTGATGCTGCAGACGCTGGACTCCCTGTGGAAAGAGCACCTGGCGGCGATGGACTACCTGCGTCAGGGTATCCACCTGCGTGGCTATGCGCAGAAAGATCCGAAGCAGGAGTACAAGCGTGAATCCTTCTCCATGTTTGCGGCTATGCTGGAATCGCTGAAGTATGAAGTGATCAGCACCCTGAGCAAAGTTCAGGTGCGCATGCCGGAAGAAGTGGAAGCGATGGAGCAACAGCGTCGTGAAGAAGCTGAGCGTCTGGCACAGATGCAACAGCTGAGCCACCAGACGGACGACAGCGAAGCCGCAGCGGCGATCGCGGCACAGACCGGCGATCGTAAAGTGGGTCGTAACGATCCGTGCCCATGCGGTTCCGGTAAAAAATATAAGGCGTGCCACGGCCGTCTGAGCTAAGACGTTAACAAATCGAAAAGGCGCAGAAATCTGCGCCTTTTTTATGGACGTGACAATATGAAAATACTGCAAATTGCCGTCGGGATTATTCGCAACCCGCAAAACCAAATCTTCATTACCCAGCGCGCCGCCGACGCCCATATGGCGAACAAATGGGAGTTTCCTGGCGGAAAGATCGAGTCAGGTGAAACGCCGGAAGAGGCGCTGGTTCGTGAACTTCAGGAAGAAGTGGGAATTACCCCGCTTGGCGCAACGCTGTTTGATAAGCTCGAATATCAGTTTCCGGACAGGCACATCACGCTGTGGTTCTGGCTGGTGGAAAACTGGGAAGGCGAGCCCTGGGGAAAAGAGGGACAACCGGGTAACTGGGTTGAACTTCAGGCAAGCGATGCCGAAAAATTCCCGCCAGCTAATGAGCCTGTGATCCTGAGGTTAGTCGCACAACCGTAGGCCTGCTAAGCGAAGCGCCAGCAGGCTTTACAGATTACTGCTGGCTCTCACTCCAGTCATCGCTATCCGAGAGATCGCCTTCGCTTGGAATGCGTTTCTCTTCCGCCGCCCATTCGCCCAGGTCAATGAGCTGACAGCGTTTACAGCAAAATGGGCGGAACGGACTTACTTCGCCCCAGACAACGGTTTTGCCACAGGTTGGGCAGTTTACGGTGGTGACATCAGACATCGGCACTCCTTAACAACAGGCCAGTTCAAAATCGAGACGTTCCGGCACGGTGCCATTTTCACTATCCAGCGGCATAAAGCGAATCGCAAAACGACTCTTATGCCCGGAAATCTGTGGGTAAAGCTGTTCGCCAAGCGATAAATTCAGTCGCAGAAGATCGGCATCATCACCGTTATCCTGGTAGAAGCCATTCAGGCTGGTTTGCTTGCGGAACGGGGCTGAGTTACGGATCAAATCGAGGATCAGCGACAGCGTCTGGTGCATTGGTTCCAGGCTTGCCAGCCAGCTGTTCACTTGCGCATCGCGCTGGGCCTGCGGCATATGTAGCCATACATGCAGCGTCGGCAGGTCGAAGCTACAGCAGCCGCCAGGAATGCTCAGGCGCTGGCGCACCAGGCCAATCAGGCGGTCTTCACGCAAAAACTGCCCGACGCGCGGCGCGGCCATCAGGATGCTGCTGTTATTTTTAAGCTGCTGGCGAAGGGAGTCGATGCGGCTTACGTCTACCCCCGGAACTTCAGCCCATGCCTGCAGCTTACGCTGCTGGCGCTCCAGCTCTTTGAGCAATTCTGTGCGGACATCGCCGCGTTCAATCACATCCAGCAGATCGCCAACGTTGCGGAAGAAGTGCAGCGCCGTAGCATGATCGTTAACCGGCAGATGTTGTGAAAGCTGTTGAATAAGGAATTCGATGCGCAGCCAGGTACGCATTTTTTCGTTGAGCGGATGCTCAAAAAGGATGTGTGTCGACATTATGGTTTTTCCTGTGCAACGGCCTGCGCGGCGAACGTCAGATACTGCGCGTGCAGACGGGCAACATCCGATGCTATGGCATCTGGTGCGCCGTTATTATCAATGACATCATCCGCAACGGCAAGGCGCTGAGCGCGCGTGGCCTGAGCGGCAAGAATTTGTTCAGCATGTTCACGCGAGACGCGATCGCGCGTCATGGTTCGCTGGATTTGCGTTTCGGGAGAGACATCAATCACCAGCACTCTGTCAGCTTTCTTCTGTAGCTGATTTTCCACCAGCAACGGAACCACCCACAACACATAGGGTGAGCGAGCCGCGGCAATCTGACGCTGAGTTTCCTGGTGGATAATGGGGTGGAGCAGGGCATTAAGCCAGCGCTTTTCCGCAGAATCAGCAAAAATGCGCTCACGAAGCTGGCGGCGATTAAGCGTGCCATCCGCATTGATGATGGACTGACCAAAATGTGCTTCGATGGCATTTAGCGCGGGTGTATCAGGTTCTACCACCTGACGGGCAATGATATCGGCATCAATAATCGTGATGCCCAGACGAGAGAACGCGTCAGCAACGGTACTTTTGCCACTACCGATGCCGCCGGTTAATGCAACGATATACCCCATTAAATCAAATCCTGGGAATTATTCATTATTAAAATCAGTTGATTAAAACTCTTAGATGCGCCAGCAACTGTTTGACCCTGTTTACCGGCTTTTTACCAGGTAAATTTATAGGATTGTAGCGTAAAAAAAGAGAATTTCGCAGTCTTGCGGAGCAGGTATTAGTGCGTATGATAGCGTCACTGGAGTTGTGCTTTTAACATATTTGCCTCTAACCCCAGGAATCCGCACATGCGTATCGAAGAAGATCTGAAGTTAGGTTTCAAAGACGTTCTCATCCGCCCTAAACGCTCTACACTGAAAAGTCGCTCAGACGTTGAACTCGAACGTCAATTCACCTTTAAGCATTCCGGTCAGACCTGGTCTGGCGTGCCGATCATCGCTGCCAACATGGATACTGTGGGAACCTTTGAGATGGCAACCTCCCTGGCACAGTTCGACATTCTCACCGCCGTGCACAAACATTACAGCCCTGAAGAGTGGAATGCGTTTGTTGCGTCCGCCTCTGCTGATGTGGTGAAGCATGTGATGGTCTCCACCGGTACCTCCGATGCAGACTTCGAGAAGACCAAACAGATCCTGAATGCTAACCCGGCACTCAACTTCGTCTGTATTGATGTGGCGAATGGTTACTCCGAACACTTCGTGCAGTTCGTCAGCAAGGCGCGTGAGGCCTGGCCGACGAAAACCATCATCGCGGGTAACGTGGTGACCGGCGAAATGTGTGAAGAGCTGATCCTTTCCGGTGCAGATATCGTGAAGGTCGGCATTGGCCCGGGTTCCGTGTGCACCACGCGCGTCAAAACCGGCGTCGGTTATCCGCAACTTTCCGCGGTCATTGAATGTGCCGATGCGGCGCACGGACTGGGCGGACAGATTATCAGCGACGGTGGTTGCACCATGCCGGGTGATGTCGCCAAGGCCTTCGGCGGCGGCGCGGACTTCGTGATGCTCGGCGGCATGCTGGCAGGTCACGAAGAGAGCGGTGGTACCGTGGTTGAAGAGAATGGCGAGAAATTTATGCTGTTCTACGGAATGAGCTCTGAATCGGCAATGACCCGTCACGTCGGTGGCGTGGCAAAATACCGTGCGGCAGAAGGCAAAACCGTCAAGCTGCCCCTGCGCGGTCCGGTCGAAAACACCGCGCGCGATATACTCGGTGGCTTGCGCTCCGCCTGCACCTACGTGGGTGCATCCCGTCTGAAAGAGCTCACGAAACGCACGACGTTTATTCGCGTTCAGGAACAGGAAAACCGCGTATTCAATAGCCTGTAATGGCTTCGCTGGCGCATGGTCGTGCGCCAGCCCTTCATCACTGTTTCAGCACTATCCCGCGCTCATCGCATCCCCCAGATGGAAAATCGGCAAATACATTGCCACGACCAGCGTGCCGATGATGACCCCTGTCACAATCAGAAGTACTGGCTCCAGAAGTGCCGCCAGGTTATCTGCCCGTTGAAGAGTTTGTTCCGTGTGATGCCGGGCAAGGTTTGCCAGCATAACGTCCAGCGCGCCTGACATTTCGCCGGTGCGTAAAAGCTGGATACACAGCGGAGTAAAGATTGTCGCTTTCTGAAAGGATGACCAGACGGGGATGCCTTTTTCAATCTCCTCCCGAACGCTGCGGAGTATTTCCTGCCAGTAGCGGCTTTCAACGGTTTCCTCTGCACTTTCCAGTCCCTGTAAAAAGGCGATACCCGCCTGCTGCGTGAGCGACAGCACGGTAAAAATTTGTCCCATTTTTTGGCCTTTTGCCAGCGACCCCATCACTGGCGTATGCAGCAGGATGCGCTGCCAGCGGGGATTCTCTCGCAGCGCCCAGGCGGCAGCGCAGGGCACCAATAACACGGCGAACAACGCGAGGGCATATGACTGCATAAACGCCGCCATATCCATAACCTGTTGTGTTAACCAGGGGAGCGGAGCGTTAAACGTTTTGTAGATCGCGGCAAACTCGGGCAAGACCAGGGTGACCATCGCCAGCACGACGAGTACGGCCAGCGTCAGAACGATCGCCGGGTAGCGCAGCGCCTTTTTTACTTTCGCACTGAGCTGTTGCTGCGCTTTTTGTTGCTGAGCGAGCTGGCGGCAGCACTCCTCCAGCTTTCCCGTAAGCTCACCGGTCTTCACCATCGAGACATGCAGTGGGCTAAAAACCGCTGGCCACTTTTTTAGCGACTCAGAAAAGGGACATCCTTCACTGAGCTCATCGGCAATGCTTTGCAGCAGCGCCTGCCACGGTTTTAACGGATGCTGGTCTGCCAGCATTTGCAGGCTATGGGACAAAGTCAGCCCAGCCTGCAGAAGCGTGGCGAGCTGGCGAAACATCTCATAGCAGTGATGTGGCCGCCAGCGGTGTCGCTGCGCGCATCGGGTCAGCGTCAGAGGATGAAGATCGCTACGCATCAACCTGACGAAGGCCGCATTGCGGTCTGTAGCCCAGAGTGTCCCGTTTCTAGGTTCTCCTTCCTGGGTGAGCGCTCGCCAGCGCCAGAGCTGATTAGCTGCCATCGGGCATGCCCAGAACGCGAAACAGCTCTTCAATTGTGGTCAGCCCATGTTCAACGGCCATGCAGCCGTGCTCGAAAAGAGAAACCATTCCCGCCTGCCGGGCGCTCGCCTCTATCACTTCTGTTCCCGCCCCGCTGGCAATGGCCTGCCGCAGAGCGTTGTCGATCGCGAGCACTTCAAAAATGGCCACCCGGCCATAAAACCCGTGATAGCAACGTTCGCAGCCGGTGGGCTGCCAGCGCGGAAGCGGCCTGCGCCATACGGAGCGAGGTAACTGAGCGTGCTCGCTGGCTTCCCGGCGACAGTGTGGACACAGACGCCGGACCAGCCGCTGGGCTATCACCATCGAGAGTGCGGAAGATATCATCCAGCGAGCCACGCCCATCTGTTCCAGGCGAGTCAGGGCTTCCGTTGTCGAGTTGGTGTGCAGCGTCGACAACACAAGATGCCCGGTCTGCGCGGCATTAATGGCAATTCCGGCAGTTTCACCGTCGCGAATTTCGCCGACCATAATGATGTCCGGATCCTGGCGCAGCAGCGCCCTTAGCACGCTCTGGAATGTTAAACCCGCCCGGGGGTTAATCTGCGTCTGGTTTAATCCCGCAAGGGGGATCTCAATCGGATCCTCCACGCTGCAGATATTGACCTCAGGGGTGTTACGCGCCTGCAGCGCGCTGTACAGAGTCACGGTTTTGCCGCTGCCGGTCGGGCCGGTAACCAGAATCAGCCCCTGCGGCCGATGGAGTACCTCATTAAAACCGGCCAGCTGTTCAGCGCTCATGCCGAGCGCTTTCGGTTCAAGCGCCTGCTGAACCTGATGAAGAAGACGCAGCACTATTTTCTCGCCACCGCTGCAGGGAAGCGTGGCAATCCGAAAGGAGACCGGCTCGTTTGCCAGCTCAATCGTAAACTGGCCATCCTGGGGTAAACGGCGTTCTGCAATATCCAGGTTACCCAGCACCTTTAAGCGTGCGCTGAACTGGCTTGCCAGTGAGGCAGAAAGGGGAGGCTGCGGGCAGAGCACGCCGTCGATACGTAAACGGATCTGGCACGCATGCTCCATCGGTTCGATATGAATGTCGGATGCGCGCTGGTTTATTGCCTGCTGCAGCGTGTGGTTGAGCATATCCACCGTGGAGTGAGTTTGCGAAACAACGGGCAGATGCGATTGCGACATGAGCTGCCGGTGTTTTTCCATGCGTTCAGCGCTCCAGCACTCGATATCAATCCGTTTCTGAGTCGCGAAACGCAGGGCCTCCATGAGTTCAGTCGCGGGGTTTCCCACGACGGCGATGCTTATCATGTCACTGTCGCTGGTAAGCAGCAGGGCATGATGGCGCAGACAAAGTGCCATAAGCCGATCGGTATTCATTAGCCGCTCCTCAGTTATTGTCGAAGCGGAAAACGTCTTCGCAGGCCTGTTTGAGCTCGCCGCCGTTACTGATATTGCAGCTGCGTTTCCAGCCCGTCATGCCGTTGCCGCTGCTCCATTGGGGTGTCATAACCACCTCCAGCCCGTTAAGACTCTCCTGGCCCGTTAATGACACGACGCCCTGCGTCACGCTCATTCCCGAGATATAACGCGTTGTCGTTGGGGAGGGGATGCCGTTACTGCCACCGTCACAGCTTGTCACGCCGCCGTGATCCAGCGCGCACAGCTCAATGGCCGTACGATAAGGCACGAACGTTTGCAACATATCGGTCAGCGCCGCTTTGCGCAGATAGTTCTGATAGGCGGGTACGCCGATGGCGCTCAGAATCGCAATAATGCCAATAACCACCATCAGCTCAATGAGAGTGAATCCGTGTTGTCTGTCCATATCTGCTCCTTACGTTAAGTGGCGCTACTCTGTCAGCGCGAAAGGGCAGAAACGAGGGGCAAAAATGGGAACGAGAAGAGGTCTTCAGAAGATTCATTCAGCGTTGCAGGGAAGAACAACGGCGTTGCGAGCGGGGCTGCAATTCCCCTCTCCGGGCGAAGAGGGGAGGAATCACTACTTAAAACGCATCGAGAGGTCGAGGGCGCGAACGTGTTTGGTCAGCGCCCCAACGGAAATGTAGTCCACGCCCGTCTCGGCGAATTCACGGATCGTTTCGAAGGTGACATTCCCGGACACTTCGAGCTGCGCCTGGCCGTTGGTTAGCTTAACCGCCTCGCGCATCTGCTCCGTTTCGAAGTTATCGAGCATGATGATATCGGCCCCGGCCTTAATTGCCTGCTCCAGCTCTTCCAGGCTTTCGACTTCCACCTCAACGGGCACATCCGGGTGCAGCCAGAAGGCTTTCTCAACCGCCTGACGCACGGAGCCGGAAGCAATAATGTGGTTCTCTTTAATCAGGAAGGCGTCGGATAATCCCAGGCGATGGTTTGCGCCACCGCCGCAGAGTACCGCGTATTTCAGCGCCGTACGCAGGCCCGGCAGCGTTTTACGGGTGTCCAGCAGCTGGGTACGGGTGCCGGCCAGCAGGTCAACGTAGCGGCGCACCTCACTTGCCACCCCGGACAAGGTCTGGACGAAGTTGAGCGCGGTTCGTTCACCGGTAAGTAGCACGCGGGACGGGCCGTTCAGTTCAAACAGCGGCTGGTTCGCCGTAATCTCATCGCCGTCTTCAACGTGCCAGACGATCTGCACATCATCACCCGCCAGCTGGGTAAAGACCTCTTCAACCCAACGCTTGCCGCAAAAAACGCCATCTTCACGGGTGATAATCACCGCGTGAGAGCGTGACTCTGTTGGCAATAATTGTGCGGTAATATCCTTTTCGGCATTAACGTCCCCGCCCAGGTCTTCTTTCAAAGCATGGGCGACGCTTGCCGGGATATCCATGTTAATACGTTCCAGAAGCGCTTCACGTCGGTGGTCGGGGTTGTAGCGGCGAGGCGGCATGATAAAACTCCAAATTGGTAACGAATCATAATATTGAAACATGCTACTCTGAACCGAGTAACAGCACCATACATAAGGAGTTCCAGCATGTTGTTAGAAAACGGATGGCTGGTGGATGCGCGGCACGTGCCCTCGCCGCACCACGATTGCCGCCCGGAGGATGAAAAGCCCACACTGCTGGTTGTTCATAATATTAGTCTCCCGCCGGGTGAGTTTGGCGGTCCGTGGATTGATGCGTTATTCACGGGAACGATTGATCCCGATGCTCATCCTTTCTTCGCTGAGATTGCGCATCTGCGCGTGTCGGCACACTGTCTGATCCGTCGTGATGGCGAGATCGTTCAGTACGTTCCTTTTGATAAGCGTGCCTGGCATGCGGGAGCCTCACTGTATCAGGGACGCGAACGCTGTAATGATTTCTCCGTCGGGATTGAACTGGAAGGCACTGATATCACACCCTATACCGATGCTCAGTACCAACAGCTGGTAGCGGTAACCCAAACGCTGATCGGCCTGTACCCCGCGATGGCAGAAAATATCACGGGACACAGCGATATTGCTCCGGTGAGAAAAACCGATCCCGGTCCGGCATTCGACTGGGGGCGGTTTCGTACTATGCTTGCCGCTGCGTCAAATAAGGAGATCACATGACGTTGTTTACCATGCTGCTGGTTATCATCGCTGAACGCCTGTTCAAACTCGGCGAGCACTGGCATCTGGATCACCGGCTGGAGGTGATTTTCCGCCGAATTAAGCACTTTTCTATGCTGCGTACGCTGCTGATGATGGCTGGAGTGATGGTCATTACGTTCCTGCTGCTGCGCTCGCTGTACGGCCTGTTTTTCAACGTGCCGCTGCTGGTGGTGTGGATCCTGCTCGGTGTCCTTTGCATTGGCGCGGGGAAGGTGCGTTTGCACTATCACGCTTATCTTAAAGCCGCTTCCCGTGACGATGCCCACGCGCGCGGTGCCATGGCGAGCGAACTAACGATGATCCACGGCGTGCCGCCGGATTGCGATGAGCGCGAGTTCCTGCGCGAGCTGCAAAACGCGCTGCTGTGGATTAACTTCCGTTACTACCTTGCACCGCTGTTCTGGTTTGTGGTGGGAGGTCCGTGGGGGCCGGTCTTGCTGATGGGGTATGCTTTTCTTCGTGCCTGGCAGACCTGGCTTGCCCGTTATCTGACGCCGCATGAACGCTTGCTGTCCGGGATTGATGCCATCCTGCACGTGCTCGACTGGCTTCCGGTTCGTCTGGTGGGCGTGGTGTATGCATTAATTGGTCACGGTGAAAAAGCGCTGCCCGCATGGTTCGCTTCTCTTGCCGACCGCCATACCTCGCAGTACCAGGTGTTAACGCGTCTGGCGCAGTTCTCTCTGGCGCGCGAGCCGCATACCGACAAGGTTGCAACGCCGAAAGCCGCCGTCTCAATGGCGAAGAAGACCTCGTTTGTCGTGGTGGTTGTGGTGGCACTGCTGACCATTTACGGCACGCTGGTGTAAGCCAGCGCGCCGCAGCGGTTAAAGCGTATCCGCAGGCGGGATGCCGAAATCAGGCATCCCGCTTTCGTTCCAGAGGACTCGCTTCAGGCGGGTATGACGGTTCGGATCGTAAAGCGGATCGCCTTCAATTTCGGTGTAATTTCTTGCGTGATACACCAGCACATCTTCCCCTTCTGGCGTCTTTGTGAAGCTGTTATGGCCCGGCCCATACTGGCGGTTTTCATAGCTGGTGGCGAACACCGGACGCGGAGATTTGTGCCAGTTCTCCGGGTTTTGCGGATCGGCGTTGATGTCTATCCACAGCAGCCCCATGCAGTAGTTCTCATCGGTGGCGCTGGCAGAATAGCTGATGAACAGCTTATCACCGTGGAACAGTACCGCCGGGCCTTCGTTGACCAGAAAGCCACGGCACTCCCAGTCATACTCAGGCTTGCTGAGCATGACTGGCTCGCCCTTAAGCGTCCACGGGTTCTCCATTTCACATAGATACAGGTTGGAGTTTCCGGCGATATCCGGCGCTTTTTGCGCCCACAGATACCAGCGTTTCCCCTGATGAACAAAGGTGGTGGCGTCCAGGGCGAAGGTGTCGAACGGCGTTTTTATTTGCCCTTTTTCGAGCCAGGTTCCGGTGAGCGGATCGCTGTCGGCGCACTCCAGCGCAAACATGCGGTGCTGGAACATCCCAAGTTTATCAAGCGCCTGCGTGTGCGTGGCCGCAAAATAGATATACCACTTGCCGTCGATATGATGCAGCTCCGGCGCCCAGATAAGCTGACTCATCGGGCCGGTCTCGGGTTTTCGCCAGACCACCACCTCTTCAGCGCTGCGTAGCCCTTCCAGCGACTCCGCGCGGCGGATTTCGAGCCTGTCGTACTGCGGCACAGAGGCGATAAAATAGTATTGCCCTTCGTGGTGCAAAATATACGGATCGGCGCGTTGTTCAATAAACGGGTTTGGCCAGGTTTGCATTCGGCTTTCCTTATTTTGTCTCAGCGGCGCTGAGTTCCTGATACTCGTTCAGCTCGCGATAGTTAATGCGACGCTTCTCCAGGTCTTCCTGAATCCGCTTCATCGTCTCTCGGTCAACCTTCAGCAGACGCACCACGCCCGCGGTAATGAGGTACCCAACGCCCGGGATGACGGTAAACAGCAGGACAATGCCGTTGATGGCGTCCGCGCTTTGCGCTTTTGCCCCGGCGTCGTAGCCGTACCAGGAGAGCAGGAAGCCGACCATTGCACCGGCAATCGCCAGCCCAAGCTTCAGGAAGAAGATATTGCCGGAGAAGCTGATCCCGGTGATGCGTTTCCCGGTTTTCCACTCGCCGTAGTCATCCACGTCGGCCATCAGCGACCAGTGCAGCGGAGACGGGATTTGATGCAGGATATTCAGCAGGAAGTAGAGCACCACAATGGTGACGGTGGCCTTCGGGTCGAAGAAGTAAAAGGCGGTTGAGAAGATCGCCAGCACGATGTTGGTCCAGAAGAAAACCTTCAGCTTACACCAGCGGTCGGTCAGCACTTTCGCCAGCATGCTGCCGAGCATCATGCCCACCACGCCCAGGCTGATAAACAGGGTCGCGAAGTGGGTGCTCTGGCCCATCACCCATGTCACGTAATACATGGTGGCCGCCATGCGGATAAAGCCGGGGCAGACGTTGCACAGGGTCAGGAGCAGAATGCGCACCCACTGGTCGTTTTTCCACACGTCCTTCAGGTCGTTTTTCAGCTGGTCATTGGTCTGAACCGCCGGGCGCACGCGCTCGCGCACGGTGGCGAAGCAGAACAGGAACATACAGGTTCCAATCAGCGCCAGCACGGTCATCGCCATCTGGTAGCCTTTGGCTTTGTTATCTCCCCCGAACCAGTCGGCCATCGGCAGCAGCGTCAGCGACAGCAGCAGCGTGGCAATGCCGACCAGCACGAAGCGATATGACTGGCAGGCAACGCGCTCTTTGGGATCGTTGGTAATCACCCCGCCCAGCGAGCAGTAGGGAATGTTGATAGCCGTGTAGGTCAGCGACAGCAGGAAATAGGTGACAAACGCATAGATAACTTTGCTGTTATAGCTCCAGTCAGGCGTGGTGAACATCAGGATGCTGAACAGCGCGTAGGGAAGGGCAATCCACAGTAGCCATGGACGAAACCGACCATATTTGCTGCGGGTACGGTCGGCAATCGCGCCCATGATTGGGTCCGTTACGGCGTCAATCACGCGCACAGAGAGCAGCAGTACGCCCACCAGCGCAGGTGCCAGACCAAAAATATCGGTATAAAAATAGTTAACAAACAGCATGATGGCGCCAAAGATGATGTTGCAACCTGCATCGCCCATCCCATAGCCGATCTTTTCTTTTACTGACAGTTTAGCGTTATCCATAGACTGCTCTCCGGGTTACGGTATGGAGAGAATTATTTGCTGGCAAAGGAATATATGCGTTGCAGTATCAGGGCGGTGATATGGATAAAAGCGCTGTGGACGTGAAAGTGTGAGGGAGGTAACAACGTGCGGTACCCGCAAAAGCAGGTACCGCAGAGGGAGGCTTAGTGGGCCTTCATGGCATTACGGCTTTTCTGGCTGAACATATAGCCGACGCCAAGCACGGCAATCCAGACCGGAATCAGGTACACAGAAATCGCCATACCCGGGGTGATCAGCATGATTACCAGCACGGCCGCCATGAACAGCAGGCAAATCCAGTTACCCAGCGGATAGAGCAGGGCAGGGAAGCGCGTGGTAACGCCCTGCTGCTGTTTCGCGCGACGGAACTTGATGTGCGCCAGGCTGATCATCGCCCAGTTGATGACCAGGGCAGAGACTACCAGCGCCATCAGCAGGCCAAACGCCGATTCCGGCGCCATGTAGTTAATGAGTACGCACAGCGCGGTCACGATCGCCGAAACGATAATGGTATTTACCGGCACGCCGCGTTTATCAACGTTGAGCAGCGCTTTCGGCGCGTTACCCTGCTGCGCCAGGCCGAACAGCATACGGCTGTTGCAGTACACGCAGCTGTTGTAAACGGACAGGGCCGCCGTCAGGACGACAACGTTGAGCGCATTCGCCACGACGGTATCGCCCAGTTCGTGGAAGATCAGCACAAACGGGCTGGTATCGGCGGTGACGCGCGTCCACGGCAGCAGGGAGAGCAGCACGGCCAGCGAACCCACATAAAAGATCAGGATACGGTAGATAACCTGGTTAGTGGCTTTTGGAATGCTCTGCTCCGGGTTGTCAGCTTCAGCGGCCGTAATGCCCACCAGCTCCAGACCGCCGAAGGAGAACATGATAATTGCCATCATCATCACCAGGCCCGTCATGCCGTGAGGCAGGAAGCCACCCTGTTCCCAAAGGTTGCGAACGGTTGCCTGCGGGCCGCCGTTGCCGCTGAACAGCAGCCAGCCGCCAAAGATGATCATCGCCACCACGGCAATGACCTTAATGATGGCGAACCAGAACTCCATTTCACCGAACACTTTTACGTTAGTCAGGTTAATGGCGTTAATAATGACGAAGAAAGCCGCTGCGGAGGCCCAGGTTGGGATCTCGGGATACCAGAACTGAATGTATTTCCCGACGGCGGTAAGCTCGGCCATGGCAACCAGTACGTACAGCACCCAGTAGTTCCAGCCTGAGGCGAAACCGGCGAAACTGCCCCAGTACTTATAGGCAAAGTGGCTAAAGGAGCCTGCCACCGGCTCTTCCACGACCATTTCACCTAACTGACGCATAATCAGAAACGCGATAAAGCCCGCGATTGCGTATCCCAGAATAATGCCCGGACCGGCTGACTGAATAACGGATGCGCTACCCAGAAAGAGACCGGTTCCGATGGCACCGCCCAGTGCGATGAGCTGAATATGGCGGTTTTTTAGCCCGCGCTTTAGCTGATCGCCGTGCTGTTGAGCTTCCATTTGAAACCTCGTGTGTGGTTGTTATGTTCACGCTGAGCGTGTGTAATTATGAATATCCGTTTTCTGTATTTATTTCTTTACGGTTAATAAGACCGAAAAAAGCGGAGATGACTTCCGTAAGCGCAAGAATAGTGGTAAGTGCCTGCGAATGCACCTGCTTTATGACGCACGGATGACGACTTGAATAAAAAGAAAGCATTTGTAAATCGCTCCGCTCGCCCTTCTTACCCCAACCTATAGAATAGAAATGCGCCATAAGTGGGCGAAATTTCATTATTTGCTTTGTTGAATCGCTTCAGATTGCAAAAACCCTCGTTTCATTATGGTTAAATCTCCCTCTTTAGTGGTAATCAACTCATTTGTGCAAAGTTACATTTCTGAAACGTTATTTCTGTAAGGTTGTTAAAATGTGCAGGGTTTACTGATTTCAATCAAAACCAATATGGACAGAAGGTGAATACTTTGTTACTTTAGCGATACGAAATAGAAATTGGTAAGACCAATTGACTCCGGGCAAAAAGGCGTAAGACAGGGAATATGGCCTACAGCAAAATTCGCCAACCAAAACTATCTGATGTGATTGAGCAGCAGCTGGAGTTTTTAATCCTCGAAGGGACTCTGCGCCCGGGTGAGAAACTTCCGCCAGAACGCGAACTGGCAAAACAGTTCGACGTTTCACGTCCCTCTCTGCGTGAGGCAATTCAACGTCTCGAAGCAAAGGGCTTGCTGCTTCGTCGCCAGGGCGGCGGAACTTTTGTGCAAAACAGCCTGTGGCAGAGCTTCAGCGATCCGCTGGTAGAACTTCTCTCTGACCACCCAGAATCCCAGTTTGACCTGCTTGAGACCCGTCACGCGCTAGAAGGTATTGCGGCCTATTACGCCGCCCTTCGCAGCACTGATGAAGATCGCGTGCGTATCCGCGAGCTGCATCAGGCCATTGAACGGGCACAGCAGTCCGGCGATTTAGACGCCGAGTCCAGCGCCGTCGTCCAGTATCAAATCGCCGTCACCGAAGCGGCACACAATGTGGTGCTCCTCCATCTGCTACGCTGCATGGAGCCGATGCTGGCCCAGAACGTTCGTCAGAATTTTGAATTGTTGTATGCCCGTCGGGACATGCTCCCACTGGTAAGCAACCATCGCACCCGAGTATTCGAGGCGATAATGGCCGGGGAACCGGAGCAGGCGCGCGAAGCGTCGCACCGACATCTGGCTTTCATTGAGGAAATCTTGCTGGACCGCAGCCGTGAACAATCGCGTCGCGAACGTTCATTACGCCGCATACAGCAACGAAAGGATTAAGCGCCAGGTACTTTTAGAGCGCGGCAACTAAACGCAGAACCTGTCTTATTGTGTTCTTGCCCAAGAGCACAATGGGACAGGTTCCAGACAAATCAACGTATTAGATAGATAAGGAATACCCCCATGTCAGAACGTCTCCAAAATGACGTGGATCCGATCGAAACTCGCGACTGGCTACAGGCGATCGAATCGGTCATCCGTGAAGAAGGTGTTGAGCGCGCTCAGTATCTGATTGATCAGCTGCTTTCTGAAGCCCGCAAAGGCGGTGTGAAGGTTGCTTCAGGTGCAGGGGCTAGCAACTACGTAAACACGATTGCCGTCGAAGACGAACCGGAATACCCGGGCAATCTGGATCTGGAACGTCGTATCCGTTCTGCAATCCGCTGGAACGCCATCATGACCGTTCTGCGCGCATCCAAGAAAGACCTGGAACTGGGTGGCCACATGGCATCCTTCCAGTCTTCTGCAACCGTTTACGAAGTGTGCTTCAACCACTTCTTCCGTGCAGCTAACGAGAAAGACGGCGGCGATCTGGTGTACTTCCAGGGCCACATCTCTCCGGGCATCTATGCACGTGCATTCCTGGAAGGTCGTCTGACTGAAGAGCAGATGAACAACTTCCGTCAGGAAGTTCACGGTAAAGGTCTGTCTTCTTACCCGCACCCTAAACTGATGCCTGAATTCTGGCAGTTCCCGACCGTATCTATGGGTCTGGGCCCAATCGGTGCGATCTATCAGGCTAAATTCCTGAAATATCTGGAACACCGTGGTCTGAAAGACACCTCTGAGCAGACCGTTTACGCCTTCCTGGGCGACGGCGAAATGGATGAGCCAGAATCTAAAGGCGCGATCACCATCGCGACCCGTGAGAAGCTGGACAACCTGTGCTTCATCATCAACTGTAACCTGCAGCGTCTGGATGGTCCGGTAACCGGCAACGGCAAGATCATCAACGAACTGGAAGGCATCTTCGCAGGTGCTGGCTGGAACGTGATTAAAGTCATGTGGGGCGGTCGTTGGGATGAGCTGCTGCGTAAAGATACCAGCGGTAAATTGATCCAGCTGATGAACGAAACCGTTGACGGTGACTACCAGACCTTCAAATCCAAAGACGGTGCCTACGTTCGCGAGCACTTCTTCGGTAAATACCCAGAAACCGCAGCACTGGTTGCAGACTGGACTGACGAGCAGATCTGGGCTCTGAACCGCGGTGGTCACGATCCGAAGAAAGTCTACGCGGCACTGAAAAAAGCGCAGGAAACCAAAGGTAAAGCGACTGTAATCCTGGCCCACACCATCAAAGGTTACGGCATGGGTGATACCGCAGAAGGTAAAAACATCGCTCACCAGGTTAAGAAAATGAACATGGACGGCGTGCGCTATATCCGCGACCGTTTCAACGTTCCAGTGACCGATGAGCAGGTAGAAAACCTGTCTTACATCACCTTCCCGGAAGGTTCTGAAGAGCACAAGTACCTGCACGAACGTCGTCAGGCGCTGAAAGGCTACCTGCCAGCTCGTCAGCCTAACTTCACCGAGAAGCTGGAACTGCCAGCGCTGGAAGACTTCTCTCAGCTGCTGGAAGAGCAGAATAAAGAGATCTCTACCACTATCGCTTTCGTTCGTGCCCTGAACGTGATGCTGAAGAACAAGTCGATCAAAGATCGTCTGGTTCCAATCATCGCTGACGAAGCGCGTACTTTCGGTATGGAAGGTCTGTTCCGTCAGATCGGTATTTACAGCCCGAACGGCCAGCAGTACACCCCGCAGGACCGTGAGCAGGTTGCATACTACAAAGAAGACGAGAAAGGGCAGATCCTGCAGGAAGGTATCAACGAGCTGGGCGCAGGCGCATCCTGGCTGGCTGCTGCGACCTCTTACAGCACCAACAACCTGCCGATGATCCCGTTCTACATCTACTACTCCATGTTCGGGTTCCAGCGTATCGGTGACCTGTGCTGGCAGGCTGGCGACCAGCAGGCTCGCGGCTTCCTGATTGGTGGTACTTCCGGTCGTACGACCCTGAACGGTGAAGGTCTGCAGCACGAAGATGGCCACAGCCATATTCAGTCTCTGACTATCCCTAACTGTATCTCTTACGACCCGTCTTACGCGTACGAAGTGGCAGTCATCATGCATGACGGTCTGCAGCGCATGTACGGTGAAGCGCAAGAGAACATTTACTACTACATCACCACCCTGAACGAAAACTACCACATGCCGGCAATGCCAGCAGGTGCCGAGGAAGGTATCCGTAAAGGTATCTACAAACTCGAAACCCTCGAAGGTAGCAAAGGTAAAGTTCAGCTGCTGGGCTCCGGTTCTATCCTGCGTCACGTCCGTGAAGCGGCTCAGATCCTGGCGAAAGACTACGGTGTGGGCTCCGACGTGTACAGCGTGACCTCCTTCACTGAACTGGCGCGTGATGGCCAGGATTGTGAGCGCTGGAACATGCTGCACCCAATGGAAACTCCACGCGTTCCGTACATCGCTCAGGTGATGAACGATGCACCAGCGGTGGCGTCCACTGACTATATGAAACTGTTCGCTGAGCAGGTTCGTACTTACGTTCCAGCTGATGATTATCGCGTTCTGGGTACTGACGGCTTCGGTCGTTCTGACAGCCGCGAAAACCTGCGTCACCACTTCGAAGTTGATGCTTCTTACGTGGTTGTAGCAGCACTGGGCGAACTGGCTAAACGTGGCGAAATCGATAAGAAAGTGGTTGCAGACGCAATTACCAAATTCAACATCGATGCAGAAAAAGTTAACCCGCGTCTGGCGTAAGAGGTAAAAGAATAATGGCTATCGAAATCAATGTACCGGACATCGGGGCTGATGAAGTTGAAATCACCGAGATCCTGGTCAAAGTAGGCGACAAAGTTGAAGCTGAACAGTCGCTGATCACCGTAGAAGGCGACAAAGCCTCTATGGAAGTCCCGTCTCCTCAGGCTGGCATCGTTAAAGAGATCAAAGTCTCTGTTGGCGATAAAACCGAGACCGGCAAACTGATCATGATTTTCGATTCCGCCGACGGTGCAGCTGCACCTGCGCAGGAAGAGAAGAAAGAAGCCGCTCCGGCCGCTGCTCCAGCAGCTGCCGCGGCAGCGAAAGACGTTAACGTGCCTGACATCGGCGGTGACGAAGTTGAAGTCACTGAAATCTTGGTTAAAGTGGGCGACACCGTTGCAGCTGAGCAGTCACTGATCACCGTAGAAGGCGACAAAGCCTCTATGGAAGTGCCAGCTCCGTTCGCGGGTACCGTTAAAGAGATCAAAATCAACACCGGCGACAAAGTGTCTACCGGCTCCCTGATCATGGTCTTCGAAGTGGCGGGTGCTGCACCTGCTGCCGCGCCTGCTCAGGCTGCTGCTCCGGCTCCGGCCGCTGCACCAGCTGCTGCCGGTGGTGCGAAAGACGTTAACGTACCGGACATCGGTGGTGACGAAGTTGAAGTAACCGAAGTGATGGTGAAAGTGGGCGACAAAGTTGCCGCTGAACAGTCACTGATCACCGTTGAAGGCGACAAAGCTTCTATGGAAGTCCCTGCGCCGTTCGCCGGTACCGTTAAAGAGATCAAAATCAGCACCGGCGACAAAGTGTCTACCGGCTCTCTGATCATGGTCTTCGAAGTGGAAGGCGCTGCGCCTGCCGCAGCTCCGGCTGCCGCGGCTGCTCCGGCACCTGCTGCTGCATCGGCTCAGGCGTCTAAACCTGCTGCGGCTCCTGCTGCAAAAGCGGAAGGCAAATCTGAGTTCGCTGAAAACGACGCTTACGTTCACGCTACCCCGCTGATTCGTCGCCTGGCGCGCGAGTTCGGTGTAAACCTGGCGAAAGTGAAAGGGACTGGCCGTAAAGGTCGTATCCTGCGCGAAGACGTTCAGACCTACGTGAAAGACGCGGTGAAACGCGCCGAAGCTGCACCTGCTGCAGCCGCCGGTGGCGGTATCCCGGGCATGCTGCCATGGCCAAAAGTGGACTTCAGCAAGTTCGGCGAAATCGAAGAAGTGGAGCTGGGCCGCATTCAGAAAATCTCTGGTGCGAACCTGAGCCGTAACTGGGTGATGATCCCGCACGTTACGCACTTCGACAAAACCGATATCACCGATCTGGAAGCGTTCCGTAAACAGCAGAACGCCGAAGCTGAGAAGCGCAAGCTGGACGTGAAATTCACCCCAGTGGTCTTCATCATGAAAGCCGTTGCCGCTGCCCTTGAGCAGATGCCACGCTTCAACAGCTCCCTGTCCGAAGACGGCCAGAAGCTGACGCTGAAGAAATACATCAACATCGGTGTTGCGGTTGATACGCCAAATGGTCTGGTTGTTCCGGTCTTCAAAGACGTGAACAAGAAGAGCATCACTGAGCTGTCCCGTGAACTGACCACCATCTCCAAGAAAGCGCGTGATGGTAAGCTGACTGCCGGCGAAATGCAGGGCGGCTGCTTCACTATCTCCAGCATCGGCGGCCTGGGTACTACCCACTTCGCGCCGATCGTGAACGCGCCGGAAGTGGCTATCCTCGGTGTGTCCAAGTCCGCGATGGAGCCGGTGTGGAATGGCAAAGAGTTCGTGCCGCGTCTGATGATGCCAATCTCTCTGTCCTTCGACCACCGCGTGATCGACGGTGCTGATGGTGCGCGTTTCATCACCATCATCAACAACACCCTGAGCGACATTCGCCGCCTGGTGATGTAATCGAAAAGCCGGCCAATCGGCCGGCTTTTTTCTGGTAATCTCCTGATGGTCGTGAGGTTATCGGCGAAAGCGACAATTCGTGAGCCGTTTGTTGTTTCAAAATTGTTAACAATTTTGTAAAATACGGACGGATAGAACGACCCGGTGGACGACGGGTATAAATTAAGAGGTCATGATGAGCACAGAAATCAAAACTCAGGTCGTAGTACTTGGGGCAGGCCCGGCAGGTTACTCCGCAGCATTCCGCGCAGCGGATTTAGGTCTGGAAACCGTCATCGTAGAACGTTACAGCACCCTCGGCGGTGTTTGTCTGAACGTCGGCTGTATCCCTTCTAAAGCGCTGCTGCACGTAGCGAAAGTTATCGAAGAAGCCAAAGCGCTGGCTGAACACGGCATCGTCTTCGGCGAGCCGAAAACCGATATCGACAAAATTCGTACCTGGAAAGAGAAAGTTATCACTCAGCTGACCGGCGGTCTGGCGGGTATGGCCAAAGGCCGTAAAGTGAAAGTGGTAAACGGTCTGGGTAAATTCACTGGTGCGAACACCCTGGAAGTGGAAGGCGAAAACGGCAAAACCGTGATCAACTTCGACAATGCGATCATCGCAGCAGGTTCTCGCCCAATCGAACTGCCGTTCATTCCACATGAAGATCCACGCGTGTGGGATTCCACCGATGCGCTGGAGCTGAAAACCGTTCCTAAGCGCCTGCTGGTTATGGGTGGCGGTATCATCGGTCTGGAAATGGGTACCGTGTACCATGCGCTGGGTTCTGATATTGACGTGGTTGAAATGTTCGACCAGGTTATCCCGGCCGCAGACAAAGACATCGTTAAAGTCTTCACCAAACGCATCAGCAAGAAATTCAACCTGATGCTGGAAACCAAAGTGACTGCCGTTGAAGCGAAAGAAGACGGTATTTACGTTTCCATGGAAGGCAAAAAAGCCCCTGCAGAACCACAGCGTTACGACGCCGTGCTGGTGGCTATCGGCCGTGTGCCGAACGGTAAAAACCTCGACGCGGGCAAAGCTGGCGTGGAAGTGGACGACCGTGGCTTCATCCGCGTTGACAAACAGCTGCGCACTAACGTGCCGCACATCTTTGCTATCGGCGATATCGTCGGTCAGCCAATGCTGGCGCACAAAGGTGTTCACGAAGGTCACGTTGCCGCTGAAGTTATTGCCGGCATGAAGCACTACTTCGATCCGAAAGTGATCCCATCTATCGCGTACACCGAGCCAGAAGTTGCTTGGGTTGGTCTGACTGAGAAAGAAGCGAAAGAGAAAGGCATCAGCTACGAAACCGCCACCTTCCCGTGGGCTGCTTCTGGCCGTGCTATCGCTTCCGACTGCGCAGACGGTATGACCAAACTGATCTTCGACAAAGAGACTCACCGCGTTATCGGTGGTGCGATTGTCGGTACCAACGGCGGCGAGCTGCTGGGTGAAATCGGTCTGGCTATCGAAATGGGCTGCGACGCTGAAGACATCGCGCTGACCATCCACGCTCACCCGACTCTGCACGAGTCTGTTGGCCTGGCGGCAGAAGTGTTTGAAGGCAGCATCACCGACCTGCCAAACGCGAAAGCGAAGAAGAAATAAGTTTATTTCTTCTTACTAAACGCCTCCTTCGGAGGCGTTTTTTTTGCCTGAAAACTACCCATTATGGTAGGTAACTTATTGTTATTTCCCCTAAAAATTTGCGCTTATCTGCCGATACTTTTTTCACCATTGTGTAGCTACTGGCCGCACGGTTAGAGGTTCTGGATTTTTGATTACACGCAAAAAGGAAATAACATGTCTTTGAAGAAAGTGATGGGGATTGGCTTACTGGCGGCAGTCATGACGCTGACCGGATGCGGTGCGATGACGACAGCCGTGAAAAAACGTAACCTGGAAGTGAAAACGCAGATGAGCGAAACCATCTGGCTGGAGCCGTCTAACGAGAAAACGGTCTACATTCAGGTAAAAAACACCTCTGATAAAGATATGAGCAACCTCCAGACGTTGCTGGCAAACGATCTGAGCGCCAAAGGGTATAAGGTAACGTCCTCTCCTGACAGTGCATACTACTGGGTTCAGGCTAACGTCCTTAAAGCGGACAAAATGGATCTGCGTGAAGCCCAGGGCTATCTGAAAACCGGTTATGAAGGTGCTGCCGTTGGCGCTGCGCTGGGTGCCGGTATCACGGCCTATAACAGTAATTCTTCTGGTGCGGCGCTGGGCGTAGGGCTGGCGGCGGGCCTGATCGGCATGGCTGCAGATGCGATGGTAGAAGATGTGAACTACACCATGGTAACCGACCTGCAGATCTCTGAGCGTAGCAAAGCGAAAGTCACCACCGATAACATTGCGGCGCTGCGTCAGGGTACGTCCGGCGTGAAGCTGCAAACCAGCAGCGAGCAGGGCGATCGCGCGAAGTATCAGACCCGCGTGGTATCGAATGCTAACAAAGTGAATCTGAAATTCGAAGAAGCGAAACCGGTTCTGGAAGCGCAACTGGCGAAGTCGGTCGCAAATATTCTGTAAGTTAAAAAGCCGGGTGGCGGCTTCGCCATACCCGGCTTGTACAACGTGGTCCGTTGACGTTACTCAGGGTGCAACGGGCTGCCAGGTTTTATCAGGGTGATACGCGGTTAACGCCCGGGCTTTCTGCTCCGAATCGCTGCCGAGATCTGACTGGTAAACCTTGTCGTCCTGATTTATCACAAAGCTCATCACGCCCGTCTGACCATAGCTAACCGGCCAGGCAACCATCGCGAAACCGTTGTTCTCAGGCAGGATCCGGAAGCGATAGCCGTGATAGCCGGTACCCGGCTCTTTTGGGCTGAATGCCGGGCCGAGCGGACTGGGCGCTTCGCCGGGTGAGGCTGGCCAGTATAAACCGTCTTTTTTCCCTTCCGAACTGACAATTTTCTGCGCGTATTTTTGGTTCATCGCAAAGTAGCTTTGCTGCGCATCGACATAGGCATGTAAGGCTTCAATGGCGGCGAGCTCGTTACGGCCAATTTCGCGGGTCAGGATCTCTTCAGCACCTTCTTTGATATCGAACTGCCAGCCTGCTGCGGTTTTGTTCACCGGAATGGGGAGCTGCCAGCCGCTCTCTCCGACAACAAGGTGCGCCGTATCCCCTTCGACAACGGTGTTATGACGGAGTTTCCAGTCGCGCAGGAAGCGATCGACGGCGTCGGGGTCAACGCCTTCAGGGGGCAGAAAATCGCGCCAGTTCTCTCCGAACAGATTGCTCATCGCGCTCTCATTATGCTCACTAATGGCGTTGGCCAGCGCATCGGTCGCCTGGTCGGGCGTGCTAAAGGACTGCTGCGCCATCGCCGAGGCCGAAAGCATGAACAACACCATTCCACTGAGTAGTTTACTTTTCATGTCGGTTCCCTTAGCGATGTCGAATTTCACGGCGTTCAGCACGTGTGCCAGATGCCTGGCGCGGCGGCTGCTGGCGAGCCGCGAGCTGCCTGCTTTGCGCACCACGCTGCTGCTGCGCCTGCCAGTTCGCGGAGCGGCTGTCGTTGCCGCTCAGCGCATTAGCCCGGGGCTGACTGTTTCGCTGCTGAGGAATGCGTTGCTGCGAGGGTTGCGAAACCCGTTTCTCTTGTCGCTGAGCCGTGGCCTGGCGGTTTTCTCGCTGCTGCGCGGTCGTCCGCTTCGTCGTCTGCGGTTTGGTGTCGTAGCCCCGGTAGTTATTGCGCTGAGAAATCTGCTTCAGCTGTTCACTTGAGGCCTGACGCTGCCCATCTTTGGTTCCGGGGCGCGCCGTTTGCGGGAAGGTTTTGCCCGTTGATTTCTCCATCTGGCTGAGGGCGGCCTGACGCTGGCTATCGCGGTTAGCCGGTTTTTGCTGCGTTGAGCTTAACCCTGTGGCCGTGCTGGTGGAGTGGAAGCGATTGTTGAGCTGGTTAGTGGGATAGGGGACGCCTTCCCGGTAGGCGGGGTTGTGCTGCCAGGTGCGGTTGGCATCCGTCAGCCGCTGTCCGCTGATTTTATTAAAGTTCTCAACGTTAATATTGATGTTGTTATCACCGTTGCGGTTATAGCCGCCGTGATTATCCCAGTCGTCATGGTGATGGTCCCAGTCATCGTCATCATCCCAGTCGATGTTGCTGAAGATGGCATAGGTTGTGGCGACACCCAGGCTGAAGCCTAACCCGTTGACGAAGCTGTTACCAAACTGCTCCCCGGGTGAAGGAGGGAGATAGGTAGGTGGATAAGCGGTGTTTGGCCAGGTACCGTACACCGTATTGGGGTTATAGGTTGGGACGTAAACGACCTGCGGATCGGCAGATTCAATTTTAATAACCGTAGGCGCTGGCGCGGACGTTGTGGCTGTCGTTGACTCGGTGGTGCTGGTTTTAGCCGGCGCCGGTTTTGTCACGGTGGTGACCGTCTGCTGAGGCGTTGATTGTAAGGCACCGGTCTTCTGTGCCAGCGCGCGCAGGCGCTGAACGGAATCCATCACATCTTTCGGTTGTGCGAGAAACGCATCGCCCAGATTTTGTACCCACGGCGGGTTTTCGCCCATCAGCGACATCAGCTGAGGAAATGCGACCAGCGATTTCACACTGGGATCCCAGGGCTGGCTGGCAACGGCCTGAATAGCGGCGTCCCCTTCCATTTTGGGGTTGTCTTTGGACCACTGAGCCGCCTGAATCACGTTGGCCGGGTAGGTCGAAGCCATCAAGATTTGTGACAGCAGGGCATCAGGATAGAGCGCGATGGGGGCAACCCACTGATCGATTTGCGCGGCAGTATAGGCTGGCGCGGCGAACGGGGCGGACTGTGCCGCAGCAGGCGTAGCCGGTGCTGCCGGTTGTTGTGCGGCAGGGGCTGGCGCAACGGGCTCCGTTGCACGACTTTTGACAAACATGACGCCTGAGGCGGCAAGCAGCCCGGCACTGCACAAAAGAACGAGCAGATGTGGCTTAAAGGGCAACTTCATAAAATGACTCCAACGAGACAAGCGCTGTGCCGTGAGGCGTTACGGTTGGCGTGAGTATTATTCACCCGTCTTTTACTGTTTTGACTTTTATTGGGAAGCGTCCGGTACGTCCGGATAAAGAGTGTGAGTATTTATTACACAATTATATGCGATGCGGGAAAAACCGCTGGGAATTCAGAAGGCCGCTCTTGCGAGCGGCCAGCAGCTAGTTGCCGAGGTTAACGACAAACAGCACCGTGATGTCGGATATATTCCAGCCACCGTGCAGTGCGGTAAGCAGTAAACCGATCGCAACGATCAGCGCAGTGATTCGCATCTCCATTGCATGCGTTCCTGTAAAGGCTACGCGGGTTCATCCTCCACCGGGAAAGGCCGAACCAGGCAAATAAGTGTATTGCCGCGTAGGTTACGGAACTGCTCCCGGGCCCGGTGACTGGTTGCTACGCCAGCGAAGCAGGCCGGGAGCAACAGTATTACAGTCGGTAAGAGCTGAGAAGAATGGGTATGCAGTTACATCTTTTTTCATTCGAAACTGGATGGCGGCTCGTAAAAGCCAGACAGGTACTTGCAGATTTTCTTACTGAGGAGCATTATTCATGTCGAGTGTATTGCCGCAAATCTGCCAGCCCGGTGTGCTACCACCGCAAGGCAACAAATAAACCGCTACCAGGCGGTTTTTTTGTACCCAAAATTCGTCTTGTCTCCCCGCTACACCATGCTTAACGATTCAGCAAATTTTTTAATGTTGCTTTTTTGTAAACGGATTAACACTGTGCAGAAATCCTGCTATGCTGCCCGACGCGGTATCGGGCATTTACCCTACAAACTGCTGTCTCACAGGAGCGTGAAGAGAACGCCCGCCGCATATGACAATGAGAGCGAGGAGAACCGTCGTGCTAGAAGAATACCGTAAGCACGTAGCAGAACGTGCCGCCGAGGGAATTGTACCCAAACCTTTAGATGCAACCCAAATGGCCGCGCTCGTCGAGCTGCTGAAGAACCCGCCTAAGGGCGAAGAAGAATTCCTGTTAGATCTGTTGATCAACCGCGTACCGCCTGGCGTAGATGAAGCTGCCTACGTAAAAGCCGGATTCCTTGCTGCTATCGCCAAAGGCGAAGCCACCTCCCCACTGGTTACTCCTGAAAAAGCCATTGAACTGCTCGGCACCATGCAGGGTGGTTATAACATTCATCCGCTGATTGACGCGCTGGATAACGACAAGCTGGCACCGATTGCCGCTAAAGCGCTCTCTTCCACGCTGCTGATGTTCGATAACTTCTACGATGTGGAAGAAAAAGCCAAAGCAGGCAACGTCTATGCGAAGCAGGTGATGCAGTCCTGGGCTGATGCCGAATGGTTCCTGAACCGTCCAGCTCTGGCTGAAAAAATTACAGTCACTGTTTTCAAAGTGACCGGTGAAACCAACACCGACGACCTCTCTCCGGCGCCGGATGCATGGTCTCGCCCGGATATCCCTCTGCACGCCCTGGCAATGCTGAAAAACGCCCGTGAAGGTATTGAGCCGGACCAGCCTGGCAGCGTCGGCCCGATCAAACAGATCGAAGCCCTGCAGAAAAAAGGTTTCCCGCTGGCCTACGTGGGTGACGTTGTGGGTACCGGTTCTTCCCGTAAATCCGCGACTAACTCCGTGCTGTGGTTCATGGGTGACGACATTCCTCATGTGCCGAACAAACGCGGCGGCGGCCTGTGCCTCGGCGGTAAAATTGCGCCTATCTTCTTCAACACCATGGAAGATGCTGGCGCACTGCCAATTGAAGTCGACGTGAATAACCTGAACATGGGCGACGTGATTGACGTTTACCCGTATAAAGGCGAAGTGCGCAATCACGAAACCAACGAGCTGCTGGCAAGCTTTGAGCTGAAAACCGACGTGCTGATCGACGAAGTGCGTGCCGGTGGCCGTATTCCGCTGATCATCGGCCGTGGCCTGACCACCAAAGCGCGTGAAGCGCTGGGGCTGCCGCATTCAGACGTTTTCCGTCAGGCGAAAGACGTGGCCGAGAGCGACCGCGGTTACTCTCTGGCGCAGAAAATGGTGGGCCGCGCGTGCGGCGTAGCCGGTATTCGTCCAGGCGCGTACTGCGAGCCGAAGATGACCTCCGTGGGGTCTCAGGACACCACTGGTCCAATGACACGCGACGAACTGAAAGACCTGGCGTGCCTGGGCTTCTCTTCCGATCTGGTGATGCAGTCCTTCTGTCACACCGCGGCGTATCCGAAGCCGGTTGACGTGACCACGCACCACACGCTGCCAGACTTCATCATGAACCGTGGCGGCGTTTCCCTGCGTCCGGGTGATGGCGTCATCCACTCCTGGCTGAACCGCATGCTGCTGCCGGATACCGTGGGTACCGGCGGTGACTCCCATACCCGTTTCCCAATTGGTATCTCCTTCCCGGCGGGCTCCGGTCTGGTGGCGTTTGCTGCGGCGACCGGCGTGATGCCGCTGGATATGCCGGAATCGGTGCTGGTGCGCTTCAAAGGCAAAATGCAGCCTGGTATCACCCTGCGCGACCTGGTTCACGCAATCCCGCTGTATGCAATTAAACAGGGCCTGCTGACCGTTGAGAAGAAAGGTAAGAAAAATATCTTCTCCGGCCGTATCCTGGAAATTGAAGGTCTGCCGGATCTGAAAGTAGAGCAGGCGTTCGAGCTGACCGATGCTTCCGCCGAGCGTTCTGCTGCAGGCTGTACCATCAAGCTGAACAAAGAGCCGATTATTGAGTATCTGAACTCGAACATCGTGCTGCTGAAGTGGATGATTGCAGAAGGCTACGGCGACCGTCGTACGCTGGAGCGTCGTATCCAGGGCATGGAAAAATGGCTGGCCGATCCGCAGCTGCTGGAAGCCGATGCTGACGCAGAGTACGCGGCGGTGATCGACATCGATCTGGCGGATATTAAAGAGCCAATCCTGTGTGCGCCAAACGATCCGGACGACGCGCGTCCGCTGTCTGAGGTTCAGGGCGAGAAGATCGACGAAGTGTTCATCGGATCCTGTATGACCAATATCGGTCACTTCCGTGCTGCCGGTAAACTGCTGGATACCCACAAAGGCCAGCTGCCAACCCGTCTGTGGGTGGCGCCGCCAACCCGTATGGACGCGGCTCAGCTGACCGAAGAGGGCTACTACAGCGTGTTTGGTAAGAGCGGTGCGCGTATTGAAATCCCTGGCTGTTCCCTGTGTATGGGTAACCAGGCGCGCGTAGCCGACGGCGCGACGGTGGTCTCCACCTCTACCCGTAACTTCCCGAACCGTTTAGGTACCGGTGCAAACGTCTTCCTGGCTTCTGCGGAGCTGGCGGCGGTTGCGGCGCTGATTGGCAAACTGCCAACGCCGGAAGAGTACCAGACCTTTGTGGCTCAGGTTGATAAGACGGCGGTGGATACCTATCGCTATCTGAACTTCGACCAGCTCTCTCAATACACCGAGAAGGCTGACGGGGTTATCTTCCAGATGGCGGTATAAAAGCAAAACCGTCTCCACGAGACGGTTTTTAGTGTTTGCACCCTCTCCCGTGGGAGAGGGACGGGGTGAGGGCATCAGGCCGCAGGGTCTTGCTCTCACCTTTTTATTTTCATTCCTCCCACCTCTCACGCTTTTTTTCTTCTTCTCTGCTGCGATAATTACCCTAATGGCTTTGCAGAGGAAAACACTATGGATTACGAATTTCTGCGCGACATCACCGGAGTGGTGAAAGTGCGTATGTCGATGGGCCACGAAGCCGTTGGACACTGGTTTAACGAAGAGGTGAAAGAAAACCTCGCACTTCTTGATGAAGTTGAACAGGCGGCAGATACGGTGAAAGGCAGTGAACGTTCCTGGCAGCGTGCCGGACATGAATACACGCTGTGGATGGATGGCGAAGAGGTGATGGTGCGCGCCAACCAGCTCGAGTTTTCAGGTGACGAGATGGAAGAGGGAATGAGCTACTACGACGAAGAAAGCCTGTCGATGTGCGGCGTAGAGGACTTCCTTCAGGTGGTGACGGCGTACCGAGACTTTATGAAACAGAAATAACAGACCGGAGCATCCCTGCTCCGGCTTGCTTTTACACGGCCGGAATATTGCGGCCGTAGTAGATCTCGCGCATCTCTTTCCAGAGCAGGTCAGTGATCGCCTTACGCTCTTCTTCGCTCAAATCTTCCGGCTTCGTGTGGAACATATAGTGCTTAAGGTCGAACTCTTTCAGTAACATCTTGGTATGGAAGATGTTTTCCTGATACACGTTCACGTCCATCATGTCGTACAACGATTTCATGTCGTCGGACATAAAGTTCTGAATAGAATTGATCTCGTGGTCGATGAAGTGCTTCATGCCGTTGATATCACGGGTAAAACCACGCACGCGATAATCAATCGTGACGATATCCGATTCCAGCTGGTGAATTAAATAGTTCAGCGCGTTAAGCGGGGAAATCACGCCGCAGGTCGATACTTCGATATCGGCGCGGAACGTACACAGCCCGCCTTCCGGATGGCTTTCCGGGTAGGTGTGAACGCAGATATGGCTTTTATCAAGGTGCGCAACAACCACTTCCGGCAGCGGGCCCGGATGTTCAGTTTTGTCGATAAGCTTCGGATCGACCGGCTCTTCGCTGACCAGTATGGTCACGCTGGCGCCCTGGGGTTCATAATCCTGGCGGGCGATATTCAGGATGTTTGCGCCGATAATTGAGCAGGTCTCTGACAGGATCTCGGTCAGACGGTTGGCGTTGTAGAGTTCATCGATATAGGCGATGTAACCATCGCGTTCTTCCGCTGTTTTGGCATAGCAGATATCGTAAATACAAAAACTCAGGCTTTTGGTCAGGTTGTTAAAGCCATGCAGTTTAAGCTTTTTCAATTAGCTCACCCCCTTTGTGGATAATGCATCTTGCAGGTATTGCGGCAACGCAAACGCAGCGGTATGTACGGCCGGATTGTAGTATCGGCACTGCAGACCGGCCTGGTGGAAGCGGGCCTGGATAATTTCGGTGGAGAGATGGCGCAATACGTCGTTGTCCGTTGCCCACGCGAAGGTCATGATCCCGCCGTAGTACGTCGGAATGGCGGCCTGATAGAAGCTGACATCGCCAAAATAGGTGCTCAGCTTGCGATGGCTGTCGATCGCTTCATCCTGCTGCAGGAAGCAGACGCCATTTTGTGCGACAAAGATCCCGCCAGGGTTCAGGCAGCGCTTGCAGCCTTCGTAGAAGGAGGAGGTAAACAGCGACGCGCCGGGGCCGATCGGGTCGGTACAGTCGGAGATAATGACGTCAAACGTTTGGGTAGTCTGGTTAACGAAGTTAACACCGTCATCAATCACCAGGTTAAAGCGCGGATCGTCATAGCTACCGGCATTGTGGTTGGGCAGGTACTGGCGGCAGAAAGAGACCACGCCCGCATCGATTTCCACCATGGTGATGGTTTCAATGGACCGATGGCGGGAAACCTCACGCAGCATTGCGCCGTCGCCACCGCCGATAATCAGGACATGCTTCGCATGACCGTGCGCCAGCAGCGGAACGTGGGTCATCATCTCATGATAGATAAACTCATCCCGCTCGGTCGTTTGCACGACGCCGTCCAGCGCCATGACGCGGCCAAAGGCGGCATTCTCGAAGATGATCAAATCCTGGTGGTCGGTTTTCTCATGATAGAGCACGTTATCAACGGCAAAGTACTGACCAAACTGGTCATGCAGTGTTTCATGCCACAACGTGTGGTCGGCCATATGCAGACTCCTCCTGTGTTAACATCCGTTACACTCTCAAAAAATGAGCGAAACATGATAGCTAACTATAACCGTGGTTGCACGGCTATAGGCTCAACAAGGGGGCGTCGGGAAGGTTATTTCACGTAGGCGAGCAGGCTGAGTGAATCGCGAGCCAGCGCTTTGCATTTTTTTGCAGTGGGAATACCAATGCCGCTTAGGTCACGGTAGCTGTCTTCGCCGAGCGCCTTCATGTCGAAGCTGTCGTAATTGGTGAGATCCCACTGGTTCTGCTGGGCAAAAAAGACCAGCGCGCGGCGAATTTGCCCGTTGGGTAAATTTTGGTAGCCACAATCATTTTTCAGGAATACAAAAACCGCCGTTAAATCGGCCATATCTTCCGCTTCATTTTCACTTAGCGCATAGCTGTTCGCACACATTGCCATCAGGCTACCGAACAAAATTGTCCTGAAAAACGTCTTCATTGCTTCTACCACTTCTTCACGGAAAATTAACGTTAGCATACTTGATGCCGGTGCGACGATCTTTATTATTGCCGCTTTACTTGACCTTCCGGTAAGGGGAGGGTTTATGCTCAAAAGATCGCCTGCTGGAAATAAGGAAATGCACATGCAACGCCGTGATTTTTTGAAATATTCCGTTGCGCTGGGGGCTGCCAGCGCATTACCACTCTGGAGCCGCGCGGTTTTCGCCGCTGACAGGCCGGCCTTACCCATCCCTGATTTACTGACCGCTGACGCCCGTAGCCGTATCCAGCTTGTTGTTCAGTCCGGCAAAACGGCGTTTGGCGAGCACAACGCCACGACGTGGGGCTATAACGGTAATCTGCTCGGTCCGGCGCTTCAGTTACGTCAAGGGAAAGCGGTGACGGTGGATATTCACAATACGCTCGCCGAAGAGACGACGCTTCACTGGCACGGGCTGGAAGTGCCGGGCGAGGTGGATGGCGGGCCGCAGGGCATCATCAAAGCGGGCGGCACGCGCAGCGTCACCTTTACGCCCGAGCAGCGTGCAGCCACCTGTTGGTTTCATCCGCATCAGCATGGTAAAACCGGCCATCAGGTAGCGATGGGGCTGGCGGGGCTGGTGCTGATTGAAGACGACGAAAGCCGCCTGCTGCGCCTGCCTAAACAGTGGGGCATCGACGACGTGCCGGTGATTGTGCAGGACAAGAAATTCACCGCTGACGGGCAAATTGACTACCAGCTGGACGTCATGAGTGCGGCGGTCGGCTGGTTTGGCGACACGCTGCTGACCAACGGTGCTATTTATCCTCAACATGCCGCACCGAAAGGCTGGCTGCGTCTGCGCCTCCTCAACGGCTGTAACGCACGCTCCCTCAATTTCGCCGCCAGTGATAATCGTCCCCTGTACGTGGTTGCCAGCGACGGGGGGCTGCTGCCCGAGCCGGTGAAGGTAAACGAGCTACCGATGCTGATGGGGGAACGTTTTGAAGTGCTGGTGGATATCAGCGACGGCAAAGCGTTCGACCTGGTGACGCTGCCGGTCAGTCAGATGGGGATGGCGGTTACGCCCTTTGATAAGGCGCATCCGGTGCTGCGCATTCAGCCGTTGCTGGTGACCGCTTCCGGCACGCTGCCGGATAGCTTAACCACCCTGCCAGCACTCCCCTCGCTTGACGGGCTTACGCAACGCAAGCTGCAGCTCTCCATGAACCCGATGCTCGACATGATGGGCATGCAGGCGCTGATGGCGAAATATGGCGATAAGGCGATGGCGGGGATGCACCACGGGCAGATGATGGGCCATATGAATATGGACCACGGCAAAATGGGCGGCATGGGGAACATGAACCACGGCGAGCATGGCTTTGATTTCCACAACGCCAATATGATCAACGGCAAAGCGTTCGACATGAACACGCCGATGTTTGCTGCCGCGAAAGGGCAGTTTGAACGCTGGGTGATTTCAGGCGAAGGGGACATGATGCTGCATCCGTTCCATATCCACGGTACCCAGTTCCGCATTCTCTCCGAGAACGGTAAGGCCCCTGATGCGCACCGCGCGGGCTGGAAGGATACGGTGAGAGTGGAAGGCGGTGTCAGCGAGGTGCTGGTGAAATTTGACCACGACGCGCCGAAGGCGTTTGCCTATATGGCGCACTGCCACCTGCTGGAGCATGAGGATACGGGGATGATGCTTGGTTTTACTGTTTAAAACAGTGCGGCCTGATGCCCTCACCCTGGCCCTCTCCCACGGGGAGAGGGAACAGACACAAAAACGGCAACCGAAGTTGCCGTTTTGCATTTATTTTGCGTCGTCCGGCAACGCATACGCGACAATATAGTCGCCCATCTTCGTGCCAAACGAACCGTGACCACCGGCAGAGATGACAACGTACTGCTTGCCATTCACTTCATAGGTCATCGGCGTAGCTTGTCCACCGGCTGGCAGACGGCCTTGCCACAGTTTTTCACCGTTGGTCATGTTGTACGCGCGCAGGTAGTTATCTGCGGTTGCCGCGATGAACAGCACGTTACCGGCGGTGGAAATCGGGCCACCCAGCATTGGCATACCCATATTGAACGGCACTGGAACCGGCATCGGGAACGGCATGCTGTCCTGCGGGGTACCAATACGTTTTTTCCAGACTACCTGGTTAGTTTTCAGATCCAGACCGGAGATATAACCCCAGGCAGGCTGTTTACACGGCAGACCAAACGGAGACAGGAACGGGTTCAGCGTCACGCCAAACGGTACGCCGTACTGCGGCTGAATGCCGGCTTCGGTACCGCTGCCTTTCGCGTCTTTCGGCTGCTCCATTGGGTTACCTGGACCACGTGGGATCAGGCGGGATACGAACGGCAGGGCCATTGGGTTGGCAATCGCGACCTGACGGTTAGGGTCAACGGAAATGCCGCCCCATTCGAACATCCCCAGGTTACCCGGGAAGACCAGCGTGCCCTGTTCAGAAGGCGGTGTGAAGATGCCTTCATAGCGCAGCTGGTGGAACATCACGCGGCACACCAGCTGGTCAAACATCGTGGCGCCCCACATGTCTGCACCGCTGAGATCTTTCTTCGGACGGAAGCTCAGATCGGAGAACGGCTGGGTTTTGCTGACGTAATCGCCTTTAGCCGCGCCCTGCGGAACCGGTTTTTCCGGTGCAGGCACGACCAGTTTACCGTTGCTGCGATCCAGGACGAAGATGTTACCCGTCTTCGCCGGCGCGTAAATCACCGGTACGGTTTTGCCATCAACGGTAATGTCCGCCAGCGTCGGCTGGGACGGCATATCCATATCCCACAGATCGTGGTGAACGGTCTGGTAGCTCCATGCCAGCTTACCGGTGGTCGCATTCAGCGCCACGATAGCGCTCGCATAACGTTCCTGCTCCGGTGTGCGGTTACCGCCCCAGATATCTGGCGTGGTCACACCCATTGGCAGGTAGACCAGGTCCAGCTTCGCGTCATACGCCGCTGGCGCCCAGGAGTTTGGCGAGTTAAAGGTAAAGGTGTGTTCATCGGACGGGATCGCGTTTGGATCTTTCGCGCCTGGGTCGAAGGCCCACAGCAGTTTACCGGTGTTCACGTCGAAACCACGAATAACGCCAGAGGTTTCGCGGGTGGAGAAGTTATCCGTTACCGAACCGGCAATCACGATAGTTTTATCGGTGATGATTGGCGGAGAGGTTGGCTCATACAGGCCCGGCGTGGTGTCCGGCATGTTGGTCTGCAGGTTCAGGATACCTTTGTTCGCGAAGGTTTCGCACAGCTTGCCCGTTTCGGCATTGATGGCGAAGAGACGGCCATCGTTCACCGGCAGCATGATGCGGCGAGGACAGTCGGCCACCACGTCAGGGCTCGCATTATCGGCGCGCGCTTCGTGGTAGGAGACGCCACGGCAGGTGACATGCTGGAAGGACGGGTTGGAGTTCAGCTGCGGATCGAAGTGCCATTTCTCTTTACCGGTGGCCGCGTCGAGCGCGAACAGACGCTGGTGCGCCGTACACAGATAGAGCATGTTGCCGACTTTAATTGGCGTCACTTCGTTGGTCAGTTCACCCGGATCGTTCGGCATCTTCACATCGCCGGTACGGAATACCCAGGCTTCTTTCAGGTTCTTAACGTTGTCCGCGTTGATCTGCTTCAGCGGTGAGTAACGTTGGCCTTCCTGGTTACGACCATAGGCCGGCCAGTCGCCGTCAGCAACCTGGGAGATGGCCGCCGCAGGTGTGGATTCCGCGTTCAGCGTACCGTTGATCTCCTGCGGGTCGTTAAAGCCAGCCCAGGTGAGAATACCGCCGCTGATGAGCAGGGCCACCACCAGCGCCGCAACGGCACCGCTGGACGGCACAATCAGGCGACGCCAGACGAACGGCAGGATCAGCCAGATACCGAAGAAGACCAGAATGTCGCTGCGTGGCGTCAGTGCCCAGAAGTCGAAACCGACTTCCCAGACGCCCCAGATCATGGTTGCGAGGAGTAATGCAGCATACAGCCACAGTGCGGATTGTTTTCTACGCCAGAGCAGGACGGTTACGCCAAGCATAACCAGGCCCGCAACGGGGTAGTACCAGGAGCCGCCAATTGCGACCAGCCAGACGCCACCGATTAACAGGTATAAGCCGCAGAAGGCGGCGAATAACGCTGTTAGTGTCACCAGTAGACGCGGCTGTTTAGAGTTTGTTTCAGCCATAGAAAGTGTACTCGTCAGTTTTTGTTAATAATTTGCTAGCAACTAATTATAGGTATTAACAAGTGTGATCGGAATCACAAAATTTGCTTTTTATAACTCATGCGCCAGGCTTGGCCATTTGCTGATATAATGGCTGGCTTGCGTATCGATGCCGGAGATGAACTCACTGGCATTGAGAGATTTTCATTAAAATCATGTGGTTAGTAATATGAAACATACTGTTGAAGTGATGATCCCGGAAGCCGAGATCAAAGCGCGTATCGCCGAACTGGGTCGTCAAATCACCGAACATTACAAGGACAGCGGCAGCGAAATGGTGCTGGTCGGTCTGTTGCGTGGCTCTTTCATGTTCATGGCAGACCTGTGCCGTGAAGTGCATGTGCCACATGAGGTCGATTTTATGACCGCCTCCAGCTACGGCAGCGGCATGTCCACCACCCGTGATGTGAAAATCCTGAAAGATCTGGATGAAGATATTCGTGGCAAAGATGTGTTGATCGTTGAGGACATTATCGACTCCGGCAACACCCTTTCAAAAGTGCGCGAGATCCTGAGCCTGCGTGAGCCAAAATCTCTGGCTATATGCACCCTGCTGGATAAACCTGATCGCCGTGAAGTGCAGGTGCCGGTCGAGTTCGTGGGCTTCTCCATTCCGGACGAATTCGTCGTCGGTTACGGCATTGACTACGCGCAGCGTTATCGTCATCTGCCGTATGTTGGGAAGGTTGTGCTTCTGGACGAGTAGTGCGGCCTGGTGCCCTCACCCCAGCCCTCTCCCACAGGGAGAGGGAGAAAACCCCTGCTTTATTTATGGTTCACATGCTTAAGCTTGAGGTTGGCAATTCCTGAACGGTAACGCTGCTCCAGCGTTTCGCGGTTGGTGGCGGTGACTTCCAGATTGCGCAGCAGGCCGTCGTGAATACCGTACGCCCATCCGTGGATAGAGACCTTCTGTCCGCGCTTCCACGCCGACTGCATGATCGTTGAATGGCCCAGGTTATAGACCTGCTCCATCACGTTGAGTTCGCAAAGGGTATCCATGCGACGCTCCTGCGGCATTTCGCCCAACAGTGAGCTATGTTTGAACCAGATATCGCGGATGTGCAGCAGCCAGTTATCAATGAGCCCCAGCTCCGGATTTTCAACCGCCGCCTGCACGCCGCCGCAGCCATAATGGCCGCAAATAATGATGTGCTCGACTTCCAGAACGTCAACGGCATACTGAACAACAGAAAGACAGTTAAGATCGGTGTGAATGACCAGGTTGGCGACATTACGGTGAACAAACAGTTCGCCGGGCTCGAGGCCGGTCAGACGCTCCGCCGGTACGCGGCTGTCGGAACATCCAATCCAGAGAAAGCGTGGGTTCTGAGCCTGCGCGAGTTTTCCAAAAAATCCGGGGTCTTCCTCCACCAGCATTTTTGACCATAGTGCATTGTTGCTGATGAGTGTATCTATGTTGTTCATGGAGGTTAGCGACCTGTAACCGAGTAATTGCGTTGCGCTACTATAGGGTAACCCGACTTTTAATGAAACCACACAACGCGTGTAAGAACTGAAGGTAAGTGAATTTCATGGCAATTGCACTGGAGCTTGAGCAGCTTAAAAAAACCTATTCGGGCGGCGTTCAGGCGCTACGCGGGATAGATCTTAAAGTAGAGGCCGGCGATTTTTATGCGCTTCTGGGGCCGAACGGGGCGGGGAAATCGACCACCATTGGTATTATCAGCTCGCTGGTCAATAAAACGTCCGGCAGGGTAAGCGTCTTTGGTTACGACCTGCAAAAAGATGTAGTAAACGCCAAGCGCCAGCTGGGGCTGGTACCGCAGGAGTTCAACTTCAACCCGTTCGAGACGGTGCAGCAAATCGTCGTTAACCAGGCGGGCTATTACGGCGTTGAGCGTAAAGAGGCCCTGGAGCGTAGCGAAAAATATCTCAAGCAGCTCGATCTGTGGGAAAAGCGCAACGAGCGTGCGCGCATGTTGTCCGGCGGCATGAAGCGCCGCCTGATGATTGCTCGTGCGCTGATGCACGAGCCAAAACTGCTGATCCTCGATGAACCGACTGCGGGTGTGGATATCGAATTGCGTCGTTCCATGTGGGGCTTCCTGAAGGACCTCAACGACAAAGGCACCACCATTATTCTGACCACCCACTATCTTGAAGAGGCTGAAATGCTGTGCCGCAACATCGGCATTATTCAGCACGGCGAGCTGGTGGAAAACACCTCAATGAAGAATCTGCTCTCCAAGCTGAAATCAGAAACCTTCATTCTCGATCTGGCGGCAAAAAGCCCGCTACCGAAGCTCGAAGGGTACCAGTATCGTCTCGTCGATACCTCGACGCTGGAAGTGGAAGTGCTGCGCGAGCAGGGGATTAACAGCGTGTTCTCGCAGCTGAGCGCGCAGGGTATTCAGGTCTTAAGTATGCGTAACAAAGCGAACCGACTGGAAGAGCTGTTTGTCTCTCTGGTGCACGATAAACAAGGAGACAAGGCATGACGCATCTTTACTGGGTCGCGCTGAAAAGTATCTGGGCAAAAGAGATAAACCGTTTTATGCGTATCTGGGTGCAAACCCTGGTACCGCCGGTTATCACGATGACGCTCTACTTCATTATCTTCGGTAACCTGATTGGTTCCCGAATTGGTGAAATGCACGGCTTTACCTATATGCAGTTTATCGTGCCGGGCCTGATCATGATGGCGGTGATCACCAACGCCTATGCCAACGTGGCGTCGTCATTCTTTAGCGCCAAGTTCCAGCGCAATATCGAAGAGCTGCTGGTCGCGCCTGTGCCGACGCACGTCATTATTGCCGGCTATGTTGGCGGCGGCGTGGCGCGCGGGCTGTGCGTGGGGATCCTGGTTACGGCGATTTCGCTGTTCTTTGTCCCGTTCCAGGTGCACTCGTGGCTGTTTGTGGCGCTGACGCTGCTCCTGACGGCAATCCTGTTCTCGCTGGCCGGCCTGCTGAACGCCGTATTCGCCAAAACGTTTGACGATATTAGCCTCATCCCGACTTTCGTGCTGACGCCGCTGACCTATCTCGGCGGGGTGTTCTACTCCCTGACGCTGCTGCCGCCATTCTGGCAGGCGCTGTCGCACCTGAACCCGATTGTGTACATGATCAGCGGTTTCCGCTTTGGCTTCCTCGGGATTACCGACGTGCCGCTGTTTACCACGGTGGCAGTGCTGGTGGTGTTCATCATCGCTTTCTACCTGCTGTGCTGGTATCTGATCCAGCGCGGACGCGGTCTGCGCAGCTAACCTTCTGCCCGGCGACATTCTGTTTGCCGGGCACTTTTCTTTGATAGTTATCACCAAAAGCCAATCTTCACTCCGCTAAACTACTTGCCTGCTAAGGAGAAAGTTATGCTGGGATGGGTTATCACCTGCCACGATGAACACGCGCAGGATATGCTGGACAAGCTTGAAGCCAGATTTGGCCCGCTGGTGCAATGCCGGGCGGTAAATTACTGGCGTGGGTTAAGCACCAACATGCTGAGCCGAATGATGTGCGATGCCCTGCATGAGACTGACACGGGTGATGGCGTGATTTTTCTTACCGATAAATCGGGCGCGGCACCTTACCGCTCAGCCGCGTTGCTAAGCCATAAGCATGCGTGCTGTGAAGTGATCTCGGGCATCAACTTCGCTCTGCTGGCGTTAATGTATCCACAGCGTGAATCATTAAGCAGCGCTGAGTTTCGTAATGCCATCGTGGCGCAGGGCGTTCCGGGCGTCAGCAGCTTGTGGCATCAGCAGCAAAAAAATCCTCCCTTTGTCCTGCTCCATGACTTGTATAAGAATTAAACATTGGTATTGATGTCTCATTTGTTACAATAGCGGCAGTTTCCCGCACCGATTAAGACACCATGTTGCCGCGTATTCTTTTCTTGCTTTTGATGCTCACTTCCGGCGTCAGCTCAGCCAGTTTACTCAGTCAGCAAACGCTGCCCGCCCAGTATATGCAAACCACTGAAGATGCGGTCATCTGGGCGCAGGTGGGGAACAGTGTGATCAACGTTGGCAACGTGCGCGCCGGGCAGATCCTCGCCGTTGTGCCCGCGGCGGCGGACTACTACGAATTTCGCTTCGGTTTTGGTACGGGCTTTATCGACAAAGGGCACCTGGAGCCGGTTCAGGGGAAACAGCGCGTCGAGGACAGCCTTGGGGATCTCAATAAACCCCTAAGCAATCAGAACCTCATTACCTGGAAAGACACGCCAGTGTATAACGCGCCTTCCAGCGGAAGTGCACCGTTCGGCACATTAAGCGCGAATCTTCGCTACCCGATCCTGAACAAACTTAAAGACCGTCTGAATCAGACCTGGTTCCAGATCCGCATCGGCAACCGCCTGGCGTGGGTCAGTAGCCTGGATGCCCAGGAAGATAACGGGATCCCGGTTCTGACCTACCATCATATTCTGCGTGATGAAGAGAACACCCGTTTTCGACATACCTCCACCACGACCAGCGTGCGCGCGTTCAACAACCAGATGGCCTGGCTGCGCGATCAGGGGTATACCACCCTGACGATGTATCAGCTGGAAGGGTATGTGCGCAATAAACTGAATCTGCCTGCCAAATCGGTGGCGATCACCTTTGATGACGGGCTGAAATCCGTAAGCCGCTATGCGTATCCGATCCTGAAAGAGTACGGCTTTAACGCCACGGCGTTTATTATCTCGTCCCGTATTAAGCGACATCCGCAGAAGTGGGATCCTAAATCGCTGCAGTTTATGAGCGTTCAGGAGCTGAAGGGCATCCAGGACGTGTTTGACATTCAGTCCCATACGCACTTCCTGCACCGCGTCGATGGTAACAAACATCCGATTTTACTGAGCCGCAGCTACCACGTGATCCTCTTCGATTTTGAACGTTCTCGTCGGGGGCTGGCGCAGTTTAATCCGCGCGTGCTGTATCTCTCTTATCCCTTTGGCGGTTACGACAGCAAAGCGATAAAAGCAGCGAACGATGCCGGTTTTCACCTGGCGGTGACAACGGTAAAAGGGAAGGTCAAACCGGGGGATAATCCGTTCTTACTGAAACGTCTGTATATTTTAAGAACGGATTCGCTGGAAACGATGTCGCGGCTGATCAGCAACCAGCCGCAGGGGTAAATTACTCGTAGGTAAACTGCAGTGTGCCGATGGTGCTGAACTGACCTGAGGTGACTTTTTCTGTGTCAGATTTCACCAGGCGAGCGCTTAACGCTACGCTGAACGCCGCGATACTTCTGTTCTCATTTAAGACAAAGCTGTTGGTTGAGTTAGGCACTGCCTGAATAGCGTTCGGCCATTTCAGGAACGCCCCGACACCTTTTGCGGCATTTGAGGTAGCGGTGTTGGCGAGTAGCGTGCCGTCACTGCCCGTTGTCTTACTGGTGCTCAACTTCATGGTAATTTGGCGGGTATTGGTGCAGTTACCGGACACGGTCACAAGCTTGCTTAGCGTATAGTCGTTCTCCAGATCGGATGCATCATACGTCCCTAAATCCACGCTTTTAGGCGCCGTGACCGCACAGGTAGGTAATTCTATTGGTGTCGTGAAGGCCATATTGGCTATGGTGATGGTCGGTTTGGGATGATCCTCCTCAGTTTCATTTGGATCCCCAATGGTAAATTTACCAATAGTTCCCCCGGCAGGGCCAATAGATACAACGTTTGCAGGTATACCGGCAAAGCTGGGAAGCTGATAGAATTCGACCGCGGCCTCCCAGGTCTGGAGTTGCAATAATTCATCCTGATCGTTCATATGCAGCGTAAGAAACCAGGTTGTATTAGGCGCAAAATAGGCCGTGACGCCTGTTCCTTTTGTGCGAAAAGCCAGTGCATAAGCAATGCCAGTGACATTGGTTTTGAATAAGGCTTTACCATCAACGCTACCCACCTGCAGGCTGGCCTGTGTTAGGGTGAAGATATTCTCACCATCATTTCCAGCGTCGCACGTACTTCTTAACAACGGGCTCAGGTCAAGCGGATAAAGCGCACTGATGCTAGTGGGAGCGCTCACGTTATCCATTGTCTTCAGCGTCGGTTTTGCGCCCGTAAAATCGCCGACGGATCGTGTGTCGCTACTGTTAACCTGACACTCCACGGCTGCACTGGTGTCAAAGGCGCTCAGTGTTAAAAGTACAAATAACGCCATTAAGCGCTTGGAACGTGGGAAAGCTATTGTCCCAGGACTGTGTGCCATTGTTATTCCTTGTGGCGATGCCTGTTAGTTATATGTCACGCTGACCACTACGCGCGCCGTGACTTTTCCTGCACTGACCGGGCCGTAATTTTGATAGCGTGCGTAAAACGAATAGTCTTTCAAATAGCTCTGCTGATCTGAAGGCGTGGCGATGCCCATTACCACATCAGACTGACCATTGCTGTCGAGTACGTTTTGGTTATTGGATTCTGAAAAAATAACAATACCCACGTTCTCCGCGCCGCCCGCGAGGGCAGGCGTTTCATTGTTGAATATCTGTTTTGAGATCCCATCGGTTTGGGCGGTCTGCGGCTTAAAGGAGAAGTGCAGCGCTTGCCCGAACCCGGACTGATCCCCGCTACAGTTGACGACCTGCACCGCAAAGCGCGTTCCTCCGGCAGGATCGGCTGGCTTAAGACGATCGCTGCCGTCCGCCGTATAAAACCACGGCTTTCCGACCGTTGGCAGCGTCACGTTTCCACTTTCAGGGATACTAACCTGGCACGTATTGTTGATGATGTTTGCCGTCATATCCATTTCCAGGTTTGAAGCCAAACCTGCTGTGGGAAATCCCAGACAGAGGGCGAGCCATGACATTGCATTTTTTACGAGTAAGCGGGACTGGAACATCCTGTATAAGCTACCTGTCTGAATAAACATTATTGATAGGTTACGGTAAACGTCACTGGCGCACTGACCGAACCCGTGGTCACGTCAGAAATCGTTTTATCTTTCGCGATAACGATGCGCGCATCCATTTCAAAATCACCCGACCCGTTAGACAGGTTGAGGTTAGAAATGGGGGCAGTGCCGCAGCTCATAAGGGAGCCTGACTCGACAGAACCTTTCCAGATCTCAAAACCGACATCATGTCCGGCGGCATACGACGTCCCATTTTTGGCATTGCCGGTACATGACCCGCCTGCACCCGGCGCGGCCTGAATGGCGGCATTTTTTACCCCGGCACAGTTGGTGAAAGCGATTTTGAAGGCTTCTTGTCGGCTCTGGCTCACCAGGTCGGACTTAAATACGTCGCCAAACGGCAAAATGCTAATGGGGGCTCCGCTGGCATTCTGAATCTCCGCGTTACAGGTTCCTGCCTCAATGGTGGAGGTAAAGGTTGCCTGAACGCTCGTCGTACCCGTAATGGCGCTTAACGCAACGGAAGGCAGGGTGGCAGTTATCGCAAGCACCAGTAATGTCATTTTCATTTTCATATCAACGCTCCGTATTACTGCCGGTTATTCATAGGTGAAATTAAACGTAGCGATACCGCTAAAGTTGCCGGTCGTGCCTTGCCCGCTCGCGGTTTCCACCAGCGTCGCCAGGAGTGAGACTTCCCCTGAACTTATCTCTCCGCTCGACCAGGTGAGGCGCTGACTATCGGTTGTGGAGTTGATGGTGAATGGGGCGTCCGGAGTGGCGGTGCGGGAAATCGCGACGCCAATATGCTCCGCGCTGCCCTCACCAGAGAGTGAGTTCTCAATGGCCGTCACCACAGGACTGGCGTTGCCGCTAATGGTCGTTTTCAGCGCCGCGAGGCTGGAGGGGCAAGAGACCATTTTGAGCTTAAAACTGGTCGTCGCTTTCGCATTTTTCAAAATGATGTAATCCAGGCGTACCTTACCGTTAGTGCCGATGGGAATAACATTGCTGGCACCATCGCCGGTGCCGCCTTCAATTTTCATATCGCAGGTCGTGTCACGAATATTAGCGGTGAAGGTAATATCGAGGTTATCAGCGTATGTGCCCAGGGACAGCGCCATCAGCCCTGAACTCAAAATACGTAATCCTGTTTTTTTCCCAGCTTCAAAAAGCATGTTTTAACTCCCTTTATAATGCTGTGATGTGGCAGGTCTGACCTGTCAGCAGTGTTGTCGGCCCAATCTTTTTCGCATCAGGTGTGATCTGGTAGGAGACGGTACAGGATGTGCCTGGCCCACTTCCCCAGATGATGTTTAGCATTCCTTTATCTTCAATTCCGCGGATCCAGGCTTGCCCAGCCTGGCCGACGCTACCCACGGATACGCCTTTTTCGGTTTGAACATCTGCACCCAGCGGAATAAACCCGTTATCGTCACGTGCGAGTTCCATTAACACCGAACGCCCTTGATCGGTCTCAAAGTTGACCAGCACAACGGCACCGCTGCGGGGCACCGTGGTGGAACGGGTATTTTTCACTTCAACATCAGAGCGCATATCACTGATATCCAGACCGACGCTGTTTTCACGGTAGGCTGACAGATAGGGCATCAAGGCATAGCCTGAGGAGCCGATTTCACCGTTACCGATAGAGACGCGGGCGCCTTCAGCCCCCTCTGCCTTAATCAACGCGAGCGTATCGCTTTCGCTGATGCTGCCGGGCGCGAGAGTCACGCCACCCGCGTGCAGAATCATCCCGCCGCTGTAGCTGGCAGAATATTGTCGCGTATCGTCATCCGATGCAGAGACGGAAAGGCTCAGCGGTCCGTGCGGGCCGTTATAACTGCCGTAACCACTTAGCTGGTTTAACGTGTCGTCGTTACGCGTGGTGCTCTCCGTAATGCTGTAACTGAAGCGGTTATCTTCGGTGTTGCCGTTGGCACTGGCATTGAAACTTCCGCCCCCTTTGAGATCGCTGCCGATGCCCATGTTGAGCGATGAGAACCCGCCTGCACGCTTACCGTTGCCCATCAGCGTGTCGAATGGAATCGTGAGGTTCAGATAGACACTGTCATCTTTTTCACCGAATTCATCGTAGGTGCGCTGCACGGAGAGGCTATAGCTTCCCCAACTTAAAGAGTGACTGTGGCCAATGGAGTACTGTGCTGATGAACCACTTTCATTCCAGTAGTCCTGCCAGGTTGAGTTGGCATATAGCGATCCCAAATCGAGGTCGGCAATATTCAGCGGTTGGCTGATATTCACCTGGATCTGGTTTTTCATGCGCTGGAAGGTCTGATACACATCGCTGTTATTGCGATTAGGGTTACGCTCCCTGTCGCGGTATTTGATCTCATTGGTTAACGAGGCCGCGTCGCTCAGGCTGAGATAGTCAGACGTTGAAAAACGATAGGCTGCGACGTTGAAAGAGGTATTCGTCTCTTCCATTAGTTTGCTGTAGGAGATGCGATAACTTTCCCCGGTGAGGTGCCGTAAGCCGTCGATCCTGGCATCAGAATGCGTGACGTCAAAGGCGAATGCGCCAATTTGGGTATTCATGGCGATACCTAACAATGCGGCGTAAAAATCGCTGTCGGTGTATTCCAGGCCCGCATACCCCGTGAAGGTATTGGTTAAACCATAATAGCCCGTGGCATATCCCACTTTTGGTTTGTCGCGCAGGCTGTCGTCACGCAGTTCACCCACGCCGACATCCCATCGGGAGTAGCCAGGGCGGAGCATTTGTGCGACTGAGGAATACGCGACAGAGAAGGAACGTTTGCTACCGTCCGTTTCTTCTACGGTCACGATGAGATCGCTCCCGTAACCTGTTGTACTGAGATCCGTGATTTCAAAAGGACCCGGCGGTACGGACGTCTCGTAAATCGTGTTTCCACTTTGGGCGATCGTGACTTTGGCGTTGCTGTTGGCGACCCCCCTGATTACCGGTGCATAGGTGGAGATGCCGTTGGGAAGCATGCGGTCATCGTTATATAAACGCGCTCCGCGCAGGCTAATGGAATCGAAGGCGTCACCACGGGTGTAGGAATCTCCGGCGATAAACTGTGCTTTCAGCGGCGCGATATCACGCTGAAGATAAATGTCCTGACTGGCGTAGTGGGTACCGTCATCCCGATCCCAGTTCAGGTTGCCTCGTGCCCGGAGCCGCCACGGCCCCAGGTTTGCCCCATAGCGTAGACCCGCATAGGCTGTATCAGTGCTGGTGTCAGGCGTGTCTGCATGCCAGCCGTTAAGATCCCAGGAGAGCATTGCCGCCGGGATCCCGTCTTCCCACAGTGAAGGATCAACATATCCCGCCGGACGCTGAATGACGAAAGCCTGAGGAATGGAGAGGTCCAACTCCTGTGTTGAAGGATCGTAAGTCACACGTGAGCCTGGATAAGCGCTCGACAAAGAGACACACGTGGTGTCGGACTCGTCCTTAAGCTGCTCGGTTGTTACATTTGTCTGGGTGAGCAGTTTACGAGTTATACAGGGGGTGGCGCGCGGTGTGCCATTATCTTTAAAGAGAAGATCCGTCGTAACGGAAGTTTTTCCGTTAATAATCACCTTCACCTTATACGTTCCGGGAATTACGGGATTGCCTTGTGAAAAGCGGCTAACGTCAATTGTTGTCCCCGTGTTATAAAGGAACTGATCGTTAAACTGTACGTCTTCTTCGTTATTGTTTTCAGCAGCAAATGCACATAACGGCAATACCGCACTTATTGATAAACATAGTAGCGAACGTCTAAAGTGCATGATCAACTCTGTCCCAGAGTAAGTCCAATTATAATTCTTACGAATGATTGTGAGCTGATATGGAATCAGTTCTGTATAAACTCATATTTATCAATTCCACCGAAATCATTGATGGCTTGCCATGTTATTTTGCTGTTTCCAGATGCGGTATAATTTTTCACGTTCATTGTCTGGCTTGAGAACGGTTCAATATAATGCGTTTCAATATCGTAGCTTTTACCGCCAGAAATAAGCGTCGCGCTTGCCAGTGAAACATAATAAGGAGAGTCGTTTTTCGCACTTAAAACGACTTTTTGGTCTTGTCGGGTTTGAGACCATTTAAGATTTTTGGCCGCGTCGGTCGGTTCTCCTTTCAAGCCGGTTGGCCGGAAAAACAGTTTAATGCGCGTGCGGAAAGCAAGCTGAAGCATGCTTTGATTATCGCTATCTTTAGCCTTAGGCGGTACTTCCAGCACGTTGAACCAGAACAGGGATTCTTTATCTTTTGGCAAAGCCTGACCAAGCCAGGTGATTCTGACGGTTTGCCCTTTTTGCGGTTCAACGCGGGAAACGGGCGGCGTAACAATAAAAGGCAGTTTCAGCTCTTGAGGATTGGTAGTATCTCTTCCGTCGTCGAGCCAGGTTTGAACCAGTAACGGACGGGTGCCACGGTTATCCATCGACACCGTTACGTCTTTTGCTGATTCAGGATAAATGACGCGGGTACCAGATATCACAATATCTGCACTGGCGTTAAAAGAAAAAATGCTCACTGAGGCCAGCAGCAGGGTTTTTAATCCGCTCTTTATATTGAGTAAATGCATGTATAATCTCATATAATACGAAAAATGTGCCCAACAGGGCACATTGACTGGACGGATAAAACTTATTCGTAGCTCATGGTGAAGTAAGCGTTGGCGCTGACTTTACCTGACTGTACAGGGCTGGTGTCTTTCACCCAGTTAGAACCTGGAACATAAGCAACACGATAGAACAGTTTACCGGAACCGGCATTCAGGTCGGCTTTCTGAGTATTGTTGTCAGGCTGGCCTACCATAATGCGGGAGGTAACGGTTGGGGCATTGTTGAACAGAGCAAGCGCGACGTTTGTCGCTGAGCCTGCTACGCCTGCGTCTGGTTCAATGGTACCGTTTGCGATAGCGCCCATATTTTTTGACATAAAGCTTGCTGAAGCCGTGTTCAATGCGGCAGGACAATTAGTCAGCAGTAATTCAAAATTCTTAGAGCCGACGCCGGTATCAACGGTTGTTGATTCAACCTCAGATTTTTTAACTACCGGTAAGGTGATGGTAATATTATTTTGCGCTTCACCGTTAGAGGTGGAGATATTACATGTTGTGTCAGTGACTGCACCATCAAAGGTGATTAACCCTAGATCGGTATCAGCGACTGCAGAAAAATACCCCATTGCAAATAATGTTACAGCTGAAGCTAACAACGTTTTTTTAAACATAATTAAAATTCCATTTAAAATACATTTTACCGATTTAATTCAAGCAAAATGATGATAGGGATCTATGTATGGAATGGGTATTTAAAATTGCTAAAACACTTTGTTAGGAAAAGTGAATATTGGATAACTCATTGAAAATGATCTTAAAAAGAACTTAAAAGAGCGCGGTGATGAAGTTAATTGTCGTGCCAAAATATGTTTGGTGCGATTGAATTATAAACGACGAAGATCATTCTCTGAAATGTATCATTCAGGAAAATGATTGTTTCAAAAAGAGAAAGTCAGTGAGAGAGGAGAAAAGGATAAAGAAATGCGGGATTGTTTTATTTACACTGGCAAGAGAGGAGTATTTATTCTTGAAAGAAGCGGACCCTGCAGGGCCCGCTCCTCGCCGGAATCAGGCAACCTGCACCGGAATAGCCTTCGCGGTACGTTTCATATCGTTGTCGCCTTCAAAGTAGGCAACTTTAGGCTGCCAGCGGCGCGCTTCGTCATCAGACATCATCACGAAGCTGGCGATAATCACAATGTCGCCCACGTCCGCGCAGTGAGCAGCCGCGCCGTTAACGGAGATGATTTTAGACCCGCGCTCGGCAGCAATGGCGTAGGTTGAGAAACGTTTGCCGTTGTTGACGTTCCAGATATCAATCGCTTCGTTTTCAAGGATGCCCGCAGCATCAAGGAAATCCTGATCGATGGCGCAGGAGCCTTCATAGTGCAGGTCGGCCTGAGTGACTTTCACACGGTGAAGCTTACCTTGCAGCATTTTGCGAATCATTACGTTTACCTTTAATTATCAGAGGCGAGAACTACGCCAGCTCAACCACTTTATTATCAATCAGACGAGCCTGGCCAAGCCATGCCGCTACCAGGATCACTGCGCGTTTGCTGGATTCAGTCAATTCCAGCAGCGTATCAGCATCACGAATTTGTACGTCGTCAGCGCGAAGGCCTTTATCATTCAGCGCCTGTTCGGCGAGGGCGACGATCTCTTCGGCGGTCAGCTCTTTGGCAAGAAGCTGCTCCGCCATCGTATTCATGACCTTGCTTAAGCCCGGGGCGATTTTACGTTGGTCCGCGGTCAGATAGCCATTACGGGAGCTGAGCGCCAGACCGTCTTTTGCGCGTACAATCGGTACGCCGACGATCTCAATATCGTAACCCATATCCGCCACCATCTTGCGGATCAGCGCCAGCTGCTGGAAATCTTTCTCACCAAAGCACGCGACGTCCGGCTGTACCAGGTTGAACAGCTTGCTGACGATGGTTGATACGCCACGGAAGTGGCCCGGGCGGCTGGCGCCTTCGAGCATGGTGGAGATGCCCGGTACGTCAACGTAGGTTGCCTCTTCCGTACCCTGAGGATACACGTCCGCCGGTGCCGGAGAAAAGACGATGTCCGCATGGCGTTTTTTCAGCTTCTCGCAATCTTCCTGCAGGGTGCGCGGATAGCGCGCCAGGTCGTCAGCGCGGTCAAACTGCATAGGGTTAACGAAGATACTGACCACCACGATATCCGCACGGGCTTTCGCTTCGTCGACCAGCTTCATATGGCCGTCATGCAGGTTGCCCATGGTCGGGACGAGTGCAATACGTTTGCCTTCCTGACGCGCGCGACGGATATGCTGGCGAAGCAGCGGCAGGGTTTCAATGATAAGCACAACGAGACTCCTTAATGGAAACTGTGTTCTTCACCCGGGTAAACACCGGATTCAACGTCGGCAATATACTGCCTGACCGCGGCGCGCATGTCGCCCGCTTCAGCGAGGAAATTTTTGGCAAACTTCGGGATATGCCCGCCGGTGATGCCAAAGGCGTCGTGCATCACCAGAATCTGGCCGTCGGTCACGTTGCCAGCACCAATGCCAATCACCGGAATCGACAGCGCGTCGGTGATGCGTTTCGCCAGTTCAACCGGAACGCACTCCAGCACCAGCAGCTGCGCGCCTGCGGCTTCCAGCGCCAGGGCATCATCAAACAGCGTCTGGGCTGCGTCACCGCGGCCCTGCACCTTATACCCGCCAAAGATGTTGACGGACTGCGGCGTCAGGCCCAAATGGCCGCACACCGGCACGGCGCGCTCGGTGAGCATTTTCACCGTCTCCACCAGCCAGGCTCCGCCTTCGATTTTGACCATATTGGCCCCGGCGCGCATGACGGCTGCCGCATTGTCGAAGGCCTGCTCTGGCGTGGCGTAGGCCATAAACGGCAGATCGGAAAGCAGCAGGCAGGCAGGCGCGCCGCGGCGCACGGCGCGGGTATGGTAAGCGATATCCTCAACCGTGACCGGGAGGGTGGAATCATGTCCTTGTACCGTCATCCCTAACGAATCCCCGACCAGCATGACGTTAATACCCTCTTCGGCAAAGAGTTTGGCGAAGCTATAGTCATACGCGGTGATGGTGGCGAAGCGTTTTTTTTCCTGTTTGCATTTCTGCAGTAAGGAGATGGTGGTTGGTTTCATACTGTTTCCTGATAGCCCAAAAGCGAATCTTTGCGCATTCTAACAGTAACATTCGAGGGAACAATGATTTTAGATAGTCGATTAGCCACAATTATTTTATGGCTAATGGACAGGGGAACTGGCTTACCAGCGAGCGGGTTTTTCCGCGTGGAGTTTGTCCAGAATGTCCCTGAGCGGAATGCCGTCCGGGAAGGTGAGGTCGGGGGCGACTTCAAACAGCGGCCAGAGCATAAACCCGCGATTTTTCATGTCGTAATGCGGAACGGTGAGCCGTTCAGTGGTAATGGTCTCGTGTCCGAACAGCATAATGTCGAGGTCCAGCGTGCGCGGTCCCCAGCGTTCGGCTTTGCGTACGCGGCCCTGCTGCAGTTCGATGCGCTGGGTATGGTCCAGCAGCGTTTCGGCATCCAGAGCGGTTTCCAGCACCACGGCGGCATTGAGATAATCAGGCTGATCCTGCGGACCCAGCGGCGGCGTGCGGTAAAAAGAGGAGACCGCGACGACCCGGCTCTGAGGGATCTCACCCAGTGCCTGAACGGCAGCATTCACCTGCTCCAGCGGAGAGGCTAAATTGCTGCCGATGGCGATATACGCGAGGGTCATGCGGTACCTTCACGACGCGGCGCGCGTTTGCGCGGACGACGATGGCGGCGACGCGGTTCAGGCTCTTCATCCAGCCCGGTAAGCATATCTTTCTGCTCTGGCGGTGCGGAAACCTGGAATTCGGCCCACCACTGCGTCAGACGCTGCAGCTCCTGGTTCCTTTCAATTTCAGCACGCAGCGACAACAGGTCGAACGCAGCGCGGAACTTCGGATGTTCCATCAGCTTCCAGGCGCGCTTGCCCTGGCGACGGGACATGCGCAGCTGAAGCTGCCAGATATCGCGCACCAGCGTGGTAATTCGTTTCGGGATCGCCAGCGTACGGCATCCTTCGTCCAGCACGTCGTTTGCGGCCAGCGCGAAGGCATCATAATAGGCGAGCCCGCTCTCCTGGGTAATTCGCTGGGCCGTTTCCAGCAGCGGATACCAGAACATTGCCGCAAACAGGAACGCCGGGTTCACGCGCATGTCGTTGCGAATACGGGTATCGGTATTTTTCAGCACCTGCGCAATCATCCGCTCCATTGGGCTGTCACCGCTTTCGGTGAAGTAGCGGGTAATGGTCGGGAACAGCGGCTGGAACAGGTTGTATTCACGCAGCAGATTATAGGTGTCAAAGCCGTGGCCGGCCTGCAGCAGCTTCAGCGCCTCTTCAAACAGGCGGGCAGGCGGCACGTCGTTGATAAGCGTCGCCAGACGCGGAATCGGCTCTGCCGTTTCCGGGCTGATGCGCATATTCAGCTTGGCGGCGAAACGCACGGCGCGCAGCATACGCACGGGATCTTCACGGTAGCGCGTTTCCGGCGTGCCAATCAGGCGAATCAGACCCTCTTTCAGGTCCTGCATGCCGCCGACGTAATCGCGTACGGTGAAATCCGCCACGCTGTAATAAAGGCTGTTGATGGTGAAGTCGCGACGCTGGGCATCTTCTTCAATAGAGCCGAAGATATTATCGCGCAGCAGCATACCGTTCTGGCCGCGCTGTGACGTGGTGCGATCGGATGCGCCCGCTTCGTGGTGGCCGCGGAAGGTCGCCACTTCGATAATTTCCGGTCCAAACATCACGTGAGCCAGGCGGAAACGGCGGCCAACAAGACGGCAGTTGCGGAATAATTTGCGCACCTGCTCAGGCGTGGCGCTGGTCGTCACGTCGAAATCTTTCGGTTTTTTGCCCAGCAGTAAATCACGCACTCCACCGCCCACGAGATAGGCCTCGTAGCCCGCTTTATTCAGACGATAGAGCACCTTGAGGGCATTTTCACTGATATCTTTGCGGGAAATCGTGTGCTGCTCACGCGGAATAACCGACATGTGTGGCTGTGCAATAGCATCGTTCGCCATGCTCTCTTCGCGGCTTAGCACTTTACGGCAAAAATTAGCGACTCGGGTAAAAATGGTACACCTCGTAGTGTGTTTTGTTATGAAAAAAGCGGCTAATCATAGCTCAGCGCAACGCATTTGAGAATGCTGGATTTTTGGCACCGCTGTGAGCGTCCAGTGAGCCGTTGCCATTTTCAGCAGTTCGTCAATACGCAGATCCTGCCATTCGTTGGTTACATTCTGGTTGAGAAATCGCAGCGCGTCGATCAAAACAGGGCGCGGATCGCCCTCTGGCAGGGCAGGGGCGTGATTTTGCTTCGACAGCTTACAGCCCTGCTCGTTGACCGCCAGCGGCAGATGAATGTAATCCGGTGCCGTCCAGCCAAACTGGTGATAAAGCGAGATTTGTCGCACGGTAGGCTCGACTAGGTCCGCGCCGCGCACGATTTCCGTCACGCCCTGAAAATGATCGTCCACCACCACCGCCAGGTTATAGGCAAACAGGCCGTCACGGCGGTGAATAATAAAATCCTCGCGTGCAAGACGCTCATCGGCAAGGATTTCACCGGAGAGTAAATCGTTAAAGCGCGTCACCGGGGTGCGCTGCTTGATACGTACGGCGGCATTTTCCGGGGGAAGATTCAGCGTGCGGCAGTGACCGTCATAGACCCCTCCCACGCTCTGGATACGCGCGCGGGTGCAGGTGCAGTTATAGGAAAGCCCCTGAGCGCTAAGCCAGGCCAGGCGTTCCCGATAAGCGTCGTGACGTTTTGACTGCCAGAGAACCTCGTCATCCCAGTGAAGACCATAATGTTCCAGCTGACGCAGAATGGATTCTGCTGCACCGGGAACTTCACGCGGAGGGTCTATATCTTCAATGCGAACGAGCCATTTGCCCTGGCTGGCGCGAGCCTGCAGGTAGCTGCCTAGCGCGGCAATTAATGAGCCGAAGTGTAATTCACCGGAAGGAGATGGCGCGAAGCGCCCAATATAGTGTGATTCAGACATATCAACAGTAACAAGGCGGGAGAGACTCCCGCCTTTGGAGTGTGTAAACAGCGCTGGCGTTAACCGGCCATCTGTTTTTCGCGGATTTCGGCCAGCGTTTTACAGTCGATGCACAGATCGGCGGTTGGACGCGCTTCCAGGCGACGAATACCAATTTCAACACCGCAGGATTCGCAGTAGCCAAAATCTTCGTCTTCGACTTTTTTCAGCGTTTTCTCGATTTTTTTGATCAGTTTGCGTTCGCGGTCACGGTTACGCAGTTCGAGGCTGAACTCTTCTTCCTGAGCGGCACGGTCTACCGGGTCCGGGAAGTTAGCAGCTTCATCCTGCATATGAGTAACGGTGCGATCGACTTCATCCCTGAGTTGATTACGCCATGCTTCAAGAATACGCCTGAAGTGCGACAGCTGGGCTTCGTTCATATACTCTTCGCCCGGCTTCTCTTGATACGGCTCCACCCCAGCGATGGCGAGAATACTCAGGGACGATGTTTTACGGTTTTGCCCTTCTTGCATGTTGCTTCTCCTTAACACGCACTATCGATCCCCGTGTTGGGGGAAAAATCAGGTCGCTATAAATAGCAGATGCTTTTCCGGATGGCAATTATCTAAACGTAACACTTGACAAGCCTGTGAGGAAAAGCGTATTTGCGCACGCGGCCAGAACACTTAATCATCAATCGTCTAATCCCTTATAAGACAATGGGAAGAGAGGATCTCAGAGTCATATTATCGGCAGAAAGTTCCGCTTTATAAGCTAAAACCTCTACCCCCTGCTTTTGTGCCTCATTCAACAATTGCGCGTATTTAGGATCAATATGGCGGGCAGGGGAGAAACGTTCAATGGCTGAATGCAATACCGCAAACAGCAATACGGCGCGTTTGCCCGCCGCCGCAACACTCATTAGCTCTCGCAGATGCTTCTGGCCACGTAGCGTTACCGCATCCGGGAAGTAGCCATTTTCCTGTTCCGCTAACGTCACTGATTTTACTTCAATATAGCACTCAGGCCTGTCTTCCGCCTGTAACATGAAGTCAATTCTGCTGCCTTCATCGCCATACTTCACTTCGCTTTTATGCGTGCCATAACCCACCAGTTCGGGAAGGGTACCAAAGGTCAGGGCTTCCTTAACTAATTGATTCGCGCGCAGGGTGTTAACGCAAATAAATGCCCCGTTTTGCGTTTCTGTCATTTCCCAGGTATGCGCATATTTGCGTTTAGTATTTTCTGAAGTGGAATACCAGACCCTGTCACCCGGCGTTGCACACCCCGTCATGGCACCCGTGTTGGGACAGTGCAGGGTGAGCTGAACGCCTTCGGGCGTGATCACGTCGGCAAGGAAGCGTTTGTAGCGTTGGATCAGCGTGGCGTGCTGCAGGGGAGGATCAAACTTCATCAGAATTCCTTTCGGTGTTGCCCAGCGTCCAGCGCTGGAGCGGCGTATAGCGGGTGCGTCCCTGTGCAAAGACGGATTCGTAAAGCGCAAATTTATTGACCGGAAAAGCCCAGTGAAAACCCGGTGGCGGAATAGCAACGGCCTGACCGGCATCGCGCAGCAGCGTGATATGCGGATGAAACGGCTGCGGGCTCTGATAGCAGCCGCTGCGTGCCGCCTGTGCGCGCAGCATATTTGCCAGCTGCAATAGCCCGCGCGGCGGCTGGCGGGTCCCCAGCCAGAGCACGCGCGAACGCAGCCACTGACCCGCGTCGTCGAGGTGCAGCGTAAATTCCGGCTGGGAAATCCGCCCCGCCATAGCGGCTAGTGCCCGCTGTTTGTCGGCGCTGACGTCGCCCAAAAAGGCCAGCGTCAGGTGCAGGTTAGCGGCCGCAACGGGGCGGCCTGCTTCCGGCGGGAAGTGTTCAGCACGCCAGCGAACAATTTGACGCTGTATTGTGGTGGGCAATTCAATGGCAAAAAACAGCCGTTTCGACTCAGGCATACGGGGGACTCGGTAATGATATGCGCCGATGCTACAATGTACGCCGACTAATGTTAACCCTCTGGAGCTGTTAGTGTCCTCATTGCCGGTCGCCGTTGTCCTTCCCGAGCTTCTCGCTGCCTTACGCCATGCCCCGCAGGTTTTGCTAAACGCCCCTACGGGAGCCGGTAAATCCACCTGGCTGCCGCTACAGATTCTGAAAGACGGGAATATCGGCGGAAAAATAATCCTGCTGGAGCCGCGCAGGCTTGCCGCGCGCAACGTGGCGCAGCGCCTGGCGGAACTGCTGGACGAAAAAACGGGAGAGACGGTGGGGTACCGCATGCGCGCGGAAACCTGCGTGGGACCTTCCACGCGGCTTGAGGTGGTGACCGAGGGGATCCTCACCCGCATGCTGCAAAACGATCCGGAGCTGACCGGCGTCGGGCTGGTGATCCTGGATGAGTTTCACGAGCGCAGCCTGCAGGCGGATCTGGCCCTGGCGCTCTTGCTGGACGTGCAGCAGGGGCTGCGCGACGATCTTCGGCTGCTCATCATGTCGGCTACGCTGGACAACGAGCGGCTGCAGCAGGCGTTACCGCACGCACCGGTAATTAGCTCGGAGGGGCGGGCGTTCCCGGTCGAGCGGCGTTATCAGCCGCTGCCGGCTCATCAGCGTTTTGATGAGGCCGTGGCTATTGCAACCGCAGAGCTGCTGCGTCAGGAATCCGGTTCGCTGCTGCTGTTTTTACCCGGCGTGGGCGAGATTCAGCGCGTGCAGGAGCAGCTGGCCTCTCGCGTAGGCCGCGACGTGCTGCTTTGCCCGCTCTACGGTGCGCTGTCGCTGGCCGAGCAGCGTAAAGCGATCCTGCCCGCGCCTGCGGGACAGCGCAAGGTGGTGCTGGCAACCAATATTGCTGAAACCAGTTTGACCATTGAAGGTATTCGCCTGGTGGTGGATAGCGCGCAGGAGAGGGTGGCAAGCTTTGACCCGCGTACCGGGTTGACGAAACTCCTGACGCAACGCATTAGCCAGGCGTCGATGGTGCAGCGCGCGGGCCGTGCGGGACGTCTTGAGCCGGGTATTTGTCTCCATTTAACCAGCGCGGAGCAGGCTGAACGCGCGGCGCAGCAAAGCACACCGGAGATTTTACAAAGCGATTTGTCCGGCCTGGTGATGGAACTGCTGCAGTGGGGCTGCCCGGAACCCGCTCAGTTGACCTGGCTTAACCCTCCTCCCGGCGTGAACCTTGCCGCGGCGCGCGCTTTACTGACCCAGCTCGGAGCGCTTGACGGCGAGCGGTTGTCCTCTCGCGGGCAAAAAATGGCCGCGCTGGGGAATGAGCCTCGCCTGGCCGCCATGCTGGTGGCTGCACAGGGAGACGATGAAATTTCTACGGCCGCGAAACTGGCAGCTATCCTTGAGGAGCCGCCGCGCGGAGGCAGTAGCGATCTGGCCCAGGCCTTTTCGCGCAGTCAGGGGAACTGGCAGCAGCGGGCGCAGCAGCTGTGTAAGCGGCTTAACAGCCGCGGCGGCGTGCCAGACAGTGAGAGTATCCCACGGCTGCTGGCGCAGGCGTTTCCGGACCGGATTGCGCGTCGGCGCGGGCTGGACGGACGCTATCAGCTGGCAAACGGCATGGGGGCGATGCTGGACAGCGATGACGCCCTGACGCGTCACGAGTGGCTGATTGCGCCGCTCTTGCTGCAGGGGAGTCACTCCCCGGATGCCCGTATTTTGCAGGCGATTGCCGTGGATATTGACGCCCTGACGCACGTGTGCCCGCAGCTGCTCCAGCAGTCCGATATCGTCGAGTGGGATGATGCGCAGGGTACGCTGAAGGCATTTCGTCGTCGCCAGATAGGTAAACTGACCCTCGGGACGAAGCCGCTGGCGAAGCCGTCGGAAGAAGAGCTGCACCAGGCCATGCTGAACGGTATCCGGGAAAAAGGGCTCGGCGTGCTGAACTGGTCGCCAGAGGCGGAACAGTATCGTCTTCGCCTGCATTGCGCCGCGCGCTGGCTGCCGGAGTATGCCTGGCCCGCGGTGGATGATGAAACATTGCTTGGCTCTCTGGAGCGCTGGTTACTGCCGCAAATGCACGGCGTTCACTCGCTTCGGGCGCTGAAAGCGCTTGATGTTAAGGTCGCGTTACAGAATTTACTCGACTGGTCATTACGTCAACGTCTGGATAGTGAACTGCCAGAGCATTACACTGTGCCGACCGGAAGCCGGATTGCCGTTCGTTATCACGAGGATAATCCGCCGGCGCTGGCGGTACGGATGCAGGAGATGTTTGGGGAGGCAACCACGCCGTCTATTGCCGAAGGGCGCGTTCCGATGGTGCTTGAGCTCCTGTCGCCTGCGCATCGCCCGCTGCAGATCACCCGCGATCTGGCAGCGTTCTGGGCGGGAAGCTACCGTGAGGTGCAAAAAGAGATGAAGGGGCGCTATCCCAAACACGTCTGGCCGGACGATCCGGCGAATACGGCGCCGACGCGGCGGACGAAGAAGTATTCGTAATGCAGGGAAGAGGGGAGTGCGGCCTGATGCCCTCACCCCGGCCCTCTCCCACAGGGAGAGGGAGAAAGAGATTTTGAGAGATTTCTTCTTTCACAGATCGGTGGAAGAAAAGAGAATCGGGCCTTTGCGCCTGAAAGTTGCGGAGAAAAAGCATGGCGGGGAATGACCGCGAGCCAATAGGACGTAAGGGAAAACCAACGCGTCCGGCGAAAGAAAAGGTAAGCCGTCGTCGCCTCAGAGATGAGGACTATGACGATGACTATGAAGACGATTATGAGGATGAAGAACCGATGCCGCGTAAAGGGAAAGGCAAAGGGCGTAAGCCTCGGGGCAAGCGCGGCTGGTTCTGGCTGCTGCTGAAGCTGTTTATTATTTTTGTTGTGCTGATGGCGATTTACGGCGTGTATCTGGATCAGAAGATCCGCAGCCGTATCGACGGTAAAGTCTGGCAGCTACCTGCGGCAGTGTATGGCCGTATGGTGAACCTTGAGCCAGATATGTCCATCAGTAAGAACGAGATGGTGAAGCTGCTGGAAGCCACCCAGTATCGTCAGGTGTCTAAAATGACGCGCCCTGGCGAATTTACCGTGCAGGCAAATAGCATTGAGATGATCCGCCGTCCGTTTGATTTCCCGGACAGCAAAGAGGGGCAGGTGCGCGCGCGTCTGACCTTTGACGGCGATCGTCTGGATATTATTGAGAACATGGATAACAACCGTCAGTTCGGTTTCTTCCGTCTCGATCCCCGTCTGATCACCATGCTCTCCTCGGCAAACGGCGAACAGCGCCTGTTCGTTGCGCGTAACGGTTTCCCGGATCTGCTGGTGGACACCCTGCTGGCAACCGAAGACCGTCACTTCTACGAGCACGATGGCATCAGCCTCTACTCGATTGGTCGTGCGGTACTGGCTAACCTCACTGCGGGCCGTACCGTGCAGGGGGCGAGTACCCTTACCCAGCAGCTGGTGAAGAACCTGTTCCTCTCCAGCGAACGCTCTTACTGGCGTAAAGCTAACGAAGCGTACATGGCCGTGCTGATGGATGCGCGTTACAGCAAGGATCGTATCCTTGAGCTGTATATGAACGAGGTGTACCTCGGTCAGAGCGGCGATAACGAAATCCGCGGCTTCCCGCTGGCGAGCCTGTACTACTTTGGCCGTCCGGTGGAAGAGCTGAGCCTCGACCAGCAGGCACTGCTGGTGGGTATGGTGAAAGGGGCGTCCATTTATAACCCGTGGCGTAACCCGAAACTGGCGCTCGAGCGTCGTAACCTGGTGCTGCGCCTGCTGCAACAACAGCAGGTGATTGACCAGGAGCTGTACGACATGCTGAGCGCGCGTCCACTCGGCGTTCAGCCGCGCGGTGGCGTGATTTCTCCTCAGCCGGCGTTTATGCAGCTGGTGCGTCAGGAGCTGCAAAGCAAGCTCGGTGATAAGGTCAAAGATCTCTCCGGCGTGAAGATCTTCACCACCTTTGACTCCGTCGCGCAGGATGCGGCAGAGAAAGCGGCTGTGGAAGGCATTCCGGCGCTGAAGAAACAGCGTAAGCTGAGCGATCTGGAAACCGCGATGGTGGTGGTTGACCGTAACTCCGGCGAAGTTCGCGCGATGGTGGGCGGTGCCGAGCCGCAGTTTGCGGGCTACAACCGTGCCATGCAGGCGCGTCGCTCGATCGGCTCTTTGGCAAAACCTGCGACCTATCTCACTGCACTGAGCCAGCCAAATCAGTATCGCCTGAATACCTGGATTGCGGATGCGCCGATCTCCCTGCGTCAGCCTAACGGCCAGGTCTGGTCACCGCAGAACGATGATAAACAGTTCAGCGGCCAGGTCATGCTGGTGGATGCTTTAACGCGCTCAATGAACGTGCCAACGGTTAACCTGGGGATGTCGCTGGGCCTGCCGGCCATTGTCGATACCTGGCAGAAACTCGGCGTGTCGAAAGATCAGCTGCATCCGGTGCCTGCGATGATCCTCGGGGCGCTTAACCTGACGCCGATCGAAGTGGCGCAGGCGTTCCAGACCATTGCCAGCGGGGGTAACCGCGCGCCGCTGTCTGCTCTGCGTTCGGTGATTGCCGAAGATGGCTCCGTGCTGTATCAGAGCTTCCCGCAGGCAGAACGTGCCGTTCCTGCTCAGGCAGCCTATATGACGCTGTGGACGATGCAGCAGGTTGTGCAGCGCGGTACCGGCCGTCAGCTGGGGGCGAAGTATCCGGGTCTGCATCTGGCGGGTAAAACCGGGACCACCAACAACAACGTCGATACCTGGTTCGCCGGTATCGATGGCCGTGAAGTGGTGATCACCTGGGTAGGCCGCGACAACAACCAGCCGACCAAGCTGTACGGTGCGAGCGGGGCGATGTCGATTTACCAGCGCTATCTGGCGAATCAGTCCCCTGTGCCGCTGAATCTGGTTGCGCCGGAAGACATCGTTGATATGGGCGTGGACAGTTCAGGTAACTTTGTCTGCGGCGGCGGGATGCGTACCCTGCCTGTCTGGACCACAAACCCGGACTCGCTGTGCCAGCAAAGTCAGCCAGAACAGCCAACGGGTAACCCGTTCGACCAGTCTTCTCAGCCACAGCAGCCGCAGCAGCAACAGCCGCAGCAGCAGAATGAGAAGAAAGACAGCGACGGTGTCGCGGGCTGGATTAAAGACATGTTCGGCGGTAACTAACTTTTTAAAGCCCTCTTCCCAGGAAGGGGGCTTTTTTCACCCGTAAAACCCATTTTGTTAACCCTCGCTTTAACTCTGATTAACCCTTCGTTTTCTCTTGTCTATTTCTTAAACCCTTAATTCTCGTAGGGCCGCATACTGCTTGCTATGCAACCAGCGTTTCGCATATTATTCTGGCGCTCATAATAATAATTCTCGTTTACGTTATCATTCACTTTCACATCAGAGATTCAACATGGCGCTTTCCAATACTGCTCAGCCAATTAACACGTCGCTGCGTAAAATCGCGGTCGTCGTAGCCACAGCGGTTGCCGGCATGTCGACTTATGCACATGCTGCCGAAACCCCGAACAAAGAAGAAACCATTACCGTTACTGCCGCGCCTGCTGCGCAGGAGAGCCCGTGGGGGCCAGCACCCACGATTGCGGCAAAACGCACCGCAACGGCGACCAAAACCGATACCCCGATTGAGAAAACCCCGCAGTCTATTTCCGTCGTCACGCGTGAAGAGATGGACATGAAGCAGCCGGGGACGGTGAAGCAAGCGCTGGCCTATACGCCGAGCGTTTTTGCGACTCGCGGTGCTTCAACAACGTATGATGTTGTTTCTATTCGTGGTTTCACCACCTCCAGTACCGTGAATACTAACCAGTACCTGGACGGGATGAAGCTGCAGGGTGATAACTATTCTGAAGCGTCCATGGATCCGTATTTCCTTGAGCGCGTCGAACTGCTGCGCGGCCCAACGTCCGTTCTGTACGGTAAAAGCCACCCGGGCGGCGTAGTCAGTATGGTCAGCAAGCGTCCAACCACCGAGCCACTGAAAGAAATCCAGTTCAAAATGGGTACCGATAACCTGTGGCAGACCGGGTTTGATTTCAGCGATGCGATTGATGATGACGGCGTGTGGTCATACCGCCTGACCGGTCTGGGGCGCAGCGAAAATGCGCAGCAGGAAATGGTTAAGTCATCCCGCTACGCCATTGCGCCTGCTTTCAGCTGGCGCCCTGACGATAAGACGGATTTCACCTTCCTGAGCAATTTCCAGAGCGATCCGGATGCAGGCTATTACGGCTGGCTGCCGCGGGAAGGTACCGTTGTGCCTTACTATGACGCCAACGGCAAAGCGCACAAGCTGCCGACCGATTTCAACGAAGGTGATGAAGACAACAAGATCTCCCGTCGTCAGAAGATGGTGGGCTACAGCTTCTCGCATCAGTTTGACGACACCTTTACCGTGCGTCAAAACCTGCGCTACTCCAAAATCAACACGCTTTACCGTTCCGTCTACGGTAACGGCTATATTGCACCGGCTCAGATCAGCCGCGCGTACGTGCGCTCTGATGAGGACCTGAACTCGTTCACGGTCGATACTCAGCTGCAGTCTAAATTTGCGACCGGTGCAGTAGATCATACCCTGTTAACGGGCGTCGATTACCTGCGCATGCGTAACGATATTGATGCCGATTACGGCAGCGCTGACCCTATCAGCATGACGAATCCGCAGCACAACAATGCCAATATCAACGTGAACTTCCCGTATGCCGTGCTCAATCGTCAGGAGCAAACGGGCCTGTACGCGCAGGATCAGGCTGAGTGGGATAAGTGGGTACTGACCCTTGGCGGACGCTATGATTTCGCTAAAACGTCCACGCTGACGCGCTCCTCTGACACGACGGCTGAAATCAACGATCGGGCATTCACCTGGCGCGGCGGGATTAACTACCTGTTCGACAACGGCATAACGCCTTACTTTAGCTATAGCGAATCGTTCGAACCGATTTCGGGTACCACTCAGGGCGGCAAACCGTTCGATCCGGCTCGCGGCAAGCAGTATGAAGCGGGCGTGAAATACGTACCGAAAGATCTGCCAGTGGTTGTGACTGCAGCGGTATACCAGCTGACCAAAAACAACAACCTGACGGCCGATCCGGCGAACCCGACCAGCGGCTTTAGCGTGCAGGGTGGCGAAATTCGTTCCCGCGGATTCGAACTGGAAGCAAAAGCCGCAGTTTCTGCCAACGTAAACGTGACGGCTTCCTATAGCTTTACTGATGCGGAGTACACGCACGATACCTGGTATGAAGGTCGTCGTCCGGCGGAAGTGCCGCGTAACATGGCGTCTCTGTGGGCCGATTACACCTTCCACGAGACGGCGCTGAGCGGTCTGACGGTAGGGGCGGGAACCCGTTACATCGGTAACACCGTTTCCTACTACTCTGCCTCGTCGCCAAAAGCCTACCAGTCGTTCAACGTCGCGGGCTATGCCCTGGCGGATGCCACCGTGAAATACGACCTGGCTCGCTTTGGGCTGCCGGGTTCGTCAGTCGGCGTCAACGTGAATAACATCTTCGACCGTGAATATGTCTCCAGCTGCTACAGCGAATACGCATGCTACTGGGGAGCCGGACGTCAGGTTGTTGCCACCGCGACCTTCCGCTTCTAACCGCTCTTTGGGCACGGTTCGCCGTGCCCTTTTTATTTAAGTTGGCTGATATGCAGGATAATCAAACGCAACCCGACACCACCTTTACGCTCAACCACCTCTCCTTTCGCGTACCCGGGCGCACGCTGCTGCATCCGCTCTCTCTGACGTTCCCGGCAGGTAAAGTGACGGGGCTGATTGGCCACAACGGCTCCGGTAAATCCACGCTGCTCAAAATGCTGGGACGCCACCAGCCGCCTTCAGAAGGCGATATTTTGCTGGATGACCAGCCTCTGGAGAGCTGGAGCAGTAAAGCTTTTGCTCGCAAAGTCGCCTATCTGCCGCAGCAGCTGCCGCAGGCGGAAGGGATGACGGTACGCGAGCTGGTGGCCATTGGGCGTTATCCGTGGCACGGGGCGCTGGGTCGCTTCGGCGTCGCCGACAGAGAAAAAGTGGAAGAGGCAATTGCGCTGGTGGGGCTAAAACCGCTGGCGCACCGGCTGGTGGATAGCCTGTCCGGCGGTGAACGCCAGCGCGCGTGGATTGCGATGCTGGTGGCACAGGACAGCCGCTGCCTGCTGCTCGACGAACCCACCTCTGCGCTGGATATTGCCCACCAGGTCGACGTGCTGGCGCTGGTGCATCGCTTAAGCCAGCAGCGGGGGCTGACGGTAATTGCGGTCCTGCATGATATCAACATGGCGGCGCGCTACTGTGACTACCTCGTCGCGCTGCGCGGGGGCGAGATGATTGCTCAGGGCACGCCGTCTGAGCTGATGCGCAGTGAAACGCTGGAACACATTTACGGTATTCCGATGGGTATTCTGCCTCACCCTGCCGGGGCTGCGCCGGTGAGCTTCGTATACTGATGCTGGACAACATGCTTATCAGCCGCCGTCGCCTGCTGACGGCCATGGCGCTCTCACCGCTGCTGTTGAAAATGACAACGGCGCGGGCTGGTGCCGTGGATCCGCACCGTATTGTGGCCCTGGAGTGGCTTCCGGTTGAACTGATGATGGCGCTCGGCGTTACGCCCTCCGGCGTGGCGGACATTCCTAACTATAACCTCTGGGTGAACGAGCCGAAGCTGCCGGACTCGGTGATCGACGTCGGTCTGCGTACGGAGCCAAACCTCGAGCTGCTCACCCAGATGAAGCCGTCGTTCCTGTTCTGGTCCGCGGGCTACGGTCCGTCAGAAGAGGTGATGGCGCGTATTGCGCCAGGACGCGGATTCTCGTTCAGTGACGGTAAAAAACCGCTGACCGTGGCGAAAAACTCGATCAATGAGATGGCGCATTTCCTCAACCGCGAGGCGGAGGCCAAACGGCATCTCGATGAATTTGATGCCCTGATTGACGCGCTAAAGCCGCGTTTTGCTCACCGGGGCGATCGCCCTCTGCTGATGGTGACGCTGCTGGATGCCCGCCATATGCTGGTCTTTGGTAAAAATTGCCTGTTCCAGGAAGTGCTCGACAGTTTTGGCATTCGTAATGCCTGGGAAGGGGAGATGACGTTCTGGGGAAGTACCGCCGTGGGTATCGATCGTCTGGCGGCGTTTCGCGATGCAGATGTGATCTGTTTCGACCACGGGAACGAGCGTGACATGCAGGCGCTGATGGCGACGCCGCTCTGGCAGGCGATGCCGTTTGTGCGCGAGCAACGCTTCCAGCGCGCCCCGGCGGTCTGGTTCTACGGCGCGACGCTGTCGGCCATGCATTTTGCTCGCCTGCTGGATAGCGCGCTGGGAGGAAAAGCATGAGTATGCGTATCGCCCGCTTCCCGGCGCTGCTGTTGTCCATACTGTTCCTTTCCGCGCTGATATTAACCTGGTTCAACCTCTCGACGGCGCTACCGCGTGGACAGTGGGGCGCTGCCCTGGCCGCGCCGGATATCGATAATATTCAGCAGATGCTGTTTCACTACAGCCTGCTGCCGCGCCTGGCGATCTCCCTTCTAGTCGGTGCCGGTTTAGGGCTGGTGGGCGTGCTGTTCCAGCAGGTTTTACGCAATCCGCTGGCGGAACCGACCACGCTCGGCGTTGCGACCGGCGCGCAGCTTGGGATCACGGTCATCACGCTGTGGTCGCTGCCGGGGGCGTTGGCCTCGCAGTTTGCCGCTCTCGCGGGGGCGTGCGTGGTGGGGGCGCTGGTCTTTGGCGTGGCCTGGGGCAAACGTCTTTCCCCGGTGACGCTTATTCTGGCCGGGCTGGTGGTGAGCCTGTACTGCGGGGCGATTAACCAGCTGCTGGTGCTGTTCCACCACGATCGGCTGCAAAGCATGTTCCTGTGGAGTACCGGCACGCTCACCCAGACAGACTGGAGCGTGGTGGCGCATCTGTGGCCACAGCTGGCCGGCGGCGTCGTGCTGACGCTGCTGCTCCTGCGCCCCCTGACGCTCATGGGGCTGGATGACGGCGTGGCGCGAAACCTGGGGCTGGCGCTTTCGCTGGCTCGGCTGGCGGCGCTAACGCTGGCAATTGTACTGAGCGCCCTGCTGGTGAATGCGGTCGGTATAATCGGGTTTATCGGGCTGTTCGCGCCGCTGCTGGCGAAAATGCTCGGGGCGCGTCGTTTGCTGGCGCGTCTGCTGCTGGCCTCGCTGATTGGGGCGCTGATCCTCTGGCTTTCCGATCAGCTCATTCTCTGGCTGGCGCGGGTCTGGAGGGAGGTGTCCACCGGGTCGGTCACGGCGCTTATCGGTGCGCCGCTGCTGCTCTGGCTGCTGCCGCGCCTGCGCAGCATGAGCGCGCCGGCGATGGATGCGGGCGATAAAGTCTACGCTGAACGTCAGTCGGTGCTGTGGTTTAGCCTTGCCGGCCTGGCGGTGCTGGTTATCGCCTCGTTAACCGCACTCGCGTTTGGGCGCGATGCGGCGGGCTGGCACTGGGCGACGGGCGATTTACTCAACGAACTGCTGCAGTGGCGCTGGCCGCGTATCTTCGCCGCGCTGATCGCCGGCGTGATGCTGGCGGTGGCGGGGTGCATTATTCAACGTCTGACCGGCAACCCGATGGCGAGCCCGGAAGTGCTCGGGATCAGCTCTGGTGCCGCCTTTGGCGTGGTGCTGATGCTGTTCTTCGTGCCGGGCAATGCGTTTGGCTGGCTGATGCCTGCCGGGAGTATCGGTGCGGCAGCCACGCTGATGATTATCGTGATGGCTGCCGGTCGCGGCGGATTTTCCCCGCACCGGATGCTGCTGGCCGGGATGGCGCTCAGCACCGCATTTACGATGCTCCTGATGATGCTGCAGGCGAGCGGCGATCCGCGCATGGCGAAGATCCTGACCTGGATTTCTGGCTCAACGTACGGTGCCACCGGCAGTCAGGTTGTCTGGTCCGGGATCGTGATGATCGTGCTGCTGGCGATTGTGCCGCTGTGCCGTCGCTGGCTGACTATCCTGCCGCTCGGTGGTGAAACGGCGCGGGCGGTGGGTATGGCGCTGACGCCAGCGCGCGTGGCTCTGCTGCTGCTGGCGGCGTGCCTGACGGCTGTGGCAACCATGACTATCGGACCGCTGAGCTTTGTCGGGTTAATGGCGCCGCACATAGCCAGAATGATGGGGTTCCGCCGGACGATGCCGCATATTGTGATGTCTGCCCTCACGGGCGGGGTCATGCTGGTTTTTGCGGACTGGTGTGGAAGAATGGTGCTGTTCCCGTATCAGATCCCGGCGGGTCTGCTGTCGACCTTCATTGGCGCGCCGTATTTTATTTATCTGTTGAGAAAGCAGAGTCGGTAATAAAAGTAAATGGCAATCCTTAGATTGCCGTTTTAGGGTTTGCTCCCTCTCCCCATGGGAGAGGGTTGGGGTGAGGGCATTAAGCCGCACATCTTACAGCTTCGCAAACACTTTACGCGCCGCGTCGATGGTGTTATTGATATCTTCTTCGCTGTGCGCCACGGACATGAAGCCCGCTTCGAACGCTGACGGCGCCAGGTAAACGCCTTCTTCCAGCATCAGGTGGAAGAAGCGCTTGAAGCGTTCAACGTCGCACTTCACCACGTCCTGATAGCAGGTCACGGTTTTCGCATCGGTGAAGAAAATCCCGAACATCCCGCCCACGTGGTTAACGACCAGCGGAATACCGGCTTCCTCTGCCGCTTCAAGCAGTCCGTTTGACAGCTGCGTCGTCAGGTCGGTCAGGGTTTCATGAATGCCCGGCTGAGCCACTTCGGTCAGGCAGGCGAAGCCCGCCGCCATCGCGATTGGGTTACCGGATAGCGTGCCCGCCTGGTAAACCGGTCCGGTTGGCGCCAGGGCTTCCATCACGTCCTTACGGCCACCGAATGCCCCGACCGGCATGCCGCCACCGATGATTTTGCCGAGGCAGGTCAGGTCCGGCTCAACGCCATAATAAGACTGGGCACCCGCCAATGCCACGCGGAAACCGGTCATCACTTCGTCGATGATCAGCAGGGCGCCGAATTCGTCGCACAGGGCACGCAGGCCCGGCAGGAAATCAGGCTGCGGTGGAATGCAGTTCATGTTACCCGCAACAGGCTCAACGATGATGCAGGCAATCTCCTGCGGATACTGCTCGAACGCCGCGCGAACGGTAGCCAGATCGTTGTAGGTACAGGTCAGGGTGTGCTTGGCGAAATCTGTCGGTACGCCAGGGGAGTTTGGCTGGCCGAGCGTCAGCGCGCCGGAGCCCGCTTTCACCAGCAGGCAGTCCGCGTGACCGTGGTAGCAGCCTTCAAACTTGACGATTTTGTCGCGGCCGGTGAAGCCACGCGCCAGGCGGATAGCGCTCATGGTGGCTTCGGTACCGGAGTTCACCATACGCACCATGTCCATGGTCGGCACCAGTTCGGTAACCAGCTCCGCCATTTTCACTTCCATTTCCGTCGGCGCGCCGAAGCTCAGGCCGCGCTGGGCGGCTTCAATCACCGCGTTACGGATGGCCGGGTGGTTGTGGCCCAGCACCATCGGGCCCCAGGAGCCGACATAATCGATATAGGCTTTGCCATCGACATCATACAGATACGCGCCGTCAGCACGTTCGATAAACAGCGGCGTGCCGCCCACGCCGGTAAAGGCGCGCACAGGTGAGTTCACGCCACCCGGAATAAGCTCGCGGGCTGCACTGTAGAGGTTTTCAGACTTGCTCATGGCGTCGTTCCTGGTTCGTATAAAATGATTAAGCACACTATTCTAAGTGATTCGCGGAAGGTTATGAAATTTTTGCCCCATTAATGCATAAACAATTGTTAAGGATTTTTCACGGGACGGGGCCACAGTCTCTGGTAAAATCCTCACGGCTTTTTGTATGACGATTAAGAGCAGGACATGAAATCAGATTCTCCGTCTTTTGAAGAACAACAGTTTACGCGCGCCCAGCGTCGAATCAGTATTCGGCGGCTGCTCAATCGCGATAAAACGCCGCTGGCGATCCTGCTGGCCGCTGCCGTGGTGGGTATTCTCGCCGGTCTGGTTGGCGTGGCGTTTGAAAGAGCGGTTAATGCCGTACTCAACTGGCGAGTGGGAACCGTAGCCGGTTTCGCCGACAGCAGATGGCTGGTCTGGACAGGGGCATTCGGGCTGTCTGCGCTGCTTGCCATGGTGGGTTATTTTCTGGTGCGTAAATTCGCTCCGGAGGCGGGCGGATCGGGCATTCCGGAAATTGAGGGCGCGCTGGAGGAGCTGCGTCCGGTGCGCTGGTGGCGAGTGATGCCGGTTAAATTTATCGGCGGCATGGGAACCCTCGGTGCGGGGATGGTGCTGGGGCGAGAGGGGCCAACCGTGCAACTGGGCGGGAACGTCGGGCGCATGGTGGGCGATCTGTTTCGGATGCGCAGCGCCGAAGCGCGCCATACGCTGCTGGCCACCGGTGCGGCGGCAGGGCTGTCGGCGGCGTTTAACGCGCCGCTGGCGGGAATTTTGTTTATCATCGAAGAGATGCGCGCGCAGTTTCGGTACAACCTGATCTCCATAAAAGCGGTGTTTACCGGCGTGATTATGTCGAGCATCGTCTTTCGCATCTTTAATGGCGAAGGCGCGGTCATTGAGGTGGGAAAGCTGACCAACGCGCCGGTCAATACCCTGTGGCTTTACCTGATCCTCGGCATGATATTTGGCGTGGTGGGGCCGCTCTTTAACTCTTTTATCTTACGTGCTCAGGATATGTTCCAGCGTCTTCACGGCGGGAATACGACCAAATGGGTGCTGATTGGTGGCCTGCTGGGCGGGGTGTGCGGCGTACTCGGATTTATCGAACCGAATGCCGCAGGCGGCGGGTTCGGCCTGATTCCCATTGCGGCGGCGGGGAATTTCAGCGTGGGGCTGCTGCTGTTTATGTTTATTTCGCGGGTCATCACGACGGTGCTGTGCTTCTCCTCCGGTGCGCCTGGGGGAATATTCGCCCCCATGCTGGCGCTGGGAACGCTGTTGGGCACCGCGTTTGGTATGGCGGCGCAGGCGGGTTTCCCCGCTTATCACCTTGAGGCCGGGACCTTTGCGGTCGCCGGAATGGGGGCGCTGCTGGCCGCGTCCCTGCGCGCGCCGTTGACCGGTATCGTGCTGGTGCTGGAGATGACGGATAATTACCAGCTCATTTTGCCAATGATCATTACCTGTCTCGGCGCGACACTATTAGCCCAATTCCTGGGTGGAAAGCCGCTATACTCCACCATCCTTGCACGTACTCTGGCAAAACAAGAGGCTGAACGGGCCGCAGCGCAGAATACTTGAATGAATTACCAGGGTATTAGATAATGACACAAAGAATTGGGTGAATTTTACCCAATCGCAGTAGCAGTATTCATGGGAGCATATGATGAGTGATGATGTAGCGTTGCCGCTGGAATTTACCGAAGCAGCAGCCAACAAAGTGAAAACCCTGATTGCAGACGAAGACAATCCGGATCTGAAACTGCGCGTCTATATTACCGGCGGCGGCTGCAGCGGCTTCCAGTATGGTTTTACCTTTGACGATCAGGTTAACGATGGTGATATGACTATCGAGAAACAGGGCGTCGCCCTGGTGGTTGACCCGATGAGCCTGCAATATCTGGTGGGCGGCTCGGTGGATTACACCGAAGGTCTGGAAGGATCGCGCTTTGTGGTGACCAACCCGAACGCAACAAGCACCTGCGGGTGTGGTTCTTCGTTCAGCATCTAAGAGGGTTCGGGCTGATGCCCTCACCCCGGCCCTCTCCCACAGGGAGAGGGAGAAAAGACTAAAAACGGTAACCTGGCGGTTACCGTTTTGCGTTTACCTTCCGTTATCGTCCAGCGCAAACGTCGGCAGCTTCAGGTGCCAGCGTATCGCCGCTAAACGAATCACCAGCGTCACGAGCATCCCCAGCATCGCTGCATTTTCCAGCGGGAACGCGAAGGTGTAGTACGCGGTCGCGTGAACAATCCCGCCAACAATACAGGCCGTTGCGTAAATTTCAGTGCGCAGGATCATCGGCACTTCACGCGCCAGAATGTCGCGTATTATCCCACCGCCCACGCCGGTTAATACGCCCATGCAGATCGCCACCATCGGACCGGTACCCGCATTAAACGCCTTGTTTACGCCAATACCGACGAACACGGCCAGACCCACGGCGTCCAGCACCGGCAATATCCATTTGGGTAATCTGCGCGGCTGGCGAACCAGCACAATGGTTAACAGGCAGGTGACCATCGCGACCACCAGATCGGTCGGGTCTTTCACCCAAAACACCGGGCCATTGGCCAGCGCCATATCGCGGATAGTCCCGCCGCCAACGGCGGTTACCACGCCAAGCACCAGCACGCCAAACGGATCCATGCGTAGTTTTCCGGCGAGCAGGACGCCGGAGATAGCAAAAACGGCTGTGCCAAGAATATCCAGCCAATAAACGAGCATCGTTAAATCCTCGAAAAGGGTCTTATGTTAGTGGCTCTCTGCCAGCGCGGCACAGAGCTGTTTTGCGGCGAGGATAATACGCGGGCTGGCGCGTTCAAACCAGTCACCGTTGAGCGGGATCACCGGAATTTTTAGCTGCCTTTGCCAGAATTGTTCAATTTTAGGAATCTCGCTCGCATTTCCGACCACGACGATAGCCTGTGGCTGGCGCGCCAGAACCTGTTCACGGCTAACCTGAGGCCACGGCACACGGCTGGCAGCAAAGATATTTTCGCCGCCGCACACTTCCAGCACCTGGTTCTGAATGGATCCTTTTCCGGTGGTGAACAGCGGCTGGCTGCCAAACTGCAGGAAGATGCGCTTTTTAACCGGCGTATCATAGCGGGATTTCAGCGCGGCATAGTCGCTGAGCATCTGTTTCGCTGCGGCCTCGGCTTTTTTGGGGGAAGGGCTATAGGGTGCCAGGGCGCGGAGCGCCTGAGCGACTTGTTCAATGCTCACTGCATCAACCCACATGACTTTGATGCCAAGCGTGGCGAGCTGGTTAACCTGCCGCTCGGCGTTGCCGCCGCGCCAGGCCAGCACGAGATCCGGTTTAAGCGCCACGATGCGCTCAAGGTTCATCCCTTGCCAGGTTGCTACCTGTTCAATGCCCGCTGCCTGCGGTGGGTAATCGGAAAAGCTGCTTACGCCAACGGGCGTGATCCCTGCGGCAAAGGCCAGCTCCGTGTTAGCGGGGGAGAGCGTAATCACACGCGGGACAGCATAGAGCCACAGCGGTGCGAAAAGAAGCAGGGCGGCCAGCGCCCTGACGCTATGTTTAGCCACGTGCCAGATTCTGCACCAGGCGTTCCACCATCACGGTGGACTGTTTTGCCGCAACGGTCAGGAACTCGTCGAAGCTGATGTGGGACTGCTGGTCTGCCACGTCAGAGATGGCGCGAACCACCACGAACGGAACGTTGAAGTTATGGCAAACGTGAGCGATCGCGGTCGCTTCCATCTCAACGGCCACCGCCTGAGGGAAGTTATGGCGGATTTTCGCCAGCCCTACGGAGCCATTGATGAAGGCATCACCGCTGACAATCAGGCCGCGCACCGCATTGAGATTGAGTTCAGCAATGCAGGTTTCTGCCGCCGCAATCAGTTTGTCGTCAGCCTTAAACCCTGCCGGACAGCCCGGGAGCTGACCGTACTCGTAACCGAACGCGGTCACGTCAGCATCGTGGTAACGCGCTTCGTCGGAGACAACGATATCACCCACTTTCAGCGTCGGCGCCAGACCGCCCGCAGAGCCGGTATTCACGATCACGTCCGGCTTGCAGCGCTCAAGCAGCAGGGTTGCACCCAGCGCAGCAGCCACTTTACCGATGCCTGATTTCAGCAGAGCCACGTCAACACCGTTCAGCTGGCCGGTGTAGATCTCACAGCCTCCGAGAGAGAGGGTCTGACGGTTCTCAATTTTGTCACGCAGCAGCGTAACTTCTTCTTCCATTGCACCAATAATGCCGATTTTCATAGATTTACTCGCGATGTGCCTTGTTAAGATGCATAGTCTATCATGCGGTTAAGGGGAAACGCATTCTCAGGCGGGGGAGCACATGTCACCAATCGATTTTCGCACCAAAATTAACTGGCACCGGCGTTTCCGTTCGCCGCAGGGCGACAAGAGCGAACATGAGATCCTGCGTATCTTCGAAAGCGATCGCGGGCGGATTATTAACTCGCCGGCCATCCGTCGTTTGCAGCAAAAAACGCAGGTGTTTCCGCTCGAGCGTAACGCCGCGGTGCGCACGCGCTTAACCCACTCCATGGAAGTGCAGCAGGTCGGGCGCTATATTGCCAAAGAGATTTTGAGCCGTCTCAAAGAACAGCGCTTACTGGAAACTTATGGCCTAGACGAACTGACGGGGCCCTTCGAGAGCATCGTTGAGATGGCTTGCCTGATGCATGACATCGGCAACCCGCCTTTCGGCCACTTTGGTGAGGCGGCAATTAATGACTGGTTTAAACAGCGGCTTCATCCTTCGGATGCGGCCAGCCAGCCCCTCAGCGATGACCGCTGTACCGTACGCGATTTACGCCTGCGTGAAGGGGAAGAGGGGCTGAACGATCTGCGTCGTAAAGTGCGCCAGGATCTGTGTCACTTTGAGGGTAACGCGCAGGGGATCCGGCTAGTCCATTCTCTGATGCGTATGAACCTGACCTGGGCACAGGTCGGCTGTATCCTGAAATATACCCGCCCCGCGTGGTGGATGGGGGATACGCCCGAGTCGCACAGTTATCTCATGAAAAAACCGGGCTATTACCTTTCTGAAGAAGCCTATATTGAACGGCTGCGTAAAGAACTTTCATTGACGCCAAACGGCCGCTTTCCCTTAACCTGGATTATGGAAGCCGCCGACGATATTTCCTATTGTGTGGCCGATCTGGAAGACGCCGTTGAGAAAAGAATCTTCAGCGTCGAGGAGCTTTATCAGCATCTTTATGCCGCCTGGGGCACCCATGAAAAAGGCTCGCTGTTTGCGCAGGTTGTCGAAAATGCCTGGGAAAAATCGCGCTCAAATACATTAAGCCGCAGTACGGAAGACCAGTTCTTTATGTATTTGCGGGTCAATACATTAAATAAACTGGTGCCGTATGCGGCATCGCGCTTTATTGATAATTTGCCGCTGATTTTCAGCGGAGAATTCAATCACGCGCTGCTGGAAGATGACAGCAGCTTCAGCCAGCTCCTTGAGCTTTATAAACATGTGGCGATGCGGCACGTGTTCAGTCATCCGGATGTCGAACAGTTAGAGCTGCAGGGCTACCGGGTAATCAGTGGGTTACTGGAAATTTACTCCCCGTTGCTCCAGCTGTCGGTCGACGAATTCAGCGAGCTGGTGGAACACGAGCGCGTGCGCCGAATACCGATTGAGTCCCGGCTTTATCAGAAACTCTCTACCCGTCATCGACTGGCGTATGTTGAAGCAATTGGCAAGCTGGATCGTCATTCTCTCCAGTGGCCGGTGCTGGAATATTATTATCGCTGTCGCCTTATCCAGGACTATATCAGCGGCATGACGGATTTATACGCCTGGGATGAATATCGCAAGCTGATGGCCGTGGAATAATCACGGAGTTTTGTAAAGACGGCCAATAAATTTTTACCTTTTCCATAAACTTATCGCCGGAACTAAGCGGTATAAAATGAATCTGAGTTACACAGCAATTTTGCGTTATCTGTAAATCGAGATTGAGAAACATGAAAAAAACCACATTAGCAATGAGTGCACTGGCTCTGAGTTTAGGTTTAGCGCTGTCTCCTCTGACTGCTACTGCAGCCGAGACCGCGTCGTCGGCAGCAACCGCGCAGCAGATGCCAAGCCTGGCACCGATGCTCGAAAAGGTGATGCCATCGGTGGTGAGTATTAACGTTGAGGGTAGCACGACCGTCAATACGCCGCGCATGCCGCGTAACTTCCAGCAGTTCTTTGGCGACAACTCGCCGTTCTGCCAGGACGGTTCGCCATTCCAGAGCTCTCCGTTCTGCCAGGGCGGTGGCGCAGGGGATGACAGCCAGGGCGGCGCCCAGCAGCAGAAATTCATGGCGCTTGGCTCGGGGGTGATCATTGATGCAGCGAAAGGCTACGTCGTCACCAACAACCACGTGGTTGATAACGCTAACAGCATTAAGGTGCAGCTGAGCGATGGCCGCAAGTTTGACGCCAAAGTAGTCGGCAAAGACCCGCGCTCCGACATCGCGCTGATCCAGATTCAGGATCCGAAGAACCTGACCGCGATTAAAATTGCCGACTCCGACGCGCTGCGCGTGGGTGACTATACCGTGGCAATCGGTAACCCGTTCGGTCTGGGTGAAACTGTGACCTCGGGTATCGTTTCTGCGCTGGGCCGTAGCGGCCTCAATGCCGAGAACTATGAAAACTTCATCCAGACGGATGCAGCGATCAACCGCGGTAACTCCGGCGGTGCGCTGGTGAACCTGAACGGTGAGCTGATCGGTATCAACACCGCTATCCTGGCACCGGACGGCGGCAACATCGGTATCGGCTTTGCTATTCCAAGTAACATGGTGAAAAACCTGACCGCGCAGATGGTGCAGTATGGCCAGGTAAAACGCGGTGAGCTGGGTATCCTGGGTACGGAACTGAACTCCGAACTGGCGAAGGCAATGAAAGTTGACGCTCAGCGCGGGGCATTCGTCAGCCAGGTGATGCCGAACTCCTCTGCGGCGAAAGCGGGGATTAAAGCGGGTGATGTCATCACCTCCCTGAACGGTAAACCGATCAGCAGCTTTGCCGCCCTGCGCGCCGAAGTGGGTTCTATGCCGATTGGCAGTAAAATCACCCTCGGCCTGCTGCGCGACGGTAAGCCGGTTAACGTGAGCCTGGAGCTGCAGCAGAGCAGCCAGAATCAGGTGGATTCCAGCACCATCTTCAGCGGTATTGAAGGGGCGGAGATGAGCAACAAAGGGGCAGATAAAGGCGTGGTGGTGAATAACGTGAAGGCGAATTCACCGGCAGCCCGTATCGGCCTGAAAAAAGGGGATGTGATCATGGGGGCTAACCAGCAGCCGGTGAAAAACATCGCTGAACTGCGCAAAATTCTCGACAGCAAGCCTTCCGTGCTGGCGCTGAATATCCAGCGTGGTGACTCCTCTATCTACCTGCTGATGCAGTAAATCCTGTAAGCCCCCTGCTGTAACAGGCAGGGGCTTTTCTCGTTTCTGTGACCCTTTCCACAAGTCCATATTTCTCCCTCTCTCTTTGTGCGTTTGCACAATGCAGCCGCAGCTGAACTTCCCTATGCTTGAGCTCTGCTCACAGGAGGGTTGCATGGCTGGCTGGCATCTTGATACCAAAATGGCGCAGGATATCGTGGCGCGCACCATGCGCATCATCGATACCAATATCAACGTAATGGATGCCCGCGGGCGCATTATTGGCAGCGGCGATCGCGAGCGTATTGGTGAATTGCACGAAGGCGCGCTGCTGGTGCTTTCCCAGGGGCGGGTCGTTGATATCGACAACGCGGTAGCGAAACATCTTCACGGCGTCCGGCAGGGGATCAATTTACCGCTGCGTCTGGAAGGGGAGATAGTAGGCGTTATTGGCCTGACCGGCGAGCCGGAGTCCCTGCGAAAATACGGCGAGCTGGTCTGTATGACGGCAGAAATGATGCTGGAGCAGTCTCGCCTGATGCACCTGCTCGCTCAGGATAGCCGCCTGCGCGAAGAGCTGGTGATGAACCTTATTCAGGCGGAAGAGCATACCCCTGCACTCAGCGAATGGGCGCAGCGTCTGGGGATCGATCTAAACCAGCCGCGCGTCGTGGCGGTGATTGAGGTGGATAGCGGCCAGCTTGGAGTCGACAGTGCGATGGCCGAGTTGCAGCAACTGCAAAACGCGCTGGCGACGCCGGAGCGCGACAATCTGGTGGCGATAGTCTCTCTGACGGAAATGGTGGTGCTCAAACCGGCGCTCAATCAGTTTGGTCGCTGGGATGCAGAAGATCACCGTCGTCGCGTGGAGCTGCTGATCTCCCGGATGAAGGAGAATGGTCAACTGCGCTTTCGCGTTGCATTGGGCAACTACTTTACCGGGCCGGGCAGTATCGCCCGCTCCTGGCGTACCGCGCGCACCACCATGATGGTGGGCAAGCAGCGCATGCCGGAGAGCCGCAGCTATTTCTATCAGGATCTGATGCTGCCGGTGCTGCTCGACAGCCTGCGCGGCGGCTGGCAGGCCAATGAGTTGGCGCGGCCATTAGCGCGCCTGAAAGCCATGGACAACAACGGCCTGCTGCGCCGAACGCTACAGGCGTGGTTCCGCCATAACGTGCAGCCGCTGGCGACGTCGAAAGCGCTGTTTATTCACCGCAATACGCTGGAATATCGGCTCAACCGCATTTCGGAGCTGACGGGGCTGGATCTGGGGAATTTTGACGACAGGCTGCTGTTGTATGTGGCGCTGCAGCTGGATGAACAGCGATGATGTTGTCTGCCGGGTGGCGGCTTCGCCTTACCCGGCCTACATGATGGTTTTCTCCCTCTCCCTGTGGGAGAGGGCCGGGGTGAGGGCATCAGGCCGCACCCAACTTATTTGTTGCGAGTTAACTTCTCAAGATCCGCTTCAATCTCGCTGATCTTGTTGGTCACAACGCTTTCAAGGTGACGCAGATCGTCAAGGATCTTACGCTTGAGATCGACTTCGGTGCGGTCGCGCTGGCAGATCTGATCGAGTTCATCAATCACATAGCGCAGGTTAGGGCTGATTTCCTGTACTTCTTTGTATCCCTGTCCTACGCCGTCAGCAACAACGGTCTTACGCTGGCGTGGATATTTAAACTTCACGCTTTTGGCGAAAAACTCTCCTTTGTCTTTGTGAAAATAGATTTTCAGAATATCGTTATTGGCTTCCTGACGGAGGCTGTAACGATCAATTTCATCAGGATTGGTAATGCCCAGACTTTTCAGATTATCGTACATAGCGGTACCCTTGATCTCAACATAACCTTTGAATAATTAACGAAAAAATCTATTTTCGCCACCCTCAGATATAAAAAAAGCGGGGTTGCCCCCGCTTTTTGTTATACCCGATTAATCGATGGTGCGCAGCAATTCGTTGATGCCAACTTTACCGCGCGTTTTCGCATCCACTTTCTTCACGATAACCGCACAGTACAGGCTGTATTTGCCATCTTTTGACGGCAGGTTGCCGGAAACCACCACGGAGCCAGCCGGCACGCGACCGTAATGCACTTCACCGGTTTCACGATCGTAAATACGGGTGCTCTGACCGATATAAACGCCCATGGAGATCACGGAGCCTTCTTCAACGATCACGCCTTCGACTACTTCAGAACGCGCGCCGATGAAGCAGTTGTCCTCGATGATGGTCGGGTTAGCCTGCAGTGGCTCCAGAACACCGCCGATGCCCACGCCGCCGGACAGGTGAACGTTTTTACCAATCTGCGCACAAGAACCCACAGTCGCCCAGGTATCGACCATCGTACCTTCGTCAACGTAGGCACCGATGTTCACGTAGGATGGCATCAGCACGGTGTTGCGGGCAATGAATGCACCCTGACGCACTGCCGCAGGCGGTACCACGCGGAAGCCTTCTTTCTGGAAACGCGCTTCATCGTAGTCAGCGAATTTCATTGGCACTTTATCGAAGTAGCGGCTTTCTGCTCCGTCGATAACCTGGTTATCGTTGATACGGAAAGAGAGCAGCACCGCTTTCTTCAGCCATTGATGAGTGACCCACTGACCGTCGATTTTTTCTGCCACGCGCAATGCGCCAGAATCCAGCAGGGAAATCACCTGGTTTACCGCTTCACGGGTCACGGTATCCACATTTGCCGGGGTAATCTCGGCGCGACGCTCAAAGGCGGACTCAATAACGTTCTGTAACTGCTGCATGGTTTACTCTTTCCATTTCACTAAAAAACACGTCACCCTTTATCGTTTGGATTGAGGGCTGCTGTCAACCGTTGTTGTACTTCAAGTTGAAGGTCATTATTAAGGGCACGCCGGTCCGCTGTGGCGATTATAAATAAATCTTCTACTCGCTCGCCAATGGTTGTAATTCTTGCCCCATGAAGCGAAATTCCCAGATCGGCAAACACCTGGCCGACGCGGGCGAGTAGCCCTGGCTGGTCCAGTGCGATCAGCTCCAGGAACGATTTACGGTCGGTGTGGGTCGGCAGGAAATTAACCTCGGTATCGACGGTAAAGTGGCGCAGTTTCGCCGGCTGGCGACGCGGCTGCGGCGGCTGCCAGCTGCGCTGGGTGATCGCCTGCTCAAGCCCGAAGCGTATTCCTTCATGTCTGTCCGACGACAGCGGGCTGCCGTCCGGCTCAAGCACAATAAAGGTATCCATCGCCATGCCGTCGCGGGTGGTGAAAATCTGCGCGTCGTGAACGCTCAGATTACGCCTGTCCAGCTCGGCGCACACCGCAGCAAACAGATAAGGCCGGTCCGGGCTCCAGATGAAAATCTCCGTCCCGCCGCGCGTGGCCTGTGGGCTCAGCAGGATCATCGGCTGCGACAGATCGTGCTTGAGCAGATGCCGCGCGTGCCAGGCAAGCTGGTTTGGGCTGTGGCGGACAAAATAGTTGGCACGGCAGCGGGCCCAAATCTGATGCAGCGCTTCTTCATTGATGTTATCCATCCGCAGCAGCGCGAGCGCCTGTAGCTGGTGATGGCGCACGCGCTCGCGCATGTCCGGCGCGTTTTGCATGCCGCGGCGCAGCTGTTTTTCAGTTGCAAAGTACAGCTCGCGTAGCAGGCTTTGTTTCCAGCTGTTCCACAGCGTTTCGTTGGTGGCGCAGATATCGGCCACCGTCAGGCAGACCAGATAGCGCAGACGGTTTTCCGTCTGAACCTCCTCCGCAAACTGCTTGATCACTTCAGGATCCTGAATGTCACGACGCTGTGCGGTGACCGACATCAGCAGGTGATGACGCACCAGCCAGGCCACAAGCTGCGTTTCACGCGAGTTCAGGCCGTGCAGTTCGGCAAATTTAAGCACGTCCTGCGCGCCCAGCACCGAGTGGTCACCGCCGCGACCTTTCGCGATATCGTGGAACAGGGCGGCAATCAGGATCAATTCCGGATGGGTAAGGCGCGGCCATAATTCCACGCACAGCGGGTGGCGGGATCGCGTCTCTTCTTTGGCAAAGCTTTCCAGCTTGAGCATGACGCGGATCGTGTGTTCATCCACCGTGTATGCGTGGAACAGATCAAACTGCATCTGCCCGACAATGTGCGACCACTGCGGCATATAGGCCCACAGCACGCTGTGGCGGTGCATCGGCAGCAGGCCACGACTGACGGCGCCCGGGTGGCGGAGCATGCTCAGGAACAGCGAACGCGCTTCCGGGATATAGCACAGCGGCTGCGTCAGATGGCGGCGCGCATGGCGCAGATGTCGCAGGGTGGTGGAGTAGATCCCGGTGATGGCGCTGTTGCGCACCATGGTATAGAACATCCGCAGAATCGCTTCCGGCTCGCGGATAAACAGCGTTTCGTCGCGCAGATCGATAAGCGTGCCGCGTAGCTGGAATTCGTCATCAATCGGGCGCGGCTTTTCGTCCGCCGTCAGGGCCAGGATGGCCTCGTCGAAGAGCTGCAACAGCATCTGGTTCAGCTCCGTGACCCGGCGGGTGACGCGGAAGAAATCCTTCATCATGTGCTCAACCGGCTCGTTCCCCTCGCCGCTGTAGTTGAGGCGCTGGGCAACGCTGAGCTGACGGTCAAACAGCAGACGGTTATCGTAGCGCGTCACTTCCAGGTGGAGGGCAAAGCGAATGCGCCAGAGCAGGTGCAGACACTCGTTGAGCTCGTTACGCTCGGCCTCGGTTAAGAAGCCAAAGCCGACCATCTCGTCCATGGAGGTGGCTCCAAAATGGCGACGGGCGACCCACTGTAACGTGTGGATGTCGCGCAGGCCGCCGGGGCTGCTTTTAATATCGGGTTCAAGGTTATAGCTGGTGCCGTGGTAGCGCTGGTGGCGCTGATTTTGCTCCTCGACCTTCGCGGCAAAGAACTTTTCTGACGGCCAGAATCCGTCGCTGAAGATGTGTTTTTGCAGCTCCAGGAACAGCGCGACGTCACCAATCAGCAGGCGGGTTTCAATCAGGTTGGTGGCGACGGTCAGGTCGGATAGTCCTTCCAGCAGACACTCTTCCAGGGTGCGTACGCTGTGGCCAACTTCCAGCTTCACGTCCCAGAGCAGCGTCAGCAGCTCGCCAATTTTTTGCGCCTGTTCGTCCGGCAGCTTTTTGCGGCTTAAGATCAGGAGATCGATATCGGAAAGCGGATGAAGCTCTCCGCGGCCATAGCCCCCGACGGCAACCAGCGCCACATCACCGATCTGCCCGAAGCCGTAATCGATCCATAGACGCTGCAGGAGCTGGTCGATAAATTCGGTACGCGCTTCAATCAGCTGCTCTGCGGAAATACCGGCATCAAATGCGCTTCCAAGCCAGCGGTGAAAGACGTCCATGTGCGCCTTGATGCCGGCACAGGTTAGCTCGTGTTGCGGCCAGACGCCCGGGTTATCGGGCTGGTCGGGGAGGGTGGGAAGTGCTGTGTTAGCATACTGTTCGGGTAAAAGATTACTCATCGTGCGCCACCCATAAGAAAAAACGATAGCCATTAAAAAAGCCGGCATTTGCCGGCTTTTTTATCATTCGTCGTGCGTCAGTATCGCCGGGATGGTGTCATCCTTGCGCAACGTCATAATTTCGCAGCCGTTGTCTGTTACCACAATAGTATGCTCGTACTGCGCAGACAAGCTTCTGTCTTTGGTTTTCACCGTCCAGCCATCTTTCATGGTACGGATACGGTAATCACCCGCGTTAACCATCGGCTCGATGGTAAAGGTCATGCCTTTTTGCAGTACCACGCCGCCGTCATCTGCATCATAGTGCAGGACCTGCGGTTCTTCGTGGAAGACGCGACCAATGCCGTGACCGCAGTATTCGCGAACCACGGAGAAACCTTCCGCTTCCACGAATTTTTGAATGGCGGCACCAATGGTACGCAGACGAATGCCCGGTTTAACCATCTTCAGCGCCAGGTAGAGGCTCTCTTGCGTCACTTTGCACAGACGCTCGCCCAGAATGGTTGGCTTGCCAACGATGAACATTTTTGAGGTGTCACCGTGGTACTCATCTTTAATGACGGTGACGTCGATGTTGACGATGTCGCCATCTTTCAGAAGTTTTTCGTTGTCCGGGATACCGTGGCAAACCACTTCATTAATAGAAATGCAGACGGATTTCGGGAAACCGTGATAGCCGAGGCAGGCGGAAACCGCGTGCTGCTCGTTAACGATGTAATCATTACAGATGCGATCCAGTTCACCGGTGCTGACGCCCGGCTTCACGAACGGCTCGATCATTTCCAGCACTTCCGCGGCCAGACGACCGGCGACGCGCATCTTTTCAATTTCTTCAGGTGTCTTAATAGAGATAGCCATGTAATCTGTCCATCGGTGTCGATTTTTTCGACAATACTAGTCTAAGTGTTGTCAATGGTATCAGTCAGGCACACCCCGTGCCAAATTGAGAATCATTAACAGCACACTACGCCAACAACAGTTGGTTTATGGTGGCGTTTTGTGGTATAAAGCGCGCCGGACTTCCGATCCATTTCAGATACACAGGCTGGACGGAAGCGACAAATCTCACTTTGTGTAACAACACACACGTATCGGCACATATTCCGGGGTGCCCTTTGGGGTCGGTAATATGGGATACGTGGAGGCATAACCCCAACTTTTAATATAGAGGTTTTAAACATGGCAACTGTTTCCATGCGCGACATGCTCAAGGCTGGTGTTCACTTTGGTCACCAGACCCGTTACTGGAACCCGAAAATGAAGCCTTTCATCTTCGGCGCACGTAACAAAGTTCACATCATCAACCTTGAGAAAACTGTACCAATGTTCAACGAAGCCCTGGCTGAGCTGAACAAGATCTCTTCCCGTAAAGGTAAGATTCTGTTCGTTGGTACTAAGCGCGCTGCAAGCGAAGCTGTGAAAGATGCTGCTAACAGCTGCGACCAGTTCTTCGTGAACCATCGCTGGTTGGGCGGCATGCTGACTAACTGGAAAACTGTTCGTCAGTCCATCAAACGCCTGAAAGATCTGGAAACCCAGTCTCAGGACGGTACTTTCGACAAGCTGACTAAGAAAGAAGCGCTGATGCGCACTCGTGAACTGGACAAGCTGGAAAACAGCCTGGGCGGTATCAAAGATATGGGCGGCCTGCCAGACGCGCTGTTCGTAATCGATGCGGACCACGAGCACATCGCAATCAAAGAAGCTAACAACCTGGGTATCCCGGTATTCGCTATCGTTGATACCAACTCCGATCCGGACGGTGTTGACTTCGTTATCCCGGGTAACGACGACGCAATCCGTGCTGTTAGCCTGTACCTGAGCGCTGTAGCTGCTACCGTTCGTGAAGGCCGTTCCCAGGATCTGGCTTCTCAGGCGGAAGAAAGCTTCGTAGAAGCTGAATAATAAGGTTTTACCCCTTATTAGTACCGTGTATGAATAGGGGCCCATTACCGGCCCCTTTTTTCAATTTACACTGTTTGGCCCCTGGCCGGGCAGTTCACATCTCCCGAGGATTTAAGAATGGCTGAAATTACCGCATCCCTGGTAAAAGAGCTGCGCGAGCGTACTGGCGCAGGCATGATGGATTGCAAAAAAGCGCTGACTGAAGCGAACGGCGACATCGAGCTGGCAATCGAAAACATGCGTAAATCCGGTGCGATCAAAGCAGCTAAAAAAGCAGGCAACGTTGCTGCTGACGGCGTGATCATCACTAAGATCGACGGCAACTACGGTATCATTCTGGAAGTTAACTGCCAGACTGACTTCGTTGCTAAAGATGGTGGTTTCCAGGCATTTGCTAACAAAGTTCTGGACGCAGCTGTTGCTGGCAAAATCACTGACGTTGAAGTTCTGAAAGCACAGTTCGAAGAAGAACGTGTTGCGCTGGTTGCTAAAATCGGTGAGAACATCAACATCCGTCGCGTTTCTTCTCTGGAAGGCGACGTTCTGGGCTCTTACCAGCACGGTGCACGTATCGGTGTTCTGGTTGCGGCTAAAGGCGCTGACGAAGAGCTGGTTAAACAGCTGGCGATGCACATCGCTGCAAGCAAACCAGAATTCGTTAAGCCAGAAGACGTGTCTGCTGAAGTGGTAGAGAAAGAGTACCAGGTTCAGCTGGACATCGCGATGCAGTCTGGCAAGCCAAAAGAAATCGCAGAGAAAATGGTTGAAGGCCGCATGAAGAAATTCACCGGCGAAGTTTCTCTGACTGGCCAGCCTTTCGTTATGGATCCAAGCAAGTCTGTTGCTCAGCTGCTGAAAGAGCACAACGCTGACGTAACTGGCTTCATCCGCTTCGAAGTGGGCGAAGGCATCGAGAAAGTTGAGACTGACTTCGCAGCAGAAGTTGCTGCAATGTCCAAGCAGTCTTAATGATTGAAAAGGAGCCGCCTGAGGGCGGCTTCTTTTTGTCACCCGTCATATGAAATCAGACAGGCTCCAGTATCGCTGTGCTGATTTGCGGCATATCATGTCGCCAGAATTAACCCCCATCTTAATCGTTGACAGTCTCAGGAAAGAAACATGGCTACCAATGCAAAACCCGTGTACAAACGCATTCTGCTTAAGCTGAGTGGCGAAGCGCTGCAGGGATCGGAAGGCTTCGGTATTGACGCAAGCATCCTTGATCGCATGGCACAGGAAATCAAAGAACTGGTCGAACTGGGTATCCAGGTTGGCGTGGTCATTGGCGGTGGCAACCTTTTCCGTGGTGCTGGTCTGGCGAAAGCGGGGATGAACCGCGTTGTGGGTGACCACATGGGTATGCTGGCAACCGTCATGAATGGTCTGGCAATGCGTGATGCACTGCATCGTGCCTATGTGAATGCTCGCCTGATGTCCGCGATTCCACTGAATGGCGTATGCGATAACTACAGCTGGGCAGAAGCCATCAGCCTGCTGCGCAACAACCGCGTGGTGATCCTCTCCGCCGGTACGGGTAACCCGTTCTTTACGACCGATTCCGCTGCCTGCTTGCGCGGTATCGAGATTGAAGCCGATGTGGTACTGAAAGCGACCAAAGTCGATGGCGTGTTTACTGCCGACCCGGCAAAAGATCCTTCTGCGACCATGTACGATCAGCTGTCCTATAATGAAGTGTTGGATAAAGAGCTGAAAGTGATGGATCTTGCCGCCTTCACGCTGGCTCGCGACCATAAACTGCCGATCCGTGTCTTCAACATGAACAAGCCTGGCGCACTGCGTCGCGTGGTCATGGGCGAAAAAGAAGGCACTTTGATCACGGAATAATTTCCGTTGACGATAAATACAGGTAAGATTCCGCTTTATTTTGTAGTGGTATCTTACCCGGGCGCGCCTTTGGCGTTGTCATGAATTAAACGCGACTATACTTAGCACACCTTTAGCGCTGTGCTGGCGGATAGTCTGCCTGAGACAAGTTTTCAAGGATTCGTAACGTGATTAACGACATCAGAAAAGATGCTGAAGTACGCATGGACAAATGCGTAGAAGCGTTCAAAACCCAAATCAGCAAAATCCGTACTGGCCGTGCTTCCCCAAGCCTGCTGGATGGCATCATCGTAGAATACTACGGTACGCCAACCCCTCTGCGCCAGCTGGCGAGCGTAACGGTAGAAGATACCCGTACGCTGAAAATCAACGTGTTCGATCGCTCTATGAGCCCGGCCGTTGAGAAAGCGATCATGGCCTCTGACCTCGGCCTGAACCCAAGCTCTGCGGGTGCGGACATCCGCGTTCCGCTGCCTCCGCTGACCGAAGAGCGCCGTAAAGATCTGATCAAAGTGGTTCGTGGCGAAGCTGAGCAGGGTCGTGTTTCCGTGCGCAACGTTCGTCGCGACGCGAACGATAAAGTAAAAGCGCTGCTGAAAGAAAAAGAGATCAGTGAAGATGACGATCGTCGTTCTCAGGACGACATTCAGAAAATGACCGACGCTGCCATCAAGAAAATTGATGCGGCGCTGGCAGATAAAGAAGCGGAACTGATGCAGTTCTGATTTCTGTCGTACACTGATAAACGCCGTTCAGAGAGACTTCGGGTCTTGCTGGCGGCGTTTTGCTTTTATCTGGTCTAACTTTTTTCGGGCATCTCATGAAGCATTTAACACTCCTCGGCTCAACCGGCTCTATCGGTTGCAGTACTCTCGACGTTGTTCGCCATAATCCTGAACTTTACACCGTGACAGCGCTGGTGGCCGGTAAGAATGTGCAGCGAATGGTCGAGCAGTGCCTGGAGTTTACGCCCCGCTATGCGGTGATGGATGACGAAGAGAGCGCGCGTCTGCTGAAAGCGCAACTGCTTGAAAAGGGCTGTCGAACCGAGGTTCTGAGTGGCCAACAGGCGGCCTGCGAGATGGCGGCGCTGGATGAGGTGGATCAGGTTATGGCAGCCATCGTCGGGGCTGCAGGATTATTGCCGACGCTTGCCGCGATTGATGCCGGTAAGGATGTTCTGCTGGCCAACAAAGAGTCACTGGTCACTTGCGGACGCCTGTTTATGGATGCGGTGAAGCAGCGTGGCGCGCGTCTTTTACCGGTCGACAGCGAACACAACGCGATTTTTCAGAGTTTACCGCAACCTTTTCAACAGAACCTGGGGTACGCTGACCTGGAGCAGAATGGCGTGGTATCTATTCTGCTTACCGGGTCTGGTGGCCCGTTCCGTGAAACGCCACTGTCTGAACTGAGCGCAATGACGCCGGATCAGGCGTGTCGTCATCCGAACTGGTCGATGGGGCGTAAAATCTCCGTTGACTCTGCCACCATGATGAACAAAGGTCTGGAATACATTGAAGCGCGCTGGCTGTTTAATGCGTCAGCGAAACAGATGGAAGTACTGATTCACCCGCAATCGGTGATTCACTCGATGGTGCGCTATCAGGATGGCAGCGTGTTGGCACAGCTGGGCGAGCCAGATATGCGTACGCCTATTGCCCATTCAATGGCGTGGCCGAATCGAGTGAAATCCGGCGTGAAGCCGCTTGATTTCTGCAAGCTATGTTCCCTGACGTTTAGTGAACCAGACTACGACCGCTATCCTTGTCTGAAGCTTGCAATGAATGCCTTTGACCAGGGGCAGGCGGCGACGACGGCACTTAATGCAGCTAATGAAATCACCGTTGAAGCATTTCTGAATCAGCAGATTCGCTTTACCGATATCGCGTCGTTAAATTTATCGGTACTGGAAATGTTGGATTTGCGCGAACCACAGAGTGTGGAAGAGGTGCTGGCGGTGGATACAGCTGCGCGTGATATTGCGCGCCAACAGGTGACTCGTCTCGCAAGCTGGTGATAAAGCAAGCACTAGTCGTCGTGCTATTTGTTAGCGTTGGGCTTCAGTGATATAGTCTGCGCCACCTGATCGCAGGAATTTGACTTTACGTGGTCAGGTAAGCCGTGGTTTGACACGGCTTTTTTATGTATAGGCTTCAGTATTCCTGAGTACCGTTAAATCCTTTTCAGGGACAAAAAACGCGTTATGTTGTCTGCGAATCAACCAATAAGCGAAAACTTGCCAGCTCATGGCTGCCGTCATGTAGCAATCATTATGGATGGCAATGGCCGCTGGGCGAAAAGACAAGGGAAAATACGAGCCTTTGGGCATAAAGCAGGGGCGAAATCTGTTCGCCGCGCCGTTTCTTTTGCCGCCAATAACGGCATTGATGCGTTAACGCTCTATGCTTTTAGCAGTGAAAACTGGAATCGACCTCCGCAGGAAGTGACTGCGTTGATGGAATTGTTTGTGTGGGCGCTAGACAGCGAAGTAAAAAGCCTGCACCGCCACAACGTCCGCCTGCGTATCATTGGCGATACCAGTCGTTTTAACTCACGTTTGCAGGAACGGATTCGTAAAGCAGAAGCGTTGACTGAAAATAATACCGGTCTGACGCTTAATATTGCGGCGAATTACGGTGGACGCTGGGATATTATCCAGGGCGTTCGGCATCTGGCCGAGCAGGTTCAGGAAGGGCTGTTGAGACCCGACCAAATTGATGAAGAGGCGCTGAGTAAGCAAATCTGCATGAATGAACAGGCGCCAGTGGATTTGGTAATTAGGACAGGGGGGGAACATCGCATAAGTAACTTTTTGATATGGCAAATTGCCTATGCCGAACTTTACTTTACGGATGTTCTTTGGCCCGATTTTGATGAACAAGACTTTGAAGGTGCGCTGCATGCTTTTGCCAATCGAGAGCGTCGTTTCGGCGGCACCGAGCCTGGTGGCGACAAAGCCTGATGGGGGTAGCTTTTGCTGAAGTATCGCCTGATTTCCGCTTTTGTATTAATACCCATTGTCATTGCGGCGCTGTTTTTACTGCCCCCGGTGGGATTCGCTATTGTTACGCTGGTGGTGTGCATGCTCGCCGCGTGGGAATGGGGACAGTTTAGCGGCTTTACCTCGCGCAGCCAGCGAGTATGGCTTGCGGTACTCTGTGGCTTTATCCTGGCCATAATGCTGTTTACGTTGCCTGAATATCATCATGATATTCATCAACCGTTGGTTGCCGGTTCCCTGTGGGTATCGTTGGCCTGGTGGGTTGGTGCGCTGCTGCTGGTGCTTTTTTATCCAGGTTCTGCGGCGTTATGGCGTAATTCAAAAGTGCTGCGACTCATTTTTGGTTTGCTCACTATTGTTCCATTTTTCTGGGGTATGGTTGCGCTGAGGGCCTGGCACTACGACGAAAACCATTACAGCGGTGCGATCTGGCTGCTTTATGTAATGATTCTCGTCTGGGGGGCTGACTCCGGGGCCTATATGTTTGGTAAACTGTTTGGCAAACACAAACTGGCGCCGAAGGTCTCTCCGGGCAAAACCTGGCAGGGATTCATCGGCGGCCTGTTTACGGCAGCGATCATCTCCTGGGGCTATGGCGTCTGGGCGAATCTGGAAGTGGCACCGTCAATACTGCTGGTGTGCTCGATTTTTGCTGCGCTTGCCTCAGTGCTCGGTGATTTAACCGAGAGTATGTTTAAGCGTGAAGCAGGGATTAAGGACAGCGGACACCTGATTCCAGGGCATGGCGGTATACTGGATCGCATTGATAGCCTCACAGCGGCTGTTCCAGTGTTTGCTTGTTTGCTTTTACTGGTATTCGGGACGATTTAACGGAAGGTTTTATGCTGAGCATTCTCTGGAATCTGGCGGCGTTCATTGTTGCACTGGGTGTACTGATTACCGTGCATGAATTTGGCCATTTCTGGGTTGCTCGCCGTTGCGGTGTGCGGGTAGAGCGGTTTTCCATCGGTTTTGGCAAATCACTCTGGACGCGCACCGACCGTCATGGTACTGAATTTGTCATCGCCCTTATCCCGCTGGGTGGCTACGTCAAAATGCTCGACGAACGCGTTGAGCCTGTTGCCCCTGAGCTACGACACAGCGCGTTTAACAATAAAACCGTTGGACAACGCGCCGCCATCATTGCTGCCGGACCGGTAGCTAACTTCATCTTTGCTATTTTCGCTTACTGGCTGGTGTTTATCATCGGCGTCCCCGGCGTGCGTCCGGTGGTGGGTGAAATTGCCCCCAACTCCATCGCGGCAAATGCGCAAATTACATCCGGGATGGAACTTAAAGCGATTGATGGCATCGAAACCCCTGATTGGGATGCCGTGCGACTGCAGCTGGTAGCCAAAATTGGCGACCCGCAGACGACCATCAGCGTATCGCCGTTTGGCTCAGACGCGCGCCAGGACAAAGTGCTCGATTTGCGTCACTGGCGTTTCGAGCCAGACAAAGAGGATCCCGTCGCTGCGCTGGGCATTCGTCCACGCGGCGCACAGATCGAGCCGGTATTAGCCGAAGTACAGGCAAATTCGGCAGCGAGCAAAGCGGGTTTGCAAGCAGGCGACAGGATCGTTAAAGTCGATGGTCAACCATTAACAGAGTGGATGACCTTTGTTACTCTGGTGCGCGATAATCCGGGAACGTCTCTCGCGCTGGAAGTTGAAAGGCAAGGTAGTCCGCTTTCGCTGACGCTGATCCCGGATACGAAGTCGGTCGGCAAAAAGGCAGAAGGGTTTGCAGGCGTAGTGCCAAAAGTGATCCCGCTGCCAGATGAGTACAAGACAATACGCCAGTATGGGCCGTTCAGCGCCATCCTTGAAGCCACGGATAAAACATGGCAACTGATGAAGCTGACGGTCAACATGTTGGGGAAATTGATAACCGGTGATGTGAAACTGAACAACCTCAGTGGGCCAATTTCGATTGCTCAGGGGGCTGGGATGTCAGCGGAATTCGGGGTGATTTACTATTTCATGTTCCTCGCGCTCATTAGCGTGAACCTTGGGATAATCAACCTGTTCCCGCTTCCCGTTTTAGACGGGGGTCATCTGCTCTTTTTAGCGATTGAAAAGCTAAAAGGCGGACCGGTATCCGAGCGAGTTCAAGACTTTAGTTATCGCATTGGCTCGATTTTGCTGGTGCTGTTAATGGGGCTTGCACTTTTCAATGATTTCTCTCGGTTGTAAGAGAGTGTTAGGAAGAACGCATAATAACGATGGCGATGAAAAAGTTGCTCATAGCGTCGCTGCTGTTTAGCAGCGCCACCGTATACGGTGCTGACGGGTTCGTAGTGAAAGACATTCATTTCGAAGGCCTCCAGCGTGTCGCCGTTGGTGCGGCCCTCCTCAGTATGCCTGTACGCCCCGGCGATACGGTTAATGATGAAGATATCAGTAACACCATCCGTGCTCTGTTTGCCACCGGCAACTTTGAGGACGTTCGCGTCCTGCGCGATGGTGATACGCTGCTGGTTCAGGTAAAAGAACGTCCGACGATCGCCAGTATCACTTTCTCCGGTAACAAGTCGGTGAAAGATGACATGCTCAAGCAGAACCTTGAAGCATCCGGTGTTCGTGTGGGGGAATCTCTGGACCGCACAACCCTTTCAGACATTGAAAAAGGTCTGGAAGACTTCTACTACAGCGTCGGTAAATACAGCGCCAGCGTGAAAGCGGTGGTGACCCCGCTGCCACGTAACCGTGTTGACCTGAAGCTGGTCTTCCAGGAAGGTGTTTCTGCGAAGATCCAGCAGATCAACATTGTCGGCAACCACGCTTTTAGCACCGACGAACTGATCTCCACTTTCCAACTGCGCGATGAAGTGCCGTGGTGGAACGTGGTAGGCGATCGCAAATACCAGAAACAAAAACTGGCGGGCGACCTCGAAACCCTGCGCAGCTACTATCTGGATCGTGGTTACGCGCGTTTCAACATCGACTCGACTCAGGTGAGTCTGACTCCGGACAAGAAAGGTATCTACATTACGGTTAACATCACTGAAGGCGATCAGTACAAGCTTTCTGGTGTTGAAGTGAGTGGCAACCTGGCGGGGCATTCAGCTGAAATCGAATCGCTGACCAAAATTCAGCCAGGCGATCTGTACAGCGGCTCTAAAGTAACCAAAATGGAAGACAGCATTAAGAAGCTGCTCGGCCGCTATGGTTATGCCTATCCGCGCGTACAAACGCAGCCTGAAATCAACGATGCGGATAAAACCGTTAAGCTGCACGTTAACGTCGACGCGGGCAACCGTTTCTACGTGCGTAAGATTCGCTTCGTCGGCAACGACACCTCCAAAGATTCCGTTCTGCGTCGCGAAATGCGCCAGATGGAAGGCGCATGGTTAGGCAGCGATCTCGTTGATCAGGGTAAAGAGCGTCTGAACCGTCTGGGCTATTTTGAAACGGTTGATACCGATACTCAACGCGTACCAGGCAGCCCGGATCAGGTTGATGTCGTTTATAAAGTGAAAGAGCGTAACACCGGTAGCTTCAACTTCGGTGTTGGCTACGGTACTGAAAGCGGCGTTAGCTTCCAGGTTGGCGTGCAGCAGGATAACTGGCTGGGTACGGGTTACTCTGTCGGCATTAACGGTACCAAAAACGACTATCAGACCTATTCTGAGTTCTCTGTTACTAACCCATACTTCACCGTTGATGGTGTGAGCCTGGGCGGTCGTATCTTCTATAACGACTTTAAAGCTGACGATGCGGATCTGTCCTCCTACACCAATAAGAGTTACGGTGTGGATGGTACGCTTGGCTTCCCGATTAACGAATACAACACGCTGCGTGCGGGCTTAGGTTACGTGCATAACGACCTGTCCAATATGCAACCGCAGGTAGCGATGTGGCGTTATCTGGACTCTATCGGTCAGTCGGCGAGCAAAAACAGCGATAACAACGGTTTCGCTGCGGATGACTTCACCTTCAACTACGGCTGGACCTATAACCGTCTCGACCGTGGCTACTTCCCAACGGAAGGTTCTCGCGTCAACCTGAACGGTAAAGTTACCGTGCCGGGTTCCGATAACGAGTTCTATAAGGTCACGCTGGATACCGCGTCCTACTTCCCGATCGATGACGATCATAAGTGGGTAGTTCTGGGTCGTACCCGTTGGGGTTATGGTGACGGCTTAGGCGGTAAAGAACTGCCGTTCTATGAAAACTTCTATGCCGGTGGTTCCAGTACGGTTCGTGGCTTCCAGTCCAATAACATTGGTCCGAAAGCGGTTTACTACGGCGGGAACGACAAAGACAACTGCGAAAGCCGAGATCCAAAAGATGTATGTAGCTCTGATGATGCTGTAGGCGGTAACGCCATGGCCGTGGCGAGCCTTGAGTTCATCACGCCAACGCCGTTTATCAGTGATAAATACGCAAACTCCGTGCGTACATCCTTCTTCTGGGATGCCGGTACGGTGTGGGATACCAACTGGGAGAACACTGCCCAGATGCGTAATGCTGGCGTTCCAGACTACAGCGATCCGAGCAATATTCGCATGTCTGCCGGTATCGCATTACAATGGATGTCACCGCTGGGGCCGTTGGTCTTCTCTTACGCCCAGCCGTTTAAGAAATATGATGGAGATAAGTCGGAGCAATTCCAGTTTAACATTGGTAAAACCTGGTAATAATCCGCTGCAAAGGAATGCGTTGGCAGTGTAGCGCTGACAACTGGCGATCGGTAAAACGGTCGCCTTGCCACGCAAAGAACGGTACCTTCTGGTGCCAATGGGATGGTAAGGAGTTAATTGTGAAAAAGTGGTTATTAGCTGCAGGTCTCGGTTTAGCGATGGCAACTTCTGCTCAGGCAGCAGACAAAATTGCAATCGTCAACATGGGTAATTTGTTCCAGCAGGTTGCACAGAAAACTGGCGTTTCTGCGACTCTGGAAAACGAATTCAAAGGCCGTGCAAGCGAACTGCAGGGTATGGAAAACGATCTTCAGTCCAAAATGCAGCGTCTGCAGCGTGATGGTTCTACCATGAAAGCGAGCGATCGCAGCAAGCTGGAAAAAGACGTAATGGCTCAGCGCCAGACGTTCTCCCAGAAAGCGCAGGCTTTCGAGCAGGATCGTCAGCGTCGTTCTAACGAAGAACGTGGCAAGCTGGTGACTCGCATTCAGACTGCTGTTAAATCAGTGGCTGCCGATCAGAACATCGATCTGGTTGTTGATGCGAACGCTGTAGCTTTCAACAGCAGCGATGTTAAAGACATCACCGCTGATGTTCTGAAACAGGTTAAATAAGTAATGCCTTCAATTCGACTGGCTGATTTAGCTCAGCAGTTGGATGCAGAATTACACGGTGATGGCGATATCGTCATCACCGCTGTTGCGTCCATGCAATCTGCTAAAGCTGGCACGATTACCTTCATGGTAAGCCCTAAGTACCGTGAGCAACTGGCACAATGCCAGGCGTCAGCTGTTGTTCTGACGCAGGACGATCTTCCATTTGCCACTGTAAGCGCACTGGTAGTGAAAAATCCCTACCTGACGTATGCACGCATGGCTCAAATTCTTGATACCACGCCGCAGCCGGCCCAGAACATTGCTGCCAGCGCAGCGATTGATTCGACGGCTAAGCTTGGTAACAACGTCGCCGTTGGCGCGAATGCAGTTATCGAATCCGGCGTGGTGCTGGGCGATAACGTCGTCATTGGCCCGGGCTGCTTCGTTGGGAAAAATACCAAAATCGGCGCCGGGACCCGTTTATGGGCCAATGTGTCCGTTTACCATGAAGTCGACATTGGCGAAAACTGCCTCGTCCAGTCCAGTACAGTGATTGGTTCTGATGGTTTTGGTTACGCTAACGATCGCGGTAATTGGGTTAAGATCCCGCAACTTGGTCGCGTTATTATTGGCGATCGCGTGGAGATTGGCGCCTGTACCACCATTGACCGTGGCGCACTTGACGACACGATCATTGGCAATGGTGTTATCATCGATAACCAGTGCCAGATTGCGCACAACGTCGTGATTGGCGACAATACCGCGGTTGCGGGTGGCGTCATCATGGCAGGCAGCCTGAAAATTGGTCGTTATTGCATGATTGGCGGCGCGAGCGTGATTAATGGTCATATGGAAATATGCGACAAGGTGACTGTGACGGGAATGGGCATGGTAATGCGTCCTATCACTGAACCTGGCGTCTATTCCTCAGGCATTCCGCTACAGCCCAACAAGGTATGGCGTAAAACAGCAGCTCTGGTGATGAACATTGATGATATGAGCAAGCGCCTCAAGTCTCTTGAGCGTAAAATCGATCAACAAGACTAAGCGTCATCCGTTTAACGCTATTTTTCCCGGCCTGTCGGCTTTCTAATAAACCGGCAGGCCGTGTTATTATTGTTATCAGTACATTTTGACAGGAAGAGTATTTTGACTACTGACACTCATACTCTGCATATTGAAGAGATTTTAGAACTTCTACCGCACCGCTACCCGTTTCTGCTGGTAGACCGTGTGCTGGATTTTGAAGAAGGTCGTTTTCTGCGCGCAGTGAAAAATGTTTCCGTGAATGAGCCGTTCTTCCAGGGACACTTCCCGGGGAAACCTATCTTCCCGGGTGTGTTGATCCTGGAAGCTATGGCACAGGCTACCGGTATTCTGGCGTTTAAAAGCGTCGGCAAACTGGAGCCAGGTGAGCTGTATTACTTCGCGGGTATTGATGAAGCGCGCTTCAAGCGCCCTGTCGTGCCTGGTGATCAGATGATCATGGAAGTCACTTTTGAAAAAACGCGTCGCGGCCTGACTCGCTTCAAAGGCGTAGCTTTGGTTGACGGCAAAGTTGTTTGCGAAGCGACGATGATGTGTGCTCGTAGCCGGGAGTCCTGATACGTGATTGATAAATCCGCCTTTATTCATCCTACCGCGATTGTGGAAACCGGTGCCATCATTGGTGCTAACGTTCACATTGGCCCGTTTTGTATTGTTGGACCCCATGTCGAAATTGGTGAGGGTACAGTACTGAAATCTCACGTTGTCGTGAATGGTCATACGACCATTGGCTGCAATAACGAGATCTATCAGTTCGCCTCCATCGGCGAAGTTAACCAGGATCTCAAATATGCTGGTGAGTCGACCCGTCTGGAAATTGGCGATCGTAACCGTATTCGCGAAAGCGTCACCATTCATCGTGGAACAGTGCAGGGTGGTGGGTTGACGAAGGTGGGCAGCGATAACCTGTTTATGGTTAATGCGCATATCGCGCATGACTGTACCGTGGGTGACCGCTGTATTCTTGCCAACAATGCAACGCTGGCAGGACACGTATCGGTTGATGACTTCGCAATTATTGGCGGCATGACCGCAGTCCATCAGTTCTGCATCATTGGTGCACACGTGATGGTCGGCGGATGCTCCGGTGTGGCGCAGGACGTCCCACCGTATGTGATTGCGCAGGGCAACCATGCCACGCCGTTTGGCGTGAACATCGAAGGCCTCAAGCGTCGTGGTTTTAGTCGCGAAGCGATTACTGCCATCCGCAACGCGTACAAACTGCTGTACCGTAGCGGTAAAACGCTGGAAGAGGCGAAGCCGGACATTGCCGAGCTGGCGAAAAAGCACCCGGAAGTGAACGCGTTCATGGAATTCTTTGACCGTTCCACGAGGGGTCTGATTCGTTAATGGTCGACAGTCGTCCGCTTACGATAGCCCTGGTCGCCGGAGAAACCTCCGGCGATATTCTTGGTGCAGGTCTCATCCGCGCGCTGAAGGCGCGTGTACCTAATGCACGCTTTGTGGGCGTTGCTGGTCCGCTGATGCAGGCCGAAGGCTGTGAAGCCTGGTATGAAATGGAAGAGCTGGCCGTGATGGGCATCGTGGAGGTGCTGGGGCGGCTACGCCGTTTGCTGCATATTCGCGCCGATCTCACCCGCCGCTTCACCGAACTCAAACCCGACGTGTTTGTCGGTATCGATGCACCTGATTTCAACATTACCCTCGAAGGGAATCTGAAAAAGCAGGGCATTAAAACCATTCACTACGTCAGCCCGTCCGTCTGGGCGTGGCGACAGAAACGTGTTTTCAAAATTGGGCGGTCCACCAACCTGGTGCTGGCTTTCCTGCCTTTCGAAAAAGCGTTTTACGACAAATTTAATGTTCCGTGCCGTTTTATCGGTCATACCATGGCGGATGCGATGCCGCTGGATCCGGATAAAAACGCGGCGCGCGACGTGCTGGGCATCCCGCATGATGTGCACTGTCTGGCATTGCTGCCGGGCAGCCGTGGTGCAGAAGTTGAGATGCTGAGCGCAGATTTCCTCAAAACAGCGCAAATTCTTCGTCAGACATACCCCGATCTGGACGTCGTGGTGCCGCTGGTCAACGCCAAGCGCCGCGAGCAGTTTGAGTGCATCAAGGCCGACGTCGCACCAGACCTCCAGATTCGCCTTCTGGACGGGAAAGGTCGGGAGGCAATGGTCGCGAGCGATGCCGCGCTGTTAGCCTCCGGAACGGCAGCGCTGGAGTGTATGCTGGCAAAATGCCCAATGGTGGTAGGCTATCGCATGAAGCCGTTCACTTTCTGGCTGGCAAAACGTCTGGTGAAAACGGATTATGTCTCCCTGCCAAACTTGCTTGCCGGACGCGAGCTGGTGAAAGAGCTGTTGCAGGATGAGTGTCAGCCGCAGTTGCTTGCCGATGCGTTGCTCCCGCTGCTTGCAAACGGCAACACCAGCCACCAGATGCATGATACGTTCCGCGAACTGCATCAGCAGATCCGCTGTAATGCCGATGAGCAAGCGGCTGATGCGGTGCTGGAGTTAGCAAAATGATGGAATTTGTTTATCCTCATACCCACCTTGTGGCGGGCGTGGACGAAGTGGGTCGTGGTCCGTTAGTGGGAGCTGTAGTTACCGCTGCGGTGATCCTCGATCCGGCGCGTCCAATTATCGGGCTGAACGACTCTAAAAAATTGTCCGAAAAGCGCCGGCTGGCGCTGTTTAGCGAGATTCAGGAGAAGGCGCTAGCCTGGAGCCTGGGGCGCGCTGAACCGCACGAAATAGACGAGCTGAATATTTTGCATGCCACGATGCTGGCGATGCAGCGTGCGGTTGCGGGTTTGAAAATTTCCCCTGAATATGTCCTGATTGACGGCAACCGCTGTCCGGCACTGCCAATGCCTTCAATGGCGGTAGTCAAAGGCGATAGCCGGGTCGCAGAAATCAGCGCGGCTTCTATTATTGCCAAAGTGACACGCGACGCCGAAATGGCCGCGCTGGACCTGACTTACCCTCAGTACGGTTTCGCCCAGCATAAGGGATATCCCACCGCTTTCCATCTGGAAAGACTTGCTGAACATGGCGCAACCGAACATCACCGGCGCAGCTTTGGCCCGGTGAAACGCGCGCTGGGACTGGTGTCCTGAATCAATACGCAAGCAATTAAGTAACGCGGAATCTGAAGATGGCTGAACCACGTTTCGTACACCTGCGGGTGCATAGCGACTACTCCATGATCGATGGGCTGGCGAAGACCGGGCCGCTGGTAAAAAAGGCGGCCTCCCTTGGCATGCCCGCGCTGGCGATCACCGATTTTACCAACCTGTGTGGCCTGGTGAAGTTCTACGGAACGGCGCATGGCGCAGGGATGAAGCCAATCGTCGGCGCGGATTTTCACGTGCAGAGCGATCTCATCGGCGATGAAATGACGCAAATCTCCGTGCTGGCGATGAACAACACGGGCTATCAAAACCTCACTCTGCTTATCTCAAAAGCCTACCAGCGCGGGTATGGCGCGCTGGGGCCGTGGATCGACCGCGACTGGCTGGCTGAGCTGAACGAAGGGCTGCTGCTGATCTCCGGCGGTCGTATGGGCGATGTCGGCAAATGTCTGCTGCGTGGCAATAGCGCGCTGGTGGATCAGTGCGTGTCATTCTATGAAGAGCACTTCCCGGATCGTTATTATCTGGAGTTGATCCGCACCGGCCGTCAGGACGAAGAGAGCTATCTTCATGCCGCTGTGGCACTCGCAGAAGAGCGCGGGTTGCCCGTGGTGGCCACCAACGATGTGCGCTTCCTTGAGCCGGGTGATTTTGACGCTCACGAAATCCGCGTGGCGATCCACGATGGCTTCACGCTGGACGATCCTAAACGACCGCGCAACTACTCATCGCAGCAGTACATGCGCAGCGAAGAGGAGATGTGTGAACTCTTCTCCGATATCCCGGAAGCGCTGGAAAACAGCGTAGAGATTGCCAAGCGCTGTAACGTTACCGTCCGCCTCGGCGAGTACTTCCTGCCGCAGTTCCCGACAGGAGATATGACCACGGAAGATTTCCTGGTCGCAAAATCAAAAGAAGGTCTGGAAGAGCGTCTGGAGTTCCTGTTCCCGGATGAGGCCGTTCGCAAAGAGAAGCGTCCGCCGTACGATGAACGCCTGGATATTGAACTCCAGGTGATCAACCAGATGGGCTTCCCGGGCTACTTCCTGATCGTCATGGAGTTCATCCAGTGGTCGAAGGATAACGGCGTGCCGGTTGGGCCGGGACGTGGCTCCGGTGCGGGTTCGCTGGTGGCCTATGCGTTAAAAATTACCGACCTCGATCCGCTGGAATTTGACCTGCTGTTTGAACGTTTCCTCAACCCGGAACGTGTCTCGATGCCCGACTTCGACGTCGACTTCTGCATGGAGAAACGCGACCAGGTTATCGAGCACGTGGCCGATATGTACGGCCGTGATGCGGTATCGCAGATTATTACGTTCGGTACGATGGCGGCGAAAGCGGTTATCCGTGACGTAGGCCGCGTGCTGGGGCACCCTTATGGTTTCGTCGATCGCATCTCTAAACTGGTGCCGCCTGACCCGGGCATGACGCTGGCGAAAGCCTTTGAGGCCGAGCCGCAGCTGCCCGAAATCTACGAAGCGGACGAAGAAGTAAAAGCGCTGATCGACATGGCGCGTAAGCTGGAAGGCGTGACGCGTAACGCCGGTAAGCATGCGGGCGGGGTGGTTATCGCTCCGACCAAAATTACCGATTTTGCACCGCTCTACTGCGATGAAGCGGGTCAGCACCCGGTAACCCAGTTTGATAAGAACGACGTAGAATACGCCGGGCTGGTGAAGTTCGACTTCCTCGGCCTGCGTACGCTGACCATCATCAACTGGGCGCTGGAGATGATCAACGCCCGCCGTGAAAAGAACGGCGAGCCGCCGCTCGATATCGCAGCCATCCCGCTGGATGACAAGAAAAGTTTCGACATGCTGCAGCGCTCGGAGACCACCGCGGTCTTCCAGCTTGAATCCCGCGGCATGAAAGACCTGATTAAGCGCCTGCAGCCCGACTGTTTCGAAGATATGATCGCTCTGGTTGCCCTGTTCCGTCCGGGCCCACTGCAGTCGGGGATGGTAGATAACTTTATCGACCGTAAGCACGGTCGCGAAGAGATTTCCTATCCGGATGTGCAGTGGCAGCATGAAAGCCTGAAGCCGGTACTCGAGCCTACCTACGGCATCATCCTGTATCAGGAACAGGTTATGCAGATAGCCCAGGTGCTCTCTGGCTATACCCTTGGTGGCGCGGATATGCTGCGTCGAGCAATGGGTAAGAAAAAGCCGGAAGAGATGGCCAAGCAGCGAGGCACCTTCGAAGAGGGCGCGAGAAAAAACGGCATTGATGGCGAACTGGCGATCAAGATCTTTGACCTGGTAGAAAAATTCGCCGGGTACGGGTTTAACAAATCCCACTCTGCCGCCTATGCTTTGGTCTCGTATCAGACGCTGTGGCTGAAAGCGCACTATCCTGCTGAATTTATGGCGGCGGTAATGACCGCCGATATGGACAACACCGAGAAGGTAGTGGGCCTGGTGGACGAATGCTGGCGCATGGGGCTGAAGATCCTGCCGCCGGATATTAACTCGGGTCTCTACCATTTCCACGTCAACGAGCACGGGGAAATTGTCTACGGGATTGGCGCGATCAAAGGCGTGGGCGAGGGGCCGATCGAGGCGATCCTCGAAGCGCGTAACAACGGCGGGTATTTCCGCGAGCTGTTCGATCTTTGCGCCCGTACTGATACCAAAAAACTGAACCGCCGCGTGCTTGAAAAGCTGATCATGTCCGGCGCGTTTGACAGGCTGGGGCCGCACCGGGCCGCGCTGATGAATTCCCTCGGCGATGCGCTGAAAGCGGCAGATCAGCATGCGAAAGCGGAAGCCATTGGTCAGGCGGATATGTTCGGCGTGCTGGCGGAAGAGCCAGAGCAGATCGAGCAATCTTATTCCAACTGCCAGCCGTGGCCAGAACAGGTGGTGCTGGATGGGGAGCGTGAGACGTTAGGCCTGTACCTGACGGGGCACCCGATCAACCAGTACATTAAAGAAATTGAGCGCTATGTCGGCGGCCACAGGCTGAAAGACATGCATCCGACAGAACGTGGTAAAATCACCACGGCTGCGGGGCTCGTGATTGCTGCAAGGGTTATGGTCACCAAGCGCGGCAATCGTATCGGCATCTGTACGTTGGATGACCGTTCCGGGCGTCTGGAGGTGATGTTGTTCACCGACGCGCTGGATAAATACCAGCAATTGCTGGAAAAAGACCGCATACTTATCGTCAGCGGACAGGTCAGCTTTGATGACTTCAGTGGGGGGCTTAAAATGACCGCCCGCGAAGTGATGGACATTGACGAAGCCCGGGAAAAATATGCTCGCGGGCTTGCTATCTCGCTGACGGACAGGCAAATTGATGACCAGCTTTTAAACCGACTCCGTCAGTCTCTGGAACCCCACCGCTCGGGGACAATTCCAGTACATCTCTACTATCAGAGGGCGGATGCACGCGCGCGGTTGCGCTTTGGTGCAACGTGGCGTGTCTCTCCGAGCGATCGTTTACTTAACGATCTCCGTGGCCTCATTGGTTCGGAGCAGGTGGAACTGGAGTTTGACTAATACAGGAATACTATGAGTCTGAATTTCCTTGATTTCGAACAGCCGATTGCTGAGCTGGAAGCGAAAATCGATTCTCTGACAGCGGTAAGCCGTCAGGATGAAAAACTGGATATTAACATCGACGAAGAAGTGCATCGTCTGCGTGAGAAAAGCGTAGAACTGACGCGCAAAATCTTTGCCGATCTCGGCGCATGGCAGGTAGCCCAGCTGGCACGCCATCCACAGCGTCCGTACACCCTGGATTATGTCCGCCTGGCGTTTGACGAATTTGACGAACTGGCAGGCGATCGCGCATACGCTGACGATAAAGCTATCGTTGGTGGTATCGCGCGTCTGGACGGACGCCCGGTGATGATCATTGGTCATCAGAAAGGCCGTGAAACCAAAGAGAAAATCCGTCGTAACTTTGGTATGCCAGCACCAGAAGGCTACCGTAAAGCCCTGCGTCTGATGGAGATGGCTGAGCGTTTCAACATGCCAATCATCACCTTCATCGACACCCCGGGTGCATACCCAGGCGTGGGCGCGGAAGAGCGCGGTCAGTCTGAAGCTATCGCGCGCAACCTACGCGAGATGTCTCGTCTGAAGGTGCCGGTCATCTGTACCGTTATCGGTGAGGGTGGTTCCGGTGGTGCGCTGGCAATTGGCGTGGGTGATAAAGTGAATATGCTGCAGTACAGCACCTATTCCGTAATCTCCCCGGAAGGCTGCGCGTCTATTCTGTGGAAGAGTGCCGACAAAGCGCCTCTGGCCGCAGAAGCGATGGGCATCATTGCGCCACGCCTGAAAGAGCTTAAGCTGATCGATTCCATCATCCCGGAACCACTGGGCGGTGCGCATCGTAAGCCGGAAGTGATGGCTGCTTCTCTGAAAGCACAGCTGCTGGCTGACCTGGCGGATCTGGACGTGCTGAGCAAAGAAGATCTGCTCAACCGTCGTTACCAGCGTCTGATGACCTACGGTTACGCGTAAGCTTCACAATTATCTGAAAAGCCGCACATTGTTGCGGCTTTTTTTATACCTGCGGTTTAGCCGGACTATGCTTAGCTAATGTTTTTTAAGGAGGAAGCCCATGAATATCATTGCCATTATGGGGCCGCACGGCGTCTTTTATAAAGATGAGCCGATTAAGGAGCTGGAGCAATCCCTGCAGTCGCGCGGGTATCAGCTAATCTGGCCGCACAACAGCGCCGACCTGCTGAAGTTCATCGAGCATAATCCGCGTATCTGCGGCGTGATTTTCGACTGGGATGAATATGACCTCGAACTGTGCAGCGATATCAACAAGCTGAACGAATATCTCCCGCTGTACGCGTTTATTAATACCCACTCGACCATGGACGTCAGCGCCAACGATATGCGTATGGCGCTGTGGTTCTTTGAATACTCGCTTGGTGTGGCGGAAGATATTGCGACCCGAATTCAGCAATATACCGGTGAATATCTCGATAACATTACCCCGCCGTTTACCCGCGCGCTCTTCACCTACGTGAAGGAGGGCAAATATACCTTCTGTACGCCTGGGCATATGGCGGGGACGGCCTACCAAAAAAGTCCGGTGGGCTGCCTGTTCTATGATTTCTTTGGCGGAAACACGCTGAAGGCGGACGTGTCAATTTCGGTCACTGAGCTAGGCTCTCTGCTCGACCACACCGGCCCGCACCTCGAAGCCGAAGAGTATATCGCCCGCACCTTTGGTGCCGAGCAGAGCTATATGGTGACCAACGGCACCTCAACCTCAAACAAAATCGTCGGGATGTATGCTGCACCTGCCGGCAGTACCCTGCTGATTGACCGTAACTGCCATAAATCGCTGGCTCACCTGCTTATGATGAGCGACGTCGTACCGCTCTGGCTGTCACCCACACGTAACGCGCTCGGCATTCTTGGTGGTATTCCGCGCCGGGAGTTCACGCATCAAGCCATTGAAAGTAAGGTCGCGGCAGTGCCCGGTGCAGGCTGGCCTGTCCATGCGGTGATCACCAACTCAACCTATGACGGTCTGCTGTACAACACTAACTGGATTAAAGAAACGCTGGACGTGCCGTCTATCCATTTTGATTCCGCGTGGGTGCCGTACACCAACTTCCACCCGATTTACGCGGGTAAAAGCGGCATGAGCGGTGAACGCGTGCCGGGTAAAGTGTTCTTCGAAACGCAGTCGACGCACAAAATGTTGGCCGCGTTTTCCCAGGCTTCGCTTATTCACATCAAAGGCGAGTACGACGAAGAGACCTTTAACGAAGCCTTTATGATGCATACCACTACCTCACCGAGCTATCCGCTGGTGGCCTCCATTGAAACGGCCGCGGCGATGCTGCGCGGCAATCCGGGTAAACGCCTCATCAACCGTTCGGTGGAGCGGGCGCTACATTTCCGTAAAGAGGTTCAGCGGCTGAAAGATGAAGCCGACGGCTGGTTCTTTGATATCTGGCAGCCGGAAGAGATTGATGAAGCGGAGTGCTGGCCGGTTTCGCCCGGGGAAGGCTGGCATGGCTTCCGGGATGCCGACAGCGACCATATGTTCCTCGACCCGGTAAAAGTGACAATCCTGACGCCGGGCATGGATGAACAGGGCAAGATGAGTGAAGAAGGTATTCCGGCTGCGCTGGTCGCGAAATTCCTTGATGAACGGGGTGTGGTGGTAGAAAAAACCGGCCCCTATAACCTGCTGTTCCTGTTCAGTATTGGTATTGATAAAACCCGGGCGATGGGGTTGTTGCGCGGCCTGATGGAGTTTAAGCGCGCCTACGATCTCAACCTGCGGGTGAAGAACATGCTGCCGGATCTCTACGCGGAAGATCCTGACTTTTATCGCAATATGCGCATTCAGGATCTGGCCCAGGGCATCCACAGGCTGATCCGCCAGCACGATCTGCCGCGTCTGATGCTGCAGGCATTCGATGTGTTACCGGAGATGAAGTTTACCCCGCACAAGGCGTGGCAGCGCCAGGTGAAAGGGGAGGTCGAAACCGTCGAACTGGAAAATCTGGTCGGACGCGTATCGGCCAATATGATCCTGCCTTACCCGCCGGGCGTACCGCTCCTGATGCCGGGAGAGATGATTACCGAAGAGAGTCGGGCCGTGCTCGATTTTCTGCTGATGCTCTGTTCGATAGGGCGGCACTATCCCGGTTTTGAGACGGATATTCACGGTGCGAAGCGCGATGAGAACGGCGTTTACTGGGTGCGAGTCCTAAAATAAGGGTGACCGCTTGCAAGGTGCGGGTTTTCGGTTGTAACGTTCAGGCATCATAAAAAGGAGAAGCTATGCTGGGTTTAAAAGCTGTTCATCATATTGCGATCATTGCGACCGATTACGCGAAAAGTAAGGCCTTCTACTGCGACATCCTTGGCTTTACGCTGTTGAGCGAGGCGTACCGCGAGGAGCGTGACTCCTGGAAGGGGGATCTCGCGCTAAACGGGCAATATGTGATTGAACTTTTCTCTTTTCCTTTTCCGCCTGCGCGTCCGTCCCGTCCGGAAGCCTGTGGGCTGCGCCATCTTGCCTTCAGCGTTGATGACCTGGATAGCGCGGTAAAACATCTGGAGTCTCACGGCGTAACGTGCGAACCGATCCGTGTCGATCCGTTTACCGACAAGCGTTTTACCTTTTTCAACGACCCGGACGGCCTGCCGCTGGAGCTTTACCAGCAGTAATGTTTGTCCTGTGTGATAATGCCCGCTCAGTTCGGGCATTTTTTATGTGTAATTTCCTATGACCTTACCCGCTATCGCGCAAGCCGTTTCACCGTACCGCCAGATGCTGGTGGGGTTTAGCGGTGGCCTGGATTCTACCGTTCTGCTCCATCGACTTAAACTCTGGCGCGATCGGGAACCGGACGTCCAGCTTCGGGCTATGCATATTCATCACGGATTAAGTCCTCATGCAGAGGAGTGGGTGGCGCACTGCGAAGCTCTGTGTGCGGCCTGGGCGATCCCGCTCCTCGTGGAGCGCGTCACGCTTGTGGATGAAGGGTTGGGCATCGAGGCGCAGGCGCGTAAAGCCCGCTATGCCGCTTTTACCGGCGCATTGCAGCCCGGCGAAGTGCTGGTGACGGCCCAGCATCTGGATGACCAGTGCGAAACGTTTTTGCTGGCGCTTAAGCGGGGCAGCGGGCCGGCGGGGCTTTCTGCCATGCCTGAGCGCTCTGAGTTTGCCGGCACAACATTACTGCGTCCGCTGCTTGGCGAGACGCGTGCGTCGCTGGAAGAGTGGGCGCGAGAACATCAGCTGAACTGGATTGAAGATGAGAGCAACCAGGATGACAGCTACGACCGTAACTTCCTGCGTCTGCGCGTCCTCCCGCTGCTGAGCGAGCGCTGGCCGCATTTTGCCGAGGCGACAGCACGAAGCGCCACGCTGTGCGCCGAACAGGAATCGTTGCTGGATGAGTTGCTGAGTGAAGAGCTGGCTGAACTGATTTCTGACGACGGGGCGCTGGCGATTGCACCGCTGAAAGGGATGAGCCCGGTACGTCGCGCCGCACTGTTACGACGCTGGCTGGCCTCTCATCACGCAGCGATGCCGTCGCGGGCGATGCTGAGCCGCATCTGGGATGAAGTCGCACTGGCGCGGGATGACGCTTCCCCGTGCGTACACCTGAACGGCTTTGACGTAAGACGCTATAAAGGGGAACTCTGGTGGATAAAATCCACTCCTTCACTGACGGATGTAGTGCTCGACTGGTTTTCTCCTGACGCACCGCTGGTATTGCCCTGTGAGGCAGGGCGTGTCTCGCTCATACCGTCTGGTCATGTGCGGCTGCCGAAGCCCGGTGAGCCGGTAACCGTACGCTTTAAGGCTGGCGGTATGTTGCATATCGTCGGGCGTAAGGGGGGACGCAAGCTGAAGAAAATATGGCAGGAGAGTAACGTGCCGCCGTGGCTGCGCGACACCACGCCGATACTGTTTTACGGTGAAACGTTGATTGCTGCTGCGGGTGTTTTCATCACGGAAGAGGGATGGTCGGAAGAGGGTGTCAGTTTTGAGTGGCAGAAAGCGTAACGGGCAGCCTGGCTGCCCGTTGGTGTCATCAGGATTCACTCACCACGACGGTGCCGATTTGCGGGTGGCTGAAGCTGGCAATTTTATCCAGACGCAGCTCACGCGTTGCACCGGCATCTTCCACTATCAGATATTCCACATTCTTACGTGAAACCAGATCGCTGGCTTTCCCTTTCAACACTTCGCCATCTTTTAGCTCCAGCGTCAGTATTAAGTGATGCTGGCAGGCGAGTTCGAGGTTGTCATAGTCATCACAATTGATGGGTTGATAAGTTTCATTCATCGACATAATCGCTCACCAGTAAATTCGCCGCAGCATACGCTGCTTTTTCCCTGACCGACTCTGAAAGGCCCTCATCGGAGGCCACTTCATTAAGCACTTTCAATACACAGCCCAGCGCGTCCGGGACATACCCCAGATCTCCGCTGGCGATTTCCGCATACCGTTTGCGAATTAACTCACAATAATTATTCACATCCCCTCCCGCCAGCGCACTGACTTACTGTGAGATACCATTAAGCCTACGAAGATAAACTCGGTTTAGCAAGGTGACTATACCATACTCATTTAAGCAATATCAGAGCCTTGATAGCGGTGTATTTAACACCCCGTAACAGCCTTTTGCCGCTGTTTTCGCTACAATGGGCGCTTGATTCGAATGGAGTTCTCTCATGGCGCTGAAAGCGACAATCTATAAAGCAGTGGTCAATGTGGCCGATCTTGATCGCAACCAGTTCCTGGATGCGTCGCTTACTCTGGCACGCCACCCCTCTGAAACCCAGGAGCGCATGATGCTGCGCCTGCTGGCGTGGATAAAGTACGCCGACGAGCGTCTGCAATTTACTCGTGGGTTAAGCGCAGAAGACGAGCCTGAAGCCTGGCTGCGCAACGATCATCTGGGTATCGATTTGTGGATTGAACTCGGTCTGCCGGACGAGCGCAGGATTAAGAAGGCTTGCACCCAGTCCGCTGAAGTGGCCTTATTCGCGTATAATCAGCGCGCTGCGGAGATCTGGTGGCAGCAAAGCAAGAGCAAGTGCGGACAGTTTAAAAATCTCACGGTCTGGTATCTGGATGATGAGCAGCTGGCGCAGTTGAGCGAGTTTGCCGTCCGGACCATGGTGTTGCAGGCGACGATTCAGGACGGTGCAATCTGGCTCTCTGATTCTCAGAATAATCTGGAAATTCATTTGACGGCGTGGCAACCCGCGTCATGATCGTCTTGTCCCGAAACGTCAGCATTCCTGACAATGAGCTGGAGATCACCGCTATTCGGGCTCAGGGGGCAGGCGGACAGCACGTCAACAAGGCTTCCACGGCTATCCATTTGCGTTTTGACATTCGGGCCTCAAGCCTGCCAGAGTATTATAAAGAAAGCCTGCTCGCCGCCAGTCATCACCTTATCACCAGCGATGGCGTGATTGTGATTAAAGCTCAGGAATACCGCAGCCAGGAGTTAAACCGGGAAGCGGCGATAGCCAGGCTGGTGGCGGTCATCAAAGAGTTAACGGCAGTACAAAAAAGCCGCCGGGCAACGCGGCCAACCCGCGCATCGAAAGAGCGTCGGCTGTCCTCGAAGGCTCAAAAATCCACAGTGAAAGCACTACGCGGTAAAGTTCGTCGCCCGACAGAGTGACGAAAGGGAACACAATTTTCATAAGGAATTCATTGTGAAAAAAGCATTATTTTCAGCGCTGGCAGTGAGTACGCTGTTTGCGCTTTTCGGGTGTAACAACCGTTCTGAAACACAGGTTATGCAGCCCGCGCAGAATGAAGAGTTAAAGCCAATGCAGCAGAGCTGGCGCGGCGTATTGCCTTGTGCAGACTGTGAAGGCATCGAAACGTCGCTGTTCCTGCAAAAAGACGGAACCTGGGTTATGAATCAGCGCTATCAGGGCGCTAAAGAACCCTCGTCATTTGCGACTTACGGGACATGGGCGCGTACGGCTGAGAAGCTGGTTCTGACGGATACCGCCGGTGAGAAAACCTTTTTCCGCGCCAAAGGCGAGGGAATGGAGATGCTTGACCGCGAAGGCAATCCGATTGAATCTCAGTTCAACTACACGCTTGCGCCGGTAAAAGCGGCTCTGCCTGCCACGCCAATGGCAATGCGGGGAATGTATTTCTATATGGCCGATGCGGCGATCTTTACCGACTGCGCAACCGGCAGGAAAGTCAGCGTAGCAAACAATGCGCAGCTGGAGCGTGATTACGCGGTTGCGCGCGGCAATGACAGCAAGCCGGTATTGCTGACGGTTGACGGTCACTTTACGCTGGAGCCAAACCCGGATAGCGGAGAGATGGTGAAAACGCTGGTGGCAGATAAAGATGCGAAATTCGTTGCAGGCAAAGACTGTAACAGTAAATAAGCTGACGATTACCCATTAAAAAACCCCGCCTGAGCGGGGTTTTTTGTTTAGCCTTTGATGGCTTTCAGCAGGTAATCAAGAATGTCGCCGGTCTTGATCATCTGTTTTTCGCCGCTGCGACGATACTTGTATTCAATCTCATCGCTATCGAGGTTGCGGTCGCCAATAACGACGGTGTGCGGGATACCGATCAGTTCCATATCGGCAAACATCACGCCCGGACGCTCTTTACGATCGTCCATCAGCACTTCGATACCCTGCGCGCGCAGCTCGGCATACAGCTTCTCGGCCAGCTCCTGGACGCGGTAAGACTTGTGCATGTTCATTGGCAGGATCGCAACCTGGAACGGCGCGATATTGTCCGGCCAGACGATGCCGCGTTCGTCGTAGTTCTGCTCAATTGCTGCAGCCACCACGCGCGTCACCCCGATACCGTAGCAACCCATGGTCAGGATTTGGTTACGGCCATCTTCACCCTGAACAGCGGCGTTCAGCGCACGAGAGTATTTATCACCCAGCTGGAAGATGTGACCCACTTCGATACCGCGCTTAATCATCAGGGTACCCTGGCCGTCCGGGCTTGGATCGCCTGCGACCACGTTACGGATGTCTGCCACTTCAGGAGTCGCCACGTCGCGATCCCAGTTAATGCCGAAGTAATGTTTACCGTCGATGTTTGCACCGGCGGAGAAGTCGCTCATTGCGGCAACCGTGCGGTCAATGACAACAGGAACCGGCATATTCACCGGACCCAGCGAGCCTGGGCCTGCATTTACCACGGCACGAATTTCCGCTTCCGTTGCGAATGTCAGCGGGCTGGCAACCTGCGGCAGCTTCTCTGCTTTCACTTCGTTCAGCTCGTGATCGCCACGCACCAGCAGGGCAACCAGCGGGTAAGCGCTACCTTCAGTGGATTTCACCAGCAGCGTTTTAACGGTTTTTTCGACAGGCAGGTTGAACTGCTCAACCAGCTCGGCGATGGTTTTCGCGTTTGGCGTATCAACCAGCGTCATCTCTTGCGTTGCCGCGCCGCGTGGTTCTTTTGGCGCCAGCGCTTCTGCAAATTCGATGTTCGCCGCGTAGTCAGAGGAGTCAGAGAAGATCACATCGTCTTCGCCGCTCTGTGCCAGCACCTGGAATTCATGGGACGCGCTACCGCCGATGGAGCCGGTATCAGCCTGCACAGCACGGAAATCCAGACCCATGCGGGAGAAGATTTTGCTGTATGCCTCGTACATTTTGTCGTAGGTCTCTTGCAGGGATTCCTGAGAGGTATGGAAAGAGTAAGCATCTTTCATCAGGAATTCGCGAGAGCGCATGACGCCGAAACGCGGGCGCACTTCGTCACGGAACTTGGTCTGGATCTGGAAGAAGTTCAGCGGCAGCTGTTTGTAAGAGCTCAGCTCATTACGAATCAGGTCGGTAATGACTTCTTCATGCGTTGGGCCGAGAACGAACGGACGCTCGCCGCGATCGACGAAGCGCAGCAGTTCAGGACCATATTGCTCCCAGCGGCCACTCTCCTGCCACAGGTCAGCGGGCTGAACCACAGGCATGGACACCTCGATAGCACCGGCGTTGTTCATCTCTTCACGCACGATGTTTTCGACTTTTTTCAGGACGCGCACGCCGGTCGGCAGCCAGGTATATAACCCGGAGGCCAGCTTGCGGATCATCCCGGCGCGCAGCATCAGCTGATGGCTGATCACTTCGGCGTCGGCAGGCGTCTCCTTCAGAGTGGAGAGCAGATATTGGCTAGTACGCATGTTGTTACGGTTCCATTTCGACGATTGGAACAGGCTGAAACACCAGCCTGACACAAAAAAAGTGGTTTAGTTTACCAGTGTGGCAAAGATGCCAAAAGAGAGGAGAACAAAATTACCTGGGTTCAAGGGCAAACACTTCAAAACCTGCCCCAGTGACGCGCCAGCGAACGTTAAAATCGAGCAGCCAGACGGCGTATGTTTTTCCTGTTTCCTCTTCTTTACGGTAGGCCGGACGGGGGTCCTGCGCCAGAACTTCGGTGATGAAATTCCGCAAACGAGGGTAGCGTTTCTCGAGCAGGCTGAGCTGCGAGGCAATCTCAGGCGTAAAATAGACAGGCATGTCCGCCTGCGGTGCGTCCTGAGCGTAACTGGCGCGCGCGTCCGGGAGTGCTTCGGCGAAGGGCAAATAGGGTTTGATGTCGATAACCGGCGTGCCGTCGACCAGGTCCAGGCTACCTAACTCCAGTATCACCCGATCTTTCTGGCAACGTATCCCTTTCAGCTCAACCAGCGACATTCCAATCGGGTTTGGACGGAAGGTTGAGCGAGTCGCAAACACGCCCATTCTGGCATTTCCGCCAAGACGAGGAGGACGTACTGTAGGACGCCAGCCGCCTTCCATCGTCTGGTGAAACACGAACACTACCCATAAATGGCTGAAAGCCTCGAGCCCGCGTACTGCATCGGCCTGATTGTAAGGCGCTATCAGGTGAAGCTCGCCGCTGCCGCTGGTGACAAGACCAGGCTGGCGAGGTACGGCGAACTTCTCTTTATAAGGAGAGTGGATAACGCCTATCTGCTCGAACTGAAATGCACTCATTTCGCCGTAATGTTCAGCGCCGAACCGATGCAAACCGCCTGACGGTAGCAGCCTGGCGTGCCGCTGGTGACTTCGCAGCTGTGCAGCAGGACCGCGTTGGCTTTCATTTTTGCGGCATTAATCTGCATACGTTTACGCGCTGTCGGGATATTGGGTGGTGAGTCCTGATTGGTCGCCTGACAGGAATCGCCGCTCACTTCGCCCAGTTCACGGAACGGTTTGCCGACGAGTTCGTCCGCTTTCGTGATAATGCGAACCGGCGCAGAGCGCACCACTTTCGGTTTTGCAGGCTCTGTTTTTGGCGGGGTTGCCGTGCTTTGAACAGGTTCAGCGGGAGATCTGCTTAGCATAGAACAGCCGCTCAGCATGAGTGCTAAAAGACAGATCGGTAAAGCACGCATAATATTTCCTCAATGGATAATCAAAACGTCAGATATTGAATCAGTTGACTGCACAAATGACAAGACGGGCATAAGCCCGTCTTGATGATATTACACTGAGGTGAGATTACCAGCCTTTAACAGCGCCGCCGTTAAACACTTTGTTGGCTTCCTGGTAAACTTCGTCAGACTGATAGGCCTGCACGAATTTCTTCACGTTTTCCGCGTCTTTGTTGTCTTCGCGAGTCACGATCAGGTTAACGTACGGGGAGTCTTTATCTTCAACGAAGATACCGTCTTTGGCTGGTGTCAGGCCGATCTGGCTGGCGTAAGTCGTGTTGATAACGGCCAGGGCAATCTGTGCATCGTCCAGGGAACGCGGCAGCTGTGGTGCTTCCAGTTCAACAATTTTCAGATTTTTCGGGTTCTCGGTGACGTCCAGAACGGTTGGCAGCAGGCCAACACCGTCTTTCAGTTTGATCAGACCCACTTTCTGCAGCAGCAGCAGGGAGCGACCGAGGTTGGTTGGGTCGTTAGGGACGGCAACCTGAGAGCCCGGCTGCAGCTCGTCCAGTGATTTAATTTTCTTAGAGTAACCGGCAATCGGATAAACGAAGGTGTTACCCACGCCAACCAGCTTATAGCCGCGGTCTTTGATCTGCTGATCCAGGTAAGGCTTATGCTGGAAAGCGTTAGCGTCGATATCGCCTTTGCTCAGCGCTTCGTTCGGCAGAACGTAATCGTTGAAGGTTACCAGCTCAACGTCCAGGCCATACTTCTCTTTTGCCACTTTCTGAGCGACTTCAGCAACCTGTTGTTCTGCACCCACGATAACGCCCACTTTAATGTGGTTTGGATCTTTTTCGTCCTGACCGCAACCCACCAGTGCCAGAGAGCCGATCAGCGCGCCTACTGCTGCAAAGGTCTTTAATTTAAACGCCATGTTTTATCCTTAACTCGTAGAGTTTGTGTTGTGTGTAACGTTATTTGTGAGTAACAGCCCGGACGATGCGATCGCCAGAGAACTGGATTAAGTAAACCAGAACAACCAGCAATACCAGAACGGTATTCATCACGGTAGCGTTATATCCAATATAGCCGTACTGGTAACCAATCTGACCTAAACCGCCGGCACCGACGGCACCGCCCATCGCGGAATACCCCACCAGGGTGATAAGCGTAATGGTTGCCGCGTTCACTAGGCCTGGCAGTGCTTCAGGAAGCAGAACTTTGCGTACGATCTGCATCGGCGTTGCGCCCATTGCGCGGGAGGCTTCAATCAGACCTGTCGGGATTTCCAGCAGGGCGTTTTCCACCATACGGGCGATAAACGGCGCGGCGCCCACGGTCAGCGGAACGATAGCCGCCTGCAGTCCAATTGACGTTCCGACGATGACGCGGGTAAACGGAATCATCCACACCAGCAGAATAATGAACGGGATAGAACGGAAGATGTTTACCAGCGCAGAAAGCGTACGGTACAGCTTCGCGTTCTCAATGATTTGACCCGGACGCGTCACGTACAGCAAGACGCCGACCGGCAGGCCAATCACAAAACCAAAGAAACCAGAGACAAAGGTCATTGCCAGCGTTTCCCAAACGCCGCGAACCAGCAGCCATATCATCGGCTCAGACATAACCCAGTACCTCTACTTTTACGTGATGTTCTTGCAGCCAGGCAATGGCTGCCTGGGTTTCTTCTTGTGTGCCGTGCATTTCCGTCAGCATGATGCCGAACTTCACGCCGCCGGCGTAATCCATCTGCGCGCTGATGATATTGTTGTTTACGTTAAATCGGCGCGCGGTCTCGGAAAGCAGGGGAGCATCAACGGACTGACCGGTAAACTCCATGCGCAGCATCGGGACGCTGTCTGCCGTTGGTTCATTTTTCAGACGTTCCAGATAATCTTCCGGAATATCCAGATGCAGCGTGGACTGGATGAACTGCTGCGCCAGCGGAGTTTTCGGGTGCGAGAACACTTCACTTACCGTGTCCTGCTCAATCAGCTCACCGTTGCTGATGACCGCCACGCAGTCGCAGATGCGTTTCACCACATCCATCTCGTGCGTAATAAGGAGGATCGTCAGGCCCAGGCGACGATTAATGTCTTTCAGCAGTTCCAGAATAGAACGCGTGGTGGCCGGGTCTAACGCGCTGGTGGCTTCATCGCACAGCAGTACCTTAGGATTGCTTGCCAGCGCGCGGGCAATGGCCACACGCTGTTTTTGCCCACCGGACAGATTTGCCGGGTAGCTATCATGTTTGTCGCCCAGACCGACAAGGTCGAGCAGTTCGGTAACGCGACGCTTCACTTCTTCTTTCGGCGTGTTATCCAGCTCAAGCGGTAGGGCAACGTTGCCGAACACGGTGCGGGAGGCCAGCAGATTAAAGTGCTGGAAGATCATGCCAATCTGACGACGCGCTTTGGTGAGTTCTTTCTCTGAAAGGGCGGTAAGTTCTTGTCCGCCAACTTCTACGCTGCCCTGGGTTGGGCGCTCAAGCAGGTTAACACAACGGATCAGCGTGCTTTTACCTGCACCCGATGCGCCAATGACGCCATAAATTTGACCAGCAGGAACATGCAGGCTGACGTTGTTCAGCGCCTGAATGGTTCGGTTCCCCTGCTGGAACACTTTGGTGATATTGGAAAGTTTAATCATTAGATTATTTTTATCGTATGTAAGTTAGCCGTGGCATTTTGTTCTGCCAGATACGGGTGATGACCGTAAACAAAACGGATGTTAAGGCATCCAGACGTCTAAATCAATCCAACTCTGTACGATGAGCACTTTATTGCGCTGCGATTCATGAGATACTAGCCGAACATGCCTTTTTCAGGAGCAAACCGGTGGCAAATTCAGTACCCGCAATTTTTCTCGATCGTGACGGCACTATTAATGTGGATCACGGTTATGTCCATGAGATTGATGAGTTCGAGTTTATCGAAGGCGCAATAGATGCCATGCGCCAGCTGAAAGAGATGGGGTATGCGCTGGTGGTGGTGACGAACCAGTCCGGTATTGCACGCGGCAAATTCACCGAAGCGCAGTTTGAGACGCTGACGGAATGGATGGACTGGTCGCTGGCCGATCGCGGTGTGGATCTCGATGGTATCTATTATTGTCCGCACCACCCACAGGGAACAGTAGAAGAGTATCGTCAGATCTGTGATTGCCGTAAGCCGCATCCGGGAATGTTCATCTCTGCACAGGAGTTCCTGCACATTGATATGGCTGCCTCTTATATGGTGGGCGATAAACTGGAAGATATGCAGGCGGCAGCGGCAGCGGGTGTAGGAACTAAAATATTAGTTCGCACCGGCAAGCCAGTGACGCCAGAAGCAGAAAATGCAGCGGATTGGGTGATTAATAGTCTGGCCGAACTGCCAAAAGAGATTAAAAAGCACCAAAAATAGCCTTTTTGGTGGAAATGTGAGCGGTTGAAATAAAAATGCATTTTTCCGCTTGTCATTCCTCGGCGGCCCCCTATAATGCGCCTCCATCGACACGGCGGATGTGAATCACTTCACACAACAAGCGGTTCGGTTGAAGAGAAAAAATCCTGAAATAACGGGTTGACTCTGAAAGAGGAAAGCGTAATATACGCCACCTCGCAACGGTGAGCGAAAGCCGCGTTGCACTGCTCTTTAACAATTTATCAGACAATCTGTGTGGGCACTCAAAGTGACATGGATTCTTAATGTCTTCGGACAA
>NZ_LECZ01000024.1 GCF_001022965.1 Enterobacter genomosp. O
TGACATACGGATTAACAGTCCGCCGTTCTACCGACTGAACTACAGAGGAATCGTGTGAACGGGGCGCATATTATCGATGCTCCCCCATGATGTCAAAGGCAGAATGCATATTTCCGATCGTTTGCCGAATAATTCTCCATTTCGCGCAATTGTCAGGCATTTTTCCGCGGATATTTCCACAGCCAGCGCCCGCTAACCATACGCCAGTAGAACAGCGCGCCCCGCACGGCCCAGTCAAGGAACATCCCCAGCCAGACGCCGATAACGCCCCATCCGAGCATCACCCCGAGCGTATACCCCGCGATAACGCGACAACCCCACATGCCGAGCATCGATACCCACATCGCAAAGCGGGCATCGCGCGCGCCTTTCAGCCCGGCGGGCAGAACCCATGAGGCCGCCCAGATGGGCATAAAGGCCGCGTTGAGCCAGATGAGGATCTTAACGACCTCTTTAACATCATCTTCATGGGTATAGAACGAGGCCATCAGCCCGGCAAACGGCGCGGTGCCCCAGGCGATCAGGGTCAGCCCAATGGTCGACAGCCAGAACACGTGACGCAGCTGCCGCTCCGCCTGCCCTATTTGCCCTTTCCCGAGCCGTTTACCCGTGATGATGGTCGAAGCCGAACCCAGCGCGTTACCCGGCAGGTTAATCAGCGAGGCGATCGAAAAGGCGATAAAGTTACCGGCGATGACGTCAGTCCCCATCCCGGCGACAAACATCTGCGTGAGTAGCTTCCCGCCGTTAAACAGCACCGATTCAATGCTCGCGGGAATGCCGATCCCCATCACTTCCCAGATAATGGCGAAATTAAAGGGGCGGAAATAGCTTTTCAGCGTAAGACGCAGCGAAGGCGTGATCCCCGCCATCAGCACCCCGATGATGGCCACCGCGCCAATATAGCGTGAAATGGTTAACCCCAGTCCGGCACCGACGAACCCCAGCCCTTCCCAGGAGAACACGCCGTAGATCAGCACGCTGCTGATGATGATATTCAGGATATTCATCCCGCCGTTGATCAGCAGCGGGATTTTGGTGTTGCCTGCCCCGCGCAGCGCGCCGCTACCAATCAGCGCAATGGCCGCCGCCGGATAGCTTAAGACGGTCATTTCCAGGTAGGTCAGCGCCAGGTCTTTAACCTCGTTCGTGGCTTCCCCGGCGACAAAGTCGATAATCTCTTTACCGAAATAGTGGATCACCGCCGCCAGAACGATCGAAAAAATGGTCATGATCATCAGCGACTGACGGGCCGCCTCGCGCGCGCGCTTGGGGTCAAGCTTGCCGAGGCTAAAGGCCACCACCACCGTCGTTCCGAGGTCTATGGCGGCAAAGAACGAGATCACCACCATGTTAAAGCTGTCCGCCAGCCCGACCCCAGCCATCGCCTCTTTCCCCAGCCAGCTCACCAGGAAGGTGCTCAGGACCCCCATCAGCAGAACGCAGGTATTTTCCAGAAAGATAGGCACAGCAAGAGGGGTGATTTCACGCCAGAACAGAACACGATAGCTTTTACGTTTTGCATACCATGGCGTGCGCGTTATCGCCTGGCGTAAGGAGGCAGTGACGTTCAAAATGGACCTTAGAGAGAAAAGTTGAAACTACATTTCAAATGATGGGGGACAAATGCTCATCCTGCAAAGTATTTTCCAGAAAAAGATGTGTGGATTTACAACAAACTGACGACAGAATCAGCAATCGGTCGATTTTCTCTAAGATCAGGTTTGACAAAACTTTTTTCGCCGCTAAGATAAGCCTCCACAACGATTCCTCTGTAGTTCAGTCGGTAGAACGGCGGACTGTTAATCCGTATGTCACTGGTTCGAGTCCAGTCAGAGGAGCCAAATTTAAAAAGCCTGCTTTTAAAGCAGGCTTTTTGCTTTGCGGGTGAGGGAAAATGAACGCTCTGTTTGTCTACGGCACGCTGCGTCCGGGCCACTCTAATGCGCATATTCTTGAAAACATTGGCGGTGAATGGTTGGCTGGCTTCGTATCCGGCACGTTTTACGAGCGAGGTTGGGGTGCTGCGGCAGACTTCCCGGGGATTGTGCTCCACCCTGACGGACCCCGCGTTGAAGGCTATCTGTTTATCTCGGATAACCTTGCCGCACACTGGCAAATGCTGGATGAATTTGAAGACGGCTACGATCGGGTTGAGGTCACGGTAACCACCCTCGAAGGCAAACAGGTTAATGCCTGGATTTATCAGCTACAGCCGCGTTCTGAATCATAAAAAAAGGCTCTCTGTCACCAGAGAGCCTTTTTCACTATTCGCTGCGATTATTCGCTTTTTGCTTCGCCGTTCTTGATTTCGCCCATCACTTTCAGCTTCTTAGAGATGTCACGACGCTCTTTGGACAGCTCAGCGTTTTTGATGATGTAGTCATCAACGCGGTCTTCATAGTCGCTCTTCATGCTGGCGATGATGCCCTGAATAGCTTCAACGCTCATACCTGGCTTGATGTAGTCGCTCAGGTTGTCGAGCAGCAGAACACGCTTCTGGTTGTCACGGATCTTCTTCTCAACGTCCTGGATTTCACGCTGCAGTTTATTTTTGCGGCGGAACAGGCGGACGAATTCCAGAACATCCTGGAACGAAGGCTTGGTAGTTTCCATTTTTACACCCCTGATAATGTGAGATTCGGATTCGTTAAGGCAACCGTTGTAACAATAACCTTACTGACAGCGGCTGCGAATGACAATGAGTATATCGTTTAAAGCTATCATAACCCCAATTGCTGCTGAATCGAAGCAGCAGGCGTCACATACGCCTTTTATTTGCGCAGCGCCCGGCAAATAAGATGCGATAGCAGCTCAAGCTGACGCGCCAGTTCCATACTCAGCCAGACATAGCCGTGAATAGGCGTTTCTGCCACGTTATCGCTCTGACGTTCATTGATTAACTGCTTCAGCTCCGCAACGATCTCATTCAGCCGCTCGCTGTTCGCCAGTATCGGCTGCGGGTTACCTTCATAGAGCGCATGGGCGATGGTCAACAACGTTTGCTGCGTCATCTGCTGGGTCTCTTTGAGGGTCTGCGCGTTAAGCATCAGCAGATGGCTGGGGCGCGAGGCCCAGTGCGCGTTGATTTGCAGTTCAAGCATGCAGACCAGGTTGCGGCTTACCGTCTGGATGGCTTCGAAAATCGCTTTCTGAATATGGGTTTCTTTGCTGGCGGGCGTGATCAGGCCGCGCATTTTGACCACGTCGTTGAGGATCGTTTGCAGATGCTTTTCCAGCCGGGGACGCTCAACCAGGTTGGGGGAAAAACCGGCCTGATAGACGCGGTTAAACGCGGTGACGTAGTTGGCCATCTGAATGCGCCAGTGCAGAAAAGCGCGCTGCGGCCAGATACCGGTAAAGAGCATAGCCAGCAGTGACCCCAGAATGACATCCCCGCTTCGCCACAGCGCGGTGGTCATATCTCCGGCGGGCGCACCAACCACCACCGCGAGAGTAATCCCGATCAGCAGCGCCTGATACGGTCTTTTGCCCAATGCCAGCCAGCCGCACAGGAACATGGCGGCACCGCACCATGCCAGCATAACCGGAAACGAGATAAGCTCCAGCTTCAGGGCGATAAGCCCAAGTGCAGAGCCTAAAACGGTCCCGCCAATTCGCTCGAAGGCGCGCGGGACAACGTTTCCCCAAAACGAGATGGGCCCCATCACCACCACCAGCGTGATCAGCGGCCACGTCCCTTCCGGAACATCCAGCAAGCGGACCAGGACAAACGTCAACACGAACGCCAGCGCGATGCGACATCCATGCACCACGCGGTAGTGTTTGTACAAGCGAATTTCAAAAGGGGTTAATGATTTGTCGGGACGCACACCCGCTCTCCAGCTACACGGCAAATCACAATTGTACTGTGTTTTCAGCCGGGCGGATCGCTCCCGGCTGAAAAACCCTTCATTTAGCAGGCTTAAACCGCTTTGTGCTCTACTGCGATAAACATTTCGATATCCCAGTAGCCGTCCGCATTACCGTCATTGAGATAGCGCTCGAAGCAGGGTTTAAGCGCCATCTGGTATTTATTGTCCTGCAGGAGGGAATTAAAGAACTGATACCACGGCGTGGCGAAGTCGTAGTTTTCCACGCGCGCCGTCGCTACGGCATAATCACCGGCCGCGATTTCCGTCATCATGACGCCTTCGCTGTTTTCCGGGATAACGAAATCGTCCGGTACCGTGACGGCCGTATCGCAGCGCAGTTTTTCTGCCGGGACCTCATCCGGGTTATCGTAGTAGACCGCAACCCACTCCAGCGGCTCAATGTGACGCCCGTCGACCCACATCACCAGCTGTTCAAAGCCCTGTTTTACCGTTTGTTCCCACGGTCCGACCAAATGAAAACCGGCAATTTTACGTTTCTGTTGCTGCTTAATGCTGTAGTCCATGCTGCCTCCATTTATTACTGTATATTTATACACTATAAAGCGGATTCTGGCCGATCGGCAAACGTGAAGTGTTTATTATGTGAGCAGACTCGCAACCCTGCCAGTCTGCTCAGCAGCAGTTAAAGCGTGTGGTGCAGATAATCGCTCATGCGGGAGAACAGGCCGCCTTTATCAACGGCTTCCAGCGTCACCAGCGGCCAGTGGGCTACCACCTTGTCGCGGTCATAGAGCTGGATCTCCCCGACCCGCTGATGCGCGGCAATTGGCGCTTCCAGCTCTTTTTTATCCAGCACGTATTTGGCTTTGATATTCGGCACTTCCGCTTTCGGCAGGGCCAGCCAGAAGTCCTGGTCGGTACCCAGCTTCACCTGCTCCTTATCGCCGTACCAGATACGCTCGGTCCCCACTTTTTTACCGTTGTGCAGGATCTGCACCGTATCGAAATTCTGCTGCCCCCAGTGCAGCAGTTTCCGGGCCTGGTCCTCGCGCCCTTTCGGGCTGTCCGCTCCCATTACCACCGCAATCAAGCGACGCTGGCCGTCAACGGCGGACGCAATCAGGTTAAAGCCTGCCCCCGAGGTATGCCCCGTTTTAAGCCCATCCACGTTCATGGTTTTATCCCACAGCAGGCCGTTGCGGTTTTGCTGGGTGATCCCATTCCAGGTGAGGCTCTTTTCGCTGTACATATGGTAAAACTCAGGCTCGCCGTGGATGATGGCCCGGGAGAGTACGGCCAGGTCATAGGCAGAGCTGTGCTGGCCCGGCGCGTCGAGGCCGTGGACGGTTTCAAAGTGCGTATCGCGCAGGTTCAGCTTTTGCACGTAGTCGTTCATCATTTTCACAAACTGCGGCTGGCCGCCCGCCACGTGATCGGCCAGCGCCACGCAGGCATCGTTACCGGAATCGACAATCAGACCGCGGCTCAGATCGCGCACGGAAACGCGATCGCCCTCTTTCAGGAACATCAGCGACGAACCGTCAAAAACCGGGTTCCCTTTTGCCCAGGCATCACGTCCTACAGTGACAATGTCATCCGGCGTAATGCGATGGCTATCAATGGCCCGATCCACCACATAGCCCGTCATCAGCTTGGTAAGGCTCGCCGGATTGCGTTGTTGATGTTCGTTGCCCGCCGTTAAGATCTGACCAGTCGTGTAATCCATCAGCACCCAGGAGCCCGCCTGAATGGCCGGAGGCTGCGGCGAAAAATCCAGTGGTTCGGCCGCAAAAGCAGATGAGATACTCGAAGCGAGTAAAGAAACAGCAATAAACAGACGGCGTTTCAACGGTATATCCTCAGGTCATTAAAAATCGATGACCTTTTTACGGGAGTTCTGATGTCGTTACCTGGCTTAATTGCAAAAAAATGTGACAGGACGCAGATTTTCCGCTGAAGCTGGCGCGCAAATTTGTGTCACAACGGCGCTTTTTATTCGGTCTGACCCGCGCGATCGTTTACCATAGTGACGTCATTTTTTAACAGGATGGTATTACTGGTGTCTGACTCTGCCGCACGCCCGACTTTTTTGTTCCACGACTACGAAACCTTTGGCACTCACCCGGCGCTGGACCGACCGGCGCAATTTGCCGCCATCCGCACCGACGACGAATTCAACATCATTGGCGAGCCTGAGGTCTTCTACTGTAAGCCCGCTGATGACTACCTGCCGCAGCCGGGCGCGGTCATGGTCACCGGGATCACGCCGCAGGAAGCGCGGGAAAAAGGCGTTAGCGAGGCAGAATTCGCCCGCCGCATCCACGACCTGTTCACCGTTCCCCATACCTGCGTGGTCGGTTACAACAACATCCGTTTCGATGACGAAGTGACGCGCAACATCTTTTATCGCAACTTCTACGATCCCTACGCCTGGAGCTGGCAGAACCGCAATTCGCGCTGGGATTTACTCGACATCATGCGCGCCTGCTATGCCCTGCGTCCTGAAGGCATCAACTGGCCGGAGAATGAGGAAGGGCTGACGAGCTTCCGGCTGGAGCACCTGACGCGCGCCAACGGCATCGAGCACAGCAATGCCCACGACGCGATGGCCGACGTCTATGCCACCATTGCCATGGCGAGGCTGGTAAAAAGCGCGCAGCCAAGGCTGTTTGAGTATCTGCTGAGCCATCGCAGCAAGCAGAAATTAACCACGCTGATTGATGTGCCGCAGATGAAGCCGCTGGTGCATATTTCCGGTATGTTTGGCGCCTGGCGCGGCAATACCAGCTGGGTCGCGCCGCTGGCGTGGCATCCGGACAACCGTAATGCGGTCATCATGGTGGATTTAGCCGGCGACATTTCGCCTCTACTGGAGCTCGACAGCGATACCCTGCGCGAGCGGCTTTACACCCCGAAAAATGAACTCGGCGATCTGCCTGCGGTGCCGGTCAAACTGGTGCATATCAATAAATGCCCGGTACTGGCGCAGGCGAATACGCTGCGCCCGGAAGATGCCGACAGGCTGGGCATTAACCGCCAGCACTGCCTCGATAATCTGAAAGTGCTGCGGGAAAACCCGCAGGTGCGCGAAAAAGTGGTCGCCATCTTTGCTGAAGCCGAGCCGTTCGTGCCGTCAGAAAACGTGGATGCCCAGCTGTACAACGGTTTCTTCAGCGATGCCGATCGCGCTGCCATGAATATCGTTCTGCAAACCGAGCCGCGTAACCTGCCGGCGCTGGATATCACTTTCGCCGATAAGCGCATTGAAAAGCTGATATTTAACTACCGCGCGCGTAATTACCCCGGCACGCTGGATGAAGCGGAGCAGGAACGCTGGCTGCAGCATCGTCGCAACGTGTTTACGCCGGAGTATCTGCACAACTACGCACAGGAGCTGGAGATGCTTTACGGTCAATACGAAGGGAACGAAGAGAAGCAGGCGCTGCTCAAAGCGTTATTCAAGTACGCGCAAGAGATAGTCTGAGTGATGAGTATAAAAAAGCCGGAGGCGATGTCTCCGGCTTTTTTTGCCCCCTACGGGGTTTGTAGGTCGGGTAAGGCGTAGCCGCCACCCGACACAGTATTACGCGACGTCTTCGTACTGAGGTACCGGGTTACGGAAGCTCTTCGTGACGCAGGCCAGGTAAACCAGGCCGATAGCCGCCCAAATCAGACCAAGCACCATAGAGCTCTCTTCCAGGTTAACCCACAGCGCGCCCACGGTCAGGGCACCGCACATCGGCAGGAACAGATACTGGAAGTGATCTTTCAGCGTCTTGTTACGCTTTTCGCGGATCCAGAACTGAGAGATAACCGACAGGTTAACAAAGGTGAACGCCACCAGCGCACCGAAGTTAATCAGCGCCGTTGCCATCACCAGGTCAAAGTTAATCGCCAGAAGCGCAATTGCACCGACCAGGATGATGTTCATCGCCGGGGTACGCCATGTTGGGTGAACGTAACCGAAGAAGCTTTTCGGGAATACGCCATCACGGCCCATGACGTACATCAGACGCGCAACGCCTGCATGCGCAGCCATACCGGACGCCAGTACAGTGATGGTGGAGAAGATCAGCGCGCCAACCTGGAACGCTTTACCCGCCACATAGAGCATAATTTCCGGCTGAGACGCATCCGGATCCTTGAAGCGAGAGATATCCGGGAAGTACAGCTGCAGGAAATAGGTCGAGAAAATAAAGATCAGACCGCCAATCAGCGCCGTCAGGAAAATAGCACGCGGAATTACGCGCTCTGCATCCTTGGTTTCCTCAGACAGGTTGCTGATCCCGTCAAAACCGGTAAAGGAGAAGCAGAGAATGGTTGCCCCGGTAATCATCGGGATCACGTGTGCATCACCTGACCAGAACGGCTTGCTGCTCGCCAGGGTGCCAGCGCCTTCGCCGTGGAACACGCCGTAGATCACCATGCCAAGAATAACGGCAATCAGAACAACCTGAAGCACAACGATAACGGAGTTAAAGTTGGCAACGGACTTGATGCTGCGCAGGTTAAAGGCAGTCATAAAGGCCACCAGCGCCACGACGAACATCCAGGATGGAATCGACGGCACCAGCGCTTCAAAATAAATTTTTGCCAGCAGAATGTTGATCATCGGTGCGAACAGGTAGTCGAGCAGCGAAGACCAGCCCACCATAAAGCCAACTGTCGGGCTGATGGATTTCTGGGCATAGGTGTAGGCGGAACCGGCAGACGGATAGCGACGCACCAGTTTACCGTAGCTGAGCGCGGTAAATAGGATCGCAATCAGCGCGAAGGCGTAAGCCGTCGGCACATGACCGTCCGTGAGGCCTGATACGATACCGAATGTATCGAACAGCGTCATTGGTTGCATATAGGCCAGGCCCATCATAACAACCGGAATCAACGTAAGCGTTTTACGTAATTCCACGCGAGAGGTGTTTGGAGTTGCGTTATGCGACATAGTTATTCTCCTTTACGGTGATAACCGCCACGTAAGCGAAAAATTGCCCCATTTCTTTCTTCCTCAGCGACAACAACTGTCGGATTTTAGTAAATATCTATCCGGTACGAAGCCCGGCCTCTTGGTTTTTAGTTTCGTTTCGTACATGCAAAAAAAAATAACCGACGCCTTTTATATCGTCGATTATTCATTTGGTTGCAGCGCCGGCATTTTGCCCCACATCGGATACAAAAGGCAATACTTTGCAAAGCACGGGACAATTTTCTTTTTACTAACTGGCTGATTTCTGGACGTCGGGCTGAGAGTAAACGGCGGCGATAGCACTATTTGCTAAAATTTCGTCCCGCCACCAGGCGCTGGCCAGCCCGGCAGTTTGTTCATTCCAGCCGACCCACACCGATTCATTACTGCTTTGAGCAAGTACCTGTTTTTCAACAAGCGCACCGCTGTCAATAAACCGCTGCGCCAGATAGCGGGGTAAATAGCCGCAGCCCAGACCGCTTATTTGCAGCTCCAGCTTGGTTTTAAAGTCAAAAACGGTAATGGCTTCCTGCTCATCAAGCAGCTGCGAGGAAACCGCACACTCTGGACGAGAACTGTCCCCAACCACTATCGCGCGGTAGCTCTTAATTACGCGACGATTTAAGGGCTCTGGCTCCTGGGCCAGCGGATGATGGGGTGCCACAGCGAACACCTGCTCCAGCACGCCCAGACGGGCAAAGCCAAACTCGCTCAACTGGGGTGGTTCATGGAGTGCGCCGACAAAAATATCCGCCCTGCCCTGGGTTAAGGCATCCCAGGAGCCACCCAGCACGCCGTTGATAAAGATAAGCCGGGTCACGCTGTGATGTTGATAGAAGGCTTCAATGAGCGGCGTCAGGAGAGAAAACGGAAAGGTATCATCCACGCCAATAACAAGCTCATTTTCCCACCCCTGGTGGAGTTTGACGGCCTGTTTTTCCAGCTCGCGAACGGTATGGAGGACTTCACGTCCCTTTTCCAGCAGCATTTGCCCGGTACGGGTAAACCGCGCGCGGTGCCCGGAGCGATCGAGGATCTGGATATTGAGATCGCTTTCCAGTTTTTGAACGGTATAGCTCAGCGCCGAAGGGGTTTTAAAGAGCTTTGCCGACGCAGCCGCAAAGCTCCCCTCTTTTTCCAGTGCATCCAGAATAATAAGAACATCCAGCAGCGGTTTCATATTCGCCCCCTTCCGGTACGCGATCGTCTCCGCTGCGGGACTTATTCCATGGGCATCACCAGCGGATCGGGATACTGATACTCAAACCCCAGCTCATGACAAATGCGATTGCCATCAACAACTTTGCCTTTACTGTCATCCTTTGTCTCACCAAAAACCGGCGGGGCCAGACCCAGCTGACGCGCCATCAGCGGGTAAAACGTGCTGCGCGCGGGATGAGACGGTGCACATATATTATAGATGTGTCCACCTTTTGGAGCCTGTAAGAGGAGTTCGATCGCGCCAATAACATCGCCAAGATGCACCAGATTGACGACATGCTGGCCGTCTGGCGCAGATTTCCCGGCAAAAAAGCGTCCCGGATGACGCCCGGGGCCGACCAGTCCCGCCAGACGGACGATATCGACCTGCGTACCGGGAAGATTATGCAGCCAGTCTTCCAGCTCTTTCAGGACCTGACCGCTCGCGGTAACGGGACGGCGCTCGGACGTCTCTTTCACTACACCTTCAACCTCGCCGTAGACCGATGTCGAACTGGTAAAAATAATGCGAGGAACATGGTGCGCCAGCGCGCTGTCGACAATCTCCTGCATCGCCTGCAGGTAAAATGACTCGCCCGGCCCGCTGCGACGGGCGGGTAAGGTTATCACCAGCGCATCGACGTTCATCAGCGTGTCCAGATCGTCAGCATCACACACCAGCTGCGGCTCAAGGCGCAGCTCAACGCCGTCAATACCGCACATGCGCGCTGCCTCTACCCCATCCGCGGTGGTTTTGCTCCCGGTCACCTGCCAGCCTTTTGCGGCCAATGACATCGCCAGCGGCATTCCCAGCCATCCTAAACCGACAATCGCGACCTTTTTCATGCGAATTCTCCTGACTCTCACTCGTCTTTTATAAGGCTACGCCAGCCCGGCAGAACACACAATTCATAGCATCAATATGAAATGAATTAATGATCAAAAAAAGCCCTTGCAATATGTCGTACAACTGGTTTAGGTTAAAAGACATCAAATGAATAAGCATTCATCGAGAATTTATATGACACGCGTTCAATTTAAACACCACCATCATCACCATCATCCTGACTAGTCTTTCAGGCGATGTGTGCTGGAAGACGTTTGGATCTTCCAGTGGTGCATGAACGCATGAAAAAGCCCCCGGAAGATCTTCTTCCGGGGGCTTTTTTTTGGACCAAATTCAGACAGGTTAAAACAGGTTAATGAGGAATAAAGAATGTTAGATAACTCACGTTTACGCATAGCTATTCAAAAATCAGGCCGTTTGAGTGACGATTCACGCGAACTGCTGGCCCGCTGCGGGATTAAAATTAACCTGCACACCCAGCGCCTGATTGCTCTGGCTGAAAACATGCCCATCGATATTCTGCGCGTGCGTGATGACGATATTCCAGGCCTGGTCATGGATGGCGTCGTTGACCTCGGCATCATCGGTGAAAACGTGCTGGAAGAAGAGCTGCTGACCCGCCGCGCTCAGGGTGAAGACCCGCGTTATTTCACCCTGCGTCGCCTGGACTTCGGCGGCTGCCGCCTGTCGCTGGCAACGCCGGTTGATGAAGCCTGGGACGGCCCGGCCGCGCTGAACGGGAAACGTATCGCTACCTCCTACCCTCACCTGTTAAAACGTTACCTGGACCAGAAAGGCGTGCAGTTTAAATCCTGCCTGCTGAACGGCTCTGTTGAAGTTGCCCCGCGTGCGGGTCTCGCGGACGCCATCTGTGACCTGGTCTCGACCGGCGCCACGCTGGAAGCGAACGGCCTGCGCGAAGTGGAAGTGATCTACCGCTCCAAAGCGTGCCTGATTCAGCGCGATGGCGAGATGGCCGACGCTAAGCAGCAGCTGATCGATAAACTCCTGACCCGTATTCAGGGCGTGATCCAGGCTCGTGAATCCAAATACATCATGATGCACGCTCCGACCGAGCGTCTGGATGAAGTGATTGCCCTGCTGCCGGGCGCTGAGCGCCCAACCATCCTGCCGCTGGCGGGCGATCAGCAGCGCGTGGCGATGCACATGGTCAGCAGCGAAACCCTGTTCTGGGAAACCATGGAAAAACTGAAGGCGCTGGGGGCAAGCTCTATTCTGGTGCTGCCAATTGAGAAGATGATGGAGTAACGGCCATGGGTTTTAACACAATCATCGACTGGAATACGTGTAGCGAAGCGCAACAGCGCGAGCTGCTGATGCGCCCGGCGATTTCGGCTTCCGAAAGCATTTCACGCACCGTGGCAGAGATCCTTGATAACGTCAAAGCCCGCGGCGATGACGCGCTGCGTGAGTACAGCGCAAAGTTTGATAAGACGGACGTCGGCGCATTGAGGGTGACCGAGCAGGAAATCATCGATGCCAGCAATCGTCTGGGTGACGACATCAAGCAGGCGATGGCCGTCGCGGTGAAAAACATTGATACCTTCCACACCGCGCAAACGCTGCCGACCGTGGATGTCGAGACCCTGCCTGGCGTGCGCTGTCAGCAGGTGACGCGCCCGGTTGCGTCCGTCGGCCTCTATATTCCCGGCGGCTCTGCCCCGCTCTTCTCCACCGTATTGATGCTGGCGACTCCAGCGCGCATCGCCGGGTGCCAGAAAGTGGTGCTTTGCTCACCGCCACCGATTGCCGACGAGATTCTGTATGCGGCAAAGCTGTGCGGCGTGCAGGCGGTCTATAAAGTGGGCGGCGCGCAGGCGATTTCTGCCCTGGCGTTTGGCACCGAATCCATTCCTAAGGTCGACAAAATTTTTGGCCCGGGCAACGCCTTCGTGACTGAAGCCAAACGCCAGGTCAGCCAGCGTCTGGACGGTGCGGCAATTGACATGCCTGCCGGTCCGTCTGAAGTGCTGGTCATTGCCGACAGCGGCGCAACGCCGGATTTCGTGGCGTCCGACCTGCTTTCTCAGGCTGAACACGGCCCGGACTCGCAGGTGATCCTGCTAACTCCGGATGCAGATATGGCCACGCGCGTCGGCGAAGCCGTCGAGCGCCAGCTTGCCGACCTGCCCCGCGCCGAAACGGCACGTCAGGCGTTATCGGCCAGCCGCCTGATTGTGGCACGCGATCTGGCGCAGTGCATTGCTATCTCTAACCAGTACGGTCCGGAGCACCTGATTATTCAGACCCGCAACGCGCGCGATCTGGTTGACAGCATCACGAGCGCGGGCTCGGTGTTCCTCGGCGACTGGTCACCGGAGTCCGCGGGCGATTACGCCTCCGGCACCAACCACGTTCTGCCGACGTATGGCTACACCTCTACCTGTTCCAGCCTGGGGCTGGCGGATTTCCAGAAACGCATGACCGTGCAGGAACTCTCCCGTGAAGGGTTTGCCTCGCTGGCGTCCACCATTGAGACGCTGGCCGCCGCCGAGCGCCTGACCGCCCACAAAAATGCCGTTACGCTGCGCGTTGCAGCCCTGAAGGAGCAAGCATGAGCATTGAAGAGTTAGCCCGCGAAAATGTCCGTCGCCTGACGCCTTACCAGTCTGCTCGCCGTCTGGGCGGTAACGGTGACGTCTGGCTGAACGCCAATGAATTCCCGACGGCGGTGCAGTTTGAGCTGTCGCAGCAAACGCTGAACCGCTATCCGGAGTGTCAGCCGAAAGCGGTTATCGAAAACTACGCGCAGTACGCGGGCGTGAAGCCAGAGCAGGTGCTGGTCAGCCGCGGCGCAGATGAAGGCATTGAGCTGCTGATCCGCGCCTTCTGCGAGCCGGGCAAAGACGCGGTGATGTACTGCCAGCCGACCTACGGCATGTATAGCGTCAGCGCAGAAACCTTCGGCGTGGCGTGCCGCAACGTGCAGGCGCTGGACAACTGGCAGCTGGATCTTCAGGGTATTGCCGACAATCTCGAAGGCGTAAAAGTGGTGTTTGTTTGCAGCCCGAACAATCCGACCGGGCAGATTATCAACCCGCAGGATATCCGCACCCTGCTGGAGATGACGCGCGGCAAAGCCCTGGTGGTAGCCGACGAAGCCTATATCGAGTTCTGCCCGCAGGCGACGCTGGCAGGCTGGCTGGAAGAGTATCCGCATCTTGTGGTGCTGCGCACGCTGTCGAAGGCTTTCGCCCTCGCGGGTCTGCGCTGTGGATTCACCCTGGCGGATAAAGAGGTCATCGACCTGCTGCTGAAAGTGATCGCTCCATATCCACTTTCCACGCCCGTCGCTGATATTGCTGCCCAAGCGCTCACGCCTCAGGGCATTAATGCGATGCGCGAGCGCGTGGCGCAAATCCTCGTGGAACGTCAGTACCTGGTGACCGCGCTGAAGGACATTCCTTGCGTGGAGCAGGTGTTTGACTCTGAAACGAACTACATCCTGGTGCGCTTCACCGCCTCCAGTGCCGTATTTAAATCTTTGTGGGATCAGGGCATTATCTTACGAGACCAGAATAAACAACCCTCCCTGAGCGGCTGCCTGCGTATTACCGTAGGCACCCGTGCAGAGAGCCAGCGCGTGATTGACGCCCTGAAAGCGGAGAAAGTATGACCCAGAAGATCCTTTTCATCGATCGTGACGGCACCCTTATTTCGGAGCCACCAGCAGATTTTCAGGTCGATCGTTTCGACAAGCTGGCGTTTGAACCAGACGTCATTCCGGTGCTGCTCAAGCTGCAAAAGGCCGGCTTTAAGCTGGTAATGATCACCAATCAGGACGGTCTGGGCACCGACAGCTTCCCGCAGGCGGACTTTGACGGCCCGCATAATCTGATGATGCAGGTGCTGACCTCTCAGGGTGTTGTATTCGACGAGGTGCTGATTTGCCCGCACATGCCGGCCGATGAGTGTGACTGCCGTAAGCCGAAGGTGAAGCTGGTAGAGCATTATCTGGCGGAAGATGTGCTGGATAAGACCAACAGCTATGTCATTGGCGATCGCATCACCGATATTACGCTGGCGGAAAACATGGGCATCGCGGGGCTTCGCTACGACCGCAACAGCCTTAACTGGGCGAAGATTGGCGAGCAGCTAACAAAGCGTGACCGCTATTCCCACGTAGAGCGCAACACCAAAGAGACGCAGATAGACGTGAAGGCCTGGCTGGACCGTGAAGGCGGCAGCAAGATCCACACCGGCGTCGGTTTCTTCGACCATATGCTGGACCAGATTGCGACCCACGGCGGTTTCCGCATGGAGATTGCGGTGAAAGGCGACCTGTACATTGACGATCACCACACCGTGGAAGACACCGGCCTGGCGCTGGGCGAAGCCCTGAAGCTGGCGCTCGGCGATAAGCGCGGCATTAACCGTTTTGGCTTCGTTCTGCCGATGGACGAATGCCTTGCGCGCTGCGCCATGGACATCTCGGGTCGCCCGCACCTGGAATATAAAGCCGATTTCACCTACCAGCGCGTTGGCGACCTGAGCACCGAAATGGTGGAGCACTTCTTCCGTTCACTGTCCTACACCATGGGCCTGACGCTACACCTGAAGACCAAGGGCAAGAACGACCACCACCGCGTGGAGAGTCTCTTCAAGGCCTTCGGCCGTACCCTTCGCCAGGCGATTCGCGTGGAAGGTGACGCCCTGCCTTCATCGAAAGGAGTGCTGTAATGAATGTGGTGATTCTGGATACCGGATGCGCCAACCTGAACTCCGTAAAGTCTGCCATCGCGCGCCACGGCTATGAGCCCGTGGTCAGCCGCGACCCAGACGTGGTGCTGCGCGCTGACAAGCTATTCCTGCCGGGCGTTGGCACCGCGCAGGCGGCAATGGTTCAGATCCACGAGCGCGAGCTGGTTGAGCTTATCAAAGCCTGTACCCAGCCTGTGCTGGGCATTTGCCTGGGCATGCAGATCCTGGGCCGCCGGAGCGAAGAGAGTAACGGCGTCGATCTGCTGGGCATTATTGACGAAGACGTGCCGAAAATGGTCGACCACGGCCTGCCTCTGCCGCATATGGGCTGGAACCGCGTTTACGCAAAAGCGGGCGACCGCCTGTTTCGCGGCATTGAAGACGGCGCGTATTTTTACTTCGTGCACAGCTACGCCATGCCGGTGAACGCAAATACGATCGCCCAGTGCAATTACGGTGAGGCGTTTACGGCAGCCGTGCAGAAAGACAACTTCTTCGGCGTGCAGTTTCACCCGGAGCGCTCTGGCGCCGCGGGCGCGCAGCTGCTGAAAAACTTCCTGGAGATGTGATGATTATTCCCGCTTTAGATTTAATTGACGGCACGGTTGTTCGTCTCCACCAGGGCGACTACGGACAGCAGCGTGACTACGGGAACGACCCGCTGCCGCGCCTGCAGGAGTACGCCGCGCAGGGCGCGCAGGTCCTGCATCTCGTGGATTTGACCGGCGCGAAGGACCCGGCGAAACGTCAGATCTCCCTGCTTAAAGAACTGGTTGCCGGCGTTGACGTGCCCGTCCAGGTTGGCGGTGGCGTGCGTACTGAAGATGACGTGGCAGCGCTGCTGGACGCGGGCGTGGCGCGCGTGGTGGTCGGTTCAACCGCGGTGAAAGATCCTGAGACCGTCAAAGGCTGGTTTCGCCGCTTCGGCGCCGACGCGCTGGTGCTGGCGCTGGACGTGCGTATTGATGAACAGGGTAACAAGCAGGTGGCGGTCAGCGGCTGGCAGGAAAACTCCGGCGTGACGCTGGAAGCGCTGGTCGAGATGTATCTGCCCGTCGGCCTGAAGCACGTGCTGTGCACGGATATTTCCCGCGACGGCACGCTGGCGGGCTCGAACGTTTCTTTATATGAAGAAGTCTGCGCCCGTTATCCGCAGGTGGCCTTCCAGTCTTCGGGTGGAATTGGCGATCTGAATGATATCGCCGCGCTGCGCGGAACGGGCGTGCAGGGTGTGATTGTGGGCCGGGCCCTGCTGGAAGGAAAATTTACTGTGACGGAGGCGATTCAATGCTGGCAAAACGGATAATCCCTTGTCTTGACGTACGCGATGGTCAGGTTGTGAAAGGCGTGCAGTTCCGCAACCACGAGATCATCGGTGACATCGTCCCGCTGGCAAAACGCTATGCCGAGGAAGGCGCAGACGAGCTGGTGTTTTACGATATCACCGCCTCCAGCGACGGCCGTGTGGTTGATAAAAGCTGGGTTGCGCGCGTGGCGGAAGTGATTGATATCCCCTTCTGCGTGGCGGGCGGGATCAAATCCGCTGACGATGCGGCCAAAATTCTCTCCTTTGGTGCCGACAAGATTTCCATCAACTCCCCTGCCCTGGCCGACCCGGAGCTCATTACCCGACTCGCCGATCGTTTTGGCGTGCAGTGTATTGTTGTTGGGATCGACACCTGGTATGACGCCGCAACGGGCAAGTACCACGTCAACCAGTATACCGGCGATGAGAGCCGAACACGCGTGACGCAGTGGGAAACGCTCGACTGGGTGCAGGAAGTGCAGAAGCGTGGCGCGGGCGAAATCGTGTTGAACATGATGAACCAGGACGGCGTGCGTAACGGTTACGATCTCGAACAGCTTAAAAAAGTCCGTGCGGTCTGCCACGTGCCGCTGATCGCCTCCGGCGGCGCGGGCACCATGGAACATTTCCTGGAAGCCTTCCGCGACGTGAACGTTGACGGCGCGCTGGCCGCATCCGTGTTCCACAAACAGATTATTAATATTGGTGAGTTAAAAACGTACCTGGCCGGCCAGGGCGTGGAGATCAGGGTATGTTAACAGAGCAACAACAGGCGCAGCTGGACTGGGAAAAAACTGACGGATTACTGCCGGTGGTTGTGCAGCATGCGGTTTCAGGCGAAGTGCTGATGCTGGGGTATATGAACCAGGACGCGCTGGCAAAAACGCTCGACAGCGGCAAAGTCACGTTTTTCTCGCGCACGAAACAGCGTCTGTGGACCAAAGGCGAAACCTCAGGCCATTTCCTGAATGTAGTGAGCATTACGCCAGACTGCGATAACGACACCCTGCTGGTACTGGCAACCCCCATCGGCCCGACCTGCCACAAGGGCACCAGCAGTTGTTTCGGTGATGCAAGCCACCAGTGGTTGTTCCTGTACCAACTGGAACAGCTGCTGGCAGTGCGTAAAACCGCGGACCCTGAGAGCTCCTATACCGCGAAGCTGTACGCCAGCGGAACCAAGCGTATTGCGCAGAAGGTGGGGGAAGAAGGCGTTGAGACCGCGCTGGCCGCGACGGTGCATGACCGTGAGGAGCTGACCAATGAAGCGTCTGATTTGATGTATCACCTGCTGGTGCTGCTGCAGGATCAGGAGCTGGATTTGACGGCGGTGATAGAGAATCTTCGAAAGCGGCATAAATAAAAAAACCGGGGAATTTCCCCGGTTTTTTTATCTGAGGTGAATCAGGCTTTAGGTTTGTAGTTTCGCAGTGCGTTTCGACCCAGTACCACACCAGAACCGATAACCCCACCAAGCAAGACCGCCAGAATTAACGCAATGGCCTTTTTCGGGCTATCACGTCGGATAGGGAGATCCGGCTTCATGACGTAACGATAAACGTGGATGGTATCCGGCTTCACGTTCAACTTCTCAATATCTAGTAAGTTTTGTTTCGTCTGATAGTAAGCACCTGAGAAGACCAGCGGGCGAGACGCCTCGTTATCGATCATCGATTTCAGCGCTTCGCTTCCCAGTAAGAACATCGTTTCCTGAGTCACGTCCTGAGTTTGCTGGATCTGCGGAGTGGTAATTTTCGCTGCATCAGCGTTCTTAAGCGCTTCAGTGATCTGCTTGATACGCAGATCTTTCTGCTCCTGAGCAACCTTCTCCTGGTTTTCCAGAGAGTCATTTAGCGTGGTGATCTGCTGCTTAATGTTATCTTTGAGGTCGAGAGCAAGCTCCTTCGCCGTTTGCTCATCTACCTGCTGGATGTACTGTGCCAGCTGTTTTTGAGCAGCTTCCGCAGATTCACCGGTATAGGATACGCTTAACGGTAGCGGTTGGCCCTTAACTGTTGTATCGATGGTCAGCTTCTCAGATATTTCCTGGTTTTCGAGCGCCCGGGCTAAAGCAGAAAATGAGGAATTGAAACGGTTAATGGCCCGGTTTTGGATATCCGGCATTGAAGGTGCGGCGCTACCGTACAGGATATTCAGTGCATTGGCGTAAGTGGCAATTTGCGCCGCATCCGGCTGAGCAATGATCGCGGAAGAGGTCCATTTCTCTTTTGCTACAGTGATATAAATACCCGCCAGGACAATAAAAACAGCGACAAAAGCGCCAATTACCCACTTTCCACGCCACAGCTGTAGCGCTAAATCAAGTAAATCAATTTGCTCCGGAACATTACTGCTATTAACCGGAGTATTGTTGTTCTGCGTCATACAATCCCTAACAGATGAAAAAGGGCAAAAATAATCATGTTCACATAGTGTATCTGTTGCCAGCGATTTTTCTATCAGAATCCGATGAGTTATATCGGAAAGATGGGTTATATAACTCGCGGTCAACGCGCTATCATATAGCAATTCTGATGCCGCAGGCATCGACAAGATAGAAAAGTTAATGAGGGAAGTTATGAAATTTTTGGTTACGGGCGCGGCAGGGTTTATCGGTTCTCATGTCAGCAAACGCTTGTTGGATGCCGGGCACCAGGTCGTCGGGATTGATAATCTCAATGACTACTATGATGTGAACCTCAAGCTGGCACGTCTGGACTTGCTCCAATCCGGGAATTTCACTTTCCACAAGCTGGAGTTAGCCGATCGTGAAGGGATGGCGGCGTTATTTGCCCGCGAGAAGTTTGATCGCGTGATCCATCTGGCTGCACAGGCAGGTGTACGCTACTCTCTTGAAAACCCGCATGCCTATGCGGACGCCAACCTGGTGGGTCATCTTAATGTGCTGGAAGGTTGTCGTCATAACAAGGTGCAACACCTGCTGTATGCATCATCAAGCTCTGTTTACGGTCTGAACCGCAAGATGCCATTCTCTACAGACGACTCCGTAGACCACCCGGTGTCACTTTATGCGGCGACCAAAAAAGCCAATGAGCTGATGTCGCATACCTACTCCCATCTGTATAACCTGCCGACCACAGGTCTGCGCTTCTTTACCGTGTATGGTCCATGGGGCCGTCCAGATATGGCACTGTTTAAGTTCACCAAAGCGATGATTGAAGGCAAAAGCATCGACGTTTACAACTACGGCAAGATGAAGCGTGACTTCACTTACATTGACGACATCGCCGAAGCCATTATTCGTCTGCAGGACGTTATTCCTCAGGCCGATGCAGACTGGACCGTAGAGACCGGTTCACCGGCGACCAGCTCCGCGCCTTATCGTGTTTACAACATTGGTAACAGCTCTCCGGTCGAGCTAATGGATTACATTACGGCGCTGGAAGAAGCTCTCGGCAAAGAAGCAGAGAAAAACATGATGCCGATTCAGCCGGGTGACGTACTGGAGACCAGCGCGGATACGAAAGCGTTGTATGACGTTATTGGCTTTAAACCGCAGACCTCGGTCAAAGACGGGGTGAAAAACTTTGTCGACTGGTATCGCGCTTTCTATAAGGTCTGAAAATAAAAAAACCCGGCAACATGGCCGGGTTTTTTACGTGCCTTAAGAGTAATCAATCACTTCCGAACAGATCGCGGGTATAGACTTTATCCGCTACGTCCGCCAGCTCTTCCGCCATGCGGTTAGAGATGATCACGTCCGCTTCCTGCTTGAACGCATCCAGATCGCGAACCACGCGGGAGTGGAAGAACTCATCTTCCTGCATCGCTGGTTCATAAATAATAACCTGAACCCCTTTCGCCTTAATGCGCTTCATGATGCCCTGAATGGAAGAGGCACGGAAGTTATCTGAACCGCTCTTCATGATCAGACGATACACGCCCACAACTTTAGGCTGACGCGCAAGGATGGAGTCAGAGATGAAATCTTTACGGGTGCGGTTAGCGTCAACAATGGCTGAAATCAGGTTATTCGGTACTGCCTGATAGTTGGCCAGCAGCTGCTTAGTGTCTTTTGGCAGGCAGTAACCGCCGTAACCGAATGATGGATTGTTATAGTGATTGCCGATACGTGGATCAAGGCAGACACCTTCAATGATCTGACGGGTGTTCAGGCCGAGGCTTTCTGCATAGCTGTCCAGCTCGTTAAAGTACGCCACACGCATGGCAAGATAGGTGTTTGCGAAGAGCTTGATCGCTTCCGCTTCCGTAGAGTCGGTAAACAGTACCGCGATATCTTTCTTAACAGCACCTTCCTGAAGCAGTGCGGCAAAACGCTCGGCGCGTTCTGAACGCTCACCAATAACGATACGAGAAGGATGCAGGTTATCGTACAGCGCCCTTCCCTCACGCAGGAATTCTGGCGAGAAGAAGATATTATCAATACCAAACTTCTCTTTAACAGACCTGGTGAAACCTACCGGAATAGTTGATTTAATAACCATCACCGCCTTTGGATTAATCGCGATAACGTCTTTGATCACCGCTTCCACCGTAGAGGTGTTGAAGTAGTTGGTTTTTGGATCGTAGTCCGTTGGCGTCGCGATGATAACGTAATCCGCATCGCGATAGGCGTCATCTTTATCGGTGGTTGCACGGAAATTCAGCGGCTTGTTCGCCAGATACTCCTGGATCTCTTTATCGACAATCGGGGATTTCTTCTGGTTAAGCATGTCCACTTTGGCCTGCACAATATCCAGCGCGACTACTTCATGGTTCTGCGCAATCAGGATACCGTTTGAAAGGCCAACATAGCCTGTTCCGGAAATGGTTATTTTCATTCGTTTGGCTTCTTCAGTATGAGTTTCTGATGACATTCAAACAGTCACCACAATGATTAACTGGTGGTTTTTTATCGCTAACGCTATTTGACTGTCAAGGTTATCCCAGGGCGGATAAACGCACTTCCCCCTGACTGAGGGTTGCCTGAACAGCGCTCAAAGCGCCTTTCTTCCAGCAACATTGCGCTTTTTCACGATGCAGCAGACGTTATCACAAGCAGGTTCAAATCAGACTAATCCCTTAGTCAGATTTAGCAGGTATTGCCCATAGCCGGTCTTTTTCAAGGGCTCTGCAAGTGCACGAAGTTGTTCCGCATCGATAAAGCCTCTGCGAAATGCAATCTCTTCGGGACAAGACACTTTCAACCCCTGACGCTCTTCGATAGTGGCGATGAAATTACTTGCCTCAATCATGCTCTGGTGCGTCCCCGTATCCAGCCATGCATAACCGCGTCGCATCATCGCAACGGATAATCTTCCCTGCTGCATATAAAGCCGGTTGATATCGGTTATTTCCAGTTCGCCCCGCGCTGAAGGGCTTAAGCTCTTCGCCATCTCAATGACATCGTTATCGTAAAAATAGAGGCCCGTTATGGCGTAGTTACTTTTAGGCTGCTGAGGTTTTTCTTCAAGACCTATCGCTGTACCCTCTTTGTCGAACTCAACCACGCCGTAACGTTCTGGATCGCTGACATGATAGGCAAATACGGTCGCCCCATCTTCCTGGCTGGCGGCGCCCTCAAGCAATCGGGGGAGATCATGACCATAAAAAATATTATCCCCTAAAACCAGAGCACAGTTGTCCTCGCCGATAAACTCTTCGCCAAGGATGAACGCCTGAGCTAAACCGTCGGGGCTCGGCTGTATCTTATATTGGAGGCGCAGCCCCCACTGACTGCCATCACCCAGAAGTTGCTCAAAGCGAGGGGTATCCTGCGGTGTGCTGATGATAAGAATATCTTTAATTCCTGCGAGCATCAGCGTTGAAAGCGGATAGTAGATCATCGGCTTGTCATAAATGGGCAACAGCTGCTTACTCACCGCCATTGTTACGGGGTAAAGTCGAGTGCCCGAACCGCCCGCTAAGATAATACCTTTACGCTTTGTCATTACCTGCGCTCCCCATAATTCTGTTCAATCCAGCTTTTATAGGCACCACTTTTAACATTAGAAACCCATTCTGAATTGTTTAAATACCACTCAACCGTTTTACGTATACCGCTCTCAAAGGTTTCCTTGGGCGTCCAGCCCAGTTCACGACTAATTTTATGCGCATCGATAGCATAACGGCGGTCGTGGCCAGGACGATCTGTGACATAGGTTATCTGTTCGCGATATGATTTTTCTTTCGGAACGATTTCATCCAGCAAGTCGCAAATGGTGTGTACAACCTCAATATTTTTCTTCTCGTTGTGACCACCGATATTATACGTTTCGCCGGGTTTGCCTGTTGTCAGAACGGTATAAAGCGCGCGGGCGTGATCTTCCACGTACAGCCAGTCGCGTATTTGATCGCCCTTCCCGTAAATCGGTAAAGGCTTGTTCTCAATGGCATTAAGAATGACAAGCGGGATAAGTTTTTCCGGGAAGTGGAAAGGCCCATAATTGTTTGAGCAGTTAGTCACTATTGCCGGCAGGCCGTAAGTACGGACCCACGCCCGGACTAAATGATCGCTGGACGCTTTAGAGGCGGAATACGGGCTACTCGGTGCGTATGAGGTTGTTTCTGTGAAAAGCGGTAATGGCGTGGAAACAGCTTGCTCATCAGGATGCGGTAAATCACCATAAACTTCATCAGTCGATATATGATGAAAACGGAATGCTGCTTTTGCAGCATCATCCAGTGATGTCCAGTAAGCGCGGCAGGTTTCCAGCAGGACGTAAGTACCGACAATATTGGTTTCAATGAACGCCGCCGGCCCGGTAATAGAACGATCGACATGGCTTTCTGCCGCCAGGTGCATTACTGCATCCGGCTGATGAGTGGCAAAAATGCGCTCCATGGCCGCTTTGTCGCATATGTCAGCATGTTCGAATACGTAACGTGCGTTATCGCTGACTTCGCGCAATGATTCCAGGTTACCGGCATAGGTCAGTTTATCAACGTTAACAACGCTATCCCGAGTATTGCTAATAATGTGTCGGATAACTGCGGAGCCGATAAAACCGGCTCCGCCAGTAACAAGAATTTTCACGCAATCTATTCCGTTAAAAAGTGAGTGGATTGGGCGGGATAAAAAAACCCGGTATCGCTACCGGGCTTGATGGAATGGCAACAACTAAATCAGATTAATCGAGCCATTCGGTGTGGAACACACCTTCTTTATCAGTGCGTTTGTAGGTATGCGCACCGAAAAAGTCACGCTGCGCCTGGATCAGGTTGGCAGGCAGAACGGCAGCACGGTAGCTGTCGTAATAGGCCACTGCAGCGGAGAAGGTTGGAACCGGAATACCGTTCTGCACAGCGTAGGCAACCACGTCACGCAGCGCCTGCTGATATTCGTCCGCGATTTTCTTGAAGTACGGAGCCAGCAGCAGGTTCGCAATGCCCGCATTTTCAGCGTAGGCATCGGTGATTTTCTGCAGGAACTGGGCGCGAATGATGCAGCCCGCACGGAAAATCTTAGCGATTTCACCGTAGTTCAGATCCCAGTTATTTTCGTCTGAAGCAGCACGCAGCTGAGAGAAGCCCTGTGCGTAAGAAACGATTTTACCTAGGTACAGTGCACGGCGTACTTTCTCAACGAACTCAGCTTTGTCGCCTGCTGGTTTGGCCTGCGGGCCAGACAGCACTTTGGATGCCGCAACGCGCTGCTCTTTCAGAGAAGAGATGTAGCGAGCGAATACGGATTCAGTAATCAGAGACAACGGTTCGCCCAGATCCAGAGAGCTCTGGCTGGTCCATTTACCGGTACCCTTGTTTGCTGCTTCATCCAGAATCACATCAACCAGGTATTTACCGTCTCCATCTTTCTTGGTGAAGATATCTTTGGTGATGTCGATCAGGTAGCTGTTCAGCTCGCCTTTGTTCCACTCGCTAAAGGTCTCAGCAAGTTCTTCGTTGGAGAGGTTGAGGCCGCCCTTCAGCAGAGAATAGGCTTCTGCGATCAGCTGCATGTCACCGTATTCGATGCCGTTGTGAACCATCTTCACATAGTGACCTGCGCCATCCGCACCAATATAGGTTACGCACGGCTCGCCATCTTCAGCAACGGCTGCAATTTTGGTCAGGATAGGTGCGACCAGTTCGTACGCTTCTTTCTGGCCACCAGGCATAATGGATGGGCCTTTCAGAGCACCTTCCTCACCACCGGATACACCGGTACCGATGAAGTTGAAGCCTTCGGCAGACAGTTCACGGTTACGACGGATGGTGTCCTGGAAGAAGGTATTGCCGCCATCAATGATGATGTCGCCTTTATCCAGATAAGGTTTCAGGGAGTCGATTGCTGCATCTGTACCTGCGCCCGCTTTCACCATTAACAGGATACGACGAGGCGTTTCCAGGGACTCAACGAACTCTTTAACCGTATAGAAAGGAACCAGTTTCTTGCCTGGGTTTTCGGCAATCACTTCTTCAGTTTTTTCACGGGAGCGGTTGAAAACGGAGACGGTATAACCACGGCTTTCGATGTTGAGCGCCAGGTTGCGCCCCATCACTGCCATACCGACAACGCCGATCTGTTGCTTGGACATTACATACTCCTGTCAGGTGTGGTCGCCGCGACAACTGCGCGGCTTGAATGTGGCTTAGATGTTAACTCAGTATAGGCCCGAGTAGATAGCGGAAGATGCGATTCAGAGGGGCTCTAAATGAATGCCTTGGCAAAGGAGGGGTCAAATGGTCCCTCTTTTACTTCCATCATAAGAGCCCTTGGAGAGAGACACTCGACACTGTGTATGTCGCCAGGAGCAAACTCAACAACACTAATTTCGGTATTCTCACCAGCAACAAATTTCTTAATAACTTCACCATCCCTATTATAAAGGCAGATCTGAAGTTGCCCCTGCATAACAATAAACATTTCCCATTGATGAGAAAGTTCATGATAATGAGGTTCAACATAGCTCCCCATAACCAATGCAATGAGCAATCTTTGCACCTTATCCTGGTGCGAACTGTGCATTAGAAGGTGTGAACGCAGACGAACAGATCTGCCAGCCTGCTCGTATAAGGTTTCGAGTTGGTCAGTATCAATTAGTCGCATTGAATGCCTCTAATCTCATTTCTATAGTTTGAGCCGCAGACTCAACGGAGAACTGTTCTTTCAATAATGCACTCGCACCCAAACCTAATTTGTGGCGCGCAGCAATATCATGAAGCATTAACAGTGCGGACTCATAAAGTTTGTCGTCCTCACCATTGATATGAATTAATCCTGCCTTATTTTTATTAACGATATCGAGCAAATCGTTACCAGCATTCACACTGCCCAATATAGGTAAAGACTGAACCATATAACCTAGCAATTTACCTGGAAAATTGTGCGAAGAGTGTCTGGCAGAGAGCGAAAATAGTCCGATATCCATTTCCGACAGAATAAATTTAAATTCATCTTGATTGACAGAAGCTAGGTATGTGAAATTCGGCAGTGCCCACTCGGCAGCTAAAGAATTGATTAGTTCAACTTCATCGCCCTGACCTATAAACAGAAAATGGGCTTGTGGATGCCCTACCATGTTTCGGACAAGACGCATCAGATTTGCCATGTCCTGCGCATGCCCAATATTCCCTCCGTAGAAGAAAATAACCTTGTCTTCAAGACCAAGACGTTGACGCAATGGTACATAACCCTCAGGTAGAACTGTCGGCGCGAGGGATGCCCAGTTACGAAGGACTTCGCATGGATAACCCTTATTGGTCACACGAAAGACATCAAGATTCTTATCAGACATGAGACCAATACGGTTTGCCTGCCGATAAGACGATTTTTCAAAGAGACGGAAATAACGTTCAATGGGGGAACCTGCTTTTAACATGCCAGCGTCAATCACCCATTGAGGGAACATATCCCTCAAAATCAGATAGGCCGGACACTGGCAGCGGGTTTTAATTTTTTTAACTAAAGGCCCCCAAAATATGGAAGGTGAGTAATAAATCACCCCATCAAAAGTTTCTTTTTTTATCTGGCCTTTAATGGAGTTCCAGGCCCGATAGGAAAGAAGCGTTTCATTAATGGCACGTTGAATTTTACTCACGTCCTTGAGAGGCCCGCTTTTGAAACGCCATGTTTTGACCCCCTGGTAGGTGTCAAAAGACACATCTTCCTGGATATGGGTGTCAGGTGTAATGACCGTAACATCATGCCCACGGCGAATAAATTCCTGAGCCAACTCATGAAACATTTTTGCACCAACTCGTGTACTATTGGGCAGGTAATCATCTATGATTAAAGCAAGTTTCATCAGTATTCTTTCCAGACGACTCGCTTGACATAATCTGTATAAGAGTGAACGATTCTGACGACTTTATCCGACACATTAGGCATGCTGTAGTCACTGACTTGTCGTAAAAGACGGGTTTCGCCACGAGACTGTGTTGCCAGAATATCTAGTGCCTGTAGAACACGCCCACACTCAAGACCCACCATCATGACAGAGGCTTCTTCAAAGCCCTCTGGTCGCTCATGTGCTTCCCGAATATTTAACGCAGGAAAATTCATAATGGAAGATTCTTCAGTGATCGTACCGCTATCCGACAGCACAGCACGTGAGTTTTTCTGCAAATGGTTGTAATCATGGAAACCTAACGGTTTCAGCAAGTTAATATTTGGGTGGAATTCAATTCCTTGCTCGTTAATACGATTACGTGTCCGCGGATGAGTGGATACAATAACCGGCAAATCATATTTTTCAGCAATAGTATTGAGAATGGTCGCAAGCTTGACAAGCTGTTTTGGAGAATCAACATTCTCTTCACGATGCGCGCTGACGACGAAAAATTCGCCCGGACGCAAATTCAGACGCGACAGTACATCCGAATTATCGATTTGAGACATGTAATGCGTAAGTACCTCAAACATTGGGCTACCGGTTTTAATAATTCGGTCCGCTGGGAGGCCTTCAGCCAAGAGGTATTCACGTGCAATATCACTGTAGGTCATATTAATATCAGCGGTATGGTCTACGATGCGTCGATTGGTCTCTTCCGGGACGCGCTGATCGAAACAACGGTTGCCGGCTTCCATATGGAAGATAGGCACTTTACGGCGCTTGGCCGGGATAGCAGAAATACAGGAGTTAGTATCACCCAGCACCAACATTGCTTCAGGCTTTTCGGATTCAAGTACCTCATCAACTTTGATGATAACCTGACCGATAGTTTCTGCCGCATTTTTCCCGGCAGCATTTAAAAAATAATCGGGTTTTCGTACACCAAGGTCATTAAAGAACACTTCGTTTAGCTCATAATCATAGTTTTGACCAGTATGGACAAGAATATGTTCGCAGTGTTCATCAAGCTTAGCGAGAACGCGTGACAGACGGATAATCTCAGGACGCGTACCAACTACAGACATAATTTTTAATTTTTTCATTAGAGAGGTCTCGCAATAGTATCAGGCTCATCACGATTGAAAATTTCGTTTGCCCATAGCATGACTATCAATTCATCATTTCCAATATTTGTAACGTCATGCGTCCAGCCGGGGACTGTCTCAACGATTTTGAAATCATCTGAGGAAACATTCAGCTCATATCGCTCACCGGTAATCACATGTTCAAACTTGAAGCATGCCTGGCCGCGAATAACCAGAAACTTCTCATTTTTGGTGTGATGATAATGACCACCACGTGTAATACCGGGATGCGCTGTGAAAAATGAAAACTGTCCCGCTGAAGGGGTTTTTAGCATCTCGCAAAAGACCCCTCGGGCATCCTCGTAAGAGGGAACTGAGTACGCAAACATATCGGCTGGTAGATAACTCAACCACGTCGAATAAAGCGCACGGGTGAACCCTGTACCTACAGCTTCGGTGACAAGAGTGGAACGGCTTTCTTTGAAGCGATAAAGTAATTCCGCCACCTCACCTACTGTCGTCGAATATACTGGCTTAATAGTTTTGTACCCGCTTTCAACATTTTCAGACAAGAGCTTTATCGCATCAGTACAAACATCATCAATATAAACAAGATTAACAGGCGCAGAGGAGTCATTGATCGTAATATCGATGTTGTTGGCAATATTATGACAGAAAGTCGCCACGAACGAATTGTAATTAGGCTTACACCATTTACCAAAAACATTGGGATAACGATAAATAAAGTATGCTGCCCCGCTTTCAGCTGCATAGCGTTCAATTTGTTTTTCAGCTGCAGCTTTACTTTGACCATAAGCATTACCCAGTTCAGCCTGAATGGAAGAACTGATCATAATAGGTGTGCTTTTATGCTTGGCTAAAAGAGAATCGACAATCTGCTGAGTCAGATTGCTATTCCCTTCGGCAAACTCTTCGACATTTTTAGGTCGATTAATACCCGCGAGATGATAGACAAATTCAGCATCTTGCAGGCCATTTTCCAGCTCAGCCGCACTTGAACCACGGTCAATCTTAACAAGGTCACTGTACCCTGCTTCCTGAAGGCGTAAGCACAGGTTACGTCCGATAAAGCCATCAGCTCCAGTAATCAGGATTTTCATGTCAGGCATCCAGATCGTAATGTTCACCCGCGCGCAGTGCGCGAATAAACGGTAATTTCAGCAGAAGTGATTTCATCCCTTCAACATCCAGTCTCTGCGTATTATGCGAGTTATAATCCTCTACAATAGAGATACGGCTATCACCTTGTTCTACATATTTTCCATAGTTAAGATCGCGCAGGTCAGGTGGAACACGGTAATAATCCCCCATGTCGATGGCGGCAATCATCTCTTCACGGCTAAGCAGCGCTTCATAAAGCTTCTCACCATGGCGCGTTCCGATAACATTGACAGGATGTTGCTCAACATTAAGAAGGTCTTTCAGAGCAATAGCTAATGTTTCAATCGTTGCAGCAGGCGCTTTTTGAACAAAAATATCGCCATTATTGCCATGTTCAAACGCATATAGGACCAAATCTACAGCATCTTCAAGCGTCATCATGAAACGGGTCATATTTGGGTCAGTGATCGTCAACGCTTTACCCGCTTTGATCAAATCAACGAACAAGGGAATGACAGAACCGCGGGAAGCCATCACGTTGCCGTAACGAGTACCGCAAATCACAGTTTTGTCGCTATTAACATTACGTGATTTTGCGACCATCACTTTTTCCATCATTGCCTTAGAAATACCCATAGCATTGATAGGATAAACTGCTTTATCAGTGCTTAAGCAAACGACACGTTTAACTTCGTTGGCAATCGCAGCTTCGAGAACATTTTCAGTACCGAGGACGTTAGTCTTAACAGCTTCCATCGGATGGAATTCGCATGAAGGAACTTGTTTTAATGCAGCGGCATGGTAAATAAAATCGACGCCGCGTGCAGCGCTTAGAATGCTGGAATAATCCCGTACATCCCCAATATAGAACTTTAATTTTGGATTACTGTATTTTTTCCGCATGTCGTCTTGTTTTTTTTCATCACGAGAAAAAATTCTTATTTCTTTAATATCAGTTTCAAGGAAACGATTAAGCACAGCGTTACCGAAAGATCCTGTCCCGCCAGTAATAAGTAAAACTTTATCTTTAAACATATTTAACACCTCAAATCCACTATTTATAACAAGTTTGATTTTATTATATCCATATATTGTAACGCTCTTGATTTCGCAGAGGGAAATCGTTGATAAATTTCTGAACCCAGATTCAATTTATGGATAAGAGCTTCTTTGTTTTGAAAGCCATTAACAAGAGTATCCCTAATATTTTCAACATCATGAGGAGCAAAGTAAAATGCTGCATCTTTGCATACAGTGTGCGCAAAAGGCAGATCAGAAGTAAAGATGATTTTTTTCATGTACATTGCTTCCAAGTAAGATGCACTAAAGCACTCTAAGAGTGTTGGCATGAATAATCCATCACAAACTTCATACAATGGAGCACATTGACTAAGAGTTGCATTACCTATGGTGATGACTCGTTCTCTATGCTCTTTGGGGACTAACTGCGAAAAATCACTTGAAACAGTTAAAATAAACTTATAACAAGATGGTAATATTGTAATTAACTCTCTAATTACTTCTAAGTTCTTATGAGGATAGTTATGCGAAATAGTTACTAACCAAATATCATCTAAATTTTTAGCAGGCAACCTGTCCAAGATGCTATAATCATAACTGCCAGAATTTTTAAATAACCCATTAAGAGTATTTGAAACAGTATAGACTTTCTTTTTATCAAAGCTAAGCAACTTTGTTACCCGCTCATTTACGTCATCAGTTTCAGTAAAAATTAAATCGGCATTTTTCTTAAAGTAATAGGGTTGTAATAGCTTCAAGATGCGGAATTTAAATTTCTCTTTAAAGTTCAACTTATTATATGTATATTTAACATCATAAATCAACCATGGAAGTGCAAAACCAATTGCATGTTTGGTATTTTTAGGAGACCAATAGCTAGGGCCAAAGATTGTGAATACCACTGAGATATCATTTTTTTTAACTATATCGTCGAGCTGCCTCCTAGCTTTGAAATTCAACATTTTTGATGGTGATGAGTTAATCACGATACAACATGATGCAGCATCCTCACTCAATTGTGAATAAACGACAGGAGAAACAGCCGCAATAAACGAAAATGATGAATCAGATAACTCTTCCAATACAGAAATCGCTACCTGGACTCCCCCACCAACATACAGATTACTAGCATTAATCAAAAGATTCACTGCAATAATTCCTTATTGCTGAAATAATATCTCACGTCCCACCCTCTATCACTATAACTGCCTGGACTTAAAAATTCAGATATATAATTCTGATAAGGACTGTAAAAATTATTAAAATAATAGCCATCCATAATACCGAAATAATTCACAGTAAAGTAACCCATGACAATACAGAAGAAAAGAAAACGACTCACACCCTGTTTGAATTCATTTATCAAATAATTTAGAGCTACTAAAAAACATGGTATGAAGTACACATCAAGCCTAGTACTAATAGTACCAAACCTTCCAAGATAAACGTCCATAAAAATCATCAAATAAACCGAAGTATAAATAAAATTATATGCCCTCGGATTAGCGAGATAATCACTATTAGATTTTATAAACTTAGATCTGCTGTCGAATAAAAACACAACAAAAACTTTGAATATTAATGAAACTGTAAGTACCGATCCTGCAAAATCATCCTGACTATACCATTTTATTTTTTCGAGATAACCACCAGTTGGAAGCATTGAAAGCAACTTTATTAAATTATCAACAGGATAAACGTTAAAAACTGCCAAGGCGAGACCAATTATCGTCAGAATTTTTAATACGTATATATTCCCGCGCCTTGAAAAGGGAATAATCATTAAGACGATTAGCGCAGACACATGAAATAAAGTAGCTAAAACAGCAAGTACATAAAATTGAAAATTCTTATTCTCGTAAAATTTTTTATACGCAATTAAAATAACTGACAGAGAAATTATTTGTCGTAGTGCTTCCGTGACAAATATAAACTGGTATAAGAAGAAGATGCCTATACAAAACAAATAGTTTGTAGCATTTTCATAGAAGAATCTTTTTAAACATATTATTAGAAAGACCGTTATTAATGCCTGATAAACCCAATACCCCATTAAAAAAGATGATATGAAAGAAAGTAAATAATATCCCGGTTCAATGGCTAATGAAAAGCTTTCGCCATTAAATAGGTCATTATAAAATAACCAGTCAAGCCCAGTTTGATATCTTAAACCGATGAAGATCACTATCAGCGTAAATAGTATTATATAAAGGAAAAAACGACTCCTGGCATCAGAAATAATAAAAATATCTAAAAATGCAAGCAAGAATACAAAAGCTATAAAAAAATGATATATGGACACTGTCATTCCTTTAATTGATTATAGATTTTAGTTCTCATAAGAATGATGAGGATAATAAAACAGATCACTATCTTTATAGATAAGGAGATCCATAGCGGTAAAGAATCAAGATAAATTACAAAGAAATAAGAAATCAATAATAAAGCCGAATACCACAATAACAAAAACCATGATACTGGGTTTGCCTTTAACATGACTGTCGCTATGAGATAATGGAAAAATGCTAGCATGAAATAAGCTAATACTGTAGCCCATGCAGCTCCATGGATACCGTATATTGGTATGAGAAGATAATTCAACGCTACATTAATTGCTACAGCAAGTAACGTACCAATTGAAACAAATATTGTTTTTTTCTCATAGAAGGTAAAGTTAACATAACTTAAATAAATATGTATTAAAGAGTTGCCAATCAATATGACAGGGACTACTGATATACTTTCCCTATAGCGATGGTCCGCAAGAATTTCAACCATTTGTTTTGAAAAAAGAATAGATAAAAATGATATTATTAATAATAACATGGAGCTTATATCAATAATTCGTATTATTTTTTCATTATCCTTCGAATCAAGAAATTTATATAATTTAGGCTGCCATGAAGAGTTCCAGGCCATTACAACAACTAATATACACATTCCGATATTATATGCGAAAGAATATATACCAGCTTGCCCCTCCCCTAACATCTTTGCAATAAACAATCTGTCAACTTGTGAAAGCAAAGCATTTGAAAGAACATGTATAATTAATGGAGAACTAAATGCTAGAGCAGATATAAAATATCTTACATTAAATTTTAATACAGCTATCTTTTTTAATTTCCTCAAGACATAGGCCAGTAAAACAAAACTGATCACTAACTGAGCATAAACCTTTGCAAGATATTTATCTTGGGTTAAATACCAAGCGAATAAAAAAATGACAATAACTTCTGATACTTTGCTTACTATATTCAATTTGACAAAGCTAGAGCTAAGCCGAGCACCTTGTAGATAGCTTGTATATATATATATGTAGCTTAGCAGAATACAGATAGCGACAACCCAATAAACATCATATGTGCTAATACTTAGTAACGCACCAAGCGGAACAGCAAAATATATACATAAAGCGACTAACAATACTTGCGCGACGGTCAGTCCCCATAAAACGCTTCCAAGATATACTGGAAAATCAACTTCGTTTTTCATATAGGCGTTGATTACAGCATTTTGGAGATTTAAACTTATAAAAACATATAAAATCATGACTGCTGAATTTATAAGGGACATCCGCCCATAATCTTCCGGCGACATGATTCTTGAAAGCAGAGGTAGCGAGATAAACATAAATCCTTTGACAAAAAGATCCCCTAAAAAGTAATTTATAAAATCTTTAAATGTCTTGTTTTTTTTACTCATCAGATGCTACCTACATAAGCATCGACCTGTGCTTTTGCTATTTCTATTGCATTGAATTCGCTTGCACCACGGAGATAGCGCTCATAATTGTTTTCCATTATCATCAATGCATCAATAAAGGATTGTGTATCGTTTACATCAAAGATAATACCATTTCTCTCATTGACTAAATCACTGTGACAGCCCACATGGTTACTAACTATTACAGGAAGCCCCAAAGTTAAAGCCTCCTCCACAACTAATCCCCATGGTTCAGATAAAGATGGGAGTATAAAACAATCACTTTTGAGTATTTCTTTTGATAACTCTTTATTGTCAATATAGCCTAAAAATTTGATATTGTTGTATTTTTTATTATCTAGCTGTTTTTTTAAGGGGCCATCTCCGATAAGTATCAATTCGTAAGGAAGGTTTTTGAAAATATTCACCATAAAATCTATATTTTTTTCCGGTGAAATCCTTCCAATGTAGATGAACCGAAGAGGTCTATTTATTTTATATTCTTTTTTATTCAGTAAACAGGTTTCTTTAAAATTAGAGAGGCCAACGCCATGGGTAATAACAGTTTCCCCTTTAAAAGAGAACATTTCCAAAATTGCTTTTTGCAATTGACCTGAAGGATAAGCTAATGACATACGCCCGACCGCTATTTTTTTCAGAAACCAAGTTAAACCACTTTTCTTCGTTTCAATAATGCTACTTTCGATCACTATTGCATTTTTATTCCTCTTATTAAACAACGCTGCTAAAGTGACTTCTTTAACTTCCCACCCTGAAAATACAATTTTTTTGTATGAAATTGTACTTAACTTTTTAAGTAAGTTGAATAGTGTTTTTATTTTATTCCTATCTTCAAAACTTCCTCTGTTAAGAAAATAGTGATCAAATTCAAAATTAAATGAATAGAAATCTTTGTTTCTAATTTTCGACTCATCTGAAACGAATATTACAAATATATTTTTCTTTTTTTGAATTTCGTTAAACAAATTTACTTTATAGAAAGCAGGTACATTAGTAAGAAATACTGCATCGTATTGTTTTCTATTAAATTTCATTCAACAACTCTCGCCATTTTGCAATTACGTTTGATTCTTTAAATTTATCAATAGACGCCGTAGCGTTATTTTTTAACCGTTTTCTTTCTTCTTCGTTATTTATTAAAAAAGAGATAGCTTTTGACAATTTAATTGTATCACCGGTTGGAACTAACAACCCATTATCACTTGTGATTATGCTTTTAGGACCAGCCGGGCAATCAAAACTTATGCATGCCAAGCCGCTGCTAAGAGCTTCTAAAAGCACCATTCCCAGGCCTTCAAAGCGAGAAGAAAGCACGAATATTTCTGCAGAAGAATAATATTCATGTATATTATTTTGAAAGGGTATTATTTCAGCATTAGATATTTTTAAGTCGGTAATTAGAGCGTTTAAATTGTCATGCTCTTCTCCGTCACCAATGATCTTTAAGCACCAGTCATGAGCATTTACTTTAGCCCAAGCATTTAGAAGTAAATCAAAACCCTTTTGATGAGTTAATCGCCCCACAGCAAGTACAATTTTTCGTTCTATATTATTATTAGGCGTATTATTCGTCTCAAAACTTATAATATTTGGAATGATTTTATGTTTGTCACGGGGTAACCATTTCAAATATTTTATTTGATCTTCGTTTGTTTGCGATACAACAGCTGATAATTTAGGATATAGTGCTCTCCTAATCATTCTTAACGCTGAGTTACCTATATCATGTTCAAAATGTTCAATCGCTATAATTTTACTTTTCTTTGCTAACAAGAATAATAGCAAAGACATTTTTATATCACATGAAATAAGAACATCGTTTTCACTCAGGTCTAATTTTTTTCTCTTGAGCTGCTTTAACTTCCTAATAAGATATAAAAAATCAAACTTTAATCCTGCGATAGCTCCTAGATTCCGATTATACATACTTTTTTCAAAGTCATCGTACAAATAGATTACTTTTACTTTATCATCTGGGACAAATGATAAGGTTCTAGTTGCACGATATAAACTAATGACAGTTACATCATAAAATTTAGCCAATCCATTGGCTAAAGCAACTGAAACACGCTCAATACCACCTTTCGAACTTAAATCTCCTAAGAAAATGTATATTTTCATGATAAACTCTTCATCAGTTCAATGACTCTCTGGCTATTATTAGCATCCGTATATTTGTTTATTATTAGATTTATTTGCTTTCGCCTTTCAGTATGTTCATCAACGCCCGTGATAATTTTATCGATAGCTCTTAATAATGAATTCTGACTGTTTACCTTATCGCCAGGTGTCCAAAAATCAAAAGGTTCTAAAGTAAACCCACCGCGTGAAGAGCTATAAGCCTCAACATCAGGAACTAAGAAAATTAGAGGCTTATTTAGAATCAAGAAATCTAAATAAATTGATGAATAATCTGTTATTAAAACATCAACTACAGAAAGCAACTGATTCAAATCGATATTTTTTTGAGTGAGTTCTTCAGAGCTTATGATAGTTATATTCGAACTCAATGTTGCGACCCCTCGAAAATATTCTTCCTCATATGGATGCAATTTTAATATTAAATGAGTATTGTTTTGCTCGAGAAAATTATCTATATCTTCCATACAGAAATCATTTACTCGAAGAAAGTTGTTATCAATAATTCCCTTACCATCAGAGTATCTCTTATCTTCATTATTCATCCGGAATGTAGGTGCAAACATCACTATTTTTTTGTTCTTGCTTGATTTAACACCAACATCTGCCAAGCTGATTGGCTTGAATAAAAAATCATTGCGAGGCTGGCCAGTAATATATACATTATTAGCTTTTTCACGAAAGCTTGCCGAAATTATAGAACGCATAATTTCTGACGTGGCAATCCTAATAGCTGAATAATCTATCATTCCTAGATGATCATTCTCTCCAAGGTAACAGATTTTTTTAAAAGGCATTCCATGCCACAAACTAATGTACTTTTGATTTTTTGCAATTGGACCTATCATTTCATTATGCGTAGTAATAATATACTTACTTGTAAAGTAGTAGAATAATTCTCTTAAAGAACCAATTGCAACTGTGGTTATTTTTTTTTGATCAATTTCTTTTTTTATAGACCAAACGATATGATATGGAAGATCATTTTCTATAATATAATCGCTTAGCGCCTTACAATTGCCCGAGTAATCAGGTTTGCTTTTAAAAAAAATTCTATTTTTTTTCTTTGGGATAAGATAGTTTAACAATGAAATGATTTTACTGATTGTTATTCTGAATGATTTTTTTAAATTTGTCATCTGAGGGTCTTCACAACTTCAATAATTTCTGTAGTAGATACTGATGGTGTTCTTGGTAAATATATCACATCACAAATGTCATTTACCCAATCAAATCGGCCAGTCCAATCATCCCCCATAACTAAAACATCAGCTTTGTACTGACTTATATACTCTTTTTTTTGCTCTAAGGATTCTTCAATAAATACGTCGGTAACTACTCTAAGAGAACTTATTATACGGCAGCGATCATCCTGGTTATATATAGGGTAACGCCCTTTTTTATTGAAATTTAATTTATCTGAACTTACACCTACAATAAGACAGTCACCAAATGAGGCTGCACGCTCAAGGATATTTACATGACCAACATGAAAAACATCAAATGTACCAAAAGTAATAATTCTCTTCATCGTTCTCTCGCAATTAAGTAAGCTACCGCCCCTGGCTCAACAGCTACCAGTGCACTGAATGACGCATGAATGTCTCATTTTCAGTTGTCTGCTTGCGGATAAAACTGCCGCTAGACAACTGCAATACAACTCTGTTAATTGTCGTCCTAAATGACCTCAGAAACAAGCACAAATCGTTACAAATCAGTCCACATTTGAATCAGATAACTCCATGTTATCACTAGAATTAATAACAAAAAACGGCAGTTACCATTTTGGTTATGTTTACACACACCAAATGATAACTGCCGCTTTTTCAAATAAACAAAGACGGATCAGTCGTTAGCCAGCAACTTCTCAATCCGACTTCTGAACTTCGCCCCTTCCTTCAGGTTGCGCAGTCCATAGTTCACAAACGCCTGCATATACCCCATTTTCTTACCGCAGTCATAGCTATCGCCGGTCATCAGCATCGCATCAACGGACTGCTTTTTCGCCAGCTCGGCAATTGCGTCGGTCAACTGGATACGGTCCCAGGCACCTGGCGCGGTTTTTTCCAGCTCGGCCCAGATATCTGCGTTCAGAACATAGCGGCCAACCGCCATCAGGTCGGAATCCAGCGTCTGCGGCTGATCCGGTTTTTCGATGAACTCAACGATGCGGCTCACCTGCCCTTCCGTCTCCAGCGGCTCTTTCGTCTGGATAACGGAGTATTCGGAGAGGTCGCCTTTCATGCGTTTTGCCAGCACCTGGCTACGGCCCGTTTCATTGAAACGTGCGACCATTGCCGCCAGGTTGTAGCGCAGCGGATCGGCAGACGCGGTATCAATGATGATGTCCGGCAGCACAACGATGAACGGGTTATCACCCACAACCGGACGGGCGCACAGGATAGAGTGACCCAGCCCCAGCGGCTGCGCCTGGCGCACGTTCATGATGGTCACGCCCGGCGGACAAATTGACTGTACTTCCGCCAGCAGCTGGCGTTTGACGCGCTGCTCAAGCAGCGCTTCGAGTTCGTAAGAGGTGTCGAAGTGGTTCTCTACCGCATTCTTGGACGAGTGCGTAACCAGGACGATTTCTTTGATCCCTGCAGCAACAATCTCGTCGACAATGTATTGAATCATCGGCTTGTCGACGATCGGCAGCATCTCTTTAGGAATGGCTTTTGTGGCTGGCAGCATATGCATGCCCAAGCCTGCTACCGGAATGACTGCTTTCAAATTAATCATTATATCTTCCACCTTAAAATGGTTGACGAATTATAGCTCTTAAACCCGTTTTCGCCAGCATGATTTGCCGTGATTATTAGGTAATGTTACGCCCTGGCTACACAAATTTCTGTAGTTGTAATCTGATTAGATGGCACTTTTGTGCCAGGAATAGTCCCAAAATCGACAATTGTCGATTATCTGTGCGGAAGCGCAAAATTCAGCCGCTCGGTATTCACCACCTGCTGATCAACCCGGTCGATATCCACTGAGCTCTGCCCCTTCTCATTGACGGCTTTTATGTTCGCCAGCGACAGCAGCGTCTCGTCTTTAGCCATAAATTTGCCCCGCACGTCCTTGCGCAGGTCGAAATTGATCTTCAGGGCAGGTCCCACGGCAGCTTCCTGCATCACATTGATATTTCGTAAGAAAAGATGCTGAGGTTTATTGTGCAGTTCCAGGGTAGCGCGCTGCATCTCGACGTTAGTAATCGCAACAAATGACGTGGCGTTGCCGGATGAAATTTGTATTCCGCGCAGCTTATACGCAAGCTGGCGATTATCGAGGTGAATATTGTTGAGCTTAAAGTTTTGTGGAATGGACAAATAATCGCCTTTAATCACGCCGTAGCCGATGAGCATTCCGGCACTATTTACCATATCGACATTATCAATAATGAAATTATCACAGCCATAAATTGCTACCGTGGCGTTGTCTATTCCCGCCTTTTTACTGAAGTCGGGCGTAATATTTTTGGCCTTTATATTACGGATAACAAAATGCTTGCCGTTTTCAACATGTACCAGCTGACGGCAGTTGCTGCCGGTGATGTTGGCCACCACGAAGTTCTTAACAGTTTGCTTTTCCGGATAGTCATTATCGTAGGTGCTTCCGGCGAGGCCAATGCCAATGCCCCAGTTGATCTTGCCGTTCGTGCAGTTGATGTTGTCGATCACATGGTCGGAAATCAGGATATTGCGGTCATTAATGGCGACGTTCCACTCGATCGCATCGCCCTGCAGGTGGCTAAATTTGCTGTTGGTGATGCGTGCACCGTCCACCTGGTTATGGAACCCCTGGCGCAGAATGGCATAGTTGGCCTGGCTCACGCTAATGTTATCAATGACAAGATTGCGCATCACGCTGGGCTTCTTGCCGCCGATGTAGATCTGCGTCACCGGACCAAACCCGCTCATCGCGAGTCCTTTGATCGCACAGTCAGAGCCGCGAACGTCCAGGGTAATATTTTCCGTGCGTCCCGCGCCTTCGCCAATGACCTTACTGCCCTCCTGCAGGACGAATCGGCCGCGTCCGTTGCCGGTTAACGCCCCGCGGATCAGCAGCGTTTTCCCGTCAGGAATGAAAATGCCCGTATTGATGTTTTCGCAGGTGAGCCCCGCAGGGACAACAACCGTGTCCCCATCTTTAAACGCCTGCTTAAAGGCGGCGATCCAGTCGTTGTTATTGTACTGATTCACAGAAACCGTTCTTCCGGTTGCAGCCCGCGCAAGGCGGGACGACAGCAGCGGCGCGGCGGCCAGAACGGACAGAGAAGAGACGAAGGTGCGTCGGGTAATCTTTTTCAGCATACAACCTCGGCGTTACAACGTTTGCAGCAGGCTCGCTAACTGGCGATTAATCACCTGCTGGTTAAAATCGGTTTCTACTTTTTGTCGGGCGTTGTGAAGCACGGGCTCCAGCGCCTGCTGGTCGATGTCGCTGAATGCCGCTAGCCGATCGGCCAGGGCCATGGCGTTATTTTCCGGCACCAGCCAGCCGGAATAGTCAGACTGGATAAGCTCCGGGATCCCGCTGTGCAGGGTCGATACCACCGGAATGCCTACAGCCATCGCCTCCATCAGCGCCACCGGAATGCCTTCCATATCGCCATCGGTGCCCGTCACGGAAGGCAGCAGAAACACATCCGCCTCATCGAGCATGGCCTTCACCTCATGGCTCGGCTTGAAGCCCGGCATCTCGACAACATCTTCCAACTGATACTGTTCGATAAGCGTGCGCAGACGACGCTCCCACGGCCCAATGCCCAGAATGCGATAGTGGAAATCCACCCCGCGCGCTTTCAGCTGGCGGCAGGCTTCAATGGCCACATGCAGCCCTTTCTTCTCGGTCAGGCGAGCGACGGAGATGATCTGCAGCGGTTTGCCCGGCACCTTCACCGGACGGCGAGTGAAGCGGGTAAGATCCACCCCCATACGCGAAACGGCAATTTTCTCTCCCGGGCAGCCCATGTTTTTAAGCCGTCCGGCCCACAGTTCACTAATGGGAAGCATCACGTCACCGCGTCGGAAAAGCTGCTGATACTCCGGCGTGTAGTGGTTCAGCACTTCACGGCTGGAGATATCAATGCCGTGGAAGATGGTCGCGATTTTACCGTCAATCACCCCCAGCTCGCGCAGCTTCGCGGCGGTGACGCCCGCCGGGCCAAAGTGGGCGATAAACACGTCCGCACGATACGGCTGCGCCGTTTGCCCGCAGATGGCCGACAGGATCAAATTGCGGGACTCTGCGCCATAGCGGGACACATTCAGCGCGCGCCAGGTCGACGCGCGATGGATCCCACGTAATGTCCGGCTGGCCCGGTGGCGCAGCTTGCTCACCTTCCCGGAAGGCTCATCCTGCAGCCAGCGGGTTTTCGCCTCCAGCCCATACTGGGTATAGGCCGCATGGGTATTTTGCGTATCGCCCTTTTGCAGGGCGATAATCTCCACGTCATATCCCATACCGATAAACGCGGTGATTTGGTTCAGGACAAACGTTTCAGACGACAGCGGAAATTTCAGCAAGAAGAAACCAACCTTCATTTCCCCTCCCGCACGCGATCCAGTACCGATTTCACCATCCCGATGCCCTTCTCGCGCTCGGCTTTCACCGCCACGGCCAGGCGTTCATTGATGGCCGGCAGCTGGCCCAGGGTGTCCCCCACCATCGCGCCGAGCGAACCATCCAGCAGATGACGGATATCCACGGCCATTTCCGGCATGCCGAGCTGCTGCATAATCCCGGCGGATTTGTGCTCATAGTTGATGGCAATGGCCGGCGTACCAAAGTTCATGGAGATAATCGCCGAGTGCAGACGGGTACCCACGGTCAGGTCACAGGCGGAGAGCAGCTTGCCCATCTCCAGGTCGTTCAGTTCGTCCATCACCACGTGATAGCGGGACGGGTCGTTGACAAGGTTGCGCAGGTTCAGCGCCACCATGCGGTCATCTTTGTTGTAGCTGTCGATACCGGTGCAGGTGGACAGCGCAAGCACCTGATAACCGCTGTCCAGCACGCGGTTCACCACGTCAGCGAACGCTTTCTCATACGCCGCCTGCGTCGTGCCTAAACGCTTATCGAAGGGCGCCAGCTCGCGCAGGGTGATGGCGACAGTTTTCTGTTTCGCCGCCACATCGAGCCAGTGCTGCACCGCGTAACTTGCCTGGAAGCTGTCGTCCTGGTGATCCACCAGCCAGGCCGTGTCCACGCCGTGCTCAACTTTTGACGTGTCGATCTCGCTGCGCTTCATCATCTCAAGGCTCACGGACTCGCGCAGGATCAGCGCGTCGCAGTGACCAAACACGTAATTCGCCAGCTGGTTAAACTGCGGGTCCTGGAAAGGCCCCACGCTGTGACCAATCATAAACAGCGGCTTTTTCGCCATGAACGTACAAAGCGCATGCTCGAACTGCGGCACGCCGTAGAGATCGACGAAGAACGAACCGCCGACCTGAATAATGGCGTCATAGCCGGACAGCAGACGCACAAAATCGGTAAAGCCCTGCGCGATAGCAATATTGCGCAGCTTGCCGGTGTCGGTCACGCGGGAAAGCAGCACCTGGTGCTGGTAGCGACGGCGCAGCACTTTTTTCACGCGCCCCATCACGCCCGCGGCGTTGTTATGCTGTTTCATCTGGCTGTAGAGCGGGTCGCCCATCACCGGGCGGTTCAGTAACCAGGATGAGCTGACCGGATAACGGCTCATCACGTCCACTTCGGTCTCAGGCTTAAGGGTGTTAATCGCATCCAGTAAACCGCGCAGGATGGCGCTGTCGCCACGGTTGCCGCAGGTATGGTTGCCAAGAATTAATAATTTCATAATGGCCTCTTAAATAACTAGCCTGCGCGAAGCAGCGTTTTCATTTTTTCGTTACGGCAAAACTGGCGCTTCATCTCCACCACCAGCGCATTGCGCGACAGCACAATCATCACGACGAAGGCCAGCGCGCCCGCGGCGACCTGCACCGCCAGCAGCGCGGCCAGCGGCAGGTGGCCGCTGAGGATAATGCCCAGGGCGTAGCTCACCGCCAGGGTCGGCAATGAGAGATAGAACGGCAGCCACAGGCTCAGGATGTACTGACGGTAGCTGGAGCCCAGCACCGGCTTGATCATGATGAAGTAGCTCAGCACGGTGTTGATAATCTGCACCAGCAGGAAGCCTAGCGTGACGCCGATGGCGCCCGCCATGTGTCCACCAACAATAATTGCCGGAATAAACAGGAAGGTTTTAAAGACGTTGAACTTAAAGCTGATATCCACGCGCGCCTTCGCCATCAGCAGGGAACCAATCGGATTCCCCACGGAGCGCAGCAGCCCCACCACGCAGAGCAGCTGAAGGATCGGGATAATACCGTTCCACTTCTCGCCAAATACCAGCGGCACGAAGTTGCTGGAAACCACCATCAGCCCCAGCAGCACCGGGAAGTTGATAATCCCCACCACCGAAAGCAGCTTGTAGAAATTGACGCGCAGCTTCTCCGTGTCGTCCTGAATCTTGGCAAACGCCGGGAACAGCACGCGGGTAATAATCGGGTTCAGCTTCATCGGGGGAACGACCGCGACGTTATAGGCCAGGTTGTAGCCCCCTGCCACGCTCGCCCCGAGAATACGTGCCAGCACCAGCGTTGAAAGGTTGGTGTTCACATAGTTGATGATACTGTCCGCCGTCAGCCATGCGCCAAAACGCAGGTTGGAGGAGACGGAAGCCAGCGAGAAATGCAGCCCCGGACGGTAGATTTTGCGGCCAAAATAGCCGAACAGCAGCGTGCGCACGGCAGAGTTAACCAGATACCCCAGAATGGCCGTCATCGCCAGCGGCCAGAAATGGGCGCTCACCACGGTGAAGGTAAAGCCCGCCAGCACGGCGCTGGTCTCGATCATGCCGATCTTGTTGAACTCCAGCTCTTTCTGCATCAGCGCGCGGAACTGCTGCCCGTGCGGGATCACCACGAAAGCAAACGACAGCGTACGCATCAGCGGCGCGAGATCCGGGTTGTGCAGCACGCTGGCGATGGTATCGCTCAGCAAGAACACCAGCACAAACACGAAAATCCCCAGCCCCACGTTCAGCCAGTAGAGCGTGGTCAGCTCCAGATGGCTAATCTCTTTGCGCTGGATAATTGAGTTGGCGATACCAAAGTCAGATAGCGTATCGGCCAGCGCGATAATCACCAGCGAAACGGTCAGCAGACCGAACTGGTGATTATCGATAATGCGCGCCAGGACTGTCATCTGCACCAGGCCAAGGCCAATGATGACGATGGTCGCCATCGCTGACCACTTCGCGCCGCTGATGGTTTTTTCACGTAAGCTCATCTTAATACGCCGCTTTGTTCACGAAACCTTTGAAGATGGTCAGAAAAACAATCTTGATATCGAACCAGACGCTCCACTCACGGATGTACTCCAGATCGAACTCAATACGTTTTTCCATTTTTTCCAGCGTGTCGGTTTCACCGCGCCAGCCGTTGATCTGCGCCCAGCCCGTGATGCCCGGCTTCACCTTATGGCGCAGCATGTAGCCTTCAATCAGCGAACGGTACTGCTCGTTGTGCGCGACCGCGTGCGGGCGAGGCCCGACAATCGACATCCCGCCGGTGAACACGTTGATGAACTGCGGCAGCTCGTCCAGCGAGGTACGGCGCAGGAAGTTCCCCACGCGGGTGACGCGCGGATCGTTCTGCGTTGCCTGGGTTACCACCTTGTCGTTTTCCATCACCTTCATGGAGCGGAATTTCCACACCATAATCGGCTTACCGTCCATGCCGTAGCGGGTCTGACGGAAGATTACCGGTCCGGGAGAGCTCAGCTTCACCGCCAGGGCGATGCAGCACAGTACCGGAGAGATAAGCAGTAAAATCAGCGAAGAGAGCACGATATCTTCCAGACGCTTCAGCACGCGGTTAATACCTGACAGCGGCGTGTCGTACAGCGGTACGACCGGCACACCGTTCACCTCTTCAATGCGGGAGTGAAGGATGTTGAACGTAAACACGTCCGGGATGAGGATCACCGAACAGGTGGTATCCGCCAGCTCGCGCATCAGTTGCTTAATGCGGGATTCGTCTTTCATCTGCATGGCGATGTAGACGTTGTGAATTTTGCCGGCTTTCGCGTCTTCAATAAGCTGCTCGTAATTGCCCGCCCAGTCCGCAGGCACGCCGCCAGGCTTCGCGTCGTGATAAATCCCCACCACTTCAAAACCTAACCACGGCTCTTTGCGGAAGCTGTCGAGCAGCACCCGCCCGACGGGCAAATCCCCTGCCACGGCAACGAAGCGACGGTTATAACCCCGGTTGCGCAGCCAGCCCGCGCCAAAGCGGATAAGTGAGCGACACACCACCATGCCGACGCAGGTCAGCAGATACCAACAGAGATAGGTCACCAGACGATTGTCAAAATCATGGCTGAACGCCACCAGGCCCGCGCTGAAGATCAGGCTCAGGGTCCAGTTCTGCAGCAGCAGCATCAGTTCAGTGGTCATTTTGACGCCGCGCCACGAACGATAGAAATCCGTCATCCCGCCGATCATCTGAAACACGACCAGCGCAATCAGCGCCATCAGCAGATGCATGTATAAGAACGATTGCCCGCTGATCCGACACACCGCCCACAATCCACCGACCATGATGGTGATATCAGAAAAACGCTGCACCATAGAGATTAACGATGCATTCGTTCTCGCTCGTTCGCGTTTTTTTAGATTCGTCATCGTTGTTCCTGTATTCAGTTCCCCCTCCCACCGGGAGGGGCAAATATTACTGATTCAACAGCGCCAGAATGTCCTTCGTTCGGGCTTCCATCAGCGCGGTGTCAGCGCGGGACTCCACGTTCAGGCGCACCACCGGCTCGGTGTTGGACGAGCGCAGGTTAAAGCGCCACTGCGGGAACGCCATGCTGATGCCGTCGGTACGGTCAATTTCCAGTGCGTGAATGGCAAAGTGCTGCTCCACGCGGGCAATGGCCTCGGCTGGCTGCGCCAGCTTGCTGTTGATCTCCCCGCTCGCCGGGAACGCCGCCATACGGTCCGCTACCTGCTCGCTCAGCGTTTTCCCCTTCAGGCACAGCAGCTCGGTCACCAGCAGCCACGGGATCATCCCGCTGTCGCAGTAGGCAAAATCACGGAAGTAGTGGTGGGCGCTCATCTCGCCGCCGTAGATGGCGTCTTCTTCGCGCATGCGCTCTTTGATGAAGGCGTGGCCGGTTTTGGACATTACCGGCGTGCCGCCTGCCGCGGACACCACGTCGACGGTGTTCCAGGAAAGACGCGGGTCATGAATTATCTTCGCGCCCGGGTTTTTCTCAAGGAACGCTTCCGCCAGCAGGCCGACAATGTAGTAGCCCTCGATGAACTGCCCGTTCTCGTCGAACAGGAAGCAGCGGTCGAAATCGCCGTCAAAGGCGATGCCCATATCCGCGCCGTGCTCGATCACCGCGTTGCGGGTATCGTCGCGGCACTCCGGCAGCAGCGGGTTAGGAATACCGTTCGGGAAGTTGCCGTCCGGGGTGTTGTGCACTTTGACGAAGGTCACCGGCACGTTCAGTTCTTTAAAGCGGGCTTCGAGAGCGTCCACCACCGGGCCGGCCGCGCCGTTGCCGGAGTTAATCACCAGCTTCAGCGGCTTGAGGTTCGCCACGTTGATGTAGCCCAGCAGGTGGTCGATGTACTCTTTTTGCAAAGTGATCTGCCTGTAGCTGCCGCGCTTCGCGTCGTTCACCGGCGGGAAGTCATTGGCTTCCGCCAGGCGCTGCACGTCGCGCAGGCCGGTATCGCCGCTGATTGGGCGAGCGCCCTTGCGCACCAGCTTCATGCCGTTGTAGTCCATCGGGTTGTGGCTGGCAGTCACTTCGATACCGCCGTCCACGCCGAGGTGGAAGGTGGCAAAGTAAATCTCTTCGGTCCCGGAAAGGCCGATATCCAGCACGTCCACGCCCGCGTCCTGCAGCCCTTTCGCCAGCGCCAGCTTCAGGGATTCACTGGTCAGGCGCACGTCGCCGCCCAGCACGATGGTTTTTGGCTTGAGATATTCGCCGTACGCGCGGCCGATGCGCCACGCGATATCTTCGTTCAGCTCTTCGCCCAGCTTGCCGCGAATATCGTAGGCTTTAAAACAGGTTAATTTTTCCATGATGACCCCTTTTTCAGGCAACAGTCGGCCCTGACCACTAAATGGCCAAATTGATTTTTTTGTCATTCGTAGGCCCGGCAAGCGCAGCGCCACCGGGCATGATGCGGAGTGCTACACCCGCCCGTAGCGGTCCTGGAAGCGCACGATATCGTCCTCTTCCAGATACGAGCCGGAGCGCACCTCAATTAAGTCGAGAGGAATTTTCCCCGGGTTCTCCAGACAGTGCGTCGCCCCCAGCGGAATATAGATGGATTCGTTTTCACCCAGCAGCTTGACTTCACCGTCGATGGTGACTTTCGCCGTACCGGCGACCACCACCCAGTGCTCGGCGCGGTGGTGGTGCATCTGTACGGACAGCCCCTCACCCGGCTTCACGGTAATGCGTTTCACCTGGTAACGCTCGCCCGCGTCGATGGAGTCATATTTGCCCCACGGACGGTACACTTCGCGGTGAATGTGGTGCTCGTGGCGACCATCCGCCTTGATTTTTTCCACCACTTTTTTTACGTCCTGCACGGCGTTACGGTCGGCAATCAGCACGGCGTCTTTGGTCTGAACCACCACCAGGTCTTTCACGCCAACCGTTGTCACCAGGCCGGACTCGGCATAGACGTAGCTGTTTTCCGTTTTGTGGCTAATCACATCACCGTGATGGACGTTACCCTCCGGGGTATGGGCGCTGATCTCCCACAGGGAGGACCAGGAGCCAACGTCGCTCCAGCCCGCATCCATCGGTACCACGACGGCATCTGCCGTGCGTTCCATCACCGCGTAGTCAATCGACTCTTCCGGACAGGCGAGAAACGCCTCTTCGTTCACGCGGATAAAATCGAGGTCCGGATCAACCGTGGCCATCGCTTTCTCGCAGGCGCTGAGAATGTCCGGGCGATACTTCTGCAATTCTTCCAGATAGCGTCCGGCACGGAACAGGAACATCCCACTGTTCCAGTAGTACTCCCCGCTGGCGACGTACGCCTGCGCGGTTTCCAGATTCGGTTTTTCAACAAACTGCGCCACGTCAAACGCCACGCTGTCGCCTTCACCCGGCGTCACGCTGCCGCGGCGGATATAGCCATAGCCGGTTTCAGGCAGATCCGGCACGATGCCGAAGGTCACCAGCTTACCGCTGTCGGCATAAGGAATGGCCGCACGAACCGCGTCGCGGAATGCGTCTTCCTGCTGGATAACGTGGTCCGCCGCCAGCACCAGCATCAGCGGGTCGCAGTTCGGGCTGCTGCGTTTTGCCGCCAGCGCCGCCAGGGCGATCGCAGGGGCAGTGTTACGACCGGCAGGCTCCAGGATGATGTTTTCTGTGAGTTTGTTCAGCTGGCGCAGCTGCTCGGCAACAATAAAGCGGTGCTGTTCGTTACAAATCACCACCGGGCTTTCACACTCCACGCCGTGCAGACGGTTCACCGTCGTTTGCAGCATGGTGAGTTCCCCTTTCAGGCAGAGGAACTGTTTTGGATAGAGCACGCGGGACAGCGGCCACAACCGGCTACCAGAGCCACCAGCCATCACAACCGGATACAAAGTGGTTTGACTCATGATTTATCCCCGTATATCTGCAATAAATTGGCTCAGCACGTTCTCTTTCTCGAGCGTGCGTTCGGCATATTCACGTGCCACCGTGTTCAGTTTTGGCATGGCGAGTGCCAGTTCAATGCCGGTGACCAGCGCCGGGACCGATTCCGGCTCCACGCACACCGCAATCCCCGGGTAGCTGTCACACAGCTGGCCTAATTCTGTTTCGGCTTCTGCCGTAATCACCGCGTTACCGCCCACTGCCAGAATGTTGGTCAGCTTGGACGGCAGCACCGCATCCGCCGCGCCGCGTTTTTGCACCACCAGATGGCAGTCGCCCATCTTCAGCAAAGCTGGCAGTGCCTCGTAAGACTGAAGCGGGAAGAACTTCACGTTGGTCAGGCCGCGAACGCTTACCATTTTTTCCAGCCGCGCTTTCCCACCGCCCTGCCCGACAATCACAAACGTCCACGGGTGCTGGCTCAGCTGCTGGGCCGCTTCGATCACGCTCTCCAGCCCCTGCTTTTCGCCGATATTTCCTGAATAAAGAATGATTTTTTGGTCATCAGGCAAACCGAGCTGCGCGCGCAGCGCCTGAGCGTCTTGCTCACTCACGTCGCGAAAACGCGCCACTTCGGACCAGTTCGGGAAGAAGATCACCTTTTCCGCCGGGACGCCCTTCTCCTGCGCCTTGTTCATCATGGATCGCGAAATAGTCGAGACGTAATCCACGTTGTGTAAGCCACTGCGCTCAAACGCGCTGGCGAGCTTCGCCACCTTGCCGCCTTTGCTTTTGCCTGCCATCCCCAGGCCCAGCATGGCGTCAACTTCATAATCCTGAATGTGCAGCAGGGTGCGCGCGCCGGAGAGTTTGCCCAGCAGGCGCATGCCCGGCGTGCAAAACAGCGTCGGCACCACGCCAATGATGCGATCCGGCTTCCAGCGACGCTGCGCCATCAGCGGGAAGAAACTGCTCAGCGCAAAGCTGCCGAGGTGAATCAGCCGCTTCAGCGTCGAGGGCTGCTTAGGCACATACAGCGGGCAGCGCCAGACGGTCGCCGCTCCCTCTTCGCGACGGTAGCGCCAGCTTGAGTAGCGCTCCCCCACTTTCCATTCCGGGTAGTACGGCGGCGCGGTAATGACCCGCACGTCATGTCCCTGGCTCGCCATCCACTCGACCATCTCGCCGGTGTATTTCCCGATACCGGTTAGCTCCGGCGAGTAGTTGATTCCGTATACGAGGATCTTCATAGTCCCGGCACCTCAGACTGACGATCGGCCAGGAAATAGGCACGGCTGTTGTCGTGCACATTGTCGCTGGCCAGCAACGCCTCTGGCGTCTGCCAGCGGTAGTCGTCATGCTGAGAATCAGGCAGACGCAGGTCTGCCTCACTCACCTTCAGGCGGAACCCCAGCACGATGTAGTGCGTGGTGAACCCGGTGCCCGAAAAGTTATCGTCATAGAAGTGCTGCCAGACCCCGTAAAACTGGCCCGCTGCCATTGGCAGCTGCAGGCCCAGCTCCGCCAGAGTGAGACGCTCAAACGCATCGCTCAGCGTCTCATCCTTCTGCACGCGCCCGCCGGGCACGAACCAGAATCCCTGTGCAGGACGGTTGGTTCGTTTCCCCAGCAAGAACTCGCCGCGTTCGTTCTCCACGATCAAATCAATTGAGATGAGCGGAGTGGAACGCACCACCGTGGCAAAATCTTCCTGACTTAAAAACATCATTACCCCCGGAAGCGGTGCTGGTTTTCCAGGAACCACTGGTAGGTACTGGCCAGCCCCTGCTCCAGTGACACCTCGTGATACCAGCCCAGCTGATGCAGACGGGTCACGTCCAGCAGCTTGCGCGGCGTGCCGTCCGGTTTGGTCGCGTCAAACACCACGCGGCCTTTGTAGCCCACAACCTGCGCGATAGTCTGCGCCAGCTCGCGAATAGTGCAGTCCACGCCGGTGCCCACGTTGATGTGCGACAGCATCGGCTCGGTGTTCTCCTGCCACACTTCGCGATCCAGCTCCATCACGTGGATGCTGGCGGCAGCCATGTCGTCCACGTGCAGGAATTCGCGCATCGGCGTGCCGCTGCCCCACACCACCACGTCCGGTGCGTTCTCGGCAGTCGCCTCGTGGAAGCGACGCAGCAGCGCCGGGATCACATGCGAATTGCTCGGGTGGAAGTTGTCGTGCGGCCCGTACAGGTTGGTCGGCATCACCGAACGATAGTCGCGGTTGTACTGACGGTTGTAGGACTCGCACAGCTTGATCCCGGCAATCTTGGCAATCGCGTACGGCTCGTTAGTCGCTTCCAGCGTGCCCTGCAGCAGCTCGCTTTCGGCGATCGGCTGCTTCGCCATTTTCGGGTAAATACAGGACGATCCTAGGAACAGCAGCTTGTTCACGTTGTGCAGATGCGCCGCGTGAATGATGTTGCTCTCAATCATCATGTTTTCGTAGATGAAATCCGCGGGGTAGGTGTTGTTGGCAACAATGCCGCCCACCTTCGCTGCCGCCAGATACACCTGGTCAATGCGTTCGTTAGCAAAGAAGTCCTGTACCGCACGGCTGTCGAGCAGGTTCAGCTCGTCGCGGGTGCGGACAATCACTTCGACGTCACCGCGCTGCTCCAGCTGGCGTACAATCGCGGAACCCACCATTCCGCGATGACCGGCGACAAAAATACGTTGTTTTGTCATTCTCAGGACTCCAGCGCGATGGCAACCTCGTAGCCATGAGACTTGAGCAGGGAGTGTTTTTTCGCTGCTTCAAGATCTTTGGCCACCATCTCAGAAACCATCTCCTGCAGAGTGATTTCTGGTTTCCAGCCCAGCTTCTCGTGCGCTTTGGTTGGGTCGCCCAGCAGGGTTTCCACCTCAGCAGGACGGAAGTAGCGCGGGTCAACCTGAACAATAACGTCGCCCGGCTTCACGCCCGGTGCGTCATGGCCGGTCACGGACACCACGATGCCCTTCTCTTCCACGCCGGTACCTTCGAAGCGCAGCTTGATGCCCAGCTGCGCGGCAGCCATTTCCACGAACTGACGCACGGAGTACTGCACGCCTGTCGCGATCACGAAGTCTTCTGGCTGTTCCTGCTGCAGCATCATCCACTGCATTTTCACGTAGTCTTTGGCATGGCCCCAGTCACGCAGGGAGTCCATGTTGCCGAGGTGCAGGCACGATTCCAGACCCTGCGCGATGTTCGCGATAGCGCGGGTGATTTTGCGGGTCACGAAGGTTTCGCCGCGGCGTGGAGACTCGTGGTTGAACAGGATACCGTTACAGGCGTACATGCCGTAGGATTCACGGTAGTTTACGGTGATCCAGTAAGCGTACAGTTTTGCGACTGCATACGGAGAACGCGGGTAGAACGGCGTGGTCTCTTTCTGAGGAATTTCCTGCACCAGGCCGTACAGCTCAGAGGTGGATGCCTGGTAGAAGCGGGTTTTCTTCTCAAGGCCGAGGAAGCGAATGGCTTCCAGCAGACGCAGGGTACCCATGGCGTCAACGTCAGCGGTGTATTCCGGGGATTCGAAGGAAACCGCTACATGGCTCATCGCACCCAGGTTGTACACTTCATCCGGCTGAACTTCCTGCAGGATACGGGTCAGGTTGGAGGTATCGGTCAGGTCGCCGTAGTGCAGATGGAATTTCGGGTTTGCCGCGTGCGGATCCTGATAGATGTGATCCACACGTTCGGTATTGAAAGAAGACGCGCGACGTTTAATACCGTGAACTTCATATCCTTTTTCCAGCAGAAACTCTGCCAGGTAAGAACCATCCTGCCCGGTAACGCCGGTGATGAGAGCGACTTTAGACATGTTTATATTCCTCTACTTATGAATTTAATCAGTTTCAACGCGTTCGCGTATCACCACTGCGGGGTTGCCACGGCAAACTTTATTTGCCGGTAGCGATTTAAAAACGCTGCTGCGGGCACCAACGACCGTGCCATCGCCAACAGAAACACCTGGTGCAACAAAAACATCCGTTGCCAGCCAGCATTTTTCACCAATCACAATAGGCGAAGCGGTAATATCAAAATGCTGACTCATAAAGTCGTGGCTGCCGGTGCACAAATAACACTTTTGTGAAACCACCGAATTTGCGCCAATCGTAATCTCGCCAAGGGTATATAACACCGCGTCATCCCCTACCCAGGCGTAATCCCCAAGCGTTAATTTCCAGGGGTAGGTAATTTTTACCGAAGGTCGGATGACTACGTTTTTTCCTATTTTTGCGCCAAACAGGCGCAATAAAAATGCTCGCCAGCGGTACAGTATTTGCGGTGACCAGGCAAATAAGGTGGCCTGAACGGCCCACCACAGCTGCACTTTAATACCGCCCGCGCCCCGAAAACCTTTCGGTACGGAGAAACCGTTCAGATCCTGCATTACGTTTCCTTATATTCAGGCTTTGTTATATAAGGCTTTCGTTTTACCCGTGGTGCGCACGCGTAATAAATAAGACAATTCCGCCCAGAATGCCGGCACGCGTAATATTCTGCGCTGCACGTTTTTGGCATCCTTACACAGCTCGAGGTTATTCGACGTTGACACGCCGCCCATCGAAAATTCAGACACCAGTCCTTTCATGCGACGGAACGGGTAGCCTGATTTATACAGGCTGGCGGCCAGGGCATAATCTGATGACACTTTATACTGCAAATCGTAAGGGTGTTTTTTCAGACCTTTTACCGGGAAGAAAATGGCCTGATGGCTGGCAGGTAAACTGTGATAGATATACCAGCCTGGCTTCGCGCTGCGGCACACTTTATGTCCATCGCCAAAATCGAGCAGCGCATCGCCAATATACATGGCGTCCTCTTTCTGGCGCGCCAGCTGACGGGCAAACAGCGCCACATCGTCATGGAAGATATCGCCGGAATTCAGGAAAATGGCATAACGCCCCTGTGCCATGCTAATGCCCTTGTTCATTGCATCGTAGATGCCTTTATCTTTCTCGCTGATGTAGCGTAAGTTGAACTCACCGTTGAGTTTTTCCAGAAACTCCGCCGTGCCATCGTTCGAACCACCGTCGACCACAATCCACTCAAAGGTGAGGCTGGGATCGCGCGCCAGGTTACGCAGCGAGCGCCAGGTTTTTACCACCCCTTCGTAATTACGAAAAGCGACAGTAATGACGCTAAGAAACATAAATCACCTCATTTCGTCATGCGTTCGTAATATTAAGCGCTTTGCGCAGAATAAACGGACAGACAATCAAGAAAGCATATTCCGGGCTAAATATTGACCCGGTAAAAAACAGCGACACCGGAGTAAACAGATAAAGCTGCACGCGAAAGTTCTGGTTATCACCAAACGCGTTAATCATCATTTTGAAAACTTTAAACAGATACCACAGCGTCAACAGTACGGCGAACCACGAAAAATAAATAATTAACAGATACAGACCATTGTCTATGGTTTTACCGACATCCGCACCGTTAAAGATTCCGAATGATGCAACATATTCGTAAAGTGAGCCGAATCTTACTACACCATCAATATGGGTTAAGGAATAACCCACCATAACCAGCGGACCAATGATGCGATAATAGGACGAGGACCCTTCCGTTCCCAAATCACCCAGACGTTCTGAGATGTATGGGAAAGCAAATATCACGCCTACCATAAATACCGTCAGGGAGATAATCGCCAGCGGCAGTTTTTTCTTAATCGCATCTTTGTTCAGGTACTGGAACGCCCACTCCAGCAGGTAAAACAGGATAAATGTCATTACCCCTGAGAACGACCCAGACAGAACGATTCCTGCAAGAATCATAGCATCGGTCTTAGGCGTTTTGATACCAAACTGTTTGATGCTGAGCCAAATTGAGATTAACGCCAGAGCGAAAAACGCCGGTTCAAAATAGAGGGCTGTAGTACGCTTCCCGCCAAACTTAATGAAGTTCAATACATAGCTGTTACTGTAAATGAGATATTTCGAAATTATCTCCATCAGGCTACTGCCGCCGGTGAGAATAATTTGTGCCATCTCCATAGCAGCAAGCATGACAATTAACGCAACGGCAATATAAAAGAACCTAAGGATTTTCCGATAATTGTGCGGAGAAATAGTTTTAAACCGAATACTCCAGACCATTCCGATAATAATGACAATATAAACAAACAGCATGGTCGACGTGACGTATTTACTGGCATCCAGCGACTGGCCAAAGATGTAGTTAAACAGCGTCAGGCCCGTGCCCAGCCCCAGGGCAATCATCAGCTTCTTCAGGTTGATTTTATCGACATACAGCAGAAGCAGAACGGGCAAGAAGGTAACGATGGTTATCGGGAAGCTTTCGCCGAGCTGGGCAATTTTGACATTGACCAGCAGGTAGATCAGCGGCAGCAGCAGATAACTACAGATTCTGATAGAACGAGACATACTCCTCCAGCATCTGTTGTCCACTGTAGGCCTTGCGGCTGCGGTTGCGGAACGATTCCAGGTCAGTGCCAAAAACGGCCTCGGCGATCTGCGCCTTCGGCAGCTGGACCAGAGGCAAGACCTCCTGCTCCGCAAAGGTTTTCCCGCCGGATTTTTCCAGCACTTCACGCGCCGCATCGCTGTGGGTGGCGATGACCGGCACGCCGATGGAGAGCGCTTCGCAGAGGATCAGCGGGTAGTTATCCACGCGCGAGCTAAACACCAGCGCATCCATAGCATTCAGCGCGCTCATTAGTTTGCGCTTGTCGGTTTCAAACCCGTGGTTCACCACGTTGGCCCCTTCGAACGGCGAAAACTTGCCGAAGGTGTGAAGCTCTATCTTGTCGCCCAGCGCCATCATGTCGCGCACCAGCTGCTGGTTGGTTTTACCGTCGTAACGCAGGTCGTGCGCAACGACAGCGATTTTCGGTTTGCCTGCGGTTTCCGCTACCGGCGTCAGTTCCGCAAGGATGGCTTCCGTCGCCACGTCGATGCCGTTGTTGATAATCTGGCAGCGCCCTGCCCCGTACAGGCTGTTGAAGGCATCGGCCACGTGCTGGCTCGGAGAGATGAACGTACAGCCGAGCGAGAGCATATCGCGAAACAGCTGGCGCTTTCCGTCCACCAGCTGATGGGCGCGGTCCACCTTCACCGGCGGGTAGTTACTCAAGGTCGGGCATTTCTGGCAGTTATCTTTCCAGCCTTCGCAGCCATCGGTAAACGCGCAGCGGCCCGTCACGCTCCAGTGATCGTGCAGCGTCCAGACGAAGCGGGTGTCGGGCTTGTGGGCCTGCACCTTCTGACAAAACGCCACCACCTCTTCCAGATTCAGCCAGTAGCTGTGCAGCACGTGAAAATGCAGCACGACCGGGCCAGGCGTGCGCGTCACGGTACGATAAAGGGTGTTCAGGTTGCCAAAGAGGTCGCGGTTAAAGAGACGGAACAACGCAATGTTGGCAATCGAGGTCAGACGCGGCGTGTGCTTGTGCACCTGCGGGTAGCTATCGTGGCTGACGCTTTTCTTGCCGCCTTTGCCATAGCCGTAAATAAACCGGGACTGAAGACCTTTTTGCAGCGCGCGCTGGTGCAGATCCAGCGCCACGCCTGCTGCTCCGCCTTCTGCGAGGCGTACGTTAAATTGCAGAATGTTCATTTAATCACCTTCACGCGGGCTTTTTCTCCCACCACCAGCGCGTTATCCGGAATGCTGTCCAGCACCACGCTGCCAGCACCAATCGTGACGTTGTTACCTATCGTGATGTCACCAACGATCACCACGTTCGCGCCCAGCTCGACGTTGTTGCCGATGACCGGGCAGGCCAGGCTGTCAGGCCCGCGGTTGCCAATGGTGACCGCATGACGAATGGTGAAATCATCCCCGGCGACCACGAACTTGTTGATCACCACCGCATAGCCGTGGTGGATGGTGAAGCGGCGGCCAATGGTGGCAGCGGCCTGAATCTCATAGCCAAAAAAGCATTCGGTAATGATGCGGTACAGGATCAGCACCGGTGCCGCCCAGATATTGTTCAGCACGTTTTTCTTACGCCACACCGAGCAAAAATGCGCGATACGGTAGGCCAGAACCATGCAGCACGGGCGCAGGCTCCAGCTGTTAGCGCGGCAATCTTCCAGAAACATTATTTCCCCCGAAGTCCATCAGCCAGGCGCTTGCCGTTACGCACGGACAGCAGCGTCAGCAGCGTGCGCCAGTTCATGCGCTTATTGCGGATCTGATAGAGGGTAAAGAGCTGATATTTACGGCTGGCGCGGTCAAACTTGTCCTTGTGCTTGCGGTAAAAATGGAAGTAGCCGGAGAATTTCTTCGGCGAGGAGGTGATTTGCATCTCCCCGTGGTTGATATGCAGGATCTGCGTGGCCTCTTCCACTTTCCACGGCTCGCCGTACTCCACGACCATGCGCAGGAAGATGTCGTAATCCTGCGCGGCCTTCAGTTCGGTATCGAACAGGCACTCTTTAAAGCGCCATGCCCAGGTAAAGACCTGGTTACCAATAATGTTGCGCTTGTAGAACAGGCGACGGGAGTACGGTGATTTCGGGTACAGCGGCAGGCTGGCAGGCTGCGAATAAACCTCGCCCTGGCAGACATAGTCGTTGGCATACAGGAAAGCGTGCGTCACCAGCTGCTCTTTGTGCGACAGGAAGATAGACAGGCGGTTCGGCGTCCATTCGTCATCGTCGTCAATGCCGGTCAGATACTGCCCTTTGGCCTGCATAATCGCCTGGTTACGCACCGCACAGGCGCCGGAGTTTATTGCGTTGTGGGTATAGACCACCCGCGGGTCGTTGAGGTCAGTGACAAATTTTTGCAGCTGTTCATACGAGGAAGAACAGTCATCCACGATGATCAGTTCCCAGTTATCGTAATCCTGACGTAAAACCGACTTAATTGCGCGGATCGCCAGCTGCTGACGATTCCATGTCGGCATATAGATTGATACTAAAGGGCGTTGTGTGGTCATGGTCTTCCCCTTATCCCTCACCCCGACCCTCTCCCGGAGGGAGAGGGAGAAAAGCTGCACCGTGCAGTCCCCTCTCCCCTCTGGGGAGAGGGTTAGGGTGAGGGGGTTATGTGTATGTTTTTTTTATTTACTGTCAGACTTATATTCGTACTCGTAATAGCCGTAATCCTGGTACCCGGTGGCGCGGCGGAAGATGGAGTTCAGAATCACCCCTTTCACCTCAATACCGTTCTGCTCGAAGCGGCTCAGGCTGGTTTCCACTTCCTTCAGCGTGTTCACCGCGTAGCGCGCCACCATCAGTGTGGTACCCGCCAGACGACCCACTACGGCCGCGTCGGTTACGGCCAGAATTGGCGGCGTATCGATCAGCACCAGGTCGTAGTTCTTGCTCGCCCACTCCACCAGTTCGGTAAAGCGTTCGCTCATCAGCAGTTCGGACGGGTTAGGCGGTACCTGGCCGCGCGGGATCAGGTCAAATTTTGGTACCGTAGTCGGCTTCGCGCTCTGGCTGATTTCACCTTTACCGAGGAGGATCTCCGACAGACCGTTGACGTTGTTGGTGCCCAGCAGCTCGTGGGTGTAGCCCTTACGCATATCACAGTCGATCAGCAGCACGCGCTTGTTGGTCTGGCTGACCACCGCCGCCAGGTTGGCACAGACGAAGGTTTTACCGATTGACGGGCTAACGCCGGTCAACATCAGGACGTTGTTTTTAGCCTGCATCATGGCGAAGTGCAGACTGGTACGCAGGCTGCGTATCGCTTCAATCGCCAGGTCGGTTGGGTTACCCACCGCCAGCAGCTGGCTCTGTTTGTAACGCTTAACGCCTTTGATGGTTTTGACGCTGTCGCGGGATTTTTGCCATTCAGACAGCGGGATGCTGGCGTAAACGTTGATACCGTTCTCTTCCAGCGCCTGCGGGCTCTCGATTCCGCGGTTGAACAGCGAACGCAGCAGCACGCCCACGATGGAGAGCATCAGGCCGAGAATAATGCTGCCGAGAATAATCAGCGCTTTCTTCGGCTTCAGCACGCCAGGCTGGGTAATGGCCGGGTCGACGATACGCACGTCACCGACGGTACTGGCTTCGGTGATTTTCAGCTCCTGCTGTTTGTTCAGTAGCTGCATGTAAACCTGCTGTCCGGACTCCACGTCGCGGGTCAGACGCACGATTTCCTGCTGCGTTTTCGGCATCGCGGTCACGCGGTCATTGAGCTTCGCCTTTTCCTCTTCCAGCGTACGGCGTTTTTCCAGCAGCGTGCGGTAGGCCGGGTGACGTTTGGTATAAAGCTTGGAAATCTCCGCCTCTTTGAAGGTCAGCTCGTTGAGCTGCGCGTCAATGTTGACCATCGAATCAAGGACCGATTTCGCCTCAAGCGGCAGGTCGACGGAGTCTTTATCCTGACGATAGGCGTTCAGCTTGTTCTCGGCGTCATCCAGATGAGCGCGAACTTCCGGGAGCTGTTTCGCGAGGAAGGCCAGGCTCTTCGCCGCTTCGGCCGACTTACGCTCGACGTTCTGCTCAAGGTAGTTACGGGTAATGCTGTTCAGGATGTCGCGGATCTGATCCTTATCTTCACCGGTAAAGGTCATGCTCAGCACGCCGGTGTCCTTACCGTTTTCGGTGACGGTGAGGTTGTTTTGCAGATTGTTGATCATCCCCAGCGTGGAGAATTTGGTGACGGTGAATTCGCCGCCCTCCTGGGCGTTGATCGCGCTGACCATCATGCTGACGCCGTCTTTGGTAAGCATCTGCCCGACTTCACCGCGCGCGCTAAAGCCCGCATCGCTGGTCAACTGGTACTGTTTCGGGCCAAGCACCGTCAGGGTAAAGGTCTGATCGGCGGTCCCTTTCGGCAGCACGAAGTCAGTGACCTTCACCGTGTCGTTGTTGCGGCCCATCAGCCGATCCCAGCCGGCACCAAAGATCGGGAAGGTATTTTTGGTGACGGAGATATCGAGCCCGAGGTCGTGAACCGTTTTACCCAGCACCAGACGTGACTGGATGAGCTGAATTTCAGCGTCGGAGGCCGGCGGCTTGTTCGCCAGCGCAGAGCCAATGTCCTGCACCAGCGAGTTCCCGGTGTTCTGCTCGATCTGCACCAGCGCGTCGGCGCTGTAGATAGGCGTGGCGAACAGCGTGTAGACGACGGCCGCAGCGGCAAAGACGGCGGTAATACCCAGTACCCACCACTTTGCCTCTACAACCGTGCCGACCAGGCGCCCAATATCAATTTCATCACTGCCCGAAGTCGGGGCGGCAGAAGGTCTTGTTTTTTCTGTCATTGTTATCCCTGCTGAGCTTTCAGTGCCTGCGCCCACTGTTGGGCAGACTGGTCAAGTAAGGTGTAAACCGCCTCGAAGGCCTCATGGCTTTTGCGATACGGATCGGGGATTTCGCGCTCATTGTCCCAGTGACCAAACAGCATCACCTTGCCGCGCATCTCCGGTGCGATATCGCATAGCGCATGAATATGGCGTTTTTCCATCGCCAGGATCAGGTCATACTCCCGGCACATGCGGCCGGTGACCTGGCGGGCAACGTGCCCGTCAAGAGAGAGGTTATGATCCCGCGCCACGCTCGTCGCACGCTCGTCGGCCCCTTTGCCGACCAGTGCGCCAAGCCCAGCGGAGTCGACCGTTAGCTCAGGCTGGTACTGCTTCAGCAGCCGCTCAGCCGTGGGGGAACGGCAGATGTTCCCCACGCATACCACCAGAATTTTGTTAAACATCGCGGATTACCAGGTATGAATGTCGCGCGCCGTATCCGTCATGTAGCGAACGCCACTGATGGTTGGCAGCAACTGGTTGATCAGGCGGTTCCAGCGGGCGACCGGCGCGGTGGTGACGTACACCACATCGTATGGCTGGAGGCGGAACTCCGTTGCCATCACCAGCGACGTCGCATCGGACATATCCAGCTGATAAATGTTGGCAATCTTGCCTTTCGTACCCTCGCCCTTGAGCGGACGGATAACGAAGATACCGCTGGCGTTCGACGAGGTCAGGTCGATGCCTTCCGCGTTGCCCAGCGCTTCGGTCAGGGTCATACCGCTGAAGTCCATTTTGAGGGTGCTCTGTTTCTTCACTTCACCCATCACGAAGACTTTCAGATCGTCATTGCGCGGTACGTAGAGAATGTCGCCCGGATAGAGCAGGCGGTTCTGGGTCAGATCGCCGTTTTGCATCAGCGCCTGCAGGGAAATGCGCTGCTCTTTGCCTTCGTGGGTCAGCACGACGTTGCGCCAGTCGGCGCCGTCGGTTAAGCCGCCCGCGGCGTTAATGGCGTCCAGCACTGTCAGGGGAACGTTGGTGATGGCCTGCTGGCCCGATTTGTTCACCTGGCCGGAGATGTAGGCTTTTTGCGAGCGGAATGCGGCGATATTAACGTCCACCTGCGGGTCGGCGATGTACTGCGCTAAGCGGCCGGTAATATCACTACGGATCTCGGCAAGCGTTTTCCCGGCTACATGGACTTTACCAATGTAGGGATAGAACATGGTGCCATCTGACTGCACCCAGTTACCGGTGTCGCTTGAGCTGCGGTACTGGCCCGCTGGCGTGGTCAGTTCAGGGTGGTCCCAGACGGTCACGTTAATCACGTCACCCGGCCCCACGCGGTACTGATAGGAGGCAATTTCCTGGTCCAGCGACATATTCGGCTGGGCAACATTCGGACGTGGACGTAATTGTTCGACCAGACGTGGCGTAAGTGGATAAACATTCACCATTTTGTCGAGATCAAAATCGGCATCCTGTTGCTTGATCACATCCTTACCCATTGTTGACATATTGCTGCCGGGAAAGACCGTGCAACCACTCATCAAGGTCACAGACACCAATAATGGCATCAATTTCATTTTGGATTTCATCATTGATTATTTATCACTTTGGCAGAGTAATTATCCTGTGCAATTTAAATAAGCTCGAGTCGTATTGGGTTTCAGCATGCAGTTAATCAATTAGAAATATAACTGGCATCAGTCCTAAAAAAAGCTTATTCATCCATTGGCTATTGACAGAATAATCGAGGCTGATTCACACGCTTTCAGGCACGCTACCGCCCTTGGCTTTCAGTTACCAATCCACTGACTAAACAATGTGTTATGGATAGACACCCTCTTGAGCAAGGTCTTCTGGAAATATATCAACCGCTTGAGATACCCGGCGGATAATGAATAACCATCCCTGAAGACCGAACAATAATAGCAACACCGAGATTTAACATTTGATGCTGGGAGAATTGTTGCAGCTAACCTAATAGCAGGCAAGGAGACAACTGTCCTAATATCGGTTTTTAAGATTAATATTAAGAGCAAATTTTTGACCTTTTAGGATTTTCTTTATATTGACAAAGAGAGAGCAAAAACCATTAACTGCGATATATCCTAAAATGATATTCCTGTAATTAAATATACGTATTCCCCTTATTTACAGCGTCGTCAGATTGCTCTCTTTTTAGCGTTTCGTATTAAGAGAAATCTCAGCCCGGCATTGCAATTTCCCCCGGCTTTATCCATGATCGAAGTGTGACATTCGTCATATAACAGAAGGTATTGCTCTTACTATGGAATGGATTGCCGATCCCTCAATCTGGGCCGGGCTGGTTACGCTGGTCGTCATCGAGTTAGTGCTCGGGATTGATAATCTGGTCTTTATCGCCATCCTCGCTGAAAAACTGCCCCCTTCCCAGCGCGACCGCGCGCGCGTGACGGGTCTGCTGCTGGCGATGGTGATGCGCTTACTGCTGCTGGCCTCTATCTCCTGGCTGGTCACGCTGACTCAGCCGCTGTTCTCCCTTCACGGGCTGAGCTTTAGCGCCCGCGATCTGATTATGCTCTTCGGCGGGTTGTTCCTGCTGTTCAAAGCCACCGTCGAGCTGAACGAGCGGCTCGAAGGCAAAGACAGCGAGAACCCGACCCAGCGCCGCGGGGCGAAATTCTGGCCGGTGGTGGCGCAAATTGTGGTGCTGGATGCGGTCTTCTCCCTGGACTCAGTGATCACCGCCGTCGGGATGGTGGACCATCTTGCGGTGATGATGGCGGCGGTGATTATCGCCATCACGCTGATGGTGATGGCCAGCAAGGCGCTGACACGGTTTGTGAACAGTCACCCGACCATCGTTATCCTCTGTCTGAGCTTCCTGCTGATGATTGGCTTTAGCCTGGTGGCCGACGGCTTTGGGTTCCACATTCCGAAAGGCTACCTCTACGCCGCCATCGGTTTCTCCGTCATGATTGAGGCGCTTAACCAGCTGGCGATATTTAACCGCCGCCGCTTCCTTTCCGCGAATCAGACCCTGCGCCAGCGCACGGCCGACACGGTCATGCGCCTGCTAAGCGGCAAGAAAGAGGATGCGGAGCTGGACGCTGAATCCTCCTCTATGCTGGCCGATCACAGCGACGGGCAGATCTTTAACCCGCAGGAGCGGCTGATGATTGAGCGGGTACTCAACCTTAATCAGCGCACGGTCAGCAGCATCATGACGTCGCGCCATGACATTGAGCATATCGACCTGACGGCCCCGGAAGCGCAAATCCGCGCCCTGCTGGATAAAAACCAGCACACCCGCGTGGTGGTCACCGGCGGCGAAGAGGAAGAGGAGCTGCTGGGCGTGGTTCATATCATCGACCTGCTGCAACAGCAGCTGCACGGCGAGACGCTCAATCTCCGCGCCCTGGTGCGCCAGCCGCTGGTTTTCCCGGAGGGGCTACCGCTGCTTTCGGCCCTTGAACAATTCCGTAACGCGCGCACGCACTTTGCCTTTGTGGTGGATGAGTTTGGATCGGTTGAAGGACTGGTCACGCTCAGCGACGTGATGGAAACCATCGCCGGTAATTTACCCAATGAGGTGGATGAGATTGATGCCCGCCATGATATCCAGAAAAACGCAGACGGCTCATGGACGGCCAACGGCCATATGCCGCTTGAAGACCTGGTGCAGTATGTGCCGCTGCCGCTGGATGAAAAACGGGAGTATCACACCATTGCGGGTCTGCTGATGGAGTATTTACAGCGTATTCCACAGCCGGGAGAAGAGGTTCAGGTGGGCGACTATCTGCTGAAAACATTGCAGATTGAAAACCATCGCGTGCAGAAGGTTCAGCTCATCCCGCTGCAGGACGAGGAAGAACTGGATTTTGAGGTGTAGGTAAAAAAAACGGCAACCAGGTTGCCGTTTTAGGGTTTGCTCCCTCTCCCGTGGGAGAGGGATGGGGTGAGGGCATTAGGCCGCACTGGCAGCCGGGTAAGGCAAAGCCGCCACCCGGCACAACAGGCATCACAGCTTATCGAGCAGCTTTTTCACATCCTTTCCGGTCTGTGAATCTTTATTACGATCCGCCCAGCTGTTAAGCCGACGTTTGGCTTCATCCTGCAGATGCTTACGCAGGATCTGATCCACCTGAAGGCTGTAATTCAGCGCCTGCCATTTGCCGTAAACGCGCAGCGGGATCGGCGTCTCTTTCAGGAAGTCGATGAGCGAGCTTTCGCCCTGCCAGCCGGAAAGCACCCGGACATTAAAGCGCGTGTCCGCCGTCTCTTTCACCAGATCCATCGAGCCATCGCCCGTCAGCGAGAGCATGGAAGAGGTTCCCTGCATATCGGCAAGCGCAAGCAGTCCGTTATCCAGCGTCAGGTCTGTGGTGAAGCTGTCGAGGCGCGTGGCGCTGTCGTAGTTCTCCTGGGCTTTCACGTCGCTGCTGCGCTCAACCGCCTGCTGCACCAGCTGCTGGAAGTTAAGCCCTTCCATACGCGAGTCTTTTAAGTCGATATGCGCCTGCCCCTGCCACTCGCGGCGGAAGGCATCGGCATCAATTTTTGTGCCCGAGAAGTCACCCGCCAGCGTCAGCTGCCCCGTCAGGGATATCGGGTAGTTAAACGCCTTCAGGATGGTACCGATCTCAACGTTGTCGAGACGCGGCTGGAATTCGGCGCTGGCAATATCTTTACGGACATCCAGCGTGCCGGGCAGGGAGAGGTGCCCTGCCCCCATCTTGCCGCTCAGCTCGGAGATCACCAGCAAACCGTTATGGTTAAACATCTGGCTACTCACGTCGGTAAAATCAATGCCGCGCCAGCGCAGGCTATTGGCTTTCAGCAGAATATCCGCCGTGAATCCGCGCAGGGCGTTATAGTCAGGCTGATCGAGATTCGACGAGATAACCGGACGTGATATCGGTGCCTGGCTTTGCCCCGTTTGCACGGCATCGCCGTCCGTTGCGCTTGCAGGCAGAGGCGGCAGCAGGTTTTCCAGATTGAGCTTGTCGAACTGCAGGTTCAGCACCCACTTCGGTTTCTCTTCGAGCGAGACGCTCGCCTGCCCCTTCAGAGTGCTGTCATTCGCCTGCAGGTTGAGGTTATCCAGCTCCAGCTGCTTTTGTTCTTCGCGCCACACGGCCTGCAGCGTCCCCTGCCCGGTAATCCCCTGGGTAGGGAGATCGGCGCCCGTTAGCTGCCAGTTAAGCTGCTGAACGTCGGCGGTGAGCTGATGCGGATAGTCTGCGGCGTTGACGCTGGCATTCAGCGACAGGGTGAGATCGCGCTGATCGCGGGTCACGCGCCCGCTAAAGTCCACCGTGGCAAGATGGTGAGCGTCCTGTTCCATCTGCAGGTTAATGTTGCGAACGGTAACCTGCTCCTCATCCTCATGCTGGAATACCAGCACGCTGTCGGCGACTTTCAGCTTGCCAATATCAAAGGACCAGCCTGTATCAGACGGTTCATCAGGCAGGGTATTTTCATGCGGCGCAACCGGCGCATTTGCATCACGCACGGCTTCGGTTTGCGGGGTAAGCTGAATGACCGCATCTTTCAGCATCACCTGTTTAACCTGCAGCTGATGAGAGAAGAGCGGGATCAGCGCCACATCAAGGCGCATGTTGTCAGCGGAAACCAGCGGCTGGGAAGCCCCCGGCGCCGTGAGCGACATGCGGCCAGAGAGAATGCTGAGCTGCGGCCAGACGTGCCAGCGCAGCGATCCATCAAGCTTCAGTTGATAACCGCTGCGTGCTTCGACCTGCCGCACCATGTAAGCGCGGAAATCGTTAGGGTTAACCAGCAGAACCAACGCCGAAAGGCCAGCAACCAGCACCACCAGCAAAATCATCAGCGTTGTCAGAACTCTTCTCATGGCATCCTCAATGGACTAACGATCAGTCTTTATCAATACGGCTGGCAACCGCACCCTGCTGGTCGCGATATTTTGCGTCCTGCCGGCGGTTATAAGGCCTGTCTGCCGGGCCTGAAAGCGGCTCAAAGCTTAACGCACCGATCATCATGCCGGGACGCAGCGCCAGAGGCAGTTTACCGGCATTGAAGAATTCCAGCACGATACGCCCCGACCAGCCTGGATCGATACGGTGCGCGGTTACGTGAACCATCAGCCCCAGTCGCGCCAGCGAAGAACGGCCATCAAGCCAGCCGACCAGGTCCGAAGGCAGAGTGACGGATTCATACGTCACCGCCAGCGCCAGTTCACCCGGATGCAGATAAAAAGCGTCGCCTTCGTCGATAACGATTTCATCACTCATCACGCGATCGAGCGCGGCGCTGACTTCGTCTTTCGGCCCGCTAAGGTCAATAAACGGTGCGGTATGGCCGCTAAAGGTGCGGAATTTATTCCCCAACCGTACATCAACAGTCACCCCATTGATACGTTCCACGGGTGGACGCGGGGTAATAGACAAACGGCCTTCATCCAGCCAGGCTTCAATATCGCGATCGCAAAGACGCACGGCACTTTCTCCTTTCATGCATCGTACCCTGAGGCGGTAAGCGCTCAGGGTAAAACCAGGTTATCTCTGAACGGTACACAATTCACGCGGCTTATTCAAAAAACTGGCTGATTTTCGCTTTTAAGATATCAATGGCGATGCGGTTTTTACCGCCGCGCGGCACGATGATATCGGCGTATTGTTTGGAGGGCTCAATAAACTGCAGGAACATCGGGCGGACCGTTTTCTGGTATTGCGCCATGACGGAGTCCATCGAACGGCCGCGTTCATTAACGTCACGCTTGATGCGGCGCATCAGGCAGATATCCAGCGGGGTATCGACGAAAATCGAGAAGTTCATGGACTCGCGCAGGCGAGCATCGGTCAGCAGCAGGATACCTTCAAGGATAATGACCTTTTTCGGCTCGATGCGGATCGTTTCCTGGGTGCGGGTGTGTTCTACGTAGCTGTAAACGGGCAGTTCAATCGCCTGGCCGCTCTTAAGCGCTTCTAAATGCTGGAACAGCAAGCTGTGATCCATCGCATTGGGGTGGTCATAGTTGGTTTTGACGCGCTCTTCCATCGACAGATGGGATTGATCTTTGTAATAGCTGTCTTCGGGAATGACGCCGATATGCTCATCACCTACTTGTTCACGCAGTTCGCGGTAAAGCGTACTGGCAATTAGACTTTTACCTGAAGCCGATGCGCCGGCGATGCCTATAATGACGCACTGATGAGACTTATCAGTCATAAATTTAGCGACCTGATTAACCTGGATGTTAAGGAAGGACGACGCCGGAGCGTCAAACGCGGCAATTATAGGGATTTCGCGGGCGTGATACCAGTCGAATGCACAGGTTCTGCGAGACTGCCCGAAAAGTGATGCATTACTCCCTGAGTGAAATTTAAATGAACGTTTTTTCAGCGTTTACCTTTTTTTTCTCGCGGAGTAACTATTTAATAAGTCTATGGTGTCAAATTCTGAGCAGTCGCCATATGAATTGTAAATTGTTTGTACTAGCATAAACCAAATTATCAAATTCACGCGTTCGAACATCTTCCCTGACGGCATGGCGTCTCTGGATAAAGCGGTAATGAATAAACAATACCAGCGGGTTTTGGTTACCACCCCACATCCTTTATTACGACTTGTCTGTCTGGGCCTGGTCACCTTTATCTTTACCTTATTTTCTCTGGAACTCACCCGCTTCGGCACCCTGCTGGCCCCGCTCTGGTTTCCCACCGCCATTATGATGGTAGCGTTTTACCGTCATGCCGGAAAAATGTGGCCAGGCATTGCTCTGGCCTGCTCGTTCGGCAATATTCTGGCCTCGTGGATGCTTTTTTCGTGGGGATCGGTAAGCCTTATCTACCCCTCAATCAACGTGATTGAGGCCGTTATCGGCGCGTTATTCCTGCGCAAACTGCTCCCGTGGTACAACCCGCTGCAGAACCTGAATGACTGGATCCGCGTAGCCATCGGCAGCGCGCTGGTCCCACCGCTGGTGGGCGGCGTTCTGGTATCTCTGCTGGCGCCCGGCCCTGAGACGCTGCGTAATTTCTTCGTGTGGGTGCTGTCAGAGGCCATTGGCGCGCTGGCGCTGGTGCCATTGGGCCTGCTGTTTAAACCGCATTATCTGCTGCGCCACCGTGACCCGAGATTGCTGCTGGAAACGCTGACTACGCTTGCCGTCACGTTAGTCCTTTGCTGGGCAGCCATCACCTGGCTGCCGTGGCCTTTTACCTGCGTTATTGTTCTGCTGATGTGGAGCGCCGTACGTCTGCCGCGGATGGAGGCCTTCCTGGTGTTTCTGGTCACCGTGATGGTCGTGTCGCTGATGATTGCTCGTAACCCGGTGGCGCTAACAACCCAGCACGCCGGGCCGATGATGAACGCGCCGTGGCTGCCGTTCCTGATGCTGCTGCTTCCGGCCAACGTAATGACCATGGTGATGTATGCCTTCCGCGCCGAGCGTAAACACATCACCGAAAGCGAAGAGCGTTTTCGTAATGCGATGGAGTATTCCGCCATCGGCATGGCGCTGGTCAGCATCGAGGGCAAATGGCTTCAGGCCAACAAGGCGCTGTGCAATTTCCTCGGTTACAGCCAGACGGAGCTTCAGTCGCTGACCTTCCAGCAGCTCACCTGGCCGGAAGATCTCCATACCGACCTGGAACAGCTTGAACAGTTGGTCAACGGCGAAATCAATACCTACACCCTCGAGAAGCGCTATTACACCCGCAACGGAGAAGTAGTCTGGGCGCTGCTGGCCGTCTCCGTGGTGCGTCATGCCGACGGCTCGCCGCTCTATTTTATCGCCCAGATTGAAGATATTAACGACCTGAAGCAGACCGAGTGGGTCAATAAACGCCTGATGGAGCGCATTACGCTTGCTAACGAAGCGGGCGGCATCGGCATCTGGGAGTGGGATCTGGAGCCAGACATTATTAGCTGGGATAAGCGGATGTTTGAGCTGTATGAAATTCCGCCGCACATCAAGCCGACCTGGCAGCTCTGGCATGAAACGATGCTGCCGGAAGATCGCGCCCACGCGGAGCAGGTCCTGAGGGACTCTCTGATTTCCCGCCTGCCGTTCAAGCTGGAGTTCCGCATCCGCGTGAAGGAAGGCGTGCGCCATATTCGCTCCCTGGCGAACCGGGTGCTGAATAAGCAGGGTGAAGTTGAACGGCTGCTCGGGATCAACATGGACATGACCGAGGTGAAGCAGCTCAACGAGGCCCTCTTCCAGGAAAAAGAGCGTCTGCACATTACCCTCGACTCCATCGGTGAAGCGGTGCTGTGTACCGATATCAACATGAATGTCACCTTTATGAACCCGGTCGCCGAGAAAATGAGCGGCTGGCTGCAGACCGAGGCCATTGGCCAGCCGGTCCTGACGGTGTTACACATCACCTTCGGTGAAAAAGGGCCGCTGATGGAGAATATTCACAGCGGCGATATGTCCCGTTCCGATATCGATCAGGACGTGGTACTGAACTGCCGCACCGGCGGAAACTTCGATATTCATTACAGCATCACGCCGCTCAGCACGTTGGATGGACAGAGTATTGGCTCCGTTATCGTGATTCAGGACGTCACCGAGTCGCGTAAAATGCTGCGCCAGCTGAGCTACAGCGCCTCCCACGATGCCCTGACCCACCTCGCCAACCGGGTCAGCTTCGAAAGCCATCTCAAGCGGCTCCTGCAGACCGTTCGCGAAACGCGCCAGCGTCACGCCCTGGTCTTTATCGACCTCGATCGCTTTAAGGCCGTCAACGATACGGCAGGCCATGCCGCCGGCGATGCGTTGCTGCGGGAACTCTCTTCCTTAATGCTGACCATGCTTCGCTCCAGCGACGTGCTGGCGCGCCTGGGCGGGGACGAATTCGGGTTACTGTTACCGGACTGCAATATTGAAAGCGCACGCTATATCGCCAACCGCCTGATCCAGACCATCAATGACTACCACTTTATGTGGGAAGGCCGTCTGCACCGGATCGGCGCCAGCGCCGGGATCACGCTGATTGATGAAAATAACCATCAGGCGTCTGAGATCATGTCGCAGGCGGACATTGCCTGTTATGCCTCGAAAAACGGCGGGCGCGGCATGGTGACGGTTTACGAACCCCAGCAGGAGCGGGATCGCAGCACGCGCAGCATGATGTCGCTTGACGAGCAGTGGCACATGATTAAAGACAATCACCTGATGATGATTGCCCGCAGCGTTGCCTCCCCGCGCATTCCGGAAAGCAGTAATTTCTGGCTGATTTCACTACGCCTGTGGACCAGCCAGGGCGAAGTCCAGGAAGAGCACGCCTTCCGCTCGGGCCTGGCGGAGCCTGAGCTTTTTCACGCCCTCGACAGACGTATCTTTAGCGAGTTTTTCCGCGCCTTTGCGGCACAGATCGCCAGTAAAGGTATGGGTATCGCTCTTCCGCTTTCTGAGGCCGGTTTAGCCAGCGTGACGCTGGTCGATGAACTTCTCGACCTGCTGGATAAAAGCCCGATGCCTGGTCGTCTCCTGCATCTGGTTATCTCAGCCGACGTGGTGTGCAGCCCGGATAAGAACCTGCAGCGGGGTCTGCAAAAGCTTCGCCAGGCGGGCTGTCGCATCATCTTCAGCCAGGTGGGCCGCGACATGAACGTCTTTACCCACCTGAGCGCGAACATGGCCGACTATCTGATGCTGGACGCGGAAGTGGTGACCAACGTTTATGGCAATCTGATGGATGAAATGATGGTCACCATCGTACAGGGCCATGCCCAGCGTCTGGGCATGAAGACCATAGCCGGCCCCTGCAATCAGCCCATCATGATGGATACGCTTTCCGGCATCGGTATTGATTTTATCTTTGGCGACACCATCGCCGAGCCGCAGCCGCTGGATTTACTTCTTAATACCAGCTATTTCGCCATCAACTGACGGCGTCCAGCCGTCGGTATACCAGATATGCAGCAGCGCGTAGGAGCGCCACGGCTGCCAGCGTTCGGCATAGCGCCGAATTTGCGCTGGCGTCATCCCGGCGAAGCGCTGCTTAATCAGATAATCATCCGGCAGAAACACATCTTTCGCCTGCCAGCCGCGCAGGGCCAGGTAGTTTGCCGTCCAGCGGCCAATTCCCGGGCGCTGCTGTAACGCCTTCATCCCCTCCTCAATATTCGCGGGCGGGAAAAGCGGAAACGTCCCGTCGATGACCGACTGCGCCAGATGAATCAACGACTCCGCACGCTTTACCGGCATGCCCAGCGCTTTCAGCGCCAGCGGGTCCGCTGCCGCCAGCGCCTGCGGCGTGGGGAAGCAGAGATAGCCAGGGCAATCCGCCACGGGTTCACCGCACAGCGCCACCACGCGCGAGGCCAGCTTCGCCGCCATCGCCACGCTCACCAGCTGTCCGAGAATCGCCCGGACGCCCTGCTCGTACGCGTCCATCGCCCCCGGCAAGCGCAAGCCCGGCCGGGCAGCACCGAGGTCGCCCAGCGTCTGCGCAATATGCTGGGGGTTGCAGGCGAGATCGAACAGGCACGCGATGCGTTCAAGACACGTCTGCGCAACCGGGATTAACCCCGGGCTGAGCGTCACGCTCAGCGTATGGGTGGCGATATCCGGCGTAACGCGAAAGATCCCCTGATGTCCTTCGCAGGCAAAACTGCGCTCATAGTAATCGCTCGTGACGGTTTCAACGCCCGTTACCGCACGCGCGCCAAGAAAGCCAAACATCCACTGCCAGTCGTAAGGGGGAAGCCAGGTCAGGGTGTACATCGTCTCTCCTTTTAGGTTCTCCACAGCATAAACGGAAAGGTCCTGTTTTGCCTTGCTTTCATATTCCTGTTGTCGCCGGACGGGCATTCCGCTAAAGTCTCGCCCCTTCTCACTGGCATGGGGATTAATCGTGTTTATTGGATTCGACTACGGTACGGCAAACTGCTCGGTTGCGATTATGCAAAACGGGCAACCACAGCTCCTGAAAATGGAAAAAGAGAGCACGCTGCTGCCGTCAATGCTCTGCGCGCCCACCCGCGAAGCGGTCAGCGAATGGCTGTTCCGCCACCATCAGGTTCCGGCCACGGCGGCGGAAACCCAGGCGCTGCTGCGCCGGGCTGTCAGCTTCAACCGCGAGGAAGATATCGACGTTACGCCGTCCAGCGTGCAGTTCGGACTCTCTTCGCTCGGGCACTACATTGAAGATCCTGAAGAGGTCTACTTCGTTAAGTCGCCAAAGTCCTTCCTCGGTGCCAGCGGCCTGAAGCCGCAGCAGGTAGCGATGTTTGAAGACCTGGTGTGCGCGATGATGCTGCACATCCGCAATCAGGCGCAGACGCAGGTTTCAGATGCGATTACCCAGGCGGTGATTGGCCGTCCGATCAACTTCCAGGGGCTGGGCGGCGATGAGGCCAACCAGCAGGCGCAGGGGATCCTGGAGCGCGCGGCACAGCGCGCAGGCTTCCGCGACGTGGTATTCCAGTACGAGCCGGTTGCGGCGGGGCTGGATTTTGAAGCCACGCTGTCGGAAGAGAAGCGCGTGCTGGTCGTCGACATCGGCGGGGGCACCACCGACTGCTCGCTGCTGCTGATGGGGCCGCAGTGGCATAACCGTCGCGACCGCGAAAACAGCCTGCTGGGGCACAGCGGCTGCCGCGTAGGCGGTAACGATCTCGACATCGCGCTGGCCTTTAAGAGCCTGATGCCGCTGCTGGGCATGGGCGGTCAGACGGAGAAAGGGATCGCTCTGCCGATCCTGCCATGGTGGAACGCCATCGCCATCAACGACGTGCCAGCGCAGAGTGATTTTTACAGCACCGCTAACGGCCGCTTCCTTAACGATCTGGTGCGCGATGCCCAGGACGCCGATAAGGTCGCCCTGCTGTATAAAGTATGGCGTCAGCGCCTCAGCTACCGCGTGGTGCGCACTGCGGAAGAGAGCAAAATCGCCCTCTCCGATCGCGCGGAACATGCGGTGTCCTTGCCGTTTATCAGCGACGAACTGGCCACGGCGATTTCACAGGAGGGGCTGGAGACGGCGCTCGCTCAGCCGCTGCAGCGCATTCTGGAACAGGTGCAGCTCGCGCTGGAGAACGGCAAAGAGAAGCCTGACGTGATTTACCTGACCGGGGGTAGCGCCCGTTCACCGCTGATCAAAAAAGCGCTGGCGGAACAGCTGCCGGGGATTCCAATTGCCGGTGGGGATGACTTTGGCTCCGTCACCGCGGGCCTGGCGCGCTGGGCGCAGGTGATGTTTAGGTAGTGCGGTTGCGGTGCGGCCTGGTGCCCTCACCCCGGCCCTCTCCCACAGGGCTGAGGGTTCCCCACAAAATAATGCCTGCACGGACGACCCCCTCTCCCTTGAGGGAGAGGGCTGGGGTGAGGGGGAACATACGGCTGTGGAGGTCATTCCGTTCACTTCATGTTCCTTGCTACTCTGTAATGACATGACCTGTGAACGTGCCAGGGTGGCTCAGTCGCCACCACCCTGGCGACCCGGGCTCCCGGCGGTAAATCGCCGCTTCGCGGTACCCTCGGCTTATTCCTTCAGGCTATCGGGTCGGGCATGAGCCTGCATCCCTGCAGGCCACGCCCTCTCGGCGCATCCCTGCGCCTCGCCCCGGCCCTACGGAAACGCCTCGGCGATTTACAGCCGGACCAGGGCATCGCTGTAAGCCGTTCATTTTCCTGAAGCAACATTCACCGCTTCCGGTTAAAAAAATTACTGGGAGACCCTCAGCCCACAGGGAGAGGGTGCAAACACCAAAAACGGCAACGGATGTTGCCGTTTTGCGTTTACCTCCATTCAGACCATTCCTGACAGTCTTCCATATTTCCTCCATTTTTCCGCTGTGTTGCCTGACTAAACTAGTATCATTCCCCGAAGTATTCAGGATGAGAACGTATAACGATGAAAGGCAATCATAAATCCCGCTGGGCAATCGCCGCTGGCATCATTGTGGTGGTCCTTGCCGCCGCCTGGTACTGGCACAGTCAATCCGCGAACTCCACCGCCCCCACCGGTGCCACCAGCCAGCCACAGCGCCCGGCAGGCGGAGGGCGTCACGGGATGCGCGGCGGCGCGCTGGCCCCGGTTCAGGCGGCGACGGCGGTCAATAAAGCCGTTCCTCGCTACCTTACCGGTCTCGGAACCATTACCGCCGCCAACACCGTGACGGTGCGTAGCCGCGTCGACGGCCAGCTGATGGCTATTCACTTCCAGGAAGGCCAGCAGGTCAAAGCGGGCGATCTGCTGGCGGAAATTGACCCAAGCCAGTTCAAGGTTGCCCTCGCCCAGGCGCAGGGCCAGCTCGCGAAAGACAAAGCCACGCTCGCCAACGCCCGGCGCGATTTAGCGCGCTACCAGCAGCTGGTGAAAACCAATCTCGTGTCACGTCAGGAGCTGGACACCCAGCAGTCGCTGGTCAGCGAAACGCAGGGCACCATCAAAGCCGACGAAGCCGCCGTCGCCAGCGCTCAGCTGCAGCTGGACTGGAGCCGCATCACCGCGCCTATTGACGGCCGCGTCGGCCTGAAGCAGGTCGATATCGGCAACCAGATCTCAAGCGGCGACACCACGGGCATCGTGGTGATCACCCAGACCCACCCGATCGATTTAGTCTTTACCCTGCCGGAAAGCGACATTGCGACGGTAGTGCAGGCGCAAAAAGCCGGTAAAGGCCTGGTGGTGGAGGCCTGGGACCGCACCAACAAGCAGAAACTGAGCGAAGGGTCCCTGCTCAGTCTGGATAACCAGATCGACACCACCACCGGCACCATCAAGCTGAAGGCGCGCTTTAACAACCAGGACGATGCCCTCTTCCCGAACCAGTTCGTCAATGCGCGAATGCTGGTCGCGACCGAAGAGAACGCGGTGGTGATCCCCACCACCGCGCTGCAGATGGGTAACGAAGGCAACTTCGTCTGGGTACTGAACAGCGACAATAAAGTCAGTAAACATCTGGTGAAAACCGGGATTCAGGACAGCCAGACGGTGGTGATCGCCGCCGGGCTTTCCGCTGGCGACCGAGTGGTGACAGACGGCATCGACCGTCTGACCGAAGGGGCCAAAGTGGAAGTGGTTGAGCCGGCGAAACAGGGAGCGACCTCCTGATGCAGGTTATGCCGCCAGGCTCTACAGGTGGGCCGTCACGCCTGTTTATCCTCCGCCCTGTCGCCACCACGCTGCTGATGGTGGCGATCCTGCTCGCCGGGATTATCGGCTACCGCTTTCTGCCCGTGTCGGCGCTGCCGGAGGTGGATTATCCAACCATTCAGGTGGTAACGCTCTATCCGGGTGCCAGCCCGGACGTGGTGACGTCCGCCATCACCGCCCCGCTGGAGCGCCAGTTTGGGCAGATGTCGGGGCTAAAACAGATGTCCTCCCAGAGTTCCGGCGGGGCATCCGTCGTGACGCTGCAGTTCCAGCTTACGCTGTCGCTGGACGTCGCCGAGCAGGAGGTTCAGGCCGCGATTAACGCCGCCACCAACCTGCTGCCGTCGGACCTGCCTAACCCACCGGTCTACAGCAAAGTGAACCCGGCGGATCCGCCAATCATGACGCTTGCCGTCACCTCCTCCGCCATGCCGATGACCCAGGTCGAAGACATGGTCGAAACGCGCGTGGCGCAGAAGATTTCTCAGGTCTCCGGCGTCGGCCTCGTCACGCTGGCGGGCGGACAACGTCCGGCCGTTCGCGTCAAGCTTAACGCGCAGGCGATTGCCGCGCTGGGTCTGACCAGCGAAACCATCCGCAACGCCATCAGCAATGCCAACGTCAACTCGGCGAAAGGTTCGCTGGACGGCCCAACCCGCGCGGTCACACTCTCCGCCAACGACCAGATGCAGTCCGCCGATGAATACCGCCAGCTGATTATCGCGTACCAGAACGGCGCCCCGGTGCGTCTGGGCGATGTGGCGACCGTGGAGCAAGGCGCGGAAAACAGCTGGCTGGGGGCCTGGGCCAACAGGCAGCAGGCGATCGTGATGAACGTCCAGCGCCAGCCGGGCGCCAACATCATCGAAACCGCCGACAGCATCCGCACCATGCTGCCGCAGCTGATTGAAAGCCTGCCAAAATCGGTCAGCGTGAAGGTGCTTTCCGACCGCACAACTAACATTCGCGCGTCGGTCACCGACACCCAGTTTGAGCTGATGCTGGCGATTGCGCTGGTGGTCATGATCATTTACCTGTTCCTGCGCAACGTTCCGGCGACCATTATTCCCGCCGTCGCCGTACCGCTCTCGCTGGTCGGTACGTTTGCGGTGATGGTGTTCCTCGATTTCTCGATCAACAACCTGACGCTGATGGCGCTCACTATCGCCACCGGGTTCGTGGTGGACGATGCCATCGTCGTTATCGAGAACATTTCGCGCTATATCGAGAAAGGCGAAAAACCGCTGGCGGCCGCGCTGAAAGGCGCGGGCGAGATCGGCTTTACCATTATCTCATTGACCTTTTCGCTGATTGCGGTGCTGATCCCGCTGCTGTTTATGGGGGATATCGTCGGGCGTCTTTTCCGCGAGTTTGCCGTCACGCTGGCGGTCGCCATTTTGATCTCCGCCGTGGTCTCGCTGACCCTGACGCCGATGATGTGCGCCCGCATGCTGAGCCACGAATCCCTGCGCAAGCAAAACCGCTTCTCTCGCGCCTCCGAGCGCATGTTCGAACGGATTATCGCCGCCTACGGTCGCGTGCTGGCGAAAGTCCTCAACCATCCGTGGGCGACGCTCGGCGTGGCACTCGGCACGCTGGCACTCAGCGTGATGCTGTGGATTTTCATTCCGAAAGGCTTCTTCCCGATCCAGGACAACGGCATTATTCAGGGCACGCTTCAGGCCCCGCAGTCGGTCTCCTTCGCCAACATGGCGCAGCGCCAGCAGCAGGTGTCTGAAATCATCATGAAGGATCCGGCAGTAGAAAGCCTGACCTCCTACGTGGGCGTGGATGGCACTAACCCGTCGCTCAACAGCGCGCGCCTGCAAATTAACCTCAAGCCGCTGGATGACCGCGATGACCGCGTTAACGCCGTGATTGAACGTCTGCAAAGCGCCGTCGCCCGCGTGCCGGGCGTGGTGCTTTACCTGCAGCCGATTCAGGATTTGACCATCGATACCCAGGTCAGCCGCACGCAGTACCAGTTCACGCTGCAGGCCACCTCGCTGGACGCGCTCAGCACCTGGGTGCCGCAGCTGGTGGATAAGCTCAAAACCCTGCCGCAGCTCTCGGACGTCAGCAGCGACTGGCAGGACAAAGGCCTGGCGGCGTATGTGAACGTCAACCGCGACGCCGCCAGCCGTCTGGGCATTACCATGGCGGACGTGGATAACGCCCTGTATAACGCCTTCGGACAGCGTCTGATCTCCACCATCTACACCCAGGCGAACCAGTATCGCGTGGTGCTGGAGCACAACACGGAAAACACGCCGGGCCTGGCGGGGCTGGACTCGGTGCGCCTGACCAGCAAAGACGGCGGTATTGTGCCGCTGAGCGCTATCGCGACGGTGGAGGAGCGCTACACCCCGCTGTCGATTAATCATCTGGATCAGTTCCCGTCCACCACCATCTCCTTCAACGTGCCGGACAATTATTCTCTCGGCGAAGCGGTGGAGGCCATTCAGGCCGCTGAAAAAGCGGTAAGCTTCCCGTCCGACATTCAGACCCAGTTCCAGGGCAGCACGCTGGCGTTTCAGGCCGCGCTGGGCAATACCATCTGGCTGATTGTCGCTGCCGTAGTGGCGATGTACATCGTGCTCGGCGTGCTGTACGAAAGCTTTATCCACCCGATCACCATCCTCTCGACCCTGCCGACGGCGGGCGTGGGGGCCCTGCTGGCGCTGATGCTGGCGGGCAGCGAGCTGGACGTCATTGCCATTATCGGCATCATCCTGCTTATCGGGATCGTGAAGAAAAACGCCATCATGATGATCGACTTCGCCCTGGCCGCCGAGCGCGAGCAGGGCATGTCGCCGCGCGATGCCATCTTCCAGGCCTGCCTGCTGCGTTTTCGTCCGATCCTGATGACCACGCTGGCGGCCCTGCTGGGCGCGCTGCCGCTGATGCTCAGCACCGGCGTCGGCGCTGAGCTGCGTCGTCCGCTGGGTATCGGCATGGTCGGCGGCCTGCTGGTAAGCCAGGTGCTGACGCTGTTCACGACACCGGTGATCTACCTGCTGTTTGACCGCCTGGCGCTGTGGACCAAAAGCCGCTTCCCGAAACGTGAAGAGGAGGCATAAGTGAAGTTTTTCGCCCTCTTCATTTATCGCCCGGTGGCGACAATATTAATCTCGCTCGCCATTACCCTCTGCGGCGTGCTGGGCTTCCGGCTGCTGCCGGTGGCGCCTCTGCCGCAGGTGGATTTCCCGGTGATCATGGTCAGCGCCTCGCTGCCGGGTGCGTCACCGGAAACCATGGCCTCGTCCGTTGCCACGCCGCTGGAGCGCTCGCTCGGGCGAATTGCGGGGGTAAACGAGATGACCTCCAGCAGCTCGCTCGGCAGCACGCGCATTATTCTGGAGTTCAGCTTCGACCGGGATATTAACGGCGCGGCGCGGGACGTGCAGGCCGCCATCAACGCCGCGCAAAGCCTGCTCCCCAGCGGGATGCCGAGCCGCCCGACCTACCGCAAGGCCAACCCGTCCGATGCGCCGATCATGATCCTGACGCTGACCTCGGACACCTACTCGCAGGGGCAGCTGTACGACTTTGCGTCCACCCAGCTGGCGCAGACAATATCTCAAATTAACGGCGTCGGTGACGTGAGCGTCGGCGGGAGCTCCCTGCCCGCGGTGCGCGTGGGGTTAAACCCGCAGGCACTGTTCAACCAGGGCGTGTCGCTGGACGACGTGCGCTCCGCCATCAGCAACGCCAACGTGCGCAAACCGCAGGGGGCGATTGAAGACAACAGCCACCGCTGGCAGATCCACACCAACGACGAGCTGAAAACCGCGGCGGAGTATCAGCCGCTCATTATTCACTACAACAACGGCGCGGCGGTGCGCTTAAGCGATGTTGCCAGCGTCACCGACTCGGTGCAGGACGTGCGCAACGCAGGGATGACCAACGCCAAGCCGGCGATTTTGCTGATGATTCGCAAGCTCCCGGAAGCCAACATTATCGAGACGGTGAACAGCATTCGCGCCCGCCTTCCGGATCTGCAGCAGACCATTCCGGCCGCGATCGACCTGCAAATTGCCCAGGATCGCTCCCCGACCATCCGGGCCTCGCTGGAAGAGGTGGAGCAAACGCTGATCATCTCCGTCGCGCTGGTGATCCTGGTGGTGTTCCTGTTCCTGCGCTCCGGCCGGGCGACGCTGATCCCGGCGGTGGCCGTGCCGGTGTCGCTGATCGGTACCTTTGCCGCCATGTATCTGTGCGGGTTTAGCCTCAATAACCTGTCGCTGATGGCCCTGACGATTGCGACGGGCTTCGTGGTGGATGATGCCATCGTGGTGCTGGAAAACATTTCCCGCCACCTGGAAGCCGGCGTGAAGCCGCTGCAGGCCGCGCTTCAGGGCACGCGCGAGGTGGGCTTTACGGTGCTCTCGATGAGCCTGTCGCTGGTGGCGGTGTTCCTGCCGCTGCTGCTGATGGGCGGGCTGCCGGGCAGGCTGCTGCGGGAGTTTGCCGTCACGCTGTCGGTTGCCATCGGCATTTCGCTGGTTATTTCCTTAACGCTCACGCCGATGATGTGCGGCTGGATGCTCAAGCGCAGCAAGCCGCACTCGCAGCCGCGCCGTAAAGGCTTTGGCCGTTTCCTGATGGCGATGCAGGAGGGCTACGGGAAATCGCTTAAGTGGGTGCTGAACCATACCCGGCTTGTCGGCCTGGTGCTGATCGGCACCATCGTGCTCAACGTCTGGATGTATATCACCATCCCGAAAACCTTCTTCCCGGAGCAGGATACCGGCGTGCTGATGGGCGGTATTCAGGCGGACCAGAGCATTTCCTTCCAGGCGATGCGCGGTAAGCTGCAGGACTTTATGAAGATCATTCGTGAAGACAAAGCCGTGGATAACGTGACCGGCTTTACCGGCGGGTCACGCGTTAACAGCGGGATGATGTTTATTACCCTGAAACCGCGCGGCGAGCGCAACGAAACGGCGCAGCAGGTGATTGACCGCCTGCGGGTGAAGCTCGCCAAAGAGCCGGGCGCCAACCTGTTTTTGATGGCCGTTCAGGATATCCGCGTCGGCGGGCGACAGGCGAACGCCAGCTACCAGTACACCCTGCTTTCTGATGATTTAGCCGCCCTGCGCGAGTGGGAGCCGAAGATCCGCAAGGCGCTGGCCGCCCTGCCGGAGCTGGCGGACGTGAATTCCGATCAGCAGGACAACGGCGCCGAGATGGCCCTGACCTACGACCGCGAAACCATGTCGCGTCTGGGCATTAACGTTGAAGCCGCCAACAGCCTGCTGAACAACGCTTTCGGCCAGCGCGAGATTTCCACCATCTATCAGCCGATGAACCAGTATAAGGTGGTGATGGAGGTTGACCCGCGCTATACCCAGGACATCAGCGCCCTGGACAAGATGTTTGTGATCAACAATGACGGCAAGGCGATACCGCTCTCTTACTTTGCCAGCTGGCGACCGGCCAACGCGCCGCTGTCGGTGAACCATCAGGGGCTGTCGGCGGCGTCGACTATCTCCTTCAACCTGCCCGCCGGCTCGTCACTTTCGGAGGCCAGCGACGCCATCAACCGTGCGATGACGCAGCTTGGCGTGCCGTCCACCGTGCGAGGCAGCTTTGCCGGCACCGCGCAGGTGTTCCAGGAGACGATGAATTCGCAGGTGATTTTGATTCTGGCCGCCATTGCCACGGTCTATATTGTGCTTGGCGTCCTGTATGAGAGCTACGTGCACCCGCTGACCATCCTCTCGACGTTGCCGTCGGCGGGAGTGGGAGCGCTGCTGGCGCTGGAGTTGTTCGGCGCGCCGTTCAGCCTCATCGCGCTCATCGGGATCATGCTATTAATTGGTATTGTGAAGAAAAACGCCATCATGATGGTCGACTTCGCGCTGGACGCCCAGCGCAACGGCAACCTGTCGCCGGAAGAAGCAATATTCCAGGCCTGCCTGCTGCGTTTTCGTCCGATCATGATGACCACCCTGGCGGCGCTGTTTGGCGCGCTGCCGCTGGTGATCTCCGGCGGCGACGGCTCTGAACTGCGCCAGCCGCTGGGGATCACCATTGTCGGCGGCCTGGTGATGAGCCAGCTGCTGACGCTATACACCACGCCGGTGGTCTATCTGTTCTTTGACCGCCTGCGGCTGCGCTTTTCGCGTAAAAACAGAACCACGGTGACCGGGTAAATGACTGAGCTTCCCAGCAGCGTTCGCTGGCAATTATGGATAGTCGCCTTCGGCTTTTTTATGCAGTCGCTGGATACGACCATCGTTAACACCGCCCTCCCCTCGATGGCGAAAAGCCTGGGGGAGAGCCCGCTGCATATGCATATGGTGATTGTCTCCTACGTGCTGACGGTGGCCGTGATGCTGCCTGCCAGCGGCTGGCTGGCCGACAAAGTCGGGGTGCGGAATATCTTCTTCACCGCCATCGTGCTGTTTACCACCGGCTCGCTGTTTTGCGCCCAGGCCAATACCCTCGACCAGCTGGTGATGGCGCGCGTGCTGCAGGGCGTTGGCGGGGCGATGATGGTGCCCGTCGGGCGGCTAACGGTGATGAAGATTGTCCCGCGCGAGCAGTACATGGCGGCGATGACCTTTGTGACCCTGCCCGGCCAGGTGGGGCCGCTGCTGGGCCCGGCGCTGGGCGGGGTGCTGGTAGAGTACGCCTCCTGGCACTGGATTTTCTTAATCAACCTGCCGGTGGGCATCATCGGCGCGATCGCCACGCTGACCCTGATGCCGAACTACAAAATGCAGACGCGGCGCTTTGATTTCTTCGGCTTTATCCTGCTGGCGGCGGGCATGGCCACGCTCACGCTGGCGCTCGACGGGCAAAAGGGGCTGGGCATTTCGTCCCTGACGCTGGGGATGCTGGTCGTTATCGGCATCACCGCCATTCTGTGGTATCTGTGGCATGCTCGCGAGAATGACAAGGCGCTGTTCAGCCTGAATCTGTTTAAAAACCCCACCTACCGTCTTGGTCTGTTCGGCAGCTTCGCCGGACGCGTCGGCAGCGGCATGCTGCCGTTTATGACGCCCGTATTCCTGCAAATTGGCATGGGTTTCTCGCCGTTTCACGCGGGCCTGATGATGATCCCGATGGTGCTCGGCAGCATGGGCATGAAGCGCATCGTGGTGCAGGTCGTTAACCGCTTTGGCTATCGTCACGTGCTGGTGGCCGCCACGCTGGGGCTGGCGCTGGTCAGCCTGCTGTTTATGGCCGTGGCGCTGATGGGCTGGTACTACGCCCTGCCGCTGGTGCTGTTCTGCCAGGGGATCGTCAACTCCATGCGCTTCTCGTCGATGAATACCCTGACGCTGAAAGACCTGCCGGACGAGCTGGCGAGCAGCGGCAACAGCCTGCTGTCGATGGTTATGCAGCTCTCCATGAGCGTGGGCGTCACGATTGCCGGCCTGCTGCTCGGCATGTACGGTCAGCACCACCTCAGCGTCGACACACCGGTGGCGCATCAGGTCTTTTTATATACCTATCTCAGCATGGCGGTCATTATCGCCCTGCCCGCTTTCATCTTCGCCAGAGTGCCGGATGATACCAGCAAGAACGTCGTGATTAGGCGCGGCAAAAGGAGTGGCTCATGAAATTCTGGCGTCCGGGGATTACCGGCAAGCTCTTTGTGGCGATATTTGCCACCTGTATCGTTCTGCTGGTTACCATGCACTGGGCGGTGCGGATCAGCTTTGAGCGCGGTTTTATTGATTACATCAAGCACGGCAACGAGCAGCGCCTGCAGGGGCTGAGCGATGCGCTGAGTGAACAGTACGCCCAGCACGGCAACTGGCGTTTCCTGCGCAACAATGACCGGTTTGTTTTCCAGATCCTGCGATCGCTGGAGCACGACGCGGGTGACGATCGTCCGGGCCCGGGTATGCCGCCGCACGGATGGCGCACCCAGTTCTGGGTGATCGACCAGGACATGCGCACGCTGGTTGGCCCGCGCGCGCCGATACCGCCGGACGGCACCCGCCGCGCGATCAAGGTCAACAACGCGACCGTCGGCTGGGTTATCGCCTCACCGGTGGAGCGCCTGACACGCAACACCGACATTAACTTTGACCGCCAGCAGCGCCGGACAAGCTGGCTGATTGTCGCCCTCTCCACCCTGCTCGCCGCGCTCGCCACCTTCCCGCTGGCGCGCGGCCTGCTCGCGCCGGTAAAACGGCTGGTAGAAGGTACGCACAAGCTGGCCGCCGGGGATTTCACCACCCGCGTTGATACCCGCAGCCAAGACGAACTGGGCAAGCTGGCGCAGGACTTTAACCAGCTCGCCAGCACGCTGGAGAAGAACCAGCAGATGCGCCGCGACTTTATGGCCGATATCTCCCACGAGCTGCGCACGCCGCTGGCGGTGCTGCGCGGCGAGCTGGAGGCCATTCAGGACGGCGTGCGCCAGTTTACGCCCGAATCGGTCGCCTCCCTGCAGGCGGAAGTGGGCACGCTCACCAAGCTAGTGGACGATCTCCACCAGCTCTCCATGTCGGATGAAGGCGCGCTGGCCTACCAGAAGGCGCCCATCGACGTGATTAACGTGCTTGAGGTCGCCAGCGGCGCCTTCCGGGAACGATTTGCCAGCCGCAACCTGAAAATCGACCTCTCCCTGCCGGACAGCGCGGTGGTGTTTGGCGACAAGGACCGTCTGATGCAGCTCTTCAACAACCTGCTGGAAAACAGCCTGCGCTATACCGACAGCGGCGGCGGGCTGCATATCTCCGGCAAACAGGAAAACGGACGCTTCGCCCTCACCTTCGCGGATTCCGCCCCCGGCGTGCAGGATGCGCAGCTGGAAAAATTGTTTGAACGGTTTTACCGCACCGAAGGCTCCCGCAACCGCGCCAGCGGCGGTTCCGGCCTGGGGCTGGCGATTTGCGTTAACATCGTCGAGGCGCATAATGGCACCCTCCGCGCCGCCCATTCGCCTTTTGGCGGGGTTAGCATTACAGTAGAGTTACCGCTGGAACGGGATTTATCGAGAGAAGTATGACTGAGCTACCGATTGACGAAAACACACCGCGCATTTTGATTGTCGAAGACGAACCCAAGCTTGGGCAGCTGCTTATCGACTATTTGCGCGCGGCCAGCTATGCCCCGTCACTGATAAGCCACGGCGACCAGGTGCTGCCCTACGTGCGCCAGACGCCGCCGGACCTGATCCTGCTGGATCTGATGCTGCCCGGTACCGACGGCCTGACCCTGTGTCGGGAAATTCGTCGCTTCTCCGACGTGCCGATCGTCATGGTGACCGCCAAAATCGAAGAGATTGACCGCCTGCTGGGGCTCGAAATTGGCGCGGACGATTACATCTGCAAACCTTACAGCCCGCGTGAAGTGGTTGCCCGCGTGAAAACCATTTTGCGCCGCTGCAAACCGCAGCGCGAGCTTCAGGTGCTGGACGCGGAGAGCCCGCTGATTGTTGATGAAAGCCGTTTCCAGGCAAGCTGGCGCAGCAAGCTGCTGGACCTCACTCCCGCCGAGTTTCGCCTGCTGAAAACCCTCTCCCACGAGCCGGGGAAAGTGTTCTCCCGCGAGCAGCTGCTGAACCGCCTGTATGACGATTACCGCGTCGTGACCGACCGCACCATCGACAGCCATATCAAAAACCTGCGCCGCAAGCTGGAGGCGCTGGACGCCGAGCAGTCTTTTATTCGCGCGGTGTATGGCGTGGGATATCGATGGGAAGCGGATGCGTGCAGGATAGTGTGACGTTTACATCTGAAACCCGCCTCTGGCGGGTTTTTCTTTTCTGGAATCCATCCAGGAATCAACCATACTCTTTTTACCGGTTCGCTTGCTTATAACTGGTGCTGATAATTTTACTTTCGATCAAGGAGTTCCTATGTCTGGTTGGTTCGAATTAAGTAAAAGCAGTGATGGTCAGTTCAGGTTTGTGCTGAAGGCTGGAAACGGGGAGATCGTTCTGACCAGCGAGCTTTACACCAGCAAAAGTGCCGCCGAAAACGGCATTGCTTCCGTACGCACGAACAGCCCCCTGGACGAGCGCTACGAGAAGAAAACGGCCTCTAACGGTAAGTTCCATTTCAATCTCAAGGCGGGCAATCATCAGGTCATTGGCAGCAGCCAGCTTTATGCGACGGAACAGTCGCGTGATAAGGGTATCGCCTCGGTCAAAACCAACGGTTCTGCCCAGACGGTAAAAGACAACACCTGACAGCACGACGCGCGCCGGGAGAGCGGTGACGCGACCCGGCGCTTTACCTCCCAGCCCCGCAGCGCTACAATGCCCGCCCTTAAAGTGGGGGATCTCCCCTTACCGCTGCACCAGGTGCACGCGGATCTGACCTGTCATCAGAACGAGAACAAACATGTTTAAACCGGAACTCCTTTCCCCGGCGGGAACGCTGCAAAATATGCGTTACGCTTTCGCCTATGGTGCCGACGCCGTCTACGCGGGCCAGCCTCGCTACTCGCTGCGCGTGCGCAACAATGAATTCAACCACGAGAACCTGCAGCTCGGCATCAACGAAGCGCATGCTCTGGGCAAAAAATTCTACGTGGTGGTCAACATCGCGCCGCACAACGCCAAGCTGAAGACGTTCATCCGTGACCTGAAGCCGGTGGTGGATATGGGGCCGGACGCGCTGATCATGTCGGACCCGGGTTTAATCATGCTGGTTCGGGAGAACTTCCCGGAGATGGATATTCACCTCTCCGTACAGGCTAACGCCGTCAACTGGGCGACGGTCAAGTTCTGGAAGCAGATGGGGCTGACCCGCGTCATTCTGTCACGCGAGCTTTCCCTGGAAGAGATTGAAGAGATCCGCACCCAGGTGCCGGATATGGAAATCGAAATCTTCGTTCACGGCGCGCTGTGCATGGCCTACTCCGGCCGCTGCCTGCTCTCGGGCTATATCAACAAGCGCGACCCGAACCAGGGCACCTGCACCAACGCCTGCCGCTGGGAATATAACGTCCAGGAAGGCAAAGAGGATGACATCGGCAACATCGTCCACAAGCATGAGCCGATCCCGGTGACCAACGTTGAGCCTACACTGGGCATCGGCGCGCCAACCGACAGCGTGTTTATGATTGAAGAAGCCAAACGTCCGGGCGAGTACATGACCGCCTTTGAAGACGAGCACGGCACTTACATCATGAACTCAAAAGATCTGCGCGCCATCGCCCACGTCGAGCGTCTGACCCAGATGGGCGTGCACTCCCTGAAGATCGAAGGCCGCACCAAATCCTATTACTACTGCGCGCGCACCGCGCAGGTGTACCGCAAAGCTATCGACGATGCCGCCGCCGGTAAACCGTTCGATACCAGCCTGCTGGAAACCCTGGAAGGCCTGGCGCACCGCGGCTACACAGAAGGCTTCCTGCGCCGTCACACCCATGACGATTACCAGAACTACGAGCACGGCTACTCCGTCTCTGAACGCCAGCAGTTTGTCGGTGACTTCACCGGCGAGCGCAAAGGCGCGCTGGCGGCTGTAGCGGTGAAAAACAAGTTCACCAAAGGCGACAGCCTGGAGCTGATGACCCCGCAGGGCAACATGAACTTTACGCTGGAGCATCTGGAAAACGGCAAAGGCGAAATGATTGAGGTGGCACCGGGTGACGGCCATACCGTCTGGCTGCCGGTTCCGGAAGAGGTGGAGCTGAAGTTCGCGCTGCTGATGCGTAATTTCAACGGTGAAAGCACGCGTAATCCACACGGCAAATAGTCAATCAGGGAAATTTTTTCACGCTGGGATAATTCTTAGAATCGGATCACATACCGCTTCGTTCAATACGGGTATTATCCCCCCGCTGAAAAACATAACCCATAAATGCTAGCTGTACCAGGAACCACCTCCTTAGCCTGCGTAATCTCCCTTACGCGGGCTTATTTTTTTCTTTAACCTAATGAAATAAAGGGATTTTTTTCAACCAATGTCCACACATTGACCACATCGATAATGAAAGCCCTGCATTTGCGGGGCTTTCATTTTGTTAAACACTTTCAAAAAGTGATGATGGGACGCATTTTGCGTATTTTTGGTTGTGTCAGATAAGCTCTGACTTGGAGTAGTTATGCTTCAGAGTGATTGAGATATCATCTTATCGATAATTACAAAGTGTAGGAAAAAGAAGATGAAAGTGAATGCTGGAACTCTTAACGACTATTTACAAGCAATCCTTGAAAATTATACCGATCACTCAGAGGCTCCCCCTCAACTGATGGGAATGGTTCTTCAGATGGACCAAATCTTTCAGGAAGAGATTTTTGGACATGATTTAGAGACGCCCCCCTATGCTCTCTTTCTAGCAATGAATTCTTATACAATGCTACTCAATGCGGTAGGGCAAGCACTTTCAGGACATACTGTAGCTGTCTTCCCTGTTGCACGTACAGCGCTTGAGTCAGCTTGTTATGCATATTTAATATCTCAAGACGAAGCATTGGGAGATATTTGGACTAACCGACATAAATCGGAGAAAGCTCTCCAGAAATGCCGCCGTAGACTTACTGTAAAGAAAGCCTGTGATGCACTAGTTTCCCTCAGCCCTCAAATGGCTGAAAACGTTATGGCGCTTTACAATGCTGCTATTGATTACGGTGCACATCCAAACCATAAAGCCGTGCTCAATCACTTATCGGACATTGGCGAGGTAGATTCAAAATTCCATGGCTTCCAGCTCACAGGTGTCTATGGATCAAATAGTTGGCAAGTGAATTATGCACTGCTTGCATGCATAGAGGTTGGTCAGGCAATTGCTTTCCTGATCGCAGCTTCTGCCGATAAACATCCGCTTGTTTATGAGCGTTTAGAAGTTTTCGCAAACTGGCTTGAAGATAAGAACCGAATAGCAGATGAGTTAAACGGTAAGCCGATTGACTACTCCGGGCCTATGTATAGTTCAGTCATACCTCCAATCTAACTAACTAGATCAAATGAATATTCAAAATTCAGTTCATATAGGTACGTCAACTATTGGTGACTTCATATAGATAGTAACAATCTGAAATCAAATGATTTATTTCTGGTCACGCCCACACATTGACCACATCGCAAAATAGCCCTGCCCTGTGAGTGGCTTTACTTTCTTATTATTCCAATGACACAATGGATTTCAAGCATATGTTTAATAAGGAAATTATTTTGAAACTTCTGAAAAATACGCTCCTGCTTTCCCTCGCCTTTATGTCCTTTACCTCACAGGCAAATGACGTCGCCACTCTCAAAAAATCACTTAAACCGTGGCAGCCAATCGAGGTTTCGAAAAGCAGTGATACGCTGACGGTGATACTCGACGAGAACCAAATCACCCCTACCGTCTACGATGCGATTATCAGCGCCGGTGCTTGCATGGATATCTGGACTAAGGATGTTCCGGCAAATTACCTCAAGACCGTCAAAGAGGTGCACATTCTCAACAAGCATAAAGCACAGGGTTATGTGCTGGAAAATCCGCTCGATACCTGTAATGAAATGGGGAAAGAAACAGAAGTAAAAGCAAAAGCGATCATGCTTTCACATACGCGGCTTTTTAAATAATTACAAAAGAAAAAGCCCCGCATTGCGGGGCTTTTTCTTTGCCGTTGCCCCAGAATTTAAAGCCATCGTTGCGGATGAGCGTTGTCACTAACAAAGATATTGTCAGCATGGTTATCCGGTCTGAGAATTAATGAGAAATGCACCATTCATCTAAAAGACGATACCGTAATAAATTTATTAACCTACTATACACGCTATCAAAACCACATCTTCCTCTCTAACTACATTAATCAATATTTAATTTATAAAATTGCTTTCTGCGTGTAAGCCTTAATAACCATCAACTCAAAAATCCTACCAAGTTTTGACTCCCTAAATTCAGCCTAAGCGCCTCACACAACAAAACATACCCAAGAGTGCTTTACTTACTTATACAAGAATGGTAAATAAATTAGAGCTTACTGAAAGTAATTGAAAAATGGTAAGTTAAATAATATCAACACAGATAAAAAGAGGTTAACTATGAGTTTAACGTGGGATAAAGACGGCACTCCTAGGATAGAAATTAATGGAAGACCAGACAAGCCCGGAGGCTCAGCGGGAAACGGAGGTAATGGCAAAGATACATTACCAGGTGGAAATACAGACTATCCTAACACAATGGGATTCCCTCCTGTAAATGATTCTTCCTGGTTTAAAAAAGTACCAAAATGGGATGTTATAGAACTAGGCAATGGAAAAACCCAAAAAGGCATAGAGTCTCATATATATATAACCCGCGTAGAGAACTACGTCTATAAAATTTACATTGATAAAACAGGGAAGGTAATTCAAGTAGATTATGTCAACTGGGAGAAAGATCTTGAGAACAGAGCTCCAGATGCTCAACAACAGATTCCTTTTAAATCTAGAGAAGAGAAAGCAAAAGCCCTTGCAGTAGATGTTAACAACGTTATAGGAAAGGCCGCTGATTTCTATAAAGAGGTCACTTCAAAATATAGTGATGCGTTTTCAAAACAGGCACAAAATCTGGCTGAGTCGACTAAAGGTCAGAAAATAAAAAATGCACAGAATGCTTTAAAAACATTTGAAAAATATCAAAATCAATTAAATGCTAAAATTAGTGCAGCGGACAGGACTGCAATTGCGCAAGCTTTAGATTCTGTTAACCGTGCAGAGTTATCTAAGACACTGGCACAATATAGCAAGGTGTTCGGGGTGATATCATACTCGATAAATGGTCTAAGTTTGTATGATGCATACAGCAAAGCTGTTAAAACAGGACAGTGGAGTGGTTTTTATAGTGAAGTTGAAAAACAACTAGCTGGTATGGTTGCTGCAGAGTTAACAGCTTTTGTTTTTGGCGTCATGGCAACAACATCAATGGGGATTTTGGGATTCGGTTTAATAATGTTATTAGTAGCAGCTGCTGTAGATAAATTGGATTATGATGCATTTAACAAATCAATATTGGGATTAATGTAGAGCTCACCCCAGATAAAACATATTCTATCTGGGGTGATTTTAATTCCTTTTTTTTATAAAAAATAGAATTGATAAGGGAAGTGCAAAAACAAGACAAACAAATCCAATAGAACGATTCCAGTGTTGCAGCGAAACAAATCGCTCATTCAACGATTTTATGAACGCTCGAGCAAATGGAAAAGTCAACGTATTGGCTACAGCAAAAATAAAATAATACTCATCTAAGAAAATTGAATCAGTACCCTGAAAATAAGAAAAAAGATATATTAACCAATAAAATACAACGGGGTAAATCAATTCCTTTACGTAGTTCATAGGAAGCCCAGCAGTTTGTTATCCTTTTTCAAAAATACAGTAACCATCATATGAAAACCATCCCTTTCGTTGTGTATTACCCTACCACTCCTCATCAGTCGAACATCTAAATTTTTTATCGCCACAAACCACCGCTGCCCCACGAGCCAGCGCTTTGAGTTCCCACCGTTCGAGGGTAATCTCTTCCTGAACCAAATCGAAAACATATCTTTGCCATGCGCTCTCTTTCGGTTCGGGTTAACTTAGCTGATGGAGCTTGCTAGCTGGTTTTGAGTGGCTAATTCCAACCGATAACCCCGCGCTCAATCAGATTTAAATCCGCTGCGGCTTGCTCAGACAGTATGGAGGTCATAACTGGACGCTGCCGCCGGTGACCTTTCCACAGTTATTGACAGGACTCCGGGGCGCGGCAGAATCGCTTTTTAAGGTCAAAGGCTCAACGGCTCAACGGCCAAAACCTTTGGAGCAATGCGCCATTCGGCTGAACGGGTTACATGCACGTAGTGTGCTCCGAGGTGAGGGGAATAAACCCCCCCTTCTCAGGAGTCGTTGACCTCATCTGTCACCATAGGAGTAATCAACTGTTCACAACACTGATTTTAGTCACCAATTGTGGCAGAAATGAATGTAGATAAGTTTCAAAGGAATCATATTAACTTGATACCCAAACGATTCATTTGAATCACCTGGCGTTAAGCTTTACCATCAGAAACCACCAAAACACTAAGGGATATTTTATGTACACATATAAAATGGTTCAGATACCACCTAACATTTCTGTTAAGGCAAGGGACAATAAAGATGGCGTTGCAGCCGCCTATTTGCAGCAAGAAGTCAACTCCTGGGCTGCTGAGGGGTGGGAATTCCAGCGCGTTGATACTATCGGCATTGAAGAGCGGCCAGGATGTTTTGGCGGAAATAAATCAACATTGACTCACTATTACGTTATTACTTTCAGAAAAGAAGTTGCTGATGCTTAAGTGGCTCAGCATACGTTTCGTACTCATATATCGTGGTCATGCCCCAAAGAGTATCCGTAATCGTTGCCGCCATACCCCTTCTTGCTCTAAGTACACGCTGATTACCCTAAAGCGTTTCGGTTTTCTAAAAGGGTGGAGACTGGGATTAAATCGCATTTCTCGATGCAGGCCTCCTAATGGGGGGATCGATTACCCTCCTCATAAGTGAATCAAACATGTTAAAGGCCCCAGGGTTTGCTGGCGGCCTTTATTTTTCCTTTCGCTTTCCTCAATCCAAGCTATAAGTTCAAGGATTCGCCTCTCTGAAAACACCGCTATCCCATGCTCTGCGAGCAGCGATGCCGCAACCCCCATACCCGTCTTGCGTATACCGCTAAAAGAACCGTCATAAATCACCACGCTGCCACACGTTGGGCTGCCGTCAGTTAACAACGCGGCGCTACAGCCAGATTCCTGAGCGGTACGCAGCGCGAGCCACGCTGCAAGCCGGTATTGCTCAGTCACATCCTGGCCTGTATTTTCAATTATTCTGGCCTGCCCGTGCATGACGTCTTTACCGTCGGCAGAGATAATCTCTGCCGGAGGACGCGGTACAGGCAGCCCGGCAGCAAGTTCAGGGCAGTGAATAACCAGACGTTGTTCCTGTTCCCAGCGAGCGAGTTGCTCGTTCATTCGGGATTTTTCACTACCGTTATAGCGGACTTTGAAGCCCATCAGGCATGCGCTTACCAGAATTTTATTTATCATCGCTTTTCTGTGATTACATGAATCTCATCGCTGAATTGTAACGCGCTTTCTTGCCTTTTTTGCCCCTTTCATCCTGTTCTTACCCGCTTTTTTCTTCTCTGCTATACACTCTTACTAACGCTAAAAAAGGGAGCAGCGAGGATGGCAACCTATCCAGACAGTTTATTGATTCTCAATGGCAAAAGTGCCGGCAACGATTTATTGCGTCAGGCAATTACCCAACTACGTGAAGACGGTGCGCGAATTCACGTACGGGTGACATTCGAAAAAGGTGACGCAGCACGGTACATCGATGAAGGCATTCGGCTGGGCGTCAAGACCATCATTTCCGGCGGCGGGGATGGCACCATCAATGAGATCGCCTCTGCGCTTATCGACCTGCCCACGACAGACCGCCCGGTAATGGGTATTTTACCGCTCGGCACCGCCAATGATTTTGCCACCAGCGCCGGGATCCCGGAGGAGTTAGAAAAAGCGCTCCAGCTGGCGATCCTCGGCAAAGCCACCGCCGTGGATATTGCTCAGGTGAATGACAAAACCTGCTTTATCAATATGGCAACCGGCGGGTTCGGCACGCGCATCACCAGCGAAACGCCCGAAAAACTGAAGGCGGCGCTGGGCGGCGTATCATATCTGATCCACGGCCTGATGCGCATGGACACCCTCAAGCCGGACCGCTGCGAAATTCGCGGCGAGGATTTTCAGTGGCAGGGTGACGCGCTGGTGATTGGCATTGGCAATGGCCGCCAGGCAGGCGGCGGACAGCAGCTATGCCCGGAAGCGCTGATCAATGACGGTCAGCTACAGCTGCGTATTTTCACGGGCGACGGCCTGCTGCCCGCGCTGTTTACCACGCTGACGCAGCCGGAAGAGAGCCCGAATATCATTGCCGGAAAATCGGCATGGTTTGAAGTGAATGCTCCGCACGGGATGACGTTTAACCTCGACGGAGAACCGCTGAGCGGGACGCAGTTCCGCATTGAGGTCTTGCCCGGCGCGCTGCAGTGCCGGCTGCCGCCGGACTGTGCGCTTCTGCGCTGATGTTTAGCATAGTGCGCAATAGTGGCCTCTCACAATAATGCCTGCACAGACGACCCCCTCTCCCTTGAGGGAGAGGGCTGGGGTGAGGGGGAACATACGGCTGTGGAGGTTATTCCGTTCACTTTATGTTCCTTGCTCCTCTGTAACGACATGACCGGTGAACGTGCCAGGGTGGCTCAATCGCCACCACCCTGGCGACCCGGGCTCCCGGCGGTAAATCGCCGCTTCGCGGTTCCCTCGGCTTATTCCTTCCGGCTTGTCGGGGACGGGCGGAGGTAACATCCCTGTAAAGCCCGCCCTCTCGGCGCATCCCTGCGCCTCGCCCCGGCCTGCAGGAAACGCCTCAGCGATTTACAGCCGGACCAGGGCGTCGCTGTAAGTCATTCATTTTCCTGTAACAACATTTGTCGCTTTCGGTAAAAAAATTACTGGGGAACCCTCTCCCCACAGGGAGAGGGAGAGGGAGAGGGAGAGGGAGGCGTCAGGCAATCGTCACTTTACTGTCCAGATAAACGTCCTGAACCGCATTGATCAGCTTCACGCCGTCGGCCATCGTTTTCTTAAACGCCTTACGGCCGAGGATCAGCCCCATGCCGCCCGCGCGTTTGTTGATAACCGCCGTACGAACCGCGTCTGACAGGTCAGTATCCCCGCCCGCCGCCCCGCCGGAGTTAATCAGCCCGGCACGGCCCATATAGCAGTTCGCCAACTGGTAGCGTACGAGGTCGATCGGGTTATCGCTAGTCAGCTTGCTGTAAACGCGGTCATCGGTGTAGCCAAAGTTCACCGCTTTGTACCCGCCGTTATTCTCCGCCATTTTCTGCTTCACGATATCCGCGCCGATGGTGGCCGCCAGGTGGTTCGCCTGCCCGGTCAGGTCCGCGGACACGTGGTAATCCACGCCGTCTTTTTTGAACGCATTATTACGCAGGTACGCCCACAGCACGGTCACCATGCCCAGCTCGTGCGCGCGCTCAAACGCCGCAGAGATCTCTTCAATCTGACGACGCGACTGTTCAGAACCAAAGTAGATAGTTGCCCCGACGGCCACCGCGCCCATATTGAACGCCTGCTCAACGCTGGCGTAGAGCGTCTGATCATATTCGGTGGGGTAGCTGAGGGTTTCATTGTGGTTCAGCTTCACGAGGAACGGAATGCGGTGGGCGTAGCGACGCGAGACGGAGGCCAGCACGCCGTAGGTGGACGCCACGCAGTTACAGCCCGCTTCAATCGCCAGCTCAACGATATTCTTCGGATCAAAGTAAAGTGGATTCGCCGCGAAAGACGCGCCCGCCGAGTGCTCAACGCCCTGGTCTACCGGCAGAATAGAGAGATACCCCGTGCCGCCGAGCCGCCCGGTGTTGTAGAGCGTCTGCATGTTTCGCAGAACCGCTGGCGGACGGTTGTTGTCGATCATCACGCGGTCAACGTAGTCGTGACCAGGCAGATACAGCTGGTCGGCTGGAATGGTCATACAACGATGCTGTAAAAGGCTGTCGGCGTCTTTGCCAAGCAACTGCGCAATATCAGTCATGTGATACTCCCGTAAGTCCGACGTCGTGTCGGTGTGTGTTTATCCAGTCCCATTATTTATGGGCAGACTAAGCCTGGTACCGACTTAACAGATTTTCCACCAATTGCATTTTTTTTCAGCACAATCTGCTGGCTCGATTCGTGTACAACAAAACTGTTACATTGATCAAACAATCACCACAAAGGTATTTAAAAGGTATTATTCAGTGGTATGTTAAAGGCGTACCCTCTCTGACATGCAGGATTAAAAAATGAAAACGAAAGTCCAACTGTCATTCATGATGTTTGTTGAATGGTTTATCTGGGGAGCCTGGTTCGTGCCGCTGTGGCTGTGGCTGAGCAAAAGCGGGTTTACCGCCGGGGAAATCGGCTGGTCCTACGCCTGTACCGCGATTGCCGCAATCCTCTCCCCTATTCTTGTCGGCTCGCTGACGGACCGCTTCTTTGCCGCGCAGAAAGTGCTGGCGGTGCTGATGTTTGCCGGCGCGATTCTGATGTACTTCGCCGCACAGCAAACCCAGTTCAGCACCTTCTTCCCGCTGCTGCTGGTTTACTCCCTGACCTATATGCCCACCATCGCGCTGACCAACAGTATTGCCTTCGCCAACGTGGACGACGTCGAGGCCGATTTCCCGCGCATCCGCGTGATGGGCACGATCGGCTGGATCGCCTCCGGGCTGGCGTGCGGCTTCCTGCCGCAGATGCTGGGCTATAGCGATATTTCCGATACCAATATTCCGCTGCTGATGACCGCCGCCAGCTCCGCCCTGCTCGGCGTGTTTGCCCTGTTCCTGCCGAACACGCCGCCGAAAAGTACCGGCAAGCTGGATATCAAAGTGATGCTGGGGCTGGATGCGCTGATCCTGCTGCGCGACAAAAACTTCCTGGTGTTCTTCTTCTGCTCGTTCCTGTTCGCCATGCCGCTGGCCTTCTATTACATCTTCGCCAACGGCTATCTCACCGAAGTGGGGATGAAAAATGCCACCGGCTGGATGACGCTCGGCCAGTTCTCCGAAATCTTCTTTATGCTGGCGCTGCCGTTCTTCACCAAACGCTTTGGTATTAAGAAGGTCTTACTGCTGGGCCTGATCACCGCCGCTATCCGCTACGGTTTCTTCGTTTACGGTGGTGCAGAGCAGTACTTTACCTACGCCCTGCTGTTCCTCGGCATTCTGCTGCACGGGGTGAGCTACGACTTCTACTACGTAACCGCGTATATCTACGTGGACAAAAAAGCGCCGGTGCATATGCGCACCGCCGCGCAAGGCCTGATTACGCTGTGCTGTCAGGGGTTTGGTAGCCTGCTGGGTTACCGCCTCGGCGGCGTAATGATGGAAAAAATGTTCGCATACAAAGAGCCGGTGAATGGGTTGACCTTCAACTGGGCCGGAATGTGGGCATTCGGCGGGATCATGATTGCCGTGATTGCCGTGCTGTTTATGCTGTTTTTCCGCGAATCGGACAAAGAGATCACTGCAATTGAGGTGGTTGATGGCGATGCTGCGCTGACACAAGGGGAAGTTAAATGAAACAAGAACGTGTTCTCGGTGCCCTTTACGGGCAGGCGTTAGGGGATGCGATGGGCATGCCGTCGGAGCTGTGGCCGAGAAAGCGCGTCAAAGCGCACTTCGGCTGGATAGACCGCTTCTTACCCGGCCCGGCTGAGAATAACGCGGCCTGCTATTTCAGGCAGGCAGAGTTCACCGACGATACCTCAATGGCGCTGTGCCTGGCGGATGCGATTATTGAGTGCGAGGGGGAAATTAACGCGGATGTTATCGGCAAACATATTCTGCGCTGGGCGCTCGATTTCGACGCCTTTAACAAGAACGTGCTCGGCCCGACGTCAAAAATCGCGCTTAACGCGATTCGTGACGGAAAGCCGGTCAGCGAGCTGGAAAACAACGGTGTGACCAACGGGGCGGCGATGCGTGCCTCCCCGCTGGGCTGCCTGCTCCCGGCGACGCGGCTGGAACACTTTGTGGCGCAGGTGGCGCTGGCCTCCAGCCCGACCCATAAGTCGGACCTCGCCATTGCCGGCGCGGTGGTGATTGCCTGGGCGGTGTCACGCGCTATCGACGGGGAGAGCTGGCAGAACATCGTTGATGCCCTGCCGGGCATCGCACGCTATGCGCAGGAAGCGAAAACCACCACCTTCAGCGCGTCGCTGGCGGCACGTATTGAGCTGGCGCTGAAGACCGTGCGGGAAGCCAACGGCATCGACTCCGCCAGCGAGCAGATTTATCAGCTTATTGGCGCGGGAACCAGCACCGTTGAGTCCGTTCCGGCGGCCATCGCGATGGTCGAACTGGCGGGAACCGACCCGAACCGCTGCGCGGTGTTATGCGCCAACCTGGGCGGCGACACCGACACCATTGGCGCAATGGCGACGGCCATCTGCGGGGCGCTCCACGGGATACAGGCTATTGACCCGGCGCTCAAAGCCGAGCTCGACGCGGTTAACAGGCTCGATTTCGGTCATTACTGCGAGAAACTCCTGCATTACCGGGAGCAAAGGGAGGGCGTATGAATTCATTTGCCCAACGTCTCGACGCCCTGCACGCCGCGCGCCCGGTGACGGTGCTGGGCGCGGCGGTGATTGACGTCATCGCCGACGCCTACGCCCTGCCCTGGCGCGGGTGTGACATCGAGTTAAAACAGCAGGGGGTGAATATTGGCGGCTGCGCGCTGAACATTGCCATCGCCCTGAAACGGCTCGGGATCGCCGCGCAAAACGCCCTGCCCGTCGGCCACGGCGTGTGGGCGGATATTATCCGTAACGCGATGGCAAAGCAGGATCTGCACAGCGCGGTGGAGGCCGAAACCGGCGACAACGGCTGGTGCCTGGCGCTGGTGGAGCCAGACGGCGAGCGCACCTTTATGTCGTTTAGCGGCGTGGAGAACCAGTGGCAGCAGCGCTGGCTTGATGCGCTTCACGTTTCGCAAAACAGCCTGGTCTATTTGTCCGGCTACCAGCTGGCCTCGCCGTGCGGCGAGCTTCTGACGGGCTGGCTGGAAGGGTTGTGGGACGTGACGGCGTTTATCGATTTCGGCCCTCGCATCGCGGATATCCCCGACGCGCTGATGGCGCGGATCATGGCCTGCAGGCCGATCGTGTCGCTCAATCGCCAGGAGGCGCAGCTTGCCGCTGAACGGATTGGCGTGGAGGTCGAAACGCTAGGAGCACAGTGGCAGCAGCGCTTCGGCGCCGCGCTGATTGTGCGGCATGATAAAGACGGTGCCGCCTGGTATGACGGCGACGCCTCGGGCGTTGTTCCGGCGTTTCCGGCTACGGTCGTGGACACCATTGGCGCAGGCGATAGCCATGCGGGCGGCACGCTTGCCGGGCTGGCGGCGGGATGGTCGCTGCCGGAAGCGGTGCAGCTCGGCAACGCGGTCGCCGCCTGGGTGGTCAGCCACCGCGGCGGCGATTGCGCCCCCACTCGCGAGGCATTACTCCTCGCACACAAAGACGTATAGATCGCTGCGACAGTAGCTGATGCTGTACTCAATCGGCCGGTGTTGCTGATCGAGCGCGACCTGCTTGATCACCAGCACCGGTATTTTTTCATCCATCCTGATGTGCGCCTGAAACTCGCTGTCCGGCATGCGGGCGCTGACGCGCGAGCGGGTGCGCTGTGGGAAAATATTCTGGCTGCGGAAGTAATCGTAAAGCGAAATGCCAATCGCATCCGGATCGGGAATTAACCCGACCGGCACCCAGGACTCCTCAATCGAGACCGCGTCCTCGTCAACGTAGCGAATACGCTTGAGCAGGAATACCTCGCTCTCGGGAGGAATTGAAAGGTGATTCGCCACCTCTTCGGGACACTTCACCACCCGCTTGTTGACCCACAGCGTATTCGGCTTCTGGCCGCGCAGCACCACCTGCTGGGAAAAGCCGCGCGCCTCTTTGAGAGAGTATTCGAAAATGTTGTTAATTTGCGTGCCATAGCCTCGAGCGCGCGTCACCACGCCTTCTTCCTCAAGCGCCTGCATCGCTTTACGCACGGTTATGCGCGACACGCCGGTTAACTGACTCAGATCGCGCTCGCCGGGCAAAATATTCCCGTGCTCCAGCACCCCGCTGCGCACCGCATTTTTTACCGTTTCGGCAAACTTCAGGTACAGCGGCGTGTTGTCGGGCGCGGCGATCCGTTCATTCAGTTGAGCGATTAACCGGGTATGCGCTTGTTCCATCTCTGTTTTTCTCAGGCGTGGTGTGTCCTGCCAGTATAAGGCCTACCACCATGCATGAAAATGGTGAACCGGCCCAATACCGTGACCGACCTCCAGACTATCCGCTTTTGCCAGCGCCGCCGAGAGCCAGGCTTTCGCTTCGCGCACCGTATCGGCCCAGCTTTCATGCCGTGGACGCAGCGCCGCCAGCGCGGCAGAGAGCGTGCACCCGGTGCCGTGGGTATTTTTGGTCTGCACGCGCGGCGCGGTGAAGCGTAGCTCGCCATCGCGGGTGAAGAGCCAGTCCGGGCTTTCAGCGTCATCCAGATGCCCGCCCTTCATCAGCACCGCCCCGCAGCCCATCGCCAGCAGCGCATTCCCCTGCTCTTTCATCTCGCGTTCAGTTTGCGCGTGCGGCGCACCTAACAGCGCGGCGGCTTCGGGCAGATTTGGCGTAATGAGCGCCACCTGCGGCAGCAGCTTTTTGCGTAGCGTCTCAACGGCGGAAGCGGAGAGCAGCGGGTCACCGCTTTTTGCCAGCATGACGGTATCCAGCACCACGTTTTGCACCTGATAGCGTTGAAGCCGTTCCGCCACCGCTTCAACAATGTCCGTCTCGGCCAGCATGCCGATTTTGGTGGTATCGATGCGCACGTCGCTGAACACCGAATCCAGCTGAGCGGCGACAAAATCAGGCTCGATACGGTAGACCGACTGTACGCCGCGCGTGTTTTGCGCCACCAGCGCGGTAATGACCGAACAGCCGTATGCGCCAAGCGCGGAGAACGTTTTCAGGTCGGCCTGAATGCCTGCGCCGCCGCTGGGATCGGTGCCGGCGATGGTCAGAGCGTTCACTCGCTTCATGCCTGCTCCTCCAGCATGTAGAGCGCATCCAGGAACGCGCTGGCAAAACTGCCCGGGCCACCAGACTGCGCAACGGCGACCGTTCCGGCCCGCTTCATCCATCCGCAGGCGGCAGCGACGTTATCCAGCCGATCGCCCGGCAGCGAGCAGCTCGCCGCCACAACGGCAGAGAGCGCGCATCCGGTGCCCACCACGCGCGTCATCAGCGGGTCACCGCCCGTGACCGTGCGGGTACGTTGCCCGTCAGTGATGTAATCCACTTCGCCGGTGACGACCACAACGGCATTAATCTGGCGGGCCAGCGCTTCGGCAGCAGGCACCGCGCTGGCGGCGGTGTCGGTGGTATCGACGCCGCGCCCGCCCGCGCTCATGCCGGCAAGGGCAAGAATTTCAGAGGCATTGCCGCGAATGGCCGCCGGCTTCAGGGCGAGAATTTGATGGCAAAAACGAGTGCGGAACGCCAGGGCACCCACGGCAACCGGGTCCAGCGTCCAGGGCTTGCCTGCCGCCACCGCGCTCTCAATCGCCCGGCGCATCGACTGGGCGCGCGGCGACGTCAGCGTGCCAACGTTAATCAGCAGCGCATCGGCCATCCCGGCAAACTGTTCGGCCTCTTCGGCCTCAATCACCATCGCGGGGGATGCGCCAAGCGCCAGCAAAACGTTGGCCGTAAAGGTCTGCACGACATCGTTGGTCATACAATGGGTAAGCGGAGAACGGGTTCGGAAGTGGTGTAAAACGTGTAAATCGAGCAGGTCAGGCTGCATGGGTTCGCTCCTGCCTTGCGTGAAGAAGCGATGACCGGGAAGGCATCTGACTTCCCTACGCTGGCATTATCCAGATCAGGTAATACGGGTATTTCTCAGCCTTCACAAAGAAGGGCACCCCGAGTCAAAATACTTTTAAAACAATCGTTTACACATTAACTATATGTGAGCGTTTAGTGTAACCGGGGCCGCTGGTAGGGTGCAAGATTTTTCGATTTATCACGGCAGCTATCACCCTGGGGATATCTTAATCACGTAAAGACTCACAGGAAGTTGCTCACCCACTTGTACGCTGCTTAGCGTGCACAGAGCGGATGATTCACTTATAAGATTTCACCGTTAGCCTATATAACTTTCCCTGTTCCTCTTTATCATCTTTAGTTAATGTTTACATTTATATTTACGAATTTAATTATCATTGCGTGTAACATCTTTATTACTCAGCCATAGCAATTGAAGCGAGATACATTTTTACTAAATTTTCAATATAAATATTTTTTACAAGCAACAACCTAAAGACTGCCAGGCTCAATATTACCTTCATTCAAAACATAAGAAGAATTCGATAAAAAAGAATTTAGAAAAATCCATAAATTTACATTAACTGTTTTAGAGATTTAGCATCATTTCCCGCCAAAACACTTAAGAATACTTTATATAACTGTGCTTTATGTTTTTTTTCACATCGTATTCTCATAAAAAGCTATACACCTGTATTCATTGAGAAAATATCATTTACATCCCAACTAGCCAGATGAGCTATAGGTGCCACCCTTGATTTAGATCAACAATTAAAACTACACATTCATAGATAGTTACTACACGTCACGAAATAAGTTATTAAACCAAAATATCGAGATTATCGACATATAACAATAAGTTATACCCCTGCACCAGGATAGCGCACTTACTTTAATTTTTTTCTTACATTGATGATGAGAGTTTATAAATGAAGTCTTTAAATAAATCAGTTATTGCTGTTTTTGTAATGGGTAATGTGTTTGCCAGTATGTCTAATGCTGCTGATGTAAACGTAAACCTTAACGATAACGTTAACAACTCGGGTACTTACATTCAGATTCAGGGGACTGACAATACCGCATATAACCTTGATAACATCAAGGCTAGCAACGTTCAGCAGGACGGGCAAATCTACAACCTGCAAGGCGATATTGCTAATGCAAATATTGCCATTAATAACGCACAAGATACAGCTAACACGGCTGTAAATAAAGCTGATGCAGCTCAAACTGGCGTTGATGCGAATACACAACTTATTGCGACACTGAATCAGAAAGTTGACGACAACAAAGCAGGTCAAACTATCACCGACAGCAAGCAAGATATTTTAATCAATGAAACCGGAAATAAAGCAAATACGGCTTTACAAGGTGTTGTTAAGAATGGCGCTGATATTATCGACTTGCAAAATCAAAACAAGTTGCACGGTTCTGTATTAACTAATCATGACCAACGTATTACCTCTTTAGAAAATGCGCCCAAGCCTACTAACGGCGTGGATGGTAAAGATGGCGCTAAGGGTGATACCGGTGCAACGGGTGCTACAGGTAAAGATGGTCTTGATGGTAAGAACGGTGTAGACGGGATTAACGGTAAAGATGGTAGAAATGGTAAAGACGGTGTGACCACTACCCTTAATAAAGTGGACACGGCGACACAGATTAAAGTAGCAGCTAATGCTTCTGCCATCGCATCCACTTCTACCCAGACTGCTAACGTTGCCCAGGATCTGCAAGACGCTAAGAAAGTGTTTAGCCAGCAACAAGCTAACACTAACGCACAATTCAAAACACTGCGTGATGAAGTGAATGGTAACAAGAAAGAAGCCCGCTCTGGTGCTGCAAGCGCAATTGCGATTGCCTCTATGCCACAAGTCGAAGCAGGCCAAAAAGTTATGTTCTCTGCTGGCGCAGGCAGCTTTAAAGACGAGCAAGCCGTAAGTGTTGGCGCCTCTTTTCATGCTGGAGCGGCTACGGTGAAAGCGGGAGTATCATCAAGCACAAATAGCGATTTCGCGCTTGGGGCTGGCGTAGGTTTCGGGTTCTAAGTAAAGCTTTTAATTCCAGTCACTTTCCTGGGGGCTCTGATTAAGCGTTTTAATGCGGAAAATCTCGCATTAAAATAAGTAGCCAGTTAACCGACGTTAAGCAACAAACTCAGCCATGATTGTTTAGTTAACTGACTATATATGATAGTACTAATGATAGCGAACATGACAAAGTACATTTTTATTTCTGTTGTTCTATACATTATTCTTTTAATTGTTGGTGCATGGATGGGGATTATGTATCAATCTTACTTCCACTGTGGAATTTAAAAGACATGAAAAAGTTTTTAGTTTACCTGCTCTCTTTAGCTGTAATAGCTATAGCAGGTTTCATTAAATTTGAGACGTTAGGTCAATGAAAAAATTAATGATGTTAGCAATGTTAGTCAGTGCCTCTTCTCTTCTTGCCGGATGTTCTACTCCTGCTCAAATGGCACAACAAAGAATGAATGAGTGTGAAAGCAAGGGTATTAGTAAAGATACATGCTACCTGGTAGAGCAAAACCGCCAACAATCTTATAATGAAGCTGCTCAAAATGCAGCATGGGTTAATGCGCGTGACGCTACTGCTGGGACTGGTATTTGGGCTAAGAAAGATGCTCTACAACATGCACAATCAGCACATAAACACCTTCCTAAAGGCTGCACCCAGGTTATGGATGCAAACGGACAATGTGATGTTAAGCCAGCTAAGACAAGCAATAGCTTTAAGCAGTTTTCCAGTGAAGCAGAACATGTCATGAATATGCCTATCTCTGATGCTGCTGAATATCTTCTTTCTAAAAGCTGGAAGCCTGATAACGGAGTATGGAGGAAATCAGACTACACATTAACGCTTGTAGTTGAAAATGAGAAAGTATTGAATGCACAACTTTCAAAATAATTCCCAGGGCCTCACATTAATTAGGCCTTTAGTATATTGCAAAAGCTGTCCTTAACCGATGGACGTTTTCAATTACATAACTTAAGAGCAAAAGTAAGTCATCGCTAAAAAAAGGCGACTCCGGCCGCCTTTTGTAATTTCAGGGATAACTGAAACGCCGCACGCACTTATCCAGATATAGCCCCTGTCAGCCTAATTGCCAGGCCCCGGCATCGATAAGCGCCGCCGTCCCGGTCCAGGCAAACAGCGCCAGCTCTCGGCAATCTTCATCAGGATAAATACGGCTGCTAAGGCAGGCGTCTCCGTCATTGACAAACACCTCTACGGAAGAGCTGTCAAAGAACAGGCGCAGGTTTAGCGTGCCGCTCATATCGAGCGCGACGCTACGGGTACCGCACAGGCCATACTGCGGGTAGTGGCGCTCCAGCACCAGGCGCTGCATCTGCGCATCAACATAGACGCGTAGCCCGGCTCCAAGTCGGATACCGTATTGTTCCGCAGTGCTGTTTGCGCAATCCCACTGCAGAATAACCTCCATCGCGTCACAGCGTTCCAGCAGAGTCATCTGCTGATTGTTAAGCGTGCTAACCGGCCAGAGGAACCACGCGCCCCGAAGGCCTTCGACCTCTCTGGCCGGCCGCATTTGCAGACGGTTATCCGCACTAAGCGTCAGTTCGCGCGGTAAAGAGAGCATGCCTGCCCAGCCGTCCTCCTGTTCCGGCAGGGGGGATTCCCACATGTCCAGCCAGCCGATAACGATACGGCGGCCATCAGGCGTGAGGAAACTCTGTGGCGCATAGAAGTCATGCCCGCGATCCATCTCCACAAACTCACCTTCACGCACAAAAGACTGCCCGGGCTGCCACTCGCCCACCAGATAGCCGCTCTGGAAAAGATTGCGATTTTTGAATCCTTCGGCAGACACCCCCTGAGGTGAAAACATCAGCACGCGTTTACCGTTGAGGGTGAAAAAGTCCGGGCATTCCCACATGAAGCCCATCTCTTTTTCAGCCACCGCAAGGACGCCCATATCCTGCCACGCGTGCAGATCGGCAGAACGATAAACGCGCACCTGACCCGTCTCACCGTCTCGCGCACCGACAACCATGTACCAGCTATCCCCTTCACGCCACACCTTCGGGTCGCGGAAGTGATGCAGGCCAGGGGGCGTGTCAACAATCATTCCCTGCCGGGCAAAATGAATGCCGTCGCGGCTGGTCGCCAGGCACTGCACCTGGTAGAGATTCGCCTCGTCATCAGGATCGCCGTGGAATTTATGCCCGGTGTATATCAGCGCCAGCGTATCGCCATCCACCACCGCCGATCCGGAAAAACAGCCGTCCTTGTCTTCTGGTCCTTCCGGCGCCAGCGCAACCGGAAGGTGTTCCCAGTGAACTAAATCCTTGCTGCGGGCATGGCCCCAGTGCATGGGCCCCCACTGGGTGGAGTACGGATGATGCTGGTAAAAAGCGTGGTACCAGCCGTCAAACCAGACCAGGCCATTAGGGTCGTTCATCCAGCCAGCGCGCGCAGCGAGGTGGTAACGCGGATACCAGCGCTGGTTAAGCCCTTCGCGTCTGGACTGAAGTTCCTGCTCTGCTTTCGTAATGGAATACGTCATTTCTCTACTCTTTCGATCAGATGGTGGAAGGTTGCGGCATGAGCGGGTCAGAAGAGGACTTACCCGAGCGCAACAGGAAGATGGAGATAAACGTGGTGCTGAACACTAATAGCCCCATGATGAGATAGGACTGGGCAAAGCCGTATTTCTCATAGCTGTAGCCGGCCAGCGGCGACAGGACCGAGGCAATCACCGAACTTGTACAGGCAAAGCCCACCAGGTAGAGGGTGGAAGAGAGCCGTTTATCAAAATGTAAGCTGTTGTATTTAAAGATTGAGACCAGTAATACGGGCAGTTCAACCGCGTGCAGTAGCTTGGTAATGGAGATAAGGACCGGCCCCTCAACCAGCCCCGATGCCACCATGCGCATCGCCATCACCATGCCCGCGAAAATCAGGCCATTCTTCGCGCCAAGGCGATTCACCAGCCATGGCGCGCAGAACATGCCCGCCGCCTCAAGGAAAACCTGGAAGGAGTTGAGATAGCCGTACATGGCGTTCCCTTCCTGTAACGTCGGGAACTGGGAGGAGAAATAGACCGGGAACTGCTGGTCGTAAACGCCATAAATACAGGTGCCGATAACGAAAAACACCAGCGCCCAGAACCGCGGCAGCGTCAGCAGGCGCAAGGCATCTTCCAGCGTGACCTTACCGCCGGACACCGCTTCCTGCATGGCGTGCGGGGCGGAAGAGACTCTGAGACGCGCCAGCAAAACAAAAAACACCAGCCCTGCGCAGCTCGCGACGGCGAAGTTAAGCTGCGGATTAATGTTAAACAGGAGCCCCGCGAAAAAGGTTGCCACCGCCCAGCCAAGCGAGCCCCACATCCTCGCCTTGCCGAACTCAAACTGGCTCTGGCGGGCCACGCGCTCGGTATAGGACTCCAGTACCCCTATCCCACCGTTAAACGTCAGGCCGATATAAATCCCGCCGAAAATACTGCCGAGTAAAACGTTAATCTGCAGCAGATAGCCAAACAGCAAAAAGGCCGGGCCAGAAAGAATGAGCAGGCTGGTCAGAAACCAGAGCAGGTTTTTGCGCAGACCGAGTTTGTCCTGAATGAATCCATAGCAGATTTGAGCGAAAAGCGCGGAGACTGAAAGCACGGCATAGATAATGCCGGTATCGCCCGCCTTTAAGCCCACCTCCTGATGAAGCCAGATGGAAAGCAAAGAGCCGGAAGAAGACCAGGTGACAAAAAAGAAAAACAGTAATGCGCTCAATAATGGGTAGCTGTGAGAGTGATGCGTTTTCATCATGACATTCTCATGTTGGAGTAATGACGCGATGGTAACGTTAACATTAAACTCTCCTCATGCGGTTTGGATCAGATTTATGATGTTAATCACGAAAGTTAACGTTAACATTACAGAAGTGAGATCGCGATCGACTATTCATCATTGATGTCTGTCTGACACCACTAACACCTACCCTTTCCTTTTACATCAGTGACTTAGTTGTATACTCTTTAACACGTGGCATTAACGGAGTAAGAAAATGGCTTCCCTGAAGGACGTCGCAAAGCTGGCTAACGTATCGCTGATGACCGTCTCACGCGCGCTTAACAGCCCGGAGCGCCTTAAGCCGGAAACGCTGGCGCGCGTACAGCAGGCTATCGAGCAGACCAGCTACGTACCCGATCTTTCCGCCAAGAAAATACGCGGCGCGCATGCCTCACCGAAAACTATCGGCGTGCTGGCGCTTGATACGGTGACGACGCCTTTCTCGGTAGATATTACGCTGTCCATTGAAGAGACCGCCCGGATGCACGGCTGGAACAGCTTCGTCATGAATATGTTTACCGATGACAACCCGGATGCGATTGTCGATCTGCTGCTCTCCCACCGCCCGGACGGGATTATTTACACCACAATGGGATTACGCCAGGTTCCTCTCCCTGCCAAGCTCCTCACCCTTCCCTGCGTGCTGGCAAACTGCGAAAGTATCGGTGAAAAAGTCGCCAGCTATATCCCTGATGATGAACAGGGGCAGTACGCCGCGGTGCGGGCGTTACTCGCCGAGGGCTATCGACAGCCCCTGTGCCTGCATTTACCGGCCGACCATCTGGCCACAACCCGGCGCCGCCGGGGGCTAGAACGCGCATGTCGTGAAGCGGGGCTCGACCCGAACAACCTGGAACACAGCTACATGGCGTTCGGGGACGAGCACTATCGCGACATTCCGTCAGCGCTGCTGGCGCGCATTCAGAATGGTATTCCCCAGTTCGACTCCGTTATCTGCGGTAACGACCGTATCGCATTGATGGTGTACCAGACCCTGCTGGGGCAAGGGCTTCGCATCCCTGAAGATATCGCGGTTATCGGCTATGACAATATGGTGGGCATCGGAGAGCTCTTTCTCCCCCCTCTTTCAACGGTTCAACTGCCGCATTATGAAATTGGCCGCCTGAGCGCCCTGCATATTATTAACGGTGAAACCCATCGCGAAACCACGCGCGTTGAGAGCCCATTTTTAATGCGTAATTCCGTTGCGCATCCATCATGACCACCGCTTTTTGCACCTGTCGCAGAAATAAGCGTGCTAAGGAGGCGGTCAGCCTCCTTTTCGGTTAGCGAATGGCACGATTTGTCACACTCTTTTTTATGTTTTTACCGTCATAGCAGGAAGCACGTAACAGGCTGTTTTTATTTGCCATAAAGTGCAACTTCCGTTCTTAAAACGGGGATTATTCCTCCCCTGCGCCTCGTGTCACAAAACAGTAAACAAATTAACCATTGAGCCCCGTGGCAAAAGGCTCTATATTGGCGGCGTTTTTTTCAGGCCCCCCATCTGTTTTTTAACTTTTTATTCAATCGTGGCTCATAACGAAGCGGCGGTTGTAGGAGTGATATGATGACGGATAAAGTCCGTATTGACACCGTAGATGCCCACAAAAGCAACGAAACCTATCTGGCCCGTCAGGCCGAGTTTGAATCTAACGTCAGGAGTTATCCGCGCAAACTGCCTTTAGCAATCACTAAAGCAGAAGGCGTGTGGATCACCGATGCAGATAATAAAGAATACCTTGACTGTTTAGCAGGCGCAGGCACCCTTGCGCTTGGCCATAACCATCCTGATGTGCTGAAAAGCATCCAAAATGTCATTACCAGCGGCTTGCCGTTACATACCCTGGATCTGACAACGCCTCTGAAAGACGCGTTTTCCGAATACCTGCTCTCTCTGCTGCCTGGTCAGGGCAAAGAGTACTGCCTGCAGTTCACCGGTCCATCCGGTGCTGACGCCGTTGAAGCGGCGCTGAAGCTGGCGAAAAAAGTGACCGGCCGTAGCGGTATCATCAGCTTCTCTGGTGGTTACCACGGCATGACCCACGGCGCGCTGTCCGTGACCGGCAACCTGTCTCCGAAAGAAGCGGTTGACGGTATGATGCCAGAAGTGCAGTTCATGCCTTACCCGCACGAGTACCGCTGCCCGCTGGGTATCGGTGGTGAAGCGGGCGTGAAAGCGCTGACCTACTACTTCGATAACCTGATTAACGACGTTGAGAGCGGCGTGCGCAAACCTGCTGCCGTCATCCTGGAAGCGGTTCAGGGCGAAGGCGGCGTGAACCCGGCTCCGGCTGAGTGGCTGCAGCGCATCCGTAAAGTAACTCAGGAACACGGCATTCTTCTGATCCTCGACGAAGTTCAGGCTGGCTTTGCCCGTACCGGTAAATTCTTCGCCTTCGAACACGCTGGCATCGAGCCAGACATCATCGTGATGTCTAAAGCTGTAGGTGGCGGTCTGCCACTGGCCGTGCTCGGTATCAAAAAGCAGTTCGATGCATGGGCGCCAGGCCACCACACCGGTACCTTCCGCGGCAACCAGCTGGCGATGGCAACCGGTCTGACGACGCTGAAAATCCTGAAAGACCAGAACATCGCAGGCAAAGTGGCTGCGCAAGGCGAATGGCTGAAAGGCCAGCTGAAAGAGATGGCGAAACGTTATCCGGTTATCGGCCACGTTCGCGGTCTGGGCATGATGATCGGTATCGAGATCGTTAAGCCACACGAAGCCGCTGACCACATGGGCTGCTTCCCGGGCGACGGCGAGCTGTCTGCACTGATTCAGAAGAAGTGCTTCGAAGCCGGTCTGATTCTGGAGCGCGGTGGCCGTAACGGTATCGTTCTGCGTCTGCTGCCTTCTCTGCTGATCAGCGATGAAGAGCTGAAGATCTTCCTGGATAAATTCGAGCAGGCGCTGCTTGCTGCGGGCGTTCGCCCGGCGTAACCGGAGTTGTTGATTACGATGTCTGATTCAAACCCAATTTTGTTCTCCTCTGCGCAGAGCATTGAAGCTTACCAGCAGGCGATTGAACAAAGCACTCAGGCTGTGATGCAGTGGCTGAAACAGCCTGAGATGTACCAGGGCAAAACGGTCGCGGAACTGCGCGACCGCATTAAGCTGGATTTCAACCCGAAAGGGCTGGGCAACGAAGCGGCGATTGAACGCGCCGTGGAGTTCTTCCTGAAAGACAGCCTGTCCGTTCATCACCCGCAGTGTGTGGCGCACCTGCACTGCCCAAGCCTGGTGGTAAGCCAGGCGGCGGAAGTGCTGATCAACGCCACCAACCAGAGTATGGACTCTTGGGATCAAAGCCCGTCCGCAACCATCATCGAGATCAAACTGATCGAATGGCTGCGTACCCGCGTGGGTTATCAGGCTGGCGACGCCGGTGTCTTCACCAGCGGCGGCACCCAGAGCAACCTGATGGGCCTGATGCTGGCCCGCGATGCGTTCTTTGCGCGTCAGGGTCACTCCGTTCAGCAGGACGGCCTGGTTGGCGATCTGCGTAAAATCCGCGTGCTGTGCTCCGAGAACGCGCACTTCTCCGTGCAGAAGAACATGGCGCTGATGGGTCTGGGCTACCAGTCCGTGGTGCAGGTGAAAACGGACGAATTCTCCCGTATGGATCTGACCGATCTGGCGGCGAAAATTGAACAGTGCAACGCGAACGGCGAACAGATTCTGGCGATTGTCGCGACGGCAGGTACTACCGACGCCGGTGCTATCGACCCGCTGCGTGCCATTGCAGAACTGGCGGCGAAGCAGAACATCTGGGTACACGTTGATGCGGCCTGGGGAGGCGCGCTGCTGATGTCTGAGCAGTATCGCCACTACCTCGACGGCATTGAGCTGGTGGATTCCGTTACCCTGGACTTCCACAAGCAGTTCTTCCAGACCATCAGCTGCGGCGCGTTCCTGCTGAAAGAAGCGCGCCACTATGAGCTGATGCGCTACCAGGCGGCCTACCTGAACTCCGAGTTCGACGAAGAGGCAGGCGTGCCAAACCTGGTGTCCAAATCTCTGCAGACCACCCGTCGTTTCGACGCGCTGAAGCTGTGGATGAGTCTGGAAGCGCTGGGTCAGGAGCAGTACGCGGCGATCATCGATCACGGCGTGACGCTGGCACAGCAGGTTGCGGCTTACGTGAAGGAGCAGCCTGATCTGGAACTGGTAATGCAGCCACAGCTGGCAAGCGTTCTGTTCCGCTTCCGCGGTCAAGTCCAGATGGACGATGCGGGTATCGCCCTGCTGAACCAGAAAATTGGTGATGCGCTGCTGGAATCCGGCCGTGCAAACGTCGGCGTGACCGAGCATAACGGCGTGACCTGCCTGAAGCTGACGCTGCTGAACCCAACCGTGACGCTGGAGGATATTAAAATCCTGCTGTCGCTGGTTGAGCGCACCGCGCAGGAAGTTCTGGCTAAGTAATACAAAACCCCTCTTCCGTCGGAAGAGGGGTTTATTTTTATACGCCTGCCCACCACATCCTGATTTTTAATCCCCAGTAGCTCGTCCAGCCCGTTGTGGTGCTGACAACGTTCCCCTTCGATACAATGACCAGCGTCGGCGTCACGCTTACCTGCCATTCCTGCGACAGCGCGCCGTTTTCATCGTTTATCACCGGCATTTTCAGCTGTTTCTTTTCAACCCAGCGCTCAAGCTTCGCGTTATCACCGGAACGCATGGCAATACTCACCACGTTCCCGCCCTCTTCTGCCAGCTGATTAACCGCAGGCGTCGTGTAGCGGCAAATGCTGCACCAGGTGGCCCAGACGTAAATCAGCAGCGGGCGATCCTGGCTGAGCGCCGCGATGTCGTGCATCTTGCCGTCAATGCTCTGCATCGGGGTTGCGCTAAAGCTGGCGGGCAGCGTCGGCTTGCGGTACCGATCCACGCCCCACACCACGACCAGCGTCAGCAGAACGAGGATGATCCCTTCCCGCGCCCAGCGGCGCAGTCGACTCATTTTACGGTTGTCCATTGTGACCTCTTGATTTAGCGAAGGTCATCTTAGCGGGCTGCGCGCCGCCGCGCTGTAAAGAAGTGTCGCGTTACTTCGTGCGTAAGGTGTCAACCATCAGCGTAAAGCAGGATTCAATGAGCGGGGGAAGCGCCTGCGGGGCACGCATCAGCGCCACCGTGCGGGACAGGGCCGGCTGCTGGAGATGAACCACCTTAAGCTGCGGATCCTGCAGATGGGTGGTATAAAGCTGCGGTAAGATCGCCACGGCCAGTTTCGAACGCACCAGGCCGTAGAGCGTCTCGATGTAGTCCAGCTGATAGCGCGTCTGCAGCGAGAGACGATGGCTTTCGGCAAGCGCATTGACCAGCCGCTGGATGTTGCCTTTGGAGAAGACGGCAATATCCCGGCCCACCAGCTGTTTCCAGGGCACGTGCGCCGACGCGGCCAGCGGATCGTCGCAGTGGAACACCGCCACAAACGGATCCTCCTGCAGCGGGAACACGTCCAGCTCTTCGGGAACCGAGCTGTCCAGCGCCCCGATACCAAAGTCAATCTGCCCTTTCAGGAGTTGCGCTACCAGCGCGTCGTTGGTTTGATCGTGAAACTCCACCCGGAGGCGTGGAAAGGCCTGGGCAAGCGTCTGCGGCAGCAGCGGAAACAGCAGCGAGCTGACGGAAGGCACCAGGCCAATACGCACCGTACCGTCGCCGCCGGCCTGCACAATCTGCTGCATATCATCAAACGCAAGCTGCGCCACGCTGAGCACCCGCTGCGCGTGCGGTAAAATGGCGTTGCCCAGCTCGGTCAGCGTGACTGACGACGCGGTACGGTTGACCAGCTTGCCGCCGAGGACCGTTTCGATTTGCCGCAGGGCGCTGCTGAGCGCAGGCTGGCTGATGGCCAGTTTACTAGCGGTATCCGTAAAATGACGCAGCTGCGCCAGGGTGACAAAATACTGTAGCTGCCGAAGGGAGAGCGCAGGCAAGCGCTGCCAGGGTTCCGTCATGATTATCCATTACACGCGTCAAAGAATAACCCGGGGTTATCGGGCGATAAATTTTATCAGCTGGGCAAACGTTTGCCGGGTGCATAGAGTAACGTCAATATTTCAATGCTGGAACTGTTAATTGCATGACTGCCGAAACCCGACGCCGCGCCGTCCAGGCCGCACGAGGCGAAACGCCGTTTGACCTGCTGCTTACCCACACCCGAATTGTCGATATGGCAACCGGTGAGATCCGCGAGGCGGACGTGGGTATCGTCGGCTCGCTTATCGCCAGCGTCCACCCACGCGGCAGCCGTGACGATGCGCTTGAGACACACGACCTGAACAACCAGTTCCTCTCGCCGGGCCTTATGGATACGCATGTTCACCTTGAAAGCTCGCACCTGCTGCCCGCGCGCTACGCGGAGATCGTGCTGGCCCAGGGCACCACGGCGGTCTTCTGGGATCCGCACGAGCTGGCAAACGTGCTCGGGATGAATGGCGTCCGTTTCGCGATTGAGGCCAGCCGTAACCTGCCGCTGCAGGTGATGGTCGCGGCGCCCTCGAGCGTGCCTTCCACGCCGGGGCTTGAGATGTCCGGCGCGGACTTTGCGGGCGAAGAGATGAATACCCTGCTCGGCTGGCCGGAGGTGCGCGGCGTGGCGGAGGTGATGGACATGCACGGGGTGCTGAACGGCAGCCAGCGTATGCTGGAGATCCTGCAGGCCGGCCTGGAAAGCGGGAAGCTCATTGAAGGCCACGCGCGTGGACTCAGCGGCGCCGATTTACAGGCGTATCTGGCGGCAGGCGTCACCTCTGACCATGAGCTCACCTCCGCTGATGACGCGCTGGAAAAATTGCGCGCCGGGCTGACGCTGGAGATCCGCGGTTCGCATCCCTATCTGCTGCCCGAGATTGTCAGCGCTCTGAAAACGCTGCCGCATCTCTCGTCACAAATCACGGTCTGCACCGACGACGTTCCGCCTGACGTGCTGCTGGAAAAAGGCGGTATTATCGCCCTGCTCAACCTGCTGATTGAACACGGTCTTCCGGCGACGGACGCGCTGCGGTTTGCCACGCTGAATGCCTCCCTTCGCCTGCAGCGCAGCGACCTCGGGCTGATTGCCGCCGGTCGACGCGCGGACCTGGTGGTGTTCGACTCCCTGGAAAAACTAACGGCTCGCCGGGTTTATGTCGCCGGAGAATGCATTGCCCGAGACGGGGAGATGATCGAGCCTATCGTGGATACGCCGCTGGCGCTGCCGCGTGATACCGTGCGCCTGTCGCCTCTGGCCGCCAGTGATTTTTCCATGCGCATCGATAACGCGAAACACGGCATTGCGCGCCTGCGACATATCAGCGGTGCGCGTTTTACCCGCTGGGGCGAAACTGACGCCCGGGTTCGTCACGGACGCGTTGAAATACCGGCTGGCTTTAGCCTGATCTGGGTTCAGCACCGCCACGCGCGCCATGCGGCAACGCCGCAAATCGCGCTGCTGGAAGGCTGGGGAGAACTGCGGGGAGCCATTGCCACCAGCTACTCCCACGACTCGCACAATCTGGTAGTGCTGGGCCGCGATCCCGACGATATGGCGCTGGCCGCTAACACGCTGATCGAGAGCGGCGGCGGCATGGCGCTGGTCCAAAACGGTAGCGTCATCGCGCATGTTGCAATGCCGATCGCAGGCATGCTGTCAGAGCTTCCCCCTGCCGAGCTGGCCCGCCAGTTCAGCGAATTACGCGATCGCAGCAGCCAGGTTGCCGACTGGGAGCCGCCGTACCGGGTCTTTAAAGCCATTGAAGGAACCTGCCTTGCGTGTAACGCCGGGCCGCATCTGACCGATCTTGGACTGACCGACGGCAGCACGCGTCAGATTGTCAATCCGCTGATTTCTTACCGGGAAACCCCGGACACCACACAATGATACCGAAGGAGAGCCGGATAATGGCCGACAACACCGTGAATTCGCCAGCACCAGGGAGCTGGATTGAACGTCGTTTTGCACTGCATACGCGCGGCAGTACCGTGCGTACCGAGTGTCTGGCAGGTCTTACCGGTTTTCTCGCCGCCGCCTATCTACTGGTGGTCATCCCGGGACTGCTGGCCGTGGGCGGGATGGATAAAGGCGCGGCGACCACGGGCACGATTTTAGTGTTTGTGGCCGGTACGCTGCTGATGGCGTTCTACGCCAACCTGCCGTTTATTGTCGGGCCGGGCATTGGTGGCTCGGTGCTGGTCGGGGTGACGCTGGCGGGGAGTGAAGGCATCGGCTGGCAAATTGGCCTGGGCATTGCCTGCTGGTCGGGGATTTTGTTCTTTCTTCTCACCCGCTTTGGCCTGCGTGAAGTCGTGACCCGCTCCGTACCACAGTCCATCAAGCTGGGACTCACCGCCTCTATCGGTCTGTTTGTCGCCATACTCGGCTTCCGCAATGCCGGGCTGGTGCTGGCCAACGCGAAAACCAACGCGCTGATGCTGGGGGATTTCCTGTCACCCGGCGCGCTGGTGGCGCTCGCCGGCCTGTTCCTGGCCATTGCCCTGCAGGCGCGCCGTATTCCGGGTGCCATTTTGTGGGCCATTTTGTTTGCCACCCTCGTGGGCATTCCAATGGGGGTCACAAAACTTCCCGCCAGCTTCATCGATATGCCCCACTCGCTCACGCCGGTGCTGGGCCACATCGACATGCTGGGCGCACTGAACATTGCCTTCCTGCCGTTCCTGTTTGTCTTTTTTGCCTCTGAGTTTTTCTCCACCATGGGCACCACGCTGGCGGTTGGCGGCGAAGCCGGGCTGCTGGATGAAGAGGGCAATATGGCCAATATCAATCGTCCGTTTATGGTGGACTCCATTGCCGCCGCGCTCGGCCCGTGGGTGGGCATTCCTGCCGCCACGGCGCTGATTGAATCCTCGGCGGCCGCGGAAGCGGGCGGGAAAACCGGCATGACGGCGCTGGCTGCCGCGTTCATGTTCCTGCTGATGCTGCTGTTTACCCCCGTTGCGCTGATGATCCCGAAAGAAGCCACTGCGCCCGCCCTGATCCTGATCGGTCTGAACATGTTCAGCGGCCTGCGGAAGGTGGATCTGGCGAACTTCACCGACGGGCTGCCGGTGCTGATGATGGTGATGATTACGCTTATTGCCAACAGCTTCGGGACAGGTATTGCAGGAGGGCTGCTGTTTTACGTTGTGATTAAAGCGATTGCAGGAAAATGGCGAGAAATCCCTGTTGGACTTTGGATCCTCGCCATCCCGCTGGTCTATTACTTTGCCACGCTGGTGAAGCATTAATCCTTGCGCTGTTGCCGTGTCGGGCTTTGACCATACTCGTAATGGCCATAGCCCGCGCGGTAATAAAGCGCAGCCGATTTCACCACGTCATTCAGCACGGTACCGTTGATACGCGCGCCCGTTTGTTGCAGACGCTTAATGCTGTTTTCCATCTCTTTAAGGCTGGTCTTGCCAAAGCGGGCGACCAGTATTGAGGTTGCCGCCACCGGGGCAGCCACTGCGGCATCGGTAACGGCGAGCACCGGCGGCGTATCAAGGATCACAAGGTCATAATGTTCATCCGCCCACGCCATTACCGCCCTGAAGCGTTCGCTCATCAGCAGTTCCGCAGGCCTTAGCGGAACCGGCCCGCAGGTCAGTACATCAATATTGCCTTTTTCATAGCGCTGAATCGCCTCCAGACACTCGCACTGCCCGCCAAGTACGCCGGACAGTCCGGTGTGGTTCTTCAGGCCAAACACGTTGTGGACATACCCTTCGCGCATATCCGCATCGATGAATAACACCCTGAGCCCGGCCTGTGACTCAACCGCGGCCAGCGAGGTGCTGACAAGCGTTTTTCCGCAGTCCTGCGTGGGGCCTGAAATCATGACGATTCGGTTAGCGGCTTCCTGCAGCGTGAAATGCAGGCTGGTGCGCAGCCCCCGAACGGCCTCGACAAAAATATCCGCAGGCTGGTCAACGGGTAGAAAGGGCACATCGGTGATCCTGTGTTTCCAGCGCGTGCCAAACGCTCGTCTTCTTCGCAGGTTCGTTTTTTTCCACAGCCACAACGAACGCGGCAAGGTAGCCATCACCTGTACTCCCAGCCCTTCAAGCTCCTCAGAGGTGTTGATGCCGCGCCGCAGCGCAATGCGGACCAGCACCAGCCCCATCGAGCACATCAGCCCCAGCAGGATGCCAGCGACGATAATCAGCGGCTTTCGTGGCTTAACGGGATCGGGCTGCGTGACCGCGCTGTCGATAATGCGCACGTTGCCGATGGCGCTGGAACGAGAAATGTTCAGCTCCTGCTGGCGGGTGAGAAGCTGCAGGTAGATGGTGCGCCCGGACTCCACGTCCCGACTGAGGCGCAAGATATCCTGTTGGGTGGAGGGCATGGCTGAAATACGCTGATTCAGGCGGACCTTTTCCTGCTCCAGCGTCTGACGTTTTTCACGCAGTGCGCGATAGTTCGGGTGCTCTTTCTTAAATAACTGCGAGATTTCCGCTTCACGAAACGTCAGCTCGTTAAGCTGGTTTTCAATATTCACGATCTGCTCGAGAGCCGATTTCGCTTCAAGCGAGAGGTCAACCGAATCCCGCTGTTTGCGATACTGGTTCAGCCGCTCTTCGGCCAAATCCAGGTCGTTTCTGATTTTGGGTAACTGCTGCTGCAAAAAGGCAAGGCTGCGGGAATCCTGCGCTTCCTGGCGGGCAATGTTCTGCTGCAGATAAATGTGGGCTATTCGGTTGAGGACATTCGCAATATGCTCAGGATCGCGACCGGTCAGGGATAACGCCAGCACGCCGCTCTGCCGGGCAGACTCAGCCACGTTGAATTGTGTACTTAGGTCGTTAATTGCCTCCAGACGGGTCTTGGTCTGGAGTGTAAAACGCGTGTCTGGTGAGGCATTAAGCGTCTTAACCAGCAGGGAAACCCCCTCCTTTTCAAGCGCTATTCCTTCCCTGCCCTCGGCGTAAAAATTGTCCCCCTCCAGCCGGTACGCGCCTTTTCCCAGCACGGTAAGCACAAGAGTGCGTGGTTTTCCCTCAACCGGAGAGATCTGAAGCCAGCTCAAGGTTAAGTTGGCGGGCTTTTGGCCCTGCAAACGCGCCCACAGGCGTCCCACAACAGGGAGAGTGCGCTCAGTCACATGATGGGTTAAGCCCAGTGCGTCTACCGTGGCGCCCAGGATCATGCGCGATTTCAGCAGGAGAATTTCGGGCTCAACATCGGGAGACAGTTCACTGCTGAACTGGCTTAAGTTCTTGAGCAGGCTGTTATCCTGTTTTCCTTCTACCTGGATTAAGGCATCAGCGCGGTAAACGGGCGTGGCCAAAAAGGCATACAGCCCCGCAAGCAGAGTGAAAACGAGCGTCATCGTTAAAATAACTGCGCGGTGATCGAGCATCTCGCCGAAGAGACGGACGAGATCAACTTCGTGATTTTCAGGTGCTGCTGCACCGTAACTGTCTGTGGTATATGACGACATTAACGCTTCATTCCTTTTTGACTCAACCGATGCGCCCATTCCTGACTGGCTTTTCCCAACAGCCCAAAAACATAGTCAAATGCTTCACGGCTCTTACGATAGGGATCGGGAATATCCTGCGGCTCAAGCCATTGTCCAAAGAGCAGTGATTTGCCGCGAATTTCCGGGGCCATGGCGGAGATAAAGCGAAGATGGGCAGGCTCCATCACCAGAATAAGATCCGATTCCCGCATCAGCTGCGGGGTGAGCTTGCGCGCGCGATGCCCTTCGAGTGAGATCCCGTGTCGCCAGGCCACCTCCCGGGCAACGACATCCGCCGGGCTTCCTTCTAGCCCAAATATGCCTGCCGACGTTATCCGCTTTCCCGGTATTCGCTGGCGCAGCAGCCGCTCTCCTATCGGTGAGCGGCAAATATTTCCTGTGCATACCACTAAGATGGAGTCGAACATTATTGCGGCCACTGTCTGATGTAACGAACCGTTTCGGTCAGGTCATGAACGCCAGTGATGGTCGGCACAAGCTGAGTGATGACGCGATTCCAGCGCGACAGCGGTGCCGTGGTGACATAGACAATGTCGTAGGGCTCAAGCTGAAACTCGGTGCCCAGCACCATCGCGGAGGCATCCCGGGCATTAAGCTGATAAACGTTGGCGATTTTTCCCGCATCCTTGTCTTTTCTGACAGAGCGAATGACGAAAATGCCCGTCGCATCGGCCATGTCCTGATTTAAGCCGCCCGCGTTGCTCAGCGCTTCTGCAAGGGTCATCCCGCTCCTGTCCATCTTCAGCGTGCTCTGCTTAATCACTTCGCCCATCACAAAGACTTTCAGCGCGTCATTACGCGGAACAAACAGGATGTCACCGGGATAGAGCAACTTATTCTGCGTCAGGTCACCGTGCTGCATCAGCGCGTAAAGAGAGAGGCGCGAATCTTTCCCCTCATGAGTGAGCACTACATTGCGCCAGTCAGCGTCGGCGGACAGTCCCCCCGCCGCGTTGACGGCATCCATTACCGTCAGAGGGATATTGGTAATCGCCTGCTGGCCGGATTTGGCGACCTCTCCGGTGACATAGGCTTTTTGGGAACGGAAAGCGGCCACGCTGACATCCACCTGCGGGCTTTCGATGACGCTATCCAGGCGCGCGGCAATCTCTTCCCTGACTTCAGAGACCGTTTTTCCTGCAACAGGGAGTTTGCCGATATAGGGATAAAAGAGCGTACCGTCCGCATTCACCCAGTTACCGGTGTCGCTGGCGCTGCGATATTGCCCGGCCGGGGTCGTCAGTTCAGGGTGATCCCAGACGGTGACGGTTAAAATATCCCCACTTCCGATACGGTATTCCCAGTTTCTGACCTGCTCATCCAGCTTAGGATTTGGCTGAGATTTCGCGATGGCAGGGCGCAGTTTCTCTATCAGTGAAGGGGTAAGAGGATAAAGATCCACGCGCTTATCTAAATTAGTATTGTCATCTCCGGACGCGATAATATTTTTCCCCGATGAGCTTAATGTTTGCCCAGGAGAAAATACACAGCCCGTTAACTGACTTATCGCCAGGAATATTACAGATAATGCCGTTGTGTTTTTCATTAGAATAAATTTATCATTCATGGTCGCAACAAACGCGTAACAGGCAATCCATAAGAATCACCCACTTTTTCAATGTACTGTTTTTAAAGCAATTATATAAAAATACACATCATCGAATGATGTATGGAAATAACTGAAGGACCGAAACGGTGTAGAATAAAAATTAAACCGCCCCGCTTTTTAAGTTTAAAGCGGCTTTTAATAAAATGCATGTATTTCAGCTCAAAAAATTATAGTAAAGCTGTATTTTCAGATTTAATTAAAAAAAACATTACTGCGCTGAATTAGTCTTAGCAAAAAACATTCATAAATAAAATAGAATTAACCGTTTGCACTACCCAAAACCGTCCACTTTTGTTACATTTTTTTTCGAACAGACTCTGCTGTGATACTTAAAATAGACCGTCTGCCCTATCATCAACACAACAGCAGGCTGAGAGTATCTGTAACGATATCACTGGAGAAAAAATGGCTAAGCGTAAATTGCTGCTACTGGGTGTATTACTGTCTCTGGCGGGATCCGCATTTGCTGCCCCGCAAACGGCCGCGGCGCCGTCCGGCATCAAGGCCTATGAGGAACAAGAGTTCATCGCGGATTTTACGAAGTTTAAAATTGGCGACACAGCGCCAGCGCAGTATCAAACGCCTGAGTACACCATCAAACAGTACCAGTTGCGTAACCTTCCGGCCCCGGATGCGGGAACTCACTGGACGTATATGGGCGAAAACTACGTCCTGATTGGCGATGCAGACGGCAAAATCTACAAAGCCTACAATGGAGATATCTTCTATCATCGCTGATACCCTCCAGGTTCGTCCCTGGCAGGAAAGTGACCGCCCTTTCCTGCGCACGCTCTTCCTCCACGCCCGGCGCGAAGCCTGGCCCTGGCTGGACAGCTCAGACTGGCAGCTTGAAGATTTTGATGCGGCAACCCGTGACGAAGTGATTTGGGTTGCTGTTCAGAACGGCCATCGTCTGGGTTTTGCCTCCGTCTGGGCGAACGATAATTTTCTGCACAACCTGTTTGTTGACCCGCAGTATCAAAGCCTCGGGGTCGGGCATGTGCTCCTGGAACAGGTGCAGAAGACGTTTACCAGTACGGGTTCGCTTAAGTGTCTGGTGAAGAATGCGCGGGCTATCGCGTTTTACCAACGGCATGGCTGGCACATTGAGGCGACGGGGGATTCTCCTGATGGAGAGTACTATCTGATGCATTATCGGCTTGGGTAAAGTCAGGTGGCGCTTCGCTTACCTGACCTACAAAAACAAACTTCGTAGGCCGGGTAAGGCAAAGCCGCCACCCGGCAATCCAGCGTTGGGGATTTACACCGCGCGGAACGCGATTTCCCCTGGGATGATTTCGCCCTGCCAGTAAAGCTGCGCCGCAACGCGACCCGCCAGCTGACGATACATCTCTGCAAATTCGCTGTCCGGACGGCTGACGACCGTCGGCTTTCCGCTGTCCAGATCTTCACGCAGGGTAATGTGCAGCGGCATCTGACCCAGCAGCTGGGTGTGATACTTCGCGGCCAGTTTTTCTGCCCCACCGGTACCGAAAATAGGCTCGTGGTGACCGCAGTTGCTGCAGATGTGCATGCTCATGTTCTCGACGATACCGAGCACCGGCACTTCCACCTTCTCGAACATCACGATGCCTTTTTTGGCGTCGATCAGCGCGATATCCTGCGGGGTCGTCACAACAACCGCGCCCGTGACCGGGATGTTTTGCGCCAGCGTCAGCTGAATATCACCGGTACCCGGCGGCATATCCAGCACCAGATAATCCAGATCCGGCCACATCGTCTCCTGCAGCATCTGCAGCAGCGCTTTGCTGGCCATCGGGCCGCGCCAGACCATGGCGTTATCGTCAGTCACCAGGTAACCGATGGAGTTAGTGGCCAGACCGTGGGCCATAATCGGCGCCATGTGGGTGCCGTCCGGCGAGGTTGGACGCTGGTTTTCCGCGCCCAGCATGTTCGGAATAGACGGGCCGTAGATATCGGCATCAAGAATACCGACCTTTGCCCCTTCCGCTGCCAGCGCGAGCGCCAGGTTTACAGCCGTGGAGGATTTACCCACCCCGCCCTTGCCTGAACTCACGGCAATGATGTTTTTTACGCCGTTCACGCCAGGCTGGTTTTTCACGCGCTTCAGCGTGGCGATACTGTGGCTCAGCTTCCAGTCAATCGCCTTCGCGCCGGTGATGCGCAGCAGCTCCGAACTGGTTTGCTCTTTCAGCGCGTCAAAGGCGCTGGTCCAGACGAACGGCATCTGCAGCTCAACGTGCAGCGTATCGTCCAGCCAGGCGACATGGTGTAACGCTTTCAGCGTAGTGAGATTGTGCTTCAGGGTTGGATGCTGAAAGTTAGCCAGCGTCCCGGCGACCATTGCTCGTAAGGCTTCCGGTGATTTGGCCTGGGATTGAGAACTCATCCCGACTCCTTTGTTCTTGTGAATAAGACCTTAGAAGAACAAGTTTACCTGAAAGGCCGTGGTTTGTGCTTACTTAATAATGCCCCTTTTGGTAATATCAAAAACCCTTTTCACAGTTAAAAGAAGTAATGCCTACTATGACTCAAGTCGCGAAGAAAATTCTGGTAACGTGCGCACTGCCGTACGCCAACGGCTCAATCCACCTCGGCCACATGCTGGAGCATATCCAGGCTGATGTCTGGGTCCGTTACCAGCGAATGCGCGGCCACGAGGTTAACTTCATCTGTGCGGACGATGCCCACGGCACGCCGATCATGCTGAAAGCGCAGCAGCTGGGGATTTCCCCTGAGCAGATGATTGCCGAAATGAGTCAGGAGCATCAGACCGATTTTGCTGGCTTTGACATCAGCTATGACAACTATCACTCCACGCACAGCGACGAAAACCGCGAGCTGTCGGAGCTGATCTACACCCGTCTGAAAGAGAACGGCTTTATTAAAAACCGCACTATCTCTCAGCTGTACGATCCGGAAAAAGGCATGTTCCTGCCGGACCGTTTCGTCAAAGGCACCTGCCCGAAATGTAAATCCCCGGACCAGTACGGCGATAACTGCGAAGTGTGCGGCGCGACCTACAGCCCGACCGAGCTTATCGAGCCGAAGTCCGTGGTTTCTGGCGCAACGCCTGTGATGCGTGACTCCGAGCACTTCTTCTTCGATCTGCCGTCCTTCAGCGAAATGCTGCAGGCGTGGACCCGCAGCGGCGCGCTGCAGGAGCAGGTGGCGAACAAAATGCAGGAGTGGTTCGAATCCGGTCTGCAGCAGTGGGATATCTCCCGCGATGCGCCGTACTTCGGCTTTGAAATCCCGAACGCGCCGGGCAAATATTTCTACGTCTGGCTGGACGCGCCAATCGGCTACATGGGCTCCTTCAAGAACCTGTGCGACAAGCGTGGCGACACCGTCAGCTTCGACGAATACTGGAAGAAAGATTCCACGGCCGAGCTGTATCACTTCATCGGTAAAGATATCGTTTACTTCCACAGCCTGTTCTGGCCGGCGATGCTGGAAGGCAGCAACTTCCGCAAGCCTACCAACCTGTTCGTGCACGGTTACGTGACGGTCAACGGCGCGAAGATGTCCAAATCTCGCGGTACGTTTATCAAGGCCAGCACCTGGCTGAACCACTTCGACGCGGACAGCCTGCGCTATTACTACACCGCGAAGCTCTCTTCCCGCATCGACGATATCGACCTGAACCTGGAAGATTTCGTGCAGCGCGTGAACGCGGACATCGTTAACAAGGTGGTCAACCTGGCTTCCCGTAACGCGGGCTTTATTGCCAAGCGTTTTGACGGCGTGATGGCGGCTGAACTGGCTGACCCTGCCCTGTACAAAACCTTTACCGACGCGGCAGCCACCATTGGCGAAGCCTGGGAAACCCGCGAGTTCGGCAAAGCGGTGCGTGAAATCATGGCGCTGGCCGACCTGGCAAACCGCTATGTGGACGAGCAGGCACCGTGGGTGGTGGCGAAACAGGAAGGTCGCGATGCCGATCTGCAGGCCATCTGCTCTATGGGCATCAACCTGTTCCGCGTGCTGATGACGTATCTGAAGCCGGTTCTGCCGCAGCTGGCAGCCCGTGCTGAAGCGTTCCTGAACACCGAACTGACCTGGGATGCCATGGCGCAGCCGCTGCTCGGCCACAAGGTGAACACCTTTAAAGCGCTGTACAACCGCATCGAGATGAAGCAGGTTGAAGCCCTGGTGGAAGCCTCTAAGGAAGAGGTGAAGGCGGCTGCGGCACCGGTTACCGGCCCGCTGGCAGACGACCCGATTCAGGAAACCATTACCTTTGACGATTTCGCCAAAGTCGACCTGCGCGTGGCGCTGATCGAAAACGCGGAATTCGTGGAGGGTTCTGACAAACTGCTGCGCCTGACGCTGGATCTGGGCGGCGAGAAGCGTAACGTCTTCTCCGGCATCCGTTCTGCGTATCCGGACCCGCAGGTGCTGATTGGTCGTCAGACCGTGATGGTCGCCAACCTGGCACCGCGCAAAATGCGCTTCGGCATCTCTGAGGGGATGGTGATGGCCGCGGGCCCTGGCGGGAAAGATATCTTCCTGTTAAGCCCTGACGAAGGCGCGAAGCCTGGCCAGCAGGTGAAATAACAAAAAAGCCGGAGATAATCTCCGGCTTTTTTTATGGCATTTTGTTTTCTCCCTCTCCCCGTGGGAGAGGGTCGGGGTGAGGGCATCAGGCCGCCCCCATTCCGCAATCACCCCTTCGGATGATGCACCCGGTGGGTCAGCCCGCGCAGGAAATTACGCAGGAACTGGTCGCCGCACTCGCGGTAATTTTTGTGGTCCGGCGCGCGCATCATAGCGGTCACTTCCGGCACGGATACGCGGTATTTTTGCTCCGTCATAATCGCCACGATATCGTCCGTTTTCAACGAGAACGCGATGCGCAGCTTTTTCAGCACCGTGTTGTTGTTCACCCGACGCTCCAGCGCCAGCTCTGGCGCTTCCGGATCTTTGCCGCGCTTGTCGTAGATCAGGCCGTTCAGGAAACCCGACAGAATGATGTCAGGGCAGCGAACAAAGCCCTCTTCGTCTTCTTTGGTCATCCAGGTGTCGAAACCGGCAGACGTGGATTCCATGTCCGACAGCGCAAGAATGCGCACCATGTCGTTATTGTTTGCTTTCAGGGTGTAGCGCAGGCTACGAAGAATATCGTTACTTAGCATAGAGCCTTCGAATGTCGATGATGCAATGGCGCGCAGTGTACCAGTTTTACAGCCCAATCGCCTCTTTCAAACTCTTCAGGTAGCGGCGGCTGACCGGGACGGTTTGCCCCGCGCGCAGCACCAGCTCGGCCTGGCCGTTATCTTCCAGGCGGATCTCCTTCAGGTGCGCCATATTGACCAGATACTGACGATGACAGCGGATCAGCGGCGTGCGGCTCTCCAGCGTGCGCAGCGTCAGCTCGGTAAACCCTTCGTTCCCTTCCGCGCTGGTGACAAATACGCCGCTCAGGCGGCTGCTGACAAACGCCACGTCATCCATCTGCAGGAGGTAAATCCGGCTGTGCCCGGTACAGGGAATAAACTTCAGCGGCTGCTGGTTTTCCGGCAGCAGCGTAACGTCCTGTGCGGTTCGCTCCTGGCGCAAGCGGGCGAGCGTTTTTTCCAGACGCTTCTCTTCAATTGGCTTGAGTAAATAGTCAAACGCGTGCTCCTCAAAGGCCTTAACGGCATATTCATCAAACGCCGTCAGAAACACGATGTAGGGGCGATGCTCAGGGTCGAGCATGCCGACCATCTCCAGCCCGCTGATTCGGGGCATCTGAATGTCGAGGAACAGCACGTCCGGGCGCAGCTTGTGAACCGCGCCAATGGCCTCAATGGCGTTCGCGCACTCTCCCACAATCTCTATATCAGGCTGCTCCTGCAGCAGAACGCGCAGGTTTTCCCGTGCCAGCGGCTCGTCATCCACAATCAGCACTCTTAACATGCGTTTTCCTCCAGCGGCAGTCGTACGGTAATACGGGTAAATCGGTCTGGCTCACAGGCGACGGTAATGCCGCAGTCATCGCCAAAATGGGCGCGCAGGCGTTTATCCACCAGGCTCATCCCTAAACCGCCGGAGGCGGAAGGCTGATATAGCCCGGCATTATCTTCAATATCCAGCACCAGATGGTGGTTGAAACGGCTGGCGGCGATGGTTATCTCTCCTGTTCCGAGAAGCTGTGACGTGCCGTGTTTAATGGCGTTCTCGACAATAGGCTGCAGGGTAAAGGCCGGAAGATGCTGATACGCCAGCTCGTCCGGAACGGAAAGCGAGACCTGCAGGCGCGACTGGAAACGCGCCTGCTCAATCTGAAGATACGCATTTACGTGCTCGATCTCATCGGCGAGGGTGACGATCTCCGACGGCCGCTTCAGGTTTTTGCGGAAAAAGGTCGACAGAAACTGCACCAGCTGCGCGGCCTGATCGCTGTCGCGGCGGATCACCGCTTTGAGCGTGTTGAGGGCATTAAACAGGAAATGCGGGTTAACCTGGGCATGCAGCAGCTTAATCTCCGACTGCGTCAGCAGCGCTTTCTGCCGTTCATACTGCCCGGCGAGAATTTGCGCGGACAGCAGCTGGGCGATCCCCTCCCCCAGCGTGCGGTTGATCGAGCTGAACAGACGGTTTTTCGCCTCATACAGCTTGATGGTGCCCATCACCCGCTGATTTTCCCCGCGTAGCGGAATCACCAGCGTAGAGCCCAGCTTGCACTGCGGATGCAGCGAACAGCGGTAAGGCACTTCGTTACCGTCGGCATACACCACCTCGCCGGTTTCAATGGCGCGCAGCGTATAGGCTGAAGAGATGGGTTTACCCGGCAGATGGTGATCGTCCCCGGTGCCGGTAAAGGCCAGCAGCCGCTCGCGGTCGGTTATTGCCACCGCGCCGATGTCCAACTCCTTGTAGAGCACCTGCGCGACCTTCATGCTGTTCTCTTCGTTAAACCCCTGGCGCAGGATCCCTTCGGTCGACGCGGCGACCTTCAGCGCCGTGGCGGAAAAGGCCGAGGTGTACTTCTCAAACATGGCGCGCTTGTCGAGCAGAATACGCATAAACAGCGCCGCGCCCACGGTGTTGGTCACCATCATCGGGGCGGCAATACTGCTGACCAGGTGCAGCGCATCTTCAAACGGACGGGCGATCAGCAGAATGATCGCCATCTGCGCCATTTCGGCCACAAAGGTGATCGCCCCGGCGGTAATCGGGCTAAAAACTTTATCCGGCCGGCCGCGCTTAATCATGTAGCTGTGCACCAGGCCGCCGAGCAGCCCTTCCACGATCGTTGAGATCATACAGCTCAGCGCCGTCATCCCGCCCATGGAATAGCGATGCAGCCCTCCGGTTAAGCCGACGAGGCCACCGACGACGGGACCGCCGAGCAGCCCGCCCATCACCGCGCCTATGGCGCGCGTATTGGCAATAGAGTCTTCGATATGGAGCCCAAAATAGGTCCCCATGATGCAGAAAATGGAGAAGGTGACGTAGCAGAGCAGCTTATGCGGCAGACGTACGGTGACCTGCATCAGCGGGATAAACAGGCGCGTTTTACTCATCAGCCAGGCAATGACAAGAAACACGCACATCTGCTGAAGCAACAGCAGCACCAGATTAAACTCGTACATACTCAAAACCGCACACGCTAAAAACGCGTAACATACACCGATGCGGCTCAACTTTCTTTGAAGCATCCCAAAAAAGCGCAAAATCGTGTCCGTTATCACACCTTTTTCAGAACATCGCATACGCTTCGCATTATTTGTGCAAAAAACAATCAATTCTTCCTGGTTCAGCAAAGTGGGTCTACAGTTAAGCTGGGGACGCGTAAGCCAGGGGGCGAATATGGCGCTTTACACGATAGGTGAAGTGGCACTCCTTTGTGATATCAATCCCGTTACCCTACGGGCGTGGCAGCGACGGTACGGATTGCTTAAACCGCAGAGAACGGACGGCGGGCATCGCCTGTTTAACGATGCCGATATCGACCGGATCCGCGAGATCAAAAGCTGGATCGACAACGGGGTGCAGGTCGGTAAAGTAAAGTCCCTGCTCAGCCACGACGACCCTGACACGCAGCACCGCTGGCGCGAACAGCAGGAAACCCTGCTGCGGCTCCTGCAGGCGGGCAACCTGCAGCGTCTGCGCGCATGGATAAAAGAGCAGGGCCGCGAGTATCCGGCACAGACCCTGATCAGCCATCTTTTTATTCCGCTCCGTCGACGCCTGCAGTGCCAGCAGTCCACCCTTCAGGCGCTGCTCAGCCTGCTCGACGGGGTGCTGATCAACTATATAGCCGTCTGCCTTGCCTCGGCAAAGAACAAGGCCGGAAAAGATGCGCTGGTGGTCGGCTGGAACGTGCACGATACCACCCGCCTGTGGCTGGAAGCGTGGATCGCGACCCAAAAAGGCTGGCGCGTGGATGTCCTGGCACACTCCCTGGCGCAGCTTAAGCCCGAATTTTTCGACGGCCAGACCCTGCTGGTTTGGTGTGGCGAAGTGCCGTCCGCCTCGCAGCAGCTGCTGCTGACGCAATGGCGAGAAAATGGTTATCCGGTTTATTCCCTTGGCCCGGATGAGCCATAACGGCATTTAATGGTTCATTAACACCTGCGCTTCACCGTATAATTGCTCCGTTAACAACAGGAGCACATGATGAAGGCAACCAAACTGGCCATTATTACCCTTTTTGTCCTGATGGCCGTGAGCGGTATCGGCGGCGTGATGCTGGCAGGATACTCGTTTATTGTTCGCGGCGGTGTCGGCTGAGGTACTGTGCCAGCCGCTCAAAAACGCGATCGACGACGATAGCCGCCAGCGCGACCAGAACCGCTCCCTGCACGATGTAAGCCGTATTAAACCCGCTCAGGCCGATAATAATCGGCGTTCCCAGAGTACTGGCGCCGACCGTAGACGCAATGGTCGCCGTCCCGATGTTAATAATGACCGACGTGCGGATCCCGGCAATGATGACCGGTGCCGCAAGCGGCAGTTCAACCTTGCGCAGCCGCTGGCCGCGACTCATCCCCATCCCTTCTGCCACGCTCAGCACTGACGCCGGTACCGCCGCGAGGCCCGCCAGCGTGCCCTGCAGCACCGGCAATACGCCGTACAGAATCAGCGCAATAATGGCGGGCTGCTGGCCAAAGCCCATCACCGGAACCGCTATCGCCAGCACCGCCACCGGCGGAAACGTCTGTCCAATGGCCGCAATCGTCTCTACCAGCGGACGAAACTCCCGGCCCGCAGGCCGCGTGACCGCGATGCCAGCGCCTGTACCCAGCACAACCGCAATGGCGCTTGAGAGCGCCACCAGCCAGAGATGCGCCAGGGCGAGATTAACAAAGCTCTCCTGCTGATATACCGGCCGCGGCAGCCCGGGAAAAAGGGCGTTAAACAGCGGCGCGCTGTGCGGCATCAGAACCAGTAAGGCAACAAAGAGCGCTACCAGCCAGAGGAGCGGATCACGCAGCGCCTTCACGCGTCACCTCCCCTGCCAGCAGGTCGCGAAAGTGTAAGGTTCCGCACGGCGCCCCGCGGGCGTCCGAAACGGGCAATACCTCGCACTGGCGCGCGACGAACGCGGAGAGGGCATCCCGCAGGCTCATCTGCTCCTGCAACGGTTCGCCGCTCGCCGGCACCTCTTCGCGACGCATATAGTCGCTGACCGTCCGCAGGGAGAGAAGCCTGACGCCCAGCTCGCTGCGGCCAAAAAACTCGCGCACAAAGTCGTTCTTCGGCCATGTTAATAGCTCAAGCGGCGAGCCCTGCTGCACCACCTCGCCGTGATCCATCAGCACCAGATGGTCGGCCAGGCGCAGGGCTTCATCAATATCGTGCGTCACGAGAACGATCGTGCGTCCGAGAATGCGGTGAATGCGGGTCATCTCCGCCTGCAGCGCTCCGCGCGTCACCGGATCCAGCGCGCCGAAGGGTTCATCCATCAGCAGTACCTGCGGATTGGCCGCCAGCGCGCGCGCCACGCCCACGCGCTGCTGCTGCCCTCCGGAAAGCTGGTGCGGATAGCGGTCTCGCAGCGCGGGCTCGAGCCCCAGCAGAGACATCAGCTCATCAACGCGGTCAGCGATTTTAGCCCGCGACCATTTCTCCAGCTGCAGCACGGTGGCAATATTCTGCGCCACCGTCCAGTGGGGAAACAGGCCGATAGACTGAATGGCATACCCCATCCGACGGCGCAGCTCCAGCACCGGCAGGCTGCGGATCTCCTCTCCGGCAAAGCGGATCACCCCGCTGTCGTGCTCAACCAGCCGGTTGATCATCTTCAGCGTGGTGGATTTTCCCGACCCGGAGGTGCCAATCAGCACGGAAAACGCGCCTTCGGCAAAGTTCAGGTTCAGATGGCTCGCCGCCGGACGGCCGGCAAAGGTTTTACTGACATCATGAAATTCAATCATTGGCTCTTCTCCTGAGCAGCGCGAGCCATAAGGCAAACAGCGCGTCGACGACAACCGCCAGCGCAATCGTGGGAACCACGCCCAATAACACCAGATCCAGGGCGCTGCTCAGCAGTCCCTGGAACACCAGCGCGCCAAAGCCACCCGCGCCAATCAGCGCCGCAATCACCGCCATGCCGACGGTTTGTACCGCCACCACCCTTAGGCTTCGCAGCAGCAGGGGCAGCGCCAGCGGCAGCTGAATCTTCCAGAAACACTGCCGCGCGCTCATTCCCATCGCATGGGCGCTTTCCAGCACATCCGGCGCGACCTGGCTTAAGCCCGCGACCACGCCGCGCACCAGCGGCAACAGCGCGTACAGCACCAGCGCGATCAGGGCGGGCGTTAACCCCGTTCCGGCTATTCCAAGCGTTCCCAGCACCGGAAACGATTTCACCAGCCCGGCCAGAGGCGCAATCAGCAGACCAAACAGCGCGACGGAGGGAATGGTCTGGATAACGTTGAGCACGGCAAAGACCCCGCCCTGACGTGAAGGATGGCGATAGCACCACATGCCCAGGGGTATCCCGAGCAGAAGCGCCGGAAAGAGCGTGCCGAAGAGAATCGTCAGATGCTGCGCCAGGGCGTCATCAAACACCTCCTGACGGTTGGCGTACTCTTTTAACAGCGAAAGATTGTTCAGCTCACCGCTGAACAGCAGGAATAATGGAATACACCATATCTGAGCGTTGAGCACCCAGCGCCAGACGGCGCTGGAGATGAGTCGACGAATGGCATCGCTGCAGGCCAGCAGACATAGCGCCAGCCACAGCCAGAGGCCGCTGCCCACCGTGGTTCTCGCCAGCGGGCTTTCCGCCGACGCCATATGCGTTGCCGCCTGCCCGGCGCCCCAGAAGAGGATGATAAACAGCCCTTCAGCGAGGAGCAGCGTCAGCCACTGCGCCGTGCGCCCTTGCCAGAGCGATAGCGCAACCCACGCGCCCAGCGCCGCCGCCAGCCACCACGGCGTGAACGCCCACACTTCCCAGAGATAGCGCCCTTCCCCTGACATCAGGCGGTTAGGGGCAACATTCACAAACGGCAGCGCGACTGCCGCAATGGCCACGCAGGCCAACAGCAGCAGTACGCGGTTATGACATTTTATTGGCACAGCCCTTTCCCGTTACTTCACAAGCCCTTGTTGTTTCAGGAAGTCGGCGGCCACTTTTTTGGCATCCAGCCCCTCGACGGCAATGCTGGCATTCAGCTGCTGCAGCGTTTTTTCATCCAGCTTCTCGAAGACCGGCTTAAGCCAGTCGGCAATCTCCGGATACGCTTTCAGCACCGCCTCACGCACGACCGGGGTCGGAGCGTAAATCGGCTGTACGCCCTTCGGATCGGTCAGGGTTTGCAGGCCAAGCGCCGCCACCGGGCCGTCGGTACCGTAGGCCATGGCCGCGTTAACGCCAGAGGTTTGCTGCGCCGCCGCCTTGATGGTTACCGCGGTATCCCCGCCCGCCAGAGAGAGCAGCTGCGGCTGGTCGAGCTTGAAGCCGTAGGCTTTTTCAAACGCGGGCAGCGCGTCAGGACGCTCGATAAACTCCGCGGACGCCGCAAGCTTAAAGTCGCCCTTCTCTTTCAGATAGCGGCTGAGATCCGCAAGCGAGGTCAGCTTACCTTTCTCCGCCACGTCCTTGCGCACCGCAATAGTCCAGGTATTGTTGGCCGGGGCCGGAGTCAGCCAGACCAGCTTGTTCTGTTCCGCGTCGAGTTTTTTGACTTTCTCATACCCGGCGTTGGCGTTTTTCCAGGCCGGATCGTTTTCATCTTTGAAGAAGAATGCGCCGTTGCCGGTGTATTCCGGGTAGATATCCAGCTCGCCGGAGGTAATCGCGCCGCGTACGACGGGCGTGGTGCCGAGCTGGACTTTATTGACGGTTTTCACGCCGTGGCTCTCCAGCACCTGCAAAATAATATTGCCGAGCAGCGCGCCTTCGGTATCAATCTTTGAGCCCACTTTTACCGGCTCCGCCGCCTGTAGCGGCAGGCTCAGCGCCGCCAGCAGCACCGCCGATCCCAACATCCCCTTTGCAATCGTCATTCTACTATCCTCATTTTTTTGCTGCCTTTTTCAGAGGCTTGAGAGAAAAGCGTAGCTTAAAACGGCGGGATTAACCGTCAAAATGCCTTTTTAGCATAAGGTAAGACGCCTCCCCGCAGGACGGGGGAGGCAAAGGAAGGAAAGGTTACAGCAGCTCGAACTCGCCTTTATTCACGCGGGCGGAATCCACGCCGATAAAGACGTTAAACTTGCCCGGTTCCGCATCGTATTTCATCTGCTGGTTCCAGAACTTCAGCGCATCCACGTCAATCGGGAAGCTGATGGTTTTGGTTTCGCCAGGTTTCAGAGTGACTTTCTCAAAGCCGCGCAGCTGTTTCACCGGACGGCTCATGGAGGCCGTTACGTCCTGAACGTACATCTGGATAACCGTCGCCCCTTCGCGCTTGCCGGTGTTAGTCACCTCAACGCTGGCGGTGACGTTACCGTCACGCTTCAGGGTCGGTGCGGACATTTTCACGTCGGAGACCTTGAAGGTGGTGTAGCTCAGGCCGTAACCAAACGGATACAGCGGGCCGTTGGCTTCGTCGAAGTAGCGCGAGGTGTACTTGTTCGGCTTGTCGGCGTTGTACGGGCGACCGGTGTTCAGGTGGCTGTAGTAAACCGGGATCTGCCCGACGGAGCGCGGGAAGGACATCGGCAGCTTGCCGGACGGGTTGTAATCACCAAACAGCACGTCGGCGATGGCGTTACCGCCTTCGGTACCGGCGAACCAGGTTTCCAGAATGGCATCAGCCTGCTGATCTTCTTTCACAAGCGCCAGCGGACGACCGTTCATCAGCACCAGCACCAGCGGCTTGCCGGTGGCTTTCAGGGCGGCGATCAGATCGCGCTGGCTCTGCGGGATCGTGATATCGGTACGGCTGGAGGCTTCGTGCGCCATCCCCTGCGCTTCGCCCACGACCGCGACAACGACGTCAGACTGCTTCGCGGTATTCACCGCCTCGTCGATCATCTCCTTCGGCGTGCGCGGATCGACCTTCACCGCTTCCTCGTACTGGTTGAGGAAGGTGACGATGTCTTTATCGTTGGTAACGTTCGCCCCTTTGGCGTACACCACCTTCGCGTTATCACCCACGGCACTTTTAATACCGGTCAGCACGGTCACCGACTGGTCGGCCACGCCTGCGGCAGACCAGCTGCCCATCACGTCGCGCTTGCTGTCGGCCAGCGGGCCCACCACGGCAATGGTGCCAGATTTTTTCAGCGGCAACGTGTCGAGGCGGTTTTTCAGCAGCACCAGGCTTTCGCGCGCCACGTCACGCGCCTCTTTGCGGTGCAGACGGCTTTCGGCGTTGGTGTCCGCCGGGTCAGAATCCTTCGGACCCAGGTGGCTGTATGGATCGTTAAACAGCCCCATGTCGTATTTCACGTTCAGCACGTGGCGCGCGGCATCGTCCAGCTCCGCCATCGTGACCTTGCCGCTCTTCACCAGCCCCGGCAGGTATTTGCTGTAGTACTCGTCGCTCATGCTCATGTTGATGCCGGACTTGAGCGCCACGCGCACCGCGTCTTCCGGGTCGGAGGCCGTGCCGTGTTTGATCAGCTCTTTAATCGCCCCGTGGTCAGAAACGGTAATGCCCTTGAAGCCCCACTGGTCGCGCAGCACGTCTTTCAGCAGCCAGGAGTCAGACGTCGCAGGCGTGCCGTTCAGCGAGTTCAGCGCCACCATCACCGCGCCGCTGCCCGCATCCAGCCCAGCCTTGTAGGGCGGCATGTAGTCGTTGAACAGGCGCTGCGGGCTCATGTCGACGGTGTTGTACTCTTTCCCGCCCTCCACTGCGCCATAGGCGGCGAAGTGCTTAACGCTGGTCATCACCGAGTAGCGGTCTGCCGGGCTTTTGCCCTGCATCGCTTCCACCATGGTTTTGCCCATCGTGGAGGTTAAATACGTATCTTCACCAAAGCCTTCCGAGCCGCGGCCCCAGCGCGGATCGCGCGAGACGTCCACCATTGGCGCCCAGGTCATGTTCAGGCCGTCGTCCGCCGCTTCATAGGCGGACACGCGCCCGACGGTTTTCACCGCGTCGAGGTTAAAGGAGGAGGCTAAGCCGAGACTAATCGGGAAAACGGTACGCTGGCCGTGCACCACGTCATAGGCGAAGAACAGAGGAATTTTCAGGCGGCTGAGATCCATCACCTGATCCTGCATCTTGCGGATATCCTGGCGAGTGACGGTATTAAAGATGGCGCCCACCTGCCCGTCTTTGATCATCTCGCGGATGGCCTCTTTCGGGTTATCCGGGCCGACGCTGATAAGACGCAGCTGGCCGATCTTCTCATCGACCGTCATTTTCTTGAGCAATTCCGTGACAAACGCGTCCCGCGCTTCAGGCGTGAGCGGGTGATTGCCAAACAAATCCTCTGCCAGCGCAGGTTGCAGCGCCAGGCTGACGGCGACACCTACAGAACATAGCCATTTCATGTCGTTTTACTCTCTCATCAATAACCGCCGGAAGATCTCGGCCAAACCGTGCGAAAAGCGCAGTGTGCCACAAACCCTCTGAACGTTGCAGGGTTATTCTCTGATTTTTCTCGTGAATACTCGACCGCTTAACAGTTAATCGCGCTATGCTTTACAGCGAGAAATTTGCCCCACCACAAGGAGTGGAAGATGTCTTCTGTTCGAACAAACGATAACACGACTTTTATTAACGAACTGTCGCGCCTGGTTGGCTCCTCTCACCTGCTTACCGACCCGGCCAAAACCGCCCGCTACCGTAAGGGTTTCCGCTCCGGCCAGGGCGAAGCGCTGGCGGTGGTTTTCCCCGGCACGCTGCTGGAACTGTGGCGCGTGCTGAGCGCCTGCGTCGCCGCCGACAAAATTATTTTAATGCAGGCGGCCAACACCGGCCTGACTGAAGGTTCAACGCCGAACGGCAACGATTACGATCGTGACATCGTCATTATCAGCACCCTGCGCCTCGACAAGCTGCACCTGCTGGATAAAGGCGAGCAGGTGCTCGCGTTCCCCGGCACGACGCTCTACTCCCTGGAAAAAGCGCTTAAGCCGCTGGGCCGTGAGCCGCACTCGGTGATCGGTTCCTCCTGCATTGGCGCCTCGGTGGTCGGTGGGATCTGCAATAACTCCGGCGGCTCGCTGGTGCAGCGCGGTCCCGCCTACACCGAGATGTCGCTGTTTGCCCGCATTGACGAAAACGGCAAGCTGACGCTGGTTAACCATCTGGGTATCGATCTGGGCGTGACGCCGGAGCAGATCCTCAGCAAGCTCGACGACGATCGCGTGAAGGACGAAGACGTTCAGCACGACGGGCGTCATGCGCACGACCATGATTACGTGACCCGCGTGAGGGATATCGACGCCGATACGCCGGCGCGTTACAACGCCGACCCGGATCGCCTGTTTGAATCCTCCGGCTGCGCGGGCAAGCTGGCCGTTTTTGCGGTGCGTCTCGATACCTTCCCGGCAGAGAAAAAGCAGCAGGTGTTTTACATCGGTACCAACCAGCCTGAGGTTCTGACGGAGATCCGCCGTCATATTCTGGGTGAATTCACCCACCTTCCGGTGGCCGGCGAGTATATGCACCGGGACATTTACGACATCGCCGAGCGCTACGGCAAAGATACCTTCCTGATGATCGACAAGCTCGGCACCGACAAAATGCCGTTCTTCTTCACCATGAAGGGCCGCACCGACGCGATGCTGGAGAAAGTGTCGCTGTTTAAACCCCACTTCACCGACCGTTTTATGCAGAAGCTGGGCAACGTTTTCCCGGCGCATTTACCGGAGAGGATGAAAACCTGGCGCGACAAGTACGAGCACCATCTGCTGCTGAAAATGGCCGGGGACGGGATCGCCGAAGCGCAGACCTGGCTGAGCGAATTCTTTAAAACCGCCGAAGGGGATTTCTTTGCCTGTACGCCTGAAGAGGGCAGCAAGGCGTTCCTGCACCGCTTTGCCGCCGCAGGCGCTGCCATCCGGTATCAGGCGGTGCATTCCGAAGAGGTGGAAGATATTCTGGCGCTGGATATCGCCCTGCGACGCAACGATACCGAGTGGTTTGAACACCTGCCGCCGGAAATCGACAGCAAGCTGGTACACAAACTCTATTACGGCCACTTTATGTGTTACGTCTTCCATCAGGACTACATTGTCAAAAAAGGGGTCGACGCGCACGCGCTGAAGGAGCAGATGCTCGCCCTGCTGCACGAGCGTGGCGCACAATATCCTGCAGAACACAACGTTGGGCATCTTTATAAAGCCCCTGACGCACTTAAGCAGTTTTATCGCGAGAATGACCCTACAAACAGCATGAATCCCGGCATTGGTAAAACAACGCGGAATAAATACTGGAAAGAAAGTGCTGATACGGAGCAGCAGATTACGCAAGCGTCTGATTAATTCCTACAGCCAAATTTGAGAGATTGTTTAGCGCTCCTTAATCATTATAGAGTAACTGCCTGTCGCCGGAGAAACGTTTCTCCGGCTTTCTATAACGAGGAGCGGGCACATCATGTCGGCTATTGACGTTTTATCCGAGACCGAACTGGAAGTGCGCGATGCCCTTCCCGATGATGTGCACGCCATCGCCGCCATCTATGCCTGGCATGTGCTTCACGGACGCGCGTCATTTGAAGAAGTCCCACCCACCGTCGATGAAATGCGTCATCGTATGAAAAGCGTGGCTGAGAACGGTTTACCGTGGCTTATCGCGCTGTATCGCGGCATCGTGGTGGGCTATTGCTACGCCACCCCTTACCGTCCGCGACACGCCTACCGCTATACCCTGGAAGAGTCGATTTACGTGGATGCCAGCATCACCGGACGCGGTTTTGGTTCGGCGTTACTGTCCGCGCTGATTGAACGCTGCGAACAAGGCCCGTGGCGGCAGATGGTTGCCGTAGTGGGTGATGGCAATAATAATTCCGGCTCGTTGCGGCTGCATAAAAAACATGGCTTCGAGATTGTCGGCCAGCTGCGCAGCGTGGGATATAAGAAAGGCGACTGGCGGGATACGGTGATTATGCAGCGCCCGCTCAACGACGGGGACTGGACGCTGCCGGAGTAAAAGCAAAACGGTAACCTGGGTTACCGTTTTTTTAGTCTTTTCTCCCTCTCCCTGTGGGAGAGGGTCGGGGTGAGGGCATCAGCGCGCAGAGGAGGCTCAGTCGTTCTGCGCCGTCGCCATCTGTTCCGCTTTCTGCTTTTTATACGTCAATGCCGCAGCCGGAACGGGCTGCACTTTCCCGGTCTCAATCCAGGTACGCAGACGGCTGGCATCGGCAAAGTGCGTGTATTTGCCAAAGGCATCCATCACCACCAGCGCCACCGGCTTACCGTTAAACACGGTGCGCATCACCAGACAGTGTCCTGCCGCGTTGGTAAAGCCCGTTTTCGTTAACTGAATATTCCAGTTATCCCGGTAAACCAGATGGTTAGTATTGCGGAACGGCAGCGTGTAGGCCGGGTTCGCAAAGGTCGCCATCTCTTCACGGGTGGTACTGAGCTGTCCAATCAGCGGGTACTGTTTGCTGGCTATCAGCAGTTTCGTCAGATCGCGGGCCGTGGAGACGTTGTTGATCGACAGACCCGTCGGCTCAACGTAATGCGTATTGGTCATCCCCAGCGCTTTGGCTTTTGCGTTCATCGCACGGATAAAGGCGTCGTAGCCGCCCGGATAGTGGTGCGCCAGGCTCGCCGCAGCGCGGTTTTCAGACGACATCAGCGCCAGCAGCAGCATATTTTTACGGCTGATTTCGCTGTTCAGACGCACGCGGGAGTAGATCCCTTTCATCTCCGGCGTGTGGCTGATATCCACTTTCAGCTTTTCGTCCAGCGGCAGATGGGCATCAAGCACCACCATCGCGGTCATTAATTTGGTAATCGAGGCGATCGGGCGCACCAGGTCCGGGTGACTGGCGTAAATCACCTTATTGGTGTTGAGATCAACAATCATCGCGCTGCCGGACGCAATTTGCGGCTGGGCAGCGGCGGCGGTCACCGCGGGCGTTTTGGCGACGGCCGGCACGGCAGCGGACGCACCCAGCAGCAGCGCCAGGCTAAGTAAAGAGACTCGGAATTTCAGCATGGTGAGACTTCTGATAATTATTCACGCACGTTATGACGTACACCGCCTGTATCGACGGATAAACACAGGCTGGCTTCGGCATCATAGCGGTCACCGGGCGTTGTCGCCAGCGGATAATCGTGAACAGATGCTGCATTGCTGGCATTTACGCCAGCAATGCAGTGAGCTTAGAAGAGACGGTATCCGTAACCCCAAAGGATGACCGTCAGCGCCAGTAGCGCCTCCAGGACCAGCACGCCGATGGCGAGCGTTGAGCTGGAGAAGCTCAGGCCCTCTTCTTTATTGATATTCAGGAAGGTAGGGACCCCCAGATACAGCAGATAGCCGGTGTAAAAGAGGGCAATAGTACCGATCAGCGCGCACAGCCAGACCAGTGGATAGAGCGCAACAATACCGCTTAAGAACAGCGGGGTCGCGACATACCCGGCGAAGACCATACAGTGCGTAAGCGATGGACGCTGCGGATAGTTACGCGCCATCCAGTGTATAACGCGCCCCATAACCGCCACACCCGCCAGCATCAGGCCATAAAAAACGATGGCCAGATAAAGCCCGGTAAACCATGAAAGCTGAACCACGGTGCCATCACCGAAGTTCCAGCCGATTTGTGTTGTTCCAATAAAGGCGCATATTACCGGCACCGCCGCCATCAGCAGCACGTGGTGCGTGTAATGATGCGAGACCGTTTCGTTCTCACTTTTAATGACATGCATCTCACGATCGGGATGGGAGAAAAGTCCCCAGACATGGTTCATAGCGCCCCCTTGTTGTCGGCCCGTCATCGATACCTTAAGTATAATGCAGGCTTTAGATTATTTTCTGTACAGTGGGAAATTTCCGTTGATTTCCCCGCTGTTGATTCATGGGGTATATGATTAACGAGGGAATGCTGAGGGAGATAACGTTCACGTAATGGATATCAACAGTCTTATTGAACAATACGGATACGCCGCGCTGGTCATCGGCAGCGTGGCAGAAGGCGAAACGATTACGCTGTTGGGCGGCGTCGCCGCGCATCAGGGGTTGCTGAAATTTCCGCTGGTTGTTGCCGCGGTCGCGCTGGGGGGCATGATTGGCGATCAGCTGCTCTACTTTCTGGGGCTGCGCTTTGGTCCAACGCTGCTTAAGCGTTTTGCGAAACACAAAAAGAAAATCAATCGCGCGCAGCGTCTGATTCAGCGCCATCCTTACCTGTTCGTAATTGGTACCCGCTTTATGTACGGCTTCAGGATTATCGGACCAATACTGATAGGCGCCAGCCGTCTGCCGCCAAAAATTTTCCTGCCGCTCAATGTTGTTGGCGCGATTGCCTGGGCGCTGATCTTTACGACGCTCGGTTACGTCGGCGGCGAAGTGATTGCCCCATGGCTGCATAATCTCGACCAGCACCTGAAGCACTGGGCGTGGTTGATTCTGGTGGTCGTGGCGGTGATCGGGGTCAGGCTGTGGCTGAAGCATCGGGAAAAGAGGCGGGATGAGGAGTGAGTGCGGTCTGATGCCCTCACCCCCGCCCTCTCCCACAGGGCGGAGGAATCCCCGGTAATTTTTTTAACCGGAAGCGGTGAATTTTGTATCAGGAAAATGAATAAACTACAGCGACGCCCTGGTCCGGCTGTAAATCGCTGAGGCGTTTGCCTTCCGGCCGGGGCGAGGCGCAGGGATGCGCCGAGAGGGCGGGCTTTACAGGGATGTTACCTCCGCCCGTCCCCGACAAGCCGGAAGGAATAAGCCGAAGGTACCGCGAAGCGGCGATTTACCGCCGGGAGCCCGGGTCGCCAGGGTGGTGGCGATTGAGCCACCCTGGCACGTTCACCGGTCATGTCGTTACAGAGTAGCAAGGGACATAAAGTGAACGGAATAACCTCCACAGCCGTATGTTCCCCCTCACCCCAGCCCTCTCCCTCAAGGGAGAGGGGGCCGTCTGTGCAGGCATTATTTTGTGGGGATCCCTCAGCCCACAGGGAGAGGGTTAGAGTGAGGGGAACCTACCCTTCCGGCTTAAACTGCGGGTTCGCCAGCATAAAACCCCCGTCGACAATAAACGATTGCCCCGTCGTGTAGCTGGCGTCGCTGTCGCACAGCCACGCCACCAGGCTGGCAATCTCTTTCGTGTGGCCCGGCCTTGCCAGCGGGATTTCCGGCATTGAACCTTCCTTCACTTCGCTGTCGTCCATATCATTCATCGGCGTGGCAATAGCGCCCGGCGCGACGGCGTTCACCAGAATATTGTGCTTAACCAGCTCCATCGCCATGGACTTGGTTAACCCGCCGAGGGCATGTTTTGCCGCCGTGTAGGCGCTGGCCTCCGGCAGCGGCGTGTGCTCATGTACCGAGGTGATATTCACAATCCGCCCCCCTTCTCCCTGCTTCACCATCTGCCGAGCGGCAATCTGCGAACAGAGAAACGCGCCGTCCACGTCGACGGTGAATATGTTCCGCCAGTCGTCAAACGGCATCTCAAGGAAGGGCGCTTTGGTCATCGCCCCCGCATTATTAACCAGCACGTCCAGCCGTCCGAAGCGCGCAATCAGCGTTTCAATGGCTTTGGCGCCTTCCGGCAGCGTGCTTAAATCAAGATGGATCGCCTCTGCGCGCTGCCCCTGCGCTACGACCTCCCGGCAGGTTTCCAGCGCCCCTTTTTCATCCGAGTGCCAGGTGACGCCGATATCAAACCCGCGTTCGGCGAGCATCAGGGCCGTGGTTTTACCAATCCCGGAATCCGATGCGGTCACAATCGCTACTCTGGTCATACTCACCTCCTGAAAAACTGCAAAGAGGTAAGTATAGATAATGACCATTTTTAGCCATGATGATAGCCACCGCCCAGCGCGGACGTCAGCTGCAGCGTGGCGTCGACATACTGGCCTTGCAGCATCACGCCGGCGAGATGTTCCTTGAGGGCCGGTATTCTGGCTTCACTGACGCGGGAACTCGCAATGATACCCGCGCTAAAGCGCGCCTGCGCCAGCGCCAGCACCCGTGCCGCATCTTTTTCAACCTGCTGCTGCTGGCGGTTCTTCGCCGTCAGCGTTTCGACCTCACTGGCCGTACGCGCCACCTGATTGACGGCCTCTACCACCGCTTTGTTGTAGTTCGCCACCGAGAGATTGTTCTGCGCCTGGGCGATATCAAGGTTGGCGTTCAGCCTGCCGCTGTCGAAAATCGGCAGCGTCAGCCCGGCGGTCACGCCCATCTGCTGCGCTGACGCGCGGAACAGATCGCTGAGGTGGAGCGCATCCTGCTGTAAGAAGGCCATCAGGTTCACGTCTGGATAGAAAGCCGCTCTGGCGGCCTCCACCTCGCTCATTGAGGCCTCAATATACCAGTGCGCTTCCTGGAGATCCGGACGGCGTGCCAGCAGTTCATATCCCAGCGTCGCCGGTAAGGCGGCGTCTACCGTCGGCAGCGCGTGCCGCGTAAGCGTCACGGAGGAGGAATTCGTCAGCGCGACAAGGCGCGCCTCTACGACCTTCATCTTCCCGTTGACTTCCGCCAGCTGCTCTTCGGTTTTGCTGGCGTTGATATCGGTTTCGACCCCTTCCACGGAGGAGGTGATCCCGTGCTGATACAGCTCGCGGTCGGCGCCAATAATATTTTCCTGCTCGCGTTTAATTTGCGCGAGGACCTCCCCCGCAGCGGCCTGAGTTTGCCACTCCCAGTAGAGCCGCGCCACGCTGCTGGCCAGCAGCTGTCGGGTCTGCTCAAGCTCCGCTTTTTGCGCATTCACTTTGCCGATTCGGGCCTCGACCTGCGCGCGGTTTTTTCCCCACAGATCGAGATCCCAGCCTGCCGTCAGGCCAAAGGTGCCGTTGGTGTACCACGGCCCGGTAGTACCTGCCGCCGGGTCGGTAATGGCGAAGGGCCCCATCAGCCCTTCGGCGGACATTTTCTGACGTTCGGCATCCGCTGAAAAATCAATCTGCGGACCGTCGGCGGCCATAGCGGCTTTTGCCTGCGCTTCGGCAAGCGTAATGCGCTGACGGGCAATCTGCATATCCGGCGCATCGTTCAGTGCTTTTGCAATAAGCCCGGTTAGCTGAGGATCGTTATATTCCTTCCACCACTCATTTTTCGGCCAGCCCTGATGAGTGAGAACCGTATTCACCGACGCCGTGACCGGCTGGGTTTGAATAGCGGATACCGTGGCATGCTGCGGCGCACAGCCGAAGAGAATAAATGTCAGTGGAGCACTCAGAGATAAAATAAGAAAACGTTTCATTACGCCATTCACGCAAAAAATAAAGGCGCAAATTACGCCTGATGCCGTTCTTTTTTTTAGTAATGCGTGGCAATGCGCAATTAGTCATACATTTTCATATTCAGAAAATTATACACCCTGCAAATAAATTAAATTAAAGAATTCATCTTACTTATGAATTGACTGCTACACTTACAGTCGACATACATACGCAGGAGAAGCGAATGAAAATATTACTGTGGGTTATTTTAATTATATTTCTGATAGGACTGCTGGTGGTCACCGGCGTATTCAAGATGATTTTCTGATTCATTTGCCCGGCGCATCGCCGGGCAAATTGCCTATATTAGGCTTTCAGCGAAGCGCCTTTCGTCGCAATGACCTCTTTATACCAGTAGAAGCTTTTCTTGCGGCTGCGCGCCAGCGTGCCTTTTCCGCTGTCATCGCGATCGACGTAAATAAAGCCGTAGCGCTTAGAGAGTTCAGCTTTAGACGCGCTCACCAGGTCGATTGGCCCCCAGCTGGTATAGCCCATCACCTCTACACCGTCGTCAATGGCTTCCCGCACCTGCACCAGGTGATCGTTGAGATAGCTGATGCGGTAGTCGTCCTGCACCACGCCGTCAGCGTCCGGTTTATCCTTCGCACCCAGGCCATTTTCCACGATAAACAACGGCTTCTGATAGCGATCCCAGAGGACGTTTAACAGGGTACGCAGGCCTATCGGGTCAATCTGCCAGCCCCACTCGGAGCTGGCCAGATGCGGGTTGGGCACCATGCTCAGGATGTTGCCGCGCGCCTGCTGGTTGAGGGCTTCATCCGCGGTAACGCAGCCCGTCATGTAGTAGCTGAACGAGATAAAATCGACGGTCGATTTCAGCGCCTCGCGATCGGCATCCGTCACCTCAAGCTGGATCCCGCTGTCGCGGAAGAAGCGCTGCATATACCCCGGGTAGGCGCCGCGGCACTGCACGTCGCCAAAGAATTGCCACGCGCGGTTTTCCTGCAGCGTCTCCAGAACATCTTCCGGCTTGCAGGTCAGCGGATACATCAGGCCGCCCAGCAGCATGTTGCCGATTCTGGCATCCGGGATAATCTCGTGGCAGGCCTTCACCGCCAGCGCGCTGGCCACCAGCTGGTGGTGGATTGCCTGGTACACCTCCCCTTTGCTGCTGGTCTCCGGCAGGCCCACGCCGGTCATCGGCGCGTGCAGAGACATATTGATCTCGTTGAAGGTCAGCCAGAGCTTCACCTTCTCCCTGTAGCGCGCAAACACGGTGCGGGCGTAGCGTTCAAAGAATCCGATAGTCTGACGGCTGCCCCAGCCGCCGTACTGCTTCACCAGGCCCCACGGCATTTCGTAGTGGGACAGCGTCACCAGCGGCGTGATGTTGTGCGCGGCCAGCTCGTCAAACAGCCTGTCATAAAACGCCAGCCCCGCCTCATTCGGCTGCTGCTCGTCACCGTTCGGGAAGATACGCGTCCAGGCAATGGAGACGCGCAGGCAGCTAAAGCCCATCTCGGCGAACAGCTTGATGTCTTCCGGATAGCGGTGATAGAAGTCGATGGCGACATCCTTGATGCCGCTGTCCCCTGGGACGCGCTCAACTACCGGACCGAAGACCCCCTGCGGCTGAACGTCTGAGGTGGACAGCCCTTTACCCTCCTCCAGATACGCGCCTTCTACCTGATTCGCGGCTACCGCGCCGCCCCATAAAAAATCGTCCGGGAAAGTTTTCATCACGTTCTCCTGTTATTGATGGCTTACGCTGAGCAGCGGCGCACCGGCGCTGACGGACGTTGCCGCCACGGTCACCACGTCACGATACTCATCGCTGTTAATGATAATAATCGGGGTCGCCAGGTCGTATCCGGCATCGATAATCGCCTGTCGGTCAAACTCCAGCAGCAGGTCGCCGGGCTGTACCCTGTCGCCTACCTTCACGTGGGCGGTGAACGGTTTACCATCGAGCTTCACGGTGTCGATACCCACGTGGATCAACACTTCAATCCCGCTGTCGCTGAGCAGGCCAATGGCGTGTTTGGTCTGGAACAGCGAGGCCACCACGCCAGCAAACGGGGCAACCACTTTGTTATCGGAAGGAATAATGGCGGCACCGCTGCCCAGCAGGCCGCTGGCAAACGTGGTATCCGGCACCTGGTCGAGCGCCAGCACGGTACCGGTCATCGGAGCCAGCACGTCGTTTTCACCCGCTGGCGCAACCACCTCGGGCGCTGAGCGTGCTGGCATGCCCGCCACTAGCGTCAGGCCGCAGCTCAGCACCAGCGCCACCGCGGTGCCGATAAGACCGCCCCACAGCGTGGCGTCTATCCCACCCGGCGGAATCATCTGGGCGATAGTAAAGATATTGGCGAAACCGAAGGAGTAAACGTGGGTATCGCTGAAGCCGACAATCGCTCCGCCGATAGCCCCCGCCACGCAGCCAAAGATAAACGGACGGCGCAGCGGCAGGTTGACGCCATAGACCGCCGGTTCGGTGATACCAAATATCCCGGCCGTGACCGATGAGCCTGCCAGCATCTTCTGGCGGGCATCGCGGGTACGAATAAAGATCCCGAGCGCCGCCCCCACCTGGCCAAACACCGCGGGCAGTAACATTGGCAGCATGGAGTCATGTCCCAGCACCGCGAGGTTGTTAATCATCAGCGGCACCAGCCCCCAGTGCAGGCCAAAAATGACGCAGACCTGCCACAGCGCGCCCATCGCCGCACCCGCCAGCCACGGCGCCAGAACGTAGATGCCCTGATAGCCGTTCGCCAGCATCTGGCTCAGCCAGGTCGCCAGCGGCCCGATAACCAGGAAAGTCAGCGGCACGGTCACGCCTAAGCAGATCAGCGGCGCGAAAAAGTTTTTCATCGAGGAAGGCAGCAGCCTGGTGCTCTGTTTTTCCAGCCAGCAGCTCACCCACGAGGCGAGAATAATCGGGATCACCGACGAGCTGTAGTTGAACCACGTGACGGGGATGCCTAAAAAGGCTTCCGATACCGCACCCGGCTGCTGGCTGGCGTTAAACGCCGCAATCATCATCGGATGGGTGAGCGCCCCGCCGATCACCATGGTAATAAACGGGTTGCCGCCGAATTTTTTCCCCGCGGTATAGCCCAGCACCAGCGGGAAGAAGAAGAACAGCGCGTCGCTGGCGGCGAACCAGATTTTATAGGTACCGCTTTCGGGGGTGAGCCAGCCGCAGACCACCGCCAGCGCCAGCAGCCCCTTCAGAATACCGGAGGCTGCCAGAATGCCGATAAACGGGGTGAAGATCCCGGAGACGATGTCGATCAGGCGGCCCAGCAGGTTGCCCTTGTCGCCCTTCTCCTCCACGGCTGGCGCATCGTCAGTGAGCCCGGCCTCTTTGCGCACCGCCTGCCAGACGTCATGCACGTGGTTGCCAATCACCACCTGAAACTGGCCGCCGCTTTCAACCACCATGATCACGCCCGGGTTTTTCTTCAGCCCTTCCGCGTCCGCTTTCTGGGTATCTTTCAGTTTAAAGCGAAGCCGGGTCGCGCAGTGGACAAGGCTGACAATGTTCTCTTTTCCGCCAACGTGGCCGAGAATATCCGTCGCTAAAGCCTGGTATTCCATCTCGATTTCCTTACATCCGATGCCCGCAGGCACCTGTTGACTGAGTATAAAAATAAAAAAAACCCGAGAACGTCCTCCTTTCGAAGGCCGCACTCAGGTTTTGCCTGCGTTATGCAGTAACAATCCAGATTTGAGGCTTAACGCCCCTCTTTTCTCACCCGTTCAATATGAATGGCGAGGAACATAATTTCTTCAGTTGTCAGCTCGCGCTGATAGCTTTTATGCAGATGCTGCGCGATTTTCTCGGCGCATTTCCACGCTTTCGCGTAGTTGTCCTTTACCGCGGTATGCAGCGAGACGTCGTCATCCTCCACCACGGTGCGGGTGAGCATCCGCTGGGCAAAAAACTTCAGGTGGGTGACAAAACGCTGATAGCTGAGCGACTCTTCGTCATATTCAAGCTGCAGCTGATACTTCACCAGCTGCAGGATCTCCTGCATCACCCTTGTCACGTGCATCACTTCCGGCATTTCGCTGTTCAGCTGCGCGGTCACCAGGTGCAGGGCAATGAACCCGGCCTCATCCTCCTCCAGTTCGACGTTCAGGCGTCTGGCGATAATGGCCCGCGCCTCCTGCCCTAACTCGAACTCCTTCGGATACAGCCGCTTGATATCCCACAGCAGCACGTTTTTGATCGCCAGCCCTTTCTTCTGGCGTTCAATCGCAAAGTAGCAGTGGTCTGTTAAGGTGATGTACAGACTTTCCTGCAATTTCCCTAGCCGCTGCGCCGCTAACTCAATGATACGATCGCAGGTGGTCATCACCTCCAGCGGGATCTGGCTCAGCAGCTCCCCGAGACGCCGCACCAGCTCATCGCTTTGCAGCGCAAACACCTTTTCAATCAGAGCGGTATCCAGCGCTTCACCGACGCGCTTCTGAAAGGCCAGCCCACGGCCCATCACCACCTGTTCGCGCCCGCGCTCATCCTGAACAACCACCACATTATTATTAAGAATTTTGGCGATTTTCATCGGAACCCCAGAAACAAAAAAACCTGACCTCCGGCAGATGCCAGAAAATCAGGTTTTGCCTGCCGAAGCAGTAACAATCCAGTTCTGGCACTCTATCAGTTTCATTCGTAGCCTCAATGCCTCACGCATCAGAAACGTGACGCGGATCGAACTTGCTACGGTGATATCAGAAGCTCACCACCGTTTTCAGCTCGGTTACCCAGGCGTCCTGCGTGCGGGAAACCCCTCCCGGATGGTGCCAGTACTGAATACCCGGCTGCAGCTCCAGCCAGGACACCGGGCGGAAACGGTAGTAAAACTCGCCGTTCAGGGAATGGCCCGGCACCGGGTGATATGCCGGATTGTTATAGTCCGCGACGCCGCTCAGGCTGTTCTGGTAACGCTGATTGCGGGCGTACTGGCTGCTCATATCAATCCAGGTTAAGCCGAAGCCAATCCAGTCTTCCGGCCGCGCATCAAAAAGCCCGCGGTAGCGCAGCGAGGCGGCGTAAACCTGGTGCATATAGTTAGTGCTTTGATCCGCAAGGCTCATGCTGAACGAGGTGCTCAACCCGCGATTCGGATCGTCATGATGCTGCGTAAGCTGCTGGTTCAGACCGGCGTACATAAACCAGGTCCGGTTGTGCGTTTCAAACCCTTCCGGGTCCGTCGCGCCCGCCCCGCCGGATTTGCCGCGATAGAGATCGGTTTGCGGCGCGTTGGTAAACACCACGCCCAGGTTATACGCGCCCGGCAGGCCGTTAATCAGCGGACGCGCTTCGATTTCAACCGGCAGCAAGACCCCTTTACTGCCCTTTGTCGACCAGCTCCACGCGTGGCTGCGGCTGGAGGCCTCCGGGTTTTGCTCCATCACGCCGCCTTTTAAGGTGACGGTTGGCGTGAGCTTATACTCCAGCGTGGTGCCCCAGGTGTGCACGTTCCAGTTGTTCCAGGTCAGCGAGTTGGCCGATTTCCCGCCGCACTGCGACAGCAGCTGGAAATCACACGGGATGATCTGGTCAAAGGTCTGCACCTTGTTCATCATCCCGATGCGCCAGGTCAGACGCCGGTCGTCAAAGCTGCGGGCAAAGGTCAGCCAGCCCAGGCGGGTAATGGACTGCCCGCCCCAGCTCTCCTGGGTCAGATCGTTGAAGTTGACGCGCGGATCCTGAACGCGTTTGGTGGTGAGATCGTCGTTGTGGTTGCGGTTGACGATGTTCCCTTCGATACGTGCATCCGGGATGCCGGTCCAGCGCTCCAGATCCTGGTTAAAGGTCAGCGCAAACTGGTCGATATACGCCACGTGGGAATCATGGTTATAGCCCCCGCCGCCGTTCCAGCCGATTTCATTTAAATAGCCGAGATTGTACGTAAAGCCGTTATCGTTGAGGATTTTTCGAACGCCAAGCATTTCGCCGAGAAGGGGAGCCGGCGGAGCCTCGAAGCCTAATACCGTTCCGTTCCAGTCTTGCGCCATCGACAGCGGGGATATCGTCAATAAGGCGAACGCGTAGAGTTTATTTTTATATGCCATTTTAACAACCTGTGAATGAGTATTTAGTGCGTAACCGGCCGCAGGAAATTTTTCTATTTCCTGTCGATATTTCATTTTTTAAAATCAGTAAAAAGCGCTAAGCCAAATGTCTCTCCTGCGTAAACGACAGGCAAAAAAAAACCTAAGCGCTCCACAGCGAGAAAGCTGTGAAACGCTTAGGTTTTGCCTGTTAACCAGTAACAATCCTGCGTTGAAAACAGTGGCACCTTAACACCGTCGCGCCACGTTGAAAACCTGAACTGTTTTCTGGTTTAAAAAAGTGTGAGCAATTTAACGCTTATTATTTTGACTGGATCACCCGGGCAATATCAGCAGAAGTCTGTAATGTCCTAATCTCCTGAAATAAACCCAGCGCTTCATCGTACTCTTTGCGTAAATAACTCAGCCACTGCTTAATTCGCGCCACGTGATACAAACCGGTGTCGCCCTGCTTTTCCAGACGACTGTATTTTTGCAGCAGCGTGACGACGTCTTCCCACGGCATACGCGGCTCGTTATATTTTACCACCCGGCTAAGGTTAGGTACGTTTAGCGCACCGCGGCCGATCATTACCGCATCGCAGCCGGTGGCGTTCAGGCAGGCCTGCGCGCTCTCGTAATCCCAAATTTCGCCGTTGGCGATCACCGGAATGGTGAGGCGCTTGCGGATCTCACCGATCGCCTGCCAGTTAATGCGATCGGCCTTGTAGCCATCGTCTTTGGTGCGGCCATGCACCACCAGCTCGGTAGCCCCGGCCTGCTGCACCGCATCGGCGATTTCAAACTGCCGCGCGTCGCTGTCCCATCCCAGGCGCACCTTAACCGTTACCGGCAAGTGCGAGGGCACGGCCTCACGCATCGCTTTCGCACCGCGGTAAATCAGCTCAGGATCTTTTAGCAGCGTCGCCCCGCCGCCGCTGCCGTTCACCAGCTTCGACGGGCAGCCGCAGTTGAGATCCACGCCGTAAGAGCCCAGCTCAACCGCGCGGGCGGCGTTTTCCGCCAGCCATTCTGGATACTGGCCGAGCAGCTGAATACGCACCAGCGTGCCGGAAGAGGTGCGGCTGTTGTTGTGCAGCTCGGGGCACAGGCGGAAGAAGGATTTTACCGGCAATAACATATCGACCACGCGCAGAAATTCCGTCACGCAGAGATCGTAGTCGTTCACTTCGGTCAGAAGCTCGCGCACGAGGGAGTCGAGCACGCCTTCCATTGGGGCCAGTAAAACACGCATATCAGTACCTGTAAAAAAAGACGCGCTATAGTAGCCGCTCTCTATATCGCTGGGAAGCGCTTCTGTTCAGGGAGAAAGTCACCCGGCGTTGCCCCAACAATGGCGCGAAACGCCGCCGCAAATGCCGCCGGTCCGGAAAACCCCAGCATCCAGGCTACCTGCTTAACCGGGTATCCGTTTGCGAGCAGATCCAGCGAGGCACAAATCCTTGCACGCTGCCGCCAGGCCCGGAAGCTAAAGCCGGTATCTTTGATAAACGCGCGCGAAAATGTGCGTTCAGACATCGCGGCCCGTTCCGCCAGCCTTTCCAGAGAAAGATCCCAGAGATTGTTGGCAATGATGTCACAGGCAACGCGGTGTAAGCGCTCATCCACGGGCATCGGCAGTTCGGCCGAAATCTGCTGCGTCTCGCTGAGGATATCGAGCAGCAAAACGGCCATGCTGCGCTGGCTTGCCGGGCGGTATTCCGCGCTGAACAGCCCGGCAATCAGCTCTTTGAACAACGCAGTCGCCATAATCACGTGAACCTCTTCTTTCCGCTTAAAAGGCTCACATTGCGATATCAGCGTCGGGCTAAACCAGACCGCGCGGAGCTCCGTTGTGGATAGCACGCTGTAGGTGTGTTCCTGAAAGGGAGGGATCCACAGCGCGCGCTGCGGCGGTATGACCCAGCGTTTGCTACCGGTTTCGACCAGCATGACCCCTTTGATGGCAAACAAAAGTTGTCCCTGCGAATGCTGGTGAGGCGGATCCACTTCGCCGCGCGTATAGCTAATGGCCCCTCTTGACCATCCGATGGCATCGTCGTGAATTGGCGTTTTATCGATAACGGTTGGCATTTCACATTCCCCCCTTCCTCTTATGATGCTGCTTGTACACGTAACCAGAGAGAGACGCAATGCACATCCATTTTATCATTCATGAACATTTCGAAGCGCCAGGTGCCTATGAGACCTGGGGGAAAAATCGCGGCTGTAGTCTGAGCTACACCAGAGTATATAAGGGCGATCCTTTACCCGAGGAGCTGGGGCGCACAGACCTGCTTATCATCATGGGAGGCCCGCAGTCACCCGCCACCACGCTTGAGGAATGCCCCTGGTTTGATGCGCAGGCGGAAAAGGCACTCATCAGCCGCGCGATAGAGGCAGGTAAAACGGTGATAGGCGTTTGTCTGGGCTCACAGCTTATCGGTGAGGCGCTGGGCGCAGCGTTTTGTCATAGCCCGGAAAAAGAGATCGGCAAATTTCCCATCAGGCTCACGGATGCAGGCAAGGCGAACCCGCTGTTTGAAGACTTTGGCAGCGTGCTGAACGTCGGTCACTGGCATAACGACATGCCGGGGTTGACGCCGCAGGCTAAGGTGCTCGCTTACAGCGAGGGCTGTCCTCGCCAGATTGTGCAATACGGCGAACGGGTTTACGGTTTTCAGTGCCATATGGAACTGACGCCGGAGGCGGTAGAGCTGCTGATTGAGCATTCGCAGAACGACCTCCGCCGTGCGGGTGAATTCCGTTTTGTCGAAACGGCGGAAAAAATCCGCTCCCATGATTATGGCGAAATGAACCAGGCGCTGTTTTCCTTTCTCGATAAACTCACCGCCTCGCGCTGATGCAATCTCTGGCGCGTCACTTCGCCAGCGCAATCCCTTTCCTCTAAACTGTAGCCTGTCTCCGTAAGGTGATACCGGACGTTCCATTCTGGAATGTCTGGTATGCTCAAAATTCATGATGTGATCCGTGGCACATTTTTAGGTTTAATTGTATGATGAATGCGTTTCAGCAAGGACTATCACCATGAGTAAATCATTGAACATTATCTGGCAATATCTGCGCGCATTCGTCCTGATTTACGCCTGCCTGTATGCCGGGATTTTCATCGCGTCGCTGCTGCCCATCGTCATTCCCGGCAGCATTATCGGTATGCTGATCCTCTTTGTTTTGCTGGCATTGCAAATCCTGCCCGCAAAGTGGGTCAACCCCGGCTGCTTCGTTCTCATTCGCTATATGGCGCTGCTTTTCGTGCCTATCGGCGTCGGGGTCATGCAGTATTTTGATTTGCTCAAGGCCCAGTTCGGCCCGATTGTGGTCTCCTGCGCGGTCAGTACGCTGGTGGTTTTCCTGGTAGTGAGCTGGAGTTCGCATCTGGTGCATGGCGAACGTAACGTGATTGGGGAGAAAACAAAAAAATGATGGCCAATATCTGGTGGTCGCTGCCGTTAACCCTGGCGGTGTTCTTCGCCGCGCGTAAGCTTGCTGCACGTTTCAAAATGCCGTTGCTGAACCCGCTGCTGGTGGCGATGGTGGTCATTATTCCGTTCCTGCTGCTCACCGGCATTCCTTATGAACGCTACTTTGCCGGCAGTACAATTTTAAACGACCTGCTGCAACCTGCCGTTGTCGCGCTGGCCTTTCCGCTTTATGAGCAACTGCACCAGATCCGCGCTCGCTGGAAATCCATCATTACGATCTGTTTTGTGGGCAGCCTTGTGGCGATGATCACCGGGACGTCGGTGGCGCTGCTGATGGGGGCCTCTCCGCAGATTGCGGCGTCTATCCTGCCTAAATCTGTCACCACCCCTATCGCGATGGCGGTCGGCGGCAGCCTCGGCGGTATTCCGGCCATCAGCGCGATGTGCGTTATTTTCGTCGGGATTCTCGGCGCGGTGTTTGGCCACACCCTGCTGAACGCGATGCGTATTCATACGAAGGCTGCACGTGGGCTGTCGATGGGCACCGCCTCGCACGCGCTGGGCACCGCCCGCTGCGCGGAGCTGGATTATCAGGAAGGGGCATTTAGCTCTCTGGCGCTGGTGATCTGCGGGATTATCACCTCCCTGCTGGCCCCGTTCATTTTCCCGCTGATTCTGGCGGTGATGGGCTAAAATTTGCGATACGTCGCGCAAATTTCATTTTGATTTCATAAGTTGCATACATAATGAGAAGTGGATCACATATAAAGCCCTGACGGCTCCGTAAACTACCGATCCATTAACCTTTATGAGGCAAACGCCATGCACCCACGTTTTCAAGCTGCTTTCGCCCAGCTTGCAGAGAATTTGCAGTCAGCCCTGGCTCCCGTTCTGGCAGATGCACACTTCCCCGCCCTGCTGACGGCTGAGCAGGTCACGATGCTGAAACAGGCAAAGGGACTGGACGAAGACGCGCTGGCTTTCGCACTGCTCCCCCTGGCCGCCGCCTGCGCGCGGGCCGATCTCTCCCACTTCAACGTCGGGGCTATTGCGCGCGGCGTCAGCGGCACCTGGTACTTCGGCGGCAATATGGAGTTCCTGGGCGCAACCATGCAGCAAACCGTTCACGCCGAGCAGAGCGCCATCAGTCACGCCTGGCTGCGCGGTGAAAAAGCGCTGAGCGCCATTACCGTGAACTACACCCCGTGCGGCCACTGCCGTCAGTTCATGAACGAGCTGAACAGCGGGCTGCAGCTGCGCATCAACCTGCCGGGTCGCGCGCCGCACACGCTGGCGGATTACCTGCCGGACGCGTTTGGCCCGAAAGATCTGGAGATCAAAACGCTGCTGATGGACGAGCAGGACCACGGTTTCGCCCTGTCCGGCGATGACCTGAACCAGGCGGCTATTGCCGCTGCCAACAAGAGCCATACGCCGTACAGCAAGTCCCCGAGCGGCGTGGCGCTGCAGTGCCGCGATGGCCGTATCTTTAGCGGCAGCTATGCGGAAAACGCCGCGTTTAACCCAACGCTGCCGCCGCTGCAGGGCGCACTTAACCTGCTGAGCCTGAACGGTTATGACTACCCTGACATTCAGCGCGCCATTCTGGCAGAAATGGCCGATGCGCCGCTGATTCAGTGGGATGCAACCGCCGCGACGCTTAAGGCGCTCGGCTGTACAACGATTGACCGCGTGCTGCTTGCGTGATCCTTCCGGCGGGCAGAAATGCCCGCTCGTTTGCTGAAAAACCCCTCAGTTGAGTCTCTGTTTCTTGCGCTAACCAGGCGGGTAAAGTAGCCTGAGTTAAATTTCACCTTCGGTACGAGCCATCTGCATGTTAAAGCGCGTTTTTTACAGCCTGTCTGTCCTGGTCGGCATACTGCTGTTGATCGTGCTGGGTCTCGATCGCTGGATGAGCTGGAAAACCGCCCCCTACATTTTTGATGACCTGCAGGACCTGCCCTATCGTCAGGTTGGCGTGGTGCTCGGCACCGCCAAGTACTACCGCACCGGCGTCATAAATCAGTATTACCGTTACCGCATTCAGGGCGCGCTGAACGCCTACAACAGCGGCAAGGTGAACTACCTGCTGTTGAGCGGGGATAACGCCCTGCAAAGCTATAATGAACCGGTGACGATGCGTAAGGACTTGATTGCCGGGGGCGTAGACCCTGCCGATATCGTGCTCGACTATGCCGGGTTCCGCACCCTGGACTCCATCGTGCGCACGCGCAAAGTCTTCGACACCAACGACTTCATCATCATCACCCAGCGCTTCCACTGCGAGCGCGCGCTGTTTATCGCCCTGCATATGGGCATTCAGGCGCAGTGCTACGCGGTGCCGTCGCCAAAAGATATGCTGAGCGTGCGCGTCCGCGAGTTTGGCGCCCGTTTTGGTGCCCTGGCCGACCTCTATATTTTCAAACGCGAACCGCGCTTCTTAGGCCCGCTGGTGCCGATCCCGGCGATGCATGAAGTGCCGGAAGATGCGCAGGGTTACCCGGCGGTGACGCCGGAGCAGCTGCTGGATATGCAGAAAAAAGAGAAAAAATAGGCCTGCCTTTATACTTTCTTTACGCCGCCCCTGACGCTTTTTATCCCCCCTTTACGCCGGCTCTTTTAACCTGAGTTCACTGCCGCTACGGCTTCATTGAAGAATGACTATGAACTCGATAATGAATGCGTTTTTCCTGAAAAGTCTTCGCCCGTATTTTAACTTCCCCGGTTTATCACTCCCCGGCACACTCAATTCTGGCCTCTGGCTCGATGAAAAAATTGACGCCCTGCAGCACAACATTTCAGTAGAAGTGGCCGATTACCTGGAACGCTACCCGCAGACGAAACACGTTGACGTTTACCTGAACGATATCAACGGCACGATGCGCGGCAAGCGCCTCTCGGTGGAGAGCTTGCTGACGCTGGAAAACGGCTGTTATTTTCCTCTTTCCGTCTACTCAATGGACCAGAAAGGAAAAATTGCGACCCCGCTTCATGATGAACCCGACCGGCTCTGCCTCCCCGTTGCCGGCACCCTGCGCCCCTGCCCGCAGGATCCGCAGCACAACGCGCAGATCCTGTTGACGATGAAAGACAGCGACGATAAACCCTGCCCGCTTGAGCCGCGCGCGATCCTGCAGAACGTCCTGGCCCGCTTCCACCAGCACGGCCTTTTCCCGGTCATTGCCCCGGAAATCGAATTTTATCTGACGGGGCATGAACGCCATGATGCGCAAAATCAGGGCTGTTTTCATATGGATACTTCGTCGGCGCATGCGGCGCTATTTGACGAGCTGGAACAGCTGGCAAACCTTCAGCGCATCCCGCTGACCGGGACCGTGGCGGAAGCCGAGTCCGGCCAGTACGAATTAAACCTCAAGCATAGCCACCGCGTTGTTGAGGTCTGTGATAACGTGCTGGCGCTGCGCCGCCTGACCCGATATGTTGCCGAAAAGCACGGCCTGCAGGCCAACTTTATGGCCAAGCCTTTCAGCGAGCTTTCCGGCAGCGGTTTGCACTTTCATTTCAGCCTCAACGACAGCCATGGCGACAACGTCTTTGCCTCACCGGTGAACGCGCTCAACAGCATGATGCGTTTATGCATCGCGGGCCAGCTGGCGCTGATGCCCGCCTCCGTTGCCATTCTCGCGCCGGGCGTCAACGCGTTTCGTCGCTTGCGTAAAAACCTGACGGAGCCCGTGTTTAACTCCTGGGGCTATAACACCCGCTCCGCCGCCCTGCGTATTCCCTGTTCGGATGACAGCAACCGGCGTATCGAGTACCGGCTGGCCGGGGCCGATGCGAATCCGTATCTGGTGGCCGCGACCATCCTGACCGGCATGCTGTACGGGCTGGAAAATATCGACGAGGAGGAGTTACCGCAGCCGCATCAGGATCACCCCGCTCTGCCGCTTTTTCAGCAGGAGGCGATTGAAACCTTTTCCCGCTGTCAGTATCTCACCGACAGCCTGGGTGAAGCCTTTTCCGAACAGTGGGTCGCCTGCAAGCTCTCTGAACTCGACTGGTTTGAGCGCATTGTGACCCGGGAGGAGTCAAATCTGGCGTAGGGCATAAAAAAAGCCCGCTCGGCGAGCGGGCCGGGTATAGCGAGAGACGCTTACTTCTTACGCGCGTACTTCAGGGAATCCAGCGCGACCGCGAAGATAATGATGGCGCCTTTGATGATGTACTGCCAGTACGGGTTCACGCCGATGTAGGTCAACCCGTAGTTGATGACGGTGAAGATGATCACACCGGTCACGACGCCGAGTACGGTACCCACGCCGCCGCTGAAGGAGACGCCGCCCACCACGCAGGCTGCGATCGCATCCAGCTCGTACATAAAGCCAAGGTTGTTAGTGGCAGAGCCGATACGGCCCGCTTCCAGCATCCCGCCGAAGGCGTAGAACACGCCGGACAGCGCGTAGATGAAGAGCAGGTTCAGGGCAACGTTTACGCCGGAGACTTTCGCCGCTTCCGGGTTACCGCCGATAGCGAAGATGTTTTTACCAAAGCGCGTTTTGTTCCACAGGATCCAGACGAAGGCCACCGCAATCAGCGCATAGAAAGTGATGTACGACAGGCGGAAGCTGCCCAGCGCGATAAACCCTTGCGTAAAGGTCGAGAAGCCGCTGTCAAAGCCCGAGATAGGAGAAGCGCCGACAAAGTCGTAGTACAGGGAGTTGATGCCGTAAACGATGATCATCGTACCCAGCGTGGTGATAAACGGCGTCACGTTCAGGTAAGCGATGATAATACCGTTGATCAGACCAATCACCGCGCCGATGGCGCAGACAATCAGGATCACCACGAAAATCGGCATGGTGGCCATTTCCGGGAACACCTTGTTGGCGTTTTCCATCGACTGCAGCAGGGTTGCCGCGATAACCGCCGCCAGACCAACCTGACGCCCCGCGGAGAGGTCCGTCCCCTGCGTCACGATCAGGCCCGCCACGCCCAGCGCAATGATAATACGCACGGAGGACTGGGTCAGAATGTTACTCAGGTTCAGCAGGCTTAAGAACGTAGGGTCCTGGAAAATGATGATAGCCAGCAGTACTAAAAGAACAACGTAAATACCGCCTTCTTTCAGGTAAGTGAGAAAACTTTTTTTATTTAACGCACTCATGAGGAGCCCCTGATCTTAAAGGTGCAAAGACGCAAGACGCAAAATTTCGTTTTGCGTTGTCGTTTTGGTGTCAACAATACCGGCAACGAGACCATTGCTCATAACCAGAATACGGTCTGTGATCCCTAACAATTCCGGCATTTCGGAAGAAATAATAATGATCCCTTTATTCTTTTTCGCCAGCTCGGCAATCAGCTGATAAATTTCAAACTTCGCGCCGACGTCAATACCGCGGGTCGGTTCATCCAGCATTAGAATTTCTGGCTGGGTTAATAACCAACGGCCGATAATGACTTTCTGCTGGTTACCGCCCGAAAGCGAACCAATCTGGGTGCGGTGCCCTGGCGTTTTCACGCGCATGGAGTCAATAACCCATTGGGTATCGCTCTTCATGCGGGAGTTATCCAGCAGACCGACTTTGTTTTTGTAATTGCGAATATTAGAAATTAACGAGTTAAAGTTAATATCCAGATAGGCGTAAATACCGGTCGAACGACGCTCTTCCGTCACCAGCGCAAAACCATTATTAATGGCTTCGTTAGCGTTGTGGTTATTGATTTTCTTTCCGTGCAGCGTAATGGTGCCCTGAGCTTTTTCACGGATGCCAAACAGGGTTTCCACGATGTCGGTACGTTTTGCCCCCACCAGGCCGGCAATCCCCAGAATTTCACCCTTGTGCAGATCGAAGGAGACGTCGCGGATGGACGGCTGGCGTAACGAGGTCAGATTGCGCACTTCCAGGATCACTTCGCCCGGCTTGTTTTCTTTGTCCGGGAAGCGCTGGTTCAGGGAACGGCCGACCATCATGGCGATGATCTTGTCCATGTCCAGCCCTTCCAGCGGCTGCGTGGCAATCCACTGGCCGTCGCGCAGGATGGTTATCTCATCGCACAGCTGGAAGATCTCTTCCATTTTGTGGGAGATATACACAATGCCGCAGCCGCGATCTTTCAGCTTACGAATAATGGTAAAAAGGTGATTAACCTCTTTTTCCGTTAATGACGATGTCGGTTCGTCCATGATGACGATTTTCGCATCATAGGAGAACGCTTTGGCAATTTCGATCATCTGCATCTGGGATACGGATAATGTCCCCACGCGGGCGCGCGGGTCGATATCAATATCCAGCTCATCGAAAATCGCTTTGGTGTCGCGATACATTTTGTCCTGATCGACAAAAACACCTTTGGTTGGATAACGCCCCAACCACATGTTATCCATGACCGAACGCTGCAGTACCAGGTTTAATTCCTGGTGAACCATTGAGATACCGTTTTCCAGCGCTTCTTTCGCTGAATGGAAATCGATCTCTTTCCCCTGAAAAAGAATGCTGCCAGAATCTTTTTGATAGATCCCAAAAAGGCATTTTAATAATGTTGATTTACCCGCACCGTTCTCACCCATCAATGCATGAATAGAGTGAGGACGAACTTTTAAATTAACATTATCGAGTGCCTTAACGCCGGGAAATGACTTGTTGATACCGCTCATTTCCAACAGGTATTCACCGGATGACTGAGTAGTTGTGCTGACCATAATTATACCTTGTTGGCCTCGCATATCGCGTTATAAAAGGGCGCAACGAATTGCGCCCAGTGAAGACAGTACGAATAACTTATTTACCGATAAACTCAGCCAGGTTGGACTGGTCTACGCCCACGTAAGGTACGCGAACGATTTTGTTTTCAATTTTCCAGCTGGTGCCATCTGCCGCGCCCTTGCCATCGGCCAGGTTTTTCGCCAGATCGAAGGTCGCTTTCGCCTGGTTGTTGGCATCGTTCAGCACGGTACCGGCCATCGCGCCGGATTTAACCAGCGCCAGCGCTTCTGGCAGCGCATCCACACCGAATACCGGGATAGATGACTTATTGTGTGCTTTCAGCGCTTCTACCGCGCCCATTGCCATCGCGTCGTTGTTGGCGATAACCACTTCGATTTTGTTCGCGTTAGGGCCGGACAGCCACGCGTCCATCTTATCTTTCGCCTGAGCGGTATCCCACATCGCGGTATCTAACGCCAGCTGCTGGGTTTTCAGGCCCTTGTCGTTCAGCTCTTTGATAACGTAGGTGGTACGGGCTTCAGCATCCGGGTGGCCTGGCTCGCCTTTCAGCAGAACGAACTGAATCTGGCCGTCTTTGTTCAGGTCCCAGTTCGGGTTCGCCGCCCAGTGTTTGGCGATCAGATCGCCCTGAATAATACCGGACTCTTTAGAGTCGGTACCGACGTAATACGCTTTGTCGTAGCTATCCAGCGCTTTACGGGAAGGTTCTTTGTTGAAGAAGACGATTGGCACGTTCTGGCCGCGCGCTTTTTCAATAACCGTGCCTGCTGCAGCCGGGTCAACCAGGTTGATGGCCAGGGCTTTCACGCCTTTCGCCAGCAGAACGTCGATCTGGTCGTTCTGTTTGGACTGGTCGTTCTGGGAGTCATTCATCAGCAGCTGAACGTCTGGCGCTGCTTTAGCATCTTTCTCAATTGCTTTACGCACAACAGACATGAAGTTGTCGTCGTATTTATAGATGGTCACACCAATACGGGTATCCGCAGCGTGCGCTGCTGCACCAAAAAGCATGCTTGCCATTACAGCAGACAGGGTCAACACCTTCTTATTCATGGTATCTCCGGTTTTTTTTATGCAGGGTAGTTCTTGTGAATAACGATCGGCGGGCAGGTGTTAATAAAACGTTACTGACAGCCGAAGTTCACTTATAAAATTTCTATCTTCCGTGTTCGGTAACGATCCAGAAATGCGTTTTATTCGTTGTTTGCGGCACATTGGCTATAGTGAAAGTGAATAATCACCGTTACATAGCGTTTCAGCCCCTAAAACGCTGACATCATAGTCAGCGCCTTGTTAAGATACTGTGAATTTACTCACAGATTGAAAACGGTTACATCACATCATGTAATCAGTTAGTGATCGGAACCACAATTTGCCGGGGCGCCACAGAGTGACGACGCACTAAAGTCGGCATGAAACAATGTGTTGCCCTCGGATCCAGCAGTCCTGCTGCCCCCTGTAACGCCAGCTCAGTCGCCAGTTTCGCCATAGAGGCAATGGGGTAACGCACCGTTGTCAGCTGCGGGTCGGTGTAACGGGCAATCGGGATATCGTCAAAGCCGATAAGTGATAAATGCTGTGGCACCGCAATGCCGTTATCCTTCAGCGCCGTCAGGGCCCCTGCCGCCATGCTGTCGTTATAGGCAAACACCGCAGTAAGCTGCAGATTTCGCCCCAGCAGCTCCACCATGGCCGCCTCACCGCCCTGCATGTCAGGCGTTCCGGTTCCAGTCCAGCTATCGGATGGCGTAATGCCGTGCTCTTTCAGGGCGTTATGCCATCCCTCGCGCCGCAGTTCGTCATCTTCAATCTGGTGGCTGGAGGCCAGATAACCGATCCGCTGATGCCCGTTGTTGATGAGCATTTTGGTGGCCATCATGGCGCCGCTGACGTTATCCAGCCCGACGCAGCGGTGGGCATAGCCCGGGACGATGCGGTTGATGAGCACCATGCCCGGGATCTGATCCATAAACCCGATTAACTCTTCGTCGCTCAGGGCTTTTGAGTGGACAATCAGGGCGTTACAGCGCTGGCGAATCAGCACTTCGATGGCGTAGCGTTCCTTTTCCGCCTCATGATAGCTATTGCCGATCAGGACATATTTCTGATGCTGCTGGGCGACCACGTCCACCGCTTTCACCAGCGCGCCGAAAAAGGCATCCGATACATCCATCACCACCACGCCGATAGTGTCGCTAACCTGGGTCGCAAGCGCCTGGGCATTGGCATTTGGCCGGTACCCGAGCTGGGTCACGGCTTTCATTACGGTTTCACGGGTTTCAGGGCTGACCAGCGCGCTGTTGTTCAGCACGCGCGAAACGGTAGCCACGGAAACGCCCGCCTGACGGGCGACGTCACGAATGGTGATCATATTCACCATCCTTCAAAGGATTGCAGCAACTCACAGACACCCCCTGTGTTTAGCAAGGTGGCTATTTTGGCAGCGAGAGAAAGGGGACTACGTGAAGAAGCTCACACTCATGAAAACGCTTACATCCGTTTTGTTAACGATTGTGATCCAGATCGTTATCTGGATGTATTTTTCAATGATATCCCTGAAGCATGTGCGGTTAACTGACGCCACACCCACTCTAGCGGTCCCTGGCGGAAATAGCGTAGCCAGAGAACAGAAAACGCCAGGTTTACTCCCCAGACCGGGATAACAAACGCCAGCAGCGCGAGGCGGTCGAATTTCATAAACAGACCAAAGCGATAGAAAAGCGTGGTGCATATCAGCGTTTGCAGGAGGTAATTGCTTAACGCCATGCGACCCACGCAGGCGATAGCGCTGACAATCCACAGGCGAGAAAGCGTTGGCCAGAAGCCATAGATCAGCGCCGCATAGCCGATGGTCTGGAACGGCGCGCTCAGTTCGCGCGGCACCTGGAGCAGGAAAGCGCACCAGCGGTAATCCCAGTGGAGGTGCCACTGCGCAATCACCGCCGGGAGGTTAATCAGCACGCCGAGCAGGACCAGCCCGGCGCCCGTGCGGCGATAGTGGCGCAGGCTAAATTCGCCTTTCAGCCAGCCGGTGCGCATCAGCGACGCGCCCATCAGCATCATTCCCGCCAGCTGCCAGCCGTATTGCGCGCCCAGCGCAAGGAGGTTATCCCCCAGCATATCCGCACGGTTGCTTATCGCTTCCGTACCGCCCTTCAGCTTCCAGAACTGCTCGTACTGCAGGTTAGCGGCATCCGGGATCCAGGCACGGTTTGTCGCCTCACCGGAGATCATTCCCAGCAGCAGCAGTACCCCAAGCCCCATGACGTAGAGCATCACGCCGGTGTTAAACAGGCTTTTTACGCTCTGCGCGTCGCGAATAAGGCGCCAGCAGATGAGCCCGACTAACCCATACGCGAGAAGAATATCGCCGTCCCAGAAGAACAGACCGTGGATAAACCCGAGAAGCACCAGCAGCGTCAGGCGCGACTGTATCCAGCGCGTACCGCGTTTGAGGAGGAGCTGCAAGCCTGCGCCAAACAGCAGGGCAAAGAGCGTGAGGAATTTGACCTGGGCGAAAAGATCGAGGATCGCCCACGTCCAGGCATCACTGCGCGTGATGTCGCCATACCATGCAGGATTGAGATAAGCCGCCTTCGGGAGACCGAAGGCGCTGATATTAAGCAGCAGGATACCGAGAATGGCGACGCCGCGAACAAAATCGAGCGTGACGTTTCGCTCCATGGTCCCTGCCCTGTAAGACTTAGTTGTGGTGACGAACGGCGCGCAGGAACTCCTGGCGGGTATTCTGGCTCGATTTAAACAGACCACCCAGAGAGGTTGTGGTGGTTGCACTGGTCGCATCACGCACGCCGCGCGCTTTCACGCAGTAGTGAACCGCGTCGATAGAGACGGCCACGTTATTGGTGCCCAGCAGCGTTTGCAGCGCGGTCAGGATCTGCTGCGTCAGACGCTCCTGCACCTGCGGACGCTGTGCAAAGAACTGCACGATGCGGTTGATCTTCGACAGGCCAATCACCGTATCTTTTGGGATATACGCCACGGTCGCTTTACCGTCGATGGTGACAAAATGGTGTTCGCAGGTGCTGGTCAGCGTGATATCGCGTACCGTGACCATCTCGTCCACTTTCATCTTGTTTTCGATGACGGTAATTTTCGGGAAGTTGGCGTAATCCAGGCCGGAGAAAATTTCGTCGACGTACATTTTTGCGATGCGGTGCGGCGTCTCCATCAGACTGTCGTCACTCAGATCGAGATTCAGCAGCTCCATGATATCGGTCATATGACCGGCAATCAGACGCTTGCGGGTTTCATTGTCCAAATCCTGTACGGGCGGACGCAGTGGCGTTTCAAGACCGCGCGCAACCAGGGCTTCGTGGACCAGGGCAGCTTCTTTACTGAGTGATGACATTTTGTTCTCCTGCAGGTGTGGCATCTTTTGCCCTCGTTGTGGCAAAAGTATGCGCTCATTGTGCGTGAGGCCGCGCACATAATCCAGTATTCACGACGATAATTATTGCAATTGCTGCTGCCTTTCAGCGTGACGATTCCAGACCAGAGCCCCGCCGACGAACAGCGCAACGCCCGCCAGCCCCAGCGCAGGCTCCAGCCGGTGGGTAAACCAGGTCGATAATGCCGAGGTCATCGGGCCAATCAATTGCCCTATCGCATACCCTGTGGTAAGCAGACCCGCCATGTACCGCGTATGGTTCGGTGCCAGCTCGCGGCCGTATAAAAGCGAGAGCTGAACGGCGCAGAGGAACCCGCCGCCCACCAGCAGCCCACCCGTCAGCAATCCGCCGATTCCCGGCAGCAGCCAGGCCGCCAGCACGCCTGCCCCCTGCAACCACAGCACGATAGCCAGCCTGCGGTTAGCCGTTGAGGTGTGGCGCAACAGAATGCTGAGCGCAATCCCCACCACGGCGGCGATACCAAAAATCGGCCAGACGAACTGGGCGAACAGGCTGCCGGGAAAACGTACGGCCGCCATCTGCGACAGGAAGGTCGCCGGAAGGATATAGCCAAACCCGGCCAGGCTGTAGCTCCAGACCAGGCGCTTTAAATCTACCGTCAGCACCAGCGGCTCCGGCGCGGTTCCCGGTCGATGAAGTTGACCGGAACGCGGCAGGTAGCGCGCCACCAGGGCAATCAGCACCAGCGCCAGCACGCCGTAGATTTGCCATGCCGCCCCGGCCGAGAGGGATTTCGCCTGAATATAGACGGCGAGCAACCCGCTCAGGGCAATCCCCGCGCCCGGACCGGCAAACACGGCCGCGCTCAGGCCCGGTTTACCCAGCTGCCCCAGCCGCTCGTTAGTCCAGGCGGCAATCAGCACCATCGACCAGCCGCTCATGCAGCCAATCACAAAGCGCAGCAGACCGTGTACAACGGCGTTATCCGCCGCGGCAGAGAGCAGCGTCAACGCCACCGCGCCCGCGATGCCCAGCCAGAGACGCGTTTCAACAAAGCGGTGCGCGCGCATCGCATCCCATGCGCCCACCAGATAGCCCAGATAATTCATCGCCGCCACCAGGCCCGCGCTGGTCAGCGTAAGCTGCCCGGCAGCAATCATCAGCGGCACCTGAGGCGTAAAGGCAAAGCGCCCAATCCCCATTGCCACCACCAGAACGACGAACCCACTGAGCGCAATACGCAGCGCCATGACTGCTCCAAATGTTAAAGAAAAGTAAATTTATGATGCAGCATCTCGCCGTCCGGTGAAAGTGAAAGTTGCTCACAGGTCAATGAAAACGCTGTATTATGGATGTTATGAATGCGCATTCTCATTAAGGAGCCCTGCATGGAACTGCTCGAAGAGCACCGTTGTTTTGAAGGTCGACAGCAGCGCTGGCGGCACGACTCCACCGTTCTGAACTGTGCGATGACGTTCAGTATCTTCCTGCCCCCGACGGAAAACCCACCGGTTCTGTTCTGGCTTTCAGGCCTGACCTGCAACGACGAAAACTTCACCACCAAAGCGGGCGCGCAGCGTATTGCCGCCGAGCTGGGCATTGCGCTGGTGATGCCAGACACCAGCCCGCGTGGCGATGATGTGGCCGACGACGCAGGATACGACCTGGGCAAAGGCGCCGGGTTTTATCTGAATGCGTCCGAACAGCCCTGGGCGCGCCACTACCGCATGTATGATTACATTCGCGATGAGCTTCCTGCCCTGGTGCAGGCTCAGTTTGCGGTAGGTAACCGCTGCGCGATTAGCGGCCACTCGATGGGCGGTCACGGGGCGTTGATAATGGCGCTGAAAAACCCGGGTAAATACACCAGCGTGTCGGCATTTGCCCCTATCGTGAACCCCTCTCAGGTGCCGTGGGGGCAAAAAGCCTTTACCCACTATCTGGGTAAGGATGCGGAAAAATGGCTGGCATGGGACAGCTGTGCGCTGATGCTGAACAGCAACGCTGAAGAGGCCATTCCCACCCTTATCGATCAGGGTGATGCGGATCAGTTCCTCGCCAGTCAGCTACAGCCTGCGGTGCTGGCAGAGGCGGCGCGTCAGAAAGACTGGCCGCTGACGCTGCGCATTCAGCCGGGATACGATCACAGCTATTACTTCATTGCGTCCTTTATCGAGGACCATCTCCGCTTCCATGCGGAGCATTTATTTGCATAAGTGCTGCCTTTTTTGCCCGGTGGCGCTTCGCTTACCGGGCCTACGGGCCGGGTAAGGCGCAGCCGCCACCCGGCACATGACTGGATCAGAACTTGTAATCCACACCCACGAAGTAACGACGGCCATCTTCCGTATAGCTGTAATCGTCACGGCTCAGATCTTTATCCAGCAGGTTCTGCACGCCCGCACGCAGCTTCACGCTTTTCGTCGCCTGCCACGCGGCGCCGGTATTCCAGATGACGTAGCCACCCGGCGTTGGTGCACTGCTGGTCAGCGCGCGTTTCTCGCCGGTGTAGTTGCCCTGAACATAGAACGACCAGTCCTGCGTCGCCTTCCAGTCAACGGTACCGTTGGCGGTATGGAACGGCAGATCGGACAGCGGCTTGTTGCCACCGTTGCTGATATCACGACCGTCGTTATAGGTGTAGTTCAGCGTCACTTTCCAGTCTTCCGCCAGCGGGAATTTCAGCTCGGTTTCCACCCCACGGATGCGCGCCTTGTTGACGTTGTAGTAGCGGAAAATCGGTTCGCCGTCCGCATTCAGCCCAACGTAGTTAGGATAATCCTGCGCCTGATTCACATTGGCCGTACGGCTAATGCTGATGCGGTCATCCACATTATTCTGGAAGGTGGTGACGCTGGCCTGCACGCCCTCTAACCAGCCCTCTTCCCCGCTGTAGTAGAGACCGAATTCGAAGCTCTCGCTGGTTTCCGGCTTCAGGTCCGGGTTACCGACAATCTCACAGGCACCGCGGCACGAGCCGGTGACCCAGTCCGGGCTCAGCTGCAGCAGTGACGGCGCTTTAAACGCGGTAGCCCAGCCCCCTTTCACCGTTACGGTATCGGTCGCGTTGTAGACCAGATAGGCTCGCGGACTCCAGTGGTCACCGTAGGTATCATGGTCGTCCATACGGATGCCGGTGGTCAGCGCCAGAGGTTCAAAGATACGCCACTCATCCTCCAGGAACAGAGCATACTGGCTTGTCGAGGTACTGCTGCTGGAACCGCCCGTCAGGTTGACCGGATCTTTCAGCTTATCGTGACGCCATTCGCCGCCGAAGGTCAGCAACTGGTTGATTTCGCCCAGCGGCAGCACGTATTTTCCGTCCACCGCGTTGCTCTCGGAGGTGATCGGATTGCTGTTGTCCGGGTTTTTGTTATCCACCTTTTCGCCGTAAACCTTCAGCTCGCTGTTGCCGACGCCCCAGCGACCATTGTGGCTGAGAGAGTAGTTCTGACGTTCAAGGCGGTTTTTATCGAGGGAATCAGAGTCACGATCCTGACGGTCGAAACCGTAGCCCGCCGTAAAGTCGTGATTTTCAGACGGTGTCCAGGTGAATTCCACATTCGCATCGCGGCTGGTGAAGCCCTCAATGCGCGGTGTTTCACCGCTCGCCGTAGTGGAGGATTTCTGCTGAGCGTCTTTCTCACGCTTCGCGAGGCTACCGTAGGCTTTCAGCCCCAGCAGGCCGTCGACCAGCGGTCCGCTGGTGTAGAACTGACCGTTATACGTGTCTCCACGATCGCGATGTTCCTGAATCGTGGAATCGGCGCTCAGGGTGCCCGTCCATTTCTGGCCGATTTTTTTGGTGATAATGTTCACCACGCCGCCCAGCGCATCGGAACCATAAAGAGAAGACATCGGTCCGCGCACCACTTCGATTCGTTCAATGGCGTCAACCGGCACCCAGTTGAGGTCGAAATCATTATGACGGAACACCGCGTTACGGGAGTTGACGCGCTTGCCGTCGATCAGGATCAGCGTATAGCTGCTGTCCAGTCCGCGAATACTTACCCCTTTACGGTTGTCCCCTTCGCTCGTGAGCTGAACGCCCGGCACATCCCGTAACACATCTTTCAGATTCTGAACGGGTTTGCGCTGCAAATCTTCCTGGGTAATCACGCTGATGCTTGCGGGTGCGTCTTTCAGGTTTTGCTCGGTCGCGGAGGCCGTTACAACCATTGTGTCGCCGGATTCGGCTGCGATAACAGGCAGGGCCAGGGACATTGCGGACGCACAAAGTCCTCCCCTGACGAAGGGATTCAACCTAAACATTCCATATCTCCATGAGGTAAATACAACTAAATCAAATCATCATCGCTCACAGCGTCTTCCTTGCCGCCCACATCTGCGGTGGGTCGGTGACACGCTTATTTTTGATAACGATAAAGCAAACGATAATTATTATCAATTAAATTGTTAAGAAATATATCTTTGTTTCAGGATGCGGGAATAAAAAAGCCCGCTCGAATGAGCGGGCTAAAGAGAGAGGAAGTGCGGTTATTGTTTAAATCGTTCCGGGAATTCCATTTCACTGTAGCGAACGAATTTTGTTCCTTTCGTCAGCTTGTAGCCAAACCAGATGACGAGGAACAGCGGAATACCAATGTAGGTCGCCGTGACGGCGCCCCAGTCAATGGTGTCCGCCAGGAACGCTTCATAGTTCTGTCCGAGCGTAATGATCAGGCACAGAATGAAGGCGAAAATGGGACCCAGCGGGAAGAAGCCGGAGCGATACGGCAGCGAGTTAATATCGTGCCCCTGCTTGACGAAGCCACGGCGGAAACGGTAGTGGCTAATGGCAATGCCCAGCCACGCGATAAAGCCCGTCATCCCGGACGTGTTAAGCAGCCAGAGGTACACCGTCTGGTTGCCAAACATGGAAGTCAGGAAGCACAGGCCGGCGATTACCGTTGTCGCGTACAGCGCGTTACGCGGGACGCCGCCGCGGGACAGTTTCGCGAAGATACGCGGTGCTTTACCGTCACATGCCAGCGTGTAGAGCATACGGGTGGAGGCGTACATCCCGGAGTTACCGGCTGAAAGCACGGCGGTCAGGATAACGGCGTTCATCACTGCCGCAGCAGAAAGCAGACCGGCGTGCTGGAAGACCAGCGTGAACGGGCTGACGCTAATGTCTTTGACGTCATTGCGCAGCAGGCTTGGATCGGTGTACGGAATGATAAGGCTGATAATCAGGATCGCGAACACATAGAATAGCAGGATACGCCAGAAGACCTGACGGACCGCACGCGGAATATTTTTCTCCGGGTTCTCTGACTCACCGGCGGCGATGCCAATCAGCTCGGTCCCCTGGAAGGAGAAGCCGACAATCATTGCCACACCAATCATCGCCGAAAGGCCACCGGCAAACGGCGCATCGCCTATCGCCCAGTTACTCCAGCCCGCAGGTTCAGCGCCTTTGAAAATACCAACGATCATCGCCACACCGACGACGATAAAGATGATGACGGTTGCCACTTTGATCAAAGAGAACCAGTATTCCGCTTCGCCGAAACCGCGCACGGAGATGTAGTTCAGCAGGAAGATGACGGCCAGGAACAGAGCGCTCCAGATCCAGCCCGGCGTATCCGGGAACCACCAGTTCATCACCAGCTGTGCGGCGACAAGGTCAACGGCGATGGTCACCGCCCAGTTGTACCAGTAGTTCCAGCCCAGCGCGAAGCCGAAGCCTTCTTCAACGTATTTTTGACCGTAGGTCGAAAACGAACCGGATACCGGCATGTACGCGGCCAGTTCGCCCAGGCTGGTCATCAGGAAGTACACCATCAGGCCAATCAGGATATAAGAGAAAAGTGCCCCACCCGGGCCTGCTGCCGAAATCGTTGCGCCAGAGGCAACGAAAAGACCTGTACCGATTGAACCGCCAATCGCGATCATCGTCAGGTGACGCGCCTTCAGTTCACGACGTAGCGTGGGCGCTTCTGTGGTTTTAATTTCTGAAACCATATGAAAATGCTGTCCATTTAATAAATGAGGCGCGATTGTAGCAGACGATCCGCGTTCCTTCCGGCAGAAATACTCAGTTATAAGAGAGCTTCATGACTCGGCCAGGATTATAAGTAAAGCAGAAATCGGGGCTTTCCCCTCTCCCCTTTAAGGAGAGGGGAAGATTACATCTCGCAATAGCGCAGAAAACGCTGCAGCGAACTGGAAAGGTGTTTCTGACGATGATGGATGCACCACAGGGTGCGCACCAGTTTCGGGAGCGGAATGGGAATCTCAACCAGCGAGCCTGTCTCTAGCTGTTCAGCAATGACGCGCCGGGAAAGACAGCTGATGCCGAGGCCGTGGCGCACCGCGTGCTTGATGGCCTCTGAATTCCCCAGCTCCATCCCCAGTTGGAAATGCGGCAGATGGGAAAGCAGCAGGTAATCGACAATTTCACGCGTGCCGGAGCCCTGCTCGCGCAGGATCCACTGCGCCTGCGCGAGGCGTTCCAGCGTCACTTCTCCCTGCAGTAAAGACGAGGCCGGGGAAGCAAACACCACCAGCTCATCTTCCAGCCAGGGCTCGGCAATGATGTCGACGTTATGGCAGGGTCCTTCAATGAGGCCGATATCCACGCGGAAATCGATCACCGCGTTGATGACGTCCTGGCTATTGCCCACGCTCATCTCCAGCGGCAGGGTCGGGAAATCCCGGCGGTAGCGGGCAATCACTTCCGGCAGGATGTAATTCCCGATGGTGCTGCTGGCGTAGACGCGGATCGCACCGTTGTCCTCGCGGAAAAGCTGTTCGATTTCGATAGCCTGCTCGAGCAGCGCCAGCGCGCGCGGGTAGAGCAGACGGCCATGTTCGTTGACCACCAGACGCTTCCCTACCCTGTCGAAAAGCTGCACGCCCAGTTGCCCTTCAAGATCGGTCAACGCCGCGCTGACCGCAGATTGAGAGAGCGCCAGCATCTGAGAGGCCTGCGTTGTCGATCCGCTTTTCAGCACTTCGGCAAAGACTTCCAGCTGACGCAATGTAATGTGCATGGTTGCTTACCACTTATATAGATTGATTATAAGTATATAATCAATTTTATTTTTAAGCCAGAGCGCCGTAACCTTTAGCCAGACAAAGGAGAAGGTTATGTCAGAACTCACCTTACAACATCATCGTACAGTGTGGCACTTCGTGCCGGGTCTTGCGCTCAGCGCAGCGGTTACCGGCGTGGCGCTTTGGGGCGGAAGTATTCCGGCCATCGCGGGGGCAGGCTTTAGCGCGTTAACCCTGGCAATTTTGCTCGGCATGGTCGTGGGCAATACCGTCTACCCGCGTATCTGGAAATCCTGCGACGGCGGCGTGATCTTCGCCAAACAGCACCTGCTGCGTCTGGGGATCATTCTTTACGGCTTTCGTCTCACCTTTTCACAGATTGCAGATGTGGGCGTGAGCGGGATCGCCATCGACGTCCTGACCCTCACCAGCACCTTTTTGCTGGCCTGCTTTATCGGTCAGAAAGTCTTTGGCCTGGATAAGCACACCAGTTGGCTGATCGGTGCCGGGAGCAGTATCTGCGGGGCCGCGGCGGTGCTGGCAACGGAACCCGTCGTTAAAGCCGAAGCCAGCAAGGTGACGGTGGCGGTGGCGACGGTGGTGATCTTCGGTACGCTGGCAATTTTCCTCTACCCGGCGATGTATCCGCTGGTTGCCCACTGGTTTAGCCCGGAAACGTACGGCATTTATATTGGCTCGACCATGCACGAAGTGGCCCAGGTGGTTGCCGCAGGACACGCCATTAACCCGGAAGCCGAAAACGCGGCGGTGATTGCCAAAATGCTGCGCGTAATGATGCTGGCGCCGTTCCTGATTTTCCTGGCCGCGCGGGTTAAACAGCTGGCTCCGGCGGGCGGCAGCGAGAAAAGCAAAATCACCATTCCGTGGTTTGCGATCCTGTTTATCGTGGTGGCGATTTTCAATTCCTTCCACCTGCTGCCGAAAGCCGTTGTCGATATGCTGGTGACGCTGGATACGGTGCTGCTGGCGATGGCGATGGCGGCGCTGGGGGTGACCACGCACGTCAGCGCGCTGAAAAAAGCCGGGGCGAAACCGCTGCTGATGGCGCTGGTGCTCTTCATCTGGCTGATTGTCGGCGGTGGCGCGATTAACCTCGTGGTCCATAGCCTGATGGCATAAACCATCTCGTCCTTCTCCTGCTAACCCGCTATCATAAGCGTTTCGGGTTAGCAGGAGTTTTTTATGAAATATGTTGGAGCGCACGTTAGCGCTGCAGGTGGCCTTGCGAATGCCGCCATTCGCGCCGCCGAAATTGAGGCGACCGCTTTCGCCCTGTTCACCAAAAATCAGCGCCAGTGGCGCGCCGCGCCGCTGACCGCTGAAGTGATTGATGACTTCAAAGCCGCCTGTGAGAAATACCGCTACGGGCCCGGCCAGATCCTCCCCCACGACAGCTACCTGATCAACCTCGGGCATCCGGTTCAGGAAGCGCTGGATAAATCTCGCGAAGCGTTTCTGGATGAAGTCCAGCGCTGCGAACAGCTGGGGCTGACGCTGCTGAACTTCCATCCGGGTAGTCACCTGATGCAAATCGATGAAGATGCCTGCCTGGCGCGCATTGCCGAGTCCATCAACATCACCCTGGATAAAACCCAGGGCGTCACCGCGGTGATTGAGAATACCGCCGGTCAGGGCAGCAACCTTGGCTTTAAGTTCGAACATCTGGCGGCCATTATTGACGGCGTGGAAGATAAATCCCGCGTCGGCGTGTGCATTGATACCTGCCACGCCTTTGCGGCCGGCTATGACCTGCGCACGACCGAGGCAACGAAAAACACGTTTGATGAGTTCGAGCGCATCGTGGGCTTTAAGTACCTGCGCGGAATGCACCTAAACGATGCGAAAAGCGCCTTTGGCAGCCGCGTTGACCGCCACCACAGCCTGGGCGAAGGCAACATCGGCCATGACGCGTTCCGCTTTATCATGCAGGATGCCCGCTTCGACGGCATTCCGATGGTGCTTGAAACCATCAATCCGGATATCTGGGCAGAAGAAATCGCCTGGCTCAAAGCGCAGCAAACCGCTGAACAGGCGGCATAAAAAAAGCCGGGCTGCTTACGCACCCGGCTTTTTTATCACGTTAACGCTTAGGCCGCTTTCGCAACCACTTCGGCTTCAGGGCGCTTCAGCACCGCATAAGACAGACCCGCCACCAGCGTACCGGCAATAATCGCCAGCAGATAACCCAGCACCGGGGTGATAGCGCCTGGGATCAGCAGAACAAACAGACCGCCGTGTGGTGCCATCAGTTTCGCGCCAACCGCCATGGAGATAGCCCCCGTCACAGCACCACCCACGATACAGCACGGCAGCACGCGCATTGGGTCACGGGCCGCGAACGGAATCGCCCCTTCGGTGATGAAGCACAGACCCAGCACCAGCGCGGCCTTACCGCCTTCCTGCTGCGCTTTATCGAACTTACGGCGGGCAATAATCGTCGCCAGACCGAGCGCCAGCGGAGGCACCATACCGGCCGCCATGATGGCCGCCATCGGCGCGTAGGTCTGGGTACTCAGCAGGCCAACGCCAAAGGCGTACGCCGCTTTGTTCACCGGACCACCCATATCGGTACACATCATGCCACCGAGGATAGCACCCAGCAGAACCGCGTTCGCGGTGCCCATGGTTTGCAGCCAGTGGGTCAGACCCGCCAGGATGCCCGCAACAGGCTTACCAATCAGGTAAATCATCGCCAGACCGACCACCAGGCTGGAAATCAGCGGGATGATCAGAATCGGCTTCAGGGCTTCCATACTCTGCGGCAGCTTCAGCTTCCCGCTGATGAGCTTCGCGACGTAACCGGCCAGGAAGCCGGCGATGATACCGCCGATAAAGCCGGAACCGGTGCTCACTGCCAGCATACCGCCGATAAGACCCGGCGTCAGGCCAGGACGGTCAGCGATGGAGAAGGCAATAAAGCCGGCCAGAACGGGCACCATCAGTGCGAACGCGGATCCACCGCCAATCTGCATTAACGCAGCGGCCAGCGTGCCTTGTTCTTTAAACGCGGTAATACCAAATGCGAACGAGAGGGCAATACACAGACCACCCGCAACCACCATCGGCAGCATGTAAGACACGCCGGTCAGCAGATGGCGATAGGCGCCTGCAGACTCTTTCTTACCTTCCGTTGCGGTTTGACGCGCGCCGGTTGCCTGATACGGCTTCGCTTCCACCAGCGCCTTATCAAACTCCTGAGCGGTTTTTTTCAGCGCCAGGCCGGTAGAGGTACGGTACATAGGCTTACCGGCAAATTTCGCCAGATCCACTTCGATATCCGCCGCCACGATCACCAGATCGGCCTCAGCCACTTCTTCAGGGGTGATGGCGTTGCCAGCACCGACGGAACCGCGGGTTTCAACTTTTACCCACCAGCCGCGTTTTTTCGCTTCGGTTTCAATGGCTTCAGCCGCCATAAAGGTGTGAGCCACGCCCGTCGGGCAGGCCGTCACCGCCACAATGCGTTTCGGCCCTGCGGCCGCAGCCGGTGCCGTCGCGACAGGCGCGCTGTAGACGGACGCGTGACCTTTCGCTTCGCTCAGGAACAGTTCCGGGTGTGCCACCGCACGATTAATATCGCCCAGCCACACTTTTTTGCCGTTCAGCGCACTGTCAGCCGGGATTTTATCGCCCAGTACAATGGCCAGTTCTGCATCGCCTGGATTATCGATAATATCCAGATGTGCTTTTTGTGCCGCCGCGCCCAGCAAGGTCTTCGCCATGTAGGCGCGAGCCTGTCCGAGACCGGAGTCAATGATCAGCAGCGTTTTCATTATTCCTCTCCTGCTGTTAGTTAAAAGGTTTTAAGTCAACGCGCGCCATCATCGCGGCTAACTGGGTACGATCGGTAATACCGACATTGCTCTGGCTTACGGCCAGGGCAGCAACGGCGGTGGCAAGACGTAAAGTATGTTCACTGGATTCACGCATCAGCAGACCGTAAATCAGGCCGCCAACCATGGAATCCCCTGCGCCAACGGTGCTGACAACGTCAACCGATGGCGGTTTGGCGATCCATTCGCCAGACGCGTTAACCCACAACGCGCCTTCTGCGCCAAGCGAGATAACCACGTGAGCGATACCCTGCTCGCGCAGCGCATGGGCAGCGTCAATCACATCTTTTAATTCTGGCAGCTTACGGCCCGCCCAGATCTCCAGCTCGCGGCGATTCGGCTTCACCAGCCACGGAGAGGCTTTCAGACCCGCAACCAGCGCGTCGCGGCTGCTGTCGAAAATAATGCACGGGCACTGGCTGCGCAGGCGCGTCATCCAGTCGGTAAACGCTTCCGGGCTCACGCCGGACGGCAGGCTGCCGCTGACGCAGACCATGTCAAACTGGCCAAGCCAGGTCAGCGAGTCGTTAACAAAACGTTCCCAGTCGGACGGCGTCACTTCGAAGCCAGAGAAGTTGAGATCGGTCACTTCACCGTCTTTCTCGGTCAGCTTAACGTTGATACGGGTACGGCCCTGAACAATCTGAAAACGGTTGGCAATGCCCAGCTCGCTGAACAGCTGCTGGAAGCCATCCTGGTTATCTTTACCGAGGAACCCGCCCACGGTGACATCGATACCGAGATCCTTGAGCACTTTCGCGACGTTAATCCCTTTACCCGCAGCATGCAGGCCAGTGGTACGCACGAGGTTGACTTCGCCGCGCTCAATTTCAGGGCAAAATCCCACCAGGTCATAAGCCGGGTTCAGCGTAATAGTCGCAACACGTCTGCTCATTATGCGCCCTCCCCCAGACCCGCCGCGATGGCGTCGCCAATCGCTTTCAGCGCCTGTTCAGCATCCGCACCCTGCGCGGTGAAACGCAGACGGTGGCCTTTCTTCACGCCCAGCGCGACAACTTTCATCAGACTACGGCCGTTGGCCGGTTTGCCCGTGCCATCAAGATTCGCCACGGTGATCTCACTCTCGAATTGTTTAATGGTGTTCACCAGCATGGTGCCAGGACGGGCATGCAAGCCGTGTTCGTTGCGCACAACGAACTCCGCGGACTGCACGTCATCCGTCAGCGCATCATCACTGGTCAGCAGTGCCAGCACGGTGGAGGCATCAGCATTCAGCAGTTTTTCAGCTTTGTTGTTCAGCAACAGGTCGCCCAGACGCTTCAGCACGGAAACCGGCTGATCGTCGTTCATCGCTACGGTCACCAGCATGGCCGCGCGCTCGCCTTCTACGTCAAACGCATTGGCCGCGCGGCTCACGGCGATTGCACTGCGCAGGTTGCCTTCAGCACTGTCGTTCAGCCAGATACCCTGCCCCAGATTCAACGGCTTATCGTTAATCACGCGGGTGACAAAGGTGGCGTCTGCCGCGCCGGCTTCTTTCAGACGACCTGCGTTCAGCGCCTGCAGCGTCACCAGATCGGAGGCAGCCACGTCCAGCGTCAGCGTTTCATTATCCAGTTTCAGCGCTTCACTCTGTTTTTCGCCCATCAGCAAGGCGCGCAGTTCTTCCGCCGTCGTGGCGGACTTAAGCTGTTCAGCTACCGCGTCATCGCTCAGGACATGCGTCAGCTGACGCAGCAGGCCTAAGTGTTCGTCGCTGCTGGCCGCGATACCGATAGCCACGTAAGCCACCTGACCGTCACCCCAGAGCACGCCCTGCGGGAACTGATAAACCTGAACGCCGGTTTTCAGCACCTGATCGCGGGTGTCGGTTGTGCCGTGCGGAATGGCAATGCCATTGCCGAGGAAGGTTGAGGTCTGCTGCTCACGCGCCAGCATGCCGTTTACATAGCCGTCCGCGACGTTGCCCGCCTGCACAAGCGCAGCGGCAACCTGGCGAATAGCCTCTTCTTTATCCCCGGCCTGTGCGCCCGGGTGGATATCCTGAACAGATAACTGGAACATGGTTCTCCACTCCTGCTGAACTTGAATCGTTTCAGCTTTAATGAGAAAAAATGCGCTAGCCTGCTCCGTTTGTTTAAACAAGATAGCGCTGAAACGTTTCAAAAAGTCTTGCGCTTTCTGCAAAGCCTTGCAAGTAAACTCGTCTTTCTGATGTCAGAATTTAGAGATACAGCACATTTCTTCTTCGTTCAGCTGAATTTTGCTGAAGTTCAGCAAGCCAGTTTCAGCTAAGGTCAGCCAGCCTGTTTATAAGTTGAAATGCCATTTTGATTTTTCGTGGCATCATTGACCGCACCCACTGTTTATTTTTTAGCTGACGGCGTAAACTCCGCCTCCTCTCTGCTACTCGCTAATTATAAAACATGCATAACACCCCTGCGGCCGCCTCGCCGAAGCCCTTTGATTTGACCTCAGCGGCATTCCTGGTTGTTGCCTTCTTCACGGGCATTGCCGGTGCGTTACAGACGCCGACGCTGAGTTTATTTCTGACGAATGAGGTTCACGCCCGCCCGGCAATGGTCGGCTTCTTTTTTACCGGCAGCGCCATCATCGGCATCCTGGTCAGTCAGTTTCTGGCGGGGCGATCCGACAGAAAAGGCGACCGTAAAAGCCTGATCGTTTTCTGCTGCCTGCTGGGGGTATTGGCCTGCGTTCTGTTTGCCTGGAACCGCAACTATTTCATTTTGCTCTTCGTCGGGGTGTTCCTGAGCAGCTTTGGCTCGACGGCGAACCCGCAGATGTTCGCCCTTGCACGCGAACACGCCGACCATACCGGGCGTGAAGCGGTGATGTTCAGCTCCGTCCTGCGTGCTCAGGTGTCGCTGGCGTGGGTGATTGGCCCGCCGCTGGCTTACGCGCTGGCAATGGGTTTTGGCTTTACGGTGATGTACCTGAGTGCGGCCGTCGCGTTTGTGGCGTGCGGCGCGCTGGTGTGGTTCTTTCTGCCGTCCATGCGCAAAGAGCCGAAAGTGGCAACGGGCGTGCTGGAAGCGCCGCGCCGCAACCGCCGCGATGCCCTGCTCCTGTTTGTTGTCTGCACGCTTATGTGGGGTACCAACAGCCTGTATATCATCAATATGCCGCTGTTTATTATTGATGAACTGCACCTGTCGGAGAAGCTGGCGGGCATTATGATGGGCACCGCCGCAGGGCTGGAGATCCCGACCATGCTCATCGCGGGCTATTACGCAAAGCGCTTCGGGAAGCGTTTTTTAATGCGCATCGCCGCCGTCGCGGGTCTGCTGTTCTATATCGGTATGTTGACGGTACATACGCCGGGGCTGTTGCTGGCTTTACAGCTGCTGAACGCCATTTATATTGGCATTCTCGCCGGGATAGGCATGCTCTACTTCCAGGATCTGATGCCGGGTCAGGCAGGCTCTGCCACCACCCTTTATACTAATACCACCCGCGTGGGCTGGATTATCGCCGGCTCAATGGCCGGTGTCGTGGCTGAAATCTGGAACTATCACACGGTGTTCTGGATTGCGCTGGTGATGTGTACGCTGACGATTGGCTGTCTGACGCGGATTAAAGACGTTTAGGGCGCGGTGAGCGCTTCCAGTTCAAGAAGGTACGTCATCGCCTGCCCTCGCGTGCTGCCGCACATTTCGGCAGTGGGCTGAAGCCCGGAGCAGACCTTCGGGCGCAACGGTGAGCCAAAGATCATGCACAGATTCGTTTCCGAGAGCTGAACGCAGCGGGTATTGGCAGGTTTGCCCTCGGGCATTCCTGGAATGGGGCTTGAAATGGACGGTGCAGTACAGCACGCGCCACAGTCTGGACGGCAATCCATAAATGCTCTCTTTCGCTGACGGACGCCCGCGCAGTCGGGCATCGCGCGCACAGTAACACCTTTTGCGTATTGATAGCAAAAGCCGCGAATTCCTCTTGCCTGAAAGGCCGCGCGCGAGTAATTTGGCGCGATATTTTTTACCTCCCGTAAACAGGATTACTGCAATGCCAAGAGCGAACGAAATTAAGAAAGGTATGGTGCTGAATTACAACGGCAAACTGCTGATTGTGAAAGATATCGACATTCAGGCCCCGAGCGCCCGTGGTGCAGCAACGCTGTACAAAATGCGTTTCGCCGATGTGCGTACCGGCCTGAAAGTGGAAGAGCGCTTTAAAGGTGACGATATCGTCGATACCGTGACCCTGACCCGCCGCTATGTCGATTTCTCCTACATCGACGGCAACGAATACGTGTTCATGGATAAAGAAGATTACACCCCGTACATCTTCACCAAAGATCAGATCGAAGAAGAGCTGCTGTTTATCCCTGAAGGCGGTATGCCTGACATGCAGGTCCTGACCTGGGACGGCGTGCTGCTGGCGCTGGAACTGCCGCAGACCGTCGATCTGGAAATCGTTGAAACGGCGCCTGGCATCAAAGGCGCGTCCGCAAGCGCGCGCAACAAACCGGCTACCCTGACGACTGGCCTGGTTGTGCAGGTGCCGGAATACCTCTCCGCTGGTGAGAAAATCCGCATCCATATCGAAGAAAAACGCTATATGGGGCGTGCCGATTAATTGCGGCCTTTGCCTTTTGCCCGGTGGCGGCTTCGCCTTACCGGGCCTACGAAAAAACCGGCCTGAGAGCCGGTTTTTTTGATTTTGTAGGTCGGGTAAGGCGAAGCCGTCACCCGACAATTCCGGTTACAGAAGCTCCGGATACTTCGTCATCTTCAGCGCCAGCTCAACGCCGCGCACTTCCGCCATCCCTTTAAGACGGCCAATCGCCGAATAGCCCGGGTTGGTTTTCTTACGCAGATCGTCCAGCATCTGGTGTCCGTGATCCGGCCGGAACGGGATAGGACGCACATCGCCAGCCTGCTTACGACGCGCCTCTTCCGCCAGAATAGCATCCACCACCGCGACCATATTCACATCACCGCCAAGGTGCGCCGCCTCGTGGAAGGTTTTCGGGTTCGCTTCACGGCAGGTCGCACGCAGATGCGTGAAGTGGATACGGTCGCCGAAGGTTTCAATCATCCGTACCAGATCGTTATCCGCGCGCACGCCGTAGGAGCCGGTACACATGGTAAAGCCGTTATAGATGCTGTTTACCGTCTCTTTCAGCCACTGCATATCTTCAAGGGTGGAAACGATACGCGGCAGGCCAAGGATAGGACGCGGTGGATCGTCCGGGTGCACGGCGAGGCGTACACCTGCCTCTTCAGCAACCGGCACGATAGCGCGCAGGAAATACGCCATGTTTTCGCGTAGCTGGTGCTTATCAATATCGCCGTATTCCGCCAGACGCGCGCGGAACTGATCCAGCGTATACCCCTCTTCAGCACCCGGCAGGCCAGCAATAATATTACGGGTCAGCTTTTCGATGTCTGCTTCGCTTGCGGCGTTAAACCACTCACGCGCCTGCTGCTGCTCTTCTGCGGTGTAATCCGCTTCGGCACCAGGGCGTTTCAGAATGTGCAGTTCGAATGCCGCAAAGGCAATCTGATCGAAACGCAGCGCTTTTGAACCGTCCGGCATCTGATACTCAAGGTCGGTCCGCGTCCAGTCCAGAATGGGCATGAAGTTATAGCAGACCGTATCAATGCCGCAGGCTGCCAGGTTGCGAATGCTCTGCTGGTAGTTAGCAATCCAGGTCTGGTACTCACCGGTATGGGTTTTGATCTCTTCATGAACCGGAATGCTTTCCACCACAGACCAGGTTAATCCCTTCTCCGCCAGCAGCGCCTGACGCTGTTGAATTTCCTCAATCGGCCATACCTGACCGTTCGGAATATGATGCAGCGCCGTGACGACACCCGTTGCGCCAGCCTGACGCACATCATCAAGAGAAACCGGATCGTTCGGCCCGTACCAACGCCAGGTTTGTTCCATTGCCTCACCCTCTTAAGTTGTTATACCAATATGCGTTACTGCAATGACGACTACCATACATGTTTGCCGCTAAGGGTCAACATACCGCCACACATTGATTGATCAAACTCACAGAACGGGGATATTTACGGCTCACCAATTTTATTTGCTGTCATATAACTTTACACTGGCATTGTTAATTAATGGTTAATCAGGTGTGTATTTCATGAAGACAATTGCCTCCACCTCGCTTCCTGCCCACGTTCAGCAACCTCGCTACGATCGCGCGCAATTACGCTCCCGCATCGTCCATTTTGGCTTTGGTGCCTTTCACCGCGCGCACCAGGCTTTGTTAACAAACCGGGTGCTGAATGAAAAAGGCGGCGACTGGGGGATTTGTGAGATTAGCCTTTTCAGCGGCGACGTGCTGATGGGCCAGCTGCGCGCGCAGGATCATCTGTTTACCGTGCTGGAGAAAGGTGCAGAAGGCAATCAGCCGATTATCGTCGGTGCCGTCCACGAATGCCTGAACGCAAAGCTGGACTCTCTGCCGGCGATTATTGAGAAATTTTGTGAGCCTCAGGTGGCGATTGTGTCGCTCACCATCACGGAGAAAGGCTACTGCATCGATCCCGCGACCGGTAAGTTGGATCAGCACAACGCCCGGATCGTCCACGATCTTGAAAACCCCTCAGAGCCGCATTCCGCCCCTGGGATCCTGGTCGAAGCGCTCCACCGCCGCCGCGAGCGCGGCCTGCCCGCTTTTACCGTGCTGTCCTGCGACAATATTCCCGACAACGGTCACGTGGTGAAAAACGCGGTGCTGGGCATGGCGCAAAAGCGTTCCGCGGCGCTGTCAGAATGGATTGATAGCCACGTGAGTTTCCCGGGAACGATGGTCGACAGGATTGTGCCCGCCGCGACTGAAGCTTCGCTGGCGGAAATCACCGACGCGCTCGGCGTTGAAGATCCGTGCGCCATCAGCTGCGAACCGTTTATTCAGTGGGTAGTGGAAGATAATTTTGTTGCCGGCCGTCCGGCGTGGGAAGTTGCGGGTGTCCAGATGGTGCAGGATGTTCTGCCGTGGGAGCAGATGAAGTTACGCATGCTCAACGGCAGCCACTCTTTCCTGGCGTATCTGGGGTATCTCGCCGGCTATGCGCATATCAATGAATGTATGGAAGACGCAGCTTTCCGCGAAGCCGCCCGGCGGCTCATGCTGAACGAACAGGCTCCTACCTTGCGTATTAAGGATGTCGACCTCACCGCCTACGCCGATAGCCTGCTGGAGCGCTTTGCCAACCCGGCACTTCAGCATCGCACGTGGCAGATCGCAATGGACGGTAGCCAGAAGCTACCCCAGAGAATGCTGGATGGGATCCGCGTCCATCTTGAGCGAAAAACGCCCTGGCCGCTGCTGGCCTTGGGCGTGGCCGGGTGGATACGCTACGTCAGCGGTACCGACGAGCGTGGCAACGCGATTGACGTTCGCGATCCCCTCAGCGAAAAAATCCGCGCGATTGTCGACGCCAGCAACGACGCCGGGCGCGTCAACGCGCTGCTGGGGCTGAACGAGGTCTTTGGACACGATCTCGCGCAAAATTACGCGTTTGTTGAAACTGTCAGCCAGGCATATCAGCGCATTGCCCGCCACGGCGCGCGTCAGGCTGTTATTGAAACGTTAAATATTTAGCGATTATTGCGCTTAACGCGAACGGATGCGGCCTCCGTTCGCCCTTCCCCTTCTCATTGGGCACATTTTTCGCCAGGATAAAAGAATAGTGTTATAGCATCACAATTCACTTGCGGAGCACACGTGACCAAAACCAACCTCATCACCGGTTTTCTCGGCAGCGGTAAAACCACCTCCATTCTTCACCTGCTGGCGAATAAAGATCCGGCCGAGAAATGGGCCGTGCTGGTCAATGAATTTGGCGAGGTGGGCATCGATGGCGCATTGCTGTCATCCAGCGGTGCGATGATTAAAGAGATCCCCGGCGGATGCATGTGCTGCGTCAATGGCCTGCCGATGCAGGTGGGGCTCAATACCCTGCTGCGTCAGGGCAAACCCGACCGCCTGCTGATTGAACCCACCGGGCTGGGTCACCCAAAGCAGATCCTCGATTTACTGACCGCCCCGGTTTACGAGCCGTGGATCGATCTGCGCGCCACCCTGTGCCTGCTCGATCCTCGTCAGCTACTGGATGAAAAAGCGGTGGCCAATGAGAACTTCCGCGATCAGCTCGCCTCGGCTGACGTTATCGTCGCCAATAAAGAAGATCGCGCCACGGCGGAAAGCCAGGCCGCGCTGGACGCGTGGTGGCAGCATTTCGGCGGCAATCGCACGCGGGTGCAGGCCACACAGGGGAAAATTGACGGCGCCCTGCTTGACCTTCCTCGCCTGAACCTCGCCGAGCTGCCTGCCAGCGCGGATCACGCGCACGGTCATCCGGTTAAGCAGGGTCTGGCCGCACTGAGCCTGCCGGAGCACCAGCGCTGGCGTCGTAATCTGAACAGCGGCCAGGGATATCAGGCCTGTGGATGGATTTTTGATGCTGACACCGTTTTCGACACCATCGGGATTCTGGAGTGGGCCCGGCTTGCCCCGGTCGATCGCGTGAAAGGGATCATGCGCACGCCGGACGGCCTGGTGCGGATCAACCGCCAGGGCGACGATTTCTTTATTGAGACGCAAAATGTGGCGCCGCCTGACAGCCGTATAGAGTTAATTAGTGCGGTTAACGCCGACTGGAATGCCCTGCAGTCCAGCCTGTTGAGGATTCGTTTAAGTTTGGGCGGCTAACGTTGCCCCAGTTTTCACTCTATGCAGAACGTTATGACAACTCGATTTCCCCTGATATTACTGCTTAATGTCGCCGGACTGGCGCTTTTCTTCTCCTGGTATATCCCGGCGGATCATGGTTTCTGGTTCCCGCTGGATTCGGCCATTTTTCACTTCTTCAACCAGGAGCTGGTGAAGAGCAACGCGTTCCTGTGGCTGGTGGCAGTCACCAACAACCGCGCCTTCGACGGCTTCTCGCTGCTGGCCATGGGCTGCCTGATGCTCTCTTTCTGGCTGAAAGAGGATAAAGCCGGACGTCGACGTATTCTGATTATCGGTCTGGTGATGCTGCTGTTTGCTGTGCTAATTAACCAGTTGGCCACCGCGATTATTCCGGTTAAGCGTTCAAGCCCAACGCTATTCTTCACCGATATTTATCGCGTCAGCGAGCTGCTGCATATTCCAACAAAAGATGCGTCGAAGGACAGTTTTCCCGGCGATCACGGCATGATGCTGCTTATTTTTTCCGCGATTATGCTTCGCTATTTCGGCAGAAAAGCCTTTGCCATAGCCCTGATTATTTTTGTGGTTTTTGCCTTCCCGCGCGTAATGATTGGCGCCCACTGGTTCACCGATATTGCCGTCGGTTCGCTCTCCGTTGCGCTGATTGCGCTGCCGTGGTGTCTGTTGACCCCGCTGAGCGACAGGATAATAGCGTTGTTCGATCGCTATCTTCCCGGCAAAGCGCAACAATAATTAAACAAATAACTAACTCAAATTACCGCTAACTATCAGGGATCGACATGATCCCTGATGCTGCTCTCAGCGCGATCTTTCTCCACTGTCATATTCTCGTCATCATATTCATGATAAAAATGAAGCAATTGCGCGATTATGCGTCGGATCTGACGGTAATTTAAGCAATTACGGATTTTTACTTTCTGTATCACATTTTCTTATAAAAAAAAGGCTTTTTTTACTCGCAATACCCCTGGCAATCGGTTAATCTCGAACTCGTTTTGCCCCATAGAGATAATTATTTCGCTGGTGAATAATTTTGTGCGCTGTGCCACAAATGTGACCAGAAAGAATTGTCTCAATGTGAACAGATAATTAGTCTCGTCACGTTTGGCATTTTTATAACGATATTTGTCGTTAAGGACTTCAAGGGATAATAAACAAAATGGTCAAATCTCAACCGTTTCTGAGATATATCTTACGGGGGATCCCGGCGATAGCAGTCGCGGTACTGTTATCTGCATGTAGTACATCGAACACCGCAAAGAATATGCATCCTGAGACGCGTGTTGTGGGAATGGAAGATTCCTCGTCACTGCAAGCCTCTCAGGATGAATTTGAAAATATGGTACGTAATCTGGACGTGAAGTCCCGCATTATGGACCAGTATGCTAGCTGGAAAGGCGTGCGCTATCGTCTTGGCGGCAGCACAAAAACAGGTATTGATTGTTCCGGTTTTGTACAGCGTACGTTCCGCGAGCAGTTTGGGTTAGATCTTCCGCGTTCAACCTATGAACAGCAGGAGATGGGCAAGTCGATTTCACGCACTAAACTTCGCACCGGTGACTTAGTTCTGTTCCGTGCAGGTTCCACAGGTCGACATGTTGGCATCTACATTGGTAACGACCAGTTTGTACATGCCTCCACCAGCAGCGGTGTGACCATTTCCAGCATGAACGAACCGTACTGGAAGAAGCGCTATAACGAAGCGCGCCGCGTATTGACCCGCAGTTAATATGATAATTGTATCGTTGGTTATCCCTTGGCTGGCGATATGATGAAAAAAAGCACTGCTTCGGCAGTGTTTTTTTTTGCCCATTACACTGAATACATCCAGCGGCATTTCAGGAATCACGACGTCTATGTTTACCCGCTACTTCTCCAGTAATCGCAAGATTCTGATCCTCAGCATTATCACAGGCCTTATCGCCGCCCTGCTCCTGGGTTCGTTGCAATTTTTCTGGAGCTACCACAAGCGCGAAGTCAAATTCGACACCCTGATTCACGACGTCAGCATCTACATGGAAAGCTATTTCGATGAGTTAAAAAACGCTATCGATACCCTCCAGCCGCTCACGCTAAACAGTTGCCATGACGTCAACCAGGAACTCACCTCGCGCGCCGCCTTTAGCATTAACGTTCGCGCATTCCTGCTGGTCAGAGACAAAATGGCGTTCTGCTCTTCTGCCACGGGCCCGATGAATTTTCCGATGGAGGAGCTGATACCCGAGCTGCACATTGATAAGCAGATCGATATGGCATTGCTTCCAGGCACCCCGATGTTGCCCAATAAGCCCGCGATTGCCATCTGGTACCGTAACCCGTTAGTAAAAGACGGCGGCGTGTTTACCTCAGTGAATCTTAATCTGACGCCTTACCTGCTCTACACCGCGCGCCAGGATGAATTCGCGGGCATTGCCATCATCATTGGCGATAACGCGTTGTCAACGCGGTCCAGCACGCTGGTGAAGGCGCACGACTTACGTGAAATCCCGGCCCGCACCGTGACGCTGAAAGAAGTCCCCCTGACCATTAAGCTGTATGCGGACGCATGGACCAGCGATGAAATTCTTTACGCTCTGTTCTTTGGGCTGGTCTGCGGAATTTGTGCCGGATCGCTCAATTACTATATCCTCAACATACGGCTCAATCCGGGCAAAGAGATTTTAAGCGCCATCAAACGCGGCCAGTTTTACGTGGTCTATCAGCCCGTCGTTGATGCCGCATCGCTCAGGGTGACCGGGCTAGAAGTGCTGATGCGCTGGAAACACCCGACCATGGGCGAAATTCCGCCGGACGCGTTTATCAATTTTGCCGAAGCGCAAAAGCTGATTGTCCCGCTGACCCTGCATCTCTTTGATCTTATTATTCGCGATGCCCCCGTGTTACAAACGCTGCTCCCCCCTGGCGCCAAAGTGGGCATCAACATTGCGCCGGGGCATCTGCATGCGGAAAGCTTCAAAGACGACATGCGCACCTTCAAAGCCCTGCTGCCGCCGGATTACTTCCAGATCGTGCTGGAAATCACCGAGCGGGACATGCTTAACCATCGGGAAGCCAACAGCCTCTTCGAATGGCTGCATAACGAAGGCTTTGAGATAGCCATTGATGACTTTGGCACCGGCCACAGCGCGCTGATCTATCTTGAGCATTTCACCATGGACTACCTCAAAATTGACCGTGGGTTTGTTAATGCTATCGGTACCGAGACCGTGACGTCACCGGTGCTGGATGCTGTCCTGACGCTGGCAAGACGACTGAGTATGTTGACCGTTGCCGAAGGCGTAGAAACGCCGGAACAGGCCGCCTGGCTGCGCGAGCATGGCGTTAACTTCCTTCAGGGGTACTGGATTAGCCGTCCGATGCCGCTGGAGCAGTTCCGCAAATGGCGTCCTGACGTTTCACTCGACGGTGAATAATTTCACATTGCCGGTGGCGTCACTTATTATTCAGCTTAACCGAGCCGGTCTGTAAAAGAGGGAGCTGCCGCGAGATGCTTATGCGCTTCATGTTGCTGATGTTGGCATTAACGAGCCTGTCCAGCCAGGCGCAGGCCATCAAAGAAAATATCGCCTTCGCGGTGATTGGCGAGCCGAAATACGCGGTCAATTTTACGCACTTCGATTACGTTAACCCTGCCGCGCCGAAAGGCGGAAAGGTCACGCTTTCCGCTAACGGAACCTTCGACAACTTCAACCGCTTCGCCCTGCGCGGCGTGGCGGCGGCGCGAACGGAATCGCTTTACGATACGCTCTTTGTCACGTCTGATGACGAGCCCGGCAGCTACTATCCGCTGATTGCCGAGAACGTGCGCTATGCCGATAACTTCGCCTGGGCGGAAATCTCGCTGAACCCGCGGGCCCGCTTTCATGACGGTACGCCAGTTAAGGCCAGCGACGTTGCGTTCACCTTCCATAAATTCATGACCGAAGGCGTTCCCCAGTTCCGCATCGTGTATAAAGGCGCGTCGGTCAGAGCCATTGCGCCGCTCACCGTGCGCATCGAGCTGAGCGAACCGAATAAAGAGAATATGCTCAGCCTGTTCTCTCTGCCCGTCATGCCGGAATCGTTCTGGAAAAACCATAAGCTAAGCGACCCGCTCTCAACGCCACCGCTGGCTGGCGGCCCCTATCGCATAACCGACTGGCGCATGGGGCAGTATGTGGTCTATTCCCGCGTCAAAGACTACTGGGCAGCCAACCTTCCGGTAAACCGCGGGCGCTGGAATTTCGACACCCTTCGCTATGATTACTACCTTGACGATAACGTGGCGTTTGAAGCTTTCAAAGCCGGCGCCTTCGACTTACGCGTCGAGAGCAGCGCTAAAAACTGGGCGACCCGCTATATCGGGAAAAATTTCGCCAAAGGCTATATCGTCAAAGACGAGCACAAAAATGAATCTGCCCAGGACACGCGCTGGCTGGCGTTTAATATTCAGCGTCCGGTATTCAAGGATCGCCGGGTGCGGGAAGCTATTACCCTGGCCTTTGATTTTGAATGGATGAACAAAGCCCTGTTCTACGGCGCATACAGCCGTGCTAACAGCTATTTTCAGAATACCGAGTACGCCGCGCGTGATTACCCGAAAGCCGACGAACTGGTCCTGCTGGCGCCGCTGAAAGCCGAGGTTCCACCGCAGGTTTTCACCAGCGTGTTTCAGCCGCCCGCGTCGAACGGTGGCGGTTACGATCGCGACAACCTGCTGAAAGCCAGCAAGCTGCTGGATGATGCGGGCTGGCCCCTGAAGAATCAAAAGCGTGTTGATGCCAAAACGGGTAAGCCTCTCAGCTTTGAGCTGCTGCTTTCATCCGGGGGCAACGATCAGTGGGTTCTGCCGTTTAAGCACAACCTTGAGCGGCTGGGCGTAACCATGAACATTCGTCAGGTTGATAACGCGCAGATCACCAGCCGCATGCGCAGCCGTGATTACGACATGATGCAGCGCCTGTGGCCCGCACAGCCGTGGCCCAGCTCGGACCTGCAAATATCCTGGGCCTCCAGCTACATCGACTCCTCATACAATGCCCCAGGGGTAAAAAGCCCGGCGATTGACGCGCTGATTGCGAAAATTGTGGCGGCGCGGGGGGATAAAGAAAAGCTCCTGCCACTTGGGCGTGCCCTCGACAGGGTGTTAACCTGGAACTATTACATGCTGCCGATGTGGTATATGGGCGAAGATCGCCTTGCGCGCTGGGACAAGTTCTCCGTGCCTGCCGTGCGCCCGGTCTATTCCCTGGGCTTTGATACATGGTGGTATGACGTTAATAAAGCCGCCAGACTTCCCGCTGAGCGGCGATAGGGAATCATCATGGGTGCGTATCTTATCCGCCGTCTTCTGCTGGTCATCCCCACCCTGTGGGCCATCATCACGATTAACTTTTTTATCGTGCAAATCGCCCCTGGCGGGCCGGTCGATCAGGCTATTGCCGCCATTGAATTTGGCAACAGCGGCGGCATGCCCGGCGGTGGCGGTGAAGGCATGGGCGCGAGCCATGCGCGGACCGGCGTGGGGAATATCAGTGAAAGCCACTATCGCGGCGGACGCGGCCTGGATCCGGAGGTGATCGCCGAGATCACCCATCGCTACGGCTTTGACAAACCGATTCACGAGCGCTATTTCAAAATGCTCTGGGATTACATCCGCTTTGATTTTGGCGATAGCCTGTTTCGCAGCGCGTCAGTATTAACGTTGATCAAACAAAGCCTGCCGGTTTCGATAACGCTGGGGCTGTGGGGGACGCTGATCATCTATCTGGTCTCTATTCCGCTGGGGATCCGCAAAGCGGTTTACAACGGCAGCCGGTTTGATATCTGGAGCAGCACGTTCATCATCATCGGCTACGCCATCCCGGCGTTTCTGTTTGCCGTCCTGCTGATCGTCTTTTTTGCCGGGGGAACTTACTTCGACCTCTTCCCGCTGCGAGGGCTGGTCTCCGCCGATTTCAGTTCCCTGCCGTGGTATCAGAAAATTACCGACTATCTCTGGCATATTACCCTGCCGGTCCTGGCCACGGTCATTGGCGGGTTTGCCGCCCTGACCATGTTGACCAAAAACGCCTTTCTCGATGAAATTCGTAAACAGTACGTCGTCACTGCCCGCGCCAAGGGCGTGAGCGAGAAGCAGATCATGTGGAAACACGTGTTTCGCAACGCCATGCTGCTGGTGATTGCCGGATTTCCAGCCACGTTCATCAGTATGTTTTTTACCGGCTCGCTGCTGATAGAGGTGATGTTCTCGCTCAACGGTCTGGGCCTGCTGGGCTATGAGGCCACCGTGTCGCGTGATTACCCGGTGATGTTTGGCACGCTCTATATTTTCACCCTGATTGGCCTGCTGCTGAATATCATCAGTGATATCAGCTATACGCTGGTCGATCCCCGAATCGATTTTGAGGGCCGCTGATGCCGCGCTTAAGCCCCGTCAACCAGTCCCGCTGGGTCCGTTTCCGCCACAACCGCCGCGGCTACTGGTCGCTGTGGATTTTTGCCGTGCTGTTTGTCTTAAGCATGTTTTCGGAGCTGATCGCCAACGACAAGCCGTTGCTGGTGCATTTTAACGACCGCTGGTACGTGCCGGTTATTGCCAACTACAGCGAAAGCGATTTTGGCGGCCCGTTTGCAACGCCGGCAGAGTATCAGGATCCGTGGCTCCGCCAGCAGATCGAACAACACGGCTGGGCGCTGTGGGCACCGGTGCGTTTTGGCGCAAACAGCATTAACTTCGCCACCACGGCCCCCTTCCCTTCCCCGCCCTCTGCGCAAAACTGGCTGGGGACGGATGCCAACGGTGGCGACGTGCTGGCGCGCATTCTGTACGGCACGCGAATTTCTATCCTCTTTGGCCTTATGCTGACGATCTTCTCCAGCGTGATGGGGGTCGTGGCGGGCGCGGTTCAGGGCTACTACGGCGGGAAAATCGACCTGTGGGGTCAACGGGTTATTGAGGTCTGGTCCGGCATGCCAACGCTGTTTCTGATTATCCTGCTTTCCAGCGTGGTGCAGCCGGGCTTCTGGTGGCTGTTAGGCATCACCGTCCTGTTCGGCTGGATGGCGCTGGTGGGGGTGGTGCGAGCGGAGTTCCTGCGCACCCGCAACTTCGACTATATTCGCGCCGCGCAGGCGCTTGGCGTAAGCGACCGGGGGATCATCTTCCGCCATATGCTGCCAAACGCCGTGGTGGCAACGCTCACCTTCCTGCCGTTTATTCTGTGCAGCTCCATCACCACCCTCACCTCTCTGGATTTTCTTGGCTTTGGGCTGCCGCTGGGTTCCCCGTCGCTCGGCGAACTGCTGCTGCAGGGCAAGAACAACCTGCAGGCGCCGTGGTTAGGCATCGCCGCCTTCCTCTCCGTGGCCGTGCTGCTTTCGCTGCTGATTTTTATTGGTGAAGCCGTGCGCGACGCCTTCGATCCTAACAAGGCGGTATAAGATGACCCAGCCCCTTCTCAGCATTGATAACCTGTCGATTGCTTTTTCAAATCAGGGCGAGACGCGCACCGTGGTCACCGATCTGTCGCTGCAGATCCAGCGCGGTGAAACGCTGGCCCTGGTGGGTGAGTCGGGTTCAGGCAAGAGCGTTTCGGCACTCTCTATCCTGCGGCTACTGCCGTCACCGCCGGTGAGCTACCCGCAGGGAGATATTCTGTTTCACGGCAGTTCACTGCTGCATGCTGACGAACATACCCTGCGCGGCATCCGCGGCAACAAAATTGCGATGATCTTCCAGGAGCCGATGGTTTCGCTTAACCCTCTGCATAGCCTTGAAAAACAGCTCTATGAAGTGCTCTCCCTGCACAGGGGAATGCGCAAAGAGGCCGCGCGCGGAGAAATTCTGGACTGTCTTGAACGGACAGGCATACGCAATGCGGCCAAACGGCTAAATGATTTTCCGCACCAGCTCTCCGGCGGTGAACGCCAGCGCGTGATGATTGCCATGGCCCTGCTTACGCGCCCGGAACTGCTGATTGCCGACGAGCCTACAACGGCGCTGGACGTGACGGTACAGGCGCAAATATTAACGCTGCTGCGGGAGCTGCGTGACGAGCTCAATATGAGCCTGCTGTTTATTACGCACAACCTGAGCATTGTGAGAAAGCTGGCCGACAGCGTTGCGGTGATGCAAAACGGGCGGTGTGTTGAACAGAATATCGCGTCCACGCTGCTGCACGCACCGCAACATCCGTATACGCAGCGCCTGCTCGACAGCGAACCCTCCGGCGATCCGGTTCCTCTCGATGCGGACAGCGCGCCGCTGCTGCGCGTTGAGGATCTGTCCGTTTCGTTCCCAATCCGCAAAGGTATTTTGCGGCGCATTGTCGATCGGAACCCGGTGCTGAAAAACCTCCGCTTCTCGCTGCGCCCTGGCGAGTCTCTGGGGCTGGTGGGCGAATCCGGTTCGGGGAAAAGCACCACCGGTCTGGCGCTGCTGCGCTTAATTGCCTCGCAGGGCGAGATCCTCTTTGACGGCATGCCGCTGCACCGCTGGAACCGGCGCCAGATGCTGCCCGTACGTCCCCGCATGCAGGTGGTCTTTCAGGATCCCAACTCCTCGCTTAACCCGCGGCTCAGCGTGTTGCAGATTGTCGAAGAGGGTCTGCGGGTGCATCAGCCCGCTCTGAGCGCTCAGCAGCGCGAGCAGGAGGTCATGCGGGTAATGGTTGAAGTGGGTTTAGATCCCGAGACGCGTCACCGCTATCCGGCTGAATTCTCCGGCGGGCAGCGCCAGCGTATCGCGATTGCCCGCGCGCTGATCCTGAAACCGGAGCTGATTATTCTCGATGAACCAACGTCGTCTCTGGACAGGACCGTTCAGGCGCAGATCCTGACGCTGCTCAAAGGATTACAGGAAAAACACCGGCTGGCCTATATCTTTATCAGCCACGATCTACAGGTGGTGCGGGCGCTATGCCATCAGGTGATTGTGTTGCGGCAGGGAGAAGTGGTCGAGCAGGGTGAGTGCCAGCGCGTATTTAGCGCACCAACGCAGCGCTACACGCGCCAGCTGTTGTCGGCAGACTAGCGCTCAGAACGGGTACTGGCCAGAGAAAGGCTCAGCAATCGCAACGCCAAAATTTTTCAGGCGGCAGGTGGCGGCAAATTCGTCCTGGCTTTTCACAAACAGGCACGGCTCGCCTTCGCACTCCAGCACGGAGCTGTCCACTTCAATATCCGTCAGGGCCTGGCTAAGACGTTCCATCACCCGCCATGCATTTTCGTCGCTCGGGCTCAGCAGTTTGAGTGCCACCAGGCAATTCTCGCAGCCCGCGACGTTTTGCGGAATCGGTTCAACTTTCGAACCTGCAAAACCCGCTGACCAGCGATAGCTCTGTGGCAAGCGATGGACAATGGAGAGTTGTAATGTATTCACGTTCGTTCCCCGGAAGCAAATTTACTTCACAATTTATTTACATTTATAGTAACACATCAGCGCCAGCCTGCACTATTCAGCGCTTTTTATTCGTATCCAGGCTCGCTTCGGCGCTATATGTACCCGTTTCTGCGATCTAACTCAACCTTTTTGAATACAATGATGTGACTTTTTACATAAATAGATTTTACATAAAATAAACAAACACGGCATAAACGAACGTAGGTTTGGTTGATATGTATCAACAAAAAAGGCCCTGCCGGGCCTTTTTTGCGTTTTAGTGAGCCGCTTTTCGCGGTCGACTGGCGTAAAGATAGAAGAGTATGGAGCTGGTTGCGCAAAAAGCCATCGCCCACAGCATTGGCCACGCCGTCGTAAAGGTGGCCATAGACAGCAGCGCTCCAACGATAGCGCCTATACCGAAACGGAACGTCCCCGCCAGCGACGATGCGGTACCCGCCATATGCGGAAACTCATCCAGGATAACCGCCATCCCGTTGGACGACACCATCGACACGCAGCCAACAAAGGCCGCCACACCGACGACCAGCGCCCAGAAGCCCACGCCCAGAAACGCGCTCACCACCAGCCAGATAGCCATCACAAACTGGATCCACAGCCCGGCGCGGAACATGTTCAGCGCCCCCACCCGCCGGACAAATCGGCTGTTGATGATGGTCATGATAAACAGGAAGACGATGTTGAGCGCAAAGTAATAGCCGAAATGCTGCGGTGAAACGTGGTTCAGCTCGATGTAGACAAACGGCCCGGCGCTCAGGAAGGAGAACATCCCGGCGAAGCTGAACCCGCTCGCCAGCATATAGCTCAGCACGCGCTTGTGGCGAAACAGCGAGGCAAAGTTGCCGATTGTGGTTCGGATGTGGAACTTCTGGCGTCGCTCGGCGGGAAGCGTTTCATCAATAAAGAAGAAAATCATCGCCGAGGCCAGCAGCGCGGCCAGTGCCAGGATCCAGAAAATCACGTGCCAGCTAAACCACACCAGCACCGCACCACCAGCCATCGGAGCCACCAGCGGCGCAATCGTCGTCACCAGCATCACAAACGACATCATGCGGGAGAACTCTTCTTTCGGGTAGATATCGCGCATCAGGGCGTTAATCACCACGCTTGCCGCTGCCGCCGCCAGACCGTGGAGGAAGCGCATGATAATCAGATGATCGATGGTCTGCGACAGCGCGCAGGCAACCGCAGCCGCCGCGAAGACCAGCGTCCCGCCCAGAATGACAGGCTTGCGTCCAAGGCTGTCCGCCATCGGGCCATAAAACAGCTGGCCGAGGGCAAAGCCGAGAATATAGGTGCTGAGCGTCATCTGCGCGCTGCCCGCCGGAACGCCAAACTGCGCGGAAATGACCGGCAGCGCGGGCAGATACATATCAATAGACAGCGGCATCAGCATGGCCAGCAGGCCAAGAATAAAGACGATTTTGAACGACGAGCGTGGCCTGGTGGTCACAGAGTTCTCCTGAAATTAGTGCGAAGGCAGACCGACGCTGGCAATCTCTTCTTCCGTTAACGGGCGGTATTCGCCTGGCGCCAGGTCAGGATCGAGTTCAATCGCACCAATCCGCTCGCGGTGCAGGCCCACAACGTGGTTCCCCACCGCGGCAAACATACGTTTCACCTGATGGTAGCGCCCTTCACTGATGGTCAGACGGACTTCCGTTGGGGTAATGACTTCCAGTACCGCCGGTTTGGTGAGGTCTTTTTCATTATGCAGCTGAACGCCTTTAGCGAATTGCTCTGCCGTGTCATCCGCAACCGGAGATTCCAGCGTCACGAGATAGGTTTTCTCGCAGTGATGGCGCGGCGAGGTGATGCGGTGCGACCACTGCCCGTCGTCGGTCATCAGCACCAGACCGGTGGTGTCGATATCGAGGCGGCCTGCGGCATGCAGCTTGTGTGCAACCGGTTCGTCGAGAAAATAGAGTACCGTCGGGTGATCCGGATCGTCCGTTGAGCAGACATAGCCTTCCGGCTTATTGAGCATAAAGTAGCGCGGACCGTGCTGCTGGGTCAGCGGATTGCCGTCATATTCCACCTGGTGGTCAGGCTGGAGTTTGAACGCGCTGTCTCTCACAATGTCGCCATCCACGGTAACGCGGCTGGCGCGAATTTCGCGCCCGGCAATAGCGCGGCTTACGCCGAGTTGCTGAGCGATAAACTTATCAAGTCGCATGAAATCTTTTTAGCCTTAATGGTGCTGGAAGTCGGACTAGAGGTCCGAAAAAAGAAGCAGTCTGGAACGGTTCAGTATAATGGTCTGGTTGCGCCACTCAAGGGAAAAAGTTTCGTGGCATACTATATGCGAGTTAACAGAACAGAGATGTCATGACTTTTACACTTCGTCCCTATCAGCAGGAAGCCGTTGACGCCACCCTGGCCTGGTTTCGCAAACACCGTGAGCCCGCGGCTATTGTGCTCCCGACTGGCGCAGGCAAAAGCCTGGTGATCGCCGAACTTGCCCGCCTGGCGCGCGGCCGCGTGCTGGTGCTGGCCCACGTCAAAGAGCTCGTCGCGCAAAACCACGCCAAGTATTGTGCGCTTGGGCTGGAGGCCGACATTTTCGCCGCCGGGCTAAAGCGTAAAGAGAGCCACGGCAAAGTGGTATTTGGCAGCGTGCAGTCGGTGGCCCGTAATCTGGACCTGTTTCGCAGCGAATTTTCGCTGCTGATTGTCGACGAATGTCACCGCATCAGCGATGACGACGACAGCCAGTATCAGCTAATCCTGGCGCACCTGAAAGAGGTGAACCCTCACTTACGCCTGCTGGGCCTGACGGCGACCCCGTTTCGCCTGGGTAAAGGCTGGATCTATCGCTACCATTATCACGGCATGGTGCGCGGCGATGACAAGGCCCTGTTTAGCGACTGCATTTACGAACTTCCGCTGCGTTACATGATTAAACATGGCTACCTGACGCCGCCAGAACGGCTGGATATGCCGGTGGTGCAGTATGATTTCAGCCGTCTGCAGGCGCAGAGCAACGGTTTGTTCAGCGAAGCGGATCTTAACCAGGAGCTGAAAAAGCAAAAGCGCATTACGCCGCACATCATCAGCCAGATTGAGGAGTTTGCCGCGACGCGCAAAGGGGTGATGATCTTTGCCGCCACCGTTGAGCACGCGCGCGAGATCACCGGGTTACTGCCCTCTGGCGACGCGGCGTTAATCACCGGCGAGACGCCCGGCCCGGAGCGCGACGGCCTGATTGACGCCTTTAAAGCCCAGCGGTTCCGCTATCTGGTTAACGTGTCGGTATTGACCACCGGCTTTGACGCGCCGCACGTCGACCTGATCGCCATTTTACGCCCGACCGAATCGGTCAGCCTGTATCAGCAAATTGTTGGCCGCGGCCTGCGCCTGGCTCCCGGGAAAACCGACTGCCTGATTCTGGATTATGCCGGCAACCCGCACGATCTCTACACGCCCGAAGTCGGCGCGCCAAAAGGGAAAAGCGACAACGTGCCCGTCCAGGTCTTTTGCCCTGCCTGCGGCTTTGCCAACACCTTCTGGGGAAAAACCACCGCCGACGGCACGCTGATCGAACACTTTGGCCGCCGCTGTCAGGGCTGGTTTGAAGATGACGAGGGGCATCGCGAGCAGTGCGATTTCCGTTTTCGCTTTAAAAACTGCCTGCAGTGTAATGCGGAAAACGACATTGCCGCCCGCCGATGCCGGGAGTGCGACACGGTGCTGGTCGACCCGGACGACATGCTGAAAGCGGCGCTGAAGTTAAAAGATGCGCTGGTGCTGCGCTGTTCCGGCATGGCACTGCAGCCCGGTGCCGATGAAAAAGGTGAATGGTTAAAAATCACCTATTACGATGAGGACGGGGCGGACGTCAGCGAACGCTTCCGGGTTCAGACGCCCGCCCAGCGAACGGCTTTCGAACAGCTGTTTATCCGCCCGCATACCCGCACGCCGGGCGTGCCCCTGCGCTGGATAACCGTGGCCGATATCGTGCGTCAGCAGGTGCTGTTGCGCCATCCGGATTTTGTCGTCGCCCGTAAGAAAGGCCAGTTCTGGCAGGTGCGTGAGAAAATCTTTGACTACGAAGGTCGCTTTCGTCGCGCCAACGAATTACGCGGTTAGCGGGACTTTTCATTGATGTGAGGGGCATTTGAGTATAAAATGCCGCCCGCTTCACATCCGTGAGGCAGAACACTCACCTGCTGCTGGGTCGCCTGTAGCAGGGTTTTAAATACAGAGAGAAATCAATGTTCACTATCGAAGCAGAAGTACGTAACGTGCAGGGTAAGGGTGCGAGCCGCCGCCTGCGTAACGCTAACAAGTTCCCGGCTATCGTTTACGGTGGCGAAGCTGCTCCAGTTGCAATCGAACTGGATCACGACAAACTGTGGAACCTGCAGACCAAAGCTGAATTCTACAGCGAAGTTCTGACCATCGTTGTTGGCGGTAAAGAAGAAAAAGTGAAAGTTCAGGCTGTTCAGCGTCACCCGTTCAAGCCAAAACTGTCTCACATCGACTTCGTTCGCGCGTAATCGCAAACTCGTCGAAAAAAACCCCGCTTCTGCGGGGTTTTTTTATGGCTGTTATTTCCCGCCCGAGGTGCGGCGCTGAAGCTGATCGCGCAGGTTCGGCGGCGTACCTTTGATGGTCAGCGTATCGGTGGCCGGATCCCAGAAAATACGTTCACCCAGCAGCATCGCGTCAAAATTAATGGTTAACCCGCCGCCGCTGCCGGCAAACTTGGTTAACTGACGCAGCGTGCTGCGATCCGCCGGGAAGCTCTCTTCGAGCTCATAACCTTTATCCGCGGTGAATTCCTGGAAGCTGACTTCGCTCACGCCCGCCAGCTCTTTTGACAGCGACTCCAGCTCAATCTCTTCCCCTGCCTGCAGCTGTTCGTTGCAGTAGCTGTAAACCTGCTGGCGTACGTTCTGACGCTCAGATTTATCAAGCTGTGCTTCAGCCGTGAAGTCATCAACCGCCTGGAGCAGACCTTTGTTCTGCGCTTTGGCGTTAAGACCTTCGCTGGCACCGAGGAAGTCCATGAAGAAATCAGCCACTTTTCGGCCCACGCGCCCCTTCAGGAAAGTCAGGTAGCGGGTCGACTCCGGGTTCGTTTCCCACTCGGTCAAATCGATACGCGCCACGATATCCGCATGGTTGATATCCAGATAATGCGTTGAGCTGATATCCAGCTGCTCGTTCACGCGCATGCTGCTTAAGTTATTCAGCACGGTAACCAGCAGATACTCTACGGCCAGATAGCGATAGTGGCAAAACAGCACGATCCCGCCGTCGGCGAAGGGATATTTCGCCAGCTCGTCGCGCAGACGCCCGGTTGCGGCACGGCTAAACGCCAGGAAATCCTCTTCACCCTGACGCTGAAGGCGCAGGCTATCTGCCAGTTCACTCTCTTCGCTGAACAGACCATAGGCTTTATTTTTGGCGCTATAGACGCGATGCAGCTCTGCCATCATCTCCACAACGGTCGCCGTGGGTTCCAGTAACGAATCGCGCAGCACCACTTCAAGGGTTTGCTCATCGCGCTTGATAAGCTGGTGCAAGGCAATCTGGTTGATTTCCAGACTCATGATAAACTCTCCTTTTAGACCGGGCGGTATTCAACCACCACCAGGGCATGTGTGCAACAACAGATAAAAAAGGGGAAAAAAAGCTGTTGCTACGGTAATATGTTGCCCTTTCATCAACAAACTGATTTTGATTTATGCCACAACATTCCCGCTACAGTGATGAACACGTTGAACAACTGCTCAGTGAGCTGGTCAACGTACTGGAAAAACATAAAACGCCGACCGATCTCTCCCTGATGGTTTTGGGAAATATGGTCACCAACCTTATTAACACCAGCGTTGCTCCGGCTCAGCGTCAGGCGATCGCAAAATCTTTCGCCCAGGCTTTACAGTCATCCGTCAGCAACGACCAGGCCCATTAAGGGATACGAACAACAGTTTATGGTGACGAATCGTCAGCGCTACCGTGAAAAAGTCTCCCAGATGGTCAGCTGGGGGCACTGGTTTGCCCTGTTCAACATTCTGTTGGCGACGGTCATTGGCTGTCGTTATCTTTTTGTCGCAGACTGGCCAACAACGCTAACCGGGCGGATCTACTCCTGGATGAGCGTTGTGGGTCATTTTAGCTTTTTGGTTTTCGCCACCTATCTGCTGATCCTGTTCCCCCTGACGTTTATCGTCATGTCGCAGCGTCTGATGCGGTTCTTGTCCGCCATCCTTGCGACGGTGGGAATGACGCTGCTGCTTATCGACAGCGAAGTGTTCACCCGCTTCCACCTGCATCTCAACCCCATCGTCTGGGAACTGGTGATTAACCCCGACCAGAATGAAACGGCCCGTGACTGGCAGCTGATGTTTATCAGCGTCCCGGTGATCCTGTTGATTGAGATGCTGTTTGCCACCTGGAGCTGGCAAAAACTTCGCAGTCTGACCCGGCGACGCCATTATGCGAAGCCCGTCGCCACGCTCTTTTTCGTCTCTTTTATCAGTTCGCACATCATGTATATCTGGGCGGATGCGAACTTCTATCGCCCTATTACCATGCAGCGCGCTAACCTGCCGCTCTCGTATCCAATGACGGCCCGTCGCTTCCTTGAAAAACACGGCCTACTTGATGCGCAGGAGTACCAGCGCCGCCTGGTCGAACAGGGTAACCCGGAAGCGGTCAGCGTTCAGTATCCGCTGAGCGACCTGCGCTATCGCGACATGGGCCGCGGGCAAAACGTCCTGCTGATCACCGTCGACGGCCTGAACTATTCCCGTTACGAGAAGCAGATGCCTGCCCTGGCCGAGTTCGCGAGTCAAAACGTCTCGTTTACTCAGCATATGAGCTCCGGTAACTCAACCGATGCGGGCATCTTTGGCCTCTTCTACGGTATTTCAGCCGGCTACATGGACGGCGTACTCTCTACCCGCACACCTGCGGCGCTGATCACCGGGCTGAATCAGCAAGGTTACCAGTTAGGGCTGTTCTCATCAGATGGCTTTAACAGCCCGCTCTACCGTCAGGCGCTGCTGTCAGATTTCTCACTGCCGCCGGCGCAAGATCAGTCCGACGCGCAGACCGCCAGCCAATGGATCAACTGGCTGCAGCGCTACGCGCAGGAAGATAACCGCTGGTTCTCATGGGTTGCCTTTAACGGTACAACCCTTGCCGACAGTAATAAGAATGACTTTGCGCGACGCTACGGCCGTGCGGCTGGCGATGTCGATGCGCAGATAGGCCGCGTGCTTGGCGCACTACGCGAGTCAGGCAAGCTGGACAACACCGTGGTGATCGTCACCGCAGGCCACGGCGTCCCGTTGGGCAACGAGACGAAGAGTATGAGCTGGTCACGCCCGAACCTGCATGTTCCGCTGGTGATCCACTGGCCTGGCACCCCGGCTCAGCGCATCAATATGCTTACCGAGCATAAAGATGTCATGACCACCCTGATGCAACGCCTGCTGCACGTCAGCACGCCAGCAAACGAGTATTCGCAGGGGCAGGATCTCTTCAGCGCCGCGCGCCGCCATAACTGGGTTACCGCTGCCGGGAGTAACTCTCTGGTGGTGACCACGCCGAAGCTGACGCTGGTGCTGAACAGCAACGGAAATTACCAGACGTATAATCTGCAGGGTGAACGGTTGAAAGACCAGAAACCGCAGCTGAGCCTGCTGCTGCAGGTCCTGACGGATGAGAAGCGCTTTATCGCTAACTGATTAATTATAAACCAGTTAGCGACAGATTCCCTTGCATTCAAAACGGAATCGAGTAGTATTCTTTTATGCGTCGGCACGTAGCGCAGCCTGGTAGCGCACCGTCATGGGGTGTCGGGGGTCGGAGGTTCAAATCCTCTCGTGCCGACCAAAATTATTATCAAAACCAGCCTATTACGGCTGGTTTTTTTATTCCATTTCGCCAGGTGTTTTTCGCAGATAAACCAACGTCGCCAGACAAATCACCGCCCCGGCATAAAACGTATACTGCGCACCAAATGTCTCCCAGATTGCCCCAGCCCCCAGGCTGGCGACTAATAATCCCACGCCGCTGACCAGACTAAAAATACCGTAGGCGGTACCGCGCAGATCCGCTGGCGCGGTTTTAGCAATCATTGCCGCCAGCAATCCTTGCGTCATCCCCATATGCACGCCCCAAAGCGCAACGCCTAAAATAATGCCTGCCCAGTGGGTGCTCAGCGCCAGCACAATATCCGCGCCAATCAGCACCACCAACCCCCACTGCAGTAATCGGGTGTGGCTCATCACGTCGGATAACTTGCCAAACGGATAGGCAGAGAGGAAAAAGAGCAGATTCATCGCCACCATCACCAGCGGGATCAGCGCCAGCGGCACACCCGACTGCTGAGCGCGAAGCACAAGAAATGCTTCACTGAAACGTGCGAGCGTGAAGATGGCCCCCAGGCCAATGACCCACCAGCAGCCTTTCCCGAGGCGTCTGAGGTTCTCTCGTTTGATGGGATTTGTTCGTTTATGCTCGACAGGGGTTTTAGGCTCATGCAGGCCGAAGAAAAGCAAGGCAACGGCGAGTACGCCGGGGATCACCGCAATCCAGAAAATGGTACGAAAATCATCATTCCACAGCAGCATTAAGCCTACGGCCAGCAACGGCCCGAGAAATGCGCCAATGGTGTCCATCGACTGACGCAAACCAAAGGCCGCGCCGCGGAGTTCCGGCGGCGTAACATCAGCGACCAGCGCATCGCGCGGCGCCCCCCGTATCCCCTTCCCCACCCGGTCGATTAAGCGTGCCCCAAGAATCATGCCGGAGGAAGAGGCAATCGCAAACAACGGCTTACTTAGCGCGCCGAGACCATAGCCCAGCACTGCCAGCCCTTTACGTTTACCCAGATAGTCGCTAATCGCCCCGGAAAACACCTTGATAAACAGCGCAGTGGCTTCGGCCAGACCTTCAATCAAACCGATGAAAATCACGCTGGCTCCGAGCGTCGTTACCATAAACAGCGGTAGCAGGCTATGAATAATCTCCGAGGAGATATCCATCAACATGCTGACCCCACCAACAACCCAGACGCCTTTCGGGATCCGGCTGAGCGTTGCAAACCGGGATAACATTGCGCATCTCCTGCTGTACGTTGAACATTTTGCTCGAAACAGAATATCCTGGAAGTACGGGTAAAATATCGTCAGGCATAAAAAAAGCCACCCTGATGGGTGGCTTAGTTTTCGCATATCGACGCTTAGTGCTTCTCGCGACCGCCCAGGAAGAAAATGCCCAGCGGTATGGCCAGAAGAACGGTGAACACCAGGCTGTAGACAAAGATCATGGCCGATTGCAGGACGTACATGCTGGTCGTCCAGGCTGAGAGGGGGATATTGTACTGTTCGATAACGCCAACAATGGTTGCCCGCCCAACGCACGCGGCAGCAATCATAAATACCACCAGCAGCGCCAGGAGAAATTTGCGGCCTTCAGGTGTTTTAAGTTTTGCACGAACCATCTCTCTTCCCTTTACAGATGAATAACATTATAGAGTGCTTAAAATAACACGAACTGGCACCCCACTCCACACCAGCACAAACAACCATATAACACGCAAATTAAAAGCTTATAACTCTGTATATATTGAAAATGTAAGTAAATAACACCAATCATTTATAGTTGTTATGTTAACCTGTGCAGGATCGTTTTGACATAAAGGAATGACAATGAAAAACGCACCTAAATTTGCCATCGCCCTCATCGCCGCCGCGTGCGCCAGCACCGGTGCTTTCGCCAGCGAAACCCCAAAAGAGCAGCCGCTGGAAAAAGTTGCCCCGTATCCGAAAGCGGACAAAGGGATGAAGCGTCAGGTGATTCAGTTACCGGTTCAGCAGGATGAAGGGAACTTCAAGGTGGAACTGTTAATTGGCAAGACGCTGGAAGTGGACTGCAACCAGCATCGTCTGGGCGGTCAACTTGAAAGCAAAACCCTGGAAGGCTGGGGTTACGACTATTACGTCTTTGATAAAGTGACGTCACCGGTTTCCACCATGATGGCCTGCCCGGACGGCAAAAAAGAGAAGAAATTTGTGACTGCGTATCTGGGTGACAATAGTCTGCTGCGCTATAACAGCAAGCTGCCAATCGTGGTGTATACGCCTGAAAACGTCGAGGTGAAATATCGCGTGTGGAAGGCTGATGAGAATGTCGGACAAGCGGTAGTACGTTAAAACCAGGTCGGGTGCGCTCTGATGCCCTCACCCCAACCCTCTCCCGGTGGGAGAGGGAGAAAACCCTAAAAACGGCAACGTATGTTGCCGTTTTGCTTTTACCTTACAGCGCGATATCCGCAACCGGTTTGTTTTCCGCCTGAGGCTTCAGCTCCGCTTTTGGTGCAGCATCAGCAGCCTGCGGCTTAACATATTGCAGCTGCAGTACGCGGCTGGTGTATTCCAGCTCCTGCTCCGTCGCGTCCACGTTACCGTTCAGCTTCGTGCCGTAGGATGGAATAATGGTTTTCAGCTTAGCCTGCCATTCCGGGCTGGAAACTTTATCCTTAAACACTTTTTCCATCAGGTGCAGCATGATTGGCGCAGCGGTAGACGCACCCGGTGACGCACCCAGCAGCGCGGCAATGGTGCCATCCTTGTCGCTCACCACTTCCGTACCCAGACGCAGCACGCCGCCCTCTTTCGGATCGCGTTTGATGATTTGTACGCGCTGACCCGCCTGCCACAAACGCCAGTCTTCTTTCTTCGCCTGCGGATAGTACTCTTTTAACGCCTCGAAACGGTCGTCGTCAGAGAGCATCACCTGGCTAATCAGGTATTTCACCAGGTCGAAGTTATCCAGCCCTACGTCCATCATCGGTTTGACGTTAGAGGTGGTCGTGGCGCTCAGCAGATCCCACAGAGAGCCGTTTTTCAGGAACTTGGTGGAGAAGGTCGCGAACGGTCCAAACAGCACCACGCGTTTGCCGTCAAGCATACGGGTATCGATATGCGGAACGGACATTGGCGGCGCACCTACAGAAGCCTGGCCGTACACTTTTGCCAGATGACGATTCACCACTTCCGGGTTATCGGACACCAGGAACTGACCGCCGACCGGGAAGCCCGCATAGTCGTCCGCTTCCGGAATACCGGACTCCTGCAGCAGCTTCAGCGCCGCGCCACCTGCCCCAATAAAGACAAATTTCGCCTTGATGACGTGTTCGGCTTCATTGTTTTTCAGATCGGCAACGGTCACGCTCCAGCTGTTATCCGCGTTGCGCTTGAAACCGCGCACTTCGGTGCTGAGCTGCAGGTTGAAGTTCTCTTTCTTCTTCAGAGACGTTACCAGCTGGCGGGTAATCTCACCGTAGTTGACGTCGGTACCAATTTCGGTGCGGGTCGCCGCGACTTTCTGGCTCGGGTCACGACCTTCCATGACCAGCGGAGCCCACTCTTTAATCTGCGCATGGTCTTCAGAGTATTTCATACCGCGGAACAGCGTGCTCTGCTGCAGAGCCGCGTAGCGCGCGCGCAGGAAGTTAACGTTCTGTTCGCCCCACACAAAGCTCATGTGCGGTACGGTATTGATGAAGGAGTGCGGATCGTGCATCACGCCGCTGTTGACCTGGTGTGACCAGAACTGGCGAGAAATCTGGAAGGCTTCGTTGATCTCTACCGCCTTCTCAATACTAATGGAACCGTCCTTTTTCTGCGGCGTATAGTTCAGTTCCATGAGTGCCGAATGTCCGGTACCGGCGTTATTCCAGCCGTTCGAACTCTCCTGCGCCACGCCATCAAGGCGTTCGACCATGGTCATTGACCAGTCCGGCTGCAGTTCTTGCAGATAGGTTCCCAGCGTGGCGCTCATGATACCGCCACCAATTAAAAGGACGTCCGTTTCCTGCTCTTTTGGTGCGTCAGCTTTCGCCGCCATAGAGACGGTGTTAAGCCCCACGGCCAGAGAAAAGAGCATGGCAGTCATTTTTTTCATAATTTATGCCTTAGTGTAAAAGTGCTTGATGCGTGGAAATTGCAGGTGAAAAAAGCTGCGGGGGCACGGTAACAACTTTTAAATATTGTTTAAAGGTTACGAAATTATTGTAATTGTGAAATTTAATGATGGATTGTTTGTGGGGGATTACGCTCACGGCTGGCAATAGGGGCATTTTCTGGCTACTATCCTGCACTTTGTGATCGCGCGCACGGAAGCCTGCCCTAACCAGCGAATTGTTATGTCCTTACCCCAACCTGCTTTACCCCGCGAAGGCCACATCACCACGGTCCTCAGCTCACCCAGGCTTCTGATGCGTGAAACGCTGGCGGGCGTGATTACCGCTCTGGCGCTGATCCCCGAAGTTATTTCATTTTCGGTGGTCGCCGGCGTTGACCCAAAGGTCAGCCTTTTTGCCTCCGTGGTGCTGTGTCTTGCCCTGTCCGTGCTGGGCGGTCGTCCGGCGATGGTCACGGCAGCGGCCGGCTCCGTCGCGCTGGTCATTGGCCCGATGGTGCATCAGCACGGCGTGCAGTACATTCTGCCGGCGGTGCTGATGGCTGGCGTGATTCAGATCCTGTTTGGGGTATCGGGCATGGCGCGTCTGATGCGCTTTATCCCGCAGGCCGTCATGACCGGGTTTGTTAACGCGCTCGGTATATTGATTTTCTTCGCTCAGGTTCCCCACTTCTGGAGCCGAAGCCCGCTGATTGTAAGCCTGTTCGTGCTGACGGTGCTGATTGTGCTGTGGGTACCGCGCTACGTCAAAAGTATCCCCTCGCCGCTGATTGCCATTGTCGCGTTGACGCTTTATACCGTGACCACAGGTCAAATCCTGCCGACCGTGGGTGATGAAGGCGCGATAAGCGGCGGTTTACCGGGGTTTACTGAACTGCTGGTTCCGCTGAATTTACAGACGCTGAGCATCATCTGGCCGTGCGCGCTGAGTATTGCCTTCGTCGGCCTGCTGGAATCCCTGCTGACGGCAAAGCTGGTAGATGAGCTGACCGCAACGCCGTCGAGCAAGCGCCGTGAGAGCATCGGGCTGGGCGTGGGTAATATTCTGTCCGGTTTTTATGGTGGTATTGCGGGCTGCGCAATGATCGGACAAACCATCGTCAACGTGGAGATGGGGAAAGGACGAAGCCGCCTCTCAACCATTGCGGCAGGCATTGTACTGCTGATCCTGGTAACGGCGCTCAGTGAAGTGATGGCTAAAATCCCGATGGCCGTGCTGGCCGGGATAATGGCGATTGTCGCCATTAAAACGTTCAGCTGGCACAGCCTTCAGCCAGCCACGGTAAAAAATGCCCCGATTGCGGAAACGGTGGTAATGCTGGTCACCGTGGCCGCAACGGTATCAACCGGCAACCTGGCGATTGGCGTGCTGGGCGGGATTATTGTCATGGCGCTGCTGCCCGCCCGCGCTAAGCGTCGGCTTAAAGAAGAAAAATCGTCGCCAGCCCAAGAAAAATAAAGAAACCGCCGGTATCGGTGATGGCGGTGATCATCACGCTCGACCCCACCGCGGGGTCGCGCCCCAGTTTGGTCATCGTTAACGGGATAATGACGCCCATCATTGATGCCACCAGCAGGTTCAGCACCATCGCCAGCATCATCACCCCACCTAAGGCCATATCGTCATATAGCCACCAGGTGATGCCCCCCATAATGCCGCCCCACACCAGGCCGTTAATCAACGCCACGCCCATCTCTCTGAAGATCAGAAAGGCGAAGTTGCCGGGCTGAATATTTTCCAGCGCCAGCGCGCGAACGATCATGGTGATGGTCTGGTTTCCGGTGTTGCCGCCAATTCCGGCCACAATCGGCATCAGTGAGGCTAACGCCACCAGCTGCGAAATGGTATGTTCAAAGCCGTCAATCACGCGGGAGGCGATAAACGCGGTACACAAATTGATAGCAAGCCATGCCCAGCGCGTTTTAACCGCCTTGCCGACGGAGGCATGGACGTCATCTTCGGCGCTGATCCCCCCAAGCGCACGCAGGTCGTTATCGGTCTCTTCATAGACCACGTCAACGATCTCATCGATGGTCAGACGCCCCATCAGTTTGCCGACGGAATCCACGACCGCGGCGCTTACGAGGTCATCACGTTCGAAGGTACGCGCCGCTTTTTCCGCATCGTCTTCCGGGGAGAAGACCATCGGCTCGTTTTCCATCACCTCGCTCACCTTCCGCTGGGTGCTGTTGAGCAGGATGGTTTTCAGCTCCAGCTCGCCGAGCAGGGTCTTATCCCGCGAGGTGACAAACAGTTTATCGGTGTTGTCCGGCATCCTGCCCAGACGGCGCAGGTAGCGCTGCACGGTGCCGAGCGTCACGTCCGGGCGCACCGTGATCACGCCGAACTCCATGATCGCGCCGACGCTGTTTTTCTCGTAGTGCATCACCTGGCGCACGCGCGCCCGCTCATCCGCAGGCAGGGAAGCCAGCAGGCGACCGGTCAGGTTTCGCGGCAGGTGCTGAACCAGGTAAATCTGCTCGTCGATATCCAGGGTTTGCAGGGCGTCGAGAATATCCCGGTCGCTCATCTCGTCGATAAGGTCATCCCAGACGTTTTCAGAAGCCTCAAGCAGCACCTGCCCGCGCTCGTGATCCTGCACCAGCCGCCACAGGGCGTGACGTTCTTCCGAGGGGAGCGCTTCAAGGGTATCCGCCAGATCCGGCGGGGGTAAATGAGCAACCAGCGCACCTACCTCAGCAATATCGTCGGCCAGGGTGCCGACATCATATTGCTCAGCCAGGGTGAGTTTGCCTAATAACGTTGAAGTGACCGCTTTATCGGTCGTGAGAAGCCAGATAAGTCGCGCACGTTCCTGGTCACGCTGCCTGGCGCTGTTTTTCTTTAATACCGACATTAATCATAAATCCATGAAATAAGTTGGTATTAAGCATAGCGCGGGGATATGTAAATAAGAATAAACAACGAAGTGGGATGAAGAAAAAATCGGCATATTGTGCAAATCATTGTGCCCGGCGGCGCTACGCTTGCACGGGCCTACAATATCGTAGGCCGGGTAAGGCGAAGCCGCCACCCGGCACATTGGCATCAGGCCGTGCGCGCCACCGCATCACGCGACGCCGCATCGCGCTCTTCGCCGGTCAGCTCGCTCAGCCTGCCGTCGCGCATCTCCAGCAGACGGTCGGCATGAATAAAGTAATGATCGTCATGGCTGATGGCGAAAATGGTTTTGCCCATCTCCTGCATCAGCGGCAGCAGCACCTGATAAAATTCGCGGCGGAAATGCGGGTCCTGATCGGCCGCCCACTCGTCCAGCAGAATGATGTCACGCTCTTCCGCCAGCGCCAGCAGCAGCGCCACGCGTTTTTTCTGCCCTTTGGAGAGCTTCAGGTTGAGGATCTTCCCGTCCTGTAGCTCCAGCTTGTGCGACATCTGCAACTGCGCCAGCCATTTCTCCACCAGCGCAGGATTGGCCCGCTGCCCTTCCGGCCCCAGCAGCCGATCGAACAGCCAGACGTCGGTGAAGACCGCCGAGAAAAGCTTGCGGTAATCTTCGGGCTTCTCTGCGCTCAGCGCCTTGCCATCCAGCAAAATTTCGCCAGACTGCGGCTGATAAAGCCCGGTGAGCAGCATCGCCAGGGTCGATTTGCCACTGCCGTTGCCGCCAATCAGGAACAGCAGCTCGCCGCGGTGAATCGTCAGATTGATTGGCCCCACGGAGAAGGCGTTGTCCTGATAGCGGAACGTGACGTTACGCAGCTCCAGCGTCTGCCAGTTCGGGAAGGTCTCCGGACGCGGGAACTCGGCGTTAAACGGCGCGAGATCGAATTTTTTGAGCTTATTGAACGCCACCTGCGCGCTTAGCAGAGTCGGCAAGGCACCGACGGCCGAGAGCAGCGGTGTACGCAAGAACAGCAGCGTCAGCGAGTAGGTTGCCGCGACGTTCGTGTCCGCCCAGCCCAGGCTGTTCGCCATCCAGAATACCAGGCCAATAGCTCCCAGCATCATGATATTCGACCAGTTTACCGCGCTCAGGTGGAAGGTATCGGCACGGATAATATGGTGCCGGTATTCGCGCGCGTCCGGGATATAGAGGTTGTTAAAGATATACTCGGCGCGCTCGCGGTTCAGGGTCAGCTCTTTGCGCCCTTCCAGTACCGTCTGGTAATCGTTATAGAGCTTATCTTCGGTTTCGCGCAGTACCGCCATGTGTTTATAGACGCGGGACACCAGCACAAAACCGCCCCAGATGGTGATCGCAATCCACAGCGCGGTCACCGCCAGCATTTTGCTGGAGAGCCAGGCGAGATAGGCCGCAGAGCCAAAGGTCAGAATGATCCCCTGAACCAGCTCCGGCAGACGAACGAACGCGATGGTAATGGCGCGCACATCGCTGGTCAGCCCCGCCAGCAGAGAAGCACTGCCGAGTTGTTCCACGCGTTCTACCTGGGTATCCAGAATCCGCTTGATAAACTCGCTGCGCAAACGGAAAACGAAATGGTGGCCGAGCGCGGTCAGCGCCAGCTGAGAGCCGAGCGTTACCGCCATCAGCAGCAGGAGAAGGCCAAGAAATTCCGGCAATACGGAGAGCGAAGTATCGACCATTTCAATCAAACGCACGTTAATAAACGCGATCAGGCCAATACCCAGCGCGGCGCTGGCGAGGCTTAACGCCATTACGGCGATGAATGGCCAGCGATACTGACGCCAGACAAGGAGAAGTAGTTGCATGCAGGCAATCCGGACAATAAAAATCAGCCAGCAGTGTAAACTGCCCTGCGCGGACATCAAGAATAATTCTTATTTTAGTTTACTGTACCCCGCCTGACGGAAGGTCAGGTTATAACGGTACTCGCCCGTAAGCGGGTGAACCCCGGGCTTCAGTGGCTGAATGCCGTGGTAATAAAGCCGCGACTCCCTGCCCCACACCACCACATCGCCATGTTCCAGCATGATGCGCCTGAGCGGATCGTTGCGGCGCAATCCGCCGAACTGGAAGACGGCGGGCAGGCCTAACGATACCGAGACAATGGGCGCGCGCAGATCGGGCTCATCCTTGTCCTGATGCAGCGAGAGCTTCGCGCCAACGGCGTAGCGGTTAATCAGGCAGGCATCCGGACGGAAGTCGGCATAGTCCGCCGCAACCGCGGCATCGTGACAAAGTGCCTGAAAAACCGCAGGCATAGGGGGCCACGGCTGGCCGGTCGTGGGATCGTTCGGCGCATACAGATAGCCCCGCGCGTTTGTCGCCCAACCTAATTCGCCGCAGTTGGCCATGGCCACCGACATAGTGTAGCCGCCCGGCGTCACCATATGGCGAAACGGTGAAACGGTCGTCACCTCTTCAATACCGGCAAGCAGCGCCGCCGCACGTGAGAGCGCAAAGCGGCGCAGGATAACCGCCCCCGGCGCAAGCGGCTCCTGCCAGGGTTCAGCATCCGCAAAAAGATCGAGCATTATCCCTCCTGGCGTTTTGCCTCACGTTTCAGTAATAGCGCTTTTCGCTCCGTTCCCCATCGATAGCCTGACAGCGCCCCGTCGCTGCGAACAACGCGATGACAGGGGATCACAATCGCCAGCGTGTTTGCGGCACAGGCACCGGCAACGGCGCGCACCGCACCGGGTTGACCAATCGCCTGCGCCACCTGCTGGTAACTTGCCGTTTCACCGCAGGGAATGTGACGAAGGGCCTGCCAGACCCGCTGCTGGAACGCGGTTCCGCGAATATCCAGCGGCAGCGCGAGCGGAACAGCGCGGTCATCAATACTGGCAATCACCTGATGGATCCGCCGCGCGAAAGCATCGTCCAGCGGCGCGTGCTCTGCTTTTGGAAATACCGTCGCAAGCTCCTCGACTAATTCCGCGTCGTTGTCGCCCAGCAGGATCGCGCAGATCCCCCGCTCGCTTTCCGCCACCAGGCAGCGTCCTAACGAGCAGTCATCGATGGCATAGCGTACGGCCGCATCACCTTTACGGTACTGCTTCGCCGTCATGCCCAACGCATCGTTAGCTTTGCGATAATAGCTACTGCTGTCAGGAAACCCGGCCGCCAGCACGGCATCGGTAATTTTGTCTCCCTGCGCAAGCGCGGTGCGCAGGCGCTGACCTCGCGCAGCCTGCTGCCAGGCTTTTGGCGTCATACCGGTTACGGACTTAAACAGACGGTGGAAATGGAAAGGACTCATGGCAACCTGCTGCGCCAGCTTCTCCAGGGTTAACGCAGGATCCTGCTCCAGAAGACGGCAGGCGTGTTCCACTTTTGCCAGCTTCTGTTCCTGAGGATCGCGTTTATCCGGCATGCAGCGCTTGCACGGACGAAACCCTGCCTGAACGGCATGCTGGGCATCAGGATAAAAGCGGACATTTTTACGCAGCGCGTGACGGGCACGGCACGACGGGCGACAGAAAATCCCCGTCGTCTGCACGGCAAAGACAAACTGAGCGTCAGCGCGCGGATCGCGGGCCAGCACGGCCAGCCAGCGGTCCTCATCGGTCATTAAGGTCGGGTTTCTCATTATCGGCTCCTCTTATAAGCATATATACAGCGTGCCTGAGTGCCACTGATTAAAAACCCGCAACCTTGCTTTTTAATTTTTGTCGCTCACGAGGAAGCTGTTGAACTGCGGCGAATGCCAGGTTTTAAACCCGTCGCCCTCTTTAACGATCATATAAACCGCCAGCCCTTCCTGACGCACCACCTCTTTGGCTTTCTCCGGACCGAGAACCATGAGCCCGGTGTCCCAGGCATCCGCCTCCAGCGCGGTGGGGGCAATCACCGTTACCGACACCAGGTTATGCTCGATCGGACGTCCGGTCTGCGGGTCAATAACGTGCGAAATACGTTTCCCGTCGAGCTCGTAATAGTTACGGTAGCTACCGGAGGTGCTGATGCCATGTCCGTTGATATCCACCATCGCCTGCACGGCATTTTGCCGATCGGTCGGCTTTTGAATCGCAACGCGCCACGGTTTATCGCTGGCGTTCATGCCCCGGCTGACTAACGCGCCGCCCACGGATACCAGATAGCGCGAAATACCCTCCTGCGCCATCAGCGCAGCCAGATGATCCGCCGCATAGCCTTCCCCTACCGTCGACAGATCGACAAACAGATCGGGGATATCTTTTTGCAGGTACTGTTGACCGTACTGATTGATCACCGTCAGATGCTGAAGCCCGGTCCGGGCGCGAGCGTCATCAATGGCCGCCTGATCGGGCGCGGTAACTGGCTGCTTGTTGGGGCCAAATCCCCAGAGGTTCACCAGAGGGCCGACGGTCACATCCATCGCCCCGTTGGTTTTGTAGCCCACGCGCATTGCCTCGGTCACGATATCGGCCATCGCCTCGCTCACCGGCCACAAGGAGGTCGTGCTTGAAAGATTAAAGCGCATCAGCGCCGAGTCGTTTTTATATGTCGACAGCAGCTGATCGTCAGCGTCCAGCTGCGTCTGAATTTTGCCACGAAGCTCATCTGCGCGTGTCTTATCAAGGTTCATCACGCTGACGCGCCAGAAGGTGCCCATCGTTTTGCCTTCAAGCACCGTCGCGGCGGGTGCATCGGGGGTTGCCACCGGCGTGGAAGAGTCACAAGCGGTCAGGAGAAAAAGGGTTGCCAGAAAGCTGGCGCGTAAAAAAGTCATGTCCATTCATTATTATCCTCATGCCAGGGCGGCAAGAGTACACCAAAACGGGTGAATTGTGAGGGCCTAAAAAAAACACAAAAAAGGGGCCTTCAGGCCCCTGTGTTATACGGTGAAGCGATTAGAACTGGTAAACCAGGCCCAGCGCGACGATATCGTCAGTACCGATACCCGCCTGACGGGTGAATTCATTTTCATCAACCAGGTTGATTTTGTAATCCACGTAGGTGGACATGTTTTTGTTGAAGTAGTAAGTCGCACCCACATCAACATATTTCAGCAGATCCTGGTCGCCGTAACCTTCGATGTCCTTACCTTTAGACTGCAGGTAAGCCACGGATGGACGCAGACCGAAGTCGAACTGGTACTGAGCAACCACTTCGAAGTTCTGCGCTTTGTTAGCAAAACCGTAAATGTCGCTGCTGCTCTGAGAGTTGCCGAAACGCGTTGCGTTGTAGGTCTGAGAGTACTGTGCCGCCAGGTAGATGTTGTTGGCGTCGTATTTCAGACCACCGGTATACACTTCAGCGTGGTCACCTTCACCCTTCAGCGCCGGGTTAGCGGTGTTGTTCTGGTCAGCAGTACGCTTAGAAGAAGACATTGCACCACCGATGCTGAAGCCTTCGCCCAGGTTATAGGTCAGGGACGCACCGTAGCCGTCGCCGTTCTGTTTCAGGGTGCTACGACCGGTCTCGTTTTCACCGCTTACGCTGCCGTTTTTGCCCTGATACTGCAGAGCAAAGTTCAGGCCATCCACCAGACCAAAGAAGTCCTGGTTACGGTAGGTCGCCACGCCGTTAGCACGGGACTGCAGGAAGTTGTCTGCGCCGTAGGTATCGCCGCCAAATTCTGGCAGAACGTCGGTCCAGGAGGTTACGTCGTAGATCACACCGTAGTTACGACCGTAATCGAAAGAACCCGCTTCAGCGAATTTCAGACCCGCGAACGCCACACGCGTCCAGGCCTGGTTGTCGCTTTCAGAGGTGTTGCCCTGAATCTGGTATTCCCACTGGCCGTAACCGGTCAGCTGATCGTTAACCTGAGTTTCGCCTTTGAAGCCAAGACGCATGTAGGTCTGGTCGCCGTCAGCACTCTTGTCGTCAGAGAAATAGTGCAGACCATCGACTTTGCCGTACAGATCTAATTTGTTGCCATCTTTGTTATAAATTTCGGCCGCATTTGCTGCGCCTGCCACCAGGAGTGCTGGTACCAGGAGGGACAGTACTTTAACTTTCATTTTATTAACCCTCTGTTATATGCCTTATAATTGCCACTGCTTACTGGTTAACCCTCATTAACCAGTCGGCAATTTCATTCTCCTCAAAATTACAGAATAATCCAATGCGAATATGATACGAAAACTTTGAAGATGTTTCATTTATCTATCAACATGTTTCAAAATGTAAACATCAAGGAACTTTTACAAAGCACAAATAGCTTATGAATTTAGCACTTATAATCAAACACAAAAGACAGCACAGTAATATCAACGAGTTACAATAAAAAACGTTACAGCACTGAATGACAAAACAAGATCGCCCCTAATCTCTAAAATAACTCTCGCTATCATCATTAACTTTATTTATTACCGTCATTCAGCTTTGAATGTCTGTTTATCCCTAATTCAACCGGATGCTTCGCATTCGGTTTTTTTTTACCTTTCTTTACGTAACTTCCCTTTTTTTGTGCTACCGCTGCGTAATTGTAACGACTATTAACTAAATTCTCTTCGTGAAGCCACCGAAAGCACGCCATTGATGCAAAACTTAATTTCTTGTTAATTCGTGCTATTTATCGGCTGATAATGCGTTATATCTGTACGCGCAGGGCGCGTTTGTACATGTTTACTGCACTCCTCACCGCCGATATTGTTGGTTGAAAAAGTCGCCTGTTCCAGGACAGTGGCGCTGGAAATTCAGTTATTACCCTTTATACTGCCCTATCGCCACAGAGCACGACCATAACGGGTTAAAGATATCAATGAGTCAGACTGAAACTACCGCCCCGAGCAAATTCTCCCTCCTTCCCGGGAGCATCACCCGTTTCTTTCTTCTTTTGATCGTTGTGCTGTTAGTCACAATGGGGGTGATGGTACAGAGCGCGGTTAACGCCTGGCTGAAGGATAAGAGCTATCAGGTCGTTGATATCACCCACGCCGTGCACAAGCGCATTGATACCTGGCGCTACGCCACCTGGCAGATATACGACAACATCGCGGCAGCACCGGCATCTTCATCCGGGGATGGGCTTCAGGAAACGCGGCTTAAGCAGGATGTCTATTACCTCGAAAAACCGCAGCGCAAGACTGAGGCGCTTATCTTTGGCTCTCACGACAGCGCGACGCTTGAGATGACCCAGCGCATTTCGACCTATCTGGATACCCTCTGGGGTGCCGAAACGGTACCGTGGTCGATGTACTATCTGAACGGTCAGGACAACAGCATGATCCTGATCTCAACGCTGCCGTTGAAAGATCTCTCTTCCGGATTTAAAGAGACGACCGTGGGTAGCATTGTCGATTCCCGCCGGGCAGAGATGCTGCAGCAGGCCAACGCCCTTGATGAACGTGAGAGCTTCTCATCACTGCGCCGGCTGGCATGGCAAAATGGACATTACTTTACCCTGCGTACCACCTTTAACCAGCCGGGGCATCTGGCAACGGTTGTGGCCTTCGATTTACCGATTAATGATTTAATTCCGCCGGACATGCCGCTCGACAGCTTCCGTCTGGAGCCAGACAGCAGTACCCAGAATATGCGTTCGGCGCCTGACAAAGAGGCCGCAGAGAGCGTATCGATCTCCTTTAACGGTTCGAAAATCGAAATTGCCTCGTCGCTCAACTCGACCGGCATGCGTCTGGTGTGGCAGGTCCCGTTTGGCACGCTGTTACTCGACACCCTGCAAAATATCCTGCTGCCTCTGCTGCTGAATATCGGCCTGCTGGCGCTGGCCCTGTTTGGCTACAGCACGTTCCGCTTCCAGACGGGACGGCAGAGCGACGCCTCTACGGTTCCGGCCGGTACCGGCAATGAGCTGCGCGTATTGCGTGCGCTGAATGAAGAGATTGTTTCCGTGCTGCCGCTCGGGGTGTTAGTTCACGATCAGGAAGCGAATCGTACGGTGATGAGCAACAAAATTGCTGACCATCTGCTGCCGCATCTGAACCTGCAGAACATCACCACCATGGCGGATCAGCATCAGGGGGTCATTCAGGCCACGATTAATAACGAGCTGTACGAGATCCGTCAGTTCCGCAGCCAGGTGGCCTCGCGTACGCAAATCTTTATTATCCGCGATCAGGATCGCGAAGTGCTGGTGAATAAAAAGCTCAAGCAGGCGCAAAGGCTGTATGAGAAAAACCAGCAGGGGCGAGCCGCATTTATGCAAAACATTGGCGATGCCTTCAAGCAGCCGTTAAAAACGCTGGCGACCCAGGCAGCGGCGCTAAACACCTCTGAAAGCCACCAGCTTGCCTGCCAGGCCGACTCGCTGGTGCGTATGGTTGATGAGATCCAGCTGGCGAACATGCTGGAGAATGACTTCTGGAAGGGAACGCCAACCCTCTTCTCCATTCAGGATCTGATCGATGAAGTAGTTCCGGAAGTTCTGCCCGTGATTAAGCGTAAAGGGCTGCAGCTGCTGATTAATAACCGTTTGTCCGCGAATGACGTACGCCACGGCGATCGTGAAGCGCTGCGTCGCATTCTGTTGATGATTATTCAGTATGCCGTGACCACCACGCAGATCGGTAAGATCACCCTCGAAGTCAGTACGGACGAGTCGGCAGAAGATCGCCTGACGTTCCGCATTCTGGACACCGGGGAAGGGGTAACGACGAGTGAAATTGATAATCTGCACTTCCCGTTCCTGAATGACACGCAAAGCGATCGCTACGGCAAGGCCAATGCGCTGACGTTCTGGCTGTGCGATCAGCTGGCGCGTAAGCTCGGCGGTCATCTGAATATTAAAGCCCGTGAATCTCTCGGTACCCGTTATTCTCTGCACGTCAAAATGCCCGCCAATCCGCAGGAAGAAGATGAAGAACGTCTGCTGGATGATGTCGTGGTGATGGTTGATGTGACCTCGAATGAGATCCGCAATATTGTGGTTCGTCAGTTAGAAAACTGGGGTGCGGCCTGCATCACGCCGGATGAAAGGCTTGCAAGTCAAGAATATGATCTGTTTTTAACTGATAATCCGTCTAATCTTACTGCCTCCGGCTTGCTTTTAAGCGATGATGAGTCAGGCGTGCGGAAAATCGGCCCTGGCCAGCTGCGCGTCAACTTTAATATAAGCAATGCGATGCAGGAAGCTGTACTACAACTAATAGAAGAGCAGTTGGCGCAGGAAGAGATAGCGGAATCACCGTTAGGCGGCAATGAAAATGCCGAGCTTCACGCCAGCGGATATTATTCACTCTTTGTTGATACAGTACCAGATGATGTTAAGCGGTTGTATACTGAGTCCGCTGCGAATGATTTTGCAGCGCTGGCACAGACAGCACACCGGCTTAAAGGGGTGTTTGCCATGCTTAATCTGGTTCCCGGCAAGCAGTTATGTGAAACGCTGGAACATCTAATTCGTGAGAAAGATGCCTCTGGCATTGAAAAATACATCAGCGACATTGACGCCTACGTCAAAAGCTTGCTGTAGCAAGGTAGCCTTATACATGAACAATATGAACGTAATTATTGCCGATGACCATCCGATTGTACTGTTCGGTATTCGCAAATCACTTGAACAGATCGAGTGGGTGAATGTAGTCGGTGAATTTGAAGACTCTACAGCACTGATCAATAACCTCCCAAAGCTTGATGCACACGTGCTCATTACCGATCTCTCCATGCCTGGGGACAAATACGGTGATGGGATCACGCTCATCAAATACATTAAACGCCACTTCCCGGACATCTCGATCATTGTTCTGACCATGAACAACAACCCGGCGATCCTGAGCGCCGTGCTGGATCTGGATATCGAAGGGATTGTGCTGAAACAAGGCGCACCGACCGATCTGCCAAAAGCGCTTGCTGCGCTGCAGAAAGGCAAGAAGTTCACGCCTGAGAGCGTCTCTCGTCTGCTGGAGAAAATCAGCGCGGGGGGTTACGGTGACAAACGCCTGTCGCCAAAAGAGAGCGAAGTTCTGCGCCTGTTCGCAGAAGGTTTCCTGGTCACCGAAATTGCCAAGAAACTGAACCGCAGTATTAAAACCATCAGCAGCCAGAAGAAATCAGCAATGATGAAGCTGGGCGTGGACAACGATATTGCTCTGCTGAACTATCTCTCCTCCGTTACGCTGAGCGCAACGGATAAGGATTGATCCCGAACGGGTGTGCGGCCTGATGCCCTCACCCCGTCCCTCTCCCACAGGGAGAGGGTGAAAAGTAAAAGGCCCTTACGGGCCTTTTTTATATTCTGGTTTTTCTCACGCGGTCTGCGTAAATCGACAACGTCTGCTTCAGCACGTCCAGCGTCACCGGTTTCGACAGACAGCTGTCCATTCCTGACTCCAGACAGCGCTGTTTCTCTTCCGCCAGCGCGTTCGCCGTTACGCCCACCACCGGCAGCGTCAGGCCAAGCTGCCGGATGCGCTGCGTCAGGCGGTAACCATCCATGTTAGGCATGTTGACGTCGCTAAGCACAATATCAATGTGATTTTTACTCAGCACATTCAGCGCATCCACGCCGTCATTAGCAGTTTTGCACTGGTAGCCAAGCGATCCGAGCTGGTCTGCCAGCAGGCGGCGGTTAATCGGATGGTCATCAACCACCAGAATCATCATATCGTCATTCACCGACGCCAGAGAATCCGGTGATGGCAATCCGCCCGCGCTGTCGCTCTCTTCCAGCTGCACCTTGTAGATGCGCGCCAGCAGGCTCAACAGCTCATGCGGCGTTGCAACGCTGTGTATCCATTCTCCCGGCTCGCGCTCAACCGGAATGCCAATGTGGCGACGACAGAAGCGCACCGTTCCTCTCCCCTGCCACGGCTGTTCCAGCATCTCGTCGGCAATCAGCACATCGTCCACGTCCGGCGTTTGACCTTCATAGCTGCACACCCTGATACCGCTATAGGTGAGCAGTGCCGTCAGGTAGTCATTCAGTGAAGCATTATGCACCGCCAGCCAGCAGCGCTTATCACTCAGCCCGTCAAGCGTCGCTTTCGCCGGATACTGCGCCGAATAGAGCGGAATGCGGATGGTGAACTGGCTGCCCATGCCGGGCTCGGTATCAACCGAGATATCACCGTCCATCATGCTGACAAGCTTCTCACAAATCGCCAGCCCCAGGCCGGTGCCCTGGAAGTTACGCTGCACGCCGGTACCGACCTGGAAGAACGGGTCGAACAGACGAACCACTTCTTTCGCCGGAATGCCCACCCCCGTGTCCCGCACGCGAATGCTCAGGTAATCCCCCGCCCGGCAGACGTGCAACACGATACAGCCAACATCGGTGAATTTAATGGCGTTGCTGAGCAGGTTAGAGATGACCTGCTGCAGGCGCATCGGATCGCCGTGCAGCGTCAGCGGCACGTCCGGTTCGATGAAGCAGTAAAGCCCCAGCTGTTTACGCACAACCAGCGGCAGATAGTTGGCGCTGATATGGTTCATCACCTCGCGCGGCGAGAATTCCCGCGGTTCGATTTTCAGCTGCTCAGACTCAATTTTAGAGAAGTCGAGAATATCGCTAATGATTTTCAGCAGCAGGCTGGAGGAGTTGTTCATCGCCGTCACCAGCCTGTCGACCCCTTTCGGCAATTCTTTCGTCTGGAGCAGATCGAGGTTACCGATAATCCCATACAGCGGCGTACGCAGCTCGTGGCTGACGGTGGCAAGGAACATGGATTTCGACTGACTCGCCTGCTCTGCGGCCTGTGCCATCTCCTGCAAAGACTCTTCCATTTTTACGCGCGCGGAGACATCCACCAGCACGCAAATCGCCACGTTTTCATTACGATAGCGGGAATGGACAAAGCTAATCTGCAGGTTGGTGTGCGTGCTGGTGAGCACGTCGACAAAGTTAACCTGCTGGCCGCAGATAATTTGCGTCAGCCTTTGCCGGTCCTCATGCGTCAGCATGTTCAGGTAGTTATGCGCCAGTTCGTTACTCAGGATATTTGTCCCGTCCTGAGTACGCAGAATACAGATCCCTACCGGGGCCGACGCGACAATCTTACGGTTGAACTGCTCGTGTTCCTCCAGCCGTTGAGCATCGCTTTCGGCAGGAATAAAGATTTTCCGCTCATACATGCGCGCCAGGGTGAACAGCGCCCCACCCGCGATCAGGTTCAGCAGAATGGCATTCATGATAAGAATGCGTATCCGCTCAAGCACCATATCCACCGGCAGCGAATAGACAATACTCAGCGACGAAGGCGGCAGGCTCTTCTTCAACACCAGCTCGCGGAAACCTGAGGTATAGCCAAACCACGACCGCTCCTGCATCCAGTGCGGTTCGACGTTTAAACGGTTATCGGGCCCGGCAAGCGAGATCAGCTGATGACCATTTTCATCAAGAATGGTCACCCCCATTGGCAGGCTGCCTGGAGTGAAGAAGTTTTCCATGCGAATGGTCTGCTCAATCCCCAGCAGCGCCTGCAGGCGATTTCCCAGATAAACCGGCGTCAGGGCGTAGAAATAACCCACACCAGTGCGCGGGCCCTGGCTAACCCAGAAGATGTTATTCCCGCGCTCGTCCTGCGGCGCATTGCGATATTTCACAATACGTTCATGCAGGCTTTTCAGCGCGTCATCACGCTCAACGGGCACATCGCGCAGGCCAAAGTCAGCCATGCAGAGATTTTCACTGCCGATCAGGAATACGCGGTTCAGGTCATAGGCGGCGGAGAAATTGTCGCGCCAGTAGCGCATAAACCAGGCAAGCGATTCCAGCGACCCGCGCCAGGTATTGCTCATGGTGGAGCAGTCGGAGTCCGGGAACAGCGGCTGGAAGTCCGGAACTTCAGTTTTGTCGTTACGCCCGCGAAGCGCAAGAATACCGTTTTCCGCCGTCAGGCGATTTTCGGCAATATACTTCAGCTCCTTCATCACGTCAGACGTTCGCTGAATGTAGCGCTGGGCCTGGTCGGAGCTTAAATTAAACTCCTGGCGGATCTCCGCTTCTTTCTGGTGCAGCGCGTTAACGATGTAAAATACCGAGAACAAGGCCACCAGCAGCCAAAGCAAGAGCGCCAGCGCCCGAAACAGATAGCGAGAAACTTTCAGCGTATTACGAAAGGAGACGAGGTATTTCAAAGGGGCGAGGCTCCGCCGTCGGGGTCAAAAGAATGTGGTTAAGGTAGCGGTAAACGCGCCAGGTCGCAACGTTGACTTATCTGCTTCTGCAAAAGAAAAGGGCCGGAATTCGGCCCTTTTTTGCATCAGGAGACATTACTCGTCAGCGTCATCCGCTACGTCATCGTCGGTGTCGGCTTCCGGTGCGATATCATCATCACCTTCCGCGACGCTACCGTCGATGGAGTCGAGCTCTTCGTCATCCACTGGCTCGGCAACACGCTGCAGACCCACCACGTTTTCATCTTCCGCAGTACGGATGAGGATCACGCCCTGGGTGTTACGGCCCACCACGCTAATCTCAGAAACGCGGGTACGCACCAGCGTACCGGCATCCGTGATCATCATGATCTGGTCGGCATCGTCCACCTGCACCGCGCCAACAACGGAACCGTTGCGCTCGGTCACCTTGATAGAGATAACGCCCTGCGTGCCGCGAGACTTGGTTGGGTATTCCCCTTCCGCCGTACGTTTACCGTAACCATTCTGCGTCACGGTCAGGATTGCCCCTTCACCGCGCGGAATGATCAGAGAAACGACGCTGTCTTCGCCCGCCAGTTTGATACCGCGAACGCCCGTAGCGGTACGGCCCATTGCGCGGACGGCGTTCTCTTTAAAGCGCACCACTTTACCGGCGGCAGAGAACAGCATGACTTCATCAGAACCGGAAGTCAGGTCAACGCCAATCAGCTCATCGCCTTCGTTCAGGTTCACCGCGATGATCCCCGCAGAGCGCGGACGGCTGAATTCGGTCAGGGCGGTTTTCTTCACGGTACCGCTGGCGGTGGCCATAAAGACGTTCACGCCTTCTTCGTATTCGCGTACCGGCAGAATAGCGGTGATACGTTCGTTCGCTTCCAGCGGCAGCAGGTTAACGATTGGACGACCACGCGCGCCACGGCTCGCTTCCGGCAGCTGATAGACCTTCATCCAGTACAGACGGCCCCGGCTGGAGAAGCAGAGGATCGTGTCATGGGTGTTTGCCACCAGCAGGCGGTCAATAAAGTCTTCTTCTTTAATACGCGCTGCCGATTTGCCTTTACCGCCACGACGCTGTGCTTCGTAGTCGGTCAGCGGCTGATACTTCACATAGCCCTGGTGAGACAGGGTAACCACCACGTCTTCACGGTTGATCAGGTCTTCAATGTTAATATCAGAGCTGTTCGCGGTGATTTCGGTGCGACGCTCATCGCCGAACTGATCGCGGACCAGCTCCAGCTCTTCACGGATCACTTCCATCAGGCGATCTGCGCTACCCAGGATATGCAGCAGCTCGGCAATCTGTTCCAGCAGCTCTTTGTATTCGTCGAGCAGTTTTTCGTGCTCAAGGCCGGTCAGTTTCTGCAGACGCAGATCCAGAATCGCCTGGGCCTGCTGTTCAGTCAGGTAGTACTGACCGTCACGCACGCCGAATTCAGGCTCCAGCCACTCAGGACGCGCAGCGTCGTCGCCCGCACGTTCAAGCATGGCGGCCACGTTACCCAGCTCCCACGGACGCGCGATCAGGGCGGCTTTCGCTTCTGCCGGCGTCGGCGCACGGCGAATCAACTCGATAATCGGGTCGATGTTAGCCAGGGCAACGGCCAGCGCTTCAAGGATGTGCGCACGGTCGCGCGCTTTGCGCAGTTCGAAGATGGTACGACGGGTCACCACTTCACGGCGGTGACGCACGAACGCGCTCAGGATCTCTTTCAGGTTCATGATCTTCGGCTGACCATGGTGCAGTGCCACCATGTTGATACCGAAGGAGACCTGAAGCTGAGTCTGGGAGTACAGGTTGTTCAGCACAACCTCACCCACCGCGTCGCGTTTGATCTCAATCACGATGCGCATACCGTCTTTATCAGACTCGTCACGCAACGCGCTGATACCTTCAACACGTTTTTCTTTTACCAGCTCGGCGATTTTTTCAATCAGACGCGCTTTGTTCACCTGATACGGGATCTCGTGAACAATGATGGTCTCACGGCCGGTTTTGGCGTCCGCTTCCACTTCGGCGCGGGCACGGATGTAAATCTTGCCGCGACCGGTGCGGTACGCTTCTTCAATACCGCGACGACCGTTGATGATCGCCGCCGTCGGGAAATCCGGACCCGGGATGTGTTCCATCAGCCCTTCAATGCTGATGTCTTCATCGTCGATATAGGCCAGGCAGCCGTTGATCACTTCGGTGATGTTGTGCGGCGGAATGTTGGTTGCCATACCGACCGCGATACCGGACGAACCGTTCACTAACAGGTTCGGGATCTTGGTTGGCATAACATCAGGAATGCGCTCGGTGCCGTCGTAGTTATCGACGAAATCAACGGTCTCTTTTTCCAGGTCGGCCATCAGCTCGTGGGCGATTTTCGACATACGGATTTCCGTATAACGCATCGCCGCTGCGGAGTCGCCGTCAACAGAACCAAAGTTACCCTGACCATCTACCAGCATGTAACGCAAGGAGAATGGCTGCGCCATACGAACGATGGTGTCATACACGGCGGTATCACCATGCGGGTGATATTTACCGATGACGTCACCCACGACGCGGGCAGATTTTTTATAGGCTTTATTCCAGTCATTGCCCAATACGTTCATGGCGTATAGTACGCGACGGTGTACCGGCTTCAGGCCATCGCGGACATCCGGCAGCGCACGGCCAACAATGACCGACATCGCATAGTCCAGATAGGAGCTCTTCAGCTCTTCCTCGATGTTAACCGGTGTAATTTCTCTCGCAAGGTCGCTCATCTAACCGCTATCCCTCTACTGTATCCCGGATTCAAAGGTCGCAAATTATAACACAGCCGAGGTGATTGAGGTAAACCTATACGCTTTATTCACAGGGATTGCCTGATATACTCCTTTGTCTTGCTAAATAAGGAGTAAAAGCGCCCATGAATGCCGAAAAATCCCCGGTGGCTCACAACGTTGACCACGAAGAGATTGCCAAATTTGAAGCGGTGGCGTCCCGCTGGTGGGATCTCGAAGGTGAGTTCAAACCGCTGCATCGCATTAACCCGCTGCGTCTGGGCTATATCGCGGAGCGTTCCGGCGGTCTGTTCGGTAAGAAAGTGCTCGATGTAGGCTGCGGCGGCGGTATCCTGGCTGAGAGCATGGCGCGCGAAGGGGCGAACGTCACTGGCCTCGATATGGGCTTTGAACCGCTGCAGGTTGCCCGTCTTCATGCGCTGGAATCCGGCATCCAGGTGGAATACGTGCAGGAAACCGTCGAAGAACACGCGGCAAAACATGCCCACCAGTACGATGTGGTGACCTGCATGGAGATGCTGGAGCACGTTCCCGATCCGCAGTCCGTGGTGCACGCCTGTGCAAAACTGGTGAAACCGGGCGGCCAGGTCTTCTTCTCGACCATCAACCGTAACGGTAAAGCCTGGCTGATGGCCGTCGTCGGCGCGGAGTATGTGCTGCGCATGGTGCCGAAAGGCACGCACGACGTGAAGAAATTCATCAAGCCTGCGGAGCTGTTAAGCTGGGTTGACCAGACGTGGCTCAAAGAGCAACACATCACCGGCCTGCACTACAATCCGCTGACCGATAAATTCAAGCTCGCACCGGGCGTGGATGTTAACTATATGTTGCATACCACCGCCAAAAACGACTAACGTCATTCGTTATTCTTATAAAGATTGCGCGACATCATGTTGCGCAATTCTGACCTCCCGTTGAAGAAATCAGCACTCGATCAAATTTTGAATTTTTTTTCTTAATTATTGACATGTCTTCCAGGCCTTACGGTACGAGGACTTAGCCTTTTTTACCCTTTCACAACCTCAATTTAACGTCAAAATCAACCCTTGTGCTGAAAAGATTCGATACTAGAATACTCACCATATAGCGTTTTTCTTATCGCAAACCCCCTATATGTAGTATTTATCCACAGAGTTAGTCACAAGACGGATCTGTGGATAAGCGGGGGATATTTTTTTTATTTCACGGACAGGTAAACCCCACATGAATCAGAGTCTGCTGGTGACAAAGCGCGACGGTACCACCGAGCGTATCAATCTGGACAAAATCCATCGAGTTCTCGACTGGGCAGCAGAAGGACTGAACAACGTATCTATCTCCCAGGTTGAACTGCGTTCCCACATCCAGTTCTACGACGGCATCAAAACGTCTGATATCCATGAAACCATCATCAAGGCAGCGGCGGATCTGATCTCTCGCGAAGCACCGGATTATCAGTACCTCGCTGCACGTCTGGCGATTTTCCACCTGCGTAAAAAAGCCTACGGCCAGTTTGAGCCGCCTAAGCTGTACGATCACGTGGTGAAAATGGTCGAGCTGGGCAAATACGACACGCATCTGCTGGAAGACTATACGGAAGAAGAGTTCGAGCAGATGAACGGGTTTATCGATCACTGGCGCGATATGAACTTCTCCTATGCGGCAGTGAAGCAGCTCGAAGGCAAATACCTGGTTCAGAACCGCGTAACCGGTGAGATCTACGAAAGCGCCCAGTTCCTCTATATTCTGGTGGCTGCCTGCCTGTTCTCTAACTACCCGCGCGACACCCGTCTGGAATACGTGAAGCGTTTCTACGATGCGGTATCGACGTTCAAGATTTCTCTGCCTACGCCAATCATGTCTGGCGTGCGTACCCCAACCCGTCAGTTCAGCTCCTGCGTACTGATTGAGTGTGGTGACAGCCTGGATTCCATCAACGCCACCTCCAGCGCCATCGTGAAATACGTTTCCCAGCGCGCCGGTATCGGTATCAACGCCGGTCGCATCCGTGCGCTGGGCAGCCCGATTCGCGGCGGTGAAGCGTTCCACACCGGCTGTATCCCGTTCTATAAACACTTCCAGACGGCAGTGAAATCCTGCTCTCAGGGCGGCGTGCGCGGCGGTGCAGCGACCCTGTTCTACCCAATGTGGCACCTGGAAGTGGAAAGCCTGCTGGTTCTGAAAAACAACCGCGGCGTGGAAGGCAACCGCGTGCGTCACATGGACTACGGCGTGCAGATCAACAAGCTGATGTACACCCGTCTGCTGAAGGGCGAAGACATCACCCTGTTCAGCCCGTCCGACGTCCCGGGCCTGTATGACGCCTTCTTCGCCGATCAGGACGAGTTCGAGCGTCTGTACACCAAATACGAAAAAGACGACAGCATCCGCAAACAGCGCGTGAAGGCGGTAGACCTGTTCTCCCTGATGATGCAGGAACGTGCTTCTACCGGCCGTATCTACATCCAGAACGTGGACCACTGCAACACCCACAGCCCGTTTGATCCGGTTGTTGCGCCAGTGCGCCAGTCTAACCTGTGCCTGGAGATCGCCCTGCCGACCAAACCGCTGGAAGACGTGAACGACGAAAACGGTGAAATCGCGCTGTGTACGCTGTCCGCGTTCAACCTGGGTGCGATTAAGAGCCTGGACGAGCTGGAAGAGCTGGCCGTGCTGGCCGTACGTGCCCTCGACGCCCTGCTGGATTACCAGGATTACCCAATCCCGGCAGCCAAACGCGGTGCCATGGGCCGCCGTACCCTGGGTATTGGCGTGATCAACTTCGCTTACTGGCTGGCGAAAAACGGCAAGCGTTATTCTGATGGCAGCGCCAACAACCTGACGCACCAGACGTTTGAAGCCATTCAGTACTACCTGATGAAAGCTTCCAACGAGCTGGCGAAAGAGCAAGGCGCGTGCCCGTGGTTCAACGAGACCACCTACGCGAAAGGCATTCTGCCAATCGACACCTACAAGAAAGACCTGGACGCGATTGTCAGCGAGCCGCTGCATCTCGACTGGGAAGGCCTGCGCGAGTCCATTAAGACTCACGGCCTGCGTAACTCCACGCTCTCTGCCCTGATGCCGTCCGAGACCTCTTCGCAGATCTCTAACGCCACCAACGGTATTGAGCCACCGCGCGGCCACGTCAGCATTAAAGCCTCGAAAGACGGCGTGCTGCGTCAGGTGGTACCGGATTACGAGACGCTGGGCAACAACTACGAGCTGCTGTGGGAAATGCCTAACAACGACGGCTATCTGCAGCTGGTGGGTATCATGCAGAAGTTTATCGACCAGTCGATCTCTGCCAACACCAACTATGACCCAACGCGCTTCCCGTCCGGCAAGGTTCCGATGCAGCAGCTGCTGAAAGACCTGCTGACCGCCTATAAATTTGGCGTGAAAACCCTGTACTATCACAATACCCGTGATGGTGCGGAAGACGCCCAGGACGACATGGTTCCGTCAATTCAGGACGATGGCTGCGAAAGCGGCGCATGTAAGATCTAATAAATCCCCTCACCCTAACCCTCTCCCACAGGGAGAGGGAACTCTTTCCCCCTCTCCCTGTGGGAGAGGGCCGGGGTGAGGGAAATAACACCACAGGACACATTCATGGCATATACCACCTTTTCACAGACGAAAAACGACCAGCTCAAAGAGCCGATGTTCTTCGGCCAGCCGGTCAACGTGGCACGCTACGATCAGCAAAAATATGACATCTTCGAAAAGCTGATTGAAAAGCAACTCTCCTTCTTCTGGCGCCCGGAAGAAGTGGACGTTTCCCGCGATCGTATTGATTTCCAGGCATTGCCGGATCACGAAAAGCATATCTTCCTCAGCAACCTGAAGTACCAGACGCTGCTGGACTCCATTCAGGGCCGTAGCCCGAACGTGGCGCTGCTGCCGCTGATCTCGATTCCTGAGCTCGAAACCTGGGTGGAAACCTGGGCGTTCTCCGAGACGATCCACTCCCGCTCTTACACCCATATCATCCGCAACATCGTGAACGATCCGGCGGTGGTGTTTGACGATATCGTCACCAACGAGCAGATCCAGAAGCGCGCGGAAGGCATTTCCCACTACTACGACGAGCTGATCGAGATGACCAGCTACTGGCATCTGCTGGGTGAAGGCACGCACAACGTGAACGGCAAAACCGTTACCGTGAACCTGCGCGCGCTGAAAAAACAGCTGTATCTGTGCCTGATGAGCGTTAACGCGCTGGAGGCAATCCGCTTCTACGTGAGCTTCGCCTGCTCCTTCGCTTTTGCCGAGCGCAAGCTGATGGAAGGCAACGCCAAAATCATCCGTCTGATTGCACGTGATGAAGCCCTGCACCTGACCGGCACCCAGCACATGCTGAACCTGCTGCGCAGCGGTACGGACGACCCGGAAATGGCTGAAATCGCCGAAGAGTGCAAGCAGGAGTGCTATGACCTGTTCGTGCTGGCGGCTCAGCAAGAGAAAGAGTGGGCAGACTACCTGTTCCGCGACGGCTCCATGATTGGCCTGAACAAAGACATTCTGTGCCAGTACGTTGAGTACATTACCAACATCCGTATGCAGGCCGTCGGTCTCGATTTGCCGTTCCAGACGCGCTCTAACCCAATCCCGTGGATCAACACCTGGCTGGTGTCCGATAACGTGCAGGTGGCGCCGCAGGAAGTGGAAGTGAGTTCTTACCTGGTCGGTCAGATTGATTCTGAAGTCAACACTGACGACCTGAGCGACTTCCAGCTCTGATGACGCGCGTAACGCTGAGCCTTTCGGGCACCGAAGTGTTGTGCCAGGAAGAGCACCCTTCCCTGCTGGTGGCGCTTGAAGCGCATCAGGTGGAGGTAGAGTACCAGTGTCGTGAAGGCTATTGCGGCTCCTGCCGCTGCCGCCTGGTCGCAGGCCAGGTGGACTGGCTGACCGAACCGCTGGCCTTTATCAACGAAGGGGAAATTTTGCCCTGCTGCTGCAGGGCAAAAGGCGACATTGAGATCGAGATGTGATTGCCCTGTTTCCCTCTCCCTGTGGGAGAGGGTTAGGGTGAGGGCATCAGGCCGCAGAGCCTGATTGTCGGGTGGCGGCTTCGCCTTACCCGACCTACAAAACTATTTTAAGAACGTCACCGCTTTATCCGGGAAATCCGTAAACAGTCCGTCCACGCCCGCCTGGTTATACAACACCTCATAAAGCTGATTCACGTCCGTGGCATACGGCGGCAGCTGGTCTGCACGCACCGTGTACGGGTGGACCTGCATCTTGCTGGCATGCGCCTCTTTCACCATCGCTGTCAGCTTCACGTGACCCGGCGTTGAGCCCTCCGCCACCAGCATGTGGTAATCCGGCCCGATGCCGTCGGCGTACTGCGCAATCTGCTTCATCGCACCCGGCTTAAACATCCAGTCGTAGTTATAGTTCACCCACTTGCCGTCCGGCTGCTTCTCCTGGGTTTCATTCCAGTCGGTATAGGCAATCAGCTGCACCAGATTGAGGTTCATCCCCATCTTCGGCTCCAGCTCGGTTTTGATGCGCTTCAGCTCAGCGGCGTCAAAACACTGCAGGTAAACATTGTCCTTCTTGCTGGAGTAGCCGTACTGCTTCAGCACCTCCAGCGTTTTCGCGGCAATGTCTTTCCCTTCCTGGTGGTGGAACCACGGCGCTTTGATTTCCGGGTAGATACCGATATTTTTCCCGGTCGAGTGGTTCAGCCCCTGAACAAACTCAATCTCTTCCTGGAAGGTGTGGATCCGGAAGTCGGATTTGCCCATCGGGAAACGTCCCGGATAGACCTGCACCTTCTTGCCGTTTTCAATCTCGAAGCCTTCGGTAAACTTCAGGGAGCGGATCTCATCCAGGGTAAAATCAATAGCGTAGAAGCGGCCATCTTTGCGGGCGCGGTCCGGGAAACGCTCCGCCACGTCCGTCACGCGATCAAGATAATGATCGTGCAGGACCACCAGCTGGTCGTCCTTCGTCATCACCAGGTCCTGCTCCAGATAATCCGCGCCCTGCGCATAGGCCATCGCTTTTGCCGGCAGCGTATGCTCCGGCAGATAGCCGCTGGCACCGCGGTGGGCGATGACGATTTTATCTGCCGCCAGCGCGGAGCCTGTCATCAGGCCCGCCAGCAGCAGGCCGGTTGTTACGTAAGATAATTTCATGGCAATGCTCCTTATTGACGACGTGCCTGCACTTCCGCGTGGTGACGTTTCTCACCGATCATCACGATAATCAGCAGCAGTACCGCCAGCACGCTACCGCCAATCATCACCATAAAGCCGCCGTCCCAGCCGAAGAAGTCAACGGTATAGCCCACGATGGCGCTCGCCGCGACCGACCCACCCAGGTAGCCGAACAGACCGGTAAAGCCTGCCGCCGTGCCTGCCGCTTTCTTCGGTGCCAGCTCCAGCGCGTGCAGACCGATCAGCATAACCGGACCGTAAATCAGGAAACCGATAACGATCATACAGGCCATATCTACTGACGGGTTGCCCGGCGGGTTGAGCCAGTACACTACGGTGGCGATGGTCACCAGAGTCATAAAGAAGACGCCTGTCGCACCGCGGTTGCCTTTAAACACTTTGTCCGACATCCAGCCGCAAAGCAGCGTGCCCGGGATCCCCGCATATTCATACAGGAAGTAGGCCCACGAAGATTTATCCAGCGCGAAGTGCTTCACCTCTTTCAGGTAAGTCGGTGACCAGTCCAGAATGCCGTAGCGCAGCAGGTAAACGAACACGTTCGCTACCGCGATGTACCACAGCAGCTTGTTCGGCAGGACGTACTTCATGAAGATCTGTTTTGCGGTCAGCTCTTCTTCATGCTCCTTGCTGTAATCATCCGGATAGTCGTTTTTGTACTCTTCGATCGGCGGCAGACCACAGGACTGCGGCGTGTCGCGCATCAGGGCGAAGGCAATAATCGCCACCACGATGGCGCCAAAGGCAGGCATATAGAGCGCCGCGTGCCAGTCGTTGAACCAGGCCATCCCCAGCAGGAACAGCAGAGGCGGAATGCCGCCACCCACGTTATGCGCGCAGTTCCACACCGACACGATACCGCCGCGCTCTTTCTGCGACCACCAGTGCACCATGGTGCGTCCGCACGGCGGCCACCCCATACCCTGGAACCAGCCGCAGAGGAACAGCAGCACGAACATGACGGCAATGCTGGAGGTTGCCCACGGCACAAAGCCCATAAACAGCATAACCGCTGCCGCCAGGATCAGGCCGGCCGGCAGAAACACGCGCGGGTTCGAGCGGTCGGACACTGAACCCATAATGAATTTGGAAAAACCGTAGGCGATGGAAATACCTGACAGCGCGAACCCCAGATCGCCACGCGAAAAACCCTGCTCTACCAGGTACGGCATGGCGAGCGCAAAGTTTTTACGAACAAGGTAGTACGCCGCGTACCCGAAGAAGATCCCCAGGAAAATTTGCCAACGCAGACGGCGGTATAGCGGATCAATTTCTGCCTCTGGCAGACGCGCCCGATGCGGCGCAGGTTTGAAGATACTGAGCATGACAGCCTCCGTGGCCAAAAATTGAATTTACAGGGGTTTAACTGCCCCATACTCCAGAGAGGTCGCGATGTTAAGAAATCACAGTGATTGTTACTGTGAATCAACGCACAGATTGTTACAGAAATATGACAGAATGCGCAAAAAAGCGCATGAAATCACGTTTCACTTTCGTATTTCGCTCGTTTGTGTTCGAAATCAAACAAACCACAGTTTTCATGTGGCTAAATGATAAAAAAACGAACACAGAGGGATGACAATGACAATTCACGATCCTCGTTACAGCGATGTGATTATCATTGGCGGTGGCGCAACCGGCGCTGGCATCGCACGCGATTGCGCCCTGCGGGGATTAAGCGTCACGCTTCTGGAGCGCCATGACATAGCGACGGGCGCTACCGGCCGCAATCATGGGCTACTTCACAGCGGCGCCCGCTACGCCGTGACCGACGGCGAATCCGCGCGCGAATGTATCGCCGAAAATCAGATCCTGCGGCGTATAGCCCGCCACTGCATTGAACCCACCGACGGTCTGTTTATTACGCTTCCCGAAGACGATCTCGCCTTTCAGTCAACCTTTATTACCGCCTGCCGCGCGGCGGGGATTCAGGCCGAGGCTATCGACCCGGTCCTCGCACGGCGCATTGAGCCCTCCGTCAACTCGGCCCTGACGGGCGCGGTAAAAGTGCCTGACGGTACGGTTGATCCTTTTCGCCTGACGGCCGCCAACATGCTGGACGCTCGCGAGCATGGCGCGCACATACTGACCGGGCACGAAGTGACCGGGCTTATCCGCGAAGGCCATCGCATCTGCGGCGTGCGGGTGTATGACACGCAATACAATGAACACAGCGAGCTGTTTGCCTCCGTCGTCGTCAATGCCGCGGGGATCTGGGGGCAGCACATTGCGGAGTACGCCGATCTCTCGGTTCGCATGTTCCCGGCGAAAGGCTCCCTGCTGATCCTCGACCACCGCATTAATAACCACGTGATCAACCGCTGCCGCAAACCGTCCGATGCCGACATCCTCGTCCCCGGCGATACCATTTCGTTAATCGGTACCACCTCAACGCACGTGGACTACAGCGAGATTGATTACAACCGCGTGACCGCCGAAGAGGTGGATATCCTGCTGCGCGAAGGGGAAAAACTGGCCCCGGTAATGGCGCAGACCCGGATCCTGCGGGCCTATGCGGGCGTACGTCCGCTGGTCGCCAGCGATAACGACCCAAGCGGGCGAAACGTCAGCCGCGGCATTGTGCTGCTCGACCATGCCGCGCGTGACGGCCTGGACGGGTTTATCACCATCACCGGCGGCAAGCTAATGACCTATCGCCTGATGGCGGAGTGGGCAACGGATGCCGTCTGCCGCAAGCTGGGCAATACCGAACCGTGCGTAACGGCAGAACAGCCTCTGCCCGGTTCGCGGCAATCCACCGAGAAGACGCTGCAAAAAATTATCTCTCTGCCTGCCCCTCTGCGCGGGTCGGCCATCTATCGCCATGGCGACAGAACGCCGGCCTGGCTGGGCGAAGGGCGGCTGAGCCGCAGCCTCGTATGCGAATGCGAAGCCGTGACCGCCGGTGAAGTGCAGTACGCGGTGGAGAACCTGACGGTCAATAGCCTGCTCGATCTCCGCCGCCGCACCCGCGTCGGAATGGGGACCTGCCAGGGCGAGCTGTGCGCCTGCCGTGCCGCCGGTCTGCTGCAACGTTTTCATACCACCACCGCCACCCAGTCGCTCGATCAGCTCAGCGCGTTTTTAAACGAGCGCTGGAAAGGCATTCAGCCTGTTGCCTGGGGAGATGCCCTGCGTGAAAGCGAATTTACCCGCTGGGTCTACCAGGGGCTTTGCGGTCTTGAGAAGGAGCAACGCGATGAAATTTGACACCGTGATTGTCGGCGGCGGGCTGGCAGGCCTGCTTTGTGGCATCAAACTCACAAAGCGGGGGCTGCGCTGCGCCATTATCACCCGCGGTCAAAGCGCCCTGCACTTCTCGTCGGGCTCGCTGGATCTGGTGGATGAAACGTACCGCGATAAGCTGCCGCCGGAGCATCCCTATCACCTGATTGGCGCGCATAATATTGACCGCTTTGCCCTGGAAACCGAAGCGCTGCTGGCGGACTGCGGCGCGCGTCTGAAGGGGAGCGCCAGGCAAAATCATCAGCGCGTCACGCCGCTCGGTACCCTACGTTCCGCCTGGCTAAGTCCGGAGGAGGTGCCCGTTGCCCCGTTCAGCGCCGCGCGCGTGCGGGTAGTGGGTATCAGCGGTTTTCTTGATTTTCAGCCCCATCTCGCGGCGGCGTCGCTTTGCCGCCAGGGCGTTAATGCCGAAACGGCAGAGATAGAGCTGCCCGAGCTTGATGTTCTGCGCGACAACCCGAGCGAGTTTCGCGCGGTGAATATCGCCCGTTTCCTTGATAACGAAGATAAGTGGCCGCTGCTGTATGACGCGCTCAGGCCGCTCGGCGAAAGTTGCGACGCGCTGTTGATGCCCGCCTGCTTTGGCTTACACGATAATCGGCTCTGGCGCTGGCTATCGGACCGACTGCCCTGCACGCTCGGCCTGCTGCCAACGCTGCCGCCTTCCGTACCGGGTATTCGCCTGCATACCCAGCTCCAGCGCCAGTTTGTTGCGCAAGGTGGCGTCTGGATGGCGGGTGACGAGGTGAAAAAAATTACCCTGACGGACGGCGCGGTAAGCGAAGTCTGGACGCGCAACCACGATGATATTCCGCTTCGCGCCCGCTATACGGTGCTGGCAAGCGGCAGTTTCTTCAGTAACGGACTGCTGAGCAGCCGGGAGGGCATTCGGGAAGCCATTATGGGCCTGGATGTCCGGCAAAGCGCCTCCCGCGCGGACTGGTATCAGAGTGATTTCTTCTCGCCGCAGCCCTGGCAACAGTTCGGCGTGATTGTCGATAACCAGCTACACCCGCAGCTTTCCGGTAAGCCCGTCAGCAATCTCTTTGCCATCGGCTCGCTGCTGGGCGGATACGACCCGATCGCTCAAGGATGCGGTGGCGGCGTCTGCGCCGTCACCGCGCTGTATGTGGCAGAGCAGATTAGCCAAAGCATGGAGGCTGAACAATGAACGATACCCGTTTTGAAAGCTGCATCAAATGCACGGTGTGTACCACCGTCTGCCCGGTCAGCGGCGTAAATCCCCGCTATCCCGGGCCAAAGCAGGCCGGGCCGGACGGCGAGCGCCTGCGCCTGAAGGACGGCAGGCTGTATGACGAGGCGCTGAAATACTGCATCAACTGCAAACGCTGCGAGGTGGCCTGCCCGTCGGATGTTAAAATCGGCGATATCATCCAGCGCGCGCGGGCGCGCTACGGCACGCAAAAGCCGTCATTGCGGGACGCCATTCTGAGCCACACCGATCTGATGGGCAGCGTCTCTACGCCGTTCGCCCCGCTGGTGAACGCCGCGACCTCTCTCAAACCGGTGCGCCAGCTGCTGGATGCCACGCTGAAGATTGACCATCACCGCAGCCTGCCGAAATATTCTCACGGCACTTTCCGCCGCTGGTATAAGTCCGTCGCGGCGGAGCAGGCGAAGTATGTCGACCAGGTGGCTTTTTTCCACGGCTGCTATGTGAACTACAACCACCCGCAGCTGGGCAAAGATCTGCTGAAGGTGCTTAACGCCATGGGAACGGGCGTTCAGCTACTGAACAAGGAGAAGTGCTGCGGCGTACCGCTGATTGCCAACGGGTTTACCGATAAAGCGCGCAGGCAGGCCAAAAGCAACGTTACGTCGCTGCGCGAAGCCATTGTCGACAAGGGTATTCCGGTGCTGGCGACCTCGTCCACCTGCACCTTCACCCTGCGCGACGAGTACCCGCATCTGCTGGACGTTGATAATAGCGGGCTGCGCGAGCACATTGAGCTGGCGACGCGTTTCCTGTGGCGCAAACTGGATAGCGGGCAGACGTTGCCGCTGGGGAAACTGCCCCTGAAAGTGGTGTACCACACGCCGTGTCATATGGAGAAAATGGGCTGGTCGCTCTATACGCTTGAACTGCTGCGGTTGATTCCAGGCCTTGAGCTAACGGTGCTGGATTCGCGCTGCTGCGGGATTGCAGGAACCTACGGCTTCAAGCGTGAGAACTACGAAACGTCACAGGCGATTGGCGCCCCGCTGTTTCGCCAGATTGAAGAGAGCGGCGCGGATATCGTGGTGACCGACTGCGAAACCTGCAAGTGGCAGATTGAGATGTCCACCAGCAAGCGCTGTGAACATCCGATTACCCTGCTGGCGAAGGCGCTGGGCTAAACGGTGCCGGGGCGAAAGGCCCCGGCACGGGTTTTACTCAACGAACAGCGACTCGACCACATGGATCCAGCCGTGCTCGCTGGCAACCTCTTTGCCATTCAACCAGCGGCGCAGCATGTTCAACGCCATCATGGCGCAAACCTCCTGACGCACCGCCAGGCTGTGGCGGGTGATGCTCATTTTTACCCGCAGCGCCCAGGTGCCTTCCGGCGTGGCCAGTGCAAAGTTAAGGTATTCCTCATCCAGCCCCCCGACAAACAGCGCCAGGCCGGCAAAATGTTTCACCCTTCTTTCAGAAGCCCAGCGGGCGGTCTGCGCCAGCGTCTCCTGCTGGAACGGCACCACTTCGCTGGCCAGCAGCGGCGCGTTAACGCGCGACAGCTGCAGCGCCAGCAGGCCGCCGGTGAACTGCTCGCTTAAGGTCACGCTCAGCTGGCGCGACTGCAGATGCTTCGCAATCTGCGCCGGTAGCCCTTCCGTGCCCTCAAAGATCAGGCTTTCGCCCGCCACGCGCTGCACCTCAGGCCACAGGGCCAGCATCGCCTCTTTCTGCGTGGCCGGACCGGTAAGCTTAAGCTCAATGATCGGCATGGAGGAGCGATAGCCCATGGACACGTCCGGCGGCAGTGCCAGGTTGTCGAGGCTCTGGGCCAGATCGCTTTCAGAGCGGCCAAAGGTGGTCAGACGCAGGCAAAGCGGGGGTTCCGGCAGGGTAAAACGATCGCGAAGGCGCGGCAGGATCTGCTGCTCGACCATCACTTTAAATTCTGAGGGCACGCCCGGCGTGAAGAACATCAGGCAGCGGTTCAGCTGCATGGCAAACCCGCACGCGGTACCGACCGGGTTATCGACCAGCTCAGCGCTGGCGGGGATTTCAGCCTGTTTACGGTTGCTGGGGGCCATGATGCGGCCACGTTCGGAGAAAAAGCGCTCCATCTGCGAAAGCCACGCCTCGTGCAGCACCAGCCCTTCGCCTTTTGCCGTCGCGGCGGCCAGCGCGCTGAGATCGTCGCTGGTAGGGCCGAGCCCACCGTTCACAATCAGCACGTCACAGTGTTCGCTGCGTTCACGCAGAATAGCGACCAGTGACTCAAGATTGTCGCCCACCGTGTTGCGGCGCGTTAACGGTAATCCTTGCTCAAAGAAAAGATCGGCAAGCCAGGCAGCATTGGTATCAATAATTTGGCCATGCAGCACTTCGTCGCCGGTGGATAACATCTCCACGTTAATCATTATGTTCTCCCGCTTATTTGGTCAAAACACTATAGCGCAAACGCGGGGTGGAGAAGAGAGAAACTGGCGCGACAGAATGCCGCGCCGGAGTGATTAGAAGCCTGCGCTAACGCCCACGTACGGGCCGTCGGCCAGCGCGTTGTCGCGGTTGCCGTCTTTGCCGGCCAGGTTCAGGTAACGATAGCCTGCTTCAATGGTAATCGGACGCATGATGGTCCAGCGCGCGCCGGCGTTGGCTTCCTCATAGCTGTCGATACCGCTGGAGAGGGAGTCCGGAGAATAGTAGTACTCGCCAAACAGGCCGAAGCTGTCGCCAATTTTCCACTGCAGGCCGCCGCCCACTGCCGCCGCGTACCCTTCGTCACCGTCATTTGGGTTGGTATAGATACCTTTACCGCCGACGGTCGCCAGGAACGGGCCGAGAGGAACGTTAAGACCCAGGCCGAGGCTGGCCGCGTCGCCGTCGTCATCGTTATGCGTCCAGCCGCCGGTCATCGCCAGACCGGAAGTCTCTGTACCCATGCCAAAGCCCAGGTGGGTATAGTCCTGACCCGCCGAGCCGTTAATGCTAATAGCGTTAGCCGCCGCAGAAACAACCATCAGGCCGAAGCCCATTAATGCCACTTTTTTCATTGTCGCGATCCCGCACATTTTATAAGAAGTCCCAAAACCGCGAGATTTTAACCTAGCTCTTCCGGGGATCAAGCACTCTGCGTGCGGCAGGTCGGTAGATTGTAACTATTTGAAACGGCTATTATCCTTTCAGCGATGCGTTAACCCACTGCTGCAGCGCGCGACGCGAAACTTTAATGCCACCATTTTTAAGCTCGGTCGGCAGCAGCAGCCAGCGGACGGGCTGCTCAAAACGCGCCAGCTTATCCCTGACCCAGTCAGGTAAACAGGCGATATCCGTTCCCGGCTCACACTCCACCACCGCCACCGGACGTTGCCCAAACTCGGCGTCGTCCAGCGGAACGATAAATACCTGGTTAATCTGCGGATGCCGGGCGATAACCCGCTCAAGGCTTTCCGGCTGGATCCCTTCTCCGCCGCTAAAAAAGAGATTGTCCATGCGGCCCAGAATCGTCAGGCGGCCGTCATGCAGCTCGCCGCGATCGCGGGTGGCGAACCATCCTTGCGCATTGGTCAGCGGAATCAGCGCGCCGTCGCGCCAGTAGCCTGAGGCCATGCTTTGCGCTCTGATCCAGACCTCACCGTTAACGACCTGCACCTCTCGGCCCGGCAGCGCGCTGCCCACGTCCGGCTCGCCGTCCGCCGCTTTCGCGCAGACGGTAGAGGCAAACTCGGTCAGGCCGTAACCGCAGAAGGTGCGAATCTCCCGCTCTCTCGCCTTTTGCGTCAATTCCACCGGAATGGCCGCCCCGCCAAGCAAAACCGCTTTCAGGGCAATGTGGCTTTCGGTATTCAGAAGACGCCAGAGCTGGGTCGGCACCAGCGAGGCGTGCGTACAGCCGCGCAAGGCCTGCGCCAGCGGCTGTTTCTCGCGCACGGTTAACCGTGCGCCGGCCAGCAGCCAGCGCCATAAAATACCCTGACCGGAAACGTGAAACAGCGGCAGCGAAAGTAGCCAGTCGTCGTCTTCACCGTAGGGCATCAGCGCCAGCACGCCGCGCGCGCTGGCGAGATGGGCCTCGCAGGTATGCACCGCCGCCTTAGGCAGACCGGTAGAGCCGGAGGTCAGCGTCATGGACGCCAGCCGCGCCGGCTGCCACGCGGCGCGATATTCACCCGCGCGCTCGCACAGGCTCAGGGGAGGAAGACCGTCGTAGAGACCGTCCAGCACCAGTGCAAAGCGCAGGGTCATCTGGGGAAGCAATACGTCCAGCAGCGGGCGCGGCAGCTGGGGATTAACGGGAAGGATACGCGCTCCGCACTGGAGCAGCGCCAGCCACGCCAGCAGGGTTTGCGGGTGGTTATAGGCCAGCAGCAGCACGCCGTCGCCCTCCTCCACGCCCTGCTGGTGAAACCCCGCCGCAAGGCTGTCGACGCGCGCGCACAGCTGTTGCCAGGTAAGCGTTTCGTCGTTCAGCCTCAGGGCAGGCTTATCGGCAGACAGCGCGCGCCAGTGCCGCCAGGGCCAGTCGGTAAAACTCATAGCAGCGGCTCCAGCGCCTCGGTGTCGAGGCACGGCAGCGCGCTGTCCGGCCAGGTGCGGATAAGCTGGGCCTGCATCAGGTTCAGCGTATCGAGGCCAGGAACCGTGTCCGGCGTTAACCAGGCGGCAATACGCGCCAGCTGGGTCAGCCCCAGGCTGGACTCAATCGACGAGCTGATCACCGCCGTCAGCCCTGCGGCGTGCGCCGCCGCGACCTGCTCGCGCACCTTCGCCAGACTGCCGGTCAGCGACGGTTTAATCACTACCGCGCTGACGCCGGGTTCGGCAACGAAGGCAAAACCCGCTTCGCGCAGGCTTTCATCCCAGGCGATGGCAATCCCCGTTTCGCGGGCAAACGCGCGCGAATCGTCGCGGGTTTTACACGGCTCTTCCAGGAAGGCAATGCGGCTGCGGTACGCCGGGTTGACGTATTTCGCAAACTGCTGCGCCTTCAGCGGCGTCCAGGCGCGGTTAGCATCCAGACGCAGGTGCAGATCGGGGATCGCCTCCAGCAGCAGGTTGGCAACCATGCCGTCGCGCACCGCTTCGTAGAGGCCGACTTTGATTTTCGCGACCTTCTCGCCCGGCATGGCGGAGAGCAGCGCGAAGAGCTCGTCCGGATCCCCTGTGCAGAGCGGTGCCGCGCGGTAGTTAGCCTCTTCAGGCAGGCTGCCGTCCAGCTCCGCCAGCGCGCAGCTGATACCAAAAGCCGCGGAAGGCACGTCCGGTAACGCCGGGTTCTCGCCCTCACGCCACGTTTCTGTCCACGCCAGCAATGCAGCCTGCGCGTCCTCCAGCGACTCGAGGCTAAAGCCCGGCAGAGGCGAAATCTCGCCCCAGCCTTCCCGCTCGCCCTGCTGCAGATGCACGAAGAAGCCGTCACGGGTTTTTAACCGCCGTTCACGCAGCACCACGCCCGCGTCCATCGGTATCTGCCAGCGGTAAACCTGTGCGCGACGCATTACGGATTCCGTTTGTATTTGCTAAAGTCCGGCTGGCGTTTTTCGTTAAACGCGTTGCGCCCTTCCTGACCCTCTTCGGTCATGTAGAACAGCATGGTGGCGTTGCCCGCGAGCTCCTGCAGACCCGCCTGACCGTCACAGTCGGCGTTGAGCGCGGCTTTGAGGCAGCGCAGCGCCATCGGGCTGTTTTGCAGCATTTCGCGACACCAGCGTACGGTCTCTTTTTCGAGATCGGCAATCGGCACCACGGTATTCACCAGGCCCATATCCAGGGCTTCCTGGGCGTTGTACTGACGGCACAGGAACCAAATTTCACGGGCTTTTTTCTGCCCGACGATGCGTGCCATGTAGGAGGCCCCCCAGCCGCCGTCAAAGGAGCCTACTTTCGGGCCCGTCTGGCCGAAGATGGCGTTATCTGCCGCAATGGTCAGGTCACACATCATGTGCAGAACGTGACCGCCACCGATGGAGTAGCCTGCCACCATCGCCACCACCGGTTTTGGACAGGTGCGGATCTGACGCTGAAAATCGAGCACGTTCAGGTGGTGCGTGCCCGCATCGTCCTGGTATCCGCCGTAGTCACCGCGCACTTTCTGATCGCCGCCGGAGCAGAACGCCTTATCGCCTTCGCCGGTCAGGACAATCACGCCGATGTTGTCGTCGTAGCGCGCATCCGCCAGGGCCTGAATCATCTCTTTAACGGTCAGCGGACGGAAGGCGTTGCGCACCTGCGGACGGTTAATGGTGATTTTGGCAATGCCGTCGGTGGATTTGTGGTAGCGAATGTCGGTGTAGCCTTCGGAGCAGTCTTGCCATTCAACCGGTGCATAGAGCATGTTTTCATCAGGATAAATCATAGAATGTCCTTTATACGAAGACGCAGTATCTGAGCCAGACTCGCGGTAACCGCATCGGGATTTTCCCGGTGGGCGTTGTGTCCGGCGTTGGAAATTGCATGGCGAACGGCGTTCAGCTCAGCGGCTAGGGCCGCAAACTTCTCATCGCGTTCGCCATAGAGATAATCAAAAGAGAAATTGCGTGCCCCAAGCGCGGCACGCAAATCGGGCTGCACGGCCAGCGACGTTGCTTCGAGCATCATTGCCAGCGCCGCGCCGCTGTTCTGGCTGCGCAGGGTAATCAGCGCCTCGCGCTGGGCATCCGTGAGTGAGGCAAAAACGGGCTGTTGATACCAGTCAGCGAATACCTTACTCAGCGGTTCAGTGCGAAAACGTCTCGCCCAGCGGCGGTCAGATGCCAGCCGCGCATTTCGCGCTTCGTCATCCTGCAGGCCCGGATGCCCGCCCTCTACCACCACGCCCAGCAGCCCCTCTGGCTGCTGGCAGGCATGGAACATCGCAATGCGGCCGCCGAGGGAGTACCCGATGAGCCAGAACTTGAGTATGTTGTAACTAAGTAAGGTTTGGGTGAGCAGCGTGCTTATCTCCTCAAACCCCGTCACGCTAAAATCTCGGGATCCACCGTGACCCGGCAAATCCAGATACAGCCGGGGGTAGTCGCTGAGTTTTTCACCGACTCTCTGCCACTCGCGGCAGTGCCCGGAAAAGCCGTGCAAAAAGACCAGCCAGGGATAGCCTGGCTTGCCGGCCCGCTGAACGCCCGAGAGGATCACAGCTGGCTCACCTGCGCCAGCAGGCTTTGCAGCATCTGCGCACCGTCTGCATCGTTCACCACCAGCTCAATCAGCGTCGCGCCCGGCTGTTTCCAGGCGGTACCTAGCGCGGTATCCAGCTGTTCCCAGCTTTCCGGGCGATGGTATTTCAGGCTGAACATCGCCGCGGCGTGTTCGAACTGCACGTTCTGCGGCATCAGATAGAAGCGCTCGCGCTCGCTCTGCGGCGTGGGCAAAAGGGAGAAAATCTGCCCGCCGTTGTTGTTAACCACAATCAGCACGAACGGGGCTGACGCCTGACGCAGCAGCGCCAGCGCGTTGAGATCGTAGAGCGCGGAGAGATCGCCCACGATCGCCAGCGTCGATTTCGCGCTGGCGCGCTGTACGCCCGCCGCCGTTGAAATCAGCCCGTCGATGCCGCTGGCGCCACGGTTGCTGTAAACCGGGTAGCCGGCAGGCAGCTTCGAAAAGGCGTCAATCAGGCGCACCACCAGACTATTGCCGACAAACAGCTGCCCCTGCTCAGGCAGGAGCTGGCGAATACGGTGCGCCAGCCCGGCCTCGCTAAACGCGTCGCAGTGCGCTTTGGTCAGCTCCCACGCCTGACGCGAAAGGTCCGGGAGGGTAACCGCCCAGGGTTTGCGCTTTTCTGCCGGATGGAGCGTCAGCCAGGCGTCAATACTGCTGACCAGGCGACGACCGCGATGGTGCGCCGGGTCGAGCCGCCCTTCCAGCGGATCCACCAGCCAGTACTCTTCCGGCGTGCAGGTAGCCTGCCATTGCAATAACCGCTTGCCGGTCAAGCTCGAGCCGAGCTGAACCACAATCTGCGCCTGCGACAGCTCGGTAACCGCTTTCGCATTACCCAGCCAGAGGTCGGCGCACGGCAGCGGCTGACCGGTCTGGGAAAGCACGTCGCCAATCAGCGGCCAGCCGAGCGTTTGTGCCCATTCCGCGACCAGCTTGCCTTCAGCGGCGCTCATGCGCCCGGCGATGACCACGCCGCGCTTCTGCCGCCAGAAGAACCAGTCGCGCTGTTTCGCGCTCTCAAGATGCGTCTGCTCGCGCAGCCACGGTTTTTCGCTCTCCCACCAGTCACCGAGAGAGTGCTGCCAGCCCAGGCCCGTGTCGTCCAGCTCACCGTACAGCGGCTCGGCAAACGGGCAGTTGATGTGCAACGCCCCGCCACGCAACGTCTCCATGGCGTGATCGACGGTGGAAACCAGCCAGCTTGCCGGAATATCCTGGGTGGGACGCGGTAACGAAATCGTCTGCGAAGGATGTGAAGCAAAGAGTCCCGGCTGGCGAATCGCCTGATTGGCGCCGCAGTCAATAAGCTCAGGGGGGCGATCGGCGGTGAGCAGGATCAGCTTTTCACCGGTTAACCCGGCTTCGATCAGCGCCGGATAGAGGTTTGCCACCGCGGTACCGGAGGTGACAATCACCGCCACAGGTTCTTTGCTGGCTTTCGCCAGTCCCAGCGCCAGATGGCCGAGGCCGCGTTCATCAAAGTGGGTGTGATGAATCAACGCCCGGTTTTCGGCGGCCGCCAGCGTCAGCGGCGTTGAGCGAGAACCCGGTGCAATACACACGTGCCTGACGCCATGGCGCGTCAGGGCTTCAAGGATCACCGCCGCCCAGCGTCGGTTAAAAGAACTTACTGACATGAGATTGTCCGGTATCAAGAATGCGACACAGTATAAATAATAGAAAAAATTGGAATTTTGATGTGAATCGGGATTGCGCGAATCAGTATTAATCCCTTAGGAGCAGAGAGCGCAATCCGGCGGCTTTATTTTCAATCTCCTGCCACTCCTGCTCAGGGTCAGATCCGCTGACAATGCCGGCGCCAGCGTAAAGCCGCAGGGAATTCTCCAGCACGCGGGCGGAGCGCAATGCCACGCAGAACTCACTTTGATCGGGCGATAAATACCCGGCCGAACCGGCGTACCACTCGCGGTTAAAGGGTTCAACCTTCTGGATAAACTCGCGTGCAGGCTGTCGCGGTAATCCCGCAACGGCCGCGGTTGGCTGCAGCATATTAAGACACTGCTCATCATCGGCCTGCTTGAGCTCGGTCCAGATACAGCGGCGCAAATGCTGCACTTTACGCAGGCGCACCACCTGGGCTGGCAGTACCTCAAGCGTCTGCGTGTGGTGCTGAAGACGCTGACAGATATCTTCCACAACCAGCATATTTTCGCGCTGGTTTTTATCGTCATTCAGCAGCCACTCGCCCAGACGCTGCGCCTGTTTATCATCAGCGTGGCTGGCAACCGTGCCCGCCAGCGCTTCCGTGCGCAGCAGCCTGCCGCGCCGCCGCCAGAGACGCTCGGGCGTTGAGCCAAGAAAGGCGTTGCTGGCGTCAAATACCATGCAGAAATGGTAGCAATGTAAATTCAGGGCGCGGCTGGCCGCCATCAGCGCGACGGGGTTAACGCGCTGTGTAAACTGAAGATCGGTGGCCCTCGCGAGGACGACCTTTTCAAAATCACCGCGCGCGATGGTTTCCGTCGCCCTGCGGACAAGTCTCAGCCATTCGGCCTGTTGTGGCTGATGGGTTTCGTGCTCAACCTGAACGGCCAGCGGGCGGATAGGCCTGGCTGGCTGGAGCTGCTGTAAAAAATCCCGCGCGGCAAAGGCATCGTCCTGCAGCGAGCGATCGCTCCATAATTGCAGGCGCAGCGTGGCGTTTCCGGCCGTGCGTCGCCAGAGCAGACGGGGTAAAAAGAGGCTGCCCTGCTCCGGGTTAAAGGCGTTCAGGCCGCAGATACGGGTATCACCTGCCGCATTTTGCTCGCGCAAAAACTGTGAGGCTATCGCCAGAGAGGAAAAATGGGCAACCGCCCCCAACGCAGCCAGCTCTTCATCGCCGTTACGCTGCTGCCAGTAAAACTGAGGATAGCACTGCTGCGCCCCCAGCCAGGCGAGGGGATCGAAGGCATCTTTTAACGGGAAAGAGACGTCGAAATGACGTATGCCGGGTGCTGCGGGTAACGCTTGCGTAAGCTGGGTACGCAGATGTTCCAGCGCGAGGAAAATCGAATTCACGCGAACCTCTCCCTGTTAAAACCTCGTATTATACGGGGTACTGGCCATAAATAGCAGTACCCACGTATATACACGTCATCCTTCAAGCTGCCTCGGCGTTGGCTACGTCTGCTCACCCCAGTCACTTACTTGAGTAAGCTCCTGGGGATTCTCAGACTTGCCGCCTTGATGCAACTCGAATGATTTTGTGTAAAGGGAGTGGTCAAGCGGCTTAACGACGGGCCAGCAGCAGGCCGAGAACAAGGCCTACGGCGGCGCCTACGCCAATACCCTGCCACGGTTTTTCATGCACGTAATCATCGGCACGATAAACCGCTTTTTTGGCGCGGTAGTAATAGGTATCAGACGCATGGCTGACGCGGTTTTTGACCTCATGCAGCGCCTGTTCGGCACGGGCTTTTAGCTCAATATATTTCTGATCGGCAGGGTCGCCTGAGGAACGTAACACCTCTTCCAGCGTTTCGCTCAGTAAGGCCAGATCGTCATCGATACGGGTATCCCAGGATTGAAATGACATAGTTTTCTCCATGTTAGTACACCAGTCCGCTAACTATAGCCAACGCGCCGCCATTACGCCTGTTTCGTTTCCCGCGCCATGCCGATGTGGGGAATGCCATCTTCGTCATACACGTCCGTTACCGGCGTGAAGCCAAAGTGGGCATAAAACGACTGCAGGTGCGCCTGCGCGCCCAGGTATAACGCCTTGTCCGGCCACTGTTTCTGGCACGCTTCCAGCGTTTTATCCATAAGCTGGTAGCCCAGTTTTTCGCCGCGCGCCTTGCCGCTGATGATGACGCGGCCGATGACGACAGGCTCAAAATCGTCTTCGCTTTTCAGAATCCTCGCATACGCGACCAGCTCGTTATCGCGCCAACCGAGGATATGACGGTTTTCGCCGACAAGGTCATCGCCGTCGATGTCCTGATACGGGCAGGTCTGTTCAACAACAAACACTTCACAGCGCAGTTTAAGCAGCGCGTAGAGCGAATGAACGGTGAGGTCGCTATGGTGAAAATCTTGCCACTGGATCATGTCAGTCTCCTTCCTGGGGTTCATCACGTTATACTAAACCCCTCCCCGTTCGGCAAAGGGCTGATTGCGTTATGGAACTGATTTTTCTGGGTACGTCCGCTGGCGTGCCAACCCGCTCACGAAATGTGACGGCGATTCTGCTGGATCTTAAACACCCAACCCGCGGCGGGCTGTGGCTGTTTGACTGTGGTGAAGGGACGCAGCATCAGCTGTTACATACCGCTTATCACCCGGGCAAGCTGGATAAAATCTTTATCACTCACCTGCATGGCGACCATCTCTTTGGCCTGCCCGGCCTGCTGTGCAGCCGCTCAATGGCCGGTAATGCCAACCCGCTGACGATTTACGGGCCTGCGGGTGTGCGTGAATTTGTTGAAACCACGCTGCGCCTGAGCGGCTCGTGGACGGATTATCCGCTGGAGATCGTTGAGATTAGCGACGGTCTGGTTTTCGATGACGGGGATTATATCGTCACCGCCCAACCGCTCAATCATCCAGTGGAATGCTATGGCTACCGCATTGAGGCGCATGACAAACCCGGCGCGCTGGATGCCGCCGCGCTAATGGCCGACGGCGTTAAGCCCGGGCCGCTGTTCCAGCGCCTGAAGCACGGAGAGACCGTCACGCTGGAGGACGGACGCGTTATTAACGGCCAGGATTATCTCGCCGCACCGCAGCCCGGCAAAAAACTGGCGATTTTTGGCGACACGGCCCCGTGCCCGGCGGCGCTCACGCTGGCTCAGGGCGTGGACGTGATGGTGCATGAAGCCACGCTTGAAGCGGCAATGGAAGAGAAAGCCAACAGCCGGGGCCATAGCTCCACGCGTCAGGCGGCGCAGCTTGCCCGTGACGCGGGCGTCGGGAGGCTCATCGTCACCCACGTCAGCTCGCGCTACGACGCGCGGGGATGCGCAAGCCTGCTGGCGGAGTGCCGCGCGCTGTTCCCGGAATGTGAGCTGGCCGAAGATTTCGCTCAGGTCAGCGTTTAGTCCTTCATTTTTCTCTCAGGATGCCGATAACGATTAAAAGGTCAGCATTTCTCTCGAGGGTAGAATGGATAATTTCCAGAAAGATATTGATGACAGGGCGAATCTGACCCTGTCGAACCGTTTTGAACTGTTGCTGTTCCGTCTGGGCACCTCTCTTAACGAAAACAAATCCGAGCTGTTTGGCATTAACGTCTTTAAGCTGCGTGAAATTGTGCCGATGCCGGAGTTCACGAAACCCGCAGGGATGAAATCACCGCTGATGGGAATGGTGAATATTCGCGATCAGGTGATTCCGGTGATCGATCTGGCCGCCGTAGCGGGCTGTAAGCCCACCACCGGGCTGAACATTCTGCTGATCACCGAATATGCCCGCAGCGTGCAGGCGTTTGCCGTGGAATCGGTTGAGAACATCATGCGTCTGGACTGGAAGCAGGTGCACGCGGCGGAAACCGCCGTTAGCGGCCGCTATATCACCAGCATCGCCTGCCTGGACGAGAAAACCGATACCAACGATCTGGCAATGGTGCTGGACGTTGAGCAGATCCTGTATGACATCACCCCGGCCAATCACGATCTGCACGCCACAAACCTGAAGACCACCAAATTCCATATTAAGCCAGGCGCTGTCGCCATCGTCGCGGAAGATTCCAAAGTGGCGCGTTCGATGCTGGAGAAAGGCCTGCAGGCGATGGAGATCCCGGCGCAGCTGCATATCACCGGTAAAGAGGCGTGGGAGAAAATTGGCGTGCTGGCAGCACAGGCGCAGGCTGAAGGGGTGCCGATCACCGATAAGATCGCTCTGGTGCTGACCGACCTCGAAATGCCGGAGATGGACGGCTTTACGCTGACGCGCAAAATCAAAACCGACCCATTCCTGAAAGACATTCCGGTGGTGATCCACTCTTCCCTTTCCGGCAACGCCAACGAAGATCATATTCGTAAGGTGAAAGCGGACGGTTACGTGGCGAAGTTTGAGCTGAACGAGCTGTCGTCGGTGATTGAGGAAGTGCTGGACCGCTCGATGAAGAAGATTGACGGGCCGCTTATAAGCAGGAAGCAGCTGGCTTAAGTCTGGTGCGGGCTGGTGCCCTCACCCCGTCCCTCTCCCACAGAGAGAGGGCGAAAACCTTAAAAAAAAACCCGCCGAGGCGGGTTTTTTGCTTTTACATTAATGGCATCGCTCGCTGCACGATATCAATCAGCGGCTGCGGATAGATACCGAAGATCAGCACCAGCAGCGCGGAGATGAGCACCACAATACCACCGGCGCTGTACTGCCAGTTGGTAGGGGCATCACGGTTGAGCTGCTGAGGTGCACTCAGGTACAGGCTCACTGCCACACGCAGGTAGTAGTACAGACCAATCGCGGAGCCGATAACCACGCCCGCAGTCAGCCACCACAGGTGCGCCTGCACACCGACGGCCAGAACGTAGAATTTACCGATGAAGCCCAGCGTCATCGGGATACCCGCCAGAGAGAGCATCATCACCGTCATCACCGCGGACAGAATTGGACGATGCCAGAACAGACCACGGTAGGAGAACAGTGAATCGGCATCCGGACCACGGTACGGGCTGGACATCAGGCTCACCACGCCGAACGCGCCGAGGCTGCTGAACAGGTAACCGGCCAGATACACGCCTACGGCTTCCATCGACATCTCACCGCTCTGCAGCGCAATCAGCGCCACCATAAGGTAGCCCAGATGAGAGATAGACGAGTAGCCCAGCAGACGTTTGATGTTGGTCTGGCTCAGCGCCATCAGGTTACCGAAGATGATGGAGACGAACGCGATGATGCCCAGCACCACGCGAACCGCTTCGCTGTCACCCACCGGTGCGTACAGGAACAGACGCATGACCACTCCGAAGATAGCGATTTTGCTCGCCGTCGCCAGGAAGGTCGACACCGGGGCCGGAGCGCCCTGGTATACGTCTGGCGTCCACAGGTGGAACGGAACCAGAGAGAGTTTGAAGCCAAGGCCAACAATCATCATGCCCAGACCCGCCAGCAGCAGCGGCTCATGCAGCATGCCGTCGCCGAGGCTCTTGCCGAGCGCCATGAAGGAGAGATTACCGGACTGTGCGTACAGCAGCGCAATACCAAACAGCAGGAACGAGGACGCCGCCGCAGACAGGATGGTGTACTTGATGCTTGCTTCCAGAGAGCGCTTCTGACGGAAGGCGTAGCCAATCAGACCGAACAGCGGCAGAGAGATCAGCTCAATGCCGAGGAACAGTGCAGCCAGGTGGTTCGCGTTCGCCAGCAGAATGCCGCCCAGCGCGGCAATCAGGACCAGCAGGTAAAACTCTTCTTTATTGTCGTTGTAGCCTTCTAGCCACGGATACGCAAAGGTACAGGTTGCCAGGCTCGCCAGCAGAACCAGACCGGTATACAGCATGGCGTAACCGTCAACGCGCATCAGCGGGGTGACGTCCATCGCCCCCCCCTGGCCAACAAACCAGAGGGAGACTAACGCGGCGTTCAGGCCGATGACCGACAGCGTGGCATTCAGGAAGTGATTGCGTCGCCACGCAATGGAGAGCATCACAACCACCACCGTCAATCCGACGATCAGCAGCGGTAGCAGCGCGATCAGTTGTTGTGGAGTTATTGTCATGGCGAATTACGGCCTTGTAGTAGAAGCAGAATTAACAAACCACTGCTGGATGTTACCCATCGCGCTGTGCGAGGTATCCAGAATCGGCTGCGGGAAGAAGCCCAACAGCACCAGCAGTACGACCAGCAGCAGGATGATGAACAGCTCACGCAGCGACATCCCCGGCAGTTCTTGTGCAGCAATTTCGCTCTTCGCTTTACCGAAGTAAGCGCGGTGCAGCATCGCCAGCGAGTACACGGAAGCGAACACCAGACCAAAGGTGGAGATCACGGTAATCACCGGCACCACTTTGAAGCTGCCGAACAGAATCATAAATTCGCCGACGAAGTTACCGGTGCCCGGCATCCCCAGGGTGGCAACCGCGAAGAACATGGACAGCGCTGGCAGCCATTTAATTTTGCTCCACAGGCCGCCCATCATACGCATGTCGCGGGTATGCAGACGTTCGTACAGCTGGCCGCACAGGATGAAGAGGCCGGCTGCGGACAGACCGTGCGCAATCATCTGGATCACCGCGCCCTGGTACGCCAGCTGGCTGCCGGTGTAGATAGCAATCAGCACGAAGCCCATGTGGGAAACAGAGGTATACGCAATCAGACGCTTGATGTCGTACTGCGTGAAGGCCATCCAGGCACCGTAGAAGATACCGATCACACCCAGCCACATGGCAATCGGTGCGAACTCAGCGGAGGCATTCGGGAACAGCGGCAGTGCGAAACGCAGCAGACCGTAGGCCGCCGTTTTCAGCAAGATGCCCGCCAGGTCAACGGAACCCGCTGTTGGCGCCTGAGAGTGCGCGTCTGGCAGCCAGCCGTGCAGAGGAACCACCGGCATTTTCACCGCGAACGCGATGAAGAAGCCCAGCATCAGCAGATATTCAACGCCGTGCGACATCGGGGTCTTCAGCAGGTCTTCGTAGTTGAAGGTCCAGGTGCCGGTCGCATTGTGATGAACAAACACCAGCGCCAGGATGGCAATCAGCATCACCAGACCGCTCGCCTGGGTATAGATGAAGAACTTAGTTGCCGCCGTGATACGCGTTTTACCGTCGGACGCCTTATGGCCCCACAGCGCGATCAGGAAGTACATCGGCACCAGCATCATCTCCCAGAAGAAGAAGAACAGGAACATGTCGATGGCAAGGAACACGCCGATAACGCCGCCCAGGATCCACATCAGGTTCAGGTGGAAGAAGCCCTGGTATTTTTCAATTTCACGCCAGGAGCAAAGTACCGCCAGAACGCCGAGCAGACCGGTCAGCACCACCATCAGCAGCGACAGACCGTCAATCGCCAGGTGGATCGTAATGCCGAAACGAGGGATCCACGGCAGGATAAACTCAGACTGCCACTGCGGAATGCCCGCAGACTGGGTCAGAGAGTAGCCACCCTGCAACCAGAGTTGCAGACCAAGCGCGAGCGTCAATCCCATGGTGATCAGCGCGATCCAGCGCGGCATCTTCACGCCAAAGCGTTCAGTCTGCCAGCACAGGAAGCCGCCGATGAAGGGAATTAATATTAGCCAGGGTAGTAACATGGCGATTTACATTCCTTTTTAAGGCCCCCAGCAGGGGCCTGATTTTCAACGAATTCGAATAAAATTCACTTAACGATCAACGCAACACCATCAGCAGCGCCAGCACGACAACCGCACCGATGCTCATGGACGCCACATACCAGCGCAGATAACCGTTCTCGCTGTACAGCAGGCCTTTACCTGCAAAGCGGGAGAGGATCGCCGGGATATTCATCAGGCTGTTCAGTGGGTCGCGCTTCAGCAGCCACGCAATGCCCAGGAACGGCTTAACGAAGATCATGTCGTACAGCCAGTCGAAGCCCCACGCGTTGTACCACCAGGTGCCCAGCAGACGGCCTGGCGCACTGTTGGCAACGGCAGTCACCAGCGTACGTTTGCCCAGCCACAGCCATGCAGCGATCAGGATGCCCGCGATAGCGACCACGCCGGAGGTGATTTCAAGCGTCAGAACGCGACCGTGCTCAAGCTCGGTGGTGTCTGGCAGTACGCCCTGCAGCGGTGGCACAATCATCGCGCCAACGAAGGTGGACAGTACCAGCAGCACAATCAGCGGCAGGTGGTGGGTAATCCCCTTCCCTGCGTGAGCGTGAATTTGTTCTTTACCGTGGAATACGATGAAAATCATACGGAAGGTATACAGGGAGGTCATGAATGCACCGACCAGACCCGCAACCATCAGATTGATATGACCATTCGCCATGGCACCCGCAAGGATTTCGTCCTTACTGAAGAAGCCCGCGGTAATCAGCGGCAGTGCCGCCAGCGCCGCGCCGCCGACCAGGAAGCAGATATAAACCAGCGGAATGGACTTACGCAGTCCGCCCATCTTGAAGATGTTCTGCTCGTGATGGCAGGCCAGAATCACGGAACCGGATGAGAGGAACAGCAGCGCTTTAAAGAACGCGTGCGTCATCAGGTGGAAAATGGCTGCGTCCCACGCCTGAACGCCCAGCGCGAGGAACATGTAACCAATCTGGCTCATGGTGGAATACGCGAGAACGCGCTTGATGTCGGTCTGCACCAGCGCGGCAAAGCCTGCCAGCACCAGCGTAACCGCACCGACGATACCCACCAGATGCAGAATTTCCGGAGTCATCAGGAACAGGCCATGGGTACGCGCGATCAGGTAGACGCCTGCGGTTACCATGGTCGCGGCGTGGATCAGCGCGGAAACAGGGGTTGGACCCGCCATCGCGTCGGCCAGCCATGTCTGCAACGGCAGCTGCGCGGATTTACCCACGGCACCACCCAGCAGCATCAGCGTTGCCCACCACAGCATGTTGTTGCCTGCGGCGAAGTGCGCTGGCGCCAGTTCCACCATTTCGCGGAAGTTCAGCGTGCCCAGTTCGTTGTAAAGAATGAACAGCGCGAAGGCGAGGAAGACGTCACCCACGCGGGTTACGACGAACGCTTTCATGGCCGCCGCGCCATTCTTCGGATCGGTATAGTAGAACCCGATCAGCAGGTAGGAACACAGACCCACGCCTTCCCAGCCCAGATACATCAGCAGCAGGTTATCGGCCAGGACCAGAACCACCATGCTGGCGATAAACAGGTTGGTGTAGGCGAAGAAGCGGGAGTAACCCTCTTCACCGCGCATGTACCAGGAAGCGAACATGTGGATCAGGAAGCCGACGCCGGTGACCACGGAGAGCATGGTCAGCGAGAGACCATCCAGCACCAGGTTGAAACCGATGTTGAAATCACCGACCGACATCCAGGTCCACAGCGGAACGCTGAATGGCTGACGTCCGTTGTTAAAGAAGTCGATACCCGCATACGCCGTCACCAGCGCAGCCAGACCGATTGAGCCAATGCCCACGGTCGCAGACAGATTCTCAGACCAGCGGCCGCGAGAAAACGCCAGCAGCACGAAGCCAATCAGCGGAAAAATAATGGTTAAGGCAAGCATGTTCATCCACGCAACTCACTTACTGAATCGATGTTCAGGTTCTGGCGGCGACGATGGAGCTGCAGTAACAGCGCCAGGCCAATACTCGCTTCGGCAGCCGCGAGGCTGATGGCGAGAATATACATCACCTGACCATCGGTCTGGCCCCAGTAACTTCCGGCGACCACGAAGGCCAGCGCGGAGGCGTTAATCATGATTTCCAGGCCGATCAGCATAAACAGCAGATTGCGGCGGATAACCAGACCGGTCAAACCCAGAACGAATAAAATCGCAGCGAGGATCAGTCCATGTGTTAAGGGGATCATGCGCGCTCCTCCGTTTTTCTTTTCGCGCGGTCGTCAGTGCGGTTGCTCAGCACCTCGCCAGCGCGCTCTTCGCGGCCAACGTGGAAAGCAACAACCAGACCTGCCAGCAGCAGCATTGAGGCCAGTTCAACCGCCAGAACGTATGGGCCAAAGAGCGTGATACCGACCTCTTTAGCACTGATTGGCGTTCCGTCGATGCCCTGATCGTTAACACCCAGGATGGCGTAAACGATCACCACCAGCATGATGGCCGACAAGATTGCCGGGCCAATCCACACCTGCGGTTTTAACCACTGACGTTCCTGCTCAATTTCAGAGCCGCCCAGGTTCAGCATCATCACCACGAACACGAACAGCACCATAATGGCCCCGGCGTAGACGATGATTTCCAGCGCACCGGCGAAGTGCGCGCCCAGCGCAAAGAACACCCCGGAAATGGCCAGCAGCGAGATGATTAAGTACAGCAGCGCATGCACCGGATTGGTGTGCGTAATCACTCGCAGCGTAGCCAGGATGGCGATAAGGCCACAGATATAAAAAGCGAATTCCATTGCCCTCTCCTTACGGTAACAGGCTCTTGACGTCGATAGGCTTAGCTTCGTTCTCTGCTTCGCCCTTATCTTTGCCGTCGATTGCCATACCCGCCATCCGGTAGAAGTTATATTCCGGGTATTTGCCCGGACCGGAAATCAGCAGATCCTCTTTCTCGTACACCAGGTCCTGACGCTTGTACTCACCCAGCTCAAAGTCTGGAGTCAGCTGAATCGCCGTGGTTGGGCACGCTTCTTCGCACAGGCCGCAGAAGATGCAGCGTGAGAAGTTGATGCGGAAGAACTCAGGGTACCAGCGGCCGTCTACCGTCTCTGCTTTCTGCAGAGAGATACAGCCTACCGGACACGCTACCGCACACAGGTTACAGGCAACGCAGCGCTCGGAACCGTCCGGGTCGCGCGTCAGCACGATACGGCCACGGTAGCGCGGCGGCAGATATACCGGCTCTTCCGGGTACATCCGGGTTTCGCGTTTGGCAAACGCGTGCAGGCCGATCATCCAGATACTGCGTACCTGGGTACCGAAGCCTACCAGTAATTCTTTTAAGGTCATGGTCTATAGCCCCTTATGGCTGCTGCCAGAGAATGACAGCCGCCGTTACCAACAAGTTGACGAGCGTCAGCGGCAGGCACACTTTCCAGCCGAAGGACATTACCTGGTCATAACGTGGACGCGGTAACGCTGCGCGAATCAAAATGAACATCATCATGAAGAACGCGGTTTTCAGCGCGAACCAGATGAACGGCGGTAAGAACGGGCCATGCCAGCCACCAAAGAACAGCGTTACCATCAACGCGGAAATGGTGACGATACCGATGTACTCGCCCACGAAGAACAGACCGAATTTCATACCGGAATATTCAATGTGGTAACCGTCGGCCAGTTCCTGTTCGGCTTCTGGCTGGTCAAACGGGTGACGGTGACACACGGCCACGCCCGCGATAGCAAAGGTAATAAACCCAAAGAACTGCGGGATAACGTTCCAGATGTCGGCCTGGTTGTTGACGATGTCGGTCATGTTGAATGAACCGGCCTGCGCCACCACGCCCATCAGGGAAAGACCCAGGAACACTTCATAGCTCAGCGTCTGCGCGGAAGCACGCATCGCACCCAGCAGCGAGTATTTGTTGTTACTGGACCAGCCTGCGAACAGCACCGCGTACACCGCGAGGCCTGCCATCATCAGGAAGAACAGAATGCCGATGTTCAGGTCAGCCACAACCCAGGTCGGGCTGACGGGAACGATAGCAAACGCCAGCAGCAGCGAGGTGAAGGCGATCATCGGAGCCAGAGTAAAGATCACGCGGTCAGAGAAGCGCGGGATCCAGTCCTCTTTAAAGAACATCTTGATCATGTCCGCAACCAGCTGGAGTGAACCACCCCAGCCCACGCGGTTCGGTCCGTAACGGTTCTGGAACAGACCGAGCAGACGACGTTCACCAAAGCTCATGAACGCGCCGCAGGTGACCACCACCAGCAGAATCACAACCGCTTTCAGAATGCTCAGCAGGATGTCGATAAGATCCGGCGTTAACCAACTCATGCTTTTGCCTCCTGCAGGTTATCAAGACGCGCACCCGCCAGTACCGGCGCGATGCCAGGCATACCCATCGGCAGACCCACCTGCCCTGCTGTCAGACCTTCGGAGATAATCAGCGGCAGGCTGATTGTCTGGCCGTCATAGCTAAAGGCAATGTTTGCGCCAGCGTTAACGCCAAGCTTCGCGGCATCCGCCGGGTTGAGCTTGATGTACGGCTGCGGCATGCGGGTCTGGAAGACCGGTGAACGCTGGGACAGCTCGTCGCTACCGAACAGATGGTAGTACGGCGCAATACGCCAGTTACCTTCCTGCGCCTGGAAACTCTCCGGAACGGTCGTGAAGAAGTCCAGACCGGTTTCAGAGGCTTCAATCAGACGTACGCCCGGGTCGCCGTGGCGCAGTGAACCACCCACTTCAGCCTGGAACTTGTTCCATGCCTGCGGGGAGTTCCAGCCCGGAGCCCATGCGAATGGGATCTGTGAACGCGGAGCAGACGGCTGGTTGTTCCCTTCCATTGAGAAGGCGAACATGGTGTCTTTATCCTGCGGCTGGCGAGGTTCGTGCACGCTGATATTGGCGCGCATTGCGGTACGACCGCTGTAACGGTGCGGTTCACGCGCCAGTTTCTGGCCGCGAATGCGGAAGCTTGCTTCAGGCGCGGCATCTTTAATGCCTGCCAGCTGAGGCAGTTTCTCGACAACCGCGTCGATAACGTGGTCGAGCTGCGTCCAGTCCACTTCACGGCTCTGCACGGTGCTGTGCAGGGAGTGCAGCCAGCGCCAGCTTTCAAGCATCACGGTGTTGCTGTCGTAGTAAGCCGGGTCGTAAACCTGGAAGAAACGCTGCGCGCGGCCTTCGTTGTTGATAACGGTACCGTCGCTTTCTGCGAAGCTTGCCGCAGAGAGCACCAGGTGCGCTTTATCCATAATCGCGGTGCGCTGATGATCGATAACCATCACCAGCGGCGCTTTGGAGAGCGCGGCGTCTACACGTGCGGCAGAAGCATGGCGATGCAGGTCGTTTTCCAGCACCACAACGGCGTCAGCGGCACCAGATTCCAGTTCGCTTAACGCTGCTTCCAGCGAGCCGCCGCCAATCATGCCCAGACCAATGCTGTTCACCGCACGGGCAATCATGGTCACGCCGACGTCGGCACCGCGGCCTTTCAGGGCTTTGGCAACGTTGGCTGCCGCCTGAATGATCTCCGCGCTTCCGGCGTTAGTCCCGGAAATAATCAGCGGTTTCTTCGCCCCTGCCAGCGCCTGAACAATCACATCGACCTTGTTTTGCAGGTCACGATCCAGTTCAACCGCCGGCGCGCTGTTGTCCAGCGCGTGGGCAATCGCAAAGCCGAGACGCGCCTGATCTTCAACCGGTGCGCAGTAGGTCCACGCCGCGATATCGTCCAGACGGGTGTTGTCGACGTTAGTCACAAACAGAGGATGCTTAGCGCGCTGGCCGATGTTAAGGATTGCCGCAATCTGCCAGTCAGCCACTTTCTGCGCGGCTGCCATTTCACGTGCTTTCCCCTTCACCGCCTGACGAACCGCCAGAGCCGCGCGTGCGCCGGTCTGCGTCAGGTCTTCACCCAGCACCAGAACCGCATCATAGGATTCAATTTCGCGCAGCGCAGGGGTATGGATTCCGCCTTCGCGCAGCACTTTCAGTACCAGCTGCAGACGTTTCTGCTCGCCCTGGGCGATACCGGTATAGAAGTTTTCCGCGCCAACCAGCTCGCGCAGCGCGAAGTTGCTTTCGATGCTTGCGCGCGGGGAGCCGATACCGATCACTTTCTTCGACTGGCGCAGAATGTCTGCCGCGCCCTGCATCGCCTGTTCAGCGTTCAGGGTAATGAAGTCGTCGCCACGGCGCTGAACCGGCTGACGCGGACGGTCTTTCAGGTTCACATAGCCATAGCCGAAACGACCGCGGTCGCAAAGGAAGTAGTGGTTAACGGTACCGTTATAACGGTTTTCGATACGGCGCAGTTCGCCGTAGCGCTCGCCCGGGCTGGTGTTACAGCCGAGGGAACACTGCTGGCAGATGCTTGGCGCAAACTGCATGTCCCACTTACGGTTGTAGCGCTCGGAGTGGGTTTTATCGGTGAATACGCCGGTCGGGCAGATTTCCACCAGGTTACCGGAGAATTCGCTCTCAAGCACCCCGTCTTCCGGACGACCGAAGTAGACGTTATCGTGTGCGCCATAGACGCCCAGATCCTGGCCGTCCGCGTAATCTTTGTAGTAACGCACGCAGCGGTAGCAGGCGATGCAGCGGTTCATTTCGTGAGAGATGAACGGCCCCAGGTCCTGGTTACGGTGGGTACGCTTGGTAAAGCGATAGCGACGGAAGCTGTGGCCGGTCATCACGGTCATATCCTGAAGGTGGCAGTTACCGCCCTCTTCGCAGACCGGACAGTCGTGCGGGTGGTTGGTCATCAACCATTCCACAACGCTTTCGCGGAACTGTTTCGCTTCTTCGTCATCAATCGAAATAAAAGTGCCTTCGGTGGCTGGCGTCATACAGGACATCACCAGGCGACCACGCGTGTCTTCCGCGTTTTGATATTGCTTCACCGCACACTGGCGGCAAGCACCGACGCTGCCCAGCGCCGGATGCCAGCAAAAATACGGAATATCAAGGCCGAGCGACAGACAAGCTTCCAGCAGGTTGTCCGCCCCGTTGACCTCATATTCTTTGCCGTCTACATGAATCGTAGCCATTAGCATGCTTCCAGTTGGCTCAGTCGAAACCGAGCGTTAATCAAAATTCTTGTCGTTACCAGCGCGCTTTAAGCAGGTTCGGCTGAATCCCATTAATCGCATGGGTATTGCTGAACGGCTGCTTGATGCCTGCTTCGAACTCGTCGCGGAAATATTTAATCGCGCTCTGCAGAGGTTCGACGGCACCCGGTGCGTGGGCACAGAAGGTTTTACCCGGGCCTAAGAATCGACACAGCTGCTCAAGCGTCTCGATATCCCCAGGCTGGCCTTCGCCACGTTCGATAGCACGCAGGATCTTCACGCTCCACGGCAGACCATCACGGCACGGTGTACACCAGCCGCAGGACTCGCGGGCGAAGAACTCTTCCAGGTTACGCACCAGCGATACCATGCCGATCTCGTGGTCGACGGCCATCGCCAGCGCCGTACCCAGACGGCTGCCTGCTTTACCAATGCTTTCGAATTCCATTGGCAGGTCAAGGTGAGCTTCGGTCAGGAAGTCTGTCCCTGCCCCACCCGGCTGCCAGGCTTTGAATTTCAGGCCATCGCGCATGCCGCCGGCGTAGTCTTCAAGAATTTCGCGTGCGGTGGTACCGAACGGCAGTTCCCAGACGCCAGGATTTTTAACGCGGCCAGAGAAGCCCATCAGCTTGGTACCGGCATCTTTGCTTGAGGAGATGCCCTGATACCACTCCACACCGTTGGCGAGGATAGCCGGAACGTTACACAGGGTTTCGACGTTGTTTACGCAGGTCGGTTTACCCCATACGCCGGAGCTCGCCGGGAACGGTGGCTTGGAACGCGGGTTCGCACGGCGGCCTTCCAGGGAGTTAATCAGCGCGGTTTCTTCACCGCAGATATAACGCCCGGCACCGGTGTGCACGAACAGCTCGAAGTCAAAGCCGGTGCCCAGGATGTTTTTACCCAGCAGGCCCGCTTCGGTGGCTTCCGCGATCGCGCGACGCAGGTTTTCTGCCGCTTCGATGTACTCACCGCGCAGGAAGATGTAGCCACGGTAGGCTTTCAGCGCAAACGCGGAGATCAGCATGCCTTCCACCAGCAGGTGCGGCAGCTGTTCCATCAGAAGGCGGTCTTTATAGGTGCCCGGCTCCATTTCATCAGCGTTACACAGCAGGTAACGGATGTTCATGGATTCGTCTTTCGGCATCAGGCTCCACTTCAGACCGGTGGAGAAGCCCGCGCCGCCGCGCCCTTTCAGGCCAGAGTCTTTCACCGCATTTACGATGTCGTCCGGCGCCATGCCGCCGAGGGCTTTACGCGCACCGGCATAGCCGTTTTTGCTCTGATATTCGTCGAGCCATACCGGCTGTTTGTCATCACGCAGACGCCAGGTCAGCGGATGCGTCTCAGCAGTACGAATTACAGTTTTCATTTGTACTGCTCCAGCAGGTCAGGAATCGCTTCCGGCGTCAGATGGCTGTGAGTGTCCTCATCAATCATCATGGTCGGCCCCTTGTCGCAGTTACCCAGGCAGCAGGTCGGCAGCAGCGTAAAGCGGCCGTCGAACGTGGTCTGGCCCGGCTTGATATTGAGCTTCTTCTCAATCGCAGCCTGAATGCCCTGATAGCCGGTAATGTGGCAGACAACGCTGTCACAGTAGCGGATCACATGGCGGCCAACCGGCTGACGGAAGATCTGGCTGTAGAACGTGGCTACGCCTTCTACGTCACTTGCCGGAATACCCAGCACTTTTGCGATCTCATAGATCGCCCCGTCCGGCACCCAACCACGCTGTTTCTGTACGATTTTCAGCGCTTCAATGGACGCCGCACGCGGGTCTTCGTAGTGGTGCATCTCGTGCTCAATGGCGGCACGTTCTGCTTCACTCAGCTCAAAAGCCTCGGTTTGTGGTTGTTGATTCTCGTGCATAATTAGCGGTCCACATCTGACATAACAAAATCGATACTACCCAGATACACAATCAGGTCGGAGACCAGACTGCCGCGGATGGCGGACGGGATCTGCTGCAGGTGCGCAAAGCTCGGCGTACGCACGCGGGTGCGGTAGCTCATGGTGCTGCCGTCGCTGGTCAGGTAGTAACTGTTAATACCCTTGGTCGCTTCAATCATCTGGAAGGATTCTTGCGCCGGCATGACCGGGCCCCAGGAAACCTGCAGGAAGTGGGTGATCAGGGTTTCGATATGTTGCAGCGTGCGCTCTTTCGGCGGCGGCGTGGTCAGCGGGTGATCCGCTTTGAACGGGCCTTCCGGCATGTTGTTGAGGCACTGCTCAAGGATGCGCAGACTCTGGCGCAGCTCTTCTACTTTCAGCATCACGCGGGTGTAGCAGTCGGAAACACCGCCGCCAACCGGGACTTCAAAGTCGAAGTTCTCGTAGCCAGAGTAAGGACGCGCTTTACGCACGTCGAAATCAATACCGGTTGCGCGCAGACCTGCACCGGTCGTCCCCCACTCCAGCGCTTCTTTCGCGCCGTAGGCAGCAACGCCCTGGGAACGGCCTTTCAGGATGGTGTTACGCAGCGCGGCTTTCTCGTATGACGCCAGACGTTTTGGCATCCAGTCGAGGAATTCACGCAGCAGACGGTCCCAGCCGCGCGGCAGATCGTGTGCCACACCGCCGATACGGAACCAGGCAGGGTGCATACGGAAACCGGTAATCGCTTCGACCAGATCGTAGATTTTCTGACGGTCGGTAAAGGCGAAGAAGACCGGCGTCATCGCGCCGACGTCCTGAATGAACGTAGAGATGTACAGCAGGTGGCTGTTGATACGGAACAGTTCTGACAGCATGACGCGAATCACATTAACGCGATCCGGCGTAACGATACCCGCCAGTTTCTCAACGGCCAGCACGTATGGCATTTCGTTTACGCAGCCGCCGAGGTACTCGATACGGTCGGTATACGGAATGTAGCTGTGCCAGGATTGACGCTCGCCCATCTTCTCAGCACCACGGTGGTGGTAGCCGATGTCCGGTACGCAGTCGACAATCTCTTCGCCATCAAGCTGAAGAATAATACGGAATGCACCGTGCGCAGACGGGTGGTTTGGACCGAGGTTGAGGAACATGAAGTCCTCGTTATCGGTACCGCGCTTCATGCCCCAGTCTTCCGGTTTGAAGGTCAGCGCTTCCATCTCCAGATCCTGCTTGGCTTTGGTCAGCTCAAACGGATCGAATTCGGTCGCACGTGCCGGATAGTCTTTACGCAGCGGGTGGCCGGTCCAGGTCTGCGGCATCATGATGCGCGTCAGATGCGGGTGGCCGTCGAAGGTCATGCCGAACATTTCCCAGGTTTCACGCTCATACCAGTTGGCGTTCGGGAAAAGTTTGGTGATCGTCGGCAGATGCATGTCGTTTTCAGACAATGCCACCTTGAGCATGATATCCGTATTACGGTCTATTGAGATCAGGTGGTAGAAAACGGAAAAATCCGCAGCAGGGAGACCCTGGCGGTGGGTACGCAGACGTTCATCCATGCCGTGTAAGTCAAACAGCATGACGTACGGTTTTGGCAATTTCTTGAGGAAATCGACAACTTCCAGCAATTGCTCACGCTTCACCCAAACAACGGGTACCCCGGTGCGGGTAGCCTGAACAGTAAAGGCATCCGGCCCAAAACGGTTGCGCAGTTCGCCAATGACGGGGTCATCCAGATGATCCCTTGTCTGCCAGGCGGCTTCTTGCGCGGTTAAGTCGGTCATATTGTTCACCATTGCAAATGGTCCGTGGTGACTGTTGAGCCTGGCTTCGCGCTATTTGAGTAGTGATATGCGAAGGTGTTCTCCAGGCCTACAGGCGCAAATTAAATTTCGTCAGGCGTACGCAGATTGGTGACGGCAATACGTTCACCACGTTTACGCTCGCGCTCAGACTGCATGTTCGCGCGATACACACCCTGATCGCCAACAACCCACGACAGTGGGCGACGTTCTTTACCGATGGACTCCTGCAGCAGCATCAGCGCCTGCATGTAAGCTTCCGGACGTGGCGGACAACCCGGGATGTACACATCCACTGGAATAAACTTATCTACGCCCTGCACGACGGAATAAATGTCGTACATACCGCCAGAGTTTGCACATGCGCCCATGGAGATAACCCATTTAGGTTCCAGCATCTGGTCATAAAGACGCTGAATAACAGGTGCCATCTTGGTAAAGCAGGTACCGGCTACCACCATCAGGTCAGCCTGACGTGGGGAAGCACGCAATACCTCTGCCCCAAAACGCGCAACGTCATGCACCGCAGTGAATGACGTCACCATTTCAACGTAGCAGCAAGAAAGGCCAAAGTTGTACGGCCAGATGGAGTTCTTACGACCCCAGTTGACCATATCGTGCATGGCATGCTCGAGTTTGCCCATGTACACGCTTTTATTGACTTCTTGCTCCAGGGGGTCGGTTACGATCTCCTGTTTTTGCAGGGGGTAACGGTCATTCTCACCGTTAGGATCTATGCGGGTGAGCGTATAATCCATCTTATTGCCTCGCTGTTACTGCTGACGATTAGAGATACTGTTTTCCGGGTTGATGTGTTCACGGCGTGAACGCACAGGTGTCCAGTCCAGCGCGCCAATACGCACCAGATAAACCAGACCGGCCAGTAACACTAAAATGAAAATTGCGGCCTCGACAAAGCCCACCCAACCACTTTCGCGAATGGAGGTAGACCACGCGAAGAGGTAAAGCGCTTCCACGTCGAAGATGACGAAGAACATGGCTACCAGGTAGAACTTGGCAGACAGGCGTAAGCGAGCGGTACCTACTGAATCAATACCTGATTCGAAAGGTGTGTTTTTGTGCCTTGCGCGGGCGCGACCGCCCAGGAACCAGCCGCCGACTAACATCAGGCAGCACAGGCCAATGGCTACAATAAGAAAGATTGCGAATGCCCAGTGATGAGCGATGACTTCTGTGGATGTTGACATACTCATTGCTTACTCATCAAAAGTGATACCAACGACACTGCTCTTGCTGGCAGATGGGCATCACATCGATTCATGGGGAGGAACAAATAACCTTACACTAACTGTCAGAAATGAGACGTAGACAGCAAAATGATGGGGTTTTTTACTCCTTTCTATAACCTATTGTCAACTTTAACAAAGGTTTCTTCACATTAAATTACATCGAGCGATTCTCATTAACATTTGGTGCCCTTTAACCCTGGTGGGTACATGACTTTCCGACAAATGTATGTTGTTGAATCGTGTCCGTTTCGGAAGTAAAAAAAATAACCCTCCTATTTTGACAGGATTTGCCAACGATTCCTCCCCCCAAATAGGAGTATTTTCTTGATCTGAGACACGCTTTTGTTAATTCAACCTGGAAAACGGCAACATCTTTCCTGTTTTTTTAACAAAGGTGGGATACGGATGACGTGAGAACGGGAAATGGATAAGTTTTAATCAAAAGAGTTCAACCATTTGATTAATAAATGCAATCTTAAAAATCCACTCGTTGCAAGCGGGTATTGTTGCTAAAAAAAAGCCACTGCATGCGAAAATCACACGAGTGGCTTTTTTTTACACTTACATTTTGTTACCACAATTTTGAGCTAGCGATCACTCAAAATCACCTTCAACAATCAGGGAATCATCCCCTCCTTCGGAGGTAACACGCTCGAACTGCCATGGGTTGTGGTAATTTTCCATCGCCTCGAACACCACTTTTGCCAACTCGTTATGACTGGCTGAGTTATGGCAGAGCAGGTATTCCGTATCTGGCAACGCAGGAAGCCCATCGGATTTACCCAGAACGCGCAGATCCGGGCTCATCATCTCTACCGGACGGGCCGTTACGCCAAGCCCGGCTTTCACCGCGGCACGAACTGCTGGCAACGTGGAAGCCACGTACGCCAGACGCCACGGAATGTTGGCCTCATTCAACGCCGTCAGCACCATATCGCGGAACGGGCTCGGGTCATCCAGTAACACCAGAGGAACCGGCTCCCCTTTTTGCAGCACATATTCGGCTGCGCAATACCAGTGCGTCGGCGATGTACGCAGCGTCAGGCAATCAAACTGCCCCGGACGATGCGTGGTGACCACCAGGTCGACTTTATTCTCATTTAACATCTCAACCATAAAGGCATTACGCTTTACGCTGACATCCAGCGCAAGCTTCGGATAAACCGAACTAATGCGGTTGAGAAGAAACGGCAATATAGTATCCGCTGACTCATCAGATGCGCCTAACGTTAGCACCCCTTGAAGGTTGCTAAACATTAATGACATACATGCTTCATCATTAAAGCGAAGAATTTTCCTGGCATAACCCAGAAGCTGAATACCGTGTTCCGTTAAGAGCTTATTACGCCCGTGACGGGCAAAAAGCTCTTTACCAACCAGTTGCTCCAGCCGCTGCATTTGCTGGCTAACGGCGGACTGGGTTCGGCAAACGGCGGCAGCAGCAGCTGCAAAAGTGTTGAGATCGGCGACCGCAACAAACGTTCTCAGCAGATCGAGGTCGAGATTCATTATCGGACGATTTGCATTTATCATATCTTTTCACTTTCAGGTTGCTCGTGCGGAGCTGCCCGGGTTGAAGCTGTGTGTATAACAGTTAAGCAATTCCCTCTGAAGGTTTTCCCTCGCATCCCGGCCCGGCAGACTGCCTGACAGATAGTTATTGTGCTGCTTTATATCAACAGTCAGAAAGCACGTTTCATGACGTTATTTTTATTCTCTTTTAACGTTCAGGATATTTAGATGTTCGCAGGTTTATGTAAATTACATTAAAGGTATAACACCTTTTCTGCCATCTTTATCGCAGCGCTGTCAACGTAGCAGGAGATGTTAGACACATTCCAGCCAGAGATAACTCCAACAATAACAATCAATTAATTCGGAAAATCAGTTCCAGATATACAAAAAACATGCATCTGTCACCTGCTTTCCTGAAAGACATCTTAACCCAAATCCACTTTATTTATAAGTCTTATTGCAATATTAAGGATTAAAGGAGAATGTTAAGCTTCTAAACTAATTTTATTAAAATTAACTAAAGTTGCATTTTATAGGTTAATAATAAATAAATTTTAATTTAGATTAAGTCCATTCATTAATGGCACTTAACATTAATTTCACATGAGTAACTTTTAGCCACATTATGCTATTACCGTCAGATGGATCAAGCATTCAGGTTTTACGAAAAGTCACTTAGGGTGATTGCCACTTACGTTCTGCCCACCACCGATTTTCATCAGCACAATATACAGCATTTCTGCAAATGGATAGCATAATTAACCTTGCCACGTTCTGTGCGCACAACTTTAAGTCAGTGAAAAAGTTTACCTACAGCGAAAAAGATTTCTCAACATTCCGCTACCGGCACAAAATCTTCTACTGCACACCCTTCAAAACGAAGCGAGGGGGGAGTACATTATTCCGTGCTGACTTCCACGGCAGGGAGTGGCAATAATAGCGAAAAGGTTAAAGGTTCATGTCCCCTATCGAAAAATCCAGCAAGCTAGATAACGTCTGTTATGACATCCGTGGCCCGGTTCTGAAAGAGGCTAAGCGCCTTGAAGAAGAAGGCAATAAGGTTCTGAAACTCAACATTGGTAACCCCGCGCCATTTGGTTTTGAAGCGCCGGATGAAATTCTGGTTGATGTGATCCGCAACCTTCCTACCGCACAGGGCTATTGCGATTCAAAAGGACTTTACTCCGCGCGTAAAGCCATCATGCAGCACTACCAGGCACGCGGTATGCGTGATGTTACCGTTGAAGATATTTATATCGGCAACGGCGTCTCTGAACTGATTGTGCAGGCAATGCAGGCGCTGCTGAACAGCGGAGACGAAATGCTGGTACCCGCGCCGGACTACCCGCTGTGGACGGCAGCCGTATCGCTGTCCAGCGGTAAAGCCGTGCACTATCTGTGCGACGAGTCCGCTGACTGGTTCCCGGACCTCGATGACATTCGCGCGAAAATTACCCCTCGCACGCGCGGCATCGTGATCATTAACCCGAACAACCCGACGGGCGCGGTCTATTCAAAAGAGCTGCTGATGGAGATCGTCGAGCTCGCCCGCCAGCATAACCTGATCATCTTCGCTGACGAGATTTACGACAAGATCCTGTACGACGCAGCACAGCACCACTCTATTGCCGCGCTGGCCCCGGATCTGCTGACCGTCACCTTTAACGGCCTGTCTAAAACCTACCGCGTGGCCGGTTTCCGTCAGGGCTGGATGGTCTTAAACGGTCCGAAAAAACACGCTAAAGGCTATATTGAAGGGCTGGAGATGCTGGCCTCCATGCGTTTATGTGCCAACGTTCCGGCGCAGCACGCGATCCAGACGGCGCTCGGCGGCTATCAGAGCATTAGCGAGTTCATCGTTCCCGGAGGCCGCCTGTACGAACAGCGTAACCGCGCGTGGGAGCTGATCAACGATATCCCAGGCGTATCCTGCGTGAAGCCGAATGGGGCGCTGTATATGTTCCCGAAAATCGACGCGAAGCGCTTCAACATTCACGACGACCAGAAAATGGTGCTCGATTTCCTGTTGCAGGAAAAAGTGCTGCTGGTTCAGGGCACGGCGTTTAACTGGCCATGGCCGGATCACGTGCGTATCGTGACGCTGCCGCGCGAAGATGACCTCGAAATGGCCATCAGCCGCTTCGGGCGATTCCTGTCCGGTTATCATCAGTAACGTTGGCTTTCTGCCGGGTGGCGCTGCGCTTACCCGGCCTACAACACCTGCAGATTTGCATCTTGCCTCCCCTCCCCGCACAATGAATGCCTGTCGCAGTAAAGACCAAAGGTAACCTATGAGTCAGAGTCATTTCTTTGCCCATCTCTCCCGTCTGAAACTCATCAACCGCTGGCCGCTGATGCGCAATGTCCGCACTGAGAATGTGTCAGAGCACAGCCTGCAGGTTGCTATGGTCGCGCACGCGCTGGCCGCCATTAAAAACCGCAAATTCAATGGTCAGGTCAATGCCGAACGCATCGCGCTTCTGGCGATGTACCACGATGCGTCAGAAGTGCTGACCGGCGATCTGCCTACGCCGGTGAAATATTTCAACTCGCAGATTGCGCAGGAATATAAGGCCATCGAAAAGATTGCCCAGCAGAAGCTGATTGACATGGTACCGGAAGAGTTGCGCGATATCTTTGAGCCGCTGATCGATGAACATCAATACACGGAAGATGAAAAGTCGCTGGTCAAACAGGCCGACGCGCTCTGCGCCTACCTGAAGTGTCTGGAAGAGCTGTCCGCGGGGAATAACGAGTTTTTACTGGCGAAAACGCGTCTGGAAAAAACGCTGGAATCCCGCCGCAGCGAAGAGATGGATTACTTTATGCAGATATTTGTACCGAGCTTCCATTTATCGCTGGATGAGATTAGCCAGGATTCTCCGTTGTAATTTTTCGCCGGGTGGCGGCTTCGCCTTACCCGGCCTACGTTTCTGCGCTCACGCTAAAACGGAAATAACACCGGGATCAACACCACGCATACCAGCATCACCAGCACGGTGAACGGCACGCCCAGCTTTACAAAATCGCTGAACCGGTAGTTCCCCGGCCCCAGCACCAGGGTGTTGACCGGTGAAGAGACCGGCGTCATAAACGCCGCCGATGCAGCCATCGCCACCATCATCGCAAAGGGATACGGCGACACGCCCATGGATTTCGCCATCGCCAGCGCGATGGGCGCCATCAGCACCGCCGTGGCGGTATTGGAAATGAACAGCCCGATCGTGGCGCACATGACGAACAGGCACATCATCATCATATACGGGCCGTATCCCCCGCCAATGTCCATAAGCCCTTTAACGACTAAATCCACACCGCCGGTTTTTTGCAGGGCAAGGGCAAACGGCATCATCCCTACGATCAAAATGATGCTTGGCCAGTGAATCGCTTTGTAGGCGCTCTCGGCATCAATGCAGCGAAATTTCCCCATTAACAGGCAGGCAATAATGGCCGCAACCGGATTTGGGATCTCGTCGGTAAGCATGAGCGCCACCATCAATACCAGACAAAAAATGGCATGGGGCGCCTGGCTGTGCGCCGGGGAGGCGTCGCTCTCTTCAACAGGCATGTTGAGCACTACAAAATCGCGGCCTTTTTGCCCAAGCTGGCTAATCAGCTTCCAGTTGCCGACGACGAGAAAGATATCGCCCAGCAGGATCGGCTCGTCCACCACCGCTCCTTCCACCGCCACGCCATCGCGCTTCAGCCCCACGACATTCAGGCCATAGCGCGTCCGGAACCCCATTTCCCGCACGGTTTTGCCCAACAGTTCCGATTCCGGGATCAGCGACACTTCGGCCATGCCGACATCCAGCGCCTGGTCTGAGAAATACTCCCCGCGCAGCACCATAGGCTCCAGCAGCTGTTCACTGCAAAACTCGCGCAGATCTACATCCGCGGTGGACATATCAATCAGGAGCACGTCCCGCGCGCGGAATTCCGATACCCCGTTGACGTTGACGATGACCCGGCGAAAACGACGCCAGCGCTCGACACCGATCACATTCGCGCCATAGCGCTCGCGCAGCTTCAGGTCGTCAAGCCGTTGCCCCACCATCGGCGAGCCGGGGCGAATGGCCAGACGGCGCGCGCGCCCGGTGAGGCGGTACTCTTTGATCAGATCGCGGAAGGTGCGTCGTTTCCAGCCCTCTTTGCTTTTGTCCTGTTTTTCGCCTTTGAGGGCAAAACGGGTCAGCAGCATGTAGAGCACGCCCAGCACCAGAATGACCAGCCCAAGCGGGGTGACGCTGAAAAAACTGAAGCCCTGGAAGCCTTCCCGGATCAGCTCGCTGTTGACGACCAGGTTCGGCGGCGTTGCCACCAGGGTCATCATGCCGCTGATCAAACCGGCAAAACTCAGGGGCATCATCAGGCGCGACGGCGAGCTCTGCATCCGCATGGAGACGCTCAGCACTACCGGGATAAAGATAGCAACCACGCCCGTTGAGCTCATAAATGCTCCCAGCCCGGCGACCGTCAGCATTAAATAGATCAACATTTTCGTTTCGCTGTTGCCGGCCACCTTTACCAGCCACGCCCCCATAATGGTCGCCACACCGGTACGCACGAGGCCATCGCCGATGATAAACAGGGCAGCAATCAGGATAACGTTGGGATCGCTGAACCCGGAGAAGGCTTCCGGCAGCGTGAGCGTACCGCTCAGCACAAACGCGACGATGACAAACAAGGCTACGGCGTCCATGCGCACCTTGCCTGTTGCAAAAAGAATGATGGCGATTAAAAGCAGGCTCAGGACCCAGATCAGTTCACCGTTCACAACATGTCCTTGTCAGTGGGAGATGAGAAATTTTGCCATAAAAAAGCCCCATCAGCGTGGGGCTATATCATGGGTTTACATTTTTAGCGAGACCGTTACAACGCCGTCAGAGGCTTTTGAAACAGCCAGTGCCGTCAGAGAATCCAGCACAAAGTCTGCCTCCTCCAGGCGGGGAGATCCCGCCGGAACATTCACCGCGATAACGTGGCTTCCGGCGTTCAGCCCGGCCAGTACGCCGGCCGCCGCATCTTCTACTACCACACACTCTGCGGGAGCAAGCCCCAGCAGTTCAGCACCCAGCAAAAAGGCATCGGGTTCGGGTTTGCCACGCTTAACGCGCTCCGCAGTGATAAACACTTCCGGCTTCGGTAGGCCTGCCGCCTTATGGCGGGCGTGGGCGACGGGAATGGAGCCTGAGGTGACGATAGCCCACGGGATCTGCGCTTCGTTCAGATGTTCAAGCAGTTCACGCGCGCCCGGTAAGGCGGTAATACCGTCCGTGTCTGTGGCTTCAATGTGTTCCAGGTATTTGAACTCCGCCTGAATTTCGTCCTCAGAGCGTCCGGCCAGGAAGTGCCGTAGCGAGGTAATGGCCTGTTTGCCATGGATAAAATTCAGCACGTCCTGATGGTCGATGCCATGTCGGTCAGCCCAGTGGCACCATGAACGCTCCACAACCGGCAGCGAGTCCACCAGCGTACCGTCCAGATCAAACAGAAAACCTCTACACTGCACATGCACCTCCGTCAGGCATTAATGATTTGTTGAATTTCGTTGCTGCTTAAATGGTACTGGCGCGGGCAGGCGTGCCACGCGCTCAGCATACGCTGATATTTATCCCACATTGGGGTCTGCGCGTTGAAACCGTGGGTGCCCGCGTCAAAGTGGGTGTAACGCCCTTCGGTATTCACCATAAAGCGAACATAGCTTAGATAACGCGCTTCCGTTGCCGCATCAAAGCCTAAGAAAGTCACGCGGCGCTCGTCAATGGACTGCTGATCTTTGAGATTCGTCCAGGACACGTGCAGGGCGTGATACATCTCCATGATGTCGATCACGATGCGGCAGGTTTCTTCTTTCAGCTCACCAAACTCGCGGTCCAGTTCGCGCATTTGCAAACCAAAGCCGCGTTCGACGATGGTCTGCAGGCGGCTGTAGCGCGCAGCGTTATCGGGATCAAGCATAGTCATCATCTTGTACTGGTTAGACAAAATCAGACGTTGAGCATGGGTCATTTCCATCTTTCGACTCCTGTAGCGCATTGCACTTAAAAAAAAGACACGGTAACTGATTGTTACTGTGCCTTCTTTTCGTCGTCGTTTCGATGATCAATCACAAGTCATCGAGGAATGTTTTATCCAGTTGCTTAAAAGCACGCTTTAACGTGTCCGCCAGCGCCTGGTAATCGGGTTTACCTTCGACCGGGGCGAGCGCCTGTCCGGCCTCCTCCAGTTTTCCGCGCACTTCATAAAACCAGTGTAAAATAGAAGGTGGAAGTGGCGTGACAGAGCGTTTACCTAACCACCACAGGCCCTGCATCGGCAGGCTTAACGCGAAGAGTGCCGTCGCGACGGCAGGACCAAGCTGCCCCCCCAGCGCAATCTGCCAGCACAACGTAAAGACAGCGACGGGCGGCATAAAGCGAATCGCATAGCGCGTGGCGCGGATGGTGCGATTCTCAATGAACATGGGCGCAAGGCGCTTTTCCATTGGCCACGTCTTTGAGTAATGCTGTCCCCGACGAAACAGACTGAAGAAATTTACGGACGGGTTCTCTGGTGTCGACATGGCTGTACCTCAACTTCACATATAAAAATTAAAATTTTCGTGCAAAACCACAACAAGCTATGACAACGTTCAAAATATTTTGTCATCTCTACCCCGTATCGGGTATCCTGTGCCAGCCTGATAGGGCCTTAGACGAGAATCATTAACTCGTCAAATTATCGCATATTATGCCATTGGCTGAAAATTGTGCAAAATGGCATAAAATCATAGTTATTTCTTCCATCATGCCACAATGTTCGTTTGGCATGATGTTAATCATAAATGTCTGAGTCATCATGCGTTACGCTGTAAGACTCACTGACGTTTTTTTAGCCACGTATCAATAATAGGTACTTCCATGTCGAGTAAGTTAGTACTGGTTCTGAACTGCGGTAGCTCCTCACTGAAATTCGCCATCATCGATGCGCTCAACGGTGACGAATACCTCTCTGGTTTGGCCGAATGTTTCCATCTGCCTGAAGCACGTATCAAGTGGAAGATGGACGGCAGCAAACAAGAAGCGGCTTTAGGTGCAGGCGCCGCTCACAGTGAAGCGCTGAACTTTATCGTTAACACTATTCTGGCACAAAAACCAGAACTGTCTGCTCAGCTGACTGCGATTGGTCACCGTATCGTCCACGGCGGCGAAAAATACACCAGCTCCGTCGTGATCGACGAATCTGTTATCCAGGGCATCAAAGACTCCGCCTCTTTTGCACCGCTGCACAACCCGGCGCACCTGATCGGTATCGCTGAAGCGCTGAAATCCTTCCCGAATCTGAAAGACAAAAACGTGGCTGTATTCGACACCGCGTTCCATCAGACCATGCCGGAAGAGTCTTACCTCTATGCCCTGCCATACAGCCTGTACAAAGAGCACGGCGTACGTCGTTACGGCGCGCACGGCACCAGCCACTTCTATGTGACTCAGGAAGCCGCAAAAGTTCTGAACAAGCCGGTTGAAGAACTGAACATCATCACCTGCCACCTGGGCAACGGTGGTTCTGTTTCTGCTATCCGCAACGGTAAATGTGTTGATACCTCCATGGGTCTGACCCCGCTGGAAGGTCTGGTGATGGGTACCCGTTCCGGTGACATCGACCCGGCGATCATCTTCCACCTGCACGACACCCTGGGCATGAGCGTTGACCAGATCAACAAAATGCTGACCAAAGAGTCTGGCCTGCTGGGTCTGACCGAAGTCACCAGCGACTGCCGTTACGTTGAAGACAACTACGCAGAGAAAGAAGACGCTAAACGTGCAATGGACGTTTACTGCCACCGTCTGGCGAAATACATCGGCTCTTACACTGCGCTGATGGACGGTCGTCTGGACGCGGTTATCTTCACCGGTGGTATCGGTGAGAACGCGGCAATGGTTCGTGAACTGTCCCTGGGTAAACTGGGCGTTCTGGGCTTCGACGTTGATCACGAGCGTAACCTGGCTGCCCGCTTCGGCAAGTCTGGCTTCATCAACAAAGAAGGCACCCGCCCTGCTCTCGTTATCCCAACTAACGAAGAACTGGTCATCGCGCAAGACGCGCACCGCCTGACTGCCTGATTCCACACCGCCAGCAATGCTGGCGGTGCTGTTTTGTAACCCGCCACATTTGGGCGGTAACGAAAGAGGATAAACCGTGTCCCGTACTATTATGCTGATCCCTACCGGAACCAGCGTCGGCCTGACCAGCGTCAGCCTTGGCGTTATCCGTGCTATGGAACGCAAAGGCGTTCGTCTGAGCGTCTTTAAGCCAATCGCCCAGCCACGTGCCGGTGGCGATGCGCCAGACCAGACCACCTCCATCGTTCGCAAGAACTCCAATCTGCCAGCGGCTGAACCGCTGAAGATGAGCCACGTTGAATCTCTGCTGTCCAGCAACCAGAAAGACGTGCTGATGGAAGAGATCATCGCCAACTACCATGCTAACGCGCAAGACGCTGAAGTGGTGCTGGTTGAAGGCCTGGTCCCGACACGCAAACACCAGTTTGCCCAGTCTCTGAACTTCGAAATCGCGAAAACCCTGAACGCAGAGATCGTTTTCGTGATGTCTCAGGGCACCGATACCCCAGAGCAGCTGAACGAGCGTATCGAACTGACGCGCAGCAGCTTCGGCGGCGCGAAAAATACCAGCATCACCGGCGTGATCGTGAACAAGCTTAACGCGCCAGTTGATGAGCAGGGCCGTACTCGTCCTGACCTGTCCGAAATTTTCGACGACTCTTCCAAAGCGAAAGTGGTCAAAGTTGACCCGGCTAAGCTGCAGGAATCCAGCCCGCTGCCGGTTCTCGGCGCGGTGCCATGGAGCTTCGATCTGATCGCCACCCGTGCAATCGACATGGCGCGTCACCTGAACGCTACCGTGGTTAACGAAGGCGACATCAACACCCGCCGCGTGAAGTCCGTGACCTTCTGCGCGCGCAGCATTCCGCACATGCTGGAACACTTCCGCGCAGGTTCCCTGCTGGTGACTTCCGCAGACCGTCCTGACGTGCTGGTTGCAGCGTGTCTGGCCGCGATGAACGGCGTGGAAATCGGTGCCATCCTGCTGACCGGCGCTTACGAAATGGACCCACGCGTAAGCAAACTGTGCGAGCGCGCGTTCGCGACCGGCCTGCCGGTCTTCATGGTGAACACCAATACCTGGCAGACCTCTCTGAGCCTGCAGAGCTTCAACCTGGAAGTGCCGGTTGATGATCATGAGCGTATTGAGAAAGTTCAGGAATACGTTGCGGGCTACATCAACGCAGACTGGATCGAATCCCTGACCGCGACCTCCGAGCGTAGCCGCCGTCTGTCTCCTCCTGCATTCCGTTACCAGCTGACCGAGCTGGCGCGTAAAGCAGGCAAGCGCGTTGTTCTGCCAGAAGGCGACGAACCACGTACCGTTAAAGCGGCTGCTATCTGTGCAGAGCGCGGCATCGCGACCTGTGTGCTGCTGGGTAACCCTGACGAGATCAACCGCGTTGCGGCGTCTCAGGGCGTTGAGCTGGGCGCTGGCATCGAAATCGTTGACCCTGAAGTGGTTCGCGAAAGCTACGTTGCCCGTCTGGTTGAGCTGCGTAAGAGCAAGGGCATGACCGAAGCCGTTGCGCGCGAACAGCTGGAAGACAACGTGGTGCTGGGTACGCTGATGCTGGAGCAGGACGAAGTTGACGGTCTGGTTTCCGGTGCAGTTCACACCACCGCAAACACCATCCGTCCACCGCTGCAGCTGATCAAAACGGCACCGGGCAGCTCTCTGGTCTCTTCCGTATTCTTCATGCTGCTGCCTGAACAGGTTTACGTTTACGGCGACTGCGCGATCAACCCGGATCCAACTGCAGAGCAGCTGGCAGAAATCGCAATCCAGTCCGCGGACTCCGCGATTGCCTTCGGTATCGAACCGCGCGTGGCAATGCTCTCCTACTCCACCGGCACCTCTGGTGCAGGTAGTGACGTAGAGAAAGTGCGTGAAGCGACCCGTCTGGCGCAGGAAAAACGTCCTGACCTGATGATCGACGGCCCGCTGCAGTACGACGCCGCGGTTATGGCTGACGTGGCGAAATCCAAAGCGCCGAACTCTCCGGTTGCAGGTCGCGCTACCGTGTTCATCTTCCCGGATCTGAACACCGGTAACACCACCTACAAAGCAGTACAGCGTTCTGCAGACCTGATCTCCATTGGGCCAATGCTGCAGGGTATGCGCAAACCTGTGAACGACCTGTCCCGTGGTGCGCTGGTTGACGATATCGTCTACACCATCGCGCTGACCGCGATCCAGTCTTCGCAGCAGCAGTAATTGTAAGGTCTTGCCGGATGGCGCTTCGCTTATCCGGCCTACAGGACCGTAGGCCCGGTAAGCGCTAGCGCCACCGGGTAACAAAAAGGCGACCTCACGGTCGCCTTTTTTATTACAGTAGTTCTCTCGCCGCCGACACAATGTCATGTGCCGTCAGGCCATACTCCTTCTGCAGGAACTCCTGCGTCCCCACCTGGCCGTAACGCTCCTTCACCCCCACTCGCCGCATCGGCACCGGGCAGGTTTCCACCAGCACTTCCGCCACCGCCGACCCCAGTCCGTTGTGAATGCTGTGGTTTTCACAGGTCACAATCCGTCCGGTTTTCTCGGCGTAGTTTTTCACCAGCATCCTGTCGATGGGCTTCAGGGTAAACATGTCGATGACCGCCGCGCTGACCCCCTCCTGCTCCAGCTGACGCGCCGCCTCCAGCGCTTCCGCCACCATGATGCCGTTGGCGATCAATGTGATATCACTCCCCTCGCGAAGCACGTTGCCTTTACCGATGGTGAAGGTTGAGCCAGGCGCATAGACGCTCGGTGCCTGCTTACGGATGGTGCGCACCCAGTAGAACCCTTCCAGGTCTATAAGCTGGCGCAGCACGTCCTCAAACATCACCGCGTCGGTCACCTCCAGCACCACCGAGTGCGCCAGACCGCGTACGATGCCCATATCCTCAAACGACATATGGGTCCCGCCGTTGTGACAGGCCGTTACCCCCGCATCCGAGGCAATTACCTTCACGTTGTTGCGCTGGTAGTCCAGGGACATAAACAGCTGGTCAAAGCAGCGGCGGCTGGCAAACGCGGTGAAGGTGTGCACGAACGGCTTACGTCCGGTAAGCGACAGCCCCGCCGCCGTGCCGATGACGTTGGCTTCCATAATGCCGCAGTTAATCACGTGCTGCGGATAATCGCGCGCCACGCCGTCCATCGCCATCGAGCTCATCAGGTCGGCTTCCAGGGCGATAATCTCACTGCCAGCCTCAATCTGTTTTGCCACAAAGCCAGCGTAAACTTTACGCATCTCAACGGCGTCTTTCTGTCCTGCCGGTGCAACCTTAATCATGTGAAGCCTCCAGATGGCGAATCGTCTCGTTGAGGGCCGCTTTGCTCTCCGGGGTTAACCGGAGGTGGTGCGAGTTGCTGAGCTGCTCAAGGTACGGCACCCCCTGCCCTTTGATACTGTCGAGGATCACCACACTCGGGCGAGCGTCTGCGGCAGGCACCCGAGACGTCACCGCCAGCAGCGCCGGGATATCGTCCCCCTTCACCGTTACCACGTCGAAGCCAAAGGCGCGGAATTTCCCCTCCAGATCGAATGCGCTGATGATCTCGTCCAGTTCACCGTCCAGCTGCTGTTTGTTCCAGTCGACGAACACCGTCAGGTTGTTCAGACGATGGTGGGCGATAAACTGGAAAGCTTCCCAGCACTGCCCTTCGTTCAGCTCACCGTCACCGACGATGCAGAAGACCCGATTCGGACGCCCCGCCAGCTTGTGCGACAGCGCCATGCCGCCGGCGATGGAAATCCCCTGCCCCAGCGAGCCGGTGGTGGCATCCACGCCGCGCGTTTTCAGGCGGTCCGGGTGGCTTGGCAGGCGCGTACCGTTGTGGTTCAGCGTGCTCAGTTCCTCCATCGGGAAGTAGCCCTTGATCGCCAGCGTGCTGTAGAGCGCCGGACCCGCATGGCCTTTCGACAGCACAAAATAGTCCCGCTCTGGCCAGTCCGGGTCCGCCGGGTCGATTTTCATCACCGCGCCGTACAGCACGGCCAGCGTTTCAACCACCGACATGCTGCCGCCGTAGTGGCCAAACCCCAGCTGCGTCAGCGATTTCAGGGTCTCAAGACGAATTTGACGCGCGAGTTCGGTTATCTCTTTCTCATTCATGATTTGGCTCCGGTGTTTTCCTGCGCGTTACCGCCCGCAGGTTTGTTTTTCGCGAACACGTTGTACGCCACCAGCAGCGCGAACAACGCAACGACCAGTCCGGTAATGGCAAGCGGCGACAGGAAGCGCGCCAGGTTGCCGAGCACAATCCCGACGGCGCCGAAGTCAGCGTCCGAGAAGGTGGTGTTGGCAAAGCCAATGGCGCCCAGCACCGGCAGCAGCAGGACCGGCAGGAAGGTGATCAGCAGGCCGTTGGCAAAGGCGCCAATCATTGCCCCGCGACGTCCGCCGGTGGCGTTACTGAACACGCCCGCCGTCGCGCCGGTGAAGAAGTGCGGCACCACGCCCGGCAGGATCAGCACCCAGCTGAACTGCCCGCAGATGAACAACCCCACAATCCCGCCGAGGAAGCTGAACAGGAAGCCGATCAGCACCGCGTTTGGCGCATATGGATAGACCACCGGGCAGTCCAGGGCTGGACGCGCATTGGGCACCAGCTTTTCCGAGAAGCCGGTAAAGGCCGGGACAATTTCCGCCAGAATCAGGCGCACGCCCTGCAGGATGATGAACACGCCCGCCGCGAAGGTGATCGCCATGATGATGGCGTAGACGAGGTAGTTCTGACCGCCGCTGAAGGTCGCCTCGACGTACTCGCGTCCGGCGCTCACCGCCATGATCAGGTAGATAATCATCATGGTCAGGGAGATAGAGATCGAGCTGTCGCGCAGGAAGCTCAGGTTCTTCGGCAGGTTCATCTCTTCGGTTGAGCGTGAGCCTTTGCCCACCTTGCTGCCAATCCAGCCGGAGAGCACGTAGCCCAGCGTGCCGAAGTGGCCGAAGGCAATCTCATCGTTGCCGGTAATGCGCTTCATGTAGCGCTGCGCAATCGCCGGGAAGAAAGCCATGATCAGGCCGAGGATCAGCGATCCGGTAAACACCAGCCCTACGCCCTCAAAGCCCGCCACCGTCAGGATCACGCCAATCATGCACGCCATGTAGAAGGTGTGATGTCCGGTAAGGAAGATATACTTCAGGCGGGTAAAGCGGGCGACGATAATATTCGCCACCATCCCGAAGGCCATAATGAGCGCGGTTGAAGCACCGTATTTTTCCAGCGCAATGGAAACGATCGCCTCGTTATTAGGAATAATGCCCTGGATATTAAAGGCGTGTTCAAACATGCCGCCTAAAGGATTTAATGACCCGACCAGCACCGTGGCGCCACCGCCGAGTACAATAAAGCCCAGTATGGTTTTAATGGTCCCTTTCACCACGTCGGAAAATGCTTTTTTCTGTGCAACCAGACCAATTAAAGCAATTAACCCCACCAGTACCGAAGGGACTTTTAATATATCAACAACGAAATTCAGCGTTTCAAGGATAAACATATCCACCTCGCCTTATCAGGGTTATTGTCTTTCGAACCAGCCGCGCAGCTGCGCTTCAAGTTCGTTGATATCAATGATGTTGTTGATCACCACCAGCTGGCTTTCCGGCACGCTGGCGCTGGCCGCAATGTCTTTTGCCATCACGAACAGATCGGCCGCGCCCGGCGTTGCTGAGGAGAGATCGGAGTGTTCAACGTCGGCCTCAATGTCCAGCTTTTTGAGAACCTTTTTAATGTTCATTTCGACCATAAAACTACTGCCCAGGCCAGAACCGCAAATAGCCATGATTTTCATTGTTGTCCCCTTATTTTGAGTAGAGTACGCCCCACCACGCTGACGCGTAATGTTGTGAAAAACCGGATTAAAAAAATAAATCAGAAGCGGTTAATAATCGTTTTAATCTCCTCCAGAGTATTAGCCTGATGCAGTTCGGCCATATCGGTATCGCTGGAAAATAATTCGGCCAGCGATGAGATCATTTCGATATGGCTATTTTTGTCGGGTGCCGCGAGCATAATAATCACATCGACAGGGTCAAACTCGCCGGCACCAAATGAGACGCCCTGTTTTAGTTTTAATAATGACAACCCCAGTCCTTTGGCTCCTTCCTCCGGCCGCGCATGCGGCATCGCCAGCCCTGGTGCCAGCACATAATAGGGTCCTAACGCGTGGTGCTGCTGGATGATGGCCGTGACGTATTCAGGCTCAATCACTTGCAAATCCAGCAGCGGCTTCGCGCACAGCTCCAGCGCCTGCGGCCAGTTTTCCACGCTATCCTGCAGCGTGATGGTTGTATCATATATCCATTTTTTGAGCACTTTTCACTCCCGCTACACGCTAAAGATGAGCAAACTTTATTCAACGCATCGCCGAATGACTGCGATCGCGATCACAAAGATAGCGCTACCAATCGTTAACATGCAGAAATGTGATAGCGCTATCAAATTGCAATCACGGTGCAAAATCACAGCAAAAAAAGGGATTTAAGGCGTATACTGCCTGTCACGTGAAGCGAAGGAAAATAAGAACGCGTCTGGTCAGCAGGAAGGTGTATGTCTCTAACCCGAAAACGGCGCAGTACTGGTAAAGTGACACTCGCCGATGTCGCACAGCTTGCCGGTGTGGGCACGATGACCGTGTCCCGTGCACTCCGCACGCCCGAACAGGTTTCCGATAAACTACGAGAAAAAATTGAAGCAGCGGTGCAGGAGCTGGGCTACATGCCTAATCTTGCCGCCAGCGCGCTGGCCTCGGCGTCGTCATGGACGATAGCCATGGTAGTGCCTAATCTCTCCGAGGCCGGCTGCTCGGAGATGTTCGCCGGGCTGCAGCAGGTGCTGCAGCCTGCCGGATATCAGATCATGCTGGCTGAATCCCAGCACCGTCTTGAGCAGGAAGAAAAGTTGCTGGAGACGCTGCTTGCGTCGAATATTGCCGCCGCTATCCTGCTCAGCGTTGAACATACCGATACCGTTCGTCACTGGCTCAAAAATGCCTCCATTCCGGTGATGGAAATGGGTGCCATGCGTGCCGACCCGATTGATATGAACATCGGGATTGATAACGTGGCGGCCATGTATGAGCTGACGGAAATGGTGATTAAGCGCGGCTACCAAAATATTGGCCTGCTGTGCGCCAACCAGGAGCAGTGGATTTTCCAGCAGCATCTGCAGGGCTGGTACAAGGCCATGCTTCGCCACCATATGTCGCCGAACCGGGTCATTAACGCGGCGATGTCGCCGAGTTTCTCGACCGGTGCAGCACAGCTGCCCGAATTCCTGCTGGCGTGGCCGGAGCTGGATGCGCTGGTGTGCGTTTCTGACGAGCTGGCCTGCGGCGTACTGTACGAATGCCAGCGCAGGCGAATCAAGGTGCCGGACGATCTGGCAGTTGTGGGTTTTGGCGATAGCGACGTCAGCCGCGTCTGCCAGCCGCCGCTGACGACGATGGCGGTACCGCATCGTAAGATTGGGATTGAAGCCGGGAAAGCGTTACTGGAGCGGCTGAATGACGGGGACTGGCGCGATCAAAAGCCCATCGCGTCCAGTCTGTGTCTGAGAGAGAGTTGCTGACGTTTACTCGGCCTCTTCCTCTTTTTCCGGTTTAGCGGATTCGTTTTTGGCGTTACGGGTCATCCACAGCGCCAGCGCTTTTAACGAATCCGGCGTGAACTCGTCGCAGCGCGCGGTAATCTCTTCCGGCGTCATCCAGTTCACTTCGCTGACTTCTTCTTCCTGCAGGGCGAACGGACCGTGAGAGACGCAGCTAAACAGCCCGCCCCAGACACGGCAATGCTCATCCTCGAAATAGAACTGACCGTGCTCGGCAAACGGCACGCCGGCAATACCTAACTCTTCTTCCGCTTCACGACGCGCAGAATCCAGCAGCACTTCATCCGCCTGGACAACGCCACCTGCTGTGGCATCCAGCATACCAGGGAGAAAATCTTTGGTGTCCGTGCGGCGCTGAACCAGAATTTTGCCCATACCGTCATGAACAACGATATATGTCGCACGGTGACGCAGGCGCTCCGCACGCATTTGTTCGCGGCTGGCCTGCGCGATCACTTCATTCTCTTCGTTGACAATGTCAACCCACTCTGTACTTGCCAAATGACTCTGCTCCACCATCGGGAAACCTTCTCGTCTAAGCGCTCTTTCGGCGCGTTTGTAATTGAGGTGTAACTTACGGATTAATCGCTACCTGCGCAATAACTTGCTGATCATTAAGTGCGATAACGCTCAGGGTATTTCCATCCAGCATGCCATAGCTCGCAGGATATCCGCCTTTCGGGATGCTGACCGAACCCGGGTTAAAGTGATAAATATCACCGCGTTTTTCAGCAACCGGAATATGAGTATGACCGTAAACCAGGACATCGCCAGCCGCGAGCGCCGGGAGATTATCCGGGCTAAAAAGATGCCCGTGGGTCAGGAACAGGCGGCTTTGTTCCAGCAGCACCTGCTGCCACGGCGCGGTAATGGGGAAATGCAGCAGCATCTGGTCCACTTCGCTGTCGCAGTTGCCGCGAACGGCAATGATGCGCGAGGCATACGCATTCAGTTTTTCAGCCACCTGCGCAGGGGCATAGCCTTCCGGCAGCGCATTGCGCGGGCCGTGATTGAGCACATCGCCCAGAATAATCAGCCACTGCGCGCCGCTTTGTGCAAACAGAGAGAGCACGCGCTCGGTAGCGGGCAGCGATCCATGGATATCCGACGCAAACATCAGTTTCATCAGTCACTCCTCGGGAAATCAGACTGCCCACATCATACCTGAAGCGTCATGGCTTATCAGCCCGCGCGCTTAGCGGAGAGTGCCACATAGCGCTGCACGGAGGCTCGCTGCCACTGAAACGCGGCATAATCGACCAGCAGCTGCGGCACCTCATCACCATTGAGGATCAGGCGGTTTAGCATCAACGCCAGATCGGCGTCGGCAATGCACCACTCGCCGAACAGGTTCGGGTTGCCGTGGGAGAGCAGCGCGGTGGCGGTTTCAATCAGCTTCTTCGCGCTTTCGTTGCCCTCTGCGCTCAGGGATGGCTTTTTCACCCCGGCAAACACGACATCCGTTGAGCGTTCCACGCGAATCGGCACCAGATCGCTGCGCAACCACGCCTGGATCTGCCGCGCCCGGGCCCGCTTTTGCAGGTCGTGCGGGTAGATCCGCTCCCACTCGGGCGGCGCGAACCGATCTTCCAGATACTCATCGATCGCCGAGGATTCGCTCAGGGCAAAACCATCAATTTCCAGAACCGGCACGCGTCGGGTCAGATCGTAACCCTGCCACTGCGGTTTGAGGTGTTCACCGCCGTCGAGATCGACGGTCTTCAGCGTAAAAGTGAGCCCTTTTTCGGCCAGCGCAACGTATACGCTCATTACATAGGGAGAAAAGAAATTCGCATCGGACCACAACGTAATTACGGGCTGGTTCATAACATCCTCATCGGCTGATCGGTTTTTACTCAACATATAATCTCTTTGCCTCGCTGTCACTTGATGAAAACTCACGATTTACAACAACCACCTATACTCATTTGTCATGGCATCACTATTCGCATGGACAGGAGTTGAGAATGATCGACCTTTATTATGCCCCTACCCCAAACGGCCATAAGATCACCCTCTTTCTTGAGGAAGCCGAGCTGGATTACAGGATCATTCGCGTGGATATCAGCAAAGGCGATCAGTTCAGTCCTCTCTTTCTGGCTATCTCGCCGAACAATAAAATCCCGGCCATTATTGACAACCAGCCGGCAGACGGGGGCAGACCGCTGAGCCTGTTTGAATCCGGTGAAATTTTGCTCTACCTGGCAGAGAAAACCGGCAAACTGCTGAGCGGAGAGTTGCGCGAACGTCACCATACCCTGCAGTGGCTCTTCTGGCAGGCAAGCGGACTGGGGCCCATGCTGGGGCAAAATCACCATTTTACCGCTTACGCCCCGCAGCCCATTCCTTATGCGATAGAACGCTATCAGGTAGAGACTCAACGGCTCTATGACGTGCTGAACCGTCGGCTGAAGAAAACGCCGTGGCTCGGGGGCGATCATTACAGCATTGCCGATATCGCATGCTGGCCGTGGGTGAATATGCATGAAAAACACCGAATTGACTTAGCCGCTTACCCGGCCGTGAACAACTGGTTTGAGCGTATTCGGACCCGCCCGGCCACCGAACGCGCGATGCAAAAAATCCAGCAGATTTAACCGGGTATGAGGCTGGGTGCCCGCGAGCCTCTCATGTATGATGAGCGGAAAATACTGACACGGAGAAGACCTGCAATGTCACAGCCAGACGCTGTTATTCGTATAAAAAATTTACGCTTGCGTACCTTTATCGGCATCAAAGAGGAAGAGATCGCCAACCGTCAGGATATTGTCATTAACGTAGTGATTCACTACCCCGCAGACAAAGCGCGGGCCAGCGAGGACATCAATGACGCGCTGAACTACCGCACTATCACCAAAAACATCATCCAGTACGTGGAAAATAACCGCTTCTCTCTGCTGGAAAAATTAACTCAGGATGTGCTCGATATCGCACGCGAACATCACTGGGTCACTTATGCTGAAGTTGAGATCGATAAACTTCACGCCCTGCGTTACGCCGACTCCGTCTCTATGACGTTAAGCTGGAAACGCCAGGCGTAAACCTGGAGGTTGTATGAAGATTTTGCTGACCGGCGGTACTGGCCTTATTGGTCGCCACCTCATTGCGCGTCTGCAGGCCTTGCATCACGACGTTACCGTGGTCACGCGCAGCCCTGAGAAAGCGCGCCAGGTGCTGGGGGCGGGTATCGACATCTGGAAAAATCTGGCCGAGCAGCAAAATCTGGACGGCTTCGACGCCGTCATTAACCTCGCGGGTGAACCCATCGCTGATAAGCGCTGGACGGAAGAGCAAAAACAGCTGTTATGCAGCAGCCGGTGGAACATTACCGAAAAGCTGGTCGAGCTAATCCGCAACAGCCACACGCCGCCTTCGGTGCTAATTTCAGGGTCAGCGGTGGGCTATTACGGCGATCTCGGTGAGGTGGTGGTGACCGAGGAAGAGCCGCCGCATAACGAGTTTACCCATAAGCTCTGCGCCCAGTGGGAGCGTCTCGCCTGCGCGGCGCAGAGCGATCGTACCCGCGTCTGCCTGCTGCGGACCGGCGTCGTGCTTGCGCCGAAAGGCGGCATTCTGGCGAAAATGCTTCCCCCTTTCCGACTTGGACTCGGCGGCCCCATCGGCAATGGCCGTCAGTATCTGGCGTGGATCCACATCGACGATATGGTCAACGGTATTCTCTGGCTGCTGGATAACGATCTCCGCGGGCCGTTTAACATGGTTGCACCGTATCCGGTGCGTAACGAACAGTTTGCCCACGCGCTGGGGCATGTCCTGCATCGCCCGGCGATTTTGCGCGTACCAGCCACGGTCATTCGCCTGATGATGGGCGAAGCCTCTGTGCTGGTATTAGGCGGACAGCGCGCGCTACCCAAACGGCTGGAAGCGGCCGGGTTCGCGTTCCGCTGGTATGATTTAGAAGAAGCGCTGGGGGATGTGGTGCGGTGAATATGCTACAGTCGTACGCCATGTTCCGATGAAATGGCGTAACAATGGCAACCATCACCACTCCCCGTCTGCACCTCACCCCTTTCGAACCCACTGACTGGGCCTTCTTTCGCTCGCTGCGCGAAGACCCCGCCATCATGCGCTATATGGCCGCCATCGCCCCCGAAAAAGAGACGCGACGCGTGTTTGCCGCGCGGCTCACGGCTGCACATGTGTTTGTGATCCGCTTTCAGAATGATGACACGCCGCTTGGCGATATCGGCCTGCAAATCAGCACTGAGAATCGTGAAGAGGCCGACATCGGCTATACGGTTGTGCCTGCCGCGCAGGGAAAAGGTATAGCCAGCGAGGCGCTGCGTGCGGTGTGTGATTATGCGTTTAACCAGACTAGCGTGAAGGCGATTAACGCCTACGTGCTGGCGGACAACGGCGGGTCGGTGCGGGTGTTAGAGAAAGCGGGGTTTGCTCGCACGCAGGTGCTGGAAAAGGCGTATGAGATTGACGGCGTGCGTTACGACGACTGGGTGTATCGGCTGGAGTGTGGTGCGGTCTGATGCCCTCACCCCAGCCCTCTCCCACAGGGAGAGGGAGAACACCCGGCCCGTAGGCCCGGTAAGCGAAGCGCCACCGGGCGATTGGGCTGCACCGCGGCCTGATGCCCTCACCCCAACCCTCTCCCACAGGGAGAGGGAGAAGGGCAAACTCTACTTCAACGACCCCTTCAGGAACTGCTGCAAACGCGGGCTTTGCGGGTTCGCCAGCACATCGTCCGGGTGCCCTTGCTCTTCAATTTTACCCTGATGCAGGAAGATAACGTGGTTCGAGACGTTACGGGCGAAGCCCATCTCGTGCGTCACCACCACCATCGTTTTGCCCTCTTCGGCGAGCTTCTGCATGATGCGCAGCACTTCGCCGACGAGTTCCGGGTCCAGCGCGGAGGTCGGTTCGTCAAACAGCAGCACCTCGGGCTCCATCGCCAGCGCGCGGGCGATGGAGACACGCTGCTGCTGACCGCCGGAGAGATGCACCGGGTATTTCATCTGCTGGCGCTCGTCAATACCCACTTTTGCCAGGTATTTCACCGCACGCTCGCGGGCTTCCTGCTTGCTCAGGCCCAGCACCTGAACCGGTGCTTCCATCACGTTCTCCAGCACCGTCATATGGCTCCAGAGGTTGAAGTGCTGGAACACCATCGTCAGACGCGTACGCAGCAGGCGCAGCTGATGCTTATCTGCCACCTTCAGCTGGCCGTCTTTATCACGCACCAGCGTAATATTCTGCCCGCTCACCACAATCGAGCCTTCGCTCGGCTTTTCAAGGAAGTTAATGCAGCGCAGGAAGGTACTTTTACCCGAGCCGGATGAGCCGATGATACTGATCACGTCGCCCGCATTCGCCTGCAGCGACACCCCTTTCAGCACTTCATGTTCGCCGTAGCGTTTGTGCAAATCAATAACGTTTAATTTGTTCTCAGCCATCATCTTTCTCAGTGCGTCGAAGAAGGTTTTATATGCTGCAACCAGCGTTTTTCAGCCTTACGGAACAGGCTAATCAAAACATACGAGATAATTAAATAGAGTACTGCCGCAATGCCAAACGCGGTAAACGGCTGATAGGTCGCGGAGTTAATATCGCGCGCAATTTTAAGCAGGTCCGGCACCGTCGCGGTGAAGGCCAGCGCGGTGGAGTGCAGCATCAAAATCACTTCGTTGCTGTACGCCGGTAACGCGATACGCAGCGCTGAGGGCAGAATGATGCAGCGGTAAAGCTTCACTGAGGAAAAGCCGTACGCGCGCGCCGCTTCAATCTCGCCGTAAGGCACAGAGCGAATTGCCCCCGCAAAAATCTCGGTGGTATAGGCGCAGGTGTTGAGCGTCAACGCCAGCACCGTACAGTTCAGACCGCTGCGGAAGAACGCGTTCAGCATCTCAGTGCCTTTGACGATCTCCAGCGTATACATGCCCGAATAGAACACCAGCAGCTGCACGTACAGAGGCGTACCGCGAAAGACATAGGTAAACAGCCAGATCGGGAACTGAATAAATTTATTGTTCGACACGCGACCAATGGCAAGAAACACCGCCAGAATGCCGCCCATCACCACGGAGGAGATCAGCAGCCAGAGCGTGATCGCCACGCCTGTAAAGCGATAGCCATCTGTCCACAGCAGCGATTTCCAGTATTCCTGAATAATCTCAATCACAGGTCAGCCCTCTTCACACCCACGGAGTAGCGACGCTCGAGCAGAAGCAGCACACCATTGGAGGCGGTCGTAAAGACCAGATAGATAACGCCACAAACCACCGCAAAGTAGAACGGCTCCCAGGTGCTTTTGCCTGCCAGCTGAGTGGCTTTCACCACATCTTCCAGACCGAGCAGCGAGACCAGCGCTGTGGCTTTGAGGATAACCTGCCAGTTGTTGCCGATGCCCGGCAGCGCATAGCGCATCATGGCCGGGAACATAATCCGACGAAACGTTTGTGAAGAGGTAAAACCAAATGCGGTCGCCGCCTCAATGTGGCCTTTCGGCACGGCCATGTAAGCACCGCGGAAGGTCTCGGTGAAGTAGGCACCGTAGATAAAACCGAGGGTAATAATACCGGCCACCATCGGGTCGATATCTATTTGTCCCATGCCCATCGCATCCGTCACGCTGTTAAGCGCAATCTGCAGACCGTAAAAGATAAGCAGCATCAGCACCAGATCGGGAACGCCGCGAATGAGCGTGGTGTAGCCTTCAAAGATTAGCGCCAGCGGTTTGTTAGCCGAAAGCTTCGCCCCTGCGCCTGCCAGACCTATCAGCACCGCCAGCACCACGGAGCTGATAGCCAGCTCAAGGGTGACAAGCGCGCCCTGTAAAATAACGCCAGAAAATCCGTACAGCATACCGCGAGCCCTGTCGTGTCGTGAGTGGTGGAACCGTGTCTTTTCCCCTCCCGAAGCGGGAGGGGCCGCACGTTATTTGACGGGGCGATTAGCCGCCGTAAACGTTAAAATCAAAGTACTTTTTCGCCAGCTTGTCGTAGGTGCCATCTGCACGCATTTCGGCGAAGGCTTTGTTCAGCGCTTCACGCAGCTCATTGTCTTCTTTGCGCAGGCCCATACCGGTACCCACACCAAACAGCTTCACGTCCTTAATGGACGGGCCGCCAAACTTGTAATCTTTACCCACCGGCGTTTTCAGGAAGCCTTCGCTCGCCGCGACTTCATCCTGGAATGCCGCGTCAATACGGCCTGCCGTCAGGTCAGCGTAGATATTTTCCTGGCCCTGATAAGAGACGATTTCGATCCCCTTCGGCGCCCAGTGTTCGTTGCCGTAGGTTTCCTGCGTGGTGCCCTGCAGCACGCCGACGCGTTTGCCTTTCAGCGACTCCAGCGTTGGCTGAATGTCAGAAGCCTTCGCCACCACCAGACGCGAATCGGCCGCATAGAGTTTGTCAGTGAAGGCAATCTCCTGCTGGCGTTTTTCGGTGATAGAGAGTGAGGACATAATCACGTCGATTTTTTTCGCTTTCAGGGATGGGATCAGCGCATCCAGCGGGTTCTCAACGTAGGTACACTGTGCTTTGATGCGTTTGCACAGCTCATTGGCCAGATCGATGTCAAAACCCACCAGTTCACCCTTTGAATTCTTCGATTCGAACGGCGCATAGGTTGGGTCGGTACCAATCCGGATTTTCTGTGGAATGGCTGCGAATGCCGCGGTGGCGCTGGAAAAGGCCAGTACCAGAGATAATGACAACACGAGTTTTTTCATATTTGTCCTCAACAAACTGTCTTCATACGGGATTTTTACGACGACGGGGTGGTGCTAATGTGCCATCAATCCCCTCTTTCAGGCAAAGATTAATGCCCTTCAGACGGGAATTTTTGCATTATAAATGCGTAAGTATGCACACAGCGATCCAATACGGTGCAATAAACGCACCGTATTGGGTCAACCGCTCCCGCAACGCACCTTTGCGGTGCGTTATCGCCTGGTCTTAGTCACCGTATACGTTGAAGTCGAAGTATTTCTTCGCCAGTTTGTCGTAAGTACCGTCCTTACGCAGCTCTGCAAAGGCTTTGTCGAAGGCGGCCTTCAGCTCGGTATCATCCTTACGCAGGCCAATACCGGTGCCGTCACCAAAGTACTTTTTATCTTTCACGGACGGGCCTGCAAACGCGTAGTCTTTACCCGCCGGCTGCTTCAGGAAGCCTTCGCTCGCGGCGACTTCATCCTGGAATGCCGCATCCAGACGGCCCGCCGCCAGGTCAGAGTAAATCAGATCCTGGTTTTGGTAAGCCACCACGTCTACGCCCTTCTCACGCCAGGTCGCATTGGCATAACCTTCCTGAGTCGATCCCTGCAGCACGCCAACGTGCTTGCCTTTCAGCGAGTCGATGGTTGGCTTAATCGGGGAACCTTTAGGAGCAATCAGGCGAGAATCTGCGGCGTAGAGCTTGTCAGAGAAGGCAATCTCCTGCTGACGTTTTTCGGTGATGGAGAGAGAAGAGATAATGGCGTCGATTTTCTTGGCTTTCAGCGACGGGATTAACGCGTCGAAGTCGCTGCCCACCCATGTGCATTTCACCGCAATGCGTTTGCACATTTCATTACCCAGATCGATATCAAACCCCACGAAATCGCCTTTCGCATCCTTGGAAGAGAATGGCGCGTAGGTTGCGTCTGTACCGATACGAACCGTCTGTGGAAGCGCTGCGTAGCTACCTGCTGCCGCACTTAACCCCACGAGCAAAGACAGAGCCAGAACCGTCTTCTTCATACATTTACCCTCAAGTACCGTGATTTTATTATGTATTGTGTTGTGTGTTGTGTTGCAGGCTTCATCTTGCAGGTCTTATGCCACATTGCCGTCTGGTCAAAACTTCGACGTTAAATATGTTAATAAAACGTTGCGATATTGCCTTAATGGTGAAAGATAGCAGGTCTGCCGAACGAACCGGAGAGAGAAAAAGGGAAAAAACGAATTAAATGTCGAGGATATGATCGCCGTTGCATAATTGCCCTGAAACAGGGCAACGTCTCTTTTCATGCACTCTGTTTGTGCACAGAATCAGGCCCCCTGCCAGCGGGTGAAGAGATCTTCCGGCAGGTCGATGTCGAACTGATCCAGCACGCGATTAACGGTCTGATTAATCACGTCATCCAGCGAAGTTGGGCGATGATAGAACGCCGGTACCGGCGGCATGATGACCGCGCCGAGCTCGGCGGCCTGAGTCATTAAACGCAGGTGCCCCAGGTGCAGCGGCGTTTCCCGCACGCAGAGCACCAGAGGACGACGTTCCTTCAGCACCACATCCGCCGCGCGGGTTACCAGGGTATCGGTATAGCTGTTCACAATGCCGGAGAGCGTTTTAATTGAACAGGGCAGGATAACCATGCCGGCTGTTTTAAATGAGCCTGAGGAGATGCTGGCGGCGATATCACGGGCATCGTGAACGACATCCGCCAGGGCCTGAACATCGCGCAGGGAGAGATCGGTTTCCAGCGAGAGGGTCTGCCGCGCCGCCTGGCTCATCACCAGATGGGTTTCGACTTCCGCCACGTTACGCAAAACCTGTAACAGACGTACGCCGTAAATCGCGCCACTGGCGCCGCTGAGCCCAACTATGAGTCGTTTCATGATTTTTGCCCTTACTGATTCAGGGCAGACTGTGCAGGATTTTGCGGGGAGTTGCAAGTGAGGGCATACGCCCTCACTTGCCGGAGCATCAACCTTCGTTATGCATCTCTAAACTTTCGAGATCGTTTTGCAGCTGAACGGCTTTGGCATCGTCGTTGCGCAGCGAATCCAGATAGTCGAGATACTGCTGGTCAACGTCTTTGGTCACGTAAATACCGTTAAACACGGAGCATTCGAACTGCTGAATATCCGGGTTCTCGGCGCGCACCGCGTCGATGAGATCGTTCAGATCCTGGAAAATCAGGCCGTCGGCACCGATGATCTGCCGAATTTCGTCCACTTCACGGCCGTGAGCGATCAGCTCGTTGGCGGTTGGCATATCAATACCGTACACGTTCGGGAAGCGAATCTCTGGTGCCGCAGAAGCCAGGTAGACTTTCTTCGCACCCGCTTCGCGCGCCATCTCGATAATCTGCTCAGAGGTGGTACCGCGAACGATGGAGTCGTCCACCAGCAGAACGTTCTTGTCGCGGAACTCGGCGCGGTTGGCGTTCAGTTTGCGGCGCACGGACTTACGACGCAGCTGCTGGCCCGGCATGATAAAGGTACGGCCAACGTAGCGGTTCTTCACGAAGCCCTGACGGTAAGGCTTATCCAGAATGCGGGCGATTTCCAGCGCGATATCGCAGGAGGTTTCCGGGATAGGAATGACGACGTCGATGTCGAGATCGTCCCACTCGCGGGCAATCTTCTCGCCCAGCTTGGTGCCCATGTTCACGCGCGCGCTGTAGACGGAAATCTTGTCGATGAAGGAATCCGGACGGGCAAAGTAGACGTATTCAAACAGGCACGGGTTGCTGACCGGATTATCGGCGCACTGGCGGGTAAACAGCTGGCCCTTCTCGGTGATGTAAACTGCTTCGCCCGGCGCAACGTCACGCAGGAACTCAAAGCCCAGGGTATCCAGCGCCACGCTTTCAGAGGCAACCATATATTCGGTGCGACCATCGCCGAGGTCACGCTTGCCGAGCACCAGCGGACGAATGCCGTTTGGATCGCGGAAGGCGACCATGCCATGACCGATGATCATCGCGACGCAGGCGTACGCACCGCGGATCTGGCGGTTTGTCGCAGCGACAGCGGCAAAGACGTTGTCTGCTTCCAGCGGGTAGTGACGGAAATTATCCAGCTCGCTGGCGAACACATTGAGCAGGATTTCAGAATCAGAGGTGGTGTTAATGTGGCGACGTTTCTCTTCGAACAGCTTTTTACGCAGCTCGTGCGCGTTGGTCAGGTTGCCGTTATGAGCAAGCGTGATGCCGTACGGTGAGTTGACGTAGAAAGGCTGTGCCTCAGAAGCGCTGGAACTGCCAGCAGTAGGATAACGAACGTGACCGATACCCATATTACCTTGCAGACGCTGCATATGGCGGGCTTCAAACACATCGTTCACCAGGCCATTCGCCTTGCGTAAACGGAAGCAGTTGTTTGCATCAATGGTGATGATACCCGCAGCATCCTGCCCACGGTGCTGAAGCACCGATAACGCGTCATAAATCGACTGGTTTACCGGCATGAAACCGGCGATACCGACAATACCGCACATTCGTCTTTTCCTCGTTAAGCCACATCTCAGGGTTTATGCCCTGGGCAAAAAACTCGACGAGCTTTGCAGATAGTCAAAGAACCATCTGATGATGAAGCTGAACTCTGGAATGAGCTGCGATTTTTGCCAGTCTTCGCTTTTGGAGAACCCGGTGAAGGTATCCAGGAAGAACAGGATCGCGGCCACAATCAGCACGCCTCGTAATGCCCCGAAACAGATCCCGAGCACCCTGTCCGTTCCTGACAGACCGGTTTTCTCGACCAGCTGACCTATCACGTAATTCACGATAGCGCCGACAATCAGCGTCGCGATAAACAGCACCGCGATGGCGATTCCATTTCGGACCAGTTCATCTTCAAAGCCCGTGAACCAGACAGACAGGTAAGTGTAGTAATGACTGGCGACAAAGAAAGCACAACCCCAAGTCACCAGCGATAACGCTTCACGAACAAAGCCACGGATCAGGCTAACCAGACAGGAAAAACCAATCACCGCAATGATGGCGTAATCAATCCAGACCATATGTGTCCCACGATTTAACGCCCTGTCATCCAGTTCGGGGCGAATTCTAACAGAAAAAGAAAACGTTTGCGTAGGGATTTCCTTCCCCCGCGTAAATAAAAAAGGCGCTGAAAAAATGTTCAACGCCGTGGCTTATTACGTCTCTTTGGACGTCTGCCGTTCCCCCTCACCCCAGCCCTCTCCCTCAAGGGAGAGGGAGCAAACTATCCCCTCGCCCCTCTGGGGAGAGGGTTAGGGTGAGGGGCAAGATTTTATCAGTTCGCGCTATAGCTCATCACTACGCCGCTCAGGCCGGAGATCTGCTTCAGCTCGCCGAGCGAACCTTTCAACTTGTCTTTTGACGCTTCTGGCCCCACGAGAATACGGGTAATTTTACCCTGCACCGGCGTGGTTGGTGAAGTGTAAACACGATATCCCGCACTGCGCAGTTTACCCACCACCTCATTGACTTTATCGGCATTTTTCAACGCGCCCAGCTGTACAACGTAGGCTTTACCCGTTGGGGCAGCGGCCTCTTGCTGAGCCGGTTTCGCTGGCGGAGGCGTCTCTGACGCCGCGGCAAGCTGTTCTGCCGTTTTATCACGCTGCGGTTTCGGCTGCGGTTTGTCGACCGGCTTCGGTTTTTCAGCAGGCTTAGGCTGCTCTACCGGCACAGGATCGATGTCGCTGTTGCTCGCTGCCGCCAGGCGAGACGGATCGAGCGACGGCGCTGCGGCATCCCCTGCACGCACCTCTTCCGCCGCACCTTCCGGTGGCTGAGCAGGAAGCGCCTGCGTCGCCGCCGGCAGCATATCCGGCTCATCGCGGTCACCCGGTTTAGGGACCAGCGGAATAGCGGCAAACTCATCCTGATAATGCTTTTTCTGCCCGTCGAGCAGACCCGGGAGAATAATCACCCCGAGCGCGACCAGCACAATGGTTCCTGTTAAACGGTTCTGAAACTTACTCGCCACCGGTTCTCCCCGCGTCCATCACTTCCATGACATGTGCCACCGTGTGGAATGAACCACACACCAGCACGGTATCTTCTGGTTTAGCATCCGCCATCGCGGCATGCCAGGCCTGCACCACGCTACCGTAGATTGCGCCTTTGCCGAGATGTTCCATCAACTGCTCAGCCGTCGCGCCGCGCGGCCCCTCCAGAGGAGCACAATACCAGCTATCGACCACACTCTCCATGCAGGCCAGCGTCCCGCCGATATCTTTATCATGAAGCATACCGATAACCGCCAGCACTCGCCCGGTTTTTGGTAACGATTTGAGACGTTCCGCGAGATACGCCGCCGCATGGGGGTTGTGCGCCACGTCCAGAATCAAACGCGGTGACTCGCTGACAATCTGAAAGCGCCCGGGCAGAATCGCGTTCTGTATGCCGTCGCGGATCGCCCGCTCGCTGACCGCAAGGCCGCTCGCACGAAGTGCCGCCAGGGCAGTCGCCGCGTTAGGCTGTGGCACCTGCGGCAGCGGCAGGTTGTCCAGCGCGCCCTGTGCATCGCTAAAGCGCCAGGCGTTGTCACGCACTTCATACTGCCAGTCAACGCCGCGACGCAGCAGACGCGCGCCCTTCTCGTTTGCCACGTCAGCAATGGTGTGTGGCATATCCGGCTCGCCGACCACGGCGGGCTTATTGGCCCGGAAAATACCGGCCTTCTCGCGGCCAATGCTTTCCCGGTCCGGACCCAGCCAGTCGATATGGTCCAGCGCGATGCTGGTGACCACCGCCACGTCCGCATCAACCATATTGGTCGCATCAAGACGACCGCCGAGGCCGACCTCAAGGATCACCACGTCCAGCTGCGCCTGCCTGAACAGCCACAGCGCTGACAGAGTGCCGTATTCAAAATAGGTTAATGAGGTCTCACCGCGCGCGGCTTCAATTTCCGCGAACGACGCCGTATGCGCCGATTCCGGCAGTTCGCTGTTCTGCACGCGCACCCGCTCGGTGTAGCGTACCAGGTGTGGAGAACTGTAAACGCCTACCCTGTAACCCGCAGCCATCAGCACGGATTCCAGCGTACGGCAGGTGGTGCCTTTACCGTTGGTGCCCGCGACGGTGAACACGAAAGGTGCCGGTTTGAGCACATCAAGACGCGCGGCGACCTGGCTTACGCGTTCAAGCCCCATATCGATGGTTTTACTGTGCAGGTTTTCCAGATAAGAAAGCCACGCGGCCAGGGGCGACGTGGCTTGGGGAATGCTTTTATTTTCCATAATGCCCGGTTGTCATTAACAGATTAGAAAGCAAAAGGGCAGCGCCAACCGGCCCTGCCCTTTTCAGTTATCAGGCCTCGGGTTCCTGATCCGGTACCACCACGCCTTCGCGCGGCTCATCCGGGTTCGGCGCTGGCAGATTCATCAGCTTCGCCAGGATGCTCGCCAGCTTCAGGCGCATTTCCGGACGGCGAACGATCATGTCGATGGCGCCTTTCTCAATGAGGAACTCACTGCGCTGGAAGCCAGGCGGCAGTTTTTCACGCACAGTCTGCTCGATAACGCGAGGACCCGCAAAGCCGATCAGCGCTTTTGGCTCAGCGATGTTCAGATCGCCCAGCATCGCGAAGCTAGCGGAGACACCACCCATGGTTGGGTCGGTCAGCACGGAGATATACGGCAGACCGCGCTCCTGCATTTTCGCCAGCGCAGCAGAGGTTTTCGCCATCTGCATCAGAGACATCAGCGCTTCCTGCATGCGCGCACCGCCGGAGGCAGAGAAGCAGATCAGCGGACAGTTGTCTTCCAGCGCCTGCTCAACGGCACGCACAAAGCGCGCACCGACCACGGAGCCCATTGAGCCGCCCATAAAGGCGAACTCAAACGCAGCGGCAACAACCGGCATCTCGTGCAGGGTGCCTTTCATGACGATCAGCGCGTCTTTCTCGCCGGTCTCTTTCTGTGCAGAGGCCAGACGATCTTTGTATTTTTTGGAATCGCGGAACTTCAGCACGTCTTTTGGCTCAAGCTCGCTGCCCAGTTCTACCAGAGAACCTTCGTCCAGCAGGCTATGCAGGCGATTGCGCGCCGACATACGCATATGGTGGTCACACTTCGGACACACCTCAAGGTTGCGTTCCAGCTCTGCGCGATACAGAACCTGGCCGCAGCTATCACACTTCGTCCATACCCCTTCAGGAATGCTCGCTTTGCGCGTTGGGGTAATGTTGCTTTTAATTCGTTCAATCCAGCTCATTGATAACCTTTCTGCCTGAACCTGGTCGTATGCCAGTTTTGCTATAAGAGGCGAATAATGCCATTTTTGCCTCCAACAGACCATGAATGTTGCACATTAAAACATAACAGCCCGAAACTTTGGATAAAAAAGTGGTCGAACCGCCAGTGTGCATTTACTTCGATTGTTTTGCCGCCGCACGTTTGTGACGAATAATTTCGACAACGCCTGGCAGTACGGAAAGCACAATAATCCCTACAATCAGTAACTTAAGGTTTTCCTGAACCACCGGGAGATCGCCAAACAGGTAGCCTGCATAGGTAAACAGCAGTACCCACAACAGCGCGCCAACCACGTTATATGCCGCAAAATGACGATAGGACATGTGCCCCATTCCCGCCACAAACGGTGCAAATGTGCGCACAATAGGCACAAAACGCGCAAGGATAATGGTTTTTCCACCATGGCGCTCGTAAAACGCATGGGTTTTATCTAAATAGCTGAGACGGAAAATTTTCGAATCAGGATTGCTGAAAAGCCGCTCACCGAACACGCGCCCAATCGTATAGTTGACCGCATCGCCAATAATGGCGGCAATCACCATCAGTACAACCATAAGGTGCACGTTCAGGTCATTGGTAGGTAGCGCCGATAATGCCCCGGCGACGAAAAGCAGTGAATCGCCTGGCAGGAACGGGGTAACGACCAGACCGGTTTCACAAAACAGAATGAGGAACAGAATAGCGTAAACCCAGACGCCATACTGCGCGACCAGCTCCGCCAGGTGAACATCAATATGCAGGATGAAATCAATCAAAAAACGAATTACGTCCATATTGTCTAAGCCCTAATTGCACCTTTGTTTAGTCCGCTAAAAACAGCGGGCCCATTGGCGGTTTTGGCAGGTCAAACCGATCCGGATAGTCTACCGAGACCAGATACAATCCTTCCGCTTTCGCCGTGGCTGCCGCAAGCGTTCTGTCCTTCGCTGCCAGCAGGTCTGCAATCCAGCTCTCCGGCTGGTGTCCGGCACCCACTTCCATCAGGCTGCCCACAATATTCCGAACCATATGATGTACAAAGGCATTGGCTTTGATATCCACCACCACATACGCGCCATAACGGCTGACGTTTATGTGCATGACGTTACGCCACGGCGTACGGGACTGACACTGGACCGCACGAAACGAGGTAAAGTCATTTTCACCAATCAGGCACTGCGCCGCACGATGCATCCGTTCAGCATCAAGCGGTTCATAAAAATGCGTCACGCCCTGGCTTAATACCGCCGGACGCAGACGCTGGTTGTAGATGACATAACGGTAGCGGCGCGCCGTGGCGCTGAAGCGCGCGTGAAAATCATCCGGCACAGCTTTTACCCAACGCACCGCAATGTCACCAGGCAAATTCGCATTTACACCCAGCGTCCAGGCGGCATCCTTACGTACGGCGGTGGTTTCAAAGTGAACCACCTGCCCCGTGCCGTGAACCCCCGCGTCCGTACGTCCTGCACACAGGACGTTAATCGGCTCGTTTGCCACCTGAGAGAGCGCTTTTTCCAGCTTTTCCTGGACGCTGCGCACCTCGTTCTGACGCTGCCAGCCATAATATTTACTGCCGTCGTACTCAATGCCGAGGGCAATTTTATGAACTGGCTTTTGCTCCACTGCTGACATCAGTACAGGTACTCCTGCACCAGTTTTTCAGCGATCTTCACCGCCATCAGCGCGCCGCCAAAGCGAACGTTATCGGCAACAGACCAGAACTGAACCTGCTCCGGCATACCGTAATCGTTGCGCACGCAGCCTACGGAGAGGTGTGCGCTCCCTGAGGCATCGCCCACCTGAGTCGGGAACTCGCTCTCTTCAGAAAGCACGATGTCTTCACCGCGGCCGAACGCATCGCGCGCCTCTTCTGCTGCCAGCGGACGCAGCGCTTCAAAACCAACCATCTGCGCATGGCCGTAGAAGACCGGGGACTGCACAACGTTCGCAGAAATCATCAGGCCATCGTCCTGCAGAATTTTACGGACTTCATCGACGATACGGCGCTCCTCGCGCACAGAACCTTCGCGATCCGGCAGCAGTGGCAGCATGTTGAACGCCAGCTGGCGACCAAAGAAATCGTCTTCATCAATCGGGATGCCGTTCAGCAGCTTCGCACTCTGTCCGGCCAGCGCGTCAACGGCCTTTTTGCCGTTCGCGGACGCGGACAGCAGGCTGGTGACGGTAATGCGCGACAGGCCGCCGTCGTCGATCAGCGGCTTCAGGGCGGTCAGCAGCTGGCTGGTCAGGCTGTTCGGTACCGCAATGACGTTACGGTTGCGGTAGTCAGCCAGCACAAACGGGTTCACGTCCGGCACCACCAGCGGCACATCCGGCTCCATTGAGAACAGGCCGCTCAGGTCGATCACCAGACAGCCTGCGTTGGTCGCCTCTTCAATGTACGCAGCAGTGGCTTCAGCGCCCGCAGCGAAAAACGCCAGCTGCGCCTGGGTCCAGTCGAACGTCGCCGCATCCTGGACCATCACGGATTTACCGTTAAAACGCAGATGCTCACCCGCGCTATCCGTACGCGCCAGCGCATAGATATCGCCCACCGGGAACTGACGCTCAGCAAGAGTTTCGAGCAGGGCTTCGCCCACGGCACCCGTGGCACCTAAAATGGCAATGTTCCAGCCTTCAGACATGGTGGTTTACTCCAGAAATAAAAAAGCGTCCCTGTCGGAGTATCCGACAGGGAGCATTAAGAAGACATTAATGCGCCGGGTGATGAACGGCGTTAAACCCTAACTTATGCAGCAGCGCCGCCGCCGGGGCATCGTCGCATATTACATACAGGGAAGACCACTCGCGGCGCTCAACGTAGTTCTTGCGCAGCTTATCAAACTCACCCGGGATCCCCGCCACTTTACGCAGCAGCGCATCATCGCGGCGCACATCATACACCAAATGCACCAGCCTTTTCAGCGTTGCCTGATCGAGCGGGCCGTGCAAGGTAATGCGGCCAAATTCAGGCGCGGGGAGTAAGGTATCCAGCGCCACCTGCTGCGGATGGCCAATAAAGGCGCTATAGGCTTCGAAGACCTGCGTCGTGCCGCGGGCTTTCCCCTCAAGGGTGTAACCGGCGATGTGCGCGGTGCCCACGTCCACCTTATTAAGCAACTCAACGTTGAGATCCGGCTCCGGCTCCCAGACGTCCAGCACCACGCTGAGGTCTTGTCCTTCATTCAGACACGCCAGCAGCGCGGCGTTATCCACCACCGGACCACGGCAGGCATTTATCAGAATAGTGCCAGGCTTCAGGCGGCGGATCAGCGCGTCGTCAGCGAGATGCAGCGACTTATACGGCCCCTCTTTAAACAGCGGCGTGTGGAAAGTCAGCACGTCACACTGTTCAACCAGCTCGTCCAGCGAGCGAAAATCACCGTCATCACCGTTGTCCTTGCGCGGCGGATCGCACAGCAGCGTGCGGATCCCTAATGCTTCAAGACGCTTTTGCAGGCGTCCGCCCACGTTACCCACGCCAACAATCCCCACGGTGCGGTCTTTCAGCACAAAACCGTCTCGCTCGGCCAGCATCAGCAGCGAGGAGAAAACGTATTCCACGACGGCAATGGCGTTACAGCCCGGCGCGGCGGAAAAACCGATCCCGGCCTGCGTAAGCCATTTATCATCCACATGATCGGTCCCTGCCGTTGCGGTCCCGACGAACTTAATCGCTTTACCGGCGAGCAATGCCTCATTTACTTTGGTCACCGAGCGCACCATCAGCGCGTCTGCGTCATCCAGTTCGTTGACCGGGATCGGGCGACCAGGGACAGCCTTAACGTTACCCAGGCGGCTAAACAGCTCACGGGCATAAGGCATATTTTCATCAACGAGGATTTTCACGTCTGAGTACCTGTTTGAGAGGAAGAAAACCTGCCAAGTGTGCCATAATCTGGCCGCCAGGCATATACGTCTGCCAGGTTTACGCTGAGATTTGACTTTAAGGATTTTTGACGATGCAGCCCATTTCAGGCACGCCGCCGCGCCCTCCGGGTGAAGGCCCTGTTACGCCAAACGTTGCCGGTGAACAACCGCTATCCACGCAACAGCGCACCGTGCTGGAGCGACTGATCACGCGCCTTATTGCGCTGACTTCGCAGCAAAACGCGGAAGTCTGGGCTGGGGTAAAGCATGATTTGGGCATGAGAAACGACGCGCCGCTGCAGTCGCGCCACTTCCCTGCTGCCGAGCAAAACCTGAACCAGCGTATCAATACCGCGCAGCAGAACCACACCACGCGCCAGATTGTCGCGCAGCTGACGGAGCTGCTTGGCCAGGGAAATAACCGCCAGGCGGTGAGTGATTTTATTCGCCAGCAGTATGGTCAGACCGCCCTGGGCCAGTTGACGCCAGACCAGCTTAAAACCGTGCTAACGCTGTTGCAGAACAATGAGCTGTCTATTCCGCAGCCTCAGGTGCGCCCGTCGACCGAGCGTTCGCTGCTGCCCGCCGAGCACAACACGCTCAAGCAGATGGTGACAAAGCTGGCCGCGGCCACCGGCGAACCGACGAAGCTTATCTGGCAATCCATGCTGGAACTGTCAGGCGTGAAGGCAGGCGAGCTGATCCCGGCCAAACAGTTTACCCATCTGGTGACCTGGCTCCAGGCGCGCCAGACGCTCAGCACCCAGAATGCGCCTACCCTGCATACCGTTCAGGCCGCACTGAAACAGCCGCTTGAGCCGCGCGAGTTCGAGATGATTCGGGATTACGTCCAGCAAAACTGGCAGGCCACACCGCAAACGGTACTGACTACCGCACAGGTGCAGGATGTGCTCAATCAGATCTTCATTCGCCGCGCCGAGCGCGAAGGCGGCGTGCCGGAGGTGAGAAACATTCAGCCAATCTACAACCCGCTGTTTGCACCCGTCGTGGAGACGTTCAGAACCCTCTCAGCGCGTCCGGGATTGCTGTTTATTGCGTTACTGATTGCGCTGGCGATTTTCTGGCTGGTTGCCTGATGTTTTGCCCGGTGGCGCTGCGCTTACCGGGCCTACAACGGCTCAAACCGTAGGCCGGGTAAGGCGAAGCCACCACCCGGCAACAACGGCTTAAGACCTGCGAAACGCCAGCAGCGTCACCACGATCCCAACCACTGCTGAAACCGCACCTGCCAGGAAGACCGACGGATAACCAAACGAGGTGGCTAACAGACCGGCCAGCGGCCCAGTGACCCCGTATGAGATATCCTGAAACGCCGCATAGCCGCCCAGCGCCGTACCGCGCACCTGCGGAGCCACGCGCTTCACCACTTCAACGCCGAGCGCCGGGAAAATCAGTGAACAGCCGCAGCCGGTCAGCGCCGCACCAAGCAGCGCAACGGATGCCACGGGCGCATTCCACAGCAGCAGCAGACCGATGGTCTCAACAACCAGCGACGCCACCGCCACCCTCACGCCGCCAAAGCGATCCGGCATCCAGCCGAAGAGCACGCGCATCAGCACAAACGCGCCGCCAAAAGCGGTGAGCGTAAAACCGGCCATCGCCCAGCCACGGCTCATAAAATAGAGCGAGACGAAGGTACCAATCACCGCAAACCCCACGCCCTGCAGCGCAAGGCCAAGACCTGGCTGCCAGATTTGGCCGACTACGCTCCACAGGGATGGACGCTCGCCTTTGTGCGCGGGCACTTTACGCACCGATCCGTTAAACGCCCACGCCAGCAGCGGCAGCGCCATGGTGGTTGCGGCCAGCGCCGCAAATCCGAACTGGCTATTGATGATCAGCCCAAGCGGTGCCCCTGCGGCCAGCGCGCCATAGATGGCCATGCCGTTCCAGGACATCACTTTGCCGGAACGTGCCGGGCCCACCAGGCCCATTCCCCAGCTCAGGGTGCCGGTCAGCAGCTGGCTTTCACCAAAGCCCAGGATTAAGCGGCCCAGCACCAGCAGGGCAAATTTATACGCGGCGTCTACCGGCAGGAGAGCCGCCAGCAGCCATGCGCCGCCCGCCAGCCCGCAGGCAAACATCCCCTGCAGCGCTGAACGTTTAGCACCGTGCTGATCCGCCAGCCGTCCGGCGTATCCGCGGGTTAGAACCGTCGCTAAAAACTGGATACCTACGGCGATGCCAACCATGGTGTTGCCATAGCCGAGTTCCTGGTGAACGAACAGCGGGATCACCGGCAGCGGCAGGCCAACGGTCATATAGGTCAGGAATACCGCAAAGGCGATACGGAACAGCGAGACGTTCGCTGAAGGCGTTGTTTCTGTTTGAGTTACTGCAGTCATGCTTTACTCCAAAATGAAGAGTAAGGCGGGAAAAATGCCACGCCCCCTCTACCTGGTTATCAGGATTAAGGCGCGTTGGTTGACGTTAAACGCTTACGCATTATCGTGAGGATAATGTTGAGGGGTGAAGTTTGCCTGTGAGATCAGCCGGTTGTCAATGCATAAAAAAGGGAGCCTTATGGCTCCCTTTCTGAATCAAACATAAAACTTATGCTTTCAGCTTACGCATCACCAGCGTGGCGTTGGTGCCGCCGAAACCGAAGCTGTTGGACATGACGGTGGTCAGCGTCGCGTCCATTGGTTTGGTGACGATGTTCAGGCCAGCAGCTTGCTCATCCATCTCATCGATGTTGATGCTTGGCGCGATAAAGCCGTTTTCCAGCATCAGCAGAGAGTAGATCGCTTCCTGCACGCCAGCCGCACCCAGAGAGTGACCGGTCATGGCTTTGGTCGCGGAGATCGCCGGGCTGTTGTCGCCAAACACTTCACGGATCGCACCCAGCTCTTTCACGTCGCCTACTGGCGTAGAGGTGCCGTGAGAGTTCAGGTAGTCGATTGGGGTATCAACGCCGTGCATCGCCATCTTCATGCAGCGCACCGCGCCTTCACCGGATGGAGCCACCATGTCGGCGCCGTCAGACGTGGCGCCGTAGCCCACGATTTCAGCGTAGATGTGCGCACCGCGTGCCAGCGCGTGCTCCAGCTCTTCAACCACAACCATACCGCCGCCGCCCGCGATAACGAAACCGTCACGGTGAGCGTCATAGGTACGGGACGCTTTATCTGGCGTCTCGTTGTATTTGGTGGACAGTGCGCCCATTGCGTCGAATTCACAGGCCATTTCCCAGCCCAGCTCTTCGCCGCCGCCAGCAAATACGATGTCCTGTTTACCCAGCTGGATCTGCTCAACAGCATTACCGATGCAGTGTGCGGAAGTTGCACACGCGGAGCTGATGGAGTAGTTCACACCGTGGATTTTGAATGGGGTCGCCAGGCATGCGGAAACCGCAGAACCCATGGCTTTGGTGACCACGTACGGACCTACCGCTTTCAGACCACGCGGGCTACGCATTGCGTCAGCACCGAATACCTGCGCTTTTGATGAGCCGCCGGAACCGGCGATCAGACCCACGCGCGGGTTGTTCTGATAAACCTCTTCGCTCAGGCCGGAATCTTTGATCGCTTCCTGCATGGAGAGATAAGCATAAATAGAGGCATCGTTCATGAAACGAACCACTTTACGGTCAATCAAACCGGTGGTGTCCAGTTTGACGTTACCCCATACGTGGCTACGCATACCTGAATCTTTAAACTCTTCAGAGAAAGTGATCCCGGAGCGTCCTTCACGCAGAGATGCCAGGACTTCCTGCTGGTTATTACCGATGCTGGAAACAATGCCCAGGCCAGTAATCACTGCACGTTTCATTCAATACCTCTGTAAGTCGCACTATAGTAAGTTTCGAGTCGCACAATAGCGTACACTTGTACGCCGAACAAGTCCGATCAGACATTTTCTGCGGAAATTTGCACCGATGGACTCACATCGTTAAGATCGTGCCACTGCCTGTCAGACGAGTAACTTACGTGAAACAAAACGCTATACAACCCGCCAACCTCGAATTCAACGCTGAGGGTACACCTGTTTCCCGAGATTTTGATGACGTCTATTTTTCTAATGATAACGGACTTGAAGAAACCCGCTATGTTTTCCTCGACGGAAACCAGCTCAGCACCCGCTTCCCGGCGCACCCGCGCAGCCAGTTTGTGGTCGCGGAGAGTGGATTCGGTACCGGGCTGAATTTTTTAACCCTCTGGCAGGCGTTCGCTCGGTTTCACGCTGCACACCCTGAGGCTACGCTACAAAGATTACATTTCATCAGTTTCGAAAAATTCCCGCTCACCGCGCATGACCTGCGGCTTGCCCATCAGCGCTGGCCAGAGCTATCAGCCTGGGCAGAGCAGCTCCAGGCGCAGTGGCCGCCCCACATCGGCGGCTGTCATCGCCTGATTCTGGACGGCGGACGCGTCACGCTGGACCTCTGGCTGGGCGATATTAACGACCTGACCGATACGCTCGACGACTCGATGAATCAGAAGGTGGACGCGTGGTTCCTGGACGGCTTTGCGCCCGCCAAAAACCCGGACATGTGGAGCCAGCACCTGTTTAGCGCAATGGCGCGACTGGCACGCCCGGGCGCAACGCTCGCCACCTTTACCTCGGCAGGCTTTGTCCGCCGCGGGCTGCAGGAGGCGGGCTTTACCATGCAGAAAACCAAAGGCTTTGGCCGCAAGCGCGACATGCTGGTCGGCAGAATGGAGCGTACGCTGGACATCCCCGCCAGTGCCCCCTGGTTTGCACGCACCGCCAGCGCATCGCGTGAGGTGGCGATAGTCGGTGGAGGGATCGCCAGCGCCCTGCTCTCCCTCGCGCTTGTTCACCGCGGCTGGCAGGTTACGCTCTACTGTGCTGACGACGCGCCAGCTAACGGCGCGTCCGGCAACCGCCAGGGGGCGCTCTATCCGCTTTTAAGCGCGCACGACCCGGCGCTGTTCCAGTTTTTCCCGGCGGCGTTTACCTTCGCCCGTCGCCTGTATGACGCTCTGCCGGTCGCATTCGACCATGACTGGTGCGGCGTCACGCAGCTCGGCTGGGATGAGAAGAGCCAGCAGAAGATTGCGCAGATGCTGTCGCTGGGCCTGCCGGAGGAGATTGCCCGCGCGGTGAGCGCTGAGCAGGTGGCTGAAAGCGCTGGCGTTGAGACCGGCTGCGGCGGTATTCAGTATCCTCTCGGCGGCTGGCTGTGCCCGGCCGAGCTGACCGCTGCGGTCATTGCCCTGGCGCAGTCGCGCGGACTGACGGTGCACTATGCCCACAGGGTGGAATCGCTTCACCGGACAGAACGCTGGAGTCTGCATTTTGCCGATGGCAAAGAGGCGCACCATGCCTGCGTTGTGCTGGCAAACGGACATAACATCAGCGAGTTTATCCAGACAGCGGCGTTGCCGGTTTATCCGGTCGGCGGCCAGGTGAGCCATATCCCGACCGCGCCTGCGCTCGGCCAACTGCGCCAGGTGCTGTGCTATGACGGCTATCTGACGCCGCAAAATCCGTCTAACGGCCATCACTGCATCGGCGCCAGCTATCATCGTGGCGAAACGGATATGCGCTACAGCGAGGCGGATCAGGCGCAAAACCGTCAGCGCCTGATTGACTGTTTCCCGGATGCGGCGTGGGCGAAAGAGGTGGACGTCAGCGCGGGGGAAGCGCGCTGCGGCGTGCGCTGTGCCACCCGCGATCATCTGCCGATGGCGGGAAACGTGCCGGACTATGAGGCAACGCTTGAGGCCTATCAGGATCTGGCCGAGCACAAGGAGACGGCGGGGGCCGCGCCGGTGTATACGGAGCTGTTTATGCTGGGCGGGCTGGGTTCTCGCGGGCTGTGCTCTGCGCCGCTGCTGGCTGAAGTATTAGCCGCGCAAATGAGCGACGAGCCGATTCCGCTGGACAGAATTACGCTTGCGGGACTCAACCCAAATCGACTGTGGGTACGGAAACTGCTGAAGGGGAAGAAGGTTAAGTAGAGTGCGGTCTGTTGCCCTCACCCGTCCCTCTCCCACAGGGAGAGGGTGGTGAAACACTTACTTCGCTTTCGCCTGCTGGAACAAAGTGTCCCACATGCCCAGCACCAGTGACTGGTCGCGCGGAGAGAGTTCCCCGGCCAGAATGGCTTTTTCAAGGCTGCGAGTCACTTCTTCGTGAACGGCCTCGGCAGAGTGATCGTCCCCTGCTTCCAGCTCGGCTACGGCAAGCGTCAGGTGACCACGCAGATAACCGCTGGCGAACAGCTCATCATCGCTGGCGTGTTCCACCATGTCATCAATTAACGCCAGAATGCGTGATTCAAATTCTGCGATCATCTTCTTTCCTCTGTTAAAGATCTTCCGGCCATGGGAAGCATTCCGCCGCGATCGCCGGCGTGTGGTAATAATTCTGTAAAGCCTCGATCAGGCGCGCCGGACGTTCCGGGATGCCTTTCTCAAGGTATTCCATCACCTGCGCGTGAACGCGGCGCTGGAAAACGATACGGTCCGGCTCGAAGTCGCCTTCAAGGTTGTCGCAGCTGACGTTGAACGGGAAGCCCGCCGCCACGCAGAACAGCCACTCCAGCGCCTGCGGTTTCACTTCCACATCTTCAAACTGTCCCTGCGTGGCGGCGTCACGTCCGTCCGGGCAGTACCAGTAACCGAAGTCCACCAGCTCGCGACGCGCTTTACCCGCGATGCACCAGTGAGAAATCTCGTGAAGACCGCTGGCGTAAAAACCGTGCGCAAAAACGATGCGGTTATACGGAACCTCTGCATCAGCAGGAAGATAGATCGGTTCGTCGTCGCCTTTAATCAGACGGGTATTAAAATCATCAGCAAAACAGCCGTCAAAAATCTCAATCAGCTGTTCGTATTTATGCGTACTGTTCATTAGTTCATCCCCAACCAGGTGAGGATCTCCTGTCCATGGCTGTCATAAAGCAGTTTGGCGCTCATTACCGCAGAGACGATAACGATCATCGGGCGAATCAGTTTTTGTCCTTTGCTTAACACCAGACGCGAGCCTGCGCGCGCCCCGAGGAACTGCCCTGCCATCATCACAAAGCCGGTTGCCCAGATGACCTTGCCGCCAATGATAAACAGCAGTAGGCCGCCGACGTTTGAGGTCGCGTTGAGCACTTTGGCATGGGCGGTGGATTTAGCGAGGTTAAACCCGGCCAGCGTCACAAACGCCAGCGCGTAAAACGAGCCGGCGCCCGGGCCGAAGAAACCGTCGTAAAAACCGACGCAGCCACCGGCAATGAGGGCAAACGGCAAACCGTGGAGACGACGCTGACGGTCCTCTTCACCGAGTTTTGGCATCAGCAAGAAGTAAAGGCCGATGCAGATAACCAGAATCGGCAGGATCTGGCGCAAAATATCGGACTGCACGTGCTGAACCAGCAGCGCGCCCGACGTTGAGCCGATAAAGGTCATCAGGATATTGAGCTTCTGATCGGCCAGGCTCACCACCTTGCGGCGGATAAAATAGAGCGATGCGGAGAGGGAGCCGCCGCAGGCCTGTAGCTTGTTGGTGGCAAGGGCCTGAGCCGGGCTCATGCCCGCCGCCAGCAGCGCGGGTACGGTTAATAATCCGCCACCGCCCGCAAGCGCATCGATAAAACCGGCCAGCATAGCCACAAAGAACAGCACCACCAGCAGCAGCGGTGACACCATAAACAGATCGACGAAATTATCCATTAAAGTACATGCTCATCCAGTAGCGCCTGGCAGGAAGGCGGCAGCGGAGGCGGTGTCTTCTTCTCAGGCTTAGAGGTTCCAGGTTTTGCCGGTTCAAACCAGCTTTGCAGTTCCGCACCGCAGCCATCGCCTGGCGGAGGTAACGGCTGATCTTCACACTCCAGGCTGTTCGCCGGGCAGCGCAGACGAACGTGCATATGCGCACGATGCTGGAACCACGGGCGCACTTTGCGCAGCCAGTCGCGATCGGTTCCGGCATCCAGGCAGAGCTGCTGCTTGATGGCCGGGTTGACGAAAATCCGCGTGACGTCGTTATCTTCTGCCGCGAGCTTGATCATGCTGGATACATCCCGCGTCCAGAGTGATGGCACAACGCGCTTACCGTCGCTCGCCACCAGATCCAGCGCCTGCGGCTTCAGCAGCTGGGCTGAGGTCCAGCGCGCTTTCGGCAGCTGCAGGAAGATATCAACATCCAGTCCGGTCTGGTGGCTGGCGTGACCGCCGTTGAAGCGTCCGCCGGCAGGCATCCCCATATCGCCAATCAGCATCGTGCCCAGCCCCAGGTTATGCACCTGGTTTCCCAGACGCTGGATGAACAGCACCAGATCCGGGTGGCCGAAATAGCGTCGCTGATCGGTACGCATCACCTGGTAGGTATCAGACTGCAGAGGCAGCTCCTGAGCGCCGACGATACAGCCGTTGGAAAAGGCACCAATGGACTGTGCGCTCCCCGCCACCGGGTGGGTGATTTTTTGCCATGGCGTCGCGGCCAGACTGGCTCCACTGGCGAGCAGCGCCAGCAGAGCAATTGCGGTTTTTTTCATGTTTACCAGCGTGGAATGGTGGTCGTCACATCCGCATTCTGCGCGCGCTGGCGCAGGAAGTGATCCATCAGCACGATTGCCAGCATCGCTTCTGCAATCGGCACCGCGCGGATCCCCACGCACGGATCGTGACGTCCTTTGGTGATCATCTCAACTTCTTCGCCATCGCGGTTAATCGTGTGGCCCGGCACGGTAATGCTGGAGGTTGGCTTCAGCGCGATGTTGGCAATAATCTGCTGCCCGCTGCTGATTCCCCCGAGGATGCCACCCGCGTGGTTGCTCTGGAAACCCGCTTTCGTGATTTCGTCGCGGTTCTGGCTGCCGCGCAGGGATACCACGTCAAAACCGTCGCCAATCTCTACGCCCTTCACCGCGTTGATGCTCATCAGCGCGTGGGCGATGTCGGCGTCGAGACGGTCAAATACCGGTTCGCCCCAGCCAGCCGGGACGCCGTCGGCCACCACGGTCACTTTCGCGCCAATGGAGTCGCCCTCTTTTTTCAGGCCGCGCATCAGCTCATCCAGCGCTTCAAGCTTGTCCGCATCGGCGCAGAAGAACGGATTTTGTTCTACCTGATCCCAGTCTTTGATCGCCAGCGGAATGTCGCCCATCTGGGTCAGACAGCCGCGGATAACGATGCCAAATTTCTGCTGCAGGTATTTTTTCGCAATCGCCCCTGCCGCCACGCGCATCGCGGTTTCACGCGCCGATGAACGTCCGCCGCCGCGATAGTCGCGAAAGCCGTACTTTTGTTCGTAGGTGTAGTCAGCGTGGCCCGGGCGGAAGACGTCTTTGATGCTGCCGTAGTCCTGAGAGCGCTGATCGGTGTTTTCGATAAGTAAACCAATGCTGGTGCCGGTGGTGCGGCCTTCGAAAACGCCGGAGAGAATTTTGACCTGGTCCGGCTCGCGACGCTGCGTGGTGTAGCGAGAGGTACCCGGACGACGACGGTCAAGGTCGTGCTGTAAATCTGCTTCGGTCAGTTCAATGCCTGGCGGTACGCCATCAACGATACAGCCCAGTGCCAGCCCGTGCGACTCACCAAACGTGGTCACCCGGAATACCTGTCCAATACTGTTTCCTGCCATCACGGCTCCGATGTAGTTGTTTGTGTTTGAGCGTTGTGAAACGGGCCGAAGCCCGCTGGATTAATCTTTATAGATGCTGAAGTGTTCGCGCGCGTCGAGCAGCTGCGCTTTGGTCAGCATAAAGACGCCGTCACCGCCGTTGTCGAACTCAAGCCAGGTGAACGGCACATCCGGGTACTGCTCTATCAGATGTACCATGCTGTTGCCCACTTCACAAATCAGAACGCCGTCATCGGTCAGATAATCCGGCGCGCAGGCCAGGATGCGGCGGGTCAGCTTCAGGCCGTCAGAGCCTGACGCCAGACCCAGTTCCGGCTCGTGACGATATTCGTTCGGCAGATCGGACATGTCTTCCGCATCAACGTACGGCGGGTTGGTGACGATCAGATCGTACTGCAGCATCGGCAGGTCGCGGAACAGGTCAGAGCGAATTGGCGTAACGTGATGGATCAGGCCGTGCTCTTCAATGTTGTGCTCGGTCACGGCCAGCGCGTCGGTGGAGATATCTACGGCGTCGACTTCCGCTTCCGGGAAGGCGTAAGCGCAGGCAATGGCAATGCAGCCGCTGCCGGTACACATATCCAGAATGTGCTGCGGCTGATGGCCGATCAGGCCTTCAAAGTGGTTGTTGATCAGCTCACCAATCGGCGAGCGCGGCACCAGCACGCGTTCATCGACATAGAACTCGTGGCCGCAGAACCAGGCTTTGTTGGTCAGGTAGGCGACCGGGATGCGCTCGTTCACGCGGCGGATCACGCGCTCAACGATACGGTGCTTTTCGCTGGAGGTCAGACGCGCGGTGCGCATGTCTTCCGGAATATCCAGCGGCAGGTAGAGAGATGGCAGCACCAGCTGTACGGCCTCATCCCATGGGTTATCGGTACCGTGACCGTACCAGATATTGGCGGCGCTGAAGCGGCTAACCGACCAGCGCAACATGTCCTGTATGGTATGCAGCTCGTTTACTGCTTCATCGACAAATATTTTATCCACTCTTTCCTCCAGGGCATGCTCGCATAATTTTCGGCGGCTAGTTTGCCATGAAGACGGCGATAAATCAGCAATGACGCGTCGCGCTTGAGGTTAAAAAATGCGTTTAGTCGGGTACACTATCGGAAATACGAGATGAGAATGACGAATGAAAAAGAAAACATCGCTCAGTGAGGAGGATCAGGCGCTCTTCCGACAGCTGATGACCGGGACGCGTAAAATCGCGCAGGACACCATTGTCCATCGTCCGCAGCGTAAAAAAATCAGCGAAGTACCGGTCAAACGGCTGCTGCAGGAGCAGGCGGATAACAGCCACTATTTTTCAGATGAATTTCAGCCGCTGCTTAACACGCAAGGGGCTGTAAAGTATGTACGTGAAGACGTCAGCCATTTTGAGCTGAAAAAATTACGCCGCGGGGATTATTCGCCAGAGCTGTTTCTCGATCTGCACGGGTTAACGCAGATGCAGGCCAAACAGGAACTGGGTGCATTGATCGCGGCCTGTCGCCGCGAACATGTTTTTTGCGCCTGCGTCATGCACGGCCACGGTAAACACATTCTGAAGCAACAGACACCGCTGTGGCTGGCTCAGCATCCACACGTGATGGCTTTCCATCAGGCACCCAAAGAGTACGGCGGAGATGCCGCATTACTGGTGTTGATAGAAGTGGAAGAGTGGCAGCCGCCAGAATTACCCTGACAGGACGGCGGGGGCAGATTGTGCTCCCCCGCGCTAACGCACGCCACGTCAGATGGCTTTTGCCATCTTCAGGTTGCACGGGCTCATCTGCCAGTTGAAGACACCTTTGCCCGTTTCGTCCAGAGAGACATTAGCAATGGCGGAGGTCGTGAACATAGGCGGCGTTTCGCCCGGGCACAGCTCAGATACCAGATAGCCAACCAGTGGCAGGTGGGAAATGACCAGCGCGGAAGCGACACCTTCATTGCACAGCGCCTGAAGATAAGCGCTGACAAGGCCTACATCGCCACATGGGGTGAGTTCAGGGAGAACATCCACGCTGGCCGGCAGGTTCATACACTCCCCTACCACATCCAGCGTCTGTTCTGCACGCAGGAACGGACTCACCAGAACGCGTTCGATGTCCACTTTTTGACCGTTAAGCCAGGTCGCCATCAGACGAGATTCGTCGCAGCCACAGACGGTCAAAGGACGTACTGAGTCACTGGCGGCATCGAGTGCCGCGTCGCCGTGACGCATGATAAAAACTTGCATATTGCACCGCTTTTGTTAACCAGAATCACCGGCGTTAACTACCCGCGATAAATACTGAGAGGTAGAAAACCCGATGGCCGGGCATTGTGCCTGATCCATTCGGTGAATGAAACGCTGTTTTTTACCTCATTGGCGTAAGTATAGTCAATCTCTGTTTACAAAATCGCCAGAACAGGTTCATTCACTTCAGGATTTACCCTTCTTTGACCTCAGCTTACGAGGACAGTTTCCCTTGCGGGCCAAAATGTCTGGCCCCGTTCCGCCATCTGCAATAATTCGTCACACGGCGTAAACCGCGGACCATATTGCGAAGCCAGACGTTGCAGTATTGCAACCACTTCATCCGCGCCGAGCGTATCCATGTAACGGAACGGGCCGCCAAGGAACGGCGGGAAACCAATACCAAATACCGCGCCGATGTCACCATCGCGCGCGCTCTTGATCACCTGCTCACCAAAGCAGCGCGCCGCTTCATTGAGCATCATCATCACGCAGCGCTCAGCACACTGAACGGCGGACAGTTTTCCCTGACCGGTGGTCGAAATAAGCCCATAAACTGAAGGGTCGACCTGTTTTCTGCTTTTACGCCCTTTCGCGCCGTAAAGATAGAAACCGCGTTCATTTTTTCTACCTTTGCGATCGTCCTTCAAAATTGCAGAAACAATGTTTGCAAGTGGGCTAAAACGATCGCCATAGGCAGCTTCCAGCACTGGTATAATTTTAGTGCCGGTGTCTATTCCCACCTCATCCAAAAGTTGGATTGGGCCAACGGGGAAACCAAACTTTACCAGCGCCTCGTCGACGTGCTCAATTTTCTCGCCTTCCGTCAGCAGCCGCATGGCTTCATTAATGTACGGTGCCAGAATGCGGTTGACGTAAAAGCCGGCTTTGTCCGCCACCACGATCGGCGTTTTACCCTGCATTTTAGCCAGCTTCACTACGGTGGCGATGGTTTGCGGGCTGGTCGTGGCATGTGGGATCACCTCCACCAGCGGCATTTTTTCGACCGGGCTAAAGAAGTGCAGGCCTATCACCTGCTCCGGACGCGCGGCTTTCGCCGCGATATCGCCAATCGGTAATGACGACGTGTTTGAGGCAAAAATGGTATGTCGGGCGCAATGTTGCTCAACGTCAGCGACCATCTGCTGCTTAAGCGCCAGGTCTTCAAACACGGCCTCAATCACCAGATCGCGATGGGCAAAGCCGCTGTAATCCGTCGTGCCGGAGATCAGCGCCAGGGTCTTATCCCGCTCGCTTGCTCTGATATGGCGGCGTTTTACCTTTTGATCAAGGTTCTGCCAGCTATACTGCAGCGCGTGGTTGATCCCTTTCGCAGCGATGTCTTTGATCCGTACGGGCAATTTGCCTTTGCTGGCGGTAACAAATGAGATGCCCCCGCCCATGAGCCCTCCACCCAGCACGCCAATAGCGTTCAGCGGAGCGGGCTGTGCCTCGCTACCGGGATCTTTTTTCACGTCTGTACTGGCGAAGAAGATGCTGCGCAGCGCCTGTGACTGGGGCGTCATCGCCAGTTCGCCAAAAGCTTTGGCCTCAGCGGCGTAGCCGTTACTGCTTCCCTGGGATAACCCGGTTTCAATAACCTCCAGGATCCGCTTTGTCGCCGGGTAGTTGCCTTTGGTTTTTTGTTCGGTCTTTTTGCCCACCATATTGAACAGCAGCGTTCTCCCCAGTGGCCCGGCCAGCACGCGCTCGCGGACCGGCAAAGGACGTTTTGCCTGACGTCCTTTCAGCGCAAGCTCAACGGCAGCCTCCAGCAAAATGGAATGCGGTACGACGTCATCGACCAGACCGGCCTTTAGCGCCTGGCGGGCACGCAGTTGTTTACCGGTTAAGATCATCTCCAGCGCCGTGCTGACGCCCACCAGGCGCGGCAGACGTTGTGTTCCGCCGGAGCCAGGCAGCAGGCCGAGCTGCACTTCAGGCAGGCCTAAAATAGTTTTCGCATCGTCAGTACAGATGCGGCTATGACAGGCCAGCGCCAGCTCCAGCCCACCGCCCAGACAGGCACCGTGGATGGCTGCGATGACCGGGATCGGCAGGCCATTGATCTCCGCCATCACCTGCTGGCCCTGACGCGCCAGTTCTTCAGCCTCCAGCGCGCTTTGCGCCCGGGCGATCATGTTGATATCGGCCCCGGCAATAAAGTTGTCCGGCTTGGCAGAGATAAACACCAGGCCGCGAATGGCCTTGTTTTCGCGGATCTGCTTTAGCATCGCGCGCACCTGAACACCAAACTCGGCCTTCAGGGTATTCATCTTTTCATCAGGGACATCAATGGTTATCACGGCGACGTTATCGAGGCGAACCGTCAGGTTAAATGCAGATGTCATGTCCATTATTCAGCCTCCAGAACCATTGCCGCACCCAGCCCACCCGCCGCGCAGGCGGTGACGAGACCAAAACCGCCGCCACGGCGGCGTAGCTCGTGTAATGTTTGCGTGATCATCCTCGCCCCCGTCGCCGCAAACGGATGACCGTAGGCGATGGAGCCCCCCAGCACGTTGAATTTACTCTGATCCACTTCGCCCGTGGCATGCGTTCGGCCAAGCACGTCGCGCGCAAAACGCTCGCTTGCAAGCAACTGTACGTTGGCCAGGGTTTGCGCGGCGAACGCTTCATGCATATCAATCAGGGTTAAATCAGCCAGCGTCAGCCCCGCGCGATCCAGCGCCAGCGGCGTGGACCACGCCGGACCTAACAGCATGTCCTGCCAGACATCAATGGCAGTAAAGGCATAGCTGCGTAAATAGCCCAGAGGGGTGATGCCCAGCTCTTTCGCGCGGGATTCAGTCATCAGGATCACGGCGGCGGCCCCATCCGTCAGAGGCGTACTGTTAGCCGCCGTTACCGTACCGTGTTTGCGGTCAAACGCTGGGCGCAGTTTTGCGTAATCCGCCAGCGTCGAGGTGCCGCGAATGTTGTTATCTTCCGCGAGCGGTTCGCGGTAAGGGGGAATATAGGCGGTCATGACCTCGTCGGTCAGCTTGCCTTCCGACCAGGCTTTTGCCGCAAGCTGATGTGAACGATGCGCCAGGGCATCCTGCTGTTCGCGGGTGATGCCGTACGTTTTTGCCATCTGCTCTGCGGTATCTCCCATGCGCAGGCCGGTAGAGTATTCCGCGACGGCAGGTGGCACAGGCATCAGGTCGCGCAGGCGTAAACGCGAGAAGAGTTTTAGTTTCTGCCCCGTCGTGCGGGCTTTGTTGGCATCCACCAGGATGCGCGCCAGCTTTTTACTGACGCCAATAGGCAGTACCGAAGAGGAATCCGCCCCACCTGCAATCCCGGCACGAATAGTGCCCGCCATCAGGCTTTCTGCGACGTTAGCAACGGCCTGGAAACTGGTCGCACAGGCGCGGCTGACGCTGTAGGCATCGGTATGAATGTTCATCCCGGTACCGAGAACGATTTCCCGCGCAATATTGGGTGCTTCCGGCATCTGCACAACCTGGCCGAAAACCAGCTGTTCGATAACTTCAGGCGGAATTTCGCTGCGAGCCAGCATCTCTCCCACTACCATTTTCCCCAGATCGACAGCCGGTATGCCATGAAACGCCGTTGCCTGACGCGCAAATGGCGTACGCAATCCGCTGACGATGGCAATGCGATCGCCCTGACGGGTAATAAGCGGTAATGCCTGACTCATAACACTCCCCTGTAAAAATTAACTCAAACATAAAGTGGTCTGACCTGATAATAGTCTTAACCATTTTTTTACATTCAGCCAATCGGGGAAACGAAAAAGTGCGAGCTAAAACACAGAGAAGAAAAAGAAAAATGCTCCGAAGTAAAAGCAAAACGGTAACCCATAGGTTACCGTTTTTAGTGTTTGCACTCTCTCTCGTGGGAGAGGGCTGGGGGTGAGGGCATCAGGCCGCAGAGATTAACGCAGGCCTAACTGGAAAATCAGCGTTTCGGCTTCGCAGGCGAAGACGAAATCGATATCCAGCTTCACGCCGCCGTCCACTTCGGTGAAGGTAGACTTGATTTCGCACGGATCGGATTCAACATCACGCGCGCGCTTGCTCAGTGCAGTAAGGGTCTCTTCCGCTTCGGCACGGTTGGTGAATACGCGGCTGTAAGAGGCGGTGCAATCGGTGTTGTCCATGATGGTCCCAACATCCATACAGCAGCAAACCGGGGTTTCATCAGCACTGCATTTACTCATAGCTCAATTTCCTCTGTATTCGCGCAGCGCGCGAGATAAACACGATGCTGATATTTTACGCCCCGGCGCTGGCTCTCTCCAGCCGTTAATGGCGTAAAAGCGGATAAGTGACCAATATCACACTAAAAAATGATCTAAAACAAAAACCACCCTTTTGGGTGAGTCGCAATGGTCACAATTTTGCCAACCAGATCTCGTTTCAAGAAACATGTTTGAAAATATTAATAAACAAACTTGCAACATTCTAGCTGGTCAGACCTATACTCACGCCACTGGTCTGATTTGTATGTCATACCTCAGACCCTACACTTCGCGCTCCTGTTACGGTATGTAACAATTATTGAATAAAAATAACTCAATGAGGTTATGGTCATGAGCCAGAAAACCCTGTTCAACAAAACTGCGCTGGCAGTCGCAGTGGCAATCGTCTCTACTTCCGCCTGGTCAGCGGGCTTTCAGTTAAACGAATTTTCTTCCTCTGGCCTTGGCCGTGCGTATTCCGGGGAAGGTGCGATCGCGGATGACGCGGGTAACGCGAGTCGTAACCCTGCGCTGATCATGATGTTCGATCGTCCGACCTTCTCTGCTGGTGCTATTTTTGTCGATCCAGGCGTTGATATTTCAGGTCGTTCTCCGACGGGCGCCAGCCTGAATGCGGATAACATCGCGCCAACGGCATGGGTGCCAAACCTGCACTTCGTCGCACCTATCAACGACCAGTTTGGCTGGGGTGCCTCCGTCACCTCTAACTACGGTTTAGCGACCGAGTTTAGTGATAACTATGCCGCTGGGGCGTTTGGCGGTAAAACCGACCTGGAAACCCTGAACCTGAACCTGAGCGGTGCTTACCGTCTGGACAATCACTGGAGCTTTGGCGTTGGCTTTGACGCTGTGTATGCCAAAGCGAAAATCGAACGCTACGCGGGCGACCTGGGCAAAATCGTGGCGGGATCGGGCGCGCTGCCACCACCACTGGCGCAGCAAGTGGCGGGCATTCCGGCAGACACCCAGATTGCCTATCTGAAGGGTGACGAGTGGGGCTTTGGCTGGAACGCCGGTATCCTGTACGAACTTGATAAGAACAACCGTTACGGCTTTACCTACCGTTCCGAAGTAAAAATCGACTTTGATGGCGACTATAAGAGCAGCTTGCCTTCTGCCTATAACCAGATCCTCGGCAACTTCGGCCTGCCGATGGGCACCAACGGCAGTACCACCGGCGGCTCTCTGAGCCTGCACCTGCCGGAAATGTGGGAACTGTCAGGTTATAACAAAGTGGCACCGCAGTGGGCAATTCACTATAGCCTGACCTACACCAGCTGGAGTCAGTTCCAGGAGCTGAAAGCGACCAACAGCAAGGGCGACACGCTCTTCTATAAAGATGAAAGCTTCCGCGACGCTTACCGCATCGCGCTGGGGACCACCTACTACATGGATGACAACTGGACGTTCCGTACCGGTATTGCCTTCGATGATAGCCCGGTACCTGCCGACAAGCGTTCCATCTCTATTCCGGATCAGGACCGCTTCTGGCTGAGCGCAGGTGCGACCTATGCCTTCAACAAAGATGCCTCGGTTGATGCCGGTATCTCTTATATGCACGGTCAAAAAGTTAACTTCAAGGAAGGTCCGTATGAGTTCTCTTCCGAAGGTAAAGCCTGGCTGTATGGTATGAACTTCAACTACGCGTTCTGATTCGCGCAGGGATTAAAAAAGGTGAGCATTGCTCACCTTTTTTATTTACTCCGAATCGATATCTTTGAGTTCGTTTTCGATAGCTTTCGCGTTCGGGTTGTCTTCCGGCTTCAGCTTACCGCCGTTGGCAATAAAGTCATGATTCTGGAAGTACGCTTCACGCACCATAATGTACGGATCTGAAGACTGACGTAGCAGGCCATCAGAGTCGAGCAACTGCGCGCGGGTTTCAATCCCTTCTACCGTCCATTTACCAATCGACAGCGGCCAGGTCAGCCACGACAGGACCGGATACAGCGTATCCACCATATCGCCGCCATCATCACGAATAGTAAAGCTGCCGTAGAACGGTAACTGCACGTAAGGGCCATATCCGACGCCATAATGTCCCAGCGTGCTGCCGAAACGGTGCGGCTGTTCACGCTGCAGTTTCGGATTAGCCATGCCGGCGACATCGATAAAGCCACCCATCCCCAATATGGAGTTCAGGAAGAAGCGGGTAAAGTGCACCATCCCCTGATACGGGTCACCCTGCAGGAAGTAGTTCACCATGACCGCAGGCTCTTCGAGGTTACTGGTAAAGTTACTTAATCCGTTACGCGCAGGTTGGGGAACATAATCACGCCATGCTACAGCCACCGGGCGAACCACATACGGGTCCAGCACGTTGTAGTTGAAGCTATACATTGAGCGGTTAAATCCTTCGAGAGGATCGGAGCGTCCCGTTTGCTCCCCGGAGCTGGCGCAGCCCACAAGCATCGTCGCGCCCAGCGCAAGCGCCGACAGCCGAAGTTTCATAAATATCTCCCTGTTCAGTATGGCTATCGTTGATTGCCATCCGTAACGGAGCCGTGACGCTCCGTCTGTAAACGTGCAAGTGATTGTAACAGCACGTTTACCGATGTCTATGAGCACAATTACGGGCAGTAACCACCGTGACTCTGATCTCAGCATAGCCTGGCTTTTGGAATTCGTTTCGCTCGCAATTTTATAATGTCTTTGAAAGAGATGTATCACCTTTGTTGTCATTGCCGCCAATTTAAGACCATCCCCACAGGCATCCCGATAAAAGCCGCTACGCTTAACAGAAAGATCAACCTCCGGGAGCAGATATGAAAGAAGTGAGCGAAGAAAAAATTGGTGAGAGCAATGAGGAGCTTGAGATTGAAAGCGAGGAGAAAGCGCGCGGCGAGAAGATAGAAATTGATGAAGACCGCCTCCCTTCCCGCGCGATGGCCATCCACGAGCATATACGCCAGGATGGCGAAAAAGAGATGGAGCGCGATGCCATGGCCCTCTTCTGGTCGGCTATCGCGGCAGGTCTGTCAATGGGTGCGTCTCTGCTCGCAAAAGGGATATTTCATGTTCAGCTGGAAGGCGTGCCCGGTGGGTTTTTACTGGAGAACCTCGGCTACACCTTCGGCTTTGTGATTGTCATCATGGCCCGCCAGCAGCTGTTTACCGAAAACACGGTGACGGCCGTTTTGCCGGTGATGCAAAACCCTACCCTCGGCAATTTCGGTTTACTGATGCGTCTGTGGAGCGTGGTCCTGCTGGGTAATATCATCGGCACGGGCATCGCGGCCTGGGCGTTTGAATACATGCCGATTTTTGATGAACCCACCCGGGACGCGTTTGTGAAAATTGGCATGGACGTGATGAAAAACACGCCGCTAGAAATGTTCTCAAATGCCATCATCTCCGGCTGGATTATCGCCACGATGGTCTGGATGTTTCCTTCAGCCGGCAGCGCCAAAATAGTGGTGATCATCCTGATGACCTGGCTGATCGCGCTCGCCGACACCACGCATATTGTGGTCGGTACCGTGGAGATCCTCTATCTGGTCTTTAACGGTACGCTTCACTGGAGCGATTTTTTCTGGCCTTTCGCCCTGCCGACGCTTGCGGGAAATATCTGCGGCGGAACGTTTATCTTCGCGCTGTTAAGCCATGCTCAAATCCGTAACGACATGTCTAACAAACGCAAAGCGGAACAAAAGGCACGGGAAAATGATGATAAATCGACAAAAAAATCGACCTGAATGGTGACTCTTTGAGCAGTCAGGCGGCAATGCGCTTAACGCAAAGTGTAAATAACGCTATACTCGTGCCGCCTCGTCCCCTTAGTTAAATGGATATAACGAGCCCCTCCTAAGGGCTAGTTGCAGGTTCGATTCCTGCAGGGGACACTTTCCTCTTTCGGTCACTGCGTTTTCCATAACTCTACACAGTTCCGCCCGCGTCGTTTTGCACCGTACAGCGCTTCATCCGCAGCCTGGATCAAACGTTCGTAGTCAGGATGTCCGTTAAACATCGCCGCGCCAATTGAAAGAGAGAGCGGTATCAGTTCACCGGTCGGGGAGTTAACCTTAATTTTTTCCACACGTTTGCGAATGCGCTCGGCTATACGCAGAGTGTCGGCTTCGGTGATTTCCGTCAAGACAATCAAAAACTCATCACCGCCGTAGCGAAAAACATAGTCGCAAGTGCGGACGTTGTCATAAAAAGCGCCAGCAACCTTTCTCAGGATTTCATCGCCCGTATTGTGGCCCCAGGTATCATTGATTTGTTTGAATTTATCGACGTCAATCAGTAGCGCCGAAAGGGGCGTACCGGCGCGGGTGGCATGCGTGATTTCACGTTTAAAAATGGTGGGCAAAAAACGGCGGTTAAGCAGTCGGGTAAGGACATCCATTCCCACCTCATGGCGGGCCACCTCGTCAAACAGCTCACGCAGGAGGGTCACGATTTGCGAGAGGGTGTTACGCACGTGCCGCAAGAATTTCACCTGCCGTGACCGGTCACGAAGCGCGTCTTCAGCCTGGCGGACCTCATTAAACGCCTCGTCGAACTCCTGAATGAGCCGGGAAATATGCCCTGCTTCAGCGATACCGCTGAAATAGTGACGGCCTTTATGGCTAAACCACAGTCCAAAATCTGATTGTCCAAGCGGACGGCTGTTTCCGATGCTGGAATCTAACATCACCTTATAAAGGAGAGTCATTTCCCAGGTCAGCAACGTGGCGGTCTGGCGTTCCTTCTCTTCTTCTGCATTCTCCATGAGCGAGAAAATCCGGTAGTTCTCGTCCTCTTTTGCCGCATTGTTCTCGCTAAAGACATACGCGCGCGACATCACCTCCATCGCCAGATCAATGCTGTTAATGGCGTAATGATAAATGCTGAGCTTCACATCAGAAGGATGGGGAGTGGCGTTAATGATGGGTAACAGCAGTTTTTTCAGCACGCGGAAGCCCATCTCGACCAGATCGACAGAGATCCCGATACGGGCATGTACATCGGCGGCACGCTGCTGAGCCCGTATCTGCTCCTCAACCTGCTCTACCTGACAGGAGAGAACCTCAACCAGCCAGCGACGCAGCGCTTCCTGCAGCTGCCTTTCCACCTGTTCCGTGGTCAAAAAATCAGCGACGTTAGGATCGGCCAAAACAACACGATAGAACTCCGCAATCAGAACGGATGCATGGTCGGTAGCAAGCTGGGCTGTAACATCGTGAATGTGCAGATCGGTTTCATTGATCAGTTGAACCCACTCACTTTTCACCGTTTGCAGATAAGTTTCCATCGTCAACGCCTTCAGAGTCACTTGTTACTGTTAATAACAATAGCAAAATCAACTGCCTCAGCCACTGCCGCTTTTTTAATCAAAAACGAGTAATAGCACATATCGTATAACGGTGCTACATTACACCGCCCACCCAATGTCAGCTATGGCCAGGTAACGTCGTAAAGATCGGTAAAGCCTGCAACCATGACCTTGTACTACGGTCTAATAGGCACGTGGTATCGCATTAAGCGTTACTTTCACCGGCTCTACATAGGTTTCTCTATTTTGTCTCAATCCAATTTCAAACGCGCATTTTTGCATCCGCGTTACTGGTTTACATGGTTTGGCCTTGGCTTACTGTGGTTGCTGGTACAGCTTCCTTATCCGGTGATCCGCTTACTGGGCTCAAGACTCGGCAGCACATCCCGCTATTTCCTGAAACGTCGCGAATCCATCGCGCGTAAAAATATTGAGCTTTGCTTTCCACAATACTATGCCGAGGAGCGCGAGAAGCTCATCGCTGAAAACTTCAAGTCTATCGGCATGGCGCTGCTTGAAACCGGCATGGCCTGGTTCTGGCCGGATGAGCGCGTCCGCAAGTGGTTTGATGTGGAAGGCCTGGATAACCTTAAACGCGCGCAGATGCAAAATCGCGGCGTGATGGTCGTCGGCGTTCACTTTATGTCGCTGGAACTCGGAGGCCGCGTGATGGGTCTGTGTCAGCCAATGATGGCCACCTACCGCCCTCACAACAGTGCGCTGATGGAGTGGGTTCAAACCCGTGGCCGCATGCGTTCCAATAAAGCGATGATCAGCCGTAATAACCTGCGCGGTATGGTCGGCGCCCTGAAGAAAGGTGAGGCCGTCTGGTTTGCACCCGATCAGGATTATGGACGTAAGGGCAGCAGCTTTGCACCGTTCTTCGCGGTTAAAGACGTTGCGACGACCAACGGTACCTTTGTTATTTCGCGTCTGTCGGGCGCTTCCATGCTGACCGTGACGATGGTGAGAAAAGCGGATAAATCAGGCTATCGTCTGCACATTTCCCCTGAAATGGCTAACTATCCGGAAAACGAGTGCGAAGCCGCAGCGTTTATCAACAAGGTCATCGAGACTGAAATCATGCGTGCGCCGGAGCAGTATCTCTGGATGCATCGTCGTTTCAAAACGCGCCCGCTCGGCGAAGCCTCGCTCTATATTTAAGCGCTTTATGAAGGTTAGTTTCACTAAGAAACTAACCTTTTCAATCACCTGTCATCCTGCTGCAAAATCGTCTTTCTGTGCGTCGCTCAAAGTGAATTTATTGCGTTGCGAAATCAAACTGTCGCCGTTCCACGACACTCGTAAGTAACGGAAATTATTTAAAAAAATCCCTCTTGTCACCCCCTATTTTTAGGCGTACATTAGCGCCGTCTGGCATCAGGAAAGCACAGAATTCTGAGCTGGAGTCGACGGCGTAACGGGAAAATTCTCATTTCCGTTTTGACCGGATTTCAGTTCTCTATACTCAGGTGGACTCTGTTTTTAAATGCGTACCACAAGATACGCGGAGCGATGAAACGTGAAATATTTCTTTATGGGCATTTCGGTGATTGTTTTAGTCTGGGCCGGAACCTTTGCCCTGATGATCTAGTGAAGAACATGCTGTCAAAAAAACAGGAGCCATCGGCTCCTGTTTTTTTATGTCATGACGACGCGGGGGTTTCAGCGACGCTCTTTGAGGAGAGCAGCCCATCGGCCCGGAACATACTCTTGATGCCCCTCACCGCCTGACGAATACGGTCGCTGTTTTCGATCAGGGCAAATCGCACATGGGTGTCGCCGTAATCACCAAAGCCAATGCCCGGTGACACACACACCTTCGCGTCCTGGAGCAGTTTTTTGGCAAACTCCAGGGACCCCATCGCCGCGTACGGCTCCGGAATTTTAGCCCAGACGTACATGGACGCTTTCGGCATTTCTACCATCCAGCCCGCTTCATGTAGCCCTTTTACCAGCACGTCGCGGCGGCGCTTATACTGGGCAGCAATCTCATGAACACATTGCTGATCGCCCTCCAGAGCAGCGATAGCGGCAACCTGGAGCGGCGTGAAGGTGCCGTAGTCGTGGTAACTCTTAATACGCGCCAGTGCATTCACCAGCGTTTTGTTACCCACCATAAAGCCAATACGCCAGCCCGCCATGTTGTAGCTTTTCGACAGGGTAAAGAACTCTACCGCCACGTCACGCGCGCCCGGGACCTGCATAATCGACGGAGCTTTCCATCCGTCATAGACGATGTCAGCATAGGCCAGATCGTGAACCACCAGCACGTCATAACGTTTCGCCAGCGCGACCACTTTCTCGAAGAAATCGAGCTCCACGCACTGGGCCGTTGGGTTCGACGGGAAACCGAGGATCATCATCTTGGGTTTCGGATAACTTTCGCGAATCGCGCGTTCCAGCTCGTTAAAGAAATCGACACCTTCCACCAGCGGCACGGAACGGACCTGCGCTCCGGCAATGACCGCGCCGTAGATATGAATTGGGTAGCTGGGATTAGGGACCAGAACCGTGTCGCCATGATCCAGCGTGGCCAGCATCAGGTGTGCCAGCCCCTCTTTCGAGCCGATGGTAACAATGGCTTCACTTTCAGGATCGATATCAACCTGATAGCGATCCTGATACCAGCGCGAGATCGCGCGACGTAACCTGGGAATACCGCGAGACGTTGAGTAGCCATGGGTATCCGGGCGCTGGGCAACCGTGCAAAGTTTCTCAACAATGTGCGGTGGCGTTGGGCCGTCAGGGTTACCCATACTGAAATCGATAATATCTTCGCCGCGCCGACGCGCAGCCATCTTCAGCTCAGCGGTGATGTTGAAAACGTAAGGGGGGAGACGATCGATACGCGTAAAACGGCGTTCAGGACTGAATTCAGCCATAGATTCCTCAGATTAACGTTAGCGCCCGGACCGTCCGAGCGACGCTGCCACTGATGTGGCGTGTTTAGAAAATAACCTGAAAAAAATCATGCTGTCGAGAGGGAAATGAAAAAAAAGCGCTCGCAGGAAAACCGGAACCCGGCTGCACCTAAAAGCGGAAGCCTTTGTTTGAAGAACGCCTGTCTGGTAGCGGTTATTTAACATGATGATATCAAACCAGTTACCAGATGCCGTGCCGACGATAAAAAACCGGGACGCGTCAATCTCCAGCAGATAATCCCCTTTGTAAATTATGGTTTTTCCTCATTTGATAAACCTGACGGATAGCTGGTCAATACGCGCCAGGTTTTTTATCATGGTTCTTTCCCGTTTTCCCAGGTCTACTCGTGCACGAAATATTCACTATGCTGCTGGCGGTTTTTGACCGTGCGGCATTAATGCTGATTTGCCTGTTCTTCCTTATCCGCATTCGCCTGTTTCGCGAGCTGTTGCACAAATCTGCGCACTCGCCAAAAGAGCTGCTGGCCGTTACCGCCATCTTTTCGCTGTTCGCCCTGTTCAGCACCTGGTCAGGTGTGCCGGTAGAAGGGTCGCTGGTGAACGTGCGCATTATCGCCGTCATGTCCGGCGGGATTTTGTTTGGCCCGTGGGTGGGCGTCATCACCGGTCTGATTGCCGGGACCCATCGCTACCTGATTGATATCGGTGGCGTAACGGCGGTGCCATGCTTTATTACCAGCATTATCGCCGGGGTGTTGTCCGGCTGGATCAGCCGCAAAATCCCTAAAAAACAGCGCTGGCGCGCCGGGATCGTCGCGGGCATGGTGTGCGAAACGCTGACCATGATCCTGGTCGTCGTCTGGGCTCCCACCACCGAACTCGGGCTGGATATCGTCTCAAAAATCGGTATTCCAATGATCCTTGGCAGCGTCTGCATCGGTTTTATCGTGCTTCTGGTGCAGAGCGTCGAAGGGGAAAAAGAGGCCAGCGCCGCACGTCAGGCTAAGCTGGCGCTGGATATCGCCAACAAAACGCTGCCGCTTTTCCGCCACGTTAACGCGGAATCGCTGCGTCAGGTCTGCGAGATTATTCGCCACGACATCCATGCTGATGCCGTCGCCATTACCAATATCGACCACGTTCTGGCCTACGTCGGCGTGGGGGAACATAACTATCGCGACAATGACGACACCATAAGCCCGACCACCCGACAGGCGATTAACTACGGTAAAATCATTATTAAAAACAATGACGAAGCCCACAGAACGCCGGAAATCCACTCCATGCTGGTGATCCCGCTGTGGGAGAAAGGCGTCGTGACGGGCACGCTGAAAATTTATTATTGTCACGCGCATCAGATCACCTCCTCTCTGCAGGAGATGGCCATTGGCCTGTCGCAGATTATCTCCACCCAGCTTGAGGTTTCGCGGGCAGAGCAACTGCGTGAGATGGCAAATAAGGCAGAGCTGCGCGCGCTGCAGAGCAAAATCAATCCTCATTTCCTGTTTAACGCCCTGAACGCTATCTCTTCTTCCATTCGTCTTAATCCGGACACCGCGCGCCAGCTGATTTTCAACCTGTCGCGCTATCTGCGCTACAACATTGAGCTGAAAGATGACGAGCAGATCGACATCAAAAAAGAGCTGTATCAAATCAAAGACTACATCGCGATTGAGCAGGCGCGCTTTGGTGACAAACTCACGGTCATTTACGATATTGACGAAGAGGTCAACTGCGTGATCCCGAGCCTGCTTATCCAGCCGCTGGTCGAAAACGCAATCGTACACGGTATACAGCCGTGTAAAGGCAAAGGCGTCGTCACCATCAGCATCACCGAAAGCGGCAACCGCGTGCGTATTGCCGTGCGCGATACCGGCCACGGGATTGATCCAAAAGTCATTGAGCGCGTGCAGTCTAACGAGATGCCCGGGAATAAAATCGGCCTGCTGAACGTACACCACCGGGTCAAACTGCTTTACGGCGACGGACTGCATATTCACCGTCTTGAACCGGGCACCGAAATCGCTTTTTACGTCCCGAATGAACGCTCTCTCGTTCATTCGGCGACATCGCTGTTACCCCATGTGGAGTAACCCATGAAAGTCATCATCGTAGAAGATGAATTCCTGGCTCAACAGGAGCTAACCTGGCTTATCAAAACCCACAGCCAGATGGAGATTGTGGGCACCTTTGATGATGGTCTGGACGTGCTGAAGTTTCTGCAGCATAACCGGGTCGACGCCATTTTCCTGGATATTAATATCCCGTCGCTGGATGGCGTATTGCTGGCGCAAAACATCAATCAGTTTGCCCATAAGCCGTTTATCGTTTTCGTCACCGCGTGGAAAGAGCACGCCGTGGAGGCTTTTGAGCTTGAGGCATTTGACTATATTCTGAAGCCTTATCAGGAGTCGCGGATTGTCAGCATGCTGCAAAAGCTGGAGGCCGCATGGCAGCAGCAGGCTGCGCCCGCGAACGCCAGCCCAGCGGTACGGGAAAACGACACCATTAACCTGGTCAAAGATGAGCGCATTATCGTGACGCCAGTCAATGACATCTACTATGCCGAAGCCCATGAAAAGATGACGTTTGTCTATACGCGACGGGAATCTTACGTGATGGCGATGAACATCACCGAATTCTGCAGCAAGCTGCCGGCGGCGCACTTTTTCCGCTGTCACCGTTCGTTCTGCGTGAATTTAAACAAGATCCGCGAGATCGAACCGTGGTTTAACAACACCTATATTTTGCGCCTGAAAGATCTGGATTTTCAGGTGCCGGTGAGCCGCAGCAAGGTGAAAGAGTTCCGCCAGTTGATGCACCTGTAAAGAAAGCGCCCCCTCCTGCCGGAGAGGGCTCTGTGTCAGAGGATTTGACCGAGAACCTGACGCAGGTGGGCACCCGAGCCAAGCAGGCCGGGGTTATCATGCACGATCAGATAAACCGGAATGTCCTGCACATAGCTTCTGAAACGACCTTTATCTTCAAACCCGCCGCGGAAGCCTGAGGCCTTAAAGAAGTCGAGGAAGCGCGGTACGATCCCGCCCGCAATATAGACGCCGCCGAAGGTACCCAGCGTCAGCGCCAGGTTACCGCCGAAACGTCCCATGATTACGCAGAACAGCGACAGCGCGCGGCGGCAGTCAATACAGCTGTCCGCCAGCGCGCGTTCGGTAACGTCTTTCGGCTGCAGGTTTTCCGGCAGCCGACCGTCCGATTTCACAATCGCACGGTACAGGTTCACCAGCCCCGGACCGGAGAGCACGCGCTCGGCGGAGACGTGGCCGATCTCAGCGCGTAATTCTTCGAGGATAATCCCCTCTTCTTCACTGTTTGGCGCAAAGTCTACATGGCCGCCTTCACCCGGCAGGCTCACCCAGCGCTGCGCCACATGCACCAGATGCGAAACGCCCAGACCAGTACCGGCCCCGTAAACCGCAATCGGCTTACCTTCGACCGGTTCGGCACCGCCAAACTGGATCAGATGCTCTGGCTTCAGCATCGGAATCGCCATGGACACCGCGGTGAAGTCATTGATGATTTCAAGATGCGCAAAACCGAGGCTTTTTTTCATCTCGGCGATGGAGAATGCCCAGGTATGGTTGGTCATTGCGACCCAGTCGCCGGTTATCGGGCAGGCAATCGCGATGCAGCCGTCTTCAACGCTCACCTGCTGCTCTTCCAGATAGACGAGAACAACGGCCTCAAGGCTTGGATAATCCAGCCCTGAGTAGGTTTTCGCCCGGGAAATTTCACCGCTACTTACATCGCATAATGCGAGGCGCGCGTTCGTACCGCCCACATCGCCTACCAAAGCATACTTTGTCATTCTTCTACTGCTCCGCTAAAGTCAGAATAAATCTTTTGGGACACTGTAAATTCAAGGCGTGATAACAACAACGACCGGAAGGTGAATGCCCATGGATTATCGATCTTCGTCACAGAATAACTTTACCGTTTCAGCACCTTTTGCACTATTGCCATAAAGCTGATTGTGCAAAGTAACGTAATACCGTTTTGTACAAGGAAATCATCATGCTCCACCCGCGAGCCAGAACCATGCTGTTGCTGGCCATTCCGGCGTTAATCATTGGCGTAGCCTCAAGCCTGGTGCTCATTGTCGTGATGAAAGTCGCGTCGGTGCTGCAAACGATGTTATGGACAGCGCTTCCGGTAAAACTGGGCGTCACCGCTGATTCCTCTGCCTGGATCATCCTGATGCTGACGTTGACCGGGATTGCGGTGGGTCTGGTGATCCGTTTTAGTCCCGGGCATGCCGGCCCCGATCCGGCGCAGGAACCGCTGATTGGTGCCCCGGTTCCTCCTTCTGCGCTGCCGGGGCTGATCGTGGCGCTGATTGTGGGCCTGGCAGGCGGCGTCAGCCTGGGGCCTGAGCATCCGATTATGGCGGTGAATATTGGCCTGGCGGTTTTCCTCGGCTCACGCATTTTACCCCGCGTTGGCGCGCTGGACTGGACCATCCTCGCCTCCGCTGGCACCATCGGGGCGCTTTTCGGTACGCCCGTTGCCGCAGCACTGATCTTTTCTCAGACGCTCAGCAGCAATAACGACGTCCCGCTCTGGGATAAACTGTTTGCCCCGCTGATGGCCGCAGCTGCCGGGGCGCTGACGACCAGCCTGTTTTTCCATCCCCACTTTTCCCTCTCCCTGCCCCACTACGGCCAGATGCAGATAGCCGATATTTTCAGCGGCGCCGTCGTGGTCGCGATTGCTATCGCGCTGGGCATGGTGGCGGTGTGGTGCCTTCCACGCCTGCACCGGCTGATGCATAAACTCAAGCACCCGGTATTGATTCTGGGTATCGGCGGTTTGATTCTCGGGGTTTTAGGGGCAATCGGCGGGACAGTGACGCTGTTTAAAGGTCTGGACGAGATGCAGCAGCTGGCTTTTAGCCAGGTGTTTAGCGTATCGGATTATCTGCTGTTTGCCGTGATAAAACTGGCCGCACTGGTGGTGGCTGCGGCCTGCGGTTTCCGCGGCGGACGCATCTTCCCGGCGGTCTTTGTCGGCGTAGCGCTGGGGCTGATGCTGCACGAACACGTCGATGCCGTTCCGGCAGCGATTACCGTTTCCTGCTCGATTCTGGGGCTGGTGCTGGTGGTCACGCGCGATGCCTGGCTGAGTCTCTTTATGGCCGCCGTGGTGGTACCGGATACCACCCTCATCCCGCTACTTTGCATCGTGATGTTGCCCGCCTGGCTCCTGCTGGCGGGCAAACCGATGATGATGGCCTGGCGAAACGACAGGTAATCAGGCGCTGTTGCGCGCTTCCAGCGCTTTAGTAAGAGCACCCAGCAGCGGCGGGATGTCGGCTTTCGGCAGCATCACCTCAATCAGCGAGAGCCGCTCGTGGTGCGCCACTTTTTCAAGGACGTCCGCCAGCTGCTCCGCTTCGCTGACCCGCCAGCACTGGGCCTGAGGATCGAGGCTCAGCGCCTGCGGAATTTGCGTCCAGTTCCACAGCGCAATGTCGTTATATCGCTGCTCTGGTCCGTGGATTGCCCTTTCCACCGTATACCCTTCGTTGTTAAGAACCAGAATGATGGGGCGCTGTTTATCCCGCAGCATCGAGCCGAGCTCCTGGATGGTGAGCTGCGCCGCGCCGTCCCCCGTCAGCACAATCACGCGCCGGTTCGGGCAGGCGGTTTGCGCGCCGAATGCCGCCGCCAGCGTGTAGCCAATCGACCCCCACAGCGGCTGGACGATAAAATTCACGTCTGCCGGCAGGCGAAGATCGATCGCACCGAAGGCCGAGGTTCCCTGATCCGCAAGAATAATGTCTCCCGGGCGAATAAACGTCTGCAACGTTCTCCAGAAATTCTCCTGCGTCAGCGAGCCGTCCGGCTGCGGGTAGGCCATTGCACTTTGAGACGACGGCGCAGGCGTACCGTGCACGTGCTGCTTGCACAGTTCCACCAGCGTCTCAATCGCCTGAAGCATCGGAATACCGGTAAACCAGATATCCCCGACGCGTGCAGCATGAGGCTGTACTTCTATCGTTTGCGACGGGGTTAACTGGTGGGTGAAGCCGGCGGTCAGGGTATCGGTAAATCGCGTGCCGATGCACAGCACCGTATCCGCCCCTTCAATCGCCTCTTTTACCGCGCCGGCGCTTGCCGAACCGCTATACGTCCCGTAAAAGCCTGCGTGACGCTCGTCAAATATGCCTTTGCCCATCAGCATGGTGGCGTGCGCCATCGGCACTTCTTTGACCCATTTCTGTAGTGCATGTTTCAGGCCATGGCGCAGGACAAGGAAATCGGCCAGCAGCGCCGTTCGCTTGCTCATGGCCAGCTTGTTCTCGGCGGCATCCCGGAACGCCTTCAGGCAGGCGCTATCGGCATGCGCATGCCTGAGAGTGAGAGCGTTTACAGGAGGCGTGGCGGCTTTTTTGGCCACATCGGCAGGCAGCATCAGATAGCCGGGGCGACGTTCCCGGAGCATGGTAGTTAACACCCGGTCAATCTCATAGCAGGCGTTTTGTTCGGTCAGGATCGCCTGTGCAGCCGTGATCGGTTCGCTCATATGGTAAAAGTGACGAAACTCACCGTCGCCCAGCGTATGGTGCAGCAGTTCCCCTCGCTGCTGTGACGCCATACCTGGCGCGCCCACAATATGCAGTACCGGAACATGCTCGGCATAGCTGCCCGCAATGCCGTTCATGGCGCTTAACTCTCCTACGCCAAAAGTCGTCAGCAGCGCGGCGAAGCCCTTACATCGGGCATATCCGTCAGCGGCATAAGAGGCGTTTAACTCGTTGGCACAGCCCACCCAACAGATATCGGGGCTGTCTATCACGTGGTCGAGAAACTGCAGGTTATAGTCGCCCGGCACGCCAAACAGATGATCGGCTCCACAATCAGTAAGACGGTCCAGCAGGTAATCGGCGACGCAGTATGGGGTACGCATGAACAGGTATCCTTCTAATGTTGACCTCACCTTGAGTATTAAAGAAGCGTGATGGCTGTCCAGAATTGGCGCTAAGAAGGGCATGGAAAGAATGCTTTACAAAAAATGCTGCGCTATGCTGCTTTTTTTCACGTTAATGTAAACGCATACACTGATTTTTCTCTTCAGCGCCAGAGGTCATAAGAATGGGTTATCAGCCGAACAAAAGTCGTTATCAGACAATGGAGTATCGCCGCTGCGGGCAAAGCGGACTCAGGTTGCCCGCCATCTCGCTTGGGCTGTGGCATAATTTTGGCGATACCACGCTTATCGAAAACAGCCGTCAACTTTTACAGCGCGCGTTCGATCTGGGTATTACGCATTTCGACCTTGCCAACAACTATGGTCCACCACCGGGATCCGCCGAACGTAATTTCGGACGTATCTTGCAGGAGGATTTCCTGGCCTGGCGCGACGAGCTCATCATCTCAACCAAAGCGGGGTATACCATGTGGGATGGCCCGTACGGCGACTGGGGGTCTCGCAAATACCTGCTGGCAAGCCTGGATCAAAGCCTGAAACGCATGGGGCTGGAGTATGTAGATATCTTTTATCACCACCGTCCCGACCCACAAACGCCGCTTCTGGAAACCATGAAAGCGCTTGACCACGTAGTGCGTCAGGGAAAAGCCCTGTATGTCGGGTTATCCAACTACCCGGCCGATCTGGCCCGCCAGGCGATTGATATCCTTAATGACTTCGGAACCCCCTGCCTGATCCACCAGCCGAAATACTCCATGTTTGAACGTGCGCCGGAAGCGGGATTGCTGGACGTATTGCAGGAAAAAGGGGTTGGCTGTATTCCCTTCTCGCCGCTGGCCGGGGGACAACTGACCAACCGCTATCTGGACGGCATTCCCGCAGACTCCCGCGCGGCAAGCGGCAGTAAGTTCCTTAACCCTGACCAGATTACCGAAGAGAAGCTGGAGAAGGTAAGACAACTCAACGCACTGGCGGAAGGCAGAGGCCAGAAGCTGTCGCAGATGGCGCTGGCCTGGATATTACGCCACGATTCGGTGACGTCTGTGCTGATTGGCGCGAGCAAAGTCGCCCAGATTGACGATGCCGCGGGTATGCTGGAAAACCGCCATTTCTCTGCCGAAGAGCTGGCCCGTATTGAAGCCATCCTGAGCAGCTCAAAATAAAACCACTTTTAGCAAAAAGTGCTCTCAATCAGGAATTCGGAGTTGAGGCGATGAAACGAGCCTTTACCAACTCGTAATATTGCGTTAACAGGCCCAACAAAGGCCCCGATCGTGAAGGAGAAAGAGTATGTTCAGGTCACTGATTCTTGCAGCGGTATTACTGGCTTCATCAGCCCCGCTGATCGCCACTGCGGGCGAAATCACCCTGTTGCCATCAGTAAAATTACAAATTGGCGATCGTGACGACTACGGCAGATACTGGGACGGTGGCTACTGGCGCGACCGTGACTACTGGCATCGTCACTATGAGTGGCGCGGCGATCGCTGGTGGAAACATGATAACGGCAGACACCGTGGATGGTATAAAGACAAAGCGTATGAGCGCGGTTACCGTGAAGGCTGGAACGATCGTGACGACCGCCGCGGCGGCTGGGGTCACGGCAAAGGCCATGGTCACGGCCATCATCACTAATAAAAAAGGCGCCCCGCGGCGCCTTTTTTTGTTAAAGCCCCAGCGCGGTTCCAATCAACAACCACAGGTTCAATGCCACCACCACCACCACAATGACCCATCCGGCCCGTTTCACCAGCGTTGAGTTGACCAGCTCGCCCATCAGGGTCTTGTTGCTGGTAAATATCAGCAGCGGCACCAGCGCCAGCGCGATACCAAAGCTCAGCAATACCTGGCTCATGACCAGAATTCGCGTGGGATCGAGCCCCATCAGAATCACGATAAATGATGGCAGCATAGTGACGGAGCGACGCACCCACAGCGGAATATGGAACCGGACAAATCCCTGCATCACCACCTGGCCTGCCAGCGTGCCCACCACCGTCGAAGAAAGACCGGCAGCCACCAGGCTCAAACCAAATATCGTGGCGGCTGCATGACTTAGTAGCGGCTCCAGCGTGAGATAAGCCTGGTCAAGATCGGCGATGCCGGTATGGCCGTTAAAGTGGAAAGCGGCGGCTGCGGTAGCCATCATCGCCAGATTCACAAACCCCGCGATGGTCATGGCGATAGCCACATCCCACTTGGTTGCGGAATAACGTTCTTTACACGTCCCACCGTGGAGATGCTGGGTCAGGGAGGAGTGAAGGTAAATCACATGCGGCATGATGGTCGCCCCCAGTACCCCGGCGGCCAGGAACACCGCTTCCGAGGTTGGCAGGCTTGGGATCACCATTCCTTTACCGAGCTGCGCCAGATTCGGTTGGGAGAAAATCAGCTCGACGATGTAGGCCGCCGCGACAAACAGCAGCAGACCGCCGATGACCTTCTCCAGCGGTTTTTGACCGCGACGCTGCAGCATCAGGATCAGGAACGTGGCAATCCCGGTCAGTACCGCCCCCTGCAACAGCGACACGCCCAGAATCAGCTTAAAGCCGATCGCCGCGCCGATAAATTCAGCGAGGTCCGTTGCCATGGCGATGATTTCCGCCTGAACCCAGTAGAGCCAGACGGCCGGACGCGGATAATGGTCGCGAATTTGCTCCGCCAGGTTTTTACCGGTGGCAATCCCCAGTTTTGCAGAGAGCATCTGAATCAGCATTGCCATCAGGTTAGCCCAGACAACCACCCACAGCAGCTTATAGCCGAAGCTGGCCCCGGCCTGAATGTTGGTCGCAAAGTTACCTGGATCGATATAGCCAATGGCAGCGATGAACGCAGGTCCCATTAATGCGAACCGCAACTTGCGCGCTGCTCTGCTACTGCTACCCTCTACGCGACTGTTTGTCATTTCTGCCTCTGAAATATAGCCTTTGCTATGTTTAATGCTATCAAAATGAGAATGATTATCAAGATCATTTGCGAAGTTTACAGTGATTTCTCTGATAGCTTTGAACGATAGACGGGCGGGTAAGCGGGGGCGATTTAACAGAAAGCGAAATCGCGCGCTCTTTTGTGAAGACTAGCACACAAACTTAACTTTTCACTCATTTACCTAACATAACAAAAATGTATTGTGGATCACTATTTTTGAGACTCGTCACAGGATGTAACTATAGTGTGTCCTTGATCTCGTTTTCTTTTCGCTTGTTACATAGAATGTGCACGAAAATTAAACCTGCCTCATATTTGGAGCAAATATGGACCGCGTCCTTCATTTTGTCCTGGCACTTGTTGTCGTTACTGCACTTGCATTGCTGGTCAGCACAGACCGCAAAAAAATTCGTATTCGTTATGTTGTCCAGCTGCTGGTCATTGAAGTTTTACTTGCGTGGTTCTTCCTGAACTCCAACGTCGGCCTCGGCTTCGTGAAAGGCTTCTCCGAAATGTTCGAAAAACTGCTCGGATTCGCCAACGAAGGGACGAACTTTGTCTTCGGTAAAATGAACGACGAAGGTCTGGCGTTCTTCTTCCTGAAAGTTCTGTGCCCAATCGTCTTTATCTCCGCGCTTATCGGTATTCTGCAGCACATCCGCGTTCTGCCGTTCGTTATTCGTGGAATTGGTTTCCTGTTATCCAAAGTGAACGGCATGGGTAAGCTGGAATCATTCAACGCCGTAAGTTCCCTGATCCTCGGTCAGTCTGAGAACTTCATCGCGTATAAAGATATTCTCGGCAAAATGTCCCGCAACCGCATGTACACCATGGCGGCAACCGCAATGTCTACCGTTTCCATGTCTATCGTGGGCGCGTATATGACCATGCTGGAGCCGAAGTATGTTGTTGCTGCGCTGGTTCTGAACATGTTCAGCACCTTTATCGTTCTGTCGCTGATCAACCCGTACCGCGTTGACGCCAGCGAAGAAAACATCCAGATGTCCAACCTGCATGAAGGCCAGAGCTTCTTCGAAATGCTGGGTGAATACATCCTGGCCGGTTTCAAAGTGGCGGTTATCGTTGCCGCTATGCTGATCGGCTTCATTGCGCTGATTTCTGCGCTGAACGCGCTGTTCGCCGCGGTGCTGGGTATTTCCTTCCAGGGTATTCTGGGCTACATCTTCTACCCTGTTGCATGGGTGATGGGTGTTCCGGCTCACGAAGCGCTGCAGGTGGGCAGTATCATGGCGACCAAACTGGTTTCTAACGAATTCGTTGCGATGATGGATCTGCAGAAAATCGCCAGCACGCTTTCTCCGCGCGCGGAAGGCATTCTGTCCGTATTCCTGGTCTCCTTCGCGAACTTCTCGTCCATCGGTATCATCGCCGGTGCGATTAAAGGTCTGAACGAAGAACAGGGTAACGTGGTTTCTCGCTTTGGCCTGAAACTGGTTTACGGCTCTACCCTGGTGAGCGTCCTGTCTGCTTCTATCGCGGCACTGGTTCTGTAACGTTTACCGTTAAACAAAAAACCGGGAGCCTGGCTCCCGGTTTTTTTATGCCCGTAATTCTTCAAGCGGTTTGGGTTTGCCTATCAGATACCCCTGCAGGTAGTCCACACCAAAGCGGAGCAGCATCTCGCGCTGCGCCGGTGTTTCTACATATTCAGCAACCACGCACAGCGATTTTGTCTTCGCCAGATTACACATCGACTGCACAATCATCGCATCCATGTCATCGGTACAAATGTCTTTCACAAAGCAGCCGTCGATTTTAATAATGTCCGCCTGCAGACGTCTGAGACGCTCATAGTTCGCGTAGCCCGTACCAAAATCATCAATGGCAATACGGAAACCGTAATCCCGCAGCTGCTGGAGATTGCTGATACTGCTTCCTGAATTCGAGAAGGCTTGCTCCTCGGTGATTTCAAGAACGACGGCCTGAGGCGCGATGCCGTACTGCTCAAAGAGCGCGCAAATCTCGCCGGCGACCTCTTTTTGCATCAGCGTCAGCGGCATCAGATTAACGGAGAAGCGGGCGCCGGCCTGCGTCGCAGGATGATCGCGCAGCCACGCCAGTAATTTTTCCATGACGTACATATCGAACCGGTGGCTCAGGTTGAACTGAGCAATAAGCGGAATAAAGCGATCGGGGGTAATCATCTCTCCCTCGCTTTCCATACGCGTCAGAATTTCGTAGTACCCGCTGCCGTCGGCCTTCTGGATGGGCTGTGCGTAGAGATGGAACTGACCAGCCTCCAGGGCATGCTTAATCCGCGCCAGCATCAGCACGCGCTCTGTCGTTTGTCCTGATGCCGCTTCGAGGCTATTCGTGAGCGCAAGAACGTTGTGCTCGCCGCAGGATTGCTCAGCCAGCCAGCTCAGTTGGCCCAGCGTGTGGTGCAGCTTTTCACCGTTTTCAACCATTCCCCAGGACGCGCCAAACTCGATATCCAGCCCGGTATTGTTCCAGAAAATCTTGCGGCTGTTCAGCCGATCGACCATATGCTGGAGACGTTCAGCGGTTCCCGGCCCCAGTAATACCAGCACCAGCTCGCTTCCCGGAAGCTGGAAGAGCGCTTCATCTTTTTGCAGAAGCGGCTGAAGCGACGCGGCAATCGTTCGTTTGCAATGGACCCGCATGAGGATCCCGTAGTGGCGGCTCAAAAACTCCAGGTTATCCATACGCAGAATGCTTACTTTTGCATCCGGGTGAATCTCAAGATGATCCTCCAGCGCGCGAATATTGGGCAAACCGGTCAGCGGATCGGTGAGCGCCCTGTTCTGCCATCCCCGCTTCAGCCACTCGCTGCGCTGGTAAATTCGCGACATGTAAAGCAAACAGATGGCGAACGAGATAAGTACGGAGAGGATAAAGGAGAGCGAATGGCCCGATTCCACCCCGTTAAGAAAGTTGTAGTTGTAGGACAACAGCAGGAGTGCCGATGCTGCCCACAGCAAAGAGATAAGCGCATAGGTCAGGCGACTTATCGCTAAGGTAAAAAGAATAAAAATCAGTGGCATCAAATAGCCCGCAATGACGGGTGATTCAAAGGGGCCACATAAAATGACGAGAATGAAACTTAAAAGCATTAGCCAGACAAAAATATATAATGAATTCTTGTGAAAAAACACGGGCTTCACGCTTCGCCGCCAGAAGTTCATCGCGTAACGAGGATTAATTATCATTCTTAATGGGTAATAGAACATCATGGTAAAAATCAGCGCCGCGCATATCAGGCTTTGTATATCCACAACGTTATAAATTACCGTTCCTTCGCCGAAAAAGGTGGAAATAGTCACCGGAAAATCAAACAAATAGCCCGCCATATACATCGACAGCTTAATACCTATTGGCACGATAAAACCAAGCCAGAATATACGTAAACCGATGTGCTTGTTGGGGATGCAGTAACGCCAACGCTTGCCCAGCATGAGGCGCAGAAGGCCGCACGCCGCGAACAACGCAAAGGTCTGACAAAACAGTAATACTGCATATTGTAGCGGCGCTAAATTAACATAGAATAAATTAGTGACACTAAAACCTAACAAAATGGGAAGAATTGCCCTGCGTCCAAATAGCAAAATTACCGCCAGCATAACGCTTAGCGGTAACCATGCTAAATAAACGTCGTGACCATTCACAATTGCGCGGGGAGAGAGATAACGGGAGACAGGCACCGCAATCAGGCAAAGTGCCAGGGCAATCATAAATATCTTTACATTATTGTAAGTTTTTCTATTCATTAATCAGGAACATTATTTTCCGGGAGAATTATTGACCGGATGGATAATATGTTTATTAATTGCGCGAATCAAGTTCAAGTCTATTTATAGACTGCTTTATTGATTTCGATTGAGGTGAGGTACAGGAATACTTTCTTTTGATAACAAAATATGGGGACGGGTGTTACAAACAGATAAAAAAAACCCTCGTCTTTCGACGAGGGTTTACAATTTTGGTGGAGCTAAGCGGGATCGAACCGCTGACCTCTTGCATGCCATGCAAGCGCTCTCCCAGCTGAGCTATAGCCCCATCGTAAAGCTGTCATGTTGACGGGCGGCATAATATGAATTCCGCTGCGGAGTGTCAACGGCAAAATCAACGGCTGCGGTTCAATCGCCGAAAAATCATGCAAATGAATCACTTTGCGAGCCTTCTCGCAGTCATAAGTTAAGCCTGTCACGTTTTCAGCTAAAACGGTGCTATAAAATGAGCCGTTAATTAACCCCACAAATATTCAGGAAATTGCATGATCAAGGAACGAATGACGCCAGAAGAGTTAGCCCTGCTCACTGGCTATAGCCGCCAGACCATCAATAAATGGGTACGCAAAGAGGGTTGGATTACATCGCCAAAACCAGGAGTCCAGGGCGGGAAAGCGCGGCTGGTGCATGTGAACGAAAAAGTGCGTGACTTTATCCGCAGCGCACGTCGTGCAACGGAAACGTCTGAACTGCCTGCAGGCACCAGCCATGAAGGCTCGCTTCACACCCTACTCCTGACGCTGGCCAATGAAATGACGCCGGAAGAGCAGAAGCAGATGACATCGCTGTTGCTGCGGGAAGGGATTACCGGATTATTGCAACGTTTAGGGATTCGCGATCAAAACTGATATGAGAAGATTACGTAGCAAAATGACCACGGAAGAGCTGGCGGAAAGTTTGGGCGTTGCCAGACAAACGGTTAATCGCTGGATACGCCAGCAGGGTTGGAAAACCGAAGGGCTCAACGGCGTCAAGGGCGGTCGAGCGCGGCTGATCCATGTTGATGCGCGCGTGAAGGAACATATTATGAGCCTCCCGGCGATCCGAAACCGTCAGGCGGTTTACCATCTCGCTGAAGTCACCTCTTCCTACAGCGAACCGTCTACAAGCCTGCGTCCGGGCATTATTGAGACCCTGGAAAGTATGACTCAGCCAGAGCAGAAGCGTCTGGAAGCCTTTTTGAAACGCGAAGGGATACGCGGCTTTCTTACGCGCCTGGATATTACTGAATGATACCCATAAAAAAACGGCAGGTAACCCTGCCGTTCTTCTTATCCAGCACTTAATTACTGCTGATTTTCGCGTTCAGCAATAAAGTCCAGCGCCTTGTTAATGCGCGCCACGCTGCGTGACTTGCCGATGGCATGAACCGTCACATCCAGCGCCGGGGACTGCCCCGCACCGGTCACCGCAACGCGCAGCGGCATACCAACTTTACCCATGCCAACTTCCAGCTCGTCTGCCGTCGCCTGAATGGCGTGATGCACATTCTCAGCGGTCCACTCGGTAAGTGCAGCAAGCTTGTCACGCACCACTTCCAACGGCTGACGCGCAACCGGACGCAGGTGTTTCTTCGCGGCGTCCGCGTCGAACTCATCAAACTCTTCATAGAAATAGCGGCAGCTTTCAGCAATCTCTTTCAGCGTTTTGCAGCGCTCGCCGAGCAGTTTCACCAGCTCCGCCAGCTCAGGGCCGGTGCGGGTATCAATATTTGCCTGCTCGATGTGCCACTGCAGGTACGTCGCCACATATTCTGGCTGCATGGTATTGATGTAATGGTGGTTCAGCCACAGGAGCTTGTCGGTATTAAACGCGCTCGCTGATTTGCTCACTGAGCTCAGAGAGAACAGTTCGATCATCTCTTCGCGGCTGAAGATCTCCTGGTCGCCGTGGGCCCAGCCCAGACGCACCAGGTAGTTCAGCAGCGCTTCCGGCAGATAACCGTCATCGCGGTACTGCATAACGCTTACCGCACCGTGACGTTTAGACAGTTTCTTGCCGTCGTCGCCGTTGATCATCGAAACGTGCGCGTAGACCGGAACAGGCGCATTCAGCGCTTTCAGGATGTTGATCTGGCGCGGGGTGTTGTTGATATGGTCTTCACCACGGACAACGTGGGTAATTTCCATATCCCAGTCGTCAACCACGACGCAGAAGTTATACGTTGGGGAACCGTCGGTGCGGCGGATGATCAGGTCATCCAGCTCCTGGTTGCTGAACTCGATCGGGCCACGGATCTGGTCGTCAAAGATCACAGAGCCCTCTTGCGGGTTAGCAAAACGCACCACGCAAGGTTCATCAGCAGCATGCTCGCTGTGGTCGTGGCGGCAACGGCCGTCATAACGCGGCTTTTCACCGTTTGCCATCTGCTCTTCACGCAGCGCATCCAGACGCTCTTTGGAGCAGTAGCATTTATACGCCGTGCCTGCGACCAGCATCTCATCAATGACGGCGTTATAGCGGTCAAAGCGTTTGGTCTGGAAATACGGGCCTTCGTCCCATTCCAGATTCAGCCAGTTCATCCCATCCATAATGGCTTCAATTGCTTCCGGCGTGGAGCGCTCAAGATCGGTGTCTTCAATACGCAGCACGAACTCACCTTTGTTGTGGCGTGCAAACAGCCAGGAATAGAGGGCGGTACGTGCACCACCGACGTGCAGATAGCCTGTCGGGCTCGGCGCGAAGCGAGTTTTGATTTTCATGAAATGGCCTTACGTTATAAAGATGCCGGCAATCGGCAAATCCTGGGGGAAAAACGATGGGCAATATTCTATCACTGTGGGGGGAATCCTCAATGTTGATCCCTTTATCGTGACCAGGTTTGCGATTTTTGTTTAGAAATCATGCGCCATAGCCCGTTTCGCGATCGTTTTGTTTAATTTTACGACGAACGAATAAAAACTTTAGAAAATGCGTTGACTCATTTTCAACTCTCCCTATAATGCGACTCCACACAGCGGGGGTGATTAGCTCAGTTGGTAGAGCATCTCCTTTACACGGAGGGGGTCGGCGGTTCGAGCCCGTCATCACCCACCATCTACTTCACGTAGACTCGCAGTGTAGATAAGAATTGAGATTGGGCGATTAGCTCAGTTGGTAGAGCATCTCCTTTACACGGAGGGGGTCGGCGGTTCGAGCCCGTCATCGCCCACCATTTCGGGTCGTTAGCTCAGTTGGTAGAGCAGTTGACTTTTAATCAATTGGTCGCAGGTTCGAATCCTGCACGACCCACCAATGTAAAAAAGCGCCCTAAAGGCGTTTTTTTGCTATCTGCAATTTACATCGTCAACGTTGCAATCAACGTGTTCACCGCAGGTGTCGACTGCTTCTCGTCATACACCACATACAAATCAGCCGGTATACGCTCTTTCAGCGGGCGGAACACCACGCCGGGCCACTGCATTTGCGCGTAGCTGTCTGCGGCGAGCGTAATCCCCATCCCCATGCTGATCATCGCCAGCACCGTTTGCGGTTCAACGGCTTCGCGCACAATCATCGGCGAAAACCCGGCCTGCTGGCAGACGCGATGTAAAAATGCCCAGTCAGAATGGGCCGACGGCATCGTGACAAAATACTCGTCCTGCAACTCTGCGAGCGCAATGGAAGGTTCTCTGACCAGCCGGTGATCTTCCGGCATCGCCACCAGAAAAGCCGCCTCACGCAACCGTACACTGGTAAACCCCGCGGTAGGGTCGGTTGCCATTCGCCAGATGCCAACGTCCAGCTCCCGACGCTCAAGCAGCGCCATCTGCATGACCGGCGATTTTTCGCGAAAAACGACATCAACGTTAGGATGCTCTTTCAGGAAAGTGCGCATCACCGTGCGCACTTCGCTCCACATGGCCGTGCCGACAATGCCCAGCTCAATGCGCCCTGCTTCCCCCCGGCCGATTTGCTCGACGCGAGCCAGAGCCTGGTTTGCGCTGGCAAGCAGCCGGCGTGACTCTTCCATCAGCACCTTACCGGCATGCGTCAACGCGACGCTTCGCGAGTGGCGAATAAACAGCAACGTGCCCAGCTGACTTTCCAGCTCTTTAATATGCAGGCTTAACGGCGGTTGAGACATATTGAGACGGGCCGCAGCCCGTCCAAAATGCAGCTCCTCCGCCACGGCCAGAAAATAGCGCAGCAGCTTGAGATCGGTCCGATAGACGCGTTCCATCAAAACATATCCTGGGGATAACACTTAAGCGCCTACCTTAAAGCCTTTCATCGTCAAGAGGAAAAATTTAGTGCGCAACTGTGCGCATCTCGCTGTTTTTACTGGCGTGCCGGTAGGTAAAGCTGAAATAAAACACCACCGCGAGCGCCAGCGCATAGGCCGCAAACACCAGCCAGATCGTCTGCCAGTCCTTCACCCCGTCCACCGAAAAATAATCGACCGCAACGCCGCTCAGTACCGAACCGAAATACGCCCCGATACCGTTAACGGTCGTCATAAACAACCCCTGCGCGCTGGCGCGGATATCGGCGCTGACCTCCTGTTCAACAAATACCGAGCCTGAAATATTGAAGAAGTCGAACGCGCAGCCGTAGACAATCATTGAGAGCATGAGCAGCACAAAGCCCGTTGCGGACGGATCGCCAAACGCGAACAGTCCAAACCGGAGCATCCAGGCCACCATGCTCATCAGCATGACGGTTTTAATACCAAAACGTCCGAGGAAGTACGGAATGGTCAGAATGAAGAACACTTCTGACATTTGCGAAACGGAGAGCAGGATGGACGGGTATTTGACAATAAAGCTCTCTGCATACGCCGGATTACGCGCAAAATCATGCAGGAAAGGGCTGCCGAACGTGTTGGTAATCTGCAACACGGCCCCCAGCAGCATCGCGAATAAAAAGAACACGGCCATGCGGGGCTGTTTAAACAGGATAAACGCATTCAGCCCAAGCTTATTTGCCAGCGACTGAGACGTTTTCGTTTTCACCACCGGAATAGCCGGTAGCGTCAGGGAATAGAGCGCCAGCAGCAGCGATGCGGCAGCCGCAGCATAGAGCTGCACGTTGCTCAACTCCGCCCCCATCAGGCTTATAGCCCACATAGCCGCAATAAACCCCACGGTGCCATACACCCGCACTCGCGGAAAATGGCTCACCGTCTCCAGCCCCGCCTGTTCAAGACAGGAATAGGAAATCGTATTCGACAACGCAATCGTGGGCATGAAGGCCATCGCATTCACCAGCATGACCCAGAACATCAGCCCGGGCTCATTGACCTGTGCGGCATAGCAGAGCGCGACGGCGCAGACGAGATGGCAAATCACATAGGCCCGGTCGGCCCGCAGCCACTTGTCGGCAATTATCCCCACCAGCGAAGGCATAACGATTGCGGCAAGCCCCTTGGAGCTGTACACCATGCCCACGTCGGACCCGGTAAAATGGAGAGTGTTTATCATGTAGGCGCCGAGGGTAACCAGCCAACTCCCCCAGATAAAATATTGCATAAAGGACATTATCTTTAAGCGAGTCGTGATGTTCATAACCCATTCCTTATAGCAGCGTGGCCCTCGCGGGCCACTTTATTGTTTTACTCAGGCAATATGGCGAAGAAAACCGCAGATAAGATTGATGAAGTTCTGGCGGGAAAGCTCAGCGGCAGCGAGGGTTTGTTCATGCGAAAGTTTTACATCGCCCAGCCCCTCCGCGAGATTGGTAATCGCAGAAACGGCCACAACCTTCAGGCCGCAGTGACGCGCGGAAATCACTTCCGGCACAACGGACATCCCCACCACATCCCCGCCGATAATTTGCATCATGCGGATTTCTGCCGCGGTCTCGAAGTTAGGGCCCGGATAAGAGACAAACACCCCTTCATGCAGCGGGAATCCCGCTTTCGTCGCCACGGTTTGCAGAATGGCACGGTAATCCGCGTCGTAGGCATTGGCCAGCGAGAAGAAACGGTCACCAAAGCGTTCGTCGTTCATCCCCACCATCGGCGTGCCCGGCATGGTGTTGATATGGTCGCTCAGGGCAACCAGACTGCCTGGCTGAACATCCGGGCGCAATGAACCCGCAGCATTGGTGCTAAACAGCAGTTCACACCCCAGCAGCTTAAAGGTGCGGATCGCATCGGTCATGACGGTCATCCCGCGGCCCTCGTAGAAATGCCCGCGGCCCTTCATGCAGGCGACAGGCACCCCGGCAAGATGCCCCAGCACCAGCTCACCGGCATGACCATGGACGGTGCTCACCGGGAAGCCCGGCAGCTTTTCATAGCTCAGGGAAACGGCGTCAACAATCTGGTCGGCGAGCGCGCCAAGGCCGGACCCAAGAATAAACGCCACGCGAGGCGTGAAGTTCGGTTTAGCGGCGCGGATGATGTCGGCGCAGTACCACGGGTTATTCGAGAGGGTCATAGAGGCTCCTTGAAGATTAAGATCGCGATAGGGATCGCATGACCTTTGTCTTATATCCGGAGCCTGCAGGTCACCTCCAATACACTTTCACCGCACCATCAATACTGATTGTGTATCAATGCAACTTCCTGCCAGATATGGCAGTTTTGCTCAAGCTAATCCCGTTGATGCCGATACCTCTGTTTTATAACGCGAGGAAAAAGTATGACGACCATTCAGGCTTCAACCCAACCTATTCAAACCAGCGGCGCGAGTGGAACTTCGAGCAGTAACGATATCTCTGCGCAAATCACCCGCATTCTCGACAAGATCAAAAAGCTAACTCAGCAGTTAAAAGAACTGGCAAACAGTCCCGTCAGCACCGATGAGAAGAAGAAGCAGCAGGAACTTATTCAGACCCAGATCAAAGTGCTGCAGGCGCAGCTCGCCGCACTGCAGCGCCAGCAGGCCGAAGAGGCCCAGAAGAAGCAGGATCAAAAGCTGGGCAAAGTGGAAGGTGTAAATAGCCCGTCAGACAATAATCAGATTGATATCTACATCTGATCGTCTGACGCGTTAAACAGTGGGTCGCGTATGCGGGCCTCGGTTAATCGTTGTGCCTGGATACGCACCACTTCCCAGATAGCCTGCGCCGCCCCCGAGAGTGAACGGTTTTTTCGCCGGACCAGCATCAGTTTTCGCTCAACAACGGGCGTTAATCGCTTGACGGCCAGCCGGCTTCCCTGCGGCAGGGGAAGCGCGAGGGCGGGCAACACGCTGATCCCGATTCCGGCTTCCACCATGGGAAACAGCGTCGCCGGATGACCAATCTCCTGCACGATTGTTGCCTTTACGCCCTGATTCACCAGCGCGGAATCAATCAGCGGACGACTGCCCGAGGCATAATCCTGTAAAACCAGGTTCGCCCCTTTCAACGACTGCCAGTGAACGTGAGGCTGCATTGCCAGCGGATCGTCATCCCGGCAGAGCAGTAAAAACGGCTCTGAAAGCACGATCTCCCACTCCAGATCGTTCACCTGGCCGGGGTCGATCACAATACCAAAATCCACATCCCCCTGACGGATGCTTTCCAGTACCCACTGCTGTGGCCTGTCGTGCAGCACAAAATCGATATCCGGATAGCGGTGGTTACCCTCGGCAATGCACTGTGGGATAAGGTGCGCGGAAATGGTCTGGCTGGCCGCCACCCGCACGGTGCCCGAAAGCTGCTGCCCAAGCCTTCCCACGTCTCTGAGCGTACTGTTCAGTTCGTCCAGCAGCCGCTCCAGACGCTGCGCCAGCTGTTGCCCTGCCTCGGTGAGCACAACTTCTCGCGTCGTTCTGTCCAGCAATTTCACGCCCGTCTGATTCTCCAGCTCTTTCACGCTGTGGCTCACCGCAGACTGGCTAAGGCCGATGATATCCCCTGCCCGACTAAAGCTGCGGGCATGGGCGACGGTAACAAAAACGCGAAGCTGGCGTAGTGAATAATTCATCTGTTTAATTCATGAATGGATGCAATAAATCAATTTTATTTCTCAAATGGAAAAAAGCACAATAGCAACATCTGATTTCAGGAGTCATTATGAAACTATTTCGTATCCTTGATCCGTTTACGCTTACCCTGGTGGTCACCGTTTTACTGGCCTCCTTCTTCCCCGCACGCGGCGGTTTTGTCCCGTTCTTTGAAGGACTCACCACGGCGGCCATCGCGTTGCTGTTCTTTATGCATGGCGCCAAACTTTCCCGTGAAGCGATCATTGCAGGCGGGGGTCACTGGCGACTGCACCTGTGGGTGATGTGCAGCACCTTCATTCTGTTCCCGATACTCGGCGTGCTGTTTGCCTGGTGGGCACCGGTAAACGTCGATCCAGCGCTTTATACGGGTTTCCTCTATCTGTGCATTCTGCCCGCGACCGTTCAGTCCGCCATTGCGTTTACCTCGCTGGCGGGGGGTAACGTCGCGGCGGCGGTTTGTTCAGCGTCAGCGTCCAGCCTGTTAGGGATTTTCGTCTCACCGCTGCTGGTAGGCCTGCTGATGAACATGCACGGTGCGGAAGGTAACCTCGAGCAGGTTGGCAAAATCTGCCTGCAGCTGCTGCTGCCGTTTGTCCTGGGGCACCTCTCCCGGCCCTGGACCGGCGCGTTTGTGGCGAAGCATAAAAAATGGATTTCAAAAACCGACCAGACCTCGATTCTGCTGGTGGTTTACTCTGCCTTCAGCGAAGCGGTCGTGAACGGGATCTGGCACAAGGTGGGGGCAGGTTCACTGCTGTTTATCGTGGTGGTCAGCATCGTCCTGCTGGCGATTGTGATTGCCGTAAACGTCTTTGTGGCACGCAAGTGCGGCTTCAACAAAGCGGATGAAATTACGATTGTCTTCTGCGGTTCGAAGAAGAGCCTGGCGAACGGTATCCCGATGGCCAACATTCTATTCCCGACCTCAGTGATTGGGATGATGGTGCTGCCGCTGATGATTTTCCATCAGATCCAGCTGATGGTCTGCGCAGTGCTGGCGCGTCGCTACAAGCGCCAGACGGAAAAACTGGCGCAGGAAGAGACCCGCGCCGCGAAGGCTTAAGGACGTTTCAGGGGCTGTACCAGTTGGGTCAGCCCCTCGGTTTTGATCAGTAGCGTGATAGCCATCAGCTCGCCCAGCCGCCCGGCCGGGAATTCATCCTTACGGGCAAACCACAGCAGATACTCCTCCGGCAAATCGATCAGCCTGCGGCCCTTGTATTTACCGAACGGCATCTCCGTATTGGCGATCTCAACGAGCTGTTCTTTCTCCACCTTACTCTCCTAACAGACGCATCATTTCCGCTTCGTCGATAACCGCAATGCCGAGCTCCTGGGCTTTCGCCAGCTTCGAACCGGCGGCTTCCCCGGCAATCACCAGGTCGGTTTTCTTCGACACGCTGCCCGCCACTTTTGCCCCCAGCGCCACCAGACGCGCTTTCGCATCGTCGCGTGAAAGCTGGCTCAGGCTGCCGGTCAGCACCACCGTTTTACCGGCGAACGGGCTGTCGATCTCTTCGGCGTTAACCACCACCGGCGCGGGCCATTTGATGCCCACCTCCAGCAGTTTGCCGATAACTTCGCGGTTGCTCTCTTCTGCAAAGAAGTTAAAGACGTGCGTGGCGACGACGATGCCGACATCCGGCACTTTCTGCAGCTCGTCGATGCTCGCTTTTTCCAGCGCCTCCAGCGTGCCGAAGTACGCCGCCAGCCCTGCCGCTGTGGCTTCACCCACTTCACGAATCCCCAGCGCATAGAGGAAACGGGCAAAGGTGGTTTCTTTTGCGGCTTCCAGCGCATTGACCACGTTCTGGGCTGACTTCGGCCCCATGCGATCCAGACCGGTCAGTTTACCTGCCGTCAGCCTGAAGAGATCCGCTGGGGTGTGGACATATTCCTTCTCAACCAGCTGATCGATAATCTTGTCGCCCATACCGTCAACGTCCATCGCCCGACGGGAGACGAAGTGCTTCAGCGACTCTTTACGCTGAGCACCACAGATTAAGCCGCCCGTACAGCGTGCTACCGCTTCACCTTCAACACGCTCAACGTCAGAGCCGCACACCGGGCAGTGGGTCGGGAAGACGACCTCGCGCGTATCGTCAGGACGTTCTGACTCAACGACGTTAACCACCTGCGGGATAACATCGCCCGCGCGGCGAATCACCACTTTGTCACCGATACGCAGGCCCAGGCGTTCAATTTCATCGGCGTTATGCAGCGTGGCGTTACTCACCAGCACGCCCGCAACCTGCACGGGCTCCAGACGGGCGACTGGGGTAATGGCGCCCGTCCGTCCCACCTGGAACTCCACGTCGCGAACAAAGGTCATCTGCTCCTGTGCCGGGAATTTAAACGCAACCGCCCAGCGCGGCGCGCGCGCCACAAAGCCCAGCTGCTCCTGCAGCGCCAGCGAATTCACCTTGATGACGACGCCATCAATATCAAAGCCGAGGGTCGGACGGTCCTCTTCCACCTTGTGGTAGAACGCCAGGACCGCCTCCGGGGAGTCACAGAGCTGAACGCGGTTGCTCACCGGCAGGCCCCACGCTTTAAACTGCAGCAGACGTCCGAGATGAGTATCCGGCAGCTCGCCGCCCTCCAGAATACCCACGCCGTAGCAGAAGAAAGTAAGCGGTCGCTTCGCGGTGATACGCGGGTCAAGCTGGCGCAGAGAGCCTGCTGCCGCATTACGCGGGTTAGCAAACACTTTCCCGCCGGTGCGGCGCGCCTCGTCGTTGATTTTCTCGAATCCCGCCTGGGGCAGGAACACCTCGCCGCGCACTTCCAGACGCGCAGGAATGTTGTCACCCTGCAGCTTCAGCGGGATCGCGCGAATGGTACGCACGTTGGTCGTAATATCTTCACCCGTTGTGCCATCGCCTCGCGTCGCGGCACGCACCAGCACGCCGTTTTCGTACAGAAGACTGACCGCCAGGCCGTCCAGCTTCAGCTCGCAGCACCAGATGAGAGCGTCGCTGCTTTTCAGGCGATCCTGCACGCGCTTGTTAAACGCGAGAAAGCTCTCTTCATCGAAGACGTTATCCAGCGACAGCATCGGTACTTCATGACGCACCTGGCTGAAGGCACCCAGCGGCTCAGCGCCGACGCGCTGGGTGGGAGAATCCGGCGTGATAAGCTCAGGGTGCTGCGCCTCTAATTCACGCAGTTCGCGCATCAGGCGGTCATATTCCGCATCCGGCACTTCCGGCGCGTCCATAACATGATAGAGATATTCATGATGGCGAAGCGTGGTTCGCAGTTCAGTGAGTTGTTGTTCGATTGAGTCCATATCGCACCATCAATGAGAAAAAACCCCCGACATGCGGGGGTTGAGGAGGAGTTGAAGTAAACGCGACGATTACGCGTTGGCTTCCTTAACTTCGCGGATGCGGTCCTGATACTCGCGCAGCTTCTGCGGGGTCATCATTCGACGCTGATCGTCGAGCACCACACCGCCCACTTCATCAGCGATGTGCTGAGCGGATTGCAGCATCAGCTTAAAGTTCTGCAGTTCGTCGCCGTAGGACGGCACCTGCATAAAGATAGTGACACCCGGCGTCACGAAATCACCGGTCATTTCCGGATCGAAGGTGCCAGGGTTAACCATGTTGGCCAGGCTGAATAAGGCCGGGCCACTACCGTCAGGGCTCAGGTGGCGATGGAAAATATTCATATCGCCAAACTTGAAGCCTGCCTGTTGAATACTGTTCAGCAGTACGTCACCGTTAAGATGGCTGCCGTGATGCGCGGCCACGTTCATGATGATCACCGCTTCTTTACGCTGCGGTTTTTCAACAACCGGTTCAGGCTCGACAACGGGCTCAGGCTCAACGTGCGGGGCCGGAGCGGGCTGCGGCGCTGGCTGCACGTGAACAGGCTGCTGCGGTTGTTGTACTGGCTGTGCAGGTTGTTGTTGCACCGGCTGTGGCGCAGGTTGCTGTTGAGCCGGCTGTGGCGCAGCAGGCTGCTGATGGACAGGCTGTTGCGGCGGCTGGCGCACCGGCTCTTCTACGGGCTGCGGCGCGTGCTGGCGCGGCTGTGCAGAAGCATACGGCGGTTGATACTGGTGCTGCGCAGGACGGGGGGCTTCATGCTCCCCATGGGCCGCGCCGGGCGCAGTATTGACCCGATGAACACGAACTTCACCCACGCCGTCGTCGTCGCTGCCATCGATGTCATCTTCACTGTCATCGTCGTCACGACTGGACTTCATGCGCTTCAGTGGGCGATCGCGAAACATAGAGGAACGCTCTTTACGGCTGGTCCAGAAACCATGTACCAGTAAAGCGATTATGGCGATCGCGCCAACAATGATTAATATCAGACGCAAATCCTGCATCATTATATTCTCTGTTGTTCTAACACCTTGCCACCACGGCAAACATTTACTCACTAAGAGTATTTGCCGTTTACGTCAAGTGCAAGTGTGTGCAGAGCATTCACAGCATAAAGATGAAGGAAATCGTGCTTTTTGCTGGTTTTTCGAACATTTCCGAACTGGTCATTGGTCCGTAAGTGGATAATATAGGCGAGCAATTCCACTGGTTGTGTAAAAAGGAGTACAGCCTGGTTATGGTTTCAACATCTTCTTCTCCCCCGCGCAGCGGTGTCTGGTATTTTTCTCAGGGCTGGAAACTGGTCTCCCTGCCGGGTATTCGACGCTTCGTCATACTGCCGCTGTTGATCAACATTATTCTGATGGGCGGCGCGTTCTGGTGGCTGTTCACCAGGCTGGAGAGCTGGATCCCGTCGCTGATGAGCCACGTGCCAGACTGGCTGCAGTGGCTTAACTACCTGCTCTGGCCGGTAGCGGTGATCTCCGTTCTGCTGGTATTCGGGTACTTCTTCTCAACGATTGCGAACTGGATAGCCGCCCCGTTTAACGGCCTGCTGGCGGAACAGCTGGAAGCACGGCTTACCGGCGCAACGCCACCGGACACGGGCGTGCTGGGGATAATGAAAGATCTCCCGCGCATCATGAAGCGCGAATGGCAGAAGTTTGCCTGGTACCTGCCCCGGGCGATTGTGCTGCTTATTCTTTACTTCGTGCCAGGCATTGGCCAGACGGTGGCGCCAGTGCTGTGGTTCCTGTTCAGCGCCTGGATGCTTGCTATCCAGTACTGCGACTATCCGTTCGATAACCACAAGGTGCCGTTTAAAGAGATGCGCACTGCCCTGCGCACCCAGAAGGTCGCCAATATGCAGTTCGGCGCGCTGACCAGCCTGTTCACGATGATTCCCTTCCTCAATCTGTTCATCATGCCCGTGGCGGTCTGCGGTGCGACGGCGATGTGGGTGGACTGCTATCGTGCTAAACACGCGTTATGGAAATAATGCAAAACTGTGTAAATGAGGGAGGGCTTATGCTCTCCCTTATTCCATACTGATCCCCATTATTTCCTTGCAGTATATAGATATGCGAATTCCTTACTTCCCCCTACCTGCTTAGCAGGTATGCTGGGTCGGTATCCCAATTTCATACAGTTAAGGACAGGCCATGAGTAAGATTTATGAAGACAACTCGCTGACTATCGGTCATACGCCCCTGGTTCGACTGAACCGTATCGGTAATGGACGCATTCTGGCGAAGGTCGAATCACGTAACCCGAGCTTCAGCGTAAAATGCCGTATCGGTGCAAACATGATTTGGGATGCTGAAAAACGTGGCGTACTGAAGCCTGGCGTTGAGCTGGTGGAACCGACCAGCGGCAACACCGGTATCGCGCTGGCCTATGTAGCTGCCGCACGCGGCTACAAGCTGACGCTGACCATGCCAGAAACCATGAGCATCGAGCGTCGCAAACTGCTTAAAGCGCTGGGTGCGAATCTGGTGCTGACCGAAGGCGCGAAGGGCATGAAAGGTGCCATTCAGAAAGCTGAAGAGATTGTGGCCAGCGATCCGGCGAAATATTTGCTGCTGCAGCAGTTCAGCAACCCGGCTAACCCGGAAATTCACGAGAAGACCACCGGTCCGGAAATCTGGGAAGATACCGACGGTCAGGTTGATGTCTTTATCTCCGGCGTGGGTACCGGCGGTACGCTGACCGGCGTGTCGCGCTATATTAAAGGCACAAAGGGTAAAAAAGATCTGATCACCGTTGCCGTTGAGCCGACTGACTCCCCGGTTATCACCCAGGCACTGGCGGGCGAAGAGCTCAAACCAGGCCCGCACAAAATTCAGGGTATTGGCGCGGGCTTCATTCCGGGCAACCTGGATCTGAAGCTGATCGATAAAGTGGTTACCATCACTAACGAAGAAGCCATCTCTACCGCGCGTCGCCTGATGGATGAAGAAGGCATTCTGGCGGGTATCTCTTCCGGTGCGGCCGTTGCGGCAGCGCTCAAACTTCAGGAAGATGAGGCCTTTACCAATAAGAATATTGTGGTTATCCTTCCTTCCTCGGGTGAGCGTTACTTGAGCACCGCACTGTTTGCCGATCTGTTTACCGAAAAAGAGCTGCAACAGTAGTGCCAGCATGTTAATAACGCGTAAAAAAGCACCTTTTCAGGTGCTTTTTTGTGGCCTGCTTCAAACTTTTGCCCCTCCTGGCATTGCTTCACCCCGTTGGGTCTGGTATTTAAACCAGCAATTATTTTGATGCGTGAAATTAATCAGTGAACGAAATAGCCTTGCTGAATCGATTTTATGATTTGGTTCAAGTCTTGCTTTCGCTGCATAATGTTTAATGACGATCGAAACGTCAGCGCTAACAATACAGGCTAAAGTTCAGTCGCCAGGCTAGACTTTAGTTCCACAACACTAAACCTATAAGTTGGGGAAATACAATGTTCCAGCAAGAAGTTACCATTACCGCTCCGAACGGTCTGCACACCCGCCCTGCTGCTCAGTTTGTTAAAGAAGCGAAAGGCTTCACTTCTGAAATCACTGTGACTTCCAACGGCAAAAGCGCCAGCGCAAAAAGCCTGTTTAAACTGCAGACTCTGGGCCTGACTCAGGGCACCGTAGTCACCATCTCTGCGGAAGGTGAAGACGAGCAGAAAGCAGTTGAGCATCTGGTAAAACTGATGGCTGAGCTCGAGTAAGTTTACGGGTTCTTTTAAATATCAGTCACAAGTAAGGTAGGGTTATGATTTCAGGCATTTTAGCATCCCCGGGTATCGCTTTCGGCAAAGCACTGCTGCTGAAAGAAGACGAGATCGTCATCGACCGGAAAAAAATTTCTGCCGACAAGGTTGATCAGGAAGTTGAACGTTTTCTGAGCGGTCGTGCCAAGGCATCTGCGCAACTGGAAGCAATCAAGACTAAAGCTGGCGAAACTTTCGGTGAAGAAAAAGAAGCCATCTTCGAAGGGCACATCATGCTGCTCGAAGATGAGGAGCTGGAGCAGGAAATCATAGCCCTGATTAAAGATAAAGGCATGACGGCCGACGCGGCTGCACATGAAGTTATCGAAGGTCAGGCAACTGCCCTGGAAGAACTGGATGATGAATACCTGAAAGAGCGTGCGGCTGACGTACGTGACATCGGTAAGCGCCTGCTGCGCAACATCCTGGGTCTGGCCATTATCGACCTGAGCGCGATTCAGGATGAAGTTATCCTGGTTGCCGCTGACCTCACCCCGTCTGAAACCGCACAGCTGAACCTGAAAAAGGTCCTCGGTTTCATCACTGACGCGGGCGGCCGTACCTCCCACACCTCTATCATGGCGCGTTCTCTGGAACTGCCAGCCATCGTGGGTACTGGTAGCGTCACCTCTCAGGTGAAAAATGGCGACTATCTGATTCTGGATGCCGTGAACAATCTGGTTTACGTCAACCCAACCAACGAAGAGATCGATAAACTGCGCGCGGTTCAGGAGCAGGTTGCGACTGAAAAAGCGGAACTCGCTAAGCTGAAAGACCTGCCAGCCATCACCCTTGACGGCCATCAGGTAGAAGTGTGCGCGAATATCGGTACCGTCCGCGACGTTGATGGCGCCGAGCGTAACGGTGCGGAAGGCGTGGGTCTCTATCGTACTGAATTCCTGTTCATGGATCGTGACGCCCTGCCAACTGAAGAAGAGCAGTTCGCGGCATACAAAGCGGTGGCTGAAGCCTGTGGCTCTCAGGCCGTTATCGTCCGTACCATGGACATCGGTGGCGACAAAGAGCTGCCGTACATGAACTTCCCGAAAGAAGAGAACCCGTTCCTGGGCTGGCGTGCAATCCGTATCGCGATGGATCGTAAAGAGATCCTGCGTGACCAGGTTCGCGCGATTCTGCGTGCCTCCGCTTTCGGTAAACTGCGCATCATGTTCCCGATGATCATCTCTGTTGAAGAAGTGCGTGCACTGAAGAAAGAGATCGAAATCTACAAACAGGAACTGCGCGACGAAGGTAAAGCGTTTGACGAGTCAATCGAGATCGGCGTGATGGTGGAAACACCTGCGGCCGCGACCATTGCGCGTCATTTAGCCAAAGAAGTTGATTTCTTTAGTATCGGCACCAATGATTTAACGCAGTACACCCTGGCAGTTGACCGTGGTAATGATATGATTTCACATCTCTACCAGCCAATGTCACCGTCCGTACTGAACTTGATCAAGCAAGTTATTGATGCTTCTCATGCAGAAGGTAAATGGACTGGCATGTGTGGTGAGCTTGCAGGCGACGAACGTGCTACACTTCTGTTGCTGGGTATGGGTCTGGACGAATTCTCTATGAGCGCCATTTCCATCCCGCGCATTAAGAAGATTATCCGTAACACGAACTTCGAAGATGCGAAGGTGTTAGCAGAGCAGGCTCTTGCTCAACCGACAACGGACGAGTTAATGACGCTGGTTAACAAGTTCATTGAAGAAAAAACAATCTGCTAATCCACGAGATGCGGCCCAAATTACTGCTTAGGAGAAGATCATGGGTTTGTTCGATAAACTGAAATCTCTGGTTTCTGATGATAAGAAAGACACCGGAACTATTGAGATTGTTGCTCCGCTCTCCGGCGAGATCGTCAACATCGAAGACGTGCCGGATGTAGTGTTTGCTGAGAAAATCGTTGGTGATGGCATTGCGATCAAACCAACTGGCAACAAAATGGTTGCACCAGTTGACGGCACCATCGGTAAAATTTTTGAAACCAACCATGCGTTCTCTATCGAATCTGATAGCGGTATCGAACTGTTCGTTCACTTCGGTATCGACACCGTTGAACTGAAAGGCGAAGGCTTCAAACGTATCGCGGAAGAAGGCCAGCGTGTTAAAGTTGGCGACCCGGTCATTGAATTCGATCTGCCACTGCTGGAAGAAAAAGCCAAGTCTACCCTGACGCCGGTTGTTATCTCCAACATGGACGAAATCAAAGAACTGATCAAACTGTCTGGCAGCGTCACCGTGGGCGAAACCCCGGTTATCCGCATCAAGAAGTAATTCTTGCCGCACAGAAAAATGGCGCCTTCGGGCGCCATTTTTGTTTATGCAGGGAGAATAAGCTCGTCGTACCCTTTCGACTGCGTATACAGCATCACGTCAGTCACCCGATCGCCCGCCATGCGAATGGCATCGGCAACGGTTTTCCCCTCAACGATTCCGCTTACCAGTTCTGAACAGAACAGATCGCCCGTCCCTTTCAGATCGGTTTCTACGCGCGGATGCGCGCTGACGGTAACACCCTCATTCGTCACCAGAACCACGTGGATGTTTTGCGGATCGTCGGCAACCGGCGCGCTGGTGATCGCCACCCATTTCAGGGTGTCGGAGAGCAATCCCTGCGCGGCGGCAATGGCGCTTTCAGGCGTACGGCACGGTTTACCGCTTAACACCTCAAGTTCAAACACGTTAGGCGTAATGCCCTGCGCCAGCGGCAGCAGGTGCTCACGGTAGGCTTCAGGAATACCGGGCTTCACGTACATCCCGCTGTCGATATCGCCGATAACCGGGTCGACCAGCACCAGCAGGTCAGGATGCTGCACTTTTACCGCCTTCAGCCACTGCGCCAGCAAGGCGATCTGGCTGGCGCTGCCCATATAGCCGGTGGTGACCGCCTTAAGCTCGCGCAGGATCTCGCGCTCTTCCAGCGCCTTCAGGTAGCCGCTGAACCACTCATCGGGGATCACGCCGCCGTAGAAGGTGTCATAGTGCGGCGTGTTGCTGAACAGCACCGTCGGCACGGCGGTGACGTTCAGCCTGTGGGTACGAATGTTCGGTACCGCAATGCTGTTCCCCACGCTGCCGTAAACCACCTGCGACTGCACGGCGACAATATCGGTTTGCTGCGCCCGGGTTTTATCCCGGAATAAAATCATCTCCATGACGCTTAAATCCCCGCCCCCTGCGAATAACTCTCTTCACCAAAGACGCCGGTAGACAGATAGCGATCGCCGCGGTCGCAAATAATCGCGACTACGACGGCATCGGGGCTTGCCTGCGCAACGCGCAACGCGCCCGCTACCGCGCCACCCGAGCTAACCCCGCAGAAGATGCCTTCACGCACGGCCAGTTCACGCATGGTATTCTCCGCCTCGCGCTGATGAATATCCAGCACCTGGTCCACAAGCTGCGCATTAAAGATGCCGGGCATATATTCCGCAGGCCAGCGGCGAATGCCCGGAATGCTGCTCCCCTCTTCCGGCTGCAGGCCAACGATGGTAACGGCTTTCTCCTGCTCGCGCAGAAAACGCGATACCCCGGTAATGGTGCCGGTGGTCCCCATGCTGGAGACAAAGTGGGTGATGCGCCCGTCCGTTTGTTGCCAGATTTCCGGGCCGGTGGTGGTGTAGTGCGCGTACGGGTTGTCCGGATTGTTGAACTGATCGAGAAGCTTACCTTCGCCGCGCTCGGCCATTTCTAACGCCAGGTCGCGTGCGCCTTCCATACCCTGCTCTTTGGTCACCAGAATCAGCTCGGCCCCGTAGGCACGCATCGCTGCGCGACGCTCCTGGCTCATGTTGTCCGGCATCAGCAGCTTCATGCGGTAGCCTTTCAGCGCCGCAATCATTGCCAGCGCGATACCGGTGTTGCCGCTGGTGGCCTCAATCAGCACGTCGCCTGGCTTAATTTCACCGCGCTTTTCGGACTGGACAATCATCGACAGCGCCGCGCGGTCCTTCACCGACCCCGCCGGGTTATTGCCTTCAAGTTTGACCCAGATTTCGCTGCCGTTATCAGGCCCCATGCGCTGAAGCTTGACCAGAGGCGTGTTGCCGATGGTGTGTTCGAGTGTATTCACGTTTTTTACTCAATAAAAAAGCCGGGTGGCGCTTCGCTTACCCGGCCTACAAGACGCAGTTTTAGCTGTAGGCCCGGTAAGCGCAGCGCCACCGGGCGATAAACATCCTAATAACCTATCAGGCTGACTCCGCCAGAGCAATATCCTCGCGCGTCTCGATGCGCTCCTTCCCGTGATAAATACGGGCATGCTGCAGCCCGACAAACAGGCGCTCTCCCCGGTGCGGCGGGACGTCGTCGCGCATGACCACGGTCAGCGGCTCGGTGTACCAGCCAAGAGGCTGTACCACCAATTGCGTGTAGTGCCCTTTAGGGCTAGCTTCCAGCACCTGCACCGGCAGCGGTGAATCCAGGCTTGTGCGACGGCTCACGTCCACTTCCCACGGGCGCAGGAACAGATCGACCGGCCCCTGGTGCGCGGAGGTATAGCCCAGCGGCCAGCGGTGCGCCCCCACGTGGAACTGTCCGCCGCGAATGGTGCCCTGCAGACGGTTCACCTCGCCCATAAACTCCAGAACAAAACGGGTCGCCGGTTCACGCCAGAGCTGCTCCGGCTCGTCAACCTGCTCAATGTTGCCCTGGCTCATGACCACCACGCGATCCGCGACTTCCATCGCCTCTTCCTGATCGTGGGTCACGAAGACGCTGGTGAATTTCAGCTCTTCATGGAGCTGACGCAGCCAGCGACGCAGCTCTTTACGCACCTGTGCATCCAGCGCGCCAAAGGGTTCATCCAGCAGCAGAATTTGCGGTTCAACGGCTAACGCACGCGCCAGCGCCACGCGCTGTTTCTGCCCTCCGGACAGCTGCGCCGGAAAACGGTCCGCCAGGTGAGCCAGCTGTACCATCTCCAGCAGTTTGGTCACTTTCGCTTTAATGGTTGCCGCATCCGGGCGTTCTCGACGCGGCAGCACGGTCAGGCCAAACGCGATGTTGTCGAACACGGTCATGTGGCGGAACAGCGCGTAATGCTGGAACACAAAGCCCACCTTCCGGTCCCGGGCATGCAGGCGGCTCACGTCGGTGCCGTGAAAGCGGATGTGCCCGCTGGTCTGATGCTCAAGCCCGGCAATAATACGCAGCAGCGTGGTTTTACCCGAGCCAGACGGCCCCAGCAGCGCCACCATTTGTCCGGAAGGGATATCCAGCGAGATATCATTCAGCACCTGGGTGCGACCAAAAGACTTCTTAATATTGGCAATCTCAATGCTCATGATTTCCCTCCTGATGCTGACGTTTTTCCTGATTTTCTAAACGCCACTGCACCACACTCTTCAAAAACAGGGTCAAAATGGCCATCAGCGTCAGCAACGCTGCGGCAGTAAACGAGCCGATGGTGTTGTAGTCCTGCTGCAGCAGCTCAATCTGTAGCGGCAGCGACAGGGTTTCACCGCGAATAGAGCCGGAGACGACGGACACGGCACCGAACTCGCCAATCGCGCGGGCGTTGGTCAGCACCACGCCGTAAAGCAGCGCCCAGCGGATATTCGGCAGCGTCACGCGACGGAACATCTGCCAGCCTGAAGCCCCCAGCAGCACCGCCGCTTCGTCTTCGTTGCTCCCCTGACTTAACATCACCGGCACCAGCTCACGCACCACAAACGGACAGGTCACGAAGATGGTGACCAGCACCATGCCCGGCCAGGCGAACATGATCTGCAGGTTATGCTCATCCAGCCAGCCGCCCAATGGGCCGTTGGAGCCGTAAAAGAGCAGGTACACCAGGCCCGCCACCACCGGCGACACGGCAAAAGGAATATCCAGCAGGGTCAGCAGCAGCTGACGTCCCGGGAAGTTAAAGCGCGTCACCAGCCACGCCAGCAGGGTACCGAACACCAGGTTCACCGGCACGGTGATCAATGCAATCAGCACGGTCAGCCAGATGGCGTGCAGCATATCCGGGTTCGCCAGGTTTTCCAGCGCGGGCATCAGCCCCTTGCTGAACGCCTGGACGAAGATATAAATCGTCGGCACGACGAGAATAAGGGCGGAAACCAGCACGCCCGCCCCAATCAGAAACCATTTACCCCAGTTGATGCGGGGCGCATCGTATCGCTTCAATTGCGTAACTTCCGCCATCAGTGACCTACCACACGTCGACCAAAGCGACTTTGCAGAGTGTTAATCGAGTACAGCAGCAGCAGCGAGGCCGCCAGGATCACCGAAGCAATCGCGCTCGCCGCCGGATAATCAAACTCCTGCAAACGGATGAAAATCATCAGCGAGGTCACTTCCGTTTTCCAGGCGATGTTCCCGGCGATAAAAATCACCGCACCAAACTCACCGAGGCTGCGGGTAAACGACAGCGCGACGCCCGCCATCAGCGCCGGAGACAGCTCCGGCAGCACCACCTTGCGGAAACTCTGCCAGCGCGTGGCGCCCAGCGTTTCTGCCGCTTCTTCGTATTCCGGACCCAGCTCTTCCAGCACCGGCTGCACGGTACGTACCACAAACGGGATGCTGGTAAAGGCCATCGCCACCGCGATACCGAGCCAGGTATAGGTCACCTTGATGTCAAACTTCGCCAGCCACTCGCCGTACAGCCCGTTCACGGAGAAGAGCGACGCAAGGGTTAAGCCCGCAACCGCCGTCGGCAGCGCAAACGGCAGGTCCATCAATGCATCAAGCAGCGTGCGGCCCGGGAAGCGATAGCGGGTTAAGATCCACGCCATCAGCAGGCCAAATACGCCGTTAAAAATGGAGGCGACAAACGCCGACAGCAGCGTCACCTTATAGGCCGCCACCACCTGCGGGTTGGTGATCACGTCCCAGTACTGCGCCCAGCTCATCTGCGCGAGCTGCATCACCAGCGCGCTGAGCGGCAGCAGCAGGATCAGGCAGACGAACAGCAGGCTGGTCCCGAGGCTTAGGGTAAAGCCCGGCAGCACGCGTTTAGTCGATACTGCAAACATTACTTACGCCCCGCCGCCAGCAATTTGTCTAGCTCACCGCCGCTGGCAAAATGCGTTTTCATCACGTCAGGCCAAGAGCCGAAATGGTCTTCCACGCGGAACAGCGCGGTCTGCGGGAACTTATCTTTCAGCTTGTTCATCACGTCCGGGTTATTCACGCGGTAGTAGTAATCGGTAATGATGGTCTGCGCCTGCGGGCTGTACAGGTAGTTGAGATAGGCTTTTGCCGCTTTCTCGGTGCCGTTTGCCTGCACGTTTTTATCCACCCACGCCACCGGGAACTCGGCCAGGATGTTGGTTTTCGGGATAACCACCTCAAAGCCTTGCGCTTCATACTGTTTGCGGATGTTGTTCACTTCCGATTCAAAGCTAATCAGCACATCGCCTAAGCCGCGTTCTGCGAAGGTTGTGGTTGCCCCGCGGCCGCCGGTATCAAACACTTCGACGTTTTTCAGGAACTGGGTCATGAACTGCTCGGTTTTGGCTTTATCGTTACCGTCAGCCTTGTCTGCCGCGCCCCACGCCGCTAAATAGGTATAACGCGCGTTACCGGAGGTTTTTGGGTTCGGGAAAATCAGCTTCACGTCGGAACGCACCAGGTCGCTCCAGTCGTGGATATTCTTCGGGTTGCCCTTGCGCACCAGGAAGCCCATGGTGGAATAGAACGGCGAACTGTTGTTCGGCAGACGGCTTTGCCAGTCCGCCGGGATCAGCTTGCCTTTGTCGTGCAGGATCTGCACGTCAGTGACCTGGTTGTAGGTCACTACGTCCGCTTTCAGCCCCTGAAGAATGGCAAGCGCCTGCTTGGATGAACCGGCGTGAGACTGCTTGATGGTCAGCTTATCGCCGTTATTGTCTTTCGCCCACTGCTGTTCAAACGGTGGGTTAAGGGCAGCAAACAGCTCGCGCGAAACGTCATATGAACTGTTCAGCAGCTCAGTCGCCTGCGCCTGTGCCACCAGCAGTAAACCTGCCAGCGCCAGAGTTCCTTTTTTCAGTACAGTAACGGCCATTGCGCACCCTTATAAATGTGATGACTATCTTATAGTCATAATATTTATAACGAGGACCAAAGGAGTAACGGTTTTATATACCGTTTGGTGATTTAGAAGCAGAAAAGGGAATAAGGCATTAATCCCCTCTCCCCCGTGGGGAGAGGGCCAGGGTGAGGGGGTTACAGCGCCAGCAGACGCTCAACGGACGGCGCGAAGTAATAGCCGCCGGTCACCGGTTTGGTGAAGCGCAGCATGGCGTCACGCTTGCCGTCGGTATCGCCGAACATGCTCAGCAGCTGCTGCTCAATGTTATGCAGGCGCGCGCAGTAGGCGCAGAAGTAGAGGCCGTGCGTGCCGCTTGCCGTGCCGTACGGCAGGCTCTGGCGGACAATCTTCAGCCCTTTGCCGTCTTCTTTGAGGTCAACGCGGGTCAGGTGAGAGGTAACCGGACGGTCATCGCCGTCGATTTCTTCGTTGGCGTCTTTGGTACGGCCAATCATCATCTCCTGGTCATGCACGCTCATGCGGTTAAGCTGCTTGAGGTTGTGCTCCCAGCGCTGCACGAACACGTAGCTGCCGCCCGCGTCCACGCCGTCTTTGATCACCGCAACTTCACGACGCGTCTCTTCGCCCGCCGGGTTTTCGGTTCCGTCGACAAAGCCGCTCAGGTCGCGCTCTTCCACCCAGCGGAAACCGTGCACCTCTTCCTGTACCTCAATGCTGTCGCCAAAGGCCGCTACCGCCGCCTGGGCAACAGAAAAGTTCACGTCGTGACGCAGGGAGAGAATGTGGATCAGCACGTCGTACTGCGTCGCTGGCGCAAGTCCTTTGCCGTAGGGGATGAAGTCTTTGAGCTCTTCCGCCCCTTCGCCACTGCTCAGCTGACGCCAGACGTTATTGCCAAACGCGACAACGGCGCCGAGGTGGGCTTCCGGGAATTTAGCCTGGAAGGTCGCCAGCTTATCAACAAACGCTTTACTGGCCGCACGCAGGGCATCCACGTCCCCTTTTACATTGGCTTCAATCCAAATCGCCGCGCGACAATGTTCTGGCAAAATGCTACTCTGAACCTGAGACATCGCTCCTCCTGAAATAAAGATGCCACGTCAGCGTGGCATTGATGGCGGGTATTATACCCGGATTTCAGCGAGGCGGTTTGTTCAGGCGCAAATTACTGCTGCCAGATAATTTTGCTCACCTTCCAGTTCTTCAGGGTGTCGTCAGACGGCATCAAACCTTCCGGACCGCTCCAGGTGCCGGCAAAGACGTAGCTGATGTGCTGGCTGCCTTCTGCCTTACACTCCACCGCTACGCCGGCGTCAGAAGGGGCGCTGGTGCAGTTGCCAAAGGCCTGCTTATAGAGATCGCTAAACGGCGTTCCTACCTTCACGCCGCTGGCGGTCGGAATGGCCTCATCCAGCACCGCAACGCGGTTTACCGTGCCTTTGTCACCGTTAATTACCAGCGCCAGCTTGTCGCCCTTCAGCGCTTCGTAATAGCGAACGATATTGCCATTCTCCGTTTTCATGCCGCTGCGTAGGCGATAATCGCCGCTGAGCGCATCCTGAATGGCATTCTGATCCAGCGCCGTCGCGGCGGTAATTTTTCCCACGCCCTGCTCGGTCACTTCCGTTGATGAGCCAAACCAGTTCCACGGATAGGCAGAGGACCAGTTAATGGATGAGAGCGTTGAACAACCGGTCAATGCCAGCGGGAGAGCGCATAAAAGTAAACGCAGCGATTTCATTGAAACGTCCTTTCTTGTTAAATCAACGCTTGTTGGAGTGCGACATCGGCAAAAAGTGCCGGATTAATCATCCTGATGCGCAAAACAGGCGCGAAGACGCGGATTGGTCAGCAGCCACAGCAGCGCCACAATATCGGCAACCACCAGCGCAACGCCGATGCCCGTCAGCGGTTCACCGTACCACCAGAGTACCGGCTGCCAGAAGAGCAGCGCAATCTGGGCAAGGATCAGCAGCCAGCGGAGCGCACGCCACAATCGCGGGATCGTCTGCCGTCGGCCGCTGCATAAAAAAGCCACCACCGCCGGTACGCCCGGCAATAGGCCGAGCCAGAAGGCATCGTGATCGGGGTAAAAAAGATTCAGCAGCGTGTCGCCCTGGCCGCGCGACGCGGCGGCCATCACAAACAGCACCCAGGTGCGGGCCTGCAGCAGCAGAACGCACCAGAATAAAAAGGGCAACCTGACGCGGCCCTGCGCGTCATAATCTGCCGGATGGATCTCAGTACTCTTCATCTTCGATCAGACGCTTTCCTAAATTCAGCACGTCAGCATGTTCATAGCCCAGACGTTCATACATGCCTAGCACCACGTCGTTATCGTCCCGCACCATGATCTGGATTTTCGGGCAACCGCGGGCAATAAGCTTCTTCTCGAGACGATTAAGCAGCGCGTTGGCGATGCCACGGGCACGGTATTCCGGGTGAACGCCCAGATAATAGGCCGAGCCGCGATGGCCGTCGTAACCGCCCATCACCGTCCCCACGACCACGCCATTGACCTCCGCGACCAGAAACAGGCTGACGTCGTGATTCACCTTACGTTCGATATCCATTTCCGGATCGTTCCACGGACGCAGCAGATCGCAGCGCTCCCAAAGGGTGATCACCTCTTCGAAATCTTCCTGGCGAAAAACGCGTATCTCCATGGTATTAACCGCCTTTTCGGGTTTAAAAACAGTGATTATGGCGTGAACCACGCCTTTAGCCAATAACCGGGGAAAATCTCGCCAAAATTTGGCATAATGTCACTTTGTCACGTATTGAAATGAAAAGTAAAACAATTCTCAATATGGACTGTCGTAACGGGAAACACGATACGATATAACACCAGGACCCCATTTTTTAGTATTCAGGCCGCATGAGCACATTCAAACCATTAAAAGCACTCACATCGCGTCGTCAGGTTCTCAAAGCGGGGCTGGCGGCCTTAACGTTAACGGGTATCGCAAAGCAGGCTCAGGCGAAAGACGAGAGCACGCTCAAAACCAGTAACGGACACAGCAAACCGAAAACCAAAAAGCCGGGCGCGAAGCGTCTGGTCATGCTTGACCCGGGCCACGGCGGCATTGATACCGGCGCCATCGGCAAAAACGGTTCGAAAGAAAAACACGTCGTGCTGGCGATTGCAAAAAATGTGCGCGCAATTTTACGCAGCAACGGCATTGACGCCCGTCTGACGCGCTCTGGCGACACCTTTATTCCGCTGTATGACCGCGTTGAGATTGCCCACCAGCACGGTGCGGATCTGTTTATGTCGATTCACGCCGACGGCTTTACCAACCCTTCTGCGGCAGGTGCCTCGGTGTTTGCGCTTTCCAACCGTGGCGCCAGTAGCGCCATGGCAAAATACCTCTCCGACCGTGAAAACCGGGCGGATGAAGTCGCCGGGAAGAAAGCCACCGACAAAGACCACCTGCTACAGCAGGTGCTGTTCGACCTCGTGCAGACCGATACGATCAAAAACAGCCTGACGCTCGGCTCGCATATTCTGAAGAAGATTAAGCCGGTGCATCGTCTGCACAGTAAAGGCACCGAGCAGGCGGCGTTTGTGGTGCTGAAATCACCGTCAATCCCGTCCGTACTGGTGGAAACCTCCTTCATCACCAACCCGGAAGAAGAGCGGCTCCTCGGCACCACGGCGTTTCGTCAGAAGATCGCCAACGCTATCGCCTCCGGCATTATCAGCTACTTCAACTGGTTCGATAACCAAAAAGCGCACTCCAGGAAACGTTGATGAAACCCAATGCTCAACTGGTTAAAACGTTCCTGCTGCAGTTGCAGGATGAGATTTGCCAGAAACTGGCCGCCGTAGACGGCGGTGAATTTCAGGAAGATAGCTGGCAGCGCGAAGCCGGCGGCGGCGGACGCAGCCGGGTGCTGCGTAACGGCGGTATTTTTGAACAGGCGGGCGTGAATTTTTCCCACGTTCACGGAGACGCCATGCCCGCGTCGGCGACCGCACATCGTCCTGAACTCGCGGGCCGCAGCTTCGAAGCGATGGGCGTCTCGCTGGTGGTGCATCCGCACAACCCGTTTGTGCCGACCAGCCACGCCAACGTCCGCTTTTTCATTGCGGAAAAACCGGGGGCCGATCCGGTCTGGTGGTTTGGCGGCGGTTTCGACATGACGCCCTACTACGGCTTCGAAGAGGATGCCGTGCACTGGCACACCACCGCGCGGGACCTTTGTCTGCCTTTTGGTGAAGACGTCTACCCCAAATTCAAAAAGTGGTGCGATGACTACTTTTACCTGAAGCACCGCGACGAGCAGCGCGGCATCGGCGGGCTGTTCTTTGACGATCTCAACACCCCTGATTTTGATACCGCGTTCAGCTTCATGCGCGCGGTGGGTGAAGGCTATACCGACGCCTATCTGCCGATTGTCGAGCGCCGTAAAAATACCGACTACGGCGTGCGCGAACGCGAGTTCCAGCTCTATCGTCGCGGGCGCTACGTGGAGTTCAACCTGGTGTGGGATCGCGGAACGCTGTTCGGCCTGCAGACCGGCGGGCGCACGGAATCTATTCTGATGTCGATGCCGCCGCTGGTTCGCTGGGAGTACTGCTACGAGCCAAAAGAAGGCAGCCCGGAGGCTGCCTTGAGTGAGTTTATTCAGGTTCGGGACTGGGTTTAATCCTTACCCCTCACCCCGGCCCTCTCCCCAAAGGGGCGAGGGTGAAAAGACGGCTCGGAGCAGTCCCCTCTCCCCTTTGGGGAGAGGGTTAGGGTGAGGGGTGGGGTTAATTACAGAGGCTGCGTCTGCGCCTCAACCACCGCCAGCGCCACCATATTCACGATACGGCGCACAGAGGCAATCGGCGTTAACACGTGCACCGGTTTCGCCACGCCCATCAGCACCGGTCCTACGGTCACCCCTTCAGAGCTGGAGACGCGCAGCAGGTTATAGCTGATACGCGCCGCTTCTACGTTCGGCATAATCAGTATATTCGCCGATCCTTTCAGCGGGCTGTCCGGCATACGTTCGTTGCGGATGCTCTCCACCAGCGCGGCATCGCCGTGCATTTCCCCGTCAATCATCAGCTCCGGCGCACGCTCGCGCACCAGCTCCAGCGTCTGACGCATTTTGCAGGCCGCCGCGGATTTAGACGAACCAAAGTTTGAGTGCGACAGCAGCGCTACCTTCGGCTCGATACCAAAGCGGCGCACGGTCTCTGCGGCCATTACGGTGATTTCCGCCAGCTCGTCCGGGCTCGGATCGTCGTTAACGTAGGTGTCAGCGATAAAGGTGTTGCCGCTCGGCAGCAGCAGGGCGTTCATCGCCCCGGCGGTATGGACGCCGTCGCGATAGCCGAAGATCTCCTGCACCACGCTAAAGTGCTCGTGGTAATCGCCGATGGTGCCGCAGATCAGCGCATCCGCTTCGCCGCGATGGACCATGATCGCGCCGATCACCGTCGTGTTGCTTATGACGGCTTTCTGCGCCTGCTCCTGGGTAATCCCCCGGCGCTTCATGATCGCGTAGTATTCGCTCCAGTACTCTTTAAAGCGCGGATCGGATTCGTTGTTGACGATCTCGAAGTCGACGCCCGGCTTAATCTGCAGGCCCAGCTTCTGAATGCGCATCTCAATCACGCTCGGACGACCAATCAGGATCGGCTTCGCCAGACCTAACGTAATCAGCTCCTGGGTGGCGTGCAACACGCGCGCCTCTTCCCCTTCCGCCAGCACCACGCGCTTCGCGTCGGCGCGCGCCTGCGAGAAGATCGGCTTCATGAACAGGTTGGTTTTATAGACAAACTCGGTGAGCTTATCGACGTAAGCGTCGAAATCCTGAATCGGACGCGTCGCCACGCCGGAATCCATCGCCGCTTTGGCCACCGCTGGCGCAATTTTCACAATCAGACGCGGGTCGAACGGTTTTGGAATGATGTAGTCCGGGCCGAAGCTCAGATCCTGATCGCCGTACGCAGACGCGACCACTTCGCTCTGCTCAGCGTGCGCCAGCTCCGCGATGGCGTGAACGGCGGCAAGCTTCATCTCTTCGTTGATCGCCGTCGCGCCAACGTCCAGCGCGCCGCGGAAGATGAACGGGAAGCAGAGCACGTTGTTCACCTGGTTCGGGTAGTCGGAACGGCCGGTACAGATAATGGCATCTTCACGCACCGCTTTCGCCAGCGGCGGCAGAATTTCCGGTTCCGGGTTCGCCAGGGCCAGGATCATTGGCGCGCGCGCCATCTTCTTCACCATCTCCTGGGTCAGCACTTTCGGGCCGGAACAGCCGAGGAAGATATCCGCGCCGTCAATGACGTCCTCAAGCGTGCGCTTGCCGTCGTCTTCCACCGCATACGCCGCTTTGGTTTCCGCCATGTTAGGCTCGCGGTCTTTATAGATAACGCCTTTGGAGTCGCAGACCACAATGTTGTGTTTCTGCATCCCCAGCGCCACCAGCAGGTTCATACAGGCGATGGCCGCAGCGCCCGCGCCGGAAACCACCATGCGCACGTCGGAGAGATTTTTCTCAACCACGCGCAGGCCGTTCAGAATAGCGGCGGTGCTGATAATCGCGGTACCGTGCTGGTCATCATGGAACACGGGAATGTTCATACGCTCGCGCAGCTTCTGCTCGATATAGAAACATTCCGGCGCTTTGATGTCTTCCAGGTTGATCCCGCCGAAGGTCGGCTCCAGCGCGGCCACCACGTTGATGAATTTATCGGGATCGAGTTCGTCCACCTCGATATCGAACACGTCGATACCGGCGAATTTCTTGAACAGAACGCCCTTCCCTTCCATCACCGGCTTCCCGGCCAGGGCGCCGATGTTACCGAGACCCAGCACCGCCGTGCCGTTCGAGATAACGGCGACAAGGTTGCCGCGCGCGGTGTATTTGTAGGCTGCCAGCGGGTCTTTTTCGATTTCCAGACACGGCGCAGCAACGCCCGGCGAATAGGCCAGCGCCAGATCGCGCTGGGTCGCCAGCGGCTTGGTTGGGGAAACCTGGATTTTGCCCGGGACGGGGAACTCGTGAAAATCGAGGGCACTCTGTTTTAACTGATCGTCCATCTTGTTATTCCTTTTACGTATCGGTCAGATAGTATCGCCGCAGGACAGCACATAAACTTTGAAGGCTGCCAAACTCTCACCATCACACATCAAAAATTGTTATCAATTTATAACAGCCATGTTACCCGTCTCAAAAGCAATGCCGCCCCCGTCTGCTATGCTTTTTTGTTAAGTCCATCATGATTTTCTCAGAAGTGTGAACTAACGCACTCATCTAACTCTTTTATTTCCAAGGAGTAATTATTTATGAACCAGCTAGACGGCATCAAACAATTCACCACCGTGGTCGCAGACAGCGGCGATATCGAGTCGATTCGCCACTATCAGCCGGAGGACGCGACCACCAACCCGTCGCTCCTGCTCAAGGCAGCCGGGCTTGCGCACTTTAGTCATCTGATTGATGACGCCATTGCCTACGGTAAACAGCGCGGGAAAACGCAGGAGCAGCAGGTCGCGGAAGCCAGCGGCAAGCTGGCGGTTAATTTCGGTGCGGAAATTCTGAAAAGCATCCCGGGGCGCGTTTCAACCGAAGTGGACGCCCGCCTCTCGTTCGATAAAGAAAAGAGCATCACCAAAGCCCGTCGCCTGGTTGAGCTCTACCAGGAGCAGGGAATCGATAAATCACGCATTCTGATCAAACTCGCCTCGACGTGGGAAGGCATCCGCGCGGCGGAAGTGCTGGAAAAAGAGGGGATCCACTGCAACCTGACGCTGCTGTTCTCGTTTGCCCAGGCGCGCGCCTGCGCTGAGGCGGGCGTATTCCTCGTGTCGCCGTTTGTCGGCCGCATCTACGACTGGTACCAGGCGAAACAGCCGATGGACCCGTACGTGGTGGATGAGGACCCGGGCGTGAAGTCGGTCCGCAATATCTACGACTATTACAAGCAGCACCGCTATGAAACCATCGTGATGGGGGCGAGCTTCCGCCGTACCGAGCAGATCCTCGCCCTCGCGGGCTGCGACCGCCTGACCATCTCCCCTAATCTGCTTAAAGAGCTGCAGGACAAAGAAGAGACGGTGATCCGCAAGCTGGTGCCCACCTCTACCGTCCTGCCAAAACCAAAAGCCATGACCGAAGCCGAATTCCGCTGGGAGCACAATCAGGACGCCATGGCCGTGGAAAAACTGGCGGAAGGTATCCGCCTGTTCGCCGTCGACCAGCGCAAACTTGAAGATCTTCTCGCCGCCAAACTTTAACCTTGCCACGGAGTGAACTATGTCCCGTAAAGAGCTAGCCAATGCCATTCGCGCCCTCAGCATGGATGCCGTGCAGAAAGCCAATTCCGGCCACCCCGGCGCGCCAATGGGCATGGCTGATATTGCCGAAGTGCTGTGGAACGACTTCCTGAAGCACAACCCCAATGACCCCACATGGTACGATCGCGACCGTTTTATTCTCTCCAACGGCCACGCCTCAATGCTGCTCTACAGCCTGCTGCATCTCTCCGGCTACGACCTGCCGCTTGAGGAGCTGAAAAACTTCCGCCAGCTGCACTCCAAAACGCCGGGTCACCCGGAAATTGGCTATACGCCAGGCGTGGAAACCACCACCGGGCCGCTCGGCCAGGGGCTGGCCAACGCGGTCGGGCTGGCGATTGCCGAGCGCACGCTGGCGGCACAGTTCAACCAGCCGGACCACGAGATTGTCGATCACTACACCTACGTGTTTATGGGCGACGGCTGCCTGATGGAGGGGATCTCCCACGAGGTCTGCTCGCTGGCGGGCACGCTGGGGCTGGGCAAGCTGATCGGCTTTTACGATCACAACGGCATCTCCATCGACGGGGAAACCGAGGGCTGGTTTACCGACGACACGGCGAAACGCTTCGAGGCCTACCACTGGCACGTGGTGCATGAGATCGACGGTCACGATCCTGAAGCCGTGAAAAAAGCGATTCAGGAAGCGCAAAGCGTGAAGGACAAACCGTCACTGATTATCTGCCGCACGACTATCGGCTTCGGCTCGCCGAACAAGGCGGGTAAAGAAGAGGTGCACGGCGCGGCGCTGGGTGAAGAGGAAGTGGCGCTGACCCGGCAAAAGCTGGGCTGGAAACATCCGCCGTTTGAGATCCCGAAAGAGATCTACAGGGCATGGGATGCCCGCGAAACGGGTGAAAAAGCGCAGCAGGCCTGGAACGAGAAGTTTGCCGCGTACAAAAAAGCGCATCCGGAGCTGGCCACCGAGTTTTCCCGCCGCATGAGCGGCGGCCTGCCGGAGGACTGGGACGATAAAACCCAGGCGCTGATTGAAAACCTGCAGTCCAACCCGGCGAAAATCGCCACCCGTAAGGCCTCGCAAAACACGCTGAATGCCATCGGCCCTATCCTGCCCGAACTGCTGGGCGGCTCGGCGGATCTGGCACCGAGTAACCTGACCATCTGGTCCGGCTCGAAATCGCTGAAGGAGGACATTGCCGGGAACTATATCCACTACGGCGTGCGTGAGTTCGGGATGACCGCCATTGCCAACGGCATCGCCCATCACGGCGGCTTCGTGCCCTACACCGCCACCTTCCTGATGTTTGTCGAGTACGCCCGTAACGCGGCGCGCATGGCGGCATTAATGAAGGCGCGCCAGATTATGGTCTATACCCATGACTCCATCGGTTTGGGGGAAGATGGTCCGACGCACCAGGCGGTTGAGCAGCTGGCGAGCCTGCGCCTGACGCCAAACTTCAGCACCTGGCGTCCGTGCGATCAGGTCGAAGCGGCGGTCGGCTGGAAGCTGGCGGTAGAGCGCCACAATGGCCCAACGGCATTAATTCTGTCGCGCCAGAACCTGGCGCAGATTGAGCGCACGCCGGAGCAGGTGAAAAATATCGCCCGCGGCGGCTACATCCTGAAGGACAGCGGCGGCAAGCCGGACGTGATCCTGATTGCGACCGGTTCTGAGGTGGAAATCACGGTGAAAGCGGCGGAAAAACTGACCGCCGAAGGCCACGCGGTGCGCGTGGTGTCCCTGCCGTCGACGGATATCTTTGACGCTCAGGACGAGGCGTACCGGGAATCGGTGCTGCCCTCTAACGTCGCGGCGCGCGTGGCGGTGGAGGCCGGTATTGCCGACTACTGGTACAAATACGTCGGGCTTAAGGGGGCGATTGTTGGCATGCGGGGCTACGGCGAGTCCGCCCCTGCCGACAAGCTGTTCCCGTACTTCGGCTTTACCGTTGAGAACGTGGTAGAGAAGGCGTTGAGCGTGATCTAGTGCGGCCTGCGTGCCCGGTGGCTCTACGCTTACCGGGCCTACAAAAATCGGGTGGCTTTGCCACCCTTTTTTATACCACCCGCACACCCGCCGCCATCGCCCGCTCCGGCGTTAACAACACGCTTTCGCTGGCGTCATCGGTTTCCGCGCAGAGCAACATGCATTCAGACGTTTCGCCGCGCATCTTCGCTTTCGCCAGATTGCACAGCACCACCACCGTTTTTCCCATCAACTCCTCTTCCCGGTAATACGGCACCAGGCTGGTGACGGTTTGCAGCGTTCTGCCGCCCACATCAATCTGCGCGATATAGAGTTTGTCTGCGTTAGCGTGGCGCTTAACGTCCACGATCGTCCCCACGCGGATCTCCAGCTTTGCAAAGTCATCGTAAGCTACCGTTTCCATGCTCTCTCCTTGGTAAAATTTTACTAAATACTAGCACGGTATTTGCCGGAATCAATGGGCAGGATATTTACTAAAAACGGATGCATGTCCTGATTCATCCTTTACAATGGGTTATCACGTGGGGGAATAAGGACAAACATGGCAACGCTCAAAGACATCGCGACGGAGGCTGGCGTTTCGCTGGCGACGGTATCCCGGGTTTTAAACGATGACCCAACGTTGAACGTAAAAGAAGAGACCAAACACCGCATTCTGGAGATTGCAGAAAAGCTGGAATATAAGAGCAGCACGTCGCGCAAAATGCAGTCTGCTGCGGTGGGTCAGCAACACATTCTGGCGCTCTATAGCTACCAGCAAGAGCTGGAGATTAACGACCCTTACTACCTTGCCATCCGCCACGGCATTGAGACGCAGTGTGAAAAACTGGGCGTCGAGTTGAGCAACTGTTACGCCAATGCCACCCTGCCTGAGATTAAAAAACTCACCGGCGTACTGATCGTTGGCAAGCCTTCCTCGGCGATTCGCCGTACCGCGATGGCCTTAACGGACAACGTCTGCTTTATCGATTTTCACGAGCCCGGCAGCGGGTACGATTCCGTCGACATTGACCTCTCGCGCATCAGCAAGCAGATCGTGGATTTCTTTATTCATCAGAATGTTAAGCGCATTGGCTTTATTGGCGGGGAAGATGAACCCGGCAAAGCCGATATCCGCGAAGCCGCTTTCGTGGAGTATGGCCGCCTGAAAGGGGTAGTGTCAGAACAGGATATCTGGCGCGGCGGTTTTTCCAGCTCGTCCGGGTATGAACTGGCAAAAACCATGCTGGCGCAAGCAAGCTGGCCTGACGCGCTGTTTGTCGCCTCTGATTCGATAGCCATCGGCGTATTGCGCGCTATCCATGAAAAAGGGCTGGCGATCCCCGAGGACATTTCGCTCATCAGCGTGAACGATATTCCGACCGCCCGCTTCACCTTTCCCCCGCTCTCTACCGTGCGCATCCACTCGGAAATGATGGGCAGCCAGGGCGTTAACCTGCTGCTGGAAAAATCCCGCGACGGCCGGGCGCTGCCGCTGCAGGTCTTCGTCCCGAGCGTGCTAAAGCTGCGCGGCACGACCCGTTAATCCCCATTCCCAACACGCTGCCGGGCATGCCCGGCATTTTTTTATTTCGTGATCGAGTTAAAGCAAATCGGTTTTACTGATTTTATTTAGTAAAATTTTTACTAAACTTCTCAGCAATGATGTTTTACCCCTACAGGGAGATAGCATGAATCGCTGGGAAAATATTCAACTCACGCACGAGAATCGGCTCCCGCCGCGTGCGTACTTCTTCTCATATGATACCGTCGCGCAGGCTCGCACCTTTGCCCGCGAAGCCAGCAGCCGCTTTTTATCACTCAGCGGCCAGTGGAATTTTCGTTTCTTCACGCATCCGCTGTATGTCCCGGAAAGCTTCACCTCAGAGTACTTGACCGGCTGGGACGACATTACCGTGCCGGCCATGTGGCAGATGGAAGGCCACGGCCAGCTGCAGTACACCGACGAAGGCTTCCCCTTCCCGGTGGATGTCCCCCGGGTGCCCGCAGATAACCCCACCGGGGCGTATCAGCGCCACTTCACGCTATCCGACGGCTGGCAGGGTAAGCAGACCCTCATCAAGTTTGACGGCGTCGAAACCTATTTCGAAGTCTACGTGAATGGTCAGTACATTGGCTTTAGCAAAGGCAGCAGGCTGACCGCCGAGTTTGATATCAGCCACGCGGTGCATAGCGGGCAAAACCTGCTGTGCGTGCGGGTGATGCAGTGGGCGGACTCCACCTACATTGAAGACCAGGACATGTGGTGGACGGCGGGCATTTTCCGCGACGTTTATCTGGTCGGAAAAAATCCCGCTCACGTGCGCGATTTCACCGTCAGAACCACCTTCGATGAGGCGTATCAGGACGCCACCCTCTTCTGTCAGATAGAACTGGAAAACCTGGCCCCGCAGGCATCAGCCGTGTCGCTGGAGTATGCTCTGTACGATGGCGAAGCGGTGCTCCATCAGGGCACGGCCGACAGCCTGACCGTGACCCGCAGCGCGGAAACGGCCTTCAGCATAGAGGTCAAACGGCCTCAGCAGTGGTCTGCGGAATCGCCCTATCTCTACCATCTGGTAATGACGTTAAAAGACGCGCACGGACAGGTGCTGGAAGTTATCCCGCAGCGCGTCGGTTTTCGTGACATCAAGGTGCGCGACGGCTTGTTCTACGTGAACAACCGCTACCTGAAGCTGCACGGCGTAAACCGCCACGATAACGATCACCTGAAGGGCCGCGCCGTGGGGATGGATCGCGTCGAGCGCGACCTGATCCTGATGAAGCAGCACAATATCAACTCGGTACGCACCGCCCATTACCCTAACGACCCGCGCTTCTACGAGCTGTGCGACATCTACGGCCTGTTCGTGATGGCGGAAACGGATGTGGAATCTCACGGCTTTGCCAACGTCGGCGATCTGAGCCGCATCACGGACGATCCGGTGTGGGAGCCCGTTTACGTTGAGCGCATCGAGCGCCATATCCACGCCCAGAAAAACCACCCGTCAATCATCATCTGGTCGCTTGGAAACGAGTCCGGCTACGGCTGTAATATCCGCGCTATGGCCCGGGCGGCAAAGGCGCTGGATGACACGCGCCTGCTGCACTACGAAGAAGATCGCGACGCCGAGGTGGTCGATATCATCTCTACCATGTACACCCGCGTGCCGCTGATGAATCTGTTCGGTGAATATCCCCACGCCAAACCGCGGATTATCTGCGAATACGCCCATGCGATGGGCAACGGCCCGGGCGGGTTGACGGAGTATCAACACGTATTCGATCGCCACGACTGCATTCAGGGCCACTACGTCTGGGAGTGGTGCGACCACGGTATTCAGGCGGCAGATGCCGGCGGCAATACGTATTACGCCTACGGCGGCGACTTTGGTGACTACCCGAATAATTACAACTTCTGCCTCGACGGGCTGATCTACTCAGACCAAACGCCAGGGCCCGGCCTGCGCGAATATAAGCAGGTGATTGCCCCGGTCAAGCTGCGCTGGCAGAACGGCGAGCTGCACGTTGAAAACCGCTTCTGGTTTACCACGCTGGATGATTACACCCTGCTCGTGGAGGTGCGTGCGGAAGGGGAAACGCTTTACAGCCAGCCGCTGCATATCACAGGCCTCGGGCCCAACAGCGCGCGCAGCATGCCTCTGGACCTGCCCGCCCCCGACGAGCGTGAAACGTTCCTGACCGTTCGCATCAGCAAAAACAGCCGCACGCGCTACAGCGAAGCCGGGCACGAGATCGCGGTGTATCAGTTCCCGCTAAAAGCGCGCACGGATCACGCCACGCCGTTTATTAACGCCAACGCGACGCCGCTGCTGCTGGAAGAGGGCCGTCTGAGCTGCAGCGTGACCGGACATAACTTCCACGCACGCTTTTCAAAAGTGACGGGGAAACTCTGCTCCTGGCAGGTTAACGGTGAGGAAAACCTCACCCGTGAACCGAAAATAAACTTTTTCAAGCCGATGATTGATAACCACAAGCAGGAGTATGAGGGGCTGTGGCAACCCAACCACCTGCAGATTATGCAGGAGCACCTGCGCGGTTTTGAGGTCGAGCAGCAGGACGATGCGGTCATCATTACCACCCGCACGCTGATTGCCCCGCCGGTGTTTGATTTTGGCATGCGCTGCACCTATCGCTGGCGCATTGCCGCCGACGGGCAAATTAACGTTGAGCTGAGCGGTGAACGCTACGGCGATTACCCGCACATTATCCCGTGCATCGGCTTTACCCTCGGCATCAACGGCGAATTCGATCAGGTGAGCTACTACGGACGCGGGCCCGGTGAGAACTACCCGGACAGCCAGCAGGCCAGCACTATCGATCTGTGGCACACCACGGTGGATGAGATGTTTGAAAACTACCCGTTCCCGCAGAACAACGGCAACCGCCAGCAGGTGCGCTGGGCTACGCTCGCCAACCGTCGCGGCAGCGGCCTGCTGGTGGTGCCTGAGCAACCTGTTCACTTCAGCGCCTGGCACTACACGGCAGAGAACATTCACGCCGCGCAGCACTGCAACGAACTGCGTCGCTGCGATGACATCACCCTCAACCTTGACCATCAGCTCCTGGGTTTAGGCTCCAACTCCTGGGGAAGCGAAGTGCTGGACACCTGGCGCGTCTGGTTCAGGCCGTTCCGCTACGGCTTCACCCTGCTCCCGCTGGAAGGCGGACAAACCGCCGCGCAGACGCTGGCGCGCCATCGGTTCGGCACCGGTTTCTTTTCCATGAATTCACACAGCGAGGCAGACAAATGATCGTTCTCGACAGCCTGGAGCAGTTCCAGCAGCGTTATCGCACGGGCCGTAAATGGCAGCGCTGCGTAGAGGCCATCAACAATAGCGACCACATCCAGCCCGGCGTTGCCCACTCGATTGGCGATTCGCTGGCCTACCGCGTGGCCTGCGATGCCAGCACCGACGCGCTGTTCGTTGGCCATCGCCGCTATTTCGAGGTGCATTACTACCTGCAGGGCGCGCAGAAAATTGAGTACGCCGCAAAGGACGCCCTTCAGCTTGTGGAGTGCTACCGCGATGAAACCGACCGCGAATACCTGAAAGGCGTGGGTCAAACCGAACAGGTGCGCGAGGGACAGCTCGTGATTTGTGAAAATCACGAGGCGTATCGCTTTATCAGCGAAACGCCGGCAAAAAAAGTCGTCCTCTATGTGACCATCGAAGACGGCTATTTCCATAACAAATAAAAAATCCAGCGGTGCCAATGAAGCACCGCCCTCCTCGTACCCGGAGATATGTTATGTCTGAAACTACCAAGCGTAATACCATCGGCAAATTCGGCCTGCTGTCGCTGACGTTTGCCGCCGTATTCAGTTTTAACAACGTTATCAACAACAATATCGAGCTGGGGCTTGCCTCCGCGCCGATGTTCTTTTTAGCCACCCTGTTCTACTTTATTCCTTTCTGCTTAATTATCGCGGAGTTCGTCTCCCTGAATAAAAACTCCGAAGCCGGGGTGTACGCCTGGGTGAAAAGTTCGCTGGGCGGGCGCTGGGCGTTTATTACTGCCTATACCTACTGGTTTGTTAACCTGTTCTTCTTCACGTCTTTATTACCGCGCGTTATCGCCTACGCCTCTTACGCCTTTCTGGGCTATGAGTACATTCTCACGCCGTTCGCCACCACGGTACTGAGCATGGTGCTGTTCGCCTTCTCGACCTGGGTGTCCACCAACGGGGCGAAAATGCTGGGGCCGATCACCTCAGTGACCTCTACGCTGATGCTGCTGTTGACCCTCTCCTATATTCTGCTGGCCGGTGCGGCGCTGGTGGGCGGCGTGCAGCCAGCCGACCCGATTACCGTTGACGCGATGATCCCCAACTTCAACTGGGCCTTCCTCGGCATCACCACCTGGATATTCATGGCCGCCGGGGGCGCAGAGTCCGTTGCCGTATACGTTAACGACGTCAAGGGCGGTTCAAAATCCTTCGTGAAGGTGATCATTCTGGCGGGGATTTTCATCGGCGTGCTCTACTCCATCTCCTCGGTGCTGATTAACGTCTTCATCAGCAGTAAAGAGCTGAAATTTACCGGCGGCTCGGTGCAGGTATTCCACGGCCTGGCGGTGTGGTTTGGCCTGCCGGAAGTGCTGATGAACCGCTTTGTCGGCCTGGTCTCCTTTACCGCGATGTTCGGCTCGCTGCTGATGTGGACCGCAACGCCGGTCAAAATCTTCTTCTCTGAAATTCCGAGCGGCATTTTTGGGCCAAAAACCGTGGCGCTGAACGAGAACGGCGTACCGGCGCGGGCGGCGTGGATCCAGTATCTGATCGTCATTCCGTTAATGATTATCCCAACCATGGGGTCGAATACCGCGCAGGAGTTGATGAATACCGTGATTAACATGACCGCGGCCGCGTCGATGTTACCGCCGCTGTTTATCATGCTGGCTTACCTGAACCTGCGTCGCAGGCTCGATCATCTCCCGCGCGATTTCAAAATGGGCTCACGCACCACGGGCATGGTGGTGGTGTCGATGCTGATTGTGATATTCGCCATCGGCTTTGTGGCCTCAACCTTCCCGACCGGCGGCAATATTCTGACGATTATTTTCTATAACGTCGGCGGCATTGTTTTATTCCTCGGATTTGCCTGGTGGAAATACAGCAAATACGTCAGAGGATTATCAAAAGAACAACAGCATATTGAAGCATCACCGGCCTCGAATAGTCAGTAATACGGCAGGCAGGGATATTTTTTCTTTGGGATGAGTGTATGACAATTAAAACTAAAACGTTCTGGGCGCTGGCCGCCCTCTCCTTCTGCTGCCCGTCATTTGCCGCAGAAGAGGCACGGCCAGCAGAGCACGACGATACCAAAACGCCTGAAATCACCTCTCCGTCATTTCGTTTTTATGGCGAACTGGGGGTTGGCGGATATATGGATTTAGAAGGTCAGGATAAACATAAATACAGTGACGGCACCTATATTGAGGGCGGTCTGGAAATGAAGCACGGGCACTGGTTCGGTCTGATTTACGGCGAGGGCTGGACCGTACAGGCGGACCATCAGGGCAACGCCTGGGTGCCCGACCACAGCTGGGGCGGATTCGAAGGTGGGCTTAACCGCTTTTACGGCGGCTACAAAACTGACGGCAATACCGAAATCATGCTAAGCCTGCGTCAGGACTCCTCCCTCGATGACCTGCAGTGGTGGGGAGATTTCACGCCCGATCTGGGCTACGTGATCCCCAACACCCGCGACATTATGTATGCGCTAAAGGTACAGAACCGCTCCGGGAACCTGCGCTATAGCGTTACCGCGACGCCTGCGGGGCACCATGACGAGAGCAAAGCCTGGCTGCACTTTGGTAAATACGATCGCTATGACGATAAGTATACCTATCCGGCGATGGCCAACGGCTATATCCAGTACGACCTCGTCAAAGACGTCACCTGGATGAACGGGCTTGAGGTCACCGACGGCACCGGCCAGCTCTTTTTAACCGGCATTCTGTCGCCCAACCTGGCGGCGCGCGCCTGGCATCACACCGGGCGGGCCAGCGGCAAGGATGTCTCCGGCACAGAGACCGGCTATATGGTCAGCGCCATGGTTGAAGCGTTAAAAGGCGTTTATCTCTCCACCGCTTACAGCTATGCAAAGCACCGTCCGGACAATGCTGCCGATGAAACGACCTCGTTTATGCAGTTCGGTATCTGGTACGAGTACGGCGATGGGCGCTTTGCTACCGCAGCCGACAGCCGGTTCTATATGAAAAATGCCTCCGGCGCCCCGAGCGACCGGGTCTTCCTGATGCAATACTTTTACTGGTAAAAGGATCTTCCCCATGAAACTCAGCCTTACACCGCTGGCCTGCGCGCTGGCTCTCAGTTTTTCGGCCCACGCCGCCGCTCCAGATGATTTTAAAAACGTCATCAACCGCGCCGGTGCACCGGCGTATATGCACGATTTTGACGATGACGACCACCAGCGCTTTAACCCCTTTTTCGATTTGGGTGCCTGGCATGGGCATTTGCTGCCGGACGGGCCGCAGACTCAGGGAGGATTTCCCGGCGTAGCGCTGCTCACCGAAGAGTACATCAACTTTATGGCGACGAATTTCGATCGCCTGAGCGTGTATCGGAACGGCAAAAAAGTCGATTTTACCCTTGAGGCCTACAGCATTCCCGGCGCGCTGGTGCAGACGCTGAGCGCCAAAGACGTGCAGATCGCGATGACGCTGCGCTTTGCCACCGCGCGCACCTCGCTGCTGGAGACCCGCATCACCAGCAAGGCACCGCTCGACCTGGTGTGGGACGGCGAACTGCTTGAGAAACTGGAGGCCAAAGAGGGCAAGCCGCTGTCGGATAAAACTGTCGACGGCGCGTATCCGGATTACCAGCGCAGGCTGGTTCCCACGCGTGACGGCCTGAAGGTGACCTTTGGTAAAGTGCGTTCAACCTGGGATCTGCTGACCTCCGGCAGTTCCGAATATCAGGTGCATAAATCCATCCCCGTCGAGACCGCCGTCGACGGGCATCGCTTTACCAGCCGGGCGCATATTACCGGCAGCACCACGCTGTACACCACCTACTCCCATCTGCTCAACGCCGATGAGGCGAAGCGCGAGCAGATGCAGATCCGCGATATTCTGGCGCGCCCGGCCTTCTATATAACCGCCTCGCAGCGGCGATGGGAAGGCTATTTGCAAAAAGGCTTAACCAACCCAAACGCGACGCCCGAGCAAACCCGCGTGGCGGTGAAAGCCATCGAAACGCTGAACGGCAACTGGCGTTCGCCGGGCGGTGCGGTGCGCTATAACACGGTGACGCCATCCGTCACCGGACGCTGGTTCTCCGGCAACCAGACCTGGCCGTGGGATACCTGGAAACAGGCGTTCGCCATGTCGCATTTCAACCCGGAAATCGCCAAAGAGAACATTCGCGCGGTCTTCTCCTGGCAAATCAAACCCGACGATCCGGTGCGTCCGCAGGATGTCGGCTTTGTGCCTGATCTCATCGCCTGGAACCTGAGCCCGGAACGCGGCGGCGACGGCGGCAACTGGAACGAGCGCAATACCAAGCCGAGCCTGGCCGCGTGGTCGGTGATGGAGGTGTACAACACCACCCGGGACAAGGCCTGGCTGGCGGAAATGTACCCTAAACTGGTGGCCTACCACGACTGGTGGCTGCGCAACCGCGACCATAACGGCAACGGCGTGCCGGAGTACGGCGCAACGCGTGATAAAGCCCATAATACCGCCAGCGGCGAGATGCTCTTTACGGTGAAAAAAGGCGATAAAGAAGAATCGCTTACCGGCCTGAACAACTATGCCCGTGTGGTCGATAAAGGCCATTACGACAGCCTTGAGATCCCGGCGCAGGTTGCGGCCTCGTGGGAATCCGGGCGCGATGACGCCGCCGTCTTCGGCTTTATCGATAAAGCCCAGCTGGATAAATACGTCGAAAACGGCGGCAAGCGCAGCGACTGGACGGTGAAGTTTGCCGAAAACCGCGACAAAGAGGGCAGGCTACTGGGCTATTCGCTGCTGCAGGAGTCCGTCGACCAGGCGAGCTATATGTACAGCGACAACCACTATCTGGCGCAGATGGCGAGCCTGCTGGGTAAAGAGCAGGAGGCCAGCCGCTACCGCCAGCTGGCGGATAAGCTCGCGACCTACATCAATACCTGCATGTTCGACGCGAAAAGCGGTTTTTACTATGACATTCGCATCGAGGATAAGCCGCTGGCCAACGGATGTGCAGGCAAACCAATCGTCGAGCGCGGTAAAGGCCCGGAGGGCTGGTCGCCGCTGTTTAACGGTGCGGCAACGCAGGAGCATGCTGATGCCGTGGTGAAGGTGATGCTGGATCCGAAAGCGTTCAACACGTATGTGCCGCTCGGAACTGCCGCGCTAACCAACCCGGCATTTGGCCCGGATATCTACTGGCGCGGGCGGGTCTGGGTCGACCAGTTCTGGTTTGGCCTGAAAGGGATGGAACGCTATGGCTATCGGGAACAGGCACAAACGCTGGCTGAAAACTTCTTTAAGCACGCAAAGGGGTTAACGTCCGACGGCCCGATCCAGGAAAACTACAATCCGCTGACCGGCGCGCAGCAAGGCGCTCCCAACTTCTCCTGGAGCGCAGCGCATCTGTACATGCTGTATAACGACTTTTTCCGTAAACAGTAACCAGAGTGCGGTCTGCTTTGCCGGGTGGCGCTGTCGCTTACCCGGCCTACGTTTCGGATGTCTTGCTGGCCGGGTAAACCGGCAAAAAGCTAGCGCGTGATCCACAGCGTCGGCCAGGCATCTGGCCCGTTCCAGCTATCACAGCTGGGCTCTTCGGCATAACGCACCAGGCGGAAGCGCTGACCGTCAAAGCGCCAGCGCGTCTGGATCCCGCAATCCCCCATACCGCGCCCGAGCGCGAGCGTGGTCAGCTCGCGCGTTTTCTCATCGAAGCTGGCGTTCATTAACTCCATTTCGCTGCTGTCGCTTGACGGCGTAAACGGCAGCCGCAGCCTGACGCTGCGCGCAGAGAAGGGTTTCTTACGTGATACCAGCCACGCCAGATCGACCGTGTTATAGGCCCCCGCCTCGCAGCTGACGATCAACAGCGCTTTGTCATCGGTTAACGCGGTAACGCGCACTTCCCGGCGGTTAGGATCCAGCGAGCACTGGCTGCTGTTCATCCGTCCGGTACCATAGTCCAGCAGGTCGTTCAGTTCGGCGTGGGAAAGCGGCGTTGGGGTGGGGTTCACGACAGCCACTTTTTTCAGGGCGGGTGCGGGCGGCACGCTTAATGGCGGATCGTCACCCTTTTTAATCCATGCGGTTTCGCTGCCGACGCGTTTTTGCTGAGCATCAATGAACAGCAGCGCCGCTTTCAGACCGCTCAGGGAAATAACCTGCTTGCCGTCGCGCAGGGTCAGGGCTTTCCCTTCCTGGATGTTTTTCAGAAAAGCGGTAATGGTGGCCGCATCGTCCGTTTTAAGATGCCAGGGCGTGAGCTGCCAGTGCTGTCTGTCCAGCTTCAGAGGGGAGTTATCCAGCAGCAGCCGGGGGACTATCTCTGGCTCTTTGACGGAGGGCGTTTCAAGTCCGCCGAGGTCGATACGCAGCGTGGCATCCGTTTTCGCCCCGGCGCTTCGGGTAAGCGTCATGACCAGACCGCGGTGCTCGCCCGTGTTGCGCGCAAGGCAAAAGTTCTGGTTATTGCAGGTCACCTGCCAGTCAGAGAAGGCTTGCTGCGCGGGCGCAGCCCGCACCTGCGGCGCGAGAAGCACGCAAAACAGGGAAAATAAAAAGACGCTGTAGCGCATGAATGACACAATCCCGGAACGAAAACGCTTAACTGGGCAGTATCTTCGTGTTACCGCCGGGGTTGCTCAATCGGATTTATCAGATATACCCGAAAAACACGCTATATCCGTTCGACAGCGCTATTCATCAACCCGGTCGTCTGTAAATACTGCAGTAGTATCACTGCCTTACCATCTTTGATTTCGCCTGAACGCATCATCTCCAGCGCCCGGGAAAAGGGAAGCTCCAGCACTTCAATATCTTCATCCTCTACGCCACCGCCCCGGTGGGTGCGCTGCGCGTCGCTGTATTCCGCAATGAAGAAATGAACGATTTCCGTCACGCCGCCGGGCGACATAAACAGCTCGAAGACCTTTTTGACCTCGCCCACTTCGAAGCCGGTTTCTTCGACGGCCTCTTTGCGGATGCAAACTTCCGGCTCATCGTCATCGAGCAGGCCCGCGCAGGTTTCAATCAGACGTCCGTCAGGGTTGCCATTAACCCATGTCGCCACCCTGAACTGACGGATCAGCACCACGCTCTGCTTTTCACGGTTATAGAGCAAAATGGTTGCCCCGTTGCCGCGGTCGTAGACCTCGCGTTTGTGGCGGATCACTTCACCGTTATTACGCGTAAGATCGTAGGTGATGTTACGCAGGACAAAGTAGTTTTCAGAGAGAATTTTGTCTTTGATAACGTCAATTTTCAGGGTCATACGGGCTCCACAACATAATGAGTCGCCCTATACTACGCCGTGAATCCCGCTTTGTCGCCCGCCGGTTTAATGGTGTTCTGGCGCACTGACTCCCAGCCAGTCGAGTATCCCCTGCGCCGCATGCCGCCCTTCCGCCATGGCGGTTACCACCAGATCCGCACCGCGTACCGCATCACCCCCGGCGAAGATTTGCGGGTTGGTCGTCTGGTAACGGTAGCGGCTCTCAACCGAGGCAATAATCCGCCCGCGCTCGTCCGTTTTAACGCCCTGCGCCTGCAGCCACGACATCGCGTGCGGGTTAAAACCAAACGCCATAATGACCGCATCAGCGGCCATCACAAACTCGCTCCCCGCCACCGGAACGGGACGCCGCCGCCCCTGCGCATCCGGCTCACCGAGCTCGGTACGCAGCATCCGGATACCGTTGACCTTTCCGTCAGGATCCAGCGTCAGCTCGACCGGCTGGACGTTAAATTCAAACGCCGCGCCCTCTTCTCTGGCGTTCTTCACCTCTTTCTTCGACCCCGGCATATTGGCCTCATCCCGACGATAGGCGCAGGTGACGTTCGCCGCGCCGTGGCGTAACGCGGTGCGGACGCAGTCCATCGCGGTATCGCCCCCGCCCAGCACCACCACGTTTAAGCCACGGGTGTCGATGAACGGTTCGCTGGCCGACTCCTCCAGCCCCATAACATGCCGCGTATTGCCCACCAGGAAAGGCAGCGCGTCGTAAACCCCTGGCGCGTCTTCGTGCGGGATACCCGCCTTCATCGAGCGATAGGTGCCCACGCCAATAAACAGGGCGTCGTACTCGTTCTTTAACTGTGACATCGACACGTCCTGCCCCACCTCGCAGTTCAGCTCAAAGCGGATCCCCATCGCGGTGAATATCTCTCTGCGCCGCGCGAGCAGCGATTTGTCCAGCTTGAACGCCGGGATGCCAAAGGTCAGCAACCCGCCGATTTCCGGGTGCCGATCGTAGACCGTCACGCTCACGCCGCTGCGCGCCAGCACGTCGGCGCACGCCAGCCCGGCAGGCCCCGCGCCGACAATCGCGACACGCTTACCTGACGGCGTGATGGTGGACATGTCCGGGCGCCAGCCCATCGCCAGCGCCCGTTCGGCGATATAGCGCTCGATGTTACCGATGGTCACGGATCCCGCCTCGTCACGGATTGTGCAGGCCCCTTCGCATAAACGGTCCTGCGGACAGACGCGGCCGGTAATTTCAGGTAAACAGTTAGTCTGATGAGAAAGCTCGACCGCGCCGGCAATGTCCCCCGCGCTGAGGCGCTCAATCCACTGCGGGATGTGGTTATGCAGCGGGCAGGTCCATTCGCAAATGCTGTGCTCGCCGCACGTCAGGCAGCGCGACGCCTCGCGGGCGGCCTGCTCGGCCCGAAACGGCAGGTAGATTTCGTTAAAATGGCCCACGCGCTCTGCGCCAGCCAGCTTGTCGGGCTCGCCGCGTGGCGGGGTTGTTTGCATCTGCTGCAGCTTAGTGCGCGGGACGTCCACTCTGACGGCCTCCGCATGCCAGGGCCGCGCCTCCAGGCTGGCAGCGCGCTGTCGGCGCGATTTCGCCAGATTATCCAGGAGAGCGGGCGTCGCCAGGGAGAGGACGTCTGCCGGGCAGTTTTCGATACAGGCCGGGCCGTTTGGTCGCGTCTGGCAGAGATCGCATTTGTTCGCCGAGGCCTTCACGCCGCCGCTGCCGAGCGGGGTGACGATAATTTCCATCGTGCCAAACGGGCAGGCCACCGCGCAGGCCTTACAGCCGATGCATTTTTGTTGATTCACCTGTACGCTGTCATCGCATTTACTGATGGCGCCGTTCGGGCAGCTTTGCGCGCAGGGCGCGTTTTCGCAGTGATGGCAGGTGACGGGGCTTCGCTTCTCGCCGGCTCGCAGGACCGTAATACGGGGATGAAAATGGCGCTCGCTCAGGACGTGCTGCTCACCGTTGTGCGCCATCACGCAGGCCACTTCGCAGGCGCGACACCCAATGCATTGCTGGCTGTCAGCCATAATAAAACGATTCATATCCACACCTGTTTTTGGTTCAATAACCTTATTCTTTGTATGAATATGGTATTTACGCATCACGGCGCGATCGGGCAATGTTCAAATGCCCAGGATGCCCAATTATTTCCAGTGAACCTGTGGCAGATCAATTTTATTCAGAGAGCCGTTCTGTGACCGTTAAACGACCCGTTTCCGGAAGCCTTGCCTGGGCTTTCTTTTCGATCATCGTCTTATCCGTGCTGACCAGCACCGTCGCGCTGCTGACGCTTGCCAGCAGCCAGCGTGACGCCGAAGCCATTAACATCGCGGGCTCACTGCGCATGCAGAGCTATCGCCTGGGCTACGAGATGCAGCGCAACAGCCCTTCCCTTGCCGCGCATCGCGAGAACTGGCAACAGACGCTGAGCGCGCCTGCCCTGCAGAAGCTGAACCGCTGGTACGTTCCGGACAACGTGAAAGCACGCTATCAGCAGCTGCACGTGGCCTGGCTGGAGATGGACACGCGCATCGCCCGCGGCGACAGCGCGTGGTATCAAGGCCACATTGGGGATTTTGTCGGCCGCATTGATGCCTTCGTGCTTGCCCTGCAGCACTACACCGAACATAAAATTCAGACGGTCACCCTGCTCTCGCTGGCGGGCGCGCTTGGGATCCTGCTGCTGACGCTGTTTACCCTGCGGCGCATCCGTCGCCAGGTGGTATTGCCGCTGAACAATCTGGTGGCGGCCAGCGAGCGAATTGAGCGAGGCGAGTTTGCGACCCCTGCGCCGGATACCGCCCTGCCGAACGAGCTGGGCCAGCTCTCGCGCGCCTTTAACCACATGTCCGCCGAGTTAGCCACGCTCTACCACTCGCTTGAAGCCTCTGTTGCGGAAAAGACGCGGCATTTGCATGACGCCCACCAGCAGCTCGACATGCTGTTCAAATGCTCTCAGGCGCTGAATACCGGCCAGATAGACAGCCACTGCTTCCGGCATATCCTGCAAATTGTCCATGACTATACGCAGATGAGTTATCTGGAGCTGCGCACCAGCGACGACTGGCGGGTGTGTGAAGGGACGGAGTCACGCGGCCTCCCGCTGCAAAATCTGCCGGTATTGATGCAGGATACCCTTTACGGCGAGCTGCGCTGGCAAAGCGAGACGGACAGCGTTCCCCTCCCGCTGATGCGAAGCGTGGCAACCATGCTCGGGCGCGGGCTGTACTTTAACCAGGCACAGAAGCATTACCAGCAGCTGCTGCTAATGGAAGAACGCGCCACCATCGCTCGCGAGCTGCATGATTCGCTGGCGCAGGTGCTGTCGTATCTGCGCATTCAGCTTGCCCTGCTTAAGCGCGCCGTGCCGGAGGAAAACGCCCCGGCGCAGACCATCATCACCGACTTCTCCCGCGAGCTTAACAACGCCTGGCAACAGCTGCGCGAGCTGCTCACCACCTTCCGCCTCACGCTGAACCACGCGAATTTACCCGCGGCGCTGCAGGAGTCCCTCGACGCACTGCAGAGCCAGACGCAGGCTAAGCTGCATCTCGACTGCCGCCTCTCCTCGCTGGCGCTCGACGCGCAAAAGCAGGTGCATCTTTTACAGATCGTACGTGAGGCCGTGCTGAATGCCATTAAGCACGCGCAGGCCACTGAGATTGCAGTGAGCTGCGTAACGGCAGCAGACGGTACGCACTGCGTAAGCATTCGTGACAACGGCATCGGGATTGGCGAGGCCAGCGAGCCGCCGGGGCATTACGGCCTGAACATTATGCGTGAACGCGCGCAACGGCTTGGGGGAGCGCTGCATTTTTCACAGCCGCAAAACGGCGGCACGCTGGTCAGCGTCACATTCCCCGTACCTGAGGCACCCGCGGGTAAATAACGGTAAAGGAGGAAGCGCAGGGAAAAGCGCATGATAATTTACATTATCTCCTTTATTTCTCCACGTTTGACCTGGGCCTTACCGCTAAAGTTATGCGGGCAATAAACAATAATGACGTGCAGCAAAACGAGGTCACTTTTTCATGGCGAATTTTTTTATCGATCGCCCCATTTTTGCCTGGGTGCTTGCCATCCTGTTGTGCCTGACAGGCGTCCTGGCGATTACGTCACTTCCCGTTGAGCAATACCCCGATCTGGCACCGCCGAACGTGCGCGTCACCGCAAACTACCCCGGCGCTTCCGCACAAACGCTGGAAAACACCGTGACGCAGGTTATCGAGCAGAACATGACGGGTCTGGATAACCTGATGTACATGTCCTCGCAGAGTAGCGCCACGGGCCAGGCGACGGTGACCCTGAGCTTCAAGGCGGGCACCGACCCGGACGAAGCGGTGCAGCAGGTACAAAACCAGCTGCAGTCGGCCATGCGCAAGCTGCCCCAGGCGGTACAGAACCAGGGTGTGACCGTGCGTAAAACCGGTGATACCAATATTTTGACCATCGCGTTTGTCTCGACAGATGGCTCGATGGATAAACAGGACATTGCGGACTACGTCGCCAGTAATATTCAGGATCCCATCAGCCGTATTAACGGCGTGGGGGATATCGACGCTTACGGCTCACAGTACTCAATGCGCATCTGGCTCGATCCCAACAAGCTCAACAGCGTCCAGATGACGGCAACAGACGTAACGGATGCCATCAAGGCCCAGAACGCCCAGATTGCCGTAGGGCAGCTGGGGGGAACGCCGTCCGTCGATAAGCAGGCCCTGAATGCCACCATCAATTCACAATCGCTGCTGCAGACGCCGGACCAGTTCCGCAACATCACCCTGCGCGTGAATCAGGACGGGTCGGAAGTGCGCCTGGGCGATGTCGCCACGGTGGAAATGGGTGCAGAGAAATACGACTATCTGAGCCGCTTTAACGGCAATCAGGCCTCCGGTCTGGGGGTTAAGCTGGCCTCCGGCGCGAACGAAATGGCCACGGCGAAACTGGTGCTGGACCGTCTGGACGAGCTGTCGCAGTATTTCCCGCACGGGCTGGAGTACAAAGTCGCCTATGAAACCACCTCCTTCGTTAAAGCATCGATTGAGGATGTGGTAAAGACCCTGCTGGAAGCCATTGCGCTGGTGTTCCTGGTCATGTACCTGTTCCTGCAAAACTTCCGCGCAACGCTGATCCCAACCATTGCCGTCCCGGTGGTGCTGCTGGGGACCTTTGCGGTGCTGTACGCGTTCGGATACAGCATTAATACCCTGACGATGTTTGCGATGGTGCTGGCGATTGGCCTTCTGGTGGATGATGCCATCGTGGTGGTCGAAAACGTCGAGCGCATCATGAGCGAAGAGGGCCTTTCCCCGCGCCAGGCGACGCGCAAATCCATGGGGCAAATTCAGGGGGCGCTAGTCGGTATTGCGATGGTGCTGTCGGCCGTCTTTATCCCGATGGCCTTCTTTGGCGGCACAACAGGGGCGATTTACCGTCAGTTCTCCATCACGATCGTCTCGGCAATGGTGCTCTCCGTGCTGGTGGCGCTGATCCTCACTCCCGCACTCTGCGCCACCATTCTGAAACCGCTGCACAAAGGCGAGCAACACGGCCAGAAAGGGTTCTTCGGCTGGTTTAACCGGATGTTTAACCGCAATGCCGCGCGGTATGAATCTGCCGTCGGCGGCGTGCTGCACCGCAGCCTGCGCTGGATGATGGTTTACGTTGTGCTGCTGGGCGGCATGGTCTGGCTGTTTATGCATCTGCCCACCTCGTTCCTGCCGATGGAGGACCGGGGAATGTTCACAACCTCGGTGCAGCTCCCGAGCGGCGCAACGCAGCAGCAGACGCTGAAAGTGGTGCAGAAGGTGGAGCAGTACTTCTTCACCAAAGAGAAAGATAACGTTGTTTCCGTCTTCTCCACCGTCGGCTCCGGCCCGGGCGGCAACGGGCAGAACGTCGCACGCATGTTCGTCCGCCTGAAGGACTGGGACGAGCGCGACACGAAAACGGGAACATCGTTTGCCATCATTGAGCGCGCGACGAAAGCCTTTGCGCATATCAAAGAAGCGCGCGTCTTTGCCAGCAGCCCGCCGGCAATAAGCGGTCTGGGCAGTTCTGCCGGCTTTGATATGGAGCTGCAGGATCACGCCGGTGCGGGCCATACGGCGCTAATGGCGGCGCGCGACAAGCTGTTAGATCTGGCGGGTAAAGATGCCGGGCTGACGCGCGTTCGCCACAACGGTCTGGATGACAGCCCGCAGCTGCAGGTGGATATCGATCAGCGTAAGGCGCAGGCGCTGGGCGTGTCGATCAACGATATCAATGACACCCTGCAAACCGCGTGGGGCTCGAGCTATGTGAATGACTTTATGGATCGCGGTCGCGTGAAAAAAGTGTATGTACAGTCCGCCGCGCCGTTCCGCATGCTGCCGGATGATATTAACCGCTGGTTTGTCAGGAATAATGTCGGCGGCATGGTGCCCTTCTCCGCCTTTGCCAACTCGCACTGGGAGAGCGGTTCGCCGCGTCTGGAGCGCTATAACGGCTATTCCGCGGTTGAAATCGTTGGTGAAGCCGCTCCGGGCGTCAGTACCGGTACCGCCATGGACACCATGGAAAAACTGGTGCAGCAGCTGCCCGCCGGTTTTGGCCTGGAGTGGACGGCCATGTCTTACCAGGAGCGTCTCTCCGGAGCGCAGGCTCCCGCGCTTTACGCGCTCTCGCTGCTGGTAGTCTTCCTCTGCCTTGCCGCACTGTATGAAAGCTGGTCAGTCCCGTTCTCGGTCATGCTGGTCGTGCCCCTTGGCGTCATCGGTGCACTGCTCGCGACCTGGATGCGCGGTCTGGAGAACGATGTCTACTTCCAGGTCGGGCTGCTCACGGTGATTGGGCTGTCGGCGAAAAACGCCATTCTGATCGTTGAGTTTGCCAACGAGATGAATGCCAAAGGCCACGAGCTGATGGCCGCCACGCTGCACGCCTGCCGTCAGCGCTTACGCCCGATCCTGATGACGTCGCTGGCGTTCGTTTTCGGCGTGCTGCCGATGGCAACCAGCACCGGCGCAGGCTCCAGCAGCCAGCATGCTGTAGGGACCGGGGTCATGGGCGGCATGATTTCCGCCACTATCCTTGCCATTTATTTCGTTCCGCTGTTCTTTGTGCTGGTGCGTCGCCGCTTCCCGCTAAAGGAACGCACGGAGTAAGTGATTGAAATAAAAAAAGGCGGCTTTATCGGCCGCCTTTTTATTGTGTGATTAATTCACACTATGATTATTTTACTTATTTTAGTGCTCTTGCAATTCTTACTGAATGTCATTTACGAAGCATGCCTTCGATAAAATCTTTCCAGTTCCCCAGTTCACGTTCAATCATAATACCCTCTCTTATTATTATGCGCATTCTACAAAAACGGACCATCATTGTGAAGACTATTTAACCAATTGCTGTGATTGTACCCCATGTCCTACGGGGATTTATGATAAATATGAACGGATAGCCCTCAATTTTTTGTGACGGCCAGCAATATTTTGAAATAACCCTGCGAGCAGATGAGTTTTATTTTATTGGCTGAGTTTATTAGCATTTTAAAGTTTATGGACATCTATGCTTAAAGGATGAAAGAATATTCAGCGTACAGTTGTGAGTTGAATTAAGAAGAAGTGTAAATCCAGACGATTCCTGAATGTGTTATATTCCGCTTAAGGATATATCTTCGAATTTACTGAACATTTAATCATCATTAGGTCAAAAGGATTCACCATGGTTGTGATGTACGGCATTAAAAATTGCGACACCATCAAAAAAGCCCGCCGCTGGCTGGAAGCAAACAACGTAGAGTACCGTTTCCACGATTACCGAGCCGATGGGCTTGATGCAGAATTTCTGCATAACGCGATCGGCGAACTGGGGTGGGAAGCACTGCTGAACACGCGCGGCACCACCTGGCGTAAACTGGACGAAGCGCTGCGCGCCAGCATCAAAGATGCCGACAGCGCGGCAAAACTGATGCTGGAAATGCCGGCAATCATCAAACGCCCATTGCTCTGCGCGCCAGGGCAGCCTATGCTGCTGGGTTTCAGTGAAACCCTTTATTCAGACTTTTTCGTTGAGGTGTAGTCTATGTCATGCCCGGTCATTGAGCTGACTCAGCAGCTTATTCGCCGTCCTTCCCTTAGCCCGGACGACGCAGGTTGTCAGGCATTAATGATTGAGCGCCTGCGCGCCATCGGTTTTACCGTGGAACGCATGGATTTTGGCGATACCCAGAACTTCTGGGCGTGGCGCGGCCAGGGTGAAACGCTGGCCTTTGCCGGACACACTGATGTCGTTCCCGCCGGTGACGCAGACCGCTGGATTAACCCGCCGTTTGAACCGACCATCCGCGATGGCATGCTGTTTGGTCGCGGTGCGGCAGACATGAAAGGCTCTCTGGCGGCAATGGTGGTGGCGGCAGAGCGCTTTGTTGCTCAGCACCCGAACCACAAAAACCGTCTCGCGTTTTTAATCACCTCCGACGAAGAAGCCAGCGCCCATAACGGTACCGTGAAGGTCGTTGAGGCGCTGATGGCCCGCAACGAGCGTCTCGACTACTGCCTGGTCGGCGAGCCGTCCAGTACCGAAGTGGTGGGGGATGTCGTCAAAAACGGGCGTCGCGGCTCGCTGACCTGTAACCTGACCATTCACGGCGTTCAGGGGCACGTTGCTTACCCGCATCTGGCCGATAACCCGGTCCATCGCGCGGCACCGATGCTGAGCGAACTGGTAGAGATTGAGTGGGATAAAGGCAACGAGTTCTTCCCGCCGACCAGCATGCAGATTGCGAACGTCAAGGCCGGGACCGGTAGCAATAACGTTATCCCGGGAGATTATTTCGTCCAGTTCAACTTCCGCTTCAGCACTGAACTGACCGATGAGACGATCAAGGCGCGCGTTGTCGCCCTGCTGGAAAAATATAACCTGCGCTACACCGTGGACTGGTGGCTTTCCGGCCAGCCGTTCCTGACGCAGCGCGGCAAACTGGTGGATGCGGTGGTGAACGCCATCGAGCACTATAATGAAATTAAGCCACAGCTGCTGACAACGGGTGGCACCTCAGACGGACGCTTTATCGCCCGCATGGGTGCCCAGGTTGTCGAACTGGGTCCAGTGAACGCAACCATTCATAAAATAAATGAGTGTGTCAATGCGGCAGATTTGCAACTGCTGGCCCGTATGTATCAACGCATTATGGAGCAACTCGTCGCCTGACGAACGCTCTGAGAGGAATAGCGAATGGACTGGCTTTCAAAGTACTGGTGGATTCTGGTGTTAGTTTTTCTGGTCGGCGTATTGCTCAACGTGATTAAAGATCTTAAGCGCGTTGACCATAAAAAATTTCTCGCCAACAAACCGGATCTTCCCCCGCACCGTGATTTTAACAACAAGTGGGACGATGACGACGACTGGCCGAAGAAGGATCAGAAGAAGTAATCGTTCTGTTTCCCCTCTCCCTGGGAGAGGGGGAAACCTCACATAAACTCTACAATATCATCGTTATCCGGCTTGCCGCCGCTGAGCGCTTCATCAAAGTAGTGCTTCGGTACGGTATAGCGCAAACGATCGAGCGCAAACTGCATGCTACGGTCGTCAATCGCGTGGCCCAACTCGTCAACGATATCCAGCGTCACATCCCCACCTTCGCGAATCAGCGCTTCCTGTGCGGCAACCGCATGCGAGAGTTCAATCACCCGGTCTTCACCACCGTGGATGAGGTGGATGGTCGTCTGCGTGGTCGCGCTGGTCGGCAGCGTCGCAAAACGGCCGTTAAATGCGATCACCCGCGAAGCCAGACCCGGCTGCGCTTTTACGCTTTCCAGCGACATGATTGACCCCTGCGAGAAGCCAATCAGCGCGGTTGCGTCGGCACCCACGCCGCTCTGCTGCTGCCAGTAGCGGACAATGTCGATAAACGTGGGCATGATGGCATCAATACGCGCCTGACGGTTCTCTTCCGTCACGCCCTGAACAGAGAACCACTGCCGTCCGTTAGGACCACATGGCTCGACGCCACCGATGCTGACAATCAATGCCTCCGGAAAAACAGGCGCAAACCAGCTGCCAATCTGACCCATATTGACGGCATTATCGCCAACGCCATGAAACAGAAGCAGTAACTGTTTAGCCGGTTTGTCAGGGCTTTGAACAACAAAATGGTCGTGTTTCATGGTGGTCTCCTTAATAGATGACCTGGATTCTACGCCTCGCGACGGGAATGACCATGCCACTTTACTGAAGAAGTCATTGAAAAAATTGCCATTGCAAAATAGCGTCTTTCAACTGCTGACAGCGAGCTTCATCAAGCCTTTCAAGAGCTTGTGCCGTTTCCGCTCGCATTCTCACCAGCAGTGCTTTTCGCCCGGGCAGGGCCAGCTCAGCGCTTAGCCGGGCATCATCCTTTTTCGCCTCAACTTTTCCGCGCAGGGCTGCAAGCGGCATATCAACGCTCTGCACCAGCCGCGTTAACGCCGCAACGGAGGTGGAAAACGCCCGGTGGGCGAAGGCGAACCCGGCCAGCTCCAGCCAGTCGTCATGATTAAGGGTAGCGTCCCAATCATCTTCCACCGGGATCTTTTCACCGTTCCAGGCCGATAACACCCGCGCATCGCGCTTCAGACGCTGCTGCGCCTGCTCGCACAGCTGACGCCCGGCCTCGCTGTGCGCCAGCAGCGCCATCGCGGTGTAGCAGCCGCTGCTGGCTTCACGATGGCTTCCCATCCGCACCAGCACAAACCCACACTGCTGCCAGAAGCGCCAAAGCTCATCGGTATAGCCAAAGCTCACCGACAGATAATCTTCCCCGCTGGCGCTGCGGATAAGCGCCTGACCAATCCCTTCCCGCTGACGGTGAGGGTGCACGGCAATGCGGGTCACGCGTCGGCCTCTGAGCGTTGCCGCCAGCGGGGAGCCGCCGTGCGCCGCCAGAGACTGCGCCACCAGGTTCCCGCGAGGACGGCGGAAGCCCGCCCATACGGCGCGGCTAAGCCCAGGGGATAACCCGCCCTCCTCTACCAGCCAGAGCGCCCCGGCGATGACCGGGTTGGCTTCGGCGACAGCAAACTGCTGCCCGGGCGCGTCCATCATGCGGCGTAAATCGAGCGGCGAGGTGCGATAGTGCGCGGCGCAGAGAAGCTCGTATACGCTCGCTGCCAGCGCCGGACGGCTTTCCCAGGCCTCCGGGGTCAAGGAAGTTAAACGCACCTCCCCTTCCGGGCGGCAGTCAATCAGCGTATCGTCAAACAGCAGCGCGTGGGCGACAACCCGCTCAAGCGGGCAGCCCGTAGCCCAGCGTACCGGCGCTGACAGGCTGTAGCGCTGCAGCCCGGCAAACCGACCGCAGAATTTAAGCAAAAATCCCCGGCCCGTCCCTTCATAGCCCTGCACCGTTGTGGTCAGCAGCACGCGCGGGAAACGGCTCACCAGCTTTTCCAGCAGCGGGCCGGGGATCGCGGCGGCTTCATCGACAATCAGCCAGTCGGCCTGGCATGAAGAGGCAAGCAGCGCGTCCGGGGCCATAAAATGAAAATGCTCTCCGGCAAAGCGGGCAATGATATCCGTGGCCCCCTTTGCCGGCGCGGTGACCACGGCGCTGCCCGCAATGCGATTCAGCAACATTCCCGCCAGAGCTGACTTTCCGCGCCCGCGCGCGGCGGTAACGGCCACGATGCCCCTCTTCATCCCCTGAAGCACATCCAGGATCTCAGCCTGCTCGCGCTGCGGCGCGCCGCTGGCGGGCTGCCAGTCGGGCGCGTCGGGTAAAGGTGGAAGGGATAAATCGCTACCCTGAAGCCAGACAATCGCATCGGGATCGGCGGCAAGGGTCCGGCAGAAATGGTGGACAAAATGCGGCGTGGCTATCGCGTCGGCGCTGTCGCTCCAGCGCAGGGAATCACCGTCAGGACGCTCGGCCCACGCGTCGAGCGGCGGAACCCGCAGCACCAGAAGACTTCCGGCGCTCAGCGTGCCGCTCAGGGCGGCAAACGCGGCGACATCAAACCCGGCGCTGGCGTTAAAGACGGCATGGCGGAACTCGCGTCCCAGCAGGCCGCTGATGGCCTGTGAAGGGTGTTCGTCCAGCCAAACCCAGTCTCCGGGTAGGGCGTCACGCAGGGCGACTGCCTGGGTTAACGTCCACTGCGCATCACCGCTGAGCACCACCAGCCGGCGATGGCCGGTGCGCTCAAGTACGCTTATCAGCTGTTCAAACGGCAGCATTACATCGCTTTGCCGAAGGTATTACACTGCGCCGGATCGCCGCTGTCGAAACCGCGTTTAAACCAGCTGTAGCGCTGCTGTGAGGTACCGTGGGTGAAGCTGTCCGGCACGACGCGCCCCTGGCTCTGCTGCTGAAGACGATCGTCACCGATAGCCTGAGCGGCATTTAACGCCTCTTCAAGGTCGCCGGATTCCAGAACACCCTGCTGCTGCATATTGTGGCCCCAGACGCCCGCGAAGCAGTCCGCCTGCAGTTCCATTTTAACGGAAAGACGGTTCACTTCAGCCTGAGAGGCATTTTGCTGAAGCTGGCGCACTTTTGGCTCAATCCCCAACAGCTTCTGCACGTGGTGACCAACTTCATGCGCGATCACGTAGCCCTGGGCAAAATCGCCGTCAGCGCCAAGCTTGCGTTTCATGTCATCGTAAAAAGAGAGATCGATATAGACGGTGCCGTCTGCCGGGCAGTAGAACGGCCCCATCACAGACTGCCCGGTACCGCATCCGGTGCGGGTTGCACCGCGATACATCACCAGCTTCGGCTGCTGGTAGGTACGCCCCATCTTCTCGAACAGCTGACTCCAGGTGTCTTCTGTTGTGGCGAGAATAACGGAGGTAAATTTAGCCGCTTCATCTTCATTCGGACTGATGGAGTGCTGAGATTGCTGCTGCTGTTGCAGCGGCTGACCGGTCATCAAGCCGGTGAGATCGACGCCGTAATACCCTGCAACCAGCACCACAATCAGCAGGATTATCCCGCCTTTGCCGCTGGGTAACCGGAAGCCGGGCCCGCCCATTGAAGGACCGCCGCCGCCATCACTGCGCCTGTCTTCTACATTGTCACTTTCACGACGCCCTTGCCAGCGCATAACCACCTCGAACTATTCCATTAATAATAGCTATGATCGTAGGCGGTTAACGGCAAGATTACCATAGGAAACAAAGGTAAGACGCCAAAGGATGTAAACATCCTTTGGCAAGTGAGGGAGTTAGTCGAGCTTAACGCCTAAACGGTGAGCAACCGCTTCGTACGCTTCAATCAGGCCACCCAGGCTCTGACGGAAGCGGTCTTTGTCCATTTTATCCAGGGTTTCTTTATCCCACAGGCGGCTACCGTCCGGTGAGAACTCATCGCCCAGCACCACTTCGCCTTTGAACAGACCAAACTCCAGCTTGAAGTCGACGAGGATCAGGCCCGCGTCATCAAACAATTTTTTCAGCACGTCGTTGGCTTTGTAGGTCAGTTCTTTCATGCGCGCCAGGTTCTCTTTATTCACCCAGCCGAAGGTTTCGCAGTAGGAATCATTGACCATAGGATCGTGCATAGCATCGTTTTTCAGGAACAGGTCGAACAACGGTGGGTTCAGTTCGATACCTTCTTCAATGCCCAGACGCTTCACCAGGGAGCCCGCTGCACGGTTACGAATAACGCACTCAACCGGAACCATATCCAGTTTTTTCACCAGACATTCCGTATCGGACAGCAACGCTTCCATCTGAGTCGGGATACCCGCTTCGGCCAGTTTGGTCATAATGAAGTGGTTGAACTTGTTGTTCACCATGCCTTTACGATCGAACTGCTCAATGCGTGCGCCATCCCCTGCTGACGTATCATTGCGGAACTCGAGCACCAACAGATCCGGGTTTTCCGTGCTGTATACGGTCTTCGCTTTGCCACGATACAACTCAGCTTGCTTCTGCATCTTCATTACTCCTGGTGTGATGATTTGTGTTCAAAACTGGGGATATTATGCCACGCACACGTTTGCGTAGCACTAAAATAAAAAGGGCTGGATTAACCAGCCCTCGTATTTATTTGCTGAATGCCGCCTGGAAGACAGCGACCAGCGCATCGTTCTGCGACTGGGTCAGCGTGTGACCTTTTGGATCGATAAACTGCAGACTGCTGCGGTTATCAAGGTCGCCTACCTGAATCTTGTAGTCACCGGAGGCAAGCTGAGGATCTTTCGCTCCCAGCTCCTGCCATGCGCTGTCGGAGAGCGGCTTGTACGTTGCCGTCATGCTGCCAGTTGAACGCGTGCTGTCGCTCACTTTCATGCCCACTTTTTCCAGCGTCGCTGGCAGACGCTGCCAGGTCTGGTTAAACGGTGCACGAACCACCAGCATTGGCAGGCCGGTATCATCCGCACCGCTTTGCACATCGAAGGTCGCGCCGTTGCGGCTCTGCGCGGCGTTGGCGGCATCGGTAGCGGTCTTATCCAGACCCGCGGCAATCACGTTCAGCATTTCGGTGCTGTAACGCTGCAGGGACGCGGCATCCGCAACCGGTTTACCCGCCTGCTCCAGGTTCAACAGCTTAACGTTAACCGCCTGCTGATAACCCTGTGGTTTTACGGAGACTTGATAGCGACCGCGATACTGCTGATCTTCATCCAGACGGTTCCATTCGATCCAGTCGGTGGTTAACGTCTGGCTGGCGTCATCGCGTTTATCGATGGTGTAGTTCTTCGACTGAATAACGCTGACAACCTGCGGCCACAGGGTGCTACCGCGCGCGCTCTCAACCATCAGCGAGGCCGTATCACCGGTGAACTGGGTACGCGCCCCGCTCACCAGCGCCAGAGGCTGTGCTGGTGGACGAATATCAAGCGCTTTACCCACCAGGCCACTGCCGTTGGTCACGGGAATATTATAATCGCCGTTCTGAATCGGCAGGATCATACCAGCCGGTGCGTGAAGTTCAGCAAGCGGGGTCGCATCCAGATAGGATTCATCACCGCTCACCTGGCGCTTGTAGCGCGAGTCTGAACTACAGGCAGCGAGCAGCATAACAAGCGAAACACTCGCAACCTTCGCCAGGCGCGACTTCTGTACTGAATAAGCCATCAAATCTCCCTAAACTTTACAGCAAACCGGCATGCTTCAGCGCTGCCTTGACGATGTCACGACCGTGGTCGGTAATCGGTGTCATTGGCAGACGCAGCGTATCGGTTGCTACAAGCCCCAACTCCTTACACGCCCATTTCACTGGGATCGGATTGGGTTCGACAAATAATTTATTGTGCAGCGGCATCAGACGCTGGTTAATGACGCGGGCTTCATCAAAGTGACCGGCTGCGGCCATTTTGCACATTTCAGCCATATCGCGCGCCGCAACGTTTGCCGTTACGGAGATCACGCCATGACCACCGAGTTGCATAAAGTCCAGCGCGGTCGCATCATCACCACTCAACAGGATAAAGTCATCTGAAACCAGCTCTTTGATCTGATGAACGCGGCTTAAGTTCCCTGTCGCCTCTTTAATACCGATAATATTTTTTACTTCCGAGAGACGACCAACGGTTTCCGGCAGCATATCGCAGCCGGTACGGGACGGCACATTATACAGAATTTGTGGCAAGTCAGTATGTTCAGCGATGGCTTTGAAGTGCTGGAACAAACCTTCCTGGGTAGGACGGTTGTAGTAAGGGGTTACCGTCAGACAGCCTACGATACCGCTGTCGTTAAAACGTTGGGTCAGACTGATAGCTTCTGCGGTCGCATTAGCCCCTGTCCCCGCGATGACCGGAATACGCCCGTCAGCCAGTTCGAGGGTCAGCATAACCACATCGCCGTGCTCTTCGTGGCTCAGCGTTGCAGATTCACCGGTAGTCCCTACCGAAACGATCGCCGAGGTTCCATTGGCGACATGGTAATCAATCAGCTTCTTCATGCTTGACCGGCAGACATTACCTTTTTCATCCATCGGTGTAACAAGCGCGACAATACTTCCCGTGAACATGAGCCATCCTCTGTGCGAACAAGAGCCTCAATGGTACGTTTGGAACTGTAATAAAAGCAAGCGACCTGAGGCCCTCAGGCGGTTGTATGCATGTTTTTTTTATGCTTTCCTTAGGAAGACTTAACCATGCAAAGGAAGAACAGGTTTGACAACCTCATCACAACATTACCTGGTTATCACTGCGCTGGGTGCCGACAGGCCGGGTATCGTGAACACCATCACCCGTCACGTAAGTAGCTGCGGCTGTAATATCGAAGACAGCCGTCTGGCAATGCTGGGCGAAGAGTTCACGTTTATTATGCTGCTTTCCGGAACATGGAATGCCATAACGCTTATCGAATCGACCCTGCCGCTGAAAGGCGCGGAGCTGGATTTGCTGATCGTGATGAAACGGACCACCGCGCGCCCGCGTCCGGCCATGCCCGCTACCGTCTGGGTGCAGGTTGAAGTCCCTGATTCCCCCCATCTGATTGAGCGCTTTACCGCGCTGTTTGACAGCCATCAGATGAACATTGCCGAGCTTGTTTCCCGCACACAGCCGGGCGACGAGAGCACGGTTCCCACGCTCTTTATTCAGATTACCGCGCACAGCCCTGCCTCACAGGATGCGTCAAATATCGAGCAAGCGTTCAAAGCCCTCTGTACAGAATTAAACGCGCAGGGCAGTATAAGCGTCGTCAATTATTCGCAGCACGAACAGGATGGAGTTGAGTAATGAATCCACTGAAAGCCGGTGACATCGCACCGAAATTTAGCTTACCGGATCAAGACGGCGAGCAAGTAAATTTGACCGACTTCCAGGGACAGCGTGTTCTGGTCTATTTCTACCCGAAAGCCATGACCCCCGGCTGCACCGTACAGGCCTGCGGCTTACGCGACAACATGGACGAGTTGAAAAAAGTCGGCGTGGAAGTGCTGGGCATCAGCACGGATAAACCGGAAAAGCTGTCACGATTTGCTGAAAAAGAGCTGCTGAACTTCACGCTGCTTTCTGATGAAGATCATCAGGTGTGCGAACAGTTCGGCATCTGGGGCGAGAAGACGTTTATGGGTAAAACCTACGACGGCATTCACCGCATCAGCTTCCTGATTGACGCTGACGGTAAAATTGAACATGTGTTTGATGACTTCAAAACCAGTAACCACCACGACGTGGTGTTGAACTGGCTGAAAGCAAGCGCCTGATAAACAGCAAAACGGCAACCTGGTTGCCGTTTTTAGTGTTTTCCCCCTCTCCCCGTGGGAGAGGGCCGGGGTGAGGGCATCAGGCCGCACAAAAACTACTTCTCTTCCACCGCCGGCACATCCGGCCACGCGTGGACCACGGCTTTAATCAGCGTGGCCAGCGGAATGGCAAAGAACACGCCCCAGAATCCCCACAGCCCGCCGAAAATCACCACGGATAAGATAATCACCAGCGGATGCAGGTTCACCGCCTCTGAGAACAGCACCGGTACCAGCAGGTTACCGTCCAGCCCCTGAATAATCAGGTACACCGCGAAGCAGCTCCAGAACTCCGTCCCAAGCCCGAACTGGAACAGCGCGACCCCCACAACCGGAATGGTCACCACAAACGCGCCGATGTACGGAATCAGGACCGACAGCCCCACCAGCACCGCCAGCAACAGCGAGTAGTTCAGGCCGAAGATCAGGAAGCCAATCCAGGTGGCTACTCCCACGACAATCATCTCCAGCACCTTGCCGCGAATGTAGTTGGTGATCTGCTGGTTCATCTCTTCCCAGACCTGCCCCGCCAGTCCGCGGTTGCGCGGTAAAACGCGCCGCACGGCGTTGAGCATCTGGTCTTTGTCTTTTACCAGGAAGAAGACCATCAGCGGAACGAGCACGAGGTAGACGGCCAGGGTGAGCAGCCCCACCAGCGACGCCAGAGAGTATTTCACCACCGAATCGCCCATCGTCATGATGCGGGCGCGCATATTTTCGGCCATCGCGTCGATGATGCCGGCGTCCATTAACGCGGGATAACGGCGCGGCAGCGTGGCGGCAAAATCAGACAGTTTATTCAGCATGCCGGGCATATCGCGAATAAGGTAAATCCCCTGCTGCCAGGCCACCGGCATCACCACGAAGGCCATCAACAGCAGGATGCCGACAAACAGCACCAGCACGATGCTGGTTGCCCAGCGGCGGGAACAGCCGATATGTTCCAGGCGCGCCGTTGGCCACTCCAGCAGGTACGCCAGTACAATCGCCACCAGCAGAGGGGCGAGCAGACCGCTGAAGAAGAACAGAATACCGAACCCGGCAACCAGAATAACCAACAAAGCAATGGCTTCCGGGTCGCTGAACCGACGCCGGTACCACTGCATTAACATTTCGAGCATACAACCCTTCCCTGAATCGAATGGCGGGAGTGAGACGGTGAATTGTATCTAACTGTCACAAAAAAGACTTTCGCTTTTTGTATCGCTGACACAATCCGCAAAAGCCTGATGAATGGGATTTTCTTCATGCGGTAACACGGCTACACTCGCAGGGCAGCAGAGATGAACGATAAGCCGGTTCATCGGTCAAATTAGCACATCCAACATACAGGACAGTGGTTATGTTCAGGCAGTTGAGAAAAACACTGGTTGCAACACTGATTGCCGCAGTGACGGTCGGTCAGGTGTTACCCGCTTTTGCTGACTCGTCCGATTCATTGCCGGACATGGGCACCACGGCAGGAAGCACGCTCTCTATTGGGCAAGAGATGCAAATGGGCGATTACTATGTTCGCCAGCTGCGCGGCAGCGCCCCGCTGATTAACGACCCTTTGCTGGTACAGTACATAAACGGGCTGGGGATGCGTCTGGTGGCGCACGCCGACTCGGTAAAAACGCCCTTCCATTTCTATTTAATTAATAATGACGAAATCAACGCCTTCGCCTTCTTTGGCGGTAACGTGGTGCTGCATTCGGCGTTATTCCGCTATTCCGATAACGAAAGCCAGCTCGCCTCGGTTATGGCGCACGAAATTTCGCACGTCACGCAGCGCCACCTGGCGCGTGCCATGGAAGACCAGAAGCGTAACGCCCCGCTCACCTGGGTGGGCGCGCTGGGCTCTATTCTGCTGGCGATGGCCAGCCCGCAGGCCGGGATGGCCGCCTTAACCGGTACGCTGGCCGGTACGCGTCAGGGGATGATCAGCTTTACCCAGCAAAACGAGCAGGAAGCGGACCGCATCGGCATTCAGGTGCTACAGCGTTCGGGCTTCGACCCGCAGGCCATGCCGAGCTTCCTGGAAAAACTGCTCGATCAGGCGCGTTATTCTTCCCGCCCGCCGGAAATTCTGCTCACGCACCCGCTTCCGGAAAGCCGCCTGTCGGATGCGCGCAACCGTGCCAACCAGATGCGTCCGGTCGTGGTCCAGTCTTCGCAGGATTTCTACATGGCGAAAGTGAGAACGCTGGGGATGTACAATTCCGGGCGTAACCAGCTCACCAGCGACCTGCTGGATGCCCTGGCGAAAGGCAACGTGCGTGAGAAAAACGCCGCGCAGTATGGTCAGGCGCTACAGGCGATGGAAGCCAGCAAATACGACGAGGCGCGTAAGGCGCTGCAGCCGCTTCTGGCTGCCGACCCGAATAACCCGTGGTATCTCGATCTCTCGACGGATATCGATCTGGGGCAGAAGAAACCTGCCGATGCGATTAACCGCCTGAAAGGGGCGAAAGACGTCCGTACCAACCCGGTGCTGCAGCTTAACCTGGCGAATGCTTACTTACAGGGCGGCCAGCCGGGGGAAGCGGCGACCATTCTAAACCGCTACACCTTTAATAATAAAGACGATCAAAACGGCTGGGACCTGCTCGCACAGGCGGAAGCTCAGCTGGGCAACCGCGATCAGGAGCTGGCAGCGCGTGCCGAAGGCTTTGCCCTGGTGGGGCGCCTCGATCAGGCGATTTCCACGCTCAGCAGCGCCAGCGCGCAGGTTAAACTCGGCAGCCTCCAGCAGGCCCGTTATGACGCGCGAATCGACCAGCTGCGCGGCCTGCAGCAGCGCTTTAAGCCTTACGAGAAGATGTAATAAAGGAGAATCCACGTCATGACAGACGCCGTAAAAATCTATCACAACCCTCGCTGCTCCAAGAGCCGCGACACCCTGAGCCTGCTGAAGTCTAACGGCGTTGAGCCGGAGGTGGTGCTGTATCTCGAGACTCCACCCGACGCGCAGACCGTTCGCCAGCTGCTACACATGCTGGGGATGGGCAGTGCAAGAGAGCTGATGCGCAAGAAAGAAGATCTGTATAAGTCGCTTAATCTGGACGACAGCCGTCTCACCGAGACGGAGCTGGTACAGGCGATGGTTGACAATCCAAAGCTGATTGAGCGACCGATTGTGGTGGCAAACGGCCAGGCACGCATTGGCCGCCCGCCGGAAGACGTGCTCGAAATCCTCTAACCGTTACGCCGCAGCGCTTCGAGAAAGGCCTGCGGCGTACTCTCTCCCAACTTTTTCTGCGCTTTTCCCCGGTTGTAAAATTCGCAAAGCTTAATCAACAGCTCGCCTGCCGGCTCGCTGTTCAGGCGTGGAATGATGTCGCATAGCGGCAGAGCAACCTGAACGGCGCGGTATTGCTGCGGGTTCACTTTCACGACGGCGCTGCCTTCCGGTCGGTTAACATCCAACCCAAAAGTCTCAACAGATTGAATATCAGCCGGACAGGCTTTCAGCGCGTCGTTTACCCAGCGGGTCAGCAGCGGCGGAGATATGCCCGCATACAGCCGGGCGTAGCACCAACCGCTCACGGGTTCACGCGCCCAGAGCAGATGCTGTTCCCCGCCATCGTCCATATGCAGCGACAGAGGCAGATGATGCAGCAGAAGTTTCTGCGGCACGATGCCCGCCATCAGCGCTTTTTTCCCCTGCAGCGGCGCGCTCTTTTGCTTTACCGAAGCCGGCTTAAGGTAACGGTTCAGGGTCGCACGAGAGACGGCGATCCCGAGTCCGTCATTGACCATCAGCAGCAGTTCGTCCAGCGGTGCGCCCGTGACTTCACGTAAAGCATTGACCAGCGCAACCTGCTCCTGTCTCAGCGCCTTGTGTATCACTTTTGGCGTTGTCTGGTTATCCGTAATCTGCTCGCGGTTGCGCCAGCGCCTGACGGTCGTGACAGATATCCCAAGTTCGGCCGCCAGCTCCCTGTCGCTTTTATCGGACTGCTGGAGATAGCGGCGAATGCGTGGCGTGGTGGTGGCATTGGCATGCAGTTTAATTTCCATTGCTACAATTCCGTTAACTAATCATATGAGATTTATATAGCACAGGCGGTTGCTTTGTGACCGATTTCACCTTTCGCGCGCCACGCTTCACTGATAATCCACAGACATAACATAAACCGCACCACTCAATCTTGTACGGAGTTCACAATGAACAATGTTCTGGGATTTCTCGAAGCAAAGCTGATGCCGCTGGCGGCCAAAACGGCACAGCAGCGGCATCTCGGGGCCATTCGCGGCGCCTACGTGTCGTTCATGCCTTTTATCATCGTCGGTTCTATTCTGCTGGTGATCTCCTCGTTCCCGAATCAAACCTATCAGCAGTTTATGTCTCAGGCCTTTGGTGCCAGCTGGAGCGCCATCATCGAAATTCCGTTCAACGCGGTGTTCTCGACCATGTCGCTGTTTATCAGCTTTCTGGTGGCTTTCCGCCTGGCCGAACACTACGGCGAAGACCGCATCTCCTGCGGCATTCTGGCGCTGGTCGCGTTTCTGATCCTGACGCCGTTTATCAAAGTGGCGGAGAACGGCGGGATCACCGTAATGCCGGTAGAGTGGATTGGCAGTAAAGGGCTGTTCGTGGCGATGATTGGCTCGCTGCTGTGGACGGAGCTGTTCTGCTGGCTCAAGCGCAAGAATCTGGTCATCAAAATGCCGGACGGCGTGCCGCCAGCGGTGCAGGAGTCTTTTGCGGCGCTGATCCCGGCCCTGTTGGTCATGATTCTGGTGCTGATTATCCGCATCGTCTTTGAAAACACCCACTACAACACGATTCATCAGTTTATTTATGAGGTGGTTGCCACACCGGTGCGTCACTACGGCACCTCTTACTTTGGCGCGCTGATGACGGTATTCAGCATCACCATCCTGTGGTCAGTGGGCATTAACTCCGGCTCGATGATCAACGGCATTATTCGCCCCCTGTGGATGGAAAACCAGACCGATAACATCGCGGCCATTCAGGCAGGCGCCACGCCGCCGCACATTATTACGGAACAGTTTTTTGACATGATCTGGATGGGTGGCGCGGGAGCTACGCTGTCGCTGGTCATTGCAATGCTGATTTTCGCCCGCAGCAAAAACATGCGGGAAGTCGCGCGACTGGGCGCAGGGGCGTCGGTGTTTAACATCAACGAACCGATTCTGTTTGGCCTGCCCGTGATCATGAACCCGATCATGCTTATCCCCTTCAATCTTGTCCCGCTGGTGCTGGTCACCGTGCAGTATGCCGCCATGAAAATTGGCGCGGTCGCTGTGACCACCGGGGTCTTTATTCCCTGGACGCTGCCGCCGGTGATCAGCGGTTTCATCGTCACCGGGCATCTCAGCGGCAGCGTGATGCAGCTTATCAACCTGCTGATTGGCGCCATGCTGTATCTGCCTTTTATGCGCATTGTGGACAAGCAGTACCGCGCGGCGGAAGTGGCTACCGCGACGCAAACCGACACGACACTTGCAAAACAGGAGTAAAGCATGTGGGGTATTATTGCCACCTGGCGAATGGCGCTTGAAGGCGTCACGGAGTCGGCGTCTGCGCTGGCTGCGGGAAAACCGGTCTCTGCGGCAGTGGTTGATGCCGTTGCCGCCGTCGAGGACTTTCCGTTTTACAAATCCGTCGGCTACGGCGGCCTGCCCACCGAAAATGGCGAGGTTGAGCTGGACGCTGCCTACATGGACGGCGACACGCTGGCGTTTGGTGCCGTGGGCAATCTGGTTGATATCGCCAACCCGGTGCGCGTGGCGCAGGCGCTTAGTCGCCAGCGCTACAACAGCCTGCTGGTCGGCCAGGGCGCGCGCGAATGGGCGCTGAGCCAGGGTTTTGCCGACAAAACCATGCTCACCGACCGCGCCATGCAGCATTACCGCAAGCGCTGTCGGGAGACGCTGGATAAGGGCTTAAGCCCGTACGACGGCCACGACACCGTCGGCATTATCGGCCTTGATAAACAGGGGTCGATGAGCGTCGCCACCTCCACCAGCGGCCTGTTTATGAAAAAACGCGGCCGACTCGGCGATTCGCCAATTATCGGTTCCGGCTTTTACTGCGACAGCGAAACCGGCGCCGCCACCGCCACGGGCGTGGGGGAAGATTTGATGAAGGGCTGTACCAGCTATGAAATCGTTCGCCGCATGGCGCAGGGCATGACGCCGCAGCAGGCGGCGGATTCAGTGGTGTTCGAGCTGGAAGACAGGCTGATGTCGCGCTTTGGCCGCGTGGGCGATCTCTCCGTCGTGTGCATGAATAACAAAGGCGAGTTCGGCGCGGCGACGAATATCAAAACTTTCTCGTTTGTGGTTGCCACCGCCCGCCAGCCGCTTACCGTATTTCGCACCGAGCGCCGGCAGGAGAAAACGCACTATCACGCCGTCGATGACGAATGGATGCAGGCCTACGCCGCGCGGATCCGCGCGCCGATTGAGGAACAATGATGATTACGTATCAGTTCATTACCGCACTTTCAGAGGCAGAACCGCAGAGCCATGTCATCGCCCGCGCCTCCTGTACCCATTTGCCGGACACTGCGCTAGTCGCGGAAATGCGCACGTCTGACGGCATCGCCGACGCCCGCTTCGGCTGCACCCCGTATGCCCGAATAACCCTGCTGCCCGATGCGCTCTGGCAGGACAGCCTGACCGAAGGGCTGCTCGCGGCGCTGCGCCCGCTGCTGGCCTCTCCCGTCAGCCCTCATGCGGTACTGGACGTCACGAACATCGACGACGTTGTGCTGGTACAGGTGCTGCGTTTTCTCTTTAACCAGGCGCACAGGCTGAGTGATTTGCAGCTGAAGAAAACCGCCAGCGACGTTCGTCTTGAGCAGATTACCGCGCTCTGCCTGCCGGAACAGCGGGACAAGCTGGAAGCTATCTTCCGCCAGCAGCAGGCTATCGCCCGGGGTATGGTCTGCGCGCGTCGTCTGGCGGATATCCCTTCCGACCGCTGCACGCCGCAGTTTGTGGTCGAAGAGGCGCAAAAACTATGTGTTGCCTTCCCTGCCCTGCGGTGCGAGGTGCTCAACGAAACAGACATTGTTGAGCAAGGCCTGGGGCTCCTTCATGCCGTCGGTAAAGGCGCCTCCTCCCCGCCGAGGATGCTGGCGATTCACTATGACGGTGTTTCTGACGGTCCGGTGCGCTGCTACGTAGGAAAAGGCATTACCTTTGATACCGGGGGACTGTGGCTAAAGGAAGGCGCAGGCATGTACACCATGAAATACGACATGTGCGGCGCGGCTAACGTGCTGGGATTGATGCTGACCGTCGCAGAGCTTGGCCTTCCCGTTCGCATCATGGGCGTGCTGGCGCTGGCGGAAAACGCCATAGGTCCGGACGCCATGCAGCCCGGCACGGTGGCGAGGGCCTGCAACGGCACTACGGTTGAAATCAACAACACCGATGCCGAAGGCCGACTGGTGCTGGCGGACGCCATCGCCTGGGCCAGCCAGCGCCATCCGCAGGCGCGCTATATTATTGATATGGCGACGCTAACGGGTGCGGTGGTGAAAGCCCTGGGGTATGAGCTGAGCGGGCTGATGACCCAGGATGAACCGCTGCGCGCGGCGCTGACGCAGGCGGGTAAACGGAGCGGCGACGAAGTGTGGTCCCTGCCGCTGGACGCGCGGCTGAAAAAGCAGACCGACAGCGCCATCGCCGATCTGTGCAACACCCCGACCAACAATGCGGCAATCAGTGCCTCGGCGGCGTGGCTGCTGCATCACTTCTGCCCGCCGACCATTCCGTGGGCGCATCTGGATATCAGCGGTACCGCGCTGTGGCGTGAAAGCGGACGAAGCGTGGCGTCGGGGAGGCCGATTCCGCTGTTGATGGAGCATTTATTGGGGGATAGTGCCTGAATGTTTTGCCGGGTGGCGGCTGCGCCTTACCCGGCCTACATATCGTGGCGGGTTTTCGTAGGCCCGGTAAGCGCAGCGCCACCGGGCGAACAACCTCAAAGCTTGAGAATATCTTTCACAAACGGAATGGTCAGCTTGCGCTGGGCGGTAATGGAGGCGCGATCGAGCTGATCGAGCGTGTCAAACAGCGTGCGCATTTCCCTGTCCAGACGCTTGAGCAGGAAACGGCCCACGTCCTCCGGCAGCTCAAATCCACGCTGCTTTGCGCGAAGCTGTAACGCCTGAAGCTTATCTTCATCCGACAGTGGCTGGAGCTTATAGATTTGTCCCCAGTCCAGACGAGACGCCAGGTCCGGTAGACCAAGGTTAAGCTGGCGCGGCGGGCGATCGCCGGTGATCAGCAGCCGGGTTTTTCCCGATTCCAGAATGCGGTTATAGAGGTTAAAGATCGCCATTTCCCACGGCTCATCCCCCGCCACGCATTCGATATTATCGATGCAGACCAGTGAGAGATGTTCCATTCCCTCCAGCACGTCAGGCACAAACCAGGTACGTTTATCCAGCGGCACATAGCCTACCGCATCACCCCGCGCGGAAAGCTCCGCACAGGCGGCATGCAACAGGTGGCTGCGCCCCGCGCCTTCGCGTGACCAGATATAGATGTATCCGCTGTGATCCTGGCGCAGCACGTTTTGCAGTGCAGCCAGTAAAGAGGGGTTATCACCCGGCCAGAAACTCGCGAAAGTTTCGTCGTCAGGGAGATAGAGTGGCAGAGAGAGCTGTGCCGGTCCGTTCAGAAGTACCTCAACCAGATCTTACATAAAATCGGAACGGAGTTTAACACGGAACCTGCGAGGAGAGAACCGGGCGATCCTTCGCCCGGCCAATACGATCAGTGTGACGCTTTTTCGCTGTCGTCAGCGTCCAGTATCTCTTCTTCCGGGCGGATCACAGAGATCAGCTTGAAGATAAGGCTCAGACCCACGCCCACGATAGTCGCCAGCGCCATGCCTTTCAGCTCGGCCGCGCCGATGTGTACCTTCGCACCGCTCACGCCGATGATCAGGATCACCGAGGTCAGGATCAGGTTCTGCGCCTTGCTGTAATCCACTTTGGATTCAATCAGCACGCGAATACCGGACGCGCCGATCACACCGTACAGCAGCAGAGAGACGCCGCCCATTACCGGCACCGGAATGATCTGGATAGCGGCCGCCAGCTTACCGACGCAGGAGAGCAGAATGGCAATGATCGCCGCGCCGCCGATAACCCAGGTACTGTAGACGCGGGTAATCGCCATCACGCCGATGTTCTCACCGTAGGTAGTGTTTGGCGTAGAGCCAAAGAACCCGGAGATAATGGTCGAGAAGCCGTTAGCAAACATGGAGCGGTGCAGGCCCGGGTCGCGGATTAAATCGCGCTTGACGATGTTCGCCGTCACCACCAGGTGGCCGACGTGCTCCGCAATCACCACCAGCGCCGCGGGCAGAATGGTGAAGATAGCAAACCATTCGAAGCGCGGGGTGTAGAAGGTTGGCAGAGCGAACCAGTGCGCCTGAGCGATGGGGGTAGTATCCACCACGCCCATTGCGAAGGAGAGCGCATAGCCCGCCAGCACGCCGATCAGGATCGGGATAATCGCCATGAAGCCGCGGAACAGCACGGAGCCAAACACCGTTACGCCCAGCGTCACCAGAGAGATGATAATGGTTTTGGTATCCGGTGACTGACCGTCAGCAGGCAGCAGACCAGCCATATTCGCCGCCACGCCCGCCAGCTCCAGACCGATGACCGCAACGATGGCACCCATCGCGGCAGGCGGGAACATGACGTCCAGCCAGCCGGTGCCGGCTTTCTTCACAATGAAGGAGACCACGCAGAACAGGACGCCACACATGATAAACCCGCCCAGCGCCACTTCATAACCCAACGGCAGCAGCAGCAGAACCGGCGAGATAAACGCGAAGCTCGACCCCAGATACGCCGGGATTTTGCCTTTACAGATAAAGAGGTACAGCAGCGTACCGATACCGTTAAACAGCAGCACGGTAGCCGGGTTAATGTGAAACAGGATTGGCACCAGCACGGTCGCGCCAAACATGGCGAACAGGTGCTGCAAACTAAGCGGGATAGTCTGTAAAAGCGGCGGTCTTTCACTCACCCCGATAGCACGGCGCGTCATAGTGTTTTCCTCTGAGTAGTATTGTTGTTGGTGTTTTATTCAAAAAAAAGCCGACTATCAAAGTCGGCTTATTTATCGTTATTCGATTATTTCGTACCAAAGATCTTATCGCCGGCATCGCCCAGCCCCGGGATGATGTACCCGTGCTCGTTCAGCCCCTGGTCGATAGATGCGGTATACAGCTCAACGTCCGGGTGCGCTTTTTCCAGCGCCGCGATCCCTTCCGGTGCCGCAACCAGCACCAGCACCTTGATGCTGCTGCAGCCCGCTTTTTTCAGCAGGTCGATGGTAGCGATCATTGAACCGCCGGTCGCCAGCATCGGGTCAACCACCAGCGCCATACGCTCGTCGATGTTAGACACCAGCTTCTGGAAGTAAGGAACCGGCTCCAGCGTCTCTTCATTACGGTAGATCCCGACCACGCTGATACGCGCGCTTGGCACGTGCTCCAGCACGCCTTCCATCATGCCGAGACCGGCACGCAGGATTGGCACAACGGTAATTTTCTTACCTTTGATCTGCTCAACCTGCACCGGGCCGTTCCAGCCTTCGATGGTGACTTTTTCTGTTTCCAGATCGGAGGTCGCTTCGTAGGTCAGCAGGCTGCCGACTTCAGAGGCCAGTTCGCGAAAACGCTTCGTGCTGATGTCATGCTCACGCATCAGGCCCAACTTGTGTTTAACGAGTGGGTGTTTCACTTCCACAATCTTCATTCTCTTTCTCCTCTGAGGTGGCATCCGCAAAAAAATCGCGGGATTATACCGCTTTTTTCGGATTAGGCCATACCCATCTTGCTTGACGTATATCAAGCAAAGTGATTTAGAGACAAAAAAACCGGAGGCGAAACTCCGGCTTGGGTGCGGGGTTATGCCGGGTGGCGCTAACGCTTACCCGGCCTACACGTCCCGTAGGCCCGGTAAGCGCAGCGCCACCGGGCAATTATAGCTGCTCGCCGTTGCTCGCAATCACCTGCTTATACCAGTCGAACGACTTCTTCTTGCTGCGGTTCAGCGTGCCGTTTCCTTCATTGTCTTTATCGACAAAGATAAAGCCGTAGCGCTTTTTCATTTCGCCCGTACCGGCAGAAACGAGGTCGATACAGCCCCACGGGGTATACCCCATCAGGTCTACACCATCTTCCACCACCGCTTTTTTCATCTCGCTGATGTGTGCGGCCAGGTAGTCAATGCGGTACTGGTCGTCCACCGTGCCGTCGCTCTCCTGCACGTCGATAGCGCCAAAGCCGTTCTCAACGATGAACAGCGGCAGCTGATAGTGATCCCAGAACCAGTTCAGGGAGTAGCGCAGCCCTACCGGGTCAATCTGCCAGCCCCAGTCGGATTTCTGCACGTACGGGTTAGAGACCAGGCTCTTGCTCTCGTCGTAATCCAGCTGCGGATTATCCGCCGTCGCTTTGGTGGCGAAAGACATGTAATAGCTGAACCCGATGTAGTCCACGCAGCCCTGCGTCAGCGCCGCTTTATCTTCTTCAGTAATATCCAGCGCGAAACCGCGACGCTCAAAGTAGTTGAGCAGATGCTGCGGATACTTGCCGCGCACGTGAACGTCGGTGAACCAGTAGCGACGGTGCATGGCGTTCATCGCCATCATCATATCGTCCGGCGCGCAGGTCAGCGGATAGATAGGACACATGGCAATCATGCAGCCGATCTGCAGCGACGGGTTAATCTCGCGCCCCGCCTTCACCGCCAGGGCGCTCGCCACCAGCTCATAGTGCGCGGCCTGGAACATCACCGGCTCGCGGTCTTCACCCGGCTCATACTTCAGCCCGGAATTGGTGAACGGCGCAAAGTCTTCGTGGAAGTTGGCCTGGTTGTTGATCTCGTTGAAGGTCATCCAGTACTTCACTTTATGCTGGTAGCGCTGGAAAACGACGTGTGCGAAGCGAACAAAAAAGTCGATCAGCTTACGGTTGCGCCATCCGCCGTACTCCGTGACCAGATGGAAAGGCATTTCGAAGTGAGAGAGCGTGATAACCGGCTCGATGCCGTATTTAAGGCATTCGTCGAACAGATCGTCATAGAACTTCAGGCCCGCTTCGTTAGGCTCAAGCTCGTCCCCTTTGGGGAAAATACGCGTCCAGGCAATAGAGGTACGGAAGCATTTGAACCCCATCTCGGCAAAGAGCCTGATGTCTTCCTTATAGCGATGGTAGAAATCGATGGCTTCGTGGTTCGGGTAGTTTTTCCCTGGCAGCACGCCGTTGGTGATTTCACGCGGTACGCCGTGCGCGCCGGCGGTCATGACGTCGGCGACGCTCACCCCTTTGCCGCCCTCTTTCCAGCCGCCTTCCAGCTGATGCGCGGCAACCGCGCCGCCCCACAGAAAACCTGCTTTAAATCCTGACATACTCTTTCCCTCATTCGATGTTGCGGATTGCTGACGGATACTGCTGTCTGAAGTGGTAAACCGCGCCAATTAACCCGGCACGGTTGCCGTGGCTGACAACATCGGCGATATCCGCGATGCCAAACCACGCGAGATGGGTGCGAAGCAAATCCATAAACCCGGGCCGCTCCGCAATTCCGCCGCCAATGAAAATGGTCTGCGGATCGAAAACATTCGCCAGGTTATAGAGACCTGTCGCAATGCCGTTAAGAAAATCATCCACCAGGCGACGGCATGCGGCGTCGCCTGCGTCATAACCGTCAAAAATGGCTTCGCCGGTCACGTCATCCAGCGCCAGCCCGTGACAATCGGCGTAACGCTTGCGAAGGGTGCGTAACGTGCAGTTTTCATTCATGGAGTGGCGGGCAACGCGTCTTGAGTCCGCCCTTTCCGTGAGCATGTAGCCGAATTCCCCGGCGCGAAAACGCGCCCCGTGAACCAGCTTGCCGTTGCAGAAAATCGCCCCGCCGATCCCGGTGCCGATGGTCAACACCAGAAAGTTATCGATATCCGTCGCCTTGCCCTGCCAGCGCTCCGCCAGCAGCACGCAGTTAGCGTCATTCTCGACAGTGACCGGTAATCCCGTTTGCGCCTCAAGCCAGGCTTTCATCGCAAACTGATCGAAGCGGCGAATCGCCCCGCCCATCTCGATAAACCCGGTATGCGGATTCACATACCCCGGCGCGCTGACGGCGATCCCCGCAAGCCCGGGATGCGCCGCCACCCAGCTCAGCATCTGCGAAAGGATGGCCTCGCCGTCGCTATTCTTAATGGCGGCCTTATCCCTCTGCAGCAGCGCTCCCTGCCCTGTCGCGATACCCATTTTTAATGCAGTGCCACCAATATCAAATGCGGCGATGTTCATGCCTTCATCCCTCCTGAATGAAACTGAAACCGGTTTCAGTTTATGATGTTCATTCCGCAAACCGCTTGCAAGCAGATCGCCGAAACCGGTTTCATTTTCGTGAACGGAGTCAAGTTTGCGCGCCGTCAGAGACGCAACATAAAAAAAAATCCTCTCGCCGAGAATAGGCTCGCAAACGTTTGCCTGGACTGTTAGAATTGCGCCGATTTTTCTTACTAGCTATGCAATCGCGTGGGGACTTGAGCCGTGACCAACAAAACTTCTCTCAGCTACAAAGATGCCGGTGTTGATATTGACGCAGGTAATGCGCTGGTTGACCGAATCAAAGGTGTGGTGAAAAAAACCCGCCGCCCGGAAGTGATGGGTGGTCTGGGTGGATTCGGCGCACTGTGCGCGCTGCCGCAAAAATATCGTGAACCTGTTCTGGTCTCGGGTACTGACGGTGTAGGCACAAAGCTGCGCCTGGCGATGGATTTAAAACGTCACGACACGATCGGTATCGATCTGGTCGCGATGTGCGTAAACGACCTGGTGGTTCAGGGTGCAGAGCCGCTGTTCTTCCTCGATTATTACGCGACCGGCAAACTGGACGTGGATACCGCAGCCAGCGTGATTAGCGGCATCGCCGAAGGCTGTCTGCAGTCAGGCTGTGCACTGGTCGGCGGTGAAACCGCGGAAATGCCGGGCATGTATCACGGCGAAGATTATGACGTCGCAGGCTTCTGCGTCGGCGTGGTAGAAAAATCAGAAATTATCGACGGCAGCAAAGTGGCCGATGGCGACGTGCTGATCGCCCTGGCCTCCAGCGGCCCGCACTCTAACGGCTACTCTCTGGTGCGTAAAATCCTTGAGGTGAGCGGCTGCGACCCACTGACCACCGAGCTTGAAGGTAAACCGCTGGCCGACCATCTGCTGGCACCGACCCGCATCTACGTGAAAAACGTGCTTGAGCTTATCGAGAACGTTGACGTTCACGCTATTGCTCACCTGACCGGCGGCGGCTTCTGGGAAAACATTCCGCGCGTGCTGCCAGACAACACCCAGGCGGTGATCGACGAATCGTCATGGCAGTGGCCAGCCGTCTTCAACTGGCTGCAGACCGCAGGCAACGTGAGCTCTCACGAAATGTACCGCACCTTTAACTGCGGCGTGGGTATGGTTATCGCCCTGCCGGCAAGCGAAGCGGATAAAGCGGTTAAGCTGCTGACGGAGAAAGGTGAAAACGCGTGGAAAATCGGTACGATTAAAGCTTCCGATTCCGAACAGCGTGTGGTCATTGAATGAAAAACATCGTGGTGCTCATTTCCGGCAACGGAAGCAATTTGCAGGCGATAATTGACGCCTGCAAACAGAAGAAAATCAACGGCACCATTCGGGCAGTATTCAGCAACAAGGCCGATGCGTTCGGCCTTGAGCGCGCGCGGGAAGCGAATATTCCCGCGCACGCGCTGGAAGCCAGCCAGTTTGCCGGTCGCGAAGCCTTTGACCGCGAGCTGGTTCAGGAGATTGATGCCTACGCCCCTGACGTCGTGGTGCTGGCGGGGTATATGCGTATTCTGAGCCCGGCTTTTGTCGCGCATTACGCCGGACGTCTGCTGAATATTCACCCTTCGCTTCTGCCGAAATATCCCGGCATGCACACCCATCGTCAGGTTCTGGAAAACGGTGATGAAGAGCATGGCACTTCCGTGCATTTCGTTACCGACGAGCTGGACGGCGGTCCGGTGATCCTGCAGGCGAAAGTCCCGGTCTTTGACGGCGACAGCGAAGAAGACGTGACCGAACGCGTGCAGAGCCAGGAGCATGCCATTTACCCGCTGGTGGTCAGCTGGTTTGTTGACGGGCGTCTGGCAATGCGCGACGGCGCAGCATGGCTGGATGGCGTTAAGTTACCCCCGCAGGGCTATGCGGCGGAAGAGTAGTTGGTTATGTCGGGGAGCGCTGCCGCGCTTACCCGACCTGTACATTGCATTACCCGATATCCCCTTCTCCAACCTTCTAAAATCCCCAACAAAAAAAATAACTGTCATACTTTTCTGGCACTGTTGGACATATCGTGGAAATGCTCGCCATAATAAGGACGAGACGGATTTACCACGTCCTGTGATTGAACTGGAGTGTGAGCTGTAATGGGTCAGGAAAAGTTATATATCGAGAAAGAGCTAAGCTGGTTAGCATTCAACGAACGTGTACTCCAGGAAGCGGCTGACAAAAGTAACCCGCTGATCGAGCGCATGCGTTTCTTGGGCATTTATTCCAATAACCTGGATGAGTTCTATAAGGTTCGCTTTGCCGAGCTGAAAAGGCGCATCATCATTAGCGAAGAACAGGGCTTAAACTCTCACTCGCGTCATCTGCTGGGCAAAATCCAGTCCCGCGTGCTGAAAGCCGATCAGGAATTTGACGGCCTGTATAACGAACTCCTGCTGGAAATGGCGCGTAATCAAATCTTCCTGATTAACGAACGCCAGCTTTCCGTTAACCAGCAAAACTGGCTGCGCCACTACTTCAAACACTATCTGCGCCAGCACATTACCCCGATTCTGATCAACCGCGAAACCGATCTGGTGCAGTTCCTGAAAGATGACTACACCTACCTGGCGGTGGAGATCATTCGCGGTGAGTCTATCCGTTACGCGCTGCTGGAGATCCCGTCCGACAAGGTGCCACGCTTTGTGAACCTGCCGCCGGAAACCCCGCGCAGACGCAAGCCGATGATCCTGCTGGATAACATCCTGCGCTACTGCCTGGACGACATCTTTAAAGGCTTCTTCGATTACGATGCGCTAAACGCCTACTCGATGAAGATGACCCGTGACGCCGAATATGACCTGGTGCACGAGATGGAAGCCAGCCTGATGGAGCTGATGTCCTCCAGCCTGAAACAGCGCCTGACGGCCGAGCCGGTGCGCTTTGTTTATCAGCGCGATATGCCGGACGCCATGGTGGAGATGCTGCGCGATAAACTGACCATTTCGCGCTATGACTCCATCGTGCCGGGTGGCCGCTACCACAACTTTAAAGACTTTATTGGCTTCCCGAACGTCGGCAAAGCCAATCTGGTCAACAAGCCGCTGCCGCGCCTGCGCCATCTGTGGTTCGATAAATTCCGCAACGGATTCGACGCCATTCGCGAACGCGATGTCCTGCTCTACTATCCGTACCACACGTTCGAGCACGTGCTGGAACTGCTGCGTCAGGCCTCTTTCGACCCAAGCGTTCTGGCGATCAAAATCAACATCTACCGCGTGGCAAAAGATTCCCGCATCATCGATGCGATGATCCATGCGGCGCACAACGCCAAAAAAGTGACCGTGGTGGTTGAGCTGCAGGCGCGCTTCGACGAAGAGGCGAATATTCACTGGGCGCGCCGTCTGACGGAAGCGGGCGTACACGTTATCTTCTCCGCGCCGGGGCTGAAAATTCACGCCAAGCTGTTCCTGATCTCCCGTAAAGAGGGCGACGATGTCGTGCGTTATGCCCACATCGGTACCGGGAACTTTAACGAGAAAACCGCGCGAATTTATACCGACTACTCGCTGCTGACCGCGGATGCCCGCATCACGAACGAGGTGCGTCGCGTATTTAACTTTATTGAGAACCCGTACCGGCCGGTGAGCTTCGATTATCTGCTGGTGTCGCCGCAGAACTCGCGCCGCCTGCTGTACGATATGATCGATAAAGAGATCGCCAATGCCCAGAAAGGGCTGTCGTCCGGCATCACGCTGAAGCTCAACAACCTGGTCGACAAAGGGCTGGTGGACAGGCTGTACGCGGCGTCCAGCTCCGGCGTGCCGGTTAACCTGCTGATCCGCGGCATGTGCTCCCTGATCCCGGAACTGGAAGGCATCAGCGACAATATTCGCGTGATCAGCATTGTTGACCGTTACCTGGAACACGATCGGGTCTATATTTTTGATAATGCGGGTGATAAACAGGTCTATCTCTCTTCTGCAGACTGGATGACGCGCAATATTGACTACCGAATTGAAGTCGCGACGCCGCTGCTGGATCCGCGTCTGAAGCAGCAGATCCTCGACATCATCGAGATTCTGTTCAGCGATACCGTGAAAGCACGCTATATCGACAAAGAACTCAGTAACCGCTACGTACCGCGCGGCAACCGTCGTAAAGTGCGGTCGCAACTGGCGATTTACGACTATATCAAATCACTCGAGCAACCCGATTAACCTATGCCGATAAATGATAAGACCCCACGCCCGCAGGAATTCGCCGCGGTCGATCTTGGCTCTAACAGTTTCCACATGGTCATCGCCCGTGAGGTGGATGGCGCGCTGCAAATCATCGGTCGTCTGAAGCAGCGCGTGCACCTGGCGGATGGCCTTGACGAGCGCAGCATGCTTAGCGAAGAGGCAATGGAGCGTGGGTTAAACTGCCTGTCGCTGTTTGCCGAACGCCTGCAGGGCTTCTCGCCCTCCAGCGTATGCATCGTGGGCACCCACACCCTGCGACAGGCGATGAACGCGCCAGAATTCCTCAAGCGGGCCGAAAAAGTGATCCCCTACCCGATTGAGATCATCTCCGGCAACGAAGAGGCGCGTCTGATTTTCATGGGCGTTGAACACACCCAGCCGGAAAAAGGGCGCAAGCTGGTTATCGACATCGGCGGCGGCTCTACGGAGCTGGTGATCGGCGAAGACTTTGAGCCGCGCCTGGTGGAAAGCCGCCGTATGGGCTGCGTCAGCTTCGCGCAGATGTATTTCCCGGGCGGCACCATCACCCGTGAAAATTTCCAGCGCGCGCGTATGGCCGCTGTCCAGAAGCTGGAAAACCTGGCCTGGCAGTACCGTATTCAGGGCTGGAATGTCGCGCTGGGCGCGTCAGGCACCATCAAAGCGGCGCATGAAGTGCTGCTGGCGATGGGTGAAAAAGACGGGTTTATCACGCCCGAGCGCCTGACGCTGCTTACCGAAGAAGTACTGAAACATAAAAGCTTCGACGCCCTAAGCCTGCCGGGTCTTTCCGACGAGCGCAAAGCGGTCTTCGTGCCGGGCCTGGCTATCCTCTGCGGCGTGTTTGATGCGCTGGCCATTAAAGAGCTGCGTCTTTCTGACGGCGCGCTGCGTGAAGGTGTGCTGTATGAGATGGAAGGCCGCTTCCGCCATCAGGATATCCGCAGCCGCACCGCGCAAAGCCTGGCAAACCAGTACAACATCGACCGTGAACAGGCGAAGCGCGTGCTGGAAACGACCGTTCAGATGTACGATCAGTGGCAGGAGCAGAACCCTAAGCTGGCCCATCCGCAGCTTGCCGCCCTGCTGAAATGGGCCGCGATGCTGCACGAAGTGGGACTGAACATTAACCACAGCGGGATGCACCGCCATTCGGCCTATATTCTGCAAAACAGCGATCTGCCCGGCTTCAACCAGGAGCAGCAAACCATGATGGCAACCCTGGTGCGCTATCACCGTAAAGCCATCAAGCTCGACGATCTGCCGCGCTTCACGCTGTTCAAGAAGAAGCAGTTCCTGCCGATGATTCAGCTGCTGCGCCTGGGCGTGCTGCTCAACAACCAGCGTCAGGCCACCACCACGCCGCCAACGCTGAAGCTGAAAACCGACGACCATCACTGGACGCTGAGCTTCCCACACGACTGGTTTAGCCAGAACGCGCTGGTCCTGCTGGACCTGGAAAAAGAGCAGCAGTACTGGGAAGCGGTCACCGGCTGGCTGCTCAAAATCGAAGAAGAGAGCGCCGACGTCGCCGCGTAACGGCTCAGGCGTCCGCGGTGGACGCCTCAGCTTCCAGCAGCGACTCAAGCGGTGCTGGCCTGCCAATCAGATAACCCTGCACGTAATCGATGCCTAGCGCGTGAACCGCGCTACGTATCTCTTCGGTCTCAACATACTCTGCCACCACCAGCATTTTCTTCATGCGCGCCAGATGGCAGATCGAAGCCACTATCTGGTAATCCAGGCTGTTATTGACGATATTGCGGATAAAGCTGCCGTCGATCTTGAGTATGTCCGCATCCACGCTTTTCAGCCGCGCATAGCTCGCGTACCCGGTGCCGAAATCATCAATCGCAATGCGTACCCCCATTTTCTGCAGCTGCTGGAGGATGTGTAGCGCCTGCTCCCCGCTGCCGAAGGTGCTGCACTCGGTCACCTCAAAAATCAGCTGCCACGGCTCAATGGCGTATTTCGCCAGCAGGCGGCTGACCTCAAGCGGGAACTGCACCCGACACACGGTTGACGGGGCCAGGTTAATGGCAAAACGCTGGCCGGGCAGCCTTTCGCGATGCGCGGCCAGGAAGCGCAGGGTGTGCTCCAGCACCCATAAATCCACCCGCGAGGACAAACCAAACTCCTGTGCGACGGGCAAGAATAGATCGGGAGAGATCAATACCCCGTTGATATCCGGCATCCGCAGCAGGACTTCGTGATAGCGATCGCCACGCAGGCCGCGAACGGGCTGCGCCAGCAGGGTGAATTCGTTGTTATCGAGCGCCTTTTGCAGGCGGCTCATCATGGCGACTTTATCCTTCAGGCTGCGCTGCAAATGGACCGCACCACGCTGCTGAAGATTTTCCGGATGGTTGGAGGAGAGCGACAGATCGGCAACCACCCCGAGCTCCCCCAGGACCAGGTAGAGATGGTTAACCGGAGACCGTACATAGCAGTAGCTCACGCCAACCTGCGGCTGCAGCGGCATGCCGTCCCAGACGAAGCGGAATTGTTTGATATGCTCGTCCAGGGCCTCAATCCGCTGCTGGTGCGATTCCGCGTTGAGTCGCACCGCCAGGTCATACCCGGTCAGGTGGTATACCTGCTCATTGGGCTGGAGCGTGCCGTTAACCCACTGCGCCAGCTGCTGCTTGTACAAAATACGCAGCAACACGCCGTAATTTCGGCCCAGAATTTCCAGCTCCGGAATACGCAGCAGGCAGAGCGCCGACCACGGGTTCTTCGCCAGATCGCGCGTCAAGGCCCGAAGGTTAGGCATGTGCACGACCGGGTCGAGCAGCGCCAGCCTGCGGGAACGTTTATTCACGGCGCGCTGGCGAGTTGCCAGCATTGACATATAAATCACCACAAACGAGAAGACCAGGTAGCTGGAAGAGGTGATCGCCAGCTGAATGTCATACCCCTGATTCACCGGGATATAGTGGTAAAAATAGTGAATAGACACCAGCAGCACCGGCGTCCAGATCAGCGATATCAGCTTATAGCCAAAACGCATCGCGCCCCAGAGCATCACCGGCATCAGCAGCGACAGGGTGTAGTTGGTGGTGAAAATGGAGCTGTTTTCATTCATCGGCAGCAGCAGCAGCGAAAGCAGCCCGCCAAGCGCAATCGCCCACAGTAAAAACTCCACGATCGTCACCTTTTTGTCTATCTGGGAGCGGATCTGCGAGACAAGGCTTTTGACATAACGCGGATGGCGAATCAGGCGGATTAGCAGATAGCTCAACGGCACGCCCGTCAGCCCGCTGACCAGCAGCGCCTGGTAGTTAATGAGCGTGCGAATATTGAGAGGGTTTAATCCCGCCAGGCTCTGTCGGCTCTCATACACGCCCAGATAGACCGCAAACTGAAACAGCACCAGAAACAGCGTTGCGGGGCAGAAGACCTGCCAGAAGATGCGCTGCGCCATCAGCCGGACGTCGCCGTAAGCCGTCATATTCCGTCGGGGCGCAAACACCCGGTAACCGCCCCAGCTGAGCACTAAAGGGATGATAAAATGGAGCATACCGGCGACGGTTTCAAACATCCCGACCGACGGGTAATAGCGGATAAACAGCGACAGCGCGATCCCGGGAAGGGCTCCCAGGCCAAAGAACATCATCAGCGAAAGCAAAAACGAGAGGGGCAAATAATAGAGTGCCGCAATACCGTCGCCCAGCTGCGTGAATGTATTCGCGACGCTCAGTACGGGAAGTAAAACCACAGGCAAAATAAGCGGCAATGCCCACCAGCGGTTTTCATTTCTTATCAGGAAAGCGAGAATTTTCATAGATGCCCGGTTAAACCCCTATCGCTCCAGAGGGAAAATAAAGACAGGCATCCAACCTGACGTACGCGCTGCCCGGCAACGTGCGGGGCGAACAGTGTGGAGGAAGGATTTTAAATATCAGGGCCGGGAATCCGTTGACTTAAATCAAACTAATTTACGCAAATAACGCTTTGTGATGTTTTTTTTGAAATAATTTTCTTCATATTATCAATATGGTAAATGCATTAATTAAATTCAATAACATCAATTAATGTAAACATTGACGGTTATTTACACACAGCAGAATTGACCCCCTCTTCCCGCTGTGCCTTAATATCCTCATCGCCCAAATGGGCTTACCCAGGAAAAACAGAGTGAGTCAGGTCACGCGTATGCGCAAACGACATCGATTTAACACCCGGATGACCCGCATCATACTGCTCATCAGCTTCCTGTTTTTCTTTGGCCGCTTCGTTTACTCTTCGATTGGCGCCTGGTACCACCATCAGGATAAAACCCACTCACAGCAATCCAGCCTGACCGTCGACACCGCTGACCGCTAGGCCGCCGGAGGGTTTTGCAGTATCCGAATAATGCCCGCTATGCCTTTGCTCAGGATTTTGTCCTGCCGCATCACCACGGCCAGCTGCCGCTGCAGCACGGGCGTCAGCGACATCACGCACAGCCCGTCGCGATCGGCATCCTGTTTGACCGCCATGCGCGGCACAATGCTGTAGCCCAGCCCCGCGCGAACCATCCGTTTAATCGCCTCTATGCTGCCAAGCTGCATCACCGGCGCGATCGTTAACCCATTGCCCGCAAACCAGCCATCAATCAGCGCCCGGGTACCGCTGCCGGATTCAAAGGCAATCAGCGGCTGAGCGTGCAGCGCTTCCGGGGTGAGATCCCTGAATGCATCCTGCTGCTCCCGCGACGCGATAAAGACAAACTCCTCGTCCATCACCGGCATGACGTCCAGCGCTCTTCCGCTCACCGGCAGCGTCACCAGCCCCATATCGAGACGGTTTTCTTCGATGGCCCTGACGATGTCGAGGGTGTTGCCCGTCGTCACCCCCACGCTCAGGAGCGGAAACTCGCGGCGTAGTTGTTCCAGCAGCGGTGGCAGAAGATGAATGCAGGCTGTTGCCCCCGTGCCAAGCGTAATGGTGCCGCTCACGTCGTGGCTGAACGCGCTCACGGAGCGGATGGCTTCATCCACCGCCTGCTGAATACGCTCCCCGTGCGCCAGTAAAGCCTGTCCGGCATCCGTCGCCTTAATGCCCCGCCCGGTACGCTCCACCAGCCGCGTTTGCAGAAATTGCTCCAGCTGGCGGATTTGCAGGCTCACAGCGGGCTGGGAAATGCCCAGCAGATCCGCTGCCGCTGAAAAGCTGCCGCGCTGGATCGCCAGACGGAACGTGGCGAGATAGCCCAGATTAAGCGTCGTCATTCAAAGTTTCTCTTATACCGCACATAAGGTTGCTGCCCTGCCAGCACAATACCGCGCGAGTTATGCTCAGGACAACTGCACAGCGGAATGAAAACAATGGAAACACCTGCCCTGCCTCGCCGACTCGCCCTCACGGCGGGATGTAATCAACTCATCAACTGGGGGATCTCGTTTTACATGCCCGGCACCTTTGCGCTGGCCATTTCAGCCGACCGGGGATGGTCATCACCGCAGATTTACCTCGGCCTGACGCTGGCGATGCTGGTGATGGCGGCGATCTCCCCGTTTGTCGCCCGTCTGCTGGCGCGCTTTGGCGGCCAGAAGGTGGTGATGAGCGGCACGTTGCTGATCGCCATCAGCTGCGCGGGGATGGCGTATACCCAGACGCTTGTTGGCTGGTACTGCGCCTGGCTGGTCACCGGCGTCGGGATGCGCCTCTCGCTGTACGATGCGCTATTCGCCGCGCTGGTGAATCTCTACGGACAGCAGGCGCGAAGAACAATCTCACGCGTCACGCTGGCGGGCGGGCTGGCCTCCGCCGTCTTCTGGCCGCTGGGTGATGGCCTGCTTCACATCATGAGCTGGCAGGATGCGCTGCGCGTCTATGCCCTCTTTGGCCTGCTGAGCGCGGTGCTGATACGCACGCTTCCCCGGCAGCGGCTGACGGCGACGACAAAGGTCACCGCGCCGCCGCTGAACAGCGAGCGGCGTAACGGATGGCTTTATGCCGCCTTTATTGCCCTCATCACCTTTGTCTCGAACGGCACCTCTACACATCTGCCGGAGTTTATTGAAAGCTGCGGCCTGCCGGTCGCCATCGGCATGCTGTGGGGGTTCGGCCAGACGGGCGCGCGCGCCCTGGAGGTTCTGGCGGGAGCCCGCGTCACCCCCTTCTCATTAACGCTTTTTACCGCTCTCGCCATGCCGCTCTGTTTTCTTCTGGGGATAAGCAGCGCCCTGTTTGTCTGGTCCGCGGCCGGCTTTGTGCTGGGCTACGGGGCCATCAACGGGCTGGTTACCATCGTAAAAGCCACTCTGCCGCTGGAGCTGTTTAGCGTGGAAAGCTATGCCCGCCGTACGGGCATGCTGCTTATCCCCGGCCAGCTTATGGCGGCAGCCTCACCGTTTGCCTATGCGTGGCTCAACAAAACGCTGGGGATCGCTGGCGCAATGTGGGTGTCAACGGGCCTGACGCTGGTAATTGCCGGGCTGGCGATAGCGATCGTGCGCCGTCCCGGCAGGCAAACTGTATCGCACTGTATCCAGCAGGCCACGCTGACAAACGGGTACAAAACGCCCCCTCCGGCAAATATCTCCGATACATAAAAACGGTTATCTGTGTCTGACATCATTTCGAACCAATGAGGAGACACACCGATGATTCGCCGTTATTTACTGTTCCCACTACTGGCCCTGGCGTCGACCAGCGGCGCCTGGGCCGCGCCCCTGGACAACCTGAGCGCCGCCGACGTTAACGGCCCCGCCGCCGTTGCCCCGCTGGAACGCCCGCAGCCGCCGGCAAAACTGATTGTCGATCCGCCCCTTGCCGGCCCGCTGAGCAAAGGCGCGGTATTTATTCAGTATCGGGCCGAAAACCTGCGCATCGAGCCGGTATTCGGGCCCGATGCGCTCAGGGTCACGCCGCGCATCGGGCACATTCACGTGGTGGTGGATGACGCGCCGTGGCACTGGGCTGACGCCAGCGGAGAACCGGTGATCCTGGTGGGGCTGCCCGCCGGCAAGCACAAGGTGACGATTATTCTGGCCGACCCGACGCACAAGCCGCTCGACCACAAAACCATTGAATTCACCGTCCCGCCCCACGCGGCGGTCCACCATTTTTAAGGAGCCCCAGAATGAAAGCACTGACTGTACTGACGGCAGGCCTGCTGGCGCTTTCCGCCAGCGCCTTTGCGGAGAGTAAAACCAGCGTGGTGCTGGTGCACGGCGCGTTTGCCGACGGCAGCAGCTGGAATAAGGTGATTACCCTGTTGCAGAAACAGCACGCAGAGGTCATTGCCGTCCAGCTGCCGCTTACGTCGCTAAAAGATGACGTTGCCGCCACGCGGCGAGCCATCGCCCGCGCCCAGGGTGATGTGGTGCTGGTAGGCCACTCGTGGGGCGGCACCGTGATTAGCGAAGCGGGCAACGATGCTCGGGTAAAATCACTGGTTTACGTGGCGGCATTTGCGCCGGATTCCGGTCAGTCGACGGCGGATCTGGCAGGAAGCTTCCCCGCGCCGCCGGGCAGCGCGGACATTGCCAAAACGTCGGACGGCTATTTGTATCTGCCAACGGACGCCGTCAGGAAGGACTTCGCGCCTGACGTGAAACCGGGTGAACAACAGACCATTGCGGCTACGCAGGGGCCCATAAAGGGCGATGCGTTTGGCGAAAAGGTTACTCGTGCCGCGTGGCGCACTAAGCCGAGTTGGTACGTGGTGAGCGAGAATGACAGGATGATTAACCCGGCGCTTGAGCGCGCAATGGCGAAGACGATCCACGCAAAAACCACCGAGGTGGCGGCGAGCCACGTGTCGATGGTGAGCCAGCCGGACGCCATCGCCCGCACGATTGAGCAGGCGAGGCGGGCGCACTGAGGTCAATTCGCCCGGTGGCGCTGCGCTTGCGCGGGCCTACGGTTTCGTAGGTCGGGTAAGCGCAGCGCCACCCGACAAGAAAGGCCGCCTCAGTTGCCCCTCTGCGCGGGATAATCGCGATTAATCCACGCGTGGTCCTCTTCCCAGGTAAACATCCATTTGCGCACCGGCCCCGCCATCACGTTGAGGTAATAGCTGTCATACCCGGCCATCGTCGCCACCGGATGGTAGCCCTTCGGTACCATGACCACATCGCGGTTGTAGACCGCCATGCACTCATCCAGCGTTCTGTCGTCGGTATAGACGCGCTGCATGCAGAACCCTTGCTCCGGGTTGAGGCGATGGTAGTAGGTCTCTTCCAGATAGGTCTCCTGCGGCGGATTATCCGTGTCGTGCTTATGGCTCGGGTACGAGCTGGTGCAGCCCTCATTGGTCCACACCTCCACCACCAGCAGGCTGTCGGCGGGCTTGTCTTCCGGCAGAATGTTGTGCACGTAGCGCTGGTTGTTGCCCTTGCCGCGCGCTTCGGCGTTGATATCCTGCGGGGCAATCAGCCGCGTAGGGTACGTGCCTTTGCCGGGGGCGGCGCAGACCGCCAGCTCCAGCTTCGTCAGCGCCTTCACCTGCACCGTCTCCTGCGGGGTGACGTAAACCGCCCACGGCTTGATGCGCTCGAACGGGCTCATCCGCTCGCCGATGTCGTTAAACTGCGCGGAAGGCGTGCTGATGGAGGCGCGTCCGGCGACCAGCACCAGGCAGCGCTCTTCGCTGACGGCGGGCAGCGTCAGCTGCTGCCCCTCCTGCAGCTCATACGCTTCAAAGCCAACATATCCCCAGCCGGCGCGTTCCGGCGTGATGGACTGCGTGCGTCCCTCTCCGTTCGGCTGTTGCCAGCGTGATAACAGACGTGACATGTCGCCTCCTCAGATAAGCCCGGCGTCGCGCGCCAGGCGGCTCAGGTTGTTATAGCCCAGACGGGCGTACGTCAGCGGATGGGCAATCGCCGGATCCTGCTCGGCCTCCACCACCAGCCAGCCGTGATAGTCCTGCGCTTTCAGCAGCCGCATGATCGGCGGGTAGTCCACGCAGCCGTCGCCCGGCACGGTAAACACGCCGCTCAGCACCGCGTCGAGGAAGCTGGTTTTGCGATTTTTCACGTCCGCCAGCACGTCGGCGCGCACGTCTTTGCAGTGAACGTGGTTGATGCGCGACGCCCAGCGCTGCGCCACCGCCAGCGGATCGGCCCCGGCAAAGGTCAGATGACCGGTATCCAGCAGCAATCCAACCTCCTCTCCGGTGTGGCTCATCAGGTTGTCCACGTCGTCGGCAGACTCAATCACCGTGCCCATATGGTGATGATAGGCAATCTGCACGCCCTGCTGCTGGGTGTAGCGGGCAAATTCGGTGAGCTTCTCGCCGTACTCCTTCCAGCGCGCCTGCGGGAAGCGCGGGCGCAGATGCACCGGGGTCTGCTGCTCGCCGTGAATGCAGCCGCTCACTTCCGCAAACACCAGCACCTTCGCCCCCAGCTCGCGCAGCAGCGTCAGGTGGGACTGCACGGCGGCGATCTCCTCCTCCACGCTGCGTTCCAGCAGGCGGCCAGAGTACCAGCCGGACACCAGCTGCAGGTCGTGGCGCTGCAGGATGGGGCCGAGCAGGCGCGCTTCGCGCGGGAACTTATTGCCCAGTTCGAAACCGGCGAAACCGGCCTCTTTTCCTTCGCTCAGACAGGTCTCCAGCGACGTCTCCGCGCCGAGTGAAGGCAGATCGTCGTTCGTCCACGTCAGCGGGTTAATGCCCAGTTGTACACTCATTGTCGTCTCCATTATGCGTGTCCGCGCTCGCGCCACCAGGCGATGAGCTGCAGGTAGTTGTCCCGGATGCGCGCCACCAGCTGCGCATCGTCAATATCGTGTTTCAGCCACGCGCGGGAGGCATCGCCAAACAGCGTGCGCCCTACGGCGAAGCCTTTGACCAGCGCCTGCCCCGATGCGGCTTTGAAGTCGGCGCGCAGCTGTTCTGCCGGGGCGTCCAGACCGAGGATCACCACCCCGCGGCAGTGCGGGTCCCGGCGCGCGATAATCTCGCTCAGCGCCGTCCAGCCGTCGGCCGAGAGCGGCGGCAGCTTCCACCAGTCCGGGTAAATGCCGAGGTTGTAGAAGCGGGAGATGGCGCGCAGGTAGAGCTCGTCGCTGCGCGGCATGGTCGCGGGCAGAATCACCTCCAGCAGCAGCTCGTGCCCGGACCGGCAGCAGGCGTGGTACACCTCGGCGATTTTCTGCTCCTGCTCCAGGCGCAGGCCGTGGGCGTCTTCCGGATGGAAAAAGACCAGGCACTTCACCACGTGCTCCTGCGGCCAGCTGATAAGCTGGGTGCCGATGTTGCCGTGCTCCATCTCCAGCGGCCGCGAGCCCGGCAGCTCAATGGGGCGACCAATCCACCACCCTTCCCCGGTGATCGCGTTCAGCGCGTCCTGACCAAAGGTGCCGTCGCACAGCAGGCCGGCTTTGCCCTCCAGCCCGGCGCGGCTCGCCGCCTCGCGGCTGGCCTTCAGGATCAGCTGCTTCAGCGCCGGAATGCGCTTAAGCGACGCGCCGCACTGCATCGCCATATCCTCAAGCTGGCTGCGGTGGTCGAAGGCCATCACGCACAGCTCCGGCCACTCGCGGCGGCGGGTGGTCACCCGGTGGAGATGGTTAAGACGCGGATCGAGATCCGGGCGCGGCACCCTTGCGGCGCGCGAGAGATAGTCATCCAGCTCGATTTTGCTCGGCATCGCCGGGGCGCAGCCGTGGCGCGAGACCACCAGCGCGCCGCAGGCGTTGGCGTAGCGGCACGCCTGTTCCCAGCCCTCGTCGTTCAGGTAGCCGCGCAGCAGGCCGGACATAAACGCGTCCCCTGCGCCGAGGACGTTCAGCACCTCCACGCGCACGCCGGTCACCGTCAGGCCGTCGTCCAGCCGTGGCGGAATGGCGTCGGTATAGACCGAACAGCCGAGCGCGCCGCGTTTGCAGACCAGCGTTGCCTCACTGACGGCGCGCACCTGCCCCAGCGCCTGCAGGGTATCCGTGCTGCCGCCCGCAATGTGAAACTCCTCTTCGGTGCCGACAATGACGTCGAAGAGATGCAGCACCTCCTTCAGCTCGCGGGTGACCTTATCGGCGGCGATAAAGCGCGTTTCGCCGTCGCCTAAGGCGGTCAGCCCCCACAGCACCGGACGGTAGTCGATGTCCAGCACCGTGCGCACGCCGTGGCGGCGGGCATAGCCCAGCGCCGTCAGCACCGCCTCGCGGGTCTGCGGATGAGAAAGGTGGGTCCCGGTGATGGCAAGACAACGTGCGGAGGCGATGTAGCTTTCGTCTACATCGCTGGCCGTAATGGCCATATCCGCGCAGTTATCGCGATAAAAAATCAGAGGAAAGGTGTCCCGGTCTTTAATGCCGAGTAGCACCAGCGCCGTGAGGCGTTCTTTATCGGTAATCAGATGGCTGGTATCGCAGCCCACCTGGTTGAGCTCTTCCCGCAGGAAGCGGCCCATATGTTCATCGCCCACGCGCGCCAGCATCGACGAACGTAAACCCTGGCGCGCGGTGCCGTACGCCACGTTGCCGGACGACCCGCCGAGGTATTTGGCGAAGCTCGAGACATCCTCAAGACGGGCACCAATCTGCTGGCTGTAGAGGTCTACCGCCACGCGGCCCATGCATATCACATCAAACTGCTTTTCCACGTTGATACCTCATCAGACAATGTCGTTCACGTTCAGCCAGCGGCCCTGCAGGTGCGAGAGCGCAATCGCGTCCAGCACGCGAGACACCTTCCAGCCCTCTTCGAAGTCCGGCCACATCGGCGCGTCGGCGGCAATCCCGTCCACCAGGTCGCGCACCTCCACCGTTTTTTGATCGTTAAAGCCAATCCCGTGGCCTGCGCCCATGCAGAACGCGGCGTAGTCCGGGTGTGACGGGCCAACGAGCAGCGTGCGGAACCCCTGACGGTTCACCGGATCGTCATGCAGATAGAGCTTCAGCTCCGCCATGCGCTCCTGGGTGAAGCTGATGGCGCCCTTCGTTCCGGTAATGACGTACGACAGCCCCATCTTGCGGCCGCAGGCGACGCGGGAGGTTTCAATCACGCCCTGCGCCCCGCCCGCGAAGCGCACCATCGCGTGGGCCTGATCCTCGTTTTCGACGGCAATCATCTCCGACGATCCGGCCTTAGCCGGGCGCGCCGGGACCACGATCTTCAGGTCGCCGCAGACCTGCTCAATCTCTCCCACCAGGTACTGGGCCATATTGACGATATGCGCCGCGAGGTCTCCCAGCGCGCCCAGCCCGGCGGTCTCCCTGAAACAGTGCCAGTGAATGGGCGAGAGCGGGTCGGCCATGTAGTCTTCGTTGTGGGTGCCGTAGAAGTGGATCACCTCGCCAATCTCGCCGCGGGCGATAATCTCCTTCGCCAGCTGCGCCGTCGGGTTCTTCATGTAGTTGAACCCCACCAGCGTTTTCACCCCAGCCCGCTTCGCGGCGTCGACCATCTCGCGCGCGTCGTGGGCGTTAAGCGCCAGCGGCTTCTCCGAGTAGACGTGCTTGCCGTGGCGGATCGCCTCCAGCGCCATCTCTTTATGCAGGTGGTTAGGCGAACAAATATCCACCACGTCAATGGCCGGGTCGGCTACCAGCGCCCGCCAGTCCCCGGTGGAGCGGTTGAAGCCAAACGCCTGCGCGCGCTCTGCCGCCAGCGTCGGGTTTACCTCGGCCACCATCTCGCGCACCAGCCTGCCGCGCAGGTTGAACACCGTCGGGGCCTGGGCATAGGCGATAGCGTGCGCCTTGCCGATATACCCGGTGCCAATCAATCCAATACGAACCTCTTTCATCGTGATCCTCACAGTGCGCCGCGACGGCTCTTGGCGTAGGTGTCAAACGCCACCGCCAGAACGATAATTAATCCGGTGATAATCTGCTGGTAGTAGGCCGAGACGTTCATCAGCACCAGGCCGTTAATCAGAATACCCATGATGATGGAGCCGATAACGGTGCCGCCGATGCGCCCGTAGCCGCCCATCAGCGAGGTGCCGCCAATCACCACCGAGGCGATGACGCGCAGCTCAAAGGAGATCCCGGCTACCGCCTCGGCGCTCCCCAGACGCGCGCTCAGAATGAAGCCCGCCAGCCCCGCCAGACAGCCAATCAGCACGTAGACGCTGACCAGCACGCGCTTGACGTTCACCCCCGCCAGGCGCGCCGCCTCCGGGTTGCCGCCGATGGCGTAGACGAAGCGGCCCCAGCGTGTTTTATGCAGCGCCAGATAACCGCCAATGGCGACAATGGCGAAGATCCAGATTGGAATGGAGATACCGAGCAGCTCCCCGCGTCCCCACCAGCGGTAGCCAGGGTCGAAACCGGCGATCGGCGCACCGTCGTTAATCACCAGCGTCAGGCCGCGCCAGATGGTCATCCCGCCGAGGGTGACGATAAAAGGCGGCAGGCGCAGGCGGGTGACGCCCAGGCCGTGCAGGAAGCCAATCGCCGTGCCCATGGCCAGACAAATTCCCAGCCCAATCAGCCAGCTCATGCCGCCCCAGGCGTTCGGGTCGACGGTGGTGAAGTTGTCGCCCTTAATCACGTACGCCGCGGTCATGGCGCACACCGCCAGAATGGAGCCGACGGAGAGGTCGATCCCGGCGGTCAGAATGACGAAGGTCATCCCCACGGCCATGATCCCGTAGATAGAGACTTCGGTCAGAATGTTGAAAAGATTGCGTTCAGAGAAAAAGTTGCTGTTCTGCGACTGAAAGAAGATCAGCAGCAGGATCATGAAAATCAGCACCCCGAAGCGCTCGAAGAAGGCGATGGGATCGATGCGTCCGGCGCGTTTGACCGGGGCCTGCGTTTTAGAAATCATCTGCGTCATGAGAAACTCCGTTATGCCGCGTTCAGGGCGTTGTGGTTGATGGCCATCATCGTCATCAGCCGTTCTTCGTTAGCGTCGTCACCGTGGATCTCGCCGGTTACCCGGCCTTCGCTGAGGGTGATGATCCGGTCAGAGACCGCCATCACCTCAGGCAGATCGGAGGAGATCACGATCACCGCCACGCCCTTTTTCGCCATGTCAAACAGCACCTGGTGCACTTCCGATTTGGTCCCCACGTCGATGCCGCGCGTCGGCTCATCGACGATCAGCACCCGTGGGTTGAGCGCCATGCAGCGCGCGAGGATCACTTTTTGCTGGTTGCCGCCGGAGAGCTTGCGCACCTCCTGCTCGCTGTTGACCATTTTGATCTGCAGCGCTTTGCGGTAGGACTCAATCAGGTCGTCCTCTTTGCGGGTGTTGACGAACCAGCGCCACTGCAGCAGCGAGGAGAGGCAGGAGAGCGACAGGTTGTCGCGAATCGACAGCCCCAGCACCGCCCCCTCTTTTTTGCGATCTTCCGGCACCAAAGCCACGCCCTGGTCGAGGGCATAAAGCGGGTCGCGCGGCTGGTACGGCACGCCGTCCAGCTCAAAGCTGCCCGAGGTAAACGCGTCTGCGCCAAACAGGCAGCGCGCCACCTCGGTGCGCCCCGCGCCCACCAGCCCGGCAATGCCTAAGACCTCCCCGGCGTGGACGTGGAAACTGATGTCGTGCAGGGCGATGCCGTGCGGATCGAGCGGCGGCTTTTCGCGGCTCAGTCCCTTCACCGCCAGGCGGACGGGTTTGTCCTCATGATGGGTTTCGCTGGCCGGACGGCGATTAAAGGCCACGTCGCGCCCGACCATCAGGCGGATCAGCTGTTCGACGTTGGTCTCAGCCACCGCGCCGGTGCCGGTGAAGCGGCCGTCCTGGAAAACGGTGAAGCGATCGCAGAGCTGGAAAACCTCGTGCAGACGGTGGGTGACGTAGATAATGCTCACGCCGCGGTTTTTAAGCTCGCGCACCACGCGGTGCAAGCTTTCCACCTCGCTGTCGCTCAGCGCGGCAGACGGTTCGTCCATGATGATCAACCGGGCGTTGAGGGTCAGCGCCCGGGCGATCTCCACCATCTGCTGCTGGGCGACGCTCAGGCGGGCGACCGGCGTGGTCGGGGCGACGTTCAGCTGCAGGTAATCGAGAATGACCTTCGCCTCCTGGTTGACCGCCTTTTCGTCGACGATCAGGTTACGCCTGCGCGGCTCGCGTCCGAGAAACATGTTTTCCGCGACGGTCATGTTGGGCAGCAGGTTGAACTCCTGATAGATGGTGATAATGCCCTTGTTCTGCCGCTCCACCGGGGAGTCGTCCACCGGCAGCGCTTCGCCGTTGAACCAGATATCGCCGCGCGTTTGCGGCTGCGCGCCCGCGAGCGCCTTCAGCAGCGTGGATTTTCCCGCCCCGTTTTCCCCCAGCAGGGCGTGAATTTCTCCGCTGCCGACGGTCAGCTGAGCGCTGCTCAGCGCCCAGACGCCGGAAAAGCTTTTGGCCAGGTCGGTCACTTTCAGTAAGGGTTGCGACATCGGTCTGCTCCTCCTCATGATGAGCCGCCAGAGGCGGCTCGGGACATATTAGTTACCGGCCTCACCGATACGCTCGGCCTGCTGCAGGTTCTCTTTGGTGATCAGCGTCGGCGGGTAGTCGGCCCCGGTGATGGCTTTCTTCTCGCGCACGTTAGCCACCAGCTGGCTCATTGCCGTCTGCACCGCAAAGCCCGGACGCTGATCCGCTGTCACCGCCAGCCAGCCATCGCGCACGCGGGCCAGCGCTTCCGGTACCGCATCAAAGCCGGTGACCAGAATTTCGCCCGGCTTCACGCCCTGGCTTTGCAGCGCTTCAATCGCCCCCAGCGCCATGTCGTCGTTGGCGGAGAGGATCACCTGCGGGCGCTTCGGCAGCGAAGGCAACACACTTTCCACGATGCGCATCCCTTCTGAACGCATCCAGTTCCCGGTCTGATCGGCGACGATCTTGTACTTATCCCCGCCCGCCTTCAGGCTGTCGCGGATCCCTTTGGTGCGTTCAATATTGGAGGAAGAGCCCGGCTGGCCGGTGAGGAGAATGATGTCCGCGCCGTTGGGGAATTTGGTTTTGACGAAGTCGCCAATCGCCTGGCCGCCCTTGTAGTTGTTGGCGCCGAAGTGCGGCACTTTTTTCTGGCTGTCGACGGAGCGGTCAAGAGTGACGACCGGCAGCTTCGCATCCTGAATTTCATCCACCGCGCTGGAGACCGCGTTCACGTCGTTCGGGGAGACGATAAAGCCCTGCGCCCCGCGGGTAATGGCGTTTTCCAGGTCAGCCACCTGTTTTGGCGAGCTGCCCTGGCCGTCCAGCACCTGAAGCTTCACGCCCATCTCTTTTGCGGCTTTCACCGCCGTGCGCTGCATGTGAACTTCAAACGGCATGGCCAGGTTTGGCGTACTGAAAACAATTTGCTCGTTTTCGGCGAGGGCGGCCCCGGACGTCATGGCGATGAGGGCGGCTACGATCAGTTTTTTCATTATTATGTCTCTCTGTGTAGGGTGGTTGTGTTTAGAGGACGATCTCGCGCTGGCTGCGCAGTGACTCCAGCGCTTTATCCGCGAGGTACAGCGCACGTTCACCATCATCGCCGCTGCAGTCAGGCACCGCTTCGCCGCGGAGGACCGCAACAAAGTGTTCCCATTCCGCGGCGTAAGCGGATTTGTAGCGCTGCAGGAAGAAGTGTTCCGGCAGCGCGCTGGTGCACCCCTGTTTGCCGTAGTGCTGCACCTGGTTTTCAAGGATGTTGCCCGCGCACAGCAGCCCTTCGGAGCCGTGCAGCTCCAGGCGCTGGTCATAGCCATACGAGGAGCGGCGGCTGTTGACGATGGTGGCCATCGCGCCGGAGGCATATTTCAGAACGATAAACGCGGTATCGATATCTCCCGCCTCGCCAATCGCCGGATCCACCAGATTACTGCCCTGGGCATACACCGACACCGGCTCTTCGCCCATGATGAAGCGCGCCATGTCAAAGTCGTGGATGGTCATATCGCGGAACATGCCGCCGGAGACGCGCACGTACTCCGCAGGCGGCGGAGACGGATCGCGGGAGATGATGAGCAGCGATTCCGGCTTGCCGATGCGCCCGGCCTGGGCATCGGTCTTCACGCGGCGGAACTGCGGGTCAAAGCGGCGGTTAAAGCCGATGAACAGCGGCACGTCGTACTCTTTGACCACCTTCAGGCAGTCGCGCACGCGGGCGAGGTCGAGGTGTACCGGCTTTTCACAGAAGATGGCCTTGCCGTGGCGGGCAGCCATTTCAATCAGGTCCGCGTGGGTATCGGTGGCGGAGGCGATCAGCACGGCATGAACGTTAGGGTCGGTCATCGCCTCATCCAGGCTCTGCTGGCGGGCCTGATACTGCGCGGCGAGACGGGTGGCAAATTCCTGATTCGGGTCAACCACGGACCAGAGCGTGGTCGCGCCGTGGCTGGCGATGTTAGCTGCATGTACCTGGCCAATTCGGCCAGCGCCCAGTAAAGCAATGTTAAACATAACGGCTCCCGGTGTTGGTGAATGCTGTGAACTAACGACCCTATAAATAAAACATTTATTTCATTTTTATAAATAGTGAAAATTATGTTTTTGAGTGTGGGTTAACACTTTTGAGATGAATGAGATAAATTTTGTTATCAATCTCACAACATGGAAGGGAGGACATCTTCCCCTCACCCCGGCCCTCTCCCTCAGGGAGAGGGGGGAAAAACCGCACCGAACTATCCCCTCTCCCAGTGGGAGAGGGTTAGGGTGAGGGGGAAGAAGAAAAATGAAATGAAAATTTCGTTAAGGCGGGAAAACTCAATACTGCCGGGCTTTTTTCACCTGCGCCTGGGTTTGCTCAGCGGCCTCACGCACGGCAGACGACGCCGCCACCTGCGCGTCGCCGGTTCGCCACCAGGAGGCGTAATCGTGGGTCATGGTCTTCGGCAATACCTTGATGTCCAGCAGCGTCGGGCCCGGATGCGCGCGTGACGCCTCCAGCGCCGCCAGCAGGCTTTGCTCATCGTTCACTCGCCATGCGCGACAGCCGTAGCTTTCCGCATTTTGCGCAAAATCGACCTTCACCAGCGGCCCGTCAAGCCGCCCGGTTTCCGGGTTGCGACGGCGGTTTTCCGTGCCAAAGCTGCCCATGCCGTGCCCCATCTGCAGGTTGTTAATGCAGCCGAAGCTGGCGTTATCAAACAGCAGAACGGTGACCTTAATGCCCTCCTGCACCGCGGTTTGCAGCTCGGAGTGCAGCATCATGTAGGAGCCATCCCCCACCATGGCGTATACCGGCTGTTCGGGTCGGGCGAGCTTCGCGCCGATGGCCGCCGCAATCTCGTAGCCCATGCAGGAGTAGCCGTACTCCAGATGATAGCTGTCCGGCGTTTTGACCTGCCAGAGGCGCTGTAAATCCCCCGGCAGCGAACCGGCCGCGCCCACCACGATGGCGTTATCTTCAATATGCTGGTTGATCAGCCCCAGTACCCGCGTCTGGGTCAGGCGGGTGTTGAGCACCTCGCCGTATTCCGCCAGCTGCGCATCCAGGTGCCCCGCCACTTCCGGCGCGTCGTCAGGACGCCACTGGCGATCCCACAGGCGGCGGCACTCGTCGCGCCACGCGGATTTCGCCTGGGCGATTGCCTCTCCCCAGCCGCTGCGGTAATCCCTGAGCGCGTGGGTCAAGGCCTGCAGCCCGGTTTGGGCATCGGCAACCAGCGCGGTGGCGTCCAGCTTCAGGGCGTCAAACTCGGCCACGTTCAGCAGCAGGAATTCAACGTCCGGGTGGGAAAAGAGCACCTTGGAGCCAGTGGTAAAGTCGGTCAGGCGCGTGCCGATGCCGATCACCAGGTCGGCCTGTGGCGCGAGCTGGTTGGCGGCCATTCCGCCCGTCACCCCCACGCCACCCAGATTAAGTGGGTGGTCACTTACCAGCGCCCCCTTTCCGGCCTGGGTTTCGGCAAACGGCAGCTGCAGCGTCTCGACAAATTCGCGAAACGCCTCATGCGCGCCGGAATAGCGCACGCCACCGCCGCACACCACCAGCGGACGACGCTTGCGGGCGATAAGCGCCCGCGCCTGCGCCAGACGCTGCGGATCGGGCGGACGGCGCTCGATGTGGTGCACGCGACGCGCGAAGAAGCTCAGCGGGTAGTCCCAGGCTTCTCCCTGCACGTCCTGCGGCAGGCAGATAGTCACCGCTCCGGTATTCGCGGGGTCAGTAAGCGTTCGCATCGCGCTTAACATGGCGCTCATCAGCTGCTCGGGACGGTTAATGCGGTCCCAGTAGCGTGAGACCGGGCGGAAGCAGTCGTTGGTGCTGATGCTGAGGTCGTGATACTGCTCAATCTGCTGCAGCACAGGGTCCGGCTGGCGGCTGGCGTAGATGTCTCCCGGCAGCAGCAGCAGCGGGATGCGGTTCGCCGTGGCGGTTGCCGCGGCGGTCACCATATTGGCGGCGCCCGGCCCGACGGAGGAGGTGACAGCAAAAATACGCTGACGGCGGTGCTGTTTGGCGAACCCCGTCGCCATGTGGGCGATGCCCTGCTCGTTGCAGCCCTGCATCACCTGCAGATGGCCCGGGTCCTGCTCCAGCGCCTGGCCGATACCGAGCACGTTGCCGTGACCAAAGATGGTGGCGACGCCCTCGACAAAGGGCGTTTCATCGCCGTCCACGCTGACGTACTGTTGATTAAGGAACCGGACCAGCGCCTGCGCCATGGTCATACGTTCGGTTTGCATAAAACCTCCTGTCAGCCCAGCGTCGGCATGGAGAACGCAGCGCCTGTCTCCTGCTGCATTTCCGGCCAGCGCGCGGTGATGGTTTTCATTCGGGTGTAGAAGCGCACGCCGTCGTTGCCGTGGACGTTGAGCGCGCCAAAGATGGAACGCTTCCAGCCGCCGAAGCTGTGGAACGCCATCGGCACCGGAATCGGCACGTTGACGCCCACCATGCCCGCCTGCACCTCTTCGCAGAAGCGGCGCGCGCAGCCGCCGTCACGGGTGAAAATGGCCGAGCCATTACCATATTCATGGCGGTTAATGAGATCCACCGCGCTGGCGTAATCTGCTACGCGCACCACAGAAAGCACCGGGCCAAAAATTTCTTCTTTATAGATGGTCATCTCCGGGGTGACGTCATCGAAAAGCGTCGGCCCGACGAAATAGCCCTGCTCGTGCCCCTTCACGCTGAAGCCACGGCCGTCCACGCGAAGTTTCGCCCCCTGCGCTTCCCCGCTGTCGATGTAGCCCAGCACCTTGCTGCGGTGCGCGGAGGAGATGAGCGGCCCCATTTCGTTTTCCGGCGTCTGGTCCAGACCCGGCCCGACGCGCAGTGCGGCAATCTGTTTTTCCAGCCGGGCGCAGAGGTCATCGGCGGTTTTATCGCTCACCGCCAGCACCACCGAGAGCGCCATGCAGCGTTCCCCCGCCGCGCCGTAGGCCGCGCCCATGATGGCATTGGTCGCCATTTCCATGTCGGCATCCGGCATTAATATGCAGTGGTTTTTCGCGCCGCCCAGCGCCTGACAGCGCTTACCGTGGGCGGACGCGGTCTGGTAAATGTATTCCGCAATTGGCGTGGAGCCGACAAAGCTCACCGCCTGCACGCGCGGGTCGGTCAGAAGCACGTCAACGGACTCCTTATCGCCCTGCACCACGTTAAACACGCCGTCCGGCAGGCCGGCCTCTTTCAGCAGCTGCGCCAGCGCCAGTGCCAGAGAAGGATCTTTTTCCGACGGTTTCAGCACGAAGGTGTTGCCGGTCGCCAGCGCAATCGGGAACATCCACATCGGCACCATCGCCGGGAAGTTAAACGGCGTGATCCCGGCGCAGACCCCGAGCGGCTGCATCAGCGAGTGGCTGTCAACGCCGGTGCCGACGTTTGCAGAGTGTTCCCCCTTTTGCAGATGCGGGATACCGCAGGCAAATTCCACCACTTCCAGGCCGCGGGTCAGTTCGCCCACCGCGTCGGAGAAGACCTTGCCGTGCTCTTCGCTGATGATGCGGGCCAGGCGCTCCATATTCTCCTCCAGAAGCGCCTTGAAGCGGAACATCACGCGCGCGCGCTTCAGCGGAGCATGGCGCGCCCACGCCGGAAACGCCTGCTGCGCGGCGGCAATCGCCTGTTCGGTTTCCCGCGCCGTACTCATCACCACCTGGCGGATCTGCTCGCCGGTGGCCGGGTTGAAGATCGCCTGAACGCGCTGGCCTGAACCGGTGACACATTCGCCGTGAATAAAATTCGCTACCGTCTCCATCCTTAACCTCTCGCTGTTGATACGTGACTGTTACCTGAACGCTGTGTACTGAACACTATATATGAAACAAATATTCCATTTTAAGTTGAAATAAAATAAATGATGATTATTGTGATCAAGGATGGATTTTTATGTTAACAGCCAACAACACTGACGCCGCGTGCGCTATTAAGACTTTTCGGGCGAGGAAATGACTGAAGCTTCTGTTTCATTTTTGCTGCCAGATGGATGGCCGACATTTAAAAAACGCGGTTTTGCGTTTAGAATCATATGACTGTATTTGGGGGATAACATGACGACAGCAACCAGCCTGAACGAACTGCAGCAGCAAATCCGCGATCGCTACGATAGCCTGAGCAAGAGGCTGCAGCAGGTCTCCCGCTACGTGCTGGATAACACCAACAGCGTGGCCTTTGATACGGTTGCCGTCATTGCCGAGCGCGCCGACGTGCCGCCGTCGACGCTGATCCGCTTTGCCAACGCCTTTGACTTCACCGGCTTCAACGAAATGAAACAGCTGTTTCGCATGAACCTGGTGGAGGAGACCGCCAGCTACAGCGACCGCGCCCGGCTGTTCCGCGAGATGGAGAGCGAGGCCGTGCCGGAGACGCCGCTCGATATCCTGCAGGAGTTTGCCCGTTCAAACGCCCAGGCGCTGCAGCAGCTGGCCGCCCGCGCCGAACCGGAGATGCTGGAGCGCGCGGTACAGCTGTTGACCGATGCCGACACCATCTATATTGCCGGACTGCGCCGCTCCTTTAGCGTTGCGGCCTACCTCACCTACGCCCTGAGCCACCTCGAGTGTCGCCCTATCCTGCTCGACGGCATGGGCGGCATGCTGCGCGAGCAGATCAGCCGCATTAAGGCGCGCGACATTGTGGTGTCGATCAGCTTCTCGCCATACGCGGAAGAGACGGTGATGGTCAGCGAAACCGCCGCCAGCGTCGGCGCGCGGCAGATCGTGATTACGGACAGCCAGATAAGCCCCCTGGCGACATTCAGCGATCTCTGCTTTGTGGTGAAAGAGGCACAGGTGGACGCGTTCCGGTCTCAGTCGGCAACGCTGTGCCTGGTGCAGTCGCTGGTGGTGGCGCTGGCGTATCGGCTGGGTGGCGGGGAGAAATAGCCCCAGTGCAGTTTGGTGGGCCGGGTAAGGCATAGCCGATACCCGGCCGCCTGAAGAGCATCAGCCAGACATTAACGACTCCTTATCTCGGGGCAATCAGAATAACTGACGGAAGAAAGGGAATTCAGACGTTGCCCCGTAATCTGTAACACCCGCAGTAAAAGCATGATGCCGCGGCGGGTATCAGGATCGTTGAGCGCGGCGAACACCTGCCGAAGCGAGATATCTCCTTCCCGGTTAATTTGCTCTCCCCACGCCATGCGTAGCGCGGTTCCACCCTCCCAGCCGACGGTCACAACGTCTTCAAAAACACCGGCCATTTTTTCGACCATCGCGTTATCGGTCATTTCCAGCAGGTCTGCTACCACGGCGAGCAGATCAACCAGATTATTCAGGCGATTGCCCGCCATCAGCGGGGCAAGGCTTTTTAGTAACTTTTCCTGGTCACTCATCAGAACATCCCCCTCACAACGCCCCAATACAGTCCGCGGTTAAAGCCGTTTCGCAGCATGCCGCCGAGTTTTGTTGCCGGCATAGGCGTGACATCATTGCGATAGTCATACACCAGCGGCATGCCCGCCCAGAGCCCCATCTGCGCGACGGCCTGAACTCGTCCATCATAATGGTTACCGCTTCCGGGCGGTCTGCCGTACAGCTCCGCCACAATGTTATCGGCAACGATCGGCGCCTGATTGTGGCACGATCCCCCGGCTTTACTGATAGGGAGATCAACGGTATCGCCTATCACATACACCCCTTCTAAGCCGTAGACGCCCAGCGTTTGGTGATCCGTCGGCAGCCAGCCTTCACCGTTATGAACTTCACTGAGGCCCGTATTACGCACCGCTTCTACTGCCCTGACGGGAGGCGTTGCCATCAGGATGTCGAAGTTCTGTGAATCGCCCTCGGCGGAATAAGCAATTTTGCTGTCAGGATCGACATGGCTTAAGGTAAAGCCGCGCTGATGCTGTATTCCTTTGGCAGCAAAAATATCGCCCAGCGCCTCCCCAACCGGACGCTGCAGGAACAGACAGTTTCGCAGCAGCTGCGCTACGGTCGGATAAGTGTAAACAATCTCAACCTGATTACGTACGCCGCGCTGACGCAGATAGCCGTCAACCATGAGCGTGGTTTCAATGGGGGCGATGCCGCACTGATGGGGAACATTCGGTGTTTCCGGGAAAGAGACGGTAATAAATATTCGCCCCTTTTGAATGGTGGCGAGCTTATGCGCTAATTGTCTTGCCGCCGCATATTGATAAAAATGGTCGCCCGCTTCGGCAAGGCCTGGTATTTTTTGGGGGAAAGGCGTGCAGCCGGTTGCGATAACCAGCAGGTCCCAATCGTAATATTGCTTACTGGCACCGTACAGTCGACGCTGTTTAAAATCGAAAGATTCAATCTTATCGGTAATAAATCGAATTTCCGGACTCAGCAACTGCCGTTCAGGCCGAGCCAGTTCATGGTGGTGGAAGAGGTTAAACGCGACATACATAAACGCCGGTTTGTAGTAATGCACCGGCGATTCGGAGATCAGCATCAACTCCACCTGACCGGCAGCAATTTCACGCCGTAATTTTCTGGCCAGCAGGTTGGCGACAATCGTCCCTCCCGTGCCGCCGCCGACAATAATTATGCGGTTTTTCATTCCTTTATTCGCTCATGGTAGTGAATGGGAATTCACGTAACCAGACCGCTTCACTGTTACGCTCAGCTAAAGGGTAGTAATGGAGTAATATTCCGCAATACAACTTTTAACGAGAAATTTAATTTTGACAACCACGTCATTATTTATAATATATACTGCAAAATATAATTTATATTTCTATAACGTCGTCTCTTTTCATCACCATTATTCGCCAAAGAGCAGCTTTGTGAACTTTTTAGATAGAGCCCCGGAGCGCTGTCCGTTCGCGCCATAATAGCGATCTTCACGGCACAGTCGTTCCTTCACATCGCAGAAAATACCGTTGGCAAAGGTGAATTCGGTCAGATCGACATTGCTCGACGTGAACACCTCGTTTGCAGCAGCCTTCTGACCGAGATATGTCTCTGTCAACTCGCGGGATAATCCCTTGTCATTGGCACATACATATCGGTCGCAGAGCACGCCCGATACTGGCGACTTGAGCCTGGCGGGGGATTTGGCCTGGACGGACATGGAGGACACGGCCAGCAGCGCGGCCACAGAGCATGCGAGTATTGCCTTGTTCAAGATGATAATCTCCGTTGGTTAATGAGTGCCAGCTTTGCAACGGGCGCGGTGGAACCATTCATAAGGGGTGTAATATCCTGGATGGTTCTGAGTTTCAGCAGGAAACGCCCCGTTTAGCTTTTGGTTGACCTAACAGTTGTCGCAAGTTCGGCTCGGAGGCAATTGTAAGGGCCCTATCCAGGTGAGTCATGCGATTTTAGAGAGCCGAACGACTATGCTCTACACGGAGTGGGCTTGTAGGGCGGGTTAGGTCCGGTATGAGCGAGGGGCTGAAGTTTATAGTTTTATGGCACATACAGATTTTACGTACATAACCGTCTATTAGTTAACAGTGAGCAGGTCAGGACGCATCAAAAAACTAATGTTTTAAGAGGGGAGTAATGGTGTATGATATTTCGTTTTTTCTTAGGAGTGTGAACCTAACTAGATGATTAGAAGCATAAATCATCACGACTCACTTTCAATTTAATTGAACCAACTATGCTTACAAGTATTATAAATCTAATATTAAAAAAACCTGGTTTAAAAGCAAATGAACTGGCACGTGAACTGGGTATGGCCCGAAAAGAGCTTAACCAGATTTTGCATAAAAAACCGGATGTTTTTCATAAAAATGAGAGCTTTGAATGGTCAATTAGGGGAAGTGCCGTTTGCAAACTTTCACTCAAATCTCAGAAAAAATGGATTACTCAGAATGATTTTGAAGTTGCTTTAAAGGAACAAGGCTCCCCTCTTGAGTGCAACATCGACCAAGTCATCATTGAAATTGTTGGAGAGCAACGATTGTTGCTCTGTGCTGTAGCCAGGCTACTGGCTTTGTCTAATCAATTGGCTGACGCTGGTAAAATCGTCACACTCGATTTTACGAATAATAAATCAACAGTCTCATACTTGAATCGGGCCTGTTTTTTTGCCCGCTTAGCACCTGAAATTATTGTCCTACCTCAAAGACCCGCAGTTGAAGATTCTGAAGTCTATAAAGCTAAAAGTATTTCATTGGTTGAGCTTCTTGAGTTAGGGACTGACGAGAATGTGCCGTCCCGAATACGTGATAGTTTTATAAGCGTTTTCGGACATAACGAAGCGACTAAGCTCTTCACAGTCGTTGCGGAAATGGTGGGTAACGTAGAAGATCATTCCGAAACACCTATACCAGGTTTCGCTGGGCTTCAGTGTTACTCTCCTGGTAACAGGCAATCTGTAGTAGTTGTGGTTTCAGATAGTGGAAAAGGGATCTGTGCAACTCTACGCCCTGCTCTGGCTGAGCATTTTCCTAAAATTGCCGCTATGTTCCCTTCAGGAGCCACTGCCTCGGATCCAAAACTTATCCTTTATGCAATGAAACACGGAGGCTTAAGCAGAACAGGTAAGGGACGGGGCGCAGGCCTTCATACCAGTCGTGAGAAAGCCGAGTTGCTTAAAGCAAAAGTGACAATAAGGCAGGAAAACTTTTCAGTTAATCTGAGTTATTCGAACGGGGCACTTGAGAAAAAACACTGGGACCTCAATTTGCCAAAATTGGCAGGAACTCATGTTGTGTTCGAGTTCTCTTTGACATCGCCAAAAATTTCTGATTAAACTCGTGCTATGAAACAGAAAAATTATATCCTTAACTTGATAAAATATGCTGGTGAACCTAATCCTTACGGTACAACTAAAGGGAGGAAGGCCCATGCTAACCTAGTTGATGACATTGCAAAACTTATCGGTGCCTCGGAGGTAGGCATTTCGCTTGCTAACATCCAGAGCGCAGACGTTTCTTTCTTCCGTGAATCTGTGATTTATTCAGTAAAACGCTATAGCCGCGAAATTGCTTTTTACATCTGCGATGTCAGCGATGAAGATTTGATTTCTAATCTTCATGGTGCTGCTCTTTCTGGAGAACAGCCACTGACATGCTGGAAGGGAGAGCAGTGCCGGTTCTTGGGACCTGAGACTTCAGCTTCAAATAAAACGCTTCTTGATTTCATAGTAAAAAAACATAAAACCACTACTGCTGAGGCCGCGGCAGGTCTTGACATTAGTGTCCAGAATGCAAGCACACGGCTTAAGCGTCTCGCGGAAGAAGGCTTCCTTTTACGCTCGGAAGAGTCAGCCGAGAGCGGTGGTAAAGAATTTATCTATAAAATTATCGGTATTTCTGCTTAAAGGGCTTCCATTAAGCAGAAAAAGGATCTATTGTATCGTCAATGGATCCTTTTTTTTGACATCTGGTTAAACAGGATTCATTAAACAGAATACATGGCGGGTCTGATGATTAAGGAGACAGTTCATCTATCGGGGCTTCTTCGAGAATCATTATTAAGCAACACATAACTATGCTGAAAACAAGAGGTTAGCATGAGTCATTCAACCGGTTTATCTGAGCATGCGTACTCCATCCTGATTGGTGACGCTGAATTAAACTTTCGTAGCATCACGATCCCGGATCCTATCGTAACGGGACGACAGATTCTGGAAGCCGCGAATGTCCGCCCGACTGATGAGCACATTGCCGTGGCATGGCTTTCAGATGGGGCACTAGAAACCCTACGTGAAGATGAACGTTTTGATCTTCGGGAAAAAGGGGCTGAAAAGGTGATTCTGTTCAAAGCTGCAGACCTTTACCGTTTTATCTTGGATGGACGTGATTTTGTGTGGGGTGCCACGACCATTTCAGGATCTGTTCTTAAGAAACTGGCAGGTGTCGAAGCCACGACTCACGATGTTTATCAAGAGATGCGTAAAAGCGAAGACATGTTGATACGTGATGAAGATATGGTCGATATATCTCGCCCTGGCCTGGAACGCTTCTTTACTGCGATTGCGCAAACAACCGAAGGGCTTTCATCTTTCCTTCCCCGTCGAGACGCTGCATATCTTGAAAGTCGAAATATTATTTTTGAAGAGTGTTCAGAATCGGGTCAGTCCGGTGTGATATTGAAAGGAGTCCAGTTACCAGTGGGAAAGTTTACTTCAGATGTTGTTGATGTTTTGATTATGCTTCCTGCAGGCTATCCTGACTGCCCACCAGACATGTTCTACTGCACGCCTTGGTTAAAACTCTTGGCTAACGCGACTGACCCACGTGCTGCAAATGTAACTCATGCGTTTGCGGGCCAGGATTGGCAACGCTGGTCACGGCATAACAATGAATGGCGTCCCGGTGTAGATGGTTTGCACACCATGGTGAAACGCATTGAGCTGGCACTGGCCGAGGCGGGATAATTATGGACATGATTTTGTTGGAAGCTCATAAGGATGAACTTAATTCTATTCTGCAAACTGACGGAGATCGTGAAAACTCAGCGTATATACTCTTCGGCAAAGTTTGTATTCAAAATGACCCGTGGTCAGGCAAGGCGCGCCAGCGCCTTGTTTCCCACAAAATAATTCCGGTCCCAGAAGAGGAAAAGATATCGTCTTCTGATGTTCATGTAACTTGGTCTACCCGTACATTTGTCAAGCTTCTTAAATTAGCTGAAAGAGAAGATCTTATCTTAGGGATCGTGCACACTCATCCAGGTAGTTACGCATTTTTCTCTGAACAGGACACCCGTAACGAAAAAGATTTGCTTAAAATCTTATCGAATCGTTCAGGCGATGGTCATACTTTTGTGAGTGTAGTTTTAGGTGGAGACGGCTCTTTCTGCTCACGGTTATGGACCACACCAAGCCACGAGGAGATATTTGAAGCAATTATCGTTTCGGGTCGATCGTTAACTTTTCATGGTAATAAAGAATCAGCTGATGCTGAAATGTTTGACAGGCAAGCCCGTTTATTTGGCCCACTGTTTAACTCTACGGTGAAAGGGTTACGAGTTGGTATTATTGGCTGTGGTGGTACGGGAAGTCCTACGGCAATGTTGCTGGCAAGACTTGGCGTTGGGAAATTGCTCCTTATAGACGATGATGTAATCGAATTGTCGAATTTAAACCGAGTCCATGGTGCCAGAAGAGACGATGCATTGAACCGAGTACCAAAAGTCGAGGTTATTGCCCGGGAAATTTCGAATGCTGATTTGGGAACAAATGTTGCTATTTTCAAAGGTTGGGTTGGAGACACTAAAGTAAGAGATGCTTTAAAATCTTGTGACGTGATTTTTGGCTGCACTGATGATCATGATGGCCGATTATTTCTGAACAGATTAGCTTATTTTTATGGCATCGCTGTTCTTGATATGGGAGTTCGTATCATACCTGCCAGCAAAAACCGCACCTATGAGATGGCAGGCCGAGTTACGTTGGTCGCACCTGGGGCTCCCTGTTTGCTATGCCGTAGGTTAATCAATCCCGTCACTGCCAGAGACGAAGCTTTGAAGCGCTCAAATCCAGAAGAATATGAACGTCGAAAAGCAGAGGCATACGTTCTAGGAGGCGGAGACCCAGCTCCTGTTGTTATAACCTTTACTACCGAAACTGCTTGCATGGCGGTCAATGAGCTTCTCCAAGGGTTAACCGCATTCCAAGGAGAAAATGGTATGAAAGCAGGACGTATACGTCGCTTCGATATTTCAGAAGATAGAGCAAACACCTGTTTACCGGTTTCAGGATGCCAATTATGTGCCAGTCAAGAAAATTGGGGAAGAGCAGATATCATTCCATTTTTGGATAGGGTAGGTAGTTGATGGGGCGTTTTTTCGCAAAATTTTTAAGCTGGGCCAAGTTTATAAATTTCGATCTACTTATTAGAAGATCAGAAACATTTCCTTTAAATAAAAACTTGAGGAGTGACGACCTTATTTTTGTCGTTGATGGAAATATTGAGAAATGGGCCTGCTTAAAATGCCCCGGCAACTGTGGAGAAATGATATCCCTTTCTCTTAATCAAACAAGACGTCCTAGGTGGAACGTAACATATGATTATTTAAACCGACCAACAGTTAAACCTTCAATACATCAAAAAAATGACTGTGGATGTCACTTTTGGATAATAAAAGGAAAAATTGAATGGTGCAAGGGAGGACGACCTAAAAAAAATTAATTGAAGTTTCATTTTTAATTCATTGTTTGCCTTTTCATTGTAAAATGCCATCAACTTGCCGTGCCGCTCCAGATAGCCGCGCTATAGCTGCTCAGGATCCATAACACTGAAGGCATATACAGCTTGAACACGCGCAGTTCAATCATCATTACAACCAGATTCTACTCGCGACCCATTATATCCGAACCATATGTGGGGCTCTGTAAAGTCACATCGGACGAAGATTGTCCGCTTTTGGCACTCGCCTGACAACGCGAGAGCGAGAAGATTTAGGTTTAAATTGGCGCGTCATGGTATCAGGTGTAATACATAGTTTTACCGATAAATCCCCCCTATCAAAATACCACGTTCAAACCACGCATGGTGTTGCCAGCCGCCATGGACAAAAAAAAGCCCGCAATCTGCGGGCTTAGAGATAATTTAGAACCTGTTAGTACCAGACGTTTCCGGTTGGGAAATCATTCCCACTCAATCGTAGCCGGTGGCTTACCGCTGATGTCATACACCACGCGGGAAATACCGTTAACTTCGTTGATGATGCGGTTAGACACGCGGCCTAAGAAGTCATACGGCAGGTGCGCCCAGTGCGCGGTCATGAAGTCGATGGTTTCCACCGCACGCAGGGAAACAACCCAGTCGTACTTGCGGCCATCTCCCATTACGCCAACGGAGCGAACCGGCAGGAACACGGTGAACGCCTGGCTCACTTTGTTGTACAGGTCAGCTTTGTGCAGCTCTTCGATGAAGATAGCATCCGCGCGACGCAGCAGGTCGCAGTACTCTTTCTTCACTTCGCCCAGCACGCGCACGCCCAGACCCGGACCCGGGAACGGGTGACGGTAGAGCATGTCGTACGGCAGACCCAGTTCCAGACCGATCTTACGCACTTCGTCTTTGAACAGCTCGCGCAGCGGTTCAACCAGGCCCATCTTCATCTCTTTCGGCAGGCCGCCCACGTTGTGGTGAGATTTGATGACGTGTGCTTTACCGGTGGCGGAGGCCGCAGATTCGATCACGTCCGGGTAGATGGTACCCTGAGCCAGCCACTTCACGTCTTCCAGCTTCAGCGCTTCTTCGTCGAACACTTCCACAAACACGCGGCCGATGATCTTACGCTTCGCTTCCGGATCGTTCTCGCCTTTCAGCGCGTCCAGGAAGCGCTGCTCGCCTTCCACGTGAACGATGTTCAGACCGAAGTGGTCGCCAAACATGTCCATGACCTGCTGGGCTTCATTCAGACGCAGCAGACCGTTGTCCACGAAGACGCAGGTCAGGTTTTTACCGATGGCGCGGTGCAGCAGCATCGCGGTTACGGAGGAGTCCACGCCGCCGGAGAGGCCGAGGATCACTTTGTCATCGCCAACCTGCTGGCGGATACGCTCAACGGCGTCGTCGATGATTTTAGCCGGGGTCCACAGGGCTTCACACTGGCAGATGTCGCGCACGAAGCGCTCCAGCATGCGCATCCCCTGACGGGTGTGGGTCACTTCCGGGTGGAACTGCACGCCGTAGAAGCGTTTTTCTTCGTTCGCCATAATCGCGAACGGGCAGCTTTCGGTGCTGGCAACGGTCACGAAGTCAGACGGGATGGCGGTGACTTTGTCGCCGTGGCTCATCCACACGTCCAGCAGCGGTTTGCCGTCTGCGGTCAGGGAGTCTTCGATACCGCGCACCAGCGCGCTGTCGGTGACGACTTCTACCTGCGCATAGCCAAACTCGCGCTCGTTAGAGCCTTCTACGTGGCCGCCCAACTGCATTGCCATGGTCTGCATACCGTAGCAGACGCCGAATACCGGCACGCCAGCTTCGAACACGTACTGCGGCGCGCGCGGGCTGTTCTCTTCGGTAGTGCTTTCCGGGCCGCCGGACAGGATGATGCCGCTTGGATTGAATTCGCGAATCTGTGCTTCCGTGACATCCCATGCCCACAGCTCACAGTAAACGCCCAGTTCACGTACGCGACGCGCCACCAGCTGAGTGTACTGCGAACCGAAGTCCAGGATGAGAATGCGATGTTTATGAATGTTTTCCGTCATTGACGCTAATTCCGAGGCAAGAGAAACAAAAACAGAGCGCCCGATTTACTCGTCGTCTTTCAGGCTGCAGGTGCGTTGGCTGCGTCCATTCGCCCCGGTCACATAGTTAACTATGCTCCCGGGGCAAATGGACTTGCCGCCTTCCTGCAACCCGAAATCCATAGAGTAACTGGATCGGGCGCGGAAACTTATCAGGAGCCCAGACGGTAGTTCGGGGACTCTTTGGTGATCGTCACGTCGTGAACGTGGCTCTCCTGGATACCCGCACCGCTGATGCGTACGAATTCCGCTTTGGTACGCAGCAGGTCAATGGTACCACAGCCGGTCAGGCCCATACAGGAGCGCAGGCCGCCCATCTGCTGGTGAATGATCTCTTTCAGGCGGCCTTTATACGCTACGCGACCTTCGATACCTTCCGGCACCAGTTTGTCAGCGGCGTTATCGGTCTGGAAGTAACGGTCAGAGGAACCTTTGGACATCGCGCCCAGGGAGCCCATACCGCGGTAAGATTTGTAAGAACGGCCCTGGAAGAGTTCGATTTCACCCGGGGATTCTTCGGTACCGGCCAGCATAGAGCCCACCATCACGGCAGCTGCGCCCGCGGCGATCGCTTTGGCGATGTCGCCAGAGAAGCGGATACCGCCGTCAGCGATGACCGGAATACCGGTACCTTCCAGCGCTTCTACCGCGTCAGACACGGCAGTGATCTGCGGAACGCCCACGCCGGTGACGATACGGGTAGTACAGATAGAGCCAGGACCGATACCTACTTTCACCGCGCTGCAGCCGGCGTCAGCCAGCGCGCGAGCGCCTGCGCCAGTGGCCACGTTACCGCCGATGATCTGCAGGTCAGGGTATTTCGCACGGGTGTCGCGAATACGCTGCAGAACGCCTTCGGAGTGGCCGTGAGAGGAGTCAATCAGCAGGACGTCAACGCCCGCAGCAACCAGCGCGTCAACGCGCTCTTCGTTACCGGCACCGGCGCCAACCGCAGCACCGACGCGCAGACGGCCATGCTCGTCTTTACAGGCGTTAGGTTTACGTTCTGCTTTCTGGAAGTCTTTAACGGTGATCATGCCGCGCAGGTGGAAGCTGCTGTCGACAACCAGCGCTTTTTCAACGCGTTTTTCGTGCATTTTTGCCAGCACCACGTCGCGGGTTTCGCCTTCGCGAACGGTAACCAGACGCTCTTTTGGCGTCATGTAGACGCTGACAGGCTGGTTCAGGTCAGTCACGAAACGCACGTCACGGCCGGTGATGATGCCGACCAGCTCGTTCTCTTCGGTCACAACCGGGTAACCGGCGAAGCCGTTACGTTCGGTCAGGGCTTTCACTTCGTGCAGCGTGGTGGTTGGCAGAACGGTCTGTGGATCAGACACGATGCCGGATTCATGTTTCTTCACGCGGCGAACTTCTTCCGCCTGTCGTTCGATAGACATGTTTTTGTGGATAAAGCCAATGCCGCCTTCCTGTGCCAGGGCGATAGCCAGGCGCGCTTCAGTCACGGTGTCCATTGCCGCGGAGAGCATAGGAATGTTCAGGCGAATGGTTTTCGTCAACTGCGTGCTGAGATCGGCAGTATTCGGCAGAACGGTGGAATGAGCGGGAACGAGGAGGACGTCGTCAAACGTCAGTGCTTCTTTAGCGATACGTAGCATGGGCAATATCTCTGACCTGGGTGGTTAAATATTGCCGTGGCATTATACAGAGCGTAACCGATTGCATCTACACTTTTTTGAAAAAAATGCTTGCGATTGCCTCTCAGCAGGTTACTATCGACTGAATAACTTGCTGATTTAGAATTTGATCCCGCTCACATGTTATCCTCTCAATCCCCCTCAATTTATACCGTCAGCCGCCTGAATCAGACGGTGCGTTTGCTGCTTGAGCAGGAAATGGGGCAGGTCTGGATCAGCGGTGAAATCTCAAACTTCACGCAGCCGTCCTCCGGCCACTGGTACTTTACGCTAAAAGACGATACCGCCCAGGTGCGCTGCGCGATGTTCCGCAACAGCAACCGGCGCGTCACGTTTCGTCCTCAGCACGGCCAGCAGGTTCTGGTGCGCGCCAATATCACCCTGTACGAGCCGCGCGGTGATTATCAAATTATCGTCGAGAGCATGCAGCCCGCGGGCGAAGGCCTGCTGCAGCAGAAGTATGAGCAGTTAAAAGCCAGGCTCTCTGCCGAGGGGCTGTTCGACCAGCAGTTCAAAAAGCCCCTGCCCTCACCGGCCCACTGCGTGGGGGTCATCACCTCAAAAACCGGTGCGGCACTGCACGATATTTTGCACGTGCTCAAGCGTCGCGACCCCTCCCTGCCCGTCATTATCTACCCGACCGCCGTACAGGGCGACGATGCGCCGGGCCAGATTGTGCGCGCCATTGAGCTGGCGAACGCCCGTCAGGAGTGCGACGTATTAATCGTTGGGCGCGGCGGCGGCTCGCTGGAAGACCTGTGGAGCTTTAACGACGAGCGCGTGGCGCGGGCGATATTCGCAAGTCTTATCCCCGTGGTGAGTGCCGTCGGGCATGAGACAGACGTAACTATTGCCGATTTTGTCGCGGATTTACGCGCGCCGACGCCATCCGCGGCGGCGGAAGTGGTGAGCCGCAACCAGCTGGAGCTTTTGCGACAGATTCAGAACGGGCAGCAGCGCCTGGAGATGGCGATGGACTACTTCCTTGCCAGCCGTACCCGCCGCTTTACCCAGATCCATCACCGTCTTCAGCAGCAGCACCCGCAGCTGCGTCTGGCGCGTCAGCAGACCGTGCTGGAGCGCCTGCGCCAGCGCATGAACTTCGCGCTGGATAGCCAGCTTAAGCGCGCGGTCTCGCGCCAGCAGCGCGTGACGCAGCGCCTTAACCAGCAGAACCCGCAGCCGAAAATTTATCGCGCGCAAACGCGGATTCAGCAGCTGGAGTATCGTCTGTCGGAGACTATCCGGGCGCGTCTGAGCACCACCCGCGAACGTTTCGGCAATGCGGTGACCCATCTTGAAGCGGTCAGCCCCCTCTCCACGCTGGCGCGCGGCTACAGCGTGACGACGGCGACGGACGGCAAAGTGCTCAAGCAGACCAAACAGGTGAACGCCGGCGATGTGCTGACAACCCGCCTGTCGGACGGCTGGGTAGAAAGCGAAGTGAAATCAATTAAACCGGCGAAAAAGCCGCGTCAGCGAAAAACCGGATAATTCTTCGCCGGTTAGAAACTATACTGCTGCTATTCCCTTTTATTCGGCCTTGCCAGAACTAAGGAGAGCAGCATGTCCCATCTTTACAGCGTAATTCCCCCTTATATTCTTCGTCGCATTATCGAAAGCGGTTCAGAACCGCAGCAGCGCTGTGCCCGCCAGACCTTAACCCATGTCCAGACGTTAATGGCCCACATGCCCGGCAAACCCGCCGCGCCGCACGTGAGCAAGGCCGGGCAGCTGGAGCGTGATATCTACGATGCGAAGCAGACCCAGGAGCTACCGGGTACGCAGGTGCGTTATGAAGGCCAGCCGTCGAACGGCGATGTGGCGGTGGATGAAGCCTACGATTATCTGGGTATCACCCATGATTTCTTCTGGAAAGCGTATCGGCGCGATTCGCTCGACAATAAGGGCCTGATTCTGACCGGCACCGTGCATTATGGCCGGGAATATCAGAACGCCTTCTGGAACGGTCAGCAGATGGTCTTTGGCGACGGGGACGGGGAAATCTTTAACCGCTTTACCATCGCCATTGACGTCGTGGGGCACGAGCTGAGCCACGGCGTTACCGAGACCGAAGCCGGGCTAATCTACTTTGAACAGTCGGGCGCGCTGAACGAGTCGCTGTCTGACGTGTTTGGCTCGCTGGTCAAACAGTACCATCTGAAGCAAACAGCCGATAAAGCAGACTGGCTCATTGGCGAAGGGCTGCTGGCGAAAGGGATCAACGGCAAAGGGCTGCGTTCGATGTCTGAGCCGGGCACCGCCTATGACGATCCGCTGCTCGGTAAAGACCCGCAGCCCGCGCACATGAAAGATTTCATTAAAACGCGCGAGGATAACGGCGGCGTGCACCTGAACTCCGGCATCCCCAACCGGGCGTTTTATCTGGCTGCGACGGCGATCGGCGGCTACGCCTGGGAAAAAGCGGGTTATGCCTGGTACGACACGGTTTGCGATCGCAATCTGGCGCAGGATGCGGATTTTGAGGCCTTCGCAAAACTGACGATAGCGCACGGAGAGAAACGCTCCGGCAGCGGCGTTGGGGAGGCCATAAAACAAGCCTGGGAACAGGTGGGAGTGCTGTAAATGCAGGTTCCGGAACTGACGGATGACGCCGTGGTTGAGCTGGCCCGGGAAGGCGGCGTCGCTTTTATTCCTAAGCTGAGCGGCCAGCGCACCATCGCGCTGTCCTCGCTCAATGAGGCCCAGCGCCAGCGTCTGGTGAGCATCCTTGAACAGGCCTTTCCGCGCGGCCAGCCGCCGGGACAGGCCTCGTCACCCGGCAGCGGTGACCAGCGCTATTTCCGCATCCAGATTATCTGGACCGGGCAAAATCAGGCGCACTACACCGATATCATCGTGCTGGTACCGGAGCAGGAAGCGCCCGAGTCGCTGGTCGAGCTGTGGAAGAAGGGCGAAGGCTGCGTGTGTGATTAACCTTCGGCCCGAACAAACTCCACGCGTTTTTTAGAGATAAGACCGTGGCCGTTCTGGCAGAAATAGTCCACCGCCCCGCAGGCTTTTAATACCTGGAGTGGCTGATGACACTCCGGGCAGCGGGCTTCGAGCGCAATATCCTTATTACAGCTTTCGCAGTGCGCTACCCCATTCTGAGGCTCAAGCGGTGCCTGGCAATCCGGGCAGGTAATCGTCATGGTGACTCCTTCAAAGCGTTGAGGTCTGCGATAATTTTACCACGTCGCGGTCAGTGCGGGCCACGCAGCTGTTGCTGTAACGCCAGCAGCAGCTCCACTTCCGCTATCCTGCGGCGCGTCGTGCGGCTCACCTCTTGCGGATCCCGTTCAAACAGGCTTTTGGCACCCAGAATCTGCTCTGCAAGACAGTGCGCGTAGATCGTGCCGGGAATTGTCCAGCATTGCCGCGTGTCGCCATCTATCAGTTCCAGTACATCTTCAGCGCCGCGCCGGTCGTGGCTGATGATGCGCCCGTCGCGCAGGCAGAGGCGTAAGCCCTTTTGCCCGCCGGCCGGCCCTGCGTATTTGTTAAGCCAGATATCCACCGGCACGCCGCTGATATGCCCCTGAAGATGCGCCTCACCTTCCGCCGTCGTCAGGTCGCCTTTTGCGATAGCGTGGCCCAGGCGGTCTTTAGCCGTGACGACTTGCAGGGTCATATCATCACTCCCACCCAGATAACGCACCGTTTCACGCAGCATCGCCAGCACGTGCGTACCGATATCCAGAATTACGCCATCAGGGTGGCGAAGCGTTCGGGTATCCGGCTCGCCGGTGGCAAAGTTAAGCGCGATGGGTTCTCCTGCGGCGTTATATCCGCTCGGCTCCTGCAAAAAGCCGTCGATTTTGACGATGTCAGAGACGCTGCCAACCAGCGGCCGCTTCACCATTTCGATGCGCGCCATCCAGTGGTCGAGCGCCAGCACGCGTGGCGCCACGCCGGGCATGGCCAGCAGCGCGTTGAGCTTGTCGATTTGAGAAAGCGTGGCGACAATCGGCTTTTCAACCACAATGCGCGGCACGGGCGAGGCAATGGCCTGCTCCAGCACCTCAAAATGGTGCAGCGATGCGGTGGTGATAAACAGGGTATCAAGCGGCTGGGAGAGAAGTTCAGACAGTGTGGAACAGCGCGTTATACCCTCCGGCTGTTTTACGGGCTGGATATCAAAGCCTAAACAGTGAGGGGGAGTATCAAAAAGTTTTCGTATTGCGGGCAGGTAAGCTGTTTCAACAACTGCGCCAAGTCCAACAAACCCTAACAGCATGTTCTTACCTCGTTGAGTAAATTGCCGGGGCATAACGCCGCCCCGGCAAAATCGAGGTTTATGAGGCGTTAGTAGCTGGCTTAGTTTGCGCATTTTCCAGCATGCGGCGCACCGGAACAATGAGAACGATCAGTACCGCGGCACAAATCAGCAGCGCGATGGAGCAGCGCGCGAAGAGATCCGGCAGCATATCCAGCTGATCGGCCTTCACGTGGCCGCCAATCAGGCCCGCCGCCAGGTTACCCAGCGCACTCGCACAGAACCACAGCCCCATCATCTGGCCGCGCATTCTTTCCGGCGCCAGCAGCGTCATGGTCGCCAGACCAATCGGGCTCAGGCACAGCTCACCCAGCGTCAGCATCAGAATGCTGCCCACCAGCCAGAACGGCGACACGCCCGCCCCACCATTGCTCAGCACGTTCTGCGCCGCCAGCATCATCAGACCAAAGCCCGCTGCGGCACACAGAATACCGATAACGAATTTGGTGATGCTGCTCGGACGAATATTTTTGCTCGCAAGCTTCGGCCATGCCCAGCTGAACACCGGTGCCAACAGGATGATGAACAGGGCGTTGATTGACTGGAACCACACCGCCGGGATTTCGAAATCACCGATCGTGCGGTTAGTGTAGTCGTTGGCAAACAGGTTGAACGAGGTTGGCTTCTGCTCAAACGCGGACCAGAAGAAGGCCGCGGAGATCAGCAGAATAAAGCAGACCAGCAGCCTGGCGCGCTCTTTGCGGTTCAGGCCCGCAAAAACAAACAGATAAATAAAGTAGAGGGCAACGGATGCCGCAATCACGTAGACCAGCACGCTGGCTACCGCGACCGGGTTAATGACAATCACGCCCTGCGCAATCAGCGTCACGATCGTTGCCACGCCTGCCGCCAGCGCCAGCAGCCAAACGCCCACGCCGTTACGCTTAACGATCGGGCTGTTCCAGGTGGAGTCGAGGCCGACTTCACCGTCATAGCGTTTCATTGCCGGAACGGCAAACACGCGGAAGATAATGAGCGCCACCAGCATCCCGATACCGCCAATACCAAAGCCCCAGTGCCAGCCGTGGGTTTTAATCAGCCAGCCGGAAATCAGCGGCGCGATGAACGACCCCATGTTGATGCCCATGTAGAACAGCGAGAAACCGCCGTCGCGACGCGCATCGCCTTTTTTATACAGGGTGCCGACCATCACCGAAATACAGGTCTTGAACAGCCCGGAGCCGAGCACGATGAACATCAGGCCGATAAAGAACAGGTTGTTCCCCATCACCGCCGAGAGCGCAATCGACAGGTGACCGAGCGCAATCAGGATTGAACCGTACCAGACGGCCTTCTGCTGGCCGAGCCAGTTGTCGGCCAGCCAACCACCCGGCAGCGCGGCCAGGTACATGGTACCGGCAAAGATACCCACAATCGCTGAGGCGTTTTCACGCGCCAGCCCCATCCCGCCGTCATAGACGGTGGCGGCCATAAACAGGATCAGTAACGGACGAATGCCGTAAAACGAGAAACGCTCCCACATCTCGGTGAAGAACAGTGAACCGAGCGGATACGGATGGCCGAAGAACGTTCGGCTCTCTTTTTGATTAACAGAGGATTGCATAATTCTCCCGAAAGGTATGTCGTCGTGCTTGTAAACACCAGCATGTACGCCGGCCAGTTACGTATCTGGCCGATTTTTTACATGCGGCGAAAAGTTGGTTAACCATTTGATAACCAGGCGCTAGTTTTGTCTAGTACCGGACCCTGGACTTTAAGATGAAAATTCGACGATTGTCTACTTTCTTAGATTTAAACATGGTTAAAAGTGAATAGTGATTGACTTCACACAGAGAAAACCGGCGGTATGATTGGGCAAAAAAAAGCCCGCAATATACGCGGGCTTTCGTGAGAGCGGCAAAGCTTATTTGCTTTTCTTAATGTGCTTAATCAAGCGCTTACGCTTACGCATCTGGTTTGGCGTCAGGGTGTTGCGCTTGTTGGCGAACGGGTTTTCCCCTTCCTTGAACTGGATGCGGATAGGCGTGCCCATCACGTCCAGCGATTTGCGGAAGTAGTTCATCAGATAGCGCTTGTAGGAATCCGGCAGGTCTTTCACCTGGTTGCCGTGAATCACCACGATTGGCGGGTTATAACCACCGGCGTGGGCATATTTCAGCTTCACGCGACGGCCGCGCACCAGCGGCGGCTGATGGTCTTCCGCAGCCATATTCATGATACGGGTCAGCATGGCGGTACTCTGACGACGGGTGGAGCTGTCATACGCTTCACGCACGGATTCGAACAGGTTGCCCACACCGCTGCCGTGCAACGCAGAGATAAAGTGCACTCGAGCAAAGTCGATGAAGCCCAGACGGAAGTCGAGGGTCTCTTTCACCTGCTCACGCACCTCATTGCTCAGGCCATCCCATTTGTTGACCACGATGACCAGTGAGCGCCCACTATTGAGGATAAAGCCGAGCAGAGAGAGGTCCTGATCGGAAATGCCTTCACGCGCATCAATGACCAGCAGCACCACGTTGGCATCTTCAATCGCCTGCAGGGTTTTGATAACGGAGAATTTTTCCACCACATCGGTGATTTTCCCGCGCTTACGCACCCCGGCGGTGTCGATGAGGACATACTCACGCTCATCGCGCTGCATTGGGATGTAGATGCTGTCGCGGGTGGTGCCCGGCATGTCGTAAACGACCACGCGCTCTTCACCCAGAATACGGTTAGTAAGTGTAGACTTACCTACGTTTGGACGACCCACGATAGCCAGCTTGATCGGCAGATCCTGCGGGTTGAAGTCGTCTTCAGGCTCTTCTTCGCCCTCTTCACCTTCTTCGAACTGCGCCCAGTATTCAGCGTCTTCGTCGACTTCTTCCGGCGGGTTAACTTCGTCAACCCACGGCAGCAGAACGGTTTCCAGCAGGCTGGTCACGCCGCGGCCGTGCGATGCCGCAATCGGGTAGATTTCACCCAGACCTAAAGACCAGAAGTCCGCAACGGCCTGATCGGCATCGATACCGTCAGTTTTGTTCGCCACCAGGAAGGTCGGTTTTTCACGCGAACGCAGGTGTTTAGCGATAGCGGAGTCCGCCGGCATCAGGCCAGCGCGCGCATCCACCATGAACAACACCACGTCGGCTTCTTCAATCGCCAGCAGCGACTGTTCCGCCATGCGGGTTTCAACGCCATCTTCCGTGCCGTCAATACCACCGGTATCAATACAGATGAACTCGCGTCCTTCTACTTCTGCACGACCGTACTTACGGTCACGCGTCAGCCCCGGGAAATCCGCAACCAGCGCATCACGGGTGCGTGTTAAACGGTTAAAAAGAGTGGATTTTCCAACGTTAGGGCGCCCGACAAGCGCGACCACAGGTACCATGTTTGAAGCCTCATAAAATTCAAAATAACGTCGCTTTTGCGGCGTTTTTAAAAATGTCAAAACGGCTCCTGAGTGAACAGGAGCCGTTTAGTATACTACAACCGCCGGGTAATTAACGCGTGATCGCGTACAGCGTGCCGTCTTTTGCCTGAATCAGCAGTTTGCCGTCGGCCACAACCGGGTCGGTCAGGAAACCGGAGCTGTCGACTTTTTGCTGTGCAACAAAGCGGCCGTTATCCGGATCGATCCAGTGCATATACCCTTCGCTGTCACCAACCACCAGGCTACCGTTATAAAGTGCCGGTGCGGTCAGCAGACGGTGCAGCAGATCGCTTTGCGTCCACAGGGTCACTCCGCCTTCGGTGCTCAGCGCCAGCAGACGGTCATTCTGGTCAACCATATAGATGCGGTTACCATCAACGATGAAATCATTCACAGAGCCCAGCTCACGTTTCCACATGATCTGGCCGCTGCGCAGATCCAGCGCGGTCAGGTTGCCGTTGTAAGCCAGCGTGTAAACCACACCGTTAACGATAACCGGCGTTGTGTCCACGTCGCTCAGACGGTCAATTTCCGTTGAGCCAGTGGCCTGCGAGATACGCTGCTGCCAGATCATCTGGCCCTGCTGCATCAGCACTGCACTCACGCGACCGTTGTCACCGCCCACAATGGCGGCACCAAATGCGGTAGCCGGCGCGGATTCACCACGCAGAGAGAGCGCAGGCATATCCAGGTTAACGGTCCATTTCACCAGACCGTCCGCTTCGTTCAGCGCCTGCAGCTGGCCGTTGCTGGTATGAATCAGCACCAGGCCGTCGCTCACCACCGGACGAGACAGGGATTCACCTGCCACGGTCGTTTGCCAGGCAATAGAACCGTCGCTGCTGTTCAGCGCATAAACCTGTGCTTTTTCGCTACCCACGTAGACGTGTCCGCCGGCAACGGTCAGGCCACCGGAGAGCAGTGCAGGTTTACGGGAGAACCAGCCGTCTTTTTCCGCCAGGTTAACAGACCACACTTCTTTTCCGTCATCGGCGTTCACCGCTTTCACGGTACCTTTGCGGTCAGCCGCATAGATTACGCTGTCGGCAAAGGCCGGATGAAGGTTGGAATAGAAATCACCAATCCCATCGCCCACGGAGGTGCTCCATGCGGTGGAGGGAGTAAACTGGTTTTCAACCGTCGGCAGTGGGGACATTTTTACAACGTCTTCTTCGCCACTGAACAGTGAACAACCACTCAATAACGTAACAGAAAGCAGTCCTGGCAGAAGTAATTTACGCAATTGCATCGGGTCCCTCTCAGACGGACAAATTATTTATTTTCATCTGCATCATTTCGCTCAGCGCAGGTGATGCTTTGCTATCCACGCCAGCTTGCCACGCTTTACGCGCGCCCGCTTTGTCACCTTTGCTCAGCAGTGCTTCACCGCGCAAATCGGCAACGATGGCAGCAAAACCTTCGCCTTTGATGGTATCGAGCGTTTTCAGCGCATCGTCAGCTTTCTTCTGCTGAACCTGAATACGTGCCAGGCGCAGATTGATCACCGCTTTCAGGTTTTCATCGCTGGCCGCAGCAAGGCCCTGAGACAGCTGGGCGGCGGCTTTATCCAGTTCGTTTTTATCGACGTACTGTTGAGCCACTTCCAGCGCAGCCAGTGCACCGTAGGTGTTTTTGTTGTCAGCCGCAAATTTCTCTGCCGCAGCCAGCGTTTGTGGCTGATCGGCATGAATTGCGCTAATGGTATTTTCATAGGACAGAGACGCGCCGCGCGCGGAATCCGCCTGATGACTGTTCCAGTAGCGCCAGCCCAACAGCGCACCAATACCTAAAATAACCCCAACAACCAGCGCTTTGCCGTTCTCGACAAAGAAGCGCTTAATCGCGTCGACCTGATCGTGTTCGTTCTCGTAAATTTCCACGCAGTCCTTCTCCTTAGCCCAATAGAGTGCGCAAGTGCGCCGCAACGCCGTCCTGCGTTACCGTTGTCTGCTCACCAGAGCGCAGGTCCTTGACCACCACTTCGCCGTTAGCCACTTCGGACTCACCCAGCACCAGTGCAATACTTGCGCCCCACTTATCGGCACGAGCAAACTGTTTTTTGAAGTTGCCGCCGCCATGGTTGGTCATCAGCTTCACCTCCGGCAGCGCATCGCGCACGCGTTCAGCAAGCTGCATCGCCGCAGACTGCGTTTCCGCGCCTGAGGCCACCAGGTATATATCGACAACGGAATCTGCTTTAAATTCCGGATTAACTGCCTGAACCAGCAAAACAAGTCGCTCGAGACCCATCGCGAAGCCAACCGCAGGGGCTGCGCGACCGCCAAGTTGCTCAACCAGACCATCATAACGGCCACCGGCACACACGGTGCCCTGAGAACCGAGGCTGGTGGTCACCCACTCAAACACGGTACGGTTGTAGTAGTCCAGACCGCGCACCAGACGCTGGTTCACGGTGTAAGCAATGCCCGCCGCTTCAAGCAGCTTGCACAGGCCCGCGAAGTGTTCGCGAGATTCTTCGTCCAGGTAGTCACCCAGCGCTGGCGCATCGTTCAACAGAGCCTGAACATCTGGATTTTTGGAATCCAGAACGCGCAGCGGGTTACTGTACATGCGACGTTTGCAGTCTTCGTCCAGCTTCTCTTTATGCTGTTCCAGGAACGCCACCAGCGCATCGCGGTAGTTAGCGCGCGCTTCAAGAGAACCGATAGAGTTCAGCTCAAGGGAAACGTGATCGGCGATACCGAGCGCGCGCCACCAGCGGGCCGTCAGCATAATCAGTTCGGCGTCGATGTCCGGGCCCTGCAGGCCGAACACTTCCACACCCAGCTGGTTGAACTGGCGATAACGACCTTTCTGAGGACGTTCGTGGCGGAACATCGGGCCGATATACCACAGGCGCTGCTCCTGATTGTACAGAAGACCATGTTCGATGCCGGCGCGTACGCAGCCCGCCGTACCTTCCGGACGCAGGGTCAGGCTGTCGCCGTTGCGGTCCTCAAAGGTATACATCTCTTTTTCAACCACGTCGGTCACTTCACCGATCGCGCGTTTGAATAACGGGGTCTGCTCTACAATCGGCAAACGGATTTCGCTGTAACCGTAGCTGCCGAGCACCTGCTTCAGCGTGCCTTCAATGCGCTGCCAGATGGCGGTTTCGCCAGGCAGATAATCGTTCATGCCGCGGATGGCTTGAATGTTTTTTGCCACGTTTATTCTCTTTCTATATACAAAAAAAACCCAAAGAATGGGTTCAATCATACATGGGAAGCTCGCGGCTTCCCATCACGTTATTTTTCAACCTGCTGAACGCTGATGCGCTGTGTCTCGTCCATCATGGCGGCTTTGGCACGGATGCGGGCTTCAAGCTGGTCGATCATGTCGCTATTATCCAGACGATCTTTGCGGACGCCATCTTCATAGAGACCACTTTTCTTGTTACCGCCGGTCACGCCCAGGGTTGACACCAGTGCTTCACCTGGACCGTTCACCACACAGCCGATGATGGAGACGTCCATCGGGGTGATAATGTCTTCCAGGCGCTGTTCCAGCGCGTTCACAGTACCGATCACATCGAACTCCTGACGTGAGCAGGTTGGGCAGGCAATGAAGTTGATCCCCCGTGCGCGGATACGCAGTGATTTCAGGATATCAAAACCGACTTTGATCTCTTCGACAGGATCGGCTGCCAGCGAAACGCGCAGGGTGTCACCGATCCCTTCGGAGAGCAGCAGCCCCAGACCGATCGCGGATTTTACAGAACCGCTGCGCAGGCCGCCCGCTTCGGTGATCCCGAGGTGCAGAGGCTGGTCGATCTGTTTTGCCAGCAGACGGTAAGACTCCACCGCAAGGAAAACGTCGGACGCTTTTACGCTGACTTTGAACTGATCGAAGTTAAGACGATCGAGATGATCAACGTGGCGCATCGCGGATTCGAGCAGCGCCTGCGGCGTAGGCTCACCGTATTTTTCCTGCAGATCTTTTTCCAGGGAACCGGCGTTGACGCCGATGCGGATAGGAATATTTTTATCGCGCGCGCAGTCCACAACCATGCGGATACGCTCTTCGTTTCCGATGTTGCCCGGGTTAATACGCAGGCAGTCGACGCCGTATTCGGCCACTTTCAGTGCGATGCGATAGTCGAAGTGGATATCCGCGACCAGAGGAACGCTGACCTGCTGTTTGATCAGCTTGAACGCCTCAGCGGCGTCCATGGTCGGGACGGAGACGCGAACGATGTCCGCCCCGACTCGCTCTAATGCTTTGATTTGATTGACCGTCGCTTCCACATCCGTGGTGCGCGTGTTGGTCATCGACTGAACGGCGATAGGTGCCCCATCGCCGACTGGCACATTCCCAACGTAAATCCGTTTCGATTTTCTACGTTGAATCGGAGCCTGGTTATGCATGAAAAATCTCCCGCGTTGCCCGTCTGTTACTGTGCTGCTGATTGTTCGGCATTAACGGTAAGACGTGCAACCTGGTTAGTTCTGATAAAGCGGCTCAGGTCGACAGGTTTTCCTTGATACTGGATCTGTACCGCTGCCGGAGCGCCGATTTTAAGTTTATAAGGAGCCTGGCCGGTTAGGTTTAACGTGCCATCTTTACGCTGCAGGCCGCTGAACAGCTTTTTACCTGTCGCGTCAGTCACTTCCAGCCAGCAGTCGGCGCTGAAGTTCATTACCAGCGCGTTTGGATCGGCTGCTGTAGCAGTACCCGCCGGGCTGGTAGGCAGAGACGCTGCGGTATTGTCTGCAGGCTGAGTGGCCGCAGGCGCGTTCGCCGCAGTGTCAACATTTGCCTGAGAAGGGGAAACCACCGCGTTTTGATCCTGAGCCTGTGGCGCAGCAGTGTTAGCCGTTGTTGCCGGAGCCTGCGCAGCATTGGTTGCTGGCGCCTCTGTCGCAGCCGTCTGTGGCTCGCTGGAGGTGGCCGCGCCGTCGGTATTCAGCGGCACGCTCTGGGCGTTATCGCTTCCGGCCTGGTTAAGTTCGGCGGAGGATTGATCGGCCATGGTGGTGATCTCTTCCTGCTGCGCCTTGTGGTTTTGCCACCACCATGCGCCGGTCAGACCGATCACCACAAACAGCACCAGCCAGGTAAAGCTCATCAGCCAGCCATCACGTTTTTTACGACGTTTCCCCAGGGAGAAGGTCTGCATCGGCGCAACTTTTGCTGCACGGACCGGGGCCTGCTTCTCCATCATTGGCAGTAATTCGTTTTCGGGGATGTGCACCAGTTTTGCGTAAGAGCGGATATAACCGCGCAGGAAAGTTGAAGCCAGATCGGCGGGTGCCTTATCTTCTTCAATATCGCGAACCGTGGAAACCTTCAGGCACAAGCGTTCCGCAACGGCTTGCTGGCTGAGTCCGAGTTGTTCACGGGCGTTGCGAAGACGAACGCCAGTGGAGAGTGCTTCATTTTGGTCGTGAGTGGCTTCAGTATTCATTCGCTACAACTACTGGTACGTGAAAAAAAGGGTTCAGGTGCCGGTGAGTCACAATGCCACCCGCACCGCGAAACTTCTGGTCAGTTAATAACCTTGAACAGACAGTATAAGACTGTCAGCCCGGAGATGACAGTACAGCCCTGCCCGTACGGCTAAACTGTTGTTACGTCGTTACATACTGCCCGAAAGTCGGATGAAACGCACCGTAATTATTGAGCAGTCATCACGAATCTGACTGGTTATTCAGTAAGATTATGCTTCACGGCGCAGATAATGCGCCGTGAGTGCATAATAATCAAACAGCTTTAACCGCGATCGTCTCGCCCTGCATGCGTTTACGCAGGGTACGCTTAGTACGGTCAATCACATCACCTGCCAGCTGTCCACATGCTGCATCAATGTCATCACCACGGGTTTTACGCACGATGGTGGTGAAACCGTACTCCATCAGCACCTTGGAGAAGCGATCGATGCGGCTGTTCGAGCTGCGGCCATACGGCGCGCCCGGGAACGGGTTCCACGGAATCAGGTTGATTTTGCATGGCGTATCCTTCAGCAATTCAGCCAGCTGATGCGCATGCTCGGTACCGTCGTTGACGTGATCGAGCATGACGTACTCGATAGTTACGCGGCCCTGATTGGCGTTGGATTTTTCCAGATAGCGACGCACGGCAGCGAGGAAGGTTTCGATATTGTACTTTTTGTTGATCGGCACAATTTCGTCACGAATTTCATCGTTTGGCGCGTGCAGGGAGATTGCCAGCGCAACGTCAATCATATCGCCGAGCTTGTCCAGCGCAGGCACGACGCCTGAGGTAGACAGCGTCACGCGACGCTTGGACAGACCAAAACCGAAGTCATCCAGCATGATTTCCATCGCCGGAACCACGTTGGTCAGGTTCAGCAGCGGCTCACCCATACCCATCATGACCACGTTGGTGATGGGACGAGTACCGGTCACTTTTGCCGCACCCACGATTTTCGCGGCACGCCAGACCTGGCCGATAATTTCTGACACGCGCAGGTTACGGTTAAAGCCTTGCTGCGCGGTTGAGCAGAATTTGCACTCCAGCGCACAGCCCACCTGAGAGGAGACGCAGAGCGTGGCACGGTCTTCTTCCGGAATGTAGACGGTTTCAACGCGCTGATCGCCGACCGCAATTGCCCATTTGATGGTGCCATCGGCCGAGCGCTGCTCTTCCACCACTTCCGGTGCGCGGATTTCAGCCACTTCTTTGAGCTTATTGCGCAGGACCTTGTTGATGTCAGTCATGTCATCAAAATTGTCGCTGCAGTAATGGTACATCCACTTCATGACCTGATCGGCACGAAACGGCTTTTCGCCCATATCTTTAAAGAACTCGCGCATCTGCTGACGGTTCAGATCCAGCAGGTTGATTTTTCCATTTTTATTTGGAACCGCAGGAATGGCGACTTCGGAGGTATTCACTAATTCAGACATAATATTTACCGGCCTCGTTGTTACACGTTATGGCCCATGGAGGGTTGAATAGAAACGCCCCGGAAAGCGGTCTGCTCGTCCGGGGCGTTGCATTGTACAAAGTCTGGCGCAGGGATGCCACGTCTGGACGCGGCATTTACGAAAATAATGTGTAAACGAAACCGTTAAATTAACGGGTACGTGGACACACTTCGCCTTCTGCGAAGAAGAAAGCGATTTCGCGCGCAGCAGATTCAACGGAGTCGGAACCGTGAGTGCCGTTCTCGGTGAAGCTGTCTGCGTAGTCAGCGCGCAGGGTACCTGCCAGCGCATTGTCCGGGTTGGTTGCACCCAGCAGATCGCGGTGACGCTGTACTGCGTTTTCGCCTTCCAGCACGGATACAACGATTGGACCGGAGGTCATGAACTCAACCAGGCCGTCAAAGAATGGGCGACCTTCGTGCTCGGCGTAGAAACCACGAGCCTGCTCAACGGTCAGGTGCAGCATTTTGGTGCCAACAATTTTGAACCCTGCTGATTCAAAGCGAGCGAAGATGCTGCCAATAACGTTTTTTGCCACCGCGTTTGGTTTGATGATGGAAAAAGTACGTTCAATAGCCATGATAACCTCTGTCAATGTTCTGTTGTTTTGCATACCTGAGTATGGTGTGGCGCGGATTATAATGAGCAATAGCGCCATTGCCTATGGATTCAGGTAACATTTTTTTAAATAAGACGAGTTTTAGCAACAGCTCACAGCCGAATGCTGTTTTAAGGTCACTGCAGCGTAAAATTCACCGTCGCAACCTGTCCGGTCTCATCCATAACGAGTAACTGATAATCGCCCGATTTATCAAGCTGTAATGTGTAAACTCTTCCTTTCACGTCGAGAGGCTCTCCGTTCAAAAACCACCAGCGCTCGCCGCTATTGCCGGTCGCCTGAAGCGGCAGCGAAACGCGGGATTCCCCCGGCAGACGTTTAATGACGGCCCCTTCGCGCACGCCGGTCAGGATGAGTGGCGCAGGCGCGTCCTGCGAGAGCGGAGGGCAGGTTGCTGATGAAGGAGGAACCCGTACCGCACGACGCTCATTGGCAGGCAGCCACGGCTCCAGCGGCAGCGGCCAGACGTCAAGAACCTTCTCGGTTGCATCCGGGCAATCCGCTGCCACACGTTTGCCCGTTTTATCCAGCCAGACCGGGAAACGAATGCCGCGAATACCTTCCTGCTCCGGCAACAGCAGCGTGGGCGGTTCACTCCCTTCAAGCAGCCAGGTCGACAGACGGCGTCGGCAGTTTTCACTGCCCTGCGGCAGCGACTGGCCGCCAGGCCAGCAAATCGCGCCCCGCCCAACGCTTGCCGGGCGCGGATCGCGCGGCAAACGGGCTTCGTCTACCGTTGAACGTGACTGAAGCAGGTTATTGACCTGGTTCAGTAGCGGAACCGCGCTGGCAAAACCAAACTGCCCCGCCACGGGAGTGCCGTCCGGTCGCCCGGTCCAGATGCCTATCACGTAGCGGGCATTCAGACCAATGGCCCATGCATCGCGGTAGCCGTAGCTGGTGCCCGTTTTCCAGGCCAGCGGCGCAACCTGCGGCAGCGCGTTATCCGGTAGCGGCTGCGCCTCATTCGCCAGAATACGGCGAATAATCCACGCCGAGCCTTGTGACAGTAACGGTCGTTCACTCAGCGGATCGCCTGGCTGTAGCCGCAACCTTCCCGCCTTACCGTGTCGGGCAAAGGCGCTGTAGGCCGCGGCGATATCTGCCAGCCGCGCGCCGGCCCCGCCGAGGATCAGAGACAGATTCGGCTGAGCCCCCGCGGGCAGGATCAGCGGCAGGCCTGCGTTACTCAGCATCCCGGCAAAACGTTTTGGCCCGTAGGCTTCCAGCACCTGGACGGCCGGCAGGTTGAGGGAGCGCACCAGCGCTTCACTCATGCTGACCGGTCCGTGGAACCCGCTGTCAAAATTCCCGGGGCGATAATCACCGGTTTTTCTTGGAACGTCCTGCAGCAACGAGGCGGGATGGATCAGACCATCGTCCAGCGCCATGCCGTAGATAAACGGTTTCAGCACCGATCCTGGCGATCGGATCGCATTGACCATATCGACGTGGCTAAAACGCGTGTCATCGTTGATATCCACCGATCCAACCCAGCCGCGTACTTTCATATCGGTATGATCCACGACGATCATCGCCAGCGAGCTGCGTGCCGGCAGGCGGGATTTCCAGTTCATTGCCAGCTCTTCCAGCTGCCGCTGCAGCCCGGCATCAAGCGTGGTGACAATTTTAGTGTCGCGACTTTTGCTGAGCATCATGCGTGCAAAGAGCGGAGCCAGCTGCGGCATCTGTCGGGGCGCCAGCCATACCGATTCTTCACGGGATTCTTTGACCTGCTTTGCAGACCAGACCCCCTGCGTCGCCATGCGATCGAGCACTTTATTGCGCGCCGCTTCGGCCCGCTCAGGCCAGCGGTCCGGACGTAAACGGCTCGGTGCCTGCGGGAGCACAGCCAGCAGCGCCGCGTCGGAATAGCTGAGTTGCGACGGCGGTTTGCCAAGATAGGTCCAGCTTGCCGCCCCCACCCCCTGCAGCGTCCCGCCAAACGGAGCACGGTTGAGATAGAGCGTGAGGATTTCGCGTTTAGAAAGATGCCACTCCAGCTGCATCGCCCGCCAGAGCTGACGAATTTTGCCGCCAAAAGTGCGCGGATGCGGATCCAGCAGGCGCGCCACCTGCATAGTGAGCGTACTGCCGCCAGAAACGACTTTCCCGGAACTGAGATCCTGCCAGGCGGCGCGCAGGACAGAGAGCGGGTTGACGCCAGGATGATCCCAGAACCAGCGATCTTCGTACTGGATCAGCGCCTCAAGATAGCGGGGAGAGACCTCTTCAATCGTAACCGGATAGCGCCAGATCCCGTCGTTGTCGGCAAAACGCCAGAGCGGCGTTCCCTTCTCATCCACCACCACCCGCGCGGGGTTAACCTCTTTCAGAGGCAACGGCCACAGGCGGTCAGCGGCCAGGATCAGCCCCCATAAAATGAGAAGCGCTCCCGCCAGCCACAGCCAGCGGGAGCGTATCAAACGTGCTATCCGCATATTACGGAACAACAATCAGCGGGCCACTGGCCGCACCCGTTGCCCGCCACTGCGGCACGTACATTGACTCCACCATCGGAACCGGCACCTGATAAGTTCCCGGCGTTACAGCGCGTGCCAGATAAACCAGCGTAACCGGCTGACCTTCATTTACCGGTACAGCCGCGACAAAGCGGTCGTCGCGGAATTCCATATGCTGAATGTCAGCCTGCTGCATCTGGCTGAGCAGGTTCTGCACATCGCTGCCGCTGTCCTGCAGGCTGGCGCTGCTGCTCGCCAGGTTCTGGTTTTCCAGTTCCAGACCCGCAGGGAGGAGATCCACCACCAGCGCGTCCGGCACGTTCTGGCTGGCTTTCACTTCCAGCCACACCAGCACCAGTTCACCGCTCTTCAGCGAAGAGAGCGATTTCGTGCTGCCGTCGGTTGCCAGAATATGACGTTCAACCTGCAGCACGTTCGAGCTCGGCTGAGGTGCATTTTCTGGATAACCGGTGCTGTCCAGGCGGACCCACAGCGGCGTCGTCCCGGTATTGGTCACCTGCAGTGTGCCAAGCTGGTCACCGTTCACGTTTTGTACCAGCGCCTTATCCCCGCCTGATGCGGTATCAGACAGCGTAGTATTCGCCTGCCACGTACCTGAAAGGGTTTGCAGCGAACGTCCGGCCAGGAACAGCGCGTTACTCTCCTGGGTGGACAGCCAGCGCTGGCTGAAGGCCTGTTCGGACAGCGCATTCAGCAGCGTATTTTGCGCGTCCGGCAGCAGCTTGTACTCTTCCAGAAGAGAGAGCATCAGCGCGTTATCGCGAAGCTGGCTGCCATAATCGGCCATCCAGGTTTTGCTGTCGTTACGCGGTGTTTTGAGTGCCAGATCCAGCGCCTGCTGGCTGCGCGGGGCATCGCCCATCAGCTTAAGCGCCATACCCAGCTGCATCAGCGGCAGCCCGGAAGCCGCCTGCCCGTGACGATCCCAGATTTCACGCAGCGCGCCCAACGGTGCTTTTTGCTGACGAGCCAGCACCAGCGCGGCATAAGCCTGCACGGCAAACTTGCTGGCCTGCGTATCGTCGCTGTAGCGAATGGACATCATGCCCGGATCCTGCAGGTAGCGCAGCAAACGGTTGTTCGCGTTATTGACCGCGTCGGTAGGCACGCTGTAGCCCTGCTCGCCCGCGCGCACCAGGAAGTCGGTCACGTAGGCGGTCAGCCAGTACTCTTCCGGACCGTTTTTATCCCACAGCGCAAAACCACCGTCTTCACGCTGCATTTGCAGCAGCCGCGAGATGCCAATATCAATGGCCGCACGGCGCTTGTCATCGGTGTCCCCCTTGATGCCAAGCGCGGTAAGCTGCGCCGCGTTGGTGTAGAGCGACGGGAACAGACCGCTGGTGGTTTGTTCCAGACAGCCATACGGATACGCCTGCAGTTCGCGAATATAGCGCGCCAGGTTGAGCGGCGGTTTGCCGCTCAGCAACAGTTGTCCCTGCAGGGTGGCAGGAGAGAAACCGTTGCTATGCTGCGCCGGTGCGGTCCAGGATTCACCAGGGTTCAGCATGGCCCCCGTGTTCACCGTTTGTGCCGGGAACGCCGGACGCACGCCGATTTTCCAGCTCTTCTGCTGCGGAGCGAAGGTCTCGCCAGGAAGCTGCAGGCCAGTCACCTGCGCGGTCACTTCACCATCTCCATAGCCGTCCAGCGCGCGCACCGGAATAAACAGGGTGGTTCGTGCACCTGGCGGCAGTTGCACCGGCTGCGGCTGTGCACCTTCAAGAGACAGTTTGCCGGTTGCGGTCAGTGCCACGTTCAGCGTTTGCGGCCTGTCAGTCAGGTTAGTGAGATCCAGCGTCAGGCGCGAGGTGTCACCGCTTGCCAGGAAGCGCGGAGTATTCAACTCGGTAATGACCGGCGCGGCCACAATAACCTTGCTTTCGCTGCTGCCGAAATCGTCTTCCGTCCAAGCCTGCGCCATCAGGCGCAGCTCGCCGTTGAAGTCGCCAATCGGCAGCGTAACGGTACCTTCCCCGTTGGCATCAAGCGTAACCGGCTGCGCCTGCTGGGCGATAATGGTAACGTGGTTCACCGGCGGTTTGCCGCCGCGCTTCAGCTCGTCCCCATCGCCACCAAAACGCAGTGCGGCCATGCGGCCCTGGCCTTCAATGACCTGGCCATAGATATCGTAGATATCCGCGCCGTAGCGCTTCTGACCAAAGAACGCCTGCCACGGATCTGGCGTGACGTAATCGGTAATGTTCAGCACGCCGCTGTCCACCGCCGAGACCAGCACGTTCACCTTCTGCGGCACAGTGCCCTCTTTCACGCTGGCTTTCACCTTCACAGAGAGCGTCTGGTTTGGACGCATTTTTTGCGGGTTATCCAGCGCAATATTCAGGCGGCGATTTTCGTCGCCCATCGGCAGATGCAGCAAACCGACCGCGCGTTTCGGCGTGGCGGATTTGGATTTATCCCCAGGACGAACCACCAGCGTGCTGAGATAGAGATCGTGACGTTTCCAGGCCTTGTCGACCGGGATGGCGAGATCAAGCCCGTTTGCCGGGACGTCGATCTCTTTCCACCACAGCGGCCCTTCGCTGGATTCGATCATTGCATAGCCCTTGCCTGCTGCCGGCGCTGCAATGTGCAGATTGATGGTATCGCCAGGCTGATACGCTGGCTTATCCAGCTTCAGCGTCACGCGGTCAGGACGCGCAGCCCCGGTGCCGTCGCTGTTATCCTGCCAGCTATACCCTGCCCAGAAACGCACGCTGCTGACCATCTCATCCGGCGCTTTAACCTCCAGACGATAAGAGCCCCACTCCACCGGGAAGGTGACTTTGCCGGTTTCATCGGCCTTAAGGGTCAGCTCCTGTTCGCCTTCAATGAGATCTTTTTGATCAAACTGCGACTGCCAGCCTTCGCTTTCGGACCAGTTCCAGTAATAGTCCCGACGCTCGCGGATCAGACGAACCTGTAACCCGGAAACGGCTTTTTTCGCCCCGCTGGCATCGGCATACACGATATCGAAGCTGGCGTTGCCGTTCTCGTCGACAATCGGCTGGTTAACGGTGGTATCGGTGCGATAGTCGTAAACGGCTTTACTGGCGAACTGAGGACGGATGCCCGGCAGCTCCGCCGCTGGCCAGATGGCCTGCTCGGCACGGCGCGTCACCGGACGACCGCCCGACTCCAGCAGGCTGGCCTGCAGGATCAGCTGGAGAGGAGAGTGCACCTCTTTCCACTGGCTTTCGGTAGAAACCTGCCCACGCCCCTGTTCGTCGAGCGTAAGCTGAACTTCATCCAGACTGCGGCTCAGGTTGTCCTCGGCGATATCACCAAACTGGAAGCCCGGCAGTGCAGCCACCGCGTCACGCAGCGGACGCAGGAAAAGCTGGCCCTGCAGAGAATTTCCGTTGGCCGGCGCGCCATAGAGGTAATACCCGACCACGTTGAAGTCGACGTTATCCTGAGGTGAAACCGGCGTTTTTTGCCCGCTCAGGTTAAGCGCCATACGCTCAGGCATAAAATCTTCGACGTGGAAGTCCCACAGACGCTGCAGGTTATCGCCCGTGTTGGCGCGGATATGCCACATGCCGGTCTGCGCCCCGCTGTCCAGCGGATAGTTAAAACGATAGAGGCCGTTCTCTGGCTTGACGACAATCGTGCGCGCGACCTGTCCGTCCGGACGCAGTACGTCAAGCTTCACGGGCTGGTCGGGAAGTGGCTTACCGTCGCTGTCGCGCAGCAAACCGTTAAGGATCACCGTTTCGCCCGGGCGGTAGAGATCGCGTGGGCCAAACATAAAGAATTGCTTGCTGTAGCCAGGGCTCCCTGCGATGTCGAACTCCGCCAGGTCGAGCGCAGGCAGCTTGAGATCAAGCAGCGTAGTCTGGCCGTCTTTGCTGGCGAGGATCAGCGCGGCTTCTTTATCGGTCTCAAGCTTTGCGTGGCCATCGCCGTCGCTGTTCGCTTCGGCAAGCGTCTGCCCTTTATCGTTCAGCAGGGTAACGGTGACGCCGGATTGCGCCGCGCCGTTCTCCAGACTCTGGGTGAAAATGTCCAGACGGTTATGATAACGGTGAGCGGACAGGCCAATATCGCTTAAGGTAAAGAGCGTCGCGGCGTTGCTGTAGTTGTAATGCCCGGCCTGGTTCATGACCGCGATATAAACGCCAGACTGCTGGAGCGGTTTAATATCCTTCAGGGGAAGCAGCAATTTTTCACGCGTGTTGCGCGCCGGATTGAGGTCGAAACGACTGGTGTAAACCAGCTCCGCCATCTTCAGCAGGTTGTCGGATTCCCAGTTGGTCAGCGAGTTGCGGTATTCCCACTGGCTGACAAAAGAGGCCAGCGATTCGGGCTTCACGCGGTAGAAATTCACGTCCACATTGTTGACGTTGAGCGCCATCACCGGCAGACCTTCCACCACCTTGCCCGGCAGCAGCGAGCCGCGGCTGGCAAAACCCACAGTGGGTTCAACGTCCCGGGTGGTCAGGGCTTTTTCATAATCAATGCCGAACGTCGCCTTGTTCAGCGCCTGCAGATCACGTTCAACGGTGACGACCAGGTTGCGGTTAGGCTCCAGATGGCGCAGGCGAAGCTCTTTCAGGTTAGGTGCAAGTTCCCACGCCCCATCAACCTTGCCGCTTTTCTTGTCCACGACATGCACGGTTTTTGCGAAATCCTGATCGGGATTTAGCGGAACAGAGAATGTCAGCACCAGCGTTGAAGCGCCGTCCAGCTGCACCTCTGAGGCATCCAGCAGGGTTAACGCTTTGCCCTGACTCTGCGCCGCAAGTTTTGCCAGCTTATCAGCGTCGGGCTTTTCCGCGGCTTTCGGTGTCGATGGGGTGGAGGCGGCGGGAGCCGCAGACTGAGTGGTATCGTCGCTGTTATCACAGCCGACAAGCGTAAACGTGGTAAGCAGCGCGAGAGAAATCGCGGCTAGGCGAAACGGTTTCATCCTTTGTCCCTGGCCTTTGGGGCCTGTTGGTCGTCGTCCGGATAAGTATTATCCGCAAGTTTCATTAATTCAAAAAGTCCAATTTTAGAATCCTGAAAGCGCCTCGCAGAACGGTTCCCTATTGCCCTCCGGCAATGCTACACCGATCACAGCACCAAACGTCACATGTTACCTTTGAGGTCATTTGTTTTTAAAACAATAAGATAGATGGATAAGCGTGTCTAAAGGCTGCTAGTTTTATAACCATGACGCACCCCGAGTGCGCGGTTCAATAAGAGAGAAAGCCATGAAACGAGCCGTGAACGCCCTACAAAATTTCGGAAAATCATTGTACGGACCGGTGCTGATCTTACCGATCGTCGGTCTTTTTATCGCCTTTGGTAACGTGCTGGGTAACGGTAATCTTGCGGAATATCTGCCGTTTCTTGGCCATCCGCTGATCCAGCACCTTGGTCAGCTTATCGCGAAATCTGCCGTGTCGGTGCTGGTCAACCTGGCGCTGGTGTTTGCCGTCGGCATCCCGATTGGCCTGGCGACCCGCGATAAAGGCTATGCCGCGCTGATTGGCCTGGTGACCTTTGTCGTGTTCATTAACGCCATGAACGTAACGCTACAGCTCCAGGGCGAGCTTGCGCCTGCCGCGCAGATGAAAGCGGCCGGGCAGACGATGGTACTGGGCGTGCAGGTGCTGGAGATGGGGGTGTTTGCCGGGATACTGACCGGGGCGCTTTCCGGGTACCTGTACAACAAATACTCCGGCGTACAGTTTAACGGCGCGATGGCGATTTACTCCGGCCACTGTTTTGTCGCCATCGTCATGCTCCCCGTCTCTATGCTGCTCGGCGTGGTGATGAGTGAGCTGTGGCCCTTTGCCCAGCACGGCATCAGCGCCCTGGCGCTGGCCATCAAAGGCTCCGGGCCGTTTGGAGTTGCCATATACGGTTTCCTGGAGCGTATTCTGGTGCCTACCGGCCTGCATCACCTGGTCTATACCCCGTTCCTGTATACCGAGCTGGGCGGCACGCAGGAAGTCTGCGGCGCAACCTATCAGGGCGCACGCAATATCTATTTTGCCGAGATGGCCTGCCCGGACGTGAAGCAGCTCAGCAGCACCGTGGTGTGGGATGCCCGCGGCATCAGCAAGATGTTTGGCCTGCCAGCGGCGGCGCTGGCGATGTACATGACCGCGAAGCCGGAGCGCAAAGCGGCGGCAAAGGCGATTCTGATCCCGGCAGCGCTCACCTCTCTGCTGGTCGGCGTTACCGAACCCATTGAGTTCTCCTTCCTGTTCGTCGCCCCGCTGCTGTTCGTGGTGCACGCGGTGCTGACCGGCATCGGCATGATGCTGTTCTCGCTGCTGGGCGTTCACGCCATCGGCGCCAACGGGATTATCGACTTCATCCTCTACAACCTGCCGCTCGGCACGGAAAAGTCCAACTGGCCGATGTACATCGTGGTCGGGCTGATCATGTTCGCCCTCTATTTCGCGGTGTTCCGCTTCCTGATCCTGCGCTTCAACATGAAGACGCCGGGCCGTGAGGATGACGATAAGGAGACGCGCCTCTACAGCAAGCAGGAGTACCAGGCCAAAGGCAACAACGACGGGCTGGGCGAATCCATCGTGGCGGGGCTCGGCGGCAGGGAAAATATTGAAGTGGTGGATAACTGCTACACCCGCCTGCGCGTCACGGTGAAGGACGTCGCCATTATCGACGAGCCACGCCTGAAGGCGACCGGCGCAAAAGGGATTATCAAACAAGGTAACAACGTTCAGGTGGTCTACGGGCTGCACGTCAAAAAAATGCGAGAAGCCGTTGAGACGTTTCTCTGAAAGGAGCTAAAGATGTTAACACCCCCATTCATTCTATCGATTGCCGGCGGCGGCAGCACCTACACGCCGGGTATTGTGAAAAGCCTGATGGTGCGCCTGCAGGATTTCCCGCTGGCTGAAATCCGCCTCTACGACATTGACGACGCGCGTCAGAACACCATTGCACCGGTGGTCGAGAAGGTTATTCGCGACCACAGTCAGAGCATCAAATTCACCGTCACCAGCGACCCGGAAGTGGCCTTTAGCGGCGCGCATTTTGTCTTCGCCCAGATGCGCGTCGGCCAGTACAAGATGCGCGAGCAGGACGAGAAGATCCCGCTGCGCCACGGCGTGGTAGGCCAGGAAACCTGCGGGCCCGGCGGGTTGGCGTACGGCCTGCGCACCATTCTGCCAATGGTGGAGCTTATCGACCTGGTGGATCGCTACGCGCACGAGAAGGCCTGGATCGTGAACTACTCCAACCCGGCGGCGATCGTCGCGGAAGGGGTGCGTCGCCTGCGCCCGAACGCGCGGGTGCTGAACATTTGCGATATGCCGGTGGCTGCCATGCGTAACATGGGGGCGATTCTGGGTGTCGATCGCCACAAGCTGGAGGTCGACTACTTCGGTCTGAACCACTTCGGCTGGTTTACCCGCGTGCTGGTGGACGGTGAGGACAAGCTGCCAGAGCTGCGTAAACATATCGCGAAGTTTGGCCTGCTGACGGAAGATGCGGCCAAAACCGATCCGCAGCATTCCGATCCGTCCTGGGTGAAGACCTGGCGCAACATTAAGCCGATCATGGATAACTTCCCGGAATATCTGCCGAACCCGTACCTGCAGTATTACCTGATGCCGAACCAGATTGTGGAGCATCAGAACCCGGACTATACCCGCGCCAATGAAGTGATGGACGGGCGTGAGAAAAAGCTGTTCGCCGCCGCCGAAGAGTACAAGCGCACCGGGGTTCTGCCGGATGCCTTCCACGTAGGCGTCCACGGTGAATTTATCGTTGACGTCGCCTGCTCGCTGGCCTTTAACCTGCGGAGCCGCCATCTGGTGATGGTGGAAAACCGCGGTGCAATTACCAACCTGCCTTACGATGCCGTGGTGGAAGTCCCCGCTTATATCACCTCCGAAGGTCCGGAACCGATTCGCGTCGGCCAGGTGCCGCTGTTCCATCAGACCCTTTTGCAACAGCAACTCGCCTCTGAACAGCTACTGGTAGAGGCGACTATCGAAGGGAGCTATGAGAAAGCCCTCCAGGCATTCACCCTTAACCGCACCGTGCCGACAATGGAACACGCGAAGGCTATTCTCGACGAGATGATTGAAGCCAACCGCGACTACTGGCCTGCGCTGCAAAAAGCCTGGCAGGACGGCGAAAAGGTGAAAAAATAGGGGCTTGCTCGCGAGTTGAACGTGGTTTGCTTGTCGGTGTCAGAAAAAACACCGACAATCCTTTTTTACGGAAAAGAATGGAGGCAACCCATGTCCACCTCATATTTTGTCGCCGCCGACTGGCTGATTGAGCACGGCGACGATCCGGAAGTTCAGATTATTGACGCGCGTATGGCCCCTCCAGGGCAAGAGCATCGCGATGTTCCCGCTGAATACCGCGCAGGTCACCTGCCTGGCGCGGTATTTTTTGATATTGAAGCCCTCTCCGATCACACCTCCCCTCTGCCGCATATGCTGCCGCGCCCAGAAGCGTTTTCCGTGGCGATGCGCGAGCTGGGCGTCAGCAAAGACAAACACCTCGTTGTTTATGACGAAGGTAACCTCTTCTCGGCGCCGCGCGCGTGGTGGATGCTGAAAAACTTCGGCGTGGAAAAGGTCTCGATTCTGGCGGGCGGCCTCGCAGGCTGGAAGCGCGACGAGCTGCCGCTCCAGCAGGGCGACGTGACGCTGCCGGAAGGCGAATTCGATGCCTCCTTCGACTCTCACGTGGTGAAACGCCTGACCGACGTGCTGGTCGTTAGCCATGAAAAAACGGCCCAAATCGTCGATGCTCGCCCTGCGCCACGCTTCAATGCGCAAGCGGATGAACCGCGTCCGGGGCTCAGGCGCGGCCATATTCCGGGCGCGCTGAACGTGCCGTGGGGAGATTTGGTGTTTGAAGGCGAACTGAAAACCACCGACGAGCTGCGCGCTATTTTTGACCGTGCGGGCGTGGATTTACATCGTCCGGTTATTGCCAGCTGCGGCTCCGGCGTAACGGCCTGCGTGGTTATTCTGGCGCTCGCCACGCTCGGCGTAAATGACGTCACGCTCTACGACGGTGCCTGGAGCGAATGGGGCGCGCGTGACGACCTGCCGGTTGAACCGGCAAAATAATGGATAACCGCCTGGCCACGCTGTTAACGCGCGGGGCATCGCTGACCCGCGCGGAGTACCGCGTCCTCGCCCACCTTACGGAGCACCCGCTGCTGGTGGGCAAGATTACGGTTCGCGAGCTGGCGCAGGCGACGTTCGTATCCACTGCCACCATAATGCGTCTGTGTCAGAAGCTGGGGTTCAGCGGTTTTAGCGAGTTTATTTGGCATTGCAAACAGCTTCTCTCCGACACGCCGCATATTGCCGCTCAGGCGCCCTCCCTTCCAGAACTCCCGGCGCTGTTTAATCAGTTTATCGCCAACTATCAGCAAACCTTTCAGTGGGTCACCCACGACAAACGCCAGCAGTTTGCCGACCTGCTGCGCCAGAAAGAGAGCTTCTTTCTCTACGGCGCCGGGTTTTCCTATCTCTTTGCGGAGTACCTGACCAAGAAGCTGCAGGTGCTGGGCAAAACGGCGTTTATCTCCGGGCCGGGCGACAGCCGGAATATTTTTCTCAGCAATGCCGCCCGCTATGAGGTGTTTATTGCCGTCTCCCGCAGCGGGGAAACGGAACAGGTGCTGGATAAGGCGCGGATTGCCAAAAACGTCGGCATGACGATCGTCGCGTTTACCCGCGCCTCGGCCAATACGCTGGCGGGAATGGCGGACGTACACTTTGCCCTCTATGACGAAGCGGTACACTACGCTGCCGAAGCCGCGGGGATGACGTCGTTTGAGTCGAATCTGGTGCTGCTGATGGATTTACTGCTGCTGGAAGCAACGGGGTGATATTCACCCCGCCGTAATCAGATGATGCGGTTAGTTTTGAGATCGCGCAGGAAGCCGCCCCAGCGGCGCTCGTAAAACGGGGTGATGTGCTCGGTAATAAAGTGGCTGATGCCCTTCTCACCGTTCTTCACCTGACAGATATCAATCGGCTCATCGCCCGGCAGCGTGTCGGTGGCAACACTTCCCGTGGCCTGAATGATGTCCTCGATATCGCCGTCCGCCTCAATACCAATCAGCAGTACCGGATGCTCGTCCGCGCGCTCTTTAATGGAGCAGAGGAATGCGCGCCTGACGGGCTTGAGCGTTTTGAAAAGCGTGGTCAGGGAATCGATCATCTGCGCAGGCGGCTCGGCCACTTCAGACAGCAGCAGCGTTTCGCCCCCTTCCAGTACCTCCTGAGTGCTGAGCGGGTTGCCCTCTTCGCCAATCAGATGGCTGATTTCACGCGGCGTGAACTCTTTACCGGTCGGCAACTTCGCGTTGAGGAACAGCGTCTGGCCCAGCGTCATTTCAAACAGGGTGCGTACCGGCATCACCACGAACGCCTGTTCGTCTTCTACCGCTTTCTGCAGCGCTTCCAGCGAGGTGAAGAACGGGATCACCGAGGTGCCGTCGTCCTTCTCCCAGTGCAGGAGATCCAGCGCGCTGTCTTCGACAACCTGCTCGCCTTCCGCCGCGGTACCCGGCACCCAAACGGTGGATTCCAGCAGCGTGCGGAAAAATGCCGGACGGTGGGCGGGCTCGGTCGCCGCCTTCTCCAGCAGGGCTTCTAATTCGTTTTTGGTTTCTGACATAACAATTCCAGATGATGCATTTCTCCCCTCACCCTAACCCTCTCCCCAAAGGGGAGAGGGAATTTGAACACCCTCTCCCCTTTGGGGAGAGGGCTGGGGTGAGGGGGCAACGATTACTCAGCCGTCAGCAGGTTCGCCACGGTACGCACGCCCAGACCGGTCGCGCCCGCGGACCACTGCTCAACCGCCGCTTTACGGTACGTCGCGGAGCAGTCAATGTGCAGCCAGCCCTCGTGGTAGTTCTCAACGAAGTGAGACAGGAAGCCTGCTGCGGTGCTTGCCCCAGCCGGGTACGCCGCGCTTGCGGTGTTGTTCAGCTCGGCAAAGTTAGACGGCAGCTGGCTGCGGTGGAACTCGGCCAGCGGCAGGCGCCAGAACGGCTCGTTCTCTGCGGCAGCGCTTGCCAGCAGGCGCGCGGCCAGCTTGTCGTCAAAGCTGAACAGCGCATGGTAGTCGTTGCCCAGGGCGGTTTTCGCCGCACCGGTCAGGGTCGCCATGTCGATAATCAGCTCTGGCTTCTGCGCAGAGGCGTCGATCAGGCCATCGGCCAGCACCAGACGGCCTTCCGCGTCGGTGTTCATCACCTCAACGTTTTTGCCGTTGCGGTAGCGAATGATGTCGCCCAGCTTGAAGGCGTTACCGCTGACCATGTTGTCGGCGCAGCACAGGTAGAGCTTCACGCGCTTGTTCAGGCCGCGGGTGATAGCGAACGCCAGCGCGCCGGTAATGGTCGCCGCGCCGCCCATATCGGACTTCATGGAGTCCATGAACGCGCTCTGCTTCAGGCTGTAGCCGCCGGTGTCGAAGGTGATGCCTTTACCGACCAGACAGGCAAATACCGGCGCGGCTTTATCGCCGGTTGGGTTGTAATCCAGCGCCAGCAATACAGGAGGACGCTCGGAACCGCGGCCCACGGTGTGGATACCCATATAGTTCTGCTCGCGCAGATCTTCACCTTTGGTGATGCGGTAGGACATCTTGTCGCCGGCCACGCCGCACAGCAGGTCAACGGCGCGCTGCGCCAGCTGCTCCGGCCCCAGTTCTTCCGCCGGTGCGTTAATGGTGTCGCGCACCCAGTCGATAATGTTCAGGCGGCTTTCCAGCTCTTTCTGACCGGCTTCATCAAGGTTAGCCCACTCGATTTTGCGGGTGCCTTTCGGGCCTTTGTAGCCTGCCCAGAATGCCCAGCTGCGGTCGGTGTCCCAGCCTTCGCCTTCCAAAGAGACGTGTTTAATCCCCAGGCCGTCAATTTTACGCGCGGCGCGCTGGATCAGGCCCAAATCATCGTTGCCCGTCAGGTGCAGGGTAATGCCGTCGTTGTTAATGCTGTAGGTGGCTTTCTCGCCCCAGCGCGCATCAGCAGGCTGATTCGAGAGCGTAATCTTCATCGCTTCGGTCATTTTATTTTTCCTTATTAGCAACTAGCAAACGGGCCGCCTGAAGGCAGCCCGTTATGTTATTTATTCTGCTTCATCTAACCAGACTAACAGAATCGCCTCCAGAATTTTTTCATTGGATGCGTTTGGATCGTCGTCGAAATCCTCTAAATCGCAGATCCACTGGTGCATGTCGGTGAATCGTACGGTCTTCGGATCGAGATCCGGGTTCGCGTCGTAAAGCGCTTCGCCGATTTCGCGGCTGTCTGTCCACTTCAGTCCCATATTAGTGCTCGCGTGCGTGGTTGATGGTGTAGCGTGGGAATTCCACGACCAGATCTTCATCGGTCACCGCGGCCTGGCAGCTTAAGCGGCTGTCTGGCTCCAGACCCCATGCTTTATCCAGCATGTCGTCTTCGTCTTCGGTGCTCTCGGCGAGAGAGTCGAAACCTTCACGCACGATGCAGTGGCACGTTGTGCAGGCACAGGATTTTTCACAGGCGTGTTCCACTTCAATACCTGCACGCAGGGCAACATCGAGAATGGTTTCACCGGTCTTCGCTTCCAGAACAGCGCCATCCGGACAGAGGTCCGCATGAGGCAAAATTACAATCTTTGGCATATTAAACCTCGTCCACGGACTGGCCTTTCAGCGCGACGCGGACAGATTTGTCCATGCGGCGAGCAGCAAAGTCCTGGGTTTGTTTATCAACGTTTTTAATGGCTTCTTCTATTGCGTCAGCGTCATTGCCTTCTGCTACTGCGCTTAAGCGCGCGGCAGCGTCGTCAATCACCTGGCGCTCAGCGGCGCTTAACAGCGCGGCATCGGCAGCGAGCGCGCCGTTCAGGCTCTCCAGCACGCGTGCGGCTTCCACTTTCTGTTCCGCCAGCATACGCGCCTTCACATCCTGCTCGGCGTAGCTCATTGAGTCCTGAATCATGGAGGCGATTTCGCCATCGGTCAGGCCGTAGGACGGCTTCACCTGGATGGACGATTCAACGCCGGTCGATTTTTCCATCGCCGTGACGCTCAGCAGGCCGTCTGCATCCACCTGGAAGGTAACGCGAATATGCGCCCCGCCCGCAGGCAGCGCCGGAATTCCGCGCAGCGCAAAGCGCGCCAGCGAGCGGCAGTCCTGCACCAGTTCGCGTTCGCCCTGCATCACGTGGATGGACATCGCGGTCTGGCCGTCTTTAAAGGTGGTGAACTCCTGCGCGCGCGCCACCGGAATAGTGGTGTTACGCGGGATCACTTTCTCTACCAGGCCGCCCATGGTTTCTAACCCCAGCGACAGCGGGATGACGTCCAGCAGCAGCATTTCGCTGTCCGGCTTGTTGCCGACCAGGATATCGGCCTGGATAGCGGCGCCCACGGCGACCACTTTGTCCGGGTCAATGGAGGTGAGCGGCGTGCGGCCAAAGAACTCGCCCACGCGTTCGCGCACCAGCGGCACGCGGGTGGAGCCGCCGACCATGACCACTTCCAGCACCTCGCTGGCCTCAACGCCGGCATCTTTCAGTGCGCGACGGCAGGCCAGCAGGGTACGTTTTACCAGAGCAGCGATCAGGTCGTTGAACTGGTCGCGGGTGATTTCACCCTGCCAGCCCGCAACATTTACGGTAACGGTCTGAGCATCGCTCAGGGCAATTTTGGCATCGATGGCCGCATCCAGCAGTTCACGCTGAACGCGTGCATCGCTGCGATCGCTGATGCCCGCCTGCTCGCGGATGTAATCCGCCAGCAGATGGTCGAAGTCATCGCCGCCCAGCGCGGAATCCCCGCCGGTCGCCAGCACTTCAAACACTCCGCGGCTTAAGCGCAGGATGGAGATATCAAAGGTGCCGCCGCCGAGGTCGTAAACCGCAATCACCCCTTCCTGACCGGAGTCGAGGCCGTAGGCAATCGCCGCCGCCGTCGGTTCGTTCAGCAGGCGCAGCACGTGCAGGCCCGCCAGACGCGCGGCGTCTTTGGTGCCCTGGCGCTGTGCGTCGTCAAAGTAGGCCGGAACGGTAATGACTACGCCGTCCAGATCGCCGCCGAGGGTCGCCGTCGCGCGCGCCGCCAGCGCTTTGAGGATGTCAGCAGAAACACGAATCGGGTTCAGCAGGCCAGCCGCCGTCGCGATCATCGGCAGGCCATTTTCACTGGCCTGAAGTTGATAAGGGAGATGCGGGTAGCGGGTCTGGATATCGGCCAGCGAGCGGCCCATCATGCGCTTCACGGAGCTGATAGTGTTGGCCGGATCGCGCGCGGCGTTGGCGCGGGCGTCATAGCCGACCGCGTGCCCCTGCTGCTGGTAGTGGACCACGGAAGGCAGCAGATGGCGGCCCTGCTCGTCAGCCAGCGTTTCCGCCTGGCCGCTACGCACGGTCGCCACGAGGGAATTGGTGGTGCCCAGATCAATACCCACCGCCAGACGACGCTGGTGCGGTGCGGCACTTAAGCCAGGCTCACTAATTTGTAATAAGGCCATAATTGCTTCCGAAATTAAAAATCGAGCAGCTTTTCTTCGAGTTGTTCAGCACTGCTTCGCAGTTTATCGAGAAAACGGAGTTTGCGCACAGTATCTGCCGCCACGTCCCAGGTCTCGTTGTTCAGTTGCTCCACCATCTGCTGATGGCGGGTATCGAACATGCCCTTCACGCGCGTGATAAAGCTTTCCAGACGCGCTTCGTCTTTGGCCTGTTCAATCTCATCGAGCTCTTCGCGAAGCTCCAGCTGTTCCATCAGAAATGCCGTGTCGCGCACGGTGTGCTGCTCGCTCGCGAGATCAAAGCCGTGGAGCGAAAGCAGATATTCTGCACGCGCCAGCGGATGGCGCAGCGTCTGCCAGGCCTGGTTGATGGTCGCAGAGTGCGAGACCGCAGCCAATTGCTCTGACTGCGTGCCACTGGCGAATTTATCCGGATGATACTGACGTTGCAGATCCTGAAAACGGATCGTCAGCGCCTGGAGATCAATCGGGTATTGAGCGGGTAGTCCGAAGAGAGTGAAGTAATCCATAACAATCTCAGGGGTAGCCTGTTAGAGCAAACCCCACGCGTAGCAGGTAAGCCACGGTGGGGTTTCGGATGACGCGCGGTTAAACGTGGAAGCTTTCGCCGCAACCACACTCGTCTTTGACGTTCGGGTTCGTGAATTTGAACCCTTCGTTCAGGCCTTCTTTTACGAAGTCCAGCTGAGTGCCGTTGAGGAATTGCAGGCTTTTGCCATCGACCACCACCTTCACGCCTTTGTCTTCAAACACGGTGTCATCAGACGCCGGCTCATCAACAAACTCCAGTACGTAAGCCATACCAGAACAGCCGGAGGTACGTACGCCCAGTCGCAGGCCAAAGCCTTTACCACGGTTCGCCAGAAAAGAGCTTACTCGCGCGGCAGCGCTGTCGCTAAGGGTAATCGACATACTCAAACCTCAATTATTTTGCTTCACGTTTGCTTTTGTAATCCGCAATGGCGGCTTTGATCGCGTCTTCTGCCAGAATAGAACAGTGAATTTTCACCGGTGGCAGTTCGAGTTCTTCAGCAATATCCGTGTTCTTGATTGCCTGTGCTTCGTCCAGAGACTTGCCCTTCACCCATTCGGTAACCAGGGAGCTGGACGCAATAGCAGAACCGCAGCCGTAGGTCTTGAAGCGCGCGTCTTCAATGATACCTTCATTGTTGACTTTAATCTGCAACTTCATCACGTCGCCACACGCCGGTGCACCGACCATGCCGCTACCGACAGATTCATCGCTGTTGTCAAAAGAGCCGACGTTGCGCGGGTTTTCGTAATGATCGATGACTTTTTCGCTGTATGCCATGATTGAATTCTCCTTATGTACCGATTAGTGATGTGACCATTCAATGCTGTTCAGATCCACGCCCTGCTTGAACATTTCCCACAGTGGAGAAAGGTCGCGCAGACGGCCGATGGAGTTGCGAACCAGCTTGATGGTGTAGTCAATCTCTTCTTCGGTAGTGAAACGACCTAAAGAGAAACGGATAGAGCTGTGTGCCAGCTCGTCAGTCATACCCAGCGCGCGCAGCACGTAGGATGGCTCAAGGCTTGCGGACGTACAGGCAGAACCGGAAGAAACCGCCAGGTCTTTCAGGGCCATGATCAGCGATTCGCCTTCAACATAGTTGAAGCTGACGTTGAGGATGTTCGGAGCGCCCTGCTCGAGATCGCCGTTCAGATACACTTCTTCCATATCTTTCACGCCGTCCCACAGACGATTACGCAGCGTGCGCAGGCGTGCCATCTCGGTTTCCATCTCTTCTTTTGCAATGCGGTAAGCTTCGCCCATGCCCACGATCTGGTGAACAGGCAGCGTACCGGAACGCATGCCGCGCTCGTGACCGCCACCGTGCATCTGTGCTTCGATGCGGATACGCGGTTTACGACGAACGTACAGCGCGCCGATGCCTTTCGGGCCATAGATTTTGTGGCCGGAGAAGGACATCAGATCCACTTTCAGCTGGCTCAGGTCGATAGGCAGTTTGCCCACGCTCTGGGTCGCATCCACGTGGTAGATGATGCCGCGCGCGCGGCACATTTCGCCGATGGTCGCGATGTCTTGTACCACGCCGATTTCGTTGTTGACGTGCATGATGGAAACCAGAATGGTGTCATCACGCATGGCCGCTTCGAGCTCTTTGAGGTCAATAATACCGTTGCTCTGTGGCGCGAGATAGGTCACTTCGTACCCTTCACGCTCCAGCTGGCGGCAGGTGTCCAGCACGGCTTTGTGTTCGGTTTTGCTGGTGATGATGTGCTTGCCTTTTTTCTGATAAAAGTTGGCTGCACCTTTGATCGCCAGGTTGTCGGATTCGGTCGCACCGGAGGTGAAAACAATCTCACGCGGGTCGGCGCCCACCAGGTCAGCAATCTGATTACGGGCGATATCGACCGCCTCTTCAGCATGCCAGCCAAAACGGTGTGAACGGGAAGCTGGGTTACCAAAGTTTCCGTCCAGGGTCAGACACTGCATCATTTTCTCGGCAACACGCGGGTCCACCGGCGTGGTTGCGGAGTAATCGAGATAAATCGGTAATTTCATTGCTCTATAAACTCCGTACATCGCTTCAATGCAAGGAATCAGGCAACCGGCTGGATGTACGACCGAGTACGCGGGGCGAGTTCTCGCCCCGGCCTGATTCTGAAATACTTATCTTTTTATTACGCGCGCAGTTTGACGTCGATAGCGTCCTGCGCGCGGGTGCTGCGTTGGGAATCCTGGCTGTGCTGACGGCCTGATACGTCCAGAACTTCCTGGTTATTCACCAGCTCACCGAGGGTGATGTTGTTCAGGAAGCCGGTCAGACGGTCGCTCAGATCGCGCCACAGCGCGTGGGTCAGGCATTTATCGCCGCCCTGACAGCCGCCTTTACCCTGGCAACGGGTCGCGTCAACGGATTCGTCAACTGCGCTAATCACTTCGCCAACTGCAATACTGCCCGCGTCTTTACCCAGCAGATAACCGCCGCCTGGGCCACGAACGCTGGAAACCAGTCCATTTTTACGCAGTCTGGAGAACAGCTGTTCCAGATAAGAGAGGGAGATCCCTTGTCGTTCAGAAATATCAGCCAACGGAACCGGGCCCGCTTCGGAGTTGAGCGCAACGTCCAGCATCGCGGTCACGGCATAACGCCCTTTAGATGTCAGTCTCATGTCTTACTTAACCTCAAACTCGCCCCTGCCCGGGGTTTTTTATAGTAAAATGGGGTATTGCATAGCAGGGCCAAGTCTGACATTCCTGACTAAAATGGTCAACTATTTACTTGACTGTTTTAGTCAGGTATTTAACCTTCTGTGCCGTTTTTTGTCGGGTGGCGCTACGCTTACCCGACCTACGGTTTTGTAGGCCGGGTAAGCGTAGCGCCACCCGGCGAACAGACGACTCTATTCTTTATTCTTCTGCTCAATCGACGCCAGAATCCCGCGCAGGATGTTCAGCTCCTGGCTTTCCGGGCGCGCACGGGTGAACATGCGACGCAGCTTGTTCATCACCTGACCTGGATGGCCTTCACGGATAAAACCGGTTGAGAGCAACGTCTGTTCCAGGTGACCGTAGAAGCGCTCAAGATCGTCCACCAGCGGGTAGGCCGCCTCTTCTTTCGGTTCTACCGCTTTCTCCTGGGTCGCCAGCCAAGCCATACGCACTTCATAGGCAATAACCTGCACCGCCATCGCCAGGTTCAGCGAGCTGTATTCCGGGTTCGCCGCAATCGCCACGTGATAGTGGCACTTCTGCAGTTCGTCGTTGGTCAAGCCAACGCGCTCGCGCCCAAACACCAGCGCAACCGGTGCCTGTTCAGCCTCAGAGACACTTTTCAGGCCGCATTCACGCGGATCGAGCATTGGCCACGGCAGCGTACGCGAACGCGCGCTGGTTCCCACCACCAGGCTGCAACCTGCCAGGGCTTCATCCAGCGTGTCCACGATCTGCGCATTGCCGATCACGTCGCTGGCACCAGCCGCCAGAGCAATAGCCTGCGAGTCGGGTTTTACCAGCGGGTTGACCAGCCAGAGATTCGTTAAGCCCATGGTTTTCATAGCGCGGGCAACGGAGCCCATGTTGCCGGTGTGCGATGTTTCGACCAGCACGATTCGAATGTTTTGCAGCATAATTTTTAATGTCTGAATTCAGTGTCTGAAGAATATTCCGGCATATTATCATAAACGGGAGACATAATCCGATCCCGCTGCTATACTCTGCGCCGATTTTCCTGTTCTTTAACATCCAGTGAGAGAGACCGATGCATCCGATGCTGACCATCGCCGTGCGCGCAGCGCGCAAGGCGGGTAATGTAATTGCCAAACACTACGAAACGCCAGACTCCGTAGAAACCAGCCAGAAAGGCAGCAATGATTTCGTGACTAACGTCGATAAAGCCGCAGAAGCGATTATTATCGAAACGATCCGCAAATCTTACCCGCAGCACACCATCATCACCGAAGAAAGCGGTGAACATGAAGGTACCGATCAGGATGTTCAATGGGTTATCGATCCACTGGATGGCACCACCAACTTCGTTAAACGCCTGCCACACTTCTCTGTGTCTATCGCAGTACGCATTAAAGGCCGTACTGAAGTCGCCGTAGTTTACGATCCAATGCGTAACGAACTGTTCACCGCCACCCGCGGTCAGGGCGCACAGCTGAACGGCTACCGTCTGCGCTGCAGCAATGCTCGCGATCTGGACGGCACCATCCTGGCGACCGGTTTCCCGTTCAAGGCGAAACAGCACGCGACCACCTATATGAATATTCTGGGCAAACTGTTCACCGAATGCGCCGACTTCCGCCGCACCGGTTCTGCCGCGCTGGATTTGGCCTATGTGGCAACCGGCCGCGTTGACGGTTACTTCGAACTGTCACTGAAGCCATGGGATTTTGCAGCGGGCGAGCTGATCGCGCGTGAAGCAGGTGCGATCGTATGTGATTTCACCGGCGGCCATAACTACATGTCTACCGGCAACATCGTTGCGGGTAACCCACGCGTTATTAAAGCCATGCTGGCAAACATGCGTGATGAACTGAGCGATGCGCTGAAGCGTTAATCCAGTTTGTTAAGCCCGGTGGCGCTACGCTTACCGGGCCTACAAAATCCCTCAGTACGCTAGAAAGGCCGCAATCCCCTTCCCACCGGCACCGCACTCATCCACATTGTCACCGCCGCTACCAGCAGAATCACCCCGCCCGCCAGCGCGAGCGTTGTCCAGCCAACCTGCCGCCATAGCACCGGGGTTTTATTACCGCTGAGTTTGACCGCCAGCTGACGGAAACTGTGAACCAGCAGAGCCAGAGACGAAATCGTCAATGACGTTCCCGCCGCCATGGCCAGCGCAGACAGCATTCCCCAGCCAAACACGCCGATCACCTTACTGAACAGCAGCACCATGATTGCCCCCGAACACGGGCGCATGCCCATCGAGAGAACAATCATCAGCCGCGCGCGCCAGTCGTCGCCACTCTGTAATTGCGCCTGCGTTGGCAGATGCTGATGCCCGCAGGCGCAGTTTTCATCATGCACGTGGTGCGGTGTGAAGGTTTTGAATGTCGGTTTTTGCAGCAGCACGCGCAGCTTTTTTAGCGCTCGCCAGCAGAGGATCAGCCCCAGCATACCTACCAGCGCGTAACTTCCCTTCTCCAGCCAGAAGCTACTCATGTGCAGCTGGCGCGCGGGAAGCTGTAACAGAGAAAGGACCACCACCACTAGCCCGATAGCCACGCCCCCCTGAAGCAGCGAAGAGGCCAGCGTCAGGCCGATACTCGATTTCAGCTTTGACGGGTGAGTGGCGAGCCAGGTCGTGATGACGATTTTGCCGTGCCCCGGCCCCAGCGCGTGCAGAACGCCATAGATAAAACTGAACGCCAGCAGGGAACCGCCCGCTTTCGTCGGGTTATCCGCCACCGCTTTCAGTAACCCACTAATCTGCTGGTTAACCTCACGCTGCCAGATAATGCTTTTCATCATCACCTGCGGCCAGGCCTGCCACAGCCACAGCCCGCCGCAAACCGCGAACAGCAAAAAGAGCGCCAGCGGCCAGAGGTGCAGCCAGCGGCGCGGTTTTCGAACTGGCGAAGCAATCACTGACATTGTAGCGTTACCTCCTGCGCGAACTGTTTACCCAACTCCATGTCCTCAGGCGGTGCATCTTCCTTATCGAGAGAGACCGCAAAGTTCAGCGTCTCTTCGCTGGGCTTCGGCGTATGCACCGCGAGCTTGCAGCTTTTTTGCAGGGCGGTCGGCAGCGTCACGTCACTCTCCTTCGCATAACGCATATCAACGTAGTAGGTGGGATCAAACGTGGAAAAGGTGTACTTCTGTCCTGCCAGCGGCTGGGGATGCGCCAGCGGAAGCACAAACGTCAGCACCGCCTGATGCCCGTCACGCGTCATGCCGTATTCCGTGGGACGGTTCAGAAATTTGACCTTTTGCCCGTTATGCCAGAATTCCGTGAAGTAGTGCTGGCCGAGCACGTTAGCCATCACTTCCGCCGCCAGCTTTTTCCAGATTTCATCGCCGGGCTTCGCGTTTCCCGCATCGTAGAGCAGGTCAGCCGAGGTGATTTCATCCATCGTCCAGCGCATCTTCAGGCCGCTCAGCTGCGTGCCGTCGGTGACCAGCTCGGTTTTAAGGCCAATAAAACTGTGAGGGTGTGCGCTGGCAGTGAAGCCGATCGCCGCCAAAAATAACGCCATCGCACTTTGTTTAACTATTTGCATCAATTCCTCACGTCAAAAATTCTGTGATGTTCCCCAGCAATCCTGAATGAAAGGCCTGCCGGCGCGCTTTTCAGCGCCCATCCTTTAGCTATTCTTATCAAACATTCACACTGGATACCCGACAGATGATGACGACGCTTGAAATTCCATCTGTGCTTTCCAGTTCGCAGCGCCGCTGCCAGGTGCTTTTAATGCTTTACCTGCCCGATGCTGCCGTCACCGCACAGAGCATAATCGCTGCCAACGGCGTGGACGACGCGATGGCACGGCAAGATATAGCCGAGACGCGCGATGAAATCCAGCGCTATCACCGGCTGGATATCGTCACGCACCACGACGGCTGCTACCGGATTGAAGGCACCGCCCTGAATCAGCGTTTATGCCTGCTGCACTGGCTGCGCCGGGCGCTGCGGCTTTGCCCGCAATTTGTCTCGCTCCAGTTTACTCCCGCATTAAAAACCGCGCTTAAACAGCACGGCATCGCGCGGCCGCTTTACGACGATGCGAACCTGCGGGCGCTGATCGGCTTCTGCTCACGCAAGCTCCAGCGCCAGTTTGAATGCCGCGACGTCCAGTTTTTACAGCTCTATCTGCAATACTGTCTTATTCAGCACCAGATGGGGAATACCCCGCAGTTTTCCCACACTCAGCGCAGCTGGACCCAGTCAAGAGGGGAGTATTTTACGGCGCAGGAGATTGTGCGCCACTGGAAACGGCGCGTTCCGCAGGGTGCTCACGGGGATGAACAGCTGTTTCTGGCGCTGCTGTTTATGATGCTCCGCACGCCCGATCCGGTGCTCGACAAACACCAGCAGGACCAGCGCTTGCGCCGGGCCATCGTGCGCATGGTGGCCCGTTTTCGCTCGCAGACCGGGATGAACTTCAGCGATGAGCAAGGGCTGACCGATCAGCTCTATATCCATCTTGCTCAGGCGCTGGACCGCTCGCTGTTTGAGATCGGCATCGACACTAGCCTGCCGGAGGAGATCCATCGTCTCTATCCCCGGCTGTTACGCACCACGAAGGAAGCGCTGTTTGAGCTGGAAGCGGAATTTGGGCTGCGCTTTTCCGATGAGGAGATGAGCCTTGTCGCGGTGATTTTCGGCGCCTGGCTGATGCAGGAGACCGATCTGCACGAAAAACAGGTGATCCTGCTGACGGGAGACGATAAAGCCAGTGAGGATCAGATTGAACAGCAGCTTCGCGAGCTGACGCTGCTGCCGCTCAACATTCGCTACCTGACGCTGCAGGCTTTCCAGAAAGAGGGGGCACCGCGCGAAGCCGCGCTGGTTATCACCCCCTACCCTACTGCCCTACCGCTGTTCTCGCCGCCGTTGATTCATGCCGTTGAGACACTGAACGCGCAGCAGCAAGAACATATTCGCGCCATGCTGGAATCATAGCGATGCGCGAGCGGCCACTTTAGGGCGCACAACGATTGCGGGTAAAGCGACCAGCGCCATCACCCAGAATACGCCATGTCCCAGGTGCTGATAGAGGAACCCCGCAAAGACCGTCATGATCGCAATACTGCCTCCCATTGCGACCGCCGAATACACCGCCTGCAGACGTATAACGTCCCCGCCTTCGCGCGCAGCGATATAGCGCATCGCCGCCAGATGACACACGGTAAACGTGCCGCAGTGAAGAATTTGCGCCAAAATCAGCCACGGCAGATCGGTCGTCCAGCCCATAATGCCCCAGCGCGCTACGCCGCACACGGCGGAAAGCAGCAGCAGGTCACGCGCGCCAAAGCGACGGAACAGCTTTTTGCTCAGAGCGAATATAACGACTTCGGCCACTACCCCCAGCGACCACAGGTAGCCAACGGCAGAAGCAGAATATCCCGCCCCCTGCCAGTAGATGGCGCTGAACCCATAGTACGCCGCGTGTGCCCCCTGAAGCAGACAAACACACGCCAGAAAACGCCAGCTTTGTGCAACCAGGCTCCGCCAGGCGGGCCAGCCTGCACTCTCCTGATGGCGGCTTTCCCCTTGCGGCATTATCGACGGCCGCAGCAGCATGCCCAGCAGCATAGAGGCAATACCGATGCTTAACAGGGCAAGAATGGCGCGGTAATCGTAAAGGCTGACCAGTTTACCCACCAGCGCAGAGCCAATCACAAACGCAATAGAGCCCCACAGGCGCACGCGACCGTAGTCCATGGTGATCTGCTTTTGCCAGGTGTTCGCCAGGGCATCCGTCAGCGGCACCAGCGGTGAGAAGAACAGGTTAAAACCAACCATCACCACCATCAGCCAGGCAAACTGGTGGCTGACCCAGAAGCAGGCCACAAAGACCAGCGTCAGCAGCGCAAGAATGCGCACAGCCTTGATCAGTAGGGAGGGATCGCTGACGCGCGGGGCAATCAGCAGGCTGCCGAGGAAACGCGCCACCAGTCCGGCCCCCAGCAGGACACCAATGGTCTCAGGGGTCAGGCCGATACCCTTGAGCCAGACGCTCCAGAAAGGCAGAAAAATACCGTAGCTAAAGAAATAGGTGAAATAACTGAGCGCCAGCCAGCGCGTGGAATGCAAGACCATGAATCCCTCCCGAAATCGAGGCCATAGTCTGGCGAGAATATAAAAATTAAGCAAGTCGATAGCCTGCTATAAATTAACGAAAAATTAACATATTGTGCAGTCGTCTGGCTTATGGCAGGGAATGAAAATGTGTATTACGTTTAAATTACTCCACTTGCAGAGGTATTTCTGCCATGAACTCACTTCGTTATTTAGATTTTGGTCAGTCGCGTCACCTGCTGCTGTTGATAGGCCGCATCGCGCTTGTCGTGCTGTTTATTATCTTTGGTTATCCAAAACTGACGGGGTTTAGCGGCACCGTACAATATATGACGTCGCTGGGCACGCCGATGCCCATGCTGGCGGCCATTATTGCGGTAGTGATGGAAGTGCCTGCCGCTATTCTGATCGTACTGGGCTTTTTCACCCGTCCTCTCGCGGTACTGTTTGTGTTCTACACGCTGGGCACCGCGGTAATTGGTCATCACTACTGGGATATGACCGGCGACGCGGTCGTACCGAATATGATTAACTTCTACAAGAATATCAGTATTGCGGGTGCCTTTATTTTACTGGCCATCGTGGGCCCCGGCGCCATTTCCCTGGACCGGCGTTAAGCCATAAAAAAAGGCCGCAAGCGCGGCCTTTTTTATTTCTGCACAGCAGAGGAATTATGCGTATACCGGGAAGCGTGCGCAGATATCCAGAACTTTACCTTTAACGCGCTCGATAACCGCTTCGTCATTGATGTTGTCCAGAACGTCACACATCCAGCCCGCCAGCTCTTTCACTTCCGCTTCTTTAAAGCCGCGGCGAGTCACGGCCGGAGAACCGATACGGATGCCGGACGTCACAAACGGGCTCTTCGGATCGTTTGGCACGCTGTTTTTGTTCACGGTGATGTTGGCGCGGCCCAGGGCAGCGTCAGCTTCTTTACCGGTCAGGTTCTTATCAACCAGATCCAGCAGGAACAGGTGGTTTTCAGTCCCGCCAGACACCACTTTGTAGCCGCGGTTCAGGAACACTTCCACCATCGCTTTGGCGTTTTTGGCAACCTGCTGCTGGTAAACTTTGAACTCTGGCTCCATCGCTTCTTTCAGAGCTACCGCTTTTGCCGCGATAACGTGCATCAGCGGGCCGCCCTGCGCGCTTGGGAACACGGCGGAGTTCAGTTTTTTGTACAGCTCTTCATCACCGCCTTTCGCCAGGATCAGGCCACCGCGTGGGCCCGCGAGGGTTTTGTGGGTGGTGGTGGTCACAACGTGAGCGTGTGGAACCGGGTTCGGGTAAACGCCTGCGGCAATCAGACCGGCAACGTGCGCCATGTCGACGAACAGGTAAGCGCCGATGCTGTCTGCGATTTCACGCATTTTTGCCCAGTCAACGATACCGGAATAAGCAGAGAAACCACCGATGATCATCTTCGGCTTGTGCTCTTTGGCCTGCTTAGCCATGTCTTCGTAGTCAATTTTACCGGACTCATCAATACCGTAAGGAATGATGTTGTACAGTTTGCCGGAGAAGTTAACCGGGGAGCCGTGAGTCAGGTGGCCGCCCTGCGCCAGGTTCATACCCAGAACGGTATCGCCCGGCTGCAGCAGCGCGGTGTAGACCGCGAAGTTAGCCTGAGAGCCAGAGTGCGGCTGGACGTTCGCGTAGTCAGCGCCAAAGAGTTCTTTTGCACGGTCGATAGCCAACTGCTCAACGATATCAACGTACTCGCAACCGCCGTAATAGCGTTTGCCCGGGTAACCTTCAGCATATTTGTTGGTCAGCTGAGAACCCTGCGCCTGCATAACGCGTGGGCTGGTGTAGTTTTCGGAGGCGATCAGTTCGATGTGCTCTTCCTGACGTACTTTTTCCTGCTCCATAGCCTGCCACAGTTCGGCATCATAATCGGCAATGTTCATTTCACGCTTTAACATCCGCATCTCCTGACTCAGCTAACAAGTAAATTTTGGCCTGAAAAGGCAGTCCTGTTGGACGACGGGCAACAGTATAACTGATTAGTTCTGTGATAACAGGTCTTGACAAACGATTTTACGCAAACGTTTTCCTTCGCGCCACGCAAGGGTTTGAGGAATAAAGCTCTCGCCCTTTTCAGCGGATTTCTTTTCAGGTTTGTGATGCATATTTTTCATCTTGCAAAGATCCATTTACAAAGCAGGGTTATTTTTTATAAGATGCATCCAAAATACATCATTAAGATCACATCGTAAGGAAGCTGCTATGCTCGACGCTCAAACCATCGCTACCGTTAAAGCCACTATTCCCCTGCTGGTGGAAACCGGTCCTAAACTCACCGCCCATTTCTACGATCGCATGTTCACGCACAACCCGGAGCTCAAAGAGATTTTCAACATGAGCAACCAGCGTAACGGCGATCAGCGCGAAGCCCTGTTCAACGCCATCGCGGCCTACGCCAGCAATATAGAGAACCTGGCAGCGCTGCTGCCTGCGGTGGAGAAAATTGCGCAGAAACATACCAGCTTCCAGATCAAACCCGAGCAGTACAACATTGTGGGCGCTCACCTGCTGGCAACGCTGGACGAAATGTTTAGCCCGGGTCAGGAGGTTCTGGACGCGTGGGGCAAAGCCTACGGCGTGCTGGCAAACGTATTTATCAACCGTGAAGCACAGATCTACAGCGAAAACGCCGGCAAGAAAGGTGGCTGGGAAGGAACCCGCGCGTTCCGCATCGTTGAGAAAACGCCGCGCAGCGCTTTAATCACCAGCTTCGAATTTGAGCCGGTGGACGGTCAGCCGGTGGCCGATTATCAGCCAGGGCAGTATCTGGGCGTGTGGCTCAAGCCTGAAAGTTTCCCGCACCAGGAAATCCGCCAGTATTCCCTCACCCGCAAGCCAAACGGCAAAGGCTACCGCATTGCGGTGAAACGCGAAGATGGCGGTCAGGTCTCAACCTGGCTGCACAACGAAGCCAACGTAGGCGATGTGGTTCATCTGGCCGCGCCTGCGGGCGATTTCTTTATGGCCGTTGACGGCAATACGCCAGTGACGCTGATCTCTGCGGGTGTCGGTCAAACGCCAATGCTGGCGATGCTCGATACGCTGGCAAAAGCAAACCACGACGCGCAGGTAAACTGGTTCCACGCCGCAGAGAATGGCGACGTGCACGCCTTTGCGGATGAAGTGAAAACGCTCGGGGCGTCCCTGCCGCGCTTCACCGCGCATACCTGGTATCGCCTGCCAACGGACGCAGACCGCCAGGCCGCACGCTTCAACAGCGAAGGTCTGATGAATTTAAGCCAGCATGAAGGCGCGTTTAGCGCGCCGGACATGCAGTTCTACGTCTGTGGGCCGGTGGCGTTTATGCAGTATGCTGCGAAGCAGCTGGTCGAGCTGGGCGTGAATAAAGACAACATTCACTACGAATGTTTTGGGCCGCATAAGGTGCTGTAATGCAAAAAGCCCCTCGTTCAAGGGGCTTTTTTTTCGCCGGGTGACGGCTGCGCCTTACCCGGCCTACAAAACCGTTGGCAATGTTAAATCGCGGCGTCGTCTTCTTCGCCGGTACGGATACGGATCACGCGCGCCACGTCAAAGACGAAGATTTTACCGTCGCCGATTTTGCCCGTCTGCGCCGTGCGGATAATGGTATCCACACAGGTGTCCACGATATCGTCACTCACCACGATTTCAATTTTTACTTTCGGCAGAAAGTCCACCATGTACTCTGCGCCACGGTAAAGCTCGGTGTGGCCTTTCTGACGACCAAAACCTTTCACTTCCGTCACGGTCATCCCGGTGATGCCGACTTCCGCCAGCGCTTCACGCACGTCATCCAGTTTGAAAGGTTTAATAATCGCATCAATCTTTTTCATGGTGGGTCCTTAAACTCTTGCCTGTAAGCTGCCTCGTAATCGATTGCTCACAGTATCATATTCAATCGAATTTTGCGGTACTACTCTTTAAAATCGTTGGCTTCAAGCTCGTGGCGCGACAGCAGCTTGTAAAACTCGGTGCGGTTACGTCCAGCCATGCGCGCCGCGTGGGTCACGTTGCCTTTGGTTATCTGCAATAGCTTGCGCAGATAGTTAAGCTCGAACTGATTCCGCGCTTCGGCAAACGTCGGCAGCGCCGTGTTTTCCCCTTCCAGCGCCTGCTCCACCAGCGCGTCGCTGATAACCGGTGAGGACGTCAGCGCCACGCACTGCTCAATCACGTTGACCAGCTGACGCACGTTACCCGGCCAGCTTGCAGTCATCAGTCGTTTCATCGCATCAGTGGAAAACGCGCGCACGAATGGTTTATGACGATCGGCCGCCTGGCGCAAAAGATGGTTCGCCAGCAGCGGAATGTCTTCCGCACGCTCGGCCAGCGCCGGAATTTTCAGGTTCACGACGTTCAGACGGTAGTAGAGATCTTCGCGAAACTCGTTGCGGGCCATCACTTTCGGCAGGTCGCGGTGCGTTGCCGAAATAATACGCACGTTAATATCGATGTCGCGGTTACTGCCCAGCGGGCGGACTTTTCTCTCCTGCAACACGCGCAGCAGTTTAACCTGCAGCGGCGCAGGCATGTCACCAATCTCGTCGAGGAACAGCGTGCCACCTTCCGCGGCCTGGAACAGCCCTTCCCGGCTGCTTACCGCGCCGGTGAAGGCGCCGCGGGCATGTCCAAACAGTTCAGATTCGAGCAGCTGTTCCGGCAGCGCGCCACAGTTAATGGCAATAAAGGCGTTTTTGCTGCGCGGGCTGGCGTTGTGAATAGCCTGCGCCAGGATCTCTTTCCCGGTTCCGCTCTGGCCGTTGATGAGCACGCTGACGTCAGACTGTGCCACCATCCGGGCCTGTTCGAGCAAACGCAGCATAATGGGGCTGCGGGTGACGATAGACTCCCGCCACGCTTCATCACCCGCCGGGGCGGCATGTTCCAGCGCGCTGTCGATCGCCTTATAAAGCGCGTCTTTATCCACCGGCTTGGTCAGGAAGCTGAATACCCCCTGCTGGGTCGCCGCAACCGCATCCGGGATCGACCCGTGCGCCGTCAGGATAATCACGGGCATACCCGGCTGCTGCTTCTGGATCTCCGCGAACAGCTGCAGGCCATCCATTTCGTCCATCCGCAGGTCGCTTATCACCAGATCGATTTTCTCGCGGCTGAGGATCTTCAGCCCTTCCAGCCCGCTTTCAGCGGTTACGACGCTGTAGCCTTCACTCACCAGACGCATCCCCAGCAGCTTTAACAGCCCGGGATCGTCATCCACGAGTAAGAGATGGGCAGGTTTACGGCTCGTCATGCTTCACATCCTCTTGTTTCGGCGTATCGCTGTCCGGTGCTGCGGATGAGCTCCCCGACTGATATTTACGCGACGAGAGCTGTCTTTCGATATCGGTCAGGTTTTCCAGCTTACGCGTCGTGGTATCCAGCTGCGTACGCAAATGCTGTTGCTGCTGACGCAGCGTATCAAGCTCGCTGTCGGTGGATTGTTGCAGCTTGCTATAGCGGGAACGCTCTTCGGACAGCTGAAGCTGTAACGCCTGCCCATCGCGCCAGAGCTGGTATACCGGGCGAACCTGTACCGGAAGATTGACCACAAACGTGTCCAGTCGGGTCACGCTGGCGCGGCGTTCAACGGGGGTAATTTTTGCATCTGCCAACAAGATGCCGCGCTTAAAAGCGTCCTGCCAGGTGTCGTCATCCAGCATCGCCGCTTTCGAGCGGGCGTCTACTGGCGCAAGACGCTGGGCGCAGTCTATTCCACGCAGCCAGAACAGCGGATTGCTTTCGACGTCATGTCCTGACAGGTTCCAGATATCGTCACAGCGGGTTGAGAGGAAATCTGCCAGCTGATTATCGGGCCATTTATCTTCTTGTTTGCCGCCGATCGCACTTTGCGGCACGTGGGAAACACAGCCTGCCAGGAATAAACATGGCAGACCCAGGCGAAACGTGTTGCGGGAAAACACCGCGCGTACGGCGCGGAAAAAGACGTGTGACATACTCACCAGATATAGATTCATTTTATTGGTTTTTCCGGCTCAGGGGCAGTTCGATACGGAAGCAAACGTCTGAACGTTCGTCCGTGGCAATATTTAGCTCGCCCTGCATGCGTCGAATACAGTCCCGGGCGATGCTTAAGCCAAGACCGCTTCCTTTAACCGCACCTTTCCGCTGATGACTGCCCTGAAAAAAGGGTTCGAAGATCATCGCTTTTTCGTCATCGGGGATCGGGGTGCCGGTGTTTGCGACGTCAATAAACACCCGTGAACCATTCGTATAGCTTCGGATATAAATGTTACCGGATTCAGTACCATAGTGCACCGCATTGGAGTAAAGATTATCCAGAACGCTCATCAGCAGCATGGGTTCCGCCAGGCACGCTGGCGCATTCAGTTCAACACCGGTATGCATCATTTTAGCTCTTGCCGGCAAGCTATGGGCGGAGATCACCATATCCACCAGCGGTTCAATCTCGACGTCCTCCAGTACAACCGCCCCGTCAGCCAGCTTGCGGTTGTAATCCAGCAGTTGCTCAATCAGCTTTTGCAGATTGCGGCTGCTGTTATCCAGGATCTCGACAATTTCTTTCTGTTCTGACGTAAGCGGGCCTGCCACTTCGTCCGCCAGCAGCTCCGTCCCTTCACGCATGCTGGCCAGCGGCGTTTTAAGCTCATGAGAGATATGGCGCAGGAACTGATGGCGCTGAGATTCGAGCCACGCCAGGCGTTCGGACAGCCAGATAATGCGCTGGCCGACGGAGCGCAGCTCGCGCGGTCCTTTAAAAGCGACCGTATCGCCGAGTGATTTCCCTTCCCCCAGGCGGTTGATCATCCGCTGAATACCCTTCACCGGGCCGATGATCATGCGGGTAAAGAGCACGACCAGCCCAAGGCTCACCAGGAACAGCACCAGCGCCTGCCAGCCGAAGAACTGGCCGCGCTCGGCAATCTCCTGCTGAAGCTGCTGGCCGCGAGAGAAAATCACCGTGCGCGTTGACTGCACCATCTCGGTGTTGGCGCTGGCAAAGGCCTCAAGGCGCGCGGCGGCGGCGGCATCCGGCCCGCTATTGTGGCACTGCAGCTGCGCAAGATCGTTTAAATCCTGACGTAACGCCTGATACAGTTTGTCGTCAGGCAGTACCCCCGCGTGCGCGTCCAGCATTTCGCTGTAGCGTTTACGCTGGCTCTGATAAACCTTTTCCAGCGTCCGATCGTCAAGCACGCAATACTGGCGATAGCTTCGCTCCATCTCCAGCGCGGCGTTGGTCATCGCCTCACTGCGTCTGGCATCTATAAGCGTCGTGCGGTTGGTCAATGCCGCCTGAGCACTCAGCGCGTTCAAACTTTGCCACGCCTGCCAGGCAAGGATCAGTAACGGCAGCAGGATCAGCAGGAAGGCCATCATGACGAGCTGTCGCAGGGAGCGGGGGAAAACGGGCCAGCGTTTCAACGCATTACTCTCTTAATGGGGGTTTACGCAGAGCGTAACTGAGTCTGCCCTTCAGATACAACAAAGCCGGGTAAAAACCCGGCTTTGTCATGGAATGAGGCGGTGCCTAACTCGACGTTTCGCCCTGGCCTGATAAAGCATCGCTATGATCAGTAGTTGGACGGCAGGCACCTTTTTGTGCGTCATTCGAAGTTTATGTAGCACGTCCCGAAGGGGCTGACATAAGAAGGTGAATGAGCCACTGGTTAATATTATGCAACACCCGTGCCATAATGCAAAACAAAAAATTAACGCTTTGATATATATGGTTTTTACTCATTTTTCCCGTTAGTTAACGGTTGAATGATTTCCAGGCTAAGTGTCGCTATTAAGCAACACCTTAACGTGAACCCGTACTGCCATATAAAAATCAATGAGTTAAGTGTCTCCTTTTGGAGACAGCGGCTTACCTTCTTTGTCGCAATTTTGCGACATGCATAAAAAAGCCCGGTCGCGCTACGCTTACCGGGCCTACAAGGTACCAGCTTTACAACTTAACCCAGCTGCTTACGCGCGTTGCGGAAGATACGCATCCACGGGCTGTCCTCGCCCCAGTTTTCCGGATGCCAGGAGTTGCTCACCGTGCGGAACACGCGCTCCGGGTGCGGCATCATGATGGTCGCACGGCCGCTTTCGCTGGTCACCGCCGTAATACCGTTGGCGGAACCGTTCGGGTTAGCCGGGTAGGTTTCAGTCACCTTGCCGAAGTTATCAACGAAGCGCAGCGCCACCAGGCCTTTGCTCTCAAGCTGAGCCAGATGCGCGGCATCACGCACTTCCACCTGACCTTCACCGTGGGAAACGGCGATTGGCATCTGCGAACCGACCATCCCCTGCAGCAGCAGAGACGGGCTTTGGGTCACTTCGACCAGGCTGAAGCGCGCTTCGAAGCGGTCAGACTGGTTACGCACAAAGCGCGGCCAGGCTTCGCTGCCCGGGATCAGCTCGCGCAGGTTAGACATCATCTGACAGCCGTTACACACGCCCAGCGCCAGCGTTTGCGGACGGTGGAAGAAGGTTTCGAACTCGTCACGCACGCGGCTGTTGAACAGGATGGACTTCGCCCAGCCTTCACCCGCGCCCAGCACGTCGCCGTAAGAGAAGCCGCCGCACGCCACCAGCGCCTGGAAATCTTCCAGACCGGTACGGCCCGCCAGCAGGTCGCTCATATGAACGTCGATAGCATCAAAGCCCGCGCGGTGGAAGGCAGCCGCCATCTCAACGTGGGAGTTGACGCCCTGCTCGCGCAGCACGGCCACTTTCGGACGCGCGCCCGTCGCAATGTACGGCGCGGCGATGTCTTCGTTGATGTCGAAAGAGAGCTTCACGTTCAGGCCTGGATCCTGGTCATTCGCCTTCGCGTTATGCTCCTGATCGGCACATTCCGGGTTATCACGCAGGCGCTGCATCTGCCAGGTGGTTTCCGCCCACCACATGCGCAGCGTGGTGCGGCTTTCGCTGAATACCGCATGGCCATCGGCTTCAATGACGAAGCGGTCGCCCTGAACGGCTTTACCCAGATAATGCACGCAGTCTGCCAGACCGTGCTTCGCAAGGATGGCTTCAACCGCATCGCGATCTGCCGCACGTACCTGAATCACCGCGCCCAGCTCTTCGTTGAACAGCGCCGCCAGGCGGTCTTCGCCAAGCGTTGCAATGTTCGCTTCCACGCCACAGTGGCCGGTGAAGGCCATCTCTGCCAGGGTTACCAGCAGGCCACCGTCGGAACGGTCGTGGTAGGCCAGCAGCTTACGCTGCGCAACCAGCGCCTGAATCGCATCGTAGAAGCCTTTCAACTGCGCCACGTCGCGCACGTCGGCAGGCTTATCACCCAGCTGACGGTAAACCTGCGCCAGCGCCGTGGCACCCAGCGCGTTATGCCCTTTGCCCAGGTCAATCAGCAGCAGGGCGTTGTCTTCGGTCACGAGCTGTGGCGTAACGGTATGACGCACGTCTTCCACGCGCGCAAACGCGGAGATGATCAGCGACAGCGGAGAGGTGATCTCGCGCTGCTCGCTGCCTTCCTGCCAGCGGGTCTTCATCGACATGGAGTCTTTACCCACCGGAATGGTCAGCCCCAGCGCAGGACAGAGCTCTTCACCCACCGCTTTTACGGCTTCGTAGAGGCCTGCGTCTTCACCCGGGTGACCGGCTGCGGCCATCCAGTTCGCGGAAAGTTTGATGCGCTTGATATCGCCAATCTGCGTCGCGGCGATATTGGTCAGGGCTTCACCCACGGCCAGACGAGCAGACGCGGCGAAGTCCAGCAGCGCGACCGGCGTACGTTCACCCAGCGCCATCGCTTCACCATAGTAGCTGTCGAGGCTCGCGGTGGTCACGGCGCAGTTCGCCACCGGGATCTGCCACGGGCCCACCATCTGATCGCGCGATACCATACCGGTCACGGTACGGTCGCCGATGGTCACGAGGAAAGTTTTCTCTGCCACAGCAGGCAGGTGCAGCACGCGGTTGACCGCTTCTGCCACGGTAATGCCCTGGCGATCCAGCGCTTTGCCTGCCGCTTTACGGGTCTGCACGTCGCGGGTCATTTTCGGCGTCTTACCGAGCAGAACGTCCAGCGGCAGATCGATAGGCTGGTTGTCGAAATGGGTGTCGCTTAAGGACAGGTGTTTCTCTTTGGTCGCTTCACCGATGACGGCATACGGCGCGCGCTCGCGGCGGCACAGCTCGTCAAACAGCGGCAGTTGATCCGCGGCAACCGCCAGAACATAACGTTCCTGAGATTCGTTACACCAGATTTCCAGCGGGCTCATGCCTGGCTCATCGCTCAGGATATCGCGCAGGTTGAAACGGCCACCGCGACCGCCGTCGCTGACCAGCTCCGGCATGGCGTTAGACAGACCGCCCGCGCCAACGTCATGAATAAAGAGGATCGGGTTCGCGTCGCCCAGCTGCCAGCAGCGGTCGATCACTTCCTGACAGCGACGTTCCATTTCCGGGTTATCGCGCTGAACGGACGCAAAGTCGAGATCCGCATCAGACTGACCGGAGGTCATAGAAGAAGCCGCTCCGCCGCCCAGGCCGATGTTCATCGCCGGGCCACCCAGTACGATCAGCTTCGCACCAACGACGATCTCGCCTTTCTGCACGTGATCGGCGCGAATGTTGCCGATCCCGCCCGCCAGCATGATCGGTTTGTGGTAGCCGCGCAGCTCTTCGCCGTTGTGGCTCTCCACTTTCTCTTCATAGGTACGGAAGTAACCGTTCAGTGCCGGACGGCCAAATTCGTTGTTGAACGCCGCGCCGCCCAGCGGGCCGTCGGTCATGATATCCAGCGCGGTCACGATGCGTTCCGGCTTGCCGAAATCTTCTTCCCACGGCTGCTCGAAGCCCGGGATACGCAGGTTGGAGACGGAGAAACCGACCAGGCCTGCTTTTGGTTTAGCCCCGCGACCGGTCGCACCTTCGTCACGGATTTCACCGCCGGAGCCGGTCGCCGCACCCGGCCACGGGGAGATGGCCGTCGGGTGGTTATGGGTTTCGACCTTCATCAGGATATGCGCAGGCTCCTGATGGAAGTCATAGCGCCCTGCTTCGCGATCGGCGAAGAAGCGGCCCACCTCGGAACCCTCCATCACCGCGGCGTTGTCTTTGTAGGCAGACAGCACGTGGTCAGGAGTTTTCTCCATGGTGTTTTTAATCATTTTGAACAGCGACTTCGGCTGCTGTTCGCCGTCGATGACCCAGTCGGCATTAAAAATCTTATGGCGGCAGTGCTCAGAGTTCGCCTGCGCGAACATGTAGAGTTCGATGTCGTTCGGGTTACGGTTGAGCTTAACAAACGCGTCCTGCAGGTAGTCGATTTCGTCTTCTGCCAGCGCCAGTCCAAGACGCAGGTTGGCGTCAATCAGCGCCTGACGGCCCTGCCCCAGCAGGTCTACGCTCTGTACCGGCGCTGGCTGGTGGTGAGAGAAAAGCTTCTGTGCGTCATCGAGAGAGGCAAATACGCTCTCCATCATGCGATCGTGCAGCTCGGCCGCCACTGCCTGCCACTGGGCTTCGCTCAGGGTCGACGCTTCCACGTAGTACGCTACGCCGCGTTCCAGACGGTTAATCTGACTCAGACCACAGTTGTGGGCGATGTCGGTGGCTTTGGAAGACCAGGGGGAGATGGTGCCCGGACGAGGCGTCGCAAGGATCAGTTTGCCGGTTGGCGTATGGCTGCTCAGGCTTGGGCCATACTTGAGCAGGCGTTCCAGCTGTACGCGCTCCTCTGCATTCAGGGGGGCATTCAGGTCAGCAAAATGGACATACTCAGCGTAAATATTGCTTACCGGAAGGTCGGCCGCCTGAAAACGTGCCAGCAGTTTGTTAATACGGAAGGCAGACAGTGCAGGCGAACCACGCAGAATTTCCATCATAAGTCTCTCGTCTTCGAAGCGCCGGGGCGCTTACAGTGTGCGCAAGGGGGGGAAAACGGGCGTCATTATAAAGAATCCTGAGCGCCGACGAAACCGTTTGCGTCGAAATAAAATCAGCACAGACGTTTAACAATAGATGTGACCTGTATCTCTAATTGGTTGCCAAGTGGCGCAAGTTTACGCAAAATGCCGCTCATTCAATGGCAAACCTTAATGTTAACATGGCTACAGCAGACTGAGGCAACCGGCGTCGCAGAGAATTAACTAATTGAAAAAATTAAAGATTAATTATCTGCTCATCGGCATTGTAACGTTGCTGCTGGCAGTGGCCCTCTGGCCTTCCATCCCCTGGTTCGGCAAAGCCGAAAACCGTATCGCCGCCATTCAGGAGCGGGGGGAATTGCGCGTCAGTACCCTCAACTCCCCGCTGATTTACAGCGACATCAACGGCAAAATCATTGGTCTGGATTATGAACTGGCGCAGCAGTTCGCCGATTATCTTGGCGTGAAGCTTAAAATTACCGTCCGCCAGAATATCAACCAGCTGTTTGATGACCTCGATAACGACGATGCCGATATGCTGGCCGCCGGGCTGGTGTATAACAGCGAGCGCAGCAAGAACTACCAGCCGGGCCCAACCTACTACTCCGTTTCGCAACAGCTGGTCTATCGCGTCGGGAGCCTGCGTCCGCGCTCGCTGGCGTCAATTAACGATCGGCAGCTGACGATTGCCCCCGGCCACGTGGTGATTGACGATTTGCGCGAGCTCAAGGAGAAGAAATACCCAGACCTGAGCTGGACGGTGGATCCTAAGCTCGGCACGACCGAGCTGCTGGAGCAGGTAAAAGATCAGAAAGTGCCGTACACCATCGCCGATTCGGTCGCAATCAGCCTGTTCCAGCGCGTGCATCCTGAAATCGCCGTGGCGCTGGACGTCACCGACGAGCAGCCCGTTACCTGGTTTACCCAGCTCGACGACGATCAGACCCTCTCTGCCGCGATGCTCGATTTCTTCAACACCATCAATGAAGACGGTACCCTGGCGCGTCTGGAGGAGAAGTACCTCGGCCACGGTGATGACTTTGACTACGTTGACACCCGCAGCTTCCTCCGCGCGGTAGATAGCGTCCTGCCGGACCTGCAGCCGTTGTTCGAAAAATACGCCCAGGAGATTGACTGGAAACTGCTGGCGGCTATCTCATATCAGGAATCCCACTGGGATACTCAGGCCACCTCTCCCACGGGCGTACGTGGTTTGATGATGTTAACCAAAAATACCGCGCTGAGCCTGGGCGTGAATGACCGTACCGATGCCGAGCAGAGCATCAGCGGCGGCGCGCGCTACCTGCAAGATATGATGGCCAAAGTACCGGAAACGGTGCCGGAAGAAGAGCGGATCTGGTTCGCGCTGGCGGCCTACAATATGGGCTACGCGCATATGCTTGATGCACGCGCGCTGACGGCGAAAACCAAAGGTAACCCGGACAGCTGGTCAGACGTTAAACAGCGCCTGCCGCTGCTGAGCCAGAAGCCATGGTATAACAAGCTGACATACGGCTACGCGCGCGGCCATGAAGCCTACGCCTACGTGGAAAATATCCGTAAATATCAGATTAGCCTTGTCGGGTATCTGCTGGAGAAAGAGAAAGAGGCGACAGAAGCAAAGCAGCTGGCGCAAAGTTACCCGGTCGTGGCGCCGGACGAACTTAATCGTCCGACAGCTTCAATTCTGCCTTTTGCTGCTTTTTCTGCTGACGGCGCATTCGAAAGAAATCGCTTAATAGCCCCGAACACTCTGGTGCAAGCACCCCACCGATAGTCTTCACCTGGTGATTCATTCCAGGATGACCCAGCACGTCCATCAGCGAACCGGCCGCGCCGGTTTTTTCATCCCGCGCCCCGAAGACCAGGGTACCGATCCGGCCGTGCACCATCGCGCCGGAGCACATCACGCACGGCTCCAGCGTCACATACAGCGTGGTCTCAAGCAGGCGATAGTTTTGCAGCACAAGACCGCCCTGGCGAAGCGCCATGATTTCAGCATGGGCGGTAGGATCGTGGCGGCCAATGGGACGGTTCCACCCTTCGCCAATCACCTGATTATTGTGGACCAGCACGGCACCCACGGGCACTTCGCCCTCGTCCCAGGCGCGCTGAGCGAGCGTTAGCGCATGGCGCATCCAGTATTCATGTGAGAATTCAGGGTAGGACAACGGTTAATACTCCAGTCGAAAAGCGGGCGGCATTATACACGCCCGTTTTAGAGAAGACTATTCGAGTTGCTGCAGTTCCCCCGCAGGAGTGACGCGCCAGCGATGCTGGCAAAAATAGAGCAGCGGGTTGTCCTGCTTGCTGTCGCTGTAGCCGCTGTAAAGGCGCAGCGGCGTACCGATGCGTTTCTCCAGCTGCACCACTTTTTCATGCCCAAGGCAGCGCAGAGTCAGCACCCAACCGCCGTAACCTCGGGCGATTTGCGTGGCGATAAGATTCACACGCGGAAGCCAGGGGGTATCAAAATAGACCTGCTCCACCAGCGTCTGCGGGGAGCCGGTAATGAGCCAGATGTCGGCATCGTTGGCGTCGAGGTAGGCAGTAAGGCGCGCCTGCACCACCGGAAAGGCAGCGACGTGGCCGCGAAACCAGTGTGCAAAATCCTGTTCAAGCTGTTTGAGCCGCGCTTCGCTGTGTCCAAACGTGCATCCCCAGAGCAGCAGGCTCATCGGCCATCGCGCCGCGCGGCCTTTCACCAGCAGCGCGATACCGATCGCCGGTAAGAGCGGCAGCACGAGCAGCGCATTCAAAGGCTGACGCCGCAGCAGGTAGCGCATAAACGTACCAAACATATCCTGCTGATGCAGCGTTCCATCCAGGTCAAAAAAGACAATGCGACGCGCGTGATTGGCCAAACCTTACTCCTCTGGGTCGTTGAATCCTAACAGCCAGGTAAACAGGAACCCGGCGATCACCGCCACTAAATAGCCTAACAGATAGAGCATGACTTTTCCGGTCACGATGGTTAATGCCAGCGGTAAACCGGAAAGTCCAAAAGTAATCACGGTAGCGACTTTCCAGTAGCTGATCAGCGCCCCGCCTACCGCACCGCCCAGACACGCCGCGAGGAACGGTTTACCCAGCGGCAGCGTGACGCCGAAAATCAGCGGTTCGCCAATGCCGAGCAGCCCGACCGGGAGCGCACCTTTGATTACTTTTTTCAGACGCGCGTTGCGGGTTTTCATCAGTACTGCTATCGCCGCGCCGACCTGCCCCACCCCCGCCATCGACAGGATAGGCAGCAGCGCGTTAGAGCCGTGCGCCTGCACCAGCTCGACGTGGATCGGCACCAGCCCCTGATGCAGGCCGGTCAGCACCAGCGGCAGGAAGGTTCCCGACAGCACCGCCCCCACTAACAGGCCGCCGCGGTCAATCGCCAGAGACGCGCCGTGGGCGATGGCTTCAGAAATCCAGCCGCCTAACGGCTGGAGGGCCACCACCGCGACGCTACCGGTAATGAGCGTGGTCAGCAGCGGGTTCAGGATAAGCTCAATCGAGCCGGGCAGAACCGCGCGAAGCCTTTTCTCGATCCAGCACATCAGAATGACCACCAGCAGCACCGCAATCACCCCGCCGCGGCCCGGCTGAAGCGCCTCACCAAACAGCGTTATCTGCGCCAGCTGCGGGCTGGACAAGATCCCTGCCATTACCCCGCCCATGGCCAGCGATCCGCCAAACACCTTTGCGGTATTCACCCCAACCAGAATGTTCATGATGGCAAACACCGCGCTGCCGAAGATCCCCAGGATACCCAACAGGTTCGGATACTGAGTGGCAAAATCGCCTACAATATCCGGTCGCTTGAGGATATTGATGATCCCGGTGATCAGGCCCGAGGCAATAAACGCCGGGATCAGCGGGATAAAGACGTTTGCCAGCTGGCGCAGCGCATCGCTCATGGGAGCTTTGTATTTGGCCTTCGCCTGCGCTTTGGTGCGTTCAGCATCGTCAATCGACGCGCTCGCGCCGCCGCCCATCAACGCGCGCATGGCATCCACCACCTGCGCCGCTTTCCCCGGCCCGACGATCAGCTGGTGCTGCTGGCCCTGTTTCACATAGCCGCTGACGCCGGAAAGCTGCTTCAGACGCGGCACGTCAAGCTGGTCGTCGCTATGCACCTCGACGCGCACGCGCGTCATGCAGTTTTCGAGACGCTGAATATTCTTTTCCCCACCGATCCCCTGCAGGATATCGCTGGCGAGCGCTGCTGTTTTGTCCATACACGCCTCTGTTAGTTTTCTAATGCCGCCCGTAAGAAGCCATTATGCGCGGCGAGTTTGGCTCTCGCGGCAGCCGCATCCAGCCCGCTCAGGATCATCAGAATGGCCGGTTTAACGTCGTGATCGGTTTGTTTGAGTACGGTTTCCGCCTCTTCGCGGCCTGCGCCTGTCGCTTCCATCACCATGCGGCAGGCTCTATCCACCAGCTTGACGTTAGTGGCCTGCATATCCACCATCAGGTTCTGATACACCTTGCCGAACTTCACCATCGCACCGGTGGAGATCATATTGAGCACCAGCTTTTGCGCGGTCCCGGATTTCAGACGCGTAGAGCCCGTCAGCGCTTCCGGCCCGACAACCGGCGAAATAGCGATAGCCGCCACCTGCGCAATCGGCGAGCCCGGATTACAGGAGATGGCCACCGTCGTGCAGCCCGTCTGTTTGGCGTATTCCAGGCCGCCAATGACGTACGGCGTGCGCCCGGATGCCGCCAGCCCGACCACCAGATCCTTCGCCGTCAGGTTCAGCGCCTTCAGGTCATCCTCACCCAGCTGTTTGTTATCTTCCGCGCCTTCAACGGCTTTCAGCAGCGCGCCGGGCCCACCCGCAATCAACCCGACCACCAGCCCGTGCGGCACCCCAAAGGTTGGCGGGCACTCAGACGCATCCAGAACCCCAAGACGACCGCTGGTTCCGGCTCCCATGTAGATAATACGACCACCGGCCTTGAGCGCTTGCGCCGCCGCATCGACCGCTTTCGCCACCTCGGGTAATGTCTCTTTCACTGCCTGCGCGACCAGCGTATCCTGTTGATTAAAGCGGTTAACCAGCTCCAGGGTGGAAAGTGCGTCCAGATCCATGGTTTGCGGGTTACGCGTTTCTGAAACAAGTGAGCCAAGATTCATCTTTATGTACCTCAAGAATTTTTAATTCATAATAATCACACTATAATGGAATATAAAATTCATTCAGGCGAGCAAAATTCGTATTTGCGCAGACAATCACATTTTCGCCAGGAGACCGTATGAACTGTTTAATTCGCATTCGCCAGCGTTATGCAGGCTTTGCTCAAAGCGACAAAAAACTGGCGGATTTTCTGCTTTCTCAACCCGATCGCGCGCGTCATCTCAGCTCGCAGCAGCTGGCGAGTGAAGCCGGCGTGAGCCAGTCCAGCGTGGTGAAATTTGCCCAGAAGATTGGCTTTAAGGGGTTCCCCGCCCTCAAGCTGGCGATCAGCGAAGCGCTGGTGAGCAACCCCAATCCGCAGTCTATGCCGGTGCATAATCAGATCCGCGGCGATGACCCGATGCGTCTGGTCGGCGAAAAGCTAATCAAAGAGAACGTGGCGGCCATGCATGCGACGCTCGATGTGAATACGGAAGAGAAGCTGCTGGAAAGCGTGGCGATGCTGCGCGGCGCCCGGCGTATCATTCTGACCGGCATCGGCGCGTCCGGTCTGGTAGCGCGTAACTTTGGCTGGAAGCTGACGAAAATTGGGCTTAACGCCATCGTCGAGCAGGATATGCATGCCCTGCTGGCGACCGTGCAGGCGATGGATCCTGACGATCTGCTGCTGGCGATCTCCTACTCCGGCGAGCGCCGTGAAATCAACATGGCCACAGATGAAGCCCTGCGCGTCGGCGGGAAAATTCTGGCGATCACCGGTTTTACGCCGAATGCCCTGCAGCAGCGGGCAACGCGCTGTTTATATACGATTGCCGAAGAGCAGGCCACGCGCAGCGCGGCTATTTCGTCCACCAGTGCGCAAATGATGCTGACGGACCTGCTGTTTATGGCGCTGGTGCAACAGGATCTGGAGCGTGCGCCCGAGCGCATTCGTCACAGCGAGGAGCTGGTAAAGAAACTGGTTTGAGCATGAGCACGTAATGAGCGTATAATGCCCGCCCTGTTTGTGTTGTTTCTGAGAATTTCCTGATGGCGCTGTTAATCACCAAAAAATGCATCAATTGCGATATGTGCGAACCCGAATGCCCGAACCAGGCCATTTCGATGGGCGACAGCATTTATGAGATTAACAGCGACCGCTGCACCGAATGCATCGGCCACTATGAAACGCCGACCTGTCAGAAAGTGTGCCCAATCCCGAATACCATCCTGAAGGATCCGGCACACGTCGAGAGCGAAGAGCAATTGTGGGATAAGTTTGTCCTGATGCATCACGCCGACAAACTCTAGCTTTCAATAATCACCGTCGCGCAAGCGTAGTGGCGTTCATCGGCGAGCGTCACGTGCATGTGATTCACGCCCAGCTTCTCAGCCAGCTTTTGCGCCTCGCCCCATAAACGCAGGCGTGGCTTACCCAGTTCATCGTTAAACACTTCAAACTGGTTAAACGCCAGGCCATTACGAATGCCGGTCCCGAAGGCTTTGGCGGCAGCCTCTTTTACCGCAAAGCGCTTCGCCAGGAAACGCACCGGCTGCTGATGCGCTTCCCAGATAGCCCATTCGTTATCGCTCAGCACGCGCCTTGCGAGGCGATCGCCGCTACGGGCGATCACCGCTTCAATGCGGGCTATTTCAACGATATCGGTGCCTAAGCCCAGAATGGCCATTACTGACGCGCTTCCTGCATCAGGCGTTTCATCTCTGAGACCGCCTCTTTCAGGCCGCTCATCACCGCACGGCCAATGATAGCGTGGCCGATATTCAGCTCGTGCATTTCCGGCAGGGCGGCGATGGCTTTAACGTTGTGGTAGGTCAGGCCGTGACCGGCGTTAACCTTCAGGCCCAGGCTTGAGGCATACGTGGCCGCTTTGGCGATACGCTCCAGCTCTTTGGCCTGTTCGGCATCGTTTTTGGCATCGGCATAGCAGCCGGTGTGGATTTCGATATACGGTGCACCCACGTCGGCCGCCGCTTTAATCTGGGCGAAATCGGCGTCAATAAACAGGGAAACCAGAATACCGGCATCCGCCAGACGTTTGCAGGCATCGCGCATTTTGTCGATCTGCCCGGCAACATCCAGACCGCCTTCGGTCGTCACTTCCTGACGCTTTTCAGGCACCAGGCAGCAGAAATGCGGCTGAGTCTCGCAGGCAATGGCCAGCATCTCTTCGGTAACCGCCATCTCCAGATTCATACGGGTGTCCAGCGTCTGACGCAGAATGCGCACGTCGCGGTCGGTGATATGGCGACGGTCTTCGCGCAGGTGAACGGTAATGCCGTCGGCGCCAGCCTGCTCGGCGATAAACGCCGCCTGAACCGGATCGGGATACGCCGTGCCGCGCGCATTACGCAGCGTGGCGATATGATCAATGTTGACGCCTAACAGTAATTCAGCCATGACAATCCTCGGTATTTTGGTTCATTTCTCTTCCCCCTCGCCCTCCGGGAGAGGGCTGGGGTGAGGGGTAAAACGTTAACGTTTCGGCACAAACTGCCTGAATAATTCGCGGCTCTTTAAGGGCTTGCCGCCAAGATACGGCTTGAGGGCAATGCGGGTAAAGCGTTTTGCCGCGCGCAGGGTGTCCTGGTCAGGAAACTCGCGCTCATACAGCGCCCGGAGCTGGCGCCCGGTGAACGTGCTGTTATCAATCACGACGCTGGCGATAAAACCTTTTTCTTCCCGATACCGGTAGGTCATCCCGTCTTCAACCTCGTCTCCACTTCCCGCACAATGCAGAAAATCGACGCCGTAGCCAAGATGCCCCAGCAGCGCCAGTTCAAAACGGCGCAGGGCGGGTTCGGGCGTGCCGGCTGCGCCAGCCAGCGCCTGGATACAGTGCAGATAATCGAAGAAAAGTTCAGAGAAACGAGTCTCATGCTCAAGAACCCGTGAGATGAGTTCATTGACGTACAGGCCGCTGTAGAGCGTGATACCGGAAAGGGGGAGCGCCAGAGAGACGGCTTCGGCACTGCGCAGGGTTTTGACTTCCCCACGCCCGCCAAAGCGAACCAGCAGCGGTGTGAAAGGCTGTAAGGCACCTTTCAGATTAGAACGTTTGGAACGTGCGCCTTTCGCAACAAGGCGCACGCGGCCCGACTCTTCCGTGAAGACGTCCAGCATGAGGCTGGTTTCGCTCCAGGGACGACTATGCAGGACAAAGGCACGCTGCCATCCATCCATATGCGCGTCGTCTTGGTTTACTGGTCTTCGCCGTAACCGAGGCTGCGCAGAGCACGCTCATCATCGGCCCAGCCAGATTTCACTTTCACCCACAGTTCCAGGTGAACGGGTGCTTCGAACATTTCCATCATGTCTTTACGGGCTTCAATACCGATGGTTTTGATCTTGGCACCTTTGTTGCCGATCACCATCTTCTTCTGCCCTTCGCGCTCAACGAGGATCAGGCCGTTGATGTCGTAGCCACCGCGCTCGTTGGTCTGGAAACGCTCGATCTCCACCGTCACAGAGTACGGCAGCTCAGCGCCCAGGAAACGCATCAGCTTTTCACGGATGATTTCCGACGCCATAAAGCGCTGAGAACGATCGGTGATGTAGTCTTCCGGGAAGTGATGAATCGCTTCCGGGAGATGCTTACGCACGATGCCCGCAATGGTATCAACGTTCAGGCCGGTCTCAGCAGACAGCGGAACGATGTCGAGGAAGTTCATCTGGCTACCCAGCCACTGCAGATGCGGCAGCAGGTCGGCCTTTTCCTGCACGTTGTCAACTTTGTTGACCGCGAGGATGACCGGCGTTTTACCGTCACGCAGCTTGTTCAGCACCATCTCGTCGTCCGGCGTCCAGCGGGTGCCTTCAACAACGAAAATCACCAGCTCTACGTCGCCAATCGAGCTGCTCGCCGCCTTGTTCATCAGACGGTTAATGGCACGCTTCTCTTCCATGTGCAGGCCCGGGGTATCGACGTAGATCGCCTGATACGCGCCTTCAGTATGGATGCCGACAATACGGTGACGCGTGGTCTGCGCCTTACGAGAGGTGATAGAAATCTTCTGCCCAAGCAGATTATTCAACAAGGTGGATTTGCCGACGTTCGGACGTCCGACGATGGCAATAAATCCGCAATAGGTTTTTTCTTCGCTCATTCCAGCTCCAGCATTTTTAACGCCTGTTCGGCGGCAGCCTGTTCAGCCTTACGACGGCTAGAACCTGTGCCCACCACCGGTTCACTCAGGCCACTGACCTGGCAATGGATGGTAAATTCCTGATCGTGCGCTTCGCCACGTACCTGCACTACCAGATAAGATGGCAGCGGCAGATGACGACCCTGCAAATATTCCTGCAGACGCGTTTTCGGATCTTTTTGTTTATCGCCCGGGCTGATTTCGTCCAGACGGGTCTGATACCAGTTGAGGATCAGCTTTTCTACGGTCTGGATATCGCTGTCCAGGAACACACCACCAATTAATGCTTCGACCGTATCGGCAAGAATAGATTCACGACGGAAGCCGCCGCTTTTCAGTTCACCCGGCCCAAGACGCAGACATTCGCCCAGTTCAAATTCGCGCGCGATTTCCGCAAGGGTATTACCCCGAACCAGCGTGGCACGCATGCGGCTCATATCACCTTCATCCACGCGCGGGAAACGATGATAAAGCGCATTCGCAATCACGAAACTTAAAATAGAGTCGCCTAAAAACTCGAGTCGCTCATTATGTTTGCTGCTGGCACTGCGGTGGGTTAATGCCTGTTGCAACAACTCCTGATGATGAAAAGTGTAGCCCAGCTTCCGTTGAAGCCGATTAATTACGATGGGGTTCATGCGATACCAATAAATGAATGCGTCAAAAATGCAGCACACGAAACCGACCTGAGAAAACCAACGCGGTTTCGTGTGCCGTGGCACCCTTGCAGGGCCAACCTTAAACTTCGGGGGAATATTCTATACACAACGACAGGGGATGTCGTTAGTTCGAAGAGATTTATCGTGGAAATAATTCGCGTAACCGCTAATTAAAGCGGCTACGCGTTCATTTATTGAGAATTAATGGATTCCGCCAATACGATTCAGGCGTACTCCGGTCGGCCATTCGCCTTCCTGCTTCTCAAAACTCATCCAGATTGCGGTCGCTTTACCCACCAGATTCGCTTCCGGCACAAAGCCCCAGTAACGGCTATCGGCAGAGTTATCGCGGTTATCGCCCATCATGAAGTAATGGCCAGGCGGTACGATCCAGCTGGCAAGCTGCTGACCCGGCTGCTGGTAGTACATACCCAGCTGATCCTGCGCGATAGGCACGGTCAGGATGCGGTGGGTCACATCGCCCAGCGTCTCTTTGCGCTCAACCAGACGAATACCGTTCTCTTTGGTTTCACCTTTCGGTACCTGGAAGAACCCGCTGGTTGCTTCACCACCGTTACGACGCGCAAAGGTCTGCACAAAATCACTTGGCTCAACGTTTGAGTAGGTGATCGGCAGCGCATTTTCACATGCGGTACCGGAGCTGCAGCCCGGCTGAACGGTGACTTCTTTCGCAACCGGATCGTAAGTCACTTTATCACCCGGCAGACCGACCGCGCGCTTGATGTAGTCCAGGCGCGGATCTTCCGGATATTTGAATACCACGATGTCGCCGCGTTTCGGATGACCGGTTTCGATCAGCGTTTTCTGGTAGATAGGATCTTTAATGCCATAGGCAAACTTCTCTACCAGAATAAAATCACCAATCAGCAGCGTTGGCATCATTGACCCTGATGGGATCTGGAACGGCTCGTAAATAAACGAACGTACCACCAGCACAATGGCCAGCACCGGAAATACTGAGGCGCCCGTTTCCAGCCAGCCCGGTTTCGGGCCGACTTTCTTCAGGGTTTTCGCGTCAATCCCATCGCCCGTGGCTGCCTGCGCGGCAGCCTGACGTTCATGACGTTTTGGGGCGAAGATAAACTTATCCAGACACCACAGCAGACCTGTCACCAGGGTAGCAATGACCAGGATCAGGGCAAACATGTTCGCCATGCCAACTCCTTAGGGTTATTTGCCGTCTTTACCAACGTGAAGAATGGCAAGGAATGCTTCCTGCGGCAGCTCGACGTTACCGACCTGCTTCATACGCTTCTTACCTTCTTTCTGCTTCTGCAGCAGCTTTTTCTTACGGCTGACGTCACCGCCATAGCACTTCGCCAGAACGTTTTTACGCAGCTGTTTCACGGTAGAACGCGCGATAATGTGGTTGCCGATAGCCGCCTGAATCGCGATATCGAACTGCTGACGCGGGATCAGCTCTTTCATCTTCTCAACCAGTTCGCGGCCACGGTATGGCGCATTGTCGTTGTGGGTGATCAGCGCCAGCGCATCCACACGCTCGCCGTTGATCAGCACGTCCACACGCACCATGTTGGAGGCCTGGAAGCGTTTGAAGTTGTAATCCAGTGACGCATAGCCACGGGAGGTGGACTTCAGACGGTCAAAGAAGTCGAGAACCACTTCCGCCATTGGGATTTCATAGGTCAGCGCCACCTGGTTACCGTGGTAAACCATGTTGGTCTGCACGCCACGCTTCTCAATACACAGCGTAATGACGTTACCCAGGAACTCCTGCGGCAGCAGCATGTGACACTCGGCAATAGGCTCGCGCAGTTCATGAATGTTGTTCAGCGGCGGCAGCTTGGACGGACTGTCGACGTAGATCACTTCTTTCGAAGTGGTTTCAACTTCATACACTACTGTCGGTGCGGTGGTGATCAGATCCAGATCGTACTCACGCTCCAGACGCTCCTGAATGATCTCCATGTGCAGCAGACCGAGGAAGCCGCAGCGGAAGCCGAAGCCCAGCGCCGTAGAGCTTTCTGGCTCGTAGAACAGGGAAGCATCGTTCAAGCTCAGTTTACCGAGCGCATCACGGAAGTTTTCGTAGTCGTCAGAGCTGACCGGGAACAGACCCGCGTAAACCTGCGGTTTCACCTTTTTAAAGCCTGGCAGCGCTTTATCTGCCGGGTTACGCGCACCGGTCAGGGTATCGCCCACCGGCGCGCCGAGGATGTCTTTAATTGCGCAGACCAGCCAGCCTACCTCGCCGCACGTCAGCTCGGTACGGTCAACCTGTTTTGGCGTGAAGATACCCAGACGATCGGCGTTGTAGACCTGTCCGGTACTCATTACTTTGATTTTGTCGCCTTTACGCATGGTGCCGTTTTTAATACGCACCAGGGAGACAACGCCCAGGTAGTTATCGAACCAGGAGTCGATAATCAACGCCTGCAGTGGCGCATCCGGATCGCCTTCCGGAGCTGGAATATCACGTACCAGGCGTTCCAGCACGTCGGTTACGCCCACACCGGTTTTCGCGGAGCAGCGCACGGCATCGGTCGCGTCAATACCGACAATATCTTCAATCTCTTCCGCTACGCGCTCGGGATCGGCAGCTGGCAGGTCGATCTTGTTCAGAACCGGCACAACCTCGAGATCCATTTCCATCGCGGTGTAGCAGTTTGCCAGAGTCTGGGCTTCAACGCCCTGCCCGGCATCCACCACCAGCAGCGCGCCTTCACAGGCCGCCAGCGAGCGTGAAACCTCATAGGAGAAGTCAACGTGGCCTGGGGTGTCGATAAAGTTCAGCTGATAGGTTTCGCCATCAGTCGCTTTGTAATCAAGCGTTACGCTCTGCGCTTTAATGGTGATACCACGTTCGCGTTCCAGGTCCATGGAGTCCAGAACCTGGGCTTCCATTTCACGATCAGACAGGCCACCGCAAATCTGGATAATACGGTCAGACAGCGTCGACTTACCGTGGTCAATGTGAGCAATGATCGAAAAGTTACGTATGTTCTTCATATAGTTAAATAATTATGCCTTACGAATTCCTGGAGGCCGCTGTTCTTAGCCTGACGTTTTTCAGTGCGAAAACGCAGCATTCTACACTACATCCTCGCAACCTGGAAATGCACTTAGAGACAGGTATAGCGTGAAGAAAGGACGTTTTCTGTTTTAGGGTGTAAAAAATGATAAAGCCCGATGGATCACCGGGCCTCAGAAGAGAGCGTTTCTACGCGAAGCTGGTCTGGCGCCAGCCCAACGCTAAGAATGACAGGCTGCCACTCCTCGCGCGCAGCGAGCGTCGGGGAAAGACCTTTAGCAAGCCAGAACCCTCCCACGCCACCCAATGCGGCACCGCACATGGCGGCCACATCGGTGCCAAACAGCATCTGGAATATGCCGCCCATAATAAACAGCCCGACCAGCGGAGAGAGATAAACCAGCATGGCGGAACCGAGCAGGCTACCGTCAGCAATGCCCAGCTCTACCTTCTGCCCCGCCATCAGCGGCTGTTCACTTGGCACAGAAATCGTGTGCGATGTTTGCGGCCCGAGCTTGTTCAGCACGCGACTGCCGCAGCCGGCTCTGGAGGCGCAGCTATTACATGAAGCTTTTACGTCGCAGCTCACCAGCGCAACGCCGTTCTGCCACGATACCACCGTAGCCCACTCTTTAATCATTGTGCGGCCTTGAATTTAATGCTGTCGGAAATGCGCTTCGCCGTTTGCGGAGGGAGTTCACCCACAATGGTGATCTCTGCGTTATCGCGTACCGTGGTGCTGACCGTCCGGCGTCCGGTACGCAGCATTTGTTCGGCGCTGTTTGCCGTTGCGCGGTTGATATTCACCGAGAAACTGAATAACCCGTCGGAATAGAGGCGCGATTCCACCGGCGTTTCAATCGTTGGCAGCTGACGACGGCTGCTGGACACTTCGCTAAACCCTTGCGGGATCCAGGACGGTACCCAGTTGAAATTAACGGAATCCCCTGCCGGAACAGAAAGCAGCGGCGGCAGGCTGGCTTTAGCCAGATTCTGCATGCTGTTGCCGACCTGATTATTCACACTGAAGGAGATAACGCGGAACTGTTCCAGCGTTTCACCGTCACGGTCAAGCAGGTCTACACGCATGGGGAGTTTGGTTTCCGCGTCAATCCAGACAATATAGCTGTAGCGCGTTCCGTCCCGGGCAACCACGCGGATCACCTCGCACAGCCTGTCCGCAATGCGCGTACGCCCTACCGAAATAAAATCGTAGTAAGGGGCAAGCCGTTTGAAGTCGGTGTAAATAAGTGACGGCAGAGAATCAACGATATAGTCGCCATTCAGCGTGAAAGGTTCCAGGCCTGGCTCGAAATAGCTGATTTCGCTACCACGCTGGACAACTTCCCGACGCGGGCCATCCATCTGTAAAAGCTGGGCGAGCGGCTGATTATCAAGACGGGCATGACGATAGCGTAACGACTCGACGCCCTGCTTATTGATGCTGATAAATGCCAACTCGTAATTGAGTGACTGGCTGGCCAGATTCATTTGCTGCAACAACGCCCCGGATGAAACATCAGCCGAGGCGTTGGCAGAGAAGAACAGGCTACCCGCCATCAGAGACATGGCGAACCAAAGTTGCTTCATTACTGCGATTGCGTTCCTAAAGTTTGGTTTCCGGGCACCTGCACAGCTGCTTGCTGTGTTTGCGCCTGCTCAAACTGAAGCTGTTCAGAGTGCAGACGACGCTGCAACTCGTAATCCTGCAACATCGCATTAATGCGACGGCGCTGCTCCTGAACCTGCTGTTGCTGACCGCCGCTGGCGGAAGCATCAGCCGGTACACCCAGACTTACCGGGCTGGCTTTGCCCATCATCGGCAATGTGTTAAACACTGGCGCTTCTGGCTGCTGATTAGTTTCAGACTGAGTATTATAGTGCTGGACGCCAACGATAACTGCAAGCGATACGCATGCAGCCACACCCATTTGGGTAAGCTGGCTGGCCCACGGACGCACCTTTTGCCAGAATGGCATTTTCTGCCACTGGTGAGGCGCGGGTTGAGCTTCAGGAATCAGCGGAGTGGTCTGATGAACAGGCTCGTTCTCAATCGCCGCCATGACGCGGGCTGAGATATCGAAATGGAGAAACTCGCCGGTATCACCGCGGAGGGTGTCGCGGATGAGATGGTAACTCTCCCACGTTTCTTGCATTTCAGGAGAATGAGACAGCTCGTTGAGCAGCTCACTGTCCAGCGTTTCACCATCCATTAAAGCGGAAAGTTTTTCTTTCTGCATGCCTAATACCTTTTCCAGTATCCCGCTATCGTCAACGCCTGATAAGCGGTTGAACTTTATTATCAATAGCTTCTCGCGCACGGAAAATTCGTGAACGTACCGTGCCGACCGGACAATCCATGATAGCGGCTATCTCTTCATAGCTCAGACCATCAAGCTCCCGTAACGTAATTGCCATGCGTAAATCTTCCGGGAGCGACTCGATCGTGCGAAAAACGATTTGTCTCAGTTCTTCTGACAACATTAAGTTCTCAGGGTTCGAAATTTCTTTCAATGCGCCGCCACTTTCGAAGTTTTCGGCGTCGATTGCGTCCACATCACTTGAAGGCGGACGACGGCCCTGAGCGACCAGATAATTCTTTGCCGTATTGACCGCAATACGGTACAGCCAGGTATAAAAAGCACTATCTCCCCGGAAAGAATCCAGCGCGCGATAGGCCTTAATAAAAGACTCTTGCACAACATCAGGCACATCGCCTGACGGTACATAGCGGGAAACCAGGCTCGCCACCTTATGCTGGTAGCGCACCACCAGTAAGTTAAAGGCTTTCTGATCTCCCTTCTGGACCCGTTCAACCAGGACCTGGTCCGTTAACTGCTCGCTCATCCGAGGTAATGTCTCCCCAAACCTAAATTCCACGCGTTATCGAAACGCCACTCTAAAATACCGCACTTTGAGCAAGCACCGAGTTAGAGTGTCTGATCTTCAATAAGTTCCGTAACGCCTTTGTTTTTGTTCATCGCGCCGCAGACTGTTCATTTTCTCTCATTATAAGTCTGTTCACGATACGCACCACTTTCTGACAAGAAACATCTTTTTCCCGCCAGAAGAGTAACGCAACCCCGTTTTTATTTCACCACAAAATCTGACGCTAACGATCTGCTTCGCAAAATAATTTCACTCATTTACCCTCCGTTTACCTCCGCTTACGCGTTTAGCCGTTGCAACAACCTTTAAAAAAAACGTGCGATAAATCGCATCCGGGTGCTATTCTGACCAAACACTGTTTAGTAAATTAAACAACAATCATGAACACAACACCTGAACTCCATTGTGATGTACTGATCATCGGCAGCGGCGCTGCCGGTCTCTCTCTGGCGCTGCGCCTGGCCGAGCATCAAAACGTTATCGTTCTGAGTAAAGGGCCGATAAGTGAAGGTTCCACGTTTTATGCTCAGGGCGGTATTGCCGCCGTGTTTGATGAGACAGACAGTATTGCATCCCACGTTGAAGATACGCTGATTGCCGGGGCCGGGATCGTGGATCCGCACGCCGCGGAGTTTGTCGCCAGCAACGCCCGCCATTGCGTTCAGTGGCTTATCGACCAGGGCGTACTGTTTGATACGCAGGTTCAACCCAACGGTGAAGAGAGCTACCACCTGACTCGCGAAGGCGGCCACAGCCACCGCCGTATCCTCCACGCAGCGGATGCGACCGGCAAAGAAGTGGAAACCACGCTGGTCAGTAAAGCGCTGAGCCATCCTAATATTCGGGTTCTTGAGCGAAGTAATGCCGTTGACCTGATTATCTCCGACAAGATTGGCCTGCCCGGCACGCGTCGCGTAGTCGGCGCCTGGATCTGGAACCGGAATAAAGAGAAGGTTGAAACCTGTCAGGCGAAGGCTGTGGTGCTGGCTACGGGCGGCGCCTCCAAGGTGTATCAGTACACCACTAACCCGGACATTGCCTCCGGAGACGGTATCGCGATGGCCTGGCGCGCCGGCTGCCGGGTGGCGAATCTCGAATTTAACCAGTTTCACCCAACCGCCTTGTTCCACCCTCAGGCGCGCAACTTCCTGCTGACGGAAGCCCTGCGCGGTGAAGGCGCCTATCTGAAACGCCCTGACGGCTCCCGCTTTATGCCGGACTTTGACGCCCGGGGCGAACTGGCCCCTCGTGATATCGTCGCCCGCGCCATCGACCATGAAATGAAACGTCTTGGCGTGGACTGCATGTATCTCGATATCAGCCATAAGCCAGCAGCGTTCATTCGCCAGCATTTCCCGATGATCTACGAAAAGCTGCTCAATCTTGGCATCGATTTAACCCGCGATCCGGTACCCATTGTGCCAGCCGCCCACTATACCTGCGGTGGCGTAATGGTTGACGATCATGGGCGTACCGATGTTGATGGTCTGTATGCTATTGGCGAGGTCAGCTATACCGGGCTTCACGGCGCGAACCGTATGGCCTCTAACTCGCTGCTTGAATGTCTGGTCTACGGCTGGTCTGCAGCGGAAGACATCGCGAAACGCATGCCTTACGCCCGTGAGACAGAGCGCCTGCCAGCCTGGGATGAAAGCCGCGTGGATAACCCGGACGAGCTGGTCGTGATCCAGCACAACTGGCATGAGCTACGGCTGTTTATGTGGGATTACGTAGGGATTGTGCGCACCACGAAACGTCTTGAACGCGCATTGCGCCGCATCACCATGCTGCAGCAGGAAATTGATGAATATTACGCCAACTTCCGGGTCTCTAATAATCTGCTGGAGCTGCGCAATCTGGTGCAGGTTGCCGAGCTGATTGTTCGTTGCGCGATGATGCGTAAAGAGAGCCGCGGGTTGCACTATACCCTCGACTATCCGGATCAGCTTGCTGAGTCCGGCCCGTCGATACTCGCCCCACAGGTTTACATAAACAGATAAAACGCCTGGGTCAGGGCAGTGTAATCTTCTGAATAACGCTGGTCTGGCCCACGGATAACCATTCGGTCATTAAAGCATTCACCCTCTTTTGGCGAGAGCGCCAGCAGCACGCGGTGCGGCAGTCGTCCTTCCGTATCTGAAATATCGGTACGCAGACGTAACGTCCAGCCGATCTCCTGCGCGATACCGATGAACGTGTTGCCCGTACTCTCCGGCAGAACCACGCAGAAAAAACCCTCTTCGGAGATCAGTTCTGCCGCACTGGTGAGCAGCGCTTTATGATCGAGGGAGCTGGTATAACGCGCCTGTTCGCGCTCAGGCGAGCCGCACTCAACGCCGGGTTCGTAGTAGGGAGGGTTGCTGACGATCAGATCGTAACGCGCGGTTTGTTCAGGCGCCCAGGTCAGTATATCTGCGCATTCGACTCTCATTCGGGCTGCCCATGGGGATTCAGCCACATTTTCACTCGCCTGCTCTGCGGCCTGCGCATCCAGTTCAACGGCATCAATGGTGACATGCTCTTCCGTACGCTGTGCCAGCATCAACGCCACCAGCCCGCTACCGGTACCGATATCAAGAATACGCTTAACGCCTGCGACAGGCGCCCATGCTCCCAGTAAAATACCGTCTGTACCGACTTTCATGGCACAGCGATCGTGAGCGACAAAAAATTGTTTAAACGTAAAACCATCGCGGCGCAGCTGCGCTTTGAGTTGAGACATGTCAGGGCAACCTTCTAAGTGAAACTGGAGTAGCATAGGGGAAAGCGAAGTGGCCGAAAAGCGATATCCATACAAACAGATGAAGATTACAGCCGTAACGTCTATAATCAGCGCCCCACACAGAGGTAGAACATGACTGTAACGACTTTTTCCGAACTTGAACTCGATGAAAGCCTGCTCAATGCACTAGAGAGCAAAGGCTTTACACGCCCGACCGCCATTCAGGCAGCGGCCATTCCGCCTGCGCTTGAGGGCCGCGATGTGCTCGGTTCTGCGCCAACCGGCACGGGGAAGACAGCAGCCTATTTGCTGCCTGTGTTGCAGCATCTGCTCGACTTCCCACGCAAGAAATCTGGCCCGCCGCGTATTTTAATCCTGACGCCTACGCGCGAACTGGCAATGCAGGTTGCCGATCACGCGCGTGAACTTGCGGCGAATACTCATCTTGATATCGCCACCATCACCGGCGGCGTTGCGTATATGAACCACGCCGAAGTGTTCAGCGAAAACCAGGACATCGTCGTTGCGACGACGGGCCGTCTGCTGCAGTACATTAAAGAAGAGAACTTCGACTGCCGCGCGGTCGAAACCCTGATTCTTGACGAAGCCGACCGCATGCTGGACATGGGCTTCGCTCAGGATATCGAGCATATAGCGGGTGAAACGCGCTGGCGGAACCAGACGATGCTGTTCTCTGCCACCCTCGAAGGGGAAGCGATTAAAGATTTCGCAGAGCGTCTGCTGGAAGATCCGGTAGAAGTGTCTGCCACGCCGTCCACGCGCGAGCGTAAGAAGATTCACCAGTGGTATTACCGCGCGGACAACCTTGAGCACAAGGTTGAATTGCTCAAGCACCTGCTGAAGCAGGAAGATGCTCTGCGTACAATCGTGTTTGTGCGTAAGCGCGAGCGCGTGCACGAACTGGCTGAAATGCTGCGTAACGCCGGAATAAACAACTGCTATCTTGAAGGTGAGATGGCGCAGATCAAGCGTACCGAAGGCATTAAGCGCCTGACCGATGGCCGCGTTAACGTACTGGTTGCAACAGACGTAGCCGCGCGTGGGATCGACATCCCGGACGTCAGCCACGTCATTAACTTCGATATGCCGCGCAGCGGAGATACCTATCTGCACCGTATTGGCCGTACCGGCCGCGCGGGCCGCAAAGGTATTGCGATTTCACTGGTCGAAGCGCATGACTACCTGCTGCTGCAGAAAATTGGCCGCTACGTTGATGAGCCGCTGAAAGCGCGCGTTATTGACGAACTCCGCCCGACCACGCGTGCGCCGAGCGAAAAAATGACGGGCAAACCGTCCAAGAAAGCGCTCGCGAAACGTGCTGAGAGAAAAGAGAAAGAAAAAGAGAAACCGCGCGTGAAGCAGCGCCACCGCGACACCAAAAATATTGGTAAGCGCCGTAAGCCAAGCTCTGCCGCACCAGAGACGAAATCTGAAGAGTAAAAAAAAGCCGGGAAAATCCCGGCTTTTTTATTCCCCCCAGTCTGAAGCCGTTACAGGCTTTCAGTAAAGGTACGCGCGATAACGTCGCGCTGCTGCTCTGGGGTGAGAGAGTTGAAGCGAACTGCATAACCAGATACGCGAATGGTCAGCTGTGGATATTTTTCTGGGTGCTCAACTGCATCCATCAGCGTTTCACGACGCAGTACGTTAACGTTCAGGTGCTGACCACCTTCCACGCGCACTTCCGGTTTCACTTCCATTGGAATTTCACGGTACTCGATCTCGCCCAGTTTGCTTACCGGCACGATTTCATCTTCTGCAAAACCTGCTTTCGCTACGACGCAGCGCGCTTCGTTTTTCTCGCTGTCCAGCAGCCAGAAAGAGTTGAGCAGATCGTCGTTTGCAGCTTTAGTAATCTGGATACCTGTAATCATGTGTTGCCTCCCTTAGGCTACATTAACTGATGTCGGCCTCTCGCGGCCAATTGGTAAAACCATTGTTTCTTGTGTGTATATATATCATTCACACCACCGCGATTTATTGATTTAAATCAACAAAAACACCAACCACACAAAGTGTATGGTCTGAATTTATTGTTCCAGATCAATTTCACAACCTTACCAATTCAATTCAACCTGCATAATTTCAACATAAATTGAGTGACTTACGCGCATTTTCCGCCTGTAATTTTGCGCCCGTGAATTTAACGGTTAAGCTAGTCACAGATTGAGATTCGCAGGAGAGCGAGATGACGACACCTTTAACCTGGCATGACGTGCTGGCAGAAGAAAAGCAGCAGCCTTATTTTATCAATACGCTCAGCACCGTTGCCGCTGAACGTCAGTCCGGACAGACAATTTATCCGCCGCAGAAAGATGTGTTCAACGCATTCCGCTACACCGAGCTGAGCGATGTGAAGGTGGTCATTCTGGGTCAGGATCCCTATCACGGCCCAGGGCAAGCACATGGACTGGCCTTTTCCGTGCGTCCGGGCGTGGCTATCCCGCCTTCCCTGCTCAATATGTATAAAGAGCTTGAGGGAACCGTGCCCGGGTTTACCCGCCCCACTCACGGCTATCTGGAAAGCTGGGCGCGCCAGGGCGTGCTGTTATTGAATACGGTGCTCACCGTACGGGCGGGCCAGGCGCACTCGCACGCCAGCCTGGGCTGGGAGACGTTTACCGATAAAGTCATCAGCCTTATCAATGAACATCGTGAAGGGGTCGTGTTTTTACTGTGGGGGTCGCATGCGCAGAAGAAAGGAGCGATCATCGACCGTCAGCGCCATCACGTCCTGAAAGCACCGCACCCGTCCCCGCTGTCTGCACATCGAGGTTTCTTTGGCAGTAATCATTTTGTTCTGGCGAATGAGTGGCTGGAAAAACGTGGCGAAACGCCAATTGACTGGATGCCAGTGTTACCGGCAGAAAGCGAGTAGTTTGAGTTTGTATGCCCGGTGAACCGGGCATACAAAAAGCATAAAGGCTTACGCTTTGTTCTGACGCCACCATTCGGCCAGCAGCACGCCGGTCGCAACGGAAACGTTCAGACTTTCCACATTGCCCGTCCCGTCGATAGAGACGCTCAGATCCGCACTGGAGAGCGCCGCGTCAGACAGACCATCGCGCTCCTGACCCAGCACCAGCACCATTTTACGCGGCAGTGTCGCTTTAAACAGCGGCGTACCGGCGTGGCTCGAGGTGGTGACGATGGAATAGCCCGCTTTACGGAACTGCTCAAGGGCATCCAGAACGCTGTCGCCGGTGATCGGCTGTACGTGCTCGGCTCCACCTTCCGCAGTACGGATCGCGGCGCCGGATTCCAGTAGCGCGGCATCCTGCAACAGCACGCCTTTCACGCCAAAGTGCGCGCAACTGCGCATCATTGCGCCCAGGTTATGCGGGTTGCCAACATCTTCCAGAGCCAGCACGCAGTCATCGGCATCCGCCTGGCTGACCCACTGCTGCACGGTCGTGCCGTTACGTTTTTTGATCAGGAAGCAAACGCCGCCGTGGTGCTCGGTGCCAGACGCTTTGGTCAGCTCGGCATCATCAACCACGTGGTAGGCTTTACGGTTTGCCGCCATCCAGCGCAGCGCTTCTTTAAAGCGCGGGGTCACGCTCTGGATAAACCAGGCGCGGACGATACACTCAGGACGGCTCTGGAACAGCGCCTGGCAGGCGTTCTCGCCATACACGCGGGTCTCTTCCGCGCGCTGACGGCGCAGCACTTCCGGGTCGATAAAGCTTTTACCGCTGATACCGCCGTGATCGGCTTTTTCTGGCATCTCATCACCAGGGGCGCGAGAAACAGTGCGCCACGGGGAAGCGTTATCACGTGAGAAATCATCACGCGGACGATCGTCGCGTGGACGGTCACTACGTGGGCGGTCGGAACGCGGACGGTCATCGCGTTTGCGATCGTCACGTTTGCGGTCATCACTGCGGTTGTTTCTGTCATCGCGGGCGGGGCGACGGCCACCGTCTGCACGAGAAGACGCCGGACGCCCGCCACCTTTTCCGGTACGCGGATTTTGGGTGCGTTTATCAGAGTCATCATCACTGCGGACATACATCACTTTGACCTTGCCGCTTTTGTTTTTCATTTCGTCGTTCATGCTTTTCTCCACCAGCGCTGCGCGAAGCGCGCAGATTACCCGATGTGCCAGCGCATAGCCATAATTTCGTACAAAAGCCTGTGACTATTGTTCTCATTGAATAAAACGCATTGTTGTTTCAAACAGGCTCACTGATAATATGTAACATATTAGAAACATTATCGGCATACTGCCGCTGTCCCACGGCTCTATCAGAGGTTAGTTATGAATACCGTATGTGCCAACTGTCAGGCTCTTAATCGCATTCCGGACGATCGGATTGAAGATGGTGCGAAATGCGGACGTTGTGGCCATGAATTGTTTGATGGCGATGTCATTAACGCGACGGGTGCTACGCTGGACAAACTCCTCAAGGACGATCTTCCTGTCGTGATCGATTTCTGGGCGCCATGGTGCGGCCCATGCCGAAACTTCGCGCCGATTTTTGAGGATGTGGCCGAAGAGCGCAGCGGTAAGATGCGCTTCGTGAAGGTCAATACCGAGGCGGAGCGCGAGCTCAGCGCACGTTTTCAGATCCGCAGTATTCCTACCATTATGATCTTCAAAAACGGTGAAATGGTCGACATGCTCAACGGTGCGGTTCCGAAAGCTCCGTTCGATAGCTGGTTAAACGAATCACTGTAACAATCCCAGGGGCACATCTTGTGCCCCGCTCCCGCCTCTGCGAAAATAGCGTTTTTCCTGCATTTCGCCCATGACTGATAACGCTGTCCTTAAATTACGTGCCGAGCGCCTTGCGCGCGCGACTCGCCCCTTTCTTGCCCGCGGCAATCGTATTCGTCGCTGTCAGCGCTGCCTGCTACCGCTGAAGGTTTGCCTGTGCGAGACGCTCGCCCCAAGTACGGCAGAGAGCCGTTTTTGTCTGGTCATGTTCGATACCGAACCGATGAAGCCCAGCAATACGGGGCGTCTTATCGCCGATATTCTGCCGGACACCGTCGCGTTTCAGTGGTCCCGTACCGAACCGCCGCAGGCCCTGCTCGACCTGGTGGCAAACCCGGACTATCAGCCAATGGTCGTTTTCCCGGCCTCTTATGCAGGTGCAGATCGTCAGGTGCTTGCGGCGCCGCCATCCGGTAAACCGCCGCTGTTTATTATGCTGGACGGCACCTGGACCGAAGCGCGCAAAATGTTTCGCAAAAGCCCATACCTCGACGCCCTGCCGGTGATATCTGTCGACCTTTCCCGCGTTTCCGCCTATCGACTGCGCGAAGCGCATGCTGACGGGCAATACTGCACCGCCGAGGTGGCCATTGCGCTTCTGGATCTGGCGGGAGATACCGCTGCGGCAACCGCTCTGGGCAACCATTTCTCATGTTTTCGCGAGCGCTATCTGGCAGGAAAAACCGTTCATAAGGGCAGTGTCACAGCAACAGAGCCAGAAAGCGTTTAAAATCATCGGGTCGCTTGCATTCACAGGAGGCCTGCATGAGCCAGCGAGGGTTAGAAGCGCTACTTCGTCCTAAATCCATTGCCGTGATCGGCGCATCAATGAAACCGGATCGTGCTGGCTATCTGATGATGCGTAACCTGCTGGCCGGGGGATTTAATGGCCCCGTCATGCCCGTCACGCCGGCTTATAAAGCCGTTCAGGGAGTGCTTGCATGGCCTGATGTACAAAGCCTGCCTTTCGTGCCGGATCTTGCCGTACTTTGTACTAACGCGAAGCGTAATCCGGAACTGCTGGAGTCACTCGGCAAGAAAGGGTGTAAAACCTGCATTATTCTTTCCTCTCCGCCTGAGCAGAAAGCCGAGCTTCTGGCCTGCGCCAGCCGCTATCAAATGCGCATCCTGGGGCCAAACAGTCTGGGTCTGCTCGCCCCCTGGCAGGGGCTGAATGCCAGTTTCTCCCCGGTCCCAATCCGCAAAGGCAAGCTCGCTTTTATTTCGCAGTCGGCTGCGGTATCAAACACCATCCTCGACTGGGCGCAGCAGCGTGAAATGGGATTCTCCTACTTCATTGCCCTCGGCGACAGTCTGGATATCGACGTTGATGAACTGCTGGATTTTCTGGCGCGTGACGGCAAAACCAGTGCGATCCTGCTTTATCTTGAGCACCTCAGCGACGCCCGTCGTTTTGTATCGGCTTCGCGAAGCGCTTCGCGCAATAAGCCGATCCTGGTGATCAAAAGCGGACGCAGCCCTGCAGCACAGCGTCTGCTGCATTCGCATTCCGGTATGGATCCTGCCTGGGATGCTGCCATTCAGCGCGCGGGGTTGCTGCGGGTACAGGATACGCACGAGCTTTTTTCCGCCGTTGAGACGTTAAGCCATATGCGCCCGCTGCGCGGCGAGAAGTTAATGATTGTCAGCAATGGTGCCGCCCCTGCTGCACTTGCGCTGGACGAGCTGTGGCGGCGCTTCGGCAAGCTGGCAACGCTGAGTGAAGAGACGCTGCAGCGCCTGAGAGAAGCGCTTCCGGCAAGCGTTACGCCCGGCAATCCGCTTGATTTGCGCGATGACGCCAGCAGCGAGCGCTATATCCGTGCTATCTCCATTTTGCTGGATAGCCAGGATTTCGATGCGCTGATGATTATCCACTCCCCCAGCGCGGTTGCACCAGGTAGTGAAAGCGCGCGCGCACTTATTGATGCTGTGCGTAATCATCCGCGAGGCAAATACGTCACCCTGCTGACCAACTGGTGCGGTGAGTTTTCCTCTCAGGAAGCGCGACGCTTGTTCAGCGAAGCCGGGCTACCAACCTATCGCACGCCGGAAGGCACCATCACCGCGTTTATGCATATGGTGGAATATCGCCGCAACCAGAAACAGCTACGTGAAACGCCGGCGTTGCCCGGTAACCTGACGGCGAACACCGTTGACGTTCACCGGCTGTTGCAGCAGGCTATCGAAGAGGGCGCGACGTCGCTTGATACGCACGAAGTTCAACCCATTCTGGGTAGCTACGGCATGCAAACCCTACCGACTTGGATCGCCAGCGACAGCGCCGAGGCCGTGCATATTGCTGAGCAAATTGGCTACCCGGTTGCCCTTAAGCTGCGTTCTCCGGATATCCCGCATAAGTCTGATGTTCAGGGGGTCATGTTATACCTGCGCACGGCAACAGAGGTACAGCAGGCCGCAGACGCCATCTTCGACCGCGTCAAAATGGCCTGGCCGCAGGCAAGGATCCACGGACTGCTGGTGCAAAGCATGGCTAACCGCGCAGGGGCTCAGGAGTTACGGGTTGTGGTCGAACACGATCCGGTGTTTGGCCCCCTCATCATGCTGGGAGAAGGCGGTGTGGAATGGCGTCCTGAAGAACAAGCCGTGGTGGCATTACCGCCGCTGAACATGAATCTGGCGCGTTATCTGATCATTCAGGCGATTAAAAGCAAAAAGATCCGAGGCCGGAGTGCGCTGCGTCCGCTCGATATTGCCGGGTTAAGTCAGTTTCTGGTGCAGGTGTCTAACCTGATTGTGGATTGCGCAGAGATCCAGCGGCTGGATATTCATCCGCTTCTCGCCTCCGGCAGCGAGTTTACGGCGCTGGACGTGACGCTAGATATCGCGCCATTCGAAGGTGACAGAGAGAGCCGTCTGGCGATCCGGCCATATCCTCTACAGCTGGAGGAATGGGTTGAGATGAAAAATGGGGAACGCGCCTTGTTCCGCCCTATTCTGCCGGAGGATGAACCTCAGCTGCGAGCCTTTATCTCTCAGGTCACGAAAGAAGATCTCTATTATCGCTATTTTAGCGAAATCAACGAATTTACCCACGATGATTTAGCTAATATGACCCAGATCGACTACGATCGAGAAATGGCGTTTGTTGCCGTTCGTCGCTCCGATAAGGGAGATGAGATCCTCGGCGTCACGCGTGCTATTTCTGACCCGGACAACGTTGATGCGGAATTTGCGGTGCTGGTTCGCTCCGATCTTAAAGGTCTGGGCCTTGGAAGACGGCTGCTGGAAAAACTCATCAGTTATACGCGAGATCACGGATTGATACGTCTCAATGGCATTACTATGCCTAACAATCGCGGTATGGTGACCCTGGCGCGAAAACTTGGATTTGAGGTTGATATTCAGCTGGACGAAGGTATTGTTGCCTTGTCCCTTAGTCTGACATCGGCAGACAAACACAAGTAAGCTACTGGAAATGTTACCCACTTTGGACGGGACTGGTGGTATCATTGTCCGCTTATGTTGTTTGCATGGTACAGACAACCCTTCAATGAACAGAGAAGAAACGCACTGTGATGTTGTCAAAATTTAAGCGTAATAAACATCAACAACACCTTGCTCAACTACCGAAGATTTCTCAGTCAGTTGATGATGTAGAGTTCTTTTACGCTCCCGCTCATTTTCGGGAGACGCTTCTGGAAAAGATTGCCAGCGCCACGCGACGCATTTGCATTGTGGCTCTGTATCTTGAACAAGATGAAGGCGGGCGCGCGATCCTGAACGCACTCTATGAAGCCAAACGTCAGCGTCCGGAACTGGATGTTCGCGTGCTGGTAGACTGGCATCGCGCTCAGCGTGGCCGTATCGGCGCCGCCGCTTCAAACACCAATGCTGACTGGTATTGCCGCACAGCGCAGGAAAACCCTGGCGTTGATGTGCCTGTTTATGGCGTACCTGTTAATACCCGTGAAGCGCTCGGCGTCCTTCATTTCAAGGGCTTTATCATTGATGACAGCGTGCTTTACAGCGGTGCCAGTCTTAATGATGTTTACCTGCATCAGCTCGATAAATATCGCTACGACCGTTACCATCTGATCCGTAATCCACAGATGGCCGATATCATGTTTAACTGGGTTGATAAAAATCTGGTACATGGCCGTGGTGTTAATCGCCTTGACGATCCCGAGCGTCCGAAAAGCCCGGAGATCAAAAACGATGTTCGCGCCTTCCGCCAGGAGCTGCGCGATGCGGTCTATCATTTCCAGGGCGATGCGAACAACGAAGAGTTATCCGTTACCCCGCTGGTAGGGCTCGGCAAATCAAGCCAGCTGAACAAAACGATCTTCCATCTGATGCCGTGCGCGGAGCAGAAACTCACCATCTGCACGCCGTACTTCAACCTTCCGGCCGTGCTGGTGCGTAATATCATTCAGCTACTGCGCGACGGTAAAAAAGTGGAAATCATCGTCGGTGATAAAACGGCAAACGACTTCTACATTCCTGAAGATCAGCCGTTCAAAATCATCGGTGCGCTGCCCTATCTCTATGAGATTAACCTGCGCCGTTTCCTGAGCCGTTTACAGTACTACGTAAATACTGACCAGCTGGTTGTGCGTCTCTGGAAAGATGAAGACAACAGTTACCATCTGAAAGGCATGTGGGTCGACGACGAGTGGATGTTGCTGACCGGTAACAACCTGAACCCACGCGCGTGGCGACTGGATCTGGAAAACGCTATCCTGATCCACGACCCGCAGCATGAGTTAGCCGCACAGCGTGAACGTGAGCTGGAACTGATTCGCACGCATACTACCGTGGTGAATCATTACCGCGAATTGCAGAGCATCGCCGATTATCCGGTGAAAGTCCGCAAGCTTATTCGCCGCTTACGTCGTATCCGTATCGACCGACTTATCAGCCGTATTCTGTAATATCCAGGCCCTGCCAACCGCAGGGCTTTTTTATGGAGCCGTTGATGCGCATTCCTTTATTACTGAGCGTCCTCTTTCTGAGTGGCTGTAGCCATATGGCCAACGACAGCTGGTCCGGACAGGATAAAGCACAACATTTCCTCGCCTCCGCGATGTTGTCCGCAGCCGGTAATGAATATGCGCAGCATCAGGGGTATAGCCGGGACCGTAGCGCGGCGATAGGGTTGATGTTCTCAGTCGGTCTTGGGACATCAAAAGAGCTGTGGGATAGCCGCCCCGCAGGGAGCGGCTGGAGCTGGAAAGATTTTGCCTGGGATGTCGCTGGCGCTACGACCGGCTATGCCGTGTGGCAGATGGCGCATTACTAAAGACGAATACCTTTACCCTTGCGATGCAGCATCAGTGAGACAATGAAAGCAAGGGCTCCCATTACCGTCACGTACCAGAAGAATGTCGTTTCACTTCCCCACGATTTAAAAGACAACGCAACGTACTCTGCCGATCCGCCAAACAACGCGTTGGCTACCGCATAAGAGAGCCCGACGCCTAAAGCACGTACCTGCGCCGGGAACATTTCGGCCTTCAGTATCCCGCTGATCGAGGTATAGAAACTGACAATCACCATCGCCAGCATAACCAGCGCAAATGCTGCATACGGCGAGGAGACATGCTGAAGCGCAGTCAGGATAGGGACGGTACAGAGCGCAGACAATCCGCCAAAAATAAGCATCGAGGTACGTCGACCAATTTTGTCCGAGAGCGCACCGACGATCGGCTGTATGAGCATAAAGACAAATAGCGCCACGGTCATGACAACGCTGGCGACGTTGGCGTGCATTCCGGTGGTATTCACCAGGTACTTTTGCATATAGGTAGTGAAAGTATAGAAACTGAGAGAGCCACCCGCAGTGAAGCCCAGCACCATCAGGAAAGCTTTTCGGTTACGCCATAACCCTTTGAATGTTCCCGCTTCCTTCAACGTCCTGACCTCTTTCTGAGAGGTTTCATCCAGCTGACGACGTAGCCAAAGCGCGACGATCGCCAGCACGGCTCCCATCGCGAAAGGGATCCGCCATCCCCAGGCATGAAGTTGTTCATCCGTCAGGATTTGCTGCAGGATCACCACCACAAGAATGGCCAGCAACTGACCACCAATAAGCGTGACATACTGGAACGAGGCGTAAAAGCCTTTACGCCCTTCCAGCGCAATCTCACTCATGTAAGTCGCACTGGTACCGTATTCGCCACCTACCGATAATCCCTGGAATAAGCGCGCCAGTAACAGTAGCGCGGGTGCCCACGTTCCAATCGATTCATATCCCGGCAAGCAGGCGATCACCAGAGAGCCAAAGCACATCATACAAACCGAGATCAGCATAGAGGCTTTACGCCCGCGGCGATCCGCAATGCGGCCGAACAACCATCCGCCGATGGGTCGCATCAAGAATCCTGCGGCAAATACGCCTGCCGTTTGAAGAAGTTGCGTCGTGGTGTTGCCGGAGGGGAAGAAAATATGTGCGAAGTAGAGTGAACAGAATGAGTAGACGTAAAAGTCGAACCATTCAACCAGATTCCCTGAAGAGGCGCTGACGATTGCCCATACCCTTCTTCGGGTATCACTGTTAGCCAGCGTCCCGTTTGATGTAATGCTTTCTGTCATTGTGATTATGCTCCTGCCATAAACTGCGGCGTATTGAGCCAGTAGACTCAATTACCTCGTAAATGAAATGTTATAATTTTGTTATAAATAACATTGAGACAAAGATCACATATTCCATTAGCAGGATAAGGGATTAAGAGAAAGGCCAGATTGAGAAAATACAAAGCAAAAAACCCCGCACCTTACGGTACGGGGTTCTTCTAATTGATGCCTGGCAGTTCCCTACTCTCACATGGGGAGACCCCACACTACCATCGGCGCTACGGCGTTTCACTTCTGAA
>NZ_LECZ01000025.1 GCF_001022965.1 Enterobacter genomosp. O
AACCGAAAAAGGAAAGCGGTGTGGGGGGCAGGTGCGAATGTTGCTCACCATAAAGTATGTTAATCTGCGAGCAGATCTTGGGAGGTTCGAATGCTTTATAGCTGCATGAATAATACAAAATGGAATGAAATCCGGCTGGCAATGTCTGACATGGAATCTCCTCCTTTATGGAAAATCACGTTTCTCAATGGCTATGAATCAGTGGTTGATTACGAGTGGTTTTATCATTTTAGTGAAGGTGGCTATTTGGATATCCAGTACCTTGATGTTTTGACTAAGTCTGTTGAACAGCATGCCACGGTTGGAACTATTCTTCGGGCGATTCATCTCCCTGGCGTTGAGACTTCAACCGGATTTAGGATTTTTGGATACGCAGATTCGGTCAGCAATGTGGATTATCTTTAGCTGGACAATATCGTTAAATAGCTAACAGGATAATTTTAGTCTTTACTTAGAATTGGCTTCTGCATCTCGCAGTCTATAGTGTGGATGACGCGTTACCTGAAAGCTATTAAATCAAAGTCAATATAGTCAGGCATCTTCCCACAGCGGCATCAATTCTCCAGGTAATTGTTCCTTATCGAAAACCTCAAACCAATAAACGCCCTCTCCTGGCCCAACAATCGGCATTTCTCCCCACCCCTGATGAAACAATGCAAGATTCCAGTCCGGCTTGAGACGACCTCGCCGTTTAAGTCGCTCACCATTACACGCAGCTACGCGTATTGAGGAAAAGTTAATAAAGAAACTTAACGGCATAGTCTCTTTTTTTGCACGTTGCAATTGCCTTGATATCCAGGCTTGGTTATGTTTGCGTAGTTTTTGTCTCATTTGCTACCTTTCTGATTCGGCTCACTTATCAATCAATTTGTAATCTGACACCAAGTTTTGTACAAGAATGTGCGCTCCTCGCTCAGGGCAGATCTATCACCCTTACTGTGATGCCATTGAGTCAGATGAAGACGCTAAAACCTGTATCCAATCAGGATTGCTTAGTATCCGATAGAAGGGAAATAAACGTTCTTTAATATGTGCTAAAAGTTGATCCTCGCTCATTTCAGATGCTCTGGAGCTGAAAACAGGGATTGCTTCATCATAGAGTTCCCAATATAAATTGGATAGTGTGTATGTTATGCAAGCAAAGGCTCGTGGAGGATAGTCTAAAAAATAATGAGTGAAAAATGAAAGCCTACATTCGACTTCCTGTGCCGATGATGCCGCTATTAATTTTTCCAATTGCACGCGGAGCCACACCAGAGCACTATAGCGTTCTGATGGTTCTTGAAAACTCAATTCCTTTTTGTAAATAAGCAAGTACTTCTCGACTTCATAAGAATCTATCTTTGAATCAAGACCCAGTGATGCAATTATAAGAAGGGTTTCAGAGTCTGCACCCGCTATCACCTCTCTTTCAGCCCAACAAACTACAGCCTGACAAAATTCATCTGAACTGAACACGTTAAATGTATCACTAAACTTTTTTAAACAAAGAAGTTCCTTGAAATTATATTTGTAATCTGAATTTTCCATCTTCAATACCGGTTAGAAATTTTATGGTGTATGTTAACATCATATAAGATATGACGGGCGAAATGAGCATAACGTATTGCTACTCTGAAAGGAAACTACCTCCAATCCCACGACCACGACCAGAAAGAAGCTTAACATCATTTAAAGCAGCATATTGTCAGCTTCAAATGTGACAGGTACGTTCTAATGCCAGCTCCTCACTCATAAGGGACAGCCATACGGTAAGTATCTGATGTTGCATATGGTAGATCTGTTTCAAGCAGAGCAACGGTATTGTAACAAAAAAACCGGTAGCCCTGTGCAATTTGAGATAACCAAAGAGACAAGAGATACTGTTGATGCTTTGATAAAGCTTGGCAATTTGCATAGTAAAGACTTCTTGTTTCGGTCTCGAGTTGGAACGAACCGGCACATATCAACCCGGCAGTACAACCGAATTTTTCATGAGTGGGTAGAAAAGCTTGGTCTCGAAGATTCGCTTTACAGCACACACTCCTTGAGAAGAACAAAACCTTACCTGATATACAAGAAAACCAAGAATCTCCGGGTGATCCAACTTCTGTTGGGTCATAAGAAACTGGAAAGCACAGTCCGTTATCTGGGCATTGAAGTTGATGATGCGTTAGAGATCGCTGAATCGATTGAAGTCTAATTTACCGAGAAAACGCTGCTGAAAACCTAGCAGGGTTAAGGCACATGGCGCTTAACATGCTCAGAGCCGAACCAACCAAGATTAGCGTGCCGATGAAACAGAAACGCTACATGATGAAACCCATTTTCTTGGAGCTCCCGTATTTTGGTTGGGCATTTGAATTAACGGTGTTTTTTGTGGTATGGGGACTGCCTGCTCTGGCTTTTCTTCTTTTGGTTTTTATGGTTTTCAAATACGGGTCCAGACTTGGGAAAATGTCACTAGCAGCGTTTATTTGTCTGGTTGCGGTTGTTTTATATAGGGTATTTTCGAACTGATATGTTATCAGTCCCAGTGGATATAAAATACTGTATGTCCAAGTGATTGCGGGGAATTAAAAGAGTGAGGAAAAGACGGCTGGTGCGGCTCGATGGCTGCATCCAGCTCTTATCGGAAGTGCGTCTGGCGGGATCGCATGATAGATGAATTTTTAATCAACACTGCGAGTAGTGGTTATACATATCCTGTCCTCCCTTCTGCACTACTTTGAAAACATTACCCGGTTCATTACAACAACGACTTTCGTAAAAGTTATCCGTTGTTATATTATGTAAACAGATAAGACGTGTTCCATAAGTAATATCTTCGCGATCACGAGGAATTACTTCGTATTCCGGTCCATACCAATATAGTTTGGCTTTATCGCCCTTTGCAATAAATGGAGCGGGCTCACCAGAAGCCTCCTTATACTCAAATGTAAATTTTTCTCCATCACAAACCATATTCACCATGCATTTTGTATAGCTTGTACTATAAGATAAGTCTGATCCAGTATTGGACTCGTATACAGTTACATTTCTTCTCTCCCGGTATACAGAGTCTATGGTGACTATTCTTCGGTTGAGCTCCTTAGGTAATCTTAGGCTTAGCTCATAATCTTGTTCATGCTGGCAACTTGATGGTAAGTTTGTAAAAGAGGAAAATAAACCTTTTTCTTGCATAAGGTTTTTTCGCATCAAATCTCGAAATTGGATGAATTCAACTGAGTATGTATGACAAAAATCAAGGAGTGTCAGGATAAAACCAAACAAGCTCAGTAATAAAAATGGGACATAACATACAAATATGTCAGTGCTAGATGAGTAATACGCACCTATAGAAAGTGAAAATAAAATCAGACCAAGTAATACAGCTAAAGATGCAGAGTTTCCACGATTTCCTTCAGTGTCCATCATTCTGAACTCGATGCAATCGCAATCTCCTAGCCAACATATCCTATAGCTATTAGGTGATATTTTATATACAATGATATAAAGATCTCTGTTTTTGGGAATGCATTCAATGGAATTAAAATTTGGTGTGACTGGTCTCAGATCGTAGTAACTTAAATAATAGTAGAACTCATTGTAGGTGATTCTTACATATGAGGCATTGTTACCTTTCTCATCACACATTCTGTCGATTTTTACTTTGTCAAAAGGCAACCTGAGGCACTTGTACATATCTTTGCGACCTAAATTATGTTGGATGTTTATGTCGTGGCACAAATTATAGAAGAAATAGTTCATGAAAACAATTCATACATTTTATGTATAAACCTATGAAATATATTCGAAAGGTGAATTTTCCATTACCAGAAAATTGGACAGAACAACCTGAACGTCCAAGCTGGTAATTGCTTCGATCCGTTGAACTCACAGCCAGCAGCGGGCTTTTAGTTGTTGTCAATGGGATGGTATTTCAGCAAAATGAGGTTGCCTTTAAGCATGACCATTTTTTTATGCAGTCTCCAACTATTAAATCTAGCTCCGGCAGGGGTTACTAACTCACAGAATAAAGGATGTACGGGATCGGATTATGCGTAATCATCAACTGAATAAGCCCCGTAAACTGTATCGCAGCGTCAACACGACTACGCGGCACCATTCTAATAATCCAGGTGCTGAGTATCGCTGGGAACGTAATCGTAAAAGAGTCGGGGATGAACTACTGGCCAAGCGCGAGTCAATGCATGGCGGACAGAAGCGTGGCCGAGACTACACACCATTGTTTTATTTTCTGATCAAAAAGATTGGCAAACCGTGGAATGAAATATTCAGCGAAGTCTGTGGACGTCTTGATACCACCGAGCCTGTATTCTGGTTGGTCGCGCTACATGAGCATCAGCGAAGGGATTTAGTCTGCATTGGCGAAAGCAGTTTTTATCCAGGTCTGTTTGTTGATGAGAATGGAATTCTGCAACAGGTAAATACTTCAATTACGATAAAGGACGTTAAGGTGACTTGCCGCTGCTGTACACACACTTATATTGGAGAATCTGTACCCTGGATAGATTGAATAACAACACCTCTTATCCTGCCACGGGCGCGGCCCTCATCAGCAACGAGAGCGATTGCAAACTTCCGCCCTTCGCTCACTACGAACCTTGCTAAGCATGAATTTCTTATGTGTCCAGGCGCGGAAGTAGCTAACAACAATCTGTGTGGTTCAACGGGGGACAGGTCAGCTGCATTACCCTCACCACCCCTGCACCGCCATCGCGCACCGTTGCCTGCTTTGCATGCATTTCTTTTGACCATGTAGTCCACTTTATTTGCACTCAACTCGCCAACATCGCGCTAACACATTAACAACAAAGCCATTTTAAAAACTGGCATCCGCTTTGCAAAACCCTTTTCACGAGGCTGAACAGGATATGCAGGATGCAGCGCCACGTCTGACTTTCACCCCACACAGAGATGAAGAGAGGTTCGTGATGAAAATTGGCGTATTTGTACCCATCGGCAACAACGGCTGGCTTATCTCGACCACCGCACCGCAATACATGCCGACCTTTGAGCTGAACAAGGCCATTGTGCAAAAAGCGGAGCACTACCATTTCGACTTTGCGCTTTCAATGATCAAGCTGCGCGGCTTTGGCGGCAAGACCGAATTCTGGGATCACAACCTGGAGTCCTTCACCCTGATGGCCGGGCTGGCCGCGGTCACCTCGCGTATTCAGATTTACGCGACCGCCGCCACCCTCACCCTGCCCCCGGCGATTGTGGCGCGCATGGCTTCGACCATTGACTCCATCTCCGGCGGGCGCTTTGGCGTCAATCTGGTGACCGGCTGGCAAAAGCCGGAGTACGAGCAGATGGGTCTCTGGCCGGGTGACGATTACTTCTCGCGCCGCTACGACTACCTGACCGAATACGTGCAGGTTCTGCGCGACCTGTGGGGCACAGGTAAAAGCGATTTCAAAGGTGACTTCTTCACCATGAACGACTGCCGCGTCAGCCCGCAGCCTTCGGTCCCCATGAAGGTGATTTGCGCCGGGCAGAGCGACGCGGGAATGGAATTCTCGGCGAAATACGCCGACTTCAACTTCTGCTTCGGCAAAGGCGTCAACACCCCTGCCGCCTTCGCCCCGACCGCCGCGCGGATGAAAGAGGCCGCCGACAAAACCGGGCGCGACGTGGGCTCCTACGTGCTGTTTATGGTCATCGCCGACGAGACCGACGACGCCGCGCGCGCCAAATGGGAGCGCTATAAGGACGGCGCCGACGAGGAGGCCCTGAGCTGGCTCACCGAGCAGAGCCAAAAGGATACCCGCTCCGGCGCGGACACCAACGTTCGCCAGATGGCCGACCCCACCTCTGCGGTGAATATCAACATGGGCACCCTGGTCGGCTCGTACGCCAGCGTCGCCAGAATGCTTGACGAAGTATCGGCCGTTCCCGGCGCGGAAGGCGTCCTGCTGACCTTCGATGATTTCCTCACCGGCGTAGAGACCTTCGGCGAGCGCATCCAGCCGCTGATGCAGTGCCGCGCCCACATCCCTGCCGTTACGAAGGAGGTGGCGTAATGACGACCCTTAACGCACGCCCGGAAGCCATCACCTTTGCGCCAGAGCAGAGCGCGCTGATCGTGGTGGACATGCAAAACGCCTACGCCAGCCAGGGCGGCTATCTGGATCTGGCGGGGTTCGACGTCTCCGCCACTCGGCCGGTGATTGAGAACATCAAAACCGCCGTGGCCGCCGCGCGCGCCGCGGGCATGCTCATCGTCTGGTTCCAGAACGGCTGGGATGACCAGTACGTCGAGGCCGGTGGCCCCGGCTCACCCAACTTCCACAAGTCGAACGCCCTGAAAACCATGCGTAAACGTCCCGAACTGCAGGGCAAGCTGCTGGCGAAAGGCGGCTGGGACTATCAGCTGGTGGACGAACTGGTCCCGCAGGCGGGCGATATCGTCCTGCCCAAACCGCGCTACAGCGGCTTTTTCAACACCCCGCTCGACAGCCTGCTGCGCAGCCGGGGCATTCGCCACCTGGTGTTCACCGGCATCGCCACCAACGTCTGCGTGGAGTCGACCCTGCGCGACGGCTTCTTCCTCGAGTATTTTGGCGTGGTGCTGGAAGACGCGACCCATCAGGCCGGGCCGGAATTCGCCCAGAAGGCGGCCCTGTTCAATATCGAAACCTTTTTTGGCTGGGTCAGCAGCGTTGCGGAGTTCTGCGACGCCCTGAATCCTCCGCTCGCCCGTATCGCCTGAGGAGACATCTGATGCCGAAATCCGTGATTATTCCGCCGGGCACCAGCACGCCCATCGCCCCGTTTGTGCCGGGCACCCTCGCCGACGGCGTGGTGTATGTCTCCGGCACGCTGCCGTTTGATAAAGACAACAACGTGGTGTTTATCAACGACCCAAAGGCGCAAACCCGCCACGTGCTGGAGACGATCAAAACCGTGATCGAAACGGCGGGTGGCACGATGGAGGATGTGACCTTCAACAGCATCTTTATCACCGACTGGAAAAACTACGCCGCGATTAACGAAATCTACGCGGAGTTCTTCCCCGGCGATAAGCCGGCCCGGTTCTGCATTCAGTGCGGGCTGGTGAAGCCTGACGCGCTGGTTGAGATCGCCACCGTTGCGCACATCGCGAAGTGAGGCAGCCATGAAACTCTCCATCTCACCGCCCCCGCATGAGGGTGCGCCCGTGGTGGTCCTGATTGCCGGTCTCGGCGGCAGCGGCAGCTACTGGCTGCCCCAGCTGGCCGCGCTGGAGCAGGAGTATCAGGTGGTCTGTTATGACCAGCGGGGAACGGGCAATAACCCCGACGCCCTGCCGGAAGGTTACAGCCTTGCCCAGATGGCAGACGAGCTGGCTCGGGCGCTGACGGATGCCGGGATTAGCCATTATAGCGTCGTGGGCCATGCGCTGGGGGCGCTGGTCGGCCTGCAGCTGGCGCTGGATCATCCCGACGCCCTGACCGCGCTGGTGTGCGTCAACGGCTGGTTGACCCTTAACGCGCACACCCGCCGCTGCTTTCAGATCCGCGAGCGCCTGCTGCATTCCGGCGGCCCGCAGGCGTGGGTCGAGGCGCAGCCGCTGTTTCTCTACCCGGCAGACTGGATGGCGGCCCGCGCCCCCCGTCTGGAGGCCGAAGAAGCCCTGGCGCTGGCCCATTTTCAGGGAAAAACCAACCTGCTGCACCGGCTCAGCGCCCTGAAAAAGGCCGACTTCAGCCGCCACGCCGCGCGCGTCCGCTGCCCGGTGCAGATTATCTGTTCCGCCGACGACATGCTGGTACCGTCCGTCTGCTCGTCCGAGCTGCAGGACGCGATCCCGCACAGCCGCAGCGCGGTGATGCGCCAGGGCGGGCATGCCTGCAACGTCACCGAGCCGGACACCTTTAACACCCTGCTGCTAAACGGGCTTGCCAGCCTGCTGCACAGCCATGAACACGCTTTATAAGGAGCTGTAATGAGCGAAGCCATTAATCCTACCGCGCTGGAGACGCTTTTTACCGGCGCACGCACCCATAATGGCTGGCAGGATCTGCCGGTCAGCGACGACGCGCTGCGCGAGATCTACGAGTTGATGAAATGGGGGCCAACGTCCGCCAACTGCTCCCCGGCGCGGATAGTGTTTGTGCGAAGCGCGGAGGGAAAAGAGAAGCTGCGTCCGGCGCTCTCCAGCGGCAACCTGGAGAAAACGCTCACGGCACCGGTTACGGCCATCGTGGCCTGGGACGGCGAATTCTACGAGCGACTGCCCGAGCTGTTCCCGCACGGCGATGCCAGAAGCTGGTTTACCAGCAGCCCCGCGCATGCCGAAGAGACGGCCTTTCGCAACAGCTCAATGCAGGCCGCCTACCTGATCCTCGCCTGCCGCGCCCTGGGGCTGGACACCGGCCCGATGTCGGGCTTTGACCGACAAAAGGTCGACGACGCCTTTTTCACCGGCACAACGCTTAAAAGCAATCTGCTGATCAACATTGGCTACGGCGATACAACCAAACTGTACGGACGCCTGCCGCGTCTGGACTTCGACGATGCCTGCGGGCTGGCGTAAGGGAGGTTAGTGATGACACCGGATAAACAAACCTTTCGCGACGCCATGGCCTGCGTGGGCTCGGCGGTCAATATCATCACCACCGACGGCCCGGCGGGGCTGGCAGGCTTCACCGCCAGCGCGGTGTGCAGCGTCACGGATTCACCGCCCACTCTGCTGGTGTGCCTGAACCGCAGCGCGTCCGTCTGGCCCACGTTCAGCGAAAACCGCACGCTGTGCGTGAATACCCTGAGCGCCGGACAGGAGCCGCTCTCAAACCTGTTTGGCGGCAAAACGCCGATGGAAGAACGCTTTGCCGCCGCCCGCTGGCAGACGGGCGACACGGGCTGCCCGCGGCTGGAGGATGCGCTGGCCTCGTTTGACTGCCGCATCAGCCAGGTGGTCAGCGTCGGTACCCATGACATTCTGTTTTGCGACATCGTTTCGATTATTCGCCACCCGGCACCGCAGGGGCTGGTGTGGTTTGACCGTGGCTACCACGCGCTCATGCGACCCGCCTGTTAACCCGCCTTAAGGAGACAGACCATGTTCGGATTTCCCCACTGGCAGTTGAAATCGACCTCCACAGACGCAGGCGTGGTCGCGCCGGATGAGCGGCTCCCGCTCGGACAAACCCTGGTCATGGGCGTGCAGCACGCGGTCGCCATGTTTGGCGCCACGGTGCTGATGCCGATGCTGATGGGGCTGGATCCCAACCTCTCGATTCTGATGTCCGGCATCGGCACGCTGCTGTTCTTTTTTGTCACCGGCGGGCGCGTGCCCAGCTATCTTGGCTCCAGCGCCGCCTTTGTCGGCGTGGTGATTGCCACCACCGGGTTTACCGGCCAGGGGCTTAACCCTAACCTGAGCGTGGCCCTCGGCGGCATCATCGCCTGCGGCCTGGTGTACACCCTGATTGGCCTGGTGGTGATGAAGATCGGCACGCGCTGGATCGAACGCATGATGCCCCCGGTCGTGACCGGCGCCGTGGTGATGGCGATAGGCCTGAACCTCGCGCCGATTGCGGTCAGAAGCGTCTCCGCCTCGCCGTTTGAAAGCTGGATGGCGGTGATCACCGTGCTGTGCATCGGCCTGGTGGCGGTCTTTACGCGGGGGATGATCCAGCGGCTGTTGATTCTTGTCGGGCTGATCGTTGCCTGTCTGGCTTATGCCCTGCTGGCGAACGTTTTTGGCCTCGGCAAGCCGGTTGATTTTACGCTGCTTCATCAGGCCGCCTGGTTCGGCCTGCCGAAGATCACCTCCCCCACCTTCAACACGCAGGCAATGATGCTTATCGCGCCCGTCGCCGTTATCCTGGTGGCGGAAAACCTGGGCCACCTGAAGGCCGTAGCGGGCATGACCGGGCGCAGCATGGACCCGTACATGGGCCGCGCGTTTGTCGGTGACGGTCTGGCGACCATGCTCTCCGGCTCCGTGGGCGGCAGCGGCGTCACCACCTATGCCGAAAATATCGGCGTGATGGCGGTGACCAAGGTCTACTCGACGCTGGTGTTTGTGGCGGCGGCGGTGATGGCGATGCTGCTCGGCTTCTCACCGAAGTTTGGCGCGCTGATCCACACCATTCCGTCGCCGGTTATCGGCGGCGCATCGATTGTGGTGTTTGGGCTGATCGCCGTGGCCGGGGCGCGCATCTGGGTGCAGCACCGCGTCGATCTCAGCCAGAACAGCAACCTGATCATGGTGGCGGTCACGCTGGTGCTGGGCGCAGGCGATTTTGCCCTGACGCTGGGCGGATTCACGATTGGCGGGATTGGCACGGCGACCTTTGGGGCAATTCTGCTTAACGCCCTGCTGAGCCGCCAGAAAGGAGATGAAGCGCAAGCGGAGGCCATCACCCCCTGAACCTGAAATAGCCGGGTGACGCTACGCTTACCCGGCCTACATGCCAATTGTAGGCCCGTGCAAGCGAAGCGCCGCCGGGCAAACGGGCAGCATGCGCGTTGTTAGCTATCTGCCCCTTGTTCAGTGCCCAACCCGGCAATCGACTTACGTCGTTTTTTTAACTTCAACTCGCTCACCAGCACCCCGGCAACGATAAATGCCGCGCCCACCAGGGCCAGCAGCGGCAAACGCTCGCCGGCGAGTCGCCCGAAAATGCCTGCCCAGACCGGCTCACCGGTGTAGATCACCGTTGCCCGCGTCGGCGACACGCTGCGCTGCGCCCAGTTCATGGTGACCTGAATAATAGCGCTAAAGATGCCCAGCCCCAGCGCGACCACGATCAGGCCGGTGGACATCGGCGGCACGGACTCCCCGGCAGGCACCATCGTCGCAAACGCCACCAGCGACGCCGTGGCGAGCTGCACCACCGTCACGCGTTTGACGTCTACCTTGCCCGCCCAGGCGCTAATCAGAATAATTTCCGCCGCAATGGCAATCGCCCCTACCAGGGTAATGATCTCGCCTGGCCCCAGCGCCAGCAGGTTGTTTTCCGGCCCGGCCAGCAGGATTAGGCCGATAAACGCCAGCACGATCCCGATGCAGGACATCAGCCCCGGGAGCCGCCCCAGGCACAGCCATTGCAGCAGCGGCACCAGGGGCACATACATGGCGGTGATAAACGCAGATTTGCTGCTGGAGATGGTCTGCAACCCCCACGTCTGCAGGCTGTAGCCCATCGCTATCGCCACCCCAATCGCCACGCCGGCCTTCAGCTCTTTAAGCGTCAGACCCCGCAGCGTGTTAAGTGAGAAAAGCCCCACGACAATCGCCGCCGTCGCAAAGCGCAGGCCAACGAAAAAGAACGGGTCGCTGAGGGTTACCGCGTACTGGACGGCCAGAAACGTCCCGCCCCAGAACATGGTGATGAGAATCAGGATGGCTTCCTGCGGCTTAACGGAGAATTTGAAACGGGAAACAGACATGCGGCACTCGCAGTTAACATCAATTCTCTAGTGTGCGTTGCCTTTGGTTACAATTCAATGTTGCAGAAATAAAAAAAACCGCCGGGACATCCCGGCGGCAGGGGTTCAACCCGGCGTGTTACTTGCTGTTGCCGTGGCTGTTTTTCCCCCCTTTCTTGCCAGCTTCAGATGCGCGTTGCGGGTCATTCTTAAAGTTGCCCCCGCTATGCTGGCCACCTTTACGGCCTGCTTCTGATGCTCTTTCACGGTCTTCTGCGAAATTACCTGAACCACCACGATGGTTTGCCATCTCTAACCTCCAGAATGTGAAACATTAGACATCATATTGCATTCAGTAAAAGAGGATTCTTTCACCTCGCAACACAAGGACAGTGCCTTTATCTGTGCCGCGTGAAACTAAGCTTAGTGGAATGCCGCTATCCGGCAAGCCGCAGGTAATATTCTGCAACATGAACTCAGTCTTTCGGGTGAGATAGCGCGCCGCTGATCCATAAGCCTTTCTTATCGTTTTAAAAATCCGTCGCCGAAAAGTTGTTTCATTTTGCTACAAAGCCTTTTGGTTACCATATTGTTATAAATCAAAGAAATGGCGTTCATTTTTGCAGTCTGGCCGTGATGGCATATCTTTAAAAGAGCGCAGCGATCCGCTGTCAGAAAAAACAAACGAGGAGTGAAGCAAAATGGCAAAAGTTCTGGTGCTCTATTATTCCATGTATGGACACATTGAAACCATGGCTCACGCGGTAGCAGAGGGTGCAAACAGGGTGGACGGCGTTGAGGTTGTGGTCAAACGCGTACCGGAAACCATGCAGGCGGAAGCCTTCCTGAAGGCCGGGGGGAAAACGCAAAATGCCCCGGTTGCCACCCCGCAGGAACTGGCTGACTACGATGCCATCATCTTTGGCACCCCGACCCGCTTCGGCAATATGTCCGGCCAGATGCGTACCTTCCTCGACCAGACGGGCGGCCTGTGGGCTTCAGGCGCGCTATACGGCAAACTCGCCAGCGTCTTCAGCTCCACCGGAACCGGCGGCGGCCAGGAACAGACAATTACCTCCACCTGGACTACCCTTGCTCATCACGGGATGGTGATCGTGCCGATTGGCTACGGCGCACAGGAGTTATTTGATGTGTCTCAGGTACGTGGCGGCACGCCGTACGGCGCAACCACCATTGCCGGCGGCGATGGCTCCCGACAGCCGAGCAATGAAGAGCTCGCTATCGCCCGTTACCAGGGTGAGCACGTCGCGGGCCTCGCCAAAAAACTGAACGGCTAACCCAACAGGAGGACAAGCATGCCAACTCAAGAATCTAAAGCCCACCACGTGGGCGAATGGGCAAGTTTACGCAACACCTCTCCGGAGATCGCCGAAGCCATTTTTGAAGTCGCGAAATATGACGAGAAACTGGCAGAGCAGATTTGGGAAGAAGGCAGCGATGAAGTGCTGGTGCGCGCCTTCGAAAAGACGGACAAAGACTCGCTCTTCTGGGGCGAGCAAACCATCGAACGTAAAAACGTCTAAGCGTTTCCCCCCGCTGCCGCGGGGGGTTCTCTTCTTACTTCGCCGCGTTGTTCATGACCGCATTGAATTTATCGACGGGACAGAAGCCGTTCGCATCCACCGGGCAGCCTTTCAGCTCCAGCGTCACGCGCTGCGCCGGAGACTGCAGCGATAGCACGCTGGCGTTACGCAGCTGCTCCGAGCTCTGGTAGACATATTCAATTTTCATCAGCTCCTGGTTAGCATTTTTGTCATGCCAGCGCTGGAAGACAATTTTGCCGCCAATCGGGGTGCGCTCCTGCTGGTCGTGCAGCTGGTACGGTTTGAAATCCAGCGCGGTGAGCAGGGAAGCAATGTTCGAATCATGCCCCACCAGCACGGTAATTTTCGGCGCTTTTGCCTGTTCGGTGACCAGCGTTTTATCGATATATTTCACCAGCGGTTTCGCCACGTTTTGCGCCACCTCGGTGGAGGTAAACAGCGAGTCCTGGTAACCGTTTTTCAGCTTCGACAGCACGCGCCACTGCTGGTCGGTTTTGATTTCCCCCCAGGCCACCTGGTCGGCCGGGAAGCCCTCGTAATACTGCAGCGTGAAGGCATCGACCAGCGAATTACCCACCTTCAGCGGCCCGGATACGCCAGGCTCTTTTTCATAGTCGGCGCTGAAGGTATCTTTCGCGTCCGCCAGCGAGCAGACTTTTTTCTCTTTGCACGACGGCGAATCGGCGTAGTTCGTCATCTGCTCCAGCAGCTTATAGCTTTCTGCGAGCTGCATTTTCTGGCGCTCGGCCTCCATCGCCTTCAGCGCTTTTTCGCGGAATTCAGGGGAGTTATCGGTAATCACCGGGTTGAACGTTGGATCCATGGTGCCCATTTTTTCCTGGTGATGCACGGGCACGTCGCACCCCGGGAACGCGCCGGTAATGAAGAACTGCGCGGTGGCGACGGTACGCTGCAGGCTGTTGGCATAGGCATAGACAGTATCTGCTGGCGGGCACTCACCGGTCTTGATCATCCCCTGCTGGGCCAGCCACTCGCGCATATAATGGCCCATATAGACCTCCAGCACGCCGCCTTTGGTGGTGAGCTGCCCGCCCGGCACCTCCCATTCAGGCCACTGCTTTGGCGTCGATTGCTCCAGCACGCTACCGTTGTTGGCCAGCGGCGCGCGCAGGTTGTGACGACTCATGATTAAAACTTGCTCCAGCTGATACCCTTCCGGCGTCTCTTGCGCCTGCACGCCAAACGTTGCTGAAACGGAACCGGCGACTGCCAGCGCGAGTAGTGCTTTTCTCATCCCTAATTCCTCACTCGTTTTAAAATGTCGCGTTCAGTGTGACAGATTGGTGACAATTTTCCGGGAAGCATTTCTCAAACTGATGATTAACCTGCTTACGGTGTGAACCAATTAGTTTTATAATAAAACCACACCCCACCGGAGAATTCGCTGTGAAACGTACCCGCCTTGAAGAGAGCACCTGCCCCGTCGCCCGTTCGCTGGATATCATCGGCGACTGGTGGTCGCTGCTGATCGTGCGCGACGCGCTGCGCGGGATTACGCGCTTCGGCGAGTTTCAGAAAAGCCTCGGTATTGCGAAAAACATGCTGACCACGCGGCTTAAGCTGTTGGTTGACGAAGGTATCCTCACGCTGCGCCCCGCCTCCGACGGCAGCGCCTGGCAGGAGTATGTCCTGACCGACAAGGGACGCGCCCTGCAGACGGTGCTGGTTGCCCTGTCGCAGTGGGGCAATGAATTTTTGTTCGCTGAACACGAATGCGGCACCGTGCTGGTCGACGCCGAACAGCGCAAACCCCTGCGCAAGCTGGCGCTTATCGCCGACGACGGGCGCGAGCTGACGCCTGAGCAGATCGTGGCAAAACTCCCCTCCTGATCGCACCCGACGGCAAAAGCACAAAATGGCCACCAAAATGGTTGCATTATAAAACCAAATAGCAGAGAGTTGATTCAGTTTCATATTGAAACCAAATAACCCACTCCGCTTTGAGGTAACACACGATGACTAAGCAAATCACGACTGCCCTGATTACGGGCGCGTCTTCCGGAATTGGTGCCGTTTATGCCGATCGTCTTGCCGCACGCGGGGTCAACCTGGTGCTGGTCGCCCGTCGCGAGGAACGGCTGCAGGCGCTGGCCGCCGAACTGCGCGAACGCTATGGCGTGGCGGTCGATGTTCTGGTGGCCGATCTGACGGATGAAGCCGGGATCCGCGCTGTGGAAGAGGAGCTGCGCAGCAATACCGCCATCGATACGCTGGTTAACAACGCTGGCACCGCGCAGATGGCACCGTTCCTCGCGGGTGATGTGTCCCAGCATCAGGCGATTAACACGCTGAACACCACGGCGCTGATGCGCTTAACCTACGCTATCCTGCCGCGCCTGGCGCAGAATAACCGCGGCACGCTGATCAATATCGCGTCCGTGCTGGCCCTGCACGTGCGGGCGGGCAGCGCGCTCTACAGCGCTACCAAGGCGTGGGTGCTCAGCTTTACCCGCGGGCTGCAGGAAGAGTTTGCCGACAGCAACGTGCGCATTCAAGCCGTGCTGCCTGCCGCCACCGCGACGGAGATCTGGAGCCATTCGGGCGTCACGGTTAACGATCTGCCGGAAGGCTCGGTAATGACCACCGACGATATGGTGGATGCCTCGCTGGCGGGCCTGGATCAGGGCGAAACGATCACCATCCCGCCGATGCATGACGCCGGCCTGTGGGATCGCTACGAAACGGCACGTCTTGAGCTGTTTAACAGCGCGCGCACCGGTATTCCGGCACCGCGCTACGTGAAACGGTAGCCTAACGCTCCAGCTGGTCGCCGTACTCGCTCATCCAGGCGGCCAGCGGTGAGAGCGCATCCTGCAGGGTTAACCCCAACTCGGTTATCTGATACTCCACGCGCGGCGGGATTTCCGGGTAGACCGTCCGCGTCACCAGCCCGCGCTGCTCAAACAGCCGAAGCTGCTTCGTCAGTTCTTTTTGCGTAATCGGCGCTGCCGCCCGCAGCAGATCGCCAAAGCGAACGGGCGTATTGAACACAATCAGGCGATAGAGAATGGGGATTGCCCACTTACCGGAAATCAGGTTGACAAACTGCGTCATCGGGCAGGTATACGTCTCAGATTTTTTTTCGCAGGCCACGTCCAGCATTTCTGCCATAGCACACCTCTTGCCTCGTTAGTATCCATTTGGTACCTGGTTTCCTTTCGATACTAACGTTTCTATAGTGCTTTCTCCAGAGACATTTCAGGAGAAGAACATGGGTCGTTTAACAGATAAATATACGCTGATTACCGGCGGCACCAGCGGCATCGGTCTTGCCACCGCGCAGGCGTTCATCGCCGAAGGCGCACGCGTTGCCGTCACCGGGCGCAATCCGGACACCCTCGCCGAAGCAGAGCGCATTCTTGGCGATAAGGCCTGGGTGATCCCGGCCGATGCGGGAGATATTGCTTCGCAAAAAGCGCTGGCGGAGACGCTCGCCGCCCGCTGGCCGCGCCTGGACGCGGTGTTTCTCAACGCCGGCGACGTGACGCACGCGCCGCTGGAAGCCTGGCAGGAGGATGCCTGGGATCGCCTGATGGGTATCAACCTGAAGGGACCGTTCTTTTTAATTCAGGCGCTGCTGCCGCTGCTGAATAATCCGTCCTCGGTGATCCTCTGCGGCTCCGTCAGCGCGCGCATCGGCCTGCCCACCAGCAGCGTATATGCCGCGAGCAAGGCCGCCCTGCTGTCGCTGGCGCGTACGCTGTCGGCGGAGCTACTGCCGCGCGGGATCCGCGTCAACGGTCTGAGTCCCGGTCCGGTGGAAACCCCGGCGTTTACGAAGACGGGCCTAAGCAATGAGGCGCTTGACGCGATGATGGCGGACATCATCAAGCTGGTGCCGCTGGGCAGAATGGGCTCGACGACGGAGCTGGCAAAAGCCGCGCTCTATCTGGCTTCCGACGAGTCCAGCTACACGGTCGGCACGGAGCTGCTGGTGGACGGCGGAATGGGAAGTCTGTAACTCAAAAGGCGCTGATGCCGGTGACAATACCGACATACAGCGCCGCCCAGACGGCGGCAGAGAGCAGGCTCACTCCGTAAACCTTCGCCACATTGAGCCTGAGCATGCCTGCCGCCAGCGGCACGATATAGCGCAGCACCGCCAGGAAGCGAGCGGTGAACAGCACCAGCACACCGTTTTTCTGCAGCTGATGCTGCACCCGCAAAAATTTACTGGCGTGCTTTGCGGTGAAGCGGGTCATCCATCGCGTATGCCCCATCCGCTGACCGATGTGGTAGTTTAGCCCCGATCCCAGCGTTGCTCCCATCATCACGGCCAGCCACGCCAGCGCCGGATGCATGCTCGCCTGGCTGACAGTAATGCCCGTCAGCAGCATCACCGAGGCGGGAGGCAGCACGGAGGAGATCAGCACCGTCGATTTACTCAGCGCCATCATAAATAACAGCGCGAAAAGATGTGTCGGATAGAGCGCAAAGTGATTCAGCAAAGTATCAAGCCACGTCATTTACCCTCCTCCGATGTAAATATCACTCTTCATTTAAAATGAATTAACTTAAATAAACCCTCAACACTTTATTAATAAGATTCTCCTAAACCGTTCTTAAACATTATTTAAATTCCTGAGCGGCAAAATTAAATAAGCGTATTATCCCTCTCGTTTTACAACGATCTCGTTATGGCGAGGCTCCTGTACAAATACACGTTATCGCTCTGGTGGGTTCGAGAGAACCGGCACAGGGTAAAACAGGCACTGTCGAATCAAGGCTTTGTCAGTATAACTTCCCTCGCGGGATACGGTGTACAGTGCTGAACCCAGGACGTGGGGATCTCCTCTTCGACATGCCCTGTCTTGCTCGCCCCTGAGAGATTTTATTATTCAAAGGGAATTCACTATGTCTTACGCTATTCATAACCAAAACCTGGCATTCAATGACAGCGCTATCGCGCAATATATGAATACCGATTTTATCGTCCTCGATATTTCATTATGCGTGGCGCTGGCGCGCGAGCAATTCTTCGAAAAATTAAAAGACGATGATATTCCGTCGCATATTTTTATTGAAGACAATGGCCGCCTGGCGGGCATGATTGCCGTGCGCAAATTGCTGCAAACCGCCGACACGGTACAGCCGGTGAAATCGCTGATGATTTCTCAGTTTTTGCAGGTCAAACCGGAAGATGAACGTGCCGATGTCGCCGGACTGCTGGCGCACGGCGGCGCGGATGTGGTGCCGGTGGTGACCCACGGCAAGCTCGTCGGCTGCCTGACCGAACGCGAAATTGCACATCTGCTGGAAGATGACGTCACCGAAGATGCCCAGCTTCAGGGGGCGACGCTGCCGCTGGAGAAGCCCTATCTGGACACCAGCCCGTATAGCCTGTGGAAAAAACGCTCCGTCTGGCTGCTGCTGCTGTTTGTCGCCGAAGCCTATACCAGCTCGGTCATCCAGCATTTTGAAGAGGCGCTGGAGTCCGCGATTGCGCTGGCGTTCTTTATTCCGCTGCTGATCGGCACGGGCGGCAACAGCGGGACGCAGATCACCTCCACGCTGGTGCGCGCGATGGCGCTGGGAGAAGTCCACCTTCGCGACGTCGGGCGCGTGCTGCGCAAAGAGATGACCACCTCGCTGATGATTGCCGCCACGCTCGGTATCGCCGGGTGTATCCGCGCCTGGATGATGGGTATCGGCCTGGAGATCACGCTTATCGTCAGCCTGACGCTGGTGTGTATCACGCTCTGGAGCGCGATTGTGTCGTCCGTGATCCCCATGGTGCTCAAGCGCTGCGGCATTGACCCGGCGGTCGTCTCCGCGCCGTTCATCGCGACGCTTATCGACGGCACCGGGCTGATTATCTACTTCAAAATTGCCCAGTACACGCTGGGGCTAGAGTAAGCTTGCGAGCACCTCATTCACATGATTGAGGTGCTCACTTCGCTACGCATCGCCGAGCTGATGCGCGATCTCACGCAGCTGCTGGGCAAGCGCCTGCAGGTTTTTCCCCTTCTCCCCTTTTGGCCCGGTGGACTGACGCACCACCAGACGGGCAGGTAAAATCGACGACATGCGCTGGGCATTCTCTTCACCGCTGTCGAGAATACGGCGCACAGCCTCTTTACCCTGCAGATCTAAATCCAGCGATACCGTCGTCAGCGCCGGGTAGAAGAACGAGCTTTCATAGGTGTCATCGTAGCCAATCACCGACTTCTCGCCCGGAATTGAAATCTGCTGCTGATGGAACGCGCTCAGCACGCCGAGCGCCATCTGGTCGTTAGCCACCAGCACGGCGGTAAACTGCGCCGTTTCCCGCAGCATTTGCAACGCTCCCGAATAACCGCTTTGCGCATCCCAGTTGCCGCGAATGACCGATGCTGGCTCCAGGCCGTAGCCCTTCAGGGTCTCGATCCAGCTTTTCAGCCTCAGCTGCGCCGACACGGAAGACGACGGCCCCGCCAGCAGGGCAATGTCGCGATGCCCCAGTTCGTAAAGATATTTGACGCTGGCGCGGGTGCCGTCCGCCGGGTTAAACGAAACGTTAAACACGGAACTGTACGGGTCCACGTCGAGGAACAGGCAGACAATATCATCGTTGTCGGTGGCGATTTTCTGCGCCGCTTCAGCCTCCAGCGGCACGTTGATGATCACCTTGCTCACCAGCTGGGATTTCAGTTCGTTGATGGAATCCTGGATGCTGTGGTTGACGTTCTCATCAATCATTGAGATCAGTACCTGGTAGCCTTCCACATTGGCATAGCGTTTCACCGCCGCAGCAACCTGCGAAGGCGCGTGCAGCGCCAGCGAAATGGTCACCAGCCCAACGGTCTGGCTCTGCTTGCCCACCAGCTGCTGAGCCAGTCGGTTGGGTACATACCGCAATAACTCTATGGATTTCTCCACCTTGCTGCGCGTGGCGTCGGATACATTGGCAGACTTATTCAGTACCCTGGACACGGTCTGATAGGAGACGCCCGCATGGCGTGCCACGTCCTCTAACGTTGCGCTTTTCGACTTCATGGTCCGGTTCCTTATGTTGTTATGCGCTGATTGTAACAGGGGTGCTGAAAAAAAACGCTTACCACCCTCTCGCCACAGGCATAACACCATCAAAAAGTATGACGCTCACAATGCCATAATTTGTGTCCAATCTCATTACTCGTAACAAAATTGTCTATTTTATTTGCAGTTAATCACACATTTCGGATCGTGCAATTGCCAGTCAACGGGTTTAGGCATTTTATGACAGCGGATTTGTGAACGTATTACAAAACAATAAGAGGGTTACAATGAACACGACGATCCGCTCTGTATCTGTTGCGTTGGCTGCCGCGCTGGCATCGCCTTCGCTGTTTGCAGCGTCTTCAGTACCGATTGATTTTCATGGATATCTTCGCTCCGGCGTGGGCGTCTCACGGGATGGTGGGATGGAGGAGTGGCAAAAAAACAAAATTGGCCGTCTGGGTAACGAGGCCGACACCTACGGCGAGCTGGAGCTAGGCTCCGAGGTATACAAAAAGAACGACGTCAGTTTCTATCTCGACAGCATGGTGAGCATGGTATCAGACGGCTCCAACGACAATGAAACCACCTTAGATGACGATGCCCAGTTCGGCCTGCGCCAGCTTAACCTGCAGATCAAGGGGCTGATCCCCGGGGATCCCAATGCGGTAATTTGGGGCGGTAAGCGCTACTACCAGCGCCATGACCTGCACATCATTGATACCAAATACTGGAATATCTCGGGATCCGGTGCAGGTATTGAGAACTATACGCTCGGCCCCGGCGCGGTCTCCGTGGCGTGGATCCGCGGCGATGCCAACGACGTGGACTACCGCGTGGATGGCGACAGCGACGTTAACATCAACTACATCGACCTTCGCTATGCGGGCTGGAAGCCGTGGGCGGGCGCGTGGACGGAAGTGGGTATTGATTACGCTATGCCAAACCCGACCAACAAGCAGAAAGAGTACGGCGGGCTGTACGAGGCCGATAACGGCGTGATGGTCACCGGTGAGATCAGCCAGGATATGTTTGGCGGCTATAACAAGCTGGTGCTGCAGTACGCCAATAAAGGTCTGGCCCAGAACATGGTGTCACAGGGTGGGGGCTGGTACGACATGTGGAACTACGTGAACGACGCCACCGGCTACCGCGTGATTAACACCGGCTTAATTCCGATTACCGACAAGTTCTCCTTTAACCACGTCCTGACATGGGGCTCGGCAGACGACACCACGCAGTATACGGACAAATCACGCCTGGTATCGCTGGTGGGGCGCGCACAGTATCAGTTCACCGAGTACGTGCGTCTGATTGGCGAAGTGGGCGGATTCTACCAGGAAGATACTTACACCGACGGCACTAAGTACAAGCAGAGCGGCGAGAAGTACACCCTCGCGCTGGGCCTGGCAGATGGTCCTGAGTTTATGTCACGTCCTGAACTGCGCGTGTTCGCCTCCTATCTGAATGACTCCGAAAAAGGGCAATCCTTCGAGGATGGCACGGCCAACAATACCTGGAACTTTGGTGTGCAGGTCGAGGCCTGGTGGTAAATCGTAATTCATAATTTGCGTTAATCGTTATCGTATCTCCAGCAACCTGCAGTCTATTTTACTGCTTTGGGATAGCCATTACTTTGGCTATCCCTTTTTTATATTTACTGATTAAAATGTTCGTCTAATAATTTCCGTAATGTATCAGACTGCCTGCCGAATATAGCGTGCACCTGCTGACCGATAATAATCACCCCCAGCGCCCCCTCATTCTGTAACGCCTGTGAATCGACCTTATTTAAATCTTTTACCGTCACGCGCAGGCGGGTAATACAGGCTTCGACGTGCTCGATATTATCGTCGCCGCCAAATGCCGGAATTAAACGCTGGGTAATTTGACTGTCCATAATACGCCTCTCTGTTATGCAGATAAAAAAATGCCTGCTCGGGGAGCAGGCGTTTTGTGCCTTGTTGCCGGGTGGCGCTGCGCTTACCCGGCCTACGGGTTTTGTAGGCCCGTGCAAGCGCAGCGCCGCCGGGCGGTTCTTACGCTTTACGCCTGAGCACCCGACAGTCCCACGCCAGCAGCACGGTATCGCCCGCCGCGGCGGCGTCGGTCATGCAGTCGGTATACCCCTGCGGCAGCGTGATGAGCTGCTGCTGGGCCGTGTAGTTCTGCACAAACACCCAGGCGGTTTCGCCATCCGTGCGCGCCGTCGCGACCACTCCCGGAGGGAAATCCCCTTCGACTGCGCGCGGCAGCGCCAGCTCGTCGATAATCCCGGCGAAGAAATCGCGCTGGAACGGCAGGTCGTTGCGCGACGCTACGTGCCACGCCTTGCCTTTGCCGAAGCGGTTGACCGTCACCGCCGGGCGACCGGCGTAGAAATCATCCCGGTAGGTTGCCAGCGCCTGTGCGGATTCAGTATGGATCAGCTCGCACAGATGCCTGACCTGATACGGCCCCTGCAGGCCCGCCGCATTGCCCGCCAGCCCCTGAACCAGGTTTCGCTCCCCCTCGCCCAGGCAGTCAATCTCTTCAGCCCAGATGCCGAGGAGCTTGCGTAGCGGGCCCGGAAAACCGCCGAGGTGGCAGAGATCGGTCTCATCCACTACCCCGCTCCAGTAGGTCGTCACCAGATGCCCGCCCGCGGCCACAAAGGCTTCCGCCCGCTCGGCAAAACCTTCGCGCACCATGTAGAGCATGGGGGCAATCACCAGCGCGTAGCGGCTCAGATCGCCGTCAGCGTCGATGACGTCGACCGCGATGCCCTTTTCCCAGAACGGACGATAGTGTTCGTTGACGGTTTTTTCGTACTCCAGCCCCATGTTGCGCGGGCCTTCGGCATCGTCCAGCGCCCAGCGGTTTTGCTGGTCAAAGATAATGGCCACGCGCGCGTCGGTGCGGCACCCCACCACCTCAGGCAGACGCGCCAGCATCTCCCCCAGACGCGTCACTTCGCGCCCGACGCGGGTATCAAGATGCCCCACGTGATCGATAATCGCACCGTGGAATTTCTCCACCGACCCGCGGCTCTTACGCCACTGGAAGTACTGCACAGAATCCGCCCCGTGCGCTACCGCCTGAATAGAGGAGAGAATATGCATCCCCGGCTTTTTCAGCTTGCTGGTCGGCTGCCAGTTGGTGGTGCTCGGCGTGGACTCCATTAACACAAAGGGTTTACCGCCCTTCAGGCTGCGCATCATGTCGTGGTACATGGCGGTATAGCAGGCCAGCTGCGTTTCGTCTTTCTCCTTGTGCCACATCGGGTAGCTGTCCCAGGAGATGAAGTCGATCGCTTTCGCCAGCTGCCAGTAGTCGTAATCGTAGAAATACTCCATAAAGTTGGTCGTCACCGGCAGTTCGGCATTGGCGGCCTTAAGCGGTGCCACCTCATGCCGGCAAAAATCGGTGACCTGCGCGGTATTGAAGCGGCGCCAGTCGAGATTCAGGCCGTGAATCGACACTTCGCCCTGCGGTGCGGGGGACTCAATCTGCGACCAGTCGGTGTAGGTATGGCTCCAGAAGGTGCTCCACCACGCATGGTTCAGCGCGTCGAGAGTTTTGTAACGCGCCTTTAGCCAGTCGCGGAAGCGTTCCTGGCACAGGCTACAGTGGCATTCGCCGCCGTACTCATTGGAGATATGCCAGCCCAGCACCGCCGGATGGTGTGAATAACGCTCCGCCAGCAGGCGGTTAATGGTGAAGGTCTTCTCGCGGTACACCGGCGATGACATACAGTGGTTATGCCGTCCTCCGTGCAGCGCGGGGACGCGGTTGCGCCCGACGCGCAGCACCTCAGGGTATTTTTGCGACATCCACGCCGGACGCGCGCCGCTTGGCGTCGCCAGGAAAATATGAATACCTGCCGCATAGAGTTTTTCAATAATATTATCCAGCCACGCAAAATCATATTCCCCTTCACGTGGCTCCAGCTTTGCCCAGCTAAATATGCCCACCGACATGACATTGCATTTCGCCTGCTGCATCATGGCGATATCTTTTTCAATAATACCGGGGTAATTCTCCCACTGCTCCGGGTTATAGTCGGCGCCATGCAATAACGCCGCGACCTTTGGACTTAAAGGCGCAAATTTATTCATATTTAAAACGTCCTGAATGGAGATAAAAACTAGTTAAATACCGTTATTGACGGCAGCACTTTACCCTGGCAATCAAATAACGCCTGATTCTCGCGGGCATTACCCTCTTTCCATTCGTCATGGATATATTTCATGCCGGTTTTGGTGGCCCACGTGGTGCCCGGAACGGCTATCCAGGTCGGTTCCCAGTAAAAGATGCCCTTGCCGCGACGGTCAGGCACATCAATAACGGACTGCATTAAATCGTGAATATAATCGTACTGACCCTGAACGGTGCCGGGATAGCCGCCGTCTTTTTCTTCTTTCGCCTGGAAGCTGTTCTCGGCGTTATCGCAGTTCTCCAGCGTATAGCCGTATGCCGCTTCCACCACAATCACGTCTTTGTTATAGCGCTTGCTGATGTCATCCATATTGGCCTTCAGCGCGCTAATCGGGCCGTTCCAGTAGGTGTACATCGACAGGCCGATAATATCGAACGGCACGTCGCGCTTCGCGATCTCGTCAAACCACCAGCGGAAGGTGTCATTTTTGGTGCCTTCGGCCAGATGGAGCATGATTTTCACCTGCTCGCCGTCGGTCAGGTTCTCCTTTAGCCCACCAATCGCGGCGTTGAGCAGCCCGGCCAGGCGGTCAAATTCGCCGCCGCCCTGCCCCCAGCTTTTGCCTTCCGGCCACAGCATGCCGCCGTTGATTTCGTTACCGATCTGCACCATGTCCGGCAGGACGCCCTCTTTCTTAAAGCGGGCAATCGTGTCGCGGGTGTAGTCATGAATCACCGTTTTGAGCTGCGGATAGTCCATCTTCTCCCAGGCTTTTGGCTTGAACTGTTTGCCCGGATCGGTCCAGAAGTCGCTGTAGTGGAAATCGAGCAGCAGCTTCAGGCCCTGCGCCTTCACGCGCTTCGCCAGCGCGAGAGTGTTTTCGAGATTATTACTGCCGCCGCCGTAGGTATTGCCGCTCGCATCCTGCGGGTCTACCCACAGGCGCAGACGTACGGTGTTCACGCCGTTAGCTTTGAGGATCGCAATCGTGTCCTGCTGCTGGCCGCTCTGGTTATAGAATTTCGCGCCGTGCTGTTCGGCTTCCAGCAGCGTCGAAATATCCGCGCCCTTGATAAAGTCCGCGGGCATGGCGTTAAAAGGACGCGTTTTCACCCCGTCCGCAGCAAAAGCGCTAGCGGCAAGACCGCAGGAGAGGCAAACGGCGAGCAAAGCGGGTTTGAGTCTTTTCATGATTATCCCTTTGTGCTCCCGGAGGTCAGTCCGGAGACGAAATATTTTTGTAAGGCGAGGTAGAGGATCGCCACCGGCACCGCAATCAGGACGGCACCAGCCGCGTAGGTGGTGTAGCTGGCACCCATTTTTTGCGCCACCAGGTTATAAAGCCCGATGGGTAAGGTGTATTTGTCCGGGGTGCGCAGAATCGTGCTGGAGAGGATGAAATCCCCCAGCGGCCCGGTGAAGGAGAACAGCGCCACCACCGCAACAATTGGCTTCGATAGCGGCATGATAATTTCGATGAAAATCCGGAAATTACTGGCCCCGTCCATGCGCGCGGATTCATCCAGATCTTTCGGGATGGCGTCGAGGTAGCCTTTCATCAGGTAGGTATTCATCGGGATCATGCCGCCCACGTAGATCAGCACCAGCGCCAGATGGCTGTTGATGAGGCCCAAAAGCTGCGACAGCACGAAGATGGCAATCAGCGCCGAGAACTGGGGGATCATCTGCAGGAGCAGGAACAGCATCAGCCCGTTCTGGCGTCCCTTAAAGCGAAAGCGCGAAAAGGCATAGGCGGTAAAGCTGACGCTGATTAAGGTCAGCACCATGGTCAGGAAGCTGATTTTCATCGAGTTCCAGTACCAGGTCATGTAGTTCACCTGGCCGTTAAACAGGTCGGCGTAGTGCTGCACCGAAAAGTTCTCAGGAATAATTGAGGAGCTGAGCAGGCTATTACCCGCGTTAAACGACGCGCCGACCGTCCACACCAGCGGGTAGATGATAATCGTCGACACCAGCACGATAACCAGCCAGGAGAGCGAGAGGCGTACCCACTTCTCACGTTTAATACTTTGTGATTGAGCCATTGTTACGTCCCTTACGCCATGTCGTCGTTTTTGAAAGATTTGGTGGCGCGGAACTGCCACAGCGCCAGGCCGACGACAAAGATCGACAGCAGGATAGTGATGGTCGCCGCAATCGCGTACTGCGACGACGACATGGTGAGCTTGTAGATCCACGACACCAGGATATCTGTCCCACCCGCATTGGACCCCACCACCGCCGGCCCGCCGTTGTTGAACAGGTAGATGATGTTGAAGTTATTGAAGTTGAAGGTGTATTGGGTGATCAGAATCGGCGCAATCGAGTACAGCACCAGCGGCAGCGTGATGGTGCGTAGCTTGGTCGCGCTGCTGGCCCCGTCCATGGTGGCGGCTTCGTACAGATCGTCAGGGATCGCCTGCAGCACGCCGGTGGTCATGGCGAAAACAAACGGGAAACCGAGCCAGGTCTGCATCAGGATCAGCGCCGTTTTGGTCCAGAACGGATCGGTCATCCAGGCTTTCGGCGCAATGCCGAAGAAGGCCAGAATGGCGTTGTTTATCACACCGAAAGAGTCGTTGAACATTCCGGCAAACACCAGAATGGTGACAAAACCCGGCACCGCCCACGGCAGAATGAAGATGGTGCGGATAAGCGGCTTAAAGCGCAGGTCTTTCTGGTTCACCAGGATAGCCAGCAGCACGCCCACGGTACATTGCAGCGTGGTGGCGAGCAGCGTCCAGACCACCGTCCACTGCAGGACGTCAAAGAAGGTTGAGCGCCAGATGGAGAGCGTGAAAATATTGATGAAGTTCTTAAAGCCAACCCAGTCCACCAGCTTAGCCGGCGGCGTGTGGTAAAGATTGTAGTTAGTAAAGGCGATGGCAAAACCGAAGAGGATCGGGAAAACCACCACAAACACCAGCAGAATAAAGCCCGGCGTGATCATCAGATACGGAAAGCCGTCGCTCAGCAGCATCTGATACTGCTTACGCACGCTGTTTAGCCCCAGCCCTTCATCGCGTTTTCGGCCGTTGACCCAGGCATCGCGCATCGACAGGTAATACACCATCACGCCAAAAGCGGCGATCAGTACGCTAATGATCCCTTCTGCCAGCAGGAAGATGGAGTTATCCCGCGGCACTTCCTCCCCCAGCGTCACCAGCCCCCAAAGTCCTTCGCGCAGGAAATCGGCAAAAACGCCGATAAAACTGGCCAGCAGCACCAGGAAGATAACGCCCTTCAGCCACTGGCGGTGATAGAACTGGCCGAAGCCGGGGATGACCGCCAGCAGCAGGCCGGTCCAGGCGTGACGCCCGGCCCCGTGCGGTCTGGCAAAATTTTCCGGGATGATACTCACAGACAACTCCTTTCAATAAAACGGGAGAGTGGCCTCCCGTTCTGCGACGTCAGAAAATTACTGGTTGCTGGCCTGCATGGCTTCGATTTGCATCTGGACCTGTTTCTCTGCGCTGTCCAGCGCGGCTTTGGGATCCTGTTTGCCGGTCAGGCTTAGCTCCAGCGCGGCGTTGGCCGGCCCCCAGACTTCGCCCATTTCAGGGATACCCGGCATGGCGGTGGCTCGCGCGGCCTGCACTGCAACGGCGCTCGCCTTCTCGTCGTTCTTGATTACCGGGTCGTCGATCATTGCGGTCAGCGGCGGGATCTCCCGCGTGGCCACGTAGCGGGTTTTCACGTACTGCGGCTGGTTGATGAATTCGATAAATTTCTGCGCCAGCGCTTTGTCCTTGCTCCAGGTGGAAACGACGTAGCCTTTCACGCCGAGGAAGGAGCTCATTGGCTTGCCGTCCGGCAGCGTGGGCAGCGGCGCCACGCCGTAGTTGATGCCTGCCGCTTCATACGGCTGGAACGCCCACGGGCCGTTGATGACGGCTGCCGCTTTCTTCTCGGTGAACAGGGAGTCGATAGCGTTCAGGCCGTTGTCACCGACTATCCCGGCCGGGAAAATATCGTCAGCGTAGAATTTTTTCAGGTACGTCACGGCTTCTACCGCGCCCGGCTTGTTCAGGCCGACGTCGCTGGCGTTATAGCCGCCTTTGCCGTTTTGACCAAAGATGTAGCCTCCCATCGGGGAGATCGCGCCCCAGCTGTAATAAATCTGATCGAACTTGGCGAGCAGACCGTACTGGTTTTTTGCGCGCTGCTGTTTAGAAAAGTCGTACCAGTCCTGCAGCGAGTTGAGCGGCTTGTCGATGAGATCTTTGTTGTAGATCAGCACCAGCGTCTCAACCGCTTTCGGCACGCCGTAGAGGGCGTTATCCATTTTGAAGGCGTTAATCGAGGCCGGGGTGTACTGTTCGGTCTGCTTAGCCTCCAGATTCAGGGGGTCAATAACCCTTGCACGACGGCGCCGCCCAGCTGATCGTTAGGAATGACCAGCACGTCCGGGCCAATGCCTGCCGGGCCGTCCAGGCGCAGTTTTTCCAGCTGCTGTGCGTAAGGGGTTTCCTGCACGTTGACCTTAACGTCGTACTGTTTTTCAAAGTCCGCGACCGCATCTTTAATACCGGACGACTTCTTGATGTCTTCCCAGACGTTAAGCTGTGCGGTGGCGTGAGCCTGTACCGCGAGCGTAGAGAGGATCAGAGCAGCGAGTATGTTCTTTTTCATTATCAACCTCATGTGAAGGTATAACAATTTTATGGTTGTTATTGCATCTGACGCCCTACAAACCCCGGAATATATCCTGATAAAACTGGCGTTGTACGTCTGACACCAAATGCCTTTGGTTTGTTATACGCTACCCTTCACATCATGATAACTCTACATAAAACTGTAAGTTGTGTGATCGTCATAACATTAATGGAATATCTATATAGGGCGCATGAATGCTGGAAGTTATAGTCAAGGCAGACAAATTGCACCGTCCGGCCACGTTGAACACAATTGTTATACGTAAAACATACTCGGCGGTTTACCTGGGGAACACTGATGTCGAACATACAATTGAGGAATGTCACCAAGCGCTTTGGCGACACCGTCACGCTCCACAACGTTAATCTTGATATTGAGGACGGTGAGTTTGCCGTATTCGTCGGGCCTTCCGGCTGTGGCAAATCCACTATGCTGCGCATGATTGCCGGGCTGGAGGAGATAAGCGAGGGTGAAGTGCTGATCGGTAACGAGGTGATGAACGACATCGCCCCTTCCCATCGGGGTGTGGCGATGGTCTTTCAGTCCTACGCGCTCTATCCGCATATGACGGTGGCCGAAAACATGGGCTACGGGCTGAAGGTGAATAAAGTGCCGAAAGATCAGATCCGCCATCAGGTTGAGATGGTCGCCAAAACGCTGCAGCTCTCCCACCTGCTGGACCGTAAGCCTAAACAGCTCTCCGGCGGCCAGCGCCAGCGCGTCGCGATTGGCCGCGCTATCGTGCGTAACCCGCGCGTCTTTATGTTCGATGAGCCGCTTTCCAACCTGGATGCCGAACTGCGCGTGGAGATGCGCCTGCACCTCGCTCGCCTGCACCAGGAGCTGAAAACCACCATGGTGTATGTCACCCACGATCAGATTGAGGCCATGACGCTGGCCGATAAAATTGTGGTGATGAACTACGGCAAAGTGGAGCAGATGGGCGCGCCGATGGATCTCTACTACAAGCCGGTGAACAGGTTCGTGGCCGGTTTTATCGGCTCGCCGAAGATGAACTTCATGCCGGCCACGGTTGAAGCATGGCAGCCGGGCGCGTTGACGGTGAGATTGTCACAGCAGAAATCACTGACGCTCGCCGTGACCACCACGCCGCTGCAGCCGGGCAGTCAGGTCACGCTGGGCATCCGTCCGGAACATTTAACCACTGACCTTCGCCTGGGCACACCGCTGGAGTTTCACTGCGAAGTGGTTGAACGACTCGGGAACAACACCTATCTGTTTGGCCAGTGTTATGGCCACGATAACGTCAAAATCTTGCTGCCGGGGGACGTTAAATTCGCCCCGTGGCAGAAGATAGACGTGGCCTTTGACGATCGCCACTGCATGGTCTTTGACGAGCAGGATGTCCGGGTGAGCGCGGATATCGAAGATGCGGTGCGTTCGGTGGCTTAACGCGCGCCACCGTCAGCCAGCTTTCTCACCGCCCGCCCAAACGCCTCGATCGCCAGGGCAACATCCTCAGCCATCACCGATTCCGCAGGATGGTGGCTGATGCCCCCTTTGCAGCGCACAAACAGCATGCCGACCGGCCAGCGTTCTGCCAGCGCGATGGTGTCGTGCCCGGCGCCGCTGGGCAGCGATAACGCACGCCCCTGCACCGACGTAACGGCGTCCCCCAGCAGATGCCTCAAGCGCGCATCGCACGGCGTGGCGGCGATCCGGTAATACTCCTCGGCGCCAAAGCTCATCCCGCGGCGGGCGGCTATCGTCTGCGCCTGCGCCAGCAGTTCAGTAAGCAGCGCGTCAAGCGGGGCATCCTGCGGGCCGCGAATATCCAGCGAGAGCGCAACCTCGCCGGGGATCACGTTGACCGCACCGGGCAGGCAGCGCAGTTCGCCCACCGTCGCCACCAGATTCCCGCCGCGCTGTCGGGTGGTGTTTTCAATCAGCACCATCCATTCGGCGGCGGCGGCCAGGGCATCTTTACGGTGATTCATCGGCACGGTGCCCGCGTGTCCGGCCTCGCCGGTAAAGCGGCAGCTGAGGCGGCGCGCGCCGTTGATGTCTTCCACCACCCCCAGCGCCAGCCCTTCCTGCTCCAGGCACGGTCCCTGTTCGATATGCAGCTCCAGACAGGCGCTGAAATCGTCCTGATGGCGTGCCGCCAGCGCCACGCGGGCGGGGTCGAGCCCGGCCTGCACCATCGCCTGCGCCACGCTGATGCCGTGAGCATCACAGGTCTCCAGCCAGCCCTGCGGCCAGGTGCCCGTAATGCCCCGGCTGCCTAACAGGGTGATCCCAAAACGGGTTCCCTCTTCGTCGCCAAAGCCGACAATCTCAATCGCCTGGGCCAGATGCAGCCCCTGCTGGTGCAGGCTGTCCACCACCTCAATGGCCGCGAGCACGCCGAGCATGCCGTCGTAGCGCCCGGCGTTGCGCACAGTGTCCAGATGCGAGCCGAGCAGCACCGCCTTCGCGCCCTCCTGCTGGCCTTCATAGCGTCCACAGATATTGCCCACGCTGTCCTGCCAGACGGTCATCCCCGCCTGGCGCATCCACTCGCCGACCAGCTGGTTGGCCTGCAAATGCTGCGCCGAGAGGTACACCCTCGTCAGCGCATCCGGGGTTTCGCTGATGGCGGCCAGCGCGTCGGCACGCGCCATCACCCGTTCTGCCGCCGGGCTCATTGCGGCGTCTCACTGCGATAGTGATCCCACGCGGCCTGCATCGCCGCCCCCTGCGTGGTCGTGAACTTCAGGTAGTTCAGCACCGACTCCAGCGCGCTCAGGGTGGTCATCACGCAGTCCTTGCGCGCGTTATAGCCCATGGTGCCAATGCGCCACACTTTGCCGTGCAGCGGGCCAAACGAGGTGCCGATTTCAATCCCGAAATCCTCCAGCATCAGCTTGCGCACCTGGTCGCCGTTGACGCCCTGCGGTATCACCACGCCCAGCACGTTGTTCATCTTATGCTTCAGATCGCCGAAGGTCTCCAGCCCCATTGCCTGAATGCCCTTCAGCAGCGCATCGCCGTGCAGCTTGTGGCGGGCGATGCCGTTATCCAGCCCTTCCTGCAGGATCAGCCGCGCGCATTCGCGGGCGCCGAACAGCGCGGTCGTGGCTTCGGTGTGGTGGTTCAGCCGCTCCGGGCCCCAGTAGTCCATCACCATGCCGAGATCGAAGTAGTTGGAGTAGATCATCTCCTCATCGCCGTCACGGTGGGCGTCGGTGCGAATGCCTTCTTCAACGCATTTGCGGCGGCGGATCGCCTCCTCCATGCGCGCGCTCAGGGTGATCGGCGACGTGCCCGACGGGCCGCCGAGGCACTTCTGCATCCCGGCCGACACCGCGTCCAGCTCCCAGGCGTCGGTCTCCAGCGCGTTGCCGCCGAGCGACGCGGTGGCGTCGGTGTAGAACAGCACGTCGTAGCGGCGGCAGATGGCCCCAAGCTCCGCAAGTGGCTGCAGCATGGTGGTGGAGGTGTCGCCCTGCACGGTCAGCAGCAGGCGCGGACGAATACGCTTGATCGCATCCTCCACCTGATCCGGGGTAAACACCTCGCCCCACGGTACCTCGATGGTATGCACCTCTGCCCGACAGCGGCGGGCTATTTCGCACAGCAGGTGACCAAAGCGGCCAAAGACCGGCACCAGCACCTTATCTCCCGGGCGAATGGCGGAGACCAGAACCGCTTCAATTCCCGCGCGGGAGGTGCCGTCCACCAGCATCGTCCAGCGGTTTTCGGTGCGAAACACCCCGCGATAGAGCGCCATCACCTCGTTCATGTAGTGGGTCATGGCCGGATCGTACTGGCCGATCAGCTGGCTCGACATGGCGCGCAGCACGCGCGGGTCGGCGTTGATCGGGCCCGGCCCCATCAGCAGGCGCTGGGGCGGATTGATTTGCGGAAAATGTGCGATATCCATTGTTAAGTCCTTATCAGTTGAGGCCGCGCACGGAGGAGATGAACTGCTTCAGTTCGGTGGTCTGCGGGTTGGCGAACAGCGTTTTGCTGTCGCCCTGCTCCCAGACTTTCCCCTGGTGCATAAACACCACGCGGTCGCCCACTTCACGGGCAAAATTCATTTCATGGGTAACAAGTATCAGCGTCATCCCCTCGGCCGCCAGCTGCTCCAGCACCTTGAGCACTTCGCCCACCAGCTCCGGGTCGAGCGCGGAGGTGATCTCGTCACACAGTAATACTTTAGGCGACATCGCCAGCGCCCGGGCTATCGCCACGCGCTGCTGCTGGCCGCCTGAGAGGCTCGACGGGTAGTAATCCAGACGATCGCCTAAGCCCACTTTCTCCAGCATCTGCTGCGCCAGCTCGCGGCATTCGGCGGCGCTTTTCTTCAGCACACGACGCGGGGCCAGCATCACGTTTTCCAGCGCCGTCATGTGCGGGAACAGGTTGAAGCTCTGGAACACCATCCCGACCGAGCGGCTGATTTCACGCGCCTGAGAATCCCGGTCGGTAATGGTCATGCCGCCGAGCTTGATGCTGCCGTCCTGATACCCTTCCAGCCCGTTGATGCAGCGCAGCAGCGTGCTTTTACCCGATCCGCTGCGCCCGATAATGGAGATCACCTGGCCCATGTCGATATCCAGATCGACGCCCTTGAGCACGTGGTTATCGCCGTAGTACTTCTGCACCTGATTAATGGTGATGAGAGGCATTGAATTTCGTCTCCAGATAGCGGCTGTAGCGCGACAGCGGATAACACAGAATAAAGTAGCCGAGCGCCACCAGCGCAAAGACCTTAAACGGCTGATAGGTCACGTTGGTCAGCATCGTCCCGGCCTTGGTCAGCTCGATAAAGCCGATAATCGAAGCCAGCGCGGTGCCCTTGATCACCTGCACGGCAAAGCCGACCGTCGGGGCGATGCCGATGCGCAGCGCCTGCGGGGCGACCACGCGAAACAGGGTCTGGCCGAAGGTCAGCCCCAGACAGCGCGACGCTTCCCACTGCCCTTTTGGCAAGGCGCGAATACTGCCAAACCAGATGTCGAGCAGAAACGCGCTGGTGTAGAACGTCAGCGCCAGCGAGGCGGCGGTCCACGGCGAGACGTCGATACCGAACAGCGCCACGCCGAAGAAGGCCAGAAACAGCTGCATCAGCAGCGGCGTGCCCTGGAACAGCTCAATGTAGCCGCGGATGATGCGCTTCACCGTGCGCCCGCCCGTCAGGCGCAGCAGCAGGAGCGGCAGGGTCACCACCGCCCCGCCGACAAACGCCACCAGCGACAGCAGCACCGTCCAGCGCCCGGCCAGCAGCAGATTGCGAATAATGTCCCAGTCGGTAAAGGTGGTCATCATGCCTGCACCCCCAGCCATTTGCGTCCCGCCGCCATCATCAGCTGGCGCAGGGTAATCGACAGCGCCAGGTAAATGCCGGTGGTCACCAGATAGACCTCAAAGCTTAAAAACGTTCTCGACTGGATCAGGTTGGCGGCAAAGGTCAGCTCTTCATACGAGACCTGCGACACCACCGACGAGCCGAGCATCACGATAATGCACTGGCTTACCAGCGCCGGGTAAATGCGCTGCAGCGCGGGCGGCAGCACCACGCGAATAAAGGTCTGCAGGCGGGTGAGGCCCAGCACGCGTCCGGCTTCCCACTGCCCTTTCGGCGTAACCTGAATGCCCGCGCGGATAATCTCGGTGCTGTAGGCGCCAAGGTTCACGACCATGGCCAGCAGCGCCGCTTCCCCCGCCGTCATCTTCAGCCCCAGATTCGGCAGGCCGAAGACGATGAAAAACAGCTGCACCACAAACGGCGTGTTGCGGATGATCTCCACGTACGCGCCCCAGATCCGGCTGTACCACGTTGGGCGCGCGCTGCGGATTGCCGCCCCGAAAATGCCTGTCGCCAGGCCGCCCACGGTCGCCATTACCGTCAGCTGAATAGTGACCCAAAGCCCCGCCAGCAGCTCCGGCCAGTGCGGCCAGAGCGCGGAAAAATCAAGTTGCTCCGTCATCGGCTCAGGCGCCAAGGTTGGCCGGCAGCGGAGCCTTCAGCCACTGCTCGGACAGGCCGTTCAGCGTGCCGTCCTTAATGCCCTGCTCAATCAGCGCGTCCACTTTTGCCTTCAGGGCCGGTTCGTTCTTCTTCAGGCCAATAAAGCACGGCGAGTCTTTCAGCATAAAGCTCGGCACCGGGGCTTTAGCCGCGTTCTGGCGCGAAATGGCCGCCACCACGAGGTTGCCGGTTGCCACGTACTGCACCTGTCCGGAGAGGTAGGCGGAGAGCGTGGTGTTATTGTCTTCGTAGCGCTTCACGTCCGCGTCTTTCGGCGCGAGGCTGGTCAGCACCATGTCCTCCACCGCCCCGCGCGTCACGCCGATGGTTTTTCCGCTCAGCGCGGCGGCATCTTTCAGCTCGGCCCCTTTCGGGCCAAACACGCCGAGGAAGAACGGCGCGTAGGCGCGGCTAAAGTCGATCACCTTCTCGCGCTCCGGGTTTTTGCCGAGGCTTGAAATGACCAGATCCACCTTATCGGTTTGCAGGTACGGCACGCGGTTGGCGCTGGTCACCGGCACCAGCTGCAGCTTGAGCTTCATCTGTTTGGCCAGGTAATGCGCCATGTCGATGTCATAGCCCTGCGGCTGAAGATCGGTCCCCACCGAGCCAAACGGCGGGAAATCCTGCGGAACGGCAACGCGGAGGGTGCCGCGCTTCTCGATATCCTGAAGCTGGTCTGCCTTCGCGGGCAGCTGTGTGAAGAGACATGCGGCCCCGGCCAGTGCAATCAACAATTTTTTCATGGTGCTTCCCCGTAACGTTAACATGAAACAAAAGATTCTTTGAGTGTGATTTTGCAACTAATGTGCCAGATAAGACGACGCGGGGAATTTTATCTTAAAGCCTGATAAAACGCGGACGGGGCGAAAATGCTCTCCATTTTCGCCCCGTCCATCTGCACCATTTTAATGCAAAGCACCAGCCTGATGCCCCATTATCGCTGTTCGAGCTCGTCCAGCTGCTGGTAGAGAGAGGCAATCTCGTGAATGCGCGGACGGCCTTTATCGAGGATCTCATGCAGAAAAGCGTTCGCCAGCAGGTTGATCAGGCTGTTGACCGATGAATAGCTGTCATAGGCCGAGACGCTGTCCAGCGGCGCGCAGAGCTGCCAGCTCGCCAGCGGAAACAGGCTGTGGGCCTGCGGCTCGCACATCAGCAGCACCGGAATGCCGCTGCTCTGAAGCTGCTGCATCAGCGGGCGGATAATGCGCGGGCGGCGGCGAAAGGCCATCATGACCACCAGGTCGTCGGGGGTTAAATCCACCAGCTCCTCGCTCAGGCTCTGCCCCGGCTGCGGCAGCACCAGCACCTGACCACGCGCCTGCAGCAGCTGCTGGCGCAGGTGCAGCGCCGCCGGATAGGCGTTACGCATACCGATAATGACGATGCGCCGTGCCTTCACCATGCAGGCCATGGCGTCGGCAAACTGCTGCGCGTCGAGGGCATTGACCCACTGAGTCAGGTTCGCCATCTCCTGCTTATAGTGGCGCGCCAGCAGCGTGTTGCCCTGCACCGCGTCGCGGTTATCGGTGAGCGGCATTCCGCTCTGGCGCAGGGTGCGCAGTTCGTCGCGCATGTCCTTATATTTCTCATAGCCCAGCCGCTTAAACAGACGGCTGACCGTCGCTTTTGATACTCCGCTCAGCTGCGCCAGCTCGGCGCTGTTGTAGCTAATCAGGTCGTCAAAATGATCGAAAATAAAATCCGCCACCCGCTGCTCCTGCGGCGACAGCGACGGATATTGTGCCTTCAGACGTTCATCCAACTGTTCCATAGCGCCTCTGTAACTTTTGTTTCATCACATTGTACCTTTTATGGTACGTATTCATTATACATGCCAGTTTACTGAAACTTTTCTTTCAGAACTGGAACAGCTTTTGCAGCGCCTTGTGACCTTCAGGGTTATGAGGACTCTCTATGCACAGTAATGTCTCCACACGCGGGATGGCCGTTGCGCCCCACCATCTTGCCAGCCAGAGCGCGCTAGCGGTGCTGCGCGAAGGCGGCAGCGCCATTGAAGCAATGGTCGCGGCTGCGGCCACCATCGCCGTGGTTTATCCGCACATGAACGGTCTCGGCGGGGACGGCTTCTGGCTCATCGTTCCCCCGCAGGGTGACCCGATCGCCATTGACGCCAGCGGCGCGGCCGGCTCTCTGGCAACCCTTGCCGCCTACGATGATGTGGCGCAAATCCCCCATCGGGGCCCCCGCGCGGCGCTGACCGTCGCCGGAACGGTAAGCGGCTGGGACGAGGCGCTTAAGGTCTCGCGCGAGATGACCGGCAAGGCGCTGCCGCTGGCCCGCCTGCTGGCCGACGCCATTGACCATGCGCAAAACGGCACGCCGGTCACGCCGTCGCAGGCCCATGCCACGGCGAGCAAATTCGACGAGCTGAAAGATATCCCCGGTTTTGCGGAAACCTGGCTGGTGAACGGTAAGCCGCCAGAGGTCGGCAGCCGCTTTTATCAGCCGGCCATGGCGTCTACCCTTAAACGCCTGGCGGAAGACGGTCTGGACAGCTTTTACCGCGGCCCGCTGGCGGACGTGCTGGCGCACGGCATGGAGACGCTGGGCCTGCCCGTAACGCGGGACGATTTACACGCCCACGCCGCCCGGCGCACCGCGCCGCTGAAGCTGCAGCACCAGCAGGGGGAGATCTTTAACCACGCCCCGCCGACGCAGGGGCTGGTTTCGCTGGCGATACTCGGCATCACCGATCGGCTGAACATGGCGGAGGCCGACGACGCCGACACTATTCACCGCATCGTTGAAGCCACCAAGCTGGCTTTTGGCCTGCGCGATGCCCACATCACCGACCCGCGCGAGCTAAAAACCGATATTCAGAACCTGCTTGACCCCGCGGTCCTTCAGGCGTTAGCCGACAAGGTTGACGACAGCCGCGCCGCCCCGTGGGGTAGCGGCAAAGGCCCCGGCGACACGGTGTGGATGGGCGTGATGGATAGCAGCGGCCTTGCCGTGTCGTTTATCCAGAGCATTTATCACGAGTTCGGCAGCGGCGTGGTGCTGCCCGATACCGGCATCGTCTGGCAGAACCGCGGCGCGTCCTTCAGCCTCGATCCCAATCATCTTCTGGCCCTCGCGCCGGGCAAACAGCCTTTCCACACCCTGAACCCGGCGGCGGCGCGTCTTAAGGACGGGCGCGTGATGGTCTACGGCTCAATGGGCGGCGACGGGCAACCGCAGACCCAGGCCGCGCTCTTTACCCGCTACGCGATCCAGGGCGTGCCCCTGCAGGAGAGCATCTCCCGCCCGCGCTGGCTGCTGGGACGCACCTGGGGGCAAACCTCGGACACGTTAAAGCTTGAAGGACGCTTTACCGCTGAAACGGTCGCCGCGCTGCGGGCGCGGGGGCATGAGGTGGAACGCTTCCCGGACTTTAGCGAAGCCATGGGCCACGCGGGGGCGATTGTCCGTCACCCCAACGGGCTGTTCGAAGGGGCATTTGACCCGCGCAGCAACGGCGCGTCCGCCGGATTCTGAGGAGAAAACAATGACGACACCACAACCCGACTGGCAAGCCTATCTTGCGCAAATGGAGTCCGTGCTCGGCGTGGCGCTGGACGATACCCGCCGCGCCGAGCTGCAGCTGCAGTTCAGCCGCATTGCCACCCTGGCCGCGCCGCTGATGGCGCTACCGCTCGACGACCGCCTGGAGATTGCAGGAGTGTACAAAGCATGAGGCTACACGAGATGAGTATCGGCGACATTCAGCAGGCGCTCAGCGCAGGCGAGCTGAGCGCCCGCGACATCGCCCGCCAGACGCTGGAGGCGATTGCGCGCGTTAACCCGCAGATCGGCGCCTGGACCGCGGTGACGGAAGAGCGCATGCTCGCCGAGGCCGGAAACATCGATACCCTGCGGCGCGAGAAGCGCCCCCTCCCGCCGCTGGCGGGCGTGCCCTACGCGGTGAAGAACCTGTTCGACGTTGCCGGCCATACCACCCTCGCCGGGGCCGAGCTGTTCAGCCAGCGCCCTGCCGCAGCCGCTGACAGCTTCGCGGTGCGCCAGCTGCGCAGCGCGGGCGGGCTGCTGACCGGCATGGTGAACATGGACGCCTACGCCTACGGCTTTACCACCGAAAACAGCCACTACGGCACGACGCGTAACCCGCACGACCTCGCGCGCATTGCGGGCGGCTCGTCCGGCGGTTCGGCCGCCGCCGTGGCCACCGGGCTGGTGCACTTTTCGCTCGGGACCGACACCAACGGCTCGATTCGCGTTCCGGCGTCCCTGTGCGGCATCTATGGCCTGAAGCCCACCTTTGGCCGCCTGTCGCGATCCGGCAGCCATCCGTTTGTCGCGAGTCTGGATCACATCGGCCCCTTTGCCCGCCGGGTGTGCGATCTGGCGTCCGTGTACGACGCGCTTCAGGGGCGTGACGGCAGCGACGGTTTTCAGGCTGAGCATCCGCGCGAGCTGACGCGTCCCCTGCTCGACCGCGGCCTGGAGGGCCTGCGCTGCGCGGTACTGGGCGGTTATTTCACCACCTGGTGCAACAGTGACGCGCGCGACGCCGTGGCGCGGGTAGCGAAGGCGCTCGACGTGCAGAATGAGCTGCAGTTCCCGGACGCCGAGCTGGCGCGCGCCGCGGCGTTTATCATCAGCGCCTCCGAAGGGGGAAACCAATACCTGCCCGCGCTTCGCCGCGAGCCAGAGCGTTTTGAACCGCACTCCCGGGAACGGTTGCTGGCCGGCGCAATGATCCCCTCCGCCTGGTATATTCAGGCCCAGCGGTTTCGCGCGCACGCCCGGCAGGCATTTAAAACCCTCTTCGCGCAGGCCGACGTGCTGATCGCCCCGGCAACCCCGCGCAGCGCCACGCTGGCGGGCGAGCAAACCATGGAGATTAACGGCCAGCCGCTCCCCATTCGCGCCAGCATGGGCATGCTGACCCAGCCGATTTCGTTTTTAGGTTTGCCCGTGACCACCGTTCCGCTGCGCACCGCGCAGGGCGCGCCGATTGGTCTGCAGCTGATTGCCGCGCCGTTTAACGAGCAGGCCTGCCTGCGCGTCGCGCGCGTCCTGGAAGAGAGTGGAATCACCGATGCGCGCGCGGCGGAGGTGGCAGCATGATGAATCACGATGACATTAACCTCCCGTGGGTGGTTGCAGAGGTGACGGCCTCGTTTTACCGCTATGAAGACGCCCTGGTGAGCAACAACGTTGCGGTGCTGGACGAGCTGTTCTGGCACGACAAAAACACGGTGCGTCTGGGGGCGGGTGAAAACCTGTACGGGATTGATGAAATCCGCGCCTTTCGGGCGGCGCGCCCGTCCGCCGGTTTACAGCGGACGCTGCGCCACACAGTGATCACCACCTTCGGTGAGGATTACGCGGTGTGCAGCACCGAATTTACCCGCGAGGGGACGGAACGCATTGGCCGCCAGCAGCAGACGTGGGTGCGGTTTGCTTACGGCTGGCGGATAGTGGCGGCGCAGGTGAGTTTGATGGTGTAACGCTGAAAAACCTGCCCGGTGGCGCTGCGCTTACCGGGCCTACAATGTCCCGTATGCTCTGCGGGTCCTGTAGGCCGGGTAAGGCGCAGCCGCCACCCGGCAAAACACGGCGCAATTATTTCTGAAACGGATGCACCTCCCGCCAGTGGTCAGCAATCTGCTGGCGGGTACAGACCCACACCCGCTCGTGCTGCTGCACGTAATCCAGGAACCGCTGCAGCGCGCGAAAACGCCCCGGACGCCCGAGCAGGCGGCAGTGCATGCCGATGGACATCATCTTCGGCGCGCTTTCCCCCTCTTCGTACAGCACGTCAAAACTGTCCTTCAGATAGGTATAAAACTGCTCGGCGGTATTAAACCCCTGAGCGGTGGCGAAGCGCATGTCGTTCGCATCCAGCGTATAGGGCACAATCAGGTGAGGTTTGCGGGTGCCGTCGCTGCAGGCCACTTCCGTCCAGAAGGGCAGGTCGTCGCCGTAGTAGTCGCTGTCGTAGTCGAAGCCGCCGTGTTCCACCACCAGCTGACGCGTGCTGGGGCTGTCGCGCCCGGTGTACCAGCCGGTTGGCGGCTTGCCGAAGAGGTCGCTCAGAACGTGCACCGCTTTATGCAGGTGTTCGCGCTCCTGGCTGATATCCATGTTCTGATAGTGGATCCAGCGCCAGCCGTGACTGACCACGTCGTAGTCCGCCGCTTTGATAGCCTCAACGATCTCCGGATGACGCGCCAGCGCCATCGCCACGCCGAAGACCGTCAGCGGCAGGCCGCGCTTTTGAAATTCACCGTGGATCCGCCAGAACCCGGCGCGGCTGCCGTATTCGTAGAGCGAGTCCATCGACATGTGTCTGTCCGGGTAGCTGGCCGCGCCGATGATGTCCGACAGGAACTGCTCCGACCCGGCATCGCCGTGCAGAACGTGGTTTTCCGCCCCCTCCTCATAATTGAGCACAAACTGCACCGCGATGCGCGCCTGATTCGGCCACCGCGCGTGCGGCGGTTTGCCCGCGTAACCGCGCAGATCCCGCGGGTAATCCTGTTCAAAAAGCCCCATGCCACCCCCAAAATTTAAAATGGATTCAATGCCTGAAATTGTCCGCTTAACGCTTTTTTCTCCGGGAACGCCAGGTCCCCGTGCTTGCTGGTCGACAGCCCCAGCGCCACAAGCGATTCCACCATCTTTACCGCCGCACTGACGCCGTCGATCACCGGCACGCGCAGCTCGCGCGTCAGCTCCTGCGCCAGCGTCGCCATGCCGCCGCAGCCCAGCACGATGGCGCCGCAGCCGTCCTCTTTCAGCGCCTGTATACAGCGCGCGCGCACTTTCTCCTGCGCCAGACCGGAGCCGTCCTCCAGCGCCAGCACCGGGAGATCGATAGCGTGCAGCGCCGCGCAGCGATCGTGAAAGCCATACTGGTGCAGAAGATGGCGGGCAATGATCAGCGTGCGCGGCAGCGTGGTGACTACCGAGAAGCGCGTCGCCACCAGCGTGGCCATATGCATGGCGGCTTCGGCGATGCCGACCACCGGCCCCTGCGCCAGCTCGCGCGCCGCCAGCAGGCCCGGGTCGCCAAAGCAGGCGATGACGTGACCGTCCACGCCCTGCTCTCTGCCGAGCTTGACCTGTTCGAGAACCCCCACGGCGGCGATGGCCTCGTCAAAGTGGCCCTCTATAGACGGCACGCCCGCGCTCGGGCAGACCGCGAGAATTTCCGTGCCCGGTGCCGCCACCGCGCGGGCCGCCGCGCCGATGGTTTCCGTCATCGCGAGGCTGGTATTGGGGTTTATGACTTGTATACAGACAGAGGACATTACGACTCCTTGTGGCCGGCAAACAGCCGGGCAAAATCAGGCAGGCACTCGCCCGCACGCTCGAAGCAGAGGCTGGCGACGATATGTTCAAAATGGTGCATGAGGGCATCGCTTAGCGGCTGGAGCGCCTTCTGGCGCAGCAGATCCACAAGCTGTTCGTGATCGTTGCAGCGACAGCCCTGACGCCACGGCGCGCCCCAGGTGGCAATCACCAGCGAGGAGCGCTGGCTCAGGCCGGTCACCATCTCCGTCAGCACCTGGTTGCCGGAGATCGCCTGCAGCTGAATATGGAAATTGGCAGAGTGGCGGATCGCCGCCGGGCCGTCGTACGCCTCGTGCGCCTGCTGCTCCTGGCGAATAATGGCTTCCAGCGCGGCAAGGTGCGGCGGCTGACAGTGCGCCAGCACGTCCGGCAGGTTGGCGACCTCCAGCAGCGCGCGGGTGCGGAAGATGTGCCGCGCCTCTTCAACCGTCGGGCTGGCCACGTGTGCACCACGCTTGGGCGTTAAGGTCACCATTTGCACAGCGGCGAGTCGCTGAAGCACCTTGCGGATGCCCGTGCGGCTCACGCCAAAGACCTCGGCCAGCGCCTCTTCCGGCAATTTACTTCCCGGCAGCAGCTGATGTTCGACTATCGCGGTCATCAGCGCCTGAAAGATCGATTCATCTTTGTCATGCAGGTCTGGCGCGGTCTGCAGGGCATTTATATTGTTCATTAACCACTCCGTCTTTTACTTTTCGTTATCGAATCGTATACATAAAAATAAAATATTGCATACAAGATTTATTATTTTGGCCTGGATCCTGCAACACCGTCTGCACTCCCACTTAACGGGTTTTCATTCACAGGAGCAGGTTTCATGCCAAACAGTCAAAACGCGCAGCAGGGTACGGCCGCTGATTCCGGTGCGGTTTACAGCCCACGTCTTTGCAATGAGGATCTGGCACCGACGCGTGACCAGAACTGGAGCTGGTACAACATCTTTTCGTTCTGGATGTCGGACGTCCACAGCATGGGGGGTTACGTTGTCGCCGCGAGCTTCTTTACGCTCGGGCTGGCAAGCTGGCAGGTGCTGCTTTGCCTGCTGGTGGGGATTTGCATCGTGCAGCTGTGCGCCAACCTGGTGGCCAAACCGAGCCAGATGGCGGGCGTGCCCTATGCGGTGATCAGCCGTCAGGCCTTTGGCGTCTTTGGGGCCAATATTCCGGCGGTGATCCGCGGCCTTATCGCCTTTGCGTGGTACGGGATTCAGACCTATCTGGCCGCCAACGCCCTGATGCTGGTGGCGCTGAAGTTTTGGCCGTCGCTCTCTTCGCTCACCACCGGCGCGTTCCTCGGCCTGTCGCACCTGGGCTGGATCTGCTTTGCCATCATGTGGGTCCTGCAGGCGATGGTCTTCTGGCACGGCATGAGCGCCATTAAGCGCTTTATTGATATCGCCGGTCCGGCGGTCTACGTGGTGATGCTGGCCCTCGCAGGCTGGATTGTATACAGGACCGGTTTTGACGGGATCTCCTTTACCCTCGCCAGCAAATCCCTGAGCGCGGGCGAGCAAACCTGGCAGATGATCACCGCGACCGCGCTGGTGGTTTCGTACTTCTCCGGCCCGCTGCTCAACTTTGGCGACTTCTCCCGCTACGGGAAAAGCATGGGGGAAATACGCCGCGGCAACCGCTGGGGTCTGCCGTTTAACTTCCTGCTGTTCTCCATCGTCACCGTGGTGATTGTCTCCGGCACCCAGTCGCTGTTTGGCCGCATGATCACCGACCCGATTGAAACCGTCAGCCGCGTGGGTAACGATCTGGCCGTGGCGATTGGCCTGCTGACGATGATCACCGCCACCATTGGGATCAACATCGTGGCGAACTTCGTCTCCCCGGCGTTTGATTTCTCTAACTGCTCGCCGCAGAAGATCAGCTTCCGCACCGGGGGGATGATTGCCGCCGTCGGCTCGATCCTGCTCACCCCGTGGAACCTGTTCAACTCACCGGAGCTTATCCACTACACCCTCGACGTGCTTGGGGCGTTTATCGGCCCGCTGTTCGGCATTCTGATTGCCGACTTCTACCTGATTAAACGCGGCAAGGTATCGGTCGACGATCTGTTCGATGACACGCCAAAGGGCAAATACTGGTACCGCAACGGCTTTAACCCGAAAGCCATTGGCGCGCTGATCCCATCCGTTGCCGTCGGTCTTGTGATTAGCTTTATCCCGGGCCTGCATGAGGTGGCGAACTTCAGCTGGTTCATCGGCGTCTTCCTCGGCGGCGTCACCTATCGCTGGCTGGCGCGGGAAGAGCGCGAGACGGCAGGCGCGACGTCGTTCAGCTCCCGCGTGGCGACGCAAAAAGAGTAACCTCTCCTTTCGGGCCGCAGCTTATCTGCGGCCCGTTCATTCTGGCACCGTTCTTGCTGAGCCTTATCACCCCGTGATGTACACAATAAGGCAGGAACCATGATGGATTACCAGACTGCGATCCGCGGCGCATTTTTTGACATTGCCCAGGTCTGCGACAGCGCAGACGCGATTGCCCGGCACGCGCGCTATCTTGAGGACGGGGTGCTGTTTATACAGAACGGAAAAATTCTGGCGCACATGGCGTGGCAGGAGGGCGAGCAGTATCTTGACCCTCATAAAGGCTATACCGACCTGCGCGGTAAGCTACTGCTGCCCGGTTTTGTCGACACCCACGTCCATTACCCGCAAACGGAGATGATCGGCGCCTTTGGCGAACAGCTGCTGGAGTGGCTGACCACCTACACCTTTCCGGTTGAGAGCCAGTTTGCTGATGAAGCCTACGCGAAAGAGATCGCCGAATTTTTCATTCAGCAACTGGTGAGCAACGGCACCACCACCGCGCTGGTGTTTTGCACGCTGCATCCGGAATCGGTCGAGGCGCTGTTTACCGAAGCCCTGCGCCTGAACATGCGCCTTATCGCCGGCAAGGTGATGATGGACAGACACGCGCCGGACTACCTGAGCGAAGACGCGAAGCAGAGCTACCGGCAGACGCGGGCGCTGATCCAACGCTGGCACCACCGGGGGCGGCTGGGCTATGCCATTACGCCGCGCTTTGCCCCGACGTCATCCCCCGAGCTGCTCGCCGCGGTCAGCCTGCTCAGAGAGGAGTTCCCGGATACCTGGCTGCAGACCCATCTGAGCGAAAACCCTAACGAAGTGGCCTGGGTGAGCGACCTCTGGCCGGAGCACGAGCGCTATCTGGACGTGTATCACCACTACGGCCTGACCGGCGAGCGCAGCGTGTTTGCCCACGCGATTCACCTTCACCACAGCGAGTGGCAGTGCCTGCATGACACCGGTTCGGCGGTGGCGTTTTGCCCCACCTCGAACCTGTTTCTCGGCAGCGGGCTGTTTCGCCTGCCCGCCTGCTGGCAGCACCGGGTGCGGATGGGCATCGGCACCGACGTCGGTGCGGGCACCACCTTCAGCATGCTGCGCACCCTGGGGGAAGCGTACAAGGTCGGTCAGCTTCAGAGCTACCGCCTGCGCGCCAGCGAGGCATTTTACCACGCCACGCTGGGCGGCGCGCACGCCCTCAGGCTCGACGATAAGATTGGCAACTTCGCGCCCGGCAAAGAGGCGGATTTTGTGGTTATCGACCCCGACGTGACGCCGCTGCAGCGCCTGCGCAACCGCCGCTGCAAGGATATTTACGAGCAGCTTTTTGTGCTGATGACTTTGGGCGACGAGCGCAACATCAGCGAGACCTGGGTTAACGGCGAGCGGGTATGGTCAACTGCCCCGGTAGGTTGACCACCCGCCAGGCGCAATCACAAACGGCAGGTGGAAGTGCTCGTCTGCCGTTTCTCCCGTCACAAAATCAATTTGCGCGCAGGGGTAGAGCGTGTCGCGACCGGTGTCGCGAAACCACGCGCCGATCTCCGCCACCAGCCGGTAACGGCCTGCGGGCAGAGAGGGAACGAATGCGGGGATACGCCCCTGCGCGTTGGTCACGCCCGTGGCGAGCGTCTTCCCCTCCTGCTGGAGATAAACCGTCACGCCCTGCGCCGGTTTGCCCGTCGAGATATCCAGAATATGCGTGCTTAACGTACTCATTCGCTAATGACTCCTTCCAGCCGTAGCAGCGTTATTTCCCGCAGCTGTTCCAGCGCGGCACGGACTTCCTGCGCGTTGCTGTTCTCCAGCCGCGCGTGCAGCGCCTGTAAAATGTCTTCACCGCTGCGGCCCTTCGCGCGGATCAGAAAGACCCGTCCAAAGCGGGCTTCATAGCGGGCATTGCCCTCGCGCAGCGCCTGGGCAAGGGCGGCATCGCGGTCATTCACCGCGCCCTGTTCCTGACGCGACAGCGCCGCCTCCGCCCCTGCGCCCGCGGGCTTATCTCCGATGCGCGGATGCGCACTAAGGGCTTGCGCGAGCGCCGCGTCGTCCCAGCGCTGCGTCAGGGCGTGCGCCGTGAGGAACAAGGCGTCCCGGCTCGGGTAAGGCCGCCCGCGCACCAGCGCGTCGGCCCAGCCCGGGATCGCCACGCAGGGATGGAGCAGCGCCACCGCGTCGGCGTCCGGAAGATGATTAAAGTCGTGCAGTGCGATCATAGCGTCTCCTGTGTTGTCCTTTCCCGGGTCGTTGCACAAAGCACGCCACTCTTGCCGCAGGGGTGAAACAGTTGATTCCGGATGGGTAAACCGGAAATTTTTGATTCATAAAAAGGCACGCTCACCGCGTTTGCGCACCTTAGCAGTGCAAATGCCCCTCCCACAACGCCGTTTTCCCCGCTCTGCAGCCTGGTACGCAAATTGCTGAATGACGTTACACCCTGCAAAAGGAGAGAAGCATGAGAGCAATCGTCATTGGCGCGGGTATTGGCGGCCTGAGCGCCGCCGTCGCGCTGAAGAAAGCGGGCATCGACTGTACCGTATTTGAAGCCGTAAAAGAGATCAGGCCCGTCGGGGCGGCCATCTCCATCTGGCCTAACGGCGTGAAATGCATGCAGCACCTCGGCATGGGCGACATCATCGAGACCTACGGCGGGCCGATGCGCTTTATGGCCTACAAGGATTACTGGCGCGGCGAGACCCTGACCCGCTTTAGCCTTGCCCCGCTGGTTGAGCGTACCGGCGGGCGACCCTGCCCCGTTTCGCGCGCTGAACTCCAGCGCGAAATGCTGGACTTCTGGGGGCGCGACAGGGTGCAGTTCGGCAAGCGTGTGGAACACGTTCATGAAGACGACGCGGGCGTGAGCGTGACCTTCACCGACGGCACCATGGCAACAGGCGATTTTCTGATTGCCGCTGACGGCAGCCACTCGGCGGTTCGCCCTTACGTGCTGGGCTACACCCCGGAGCGCCGCTACGCCGGATACGTGAACTGGAACGGGCTGGTGAAGATTGATGAAGAGATTGCCCCGGCGCACCAGTGGACCACCTTCGTTGGCGAAGGCAAACGCGTGTCGCTGATGCCCGTCTCCGGCGGTCGTTTCTACTTCTTTTTTGACGTGCCGCTGCCCGCGGGCCTGGCAGAGGATCGCACCACCCTGCGCGCCGACCTCACGGGCTACTTCCGCGGGTGGGCGCCGCCGGTGCAAAAGCTTATCGCGGCGCTCGACCCCGAGACAACCAACCGCATTGAAATCCACGACATTGAGCCGTTCGACAGCCTGGTGCGCGGCAACGTCGCGCTGCTCGGCGATGCCGCGCACAGCACCACGCCGGACATCGGCCAGGGCGGCTGTGCCGCCATGGAGGATGCCGTGGTGCTGGGTCAATGCCTGCGCGAAAACCACAGCGTGACGCTGGCGCTGCGGCAGTACGAAGCGCTGCGCTGCGACCGGGTGCGCGACCTGGTGCTGAAGGCGCGTAAGCGCTGCGACGTCACCCACGGCAAAGACATGGCGCTGACGGAAGCCTGGTATCAGGAACTCAAAGAGGAGACCGGCGAGCGCATTATCAACGGTCTGTGCGACACCATTCAGGGCGGCCCGCTAGGCTGAACGAGGGATAATGATGAAAAGAGAACCGACTCCACCCGCCCACTGCACGTTTGAGCCAGAGGACTGGCTGCGCCTGGCGAAATGCTGGCATCCGGTCGCGCGCTCCTGCGACATCGGCCCGGCGCCGGTTAAGGCGACCCTGCTGGACGAACAGCTGGTGATTTACCGGATCCACGACCAGGTCGTGGTCGCCCGTGACGTGTGCCCGCACCGCGGCGTGCCGCTGACGCTCGGCTTTCACGACGAGCACGGCATTATCTGCCCCTATCATGGCTTACGCTTCGGGGAGGACGGGCGCTGCAACCGCATTCCGTCCAGCCCCGACCAGCCCGTTCCGGCGAAGCTGAACCTGATTAACTATGCCGTGGAGGAGCGCTTCGGCCTGATCTGGACCTGCCTGGCGTTTGATGCGGAAAACCCCGCCCCGCTGCCCACCATGCCGCACTGGGATGACGACGGATTTCAGCAGATCAACTGCCCGGCGTTTGAGGTGAATGGCTTTGCCGGGCGTCAGGTAGAGGGGTTTCTGGACGTGGCGCACTTCGCCTGGATCCACACCGATACCTTTGCGGATCCGGATAACCCGATCGTGCCGGCCTACCAGCCGCAGGAGACGCCGTTCGGCTTCGTGGCGGATTACTGGAGCTCGGTGAGCAACTACCCCGCCAGCTCGGACGTGCAGGCACCAGAAGGCTTCCAGTGGTTACGCCACTTTGAAATGCACCTGCCGTTTACCGCCACCCTGACGATTCATTTTCCCGGTGAATCCCGGCTGGCAATCATGAACGCCGCATCGCCCGTTTCATCACGCGTGACCCGCATGTTTGCCCCTATCGCCCGCAATTTTGACCTGCATATTCCGGTGGAGGATGTACATGCCTTTAACCTGCGCATCTTTGAAGAAGACCGCCTGATGGTCGAAACCCAGCGTCCGGAAAACCTGCCGCTTGATCTCACCCTGGAAGCCCATATCCCGGCGGATAAAAGCTCGATTGCCTACCGTCGGGGACTGAAGAAGATGGGCTTCGGCGATTTTTTCCTAGTCTAACGGAGGCACGTGATGAGCACTATACTGAGCGTTATCGTTGACGGGCTGTGGCGCGAGGGCGACAAAAGCCTCGCCGTCAGGCTGGTGGCCGAAGACGGCGAAGCGCTGCCGGCGTGGCAGCCCGGCGCGCACGTTGACGTGCACCTGCCCTGCGGGGTTATTCGCCAGTACTCCCTGACCGGGGCTTGCGAAGATGAGGGCTATCTTATCTGCGTGGGGCGGGAAAGCGCCTCGCGCGGCGGGTCGCGCTACGTTCACGAGACGCTGCGTCCCGGGCAGAAGCTTATGATATCGACCCCGCGCAACCTGTTTCCGCTTCGTCAGGCAGAGCGGGTTTTGCTGCTGGCAGCGGGGATCGGCATTACGCCGCTGTATGCGATGGCCCTGCATCTGAGAGCCGCCGGAACGCCGTTTACGCTGCACTACTACGTCAGAAACAGGAAAAATGCGGCGTTTGCCCGCGCGCTTTCCGGGTGCGATGAGTGCGTCATCCATACCGACAGCCCGCGCACCGGGCTGGCAGAGCATCTCCCGGCGGCCGAGGCGGGGCTTCACGCCTGGGTCTGCGGACCCACTGGCTTTATGGATAAAGTGCGTGAAGTCGCCACGGCGAAAGGTTGGGATGACGACCATCTTCACAGCGAGGCGTTTCAGCCCGCAGCCCCTGCCGCAGGCGGTGAAACCGGCGAGATCTTTACGGTCAAACTGGCCTCCACCGGGGAGCGCTGGCCTGTGCCTGCCGATAAAACCATCGCCCAGGTGCTGCAGGAACACGGCGTGGAAGTTCCCCTCTCCTGCGAGATGGGGATCTGCGGGGCCTGCCTGACGCCGGTAATCGACGGCGTGGTGGATCATCGGGACAGCGTGCAGTCAGAGGCGGAAAAAAGCGCGCCGGACCAGCAGGTAGCGCTGTGCTGTTCGCGGAGTCATTCCGGGGAGCTGGTGATCGGGCTGTAAACCACCTGCACAGTCTTTCTTGCCGGGTGGCGCTGCGCTTACCCGGCCTACATTGCGCAGACTTTTCAATTGGTTGCACGTTTTATTGTAGGCCCGTGCAGGCGTAGCGCCGCCGGGCGACACTCACAAATCGCACTTTGCCAGCCCGTAAACGGGCTCGCTATCCTGCCACGCGTACTCAATATGACTGGCCTGCTCGCGCGCCAGTGCTGCATCGCCCTGTAATCGCGCCGCCAGGGTAAAGGCAAAATCAAACACGTTGCCCAGCCCACGGCCGCTTAGCAGATTGCCGTCCTCCACCACGTCGGCATCGACGTAAATGCCATCGCTGACCGTTTTCCACAAATCGCCGGAGCAGACATAACGGCGCCCCTTGAGCAGTCCGTTTCCCCCCAGCACGCGGGCGGCGGCCGAGCAAATCGGGCAGATATATTTGCCCGCGTCATCATGGCGGCGAACGAAGGCAATCACCTCCGCGCTTTTCGCCAGGTTGACGCTGCCTTCCGGGCCGCCCGGCAGCACCACGGCGTCAAAGGTCCGATCGAGGCTGGCCTTCAGGGTGCTATCCGCCACCATTGGGATGGCGTGATAGCTCACCACTTCGCGACGCTCGCTGCAGGCAATTGTCTGCACCGTAATATTCAGGCGGCGCAGGATATCGATGGTGACAATCGCTTCCCCCTCTTCAAAACCGGGGGCTAATAGCACGGCTACGCTTTTCATCTTGCTCTCCATTGCTTAAGGGTTACCAGTACGGGTGCCAAATCTGCCGCAGCCGCGCAAGCAGCTCAAGATAGAAATAGTCCCCCCAGCTACAGCACTGATCGACGCCCTTACCGCTGCCCATATGGTAAACCGAGTGCTGCAGCAGCCCTTCGGTCGGATCGTCGTCGTGAGCAAGGTAGTTATCGGTCAGCGACTGCGCAATACGCAGCGCCATCTCCTCATAATACGCGCGGTTTACGTCGAGCGTCGGCAGCGCCTTGACCAGCTCCAGCAGGCCGCAGGCGGCAATCGCCGCCGCTGAACTGTCGCGCACGGCGTCGGTACCGAGCAGCGCCAGATCCCAGTGGCAAACGTCATCTTCCGGCAGGCGGTTGAGGAAGTAATGCGCCAGGCTGCGCGACAGCTCAACCATCTGCTTATCGCCGGTGTGCTGATAGCTAAGCAGGAAGCCGTAAATGCCCCATGCCTGGCCGCGCGACCAGCACGAGGTATCGCTGTAGCCCTGATGGGTGTTGCCAAAGCGCGGCTCGCCCGTCTGCACGTCCATATACCAGGTGTGATACGTCGAGGCATCCTCACGCACGATATAGTTCGCTGCCTGCCCGGCGTGAGCCGTCGCCGCCTGCGCATAGCGCGGATCCCCGGTCTGTTCGCTGGCCCAGTACAGCAGCGGCAGGTTCATATTGCAGTCGATGATCATTCGCCCCTGCTGCTCCGGGTCGTTTAAGTCGCCCCACGCCTGAATAATATTGGCCGTCGGGTTAAAGCGTTCCATCAGGCGATCGGCAGCCAGCAGCGCCGACCGGCGAGCGGCTTCGTTGCCGGTGAGCCGCCAGGCGCTGATGCAGGAGAGCGAATAAAGGAACCCGAGATCGTGCGTTGCGGTGTCGATACGCTGCTCAATGCGCCGGGCGAACGACGGTAAATAGCGCTCGGCGGCTTCGCGATAGTGCGCTTTGCCGGTCATCTCCCACGCCAGCCACAGCTGGCCAGGCCAAAAGCTGGTGGTCCACTCCACGTTATCGGTGCGCGGCCAAACGCCCTTCTCGCAGGCTTCGCCGGGGAACTTATCGCCGAAGGCGACAATATTGTTGTCGAGCTTGCGCGTTACGCGGGTTAAGGCCGCTTCCAGCTTCTGGCTCAGTGCCAGGCGATCGACCTGATGCAGTTCGATCGGCCGCAGCGCTTCGGTGATAACAGATTTGGTCATAACAACTCCTGAATTAATGTTTGGCCGGTTCAACCGGGGCGGTATCTAAAGCCGGAGCAAAAGGTCGTGAGGCATCGCGCGTCGACTGGCAGCGCGACAGCGTAAAGGCGGAAATCAGCGTAAATATCAGGGCGCAGCAGCCCATCAGCAGATAGGTATGCTCAAAGCCTATCCTGTCGTACAGGTAGCCGGCTGGCGGAGCGACCACAATTGAGCCAACGTAAATCATCGCCTGGTAGCCCAGCAGGTACATCGTGGCGTTAACCCGACGATGGAAATGCTCGGCGATGTATTTGAAGACCGAAATCAGCAGCAGCGCGATCTCGACGCCATAAAACGGTTTGATGATGGAGATAACAATCGGGTCGCTGGTCAGTCCGGAGGCGATCAGCCGTGCCCCTACCACGCAGCCGCAGAACAGCAGGCCGCGCTTCGCGCCGTAGTGGTTCACCAGCCACGGGATAAACATCATCATCACGAACTCCATCCCCGACTGGACGGTGCTCAGGTAGCCGTACCAGGCATTCCCCTGCTCTTTGGTGGCGAAGAACGACACGAAGTAGCGCGGGAACTGCTGTTCGGCGATAAACATCATCCACGCCACCCCGGCGACGTAGAGGCTGAACATCCAGAATTTGCGGTTTTTCAGCAGCATCAGCACGTCGGCAAAAACGATCTTATTGGCGGAGATGACGCTGTTGTTGCGCAGCTGCTCATCGCCGATTTTGAGGCTGATCAGCACCAGCAGCATCAGCACCGAGGTACCGCTGCTGAGCAGAAAGTTGGCCAGCGGCGTGAAGTTAAACAACAGCCCGGAGACCGAGGCCGCCATCGCCCAGCCCAGCGAACCCCACATTCTGATGCGGCCAAACTCCAGCCCGTACAGGCGGCTAAAGCGGTCGGCGTAGGATTCAGACGCCGCCACGCCGGCGTACCAGCCCAGGCTCAGATACAGCGCGCCGATGATAATCCCCGCCATCGCATGGCTTTGCAGCAGCGGCTGGTACACCAGCGCGAAGAACGGCGCCATCAGCGCAGAAATGGCGCAGACAAAATAGAGCAGCCACTTGCTCATGCCGATTTTGTCCATGATGTAGCCGTACACCGGTTTCAGGACCACCGCGAAGACGCCGTTGATGGCGAACACGCTGCCGATGGTGACGCTATCAAGGCCCACTTTCTGGCTCAGCCACAGGGCGTACAGGCCAAAGCTGGATGACCAGGTGAAGAAGTAAAGAAAAACAAAGGTACTCATTTTGTACTGCGCGGCGCGTACGGACGATGATGTGCTCATAGGGATGCCTCCGGGGCCAGAACGAGCGTTGTTTCCTGTCGTGCCGTCACGAAGCGTACCGCGTCATCGCTCATGAAGGCCTGCGGGCAGCATTGCGGATCGAAGTCGGCGGCGTTTCCCGCCCACACCGCGCTTATCAGCAAATGCGTGCCGGGGTCGAGCTCGCCGCGCAGCAGCGGCACCGCCGCGCGCTCGGCGAACAGCAGATTACTGTTTGGCGGCGTCAACACCGTCTCGCCGCGGCGGGCGTGCGGATGTAAACAGAAGATGGCCGAGACGTCCTGGGTACTGCGTAACCAGCAGGCGCCGTCACTCTCGTGTGCCTGCGGCTGCGGGCGGTTTGCCAGGCTAAAGCCCCCCTCCGCGCAGTCCAGCGCGCGCCGGGTATTGATACGATGGACGCGCAGCTGCCAGTCGCCCAGCGCCAGCAACCAGCTCTCAATCACCACGTCACGCCACGGCAGCCAGCGGCTGTAAATGGTGCCGTCAGCGGTGACCACGTGCTGGCATTCGCGGCGGCCACGCCAGTAGTTGTCCTTTTCGGCCAGCAGCAGCATCGAATCGGGCGCGGCATGGTTCAGGCCGTAGCGCCCGCGTTCAATGGTGAAGCCAAAGCGGGTGGAATAGGCAAACTTGCAGTATTTCGCTTCGGTATTCACAAAGTTGTTCAGCTCCAGCTGGCCGGAAGTCAGCATCCACAGGTGATCGGCCTGATGCACCACCACCTGATCCGCGTGGGCTATCGTGTGCTGCGCGGGCAGCGGCGGCAGAGGCTGCTCAGCCGCCTGCCAGAAGGCATCGCCCTCGTCTAATGCCAGCACCAGCAGGGTCTTCAGGCCCCAGTACGGCGAACCCGGCGCGTTGTAGTCTTCCGCCATCGCCAGATTCGGGTAGCTGTAGCCAACGCTCAGCACGCCGTCGCGGTCAAACATCGGCTGCTTCAGCCACCAGCGCAGATGGCGCAAAACGATGCCCTTGATCACGCCGGGGGAAAAGACCTCCAGCCCGGCGAAGGCCGCCGCGCTCCAGAACGCCGCCTCGGCAAAGCGGTAGGTCAGGCTACGACCAAACGGGATCGCCGCGCCGTCTTCGGCAAAGAAATGAATGAAGTCAGAGGAGAAACGCTCGGCCCGCTGACGCAGCGTTGCACAACGCTCTGGATCGACATCGGCCATGAGCTTCGCGTAAATCAGGCCATAGAAATGGAAGCCCATCGAGATGTAATAGTCGCGCGGCCGGCCCGGACCATCGGAGTACCAGCCGTCGCCAAGATAGTAGTGCTCCATGGCAGCAAAATGGTCTTCCAGCGCCTGCGGGTTGGTGGGCATGCCGCAATAATGGAAGCCGACCTGAACCAGAATCGGAAAGAAGTGCCAGTTGTTATCGGGGATATCCTGGGTCTCGCACTGCTTCAGCCAGCGCCATAAATTCGCTTTTTCCGCCTCAGTGAAGTGTGCCAGTACGGTATCACCCGCCAGCGCCAGCAGCAGCCCGTAGGCCGCCATCTCGACAATTCGCTGATCGTAGGGCGCGACGTCGCCCCAGTAATCGGCATGCTGCGGATTAGTGCCGTTTTTTATCGCCTGTAAGTAGAAAGAGAAGCGCTGCGGCTCACTGCCGCCGGCCAATAGCGGCGTCACGCCCCACAGCAGGCGGGAAAAGGTTTCCATACTCGCGACCTGCTGGCCGTAGTGAGCGGTAAAGTTCGCTAAATCAATGCGGCTGGCGTCTTTTTTAAAAAAGGGCGCCACCGTGTTCAGCATGTCGTTGACCAGCCGTTGCACCTCTTCCCGGCTTGTCAGTGGGTTATCCAGCTTAATGTTTTCAGGTTGCACAGGGTCCTCCCGCATTACACGAGGGTAGAGATAAGTTATTGTTATTAGGCTTTTTTAAAGCCACGCGTGCGACGTCTGAATGAAGAGTAACTGCTTTTATTCCCGGCGCTGAGTGAGCGGACTCACAAAATTAAACCGCCATTTCATTTTTGCTGGATTTTGTCGATCGGGAGGGGGATAAATTACAAATGATGGCCTAAAAATTTAAATCTGTTGTCCTGGAGGCAAAATGGGTGAAACGCAGCTGCTGGAACGTATTACGCTCGATCGGCAGGCCATTTCTTTTAACCGCATGTACACCACCAGCGCGATTTACTACCACTGGCATCAATGCGTTGAATTGCTCTATATCTCCAGCGGCTACGGCATCGTGGTGGTGGATAATCAGCACTACACCGCCCGTCCGGGGCGATTATTTATCTTCCCGCCCTTCCGTTTGCACAAAGTGCAGGTCGATCATAGCGATAAAAACCCCTATCACCGCACCACCATGCACATTGAGCAATCGGTCGTCGAAAGTGCGCTCAGCGCCTTCCCGCGCCATCAGGCCCGGTTCGCCGCGCTGGCCGCCAGCAATCTGCCGGCGCAAATTTACGATCTCAGCGAGCACGCGGCGTTTATCGAGAGGATCCTTGAACAGTTTCAGTGCCTGGAGGGCAACGAGCAGACCGTGGCCTGCGAGGTGGCATTTCTGGTGATGCAGCTCATGACGTTTCTGCCCGAGCAGCCGCAGCCCTACCCGCCGCGCCAGCAGACCGTCGCCTCGCGGATTATGAGCTGGGTCGAAGCCCACTATGCCAGCAAGTTTTCGCTCGACCAGCTAGCCCACGACCTGGGGCTTTCGCGCAGCTATACCTCACGAATTTTCCGCCAGCAGACCGGCGGTAGCATCCACGAATACTTGCTGACCCGGCGGATAAAAAGCAGCTGCGATCTCTTGCGGTACAGCGATGAGAGTATTGACGCCATTGCGCTGGCAGTTGGGTTTAGCGAGGTAACCTATTTCATTACCTGCTTTAAAAAGATGATGCGCCAGACGCCGCTGCAGTATCGACGAAGTCACCTCAGCGCCAGAACGTCCTGTTCCTGTATTTGAACGTCATTAACAGATCGAAAGGGGTTTTCTGTGCATAAAAAAACCCAGGTCGCATAACGACCTGGGTTTCAAATTTGGCGGAAGCGTAGAGATTCGAACTCTAGAACCCTTTCGGGTCGCCGGTTTTCAAGACCGGTGCCTTCAACCGCTCGGCCACGCTTCCAAAGTGAGGCGCACTATAAACATCTATTAGCGCCTTGTAAAGCAGGAATTTTTCTATTTTTACCCACAGGCGTTTGACTGCGCAAAAAGTCACCCGGTCGCTTCCCCGGCCAGCGTCTCTGACTCTTGTACATACCGTAACACAGCAACGCTCATCCTTTTAAATCGCTCTGGTATAGAATGCCCAAAAAAATAAACGGCCATTTGTTGTGTAATTGTCATAAATCTGATTACTCACAGATTGTAGAAATTACTGCCATGTAGTCTTACTGGTTGATGATGAAAATCAAAAATACGCTTTGCTTACATATCCTGATGGCGACCCTGGCCATATTGTTTCTCTGTGTTCATCCGTTAGTGACGAGCGTCAACCCGCCGCTCACCTTCCAGCCGCTGATTAAATCAATGGCGGGCACGCCTAAAGAACAGGCGGAAAAAATTGCCACCATTTCTCATGCCTTAGAAGGAAATGCTATTTTCTTCATTGGCGCCTCTGAGGTTGCCACCTCAGAAGATGAACATTACGCAGTATATAATTACTTTAATAAGCAATTGCATAAACCCGTCGTGGCGTATGGCGATGCGTTTGTGGATGACGAAACGCAATTTTTACTGTTCTCACGTTTTAAAAATAGCCTTAACGCAAACAGTAAAGTTGTTTTACTTCTGGCACCCGACAGTTTTTATTCAAAAGGTCTGCCCCCTGCTATCTATGCAGATAATTTCCCGAGTTCTGTTTTTAATCCTCTGATGAAGGATCCGCAGGCGCGTCCGTTACTGGTTAATTATTTAAAACATATTGATGCTAAAGAGATAAGCCATTTAACCTTTAGCCAAATGCGCGTCTTTGGCTGGCATCCCGGTCTGATGTGGGACGAGCTGAGTTTCCAGTTTGCCAACATCTGCACCCTGATTAAAAACGACTGGCTGGCCCTGCTCCACGTGACGCCCGAGGCGGTACGTCCCTGGCCGCAGCAGCCCATAGCCCACATTGCGCCTGACTGGGATAAAGAGCTGGCGAATGCGCGCGAGTTAAATAAAAAACGCCAGCAGAGCGCGGCCACCCTGTGGATGGACAAAACGATTTACGAAGAGGACGGTAAGCCGCAGCAGTGGGATGACACGCCGGTAGTGCCTGCGCAAATCACCGCGTTCAGAAAAACCGTCCAGCTGCTGAAAGCGCGTCACGTACAGGTCATCGCTATCGTCGACCCGGTCAACCCCTGGGCGCTTTACAATACCGATACCTTCCGCCCGGTGGATAAGCAAATTAAAACCATTCTGGAAGAGAGCCAGATCCCTTATTTAGATATGTACGCAATGCCTTATCAGAATGGCTGGAACTGGGATCGTTTGCACCCTTCCGAACTGGCCTGGGTTCCTATGATTCGCTTTATTGCACAGAGCTTTAAATAATGAAAATCGCGATCCGTCTTTTTTTCCTTTATCTCCTGCTGGCGATCACCATCGTCGCGTGGACCTCTGTCGATGACAGCATGAGTATGCAGCTGCATTTTGAATATCAAAAGTTCTGAGGCCGAATGATGTACAGCTCAGGCATGTTTTTTCTCTATTTGTTCTCATCCGCTCTGGCGTTTACGCTGGTTAATCGCGTATTGCGCCATCGCCTGACCGGGCTGTCGGCGCTGTCGGTACTGACGGCAGTCGGCTGGGGCTATATATTTCAGAGGGATTATATTGTCCCCGCGGCCGTTTTTATCACTTTTTATATGCTCGCGACCTTTAAAGAGAAAGGCTGGTTAAAAACCTGGCAGGCAATCATTTTAACGCTGCTGCCCTTATTTTTAGTGAAGCTGCATTTAAATAACCACTGGGGAATGATCGGCCTCTCATTTATGACGTTCCGCGCGGTGGACGTATTGCTCTATCGCAGCAAAAAAGAAGGTCAGAATTTCCTGCACTATTTCTGCTATCTGTTTATGCCCTTTATTATCCTGGCCGGCCCAATGTACCGCTGGCGGACATGGATGAGCGACGTCAGCAAGCCCGTATTTGCCCTTAACCGCGAGCAGTTTTTAGTGGCGTTAGAGCAGATCGTTACAGGTATTATCCAGAAGTTCCTGTTTGCCATGCTTGTCGATACGTTCGTTGTACAGCCGTGGAGCCATAAGCCGTTTACGCTGGCCGTGGGCGTGGTGATGTCAATTGCCTATAGCGCCTACCTCTACTTTGATTTTGCGGGTTACAGCAATATGGCCATCGGTGCAGGCCGCTTATTCGGTCTGAACATTCCGGCAAACTTCAATATGCCGCTTCTGGCAAAGAACCCGCAGGATTTCTGGCGCCGCTTCCACATCAGCCTGTCTGAATGGCTGCGCGATGTGGTCTTTATGCCGGTGTACATGAACCTGATGAAGTTCAACTTTTTCCGCCAGAACAAAACGCTGGCGCAAAATATCGGTATTTTTTGCACCCTGTTCTGCATGGGCGCGTGGAATGGCCTGGAGCGCCATTATGTCATCAGCGGCGCGCTGTTCGGCGCGATTTCCGTCGCACATAACATGCTGCTGTGGTCAGCCAAACGCAGCCCGGCGTTACACCGGGGATTGCAGTATCCGGCTGTTGCGTTTTTAGGGCGAATTCTGACGCTGGGAAGCGCCGCGGGATCCCTTTACATCTTCAGTGGAATGTCACCTCTATGAAAAATCACTCCGATCTTCAGGAACTGCAGGATTTCTTGCGTGCGGCATTATGCGACCCGGCCTGTCCGCAGCAGCTGGCCATCAGCGGCAGCGACGAAGCCTTAAGCTGGCTACAGCTTTCTGCTGCCGTGACGGACTGGGCGCAGCGCTATCAGCGTTGCCAGCCTGCTGCAGGTACGCCGGTTGTACTGTACGGACACCAGCAGGCCGAGTTCGCCGTGGCGATTTATAGCTGCCTGCTGCACAACATTCCGTACATCCCGGTGGACTGCATTTACCCGCAGGAGCGCCTTCGCGAGATCTGCCATCTGGCCAGTGCCCCTTACTATTACGACGTCGCGACCCGGCAGTTCATCGCCACCGGTGAAGCGGGCAAGGTGCTTGAGGAGCAGGATCTGGCCTATATCATGTTTACCTCAGGCAGCACCGGGAAGCCTAAGGGCGTGCAGATTGGGCGTGAAAGCGTATGGCACTTCATGAAATGGGTCAGCCAGGACTTCTCACTGCCGGAAAAACCGGTACTGATGAACCACGCGGTTTTCAGTTTTGACCTCTCCCTGATCCCTTTGCTGGCGAACCTGGCGATGGGCGGACACATCGTGCTGAACGCCAAAGAGGATATTCAGAAAGAGAACTGGCTGGCGCGACTGAAAGCCAACGCGGTCTCAGCCTGGGTTTCTACCCCCTCTTTTGCTTACCAGCAGCTGCTTTCCCCTCAGTTCAACAGTGAGTATTTGCCGGCGCTCAACGTCTTTATCTTCATTGGTGAAGTGCTCAATAAGGCGCTGGTTAAACAGTTACGCCGCCGTTTCCCGCAGGCCAAAATCATTAACTCCTATGGCCCAACGGAAGCGACTATCGCGACAACCGTGGTTGAGATAACGGATGAGATCCTCAACAGCGACAGCGCCGTGCTGCCGGTGGGGGTCATGATGCCTGAAAGCAAAATGGAAATTTCTCCCGAGGGCGAGCTGATTATCTGGGGTAAAAACGTCATGCGCGGCTACCTCGGCCTGCCGCAGGAGAACGCGGAAAAATTACTCCGTCGGGAAAATGAAGCGTTTCGCGGCTACCGGACCGGCGATCTGGGCTATGACGCGGGGCTTATCTATTGCCAGGGGCGCAACGATAGCCAGGTCAAGCTGAATGGCTACCGTATAGAGATCAACGAGATTGAAAACCGCCTGCTGGCCATGTCCGGCATCAGCGAAGCGGTGGTTCTGCCGCTGATGAAATCCTGCGGCAGCGTGCTGCGCATTGCCGCGTTTTGCGTGACGGAGCTGGCACCGGATGCGATCAAAACCTCGCTGTCGAAGGTGGTTCCGCACTACATGGTGCCTTCACAAATTATCGTAAAAGACGCTTTGCCGCTGAACCCTAACGGCAAAATTGACCGCAAGCTGCTGGACGCTTACGCCCGCACAAATTAATGACCCCAGGAAAAATTATGGAACAAGAAATTCTCGCCCTGTTCGAAAAAGTGTTATCCCGTAAGGTGGGCTTTCACGATGAGCTGATTGAATCCGATATTCTCGACTCCATCCTGGCAGTCGATATGGTGCTGGAAGTGCAGGACGTTTACGGCTGTATGATCCCGCCAACCGACGTGGCGACGGTGCTGAAAACCCCGGCGGACCTGGCCCGCTATATCGAAGAAAACCGCTAACCCGGCAGGCTCTGGAGGTATGCTCCAGAGCCCGTTTCATATCTATTGCCCAAATTGCCTGCACGCCTCCTGCCGTTGTCCAGCCATAATCCGAGTACAAAAAGTTATCTAAAGCACCATAATTGACAGGTGCTTAACCCTTTTGTCAGGAATTCATTATGCCGCCACGTACCGCCAGCGACCTCTATTCAGAAATGAAAAATATGTCCGTTGAAGAGCGGATCCGCTTCTTCTCCCTTTCGCTGGCGGAAATACACCGCGAACTGCAGGAAAGCATCAGCCAGATAGAGACGATGAAGCAGGCGCTGGAAGAGAGTGAAGAGTATCATCGCCAGCTGGTTGAGACCGCACAGGACGCGGTGATCACCATCGATCACGCCGGGATCGTCGTGAACTGGAACCAGGCGGCAGAACGCATGTTCGGCTGGTCAGCCGAAGAAGCGATAGGTAACAGTCTTGGCGATATGATCGTGCCCGAAGAATTTCGCGAGCAGCACGCGCGCGGCCTGAAGCGCTTTAAGGCCGCCCAGCCGTCGAATATTCTCAACCGCACTATCGAGATCGCTGCGCTGCATCGCACCAAAGGCGAGTTCCCTATTGAGCTGTCGATATGGCCGCATCAGCAAGCGGGTAAGCAAATCTTTTCGGCATTCATCCGCGATATTACCGACCGCAAACAGCGTGAACACATCGCCTGGCTGCACGCCAACTTTGATGCCCTGACGGGGTTACCGAACCGGAGATTATTCGTTAACCGCCTGGAGCAGGCAATAACACAGGCTATCGCCAACGACCGGGAAGTGGCGCTGCTGTTTATCGACCTCGACCGGTTTAAACCGGTGAACGATCTCCACGGTCATGCCGTTGGTGATGAGCTGCTGCGGCTGGTGGCATTTCGTCTGCAAAGCGTCCTGCGCGAAGGCGACACGGTTGCCCGCCTCGGCGGTGATGAGTTTGTCGCCCTGCTCCCCGATTTAGCGACCAGCGATCCATTACCCTTACAAACGGCGGAAAAGGTCAGCGCTGCGCTGGCCCAGTCATTTTTGATTAACGAGCAGGTGATTGCTATCTCCGGCAGTATCGGCATCGCACGCTTTCCTCATGACGCCGCCGATGCCGATACGTTGCTCAATAGCGCAGACAAGGCGATGTATACCCGCAAGCGGTCATCGCCGGGGGAACGCTGATGGGGTTGATGAATGCCTTTAACCGAAATGAAACCAACTGCATTAACTATTTCACCTACACTTTAGGGGTACTGTCGGTACGGTAAACAGAAAAAAGCCAACTTAATTAAGACATTACTGTTTCGCTGCGCGCTGAGCCGGCGCTCGTTTTGTCTTTAACAGAGGAGTCTGCGGTATGGCATTCGTAACAACGAAAGACGGCGTCAACATTTACTACAAAGACTGGGGCCCTAAAGAGGCTCAGCCCATTGTTTTCCACCACGGCTGGCCGCTGAGTGCCGATGACTGGGATAACCAGATGCTCTTCTTCCTTGCGGAAGGCTATCGCGTTATCGCTATCGATCGCCGCGGTCATGGACGTTCGGATCAGGTGAGCGAAGGGCATGATATGGATCATTATGCGTCCGATGCGTCGGCCGTTGTTGAAAGCCTGGACTTACACAATGCCGTGCACGTGGGCCACTCCACCGGCGGCGGCCAGGTCGCCCGCTACGTGGCGAAGTACGGCCAGCCGCAGGGGCGCGTCGCCAAAGCGGTGCTCGTCAGCTCCGTCCCGCCTCTGATGGTCAAAACGGACGCTAACCCTGGCGGCACGCCCGTCGAGGTTTTCGACGGCTTTCGCAAAGCGCTGGCGGCTAACCGCGCCCAGTTTTACCTCGACGTCGCCAGCGGTCCTTTCTACGGGTTTAATCGGGATGGGGCAGACGTTTCGCAGGGTACGATCCAGAACTGGTGGCGTCAGGGAATGATCGGCAGCGCCAAGGCCCACTATGAGGGGATCAAGGCGTTTTCAGAAACCGACCAGACGGAAGATTTGAAAACCATCACGGTTCCCGTTCTGGTGATGCAGGGCGACGACGATCAGGTCGTGCCGTATAAGAACGCCGCCCTTCTGCAGGACAAGCTGCTGGCGAACAGCGTACTGAAAATTTATCCGGGCTTCCCACACGGGATGCATACCACCCATGCGGATACCATTAACGCCGACATTCTGGCCTTTATCCGCTCATAGACGTTACGTTCAACGCCACCCAAGGGTGGCGTTGTTTATTACCTCTTAGCGCTTCTGCGCAACCAGTTGGATCATGTTGAAATAGGCCCCGGCGCCCGCGTCCATAATGGGCACCATCATCTCCTGGGCTATCTCGCATTGCATAAACTCATCCCACGCCTGCTGGCAGGTGTCCATTTCCCGCACGGTGGTCAGAATCGCACCGGGCTCTTTTTCCCACAGCGCTTTCCACCAGCAGAGCGGATAGAAATACCACTCTGGGGTCCAGAAAGGTTTAACCACCTCCGGGAGATGCGTTTCGCTGTACTCTCCGATAAACCCGGGAACGGCAACCGCAATATGTCCTCCGGGTTTCAGGAAAGGTAGCAGCGTGCCCAGCATGGCGTCATTGTTGCCAAAGTATTGATAAGCATCCACGCTGACGATCAGGTCAAAGTAGTCATGCGCAAACGGGATCGCTTTTGTGGCATCAACCAGAAGCGGAAAGATTTTCCCGTCCAGACCCCGTTCACTGAAGCGCGCAGCATTTTCACCCGGCGTAATCCACAGATCGGCGGCAAAAACCGTGGCGTCATATTTTTCAGCGAGCAGGATAGAAGAGATCCCTTTCCCGCAGCCGAGATCGAGAATGCGCATCCCGGGATCAATCTGCAGTTGTGCAACCAGCTCCTCGGTAAGCCGCATGGCGTTTGGGCCCATCATGGTGTCGAGCAAAAAAGCGCGGTCATAGCTATCTGTGTAAGGTGTATTCATCACTGCTCCTTAGCGATTATCCAGCTGGGCGCGAACGTTGTTCAGCCCGGTGGTGTTGATGCGGTAAGGCTGCCCGTTCACGGAACGGATCAGCTTTTTAGTACGGAGTTTTTTGAAGACGTTAAGCGTGCAGTCGCTCAGCACCACCCCTTCTCGGGTATAGCACTCAACGGACGTGACGCGGCCAGAACTGTCGCGGACGTGCACAATACGTCCACCTTTGGCGAGAACGTGTAAGGTACGTTGTTCCTGACGGGATAAATTCATACTGAAAAACCTGTGTAATCATCATGCGTAAAAACGAGCCCACACCAAAAGGTGCGTGCGTAAGGTTTAAGCGCAGCGATAACCAGTCCGTCCTGAAGAGGGCGGGAAACTGATTATCTGATGAAAACATTTTCCAGCATCAAAGCCTCGGTAAGAGATGAATAGATATTTACGGGGTGAATGATAACGCCTGGTTTTTACAGGGGAATAGCGGGAGGTTAAAAGTGTGATCTGGATCGGTCCGTGAAATCGTCTTTACTCTCTTTTACTGCCAGACTGGGCATCTTACTGAACGCTGACTGGAGCTTTTTAATGCCTGACTATACCGTGGTTGAAACCGTACCCGCTGCGGAGGACTTTTGCCGCCTGCGCGAAATCTCGGGTCTTAGCCCTCGCCCGCTGGAGGCGGCCCGAAAAGCGCTGCCCGGCAGCTGTTATGGCATGCATATTCTGTGTGAGGGTAAACCGGTGGGTATGGGGCGAATCGTGGGGGACGGTGCGTTGAATTTCGATATTGTTGACGTCGCCGTCGATCCCCTTCATCAGGGGAAAGGGCTCGGCAGGGTCATCATGGAAACGCTGGTTGCCTGGCTGGATAACCATGCCTGTAAAGGGGCGTACGTTTGTTTAATGGCGGATGTGCCAGAGCTTTATGCCAAATTTGGTTTTACGCTCGTTCGCCCGACAAGCGAAGGAATGGCCAGAGTCTGGTGAAGGGGAAATCCGCGGCAAGACAAAAAGAAAAACCCCAGGTTCACGAGTAACCTGGGGTTTATATCTGGCGGAAGCGCAGAGATTCGAACTCTGGAACCCTTTCGGGTCGCCGGTTTTCAAGACCGGTGCCTTCAACCGCTCGGCCACACTTCCTAAGTGAGGCGAACTATAAACACCTCACCGCGCGCTGTAAAGAGTCGCGCCATTCGTTCGCTGTAAAAATAGTCAAAACGTGTTTAATCGGTTGAACTGACGACACATCGACGATTTTATCAGCACAGGCTTAGTGCTTTTTAATGTACATATCTTTCGTGAAATAGTACCCCAGCTTGTCCGGCGTAAATCCGCCTACCCACGGTTTCACCAGGTGCGTACGCACGTAGTGATAAACCGGAATGGCCGGCACATCGCGTCCCAGCAGATCTTCCGCCTGCTGGTAGTACTTACCCCGCTCCTCGGCTGTTTTGGCTTTTGCGGCATTCACCAGCGCCCCGTCGTATTCCGGATTACTGTACTGGCTGGTGTTTTCGCTGTCGCCGGTGCGGAAGTTGTTCAGGAAGGTCGCCGCGTCGTCATAATCGGCAATCCAGGCGTAGCGCACCGCGTCAAAGTTGTGCGTATGCATGGTATCCAGCATGGTTTTCCACTCCTGATTTTGCAGCTTTGCCTCCACGCCGAGGTTTTTCTTCCACATGGAGCTGGCAGCAATGGCAATACGCTGGTGCGATTCAGAGGTGTTATAGAGCAGGTTGAAGCTCAGAGGATGGCTGGCGTTATACCCGGCCTCGTTCAGTAGCTTTTTCGCCTCAGCGATACGCTTGTCCAGCGGCCAGCTGGCGTAATCCGGGTTCTGTAGCTTAACGCCGCCGATATCCGGCTGGCTGATGAGCCACGCCGGGCGCTGCCCCTGCCCTAAGACTTTCCCGGCAATGATGCCTTTATCCAGCGCCATGTTCAGCGCCTTGCGCACGCGCGCGTCGTTGAACGGCGGCCGGGTGGTATTGAATTCGTAGTAATATGTCGCCAGCTGCGGAGAGACATCCAGCTGGCTGCCCAGGTTTTTCTTCAGCTGAGCAAACTGGTTAATCGGCACCGTATACACAATATCAATCTCGCCCGCTTTGAAGCGGTTCACGTCCGAGGCCTCAGACGTAATGGGCAGATAAGTGACCTTGTTAATCACGGTATGCGCGTTATCCCAGTAGCGCGGGTTACGCTCCGCCACGATGCGTTCGTTGACCACCCACTGCGACAGCTTGTACGCCCCACTGCTGACGAAATGCTCCGGCTTGGTCCACTTATCGCCGAAACGACCAATCAGCACTTTATCCACCGGCACCAGCGACGGGTGCGCCAGCATCGCGAGGAACGCCGCGTTTGGCTGGGTGAGCGTCACTTCCAGCGTGGTGTCGTTAATCGCTTTTACGCCCAGCGTATCGGGCGCTTTTTTCCCCTGGGCGATATCGGCCGCGTTGGCGATATGCATGTTTCCCGGATAGCTCGCGTACGGCGAAGCGGTTTTCGGGTCGATCAGGCGCTGCCAGCTCCAGACGACATCCTCTGCGGTAATCGCCGTGCCGTCGCTCCAGGTGATGCCCGGGCGCAAATGGAACGTCCAGACGGTGTTGTCCTTGTTCTCCCATTTTTCCGCCAGCCGCGGCTGGACTTCGCCTGCCGGGGATACGCTCACCAGCCCTTCGAATAAATCACTGATAATATTGAATTCGACATCGCTTTCGACTTTGTGCGGGTCGAGCGAAGCCGGTTCACTGCCGTTATTCCTGACCAGTTCCTGCTTATCGGCCAGCGCGGTTCCTGCCGGCACGTTCGCCGCCCAGGTTGCCGTGCTGGCGCACAGGATCCCGGCGGTGAGTAAAGAGAGCGTAAAGTGAGTGCGTGCTTGTGGTTTCATTTCCTTCGCCTTATTGTCTGTTTTATGACGATCCGGAAATAACTCTTAGCGCCCGAACGTTAATAACGCAATATTTTTCAGTAACCTATAAGAGCTTGATCTGGTAAATACTTTTAAACCGCTGTTCATACTGGTGAAATGAACTTTCGCAGAAGAAACTACCACCTCCGGCGCTAAGGTGCTGAGTAAAGATGGGTAAAACCACTTTGAGACTGACGCGCCGTTTCCTATTCTTTCCGTTAATTACATCTGTCATAAGAGAGTGACTCATGGATCGTATAATTACTTCTTCGCGCGACCGCACATCGCTACTCAGTACCCACAAGGTGCTGCGCAATACCTACTTCATGCTCAGCCTGACGCTGGCATTTTCAGCGATCACCGCAACCGCCAGCACCGTGCTGATGCTGCCGTCCCCGGGGCTGATCCTGACGCTGGTGGGCATGTACGGTCTGATGTTCCTGACCTACAAAACCGCTGACAAACCGGTCGGTATTCTGTCTGCGTTTGCCTTCACCGGCTTCCTGGGCTACATCCTGGGGCCAATGCTGAACGCGTATCTGTCTGCCGGAATGGGCGACCTTATCGGTATGGCGCTGGGCGGTACCGCGCTGGTGTTCTTCTGCTGCTCGGCCTACGTGCTGACCACGCGTAAGGATATGTCCTTCCTCGGCGGTATGCTGATGGCGGGTGTCGTGGTGGTGCTGGTGGGTATGGTGGCAAACATCTTCCTGCAGCTTCCGGCCCTGCATCTGGCGATTAGCGCCGTGTTTATTCTGATTTCTTCCGGCGCGATCCTGTTCGAAACCAGCAACATCATTCGCGGCGGTGAGACGAACTATATCCGCGCCACCGTGAGCCTGTACGTGTCGCTGTACAACATCTTCGTCAGCCTGTTGAGCATCCTGGGCTTCGCCAGCCGCGACTAAGCCGACCAGCTGAAACAAAAAGGAGAATGCCGATGGCATTCTCCTTTTTTTATGCCCTACTCACCCCGGCAAATATAGGTAGGGTATCGCCGGTCCTGAATCAGCCACACGGAAGGCGCGAGCTCAGAGATCGTCAGGTAGTAGCGTGCGGTCGGATACGCGAAGCTACCCCACTGTTCATCCGGCGTATTGTCATTGTGCCGCCGCCAGGTTTTGGTGTAGCTCAACACAATGACCTTATCATCGTCCCGCTGCGCCCAGGTAAAATCCACATCCCGGTCAACGATCAAATTTTGCCCGCCGGCCCTTGCCGCGCCCTTATAGGTGGTGAACCCGGTACCGTCCCGATGAAAATAGAACTGGGCCACGGCATTGACCTTCACTTCACTGGCTTTTCCCTCATTGCGCGTAAAGTTAAATTCCGTGCCGCAGGCCAGCGCATCCTTTTTACCCGCAAAGCCAGAATAGTAAAACAGCGCCAGGGCACCACCGGCCAGCGCACCGCCCAGCCCAAAAAGAAGTTTTATTTTCATTGTTGCGCCCCGCCTTTATAACGTATGGTTTTACACAGGCTGGATTGACTGACCGGGCAGGCGCCAATGAACACCTCATCTGCAGCGGAAAGAGAAAAACGGGCGCTGAAATAATAAATGTCGTACTCCTCACGTTCGCACGCCACGTTACTGGCCTCCAGCCGCTCCGCTAATTTCGATAACACCAGCGGTCTTCCGTGATCGTTAATAATCCAGATGCTGCAACGCGCGATTTTATCCTTAACCGGCTTGAGTTTCGCCGGAACGAAAATCTCCTGCTGTCGGCTAAAATAGAGGGCTGCCCCCAGCGCAGCGACGATCAATAAGGCCACAATCGCCCATTTTTTCATGGACGCGCGTCGAGGCTTTACCTCTTGTGGTACGGACGAGGGCTGAGGTGCGGCGGATTGACTATTCTCTCCGGGCTGAAAAATCACATCGGCCTCAAAACGGAATCCGTAACGGGGCACGGTCACGATAAATTCGTGCCCTTCTCCCAGAGACTGGAAGCTTTTACGTAATTCGCTAACCGCTTTATTGAGGTTATTTCCCGATGGCGTAAAGCCAAATTCCTCCCACACCCGAGTGATCAATTCCTCCCGACTCAGGTCGCGTCCTTTGTGTTTAATAAATTCCTGCAAAAGCCGAACGGCTGGCGCCGAAAGCGTTAATACAGTTTCTGGTTGTCCAACAAGACTTATTGCATGTGCTTCAGGATCGAATAACAACGAATTATTGCATATAAAAAACATCTTTTATTCTCGGCTGTTACCGCATGCTTTTTTATCCCTGGTACATCGACATGAAAACCGCCTCCTGAACTGCTTATTTTTTCATCAGAAGGAATTTTCTTCCCATCCCTGGTCGCGGTATTTTCGCTTAACTATACAACCTTAAAGCCAGAAAATCAGGATAAAAAACTGTATTTAATGAGTTAATTAATACAAATTTTCACAAACCGCTGTTCTGGTTAAAGTTTCCCTGCCCTGAAGCGATACGTAAGCAGACGGTGACCTGGTGTTAACGCGCCGCCGAAGAACTCAGAGCAGGCAGACTGAATGTGAAACAGAAAAATAGAGTGAACGTGAAAACAGCCTTTTATGTCGCCGCGCTGTCATTGCCATTTTTCTCAGAAATGACAATGGCCAATATGAGCGTGTACCCCATGGAACTTAATGTGGATAAGTCCGGTGCGGCGCAAATTAAGGTGGCTTCGAAAACGGATGATATTCAGTTCATTCGGGTGAGGCAAAAGAAAATTCTTAATCCCGGCACCGCCCAGGAAAAAGAGATTGATGTGGCCTCGTGGAAAGAAGGCGGCGTTGTTGTCACGCCCGAAAAATTTGCCCTTGCGGCAGGCGCAATGCGCGTGGTTCGCCTGGTATCGCTTACGCCACCGGAAAAAGAGACCACCTGGCGCGTCTATTTTGAAGGGGTTAAGCAACCTGACAGCATTATTCCGGGCAAGGCAGAAAACCCTGCCGCGACGGCGACGCTGGGCATCAATGTCATTTGGGGTGCCTTGATCCACCTCGCGCCAGAAAAAAGCGTGGTTTCACTGTCGTTTGACCCTCTCAGGGGAACGATAAAAAACAACGGCACGCTGCGCGTGCCGCTGAGAGAGATTGGTATTTGTGATGCAAATTCATCGTGTAAATGGATAAAAGAGGACGCGACGATTTATCCAGACACCGAACGAAAATTAAAAACGCTCACAGCGATACAAGGCCAGAAATATAAATTCCGCTACTTCAACTGGGTGAATAAAACCGCTGAAGAAGCTGATTTACCCGTCGTGCATTAACACGACGTCACTGTAAAACCCCATGTGGGTTGTTTAAAGAGCCAGGGTGCTCATTTGTAAATATGGAGATATCAATGCGTAAGTATTTTAAACCCCTGATGATTGTTGCCGCGATGACCACGTCCTTTAGCGCGCTGGCCATTCAAAAAGACATTACCGTAAACGCCAGCGTTGATTCACAGCTGGATATGACCCAGGCCGATAACACGCCGCTGCCGGCAAGCATCGATATGCAGTACCTGCCTGGCCGTGGTCTGGAAAGCTACCGCCTGAATACCAAGGTATGGTCTAACTCCGCCACCAGCAACGTGAAAGTCCGTCTGGTTAGCGCAGCGCAGCTGGCGAACGCCGACGGTGCTGAGACCATCCCTATGACGGTGAAGCTGGGCGATAAAACCCTCACCACCGCAGATGTTGAATATACCGGTACTGAACTGTTCCCGGGGAGCATTGAAAACGGCTCAGCGGTACTGCCGCTGACCATTTCTCAGACCACCAAAGGCATTCTGAAAACCGGTCAGTACAGCGGCGTAGTCAGCCTGATGCTGACGCAGGCGACCACCACGGAAGGCGGTGCGTAACACCACAGCACCTAAGGAATAACGTCAGAGGGTGCCCACCCTCTGACGTCAGGATGATGTCGAGGCTCGTTCATGGCGTTTCACAGAAATACTCTCCTCTTTGTTGCTTTGTTACCCGCATCCATCCAACTCGCCTGTGCCGGGATGGCCGTCCCGCCAGGTTTTGAAGATCTGGCGAAAACGCAGCGCCTGTGGACCGAGGTGAACCTCTACGGCGAGTCGCTTGGCCTTTTTGAAACGGATATTACGCTTGAAACGGTGAGCTTTGTCGCGCCTGAAACCGTGGTTGCGGCCATCAAACGCCGCTTCAATGACGATCCTGCCCTCGTTGCCACCGTATCAGCCGCGCTGGCCGTTCCGCTTGCCCGTAACGGCAACCTGGCGTGCAGCAGCAACGGCTCCGCAGCGGGATGCGATTACATAGATACCGACCGCGCGGCCATTATCTATGACGAGAATAACGCCCGCATTGGCCTGTTTCTGGACAAGAAATTTCTGCCTAAGCCGACATCGGACAACCAGTGGTATCAGCCCACGCAAGACACCGAAAATGCGCTTATCCATCAGCAGAATATTAATTTTGTTGCCGACAGGGATTATCAGTCAGCCACCGTGCAGGGCAATGGCGCGCTGGCGCTCACGCAGGACGGCTATGTTAACCTCGACTGGACCTGGCTTGGGCAGCGTTCAAGGCACCAGCAGGAACAGGAGATCACCGTCAACAACGCCTGGTTCCGCCAGGATATTCTGCGTCAGTACTACGTCCAGGCCGGCGAGATGGATACCCGCGATCTGTTCAGTAATGCCGGCGGAAATATCAACCTTAGCCAGCTGCCGCTCGGCAAGATTCGCGGTCTGCGCACGGGTTCGACACGGGCGTGGATTAATCCGGTGCAGCAGTCGAAGGGAACCCCTGTCACCGTGCTGCTTTCCCATGACGCGCGTATCGATGCTCGCCGTGGCAATCAGCTGCTGGCGAGCTTCTACCTGAATGCCGGGGCGCAAACTCTGGACACGCGATCGTTCCCGGACGGGAGCTACACCGTGACCCTTTCCATATATGAAAATAACCGGCTGACGCGCACCGAGCAGGTGCCATTTACACGAACCGGCATTACGCCATTCGACCGCGTCGAGTGGTTCCTGCAGGCGGGCGAAACCGACAATAGCGATCGGAACGAAGAGCGCAGCGCGGTTGCGCAGGCGGGCGTACGTGTGCCCGTCACCCCGACGCTGGCGCTGACCAGCGGCGCAACGTTCAAGAAAAACCAGCATTTCCTGGAAAATGCGCTCGACTGGAGCCGGGGCTTCAACGCGGGCCCGATCGATGGCGTGCTGAGTACCCGGTTTAGCTACCTTTACGGTAGCGAAGGTCAACGCGGCAATATTCAGCAAATCAGCTACAACGACGGTTTTTCACTGAGCCTCTATCGCAACGCGCTATCAGCGGAAAACTGCAACACCCAAAGCGCGGGATTTGACGCCGTGAACGGCTGTTATCGCACCCTCTCAGTGATGTTCTCCGTCCCTGTCGGCACCTGGTATGCGAGCCTGGGGTATTCGGATAACCGCAACGAAGGACGGTACGTTTCACGCCGGGAGCTGCCGGACAGCGACGATCGCCACGATGCGGGTTTGCCGTGGGAATCGGTTTATATGTCCCGCACGCGCACGCGCGCCTGGCAGGGTGGGCTGAGCAACGCGTTTAGCACCCATGGCCTGAACATTAACAGCAGCATTAACCTGTTCATGCGTAACGATGACTCCCGGGAAGGCAGGGATAAAGGCGGCTACCTGAGCGTGAGCCTGTCCATGGCGCATAACCGTCAGGGCGATGCGTCAAGCTATACCTCTCTGGGCGCAACGTGGCAGCACCAGCAGCGTGAAAAGAATCAGCTGAGCTACAACGTGGCGCATAACTGGTATGCCGATGCGCGCGGGGAAAATGAGTATGGCCTGAGCGCGTCGGGCATTAACAGCGATTCGCTGAACGCTTCAGCCTATATGCGCCAGGGCGGACGATACGGCAACGGCAGCCTGACCATGAGCGATGCCTGGGATCGGCAGGACAGCCGCCACACCCTGAGCAGCAGCGGCAACTACAGCTCGACCCTTGCGCTCTCGCGCTCTGGCCTGTGGCTGGGCCGCTGGAGCGACGGTCGTCCCGCTTCAGCCGTCGCGGTTAACGTTGCTACACCGGAAGATTCTCAGGATCCGAGCGTCGCCGTGTCGCTGGATAACGGCGGCAGCGCGGACATTCCGGGCAACAGCCGCGCGCTTTTCGCCGTACCGGGCTATCAGCAGACAACATTGACGATAAATGAATCGCTGGATGTCTCACGGGGAGCCAGCAGTGAAATCACGCAGGGCTCAGGCAGCAGAACGCTGTTTATGGTGCCGGGCAAACTGCTGCGTCGGGACGTGCAAACCACCGCCAGCTACACCTGGCTCGGCCAGCTAACCGACGAGCATCATTCACCGTTTATCGGCGGCGTGCCGCTGAACGTCAACGGCTGGAGCGACCTTGGCAACGGCGGGTTTAGCGCCCAAAGCGATGCCCTGCTGCATAACCTCTACCTGGTGCGTCAGCAGCAGTTTTATCAGTGTGCGCTGAACGTGAAGAGTATGCGCGACGTCGTGCGCTACGTCGGGTCGATCCCCTGCCGGGAATTAACCTTCTCCGCCCTGCCGGAAGCCGTCCAGCAGCAGGCGCAGCTGATGCTGGCCGGACGAACGACCCCAGCCAGCCCGACAGCCATGAACGCCGACAATCTCATGAAAGGGAAATGATGTGATTAAGTACCTCTTTATTTTACTGTTCTTAAGCCTGTGGGCCGGCCAGACGCTGGCGGGTGCTCCCGCGGGACGAAACACCAGCGCGGGGATCAGCTTCGATCGCACGGCACCGCCTGCCCGTTTTGATATCTGGCTCCATGAACCAGGTGGCTATGACGCTGCCGACCCGCAAAAGTGGGGCCGCAATACCCTGACCTGTCAGTCCCGGGCCGACACCACGTACGGGGCCTGCATGACCGCCCCGGTCTGGTTCTCGGCGAACCCGGCCGCGCCCTATGCCATCACATTACGTTTTACGCATGCCCTCACCGGCAAGACGATAGATATCAAGGTGTATGGCGATCACTACATGTTTATCAACAATAAGGTGTTCACCTTTGCCAGCTTTGTCACCGGGGGGACGGGCGATCTCACCGCCTGGAACAGAGAGCCCTACTTCGATTTCTATATCGTGAAAAGCGAGCTGGATAAGCTCGCCCTGCCGGGGATCTGGACCGCAACGCTAAAGCAGGACCTGCGTCAGTGGGGGAGCGCCGACTGCGGCGGGAACTTCAATGACGTGAATGTCGGCTGTCCTGGCTATCTTACCATCGCCAGGTGGCAGGCAAATATTCGCATTGAGGTGGTCGATCCGGGTAATCAGCAGATCTATCTGCCGGCCTTTCCGCACTCAACGCCCGTCGTTAACCTCAACCTGACCAACTTCCCGGGGCGTCCCGGGGGCAGCGAGATCCAGGGGGAAAACTCGCTGGATATGTGTCTGTACGACGGCAAGAACAGCACCAGCACCCGCGCTTACCTTCGCTTTGAGGATGACGGACTCCCCTCAGCGGATCGTGCCGAAGGTGCATTTTCTATCAGGCGGCGCGGTGGAAGCCAGACCGACGCGCGGGATCGACTCGACTACTGGGTCTCCGTTACCAATCCAATCACAGGCGCAACCGAAACCGTCGCGAACGGTAAAACCCTGGTCTGGCAAGGTACCAACGATCCGCAGTATCTGCGGCAGGTCGTGCTGCCCGGCGGGCGCGAGAGCGTGCTGTGCATTCCTGCGCCTATTATCCTGAAAACCCCTGCGTTTGCAGCCAGCAGCAAAAACGCGGGTGACTACACCGGCACACTGCGCGTTATCTATACGCCCAGCACGTTATAACGAGGTCATCGTGAGCTACGCCATTCTCGACAATAATCGATTTTACGCTGAGGGGTTGCGCTACGCGCTGCTGCGTCGGGGCGTTCAGTTAGAGATCCAAAGCGACACCGTAAAATGGCAGCCAACGCTGCTTACCCGTCGCGTGCTTGTCATCCGCTGCCGCTTTTCCGTAGCGGCGACGCATCAATCGCTGATCAACATTTTGCTCAGGCTGGAGGCCGCCCGCTGGAAAGGGAGCCTTTATCTGGTGTGCAACGAAAAGGGGTGGGCGCTGGCGACGCATTTACGCAAGCGTTTCGGTACGTTAACCCTTTATATCATCGATGACAGGATCGCCGTTGCAGATGCAGCATATCTGCTGGCCAAAGAGCCTCGCCGCGTTCGAAGCCTGGACTGCTGCCTTACCGTGCCTGAATTCAACGTGCTCGATCTCATGCTCACCGGGTTGCCGGTTCGCCACATTGCCATCGTGACGCACATGTCAGAGAAACAGGTTTCATCCCATAAGTGCAACGCGCTGAAGAAGCTCAACGCCAACAATCTGCTGCAGCTGCTGCTGTAGGCCGCGGTTTATCCTGAGGCCGCTTTTTTGCTACACTGTCGCCGATTTTTTCACACACGACAGAAGACTATGTTCATTTTTGCAGGCCAGGAAATTGAGACCGATAGCGAAGGCTATCTGAAAGATACAACGCTCTGGAGCGAACCGCTGGCGGAGAAAATTGCGGAAAATGAAGGCATTGCCCTTTCCCCCGAACACTGGGAAGTGGTGCGTTTTGTCCGCGACTTCTATCTTGAATTCAACACCTCTCCGGCCATCCGCATGCTGGTCAAAGCGATGGCCAATAAGTTCGGTGAAGAGAAAGGCAACAGCCGCTATCTCTATCGTCTGTTCCCGAAGGGCCCGGCAAAACAGGCCACCAAAATTGCCGGCCTGCCTAAACCTGTGAAGTGTATTTAATAGCGAATACCGAAGTTCATGTATTCCCGACCGGGTTGATGCGGTTCCGTGAGGACCTTATCAACCCGCGCGCTGCGCGGCCCGCCCGCTTTCAGCCACGCCACCAGCTTGTCAACCTGCTCAGCTTCGCCACAGGCGACCACCTCAACGCTGCCGTCATCCATGTTTCGCGCGTATCCCGTTAGCCCAAGCTCAAGCGCTTCGCGCTGGGTGCTGTAGCGAAATCCGACCCCCTGAACGACGCCGTGAACCCAGGCGATGGTGCAGACTTTAGACATATTTCTTCTCCTTAACGTAGCGTTTTCGGCAAACAGCCATAGTGTTGCCGGAAACGGGCGGTGAAACGAGAGCTGGAAAGATACCCACATTGTAATGCGATTTCGCCAATCGGTAATCGGGTTGACTGCAGCTGCGACAAAGCAACGGACATTCTCACCTCCTCCACAATCTGGCGAAAACTCTGCGACTCTTCACGTAGCCGTCTGCGCAGCGTCGGCACGCTCAGGGCCAGACGGCTGGCGACATCCTGCGCGGTCCAGGCTCTGGCGGGCGACAGCATAATGAACTGCCGCACCTGCTCGGTCAGGTTATTGTTTCGCTCAATAAGCAGCGGGCCTGCCGCGCCGTCATGCAGCAATGCCAGCAAAAGCCCGAAGGCCTGATGCTTTTGCAGCGCCTCCGGTAAATCCTGACGCACGGCGTGCAGCAGGTTATCCCACATAAATGCCAGCCCCTCGCTCAGCGGGGCGCAGAGCGAATGCAGCGTCGTGCGCGGCCAGGATTTCAGGTAATGCGCTTTAAACTCGGCAACAATTTCCGGCGATAACATCAGCAAGTCCGAGTGAAACAGACCGTTCGCAGGCTGATTGATAATCTCCATCGCCGTATTGGCAGGGATAATGATGAGCTCATCCCGGGTTGCCACCAGGCGGTTGTCGTCCTGCACAATCATCTTACTGCCGTGAGTGATATGACAAATCGCCGGAAAAAAGAGTTTAACCTGGTGCAGGCGATGCATTTTGCTGGCACTCACTTCACCCGCCGTGAGATGTTTATGTCGAAAATGAAACTCCTGCACCCCGCCATCCTTATCTGCTGTAGGTTGCTGTTAACTGAGCCTTTGCCAGAACGTGACTGTTAAGCATAAAGCCGACCAGCGCGCCGCTGGCATTTTTATCGACGGGCAGTTTATCCACGTCCAGCGCCCAGACGGTAATCTGATAGCGGTGAGGCTTGTCCCCTGCGGGGGGGCAAGCGCCGCCGAATCCAGAATAACCGAAATCATTACGCCCCTGCACAACGCCCGCGGGTAATTTTTCGCCGTTCAGGTTACCCGCATCGGCTGGCAGCGTCTGCGTCTTCACGGGAATGTTGGCTACGGTCCAGTGCCACCAGCCGCTGCCGGTAGGCGCATCCGGGTCATAGACCGTGACGGCAAAACTTTTCGTACCGGTGGGCGGATTGGTCCATGCCAGCTGCGGTGAGGTATTCCCACCGTGGCAGCCAAATCCCTCAAACACCTGCTGTTGCGCTAACCGCCGTTCGCCGGAAATATCCTGACTGGTCATGCTGAAAGGCGTTGCGGCTAAAACCTGAAAACTCATCGCCGCCAGAGCGGCTATTGCGATTACACTGCGTTTTTTCATAGGGGGTTTCCTTTGCTGAACCGGAAGCCCACTGTATATCCCGCCGCAGTGCCGTAATGTGCTTAAGCGATTTGATTTTGTGCCGAAACGCTCAACGGCATCCGCAGATGATTGCGCCTTGCTGAATGTGGTAATCTACGCGCCATTTCCTGAAATCGACAGAACAGCAAATTATGAGTGTACGTTTAGTGTTAGCCAAAGGGCGCGAGAAGTCATTACTGCGCCGTCATCCCTGGGTCTTTTCCGGCGCGGTTGCCCGTATGGAAGGCAAAGCTAGCCTCGGTGAAACCATTGATATCGTTGACCATCAGGGGAAATGGTTAGCGCGAGGCGCTTACTCGCCTGCGTCCCAGATCCGTGCCCGCGTCTGGACCTTCGATAAAGATGAAACCATCGATATCGACTTCTTCGTCCGCCGCCTGCAGCAGGCGCAGCAGTGGCGCGAGTGGCTGGCAAAACGCGACGGGCTGGACAGCTACCGCCTGATTGCCGGTGAGTCCGACGGTCTGCCGGGCGTCACCATTGACCGCTTCGGTCACTTCCTGGTGCTGCAGCTCCTGAGCGCCGGGGCTGAGTATCAGCGTGCCGCGCTGATTAGCGCGCTGCAAACGCTGTTCCCGCAGTGCGCCATTTACGACCGCAGCGATGTGGCGGTGCGCAAAAAAGAGGGCATGGAGCTGACGCAAGGCCCTGTGACCGGCGAACTGCCGCCTGCCCTGCTGCCGATTGAAGAGCACGGCATGAAGCTGCTGGTAGATATTCAGGGCGGGCATAAGACGGGTTATTACCTCGACCAGCGCGACAGCCGTCTGGCTACGCGTCAGTACGTTGCTGACAAACGCGTGCTGAACTGCTTCTCCTATACCGGCGGTTTTGCCGTTTCAGCACTGATGGGCGGCTGTGCCCAGGTTGTCAGCGTGGATACCTCTCAGGAAGCGCTGGACGTGGCAAGACAGAACGTCGAGCTCAACAAGCTGGACTTGAGTAAAGCCGAGTTTGTACGCGATGACGTCTTCAAGCTGCTGCGTAAATATCGCGATGGTGGCGAGAAGTTCGACGTCATTGTGATGGATCCGCCAAAGTTTGTGGAAAACAAAAGCCAGCTGATGGGCGCCTGCCGCGGTTACAAAGATATCAACATGCTGGCCATCCAGCTGCTGAACCCGGGCGGGGTTCTGCTCACCTTCTCCTGCTCCGGCCTGATGACCACAGATTTATTTCAGAAAATCATCGCCGATGCCGCAATAGATGCTGGCCGTGATGTACAATTTATAGAGCAGTTCCGTCAGGCCGCCGATCACCCGGTGATTGCTACCTACCCGGAAGGGCTCTATCTGAAAGGGTTTGCCTGTCGCGTCATGTAACTTGAAAAGAGAAATATTGCCCGCACATAACGTGTAAGTCGTATTTCCCGGGAGGTGACTATGATTGCCAGCAAATTCGGTATCGGCCAGCAGGTCCGCCACACTTTGCTAGGGTATTTGGGTGTGGTCGTGGATATCGACCCGGAGTATTCCCTTGATGAACCGTCAGCAGACGAGCTGGCGGTGAACGCAGAGCTTCGCGCCGCGCCCTGGTACCATGTGGTGATGGAAGGTGATGATGGACAGCCCGTCCACACCTATCTGGCCGAAGCGCAGCTGAGTAGCGAGCTGCAGGAAGAGCATCCGGAGCAACCCACGATGGATGAACTTGCTCAGACTATCCGCAAACAGTTACAGGCCCCGCGCCTGCGCAACTAAGCGTGTAAAAAAAGCCCGATGAACGGGCTTTTTTTTATTACTTCGCCAGCCCCAGACGGGGGATGTCGATCGCCGGACAGCGATCCATGACGACGTTCAACCCCGCATCCCGCGCCAGCACGGCGGCCTGTTCGTTAATCACGCCCAGCTGCATCCACAGCGTTTTCGCGCCTACAGCAATCGCGTCCTGCGCCACTTCCCATGCCGCCTCGGAATTGCGGAAGACATCGACCATATCAATTTTTTCCGGCACCTCAGCGAGCGTGGCGTAACCCTGCTGGCCCAGTAAGGTTTTCCCCGCCACTTTTGGCGACACCGGGATAACGTGATAACCCTGATCGAGAAGGTATTTCATCACCCGATAGCTTGGACGATCGGGTTTGTCGCTCGCGCCCACCAGCGCAATGGTGCGCGTGGATGTCAGAATCTCGGCAATATCGTTCTCTTTCATGGTTTTCCTCCTGGGTTTTTTAAAAGTGTACGCCAAACCGCAGATCTCAACCATCCATCCCATACAGATGTATGAGGGCAAAACGGCGAAATATGTCTATATGTTAGTAAACGTGATTATCGAAAAATTTAGATACATTAATGCGGCGACAGGATTTCTGACGGGAGCCTTCTATGAAAACCGGTATTGCCACTGCTCTGATTGCGTTAGTGATGCCGGTCTGCGTTTTTGCTACCACGCTTCGGCTCTCTACCGACATCGATCTCCTGGTTCTGGACGGAAAAAAGGTCTCCAGCTCGTTATTGCGCGGTGCAGACAGCATTGAGCTGGATAACGGGCCGCATCAGCTGGTTTTCCGGGTAGAAAAATCGATCGGGCTGGCCAATCGTGAGCAAAGGATGTACATCTCCCCGCCGCTGATTGTTAGCTTTAATACCCAGCAAATCAGTCAGGTGAACATTACCCTGCCTCGTCTTGAAACGGAGAAAGAGTCTGCGGCCTTTGACGCTGCGCCTCGCGTTGAGCTTGTGGATGGAGATGCAATGCCGATTCCGGTGAAGCTGGATATTCTGGCGTTGACGACCTCACCGAAAGGCGTGGATTACGAGGCCGCGACACAGTCCTACAACAAAGCGGGTAAACGCGCCTCGCTTCCGCAGTTTGCTACCATGATGGCTGACGACAGTACGCTGCTATCCGGCGTGTCTGAGCTGGACGTTATTCCTCCCCAGTCCCAGACCCTGACGGAACAGCGCCTGAAATTCTGGTTCCAGCAGGCCGATCCCGACACGCGAGCCCGGTTTTTGCAGTGGGCAAAACAACAACCTTCATCATAAACCACATTTTTTACGCCTTACTCTTGCAGCGTCAGACGGTTCCCGTCATCGTGTAGTCAGTTAACCTGATGGATATGATTATGGAACTGACAACACGCACGCTGCCGGAACGCAAACACATTGCTCTGGTTGCGCACGATCACTGTAAACAAATGCTGCTTAACTGGGTTCGCCGCCATCAGTCTTCGCTGGAAAAGCACGCCCTGTCGGCGACCGGCACAACCGGTAACCTTATTCAGCGCGAAACGGGTCTGGAGGTGAATGCGATGCTGAGCGGCCCGATGGGCGGCGATCAGCAGGTAGGCGCGCAGATTTCCGAAGGAAAGATTGATGTGCTGATCTTCTTCTGGGACCCGCTGAACGCGGTTCCGCACGATCCGGATGTCAAAGCGCTGCTGCGCCTGGCGACGGTGTGGAATATCCCGGTGGCGACGAACCTGTCGACGGCGGATTTCATTATCGAATCGCCGCAGTTCAACTCACCGGTTGATATTCTGATTCCGGACTATCAGCGCTATCTTTCCGACAGACTGAAGTAGCTTTATGCCCGGCGGCGCTACGCTTGCACGGGCCTACAGGTTTTGCAGGCCGGGTCAGGCGAAGCCGCCACCCGGCAATCCCGCTACGGCTTCCTCGCCACCGGCACATCAATACTCTTCAGAATATCAACAAACGCGGATGGCTCCTCTTTATTGAACAGCAGCCACACGCGATGCCGCGCGCGGGTCATTGCCACATACAGCAAACGCCGCTCTTCGGCATCCGGGAAGTCTTCCGGCACCGGCAGCAGGGCCTGCTCCATGACCGACTCACGGGCCGGAGCCGGGAAACCGTCGCTCCCCTCTTTCAGCCCCAGCACAATGACATAGTCGGCCTGCTGCCCTTTGCTGGCGTGAATGGTCATAAACTCAAGCTGTAGCTTCGGCCAGCGGGTGGCGGCTTTTTCCAGCGCCGCGGGTTTGAGGTGATGATAACGCGCCAGCACCAGGATACGTTCATCAGGCTTCGCATAGCCGCTAAGCTTGTCCAGCAGCGGCTCCAGCTGGTCATCCGCCAGCAGGGTGACGGCTTTTTTATCCCCCGGCCGCAGGCTATTGAGCGGCTTTGCCAGCTGATGCGGGTTCTGCTGGATAAAGCGGTTGGCGATTTCCCCAATCCGTGAGTTGAAGCGGTAGGTGGTGTCCAGATCGCTGCGATCCCCTTCGCCAAAATAGTGGTGAAACGCGGTCGTCAGGGAGAGCTGCGCCCCGCTGAAGCGATAGATGGCCTGCCAGTCGTCCCCCACCGCAAACAGCGACGTATGTTTATTTTGCGCCCGCAGCGCCGAGAGCAATGCGGCACGCTGCGGAGAGATGTCCTGGAACTCATCCACCAGAATATGTTTCCACGGGCTGACAAAACGCCCCTTCTCAAGAATGATGATGGCCTGATGGATCAAACCGGAGAAATCGACGGCATTTTCCGCTTTCAGGGCGGTTTTCCAGGCCTTCAGCAGCGGCGCCATAAGCTTGATCCGCTTCGAAAACAGATCGCGGATCTCCTCCGGCGCGCTCTCAATCATCTCCGCCTGCGATCCGCCGTGCATTCGCATCAGACTCACCCAGCGGTCAAGCCGCGAGCCCAGCCGACGCGCCAGCTTGTCATCCTGCCAGAAGCTGCCCTCTGGCACCTCCCAGCTAAGCTCCTCCTCCAGCCACTGCCGCCATCCTTTCGCCTGCGCCTTTTTCTCACTGCACTGCTGGCGCCACGTTTTGATAAACAGAGCCTGCCGCGCCTGCGTGTCGTTTTCCAGCTTACTGATGGACGGCACTTTTTTACTGCCCTGCTGAATAATGTGCAGCGCAAGCGCGTGGAAGGTCCTGGCGGTAATATCCCGGGTGTGCAGGCGTTCCTGAATTCGTTCGTCCATCTCCTGGGCTGCCTTGCGGCCAAAGGCCAGAAGCAGGATTTGATCGGCGACCGCTTCCCCGGTCGTCAGCAGCCAGCCAGCACGCGCCACCAGCACCGACGTTTTACCGCTACCGGCACCCGCAAGCACCAGCAGGGATTGCTCGCCGTTAACCACCGCGCGCGCCTGGGACGGATTAAGCGGTGAAGATTCCACCGTACTGAAAAAATCGGCGTAGCGGGTGAGCATGGCGTCCGTCCACGCCTGGTTATGGGCAAGCCGGCTTTTATCCTTGTCATTCAGCCACGCCTGACACTGCCGCCAGGCGTCGCGACAATTGTCAAACTCATCGAGACGCGTCACCGATAACGGCAGCGCCGCGAGCGCCTGCCTGATTTTTTGCTGTAACCCGGCGGTCTGCTGACGGGTCAGCCACGCGTGCTGTGCGTTGCTTTGCGCGATATCGTCCAGCACCTGCTGCAGCACCTGGGCGGCAATTACGCTCATATCCTGGCTCCACTGCTGCCAGAGCGCGTTCAGGTGGTGATGAAAACGCTGGGTTTCCGCCCACTCGGTGCCGTGAAGTCGCACGACTTTATCATCAGGCAGAACGAACTCCAGCTCGCCCCACACCAGCCCGCGTTTGCAGTGGATAGCCAGAAGCTGATTAAACGGAATAAGGTATTCGTGGCGTTCTCCGGAGACTTTCACCCCGGCATTAAGGAGAACAACCCTGTCGTAAGGGTGTTGCGCCAGGCGTTTGCCTAACGAAGTTGCTTTCAGTTCCATGTCCCGCCAAATCCACGAAGAGATAATTTACCTGACAGTTTAACTGCCAGTTTTAAGGTGCTCCAGCCTAAAAAAACGTTACAATCATTGGGCGTTAATTTTATCGAAAGGAAGTGAGCGTTTATGCGTACCGTTCTGAATGTGTTGAATTTTGTGCTGGGCGGTTTTGCCACCACCCTTTCCTGGCTTTTTGCCACGCTGGTGAGCATCGTCCTGATTTTCACGCTTCCCCTGACTCGTTCCTGCTGGGAAATCACAAAACTCTCCTTGATCCCTTACGGGAATGAAGCCATCCACGTTGACGAGCTGAACCCGGAGAGCAAAAACGCCCTGATGAACACGGGCGGGACCCTGCTGAACATTCTTTGGCTGATTTTCTTCGGCTGGTGGCTGTGCATCATGCATATTTTTGCGGGTATTGCGCAGTGCATCACGATTATTGGTATTCCGGTGGGGATCGCGAACTTTAAGATCGCCGCTATCGCTCTTTGGCCCGTCGGGCGCAGGGTTGTTCCGGTAGAAGTGGCTCAGGCGGCGCGTGAAGCAAACGCACGTCGTCGTTTTCAGTAAATAAGGACTGGCCGCGTTTATGCTAAGCCCACTGCTTCGCCGTTATACCTGGAACAGCACCTGGCTTTATAACGTCAGGATTTTTATCGCGCTTTGCGGCACGGTTGCCCTGCCCTGGTGGCTGAATGATGTCAAACTCACCATTCCGCTTACGCTGGGGGTGGTGGCCGGGGCGCTTGCGGACCTGGACGACCGTCTGGCCGGGCGTTTACGTAACCTGGTCATTACGCTCATCTGCTTTTTTATTGCGTCAGCCTCCGTTGAGTTGCTTTTCCCATGGCCCTGGCTGTTTGCCCTGGGTCTTACGCTCTCAACCAGCGGGTTTATTTTGCTGGGCGGCCTTGGGCAGCGCTATGCCACCATCGCGTTTGGTGCATTGCTAATCGCCATCTACACCATGCTGGGCGTGTCCCTTTACGACCAGTGGTACCAGCAGCCGGTTCTGCTGTTGCTGGGCGCCATCTGGTATAACCTGCTGACATTAACCGGTCATCTCATCTTCCCGGTTCGCCCCCTGCAGGATAACCTTGCCCGCAGCTTTGAGCAGCTAGCCCACTATCTGGAACTGAAGTCCCGTCTGTTCGACCCGGATATCGAAGAGGAAAGCCAGGCACCGCTCTACGATCTGGCGCTGGCAAACGGTCAACTGGTCGCCACCCTTAACCAGACGAAAGCCTCTCTGCTTACCCGTCTGCGCGGCGATCGCGGCCAGCGCGGAACGCGACGGACCCTACACTACTATTTTGCCGCGCAGGACATTCATGAACGCGCCAGCTCCTCACACGTTCAGTATGCCGCCCTGCGCGAGAAGTTCCGCTACAGCGACGTGATGTTCCGCTTCCAGCGCCTGCTGTCCATGCAGTCCCAGGCGTGCCAGCAGCTTTCGCGCTCCATTCTGCTGCGCACTCCCTATCAGCATGACCCGCGCTTTGAACGCGTATTTAGCCATCTTGACGCGGCCCTTGACCGCGTTCAGGCCAGCGGAACGTCGCCGGAAAACATCAAAGCACTGGGATTTCTGCTCAATAACCTGCGGGCTATTGATGCTCAGTTAGCGACCATCGAGTCCGAGCAGGCAATGGCGCTTCCGGGCAGCGAGGTGGACAATCAGCTTGCTGATGACAGCGTGCACAGCGTTAGCGATATGTGGCTACGGCTGAGCCGCAACTTTACGCCGGAGTCGGCTCTTTTTCGTCACGCGGTAAGAATGTCACTGGTGCTGTGCGTGGGTTATGCCTTTATTCAGATAACCGGGCTGCATCACGGCTACTGGATCCTGTTGACCAGCCTGTTCGTCTGCCAGCCGAACTATAACGCTACGCGGCATCGTCTTGCGCTGCGTATTATCGGCACGCTGGTCGGCGTCGCGATTGGGCTACCTCTGCTCTATTTCGTGCCCTCCATTGAAGGCCAGCTGATTCTGATCGTGATCACCGGCGTGCTGTTCTTCGCGTTTCGCAACGTGCAGTATGCGCATGCCACCATGTTCATCACGCTGCTGGTGCTGCTCTGCTTTAACCTGCTGGGTGAAGGGTTTGAGGTCGCCCTGCCCCGCGTGATCGATACCCTGATTGGCTGCGCTATTGCCTGGGCTGCGGTCAGCTTTATCTGGCCGGACTGGCGTTTTCGTAATTTGCCGCGCGTGGTAGAGAGGGCGATGAACGCCAACTGTCGCTACCTTGACGCCATCCTGGAGCAGTATCATCAGGGCCGCGACAACCGTCTGGCATACCGCATCGCACGCCGCGATGCGCACAACAGCGACGCAGAACTGGCCTCTGTTGTCTCTAATATGTCAACGGAGCCTCGCGCCACGGCAGAGATTCGTGAGACCGCTTTCCGCCTGCTTTGCCTGAACCATACCTTCACCAGCTATATTTCGACGCTGGGTGCCCACCGTGAGAAACTCACCAACCCCGGTATCCTTAACCTGCTGGATGACGCCGTCTGCTATGTCGATGACGCGCTTCATCACCGACCAGCCGATGAACCACGCGTTCAGCAGGCTCTGGATGAACTGGCTCAACGCATTGCGCATCTTGACCCGGGAAACGACAGCAAAGCGCCGCTGGTTCTGCAGCAAATAGGCCTGCTCATCGCTTTGCTGCCTGAAATTTGCCGGCTGCAACAGCAAATCTCTACCTGGAAGAGTGATTATCCTGCGGCTCAGGCAGCCCATTAAACCACTCCGTCAGCTCCCGGCGAATGCCTGCCGGGAGCGCCGCCTCATGCAGCCCTTCAATAGCCCCTTCAAGTGCGAAGAGCACTTTAATACTGAGCGCTTTATTTTTAGCCCGCATTTTCAGCCAGCTTGCCCTGGCGCCCAGCGTCCGGAGTGTTTCTTCATTGGTAATGCCTGCTTCAAAAAGCAAGACTTCAAGCTGAAACGTCAGGTTCGGCAGATCCTTAAGCCGGTTTCGTTGATGACGCTGGTAGCGCTCTTTTCTTGCTGCACTGAGCGCGAACGAGGAGAGCTGGAGCAGCCGCTCCCTGTCCTGCCATAATCCGTCATCCACGCGATAATAATTGAGCAGCACCGGACGGCCTCGCTTCATCAGCGTCAAAAAAGAGGCGGCACTTTTTACACAGTACTTCGCACTCTCCTCGCAGGCGCGAAGATAAAGCTCGCCATCTGACACCATGGCAAAAACTGCATCATCCACCGCCAGGGTGTAGCCGCCAAACAGCGCACGATGATGAATTTCGCCCAGCGGAGAGAGGTATTCTTGTGATTTATAAATCCGTTCATAAGATATCTTTTTCATGATATTTCCTTTTAAAATCATTCACTAACAACGAAATTTCTTACTAGCGGATCCGTTAGCAGGAAAATAGGCAACTTATCGCCGTTGAGCAAGATGATTTTTCGACGGGCATCAAGATTGAATGAATTTTGCGAGTCGCTTTCCGAAAATGAGGTTGATCTTTATGCATACAGGGGTTACTGTATATCCATACAGTAACTACAGGGCTGGAATGAATATGCACACTTCAGGCTATGCAAATCGCGCAATCTCTCTCTCTTCTGCCGCAGGCAATGTCGCGCAGAATTCCGTCGAGCGTGTTTCCACAGGGCTTATCAGTGAAGTGGTTTATCGTGAAGACCAGCCCCTGTTGACGCAACTACTGCTGTTGCCGTTATTACAACAGCTCGGTCAGCAATCGCGCTGGCAGCTTTGGCTCACGCCTCAGCAAAAGCTGAGCCGCGAGTGGGTTCAGTCCGCCGGTCTGCCGCTGACGAAGGTGATGCAAATTAATCAACTCTCGCCTTGCGACACCGTTGAGTCGATGATCCGTGCTTTACGCACCGGAAATTACAGCGTGGTGATTGGATGGTTATCAGAAGAACTGACGGAAGAGGAACATTTCCGTCTGACTGAAGCGGCCGAAGAAGGGAGTGCGATCGGGTTTATTATGCGTCCGGTTCGATCGGATTCTTACCGCAGAGGACAACTTTCTGGGCTAAAAATTCACTCAAATTTGTATCATTGAGTGAAATTAAGATTTTTCCTGGAATTTTTTTTGACCTCAAGATGCGGTTTTAGTTCCCGGCCTTAAAATTGCGGCAAGGCTTGTCTGGTGCGGTTCTCCTTAATTTTATTGCACAAAATTCGTTCACGAAATGTTAAATAATAGGTATACGGAACTTTTTTTTTCATATGCCTGACGGACTTCACACTTGTAAGTTTTCAGCTACGTTGTAGACTTTACATCGCCAGGGGTGCTCGGCCTAAGCCGAAGATATCGGTAGATTTATATTTGACCACGCCCCCCGGTGAAGGATTTAACCGTGATTCTCTCTTGAGACTTTCATGGCGAATTTTGGATGATAACGAGGCGCAAAAAATGAAAAAGACAGCTATCGCGATTGCAGTGGCACTGGCTGGCTTCGCTACCGTAGCGCAGGCCGCTCCGAAAGATAATACCTGGTATGCAGGTGGTAAACTGGGCTGGTCTCAGTTCCACGACACCGGCTGGTACAACAGCGCAAACAACAATGATGGCCCGACTCACGAGAGCCAGCTTGGTGCAGGTGCGTTCGGTGGCTATCAGGTTAACCCGTATGTTGGTTTTGAAATGGGTTACGACTGGTTAGGTCGTATGCCATACAAAGGCGACACCGTAAACGGCGCTTTTAAAGCACAGGGCGTTCAGCTGACCGCTAAACTGGGTTACCCAGTAACTGACGATCTGGACGTGTACACCCGTCTGGGCGGCATGGTATGGCGCGCTGACTCCAGCAACAGCAACGCTGGCGACGACCATGACACCGGTGTTTCCCCAGTATTCGCTGGTGGCGTTGAGTGGGCTGTGACCCGTGACATCGCTACCCGTCTGGAATACCAGTGGGTTAACAACATCGGCGACGGCAACACCGTTGGTGTTCGTCCAGACAACGGCATGCTGAGCGTAGGTGTTTCCTACCGTTTCGGCCAGCAGGAAGATGCAGCACCAGTTGTTGCTCCAGCGCCGGCTCCAGCTCCAGAAGTACAGACCAAGCACTTCACTCTGAAGTCTGACGTTCTGTTCAACTTCAACAAAGCTACTCTGAAACCAGAAGGCCAGCAGGCACTGGATCAGCTGTACACCCAGCTGAGCAACCTGGATCCTAAAGACGGTTCTGTAGTGGTTCTGGGCTTCACCGACCGTATCGGTTCTGACGCTTACAACCAGAAACTGTCTGAGAAACGTGCTCAGTCTGTTGTTGATTACCTGATCTCTAAAGGTATCCCAGCTAACAAGATCTCCCCACGTGGTATGGGCGAATCTAACCCAGTTACTGGCAACACCTGTGACAACGTGAAAGCTCGCGCTGCACTGATCGACTGCCTGGCTCCAGATCGTCGCGTAGAGATCGAAGTTAAAGGCATCAAAGACGTTGTAACTCAGCCAGCGGCATAAGTTATCGTCTTATAAAAAAACCCCGCAATGCGGGGTTTTTTATTGTCTGAAGAAAATAAAAATCTACTTTTTACCCAACAGAGCCTGAAGATCGTTCTTCAGTGTCGACATCTGGTTGGCGTACTTCTCTTTATGTTCGGCATCCTCAATCAACTGCACGATAGTTTCGGACAGCGTTTTGCCACGGCGTTGCGCCAGTCCCGCCAGGCGTTGCCAGACAACGAACTCCAGATCGATTGATTTTTTGCGCGTGTGCTGATGCTCAGCGTTAAAATGCCGTTTGCGTCGCGCGCGGATAGTTTGCTTCATCCGGTTTAACAGCGCAGGATTGATGTGTTTTTCAATCCAGCCGTTAACCTGTACCGGTTCATTTTCGAGGGTCAGCAAAATATCCACGGCCTCTTGCGCAGCGCTGGCTTCGATGTAGCAGGTGATCAGCTCCCCTTCACGGTGCTTTTTGACCAGGTACTTCCATTTCCAGCCGCTTTCGAGGTTTTCCAGTTGTTGATATTTCATTGCGATCTCAGTGTTACCACGTAACTCTGTTCAGAATATCAGTTTTTTAGCAATCTGCTGAAAAGAAATCATATCCTGTGAGTGAATGCAGCCAATCCCCCTCTCGAAATCCCCAATCCTGCTTGGGTAGAGCCCCCCGCTTACGGTATACTCCACGCTTTTACATCTGACTAAAAAACATCAACTTTGACCATTACGAAACTTGCATGGCGTGACCTTGTTCCGGATACCGAAAGTTATCAGGAACTGTTTGCACAGCCAGATCTCGCAAAAGAAAACGAATTCATCCTTAGCGATACGCAGCCACGTTTGCATTATGCGCTGGAGCAGGTGTTAAGCCCGTGGGCAACAGCGCCCTTCATGCTGCTCAAAGCCCCGGAAGAAGCGGAATACCTGACGCTGCTTGGGGACGCCGTGCGCCAGCTGCAGCCGGAATCGAACGCAGTCTTTGGCGGCCAATATCGTATCGCGGGACATGATGTCACTTTCGAACCATCCGCTCAGGCTGATGGCCGTTTTGCCGCTAAGGGCGAGGTGATTACCGCTAACTGGGTCGAGGCTGAACAACTCTTTGGTTGCCTGCGCCAGTTTAACGGCGAACTGTCGCTGCAGCCGGGGCTGGTACATCGCGCAAATGGCGGTGTCCTCATTATTTCATTGCGCACCCTGCTCTCGCAGCCGCTGCTGTGGATGCGTCTGAAAACCATCGTGCACCAGCAGCGCTTCGACTGGATCGGCTACGATGAGTCTCGTCCCCTGCCCGTCTCTGTGCCGTCTATGCCGCTGTCGCTGACCGTCGTGCTGACGGGCGACCGTGAATCTCTGGCTGACTTCCAGGAAATGGAGCCGGAGATGGCTGAGCAGGCGGTGTATAGCGAATACGAAGACAACATCCAGATTGCCGATGCAGACGATATGGCGCAGTGGTGCCAGTGGGTGATGGCCGTTGCTGAACGTTTTGCATTGCCAACGCCAGCGGCTGACGCGTGGCCAGGCTTGATTCGCGAAGCGGTGCGCTATACCGGTGACCAGGAAACGCTGCCACTCTGCCCGCTCTGGATTGGCAAACAGCTGCGTGAAGTGGGTGTTATCAGCGGTAACGGTGCTTTCAGCGGAGAACAGCTCACCCAGATGCTGGCTCAGCGAGAGTGGCGAGAAGGCTATCTTGCTGACCGTATGCAGGATGAAATTCTGCTGGAACAAATTCTCGTGGAAACCGAAGGTGAACGCGTTGGGCAGATCAACGCCCTGTCGGTGATTGAATTTCCTGGCCATCCGCGCGCGTTCGGGGAACCGTCCCGAATCAGCTGCGTTGTGCATATTGGCGATGGTGAATTCACCGATATCGAACGGAAAGCCGAGCTGGGCGGAAACATTCATGCGAAAGGCATGATGATCATGCAGGCGTTTTTGATGTCAGAGCTGCAGCTCGAGCAACAGATCCCCTTCTCTGCCTCGCTGACGTTTGAGCAGTCCTACAGCGAAGTGGATGGCGATAGCGCCTCTATGGCAGAGCTGTGCGCCTTAATCAGCGCCCTGGCGGAAGTGCCGATCAATCAGAACATCGCCATCACCGGTTCGGTCGATCAATTCGGACGCGCTCAGCCAGTAGGTGGCCTCAACGAAAAAATTGAAGGTTTCTTCTCCATCTGCCAGCAGCGCGGTTTAAACGGCAAGCAGGGTGTAATTATTCCCGCGCCCAACGCACGCCATTTAAGCCTCAGCCAGGATATTCTGGATGCCGTTGAACAGGAGCAATTCGCCATCTGGGCCATCGAAGGGATTGAGGATGCACTACCCTTACTGACAAACCTGGTATGGGATGGCGAAGGGCAGACCACCCTGATGCAGACTATCCAGGAGCGAATTGCTCAGGCGACACAGCAGGATGCTCGTCATCGTTATCCATGGCCGTTACGCTGGTTGGGCTGGTTCAGTTCGAACTGATCGGACTTGTTCAGCGTACACGTGTTAGCTATCCTGCGTCCTTCACTAAAATAAGGCTTATTGAGAACATGGTAGATAAACGCGAATCCTATACAAAAGAAGATCTTCTTGCCTCTGGTCGCGGTGAACTGTTTGGCGCTAATGGCCCGCAGTTACCGGCCCCGAACATGCTGATGATGGACCGTGTCGTGAAAATGACCGAAACCGGCGGCAACTTCGATAAGGGTTACGTAGAAGCAGAACTCGATATTAACCCGGACCTGTGGTTCTTCGGTTGCCACTTTATTGGCGATCCGGTAATGCCTGGCTGTCTGGGCCTCGATGCAATGTGGCAGCTGGTTGGCTTCTATCTGGGCTGGCTGGGTGGTGAAGGTAAAGGTCGTGCGCTGGGCGTGGGCGAAGTGAAATTCACCGGCCAGGTTCTGCCTACAGCGAAGAAAGTGACCTATCGTATTCACTTCAAGCGCATCGTTAACCGCCGTCTGATTATGGGCTTGGCGGATGGCGAAGTGCTGGTAGATGGTCGTCTGATCTATAGCGCGAGCGACCTGAAAGTGGGTCTGTTCCAGGACACCTCCGCGTTCTGATATTGCTTTTCGAGACCCCAGAAAGGCGAAACCTCCGCATTGCGGAGGTTTCTTTTTTTAAAGAGACGTTATCAGGCTATGAGTGCCCTGTCGCCGATGGCTTCTCGCCAGCCTCCAAGCCATTGTGACCTTTGATTTATCGTCTGATAAGGACACATTTCTTTAGAACGTCCAGCGATGCCGGCCTGATAACCACGTTGATGAGCCCGTTCCAGGCGATCTCGTTTCTGTCTCTTCATGCCTCGTTTCCCTCATTCTTTTGTCTGGTGGAAAGAAAACAGTGTCTGCACTAAATGCACAGGCACAGATAACGAATACCCCGAATTAGTCGCAGCGTCAATGTTCAAAATTCATACGGGTGTCATATTTGTGAGCTAGCTGGAAGATCATTTGTACAAAAATTGTGATGCGGCACAAGTAACGAACTGAAGTGAAAACGAAAAAAAACCGCAATCAGCGACAGACCAATTGCGGTTTTTGATGATGAATTTTACTTATGGCAGCCGGGAAATTTCCCTTGCGATACTGGCCGACTCCTGTGCCCAACCCTGAGCCAGCACTTTCACCATTTCGTCATAGCCATCTTTCTGCTGTTTGAGCTCCAGATGGAAAGGACGCTTAATCAGCTGTCCCTGATGATTCAGCAACCACTCCCCGCTGATCACCACCGCACCGTCATAGCGACCATGGAAGCCCGTTACCGTGACGTTCAGCGTATCCTGATCGTTGCCCAGCGGCTGCGAAGCGACAACCCAACCCGGAAGCTGGCTGCCGAGATTGGCCACCAGCGTGTTGCGCAGCTGCTGATCCAGCGGGCTGGCCCACAGATTGTTCGTCGCAATCACGTATTTAACGTCGCTGGTCTGATAGACCACACCGTTTCCGGCCAGATAATCCGGCACGGCAACCTGTTCAACCCACAGCTGACGGTTTCCCTGGCTGGCCGTGCTTTGTCCCCCGCTCTGGGTAGCCACGGGCAGCTGATAGTAGCTTTTGTTATCTACACCTGAACTGCACGCCGTTAACAGCAGAGCGCCAGCCATCAATAGCCATTTATTCATTCTTTTGCCCTCTTCGGCTCAGGATCCTTTTTATCTTTCGCTTCAAACACCAGCGCGTTGCTCTTCTCGTTGAGCGTTTTAAGAACTGGCTGCAGTTCACGCAAGACCTGATCGAGACGCTGCATATCCGCCACCATCTTGTTGTATGCCGCTGAGCCTGGCTGGAAGCCCTGCATGCTGCGGTTCAGTTCACGCAGCGTTTTCTGCATGTCCTGCGGAAGCTGCTGCATACTCTGGCTTGCCGTGATCTTGTTGATGTTATCCAGCGTGGTTTGCAGACGGCGCATCGTTGCCTGGCTCTCGCTCAGCGAGTTCGTCGCCGCTTCAATCATCGGATTCAGTGGCAGATTGTTAATCTTATCCAGTGTTTCCATCAGACGCTGCTGGATCTGGGCCAGACCACTACTCACCGTTGGGATGATTTTGTAACCACCAAATTCACGGATACCGGTAATCGGCGGCGCTTTTGGATAGAAGTCCATATCCACATACAGCGCACCGGTCACCAGGTTGCCGGTTTTCAGCGAACCGCGCAGACCGCGTTCCATCAGTTGGGAGATATGGGTGGCAATATCCTGATTTTCGCCAATCTGGTTGATCAAACGCTCTGGTTCAATACGAATCAGCACCGGAATGCGGTAATCATCATCCAGCACCTGCTGAAGCCCCGGAACGAAGAATGGAACTTGTCCAACCGTACCGAGACGAATGCCGCGGAACTCAACGGGCGCCCCCGGCTGCAGGCCGCGAACGGAGTCTTTAAAGAACATCAGGAAATCAACGTGATCGGTATAGAGCGCATCCTGAATACTTCGCTGATCGTCAAACAGGCGGAAAGCGGTGTTCTCAGCAACCGGCTGCCCCAGATCCAGTCCTTCCGGCACGTCAAAGCTGACGCCGCCGCCAAACAGCGTGGTCAGCGAGCCCATTTCAACGCGCATGCCTGCCGAGGTCAGATCCACCGCAATACCGCTATCTTTCCAGAAACGGACGTTGCTGGTGACCAGGCGATCGTTCGGCGCATTAATGAAGAGCTGATAGCTGATCGCACGTTTCTGCGGATCGAACGTGCTTTTCTCAACCGACCCGACGCGGTAGCCGCGGAACAGAACCGGATCCCCCGCCGTGAGCTGACCTGCTTTTTTGCTGTCGAGAATGACGCGGATACCCTTAGCATCAGGCGGTGCGAGCGGCGGTGAATCCAGAAGCTGGTATTTGGCTGGCTGGTTACCCTTAGCGCCAGGCTGCAGCTCAATGTAGGCCCCTGAGAGCAGCGTGCCTAAGCCGCTGATCCCTTCACGCCCCACCTGCGGTTTAACGACCCAGAAAACCGAGTCGCCATGCAGCAGTTTTTCCATGCCGGCATTAAGGCGCGCCTTAATCTCCACATGGGTTAAATCGTCGGTCAGGGTTGCGCTTTCGACCACGCCCACATCCACGCTACGGCTTTTGATGGTCGTTTTACCGCCCTCAATCCCCTCGGCATTGGTGGTAATAAGCGTGACTTCCGGTCCCTGATGGCTGTAGTGATAAAACAGGATCCATGCACCAATCAGCGCCGTCACGATGGGGAAAATCCACACCGGTGACCAGTTTTTGACCTTCTGCACTTTCGCCTCTCCACTCTTATTTTCCATGCTCTTACTCTTCCTCATGGCTTGATTCAGGCTCTCGATCCCACGATAAACGAGGGTCGAAGGTCATGGCCGCAAACATGGTCATAATCACGACCAGCGCAAACATTAAAGCCCCCATCGCGGGATAAATACTCATTAAACCGCCCATCCGCACCAATGCAGAGAGAACGGCAATAACAAACACGTCAATCATTGACCAGCGTCCGACAAACTCGACAACTTCATAAATCAGGTGCATGCGTTCGCTGTCGCGTTTTCCGTGGCCTTTCGCATCCCAACAGAGCCAGGCGATCGCGATCATTTTTAAGGTTGGCACCATAATACTGGCGATAAAAATCACGCCGGCGACCGGATAGGATCCCTCGCCCCACAGCAATATCACCCCGGCCAGGATCGTCGAGGGCATTTTGTCGCCGAGCAGATCGGTAATCATGATCGGCAAAATATTGGCCGGCAAATACAGCATGATGGACGTCACCAGCAGCGCCATCGTCCACTGCAGACTATTTTTACGGCGCACGTGACCTTTGGTTTCGCAGCGCGGACAAACGTCGAGATCGGCAGGCAGCACGGCGGTACAGCACGGGCAGGAACGCAGTCCCTGACGAATACCCGGTACGCCGACTTTCACCGTTTGCGAAAGCGTGGGAGCCGGGGCGATATCGTCCCACAACCAGCGCCGGTCCACGCACTGGAATGCACGCAGCTGGAGGACACAGTACAAACACCAGGGAATAAAGCTACTGCCGATCCCCACGTCACCGTACGCCATCAGCTTCACGAAGCTGACCAGAATACCCGCCAGGAAGATCTCGGCCATCCCCCAGCTTTTAAGCTGAAAAAGGATACGCGCGAGTTTGATTTTCAGTGACGACGGCATCCTGACGCGGTTTACCAGCATCAGGATAACGACCAGGCAAAAAGCCGGGACTATCTGGACAAAGAGCAGAAAAAAGGTGCCGAGGCTGGCGTAATCTTCAGAGAACATCACGCCCGGGATTTCGAGCAAATCGACCTGGCTGGTCATTCCGCCCACCTTCATATAGATGAACGGGAAGAGATTGGAGAGCAGCAGCATGAATAATGCTGCCAGAGCGTAAGCAGTGGGACGCTGCCGCGGCGCGTCCCACTCGGTTGTCAACGTTGCGCCGCAACGTGGGCACAGGGCTTTATGTCCGTGACCAAGCTCTGGCAACGCCACGAGCATATCGCATTGCGAGCATAATATATGCCTGTCGGCATGGTGCTGGTCACACATATTTTATCCCTGCTTATGCGCCGTTTTTCAGAGACTCAAGGTACTCCCAGCGCTCAAAGGCTTCTTCCAGGGCTTTTTCAGCCGCGGACATATCAGCCAGTACTTTTTGAGTATAGTCATGCGATTGGGTAAAGAATGACGCATCGGCAACCTGTTTTTGCAGATCCTCAAGCGCCGCCTCCAGCTCTTCAAGACGCTGCGGTAGCCCCTCCAGTTCGCGCTGCAGGTTATAGCTTAGTTTAGCCGATGTTTTCTTGACAGTTTCTGCTTTTGCTACAGCAGGTTCGGAACTTGTTTTGGACTTTGACTGTTTCTGCGCCAGAGACTGCGACTGCTGCCCTTTTGCATCGTGATAACCGCCCACGTATTGTCCAATTCTGCCCTCACCTTCGAAGATCCAGCACTCGGTCACGGTGTTATCAACGAACTGACGATCGTGGCTGACCAACATCACGGTCCCCTGATAACCGTCAATCAGCTCTTCCAGCAGTTCCAGCGTTTCGACATCCAGGTCGTTCGTTGGTTCATCGAGGATCAGCAGATTGCTTGGCTTCAGGAACAGACGCGCCAGAAGAAGACGATTTCGCTCACCGCCTGACAGCGCGCGAACCGGCGTCATTGCGCGCTTCGGATGGAACAGGAAATCCTGCAGGTAGCCCAGCACATGGCGAGGCTTACCGTTTACCATGACCTCCTGCTTACCTTCGGCGAGGTTATCCATCACCGTTCTGTCCGGATCCAGCTCCGCGCGGTGCTGATCGAAGTAGGCCACTTCGAGTTTTGTGCCGCAGTGAATGCGCCCGCTGTCGGCCTGAAGCTGGCCGAGCATCAGTTTCAACAGCGTGGTTTTACCGCAGCCGTTCGGGCCAATCAGGGCGATTTTGTCTCCGCGCTGAACCTGTGCCGAGAAGTCTTTCACCAGCACTTTACCGTCAACCTGATAGTTAACGTTTTCCATTTCAAAGACAATCTTGCCGGAACGGGAGGCTTCTTCCACCTGCATTTTGGCGCTGCCCATCACTTCGCGGCGTTCGCTACGCTCGCGGCGCATTGCCTTCAGGGCACGCACGCGTCCTTCATTACGGGTGCGGCGGGCTTTGATGCCCTGGCGGATCCAGACCTCTTCCTGCGCCAGCTTGCGGTCGAATTCCGCATTCTGCAACTCTTCCACGCGCAGGTTTTCTTCTTTCTCCAGCAGATACGTATCGTAATCGCCAGGATAGGTGACCAGCTTACCGCGGTCGAGATCGACAATGCGCGTCGCCATATTGCGAATAAACGAACGGTCGTGAGAGATAAAGATGATGGTGCCGCTGAAGGTTTTCAGGAACCCTTCCAGCCAGTCAATCGCTTCGATATCCAGGTGGTTCGTCGGTTCGTCCAGCAGCAGCACTTTCGGCCCGCTGACCAGCGCGCGGCCCAGGGCCGCTTTACGCAGCCAGCCGCCGGAGAGCGCGGACAGTTCCATATCCGGTTCCAGACCGAGCTGCGCCAGCACTTCATTAATGCGGTTTTCAAGCTGCCACAGACCGTGGTGATCGAGCATCTCCTGCACTTTCGCCAGTTCGTTGAGGTTCTTGTCGCTCGGGTCGGTCATCACCAGATGCGAAATCTCGTGATAGCGCTTCAGGTATTCGGCCTGCTCAGAGATACCTTCAGCCACGAAATCGTACACGCTGCCGGTCACGTGACGCGGAGGATCCTGCTGCAAACGGGAGACAATCAGATCCTGCTCGTAAACAATACGCCCGTCATCCAGGCCCTGTTCGCGGTTAAGGATCTTCATCAGCGTCGATTTGCCTGCGCCATTACGGCCTACCAGACAAACACGCTCGTTATCTTCGATATGCAGCTCTGCATTATCGAGAAGCGGTGAGTCGCTGAAAGAGAGCCACGCGCCGTGCATACTAATTAAAGACATTTATTTTTCCTTTCAGACCGCGGTAATCAACCAGCAGTTATGAATTTGACGGTTACGAGCAAAGTCCTGAGACAGCGTTTTTTGGCTGATTTCTTGTGCTTTCAGTCCCAGGGCGGCTAAGCCGTCATGATCCATACGGAAACCGCGTTTGTTGTTCGAGAACATAATGGTGCCGCCCTTACGCAACAGGCGCTTCAGGTCGGTCATCAGGCGCAGGTGATCGCGCTGTACATCAAAGCTGTCTTCCATACGCTTGGAGTTGGAGAAGGTCGGCGGATCGATAAAGATCAGGTCGAACTGCTCGTCGGTATCACGCAGCCAGCCCAGCACGTCGGCCTGCATCAGACGATGCTGACGCCCGGTTAAGCCGTTAAGGCGCAGGTTACGCTCCGCCCACTCCAGATAGGTGCGGGACATATCCACCGTGGTGGTGCTCCGCGCGCCGCCCAGACCCGCATGCACGCTGGCGCTGCCGGTATAGGAGAACAGGTTGAGGAAATCTTTGCCCTTGCTCATCTGGCCGAGCATGCGACGGGCGATACGGTGGTCGAGGAACAGGCCGGTATCAAGATAGTCGGTCAGGTTAACCCACAGGCGGGCGTTGTATTCGCCCACTTCAATGAAGTCACCCTTCTCGCCCATCTTCTGATACTGGTTTTTCCCTTTCTGACGCTCGCGGGTTTTCAGTACCAGTTTGTTTGGCGCGATACCCAGCACGGCGATGGTCGCCGCAATGACGTCCAGCATGCGCTGACGCGCTTTTTGTGCGTCAATAGTTTTCGGCGGGGCATATTCCTGAATCACCACCCAGTCCGCATAGCGGTCAACCGCCACGTTGTATTCCGGCAGGTCAGCATCGTACAGGCGATAGCATTCGATCCCTTCCTGCTTCGCCCATTTTTCATATTTCTTGAGATTCTTGCGCAGACGGTTGGCGTAATCTTCCGCCACGCCCGATGGCTTACTGTCCGCCGCTTTCTCCGCCAGATGGTAGTTTTTCTGCACGCAGTCCAGCGGGCCGTTTTTCGCCTTAAACTGGCGATCGGCACGCAGCTGCAGGCAGCTCAACAGTTCCGGTGAGGCACTGAACAGGGAAAGATTCCACCCGCCGAAATAGTCTTTCATGTTGCGGCCCAGCAGGCTGTGCAGGGCAATCAGCGCCGGTTCGCTGTCAAGACGTTCGCCGTATGGCGGGTTGCTGATAACGGTACCGTACGGGCCTTTTGGCAGCGGGTTGGTCAGGTTCGCCACGTCTTTTACTTCGAGGGTGACCAGCTCGCCGATACCGGCGCGACGGGCATTGCTGCGCGCGCGTTCAATGACGCGAGGGTCGCTATCTGAACCGTAGAAGTGGGAGGTGTACTCCGCCAGACCTTTACGCGCGCGGGTCTGCGCGTCGTCTTTGACCTCTTTCCAGAGCGCTTCATCGTGCTGCGCCCAGCCTTTGAAGCCCCAGTGCCCGCGGTGCAGGCCCGGCGCGCGGTCGGTGGCCAGCATGGCCGCTTCAATCAGCAAGGTACCGGAACCACACATCGGGTCGAGCAGCGGCGTGCCCGGCTGCCAGCCGGAGCGCATCACAATGGCGGCGGCCAGTGTTTCTTTGATTGGCGCCATACCGGTGCGATCGCGGTAGCCGCGCAGGTGCAGGCCCGCTCCGCTCAGATCGAGGGAAATACTCGCGGTATCGCCGTTGAGCCAGACGTTGATACGCAGATCGGGATTTTCACGATCGACGTTAGGGCGTTCCTTATTTTTACGGGTAAAGCAGTCCACAATGGCGTCTTTGACGCGCAGGGCGCCGTACTGACTGTTGCGGATCTCGTCGTTCACGCCGTTGAAATGCACCGCAAAGGTGGCATTCGGGGTGAAGATCTCTGTCCAGTCGATCATCTGTACGCCGGTATACAGGTCAAGGTCGCTATAGACCTTGCACTCCTTCATCGGCAGCATGATGCGCGACGCCAGACGGCTCCACATCAGGCTCTGGTAAATAAGCCGCGTGTCGCCCTCAAAATGGACACCACCCTGAACTACCTGGCACTCTTGCGCGCCCAGGGCTTCCAGTTCAGTTTTTAACAGCTCTTCCAGCCCACGGGCCGTACTGGCAAACAGAGAATTCATATCGTCACTTTTACTCTTAGAAAATTGTCGCGCATTATAGCTAATATGGCGTGTATGTCATAAAGTTGAAGGCTTATTTTCATTCGAGGGACTGTGCAGTGGCGACGTTATCCAGGCTTTTTATTCATCCGGTGAAATCCATGCGCGGTATCGGCGTCTCTCACGCCCTGGCCGACATGAGCGGATTTGCCTTCGATCGTATTTTTATGGTCACCGAGCCGGACGGTACGTTCATTACCGCACGCCAGTTCCCGCAGATGGTTCGCTTTACCCCTTCCCCGCTTCATGACGGTTTGCACCTGTCCGCACCGGACGGTTCCAGCGCGGTGACCCGCTTTGCGGATTTTGCGCCTGTCGATGCGCCAACGGAAGTGTGGGGCAATCATTTTACCGCGCGCATCGCCCCGGAGGAGATTAACCGCTGGCTCAGCGGCTTCTTCTCCCGCGACGTGCAGCTGCGATGGGTTGGGCCTGAGCTGACGCGCCGCGTTAAGCGCCATGACGCGGTTCCGCTCTCGTTTGCCGATGGCTTCCCTTTCCTGCTGACTAACGAAGCCTCTCTGCGTGATTTACAAGGCCGCTGCAAAGCCAGCGTTCAGATGGAACAGTTCCGTCCGAATCTTGTGGTAACGGGTGCCGACGCCTGGGAAGAAGACACCTGGAAAGTCATCCGTATCGGCAGCGTCATTTTCGACGTGGTGAAGCCTTGCAGCCGCTGTATCTTTACCACCGTCAGCCCGGAGAAAGGCCTGAAGCACCCTTCCGGCGAGCCGCTGAAAACGCTGCAGTCATTTCGTACCGCACAGGACAACGGCGACGTCGACTTCGGTCAGAACCTTATTCCGCGCTCCAGCGGCGCGATCCGCGTCGGTGATGAGGTTGAAATCCTTGCCCGAGGGCCTGCAAGAGTGTACGGCTCAGGTCAGGAGGAAGAGTTCGTCGACGTTGAGACCCCGGTCAGCTCGACGGTCGATATTCACTGGCAGGGTAACGTCATTCGGGGGAATAACCAGCAGGTTTTACTTGAGCAACTGGAACAAGCGGGGATCCGCATACCCTATTCCTGTCGCGCGGGGATCTGTGGCTGCTGTCGAATCAAGCTGGTAGAGGGCGAGGTCAGTGCGCTGAAAAAATCAGCGATTGCAGAAGACGGGACTATTCTGTGCTGCAGCTGTATTCCAAAAACATCGCTACAGCTGGAAGCTTAAACGGCCTGTTCCAGGCTGAAGGCATCCACGCGAAGCTGGGGCTTCAGCCTGTCGTTCATCACCTTAATGGCATCTCCTAACTGCATAGTCCGCCCGGCAATCGTCACGCCGGGCTGCGCCAGCAAACAGAGCGCAGCATTTTCGCCAGGCTCGACCACCAGCAGACTCACCTCTTCTGCCGTATCGCTCAGATTTACGCTGGCCGCATCGCCCGTTGCCGGGGTCCAGCTCAGACCATGCGCAAGGAAATGCCAGCTTTTGGGCATTTGCGGTTTCAGAAAACGGATAGCCACCAGGGCATTTAATACCAGTTCGGCACGCTGCTCTTTAGAGAGAACCAGATCGCGGCATTTTTCCTCAAAGGAGAAATACAGCGCAGCGTCATCAACGCAAAAGCCTGACGGAGAAAACGCGTCCGGGGTTAACATTCGGCGAGCAAAACGAGAGCGAAACAACATGCCATTGGCTAAATCGAGCATCATACGATCGTGCTCTTCGCAAAAATACCAGCGCCAGTTATCGTCAGGTTTAATTCGCATGTTTCTCTCCCGTCCCGAAACGTCCTGTACTAAAAATGTCCTGTTCGCCGCTTCGTTTATAACACCATTAATAAAAGACTATAATGTCTAAATAAGCAACAGTGACGGAATATAAAACAACCAGGGCCGGAAATAAAGCCCTGGTTGTCTGATTAGGAGAAAAGATTAGATATGAGTAACGATTTCTTTAATCAGCTGCGGCCCTTTAAAAATAAAGCCGGAATAGATTTGTACCAGTGACGCACCCGCCGCCATCTTCTCACGTGCAGCAATCACGGAGTCAATGCCGCCAACGCCAATAATCGGCAGACGTCCTTTTAATTCCGCAGACAGCGCGCGAATAATTTCGGTGCTTTTTAATTGTACCGGACGGCCGCTTAACCCACCCGCTTCGTCACAGTTTTTCATTCCCTGAACAAGGGAGCGATCGAGCGTGGTATTGGTTGCAATCACGCCATCAATATTATGGCGAACTAAACTGTCGGCAACCTGGATCAATTCTTCAGCAGAAAGATCCGGCGCGATCTTAACCGCCACCGGAACATATTTATGGTGGATCGCCTGCAGCTCATTTTGTTTATTTTTAATGGCGCTCAGAAGATCGTCCAGCGCTTCGCCATATTGTAAGGAGCGCAGGCCCGGGGTATTGGGTGAGGAAATATTCACCGCAATATAACCAGCATAGGCGTAGACTTTTTCCATACAAATCAGATAGTCATCTTTACCCTGCTCTACCGGCGTATCTTTATTTTTGCCAATATTGATGCCTAATATCCCATCAAAATGCGCTTTTTTGACGTTCTCAACAAGATGATCAACACCGTGGTTGTTGAAGCCCATCCGGTTGATCAGCCCTTCGGCTTCGACCAGGCGGAACAGGCGCGGCTTGTCATTTCCCGGCTGCGGGCGCGGGGTGACGGTACCGATTTCGATGGAGCCAAAGCCCATCGCGCCCAGGGCATCAATGCACTCGCCATTTTTGTCCAGACCGGCCGCCAGACCCAGCGGGTTTTTAAAGGTCAGACCCATGCACTGCACAGGTTTTTCCGGCACATTCTGACGCACCAGAGCGGCCAGCGGCGTTCCGGTAATGCGACGTAATTGCTGGAATGTAAATTCATGAGCGCGCTCAGGGTCGAGCTGGAAAAGGGCTTTACGAACGAAGGGGTAGTACATGAACTCTCCTGGATTCCCGGTGTGCAAACCGGGAGGGGATTATGGGCGATCCCGGCACGAAAGGGAATTGACCTGCGGCAAAAAAAGCAGCGTAAAACGCAAACGTTTACCTGTCGGGATACTTCTTATGCTGTTTTTCGCATTTTAATTGCAGATAAATCATTTAGTGGAATAACCGCGCGGTGTCACACTCCTCAAAATTGTTATGAATGTTAGATAAAAGCAAACAATTGGTTATAAGGAGGAAGTATGCGCGTCATTACCCTGGCCGGAAGTCCACGATTCCCTTCGCGTTCCAGCGCTCTGCTGGAATATGCCCGTGAAAAGCTCAATGCCCTGGATGTGGAAGTGTGCCACTGGAACCTGCATAACTTCGAACCTGAGGATCTGCTCTATGCCCGTTTTGACAGCCCAGCGCTCAAAACCCTCATTGAGCAGCTTAAAGGCGCTGATGGCTTAATCGTGGCAACGCCTATTTATAAAGCCTCTTTTTCTGGGGCGCTGAAAACCCTGCTTGACCTGCTTCCCGAGCGTGCTCTGGATGGCAAAGTGGTACTGCCCCTTGCCACAGGCGGCACGGTGGCCCATTTACTGGCGGTGGATTATGCCCTAAAGCCAGTTCTGAACGCGCTGAAAGCGCAGGAGATCCTCCACGGCGTTTTCGCAGATGACTCCCAGGTCATTGACTATCAGCACAAACCTCACTTTACGCCAAATCTGCAAACACGCCTCGATAACGCCCTGGAAACCTTCTGGCATGCCCTGCACCGCAGGGATATCCAGGCTCCGGCGTTTGGTCAGCCTCAAGGAGTCGCCCATGTTTAAAACGTTAACCCGCATCGGGCTGGCAGGTTTGATGGCGCTTACGTCGCTGGCCCATGCCGCAGATACAGCGCCTGAAAGTTTACGCATTGGCTATCAGAAAGGCAGCGTGAGCATGGTGCTGGCGAAAAGCCACCAGCTTCTGGAAAAACGCTTCCCGGACACCAAATTCTCCTGGGTTGAGTTTCCCGCTGGCCCCCAAATGCTGGAGGCCCTGAACGTTGGCAGTATCGATATCGGCAGTACGGGCGATATTCCGCCGATATTCGCCCAGGCCGCCGGAGCGGACCTCGTCTACGTCGGCGTTGAGCCGCCCAAACCGAAGGCTGAAGTGATTCTGGTCCCTGAAAATAGCGACATTAAAAGCGTCGCCGATCTTAAAGGTCATAAAGTCGCGTTCCAGAAAGGTTCCAGCTCGCACAACCTTCTGCTGCGCGCCCTGCAGGAAGCCGGGCTCAAGTTCACCGACATTCAGCCCGTCTACCTGACGCCTGCCGACGCGCGCGCCGCATTCCAGCAGAAGAACGTTGATGCCTGGGCCATCTGGGATCCGTACTACTCCGCCGCACTGCTGCAGGGCGGCGTTCGCGTGCTGAAAGACGGCACCACGCTGAAGCAGACAGGCTCGTTCTACCTTGCCGCAAGACCGTATGCGGAAAAGAACGGCGCATTTATTCAGGGCGTCCTTGATACCTTTACCCAGGCCGATGCGCTGACCCAGAGCCAGCGTCAGGAGAGTATTGCCCTGCTGGCAAAAACCATGGGCTTACCTGAACCAGTGATTGCGAGCTATCTCAGCCACCGTCCACCAACCACCATTACGCCCGTGGACGCGCACGTCGCCGCACTTCAGCAGCAAACCGCTGACCTCTTCTATCAAAATCACCTGGTTCCTAAGCAGGTGGATATTCGCGAACGCATCTGGCAACCCGCTGGAAAAGAAGGAACAAAATCATGAGTCTGAATCTTTTCTGGTTTTTACCCACCCACGGTGATGGACACTATCTTGGTACAGAAGAGGGTTCACGCCCGGTTGACCATGGCTATCTGCAGCAGATTGCGCAGGCGGCGGACCGAATCGGTTTTACCGGGGTGCTGATCCCGACCGGACGGTCGTGTGAAGATGCCTGGCTGGTTGCCGCGTCGATGATCCCGGTCACCCAGCGTCTGAAGTTCCTGGTTGCGCTGCGCCCGAGCGTCGTCTCGCCTACCGTGGCGGCGCGTCAGGCGGCAACCCTGGACAGACTGTCTAACGGACGCGCCCTGTTTAACCTGGTAACGGGCAGCGATCCGCAGGAGCTGGCGGGCGACGGCGTGTTCCTCGACCACACCGAGCGCTATGAAGCCTCCGCCGAGTTCACCCGCGTCTGGCGACGCCTGCTGGAAGGGGAAACCGTCACCTTTGAAGGCAAGCATATTCACGTTCGCGACGCGAAGCTCTACTTCCCGCCGGTGCAGCAGCCGCGCCCGCCCCTCTACTTTGGCGGATCGTCGGATGTGGCGCAGGACCTGGCGGCGGAGCAGGTCGATCTTTATCTGACCTGGGGCGAACCGCCCGAGCTGGTGAAAGAAAAAATTGCTCAGGTACGCGCTAAAGCGGCCGCCCATGGCCGCAAGGTGCGCTTCGGCATTCGCCTGCACGTGATTGTGCGTGAAACCAATGAAGAAGCCTGGCAGGCGGCCGACCGTCTGATCTCCCATCTGGATGATGAAACCATCGCGAAAGCGCAGGCCGCGTTTGCCAAAACCGACTCCGTCGGACAGCACCGGATGGCGTCCCTGCACAACGGCAAGCGTGAAAATCTGGAGATCAGCCCGAACCTGTGGGCAGGTGTCGGCCTGGTGCGCGGCGGCGCGGGTACGGCGCTGGTCGGCGACGGTCCGACCGTGGCAGCGCGCATTAATGAATACGCAGAACTTGGGATCGACAGCTTTATTCTCTCCGGTTATCCGCACCTGGAAGAGGCCTATAAAGTAGGCGAGCTGTTATTCCCGCATCTGGACGTTTCCATTCCGGAAATTCCGCAGCCACGGCCGCTTCAGCTTCAGGGCGAAGCCGTGGCGAACGAATTTATCCCGCGAAAAGCCGCGCAAAGCTAAGGAGTGACCATGTCTGCCACCTCACAAAAATGGCTGCTGCGCGCCGCGCCGTGGTTTTTACCCGTCGGCATTGTAGCTATCTGGCAGCTCGCGTCGTCCACCGGCTGGCTGTCGAGCCGTATTCTGCCCTCCCCGGAGGGCGTTGTAGAAGCGTTCTGGTCGCTGAGCGTCAGCGGCGAGCTGTGGCAGCATCTGGCGATCAGCTCCTGGCGCGCGGTGATTGGTTTTTCCATCGGCGGCAGCATCGGCCTGGTGCTGGGTTTGATAAGCGGCCTTTCCCGCTGGGGCGAGCGGCTGCTGGATACGTCCATTCAGATGCTGCGCAACGTGCCGCATCTGGCGCTGATCCCGCTGGTGATTTTGTGGTTTGGTATTGATGAGAGCGCCAAGATCTTCCTCGTGGCGCTGGGTACGCTGTTCCCGATTTACATTAATACCTGGCACGGCATCCGCAACATCGATCGCGGCCTGGTCGAGATGGCGCGCAGCTACGGCTTATCAGGCTTCGCGCTTTTTACCCACGTGATTCTCCCCGGCGCCCTGCCCTCCATTATGGTCGGGGTGCGTTTTGCACTCGGCCTGATGTGGCTAACGCTGATTGTTGCGGAGACCATCTCAGCCAACTCCGGCATTGGCTATCTGGCGATGAACGCCCGTGAATTCCTGCAAACGGACGTGGTTGTGGTCGCCATTATCCTTTACGCCCTGCTCGGCAAACTCGCCGACGTCAGCGCCCAGTGGCTGGAACGCAGCTGGCTGCGCTGGAATCCGGCCTATACCACTCAGGAGGCGAAAGCATGAACACGTCCCGACTGACTCAGGGTACACCGCTGCTGCTCAGCGGCGTGACCAAACGCTACGGTGAAAACACCGTTCTTAACGGGCTGGATCTGCATATTCCAGCCGGGCAATTTGTGGCCGTTGTCGGGCGCAGCGGCGGCGGCAAGAGTACGCTGTTGCGTCTTTTAGCGGGGCTGGAGTCCCCCAACGGCGGCGAAATTCTGGCTGGCACGACGCCGCTGGCCAATATTCAGGACGATACTCGCATGATGTTTCAGGATGCTCGCCTGCTGCCCTGGAAGTCCGTCATCGACAACGTCGGGCTCGGCCTGAAGGGCAGCTGGCGCGATGAGGCCCGTCAGGCGCTTGCGGCCGTCGGGCTGGAACACCGCGCAGGCGAGTGGCCTGCGGCGCTGTCGGGTGGACAGAAACAGCGCGTGGCGCTGGCCCGGGCGTTAATCCATCGCCCCGGCCTGCTGTTGCTTGATGAGCCGCTCGGCGCGCTGGATGCCCTGACGCGGATCGAAATGCAGGATTTAATTGGCTCCCTCTGGCAGGTGCATGGTTTTACGGTGTTGCTGGTCACCCATGACGTGAGCGAAGCCGTCGCAATGGCTGACCGGGTGCTGTTAATAGAAGAAGGGAAAATTGGCCTGGACCTGACGGTCGATCTTCCTCGCCCTCGTCGCGTCGGTTCGGCAAGACTGGCGGAGCTGGAGGCAGAAGTGCTGGATCGGGTGATGAAACGTGGGGAAACGGAGTTACAGCGAGTTAAGGCTAATGCCTGATGCCCTCACCCCGGCCCTCTCCCACGGGGAGAGGGAGAAAACCAGATGTAGGCCCGGTAAGCGAAGCGCCACCGGGCGATTTTGTTATTACGCTAAGGCTTTAGCAATCTTCTCGTACAGATCCCCAGACAGGTTTTCCAGCCCTTTAAGCTGCTCAAGTGCGGCACGCATCTTCGCCTGACGCTTCGCGTCGTAGCGCTTCAGGCGGATCAGCGGCTCAATCAGGCGCGACGCCACCTGCGGGTTACGGCTGTTCAGCTCGGTCAGCATTTCCACCATGAACTGATAACCGCTGCCATCTTCGGCGTGGAACGCGGCCGGGTTGCTGCTGGCAAACGCACCAATCAGGGAACGGACGCGGTTTGGGTTGCTCATGGTAAAGGAGCGATGCTTCAGCAGGCTGCGGACGGTGCTAAGCGCATCTTCCGCCGGGCTGGTTGCCTGCAGAATGAACCACTTATCCATCACCAGGCCATCCTGATGCCACTTGTCGTCGTACTCCTGCATCAGCGCATCGCGGCACGACAGTTCGGCGGCGACGCTTGCGCCCAGCGCTGCCAGCGCGTCGGTCATGTTATCCGCTTCGTGATACTGCTTGCTGACCAGCGTGTTCGCCAGTTCAGTTTCACCAAATGCCAGATAGCGCAGGCAGGTGTTACGCAGGGAACGTTTACCGATGTCCGCATGCTCCACGCGATACGCGTCAAGCTTATTGGCGTTGTAGATTGCGAGGAACTCATCGGCCAGCTCGGTCGCCAGCGTGCGGGTCAGGGCTTCACGCACCGCCACGATGGCGATCGGGTCGATGATATCAAACAGTTCGGCGATTTCGCTGGCGGACGGCAGCGTCAGGATTTCAGCCGCCAGTGCCGGATCAATCGTCTCATCCAGCAGGATCGCGCGGAACGCGTCAGCCACATGGACAGGCAGCGACAGCGGCTGGCCCTGCTGATGACGGTTCACGTTCAGCTTGATGTAGGTTGCGAGCAGGCTTTGCGCCGCATCCCAGCGGGAGAAGTCGTTGCGCGCGTGACGCATCAGGAACGTTAGCTGCTGATCGCTCCACTTGTACTCCAGCTTCACTGGCGCAGAGAATTCGCACAGCAGCGCTGGCACCGGCTGGAAGTAGACGTTATCGAAGATAAAGGTCTGCTCGGCCTGGGTCACGTTCAGCACGTGGTGTACCGGGTGGCCCCCTTTCTGCAGTGGGATCACTTTGCCTTCGTTATCGTACAGCTCAATGCTGAACGGAATGTGCAGCGGATATTTCTCTTCCTGCTCCGCCGTTGGCGGCGTGCGCTGGCTGATGGTCAGGGTGTACTGCTCGGTTTCCGGATTGTAATCGTCTTTGACGGTGACAACTGGCGTACCGGCCTGGCTGTACCAGCGGCGGAAATGCGAGAGATCGACATTAGAGGCATCTTCCATCGCCTGAACAAAATCGTCGCAGGTGGCCGCGCTGCCGTCATGACGCTCAAAGTAAAGCTGCATCCCTTTCTGGAAGTTCTCTTCCCCGAGCAGGGTGTGGATCATACGGATAATTTCAGCGCCTTTCTCATACACCGTCAGGGTGTAGAAATTGTTCATCTCAATGACTTTATCCGGGCGGATCGGGTGCGCCATAGGGCTGGCATCTTCCGCAAACTGCAGGCCGCGCATAGTACGCACGTTGTTGATGCGGTTCACCGCGCGTGAACCCAGATCGGAGCTGAACTCCTGGTCACGGAACACGGTCAGGCCCTCTTTCAGGCTCAGCTGGAACCAGTCGCGACAGGTGACACGGTTACCGGTCCAGTTATGGAAATACTCGTGTCCGATGACGCGTTCGATATCGAGATAATCTTTATCGGTGGCGGTATCGGTACGCGCCAGCACGTATTTGGAGTTAAAGACGTTAAGGCCTTTGTTCTCCATTGCGCCCATGTTGAAGAAATCGACGGCGACGATCATATAGATGTCGAGGTCATATTCGAGGCCAAAGCGCTCTTCGTCCCACTTCATGGAGTTGATGAGCGAGGTCATCGCCCACGGTGCGCGATCCAGATTGCCACGGTCAACAAACAGCTCCAGCGCCACCTCGCGACCCGAGCGCGTTTTGAAAGTATCGCGCAGCACGTCGAAATCACCCGCCACCAGCGCAAACAGGTAGCACGGTTTCGGGAACGGATCCTGCCACTGAACCCAGTGACGGCCATTTTCCAGCTCCCCTTCTCCCACGCGGTTACCGTTGGAGAGCAGGAATGGGTAGAGCGCTTTATCGGCGATGATTTTGGTGGTGAAGCGCGCCAGGACGTCCGGGCGGTCCAGATACCAGGTAATGTGGCGGAACCCTTCCGCTTCACACTGGGTGCACAGCGCCACGCCAGACTGGTAAAGCCCTTCCAGCGCCGTGTTGGCGGCAGGACTGATTTCATTCACGATGCGCAGCGTAAACTGTTCCGGCAGGTTGTCGATGACCAGCTGGTTGTTTTCTTCTTTATAGTCAGACCACGCTTCATCATTAATATGCAGGGAGACCAGCGTCAGGTCTTCACCATCCAGACGCAGCGGTACGGCAGTCGCGCTGTGGCGCGTCACCTGGCTCACCGCCGTCACAACGGTTTTAGTGGCATCCAGGTCAAAAGTCAGGTCGATATCGCTAATCAGGTAATCCGGCGCACGGTAGTCGTGGCGGTATTTGGCTTGTGGCTGTTGTGTCATAGAAAACCTTATGCATCGTTTGTCGAGTAACGTTTCAATATATTCCTGTTGTGTAAAACGCGCTATGCAGAATGTTCATCTTTTCAGGTACAAAACCCTTTTTTGCTACATTTATATAACACGGGGCACAAAATGCCCTCGACCATAAAACGCGCTTATGTTGTGATCGGGGTTCAATAAATCACTAAACAAGGTATACTCCGGAGTTGTTTATTGTACTAAACGCTCCTGTGAGAGGATGCTACTGCGCACCTATGACTCAATTCGCTTCCCCTGTTCTGCATACGTTGCTGGATACCGACGCGTATAAACTGCATATGCAGCAAGCCGTTTTCCACCACTACTATGACGTGCATGTCGCGGCGGAATTCCGCTGCCGTGGCGACGACTTGCTCGGTATCTACGCAGACTCCATTCGTGAACAGGTCGATGCTATGCAGCATCTGACGCTGCAGGACGACGAATATCAGTGGCTTTCTGGCCTGCCTTTCTTCAAAACCGATTATCTGAACTGGCTGCGCGACTTCCGCTATAAGCCGGAGCAGGTCACCGTGGTTAACGATAATGGCAAGCTGGATATTCGCCTTGAAGGCCCGTGGCGGGAAGTGATCATGTGGGAAGTGCCGCTTCTGGCGGTGATCAGCGAGCTGGCCCACCGCTACCGCTCACCGGAAACGGGCGTAGAGCAGGCGGTTGCCTCGCTGGAAAACAAACTCGCGGCCTTCTCCACGCTGACCGAAGGGCTGGACATGTCCCGCTTCCGCCTGATGGACTTTGGCACCCGTCGCCGCTTCTCTCGCGACGTTCAGGAGGCCATCGTTAAACGTCTGCAGCAGGAGCCGTGGTTCGTAGGTACCAGTAACTACGATCTCGCCCGTCGCCTCAACCTGACGCCAATGGGCACCCAGGCGCACGAGTGGTTCCAGGCGCATCAGCAGATAAGCCCCGACCTGGCTAACAGCCAGCGCGCGGCACTGGCCGCATGGCTTGAGGAGTACCCGAATCAACTCGGGATCGCCCTCACCGACTGTATTACGATGGACGCCTTCCTGCGCGACTTTGGTCCCGAGTTCGCAGAGCGTTACCAGGGGTTACGCCACGATTCCGGGGATCCGGTTGAGTGGGGCGAGAAGGCCATTGCCCATTACCAAAAACTCGGGATCGACCCGATGAGCAAGGTGCTGGTCTTCTCCGATAACCTCGACCTGGCGAAAGCGGTCGAACTCTATCGCCATTTCAGTACCAGAGTGAACCTGAGCTTCGGGATTGGTACCCGTTTGACCTGCGACATTCCTCAGGTAAAACCTCTGAATATCGTTATTAAGCTGGTGGAATGTAACGGCAAGCCGGTTGCAAAACTCTCCGATAGCCCGGGTAAAACCATCTGCCATGACAAAGCGTTTGTCCGCGCGTTGCGCAAAGCGTTCGATCTCCCCCAGATCAAAAAAGCCAGTTAAGCACTTAAGGGAGCCTTGATGGCTCCCCTCTTCTTATTTATTTCTTAAATCTTCTCTTTTGACTGCGAAATTTGCTTGTCTGATAGCGGATGGCAGGTAACATAGATATCCCCCCATAAGGGTGGACAAGTGTTTATTTTTTCCGACTATTAACAGAGAGAATATTATGAGCGTTGTGCCTGTAGCCGACGTACTCCAGGGCCGTGTCGCCGTTGACTCAGAAGTCACCGTGCGCGGATGGGTGCGTACCCGCCGAGATTCTAAAGCTGGCATCTCCTTCCTTGCCGTCTATGACGGTTCCTGCTTTGATCCTGTACAGGCCGTCATTAATAATTCTCTGCCCAATTACAATGATGACGTTCTGCGCCTGACAACGGGGTGTTCCGTAATTGTGACCGGCGTGGTTGTGGCATCACCGGGCCAGGGCCAGAGTTTCGAAATTCAGGCCTCTGCCGTTGAAGTCACCGGCTGGGTTGACGATCCGGACACCTATCCGATGGCGGCAAAACGTCACAGCATTGAATACCTGCGTGAAGTCGCACACCTTCGCCCGCGCACCAACCTGATTGGTGCGGTGGCGCGCGTGCGCCATACGCTGGCTCAGGCGCTGCATCGTTTCTTTGATGAGCAGGGTTATTTCTGGGTGTCTACCCCGCTGATCACCGCTTCTGATACGGAAGGTGCAGGTGAAATGTTCCGCGTCTCAACGCTGGACATGGAAAACCTGCCGCGCACGCCAGAAGGTAAAGTGGACTATGACAAAGACTTCTTCGGTAAAGAAGCCTTCCTGACGGTATCTGGCCAGCTCAACGGCGAAACCTATGCCTGTGCACTGTCCAAAATCTACACCTTTGGCCCAACCTTCCGCGCCGAAAACTCCAACACCAGCCGTCACCTGGCGGAATTCTGGATGCTGGAGCCTGAAGTGGCGTTCGCCAACCTGGATGATGTTGCCGGCCTGGCGGAAGCGATGCTGAAGTATGTCTTCAAAGCGGTTCTGGAAGAGCGTCCGGACGACATGAAATTCTTCGCTGAACGCGTAGACAGCGATGCGGTGGCCCGTCTGGAGCGTTTCGTCTCTGCTGACTTTGCCCAGGTAGACTATACTGACGCGGTGGCGATCCTCGAGAAATGCGGTGAGAAGTTCGAGAACCCGGTTTACTGGGGCGTTGACCTTGCATCTGAGCACGAACGCTATCTGGCCGAGAAACACTTCAAAGCGCCGGTTGTCGTTAAAAACTACCCGAAAGACATTAAGGCCTTCTATATGCGCCTTAACGAAGACGGTAAAACCGTGGCAGCGATGGACGTCCTGGCGCCGGGCATTGGTGAAATCATCGGTGGCTCTCAGCGTGAAGAGCGTCTCGACGTGCTGGACGCGCGCATGGAAGAGATGGGGCTCAACCCAGCGGACTACAGCTGGTACCGCGATCTGCGCCGCTACGGCACCGTGCCGCACGCCGGTTTTGGTTTGGGCTTCGAGCGTCTGATCGCCTACGTTACGGGCGTTCAGAACGTACGTGACGTGATTCCGTTCCCGCGTACTCCACGTAACGCCAGCTTCTAAGCAACAAAACAGAAAATGGCCAGCATATGCTGGCCATTATTTTATTCTGCATTGTCAGTTTTCGTCAGCGTAAAGTCAGCATCTTTAAACCTTCACCCCGTCACAACCACTAGCTGTTACGTTTTGTTTCCGTGAAATATCCAGCCACAAAAAATAAACCCCATTCTTATTGCGATTATTGCAGCCTCAAGTAATAGCACAAATTTCAACCACTTTTTCAGCCATCCAGAAGTCTCTTTGGGGGCATAAGAAAAAATGACTCGTTTAACGTCTGTTTATATGAATTGCCTTTATCCAAATTAATCATAAGGAATTCATATATATAGGAATCGCACTGTCGCTTAATTCGCCAATGAGGTCTGAAGTTTGAGATGGTTCACAAAGTTCCCGAAAATACATATTTAGTTACACATATTTTCTTGTTGTTACTTAATCTTTAGAATTGTAGCACTTTGAGGCTAGCGAAACGCTTCGGTGAATGGAAAGATGCCTGACAGATACATAAAGACACCAAACTCTCATCAATAGTTCCGGAAATATTTATTGACAGAATTTATTGACGGCAGTGGCGAGTGTCATAAAAAAACCAATGAGGGTAATAAATAATGATGAAGCGCAATATTCTGGCAGTGGTAATCCCTGCCCTGCTGGTAGCCGGTGCAGCTAACGCTGCAGAAATCTATAACAAAAACGGCAACAAACTGGATCTGTACGGGAAAGTGGTTGGTGAACACGACTTCGTGACTTCAGGTGACAACACCGACAGCAACGATGCAACCTATGCTCAGATCGGTTTCAAAGGCGAAACTCAAATCAATGACCAACTGACTGGTTACGGTCAGTGGGAATACCGTGCTCTGGCAAGCCAGGCAGAAAGCAACCAGACTCAGCGTACCCGTCTGGCGTTCGCTGGTCTGAAAGCCGGTGACGCAGGTTCAATCGACTACGGCCGTAACTACGGTATCGTATACGATGTAGAATCCTACACCGATATGGCCCCATCCTTCTCTGGTATGACCTGGGCTAACTACTCTGATAACTTCATGACCGGCCGTAACTCTGGTCTGCTGACCTACCGTAACTCTGACTTCTTCGGTCTGGTTGATGGTCTGAGCCTGGGTCTGCAGTATCAGGGTAAAAACGAGCGTACCGACGTTAAAACCGCTAACGGTGACGGTTTCGGTACCTCTCTGGGTTATGATTTCGGCGAAGGTTTCGGCCTGATCGGCGCATACAGCAACTCTGACCGTACTAACTTGCAGACCGCTGACGGTAAAGGCGACAAAGCTGAAGCATGGGCAGTTGGCGCGAAATACGACGCGAACAACATCTACCTGGCTACCACCTACGCTGAAACCCGCAACATGACCCGTGAAGCTGACGGCTCATTCGCGAACAAAACTCAGAACTTCGAAGTGATCGCTCAGTACCAGTTCGACTTCGGTCTGCGCCCTTCCGTGTCCTACGTTCAGTCTAAAGGTAAAAACCTGTCACAGCGTGGCACCTTCTCTGGCGGCGATGCTGATCTGCAGAAATTTGTTGAACTGGGTGCAACTTACTACTTCAACAAAAACTTCAACGTCTATGTTGACTACCAGCTGAACCTGATCGACGACACCGACTACTCTCGTAGCGTGGGTATCGTGAACGGTAAAGACGACCAGGTTGCAATGGCTGTTACCTACCAGTTCTAATCAGAACACCACTTTGTTATATGCTTAATGAACAGGGCTTCGGCCCTGTTTTTTTATGCCCGACAGAAAATAATGGCGACTTTTGAAAAGCCGCACGCTTTTCGTCGCAAACGGTTGGCATTTTGTAAATCTACCGTTAACCTGATAGCGGATTTCACTTCTGTAATCACAATGGAACTTCGTCATGTTTGAGAACATTACCGCCGCTCCTGCCGACCCGATTCTGGGCCTGGCCGATCTGTTTCGTGCCGACGACCGCCCTGGCAAAATCAACCTGGGTATTGGTGTATATAAAGATGAAACCGGCAAAACTCCGGTACTGACCAGCGTTAAGAAAGCTGAGCAGTATCTGCTGGAAAACGAAACCACCAAGAACTACCTCGGTATTGATGGTATCCCTGAATTTGGTCGCTGCACCCAGGAGCTGCTGTTCGGTAAAGGCAGCGCAATTGTGAGTGACAAACGTGCCCGTACTGCGCAGACCCCTGGCGGTACCGGTGCGCTGCGCGTGGCGGCGGATTTCCTTGCGAAAAACACCTCTGTGAAGCGCGTCTGGGTGAGCAACCCAAGCTGGCCGAACCACAAGAGCGTGTTTAACTCTGCGGGTCTGGAAGTGCGTGAATATGCTTACTACGACGCGGCAAACCACTCTCTCGACTTTGACGGCCTGCTGGCAAGCCTGAGCGAAGCGCAGGCGGGCGACGTGGTGCTGTTCCACGGCTGCTGCCACAACCCAACCGGTATCGATCCGACGCTTGAGCAGTGGGAACATCTGGCGAAGCTGTCCGTAGAAAAAGGCTGGCTGCCGCTGTTTGACTTTGCCTATCAGGGCTTCGCCCGTGGTCTGGAAGAAGATGCAGAAGGCCTGCGCGCGTTCGCCGCCGTGCATCAGGAGCTGATTGTTGCCAGCTCCTACTCCAAGAACTTCGGTCTGTACAATGAGCGTGTGGGTGCCTGTACGCTGGTTGCAGCAAACGAAGAGACCGTTGATCGTGCCTTCAGCCAGATGAAATCGGTTATTCGCGCTAACTACTCTAACCCACCGGCACACGGTGCGTCTGTTGTTGCCACTATCCTGAGCAACGATGCGCTGCGCGCCATCTGGGAACAAGAGCTGAACGATATGCGCCAGCGTATTCAGCGCATGCGCCTGCTGTTTGTGAACACCCTGGCGGAGAAAGGCGCTGACCGCGACTTCAGCTTTATCATCAAACAGAACGGCATGTTCTCTTTCAGCGGCCTGACCAAAGAGCAGGTTCTGCGCCTGCGTGAAGAGTTTGGCGTGTACGCCGTAGCGTCTGGCCGCGTGAACGTTGCGGGCATGACGCCTGACAACATGGCGCCACTGTGCGAAGCGATTGTTGCCGTACTGTAATTTGCGCCCATAAAAAAGCCTGCGTTATGCAGGCTTTTTTTATTCGGGTTACCAGACAGGCATTTCGTCCTGAAGGAACGGGTTATGGAGCCGTTCATAGCCCAGCGTCGACATCGGACCGTGTCCAGGGATAAACGTCACATCATCACCCAGCGGCAAGAGTTTCTGTTTAATCGACTGAATCAGCTGCCCGTGATCGCCGCGCGGAAAATCGCTGCGTCCTACGCCACCTTTGAAAATCACATCGCCGGAGATCAGCAGACGGGACTGGTCATCAAAGAAGACAATATGGCCTGGCGTATGCCCAGGACAATGCAACACCTGTAAAGTCACATTCCCTACGTTTACGCGCTCTCCTTCGTTTAGCCAACGATCGGGCGTCAGGGGCTGACACTCATCAAGGCCAAACATGCGGCTTTGGGCGGGTAACCCCTGCAGCCAGAACTCATCTTCTTTTTCCGGACCAATCACCGGCACACCATAATGTTGCGCCAGTTCCGCCGCTGCGCCAACATGGTCAAGGTGACCATGCGTCAGCAAAATTTGCATCAGCGTGACACCGCTGTCAGCGACTTCCTGCTTGATTTTCTCAGCGTCGCCACCGGGATCGACAAGCGCGGCCAGTTTAGTTTGTTCGCACCAGATGAGTGAACAATTCTGGGAGAACGCGGTAACCGGAATAATACGATAGTTCATACTGCTCCTGTGTTTCGTTATTACCAGTGCCGAACCGGACCGGTATCAATATGCACAAAGTTGCTGCTGGGGTAATATCCTACACCACCTGCGCGCATAGATAACGCAGCTTTGCGAATATTGGCTAACGAAACGCCTTCAATATGGAAATCCATTGCCTGTCCCTTCGTGTGATAGCTCTTTTTGGCTACCCCGCGACTGTGGGCGCGCAGTTCATTATTGGTATCAATTGAGCGATAACCAGAAATAAGCTGCACCGGCTTGCTGGTGCCCAGCAGACCCTGAAGGCGGAAAAGCTGATCAAACAGTCCTGGATCGATGGCTTTTATTTTATTCGCGCGGAAATCACGGAAAAAATGGTTAAGTCTTGCTAATTCATCCTGAATATAGCCTCTGCCATCGAAGAACTCCGCTTTTAGCGACTCACCGGTATGAAGATTGTTGAGCGTTAAAACTCGCGGACGAGGTGTCGAGAGGGTGGCAAATGCTGGCGTCGGCAAGATGGCCGCTGCGCCAAGCGCAACACCACCTAACGCCAGCAGTTTGCGGCGATTAGCGTCAAATTTGTCCATGATAATCAGGTCTACAGGTAAAAGAAATCGTAATATGCTTAGCGCACGAAGGGCACCTTAACTGGCAAAACCAGGTACGTCAAGGCGCCCAACCCCAGTGAATACGCGGCTTACAGCGATATTGCCCCGTATTCACCCTAACTTACGACAATCTTTTTTCCCGAACTGCTTCATTTACCTGATTAATTGTTCCGCTTTTGGCAAAATTTGTGCGCCGGATCGCGCGGTGAGATCATAATTGTAAATATCTGTACGATACTGAGTCCGCCCGTCTTCGCCCACAAACGCGGTCAGATAGTAAAGATTGACCGGAATATTGTGACGAATATTCACGTAACGCGTATCCCCTTGTTTCAGGGCATCCGAGATGCGCGTATCGTTCCAGCCCGCATCCTGCAACAGCATATTCGCCAGTTCCGAGGCTTTATTGACGCGCACGCAGCCAGAACTCAGCGCGCGAGTATCCTTCTGGAACAGGTTGTGGTTCGGGGTATCGTGCAGATAGATAGCGTCTGAACTCGGCATATTGAACTTATAGCGCCCCAGCGAGTTATGCGCCCCGGGAGCCTGCTGGAAACGGAACGGCAGATTTGACGCGGTGATCGTCGACCAGTCGACCATATAAGGATCTATGGCCTCTTTGCTGTTCCATCCACGCATCACCGTATAGCCATGACGTTCCAGATATCCCGGATCGTTCCAGACCTTCGGCAGAATGTCTTTACGCGCGAGGGTCGGCGGTACGTTCCACGGCGGGTTAACCACTACGTTATTTAACGCACTGCTCATCATCGGTGTTTTACGATCCGGACGCCCGACAATCACGCGCGACGCCAGCACTTCGCTACCGTTCTGGTAATAGACCAGTGAATATGCCGGAATGTTGACCATAATCCCGGTTGAGAGCGTACCCGGCAGCAAGCGCAAACGCTGGATATTCAGCGCCAGCACCCCTGCCCGCTGCGCAGGCGACACGTTCAGCCAGTCACGCGTTGTCTGGCCAATGACGCCATCGGCCCCCAGCCCCTGAACGGCCTGGAACTGTTTAACTGCCGCAACCAGCTCGCGGTCGTATGCTGCGGGTTTATTGCTGACGGCGACCGCTTTTTTCTCTTTCACGGGGGCTGACGGGCTGACCACCGCGTTTTGCGGATCGTCGCCGGGCAAGGCGATATGTGGCCCGCCGTCCAGAATACCGGAGCGCGCCAGGATCTCGCGCAGGGCAGGAACATCGCTGCTCCACTGCCCCGGACGCAGCGTCGTGGTACCGCGCATTTGCGGCCACGGACGCGAGTCACCTACCAGCGCAAGAAGCGACTGGTGCAGGGTGGTATATTGCGGATGTGCCGGTGCGAGGCTGGCAATAAAGCGCGGCAGTTCGCCATTATCCAGGGCTAACTGCCACTGGTTAATGACCGACAGCGCCGGCGTCGCCAGCTTGTACGGCTTATCGCTGTACAACCAGCGGTTACCGTTGACCGGAATGCCCGCCACAAACTGCAGGTAGCCCATCATGGCATCGGAAAGCACCACGTCCCGCGCCTGTCCGGTGACGGCAGGATCGGTTAACAGCTCAACCCATTTTGTAAACTGCGGCTGAAACCCGGCAATGGCCACTTCCGCCAGCTGCTGCTGGAAGGCGCGCACGGCATCGCGGTTTTCCCACATCGGTTTCATATCACGGGCAGCATAAAGCAGCGTGAGCTGGTTGAGATAGACAGGCGTATAGCCTGACGGCAGCCCCGACTGCAGCTGCTGGCTGAGAGATTCGGCGTCGATGCCTTCCGGCAGCGGCTTAATACCGGCCATGACAGCCGTCGCCGGAGACTGCTCCAGTGGCTCAGACAGCGACGTTGGCTGCGTACCCGTCGTTGCAGAGCTGTCAGTCGGCACAATTTCAGGCTCGTCGGCCTGGGCGGTTAACAGTGGAGCAAATGTCACTGCCAGGCATAAACTGAGCGCAGACAGCTGACGACCACATTTTTTCTTTAGCAACATCCCTTGCCCCCTGTTTTCACGACATGCCCATCACGGTGGGGCTTTCTTTATTATAGGTAGCCGGCAAACCTGTTGCCTTACCTTATGTAAAGAAGTTTAAAGATAACGCAGCCCTAAGCACAAGTTAAGTTTAAAAAAAAAGCGGCGCCAGGGCGCCGCTCTCGTTAAGGAGACGCGTCAGGATGCGTCCGCCGTGGTTTCCTGCAAGGACTCTGGCGGCTGCGGAGCAAAGCCACGCAGGCCGACAACGTGAACGTGCTCGCTGTTCTGGAACACTTTACGCACCAGTTTGTAGGTGGTGCCCTTTTCAGGACTGATGTTTTCCGGTGCCGCAATGATGAGCTGCATATCAAGACGTTCGCACAGCTCAAACAGCGTCGCAATCGAGCGGGCATCAAGACGCGCCGCTTCATCCAGGAACAGCAGGCGACATGGGGAGATGTCTTTCCCACGCAGACGACGCGCTTCATCTTCCCAGCTCTGTACGACCATCACCAGAATCGACATCCCGGTACCGATCGCTTCACCGGTCGAGAGCGCCCCGGATTCTGCACGCAGCCAGCCGTCGGAACCACGGTTTACCTCAACTTCCATTTCCAGGTAGTTACGGTAATCCAGCAGCTCTTCACCGATGGTTTGCGGCGTACGTTGCCCCATATCAATCTGCGGGTTCAGGCGCTGATACAGCTTCGCCAGCGCTTCGGAGAAGGTAAGACGGTTGCTGTTGAACAGATCCTGATGCTGTTCGTGCTGCTCAGACAGCACCTCCAGCAGCGTCGCGTGGGCTTCACGCACGTTGACGTTGAGGCGCACGCTATTCACCTGACCAAACGACACGCTCTGCAGGCCCTGGTTCAGCTGGCGGATACGGTTCTGCTCGCGCTGAATGGTTTTACGAATGATGTTCGCCACGCTGCGGGAGCTGATCGCCAGCTTCTGTTCACGGGAAGTCAGCTCCTCCGTCAGGCGTCCCAGTTCGATTTCCATCTGCTCGATGGCTTCAACCGGATCGTCGGTACGAATGATGTCCTGACGAATACGCTCGCGCAGGTGCTGGTAAACCGCCACGAAGAACTGGATTTTGCGCTCCGGACGTTTTGGATCCTCTGACATCCGCAGTACATCGCGCAGGTGTTCGTTATCTGCCACCGCCAGACGCAGCGCACCCAGCGCCTTATCCGACATGGAGCGCAGCTCATCGGCAGAGAGGTATGCCAGTTCGCGACGGTGCAGACGACGTTCAACGTTATTGTCTTTCACCATGCGCATCACCGCGCACCAGCCTGCCTTGGCGGTCACGACCTGCTCGCGCATCTCAAAATAGTCGCGCTCCAGCTTGCGCAGGCGACGGGTCAGGTTATCCATTTCCGCTTCACAGAAGGTCAGCGCTTTTTCCAGCTGGTTGCGACGCGCGCGGTTATTGCTGAGCTGAGAATGCAGCTCGTCACGACGAATACGCGCCCGCTCCTCTGCCCCGCTGTCGGCACGAACGCCGATGTCCTGGAGCTCTTTCTGCAGGTCGTTTAGCAGCTCTTTCTTGGTGTCGTAGGAGCTTTTCAGCGAGGCCAGCACCTGATTGTACTGGTTCAGCTGAGCAGAGTGGCTGCGCATCGCTTCACGGGCGCGAGTACGTTCCGCTTCCGCCTGCTCAAGGCGCTGACGCAGTTTTTCATTCAGGTCGCTGTTACCGCTCAGCATTTCAGCCGAATCAGAGTAGCCGAAGTGGGCGCGACGCTGCACCACTTCCGTCAGGGCAAACGCCTGCTGACGCGCTTCGCGCTGAACCTGCTGCGACCAGGCATAATCTTCTTTTAACTGCTCGAACTGTTCCGGGTCGCTCTGAAGCACCGAAACAACCGGCTCCAGCTTCGACAGCTGGTTGCCGTGCTGCTGTACGAAACGCGCGGCTTCCTGAGCTTCATCCAGACGCTCCTGGATCTCATCCACACGGTCAGCCAGCGTGTCGTCTGCCAGCAGGTTCAGGCGCGGCAGGATGCGGTTAAGGGCAGCGACGCCCTCTTTCGCCTGCTCAAACTGGACGCGGCTCTGCTGGTTATCACTTTCATGGCTGGCAATCGCACGTTCCAGCTCGCCGCGGCGGGTATTGAGCTTGCGGATTTCGGCTTCCGGATCCGCGTCAAACGCCACGGCGAGATGGCTGCCGATAAAGCGGCTGAACGCCTGGTGCAGACGCTGGGTTTTCTGCACATCAAACGACAGGGTCGCAAAACGTTCGGACAGCGTTTCACGCTCGGCATGCAGGCTTTCGATGCGGCTTTCGCGCGCGGCGCGGCCAAACAGCGGCAGCTCAGGGAAGCGGGAATAACGCCACTGACGGTCGGCAATTTTCACCACTACCGCTTTTTCCAGCTCGTCGACGCTGAATACGCTGTCATCGAACGACTGCGGATCCCCTTCGATCAGGTAGAGATCTTCCGGGCAATCTTCCAGGCCGGCAAGCTGGTCAGAAATCAGCGACAGATCCGGGACCACAATCGCGTTGCGGGATGGACCGTACAGCGCGGAGAAGTACGGGGCATCGTCAAGGCCAACATCGTCATAAATCTCGGACAGCAGCACGCCGCCAAAACGCTCGGCTAGCGCATTCAGGCGCGGATCTTCTGACCCGCCCGGCTGGCTTAAGCGCTCAATTTCTTCATCGACGTCGCGCTTGCGGGCGCCCACTTCGTCACGCTCAACAATGGCTTCGCGCTCGCGCTCCAGCAGTTGCTGCAGGTATTCGGTCACTTCCTGGCTGGATTCGAACTGCTCGCCGCACTGCTCGCTGAGCTGATTCAGGCTGCTTTGAGCCGCCAGCCAGACCGGCGCTCGCTGCAAGAGCGTCTTCGAACGGGACTGAATCTGCTCCAGCTCCTGACGTAGGGTCATACGCTGTTCGCTGGCGTTTGATACGGTATCGGACAGGGCAGCAATACGCGCTTCCAGCTCCTGATGCAGGGCTTCAAGCTCGTCGAAATCGTAGCGTTTACCCTGGCGCTTGCAGAATTCCGCCAGCAGACGCTCGGCTTCCTGCTGCTCGCGCAGGCGCTGCTCAAGCTCGTTCAGGCGCATACGCAGCGGCTGGACCTGCTCGGACAGATGGCGCTGGTTCACGCCGTCGCGCAGAAGTTCGCGGGCAACGTCCCACGCTTCGTTACGCGCCAGCGGGCCGTTAATTGCCACCACCAGCTGATAGGCCTGCTCAAACTGGCTGTGCGCTGTCTGCGCGACGCTCATTTTTTGTTCGAGGGACAGCAGTTTCTCGGTGGCTTCCTGCTCTTTGGCCTGGAAGGTGTCCAGCCACTCCTCGGCGCTATCCGGCGTCAGGTCAGGCAGATGACACAGCTCTTTGGCACGCTGCAAAGCCTGCAGCGCCTGGGTGTACTGGATCGCACGCGTCTGCTGCACGTCAAGTGCCTGCTGGTAATCGGCAAGCTGGCTTTTCAGCTCATCCACTTCCAGCTCGGCCGCTTCGGCGCGGGCTTCGTTCTCTTCCTGAATATCGGCGGCTTCGGCCACCACTTCATTTTGCTCTTCGAGACGAATTTGCAGCTCGTCGAGATCCGCTTCATAGCGCTCGATTTTTTCCTGCTGACGCAGCGCGGTCTGCACCAGGTTCAAGTGATCGCTGGCGGCCTGATAGTCGGCTTCCAGGTCGCCCTCGGCACCGTTGTGCTCACCCAGCTCGCGCGCCATTTCGACATGCTTGTACTGCTCGGCCACCAGCTGTTTACGGGAGGTAAACAGTTCGCGGCGGTACTCTAATGCCTGATCGAGATGCACGCGGCGCTCGTTGGCGTGACGCATGTAGTCCGCCGCCACGTAGTTAGTGGCTTCGCTGATCAGGTGTTTAAACAGGTCGCGGTCAGACTGGGTCACGCGAATCGCTTCCAGCGTCATGCGGTTTTCACGCAGTGCCGCTTCCATATCCTGGAACGCCTTACGCACGCCGCTGTTTTCCGGCAGCAGATAGTCGCGCAGGGAGCGGGTAATGGCGCTGGAGATACCGCCGTACAGGGACGCTTCGATCAGACGGTAGTATTTGCTACGGTCTGAGGCGGTGCGCAGACGACGCGCCACCACGCCCAGATCGAACATCAGGGAGTGGTAGTCGGTGATGGAGTTGAACTGTTTGAACTGTACGCCTTCGATATCTTCAAGCTTATCTTTCAGCTCCTGCAGCGTCAGCACGCGCGCCTGGCGTTCGTTCAGGGTTTCCGTCAGCAGCGCCGTCGGCTGCATGGAGGTCGGTAGCCCCTGAATGGCGAAAGGCTTAATATCGACTTTACGGTCACGACCGGCAACCTGCTGCAGGCGCACGCCCACAACCACACGCTGATGGCGGGAGTTGATAACGTCCAGAACCGAATAACAGACCCCGGCCTTCAGCTTACCGTGCAGACCTTTATCACGGGAGCCGCTTGTAGCACCCGCTTCGGTGGTGTTACGGAAGTGAAGCAGCGTCAGGTCAGGGATCAGCGCCGTGACGAAAGCCGCCATGGTGGTGGATTTACCCGCACCGTTACCGCCGGAGAGCGTCGTAACCAGCTCGTCCAGATCGAAGGTTCGGGCAAAGAAGCCGTTCCAGTTAATCAGCGTCAGTGAGCGAAATTTACCGCGTTCAATCATTACTCTTCCTCCCCGCTATCCGGCAGATTCTCTTCATGCTCGTCATTGAGCAGCAAATGGTTTTCCACCGGCATCGCTTCACCGTCGCGGATCATGCGAAGCTGCGCTTCACGCGCGTCATCGCCCGCACGCACATCGGCGCCGAAGCGGAAGACAGACTCCGTAATGCGGAACTTGCTGCTGTCGTGGCCCATAAACCACACCATCCCCAGACGACGCAGACGGTTCAGGGAAGAACGAACCTTTTCCTGTAATTTCTGACGGTCAAGATCCGACCCCGTGGAGCGGTTGTTCACCAGCTTGAGCAGCTTGCTCTCATCCGCCAGCGTCAACAGCTCATCGTAAAGTTCCTGCTGGGTGAAGATACCTTCATTCGCCAGACGCTCGGGGCTGAGATAGAGATAGCAAAGAATTTTGCCGACCATCATATCCAGCTCGGAGAGCACGGAACGCGGAATCAGCGTTGTGGAGCGCGGGCGCAGGTAGAAAAACCCTTCCGGCGCGCGGATAAGCTCCACGTTGTAACGTGCGTAAAACTCTTCCAGATACTCCTGGAAGTCCATCAAAAAGGCGTGATTATCCAGCTCGTCTAAGCCAATGTGACGACCGGCACGCAGCTGGCTGTCCAGCGCCGGAAATAACGGATTCGCCAGCGCCTGTGCCAGCTTAACCGGCATCACTTGTTCAATATTTGTCAATGACATGCGCCTGTACCTTGGCTCCGTAATCGTTAATTGGCTGCCACTTCGGCGGCAGCCCGGTGAAATCTGCTTGCGCGACGCCCAGACGCACCGCCTGGTCTACCACGATGCGGGCAATGTCGAAGTGGCGCGCGCGTGGATATTGCGCCAGATAATCGCGCACCACGAGCCCCAGATCCAGCGGCACTTGTCTGGTTTTGTAGACAGCGAGCTGCTCTTCAATCATCGCGGCAAGCTGCTCGCGAATTTCGTTAAATTCTTCATATTCCAGATCCGGCGGCAGTTCACCGGTGACCTCTTCATCGCGCAGAGCCATCTCTTCGTCGCGCATATCCAGCAGACGATCGGCACTGGCGTAGGTCAGCGCCCACGGCGCATCGAAATAGGTCTGCACCGACTGACGCAGACGCTGAGCAAAGACGCGGTTTTTATCCATATCAATCGCGGTACGGATAAATTTATGCACGTGTCGGTCGTAGCCGATCCACAGGTCAATCGACTGCTGGCCCCAGCTGATAATGCGGTCGAGTTTGCTTTGCAGGTCAAAGACCAGACGATCGATAAAATGCAGATCGTCATGCGCCAGGGTCGCGTCCTGAATACGCAGCAGATTCGCCTGCAGCTTGTCCCCTGCCGCTTCCAGCGTATCCTGAAGCTCACGCAGCGTGCCGGAGGTTTCTGACAGCAGAAGCTCACAGCTGGAGATGGCGGCACGCCAGTCTTTATTCAGCAGCTGCGCGATATCGTCTTTCACCTGCTGCTGCTGTTCGTCCATCAGACGCTGGGTCAGATCGATGCTGTCGAAGATTTCCGCCACCGAATATTTCAGCGGCGCGTAGACGTTACGGTGCCAGTGGAATTCGTCACCGTTTTCATCCGCGGCATCGGCGGCACGCTTAAGCTCACCCGCCACGATCGAGAGCTGCATGGAAAGACGCAGCGTGGAAAATTCACGCTGGCGAATATAGTAATCGGTGATACCGATACCCAGTGGCGTTAGGCGATAGATGGCGTTTCCTTCCGCCTGCTCGCTGGTAAAGCGGTTCAGCAGACGTTGACGCACCATATCGTTAATTGCGTTGTTGGCACGCACGCTAATGGTTTCGCTGGTTTGCTCAAACGCATCACTGACATGGCGGAACGCATCCACCAGTTCACCCTCGCTCATCTCACCATCCAGCCGTTCGCCGTTCAGCGTGGCAACCGCCAGCAGGAAAGAGAGTCTGTCTACCGGCAGCGAGATGGAGAAATCGTTTTTCCTGGCCCAGGCAACCAGTTCGGGGACTGTCTGGGAAAATTCACTCATAGGTTATCCTTGCATCTGCGGCTTGTGCGCGGTGACGTGAATATAGCGGCCAAGACTGACAAAAGGCTCCTGACGGCAATACCGCGTTTCTAATTCTGTTAAGGTGTCAAAACAGTCACGCTGTTTGTGTTTTTCACGCAGATAATCATGAAACACCCTGACGCCCGTCTTCCCGACGATCTTCCAGCCAATCGCTTCCAGCCAGCCATAAACCTGCTGCGGATCGCGCGGATAGTCCGGGGAAAGCGTGCGCTTTTTCTTTTTAGGCATCCCGACCTGAACATAGTCGAAGTTACCCGCAACCATGTTGTGCATCAGGAAGCCGTTAGCATTGTAGAACATCAGCGACAGCGTGCCGCCCGGGCGTAACATCGACCACAGGGTTTGCAACACGCTTTGCGGATCGGCAACCCACTCCAGCACCGCATGAAACAATATCAGATCAACCTGGGTTTCCAAATGCTGTGCGATGTCCTGAGCGGCGCATTGTATAAAATGCATGTTGTCGCTCACACCTTTCTCTTCTGCAGCACGCGTCGCGCGGGAGACCATTTCAGCAGAAAGATCGCAAAGCGTGACGTGATGACCGAGCCCGGCCATTTTTATCGCCGTCTGCCCTTCACCGCCACCTGCGTCCAGCACGCGCAACGTTTGACCGCCGAAGGTCGCCAGAATGGTGTCCAGATCCTGCCAGAGGATCGTCTGACGGAGCTGTCCTTTGGTGGTGCCATAAATGTTGCGCGAAAACTTTTCCGCGATGTCATCAAAATTGCGATCCCGCATTGGGAGAGTTCCACTCGCTAACTGCAAAACCGCTATTTTGTCACACCCGCGCGGAGAATGAACCTCTCTGGTGTAATATCACCGGTAATCACCTGCTATATGGTCAAAAAAGGAACCAAAAAGGATGCTTTTTACCCTTAAGAAATACATTGGAGGGATGATGCTTCCCCTTCCGCTGCTGCTCATCATCATCGCGCTGGGGCTGGCGCTGGTGTGGTTCAGTCGCTTTCAGAAAAGTGGCAAAACGCTTATCACGCTCGGCTGGTTTGTTCTGCTGCTGTTAAGCCTGCAGCCGGTCGCGGATGGTCTTTTACGCCCCATCGAAAACAAGTACCCAACATGGCAGGGAAATCAGAAAGTGGCGTACATCGTGGTGCTGGGCGGCGGATATACCTGGGATCCTGACTGGGCCCCCAGTTCAAACCTGATCAACAACAGCCTGCCACGGCTAAACGAGGGGATTCGCCTGTGGCTGGCGAACCCGGGATCAAAAATGATCTTCACCGGCGCGGCGGCAAAAACAAACCCGGTGAGTACGGCTGAGGCGGGCGCCCGAGTCGCGGAATCCCTCGGCGTGCCGCGTACCTCAATCATCACCCTGGACAGCCCAAAAGATACCGAAGAAGAGGCTGCCGCGGTGAAGCAGGCGATTGGCGAGGTCCCGTTCCTGCTGGTGACCTCCGCCTCACACCTGCCAAGAGCGATGATTTTCTTTGAAAAACAAGGCCTGCACCCGCTTCCCGCACCGGCAAACCAGATGGCCATCGACGCGCCGCTCAACCCGTGGGAACGGGCAATCCCGTCCCCCGCATGGCTGATGCATAGCGACCGCGTCGGCTATGAGACGCTCGGACGCCTCTGGCAGTGGCTGAAAGGTTCCTCAGGCGAGCCAGGGCAAGAGTGATTTTGTCGCCAGATCGAAGTTCGCGCGATTGAAACGTCCGGTATTGACCAGCTGCGCGACTTCGTCCCAGAGCAGGTAGAGCCAGCGCCGCCAGAGAAACGCTTCTGCAACCGGCGCGCGCTGAAGATAGTGCCACAGTAAACCTTCTGCCGCCCCGCTGTCGCTGAGCCTGAACAACTCATATTCGCGCGGCGCCCAGAGCATGATCCCCGGTCCGACCATCGCCAGGAGCTGATCGCTGCGGGAGTCTTTGAGCATGCTGCGCAGGGTGAAATTACCGTGGATCAGCACGCAGTTGTCATTAAAGCCGTCGAACAGCGCCGGCAGGCACTCGCGGGTGCGAAACAGAATGCGTTTGTCCTGCATGGTTAACCCGGTGTTATTGAACTGGTTAAGCGTGCCCCACAGCACTTCAACCCGCTGGCGATACCACAGCGGCCACAGGTTTTCCTGCGTACTGTCGACAGGCCCCACGAGCCCACGGCTATCCTGACGATGCCAGGCCAGCAGTGCCTCAACAATCTGGTCTTTCAACTGTTCCCAGCGCTCCGGCGTGCGCGCCGGGGCTTCAACAGACACGCCGCGTAAACGCTCAATCAGCAGCACGTCCGGGCCGGGGTGTTCCTCATGCGTCATCACGCCATATACCGTCGGCATACGGACTGTCCCTTCCCGTGCCAGCATCGACATTTTCCATGCAAGTTGCCTGGCGACGCCCGGCGAGGTAAAACTTCTGGCCATCAGCGGCATTGGGTTGCCCTGACTGTCATACAGCGACCAGAGCGCAGTATCGGCCTTTTCACTCACGCATTCGACCCGGCTTAACTTCTCACCAAGCAGATGGCTAAGTTCGGCACGCAGCTGTTCCATATGAGATTACCCCCATTAAGACTACTGCTTTTATAATGAGCGTCCTGGATGAAGATGTCACCCGGAAGAGATCAATTATGGAGAAGAAAGGGAAAGGCGTGGCGAAAAGACATCCCCCCAAAAGGGGGGATGCAGGCGGTATTAACGCAGTTCGGCGCGGACGCGCTCAAGATCTTCCGGCGTATCTACGCCCGTTCCAGGTACTTCGCTGGCAACGGCAACGTGGATTTTTTCGCCATACCAAAGCACGCGAAGCTGCTCCAGCATTTCGATATGCTCCAGCGGGCTCGGCGCCCAGGTGACATAGCGGCGAATAAAGCCGGCGCGGTAGCCGTAGATCCCAATATGACGCAGGAAGGTATCACCAATGGTCTCTTTAGAGAGCGCAAAGCGATCGCGATCCCACGGAATCGTGGCGCGGGAGAAATAGAGCGCATAGCCTTCGGCATCCATAACCACCTTCACGGCATTCGGATTGAATGCCTCTTCAGCGTGGTGAATAGGTACCGCGAGCGTCGCCATACCGACCTGACGCTGAGCCAGGTTTTCTGCCACCTGACGGATAATGACCGCCGGGATCATCGGCTCGTCACCCTGCACGTTCACGATGACCGTATCATCACTGAAACCACATTTCTCAACCACTTCCGCCAGACGTTCAGTGCCGGACTGGTGATCGGCGCGGGTCATGCACACTTCACCGCCTGCGGCCTCAACCGCGCGGGCGACGTCCGGATGATCGGTAGCGACAATCACGCGTTCGGCTCCGGATTCACGCGCCCGCTCAAGGACATGCACAATCATCGGCTTGCCGTTGATATCCACCAGCGGTTTACCCGGCAGACGCGTAGACGCGTAGCGCGCAGGAATAATGACAACAAAACTCATGGTTTGCTCTCTTCTGCCACCAGGGAACGGGCTTCATTTTCCAGCAATACCGGAATACCGTCGCGCAGCGGGAAGGCCAGGCTATCCAGCTTACAAATGAGCTCTTGTTTGTCCTGGCTGTAGTAGAGTTTGCCGTTGCATACCGGGCAGGCAATAATTTCTAGTAAACGGTGATCCATAGTTCCTCCGTATGGGTAATCGCTAAAGCTTAACACATTCCTTTTTCAGGGAGTGCCTGTTTCCCAGCCACTTCGACAGGATGTAAACAGCCCGTCGGGCAACCGCCCCAGCGTCACGTCTTGAGCACCCTGCCAGCGTGCGAATTCGCTAATGGCGAACGTTAACCCTTTCTCCAGGGTTGCTGTCACCCTAACGCCCTCTTCCAGATAAAGGGCAATGATTTCAAGCGTGCCGGTCTTGCGGTGCATTTTGGCGTCCATACGCCCAACCAGCTGTCCCTTATGCAGCAGAGGTAGCACAAAATACCCATACTGACGCTTTGGCGCAGGGGTATAACACTCCAGCCGGTAGCTGAAATCAAACAGCTGCTCGGCGCGTTTTCTGTCCCATACCACCGGATCGAAAGGCGAAAGCACCGTGCTGTGGGTGGCCTGCAGTTTCCCTTCCAGAGCCAGAGGCAAGAGCGGGAGAAGATCCTCATGCAGCCACATTTCGCCCAGTGTTTCCACCATGACGGGAATGATTCGCCGTTCCTGCTGCCACTTTTCCAGCAGCGGTTTTAGGACGGGCTGGCGCAGCCGGTAATAATCTGCCAGCCATTGCGAACGGAAAATGCCCAGACTGCGGGCGCTGTTCTCCAGCATGACGGCCTCAGCCGCTTCCTGCGAGAGCAGATCGCGCTCGTCGTTCCAGTGCGGCATCACGCGATGCGTCAGGTCGTATACGCGCTGAAAATTACGCCGTTCTATCACCATCACTTTGCCTGACGTGAACAGCCCTTCGAGATGGCGTTTGTGCGGTTTCCACTCCCACCAGCCGCTTGTGCCTTTACGGGGGTGTTCAAAATCGGCGGAGCGTACAGGGCCGTTTTCCTGAATATGCGCGATGAGCTGCTCGATTTCAGCCGCGTGCTCCAGCATCCACGCCTGTCGGTACTTCCAGCCCATCTTATCCGGTGAGAGCATACGGTGACGGACCAGCGCAAAATCGCTGCGGGGCAGGAAGCAAGCTTCGTGCGCCCAATACTCCATTAACTCTCCCTTGCTGAGCGCCTCATCCAGCCACTGCGATGGATAACTTCCCAGACGGCTAAACAGCACCAGGTAAGGGCTGCGCGCCACAATGTTAATGGTGTCGATTTGCAGTAGCGACATGCGCTGGACGGTAGAGAGAATATCGGCAGGCTTCGCGCGGCGGCGAGGCTTTTTGAGCAGCCCCTGCGCGGCAAGGTGTAAATGACGTGCGGCTGAAAGCGAGAGTTGCGGTAAAGACATGCGTTTTCCTGTCAGTCAAAGCGCCACCAGAACCGCGTAAGCGTTTATTTTACCAACGCAATCAGTTCCTTGAGCAAACGTTCCGGCTGCTCGCCGCTGAGTTCAGCGTCAACCGGCAGATACCACCAGTTTTCTTTCGCGAAGGCACGGCATTTCACCGCATCTTTTTCAGTCATGATCAGGCTCTGACCGGGCACGGTGAGCGCATCGATCTGCTCTTCCATCAGCGCCTGGTGGTCGGCCAACGGAACGCGTTTCTCAAGCCGTGCGCCACACTGCTCCAGCGTAGCGAAGAAACGCGGAGGATGACCAATACCGGCCATCGCCACCAGCGCAGGTAATTGAGAAACCGGCTGACGTTCACCCGTCACCAGATTGACCGCCATGCCCGGCAGGAGACGCATGGGGATTTCACCCGCTGTTGCCTCACCACCGTTCACAATCACCGCATCAACGGACTTCAGACGCGAAGCGCGTTCCCGCATTGGCCCCGCTGGCAGCCACCAGCCGTTACCGAAACGGCGAACCCCGTCGATCACCACAATTTCTTTATCACGCGCCAGGGCATAATGTTGCAGACCATCATCCGTAATGATGATTTGCACCGCGTGCTCGGCAACCAGAGCCTGCACGGCGTCGCTGCGCACTGGAGAGACCGCAACCGGCGCGCCGGTACGCTGATATATCAGGACCGGTTCATCGCCCGCTTCAGCGGTTGTCGTTTCCGCCGTCAGCAGAAGAGGATACTGCGCCGCTTTACCGCCATAACCGCGAGATACAACCCCAGGACGAATACCGCGTTTTTGCAGTTGTTCCACCAGCCAGATAACCACCGGCGTTTTACCGTTGCCGCCCGCGGTGAGATTACCGACAACCACAACCGGAACCGGCGCACGCCAGGCCCGCTTAAGCCCCAGACGGTAAAGCAGACGGATAATGCCGCTCACCAGACCATACAGCCAGGAGAGCGGCAAAAGCAGCAGCCACAGCGGGGACTCACCGGACCAGATGCGTGCAATCATTGTTGACCGAACTGCATCTTATGCAACTGGGCGTAAACGCCGCGGTGTTCCAGCAGATCGGCATGGCTTCCGCGTTCAACAATGACGCCATCCTCAACCACGACGATTTCATCAGCCTGCTCGATAGTCGACAGACGGTGCGCAATCACCAGTGAGGTACGGTTCTTTTGCAGTTCATCCAGCGCGGACTGGATAGCGCGTTCAGATTCCGTATCCAGCGCGGACGTCGCTTCGTCCAGGATCAGTATTGGGCTATCACGCAGCAGCGCGCGCGCAATCGCAATACGCTGGCGCTGGCCACCGGAGAGGAGCACGCCGTTTTCACCAATGATGGTATCCAGACCGTTATCCATCTTATTGATAAAGTCCATTGCGTAGGCCATACGCGCGGCGTTCTCAATCTGCTCGCGGCTGTACTCATCAGTGCGTGCGTAAGCGATGTTGTTGGCGACCGTATCGTTAAACAGATGCACGTTCTGAGAGACCAGCGCAACCTGGTTACGCAGCGACTGCAGGGTATATTCCCGCAGGTCGTGGCCATCTAACAGGATTTCACCTTCGTTAATGTCGTAGAAACGGGTCATCAGGCTGGCAATAGTCGATTTACCCGAACCAGAACGACCTACCAGCGCAACGGTTTTACCCGCCGGAATAGACAGGTTGATATTACGCAGGGCAGGCACTTCGCGGCCTGGATAGGTAAAGGTCACGTTGCGGAATTCAACGTCTCCGTTTGCACGCTCGATCACGCGCTTACCTTCATCCTTTTCCTGCTCGGAATCCAGAATGCTGAACAGGGTCTGGCATGCTGCCATCCCGCGCTGGAACTGGGCGTTCACGTTTGTGAGCGATTTTAGCGGACGCATCAGGGCGATCATTGAGGAGAAGACCACGGTAATGGTACCCGCCGTCAGCGTCTCCATTACGCTCGGGAAGCTTGCCGCATAGAGAACGAACGCCAGCGCCAGAGAGGCAATGAGCTGAATGACAGGGTCAGAAATTGAAGAGGCCGAAACCATTTTCATCCCCTGCAAACGCATTTTGTTGCTGACTTTATCAAAGCGCTTGGTTTCGACTTCCTGACCGCCGAAAATCAGAACTTCTTTATGCCCTTTCAGCATCTGTTCCGCGCTGGTTGTCACCTGCCCCATCGTGTTCTGCATATTCTTACTGATATTGCGGAAGCGCTTCGACACGACTCGAATAGCAATAGAAACAATCGGAGCCAGCACGATAAGGATAATCGACAGCTGCCAGCTGTAATAGAACATCATCGCGAACAGGCCGATGATCGATGCACCCTCACGCACAACGGTAATCAGCGCGCTTGAGGACGAGGAGGCGACCTGTTCTGAGTCGTAGGTAATGCGAGACAGCAGCGTCCCGGTCGACTGTTTATCAAAGAATGAGACCGGCATGCCCATCATGTGACTGAACAGACGACGGCGCATGGTCATCACCACTTTCCCTGATACCCAGGAAATACAGTAGCTGGAAATATAGCTGGTGATACCGCGTAAGATCATCAGTCCGATAACCACCAGAGGCATCCATAGCAGCACTGAGCGATCCGTTTTACCAAAACCGTCGTCCAGTAACGGTTTGAGAAGCGATAGCATAAAAGTATCGCTGGCTGCGTTGAGGATTAACGCTACACCCGCCACGATCAAGCCTGGTTTAAAGGGCGCAATCATCGGCCAGAGTCGGCGGAACGTTTGCCACGTGGAGAGATCTTTGTCGTTATGCATTCAAAAAACCAGCATTCGTTGAAATAGCCGCATATTCTACCCGTTATCTACGGGCGCGCCAAACCACTGATGATACCAAAAGGGTAAATATTGCTCTCGCAAACGCCGGATTTGCCAGTGATGTTGCGAGAATGTCACCGATATTTGTCCAGAATGAGGGGTATCGAGCCAGATATACCCCTCTTTTCGATAACGTCGGACAACTTTTGCCGACGGGAATCGCCATGCATTATAGCGTGCCGCTGAATCCAGGGCGATCTGTCCAGCCACCCGTTGTACCAGCGGCAATGACGAAGAGGTATTGCTGCCATGATGAGGTACCTGTATGAGCGTGGAGGTCAGATGACGCCAGTAATGGCTAAGCATAGCCTGTTCCGCCTGCGCTTCAATGTCGCCTGTGAGCAGCACACTCTGCTCACCGTCGTCGACTTTTACCACGCAGGAAGCGTTATTCCCCTGGGCGTGGGAGTTTTCAGGCGGCCAGTGGACGGTAAAGGTGAGCCCCTGCCATTCCCAGCGCTGTCCTCTAAAACACGGACGGTGTCCTGCCTGACGTAACCCGCTTCTTATCCACGCGTCTGGCCATGCTTTTTTGAGCGATGCCAGGCCTCCCGCGTGGTCGAGGTGGTCATGGCTGAGAATAACGCCTTCTGGCCGCAGGTGATGCCAGCGAAGCCACGGAATAATTAACCGCTGCGCGCTATCTCCGCCCGGCCAGGCGAGCCCGGTGTCATAGAGAATGGCTTTTCCCTGCCGTTCAATGACCATGGCCAGACCCTGCCCCACGTCCAACATATGCAGCGTCCAGCTATCGCTTTTTGTCGGTTGCCAGAAGGGAAATGTCAGTAAGACACTTCCTGCCAGACAAACGGCAGGAACGGTTTTCCAGGCGCGGAAACGCCAGCCAATGATGCTAAGCCAGGGCAGCAATGTCGTGTACTGCCAGCGTTGATCCACGTTTTGCCAGCCATCAGGCAGGCGCATCAGCAGCCAGAACAGCCCCGCAAGCGATTTATCGGCTGCATACCAGATGGCACTTTCTACTGCGGCAAGCGGCAGCAGATGGAGCAGCATGCCGAGCAGGATCAGCGGCACGGAAACAAATGTCACCAGGGGAACGGCAAAGAGATTAGCGACCAGAGAGGAGATGCTGACGCCATGGAAAATCAGAACCTGTAATGGCATGAGCAGCAGCAACATGCCAACCTGTAGATAAATCAGGTTCAGTAGCGGCCTTATCCAGCGTGCCCGATGCCAGTGAGGAAGAGGCAGCCACTGAAACCAGAAAATCAGCGCGGCGACGGCAAATGCTGACAGGGCCAGGCTCTGCGAAAGAATGGCTAATGGATCGCTTATCAGGATTGCCGCGATACAGCAAAGCCATACCTGCCAGGAAGACCATTGACGGGCAGCGATCCGTAACATCGCAAGCACGGCGAGAGCGATGACCGTTCGCAAAGCAGGAGGTTGCAAACCGGTAAGCCAGGCGTAAAAAGCGGCAAAGCACAGCCCGGCCAGGAGAGGCATTTGCCAGTGAACCCGGTGGCCAGGTAATAGAAACTGGAATCCACGCGCCAGTAACCAGACGAGGGATGCAGCCAGCGCGATATGTAGACCCGAAATCGCCATGAGATGCAGTGTGCCGGTTTCACGCATCAGATCTTTTATTTCCCGGGGGACATCCAGTCGCTCTCCCATTCCCAACCCCAGAATAACCGCCCCCCATTGATAAACCGAGAGCCGATTTTGCAGTGACGACAGGTACTGGGCCCGCAGACTGCAGCGTCCCTCGACGAGTTCCGCATGGGTGAATCGCCCACTCAGCGTTTGATGTTGAGCAAAAGCGCTTCGCTGGGCATCATAACCACCGTCGTTCAGTTCGCCATGAGCAGGCCTAAGCCTGAGGGTCATGGCCCAGCGCTGACCGGCACACGCTTTCTGTGGCAGATAATTGCCATACAACGTTACGCCAGCGGATGCCCACCAGCGTTGACCATCAACGCTGAGAATTTTTCCCTGATGCAGGGTTGCGCCATCGGTCGCGGTGATTTCGACCTCAGCCCGCACCGCACCGGAGGTTAAATGCGCCATCGGCCAGACGCTCTCTTGCGCGGCAAGAATACCCCATACACAAAATAGCACCCCGATCCCCACGTACTTCAGTCGTGCGTTTCGCAGTGCAGCCAGTCCTATCCCAGCCACAATCATTATCCACACGACACGACGCGATGGCAGTTCAGGTAACCAGAGTAAAGGGGTTATCGCCAGAATGGCGCAGATACTCAGCGCGGGTATGCCCATTACTACCTCCCTGTTTCAGAGGGGGCAGTATGTAAGCCGGCGGATGGCGTTGTCAGGTGAGAAGAATGCGTTTTACAGCAAGCGCTGTACTGTTTTTAACGGTTTGCAGAAGCTGAAACGAAAAATGCGGGGCATCTTCAGATGCGATAACGTTAAGTATAAAAAAAGCACCCGCAGGTGCTTTCTTTCAAACCCAGTTTAACCCGATGGTTAAACTCAGTTGCCGTAAATATTGGCGCGATCGCGCAGTTCTTTACCCGGCTTAAAGTGTGGAACGTACTTACCTTCCAGTTCGACTTTATCGCCAGTTTTCGGGTTACGCCCGGTGCGTGGAGCACGATAGTGCAGAGAAAAACTACCGAAACCGCGGATTTCAATGCGCTCGCCCTGGGCAAGAGTGGAAGCCATATGCTCCAGCATCTCTTTTACGGCATCTTCCACTGCCTTGGCAGGGATATGCGGTTGCTGACTGGCAAGTCTTTCAATCAATTCTGACTTGGTCATGATTCCTCCGGTTCCTTTCAAACCAATTAGCTGAACAGCTCATTAAACAAGGGCGGCCGTAGCCGCCCTTTGTTATTGATTACAGGACGAATCCTGCAATCTGTCAAGTTTGCTCCTCATCCTTCGCACTGTAAATATGTTACAGGTCAAATGATGCTGAGAACCTGATATTACTCGCCTTTAGCTGCTTTGAAAGCTTCAGCCATTGCGTTGTTAGAGAAGTTTGCATCTTCCTGTTTGTTAACAGTTGCGATTGCATCTTTCTCATCAGCTTCGTCTTTAGCACGAACAGACAGGCTGATTGCACGGTTCTTACGGTCAACACCGGTGAACTTAGCTTCAACGTCGTCGCCTACGTTCAGAACCAGAGTGGCATCTTCAACGCGGTCACGGGAAGCTTCAGAAGCGCGCAGGTAACCTTCAACGCCGTCAGCCAGTTCTACGGTTGCGCCTTTAGCGTCAACTGCAGTCACTTTACCGTTTACGATTGCGCCTTTCTTGTTCAGTGCAACCCAGTTGTTGAACGGATCTTCTGCGAGCTGTTTAACGCCCAGGGAGATACGCTCACGCTCTGCGTCAACCTGCAGAACAACTGCAGCGATTTCGTCGCCTTTTTTGTATTCACGAACCGCTTCTTCGCCTGCAACGTTCCAGGAGATGTCAGACAGGTGAACCAGGCCATCGATGCCGCCGTCCAGGCCGATGAAGATACCGAAGTCAGTGATAGACTTGATTTTACCTTCAACACGGTCGCCCTTGTTGTGGGTTTCCGCGAACTGCTGCCATGGGTTGTTTTTGCACTGTTTCAGGCCCAGGGAGATACGACGACGTTCTTCGTCGATATCCAGAACCATCACTTCCACTACATCACCAACGTTAACAACTTTGGATGGGTGGATGTTTTTGTTGGTCCAGTCCATTTCGGAAACGTGCACCAGACCTTCAACGCCTTCTTCGATTTCAACGAAGCAGCCGTAGTCAGTCAGGTTGGTTACGCGACCAGTCAGTTTAGTACCTTCTGGGTAACGCTTAGCGATAGCTACCCATGGATCTTCGCCCAGCTGTTTCAGGCCGAGGGATACACGAGTACGCTCGCGGTCGAACTTCAGCACTTTAACAGTGATTTCGTCGCCCACGTTCACGATTTCGCTTGGGTGCTTAACGCGTTTCCACGCCATGTCGGTGATGTGCAGCAGGCCATCAACGCCGCCCAGGTCAACGAATGCGCCGTAGTCAGTGAGGTTCTTAACGATACCTTTGACTTCCATGCCTTCCTGCAGGTTTTCCAGCAGCTGATCGCGTTCTGCGCTGTTTTCGGATTCGATAACGGCACGACGGGAAACAACAACGTTGTTACGCTTCTGGTCCAGCTTGATTACTTTGAACTCAAGCTCTTTGCCTTCCAGGTGCAGGGTGTCACGAACTGGACGAACGTCTACCAGAGAACCTGGCAGGAACGCACGAATACCATTCAGCTCAACAGTGAAGCCACCTTTAACTTTGCCGTTGATAACACCGACCACAGTTTCAGCTTCTTCGTAAGCTTTTTCCAGCGTGATCCATGCTTCGTGACGTTTAGCTTTCTCACGAGAAAGCAGGGTTTCACCGAAGCCGTCTTCTACTGCGTCCAGAGCAACGTCAACTTCGTCACCTACCTGGATTTCCAGCTCGCCCTGGGCGTTTTTGAACTGCTCTGCCGGAATGGCGGACTCAGATTTCAGACCGGCGTCAACCAGTACTACGTCTTTGTCGATAGCAACAACAACACCGCGAACGATGGAACCCGGGCGGGTTTCGATTGTTTTTAAGGATTCTTCAAACAGTTGAGCAAAAGATTCAGTCATGTTTAATCTTCAGGTTAATATTAACGTCCACCTGGCTCCGTGCCGGATGGGGTTGTTTCACATACCCGCCGTCAATCCATTGCAGCGGGGGTACTACTAAATCGGTCGCGATTACGCGAGTGCCAGTTTTTGGCGCGCATATTGTAGCGCTTTTTCAATCACTTGCTCAATAGTTAAACTGGTTGAATCCAGAACTAATGCATCTTCTGCAGGAACAAGTGGGGCGACGGCGCGGTTGCGATCGCGGTCATCGCGCTCTTTTATCTCGGATAAAAGGCGATCAAAGTTAACACTAAACCCCTTTTCCTGCAACTGAAGCATGCGGCGTTGCGCACGTTCTTCCGAAGAGGCGTCAAGGAAAATTTTCACAGGCGCATCAGGGAATACCACGGTTCCCATATCACGTCCGTCAGCAATCAGACCCGGGGCTTCACGGAAAGCGCGCTGGCGACGTAACAGCGCCTCGCGAACGCGCGGGAAGGCCGCCACCTGGGAGGCGGCATTAGCCACTTCCTGCGTACGGATTTCGCCGCTCACGTCTTCCCCTTCAAGGATGACTTCCAGGTTGCCATCGGTCGACACGAAACGCACATCCAGATGCGCCGCAAGCGGAACCAGCGCCTCTTCAGACGCCACATCCACGTGATGATGCAGCGCAGCCAGAGCCAGCACGCGATAGATTGCTCCCGAATCTAAAAGATGCCATTGCAATGCTTCCGCCATCGCTTTGCACAGAGTACCTTTCCCTGCGCCACTTGGCCCATCAATGGTGATTACCGGGGCAACTGCCGTCATCTTTTTCTCCTTAAATAAGGCATACCGTTTACATGAACGCCGCGCATTATACGCGCCAACGTGCGCAACTGTTACCTTTGCGTGCAAATTACAGAATGATTGAAGCAGAGTGTAGAAGAAATGAGCGGAGGTGTTCGTAATGAAGCGTAAGCAAATGCCGCATCGGGTGATGCGGCAACATGTTATCAGGCCAGCGTGCTAATGCGTGCCAGCTGTTCGAAGTAGTCCGGGAAGGTTTTCCCCGTACATTTCGGATCGAGGATCGTGACAGGCGTATCGGACAGCGCCACCAGCGAGAAGCACATCGCCATACGGTGATCGTTATAGGTTCCGATTTCCGCAAACTGGAGTTTTGCTGGTGGGGTCACGCGAATATAGTCTTCGCCCTCTTCCACCTCTGCCCCCACTTTTCGCAGCTCTGTCGCCATCGCGAACAGGCGGTCCGTCTCTTTTACGCGCCAGTTATAGATATTACGCAGCGTGGTGGTGCCTTTGGCGAACAGTGCCGCTGTAGCAATGGTCATCGCCGCATCCGGGATATGGTTCATGTCCATATCGATGGCGTTCAGCTCGCCGTGAGTACAGGAGATGAAGTCATCACCCCAGGTCACAACGGCCCCCATTTTCTCGAGCACATCGGCAAAGCGGATATCACCCTGCACGCTGTTACGGCCAATACCGGTCACTTTTACCGTGCCGCCTTTAATCGCCCCTGCGGCCAGGAAATAGGAGGCGGATGAGGCATCCCCTTCAACGAGATAGTTGCCCGGAGACTGGTACTGCTGGGCACCGCGCATCACAAAGCGCTGATAAGCCTGGTTTTCAACCTCGACACCAAAGGTCTTCATCAGGTGCAATGTGATATCAATGTACGGTTTGGAAACCAGATCGCCCTTAATGGTGATCAGGGTATCCTGCGGTGCCAGCGGTGCGGTCATCAGCAGCGCCGTCAGGAACTGGCTGGACACACTGCCATCCACCTCAACGTTTCCGCCAGTAAAGCCCCCGCGCAGACGCAGTGGCGGATAATTTTCCTGCTCCAGATACTCAATCTGTGCGCCACCCTGGCGAAGGGCATCCACCAGATGGCCAATCGGACGCTCTTTCATGCGAGGTTCGCCGGTCAGCACAATGTTGTTGCTCCCCAGACACAGGGCTGCCGCCAGCGGACGCATCGCCGTACCGGCGTTGCCCAGAAACAGCTCAAGCTCTTCACCCGCGTGCAGCGCGCCGCCATTGCCGGTCACTTCGCAGCGAGTACGATCCTCAGACAACGTATAATGAACTCCCAACGCTTTCAGCGCATTGAGCATATGGCGCACGTCATCGCTGTCCAGCAGGTTTGTAAGGACGGTGGTGCCGTTTGCCAGAGCTGCCAGCAGCAGAGCGCGGTTCGAGACACTTTTTGAACCAGGCAGATTGATGGTGCCATCTACCCGCGCGATAGGTTGTAACGTCAGGGATTCCATGAAACTTAACTCTCAACTCAACATAATAAAAACCCCGCAGCAGCGCTGCGGGGGTGAAAACAGCGCAATTAACCGTGGCGACGTTCGAAATCGATCATGAAATCAGTCAGGGCTTTAACGCCTTCCAGCGGCATCGCGTTATAGATGGAGGCACGCATGCCGCCGACAACGCGGTGGCCTTTCAGCGCATGCAGGCCTGCCGCGAAGGACTCTTCCAGGAACACTTTGTCCAGGTTGCTGTCCGCCAGCTGGAACGGCACGTTCATGCGGGAACGGTTAGCCTTCGCCACATCGTTGCGGTAGAAGCCGCTCTTGTCGATCACGCCGTACAGCAGTTCGGCTTTCTGCTGATTCACTTTGTCCATCTGCGCCACGCCGCCGTTTTGCTTCAGCCATTTAAAGACCAGGCCAGAAAGGTACCAGGCGAACGTTGGTGGGGTGTTGAACATAGAGTCGTTATCGTTCAGCACGGTGTAATCGAGAATCGACGGGCAGGATTTATGCGCTTTACCCAGCAGGTCTTCACGCACGACGACGATAGTCAAACCGGCCGGGCCGATATTTTTCTGTGCGCCCGCGTAGATAACACCGTAGCGGCTGACATCAATTGGCGCAGACAGAATGGTGGAGGAAAAGTCGGCGGCAACCACGACATCGCTGCCGAAGTTTGGCGTCTCGTCGATGGCAATCCCGTCAATGGTTTCGTTCGGGCAGTAGTGCAGATACGCTGCGTTATCTGAAAGCTGCCACTCGCTCATTGGCTTCACGGCGCGCAGACCGTCAACGGTTACTTTGGCGTCAATAACATTCGGCGTGCAGTATTTATGCGCTTCTTTAACGGCGCTTGCCGCCCAGTACCCCGCATCAACGTAGTCGGCCGTCGTTTTGTCACCAAGGATATTCAGCGGTACGCCAGCAAACTGACCGCGCCCACCGCCGTGACAGAACAATACTTTGTAGTTCGAAGGGATATTCAGCAGATCGCGAAAATCCTTTTCTGCTTCTTCCGCCACCTGAATAAACTCTTTACCCCGGTGGCTGATCTCCATCACCGACGTCCCCAGACCATTCCAGTCACAAAGTTCCTGTTGAGCCTGTTTAAGTACGTCTGCCGGTAACATCGCCGGACCTGAACTGAAATTAAAGACTTGAGCCATTTCCCCTCACCACGCTAAAAGCCATAAGTTATAACTGTGGATATCGGTTTTATCATTCAGTGACACGCGCCGCAATGTCTAAAACTTATGACCCGTGAAATGTGTCCTGCGTCACACAAAACAATCTGCCGCCTCGCTAAGACAAAACCGACAAAATGGCTGTCAGGTAATGCGTTTAGCATGGCTAACCTTCGTCCATTCCGGATTTGCACAGCGAGGGCATAATTGACGATCCCCCGGCTGCATTGCAATCACGTGGCTACATCTCACGCAGGCATACTCGCCCGATTCGGGTACGGTTCTGAAACGCTCAATAAGCATATCCGGCAGGATACACAGTCCCGGCTTCACCTCGTCGTCAGAATAGTAATAGACGCTGATTTGACCGTTAGTTTCCATAATTGCCAGACGCACCTGCCCGAGCTGTTCAACGCTATTCAGACGAAGCTCCATAAAGAACTCAAACTCGGTCATATTGGCGCTCTGTACATTTTCCCAGGCTAGCTGTCCGTTCTCGACGATAACGACCGGCTTCCCTTCAAGCAGATCTTCCAGCTTTTCGCTTTTCGACATCAGCCACATCACAAGGCGGTAAAGCAGCGCCAGTGAGACAAAGACGATAAACACCGGCACCATCGGTACATCATCATAAAAGGCGACGTCCCCCGCCGCTGAACCCAGCGTCAGGATGATCAACACCTCAAAGAGCGACATCTGCCTTACGCCGCGACGGCCCGTAATCTTAAGAAACAGAAAGACCAGAACGAAGGTATACAGACTGCGCAGAGCGACTTCGCCTAAAAACTCAGGAGGGACTTTATCAAACGCCATCCGCTGGAGATCAAACGCTTTCATTTTTCTATGCCTTAACAGTAGGTTACTGAATGTAAGCATAGCTCAGGCTTTTATTTTCGCCGAAGATAGCACCCGTCACGCAAAACCCGTATCATTGCGCGCTTTACGTACGATAAAAGTGAACGCCATGACTCAAACGTTTATCCCCGGCAAAGACGCCGCTCTGGAAGATTCCATCGCTCGCTTCCAGCAAAAACTGACCGACCTGGGTTTTAACATCGAAGAAGCCTCCTGGCTCAATCCGGTGCCTCATGTCTGGTCCGTGCATATTCGCGATAAAGAGTGTGCCCTGTGCTTTACCAACGGTAAAGGCGCGACAAAAAAAGCGGCACTGGCCTCTGCGCTGGGTGAGTATTTTGAGCGTCTGTCCACCAACTATTTCTTCGCTGACTTCTGGCTGGGCGAAACCATCGCTAACGGCCCGTTCGTTCACTATCCAAATGAAAAATGGTTCCCCCTGACCGAAGATGACGAACTGCCGGAAGGTATTCTCGACGCTCGCCTGCGTGCCTTCTACGATCCAGACAGCGAACTGACGGCCAGCATGCTGATCGATCTGCAATCCGGTAACGAAGATCGCGGTATTTGCGCCCTGCCGTTTACCCGTCAGTCTGATGAGCAGACCGTCTATATCCCGATGAACATCGTCGGCAACCTGTATGTGTCCAACGGCATGTCCGCCGGTAACACCCGTAATGAAGCACGCGTACAGGGTCTGTCTGAAGTCTTCGAACGCCATATTAAAAACCGCATCATTGCCGAATCCATCAGCCTGCCTGAAATTCCGGCCGACGTGCTGGCCCGCTATCCTGGCGTGGTGGAATCCATCGCCAAACTGGAAGCAGAAGGTTTCCCTATCTTTGCGTATGACGGCTCGCTGGGCGGTAAATACCCGGTTATCTGCGTTGTGCTGTTTAACCCAACGAACGGTACCTGTTTCGCCTCCTTCGGCGCGCATCCTGACTTTGGCGTGGCGCTGGAGCGTACCGTTACCGAGCTGCTGCAGGGCCGTAGCCTGAAAGATCTCGACGTGTTCACCCCGCCAACGTTTGACGACGAAGAAGTGGCCGAGCATACCAACCTCGAAACCCACTTCATCGACTCCAGCGGCTTGATCTCCTGGGATATGTTCAAGCAGGACGCAGACTATCCGTTCGTGGACTGGAGCTTTGCCGGTACAACCGAAGAAGAGTTCGCCACGCTGATGGCTATCTTCAAAGCCGAAGATCAGGACGTCTATATCGCCGACTACGAGCACCTCGGCGTCTACGCGTGCCGCATTATTGTTCCCGGCATGTCCGACATCTACCCTGCCGAAGATCTGTGGCTGGCGAATAACAGCATGGGCGCGCATCTGCGCGAAACGCTGCTGGCTCTGCCGGGCAGCGAATGGGAGAAAGAAGATTATCTGAACCTGATCGCCCAGCTGGACGAGGAAGGCCACGATGACTTCACGCGCGTACGTGAACTGCTGGGCCTGGCGACCGGTAAAGATAACGGCTGGTACACCCTGCGTATCGGTGAGCTGAAAGCGATGCTGGCCCTGGCGGGCGGCGATCTGGATCAGGCTCTGGCCTGGACCGAGTGGACCATGGAGTTCAACCAGTCGGTCTTCTCTGCCGAGCGCACCAATTATTATCGCTGTCTGCAAACGCTGTTGCTGCTCGCACAGGAAGAGGATCGCGAGCCGCTGCAATATCTGAATGCTTTCGTGCGTATGTACGGCGCTGAGGCCGTAGAAGCAGCCAGCGCGGCCCTGAGTGGCGAAGATCCATTCTATGGTCTGCAGGCTGTTGATAGCGATCTGAAAGCCTTCCCTGCGCATCAGTCGCTGCTGAAGGCCTACGAAAAGCTGCAGAAAGCAAAAGCCGCTTACTGGTCAAAATAAGCGCACATAACATTACCAGCAGTAGGCGTATTCAATCGTCTGGGCTATATTACGGGGCAATTTCATTGCCCCGTTTTTTATTTTCTTCGGCAATGATCGTTGAATGTAATAATAAAGTTAAACGTGGGTAAATATAATAATATTTACCTGGGCTTTACTGTTACTTTTTATGGTAAATACTCCATATTAATTAACTGTTTCAGAGGTGGCTGGACGAAAAAAATTCAACTCTTTTCATAACTTTTAAAATTTATTTTTATACGGATAATCAAATACTTACTCCGCATTTGCTGTAAAACCATACACAGTGCGGGCCTATAAGCCAGGCGAGATATGATCTATATCAATTTCTCTTCTATAATGCTTTGTTAGTATCTCGTCGCCGACTTAATAAAGAGAGAGTTAGTGTGAAAGCTGACAACCCTTTTGATCTTTTACTCCCTGCTGCGATGGCGAAAGTTGCCGAAGAAGCGGGTGTCTATAAAGCAACGAAACACCCGATGAAGACGTTCTATCTGGCGATTACGGCTGGTGTGTTCATCTCTATCGCTTTCGTCTTCTACATCACCGCCACCACCGGTACTGCCGCAATGCCTTTCGGCATGGCCAAACTGATTGGCGGCATTTGCTTCTCACTGGGTCTGATTCTTTGCGTCATCTGCGGCGCCGATCTCTTCACCTCAACGGTGCTGATTGTCGTGGCTAAGGCCAGCGGAAGAATTACCTGGGGTCAGCTGGCACGAAACTGGCTTAACGTCTACGTGGGTAACCTGGTTGGCTGTCTGCTCTTTGTTTTGTTGATGTGGCTTTCTGGCGAGTACATGACCGCCAACGGTGGCTGGGGCCTCAACGTCCTGCAAACCGCCGACCACAAAATGCACCACACATTTATCGAAGCCGTTGCTCTCGGCATCCTCGCTAACCTCATGGTCTGCCTGGCTGTATGGATGAGCTACTCTGGTCGTAGCCTGATGGACAAAGCCTTAATTATGGTTCTGCCGGTTGCGATGTTTGTTGCCAGCGGCTTTGAGCACAGTATCGCGAATATGTTCATGATCCCAATGGGCATTGTCATCCGCGACTTTGCGAGCCCGGAGTTCTGGACCGCAGTTGGTTCATCCCCGGAAAGTTTCTCTCACCTGACTATTATGAATTTCATTACTGATAACCTGATCCCTGTCACTATCGGGAACATTATCGGTGGGGGTCTGTTAGTTGGGTTGACATACTGGGTCATTTACCTGCGTGGCGACGATCATCATTGATGGTTTTCTCAGGCAGTAAATAAAAAATCCACTTAAGAAGGTAGGTGTTACATGTCCGAGCTTAATGAAAAGTTAGCCACAGCCTGGGAAGGTTTTGCGAAAGGTGACTGGCAGAATGAAGTAAACGTACGTGACTTCATTCAGAAAAACTATACCCCGTATGAAGGTGACGAATCCTTCCTGGCTGGCGCCACTGAAGCGACCACCAAGCTGTGGGACAGCGTAATGGAAGGCGTTAAACTGGAAAACCGCACTCACGCGCCAGTTGATTTTGACACCTCCGTTGCTTCCACCATCACTTCTCACGATGCTGGCTACATCAACAAAGCCCTTGAGAAAATCGTTGGTCTGCAAACTGAAGCACCACTGAAACGCGCAATCATCCCGTTCGGTGGTATCAAAATGGTTGAAGGTTCCTGCAAAGCGTATAACCGCGAGCTGGACCCAATGCTGAAAAAAATCTTCACCGAATACCGCAAAACGCACAACCAGGGCGTATTCGATGTTTACACCAAAGACATTCTGAACTGCCGTAAATCTGGCGTTCTGACTGGTCTGCCAGATGCGTATGGCCGTGGCCGTATCATCGGTGACTACCGTCGCGTTGCGCTGTACGGTATCGACTTCCTGATGAAAGACAAATACGCGCAGTTCGTTTCCCTGCAGTCTGACCTGGAAAACGGCGTAAACCTGGAAGCGACTATCCGTCTGCGTGAAGAAATCGCTGAACAGCACCGCGCGCTGGGTCAGATCAAAGAAATGGCGGCTAAATATGGCTGCGATATCTCTGGTCCTGCAACCAACGCTCAGGAAGCTATCCAGTGGACCTACTTCGGCTACCTGGCCGCTGTTAAGTCTCAGAATGGTGCAGCAATGTCCTTCGGTCGTGTATCCACCTTCCTGGATGCCTACATCGAACGTGACATCAAAGCAGGCAAAATCACCGAGCAAGACGCTCAGGAAATGATTGACCACCTGGTCATGAAACTGCGTATGGTTCGCTTCCTGCGTACCCCTGAATACGATGAGCTGTTCTCCGGTGACCCAATCTGGGCAACTGAATCCATCGGTGGTATGGGCGTTGACGGCCGTACGCTGGTGACCAAAAACAGCTTCCGCTTCCTGAACACCCTGTACACCATGGGTCCTTCTCCGGAGCCGAACATCACCGTTCTGTGGTCTGAAAAACTGCCTCTGAACTTCAAGAAATTCGCCGCTAAAGTGTCTATCGATACCTCTTCTCTGCAGTACGAGAACGATGACCTGATGCGTCCGGACTTCAACAACGATGACTACGCTATCGCTTGCTGCGTAAGCCCAATGGTCGTTGGTAAACAAATGCAGTTCTTCGGTGCGCGTGCAAACCTGGCGAAAACCATGCTGTACGCAATCAACGGCGGCGTTGATGAAAAACTGAAAATGCAGGTTGGTCCTAAGTCTGAGCCAATCAAAGGCGACGTTCTGAACTTCGACGAAGTGATGGAGCGTATGGATCACTTCATGGACTGGCTGGCTAAACAGTACGTCACTGCACTGAACGTTATCCACTACATGCACGACAAGTACAGCTACGAAGCCTCTCTGATGGCGCTGCACGACCGTGACGTTATCCGCACCATGGCGTGTGGTATCGCTGGTCTGTCCGTTGCTGCTGACTCCCTGTCTGCAATCAAATATGCGAAAGTTAAACCAATTCGTGACGAAGACGGTCTGGCTGTAGACTTCGAAATCGAAGGTGAATACCCGCAGTTTGGTAACAACGACTCTCGCGTTGATGACATGGCGGTTGACCTGGTAGAACGTTTCATGAAGAAAATTCAGAAACTGACTACTTACCGTAACGCTATCCCGACTCAGTCTGTTCTGACCATCACCTCTAACGTTGTGTATGGTAAGAAAACCGGTAACACCCCAGACGGTCGTCGTGCTGGCGCGCCATTCGGCCCAGGTGCTAACCCAATGCACGGTCGTGACCAGAAAGGTGCGGTTGCCTCTCTGACCTCCGTTGCTAAACTGCCGTTTGCTTACGCGAAAGATGGTATCTCTTACACCTTCTCTATCGTGCCAAACGCGCTGGGTAAAGACGACGAAGTGCGTAAAACTAACCTCGCGGGTCTGATGGATGGTTACTTCCACCACGAAGCGTCCATCGAAGGTGGTCAGCACCTGAACGTGAACGTAATGAACCGTGAAATGCTGCTCGACGCGATGGAACATCCTGAGAAATATCCTCAGCTGACCATCCGTGTATCTGGCTACGCAGTACGTTTTAACTCCCTGACTAAAGAACAGCAGCAGGACGTTATCACCCGTACTTTCACTCAGTCCATGTAACTGGAATTGACTGAAATCACGCGTTAAAAAGCGTACAATAAAGGCTCCACGTCAGTGGGGCCTTTTTAGCACCCTCTCCACCTCAGTCTCTTTTGTCCGCTATCTATACTCTATGGATAACAGCCAAAACAGACTTAAACACAGCCGGCTTTGAGCTGTGCATACACAGGCCCCGGACGGGCCGATGCTGGAGATATCACCGCAATGTCAACTATTGGTCGCATTCACTCCTTTGAATCCTGTGGCACCGTCGATGGCCCGGGTATCCGCTTTATTACCTTTTTCCAGGGCTGCCTGATGCGCTGCCTGTACTGCCACAACCGTGACACATGGGACACCCACGGCGGGAAAGAAGTGACCGTCGACGATCTGATGAAAGAGGTGGTGACCTACCGCCACTTTATGAACGCGTCCGGCGGCGGCGTTACCGCTTCTGGCGGCGAGGCCATTCTTCAGGCTGAGTTTGTGCGTGACTGGTTCCGCGCCTGCCACAAAGAAGGCATTCACACCTGCCTCGACACCAACGGTTTTGTGCGCCGCTACGATCCCGTTATCGATGAATTGCTCGAAGTGACCGATCTGGTCATGCTCGATCTCAAACAGATGAACGATGAGATCCATCAGAACCTGGTTGGCGTCTCTAATCACCGTACGCTGGAGTTCGCCAAATACATTGCCGATAAAGGCATTAAAACCTGGATCCGCTACGTGGTGGTTCCTGGCTGGTCAGATGATGACGACTCCGCGCACCGCCTGGGTGAATTTACCCGGGACATGGGCAACGTCGAGAAAATCGAACTTCTGCCCTATCACGAGCTGGGTAAACACAAATGGGTGGCTATGGGCGAAGAGTACAAACTCGATGGCGTGAAGCCGCCGAAGAAAGAGACGATGGAACGCGTCAAAGGTATTCTTGAACAGTACGGCCATAAGGTTATGTATTAAAGAAAAGGCCCGGTTTGAACCGGGCCTTTTTTATTCTATTTGAACACACCGTTGATAATAGTCGTCACAACGGCAGTGCTGAGCGCAATTAAGACCAGATCGTCACCCACGACCCGCCATTCATAGCCAGGATAGGAAGGAAGCTGGCCCAGCATAGAAGCCGGCACGGTTTTCTTCGCAATGCCCGGAGGCAGCGGTTTACCGCGTGCAAGGTTTTTCGCAATGCCTGGAGGCAGTGATTCATACCCCGTTAACCCATAGTTCAGGGCCAGATGGCGTGCGTGATCGAAGCTCACGCGAGCGTTAACATCATCACTGACGTTTTTATTCGCTTTACCCGGATTTTCTTGTCCATTATTTTGCTTATTGCCATGGGTATCGGAATTGCCATGATTCCCGCCATTACCTTGCCCGCCACCGTTTCCGTGACCATTGCCATTCCCGTTTCCAGGATTAGCCATGACAGGAGCCGTTGCAAACGTTAAAGACAACACTACGGCAAGTGCGGTAGTGGAAAAACGACGAATAGACATGATTGCTGCCTTATAGTGGTAGGACTCACCTGAATTATCGCCTGGCGCAATAAACTAACAATACGTAAAACTCTTATATGCAATAGGGACAAAAAAGCCAGTCGATGACTGGCTTTTAGTTAATCAGGCATGTGCCACAGGCGTTGGGTGTTCGCCCACTTTGCGCAGCAGCATCAGGAGATAAATAAAGGACACGCTGGCGATCATAATAAACAGCAAATTGTCGGAATAATTCTGCATCAGCATCGCGGTAAACGTCGGCCCTAATAAACTGCCGATGGTATAGCTCAGTAGCAGCGCCTGGTTCATCGCCACCAGCTGGTGATGTTCAACTTTCTCACAGGCCCAGGCCATCGCGACCGGATAGAGCGTAAAACCGGCAGCCCCAAGAATAAACAGCGCAGGCGCCATTGCGGCGTTGCTGAGCATAGCAAGGCAGCCCATGATCACCACGAAGACCTGAACGCGCAGCACCAGCAGGCGACCGAAGCGGTCCGCCAGGCGGCCAATCGGCCACTGCCCGACGATCCCCGCACTCACCATGACCGCCATCCAGAAGCCAATTCCGGAATCGCTGACGCCCTGATGATTCAGATAGAGCGGCATCAGGCCATAGAGCGAGCCCAGAACAATCCCCGAGATAATACAGCCGTTAACACCCAGGCGAGCCTGACGGAGCCTCAGCATCGGCCAGACGTGGGTCGCTTCCTGATGCTCGCTGTTCTGGTTCACAATGCGCGTGAAGAGCAGCGGCAGGATTGCGGCCAGCACCATGCCCGTCACCCACGGCAGAACGCTCATCAGGTCGGTTGGCAGCTTGCTAACCATCAGTTGCCCCAGCACGGTGCCCACATAGTAAACCATCATATAGGCTGCCAGCAGACGCCCGCGGTTACGCGAGGTGCCGCTACACATCAGCGCACTTTCAACGACCACCCAAATCATCGCGCAGCCTACGCCAGCGATAAAGCGCCATGCCATCCAGCTCCAGAAGCCGACCATCAGGCCCAGCCCTGCACAGCCAGCGGCGAAAATCAGCGAGGCCAGATAATAACTGCGGTTAAAGCCAAAGCGCTTGATCAGGCTACCGGTTAATAATGTGCCCAGCAGGTTCCCGGTAAAGAAGGACGAGCTGACCATACCCACCTGCCAGGTCGGTAAGTTTTCATGGGCAAGCCACAGCGGGACGAGCGTATTTAACACTGCGATCGCCAGGGTCAACAGAAGCAGGCCACAGAGCAACAGAAGCACTGGCCGGGTATAGGTGGTCATGGATTAAAAACCGTGAGGAAGTTCAGATTTCGTGCGCATCATGCCACTGGCAAAAACAAAGTCAATCCACTGATTTAGCGGCCTCGCACAATATGTTCCCTGTCGATTTAAAAAACTTATCCTGCTAATGCCACGCCTGCTATAGATATTAATTATGTATCTGTTTTTGTTTATTAATGACCAAAATTAAAACAAAACGACAGTCGAAAAATTTCATGATCGAAAAAAGAAAAAGCCGGGCGCTGAGGCCCGGCTTTTTATACTCAAATACAACGTTAACTGGCGATAGCCATTCCCACAGTCATATGCAGGCCATAAAACACGCCGCGGCCAATCAGTTCACCCGCCAGCACCAGCACAAAGGCCAGCGACAGCAGAGGCAGCGCAGGCTGATAACCTTTAAGCTGAGGGGCAATCCAGAATACCAACGCCGCAACCAGCAGAACGATACGCCAGGCCATCAGAGAACCGTAATCCGGTACCAGGGCAGATGCCTGCTGAATCGAGCTGTGAATGGTTGCCAGTTCGGCCCCCTGCATCAGGGCAACGACTGCGCTCACCACCAGCGCCAGCAGCGAAACGGCGGGCAGCAAACGCATTGCCCACCCGTCGACACCCGCTACGCGCAGCAGCAGGTAGCCCAGCAGCGGCCCGCCGATAAACATCGTCAGGAAGAAGCTCATTGGCGTCCAGACGCTGTACCAGGTTGGGACAGTATCAATGGTGTTATAGACTCGCACCATCATCCACACGAACACCACGCCCAGCACCATGGTCACGATCAGCCACAGGCTGCGCAGACCCGCAGGCAATTTCTTCAGCGCGGCCAGCAGCCAGCCGAGCCCACCGACAGCAAAGAAAATTGCCCCGCTGGCAATCTCATTACTGAGAGACGAGGCGCCTACGCGGTTCAGGGAGTTAAACGCGCGCATCGGTGAACCCAGGTGCAGCGTAGACGCGATAAAGCCAATCCCCATGAGAATCCACAGGCCAAACATGCTCATCACTAAACGCTGCTGCTGTTCGGCATTCAGATTGCCTTTCAACAATGCCAGCGCGAGCACAATGAAGCCACCTGCCACGCACTGACCAAAGACCGTGAAGATCATCAGCGGCCATTCATGCCATCCACTTCCCATCTCACACCTCCTTCGGATTTGCCAGGTAGCCGGTGGTATCACCTGTAGGACGGCTGTTGGCGTTAGGTTTAATGACAATACTCGGCTTCGTGAAGTGTGCAGACGGCAGCGGTGCCACTGCGGCAAGCTGACCGTGTTTTTGACGCAGCTCTTCAACAGGGCCAAAGTCCAGCGCGCGCAGCGGACAGGACTCAACGCAAATCGGCTTTTTGCCATCCGCTACGCGGGTGTGGCAGCCGTCGCATTTGGTCATATGACCCTTAGCGGCGTTGTACTGCGGCGCGCCGTACGGACAGGCCATGTGGCAATAGCGGCAGCCGATGCAGACATCTTCGTCCACCACCACAAAGCCGTCTTCACGCTTGTGCATCGCACCGCTCGGACAGACTTTGGTACAAGCCGGATCTTCGCAGTGGTTGCACGCAATTGACAGGTAGTAGGCAAAGACGTTCTGATGCCAGACGCCGTTATCTTCCTGCCAGTCACCACCGGCGTATTCGTAGATGCGGCGGAAGCTCACGTCCGGGGTCAGGTCTTTGTAATCTTTGCAGGCCAGCTCGCAGGTTTTGCACCCGGTGCAACGGCTGGAATCAATAAAAAATCCATACTGGGTTGTCATCGGTTACTCCTTAAACCTTTTCAACCTGGACAAGGTTGGTGTGGGATGGGTTGCCTTTCGCCAGCGGCGACGGACGCTGCGTGGTCAGTACGTTAATACTGCCTGCCTGATCGATGCGGTTGGCATCCGGGCTGTACCAGGCGCCTTCCCCTAGCGCTACAACACCGGGCATCATGCGCGGTGTCACTTTGGCTTCAATGTGGACCTCGCCGCGGTCGTTAAAGATGCGCACGCGGTCGCCATTGCTGATACCGCGCGCTTTGGCATCCATCGGGTTGATCCACATCTCCTGTCGGCAGGCGGCTTTCAGTACGTCGACATTACCGTAGGTGGAGTGAACGCGCGCTTTGTAGTGGAAACCGGTCAGCTGCAGCGGGAATTTCGCCGTCAGCGGATCGTTGTAGTTTTCAAAACCCGGCGTGTAGATCGGCAGCGGATCGATAACGTCCCCTTCCGGCAGCTCCCAGGTGGCGGCGATTTTAGCCAGCTCTTCAGAGTAGATTTCGATTTTGCCCGACGGCGTGGTCAGCGGATTCGCCTGTGGGTCTTCGCGGAAGGCTTTGTACGCCACGTGGTGCCCTTCCGGGTCACGCTGTTTGTACATTCCCTGCTGGCGGAAGGTATCGAAGTCCGGCAGATCGGGGATCGCTTTACGGGAGAGCTCATGAAGATGACGCATCCACCCTTCCTGAGTGCGCCCCTCGGTAAACTGCTGCTCAACGCCAAGGCGCTTTGCCAGTTCGGAGGTCATCTCATAGATGGTTTTGCACTCGAAGCGTGGCTTGATGGCCCTATCGGTGAATATCACGTAGGACATATTGCCGCAGGAGGCATCCAGCGCAAAATCCATCTGCTCAGAGGCGGTGCAATCCGGCAGCAGAATGTCGGCATATTTTGCCGAGGAGGTCATGTGGCAGTCGATCACCACAATCATCTCGCACTTCTTGTCGTCCTGCAGGATTTCATGGGTACGGTTGATTTCGGAGTGCTGATTGATAAGGCAGTTACCGGCGTAATTCCAGATCATCTTGATCGGCACGTCCAGCTTGTCCTTGCCGCGCACGCCGTCGCGCAGCTCCGTCATTTCCGGGCCACGTTCAATCGCATCGGTCCACATGAACATGGAGATACTGGTCTGCACCGGATTTTCAAGGGTCGGCATGCGTTCAAACGGCAGCGAATACGAGCCTTCACGCGCGCCGGTATTACCGCCGTGAACACCGACGTTGCCGGTCAGAATGGAGAGCATGGAGATGGCGCGGGTCGCGATTTCACCGTTTGCATGGCGCTGCGGCCCCCAGCCCTGGCTGATATAGGCCGGTTTGGCAGCACCTATTTCACGCGCAAGCTGAACAATGCGCTCGACCGGAATACCGGTGATGGTGGATGCCCACTCCGGCGTTTTCGCCACGCCGTCGCTGCCCAGACCGAGAATATACGCTTTATAATGCCCATTTGCCGGCGCGCTGGCTGGCAGGGTTTTCTCGTCATAACCGACGCAGTATTTATCCAGGAAAGGCTGATCGACAAGATTTTCGGTGATCATCACCCACGCCAGCGCTGAGACCAGTGCCGCATCGGTACCTGGACGAATAGGGATCCACTCATCTTCACGCCCTGCACCGGTATCGGTATAGCGGGGATCGATGATGATCATCCGGGCATTAGATTTAGCGCGGGCCTGTTCCAGGTAGTAAGTCACCCCGCCGCCGCTCATACGCGTTTCATCCGGGTTATTACCGAACAGGACGACAAGCTTACTGTTTTCTATATCGGACGGGCTGTTGCCGTCTGCCCAGCCACCGTAGGTGTAGTTCAGACCTTCGGCAATCTGTGCGGAAGAATAGTCACCGTAGTGGTTGAGATAACCGCCGCAGCAGTTCATCAGGCGCGCCACCAGCGTTTTACCCGGCGGCCAGGAGCGCGTCATCGTGCCGCCGAGCGTCCCGGTGCCATAGTTCAGGTAGATGGACTCGTTGCCATACTCCTTGATCAGACGCTGCATGTTGGTGGCGATAATATCGTAGGCTTCGTCCCAGCTAATGCGCTCGAACTTCCCTTCCCCACGCTTGCCAACGCGCTTCATCGGGTATTTCAGGCGGTCAGGGTTATATACGCGACGACGCATGGAGCGTCCGCGCAGACAAGCACGAACCTGATGTAACCCTTCGTAGTTATCGTCACCGGTATTATCGGTTTCGACATATTTGATTTCGCCATCCACCACATGCATACGCAGCGGACAACGGCTACCGCAGTTTACGGTACAGGCACTCCACACCACTTTTTCCGGCGAAGTAGCCGAAGACAGTGCATCTGCCGCCGACGCCAGTCGGGTGAAGGGAAGCGTGAAGGCGCTGCTGGCTACGGCCAGGCCGCCAATTGCCGTGGTTTTCATCAACCCACGGCGAGTGACCTCGGCAGCCATTAATGCTTCAGGCGCGTTGATTTTCATAGAGACTCACTTTGGTTGCTCACAAAGAAAAGAGAGGCGGTGCAAACCGCTATAAAGTTTTATATATATCGAATTTCTTGGTTATCAGCTTTTTATGCTGACTTTCATTCGCAGCAGTATTACTACTTTAGTGGGAGGGGGTATTGCGTCGTATCAATTCAGAGGCATAAAAAAAGCGCCCACAGGCGCTTTTTTGTTTTGAGGCAAATAATTAGCCGATGTACTGCTGGCCTTTCATGTATGGACGCAGCACTTCAGGGATCTCAATGCGGCCATCTGCCTGCTGGTAGTTTTCCAGCACGGCAACCAGCGTACGGCCAACAGCCAGACCAGACCCGTTCAGGGTATGCACCAGACGGGTTTTCTTGTCAGATTTGCTGCGGCAGCGTGCCTGCATACGACGCGCCTGGAAATCCCAGACGTTAGAGCAGGAGGAGATTTCACGGTAGGTGTTCTGCGCAGGTACCCACACTTCCAGGTCGAAGGTTTTGCAGGCGCCAAAGCCCATATCACCCGAGCACAGAGCCATACGACGGTACGGCAGACCCAGCAGCTCCAGCACTTTTTCAGCGTGGCCGGTCATCTCTTCCAGTGCGTCCATAGATTCTTCAGGACGGACGATCTGCACCATCTCAACCTTATCGAACTGGTGCATACGGATCAGACCGCGCGTGTCGCGACCGTAAGAACCTGCTTCAGAACGGAAGCACGGTGAATGCGCCGTCAGCTTAATTGGCAGGTCGTCTTCGTCGATGATCTCATCACGCACGAGGTTAGTCAGCGGCACTTCCGCCGTTGGGATCAGCGCGTAGTTGCTGCTGTCTGCTTCCTCGTCCAGCGGACGGGTGTGGAACAGATCGCCGGCAAATTTCGGCAGTTGACCCGTACCGTACAGCGTATCGTGGTTGACCAGATACGGAACATAGGTTTCGCTGTAGCCGTGCTGTTCGGTGTGCAGATCCAGCATGAACTGCGCCAGTGCGCGGTGCAGATGGGCAATCTGGCCTTTCATCACCACGAAGCGGGAACCGGTCAGCTTAACCGCAGCCGCAAAGTCCAGGCCCGCGTGCATTTCGCCCAGCGTCACGTGATCGCGCACTTCAAAGTCAAACTCACGAGGTGTACCCCAGCGTTTCACTTCAACGTTGTCGTTTTCATCTTTACCGACAGGGACGCTGTCGTCAGGAATATTCGGGATAGCCAGGGCAATATCACGAATTTCGGCCTGAAGAACATCCAGTTCAGCTTTCGCCTGATCCAGTTCTTCACCCAGTTTGTTCACTTCCAGGCGTAATGGCTCAATATCTTCCCCGCGCGCTTTCGCCTGGCCGATGGATTTCGATCGAGAATTACGCTCTGCCTGCAGATTTTCAGTTTGTACCTGCAGAACTTTACGACGCTCTTCAAGAGCGCGCAGCTTATCTACATCCAGCTTAAAGCCCCGGCGTGCCAGTTTTTCAGCGACTGCGTCTGGCTCATTACGCAGCAGATTGGGATCGAGCATGCTTATCCTGTGCTTATCGAATTAAATAGGAAAATGTGACCACAGCCTGCGGCCACAATATAACGGGTATACATTGCCAACATTACCGCAACGACTGAGCTAACGGTAGCGTTTTATAGGGCTATTTTGATCCTGTCCGGCAAGCCAGGTGAGCTTTTCACCAATCTTGCCTTCAAGACCTCTGTTTGTGGGGTGATAATAGCGCGTTTGTGCCATTTCCTGTGGGAAATACTCCTCACCGGCAGCATAGGCATTGGGTTCATCATGAGCGTAACGGTACTCCTGCCCATAACCCATCTCTTTCATCAATTTGGTCGGCGCGTTACGCAGGTGAACCGGCACATCGTAGTCCGGACGTTCACGCGCGTCAGACATCGCCGCTTTAAACGCGGTATAGACGGCGTTGCTTTTCGGCGCACAGGCCAGATAAACAATCGCCTGCGCTATCGCGCGTTCGCCTTCCGCCGGGCCTACGCGGGTGAAACAGTCCCAGGCCGACAGCGCGACCTGCATGGCGCGAGGATCGGCATTGCCGACATCTTCAGAGGCAATTGCCAGACAGCGGCGTGCAACATACAGCGGGTCGCCACCGGCAGTTATAATCCGGGCGTACCAGTACAGGGCCGCATCCGGGGCGCTGCCGCGCACGGACTTGTGCAGCGCCGAGATCAGGTCGTAAAAACGGTCGCCTTTATTATCGAAGCGCGCGCTGCGCTCCCCGGCAATTTCGGTGAGCAGTTCCTGCTTCAGTACCCGCTTGCCGGCATCGTCGACTTCGGCCATATCGGCCATCATCTCCAGCGTGTTCAGCGCCCGACGCGCATCACCGTTGACCAGCTCTGCAATCGCACGCCGCGTGTCTTCAGGCAGAACAATGTCCTGCCCACCGTAGCCGCGCGCTTTGTCATCCATCGCCTGGGTGAGAACTTTTTCGATGTCCTCTGTAGTCAGCGATTTGAGCAGATAAACGCGCGCACGGGAAAGCAGCGCCGAGTTCAGCTCAAATGACGGGTTTTCGGTGGTCGCACCGATGAAGAAGATCGTGCCATCTTCAATGTGTGGCAGGAAGGCGTCCTGCTGGCTTTTATTGAAGCGGTGGACTTCGTCCACGAAGAGGATAGTCCGACGTCCGGCATTGCGGTTTTGCCGCGCACGTTCGATCGCTTCGCGGATCTCTTTCACACCGGACGTAACTGCCGAGATGCGTTCAACGTCCGCGTTAGCATAGCGGGCGATCACTTCGGCGAGCGTGGTTTTGCCAGTGCCCGGTGGGCCCCAGAGGATCATCGAGTGAAGATGCCCGGCCTCAATGGCGCGCGGCAATGGCTTACCGGCAGCCAGCAGGTGTTGCTGGCCGATGTACTGCGCTAAATTTTCTGGCCGCATACGAGCGGCCAGAGGTTGAAACGCGTTATCTGAAAAATCGAGCGACAGATTGCTCACTCACGCCTCTTACTTACGTTGGTCGTCCACCGTTACGCCCTGCGGCGGGGTAAAGGTGAATTTCGATGCATCAACGGCGCCGTTCTGTTGAGATTTGAGCTGGTAGCTGCTGCGCTGATCGTCCTGCTCAACCGCGCCAAACTGATTAATGGTACCGTTGGTGCTTACGTTAATGGTGAACTGTTTCAGGTTGCCGTTGCTGCCTTTTGGCGTCAGAACGAACTCATCACCGGTCTGTTTAATATTGTACTGCTGCCAGTCGCTGGACTGGTTGCGGGCAATCAGCATAAACGGCGTATTGCTGGTGGCATCTTTTAGCCAGGTCGCGGTTGCCTGCTCAACGAACGGGTTGAAGAACCACAGCGTTTTACCGTCAGACACCAGGATGCTTTCATCCGGCTGGGTCATGTGCCAGTTAAACAGATTTGGGCGTTTCACCCACAAATCTCCCTGACCTTCCTGCACCGCATTGCCGCTGCCGTCAGTCACTTTTTGCGTGAAGCTGGCGTGGAAGCTGCTTACTTTATCCAGTCGGCTTTTAAGGTCGCTGGCTGCATCAGCCCAGACGCTGCTGGCGACAAAACTGGTGAGTAATGCACAGGCGATGGCGATTTTTTTCATTGTTATTCCTTAAAATACGTCTTCCCGAAATGGGGTTTCCGTCTTCTATTCTGGACCTGCCCGAAGGCAGGCGACAGAAGAAAATGCTTAATTTTGGCTGATTTACCCTTCTTTGCAATCGCAGAGGGTTAATCAAACGGCGGCGGAGCCAGCACCTCACGGTTACCGTTATGCCCCTGCTCGCTCACAATGCCCTGCGCTTCCATCTGTTCGATGATACGCGCCGCGCGGTTATAGCCAATGCGGAACTGGCGCTGCACGCCAGAAATGGACGCTTTGCGTTTTTCGGTAACGAAGTTAACCGCCTGGTCGAATAACGGATCCAGCTCTTCGCCGCCGTCGAAGCCACCGCCGCCGCCTTCGCTTTCCGTATCGCTGGTAATACCGTCAACGTATTGCGGGCGACCGCGCGCTTTCCAGTCCTGCACGACGGCGTGAACTTCCTCATCGCGGACGAACGCACCGTGAACACGCACCGGAGAGGTGGAGTTCGGGCCAGAATAGAGCATGTCACCCATCCCCAGCAGCGACTCTGCGCCGCCCTGATCGAGGATGGTACGCGAGTCAATTTTACTTGATACGGTAAAGGCGATACGCGTTGGAATATTCGCTTTAATAAGACCAGTGATAACGTCCACGGAAGGACGCTGGGTCGCCAGCACAAGGTGAATGCCGGCCGCACGCGCTTTCTGCGCCAGACGGGCAATCAACTCTTCCACTTTCTTACCGACGGTCATCATCAGGTCGGCGAACTCATCGACCAGCACGACGATGTAAGGCAGTTTTTCCAGCACCGGATGCTGGGCATCCATGCTATCACCCGGCTTCCAGTAAGGATCCGGAATCGGACGCCCCATGCGCACCGCCTGGGCGATTTTCTCGTTATAACCGGCCAGGTTACGCACGCCCAACGCAGACATCAGCTTGTATCGGCGCTCCATCTCATTCACGCTCCAGCGCAGGGCGTTGGCGGCGTCTTTCATGTCGGTGACGACTTCAGTCAGCAGGTGCGGGATACCTTCGTAGACCGACAGTTCGAGCATTTTCGGGTCGATCATGATGAAACGCACATCTTCCGGCTGCGCTTTATAGAGCATGCTGAGGATCATGGCGTTCACACCGACGGACTTACCGGAACCGGTCGTACCGGCCACCAGCAGGTGAGGCATTTTCGCGAGATCTGCCACGACAGGATCGCCGGCAATATCTTTCCCCAGCACCACGGTCAGTGGAGAGGGGTTATCGCGGAACTTGGAGTTATCCAGCACTTCACGCAGGTAAACGGTCTGACGTTTCTTGTTCGGCAGCTCAAGACCAACATAGGGCTTACCCGGTATAACTTCCACCACGCGCACCGCAACGGTCGACAGGGAGCGCGCCAGGTCACGGGACAGGTTAGAAATACGCGCGGCTTTTACGCCAGGCGCCAGGTTCAGTTCGAAACGGGTAATGACAGGACCCGGTGAATAGTTCACCACATCCGCCTTGATACGGAAGTCAGCCAGACGGGCTTCCACCAGGCGCGCCATCTGCTCCAGCGCGAATGTGTCGACCGGTTCAACCTCTGACGGCGGCGGTGTTAACAGATCCAGAGACGGCAACGGCGTGCTTGGACGCTGCAGCGGACGGCTGTCACCGTTACGCATCAGCAGCGGGTGAATAAGACTTTCCTGCGGCTGCGGAGCAGGCTGTTGGTACTGCGGCGGTTGCTGCGGCTGCGCGTAAGCCTGCGGAGCCGGCTGCTGAGGCTGCGGGGCATAGGACGGCTGTGCAGGAGCGGGTTGCTGGCGCACAGGTTCAACTTCCGGCATCACGCTCGGGGTAAATAACGGCTCGCTCGGGCCATCATCCACCAGATCTTTCATCGGCGAGAATTCAAAATCCGACAGCGAGAACGGATTTGCGCCCGCAGGTTGTTCACCGGAATAGCGCTGCTGCTGGGTAGCGGCAAACTGGCGCGCTAATTCGGCTTCTGCCGCGTCATCTTCGTCTTCCAGCACAGGCTCATCGTGCTGATATTCCTCACCGTAGCGTTGATTCTGCTGCGCAGCAAACTGGCGAGCCAGCTCGTCCTGCTGCATTTCATCGACGTCATCTTCGTACTCAGGCTCGCGCGCTTTTTCTTCGGCCATGCGCTGGGAAGGCAGCTTGATCCCATAAGAGGCAAGCTCACGACGGGTCGGAACGCGAACGCGATTAGGACGAGGCAGTTGCGGACCAATCCCCTCTTTCACCTGAGGACGTGGCGCCCCACCGGTTGCCAGACTAAAGACAGGTGCAGCCACGGCCGCCGCCGCGGTAGCCTGCTTAACGCTTTCCGCTACGGGTGCAACAACAGGCGTCGGGTCGATCGGCGGAACAGAAACAGAAGGCGCTTTCGAAACGGGTTCCTGCACCGGTTCAGGCACCGGCTGGTACCAGGCCGCCAGCTGCTCGCGTTCACGCGCACGTCGCTCTTCGACTTCTTCGAAATAGTACAGCGGTGGGCGCGCGGGCTTCACCTCTTCCACAATTTCGGGCTCAGGTTCAGGCTGCGGTGCGACATAAGGCTGCACAGGTTCAACCGGTTCAGGTACATACTCCTGATAGGGTTGAGCCACAGGCTGTTCATAGTGCGGGTAATCTTGCGGTTCATACGCAGGCTGCTGCGGCTGATATGGCTGCTGCCACTGCTCCTGCTGCACGGGAATATAGCTTTCTGGTTCAGGCGCAATGACCGGTTCCGGGCTGTGAACACCCGGGGCAGTCTGCCAGTCAATCTGCGGCTGCTGAATAACGGATTCCGGCGGTGAAACCGGCGCAGACGGCATCACGGCTTCAACTGGCGCGGCATAGGCCTGAGCAGCGGTCGTCGCGGCTGCGGCTGCGGCAACCGGCTCGGTGACCGAGTGGCCGTTTAACAGCGGATCGTATTCGTCAAAGTCACCAGGCGTGGCACGATTGCCGGAGAAGAGCACATCGTCAGGATCGACGGCAGCGCCCGCAGCGCGGTACGCCACCTGCTCGTCTTCATCCATGCGTTTACCAGAGAAGAGCGCCGCATCGGTTTTACGGCCTAGCGGGTTAGCAAATTTCTCAGCAACACGCTGACGACGCGCCAGCGCGCCACGCAGAATTCGAGCACGACGAGATTCGCGACGCTGCACAGGCGCATCGTCTTCCTCTTCATCTTCGTATTCATCTTCATCAACCCACGTATCATCACGACGAGTACGGTTGCTGGCGAAGGTCAGAATAGTGAGGATAAAACTGCCAATTTTCTCGGCAATGCTTACCCAGGACCAGCCGGTGAATAACGTCAGCCCCGCCGCCCAGATGCACAGCAGCGCCAGCGTGCCGCCGCTGCTGTGCAGCATTGGCTGCAGCGCAGAACTCAACAGGCTGCCAATCACCCCGCCCGAGGCGAAGTACCAGATATCATCCGCATTAATCGCCGCCAGACCACATGAGGTGAGGATCAGCGCCAGCGCGCCAATCAGGCGCAGCGACACGGCGAAATAGTCGATGTAATCATCGTTCTGACGATGACGCCACGCAAACCAGCATCCGCCAATGATAATGACCGGAAGGGTGTAGGCCATCACACCGAAAATGAAAAATAGCGTGTCCGCAAGCCAGGCACCGGGTACGCCGCCTAAATTATGGATAGGCTCATGCCATGCAGTTTGTGACCAGCTGGGATCTGAGGGGTTGAAACTGAGTAAGGCTGCCATCAGCCAGACGGCAAAAAGGGCAATAACAATCAGCAAAGCCTCGAGGAGACGACGTCCGCTGCTTAGCTTCGATAGTGTGACTTCTTTGTCTTCAGTGTATTCCTGGCTCAAGAAAGGCTCTCCAGGTATCAGGCATATCCTGCCTGTTTGCTAAAACGGACAACAGCGCCGGGACTCCCCGGCACTGTTGCTGTATGGATTAACAGGAGTGTAATCAAACTACGCTGATTTTGCACCTGTTCCGTGTTAGCGCGTCTTAATAACCAGACGATTGCTCTGTTTGACCTCTTCCATCACCACATACGTACGGGTGTCGTTCACGCCTGGCAGACGCAGCAGGGTTTCCCCCAGCAGCTTACGGTAGGCGGACATATCAGGCACACGGGTTTTCAACAGGTAGTCGAAATCACCGGAAACCAGGTGACACTCTTGAATTTCTTCAAGTTTTTGTACAGCGGCGTTAAATTGCTCAAACACATCCGGCGCACCACGATTCAGAGTAATCTCAACAAATACCAGAAGTGAGGCATCCAGATAATGCGGGTTCAGCAGAGCCGTATAGCCCTGAATAAAACCCTGTCTTTCCAGTCGGCGCACACGCTCAAGGCACGGCGTCGGGGAAAGTCCCACACGTTTTGAAAGCTCGACGTTGGAAATACGCCCATCCTTTTGCAATTCATTAAGAATGTTACGATCGATACGGTCGAGATCTTTGCCAGGGCGCTTCTTGCTATCTACCATTATTATTGTCTCTCTGTATTCCTTCCCTACTCCTGCCTGGACCCTGTGCACATCACTGTTCAGAGCCTGTACCCGTTAGTCATCACATCGCCTGGTTTTGTATTAGACGCGATGCGGATTCGGGTTCTGTTGGTAAGAAGACCGTTGCCCGAAGGCAGTCACCGACATCACGTATGGCGTCTGTCCACGCCATGCGTAGATTTCACTGACCCGGTAAAAATGGCATTTACGTGCATGCCTATGCGGCATACGGTTAACGCGGTTTTTTTTCTTCCTTGAATGTTTTCGCAAAAGCGCAGGGGATTGTCAAAGCAAAACATCGTTTTTTAGTACAACATGCCGGATATTCATTACGGCAGGGTATTAATCCTCATTTTATTGCCTTACAAACGACCGATTTTCAGGCGAAAGCCTGATGTTATCGCGCGTCATTCATCGTCCGTAGCTATTACATGGATTGATAACAAAATTGCTGCGCTCTTTTTTTACGACAACAAATTCCCTACAATCCAGCCAAATGTCTGCCAACAACAATGGGGATCTCATGGGCACGGCCAAACACAGTAAGCTGCTAATCCTTGGTTCTGGACCTGCGGGATATACCGCAGCGGTCTATGCTGCACGCGCTAACCTGCAACCGGTATTAATCACCGGCATGGAAAAAGGCGGTCAGCTGACCACCACCACCGAAGTGGAAAACTGGCCAGGCGACCCGAACGACCTGACCGGGCCGCTGCTGATGGAACGTATGCACGAGCATGCCGCCAAATTCGAAACCGAAATTCTGTTCGACCACATTAACAAGGTCGATCTGCAGAACCGTCCGTTCCGCCTGACGGGTGACAGCGGCGAATACACCTGTGACGCGCTGATCGTCGCAACCGGTGCCTCTGCCCGTTACCTCGGTCTGCCATCCGAAGAAGCGTTCAAAGGCCGCGGCGTCTCTGCCTGCGCAACCTGTGACGGTTTCTTCTACCGCAATCAGAAGGTCGCGGTCATCGGCGGCGGCAACACTGCAGTGGAAGAAGCGCTGTACCTGGCGAACATTGCCTCAGAAGTGCACCTGATCCACCGTCGTGATACCTTCCGCGCGGAGAAGATCCTGATCAAACGCCTGATGGATAAAGTGGCAAGCGGCAACATCGTGCTGCACACCAACCGTACCCTCGAAGAAGTCACGGGCGACCAGATGGGCGTTGCCGGTCTGCGTATCCGTGATACCCAGAACACTGATAACGTCGAAACGCTGGAAGTGGCGGGCCTGTTTGTCGCTATCGGCCACAGCCCGAACACCGCCATCTTCGACGGTCAGCTGGAGCTGGAAAACGGCTACATCAAAGTGCAGTCCGGCATTCACGGTAACGCGACCCAGACCAGCATCCCTGGCGTGTTCGCGGCCGGCGACGTGATGGACCACATTTACCGTCAGGCGATTACCTCTGCGGGCACCGGCTGTATGGCCGCGCTGGACGCCGAACGCTACCTCGACGGACTGGCTGAACAAGGTAAATAATCTTTACAAGTCAGTAACAAACGTAAATAAAGGCGGCGATAAGTCGCCTTTATTGTCTCCCCGTTGTAACATTGCGCTGCCCAACTTCTAATAACGTCACCTGCAAAGTACGCAATGGAAAAAACCCGTCAACAAGAGTTAACACGCTGGCTGAAACAGCAAAGCGTTATTTCCCGCCGCTGGCTTACGATTTCCCGTCTCCTGGGATTCGTTAGCGGTCTGTTGATTGTTGCCCAGGCATGGCTGCTGGCCCGCATTCTTAATCACATGATCATGGAGAACATCCCGCGCGAAGCGCTCCTGCTTCCCTTTATTGTCCTGATCCTGATTTTTGTCCTGCGCGCCTGGGTGGTGTGGCTGCGTGAGCGCGTCGGTTTTCACGCCGGACAGCATATCCGCTACGAGATCCGCCGTCAGGTGCTCGACAGGCTTCAGGAAGCCGGGCCCGCGTGGATCCAGGGAAAACCGGCCGGAAGCTGGGCGACGCTGATCCTTGAGCAGATTGACGATATGCACGACTACTACGCGCGCTATCTGCCGCAAATGGCCCTTGCCGTCTTCGTTCCACTGCTGATTGTGATTGCCATCTTCCCTGTGAACTGGATGGCTGCGCTGATTCTGATGGGCACCGCCCCACTGATCCCGCTGTTTATGGCGCTGGTCGGAATGGGCGCAGCGGATGCTAACCGTCGTAACTTCCTGGCACTAGGTCGCTTAAGCGGCCATTTCCTTGACCGTCTGCGCGGCATGGAGACGTTACGCATTTTTGGCCGCGGTGAAGCGGAAACCGAAAACATTCGCCAGGCATCGCAGAACTTCCGCCAGCGCACCATGGAAGTGTTACGCCTCGCCTTCTTGTCCTCAGGCGTACTGGAATTCTTTACCTCGCTGTCGATTGCCCTTGTGGCGGTCTACTTCGGCTTCTCCTACCTCGGCGCGCTCGATTTCGGCCATTACGGCACCGCGGTAACCCTTTCCGCCGGTTTCCTGGCGCTGATTCTGGCCCCCGAGTTTTTCCAGCCGCTTCGCGATTTGGGGACCTTCTATCACGCCAAAGCGCAGGCGGTGGGCGCGGCCGACAGTCTGAAAACCTTCCTGGAAACGCCGCTGGCGCACCCTGAGCGGGGCGACGTGACGCTGAATGCTAAAGAGCCCGTGACTCTTGAGGCGAATGATTTTTGCATCCTCTCGCCTGAAGGTAAGGTGCTGGCAGGCCCGCTGAACTTTACCCTGCCAGCCGGAAAGCGCGTGGTGCTTGTCGGCATCAGCGGTTCAGGGAAAAGCTCGCTGCTAAATGCACTGTCCGGTTTTATGGCCTACACCGGTTCACTGCGGATAAACAAAACCGAACTGCGCAACCTCGATCCTGACGCCTGGCGTAAACAGCTCAGCTGGGTAGGACAAAACCCGCAGCTTCCGGCTTCTACGCTGCGCGAGAACGTGCTTCTGGCGCGCCCGGATGCGCGTGAAGATGAACTGCAATCGGTTCTCGACCGCGCCTGGGTCAGCGAGTTTCTGCCGCTGCTCCCGCATGGGGTGGATACCGTTGTCGGCGACCAGTCCGCCGGGCTTTCGGTTGGACAGGCGCAGCGTGTGGCCGTTGCCCGCGCGCTGCTGAACCCATGCCAGCTAATGCTGCTGGATGAGCCCGCTGCCAGCCTGGATGCACACAGCGAGAAGCGCGTAATGGAGGCCCTGAACGCCGCCTCTCTGCAGCAAACGACCCTGATGGTCACCCACCAGCTTGAAGGCATTGCCGACTGGGACCAGATCTGGGTCATGGAAAATGGCCGTATCGTTGAGCAAGGCGATTACGCCTCTCTTGTTGCCGCGCAGGGGCCGTTTGCCACCCTGCTGGCGAACCGTCAGGAGGACATCTGATGCGCGCTCTGCTGCCCTATCTTGCGCTCTATAAACGCCACAAGTGGATGCTAACGCTGGGAATTGTGCTGGCGATTGTGACCCTGCTCGCCAGCATTGGTCTGCTCACGCTTTCCGGCTGGTTCTTGTCGGCCTCGGCCGTCGCAGGCGTTGCGGGGTTGTACAGCTTTAACTACATGCTCCCGGCTGCGGGTGTTCGCGGTACCGCCATCACCCGTACAGCCGGACGTTATTTCGAGCGGCTAGTCAGCCACGACGCCACTTTCCGCGTGCTACAGCACCTGCGCATCTACACCTTCAGCAAACTGCTGCCCCTCTCCCCTGCCGGGCTGGCGCGTTTTCGTCAGGGTGAGTTACTTAACCGCGTCGTTGCAGATGTCGACACGCTGGACCACCTTTACCTGCGCGTGATCTCCCCGATAGTGGGCGCGTTTGTGGTGATTGTGGTGGTCACGCTGGGGCTGTCCGTGCTGGACGTTTCCGTTGCGCTCACGCTGGGCGGGATCATGCTGTTGACGCTCATCATTCTTCCGCCGCTGTTCTACCGCGCCGGCAAATCCACCGGCGAAAACCTGACGCGCCTGCGCGGAGACTATCGCCAGCAGCTGACCTCCTGGCTTCAGGGTCAGGCCGAGCTGACCATTTTTGGTGCCAGCAAGCGCTACCGCGCGCGCATGGAAAGTACCGAGCTGAACTGGCATGAGGCCCAGCGCCGTCAGTCGGAGCTGACGGCCTTTTCCCAGGCGCTGATGATGCTCATCGGCGGCGTGGCCGTCATTGCCATGCTGTGGCTGGCTTCCGGCAATGTCGGGGGTAATACTCAGCCTGGCCCCCTGATTGCTCTCTTCGTTTTTTGTGCACTCGCCGCGTTTGAAGCGTTGGCACCGGTGACGGGCGCCTTCCAGCATCTGGGGCAAGTGATCGCCTCTGCCCTGCGCATCACACAGATTGCCGAGCAGGAACCTGAAGTCACGTTCAGCGCCAGTCAGACTGAGGTGCCAGAGCAGGTTGCACTCGCGCTTGATGATGTCACCTTTGCCTACGACAGGCAGGCTCAGAATGCGCTGGACGGCATTACTCTCTCCGTAAGCGCAGGAGAGCGGATTGCGATCCTCGGGCGTACCGGCTGCGGTAAATCGACTCTGCTACAGCTGCTGACGCGCGCCTGGGATCCGCAGCGCGGCCAGATTCGTTTTAATAATACGTTGCTAACAGATTTCAGCGAGCAGGCCCTGCGCAAGACCGTCAGCGTCGTTCCCCAGCGCGTGCATCTGTTTAGCGCTACCCTGCGCGATAATCTGCGGCTGGCGGCGCCGGACGCCTCTGATGATGTGCTTCGCGCCATGCTGGAACAGGTCGGCCTGCATAAGCTGCTGGAGGACGAAGGGTTAAACAGCTGGCTGGGCGAAGGAGGCCGTCAGCTCTCCGGTGGTGAACTGCGTCGTTTGGCGATTGCGCGCGCGCTGCTGCATGATGCCCCGCTGATGCTGCTCGACGAACCTACTGAAGGACTGGACGCCACCACGGAGAGCCAAATCCTTGATTTGCTGGCGAATGTGATGAGCGGAAAAACCGTGCTGATGGTCACGCACCGCCTGCGCGGTCTGGCGAGTTTTGATCGGATAATTGTGATGGACAACGGACACATTATTGAGCAAGGTAGTCACACAGAACTGTTGGCGAAACAGGGTCGCTACTACCAGTTTAAACAGCGTCTGTAGACTATATTTGTAGCGTCCTCACTCGCGTACTGGAGTTCTGCTGTCATGCGCCTGGTCCAGCTTTCTCGTCATAACATCGCGTTCCCTTCTCCGGAGGGGGCGCTACGTGAGCCCAATGGGCTGCTGGCACTTGGCGGTGACCTCAGTCCTGCGCGGCTATTGATGGCTTACCAGCGCGGTATCTTTCCCTGGTTTTCCCCCGGCGACCCGATTTTATGGTGGTCTCCCGACCCGCGTGCCGTGCTGTGGCCAGAGCAGTTTCATCTGAGCCGCAGCATGAAGCGTTTCCATGCGAAATCACCGTACCGCGTCACCCTCAACCACGCCTTTGGGCAGGTCATTGAAGGCTGTGCCGAAGACCGCTATGAAGGGACATGGATCACCCGCGATATCATTACCGCTTACCATCAGCTCCATGAGCTTGGCTACGCCCACTCCATCGAAGTATGGGAAGGTGGCGTACTCGTCGGCGGCATGTACGGCGTGGCGCAAGGAACGCTGTTTTGTGGCGAGTCGATGTTCTCGCGCGCGGTTAACGCATCGAAAAGCGCGCTGCTGGTCTTCTGCCAGGCGTTTGCCCAACGCGGCGGACGCCTGATCGATTGCCAGGTGCTCAACGAGCACACAGCCTCCCTGGGGGCTGTTGAAATCCCGCGTCGTCAGTACATCGAGCATCTGGATGCCAGCCGTCAGGAGAAGCTCCCGCGTGACTTCTGGATACCGAGAACGCTCTTTATGCCCAATGCCTAAATGTTTTCCGCATATTTTTTTTGAGGATGTTATAATTATGCCGCAGAGTAGCTTCTGCCTGTTGCCCCGCCGCCGTTTGGGACCCTCGCTTCAGATAACGTCCTGACGTTTATCCTGTTGTCTCCCCTTTACGAATGCGCTTCCTGTTCGGTTGTACCGTGACGCTTGGGCAATGCGCCGAAACTGTTTTGCAGCGTTTTAATCGCGCAATTCTTTACTTAATTGATGAATTTCGGCATTATCTTGCCGGTTCAAAACTTGGTAGTGATACCCCAGAGGATTAGATGGCCAAAGAAGACAATATTGAAATGCAGGGTACCGTACTTGATACGTTGCCTAATACCATGTTTCGCGTAGAGCTGGAAAACGGTCACGTGGTAACTGCGCACATCTCCGGTAAAATGCGCAAAAACTACATCCGCATTTTAACGGGCGACAAAGTGACTGTTGAACTGACCCCGTACGACCTGAGCAAAGGCCGCATTGTCTTCCGTAGTCGCTAATTTTTTTCGCCTGTAATGGCAGATGAATATTTAAAAGGTCGGGATTATCCCGGCCTTTTTTATTTGTGGCATTAATGTAGCCGCGTGGGAAGATGTATTTCAGTGCGGCATGATGCCCTCATCCTGACCCTCTCCCACAGGGAGAGGGAGAAAAACAGGCACAAAAAAGCCGGGTTAAAAAACCCGGCTTTTTATTTAAGTTACGTTAGTGAGCCGCTTCCGGCTTGTGCTTAGCCGCACTCTGGAAATCGTACGTCAGCTCGTTCTTCGCCTGATCCAGCGCCACAGTCACCTGGCCGCCGTCCACCAGCGAGCCAAACAGCAGCTCGTTCGCCAGCGGTTTCTTCAGGTTGTCCTGAATTACGCGCGCCATCGGACGGGCACCCATCGCACGGTCGTAGCCTTTCTCAGCCAGCCAGTTGCGGGCTTCCTGGCTCACTTCCAGCGACACGCCTTTCTGATCCAGCTGAACCTGCAGCTCGACGATGAACTTGTCCACTACCTGGTGGATCACGTCGGTAGACAGGTGATCGAACCAGATAATGTTGTCCAGACGGTTACGGAACTCCGGCGTGAAGATCTTCTTGATCTCTTCCATCGCATCGGTGCTGTTATCCTGGTGGATCAGGCCGATGGATTTACGCTCGGTTTCACGCACCCCGGCGTTGGTAGTCATCACCAGCACCACGTTGCGGAAGTCCGCCTTGCGCCCGTTGTTGTCGGTCAGCGTCCCGTTGTCCATCACCTGCAGCAGGATGTTGAACACGTCCGGGTGCGCTTTCTCGATTTCATCAAGCAGCAGTACCGCGTGCGGATGCTTGATCACCGCGTCGGTGAGCAGGCCGCCCTGGTCAAAGCCCACGTATCCCGGAGGCGCACCAATCAAACGGCTGACGGTGTGACGCTCCATATACTCGGACATATCAAAGCGCAGCAGCTCAATGCCCAGCGCTTTAGAGAGCTGAACCGTCACCTCGGTTTTCCCCACGCCGGTCGGGCCGGCGAACAGGAAGGAACCGACAGGCTTGTGGTCATGCCCCAGTCCGGCACGAGCCATCTTGATCGCTTCGGTTAAGGCCTCAATGGCTTTATCCTGACCAAAGACCAGCATTTTCAGGCGGTTGCCCAGAGTGCGCAGCGTATCGCGGTCGCTCTGAGAAACGCTCTTCTCAGGGATACGCGCGATGCGGGCCACCACGGACTCAATATCCGCCACGTTAACGGTTTTCTTACGCTTGCTCGCCGGCATCAGGCGAGCACGCGCCCCGGCCTCATCAATCACGTCAATCGCCTTATCCGGCAGATGACGGTCGTTGATGTATTTCACCGCCAGCTCCACCGCCGCACGCACCGCTTTCGCGGTATAACGCACGTCGTGGTGCGCTTCGTACTTCGGCTTCAGACCGTTGATGATCTGCACCGTTTCCTCGACGGACGGTTCGGTCACGTCGATTTTCTGGAAGCGGCGCGCCAGCGCGCGGTCTTTCTCAAAGATGTTGCTGAACTCCTGGTAGGTCGTGGAGCCAATCACGCGGATCTTGCCGCTGGAGAGCAGCGGTTTGATCAGGTTCGCGGCATCCACCTGGCCACCGGAGGCCGCACCTGCGCCGATGATGGTGTGGATCTCATCGATAAACAGGATGCTGTTGGTGTCCTGCTCCAGCTGCTTTAACAGCGCCTTGAAGCGTTTTTCAAAATCACCGCGGTATTTGGTGCCCGCCAGCAGCGAGCCGATGTCCAGCGAGTAGATGGTGCAGTCGGCAATCACTTCCGGCACGTCACCCTGCACAATGCGCCAGGCAAGCCCTTCGGCAATCGCGGTTTTACCCACGCCAGATTCCCCCACCAGCAGCGGGTTGTTCTTGCGGCGACGGCACAGCACCTGGATCGCGCGCTCCAGCTCTTTATCGCGACCAATCAGCGGGTCGATACCGCCAACGCGAGCAAGCTGGTTAAGGTTGGTGGTGAAGTTTTCCATACGATCCTCCCCGCCTGCTTGCTCTTCATTGTTATTGACCTGATTGCTGGAATCCGATGCCTGGTTAGGCTCGTCTTTACGCGTTCCGTGAGAAATAAAGTTAACCACGTCGAGCCGGCTGACTTCGTGTTTGCGCAGCAGGTAGGCCGCCTGTGACTCCTGCTCGCTGAAGATGGCGACTAAGACGTTTGCGCCAGTCACTTCGCTACGTCCGGAAGACTGGACGTGGAAAACCGCGCGCTGCAGCACGCGCTGGAAGCTGAGCGTTGGCTGTGTGTCGCGCTCCTCTTCACTGGCTGGCAGCACCGGTGTGGTTTGTTCGATGAAGGCTTCGAGTTCCTGACGTAGCGCCACCAGATCCACGGAGCAGGCTTCCAGCGCTTCGCGGGCAGATGGGTTGCTAAGCAGTGCGAGCAGCAGGTGCTCGACGGTCATAAACTCATGTCGGTGCTCACGCGCTCTGGCGAAAGCCATGTTTAAACTGAGTTCCAGTTCTTGATTGAGCATAGGCACCTCCCCCAATTTTATGCCTTATCAGGCCTTTTCCAGCGTACACAGCAACGGATGCTCGTTCTCCCTCGCATAGTCGTTCACCATCGCCACTTTGGTTTCCGCCACTTCGGCTGTAAAGATGCCGCAGATAGCTTTGCCACGATAATGAACGGTAAGCATCAGTTGCGTTGCACGTTCTACATCATAAGAAAAGAACTTTTGTAGCACGTCAATAACAAATTCCATCGGCGTGTAATCATCGTTCATTAACATAACTTTATACATAGATGGCGGTTTTAGCGCGTCACGCACTTTCTCTTCCGCCAGCTGGTCAAAATCCAGCCAGTCGTTGGTCTTACCCATTTTGCATAACCACTTTGAATCTACCTCAGATGTTAGATAACAATCATCTATTACTGTCATCCGCGATGTCTGTCACAAACTGTTGCAATAGCGTTAACTGCTTCAAACTTTGGTTGATTATTGTCCCATCTCCAGCGCCAAACGCTTGACGACTTCTTTCGTTTCTCTAAATTGTACAAGCGTGAGATGGCGAGGTTTTGAACAGCCCCCACTCCACCACCGGTTCATTCCATCTTAACTTATAAGATTTACGAAGGATGTCGAAGCATGGAAATGGGTACTGTTAAGTGGTTCAACAACGCCAAAGGGTTTGGCTTCATCTGCCCCGAAGGCGGCGGCGAGGATATCTTCGCTCACTATTCCACCATTCAGATGGATGGTTACAGAACGCTCAAAGCCGGGCAGTCCGTCCGGTTCGATGTACATCAGGGACCAAAAGGCAATCATGCCAGCCTAATCGTACCCGTTGAAGCAGAGACGGTTGCATAGCTCTCTGTTTTATTGTGTACATCCCGCAGTCAAAATGCCAGCCCGATCGGCTGGCATTTTTATTTTCAGGTTATTCCCGAGCCAGCGCATCCACCGGATCCAGCCGCGCCGCATTGCGGGCGGGCAACCAGCCAAACAAAATGCCGGTAAAGGTTGAACACAAAAAAGCGGTAATAATGGCAACCGGCGAGAAGCCGATCTCCCAGCCGGGTAAAAAGAGCTGGAGCGCAAACGCGATCATCATTGAGAGCGCAATTCCCATCGCGCCCCCCACCAGACACACCAGCACCGCCTCAATCAAAAACTGCTGCAGGACATCGCTGGCTCTGGCCCCGACCGCCATGCGAATGCCAATTTCCCGCGTGCGTTCGGTCACCGACACCAGCATGATATTCATCACCCCGATGCCGCCAACGACCAGCGAAATGACCGCCACCAGCGTGAGGAACAGCTGAAGAGTACGTGTGGTCTTTTCCGCCGTTTTCAAGAGGCCGTCCATATTCCAGGTGAAGAAATCTTTCTTCCCGTGGCGCAGGGTTAACAGGCGCTCAAGCTGCTGCTCGGCCAGCGCGCTGTCGTAGCCCTCCTTCACGCGCACGGTGATGGAGTTAAGCCAGGACTGGCCCATAATCCGCCCGGAGATGGTCGTATACGGCAGCCAGACGCGCAGGATCTTGCTGCTGCCAAACATCGACTGCTTCTCTTCCGCCACGCCAATGACCGTGGCAGGCATGTTACCGACCAGGATCACCTCCCCCACCACGTTCGCTTTATTGGGGAAGAGCTGCCTGCGCGAGTTCGCGTCCAGCACCACCACCTGCGCCCTGCCCGCCAGCTGTTCGGCGTTAAAGGTCGCCCCTTCGCTGAAGGTCATGCCGTAGACCTTGAAGTAGTCCCCGCTGACGCCGTTAGCGCTGGCGGCCACGTCAACATTGCCCACGCGCAGCCGCAGGTTTTGCGAAACAGCAGGCGTAGCGGAGTTCACCCACGGCTGCTTCTGAATCGCCGCCAGATCGTCATATTTCAGCGCCTGCTGATACTGCGGTTCGTCGTCGCCAAAGTCTTTGCCGGGATAGACGTCAATGGTATTGGTGCCGATGGCGCGGATATCTGCCAGCACTAACTGCTTGGCCGCGTCGCCCACCACCACGATCGACACCACCGAGGCGATACCGATAATGATGCCGAGCATCGTCAGCAGGGTACGCATTTTGTTGGCCGCCATTGCCAGCCAGGCCATGGTCAGCGCTTCACGAAAGCCGCTGGAGAACTGCCCCCAGCCGGTTGATGCCGGTAGCGCTTCTTTCGGTGCGGCCGCCCGGGACTCGCGCGGCGGCGGGTTGCTCACCAGCTCGCCGTCGTGGATCTCAATAATGCGTTCCGCCTGCGCCGCAACCTGCGGGTCGTGGGTAACGATGATGACCGTGTGCCCCTGATCGCGCAGCTGATGAAGGATCGCCATCACCTCTTCACCGGAGCGGCTATCGAGCGCGCCCGTCGGTTCATCCGCGAGGATCACCTGCCCGCCGTTCATCAGTGCGCGCGCGATACTCACGCGCTGCTGCTGGCCGCCGGAAAGCTGCGAGGGCTGGTACTCCACCCGCTCCGCCAGCCCCAGGCGCGTCAGCAGCATCTGCGCGCGCTCAAGCCTTTTTTTCCGCTCGACGCCCGCATACACCGCAGGCACTTCAACGTTCTGCGCCGCATTGAGGTGAGAGAGCAGATGGTAACGCTGGAAGATAAAGCCAAAGTGTTCGCGGCGCAGCTTTGCCAGCGCGTCGCCGTCCAGGGTGGAGACGTCCGTTCCGGCCACGCGATAGGTGCCGCGGGTCGGTTTATCCAGGCACCCGAGAATGTTCATCAGCGTCGATTTACCGGAACCCGACGCCCCGACAATCGCCACCATCTCGCCCGCTTCCACGCGCAGGGAGATACCTTTCAGCACTTCCACCGGACCATCGCCGGAGGGATAGCTGCGACGAATGTCGTTCAGCTCAAGCAGCGCCGTCATTTAGCGGCTCCGGGCAGGCTTTCGCTGGTGACAACCTCCTCACCCTCTTCCAGCCCTTTCACTACCACCACATCGGTGTCGTTCCGCGCGCCAATCACCACTTCACGCTCGCGCGTTTCCCCGTTGCGCAGCACTTTCACTTTATAACGGCTCTCCCCGGCGGATTCACCGAGCGCAGAGAGCGGGATGGTCAGCACGTTCTTCACGCCGGTCAGCTGGATATGCACCTGGGCGGTCATGTCCAGACGCAGCACGCCCTGCGGGTTCGGCACTTCAAAACGGGCATAGTAGAAGATGGCGTCGTTAACCTTTTCCGGCGTGGGCAGGATGTCTTTCAGCACGCCTTCGTAGCGCGTCTGCGGGTCGCCCAGCACCGTAAACCAGGCATTTTGCCCCGGCTTCAGATGGATAACGTCCGCTTCTGATACCTGGGCCTTGACCAGCATGGTGCTCATGTCCGCCAGCGTCAGGATGTTCGGTGCCTGCTGGGCGGCAATCACCGTCTGGCCCTGCAGCGTGGTGATCTGGGTGACTTCACCAGCCATCGGCGCGACGATTTTGGTGTAATCGAGGTTGGTTTTCGCCGTATCCAGAGAGGCCTGATTGCGTTTGATTTGCGCGTCGATAGTGCCAATCTGCGCCTGTTTTACCGCCAGCTCAGTGGTGGCCGTATCCAAATCTTGTTTCGAAATGGCCTGGGTTTTAGCCAGCGCCTGCTGGCGGGTCAGCGTGACCTGGGCAAGATTACGCTCTGCCTGCGCCTGCGCACGCTGCGCGCGCAGCTCCATCAACGTGGCTTCCACTTCCCTAATCTGGTTCTCAGCCTGTTCAGGATCGATAACCCCAAGCAGCTGGCCTTTTTTCACTTTGTCGCCAATCTCTACCGACAGCGTTTTCAGCTGGCCGCTCACCTGGGCGCCAACGTCAACCTTGCGCAGGGCATCAAGCTTGCCCGTCGCGAGCACGTTTTGCTGCAGTTCGCCCGGGCGAACAATTAATGTCTGATACTGTGGTAGAGGCGCATTAAGCACTTGCCATAGCCAGTACCCACCGGCTAAAACCACGACCGCCAGCAGCAGAATCAGCGTTCTGCGTTTTCCCTTGAGGTTCATAAATATTCCAAATAAATGTTCTGGCATTGATAATGTTGATTCTATCTAAACGACTCCTCAACGAAACCACTTCTTCCCGAAATCGTCACAATTTGTTTACGAGACGTTGAGAGTTCGCCTGCTGAAATGAAGATCTTCATCAAGAAGCAGGATCTATCATGTCTTCCATCGTCGATACACCTTTTTCAAACCTGCAGCAGCCTAAATCTGGCTGGCAGCTCTTCAAAAATCTGGCTTTCGGTACGCTCACACCAGGGCTGGCGTGGCAAAACCCCTCCTATCGACGTAAATTCATGTTACGTTCGCTGGCTACACCCTTTAGCACCGCGCGCCTGTTAACGAGTCTTGCAAAACAACCGCGCCTGATGCAGATGCTGCAGGTACAGCCAGGACTGCCGTGCCGGCTGCATCGCCCCTGGCTGACGGTGAATATGGATCGTCAGCATGCGCTGGAATCGCTCAACTGGCACTATCAGACCATGAGCCGCCAGCTTCCCGCGACGCTGCTCACGGGTTACCTTTCTAAGCAGGGGTTTACCTTGCTGACCTTAACCGGAAAAGATGAACAGCAATTTACCGTTCGTCTGTGTGCTGATGCGTTCCTGGATAAAGAAGGGGAAGCCACCCTCGCGTTTTGCGACAGCCAAAACACGGTGCTGGCGGAAATGACCTTTACGCTATGCCAGTTTGAAGGAAAAGCGACGCTGTTCATTGGCGGTTTGCAGGGTGCAAAAGCGCACGTTCCTCATGAGCTGATCCAGGGCGCGACGAAAGCCTGTCATGGCCTGTTCCCGAAACGCCTGCTGGTCGAAGCCGCCATGACGCTCGGCACCGCTTTCCCGGTAGAGCAGATTGTTGCCGTCAGTAACGCCACCCATATCTATCGCAGCTGGCGTTACCGCAAGAAAAAAGAGGGAAAACTGTTGGCCGATTACGACAGTTTCTGGATCTCCATCGGGGGAGAAAAACAGGATAACGGTAACTTTATGCTGCCGCTTGCCATGCCGCGTAAACCCATGGAAGAAATTGCGAGCAAAAAGCGGTCCGAATATCGCCGCCGCTACGAGCTGCTGGATAGCCTGATTCAGCAGGTGAATCAGGCAACTCAACGCTAATCCGCTTTCCCGCGTGCCAGCCACAGCACGCGGGAGAACATCTTGCGCAGCAGAGTCGGTACCGCCTCCACGCCTCGCCTTCCCGCTTCCGTCGCCACTTCAATGGCTAAATCCGGCTTTGACGAACGATGAATGGCTTTGGCGATCACGCGCCGCATGTTCATCGGGACATCGACCGGTACCATCGCAATGCGGTGGAAAACGTCGTCGAACCCCTGACGATACATAAAGTGCTCCATGTCCATCGCGGGCAGCATGGTTAAATGGTCGCGCTCTTCTTCTCGCTCGCTATTCAGCAGGCCACGCACGGTCGAGGCATATTTTTTGCCCGCCTCATCGCCGTCGACCAGCACGTGCCACTCGATCCCCATCCTGCGAGCAAATTTTATCAGCGGCTTTAATCCCGACTGGGCGAATTCGATCACCTTAATGCCTTCCGCATCAAAATGGTGGCCGCACTGGCGCGCCAGCTCATTGATGACCCAGGTTTCGGTTTCTCCCTCCACCAGCAGCCAGCAGCGGGCAAAAAGGGACGACGCCCGGTTAAAGCGAATATGAAACGCAATGCGCCGCCCGTCTTCCGCGTTCAAACCACCCGGCCCCAGCCGAAAAGCGGAAACGCGGGAAGATTCACGCACCAGACGACAAACGTGCTCTACCGGCGTTAGCGATAACAATTCACCGGAATTGGTGGTGGTAATACGCTGGAGCGGCAGTAAATTCAGCAGATGCCATGCCACGGAGAGCATGATGGGGTGCAGGCGCGTTTCAGGATCTTCCACCAGCAGCAGCGGTCGGGCGTCCCGGTCAAGTCGAACGGTGCCTTTGGCCTGCAGAAGCGTTGAAAACAGTCCCAGCAAAATCACCCGGTGCGTACGCCCGCCGGGCCGGTCGATCATCCGGTTAATGATGTCCAGATAGCGCCAGCTTCGCTGCTCATCATGAGAGCGTCGACGCATCAGACGATGGCGTGACGCCGACGTCCCCTGCTCGGAAAAATAGTGCTCCAGGAGCTGCACCATCGCGGACAACCCCTGACGGATTTGGCCATCGGTCAAATTCTGCGGGCGCGACACCAGCTCTCGCGCCAGGAAATCCAGCTCGCGGGCCGTCACTTCCACTTCAGGCATATTCGGTACGGTACCGTTACGAATGCGCCGCATAAAACGCGCATCGCGCAGGCGTAATACCGGCGTCAGGCGGATCAGATGGCGAGCCAGATCGTCGATATTGTCCAGCGGGATGGGGTTGGCTTTCTCATCAAGGAAATCGCGCAGGGTCAGTACCCCTTCGTTCTCCGCCATCTCCCCTTCCAGCCGATAAAATATCCGATGGAGACCGTCATCGCACGGCACCCAGCAGGGCGACAGCGGGCGGAAGCGACGCACGCGGTGACGGCCAGGCTCGGATTCCCGGAACGTCAGAATGATATGCAGATGCTTCTCGCGCCCCGTGACGTCGCCGGGTGGGAACCAGAAATCGTCGCGAACGAAATGATACAGGTCGTCTTCGGGCGAAAGCAGTAACGTCAGCGCATCCAGCAGGCTGGACTTACCCCACGCGTTCTCGCCGATCAGGACGTTGTTTTGCTCCAGCTGGAGCGACAGACGGTTAATACCGCGAAATCCGACAATTTCCACACGTTCGAGAAGCATAAATCCCCCGACAAATGACCACTTTTTCCTTCAAGTTATCAGCAGTATAGCGGGAGGATGGTGGTGACGACAGTACAACATCCACCCATTGAAAAATGAGCTATGCTCTATTTACCGCCGGCTCGAACAAGGAATGACATCACATTGCCTGAAATCAAACCAATCTAATTTATTTAAGTGGCGAAGGGGTGTTGTTATTTTTTAAAATAGAGACTCTTTGAGTCGTCATCCCTTTTTGACGATATAACCCACACGCAGGAACGCGTGCGGAAAATTATTTTGAGGTGGTTATGTTTAGAAAATTAGCAGCAGAATGCTTTGGTACATTCTGGCTGGTATTTGGTGGCTGCGGTAGCGCCGTTCTGGCTGCAGCATTCCCGGAATTAGGCATTGGATTTGTCGGCGTCGCGCTGGCATTTGGTTTAACCGTATTAACCATGGCCTTTGCCGTGGGGCATATTTCCGGCGGTCATTTTAACCCGGCAGTAACGTTAGGTTTATGGGCGGGCGGTCGTTTCCCGGCAAAAGAAGTTATCGGTTATATCGTCGCCCAGGTGGTTGGCGGTATTATTGCCGCTGCCGTACTCTACGTGATTGCCAGCGGTAAAGCCGGCTTCGACGCGGCAGCCAGTGGTTTCGCCTCTAACGGCTTCGGCGAACACTCCCCGGGCGGTTATTCCATGCTGTCTGCCATCGTGATTGAAATTGTGCTGACCGCAGGCTTCCTGCTGGTGATCCACGGCGCAACCGACAAACACGCACCAGCCGGTTTTGCGCCTATTGCCATTGGTCTGGCATTGACGCTTATCCACCTGATTTCCATTCCGGTCACCAACACGTCCGTTAACCCGGCGCGCAGTACCGCAGTTGCCATCTTCCAGGGCGGCTGGGCGCTGGAGCAGCTGTGGCTGTTCTGGGTAATGCCAATCGTCGGCGGTATTCTGGGCGGCGTGCTGTATCGCACGCTGCTGGAAAAACGCGATTAATCTTTCCCTCCCTCTCCCACAGGGAGAGGGCCGGGGTGAGGGCAACAGGCCGCACACACAGGCCGGGTAAGCGTTAGCGCCACCCGGCTTTTTTATTGCCGCTTTACTGAACAACCTTTATTGGGTAGTGTCTCTGGCGCTCAACAGATACTTAAAGGACCGGCTGTTCATGTTTTCAGGACTCCTCATTATTCTGCTGCCCCTGATTGTGGGCTATCTCATCCCGCTGCGTCAGGAATCTGCATTACGGTTAATCAACCGTTTTCTCAGCTGGATTGTTTACGTCATTCTTTTCTTTATGGGGATAAGCCTGGCCTTCCTGGATAATCTGGCAACCAATCTGCTGGCGATTCTGCATTATTCTGTCGTCACCGTCGTGGTTATTTTGCTGTGTAATATTGCCGCACTCTTCTGGCTTGAACGCACAATTCCGTGGAAAAATCACCATCATCAGGAAAAACTTCCTTCCCGAATAGCAATGGCGCTGGAATCATTAAAACTGTGCGGCGTCGTGCTGCTCGGTTTTCTTCTTGGACTGACCGGCTGGGCGTTTTTACAGCACGCTACGGAGGCCAGCGAATATACCCTGATCTTCCTGCTGTTCCTGATTGGTATCCAGCTGCGAAATAATGGCATGACGCTGAAACAAATTGTCCTGAACCGTCGGGGAATGATTGTTGCCGTTATCGTTGTCGCCAGCTCCATGGTGGCAGGCGTCATTAATGCCTTTGTGCTCGACCTGCCCCTGAAAACCGGGCTGGCCATGGCGTCAGGTTTTGGCTGGTACTCCCTTTCCGGAATTCTGCTGACCGAATCTTTCGGCCCGGTGATTGGCAGCGCCGCCTTCTTTAACGATCTGGCGCGCGAGCTGATTGCCATCATGCTGATCCCGGGCCTGGTTCGCCGCAGCCGTTCCACCGCGCTGGGTCTGTGCGGCGCAACCTCGATGGACTTTACCCTGCCGGTATTACAGCGTTCAGGTGGGCTGGAGATGGTGCCCGCCGCTATCGTTCACGGCTTTATTTTAAGCCTGCTGGTTCCCGTTCTGATGGCCTTCTTCTCTGCCTGATACTTCTTTGGCGGTAGCGAACCTGCCGCCAAAATTGCGCTAAATCAATCTCCCTCTATTTTGTGGCAGAAAGCCCTTTTCACCGTTCCGGCACGAGCATAACCTTAAACATGTATATTAAATATAACTTTAACAGGTGTGATTATGTTTTGTGTGCAATGTGAACAAACTATCCGTACTCCGGCAGGCAATGGCTGCTCCTACGCACAGGGTATGTGCGGCAAAACCGCAGAAACATCTGACCTTCAGGACCTGCTGATTGCCGCCCTGCAAGGCCTTTCCGCATGGGCGTTCAAAGCCCGCGAATACGGCATCGTCGACCACTACGTTGACAGCTTCGCCCCGCGCGCATTTTTCTCCACGCTGACTAACGTCAACTTCGATTCCCCGCGCATCGTCGGGTATGCCCGTGAGGCTATTGCCCTGCGCGAAGCGCTGAAAGCACAGTGCCTGAAGGCGGATGCCGGCGCCCGCGTGGAAAACCCGATGTCAGAACTTCAGCTGGTGAGCGACGATCTGGGCGACCTGCAGCGTCAGGCGGCAGAATTCACCCCAAACAAAGACAAAGCGGCAATTGGCGAGAACATTCTCGGCCTGCGCCTGCTGTGCTTGTACGGCCTGAAAGGCGCCGCGGCCTATATGGAGCACGCGCACGTTCTGGGTCAGTACGACAATGAGATTTACGCGCAGTACCACAAAATCATGGCGTGGCTGGGGACCTGGCCTGCCGATATGAACGCGCTGCTGGAATGCTCAATGGAAATCGGCCAGATGAACTTCCGCGTGATGAGCATTCTGGATGCCGGTGAAACCAGCACCTACGGTCACCCAACGCCAACCCAGGTCAACGTCAAAGCGACCGAAGGTAAATGCATTCTGATTTCTGGTCATGACCTGAAAGATCTCTACAACCTGCTGAAGCAAACCGAAGGCACCGGCGTTAACGTCTATACCCACGGCGAAATGCTGCCGGCGCACGGCTACCCGGAGCTGCGTAAGTTTAAGCATCTGATCGGTAACTACGGCAGCGGCTGGCAGAACCAGCAGGTGGAGTTCGCCCGCTTCCCTGGCCCTATCGTGATGACATCCAACTGCATCATCGACCCTACCGTCGGCGCGTACGATGACCGCATCTGGACCCGCAGCATCGTCGGCTGGCCGGGCGTGAGCCACCTCGAAGGTGACGATTTCGGTCCGGTAATTGCGCAGGCGCAGCAGATGGCAGGCTTCCCGTACAGCGAGATCCCGCATCTCATCACCGTGGGCTTCGGTCGTGAAACCCTGCTCGGCGCCGCAGATTCGCTGATTGACCTCGTCAGCCGTGAAAAGCTGCGCCACATCTTCCTGATCGGCGGCTGCGACGGCGCGCGCGGCGAGCGTAACTACTTCACCGATTTCGCCACCCGCGTGCCGGAAGACTGCCTGATCCTGACGCTTGCGTGCGGTAAATACCGCTTCAACAAGCTGGACTTCGGCAACATCGAAGGCCTGCCGCGTCTGGTGGATGCCGGTCAGTGTAACGATGCTTACTCGGCCATCATTCTGGCAGTGACCCTGGCAGAGAAGCTGGGCTGCGGCGTGAACGACCTGCCGCTGTCGCTGGTCCTCTCCTGGTTCGAACAGAAAGCGATTGTCATCCTTCTGACCCTGCTCTCGCTGGGCGTAACCAACATCGTGACCGGCCCGACGGCGCCTGGCTTCCTGACGCCGGACCTGCTGGCCGTGCTGAATGAAAAATTCGGCCTGCGTTCCGTGACCAACGTTGAAGATGATATGAAGCAGCTGCTGAGCGCGTAAGGAGTTATTCATGACCATGCCAACCTCACAATGTCCGTGGCGGATGCAGGTTCACCACATCCATCAGGAGACGCCGGATGTGTGGACGCTGTCGCTGCTGTGCCACGACTACTATCCGTACCGCGCGGGCCAGTATGCGCTGGTCAGCGTCCGCAACGCGGCGGACACCCTGCGCGCCTACACGATCTCCTCAACGCCGGGCGTGAGCGAGTACATCACGCTCACCGTCCGCCGTATTGATGACGGCGCAGGCTCGCAGTGGCTGACCCGGGACGTGAAGCGCGGGGATTATATCTGGCTGTCCGACGCCCAGGGCGATTTCACCTGTGACGACAAAACAGAAGATAAATTCCTGCTGCTGGCGGCGGGCTGTGGCGTGACGCCGATTATGTCGATGCGCCGCTGGCTGGCCAAAAACCGCCCTCAGGCCGACGTGCAGGTGATATTCAGCGTTCGCTCTCCGGAGGACGTGATTTTTGCCGATGAATGGCGCAACTATCCGGTGACGCTGGTGGCAGAACACAACGCGACGCATGGTTTTGTCGCGGGGCGCCTGAGCCGCGAGCTTCTGCAAAGCGTGCCGGATATCGCGAGCCGTACCGTGATGACCTGCGGCCCGGCGCCGTACATGGCTATCGTGGAAGAGGAAGTGAAAGCGCTCGGCGTGACCCGCTTCTTCAAAGAGCAGTTCTTCACGCCGGTAGCGGAAGCGGCAACCAGCGGGATTCAGTTTACCAAGCTGCAGCCCGCGCAGACCTTCTTCGGCCGCGTGGGGACCACGCTGCTGGACGCGCTGGAAAGTAACAAGGTGCCGGTGGTAGCAGCCTGCCGTGCAGGCGTCTGCGGTTGCTGTAAGACGAAAGTGGTCTCCGGTGACTACACCGTCACCAGCACCATGACGCTGACGGATGCGGAAATTGCCGAGGGTTATGTGCTGGCGTGCTCATGTCATCCGCAGGGGGACCTGGTCCTCGCATAAACAATAAACGTTAAATGTTCGATCGTAGGCCCGGTAAGCGTCAGCGCCTCCGGGCTTTTTGTCGGGTGGCACTACGTTTACCCGACCCACAACAACCCTATCGCCACGCAGGACCTTTCCCCACCGCGTACCGCCCTGCCCCTAAAAACGCCACGGCCAGCGAGCCGATAAAGAAGTACACCAGGCTTTCAATCGCCCACGCCCCCACGGCATCCAGCGCAAAGGTTTTGCCCGTGCCCACCATCAGCCATGCCACGATCATCGTAAAGGCCAGCACCAGCGCCGCCGGGCGCGTAAAGAGGCCGACAATAATCAGGACGGGTGCCACCACTTCGCCAATCAACACCCCGTAGGCGATAAACCCCGGCAAGCTTTTTTCCACCAGCATGCCGCTGATAAACCCCACGCCGCCGAATAGCTTGTGTAAACCGTGAAACAGCATCAGCCCGCCGACGGCAAGTCGTAACAAGAGTTTGCCGAGATCGTCGCATGATAGCTTTTCATTAACAGCAGTTAACAATGATTTAACCATTTGAAATAATTCCTGTTTTTACCCAATGTTCAGCCAGATTATGCTGAAGAGTGGCATGTGAAAACCACCTTTTAATGAGGGGGTAAAGCGGGCAAGACAGAGACTTTCTTCTAAGCTTGTAAGCGATATCACAAAAAGGAGATGGACACCCATGAAACAAACCGTGGCTGCATACATAGCGAAGACCCTCGAACAGGCAGGCGTAAAACGTATCTGGGGCGTAACCGGCGATTCCCTTAACGGACTGAGCGACAGCCTCAACAAGATGAAAACCATTGAATGGATGCCGACCCGTCATGAAGAGGTCGCCGCCTTTGCCGCCGGTGCCGAAGCGCAGCTCACGGGTGAACTGGCGGTCTGCGCCGGGTCCTGCGGGCCGGGCAACCTGCACCTGATCAACGGCCTGTTCGACTGCCACCGCAATCACGTGCCGGTGCTGGCGATTGCCGCCCATATTCCCTCTTCCGAAATCGGCAGCGGCTATTTTCAGGAGACGCATCCGCAGGAGCTGTTCCGTGAATGCAGCCACTATTGCGAGCTGGTTTCATCCCCGGAGCAGATCCCGCAGGTGCTGGCAATCGCCATGCGCAAGGCGGTGCTAAACCGCGGCGTTTCCGTGGTCGTTATTCCGGGCGACGTGGCCCTTAAGGCCGCACCTGAAGGGGCCAGCACGCACTGGTACCACGCGCCGCAGCCGGTGGTTACGCCTGCCGAAGAAGAGCTGAAAAAGCTGGCTCAGCTGCTGCGCTACTCCAGCAATATCGCCCTAATGTGCGGCAGCGGCTGTGCAGGCGCGCACAAGGAACTGCTTGAATTTGCCGGCAAGCTGAAATCCCCGATTGTTCATGCCCTGCGCGGCAAAGAGCACGTAGAGTACGACAACCCCTATGACGTGGGCATGACCGGGCTGATCGGTTTTTCAAGCGGTTTCCACACCATGATGAACGCCGACACGCTGATCCTGCTCGGCACCCAGTTCCCGTATCGTCCGTTCTATCCGGCGGATGCCAAAATTATTCAGATTGATATCAACCCGGCCAGTATCGGGGCGCACAGCAAGGTCGATATGGCGCTGGTGGGCGACATCAAATCCACCCTTGCCGCCCTGCTGCCGCTGCTGGAAGAGAAAACGGACCGCAAGTTCCTTGATAAGGCGTTGAGCGACTATCGCGATGCCCGCAAGGGGCTGGACGACCTCGCCAAACCGAGCGACAAAGCCATTCACCCGCAGTACCTGGCCCAGCAGATCAGCCATTTTGCTGACGACGATGCCATCTTTACCTGCGATGTGGGCACGCCAACCGTCTGGGCGGCGCGCTATCTGAAGATGAACGGCAAACGCCGCCTGCTCGGCTCGTTCAACCACGGCTCGATGGCTAACGCCATGCCGCAGGCGCTGGGTGCAAAAGCAACGGCGCCAGAGCGTCAGGTGGTGGCAATGTGCGGCGACGGCGGGTTCAGCATGCTGATGGGAGATTTCCTGTCGGTCGTACAAATGAAGCTGCCGCTGAAAATCGTGGTCTTTAACAACAGCGTGCTGGGCTTTGTGGCGATGGAGATGAAGGCAGGAGGCTATCTCACGGACGGCACCGAGCTGCACGACACCAACTTCGCGCGCATCGCAGAGGCCTGCGGCATCACCGGTATCCGCGTTGAAAAAGCCTCTGAGGTGGATGAAGCCCTGCAGCGCGCCTTTTCCATCGACGGTCCGGTGCTGGTGGATGTCGTCGTCGCCAAAGAAGAGCTGGCGATCCCGCCGCAGATCAAGCTGGAGCAGGCCAAAGGCTTTAGCCTCTATATGCTGCGCGCGATCATCAGCGGCCGCGGCGATGAAGTGATCGAACTGGCAAAAACCAACTGGCTCAGGTAAAACATCTGGCATCGCCTTTTTAAATATAAGGACATGCCATGATTGATTTACGCAGCGATACCGTTACCCGCCCGAGTCGCGCCATGCTCGAAGAGATGATGGCCGCCCCGGTCGGGGATGACGTCTACGGTGACGATCCGACGGTAAACGAACTGCAGCGCTATGCCGCAGAGCTCAGCGGTAAAGAGGCCGCCCTGTTCCTGCCCACCGGTACGCAGGCCAACCTGGTCGCGCTGCTCAGCCACTGCGAGCGCGGCGAAGAGTATATCGTCGGCCAGGGCGCACATAACTATCTGTACGAAGCGGGCGGCGCGGCGGTACTCGGCAGCATTCAGCCGCAGCCGATCGACGCCGCGCCGGACGGCTCGCTCCCGCTCGATAAGGTCGCCGCGAAAATCAAAGCCGACGATATCCATTTCGCCCGCACCAGGCTGCTCAGCCTTGAAAACACCCATAACGGCAAAGTCCTGCCGCGCGAGTACCTGAAAGCGGCGTGGGAATTCACCCGCGAGCGCAAGCTCGGGCTGCACGTGGACGGCGCGCGCATCTTTAACGCCGTGGTGGCGTACGGCTGCGAGCTGAAAGAGATTACGCAATACTGCGACTCGTTCACTATCTGCCTGTCGAAAGGGCTGGGCACGCCCGTGGGTTCCCTGCTGGTCGGCAGTGCGGACTACATTAAGCGCGCCAACCGCTGGCGCAAGATGACAGGCGGCGGCATGCGCCAGGCCGGTATCCTGGCGGCGGCGGGTCTGTACGCCCTGAAGAATAACGTCACGCGTCTGCAAGACGATCACGACAACGCCGCGTGGATGGCGGCGCAGCTGCGCGAAATTGGCGCCGACGTGATGCGCCACGACACCAACATGCTGTTCGTTCGCGTAGGCGATGACCACGCCGCTGCGCTTGGCGAGTATATGAAAGCGCGTGGCGTACTGATCAACGCGTCACCCGTTGTGCGTCTGGTGATGCATCTCGACGTGAGCCGCGAACAGCTGGCGGACGTGGTGAAACACTGGCAGGCCTTTTTACAGCGTTAAGGAGCATCACGTGCCGCAGCGTATTCTGGTGCTTGGCGCCAGCGGATATATTGGTCAGCATCTGACCACGGCGTTAAGCCAGCAGGGACATCAGGTGCTGGCAGCGGCACGCAACACCGAACGCCTGCAAAAGCAAAACCTGCCCGGCGTGACCTGCCACAACGTCGACCTCAACTGGCCAGTCGCGCTGCCAGCGCTGCTGGACGGGGTCGATACGCTTTACTACCTGGTCCACAGCATGGGTGAAGGCGGCGATTTTATCGCCCACGAGCGTCAGGTGGCGATGAATGTCCGCGATGCGCTGCTGCAAGCGCCGGTTAAGCAGGTGATTTTCTTAAGCTCGCTGCAGGCTCCCGAAAACGAGCAGTCCGACCATCTGCGCGCGCGCCAGCTGACCGCCGACACCCTGCGCGGCGCGAACATTCCCGTCACCGAACTGCGCGCCGGCATTATCGTCGGCGCCGGGTCCGCCGCCTTCGAAGTGATGCGCGATATGGTCTACAACCTGCCGGTGCTCACGCCGCCGCGCTGGGTGCGCTCGCGCACCACGCCGATTGCGCTGGAGAATCTCCTGCATTATCTGGTGGCCCTGCTGGATCACCCGGCCGAGCAGCACCGCGTGCTGGAGGCCGCCGGCCCGGAAGTGCTGAGCTACCAGGAACAGTTCGAACACTTTATGCGCGTCAGCGGACGCCGACGCTGGCTCATCCCCATCCCCTTCCCAACCCGCTGGATCTCGGTGTGGTTTTTGAATGTGATCACTTCAGTGCCCCCGACGACCGCCAAAGCGCTGATCCAGGGTCTGAAGCACGATCTGCTGGCAGACGATCGCGCGCTTCGCGCCTTAATTCCCCAGCCATTGATCCGCTTTGACGATGCCGTGCGCAACACCCTGAAGGAAGAAGAGCAGCTGGTGAACTCCAGCGACTGGGGTTACGACGCCCAGGCGTTTGCCCGCTGGCGGCCGGAGTACGGCTATTACCCGAAACAGGCGGGCTGCACGGTGGAAACCACGGCCAGCCTGGCCGCGCTGTGGGAGGTGGTAAACCAGATTGGCGGCAAAGAGCGGTATTTCTTCGGCAACCTGCTCTGGCAAACCCGCGGGGCGATGGATCTGCTGGTCGGCCACCGGCTGGCAAAAGGCCGCCCTGCTCGCCCGTATCTTGAAGTGGGCGATGCGGTCGACAGCTGGAAGGTCATCATCGTCGAACCGGAAAAACAGCTGGCGCTGCTGTTCGGCATGAAGGCCCCCGGGCTGGGCCGCCTTTGCTTTACCCTGAAAGACAAAGGCGATCGTCGTGAACTGGACGTCCGCGCATGGTGGCATCCGCACGGAATGCCCGGTCTGTTCTACTGGCTGTTCATGATCCCTGCACACCTGTTTATCTTCCGCGGGATGGCAAAGCGGATTGCGCAACTTGCAGAACAAAAGACGGAAAAGATCTAAATAAAACTCTCTTTCTTTCACCTTTCCCATTGCATAGCGCCGTAATTCACGAAAGAATGCGCACGAAATTCTTTTCAACACAGTGGATTGATATGAAGGTACTGGTTACCGGGGCGACCAGCGGCTTAGGCCGAAATGCGGTCGAATTTCTGCGCAACAAGGGCATCAGCGTCAGGGCTACCGGTCGCAACGAAGCGATGGGGAAGCTGCTGCAAAAAATGGGCGCAGAGTTCGTCCATGCCGACCTGACGGAGCTGGTCTCCTCTCAGGCAAAAGTGATGCTCGCCGGTATCGATACGCTGTGGCACTGCTCCAGTTTCACCTCCCCGTGGGGTACCCAGGAAGCCTTTGATCTCGCCAACGTGCGGGCAACCCGCCGTCTGGGAGAATGGGCCGTCGCCTGGGGCGTGCGTAACTTTATTCATATCTCGTCCCCGTCGCTCTATTTCGACTATCACCACCATCGTGACGTGCAGGAAGATTTCCGTCCGGCCCGCTTTGCCTGTGAGTTTGCCCGCAGCAAGGCGGCCAGCGAAGAGGTGATTGACCTGCTGGCGCAGTCGAACCCGCATACCCGCTTTACGGTGCTGCGTCCGCAGAGCCTGTTCGGGCCGCACGACAAAGTGTTTATTCCCCGTCTGGCGCAGATGATGCACCACTACGGCAGCGTGCTGCTGCCGCGCGGCGGCGATGCCCTGGTGGATATGACCTATTACGAAAATGCGGTCCACGCCATGTGGCTGGCAAGCCAGACGGACTGCGATAAGCTGATTTCCGGTCGCGCCTACAACATCACTAACGGCGAGCCCTGCACGCTGCGCAGCATTGTGCAGCGCCTGATCGACGAGCTGCAGATTAACTGCCGTATCCGTTCGGTGCCTTATCCGATGCTGGATATGATCGCCCGCAGCATGGAGCGTTTTGGCAGCAAAACGGCCAAAGAGCCTGCGCTGACCCACTATGGGGTATCAAAGCTTAATTTTGATTTCACGCTGGATATTTCGCGCGCGGAGAATGAGCTGGGGTATAAGCCGATTGTGACGCTGGATGAAGGGATTGTACGCACGGCAGCGTGGCTGCGGGATCATGGGAAGTTGCACAGGTAAGCGCCCTGCCCCATGTAGAACGGGTAAGCGCAGCGCCACCCGGCAAAAAACAGAACTCTGCGGCCTGATGCCCTCACCCCGGCCCTCTCCCACAGGGAGAGGGAGAAAACACGAAAACGGCAACCCGAAGGTTGCCGTTTTGCTTTTACAGAGCCGTCCAGGCTTCAGACCATGCCAGACCTGCGCCTGGTTCATAGTATGCCGGGGCGTTGTTACACCAGCCGCTGTACGGGAACGGTTTGCACTGGAACAGTTTACCGTGGTTGTTCACGATATCGCCTGCCTTGTACTTGCTGTTCGCGCTCCATGCTGCGTAATCGCCGGAAGTGCCCTCATCCTTAGACGGAGCCGCTTCTTTCGCTTTCACGTTCAGCAGGTAGGTGGTGCTGCTGCTCAGCTCGCCGTCGCTGACGGTCAGGCTCACTTCGTACTGCTGAGCCGTCGCCGCTTCTGGCGCGGTGAAGGTCACAACCGCTTTGTCATCGCCGGTGACGGTCTGGCCGTCCTGGGAACGCCAGGTGTAGGTCAGTTTGTTACCGTCTTCGTCGGTAGAACCTTCAGCGCTCAGAGAAACCTGCGCACCCGCTTCAACGGCACCGATTGGACCCGCAATCTGCGCCACTGGCGCATGGTTTACCGCTGCCGGGGTTTCGTCCGGCGTTGGAGCCGGGGTTTCATCCGGGGTTGGTGCTGGCGTTTCATCTTCTGATGGCGTTGGTGTTGGCGTAACCGGTGTCTCATCCGGCGTGGTCGCTGAGCCGTCGTCATTCACGATATTCACGTTATAGAACTTCTGTACACACTTGGTGTAATCGCCGTCTTTAAACGCGCTGAATGGCGTCTGGTAGCCCACCAGCTGGCAAGAGTAGGTTTTGCCGTCAGGCGTATCCGCGCTCCATCCCCAGTCCTGTTCCCAGTAGATCTTCAGTGCGCCTGCGCCGCCTTCATCGAACTGCTTCATGTTCGCACAGCCCAGCACTTCGTCAGCCGGTACAGGCACTTTCAGGTAGTTGGCGAACTCTTTGTAGTACTTGATACGGTTCTGAGACTGCGCAATTTCAGTCGGGCCACCGCACTCTACGCCGCCGTTGATGATCTGGGTGGTCACGCCGAAGCCAGGGACCAGGCCGTTAGCCTTGTCGTGATCGTTCGGCTGCCAGGTGCCGTCGATAACCTGCAGCATGCTTGGTTTTGGCGGCTGTGGGTAGGCGAAGAAGAAGATCGCACTCGCCAGGTTCAGCCAGGTGTCCGCCACCAGCTCGGGTTTTTCCAGCAGAACTTTAACGTCGCCGTACATCGCTTCGGAGAACGGACCGTAGTTATAGTTGTAGGACAGCTGCTTCGCGCCGCGGCCGAAGTAGCTCAGGAAATCGCCGTCTTTGTCTTTACCGCACGGCCAGGTCTGACCCTGCCAGACGTCGGTATTACATTCGCCGTTATAGCCGCCCTTCTGACCTTCGCTCCAGCCCATTTCGCGCACGTAGACCAGCGCCTGACGCCATTCGGCTTCCGGGCGCCAGCTTTCGTGACCGCCGGTTTCCTGCGCAAAGTGGGCAAACATGGTTGCCAGCTCTTTACGGCAGATGGCATCGCTGTCGCGGCCGTCTTTGTAGGTGTCGCACAGCGCCGGGAATTTACCCACCGCTTTCAGGAAGTTGCTGTAGCTGTAGTCCTTCGCACGCAGCGGGAACAGGTATTCCCAGTCGCTCTCTTTCAGGATCCCCTCAACGCGTTTAACGTTAGCCGGGTTGGACGCGCGGCCTGGCTCAATCTGCTCAACTGAAGCGTTGTCCAGCGTGCGGATGGTATCCTTCACGGACTGCATCAGAGGGAAATCAGTCAGCTCTTTTTCCTTTTTCGCCAGATCGCTGGCTTTCATGGTGTAAGGCTCGCTGCTTTCTGCCTTCAACATGGTGGCCTGAGCCATAACAGGTGCAATGCACGCACCCGCAATCAACACGCTCAGTAATGTCCTTTTATTCATTTCGGTTATTCCTGTTAATTCGATGGTTTAAAATAAAATCCCAGCTTATTTATTAATCCATTAATAAATAAACTCCAGACAGCTGTTTTTCACTTTCTGAAGCATACTTAACGGTACGCTTCAAAAAAGAAAAAACTCACCAGTCATTTCTTTCGCGTGCAACAGATTTTAATTGCTGATACTTCGCCCAGACTTTATGGGCATACACCATACGCTTTGGATAATTTTCTTTTTTAATCCCGGCGTTATAGGCGCCAACGGCTTCCCAGTTATATCCGTAGACTTTAATCATGCCTGACAGAATCGATGCGCCCACCATAATGGAGGTACAAGGTTCAGTCATAAGTCTACGTTCGCTGATACCGCGTCGTTCAAGCTCCGAAAAGTGCGAGCTGTTTATTTGCATTAATCCTACGTCATGCGTCCCGTCATGATTGGTCCCGACGGCGTAGGGATTCATTCCTGATTCCACATTCGCAATGGCATAAAGTAAATAAGGGTCAACATGATAATAATGCGCCGCTTTATCCCAGCAATTCGCCAATGCGCTTTGGCTTAATATTAATAACAGCAACAGTAATCGCTTCATTATTCACCTGCGGTGGTACGTTTTATTTCTCCTCAAACACGTCCTGTTAAATATTTTTGGTTACAGACCACACCCGAAGCGGGGTGTGGTCTGTGATTGTGGGCGGATATCACACCCACAATTTAAGGTTCAGAAGATTATTTGCAGTCAGCTGACGCGCCTTCTTTCACCCATACATCGCTGTTACCTGGTTTGTCGCCCTGAGTCCACCATTTCGCGCGGTACTCGAAGCCCTGGTAAGTCGTCTTATCGCCGCCGTTGTAGACCATGTCTGCACGCCAGTTCATTTTCACGTTGCTGACCAGTTCCCACGCGTCAACACCGAAGCCAGGCTGGTTGCCCTGCGTCCAGTATTTCGCTTTCCACACCAGATGGTCGAAGCTCACGGTATCGCCATTGTTGTAGACTTTGCTTGACTGCCACGCAGCATATTTGCTGGCGTTAGCGTCAACCGGGGCGTCACAGCTGTTAGATGCCGGAGTGGTATCATCTGCTGCTGGCGTCGTGTCGTCTGCTGGTGGCGTTACGTCATCAGCCGGTGGCGTTACGTCGTCTGCCGGGTTGGTGTCTTCATCAGGCACAACTGGTGCTGCTTTCGGCGTTACGGTAACCTGGACGTTGGACTGCACGCTGGTTTTACCATCGCTGACAATCACGCTCAGGGTGTACGTTGATTCAGAGCTTACGTTTGGCGCAGTGATGTTCACGCTTGCGGTATCAGTACCGGTTGCCTGCATATCCGCTGGAACGCTCCAGGAGTAGGTCAGCGCATCGCCGTCTGGATCCGCAGCCTGCACGTTCAGAGAATAAGACTGCTCTGCTTCCAGAGTCACAGCCTGCATCTGGTTAACCACAGGTGCCTGGTTAGCCTTAGGTGCTTTGTTCACAACCTGCACGTCAGCGGTGCTGCTCAGGCCTTTCGCATCGGTCACGGTCAGACGGAATGCCAGGGTCTGGTTGCTGGTGACAGCGCCCACGGAGAAGGTTGCTTTCGCTTTGGTGCTGTTGGTCAGCGTTACAGATGGGCCAGAGATCTGGGTCCATTTGTAGGTGATCGCATCGCCATCCGGATCGGTTGACGCAGAGCCATCCAGCGTTACGGTCGCAGGACCGGTCACGGTCTGATCGGCCGCAGAAGCCACTGGTGCATGGTTAGTGACCACTGGATCAACCGGAGTAGAACCGCCCAGCAGGCTTTCGTTCATCGCGTTCAGGATGTCCCCTGTATCGGAGTCGATAGACCAGGAGAACAGACCGCCCAGGTTTTTCGCCAGCACATACTTACCTTTTGCAGTGGCAGAGCGGGCATCTTCATAGGAGATCAGGTCGCCGGTAGTTTTGTTGAAGACGTATGGTGCTTCCGCATCCGCGTCATAACCGTATTCCCAGCCTGGCTTGCCTTTGTATTCGTTCACAATCTGACGATAGTCAACAACGCCTGGTTCCCAGGTGCCTTTAACCATGCCGGTTGCGGTGCCGGTGAACGGGTTGTTGCCGGTGTAGTTATGCACGCCGGTCCAGCCGCGGCCGTACATCGCGGTACCCACAACAATCTTGCCTGGCTGTACGCCCTGCTGCAGCAGCGCTTCAACGCCGTTTTCGGTGGTGTAGTTGGTTTCCGGACGCCATGCTGGTGCTTTCAGCGCCGCCTGGTGACCCAGTTCGGTGTTGCTCCAGCCGCCGTAGTAGTCGTAGCTCATCAGGAAGATGTGATCCATGTACTGCTGAGCCTGGTTGTAATCAACGTCTTCGATCTTGTCTTTACCCGCGCCAATCGCGGAAGTCAGTTCGTAAGTACGGCCGGTCTGAGCAGACAGCTCGTTCAGCATGGCGCGCAGGTCATGCATCAGTGCGGTATAGGCCGCTTTATCCTGCTCAGGGTTGCCCAGCGCTGCGTTTTCACCGCCGCCACCCGGGAATTCCCAGTCGATGTCTACGCCGTCGAAGAATTTCCAGGTCTGGAGGAACTCTTTAACGGAGCCGACGAAGCGTGAACGGATCGCAGGGTCATGCATTTGGAAGAACGGGTCAGACAGGGTCCAGCCGCCCACGGAAGGCAGGATCTTGATGTCTGGATGGGCTTTTTTCAGCGCCATCAGCTGACCGAAGTTACCTTTGTACGGGTCGTCCCAGTTAGACACGCCGGACTGTGGTTTTTGCAGCGCAGCCCACGGATCGTGAATGGCAACGGTGTAGTCCTGACGGCCAGCACAGGCGCGTTGCAGAGACTGGAAGCTGTTACCGCCTTCAACGGATTTCAGGCTGTCGTTGATGCCGTCGCCGCCACAGATTGGAATGAAGCCATACAGGATGTGGTTCAGGTTAGAGGCAGGGATTTTATCAACCGGGAAGTTACGGCCGTATACGCCCCACTCAGGGAAATATGCGCCAACCACTTTATCAGTGTGTTTCGCGAACGCTTTGTTATTTTCCTGCAGCGGTGCATTCAGCGGCAGCAGGTGGCTACCGTCGGTATCCGCAACGATAATCAGCTTGCTTGCGCTTTTGGTACAGCCGCTGGTGTTACACAGTTCAACCTGCTCCTGATAGCGGCCGCCTTTTTTCACTTTGAAGGTGGCTGAGCCAGATGCACCGGCTGCGCCAGTCCACACGGTCTGACCGTCGAGCAGAACTTTACCGGACGTCGGCGCATCGCCGCTCCAGACGTTCCATTCAACCTTAACGTCAACGCCGTCTTTGTGAACTTTGATCAGGCTGTTGTAATCCTGCGCGGCCTGATCGACTTCAACGATAGCAAATTTATCGTTACCGCTGCTGATTGAAGGCGTACCTGGCGCTGCGGCGAATGCGGAGCCGGATGCGGCTGCAACGAAGAGTGCCAGATAGGATGGCTTCATAAATTTCATTATTAATTCCTGATAAATGTATTTGTGAAAATGTAAAACAACCATGTATTCCATATAACATGGGCGATTAGTGAATGTGCTATTTACATTAAATAACGAAAGTACCTAATTGTGCGAAACATCTATTACGCAAAAATATCCTCCATAAAAGACATGAGCGATAATCCTTAAAGCTTATGTTCCATACAATACGCCGGGAATTGTCTTTCGTCCTTTCATTCCCTCGCCGAAAAAATTTCAAAAAAAACTTGACCAGATAAATCAGATTGTGAATTGCAGCGTCTGCAGAATAAAAATAACCAATCCAGCCAGTGACAACATCGGTCCGAACGGAATAACGTTATTTTTCTTAACAGATTTATAAAAAAGACAATACAACGCGATACCGCTTAATGCGGCGACCAATAATAAAGAGGGCAATGCCATCCAGCCGCACCATGCGCCCAGCGCGGCCAGTAATTTGAAGTCGCCGTAGCCTAATCCCTCGCGCCCCGTCGTCAGGCGAAACGCCCAATAGAGAAGCCACAGGGAGAGATAGCCCGCCACCGCCCCGTACAGGGCATCCGTCAGCGGCAGCGTATGGCACAGCGCGTGATACAGCAGTCCCGCCCAGAGCAGCGGCTGGGTCAGGCAGTCCGGCAGCAGCATATGTTTCGCGTCGATGGTCGCCAGCGGCAGCAGGCCGCACCACAGCACCCACAGCGCGATCAGGCCCGTCAGCGACGGCGCAAACGCGGCCGTCAGGGCAAAAAAGAGCGCGCTCGACAGCTCAAGCAGCAACAGCCGCACCGGGATCGCCGATTTGCAGCAGCGGCAGCGGCCGCGCAGGCCGCACCAGCTCAGGACAGGAATGTTTTCCCACCAGGAGAGCGGGTGGGCGCATTCAGGGCAATGCGAGGCGGGAAAGAGTAAATTCCCGGCCCCTACCTCTTCTTTCACCAGCGGCGGAATGCGCTCGGCGACAACCCCTAAGAAACTGCCGATAATGCCACCCAGCGCGCCGCTCATCAGGCACAGCGCGGGCAGATTGCCCTCGCGCAGCAGCATCAGCGGACTCATGCCACTTTCGCCCATGAGAGTTTAATCTGCGCCTTTACGTCGCTGAGATGGTCGACCGGGGTCAGATCCATTTTTTCAAGACGCACGCCGGAAGTGACATTCACCTCCCTGAGCCAGCTTTTCAGTTCATACACGTTTATTCTGTCGATATTAAACGTCATGGATTGCCCGTCCTGCTGAATATTACTCAGCGCGACGTGGATCTCTTTGGCGCTCTCTTCCACCACGCTGCGCGGATTATTGGTTTTTACCACTTTCGCCTGCAGATGGTTTTTATTTATTTCAGCACGCATCCAGTTCAGGGTTTGTTTCTGTTTCGTTAATGTGCTTTCGCTATTTTTAATCATATTATCCAGCGGCATCATGACGCCGTACCAGATAATGGCGCAGCACAGCGCGGCGCCGCATAATTTAAATAAATTACGTTCACGAGGGCTGTACTGCTGATAACGCGCCTTTAATTGTCCAATTCGCTCTTTCATTTATATTTCCCTGTAATGATTGCGGTAAAAGGTGCTTCGCCTGAGACCGGCTGCAGCGTGAAGTCGAACGTGTCACTCGCCTTGTTGACGAACGCCTGTAGCGCCGTCGCGTCCATGGAGCTGATATTCAGCGTGAGCAGATTCTGCGTCTCGTCATATCCCACTTCGCTCAGCTCAACGGAAGGGAGCGTTTGCTTAATTTGCTCCAGCGCTTCCAGCTGGAGAAACACGCCTTTCTTCTCCTTCTTAATACTCTGGCCGAAGTGGTATTTCAGGTTGGTGGTTTGACGCAGCGTCGGGAAGTAGTGCTGGGCCAGCTCGGTCATCTGCTGATGGGCCAGGTTTTCCTGCTGGGTCAGCATCAGCGCCATGCCAACGCGGGGGCCGATCATCAGCCCGAGGCCCAGCACCGCCACGACCGCCATGGCCGCTTTAGCGTGGCGGAAACCGCCGGTCGCCGCGGCTGGCGCAAAGTCGCCGTGCAACAGGTTCGCTTTACAGTTTTTCCACTGGGGCTGGATCAGCACCAGCGGGTGCTGCCAGGGGAGCGGTTCAACCTGAACGTCCGCAGGCGCTTCGCCATAGCAGACAATCTCGCCTGCGCCCTGCTGGCTCAGCAGCAGGGGCAGCAGCGCGTCATCGGTTTCACAGGCGCCGAACGGCGAATAGCGCATCCAGTAGCCGTCGTCCATGGCGACCAGCGTACTGCCGCCCTCGGCCACCGGCAGGAGAATGGCGTCCGGCAGCACCTGCACCACCGTCAGCCCGGCCTCCGCGCAGCGGGTGAGCCAGTGCTGCAGTCGGTCGATATCCATCGCCACCGCGTCCACGTCGCGCCCTTTTTTGTTCAGCACCGTCCAGTGAAGGTTATCCACCTCGCCGATCAGCGTCTCTTCCGCCAGCCATGAGAATTGCATCCCCTGCCCCGCACCGCCTTTTTTGGGCAGCGTGAAATGACGGAAAATCATCTCACTGGCGGGCAGAAGCAGACATACGCGAGCCGCCAGGGCATGATCGGCCAGCGCCGACAGCGTCTGGCGCGTTTCTACCTGGTCACTACCGGACTCGCACCACATTATGTTTCCGTCCTCGCGCGTGTCGGGACGAACAAAAAGCACCTGTTTCATAGAGTAAGTCTTTTCTTATTCAACCATTCGGTAGCGGCGTTGCCAGGTAATGACCTTGCCCGCTTCATTATCAACATGAAGCTGGCTGACGACGCGCAGCGTTAAATCATCCGTATTGCCGGTACTGTTGACCTGGAAATACGTACTGTTTACCGCGAGAAACGCCTGAACCTGCTTGAGGGCGTCTTTAGTCTGCGGATAATTTGTCTCAAGCTCTTTCTGGAATGCCTCCATCGACTCCCACCCGTCTTCCGGGCGCGAGGCGAGCAAACGCGTGGCCTCATCGACGTTGAGCGAGCCGATAAACAGGGCCGACAGCAGGGGCGCCTGCTCCGACGTCAACGTGTTGATATCCACCTTGCTGGCGCTGTCGGGTAACGCACAAAGCACCTTGCTGACCTTGCCGTAAGCCGCCTGCGGAAACGCGGGCAGCAGCTTCAGTTCGCCAGCCGTGCGCATCATCTGATTGGCAGGCTGTCTTGCTGGCTCCACGCCGGCCCAGGCATCGGTTTCCAGCCCCTCTTTGGCCGTGGTGGTATCGCCGTCGAGATAGTCCACCAGCTGCTGGTAGATCTCTTCTGCATCACCGGATGAAACGCCGCTGTCGGCAAGCAGTTGCTCAACGATGCGCTCTTTCACCGGTTTTTCCGGCAGTGCGCCCGCGGTCTCTGGCGCTGGTGCCGGGTCTGCCGCCAGCAGGTTATTGACGTTAAAGCAGGTCTGGGCGTCCTCAATCTGGCTGACGACGGTGTAGTTTTCGCCTTCGGTTTCCACCGGTTCCACCCATTCGCCCTTCGGCGAAAGCCCTTTACCTTCGCCGCTGGCGTAAGTCTGGAGCCGATCTTCAATCGTTTTTTGCTGGCTCTGCATGGACCAGCGCAGCAGCTGCTGGCTTACCTGGTAATGCGTTTTCTGCAAATTGCGGCAGAACTGCTGGCTGATTTTGGCGGCCAGCGCCGACATCAGGACGAGCAAAATTAACACCACCAGCAGCGCAACGCCGCGCTGTTTCCGCACCGATTTTCCGCTCATTTTGTCTCTCCAGACGGCGATGGCTGTGCTGGTGCTGGGGCAGGTGCCGCCGGATCGGTCGGTGCAGCCGCCGCGGCGCCCTCCTCTGTAGGGGCAGCCGCAGGCGTCGTTGGCATATCGCCTGGGGTGGTAAAGACCCAGCGCCAGGTGTCACCGTTCTCCATGGTCAGCAGCAGCTCCACGCCGTCCGGCTGGTGCGCGGTATCGGGCCACTTGTTCTGCCAGCCGTCTTTCCAGAAGCGCCACGCCATGGTTTTTACGTCGCTCAGGATCGGCACCTCTTCCGGCTTCACGCCCGCGGGGCTGTCGATAACCGGCCAGATATCCCGCCACAGTTTTTTGTCCTTCAGCCGCCAGCGCACGCGCTCCAGCTGCACCTGCCCGCTCACGCCGTTCAGGGTGGTCAGCGACAGGGCATCGTCTTTTTGCTCAAAAACCTCAGGCTCGTTGCGCGGGGCGCGCGCCTGAAGCTGAAAGAAATCGCGCTCCAGCAGGTTATAGGTACGCTGGAGCTGGTTTAATTTGGTGGCGGCAACATCCGTTGCGTTCGACGTTTTCATGGCGCCGTCCAGGATCTGCCAGGCCAGCGAGCTGATAATGGCGAAGATGGTCAGTGCAATCATGATTTCCAGCAGGGTAAAACCCTGCTGGCGCTGGATGCGCTTGCTCATTTTTTCACTCCCGGCTCGGCGACTTGCAGGGACAGCACCGACTTATCGTCATCGCCTTCGGCATACACCTGGATCTCATCGGCAAAGCGATTTTCCGCGGTTTTGACCCGCTGCTTGTGCCAGGTCCAGTTTCTGCCGCCCATCGTTTCCGTTCCCGTCTGCATGGCATCCGGGAACGGCGTTTTGCTCAGCTGTGCTTCCACCAGCTGATTTTCGGCCACCCAGCTCGCCTGGAGCGTTTCGCCCAGGCCGTGGGTAAAGCGCACGTTCAGCGAGACGGAGTTCATCAGCGCCAGCGCGGCCGTGGAAAAAATGACCAGCGCCACCATCACTTCCAGCAGGGTCATGCCCTGCTCTCTGCCTTTGCGTTTACTCATCGTTCTCTACCGACACCGGAGATGCGCCTTGCGACACCACGTTGAAGCGCTGCTTTTTGTCGAAACTTTGCAGGGAGAGCGTAAAACGGCTGATCTCCCCGTCCGGCAAAAAGACGATTTGTGGCGCGGTGTCCGTCGTGGCGGCAATACGCTGGGGCGAAAGCGACACGTGCATCTCTTCAGGAAACTGACCGTGGGTGAGAATGCGCCCGGCGGTCAGGGGTTCCCAGTGCCGCTCGCCATCTTTTTTCGCCCAGGTCACCAGCTGATATTCTGACGTTGTCACCACAAGCCCCACGATATTTCCGTCCATCACGGCACGGTCTGAACCATATTCAACGAGGGCTTTTAACTGTTGACCGAAAATATCTGCGCCACTGCGCGATGGGATCGTTGATACCACCATCATGGCGCAGGTGGCGAATATCACCAGCGCCAGAATAATTTCCAGCAAGGTAAACCCACGTTGCTTATTCATTACTTATCTTTTTTATCTAAAGACCAGTTGGTAATATCGTCAGCCGTATTGGCTTCGGCATCCGGGCCCGCAGAGAAAACATCTACCGCGCCATGTTCACCAGGGCTGACGAGGATGTAATCGTTACCCCATGGATCCTGCGGCAGGCGGCGAATATAGCCGTCGTCACGGTAGTTTTTCGGGATCGGCGCGATTTCCGGTTTGGTCACCAGCGCCTGCAGGCCCTGCTCGGTTGTCGGATAACGGTGGTTATCCAGCTTGTACATATCCAGTGAACCTTCCAGCGCCACAATATCGCTGGTGGCTTTCTGGGCATCCGCCTTTTCTTTATTTCCCATTAAATTTGGCACCACCATACTGGCGAGAACGCCGAGAATAACGATAACCACCATTAATTCGAGCAAAGTAAACCCGGCCTGATGTTTCAGGCTATTTCGTTTTAAAGACATATTTAACCCACCATATTATTGAGCTGAAGAAGCGGCTGTAATATTGACAGTACGATAAATAAAACCACTGTCGCCATTGTCACCACCAGTGCCGGTTCAAAGACCGACAGTGTTAACGTAATTCGATGTTGCAGTGCCGATTCCTGGTTTTCCGCGGCGCGATCCATTAATGAACCTAATTCCCCGCTCTCTTCGCCGGAGGCAATCATGTAAAGCATGGTTGGCGGAAAGAGCTTCGCCTGGTCCAGCGCGTTATACAGGGACGCCCCCTGACGTACGGTATCTGCCGCCTGCTCCAGCACCTGCCGGGCATAGAGGTTTTCAATCCCGTCCATCGCGATATACATCCCCTCGAGCAGCGGAACGCTGCTGGCCTGCAGGATGCTGAGCGTGCGGATATAGCGCGCGCTGTTGATGGCGCAGACCAGCTTTTTGATCGGCGAGCCGTTCACCAGCCAGCTGTTCCAGCGAAAACGGTTCGCCTTTTTCTTCACCCAGGCCTTAAAGCCGACAGCCGCGCCGAACAGGCCTCCGGCAATATAGATCCCGTACGCCTGCAGGAAATCGCTCACCGCGATCAGCGTGCGGGTGGTGATCGGCAGCTGCTGCTTCATGTGTACAAACTGCTCGATCACCTGCGGCACCACCGCCACCAGCAGGATGGAGATCACCGCCACGGCGACCACCGTCAGGGTGATGGGGTAGACCATCGCCTGGGTCAGCTTGCTTTTCATCTTCTGGCGCTGCTCGTTGTACTCCGCCAGCTTCTCCAGCACATCGCCCAGGTGACCGGTTTTCTCCCCGGCCATCACCAGCGTGCAGTACAGCTTGTCGAAGGTGCGCGGGAACTGGCTGAAGGCGTCAAACAGCGTGTGGCCTTCCACCACTTTCTCGCGAATTTCAACCACCATCGCCGCCAGCTTTTTGTCTTCCGTCTGCTTCGAAATCGCCTTCAGGGCGCTCTCCAGCGGCAGCGACGCGTTAACCAGCGTCGACAGCTGACGGGTAAACATCGACAGCACCGGCACAGAGAGTTTGGCCCCGGTTTTGGCTTTGGCGCTGGCCGCCTTTTCGCTAGTAACCGCGATCGTTACCGGCATCAGTTTTTGCTCGCGCAGCGCCTGGCGCACCTGCTTTGGCCCTTCCGCCTGCAGCGTGCCGCGCTGGGTTTTCCCGGCGGCATCGGTGGCGGTCCACGCGTAGAAAGCCATTATTCATCGCCTCCACGCTCGGCGGTCACGCGCATCACCTCTTCCAGCGAGGTGACGCCGCTGATGACCTTCATCAGGCCGTTTTCGCGCAGGCTGTAGGCCTGCTTGAACAGCTCGGTCTCGATGGACATCTCGTCTTTGTCTTCATGGATGGCGCGGCGCATGGTGCTGTCGACCACCAGAAACTCGTGGATCCCCGCGCGTCCCTGGTAGCCGCTCTGGCGACAATGCTCACAGCCCACGGCGCGATAAATCGCTTTCGGCGGGGTATCCATAAAGCTGAATAACGCCTTTTCATTGTCATCCAGCGAACTGGTGGTACGGCAGTGCGGACACAGCCGACGCACCAGACGCTGGGCAATGACGCCAAGTAACGACGATCCAATCAAAAATGACTCCAGGCCCATATCCCGCAGACGGGTAATGGCCCCCGCCGCACTGTTGGTGTGCAGCGTAGACATGACCAGGTGACCGGTGAGCGACGCCTGAACCGCAATTTGCGCGGTTTCGCCGTCACGGATTTCCCCGATCATCACCACGTCCGGATCCTGACGCAAAATGGCGCGCAGGCCGCGGGCAAAGGTCATGTCCACGCGCGGGTTGACCTGCGTCTGTCCCACCCCTTCCAGCTCGTATTCAATCGGATCTTCAACGGTCAGAATGTTGCGTTCATGCCCGTTCAGCGCCGAGAGAATGGCGTACAGGGTGGTACTTTTACCGGAGCCTGTCGGCCCGGTGACCAGGATAATGCCGTGCGGGCGGCCAATCAGCCCTTTCAGTTTTTCCAGCTCTTCATCAATGAGTCCGAGCTTGTTGATGTCCGGCTTCAGGTTGCTTTTGTCGAGCAGACGCATAACCACGCGTTCGCCGTACTGCGACGGAATGGTCGACACGCGCACGTCGATGGCCTTGCGGCCAATACGCAGTGAGATACGGCCATCCTGCGGCAGACGTTTTTCGGCGATGTCGAGCTTCGACATAACCTTAATACGCGATACCAGCAGCGGCGCGAGCTTGCGCGCTGGCTGCAGCACCGGGCGCAGCACGCCGTCAACGCGAAAACGGATGCTCAGCGTGCGCTCGAAGGTTTCGATATGGATATCCGACGCGCCGTCTTTGACCGCTTCGCCAAGAATGGCGTTGATCAGGCGGATCACCGGCGAGTTTTCGTCGTTATCGAGCAGATCTTCGTTGTCCGGGATCTCCTCGGTTAACGCCATCAAATCGATATCCGCATCCATATCATCGACCAGCTGCTGTGAAACGCCGCTACTCTGCTGCCAGATTTTGCCCAGCATTTCATCGAACGCTTCAGCGCTCAGCGTCTGGGGCACGAACGCGCGCCCCAGCACCCGGCGCATCTCCAGCAGCGCAAACGCAGGCACGCCCTCACGGATATAGACCGTGTCTTCCCAGAACAGGATGCCGTGATCCTTTGCAAAGCTGCTGGTGCAAAGCTGTTTTGTCAGTTCATCCACGCATCACCTCCGCTTACTCTTTGAACGGGTTGCGGGACGCTGACGATGAGGTCGCCGGAGCCGTTACGCCCACTGGCGTTGAATGATCCTGCTTCGGGAAGGCCGGAAGGACCGGGACATCATTGTTTTCAACAATACCCAGCTTCTTCTCTTCCATACGCTGCTGCTGACGCGCACGCATCTGATCGTATTTCTCTTTCGTCGCCGCGCTGTAGTTGTCGTCATCACGCAGTACGGTGGTATGGATAAATACCATCAGGTTGCGCTTCGACGTGTCCTGCGAGGTGTAACGGAACAGCTGTCCCACCAGCGGAAGATCGCCGAGCAGCGGCACTTTCGAGACGTTCTGCTTATTGACGTTCTCCATCAGCCCGCCCAGCACCACCGTCTGCCCGCTGTGGACCATCACTTCGTTGTTGATGGTGCGGGTATTGAAGGTTGGGCCCAGGCTGGCGTCTGTGGTTGCGCTGGCGTCGACGCTGGAGACTTCCTGCTCGATCTTCAGGTGGATCATGTCCCCGTCGTTGATCTGCGGAACAATCTTCAGCTTGGTACCGACGGTTTTACGCTCAACCGAGTTAAAGACGTTATCGCCGCTGGTGGTCTGGGAACCGGACAGCACCGGCACGTCCTGACCGACGTTGAACGACGCTTCTTTGTTATCAAGCGTTACCACGCTTGGCGTGGAGAGAATGTCGTTTTTCCCGGTGGTAGAGAGCGCCGTCATCAGCGCGCCAAAGTCACCGTTAAAGAAGCCGGTCGCCAGGCCCGTGAAGCTGGCCGTTTTGATCGACTTGTTCTTGATCTGGCTGATCGGCAGACCGGTTGAGCCAAACTGCACGCCACCGTGCGAGCTGGTCCACTGCACGCCCAGATCCATGCCGTTACCGTCCTGTACTTCAGCAATGATGGCTTCCACCAGCACCTGCGGACGGCGAATATCCAGCTTGTCGATCACCTTCTCCAGGGAGTTCATGACGTTTGGCTGAGCGGTGATCACCAGCGAGTTGGTAGACTCGTCGGCGGTGATATTCAGGTCGCTTGACGACGTTGAGACAGTTTTGCTTTTCGGCGTCCCTGCTTTGTCTTTCAGCTGTTCGCCAATACCGGTCAGCACCGGCACCACTTTCGAGGCGTTGGCGTATTTCAGTTAGAAGACGCGGGTGTTGCCCTCGTTATTCTGCTCGCGATCGAGCTGGCCAATCAGCGAACGGGTACGCGCACGCGCATCTTCGGTGCCGCTGATCACCAGGCTGTTGGTTTCGTCATCGGCCACCACTTTGGTCGCCAGCTGCGGCGCGTTCTGCCCTTTCTGCTCTTCGTTGTTGAGGTTGTTCAACATATCGGAAAGCTCTTTGGCGGAGGCAAAGCGCAGAGGCACGATTTCACGGCGCTGCATGCCGGAACGATCCACGCGCTCAACCAGATCCACCAGGCGGTTAACCACCGAGGCTTTACCGGTTAACAGCAGCACGTTGGACGGCTCGAAATGCACCACGTTACCAATACCGGAGGCATCGTTCAGCTGACGCAGCAGCGGAGCCAGCTCGCGCACCGGCACGTTTTCCATGCGCACCACGCGGGTGATGATCTCATCCCCTTTGCCCGGGTTTTTGCTGTCGGCCACCGGAACACCGGCAGTACGCGCCACGCTTGAGCGCACCACTTTGACCATGCCGTTATCCATCGGGATAACCGACAGACCATAGAGATCCAGCACGCTCAGGAAGAACTGATAATATTCATCTTCCGACAGCACGTTATAGGTTCTCACCGACACGGTGCCCTGAACGGACGGGTCGACGAGAATGGTTTTATTCAGATTGCGACCTACCGTATCGATAAATTCGCGAATATCAGTATTTTTAAAGCTGGCGCTAAAGTTAGCTGCAAGCAGCGAACTGGAATATAACGACAATGCGGTCAGCGCCACGCACGCCCACGGAAATTTCTTCATGATGTACACTTGTTAATTGTTTAAAACATTAACCCGAATATTTTCAAGGTGAGCGTGCCGTCTTACGACGACCTCCGCCTCTTTCATTTTCGACCAGTTGGCGATGATATTTTTCGCCTGCGCTTCTTTCGTCATATCGACGTCGTTGACTTTCACTACCACATCCCCTTTTTCCAGCCCTGTATCGCTGTAAAAAGGAGACGCATTCCGTGGATTAATATTAAAGCCTTCCAGTTGGCCCTTATCGATTAACGGTTTTAACACCAGATAATCATCGAGATGCAGACTGTCGGCGCCTGCATCTTTTTTCGATTTGGTAACCGGGCCGCTGTCTACGCCGCCCTTAAAATAAGCCGGTTTCTTGAGGGCCAGCGTCTGTTTCGCCCCCTCGTACTGCACAACCACATTATCTTTATTAATTTCATCTATATAAGCGCCATCGAAACCCACCAGCGACTCCCCTTCCCGGTAGCTCTGCTGCCCGGCTGGGGTCTTGATCACGGCAAACGACAGCCATGATTCATCGCTGCGAATAATGCCTTCGATTTCTGCTGATAACGGCGCTTTTGTTGCAACAGGCGCGTCGCTTTGACGCACTGCCGCGGTGAAAAGGCCAAAGTTTTTTTCAGCGTCACGTTTTTTTAGCGCCGGCTTATCTGCATTCGCTAACTTATTCGTAACTTTCTTATAATCTTTATAAACGACATAACCCTGCTGGCTGCAAAATATCAGCATGACAAGCATAATGCAGGGTGTCATTACACGGGAAAGGAGTGCGTTCCTCATTATTTATCCGGCCTTTTAGCAAAGCAGTCATTCGCAGCGACGTGCTGCATCACTTAGTGGGCTAATAATAATCAGCCCTTTTAATATCGACTAACTGCTTCGCTATTAACTTTAATAAAGAAAATGATTGACCGGGAAAAAGAGGAATGTTAGAGCCCGACGGCAGGTTATTTTTACTCTGGTGTTAAATTGACCAGGACTGGTGCATCCCGTACTTTTCGCCCATTGCTATTAAAGAGAAGAGACGGTCAGTCGCTATGTATCAGAGTCATTTTAAATTCAGTACCCCTCCGTTCAGAACAATCACCCGTAAAACGGGCGATTTTCTGGTGCCTTATCATCAGGATGTGTTCAATCTTCTGAAAGAAAAAAGCCAGCAGGCAGGGATCACCGGGCTCTTTTACCACGACAGTGAACTGCTGGGGCAGTTCAGCGATGCGCTGAAGAGCAGCAGCGCCGTCGTCTCAATTAACGCGTTTCCAAAGCTGAGCGCCAACAGCCTGCTGTATAAGCTCAACCCGTCGGCGAAAGAGAGCAAAAATAAGCTGCAGTCCGTGGATGCCGTGCTGCGCCAGTGGCGAGATACCCGTGCAGCGCAAAAGGTGCTGGTCATCACGCACGCTGAGGCGATGAAGAACAACAGCTACGATGTGCTGGCCATGCTCCTGACGCGTGCTCAAGAGCTGGACGTGCGTTTGTCGGTCATTCTGATGGGTAGTGAAGATCGGGAGACGATGCTGACAGACTCCGCGCTGCAGGAATTTGTCCTGACCAGCCACACCCTGCGCAACCTGACCTGCCGCGAATTCCTGAGCTACGTTGACGCCCAGTGCCAGGAGCACGGCGCTGACGTCTCCCCGCTGACGCCCGCTCGCGTGAAAAAGATCCACGCCCTGACCAAAGGCAACACCAGCAAGCTGAACGAGCTGGCGCACCTCTCCATGCTGGCCGCGTGGACCGAACGCGCGCCAAACGTCGGGCCGCGTCATTTGCGCCTGGCCACCGGTGAAGTGCTTCCGGCACCGAAACGCGGCAAAGCACTGGCCTCCATCGGGCTGTTCGCCTCCGTGCTGTTCGCCGCCTGCGGCTGGATGATGACCTCATCCATCACGGCAAAACTGCCGGTCGCGCTACCGGTACCGGCCAGCTGGAAACAGCCGGCTAAAACGCCAGACGCGCCGGTATTGCCGGTCATCGAACAAGAAGTGGTAAACCAGCCTGATGCCATGCACCAGCTGTACGCCATGTGGGGGTATGACGCGTCAGCAGACGACGCGCTGTGTCAGAATGCGGCAAAAGTGAACCTGATGTGTAAACAGGGCAATGCCACCCTGGACTCGCTGGCGAATGATGGCTATCCGTGGGTCAGCGAAATAAAAACGGGCGATCATATTAACTACGCCGTGGTGGCGCGCGCGGGGAAAGAGACCCTCGACCTGCTGATGAATAACCGAACCTGGCAGGTGAGCCGCACCTGGTATAACCAGCACGCGACGGGCAATTACACCCTCCTGCATCGCCTGACTCCGGAAGGCAAAGACGAAATTACCGCCGCCAGCGGCAGTAAAGATCTCGAATGGCTGGATCAGCAGCTGAGCGTGGCGCTGGGCGAAAGCGAAACGCACGATAAAAACTGGACGGCGGAGCTGATGAAACGCACCCGCGAATTCCAGCAGAAAATGCACCTTCACGTCGACGGTATTCCGGGCGAAGACACGCTGATGCAGCTGATGCGCGAAACCCATACCACGCCGAGCGTGTTGATCCAGACAACCCAGGCCAACCCGACTACGCAAGAGAAACACGCATAATGTCTACCATCTGCCTTGCTGCCCAGCGCAGCTATACCACCGGGGAGCCGGTCTGGTTCTCATGGCGTTTACCGTCGTTCAGTAAAATCCTCAGCGTAACCACGCTGTGGTGTCTTGGGCTGTGTGCACTGATCGCAGCCGGACTTTATGCGCACGTTTACTGGAATTTGCGCCACCCGGCGCCCGTGATAAAAAAGGTGAGCGTGGCGAAACCGGAAACCACGCTGTCTGATATGCATTACGTGTACGTGACGAAGCCGTTCCCGCATCCGCATCCAAAACCCCAGCCGCTAAAAATGCAGGAAAATTTGCCGCCGATGGACAGTATGCCCATAAATAGCGACGAAAATGACTGGCAGCAGGCACCCGATGGCGCGTTACCGGATAGCCCGGCCACGCATGACACCTCGCGCGATACCTTACCCGGCACCGAGGCACACGAACAGGCGATGAAATCGGATGACGACAGCGCGTTAAAAGAGTTGTTTATGCAGGCGTTAAAACAGCAGCAGGATGATATGTCGAAGGGAAAAATGCCCGCGCCACCGGTTGATGAAACGCAGAAGGCGTCTCCTTCTGTCATAAAAGGAGACGCCGGAGGGGATTAATATTTTTCAGGTAAGGTCGTCAGGCTGAGAAGTCGCCCTTTTTCCACCACAATATATTGACCTTTTTTCAGATCTGAGAGGATTTTAATAATGGTACTGCGCGCCAGGTTAGTGTATTCCTGAATGTAATCATAAATATTAATATCTCGCTGATGCTGTACAATCAGTTCGTTAATTTCAATCAGGAATTCACGTACTACGGAATAGGCACTACGGGCAACTAAAACGTCATCACGCTTGCTGAGCATACAGATATACCATGCCAGCACTTTGGTTAAATCTGGCCACAGACCGTGCTGGGTCATTAAACGGTGGAATTCTTCTTTATTTATTGAGCGGACAACCGCATTGCTGCGAACCACGCCGTGCATATGTGTAGAGTTATAAAACATGGCGGAGAGACCAAAAATACACTGCCCCTGCAGGGTGAAAATACATAAATCATCAGAGGAACGACGAAATTCAACTTCGCCACTGACAATGATATGAATATCATCTGATTTTTCCGTTGATATTCTTTGCCATTTTCTTAATGTTTTCTCCTCATATCCTGAGGTTGCTTCAATAATGGCTGCCATTTCATTGTGGGGGCGCGTGCTTTTACCAAAAATAGTTAACATTGTTATACCTAATTAAGATGTTTAAAGGAGAAAGCTTTCGGCAAATATTGATGTTGCCGTAAAGTTAATTTTGTATTCTTTTAAAATTAAAAAAACCAAATCAGCGCTGGTTTTTTAAATTGATTCATGTCGTGAATCGATGAATCCATCTTAATTGAGGGCGATTTTAAATCAATTAACTTAAAATGAATTGAGAATGTACTTAAGATTAATCTGAAGCGCATGAATAGCTAATCTTTCGTTTCGGGGCATTCCGAAGAATTACCCCTGCCCGTATTTCTCTAAAAGTGCTTCTGCGATGGCCATTGTTTCTACATCAGCGACGCCGTTCCACAGCTGCGGCCTGAAGTGCATCTGGAATGCCATAATGATGCGCTTCTGCTGGGCGGGCGTGCTATTGTCGGGCACCTCGTAACCATACCGCGCGAGTAAATCCAGCAGCGCTGCGGTGTCCACCGCCTGATAGGGCAGTCGTCCGTTAATATAGAACGCGACGCGTCCGGCGTCGGGCCAGGCGCCAATCCCCTGCTGCGCCAGCTCGCGCCAGGGGAACAGCGGGCCGGGATCGTCTTTGCGCTGCGGCGCGATGTCCGCATGGGCCACCACGTTCTCAGGTTTGATGTTGTAGCGGGCGATAATATCTTTGGCGAGCGGCACCAGCGCCGCAATTTGCGCAGGTGCGAACGGCGTAAAATGCTTCACCCCGGCCGTTTTCTGCCAGCCACGGTTCTCCAGCTCAATGCCCACCGACGTATCGTTAATCCGGTTGGTGCCGCGCCAGAAGCTGATCCCCGCATGCCAGGCCAGTTCGCTTTCAGGCACCAGCTGCCAGATGCGCGGCTTCCCGTCCGGTGCGGGAGGGCTGGCAGGGATCAAATAGTGAGAGCTGACGTTTTTATCCGTCAGCGTGGCCAGCGAGCTGTCAAAATCATCCGCGGTGTAGTGGATAACCAGCACCTTGATGCGCGGGTAAGCCGCCTGCGCCTGATGGCGCGTGTCCAGCTCGTAGGCACCTTTATCGATAATACCTTTTTCCGTGACGCATCCTGCCAGCAGCAGCGCCAGCAGGAGCGTGGCAAACGCACGCCTCATCGGAGGGTTTTCACCGCCGTACCGCTTACGCTCACCATCAGCATGCTGGCATCTTTCCCGACCGTTTCGTAGTCGATATCGATCCCCACGACCGCATCCGCGCCGAGGGCTTCCGCCTGCTCGCCGAGCTCTTTGAAGGCAATCTCGCGCGCTTTGCGCAGCTCTTTTTCGTATGCGCCAGAGCGGCCGCCAACGATATCGCGGATACCGGCAAAAAAGTCACGGAAGATATTCGCGCCGAGGATCGCTTCACCGGTGACCACACCGCAATACTCGGTGATGGTCTGCCCTTCCAGGGTTGGCGTTGTTGAAAACTGCATGGTTTCTCTCCTTCTTTAGCGTTCAATGCCTTAGGCACAGCATTATCGGTTCGTTACGCTATGATTGAAAGGATAGTTAATAAATAAGGAAATCAACATGCGCTATTCTGCTTTAACACTTTTGGTGCCCTGCGCGCTGGTGCTCAGCGCCTGTACCACCACGGTCACGCCAGCCTTTAAGGATATTGGTACCCGTAGCGGCCCCTGCATTGAGGGCGGCCCGGACGCCGTGGCGCAGCAGTTCTATGATTACCGCATTCAGCACCGCAGCAACGATCTCACCGGCCTGCGCCCCTATCTGAGCGACGGCCTGGCAAAACTGCTTAACGACGCCACCCGCGATCCGCAGCACAACGCGCTGCTGAAATCCGACCCGTTCTCCAGCCGTACCACGCTGCCAGACAGCGCGGAAGTGGCCAGCGCGTCAACCATCCCGAACACGGACGCCCGCAATATTCCGCTGCGCGTGAAGCTGACGCAGGGTACCCAAACCTGGCAGGATGAAGTGCTGATGATCCGCGAAGGTCAATGCTGGGCGGTGGACGACGTACGCTACGTTGGCGGCAGCGTTCACGCCCCGGCAGGCACGCTTCGCCAGTCGATTGAGAATCGCTAAAACCGCCGATACCACGCGGTTACCCCCGTAAAATGTGCGGCATTTCTTGCGGAATGCCGACATTTATACTTGCCGACCTTTCCGTTCGCTATTTTGTGCTATGTTTAAGTAGAAACACGGGTTATATTTAACTTTTAACGCAGAAATATTGCATAACTATTCTGTCAACGGTACTATCTGCGGCCTCAATTGCTATAGATTGCCTGGATGAGTAAAGACTGCCCCGATGAGTATTAAACTAAACGGCATTAACTGCTTCTACGGCGCACACCAGGCGCTGTTTGACATCACGCTGAACTGCCCGGAAGGCGAAACGCTGGTTTTGCTTGGCCCAAGCGGTGCAGGCAAAAGCTCCCTTCTGCGTGTCCTTAATCTGCTTGAAATGCCCCGTTCAGGTACGCTGGCGATTGCCGGTAACCACTTTGATTTTGCGAAAGCGCCGTCTGATAAAGCGATTCGCGAACTGCGTCAAAACGTCGGCATGGTCTTCCAGCAATACAATCTCTGGCCGCATCTGACCGTACTGCAAAACCTGATTGAAGCCCCGTGCCGCGTGCTGGGGTTAAGCAAGGATCAGGCGATAGCGCGTGCTGAAAAGCTGCTGGAGCGTCTGCGCCTGAAGCCCTACAGCGACCGCTATCCGCTGCACCTTTCCGGCGGTCAGCAGCAGCGTGTGGCGATTGCCCGCGCGCTGATGATGGAGCCCGCGGTACTGCTGTTTGATGAGCCGACGGCCGCGCTGGATCCGGAAATCACCGCCCAGATCGTCAGTATCATTCGCGAGCTGGCGGAAACCAATATTACGCAGGTTATCGTCACCCACGAGGTGGAAGTGGCGCGTAAAACCGCCAGCCGTGTGGTGTACATGGAAAACGGGTATATCGTTGAGCAAGGTGATGCGGGCTGCTTCGCTAACCCGCAAACCGATGCCTTCAAAAACTATTTATCTCATTGATTGTGTCAGGGGAAATATAATGAAAAAAGTATTACTTGCCGTGCTGCTTGCTGGCGTTACCCTTTCCGCTACCGCAGCCCAGACCATTCGTTTCGCCACGGAAGCGTCTTATCCTCCGTTTGAGTCTATTGATGCGAACAACAAAATTGTGGGCTTCGACGTGGACCTGGCTAACGCCCTGTGTAAAGAGATCGACGCGACCTGCACCTTCAGCAACCAGGCGTTCGACAGCCTCATCCCAAGCCTGAAGTTCCGCCGCATCGACGCCGTGATGGCCGGTATGGACATCACCCCTGAGCGTGAAAAGCAGGTGCTGTTTACGACCCCTTACTACGACAACTCCGCTCTGTTCATTGGTCAGAAAGGTAAATTCACCTCTGTCGATCAGCTGAAAGGCAAAAAAGTCGGCGTGCAGAACGGTACCACGCACCAGAAATTCATCATGGATAAGCATCCGGAAATCACCACCGTTCCGTATGACAGCTACCAGAACGCGAAGCTGGATCTGCAAAATGGCCGTATCGATGGCGTATTTGGTGATACCGCTGTCGTGACCGAGTGGCTGAAAGCGAACGACAAGCTGGCGCCAGTGGGCGACAAAGTGACCGATAAGGATTACTTCGGTACCGGTCTGGGGATTGCCGTTCGTCAAGGCAACACTGAGCTGCAGCAGAAATTCAACGCTGCGCTGGAAAAAGTGAAGAAAGACGGCACCTACGAAACCATCTACAAAAAATGGTTCCAGAAGTAATTCCTGATGAATGAAATTTTTCCTTTAGCAAGCGCCGCCGGGATGACCGTCGGCCTTGCCGTTTGCGCACTGATTATCGGCCTCGTGCTGGCGATGTTCTTTGCGGTGTGGGAATCAGCAAAATGGTTCCCCGTCGCCTGGGCAGGCTCCGCGCTGGTCACCGTGCTGCGTGGGCTACCGGAAATTCTGGTGGTCCTGTTTATCTATTTCGGCTCCTCGCAGCTGCTGCTCACGCTGTCGGACGGCTTCACTCTCAATCTCGGTTTTGCGCAGATCCCGGTGCAGATGCAGATTGAAAACTTCGACGTCAGTCCGTTCCTGTGCGGCGTGATTGCCCTCTCCCTACTCTATTCCGCATATGCGTCGCAAACCCTGCGCGGTGCGCTGAAGGCCGTGCCGCAGGGACAGTGGGAGTCGGGTCAGGCGTTAGGTTTGTCGAAATCAGCGATTTTCTTCCGTCTGGTGATGCCGCAGATGTGGCGCCATGCCCTGCCGGGCCTCGGTAACCAGTGGCTGGTGCTGCTGAAAGATACCGCGCTGGTGAGCCTGATAAGCGTTAACGATTTGATGCTGCAAACCAAAAGCATCGCCACCCGTACTCAGGAACCCTTTACCTGGTACATTGTGGCGGCGGCTATCTACCTGGTGATCACGTTGCTCAGTCAGTACATCCTCAAGCGTATTGACCTGCGTGCGACGCGCTTTGAACGGAGACCAGGCTGATGCTTGAATATTTTCCCGAGCTGATGAAAGGGCTGCACACCAGCCTGACGCTGACCGTGGCGTCCATTATCGTGGCCCTGATCCTTGCGCTGATTTTCACCATCATCCTGACGCTGAAAACGCCAGTTCTGGTGTGGATTGTGCGCGCTTACATCACCCTGTTTACCGGTACGCCGCTGCTGGTGCAGATCTTCCTGATTTACTACGGCCCGGGCCAGTTCCCGTCGCTGCAGGAGTATCCGGTTATCTGGCATCTGCTCTCTGAGCCGTGGCTGTGTGCCCTGATTGCGCTTTCGCTGAACAGTGCGGCCTATACCACCCAGCTGTTCTACGGGGCGATCCGCGCCATCCCTGAAGGACAGTGGCAGTCCTGCGGGGCGCTGGGCATGAGCAAGAAAGACACGCTGGCAATCCTGCTTCCGTACGCCTTTAAGCGCGCCCTCTCCTCCTACTCCAACGAAGTGGTGCTGGTGTTCAAGAGTACGTCTCTGGCCTACACCATCACCCTGATGGAAGTGATGGGGCACGGACAGCTGCTGTATGGACGCACCTATGACGTGATGGTGTTCGGCGCGGCGGGCGTGGTCTACCTGGTGGTTAACGGTCTGTTGACGCTGATGATGCGCCTGATCGAGCGTAAAGCGCTGGCGTTTGAGCGCAGAAATTAACCAGGAAAATGCATAAATCTGTATATCAAAGGCGGGTAACCTGATGGGTTATCCGCTTTTTTTTGTGTTAGACATAATATTTAATCATATTTATTGCATATAAATTCATTAACTGGCATTGTACATCCATGCCGCAGACACGGCGCATAATGACAAGATAGACAGACGGGAGCATTACAATGAAAAAGTTAGTTCTGGCCGCATTACTGGCAACGTTCGCCGCTGGCGCATCCGCTGCGGATAAAATCAATTTCGGCGTTTCCGCCACCTATCCGCCGTTTGAATCGCTGGATGCCAGCAACCAGATCGTCGGTTTCGATATCGATCTGGCGAAAGCACTGTGCAAACAAATGCAGGCCGACTGCACCTTTACCAACCATGCCTTCGACAGCCTGATCCCGTCGCTGAAATTCAAAAAATACGATGCGGTGATCTCCGGGATGGACATCACGCCTGAGCGCAGCAAGCAGGTTGCGTTCACCGACCCGTACTACGCCAACTCGGCGGTGGTGATTGCGAAGAAAGGGGCTTACAAGTCCTTTGACGAGCTGAAAGGCAAACGCATCGGGATGGAAAACGGCACCACGCACCAGAAATACCTGCAGGACAAACATCCTGAAGTGAAGACCGTGGCCTATGACAGCTACCAGAACGCGATTATCGACCTCAAAAATGGCCGTATCGATGGCGTGTTCGGCGACACCGCCGTGGTGAACGAATGGTTGAAGACCAACCCGCAGCTGGGCACCGCCACGGAAAAAGTGACCGATCCGCAGTACTTCGGCACGGGTCTGGGTATCGCGGTACGTCCGGATAACAAAGCTCTGCTGGAAAAACTGAACGGCGCGCTGAAGGCGATTAAAACTGACGGTACGTACCAGAAAATCAGCGAGCAGTGGTTCCCGCAGTAACTTTTTTTGCCGGGTGACGGCTGCGCCTTACCCGGCCTACGGGGGGAGTTGTAGGCCGGGTAAGCGCAGCGCCACCCGGCACTCCCTCACAACGGCACAAAGAACCTGAACCGCGCCCCGCTCACCGACTCCATCAGCCTGATCCCGCCCCCGTGCAGCTCCAGCATCCTTTTCACAATCAGCAGCCCTAACCCGCCGCGATTCTCCCGCGAAGCCTGAGTCGTCAACGCCGACGGCCGCTGGAACAGATCGTCTCGCAGCGCGGCATCCACGCCCGTTCCGCTGTCCGCCACTTCGACCTGAAGCTGTTGATTCTCCTGCCAGACCGCCAGGCGAATTTCCCCGCCGGTCGGCGTATGGCGCATCGCGTTATCCAGCAGATTAGTCACCACGCGCTCGATCATTGATACATCGGCAAACACCTGCGGCAGCGGTCCCGGCACGTCAATATGCAGATTCACCTCGCGCGTGCGGGCGGTGAGCTCAAACTTCTGCGCCACGTCGGAAATCAGCTCCCCCATCGCGAACCGCTCGCGCTGCGGCTTAATACCGCCGTGCTCCAGGCGCGCCAGCTCAAACAGCTGCTGTGAAAGATGGCGTACCTTTTGCCCCTGTCGGAGCGCGGTAGCGAGATACTGCTGGTGCTCCTGCGGCGTCAGGGTCGCGGATTTTAGCGACAGGGTTTCCAGATAGCCCAGCAGCGAGGTGAGCGGCGTGCGCAGGTCGTGCGAAATGTTGGCGATAAACTCCCGGCGCTGGCGATCGCTGTCGGCCAGCTGGTCCCACTGTTGGGTGATTTTGCGTGCCAGCTCGATAAAGCTGTTGCGCAGGAGCGCCACTTCATCCTTTGCCGTCGCATCCGGCATCTCTACGGCCAGCTGTCTGATTGCGCTCATGCTGTCCCGATCCAGCCCGCCGACTTCGACCGTGAGCTCTTTTACCGGGCGCGTGACCCAGTACCAGACCAGCAGACCCGCCAGCAGGCCAAACAGCGCGACCCACATCAGCGACCACAGCACCGTGCTCCACAGCGCCTTATGCCAGGCCATCTCCGCCAGCGCGTTCGACTCCTCGCCCTGCAAAATAATGTACAGATAGCCTTTTAGCTCGCCGTCCTGCCGCAGCGGCGTGGCGCTAAAGACTTTTTTATTCTGGCTGCGCGGGTCGTCGCCCAGGACCGGAATAGCGGTACCGCTCAGGAAGGTCTGAACCGGCGCCAGGTCGATTTTTTGCCGCTGAATGTGGCCCAGCGGTGCGGCATCGGCCAGGATATCGCCGTCCGGGGAGACGACGTACAGCTCAACGCTCGGATTAAAGGTCATCAGCCGGTCAAACAGCGGCTTGAGTGACGTTCGGTCGACTCTTCCCTGCGCGTCCAGAATTGGTTCGCGCTGGACTATCTGCTGCGCCAGCCCGCCCGACAGCCGCTGCACCATCGCGTTACCGTACTGCGTACTGGTATAGAGTTGTACCGCGCAGGCGACGGTGGCGCAGAGCATCATCAACAGGATGAACAGCAGCGTCAGCCGCTGGCTGAGACTAAAGCGGCGCATCACGATTTGGCTCCGCAAATTTATAGCCCTTGCCCCAGACGGTGCGAATAATCTCCGGCTCGGCGGCGTCCTTCTCAATCTTGATGCGCAGGCGGTTGATGTGGGTGTTAACGGTATGCTCATAGCCTTCGTGCTGGTAGCCCCAGACCTGCTCCAGCAGCGCCAGGCGAGAAAATACCTCGCCAGGATGACGGGCAAAGAAGTAGAGCAGCTCGAACTCACGCGGCGTGAGATCCACTACCTGGCCGTGAAGTAGCACGCTGCGCGCCAGCGGATCGATGGTCAGACCGTGAGCCTGAATTTGACCGTCGGTTTGCGCCTGTCCCATCGCCTGCTGGCGGCGGAACAGCGCTTTGATGCGCGCAATCAGCTCCTGCACCGAAAACGGTTTTGCCAGATAATCATCGGCACCGGTTTCAAGCCCGGTGATGCGGTCAGTTTCGCTGCTGCGGGCGCTGATTATGATCACCGGCAGGTAGCGCGTCATCTGACGGATGCGGCGGCAAATCTCCAGCCCGTCAACGTTGGGCAGCATCAGGTCGAGGATCACCGCATCCCACGGCTGTTTTTCAAGACGCTGCAGGGCGTTGCCCCCGTCGGGCTCGTGGGTGATGGCGTAGCCTTCATCTTCTAAATTGAGTCGCAGAAGCGCCGCGATATCGTGGTCGTCTTCCACCAGCAGGATCTGCTTCATGGGTAAGCCTTATTCATTTCTTATGACGTAAGCTTACCTGATTTCGCAGGGATGAAGAGTTCACATTTTGTTGAACATTGTGCGGGGTTCATGCCGGGTGGCGGCTACGCCTTACCCGGCCTACGGATTAACAACGCCAACACTTCATAATGCGCGGTATGCGGGAACATATCGAAAAGCTGAACGCGTTCAATGCGGTAGCCAGGCAGGCTGGCGATATCCTTCGCCATGGTCTGCGCGTTACAGCTGGAGTAGATGATGTACTCTGGCGCCATCTGGCTCAGATAGTCGCACAGCGCCTTTCCGATGCCGCGGCGCGGCGGGTTGACCAGCACCAGCTCCGGCACGTTGCCCTGGCCGGTCGCAAACTGGGTGGAGTCCAGCGCCTGGAAGCGCAGGTTCGTCAGACCCAGCTCGGCGGCGGACTGCCTGGCGCAGGCAATCGCTTCGGCGGAGATCTCAATTCCGGTGAACTGCATCTCGGGCGTGGCGCAGTGCAGGCCAAAACCGCCCACGCCGCAGAACAGGTCCCACATATGATCGATGCTCAGCCCGCGCACCCAGTCGCGGGCGGTAGCGTACAGGCTGCTAGCCACGGTTGGGTTAGTCTGGAAGAAGCTTTGCGGGCGGATCCACAGCGGCACGCCGTTGAAGTTCTCGGCCAGCGCGTGCTGTTCGGTGAAGAAGATCTCTTTCTCCCCTTCCATGATTGCCATATGCACCGGCTGAATGTTTGCGGTAATCACCTTCAGCTGCGGAAGCTGCTCCTGAAGCCACGGCAGCGCCGCGCGAAGCTGCTCCAGCTTGGCTTCCGAACGCAGCACGAAACGCAGCATCATGCCGCCGTCAATCTGGCTTTCCGTCAGCAAAAGGTATTTCAGCTCGCCGCGCCTGCGGGCGACGCTGTAAGGCGTTAATCCTGCACGCGCAATAAACGGTTTGAGCGCGGCAAAAACGGGCTCAAAGGAGGCGGGATACAGCGGGCAGTCGGTTAAATCTTCCGGCGTGCCGTCGCGGTGCAGCATTCCCAGCAGCGGTTTTTCCACGCTGCCGCTGACCACCATCTTGGCTTTATTACGAAAACCCTGCTCCGGGCCACTGACGGGCGCGCACCACTCGCCCACCGCGTGTTCTGCCAGCAGCTGTTGCAGGTCGGCCATTTTGGCGGTGAGTTGTTGAGAGACCGGCTGTTCTATCCACTGACAGGAGCGGCAGCGTCCGGCGTCATAGAGTGCGCACTGCATATGAAAACCTTAAGAATCACGAGGGCTGCGATTATACACATTATTGCAGACGGAAGAACCGCCGACTGGACGCCGGAACGAAGAGTAGACAGAGCACCAGCATATCCGGCAGTTTTTGCATAAACAGCGCGCGCAGGATCTCGCGTTTGGATTCACCGGCAATGCTGAACAGCTCGGGATAGCCATAGCCCAGCGAGGCGGCCCACAGATAGCTGGCGGCGGTCACCTGCGTAAGCAGATACACCCAGCGCGCCCAGTTGCGCCCTTTGACCAGCGAAAAGGCGCAGTAGATCTCGATAAACACCAGCACCAGGCTGCTTAAAAAGACCAGCGTCAGATTCCACGTCTGCACGCTGCGGTGAATGAATTCACCGATGCCGCGTACGCCCAGAGTGTTCAGAATCATCAGCACATCGAGGCAGCGGATCATAATAATGGCGAGCGCCGCCACCTGAACCAGCGCAGGGACGTTAGGACGCGCGTGCGTATTACGTGATTTTTTTAATAATCCCAATGTTTTACTTCCCTGAAAAACAGTGCCGCGTCATGCGCGGCACATCACTGGAAATTTTAAATCCTTCAGCCGCGTCTTGCACGCTGGATATCGCGTACGCGCTGCTTTTCCGCGCGCGCCATCAAATACCAGGCGATAAATCCGACAATTCCGACCACGCCGAGGATGATAGAGGCCAGGGCGTTAATCTCCGGGTTCACCCCCATGCGTACGCTGGAGAAGACCAGCATCGGCAGGGTCGTCGCCCCCGGGCCGGAGACAAAGCTGGCGATAACCAGATCGTCGAGCGACAGGGTAAACGCCAGCAGCCAGCCGGAGATCACCGCCGGCATAATCATCGGCAGGGTAATGATGAAAAAGACCTTCAGCGGCGTCGCGCCGAGATCCATCGCCGCCTCTTCAATGGAGCGATCGAGCTCACGCAGGCGCGAGGAGATCACCACCGCGACATACGCGGTACAGAAGGTGACGTGCGCCAGCCAGATGGTGAGCATTCCGCGATCCGCCGGCCAGCCGATGGCGTGCGCCAGGGCGACGAACAGCAGCAGCAGCGCGAGACCGGTGATCACGTCCGGCATGACCAGCGGCGCGGTGATCATAAAGGCGAACCCGTTCGAACCGCGAAAACGGCCGAAGCGCACCATCACCAGCGCGGCGATCGTGCCCAGAACGGACGCCATCGTGGCCGCCAGCGCCGCAATGGTCAGGCTCAGCCCCACCGCGCTCATCATTGCATCATCGTGGAACAGCTCGCTGTACCAGCGCGTCGACCAGCCCGCCCAGACCGTCACCAGCTTAGAGCTGTTGAACGAGTAGATCACCAGCATCAGCATCGGCGCATACAGGAAGGTAAAGCCGATGACCAAGATCGCTATCCGCCACGGGGAGCGTACTACCGGTAAGTTGTTCATCCGTGCTCTCCCATCTGTTTCTGCTGATGCTTGTGGAACCACATGATCGGCACGATCAGCAGCAGCAGCATGACAATCGCCACCGCCGACGCCACCGGCCAGTCGCGGTTATTGAAGAACTCCTGCCACAGCACGCGGCCAATCATGATGCTGTCCGGCCCGCCGAGCAGTTCCGGGATCACAAACTCCCCCACCGCCGGGATAAAGACCAGCATTGACCCGGCGATAATGCCGCCTTTGGTCAGCGGGACAATGACGCTGAAGAAGGTTTTTAACGGACGGGCCCCGAGATCGAGCGACGCTTCCACCAGCGAGTAATCGATACGCGTTAGTGCCGTGTAGATCGGCAGCACCATAAACGGCAGATAGGCGTACACAATGCCGATATAGACCGCGAGGTTGGTGTGCAGGATCGTCAGCGGCTGATCGATAACCCCAAGCCACATCAGCACGTTATTCAGCACGCCGTTGTTTTTCAGGATCCCCATCCAGGCGTAAACGCGGATCAGGAATGAGGTCCACGACGGCAGGATAACCAGTAGCAGCAAAATGTTCCGCGTCGACGGCTTGCTGTGCGCCACGGCCCACGCCAGCGGATACCCCATCACCAGGCAGCAGAGCGTCGAGATCGCCGCCACCTGCAGCGACTGCAGATACGCTTCGAAATAGAGCGGGTCGTCCGTCAGCTGCAGGAAGTTACCGAGATTAAGGGTCAGCGTCAGCTGCCCGTCGGCCCAGTCCAGCAGGTTGGTATAGGGCGGGATCGCCCGCGCCATTTCCGCCAGGCTTATCTTGAAAACGATCAGGAACGGCAGCAGGAACAGCAGGATCAGCCACACATAAGGCATGGCGATCACCAGCTTGCGGCCGTGTTTCATCTGCATGCGCGTCAGCCAGTTGGCAACGCCGCCCGGTTTGCCTGCGCGGGCTGGAGGTTCAATTGTACTCATTGGCCGCTCCTTATACCGTCAGCACAACGCAACTGTCAGCATCCCAGCACAGGCGCACTTCGTCGCCCCATGTTGGCTGGCCTTTGCGATAGCGATGTTCGTTCTGCAGCTGCGCGCTGAGCATCTGCCCGCTTTTCAGGCGCACGTGGTAGATGGACAAATCGCCCAGATAGGCAATGTGGACCACTTCGCCCACGGCAAAGTTGTAGCCATCGGCAGGCGGATCGTCACACAGCATGATCTTCTCCGGACGCAGCGCGACGTAGACCGGCACGTTATCCACCACGGAGTTATCCGGATCGACCTTCAGCGGATGCTGCAGCCCCGGCGATTCGATGACCAGACCATCTTCCTGACGATCTTTCAGCAGCCCTTCAAAGACGTTAACCGAACCGATGAACTCCGCGCTGTAGCGGGTGGTCGGGTGCTCATAAATCTCCTCCGGCTCGCCGATCTGCACGAACTTGCCGCGGTTCATGATGGCGATACGCCCAGCCATGGTCATCGCTTCTTCCTGATCGTGGGTGACCATCACGCAGGTCACACCCACGCGCTCGAGGATATCCACCACTTCGAGCTGCATACGGTCGCGCAGCTTTTTATCCAGCGCACCCATCGGTTCATCGAGCAGCAGCAGCTTCGGGCGTTTCGCCAGGCTTCTTGCCAGCGCCACGCGCTGCCGCTGGCCGCCAGAGAGCTGGTGCGGCTTACGCTTCGCGAACTCCTGCATGTGCACCAGGCTCAGCATTTCGGCCACGCGCGCGGTAATTTCGGCCTTTGGGAGCTTGTCCTGCTTCAGGCCAAAGGCGATGTTCTGCTCCACCGTCATGTGCGGGAACAGCGCGTAGGACTGGAACATCATGTTAATCGGGCGCTGATACGGCGGCACGCTGGAGAGATCCACGCCATCGAGCATGATCTGCCCGGCGGTGGGCTGTTCAAAACCGGCCAGCATGCGCAGCAGGGTTGATTTACCGCAGCCAGATGCGCCCAGTAGCGCGAAAATTTCGCCTTTGTAGATAGTCAGGCTGACGTCGTCCACGGCATGCTGGCCATCGAAAGATTTGGTGAGGTTACGAATTTCAAGAAGCGGGGTCAGCGCTTTACGGACTTTCGCCTGCGGGCGGGGGATCGCGTCATTCACGGGGTGTTCTCCGGCATAGATCAATACTGGTGCAAACGCACCGTCAGGGTGCGCATCGCCGGGCGGCGCTAACGCCTGCCCGGCCTACGGGTTTTGTAGGCCCGGTAAGCGATAGCGCCACCGGGCAACAACACCAAACGCCGTTATTTACCGCTTTTCACCTTGGTCCACGCGCGGGTACGCACGCGGTCAATTTTTGGATCCTGAACTTTCAGGGTGAAGAGCTTGGCGAACACATCCGCTGGCGGATAGATAGCCGGGTTATTACGGATTTCTTCGCTCACCAGCGGCACGGAGGCCTTGTTACCGTTCGCGTAGTAAACGTGGTCGCTGATGTGGGCGATCACGTCAGGACGCATCAGGTAGTTGAGGAACTGGTACGCTTCGTCTTTGTTTTTTGCATCGGCCGGCATCGCGAAGACGTCAAAGAAGGCCAGTGCCCCCTCTTTCGGAATGAAGTAAGACACGTTCACGCCGTTTTTCGCCTCTTTCGCGCGGTTCGCCGCCTGCCATACGTCCCCTGCCCAGCCAATCGCGACGCAGATGTCGCCGTTTGCCAGGTCGTTAATGTACTGAGACGAGTGGAAGTAACGAATGTTTGGACGCAGCTTCAGCAGCAGATCGGTCGCCGGGCCGGTGTAGTCATCAGCCTTGCTGCTGTTCGGATCTTTGCCCAGGTAGTTCAGCACGGTGGCGAAAATCTCTTCCGGCGCATCGAGGAAAGAAACGCCGCAGCTTTTCAGCTTCGCAAGGTTTTCCGGCTTCAGCACCACGTCCCAGCTGTCCAGCTTGACGTCCGGACCCAGCGCCGCTTTCACTTTGTCGACGTTAAAGCCGATACCGGTGGTCGCCCACAGATAAGGCATCGCGTATTTGTTGTCCGGGTCGTGTTTGGCCACCAGCTTCAGCACTTCCGGATCGAGGTTTTTCCAGTTCGGTAATTTGCTCTTATCCAGAGGCTGGAAAACGCCTGCCGTCAGCTGACGCTCCAGGAAGCTTGCGGAAGGCACCACGAGGTCAAACCCGGTGCTGCCCGCCATCAGTTTTCCTTCCAGCACTTCGTTGGAATCGAAAACGTCGTAGACCACTTTAATGCCGGTCTCTTTTTCAAAGTTCGCGACCGTGTCCGGCGCAATATAGTCAGACCAGTTGTAAACGTGCAGCGTTTTTTGTTCCGCAGCGAGCGTGCCGGCAGAGACGGCCATCAGAGCACCCGCAACCAGACCCGATAACCATTTTTTATTCAAGGCGATCATATCGTTATTCCTTCTGAAAGCTCGTTAACAAACGAACTAAAACTGTGCAATCTGAAGTTATGCAATAATCATGCATAGTTTGTCGCTCTGCCCGAAATAAAAAGAAACCTCTTTACCCGGCAGCTTCCGCTCGCTTTTTTAAGCATCGCAAGAATAACTGTAGCCCGTGTCTCCGGCTATAGCCCGGACGAAAAAACGCCTTTTATCAATTTTTTATGCAGGTTATGTCTACGTGATAAGCCGAAACGGCCTTCAGGGAGGTGAAAAATTCTTTAAGGAAAGGTTAAAAGCAGCAGAAAAAATGGCCTTCTGCAGCCGCTATGGCAGCGACTGCGCAAAAGTCAGACAGGCTTAGTGAAGAAAATTGGGAGATGCATCATTATTCTCTGCATCATCTTCCGCGCTATACAGCAGATGATGCGCGTTGGCTTCCATCATTACCATCGAAATTTGCTCTTCGCTCAAGCGCATAAACCAGGCGAACTGCTTGAACGACAGCCCTGCCCCGGAGAATAAAGACTGGCAAACGACCAGTTTTGGCAGATTATCATCCTGTATGTCGAGAAATGCTTTCACCGTCAAAGAACTGGCGTTGATCGCTGACAGGTCGGAGGCCAGCGCCAGCAGCGCCGACGGCTTCACTTCGGCCAGCGCGGAGAAAAGGATCACGTCGTTAATGAGATCGATTTTGGCATCAAAAATACCGTCGAAATTCTGCATATGAGGCAGATGCAGCGCCTGGCAGGAATCACATTCAAAGAACGTAATACCGGCATCATCGAGCCATTGACGTAACGTATCCAGTGTTGGTACGACCTGTAAATCCATCGCTGTGCAGCCTCTCTAGTAAAAACTTCGCATAGGGTACTCAAAAAGTGCGCTGTAATCCATTTAACCACCCGTTTTAAGACAGTAACCCGGCGTGGCGTGACGCTCGATCCATGCGATCATTTTACCTGCAATATCGACCCCGGTGGTTTTTTCCACGCCTTCCAGCCCCGGCGAGGCATTTACCTCCATGACCAGCGGCCCGCGCGTCGCCCGCAGAAGGTCTACGCCCGCTACGTCCAGCCCCAGCGTTTGCGCCGCTTTCACGGCAATCTCCCGCTCCCGGTCGCTGATACTGGCGACCCGCGCCACGCCGCCGCGGTGAAGGTTGGAGCGGAAGTCGCCCTCTTTTGCCTGGCGTTCAATGGCCGCCACCACTTCGTTACCGACCACGAAGCAGCGAATGTCGCATCCTTTCGCCTCTTCGATGTACTCCTGCACCAGAATGTGGGCGTTCAGCCCCCGGAAGGCATCAATCACGCTTTCCGCCGCCTGCCGCGTTTCCGCCAGCACCACGCCAATGCCCTGCGTGCCTTCCACCAGTTTGATCACTAACGGTGCCCCGCCCACCATGTCGATGAGATCGCTGGTGTCGTCCGGCGAATGGGCAATCCCCGTGACGGGGAGATCGATCCCCTGACGGGCCAGCAGTTGCAGCGAGCGCAGCTTGTCGCGGGCGCGGGAAATGGCGACGGATTCATTGAGCGGATAGCTGCCCAGCATTTCAAACTGGCGCAGCGCGGCGGTGCCGTAATAGGTTATCTGCGAGCCGATGCGGGGGATCACCGCATCAAAGAACGGCAGCTTGCGGCCTTTGTAGTGGATCGACGAGGCGGCCGGGTCGATGTTCATATAGCAGGACATCGGGTCCAAGATCTCAACCTGATGCCCGCGTTTCGCCGCCGCTTCTCGCAGGCGCTTACATGAATAGAGCGTTCCATCCCGGGACAATATGGCAATTTTCACCCTGCACCTCGCTAAAGACATGGAAAAAGCCTGCGTATCATATACGCAGGCAGGCGCAGGATAAATGGACTATCGCGTCGCCCAGCCCTGTTTGTGCAGATAATCGAGAATAAACGGGCGATTTTCTTTGATGATGGTGCGGCGAATATGGTCGGTCCAGGTATCGCGACGCGTATTGCTGCCGCGCGTCATGTAGTAGTTCGCCAGCTCTTCGTCATAGTGATTAAGAACCTCCTGGTCAACCGGCTGGTAGTGGTTTTCATGCACCAGCATGGCGGCAGGAATGCGCGGCTTCAGATCCGGGTTATCCGCCGGCCAGCCGAGGCACAGGCCAAACAGCGGCAGCACATGTTTCGGCAGCTTCAGCAGCTCGGTGACGCTTTCGATGTTGTTACGCAGGCCGCCGATGTAAACGCCACCTAACCCCAGCGACTCCGCCGCCGTAAAGGCGTTTTGCGCCATCAGCGCGGTATCCACCACGCCCAGCAGCAGCTGTTCGGCCAGGCCCAGTTCAGCCTCAGGACAGATCTGCAGGTGGCGGTTAAAGTCGGCGCAGAACACCCAGAACTCCGCGGCCTGGGCCACGTGCTTTTGACCGCCGGTCAGCGTGACCAGCTGCTCGCGCATGGCCGGGTCGGTAATGCGGATAATCGAGCTGCACTGCAGGAAGCTGGAGCTGGAGGTCGCCCTTGCGCTGTCAATAATCGCGGCACGCTGCGCCTCGGTAATCGGCTCATCGGTGAAATGGCGAATGGAACGGTGGGATGTGAGCAGGTCTATGGTTGGCGTCATCTTGTCTCTCTTTGTCGTGCTTAAACCGTATGGCAGCCAGTATAGGCAATGATTTGCGCGGTGTAATTGGCGAAACATAGCCTTACTGTATCAAAGCGACAGGCGAAACCTTCTTTAATGGCGGCAGGTTATCGGGCACTATATGTCTTATTCGCCGTCAGGCTTGTTTTTTGAGGAGAGAGAAATGTTTGCAGTAATTTTTGGTCGTCCAGGGTGCCCTTACTGTGTGCGCGCGAAAGAGCTGGCTGAGAAACTGACTGAAGAGCGCGATGACTTCAACTTCCGCTACGTGGATATCCACGCGGAAGGCATCACCAAAGCGGATCTCGAAAAAACCGTCGGCAAGCCGGTTGAAACCGTACCGCAGATCTTCCTCGATCAGAAACACATTGGCGGTTGCACTGATTTTGAAGCTTACGCCAAAGAGCATCTGGGCCTGTTTGCCGCCCAGTAATGCGAAGACGCCCTCACCCTGAGGGCGTTTTTATTTGGGGTGCCGTCGGTGTTGAATCAGGCTGCGTACGAATAAGTAACAGAGCGCGCCAAGGGCGCACCAGAACACGGCGCTCATCAACCACGCCAGCTCCTGCCAGAAACTCCGCGTTGATATATACAGCAAGCGCATCAGCAGCAGGCACAGCGGTGCGGCCAGCATAGCGCCCAGAAGCGGTTTCACCACCTCCCCTTTACGGGAGAGAAAACTGGCCGCGGCGCCCGGCAGCGTGAAAAAGAGCAACCCCAGCTCCGGATGGCCCGAAGCCCTGAACGCCCCTTTCACATTAAAAGCGAGCGACATGCATACGACCGTGAACAGCAAAAAGCAGCTGATCACCCCCGCCCAGTTTCGTTTAATGTTCAAACTATCCTCCTGACTTATCTCTATCAAATACACATTCGTCGGGTAGACGCCCAGTCAGATAAAGCAATGCGGCAATCCTTGCCAAAGCACGCACAGGGTGATGCGATAATAAGTGGCTGTCAGTAGCTAATGCGATTAAACTACACGCCAGCTAATGTTTTAGGGAATAAAGCAGGAAACAGGGAGCGTTAACGCCTTTCCCTGACCCAGAAAACAGTAGCCCAAAAAGTCCTTTCATTCAACAACTTACTGGTAAACAAGAAGTTAGCCTCCGTGAATATAAACGTCGCAGACTTGTTAAATGGGAATTACATCCTGTTATTATTTGTGGTACTGGCGCTGGGTCTTTGCCTGGGTAAATTGCGCCTGGGTTCAGTTCAACTTGGTAATTCCATTGGCGTTTTAGTCGTCTCCTTATTATTAGGCCAGCAGCACTTCAGCATTAACACGGACGCGCTCAACTTAGGTTTTATGCTGTTTATTTTTTGCGTTGGCGTGGAAGCGGGACCTAACTTTTTTTCAATTTTCTTCCGCGACGGCAAAAATTATCTGATGCTGGCGCTGGTGATGGTCGGCAGCGCGCTGCTGATCGCCTTAGGGCTGGGCAAACTGTTTGGCTGGGATATCGGGTTAACGGCCGGTATGCTGGCAGGCTCCATGACCTCTACCCCCGTGCTCGTGGGTGCCGGTGATACCCTTCGCCATTCCGGCATGGCCGGCGCGCAGCTCTCGACCGCCCTCGACCACCTGAGCCTGGGCTATGCCCTGACCTATCTGATTGGTCTGGTGAGCCTGATTGTCGGCGCGCGCTACCTGCCAAAACTGCAGCATCAGGATCTGCAGACCAGCGCCCAGCAAATCGCCCGCGAGCGCGGCCTGGATACCGATTCCAAACGTAAAGTCTATCTCCCGGTGATCCGCGCCTACCGCGTCGGACCGGAGCTGGTGGCATGGGCAGACGGCAAAAACCTGCGCGAGCTGGGGATTTACCGCCAGACGGGCTGCTATATCGAACGTATCCGCCGCAACGGCATTCTGGCGAACCCGGACGGCGACGCGGTGCTGCAGATGGGCGACGACATTGCGCTGGTCGGTTACCCGGACGCCCACGCTCGTCTCGACCCGAGCTTCCGTAACGGCAAAGAGGTGTTCGACCGCGACCTGCTCGACATGCGCATCGTCACCGAAGAGATCGTGGTGAAAAACCATAACGCCGTTGGCCGCCGTCTGGCCCAGCTGAAGCTGACCGACCACGGCTGCTTCCTCAACCGCGTAATCCGCAGCCAGATTGAAATGCCGATCGACGACAACGTTGTGCTCAACAAAGGCGACGTTCTGCAGGTCAGCGGCGACGCGCGACGCGTGAAAACCGTTGCCGATCGCATCGGCTTTATCTCCATTCACAGCCAGGTTACCGACCTGCTGGCCTTCTGCGCCTTCTTTATTGTTGGCCTGATGATCGGGATGATCACCTTCCAGTTCAGCAACTTTAGCTTCGGCATCGGTAACGCCGCCGGGCTGCTGTTCGCCGGGATCATGCTGGGCTTCCTGCGAGCGAACCACCCTACCTTCGGTTACATTCCGCAGGGCGCGCTGAACATGGTGAAAGAGTTCGGTCTGATGGTCTTTATGGCGGGCGTTGGTTTAAGCGCCGGCAGCGGCATTGGCCACAGCCTCGGTGCCGTCGGCTGGCAGATGTTGGTTTCCGGACTTATCGTCAGCCTGGTGCCGGTCGTTATTTGCTTCCTGTTCGGCGCCTACGTGCTGCGCATGAACCGCGCCCTGCTCTTCGGGGCGATGATGGGGGCGCGAACCTGTGCGCCAGCCATGGAAATCATCAGCGACACCGCGCGCAGCAACATCCCGGCGCTGGGGTATGCGGGCACATACGCTATCGCTAACGTGCTGCTGACGCTGGCGGGTACGCTGATCATTATCATCTGGCCTGGACTCGGATAACTCCTAAGTTTGCGCAAAGCGGAAAATATTTTCGCTTTGCGCAGAACTTTTTTATTAGGGGGCAGTCATAACTAGTGCCACTGCTTTTCTTTGATGTCCCCAATTTGTGGAGCCCATCAACCCCGCCGTTTTGGTTCAAGGTTGATGGGTTTTTTGTTGCCTGAAATTCCCCTTCCTCTAATCTCACCTTTTCTCTTGCCACCAAAACACATATGATTAAACATATATAAAAATCACACCCGCAGGAAACCCCATGCTCCACCCGCTCCAGCTATTCAAAACCCTCTCCGACGAAACGCGGCTCGCCATCGTCATGCTGCTCCGCGAAGCCGGTGAGCTGTGCGTCTGCGATCTCTGCTCCGCCACGGCCGAATCTCAGCCGAAAGTCTCCCGCCATATGGCCCTGCTGCGCGAATCCGGGCTGGTTATCGATCGCCGTGAGGGGAAATGGGTCTATTACCGTTTGTCTCCGAACATGCCTGCGTGGGCGGCTACCGTTATCGACACCAGCTGGAACTGCCTGCGGGAAGAGACGCGCCTGAAGCTTAAAAACCGACTTCCGGGCTCGTGCTAAGCACAACACATTCACAAAAACAGATATAACGGAGTAGAAGATGTTTCTGGCAGGGGCTATTTTTCTGTTTACGCTGGTACTGGTCATCTGGCAGCCCAAAGGGCTCAGTATCGGCTGGAGCGCCAGCATCGGCGCCGCGCTGGCGCTGGCGTGTGGCGTGATCCACATTAGCGATATTCCGGTAGTCTGGAATATTGTCTGGAACGCCACGGCGACGTTTATCGCCGTCATTATTATCAGCCTGCTGCTGGATGAGTCCGGTTTTTTCGAGTGGGCAGCGCTGCACGTCGCCCGCTGGGGGAACGGTTGCGGGCGATTGCTGTTTACGTACATCGTGCTGCTGGGCGCAGCCGTGGCGGCGCTGTTTGCCAATGACGGCGCGGCGCTGATCCTGACGCCTATCGTTATCGCCATGCTGCTGGCGCTGGGGTTCAGCAAACAGGCCACGCTGGCGTTTGTGATGGCAGCGGGTTTTATCGCCGATACCGCCAGCCTGCCGCTGATTGTCTCGAACCTGGTCAACATCGTGTCGGCAGATTTCTTTAAGCTGGGGTTCAGCGAATACGCCTCGGTGATGATCCCGGTTGATATCGCCGCGATTGCCGCAACGCTGGTGATGCTGCATCTGTTCTTCCGCAAGGAAACTCCCCCGGAATATGACCTGGCGAAACTCCGCGAGCCCGCTCGGGCCATTAACGACCTCCCGACGTTCAGAACGGGCTGGATCGTGCTGCTGCTTCTTCTCGTCGGCTTCTTCGTGCTTGAACCTCTCGGCATTCCGGTCAGCGCCATTGCGACCGTCGGCGCGCTGATATTGTTTGCCGTCGCAAAACGCGGACATGCGATAAATACAGGAAAAGTGCTGCGCGGCGCACCGTGGCAGATCGTTATCTTCTCGCTGGGGATGTATCTGGTGGTGTACGGCCTGCGCAATGCCGGGCTGACGGAGTATCTCTCCGGCATATTGAATAGCCTGGCCGGACACGGATTGTGGGCCACCACGCTGGGTACCGGGTTCATCACCGCGTTCCTGTCATCCATAATGAACAATATGCCCACGGTGCTGATTGGCGCGCTCTCCATTGATGGCAGCACGGCTACGGGATTGATAAAGGAAGCGATGATTTACGCCAACGTGATTGGCTGCGATCTGGGGCCGAAAATCACGCCCATCGGCAGCCTCGCCACCCTGCTCTGGCTCCACGTGCTGGCGCAGAAAAACATGACGATTACCTGGGGCTACTATTTCCGGACGGGCATCATGATGACGCTGCCGGTCCTGTTTGTGACGCTCGCCGCGCTGGCGCTGCGTCTCTCCTTCACACTGTAATGAGCCACTGATATGAGCCACATCACCATTTATCACAACCCGGCCTGCGGCACCTCGCGCAACACGCTGGAGATGATCCGCAACAGCGGCGCGGAGCCAGAGATCGTTCTTTATCTGGAAACGCCGCCGTCGCGCGATACGCTGACCACACTGATTGCCGATATGGGGATTTCAGTGCGGGATCTGCTGCGTAAAAACGTGGAGCCCTATGAACAGCTCGGTCTTGTCGAAGATAAGTTCACCGACGAGCAGCTTATCGATTTTATGCTTCAGCACCCGATCCTGATTAACCGTCCGATCGTGGTGACGCCGCTGGGCACGCGCCTGTGCCGCCCGTCTGAAGTCGTCCTCGACATCCTGCCGGACGCGCAAAAAGGGGCGTTTACCAAAGAGGATGGCGAAGCCGTGGTGGACGCCAGCGGGAAAAAAATCTCGCAAAAGTAAGCTATTGATAATGGCGCAGTAAGGCTTGCCCGCGGCATATCCCGCCCACCGGCCGGGTTGCATCAGCCGAAACCCGGCACATACTGTTGAGGGTTAGGTCTGGTGAGGGGATGCAGGTATGGGTCTTAAAAATAAAACCGCCGTCATCTTCGGCGGCAGCGGCGCTATCGGCAGCGCAGCGGCGCACGCGCTGGCGCGCGAGGGAGCGGATGTGTACCTCGCCGCGCGCAGCCACGCCAGGCTCGAGCCGGTCGTCGACAGTATTCGCGCCGACGGCGGGTCTGCCAGCACGTTTGTTTTCGATGCGCTCGATGCCTCCGCGCAGCTCCCCGACCTTGCCCGCATTGATATCGTCGTCAACGCCACGGGCTTTATGCACGATCAGGGCAAACGCCTGGAGGCGTTAACGCTCAGCGAATTCCAACAGGGTTTCGATCCTTTCCTGGCAGCATATTTCAACATTGCGAAAGCCGTGTCGCCCCGCATGGGCGGCGAGCATGCCGGAACCATAATTACCGTCGTCGCCCCGGCCGCAAACATGACGATGGCGGGCCACCTCGGGCATATCGTCGGCTGCGCGGGAACGGAAGCCTTGACCCGGGCGCTCGCGGCAGAGCTGGGGACACAAAATATTCGCGTACTCTGCGTGCGTTCTCACGCAATAGCCGACGCGGTGCAGGCGGGTTCGTATGTGGGTGCCATTTTCGCCGCCAAGGCGCAGGCGATGGGCATTACGGTCGAGCAGTTTCTCGGCGGCGCCGCGCAAAGCACCCTGACGCATCGCCTGCCAACGCTGGCGCAGGTGGCAGACACCATTGCGTTTCTGGCGTCAGATGCGGCAGGCGCCATGACGGGAACCACCGTCAATATGACCGCGGGCGCAACCTAGCCCTCGCCCGCAATCCTGCCCACCATGGCACGGATCTCTTCGCGGGTTAAGGGCGCCCGGTCAGTGACGTAGTGCAGCGTCATCCCTTCGATAAACGCATCCAGCGCGCGGGTGGTGGCCGGGTCGAACCACTGCTCCAGCGTGGTCTGGCTCATCTTCATCCAGTCCTGCATCACCGTTTTAAGCGCCGCGCTGCGGTGCATAAAGGCGTAAAGCTGATACATCAGCGCCATGTTGTGCGGCGTGGTCACCTGAGAGCTGTGGATCAGCGTGGTGATGGATTCACACGCCATTTCCGGCCCGGTAACGCCGGCGAAGAAATCCCGGTACTGCTGCGACATCTGGCGGGTAAACCACGTGAAGGCCTCCTCCAGCAGCGGCTCCATGCCGTCGAAATAGTAGGTCATCGACCCCAGCGGCACGCCCGCGCAGGTGGCGATTTTACGATGCGTGACGGCTTGAATACCGTGCTCGGCGATGGTATCGAGCGTTGCCTGCAGGATCTTCTCCCGGCGATGCGGATCGTTCGGTGGTCTGCTCATAAATTCCTCACGTGGTTTATGTACAAATGTACACAAACTTGCTAGTGTTGTCGCTATTGTTGTACTTCTGGTGCTACCCCAATGACGCTGACCTCTCCCCGTAAAGCCCTGCAGCTACGCCTGTGGGCGCTATTTATGTTTTTCTTTATTCCCGGCCTGCTGATGGCCTCCTGGGCCACGCGTACGCCAGCCATTCGCGATATTTTGTCCGTCTCTACCGCTGAGATGGGCATCGTGCTGTTCGGGCTGTCGATAGGCTCGATGAGCGGCATCCTCTGCTCCGCATGGCTGGTGAAGCGCTTCGGTACGCGGGCGGTGATCCGCACCACCATGTGCTTCGCGGTGGTCGGGATGATCGTGCTGAGCGCCGCGCTGTGGTGTGCGTCGCCGCTGCTGTTCGCCCTGGGGCTGACGGTATTTGGCGGCAGCTTCGGCTCGGCGGAAGTTGCCATCAACGTTGAAGGGGCGGCGGTCGAGCGCGAGATGAACAAAACCGTGCTGCCAATGATGCACGGCTTTTATAGCCTCGGCACGCTGGCCGGTGCCGGCGTCGGTATGGCGCTGACGGCCTCTGGCGTGAGCGCCAATCTGCATATCCTGCTGGCGGCGCTGGTGTGCATCATTCCGATTCTGACCGGCATCCGGGCCATCCCGGACGGCACCGGCAAAAACTCCGCTGACGAACAGCATTCGGTCGAAAAAGGGCTGCCCTTCTACCGCGATTTCCAGCTGATGCTGATCGGCGTGGTGGTGCTGGCGATGGCGTTCGCGGAAGGTTCCGCCAACGACTGGCTGCCGCTGCTGATGGTGGACGGCCACGGCTTTAGCCCGACCTCCGGCTCGCTGATTTACGCCGGGTTTACGCTGGGGATGACCGTCGGGCGCTTCACCGGCGGCTGGTTTATCGACCGCTATAGCCGCGTGGCAGTAGTGCGCGCCAGCGCCCTGCTCGGCGGCCTCGGCATCGCGATGATCATCTTTGTGGATGTGGACTGGATTGCCGGCGTCTCGGTGATCCTCTGGGGACTGGGCGCGTCGCTCGGCTTCCCGCTGACCATTTCGGCCGCCAGCGACACCGGCCCGGATGCCCCGACGCGCGTCAGCGTGGTGGCGACCACGGGCTATCTCGCTTTCCTGGTCGGGCCGCCGCTGCTCGGCTTCCTCGGCGAGCACTACGGGCTGCGCAGCGCCATGCTTGTGGTATTAGGGTTGGTCATCATTGCGGCGCTGGTGGCGCGCGCGGTGGCAAAGCCGGAAACGAACCAAACGACACTGGAGAAGGGATATGAGCGTTAAACTGATCGCCGTCGACATGGATGGCACTTTTTTGAGCGACGCCAAGACCTACAACCGCCCGCGCTTTCTGGCGCAGTACGCCCGCATGAAGGCGCAAGGCATTCGCTTCGTGGTTGCCAGCGGCAACCAGTACTACCAGCTCATCTCCTTTTTCCCGGAGATTGCGCATGAAATCGCGTTCGTCGCCGAAAACGGCGGCTGGGTCGTGAGCGAAGGTGAAGACGTCTTTAACGGTGAACTCTCGAAAGCCCACTTCGACACCGTCGCGAACGTGTTAAGCGACGTGCCGGGCATTGAGATCATCGCTTGCGGAAAAAGCAGCGCATACACGCTGAAATGCTATGACGACGGCTTTAAGGATATCGCGGCGAAGTACTACCACCGCCTCGAAATGGTCAGCGGCTTCGACAACCTGAACGATATTTTCTTCAAGTTCGGGCTCAACGTGTCTGACGAGGAAATTCCGCGTATTCAGGCGCTGCTGCATGAAAAGCTGAGTGACATCATGGTGCCCGTCACCACCGGTCACGGCAGTATCGATCTGATCATCCCCGGCGTGCATAAAGCTAACGGCCTGCGGATCCTGCAACAGCGCTGGGGCATAGACGACAGCGAAGTGGTGGCCTTCGGTGACAGCGGCAACGACGTGGAGATGCTGCGCCAGTCCGGGTTCAGCTTTGCGATGGCGAATGCCAGACCGCATATTAAAGCGGTGGCGCGTTTTGAAGCTCCGCACAATAACGACGAAGGCGTACTGGATGTGATTGAGAAGGTGCTGGATGGAGAGGCGCCGTTTAATTGATACCGTGCGGTCTGGTGCCCTCACCCTAACCCTCTCCCACAGGGAGAGGGGACTGTCCCGAGCTCGCCCAGGGGAGAGGGAAGAAAGATTAAGGTTGCAGGGCGTTTCCGACGCGCTTGTCTTTCAGGAACACCACCATCAGGCCAACCCACAGCGCGCCGTTGGCGAGGTTAAACAGGCTGAACAGACCGTTGCCGCCCATCGCGTAGGCATGCTTGCTCACCTCGATACCGACGGTAAAAATCAGCATCTGCAGCATCCCCATCGCCGCTGACACCGTACCTTTACTCATCTCGCTGGCAAACAGCGTCAGGCGCACCAGCCCGGCGTTCGCCACGCCGATCCCGAAGGCGTAGAGGCTGAGCCCCGCCGTCATCCACAGATAGGCGTGGGATGACGCGACGGTCGCCACCGCAGCCAGAATCAGTCCTGCCGCAATCGGCCAGCCGCCCATGATAATCAGTGAACGCACGGTGCGGCGTGACGTCAGACGTGCCAGCACCAGGTTCCCGATAATCAGCGCGCCAAAGATCGGCACCTGCAGCAGGCCGTACTCGTAGCTGCTGAGCTTTTCACCGCTGATGATAATGACCGGTGACTGGGCTATCCATGCCAGCAGCGGCAGGCTAACGAACCCTGTCGCCAGCGCCCCCGCCACAAAGCGGCCATTCTTCAGCACTTCTTTGTAATCCCGACCCAGCTCTTTCAGCGAGAGTTTCTCGCCGATGCGGGTAGCCGTTTCCGGCATCGCGCGGTGCAGGCCAAAGTAGGCGATAGCGGCGAGAACCGCAAAGAGCACGAACATCCCTTCCCAGGGCGCAACGTGCACCCACGCGGCACCCACCAGCGGCCCGAGTAAGGGGGCGATAAGCGCCACGTTCGCCATCAGCGCGGTAATTTTGATACACACCGCCTCTTCAAACGACTCCTGAATGGCGGCATACCCCACGGCACCGATAAAGCACAGGCTCACCCCCTGCAGGAAGCGCAGCAGGGTAAATTGCTCAATGTTTTGCGCCAGCAGCGTGGCGAGACAGGTCACGATGAACCACACCACGCCCGTCAGCATCACCGGACGACGGCCAATACGATCCGACAGCGGGCCTAACAGCCACTGCAAAAACATGCCACCTGCCAGATAGGCGGTCATGGAGGTCGGTACCCACTCGATTCCCGCGTTGTACTGCGCCACAACGGTCAGCATACCGGGCTGGATCATATCGTTGCCGATATAGGTAGAGAATTCGTAGAGCACCAGACACAGAGGGAAAAGCAACGCCTGACGACCCAGACGTGAACCAGAAGAAGAACGGTTTAACATGCAATCTCTTTATAATGACAAAATCGCGACGAGTGTAATGAAATGCCGCAGCCCGAGATAGTGAATTATCGAGGATAAACAGAAATAAAGCACATATCGTCTTCGTTTAAGGTTTCCTTAAGTTGACAGATTTATGATACCCCGATTACTCGTCAACGACCCCTAATTATGGCACTCACCTCCAGCCGTTCAGAATTGTCTAACTTACAGACAAATAAGACAAAACGACTTTACCGCTTACCGTCCCGCTTTTATGGTTATCAGCTTTTCGTGCTGATAGCGCTTGCCGTGGTGTTTACGTGGCTATCGCGCGATGAAGCGCTCGACAGATGGATAACCGGCTTTTGGTACGACGCGGCGACGCAGAGCTTCCCGCTGCAGAAAGACCACCTGCTGGATCTGCTGAACCATCGCCTGGCGAAATACGTCGCCATCGCCTTGGGTGCCGTGGCGCTGTTTTACGGTGCATACAAGCGTAACGCCAGGCTGGTCACCGCGGCGCTGCTGATGGGCGTTGGCGCGCTGGTGGTGGGCATATTGAAAAGCGTGAGCCATCACAGCTGCCCGTGGGATCTGGTGGAATATGGCGGGAAAGCTATGTCTTATCCCCTGTTCAGTTCCGCCCCTGCAGACAGCGGTCCGGGGCGCTGTTTCCCCGGCGGTCATGCCTCCAGCGGCTTTATGGTGATGGGGCTGTTTTTTGCCTTCTGGCGCGAGCGTCCGCGTCTTGCCTGGTGCTTCGTCGCGCTGGGCGTGGTGTTAGGTCTGGCGATGGGTTACGGCCAGGTCATGCGCGGGGCACATTTTTTCTCTCACAACCTGTGGGCTGGGTGGTGGGTCTGGTTTTCCCAGGTGGTGGTTTATGGCCTTATTTCCACCCGGTTTGCTAAAGAGTGATAACGCTATGTTAGAGAGTCTGAATTATCAGCTGTTTTATCTGATCAACGCCACCCCGGCCTCGCCCGAGTGGACAATCGACTTTGCCATCTTTCTGGCGAAAGATCTGATCAGCATCGTGCCTGTGCTGGCAGCCATCCTCTGGCTGTGGGGTCCCCGTAGCCAGGTGAAAGCGCAGCGCCAGCTGGTGATCAAAGTGGCGATGGCGCTCGGAGTTAGCGTACTGCTGAGCTACATTCTGGGTCACGCCTTCCCGCACGATCGTCCTTTTGTCGATCACGTCGGCTATACCTTCCTGCACCATGCGCCGGATGACTCTTTCCCGAGCGATCACGGTACGGTGATCTTTACCTTCGCGCTGGCCTTCCTGTTCTGGCATCGCCTGTGGTCGGGTGCGGTGCTGATGATGGTCGCCGTGGCCATCGCCTGGTCTCGCGTTTACCTGGGCGTCCACTGGCCGCTGGATATGGTGGGCGGTTTCCTGGTGGGGCTGATTGGCTGCGTGAGCGCGGCGATTCTGTGGAGTCTCTTTGGTGAAGCGCTCTACCGCGGGCTCTCTACCCTCTATCGCGCCATTTTCGCTATCCCGATCCGCAAAGGCTGGATACGTGACTAACCCCGACCTGACGGGTTACACTTGAACCCCCGCCCTGCGGGGGTTCACTTTTTTATCCCGAGGAACTATGGAAACACGTCGCGATGACCGCATTGCTCAGCTGCTACAGGCGCTGAAGCGCAGCGATAAGCTGCATCTTAAGGAAGCCGCCAACCTCCTCGGCGTCTCAGAGATGACCATTCGTCGGGATCTGAACAGCGAAAGCGCGCCCGTCGTGCTGCTGGGCGGGTATATTGTGCTTGAACCGCGCAGCGCCAGCCATTATCTGATCAGCGACCAGAAGACGCGCCTGGTTGAAGAGAAGCGCAAAGCCGCACGGCTTGCGGCTTCGCTGGTACAGCCGCACCAGACCCTGTTTTTTGACTGCGGTACCACCACGCCGTGGATTATCGAAGCCATCGACAGCAGCATTCCCTTTACCGCCGTGTGCTACTCCCTGAACACCTTTCTGGCGCTTCAGGAGAAACCCGAGTGCCGGGTGATCCTCTGCGGCGGTGAGTTTCACGCCAGCAACGCGATCTTTAAGCCGCTTAACCTGCAGGACACGCTCAGCAATCTCTGCCCGGATATCGCGTTTTATTCCGCTGCGGGCGTGAACGTGCGTCAGGGCGCGACCTGCTTTAACCTGGAAGAGCTGCCGGTGAAGCACTGGGCGCTAAGCGCAGCGCAGTACCATGTGCTGGTGGTTGACCACAGCAAGTTTGGCAAGGTGCGTTCGGCGAGAATGGGTGAACTGGCGCAGTTTGACGCCATTGTGAGCGATTGCCGTCCGGATGACGAGATCGTGGCGCATGCGAAGGCGCAGCAGGTGAAGTTGATGTATTAAGTGGGGTGCGGTCTGATGCCCTCACCCCGGCCCTCTCCCACAGGGAGAGGGCGAAAAACGTAGGCCGGGTAAGGCGAAGCCGCCACCCGGCAAAAAACTCAGCTGAACCAGCTGCCAAACCAACCGTGGAATTTCACCATCACGAAGTCCCACATCCGGCTGAAGAAGCCGCCCTCTTCTACCGCTTCCATCACAATCAGCGGACGCTGTTCAATCGACTTACCGTTAAGCTGGAAATCAATCGTCCCGACCACCTGGCCTTTTTTCAGCGGCGCGGTGAGCTGCGGATCGGTCAGGGTGTAGCTGGCCTTCAGGTTTTTCAGCTGGCCGCGCGGAATGGTCACCGAGCCCGCTTCACCCGCCCCCAGATTCACTTCGCTCTTGTCACCAAACCAGACGCGCTGGCTGACGAACGTGGCATCCGGTTTAATTGGCGTCACGGTTTCATAGAAGCGGAATCCCCAGGTCAGAAGTTTTTCTGATTCGTTAAAACGGATGCGGTCGGTTTTGGTCCCCAGCACCACCGAGATCAGGCGCATATCGCCCTGCGTCGCGGAGGCCACCAGGTTGTAACCCGCGCCGGCCGTGGTGCCGGTTTTCATCCCGTCCACGTTAACGTTGCTGCTCCACAGCAGGCGGTTGCGGTTCGGCTGGCGGATTTTATTGAAGGTAAACTCTTTCTCTTTGTGGATGGCGTATTCATCCGGCACGTCGTGAATAAGCGCTTTCCCCAGCAGCGCCATGTCGCGCGCGGTGCTGAACTGGCCCGGCGCATCCAGGCCGTGAACGGTTTTAAAGGTGGTGTTGGTCAGGCCCAGCTTTTGCGCGTAGCCATTCATCAGACCGATAAATGAATCCTGACTGCCCGCGACGTAATCCGCCAGCGCGATACAGGCATCGTTGCCGGACTGGATAATCACCCCTTTATTCAAATCCGATACGGAAACCTGATCGCCCGGCTTCAGGAACATTACCGATGACCCGCGCAGCGCGGGGTTGCCGGTCGCCCAGGCGTCCTTCCCGATGGTAACCATATCGTCAAGCTTGATCTTGCCTGCTTTTAACGCCTGGCCTACCACATAGCTGGTCATGATTTTGGTCAGGCTTGCCGGGTCGAGTTTCTCATCCGCGTTGCCTTCCGCCAGCACTTTACCGCTGGAGTAGTCCATCAGGATCCAGGCGCGCGCATCCACAGGTGGCGCTTCTGGCGCAGCCTGCTCAGCTGCATAGAGAGTTGGTGCAAACAGGAAAAGGAGCGCAGAACCTGCCGCCAGGCTGCGCAGAGAAGTCATTTTTCGCGTCATAAATGCCACCCGAGTGTCCATTCAAAAATTACGTCACATCACCGTGTCGCAAGAAGCGATGAGTAATAGCGCACTAAAACGGTTAAAGAAACCCAACCAGGGTAAAGTTATTAAAGTTTATGCAATAACATTCAGATACGCTTTGATTAAGACGTTTTTTTTGTCTTCTGTTGCGTAATTGTTAGGTTTATCTCACCATGGCGAAAAGCTGATTCGGATTCACATCTCATCTGGAGTAAATATGATTACGCTGTGGGGCAGGAATAATTCGACCAACGTTAAGAAAGTGCTCTGGACGCTGGAAGAGCTGGATTTACCGTTCAATCAAATCATGGCAGGCATGTCGTTTGGCGTGAATAAAGAGGCCGACTATCTGGCCATGAACCCGAACGGCCTGGTGCCGCTACTGCGCGATGATGAAACAGACGCCACGCTTTGGGAATCCAACACCATTGTTCGTTACCTGGCCGCCCAGTACGGGCAGGGTCGTCTGTGGGTCGAAAACCCGGCCCGCCGCGCCCAGGGCGAAAAGTGGATGGACTGGGCAAACCAGACGCTTTCCCCTACCCACCGCGTGATCCTGATGGGGCTTATCCGCACGCCGGAAGCCGAACGTGACTATCCCGCTATTCATGCCGCGCAGGATGCCTGCGAAAATCTGTTTGCGATGATGGATGACGAGCTGGCGAAGCACGCCTGGTTCTCCGGTGACGCGTTCGGCACAGGCGATATCGCCGTGGCGCCGTTCGTCTGGAACCTGACCAACATGGGCCTGAAGTGGACGCCGCGCCCTCATCTTGAGCGCTGGCTTAAACAGCTGAGCGAGCGCCCGGCGTACCGTAACGTCGTGATGATCCCGGTAACCTGATTACGCGCCGGACGGGCTGACTTTCAACAGCTGCCCGTCCGTCTCATCCGTCAGGACGTACAGATACCCATCCGACCCCACCCGCACATCGCGAATACGTTGATCCCGGTCGCCCAGAATTCGCCCGTCCTCCGTCACCTTGTTACCCTCCACGCTCAGCACGATCACGTTCTTCTCCTTCAGCGCGCCGATAAAAAGCTTGTTTTTCCACTGCGGGAAGACGTCGCTGTTGTAAAACGCCATGCCGCTTACGGCCGGTGAGACCTTCCAGACGAACAGCGGTTTTTCGGTTCCCTCAACGTGCTCGCCTTTGGCTTCCGGAATTTTCAGCCCGCTGTAGTTAATGCCGTGCGTCGCCAGCGGCCAGCCGTAGTTTTTCCCTTTCTCCGGAATATTAATCTCATCCCCGCCGCGCGGGCCGTGCTCGTTCAGCCACAGCGTGTCGCTCCAGGGGTTCATCGCCATCCCCTGCGGGTTGCGAATACCGTAGGACCAGATTTCAGGCCGCGCGCCGGGAGTATGCACAAAGGGGTTATCCGGCGGCACTTTGCCGTCTTCGGTGAGGCGCACCACTTTGCCCTGTAATTTGTCCAGGTCCTGCGCCGTGGGCCGCTGGTTGTTCTCGCCGAGTCCGATAAAGAGAGAGCCTTTGCCGTCGAACACCAGTCGCCCACCAAAATGGTTACCGGTAGAGAGTTTCGGCATCTGGCGGAACACCACCTGGAAGGCTTCAATGCGCGTAAAGTCGTCGCTTAACCGGCCATAGCCACCGCCGTGCCGGCTTTGCCGTCATTCCCTGCTTCGGCGTAGCTGAGCCAGATGCGGCGCGATTGTTTAAAATCCGGCGCGAGGACCACGTCCAGCAATCCTCCCTGGCCGTTTGCCCAGACCTTCGGTACCCCGACAATCGGATCGGAAAGCCCTTTTCCGGCCTGCCAGCGCTTGAGCTGACCGCCCTTCAGGGTGACCAGCAGCCCTTGGTTGTCCGGCAGGAACGCCAGGGACCAGGGGTGATCGAGTCTGTTTTGCAGCACCTCGACCCTGACCGCCTCAGGCGCAGCAAGCAGCGAAAAGGGAAATAACAACGCGGGCAGGAAAATCAGCGAGGATCGATGCATAACGCGCTCCTTTATCGGCATATGGCATAAAGGTTAGCCACTGCGTCCGGGGGCGTTATCACTTTTACAAAAGCTTAATCAGAAGGGGGAGTTGCCTCCCCCGGGATCAGTGTTGTTCAAGCTTCTCGTGCTCGTTCAGACACATGATGCATAGAGAGAGCGTGGTCAGGCAGTTTTCAAGCTTCTCCGCGTTAACAGCGATAAAATTCGGGCAGTCGTGGCGTCCGTTCATCAGACACACCCCTGCGATGGAGAGCACCTCAGCGGAGCGGCGCAGCGCTATCAGCTCACTTTCGCCGTATCTCGCTTTCAGGATCGGTGCTTTTTCACGCATGAAATTGCAAAGTTCAAACAGGTTATCACGCAGATGTTCGCTTTCGCTGACTGACATATACCCTTTTGCCTTCCTCAACTGCAGGTACGCGGCCAGGTCGATTCGGGCGTTGATCAGCTTGTTCAGCAGATCGCGTTTTAGTCTGTCAACGGTCATGCTCTTTCCTCCTCTGTCAGCCATTGTGCATACTCAGGATAAGTACATTTTTTGTACAGTTTAATGCCTGAGATCAATTATTCTTAACTGATTAACATTATTTACAATGTTACAACGTCTGCCCGACGCATCCGCCTTGCAAAGAGTGTATAAATCCCCCGCGATACGCTGTAAAATCCCGCCCTGATAACTCCATAATTGATGAATTTTTAACCTATGAGCAATGTTACGCACCAGCCGAAAATCGGCTTCGTCTCCCTGGGCTGCCCGAAAAACCTGGTGGATTCAGAACGCATCCTGACCGAACTGCGCACCGAGGGCTATGACGTGGTGCCAAGCTACGACAACGCCGATATGGTGATCGTTAACACCTGCGGGTTTATCGACAGCGCGGTTCAGGAGTCACTGGAAGCCATCGGTGAAGCCCTGACGGAAAACGGCAAAGTGATTGTCACCGGCTGCCTGGGCGCGAAAGTGGATCAGATCCGCGAAGTGCACCCGAAGGTGCTGGAGATCACCGGCCCACACAGCTACGAGCAGGTGCTGGAACATGTTCATCACTACGTGCCAAAACCAAAGCACAACCCGTTCCTGAGCCTCGTGCCGGAACAGGGCGTGAAGCTAACGCCGCGCCACTACGCTTACTTAAAAATTTCCGAAGGTTGCAACCATCGCTGCACCTTCTGCATCATCCCATCCATGCGTGGCGATCTGGTAAGCCGTCCGATTGGCGAAGTGCTGGCGGAAGCGAAACGTCTGGCTGACGCGGGCGTGAAGGAGCTGCTGGTCATCTCCCAGGACACCTCAGCTTACGGCGTGGACGTCAAGCACCGCTCCGGCTTCCACAACGGCGAGCCGGTGAAAACCAGCATGGTCGGCCTGTGCGAGCAGCTGTCTAAACTCGGTATCTGGACGCGCCTGCACTACGTCTATCCTTACCCGCACGTTGACGACGTGATCCCGCTGATGGCGGAAGGCAAAATTCTGCCGTATCTGGATATCCCGCTGCAGCACGCCAGCCCGCGTATCCTGAAGCTGATGAAGCGTCCTGGCTCCGTTGACCGCCAGCTGGCGCGCATCAAGCAGTGGCGTGAAATCTGCCCTGACCTGACCCTGCGCTCCACCTTCATCGTCGGCTTCCCGGGTGAAACCGAAGAAGATTTCCAGATGCTGCTCGACTTCCTGAAAGAAGCGCGTCTGGACCGCGTCGGCTGCTTCAAGTACAGCCCGGTAGAGGGCGCAACCGCCAACGAACTGGCGGATCAGGTGCCGGAAGAGGTGAAAGAAGAGCGCTGGAACCGCTTCATGCAGTTGCAGCAGCAGATCTCTGCTGAACGCCTGCAGGAGAAAGTGGGCCGCGAGATCATGGTGATCGTTGATGAAGTGGACGAAGAGGGCGCGATTGGCCGCAGCATGGCGGACGCCCCGGAAATCGACGGTGCAGTTTACCTGAACGGCGAAACCAGCGTTAAGCCGGGTGATATCATTCGCGTGAAGGTTGAAAACGCGGACGAGTATGACCTGTGGGGTAGCCGGGTTTAATTAGCCAACGTCCCCTCACCCTAACCCTCTCCCCATAGGGGAGAGGGGACTGCTCGGTGCGGTCTTTTCCCCCTCGCCCCTTTGGGGAGAGGGCCGGGGTGAGGGGAAGCCCTACCCCTTAATCCTCGGATCCAGCGCGTCGCGCAGCCCGTCACCCAGCAGGTTAAACGCCAGCACGGTCAGGAAAATTGCCAGACTCGGGAAGATCGCCACGTGCGGCGCAATCACCATATCTGCCCTCGCCTCATTCAGCATCGCGCCCCACTCCGGCGTCGGAGGCTGAGCCCCTAATCCCAGAAACGACAGGCTGGCCGCGGAGATTATCGACACGCCGATACGCATGGTGAAATAGACCACGATGGACGACACCGTACCCGGCAGAATATGGCTGAACAGGATCGTGGCGTCGCTGGCGCCCATACTGCGGGCAGATTCGATAAAGGTCTGCTGCTTCAGCACCAGCGTGTTGCCGCGCACCAGGCGCGCGAACGCCGGAATCGAAAAGACCGCCACCGCGATAATAACGTTCGCCATGCCGCTGCCCATTATCGCCACCACCGCAATCGCCAGCAGAATGCCGGGAAAAGCAAACAGCACGTCGCAGATGCGCATAATGATGCGGTCCCACCAGCCTTCGTAATACCCGGCAACCAGACCCAGCACGGTACCGATGGTCGCGCCGATCAGCACCGCGAAAACGCCGGCGGCAAGGGAGATTTGCGCCCCGACCAGCACGCGGCTGAAGATATCGCGCCCGAGGGAGTCCACGCCAAACCAGTGCAGCATTGAAGGCCCGTCGTTCAGACGGTCGTAGTCAAAATAGTTTTCCGCATCAAATGGCGCTACCCACGGCGCAACGATCGCCACCGCAATCAGCAGCAGCACAAACAGTCCCGCCGCCATCGCAACCGACTGACGGCGAAAACGCCGCCAGAATTCGGACCACGGCGTGCGGATATGTTCCGGTTTGAGCCCCGGCATAGCGTTTAAAACGGCCTGACGTCGCCAGTTCAACAATCGCATCTTACTTGTACCTGATGGCCGGGTTAATGGCGGCGTAGAGCACGTCCACCACTAAGTTGATAAGGATAAACTCCAGCGAGAAAAGCAGGACTTCCGCCTGAATGACCGGATAGTCGCGCATCTCGACGGAATCGACCAGCAGGCGTCCCAGCCCCGGCCAGTTGAAGACCTTCTCCACGACGATAGAGCCGCCCAGCAGGAAACCAAACTGTAACCCCATCATCGTCACCACCGGGATCATCGCATTGCGAAACCCGTGCTTAAGAATGACCCACTTCTCGCTGACCCCTTTCGCCCGCGCGGTGCGGATATAATCCTCGCTCAGCACGTCAACGAACGAGGCGCGGGTAAAGCGGGCCATCACCGCCGACACGGCAGCCCCCAGCGTCATTGAGGGCAGAATGTAATGCTTCCAGGTATCGGCCCCGACGGTCGGCAGCCAGCCCAGTTCAACGGAGAAGATCTGCATCAGCAGCATCCCCAGCGCGAACGCCGGGAAGGAGATACCGGTCACCGCCAGCGCCATGCCGAGCTTGTCCGGCCAGCGGTTGCGCCAGACGGCCGCGACAATCCCGGCGCCAAGCCCAAACACGACCGCCCAGCTCATGCTGGCAATCGTCAACCAGAACGTTGGCATAAAGCGGCTGGCAATCTCCTCCGACACCGGTCGCCGCGACACCATCGAGATACCAAAGTCGCCCTGCAGAACGTTGCAAATATAATGGAGGAACTGGATATACAGCGGCTGGTCGAGGCCAAGCTGTTTACGCACCAGGTCAATAACGGTGGCGTCTGCTTCTGGCCCCGCAACCAGACGCGCCGGATCGCCCGGCAGCATATGGACAAACAAAAACACCAGGACCGCCACAATCAGCAGCGTCGGGATAAGCCCCAGCAGGCGTTTACAAACATAATTCAGCATGAGGTTTATTTTAAATCCGCATCGTCAAAGCTAAAACCGGTGTCCGGCATGATGTAGAACCCGGTCAACGCTTTGTTATGGGCTGACACCAGCTTCTCCACCACCAGCGGCACCCACGGTGACTCTTTCCAGATAATGTCCTGCGCATCTTTGTAGAGGCGTGCCTTCTCTTCCGGTTTGGTGGTTTTCAGCGCATCGGCAAGATCTTTGTCCACCTGCGGATTACTGTAGAACGCGGTATTGAACAGGGTTGGCGGCCAGTTTTGCGAGGCAAACAGCGGCGACAGCGCCCAATCAGCTTCGCCGGTCGAGGCCGACCACCCGGTGTAGAACATCCGCACCCCGCTCTCTTTCTGCCCTTTGCCCTCCACTTCAGCCGCACGCTGTCCGGCATCCATCGCGGTGACCTGCGCCTTAATACCGACCTGCGCCAGCTGCTGCTGGGTGAACTGCAGCACCTTCTGCGCGGTGCTGTGGTTATGCGACGACCACAGCGTGGTGCTGAACCCGTTCGGGAAGCCCGCCTCTTTCAGCAGCTCGCGCGCTTTGGCCGGATCGTACGGCCACGGCTGATAGCTCTGGGCATACGCGATAGCCGGCGGCAGCACGCCGGTGGCCGGGGTGGCATAGCCGGCAAAGGCGACCTTCACCAGCGCCTGGCGGTTAATGGCGTAGTTGATGGCCTCGCGCACTTTCGGGTTATCAAACGGCTTTTGCGTAACGTTCATGCTGATGTAGCGCTGCATGATCGACGGGCTGGCGACCAGCTCCAGCTTGCTGTTTTTCTGCAAAATCGCGGCCTGCTCATACGGGATCGGGAAGGCAAACTGCGCCTCGCCGGTTTGCAGCATCGCCGCGCGGGTGTTGTTGTCCACCACCGGACGCCAGGTGATGGTGTCCAGCTTCGGCAGCCCCTGCTGCCAGTAGCCGCTGAACTTCTTCACCTTCACAAAGTCGGTCTGATTCCAGGTTACCAGTTCATACGGGCCGGTCCCCACCGGGTGGAAACCGATCTCTTTACCGTATTTCTTCAGCGCGGCAGGGGAGATCATCGCCGTTGCCGGATGCGCCAGAATATTGATAAACGCCGAGAACGGCTCTTTCAGAGTGATTTTTACCGTCGCCGGGTCGACCACCTCGGTGCTGGCGATGTTTTTATACAGGTTATAGCGCTTGAGGCTATTTTCCGGATTGCTGGCGCGGTCGAGGTTAACCTTCACCGCCTCCGCGTTGAAATCGGTACCGTCCTGGAACTTCACCCCGGTTCTGAGCCTGATGGTATACGCCAGCCCGTCGGCGGAGACAGTGTATCCCTCCGCCAGCACATTTTTCAGCTTCATCTCTTTATCCAGGCCAAAAAGCCCCTGGTAGAACGATTTCGCTACCGCCTGCGACAGCGTGTCGTTGGCGTCATACGGATCGAGCGTGGTGAAATTAGAGCCGACGGCCACCACCACGTCTTTGGCGGCGAACGCGGGGGCAGCGGCCAGGGCTGCCGTCACGCTCGCGGCTAACAACCATCTACGCGCTACAAATGTAACCATTGTGTTCTCCTGCCTGTTGTAAGTTATAACCGCGAAAAAGCGTTGTCCTGACGCGGAGGCGCCACGAAATGCCCCGGTCCGACCTCGCGCAGCGTGACGCGTTCAACGGCCTCGCCGCGTTTACGAATATTGCTCGGCATTTCATCCTGCAGCAGCACGCGCTGCCCGTGGCGATGCGCCGGATCGGCGACCGGAACCGCCGCGATGAGCTTGCGGGTGTACGGATGCTGCGGGTTCTCGAAGACCGCGCGTCGCGGCCCGATCTCCACGATCTGCCCCATGAACATCACCGCCACGCGATGGCTGATGCGCTCGACCACCGCCATATCGTGCGAGATAAACAGAAAAGCGATGCCCATATCCCGCTGTAAATCGAGCAACAGATTGATGATTTGCGCCCGGATAGAGACATCCAGCGCCGAAACGGACTCATCGGCAATCACCACTTTCGGGTTCAGCGCCAGCGCGCGGGCAATGCAGATTCGCTGCCGCTGTCCGCCGGAAAACTCGTGTGGATAACGCCAGGCGTGTTCCGGCTTCAGGCCAACGCGCTCCAGCAGCCAGGCGACGCGACGCTGTGCCGCGTCGCCGTCGAGCAGGTTATGCACGCGCAGCGGCTCCATGATCGAGTACCCCACCGTGTGGCGCGGGTCGAGGGAAGCATACGGGTCCTGGAAAATAAACTGAATATCCCGCCGCACCGCCTGCAGCCTGCTGTCCGGCAGGGTATCAATGCGCTCGCCGTTAAAGGTAATGCTGCCTTCCTGTGTTTCCACCAGACGGAGCAACGCGCGCCCGGTGGTGGACTTACCGCAGCCGGACTCCCCCACCAGCGCCAGGGTTTCGCCCGGCCATAAATCAAAACTGACGTTTTCCACCGCATGCACTTCGCGCTTTACGCGGTTCAACACGCCGCTGCGCAGCGGAAAACGGGTGACCAGATCGCGCACTTCAAGAATGGGCTTACCCGGCACCACCGTGTCCTGCTCGCGCTCGTCCTCCTCCTGCTCCGCCGCATCGAGAGAAATCAGCGGGAAGCGGCGCGGCAAATCGCTACCGTTCATCGCCCCAAGACGCGGAACCGCCGCCAGCAGCGCTTTGGTATAGGGATGGACGGGCGCGTGAAAAATCTGCTCAACCGGGCCGGTTTCCACCGCGTTGCCCTTGTGCATAACCAGCACGCGATCGGCGATATCGGCGACCACGCCCATATCGTGGGTGATGAATATCACCCCCATCTCCATCTCCTGCTGCAGCACTTTGATGAGCTGCAGGATTTGCGCCTGAATCGTCACGTCCAGCGCCGTCGTCGGTTCATCGGCGATCAGCACCGCCGGACGGCAGGAGAGCGCCATGGCAATCATCACCCGCTGGCGCATGCCGCCGGAAAGCTGATGCGGGTAGCGCCCAAGGATGGCCTGCGCTTCCGGGATGCGCACCAGCTCCAGCATCCGTCTGGCTTCACGAAGCGCCTCATCGCCGCTCAGCCCCTGATGCAGGCGGATGGACTCGGCAATTTGTTCCCCCACCGGGAAAACCGGATTGAGGGAGGTCATCGGCTCCTGGAAGATCATGGCAATATCCGCCCCGCGCACGCCCTGCATCTGCGAGCCGCTCAGCTCGTTTAGGTCAATGACCTGACGGTTGCGGCGGCGCAGGAGCATTTTCTCGCTGCGGATTTGCCCGCCCGTCTGCTCCAGCAGGCGCATCATCGCCAGCGCGGTGACCGATTTACCGGAGCCGGACTCGCCAACAATCGCCAGCGTCTCGCCGCGCCTGAGCGAGAACGATAAATTCTGTACTGCGGGGATGAACTGCCGCTCTTCCTGAAACGCAATATTCAGCTGATGGACAGCCAGTACCTCGCGGTTGTCCAGCTCTTCACTGTGCGGCACGCGTTGCCCCCTTATTCACGATAGATCCCCGTGCTCGGCTCATCGCCGGCATATCCCCAGGCGCGATACATCCCTTCGCTGTTGAACGGCAGGGCCACGTTGCCCTCGCGATCCACCGCAATGAGCCCGCCGACGCCGCCCAGGGCAGGTAGTTTTTCCATCACCACCCGCTCGCAGGCCTCACTGAGGCTTAAACCGCCGTAATCCATCAGCGCGGTGATGTCGTAGGCCGCGAGGGTGCGAATAAACACTTCCCCGGTTCCGGTACACGACACCGCCGCCGTCGCGTTATTGGCATAGCACCCGGCCCCCGGCAGCGGGCTGTCGCCGACGCGCCCGGGCAGCTTGTTGGTCATGCCGCCCGTTGACGTCGCCGCCGCGAGGTTTCCGGCCTTATCGAGCGCCACCGCGCCGACCGTCCCCATTTTGGTGGTTTCATCGAGCGGTGCGGAGTGGTCCAGCTGCGTCATGCCCGCCGAACGGGCCTCCAGCAGCTGCTGGTAGCGCGCTTCCGTGGAAAAAAGATCGGGCGATACCGACTCCATCCCGTGTTCGAAGGCAAACGCCTCAGCCCCGGCGCCGGTCAGCAGCACGTGCGGGCTCTCTTCCATCACCAGACGCGCCGCCAGCACCGGATTACGCAGGCGACTGACGCCCGCCACGGCCCCCGCTTTCAGGGTGATACCGTCCATTACGCAGGCGTCCAGCTCGTGCGTTTCATCCCGGGTAAAGACCGACCCGATCCCCGCATTAAATAGCGGACACTCTTCCAGCAGGCGCACCGCCTCGGTGACCACGTCCAGCGCGCTCTCGCCCGCTTCCAGCATTTTCTGGCCTGTTTCGACAATGGCGTACAGCGCGTCAATGTAGCGCTTTTCCTGTTCGGGACTGAGCTGTGCACGGGTGATTGCCCCGGCGCCGCCATGAATTGCGATTACCGCATTAACCATTCGCATCACCCGTTAGCCTGATTCGCGGCTTTTTCTATAAATATCATTATCGTCGATGAAACTTCAGATGATTTTTGAATATAGAAAGACGCAACTGTGATGTAAAGCGTACACCCTCCGGGTCATACTGTTAGTGGCACTTTTCTGCCATAATGGACGCTTTCGTTGTTACTGTGCAGGAGCCCACCATGGATTTTACCGCCGGACTGATGCCGCTTGAGACGGCACTCACGCAGATGCTTGACCGACTTTCCCCGCTGCAGGACGTTGAAACGTTGCCCCTCGTGCGCTGTTTTGGGCGTATTGCCGCGCGCGATATCGTCTCCCCGCTTAACGTACCGGGATTCGATAACTCAGCGATGGACGGTTATGCGGTGCGTCTGGCAGATCTCCAGACGGGCCAGGTGCTCCCCGTAGCGGGTAAAGCCTTCGCCGGCCAGCCGTTTAACGGTGAGTGGCCTGCGGGCACCTGCGTGCGCATTATGACCGGCGCGCCGGTACCGGTTGGCTGCGACGCCGTGGTGATGCAGGAAGAGACCGAACAGACCGACGACGGCGTGCGTTTTACCGCGAACGTTAAAGCGGGCCAGAACATCCGTCGTACCGGCGAGGACATTACCCTCGGCGCGACGGTCTTTGCCGCCGGACAGAAGCTGACGGTGGGTGAACTGCCCGTGCTGGCGTCGCTCGGCATTGCCGAAGTCGACGTTATCCGTAAGGTGCGCGTCGCCGTTTTCTCCACCGGCGACGAGCTTCAGCTTCCGGGCCAGCCGCTGCAGGACGGACAGATTTACGACACCAACCGTCTGGCGGTACACCTGATGCTGGAGCAGCTGGGCTGCGAGGTGATCAACCTCGGGATTATTCCTGACGATCCGGAAAAACTGCGCGCCGCGTTTATTGAAGCGGATCGGTCCGCCGACGTGGTCATTAGTTCGGGTGGCGTCTCGGTTGGCGAAGCGGATTACACCAAAACCATTCTTGAAGAGCTGGGGGAAATCGCCTTCTGGAAGCTGGCTATCAAGCCGGGCAAACCGTTCGCCTTTGGCAAGCTCACGCACAGCTGGTTCTGCGGCCTGCCGGGTAACCCGGTCTCTGCGGCACTCACCTTCTACCAGCTGGTGATCCCGCTGCTGGCGAAGCTTTCCGGCAACAAGGCTAACCCGCTGCCGGAACGCCAGCGCGTGCGTGCCGCCACGCGCCTGAAAAAATCCCCGGGTCGTCTCGATTTCCAGCGCGGCATTCTGGCGCGCAACGCGGACGGCGAGCTCGAAGTGAGCACCACCGGACACCAAGGCTCGCACATTTTCAGCTCCTTCAGCCAGGGCAACTGTTTTATCGTGCTGGAGCGCGAGCGCGGCAACGTGGAAGCGGGCGAATGGGTTGAAGTAGAAAGCTTTAACCACCTGTTCGGGGGCTGACATGACGGTGGAGCTGAGCGACCAGGAGATGATGCGCTACAACCGCCAGATTGTGCTGCGCGGGTTTGACTTCGAGGGCCAGGAAGCGCTCAAGGCGGCCAGCGTGCTGGTCGTCGGTCTGGGCGGTCTGGGCTGCGCCGCCGCGCAGTACCTTGCGGCGGCGGGCGTGGGCAGGATGACGCTGCTGGATTTCGATACCGTGTCGGTGTCTAACCTGCAGCGCCAGACGCTGCACAGCGACGCGACGGTTGGCCAGCCGAAGGTAGACTCTGCCCGCACGGCGCTGGCCCGCATCAACCCCAACGTTCAGTTTACCCTGATTGACGCGATGCTGGATGACGACGCGCTGTTCGCGCAGATTGCTCTGCACGATCTGGTGCTCGACTGCACCGATAACGTCGCAATCCGCAATCAGCTAAACGCGGGCTGTTTTGCGCATAAAACGCCGCTGGTTTCCGGGGCGGCGATCCGCATGGAGGGGCAAATCAGCGTCTTCACCTACGCGGAGGGTGAACCCTGCTACCGCTGCCTGAGCCGCCTGTTTGGCGAGAACGCGCTGACCTGCGTCGAGGCGGGCGTGATGGCGCCGTTAGTCGGCATAATCGGGTCACTGCAGGCGATGGAAGCGATTAAAGTCCTGGCGCATTACGGTACGCCGGCGGCGGGGAAAATCGTGATGTACGACGCGATGACCTGCCAGTTCCGCGAGATGAAGCTGATGCGTAATCCGGGATGTGAGGTTTGCGGAGGTTAAACCCTGCTGCGGCCCTCTCCCACAGGGAGAGGGAGAAAATCGTAGGCCGGGTAAGCGTCAGCGCCACCCGGCAACAGCGTCAGATAGTCGTCCGTCCAAACGCCCCCTGCCAGTCCTGCTCAAACTTCACAATCGCCGCATCCACGGCGGGTGAAGTGATAAACTGCTGCGCCACGTCCAGCGGCAGCGTAATAGACTCGCAGCCTGCCAGCAGGCAGTCCAGCGCCTGACGCGGGGTTTTAAAGCTCGCGGCCAGCACTTTTGACTGCGTGGCGTGCAGCGTCAGCAGCTGCTGCAATTCAACCACCGTCTGGATCCCGTCCCCGCCCTGCGCGTCCACGCGGTTAACGTAAGGGGCGACATACTCCGCCCCCGCCAGCGCGGAGAGCATGCCCTGCGCGGCACCGTACACCGCCGTGCCCAGCGTCGGGATCCCTTCCGCTTTCAGCATTTTGATTGCCGCCAGCCCTTCTGCCGTCACCGGCACTTTCACCACCAGGTCGTTAATGATGGCGCGCAGCTTACGCGCGTCTTCCACCATGCCTTCCGCGGTAGTCGCCATCACCTGAGCGAACAGACGGCCTTTGCCGCCCAGCGCGTCGTGCAGGGCCGGCAGCAGCTCGTCGAGCGGCGTTTTACCGGCTGCAACAATGCTTGGGTTGGTGGTCACGCCCGCGAGCGGGAAGATACGCGCCAGCTTTTTGACTGCCGCAACGTCAGATGTGTCGAGATAAAGTTCCATGATGTCACCCTCAAAATTAGCCTGCACTTACCCTATCACGACAAAACCTGCTCAAGAGTTGACCTGCATCAAGATAACTTTCATTCGAAAGTAATTTAATCTTCATATGCAAGATGAGAGGCGAAAACATGATCTTCAATATTCAGCGTTACTCTACCCACGATGGCCCCGGTATTCGTACCGTGGTGTTCCTAAAAGGCTGCTCGCTGGGCTGTCGCTGGTGCCAGAACCCGGAAAGCCGCTCCCGCAGCCGGGACGTGCTGTTTGATGCCCGCCTGTGCCTGGACGGCTGCGACCTGTGCCAGCAGGCGGCTCCGGGCTGTATCGAACGTGCGCTGAACGGGATGGTCATCCATCGTGAGAAGCTTGACGACGAGACGCTCAACGCCCTCACCGACTGCTGCCCAACGCAGGCGCTCACCGTCTGCGGTGAAGAACAGCAGGTAGACGACATTATGGCAACCGTGCTACGCGATAAGCCTTTTTACGACCGCAGCGGCGGCGGCATCACCCTCTCCGGCGGTGAGCCGTTTATGAACCCCGATCTGGCACTTGCGCTGTTTAAAGCCAGCCACGAACAGGGTATCCACACCGCCGTCGAGACCTGTCTTCACGTGCCGTGGCACTATATCGAGCCCTCTTTACCGTACGTCGATCTGTTCCTCGCCGACCTGAAGCACGTTGACGGTGACGTTTTCAAGCAGTGGACGGACGGCTCGGCTAAGCGAATCCTGGATAACCTGAAACGCCTGGCCGCTGCCGGGAAAAAAATCACCATCCGCGTGCCGCTGATCCAGGGCTTTAACGCCGATGAAGCGTCTGTTACCGCCATTACCAATTTCGCTGCCGACGAGCTCGGCGTCGACGATATTCATTTTCTGCCGTACCACACGCTGGGCATGAACAAATACACCCTGCTCGGCCAACCCTACTCTGCCCCTGACAAACCGCTGGATAACCCTGCCCTGCTGGACTTCGCGCAGCAGTACGCCTGCCAGAAAGGGTTAACCGCGACCTTACGAGGATAAACTTATGACGACCCTGAATCTCAACACCCTCAGCGAGCGCATTAAAGCGCACAAAACGGCCCTCGTACATATCGTCAAGCCGCCGGTGTGTACCGAGCGCGCGCAGCATTACACCGAGATGTATCAGCAGCACATGGACAAGCCGATCCCGGTGCGTCGCGCCCTGGCGCTGGCGCATCACCTGGCCGAGCGTACCATCTGGATCAAACACGACGAGCTCATCATAGGTAACCAGGCAAGCGAAGTGCGCGCCGCGCCGATCTTCCCGGAATACACCGTCTCCTGGATTGAGAAAGAGATCGACGACCTGGCGGACCGTCCGGGTGCAGGCTTTGCGGTGAGCGAAGAGAACAAGCGCGTCCTGCATGCAATCTGCCCGTGGTGGCGCGGCCAGACGGTGCAGGATCGCTGCTACGGCATGTTCACCGACGAACAGAAAGGCCTGCTGGAAACCGGCATTATCAAAGCCGAAGGCAATATGACCTCCGGCGATGCGCATCTGGCCGTTAATTTCCCGCTGGTGCTGGAGAAAGGTCTCGACGGCCTGCGCACCAAGGTGGCCGAGCGCCGCTCGCGCATTAACCTGACGGTGCTGGACGATCTCCACGGCGACCAGTTCCTGAAAGCGATTGATATCGTGCTGGAGGCCGTGAGCCTGCACATTACGCGCTTTGCGGACCTGGCGCGCGAAATGGCCTCCACCGAAACCCGCGAAAGCCGCCGCGACGAGCTGCTGGCCATGGCGGAAAACTGCGACGTGATTGCCCACGAACCGCCAAAAACCTTCTGGCAGGCGCTGCAGCTGTGCTACTTCATCCAGCTGATCCTGCAGATTGAGTCCAACGGCCACTCCGTCTCCTTCGCGCGTATGGACCAGTATCTTTATCCGTACTACCGTCGCGACGTGGAGCTTGACCAGAGCCTCGACCGCGAGCACGCCATTGAGCTGCTGCACAGCTGCTGGCTGAAGCTGCTGGAAGTGAACAAGATCCGCTCCGGCTCGCACTCTAAAGCCTCTGCCGGCAGCCCGCTGTACCAGAACGTCACCATCGGTGGCCAGAAGCTGGTCAACGGCGAGCCGATGGACGCGGTCAACCCGCTCTCCTACGCGATTCTGGAATCCTGCGGTCGCCTGCGCTCCACCCAGCCAAACCTGAGCGTGCGTTACCACGCGGGCATGAGCAACGACTTCCTCGACGCCTGCGTGCAGGTGATACGCTGCGGCTTCGGGATGCCGGCGTTCAACAACGATGAAATCGTGATCCCGGAATTCATCAAGCTCGGCGTCGAGAAAGACGATGCCTATGACTACGCCGCGATTGGCTGCATCGAAACCGCCGTCGGGGGTAAATGGGGCTATCGCTGCACCGGCATGAGCTTTATCAACTTTGCCCGCGTGATGCTCGCCGCGCTGGAAGGTGGCCGCGATGCCACCAGCGGCAAGGTGTTCCTGCCGCAGGAGAAAGCGCTCTCTGCCGGTAACTTCGATAACTTTGAGGAGGTGATGGCGGCGTGGGATACCCAGATCCGCTACTACACCCGCAAATCCATCGAGATCGAGTACGTGGTGGACACCATGCTGGAAGAGAACGTCCACGATATTCTCTGCTCGGCGCTGGTGGACGACTGCATTGAACGTGCGAAAAGCATCAAGCAGGGCGGCGCGAAGTATGACTGGGTCTCCGGCCTGCAGGTGGGCATCGCCAACCTCGGCAACAGCCTGGCGGCGGTGAAAAAGCTGGTGTTCGATCAGGGCGCAATCGGTCAGCAGCAGCTGGCGGCCGCGCTGGCGGATGACTTCGACGGCCTGACCCACGAGCAGCTGCGCCAGCGCCTGATCAACGGCGCGCCGAAGTACGGCAACGACGACGACAACGTGGATATGCTGCTGACCCGTGCCTATCAGACCTACATTGAAGAGCTGAAGCAGTACCACAACCCGCGCTACGGCCGTGGCCCGATCGGTGGTAACTACTACGCAGGTACCTCTTCTATTTCCGCGAACGTGCCGTTTGGCGCGGCGACGATGGCCACCCCGGACGGACGCAAAGCGCACACCCCGCTGGCGGAAGGCGCAAGCCCGGCTTCCGGTACGGACCATCTCGGCCCGACGGCGGTCATCGGCTCGGTGGGCAAACTGCCTACGGAAGCGATTCTGGGCGGGGTGCTGTTAAACCAGAAGCTGAACCCGTCGACCCTGGAAAACGACAGCGACCGACAGAAGCTGATGGTGCTGCTGCGCACCTTCTTCGAGGTGCATAAGGGCTGGCATATTCAGTACAACATTGTTTCTCGCGAAACGCTGCTGGAAGCGAAAAAACACCCTGACCAGTATCGTGACCTGGTGGTGCGCGTGGCTGGCTACTCGGCGTTCTTCACCGCCCTGTCGCCGGATGCGCAGGACGATATTATCGCCCGTACTGAGCATACGCTGTAACGAAGTATCTCCTAAGGGGAAATGCGCACGCTGATGCCCTCACCCCGGCCCTCTCCCACAGGGAGAGGGAGAAAACACTAAAAACGGCAACCCAGGTTGCCGTTTTGCTTTTACTTTCGAATGAAATTAAATTTGTGCTCCCCGTCACCTTGTTATTAGAATGTTTCAAAACGCAGTGACCCAGGAGCGCAATGTATGACCGTAAAAGTTATCGTCACCGATATGGACGGAACTTTCCTTGATGATGCCAAGCAGTACGATCGAGACCGCTTTCAGGCACAGTTTGAACAGCTTAAAGCCCGCGACATTGAATTCGTTGTCGCCAGCGGCAACCAGTATTACCAGCTCATCTCCTTCTTCCCGGAGCTGAAAGAGCAGATCTCCTTCGTGGCGGAAAACGGCGCGCTGGTGTTCGATCGCGGCGAGCAAATTTTCCACGGCGAGCTGACCCGTCATGAATCGCAAATCGTCATTGGCGAACTGCTGAAAGACAAAGGGCTGAACTTTGTGGCCTGCGGACTGGAGAGCGCCTACGTCAGCGACAAAGCGCCGGAGGCGTTCGTGGCGCTGATGTCAAAGCACTATCACCGCTTAAAGCGCATCAGCGATTATCACGATATCGACGACGTGCTGTTTAAGTTCTCCCTGAACCTGCCGGACAGCGATATCCCGAGCCTGGTAGATAAACTGCACGTGTCGCTCGACGGCATTATGAAGCCGGTCACCAGCGGCTTTGGCTTTGTGGATTTAATTATCCCCGGCCTGCACAAAGCCAACGGCATCAGCCGCCTGCTGAAGCGCTGGGACGTGTCCCCGCAGGCGTGCGTGGGTATTGGCGACAGCGGCAACGACGCGGAGATGCTGAAGCTGGTGAAATACTCCTTTGCGATGGGCAACGCGGCAGAAAGCATCAAAGAGATTGCCCGCTACGCCACCGATGACAACAACCATCAGGGCGCGCTGAACGTCATTCAGGCCGTTCTCGACGCCCATTCCCCGTTCGACGCGTAATCCTCTCCTCGCCGGAGCCTTGCTCCGGTTCTTCTCTTCTTTTCCATCCTGTGGCGCACGTCAAGTTTTTAAACTTGCATTAACTTATTTTTAACTTAAAGTATCACTTGTAGACATTTTTACTTTCGAATGAAAGATGCGAGGCAGTTATGACCTTTACCAGTGAAACCTTGCCGACGGATCACAAAGCGGCAATCCGTCAGTTAAAACGTGAGTTGCGCGCGCAGATCGGTGACGTGCAGGCGGTGTTCAATAAGCTCAGCGATAAGATTGCCAGCCGCGTGGCGGAAATTAACGCCCTCAAAAACAAAGGCGAACCCGTCTGGCCGGTGATTCCGTTTTCCGATGTGAAAAACGGCACAATTACCGATGCTCAGCGCGAGGCGGTAAAACGCCGCGGCTGCGCGGTGATTAAAGGTCACTTCCCGCGCGAGCAGGCCCTGGCGTGGGATCAGTCGATGCTCGACTACCTCGATCTCAACAAGTTTGACGAGGTGTATAAAGGTCCGGGCGATAACTTCTTCGGTACCTTAACGGCCTCTCGCCCGGAGATTTATCCGATCTACTGGTCGCAGGCGCAAATGCAGGCGCGCCAGAGCGAAGAGATGGCGCAGGTGCAGTCGTTCCTGAACCGCTTATGGACATTCGAGAGCAACGGCAAACAATGGTTCGACCCGGACGTGAGCGTGATCTATCCGGATCGCATTCGCCGCCGTCCGCCGGGAACCACCTCGAAAGGGCTGGGTGCGCACACCGATTCCGGCGCGCTGGAGCGCTGGCTGCTGCCGGCCTATCAGCAGGTGTTCGCCCGCGTGTTTGACGGCAACGTCGATAAATACGACCCGTGGAACGCCGCGCACCGCACTGAAGTGGAAGAGTACACCGTGGATAACACCACCAAATGCTCCGTGTTCCGCACCTTCCAGGGCTGGACGGCGCTGTCGGATATGATCCCCGGACAGGGGCTGCTGCACGTGGTGCCGATCCCGGAAGCGATGGCCTATATTCTGCTGCGTCCGCTGCTGGACGACGTGCCGGAGGACGAGCTGTGCGGCGTGGCGCCGGGACGCGTGCTGCCGATTTCCGAGAAGTGGCACCCGCTGCTCATCGAAGCGTTAAGCAGCATTCCGGCGCTGGACGCGGGCGATTCCGTGTGGTGGCACTGCGATGTGATCCACTCCGTCGCGCCGGTGGAGAACCAGCAGGGCTGGGGCAACGTGATGTACATTCCTGCCGCACCGATGTGCGAGAAAAACCTCGCCTATGCGAAGAAGGTCAAGGAAGCGCTGGAAACCGGCGCGTCGCCAGGGGATTTCCCGCGCGAAGATTATGAAAAGACCTGGCAGGATCGCTTTACCGTGGCCGACCTGAACATCCACGGCAAGCGCGCGCTGGGCATGGCCTAACTGTCATACAGCCCTTCCCGCTCAACGGCGGTGCGTCGTTTCCCCTGACGTATCCGCCGGACCGACTCCCGCACGGTCAGCGTGCCGTTAAGCAGCAACGTCCCCACCGGCGCGTCCGGGCGCATCAGCCGCTGCTGGAGCATATGCACCGCTTCCGTTCCCAGCTCATCGCGCGGGACATGCACTGCCGTCAGGGGCACATCCTGAATCGCCGCCAGATTAAACCCGTCAATGCTCATCACCGAGACGTCCTGCGGCACGCGCAGACCGTGGTTTTGTAAGGCGCTGATGGTACCCGCCGCCATAAAGTCGCCGCCGACCAGAAAGGCGGTCGGCAAATCCTTGCCCTGCATTTCACTGAGCCAGCTGCTGACCATATGTTCCGTTTCGCGCGCGCTGAAGCTCGGCACCACCAGCAGATCGCGCTTGTCGTTGAACGTCAGGTTGTGGGATTGCCACGCATCGCGGATCCCAGACAGGCGCTGCTCCATGGTGTAGCGCCGCAGGCAGAGCACCGTCATCACCTCGCGGTGCCCCATCTCGAACAGGTATTCCGCCGCCCGCTCGCCAATGGCGCGATGATCCGGCGCGACGGCCGGCAGGCGCATATGGCGGTCGCGGCAGTTGATCAGCATGCAGGGTTTACCGACATCCACCGCCAGATCGTGGATATGCGGATCGTCGATACCGAGCAGAATGGCGGCCTGCGTATCCGGCTCGTTCATGCGCGCCAGAAAAAGCTGCGCGTCGCTGTCGTTCTCTTCCAGCGCGCAGTAGCGTAACCGCACTTCATGGGAGGCCAGCCCTTTCCCCACGCTCTGGATCACGCGGTAGTAAAAGATATCGGACCGCTCGTCAAAGGCGCGCTGGGGGGCAAAAACCACCAGGCTATTGAGCAGCAAACGCCCCGCCGCCATTGCGTCCATTACCCCCAGCTCCCGCGCGCACGCCAGCACCTTTGCGCGCGCTTTTTCGCTGGTGTTTGCTTTGCCCGCCAGCACCCGCGACACGGTGCTGATGGAGAGCTGCGTTCGGGCGGCAATTTCGGTGATTTTTAGCCTTTTGTCCATTTTGTGATCTGGCTCCATTTGCGAAATGAAAAAATTTTCATAGCGTATCCGTCAGGCAATAACTGACATAAAAGCCATCATGCCAGAGGGTTGAGGTCAGTTATGAGAAATTTTGCACAAAATCCACTATTTCCCGCTCATTTTCTCCCTTAAGGTGAACTTGTCACACAACTTCCATACTAGTTGTATAGCAACTTAAGCATTCTAAACGGATAGAAATCAAAGGCATAAAAATCTGTGTGACACCTGAACCTCCGTCCCTTAGCGTCCGTCTTGTGGAGAGTAAAATGAGTCAGGACATCAATAATACCGTTGCGACAAGCAAGACCCGTCGCGTCATCAAGAACCTGCGCTGGTACGTGCTGGTGCTGTTCTTACTTGGCGTCACCGTTAACTACATCACTCGAAACTCACTCGGGATCCTCGCCCCCGAACTGAAAGAGAGCCTCGGGATCACCACCGAGCAGTACTCCTGGATCGTCGGCGCGTTCCAGATCGCCTACACCATTTTCCAGCCCCTGTGCGGCTGGCTGATCGACGTGATTGGCCTGAAGATTGGCTTCATGGTCTGTGCCGGGGTGTGGGCGCTGATGTGTATTTTCCACGCGGGTGCCGGAAGCTGGCTGCACCTCGCTATTCTGCGCTTCTTTATGGGCGCGTCTGAGGCGGCCGCCACGCCGGCAAACGCCAAAACGATCGGCGAATGGTTCCCGAAATCAGAACGTCCCGTTGCCGCCGGCTGGGCGGGCGTAGGCTTCTCCATCGGTGCGATGCTGGCTCCGCCTATCATCTACTTCGCTCATGCGTCGTTTGGCTGGCAGGGCGCGTTTATGTTCACCGGCGTGCTGGCGCTGCTGTGGGTGCTCCTGTGGTGGGCGTTCTACCACAATCCGGAGCAGCACCCAAACCTGAGCAAGGACGAGCTGGCGTTTATCAAGCAGGATAACGAACCGCCTGCGGTGAGACTGCCCTTCCTGACCGCGCTGAAAACCGTCTCAAAAAACAAGCGTTTCTACGGTATCGCCATTCCGGCCTTTATGGCGGAACCGGCCTGGGCGGTGCTGAGCTTCTGGGTGCCGCTGTACCTCGCCAAAGAGCACGGTATGGACCTGAAGCAGATCGCGATGTTTGCCTGGCTGCCGTTCCTCGCCGCCGATCTCGGCAGCGTGGCGAGCGGCTACCTGACGCGTCTGTACACCCGCCTGTTCGGCTGCTCCCGCGTTAACTCGGTCGTGGCAAGCTCCGTGACCGGTGCGTTCCTGATGATCTCTCTGGGCATCGTGGCCATTACCCGCGACCCGTATATCACCATCGTGCTGATCTCCATCGGCGGTTTCGGGCACCAGATCATCTCCTGCATGCTGAGCGCCCTGGTCGTGGAGTCGTTCGACAAAGGCCAGATGGCGACGGTCAACGGCATGCGCGGCTCGGCGGCGTGGATCGCCAGCTTCCTGTTCTCGCTGTTAATCGGCGTGACCGCCGACAAAATCGGCTTTAACCCGCTCTTTATTGCCATGGGCTTCTTTGACCTGATTGGCGCTGTCTTCCTGGTAGCATTTATTGCTGAACGTCGCGCCAAGCGCGCCTGATAGTGGATGTATTGCATATGAAAACCCTGAAAAACTGGACCGTAGATAAGCAGTCAGCAAACCATCTGGAACTGCTGGTCGATAACCAGCACCGCCTGTGCCTGTATGTGCTGGAAGAGAACCTGTTCCGCGTGCTGATCAAACGCAAAGGCGAGCTGGCGCTGGACCGCACCTGGAGCATCGCCCCGGAAAAAGACGTGCCGTGGGAAGGTCGCCGCCGTGACGACTTAAGCGGTTTCACCTGCCCGGCCTGGACGCTGGCGCAGGAGGGTGAGACGCTAACCGTGGCAACCGAACGGCTGCGCGTGACCGTGCATCAGCCGCTGTGGCTGGAGTGGCACTACCGCAATGAGGCGGGCGAGTGGCAGCCGCTGGTCAACGACCGTCCGACCAGCGCTTATCTGCTGAACGCCCACGGTGACGGCGTGGCGCACTACCTGAGCCGCCGCAAGGACGAGCGTTTTTACGGTCTGGGTGAGAAAGCGGGCGATCTGCAGCGCAACGGCAAACGCTATGAGATGCGTAACCTCGACGCAATGGGATACAACGCGGCCAGCACCGACCCGCTGTACAAGCATATTCCGTTCACCCTCACCCACCGCGACGACGTGAGCTACGGCCTGTTCTACGACAACCTGAGCAGCTGCTGGCTGGATCTGGGCAACGAGATAGACAACTACCACACCGCCTACCGCCGCTGGCAGGCGGAAGCGGGCGATATCGATTACTACATCTTTACCGGCAAGCGCGTGCTGGACGTCACCAAAGCCTTCGTGCGCCTGACCGGGAAAACCCTGTTCGGACCGAAGTGGAGCCTGGGCTACAGCGGCTCGACCATGCACTACACCGACGCGCCGGACGCGCAAAACCAGCTGATGAACTTCATCCGCCTGTGTGAAGAGCACGCCATTCCGTGCGACTCGTTCCAGCTCTCTTCCGGCTATACCTCGATCAACGGCAAGCGCTACGTCTTTAACTGGAACCATGACAAGGTGCCGCAGCCGAAGGTGATGAGCCAGGCGTTTCACGACGCGGGGCTGAAGCTTGCGGCAAACATCAAGCCGTGCCTGCTGCAGGACCATCCGCGCTATAGCGAAGTGGCGGAGAGCGGCCTGTTCATTCGCGATTCAGAAACCGATGCACCAGAACGTTCCAGCTTCTGGGATGACGAAGGCTCGCACCTCGACTTTACCAACCCGCAGACGGTGCAGTGGTGGCAGAACGGCGTCACCACGCAGCTGCTGGAGATGGGCATCGATTCCACCTGGAACGACAACAACGAATATGAAGTGTGGGACGGGGAAGCCCGCTGTCACGGCTTTGGCAGGGAGATCGCCATCAAGCATATTCGCCCGGTGATGCCGCTGCTGATGATGCGCGCCTCGCTGGAAGCGCAGCAGCGCTTTGCCCCGGAAAAGCGTCCGTACCTGATTTCCCGCTCCGGCTGCGCCGGGATGCAGCGCTACGTTCAGACCTGGAGCGGCGACAACCGCACCAGCTGGCAGACCCTGCGCTATAACATCCGCATGGGGCTGGGCATGAGCCTGTCCGGGCTGTTCAACGTCGGTCACGACGTGGGCGGTTTCTCCGGCGACAAGCCGGACGCCGAGCTGTTCGTGCGCTGGGTGCAGAACGGCGTGATGCATCCGCGCTTTACCATTCACTCGTGGAATGATGACCACACCGTGAACGAACCGTGGATGTACCCGGGCGTGACCCCTGCCATTCGTGGCGCGATTGAGCTGCGCTACCGCCTGCTGCCGTATCTCTACACCCTGCTCTGGCAGGCGCACGCCGACGACGAGCCGATGCTGCGCCCGACCTTCCTCGACCACGAGCACGATGCGCAGACGTTTGAGGAGTGCGATGACTTCCTGCTGGGCCGCGACCTGCTGGTGGCCAGCGTCGTGGAGGCCGGTCAGCGCGAGCGTCGCCTCTGGCTGCCGGATAACGAAACCGGCTGGTACGATTTTTACACCCACGCGTGGTATGCGGGCGGCCAGTCGATCGTCCTCGACGCGCCGCTGGAAAAACTGCCGCTGCTGGTCCGCGCCGGTGCCGGTCTGCCGCTCAGCGAGCGCATTACCCACGTATCCGCAGAAAAAGACGACACTCGCGAGCTGAAGCTGTTCCCGGTGAAGGGCGTCGGGACAACCTCTGGCATGCTGTTTGAAGATGACGGAGAAAGCTGGGGCTACCAGAACGGCAATGCGCTGTGGGTGGACTGGGAAATGGTGTGCGACGGCGCAACCATTAACCTGAAGGTCAACGCGCGCGGGGATTATCGTCCGGCGTGGAAAGCGCTGAAGGTGTCGTTACCGGCGGGGGAAAAACGCAGGCTGCTGGTGAATGGGGCTGAAGCGGACGAATGGGTGGTGTAGTGCGCCCTGATGCCCTCACCCTAACCCTCTCCCACGGGGAGAGGGAATAGAACGTAGGCCCGGTAAGCGAAGCGCCACCGGGCTTTTTTTTAGCCGTCGATACCTTTGCTGCGCAGATAATCTTCGTAGTTACCGGTGAAGTCCACCACGCGCTCAGGCGTAATTTCGATCACGCGGGTTGCCAGCGAGCTGACGAACTCACGGTCGTGAGAGACGAAGATCAGCGTGCCCTGGTACATCTCCAGCGCCATGTTCAGCGATTCAATGGATTCCATATCCAGGTGGTTGGTCGGTTCGTCCATCACCAGGATGTTTGGTTTTTCCATCATCAGCTTGCCGAACAGCATACGGCCCTTCTCACCACCGGAGAGCACTTTAGCTGGCTTTTTGATGTCGTCCTGGCTGAACAGCAGACGCCCCAGGATGCTGCGCACCGCCTGCTCGTCGTCGCCTTCCTGCTTCCACTGGCTCATCCAGTCGAACACCGTCAGATCGTTTTCGAACTCATACTCGTGATCCTGCGCGTAGTAACCGATCTGCGCGTTTTCAGACCACTTCACGGTGCCGTTGTCCGGCTGCAGTTCGCCGACCAGGGTTTTCAGCATGGTGGATTTACCCACGCCGTTGGCGCCCAGAATGGCAATTTTCTCGCCGACTTCCAGCAGCAGGTTGAAGTTTTTAAACAGCGGACCGTTTTCAAAGCCTTTTGCCAGGGCTTCCACTTCCAGCGCATTACGGAACAGTTTCTTATCCTGCTCGAAGCGGATGAACGGGTTCTGACGGCTGGAGGCTTTAACTTCATCGAGCTTGATCTTGTCAATCTGACGGGCGCGCGAGGTCGCCTGACGCGATTTAGAGGCGTTGGCGCTGAAGCGGCTGACGAAGGACTGCAGGTCAGCAATCTGCGCTTTCTTCTTGGCGTTGTCGGCCAGCAGACGCTCACGCGCCTGAGTGGCAGCCGTCATGTATTCGTCGTAGTTGCCCGGGTAAACGCGCAGCTCGCCGTAGTCCAGATCCGCCATGTGCGTACAGACCATGTTCAGGAAGTGACGGTCGTGCGAGATGATGATCATGGTGCTGTCGCGATCGTTCAGCGTCTGCTCCAGCCAGCGGATAGTATCGATGTCCAGGTTGTTCGTCGGTTCATCGAGCAGCAGGATGTCCGGATTAGAGAACAGCGCCTGTGCCAGCAGGACACGCAGCTTCCAGCCTGGCGCGACTTCGCTCATCGGGCCGTAGTGTTGTTCTACCGGAATGCCGACGCCGAGCAGCAGCTCGCCCGCGCGCGCTTCCGCAGAGTATCCGTCCATTTCGCCGTACTGCGTTTCCAGGTCGGCCACTTTATAGCCGTCTTCTTCGCTCATTTCAGCCAGGGCGTAAATGCGATCGCGCTCCTGCTTCACTTCCCACAGCTCCGCGTGCCCCATGATCACCGTATCAAGTACGGTGAACTCTTCGAAGGCGAACTGATCCTGACGCAGCTTACCGATGCGCTCATTAGGATCGAGCGAAACGTTACCGAGCGTCGGCTCCAGGTCACCGCCGAGGATCTTCATAAAGGTGGATTTACCGCTACCGTTGGCACCAATGAGGCCGTAACGGTTGCCGCCGCCAAATTTGACGGAAATGTTTTCGAACAGCGGCTTACTGCCAAACTGCATAGTGACGTTGCTGGTAACTAACACGGGGAGATTCCTGCGAAAAGTGTGATAAACACGGCATTATGCCACAATTCCGAATTGAGATCCCGTGTTGCGACTCTCCACTAAACTTTAACAAAATCGAAAAAAATGTGATTTCGTACACATCTGAATTCCCTGTTAGCGGGAATGCACATATAATGCGCTCCCATCACAGATTCAGACTTATCAACTCATCGCCTGAATGGCTTAGATACCTCGCACAACATGAACATGAAATTAACAACGCTTTTTGCGGCGGCGTTAGCCGTAGTAGGTTTTTGTAAGACCGCTTCTGCGGTGACGTATCCGCTGCCGACCGACGGTAGCCGTCTGGTGGGACAAAACCAGGTGGTCACCGTTCCGGAAGGTAACTCTCAGCCACTCGAGTATTTCGCTGCGCAGTACCAGCTGGGCCTGTCTAACATGCTGGAAGCGAACCCGGGCGTAGACCCGTATCTGCCGAAAGCGGGTACCGTGCTGAATATTCCTCAGCAGCTGATCCTGCCGGATACCGTTCACGAAGGTATCGTGATTAACAGCGCGGAAATGCGTCTGTATTACTACCCGAAAGGCACCAACACCGTTATCGTGCTGCCAATCGGTATCGGCCAGTTGGGTAAAGACACCCCAATGAACTGGACCACTAAAGTAGAGCGTAAGAAAGCGGGCCCAACCTGGACGCCTACGGCCAAAATGCACGCGGAATACATCGCTGCAGGCGAACCGCTGCCAGCCGTCGTTCCGGCAGGCCCGGATAACCCAATGGGTCTGTACGCGCTGTACATTGGCCGTCTGTACGCCATTCACGGTACTAACGCCAACTTCGGTATCGGCCTGCGCGTGAGCCACGGCTGCGTGCGTCTGCGTAACGAAGACATCAAGTTCCTGTTCGAAAACGTGCCGGTCGGTACGCGTGTGCAGTTCATCAACGAACCGGTGAAAGCGACGTCTGAGCCAGACGGCAGCCGCTACATCGAAGTGCACAACCCGCTGTCTACTAGCGAAGATCAGATCAACAACAACGAAGTCGTACCAGTTACGCTGAACAGCGCGGTGCAGGCTGTAACCTCTCAGGCTGACGTGGAAACGGCGATTGTCGATCAGGCTGTGCAGAACCGCTCCGGTATGCCGGTGCGTTTGAACTGATCAATCTGAAGCACTAAAGTATCTTATAAGACCCCAAATTATCGGGGTCTTATTCCTCCGCAATACCCACCATGCTTATCCTTTCGGAACAGCAATTAATGCTGTAAGTCCCATTCTTGCCATTTTCTGCTAAGTCAGCGGGGTTACATCTAATCCTCTAAGTGTTATGATGCGCCTACCTATAAAATCAGTATTATCTGTATTTATAGGGTCTTTTTATTTCCTGGAGCACACTTAGTTCGATGATCAGCATTAACTTAACAACAACAAAATCGCGCCTTTATCTCTGTTCGCAAACAGTGTGGTCACTGGCGAACCAGAGTAAGAAGGTCGATCAAATTGTTGTGTGGGTCTCCAGCACACCTTATCTCAGTGACGAAGGCATCACTGACGAGCCTGAATGGGTGCAGAAAATTCGCCAGACGGGTACAAACCTGATTTTTAAATGGGTTAAAAATACCGGGCCTTATCGTAAATTGTTTCCGGCGCTACAAGCTGCAACCGAAGACGATATTCTGATTTATGCCGACGATGACGCTATCTATAACGAAATTTGGGCAGAAACCCTGCTGAATGATTTCTACCGCCACAATCAGGAATATGTGGTTGCTGCGCGCGTGCGTGAAACAGTAAAGAAGAAGAAAGAACTTCTTGATACCTATCGTAATTTTCCGCTTATCACCGTGCCAAAAGTTGTTGAGCAAAACTATATCATCACTGGTCTCGGTGGCGTTGTGCTCAAGAAAAATATGATTCCGGAGTATTTCCATTTTAACGAGGATTTTATTAAGGTCTGTCCTCGCGCGGATGATATTTGGATCAGCAAACTGATTCAGCTCACCAAAACACCAGTTTATGTTTCTGCACAGAGTATTCGTTTTGTTCATGAGATAATCCATGACTATGGTTTATCTCGCGACAATACCAGCAAAATAAAACGCTCCTGGCTTCAAAAAATCCGCTTTACATTGAAGCCTGGTCAAATCCAGCATCTGTGTCAGAACGATCTTTACATAAAAGACACGGACAGCTATTTCGAGTCGTGCGCCTGAAAACCTGATTACCCGTTATTCACGATCACGATCCCGCCGTGGTCGTAACGATAGTGACAGTGCGCATACTCCAGCGGTGTGCCATCCTCCAGATAGATCACCTGCTCGACCTCCAGCACCGGGTCGCTCTCTGCACAGACCAGATGCAGCATGTCCAGCGCGTTCGGCTTTAATGCCCGCACCACCCGGTACGACCCCATAATTTTCAGCCCCAGCGTCTCCTGGAGATACTGGAACACCGAACCTTCAAGATGGCTTTTCGTCAGGCCGGGTACCAGATTCATCGGCATCACCGTGGAATCCAGCGACATCGGCTCGCCGTTCAGCAAACGCAGACGAATAAAGTCATAGATCGGCGCATCGGCGTTAATCATCAGCGACGCCTGCTCTTTCTCGTTCGGGAAGCGCAGTTCAAAATGCACCACCTGGCTGGTCACCGTTCCAAGATGCTCCCAGGTTTTGGTGGCGCCAAAGTAGTCGCTGCCGGAGAGATCCCACTGCGAGAGCTGGAGGAAATTTTTACGGATGAACGTTCCCTGCCCCTGACGGGTGTAGACCAGCCCTTCGACAATCAGCTGACGCATGGCCTGCTGAATGGTCATTCGGCTGGTGCTGAACTCCGCCGCCAGCGCAAACTGGTCCGGCAGCGGTTCATTGGCGGCGTACTGCTGGCTGATAATGCGTTTCTTAATTTCCCGCGCTATGGTGATGTACTTCGCCGCCATCGTCCTTCCTTTCTGTTAGTTTTCTATCCCGCTGTTTTTCAACGCCACTCTCTCGGCAATCTTGAGGAAAGGCAGGTAGAAGAATACACCAAATACGATGATTGCCAACTGCACCACCACCGCCCGCCAGTCCCCCGCCGTGGCCAGCCAGGCGCTCAGGATCGGCGGCGTGGTCCACGGGATCATTACCACGCAGCGCGACATTAACCCCAGCGTGGTACAGAGCCAGGCGAAGTAAATGCCGATAGCGGGCAGCAGCACGAACGGGATCATCAGCGGCAGGTTAAACACAATCGGCAAACCGAAAATCACCGGCTCGTTGATGTTGAACAGACCCGGCGCCAGCGACAGACGCGCCACCTGCTTCGCCGACTTTTGTCGGGAGAAGATAAAGATGGCGATCAGCAGCGAGATAGTGCTGCCCGTGCCGCCCACCATGCCAAACGTCGGCACGAAGATGTTGTTGATGATGTGCGGGATCGGCTGTCCGTTGGCAAAGGCCAGCATATTTTCGTTGGTGTTGATCAGCAGGAACGGCTCCAGCACCACGCTGTTCACCACCGACTGGTGAATACCCAGCGTGAACAGGAAGTTACCAAAGCTGTAGATGAAAATCGTCCCCGGCAGGCTTGTGTTGATCAGCCGCAGGGGCTGCTGGATAAAGGTCGTAATAAGATGGATCAGGTCCGTGTGCAGCACGTTTGCCAGTATGGCCGCCAGCACTGCGAACAGCGAAAGCGTGAGAATGGTCGGGATCAGCGCGGTAAAGGATTTGCTCACCGCCGGCGGCACGTTTTCCCCGAGGGAAATGTGCAGCGCCTTCAGCCGCGAGATGGCAATAAACACTTCTGTTGAAAGCAGCCCGATCAGCACCCCGGCAAAAATCCCGGTGGAGCCGATATTGGCGAACGTCAGCACCTGGGTGACGTTCACCGCGGTATTGCCGCCGACAGGCGTAATCTGCAGGCGCATCGGCATCATAATAATAAAGCTGCTGACGGCGATAACCACTGCCGAGACCGGATTGTCGAAATCTTTGTTGCGCGCCAGCGACCAGGCAATCATCGGCGCCAGCAGCAGCGCGGCGATGTTCAGCGTCCCGTTGATAATCGCCTCGCCCCACACCTTGAAGTGCGCGAGCGTGTCGCCGTCAAAAATCCACGGGAATACCACGTTGTTCACCAGCACCGCCAGACCGGCGAGGATGAAAATCGGCATCACCGTGGCGAAGGCGTCGCGCAGGGAGCGCAGGTGCACCTGGTTTGCCAGGCGCGCCGAGAACTCTACAAACTTGTCGACAAAGGACTGCATATGCGGTGTTATTTTTGTTTCAGACATAGCGGATAGTTCCCATCAATCAGTCACAAAAACGGCCCGGCAGCGTACGGCTTACATCTCGCGTCCGTTGGTATGGATAACCTGTTTTAACCACGCGTAGCTCTTCTTCGGCACGCGCTTCAGGTCTTTCAGGTCGTGGTTTTCACGGTTGACATAGACCACGCCGTAGCGCTTACGCATGTCTCCCTGAGAGCTGAGAATGTCGATCAGGCCCCAGCCGAGGTAGCCGATCACCTCTGCTCCGTCTTCGAACATTGCCGCTTTCATCGCCTCGATATGCGCCCGGTGGTAGTCGATGCGGTAGGTATCCTCAATCGGGTTTATACCGTCCCAGGACTCAATCACCCCAATGCCGTTTTCGATCGGGAATACCGGCAGGCGCCAGTCGTTGGCGTAGCGGGTAATGATGGTGCGAAAACCGAGCGGATCGATCTGCCAGTTCCACTCGGTGGCCTTCAGGTACGGGTTATTTTTCTCGCCGTGCAGCAGGTAATAATTCACCGGCGTGCCTTCCGGGATCGCATCGCTGTCCAGCGTTTTACTGGCGTAATAGCTGAAGGCCATATAGTCATTCTTTGTACGGGCGAACAGCGCCAGGTCCTCAGCCCGGTAGATATCGCCAAAGCCTTCCTGCTCCACCACCGCCATCACCGCCGGGCTGTAGCCCTGACCGGCAAAGACGCGCAGCAGGTTCTGGTTGAGGAACTCGTCGTACTGCTGGGCGCAGAAGATATCGCGCGGTTTGCAGGTGGCCGGGTAAATCAGCTGGTGCGCCAGCATGCCGCCCATCAGCTGGCCCGGCTTAGTCTGGTGCAGGTACTCGGTCAGCGACATGTGCGCCACCATGGTGTGGTGCTGTAACTCGTACAGCTCGCGCAGGGTTTGCTCGCCTTTCATATAGCCGGAAATGCGGAACGCTTCCGGCATATGGAAGATGTTCTGCTCGTTGAAGGTCAGCCAGTACTTCACGCGGTCGCCATAGCAGTCGATCATCTTTTTGCCGTAGCGGATAAAGGCGTCCATTACCCGGCGGTCATTGAAGCCGTTGTACTCCTGCGCCAGCGCCAGCGGCATATCGAAGTGGTAGAGGCAGATCATCGGCTCAATGCCGCGGGCAATCAGATCGTCGATAAAACGGTCGTAAAACGCGATGCCCTCGTCGTTAAACTCGCCGTCACCCTGCGGGCAGACGCGGCTCCATGAGATCTGGAAGCGGTAGCAGTTCATGCCCAGATCCTGCATCAGATCGAAATCTTCCCGGTAGCGGTGGTAGGAGTCTGTCGCCACTTTCCAGTCGGAGATGTTCTCCCCGGCTTCCCGAATGTCATACACCGACATCCCCTTCCCGCCCTCATTCCAGGCACCTTCCGTCTGCATGCTGGATACGGAGTTGCCCCATAAAAAGTTGGCCGGCAGTGAATTGTTCATGGTCTCTCCCTATATGACTAGTCATTTAAAATTTCATGACTAGTCATATAGGCGAAGATGAAATGAGGATCAAAGAGGAGGATCGTTTTTTGTGAGATGGGTTGAAATAATGACCAGGGAAAGTAGCCCCGGTAAGCGAAGCGCCACCGGGGAAGAAGGGATATTACTGTGCGAGCTGGTTGCGGCGATACTCACCCTGCCGCTCCAGCATCCAGCCGGGATATTCGCGCGGCAGCGCGCTGACCGCATCAAGCTGTTTAAGCTCGTCTTCGCTCAAGCGGATCCCGGTCGCGGCAATATTGTCGTCCAGCTGATCGATACGTTTGGCACCGATAATGACGCTGGTCACCGCTTTCTGGTGCAGCAGCCACGCCAGCGCGATTTGCGCCACGGAGACGCCTTTATGCTCGGCAATGGTGCGCATCACGTCCACGCAGTCGAAGGCGCGCGCTTTATCCACCGGCGGGAAGTCAAACTCCAGACGGCGACTACCGGCTTCACCCTGTCCGTCGCGGCCATATTTTCCGCTCAGCAGACCGCCCGCCAGCGGGCTCCAGACCATCAGCCCGACGCCTTCGCTCTGCATCATCGGCACCAGCTCGCGCTCAAGATCGCGTCCGGCGATGGTGTAATACGCCTGGAGCGATGCGAAACGCGCCAGCCCGAGGCGTTCAGAAATACCGAGCGCTTTGGCAATCTGCCACGCCGCCCAGTTCGAGACGCCGATATAGCGCACGTGGCCGTGCTGCACCAGGTTATCCAGGGCATAAAGCGTCTCTTCGATCGGCGTGGCGGGGTCAAAGCCGTGAAGCTGGTAGAGATCGATATGATCGAGCTGCAGGCGGCGCAGGCTCTCCTTCACGCTGCTGATAATGTGATAGCGCGAGCTGCCGCGCGAGTTCACCCCTGCGCTACCCGTTTCACCGAACACCTTGGTGGCGACCACCACGTTTTCGCGCGGGACGTTCAGGTTTTTCAGCGCCTGCCCGAGGATCGCCTCCGAGCGGCCTTCCGAATAGACGTCGGCGGTGTCGATAAAGTTGATGCCCGCGTCCAGCGCGCGGCCCACCAGCTGCTCGGCTTCATTTTGCTGGAGCTGACCAATCTTGCCCCACATGCCGCCTTCACCGCCGAACGTCATGGTGCCGAGGCACAGTTCAGAAACAAACAGTCCGGTATTGCCCAGTTTTTGATAACGCATAACGCTTTCCTCGCATGTCGATTGGGTGTCTGTTAGTTATACCCGCCGCTCAGCCATCGCGAATGTGGCGTTCCTGTCCGTTTCTTGCCCAATCCTCTGAAAATTTATCCGCGCGGGGCGTCGCCAAAGACGCTGTAATCCGGTAACTGCACCTGCTGATACGGCTCCCAGCCGCCGCCGAGCGCCTTGTAGAGCGCGACCAGGTCGAGCGCGCTTTGCACCTGAGCCTGCGCGCGCTGCTGCTCGGCCTGCGCCAGCTGCCGCTGGGCGTCCAGCACGTCGATAAAACTGGCGATGCCCTGCCGGTAGCTGTCGCTCGCCAGGTCAAACGCGTTTTGCAGCGCATCGATGGTTTTCGCCAGCCCCGCTTCACGCTGCTGGTCGGTGCGATAGCTCACCAGCGCGTTTTCGACATCGCCGAGCGCTGTTAGCACCGTCTGGCGATAGTCCAGCACCGCCGCGCCCTGCTGCGCCCGCGCGACCTTCACGCTGGAGACCAGCCGTCCGCCCTGGAAGATAGGGATAGAGACCTGCGGACCAAAGCTGTAGAAGTGGCTGCTCCAGTCGGTCAGCCAGTTGCTTTCGCTGTTTCGCAGGCCAAACTGCCCGGAGAGGGTAAAGCTCGGGAACAGCTCCGCCACCGAAACGCCGATTTGCGCCGTGGCGGCATGCAGATTCGCCTCCGCTTCGCGCACGTCCGGCCGGCGTCGCGCCAGCGTCGACGGAATGCCCGTTTGTACGATATCCGGCAGGGCTGGCATCGGCTGCACGCTTTGCAATTCCGCATCCAGCGCGCCGGGCGGCTTGCCGAGCAGGATTGCCAGACCGTTCATCGCCTGGCGCTCCTGCGCCTGATACTGCGGCAGCTGTGCTTCGAGATTGCCCAGCTGCGCACGGGCGTTTTCCACGTCCATCTGCGGAGACAGCCCGCCGCGCTGGCGGCTTTCGGTCAGGTCCAGCGTCTGCTGGGCGCTTTTTATCTGGGTATTCAGCGTGGCGATAATGCTCTGCGCCCCGCGCAGCTGCAGCCAGGCGCGCGCCACTTCCGCTTCCAGCGACACCAGCGCGTCGTTGCGCTGCTCTATCGCCGCCTTCTGCTGCGCTTCTGCCGCCTCCACCTGCCGGCGCACCTTGCCCCACAGATCGATTTCCCACTGGGCGTCGAAGCTGCCCTGATAAAGGTTAATCGGCTGCGTCAGCGGGCCTAACGCGCCCCGCAGTTCAGGATCGACATTATCAAGCTGATCGTACACGCCGTGGGATTTCAACTCCCCTTCCAGGCCGAGCTGCTGGCGCGTCGCCTGCAGATTGCCATTCACCGACGGGTAAAACGCCCCGCCTGCCTGGTTAATCTGTTCACGCGCTCCCGCGATGCGCAGCACCGTTTGCTGCAGCGTCAGGTTTCCGGCAATGGCGCGTTCAACCAGGCTGTCGAGCTGCGGCGAGCCGAAGGTTTTCCACCAGCGCGGGTTGGTCGCGGCGGAAGTGGTTTGTGATTTCACCGCGCTGTCGCCCTTATCGTTCCAGTGCGTAACGGCGGGCGGCGCGGGCTGCTGGTAGTCTGGCCCGACGGCGCAGCCCGCCAGCAGCATCATTATCATCAGAGGGTGTAAACGTCTGTGTATCATCAGTGTGCTCCTGCACTCCCCTCGCTCTTAACCGGCGAGAGCAACAAACAAAACGGAATCAATAGCAAAGCCACCGCGCTCAGAATGGTAAAGACGTCGATGTAGGCCAGGAAGCGCGACTGCTCAATCATGGTCTGGTACATGCGTCCGGTGGCAATCCCGGTGGGGTCCCCTACCTGGGTGGTGAAGTTCTGGATTGCCTGGGCGCTTTCGCGTATCGCCTGCTGGAATTGCTCATTGAAAGGCGAGGCGTGGTACGCAAGGTGCGCGCTGTACGCCTGCGAGCGCTCGGTAATCGCCGCCGTCGACAGCGAAATCCCAACCGACCCCGCAACGTTACGGAACATGGTGAATAACGCTGCGGCATCGGCGTTGAGCCGCCTTGGAATCGAAATAAAGGCAATGGTGGTGAGCGGCACAAACAGGAACCCCAGCCCTATCGACTGTGCGCTGCGGAACAGCACCAGAGTTTCGAAGTCAATATCCGGCGTCAGCGTGCGCGACCAGAAGAACGACACCGCCAGGCAGGTAAAGCCAAAGGCAATAATCCACCGCGTCTGCACCACCGGCATCAGCTTCAATACCAGCGGGATAGTTAAGACGATCAGCACCGCCCCGGGCGACAGCACCAGCCCGGACCAGGTGGCGGTATAGCCCAAATCCTGCTGCGCCAGCTGCGGGATCACCACCGAGCTGCCGTACAGGATCATCGCCATACCGGCCATCAGCAGGCTGGAGACGGCGAAGTTGCGGTCCTTCATGCAATGAAGATCAACCACCGGCTTTTTGGCATATACCAGCCAGTAAATCGCGCCGATAATGCCGACAAGCGTCAACACGGCGAAAGTACGAATAAAGTTCGAGTAGAACCAGTCTTCATCTTCCCCCCGGTCCAGCATCACCTGCAGGCAGCCCAGCCCCAGCGCGATCAGGCCGATCCCCGTCCAGTCGATGGTCAGCTTCTCTTTTGATTTGCTCTCCCACGGCGGATCTTCCAGCAGCTGGTAGATCGCCAGCACCGTCACAATCCCCACCGGAATGTTAATAAAGAACACCCAGCGCCAGGAGTAGTTGTCGGTGATCCAGCCCCCCAGCGTCGGGCCGAGAACCGGCGCAACGATGATGGCGATGGAGGAAAGCCCAAACGCTTTGCCGCGATCCTCGGGTTTGAAGTAGTCGAGCAGCACCGACTGCTGCGTAGGCTGGAGTCCGCCGCCAAAAAAGCCCTGCATCACGCGGAACAGGATGATCTGCCATAGCTCGGTGGCGATCCCGCACAGGAACGAGCAGACGGTGAACATAACGATGCAGATCAGGAAGAACTGCTTGCGGCCAAACACCCGGCTCAGAAACGCCGAGATGGGCAGCACAATGCCGTTCGCAACCAGATAGCTGGTTAACACCCAGGTGGATTCGTCATAGCTGGACGAGAGCGAACCCGCCACGTGGGGCAGCGCCACGTTGACGATGGTGGTATCGAGGATCTCCATAAACACCGCCAGGGTGACGACAATCGCCACCGCCCACGGATTGCTGGCGGGCTTCCAGCTGTCGTGGCTGTGATCCGTCATTCCACCGTCACCTTCGGTTCCACCGACAGCCCCAGCGGCAGCGGTTTGTTGGGATCCAGGCCTTTATCAATGACGATTTTGACCGGCACGCGCTGCACAATTTTAACGAAGTTGCCGGTGGCATTTTCTGCCGGGAAGGCGGAGAAGCGCGAGCCGCTGCCCTGCTGAATACTGTCAACGTGCCCTTCAAGCTCCATATCCGGCCATGCGTCAACGGACACGGTGACCTTATCACCCGGCTTCATGCGCTCGAGCTGCGACTCTTTAAAGTTCGCCACCACCCACACGTTCGGGGATACCAGCGAGAACAGCGCCGTTCCCGCCTGCACCAGCGTACCGGGCTGCACGTTGCGTTTGGTGACAACGCCGTCGAACGGGGCGCGGACTTCGGTATAGGAGAGGTTCAGATTTGCCGTTTCCAGCTGGGCTTTAGCCTGATCGACCTGACGCTCGCGCGCTTCAACGTTGGTTTCCTGCTGGCGGATTTGCAGCTGTACCTGCTCTGCCACTTCCAGCTGCGCCTGGGCGCTGGCCAGCCCTGCCTGTGCGCTACGCAGCTGTGCGTTAGCGGAATCAATACTTTGCTGGGTGGTTGCACGCGGGTCGACGCCGCGCTGGCGACGGTACTCTGCCTGCGCATTCGCCAGATCGGCCTGCGCTTTCAGCACCTGCGCCTTGGCTTCGTCACGCTGGGCGGGATACTGGACTTTTGAGAGCGCAAGCTGCGCCTGGGCCTGGTGCAGCTGCGCGATGGCCAGCCCAAGCTGGGCCTGAGCCTGATCGCGCTGTGCGGTAGTATCTCGCGGATCGATGACCACCAGCAGATCGCCCTTTTTCACGCGCTGGTTATCGCGCACGCGCAGCTCGGTGACGTAGCCTGCCGTTTTGGGGGCAATCGTCACCACGTCGCCGTCGGTAAAGGCGTCGTCAGTCGTCTCTTCGTTACGGGTTAAAAACCACCAGACCAGCGCCACGACGACCATTACCACCACGACAATGCCGAGGATAATTAACGGTTTTTTGCCCGGGCGCTTACGCTCATTATTGTTTTTGTCCTGCTCGTCAGCAGGCGGATTTTGATCTTCAGCCATAGGTCAGCAACGGTCCTGTCAGTGAGCGGCATCACACTATGCCGTTCACTAAAGCTAGGACGTTGCTATACGTTTGCCAGGAAAAACTGACAAATTGCGCACTATATGAGAAGGAATATTCCGAAACCGATCGCCGCGGCCCACATCAGCATCGGGATCGACCAGAGATGGAAGCGCCACCAGATGCGACGGTCGTTAGCCATTCGCAGGGCAATCAGGTTCGCCAGCGAACCGGGCAGCAGACCAAACCCGCCGATGTTAACGGCCCAGGCCAGCAGCGTATCCGGCGGAACATAGTTGAGCAGCAGAATGGTGGAAGGCACGTTGCTGATTACCTGCGACAGGCCAATCGCCGTCAGCCACAGTCCCGGCTGAGACAGCGTACTGACGCTGTGCAGCACGTTTTGCAGCACCGGAAGCTGGATAAGAAGATGCACATCAATAAACATCGCCATAAAGACCAGCAGAAGCGTCCAGTCCACGCTCACCAGCACGCGGCGCGCCAGCACGACGAAACCCGCCGCGACGAGCAGGACGCCCGCCAGCTCATACTTCAGCTCCAGTGCGAACAGAAAGACGATGTATAACCCAAGGCAGCTCCAGACCAGACGAGGCTGCCACTGCGGGCCGGTTGTTCCGCTGTGGTACTGCAGTTTTTTATCCGGAAACGCAAACCAGCACACCGCCAGCAGCGACAGCATCATCACCAGCGCCAGAGGGGCCATCTGCCAGGTAAAGGCGGCGAACGACAGTCCGGAACGTCCCCAGAGAAGGATATTTTGCGGGTTGCCAATAGGCGTTAACAGCGAGCCGGCGTTGACGGCCAGCGCTTCAAAGATGATCAAGCGGCTGACCGGGATCTCGCACAGTTTACGCAGCGTTAGCGTGAGGGGCACGATGATAAACAGCGCCACATCGTTGGTCAGAAACGTCGACAGCACCGCGGCGGAGAACACCATAAACAGGGACAGCCTGCGCTCGGTGGCAAAGCGGCGCACCATTTTACGTCCCAGCACGTCAAAATAGCCGCTCAGCTCGACCCCTTTGGTGAGCATCATTAAGCCGCTCAGGGTAATGATAGTGCGCCAGTCAATGGCGGCAGGCCAGGCGCGCGGTGCAAACGGCACAAAGAGGCTTAATGCTGCGCCAATGAGTAATAAGAGATGGAAGAAACGATCGCGTGCCAGGGCCTGCAGTCCAGGGATTTTCATTCAGCGGAGGGACCATACTTAAGCGTAAATTCACGAAACTTCACCAGCGTCTCTTCGCTAACGTGGTGCTCCATTCCTTCCGCATCCCGGCGGGCAATCTCCGGGCTGACGCCCAGCACCAGTAAAAAATTCTCGACAAGCTGATGGCGCTCGCGGCTCTCCTGCGCGAGCTTTTCCCCTTCTGGCGTCAGAAAGACACCGCGCCAGGGGATCATTTCAATTAAGCCCACGGAGGCCAGGCGTTTTAACATTTTAGCGACAGTCGGTTGCGAAACCCCCAGCCTGGCGGCCATATCGACCTGACGCGCTTCCCCGACCTCACGGATCAGATCGGAAATGAGCTCAACATAATCATCAATCAGTTCACGCCGGTGCGCTTCACGGACCTGGCGAAAACCTTCGACATGTTCTTCAACATTCACCAGTTGCGTCGTTTTCCTCATTGTTGGCTTACCTGCGCGACGGTTCATTGTACTTCCTCAGTGGGGTGACGCTTCCAGCGCCCGGTATCGAGAGCGCACATTGTAAACCATAGCTCTGCAAGCACAAAAAATTAACGAAATAGCCATAGCTATACAATATAGCCTGTGCTATATCTGTATGTAATGCAGTCACCCTTCACGGATCGAAGGGATCAAAAATCAGGAGGTCTTATGAACGAATTCAAGAGGTGTATGACCGTGTTTACCCACTCTCCCTTTAAAGTGCGCTTGATGCTGTTGAACATGCTGTGCGATATGTTTAACAACAAACCGCATCAGGACGATAAACCTTCCCACTAAGCGGCGTTGCGGTACGCCGCGTCATTTTCCCGTCACAATCTCGCTGTAAACTGGCTTCCAGCCGCCTTATTCCCGATCTTTTTTACGGATTTGCAGTCCCCTTCGCAAAACATCTGCTTAGCAACTGTTGATATTATTTACCGCTCGCACTATCTTCTTGCAGCCCTGCACAATTTGCGGCTCGCTGAAGCGGACCCTATTCCCTCTCCACGCACTGTCAGGCAGGTTATGACCCTTGACGCCAGGGTGAGCACATGGCGTTTTCATCCATGATAGTGACCTATGAATTTAACCCTGATAGATACCGTTGTGACCCGCAGCCGGGCCTTAAGCCCGTGGACGGGTTTTTACTTTTTGCAGTCATTACTGATTAACTTTTCGCTGGGTTACCCCTTTAGTCTGCTCTACGCGGTGGCTTTCACCTGCGTGCTGCACGTGCTGTGGCGAGCCGCACCGCGCGTGCAAAAAGCAGTAATCGGGATCTGTTCATTGGTCGCTGCGCTCTATTTCCCGTTTGGTCAGGCGTACGGCTCGCCAAACTTTAATACCCTACTGGCGTTGCACTCGACCAATATGGAAGAGTCGACGGAGATCCTGACGATCTTCCCGTGGTACAGCTACGTGGTCGGGCTCTTTATCTTCGCGTTGGGCGTCATCGCCATCCGCCGTCAGTCGGGCGAGAAAAAATCCTGGGGCAAGATCGAAATACTCTGTCTGGTGTTCAGCATTGCCGTGGCGTTTGTCGCCCCCATCCAGAATATTCCCTGGGACGGTAAGTTAAGGCTCATCAATATCGGCTATCCGGTATTCCGCTTCGTGAAAGACGTCGTTGTAAATAATAAAGAGGTGCTCGACGAACAGGCGCGTATGGCTGAGCTTTCCAATATGAAAGACACCTGGAACGTACTGGCCGTGAAGCCGAAATACCACACCTATGTGGTGGTGATTGGCGAAAGCGCACGTCGCGATGCGATGGGGGCGTTTGGCGGACACTGGGATAACACCCCGTTTGCGAATACGGTTAAAGGCACCCTGTTTACCGATTACGTCGCGGCCAGCGGGTCGACGCAAAAATCGCTCGGCCTGACGCTTAACCGCGTGGTGGATGGCAAACCGCAGTATCAGGATAATTTTGTGACCCTGGCAAACCGCGCGGGTTATCAGACATGGTGGTTCTCCAATCAGGGGCAGATTGGCGAATACGATACGGCCATCGCCAGCATTGCTAAGCGTGCTGACGAAGTGCAGTTCCTGAAGAGCGGCGACTTTGAAGCGGACAAAAACACCAAAGACGAAGCGCTGCTGAAAATGACGGCACAGGTGTTCGCCACCCCGCGCACCCAGCCTCAGCTGATTGTCCTGCACCTGATGGGGTCACACCCGCAGGCCTGCGACCGAACTGGCGGGAAGTATGCGCAGTTCGTGCAGTCTAAAGAGACCTCGTGCTATCTCTACACCATGACGCAAACCGACGACCTGCTCAGCAAGCTGTACGAGCAGTTACGCAACACGGGCGAAAGCTTCTCCATGGTCTATTTCTCGGATCACGGGCTGGCGTTCAAAGAGCGCGGTAAAGAGGTGCAGTATCTGGCGCACGATGACAAGTTCCAGCAGAACTTCCAGGTGCCGTTTATGGTGCTGTCGAGTGATGATAAAACGCATCGCGTTATTAAAGCGCGTCGTTCAGCGAATGATTTCCTGCAGTTCTTCTCGCAGTGGACGGGGATTAAGGCCGAGCAGATAAAAAGTGCTTACCCGTTTGTCTCAAACAAGAAAGCGCCCCCAGTGTACGTTACCAACTTCAAGTTACAGAAAGTTGACTACAACCATCTGGGTACGGATATGTTTGATATTAAGAGTAAGTAGCGGTCTGATGCCCTCACCCAGTGGGCTGAGGGATCCCCACAAAATAATGCCAGCACAGTCGGCTCCCTCTCCCTTAAGGGAGAGGGCTGGGGTGAGGGGGAACATACGGCTCTGGTGGTCATTCCGTTCACTTTATTTTCCTTGCTACTCTGTAACGGCATGACCTGTGAACGTGCCAGGGTGGCTCAGTCGCCACCACCCTGGCGACCCGGGCTCCCGGCGGTAAATCGCCGCTTCGCGGTACCCTCGGCTTATTCCTTCAGGCTATCGGGTCGGGCATGAGCCTGCATCCCTGCAGGCCACGCCCTCTCGGCGCATCCCTGCGCCTCGCCCCGGCCTTACGGAAACGCCTCGGCGATTTACAGCCGGACCAGGACATCGCTGTAAGTCATTAATTTTGCTGAAACAACATTCGTTGCTTTCGGTAAAAAAATTACTGGGGAACCCTCTCCCACGGGGAGAGGGAACAAACACTAAAAACGGCAACCTTGGGTTGCCGTTTTGCTTTTGTCTTCCACAAAAAAAATCCGCCACATTGGGCGGATTTTTTATTGGCTCACCGAAGTGATTAGAAGCGGTAACCTACGCCCGCGATCCAGGTGCCAACGTCAACGTTGCGGATACGGCTCTGCTCATAAGAGAAGTCCAGAGCAACGTCCTGGATTGGGTTGAACTGCAGGCCTGCGCCATAGGAGAAGCCATAGTCGCTGTTGCTTGCAGTGCGGTTCAGACCTTCGTTTTCGGTCTGCTGGAATTTACCGTAGCCAACACCTACAACACCGTAGATGCTTGCCCAGTCATTCAGACGGTAAGCTGGACCAGCAGTGATACCGTAGTACTGGCCTTTGTTGTATGCGCCGTTTTCAGAACGATCTTTCTCGGTGTAGGTGAAAGAACCGATCACGCCCAGTGGGTTGTTATCCTGCTCGTAGCGATACTTCAGGTTGAAACCGTTAGCTTTGTTCATCACGCCCTGATAGTCGCTCTGAGCGTAACCACCAGTAACAGTAGAAGTAGCAGCTACAGCGGTACCTGCGGAAACAGCCAGTACAGCGGCCAGTGCTGAAAGACATGCAATTTTTTTCATAACCACCTCAAATGTGCTTCAAGTAAGTCCGTAAGTTTTAAATATATCAAAAAAATTTGCGAAACTCTTTGTGATTCGTGATGTCTAATGAAACCTTTCCTGTAACAGAACGTTTCCATCGTCAGCTATCTCTTTCAAATCACATGCAATTTTCACTACTAAATGCGCATAGTGCGCGCACGCGCCGTTACATTCATCCAGATTATTCCTAATCTATCAGGCGATAAATCCACCAGCGCTTAACCATTTTACGGATTTCACGAGGTTTTTTTTCAACAGCGCCTCAACCGTTGCCGCTTATTTCCTTTACACTGCAACCTTTACTTCGTTTGACATAAGCTGACAGGAGAAAGGATGCCTGGGTTATCCCGCACGTCGTCGGTCTGGTTGCCGGTAGCCGTCATACTCATTGCCATGTTGTCCATTCAAAGCGGTGCTTCGCTGGCCAAATCGCTTTTCCCGCTGGTTGGCGCGCCTGGGGTTACCGCCCTGCGTATCGTGCTGGGCACGGCAATACTGGTGGTCATTTTCAAACCCTGGCGTCTGCGCTTCAAAAAAGAGCAGCGTCTGCCTCTGCTGTTTTATGGACTCTCACTCGGGGCGATGAACTATCTGTTCTACCTCTCCATTCAAACAATACCGCTGGGGATTGCCGTCGCGCTGGAGTTTACCGGCCCGCTGGCCGTGGCGCTTTTCTCCTCACGACGTCCGGTTGATTTTATCTGGGTCATATTAGCCGTGCTGGGCTTATGGTTCCTGCTTCCGCTGGGCCAGAACGTCTCTGAGATCGATCTCACGGGCGCAGCGCTGGCGCTGGGTGCAGGTGCCTGCTGGGCTATCTATATATTAACAGGCCAGCGCGCAGGGGAAGAGCATGGACCGGCGACGGTCGCGTTAGGTTCACTCATCGCCGCTATCGTCTTTGTGCCCATCGGCATGGCGCAGGCGACGGAATCTATCTGGCAATGGTCCGTTATGCCCGTCGGGCTGGCGGTCGCGATTCTCTCCACCGCACTCCCCTACTCTCTGGAAATGATTGCCCTTACGCGCCTGCCGACACGCATTTTTGGCACGCTGATGAGCATGGAGCCTGCACTTGCGGCGATTTCCGGGATGGTATTCCTCGGCGAAACCCTGACATTGACCCAGACGCTGGCGCTCTGCTCAATTATCGCCGCGTCAATGGGCTCGACGCTCACCATGCGCCCTGAACCAAAAGTTGAGAAGGTAGATATCAGCTAAGGCCATATATTCTGCATGGCTTCGGGGCCATGCAGAATAAAGGCCAGAATGCGAGGTATTATAATTTCTTACAAACATTGTCATATTCACGAAATATCCCTCCACGGTAACTCCCCCATCCCGCAATTAAGATTGATCTGTATCAATTTATAAAATTATCATTAATTTCAATAAATTAAATTCTCAACCTCCTTTTTGCTATTAAACCGATAGGCACAGCCAGACCGCAGAGAAAAAATCCGGTGCTATACTTAGTTTCGAAATTACCTGGGACATAAACATCAAGAGGATATGAGATTATGAGTACCGCTAAACTGGTGAAAACGAAAGCGTCTAATCTGCTTTATACCCGTAACGATGTATCGGATAGCGACAAAAAGGCGACCATTGAGTTGCTGAATCGCCAGGTGATCCAGTTCATCGATCTTTCGCTGATCACCAAACAGGCCCACTGGAATATGCGCGGTGCAAACTTTATTGCCGTTCATGAAATGCTGGATGGCTTCCGCACGGCACTGGTTACCCACCTTGATACGATGGCTGAACGTGCCGTTCAGCTAGGCGGCGTCGCGCTGGGTACCACGCAGGTGATCAACAGCAAAACGCCACTGAAGAGTTATCCGCTGGATATCCATACCGTTCAGGATCACCTGAAAGAGCTGGCGGACCGCTACGCGATTGTGGCCAATGACGTGCGCAAAGCGATTGGCGAAGCCAAAGACGAAGATACCGCAGATATTTTTACCGCCGCCTCCCGCGACCTGGATCAGTTCCTGTGGTTTATCGAATCTAACATCGAATAATTCATACGAATTTTCTATCAAACCCTCGCCCTCCGGTGAGGGTTTTGCACATCTATGGTGCACGCTTTTTGCCTGAGACAGTGCAAAAGTGAAGAAATTGTAATAATCACCTCACACAACCGTTAACGAAAGATTGTTTTTTCGTCAGAATTTCCGCTAAATGTCTCTCCGTCAGTTGCCCCAAACGAAGCGCACCAAAACAGTGCTCCACTTTGGTGCAATAAAACCTCATTGCCCCATTTATTGTGCAATGCATGACATCATCCCCTTTGCAAAACAATAGCTTGTAAAGTTGGCACGATTTTTTCATTGTGCCACCTGTTCTCGCAGGGGATCGCCCCGTGGATATAAAAGGAAATGCTATGAAGTCTGTATTAAAAGTTTCACTGGCTGCACTTACCCTGGCTTTTGCGGTGTCCTCTCAGGCTGCCGACAAACTGGTTGTGGCGACCGACACGGCGTTCGTTCCGTTTGAATTCAAACAGGGTGATAAATACGTTGGTTTTGATGTGGATCTGTGGGCCGCTGTCGCAAAAGAACTCAAACTGGATTACACCCTGAAGCCAATGGACTTCAGCGGCATCATCCCGGCACTGCAAACCAAAAACGTGGATCTGGCGCTGGCGGGTATCACCATCACCGATGAACGTAAAAAAGCGATCGACTTCTCTGACGGCTACTACAAAAGCGGCCTGCTGGTCATGGTTAAAGCCGATAATAACGACGTAAAAAGCGTAAAAGATCTCGACGGCAAAGTGGTTGCGGTGAAGAGCGGCACCGGTTCCGTTGATTACGCAAAAGCGAATATCAAAACCAAAGACCTGCGTCAGTTCCCGAACATCGACAACGCGTACATGGAACTCGGCACCAACCGTGCTGACGCTGTTCTGCACGACACGCCTAACATCCTGTACTTCATCAAAACGGCGGGCAACGGCAAGTTCAAGGCCGTGGGCGAGTCTCTGGAAGCCCAGCAGTACGGTATCGCGTTCCCGAAAGGCAGCGACGATCTGCGCACGAAAGTTAACGGCGCGCTGAAAACGCTGAAAGAGAACGGCACCTATAACGAAATCTACAAAAAATGGTTCGGCACCGAGCCTAAATAATAAGACGTAAAAATGACGTTCACTCGGGGGCGACCTTTCGCCCCTGCTATTTTTGAAACACGGTAACAGTAACAGGAAATTATCATGCAGTTTGACTGGAGCGCCATCTGGCCTGCCATTCCACTCTTGCTTGAAGGCGCTAAAATGACCCTGTGGATTTCGGTCCTGGGTCTGGTTGGTGGGTTGATTATCGGTCTTGTCGCCGGTTTCGCCCGCACCTACGGCGGCTGGATCGCAAACCACATCGCACTGGTTTTCATCGAAGTGATCCGCGGCACTCCTATTGTCGTGCAGGTCATGTTCATCTACTTCGCCCTGCCAATGGCCTTCAATGACCTGCGCATCGACCCGTTCAGCGCAGCCGTCGTCACCATTATGATCAACTCAGGGGCCTACATTGCGGAAATTACCCGCGGTGCGGTGCTGTCGATTCATAAAGGTTTCAGTGAAGCCGGTCTGGCGTTGGGCCTTTCTCGTCGCGAAACGATCCGCCACGTTATTCTGCCGCTGGCGCTGCGCCGCATGCTGCCGCCGCTCGGTAACCAGTGGATCATCAGCATTAAAGATACGTCGCTGTTCATCGTTATCGGCGTGGCTGAGCTGACCCGTCAGGGACAGGAGATCATCGCCGGCAACTTCCGCGCGCTGGAAATCTGGAGTGCGGTAGCCGTTGTCTACCTGATCATTACTCTGGTTCTGAGCTTCGTTCTGCGTCGTCTTGAAAGAAGGATGAAAATCCTGTGATTGAATTTAAAAACGTTTCCAAGCACTTTGGCCCAACCCAGGTGCTGCACAATATTGATTTGAACATTAAGCAGGGTGAAGTGGTGGTCATTATCGGGCCGTCCGGTTCCGGTAAATCGACGCTGCTGCGCTGCATCAACAAGCTGGAAGAAATCACCAGCGGCGATCTGATCGTCGACGGTCTGAAAGTGAACGACCCGAAAGTGGACGACCGTCTGATTCGTCAGGAAGCGGGCATGGTGTTCCAGCAGTTCTACCTGTTCCCGCACCTGACGGCGCTGGAAAACGTGATGTTTGGCCCGCTGCGCGTGCGCGGCGCCAACAAAGCGGCGGCGGAAGCGCTGGCAAAAGATCTGCTGGCGAAAGTGGGCCTGGCAGAGCGTGCGCACCACTACCCTTCCGAGCTGTCCGGCGGCCAACAGCAGCGCGTGGCTATTGCCCGCGCGCTGGCGGTTAAACCTAAAATGATGCTGTTTGATGAGCCAACCTCTGCCCTTGACCCAGAGCTGCGTCACGAAGTGCTGAAAGTCATGCAGGATCTGGCAGAAGAAGGGATGACGATGGTTATCGTGACCCACGAAATCGGCTTTGCTGAGAAAGTGGCTTCCCGCCTGATCTTTATTGATAAAGGCCGTATCGCTGAAGACGGTAACCCGCAGGAACTGATTGCGAACCCGCCAAGTCAGCGCCTGCAGGAGTTCCTGCAGCACGTCTCCTGATCCATCGCTTCACGCTAAGCCGGGCATGCCCGGCTTTTTTACGCCAGATTGTTCCCAAAAATCCCCCGCCGCGCCCCGACTTCTATACTTATCATTTTGTTCGACATTTTCACCGGAGGACGCCGTGCCGTGGATCCTGTTGCTGTTGATAAGCCTGTTTAGTACGCCATCGTTTGCCGTCGCGATCCCCGGCGTCACCACCGGAACCACCGCGACGACGAACAGCACGCCGCCACCCGAGCCCGATGCCGAACAGAAAAAAGCTGCCTACAGCGCCCTTGCCGACGTCCTTGAGAATGACACCTCCCGGCAGGAGCTCATCGGCCAGCTGCGAAAAGTGGCCGCCACGCCGCCGCAGGAGCAGGTGCCTGACATTACCCCGCCTCAGGAGGAGGAGCAAAAAACGGTGCTGGAAAACGTCACCGACGTGAGCCGCCACTATGGTGAAGCGCTCTCCTCGCGCTTTGCCCAGCTCTATCGCAACCTGATTGGCTCACCGCATAAGCCCTTTAACCCACACACCTTTACCGCCGCCGCCACGCAGTTCCTGATGCTGGCGGGCGCGGTATTTCTTTTTTACTGGCTGGTACGCCTGTGCGCGTGGCCGCTGTACCGCAAAATGGGGCAATGGGGGCGCAGGAAAAATCAGGAGAAAAGCAGCTGGCTCCATCTGCCTTTAATGATCGCCTCAGCGTTTATCATCGATTTACTGCTGCTGGCGTTGACGCTGTTTTTAGGCCAGATGCTGGCCGACAGGCTGAATGCAGGCAACAAAACCATCGCCTTCCAGCAATCGCTTTTCCTGAATGCCTTTGCGCTGATTGAGTTCTTCAAGGCGCTGCTGCGGTTACTCTTTTGTCCGCACGTTCCGGCGCTGCGCCCTTTTTCGATTCGCGATGAGAGCGCGAAATACTGGGCACTGCGTCTGAGCGTGCTCAGCGGGCTGATTGGCTACGGCCTGCTGGTTGCGGTGCCGATCATCTCCAACCAGGTGAACGTCCAGTTTGGCGCCCTGGCAAACGTGATTATCATGCTCTGCATTACCGTCTGGTCGCTGTACCTTATCTTCCACAATAAAAAGACCATCACTGAGAGCCTGCTGCATCTGGCCGATCGCTCCCTCTCGTTCTTTAGCCTCTTTATTCGCGCGTTCGCCCTGGTGTGGCACTGGCTGGCAAGCGCTTACTTCATTGTGCTGTGCTTCTTCTCGCTGTTCGATCCGGGAAACAGCCTGAAATTTATGATGGGGGCCACTTTCAAAAGCCTGGCGATTATCGGCATCGCGGCGTTTGTATCCGGCCTGCTGTCGCGCTGGATATCGAAGACCATTACCCTGTCACCACAGGTTCAGCGCAATTACCCTGAGCTGCAAAAACGGGTGAACGGCTGGATGTCGGTATCGCTCAAGGTGGCGCGCATTCTGACCGTCTGCGTGGCGATTATGCTGCTCCTGAATGCGTGGAGCCTGTTTGATTTCTGGAACTGGCTGCATAACGGCGCAGGCGAAAAGACCGTCGATATTTTAATTCGTATCGCCCTGATCCTGTTCTTCTCCGCCGTCGGCTGGACGCTGCTGGCGAGCCTTATCGAGAACCGTCTGGTATCGGATATTCACGGCAGGCCGCTGCCCAGCGCGCGGGCAAGAACGCTGTTAACCCTGTTCCGCAACGCGCTGGCGGTGATTATCAGTACCATCACTATCATGATTGTGCTGTCGGAAATCGGGGTGAACATCGCCCCGCTGCTGGCGGGGGCCGGTGCGCTGGGGCTGGCGATCTCCTTCGGCTCGCAAACGCTGGTGAAGGATATTATTACCGGCATTTTTATCCAGTTTGAGAACGGGATGAACACGGGGGATTTGGTCACGATTGGGCCGTTAACCGGCACGGTAGAGCGGATGTCCATACGCTCCGTCGGCGTGCGCCAGGACACCGGCGCGTACCACATCATTCCCTGGTCTTCGATCACCACCTTCGCCAACTTCGTCCGCGGTATTGGTTCCGTGGTGGCGAACTACGATGTGGATCGTCATGAGGATGCTGACAAAGCGAAGCAGGCGCTGCGGGATGCGGTAGAAGAGCTGATGCAGATGGACGATATTCGCGGGCTGGTGATCGGAGAGCCATCCTTTGCCGGCATTGTCGGGCTGACGAACACGGCATTTACCCTGCGCGTGTCGTTCACCACGCAGCCGCTGAAGCAGTGGACGGTGCGCTTTGCCCTCGACAGCATGGTGAAAAAACACTTCGATCTGGCGAACGTGCGGATGCCGGTGCAGACGTATCAGGTGTTGCCGCCACCCGCCTCTCCGCTCCCGCCGCAGGAGCCGACGCTGTAACCGAGCCGGGTGGCGGCTTCGCCTTACCCGGCCTACAACGGGGTGCTATTTGCGACGTTTGTTATCGTCCATAAACGACCAGGCGATAAAGCGGCTCTGTTTCTGGCCTTGCGCCATCTCTTTTTTCACCACTTTTACGGCGCCCGCTTCGGTCAGCGCGCGATAGAGTGGCGGCAGGTTATCCCCCCGGGAAACCAGAGTCGTGAACCACTTCACCTGGCGGCCAAACTGCTTGCTTTCCGCAATCATGCGCAGGATAAACGCCACTTCGCCACCTTCACACCATAGCTCCTGCTGCTGTCCGCCGAAATTCAGCGCGGCGTCCTCGGCCTGACCCAGGTTGCGGCGCTTGCGCTCGCTTCCCGCGCGGGCCGCTGCTGCCGAATCATGGAACGGCGGATTGCACATCGTCACGTCATAGCTTTCGTTTTTGTGAATAATGCCGTTGAAAATCGCGGCCGCATCTTTCTGACGGCGCAGGCGAATGGCGCGGCTTAAACCCGGGTTCGCGCTGATAATCGCCTGGGCGCTGGCAAAGGCCTCGTCACCGATTTCGCTTCCGGTAAAGCGCCAGTGATATTCATGCGCGCCGATCAGCGGGTAAATCAGGTTCGCCCCGGTACCGATATCCAGAACGGAGGCCTGCTCGGGAATCACTCCGTCACGATCGTCTGCGAGGAGATCGGCAAGATGATGGACGTAATCAGCGCGGCCCGGCACGGGCGGGCAAAGAAAACCTTCCGGAATATCCCAGTGAGCCACACCGTAAAAATGCGCCAGCAGGGCTTTGTTCAGCATTTTAACCGCCTGCGGGTCAGCAAAGTTGACCGACGGTTCACCCGCAGGAGTCTGGACAATGTAGTCCTGCAGCGGAGGGCAGCTCAGGCATAACGCATTCATGTCGTAGCGGCTGCGGTGGCGATTTCGCGGGTGCAATCCCGGCTTTTGGGAAGTCATGGCATTCTCCTTTAAACAGCGGCGTAAGATACCCTTTGCTGGCCCAACGGTAAATCTTTCTCTGTGACGCTTAAAAAACCGCCATAAATCAAACACCTTTATGTCTATGATCTGTCAGCGAATTGTCAATTAACATCGTTCAAAAAATAAGCAGATCATCATCAAATATTTGCGCTAAGTCACACTCGTCCGGCTTCTAAACTTATAGGGAATCACCTGTTGTTTCCTCATGAGGATGTGATTATGAAAAAATATCTGACCCTTGCTGTTCTCGCCGGCGTCCTGGCGGCCGCGTCATTCTCCGCCATGGCCGTTCAGTCCCTTACCCAGAGTACCGACACTAGCCAGCTGCGACCTGCGGGCACCGTCTCGGTAAGCCGTGCAAGCAATCTTGACGATCTGCAGGATAAACTGGCTGAAAAAGCCCGCCAGGAAGGTGCAAAAGGATTCGTGGTGAACTCCGCTGGCGGAGATAACCATATGTACGGCACAGCGACCATCTATAAATAACCAGCCTCTTCTACCAGACTGCATCTGCCCAACGGATGCAGTTCTCTTCCCCTCTCGCCTTGACTGTTCGTTTTTTGACCCCATAGTGAAATGTATAACTTAAACAGGTGATGGAGGACATCATGGCTTCCGGTTGGGCAAATGACGACGCCGTTAACGAGCAGATCAACAGTACGATTGAAGATGCGGTTGCACGCGCTCGCGGTGAAATTCCGCGCGGGGAAAGCTTATCTGAATGCGAAGAATGTGGGGAACCCATTCCCGAGGCGCGCCGTAAAGCCATACCTGGCGTACGGCTTTGCATTGGCTGCCAGCAGGATAAAGATTCAAAAAATTCATCCCACTCAGGATATAATCGCAGAGGTTCGAAAGACAGCCAGCTACGTTGACTTTCCTTTACGTAAGCTAACCGCGTAACCGCGTTGCTTTACGCTCACGAATTTTAGCCAGACGCGTGGCAAAACGTGCCGTTCATGTCACTTCTGTAAAGCGCATCAACAAGAAGTGTAAAGCGCTGCTCTGAATTTATTAATATTCAATAAGTTATTTGTCATTCAATTTTTTTGAGCAACCACGTCAATTCTCTTCGATTTTATCTTCCGCGGAAAACCGTGATACTTATCACATCGACGGAACATCGTCCCCTTAACAGAATAACCTGCGAGAGATTAACTATGAAAACCATCAAATATGCTGTTGCTGCTGTTGCCCTGTCCGCTCTGTCTTTCGGCGCTTTCGCTGCGGAGCCTGTTTCATCTGCTCAGGCGCAAAATATGAATAAAATCGGTGTGGTAAGTGCAGAAGGCGCGACCACGCTGGACGGTCTGGAAGCCAAACTGGCTGAGAAAGCCGCTGCTGCCGGTGCAAGCGGATACAGCATCACCTCCGCGAACACCAATAACAAGCTGAGCGGTACTGCGGTTATCTACAAATAATCGACTGAATGAATGCTATACCCTCGCCATACCCTCTGGTGAGCTGCTCCAACCCTCATTGACCCTGTTGTTGTTACCCTTGCTTGCCCGTCCGCCACTGGACGGGCTTTTTTTTACTTAAAAAGCGTCATTAACGCGTTTCAGCCCGGCTTCGACCGAGTCAGCTTCGCCTGTGGCGAGCAAGCAACAGGCCATCTGGAGCTTGATCGAATGCGGAACAGGTACATTCCCGGCAAGGCACTGCTCAATCCAGTGTGCCGTAGTATGCGGATCTTTCGCCTCGGGCAATATCACACCGGTATTCTCTTCCCCACGCTCAAGAATGGCGCGCGTGCCAGCAGAATCAATCAGCATCACCTGGGGGCAGCGCTGCGGGTTAGCATAAACCTCGCCTTCCGTGCCGTGCATCAGCAATGCTCTGCCGCCAATGTCGTCAAAAAATTGCCCCACGCGCGCCACGTATTCCGGGTGCGAAACGCTGGAAAGGCGCAGGGCGTTATCTTCGCCAAACGGCGTCGCCAGCTTCGCCAGGGTATGCGCGCTGTTACGCACGCCCATGCGCCAGCGCATATCGAGCTGCTTTTCCAGCGGCGGGCAAAGTGTTCCCACCGGGATGTAAACCGGTTGATGGCCATCCAGCTTCGCCTGCGCCTGGCCGGCATGCCGCGTTGGCTCAACGCCTACCATGCCGAAAATCGTCTCCGTCAGCACGCGCGTGGGATCTTCGCTTACGCCGTGCACCACCACCGGGAACCCCAGCTTGTGTAATAAGATAGCGAGGAGCGGGGTCAAATTCGCCTGCTTACGCGCGCCGTTATAGCTAGGGATAACGATCGGCATCGGTTTTGCCACCGGCGGCGTTAAGCGCAGCGTTTGCGCCTGCATGGCTTCATAGAAGCCGCGCATCTCCGCTTCACCTTCACCTTTAATACGTAGCGCAATAAGGATCCCACCCATTTCCAGATCGGGCACATCACCGTTCAGCATATGGGTGTACAGGGCACGGGCCGTTTCCTGATCCAGGTCACGGGCGTGGTTCTTTCCTCGCCCCACCTCTTTGATAATTTTACGATAATCCACGACATCTCTCCTTGCGGCTCTTTGCCGTTACTATAGCCCTGATAAATGCCTGCCGGGTAATCATTTTCCTCTCCCGGAAGCCTGCGAAGACGCTTTGAGGATAAAAGTGGTCTGAAGATAAATTGAGCGAAAAATAATTCTCAGCGATAGTTCACACCGAATTAATCAGCCACGTGATGATTAATGTCAGAAGTGTCACACTTTCATTCAGAGGATTAAAATGAAAAAATTTATTATTGCGGGCATCGCTGCCGGGATGGCGTGTGCTTCGGTTTCTGCATTTGCATCCAGTGGTGAAGGGCAAATTAATTTCACAGGTGAAATTATTGACTCTGCATGCACGGTCGTAAATGGTTTAAGTAACCCACTTAATGTTTCATTAGGTAAGGTTGCTAAATCTGCATTTGCCGGAAGTGGTTCGACGACGTCGACGACCCGCTTTAGTATTCAGCTTAAAGATTGTCCTGAAACGGTCACCAGTGCATCCGTGACGTTCGGCGGGACACCTGACAGTAACAATAAGGATATCCTTGCTGTTACTTCTGGCACAGGTGCTGCGTCGGGTGTAGGTGTTCAGCTGCTGGATAAAACCCAAAACCCACTGAGTTTATATACTGCTTCTGCAGATTATACGCTCACGCCGGGAGCCACAACGAACGACCTGGAGTTTGGTGCACGCTATATTCAGACCGGAGGCACAATTACTGCCGGGCTGGCGAATGCCGCATCAACCTTCACCATCGTTTACAACTAATAAAACAGATATTAGCTACCCCAGTGGCTAATATCTGTTACTTCTTGATTACGGTATCTCAATGCGTAAATATCTTCTGCTCTCCTCATTTTTATTAATCACCTCTGCCGCTCACGCCGGAATTACTATCGGCGGCACGCGCGTGGTATACCCGGAAAATAAAAAAGAGTCGTCTATTGGGATCGCCAACCCGGATAACCTCGACTACCTGGTGCAGTCGTGGGTAGAAACAGAAGACAACGCACGCGAGAAAGCCCCATTCCTGATTACGCCACCTCTGTTCCGCCTTGATGCGAAGCAGGACAACGTTCTGCGCATCATCAGAACCGGGGGGAATTTACCTGCCGATCGTGAATCGCTGTTCTGGTTGAATATTAAATCTATTCCCTCTTCCGCGCGCAATGAAAACACGAACACGCTGCAGATCGCGATTAAAACTCGAATTAAACTCCTCTATCGCCCGGCGAGTATTACCGGTAAGCCAGAAGATGCCACCACGCAATTAACCTGGCACACGCAGGGTAACCAGCTCATTGTCGAAAACCCTACGCCGTTTTATATGAACTTCCAGGAGATAAAGCTGGACGGTAAAAAGGTCGACAAAGCCACCTACGCCAAACCCAAAGCCGAAACCCACTTTTCCGTTCCGGGGAATATTACCGCGCGCTCTGTGAGCTGGAAAATCATTAATGACTACGGCGGCATCAGCCAGTCATATACCGCGCAAATTAAATAATCATCCAGGGATTACTGGAAAACATTATGAGCTGGGAATATACGACCGAACCGCCTAAACAACATGGACGCTCAATGCTTATTGCATTGGGATGTACCCTGCTGGGCGTTTGCGTGCAAAAAGTTCTGGCCGAAGATTATTTCAACCCGGCGCTGCTGGATATCGACAACCCCGGTCAGGGGAAAACGGATCTGAGTATTTATGAGATAGGCCCCGGTCAGGCGCCGGGGAAATATCACGTCGACGTCTTCGTTAACAATAATAAAGTGGCAAGTAAAGAGATTGAATTTACGCTGAAAAAAGATGCCAGCGGGAAATCAACCCTGCAGCCGTGCCTGAGCGCGGCCCAGCTAAAAAGCTTCGGTATTAAAATCGACAAATTTGTGCAGGATGACAAGGCCCAGTGTGTTGACCTGAGCGTTATCCCTTCCGCCAGCGCCACGTTTCACGTTAATCCGCAGCAGCTGCTGTTAAGCATTCCTCAGACCGCCATCACCCAGGTGCCGCGCGATTACGTCGACCCGCAGGAGTACGACGAAGGGATAAATGCCCTGCTGCTGAATTACAGCTTCACCGCCGGGGACAACCACGGCAAAGGTGAAAACGGTACCGACCAGCGCAGTGAGTTTCTTAACCTGCGTCCGGGGCTTAACCTCGGGGCGTGGCGCTTGCGTAACTACTCCACCTGGAGCAAAACCAGCGGTGACGCGGAAAGTGAGTTTTCGTCGGTCTATACCTATGCCCAGCGCGATATTATCGCCCTCGGCAGCAACGTCAAATTCGGGCAAAGCTCTTCACCTTCGGACGTGTTTGACAGCATCTCTTACACCGGAGCGCAGATCGCTTCGGATGACGACATGCTCCCTGACAGCATGAAGGGTTTTGCACCGGTGATCCGCGGAACGGCGCACAGCAACGCCCAGGTTATCGTCCGCCAGAACGGTTACGTCATTTACCAGAACTATGTCGCCCCCGGCGCGTTTGAGATTAACGATCTCTACCCCACCGGCGGCAGCGGCGATTTGAACGTCACCGTTAAAGAGACGGATGGCAGCGAACAACATTTCGTGGTGCCCTACGCGTCGGTGCCGGTCTTGCAGCGTGAAGGCCGCTTTAAATACAGCCTTACCGCAGGTCGCTATCGCAGCTACGACAGCGACGTCGAAAAAACGCCTTTCATGCAGGGTACGGCAATCTACGGGTTGCCTTACGGCTTTACGGCCTACGGCGGCGTGCAGGCCAGCCAGTACTACGATGCGCTGGCGCTGGGGTTCGGTAAGAACATCGGCGATTTTGGCGCGTTCTCGGTGGACCTTACCGACGCGAAATCGGAGATGCAGGACCAGGATCCGACTCACGGCCGCTCCTGGCGCATCCGCTACAGCAAAGATTTTGCTACCACCGGCACCCATTTTTCCATGGCTGGCTATCGCTATAACAGCAAGGGATTTTACACCCTGCAGGACACCCTGGATTCCCATACCCGCAATGACGACTGGGAAACGCCGGACACCCGACGCAGCCGCGAAGAGGCCACTATCGATCAGTCTCTGGGCGGTTCGTTCGGTTCGCTGACCTTAAGCCTGGTCAAAGAGAGCTACTGGAACTCAAACCAGGGAATGACCTCAATGAACCTGGGTTACAACAACTCGTGGCACGGCATCAGCTACGGCCTGAGCTACGGCCTGGATAAAAACACCCGTGACGGCAGCGACGACGACAACGAAAAAACCAGCGAGCAGACCATCGCCTTCAACGTCTCCGTTCCTCTTGACCACTGGCTCAGCAACACCTGGGTGAACTACAACCTGAACAGCACGAAACACGATACGACCCAAAGCGTGGGCCTAAACGGCACCGCGCTGGCTGGCAATAACCTCAGCCGGGGCGTTCAGCAGGGCCACAGCCAAAGCAGCGGCAACAGCACCAGCCTGAATGCCGATTACAAAGGTACCTACGGTGAAGTGAACGCGGGTTATTCACAGGATAACCAGCAGCAGCAGCTCAACGTCGGCCTTCAGGGGAGCATGATCGCCCATGCGCACGGCGTTACGCTGGGTCAGCCGATGGGCGAGACGGCCGCGCTGGTCGAAGCGCCGGGTGCGGACGGCACGAACATCAGCAATCAGACCGGCGTGAATACCGACTTCCGCGGCTATGCCATTGTGCCTTACGTGTCGCCGTATCGTCATAACACCCTTGCGCTCAACACGGAAACGCTGCCGGGAAATGCGGACGTCGATCAGGCAGCCAAAACCGTGACGCCAACGCGCGGCGCCATCGTGCGCGCCCACTATGAAACGCACGTTGGCAGCCGGGTATTAATGACGCTGAAACGCGCTGACGGACGCGCAATCCCGTTCGGCGCGACGGCATCTCAGGCCCATCAGGACGGCGAGTTTATCGTGGGCGATGGCGGGCAGGTTTATCTGACCGGCATGCATGAAAAAGGGACGGTTGACGTCAGCTGGGGGAAAACCGCCGACAGCCACTGCACCGCTGCCTACCACCTGCCGGCAAAAGACGATAGTGCAGTCCTTAACGTCACGGCGCAGTGCGTATGACCCTTTCCGAGGAAAAAATGAACATGTTTAAATATGCCTTTGCGCTGGTTGTCTTCCTCACAAGCGCGTGTCTGATACCGCATGCTCAGGCGGCGACAACCTGTGACAGCACCAATCTGCCCTATACCCTTGATGCCGGTACGCTTTCCGTACCCACGACCCTCGATATCGGCAGCGTCATCCCAGGCTCGGCAAAGACACATACCATCAACGGCAGCTGTTCCGGAACGATTTCTAGTCATACCATTATTTCCTGCTACTACGGAACGGGAACGGAAGTTTCAGGCATGCCGGGCGTTTACTCCACTGATGTGGACGGCGTAGGGATTCAACTCCTGAACAGTAACGGGCAGATCGTTCGCGGAAAGGGTTATTCATGCGACACCACCGCTACGCCCATGGGAACAGTCAGCAGCGACAGCGGACAGACGTTTTCTTTCAGCTATACCGAACGGCTAATCAAAACGGCGACACACATCGGGAGCGGAACGATTTCAAGTGCGCAAGATCCCTTTGGATTTGGTGCTTTTCAGTCTGTCGGTATTTCTGGCGATCGAAATAACAGCCGCTACTCCGCCACGGTTGCGGAAAGAACAGCCACCTGCTCCATTGACCCGCTGAATCTGACGGTCACACTCGGCGATTTCCCGGTTTCGCAATTTACCCATGTGGGCAGCTATACGGCCTGGAAGAATTTCAGTCTCACCGCCACCTGTACGGAAGCGGTGAATCTTACGGCCTCCGTGACCAGCGCGAACGGTGTTAACAGCCAATACGACGATGTGCTCAATCTCACTCCCGGCAGCGACAGCGCCACGGGCGTTGGCGTACGCATGCTGCTGGACGGTGTCGATCTCAAATATAACTTCCCTATCCCGGTCGGTGGAAGAACCGAACCCAACGTACCGGACAATATTCCCTTCGCGGTGCAGTATTACCAGACGGATGCCACCGTCACGGCGGGAAAAGCCAACACGATTGCCACCATCGATATGGAATATCAGTAACGGAGCCATGATGAAAATTTATCCCCTCCTGCTCGTCCTGGCGAGCCTCTCTGCGGGCGCGACCGACGTTACGCTCAATATCGAAGGGAATATTTACGACACCACCTGCCAGGTAGACAGCGCCAGCCAGAATATGGTGGTGGATCTCGGACAGGCCACGTCCAGTGATTTCAAGACTATCGGTGATACCGGCCCGTGGAAAAATTTCGATTTAAAGCTCACGAACTGCCCGCCCACGCTGACGGTGGCCACCATCTCCGTTGACGGCCCGCGTGATACGGCTCACCCCTTTAAATTTGCCAATAGCGGCACCGCTAAAGGGGTGGCACTGGAGCTGGCAGATCGTCTGGATTATATCGTGCTTGCCCCCGAAGCCCGATTCAGCGTGGTGATTGATGCCGGTACCCACACCGCTGATTTTCCGATGGCTGCACGCTATTACGCTACCGCCATGCCCGTGACTGCCGGCACGTTCAGCAGCGTTGTCCAGGCCACCTTTACTTACCAGTAGGACCGCGCCCCTTAGCACGGATGCTTTTTTTACGCCCGGCGGCCGGTTTTGCCGGGCGTTTTTTCACTTCGGGCACCTCTGGCTGTTCAATCGGGAATACCGGTAACGCGTTCAGCAGCCGCTGACCGTAGTTCTTCGTCAGCAGGCGCTTGTCGTAAATCACAATCTCGCCCCAGCAGCCGTGGCTACGAATCAGACGCCCGACCTGCTGGATCAGGTTAAACGACGCCGCCGGCAGGCTTTGCACCTCAAACGGATAGCGGTTGAGGCTTTTCAGCCACTCCCCTTCGGTGATCACCACCGGACTGTCGATAGGCGGGAAGGCGATTTTATGAATATGCACCTGCGTCAGATAGTCGCCCTTCAGATCCAGACCTTCGGCGAACGACTGTAACCCCACCAGCACGCTGCGCTCGCCGTTATCGATCCGCTTGCGGTGCGTTTCCACCAGCCGGTAGCGCGGCTGATCGCCCTGTACCAGCAGAAGCAGTCGCAGATCGGTTACGTGCTCCAGGAAGCGCTGCATGGCGCGTCCGCTGGCAAACAGCACCAGCATGCCGGGGTATTTTTTGCTCTCGACCTGTTCGCGGAAGTAGGCCGCCATCTCCGCAATGTGCTGCTCTTCGTTGTCGATAAGCGGCTCAAACGTCATGCGGGGAATCACCAGCTTGCCCTGCTCGCAGTGGTTAAACGGCGAGTCCAGCGCCACAAAGCGGTCGCCCGCTTTCTCTCTCAGGCCGCTCATCTCCTGCAGCCGCGAGAAGCTGTTAAGGGAACGCAGGGTCGCAGAGGTGACCACCACGTGCGGCACGCTGCGCCAGATCAGCTTCTCCAGCTGGTCGGCCACGCGGATGCCCACGCAGTGGAAAAAGAGATGGACCTGCCCGTCGCGCACGTCGCGGGTGGCCCATTTGGTGACCGGCGCGCCGGACGCCTGCGCCATCGAGGCCAGCCGCCAGAGCTTGCTCTGCGCTTCAAACATCCCCAGCGCGCGGTTCATCTGCAGCAGAATACGGTGCAGACGCACCACGTCATGCGATCCGGTTTTCTCGCTGAGATCGTTTAAGAACATCTCCGCCAGCCCGCGCAGCTTTTCCAGATGCTTCGCCAGCTGCTGGCAGATCTCCATCACCTCTTCCGGCAGTTCTCCCATCGCGAAGCGGTGTTCCGCCTCCTGGGTGGCCGGCAGATAAAGATTCAGGATGTTGTTCAGCGACGAGATAAGGCTATAGACCTCTTCGCAGTGGTCGCTCAGCCGCTCGTGCACCGCCAGCGGCGGCGTGGTTTTCGGGCGGAACTGCTCCATGCAGGTCGCCACCAGCTTGCAGAAGAGATCCAGCTGCAGGCGGAACCAGGGAGCGGTAATTTCGGCGCTCATCTCCAGCGCGTCACGCGCCACGTCCGGCAAATGGTGGCCTTCGTCGAGCACCAGCAGCAGGTTTTTGGGCTCCGGCAAGACGGCTTCGCTCTCCAGGGCGGCCATCACCAGCGCATGGTTGGCAACCACCACTTCCGCTTCCTGAATCTCGCGCCGGGCGACAAAGAACGGGCACTCCCGGTAGTAGTGGCAGTTGCGGTTCAGACAGCTCGCTTTATCGGTGCTGAGCCTGCGCCAAAGGTCGTCGCTAATGGCCTGACTGGTGTGATCGCGCAGGCCGTCCCACTTATAGCCGTCGAGCTCGGCTTTGAGCTTTGCACACTGCTCCTGCTCGGCCTTGTTGTTCGGCGTCAGTTCGTCGTCAAGAAACGCCAGCAAATCTTGCTGATTGGGCTCACTGCTGGCGAGCGCCGCCAGGTTGCGCGGACACACGTAGCGCCCACGCCCAAACGCGGCGGTGAAACGCAGGTCGGGAATGATTTTGCGCAGCAGCGGCAGATCCTTGCTGAAGATCTGGTCCTGTAGCGCCACGTTGGCGGTGCTGACCACCAGCGTTTTTTGCTCTTCCCGCGCGATGGCAATGCCCGGGATAAGATACGAGAGGGTTTTCCCGACGCCCGTCGGGGCTTCAATCGCCAGATGTCGTCCATCGTCCCCGGCGAGCGTTTTTGCCACGTCAGCAATCATCTGCCGCTGTGGTGCTCGGGGGATAAAATCGGGGATCTGCTGCTGTAGCGCCTTGTACCATGCGCCAATTTGCGCTTTGAGCGCCGCGGTTAACGCCATCTTAAACCTGGAATACTGTATAAACAGCCACTATTGTGGCACTTTCTGTTGGCTGCCGCAAAAAGAAAAGCCCGGCTTTACGACCGGGCTTCCAGATTACTGCGGGTTAGCAGGTTTACGCGGGCGGCGTCGGCGCTGCCCTTCCCCTGCCGGTTTGCCTTCGCCGCTGCGCCATGGGTTTTCGCCGGCGGGTTTGGCATCGCTGTTGCGACGCGGAGGTTTGCCCGATGACTTCGGCGCACCGCCTTCGGCACGACGCGGCTGCTGACCGCGACCGCCGCCGCCCTGACCGCGACCACCCTGACGACCATTCTGAATCGGCTCCGCCTTAATGGACGGATCCACTTCATAGCCCGGGGTTTCGATACGCGGAATCTCTTTTTTCAGCAGGCGTTCGATATCGCGCAGCAGCTTGTGCTCATCCACGCACACCAGCGAGAGCGCTTCACCGGTTGCCGCCGCGCGGCCGGTACGGCCAATACGGTGCACGTAGTCTTCCGGGACGTTTGGCAGCTCGTAGTTCACCACGTGCGGCAGCTCTTCAATATCGAGGCCACGGGCGGCGATGTCGGTCGCCACCAGCACGCGGATGTCGCCAGACTTGAAGTCCGCCAGCGCACGGGTACGCGCGCCCTGGCTCTTGTTGCCGTGGATCGCCGCGCTGCGGATGCCGTCTTTGTTCAGCTGCTCCGCCAGATGGTTAGCGCCGTGCTTGGTGCGGGTAAAGACCAGCACCTGCTGCCAGTTGCCCTGACCGATCATCTGGGAGAGCAGTTCCCGCTTGCGCTTTTTATCCACAAAGTGAACGTGCTGCGTCACCTGCTCGGAGGCGGTGTTGCGACGCGCCACTTCCACTTCCAGCGGGTTATGCAGCAGCTTTTCCGCCAGCGCCTTGATCTCGTCGGAGAAGGTTGCGGAGAAGAGCAGGTTCTGACGACGCGACGGCAGTTTAGCCAGCACGCGGCGAATGTCGTGAATAAAGCCCATGTCGAGCATGCGGTCGGCTTCGTCCAGCACCAGAATTTCAACCTGGTCCAGCTTAACCGCGTTCTGATGCTCCAGATCCAGCAGGCGACCCGGAGTAGCAACCAAAACGTCGACGCCGCTGCGCAGCTTCATCATCTGCGGGTTAATGCTGACCCCGCCGAAGACCACCAGCGAGCGAATGTTGAGATAGCGGCTGTACTCACGCACGTTCTCACCAATCTGGGCTGCCAGCTCGCGGGTTGGGGTAAGGATCAGGGCACGAACCGGACGACGGCCTTTGGCGTGCGGCTGGTTTTTTACCAGCAGTTCCAGCAGCGGCAGGGTAAAACCGGCGGTTTTGCCGGTACCGGTCTGGGCGCTCGCCATCAGGTCACGGCCCTGCAGAACGGCAGGAATAGCCTGCTGCTGGATTGGGGTTGGCTCAACGTAGCCCTGCTCTGCGATCGCGCGCAGAATTTCCGGGTTCAGGCCAAGGGAATCAAAAGACATAAAAACTCCGAACCGCCCCGACCATCACAGGTGTAGTTTTCAGGGAGATATAACGAATAGGGGAGGACAAAAACCACAATGTCGCGAAGGGGCGGAGTGTAGCAGCTTTTGTGACGTGGCGCATAAAATATCCCTCAGTTCCCTCGACGAGGGCATGAATCAGGCATAGTCTTAATCAATCGATTGATTAATTTTTAATGCCGCTATGAATACGACCCCGACGACATCAAAAGGTGAACAGGCCAAAAGCCAGCTTATTGCCGCCGCGCTGGCGCAGTTTGGCGAGTACGGACTGCATGCGACCACGCGGGATATCGCGGCGCAGGCCGGGCAGAACATTGCGGCCATCACCTACTATTTTGGCTCAAAAGAGGATTTATATCTCGCCTGCGCCGAGTGGATCGCCGATTTTATCGGCACGCAGTTTCGCCCGCACGTTGAAGAAGCCACCGAGTTGCTCAGCCAGCCGTCGCCCGATCGCGAGGCCGTTCGGCAGCTTATTCTCAAGGCCTGCCACAATATGATCCGCCTGCTGACGCATGACGATACGCTCAACCTGAGCAAGTTTATCTCCCGCGAGCAGCTCTCCCCCACTGCCGCCTACCAGCTGGTACACGATCGGGTGATAGACCCGATGCATACCCACCTGACCCGGCTGATCGCCGCCTGTACCGGGCTGGATGCCAACGATACCGAAACAGTTTTGCATACCCACGCCCTGCTGGGTGAAATCCTGGCCTTCCGCCTGGGCCGGGAAACCATCCTGTTACGCACCGGCTGGACACAATTTGATGAGGATAAAGCCGCGCAGATTAGCCAGGTCATCACCTGTCATCTCGATCTGATCCTGCAAGGCTTAACGCAAAGGAGCCTGAAGTCATGAAAAAACCTGTCGCCATCATTCTGGTGGTTGTTGTTTTACTTGCTGCTGGAGTCGGTGGCTGGCTGTGGTATCAAAGCCATCAGGACCGGGGCCTGACCCTGTACGGTAACGTTGATATTCGCACGGTGAACATGAGCTTCCGCGTCGGCGGGCGTCTCGCCTCGCTGAACGTTGACGAAGGTGATGCCATTAAGACGGGGCAGACGCTGGGAATGCTGGACAAAGCCCCCTTTGAAAATGCGCTGCAGCAGGCCAAAGCCGGCGTCTCCGTTGCCCAGGCACAGTATGATCTGATGCTGGCTGGCTATCGCGACGAAGAGGTTGCCCAGGCCGCCGCCGCGGTCAAACAGGCGCAGGCGGCCTATGACTACGCGCAGAACTTCTATGCCCGCCAGCAGGGGCTGTGGAAAAGCCGCACCATTTCCGCTAACGATCTGGAGAATGCCCGTTCATCGCGCGATCAGGCCCAGGCGACGCTGAAATCCGCTCAGGACAAGCTGAGCCAGTACCGCACCGGTAACCGCCCGCAGGATATTGCCCAGGCCAAAGCCAGCCTTGAACAGGCGCAGGCGCAGCTGGCCCAGGCGGAACTGGACCTGCACGACACCACCTTAATCGCCCCGTCTGACGGCACGCTGATGACCCGCGCCGTTGAGCCGGGCAGCATGCTCAGCGCGGGCAGCACCGTCTTAACGCTCTCCCTGACCCGCCCGGTGTGGGTACGCGCTTACATTGACGAGCCGAATCTCGGCCAGATGCAGCCGGGTCGCGAGCTGTTGCTCTATACCGACGGCCGCCCGGACAAGCCGTATCACGGTAAAGTGGGCTTTGTCTCTCCGACGGCCGAATTCACGCCAAAAACCGTTGAAACACCGGACCTGCGTACCGACCTGGTGTATCGCCTGCGCATCATCGTGACCGATGCGGACGACGCGCTGCGTCAGGGCATGCCTGTCACCGTAACAGTCAACGACGGGGAACGACATGAATGACGCGGTTATTCAGCTCAACAATCTGGTTAAACGCTTTAAGGGGATGGATAAGCCCGCGGTAGCCCCGCTGAACTGCACCATCCAGAAAGGCTATGTCACCGGGCTGGTCGGCCCGGACGGGGCGGGCAAAACCACGCTGATGCGCATGCTGGCCGGTCTGCTGAAGCCGGATGAAGGATCGGCCCGCGTGCTCGGGCTTGACCCGATCGCGGATGACGGTGCGCTCCACGCCATGCTCGGCTATATGCCGCAGAAGTTTGGCCTGTATGAAGATCTGACGGTAATGGAAAACCTGAATCTGTATGCCGATCTGCGCAGCGTCACCGGCGAAACCCGACAAAAGACCTTCGCGCGTCTGCTGGAGTTTACCTCCCTCGGCCCGTTCACCGACCGGCTGGCGGGCAAGCTCTCCGGCGGGATGAAGCAGAAGCTGGGGCTGGCCTGTACGCTGGTCGGCGAGCCGAAGGTCCTGCTGCTGGATGAGCCCGGCGTCGGCGTAGACCCGATTTCGCGCCGTGAATTGTGGCAGATGGTGCACGAGCTGGCGGGCGACGGGATGCTGATCCTCTGGAGCACCTCCTACCTCGACGAAGCCGAGCAGTGCCGGGACGTGCTGCTGATGAACGAAGGCGAACTGCTCTATCAGGGCGAGCCGACAACGCTGACGCAAAGCATGGCCGGGCGCAGTTTCCTGCTGCATAGCCCGCAGGAATCCAACCGCAGGCTGCTGCAGCGGGTGCTGAAACTGCCGCAGGTCAGTGACGGGATGATTCAGGGCCGCTCGGTGCGGGTGATCCTCAAAAAAGAGGCCACCGTCGACGATATTCGCCGTGCGCCGGGCATGCCTGAGATCGAGATGGAAGAGACGGCGCCGCGTTTTGAAGATGCGTTTATCGACCTGCTGGGCGGCGCGGGCACGTCGGAGTCCCCCCTCGGCGCCATCCTGCACACGGTGGAAGGTACGCCCGGGGAAACGGTGATCGAAGCCAAATCCCTGACCAAGAAGTTCGGGGATTTCGCCGCCACCGACAACGTCAATTTTGCGGTAAAGCGCGGCGAGATTTTCGGCCTGCTCGGGCCGAACGGCGCGGGAAAATCCACCACCTTTAAGATGATGTGTGGCCTGCTGGTCCCCACCTCCGGCAAGGCGCTGGTGCTGGATATGGATCTCAAGGTCAGCTCCGGTAAGGCGCGCCAGCATCTGGGCTATATGGCGCAGAAGTTCTCCCTGTACGGCAACCTGACCGTCGAGCAGAATCTGCGCTTTTTCTCCGGCGTGTACGGCCTGCGCGGGCGTGCGCAGAGCGAAAAAATCCGCCGCATGAGCGACGCCTTTGGGTTAACCAGCATTGCCTCCCACGCCACCGACGAACTGCCGCTCGGCTTTAAGCAGCGGCTGGCGCTGGCCTGCTCGCTGATGCACGAGCCCGATATTCTTTTTCTGGATGAACCCACCTCTGGCGTGGATCCACTCACCCGCCGCGAGTTCTGGCTGCATATCAACAGCATGGTGGAAAAAGGCGTGACCGTGATGGTCACCACGCACTTTATGGACGAGGCGGAGTACTGCGACCGCATCGGGCTGGTGTACCGCGGCAAGCTGATTGCCCACGGAACCCCGGACGACCTGAAAGAGCAGGCCGCCGACGATGAGGTTCCGGACCCGACCATGGAGCAGGCCTTTATCACCCTCATCCACGACTGGGATAAGGAGAACGCCCATGCGCAATAAGGCGATTTCGTGGCGCAGGGTACGCGCGCTGTGTATCAAAGAGACGCGTCAGATCGTGCGTGACCCCAGCAGCTGGCTGATTGCGGTGGTGATCCCCCTGCTGCTGCTGTTTATTTTCGGTTACGGGATCAACCTCGACTCCAGCAAGCTGCGGGTTGGGATATTGCTGGAGCAGCAGAGCGAAGAGGCGCTGGACTTCACCCACGCCATGACCGGCTCGCCCTACATCGACGCCACCATCAGCGATAACCGGCAGGAGTTGATCCAGAAAATGCAGGCCGGGAAAATTCGCGGGCTGGTGGTGATCCCGGTGGATTTCGCCGCCAATATGGCGCGTGCCGGAGCCGATGCCCCGATCCAGGTCATTACCGACGGCAGCGAGCCGAACACGGCGAACTTCGTGCAGGGCTACGCGGAGGGGATCTGGCAACTGTGGCAGATGCAGCGGGCGGAAGATCGGGGCGAAGAATTTAAACCGCTGATCGACGTGCAGACGCGCTACTGGTTTAACCCGGCCGCCATCAGCCAGCACTTTATCATTCCGGGCGCGGTGACCATCATCATGACGGTCATTGGCGCGATACTGACCTCGCTGGTGATCGCCCGAGAGTGGGAGCGCGGCACCATGGAGGCCCTGCTTTCAACCGAAGTGACGCGCGTCGAGCTGCTGCTGTGCAAGCTTATTCCCTACTACTTTCTCGGCATGCTGGCGATGCTGCTCTGTATGCTGGTGTCAGTTTTTATCCTCGGCGTGCCGTACCGCGGTTCGCTGGTCGTGCTGTTCTTTATCACCAGCCTGTTTTTACTCAGCACGCTGGGCATGGGGCTGCTCATCTCCACCATCACCCGCAACCAGTTTAACGCCGCGCAGGTGGCCCTCAACGCCGCCTTTTTACCGTCGATTATGCTGTCCGGGTTTATCTTCCAGATAGACAGCATGCCTGCCGCGATCCGCGCCGTGACCTATGTTATTCCGGCCCGCTACTTTGTGAGCACGCTGCAAAGCCTGTTCCTGGCGGGGAATATTCCGGTAGTGCTGCTTATCAACACCCTGTTTTTGATGGCGTCGGCGGTGATGTTTATTGGGTTGACGTGGATGAAAACCAAACGGCGTCTGGATTAAGGAGCGAACATGTTTCACCGTTTATGGACGTTAATACGCAAAGAGCTGCAATCCCTGCTGCGCGAGCCGCAGACGCGCGCCATTCTGGTCTTGCCGGTGCTGATCCAGGTTTTACTGTTCCCGTTTGCCGCCACGCTGGAGGTGACCAACGCCACCATTGCCATTTACAACGAAGACAACGGCAAACATTCCGTCGAGCTGACGCAGCGCTTTGCCCGTGCGAAGGCCTTTACCCACATCCTGCTGCTGAAAAGCCCGCAGGCGATCCAGCCCACCATCGACACGCAAAAAGCGCTGCTGCTGGTGCGTTTCCCGGCGGATTTTTCCCGCAATCTGGACACCTTCCAGACCGCGCCGATGCAGCTTATCCTCGACGGGCGTAACTCCAACAGCGCCCAGATAGCGGCCAACTATCTGCAGCAGGTGGTGAAGGATTACCAGCAGGAGCTGATGGAGGGCAAACCGAAGCCCAACAACAGCGAGCTGGTGGTGCGTAACTGGTACAACCCGAACCTGGACTACAAATGGTTTGTGGTACCGTCGCTGATCGCCATGATCACCACCATCGGGGTGATGATCGTGACCTCCCTGTCCGTCGCCCGCGAGCGCGAACAAGGCACGCTGGATCAGCTGCTGGTTTCCCCGCTCGCCACCTGGCAAATCTTCGTCGGCAAAGCGGTGCCGGCGCTGATTGTCGCCACCTTCCAGGCCACCATCGTGCTGGGAGTAGGTATTTGGGCCTACCAGATCCCGTTTGCCGGTTCGCTGGCGCTGTTTTACTTCACGATGGTGATTTACGGGCTGTCGCTGGTGGGGTTTGGGCTGCTGATCTCGGCGCTTTGCTCGACGCAGCAGCAGGCGTTTATTGGGGTTTTCGTCTTTATGATGCCCGCGATCCTGCTCTCGGGGTATGTCTCGCCGGTTGAGAATATGCCGGTGTGGCTACAGGATCTGACGTGGGTAAATCCCATTCGGCACTTTACGGACATCACCAAGCAAATCTATCTGAAGGATGCGAGTCTGGATATTGTCTGGGGAAGTTTGTGGCCGCTACTGGTCATTGCGGCCACGACGGGCTCAGTGGCGTACGCGATGTTTAGACGCAACATTGCGTAGCTTTTTCTCTTTGGTCAGCAATGAGACCACCGCTGGCCCTGCAAGGATAGCCAGACCGGCCAGGGCCAGCAGCAGGTTGTTTTGCAGCACCCGCGACAGCAGCCAAAGCACAATCATCGCGGCACCAAAGTACCAGGTGGTGGTGAGCTCTTCGAGCACGTCACCCACCTCGCGCCAGCGCGCTTCATGGTGACGCTGTAAGAACAGCATCGACAGCACGGTGACGCCATAAAGGACGCATAGCCCCAGGCCAACACGCACCAGCGTGCCGCTCATCCAGCCCATCACCAGTACGGCCACGACCAGTAAATGCAACATTATCTGCCAGCAACTCAGGCCAGTTGCGACACGAACACGTTGTTGCCACTTCATGGCTTCTCTCCTGAAGGATTTTTCTCTGCTTAATCAGACTACCGCACTTTACGGAAAATTCCGTAACGCCGCATCTTTTTGTGACGCCGACTACACTTTATTTTCATTGGGATAGTCACTCAGGAAGGAGCTTATGACGAAAAAAATGCAGCATTTCTCGCTTAAGGTGCTGACGATAAACATTCATAAAGGCTTCACAGCATTTAACCGCCGCTTCATTTTACCGGAGCTGCGCGACGCGGTGCGCACCGTCAGCGCGGATATTGTCTGCCTGCAGGAAGTGATGGGCGCACATGAAGTGCATCCGCTCCACTTTGAGAACTGGCCCGACACGCCGCACTATGAATTTCTGGCCGACACCATGTGGAGTGATTACGCCTACGGCCGCAACGCGGTCTATCCGGAAGGGCATCATGGCAACGCGGTGCTGTCCCGTTACCCGATTGAATATTACGAAAATCGCGACGTCTCCGTCGGGGAGAGCGAAAAACGCGGGCTGCTTTACTGCCGCATTACGCCGCCCGATCTTGCCCTTCCCATCCATGTCGGCTGCGTTCATCTAGGCCTTCGCGAAGCCCATCGTCAGGCGCAGCTGAACATGCTGGCCGAATGGGCCAATGCGCTTCCCGAAGGTGAACCGGTGGTGGTGGCTGGCGATTTCAACGACTGGCGACAGCGGGCAAACCATCCGCTGAAGGTGGATGCCGGACTGGAGGAAATTTTCACCCGGGCGAACGGCAGGCCTGCGCGCACCTTCCCGGTCCGTTTCCCGCTGCTTCGGCTTGACCGGATCTACGTGAAGAATGCCCACGCCAGCAGCCCGACCGCCCTGGCGCTTCTCAACTGGCGGCATCTTTCCGACCATGCCCCGCTCAGCGCGGAGATCCACTTATGAAATGTTCCTGGCAGGAAGGCAACCGGATCACGCTGCTGGTCAACGGGGATGAGTACTACCCGGCCGTATTTAAAGCGATTGATAACGCTCAGCAGAAGGTGATCCTCGAAACCTTTATCTGGTTCGAAGACAACGTCGGCAAGCAGCTGCACAGCGTGCTGCTGCGCGCCGCCCGGCGCGGCGTCAAAATTGAAGTGCTGCTTGATGGCTATGGTTCGCCGGACCTTAGCGATGCGTTCGTCAATGAACTGACCGCCGCGGGCGTGGTGTTCCGCTACTACGATCCCGGCCCTCGCCTGCTCGGCATGCGTACCAACCTTTTCCGCCGGATGCACCGCAAAATTGTGGTGGTGGATGAGACGGTGGCGTTTGTCGGCGGCATTAACTACTCCGCTGAACATATGTCCGACTACGGCCCGGAAGCGAAGCAGGATTACGCCATTCGCATTGAAGGCCCGGTGGTGCAGGACATCTTACTGTTTGAGCTGGAGAACCTGCCGGGTAAAGAGGCCGTTCGCCGCTGGTGGAAACGCCGCCATCGCCCGGAAGAGAACCGGAAGCCCGGCGAAGCGCAGGCGCTTTTCGTCTGGCGGGATAACGGCGAGCACCGGGACGACATTGAACGTCATTATCTTAAGATGCTCGCCAACGCGAAGCGCGAGGTCATCATCGCCAACGCCTACTTTTTCCCGGGCTATCGCCTGCTGCATGCCATGCGCAATGCGGCCCGGCGCGGCGTGCGCGTGAAGCTGATTGTGCAGGGCGAGCCGGATATGCCTATCGTCAAAGTCGGGGCGCGGCTGCTGTATAACTACCTCGTGAAGGGCGGCGTGCAGATTTACGAATATCGCCGTCGGCCGCTGCACGGCAAGGTCGCGCTGATGGACGATCACTGGGCCACCGTGGGCTCCAGCAACCTCGATCCGCTGAGCTTATCCCTCAACCTTGAAGCCAACCTGATCATTCACGATCGCCAGTTTAATCAGACCCTGCGGGATAACCTGCAGGCGCTGATCGTCAATGACTGCGTGCGCGTTGATGAATCGATGGTTCCCAAACGCACCTGGTGGAACCTCGGCATCAGCGTGGTGGTGTTCCACTTCCTGCGTCATTTCCCGGCGATGGTCGGCTGGCTGCCGGCGCACACGCCGAAGCTGGCGCAGGTGGACCCGCCGGTACAGCCCGAAATGGAAACCCAGGACCGTATTGAAGCGGAAGACGGAGGCAAGCCCTGATGTCGAAATCACATCCGCGCTGGCGGCTGGCAAAAAAGATCCTGACCTGGCTGTTTTTCATCGCCGTCGCGGTTCTGCTGGTGGTCTACGCGCAGAAGGTTGACTGGGAAGAGGTGTGGAAAGTTATCCGCAACTATAACCGGATGGTGCTGCTGGGCGCGACAGGGCTGGTTATCGTGAGCTATCTGATGTACGGCTGCTACGACCTGCTTGGCCGCGCCTACTGCGGCCACAAGCTGGCCAAGCGTCAGGTGATGCTGGTGTCGTTTATTTGCTATGCCTTCAACCTGACGCTCAGCACCTGGGTCGGGGGGATTGGCATGCGCTATCGTCTTTACTCGCGCCTGGGGCTGCCTGGCGGGACGATTACGCGCATTTTTTCCCTGAGCATCACCACCAACTGGCTGGGCTATATTCTGCTTGGCGGGGTGATCTTCACCATCGGCGTGGTACAGCTGCCGGCGCACTGGTATATCGACGAAACCACGCTGCGCATACTGGGCATCGTGCTGCTGCTGATTATCGCCGTGTATCTCTGGGCCTGCGCGTTTGCAAAGCGCCGCCATATGACCATCAAGGGGCAAAAGCTGGTATTGCCGTCGTGGAAGTTCGCGGTGCTGCAGATGGCCGTGTCCAGCGCCAACTGGATGGCGATGGGGGCGATTATCTGGCTGCTCATTGGTGAAGACGTGAATTACTTCTTCGTGCTGGGCGTGCTGCTGGTGAGCAGTATTGCCGGGGTGATCGTGCATATTCCGGCGGGGATCGGCGTGCTGGAGGCGGTCTTTATCGCCCTGCTGGCCGGGGAGCACGTTTCTCAGGGCGCCATCATCGCTGCCCTGCTCGCCTACCGCATGCTGTATTACTTCCTGCCGCTGGCGCTGGCAACGGTCTGTTATCTGGTGCTGGAGAGTCGGGCGAAGAAGCTGCGGGCGAAGAATGAGAAGGCGATGGCCAAATAATTTTAGTCGGGTAGCCCTGCGGTCTGGTGCCCTCACCCCTGCCCTCTCCCACAGGGAGAGGGAGGAAAGACCGCACTGTGCAATCCCCTCTCCCTGAGGGAGAGGGTTAGGGTGAGGGGAAATAACTAGCGACGGTTGCCTAAAATCCGCAGCAGCATCAGGAACAGGTTGATGAAGTCCAGATACAGCGTCAACGCCCCCAGGATCGCGTATTTGCGCAGGTTTGAACTGTCGCGTACGTCAATCTGCTCGCCGATGTTTTTCAGCTTCTGGGTGTCATACGCCGTCAGCCCAACGAAGATCACCACCCCGATGTAGGTCACGGCCCACATCAGCGCTTCGCTCTTCAGCCACAGGTTCACCAGCGACGCCAGCACAATCCCGATCAGCCCCATAAACAGCATGCTGCCGAAGCCGCTCAGATCGCGCTTCGTGGTGTAGCCGTAGAGGCTCATCGCGCCGAACATCCCGCCGGCCACCACGAAGGTGCTAGCGATGGAAGAGTAAGTGTAAACGATGAAAATGCTGGAAAGCGTCAGCCCCGTCAGCGCCGAATAGAGCATAAACAGGGTTGTTGCCATTCCGGCACTCAGCTTTTGCACCAGACCCGAAAGCACAAACACCAGCGCCAGCTGTGCGATAATCAGCCCAAAGAAGGTGATTTTGCTGGAGAAGATAAACATCATCAGTTCAGGCGTATTCGCTGCATACCACGCGATAAACGCGGTAAGCAGCAGGCCAACCGTCATCCAGCCATAGACCTGAGCCATATACGTCTGCAGCCCGCTACGGGTCTGCTGTACTATCGAATCGGAACGCGGAAATCGGTCCATGATTCACTCCTGATTAAGATTAAGTAGACACACACGTTAAGAGTAACACATCCACGTAAACCGACTACCAACGGCTGGCGGCCTGTTTATCGCTGTCGCGGGATTCAACCCACCGGTCGCCTTCCGGCGTGGCTTCCCGCTTCCAGAACGGCGCTTTGGTTTTGAGGTAATCCATAATGAACTCCCCTGCCGCAAAGGCGCTGCTGCGGTGTGCGCTGGTCACCCCGACGAAGACAATCTCCTCGCCGGGCCACATCTCGCCGATGCGGTGAATCACGGTGACGCGCCCGAGCGGCCAGCGGCCTCGCGCCGCTTCTACGATCTCAGCCAGCGATTTCTCCGTCATGCCCGGATAGTGCTCCAGCGTTAGCGCCTTCACGCTGTCGCCGAGGTTGTGGTTGCGCACCTTACCGGTGAAGGTCACGACCGCGCCATCTTCGTCACGCTCCGCCAGCCAGCTGTATTCTGTACCGACGCTGAAACGCTCGGGACCTACCAGAATTCGGGTCTCAGCCACCTTAGCCCCCCGTTACCGGTGGGAAGAAGGCCACTTCATCCCCTGCCTTCAGCGGATGCGTGAATTCAACCAGCGTCTGGTTAACGGCGGCCAGCAGCTTGCCTTCGTCCAGCGCCAGCGCCCAGCGGTCGCCTTGCGCAGCAAGGTGCGCGCGCAGAGCGGCAACGTCTTCAAATGGCGCGTCCAGCGTTAGGCTGTCGGTGTTGACCAGCTCGCGCACCTGCGCAAAAAAGAGAACCTTAATCATGGCTGTCCACCTTAAAATCACCGGATTTGCCGCCGCTTTTTGCCAGCAGGCGAACCGGGCCAATCACCATATCTTTCTGCACCGCTTTGCACATGTCGTAGATGGTCAGTGCCGCAACAGACGCTGCCGTCAGGGCCTCCATCTCCACGCCGGTTTTGCCGGTTAAGCGGCAGAGTGATTCAATGCGCACGCGGCTGTGCTCCGGCTGCGCCTGCAGGTTCACTTCCACTTTACTCAGCATCAGCGGGTGGCACAGCGGGATGAGATCCCAGGTGCGCTTGGCGGCCTGAATGCCCGCGATGCGCGCGGTAGCAAACACGTCACCCTTGTGGTGACTGCCGTCGATAATCATCGCCAGCGTGCCCGGCAGCATAGTGACGAACGCTTCGGCGCGCGCCTCGCGCACCGTTTCCGCTTTGGCGGAAACGTCCACCATATGCGCTTCGCCAGCGGCGTTAATGTGGGTCAGTTGTGACATAGCTTATTTCTTTAAATGGGGATGGAAATTACACGGACGGGTACGGGCATCCAGCTGCGGGGCAATAATATTGTCCCATGCGGTGCGGCAGGCCTTCGTCGAGCCGGGCATGGCGAAAATCAGGGTGTTGTTTGCCACACCGGCCACCGCGCGCGACTGCAGCGTGGAGGTACCAATCTCTTCAAAGGAGAGCATACGGAACACTTCACCGAAGCCTTCCACTTCGCGATCGAACAGCGGGAGCAGCGCTTCGGGCGCCTGGTCGCCTGCGGTAAAGCCGGTGCCGCCGGTAATCAACACGACCTGCACCTCATCACTGGCGATCCACTGCGATACCTGCGCGCGAATGGCATAGCGGTTTTCTTTGACGATCGCTTTATCGACAACCTGATGCCCCGCGTCATGGGCCGCCTCGCGCAGCCAGTGGCCGGAGGTATCATCCTCTTCGCCACGGCGGTCGGAAACGGTAAGAATGGCAATGCGTGTCGGGATAAATTCCGCGCTGACCTGACTCATCTTATGATTCCCTCTTAAGCCTGATTACCCGCCAATGTAAGACAGGTTTTGAGTAATGCCGGTGTTGCCCTGATGCAGGAAGTGGGTCTGTTTTTTGTGCGTCAGAGCCTCTGAGATACGCGCTTCAAGCGCGCTCTGCTGGGCATCATCTTCCAGCAGATCGCGCAGCTCGACGCCGCCATCGCCGAACAGGCATAAATGCAGTTTGCCCACGGAGGAGACGCGAAGACGGTTGCAGCTGGCGCAGAAGTCTTTCTCATAGGGCATGATCAGCCCGATTTCCCCGTCGTAGTCCGGGTGGCAGAAGACCTGCGCCGGGCCGTCGCTGCGCTGGCGAATCTGATGGATCCAGCCGCGTCTCAGCAGCTCGTCGCGTAGCACCATGCCGGAGATATGATGGCGGCGGAACAGCTCGCTCCCCTCGCCCGTCTCCATCAGCTCAATAAAGCGCAGTTGAATGGGGCGAGATTTGATCCACGCCAGGAAGGTGTCCAGCTGATGGTGGTTGACGTCGCGCATCAGCACCGTGTTGACTTTGACCTTCTCGAACCCGGCGCTAAACGCCGCGTCGATGCCGTCCATCACCTGGCGGAATTTATCCTGACCGGTAATGGCGTGAAACTGGCGGGCATCCAGGCTGTCCACGCTGACGTTGATGGCGGTCAGGCCAGCATCACGCCAGGCGGCCACGTCGCGGGCCATACGGTATCCGTTGGTGGTTACCGCAATCTGACGAATGCGTTCGTTTTCACGCACGGCGGCAATGATGTCGGGAAAATCGCGGCGCAGCGAAGGTTCTCCGCCGGTCAGACGCACTTTTTCGGTGCCGAGCTCAGAGAAGGCGCGCGTGACGCGGCGCACTTCATCCACGGAGAGAAAGCCGTTATTGGTGACGCTGCCCGGTTTGTAGCCGTCGGGCAGGCAGTAGGTGCAACGGAAGTTGCACACGTCGGTAATCGACAGACGTAAGTAATAAAACTTACGCGCGAAAGCATCAGTAAGTTGTGAAGCCATGTACACCTTTCCAGATATGGGAGGCACAGTCATTTCTTTCTGTACCCTGGTGGCATATTCGCCACGGCCAGAGCGCCATATCTTTCGACACAGGCACAAAGGCTAGAGTGTATGTTTTCAAATTTGAAAACGTGGTTATGGCGATAGTAGCGCGTAAATCCACTCTTCGCTATTCTCGCTTAACGCTATATAAACAAATACATAACGACATAATTGTGTATTTTCACTACAGAATACGCAAAAACAGCATCTTCGCATTGATATGCGTCATTTTGCGTCCGGTGAGGCATCGTCTTTTAGGGGTAGTTAGGGTAGTGTTACGCAGATTGAACGTGATAAGGAATGTGTATGCGCAATCGCACTTTTGCGGATCTTGACCGTGTGGTCGCACTCGGCGGAGGCCACGGTCTGGGCCGGGTGATGTCCTCTTTGTCTTCACTCGGCTCAAGGCTGACAGGGATCGTGACAACAACGGATAACGGCGGCTCTACGGGCCGCATCCGACGTGCAGAAGGGGGTATCGCCTGGGGCGATATGCGCAACTGTCTGAACCAGCTGATTACCGAACCGAGCGTTGCATCAGCAATGTTTGAGTACCGTTTCGGCGGTAATGGAGAACTTTCCGGGCATAACCTCGGAAATTTAATGCTTAAAGCTCTGGATCACCTGAGCGTGCGCCCGCTGGAAGCCATCAATTTGATACGAAATCTGCTGAAAGTGGATGCGTTTCTGATCCCGATGTCTGAGCAGCCGGTCGATCTGATGGCCATCGACGCGGAAGGCCATGAAGTTTACGGCGAGGTGAATATCGATCAGCTCATTGTGCCGCCGAAAGAGCTGATGACCTACCCAGCCGTCCCCGCCACGCGCGAAGCGGTTGAGGCCATTGCTGAAGCGGATGTGATCCTGATCGGTCCGGGCAGTTTTTACACCAGCCTGATGCCCATTTTGCTGGTGAAAGAGCTGGCCCAGGCGCTGCGCCGCACCCCTGCCCCGATGGTCTACATCGGTAACCTGGGGCGCGAACTGAGCCCGGCAGCCGCAAGCCTGTCGCTGGCGGACAAGCTGAGCCTGATGGAGCAGTACGTCGGGAAGAAAATTATCGACGGCGTGGTGGTGGGACCGAAAGTCGACGTGTCAGGGATTGGCGATCGCCTGGTGGTGCAGGAGCCGCTGGAGGCCAGCGATATTAAATATCGTCATGACCGCCATCTGCTGCGCGACGCGCTGGAGAAGGCGATTCAGGCGCTGGGTTAGGCTCGTTTTGTGCGGCCTGAAGCCCTCACCCCGGCCCTCTCCCACAGGGAGAGGGAGAAAACACGCGCTTTAACTAGGATGCGGCAATGAAAAGATCCCGCAGCTGATGAAGCTGGTCGCGGATCTGCGCCGCCTCTTCGAACTCCAGGTTCTGCGCGTGCTGCATCATCTGCCCTTCCAGCTCGTGGATCTTCTGCTGAAGCGCTTTCGGCGTCAGCACGACGGTATCTTCTTCCACCACTGAACGCGCCTTGCCGCGGCCTTTCGCTTTGGTTTTGGCAATGTTCTGACCCAGCGCCAGAATATCGACCACCTTCTTGTTTAGCCCCTGCGGGGTAATGCCGTGCTCTTCGTTGTAGCGCTGCTGTTTCTCGCGACGGCGCTCCGTTTCGCCAATCGCTTTCGCCATCGACGGGGTGATTTTGTCACCGTACAGAATCGCTTTCCCGTTGACGTTACGCGCGGCGCGGCCAATGGTCTGGATCAGAGAGCGTTCAGAACGCAGGAAGCCCTCTTTATCCGCATCCAGGATCGCCACCAGCGAGACTTCCGGCATATCCAGACCTTCTCGCAGCAGGTTGATCCCCACCAGCACGTCAAACTCGCCCAGACGCAGGTCGCGGATAATCTCCATTCGCTCCACGGTATCGATATCCGAGTGCAGATAACGCACCTTCTCGCCGTGCTCTTCGAGGTACTCGGTCAGGTCTTCCGCCATGCGCTTGGTGAGCGTGGTCACCAGCACGCGCTCGTTGATGGCGGAACGGGCACGGATCTCGGAGAGCAGATCGTCCACCTGCGTCGCCACGGGACGCACTTCGATGATTGGGTCCAGCAGCCCGGTCGGACGCACCACCTGGTCAACCACGTCCTCGCCGGATTTCTCCAGCTCGTAGTTGCCCGGCGTTGCCGACACGTAGATGGTCTGCGGAGCCAGCGCCTCGAATTCTTCAAACTTCATCGGGCGGTTATCGAGCGCCGACGGCAGGCGGAAGCCGTACTCCACCAGCGTCTCTTTACGCGCGCGGTCACCGCGATACATCCCGCCAATCTGCGGAATAGTGACGTGGGATTCGTCGATCACCAGCAAACCGTCTGCCGGAAGATAGTCAAACAGCGTCGGCGGTGGCTCGCCCGGCCCGCGCCCGGAGAGGAAACGGGAGTAGTTTTCGATGCCGGAGCAGTAGCCCAGCTCGTTCATCATCTCCAGATCAAACTGGGTACGCTGGCTCAGGCGCTGCTCTTCCAGCAGCTTGTTGTTCGCCAGCAGCACCTTACGGCGGTCTGCCAGCTCCACTTTAATCTCTTCCATCGCCTGCACGATACGCTCGCGCGGCGTCACGTAGTGCGTTTTCGGGTAGATGGTGAAGCGCTGAATCACCGACTCAATGTGTCCCGTCAGCGGGTCGAACAGAGAGAGGCGCTCAACCTCTTCGTCAAACAGCTCAACGCGCAGCGCCATATCGTCCGATTCCGCCGGGAAGATGTCGATCACTTCACCGCGCACGCGGAACGTCCCGCGCTGGAAAGCCTGGTCGTTACGGGTGTACTGCAGCTCCGCCAGACGGCGCAAAATCGCCCGCTGATCGATGATCATCCCCTGCGTCAGGTGCAGCATCATCTTCAGATACAGATCCGGGTCGCCCAGACCGTAGATAGCGGAAACCGACGCCACGACGACCACATCGCGACGCTCAAGCAGCGCCTTCGTGGCTGAAAGACGCATCTGCTCAATGTGCTCGTTTACCGAAGCATCTTTCTCAATGAAAGTGTCAGAGCTCGGGACATAGGCTTCGGGCTGGTAGTAATCGTAGTAGGAGACGAAATACTCCACCGCGTTGTCCGGGAAGAACTCTTTCATCTCGCCGTAAAGCTGTGCGGCCAGGGTTTTATTGGGCGCCAGCACCATCGTGGGGCGCTGCAGGTCAGCGATCACGTTGGCAATGGTAAACGTTTTGCCGGAGCCGGTTACCCCCAGCAGCGTCTGGTGTGCCAGCCCATCTTCCAGCCCTTCTTCCAGACGGCGGATGGCCTCGGGCTGATCCCCCGAAGGACGGAAAGCAGAATTCAATTTGAACGGTTTACTCATGGGCGACAACCTGATGACGTTATAAGCGGCAGGTGAGTAATTTTACTCGTTGTGGCCAGGAATGCCAGTAAAAAACACTGGATGAAAAACCAGTAGCATGTCACGATATTTAGAGTAGCGCCTGCATGATTAGCGCGATAGCGGCCAAAATTTCGACTGTGACAACATAAAACACCAGTCAGGTCAGGTTATCCCCAGAACTTTTTCTTTTTTAACATTTGTCAAGCCAGGTAATGATAGTTTTATGGCAACGGGTGACACTTTCATGACGGGAATTGCTTTTATCTAACCAGTTAAATAATAAACGATATTTTCTAAAGCCGCGTTTCGCGCCAATTTGGGCGAAAGCCGCGTCGCCTCTCGCTTATCGCGTGTTTTCTAACTCTAATGCACATGGTTATCCACAGGAATAGTGGATAACTGCTTCCAGCCCATACAGACTGGCGCTCGGCAAATTCCCGGATTTTCCCACGAACCGGCAGGAAAAAATTTTTATAGCTATTTTTTGATGATTAACAGTTGAGTCATTCATAACCAACCGACGAGATCTTGCTCACATTTTCATCATTTCTGACCCTGCACCACAACTCACCACCGCTGGCACCGTTGATGTGCAATCCCTCTGGTTTTACACCGCTCTCCTGTGACTTATTCCTAAAAAAGTCGCTTTTTTAGTCACTTTACGCTTTCTGGCAGGGGTTTTGCACAATCCAGAACGTGCCTCACCTACACACATTTTTAAGGAGAGAAAGATGTTGAGTCTGCGTGCAGTGAACCAGTTTTACGGAAGCCAACATACGCTATGGAACGTGGATTTAGATTTTCCGCAAGGGATGTGTACAGGCGTCGTTGGCCTGCCGGGAATGGGGAAAACCACCCTCATGAATTGCATCGCCGGGAAAGTGCCCGTCGAAAGCGGTACCATCATCTGGCATGAAGCAGGCGCGCCGCCGCGTGATTTGCTAAGCCAGGTGCCAGAACAGCGTTCAGGGCCGGGGATAGGCTATGTCCCGCAGGACAGGCGGATCTTCTCCCAGCTGACGATTGAGGAGAATTTGCATATCGCCATGCGGGCGATGGGCAAGCCCGACCCGGAAGCGAAAAATGAGGTGTATGACCTGTTCCCGGAACTCTACGCGCTGCGTCAAACCCGGGGCAATACCCTTTCGCCAGACGACCAGTACCAGCTGGCCCTGGCCAATGCGCTGGTAAACCGTCCGCGGATGCTGATTCTGGACGAGCCCCTGCACGGCGCAGGCCACGGTTTCGCGCATAAGCTGGGGCAGCTGCTGGTGCGCTTAAACCGAGAGCTCGGGATGACGGTGCTGCTGGCTGAACAGCAACTGTCGTTTATTCGCCGGGTCGCGGATCGTTTTTGCATGCTTTATCGCGGGCGTAACGTGGCCCATGGCCACGTTAACGAACTGGACGATGAGCTTATTGCCCACTGGATGTCGCTGGAAGCAAGGCGCTGAGGTCAAGATAGCGCCCGGTTTCGGCACGTTCGGCATCGTCCGCAAGCCACGGGATCTCCCCGAGGAATGGGGCAGGAAGAACCCGCTTGAGCGTTGCAAGGTACTCCTGATGCCGCTTGCCGGGGGCAACCACGTCGTTGGCTATCCAGCCCGCCAGGCGCAGTCCTGCCTGCGAAACGGCCTGCGCGGTCAACATGGCATGGTTGATACAGCCGAGCTTCACCCCTACGACCAGAATGACCGGGAGCTGCTCGCGCTGCACCCAGTCAGCAAACGTCTGGTCCTGCGAGAGCGGCGTAAACCAGCCGCCTGCGCCCTCCACCAGCACCCAGTCCGCCTGGCGTTCCAGTGCCCGTAATCCGGCCGAGAGCACGGCGAAATCAATCGGACGACCTTCGTCGGCGCTGATGATGTGCGGCGACGTCGGCTCGGCAAAGGTATACGGATTCACCGCTGAATAGGCGAGCTCAAGCGTGCTGTTCCGCTGGAGCGCCAGCGCGTCGGTGTTGCGTAACCCTTCCGCCGTCATCTCGCTGCCGGAAGCAACCGGCTTATACCCGGCGGTGTTTTTCCCAAGCTTTCGCGCCGCCTGCAGCAGCGCGGTGCTGGCAACCGTTTTACCCACTTCCGTATCCGTTCCGGTGACAAAATAGCGTTCAGTCACGTTCGATAACCCCATGAAAAAGTTGATAAGAGAGCGGGAAATGTCCCCGCGCCTGCGGCCAGGCCAGCTCCAGACGCTGCAGTTGACCCCGGGTGAGCGGTTTTTTCTCGCGTCCGGTATGCAGATGCGTGGCGCCAATGCCCTTCAGCGAGCGCATGGCGCTGAGCGCGTCGCTGAAATTGAGGGTGATGGTCTGCACCGCGCTGCGATAGCGCCGGCCTGCCAGCGCCTGCGTGACCCGCTCGTGTGATAAAAACCGGTTGGCGTGCGGCTGGCGATCTACCGCCCTCCAGGCCTGATTCAGCTCCGGTAACGAGCTTTCCAGAAGCGTGGTAAACGCCACGCTCCCGCCCGGGCGCGCCACCCGGTAAAGCTCGCTTAAGGCCTGCGGCAGGCTGCCACACCATTGCACGGCGAGATGGCTCCAGACCAAATCGAATTGCGCATCCGCCAGCGGAATCGCTTCGATATCACCGACCAGATAGCGGTGCGCAGCCTGCTGCTGACGTGCCTCCGCAAGCATGTCGGATGACAGATCAAGAGCCGTAACCAGGCTTCCCGCTTCGCGCCAGTAGCGGCTATTCCCGCCGGGGCCGCACCCGGCGTCAAGCACCTGGGTAAAACGCGTCTCGCCAAGCAACGCCAGCAGCCCCTCTGCGCTCTGGCGCTGAAGCTCATCGTGTTGTGAATAGCTGCGCGCGGCACGGCCAAACGCCGCCGCAATGGCCTGCTTATTGACGGGCGACATTCAGCGCCTCCAGAAGAGCATCAATATCCTCTGCTTCGTGCGCCGCCGTGAGCGTCACGCGCAGGCGGGCGGTACCCGGCGGCACGGTGGGCGGACGAATGGCCGTCACCCACATCCCCCGCTCGCGCAGTGCTTGCGCCAGCGCGAGCGCCAGGCTGTTTTCGCCGACGATCGCCGGCTGGATCGCGCTCTGCGAATCGGTGCTCCGGAAGGGAAGCTGTGCCAGGCCCTGACGAAAACGCTGGATATGTTCCGCCAGACGCACCCGGCGTTCATCGCCTTCTGCGCTGCGGATCACCGCCAGGGACGCTGACAGCGCCACGGCCTGCGCGGGCGGCATGCTGGTGCTGTAGATCAGATGCCGGGCAAACTGCAGCAGATAATCGGCGACGGGTTCGCTGCACAGCACGGCGGCCCCGCTCACGCCAAAGCCTTTGCCGAAGGTGACAATCAGCAGCTCCGGCTTCACGTTTTGCAGATGCGCGCTGCCGCGCCCTTCGTCGCCCATCACGCCAGTGCCGTGGGCATCATCAACCAGCAGCCAGGCGTTTTGCCGCTTTGCGGCGTCGTGCAGCGCGGCAAGCGGCGCGCTGTCGCCATCCATGCTGAACACCCCTTCCGTGACCACCAGCTGCTGCCCGTCACAAGGTTTATCCAGCAACGCAGCGAGTTGCCCCGTATCGTTATGGGCGAAGCGGCGCAGCTGAGCCGGGCTTAAATTTGCCGCCTCCAGCAGGGAGGCGTGGCTTAAGCGGTCGGCGACAATGCGGTCGTCCTTGCCCATCAGGGCTGCAATGACCGCCTGATTGGCCGCAAAACCCGAGATAAACAGCAGCGCGCGCGGGTAGCCCAGCCAGTCGGCAAGCGCCTCCTCCAGCGCCCGGTGCGCCGTGGTGTATCCGCTGACGTGCGCGGAGCCGCCGCTGCCCACGCCGTACCGCTCCGCGCCCTGCTGCCAGGCGCGGATAATGGCCGAATGCTGGCTCAGCCCGAGATAATCGTTGCTTGAGAAGTTACAAAACTGCCGGTTGTCACGGGTAAGAAAACGGCCTGCGCCGTTTTCGACTACCCTGCGTACGCGAAACGCCTCTGCCGCCCGCCGCTCGTCGAGCGCGGAATGGATACGAGCCTCCCAGGTCATACGGCTGCCGCGTTGTAGAACTGGTCGGTATCGGCGTTGAAAATCTGCTGCTCCAGCTGCTGCTGTTGCTCGTTATCGCCGGTCAGCACCCCTGTCTGATGCGGGTTCAGCCCCAGCTTGCGGAACAGCTGCACGTCTTTGTCCTCTTCCGGGTTCGGCGTGGTCAGCAGCTTGCAGCCGTAGAAGATGGAGTTGGCCCCGGCCATAAAGCACATCGCCTGGGTCTGCTCGCTCATCTGTTCACGGCCCGCAGAGAGGCGAACGTACGAGGTCGGCATCATGATGCGCGCCACCGCGATGGTGCGGATAAAATCAAACGCATCCACGTCGTCGTTATCCGCCAGCGGCGTGCCTTTGACCTTCACCAGCATGTTGATCGGCACGCTTTCCGGCGGGGTCGGCAGGTTCGCCAGCTGCAGCAGCAGACCGGCGCGGTCTTTCACCGTTTCACCTAAGCCCACGATGCCGCCCGAGCACACCTTGATCCCCGCGTCACGCACTTTATCAAGCGTGTCCAGACGCTCCTGATAGGTACGGGTGGTGATGATGTTGCCGTAAAACTCCGGCGAGGTGTCGAGGTTGTGGTTGTAGTAGTCCAGCCCGGCCGCCGAGAGGCGCTGCGCCTGCTCGTCGTTCAGCGTGCCGAGCGTCATACAGGCTTCAAGGCCCATCTCTTTCACGCCCTTCACCATCTGCTCCAGATACGGCATGTCGCGATCGTGTGGGTTCTTCCACGCCGCCCCCATGCAGAAGCGGGTCGAGCCGGCGTTTTTCGCCTTACGCGCGGAGTCGAGCACCTGCTCAACCTCCATCAGCCGTTCGGATTCCAGGCCGGTTTTATAGCGCGCGCTCTGCGGGCAATATTTGCAGTCTTCCGGGCAGGCGCCGGTCTTGATCGACAGCAGCGTGCTGACCTGAACGTGGCGAGGATCGAAGTGCTGACGGTGCACCTGTTGGGCTTCGAACATCAGCTCAAGGAAGGGTTTGTTGAATAATTCAGTAACTTGCGACATCGTCCAGCGTGCGTGGTGAGCCATTGGGCTTCTCCAAAGGGTTTTGTTAATTTTCGGTTCGGTTTATACTCGTAAACCTAAAACTTTTCAAAATGGTTTACAAGTCGATTATGACCCAGGACGATCTCGCCTTCGACAAGCAGCATATCTGGCACCCTTACACCTCCACCACCCGCCCCCTGCCCGTCTATCCGGTGGCTTCGGCCCACGGCTGCGAGCTACACCTCTCCAGCGGCGAGCAGCTGGTTGACGGGATGTCCTCCTGGTGGGCGGCCATTCACGGGTACAACCATCCACGCCTGAATGCGGCGATGAAAGCGCAGATTGACCAGATGTCGCACGTGATGTTTGGCGGAATCACCCATCAGCCAGCCGTGGATTTGTGCCGCCGGCTGGTGGCGATGACGCCTGACTCGCTGGAGTGCGTTTTCCTGGCCGATTCCGGCTCCGTGGCGGTGGAAGTGGCGATGAAAATGGCGCTGCAGTACTGGCATGCCAGAGGGGAGTCCCGTCAGCGGTTCCTCACCTTCCGCAATGGCTATCACGGAGATACCTTCGGGGCGATGTCGGTCTGCGATCCGGATAACTCCATGCACAGCCTGTGGAAAGGCTATCTGCCGGAAAACCTGTTTGCCCCGGCGCCGCAGAGCCGCTTCGACGGCGAGTGGAACGAGATGGACATGGTTGGCTTCGCGCGGCTGATGGCGGCGCATCGTCACGAGATTGCTGCCGTCATTCTTGAACCTATCGTGCAGGGCGCAGGCGGAATGCGGATGTACCACCCGGAATGGCTGAAGCGTATTCGCAAGATGTGCGATCGCGAGGGCATTCTGCTGATTGCCGATGAGATCGCGACCGGTTTTGGCCGCACCGGCAAGCTCTTTGCTTGCGAACATGCGGGTATCTCCCCGGACATTCTGTGCCTGGGCAAAGCGCTCACCGGCGGCACCATGACGCTCTCCGCCACGCTGACGACCCGTCACGTCGCCGATACCATCAGCGACGGCGAAGCGGGCTGCTTCATGCATGGCCCAACGTTTATGGGCAACCCGCTGGCCTGCGCGGTCGCGAGCGAAAGCCTTGCGATTCTGGAGAGCGGCGAGTGGCAAACGCAGGTTGCAGCGATTGAAGCGCAGCTGAAAGAAGAGCTGAGCGCCGCCTCGGGCGCGAGTTTCGTAGCGGACGTCCGCGTGCTGGGCGCCATCGGGGTGATTGAAACCACCCATCCGGTGAATATGGCGGCGCTGCAACGCTTCTTCGTGGACCAGGGCGTGTGGGTACGGCCCTTCGGCAAGCTCATCTACCTGATGCCGCCGTATATCATTACGCCCGTTCAGCTGCGCAAGCTCACCGCCGCCGTCGTCGAAGCCGTTAACAACCCCGCGCATTTCACGATTTAACCCTATGCGTTACACTTCCTGTACGAGTGATTAGCGAGGGTAAACCGTATGAAAATCATCAGTAAAGATCTGCGCGACGGCGAAAAACTGCCGGAACGCCACGTATTCAACGGCATGGGGTATCAGGGAGACAATATCTCACCGCACCTGGCGTGGGACGATGTACCGGCCGGCACCAAAAGCTTTGTTGTCACCTGTTACGATCCGGATGCGCCTACCGGCTCCGGCTGGTGGCACTGGATAGTGGCGAACCTGCCCGCCGATACGCGCGTCCTGCCGCAGGGTTCCGGGTCTGACCTGGTTGCCCTGCCTGAAGGCGCCATTCAGACGCGCACCGATTTTGGTAAAGCGGGCTACGGCGGCGCGGCGCCGCCAAAAGGCGAAACCCACCGCTATATCTTCACGGTGCACGCGCTGGATGTGGACAAGATTGAGGTAGACGAAGGCGCGAGCGGCGCAATGGTAGGGTTTAACGTGCATTTCCATACGCTCGGGAGCGCATCGATAACGGCGATGTATTCGTAATAGTGCGGGCTGATGCCCTCACCCCGGCCCTCTCCCACAGGGAGAGGGAGAAAACCTAACCATTCCCTCTCCCTGTGGGAGAGGGTTAGGGTGAGGGCAAAAAATCACAGCACCGGCGGCAACAGCCCCACCAGACGCCCCTCTTCCAGAAGCTGCATCGCCTTATCAATATCCGGCGCAAAGAAGCGGTCATCATCGTAATGCGATACGTGCTCGCGCAACGTCTGACGCGCCTGCTCGAGCAGCGGGCTGGATTTCAGTCCTTCACGCAGATCGATACCCTGACACGCCGCCAGCCATTCTACCGCCAGCACGCCACGGGTGTTGGAGGCCATCTCCCAGAGGCGACGCCCGGCGGCAGGCGCCATAGAGACATGATCTTCCTGGTTGGCAGAGGTCGGCAGGCTGTCCACGCTGTGCGGGTGCGACAGGGCTTTGTTCTCGCTTGCCAGCGCCGCCGCGGTCACCTGGGCAATCATAAAGCCCGAGTTGACCCCGCCGTTACGCACCAGGAACGGTGGCAGCTGGGACATATGTTTATCCATCATCAGCGCAATGCGGCGCTCGGACAACGCGCCGACTTCGGCAATCGCCAGCGCGATATTATCCGCCGCCATTGCCACCGGCTCGGCGTGGAAGTTACCGCCGGAGACCACCTCGTTTTCCTGCGCGAACACCAGCGGGTTATCGGATACCGCGTTGGCTTCCACCAGCAGCACCTCCGCCGCCTGGCGCAGCTGCGTCAGGCACGCGCCCATCACCTGCGGCTGGCAGCGCAGTGAATACGGATCCTGCACCTTGTCACAGTTGTGGTGTGAATCCGCGATTTCACTGCTGTCGGTAAGCACGTGACGGTACATGCTGGCCGCATCAATCTGCCCGCGCTGGCCGCGCACGTCGTGGATGCGGGCATCGAACGGTCGACGTGAGCCCAGCACGGCTTCGGTGGTCAGCGCACCGCACACCACCGCCGAGGCAAACAGGTCTTCAGCTTCAAACAGGCCGCGCAGCGCGAAGGCGGTCGACGCCTGCGTGCCGTTAAGCAGCGCCAGCCCCTCTTTCGCCGCCAGCGTGATCGGGGTTAATCCCGCTTTTTTCAGCGCCTCTTTCGCGGGGAGCCACTCGCCCTGCCAGCGCGCTTTGCCTTCACCCAGCAACAGCAGCGACATGTGCGCCAGCGGCGCGAGATCCCCGGAAGCGCCAACGGAACCTTTCGCCGGGATCCACGGATAGACTTCCGCATTCACCAGCGCCATCAGCGCCTGGATCACGCTCAGGCGAATGCCGGAGAAGCCGCGCGCCAGGCTGTTGATTTTGAGCACCATCATCAGACGGACAATCTCATCGTCCAGCGGCTGGCCGACGCCCGCCGCGTGTGACAGCACCAGCGAGCGCTGTAAGTTTTCCAGATCGTGTGTCGCGATGCGGGTCTGCGCCAGCAGCCCAAAGCCGGTGTTAATGCCGTAGGCGGTGCGCCCTTCGGCAACAATCGCCTCCACGCAGGCCACGCTGTCGTTAATGGCCGCGTGCGCGCTGTCATCCAGCGAGAGCGTAACCGGTTTGCGCCAGACGCTACGCAGCTGTTTGAGCGTCAGCGAGCCGGGAGTGAGTGTTAATGCGTTCATTATTGCTTTCCTTGTGTGGCAGGGATCATCGGCAGGTTCAGCCCCTGCTCTTTGGCACAGTCAATCGCAATGTCATAACCCGCATCCGCGTGACGCATCACGCCGGTTGCCGGGTCGTTGTGCAATACGCGGGCGATACGCGCGGCGGCTTCATCGGTTCCGTCACAAACAATGACCATCCCGGAATGCTGGGAGAAGCCCATTCCTACGCCGCCACCGTGGTGCAGCGATACCCAGGTCGCGCCGCTGGCGGTATTCAACAGGGCGTTCAGCAGCGGCCAGTCGGAGACCGCATCGGAGCCGTCGCGCATGGCTTCCGTTTCGCGGTTCGGGCTGGCGACGGAGCCGGAGTCCAGATGGTCGCGGCCGATAACAATCGGCGCGGAGACTTCGCCGCTGCGTACCATTTCGTTAAAGGCCAGGCCCAGCTTTTGCCGCCATTCCAGCCCTACCCAGCAGATACGCGCCGGTAAGCCCTGGAAGTTAATGCGCTCGCGGGCCATGTCCAGCCAGTGGTGAAGGTGCTCGTCATCCGCGACGATCTCCTTCACTTTGGCATCGGTTTTGTAGATATCTTCCGGATCGCCGGACAGGGCAACCCAGCGGAAAGGACCGATGCCGCGGCAGAACAGCGGGCGGATATAGGCCGGGACGAATCCCGGGAAATCGAACGCGTTATTCACGCCCATCTCTTTCGCCATCTGGCGGATGTTGTTGCCGTAATCAAAGGTCGGAATGCCCATCTGGCTAAAGGCCAGCATGGCGGAGACGTGTTCTGCCATCGAACGCTTAGCGGCAAGTACCGTGCCTTCCGGGTCGGTTTCCGCTTTCTGCTGATAGGCTTCCCACGTCCAGCCTTTTGGCAGGTAGCCGTGCAGAGGATCGTGCGCGCTGGTCTGGTCGGTCACGAGATCCGGACGCACGCCGCGGGCGACGAGTTCAGGAAGAATGTCCGCCGCGTTGCCGCACAGAGCAATCGAGACCGCTTTGCCTTCGGCGGTGTATTTTTTGATGCGTGCCAGCGCATCGTCCAGGCTGGTTGCCTGTTCATCGACGTAACGGGTACGCAGACGGAAATCAATGCGGCTCTGCTGGCACTCAATGTTCAGCGAGCACGCACCGGCAAGCGTGGCGGCCAGCGGCTGCGCGCCGCCCATGCCGCCGAGACCGGCGGTCAATACCCAGCGGCCTTTCAGCGAGCCGTTATAGTGCTGGCGACCGGCTTCCACGAAGGTTTCGTAGGTGCCCTGCACAATCCCCTGGCTGCCGATGTAAATCCAGCTCCCGGCGGTCATCTGGCCATACATCGCCAGCCCTTTGGCGTCGAGTTCGTTGAAATGTTCCCAGGTGGCCCAGTGCGGCACGAGGTTAGAGTTGGCGATCAGCACGCGCGGCGCGTTCTTGTGCGTTTTAAACACGCCCACCGGTTTGCCGGACTGCACCAGCAGGGTCTCGTCGTGTTCGAGTTCGGTCAGGGATTTTACAATTGCGTCATAGCATTCCCAGTTGCGCGCGGCGCGGCCTATGCCGCCGTAGACCACCAGCTCGTGGGGGTTTTCCGCCACCTCAGGATCAAGGTTGTTCATCAACATGCGCAGCGGGGCTTCGGTGAGCCAGCTTTTGGCGGTAAGTGTGGTGCCGCGCGCGGCGCGGACATCCTGCTGGCGGTATTTACCTGACGACATTGTGTGCTCCTCATACGGGACAGTGATGCATTTAGATATACTTGTATAGACAAGCACACACAAGGTCGCATTTAACAAAAAAGATACAATTTTGTTATATTGCGTTAGCTATCACGCTTTTAAAACTTATGACATAAAGTGGCCCTGCAGCCGGTACCGGTTACCGGGGAAAAGCAGCCGGGCATGCGACACGATGTGCGACGAGGACCAGGTGCGACGGCGGATCAGCAGGCACGGATCGTGTTCTTTAATGCGCAGCCGTTCACACTCCTGCGGCGTGGCGCGCACGGCTTCCACAATGTGCTCCCCTTCCGTCAACGGTGCGACAAGCGAAAGATACGCGTGCGGCGTGGTTTGGGTGTAATCCTGGTCCAGATAGTCCGGTATCCGCTCAGCGTTAACGCAGCGATCTTCAATCTGTACCGGAATGTCGTTTTCGAAATGCACCATCACGGAGTGGAAGATGCGGCTTCCCTCCTTGACGTTAAGCTCTGTAGCCTGCTCTGCGCTGGCCTGAGTTTCCTCAAGCACCAGCACCTCACAGCGGTGCTGATGGTTACGCGCGGCAATCTCGTCCGCAATGCTGCGGATTTCAAACAGGGCGGATTGCCCTTTCGGCTCCGCCACAAACGTCCCGACGCCCTGCAGACGCACCAGAAGACCTTCGTCGGTCAGTTCGCGCAGCGCCCGGTTGACGGTCATCCGGCTAAAGCCAAACTGCGCCACCAGGTCGGCCTCCGACGGAATGCGATCGTGCGGCCGCCAGACGCCGGTGGCGATTTTTTCGCTTATCGCCTGCTTCACCTTCTCGTAGAAAGGCGCGGGAGGACTCGACTGCGGCAGCGGTGAGCGTGAAAACATCATGACTCCTTAAACGGTGTTATGCCCACCAGTGAGCAATTTGCCAGGCCAGACGGGCGGCGAGCTTTGCGCCCTGTCCGTCCCGATCGTACTGCGGGTTAAACTCTACCAGATCGGCGGCCTGTAGCTTACCGCTTCGACAGATATGTTCGATGATGGGCAGGAGATCCAGGGCCGGTATGCCTAACGCTGCCGGTGCCGAAACGGCGGGCATTTCGCTGGCGGGCAGAACGTCCAGATCGATTGTCAGGTAGATGCGATCGGCCTGCGCCAGCACCTTTTCCAGGGAAGATAACGCATCGCGCCTGAAATGGAGATCTTCCACCAGCGTGACGTTCAGGCGTTCAGCCTCATCCCACAATGCCTGCGTGTTCGCCGCCCGGCTCACGCCAAGGCAGGCGTACTGAAATTCCCGCCCGCGCTCATCGCAGTAATGCGCCAGCTGGCGAAACGGGGTGCCGGACGTCGCCCGGTCAGCCTTGCGCAGGTCAAGATGGGCGTCAAGGTTGATCACCACCACGCGCTCGTCAGGGAAAGCATCCAGAATGCCGCGGCCGTGCGCCCAGGCGGTTTCGTGCCCGCCGCCAAAGACCAGCGTGCGCATGCCGGACTGCTGGCAGGCCGTGACGGCATCGCTTAACGCCTGCTGTGCCGCTTCCAGCTCCTCGCCTTCAACGTACACCGAGCCCATATCCGCCAGCCGATCGTGTCCCTGATGGCTGGCCATATTCGCCAGCGCTTTTCGCAGCATATCCGGCGCCTGTACGGCGCCGGGCCTGCCCTGATTGCGCTTGACCCCTTCATCACACTCAAAGCCTATCAGCGCAATGCCGGATGGCAGAGGAGCAAACTGCGCCTGCTGTCGTATCGTCTGAAAAATACGCTTTGCGCTGCTGGCCTCGGCGCTGTCGTCGCGCCCCTGCCAGACCGTTTCGGCGACGGGCCGCCATAGCTTCATACTGCCTCCCCACGGAAAATACGTTGATACAGCGGATTGCGTCCCGGCTCGTAGACCATCTCTACCGGATGGTGTGCATCCCAGACGATGAAATCAGCGACAAACCCTGCCCGCAGCTGCCCGTGGGTTGCGCCACGGCCCAGCGCCTGCGCGGCATGGCGCGTGACGCCAGCCCAGGCCTCTTCAGGCGTGAGGCCAAACTGTACGCAGGCCATGTTCATCGCCAGGTGCAGGCTCGCAAACGGGCTGGTGCCCGGGTTATAGTCGGTGGCGACGGCCATCGGCACGCCCTGTTTTCTGAGCTGTTCCACCGGCGGACGCTGGCGCTCCTGAAGAAAATAGAACGCGCCGGGTAGCAGAACCGCCACCGTCCCGCTTTGCGCCATCGCCTGAACACCTGCGTCATCAAGATATTCGATATGATCGGCCGACAGCCCGTGATATCGGCTGACCAGCGCCGCACCGCCCAGATTTGAAAGCTGCTCTACATGGCCTTTCACCGGAATGCCGAGCGCAGTTGCCGCCTGGAAGAGGCGCTCGGTTTGCGACGGCGTAAAGCCGACGTTTTCACAAAACACGTCCACCGCTTCAAACAGCTCTTTTTGCCACAGCGCGGGCATGATCTGCTCGCAGACCAGCGCGAGGTACGCATCCGGATCCTGTCGGTATTCCGCCGGAACCGCGTGCGCGGCCAGCAGCGTTGGGCTGATATCGATCGGGTTATTGAGGCTTAGCTGGCGTGCAACCTGCAGCATCTTCTCTTCGGCGTCGGCGTTTAGCCCGTATCCGGACTTGATCTCAACCGTGGTGACGCCTTCATTCATTAGTCGCTGAAGCCGCTGCTGCGCCAGCTTAAGCAGGGTTTCGGGAGCGCTGCTGCGCGTCGCCGTCACGGTAGCGTTAATCCCGCCCCCCTGCGCGCTGATGGTTTGATAGGAGACGCCGTTCAGACGCTGCTCCCACTCCGCCGCGCGATCGCCGCCAAATACCAAGTGGGTATGGCAGTCAATCAGGCCCGGCGTCACCAGACGCCCCTGAAGATCGACGCAGTGACGGTGCCCGCCAGGAATATCAGATTCAGGAATCACGGCAACAATGGTGTGGCCGCGCACGACCAGGGCGTGTTGCTCTTTTAGTCCATAAGGCGCACGGACATCCGGAGCCATTGTCGCCAGTCGCGCGTTTCGCCATATTACATCGTCGGGATGAAGCTGCTGCATGGGGCATTCCACTTGTCATGGGTTGTATAGACATTTATTTTCATCTGCTGTCTGCTGTCAACCGACTTTGTGGAAATTGTTATTTATTTGTGATCACTTACCTGCCGCTCCAGGGCTAAAAATGCAACTTTTACCCTTTTTATCTTCCCGTTTCGCTCAACTTAGTATAAAAAAGCAGGCTATTTCGTCTATCCCGTTTAAGACTTGCATACCCAGGAGCTTCACCTTGAATATTTCCAGGATTTCCCGTCTGGCGTTAGCACTCGCCTTTGGCGTGACCTTATCCGCATGCAGTTCAACCCCACCGGATCAGCGACCTTCTGAGCAGGTCGCACCGGGTACTGCCTCCCGCCCGGTATTGTCCGCTGATGAAGCGAAGAACTTTGACCGTGCCCACTACTTCTCGGCGATGGATCCTAACGCTGCGCCGTGGACGCCGTCTTCTATTAACCTGCCTAAACAGCCTGACTTCGTCGTTGGCCCGGCGGGTGCGCAGGGCGTAACGCATACCTCTATTCAGGCCGCGGTTGACGCTGCGATTACTAAACACAGCGCGTCTCGTCAGTACATCGCGATCCTGCCGGGTGAGTATGAAGGCACCGTGTATGTTCCGGCGGCACCGGGCAGCATTACGCTGTACGGTCTGGGCGAAAAAGCGATCGACGTAAAAATTGGCCTGGCGATTGACTCTGAAATCGACAGCAACACCTGGCGTCGCCTGGTGAACCCGGCCGGCAAATATATGCCGGGCAAACCGGCGTGGTATATGTTTGATAACTGCCAGAGCAAGCGTTCGGCCACCATTGGCGTGATGTGCTCCGCGGTATTCTGGTCTCAGAATAACGGTCTGCAGCTGCAGAACCTGACCATTCAGAATACCCTGGGTGACAGCGTTGATGCTGGTAACCACCAGGCCGTTGCGCTGCGCAGCGATGGCGACCAGGTTCAGATCAACAACGTGAACATTCTGGGCCGTCAGAACACCTTCTTCGTGACCAATAGCGGCGTGCAGAACACCCTGCAGAATAACCGTCTGACCCGTACGCTGGTGACCAACAGCTACGTTGAAGGTGACGTGGATCTGGTGTCCGGTCGCGGCGCGGTGGTGTTTGATAACACCGATTTCCGCGTGGTGAATTCACGTACCCAGCAGGAAGGCTATGTGTTTGCGCCAGCAACCCAGTCTAACCTCTTCTACGGTTTCCTGGCCGTGAACAGCCGCTTTAACGCTGCCGGTGACGGCGTGGCGCAGCTGGGCCGCTCCCTGGATGTGGACTCTGCGACCAACGGTCAGGTCGTGATCCGCGACAGCGTGATTAACGAAGGCTTCAACATGGCGAAGCCGTGGGCTGATGCCGCCATCTCTAAACGTCCATTCTCCGGCAATACCGGCGCGGTGGATGATAAAGGGAACGTGCAACGTAACCTGAACGACGCTAACTTCAACCGCATGTGGGAATACAACAACCGCGGTCTGGGTAGCAAAGTGGTTGCTGAGCCTAAGCAGTAAGATGTCCTTTTGCCGGCCTACACAACCCGTAGGCCCGGTAAACGCAGTGCCACCGGGCATAAAAAAACCTCGCATATGCGAGGTTTTTTGCTTTAAGCCGCTTAGTGAGCGTTAACGACCACCCACATTGGCCCCTGGCCGACGGCGTAACGCCCTTTCTCTTCCAGCAGGCCCTGCTCGCCTTTAATTTCGTACAGCGCGATGTGGTGGGATTTCTGCCCTGCCGCAATCAGGTATTTACCGCTGTGATCGATGTTAAAGCCGCGCGGTTGGGTTTCCGTTGGCTGGAAGCCTTCAATGGCCAGCACGCTGCCGTCCTCGGAGACGCTGAAGACGGTAATCAGGCTGGAGGTACGGTCACAGGCGTACAGATGACGGCCATCCGGCGTAATGTGAATATCAGCCGCCCAGCGGGTGTCGGAGAAGTCAGCCGGCATCATATCCAGCGTCTGCACGCATTCAATCTGGCCGTTAGGGTCTTTCAGTTCCCATACGTCCACCGAGCTGTTCAGTTCATTGACCACGTAGGCGTACTGCTGGTTCGGGTGGAAGACCATATGACGCGGGCCCGCGCCTTCAACGGTAGTGACTTCAGCAGGAGTCTGCGCCACCAGGTGACCATCGTCACTCAGGGTGAACAGGCAGATACGATCCTGCTTCAGCGCAGGCACCCACAGCGTACGGTTGTCCGGAGAGATATTTGCCGAGTGGCAGCCTTCAAGCCCTTCCACCACATCCACGGTCTCGACCGGAATGCCATTTTCCAGACGCGTTACGCTGACGCAGCCCGCGTTATACGAGCCGCTGAAGACAAAGTTGCCTTTACGATCGGTAGAAATGTGGGTTGGGCTGCCCGGCAATGGCGCTTCGGCAGTGTACGTCAGCGCACCGTCGTCCGGAGAAATGCGATAGGCCAGCACGCGAAACTCCGGGCGCACACCCACGTACAAGAAACGTTTATCCGGGCTGATAACCATCGGCTGCACCTGGCCTGGCACATCAACAACCTGAACCAGCGTGAGTGTCCCTTCGGTATTTAAACGCCAGACATGAATTTGCTGGCTTTCAGGACTGGCGGTATAAACGGTTTGTTTCATGAATATTCACTCCTCACTGCGCATGAAAGTAATTAACTTTTGACGGTGAATGCTGAATTGTCGACAGGAATTTTGAAGCATTCGCCTCTCGGTGTACCATCCCATCAAAACGTAAATTCAATATTAACCCGGGAAAACAGATGACCTCGCGTGTGATTGCTCTGGATTTAGACGGTACCTTACTGACGCCGCAAAAAACCCTTCTCCCCTCTTCCCTGGACGCGCTTAAGCGCGCGCAGGAAGCGGGATATCAACTCCTTATCGTAACGGGTCGACATCACGTTGCCATTCACCCTTTTTATCAGGCACTGGCGTTAGATACACCTGCAATTTGCTGTAATGGCACTTATTTGTATGATTATCAGGCAAAAAAGGTTTTAGAATCCGACCCGCTGCCGGTTCCCCAGGCGCTGCAACTGATTGATCTTCTGGATGAGCATGACGTTCACGGCCTGATGTACGTGGACAATGCGATGGTCTACGAGCGCCCTACCGGCCACGTGGTGCGTACCAGCAACTGGGCGCTGTCCCTGCCCGAAGCGCAGCGTCCGGTCTTTACCCAGGTTTCCTCCCTGCGTCAGGCAGCCCAGGACGTTGAGGCAATCTGGAAATTCGCTCTGACGGATGAGGATACCGCCAAACTGAATGCCTTCGCGAAACGCGTGGAACAGACGCTGGGTCTGGAGTGCGAATGGTCCTGGCACGATCAGGTGGATATTGCCCGCAAAGGCAACAGCAAAGGCAAGCGTCTGACGCAGTACGTGGCGTCACAGGGCGGGTCGATGCAGGATGTAATTGCCTTTGGCGATAACTACAACGACATCAGCATGCTGGAGGCCGCCGGTACGGGCGTGGCAATGGGCAACGCCGATGATGCCGTGAAGGCGCGCGCCAACGTGGTGATTGGGGATAACACCACCGACAGCATCGCGCAGTACATTTATACCCATCTGCTGTAATCAGGTGGTGATAGAGACGCTCTTGATTTGCGCGTAAAGCCACAGGCCGGGTTTGATCCCTAACTCATCCCTGGCCCACGGGCTGATGCGCGCCCAGAGCGTTCTGCTACCCACCTCAAGCTTCACTTCCACCTGACCGTTATCATCAAAACACTCCGCCACTTTGGCGCGCAGAATATTTCGGATACTGGTCTGCAGCGGGGGCTGTAAAACCAGCGAGACATCTGACGCCTGAATGCGGATCCGCAGGGCTGACTGCAGCGGTTTATCGATCCGGTTAACCCATAAATGCTGATCGCCCAGCGCCAGCGCGGTCATCGCGTAGTGCGGATGGTGTTCCAGAACGCTCACTTTCAGAATGCTGCTCTGCTGCTCTTTTGGTAGCCAGGGGTGCATTACGCTGCTGCCCCATACCTCTTCCAGCTTGCCGAAGGCCTTAACGCTGCCCGCTTCCAGCACCAGCACGTTATCGGCCAGATGCAGGATCTCATCCAGCGAATGGCTGACGTAGAGCATCGGAACGTTAATTTCACGCGTCAGGCGCTGCAGGTAGGGCAGGAGCTCACGCTTACGCGGAATATCCAGCGAGGCCAGCGGTTCGTCGAGCAACAGCAGCTCCGGCGCGGTCAGCAGCGCGCGGCCGATCGCCACCCGCTGTTTTTCCCCGCCGGAAAGCGCGGAAGGCAGCCTGTCGAGTAGAGGTTCAATACCTAAAAGCGTTACCAGCTTCTCAAACTGCGAAGCCATGCTTTTCGCCATGCCGTAGCGCAGGTTGCCGCGCACGCTGTAGTGCGGGAATAAGCGCGCATCCTGGAAAACATAGCCAATACGGCGTTTATCAGGCGACAGATACACCTTGTTTTCCACGTCGTTTAAGACGCGGTTGTTCAACACAATCCGTCCTGACTGCGGGCGGGTCAGGCCGCTTATCGCGTTGATTAACGACGTTTTCCCCGCCCCGGACACGCCAAAGATGGCGGTGATGCCGCTTGCAGGCAGCGTCTCGCTAAGCGTCAGGGTATGGTTTCCCAGCGTCTGGGTAAAATGAAGCTCAAGCATGTCTATTTCCCCATTCGCTCACGGCTGAGTCTCGCCAGCCATTCCGACACCAGCAGCGATACCAGGGCTAACACGATTGAGATGATGCACAGGCGCGCCGCGGCACCCTCTCCTCCCGGCGTCTGAATCAGGGTATACATGGCCGATGGGATGGTTCGCGTCTCGCCGGGAATATTCGATACAAAGGTGATCGTGGCGCCAAACTCGCCGAGCGAGCGGGCGAAAGCCAGCACCGTGCCGACAATAATGCCCGGCAGCGTCAGCGGGAGCGTGATGGTGAAAAAGACGCGCCAGCGACCGGCGCCCAGCGTGCGGGCCGCCTGCTCGAGTTTCATATCCACGCCTTCCAGCGCGAGGCGGATCGCCCTCACCATCAGCGGGAATGACATTACCGCCGCCGCCAGTACCGCACCGCGCCAGCTAAACGCAAACGTCAGCCCAAACCAGTCGTACAGCTTCTCGCCGATAAAACCGCGTCGTCCCATCGAAATCAGCAACAGATAGCCGACCACCACGGGCGGCAACACGAGCGGAAGATGAAGCACGCTGTCGAGCAACGCTTTGCCGGGAAACCGACAGCGCACCAGCAGCCAGGCAAAGAAGATCCCAAAGGGCAGGCTCAGCGCAACCGCCAGGGAGGAGACTTTCAGGCTCAGCAGAACAGCCTGCCATTCAGGATCGGTCAATATCATCAGTGAGTCGTAAATCCATAACGTTTAAAGATTGCGGACGCTTGTGGCCCCTTCAGGTAATCGCGGAAGGCCGTCACGGTCGCATTATTATGTCCATCAACAATCGCAACAGGGTATTCCACTTTCTTGTGGGAGTCTTCCGGGAAGGTTGCGACTACTTTAACACCCTTGCTGGCAACGGCATCAGAGCCATACACAATGCCCAGCGGGGCTTCATTGCGCTCCACCAGCGCCAGCGCGCCTCGAACGTCTTCCGCCGGTGCCAGCTTCGGCGACAGGGTCTCCCACGCGCCCAGTTTTTGCAGCGCTTCTTTGGCGTAAATCCCGGCCGGAACGTGCTCCGGATCACCCACCGCCAAACGACCGCCGTTCAGCAGGCGGGTCCAGTTTGTCTCTTTGTTGATGGTGAAGTCGGCCTGCGCGCTGGCTTTTGGCGCCACGACGACCAGGCTATTGCCCAGCAGCGTTTCGCGGGTTGCCGCATCAATCGATTTCTTCTCCACCGCGTAATCCATCCACTTCTGGTCAGCCGAAATGAACAGATCCGCCGGTGCGCCCGCTTCTATCTGACGCGCCAGCGTAGAGGAAGAGGCAAACGAGGAGACCACCTCGACGTTTTTCTCTTTTTTATACGCCGCCGCGATATCCTGCATTGCGTTGGTCAGCGACGCCGCCGCAAAGACCGTAATTTTCCCGTCGTCCGCCAGCGCGTGGCCGGTAAGCGAAAGCGTCAGCGTTGCCCCTGCGAAAAGGCGTACCCATGTACGTGCCATTTGTAACTCCTGTGAGTAGCGTTATATACATATTAATATAACGGTAACGTCAGGGAGATCCCAGCGTTTAATCGTACCGCTCAAGGGGTAAACCGGGTGTTGCGTTAAATGATATCGGCGAAAGTGAGAAAATCTTGAGAGCAAAACGCCCGGACAAGCCGGGCGTTTTGTGGGGAATCAATGCTGCTTTTTAGCCTGGTCTCTGTGACCAATGTTCGAAAAGACGTTGAACACTTCACCCAGGCCGTAGATGGCACCGAGGATGATGGCCATCACTACTGGTACCATGATCACGGCGAATACCAGACTTTTCAACAACTCTAACATGGTTTTCTCCAGATATTGTGAACAGCTTATTCTACCCTTTCAGGTGAGAAAAACATCCCCTTTTGTGCGGTACCCTTTGCGCCCTGCACCATTTGGGTCACAATACTCTTTTTGCCAGGATACTGTTATGCAGGCCGAAATTCTCCTCACTCTCAGACTTCAGCAAAAGCTTTTCGCCGATCCGCGACGTATCGCCCTGCTTAAACAAATAGAACAAACGGGCTCGATTAGCCAGGGGGCGAAAAATGCCGGGATTAGCTATAAAAGCGCCTGGGATGCCATCAACGATATGAACACCCTGAGCGAGCAGCCGCTGGTAGACAGAGCCACTGGCGGCAAAGGCGGCGGTGGCGCAATCGTGACGCGCTATGGCCAGCGCCTGATTCAGCTTTACGATCTCCTGGGCCAGATCCAGCAAAAAGCGTTCGATGCGTTAAGCGATGACGACAACGTGCCGCTGGACAGTTTGCTGGCCGCCATTTCCCGCTTTTCGTTGCAAACCAGCGCCCGCAACCAGTGGTTTGGTACGGTGACGGCGCGCGATAATCTCCAGGTACAGCAGCATATTGAGATCCTGCTTGCCGATGGCACCACCCGGCTGAAAGCCGCGATAACGGCACAAAGCGCAGAACGGCTTGAGCTGGATGAAGGTAAAGAGGTGCTGGTGCTGCTGAAAGCGCCGTGGGTCAATATCACGCGCCATCCCAACGAGGTAAAGACAGCAGATAACCAGCTGCAGGGCGCAATCAGCCATATCGAACGCGGCGAGGAGCAGTGCGAAGTGCTGATGACTCTGGCAGACGGTCAAAGGCTCTGCGCGACGGTCCCACTCAGCGAGGCTGAGGATTTAGAAGAAGGTGCTGTCGTCACCGCCTGGTTCAACGCAGACCGGGTGATTATCGCCACATTGTGCTGAGCGCATTGACAATCGCACCAACAGTGCGTATCCCTGATATCTATTGCTGCAAAAACAGGGATAAATCATGTCATCATTGCATATTTCGCAAGGCACGTTTCGTCTTAGCGATACCCGAACGCTGACGATTGCTGATTTGACGCTACGCGCGGGTGAAAGCTGGGCGTTTGTCGGCACCAACGGCAGCGGTAAATCTGCGCTGGCCCGCGCGCTTGCCGGTGAGCTCACTCTCCTTAAGGGTGAATATCAAAATGACTTTACGCGCCTGACGCGTCTGTCATTTGAACAGCTGCAAAAGCTGGTCAGCGACGAGTGGCAGCGCAACAACACCGATTTGCTCAGCCCTGGTGAAGAAGATACCGGCCGCACGACGGCGGAAATTATTCAGGATGAAGTGAAGGATCCCGCCCGCTGTCAGCGCCTGGCAGAACGGTTCGGCATTACCGGCCTGCTGGACCGGCGCTTTAAATACCTTTCTACCGGCGAGACGCGAAAAACGCTGCTTTGTCAGGCGCTGATGAGCGAGCCGAAGCTGCTGATCCTCGACGAACCGTTCGACGGTCTTGACGTGCAGTCCCGTGCGCAGCTGGCGTCCCTGCTGGAGTCGCTTAACCAGCAGCGCTTTACCCTCGTGCTGGTGCTTAACCGTTTTGATGAAATTCCGGATTTTATCCAGCACGCAGGCGTACTGGCCGACTGTAATCTGACCGAGACCGGTGAAAAATCGGCGCTGCTGAATCAGGCGCTCATTGCCCAGCTCGCCCATAGCGAACGGCTTGACGGTATTACCCTTCCGGAACCCGACGCTCCTTCGGCCCGCCACGCGCTTGACCCCAACCAGCCGCGCATCGTGCTGCGCGATGGGGTGGTCTCTTATGACGATCGCCCGATCCTTAACCACCTCACCTGGACGGTCAATCCTGGCGAGCACTGGCAGATTGTCGGCCCCAACGGCGCGGGAAAATCGACGCTGCTGAGCCTGATAACCGGCGATCACCCGCAGGGCTACAGCAACGATCTCACGCTGTTTGGCCGGCGTCGCGGCAGCGGCGAGACCATCTGGGATATCAAAAAGCACATTGGCTACGTCAGCAGCAGCCTGCATCTGGACTACCGGGTCAGTACCACGGTACGCAACGCGATCCTTTCCGGCTATTTTGATTCCATCGGTATTTATCAGGCGGTGTCGGACAAACAGCACAAGCTGGTCCAGCAGTGGCTGGATATTCTCGGCATGGACAACCGGGTCGCTGACGCGCCGTTTCATAGCCTGTCGTGGGGGCAGCAGCGCCTGGCGCTTATCGTGCGCGCGCTGGTGAAGCATCCTACGCTGCTTATTCTGGATGAACCGCTGCAGGGGTTGGATCCGCTAAACCGCCAGCTGATCCGCCGCTTTGTCGATGTGCTGATTGGCGAAGGCGAAACGCAGCTGCTGTTTGTTTCTCACCACGCCGAAGATGCCCCCTCCTGCATCACCCATCGCCTGGAGTTTGTTCCGGACGGTGAACACTATCATTATCTGCAAAGCAAAATCGATTAATCCCCGGAGGGCCCCGCCCTCCGTTTTTCAGATAACCTGCACTAAGACATCTCTATACCGTTGATCTACAATGCCCCATTGCGGTTGAAAATCGGATTTTAAAAACAGTGTAAACGATTCCACTATTTTATCCCATGTCACACTTTTCGCGTCTCTGTTATGCTATGGTTATTACATACCATAAGCCCAATGGAGCTAAATATGCGAGTTCTGGTAACAGGTGGTAGCGGTTACATAGGTAGTCATACCTGCGTGCAGCTGCTGCAAAACGGCCATGATGTCATCATCCTTGATAACCTGTGCAACAGTAAGCGCAGCGTGCTGCCTGTGATTGAGCGTCTTGGCGGTAAACAGCCTACTTTCGTGGAAGGCGACATCCGCAACGAAGCGCTGATGACCGAGATCCTTCACGACCACGCCATTGAAGCGGTGATCCACTTCGCCGGCCTGAAAGCCGTCGGAGAATCCGTTGCGAAACCGCTCGAGTATTACGACAACAACGTCAACGGTACGCTGCGTCTCATCTCCGCCATGCGTGCGGCCAACGTAAAAAACTTCATCTTCAGCTCGTCCGCCACCGTCTACGGCGATCAGCCCAAAATTCCTTACGTTGAGAGCTTCCCTACCGGTACGCCGCAAAGCCCGTATGGCAAGAGCAAACTGATGGTGGAGCAGATCCTGGCCGACCTGCAAAAAGCACAGCCGGAGTGGAGCATCGCCCTGCTGCGCTACTTCAACCCGGTCGGCGCCCATCCGTCTGGCGATATGGGTGAAGACCCGCAGGGCATTCCAAATAACCTGATGCCGTATATCGCCCAGGTTGCCGTGGGCCGCCGCGACTCGCTGGCGATTTTTGGTAACGACTACCCAACCGAAGACGGTACCGGCGTGCGTGATTACATCCACGTGATGGATCTGGCCGACGGCCACGTAGCGGCGATGCAGCAGCTGGCCAACAAGCCGGGCGTGCATATTTACAACCTCGGTGCCGGGGTCGGCAGCAGCGTGCTGGATGTGGTTAACGCCTTCAGCAAAGCCTGCGGCAAGCCGGTGAACTACCACTTTGCTCCGCGCCGTGAAGGCGATCTCCCGGCGTACTGGGCCGATGCCTCCAAAGCCGATAAAGAGCTTAACTGGCGTGTCACCCGCACGCTTGATGAAATGGCACAGGATACCTGGCACTGGCAGTCGCGCCATCCGCAGGGTTATCCGGACTAAGGATCCGTCATGACTTCGTTTAATCCCGTCGATCATCCGCATCGTCGTTTTAACCCGTTAAGCGGGCAATGGATTTTGGTTTCTCCGCATCGCGCCAAGCGCCCCTGGCAGGGGGCGCAGGAAACGCCTGCGAAACAAACGCTGCCGCAGCACGACCCGGACTGCTTCCTGTGTCCGGGCAATACGCGCGTGACGGGAGATAAAAACCCGGATTACAAAGGCACCTTCGTTTTCACCAACGATTTCGCTGCCCTGATGACCGACACGCCGGACGCGCCGGAAAGCCACGACCCGCTGATGCGCTGCGAAAGCGCGCGCGGCACCAGCCGCGTGATCTGCTTCTCGCCCGACCACAGCAAAACGCTGCCGGAGCTGAGCGTTGAGGCGCTGAAAGAGGTGGTGAGCACCTGGCAGATGCAAACCGCAGAGCTGGGTCAGACTTACCCGTGGGTGCAGGTCTTTGAAAACAAAGGCGCGGCCATGGGCTGCTCCAACCCGCATCCGCACGGCCAGATTTGGGCGAACAGCTTCCTGCCCAACGAAGCCGAGCGTGAAGACCGTCTGCAAAAAGCGTATTACGCGGAAAACGGTTCCCCAATGCTGGTGGATTACACCCGCCGCGAGCTGGCCGACGGTAGCCGCACCGTGGTGGAAACCGAACACTGGCTGGCCGTCGTGCCTTACTGGGCAGCCTGGCCGTTTGAAACGCTGCTGCTGCCGAAAGCGCACGTACAGCGCATTACCGAACTCAGCGACGCGCAGCGCGACGACCTTGCTCTGGCGCTGAAAAAGCTGACCAGCCGTTATGACAACCTGTTCCAGTGCTCTTTCCCCTATTCAATGGGCTGGCACGGCGCACCGTTTAACGGGGAAGAGAATCAGCACTGGCAGCTGCACGCCCATTTCTATCCGCCGCTGCTGCGCTCTGCGACGGTGCGTAAATTTATGGTGGGCTATGAAATGCTGGCGGAAACCCAGCGTGACCTGACGGCGGAACAGGCGGCAGAACGTCTGCGCGCGGTTAGCGACGTTCACTATCGCGAATCAGGAGTCTAAAAAATGAGTCTGAAAGATAAAACACAATCCCTGTTTGCTGAAAAATTTGGCTACCCTGCCACCCACGTTATCCAGGCGCCTGGCCGCGTCAACCTGATTGGTGAACACACCGACTACAACGACGGCTTTGTTCTGCCGTGCGCTATTGATTACCAGACGGTCATCAGCTGCGCGAAGCGCGACGACCGTAAAGTCCGCGTGATTGCCGCGGATTACGGTGATGAGACGGACGAGTTTTCCCTCGATGCGCCGATCGTTACGCACGACGGCCAGCAGTGGTCTAACTACGTGCGCGGCGTGGTGAAGCATCTGCAGAAGCGTAACAAGAACTTTGGCGGCGCGGATTTAGCGATCAGCGGCAACGTGCCGCAGGGTGCGGGCTTAAGCTCCTCTGCGTCTCTGGAAGTCGCCGTGGGCACCGTCTTCCAGCAGCTTTATCACCTGCCGCTGGACGGCGCGCAAATTGCGCTGAACGGCCAGGAAGCAGAAAACCAGTTCGTGGGCTGTAACTGCGGCATCATGGACCAGCTGATCTCCGCGCTGGGCAAAAAAGAGCACGCGCTGCTGATCGACTGCCGAACGCTTGGCACCAAAGCCGTTCCCCTGCCAAAAGGCGCGGCCGTGGTGATTATCAACAGCAACTTCAAACGCACGCTGGTCGGCAGCGAATACAACACGCGCCGCGAACAATGCGAAACGGGTGCTCGCTTCTTCCAGCAGCCTGCCCTGCGCGACGTGACGCTCAATGAATTCAATAAGGTGGCACACGAGCTGGATCCGGTCGTTGCCAAACGCGTTCGCCACGTACTGACAGAGAACGCCCGTACCGTTGAAGCCGCCTCCGCACTGGCGAAAGGTGACCTGAAGCGTATGGGTGAACTGATGGCGGAATCTCATGCCTCCATGCGCGACGATTTTGAAATCACCGTGCCGCAAATCGACACGCTGGTTGAGATCGTAAAAGCAGCGATCGGCGATAAAGGCGGCGTGCGCATGACCGGCGGCGGCTTCGGGGGCTGCATCGTTGCCCTGGTGCCGGAAGAACTTGTACCTGCCGTCCAGCAGGCGGTAGAAAAACAGTACGAAGCGAAAACGGGAATTAAAGAAACCTTCTACGTGTGTAAAGCATCACAAGGAGCCGGACAGTGCTAAACGAAACACCTACCCTCGCACCGGATGGTCTGCCGTATCGCCTGTTAACCCTGCGCAACAGCGCGGGGATGGTGGTTACGCTGATGGACTGGGGAGCCACGCTGCTTTCCGCCCGCGTTCCTATGCCGGATGGCAGCGTTCGCGAAACCCTTCTCGGCTGCGCTTCGCCTGAGCAATATATCAATCAGTCCGCCTATCTGGGCGCGTCCGTAGGCCGCTATGCTAACCGCATCGCGAAAAGCCGCTTTGAGCTCGACGGCGTGCATTACGCCCTGCTCCCAAGCCAGGGTGAGAACCAGCTGCACGGCGGCCCGGAAGGCTTTGATAAACGCCGCTGGAAAATTGTCCGCCAAAACGACGGCGAAGCGCTGTTTTCACTGGATTCGCTTGATGGCGATCAGGGCTTCCCGGGAAACCTGAACGCCTCCGCACGCTTTACGCTGACCGACGACAACCGTATCGCCATTGAATACCGTGCGACGGTCGACAAGCCGTGTCCGGTTAATCTGACCAATCACGCCTACTTCAATCTGGACGGTAACCAGTGCGACGTGCGTAACCACAAGCTGCAAATCCTTGCGGATGACTATTTGCCGGTTGACGAGATGGGCATTCCGTATCAGGGCCTGAAATCCGTGAGCGGCACCAGCTTTGACTTCCGCAGCGCGAAAACCATCGTCCAGGATTTCCTGAGCGATGACGATCAGCGCAAGGTGAAAGGTTACGACCACGCTTTCCTGCTGCAGGCAAAAGGCGATGTGAAACAGCCTGCCGCACAGGTCTGGTCTGCGGATGAGAAGCTGCAGATGACGGTATATACCACCGCCCCTGCCCTGCAGTTCTACTCAGGCAACTACCTTGGCGGCACGACGGCGCGCGAACACGATGAATACAGCGACTGGCAAGGCCTGGCGCTGGAGAGCGAGTTCCTGCCGGACAGCCCGAACCATCAAGAATGGCCGCAGCCAGACTGCGTGCTGCGCCCGGGTGAAGAGTACGTTAGCGTGACGGAATACCATTTTATTCCGCATTGATTTTCAGCCCTCCCATCGGAGGGCTTTTTTCTGCCCGCTTTGCTGAAAATAGCGCCGATCGCAGACAAAATCATAACCCTGGATTCACAAGCATCTTACACTCAGAGACTATTTTCGCTATGGTTAGGGTTAAGCGTTGCTGGTGGCACAGCCATGGCAATATAATGAGAATTGTTATCATTCTAAAAATGCTTGAGGAGTAAGAGATGGCTATTACTAAGCTGGTTCTGGTGCGTCACGGCGAAAGCCAGTGGAACAACGAAAACCGCTTTACCGGTTGGTACGACGTTGATCTGTCCGAGAAAGGCGTAAGCGAAGCAAAAGCAGCAGGTAAACTGCTGAAGGAAGAAGGCTTCAGCTTTGATTTTGCTTACACCTCTGTGCTGAAACGTGCCATCCACACCCTGTGGAACGTTCTCGACGAACTGGATCAGGCCTGGCTGCCGGTTGAGAAATCCTGGAAACTGAACGAGCGTCACTACGGTGCGCTGCAGGGTCTGAACAAAGCAGAAACCGCCGAGAAATACGGTGACGAGCAGGTTAAACAATGGCGCCGCGGTTTCGCAATTACGCCACCGGAGCTGACCAAAGATGACGAGCGTTACCCGGGCCACGATCCACGCTACGCGAAACTGACCGACGCTGAGCTGCCAACCACCGAGAGCCTGGCGCTGACCATCGACCGCGTTGTGCCTTACTGGAACGAAACCATTCTGCCACGCCTGAAAAGCGGTGAGCGCGTGATCATCGCTGCTCACGGTAACTCCCTGCGTGCGCTGGTGAAATACCTGGACAACATGGGTGAAGACGAGATCCTCGAACTGAACATCCCAACTGGCGTACCGCTGGTGTATGAGTTCGACGAAAACTTCAAGCCAATCAAACATTACTATCTGGGTAACGCGGAAGAAATCGCGGCGAAAGCAGCGGCTGTCGCGAACCAGGGTAAAGCGAAGTAATTTTCGCAGGATATAAAAAAAGCGCGGAGCCTTCCGCGCTTTTTTATTTCTGCATTCGCATTAACCGCGACGCGCTTTTACCGCATTCGCCAGCTGACGCAGGATCGTGTCGGTATCTTCCCAGCCGATACAGGCATCGGTGACGCTCTTACCGTAGACCAGCGGTTCACTGCCTTCCAGGTTCTGGTTACCTTCAACCAGATGGCTTTCGATCATCACGCCAATCACCGCCTTCTCACCGCCGGCAATCTGCTGACAAACGTCTGCACCCACTTCCATCTGCTTTTTGAACTGCTTGCTGGAGTTGGCATGGCTGAAATCGATCATGACCTGCGTTGGCAGCCCGGCTTTTTCCAGCCCGACCTTCACTTCTGCGACATGTTTTGCACTGTAGTTTGGCTCTTTGCCGCCGCGCAAAATGATATGGCAGTCGCCGTTGCCGCTGGTGTTAACGATGGCGGAGTGACCCCATTTGGTCACCGACAGGAAGCAGTGCGGTGCGCCAGCGGCATTGATGGCATCAATAGCCACCTTCATCGTGCCATCCGTGCCGTTTTTAAAACCAACCGGGCAAGAGAGGCCGGAAGCCAGCTCGCGGTGAACCTGAGATTCAGTGGTACGGGCACCAATTGCGCCCCAGCTCATCAGATCCGCCAGGTATTGTGGCGTGATCATATCCAGAAACTCACCGGCCGCGGGCAGGCCGCTGTCATTGATCTCCAGCAGTAGCTTGCGCGCGATGCGCAGACCGTCGTTGATCTGGAAGCTGTTATCCATATGCGGATCGTTAATCAGCCCTTTCCAGCCCACGGTGGTACGCGGTTTTTCAAAGTACACGCGCATCACGATTTCCAGCTCGCCTTTCAGCTCTTCACGCAGGGTGAGCAGACGGGCGGCGTACTCTTTCGCGGCTGCCGGGTCGTGGATAGAGCACGGCCCAATGACCACCAGAAGACGATCGTCATTACCTTTCAGGATCTTATGGATCGCTTTACGAGCATGAGAAACCGTGTTTGCGGCATTTTCAGTGGCGGGGAATTTCTCAAGGAGTGCTACAGGAGGTAATAACTCATTGATCTCTTTAATGCGTAAATCGTCGTTCTGATAATTCATTTTCTTTCCAGCTCTGCCATATCTTTAGTAATGAAAGCAATCCTTTCAATCTATCTTGTCGACCAGGAAGTGTAAACACGGTTTTACACTTCACGCAGATAATTCCTGGAATTCGCCTAAAAATCGCCACAAAATAGCGAAAAACGAGATCTAACCTAAGCTTTTTAACTGTAACAACCATTTTTACACGCTTAAACGCGATTCCCTACTGACGTAAGTCGGTAAGGCGGGATCTTTCGCCTCTGAAAAAGATGCACTGTTGGAGAATGTTATCCAGCGTAACGACAAGAACAGGAGCACCATGATGAAAATGACAAAACTGGCAACCCTCTTCCTGACTGCCACACTCACCCTGGCAAGCGGCAGCGTCCTTGCGGCGGAAACGAGCTCATCGGGTAACGGCGATGCTAACGCGGCCGCGTCAGCAGGCCAGGTGGCCCCTGATGCCAAACAGAATGTCGCCCCGAACAATGTCGATAATAGCCAAATTAATACCGGGAACACGAACACCGGCGGCACGATGCTGCACCCTAATGGTACCGACTCCGGCACCATGAATCATGACAATATGAGCAAGGATGAGGTTCACAAAAACACGATGTGTAAAGACGGCCGTTGCCCGGATGCGAATGACAAAGTGGGCGATGATGCCAATACCAAAACCGATGGCACCACCCAATAATCCGTTGCGATCGGAAGAAAAAGGAGAGCTCAGGCTCTCCTTTCTTTTTGGAGCAACCCATTAAAAACGCTACACTAAAAACAATAATAAATCAGGAAAGCAGACATGGCGCACACCCATTCACACTCACATACCCCGGGCAACGACAACGCTAAACGACTAATGCTGGCCTTTGGCGTCACGGCAACGTTTATGGTTATCGAAGTCATTGGCGGGCTGGTTTCCGGCTCTCTGGCGCTTCTGGCTGATGCCGGACATATGCTGACCGATGCAGCCGCGCTGCTCTTCGCCCTGCTGGCCGTGCAGTTTGCTCGTCGTCCTCCAAATGCGCGCCATACCTTCGGCTGGCTGAGGTTGACCACCCTTGCCGCGTTTGTTAACGCCATTGCGCTGGTGGTCATTACCGTTCTTATCGTCTGGGAGGCCGTACAGCGCTTCAGGCACCCTCAGCCCATCGCCGGGACGACAATGATGGTGATTGCCGTGGCAGGGCTGGTGGCGAATATTCTGGCATTCTGGATTCTGCACCGCGGCAGCGGGGAGAAGAACCTCAACGTGCGGGCAGCAGCCCTGCACGTGCTGGGCGATTTGCTCGGTTCAGTCGGGGCGATCGTGGCCGCGCTGGTGATCCTTTATACCGGCTGGACGCCTGTCGATCCGATTCTCTCCGTGCTGGTATCGTGTCTGGTCTTGCGCAGCGCCTGGCGGCTGCTGAAGGAGAGCGTCAATGAACTGCTTGAAGGGGCACCGGCCTCCATGGATATCGACGAGCTGAAGCGCAACCTGCGCCGCTCTGTCCCGGAAGTCCGCAACGTTCATCATGTTCACGTCTGGCTGGTGGGGGAGAAGCCGGTCATGACGCTGCACGTCCAGGTCATTCCGCCGCACGACCACGATGCGCTGCTTGAACGCATCCAGCACTTCCTTGAACATCACTACGAAATTGGCCACGCCACCATCCAGATGGAGTATCAGCCCTGTAACGGGCCGGACTGCCACCTTAACGAGGCGCAGTCCGGCCATTCACATCATCATCACCACTAGCTGGAAAGCGCGTGAGAGCCACGCTCACGCGCGCTGTTAATCCACATTCGGCTACCGTTCAGCGCGATAAAGGTCAGAAGCAGATATTCCAGCGACATGGCATAGACGCCCTGTAGCGCAAAAATCACCACGCTGATGACGTTAATGATGACCCACAGCAGCCAGTTCTCAACGTATTTGCGGGTCATCAGGATCATCGCCGCAATCGACAGTACCATCATGCAGGAATCCCAGAACGGGAAGGCATCCGGCTGGAGCTCCGGCATCGTCACATTCAGGCCGATACCGGACATGACCGAAACGGCAACGCGGGTCAGGAACGCAAACACCGGGTTGATATAGACGGTCATTAAACCAATGGCCACCACGCAGGCGACAAGCCAGGCGATGGCTTTTGGCAACGGCAGCCAGCGGATTTGAAGCTCGGCCTCCTGCTGGCTGTTCTGACGCGACCACGCGTACCAGCCGTAAATATTGGCGGCGAAGAAGAACAGCTGCAAAAGCAGACTGGCGTAGAGCTGGATCTGGAAGAAGATAATCGCAAACAGCGTGACGTTAACGAGCCCGAACGCGTAATTGCTGATCTTCTCCAGGCTGGCGAGCCAGATACACAGTAATCCCGCCAGCGTGCCAACGGCCTCAATCCATGACAGGTCATAGCCACCTGCACCAATCGGTATATGAACCAGAATGTTCTGTGTGCTAAAAAAATCCATCTTTTCCCCTGGGCGTATTGAATTAAGTACGTAGTGTAGCCGCAAAATCCAGCATGCGGTTAAGCGGAATTAACGCACCTTCGCGCAGAGCAGCGTCCACATGAATTTCATGCGCTGCACCGCCGCTCTCAAGCCCTTCGGCAATGGCCTTCAGGCCGTTCATTGCCATCCACGGGCAGTGCGCACAGCTGCGACACGTTGCGCCCTCGCCTGCCGTTGGCGCTTCGAGGAGCTCTTTCTCCGGCACCGCCTGCTGCATCTTGTAGAAGATACCGCGATCGGTCGCCACGATAAGCTGCCTGTTAGGCAGCGTTCTGGCAGCGTTAATAAGCTGGCTGGTTGAACCCACGGCATCCGCCATATCGACAATCGACTGCGGTGATTCAGGGTGAACAAGAATGGCGGCCTCAGGATAAAGTGCCTTCATGCGGGCCAGCGCCTGAGTTTTGAATTCGTCGTGCACAATGCAGGCGCCCTGCCAGCAGAGAACGTCAGCCCCCGTCTGCTTCTGGACATAATTTCCGAGATGGCGGTCAGGCGCCCAGATAATTTTCTCCCCCATACTGTCCAGGTGTTCAATCAATTCAACGGCGATGCTTGACGTGACCACCCAGTCTGCCCGCGCTTTTACCGCAGCGGAGGTATTGGCGTAAACCACCACGGTCCGGTCAGGATGGGCATCGCAGAAAGCGGTGAATTCGTCAATCGGGCAGCCGAGATCCAGTGAACACTCTGCGTTAAGCGTTGGCATCAGAATGGTTTTTTCTGGACTGAGGATCTTTGCCGTTTCGCCCATAAAACGCACGCCTGCGACCAGTAGCGTGGAAGCCGGATGTCTTGCACCGAAGCGCGCCATCTCCAGTGAGTCAGAAATACAGCCGCCTGTCTCTTCCGCCAGCTGCTGAATTTCCGGATCGGTATAGTAATGGGCCACCATCACCGCATCTCGCTCTTTAAGAAGACGCTTGATCTTCTCGCGGTAGAATTGCTTTTCATCCTGGCTCAGCGGGACAGGTTTTGGCGGAAACGGATAGATTGCGGCTTCAGGATCAAACATCACGCTCATTATGGCTTCTCGTTTTACTGGCTTAACAATATTGCCTTTCTTTTGCCTGACATAGCAAAACGCACGGCAATTGTGTTTTGTATACTAAACAAGATAGCGAATTTGAGAAGAAAAGTCACCGGGTATAGGTACACATAGCATTTGTCGGGTGGCGGCTTCGCCTTACCCGACCTACAAGAGAGGATTCTGAAACTTCAGATAGCAAAAAGGCGCCTTTAGGGCGCCTTTCTACACTGGTGGGTCGTGCAGGATTCGAACCTGCGACCAATTGATTAAAAGTCAACTGCTCTACCAACTGAGCTAACGACCCCTTGCGGGATTTTTTCTTCGAAGTGGTGGGTCGTGCAGGATTCGAACCTGCGACCAATTGATTAAAAGTCAACTGCTCTACCAACTGAGCTAACGACCCACTTTTACGCTGTTTTCACGTTGTTTGATATCCCGTGGCAACGGCGGCATATATTACTGATTTAAGAATTCAGCGCAACAAAAATTTCGATGAAGATCACTTAACTGCTTAGTAATCATGCTGCACGACCAGAAATAACGCGATTTCTGGTCATGCGATAATCATCCCATCGAATTCAGACGTTTTTGCGCCTGCTTAGCACCTTCGGTACCCGGGAATTTTGCAACCACCTGCTGATAAACCGCTTTGGCTTTCGCAGTGTCGCCTTTGTCCTGCATGATAACGCCCACTTTGTACATCGCATCAGGCGCTTTTGGCGATTTCGGGTAGTTTTTCACCACGGAGGCAAAATAAAACGCCGCATCGTCCTTTTTACCCTTGTTGTAATTCAGCTGACCGAGCCAGTAATTCGCATTTGGCTGATAAGTGGAATCAGGGTATTTCTTAACAAAGCTCTGAAACGCAGCAAGCGCCTCATCCTGACGAGATTGATCCTGCACCAGGGCAATGGCAGCGTTGTAATCCGTATTCGCGTCACCGCTCTGTACAGGCGCGCCTGTTGAAGCAGACGCATCCGCTGCCGGTGCAGATGTCGCCGCACCGCTCTGATCGCCCGCTGCTGGCTGTGCTTGTGCTGCACCACCACCGCTGCTCAGGCTATCTATCTGCAACAAGATTTGCTTTTGACGTTCCACAACCTGGTTAAGCTGATACTGGCTTTCCTGAATCTGTCCGCGGAGAGAGTCAATATCGCTTTGGTTATCAGAAAGTTGTTGCTGGAGTTGGGTTAAAAGCTGGCTGTGAGCGTTAGAAATACGCTCGAGTTGAGTGACCCGGTCTTCTACCGAGCCTGAGCCGACACTACTGATTGGTGCCTGAGCAAAAGCGGCCCAGGGGGCCGCTATTCCAACCAGTAACGACAGACTCAACAGATGATGTCTGAAGTTACTGCTCATGCAATTCTCTTAGTAAACCAGTACGGCACGACGGTTTTTGGAGTAAGCCGCTTCGTCGTGACCCAGTACTGCAGGTTTTTCTTTACCGTAAGAAACGATGGAGATCTGGTCAGCAGAAACGCCTTTACCCTGCAGGTACATTTTAACAGCGTTAGCACGACGTTCACCCAGGGAGATGTTGTACTCTGGAGTACCACGTTCGTCCGCGTGACCTTCTACGGTGACTTTGTAAGATGGGTTGCTACGCAGGAAGTTAGCGTGAGCGTCCAGCATCGCAGCGAAGTCAGAACGGATGTCGTATTTATCCAGATCGAAGTAAACGATGTTGTTCTGCTGCAGCTGCTGCATCTGAAGACGCGCTTGCTCTTCAGAAGACATGTTGCCATTGCCGTTCGCGTCCATACCGGTGCCGGCACCCATCATGCCTTCGCCGCTCTGGTCATTGCTGGCGTTCTTGTTAGAAGAACACGCTGCGATTGCCATTACAGGCAGAGCGATCATCAGCCCCTTCAGCACTTTGTTCAGTTGCATTTCTATGATTCCTTTAGTAATCAATTAATTATTATTTACAGATACGGCGACCAGGCAGGTGATTTTACCTGTCCATCAGTTGCCGGAATACGCGCTTTGAAACGCCCATCTGTAGAAACCAGATTCAGCACAGATCCCATCCCCTGAGAAGAGCTGTAGATTACCATAGTGCCGTTAGGTGCCAGACTTGGCGTTTCATCCAGGAACGTTGACGACAGAACTTGAACGCCACCCGCTACCAGATCTTGTTTGGCAATGTGCTGCTGCCCACCGTTGGAGCTCACCATTACCATAAATTTACCGTCGCTGCTCACGTCTGAGTTCTGGTTCTGAGAACCTTCCCAGGAAATACGCTGTGGAGCACCGCCGTTAATGTTCACTTTATAGATTTGTGGACGGCCTGCCTGGTCAGAGGTAAATGCCAGGTTTTGACTGTCCGGGAACCATGATGGTTCGGTGTTGTTGCTACGACCATCGGTCACCTGACGGATCTGGCCAGAGCCAATGTCCATCACGTACAGGTTCAGGCTACCAGTTTTAGACAGCGCAAAGGCCAGTTTAGACCCGTCCGGAGAGAACGAAGGTGCACCGTTGTGACGAGGGAACGACGCCACCTGACGAACAGCACCGTTAGCCAGCGTCTGGATAACCAGCGCAGAACGTCCGCTTTCGAAGGTTACGTAGGCCAGTTTAGATCCATCCGGAGACCAGGCTGGAGACATCAGAGGCTGGGAAGAACGTTTCACCAGGAACTGATTGTAGCCGTCGTAGTCAGATACGCGCAGCTCATACGGGAACTGACCACCGTTGGTCTGGACCACATAAGCAATACGAGTACGGAATGCACCTTTGATGCCGGTCAGTTTTTCGAATACCGCATCGCTGGCGGCGTGTGCCGCATAGCGCAGGTACTGTTTAGTGACCTTGTAAGAGTTCTGTGCCAGAACGGTACCTGGTGCGCCGCCGGTATCAACCAGCTGCCAGGCCACGTTGTAAGAACCGTCCGGGTTAGGGGTAACCTGACCCACAACCACGGCATCAATACCCAGTGCTGACCATGCCGCAGGCTGTACTTCCTGCGCGCTACCCGGCTGCTGAGGCAGGCGAGAACGATCTAACGGGTTGAATTTACCGCTGTTACGCAGGTCAGCCGCCACGATGCCACCGGCATCTTCAGGTGCAGCGCCAGGACCGGCCCACTGGAACGGAACAACACCGATTGGGCGTGCCGAGTCCACCCCCTGGGTGATCTCGATACGTACTTCTGCGTGCAGTACTGCTGCCCACAGCATTAAAAAACCAAATGCTACACGTAATGCCTGCTTCATCATATCTCCCTTATCCGGGTAACCTTACCCACGATAATTTAGCAGAATGTTAACAAACTCAAATAGACAAAACTACCCGAACCCTGTGACTAAACCTGGTCTATTTTTCCCCGTTTGCACGGGGAAAATGTAACTTAGGGTTTGAAGTCCAGCGGTGCATTTTTGAATGTTTCATACACAGCCTGAGAAGGTGGTTTAGGGAACTTCGTCATTCTATTGGTTGCAGCTAGCATCTGCTGACAGAATGCATCGTCCCCCCCCTCCGACTTGACGCCAAGAATAGTGCCATCAGAACCAATGTTGACACGCAAGGTACACGTTTTACCTTTATAGGTATCCCAGTCATACAGATGACCACGAATGGCTGACTGCACCTGTGAGATGTACGAAGCAATCTCAGCCTGAGAAGCACCGCCTTGCCCTTGCTTATTTCCTTTAGCAGGAGATGAGCCGCCTGCGCTACCACTTGTCGTGCCTTTCGGCGCATTCTTACCAGAACTCAGGTCGCCCAATAGATCGTCCACACCGGCAGCAGCTGCGGCTTTTTCAGCAGCGGCAGCCTTTTTCGCAGCCGCTTTTTCAGCCGCGGCTTTCTTATCGGCAGCGGCCTTCTCTGCTGCAGCTTTTTTATCAGCAGCGGCTTTTTCTGCTGCTGCCGCTTTTTCTGCCGCAGCTTTCTCAGCAGCAGCCGCTTTCTTCGCAGCCTCGGCAGCAGCTTTCTTCTCTGCTTCCTGAGCGGCTTTCTTCGCGGCTTCTGCTTCAGCTTTCTTCTGAGCGTCAGCAGCGGCTTTCGCTTCGGCTTTCTTCTGAGCATCAGCAGCCGCTTTCTTCGCAGCTTCCGCTTCGGCTTTCTTCTGGGCATCAGCAGCGGCTTTTTTCGCGGCTTCCGCTTCAGCTTGCTTCTGAGCATCAGCAGCCGCTTTCTTCGCCGCTTCGGCCGCTAATTTTGCCTGGGCATCAGCCTGCGCTTTGGCGTCCGCTGCGGCTTTTGCAGCCGCCTCTTCCGCCTGCTTCTGCTGTTGCTGGGCTTGTTTCGCTGCGGCTTCCGCTTGTTTCTGCTGTTCTGCCTGCTCTTTCGCGGCTTCCTGCGCCTGCAAACGTTCTTTCTCAAGCTGCTTCAGACGCTCCTGCTCGGCGGCCTGCTTTTCACGCAGTTCTTCCGCTTGCTGTTGCGACTGTTTTTCACGCTGCTCTTCAGCCCGTTTTGCACTCGCCTTCTGCTGTTGTTGGCGATTATAGTTCTGTACTACCGCACCGGGATCCACCATCACGGCGTCAATGGAAGACCCTCCACCGCCGCCGGCTGATGCATCAATGTGCTCATCGAACGAACTCCAGATCAGCGCTGCAAAGAGAATAACGTGCAGCACTGCGGAGACGATTATCGCTCGCTTAAGCTTGTCGTTCTGTTCGGTTGCCTTTGACACTATCGGTTCCCAAAAACTACGCGGATGATCAAATAGGTTGAGTCATTAAGCCAACTGACTTAACACCCGCACTATGTAGCAAGTTCAGCGCTTTAATAATTTCATCGTATGGTACGTCTTTCGCGCCACCGATTAAGAAGACCGTTTTCGGATTTGACTCCAGGCGACGCTGCGCTTCAGCAATGACCTGCTCGGGCGGAAGCTGATCCATACGATCTTTTTCTACCACTACGCTGTATTGCCCTACGCCGGAAACCTCAATGATAACCGGAGGATCGTCATTGGTGCTCACCGCCTGTGATTCTGTCGCATCCGGCAGATCCACTTCCACACTCTGGGTAATGATTGGCGCTGTCGCCATAAAGATCAGCAGCAGTACCAACAGAACGTCCAGCAGTGGAACGATATTGATTTCGGACTTGAGCTCGCGACGACCTCGTCCACGCGATCTGGCCATGGTTTACCCCTTGTTGCTCTCGGTGCTGGTAAACGCCTGACGGTGCAGAATCGCAGTGAACTCTTCCATAAAGTTGTCGTAGTTCAGTTCCAGTTTGTTCACGCGCTGGTTCAGACGGTTATAAGCCATAACCGCCGGGATTGCGGCAAACAGACCAATAGCGGTCGCAATCAGTGCTTCTGCAATACCTGGGGCAACCATCTGCAACGTCGCCTGCTTCACCGCGCCAAGCGCGATAAAGGCGTGCATGATCCCCCAAACGGTACCAAACAGACCGATATACGGGCTGATGGAACCTACCGTCCCGAGGAAAGGAATATGCGTTTCAAGGTTTTCCAGCTCACGGTTCATCGAGATACGCATCGCACGCGAGGCACCTTCCACGACCGCTTCCGGCGCATGATTGTTTGCACGGTGCAAACGGGCGAACTCTTTGAAGCCGCTATAGAAAATTTGCTCGGAGCCAGTAAGGTTTTCACGGCGTCCCTGGCTTTCCTGGTACAGACGAGAAAGCTCAATACCCGACCAGAACTTATCTTCAAACGCTTCAGCTTCACGGCCAGCGGCATTGAGGATACGCGTTCTCTGGATGATGATGGCCCAGGATGCGATTGAAAAACCAATCAAAATCAACATGATAAGTTTAACCAGAAGGCTTGCCTTCAGGAACAAATCAAGGATATTCATGTCAGTCACTGCTTAAACTCCGCGACAATAGACTTAGGAAGCGCACGAGGCTTCATTATGGTTGGATCAACACAAACAATCAGTACTTCAGCTGAGTTCAGTACGGTGTTCTCTGCGTTGACTATCCGCTGCGTGAAAACCAGTGAGGTCCCGCGCATTGATGTAATTTCAGTTTGGACTTCGAGCATATCGTCGAGTCTGGCAGGCGCAAAATACTCAAGCGTCATCTTGCGTACCACGAAGGCAACTCGCTCAGCCAACAGCACCTGTTGACTAAAGTGATGATGGCGCAGCATCTCTGTGCGTGCCCGTTCATAAAAAGCAACGTAGCTGGCGTGGTAAACCACACCACCGGCATCGGTATCTTCGTAATAGACACGAACCGGCCATCGAAACAGCGTTGTATTCACTTTACATCCCAGTAATGCAACAAAAGTTAGAGCTTTTAAACTTCGCTACTATACGCGCGGGAATGATGGTTTGGAATGGGAGAAAGTAAACGGAGAGTAAATTTTTATGGGCTCGGGTAAGCCCATAACGTTAACGGACATTTCTTATTCAGAAGAAGAAGAAAATCAAACCGGCGAGAAGCACCAGATCGGCAATGAGCGGGCAAAAAATCCCCTGCCAGTGAACGGCTTTCGGACGAAAGCCCACGCCGTGGATCACACCTGCGCACACCGCCCACATAATGAGGAAGCCGTGCCAGATTTCAAGCTCGCTGGTTTTCGCTGCAAAGCGCGAAGGGTCCCAGAAGATACAACCTGCCAGCAGTAATGCCATCACTAAAGAAAGCGCCCGTAACGGGCGCTTATCCATTACCGCGTAAAGTTTCGCGATAATATTCATTAGTGTTTTTCTTCACCCGCTTTGGTCGCTTCCACGTGCTCAAGCGCCAGGGCAGTGATGACACCAAATGCACAGGCAAGAAGCGTCCCTAAAATCCATGCGAAATACCACATATTCAGCTCCTTACTTAGTACATAGAGTGGGTGTTGCTTTCGATATGTTCTTTAGTGATACGACCGAACATTTTCCAGTAACACCAGATGGTGTAGGCCAGAACAATCGGAACGAACACGCAAGCAACATACGTCATCAGGTTCAGCGTCATATGGCTGGAGGTCGCATCCCACATGGTCAGGCTAGCATTCAGCATGGTGCTGGATGGCATGACGAATGGGAACATTGCGATACCCGCCGTCAGGATGATGCACGCCAGCGTCAGTGAAGAGAACACGAACGCCAGAGCGCCTTTCTCCAGACGAGACGTCAGCACGGTCAGCAGCGGCAGCAACACGCCCAGAGCAGGAATAGCCCACAGCACTGGCGTCGTGTTGAAGTTCACCAGCCATGCACCCGCCTGACGCGCCACTTCTTTGGTCAGCGGATTAGACGGCGCAGTGTGGTTGATAGCAGACGTCACTACGTAACCATCAATGCCGTACACCACCCACACACCGGCCAGGGCGAAGCAGACCAGCGTAACCAGCGCAGCAACCTGAGCCGTCGCGCGAGAGCGCAGGTGCAGTTCACCCACAGTACGCATCTGCAGATAGGTGGCGCCCTGAGTGATGATCATCGCCACGCTCACAACACCGGCCAGCAGACCAAACGGGTTCAGCAGCTGGAAGAAGTTACCGGTGTAGTAAAGACGCATATATTCGTCCAGGTGGAACGGTACGCCCTGCAGCAGGTTACCGAACGCCACGCCGATGACCAGCGGTGGAACGAAGCTACCGATGAAGATGCCCCAGTCCCACATGTTGCGCCAGCGGGTGTCTTCAATCTTGGAACGGTAGTCGAAACCGACCGGACGGAAGAATAAAGAGGCCAGCACCAGAATCATCGCCACGTAGAAACCGGAGAACGCAGCCGCGTAGACCATCGGCCAGGCAGCGAACAGCGCTCCGCCTGCGGTGATCAGCCACACCTGGTTACCGTCCCAGTGCGGGGCGATGGAGTTAATCATGATTCGACGCTCGGTGTCATTACGACCGAGGAAGCGGGTGAGCATCCCCACCCCCATGTCGAAACCATCCGTGACGGCAAAACCGATCAGCAGAACGCCGACCAACAGCCACCAGATAAAACGCAATACTTCATAATCGATCATTTGATGACTCCTGTCTTAGCGTGCCGGCTGAGTAGTCGCAGTAGACTGCTCGTAGTGATAGCGACCGGTTTTCAGGCTGCTTGGGCCAAGGCGCGCGAACTTGAACATCAGGAACAGTTCAGCCACCAGGAACAGGGTGTACAGACCACAAATCAGCAGCATGGAGAAGATCAGGTCGCCTGCTGTCAGGGAGGAGTTCGCTACCGCCGTTGGCAGCACCTCACCAATCGCCCATGGCTGACGGCCATACTCCGCAACAAACCAGCCCGATTCGATCGCGATCCACGGTAGTGGAATACCGTACAGCGCGGTGCGCAGCAGCCATTTTTTCTCGCCGATGCGGTTACGAATCACGGACCAGAAGGACGCCGCAATGATCAGCAGCATGATGATGCCGCAGCCCACCATGATACGGAATGCAAAGTACAGTGGCGCAACACGCGGAATGGAGTCTTTGGTGGCCATCTGGATTTGTGCTTCCGTCGCATCAGAAACGTTCGGGGTATAACGCTTCAGCAGCAGACCGTAACCCAGATCTTTCTTCACGGTGTTGAACTGGTCGCGAACAGCCTGGTCGGTAGAACCGGCACGCAGCTGTTCCAGCAGAGAGTAGGCCTTCATACCGTTACGGATACGCTCTTCGTGCTGAACCATCAGCTCTTTCAGACCCGTCACCTGCTTATCAACTGAACGGGTTGCGATGATACCCAGCGCGTAAGGGATCTGAATAGCGAAGCGGTTTTCCTGCGCGTCCTGATCGGGAACACCGAACAGCGTAAAGGCAGCAGGTGCCGGTTGCGTTTCCCATTCGGCTTCGATGGCGGCCAGTTTGGTTTTCTGCACGTCACCCATTTCGTAACCGGATTCATCACCCAGAACGATAACAGAGAGGATTGCAGCCATACCGAAGCTTGCAGCGATAGCAAAGGAACGCTTAGCGAACGCGAAGTCGCGACCACGCAGCATGTAGTAAGAGCTGATGCCCAGTACAAACATCGCGCCGCACACATAGCCAGAAGCTACGGTGTGAACGAATTTAACCTGTGCAACCGGGTTCAGGACCAGCTCAGCAAAGCTGACCATCTCCATACGCATGGTTTCGAAGTTGAAATCAGACGCGATTGGGTTCTGCATCCAGCCGTTCGCAACCAGGATCCACAGCGCGGACAGGTTCGAACCTAATGCAACCAGCCAGGTCACTGCCATATGCTGGACTTTACCCAGACGGTCCCAGCCGAAGAAGAACAGACCTACAAAGGTGGATTCGAGGAAGAAGGCCATCAGACCTTCAATGGCCAGCGGCGCACCGAAGATATCCCCTACATAGTGGGAATAATAAGACCAGTTAGTCCCGAACTGGAACTCCATGGTCAGACCGGTTGCCACGCCCAGTGCAAAGTTGATACCAAACAACTTGCCCCAGAACTTGGTCATATCTTTATAAATCTGTTTGCCGGAGAGAACGTATACCGTTTCCATGATGGCCAGCAGGAACGCCATACCGAGCGTTAGTGGCACAAACAGGAAGTGGTACATCGCGGTCAAGGCAAACTGTAAGCGCGACAGTTCGACTATATCTAACATCATGACTCCTTGCTCATCGCATGAAGACTCCGAGAGTGAACCCCGTCAGAGAGAGATTCACACGCATGCCCCAATACAAATTATTCGCATCCTTGTCGTCGTTATTATCCTGAAGGAGGATAAAAACGATGACGTGAGGTTACAAATACGTTAATAAAAAATTCAAATTGATCCCGCAAATATAATACGCTGCAAAACCCTTACAATAAACAGGTTTTTATTGAATCATATTTACGTTTTTCGACGGCGATCAATTTATAGCAAAATTACCACTTTTCGGCCATTTTGATCGGGGACAATTTAGCGCCTTTTGGTGCGTTTTTCCAAACATTAAACATTGATTTAAATCAAAAACAATCAGTTATGTTAATTGTGTTTTGATGTGGTGAACATAGTAAAAACCATGTTAAAGATATGTATATAAAATACAGGCTAGGTTATCGAATAGAGTGCTTAATATAAACAGAAGTGATTTCTATTAACTCAGGCAGTGCGGAATGGCTGATTTATTCAGGACATAAATTTTAGTGCGTTTTACGTTTTTTTCCATCTGTTCTCTTTAAGTAAAATAAATAACAATAATTTTACCTTTTGGCTCTTACTAATTAACACCAATTTGTGACTATTTCATGATGTCCGGCACGTAAAAAAAGGCCGCTTTTCAGCGGCCAACCATGTCGAAACGGACATTTTTATACTGCAACGCCCCCCTTGCGGGGAGCAGAGAGGACTTACTTAATGATGGATTTCAGAGCTTCGCCGATATCCGCCAGGCTGCGAACGGTTTTCACACCTGCGGCTTCCAGCGCTGCAAATTTCTCATCAGCCGTACCTTTACCGCCGGCAATGATTGCGCCTGCGTGACCCATACGTTTACCTTTTGGTGCAGTCACGCCCGCGATGTAACCGACAACAGGCTTGGTCACGTGTTCTTTGATGTAAGCAGCCGCTTCTTCTTCAGCGCTACCACCGATCTCACCGATCATGACGATCGCTTCGGTCTGCGGATCTTCCTGGAACAGCTTCAGGATGTCGATAAAGTTAGAACCCGGGATTGGGTCACCGCCGATGCCCACACAGGTGGACTGGCCGAAACCGTAATCGGTAGTCTGCTTAACCGCTTCATAGGTCAGCGTACCGGAACGGGAAACGATGCCCACTTTGCCCGGCTTGTGAATGTGACCCGGCATGATGCCGATTTTGCATTCGCCCGGAGTGATAACGCCTGGGCAGTTCGGGCCGATCATGCGCACACCCGCTTCGTCCAGCTTCACTTTCACGGTCAGCATATCCAGCGTCGGGATGCCTTCAGTGATGGTGATGATCAGTTTGATACCCGCGTCGATCGCTTCCAGAATGGAGTCTTTGCAGAACGGTGCCGGAACGTAGATAACGGTCGCGGTTGCGCCCGTCGCTTCTACGGCTTCACGCACGGTGTTAAACACCGGCAGGCCCAGGTGCGTGGTGCCGCCTTTACCTGGCGTAACGCCGCCAACCATCTGCGTACCGTAGGCAATTGCCTGTTCGGAGTGGAAAGTCCCCTGGCTACCGGTGAAGCCCTGGCAGATAACCTTGGTATCTTTATTAATTAAAACTGACATTATTTCCCCTCCACTGCGGCAACAACCTGCTGAGCTGCATCCGTCAGACTTTTCGCTGCAATAATATTCAGGCCGCTGTCAGCCAGTTTTTTCGCGCCAAGTTCAGCGTTGTTACCTTCCAGACGTACGACAACCGGAACGTTAACGCCCACTTCTTCTACCGCACCGATGATACCGTCAGCAATCAGGTCGCAACGTACGATGCCGCCAAAGATGTTCACCAGAACAGCTTTTACGTTGTCGTCAGAGAGGATGATTTTGAACGCTTCGGTTACGCGCTCTTTGGTTGCGCCACCGCCTACGTCGAGGAAGTTCGCTGGCTCACCGCCGTGCAGCTTAACGATGTCCATGGTGCCCATTGCCAGGCCCGCGCCGTTAACCATGCAGCCGATGTTGCCATCCAGTGCAACGTAGTTAAGTTCCCACTGTGCAGCCTGCGCTTCACGCGGGTCTTCCTGTGACTGGTCGCGCATTTCGCGCAGATCGGACTGGCGGAACAGTGCGTTGCCGTCAGCGCCCAGCTTGCCGTCGAGGCAGATCAGGTCGCCCTGGGTGGTGATCACCAGCGGGTTAATCTCGATCAGCGCCAGATCGCGCTCCAGGAAGATATTTGCCAGACCCATGAAGATCTTGGTGAACTGCTGAACCAGCTTGCCTTCCAGACCCAGTTTAAACGCCAGCTCGCGACCCTGGTAAGGCATTGGGCCTGCCAGCGGATCGATAGCCACTTTGTGGATCAGGTGCGGGGTCTCTTCCGCCACTTTTTCAATTTCCACGCCGCCTTCGGTAGACGCCATGAACACTACGCGACGGGAGCTACGGTCAACGACCGCGCCGAGGTACAGTTCTTTAGCAATGTCGGTTGCCGCTTCCACCAGGATCTGGTTAACCGGCTGGCCGTTCGCATCCGTCTGATAGGTCACCAGACGTTTGCCGAGCCAATGTTCAGCAAAAGCGCGGATCTCTTCTTTGCTCTTAACAACCTTCACACCGCCCGCTTTACCACGGCCACCAGCGTGAACCTGACATTTAACTACCCAAGGGCCGGCACCGATTTTAGATGCAGCTTCTTCTGCTTCACGCGGGGTAGTACAGGCATAACCCACCGGAGCCGGTAAGCCATACCGGGCAAACAGCTGTTTGGCCTGATATTCATGTAAGTTCATGTGTTCTATCCATCCTTCAGGGTAATCGTTATCTTCAAACCTGTAGACCGGCGCGGTCTTTGTGCCGGTCTACAGGGCAGGTGATCCTAAAAGTAACTAGACGTCCAGCAGCAGACGCGTTGGATCTTCTAGCAGCTCTTTAATGGCTACCAGGAAGCCCACGGACTCGCGGCCGTCAATCAGGCGGTGGTCGTAAGAGAGCGCCAGGTACATCATTGGCAGGATCTCAACTTTACCGTCAACCGCCATAGGGCGATCTTTAATGGCATGCATACCCAGGATCGCGCTCTGCGGCGGGTTAATGATCGGGGTAGACATCAGTGAACCGAATACGCCGCCGTTGGTAATGGTGAAGTTACCTCCGGTCAGGTCGTCTACGGTCAGCTTGCCGTCGCGGCCTTTAACAGCCAGCTCTTTGATATTTTTCTCGATATCAGCCATACCCAGGGTATCGACATCGCGCAGAACCGGGGTTACCAGGCCACGTGGAGTAGAAACCGCCATGCTGACGTCGAAATAGTTGTGGTAAACCACGTCATCGCCATCAATAGACGCGTTCACTTCCGGATAGCGTTTCAGCGCTTCAACAACCGCTTTCACGTAGAAGGACATAAAGCCCAGACGGATACCGTGACGTTTTTCGAAGGCGTCACCGTACTGCTTACGCAGGTCCATGATTGGCTTCATGTTCACTTCGTTGAAGGTGGTCAGCATCGCGGTGGAGTTTTTCGCTTCCAGCAGACGCTCGGCCACACGCTTACGCAGGCGAGTCATTGGCACACGTTTTTCGCTGCGGGCGCCCAGAGCAGGCTGTGCTGCCGGTGCCGCCGCAGGGGCTTTCGCTTCTGCCTGAGCAGGCGCTTTCGCCAGATGTTTGTCGATGTCTTCGCGGGTCAGACGCCCCCCCACACCGGTGCCCTTGATGGCTGCCGGGTCAAGGCTGTGTTCAGCCAGCAGGCGACGGATCGCCGGGCTGAGCGCGTCGTTAGACTGTTCTTCCAGGGAAGCCTGCTGGCGCTGAGCCGGCGTAGAGGCTTTCTCTTCAGATTTCGCGCTGGACTCTTTGCCCGCGCTGTTGCCTTCGCGCAGGCGACCCAGGATCTGACGAGAGGTCACGGTCGTGCCTTCATCTTCCAGGACTGCATCCAGAATGCCATCCGCCGATGCCGGTACTTCCAGTACCACTTTGTCAGTTTCGATTTCTACCAGCACTTCATCGCGCTTAACGGCGTCGCCTGGTTTTTTGTGCCAGGTGGCGACGGTCGCATCTGCTACAGACTCAGGCAGGTCGGGAACAAGAATATCTACGCTACTCATTATGTATCCTTTAATTAATCGACGTTCAGCGCGTCATTGACCAGATCTTGTTGCTGCTTCTGGTGAACGGACATATACCCTACCGCCGGAGAGGCGGAGGCCGGGCGACCTGCGTAACGCAGGGCAGACCCAAATGGAATCACTTCACGGAAATGATGCTGGCTGCAGTACCATGCGCCCTGGTTAAGCGGCTCTTCCTGGCACCAGACAAAATCATGTACGTGAGCGTATTGTTTCAGCACTTCCTGCATCGCCTGATGCGGGAATGGATAAAGCTGTTCGATACGCACAATGGCGACATCTTTCTGATCGTTCTTGCGGCGCTGTTCCAGCAGGTCGTAATAAACCTTACCAGAACACATTACGACGCGCTTAACGCCCTTCGGATCCAGCTCGTCAATCTCACCGATAGCTGGCAGGAAGGTGCCGTTGGCCAGTTCATCCAGGCTGGAGACCGCCAGCGGATGACGCAGCAGGGATTTCGGCGACATCACCACCAGCGGACGACGCATACCGCGCAGCGCCTGACGACGCAGCATGTGGTACACCTGAGCCGGAGTGGACGGCACGCAGACCTGCATGTTCTGCTCAGCGCAGAGCTGCAGATAACGTTCCAGACGCGCGGAGGAGTGCTCCGGACCCTGGCCTTCATAACCGTGCGGCAGCAGCATTACCAGGCCACACATACGGCCCCACTTCTGCTCGCCGGAGGAGATGAACTGGTCGATAACCACCTGCGCACCGTTGGCGAAGTCGCCGAACTGCGCTTCCCAGATGGTCAGGGTGCGTGGTTCCGCAGTGGCGTAACCGTATTCGAATGCCAGTACCGCTTCTTCAGACAGCACGGAGTCCCAGACCTTGAACTGGCCCTGACCGTTGTGCACGTGCTGCAGCGGGGTGTAGGTTGAACCGTTGGACTGGTTATGAACAACCGCGTGACGGTGGAAGAAGGTACCGCGGCCCGCATCCTCACCGGACAGACGAACAGGGATGCCTTCGTCAACCAGCGTTGCATAAGCCAGCGTTTCTGCGCCGCCCCAGTCGAACAGCTTCTCACCTGCCGCCATGGACTGACGGTCAGCGTAGATTTTCGCCACGCGAGACTGCATCTCGATAGCGTCCGGTACGGTGCTGATGCGTTTAGCCAGTTCCTGCAGGCGCTTCATCTCAACCTTGTTCGGGTAGCTCTCATCCCACTCGTGGTTGAGGTACGGCGACCAGGTAAAGGAGTGCATGTTCATCGGGCGCAGCTCTTTCACTACGCATTCACCCGCATCCAGCGCGTCGCGGTAGAGGTTGACCATTTCGGTCGCATCTTCCAGCGTCGTCACCTTGTCGCTTTCCAGCTTGTCAGCATAGATTTTGCGCGGCGTCGGGTGTTTTTTGATTTTCTGATACATCAACGGCTGGGTTGCACTTGGCTCATCCGCTTCGTTGTGGCCGTGACGGCGGTAGCAGAACAGATCGATGAACACATCGCGTTTAAAGGTATTACGGTAGTCCAGCGCCAGGCGGGTCACGAAAGCAACGGCTTCCGGATCGTCCGCGTTAACGTGGAAGATCGGTGCCTGAACCATCTTACCGATGTCGGTGCAGTACGGAGTAGAACGCGCATCCAGCGGGTTAGAGGTAGTGAAGCCCACCTGGTTGTTGATTACAATGCGAACGGTACCGCCCACTTCATAACCACGCGCTTTCGACATGTTCAGGGTTTCCTGAACCACGCCCTGCCCTGTTACCGCCGCATCACCGTGGATGGTGATTGGCAGCACTTTGTTGCTGCTTGGCTCGTCCAGACGATCCAGACGCGCGCGCACGGAACCGATAACTACCGGGCTGACGATTTCCAGGTGCGACGGGTTAAACGCCAGCGCCAGGTGAACCAGACCGCCTTCGGTTTCGATATCCGACGAGAAGCCCATGTGGTACTTCACGTCGCCGGTGCCGAGGTGTTCTTTGTGTTTGCCCGCGAATTCGTCGAACAGGTCCTGCGGTTTTTTACCCAGCACGTTGACCAGTACGTTCAGACGACCACGGTGCGCCATGCCCAGTACCACTTCACGGGTACCGCTCTTGCCTGCGTGACGAATCAGCTCTTTCAGCATCGGTACCAGCGCATCGCCGCCTTCCAGCGAGAAGCGTTTTGCACCCGGGAATTTCGCGCCGAGATAACGCTCAAGGCCTTCCGCTGCGGTCAGTTCGTTCAGGAAGCGTTTTTTCTCGTCAGCCGAGAAGTTCGCGTGGCCCGCTACGGATTCGATACGCTGCTGGATCCAGCGTTTCTCTTCGGTAGAGGTAATGTGCATGTATTCCGCGCCGATGGAGCCGCAGTAGGTTTGCTTGAGCGCGTTAATCAGATCGCCCAGCTTCATCGTGTCTTTGCCGATGGCAAAGGAACCTACGTTAAAGCTTTCCTGGAAATCGGCCTCGGTCAGATCGTGATACGCCGGATCGAGATCGGCCACACGGTCTTGTTTCCACAGTCCCAGCGGATCGAGATTCGCATGCTGGTGACCGCGGAAGCGATAAGCGTTGATAAGCTGCAGGACTTTAACCTGCTTCGCATTGGTGTCAGGGTCGGAAATCGCAGAAGAGTAACGTGAGGCATCCTTCGCCAGACGACGGAAATAATCACGTGTTTTGGAATGGAATTGATCCGGTTTGACTCCCGTGCCAGGCAACTGCTGGAACATGGAACGCCAGTTTGCGTCCACTGAGTCAGGATCGGTTAAGAAGTCTTCATAGAGCTGTTCTATCCAGCTCTGGTTAGCACCAGAGAGGTAAGAAGAGTCCAGCCAGGCTTTCATTGCGCCGTTCTGCATCGTGATCCCTTAAGCATTTTTATGCTTACTTTCGCCGTAGAAACTACCACGCACACACCGTGTACGTGCCGGGGTTCACCTGCGAGCTCTTTTACTTTGGCCCGCGAAGGAACCTTTAGAAACTGTCTAGACTTCAGGGCAGTTTTTAAAGGTTTCTGCAATCTGTTCCCTCTCCCTTTGGGAGAGGGTTAGGGTGAGGGGAACAGCGCTCCCCTCTCACTACTTACGCACTGCGCTGCAGCAGCATCGACTTAATATGGCCGATGGCGCGCGTCGGGTTCAGCCCCTTCGGACACACACTGACGCAGTTCATGATGCTATGGCAGCGGAATACGCTGAAAGCGTCACTCAGTCCTTCCAGACGGCTGTCGGTTTCGGTGTCGCGGCTATCGATCAGGAAGCGATAGGCAGCCAGCAGACCGGCCGGGCCGATGAACTTGTCCGGGTTCCACCAGAACGACGGGCAGGACGTTGAACAACATGCACAGAGAATACACTCGTACAACCCATCGAGTTTTTCACGCTGCTCAGGAGACTGTAAGTGCTCGCGAGCGGGTGGATTTTGCCCATTATTCAATAAGTAAGGCTTAATCTTCTCATATTGTGCATAGAATTGCCCCATGTCTACCACCAAATCACGCACGACCGGCAGGCCTGGCAGAGGACGGATAACAATTTTCTGGCCAGGGCGCTGCAACGCTGAAATTGGCGTGATGCAGGCCAGGCCATTTTTGCCGTTCATGTTCACGCCGTCAGAGCCACACACCCCTTCACGGCAGGAGCGGCGGAACGACAGCGTCGGATCTTTTTCTTTCAGCTGGATTAAGGCATCCAGCAGCATCATGTCGCGACCTTCTTCCGCTTCCAGGGTGTAGTCCTGCATACGCGGAGCGTCATCAACATCCGGGTTATAACGATAAACTGAGAATTCGAGTTTCATTATCCTGTCTCCGCATTAGTAAGTACGAATCTTCGGCGGGAACGCCGGACGCAGTTTCGGTTCCATGTTGACGCTACGACGCGTCATGGTTTCCGACTCTGGCAGATACAGGGAATGGCACAGCCAGTTTTCGTCATCACGATCCGGGAAGTCGAAGCGGCTATGCGCGCCACGGCTTTCGGTACGGAAGTTTGCCGACATCGCGGTTGCGAACGCGGTTTCCATCAGGTTATCCAGTTCCAGGCACTCAACGCGCTGGGTGTTGAACTCGCTGGAGGTGTCGTCCAGACGGGCGTTTTTAAGACGCTCGCGGATCGCTTTCAGCTGCTCAAGACCTTTCGCCATCGCGTCGCCTTCGCGGAATACCGAGAAGTTGTGCTGCATGCATTCCTGCAGCGCTTTACGGATTTCCACCGGATCTTCGCCGTTACGGTTACCGTTCCAGCGGTTGAGGCGCTCAAGAGAGGCATCGATTTCGTCGTCGGTCGCATCACGCAGCGCGCCCTGCTCGGCAATGGATTCCTGCAGATGCAGACCCACCGCACGACCAAACACCACCAGGTCCAGCAGGGAGTTGCCGCCCAGACGGTTTGCACCGTGTACGGATACGCAGGCAATCTCGCCTACCGCGAACAGGCCAGGGATGACCACGTCTTCGCCCTGCTCGTTCACGGTCAGCGCCTGGCCGGTCACTTTGGTCGGAATACCGCCCATCATGTAGTGGCAGGTTGGGATAACCGGAATCGGCTCTTTCACCGGGTCGACGTGAGCGAAGGTGCGGGACAGCTCCAGAATGCCCGGCAGACGGGATTCCAGCACCTCTTTACCCAGATGGTCGAGTTTCAGCTTCGCGTGTGGACCCCACGGGCCGTCACATCCGCGGCCTTCACGGATTTCGATCATGATGGAACGCGCCACCACGTCACGACCCGCCAGGTCTTTCGCATTTGGGGCATAACGCTCCATGAAGCGCTCGCCGTGTTTGTTCAGCAGGTAGCCACCTTCACCACGGCAGCCTTCCGTCACCAGAACGCCTGCACCGGCGATACCGGTTGGGTGGAACTGCCACATCTCCATATCCTGCACCGGCACGCCAGCGCGGATTGCCATACCGACACCGTCACCGGTGTTGATGTGGGCGTTAGTGGTGGACTGATAAATACGGCCTGCCCCGCCGGTGGCCAGCACGGTTGCGCGGGCTTTGAAGTAAACCACTTCACCGGTTTCGATGCACAGCGCGGTACAACCTACCACTGCGCCATCGGCGTTTTTCACCAGATCCAGCGCGTACCACTCGGAGAAAATGGTGGTGTGGTTTTTCAGGTTCTGCTGATACAGCGTGTGCAGCAGCGCGTGACCGGTACGGTCAGCCGCTGCCGCGGTGCGTGCCGCCTGCTCGCCGCCGAAGTTTTTCGACTGGCCGCCAAACGGACGCTGATAGATGGTGCCATTTTCCAGACGGGAGAACGGCAGACCCATGTGATCCAGCTCCAGAATCGCTTCCGGGCCAGTCTTACACATATATTCGATGGCATCCTGGTCGCCGATGTAATCGGAACCTTTTACCGTGTCGTACATGTGCCATTCCCAGTTATCTTCATGGGAGTTACCCAGCGCAACGGTAATACCGCCCTGCGCAGACACGGTATGGGAACGGGTCGGGAAAACTTTTGAGAGCAGCGCACAGGTCTGGCCGCTCTGGGAAATTTGCAGTGCGGCACGCATACCTGCGCCACCCGCACCAATGACTACAGCATCAAATTCTCTGACTGGCAGTTTCATTACACACCCCACACCACAACGAATCCATAAATAACGTAAACCACCAGAGCAACAACAATGGCCAGCTGCAGAGGGAGGCGAATCGCCAGAGGTTTAACGTAATCGGTCAGCACCTGCCACATACCAATCCAGGCATGAATAAGGATGGAGAACAGCGCCAGCAGGGTGAACACTTTGGTGAAGGCAGATCCGAAGAACCCGCTCCAGATTTCCCACGTCAGCGTGCCGCTGGTCGCAAAGAAACCGATCATATAGATGATATAAAGGGTGAGAACGATGGCAGTAGCACGGACAAGAATGAAGTCATGTACGCCGTTGCGTCCTAATGCGGAGGCGTTGCTTACCATACGAGAACTCCTGCGAGAAGTGAAAGCACGACTGTAATCACAAATGAAATGTTAGCGGAGCGTTTCCCGGCTTCGAACGTTTCTTCCAGGTAGCCGAAGTCCATCAGCATATGGCGAACACCCACAACAACGTGGTACGCCAGCGCGGTCAGAATGCCCCACATGATGAATTTTACGAAGAAGCTGTTCATGATGGCAGAGGCCTGGAGGAATCCTTCAGGAGAAGAGAGGCTGGTGCCCAGTAACCACAGTAGAATACCGACCGCCACAAACGTAATCACACCGGATACACGGTGCAGAATGGACGCTATTGCTGTTACAGGGAACCGGATCGTTTTGAGATCCAGATTGACAGGTCTTTGTTTTTTCACATTTCTTATCATGAATAACGCCCACATGCTGTTCTTATTGTTTCCTTCCTCCGGACTGCGATGCGGGTCAAGCAGCGTTCCTTTTCTATAACTGCGCGTCATGCAAAACATTGCTTCCAAATGCTAAAACGACACGTTACAACGCTGGGTGGCTCGGGATTGCAGGGTGTTCCGGAGACCTGGCGGCAGTATAGGCCGTTCACAAAATCATTACAATTAACCTACATACAGTTTGTCGGGTTTTCTCTGGAACAGTGATCAGGGTCACGATAACAACATCTTTTTAATTTTTAATCATCTGATTTGACAAATGTTAAACAATATTGTTACAAACGTCATCAGAAAAGGCATATAATGCTCAAAAGTTATGAGGTCTCTCTTTCACCTGACAAATAGTTATGTAACAGTGTGATGGTATTGACCGAAGTTATCAGGACAGTTATTAGTGATATACAGGTTTGAATAATTCGGACTGCAAAAACGCTGATTTGCTGTTGTTTCACTGATATTTCATTCGTTTACCTGCAAGGCGCCATAGCTCTGTACCCTGGTTTGTCCTCGTGAGCTGAGCGGTAAGCCAAATAACAATCTGGTAACGGTGATTAACAGCTGAAAGCAAATCCGGTAAAGCGCAGTCTTAAGCATAAGGCGCTAAGGAGACCGTAAATGGCTGATACAAAGGCAAAACTCACCCTAAATGGTGATGATGCTATTGAACTGGATGTGCTAAAAGGCACGCTCGGTCAGGATGTTATTGATATCCGTACGCTGGGTTCTAAAGGGGTTTTCACCTTTGACCCAGGATTTACCTCTACCGCATCTTGCGAATCCAAAATCACCTACATTGACGGTGACGAAGGTATCCTGCTCCATCGCGGCTTCCCCATCGATCAGTTAGCCACCGAATCCAACTATCTGGAAGTGTGCTACATCCTGCTGAACGGCGAAAAACCGACGCAGGCGCAATACGATGAATTCAAAACCACCGTGACCCGTCACACCATGATCCATGAGCAGATTACCCGTCTGTTCCATGCGTTCCGTCGTGACTCTCACCCGATGGCGGTGATGTGCGGTATTACCGGTGCGCTGGCGGCGTTCTACCACGACTCCCTTGACGTGAATAACCCACGTCACCGCGATATCGCGGCGTTCCGCCTGCTGTCCAAAATGCCAACCATGGCGGCGATGTGTTACAAATACTCCATCGGCCAGCCGTTTGTGTATCCACGTAACGACCTCTCCTACGCGGGTAACTTCCTGCGCATGATGTTCTCCACGCCGTGCGAAGAGTACGAAGTGAATCCGGTGCTGGAACGCGCGATGGACCGTATTCTGATCCTGCACGCTGACCACGAACAGAACGCCTCGACCTCCACCGTCCGTACCGCAGGCTCTTCAGGCGCGAACCCGTTCGCCTGTATCGCTGCGGGCATCGCCTCCCTGTGGGGACCGGCGCACGGTGGCGCGAACGAAGCGGCACTGAAGATGCTGGAAGAGATCAGCACCGTTGAGCACATTCCTGAGTTCGTGCGTCGCGCGAAAGACAAGAATGACTCCTTCCGCCTGATGGGCTTCGGTCATCGTGTTTACAAAAACTACGACCCGCGCGCGACCGTCATGCGTGAGACCTGCCACGAAGTGCTGAAAGAGCTGGGTACCAAAGATGACCTGCTGGAAGTGGCGATGGAACTTGAGCACATCGCGCTGAACGACCCGTACTTCATCGAGAAGAAACTCTACCCGAACGTCGATTTCTACTCCGGTATCATCCTGAAAGCGATGGGTATTCCGTCTTCCATGTTCACCGTGATCTTCGCGATGGCGCGTACCGTAGGCTGGATTGCGCACTGGAACGAAATGCACAGCGAAGGCATGAAAATTGCTCGCCCTCGTCAGCTGTACACCGGCTACGAGCAGCGTGATTTTAAGTCTGATATTAAGCGCTAAAAGACATTGGGTGTGGCCTGATGCCCTCACCCCGGCCCTCTCCCACAGGGAGAGGGTGAAAATATTAAAAACGGTAACCTCAGGGTTACCGTTTTCTTTTATTTCTGACAGTGCGGACACCAGTAAAACGGTCGTGAAGAGAGCATTATCCTGTCGATAATGCCGCCGCACCTTTCGCATTTCTTTCCCGCCCGATGAAACACCTTAAAGCGGAACAGCGCCCCGTGATGCGTGTTCTCATCCACCACGCCGCGCGTGTTATAGGATAGCCGCGGAATATCCAGCAGCGCGTGGGACAGCGCCTCCAGCTGTTCATCGCTTAACTGAGACGCTTTGTGCTGCGGTGCCAGCCCCACTTCCCACAGAATTTCTACCCGCAGATAGTTACCCAGCCCTGCCAGGAACGCCTGATCGAGCAGTAATCCGGAAAATTGCCGGTTGCGGAATTTGGGGGATAACAAGCGGGCTTTAACATCGCTCGCCGTCAGGCGCATATCCAGCACATCCGGCCCGACCCGCTGTAAGAACGGGTGAGTAAGCAGTTGCTCCGGGGTTAACATTTCAATATCCGACGCGCTGTAAAGCAGAATTGCTTTATCCGCCGTCTGCAGCCTGACGCGCAGCACGCGGTTGGTTTGCGGCTGCTCGTCCGCGTTAACCACTCGCCAGACGCCGTAAAGCTGGTTATGGCTATATAACGTCAGGTTATGGGAAAAGTGCGTAAGCAACGCCTTCCCGCGCGTTTCAATATGCGTCACCGTTTGGCCCACCAGCTGGGCTTCAAACGCTTTCAGTTGAGGAAAAGCAAACCAGACATCCGTCAGGGTTTTGCCCTTTATCGCCGCCTCGAGGCTATCCGCTGCGCGGCGGATCTCCGGGCCTTCAGGCATTTTTCTGTCCTTATCGTGAGTGTCAGGCGCTGACGAGGATCCCCTGCTCTGCAAAGGCCGCCCGTAAGCGGCGCGCGAACTGCAGCGCATGCTCGCCATCACCGTGTAAACAAACCGTATCCGCCTGCACGCTGGCCGTAGAGCCATCCGTCGCGTTGACCGTGCCCTCCCGCACCATCTGAAGCGTCTGCGCCAGCGCCTGAGATGCATAGGTGATTAACGCGCCGGGCTGGGTCCTCGGGACCAGGCTGCCATCGGGCAAATATCCTCTGTCCGCAAACACTTCCTGACGCGTGGTTAACCCCAGACGCTGCCCGGCGCGGATAAGCTCGCTACCCGCCAGGCCAACCAGTATCAGCTGCGGGTTGCAATCCCGTACCGCGCGGGCAATGGCGTCAGCAAGAGCGGGATCTTTCGCCGCCTGATTGTAGAGCATGCCGTGCGGCTTCACGTGGCGTAACACGCCCTGCTGGGCTCGCACAATCGCTTCCAGCGCGCCAATCTGGTACAGCATCTGGGCGTAGACCGTCTCCGGCGGCAGGTTCATCGCGGTGCGGCCAAAGTTTTCCCGGTCGGGAAAGCTCGGATGAGCGCCAATCGCTACGCCGTTTTTAAGGGCATTGCGCACGCTCTCCAGCATGATCCGCGCATCACCCGCGTGAAAGCCGCAGGCGATATTGACCGAGGAGACCAGGGTCATCAGCTCGGCATCCGCGCTGCCGCCCTCGCCCAAGTCGGCGTTTAAATCAATCTTTACCATCGAGCCTCCACGCCAGCTGTTCCAGGTAGCGCTGCCGATCCTGACGCGCCTTCAGCGCCTCCTCCAGCGAACATTGCACGAAGTGGATCGGCTGTCCCAGGGGAATTTGCGCCAGATGGTAACGATCGGCCTCAATAATGCAGGCAATACGCGGATAACCGCCCGTCGTCTGCGCATCGTTCATCAACACAATAGGTTGACCATTACCCGGCACCTGAATGACGCCGGGCAACAACCCGTGGGAAAGCAATTCTCGGTCCGTCGTACGGGTCAGCGGCTGTCCCTGCAGGCGATATCCCATGCGGTTACTTTGCGGGCTAAGCTTCCACGGCGAACGCCAGAAGGACTCTTTAGAGGCCTCGTCAAATTCATGATATTCCGGCCCCGGCAGGGCGCGGATCTGGTTCCCCCAGAGGAGCTGCTTCACGCCCTGAGCCGTCGAGAAGTGGCGCGCAGAGGGCCCGATCGCCAGACGATCGCCATCCTGCAACAGGCGTCCTTCGTGGCCGCCAATACCGGCTTTCTGATCGGTACTGGATGAGCCCAGCACCTCCGGCACGTCAATCCCGCCCGCAACCGCAAGATAGCTGCGTACACCGTGCAGAGGGCGCTTAAGCGTTAAACGCTGCCCGGCTTTCGCCCGCAGCCGCCAGCCGGTCCAGACCGCTTTGCCATCAAGCGTGGCATCGCACCCGGCGCCGGTTAACGCAAACCAGGTCTCGTGGCTAAACTCAATGACACACTGCCCCAGCGTAATTTCGAGCGCCGCCGTATTGCCGGGGTTGCCCACCAGCACGTTAGCAATCTCCAGCGCGGGCCTGTCCAGCGCGCCACAGTAGCTCACGCCGGACTGGCGCATGCCAAAGCGGCCCGCATCCTGAACGGAGGTGTAAAGCCCGGCGCGAATAAGCGTTAACATACGCCCTCCTTCTGCGGGATAAAGCGGAGGGTATCGCCAGGACGCAGGAGGACCGGCGATGCCTGCCCGGGTTCAAATAACGGCGTGGACGTGTGTCCGATAAGCTGCCAGCCGCCAGGCGAAGCCAGTGGATAAATGCCGGTCTGTTCGCCACCAATTGCGACGGTGCCTGCCGGCACGCTCAGGCGCGGCTCCGCGCGACGCGGCGTATGCAGCCTCGGGGAAAGCCCGCCAAGATACGGAAAGCCCGGCTGAAACCCTAAAAACCAGACCACGTAATCAACGGAGGCGTGCAGCTCAACAACCTGCTTTTCCGTTAACCCGCAGTGCTCGGCGACCACGGAGAGATCGGGCCCCTGCGCACCACCGTACACCACCGGGATCTCAATCGTTCTGGAGTCAGGCTCCAGCGCCTCACTCTCTTCCCACCAGCGCTGCAAGCGTTCGATGGCATCCAGAGCCAGCGTATGCGGGCTACGCAGCACGACGGTAATGTTATTCATGCCCGGAATGGCCTCAACCACTTCAGGCATATCGGCCAGACGCTGGGTCAGCCGCCAGATACGCTTTTGCGTAGCCAGCGTAACGGGCGGCTCCAGCTCCAGTACCACTGCGGTTTCGCCCAGAAGATAACAACGCGCTCGCTGCACTTAACTACCTCTCATCAGGCCGGATTAGGGATATCAATAAAGGTCACATCCAGATCGGTATTTTCCGTCAGCCATTCGCTGAGGGCGCGAATGCCGCCACGCTCCGTGGCATGGTGCCCTGCGGCGTAGAAATGGAGCCCCTGCTCGCGGGCGGAGTGAACCGTCTGCTCCGAGACTTCGCCTGTAATAAACGCGTCTACACCGAAGCGCGCGGCGCTATCGATAAAGCCCTGCCCGCCCCCGGTGCACCAGGCAACACGCTTCACCAGTTCCGGTCCGGTATCGCCGCACCACAGAGGACGACGCCCGAGGCGCGCTTCGATCCATGAGGCCAGCTCCAGCCCCGGAACCGGCATCGCCAGTTCGCCCCACGGCACCAGCGGCTCAATTTCGCCCATCACGGTAATTCCAAGTAACTGCGCCAGCTGAACGTTGTTACCGAGCTCCGGGTGCGCATCCAGCGGCAGGTGGTAGCCGTACAGGTTGATGTCATTTGCCAGCAGCGTTTTCAGGCGGTTGCGCTTCATGCCGCGAATAATCGGCGATTCGTTTTTCCAGAAATAACCGTGGTGGACAATCACCGCGTCGGCGTCCTGACGAACAGCCTCGTCCAGCAGCGCCTGGCTTGCCGTCACGCCAGTGATAATTTTTTGCACCGTCTCACGTCCTTCAACCTGAAGCCCGTTCGGGCCGTAATCGCTGAAGGCGGTACTGTTCAGTTTTTCGTTGATCAGGCTTTCCAGTTCGCTATTTTTCATCATCACTCTCTCAAGCTTTGCGGGCGGCTTCATAGGCCGCCAGCGTGGCGACGCGCGCCTGTTTATGGTCAACAATCGGACGGGGATAATCGAGCTTCACGCCCTGTTTATCCGCCCATGTCCACGGGTCGTGGATCGCTTTCGCAGGAACATTCCTGAGCGCGGGCAGCCAGCGGCGAATGAAGTCACCGTCTGCGTCAAATTTTTGCCCCTGGGTGGTGGGATTAAAAATCCGGAAATAGGGAGCCGCATCGGTGCCGGTCGAGGCGGCCCACTGCCAGCCGCCGTTGTTCGCCGCCAGATCGCCATCGATCAGCTGAGAAATAAAATAGCGCTCCCCGGCACGCCAGTCGATAAGCAGATCTTTCACCAGGAAGCTGGCGGTAATCATCCGCAGACGGTTGTGCATCCACCCGGTTTCATTTAGCTGACGCATCGCGGCGTCCACAATGGGGTAGCCCGTTTCACCTTTCTGCCACGCCTGGAAGAGCGCCTCATCGTGCTGCCATGTTACGTTATCGGTCCACGAAATGAATGGCCGATGTTTACATAAATCAGGGTGATACGTCATCAGATGGCGATAGAACTCGCGCCAGATCAGCTCGTTAAGCCACACCGACCCGGGCCCGCCGTCCAGCGCCTGAGGCTGCTCGGCCAGCAGACGATGCAAACACTGGCGAGGAGAGAGCACGCCCAACGCCAGGCACGCGGATAAACGGCTGGTCCCTTCAATGGCCGGGAAATCCCTGCGCGCGTCATACTCACCCGCGCCCTGTTTGCAAAACTGGCGCAGCTTCGCGATAGCAGATTTCTCGTCGGCGGGGAACAGAAGCGCATCGAACGCCGCCTGGGGATAATTAAACGTCAGTTCCGGCAGGTCCGTTAACGCCTCCCCCCGAACTGCGGGCGCGGCCACGCACTCCGGCAGCGCCTCTTTAAGACGTTTAACAAAGGCGTTTTTAAAGGGCGTAAACACCTTGTACATCTCATGATTGCCTGTCATAACGCTGCCCGGCGCCAGCATTACGCTGTCATCAAAGCCCTGGCACTGCACGTCTTTCAGCGTTGCCTCCAGCTGGCGATCCCGCTGGCGCTCGTTCAGTTCGTACTGATAGTTATAAAAAAGATGCGTGACCTGGTGCTGCTGGCACACCTCCTGCACCGCCAGAAGCTGCGCGGCAAAGTCACTGACCTCTTTATAAATCAACGGAATGCCTTTTTCGGCAAGCGAGCATTGCAGTTCATTCAGATGCGAGTTGAGATAAGCGGCCTGTCGGGGCGCCATATCATGCTGCTGCCATTGTCCGGGCGTGGCGATAAACAGCGCCAGCACCCTGGCATCCTGAGAGCGGCAGGCAGCCGCAAGAGCGATGTTGTCATGCACGCGCAGGTCCGCGCGAAACCAAACCAGATGGGTGGGCATAAAACTCCAGGCAAATATCCATTATGTCCGTAAGGGCACGCCACCAAAGGAAAAAGCGGCGGGCTTTTAATGTACTTTGCCATGAAGTGTAGACGGGATGAAATAAAAAAGGCCGCCCGAGGCGGCCTTAACGCTACTTGTCCTGCGCTATCGTGGTCAATGCAACAAACCCGGTCGGTTCATCACGCTTAACAACAAGTACGCTGGCGACAATGAACGCAATGCATATATAGCGTTTCATTATGCGGTCCCTGCAGCTAACCGCTCCACCGTTCACCACCGGTGATAAGTCGGTGGACACAAGCCCTGTGTGGAGCCTGACTCACGGTTGTGGAAATACCTCTCCCGTGACCGGTGCCCATTTGCGAGATGGCGGAAAGGGACGCTGCATAGTAATCTCCGCGCGAACGAAGCGTAATCCATTGAAATTGTTTTTAAGAATATATTTAGGATCTAAGCGTTTGAATCTTCAGCTTGCAGAAGTATGCTTGAAAACCTCTGTGTGAGAGCTTGATAAACCACCCAACGGACCGCGAATCCTGAGGGACAAAAAAACCGCCACATTACTGTTGGCGGTTTTTTTATTGCTGCGTGTAGTCTTCGTATCAGTAAAAATCGCAGGTCGCTTTCTCGGCCTGGTCCATCCATACCGGCTTCTCGCTGGTTTTCGCCCATACGCGGTGCAGATAGCTGTAAAAACGTGCACGATCTTTCCAGAACAGCATCACCGGCAGAGCCAGCACGCCAGCCACTACGGCGAAAGTGCGACGCATGAACACGATATGAGCCGGATACTCTTTATAAAGATCCATATTTTCTCCCCTATAGTTGGCCGGAAACGTCATCCGGAAAATTCAAAATCTGTGACCTGGCTAAAATAATATCGCTTTGTTTGTAATTTTACTACTCATCCGACCACTTATTTTCGCCCGTTTAGTGAAAATTTACATTCACGCCGTAACTAAGTTACAAAAAAGTTAACGATTTACTTATCAATAGTTAAATTGTGGGCTTTCTCATTTTTATACTTTTTTTACACCCGCCCTTCTCATTTTTGCGAAATCTTTGCGCCATAAATCCTACCGTTAGCACAACAACAAAAGTCACCCGGAGGTGGATTGTGAGTGCAGGTCTTATTGCCGGCATCGTGCTGGTGTTCCTGTTACTGGGCTATCTGGTTTATGCCCTGATTAATGCGGAGGCATTCTGATGGCTGCTCAGGCGTTTTTGCTTATCGCCAGCTTCTTAGTGGTCCTGTTCGTCCTGGCCCGGCCACTGGGAACAGGGCTGGCACGGCTTATCAACAACGTCCCCTTGCCCGGCACGGGAAGCGTTGAGAAAGGGATCTGGCGCGTGCTGGGGATACGCGATCGGGAGATGAACTGGCGCGAATATCTGCTAGCCATTCTGCTGCTGAATATCGTTGGGCTGATTGCGCTTTTTGCCATGCTGATGCTGCAGGGCAGCCTGCCGCTGAACCCGCAACAATTACCGGGCTTGTCCTGGCATCTTGCGCTGAACACGGCGGTCAGTTTTGTCTCCAACACCAACTGGCAGTCCTATTCCGGTGAAACCACGCTGAGCTACTTCAGCCAGATGGCCGGCTTAACCGTGCAAAACTTCCTCTCTGCCGCCAGCGGTATCGCGGTGATCTTCGCGCTGACGCGCGCGTTTGCCCGCCAGAAAGTCAGTACGCTGGGCAATGCCTGGGTGGATCTGACGCGCATAACGCTGTGGATCCTGCTGCCAATTGCGCTGCTAATCGCGCTGTTCTTTATTCAGCAAGGCACCCTGCAAAACCTGCTGCCCTACGCACCTTATACCTCGCTGGAAGGGGCAAAACAGCTTCTGCCGATGGGGCCAGTCGCGTCTCAGGAAGCCATCAAGATGCTCGGGACGAACGGTGGGGGCTTCTTTAACGCCAACTCGTCGCATCCGTTTGAAAACCCTACCGCACTGACCAATTTTGTGCAGATGCTGGCCATTTTCCTGATCCCCGCCGCGCTCTGCTTTGCCTTCGGTGACGTGGTCAACGATCGCCGTCAGGGGCGCACTCTGCTCTGGACGATGTCGCTTATCTTTGTGGTCTGTGCCGCACTGGTGATGTGGGCCGAATGGCAGGGTAATCCGCACTTCCTCTCGCTGGGCGCCGATAGCGCGATCAACATGGAAGGTAAAGAGAGCCGCTTCGGCATTCTCGCCAGCAGCCTGTATGCGGTGGTCACCACAGCGGCCTCGTGCGGCGCAGTCAATGCCATGCACGATTCCTTTACGGCACTGGGGGGCATGATCCCGATGTGGCTGATGCAGATTGGCGAGGTGGTGTTTGGCGGCGTGGGCTCCGGTCTTTACGGCATGCTGCTGTTCGTGCTGCTGGCGGTGTTTATTGCCGGTCTCATGATTGGCCGCACCCCGGAATACCTGGGTAAAAAAATCGACGTTCGCGAAATGAAATTAACCGCGCTGGCGATTCTGGTCACCCCTGCCCTTGTGCTGCTCGGCACCGCGCTGGCGCTGATGACCGAGGCAGGACGCAGCGGCATCTTTAACCCGGGCATTCACGGTTTTAGCGAAGTGCTGTATGCCGTCTCCTCGGCCGCCAACAACAATGGTAGCGCCTTTGCAGGCTTAAGCGCCAACTCACCGTTCTGGAACTGTCTGCTGGCGTTCTGCATGTTTGTGGGTCGCTTCGGGATCATTGTGCCGGTCATGGCGATTGCCGGATCGCTGGTGAATAAAAAAATTCAACCGACCACCACCGGAACATTGCCGACCCACGGCGCGCTGTTTATCGGCCTGCTGACGGGCACCGTGTTGCTGGTCGGCGCCCTGACCTTTATCCCCGCCCTCGCGTTAGGCCCGGTCGCGGAATACCTCTCTTTACGCTGATTTTGCGGAGAAATTGTCATGAGTCGTAAACAACTGGCCCTGTTCGAACCGTCATTAGTTCGCCAGGCGCTCATGGACGCGGTGAAAAAGCTGAGCCCGCGCGTGCAGTGGCACAACCCGGTGATGTTTATCGTCTGGGCGGGAAGCGTCCTGACCACCGCCCTGGCAATTGCCATGGGAACGGGCCACATGCCGGGAAACGCGATGTTTACCGCCGCCATCAGCCTGTGGCTGTGGTTTACCGTGCTGTTCGCCAACTTTGCAGAAGCGCTGGCGGAAGGCCGGAGTAAAGCACAGGCCAACAGCCTGAAAGGGGTGAAAAAAACCGCCTTCGCACGCAAGTTACGTGAGCCGAAATACGGCGCGCAGATGGATCACGTTCCGGCGGATGAACTGCGTAAAGGCGATGTGGTGCTGGTGGAAGCCGGTGACATTATCCCTTGCGACGGGGAAGTTATTGAAGGGGGCGCATCGGTGGACGAAAGCGCTATTACCGGGGAATCCGCGCCGGTTATCCGTGAATCCGGCGGCGATTTCGCCTCCGTGACGGGCGGGACGCGCATTCTCTCCGACTGGCTGGTGATCCAGTGCAGCGTTAACCCGGGTGAAACCTTCCTCGACAGGATGATCGCTATGGTGGAAGGCGCGCAGCGTCGCAAAACGCCAAACGAAATCGCGCTGACCATCCTGCTGGTGGCGCTGACCATCGTCTTCCTGCTGGCCACCGCGACGCTGTGGCCGTTCTCCGCCTATGGCGGCACCGCGGTCACCATCACTGTTCTGGTGGCTCTGCTGGTCTGCCTGATCCCAACCACCATTGGCGGCCTGCTGTCTGCCATCGGCGTGGCCGGGATGAGCCGCATGCTTGGTGCTAACGTCATCGCCACCAGCGGGCGTGCGGTGGAAGCAGCCGGTGACGTGGATGTCTTGCTGCTGGATAAAACCGGGACCATTACCCTCGGCAACCGCCAGGCGTCAGATTTCTTACCCGCCCCGGGCGTGGATGAAAAAACGCTGGCGGATGCGGCACAGCTCTCCTCCCTTGCCGATGAAACCCCGGAAGGCCGCAGCATTGTGGTTCTCGCCAAGCAGCGCTTTAACCTGCGCCAGCGCGACGTTCAGAGCCTGCACGCCACTTTCGTGCCCTTCACGGCGCAAACCCGCATGAGCGGCATTAACATTCAGGATCGCATGATCCGTAAAGGCTCTGTCGATGCCATCCGTCGCCACATTGAGGCCAACACTGGCCACTTCCCACCGGAAGTGGACAGCCTGGTCGAGAGCGTGGCCCGTCAGGGGGCAACGCCGCTGGTGGTGGCCGAGGGTGCTCGCGTGCTCGGAGTGATCGCCCTGAAGGATATCGTCAAAGGCGGCATCAAAGAGCGCTTTGCCCAGCTGCGTAAAATGGGGATCAAAACGGTGATGATCACCGGGGACAACCGTCTTACCGCAGCGGCGATTGCCGCCGAAGCGGGCGTGGATGATTTTCTTTCCGAAGCAACGCCGGAAGCCAAGCTGGCATTGATTCGTCAGTATCAGGCGGAAGGCCGTCTGGTGGCGATGACCGGTGACGGTACCAACGATGCCCCAGCCCTCGCGCAGGCCGACGTGGCGGTAGCGATGAACTCCGGTACGCAGGCCGCAAAAGAGGCGGGCAACATGGTTGACCTCGACTCCAACCCGACCAAGCTGATTGAAGTGGTACACATCGGTAAGCAGATGCTGATGACGCGCGGTTCGCTGACCACGTTCAGCATCGCCAACGACGTGGCGAAGTATTTCGCCATCATTCCGGCCGCGTTTGCCGCGACCTATCCGCAATTAAACGCGCTGAACGTGATGCACCTGCACTCTCCGTCCTCGGCCATTCTCAGTGCGGTGATTTTTAACGCCCTGATTATTGTCTTCCTGATCCCGCTGGCGCTGAAGGGCGTGAGCTATAAGCCGCTCACCGCCGCCGCCATGCTGCGCCGCAACCTGTGGATCTACGGCCTCGGCGGGCTGGTGGTGCCTTTCATCGGTATCAAGGTTATCGACCTGCTGTTGACGCTGTTTGGCCTGGTTTAAAAGGTGAATCAAATGACGATGTTACGCCCCGCTATACTTCTATTTATTCTGCTGTCTCTCATTACCGGCGGGCTGTATCCGCTGGTGACCACCGCGCTGGGCCAGTGGTGGTTTAAGGATCGGGCCAACGGCTCGCTGATTATGCAAAACGGTGAAAACCGCGGTTCGCGCCTGATTGGACAGAACTTTACGGATGTCCGCTACTTCCAGGGACGCCCTTCCGCCACTGCCGAAAGCCCGTATAATCCGATGGCATCCGGCGGCAGTAACCTGGCGGGCAGCAACCCCGAGCTGGACAAAGCCGTCGCCGGGCGTGTGGCAGCCCTGCGCGCCGCTAATCCGCAGGCCAGCCGTGACGTTCCCGTGGAGCTGGTGACCGCCTCGGCCAGCGGGCTGGACTACAGCCTGACGCCGGCAGCGGCGGCATGGCAAATTCCGCGCGTCGCCGCCGCCCGTCAGTTGACCGTCGAACAGGTTAGCCAGCTGGTTGCCGAGCACACGCAAAAGCCGCTGGTCAGCTTCATCGGCATGCCCGTGGTGAATATTGTTGAGCTGAATCTGGCGCTGGACGCGCTAAGGAAAAACTAAATGACCGACGAGCCCATGCGCCCGGATCCGGACAGGCTGCTCGAACAGACGGCTGAAGCCCATCGCGGCAAACTGAAAATTTTCTTTGGCGCCTGCGCGGGCGTCGGGAAAACCTTCGCCATGCTGACGGAAGCCCAGCGGCTTCGGGCGCAGGGGCTCGATATTCTGATCGGCGTGGTCGAAACCCACGGACGTAAAGAGACGGCATCGCTGCTGAAGGGGCTGGCCACCCAGCCGCCCCGACGCATCAGCCACCGCGGTCGGTTAGTCACCGAATTCGATCTCGATGCGGCCCTCGCCCGCCGTCCCGCTCTTATCCTGATGGACGAGCTGGCGCACAGCAATGCGCCAGGCTCGCGCCATCCCAAACGCTGGCAGGACGTTGAAGAGTTACTTGAGGCCGGCATTGATGTTTTCACGACGGTTAACGTTCAGCATCTCGAAAGCCTGAACGACGTGGTCAGCGGCGTGACCGGCATTCAGGTGCGCGAAACGGTACCCGATCCGTTCTTCGATTCCGCCGACGAGGTGATGCTGGTCGACCTACCCCCCGATGATTTACGCCAGCGCCTGCACGAAGGCAAAGTCTATATCGCCGGCCAGGCCGAGCGCGCCATCGAACATTTCTTCCGTAAAGGAAACCTGATTGCCCTGCGCGAACTGGCCCTGCGGCGAACCGCCGACCGGGTGGACGATCAGATGCGCGCCTGGCGCGACTTACAGGGACAGGAACGCGTCTGGCACACGCGAGACGCCATCCTGCTGTGCGTGGGCCACGGCAGCGGCAATGAAAAGCTTGTCCGCACCGCGGCCCGGCTGGCGGCCAAATTTGGCAGCGTCTGGCACGCGGTGTATGTCGAAACGCCGCAGCTACACGCCCTGCCCGAAAACCAGCGCCGCGCTATTCTGAGTTCGCTGCGCCTGGCGCAGGAGCTGGGTGCCGAAACCGCCACCCTGTCCGATCCCCAAGAAGATAAAGCCATTCTGCGCTACGCGCGCGAGCATAACCTGGGGAAAATCGTGATTGGCCGTCGCCAGCATCGCCGCTGGTTTAGCCGCGAATCGTTTGCTGACAAACTGGCCCGCCGCGCGCCGGATCTGGATCTGGTGATCGTGGCGCTGGACGACAAACCCACGTCCCTGCCCTCCCGAACACCGGACGCGCGGGCGTTTGGTGATAAATGGCGGATGCAAATTCGCGGCTGTCTTGTTGCCGTCGTGCTCTGTGCCCTCATAACCATGATTGCCAGCCAGTGGCTGTTTGCCTTCGACGCGGCCAACCTGGTGATGATTTATCTCCTTGGCGTGGTGGTAGTTGCGCTCTTTTACGGGCGCTGGCCGTCGGTACTTGCGACCGTCATCAACGTCATCAGCTTCGATCTGTTCTTTATCGCCCCGCGCGGCACGCTGGCGGTTTCAGACGTGCAGTACATTCTCACCTTTGGCGTGATGCTCACCGTCGGGCTGGTGATCGGGAATCTGACGGCGGGCGTGCGCTATCAGGCGCGTATCGCCCGCTACCGCGAACAGCGCACGCGCCATCTCTATGAGATGTCGAAGTCGCTGGCGGTTGGCCGTACCCCGCTGGATATCGTGCAAACCAGCGAGCAGTTTATCCGCTCGACGTTTCATGCCAGCAACCTGATTTTACTCCCGGACGAACATGGCAGGCTGCGCCCGCTGACGTCGGCCTCAGGCATGACGCCCTGGGACGAGGCCATCGCGCGCTGGAGCTTTGATAAAGGATTACCTGCGGGCGCAGGGACCGACACCCTGCCCGGCGTGCCTTATCAAATTCTGCCGCTGCGCAGTGCCGATAAAAATCAGGGGCTGGTCATCGTTGAGCCATCCAACCTGCGCCAGCTGATGATCCCCGAACAGCAGCGGCTGCTCGAGACTTTCACCCTGCTGGTTGCCAGCGCGCTCGAGCGGCTTGCGCTCACCGCCAGCGAAGAGCAGGCCCGGCTGGCAAGCGAGCGTGAAAGCATTCGTAACTCGCTGCTGGCGGCGCTGTCTCACGATCTGCGAACCCCGCTCACCGTCCTGTTTGGTCAGTCAGAAATCCTGACGCTGGACCTGGCGGCGGAGGGCTCTAAACATGCCCTTCAGGCCAGCGAGATCCGCCAGCACGTGCTGAACACCACGCGTCTGGTGAATAACCTGCTTGATATGGCGCGTATTCAGTCAGGCGGCTTTAACCTGAAAAAAGAGTGGCTCACGCTTGAAGAGGTGGTGGGCAGCGCCCTGAAAATGCTCGAACCCGGTCTGGGTGGGCGACATATCGCGCTGAACATGCCTGAGCCCCTGACCCTGATTCACGTTGATGGCCCGCTGTTCGAACGGGTGCTGATCAACCTGCTGGAAAATGCCGGCAAATATGCGGGTGCCAGCGCGCGGATTGGCGTGGATGCGACGGTGAAAGATGGCACGCTTCATCTTGAGGTCTGGGATACCGGTCCGGGCATTCCTGCCGGGCAAGAGCTGGCTATTTTTGAAAAATTCGCGCGCGGCAATAAGGAGTCGGCCATTCCGGGCGTCGGGCTGGGGCTGGCGATTTGCCAGGCGATTATTGACGTTCACGGCGGGTCCATTTCCGCAGAGAATCGCCCGGAAGGCGGCGCGCGTTTTTGTGTTACACTTCCTCTGGAAACCCCGCCAGAACTTAATGAATTACCAGAGGATTTGTGATCAACGTTCTGATTGTTGAAGATGAGATCGCCATTAGTCGGTTTCTGCGCGCTGCGCTGGAAGGAGACGGTCTGCGCGTTCATGACGCGAGTACGCTTCAACGGGGTTTAATTGAAGCCGCTACCCGCAAGCCGGACCTGGTGATCCTCGATCTTGGGCTGCCGGATGGTGACGGCATCGACTTCATTCGGGAAGTTCGCCAGTGGAGCCAGATGCCGATTCTGGTGCTCTCCGCCCGCACTGAAGAGACAGATAAAATCGCCGCGCTGGATGCCGGAGCGGATGACTACCTGATTAAACCTTTTGGCATCGGCGAACTGCAGGCTCGCCTTCGCGTGGCGCTGCGTCGCCACAGCGCAACCACGCCAGCCGACCCAGTCTATACGTTTAGCGATATCCGGGTTGACCTGGCCGCGCGACGAATTGTGCGCGGTGAAGAAGAGATCCATCTCACGCCAATCGAGTTTCGCCTGCTCGCCGTGCTGCTCAACAACCACGGTAAGGTACTTACCCAACGCCAGCTGTTAAATCAGGTGTGGGGACCTAACGCTGTAGAACACAGTCACTATTTACGCATATATATGGGACACCTTCGTCAGAAACTCGAAGTTGACCCCGCTCGCCCTCGCCATTTATTAACTGAAACCGGTATCGGTTATCGGTTTATGGTCTGAATATCTATTCACTTTTATTTTTAATTAATAATAAAAACCCATCATCACTCATTTAAAATAAAACCATTAAGAACATCTTTCATTATTTTCTCGCGCTAAAACATTAGAAAAACATGTTATTAACACCACATCAACAAATCAGAATTTTGATCTGAGATATTCATCAAAAACGAATATTTATTTCTAAAATGATCGGTTAACGGTGATCATGATCACAGTTAATCCCTTTTTCCCGGATAAAATGACCATGCTTTCAATTACTGAAAGGAAAATGAAACATGGAAAACAATAATCGCTTGATGCCCCATATAAGGCGGACAACACATATCATGATGTTTGCCCACCGAAACTGCTTTGACTTTCACCTCTTTAACGCCCGGTAGTCCTTCGACTTCTGGCGCGCTCGCTTACAGGTCATCCTGAAACACCTTATTTTACAGGCTATTGCCTGTGAACCCGTGCGCTTATTCATCTTGATTCAGACTCATCCGCACCGGGCGGACTGAATTTCAATCATCAAAAAAAGCAATTCACTGATTTTAATCAGCGGCCATCCTTTGCTTTTTTTCCGGGAAATTATCGATTTCTTTCTTACAAGAAATCGAGGGACGCATGTTATCTAAAATAAAGAGAGAAAGATGAAAAGTTTAAAAATTGCAGCCAGCCGTGCATGTCCGGATTGCTTTAGCACCCAGCGTGAGCTGGTGGATGTCCGCATCTCGGATTATATTGATGTTGCCGCCGTTGTTCTGGCGGTCAGCGATATTACTGACGGCATCCTGGAAGAAATAGAAGCCACCGGTTTTGGCATTCCTGTTTTTGTCGCAACACACAAAGAAGAGATCATCCCGGCTGATTATTTATCGCGCATTCATGGCGTATTTGAGTATTCAGACACCAGCAACGACTTTTACGGACGCCAGCTGGAAGCGGCAGCCCAGAAGTATGAAACCCAGCTGCGTCCACCGTTTTTCCGCGCCCTGGTCGACTACGTGAAGCAGGGCAACAGCGCGTTTGACTGCCCGGGGCATCAGGGTGGGCAGTTCTTCCGCCGTCATCCTGCCGGTAACCAGTTTGTCGATTTCTTTGGTGAGACGCTTTTCCGCTCCGATCTGTGCAACGCCGACGTGGCGATGGGCGATCTGCTGATCCACGAAGGCGCGCCGTGCATTGCGCAGCAGCACGCGGCAAAAGTCTTTAACGCCGATAAGACCTACTTCGTGCTGAACGGCACCTCGTCATCCAACAAAGTGGTGCTTAATGCCCTGCTCACCCCGGGTGACCTGGTCCTGTTCGACCGTAACAACCATAAATCCAACCATCACGGTGCCCTCCTTCAGGCAGGCGCTACGCCGGTCTATCTTGAAACCGCGCGCAACCCTTACGGCTTCATTGGCGGCATTGACGCCCACTGCTTTGAAGAACATTATCTGCGCGAGCTCGTGGCAGAGGTCGCACCTGGCCGTGCACGCGATGCGCGTCCGTTCCGTCTGGCGGTGATTCAGCTGGGTACCTACGATGGCACCATCTATAACGCCCGTCAGGTGGTGGATAAGATTGGTCATCTGTGTGATTACATCCTGTTTGACTCGGCCTGGGTGGGTTACGAGCAGTTTATCCCGATGATGGCCGACTGCTCTCCGCTGCTGCTGGAGCTGAACGAAAACGACCCGGGGATCCTGGTCACCCAGTCCGTGCATAAACAGCAGGCCGGCTTCTCACAGACCTCGCAAATCCACAAGAAAGACAGCCACATCAAAGGCCAGCAGCGCTATGTCCCGCACAAGCGGCTGAATAATGCCTTTATGATGCACGCCTCCACCAGCCCGTTCTATCCGCTGTTTGCCGCGCTGGACATCAACGCCCGGATGCATGAAGGCCAGAGCGGGCGCAACATGTGGATGGACTGCGTGGTGAACGGTATCGAAGCGCGCAAGTTAATCCTGCAAAACTGTCAGTATCTGCGCCCCTTCGTGCCGGAAACGGTGGATGGCCGTCCGTGGGAAAGCTGGGACACGGCGGAAATTGCAACCGATCTGCGCTTCTTCCACTTCGTACCGGGTGAAAACTGGCACGCTTTTGAAGGCTACGCTGAGCATCAGTATTTTATCGATCCGTGCAAGCTCTTGCTGACCACGCCGGGCATTAACGCCCGCACCGGTGAGTATGACGACTTCGGCGTGCCCGCCACCATCCTCGCCAACTTCCTGCGTGAAAACGGCATTGTGCCGGAGAAATGCGATCTCAACTCGATCCTGTTCCTGCTCACGCCTGCCGAAGATATGGGCAAGCTGCAGCAGCTGGTGGCACAGCTGGTTCGCTTCGAAAAACTGCTCGAGAGCGATGTGCCGCTAAAAGAGGTACTGCCGTCTCTCTACAAACAGCATCCGGAACGTTACGCGGATTACACCCTGCGCCAGATCTGCCAGGAAATGCATGACCTGTACGCCCGCCACAACGTAAAACAGCTGCAAAAAGAGATGTTCCGCAAGTCTCACTTCCCACGGGTGATGATGAACCCGCAGGACGCGAACTACGCCTATCTGCGTGGTGAGGTTGAACTGGTGTCCCTGCGCGACGCGGAAGGCCGCATCGCCGCCGAAGGCGCCCTTCCTTATCCACCAGGGGTGCTGTGTGTTGTCCCGGGGGAAGTCTGGGGCGGTTCCGTGCTGCGCTACTTTGCCGCGCTGGAAGAAGGGATCAACCTGTTACCGGGCTTTGCGCCAGAGCTGCAGGGCGTATACGTCGAGGAGTGTGACGGTCGCAAACAGGTTCGCTGCTACGTCATTAAACAACCCGCCGCTCAGCCCGCGCTGCTGAAGGGAGAGAAATTATGAGTAAGTCCAATAAGATGGGCGTGGTGCAGCTGACCATCCTCACCATGGTGAACATGATGGGTTCCGGGATCATCATGCTGCCCACCAAGCTTGCCGAAGTGGGAACCATTTCGATTATTTCCTGGCTGGTGACCGCCGTAGGTTCAATGGCGCTGGCGTGGGCATTTGCCAAGTGCGGGATGTTCAGCCGCAAGTCAGGCGGGATGGGTGGCTATGCGGAGTATGCCTTTGGCAAGTCGGGCAACTTTATGGCCAACTATACCTACGGCGTGTCGCTGCTGATTGCTAACGTGGCGATTGCCATCTCCGCCGTGGGTTACGGCACGGAGCTGTTTGGTGCCACGCTCAGCCCGGTACAGATTGGTTTAGCAACCACCGGCGTGCTGTGGATCTGCACCGTGGCCAACTTTGGCGGCGCACGAATCACCGGACAGCTGAGTAGCATCACCGTCTGGGGCGTGATTATCCCGGTTGTGGGTTTGTGCATCATCGGCTGGTTCTGGTTCAGCCCGACCCTGTACGCGAACTCCTGGAACCCGCACCATGTGCCGTTCTTTACCGCTGTCGGGTCCTCCATCGCCATGACGCTGTGGGCCTTCCTCGGTCTGGAATCGGCCTGTGCAAACGCGGAAGTGGTAGAGAACCCGGAAAAGAACGTCCCGATTGCCGTTCTGGGCGGAACGCTGGGCGCGGCGGTGATCTATATCATCTCGACTAACGTTATTGCCGGCATCGTACCGAACATGGATTTGGCTAAATCCACGGCGCCGTTCGGGCTGGCCTTCGCGCAGATGTTCACCCCGGAAGTCGGGAAAGTGATCATGGGGCTGATGGTTATGTCCTGCTGCGGTTCGCTCCTCGGCTGGCAGTTCACCATCGCGCAGGTGTTCAAATCTTCGGCTGATGAAGGTTACTTCCCGAAAATCTTCTCCCGCGTGACCAAAGCCGATGCGCCGGTACAGGGCATGCTGGCCATTGTCATCTTCCAGAGCGGATTGTCGCTGATGACCATTAGCCCGTCGCTGAACAGCCAGTTCAACGTGCTGGTCAACCTGGCGGTAGTGACGAATATCATTCCGTATATTCTGTCGATGGCGGCGCTGGTGATTATTCAGAAAGTCGCGAAGGTGGATCCACGCAAGGCGCGTGCGGCGAATATCGTGGCGCTGATTGGGGCGATTTACAGCTTCTATGCGCTCTACTCATCCGGCCAGGAGGCGATGCTGTATGGCGCGATGGTGACCTTTATGGGCTGGACGCTGTACGGTCTGGTATCGCCGAGATTTGAATTGAAGAATAAACATAGTTAGGTAAAAGCAAAACGGCAACCCGGAGGTTGCCGTTTTTAATGTTTTCTCCCTCTCCCTGTGGGAGAGGGACGGGGTGAGGGCATCAGCCCGCACCAAACACCACTTACGCGTTTTTCAGCACTTCGCTGACAATCTCTACCGCTTCTTTCTCAATCTGCTGACGATGTTCAGCGCCGAGGAAGCTTTCGCAATAGATTTTATACGCATCTTCCGTACCGGATGGACGCGCAGCGAACCAGCCGTTTTCGGTCATCACTTTCAGACCGCCAATGGATGCGCCGTTGCCCGGCGCCGCCGTCAGACGCGCGGTGATCGGGTCACCCGCCAGGGTGCTTGCGCTGACCATCTCTGGAGAGAGTTTGGACAGAGCGGCTTTCTGAGCAGAGGTCGCGCCAGCCTGAATGCGGTTATAGCTTGGCGCACCAAAACGCTCCGCCAGCTCGTTGTAATGTTCCTGCGGGTTCTTACCGGTGACCGCGGTGATCTCCGCCGCCAGCAGGCACATGATGATGCCGTCTTTATCGGTTGACCACGGCGTGCCGTCGAAGCGCAGGAATGACGCACCGGCGCTCTCTTCACCACCGAAGCCGAAGCTGCCGTCGTGCAGACCATCAACGAACCATTTAAAGCCCACCGGCACTTCCACCAGCTTGCGACCCAGGGCGTCGACCACGCGGTCGATCATGGCTGAAGAGACCAGCGTCTTACCGACGGCCACCTCTTTGCCCCACTGCGGACGGTGCTGGAACAGGTAGTTAATCGCGACGGCCAGATAGTGGTTCGGGTTCATCAGCCCGGCAGGGGTGACGATACCGTGACGGTCATAATCCGGGTCGTTAGCAAACGCCAGGTCGAATTTATCGCGCAGCGCCAGCAGGCCCGCCATGGCGCACTCGGAGGAGCAGTCCATACGGATCGCGCCGTCTTTATCGAGGTGCATAAAGCGGAAGGTCTGATCGACGTGATCGTTCACGATGGTCAGATCCAGCTTGTAATGCTCGGCGATACGTTTCCAGTATTCAATACCGGAGCCGCCCAGCGGATCCACACCCAGCTTCAGGCCGGCTTTCTGAATCGCCGCCATGTCAACGATATCCGCCAGCCCTTCCACGAAAGGCTGAACCAGATCCTGCTCTTTCACGTGGCCGGACGCCATGGCGGCATCCAGGGAGATGCGCTTCACGCCTTTCAGATCGTCAGCCAGCAAGGCATTTGCACGGTCTTCCACCACTTTGGTGACGTTGGTGTCTGCCGGGCCACCGTTAGGTGGGTTGTATTTGATGCCGCCGTCTTCCGGTGGGTTATGGGATGGCGTGATAACGATCCCGTCAGCCAGCGCGCCACCTTTTTTGTTGTGCACCAGGATAGCGTTAGACACCGCAGGCGTTGGGGTAAAACCGTTGTTCTCCTGAACAATCACATCAACGCCGTTTGCGGCCAGCACTTCCACAACAGAGATGAACGCCGGTTCAGACAGCGCATGGGTGTCTTTACCCACGTAGCACGGACCGGTAACGCCGTTTTTAGCGCGCTCTTCGGCAATGGCCTGAGCAATCGCCAGAATGTGCGGTTCGTTAAAGCTGTGGCGCGCCGCGCTACCGCGGTGACCAGATGTACCAAACTTCACTGCGTGTTCTGCGTTGCCCACGACCGGTTTCAGCACGTAATACTGCGCGGTCAGCTGAGCGACGTTAATCAAATCGCTTTGTTGTGCAGGTTGGCCTGCACGGCTGTGATTTGCCATTACCGGGTCCTTCTGATGCAAGGGTTAAATTGTACCGCAAACCTTTTCAATCAATTCCGCCGGGAACTGCATGGACTGCATGATATGTTCAACCATGCTGCACTTGCGGCCCGTATTGGTATTGGTGATCACCCAGTACGGAGTGCCTGGGACATGTTTAGGTTTGGTTTGGTTGCCATTTTGCAGCAGCGTCTGCTCGTCACCCGCGAAATAGACGCGAGTACGACCGTGCAGCGACTCGGTCGCTTCAGCAAACGCCTTGTTATCCAGTGAATAAAGTGTAGACAGCACCAGCATAAAGCGGTTAACCGCCTTTTTCTGCTCCGCATATTCATCGGACAGCAGCAGCTCGCGCATCGCGCGCACTTTATCTTTTGCCGGTGTCACGGCAGGTTTAGCCTGTGCAACAACGCTCGGCTGAGACACGACATCTTTGGTGACTGGGGTAGCAGGCTGTGAAGCGGCGGAAATTTTAAGCATGCGCCGTAAAATGTCGGACGCGCTCTCCCCGATATGCCGCGTCTGGCTGGCAATATACTGATAGAGTTCGTCATCAACTTCGATTGTTTTCATCTTAATCCAGTGCGATTTCTTATCTGAATACAAGTCATTGGGATTATAGGGTCAAATCCCAACAGCGGATAGCGTCAAACCAGGTTGGCAGCAAAAGTCAGATTAAACTGGAACCTTGCAGCCGGGCGGCAGAATGGTCAACATGATACCCTAACCTGACATACGTAAAAAAAGAACTTTGCCATGAAATTGAATACCCGAGCGCAAACTGCACAATCGCCGAACAATAATTCTCCCATCGTACTGGTTCACGGGCTTTTTGGCAGCCTGGATAACCTGGGCGTGCTGGCGCGCGATCTGGTTACCGATCACGATATTTTACAGGTCGATATGCGCAATCACGGTCTTTCCGGGCGTTCAGACGAAATGACCTACGCCGCGATGGCGCAGGATCTGCTGGATACGCTGGACGCCAACGGCCTGCAGAAGGTGACGCTCATCGGGCATTCAATGGGCGGCAAAGCGGTGATGGCCCTGACGGCGCTTGCGCCGGAGCGTATTAACGGCCTAGTGGTGATTGATGTCGCGCCCGTGGATTATGACGTCCGCCGTCACGACGAGATTTTTGCCGCCATCAATGCGGTCACTGAAGCGGGTGTCGCGACCCGCCAACAGGCGGCTGCGGTCATGCGTGACCATCTTGATGAAGAAGGCGTCGTGCAGTTCCTGCTGAAGTCGTTTGTTGACGGACAATGGCGTTTTAACGTGCCGGCGCTCTGGGAGCAGTACAACAATATCGTGGGTTGGAAAACGGTACCTGCCTGGCCACACCCTACCCTCTTCATTCGTGGCGGTAACTCTCCTTATATTACCGACGCGTACCGCGACACCTTGCTGGCACAATTCCCGCAGGCGCGCGCCCACGTGATTGCCGGGGCCGGACACTGGGTTCACGCAGAAAAACCTGACGCCGTGTTGCGCGCCATTCGCCGCTATCTCGCTGATACTGCGAATTGATTAAAAAGAGAGCGACTGGAAGGCTGCGGGCTTCCAGTCGTTGGCGTGCCGTTTTTGGTGATGTATGATGGCGCGCTTATCGCCCGGGCATTAGCAGGGCGGCGTGTTTCCCCCGAAGTCTCAGAATCATGGCCAAAGAACAAACGGACCGTACGACACTAGATCTGTTCGCGAATGAGCGTCGACCGGGACGACCCAAGACGAATCCGCTTTCGCGCGATGAACAGCTGCGTATCAATAAACGCAACCAGCTTAAACGCGATAAAAATCGTGGGCTTAAGCGTGTCGAACTGAAGCTTAACGCCGACGCCGTCGATGCGCTTAACGAGTTGGCTGACGCGCGAAATATCAGCCGCAGCGAGCTCATTGAAGAGATGTTGATCGCCCAGCTTGAGACGTTACGCAGCCAGGCATAAGTCTGAAAATCCCCTTTATCGCCCTTTTCATGTAGCACGGAGTGCAGTCCTGCGCGATAGCTGTTTCCGCAGGGTTGCCAGTTCTGCTATTATTGCCCTTATCCGTGGCCGAATTGCGCCACCATACTATTAAGTTTCAAGAGGTTATTTTACTCATGGCAATCATCGGCATTTTCTTTGGCAGTGATACCGGCAATACCGAAAATATCGCAAAAAACATTCAAAAACAGCTCGGTAAAGACGTTGCTGATGTGCATGACATCGCCAAGAGCAGCAAAGAAGATCTCGAAGGCTATGACATTCTTCTGCTGGGTATTCCAACCTGGTACTACGGTGAAGCCCAGTGCGACTGGGATGATTTCTTCCCGACGCTGGAAGAAGTCGACTTCAACGGTAAGCTGGTCGCCCTGTTTGGCTGCGGCGATCAGGAAGACTACGCCGAGTACTTCTGTGACGCGCTGGGGACTATCCGCGACATCATTGAGCCGAATGGCGCAGTGATCGTTGGCCACTGGCCAACTGCCGGTTACCACTTCGAAGCGTCTAAAGGCCTGGCCGATGACGATCATTTCGTGGGTCTGGCCATCGACGAAGACCGTCAGCCAGAGCTGACGGCAGAGCGCGTTGAGAAATGGGTTAAGCAGATCCGTGAGGAACTGCACCTGGACGATATTCTTAACGCCTGATTTTTATCGCGGCGCAGCGGCGGCTGCGCCCGTGCTCCAGGTCAAACCGATTAAATTAATCGCTACAATCTTTTAACTTTTTCGCCCAGACCTGTACAATGTCTCCCTGATAAACGTGGTTTTCCATTGAGCAAGTTTGTTGGTGATACCACGTTTTTATAAGCATATTTTGCCTGAGACTTGCAGTTTTCATTTAGCCATGGCAGTTCTATAATGAGACGCATTATCCCGGGTGCATTTTCTGTCACTTCCTACAGAAGTGAATCGTTTAGCAACAGGACAGATTCCGCATGACTGACAACAATACCGCATTAAAGAAGGCTGGCCTGAAAGTTACGCTTCCTCGGTTAAAAATCCTCGAAGTGCTTCAGGGTCCAGACAATCACCATGTCAGTGCGGAAGACCTCTATAAACGTCTTATTGACATGGGTGAAGAGATTGGGCTGGCTACCGTCTATCGCGTGCTGAACCAGTTTGATGACGCGGGCATTGTTACCCGTCATAATTTCGAAGGCGGTAAATCTGTTTTCGAACTGACCCAGCAGCAGCACCACGATCACCTGATCTGCCTCGATTGCGGCAAGGTCATTGAATTTAGCGATGATTCCATTGAATCACGCCAGCGTGAAATCGCCGCGCGTCATGGCATCCGCCTGACCAACCACAGCCTGTACCTTTACGGTCACTGCGCTGAAGGCGACTGCCGCGAAGATGACCACGCGCACGACGCAAAATAATCAGTCTTCATACTCTGAGCCAGCCGCAAGGTTGGCTTTTTTTTGCCTGTATTCAGGTATAAAAAAGCCCGGTAAGCGTAGCGCCACCGGGCATGATAACAGCAGGTTAATTACTGTTATTGCTGCGGATCTCTTTCCAGATCTGGTCGCAACGCTTCGCCACTTCCTGATCGTTACCGGTTTTACGCGCCTGGATACAGGCCTGGTAATCCATCACGCGAACATTTTCCTGCGTTGCGAACTGCTCATGCGCCTTCTCTTTTTTCAGCACATTCAATACGCTCTGGCAGGCCTGAATTTTCTCCGGCGAGCCTTCAGCGGTATTGATGCACGCGCTATAGGCCTCCTTCAGCCGGGAGTCTTCTTTAGGTGCCTGGCTCTGAGAACACGCCACCAGCCCCGACGCCAGCAGCGCGACAATTACGATTTTTTTCATCATGTGCAGTCTCCGGTCCGGCGGGCGCTAACCCGCCGGACGATTCATCAGAAGATGGTGAACGGTGCGATAACCATGAATTTCACGTCACGCTCATCCTGGAAGATGTTGTTATATCCGCCACCGTAGCTAGGCAGGTCAGAATGGTTGTCATACTGGGTGAAGTGCAGTTTGAACATTGTGCCCTTGGCTCTTCCATCCTGCAGTACATACGCAGCATCCAGACTATAGGCGGATTCCTTCAAGCGCTGGCTCTGATCGTAGATTGGGGCACTACTTGGTTTAGCATCCCAACCGTAAGCATAGGAAGCCCCCACTGACCAACCTGCAAGATTCCAGTTTTTGAGATCGTACATCGCCCCGAAGAAGACTGCTTTTTCACCATTGGCGTTAAAGTCAGAGCGGTTATCCCACCAGATATCCAGGCGACCGTTAGAAGATGCATAGGTTGGTGTCATGCGCTGTAAGAAGAAGCCCTGATTACCATCAGCTTTGACCCACGTGCCTTCAAGACGAAGATCCACCTGGCCAATCTTGTAGCCAAAGGTTAAAGCTTGCAGCCAGGCCGTGCCGTCATATAAGTCCCTGGCAAGTGCCACTTCATCGTTGGTACGCAGGTTATTTTGTGCGTCTGCTTTATCTCGCGCACCATAGAATTGATAGCTGGTCGAAAGTGAGCTTCCGGCGATATCGAACTTATAAGATGCTTTGGCAAAATACTGGTCCATGTATCCTTGTGCCTGACCAAATGCCGCTTCAAGCACCAGATTATTTTTGAAATCGTACTTAGCACCAAGAGAATGAAGATAATCTACCCGCGTTTTACGATCGCCCTGGTAGAACTTGTCCATTTCGATATGCCACGGTGCTTTATATTCGTTGGTCCACATATAAGAGAAGCTCAACGCACCCGCATCACCGTAGTCAAAGTTAGCCCCGGCTTCTGCACCTTGATAGGTGCCTGGCATAAAGCTCCAGTGCGGCGCTAACAGCGTCTGGCCGGTGGGCTGAATATAGCCACCGCGCGCCCACACCGGGCCGTATTTAAATTTCGCTGCGGCCTTATAAAGGCTGATTCCGCTCTTATCCCCGGACCAGTCTTCTTTATAGGCTTTGTTGCTGGAGGAGAAGGCAATTTCGTTCGGGTGGCCGCTGTCGCCGTTTTCCGCCATTTCGATCGCGGTAAACGCAGCAATATCCAGACCGAACATATCTGCGGCATAGCCTGACTGGAAGTCGAGGTTAGCGTTCCAGGTGGAGTGAGAAAGGTTAGTTTTGTATTTGTCTTCGGTGACGTCTTTACGGTCACGTTCACGCTGCCAGTAATAAATACCGCCCGTGAGGGTAGAATCTTCGATGAAACCTGCGGCTTTCGCCTCTGGTGTAACGACCAGGCCCGACATTGCTGTCACACCGGCAATAGCCAGCGCCAGCGCACTACGTTTGCCACTGAACGTACGCATAGATTATTCCTCTTTGACGAATTAAAACGCCTGAAACGGCGAAAATAAAAAAGACCAAATGGTCAGGGGTAGTTATAAATACCCTCGAATTAACTACCGTCTTTAGGTTATTTTTCGCGACGCGAATTATCAATGCTTTTCAGCGGACAAAAGTCAGGATTATGACGAAGTGCACATAATTGGTAGCGCTTTGTAACATTTGCCGGAGGGCGAGATTTGGCGGGGCACGCCATTAAATTTCAGAGGGTAAGATCGTTAATTGCTGTTACTTTTTACAAATTGCGTATTGATGATAAAAAACAAACTTTTTTCAGAAAAATAAGTAGCACCACATTGACCTGATATTTTCCTCGATATTATTCCCCCCCTGCTTTAACGATATGATCGTTAAATAAAAAAACGCCGCAATAAGCGGCGTTTGTCTCTCATTGACCAATGCAGCGTTATTATTCGCCGATTTTGGTCCAGGTATCACGCAGACCAACGGTACGGTTAAATACCGGTTTTTCCGCGGTGCTGTAACGGCTGTCCAGGCAGAAGTAACCTTCACGCTCGAACTGGAACGCTTTACCCGCTTCAGCGGCTTTCAGGGAAGGCTCTGCATAACCCTGCTTGATCACCAAAGATTCTGGGTTGATGGTCGCCAGGAAGTCTTCAGCAGCACCCGGGTTAGGCACGCTGAACAGACGGTCATACAGGCGAATTTCTACCGGCAGCGCATGCGTCGCGCTCACCCAGTGAATAACGCCTTTCACCTTGCGGCCGTCCGCCGGATCTTTACTCAGCGTTTCAGCGTCATATGAACAGAAGATGGTGGTGATGTTCCCTTCCGCGTCTTTCTCTACGCGCTCGGCTTTGATGACGTAGGCATTACGCAGACGCACCTCTTTACCCAACACCAGACGCTTGTACTGCTTGTTGGCTTCTTCGCGGAAGTCAGCGCGGTCGATCCAGATTTCACCGCTGAACGGCACGTCGCGGCTGCCCATTTCCGGTTTGTTCGGATGGTTAGGCATGGAGACCAGCTCGCTTTCACCCTGCGGATAGTTCTCGATAACCAGCTTCACCGGGTCGATGACCGCCATCGCACGCGGTGCGTTTTCGTTGAGGTCTTCGCGAATGCAGGATTCGAGAGAAGCTATTTCAATGGTGTTGTCCTGCTTGGTCACGCCGATACGTTTGCAGAACTCACGAATAGACGCGGCAGTATAACCACGACGACGCAGACCAGAGATGGTCGGCATACGCGGGTCATCCCAGCCCTCAACGTGCTTGTCGGTCACCAGCAGGTTCAGCTTACGCTTGGACATCACGGTGTATTCCAGATTCAGACGAGAGAACTCGTACTGACGCGGATGCACAGGAATGGTGATGTTATCCAGTACCCAGTCGTACAGACGACGGTTGTCCTGGAACTCCAGCGTACACAGGGAGTGGGTGATGCCTTCCAGTGCATCGCTGATGCAATGGGTGAAGTCGTACATCGGGTAGATGCACCACTTGTTACCGGTCTGATGGTGTTCAGCAAATTTAATACGGTACAGCACCGGATCGCGCATCACGATGAACGGAGACGCCATATCGATTTTGGCACGCAGGCAGGCTTTGCCTTCTTCGAAGCCACCGGCACGCATTTTTTCAAACAGCGCCAGGTTCTCTTCAACGCTGCGATCGCGGAACGGGCTGTTTTTGCCCGGTGCGGTCAGCGTTCCGCGGTATTCACGGATCTCGTCAGCAGACAGCTCGTCGACATACGCCAGACCTTTGTTGATCAGCTCAACCGCATAGGCGTACAGCTGATCAAAATAGTCAGAGGAGTAGCAGATATCGCCAGACCAGTTGAAGCCCAGCCATTGCACGTCGTTCTTAATGGACTCAACGTATTCGATGTCTTCTTTTACTGGGTTGGTGTCATCGAAACGCAGGTTGCACTGCCCCTGATAGTCCTGGGCAATGCCAAAGTTCAGGCAGATAGATTTTGCATGCCCGATATGCAGGTAGCCGTTCGGCTCCGGCGGGAAGCGGGTATGAATTGTGGTGTGCTTACCACTGGCCAGATCTTCATCGATGATCTGACGAATAAAGTTACTCGGGCGGGCTTCTGCCTCACTCATCGTGGATTCCTCAAAGCGTAAACAACGTATAACGGCATATGATCTTATAAGCCGGACGTAGTGACAACCCTTAAAACGGCTCTGAAGAAAATAATGGGGGCATTTGCTGCAAAAAAAAGCGGCGGAGGATATCCCCCGCCGCTTAAGGCATGACTCTACTCAGGAGCGATTACTTGCCTTTAATCTCATACAGCGGCGTTTGACCCGCAACAACCTGACCTTTCGCCTGAATGACCAGGCCACTGAAGTCGTCGATGTTGCTGCAAACCACCGGGCTTATCATGGAGCGCGCGTTGGCGTTCAGGAAGTCCAGATCCATTTCCAGAACCGGCTGGCCGGCCACCACTTCAGCGCCCTCTTCCACCAGACGAGTAAAGCCCTGACCGTTCAGCGCAACGGTATCGATACCCATGTGGACAACGATCTCCGCGCCATTTTCGGTTTCGAGGCAGAACGCGTGGTTGGTGTTGAAGATTTTCACGATGGTACCGGCAGCAGGAGACACAACGGTTTTGTCCGTTGGTTTCACCGCAACACCGTCACCGACCGCTTTGCTGGCGAACGCTTCATCAGGCACCTGCTCAATCGCAACGACCTCACCGGTGACGGGAGACACCAGCGCGGCAACCGTTTTGGCGTTAGGTACCGCCTGCGGTTTTGCAGCTGCAGGAGCGGCAGCAGGCGCAGCGCTTGCTTCAGCGGCTGCAACCGGGCCGGTCGTTTTCATTGCGTTGGCAATTTTTTCTGCAACGAAGCCGACGATAATCTGCACGCTGGTTTTGTTCAGGCGGATAACACCGGACGCGCCCAGGCGTTTCGCCAGCGCTTCGTTTACCAGAGAAGAATCTTTCACGTTCAGACGCAGACGGGTGATACAGGCATCAATGCCGGTCAGGTTGTCAGAACCGCCGACAGCGGCAATGTACTGACGCGCCAGACCCGATACGTCCTGATCCTGAGCACCGCTCACGTTCACATCCTGACCATCCGCTTCGCTACCGGCCACGGCCAGTTCACGACCCGGGGTCATCAGGTTGAATTTGGTGATAGTGAAACGGAACACCATGTAGTAGATCGCGAAGAACACCAGACCTTGTGGGATCAGCATCCACCAGTGGGTTGCCAGCGGGTTACGGGAAGAAAGCACCATATCCACCAGACCCGCACTGAAGCCAAAGCCCGCAATCCAGTGCATGCTTGCCGCGATAAACACGGAGATACCGGTCAGCACAGCGTGGATCACGTACAGTACAGGCGCCACGAACATGAAGGAGAATTCCAGCGGCTCGGTGATACCGGTGAAGAAGGCCGCAAACGCGCCCGCCATCATAATACCCAGCACTTTCGCTTTGTTTTCTGGACGCGCGCAGTGGTAGATAGCCAGCGCAGCGCCTGGAAGACCAAACATCATGATTGGGAAGAAGCCTGCCTGGTAACGACCGGTAATACCGACAACCGCTTTACCTGCTTCGATGGACTGTGCGCCACCCAGGAAGTTAGGGATATCGTTAATACCTGCAACGTCGAACCAGAATACGGAGTTCAGCGCGTGGTGCAGACCAACCGGGATCAGCAGACGGTTGAAGAACGCATACACGCCCGCACCGACGGAGCCCAGTTTCTGGATGTGTTCACCAAAGTTCACCAGACCGTCGAAGATAACCGGCCAGATGTACATCAGGATGAACGCAACGAAGATCATCACAAAGGAGGTCAGAATAGGCACCAGGCGACGACCGCTGAAGAACGACAGCGCTTTTGGCAGCTCTACGCTACTGAAGCGGTTGTACAGTTCGGCAGAGATGATACCCACAAGGATACCGACAAACTGGTTGCTGATCTTACCGAATGCCGCCGGAACCTGGTCCGCCGGGATTTTTTGGATCATGGCCACCGCTGCAGGCGAGCAGAGAGTGGTTAACACGAGGAAACCGACAAAACCGGTCAGCGCAGCGGCACCGTCTTTGTCTTTGGACATACCGTAAGCCACACCAATCGCAAACAATACGGACATGTTGTCGATAATGGCGGAGCCTGACTTGATAAAGAACGCCGCCAGCGCGCTGGTGTTACCCCAGCCGTTGGGGTCGATCCAGTAGCCGACACCCATCAGGATGGCTGCGGCAGGCAGCGTGGCGACCGGCACCATCAGTGCGCGACCAACCTTTTGTAAATAACCTAGAATACTCACTTTCTTCCCCCTATGAGACCCCGTTTAAGGCATGTTCTCAGCTCTGTTTTTTATTGTGTCACGAACTATATATACAGTTGATGATTCACTGGCATTGTGAGTGTGTGAAAAATTAATTCGTATCGCAAATTAAACGCGTACTTTTTGTGATTTTTGTCACCAAATATCGTTTATTACCCTCCCTTTCACTGGCTAACAACGAAAACTTATTTTATCATTCGAAAAATCAAGACGGATTGATCCGGCCTGAAAGGTTCCAGGTTACGCTTAAGCATCAGGTTCCGATAGCCATCCGCCCACTCTTCTACTTTAACTCTTGAGGTGAACAATGAGACTGATTCCCCTGGCAACTGCTGAACAAGTCGGCAAATGGGCCGCTCGCCATATCGTTAACCGCATTAACGCGTTCAAACCGACCGCCGATCGTCCTTTCGTCCTTGGCCTTCCGACGGGTGGCACACCGCTGACCGCGTATAAAGCCCTGGTAGAGATGCACAAAGCAGGCCAGGTTAGCTTCAAACATGTTGTGACCTTCAATATGGACGAATACGTCGGCTTACCGAAAGAACATCCGGAAAGCTACCATAGCTTTATGCACCGCAATTTCTTTGATCACGTTGATATTCCATCTGAAAATATTAACCTGCTGAATGGAAACGCGCCGGATATTGACGCAGAATGCCGTCAGTATGAAGAAAAAATCCGTTCCTACGGTAAAATCCACCTGTTCATGGGCGGTGTAGGTAACGACGGTCATATCGCGTTTAACGAACCGGCGTCATCTCTCGCTTCCCGTACGCGTATTAAAACGCTGACCCATGACACGCGCGTGGCAAACTCCCGCTTCTTTGACGGTGACGTTAACCAGGTTCCAAAATACGCCCTGACCGTAGGCGTAGGCACCCTGCTGGATGCCGAAGAAGTGATGATTCTGGTCCTGGGCGGCGTGAAAGCGCAGGCGCTGCAGGCTGCCGTTGAAGGCAACGTGAACCATATGTGGACCATCAGCTGCCTGCAGCTGCATCCTAAATCAGTCATCGTTTGCGACGAGCCGTCCACGATGGAGCTGAAGGTGAAAACGCTGAAATACTTCAACGAGTTAGAAGCTGAGAACATCAAAGGTCTGTAATTGAATAACCGCCTCTTCATCAAGAGGCGGCCGCTTTTTTTAACCGGGGGTCGTTATGTACGCTTTAACCCACGGTCGGATTTATACCGGCCATGAAATTCTGGATGACCATGCGATTGTTATCGCCAATGGCCTGATTGAACGTGTTTGCCCGCTGGCAGAGCTGCCGCCGGAGATTGAACAGCGCTCACTCAATGGAGCAGTAATCTCCCCCGGTTTCATCGACGTACAGCTGAACGGCTGCGGCGGTGTGCAATTTAATGACTCCGCCGATGCGGTAACGGTCGAAACGCTGGAGATCATGCAGAAAGCCAACGAGAAATCAGGCTGCACCAGCTATCTGCCAACGCTCATTACCAGCAGTGATGACCTCATGAAGCAGGGTATCCGCGTGATGCGCGAATACCTGGCCAAATATCCGAATCAGGCGCTGGGTCTGCACCTTGAAGGGCCATGGCTGAATATGGTCAAGAAAGGGACGCATAACCCGAATTACGTGCGTAAACCTGATGCGGAACTGGTTGACTACATGTGTGCGAACGCCGATGTCATCACCAAAGTGACGCTGGCGCCTGAAATGACCGGCACTGACGTCATCAGCAAACTGGCCGCCGCCGGGATTGTTGTTTCAGCGGGCCATTCTAACGCCACGCTGAAAGAGGCCAAAGCCGGCTTCCGCGCGGGCATTACCTTTGCGACGCACCTTTATAACGCCATGCCGTACATCACGGGGCGTGAACCGGGTCTGGTCGGCGCGATTCTGGATGAGCCAGACGTTTACTGCGGCATTATCGCGGACGGTTTACACGTCGATTACACCAACATTCGCAATGCCAAGCGGCTGAAAGGTGACAAGCTCTGTCTGGTAACAGATGCCACCGCCCCGGCAGGTGCAAATATTGAGCAGTTCATTTTTGCCGGTAAAACAATATACTACCGCAATGGACTGTGTGTGGATGAAAACGGTACGCTGAGTGGTTCCTCTTTGACCATGATTGAAGGGGTGCGTAACCTGGTTGAGCATTGCGGGATTGCGCTTGATGAAGTCCTGCGTATGGCCACCCTTTATCCAGCTCGCGCAATGGGCGTGGATAAACAGCTTGGCGGAATTGCACCAGGTATGGTTGCAAACCTGACGGCATTCACACACGATTATAAAATTATTAAGACCATCGTTAATGGTAACGAGGTCGTCACTGAGTAAGTAAAAGTATGACACCTGGCGGACAAGCTCAAATTGGTAATGTCGATCTCGTTAAACAACTTAACAGTGCGGCGGTATATCGCCTGATTGACCAACACGGGCCAATCTCACGTATCCAGATAGCCGAACAAAGCCAGCTTGCTCCCGCCAGCGTGACAAAAATTACCCGCCAGCTCATTGAGCGCGGTCTGATCAAAGAAGTCGATCAGCAGGCTTCCACTGGGGGCCGCCGCGCGATCTCCATTATTACCGAAACCCGCAATTTTCAGGCAATTGGCGTCCGGCTGGGTCGTCATGACACCACGCTCACGCTCTACGATCTGAGCAGCAAAGCCATTGCGGAAGAGCACTATCCCCTGCCGGAGCGCACCCAGGAGACGCTGGAGCATGCGCTGCTGAATACCATCGCGCAGTTTATTGAAAGCTGTCAGCGCAAGATCCGCGAACTCATCGCTATTTCCGTCATTCTGCCCGGCCTGGTCGACCCGGAAAGCGGCGTGATCCGCTATATGCCGCACATTCAGGTTGAAAACTGGGGGCTGGTCGACGCGCTGGAAAAACGTTTCAAAGTGACCTGCTTTGTGGGCCACGACATTCGCTCTCTGGCGCTGGCTGAGCACTACTTTGGTGCGAGCCAGGACTGCGAAGACTCTATTCTGGTGCGCGTTCACCGCGGTACGGGCGCAGGCATTATCTCTAACGGCCGAATTTTTATTGGTCGCAACGGTAACGTTGGTGAGATCGGCCACATTCAGGTTGAACCCCTCGGGGAACGATGCCACTGCGGCAACTTCGGTTGCCTTGAAACCATTGCCGCCAACACCGCCATTGAGCAGCGCGTTCGCCATCTGCTGGAGCAGGGTTATCAAAGCCGCGTCACGCTCGACGATTGTAAGATAGGCACCATCTGTAAAGCCGCCAATAAGGGCGACGCGCTGGCCTGTGAAGTGATCGAGCAGGTGGGGCGCCATCTGGGGAAAACCATCGCCATCGCCATTAACCTGTTTAACCCGCAAAAAGTGGTTATCGCGGGTGAAATTGTGGAGGCGGAAAAGGTACTGCTGCCCGCTATTGAAGGCTGTATTAACACCCAGGCGCTAAAAGCATTCCGCCAGAACCTTCCGGTGGTTCGTTCAAAGCTTGACCATCGCTCGGCGATTGGCGCATTCGCGCTGGTCAAACGCGCCATGCTCAACGGAATTCTGCTGCAGCATTTGCTGGAAAGTTGATCGGACCTTATAGTAACGCCTTCTTTTTTTGATGTCGGACTGTCCATGACCATTAAGAATGTAATTTGTGATATCGACGGCGTGCTGATGCACGACAACGTTGCCGTGCCGGGTGCTGCGGAGTTTCTTCACCGCATCATCGACAAAGGAATGCCTCTGGTTCTTCTCACGAACTACCCTTCTCAGACCGGTCAGGATCTGGCAAACCGCTTTGCGACGGCGGGTGTCGACGTCCCGGACAGCGTGTTTTATACCTCGGCGATGGCCACGGCGGATTTCCTGAAGCGTCAGGAAGGGAAAAAAGCCTACGTTGTCGGTGAAGGCGCGCTGATCCACGAGCTGTACAAAGCGGGCTTTACCATCACCGATGTCAACCCGGACTTTGTGATTGTGGGTGAAACGCGCTCCTATAACTGGGAGATGATGCATAAGGCATCCTTCTTTGTGGCTAACGGCGCGCGCTTTATTGCGACCAACCCGGATACCCATGGCCGTGGTTTTTATCCGGCCTGCGGCGCGCTATGTGCCGGTATCGAGAAAATCTCCGGGCGCAAGCCTTTCTACGTTGGCAAGCCAAGCCCGTGGATCATCCGCGCCGCGCTCAACAAGATGCAGGCCCACTCTGAAGAAACCGTTATCGTCGGCGACAACCTGCGCACCGACATTCTGGCCGGTTTCCAGGCGGGTCTGGAGACGATTCTGGTGCTCTCCGGCGTCTCTCAGCTTGATGACATAGACTCGATGCCGTTCCGGCCAAGCTGGATCTACCCCTCCGTTGATGAAATTGACATCATCTGATACCGAACCACGCCTGAAGGCGTGGTTCTTTAATTTTACGCCCGCAAAACACAACCCCATCTAACAAAAAAGCGCTTTCATTGCATAATCATCAATAAATGCGCTCATGACATACGCCTTTTTCACTGATCCGCAACCGCCATTGCACTATTTCCGCTTTCACCCGTAAAACGCTTGCGCGCCCTGCCCCTTTGCGGCATTTTCATAAGCAAGCAACATTACAAAGCAACAGGGTTAACGGAGAAGGTTATGTGTTCAATTTTTGGCGTACTGGATATTAAAACTGACGCGGGCGAACTGCGTAAAAAAGCACTCGAACTGTCCCGCCTGATGCGCCATCGCGGCCCGGACTGGTCCGGCGTTTACGCCAGTGACAAAGCGATTCTGGCTCACGAACGTCTGTCTATTGTTGACGTCAACGCCGGTGCACAGCCGCTGTATAACGAGAAAAAAACGCACGCGCTTGCTGTCAACGGTGAGATCTATAACCATCAGGCGCTGCGCGCCGAGTACGGCGACCGCTACGCCTTCCAGACCGGCTCTGACTGTGAAGTCATCCTGGCGCTGTATCAGGAGAAAGGCCCCGAATTCCTCGACGACCTGCAGGGCATGTTCGCATTCGCCCTGTACGACAGTGAAAAAGACGCCTACCTGATTGGCCGTGACCACATTGGTATTATCCCGCTGTACATGGGCCACGATGAACACGGTAACTTCTATGTTGCGTCTGAAATGAAAGCCCTGGTGCCGGTCTGCCGTACCATTAAAGAGTTCCCGGCGGGCAGCTACCTGTGGAGCAAAGACGGCGAGATCCGTCAGTATTATCAGCGTGACTGGTTCGACTACGACGCGGTGAAAGACAACGTCACGGACAAAGCCGAGCTGCGTCAGGCGCTGGAAGATTCCGTTAAAAGCCACCTGATGTCTGACGTGCCATACGGCGTGCTGCTCTCCGGCGGTCTGGACTCCTCCGTGATCTCCGCGATCACCAAGAAATTCGCCGCGCGCCGCGTGGAAGATCAGGAGCGCTCAGAAGCCTGGTGGCCACAGCTGCACTCCTTTGCCGTGGGCCTGGAAGGGGCACCTGACCTGAAGGCCGCGCAGGAAGTGGCAAACCACCTGGGTACTGTGCACCATGAAATTCACTTCACCGTGCAGGAAGGCCTGGATGCGATCCGCGATGTGATCTATCACATCGAAACCTATGACGTAACGACAATTCGCGCCTCCACGCCGATGTACCTGATGTCGCGTAAGATCAAAGCGATGGGTATCAAAATGGTGCTTTCCGGTGAAGGTTCTGACGAAGTGTTTGGCGGCTACCTGTACTTCCATAAAGCGCCGAACGCCAAAGAGCTACACGAAGAGACCGTGCGTAAGCTGCAGGCTCTGCATATGTTTGACTGCGCGCGTGCCAACAAAGCGATGTCGGCATGGGGTGTTGAAGCACGCGTTCCGTTCCTGGATAAGAAATTCCTCGACGTGGCGATGCGCATCAACCCGCAGGACAAAATGTGCGGCAACGGCAAAATGGAAAAACATATCCTGCGTGAATGTTTTGAATCCTACCTGCCGGCAAGCGTTGCCTGGCGTCAGAAAGAGCAGTTCTCTGATGGCGTAGGCTATAGCTGGATCGACACCCTGAAAGAGGTGGCGGCAAAACAGGTTTCTGACCAGCAACTGGAAACCGCTAGCTTCCGCTTCCCGTACAACACGCCAGGCTCGAAAGAGGCGTATCTGTACCGCGAAATTTTTGAAGAGCTGTTCCCGGTTCCGAGCGCTGCGGAGTGCGTACCGGGTGGTCCTTCCGTCGCCTGCTCTTCTGCTAAAGCGATTGAATGGGATGAATCGTTCAAATCCATGAACGATCCATCAGGACGTGCGGTAGGCGTTCACCAGTCGGCCTACAAATAATCACTCAAATCGCACCAGGGCCCCTCAGGGGGCCCTATTTTTTTGCCTCACATTTCATCGTCTAAAACCGATTAATAACCAATAATTGCCGAATATTCGGTCACGCTGTTCGCAACCTAACCAAACAGTCACATTCCGGCTATTTTCGTTGAAAAAGGTGTTGACGCTGCAAGGGTCTATACGCATAATGCGCCCCGCAACGCCGATAAGGTAACGCGAAAAAAGATGGCTACGTAGCTCAGTTGGTTAGAGCACATCACTCATAATGATGGGGTCACAGGTTCGAATCCCGTCGTAGCCACCAAATTTAGATTGTCGATTTTTCGGTAATCAAGACAAATTGTTGGGGTATCGCCAAGCGGTAAGGCACCGGATTCTGATTCCGGCATTCCGAGGTTCGAATCCTCGTACCCCAGCCAATTTAAAAAGTCGTTAAGCAGTTTGTTTAACGCAATTGGGGTGTCGCCAAGCGGTAAGGCTCTGGTTTCTGATACCAGCATTCCGGGGTTCGAATCCCTGCACCCCAGCCACTTAAGTAACAAAAAAGCCCGCTCTGCGGGCTTTTTTGTTTTTGTTGTTCAGAATTGAGTAGCCTGATGCCCTCACCCTGGCCCTCTCCCACGGGGAGAGGGAATAAATATTAGAGTCCCAGGGCGTATTTGAGCGCCTGACGCTTCAAGCCACCGGCGCGTTCCGCCGCCATTAACCCAATATTACGCAGAATGCGCACCGGGGCTAAGTCATTGCTGAACCCGGCATAGAACAGATCCATTCCCGACTGCATGATAAAGTTATCCGCCATGCGTCGCGTCTGGTAACGCTTCAGAACCTGATGGCTGGACCAGTTTTCTGCATGTCCGCGGGCGCTGCCAAGTACATCCAGTAACGCCTCAACGTCACGGTACCCCAGGTTTACACCCTGCCCGGCCAGCGGGTGAATGGTGTGTGCTGCATCGCCCACCAGCGCCAACCCTTCGCGGGCGTACTGCAAAGCGTGACGGCGCGTGAGCGGGAACGCCCCTGCAGCGACCGGCGTAACGTTGCCCAGACGGTTCGGGAAGTGCATGTGAATCTCCCGCTGCAGTTGCTCCATTGAAAGCCCCTGCAGCTGGCGAATGCGCGCCGGTTTGTCGTACCACACCAGCGACGCCCAGTTATCGAACAGCGGTAAAAAGGCGTGCGGACCATTCGGGGTAAAGTGCTGCCAGGTGCTCTCTCCCGGCGCCTTCTCGCACTGGACGGTAATCAGCATACAGGACTGCTCGTACTGCCAGGCATGAACCCCAATACCCGCCATCTGCCTGACCTGCGAGTTGGCACCGTCCGCTCCGATGACCAGCTTCACGGCCAGTTCATCGCCGCTGTCGAGCGTTAGTAAATAGCCGCTATCGTGAGGATGCAGCGCCTTAAGCGACGCCGGAACACGCAGCGTTACCTTCGGGTGCGCCTCCAGCGCCTGCCAGAGCGCCCGCTGGAGCACGTTGTTTTCCACCATATAACCCAGGCGCGGTAGCTTCAGCTCGGCGGCATCAAACGCGACGTGGGCATTTTCCCACTCCCAGGTTTCAAGGCGGCTGTAAGGATGCGCGCGCATCGCCAGCACCGCCTCCCATACGCCCAGCCCGCGCAGCAGATCAACGGAGGCCGCGCTGATAGCGGAAATACGCACATCCGGTTTGGCCGCCGGATCGTATTGCGCAGGCGCCGACTGTTCAATTACCGTTACCTCAAATCCCTGCTGCGCCAGCCCCAGCGCCAGCGCGCCGCCGACCATACCGCCGCCGACAACGGCAACTTCGGTGTGTTGGAGTGTCATGGTCAATTTTCCTTATTGGAGAATCCCTTAAGTTTACCGGATTTTTTCGGTCCTGAGACACATAACCTTCATACTGGTCACAACCCCACCAAAGCATTACAATACGCGGCTTGCAATCCTGAGCTGAGCAAGTCGATGACTAAAAAACTCCATATAAAAACCTGGGGCTGTCAGATGAACGAATACGATTCATCCAAGATGGCCGATCTGCTGGATACCACCCACGGATACCAGCTGACTGAAAATGCGAAAGAAGCGGACGTGCTGCTGCTGAACACCTGTTCCATTCGTGAAAAAGCGCAGGAAAAAGTCTTTCACGTATTAGGTCGCTGGAAACTCCTTAAGCGAAAAAATCCGGACCTGATCATCGGCGTGGGTGGCTGCGTCGCGTCGCAGGAAGGCAAGCTGATCCGTCAGAGAGCCCCCTATGTGGATATTGTCTTTGGCCCGCAGACCCTGCACCGTCTGCCTGAGATGATCAACCAGGTTCGCGGCAATCGCAGCCCGGTCGTTGACGTCAGCTTCCCGGAAATCGAAAAATTTGACCGTCTGCCGGAGCCGCGCGCCGATGGCCCGACCGCCTTCGTCTCCATCATGGAAGGCTGCAACAAGTACTGTACCTACTGCGTGGTGCCGTACACCCGTGGTGAAGAAGTCAGCCGACCGGCAGATGACATTCTGTTTGAAATCGCGCAGCTGGCCGCACAGGGCGTACGCGAAGTGAACCTGCTGGGCCAGAACGTTAACGCCTGGCGCGGAGAGAACTACGACGGCACCACCGGCAGCTTTGCCGAACTGCTGCGTCTGGTCGCCGCGATTGACGGCATCGACCGCATTCGCTTTACCACCAGCCATCCGATGGAATTTACCGACGACATCATCGACGTCTATCGCGATACGCCAGAGCTGGTGAGCTTCCTGCACCTGCCGATTCAGTGCGGCTCTGACCGCGTGCTGAACCTGATGGGCCGTCCGCACACGGTGCTGGAGTATAAGTCGACCATCCGTAAGCTGCGTGAAGCCCGCCCGGATATCCAGATAAGCTCTGACTTTATCGTCGGCTTCCCTGGCGAAACCGCTGATGACTTCGAGCGCACCATGAAGCTCATCGGCGAAGTGAACTTTGACGTCAGCTACAGCTTCATCTTCTCAGCGCGTCCGGGAACGCCCGCGGCCGATATGGTTGACGATGTACCGGAAGAAGAGAAAAAGCAGCGTCTGTATATTCTGCAGGAGCGCATCAACCAGCAGGCCAATGCCTGGAGCCGCCGTATGCTCGGCACCGTTCAGCGCATTCTGGTAGAAGGCACCTCACGCAAGAGCATTATGGAACTCTCCGGCCGTACCGAGAACAACCGCGTGGTGAACTTTGAAGGCACCCCGGACATGATCGGTAAATTCGTGGACGTCGAGATTGTCGAAGTGCTGACCAACTCGCTGCGCGCAAAAGTGGTACGTACCGAAGACGAAATGGGCCTGCGTATTGCAGAGTCGCCGGAATCCGTGATTTCGCGTACCCGCAAAGAAAATGATTCTGGCGTGGGAATTTACCAGCCTTAATCCTCATGGCCTGCCTTTCCGGCAGGCCTTGTATTTCCTCTTATCGTCCCCAATATCATCCGCAACGCTTGCGCCTTTATTCTATGGCGTGAATAATTTCGGTAATGACCGTTTTATTACGCCCTGTCGCAACGGATCAGTTAACCAATCAAAGAGGAACAGTTTGAACATAGATACGCGTGAAATTAGCCTTGAGCCAGCAGACAACGCTCGCCTGCTGAGCCTGTGCGGGCCGTTTGATGACAACATCAAACAACTGGAGCGACGTCTGGGTATCGAAATCAATCGTCGCGATAATCATTTCAAACTTACCGGACGCCCTATCTGCGTCAACGCCGCCGCGGACATTCTGCGTAGCCTGTATGTTGATACCGCCCCGATGCGCGGCGAAATTCAGGATATCGAACCGGAACAGATCCACCTCGCCATTAAAGAGGCGCGCGTGCTGGAACAGAGCGCGGAAAGCGTGCCGGACTATGGCAAAGCCATTAACATCAAGACCAAACGTGGCGTGATTAAGCCGCGCACGCCAAACCAGGCGCAGTACATCGCCAACATTCTTGACCATGACATCACCTTCGGCGTGGGTCCGGCGGGTACGGGTAAAACCTATCTGGCCGTTGCCGCTGCGGTTGATGCGCTGGAACGCCAGGACATCCGGCGTATCCTGCTGACCCGCCCTGCCGTTGAAGCGGGTGAAAAACTGGGCTTCCTGCCGGGCGATCTGAGCCAGAAGGTCGACCCGTATCTGCGCCCTTTATACGATGCGCTGTTTGAAATGCTGGGCTTTGAGAAGGTCGAGAAGCTCATTGAGCGTAACGTTATCGAAGTTGCTCCGCTCGCCTACATGCGTGGCCGTACGCTGAACGATGCGTTCATCATCCTCGATGAAAGCCAGAACACCACCATCGAACAGATGAAGATGTTCCTGACGCGTATCGGCTTTAACTCAAAGGCAGTCATTACGGGTGACGTAACGCAGATTGACCTGCCGCGCAGCACCAAATCGGGCCTTCGCCACGCCATTGAGGTGCTGGCCGAGGTCGACGAAATCAGCTTTAACTTCTTCCACAGTGAAGACGTGGTACGCCACCCGGTGGTCGCGCGTATCGTTAACGCTTATGAAGCCTGGGAAGAGGCGGATCAGAAGCGTAAGGCCGAACTGGCCGCAGAACGTAAGCGCGAAGCGCAGGAGCAAGAACAGAAATGAGTCAGGTGATCCTCGATTTACAGCTGGCCTGTGAAGATAATTCCGGCATGCCAGATGAGGCACAGTTTCAGAAATGGCTGGATGCCGTTATCCCCCAGTTTCAGGAAGAATCAGAAGTCACGATTCGCCTGGTGGATGAAGCAGAAAGCCACGAGCTTAACCTGACCTATCGCGGGAAAGATAAGCCGACCAACGTGCTCTCTTTCCCGTTCGAAGCGCCGCCGGGTATCGAGATGCCGCTATTGGGCGATCTGATCATCTGCCGTCAGGTGGTTGAACAGGAAGCCAAAGAGCAGCAAAAACCCCTTGAGGCCCACTGGGCGCACATGGTGGTACACGGCAGCCTGCATCTGCTCGGCTACGATCATATCGAAGACGACGAAGCGGAAGAGATGGAGACCCTCGAGACAGAGATAATGCTTGCTCTGGGCTATGAGGATCCGTACATTGCCGAGAAAGAATAGTCCGTCACCTGACGGATTAACATGCCGCCACGAAAGGACATCGCGTGGCGGTAAACGTTGAACTAACAAGAGAACCCTTAACAAACGCCATGAGCGACGACAATTCACACAGTAGCGACACGACAACCAGTAAAAAGGGATTTTTCTCCCTCATTCTGAACCAGCTTTTCCACGGCGAACCGAAAAACCGTGATGAACTGCTGGAGCTGATTCGTGATTCCGGGCAGAACGACCTTATCGACGAAGATACGCGCGAAATGCTCGAAGGGGTTATGGACATCGCCGACCAGCGCGTCCGCGATATCATGATCCCCCGTTCGCAGATGATCACCCTGAAACGCAACCAGACGCTGGACGAGTGCCTCGATGTCATCATCGAATCCGCCCACTCGCGTTTCCCGGTTATCAGCGAAGACAAAGATCACATCGAAGGGATTTTGATGGCGAAAGATCTGCTGCCGTTTATGCGCAGCGATGCCGAAGCCTTCAGCATGGAAAAAGTGTTACGCCAGGCCGTGGTCGTGCCGGAGAGTAAACGTGTGGATCGGATGCTGAAAGAGTTCCGCTCGCAGCGTTACCACATGGCGATTGTTATTGATGAATTTGGTGGCGTGTCCGGTCTCGTCACGATCGAAGATATTCTTGAGCTGATCGTGGGCGAAATCGAAGATGAGTATGACGAAGAGGAAGACATCGACTTCCGTCAGCTCAGCCGCCACACCTGGACCGTGCGCGCGCTGGCCTCGATTGAAGACTTCAACGACGCCTTCGGTACCCACTTCAGCGATGAAGAGGTTGATACCATTGGCGGGCTGGTGATGCAGGCCTTTGGCCATCTTCCGGCGCGCGGCGAGACCGTTGACATTGACGGTTACCAGTTCAAAGTGGCAATGGCCGACAGCCGACGTATTATACAGGTTCACGTCAGAACGCCGGACGATTCACCGGTGCCAAAACTGGAAGATTAATGTAAATGGCATTTGCCTCACTTCTTGAACGCCAGCGCGTCCGTTTGCTGCTGGCGCTGTTACTCGGAGCCAGCGGTACGCTGGCTTTTTCTCCTTACGACATCTGGCCTGCGGCCATTCTCTCCCTGATGGGACTACAGGGTCTGACCCTGAATCGTCGTCCGGTACAGGCTGCCGCCATCGGCTACTTCTGGGGACTGGGGCTATTTGGCTCAGGTATCAACTGGGTCTATGTCAGCATCGCCCAGTTTGGCGGTATGCCGGGCCCGGTTAACGTCTTCCTGGTGGTGCTGCTCGCTGCGTATCTCTCGCTGTATACCGGTCTGTTCGCAGGCATCCTTTCTCGCCTGTGGCCGAAAACGACCTGGCTGCGCGTCGCTATTGCCGCGCCGGTGGTCTGGCAACTTACCGAGTTCCTGCGCGGTTGGGTGCTGACAGGCTTCCCATGGCTGCAGTTCGGCTACAGTCAGATTGATGGCCCCCTGAAAGGCCTGGCGCCGGTGATGGGCGTTGAGGCCATCAATTTCCTGCTGATGGTTGTCAGCGGCCTGCTGGTACTGGCGCTGGTGACACGCTGCTGGAAGCCGCTGGTTGTGGCGCTGGTGCTGTTCGCTCTGCCCTTCCCGCTGCGCTATATCCAGTGGTTCACCCTTGAGCCCGAACGCGCCACGCAGGTTTCTATGGTTCAGGGAAATATCCCGCAGTCCATGAAGTGGGACGAGAAAGAGCTGCTGAATACGCTGAAGATCTACGCCAACGCCACGGAAGAGGTGATGGGTAAATCACAGCTGATTATCTGGCCAGAGTCGGCGATCCCCGATCTGGAGATTAACCAGCAGCCGTTCCTCAACATGATGAACGACCTGCTGCTCTCGCGTGGCAGCACGCTGATCACCGGGATTGTTGATGCGCGTCTGAATCAGCAGAACCGCTACGACACCTACAACACCATCATTACGCTCGGCAAAGACAGCGAGTACAGCTACAACTCCACTGACCGGTACAACAAGAACCACCTTGTGCCGTTTGGTGAGTTTGTTCCGCTGGAGTCAATTCTGCGCCCGCTGGCACCGTTCTTTGACCTGCCGATGTCCTCTTTCAGCCGCGGGCCATACGTTCAGCCCCAGCTGCATGCGCACGGATTTGCTCTGACGGCGGCCATTTGCTATGAGATTATCCTCGGCGAGCAGGTGCGCGACAACTTCCGCCCGGACACGGACTTCCTGCTAACTATCTCTAACGATGCCTGGTTTGGTAAGTCAATTGGCCCGTGGCAGCACTTCCAGATGGCGCGGATGCGCTCCCTGGAGCTGGCGCGTCCGCTGCTGCGCAGCACCAACAACGGCATCACCGCCGTGATTGGACCGCAGGGTGAAATTCAGTCCATGATCCCGCAGTTCACCCGGGAAGTGCTGACCACAAAAGTCACGCCAACATCCGGCCTGACGCCATACGCCCGTACCGGCAACTGGCCGCTGTGGATATTGACCGTGCTGTTCGGCTTTGGCGCGGTGCTGATGAGCCTGCGTCAGCGTAGTAAATAACCTTACCTCCTTTGCCGGGTGGCGCTGACGCTTACCCGGCCTACATTTCGTTCCCGTAGGTCGGGTAAGCGTCAGCGCCACCCGACAGTTCCCTCCAAAGTTCAATTCTGGCACGCCTATTGCTTTGTTTATTCAGGTAAACGCAGTTTGGCTTAACGTGCAACTTAGTCGCACCACCGTAGATCATCGGTAGCACCGAAACGGTGCAACGGGAGATATTTGCCTCTGAATGGTGCGGCGCGCTTCGCAAAAATAAACAATAACGCAGCAAAATCTTTACATTAAGCCAGACTAAATGTTAACAAGCTTGCATAACACTGCACTCGCATTGCGCGAGATATAACAACATCACAATGGGTATCAAAGCGTCACTGGCGCTGATAAAAAAGGAGTTGGGTATGCAATTACGTAAACTGGCCACAGCAATGCTGGTTATGGGAATGTCTGCAGGCGTGGTTCACGCTGAAGATGCTCCGGCAGCAGGCAGCACTCTCGACAAGATTGCCAAAAACGGCGTCATCGTGGTCGGCCACCGTGAATCTTCAGTCCCGTTCTCTTACTACGACAACACGCAAAAAGTCGTGGGCTATTCACAGGATTACTCCAACGCCATCGTTGAAGCTGTGAAGAAAAAGCTGAACAAACCTGACCTGCAGGTGAAGCTGATCCCAATCACTTCACAGAACCGTATTCCACTGCTGCAAAACGGCACCTTTGATTTCGAGTGTGGCTCCACCACCAATAACCTCGAGCGTCAGAAACAGGCTGCCTTCTCGGACACTATCTTTGTTGTGGGCACCCGCCTGCTGACCAAGAAAGGCGGTGAGATCAAAGACTTCGCTGACCTGAAAGGCAAAGCGGTCGTTGTCACCTCCGGTACCACCTCAGAAGTGCTGCTGCACAAGCTGAACGACGAGAAGAAAATGGATATGCGCATCATCAGCGCGAAAGACCATGGCGACTCCTTCCGTACTCTGGAAAGCGGTCGTGCCGTCGCGTTTATGATGGATGACGCCCTGCTGGCGGGCGAGCGTGCGAAAGCGAAAAAACCGGACAACTGGGATATCGTCGGTACCGCGCAGTCGAAAGAAGCCTACGGCTGTATGCTGCGTAAAGACGATCCGCAGTTCAAAAAGCTGATCGATGACACCATCGCTCAGGTGCAGACCTCCGGCGAAGCGGAAAAATGGTTCGACAAGTGGTTCAAGAACCCGATTCCACCAAAAAATCTCAACATGAACTTTGAACTGTCTGAAGACATGAAAGCGCTGTTCAAATCTCCAAATGACAAAGCTCTTAACTAATTAGAACAACAGGGGCGGGATCTCCTGCCCTCTCGATTGTCGGGAAGCATGGACAGACTATACGTTGAGTGGTCGTTCCCCACTCAGCGCGAAAAATGAGCTTCTCACCAATCTTCGAGGGTAGCGCTGCTACCCTTTTTTTTCTGGAGTTTATTATGTCAATAGACTGGAACTGGGGCATATTCCTGCAACAAGCCCCGTTCGGCAACACCACCTATCTTGGCTGGCTGTGGAGCGGCTTTCAGGTTACCGTGGCATTATCGATAACGGCGTGGATTATCGCGTTTCTTGTCGGTTCTCTGTTCGGTATTCTGCGCACCGTCCCTAACCGTTTTCTTTCAACACTTGGCACCCTGTATGTGGAACTGTTCCGTAACGTTCCGCTGATCGTGCAATTCTTTACCTGGTATCTGGTTATCCCGGAACTGCTGCCGGAAAATATTGGCATGTGGTTCAAGTCGGAACTGGATCCGAATGTACAGTTCTTTGTCTCCTCCATGATGTGTCTGGGGCTGTTTACCGCTGCGCGCGTTTGCGAGCAGGTGCGTGCCGCCATTCAGTCATTACCCCGTGGACAAAAAAATGCGGGCCTGGCAATGGGCTTGACCCTGCCGCAAACCTACCGCTATGTGCTGCTGCCTAACGCCTACCGCGTTATCGTTCCACCGATGACCTCTGAGATGATGAACCTGGTGAAAAACTCGGCCATCGCCTCGACTATCGGCCTGGTCGATATGGCCGCTCAGGCGGGCAAACTGCTGGATTACTCCGCGCACGCGTGGGAATCCTTCACCGCGATCACGCTCGCGTATGTTCTGATTAACGCTTTCATCATGCTGGTGATGAACCTGGTTGAACGCAAAATCCGCCTGCCGGGTAATCTGGGGGGCAAATAATGTACGAATTTGACTGGAGTTCTATCGTTCCATCCATGCCATACATGCTTGATGGCCTGGTGATTACCTTAAAAATCACCGTTATTGCCATCATCATTGGTATCGTCTGGGGTACCCTGCTGGCCGTCATGCGCCTGTCGAGCTTTAAGCCTTTCGCCTGGTTTGCGACCGCCTACGTTAACGTGTTCCGCTCCATCCCGCTGGTAATGGTGCTGCTGTGGTTTTACCTGATTGTGCCCGGCTTCCTGCAAAACGTGCTGGGCCTGTCGCCGAAAACCGATATCCGCCTGATCTCCGCGATGGTGGCGTTCTCCATGTTTGAGGCCGCTTACTACTCGGAAATTATCCGTGCGGGCATTCAAAGCATCTCCCGCGGGCAATCCAGCGCCGCACTGGCACTGGGGATGACGCACTGGCAGTCCATGCAGCTCATTATTCTGCCGCAGGCGTTTCGCGCCATGGTTCCGCTCCTGCTGACCCAGGGTATCGTGCTGTTCCAGGATACCTCCCTGGTCTACGTTCTGAGTCTGGCAGACTTCTTCCGTACCGCGTCAACCATCGGTGAACGTGATGGTACGCAGGTCGAGATGGTGCTCTTCGCGGGTGCGGTCTATTTTGTGATTAGTTTAAGCGCGTCGCTGTTGGTCAGCTGGCTGAAGAAAAGGACGGTATAATGATTTCCCTGAAAAATGTTTCTAAATGGTATGGGCACTTTCAGGTGCTGACCGACTGCTCCACCGAAGTGAAAAAAGGCGACGTGGTGGTAGTGTGCGGGCCGTCCGGTTCCGGTAAATCGACGCTGATCAAAACCGTCAACGGACTGGAGCCGGTCCAGCAGGGTGAGATCGTTGTCAACGGCACCAAAGTCAACGACAAGAAAACCAATCTTGCCCAGCTTCGCTCTCACGTTGGCATGGTGTTCCAGCATTTTGAGCTGTTCCCTCACCTCTCCATTATTGAGAACCTGACCCTGGCGCAGGTGAAAGTGCTTAAGCGTGATAAAAAAGCTGCGCGCGAGAAAGGTCTGAAGCTGCTGGAACGCGTTGGGCTCTCTGCACATGCCGATAAGTTCCCGGCGCAGCTTTCTGGCGGCCAGCAGCAGCGCGTGGCGATTGCCCGTGCGCTGTGCATGGATCCCGTTGCAATGCTGTTTGATGAGCCAACGTCGGCGCTCGATCCTGAGATGATCAACGAGGTACTGGACGTCATGGTCGAGCTGGCGCACGAAGGGATGACCATGATGGTGGTGACCCACGAGATGGGCTTCGCCCGTAAAGTGGCCAACCGCGTGATCTTTATGGACGAAGGGAAGATCGTGGAGGACTCGCCGAAAGAAGAGTTCTTCGCTAACCCGAAATCCGAGCGCGCAAAAGATTTCCTGGCCAAAATCCTGCACTAATCTTCTCAGTGCGCAATCTTCGGATTGCGCACTGCTTCACGCTTTAGATTTCTTCCTCTATTCGGCGTCACATTGCAGCGTTAACCTTGTCACAAAATAACGCTATGAATGGAGAACGCTATGGCACAACCGATCATTCTCGATTGCGATCCGGGTCATGATGACGCGATTGCACTCGTCCTTGCACTTGCCTCCCCTGAACTCGACGTCAAAGCCGTTACCTCTTCTGCCGGAAACCAGACGCCGGATAAAACCCTGCGTAACGTTTTACGCATGCTGACGCTGCTCAACCGCCCCGATATTCCCGTCGCTGGCGGAGCGGTCAAGCCCCTGATGCGCGAGTTAATTATCGCGGATAACGTGCACGGTGAAAGTGGGCTGGACGGTCCCGCGCTGCCGGAGCCAGGTTTCGCACCGCAAAACTGCACCGCAGTTGAGCTGATGGCAAAAGTGCTGCGAGAAAGCGCTGAGCCCGTCACGCTGGTGGCGACCGGCCCGCAGACTAACGTCGCGTTGCTGCTTAATAGTCATCCCGAGTTGCACAGCAAAATCGCCCGTATCGTCATCATGGGCGGCGCGATGGGGCTGGGAAACTGGACGCCGGCTGCCGAGTTCAACGTTTTTGTCGACCCGGAAGCCGCCGAGATCGTCTTCCAGTCCGGCTTGCCGATTGTGATGGCGGGGCTGGATGTTACTCATCGCGCGCAGATTATGGCTGACGATATTGAGCGCTTCCGTGCCGTAGGTAATCCGGTCGCGACAACCGTGGCTGAGCTGCTCGATTTCTTTATGGAGTATCACAAAGTCGAGAAATGGGGATTCCACGGCGCGCCGCTGCACGACCCGTGCACAATTGCCTGGCTGTTAAAACCTGAGATGTTTACCACGGTGGACAGATGGGTTGGCGTTGAGACGCAGGGAAAATACACCCAGGGCATGACGGTGGTGGATTATTACTCGCTGACGGGGAATAAACCAAATACTACGGTGATGGTGAACATCGACCGGGAGGCGTTTGTGGATTTGCTGGCGGAGAGACTGGCTTACTATAGTGCGGCCTGATGCCCTCACCCCAACCCTCTCCCACGGGGAGAGGGTGCAAACACTAAAAACGGCAACGGGGTTGCCGTTTTGCTTTTACTTTGTGCGGCCTGATGCCCTCACCCCAGCCCTCTCCCAAAGGGAGAGGGAGCAAACAGTTTTGCTTTTACCTAGGGCTCAAACGGCCGGCGCTGGAACTGGTCGTGCCCGCACTTCGGACACAGCGGCAGTACATCCGGCGTATAGACCGCAATATGGTGATGGCACTTCTCACACACCAGGTTGCCCAGTCCCACCACTTCGCCGCTCTGGTAGACGCCGTGGTGGTTCAAATCCTGGAATACCTCGCGCCACTCCAGCTGCGTTTTGTCGGTGATATCCGCCAGCTCCTGCCACAGGCTCTCTTTGATCACCCGCATAAACACGCTGTCAGCGACCTCGTCCTGACTCTCTTCGTAACTGCGCGCAAACTCTTCCAGGTCACGGCGCACGGCGCGGGTTACCTCTTCCACTTCGGTTCGCGTTAACTCACCCGTTTGCGTCACGCGGGCACGTGCCTGCTCAACCAGCGCGTCAATATCGCGCTCGCCGTTACGCAGCCGTTCCGTCAGTGTCGCCACCAGTTCGCGGTAAAATTGAGCAACCTTGTTCATCATTTTGCCTCCCGGGTAAGTAACTATTTCTAATAATAGACCTTATTTCATCACCGCTTTGTCAGGTGAAGCACAGACCCGGTAAATTCCTGCAAAGCGCATTTGTGCGAAAGGCTGTTTTGACGCGGGCGTTTGGGCTATGCTATGCGGATCTGAATTACCACATCCATTGGCTACATTTGTAGCTGTATTGAAAACAGGACCACTGGCTGCCATGCAAGAGCAATACCGCCCGGAAGAGATAGAATCAAAAGTCCAGCAACACTGGGACGAGAAGCGCACCTTTGAAGTAACCGAAGACGAGAGCAAAGAGAAGTATTACTGCCTGTCGATGCTTCCCTATCCTTCTGGTCGACTACACATGGGCCATGTGCGTAACTACACCATCGGTGATGTGATTGCGCGCTACCAGCGTATGCTGGGCAAAAACGTCCTGCAGCCTATCGGCTGGGATGCGTTCGGTCTGCCTGCGGAAGGCGCAGCGGTAAAAAACAATACGGCTCCGGCACCGTGGACGTACGACAACATCGCGTATATGAAAAACCAGCTCAAAATGCTGGGCTTTGGCTATGACTGGAGCCGCGAGCTGGCAACCTGTACCCCGGAATACTATCGCTGGGAACAGAAATTCTTCACCGAGCTGTATAAAAAAGGCCTGGTGTACAAAAAGACCTCTGCCGTTAACTGGTGTCCGAATGACCAGACCGTTCTCGCAAACGAACAGGTTATCGACGGCTGCTGCTGGCGCTGCGACACCAAAGTTGAGCGTAAAGAGATCCCGCAGTGGTTTATTAAAATCACCGCTTACGCTGATGAGCTCCTGAACGATCTGGATAACCTGGACCACTGGCCAGATACCGTTAAGACCATGCAGCGCAACTGGATCGGCCGTTCTGAAGGCGTGGAGATCACCTTCAACGTTGAGAACTACGACCAGACCCTGACCGTCTACACCACCCGTCCGGACACCTTCATGGGCGCGACCTACCTGGCCGTGGCCGCAGGTCACCCGCTGACGCAGAAAGCGGCAGAAAACAATCCAGAACTGGCCACCTTCATCGACGAGTGCCGCAACACCAAAGTGGCCGAAGCCGACATGGCGACGATGGAGAAAAAAGGCGTTGATACCGGCTTTAAAGCCATTCACCCATTGACTGGCGAAGCCATCCCTGTCTGGGCCGCCAACTTCGTACTGATGGAATACGGCACGGGCGCCGTAATGGCCGTTCCGGGTCACGACCAGCGCGACTACGAATTTGCCACCAAATACGGTCTGACCATCAAACCGGTTATTCTGGCCGCCGACGGTTCAGAACCAGACCTGTCCGAACAGGCGCTGACCGAAAAAGGCACCCTGTTCAACTCCGGGGAGTTCAGCGGTCTGAGCTTCGAAGAAGGCTTCAACGCCATCGCCGATAAGCTGGCCTCCCTTGGCGTGGGCGAGCGTAAAGTTAACTTCCGTCTGCGCGACTGGGGCGTTTCCCGTCAGCGTTACTGGGGTGCGCCAATCCCAATGGTGACGCTGGAAGATGGCACCGTGATGCCAACGCCGGAAGATCAGCTGCCGGTGATCCTGCCGGAAGACGTGGTCATGGACGGCATCACCAGCCCGATCAAAGCCGATCCTGAGTGGGCCAAAACCACCGTCAACGGCCAGCCTGCGCTGCGTGAAACCGACACCTTTGACACCTTTATGGAGTCATCCTGGTACTATGCGCGTTATACCTGCCCGCAGTATCAGGACGGTATGCTGGACTCCGATGCGGCAAACTACTGGCTGCCGGTAGATATCTATATCGGTGGTATCGAACATGCCATCATGCACCTGCTCTACTTCCGCTTCTTCCATAAGCTGATGCGCGATGCCGGCATGGTGAACTCTGACGAACCGGCTAAACAGCTGCTGTGCCAGGGCATGGTGCTGGCAGATGCCTTCTACTACGTCGGTGCAAACGGCGAGCGTAACTGGGTTTCTCCGGTTGATGCTATCGTTGAGCGTGACGAGAAAGGCCGTATCGTGAAGGCCAAAGACGCCGCAGGTCATGAGCTGGTCTATACCGGCATGAGCAAGATGTCCAAGTCTAAAAACAACGGCATCGACCCGCAGGTAATGGTTGAGCGCTACGGCGCGGATACCGTGCGTCTGTTCATGATGTTTGCTTCTCCGGCAGACATGACTCTGGAATGGCAGGAGTCTGGCGTTGAAGGCGCGAACCGCTTCCTGAAACGCGTCTGGAAACTGGTTTACGAACATACCGCTCTGGGCGATGCCCCGGCACTGAACGCCGCCGCGCTGACTGAAGATCAGCAGGCGCTGCGTCGTGATGTTCATAAAACGATTGCGAAAGTGACTGACGATATTGGTCGTCGTCAGACCTTCAATACCGCAATTGCGGCTATTATGGAACTGATGAACAAGCTGGCGAAAGCCCCGCAGGACGGTGAGCAGGAGCGCGCCTTAATGCGTGAAGCGCTGCTGGCGGTTGTTCGCATGCTGAACCCGTTCACTCCGCACGTCAGCTTCACCCTGTGGCAGGAGCTGAAAGGCGAAGGCGATATCGACAACGCGCCGTGGCCACAGGCTGACGAAGCAGCGATGGTGGAAAACACAACGCTGGTCGTGGTCCAGGTAAACGGCAAAGTCCGCGGTAAAATTACCGTGGCGGTCGATGCAACCGAAGAACAGGTTCGCGAGCGCGCGGGCCAGGAAACTCTGGTCGCAAAATATCTTGAGGGCGTTACCGTGCGTAAAGTGATCTACGTACCGGGTAAACTGCTGAATCTGGTCGTTGGCTAAGCGCGGGAGGAAACGTGCGACAACTGGCAACAATACTCTTATCTCTGGCGGTGCTTGTCACCGCTGGCTGTGGCTGGCACCTGCGCAATACTACGGCGGTGCCTGCTCAGATGAAAACAATGATCTTTGACTCTTCGGATCCGAATGGTCCACTCAGCCGGGCAATCCGTAATCAGCTGCGTCTGAACGGCGTTGAGTTGATTGAGAAAGACACGCTGCGCCAGGATGTTCCGTCTCTGCGTGTTCTGGGGATGACGCTCGGCAAGGATACGGCCTCTATCTTCCAGGATGGCCGCACCGCTGAGTATCAAATGGTCATGACGGTTAATGCAGCCGTGCTGATCCCGGGTAAAGACATTTATCCAATCAGTACAAAAGTGTACCGTTCGTTCTTTGATAACCCGCAGACGGCGCTGGCAAAAGATGCCGAACAGCAGATTATCATCAACGAAATGTACGACAAGGCGGCGGAACAGCTGATCCGTAAACTGCCGACCGTTGCAGCGTCTAAGAAAGAAGGCTCTGACATCATCGAAAAACCGGACGCTAACGCAGCTCCTGTTTCTACCTCCATGGGTAACTGATGATCAGGCTGTATCCTGAACAACTCCGCGCGCAGCTCAATGAAGGGCTGCGCGCGGCGTATCTGCTTCTTGGGAACGATCCGTTATTACTTCAGGAAAGCCTGGATGCCGTGCGACATGCGGCAGCCGCGCAGGGCTTTGATGAACACCACACCGTCCAGCTCGATAACAATACCGACTGGAACGCCCTCTTCTCACTGTGTCAGGCGATGAGCCTTTTTGCCTCGCGCCAGACGATTCAAATCCTGCTGCCGGATAATGGTCCTAACGCGGCCATTAATGAACAGCTCGCCACGCTGGTCAGCCTGTTACACAGCGATCTGCTCCTCATTGTGCGTGGCAACAAGCTGACCAAAGCCCAGGAAAACGCAGCGTGGTTTACCCAGCTCGCCACCCACGCGGTGCTGGTCACCTGTCAGACGCCTGAGCAGGCGCATCTGCCGAAGTGGGTGGCTGCGAGAGCGAAGCAGAACAACCTTCAGCTGGATGATGCGGCAAATCAACTGCTCTGTTACTGCTATGAAGGTAACCTGTTGGCCCTGGCGCAGGCGCTGGACAGACTTTCTCTGCTGTGGCCGGACGGCAAGTTGACCTTACCGCGCGTTGAGCAGGCCGTTAACGACGCGGCGCACTTCACGCCGTTCCACTGGGTGGATGCGCTGCTGTCGGCGAAAAGCAAACGCGCCCTGCATATTCTGCAGCAGCTGCGTCTGGAAGGGAGCGAACCCGTCATTCTGCTGCGTACGCTGCAGCGCGAACTGTTGCTGCTGGTTACGCTCAAGCGACAATCTGCACATACGCCATTGCGCTCGCTGTTTGATAAACATCGGGTGTGGCAAAATCGCAGGGCTTTGACCACCGAGGCCGTTAACCGCCTGAGTCATGAACAGCTTCGTCAGGCTGTACAGCTTCTGATGCGCGCTGAGCTCACGTTAAAACAAGATTATGGTCAGTCGGTCTGGGCAGAGCTGGAAAGCCTTTCTCTGCTGCTTTGCCATAAGGCGCTGGCAGACGTTTTTATTGATGGATAGTATGCATTCCTTACAGGCCTTGTATGGCGGCACCTTCGACCCGGTACATTACGGGCATCTGAAGCCGGTTGAAATTCTGGCGAATCTGATCGGCCTTCAGCGCGTCATCATTATGCCCAATAATGTCCCGCCCCATCGTCCGCAGCCCGAGGCAACCAGCGAGCAGCGAAAAGAGATGCTCGCCCTTGCCATCGCAGATAAACCGCTCTTCACACTTGATGAGCGTGAGTTGCGTCGCAACACGCCCTCCTGGACGTCTCAGACGCTTCAGGAGTGGCGAGCCGAACAAGGGCCAGACCAGCCGCTGGCCTTTATCATCGGCCAGGATTCCCTGCTGAATTTCCCCACATGGCATCAGTATGAAACCATTCTGGAGAACAGCCACCTGCTCGTCTGCCGCCGTCCGGGCTATCCGCTGACCATGCGCGAAGCACAGTACCAGCAGTGGCTGGAAGACCATCTCACGGATAACGTTGAGGATCTTCACAATCAGCCTGCCGGGAAGATTTATCTGGCGGAAACACCGTGGTTCGATATCTCTGCAACACTCATTCGCGAGCGTTTACAGCAAGGTTTAGCGTGTGACGATATGCTACCGGCAGCGGTGCTTGAGTATATCCATACGCACGGTTTGTATCAGAAAAGCGCAGATGAATAGCCGGAGGGCATAAAAAGTGGCTTATTGTTTATCCTGCCTTGACAGGTTAAGCCATACTGTTATCCTCCGCTGCCAGACTTTCCCGCCGATCATTGCTTTACAGAAATTGTTTTACAAAAATGGCGATGCAATCTCAGGCGGAGGGTGGGATGATACCCGCCTTCAAAAGCCTGGCCGGAGACAGTTGTCCCGATACAGGCGTGAGTTCAGGTATACTGCCTGGCTACGAATTCAACGTTTTATAATCTCATTCACCCCAGGGGGAAAACTTGCAGGGTAAAGCACTCCAGGATTTTGTTATTGACAAAATTGATGACCTGAAAGGTCAGGACATCATCGCTATCGACGTTAAGGGTAAATCCAGTATTACCGACTGCATGATCATCTGCACCGGTACTTCTACGCGTCATGTGGTTTCGATTGCCGATCACGTGGTTCAGGAATCGCGTGCAGCAGGGCTGTTACCGCTGGGTGTTGAAGGTGAAGCGACGGCTGACTGGGTAGTTGTCGACCTCGGCGATGTCATTGTCCATGTCATGCAGGACGAGAGCCGTCGCCTGTATGAGCTGGAAAAACTCTGGGGTTAATGCGTGAAGTTGCAGCTGGTCGCCGTCGGCACCAAAATGCCAGACTGGGTACAAACCGGTTTTACTGAATATCTGCGTCGTTTTCCAAAAGACATGCCGTTCGAACTGGTGGAAATTCCCGCCGGAAAGCGCGGCAAGAACGCTGATATCAAACGTATTCTCGATAAAGAGGGTGAACTGATGCTGGCTGCCGCAGGCAAAAACCGCATCGTTACCCTCGATATTCCAGGGAAGCCCTGGGATACGCCGCAGCTGGCGCACGAACTGGAGCGCTGGAAGCAGGATGGCCGTGACGTCAGTCTGTTGATTGGCGGGCCTGAAGGGTTATCCCCTGCCTGCAAGGCGGCAGCCGAACAAAGTTGGTCTCTCTCCGCGCTGACGCTTCCCCACCCGCTCGTTCGGGTACTGGTAGCAGAAAGCCTGTATCGCGCGTGGAGCATTACTACCAACCACCCCTATCACCGCGAGTAATGACTGACCAGGGTAGATTAAGCAGCGGATGAAACTACAGAATTCTTTTCGCGACTATACGGCTGAGTCCGCGCTGTTTGTGCGCCGGGCGCTGGTCGCCTTTACGGGGATTTTGCTGCTTACCGGCGTGCTGATCGCCAACCTTTATAATCTGCAAATTGTCCGCTTTACCGACTACCAGACGCGTTCAAACGAAAACCGCATTAAGCTGGTGCCCATCGCACCCAGCCGCGGCATTATTTACGATCGTAACGGCACTCCGCTTGCGTTAAACCGCACCATCTATCAAATCGAGATGATGCCGGAAAAAGTCGATAACGTTCAGGATACGCTGGAAGCGCTGAAGAGCGTTGTCGATCTTAACGATGACGATATCGCCGCCTTCAAAAAAGAGCGCGCTCGCTCTCACCGCTTCACCTCCATTCCGGTAAAAACCAATCTGACGGAAGTTCAGGTGGCCCGCTTTGCGGTGAATCAGTACCGTTTCCCCGGCGTGGAAGTGAAGGGTTACAAGCGTCGCTACTATCCTTATGGCTCCGCGCTGACGCATGTGATTGGCTACGTTTCCAAGATTAACGACAAAGACGTCGACCGCCTCGATAAAGACGGCAAGCTGGCCAACTACGCGGCAACGCACGATATCGGTAAGCTGGGAATTGAACGCTACTACGAAGAAGTACTGCACGGGCAAACCGGCTATGAAGAGGTTGAGGTTAACAACCGTGGCCGCGTTATTCGCCAGCTGAAAGAAGTGCCGCCTCAGGCGGGGCACGACGTCTATCTGACGCTCGATCTTAAACTGCAGCAGTATATTGAAACCTTACTGGCGGGCAGCCGTGCAGCCGTGGTGGTAACCGATCCGCGTACCGGTGGCATCCTGGCGATGGTGTCAATGCCAAGCTATGACCCGAATCTCTTTGTTGACGGCATCTCCAGTAAAGACTATTCCGGCCTGCTTAATGACCCCAATACGCCGCTGGTAAACCGCGCGACGCAAGGGGTTTATCCACCGGCATCCACGGTTAAACCGTACGTGGCGGTCTCGGCACTGAGTGCCGGCGTCATCAACCGTAATACCAGCCTGTTTGACCCGGGCTGGTGGCAGCTGCCAGGTTCAGATAAGCGCTATCGTGACTGGAAAAAATGGGGCCACGGCCATCTGAACGTCACCAAATCGCTGGAGGAGTCTGCGGATACCTTCTTCTATCAGGTGGCTTATGACATGGGGATCGACCGCCTGTCAGAGTGGATGAGTAAATTCGGCTACGGACATTACACCGGCATTGACCTTTCAGAAGAGCGTTCTGGCAACATGCCTACGCGTGAATGGAAGCTGAAGCGCTTTAAAAAACCGTGGTATCAGGGTGACACCATTCCGGTGGGTATCGGCCAGGGTTACTGGACGGCAACGCCGCTTCAGATGAACAAAGCCATGATGATCCTCATCAATGACGGCGTGGTGAAAGTCCCTCATCTGCTGCAAAGTACGGTTGAAGACGGTAAAAAAGTGCCCTGGAACCAGCCGCACGAAGCGCCTGTGGGTGACATTCACTCCGGCTTCTGGGAAATCGCGAAAGACGGTATGTACGGCGTGGCAAACCGCCCGAACGGCACCGCGCATAAGTACTTTACCGGCGCACCGTACAAGGTGGCCGCGAAATCCGGTACCGCGCAGGTGTTTGGTCTGAAAGCCAACGAAACCTATAACGCACACCGCATTGCCGAACGTCTGCGTGACCATAAGCTGATGACGGCGTTTGCCCCTTATGATAACCCGCAGGTTGCGGTGGCGATGATTCTGGAGAACGGCGGTGCCGGGCCAGCGGTAGGGACCATCATGCGCCAGATCCTTGACCACATTATGCTGGGTGATAACAACACCGAACTGCCGGCTGAAAACCCGGCCGCCGCTGCGGCGGAGGACCAATAATCATGACGGATAATCCAAATAAAAAATCGCTGTGGGATAAAATCCACATCGACCCAGCCATGCTGCTGATCCTCCTGGCTCTGCTGGTCTACAGCGCACTGGTTATCTGGAGCGCCAGTGGCCAGGATATCGGCATGATGGAGCGCAAAATCGGCCAGATCGCGATGGGTCTGATCATCATGGTGGTGATGGCGCAGATCCCGCCGCGCGTCTACGAAGGCTGGGCGCCCTATCTCTACATCTTCTGTATTATTTTGCTGGTTGCGGTAGATGCGTTTGGCGCCATTTCAAAAGGGGCGCAGCGCTGGCTGGATCTGGGTATTGTCCGCTTCCAGCCCTCGGAAATTGCCAAAATCGCCGTTCCATTGATGGTGGCTCGCTTTATCAACCGCGACGTCTGTCCGCCGTCGTTGAAAAATACCGCCATCGCGCTGGTGCTGATTTTCCTGCCGACGCTGCTGGTTGCGGCACAGCCTGACCTTGGCACCTCAATCCTTATCGCCCTCTCGGGCCTGTTTGTCCTTTTCCTGTCGGGACTGAGCTGGCGTCTGATTGGTATCGCGGTAGTGCTGATCGCGGCGTTCATCCCTATCCTCTGGTTCTTCCTGATGCATGATTACCAGCGCCAGCGCGTCATGATGCTGCTCGATCCGGAAACCGATCCGCTGGGCGCGGGCTATCATATTATTCAGTCCAAGATTGCGATTGGCTCCGGCGGCCTGCGCGGTAAAGGCTGGCTGCACGGCACACAGTCGCAGCTGGAATTTTTACCGGAACGCCACACCGACTTTATCTTCGCCGTACTGGCGGAAGAGCTGGGGCTGGTTGGCATATTAATATTGCTGGCGCTGTACGTCCTGCTGATCATGCGGGGATTGTGGATTGCAGCACGCGCGCAAACCACCTTTGGTCGCGTCATGGCTGGCGGGTTGATGCTGATTTTATTCGTTTATGTCTTCGTAAATATTGGTATGGTGAGTGGTATTCTGCCGGTGGTAGGCGTACCGCTGCCGCTGGTGAGTTACGGAGGCTCGGCACTGATCGTGTTGATGGCCGGGTTTGGTATCGTGATGTCGATCCATACCCACAGAAAAATGTTGTCAAAAAGCGTATAAAAATAAGGGGATCGGAATGCGTAAGCAGTGGCTGGGGATCTGCATCGCGGCAAGTTTACTTGCGGCCTGCACAAGTGATGATGGTCAGCAACAGGCAACCGTCGCGCCGCCGCAGCCTGCGGTGTGTAATGGCCCGAACGTTGAAATCAGCGGAGCCGATCCCGTTTATGAACCGCTGAATGCCAGTGCTAATCAGGATTACGAGCGCGACGGCAAAAGCTACAAAATTGTTCAGGATCCGTCCCGTTTCAGTCAGGCTGGCTTTGCCGCCATTTATGATGCTGAGCCAGGCAGTAACCTGACGGCCTCCGGGGAAGCGTTCGACCCAATGCAGCTGACTGCGGCACACCCAACGCTGCCGATTCCAAGCTACGCCCGTATCACCAACCTGGCGAACGGCCGTATGATCGTCGTGCGCATCAACGACCGCGGCCCGTACGGGAATGACCGGGTGATTTCCCTGTCTCGCGCGTCCGCCGATCGCCTGAACACCTCGAACAATACCAAAGTCCGTATTGACCCGATTATCGTGGCGCAGGATGGCTCGCTCTCCGGGCCGGGCACCGCGTGTACGACGGTGGCGAAACAGACCTACGCCCTTCCTGACCGTCCAAATCTTGACGGCGGAATGGGAAGCGCCTCGTCTCCGGCAGCACCTTCTCAGCCAGGCGGAGAAATCCGTCCGATCAGCAATGACACCCTGCAAAGCGATGATTCAACCGGCGCACCGGTAAAGAGCAGCGGTTTTCTGGGTGCACCGACGACCTTAGCTTCGGGCGTGCTTGAAGGCAGCGAGCCTACGCCAGCCCCTGCTCCTGTTACAGCTCCTGTTACAGCACCAGCGACCCAACCGGCTCCCGTAACGGCGCCAGCGACTACACAAAGTGCGGCAGTAGCGGCTGCGGCCAGCGGCAGCTATGTGGTTCAGGTTGGCGCAGTGAGCGATCGGGCGCGGGCCCAACAGTATCAACAGCGTCTGAGCCAGCAGTTCGGGGTACCAGGACGCGTTGAACAGAACGGCGCGGTGTGGCGTATTCAGATGGGGCCGTTTGCCAGCAAATCGCAGGCAACGACCCTTCAGCAGCGCTTGCAGAATGAAGCTCAGCTTCAGTCATTTATCGCTGTTGCAAAGTAATTAATCGGCGGTGTCCGAAATGTCAGTTTGTGTAAAACACATTCACAAACTCATGCTTAAAGTCGGATGCCTGCCTGAATAGCATTTGCTATAGTAAGGCACTTTTTTTAATTCCATCACGGATGTCGTAGTTCTGACCATGAAGACCACCTTTTCTGCTCGTTTTGTGCAGCGCATGGCGCTGACCACGGCCCTTTGCGCTGCTGCACTCTCTGCAGCTCACGCCGATGACCTGAATATCAAGACCATGATCCCTGGCGTTCCGCAAATCGATGCGGAATCCTACATCCTGATCGATTACAACTCTGGCAAAGTGCTGGCAGAACAGAATGCCGATGCGCGCCGTGACCCGGCTAGCCTGACCAAAATGATGACCAGCTACGTTATCGGCCAGGCTATGAAGGCAGGTAAATTCAAAGAGTCGGATCTGGTCACCATCGGTAACGATGCGTGGGCAACCGGGAACCCTGTCTTCAAAGGTTCTTCTCTGATGTTCCTGAAGCCGGGTATGCAGGTTCCTGTTTCTCAGCTGATTCGCGGCATCAACCTGCAGTCAGGTAACGATGCCTGCGTGGCAATGGCCGATTTCGCCGCCGGTAGCCAGGATGCCTTCGTGGGTCTGATGAACAGCTACGTGACCGCGCTGGGTCTGAAAAACAGCCATTTCCAGACCGTACACGGCCTGGATGCAGACGGTCAGTACAGCTCCGCACGCGACATGGCCCTGATTGGTCAGGCGCTGATCCGCGATGTACCCAATGAGTACTCTATCTATAAAGAGAAAGAGTTCACCTTCAACGGTATTCGTCAGACCAACCGTAACGGCCTGCTGTGGGATAACAGCCTGAACGTTGACGGCATCAAAACTGGCCATACCGATAAAGCGGGCTACAACCTGGTGGCTTCTGCCACTGAAGGTCAGATGCGTCTGATCTCAGCCGTGATGGGCGGTCGTACCTTTAAAGGCCGCGAAACAGAAAGCAAGAAACTGCTGACCTGGGGCTTCCGTTTCTTCGAAACCGTGAATCCACTGAAAGCAGGCAAGGAGTTTGCTTCTGAACCCGTCTGGTTCGGTGACAACGACCGTGCTTCCCTCGGCGTTGATAAGGACCTGTACCTGACCATTCCTCGCGGTCGTATGAAGGATCTGAAAGCCAGCTACGTCCTGAACAGCACCGAGCTGCATGCCCCGCTGCAGAAAAACCAGGTTGTGGGCACCATTAACTTCCAGCTGGATGGTAAGACGATCGATCAGCGTCCGCTGGTTGTCCTGCAAGAAATTCCTGAGGGCAATTTCTTCGGCAAAATCATTGATTACATTAAATTGATGTTCCATCACTGGTTTGGTTAAAAATTGAACACTTGAAAGTGTGATTTTGATCCCCATATACTAAGTATCCTGATAACTCCCACCTGACGTGGGAGTTATTCTTTTTGACGTTACGCCGGAGCTGACATGAAAACCAAACTTAACGAACTGCTTGAATTCCCTACCTCATTTACCTACAAAGTAATGGGTCTGGCGAAACCTGAGCTGGTTGATCAGGTGGTTGAAGTGGTACAGCGCCATGCGCCGGGTGACTACTCTCCGTCAGTAAAACCAAGCAGCAAGGGCAACTACCACTCGGTTTCTATTACCATCACTGCGACACACATTGAGCAGGTTGAGACGCTGTACGAAGAGCTCGGCAATATCGAAATTGTTCGTATGGTTCTGTAGTCCCTTTGCGGTTACCCGGTTTGCCGGGTAACCCCTCTCCCCCGCTGTGATATACTCCCGCACACCTTTTGTCCCTCGTCTTCGGAGACGCAGTTTTGTATCAGGATAAAATTCTGGTCCGTCACCTCGGGCTGCAACCTTATGAGCCTGTCTCCCAGGCTATGCATGATTTCACCGATTCACGCGATGACAGCACCCCGGATGAGATCTGGCTGGTGGAACACCTGCCGGTATTTACGCAGGGTCAGGCGGGAAAAGCGGAACATTTATTGATGACGGGTGATATCCCGGTGATTCAGAGCGATCGCGGTGGGCAGGTCACTTATCACGGGCCCGGGCAGCAGGTAATGTACGTCCTGTTGAATCTGAAGCGCAGAAAGCTTGGCGTGCGTGAATTGGTTACCTTACTGGAGCAAACCGTCGTCAACACGCTGGCGGAATACGGTATTGACGCGCACCCACGAGCCGATGCGCCGGGTGTCTACGTTGGGGAAATGAAGATCTGCTCTCTGGGACTGCGTATCCGTAAAGGCTGCTCCTTCCACGGCCTCGCATTGAATATTAATATGGATCTCGCGCCTTTCCAGCGCATAAACCCCTGCGGCTACGCCGGCATGGAAATGACGCACATGCGCCAGTGGGTTGAAACCGCGACGCCAGAAACTATTCGTCCCGTACTTTTGAAGAACGTGTTAGCACTACTTAACAATCCCCCGCACGAATATATCCCTGCTTAATATATCGTACAACATGGCTCGCTAATTTGACGAGCCACTGTTTATTTACCGCTTTTGCGCTTTACAATAAACCCCAGATTCTATATTTTCGAAGCGCCCGAATATTACCGTTACATATTATTTAGCCTTACGCAAGCGCGGCAAACACGGCCTAAGTAACGTGAGTGATAATCACACAACTGTTTGTTTTCGATAAACAAGTGAAACAAAACCAACACTTTACGAATCTCTACAAGCATAATAAATAAATTCAACTATCATTCATATTGTGAATGTATACGGAGTGAAAGCGTGGAGTATAATAATTTACCAGCCAAACGCCTGAATGACTCTGGTGGCGAAGACAAGCCGCAAATTTTTCGGACTTTACGTAATATTGATCTCAATTTACTGACTATTTTTGAGGCAGTATATGTCCACAAGGGTATCGTTAACGCTGCGAAAATTCTTAATCTCACGCCATCAGCAATAAGCCAGTCAATTCAAAAGCTACGCGCTATATTCCCCGACCCGTTATTTATCCGTAAGGGCCAGGGGGTGACGCCGACGGCTTACGCCACGCACCTCCATGAGTTCATCAGCCAGGGACTGGAGTCGATTCTGGGCGCTCTGGATTTAACCGGAAGCTACGATAAGCAGAGAACCATCACCATCGGCTGTTCGCCTTCTGTGGGTGTACTGGTAATGCCGGCAATCTTCCAGGCCGTGAAAGAGCATGCGCCACAGCTCCTGCTTCGCAATGTGCCGCTCAATGAACCTGATATTCAGCTTGCCCAGTTCCAGACGGACCTGATTATTGAAAGCGGAAGCTTCAGTGCCAGAGCGCTGGGGCAAAATGTGCTTTATGCGGATAACCTGGTTCTGGTGTGCCGCCAGCAGCATCCCGCCCTCAGCGAGCCGTTGACCCTCGAAAACCTGCGCAACTACGACCACTCTTCTTTCATCACTGAGGGGCAGTCTAATCATGCTCTGCGCCAGCGTATTGATGAAATTTTCCCAGAGCGTCAGATAAGCTTCAGTAGTTACAATATGTTCACTACTGCATCCCTGATCGGCAGCAGCGATATGTTGTGCATCATGCCGGCACGCCTGTATAGCCTGCTGCGGAAATGCTGGCCGCTGGAAAGCATCCCACTCGGGCAACTTAATGCGGAATCTATCGAGATTTCACTGCATTACAACAAACTGAGCTTGCGCGATCCGGTACTTGAAAACGTCATCCGCATTATCCGCCAGGCCTTCTGACAGCTTAAGCCAGCATAAGCCCCTGCGCTTGCAGGGCAAAAGGCACAAAACAACAACTATTTTACAAATTGGCGACGTGGCAGGCTGCTTTAACGACCATTTCAATGATATACTGCCTGTCGTTCGTTCAAAAATAGTTGATAAATACAACATTCCCTTGAATTGAAACGCTTTCCTTCGATATTCGCAACTGGAACACGCACGCTATGAGTAAACCCATTGTGATGGAACGCGGAGTTAAATACCGCGATGCCGATAAAATGGCCCTTATCCCGGTTAAAAACGTGGCTACAGAGCGCGAGGCGCTGTTAAGAAAACCGGAATGGATGAAAATCAAACTTCCGGCTGACTCTTCGCGTATCCAGGGGATCAAAGCGGCGATGCGCAAAAACGGCCTCCACTCCGTCTGTGAAGAAGCCTCTTGCCCGAACCTTGCTGAATGTTTCAACCATGGTACCGCGACGTTTATGATTCTGGGTGCTATCTGTACCCGCCGCTGCCCGTTCTGCGATGTAGCCCATGGCCGTCCAGTTGCACCCGATGCTAACGAACCCCAAAAACTGGCGCAGACCATCGCTGACATGGCGCTGCGTTACGTGGTTATCACGTCCGTTGACCGTGACGATCTGCGTGATGGTGGTGCTCAGCACTTTGCTGATTGCATTACGGCCATTCGCGAGAAAAGCCCAAATATTAAAATTGAGACGCTGGTTCCAGACTTCCGCGGCCGTATGGACCGTGCGCTGGATATCCTGACCGCTACACCGCCAGATGTGTTTAACCACAACCTGGAGAACGTGCCGCGTATTTATCGCCAGGTGCGTCCGGGTGCAGATTATAACTGGTCTCTGAAGCTGCTGGAGCGTTTCAAAGAAGCGCATCCGCATATCCCGACCAAGTCAGGTCTGATGGTGGGTCTGGGTGAAACCAATGAGGAAATCATCGAGGTGATGCGCGATCTTCGCCGCCACGGTGTGACCATGCTGACCCTGGGACAGTATCTGCAGCCAAGCCGCCACCACCTGCCGGTACAGCGCTACGTGAGCCCGGACGAGTTTGATGAAATGAAAGCCGAAGCGCTGGCGATGGGCTTTACCCACGCAGCATGCGGCCCATTTGTTCGCTCCTCATACCATGCCGATATGCAGGCAAAAGGCGAAGAAGTTAAATAATGCTGTAATATTCATTTACAGTAATACAAAAAAACCGGCCTCATGAGCCGGTTTTTTTTCGCAAGCCCTCAGGCATTGCTGTCACTCTTTGTGAGAAAGCTTGTCTGCCGGGACGTCATCCTCGGCGCTTTTCTTCGCAGCCGCATCATCGTCGTTCATCGCTTTCTTGAAGCCTTTGATGGCAGCGCCCAGGTCACCACCCAGCGTGCGTAACTTCTTGGTACCAAACAGCAGGACGACCAGTGCGGCAACCACCAGCAGTTTGGTAATACTAATCTCACCCATAGATACCTTCTTTACTTAAAACAGGCTGCATTCAGCGCCAAAACCTGATTGTATTAACGGTCATTTAGCGCGTGCACACAATAGCAATCTGTAACAAGGTGAATCAAGCATTGTTGAAAAAAACGTCACAATAATTGCGGTGGCGCAAATCGACGATTGCGAAGAACGGGTAATTGCTGACGGGCAAGCGCAATTCTGTCTAAGTTTATCTCCGCCATCAGCAAAACCGGTGCTTCCGCGGCGGCGGCAATCGTCACACCCAGCGGATCAACCACCCTGCTTTGCCCGATGTTTTTAGTACCACACTCTCCTGCGGCAACCATATAACAGGTCGTATCCAGCGCGCGCGCCGCAAGCAGCGTTGACCAGTGGTGCTCTTTTAACGGTCCTTTGACCCACGCAGCAGGCAATACCAGCACGTCCGCGCCCTGTAGCGCCAGATGAAGCGCCAGCTCCGGAAAACGCAGGTCGTAGCAGGTCATCAACCCAACCTTAAACCCGTCAATCTCCAGCAGAGGCGGAACACGGTCTCCGGGGTCAACGCGTCGCGACTCCTTAATGCTAAACGCGTCATAGAGATGTAGCTTGGCGTAACGTGCAACTATTGTCCCGCCGCGAATCACCACGAGCGTATTCACCGCACGATCCGGCGTGGAGGGAACATGAACCGTAAAAATGGTTGTCATCTCGTTGCCGATGCTCTCGGCCAGTAATTGCTGTAAAAATCCGCCGTCCAGAGGCTGTGCCGACTTCACCGACAGATCCGGATCATTATCATCCCTGGCCAGCAGCGCTTCGGGGAGAACTAACAGCGACGCGCCCTTCTGCCGGGCCTGCCTCATCAGGTTGACGCATTTAATCGCATTCTCTTGCCAGTCAGGCGTGACCGCAAATTGCCCTACCGCTACATACATATTTGTCCCCTCATCATAAACGGCGTTAAACTCGCTACTCTTACAATCAAATAGCAGGTATTAAGCGTGTTACAACTACTTTTAGCCGTTTTTATTGGTGGGGGAACGGGTAGCGTTGCGCGATGGTTTCTAAGTATGCGGTTTAACCCCCTGCATCAGGCGATTCCAATGGGAACGCTTGCCGCAAACCTGATTGGTGCCTTTATCATTGGCATGGGGCTGGCCTGGTTTAACCGAATGACGCACATCGACCCCATGTGGAAGGTCTTGATTACAACAGGTTTCTGCGGCGGGTTAACCACCTTCTCCACATTCTCTGCCGAAGTGGTGTTTCTCTTTCAGGAAGGCCGTATCGGCTGGGCGCTGGTGAATATCGCGATTAACATGCTCGGTTCCTTTGCGATGACGGGGATCGCATTCTGGCTGTTTTCTACTGCAAGTACACATTAACGGACGGGACGTTAATGTTGGCTTAATTTTTCTCTGTCACTCTGAATGCAGTACTGAACGAGGGTGACAGAATGAAACAGAGTCTGATGAGCGCAGGAATGGTATTGTTGAGCGTGCTGATCGTTGCCAGCTTCCTGAAAATGTATCTGCTTGGCTGATTCAAAACGAAAAAAACCCGCTCAGTGAGCGGGTTTTGAAATTCTTGCTGACGCGTCTGAATTACAGAGCGATTACGTTAGCAGCAGAAGGGCCTTTGGCACCGTTAGTGATTTCGAACTCTACACGCTGACCTTCAGCCAGAGTTTTGAAACCATTAGACTGGATTGCAGAGAAGTGTACGAACACGTCTTTGCTGCCATCTTCAGGAGTAATGAAACCGAATCCTTTGGACTCATTAAACCACTTAACGTTACCTTTAATCTTAGACATCAAAATTACCTTTACATTAAAAAACGACACAAATGCTGTGTCGGTTACCAGTACATCAATTGTGGGACCTTTTGTCCAGCGGATCTTTGATAAAAAGTGACTAAAGTCGCGTTAATTTTCACTGGCAGATTTTTATCGTTTATGAATCAACGACTGCGCGTTTTTTCACCACCATGTAAAGTTTTTTCAGTTAAAACTGAAAACGCATCCAGGCGAAGTAAACGTTACCGTTGTTATAGGTACCCGGGATATAGGTCATCTGGAACGTTGCAGGGCCGTAGCCAATAGAGGCCAGCGGCAGCAGCACCGGAATCGGAATGTAGTTCCAGTTGTCACGTGCGGTGACCCCGGCGGTATAGCCCAAACCGACGTGGAAGTTCTCGTCCGCTAAGGGTCGCCAGGTTTTCTCCCAGCCGTAACCCCCAATCGGTTCCCATTTATTAAACGAATCTTTAAAGGCCATCAGATAGATGCCATGCCAGTTTCCCTTTTCATCCCAGCGCGACTGGCCAAAACCCGCCCCCCAGGGACGCTCGTTGTATTTATCTGTTTTCTCTTTGTCATAAGCAAAACGCGCATGCCACGTTATCGCCGGAACATAGAGGTCATAATGTTCAGGAGCCGTCCAGGTTTGGGAAACATTATCAGTAAAGGTTGAGAACCAGCCTTTATCCGTCGCGTTGTCTCCTGCCTGTGCAACAGAAGAAAACGTTAACTGCCCAAAAATAAACAACAAAATAGAGAAAAAAGTATTACGTACGATCACAATGCAATTACCATTCTTAGTATTCGAGGCAAAGTTTACCATAAAATAGTTGAATCAAAGCTTAACGACATCGGCGTTATTCCTAATTATTCACCCTCTTTTCTGGAATATTCTTAATAAATGCTGGAGGCAAGTCTGAATAAGCCCATGCAGGGTGTGCCTTTTACCGCTTTAACCTTTTTTATCAGCAACATGCTAAATCACACAAAACATTAACAATCTGTTATCATTGTAAAGACATGTTGCGCTATTTCTGCTGGTCAAGGCTCTCATGACATAAATGTCTGGGTCATGGCAAAAACACGATTGTTCTGTTCTCTAGTCGTCTGTTTATTGATTTTAATCAGCAAGAACGGCCCATTTATTGGGCACATTTCATCCTTCTTTTTTTTATAGATTTTTTGTGCTCCAGTGCAGCAAAGATACAGGGGAAATCATGCTTACGTTAATCGAACTCCTTATTGGAGTCGTCGTCATTGTCGGTGTCGCACGCTACATCATTAAAGGCTACTCGGCCACGGGCGTATTATTCGTTGGCGGGTTAACACTGCTGATTATCAGCGCAATAATGGGGCATCAGGTATTACCTGCCAGCGCTACCAGCACCGGTTATACCGCCACTGATATTGTTGAATACATTAAAATATTGCTCATGAGCCGCGGTGGCGACCTGGGTATGATGATCATGATGCTGTGCGGTTTTGCGGCCTACATGACCCATATCGGCGCCAACGACATGGTGGTTAAGCTTGCCTCGAAACCCCTGCAGTACATCAACTCGCCGTATCTGCTGATGGTCGCCGCCTATTTCCTCGCCTGCCTGATGTCGCTGGCCGTGTCGTCAGCAACCGGCCTCGGCGTACTGCTCATGGCCACGCTGTTCCCGGTCATGGTGAACGTCGGTATCAGCCGTGGTGCGGCAGCGGCAATTTGCGCGTCTCCGGCAGCCATTATTCTCTCCCCGACCTCTGGCGACGTTGTGCTGGCAGCCAAGGCTGCGGAGATGTCACTCATCGACTTCGCCTTTAAAACCACGCTGCCGATCTCGATTGTTGCCATTGTTGGGATGGGCATCGCGCATTTCTTCTGGCAGCGCTATCTCGATAAGAAAGAAAACATCAGCCATGAAATGATGGACGTGAGTGAAATCACCACTACCGCTCCCGCTTTCTACGCCATTCTGCCGTTCACGCCGATTATCGGGGTGCTGATTTTTGACGGAAAATGGGGCCCGCAGCTGCACATCATCACCATTCTGGTCATCTGCATGCTGCTGGCCGCCGTGCTGGAATTTGTGCGCGGCTTTAACACGCAAAAAGTGTTCACGGGTCTGGAAGTGGCGTATCGCGGGATGGCGGATGCCTTCGCTGGCGTGGTGATGCTGCTGGTGGCAGCAGGCGTCTTTGCTCAGGGTCTGAGCACGATTGGCTTTATCCAGAGCCTGATCTCCATTGCCACCTCGTTCGGCTCGGCCAGTATTATCCTGATGCTGGTTCTGGTGGTGCTCACCATGCTCGCGGCCATGACCACCGGCTCCGGTAATGCGCCGTTCTACGCATTCGTTGAGATGATCCCAAAACTGGCCCACTCCTCCGGTATTAACCCGGCGTATCTCTCCATTCCCATGCTGCAGGCCTCAAACCTGGGTCGTACTATTTCGCCGGTATCGGGTGTGGTCGTCGCCGTTGCCGGGATGGCGAAAATCTCGCCATTCGAAGTGGTAAAACGCACCTCAGTGCCCGTTATTGTTGGGCTGATTATCGTGATTATCGCCACGGAAGTGCTGGTTCCCGGCGCAGCCTAAGCTAAATTACTGATATCCAAAAAGCGCCTGCGGGCGCTTTTTGTGCTTTAATAACTTCCAGAAATTAATCATGTTCATTCGATCAGGAAATCATATGTTCAGGAAGGATATCGTTATCCCATCTGGCGCCATGGCGCTTGCACTCTGTGTCTTCTCCGCCCAGGCCGAACCGCTCAAGGCAACGCAGTATGGCGATTTCGATCGCTATGTTCTGGCGCTGTCCTGGCAAACCGGTTTTTGTCAGAGCATGGTCGAGCGCAACCGCAATGAACCTGACGAGTGTCGCCTGCAAAAAGAGGCCGAAAACAAAGCCGATTTTCTGACCGTGCACGGATTATGGCCAGGCCTGCCGAAGTCTATTGCCTCGCGCGGCGTGGATGAACGTCGGTGGATGCGCTTTGGCTGTGCCACGCGTCCCATCCCGAACATGCCGGAAGTGAAGGCCAGCCGCAAATGTGCCGCCGCCGAAACCGGGCTGTCGCTCTCCGGCGCCGCAAAGCTCAACGACGTGATGCCGGGCGCGGGCGGTAATTCCTGCCTGGAACGTTACGAATATGCCAAACATGGCGTCTGCTTTGGTTTTGATCCCGACGCCTATTTCGGCACGATGGTGCGGATGAATCAGGAAGTTAAAACCAGTGCGGTGGGTAAATTCCTCGCCGATAACTACGGAAAAACCGTCAGTCGTAGCAACTTTGACAGTGCCGTCGCCAAAACCTGGGGCAGGGAAAACGTCAAAGCGTTCAAGCTAACCTGCAACGGCAATCCGGCGTATCTGACCGAGATGCAAATTTCGCTGAAGGCAGACACCATTAATAACCCGCTTTCAGCAACGTCGTTTGCACCGCAGCCACATCCGGGTAACTGCGGAAAACAATTCGTGATTGATAAAGCCGGTTACTGACCCGCGCCCGGGCGTACCATATCAAACCGGTTTTCGTCACTGATGCCATAGTAAGCCGTCGGCCCACCCGCACGCAGGATGGGCTGCGCTTTCGCCGTCTGGTATATCCCCTCTTCCAGCAGCGTTTCGGCAATATGAATACCGACCACTTCTCCCAATACCAGCCACGTATCCACCAGCGTGCCGTCGGCTCCGGTAAGCTGAATGCACTGCGACAGGCGGCACTCAAAATTCACCGGACTTTCTGCAACGCGAGGCGCATTCACCAGCTGGCTGGCCGCTGGCGTGAGCCCGGCAAAGCTAAATTCATCCCGATCGTGGGGAAGCATTGCAGAGGTTTGGTTCATGGCCTGAGCGAGGTCGCGCGTCGCCAGGTTCCAGACAAACTCTTTGGTCTCGGTAATATTACGCACGCTGTCCTTCCAGCCGTTGCTGGAAAAGCCGATGATCGGCGGGCGATAGTTAAAGCAGTTAAAGAAGCTGTACGGTGCGAGATTCAGCTGACCGGCATTATCGCATGAGGAGATCCAGCCGATCGGACGTGGACCAATAATAGCGTTCAGCGGGTCATGCGGCAGGCCGTGTCCCTGAGACGGTTGGTAGAAATACATAGTTCTCTCTCGTTGGTGGGCAACGCCCGGATTCAGGACGTTCAGCGTAACGCAATCCGTCCGGAATGCAGACTGAATAAATTTCAGTGAAAATTCATATGGACCATGAATGTGACCTTCATCACTTCAAACTTGCGCGCTCAGCCAGTATCATCGGGAGAGTTAAACCCTCGCTGCCAGACGGCGAGGGTTTTCTTTTGGATTGGTTTCTGCGTGACACGCAGCATTAACGACATGGAGTAAAAATGTCCAGACCTACAATTATCATCAATGAGCTCGACGCAGAACGTATCGACAGGCTGTTAGAAAAAGCAGAGTTTGCCTCACTTCCGGTGGCCGACGCCCTGAATGAAGAGCTTGACCGGGCGCAGATGTGCACCCCTGAGTCAATGCCGCATGACGTGGTCACCATGAACAGCCAGGTAAAATTCCGCAACCTGACCACCGGCGAAGAGCTGACCCGCACGCTGGTTTACCCGTCGCAGATGACGGACAGCAGCACACAGCTTTCTGTCCTTGCTCCTGTGGGTGCCGCACTGCTAGGGCTGCGCACGGGCGATACCATCCACTGGGAATTACCGGGCGGCACCTCTACCCATCTGGAAGTGCTGGCGTTGCTTTACCAGCCAGAAGCCGCGGGCGATTACCTGCGTTAACCTCTTCTGAACAAGCGCCCCCGCTTTGCACAGAGGATGCAGCCGCATCCTCTTTCCGCAAATTCACCCCATTTTCCTATATCGCGCGAAAAGGCCTTAATCCACGCTTAATCTGTTTTGGTGCCGCGGGGACGGTCATGGGTGAAATACTGGCTATCACACTCATTTTTCTGATTTTTGTGGCGATTATCGTCACGGCCGTACTCTACCTTGAACGCCACTGGTAAGCGTGTTTTCTCACGCAACGCCACCCGGGAAAGCATTGACCAGGCCCTTCACTTTTTGCTCTGCGGCCTCAGGCGTTTCTGCACCAGGAACCAGAATGACCTTCCGGCACTCCTCCTCCCGTTTTTCGAAAATCTTATAGGCGCGTTCCGCATCCGCAAGAGGGAGATAGTGGGTCACGATCTCTTCCGGCGTAAGCAGCCCTTTTTCGATAAGCGGTAGCAGCTCACCCAGCCAGGCGTGGACGTGCGTCTGGCCCATCTTAAACGTTAACCCCTTATCAAAGGCATCGCCAAACAGGAAGCCATGAATAAACCCGGCGTACACGCCGGGTACGCTGACTACCCCGCCGCGCCGCACGGCAGCAATGCACTGGCGCAACGCTTTGCCGCTGCTGCCTTCAATTTTCAGGTTGCTGAGGATCGTTTCCGTGGTGCTGCCTTTCGCTTCGAAGCCTACCGCATCGATCACGGCATCAACGCCGCGCTGGCCTGCAGTCTGCCCGATGATTTTTTCCGCTGCGTCGTCGTCGTCATCAAAGTTGATGGGAATTGCCCCGTAACGCGCCTCGGCAAATTGCAGCCGGTAAGGGTGGTGATCGATAACAAAGATTTGCTCAGCCCCTAACAGCCGCGCGCAGGCAATGGTCAGTAGCCCCACCGGCCCGGCGCCGAAAACGGCTACGCTTGAGCCTTTTTGAATTTGCGCATTTTTTGCCGCCTGCCAGGCCGTAGGCAAAATATCGGACAGGAACAGCGCCTTATCGTCAGAAAGAAGCTGCGGGACCTTAAACGGTCCGACGTTACCTTTTGGCACGCGAACGTATTCCGCCTGCCCTCCCGGCACGCCGCCGTAGAGATGGCTATAGCCAAACAGCGCGGCCGGCGCGGGGATTTGCTTTTTATTCAGCGCGGCTCCCTGCCCGGCATTGGTATTCTCACAGGCCGCGTACTGCTGCAGACGGCAAAAGAAACAGTCCCCGCAGGCGATGACAAAGGGGATTACCACGCGATCGCCTTTTTGCAAATTCTTCACCTCTGTTCCGCATTCGACGATTTCCCCCATAAATTCATGGCCAAAAATGTCGCCGTGCTGCACCTTCGGGATCTTTCCGCGATAGAGATGCAAATCGGAGCCGCAGATAGCCGTGGCCGTGACGCGCAGAATGATATCGTCGGGCTGTTCAATGATGGGGTCAGGGACATTCTCGACGCGAACATGGTGCGGACCGTGATACGTAAGTGCTTTCATGCGACCTCCGAAAGGTTCCAGGTAAGTGTATAAGGGTAGCTACCCCTGAAGGCCTGCCCGGGAATACACACCTTTTGAGATTTATCCTGGCGAGATAAGAAAACTGCCGGGGCGCTTACAGAAACCATTTGTATTTTGTGGTTGAATGAGTTCAGCGTTTATAAACAAGGAGAAACGGGTATGTATCAGAGAATCATTATGCCGGTTGATGTTTTTGAGATGGAGCTGAGCGACAAGGCCGTACGTCATGCGGAGTTCCTGGCGCAACAGGACGGCGTTATCCATCTATTGCACGTGCTGCCGGGTTCCGCCAGCCTGAGCCTTCACCGCTTTGCCGCCGACGTGCGTCGCTTCGAGGAGCATTTGCAGCACGAAGCGGAAACGCGCCTGCAAACTATGGTCAGCCATTTCAGCATCGACCCTTCTCGCATTAAAACGCACGTCAGGTTTGGCAGCGTACGCGATGCGGTAAATGAACTGGCGACCGAGCTGAAAGCAGACGTGGTGGTCATCGGTTCGCGCAACCCTTCCATTACCACGCATCTGCTGGGGTCTAACGCCTCCAGCGTGATCCGCCACACCCACATACCGGTGATGGTCGTTAGATAAAAAAAGAGGCCACCTTTCGGTGGCCTCTCGCTATTGCAGGTGTAGTCTTGCTTTCTTTTATTATGCGGTTTTAGTGCGGATCAGATAGTCAAACGAACTCAGAGATGCCTTCGCACCTTCGCCAGTGGCAATGATGATCTGTTTGTACGGCACGGTGGTACAGTCGCCGGCGGCAAATACGCCCTTCACACTGGTCTCGCATTTCGCATCGATGATGATTTCGCCCATGCGGTTGCGCTCAATCGCCCCTTCCAGCCAGGTGGTGTTTGGCAGCAAACCAATCTGCACGAAGATCCCTGAAAGCTGAACGCTGTGAACGTCGCCACTCACGCGGTCGCGGTATTCCAGACCCGTCACTTTGCTGCCGTCGCCCTTCACTTCCGTGGTCTGCGCATTCAGTACGATGTCGACGTTTTTCAGGCTGCGCACTTTATCCTGCAGAACCTGGTCTGCCTTCATCTCTGGCGCAAATTCCAGCAGGGTAACGTGTTCAACGATACCCGCGAGGTCGATAGCCGCTTCCACGCCGGAGTTACCGCCGCCGATCACCGCCACGCGCTTACCTTTGAACAGCGGGCCGTCGCAGTGCGGACAGTAGGTCACGCCTTTGGTGCGATACTGATCTTCACCCGGGACGTTCATGTTGCGCCATTTCGCGCCGGTGGCAATGATAATGCTGCGTGCTTTCAGCACCGCGCCGGAGGCGGTTTCAATCTGGTGTAAACCACCCTCGACCGAAGCCGGCACCAGCCTGCTGGCGCTCTGGCTGTCGATCACGTCCACGTCGTAATCGCTGACGTGCGCCTTCAGCGCGCCGGCCAGCTTCTGGCCCTCGGTTTTCGGTACAGAGATATAGTTTTCGATGTCCACGGTATCGAGCACCTGGCCGCCAAAACGTTCACCCATCAGGCCGGTACGGATCCCTTTACGCGCGGAGTAAACCGCCGCCGCCGCACCCGCCGGGCCGGAACCGACGATCAACACGTCGTACGCATCACGCTTGTTCAGCTCTTCTGCCGCACGTTTTTCAGCACCGGTGTCCACTTTGGCCACGATTTCGGTCAGGGTCATACGGCCCTGGCCGAACTCTTTGCCGTTCATGTAGACAGCCGGAACGCCCATCACGTTGCGATCGGTGATTTCATTCTGGAAGGTACCACCGTCAATCGCCGTGTGCTTGATACGCGGGTTCAGAACCGACATCAGGTTCAGCGCTTGCACCACGTCCGGGCAGTTGTGGCAGGAGAGTGAATAATAGGTTTCAAACTCAAAATCGCCGTCGATATCGCGGATCTGCTCCAGCAGCGCCTGCGCCTCTTTCGACGGGTGGCCGCCAGTCCAGAGCAGCGCCAGCACCAGCGACGTAAATTCATGTCCCAGCGGCGAACCGGCAAAGCGCGGTCCCTGGTCAGAGCCTGGGTTAGTTATCAGGAAAGAAGGCTTACGGACTGCCAGCGTATTATCTTCCTTAAACGTCACTTTCGGTGACAGTTCAGCGATCTCTGCCAGCAGTTCTTTGATTTCTGCCGATTTCGCGCTGTCGTCCAGCGTGGCAATCAGCTCAACGGGTTTGGTCAGTTTCTCAAGGTATGCCTTGAGCTGGGTTTTCATCGTAGTGTCGAGCATTGTTCTTCCCTCTCTTAAAACGTCATCATGCAAGCTGCCTTATACGGGCGGCCTGAATGCAACTTGCATCATGGTGTTAGATGAAATGGGCGCGGGGGGCGCCCATTGATTGCCGGGTGGCACTTCGTTTACCCGGCCTACGATGCTGTAGGCCTGTGCAAGCGCAGCGCCGCCAGGCTTTACAGACTTAGATCTTGCCGACCAGGTCTAAAGATGGAGCCAGAGTCGCTTCGCCTTCTTTCCATTTCGCCGGGCAAACTTCGCCTGGGTGAGACGCTACGTACTGAGCCGCTTTCACTTTACGCAGCAGGTCAGAAGCATCACGGCCGATACCTTCAGCGGTAACTTCGATAGCCTGGATAATGCCCTGCGGGTCAACGACGAAGGTCGCGCGGTCTGCCAGGCCTTCATCTTCACGCATGTTGTCGAAGTTACGGGTCAGGGCGCCAGTCGGGTCACCGATCATCGCGTATTTGATTTTGGCGATGGTTTCAGAGCTGCTGTGCCATGCTTTGTGCGTGAAGTGGGTATCGGTAGACACAGAGTAAACGTCTACGCCCAGCTTCTGCAGTTCGTCATAGTGGTCTGCCACGTCACCCAGTTCAGTCGGGCAAACGAAGGTGAAGTCAGCAGGATAGAAGAAGAACACGCTCCAGCGGCCTTCGGTATCTTTCTCAGTGACTTCAATGAACTCACCGTTTTTGAACGCCTGGTTTTTGAAAGGTTTAATTTTGGTATTAATCAAAGACATCTGTACTTCCTCCGTGTTTTCGTTGAGATGTAAGGTAACCAACTTTGCTCATCGGGGCTAATGCGTATGCTTTATCAAATCAATCAGCCAAACCTTACAACCCGAACAAGACACCGTTGTGAACTGAATAAACGAAAGCCCGATAGTAAAAAGGCCGCCCTGGTGGGCGGCCCTGATACCTGAACTTTCCACAGGAACTTTCAGTGCCGGTAATACTACCGGCGTTGCGTTGCGCTCTACTTACCTTTATATCAAGGCCGTAACAGCCCCCTGATTACAACACCCGTACTGACGCAGGGCAATGGACGCAAGGGGCAATCTTATCTATGGCTGTGATAGGTTTTACCAAACGGTGCAGATCGCGGCGTCATCACCGTAACCGGGGTTTAAATAAAAATGAGTGATAACTCCTTGTCGATATATAAATCACACTACTTTTATTCAATTTTATTTTGTCTTTTAAAGATAAAAATATCTTAATGATTATTGAAGTTCTATTTCATTAATCTATATTCGTGATATATTAAGTTGGTTTTCAATAACAATTAAGTCAGTTAACTATCATGGATGGTAAATAGTTAACTTAGTTCTATAGTTATCAGTGATGTGATAACGCACCGTAGCGCACTCAGGATGAAACATGGCAAATCTTTACGACCTCAAAAAATTCGATCTCAACCTGCTGGTCATTTTCGAATGTATCTACCAGCACCTGAGCATCAGTAAGGCAGCAGAAACGCTCTACATTACACCGTCGGCGGTTAGTCAATCGCTGCAGCGGCTGCGCAACCAGCTCAGCGACCCTCTCTTTATCCGTTCGGGAAAAGGTATCACCCCCACCACGGTAGGCGTCAATCTTCACCATCATCTTGAGCAAAACCTGAATCAGCTTGAGCAGACAATTAACATCATGCATAGCTCTTCGCTGAAGAAAAACTTCGTGATCTACTGCCCTCAGGTACTCTCACCCAAAACCATGCTGGATCCTATGAAGCTATTGATGCGTGAGCATAATTATGAAATTGAACTTCATGATATGTTGCTCACCGGTGAAACCGCAGAAGACTTGCTGGCTTATCGTAAAGCCGATCTGGTTTTTTCGCCGTCGCCCGTCAATAACCGTTCGTTAGTCTGCGTTCCTTTTTCAGAGTATCCGATAGTGCTGGTGTGCAGTCAGGATCATCCCCGCATAGGCGATTTCGCTTCGGTAGAAGAGTTGAAAAAGGAGAAATTTACGCTTTACCTCAGCGATAACCCCGGCGTAAAAAGCTATCAGGCTGAGTCGGAGCAGATCCTGATGGACAGGAACGTGGTTTTCCGCAGTGACTCTTTCTTCTCTATCGTGGCGATGATTGGCGCATCTCATCTGCTCGGCTTTATTCCGGAAGCCATGTATAACCAATATTGTGATGCATTGCGGCTGAAAATAGTCGATACGCCGTTTAAGCTCCCCATCGCTAATATGTTCATGCTTTATAACCGCTCTGCGTTAAATAGCGCCGTTTTCGCTAATTTCATTGCAAAAATAACTGATAAATAATCCGGTCTGGCTGTGAAAATCACAGCCACGCCTCCTCTTTATTCATAACGCACGCAAATACTTCTAAAAAAGAGTTTTTATTCATTTACTTGTCGTAATTTACAAGACTATGATTCCCCTACCTGTATTGACATAATAACCTGGCAATTATTTCAAGGAGGAAATCGTACTTGTCTGTTTATAAAATACCGATCAATAAAAATGTTATTGAAGCCGCCACTGAACGGATTAGCTGGACGCTTGAAAATCTTCCCCGTGTCTGTGTTTCGTTTTCTGGCGGCAAAGACTCTACCATCATGTTTCACCTTACCGCGCAAATAGCGCGAAAAAAGGGTAAGAAGATCCACTTACTTTTTATCGACTGGGAAGCACAGTTCACGTACACCATTCAGCATATAAATAACATGCTCGGGCAGTATGCCGATGTTATTGAGAAATGCTGGTGGGTTGCCTTGCCGTTAACGACGCAAAATTCACTTACGCAGTTTCACCCCGAATGGCAATGCTGGGAGCCAGGGAAACAGTGGGTGCGCCAGCCGCCTGCAGGCGCCATTACCGCTCCTGATTACTTCGATTTCTACCAGCCTGGCATGACGTTTGAAGCCTTTGTTCGCGCGTTTTCAGAGTGGTTTGCCCAAAGCCGTCCGGCGGCCATGATGGTCGGTATTCGTGCCGATGAATCCTACAATCGTTTTTTGACTATCGCTAACGCACGGAAACGGCGCTTTGCCGATGACAAACCCTGGACCAGCGTCGCCCCGGGCGGCCACGCCTGGTATATCTATCCGCTGTACGACTGGAAAACCGCCGATATCTGGACATGGTTTGCTAAAACGGGCGGATGTTACAACCCCCTTTACGACCTGATGTTTCAGGCAGGCGTTCCTCCGCGCTATATGCGCATCTGTGAGCCCTTTGGCCCGGAACAGCGTCAGGGTTTGTGGCTCTATCACGTTGTTGAGCCCGAACGCTGGGCAGCGATGTGCGGGCGGGTAAGTGGCGTGCACAGCGGGGGCGTTTACGCGGGCCAGGACAATCACTTTTATGGCCACCGTAAAATCCTTAAACCTGACGCGCTCAGTTGGCGCGAGTACGCCATGCTGCTGCTCGACAGCATGCCGCAAACCACGGCGGAACATTACCGCAATAAAATCGCGATTTATCTGCACTGGTATCAAAAGAGAGGCATGGCCGATATTCCCGACACCCAGCAGGGCGATATCGGGGCAAAAGATATTCCGTCCTGGCGACGCGTGTGCAAGGTATTACTCAATAATGACTACTGGTGTCGCGCCCTTTCATTCAGTCCTAACAAACCAAAGCACTATCAACGCTACAGCGAACGGATAAAGTCAAAACGCAAGGAATGGGGGATCTTATGCAGCAACGATTGATTAAAGAAATGGCGCGCTATCTTCAGTCTCTTCCCGAAGACAAACGTATTGAAGCCATCAACGCCTTTCGCCAGGCCATCCATGAAAACAGCCCTTTTCGCGAGCAGCCCGTCGACTGCGTGCTGTGGATCAAACAGGACGAGATTACCGCTAACGATTACAACCCGAATAACGTCGCACCGCCGGAAAAACGCTTGCTCTGTAAATCACTGGAGATGGACGGCTTCACGCAGCCCATCGTGGTCACGGAGAGCGATGCTCAGCATTATGAAATCGTCGACGGCTTTCATCGCCACGAAATTGGTTCAAACCGGGCGGTGTTAAAGCGCCAGCTGAAAGGCTACCTGCCGGTAACCTGCCTGCGTAAAGAGCGGCAGAAAAAGCGCGACCGGATGGCCGCGACCATCCGCCATAACCGGGCGCGAGGTCGACACCAGATTAACGCGATGTCCGATATCGTCCGCGAGCTGGTCCAACTTGGCTGGGATGACGAGAAAATCGGCAAGGAGCTGGGCATGGACAAAGACGAAGTCCTGCGGCTCAAGCAAATCAACGGTCTGCTGGAACTCTTTGCAGACCGTCGTTACTCCGAAGCCTGGACGGTGAAATAATCAGATCGCGTTAAGGCGCTCTGCCGCCGCCAGCAGCGTCGATTCCTGTTTCGCAAAGCAGAGGCGAATCAGCTTATGCGGGAAGGGATCGGCGCAAAAGACGGATAGCGGGATCGCCGCAACACCTACTTCTTTGGTCAACCACTGGCAGAAGCTGACGTCATCCAGATCGGAAATGGCGCTGTAGTCCGCCAGCAGGAAGTAGGTCCCTTCCGAAGGCAAAATCTCCAGACGGCTCTTACTCAGCGCAGACACAAACAGGTCCCGCCGTTCACGGTAGAAACGCGGCAGCTCGCGATAGTGCTCGGGTTCAGCACGCAGCATATCCGCCAGCGCCAGCTGGGCCGGCGTATTCACGGCAAACGTCAGGTACTGGTGCACTTTGCGCAGCTCCGCGCTAATGGCGGCTGGTGCCACGCTATAGCCTACTTTCCAGCCGGTCATATGGTAAGTCTTACCAAATGACGAGACGGCGATTGCGCGCTCGCGAAGCTGCGGATGGGCCAGCACGCTGGCGTGCCCTTCCTCAGCAAAGCAGATGTGCTCGTACACTTCGTCGCTCAGAACATAAATTTCACGTTCAGCGATGGCCTGCCACAGCGCGGCGAAATCGGCTTTCTGCCACACCGTAGCGGACGGGTTGTGCGGCGTGTTCAGAATCACCAGACGGGTTTTATCGCTCAGCAGCGCGGCAAACGCCTGCCAGTCCGGGCGGAAATGCGGCGGCTGGAGCGCCACGCGCTTCACCACGCCGCCGGAAAGTTCAACCGCAGGCGCGTAGCTGTCGTAGCTCGGGTCAAAGCAGATGACCTCATCGCCCGCGCGCACCAGCGCGGTGATGGCCGCATACAGCGCTTCGGTTGCCCCTGCCGTCACCGTGATGTCGGTGTTCGCATCGGGCTTATGGCCATATAGCTCCGCCGTTTTGTCCGCAATGGCTTCCCGCAGCGCCTGCACGCCAGTCATCAGCGCATACTGATTCGCCCCTTGTGCAACGTGGTACGCCAGGCGCTCCTGCAAATATGACGGTCCGTCAAAATCCGGGAACCCCTGCGAGAGGTTTATCGCATTGTGCTGCTGCGCCAGGGCGCTCATCTGCGTAAAGATGGTCGTACCGAGATTTGGAAGTTTACTCTGCGGAATCAATGCGTTATTACTCATTGTGTTGTGCCTGCTTGTAATACTTATGTTGCTGCCACTATAACACGATGTTAGTCTTTGGCAATCAAGACGCTTAGACGTCTATACCCTAAATAATTCGAGTTGCAGGAAGGCGGCAAGGGAACGAATCCCCGGGAGCGTACATAAGTACGTGACTGGGGTGAGTGAGTGCAGCCAACGCACCTGCAACTCGAAGTATGACGGGTATAAACCATATGAATATTCCTGGCCGAGAGGGTAAAAGGAAAATGACAGACAACCTGCAACTCACGCATCTGGTCGACGCCTGCCGCTGGATTGGCGCCAAAGGCTGGGCTCCCGCCACCGGCGGCAACATGTCGGTGCGTCAGGACGAACACCTCTGCTGGCTCAGCGAATCCGGCAAAGACAAAGGCAGCCTGACAACGGACGATTTTCTGCAGGTCGAGATCGCCACCAACCGCGCGCCGTCTGGCCGCAGGCCCTCGGCGGAGACCGGGCTGCACACCCTCATTTATCGCCTTTTCCCCGAGGCCAACGCCGTCCTGCACGTTCACACGGTGAACGCGACGGTGCTGTCGCGTCTGGTGAAAGAGGCCGAACTGACCATCAGCGGCTTCGAGATGCAAAAATCCCTCACCGGGCAGACCACGCATCAGGATACGGTGGCTATCCCGGTGTTTGACAACGACCAGGATATCGACGCCCTCGCATCGCGAATCGCCCATTACGCACGGGAACGCCCGCTTAATTATGGTTTTCTTCTGCGCGGTCATGGCTTAACCTGCTGGGGACGCGATGTGGCCGAAGCCCGCCGTCATCTGGAAGGACTAGAATTCCTATTTGAATGCGAAATGCGTTTACGACAACTGGAGAGAGTATGATTCGCGCGATTGTGACGGATATTGAAGGGACCACCAGCGATATTCGTTTTGTCCACGACGTTTTGTTCCCCTACGCGCGTGAGCGGCTGGCGGCTTTCGTGACCGCCCAGCAGTACGCCGAGCCGGTCAAATCCATTCTGGACAACCTGCGTGATGAAATTAACGCTCCGCACGCCAGCGTCAGCGACCTTATCAATACGCTGTTCACCTTTATGGATGAAGACCGTAAGTCGACGGCGCTGAAGGCCCTTCAGGGAATTATCTGGCAGGACGGCTACGTCAACGGCGACTTTACCGGCCACCTCTACCCGGACGTGCTGCCTGCGCTTGAAAAATGGAAAGCGCAAGGCATTGATCTCTATGTTTATTCTTCTGGCTCCGTTGCTGCGCAGAAACTGTTATTTGGCTACAGCGACGAAGGTGATATTACTCATCTGTTCAGCGGCTATTTTGATACCCACATCGGCGCCAAGCGCGAAGTGCAGTCTTATCAGAACATTGCGGCGCAAACGGGCATTGCCCCGTCGCAGATCCTGTTCCTGTCGGATATTCATCAGGAGCTGGACGCGGCTGAACAGGCAGGTTTTCGCACCCTGCAGCTGATTCGCGGTGATGATGACGGCGCAAGCCACCACCATCAGATCCACCAGTTTGACGAGATTAACCCGGAGCAGATCCCTTCATGAGCGCATTAACGATTTACTCTGATAAAGACGCCAGCGAGCATCAGTGGCACAGCACCGACGCGGACGAAATTGCCCAACAGCTCAACGCCAGGGGTGTGCGTTTTGAACGCTGGGCGGCCGATCGAGATTTAGGCCAGGATCCTGCGCCTGAGGTGGTGATCGAAGCCTATCAGCATGCGATAGATAAGCTAGTGGCGGAAAAAGGGTACCAGAGCTGGGACGTGATTAGCCTTCGCGCCGACAACCCGCAGAAAGACGCGCTGCGCGCGAAGTTCCTGAACGAGCACACCCACGGCGAAGATGAAGTGCGCTTCTTTGTAGAAGGCGCCGGGCTGTTCTGCCTGCACATTGGTGATGAGGTGTATCAGGTGCTGTGCGAGAAAAACGACCTGATTTCCGTGCCGGCGGGCACGCCTCACTGGTTTGATATGGGTTCAGAGCCGAACTTTACCGCTATACGTATTTTCGACAACCCGGAAGGCTGGGTGGCCCAGTTTACGGGTGATGCGATTGCGGAAGCGTATCCCAGACTTGCATGAAGTCTGGAGGGGCGCGGAACAATCCCCTCGCCCCTAGGGGAGAGGGTTAGGGTGAGGGGGGAACATACGGCTGAGGTGGTCAGTTCCCTATTCAGGCATTCATTAAATACTGGCGATAATCCTCTGTACATCTGCGTCAACCAGCCTCGCCAGATGCACAAACTCCACCACATCTAACCTGCGCTCACCACTTTCTACTTTAGCGATAAACGATTGGGGTTTCCCTAAAGCCTCAGCAAGCTGCACCTGAGTAATCCCCTTCTCTTTACGAGCTTTCTTCAACGCATTGATAACACGCTGGTATTCGTCCGAGTAAACTGAGGCCATTGTTCCGATTCCATACAAATATCCTGAAATCGAATATCCTCTCGTTGTGTTTTTATCCCAAAACAGGATAATTGAGCATGTAACGAACACCTGTAAGGAGAACACAATGCGTCATAAAAACTGGCATCCTGCCGATATCATTGCCGCACTAAAGAAACATGGAACAAGCCTGGCTGCGTTGTCACGCAAGGCCGGGCTGTCATCATCTACATTAGCAAACGCACTATCCCGGCCGTGGCCTAAAGGGGAATTTCTCATTGCTCAGGCGCTAAACACCTCGCCAGATGTGATATGGCCGGAAAGGTATTTTGATGAAAAAGGGGAACCCATTTTCCGTCAGAGAAGGGCTACGAGACAAAGCCCCCATATTTAATATCATCAACGTATGTTCCCCCTCACCCCAACCCTCTCCCTCAAGGGAGAGGGGGTCTAAGAGACTTCACATACCCCACCAGCTGGTCCAGCACAATGCCCCACCCTTCGTGGAAACCCATCTGTTCATGCTGCTCACGGATGTCCTTCGTCGGATGGCGCGCTATCGCCGTATAGCGGGTTTTCCCCTCCCCAACGTCTTCCAGCAATAAAATCGCCGTCATAAACGGCTTCTCGGCCGGTTTCCAGCCTTCGGTATAGCCATCGGTAAAGACCAGCTTTTTACCGGGATCGATTTCCAGGAAGACACCGCGGTTATCCATCCGCTGACCGTCCACCTCAAACACGGTGTTGAACCGCCCGCCCACGCGGAGATCGAGATCGCACTCGGTCACCTTATGGGGAGCAGGAATGAAGAAATTTTTGATATGTTCCGGCGTGGTCCAGCACAGCCACAGCAGGTCGCGCGGTGCATCCACCACGCGCTCCAGTTTTAAGTCAGTTTCAGGATCGAGCGTCACGATATTGTCCTCTTAAGGGAACCCCTTAAAGGATAGCCGGACTCAGGCGAATTTCCCGTTTGCCACCGCTTCCGGCGTGACCACGCCCGTATCCAGCACCCAGCCGCTAATCAGCGAGGCAGGCGTGACGTCAAAGGCCGGGTTATAGACCCGTGCGTTTTCCGGTGCCCATTGCACCGCGCCAAAGCTCCCCGCCACGCCCGTTACCTCGCTGGCGGCACGCTGCTCGATGGGGATCGCATCCCCGTTCGGACAGTCCGGGTCGAGCGTGGTATGCGGCGCGGCGACGTAGAACGGAATGCCGTGGAATTTCGCCAGTACCGCCAGCGAGTAGGTACCAATTTTATTTGCCACATCGCCGTTGGCGGCAATACGGTCTGCGCCCACCCACACGGCGTCTACCTCCCCTTTCGCCATCAGGCTGGCGGCCATGGAATCGGTGATGAGCTGATACGGCACGCCCAGCTCGCCGAGTTCCCATGCGGTCAGCCTGCCTCCCTGCAGCAGCGGACGGGTTTCATCGACCCAGACGCTGCTGACGTTACCGTCCTGATGCGCACGGGCAATGACGCCCAGCGCGGTGCCGACGCCCGCGGTTGCCAGCCCGCCGGTATTGCAGTGGGTCAGCAGGCGGCTGCCGGGTTTGACCAGCGCGCTACCGGCTTCCGCAATCGCGTCGCAGAGCTGTTTATCTTCGTCAATCAGACGCAGCGCTTCCGTTACAAGTGCCGAAACGAAATCTTCCTGCCACAGCGCCAGCTTCATGCGGTCGAGGTTGTTCATCAGGTTCACGGCCGTGGGGCGCGACGCGCGCAGGGTATCCAGCGCCACGGCCAGTTCGTCGCGGCTTTTACCGCTTTCCGCCAGCAGCGCCAGCAGCAGGCTTGCAGAGAGACCAATCAGCGGCGCGCCGCGCACCCTAAGTGCGTGAATATGGCCCACCAGCGCCTCTACCGTAGAGGCATCCAGCCAGCGTTTCTCCTGCGGAAGGGCCTGCTGGTCGAGAATAAAGAGCTGATTATCCGTCACCCGCAGGCTGGTCGTCTGTAATGTCTGCATGTCGTTAATTCCCTGTTGCGTTGTTGTAGCACATTGTGTCAGGATGAAATCCAGATGTATAGACGTCTACATGTCTTTATTAGCAAACCCGTGAGGAACAGGCCATGTCGCAATACCGTACCTTTACCGCCCAGGACGCCGTGGAGTATGCAAAGCAGTTCGGCGGCCTTGACGATCCTTCATCGCTGGTAGAGGCGCAGGAGGTGGGCGACGGTAACCTCAATCTGGTGTTTAAAATATTCGACAGCGCAGGCGTGAGCCGCATTATCGTCAAGCAGGCGCTGCCCTACGTGCGCTGCGTCGGCGAGTCCTGGCCGTTAACGCTGGATCGCGCCCGCCTGGAGGCGCAAACCCTGGTCGAGCACTACCGGCACAGCCCGCAGCACACCGTGAAAATTCACCACTTTGACCCGGAACTGGCGGTAATGGTGATGGAAGATCTCTCCAGCCACCTGATCTGGCGCGGCGAGCTGATTAAAAATAATCACTACCCGCAGGCCGCGCGCCAGCTGGGGGAATACCTCGCGCACGCGCTGTTCCACACCAGCGATTTCTACCTGCACCCGCACGAGAAAAAAGCACAGGTGGCGAAATTCATTAATCCGGAGATGTGCGAGATCACCGAAGATCTGTTCTTTAACGATCCGTACCAGATCCACGAGCGCAACAGCTACCCGGCCGAGCTGGAAAACGATGTTGCCGCCCTGCGCGACGACGCCCAGCTGAAGATTGCCGTGGCCTCCCTGAAGCATCGCTTCTTCTCTCAGGCCGAAGCGCTGCTGCACGGCGATATTCACAGCGGGTCAATTTTCGTGGCGGACGGCAGCCTGAAGGCCATCGACGCCGAGTTTGGCTACTTCGGCCCGATTGGCTTTGACGTGGGCACCGCCATCGGCAACCTGCTGCTCAATTTCTGCGGCCTGCCGGGGCATCTGGGCATTCGCGATGCCGCTGCCGCACGCGAGCAGCGCCTGACCGATATCCAGGAGCTCTGGAATACCTTCGCGGAACGCTTCCAGGCGCTGGCAAACGAGAAAACGCGCGATGCGGCGCTGAGCGCACCGGGCTATGCCTCCGCGTTTCTGAAAAAGGTCTGGCACGATGCCATCGGCTTCTGCGGCACGGAGCTGATTCGCCGCAGCGTGGGGCTTTCTCACGTGGCGGATATCGACACCATTGCGGATGACGCCATGCGCCACGAATGCCTGCGCCACGCCATTACGCTCGGCAAGGCGCTGATTGTCATTGCCGACCGTATCGACAGCGCGGAAGAGCTGGTGGCACGGGTGCGTCAGTACAGCTGAGTGCATTTGCCCGGTGGCGGCTTCGCCTTACCGGGCCTACGCTACTGATTTTCTCCCTCTCCCTGTGGGAGAGGGCCGGGGTGAGGGCATCAAACCGCACTCACCCCAGATACTCAATCACCGATAACCCGCCGTTATAATCCGTGCTGTAAATAATCCCCTGCGCATCCACAAACACGTCGCACGACTGGATCACCTGAGGGCGATACGGCCGCGTGTCCATCATTCTCTCTGGCGCGGCAGGCACCAGCGCGCCGGTTTCCACCGGTCGATATGGATTGGAAATGTCGTACGCGCGCACGCCTGCATTCTGGTACGTGGCAAAAATCAGCGTTGAGCTGACAAAGCTTCCCGGCCGGTTCTCGTGCAGGTTATGCGGCCCGAAATGCGCCCCTTTCGCCACGTAGTCAATTTCATCCGGCTGGGGGAAGGTAGAGATGCTCACCGGGTTCGCCGGCTCGCGGATATCAAACAGCCAGATCAGCTTTTCGCCGTCTTCCTGATTGTCGAGCACCGCTTCGTCCAGCACCACCAGCAGGGAGCGGTCCGGCAGCGGCAGCGCGGTGTGCGTCCCGCCGCCAAATGGCGGGCTCCAGTTGCGATGGCTAATCAGCTTCGGCTGCGCGCGGTCTTTCACGTCCAGCAGCGTCAGCCCGCCGTCGCGCCAGCTGCCGTAGGCGGTATCCCCGGCGATAATCGCATGGTGCAGCGCGTAGCGTTTCCCTTCCGGCCAGTCCGGCTTCTCGCCTTCGGCCTGGTTCATGCCCGGCAGCCACCAGCGCCCCGCCACTTCGGGCTTACGCGGATCGGCCAGGTCGATGGTCAGGAAGATGTAGTCGGTAAAACCGTCGATCAGCGCCGAGACGTACGCCCAGCGCCCGCCGACGAACCAGATGCGGTGAATGCCAATGCCGCTCAGGGACAGAAAGCCGATTTCACGCGGCTTATCCGGCGTGGAGATGTCAAACACCCGCAAGCCCGCGCTCCAGCCTTTTTCCTGCACGTCGCTGACGGTCTCCCCCACCTGGCGGGTGTAGTAGACCTTCTCGTCGGCAAAGCGCGCATCGGCAAACAGATCCCGGGCGTTGATCACCAGCAGCAGGTCATCATGCGCCTGGAGGTGCACGTTCCAGGTGCCCGGCGGCGCGGGCACATAGCCCGCGGGTTTCGGGTTTTTCGGGTCGCGCACGTCCACAATGGAAAAGCCCTGCGACACCATATGGCCGATATACGCGAAGCCGCGATGCACCATCAGCTGCACGCCGTCCGGACGGCCGCCCTGGTCGCTGTGGCCAATCAGCCGCATATTGCGGCTGTATTCGGGGGTGGGTAACTGAGACACCTTATACTCCTTTCGCAGGGTGGCGGCCGCGCCTTACCCCGTAGGCCCGGTAAGCGCAGCGCCACCGGGCATTATTTTGACCTGGCTTCCAGCGTCGCAAACCACGGGGCGATAAAATCTTCCGTCTGGCCCCAGCCCGGAATAATTTTACCCAGCGACGCCACGTTCACCGCACCCGGCTGGGCGGTCAGCAGCGCCTGCGGGATCGCGGCCGCTTTGAAGTCATAGGTTGCCGGCGTGGCTTCTCCGGCAATCTTGTTCGCCACCAGACGCACGTTGGTCGCACCAATCAGCTTCGGATCCACCGCCACGCTCACCTTCCACGGGCTGCCCGGCTCGCGCATCAGCTGCAGATCCTGGTTGGAGATGTCGATGCTGTAGAGTTTGATCTCGGTGCGGCCGTTCTCTTTCAGCGCTTTATAAGCCCCCTGGCTGAAGGCGTCCCAGGTGCCCCAGATAGCGTCAATTTTGCCTTTCGGGTATTTCGCCAGGATCGCGCCCACCTTGTTGGCGGTGTCGCCCTGCACGTCAGACGAGACCGCGCCGATAGACTCCAGCTCTTTGATGTCCGGATACTGTTTTTGCAGCTCTTTATACGCAGTCTGGCGACGCTCCATCGGCGGGAAGCCGGCCACCCATAGCTTGACGATATTGGCCTTGCCGTTGAAATCTTTCGCCAGCTGGCCGAAAGAGAGATTCGTCAGTGAGGCATCGTCCTGCTGGGTAACGGTCACGCCCGGGATCTCGCCGTTTACGGCGGTATCAAATACCGCGACTTTTATCCCGGCATCCACCGCCTTCTTCACCAGCGCGGTGGAGTACGGGTCGCGCCCCTGGGAGAGAATAATCCCGTCATATTTCTGGCTAATGGCCTGGTTAACGAAGTCCTGGAATTTGGCATCGTCCCCGTTGCTTAAAAAGGTGCTGACCTTAAAGCCAAGCTTCTTCCCTTCCTCAATCGCCCCGGCAATAAACTGCGTGGTGTTGTCGTCTGAGCCGAGGTTGCGGATCACCGCAATGCGGATCGGGCCGTCGTGGTTGGCAATGGCGGCCGGAAGCGGCGCGGGCGTGGCCGCAAAGCCTGGCAGAGAAGTGAGCAGCCCGAGCGCCACTAAAGAGAGTGCAATCTTTTTCATTTTTTATCCCGTTGTGTTGTCAGCGTTTTTGTATGTAGGTAATCGCCAGCGCTACCGCGAGCACCAGCCCTTTTATAATGTCCATGGCGTAATACGGCACCGAGAGCATCACCAGCCCGTTCGACAGCACGCCAAGAATGACCGCCCCGACCACCGTCCCCAGCGCGTTTGGCTTGCCGGACCCGGCCAGCGAGAAGCCGATCCAGGCCGCGGCTACCGCGTCCATCAGATAGCCGCCGCCCGCATTCACCTGCGACGACCCGATGCGCGACGCCAGCAAAATCCCCCCCAACCCCGCCAGCAGAGAGGCAATCACGTAGGCCGCCACCTTGTAGCGCGTAGTGCGAATGCCGGAGAGACGCGCCGCTTCCGGGTTACCGCCAATGGCGTACATCCGACGACCGTGGGTGGTGAGCGAAAGCCCAAGCTGCGCCAGAATCGTCACCACCAGCATGATGATGACGATGGTTGGCACCTGCCCCAGCAGGCTGAACGCCGCCGGAATCGTTCCTTCCGCCATGTCGCCGCTCGGCAGGACCATGTTTTCGGTAATCGACCCGCCGTAGCTGTAGGTCATCGCCACGCCCTGGATCACAAACAGGCTGGCAAGCGTCGCGAGCATGTCGGGAATACGCAGGATGACGATCAGAAAAGCGTTAAACAGCCCCACCAGCGTACAGAGCGCAAGGGTGATCAGAATCGACTCTGTGGTGCCGAAGCCGTGCCAGACGAAAAGCGAAATCACCAGCGCGTTCGCCAGCGACGCCGTTGACCCCACGGAGAGATCGAACCCGCCGATGGTCAGAGAAATCGACACGCCAATGGCTATCACCGTCACGATGGCAATCGAGCGCAGGATATTGATGATGTTGTTCGGGTCGAGGAAGTTGTCCGACGCCAGGCCAAAAACGGCCACCAGCGCGACGACGGTCAGCAACATGCCCCACTTGTAGAGAAAATCAAAAATCTGCTGACGGCCAGACGCCGCCGCGTTCACTGAAAGGGCCTTGCTCACGGCGCCGTTCCTCCGGTTGAATAATAAAGTAGTGTCTCTTCACGGGCCTCGGCCCCGGCGATTTCCGCCACGATACGCCCATCCCACAACACGCAGATGCGGTCGCACAACCCCACCAGTTCGGCAAATTCGCCGGAGGCGTAAATGACCCCTTTGCCCTCGCGCGCCAGGCCGTCAATCAGCTGGAACAGGTCGGTTTTGGCCTTGACGTCCACGCCCTTGGTCGGCTCGTCGAATATCAGCACGCTGGCGTCATTGCGCAGCCATTTTCCGATGGCGACCTTCTGCTGGTTACCCCCGGACAGACGCCGCAGCACCTGGCCCGGCCCGCGCGCCCGAACGCCGACGCGGGCAATCACCTCCTCCGCCCAGCGCCACGCCTGACGATGGCCGAACAGGCTCCAGCGCGAGAAGCTGTTATCGGCGCATACGGCAAGGTTCATGCTCACCGGCTCATCGATAAAGATCCCCTCTTTGCGCCGCTCCTCCGGCACCAGCGCCAGCCCGCGCAGCACGGAATCCGCCGGGTCGCGCGGTTTCCAGGGTTGATGATTCAGCTCACCGCGCGCCACGCGGCTTTTGCTGGCGCCAAACAGCGCCTTGCAGAGCTCGGTTTTGCCCGCGCCCGCCAGCCCGGCGATGCCAAGGATTTCGCCTTTGCGCAGGTGCAGGGAGATATCTTTTAGCAGCGCGTCGTCGTGCAGGCCCTCCACGCGTAGCAGCGTTTCGCCGCCGTGCGGCGGTCGTGCGGGCGGATAGATATCGCTCAGCACGTGGCCGAGCATCTTCTCGACGATGGCTTCGCCGCTGAGGTCCGCCATCGGGCCGGACTCAATCAGCTTGCCGTCGCGCAGCACCGTCAGGGTGTCGCAGATGGCTTTCAGCTCGTGAATGCGATGCGAGATAAACACCACCCCGATGCCCTGCTGCTTTAAGCGCCTTACCACGGCAAACAGACGCTCGCTTTCGTGGGCATCCAGCGGCGCGGTGGGCTCATCAAGAATCAAAAAACGGCAGTGGTGGGACAAGGCGCGTGCCAGCAAAATCTGCTGCTTTTCGGCAAGCGAACAGCTGTCAATAACGCGACGCACGTCCAGGGAGACGTCCAGCTGGGCCAGCGCCTGTCTCGCCTGCTGGCGAACGGTGCGCCAGCTGAAGCGATGCCCCGGCTGCGCCAGCCTGTCGAGCATGATATTTTCGGCAATGGTTAACCCCGGGATCAGCGCCACGTCCACCTCCTGCTGAACCAGGTGGATCCCCAGCCGTTTGGCGTCCAGCGGTTCGCGGATCGTCACCGGCTGGTTGTTAATGCAAATCTCACCCTCATAGCGTTCGTGCGTTCCGCACAGCACCGCCATCAGCGTTGATTTGCCCGCGCCGTTGGCGCCGGTCAGCGCATGAACGGTTCCGCCGGTTAGGGTGAAATTGACGCGCGACAGCGCCTGAAAGCCGGAAAAGGCCAGGCTGATACCGTGCATCTCAAGGCGACTGGAAACCATCCGCGTAAATCCTTCATTACTCTTCTGATTTATCGAATTTTTCACAGCTCCGGTTGACTGACAACGACGGAAAAGGCATAAGTTAAAGCGAAATATTATTAGCCATCCGGATGTCCAGACATAACATCGGGTTAGCGCTTCCAAAAAAAGGACACTTCCATGAGCAACACCGACATCCGCGTCGTCCCCGGCCCGGCGAACTATTTCTCCCATCCCGGAAGCCTTGCGCATCTGCATGACTTCTTTACCCCGGAACAGCTTTCCCGCGCGGTGTGGATTTACGGCGAGCGCGCCATCGAAGGCGCGCGCCCTTTCCTGCCGGAGAGCTTTAACGCGCCGGGCGCAAAGCACCTGCTGTTTAAGGGCCACTGCAGCGAGCGCGACGTCACCCACCTGGTGAACGAAGCCGGCAGCGGTGCGAGCGTGGTCATTGGCGTTGGCGGCGGCGCGGTGATGGATACGGTGAAAGCCGTGGCGCGTCGTTTAGGCGTGCCGTTCGTGGGTATCCCCACCGTGGCTGCCACCTGCGCGGCGTGGACCCCGCTCTCCGTCTGGTACAACGATGCCGGTCAGGCGCTGCAGTTTGAGATCTTCGACGACGCTAACTTCCTGGTGCTGGTGGAGCCGCAAATCATCCTCAACGCGCCGGCGGAATATCTGCTGGCGGGGATTGGCGATACGCTGGCGAAGTGGTACGAAGCGGTAGTGCTCGCGCCGCAGCCTGAAAACCTGCCGCTGACCGTGCGTCTGGGCATTAACGGCGCGCTGGCGATCCGCGACGTGCTGCTGGATCACAGCGAGGAAGCGCTGGCTGACCAGCAGCGCGGCGAACAAACCCAGGCGTTCAGGGACGTGGTGGATGCCATTATTGCCGGCGGCGGGATGGTCGGCGGGCTGGGCGAACGCTATACCCGCGTGGCGGCGGCGCATGCGGTGCATAACGGCTTAACCGTGCTGCCGCAGACGGAAAAATACCTCCACGGTACCAAGGTGGCCTACGGCATCCTGGTGCAAAGTGCCCTCCTCGGCCAGGACGACGTGCTGGGCCAGCTGGTCTCGGCGTATCGGCGTTTTAACCTGCCGACCACGCTTCGCGCGCTGGCGGTCGATATCAATAACCGCGACGAACTGGATAAGGTCATTGCCCACACCCTGCGCCCGGTCGAGTCGATTCATTATCTGCCGGTGACGTTAACGCCTGAAGTTCTGCGCGCGGCGTTTGAGAAGGTGGAATCCTTCAGCCGTTAATCGCCCCGACCGTCTATACCTAATGATGATTCTCACCACTCTCGCAACGAGGTCATCATGCAGATCGATTTAACAGGTAAGAAGGCGCTGGTTACCGGCGCCAGCCGTGGGTTGGGTCGCGCTATCGCGCTGTCGCTGGCGAGCGCCGGTGCCGACGTGGTTATTACGTATGAAAAATCTGCCGAAAAAGCCCAGGCGGTTGCCGATGAAATTAAGGCGCTTGGGCGGCACGGTGAAGCGGTGCAGGCCGACAGCGCCAGCGCGCAGGCCATTCAGGATGCCGTCACCCATGCGGCGCGCTCCCTCGGCGGGCTGGACATTCTGGTCAACAACGCCGGGATCGCGCGCGGCGGCCCGCTGGAGTCCATGACGCTGGCGGACATTGACGCCCTTATCAACGTCAATATTCGTGGGGTGGTCATCGCCATTCAGGAAGCGCTGGTGCATATGTCTGACGGCGGGCGAATTATCAACATCGGCAGCTGTCTGGCCAACCGCGTGGCGCAGCCGGGCATTGCCGTCTACTCAATGACGAAGTCTGCCCTTAACTCCCTCACCCGTGGCCTGGCGCGCGATTTAGGCCCGCGCGGCATTACCGTTAACCTTGTTCACCCTGGACCGACAAACAGCGATATGAACCCGGAGGACGGGGAGCAGGCGGAAGCCCAGCGCCAGATGATTGCCATCGGTCACTACGGCCAGCCGGAAGACATCGCGGCGGCAGTAACCTTCCTGGCCAGCCCGGCCGCCGGGCAGATCTCCGGTACGGGGCTGGACGTGGACGGCGGTCTGAACGCCTGATCGCACATTCTCTGCAAGCCTCTGTCGCCCGGCAGAGGCCTTTTCGAGCCGCTTCGACGGTTTGCGTTTTGCCCCTTTTTTCCGCTGTTTGTCGAGTCTACAGTCCCCCATAAGAAATTCGGAATTTATCTAATAGTCTTATTATTTCCTTATATTTTGTGTGGGCGTACAGTGGAGGTACGGATGAAGATTGTCTGGTCCAATGGTGCAAAGAAGGCGTTTTCAAAGGTTGACGAGCGGTATCAGCGACGCATTGAGGTAAAGCTTGCCGAGCTGGATGACCGCTCGGCTCCCCGGCCCGATATCAAAAAAATATCGGCAACAGAAGATCATTTCCGACTACGCGTTGGCGATTACCGCATCATCTATACGCTTCGGGACGATCCCGATAACCATTGTTATGTTTTGGCCGTCAAGCGCAGAACTTCAACGACTTACCTGCATGAGGAGAGTGCCAACTATGGCTGTACAGCTAATCAAGGACGATAACGGGAAAACGCAGTACGTCGTTATTCCCTATCACGAATATTTTCGTATGCTCTTACAGATGGCAGAAATTGACGACGAAACCGACGACGACCTGGAGGATATCGAGGTCGAACACGATAGTCTGGATGACGTGGAATTACCCGGAGAAGTGTGCAGCATCATGACCTGGCAGAACGTCAGCCTGCAGGCCGCATGGCGCATCCTGCGCGGCATGTCCCAGCAGGAGGTGGCGGAGAAACTCGGCATCAGCCAGTCTGCCGTGTCACAGCTTGAAGCGCTGGACTCCCGCCCGCAAAAACGCACCCGCGAAAAACTCGCGGCCATTTACGGCTGTAAGCAGGAGCAGATCAGCCTCTATTTACCGAAAGAGGGTTAACAGCACTTCGCCCCGCCCTTGCCGCCGTAGCGCGCATCCTGGCGATCGCGGAAAAATTCTTCGTACGTCATTGGCGTCTGGTCCGGATGGTTAACCCGCATATGCTCGACGTAGTTGTCGTAGTCCGGCACGCCAATCATCATTTTGGCGGCCTGGCCCAGGTACTTACCTGCTTTGGAAAGGGTGTCGAACATAATTCTGGTCTCACAGAAATGTAGGCCGGGTAAGCGCTAGCGCCACCCGGCACACAGGTTAATGCGCCCCTTTGGCCTGGGTGACAATCTCTTCCAGGTTTTCAGGCATTGGCTCGTAAGGCGTCTCTTTTGCCGTTGGCTTGTCGACTTTCAACGCCGCCAGCGCGGTTTTGAGAGAATACAACGCCAGCACCACGACCACCACCATAAAGAAGATAGTCAGCCCGGCGTCCAGACGGTTGTTAAACACCAGTTGCGACAGCTGCGACTCGGTGTACTGCGCCGGGATCTTACCGCTGTCGATCATCGCCTGGAACTTGTTGGCGATTGCCAGGAAGCCCACCTTGTTGTCCGGGCTGAAGGCTTTCTGCCAGCCTGCCGTCAGGGTACAAATCAGCAGCCATGCGGTTGGCACTAACGCCACCCACGCGTAGCGCTGGCGCTTCATCTTGAACAGCACCACCGCGCAGAGCATCAGCGCCATGCCCGCCAGCATCTGGTTGGCGATACCGAACAGCGGCCACAGGGTGTTAATCCCACCCAGCGGGTCGACCACGCCCTGGTGCAGGAAGTAGCCCCACGCCAGCACGCACAGCGCCGTTGCCAGCAGGTTAGCCGGGAGCGAATCGGTACGCTTCAGGTTCGGGGAGATCACGCCCAGCAGATCCTGCAGCATAAAGCGCGCCGCACGGGTTCCCGCATCTACCGCCGTCAGGATAAACAGCGCCTCGAACAGAATGGCGAAGTGATACCAGAACGACACGTCCATCAGCCCGCCCAGCGCACCGTGGAGAATGTAGGCCATGCCTACCGCAAGCGTAGGCGCCCCGCCCGCACGGGAGATGATCGACTGCTCGCCCACCTCATTCGCAATGCTGGTTAACGTGTCTGGCGTAATCGCAAAGCCCCAGCCGCTCACGACCTGCGCGGCAGACGCGACGACGTCAACGGTGCCGGCAGGTGCCAGCACCGCCATCGGGCTGTTCATCGCGAAGTAGACGCCCGGATCGATGATACAGGCCGAGACCAGCGCCATGATGGCGACGAAGGACTCCATCAGCATGCCGCCGTAGCCAATCAGGCAGGCCTGATTTTCATTCGCCAGCATCTTCGGCGTGGTGCCTGAGGCAATCAGCGCGTGGAAGCCCGACACCGCACCGCAGGCGATAGTGATAAACAGGAACGGGAACAGGTTGCCGGTCCAGACCGGGCCGGTGCCGTCGATGAATTTGGTCAGCGCAGGCATGGTCAGGGTCGGACGCATAATCAGAATGCCGATCGCCAGCCCGACGATGGTGCCGATTTTCAGGAAGGTGGAGAGGTAGTCGCGCGGGGCCAGCAGCAGCCATACCGGCAGCACCGCCGCCACGAAGCCGTATCCCACCAGCATCCAGGTGAGCTGTACGCCGGTAAAGTCGAAGAACGGTGCCCAGGTCGGGCTTTCCGCTACCCAGCCGCCGGAGATAATGGCGAACACGAGAAACACCAGGCCAATCACCGATACTTCACCAATTCGGCCCGGACGCAGATAGCGGATGTAGATCCCCATAAACAGCGCCAGCGGAATGGTGAAAGCAACGGTATACGTCCCCCAAGGGCTGTGGGTCAGCGCTTTCACCACGATCATCGCCAGCACCGCGAGGATGATCACCATGATCATAAAGGTCGCCACCAGCGCAATCACCCCGGCGGTTGCCCCCATCTCCTCTTTCACCAGCTCGCCCAGCGAACGACCATCGCGACGGGTGGAGACGAACAGCACCATAAAGTCCTGCACCGCCCCTGCCAGCACCACGCCGGCAAGGATCCAGATCATCCCCGGCAGGTAGCCCATCTGCGCCGCCAGCACCGGGCCCACCAGCGGCCCTGCCCCGGCAATCGCCGCAAAATGGTGGCCGAACAGCACTTTTTTATCGGTCGGCACGTAGTCCAGCCCGTCGTTATGGCGGACGGCTGGCGTCATGCGCGTGGCATCAACCCCTAAGACGTTCTTCGCGATATAGCGGCCATAAAAACGATACGCGATCAGATAAATGCAGACGGAGGCGACAACGATCCACAGCGCGTTGATCTGCTCTCCCCGGTTGAGGGCGATATAGCCCAGGGCAAAGGCTCCCACAACGGAGAGCCCTGCCCATATAAGGTATTTCCCTGAGTTGTTCATCGTGGTTATCCGTTGTTGTGAAACAGTGAGATGTTACATTTTGTTTCTAGAACAACGGATAAAATTTAACAACTTTGAAACGCAATTATGCGTGGTCAAACCACACATTTACACCACATTGTTAAGCCGATCACTTTCGTACCGTCACCGGTCACACTTTTGCCTTTTTCGTCCAGGCACCACCTTACGGAATGATTTGTATCATTTTTTTTGCTCATAACCTCGCCAGAATGATCCTGCGCAATGGCGTGCATACAAGGAAAAGGATATGAACAGTTCAGTACCTCAGGATAGTAAGGTCGGGCCCGGCGCGTACTTCGCCCTGGCGTTTGCAGCCGTTTTCTTCTCTGGCCTGCTGGGCGGAAAAGAGTGGTACGGCGTTTTTGATTTCACCACCCTCAACGGCGCGTTTGGCAAAGTGGTCAGTAAAGCCAGCCTGGAGGATGGCACCCTGACGACCGCCAGCAGCGCCTTTCGCGGCACCGGCGGCAGCGGCGCGATGGACGGATTTCTCTTCGCGCTCGGTTTAATTCCGGCCGTGATGTTTGCGCTAGGGATGATCAACGTGCTGGAGCACTACGGCGCCCTGCGCGCCGCCCGCAAGCTCTTAACCCCTCTGCTGCGCCCGCTGCTGGGCATTCCCGGCACCGCCGGGCTGGCGCTGATAGGCAGCCTGCAAAGCACCGACGTCGGCGCGTCCCTCACGCGAAATCTGTCTGATGAAGGGCAAATCAGCGAAAAAGAGAAAGACGTCTTCGCCATGTTCCAGTTCTCCGCCGGGGCGATGATCACCAACTTTTTCTCTTCCGGCGCCATCCTCTTTACGCTGGTCGCCGTTGACGGTACGGCTGCGGTGCCTACCTCCATCGGGGCCTGTATCGCCGTCATGTTCATGATGAAAATCGTGGGTGCCAATCTGCTGCGATTGATCCTGTCTTTCACCGGTAAAGGAGACGCCGCATGAGCGCCCCACAGTCCAACCCCGTCATTACCGATGTGTTTATCGAAGGCGCGCGCAAAGGCTGGAGCATTGCCACCAGCAGCACCCTGCCCAACGTGGTGATGGCGTTTATCATCATCAAAGCGCTTGAAATTACCGGCGCGCTAAAAGGGCTGGGCACCATCTTCGCCCCGCTGATGGGCCTGTTTGGCCTGCCGGGCGAAGCGGCCGCCGTGCTGATTGGCGGCTGGATGTCGATGGGCGGCGGGATCGGCGTCGCCATTGGCCTGTTTGATAAAGGCATCCTCACCGGCGAGCACCTGGCGATCCTGGCGCCCGCCATCTACCTGATGGGCTCGCAGGTGCAGTACCTGGGCCGCATTCTGGGCGTGATCGGCACCCGCGCCAAACGCATTCCGCTGATGATCGCCATCTCGGTCGTCAACGCATTTTTAGCCATGCTGCTGATGCGCATTATTCTCTGAACAGGACGTGAACATGAATCTTGACCATTACATCGAAGAACTGAAAACCCTGGTGAACGTGGACTGCGGAACCCAGACGATTGACGGCGTCGCAGCCGTAGCAGGCATCATGCAGCAGCTCTGGCAGCGTGAGGGCTGGCACACGGAGCAGGTGAATTTGGGCGACAAGGTTGGCCCCGGCGTGTTCGTCAGCAACAAGCCGCAGGCGGAACGGTTCGACGTGCTGCTGGTCGGCCATCTGGATACCGTGTTTCCCGCTGGCACCGTGGCCGAACGCCCGATGAGCGAGGACGATACCCGCCTGTACGGCCCCGGCGTCTCGGATATGAAGAGCGGACTTCTGAATATTTTGTGGGCGATGCGCGGGCTCGATGCCGCGGACAACGAGCGTCTCGCGATTGCCGTGGCGATGAACCCGGACGAAGAGACCGGCTCTGTCTATTCCCACGAATGGATTGGTGAACTGGCTAAGCGTTCCCGCTGCGTGCTGGTGTGCGAAGCCGCCCGCTCCGACGGCTCGCTGGTGAAAGCGCGTAAAGGCATGGCGGGCTATCACCTCACCTTCAGCGGCGTGGCGGCGCATGCGGGTAACGACCCGGAGAAAGGCCGCTCGGCGATTACCGCGATGGCAAACAGCGTTATCGCCATCAATGCCCTGACGGACTGGGATCGCGGCACCACGCTGAACGTCGGCGTTATTCAGGGCGGCAGCGCGGCGAACGTGGTCGCGGACAGCGCCGTGGCAGAACTGGACGTTCGCTTCTGGGAAAACGACGAGTACGACCGGGTGAACCAGGCGCTGGAGGCGTTATGTGAGAAAGGCTTTTCAGACGGCGTGACCACCACGCTGACGCGGGTCAATCACAAGCCGGCGATGGCAGCAAGCGAAGCAACCCAGGCGCTGATGCAGCAGGTAGAAGCGGCGGGTCAAGCGGAAGGCATCGCCATTACCTGGCAGGCGGTCGGCGGTGGGAGCGATGCCAACCACACGGCAGCGCTCGGCATCCCGACGCTTGACGGCTTCGGGCCGGTTGGCGCCGGGTTCCACAGCCCGGCGGAGTGGCTGGATAAAGCGTCCATAGCGCCGAGAATTCGGCTGTTGAAGCGGGTGGTATCGATGTTGTAAACATTGCCCGGTGGCGCTTCGCTTACCGGGCCTACGTGTGAGGTGTAGGCCGGGTAAGGCGAAGCCGCCACCCGGCAATTCTGCACCGGTCAACCCAGCACCATCGTACTCAACCGACACGTACAGCAGCGCCGTCCCTGCTCGTCGAAGACCACAATCTCCCAGCTCTGGCTGGAACGCCCCAGATGCAGCGGCTGACATACCCCGCGCACCTTGCCGTGCGACACCGCGCGGTGATGCGTGGCGTTAAGCTCCGTGCCCACCACGCTCTGCCCGTCGCGGGTCATCAGATACCCGGCCATCGAGCCGAGCGTTTCCGCCAGCGCTGCGGAGGCCCCGCCGTGCAGCAGGCCGAACGGCTGATGGGTGCGCGCATCCACCGGCATCTCCGCTTCCAGCGTGTCGTCCCCGATGCGGGTATAGACGATGCCGAGATGCGCCACCAGGGTGTTCAGGCTGGTCGCGTTCAGCTCCTCGAGGGGTACATGACGTTTCCAGATCATCTACGCCCCCAGCGTGGAGCCGCCGTCCACCACGATATCCTGCAGGGTGATATGGCTGGCGGCATCGGAGGCGAGGAACAGCACCGTACTGGCAATCTCCTGCGGACGGGCGATTTTGCCGAGCGGAATGCCGAGCTTAAACTGCTCGCCAAAGCCGCGAATGCGCTGCTGCTCCGCATCGTCGCTTTTCCACAGGGTGCGCTGCATATCGGTATCCGTTGAGCCCGGCGACACCAGGTTGCAGCGCACGCCGCTGCCCGCCAGCTCCAGACCGACGGTCAATGCCAGGCTTTTCAGCGCCGCTTTCGAGGCGCCGTAGGCGCTCATGCCGATGCGCGGCGTATGTGCCGCGTCAGAGGCCACCGTCACAATCGCCCCGCCCTGCTGACGGCGAAACTGGCCCATCGTCTGCTGGAACAGGTTAAACGCCCCGCCAACGTTGACCGCGAAGGTCTGCTGCCAGTCCGCCTGCGAGAGCTGGTCCGTCGCCCCCATGCGCAGAATGCCCGCCGCGTTGACCAGCACGTCCAGACGCTCAAGGGTATTAAGCAAACGGCCACACACATCGCTGACCTGAGCAAAATCCGCCACGTCCAGCGTTTCGATGGCAAACGGATAATCTTTCTGGGGGAAGGCCAGATCGAACCCGGTCACCTGCGCGCCGGCTTCGGCAAACGCCAGCGCCGTCGCGTAGCCAATCCCCTTCCCCGCCCCCGTAACCCAGACGGTTTTACCGGTGAAATCAAATCCCATTACTTCACCTCGCGGGAGAGCAGCGCCCACCAGGCGTCGAGGGTGGGATTTTTGGCCAGCATCACGAAGTCGATATCGCCATGCACTTTGCGCCAGCGGGCGGCCAGGGCCATCATGCGCACCGAGTCCAGACCGTAGTCGATCAGGTTTTCGTCATCCATCGGCTCGTCGGACTCGTCCAGCAGCGGCAGGATCAGCTCGCGCAGCGCGGCCTTTGAGGCCGGAACGGACGGCAGCAGCTCGTCAGTCATCACCACGCGGCCAGAGCGCCCGGCCACGTAGTTAAGGGACATCAGGTGCTCGTCGCGGGTGAAATCCGCCAGCGCGTCGGCAATAAAGAACGGTTTGATGTCGCGCATAAAGGCATCGGTGGCGGTAGTCATGCAGCCGATGTGGGCATACACGCCGGTAATCAGCAGCTGGTTGCGGCCGGTCTCTTTCAGCATCTGCTCCAGCGGCGAGCGGTGGAACGCGCTGTAGCGCCACTTCACCAGCACGGTGTCCGCTTCGTCCGGCGTCAGCTGAGCAACGATACGCTGCTGCTCCGGCGAGCGGGTCAGACCTGGCCCCCACATGTCGTTGAGCAGGGCGCGATCTTCGTCGCTCTGCTCTTTCGGCTGGGCGGTGTAGTAGACCGGAATATTATGCGCTTTGCAGTAATCGCGAAGTTTAGCGATGTTAGCCACCACCTGCTGCATCATCGCGCTGTTTTCGCCCCAGAAGTTCAGGAAGTATTCCTGCATATCGTGGATCAGCAGCGCGGCGCGTTCAGGTTCAAACGCCCAGTTCACTTTACTGGTCGGCAGATCTGCGGCGGTTGGCAGCGCGTAAGCGGTTAATTTTGGGATAGCCATTCTCTGTTCCTCAGCCCCGGGCGCGTTCAGCAAGCCACAGGCGCAACTGTTTCTTATCGACTTTGCCGACCGGCGTCAGCGGGAGCGCATCCACGCTCTCCACGCGGTCCGGCAGCTTAAATTCGGCAACGCCCTGCTCGCGCAGGAAGCGACGCACCTCGACCGCGCGCAGGGGCTGTTTCACCACCAGATACGCGCAGCTCTTCTCACCCAGCAGGCTGTCCTCCATGCTCACCAGCGCGGCGTGGATCACCGCCTCGTGGCGCAGTAGCAGGTTCTCGATCTCTTCGGCGGCGATCTTCTCTCCGCCGCGGTTGATCTGATCCTTCTCGCGTCCCTGCACGGTGATGTAGCCCTGCTCGTCGATGGCGATCAGATCGCCGGAGCAGTAAAAGCCGTCGGCGTCGAAGGCGCTGGCGTTGTGTTCCGGGCTGTTAAAATAGCCCCGGAAGGTATACGGCCCGCGGGTCATCAGACGCCCGACCTCCCCGCGCGGCAGCGGGTTGCCGTGCTCGTCCGCCACCCATACCTCGTCGTCCGGGCACATCGGGCGCCCCTGGGTATTGATGATGCGTTCCGGCGCGTCGTCGAGCGCGGTGTAGTTCACAAGCCCTTCCGCCATGCCGAACACCTGCTGCAGCTGGCAGCCAATCTCGGCCGGTATACGCGCCGCGAGCGTGGCGGAAAGGCGCGCGCCGCCCACCTGCAGCAATTTGAGCGATTTAAGCTGCGCGTTTCCCGCCCCGTCGGCGATGGCCTGCAGCCACAGGCTAACCGCAGGCGGCACCAGCGAGGTGACGTTAACCTGATGCTGTTCAATCAGCGGGAAGCAGAGCGTAGCGCTCGGATCGTTCGCCAGCACCACGCAGCCGCCCGCGGTAAAGACGCCTAACGATCCCGGCGAGCTCATGGCGTAGTTATGCGCCGCAGGGAGCGCGTTCAGGTAACGCGTTTCGGCGGTAATGCCGCAGATCTCGTTGCTGCGGCGAATGCTGTAGTCGTAATCGTTATGCGTGCGCGGGATAAGCTTGGGCGTGCCGGTGCTGCCGCCGGAAAGCTGGAAAAACGCCACCTCGTCGGCGGGCGTCGGGTTAGCAATAAAATTGTCCGCCGGGCGGGAAATCGCCGCCTCCAGCACATGCTCACCCCCGTCACCGCGCAGCAGGACGACGCGCACCGAACGGTGTTCATCCACGAAAGCGTTAAGGAAGTCATCGCCCGCGAACAGCGCGTGGTCGCGATCGGCAATCAGCACGGCGGGTTTGATTTGCAGGGCGTAAGCGTTCAGCTCGCTGCGCTGGTGGCTAAAGAGCGCGTTCACCGGCGCCACGCCGATTTGCAGCAGCGCGAAGAAGGTGATGTAGAACTCGGCCACGTTGCCAAGCTGCACCAGCGCCGTCTCGCCGCGCTGCAGCCCGCGCGCCTGAAGGGCTGAAGCCAGGTTGTTTACGGACTCATTAAACGCGCGGTAGGTCACGCGACGTTCGCCGTCGATAATGGCGACCGCATCACTATTCGCGCGATCCGTCAGGATGTGTGTCAGCGGCAGATCCTGCCAGTAGCCTTTTTCACGGTAGCGCAGGGCAAATTCCTCAGGCCAGCGGGTAAAGGGAATGGTCATCAGTCTTCCTCAGTGCAAACCAAAAACGTTGAGCATGGTGGAGAGCTTCACGCCGGTCTCGCGCCACTCGCCCACCGGGGAGGAGGCGGGCACAATGCCCGCGCCGGCAAACAGGCGAACGCTATTTTTATGCAGACGCGCGCAGCGGATGGTCACCACCCACTCGCCGTTGCCTTCGCTGTCGCACCAGCCGACGATGCCGCCGAACAGCTCGCGGTCGAACGGCTCCAGCTCGGCAATCAGCTCTTTTGCCGCCTGATGCGGGAAGCCGCTCAGCGCCGGCGTCGGGTGCAGCAGGCACGCCAGGGTCAGGGCGTTCTCGTTTTCACGCGCCTCGCCTTCCACAGGCGTCGCCAGATGCCACAGCGTCGGCGTGGTGATGAGCTGCGGAGAGTCAGGCATGCTGAGATGATGGCTGCGAGGCGCGAGAATGGCCTTCATCGCCTGGGTCACGAGGTCGTGCTCGTGGCGGTCCTTTTCGGAGGCCAGCAGCTTGTTGCCCGCTTCGCGATCCAGCACGTCGTCCGGCTGGCGGCGCGCGGAACCCGCCAGCGGCAGCGAGCTAAAGTGCGCACCCTCTTTGCGCAGCAGCAGCTCCGGGCTTGCCCCGAGCAGCACGCCGCCGTCTTCCAGCGGCACGTGGAAGTTAAAGCTCGCCGGGTTCTGGGCAATAAGGCGCTCCAACAGGGCGCCGCTGTCCATGCGTTTGTCTGTCGCGATATCAATCAGGCGCGACAGCACCACCTTGTTCACCTGCGGCGTGGCGGTCAGCGCTGCCGCGCGGGCGACCATCTCTTCAAACACGGGCTGCGGCGGGATCTCGGTGCGTTGTTCCACCTTCAGCGCCTGCGTACCGGAGAAATAGCGTGAAGACTGCTGACGCGCCGGGCGAGAAAAGGTCTGCCAGCGTTCGGGAATAAACAGCGACGAGGGCTTGCGGGTATCAAACGGGATCGCCCCCACCATCACCGGGTGAGCAATGCCGCTGGCTTTTGCATTCCGGAAGGCCTGGGCTAATTTTTGCTGGAACTGACCCGCCGGATCGTCGCCGCCGACGGCGGGTTCATTGAAGCGGGCAAAACAGCCGGACGTGGTAAAGCTGCGGTAAGGCGACATAAAGAAAAAGCGGTCTGATTGCAGCGTGCTTGCGGTGTGCTGAACTTCCTCAGCCAGGGACGTATCCATATCATCCTCCTCAAATGATAAAAGAAGCAATAATGATTATCATTTATATTTTCGAGGCTAACCTAATCCCACATCGCTTCGCTGTCAACCGTCGGGCAAATAACTTGTGCGACAAAAGCTTGCATCCCTTCGCGGCAACCATGAAAATGAGAAGCATTATCTTCAACAAAAACAGGATACCGCGCTGTGAAATTCCCTGCCGTTTGCCGTACTCCCCTGCTTTTATTCGGACTTTTTGTTTTAGGACTTACCTCAGCCGCCGCTGCCGACTGGCCACGTCAGGTGACCGACAGCCGCGGCGTGCATACCCTGGAGAGCAAGCCGACGCGCATTGTCTCCACCAGCGTGACCTTAACCGGCTCCCTGCTGGCGATTGACGCCCCGGTCGTCGCCAGCGGCGCAACCGCGCCGAACAACCGCGTGGCGGACGCGCAGGGTTTCCTGCGCCAGTGGGGTGATATCGCGAAACAGCGCAAGGTCGCGCGGCTGTACATTGGTGAGCCGAGCGCCGAAGCGGTCGCGGCACAGATGCCGGACCTGATTTTAATCAGCGCCACCGGCGGGGATTCCGCGCTGGCGCTGTACGACCAGCTCTCCGCCATCGCCCCGACGCTTATCATCAACTACGACGACAAGAGCTGGCAGGAACTGCTGACGAAGCTGGGCACCATTACGGGACAGGAAAAGCAGGCCGCAGAGCGCATTACCGCTTTTGATAAACAGCTTGCGCAGGTGAAACAGCAGATGAAACTGCCGCCGCAGCCGGTGAACGCCATCGTCTACACCGCCGCCGCGCGCAGCGCCAACCTGTGGACCGCAGAATCTGCACAGGGCAAGCTTTTGCACCAGCTGGGCTTTACGCTGGCTGACCTGCCAGCCGGGCTGCACACCTCCAAAAGCCAGGGCAAGCGCCACGACATTGTTCAGCTGGGCGGTGAAAGCCTGGCTACCGGGCTGAACGGTGAAGGGCTGTTTGTGTTTGCCGGCGACCAGAAAGATGTGGATGCGATTTACGCCAACCCGCTGCTGGCGCATCTGCCTTCAGTGAAGAACAAGCGCGTCTGGGTGCTGGGAACGGAGACCTTCCGCCTGGATTATTACAGCGCGATGCTGGTGTTAGACAGATTGAATACGTTGTTCAAGTAGGTATTTTACCTCCCTCTCCCTGTGGGAGAGGGTCGGGGTGAGGGCATCAGGCCGCACCGTCGTTCAACACACTCTCCTGCCTGAACCGCCGTAATTCCGCTAATGCGATCAACAAAATCCCGCCAATCATCGCTAATACAAACCCGCTGCTGCTCGCCGACGCCACCGGGGTCATTATCGCCCCCAGGCCGCCGAGGATCGCCGCACCGATGGCATCACCCGTCACGTTCTGCGCGGTCCACAGGCCGTTGATGCGCCCGAGCATCCCTTCCGGCGTCTGGGTCTGGATCAGGGTGTACTGTAACAGCGAGCTAATGGCGCTGAGCCAGCCGAAAATCACCAGGCACAACACGCCCAGCGCCCACACCGGCATCAGGCTAAAGAAGCCAATGGCGATAAACGAGGCCAGCGTGGCAAGCAGCATAATCAACCCCGGCCGCGCGCTTTGCGCCAGGTTGCCGCTGGTCAGCGCTCCGCACGCCGCGCCGAGCGGAATGGCGGCGTAGAGAATGCCAATCTCCGAGGCGCTCATCTGCCACTCTCCCGCCAGCGCCGGGTACAGCACTCGCACCGCGCTCGCCATGGTCAGCAGGCCGCCGAGCAGCGCAATGCCGCCAATCAGCGGGTTGCTGAACAGAAAACGAATGGCTGCCATCAGCGATTTCAGCGGATGCTCGCGCGGCTGCGGCGGAGGCGGAAGAAGGGGCAGGCGCAGCAGGGTCAGCGTGGTGATAAAGGTCCCCGCCGCCGCCAGCCCGTAGTTCCAGGCCACGTTGCCCGTTGCCAGCAGCAGGCCGCCCACCATCGGCGAAATCACCGAGCCGAGGCGCACGGTGAGCATGGTGATCGCCCCGGCCTGCATCAGGTTTTCACGCCCGACCAGCGCGGGCGTGGCCGCCAGCAGCGCCGTCACGCCTAGCGAGGCAAAAAAGCCGTCCCACAGGCCAAGAGCGTAAATGGCAATCAGCGACGGCTCCGGCAGCATGGCGTTCAGACACAGCCCGATAAAGCCCACGCCGCAGGTGCCGCGCGCCAGCAGGATCAGCTTCTTACGCTCGTAGCGGTCCGCGAGCACGCCGCCGACCATCAGGCCGATAAACATCGCCCCGCCGGTTAAGGTAACCGACAGCCCCACCAGCCAGCTGGAGTGCGTCATGGTCTGGATCTGTACCGGCACGGCCACGCCGAGCAGGCCGAGGGATAAAATGGAGATAAAGCGGGCGATAAAAACGGCGCGATACGCCGGGTGCGTTTTAAGCAGGCTGAGGTTGAGCAGCCAGGATTTTTGATTCATGACAAAGCCTTGAGTGTAATTCTACCCATTCCATGGGCGCACATGCTAACATAGCCAAATAAGATAGATAACGATAATCACTATCATTATCAAATCATGGATGTTGCTATGTCGTTTTCCTCTTCTTCGGTGCGCGCCATTGCCGTGCCCGTTTTATTGCTGCTCCTGAGCCTTGCGATTGCACTCAGCCTGCTGGTCGGCGCGAAGCCGCTGCCCGCGTCCGTTATCGTTGATGCGCTCACCGGCACCTGTCAGAGCGCCGACTGCGTTATCGTGCTCGACGCCCGCCTGCCCCGTACCCTCGCCGGGCTGCTTGCCGGTGGCGCGCTCGGCCTTGCCGGCGCGCTGATGCAAACCCTTACCCGTAACCCGCTGGCAGACCCCGGCATCCTCGGCGTTAACTCCGGCGCCAGCTTTGCCATCGTGCTCGGCGCGGCGCTGTTCAGCTTCACCTCTCCGTCTGAGCAGCTGGTCATGGCCTTCTGCGGCGCGCTGGCTGCCTCGCTGATCGTGGCGTTTACCGGCAGCCAGGGCGGCGGGCAGCTGAGCCCGGTGCGCCTGACGCTGGCGGGCGTGGCGCTCGCGGCGGTACTGGAAGGGTTATCCAACGGCATCGCCCTGCTCAACCCGGACGTCTACGACCAGTTGCGCTTCTGGCAGGCCGGCTCGCTGGATATCCGCACGCTTGAAACCCTGAAAGTGGTGGCGATCCCGGTCATTATCGCTGCCGCCGTGGCGCTGTTTTTAAGCCGCGCGCTCAACAGCCTGAGCCTCGGCAGCGACACCGCGACCGCCCTCGGCAACCGCGTGGCGCGCACGCAGCTGATTGGTCTGCTCGCCATCACCGTACTATGCGGCAGCGCGACCGCCGTGGTCGGCCCGATTGCCTTTATCGGCCTGATGATGCCGCACGTGGCGCGCTGGCTGGTGGGGGCGGATCACCGCTGGTCGCTGCCGGTGACGCTGCTGGCCACCCCTGCCCTGCTGCTGTTTGCCGACGTGCTGGGCCGCCTGCTGGTGCCCGGCGAGCTGCGCGTCTCGGTGGTCAGCGCCTTTATCGGCGCGCCGGTGCTGATCTTCCTCGTGCGCCGCAAGCGCGGAGGTGGCGCATGATGGCCCCGTCCCGTCGTTTACTCACCAGCGTCTCGCTGCTGCTTATCGCCATTCTGCTGCTGGCGGTCTGGAGCCTGCGCAGCGGCGCGGTCACGCTCGATTTCACTCAGGTCTTTAACGCCCTGCTCGGCAGCGCGCCGCGCAACATCACTATGGTGGTGACGGAGTGGCGGCTGCCGCGCGTGGCGATGGCGATTCTGGTGGGCGCAGCCCTGGGCGTCAGCGGTGCGATTTTCCAGTCGCTGATGCGCAACCCGCTCGGCAGCCCGGACGTGATGGGCCTCAACACCGGGGCCTGGAGCGGCGTGCTGGTGGCGATGGTGCTGTTTGGCCAGCACCTGACGGCCATCACCTTTACGGCGATGGCGGGGGGCATTCTGACGTCGCTGGTTATCTGGCTGCTTGCCTGGTGCAACGGCATCGACACCTTCCGCCTGATCATCATCGGCATCGGCGTCCGCGCCATGCTGATGGCCTTTAACACCTGGCTGCTGCTGCAGGCCTCGCTGGAAACCGCCCTCTCCGCCGGGCTGTGGTATGCCGGTTCCCTCAACGGCCTGACGTGGGGCAAAACCTGGCCCGCCGCGCCGCTAATAGTGCTGATGTTTATCGGCGCGCTGCTGCTGGTGCGGCGCATGCGTCTGCTGGAGATGGGCGACGACAGCGCCTGCGCGCTGGGCGTAAGCGTTGAACGCTCGCGCCTGATGCTGATGCTGGTGGCCGTACTGCTGACTGCCGCCTCTACCGCTATCGCCGGGCCGATCTCGTTTATCGCCCTCGTGGCGCCGCATATCGCGCGTCGTCTTAGCGGGACGGCGCGTTGGGGACTCACCCAGGCGGCGTTCTGCGGCGCGTTGCTGCTGCTGGCCGCCGATCTCTGCGCCCAGCGGCTGTTTATGCCTTATCAACTGCCGGTGGGCGTGGTGACCGTCAGCCTCGGCGGGATTTATCTCATCGTCTTGCTCGTTCAGGAGTCACGCAAGAAATGACAGACACAACCACCCGCTTGCGCGGCGAAAATCTTACCCTCGGCTACGGCAAAAAAATCATTGCCCGTGACTTATCCGTTGCCATTCCGGACGGCCATTTTACGGCAATCATCGGGCCGAACGGCTGCGGTAAGTCGACCCTGCTGCGCACCCTCAGCCGCCTGATGACGCCGGCTGAAGGCAGCGTGTTCCTCGACGGAGAGCAGATCCAGCGCTTCGCCAGCAAAGAGGTGGCGCGGCGCATCGGGCTGCTGGCGCAAAACGCCACCACACCGGGAGACATCACGGTACAGGAGCTGGTCTCGCGCGGGCGCTATCCGCACCAGCCGCTGTTCACCCGCTGGCGTAAAGAGGATGACGAGGCGGTCAGCCGCGCGATGCGGGCGACGGGGATTACCGATCTCGCCCTGCAGAGCGTGGATACCCTCTCCGGCGGGCAGCGCCAGCGGGCGTGGATTGCGATGGTGCTGGCGCAGGAGACCGCCATCATGCTGCTGGACGAGCCGACGACCTGGCTCGACATCAGCCATCAGATTGACCTGCTTGAGCTGCTGAGCGAGCTGAACCGCACGCAGGGGTATACCCTGGCCGCGGTGCTGCACGATTTAAACCAGGCGTGCCGCTACGCCACGCATTTGATTGCGCTACGCGACGGCGAGATTGTGGCGCAGGGCGCGCCGAAGGAGATTGTGACGCCGGAGCTGATCGAGCGGATCTACGGCATGCGCTGCATGATTATTGACGATCCGGTGGCGGGAACGCCGCTGGTGGTGCCGTTAGGCAAGCGTGCGGTCTGATGCCCTCACCCCGGCCCTCTCCCACAGGGAGAGGGAGCAAACCATCCCCTCTCCCACAGGGAGAGGGTTAGGGTGAGGGGCTTTAAACGTTACCCCAAAATCTCCTTCAACACCGGCCCTATCTTCTCAAACGCCTGCGGTGAAATGATATCCACGTGGGCGCAATCCTGGCTGTACACCTCCAGTTCACTCACCCACGGCGCCCACGCGACCTGCGGGTCCATCGTTCGCGTGCGTTCGGCAACAAACAGCGTCGCTTTACCCTCAAAGCGCGCGCTGTGCGCCGTGGTCAGCAGCCGCACCGCGTCGGCGTAGTTGCCTTCGATAGCGTTAAACAGCTCGCTGGTGCCCTGCCCCTGCTGAGCGGCGATAAAGGCCTGACGCTCGCGCTCGATTTCCGCCAGCACCTCCGGGTCGAGGCCGTTGGCCTCTTTTTCCGCCCAGTTCTGGGTTTCCGGCGGCCAGGTATCCAGCAGACCGAGGAACGCGACCGCTTCACCCTGCGCGCGCAGACGCGCCGCAATGCCCTGCGCCAGCGTGCCGCCGAGGGAATAGCCGAACAGGTAATACGGCCCCTGCGGCTGCTGCTTACGCAACGTATTCAGGTGATGTTCGATTACTCCATCCAGATCCGCGCACTGCTGCATCGGCCCTTCCGGGTGCGGCGACTGAATGCCGGTTATCGACCAGCGCGGGCTGAGGTAGCGCGCCAGCACGCTGAACTGCCACGCGAACCCGGACGCCGGATGGAAGCAGAACAGCGTTGGGCCGCCGCTTTCACGCAGCGGGAGAAGCGTTTCAAATCCCAGACGCTGCGCCTGCTCGTCGCTCATCTGCGAGTCCAACAGCGCGCTGAGCTTACTCACAGTGGAGGCGACCATAATCTGCCCCGGCGTGACCTTGCGGGAGAACGTGCGGCTAAGCTGCGCCGCGAGGCGCATCGCCAGCAGCGAATGACCGCCGAGGGCAAAGAAGTCGGCTTCGATATCGTTCACTTCGCAGCCCAGCAGCGCCGAGAACGCCTGCGCGACAGTGATTTCGGTTTCGCTTTCCGGCGCGCGGCCGGATGTTTTGCTGGTCAGCTCCGGCAGCGGCAGCGCCTTGCGGTCGAGCTTGCCGTTCGCGCTTAGCGGCAGCGCGCTGATTTGCAGCAGCACCACCGGCACCATATGCGGCGGCAGCTGTGCTTTGAGGGATGCCAGCAGCGCGTCGCGGTCCAGCGGCAGACCCGATTCAGAGACAACATACCCCACCAGCTGGCGGGCATCGCCGCCCGTTGCCGCCGCCTGGTTGAACACGCAGGCGTGCGCCACGGCCTGGGCCACGTCCGGCAGCGACAGCATCGCCCGGTCGATTTCGCCGAGCTCAATGCGCTGGCCGCGAATTTTCAGCTGATCGTCGCTGCGGCCCAGATACTCCACCGCGCCGTTGTCCAGCCAGCGGGCAACGTCGCCGGTACGATACATCCGCTCGCCCGGGGCAAACGGATCGGCAATAAAGCGGCTCGCGGTCAGGTCCGGACGGCCCAGATACCCCTGCGCCAGCTGGATGCCGGTGAGGTAAAGATCGCCCGCCACGCCGAACGGCACCGGGCGCATCATCGCGTCAAGGATGCGTAACCCCGTGTTCCACACCGGGAAACCGATCGGCACGCTGTTGCCTTCAACGGCCGCCAGTTCCGGGCCAAACGCCGGATACCAGCTGACGTCCACCGCCGCTTCCGTTGGGCCATAGAGGTTATGCAGCGGCACATAGGTGAGCTGTTCCCACTCGCGGCAGAGCCCGGTCGGCAGCGCTTCGCCGCTGCAGAACACCTGCCTAAGCGTTTTGCAGCACGCGACGTTGTCTGGCGTCAGCGAGGCGACAAACGCCGCCAGCATCGACGGCACGAAGTGGGTTGTCGTCACGCCGTACTGCGCGAAGAAGCTCTGCATCGCCTGCGGGTCGCGGTGCGCGTCCGGCTCGGCCATCACCAGCTTCGCCCCGGCGATAAACGGCCACCAGAACTCCCACACCGACACGTCAAAACTGCATGGCGTTTTCTGCGCCACCACGTCGCTCGCGTTCAGCGGGTAGTGATTCTGCATCCACTTCAGGCGGTTGACGATGGCGGTATGCCCGACCATGACCCCTTTCGGACGCCCGGTCGAACCGGAGGTAAAGATGATGTACGCCGTCTGCTCCGGCTTCGCCAGGCGCAGCGGTTCAGCACCCGCGGTCGGTAACAGTGTGTTGTAACTAAATGAGGTAATCGGCAGGTCGCTAAAGCGCGAACGCTGCTCGTCGGTGGTAATGAGCAGGGACGGCTTCGCGTCCTCCAGCATCATCCGCAGGCGGTCGTCCGGGTAGCCGGTGTCCAGCGGCAGCCATGCGGCTCCCGCCTCGACGATGCCGTGCAGCGCCAGCGTCAGGAACACCGAACGCGGCAGGGCCACCGCCACGCTGTCGCCCGGCTTCACGCCGCGTTCGCGCAGCAGGTTTGCCAGCGCGACGACCTGCTCGCGCATCTCACGATAGCTCAGCGCAATGTGGGCATCCGCCAGCGCGGGGGCATCCGGCGTTTTGTTCGCCTGCTCCGCCACCAGCTCCGCGAGCGTGGTGGACGGCAGCGCCAGCCCGGTATCGTTGATGCGCGCGAGCTTTGCGTACTCCTGCTCTGAAACGGTTTCCACCTCGCCGCAGCGCAGGTCAGGGTTCGCCGCAAACTGCATCAGCATCGCGTTCAGGCGCGAAACATGGCGAGTGAGCGTTGCTTCATCGTAACGCTGCTTGCTGGCGAGGATCTCAATGCTTAATCCGCCCTGCTCGTCAGGGAACAGCGCCAGCTCCAGATCGTTCACCGGGCCAGTTGCCAGCGTGTGGGTGGTGGCCTCCACGCCGTCGATATCCAGCTGATAATCGAACATCTTGACGTTCAGCACCGGGCCAAACAGGGCTTCGTCGCCTGCCGACTTCCCGCTGTCGCGCACGATCTGCTCGGCGTCGTAGCGCTGGTGGCGGCGCATTTTTTTCAGCTGGTTAGCCAGGCGCAGCGCCAGCGCGGGCAGGCTCTCCTGCGGATTGATATTCACCGCCAGCGGCAGGACGTTGAGCACCGGCCCGGTCGCGGTCAGCGCGGCGGACCCCATGCGGCGCATAAAGATAAACCCGGCGGCGTAGTCCAGCCGTCCGGTGAGGCGGCCGAGCCACAGCGCCACCAGCGCAAGCGCCAGATCGGTGCGCTGCACCTGCCCTGCCGCCTGCGCAAGCTGGCTAAAGGCACGGCCGTCGGCGGCAATTTTCAGGCGCAGAATGTCGGTAGTGGCAGCGCGTCCCGGCAGCGGCGAGGAAGAGAGCGAGACCGGAGAAGGCAGTTGCTTGCGCTGCTCAGCCCAGAAGGCACCGTCGCGCTGATACGCCTCGCTGGCGCGGTAGCGCTGATACTCGTCCACCACCTCGGCAAACGGCGTAAACGGGGATTCAGGCGTCGGTTCGCCCTTTTTCCAGGCGGCATAAATCGCGGCAATCTGACGCGTAATGGCCGGGAAGCTGAAGCCATCTACCACCAGATGATGATAGCGCTGATACCAGTACCACTGACGCTCGCCGACCTGAATCAGCTGGTGAAACGCCAGCGGCTGACCGCTGTCGACGCGCAGGTTCTGGTTGAGATCGGCCTCCATCAGCGCCAAGGCGGCGGTGTGAGAGTCAACGCGAACGATGGACGGCTCAGGCAGAATGAAGGTGTCATCCACCCACTGCCACACCTCGCCGTTGTCCTCAATGAAACGCATCCGCAGGGTATCGGCCTGCATCATGCCTTCCGCAATGGCTTTTGCCAGCATCGGCGCGTCAATATCGCCTTTCAGCTCGGTGTAGTGCGCCACGCTCCAGGCGTTTGGCAGCGTGGACAGCTGCTCCGCCATCCAGATCCCCGGCTGGGCGGCAACGAGAGGAAGACGGTTCATGCGTTCCCCTCCGCAAAATGGGACGGTACTAAGGTTTGCCAGCGTTCCGCCAGCCATTTCTGGCATGCGTCCTGCGGCTGCGCTTCGCACACCACGCGCCACCCTGCCGGCAGCTCGCACTGCTGCGGCCACAGGCTGTACTGCCCGTGGTCGTTTTGCAGAATGGCGAACTGTCCCTGCGGGTTATCGAAAGGATTGCTGAATTCCATACAGACTCCGTTATTGAATAAGCGGCTGCCAGAGGGTCATCAGCCCCTGCGTCAGCCCACCGCGCCAGCAAAGCGCATCGTGTCCGCCGTCAACCTGACGCCAGTAAACCTGATGCCGGGCGCGTAGTTCGGCGTAAATCGCCTGATTGGCGTTGAAAATCAGCGGCTCGTTGCGCCCGGCCTCAAGGACGATGCGCAGCCCGCGCGCGGCTATCTCATCCGCTTTAAGCTGTTCGATTAACAGCCCTTCCTGCTGCCCGCCGCGGTGCGGCCACCAGTAAGAGCCGGACTGGCTCAGCACGCAGCCAAAACGCTGCGGCCAGTTCAGCGCGGCGTAAAGGGAAGAGAGGCCGCCAAAGCTTTGCCCTGCGACCACCGTCCGGTCGGCGCGGTCGCTGAACGGCACGCGGTTTTTGACAAGCGGGAGAAGCTCTTCCTGTATCGCAAGCCAGAAATCGGCATTGCACGGCAGCTCGCGGTTGCGATGCGCCATGTCGATCACATCGATTAACACGTAAACGGCAGGCGGCAGTTTGCGCTCGGCGGTGAGCGACGCCAGCGCGGGCCAGACGGGCATGCTTTCGGCCCAGAACTGGCCGTCGAGCAGCACTGCCAGCGGGCGCTGCGGGTTAGCTTCACCGGTGGTGAAAACCCATACGCGACGGCGGTTTTTCAGGCGCGCGCTTTCCCATTCGATGCAGACCGGCGCGCTGTGGGGCGTATCCGGATGATGCCAGCCCGGCTGAACCGGGGCTTCCGGCATCTCCAGCGCCGAGACGGCATGGCCGCGCCCGCCGCGCCAGCTCTGCGGATTCAGAGGGTCAGACACCGCGCGCGGCAGCAGTTTGCGCCAGCCTTCGCGCAGCGCCATGCGGTCCGGCTGCTGGCCTTCGAATACCGCGTCGGCAAAATCATTTTCATTCACGGAGGGGATAAAACAGTAGCTTCCGCGCCATTCGGGGCTGAACTCGCCCTGCCACTGCCAGACGTCGGTATCAGGAATGCGTTCGAGGGATTGCGGGCGGGCATTTTGATGGTGATCGGTCACGCCGGTGATATAGAGCCAGACGCGTTTGGTCGGTGACGAACGTTGCGTTCCTGCCGGGTCACGCCACCAGAACGTGACGCGATATTGTCCCTTTTCCGGCGTCCATTCAGGCCCCTTTTTCGACTGCCACCACGCTTCACTTCCCGTTGTTAACGTCGTCACCCTTATAACCTCATGTTTAACCGTCTTTTTTGTCTCAGGACAAATTTTATTGATAATATTATTGATAACTATTTGCATTTGCAATAGCGTAGTGCCCGCGCTGTGGGAAGCGCGCTCAAAAAACAATCATGCCCACTTGCGGGTGACACCATGCCGCCTCCTCTCCCCTTCGGGAATGGAGCCAGGGGACGCGGCGCGAAAAGCAGGACGTACAATGAATAAGAAGATTCACTCCCTGGCCTTGCTGGTCAACTTAGGGATTTACGGCGTCGCGCTGCCAGCCCTGGCAGACGACAGCACCGCCTCCGCGCAGCACGAAGATACGATGGTCATCACCGCCGCCGAGCAGAACCTGCAGGCGCCTGGCGTATCGACCATTACCGCCGATGAGATCCGTAAAAACCCGCCCGCGCGCGACGTGGCTGAAATTATCCGTACCATGCCGGGCGTAAACCTGACCGGGAACTCCACCAGCGGCCAGCGCGGGAATAACCGTCAGATTGATATCCGCGGGATGGGGCCGGAAAACACCCTGATCCTGATCGACGGCAAGCCGGTGACCAGCCGTAACTCCATCCGTCTGGGCTGGCGCGGCGAGCGTGATACCCGCGGCGATACCGGCTGGGTGCCGCCAGAGATGATTGAGCGCATCGAAGTGATCCGCGGTCCGGCGGCCGCGCGCTACGGCAACGGTGCGGCAGGTGGCGTGGTGAACATCATCACTAAAAAGTTCGATGACCAGTGGCACGGCTCCTGGAACACCTACCTGAATGCGCCAGAACACAAGGACGAAGGTTCCACTAAACGCACCAACTTCAGCCTGAGCGGCCCGCTCGGCGGCGACTTCAGCTTCCGCATGTTCGGTAATCTGGACAAGACGCAGGCCGACGCGTGGGACATCAACCAGGGCCACCAGTCCGATCGTACCGGTGCCTACGCCGACACGCTGCCCGCAGGCCGCGAGGGTGTAGAAAACAAAGACATTAACGGCGTGGTGCGCTGGGACTTCGCGCCAATGCAGTCCCTGGAGTTTGAAGCAGGCTACAGCCGCCAGAACAACCTCTACGCCGGCGATACCCAGAATACCAACAACGACAACAGCTCCAGCGGCCTGGTGAAGAAAAACTACGGCAAAGAGACCAACCGTATCTATCGCCAGAATTTCGCCGTCACCTGGAACGGCGGCTGGGATAACGGCATCACCACCAGCAACTGGGCGCAGTATGAGCACACCCGCAACTCCCGCCTGGGCGAAGGGCTGGCGGGTGGTCTGGAAGGGCTGTTCAACAGCAATAAATTCACCGACACCGACCTGGCCGACGTGATGCTGCACAGCGAAATCAACCTGCCGATTGATTTCCTCGTCAACCAGAACCTGACGCTGGGCACCGAGTGGAACCAACAGCGCATGAAGGACTCGACCTCCTTCACGCAAACCCAGCAGGGCGGCACTATTCCGGGCATGAGTAACGATCGGAGCCCGTATACGTCGGCAGAGATCTTCTCGCTGTTCGCCGAGAACAACATGGAGCTGACCGACAGCACCATGCTGACCCCGGCGCTGCGCTTCGACCATCACACCATCGTCGGCAACAACTGGAGCCCGTCCCTGAACCTGTCGCAGGGTCTGGGGGATAACTTCACGCTGAAGATGGGTATCGCGCGTGCCTATAAGGCACCGAGCCTGTACCAGACCAACCCGAACTATCTGCTCTACAGCAAAGGCCAGGGCTGCTACGCAAGCTCCGACGGCGTGGGCTGCTACATGATGGGCAACGACGACCTGAAGGCCGAAACCAGCATCAACAAAGAGATTGGCCTGGAGTGGAAGCGCGACGGCTGGCTGGCGGGCGTCACCTGGTTCCGTAACGACTATCGCGACAAGATTGAAGCGGGCTACGCGCCGATTGGACACACCTCTTCCGGTAAGGTGCAGACCGATATCTACCAGTGGGAAAACGTGCCGAAGGCGGTCGTTGAAGGGCTGGAAGGCTCCCTGAACGTGCCGGTCAGCGACACGATCAACTGGACCAACAATATTACCTACATGCTGCAGAGCAAGAACAAGGAGACCGGCGACCGTCTGTCGATCATCCCGGAGTACACGCTGAACTCGACCCTGAGCTGGCAGGTTCATCAGGACGTGTCGCTCCAGTCAACCTTCACCTGGTACGGCAAGCAGCAGCCGAAGAAGTACAACTACAAAGGTCAGCCGGTGACCGGCTCGGAGAAAGACGAAGTCAGCCCGTACAGCATCGTTGGCCTGAGCGCGACCTGGGACATGACCAAAAACGTCAGCCTGACCGGCGGCGTGGATAACGTCTTCGACAAGCGCCAGTGGCGTGCGGGAAATGCCCAGACCACCGGGAACACCACTACCGGTGCGTATATGTACGGCGCGGGAGCGTATACGTATAATGAGCCGGGCCGGACCTGGTATATGAGCGTGAATACGCGCTTCTAGGTAAAAGCAAAACGGCAACCTCGTTGCCGTTTTTAGTGTTTGCTCCCTCTCCCTGTGGGAGAGGGCCGGGGTGAGGGCATCAGGCCGCACTATTTGCTGAAAGAGGAAAAACATGCACACCACCCACCGCACGTTCATTCTCGCCGGCCACACCGTCCATCGCGTCACCTTCGATCCCAAGACCTTCACCGACGCCGATCTCCTCTGGCTCCCCCACCATGCCGAACTTGCAAACGCCGGACGCAAACGCAAAGCCGAACATCTGGCGGGCCGCATCGCCGCCGCCCATGCCTTACCTGACCACGCCGTTCCCGGCATCGGCCCCAGCGGCGAACCGCTCTGGCCGGAAGGCGTTTCAGGAAGCATCACCCACAGCGGCACGCAGGCGATGGCGATTGTCGTCCGTCATCCGGCAGCGCTGGTAGGTATTGATTGCGAAGCCATTCTTGCGGAGCGTGAAGCCCGTGAAATCCAGGACGGCATTATTGATGCGCAGGAGGCGATGTGCCTGACGCGCTCGGGCTTCCCTTTCGCGCTGGCGCTGACGCTGGCGTTTAGCGCCAAAGAGAGTCTGTTCAAGGCGCTCTTTCCGCAGGTGAAGACGTATATGGGTTTTGACTGTGCGAGAGTCACCGCGTTAGATGAGAAAACAATTTCACTGAAGCTTTCTTACCCGGCTGGAAAATATCCAGAGAGCGCTGGCTTTACCCTCGCCTGGCAGACTACTGATGAGAGCGTGTGGACGTTGCTGAAAGCCTGATGGCGCTTCGCTTATCAGGCCTACGGTAAACCGGTTTTGTAGGCCGGGTAAGCGCAGCGCCACCCGGCAAGAAAGACGGCTGAATTGTTAATGACAGATGTTTGTCATCAATCAAACATCCGGGAACATCACGCTATTCCCCGGCGCTTCCCTGTGCAGATGGATAAAGTTCAGGTGCCGTTCATACTGGTCCAGAATGTCCGTAATTACCTGCTCCTTGCTGTAATCCATCAAATCATTCCCCTGGCTCCCTTCCAGCAGGAAGGTCTCAAGCCGGTAGTAGGTCGATTTCCCGCTGCGCGCCCGGTAGGTAAAACCGGGTACCGAGTACTGCTGCGGCCAGATCTGGTAGACAAAGTTCTGCTCATCGCCCATGTGCACCAGCAGATCCAGGTGTCCCAGGGTCTCGCCCTCCTCCGGCGGCAGGTTTTTCAGCTCCACGTAGGCACCACGCAGCTTCAGCTCCTGGGCTACCTCTTCCATGGCGGGGAAGCAGACCGTCTCCATCATCTGTTTGGTATAGCGCGTGCCCGGGTAGTTCATCAGGCGCGACAGGCGTTTCTTCCAGCTCAGCCTGTCCTGCGCGCCCATCGGGCGCGGCGCGGTGTCGCGGCTGGCGCTGACGCGGCGGTAATCTTCCACCTTGAGGGACTTATACAGCCCGGCCATCACGAAGAAGATAACGAAGCTGAACGGCAGCCCCATGATCACCGTGGTGTTCTGCAGCGCCGAGATGCCGTTTGTCATCAGCATGCCGAGCGTCAGCAGGCCGATGGCGACGGACCAGAAGATGCGCAGCCAGTTCGGCGCGTCGCTGTTAATGTCCTTCAGCTTCGAGGTGAAGTTGCCCAGCACCAGCGCGCCGGAATCCGCCGAGGTGACGTAGAACAGCAGGCCGGTAATGGTCGCCACGGACGCGCTGAAGGTAAACGCCGGGTACTGCGCCAGCAGGCTGTAGAAGCCGCGCTCCGGGTGCGCCATCGCTTCCTGCGCGAAGGTCGCGTTGCCGTGAATGATCTCGTGCAGCGCGCTGTTTCCGAACACCGACAGCCACAGCAGGGTAAAGGTGAACGGGATAATCAGCGTGCCCATCACAAACTGGCGGATGGTGCGGCCACGCGAAATGCGCGCCAGGAACAGGCCAACGAACGGCGACCACGCCACCCACCACGCCCAGAAGAACAGCGTCCAGTTGTTCATCCACTCTACCGGGCGATCAAAGGCGAAGCTGTTTAGCGTCATGCCCATAAAGCGGTTCACGTAATCACCCACGTTCAGCACTAAGCCATTGAGCAGGAAAGAGGTATCCCCCATAAACAGCACAAACAGGATCAGGCCCAGCGCCAGCGCGACGTTCAGCTCAGAGAGCACGCGGATGCCCTTGTCGACGCCGGAGGTCACCGAAATGGTGGCGATGATCACCGACAGCGCAATCAGCGCCGCTTTGGCCGCCATCGAATCCGGAATATCAAACAGCACGCTCAGCCCGTAGTTGAGCTGCACCACGCCAATCCCGAGCGTGGTGGCGATACCGAAGATGGTGCCGATCACCGCCGCAATGTCCACGCTGTGGCCAATCGGTCCGTTTATCTTTTTGCCGAAAATCGGGTACAGCGCGGAGCGAATGGTAAGGGGTAAATTATAACGATAGCTAAAGTATCCAAGCGCCATCCCCATCAGGGCGTACATCGACCAGCCGGTCAGGCCGTAGTGGAACAGCGTCCAGACCATCGCCTGTCGCGCGGCCTCCATCGTCTGCCCTGCCCCTTCCGGCGGCTGCATATATTGCGTGACCGGTTCGGCCACGGAGAAGAACATCAGGTCGATGCCGATGCCGGCGGCAAACAGCATCGCGGCCCAGCTCAACAGGCTGAACTCGGGTTTTGACTGCTCGGGCCCGAGCTTTACCGACCCGAAGCGCGAGCAGGCAATGCAGACCACGAAGACGATATAGAGCGTCGCCGCCAGCAGGTAGTACCAGCCGAAGGTCTTCGACACCCAGTTCAGGGTCCGCCCAATCCACTCGGCAGAAAAATCACGAAAGAAGATGGTTGTCAGGGAAAACAACAAAATCAGTCCTGCGGATGTATAAAAAACAACCGGATTGATTTTGTCCTTTTCTCTGTCTTGTGAAAGGTCTGTCATCCAGTATCCCCACTGTTTTTGTAACTATTAAAATCCAAATCCGCAACAATTAAGACACATTTTATATTGAACGTCCAATCAAAAACCGCTTTAATGGTTAACCAACGCTGATGAATGGAGTGGCAACAATGCCCAAAGTGGGGATGCAGCCAATCCGGCGCAGGCAGCTTATCGACGCCACGCTGGAAGCAATAAATGAAGTGGGAATGCATGATGCGACGATCGCGCAGATCGCCCGTCGGGCGGGCGTTTCCACGGGGATCATCAGTCACTACTTCAAAGACAAAAATGGTCTGCTGGAAGCGACCATGCGCGACATCACCGGCCAGCTGCGCGACGCGGTATTAAGCCGCCTGCACGCCCTGTCGAACGGCAGCGCGGAGCAGCGCCTGCAGGCGATTGTCGGCGGCAATTTTGATGAGACCCAGGTCAGCAGCGCGGCGATGAAGGCCTGGCTGGCCTTCTGGGCGAGCAGCATGCACCAGCCGATGCTCTACCGCCTGCAGCAGGTGAGCAGCCGCCGCTTATTGTCAAACCTGGTGTACGAGTTCCGCCGCGAACTACCGCGCGAACAGGCGCAGGAGGCAGGCTACGGGCTGGCTGCTCTGATTGACGGCCTATGGCTGCGCGCGGCCCTGAGCGGCAAACCGCTGGATAAGACGCTGGCCCAGTCGCTTACCAGCCACTTTATCAGCCAGCATTTACCGACCGATTAACCGAGGAGAATTTATGTCCCGAATGGCAGAACAGCAGCTTTATATCAATGGTGGTTATACATCGGCCACCAGCGGTCGCACCTTCGAGACCATCAACCCGACCAACGGTGAAGTTCTGGCGACCGTGCAGGCCGCCGGGCGCGATGACGTCGACCGCGCCGTGGAAAGCGCACAGCGCGGGCAGAAGATCTGGGCGGCGATGACCGCCATGGAGCGCTCGCGCATTTTGCGCCGCGCCGTTGATATCCTGCGCGAGCGCAACGACGAGCTGGCAAAGCTGGAAACCCTCGACACCGGTAAAGCCTTTTCCGAAACCTCAACCGTGGACATCGTCACCGGCGCGGACGTGCTGGAGTATTACGCGGGGCTGATCCCGGCGCTGGAAGGCAGCCAGATCCCACTGCGTGAGACCTCGTTCGTCTACACCCGCCGCGAACCGCTGGGCGTGGTGGCGGGCATCGGCGCGTGGAACTACCCGATCCAGATCGCCCTGTGGAAATCTGCCCCGGCGCTGGCAGCGGGCAACGCGATGATCTTCAAGCCGAGCGAAGTGACCCCGCTCACCGCCCTTAAGCTTGCCGAGATCTACACCGAAGCGGGCCTGCCGGACGGCGTGTTTAACGTCCTGCCGGGCGTGGGCGCGGAGACCGGCCAGTTCCTGACCGACCATCCGGGCATCGCCAAAGTCTCCTTTACCGGCGGCGTCGCCAGCGGCAAAAAGGTGATGGCCAACTCGGCGGCTTCGTCCCTGAAAGAGGTGACGATGGAGCTGGGCGGCAAATCTCCGCTGATTATTTTCGACGACGCGGATCTCGATCTCGCGGCGGACATCGCCATGATGGCGAACTTCTTCAGTTCCGGCCAGGTGTGCACCAACGGCACCCGCGTGTTCGTGCCCGTGAAATTTAAAGCCGCGTTTGAGCAGAAAATCGTCGAGCGCGTGGGCCGCATCCGCGCGGGCGATCTGTTCGATGAAAACACCAACTTTGGCCCAATGGTCAGCTTCCCGCACCGCGACAGCGTGCTGCGCTACATTGCCAAAGGCAAAGAGGAAGGCGCGCGCGTGCTGTGCGGCGGTGACGTGCTAAAAGGTGACGGCTTTGATAACGGCGCGTGGGTTGCCCCGACGGTCTTCACCGACTGCACCGACGAGATGACCATCGTACGCGAGGAGATCTTCGGCCCGGTGATGTCCATCCTCACCTACGAAACGGATGAAGAAGCCATTCGCCGCGCCAACGACACCGACTACGGTCTGGCGGCGGGCATCGTCACGGCCGACCTGAACCGCGCCCACGGCGCCATTCATCAGCTCGAAGCGGGCATCTGCTGGATCAACACCTGGGGTGAATCCGCCGCAGAGATGCCGGTTGGCGGCTACAAGCACTCCGGCATCGGCCGCGAGAACGGGGTGATGACGCTCCAAAGCTACACCCAGGTGAAGTCCATCCAGGTTGAGATGGGTAAATTCCAGTCCATATTTTAACCGGGAGGTTTATTTGCAATTTGACTACATCATTATCGGGGCCGGCTCTGCCGGCAACGTACTGGCAACGCGACTGACTGAAGATCCGAACACCACCGTGCTGCTGCTTGAAGCGGGCGGGCCGGATTACCGCTTTGACTTCCGCACCCAGATGCCCGCCGCGCTGGCGTTCCCTTTGCAGGGCAAGCGCTACAACTGGGCGTATGAAACCGAGCCAGAGCCGTACATGAACAACCGCCGCATGGAGTGCGGGCGCGGCAAAGGGCTGGGCGGCTCGTCGCTGATCAACGGCATGTGCTACGTGCGTGGCAACGCGATGGATCTGGATAACTGGGCTAAAGAGCCGGGCCTGGAGCACTGGAGCTATCTCAACTGCCTGCCCTACTACCGCAAGGCCGAAACGCGCGACGTGGGCCCGAACGACTACCACGGCGGCGACGGTCCGGTGAGCGTCACCACTTCCAAACCGGGCGTGAACCCGCTATTTGAGGCGATGGTGGAGGCGGGCGTGCAGGCGGGCTACCCGCGCACCGACGATCTTAACGGCTATCAGCAGGAAGGCTTCGGCCCGATGGACCGCACGGTCACGCCGCAGGGCCGACGTGCCAGCACCGCGCGCGGCTATCTGGACCAGGCCAAAAAGCGCCCGAACCTGACCATCCGCACCCACGCCATGACCGACCGCATCCTCTTCGAAAGCAAGCGCGCGGTGGGCGTCGAGTGGCTGGAAGGCGAAAGCACCATTCCATCCAAAGCGACGGCGAAGAGAGAGGTGCTGCTGTGCGCAGGCGCGATCGCCTCCCCGCAGATCCTGCAGCGCTCCGGCGTGGGCAACGCGGAGCTGCTGAAGCAGTTTGATATCCCGCTGGTGCACGACCTGCCCGGCGTGGGCGAAAACCTGCAGGATCACCTGGAGATGTATCTTCAGTACGAATGCAAAGAGCCGGTTTCCCTCTACCCTGCCCTGCAGTGGTGGAACCAGCCGAAGATTGGCGCCGAGTGGCTGTTTGGCGGCACCGGCGTGGGGGCGAGCAACCACTTCGAGGCGGGCGGGTTTATCCGCAGCCGCGAGGAGTTCGAGTGGCCGAACATTCAGTACCACTTCCTGCCGGTAGCGATTAACTACAACGGCTCGAACGCGGTAAAAGAGCACGGCTTCCAGTGCCACGTCGGCTCCATGCGTTCCCCAAGCCGCGGCCACGTGCGCATTACGTCACGCGATCCGCAGCAGCATCCGGCGATTCTGTTCAACTATATGTCCCACGAGCAGGACTGGCAGGAGTTCCGCGACGCGATCCGCATCACCCGCGAGATCATGCACCAGCCTGCGCTGGACAAATATCGGGGGCGCGAAATCAGCCCGGGCGTCGAGTGCCAGACCGACGAGCAGTTGGACGAGTTCGTGCGCAACCACGCCGAAACCGCCTTCCACCCGTGCGGCACCTGCAAGATGGGCTATGACGAGATGGCGGTGGTCGACGGTGAAGGCCGCGTTCACGGACTGGAAGGGTTACGCGTGGTGGATGCGTCGATTATGCCGCAGATCATCACCGGCAACCTGAACGCCACCACCATTATGATTGGCGAGAAAGTTGCCGACGCCATTCGCGGTCGCGAGCCGCTGGCGAAGAGCACGGCGGCGTATTATGTGGCGAATGGCGCACCGGTGAGGCGCTAAGTCGTTTTCCCCTCACCCTAACCCTCTCCCCGCTGGGGAGAGGGAATTCCCTCTCCCGAAATTTATTTTCATTTCCCTGCATCCAGTTTTCCCCCTGCCCTCGTATGTGAGTATGTGAGCAACGCCTTTGCTCCCTAATCCGAGGATAAATGATGAAAAAGCTACTCAGTGTTGCATTCGTATCCAGCGCTTTACTCTTCTGTGCAGGCGCATCAGCAGCCATGACGTCAGGCACCGTGATGGTGGGCGGAGCGGAAATGTTCCCGAGCAAAAACATTGTTGAGAACGCCGTGAACTCGAAAGATCACACCACCCTGGTGGCGGCGGTCAAAGCAGCCGGGCTGGTGGATACGCTTCAGAGCAAAGGGCCCTTCACCGTTTTTGCGCCAACCGATGCGGCGTTTGCAAAATTGCCTGCGGGTACGGTCGACAACCTGGTGAAGCCGGAAAATAAAGCGCTGCTCACCAGCATCCTGACCTATCACGTGGTAGCCGGTAATTACGATATGAAAGCGCTGGAGCAGAAAATTAAACAGGGCGGCGGCCACGCTGAACTGAAAACCGTTAACGGTCAGCCTCTGTGGATCATGAGCAACGGCCCGCACAATATTCAGCTCAAAGATGGTAAAGGTAACGTGGCGAACATCAGCACCTATGACGTCCATCAGAAAAATGGCGTGATCGATGTGATTGATACCGTCCTGATGCCTAAGTAGTTGTCTATACTTCGGAAGTGTGACGTTGCCTTCCGGGAAAAACATGGATAACGCGCTGGCTGAACAGCAGTTGAAATTAATGCAGGCGGTCGCAAACGGCGATCGCCGCGCATTTGAACAACTATACCGACTCACTTCACCGCATCTGTTTGCCGTCGCGCTGCGCATGCTGCGTCATCGCGCCTGGGCGGAAGAGATCCTTCACGACTGTTTTGTCACCGTCTGGAGTAAAGCTGAAACCTATAACGCCACCCTGAGCTCTCCGATGACCTGGCTCACGCATATTGTTCGCAACCGCTGCATTGACTGGCTGCGCAGCGGGCAAACCCGCGCTGCCGCCCGCGAGGAGTCGTATTCCGAAGATATTCTGCTGAGCGAAAGCGACGAGCCGAATAGCTGGCACGACGACGCGCAGGCAGCACGGCTCAGGCATTGCCTGGAACATCTGAGCCACGAACAGCGTCAGAGCATTACGCTTGCCTACTATCAGGGCATGTCCCACAGCGATATTGCAGACTGGCTTCAGCAGCCGGTGGGCTCAGTAAAAAGCTGGATCCGCCGCGCAATGGATCATCTTCGGGAGTGTGTGGGCCTATGAATGACGCTGAAAAACGCGACGACATGCTGGCAGCAGAATATGCCCTCGGCACCCTGCGGGGAGGGGCACGGCTTCAGTTTCAGAAAAGGCTTGCCGATGAACCCGGCCTGGCCGCCCGCGCTGCGTACTGGCAGAACATGTTCAGCACGCTCGATAGCCATCTTGCGCCAGTCCCTCCGCCAGAAACGGTGTGGAAGAGAATCGTCCTCGATCTGCCCTCTACAACGCCTTTGCGTAAAAGCCGTCCTTATATCGGCTGGATGGCCGCGGCTTCCCTCGCCGCCGTTACCGTCATTGCCTGGTATTCCACCCGCACGCCGGAACTCGCTCCGCTGATGGTGCTCAACGATGCCCGGCAGCATGGGGAGTGGGTAGTCAGTGCGGACGCCAGACGCGAGCATCTGAGCATTACCCCGCTCAGACCGAACGCCGTTGCGGCACAACATAGCCTGCAGCTTTGGCTGATACCTGACGGTCAGGCGCCGATATCGCTGGGGCTGCTGCATACCGCCATACCGACACGCGTTACTCTCAGGAACACAGCGCTGACTCCTGACGCCACGATAGCGATAAGCCTTGAACCAGAGGGAGGCTCCCCCACCGGCCTTCCCACGGGGCCCGTGCTGTACAGTGGAAAAATATAATCCTCGTGCCTTATTCGCAGGGAGGCGAGGGGCACCCAATTTCATTCTGTTCATATGACAGTTACATATAAGAATTAAATATTAGGCTTGCAATTAATTTTATTATTATAAAACGTTATTGACATACTCTTCCGTACTCCATTAAGTTTTAAGCGAACCTTATTCCATGTCAGATATACAATATATCAAAAACCAGAATTAAAGAATTCGCCGTTATTCTTTAATCCTTCCCTGCCTTTTATTTTTTGAATCACACAACAGTGAGATAAGATCATGAATAATAGTGCAAACAAGGTTGTCGTTATCACCGGTGCCAGCAGCGGGATTGGTGAGGCCATTGCCCTCCATTTAGCGAATAATGCGTATTCGCTGGTCCTGGTGGCGCGCCGTCAGGACAAAATTAATGCCCTCGGGGACAGGATAATCCAGCAAGGCGGCAAGGCCATCGCCGTCAAGGCCGATGTGACCCGTCAGGAAGAGGTCCAGCGCGCCATTGAGGCTGCCATCGCCGCATACCAGCGCGTGGACGTGCTGATCAACAACGCTGGCTTTATGGCTATCGCCCCACTCAGCGAGCTGAAAACCGACGAATGGGACAAGATGATTGATACCAATCTGAAAGGGGTACTGTACGGCGTCGCGGCCGCATTACCGGTGTTCCAGCGCCAGGGAAGTGGACACTTTATTAACGTTGCCTCGGTAGCGGGCATCAAGGTCCTTGCCCCCGGCGGCGTGGTGTACAGCGCGACAAAATTCGCCGTTCGCGCGCTTAGCGAGGGTCTGCGCCAGGAAGCAGGTAAAACGATACGCACCACGCTTATCTCTCCCGGCGCGGTCGAAAGCGAGCTGCAGTTCGGCAGCTCAGACGAAGAGAGTAAAAAATTTCTCCATGAATTTTATAAGCAGGCTATTTCGGCAGACGCGATTGCCCGCTCCGTTTTATTTGCCATCGAACAGCCAGGCGACGTTGATATTAATGAAATTGTTGTTCGTCCGACGCAGGAAGAATTTTAGCATGCCTTAAATAATACTGAATGAGGTGTCATTATGATTAAATCATTAACGTCCTTATCAGATTTAAATATGCGCTCCGGCGCCGATATTCTCCTTGAGGTGCTGGAGAGTGAAGGCGTGGAATATATTTTTGGCAATCCCGGCACCACCGAACTTCCCCTCATCGATGCTCTGCTTCGTCATGAAAATATTCACTATGTTCTGGCGCTCCAGGAGAGCAGCGTGGTTGCCATTGCCGACGGCTACGCAAAAGCCTCCGGCAAAACCGGCTTTATCAATTTGCATACCGCCAGCGGTCTGGGGCACGGCATGGGGAATCTGATTAATTCGCGGATCATGAAAACTCCGCTGGTTGTCACCGTCGGACAGCAGGACACGCGCCACTACGTCCGCGACCCGCTTCTGTATGATGACATTGTCTCTATTGGTTCCCCGGTCATGAAGTGGGCGCAGGAGGTCACCAGCGCCGACCAGCTCCCGGTGCTGGTGCGACGCGCGTTTCACGCGGCCAGCTACCCTCCGGGTGGCCCGGTCCTGCTCTCTCTGCCGATGAACGTTATGGAAGAGCTGAGCGACGCCGGGATACAGACGGCGTCCAGAGTGGACTATCACACCGTCGCGGGCTCGCTGGACGAGCTGGCGCAGGCGCTCAGCGCGGTTCCCCCCGGCAGGGTCATGATTGTGGCGGGCGATGAAGTTCACTCCAGCGGCTCGACGCAGGAGATTGTCCAGCTTGCGGAGGCGCTTAGCGCCCACGTCTACGGCTCCTCCTGGCCGCTGAATTTGCCTTTTCCCACCCAGCACGCGCTCTGGCGGGGCAACATGCCCACCACCGCAGGAGAAATCGCCAGCGTCATCAACGCCTACGATGCCGTATTTATCATCGGCGGCAGAAGCCTGATCGCCATTTTGTATAGCGAGGGCGAGGCCATTCCGGAAAGCTGCGCGGTGTATCAGCTCTCGGCGGATATGAACGAGCTTGGCCGCTCGTATGCCACTCGCCTCTCGGTGATGGGTGACATCAAGCTCTCTCTGCGCGACCTGCTGCCGAGACTGGACCAGCACCGGGCTGCCAGCAAGCTGCTCCACCAGCAACTGCTGGCTAAGGCGCGCGTGGAGCGGGAAAACGAGTGGCGGCAGCAGGAAGAACGCCTGGCCGCCGAACGGTTACGCCCGGCTATCTCCCCGATGGTGGCGGCCTGGGAAGTCATCCGCGCCATTCCGGCGGGCACGACGATTGTCGATGAGGCGATTGCCACGGCCAGACACGTCCGCAGGTTTATCTCCGATCGTCAGCATCAGCGGTACTACTTTATGCGCGGCGGCGGTCTGGGCTGGGGGATGCCCGCAGCAGTAGGCCACTCGCTGGGGCTGGGGCGCGAGCCGGTAGTGTGTCTGGTTGGCGACGGCGCCTCGCTGTATTCCCCGCAGGCGCTCTGGACGGCAGCGCACGAAGCGTTGCCCGTCACCTTTATCGTGATGAACAACCTGGAGTACAACATCCTGAAGAACTTTATGAAAGGTCAGCCGGGCTACAGTTCGACGAAGCTGGGGCGTTTTATCGGGATGGATCTGATTAACCCGCAAATTGATTTTCAGTCGCTGGGCACCGCGTTGGGCATCCGCTGCTGCCGGGTCACCCAGGCCGCGGATATCGCCACGGCGGTGACGCAGGGGCTGCAGTCCGGAAAAACCAACTTGATTGAAATTGCCATTTCCGCAGATTGATCGGCCGTTTTAGATGTACCCTACAAAAACACCTATAACCGAAACGCCTCTAACCGCTTAATCTGCCGCCCTTCCCCGTCAAAATTCTCCGCCGCCAGCCAGGCGCGCAGCTCCGCGTCTCTTTGCGGCCATTCGCCGTCAATAATAGAAAGCATATCGCTGTCCCGGTTGCGTCCCTTGCGCACCAGCTTCTGGCGCAGGCGCCCTTCCCAGACAAACCCCAGCCGCTCCGCCGCCCTGCGCGACGCCACGTTCATGGAATCGCACTTCCACTCCAGCCGACGGTAGCCGTGCTCAAAGGCATTTTTCAGCAGCAGCCACACCGTTTCGGTACCGATGCGGGAGCCTTTCATCTTCCGCGACCAGGTCACGTGGCCAATCTCGACCGACCCCAGCAGACGCTCGTTGGCCATATAGCTCACCAGCCCCACCGCCCGCTCGGTGCGTAAATCAATGACGGCAAACGGCACCAGCTCATCGTCCATCACCTTCGCCACGATCCAGTGCGCGGTGGCTTCCACGCTCGTCGGCTGCGTGCTGGCAAGCCACGTCCAGTCGCTGTCGTCGCCCAGGGCATACGCCTCATAGAGATCGGCCGCGTGGCGATCGGCATCCAGCACCTCCAGACGGCAGTACTGGCCGAACAGCGGCGTGCGGGTTAAGACGCGCGCGCCCGTCCAGCCAGGCACGATATCGTTAACGGTTTGACCATGTTGATTGATTTCTGGCACGACGTTGACTCCCTGAAAGGTAAGGATTTTGTTATAGCAGGTTAAAAAGCGGGCGAAAAGCAGCGTATTTTAATAGCCCGAGCGCATGCGATATTCCAGGAAGGCATAAGGAAAGCTGAATTTCGACTTTGCGTAATGTCAGAGACGACCTAACGTAGCGGAGCATAAAACAATCACAATATATTCTTCTCAGGGATCGCTATGACTAAAAAATTGCTGCCGTTACTGGTGCTGGCTGCGCTCTCAAGCGCTGCCCACGCCGCTACTCCGCCCAACACGCTGGTTGTTGCCCAGGGGCTTGATGACATCGTGAGCCTCGACCCGGCTGAAGCCAACGAGCTCTCCAGCATCCAGACCGTGCCGAGCCTGTATCAGCGCCTGGTACAGCCGGACCGCGATAACCCGGAAAAAATCACCCCGATTCTGGCGGAAAGCTGGGACGCCGACGCGGCCGCAAAAACCCTGACCATCAAGCTCAAGCCCGATGCAAAATTCGCCTCCGGCAACCCGCTGCGCCCGGAAGACGTGATCTTCTCGTACACCCGCGCCGTGACGCTGAACAAATCCCCGGCCTTTATCCTGAACGTGCTGGGCTGGGACGCCAGCAACATCGCCAGCCAGCTGAAAAAGGTGGATGACCATACCCTCCAGCTTCACTGGACGGCGGATGTGAGCCCGTCGGTGGCGCTGAATATTCTCTCTACGCCGATTGCCTCCATCGTGGATGAAAAGCAGGTTGCGGCGAACGTGAAGGATAACGACTTCGGCAACGCGTGGCTGAAAATGCACTCGGCGGGCAGCGGCGCGTTCAAAATGCGCGTCTATCAGCCGCATCAGGCTATCGTGCTGGAAGCCAACGACTCCGCCCCCGGCGGTGCGCCGAAGCTGAAAAGCATCATTATTAAAAACGTCCCCGATCCGGCCTCGCGCCGCCTGCTGATCCAGCAGGGTGATGCCGACGTGGCGCGCGATCTGGGTGCAGACCAGATTAGCGCGCTGGACGGCAAGCCGGGCGTGAAGGTGCTTAGCATCCCGTCCGCGGAGCAGAATTACCTGGTGTTTAACACCGGCAACAGCGCCAACCCGCTGCTGAACAACCCGGCCTTCTGGGAAGCGTCACGCTGGCTGGTCGACTATGAAGGCATCACCAAAAATCTGCTGAAAGGCCAGTATTTTGTTCATCAGAGCTTCCTGCCGGTCGGCCTGCCGGGCGCGCTGGAAGACAATCCGTTTAAATTTGACCCGGCGAAGGCGAAAGCGATCCTCGAGAAAGCGGGCATTAAAGACGCGCACTTCACCCTCGACGTGGAGAACAAGGCGCCGTTTATCACCATCGCCCAGTCGATGCAGGCGAGCTTTGCGCAGGGTGGCGTGAAGGTGGATCTGCTGCCCGCGGCGGGTAGCCAGGTGTACGCACGCGTGCGCGCGAAGCAGCATCAGGCGGCGATTCGTCTGTGGATCCCGGACTACTTCGATGCGCACTCCAACGCCAGCGCCTTCGCGTGGAACGACGGCAAATCCAGCACCGTGGCGGGGCTTAACGGCTGGAAAATTCCGGAGATGAACAAGGCCACGCTGGCAGCGGTAGCCGAGCCGGATCCGGCGAAGCGTCTGGATCTGTACAAGAAAATGCAGGAACAGCTGCAGCATAGCTCGCCGTACGTGTTCGTCGATCAGGGCAAAACCCAGATCGTGGTTCGCGATAACGTGAAGGGGTATCAGCAGGGGCTGAACGCGGATATGGTCTGGTACGATCGCGTTACGAAGTAGCTTTTCTCCCTCTCCCTGTGGGAGAGGGTTGGGGTGAGGGCAACATCGCGCAACAGAGCCGCCTGTTTCCCCTCACCCCCGCCCTCTCCCAACGGGAGAGGGAGCCGTCCGTGCATATTTTCAGGATAACGGTTTTCCCATGCCACATCTTTCCACCCGCGTGCTGCAGGGTCTGCTGACCCTGCTGCTCACGCTTTTCGGGCTGCTGCTCGTCACGTTTGCGCTTTCGGCGTTTTCCCCGGTCGATCGCGTGCTGCAGATCGTCGGCGATCACGCCAGCCAGTCAACCTACGATCAGGTTCGCCACCAGCTCGGTCTGGATCGGCCCCTGCCCGTGCAGTTCTGGCACTATCTGCAAAACCTCGCCCACGGTGATTTAGGCACCGCCAGCGCCACCGGACAGCCGGTGCTGCAGGATCTGCTGCACGCCTTCCCCGCCACGCTGGAGCTGGCGACCCTTGCCTTAATCATCGGTGCCGTACTCGGCGTGATTGCCGGGGTGCTGTGCGCCCGCTACGCCGGTTCACCGCTCGATTTAGCGCTCAGAACCCTCACCCTGCTCGGCAACTCGGTGCCGATCTTCTGGCTCGGCCTGCTGATGCTGGCCCTGTTCTACGCGAAGCTGCAGTGGAGCGCGGGTCCCGGCAGGCTGGACGACATCTGGCAGTTCACCGTGGAGCCGCGCACCGGCTTTGCGCTGATTGATACCTGGCTTTCCGGCGACCGCGAGGCGTTCCGCAACGCCATCAGCCACCTGGTGCTGCCGGTGCTGCTGCTGGCGTACTACTCGCTGGCGAGCATTACCCGCCTGACGCGATCCGCCTGCCTGAGCGAGATGAACAAAGAGTACATTCTGCTCGCCCGCGCCAAGGGTGCCGGGGAGATGACCATCCTGCTGCGCCACGTGCTGCCGAACATTCGCGGCACCCTGCTGACGGTGATTGCGCTGGCCTACACCAGCATGCTGGAGGGCGCGGTATTAACCGAAACCGTCTTCTCGTGGCCGGGCATCGGGCGCTATCTCACCACCGCCCTGTTCGCCGGAGACACCACCGCCATCATGGGCGGCACGCTGCTGATTGGCGTCTGCTTTGTGCTGATCAATAACCTTACCGACCTGCTCGTGCGGGCAACCGATCCCAGGGTGCGCTGATGCCGTTTTATCTTTTCTTACGCCGCCTGCGCCGCTCCCCCGCCGCCTTTTGCGGACTGATTGCCATCGCGCTGCTGGTGCTGATCGCCCTGTTCGCGCCGTGGCTCGCGCCGCTTGACCCGAACTGGCAGGACGCCGCTTCGCGCCTGCAGGCACCGAACGGCCAGCACTGGCTGGGCACCGACAGCTACGGGCGCGACCTGCTTTCGCGCCTGATTTACGGCACGCGACCGGCGCTCGGGCTGGTGGCATTAGTTACCGTTATCACCCTGCCCGCCGGGCTGCTGGTGGGGATTTTGTCCGGCTACTACGGCGGCTGGATGGAGCGCATCCTGATGCGCTTTACCGACGTGGTGATGTCGATGCCGCGCCTGATCCTCGCCTTCGCGTTTGTCGCGATGCTCGGCCCGGGGCTGGTCAACGGCGCGCTGGCGCTGGCCTTAACCACCTGGCCGGCCTACGCGCGTCAGGCGCGCAGTGAAATTCAGCGCCTGCGCCACAGCGATTACCTGGCCGCCGCCGAGATGATGGGCATTCGCGGCCCGCGCCTGCTGGTCGGGCATATTCTGCCCCTGTGTCTGCCGTCCGCGATTGTGCGGCTGGCGCTGGATCTGGCAGGCATTATTCTGGCCGCCGCCGGTCTTGGCTTCCTCGGCCTTGGCGCACGTCCGCCGATGGCCGAATGGGGCGCGATGATCGCCGACGGCATGCAGGTGATTTTCGACCAGTGGTGGATTGCCGCCATTCCGGGCGGGGCCATTCTGTTCGCCAGCCTGGCCTTTAACCTGCTGGGCGATGGCCTGCGCGACGTACTGGAGCCACAGCATGACTGAACACCGCGTCATCGTCGATGCGCTGAATATCGACTACCCCGCCGCGCGCGTGGTCAACAACCTGAGCTTCACGCTTGGCAACGAGCGGCTGGCGCTGGTGGGGGAATCCGGCTCGGGCAAGTCGATGTCCGCCCGCGCTCTGATGGGGCTGGTGCGTAAGCCCGGCATCGTGAGCGCGAACCGGCTTAACGTGCTCGGCAACGACCTGCTGACCCTGAACAGCGGACGCTGGCAGGCGCTGCGCGGCAACGGGATTGCGATGGTCCTGCAGGACCCGCGCTACGCGCTGAATCCGGCGAAAAACGTCGCCGCCCAGCTTGAGGAGGCGCTGACCCTGCATCAGCGCCTGCCCCGCGCTGAACGCCTGGCGCGCATTCACGACATCATCCGCGCCGTCGGACTCAACGAACATGTCCTCCAGCGCTACCCCGTTGAACTCTCCGGGGGCATGGGCCAGCGCGTGATGATTGCGATTGCGCTGATCAACAACCCGCAGGTGCTGATTGCCGACGAACCCACTTCCGCACTGGACGCCCGCCTGCGCAACCAGATCCTCGAACTGCTGGTGCAGCAGTGCGAAGAGCGCCAGATGGCGATGCTGCTCATCAGCCACGATCTGCCGCTGGTGGCGGAGCACTGCGACCGCGTGCTGGTGATGTATCAGGGCGAAAAGGTCGATGAGATGGCGGCAAGCCAGCTCCCGCAGGCGACGCATCCTTACACGCGCACCCTGTGGACCTGCCGTCCGAGCGCCAGTACCTATGGACAGATGCTGCCGACGCTGGACCGCTCGCAGCCGTGGAAGGAGGTGAACAATGGCTCTCGTTGACGTAAACCAGCTCCAGGTGAGCTTCGGGGAGAAAACGGCGGTCTCCGCCGCCAGCTTTGCTATTGAGAAAGGCGAGACCTTCAGCCTGATCGGTGAATCCGGCTGCGGGAAATCGACTATTCTGCGCGTGCTGGCGGGGCTGCAGCGCGAGTGGAACGGCCGCATTTCGATCCTGGGAGAAGCGTTACGGCCAGGACGACGTTTTGAAGGCGAGCTTCGCCGCAACGTGCAGATGGTGTTTCAGGATCCTTGGGCCTCGCTGCACCCGAACCACACAATTTCTCGCACCCTGTCAGAGCCGTTAAACATCCACGGTGAAACTCAGGTTGCCGAAAAGGTGGCGGATGCGCTACAGCAGGTGGGGCTTTCCGCCGACGCGGGTAAACGCTACCCGCACCAGCTTTCCGGCGGCCAGCGCCAGCGCGTGGCGATTGCCCGCGCGCTGCTGCTGCGCCCGCAGCTACTCCTGCTGGACGAGCCCACCTCGGCGCTGGATATGTCGGTGCAGGCGGAAATCCTGAACCTGCTCAACCGCCTGAAGGCCGAGCACGGCATGACCTATCTGCTGGTGAGCCACGACGCGGACGTGGTTGCGCATATGTCCGACCGGGCAGCGTTTATGGCGCACGGGGAGATCCAGCGGGTATTTGACCGTGAGGCAATGTTGAGGGGTGAGCATAGGATGGGGTAACCGTGCGGCGGCGAGCGCCGCACGGGTTTCGTAGGCCGGGTAAGGCGTAGCCGCCACCCGGCAAAAAATCACTTCAGCAGCTTCACCGTGGCATCAATGTCGATTTCATCTTCGGTGAAGATCATCGTCGTATTCTGGAAGGTGGTGATCGCCAGCTTCTTCACCGAACGCATTTCGCCCGGCTTTTTATCGGACTTCGGCTTGATGCTGTTCATCAGCAGCCCGACCGACAGCACCGCGTTCTCTTTGTCGATTTTGGTATCAACCGGCTCTTCTTCGCTGAACACCACGAAGGATTTGATCGAAGTGAGCTTCACCCGCTCGCCCGCAATATAGAGGTGCTTGCTTTCCGGGATCACCTTCACCGCATAGGCGGAGAGGCCTTTGTTATTGGTGGTTGGCTCAAAGGTCACCGCGGCATCTTTTTTAATCAGATCGGGGTTCGCGACCTTAATCACATGAAAATAGCGGTTGTCGCCGTTTTCATCTTTGATAAATCCAAAGCCTTTATCTTTAAACCACGTTGTGATTGTACCGTTCATCGCTGTTACCGCCTGTCAGATCGTAATGACTAAAGTTTTGCAGCGCGCAGTGTAATGCACAATGGCGGAGGAGACAAAAAAAAGCCCCTGCACGGAGGCAGGGGAAAACTCATGTCAGAGCTTATTAGTATTTAGTTGAACACCATCCCACCGTCGATGAGCAGCGACTGGCCGGTCATATAGTCAGAGTCAGGCCCGGCGAGGTATGAGACGCAGGCGGCGACATCTTCCGGTTCGGACAGGCGGCCAAGCGTAATGCGTTTGGCAAAGGTTTCGGTCCCGTAGCCGAGCGGTTTACCCGCCGCCTCGGAGACCTGACGGTCGATCTCCGCCCACATCGGCGTTTTCACGATGCCCGGGCAGTAGGCGTTAACGGTGATCCCCAGCGGCGCGAGATCCCGCGCGGCGGTCTGGGTTAAGCCGCGCACCGCGAATTTACTGGAACTGTAGACGGCCAGCTCCGGGTTACCGGTGTGGCCCGCCTGGGAGCAGGCGTTGATGATCTTGCCGCCGTGCCCCTCTTTGCGAAACGCGTCGATCGCGGCCTGAATGCCCCAGATCACCCCTTTCACGTTGATGTTGTAGACCTTGTCGACAATCTCCGGGGTGATGGATTCGATGGGCGTGGACGGCGCAACCCCGGCGTTGTTAACGATCACGTCGAAGCCGCCCAGCGCGGTGCGGGCCTTCTCGACCGCCGCAAACACCTGCTCGCGGTTGGATACGTCCACCTTCACGGCGACGGCGTTACCGCCGTTGCGGATGATTTCGTCGGCAACGGCTCTCGCCGTCTCGTCGTTATAATCCGCAATGGCGACGGCAAAACCATCTTTCACCAGGCGCAGCGCAATCGCTTTACCAATCCCCTGGCCTGAGCCCGTTACGAGAGCAACTTTTTGCATTTCTCTGTCCTTATATTGATTCACAAAATCTGGCTGAGATGGAGTTGGCCCATCAGCAGCGGGTTATCGCTGTAGTTGACGGGAATGGCTACCACCGCGGGGCCGTCGACATCCATTGCCGCGCGCAGCGTCGGCTCAAGCGCGTCCGCGCTCTCCACGGCGAAGCCCTTCACGCCGAAGGCGTCGGCATAGGCTTTGAAATCGACCGGGCCGAACTCGACGCCGGAAAGACGCTGGTATTTTTTCTCTTCCTGAATGGCGACCATGTTGTAGCCGTTATCCACCCAGATGATGTGCAGCACGTTGGCGTTGAGGCGCACCGCGGTTTCCAGCTCCATGCTCGACTGCAGGAAGCCGCCGTCGCCGGAAACCGACACCACCTTGCGCCCCGGATTCACCAGCCACGCGCCGATTGCCCACGGCAGCGCGACGCCCATGGTCTGCTGACCGTTGGAGATCATCACCTGACGCGCCCGGAAGCTGTAGAGGTAGCGGGCGATCCAGATGTGGAAGCTGCCCATGTCCACGGTGAGCGTTACGTCGTTATTCACGATGTCCTGCATGGCGCGGACGATGCGCAGCGGATGCAGGGCAAACTGGTTGAGCGAGGCACCGCGGCGGTCGAGCAGATCGCGCTGATGCTGGCGGTCGACCAGTATTTCTGACGCCCGCTGGCTCAGCTCCAGCTTACGATCGATGCGGTTAGCGAGCAGGTTCAGGGTTTCGGCGATGTCCCCCACCAGCTCCAGATCCGGCACGTAGTTACGTTCTTCATAGGCGGGCAGCACGTCAATGTGCACCAGCGTGGCGTCGCCGCTGTTCCACATGGACGGCTCGTACTCCACCGGGCTGTAGCCGATGCAGATAATCAGATCCGCCAGGTGGAGCAGCCTGTCGCCCGCCTGGTTGTTAAAGAGGCCGACGCGTCCGGCGAAGCGGGTGAAGTGCTCCTGGTTCACCGCCCCGGCGGCCTGATAGGTGCTGGTGACCGGAATACGGCTTTTCTCCAGCAGCTTGCGCAGCGCGGCGCTATTGGCCGGCTGGCTGGCCATCAGGCCGAGCAAAATAACCGGGTTTTTGGCGTTCTCGATAAGCTTCGCCACGTCGTTAATGGCGGATTCCGGCGCCGGGCCCATCAGTGCCGGGCCGCTGGCAGGTAAAATTGCGCCCGTCGCGGGCTGGTCGACAATATCCTGCGGCAGGCTGACAAACGCCCCGCCCGGCCTGCCGTGCTCGGCGGCGCGAAACGCGTTCGATACCACCTCGGCAATCGCGTCCGGCGAGCTGACTTCTACAGCGTATTTGGTGACCGGGCTGAACATGGCGACGGTGTCCATGCTCTGGTGCACCAGCTTGGCTTTATCCGCCCGCTTCACTGCCCCGCCCAGCGCCACCACCGGGTCGCCTTCGCTGTTGGCGGTGGCGATGCCGGTGATCAGGTTCGAACAGCCCGGCCCGGAGGTGACCAGCGCGACCCCGGCCTTGCCGGTCAGCCGCCCTACCGCTGCCGCCATAAACGCCGCGTTCGCCTCGTGGCGCACCGGGATGATCTCGATGGAGGAGTCCAGCAGGGAGTCAAAGACCTTGTCGATTTTCGCACCCGGGATCCCGAACACCTGCTTCACGCCCTGCGCTTCCAGCTGGCCGACAACCATATCGGCGCCGTGCGCCCACTGACGTGACTGTTTCTCACTGTTCACGGTAGTTCTCCTGTTAGTTTTCGACGGAACGGATCGCTGCATCAAGATTGCTGGGGTGAAGGTTGGCCTGTAAAAACGCGCTGTCGGCGGGCAGGTCAATCATTAGCTTGTGAATTTCACCGAAGGTGAGCACGCCGCTCTCCAGCTGGTAGTCGAGCAGATGTCCCCCGCCCTGACGGTCGTCGGTGATAAAGTGTTCGTGATAGCCCGCCACGTTAATGCCCTGCATATGCTGCGGCGTACGGAACCCGACCAGCACCCCTTCGCGCTGGTTAAAGCGGAACACCGGCTGGTCGTCCAGCACGTCGGTCATCGCGCGGTACGGCGGCTTCTGGCGCGGTACGGTGCGGGTGTGGGCGTGGCGGAAATTGCCGTCGATGCGCAGCGCGCAGAACAGGTTATCGGAGGGGATCTGCTGGTCGATCGCGTCGTGGATCTGCTGACGGCTGACCGGGCCATTGAAGGTTATCCTGTACTGCGGCTGGAACCAGGTCATCACCGCGAACGGCGTTTTCTGCTCTGGCTTCGCGGCCCGGGCGCTGCCGTCGGCGCGCAGCTGGTACACTTTGCTGCTGAAGGCAATCATTTCGCCGTCCAGCTCGTTGAAGGTGCCCAGACCAAAATCACCGTGTGCCAGCAGATCGGCGATGGTGGTCTCCCCCTCGTACACGCCGCTTAGCAGGGCGCTCATTAGCGATGTCTGATAGATCACGCTGTCAGGATGCTGGGCGGAGAACCCGCGCAGGGTCTCGCACAAACTGGCCTCACAGTCGCAGGCAGATGAATGCATCATCACGCTCGTCCTCTTCAACTTTATTTAGAAAGGTTAAATAAATGTTGACCCGATTCAGCAGAGAGTTCCAATATAGAATCCATGGTGGTTTGAGACGTTTTTGATATGGAACTTCGTTATCTGCGGTATTTTGTCGCGGTTGCACGCGAGCGACACTTCACCAGGGCGGCCGAAGCGCTGGGTATTTCACAGCCTCCTCTGAGTCAGCAGATCAAACGGCTCGAAGAGGAAGTGGGCACGCCGCTGTTCAGACGCCTGACGCGGGGCGTGGAGCTGACCGAAGCGGGAGAAGCCTTCTACGAGGACGCCTGCAAGATCCTGGCGCTGAGCGACGCCGCGCTGGAGAAAGCCCGCGGCATCGCGCGCGGGCTGAACGGCAGCCTGTCGATTGGCATCACCAGCTCCGACGCTTTTCATCCCAAAATTTTCGCGCTGATCCGTCAGTATCAGGTGCAGAACATGGCGGTGCAGGTTCACCAGGTGGAAGCCAATATGTCTTCGCTGACGACGATGCTGGCGGAGGGTGAGCTGGATATCGCCTTCGTGCGCCTGCCGTGCGAAAGCAGCAAGGCGTTCGAGTTAACAATCCTCGACCGGGAGCCGATGGTGGTGGCGCTACATCGCGACCATCCGCTGGCAGCAAGCGGCGATCTGGTGCTGGACCAGCTGTGTGATACGCCGGTGGTGCTGTTCCCGCAGGAGGTCGCGCCCGGCCTGTACGACAGGGTTTACGGCTGCTGCGAACGGGCCGGGATTGACGTGCAGCACGCGCTGCAGTCGTCACAGCTTTCCTCCTCCCTGAGCATGGTTTCCGCGGGCGGCGGCTTCGCCCTAGTGCCGAAATCAATGGCGGCCATTTCTCCACCGAATGTTACCTACCACGCGCTGAGCTCGCCGGAGCTTTATACCGATATCGCGCTCTGCTGGCGGCGCTTTGAACGCTCGCGGACGGTGAAGCGGTTTCTGGCGATGATGAGCGAGGGGTAGCGGCCGGTTTGGTTGGTGTTTTTTGTAGGCCGGGTAAGGCGCAGCCGCCACCCGGCAATGCCCTTCTGGAAGCCGCCTCGCAAACCTGCAAGCAACCTTATGTAATTCAGGGGCATCCCTTTTCATCCTTTCTTCACGGTCGTAAAGTGCCTGCGTTGCGGCACATCCGTAACCGGGCGTAGGAACCCGTTAGCATAACATGACACTTTTTTGCACAACGAGGATGCTAAATGGCTACTACACCTAACTTTTCTTATGCGCTCTCTGAAGAAAGCGCTGTTCATCACCTCATCAATCTTCAGCTTTGTGATTCCGCAGATCTCTTCGAACTGGCTGACACCTGCGCCGCCTGTGTGAGCGTGCTGGTTGAAACTGACGATCCCGTGACGTTTTCTATACTTTGCGAGCGCTTGCTGGAACTGCTTAAACGCCTCCGTGAACGTTGCGATACGGAACTTCCCCCGCATCTGGTTGAACGGCTCATCGCGGGGGAGAAGATCGTTTCCTGCATGCCGGACTGCTGGCAGGAGACGGCGTTGCAGGTGGATTATGCTGTGGCGCTAACGCTGGCGGTGATGGGCGGGACACTGCCTGCGAGCGTGGCGAAAGAACTCACCGGGCTGCTGCATGATATGGTCTGGCTGCTGGCTGAGTTTGTGAAGGAGCCGTATATTCCGGAGCATTGAGGCGTGTGATGGGGGGCCGGGGTTCTGCTGAGTAAAAAGCAGGATTTCGGCCTGTTGCAAACAAATTCAATGTCGAAAGTACAATAGGAGCGGTAACGATAGTAAAAGAGTAAATACATCACTAATTCTAGTTTTCTAGAAAACAGTAAATAGACCATCTTCATTATAAAAGTCAATGTGTTATAACAATTACTTATAAACGTAAGAAAAAGAAGAATTTATCCCTCATAACAAAATACCGCTTATGTATTTTTATTTATTGATTTTCACAAGACCTTTCGTTAAATTCGTTATGCTTTTATCATTAAAAATGAATAATACATTTCAACAGGAGGTTTTGTGTATATATCTTTTCTAAAAATAAATAACTTCAGGAAATTTGGAGATAATGATAATATTATCGGATTCGTCAAATCACACAGTGAATCGCCACAAAAAGATTTAGTCGCTTCGTCAACAACGCTCGTCATAGGAAAAAATAATTCAGGTAAAACAACTGTAACAAAAGCACTAGAGCTTTTATATTCTGACTCAGAAAAAATCACAGGCCATGATTTTAATTATAATTACTCCAAAGCCATACTTAAGCAAAATCTAGATGGCAGACAAGACATAACGCCAAAATTATCTTTTGAAATAGAGATTATTTTAGATGATAGCATGCATGACCTCACTGGCGATTTCAAATCTTTTATCGATGCGAAACGATCCTTAATTGATGGAGTGCGAAAAGCAAATATCTTTATTGAGTATGAAGTTAAAATAAAAGCAGATTATATATCAAAAATAGAAGAACTCAAAAAAAACCTCCCCAGCGAGAACGATAACCAAGAGAAAATCTTCAGAAAATACCTTGATATATTATCTAAAACTCAATTTAAAAGAAAAATTAAAAACTACCAAGGCGTATATTTAGATACCCTTACACCGAAAAACATCTTCGATTTGAGAGTTATCTCAGCAGCCAAAAACATTCACGACAAAAGGTTACTCACAAAGTCTTTTAATAAAATCATTAAATATATGTATGAATCTGATGCAGATGAATATGAAGGGATTCTAAATTTAGTCGATGGTAACAATGAAAATCTCACTCAGAATATTAAAATTAAACACCAATCAGGTGTTGAGAGAATTTTAGCCAAGATAATTTCTGATAAAGAAATTGGAATAGAGCTAAGATCTGAATTGACATTCGACAAACTAATGTCGGACTTAATTACTTATGAACATAGAGATGGAGATTTTCTTGTTCCAGAGAGTCAGTTTGGTCTAGGCTATGCAAGCTTAGTCAGTATTATTGGTGAAATAATAGATTACACAAATCAAAGTCTAAAAGAAACGAACCAAAGTAAAATTAGACTTTTATGCATTGAAGAACCAGAAGTATTCATGCACCCACAAATGCAAATTAATTTCATCAGACATATCCAAGAGGCATTAAATGAGATTTTATCCCATCAAGTAGAAAACCTAAATTCGCTCAAAAGTCAGATACTTATAACCACTCATTCATCTCATATTCTAAACAGCGTTATTCATAGCAGTAATACTTTTGATGACATTAATTATATTTACCTCAAGCACGGGAATGCTGCTAATGTCTTACTAAAGGATAAAGACATAGCAGATTCAAAAACTAAAATATTGCAATTTGAGTTTATTAAAAAACACATAAAACATCAAACTCCAGATTTATTTTTCTCTGATGCTATAATTTTTGTAGAAGGTATTACTGAAGAGCGCGTATTGAATTCTTATATTGAAAAAGATCCAATACTCAACCGAATGCATATTTCTGTATTCAGAATAGATGGTGCACATGCAAAAGTTTACGAAAAGTTAATAAATAAGATTCAAATTCCATCTTTGATCATTACTGATATTGATTTTAAAAAACAAATAAAGAAAAACAATACAAATATAATTGAAGATAATAAAATTATTGTTGAAGCTGTTGAAGCTGTTGAAGCTGTTGAATCTGATGAATCTGATGAATCTGATGAATCTGATGAATCTGATGAATCTGATGAATCTGATTCCAAGGTTCAGATCGTTGGCCAAATATCAACTCTCTCTGATGAATTAATAACTACAAACGCAACATTATGTCACTTTTTTAAAAACAACAAAATTTCAGCATTAAGTAATTATTATGTAAAAGATAATTTGATGGTTGTGTTTCAGAAAGATGGTATTGATATACCGAGAGTTTCTCCAGAAATCACTTATTATGCCACTAGTTTTGAAGAGGCATTTATCTTAAAGAATTATGATAATAATTTACTATTAAATGTACTTCTTAAGGTTATAAAAAAAGAAACATTGAGTACTCTTGGAAGCACAAGGAATACTAACAATATAGCTCATAACTCCAGAAAATTACAGAAACTATTGACCAATAAAAAAAGCGAATTTTCTAACAACCTCATTTTCTCTTTAGTTACAGCAGACCAGCCCAAGCCAGAACTTCCTGATTACATTTTAAAAGGATTTGAATGGCTTACATTAAAATTAAAAAGAGATGGCGTAAACTATGAAATTTAAACTTGACCAGCAGCAAATTGAAATCGAGAAAAGTGTTGAAGCCGAACTTTTAAACTTGATAAAAAATTTCAACTCTTTTTATTTTATATCTGGAGCCGGAGCTGGTAAAACTCATGCTCTCATTACAGGTGTTAATAAATTCATAACCGAAAACCATGCTGAATTGGTCGCTCATAGTCAAAAAATACTATGCATTACATATACAAACAATGCAGCTGATGAAATAAAACAAAGATTAGGCGATAATGATTTAGTAATAACTTCTACAATCCATTCTTACATTTGGGATGTTGTTAAGTTCCATATGGATTTACTACTTGATGAGCATGTTATTTTCTTAAGTGAGCAAATCACAAAAATTCAAAGTGAAATCTATGAATTAGAAACGAACGATATCACTTTATTAAAAGTAAGAAGCCTGGAAGAACATCACATTAACACAATAATAAGTCACATATTAAAAGATAAAAATAACTTTTATGGTTCTATTAAATCAGCCTCTGATTTTTGGGAGTACTTAAAATCCATTACTGATGAAGTTGTATTTAACCAACTTAGAGGGAATTATCAAAAATTATCAAGCATCCTAAAAAAACTAGTTAAGCATCAAGAGTACAAAGAGTGCATACTCAAGATTGAAGCTAAAGAAGACCGTTTCGATATAATAAAATATTTTAACACAAAAAATATTGAGGTACTGTATAGAAACATCATTGGACATAACACTTTATTATTGTATGCGTCCCGATTACTTCGTAAATATAAGTTGTTATTAAAATGCATCATCGATTCTCATCCACTTATTTTTATTGACGAATATCAAGATACGGATGAAAACATAATTAATTTATTTTTAGATATCGATAAGATTGCAAGAGAAGAAAACAAAAAATTATGCATAGGTTTTTTTGGCGACCCTATGCAAACAATTTATAAAGATAGCACGCATAGTGAATCGAATAGTCTCAAAAAATTGGTCAAAAACATCAACAGAAGATCGCATCAAAATATCGTGGCATGTATCAACAATATTAGAGGGGGACATCAAGATGTAAAACAGAGCCCGATGAAAATCCACATAGATCAATGTTGTCCGGCTTTGATTATTGAACAAGAAAGCAATTATAATTATAACTATTTAACTTCTGTAATTCAAAAACATAAAAGCGAATGGAGTATAAATGAAAAATCCAAGCTTGCATGTCTTGTTCTAAAAAATGAAATGCTGTCACAACTCCTTGGTTTTGAGACACTTTATAATACTATGCTAGATATTTACCAAGCGGAAAATACAAAAGGATTTGAGATAATTGGCTCGGAGTTTTTATTCAGAGAAATGCGATATGCAGGCCTTCTACCATCTATTTTGCACGACTTATTGATGCCTCTTTATATGTTAAAAAGAAAAGCGAACTTTTCAATTTCAGACTTTTTCAATAAATCCCCCATCCAAAACCATAATCTATCAGATGTTTTAAACTCTATAAGATTCATTGACTCATTAAATTTTAACACGTTAAGTGATTTTGTTAACGAAATATCTAAGTATTATCCAAGTCAAGATAATGAAATTCAGAAGATCATTAACTATAACTTCAATCTTGTCATTGAAGGTTTAGAGATATCAAAAAATAAAATCATCGAGGAATGCAGATTTAAAGATACAATCAAGCTTCCTCAACTATTAGACAGATTATTCCAACTTGATATGGAACAATTTTTCTTATGGCTAGACTTTATTTATCAAAAATACTCAGAAAGTTTAGTTTCATATTTAACTTGCCATGCATCTAAAGGTCTGGAGTTTGATAATGTATTAGTTTTTCTCTCCGATTCATTCAATAGAAAAGAAGGATATTTTTCTACTCTTTTAAATTCCGACATGAACAACAACCTAAATTCTCAATTGGAATCAGCAAGAAGATTATTGTATGTTTCAAGCTCAAGAGCTATAAACAATTTAAAGATTTTTCTTTTTACAAACAAAGAAATCGATGAAAACAAAATAACAAATTTATTTACTCACCCCCCTAAATGAGGTCTTTACTTAGCATGGTGTAAATATTGCCAAGGATGGCTAATCCCATCAGGCGTTGTGTAATTGCAAACGCTAATGGACCAGTACCAACCCACTCAGAGCGATTTCGAGTAAGAAAGGCAAGAAGTCTGTGGTGAGTCGAATTCTAAACGGACAGCGCACGTTAACGCTGGGTCATATGCGCGCGCTGGCGAAGCGTTTTGGCGTACAGGTGAATGCATATGTAGGGAATTGATTAGGATGGAATTCTACTAGGTGTTCAGAAAAAAGTGACGCAGCTATTCTGTTCGCCATTGAACGTTGACTCAACAATTGTGCCATCTGCTAGAAATGGCTCAGCATCACCATAAAGAAAGGCAAACATGCTAGCCATGTCGTGGCTAAAACCTTACGGTAATTGTAGAAGTACATCACTGCCTTCAAACACTTCCCTCAAACACTTTCCAAGCGATTTAGAGTCTTTTGCTGCAGGAATGACCACATGATATTCCCTGATACCAATCATTTTTACAGCATTTTCATTAAGCACGATCACAAGTTTGTCTTCAGTGAGCTGAACAGAACGAATAGAGTCTGTTAACTCATATTCCGTTGACTCACTCTGAAATCCAATGCATTCATTAACGGGTAATTCATCTTCGTCGAATCGTCCGATAATGATGAAATTTTTTGGATCATGACTGTCATCCCCTATTCCGATGGTGAATACATCATTTTCTTCATAGCAGTTAATACACGCTGCAATAAGATTTTTAACATTACTCATCAGTTCTCCTTATCTTGAACCATTTTGCTCCTGATAGATTTTTACCGAAAACCTGATATTCATTAATATGATTAGTAGCTTAAGGCAGTCGAAAATGACATCCGCACAAATGTTTTTAATATTGCTCTTTTTAAAAGAGCAAAATATATATTCCCAGCATAGCGAAACGGCTGTTGCTTCTATGATATTTGCTGCATCAGTTACGCCCACCTTTCAGCAATTGATGGACTTCGCAAAGGTCACCGCAAGTACCCTTTATTAAAAATCAAGATCGACTTTAATTACACCTGATGCATTTATTTTATCATCCTGAACAGTAAGCATATCAACAAACTCATCGAAGGAGTTTGCTATTTTCGTCAACCCGGAGGTCACTACCGAATCATTGAATATTGGATCAGACTCGTGATCCCAAAACCAGATCTCTCCCGACATACCTCCCTTGAGGCAAAGACAGATTTGATTATCACCAGACGAGGCTCCTATCGGTAACCATTGATCGCGAAAATCATTCCGGTATGTATCAGCCATTTCAAAGACAGTATATTCTTTACCCGATTCTGCAAGGCCGTACAAAGACTCAAGCGTATCGTTTCCTTGCTCATCAGACCACGGAGATGGTTGTAACGCCTTGAAAAAAATATTTACATCAAAAAGAACAGAAACGCCAAAATGAAGTAAATAGGCACGATAACTTTCAGGAATTGGCCCTATTGATGTTTCTAATGTATTTAAACTCTTTTTCAGTTCATCTAATGGTAATAATGTCGATTTCGCTCCAAAGCGCTTTAATTTTTTCAACAATGTTCTTTCCTACATATATCTGATTCGTAGCCAATATGTGGCACATTGGCATGAAGCTCTCTCGGCAGAAGAATTATGGTATTCGCACTCAGATGATGTGGAGTAAGCATTTTTTCCCTTAACAAATTTTGAGCCGCTTTCTGTGTAATGCCTTTTTTCTATGCAATGGCATTATTACCAATGATAAAACACAAGCATATCTGACATTCTTTTTATTACTGTTTATCTATTTACTAACATCTAAATGTAAAAAAATAAGCCATGATCATATTCTGATTATGGCTTTATTTTAAAATATCATAAATCAACAGTTACATTCTTTCCTGCATCAAGAGATGTCTCACAAATTTTCTTGTAAAATTCCATAAAGCTATTAGTAATTTTATAGATATTGCCGCACTCATTTTTCTCAGCGATCTCAAACTCTTGGATATCATCCTCAGCATGTAGATGTGTTCTGTCCCAATAATACACACCTTGGCTTTCACTACCATTTAATATAAGGTAAAAGTTACCTCCAGAATCATCACCAATAATTAACTTATCATCGATAAAATCAAGTTCATTTAAAAAATTCTCATTTTGACGAAAAATATCGTGATTAGGATTTTTCATATTCATTCCAAAAAGAGCATAGAAAGCGATAATCCCTTCATTGACACCTTCGTACTCCAACTCACAAAAATCCGGAGATTTTACAACAAAACCATTTTTCATCCTGAGAAATTCTTTATAATCTTCTGGCAAACTGACTTTGAATTTTTCCTCCAAAATTTTAATTTCTTTTTTATTTGCAGGCTTACCGCATGAAATAGGCATAGGCTCTCCTTACTAAGGTCATGACTTCTTGATCTTAGATGCTCCACCTCTATGGAAAAATTGATTGTAGAAATAAAAGCCGGAACTTAATGGTTTCCGGAATATTTCATTCATTTATTTAAATCAAAAAACCATTCAATGAAAGAATTAAAGTCTACCCATTGAGGATTTAATTCCCCCTGTAGGAAGTTAGTTAAAGCATCCCCTACATTGATAAATAAAACCTCTCCATTTTTTTTGTTATAAAAATACCCACCCTCGCTTTGAAAACCATCCAAGGGAATATACTCGTTTGGTATTTTTAATATTTCATGTGTTCTCTTAAGTTCAAGTTGGTACGAGGAATTTATGACAAACCAGCAGATCTGATAAATTTCATGATTCCTGCTATGAAAAGTAGCCCCATCCTCAACGTGCAAATAAAATTGAGCAAAATCAGAAGAAAGGTCAATACCTAAAGAAAGCAAAGCATCACTATACTCTTGAGTGATATCATCATACCACCAACCTCGAGATTGACTCATTAGCGTTATTTTCTTAGATAACATAATCTCTCAACCACATTTTGTTTTTCGGCTATTTAATTTTCGTAGCTCTCCCCCTTCAATATGCTTCACGGCACAGATTAAACCAATCTCATATTAAAGGAATAGGATGTACTTATTCAGTAAACTGAACCAACCTTAAATTATTAAAGCCAGGAAAATTTAAAAATCCATCCCGGCCTTTAGCTTACTGACTAATATATACGGAAGGTCCCATTAATTGTATATGCGAACACTTCAAATTTAAAAAAATATCTGCCCCCTTTATTATAACTTCACTATGGGGAGTGTTTTTTTGTATTTCTATTTTTGCTGGCATATCCGTAGACATACCTTCTATTTTTAAGAATTTTACTCCACTGCAATTTATACCACATCTACATCTATTATAACCTTTAACCCATTTTGGGGGAGGATTGTCAGGCAATTCATTAACAAGGTCAAAACATATTATTACCGTAGCAGCTTCGCGGTCTATTTTAATATCAAAGATGTCGATTTCATTCACTTCAACATCTCTACTGAAAACCTTGTTAAACAAAATACTACCTTCGATTTCATTCCAATACATATGACTCTCCTCAAAATTCATAATGATCCAATGTGCCAGGAACTGAACCTGTTCGAGTATTTTCGAACGGTCTTACATTTAAATGAGGACCTTGATTTCCAATTCCTCCAGGATAAACATGCCCAGCAGAATGGTCTTGAATAATAATTTTATTACCATCTGCTTTAGTAAATTGATACTCTCTTGTCCAGATTTGTTTACCGGCGCTATCAAAAATAGGATTTTTACTGGAATCCGTCATTGGGACATTTCTGTGGGAACCATTGAATCCAGTTTTAGGATTGAATATCCTATCTGGTTGTTGATTCATAGGAATACCGGCATCTCTTTTCGCTGCCCTAAAGGCTGCATTTCTCGATTTAAATTTAGTAGTACAGCTAGCAAGACCCAACGGATCAATCCACCCCAACGGGTTCGGAGCATACTGATAAAGGTTCCACCCACCATTCAGCCCAATCGGATCCTGCACAATAAACCGCCCGACCTGCGGGTCGTAGTAGCGGAACAGGTTATAGTGCAGCCCCGTTTCACCGTCAGCGTACTGCCCGGCATAGCGAAGCGGCTGGTGTGCCATCGCCGAGCGATTCACAACCCGTGAGAACCCTTCGCTCTGGTGGCGTACCTCGCCAAAGCTGCCGTACTGGCCGCTCCAGCGCACCGCGCCGCGCTCGTCGGTCACTTCCAGCGGCGCGCCGTTCAGGTCGGTATTGAACCAGTAAATCTCACCGCTGCTCTGGTCACGAAGGTGATCCACCCGCGCCAGCGGGCTCCAGGCTTCATTCGGGTCGTAAATATACGTGCTGCACAGCCCGCTCTCCTGCTGCTCCTGCAGCAGGCGGTAGCCCTGCCACAGGAAGCGGGTGTCGGTGGTGCCGTGCGTCGTGGTGACGATTTTGCGCGTGCGGCGGCCCAGCGCGTCGTAGTGATAGCGTGCCTCAAACCGTCCTTCCCGCCCGGTTCCCCGGGCGGACACCAGACGGTTCTCGGCGTCATAGGCATAATGCTGCTCATACAGCCCGTTCCGGCGGCTGACCAGGTTGCCCCAGTGGTCGTATTTCATGAACAGCGCCTGCCAGTGCTGCAGGCGGTTATCCGTGACCGGTACCGCATCGTCATTGCCGGCGAGGTTATCCGCGGCGTCATAGCTGAACTGCGCGCGGCTGTGCCCCTGTCGGGCCTCGTAGTGCTTCAGCAGACGCCCTTCGGCGTCGTAGCCGTAGTCCACCTCTCCGCGCAGGCTGTCGCTGACGCCGGAAAGCTCGCCGCGCGCGGTGTAGCGATACAGGCGTTCCAGTAGCGCCTGCTCCGGCAGGGTCACGTCCGTGCTTAATTCGCTGCGCTGCAGAGTGCGTCTGCCGAGACTGTCATACTGACGGAGCTGATCGCGCGCGCCCTGGGTGCGGCGCACCTCGCGGTGCAGGCGGTCGCGGGTGAACTCGGTCACCAGCTGCTGCCCGAAGCGGATGGCGCTGACGTGGCCGGAGCCGTAGTGCAGCCAGGCCAGCTTTTGCTCGCCGGGCAGCGTCAGGCCGGTCAGGTTACTCAGGGCATCCCACTCGTAGCCCACCGCACCGTTAATGCCGGTCTCGCTCAGCACGCGCCCGGCGGCGTCGTGGCGGTAAGCGATCTCATCGCTTTCGATACCCAGGGCAACGCCTTCGGCGGTTGGCGTGCGGCGAATGCGGGTAATCTGGCCGCTCAGGTCGCGGAAGTAGCGGTACTCCGCGTGGCGCTGAGTGCGCCCGATCAGCAGCCCGCTGTCGTCATAGCTGAACTGCTGGACGCGACGGGCGATGCCGCCGTCGGCGGCAGGCCGGCCGTTTTCTTCGAGCGCGCAGAGGAACCCTCGCGCGTCCCATTCCATATGGCGCACGGTCTCGTCCGGCCGCATTTCGCTGAGCGGGCGACCCACGGCGTCGTAGGTGAAGCGGTATTCCGCCCCGTTGCCGTTATCGAGTCGCAGCAGGTTACCGCGCGGGTCGTAACGCCACTGCCGCACGCGGCCAATACGGTCGGTAAGGCTGACCGGGAGGCCGAGCGCGTTGTAGGCCCAGCTCACCTCGCTTTCCAGCGGGTCGCGCCAGCCCGTGAGCTGGCCGCGTTCGTTCCACACCAGCGACTCGCGGCTGCCGTCCGGATGGATCACGGCGCTCAGCAGCCCGGCACGGCTCCACTCCCGCCGCGTGATATTCCCTTCCGCATCCTCGCTGGCAATCAGTTGCCCGAAGCGGTCGTAGGTGAAGCGGGTGACGCTGCCGGAGCAGTCGGTGCGCTGCGTCAGCAGCCCCTGGTGATTCCAGACCAGACGCACCACGCCGCCGATGGCGTCGGTGATGCTCTCCGGCAAGTTTTCTTCTTCATCGGGATAGTCATACGCGGTGGTGCTACCGGCCGGATCCGTTTCCGACAGCAGGCGACCGCGAAGGTCGTACATGGCCTGCGATGAGGTACCGTCCGGGTAAACCGTGCGGGTGATGCGGTCGGTCAGGCGATGCCAGTGATACTCCGTGCGGCGGCCAGCCGGGTCCGTCTCGCTGGTCATGCGGCCGTATTTGTCCCACGTGCTGCGGCGCATTGCCCCGCCGGGCAGAATAACGTCGCAGAGCTCGCCGTCGCGGTAAACAAACGTCGTCTGGCGACCGTCGTAATCCGTGAAGCGCGCGACGTTGTCGTCGTCGTCCACCAGCCAGTGCGCCTGCGCGCCGTCTTCACGGGTCGCGCGGCGGGTGCCGTTATCAAAATCGTATTCGAACGTCAGCTGTTCGCCGCCGCTGTGGCGGAAGCCGACCACCCGCGGCAGGCCGTCAATCTCCCGCCAGCGGTATTCGCTCAGCAGGCCGTTGGCGTCCTCGTGGGTGCTCATCAGCCCGTCCTGCCAGCTGAAGCGTCGGCGCACGCTACCGCCCCGGCCGGTCACGGAGACCAGCTGGCGCTGTTCATCATAAGCGTAACTGACCAGACAGATCTCGTCATCCAGCCAGGCGCCGACGAGCCTGTCACGGTCGTAGCGGCAGACTACCCGCTGGCCCGCGCTGTCGGTCAGGGCATGCAGGGTATTATCCGCATTCCACTCGAAGAGGATATCGTTGCTGCACGGTTCAGAGATGCGCTGGAGCAGCGACGGGGCATCCTCCCGCAGCGGTGCATAGTGCCAGCGCTCGCCGCTGACGTCATACACCGACCAGCTGTCGTCCTGGTGATGTTCAAGCCAGTTTTTTTCGCTTTCGCAGTAGGTGCGCAGCCCTTTCGGGACCTTCGGGAAGGCAACGTAATCGCCGGACGGCGCGCGCCACACCAGGCCGCCCTGATACGTCTCCAGGCGGCTTTCCCAGAACAGGCTCCAGCCGCGGCCCAGCACGCTGTCGCCGGGGTTGCCGCTGCGCCAGTAGCGCTGCCAGCGCACCGGAAGACGGGAAGGCAGGACGAAGTCCAGCTCATCATCCCCGCTGAGAAACTTCTGTCCGCTGACGATATCCACCGGGCGGGCGATGATCCCCGCGGCCGCCACGCCGGTCATCAGCGTGCCGGCGCGACAGGCGATACGGGCCAGCTTGTTGATGCCGGGGATTTTGCCCAGCAGCTTAGAGAGCGCCCCAACTTTGCCAGCGGCACCGCCCCACCCGCCGAGCAGGCCGGCGAACAGCAGGGTTAGATCGGAGACTTTGTAGAGCCACTCGGGCACTTCAGACTGAATGGGCAGGGTTTGCTGCGGGTCGCCGCCGATAATGACGTTGTCCGAACCGGTCATCACCTTCGCGTCGCAGGTGGTGCGATCCCCGATGCGGGAGGCAGGCTGGCTGTTAATGGAGACGCGCTTAGAGCCTTCGGCCATCTGCTGCGAACCGTCGTCAGAACAGTCGACGGTGCTATCGGTGGCAAGCGCGGCGGGTTTACCGTTGATAAACACGTTGGGCGAGCCGGAGGTGATGACGCCTTTCTTCGTCATGCTGGATGCCCCGGCGTCCGCGATGCTGTCCCGGGCGGCGGTTGCCAGCTCCCCGGTGTAATACCCCACGGCCAGGCTGGCGCCGACGAGCAGGACGCCCACGCCAAGGCAGGATGCGCCGAGACCGGCAATAAACATGGCCCCCGCCAGAATGCCCCCGGCGGCGGCAATCAGGCCACCGACAATCGTTCCGGCAATCATACCGGCCAGCGCACCGGAGTGGCCGATATCATCACCAACGCGTGCTGCTTCAAACATAACAACGGTCCCTGAAGTTAATGGTGGAAGCGGAAGCTCCTGAGAAGATCGCCAAACAGCGCGCCGTCGGCATCGCCCAGCGCGCGGGTGCAGGTCATGGTGAACACCAGAATGTTATCGCCGTCGACGTTAAACACGGCCTGCTGCTGCCAGATGCGTTTCCCGTCGCGCAGGTAGCTGGCATGGACGGTTTCACCCTGTGACAGGCCGTCGCCCAGCGTCGCGGCGCTGCGCTCACCCTGCTTCCAGCCCTTGATGTGCTTTGCCATCAGAGCGAGCTGGCGGTCGATATACGCGGCAAGCGCTTCGCCGGGGTTGAGGGCATCGCGGGAGATGTTGAACGCCGGCGCATCCGCCGCGGGCGGCGCGAATACGTTGACGGTACGATCCTGATAACCCTCAGGAACGTTGATCAGTCCTTCACTGAAAAGGCACTGCGAATGTTGTTCTGACATTGAGCGGGTCCCACCACATATTTTCAGAAGCGGTAAGTTTCGCATATGTGTTTAAGGCTGACTATCCCCAGATTATTGCCCCACCGACACGCTCGCCGACAGGCCCGCCACCAGTTCAATCCCCTGCGGCAGCGTGTCGATATGAATGCGTACCGGCACGCGCTGCGCCAGCCGCACCCAGCTAAAGGTAGGCTCGACGTCGGGCAGACCCAGCCCGCCCGTCTCATCATTGCTGTCCCCGATCCCGTGTCCGATGCTCTCCACGTGCCCGGCAATCACAGGCCCGAAGCCCATCAGCGCGACCCGCGCGCGATCCCCAACGCGAATATGGCGCAGTTTGGTCTCCTCAAAGTATCCCACCACCCAGAAGCTGTGGGCATCAACGATGGCGACCTTTGTCTCCCCCGCCGTCGCGTAGTCTCCGGGGCGGAGCCGCAGGTGCGTGACGTACCCCGAGACCGGCGCACGGACGGTGGCGTGCGCCAGATTAAGCTCGGCCAGCGCCAGCGCGGCCTGCGCACCGTGATAGTTGGCCGCCGCGACGTTCGCCGCGCTGCCGGTTTGCTGCAAATCCTCGCTGGAGATGGCGTTTTTAATCAGCGTGCGGCGATGGGCCGCATCCTGGCGCATCAGCATCTCATGGCGTTTCGACTCCAAGTCCGCCTGCGCGCTGGCAACCGCCAGCCTGAGCCAGCGCGGATCGATGGCGTAGAGCACATCGCCCCGGTTCACCCACTGATTGTCCCGCACGGCCACGCTGATGACCGGCCCGGAGACGTCCGGCGCAATCTGCACCACGTCCGCCCGCACGCGGCCGTCTCGGGTCCAGGGCGTTTGGGCATAGTGTTTCCACAGCATAAACGCCAGAAGCGTGGCAGCTGCGGCCGCGCTTAACGTCAACGCATAGCGAGCCAGTAAAGAGAGCAGTGATTTCATGACAATAACCCCAACGCGGTCAGGCCCTGCATCAGCAGGAAAAAGGTGACAATCCAGGTGGAAACGTCCAGCAGCGGGCGAAACGGCAAGCGCCGGTAAAGCCTGCTGAGTGAGAAAAGCGCCACGAGGCCCAGCGTGCAGACCAGCGCCGCGAGGGCGACCGTCAGCAGCCCCGGAATAAAAACGCCGCCGATATTGAGATCGTTAACCATGGTCTGGCTCCCGTAATGCACAGTGCAGATCCACCAGCCTGAAGACAAACTGGCGCGTATGTTCATCTGCCGCAGGCAGGTGCCGCTCGATGATGTCGGCGAGGCATTCGCGCAAGTGGCTGCTGTCTGCGGTTGCTATCTGATGAAAAAGCGCGTCAACCTCCCTGCCGGGCGGTGCGTCACCGCGGCGTAAATGCATAACCGAAAGCCCCAGACGCAGCGCGTGCAGCAGCCGGTCAAGCGCCTGCTCTGGCGCATGTTTGCTGCGCGGCAGGCGCGGCAGCAGCAGGGCGGTGCGGTCCATCATCAGGTTGATCCAGTGCGTTTCATCAACCCGCAGCGTACCCTTCACGCTGCGGCGAGTGTCGCGCTGGCAGATGTTCAGCAGGCGCGCGATGGCGCCATCCGCCTGCACGGTTTGCAGCAGGCTCATGCTCACGACGGCAAAACCGGTGGCGGCAAAGAGCGCAATGGCGGTGTTGGCCGCGACGGCGAAGTCTCCGCTGTAGCGCGCGCCCAGCTCGCACAGAATGGGCAGCGTCAGGGTGATCCCCATCGCCATAAACGTGGTGGGCGGGCGCGCCTGAAGCGACCCGGCCAGCAGATACGCCGGAGCAAGCACCGCCACCAGCACCGGGAAATCGCTCACCTGCGGCAGCAGCGCAAAGCTGTAGAGCAGGCTAATCAGCACGCCCCAAAACGAGCCAACGATGTACTTCACGATGTGCGGTGCCGGGGTGTCGAAGCTGCCAAACAGCGTGCAGCAGACGCCGAGTATCGACATCGCCGTTCCGCCGTCCGGCCATGCTGAGAAGATCCACACCAGGCAGCCGCTCAGGATAATGGCGAAAGCCCCCAGCGCCGTGCGTGCGGCGGTAAGAGGATCGCGGTGGAACACGTAGCCTTTTGCCGCACGGCTTTGTATCTCCCCGAAGACAGGCTTCGCATGGTGGATGGCTCCGGACAGGCGCTCGCACTGATGCAGAAGAGCGATAGCCTCCGAAAGGTAGCGAATAAAACTGACCTGCAGCGCGTCTTCAAACGTCTGCGCCTGCGTGGCATACCGCTCGATGAGAAGCACACAGCGGTGCCGCAGCGCCTCTGCCGTGCTGCTGGGATCATCGCCTTCACCGGCCAGCCAGGCCTGAACGTCCTCCAGCAATGCCTGCACGTCGGCGGGCAGGGTTCCGCTCGCCGGCAGGCGGTCATGTAATTCACAGTTGACGATAACGAGCCGCGCCAGCCGATCGTGAATCGCTTTCCTGGCCTGCCGCACCGGGGCAGACAGGGCAAAATCATAGGGAATATGGTGGCTTATGCCCTGCAGGAACTGCAGCGCCAGGGCCAGATGCAGCGGGCCGGAAGCCGCGTCGGGTTTGCCGGCTAAGGTATCCGCCACTCGCCCGCGCGCGGCCCGTAGCGTCTGGGATAGCTTAGCGTTGAACTGGCCCGATACCCGCGCGGGCAGCACGTAGCGGTGGATCAGCGCCGCGCAGAGAATCCCAATCGCGATCTCCTGCACGCGGACAATAGCGACGCTGAAGATGCCGCCGGGATCGGACACCGCCGGAAAGCCAATCAGGCTCGCGGTGTAGCCCGCCAGCACGAAGGCGTACGCCCGGGGCGTGCGTTCCAGCAGGGAGAGCCACAGGCAGAAGGCGATCCAGCCCGTCAGTACAACGCTGCACAGGATCGGCGTATTCGCGAAGGTGGGGACAATCAGAACGGTCGCGCAGGCCCCGACAACCGTACCGGCCAGCCGGTAGAGGCTTCTGCTGAGCGATGCCCCCACCGACGTCTGCGATACGATGTAAACCGTAATAATCGCCCATGAAGGACGCTCAAGGCCGATCGACAGGGCGAGGTAATACGCGAGCATCGCCGCGGCAAAACTCTTTGCTGCGTAGATAATCGCCCCCGCGTCGTTTCGCAGCACAGGATGAGAGAAAATGTTTTTCATGCCGGGATTATTACCGGCTTGCAGACCCGCTTAAATACTCTATTCTGTCAAAAAATACCTAAAAGTTGCCAGAATCGTGAAGCCTCAACTTGCTCATACGCTGTATGACCCTGACTCTAGCGCCTCGCCTGCCGTGGCGCGTCATCTGGACTTCGTGGACTACGCCGCGGAAGTGCCGGTACACACCCACCGCAAGGGGCAGCTGATTATTGCCCGCTACGGCGCGGTCAGCTGCTATGCGCAAAACGATATCTGGATCGTGCCGCCGGACTGCGCCGTCTGGATCCCGGGCGGGATCCCGCACAGCGCGAAAGCGACATGGAACGCGCACCTGAACTATCTGTTTATTGAGCCCGGCGCGGCGGCGCTGCCGGAGAAGTGTTGCACGCTGGCGATATCGCCGTTGATTAAGGAGCTGGTCGATCGTTTGACGCATGAGGGCGTTGATTATCCTCCCGACGGCCACGTCGCCAGGCTGACCCGGGTGACGCTGGACGAGCTCGCCAGCATGCCGCAGCAGAAGCTGAGCCTGCCGGTCTCAGCCGATCCGAAAATTCGCGCCATGGCCGACGCGCTGGTCAGCCGACCGGAGGACAGAAGCACCCTGAAGGCGTGGGCGAAGCGGCTGGCCCTCAGCGAGCGCTCGTTTGCCCGCCTGATGCAGCGCGAGACCGGGCTGAGCTTCGGGCGATGGCGCCAGCAGTTGCATTTGATTATTGCCCTGCGGGAGCTGGCAAGCGGCGTGCCCGTCCAGAACGTGGCGACAACGCTCGGGTATGAATCCGTGAATGCGTTTATCACCATGTTCAGAAAAGCGATGGGCAGCACGCCCGCGCATTACTTTGCCGAACGGAAAAACAGCGGCCGTTAGCCCGGCCCCTCGCTCCCCGCCGCCAGCAGCGGCACCACCACGTCGCTAATGGGAACCGCAATACCGTGTTTGCGGCCGTAGCGCTGGATGACGCCGTTGCGGATATCCCACTCCATCGGACGATCGGCCTGACGGTCGGCAAGAATCGACGTGCCCAGGTCCTCAGGCGCGCGCTGGAAGTTCGCCAGAATCTCCTGGGCCACAGCATCGTCCAGCTTCGCCCCTTCGGCGCGGGCGACGGCAAGCCCCTCGCGCAGATAGGCCAGCGCAAGCTCGCTGACATCCTCGCGCCTGAACATCCCGGCGCGGCGGTTGGCCAGCACCATCAGCCCGGCAACCGCGTTTTGCAGCAGCTTGCGCCAGGCGACGCTCGCGAAGTCTGCCGAGAGCTCAACCGCGCAGCGCGTATCGCGAAGCGCCTCTACTACCCGCTGCGCCTGCGGCGCGTCCGGCAGCGTCAGGCGGGGTTTGGCGCGCAGCCATACGGAGGCATCCGGCTCGCGCTGCGCAGGGAACCAGACCACCGACGGCAGCACCGTCGCGCCGTTGACCCACGGCTCCAGCTGGGCTTTCTGCTCCACGCCGTTTTGCAGCGCGCAGACCACGGTGTTTTCATCGCACAGCGCGCGCAGCCACCCGGCGCTGTCGGCATTTTGCGTCGTTTTTACCGCCACAAATACCAGATCGACAGGGCTCGTGATGACGGCCGGATCGGTTAATACCGGACCCGGCACCACCGTTTCACCCTCGTCGTAGCGTAAACGCAGCTCAGGATGCGCGGTGCGTCCGCACAGCAGCGGCGTGCGCCCCGCGTCGTGCAGCACTGCGGCAATGGTGGTACCAATTGCACCCGGTCCAAGCAGCGCTATGGTTGGATAGTCAGACATGAGTCACTCCCCTTTTCGCTAAGCCTGCTAACAGTTATACCACCCAGAAAAATGAGCGCCACGTCGTTGTCTATACTCAACACACAACAGACAACGGAGTGCGCCATGCCTTTACCCGATTTCAAATCCTCTGAACCTTTTACCCTCGGCATCGAACTCGAACTGCAGGTGGTTAACCCGCCGGGGTACGATCTCAGCCAGGACTCCTCCGCGCTTATCGCCGCCGTCAAAGACGACATCAAAGGCGGCGAGGTCAAACACGACATCACCGAAAGCATGCTCGAAATCGCCACCGGCGTGTGCCAGAACATCGACCAGGCGGCCGCGCAGTTCTCGGTGATGCAGCAGAGCATCCTGCGCGCCGCGGCGGAGCAGCATATTCAGATCTGCGGCGGCGGGACGCATCCGTTCCAGAAGTGGCAGCGTCAGGAGGTCTGCGACGACGAGCGCTATAACGTCACGCTTGAGCGCTTCGGCTACCTGATTTTGCAGGCAACGGTGTTCGGCCAGCACGTGCACGTCGGCTGTCGGACCGGAGATGACGCCATCTACCTGCTGCACGGCCTGTCGCGCTTTGTCCCGCACTTTATCGCCCTGGCGGCGGCCTCGCCGTACATGCAGGGCACGGACACGAAGTTCTCCTCGTCTCGGCTCAACATTTTTTCAGGGTTTCCGGATAACGGCCAGATGCCGTGGGTCAATAGCTGGCAGGAGTTCGAGGGGCTGTTCCGCCGCCTGAGTTCGACCAGCATGATCGACAGCATTAAAGATCTGCACTGGGACATTCGCCCCAGCCCGCACTTTGGCACCGTGGAGGTGCGAGTGATGGATACGCCGCTGACGCTCGGCCACGCGATTAACATCGCCGGACTGATTCAGGCGACGTCCCACTGGCTGCTGACCACACGGCCCTATAAGCATCAGGAGAAGGATTTCCTGCTGTATCGCTTTAACCGTTTTCAGGCGTGTCGTTATGGGCTGGAGGGGATCCTGACGGACGTGCACACCGGCGAGCACAAGACCGTGGCGGAAGACATTGCCTGGCTGCTGGAGCAGGTTGCGCCGTCGGCCGAGAAGCTCGGCGCGACGAGCGCAGTCAATGAAATTGCCCTGCTGTTAAAGCAGGGCAAGAGCGAGGCGCAGCGCATGCGGGAGTTTATCGCCGACGGCGGCTCGCTTATTTCTCTGGTTCAGAAGCACTGCGAGCTGTGGGCGACGAGTCCGTAAGGCCGTGGCCCCACTCGCGCAGGCGCTGGAACAGCACGAACAGCGCGGGGATGAAGATAATCCCCACCACCGTGGCCACCAGCATGCCGCTGAACACCGTGGTGCCGATGATGCGGCGGCTCTGGGCTCCCGCCCCGGTCGCCAGCATCATGGGCAATACGCCGATAATGAACGACACGGCGGTCATCATCACCGCGCGGAAGCGGCGCGAGGCCCCTTCGCGCGCGGCATCGACAATCGCCATCCCGTCCATGCGCCGCGCGCGGGCAAACTCCACGATCAGGATCGCGTTCTTGGCGGCGAGGGCTATCAATAGCACCAGACCTATCTGCACGTACACGTCGTTGGCGTATCCCGCCAACCACAGCCAGACCAGCGCCCCGCCGATGGCGAACAGCACCGAGAGCATCACGCTCGCCGGGAGCGTCCAGCTCTCGTACTGGGCGACGAGGAATAGCCACGCCATGACCACCGCCGCCAGCACGATCCACATCGCCTGGTTGCCGGTCTGCTGCTCCTGATACGACATGCCGCTCCAGGCATAGTCGTACCCGGCTGGCAGGTTTTCCGCCAGAATCTCGCCCATCACCGCCATCGCGGTGCTGCTGCTCACTCCCTCCGCCGCCGAGCCGCTCACCGACACGGACGGGAACTGATTGTACTGTTGCAGGAACGGCGCGCCGACGGTCGGCGTAATAGTGACGAGGTTGCTCAGGCGCACCCGTTCGCCGCTGTTGCTGCGCACGAACAGTTCGCTAATCTGCTCGGCGCGCTCGCGCCACTGCATCTCGTTCTGCATCACCACGTGGTAGACGCGGTTGTTGACGCTGAAATCCCCGGCGCGCGTGCCGCCAAAGGCGGTTTGCAGGCTGCTGAAGATGCGCGACACCGGCACGTCGAGACGGGCGGCGCGCTCGCGGTCAACGGTCAGCGTCAGCTGCGGCACGTTGCTGCTCCAGGTGGTGAACACGCGGCTCAGCTGCGGGTGCTGATTGGCTTTCGCCAGCACCTCACGCGTCACGCGCTCAAGCTCCGCCGGGCTCTGCCCCGCCTGCGCCTGAATGCGCAGGTCGAAGCCGGAGGCGTTGCCCAGCCCCGGCAGCGTCGGCGGCGCGAAGGTCATGATGGTCGCTTCCGGCAGGGCCAGCAGCTGGCGCTGCAGGGTGCCCATCACCTCATCCAGCGGCGGCCGCTCGCTCCAGTCCTTCAGCATGATGGAGATAAACCCGCCGTTGGAGGCGCTGGTGCCGTTGAGAATGTTAAACCCGGAGACCTGAATCACGTCCTCCACCGCCGGGTTTTTGGCGATTAATTCGCGCGCCGTAGCCATCACCGCCTCGGTGCGCTCCAGCGAGGCCGCTTCCGGCAGCTGAACGCTGGCGAAGAAGTAGCCCTGATCCTCCTGCGGCAGGAAGCCTTTTGGCATCGACGTAAAGCTGAACGCCACTACGGCCGCAGCGCCTGCGGTGGCCAGCAGCGCCAGCCACGGGCGCAGGTTGAACACAGTCACGATGCGGGTGTAGAAACCACGCGTGGCGTCCAGCCCCCGGTTGAATCCGCGGAAAATCGCCGCGGGCTGTGCCGGACGCGGACGAAGCAGCATCGCGCACAGTGCGGGCGTCAGGGTTAACGCCACGAGGCTTGAGAGCGTGACGGCCGTCGAGAGCGTCACCGCAAACTGGCGGTACAGCTCGCCAACAATCCCCGGCAGCAGCGCCACCGGCACAAACACCGCCAGCAGCACCAGCGTCGTCGCAATCACCGGCCCGGCAATCTGGCGCAGCGCCAGCGCGGTCGCCGCCGTACGGCTCTGCCCTTCCGCCATCAGCGTTTCGACGCTCTCCACCACCACGATGGCGTCATCCACCACCATGGTCAGCGCCAGAATAATGGCGAACAGGCTGAGGGTGTTGGCGGAGTAGCCCAGCGTGTAGAGCACCGCAAAGGTGCCCACCAGCGACACCGGAATGGCGAGCGCGACAATCAGCGTCGCGCGCCAGCTTTGCAGAAACAGGGAAACGACCACCACAACCGCCAACATCGTCAGCGCCAGCGAGACGCCGATCTCTTTGATCGTCGCCGCGACAAAGGTGGTGGTGTCGAATTTCACCTCGTACGTCAGGTCGTCCGGGAAGCGCGTCGAGAGGCGCTCCAGCTCCGCGCGCACCGCGTCGGCCACGCGCAGGGCGTTGGCGGACGGGGTCGGGTAGATGCCGAGGTAGGCGGAGTCGTGCCCGTTCAGCTGCGCGCCGGAGCTGTAGCTGCGCGAGCCAAGCTCGATGGTGGCGACGTCCTTCAGGCGCACCAGCTGGCCCATTTCACCCGCGCGGATGATGATGTCGGCAAAGTCTTCGGCCTGGCTTAAGCGCCCCAGCCCGTTGATGGTCAGGGTCTGCTGCTGGCCGTTAAACACCGGCGGCGTGCCGACCTGGCCCGCCGCGCCCTGCACGTTCTGCTCGCGCAGCGCCTGCGCCACGTCGTCGGTCGTGACGTTCAGGGCGTTCATGCGGTCCGGACGCAGCCAGATGCGCATGCTGTAATCGCGCGCGCCGAACATCTGCACCTGTCCGACGCCCGGCAGGCGAGACAGCGCCTCGCGCACCTGGGTGCTGGCGTAGTTGCTGACGAACAGCGGCGTGTGGGTGTTATTAGGTGAGTAAAGACTTACCCCCATCATCAGGTTGGTGGCCCGCTTGCGTACCTGCACGCCGTTTTGCTGCGCCTCGGCGGGCAGCTGCGCCACGGCCTGCGCCACGCGGTTTTGCACGTCGATGGCGGCGAGGTCCGGGTCGGTGCCCGCCGCAAAGGTGATGTTAAGGCTGTAGGTGCCTTCGTCCGAACTGGTGGACTCCATGTAGAGCATGTGGTCCACGCCGTTCAGCTGGGTCTCCAGCGGTGCGGCGATGGCCTCCGCCACGTCAGCCGAGCTGGCACCCGGCCATGACGCTGACACATTCACGACCGGCGGCGTGATCTGCGGGTACTGCTCTACCGGAATAATCCTCAGCGCGATGGCTCCGAGCAGGGTGATGACCAGCGCAATCACCATCGCAAAGCGCGGGCGTTTGATGAAAAACGTCAGCATGATGGCTCCTTAATTCAGTATCTGGACGGCAGCGCCGGGCTGCACGCGCTGCGCGCCGTCAGTAATCGCTCGCTCACCGGGCTTCACGCCGGAGGTGATCTGGAACTGCTGGCCAATCTGGCCGGCGATCTTCAGCGGGCGCATTTCGGCTTTGCCGTCGGCGTTAATCACCCAGGCAAAGAACCCGTCGCCGTTCTGCTGGACCGCTGCGGCGGGCAGCGTAAGCACCGCCTTCTCGCTCATCGGGCGCAAAGTCACATTCACATTGCCGCCGGGCAGAAGCTGATGGCTAGGGTTGGCGAACTCGGCGCGCAGCATCACGCTGGCGGTACGCGGGTCGATGCGGTTGTCCACGGACGTCAGCTCGCCGCTGACGCGCTGACCGTTGCTGTCGATCAGCGCCTGCCAGGCCTGCTTCATGGCGCTGATATCCGCATGCTGTCCGACCTTAGCGGCAAACGCGCCCTCTTCCAGCGCAAAGGCGATGCGGATGGGGTCGAGCTGCACCACCTCGACCAGCACGCCGCTCGCCGGGTTAACCAGGCTGCCCGCGTGGAACCGGCTGTGCCCCACGCGCCCGTCGATCGGCGAGGTGATGCGGGTGTAGCTCAGAGTGACGTTGCGGGTTTCGAGCCGGGCTTTCGCCTGCTCCAGCGCGGCGCGGGCGACGTCCCGCTGCATGCGGGCGTTGTCCACGTCGTGACGGCTGATGGCGTTGCTGCTGCCCAGGCTTTCAAAGCGCGAAAGCTGCTGCTGTGCCTGACGCAGCGTGGCGTCGGCGCTGTTCACTTCGGCCTGCGCCAGACGCAGGGCGGCGCGCGGCTCGGCGTCGTCGAGCTCAAACAGCACGTCGCCTTTTTTCACGTACTGCCCGTCGCGGAAGTTGATTTTCGTGATCACGCCTTCCGTGCGGGCGCGCAGCTCAACGGTGTGAATCGCTTCGATACGACCCGGGATCTGACGCTCGGCGGCGTGGGCGGTCTGCTCCACGGCGGCGACGCGGACGGGAATGGCGGCGGCAAATGCGGGTTGCAGGGTGCTGGCGAGGAGCGCGAACAGGAGTGGGAATTTCATGGGAGTACCTCAGATGTGTTCCCCTCACCCCGACCCTCTCCCGCGAGGAGAGGGAGGTCTGAGTTCCCTCTCCCTGTGGGAGAGGGTTAGGGTGAGGGCAAAAAGTTATGCAGCCTTACGGAACCTGCGCGTCAGTCGCTTCTCGATTTCCACGACGAAGAACATCGCGCCCGCCACCGCCAGAGTGACAAACCAGTAGCGCAGCGGTAGCGCTTCGGTGCCGAACAGCATCTGCATAAACGGCAGGTAGATAATCGCCGCCTGAAGCAGGAACAGCACGCCCGTCACCAGCCAGATACCTTTGTTTGCCAGCAGGCCGCGGTTCAGGGAGAACCCTTCGGTGTTGCGGCAGTTAATCATGTACACCCACTGGGCGCAGACCAGCATCTGCAGCAGCACGGTGCGGATGAACTCCGCGCTGTGGCCGCGCGGGGCCAGCCAGGCTTCCAGCGCAAAGGCGGCGATGGCAATCATGGTGCCGACGAAGGCCACGCGCCAGACGGCGTAGGCGTCCATCACGTGCTGCCCGGTCTGGCGCGGCGGACGGCGCATGATGTTGCGCTCGGCGGCTTCAAAGGCCAGGCCGAAGGAGAGCGTGGCGGAGGTTGCCATGTTCATCCACAAAATCAGCACCGGCGTCAGCGGAATGATATTTCCCGCCAGCAGCGCAATCACAATCAGCAGCCCCTGCGCGAGGTTGGTCGGCATGATGAACAGGATGGTCTTCTTCAGGTTGTCGTAAACGCGACGCCCCTCTTTCACCGCGCTGGCGATGGTGGCGAAGTTATCGTCCGTCAGGACCATGTCCGCCGCCTCTTTGGTCACTTCCGTGCCTTTGATGCCCATCGCGATGCCCACGTCAGCCTGACGCAGCGCCGGGGCATCGTTCACGCCGTCACCGGTCATGCCGACGATTTCACCTTTATCCTGCAGCGCTTTCACCAGGCGCAGCTTATGCTCCGGGCTGGTGCGGGCGAAGATGTCATACTTCACCGCCGCGTCCGCCAGCTCGGCGTCGTCCATCTTCTCCAGCTGGTAGCCGGTCACCGCCTGCTCGCTGTTGGTGATCCCCAGCATCTGGCCGATGCTCATCGCCGTCTGCGGGTGATCCCCGGTGATCATCTTCACGCGGATCCCCGCCTGCTGGCAGGCGTTAATTGCGTCAATCGCTTCCGGACGCGGCGGATCCATCATCCCGGCGATGCCGAGGAAGATCAGGCCGTGGCTCAGGTCGTCGTGCGTTAATGCCTGCTCGCCGCTGGCCGGCTTGAACGCCGCCGCGACCATGCGCAGCCCCTGACGCGCATAGCGCTCCATTTCAGCTTCCCAGTACGCGTGGTTAAAGGCTTCCGCGCCGTTACGGGTCTGCTGCTGCGCGCACAGGGCGAAAATGACGTCCGGCGCGCCGGTGATCAGGATCTGCTCCTCACCGTCAATCTGATAGTGGGTGCTCATGTACTTGTACTGCGAGTCGAACGGGATCTTATTAACCAGGGTGGTCATAACCGGCTCAAGGCTGGCCTTCGCCGCCAGCACCTTCAGCGCCCCCTCGGTTGGCCCACCGGTGATGCCCCACAGACCGCGCTCGTCCTGAATCAGCTGGCTGTCGTTACACAGGTCGATGGTGCGCAGGTACTGCTCCAGCACGGTGCCCGGCTGGATCTGCACCGGCTCGTCGCTGCCTTCAAGGTAAATGTTGCCCACCGGCTCGTAGCTGTTGCCGTCCACGCGGTAGCAGGCGTCGGCGGTGATGATGGCCTTAACCGTCATCTCGTTCATGGTCAGGGTGCCGGTTTTATCCGAGCAAACCACGGTCATCGCGCCAAGGGTTTCAACCGTCGGCAGCTTGCGGATAATCGCCCGCTTGCGCGCCATCGCCTGCACGCCCAGGGAGAGGATGATGGAGATAATCGCCGGCAGACCTTCCGGTACGGAGGCCACCGCCAGGCTAATCAGGGAGAGCAGCAGCTCGCCCATCGGGATCTCGCGGAACGCCAGGCTGAAGATAAACAGCGCGGCCATCATGGCGAGGATAATGGCGAAGATCGCTTTGCCGAGCTTATCCATCTGCACCAGCAGCGGCGTGCGGTGCTTTTCAATGCCCGCCATCATCTGGTTGATGTGACCGAGTTCCGTATCCTTACCGGTCGCGGTGACCACGCCAACGCCGCCCCCCGCGCTCACGGTGGTTCCGGAGAAGACCATGTTGGTGCGGTCGCCCAGCGGCAATTCTCCGCTCAGCGGGCCGGTGTGTTTATCCACAACGGTGGATTCACCGGTCAGAATCGCCTCTTCCACGCGTAAATTATGCGCCTCGATTAAACGCATATCCGCCGGAATACGATCCCCTGCGCGTAATACAATAATATCGCCCGGGACTATTTCAGTTGTGGGTATAGTTTCGTGACTGCCGTTACGAATAACGCGCGCGTCGCTGGAGAGCATATTTCGAATACTCTTCAGGGATTTTTCCGCGTTACTTTCCTGAACATGGCCAATTAAGGCATTAATCACCGCCACGCCCAAAATAACCAGCGTATCAACCCAGTGGCCCATTATTGCCGTTAATACGGCGGCGGCCAGCAGGACATAAATCAGGACATCATTAAAATGGGCCAAAAAACGCAGCCAGGCGGGTTTACCTTTTTTCTCCGGCAGCGCGTTCGGCCCCACTTTTTGCAGACGCGCCTGCGCCTCTGCGCGGTCCAGGCCGCTGGCCTGGCTCTGCGCGTGAGCGAGCACCTGCTCTACGGTCTGCTGGTATGCCAGCCCGCCGGAAGGCGGCACGTTTGGGGATAATTTTTTTTCGGTCATCGTATTTTTCCTTCAATATCCGGTGAACAGAAGCCTGAATTCCTTTCGGGCTTAAATAAATTCATTTTAAAGTCTTGCGGGTAAAATTGATCTACCGCAATATAATGACTTCTCGGTTATTCAAAACTGATTAAAACTATTTCGATGGCCTGATTTTTACAAAATATGTCTAAACCAACACTAAACGAGGGGAAACCATGATGGGTATTTATCGCGGGCGTCGACTGGTGTTATACGTTATCGCGGCCATTGTTATTGCCACGTTAATTGGATATAGCACCTATACGTTTGTAAAATTATTTTCCTGATACAGACGTTTATTTACATTAGGCGATAATAATCTTATCGCTTCTGGAGAATTATTCTTTTTCTGTTATTTATTCACAGAATAGCGCGTTCGTTTTATTCAAAAAACGTCCGCCGGGTTGATATTGCTTTACGTTCCGGGATGCCGGACAATGACATTTTTAACTGACGATTAACATTACGATGAAACACCCGTTAGAATCGCTGCTCACGGCAGGCGGCATTTTATTGCTGGCCCTGCTATCGTGCCTGCTGCTCCCTGCGCCCTCGCTTGGGCTGGTGCTGGCCCAGAAGCTGGTTCAGACCTTTCATATGGTCGACCTTAACCAGCTCTACACCATTCTGTTCTGCGTGTGGTTTTTACTGCTCGGGGCGATCGAATTCTTCGTGTTGCGTTTCGTCTGGCGCCGCTGGTTTTCACTGGCGTCGTAAGCCAAAAAAAGCCGGGTGGCGGTTGCGCCGACCCGGCTTGCGTTTGCGTTCAATGCGTCCGACTGTGGTTCTCTTTACGGTACGCGCCTGGCGGCTGGTTGAACGTACGGGTGAAGATGCGGGTAAACGTCTGCTGCGAGTCAAACCCGTAACGCAGGCAAATCTCATACACGCGCTCGTCCGACTCACGCAGATCGCGCGCCGCCAGCAGCAGCTTGCGTTCACGGATGTAGCGTCCCAGACTCTCCCCCTTGTACTGCATAAACAACCGCTGCAGGTGCCATTTCGAGTAACCCGCGTGGCGGGCAATCTCTTCTATACGTAATGGCTGATGCAGGTTGTCGTCGATCCATTCGACGATAGTGTCGATGACTTGAGCGGAAATGGTCATACTGCTCTCCCCCTCTGCTTCTTGCTTAAACATTATTCCCACCACGCGCGAAACGTTTGGGTGGTGTCACTCACCCGGACGGGCTCGCCCAGCTCCGGCGTCAGCAGCCGATAATTTTTGTCCTTGCTCGCTTTGGCCAGCTGGATCAGCGGGTCGTTCCAGGCGTGTTTCGCCAGCACGAAGCGTCCGTTATGTCCGGGCACCACGGCTTTCGCGCGAAGATCCGCCGACGCCTGCGCCGTTTCCTCCGGCAGCATGTGGATGTACTTCCAGTCCTGGTCGTACTGGCCGTTTTCCATAATGGCCAGGTCAACCTCGCCAAACTGCTCACCGATGGCCTTAAAGTGCGGGCCGTAACCGGAATCGCCGCTGTAGTAAACCTTCTGCTCAGGCGTGACGAACATAAAGCTGCCCCACAGGGTTCGATCGCGTTTGATACCGCGCCCCGAGAAGTGACGCGCCGGCAGAACATGCACCGTCAGTTCATCGCTGACGCGCACCGACTGGTTCCAGTCGCGCTCGTCGATAATGTCGGGGTTCATCCCCCAGTAGCGCAGGTGGGATCCCACGCCCAGCGGCGTCACCACTCGCTTCACCTTCGGCAGCAGCGCCCTGATGGTGGCGTAATCCAGATGATCGTAGTGATCGTGCGAGATAATCAGCAGGTCGATCTCCGGCATGCTTTCAGCGCGCCACGGATACTCGCCGGCGAAGGCTTTATTGAGGAATGAGAACGGTGCGGCATAGTTGCCGAGCACCGGGTCAATCAGGATGCGTTTGCCCGCAAGCTGCAGATACCACGAGGAGTGGCCGAGCCACACCAGAGTGTCCTGCTCCAGCGGCAGGCTAGCGAGATCGGTTTTCACCAGCGGCAGCGGCCGGGCCGGACGTGCGTTTTCGGTTTTTTTGGTCAGAAACTCCCACGTCGCAACCAGCATATTTTTGTCACCGTTATAGCCCGGCGTCGGCAGCGTATTATGGAATTTCCCCTCGCGGTACTGCGGGGAGGCTTCCACTTCGGTGAGCTGCTCGCCCTGCGGCGGCTGGCCAAATCCGGCATTCAGAACACAGGGTAAAGTTGCAGCTGAAGCAATAATCATGATTAACACCACGCAGATGAAGAGAGGTTTTTTCATATCCTGACCCGAAAACGCGCCCCATCCGATAGTTTGCGCGGGGTAAACTTGATTATGAGTGAGTAAGCACTCATTATAGATATGATGATAAAGTCGTCAAGACGTTTTCGATCTTTGACATTCCGCGTTGCAGCGTGTCAAAGCACGTGTTTCAATCGGGGTTTTTACAATTGACAGGAGGAAAAATTTAGTGGCACGTCCGAAGAGTGAAGATAAAAAACAGGCCTTACTGGAAGCCGCAACGGTGGCGTTTGCACAGTCAGGTATTGCCGCCTCAACGGCGTTAATTGCCCGTAACGCGGGCGTCGCCGAAGGCACCCTGTTTCGCTACTTTGCTACGAAAGACGATCTGCTGAATGCCCTCTACCTGCACCTGAAGCAGGATCTCTGCCAGGCGATGCTGTCCAACCTGGATCGCAGCCTTACCACGCCGAAAGAGCACACGCGAAACATCTGGAACAGCTACGTTGACTGGGGGATCAAAAACCCTCTCGCGCACGCCGCGATTCGCCAGCTTGGCGTCAGCGAGAAGATCAACGCCGAGACGGAACAGGCCGTGAAAGAGATGTTCCCCGAGCTGCATGAACTCTGCCGCCGCTCGGTGCGTCAGGTGTTTATGTCAGATGAATTTAAAACATTCGGCGATGCGCTTTTCTTATCGCTGGCCGAAACCACGATGGAATTTGCTACCCGCGATCCTTCCCGCGCCGTTGATTTTAAAGCGCTCGGATTTGATGTGATGTGGCGCGGTCTTGCCTATGAGGACGCCAATGGAGAGTAAAGCCTTACAGGAGCACGCCATGCGCGTGGCGCTGGAGCTGCCGTTCACCGAACACTGCTGGCCGTTTGGGCCGGAATATGACGTGTTTAAAGTGGGCGGAAAAATTTTTATGCTGATGGCCACCGTCCACGGACGCCCCCACGTCAGCCTGAAGTCCGATCCGGAAAAATCGCTGTTAAACCAGCAGATTTATCGTGGCGTTGAACCGGGCTATCACCTGAACAAAAAACACTGGATTTCCCTTTACGGCACTGACGACGTAACGCCGGAACTGGTGACCGACCTTATCAACGACTCATGGAATCTGGTGGTGGATAAGCTGCCAAAAAAAGACCAGAAGTGGATCCGGCCGGCCTGATTGTTCGTCTGAGCCGAACAGAGTAAACGCTCGAATTGCACTTATCTTTTTCCGCGTCCCGCTGTAATCTGCTCACCTTTCTCGCCCGCACGCGGGCGAATTTCATCACCAGGAGTTGTTATGGATATCATTTCTGTCGCCCTGAAACGCCACTCCACCAAGGCGTTCGACCCAGCTAAAAAACTGACCGCTGAAGAAGCGGAAAAAATCAAAACCCTGCTGCAGTACAGCCCGTCGAGCACCAACTCCCAGCCGTGGCACTTTATCGTGGCCAGCACCGAGGAAGGAAAAGCGCGCGTGGCGAAATCTGCCGCGGGCACCTATGTGTTCAACGAACGCAAAATGCTGGATGCTTCTCACGTGGTGGTGTTCTGCGCGAAAACCGCGATGGATGACGCCTGGCTGGAGCGCGTCGTGGACCAGGAAGAGGCGGATGGCCGTTTCAACACGCCAGAAGCCAAAGCCGCCAACAATAAAGGCCGCCACTTCTTCGCCGACATGCACCGCGTGGATCTGAAAGATGACGATCAGTGGATGGCGAAGCAGGTTTACCTGAACGTCGGCAATTTCCTGCTGGGCGTTGGCGCACTGGGTCTGGACGCGGTACCGATTGAAGGTTTCGACGCCGCGATCCTCGACGAAGAGTTTGGCCTGAAAGAGAAAGGCTTCACCAGCCTGGTGGTGGTGCCGGTTGGGCACCACAGCGTGGAAGATTTCAACGCCACGCTGCCGAAATCCCGCCTGCCGCTGAGCACGATTGTGACCGAGTGCTGATCCCTTCTGGCACGCTGGGTTCCGGCGTGCCTGTTTTCAATAAAGCGTAATCTGCGGATGCTTCACCCCACACACCAGCGCGTAGCGCGTTAACGTATCAAGGCTCGCCCGGGTAATATTCGCTTCCATTCTTGATACCGTGGGTGCGCTGACGCCCATCCGCTCCGCCACCTGTGCGCGCGTCAGACCAGCATGGTCGCGCCATTGCGCCAGCATCTCCCGCAGGCGTTCCTTGCGCTCTTCTGCATCAAAAGAAGCCTGCACCTCAGAATTATTTAACAGCTCTGCTCTGAGTTCATCCCAGTCAATAATCTTTTTGCTCATCCAACATCTCCTGTTGTCGTTTCAATGCCAGACGGAGTTCAGCAGAGGGCGTTTTTTGCGTTTTCTTGATAAATACCCGCAGCAGAAAAATTGTCTTTTCCCGCTGATAAACGTAGATCCCACGAGTGTGGATCAGCCCGACGGTTCTGATTTCAAACAAACCATAGGGTAAGGGTTTGCTGTCAGGTTCTCTCAGAGACTGTCGGGTTAGTGCGTAATTTATCATGCTGTCGAATCAGCTTCGCCTGTACCCCAGCAGGCAGTGAGAGAATTTCTTCCCTGACCGCCTCATGAACAATAAGTCTGAACACGGTTTTTCATCCCTGATGATATTAGCATATAAGGCAATTTGCATTAAAGGCTAATTTAGCCTTTAGTGTCTCACCTTACCCGCTTTAAACAGGCAGAACCGGATCCGCGTTGATTCCCTGAAACCGTCTCGCAAAAAACTTATTTCCCCTGCTCCGCCAGCCACGCCATCGCCCGCTCCCCCGCCTCATCCACCGGCAGATAAACCAGCAGCCGCGACCCGTTTCGCGGCGCGGAGTACCAGTACATCTGCTGCAGCGTAAAATCCCCCAGCTCGGGATGGGTAAACAGCTTGAGCTGGTTCTCCACGCCGCGCACGTCGTTGCGCTGGTGCCACAGGGTTTTAAACTCTTCCGACACCGCAAAGAAGCGCGCCAGCTTGGCCTCCCACAGCGGGTCGCCCCGGTGTTCGGCCATCGCCGCCCGGAAGTAAGAGACAAATATCGGCAGCACGTCGTCGCGCCTGCCGAGACGCGCGCGCCACGCGGGGTGGGTGAGAAACAGATAAATACAGTTGCGGTCTTCCGGCGGGATTTCATTGAAATCGACGCCCATCAGATGCCCGAAGCTGTCGTTCCACGCCACGATGTCGAAGTTCGGTTTCTGGATGCTGGCCGGTTTCGGCATCAGCGTATCCAGCAGGCGGCGCGTGCCTTCGCTGATACCCTCGCAGCAGACCGCCTGCGGCGCTTCACCCGGCGGCAATCCGGCCAACACAAACAGGTGTCGGGCCTCGGTTGGGGTGCATTGCAAGGCTTTCGCCACGGCCGCCATCACTGCGCTCGACGGGTTGACGTCCCTGCCCTGCTCAAGCCAGGTATACCAGGTCACGCCCACGTCTGCGAGCATCGCCACCTCTTCCCGGCGCAGGCCCGGCGTGCGGCGCCGACCGCTGCGCGGCAGGCCAAGACGCTGGGGATCGAGGCTTTCACGCCGCGCGCGCAAAAAAGCACCCAGCTGTTTTCGGGTGTCGTCCTGACGTGAGGCAACCGGTTCAGACATCAAGGCCATAAATCCCCCTGCATGGTAGTGCCAGTACCAGTATAAGCAAGAACTGGTACCCGTTTATCAGATGGTTGATGCTACGACCATCTGTTGAATGACGCAATGGAGTTACCATGAATACGTCAGTTGTTTCACCGGGTCGCGCTGGCCTGATATTGCTGTTAACCGGCCAGATGCTGCCGATGATTGATACCTCAATCACCAACGTGGCGCTGGACGCTATCACCCATTCACTGCACGCTACCGCCACCGAGCTGGAGCTGATCGTCGCCCTCTACGGCGTCGCCTTTGCCGTCTGCCTCGCCCTCGGCAGCAAGCTCGGGGATAATTTTGGCCGTCGTCGTCTGTTTATGTGGGGCGTGGGGATCTTTGGCCTGACCTCTCTGCTGTGCGGAATGGCGGGCAACATCGAACAACTGCTGGCCGCGCGCATCGTTCAGGGCGCAGGAGCCGCGCTAATCATGCCGCAAATTCTTGCCACGCTGCACGTGACGCTGAAAGGCACCGCCCACGCGAAAGCCATTAGCCTGTTTGGCGGCATCGGCGGGATTGCGTTTATCGTCGGCCAGATGGGCGGCGGCTGGCTGGTGTCGGCGGATATCGCCGGGCTGGGCTGGCGTAACGCCTTCTTTATTAACGTGCCGATTTGTCTGGTGGTGCTGGCGCTGAGCCGCCGTTTCGTACCGGAAACCCGTCGCGAGACGCCGTCCCGCATCGACTGGGCAGGCACCGTGATGCTGGCCATCATGCTTTGCTGCCTGCTGTTCCCGATGGCGCTTGGCCCACAGTGGCACTGGTCCTGGCCGCTGAAGGCGATGCTTCTCGCCCTAATCCCACTGGCCTGGCTGATGGCGCTAAATGCGCGCAAAAAAGAGCGTAATAATGCCCACCCGCTGATCCCGCCGCGCCTGCTTGCGCTTCGCAGCGTTCGCTTTGGCGTACTGATTGCGATGCTATTTTTCAGCGTCTGGTCCGGGTTTATGTTTTGCATGGCGCTCACCATGCAGAGCGGTCTGGGGATGGCGCCGTGGCAGTCCGGGAACAGCTTTATTGCGCTGGGCGTGACCTACTTTATTTCCGCGTGGTTCGCGCCGCGTCTGATTGCCCGCTACAGCACCAGCACCATACTGCTGACGGGTCTGGCGATCCAGATTATCGGACTGCTGGCGCTGATGGCGACGTTCCGGCTGTGGGGTATGAACAACACCGCGCTGACGCTGGCACCCGCCACCGGGCTGGTGGGCTACGGGCAGGCGCTGATCGTGAACAGCTTCTACCGCATCGGCATGCGCGATATTCAGCCTGACGACGCCGGGGCCGCGAGCGCCATTCTCAGCACGCTGCAGCAGGCTGCGTTGGGGCTGGGTCCGGCCATTTTTGGCGCGATTTTGCTGCACGCGCTGCAACACCATCACGGGGATTACACCCAGGCGGTTAACGTCTTCCTGACGGTGGAAACGGTGATGATGGTGGTGCTGGCGCTGGCGACGCTGCGCATGCGCCATCGCCTGTGCCTGCCGGTAGTGAAGGTCTGTCAGGCCGCCAAATAAGTCCGTGAATTTGCATAATAGATCCGCAGCCGCCATTATGGGGCTGCATCAATACAGGAGACGTTATGCAGGAATTAATTGCTCAGGTTGAAGAGTTAGGCATTGAAATTAATCACACCACCTCTTTAGTGATTATCTTTGGTATTATTTTTCTTACCGCCATTATCGTTCATTTTATTCTGCACAAAGTGGTGCTGCGAGCTTTCGAAAAACGCGCGCAGGCCAGCAGCCATTTATGGCTGCAGATCATTACCCAGAATAAATTATTTCACCGTCTGGCCTTTACCCTTCAGGGGATAATCGTTAACGTTCAGGCGGTACTGTGGCTGCAAAAAGGCAGCGAAGCGGCGGAAATTCTCACCACCTGCGCGAAGCTGTGGGTCATGGTGTATGCCCTGCTTTCCTTCTTCTCGCTGCTGGACGTGATTTTCAATCTGTCGCAGAAAATGGCGACCGCGTCGCAGCTGCCGCTGAAGGGGATCTTCCAGGGCATTAAGCTGGTGAGCGCGATACTGGTGGGGATTTTGATTATCTCCCTGCTGATCGGCCAGTCTCCGGCGATTCTGATAAGCGGCCTGGGTGCCATGGCGGCGGTATTAATGCTGGTCTTCAAAGACCCGATACTGGGGCTTGTGGCCGGTATTCAGCTCTCCGCCAACGATATGCTCAAGCTTGGCGACTGGCTGGAGATGCCAAAATACGGCGCCAACGGCACGGTGACGGACATCGGCCTGACCACCGTCAAAGTGCGCAATTTCGACAACACCATTACCACCATCCCGACGTGGGCGCTGGTCTCCGACGCCTTTATCAACTGGAGCGGGATGTCTGCCTCCGGCGGGCGACGCATTAAGCGCAGCCTGAATATCGATACCACCAGCATTCATTTTCTCGACGAGCAGGAGCAGCAGAAGCTGATTCAGGCGAAGCTGCTGAAGCCCTATCTGGCCGCGCGACATGAGGAAATAAACCTGTGGAATCAGCAGAACGGCGAAGGCGAATCGGTATTAAACCTGCGCAAGATGACCAATATTGGTACCTTCCGCGCCTACCTGAATGAATATCTGCGCAACCACCCGCGTATTCGTAAAGATATGACGCTAATGGTGCGCCAGCTCGCTCCTGACGCGAATGGTTTACCGATTGAAATATATGCCTTCACCAATACGGTTGTCTGGGCGGAATATGAGGAGATTCAGGCGGACATCTTCGACCATATTTTTGCGGTAGTGGATGAATTTGGTCTGCGCATTCACCAGTCGCCGACCGGGAACGATATTCGCGCCCTTGCGGGCGCTGTCGCCAGATAATCAGGCGCTGGCGCGGGAAATAAAGCGCCAGTCCATCATCACTCTTTCCGTGGGCGCATCCGGGTTGTCGATCTTATTTAAGAGCAGATCGACCGCCTTGCGCCCGATATCCCGCGACGGCTGCTCAATGGTGGTCAGCGAAATCATGTCCGCCAGCTCGGTGCCGTCAAAACCGACAACCGCGATATCCTCCGGCACGCGCAGTCCCGCCTGCTGAATGGCGCGTAAGGCCCCCGCTGCCAGCGTGTCGGAAACGGCAAATACCGCGTCCGGCGGGTTTTCCTTCAGCAGATTTTGCATGGCGGCCATTCCGGCGCGGGAGCTGAGATCGCTCGCGTACTCCACCGCCTGATACGCCAGGTCTTTAAGGTGGATCACGCTTTTGTAGCCGCGCTCGCGCAGGCGGGCATATTTATAGCTGAGGTCGTGGTTGATCATCGCGATACGCGTATGGCCGCTCTCGGCCAGCTGGCTGACGGCATGCTGGGAGGCATCGACGTCGTTAATCCCCACGCAGGAAACCGTACCGGCGTCGGCGTATTCGGCGCACTGCACCCACGGGGCAGAACCTATCAACGTTGCCAGTTCCGGCAGCTTCGAAAAGGCGTCCATGGTGATAATGCCGTCGACGATTTTGCCGGAGAGCAGGCTTAAGCCCGAGCGGGAGCGTTCGATATCAGAGCCAGAGTTGCACAGCAGAATGCGGTAGCCGTTTTTCTCAGCCTCTTCTTCGATGCCCTTCACCACCTCGGCGCAGAACGGGTTGGCAATGTTCGAGACCATCACCAGGATCATGTAGCTGCGGGCGGTACGAAGCTGGCGCGCCAGCAGATTGGGCTGATAGTTGCTCTCCTGGATCGCCTGCAGGACGCGCTCGCGATTTTTCGCCTTCACGGTGTCGCTGTTGTTGAGCACACGGGAAACCGTCGCCACGGAGACCCCGGCCAGCTGAGCGATTTTCTGAATTGACATAGCGACGACACATCCTGCGGTTAGCGTTTTGTGCAGGCTACCATAAATTCGCTGCCCGGCGAACCGGGCAACGCGTCATTGCGCCACGCAAACCCAGCGCTGCTGCTGATGGCTTTTTACTATTGCATCAATGATATACATCACGTTCGCGCCATCGTGGAAGGTGGCAAACGCGGGCCGATCCGGCATTGCGCCCGCCTGCACGGCACGGTAGAACTGCGCCATCATGTTTTTAAAGGCGTCCGGCCAGCCTTCAATATGCCCGCCGGGAAAATGGGCGCTGTCGGCCACGTCAGGGTTCATCAGGCTCGGGTCGTCGGTGAGCGTCTGGTTTGCCTGCGCGCGATGGCCAATCCACAGCTGCTGCGGGTTCTCCTGATCCCACGCCACCGACCGCTCGCTGCCGTTGATCTCAAACGCCAGGCGGTTTTTGCGCCCGGCGCTCACCTGCGAGACGCTAAAGCTGCCTTTGCTGCCGTCGTCAAAGCGAAACAGCACCGAGCCGAAGTCTTCCGTGGTGACCGGTTTGTCCTCATAGCGGGCGTGTTCGTCATGCACGAAGGTCTGATTTCCGGCCACGTTAGCCTTGCGCGTCGGCCAGACGATAGCGAGGTCGGCCATCACCTCGGTGATGCGGCGGCCGGTGACAAACTGCACCGTGTCGCACCAGTGGGAGCCGATATCCGCCACCGCGCGCGATGCACCGCCCAGCGCGGCATCCACGCGCCAGTTATAGTCGGTTTCCAGCAGCATCCAGTCCTGCAGATAACTGCCGTGCGCGGCAAACACCCGTCCAACGCTACCCGCGCGCAGCATGCTCGCGGCCTGTCGCACCATCGCAAACTGGCGATAGACAAAGCTCACGCCGTGCACCACGCCCGCCCGCTCTGCCAGCGCCACCAGCTCGCGCGCCTCGTCCGGAGTCATGCACAGCGGCTTCTCGGAAAAAACGTGCTTTCCCGCGCGCAGGATCTGGCGGTTAATCTCCGCATGCAGGTGGTTCGGCGTGCAGTTGTGCACCACGTGCAGATCGGGATGTGCGAGTAACGCATCCACGCTGCCATAGGCGTGCGGGACGTTAAGCCGACGCGCTTTTTCCTGCGCCTGCGCCAGCGTGCTGTCGCACAGCGCGACGACCTGGACAAAACCCAACCGCCTGAGCGCCTCGATATGCGCCGGGCCGATAAACCCGCTGCCGATAATTCCGACGTTAATCATGGCTGCCTCCTGCCGCGAAATCATCAAACGCGCGCCCGGAGACCGGGATAATGTGGCGACGGATAAACGCGCTGCCCTCACTCGCGCCGGTATCACCGTCCTTCAGGCAGCACTCCCACTCCAGTACCGCCCAGCCGTCGTAGTCGTACTGGGTCAGTTTGCTGAAAATGCCCTTGAAGTCGATCTGCCCATCGCCCAGCGAACGGAAGCGACCGGCACGGTTGATCCACGGCTGATAGCCGCCGTACACGCCGCTCCGTCCGCTCGCACGGTATTCGGCGTCCTTCACGTGGAATGCTTTGATGCGAGCGTGATAGATGTCGATAAAGGCCAGATAGTCCATCTGCTGCAGCAACATATGGCTCGGGTCGTAGAGAATGTTGCAGCGCGGGTGGTTATCCACCAGCGCCAGAAAACGCTCAAACGTCACCCCATCGTGCAGATCTTCCCCCGGATGCAGCTCAAAACAGACGTCTACGCCCTGTTCACCGAAGGTATCCAGAATCGGCCGCCAGCGGGCTGCCAGCTCCACGAATGCTTCCTGAAAACGCTGCTCGTTATGCGGCGGCCACGGATAGAAAAACGGCCATGCCAGCGAGCCTGAGAACGTTGCGTGCGCTTTCAGGCCCAATCTGGCGGAAGCGATCGCCGCCTGCTTCAGCTTCTGCGTGGCCCACGCCCGGCGGGCCGTATCGTTACCGCGCACTGACGCGGGCGCGAAATGGTCAAACGCGTCGCTGTAAGCCGGGTTTACCGCCACAAGCTGCCCTTCAAGATGGGTAGACAGCTCGCTGATGACAAGCCCCTGTGCGGCCAGCTTAGCGGTGACTTCATCGCAGTAATCCTGGCTCTCTGCGGCTTTCTCTACATCAAAAATGTGCGGATGATTGCAGGGGATCTGCACCGCTTTATAGCCCTTATCTGCCGCCCACCCCGCAAGGCCGTCGAGCGAGTTAAACGGAGCCTCTTCGCCAATAAACTGCGACAGAAAAATACCGGGTCCTTTCATCGTTCTCATACCACCTCCAGAACATTACGCCTTGTCATCGTCATACCTGAACGTGAGAAGGAAAATCAGCGCGATCGCCGCGGCGGCCACCGCCGGGATCCACCAGAATGTCACCCACGCCTGCGGCACGGTTTGCCCCGCCACCAGACGGTTATAGAGCGCCCCGGAAATCTGCGAGCCGAGCAGCATTCCGATACCGTAGGTGAACATCACAATCATGCTCTGCGCCTGGCCTTTTACTTTTTCGCCCGCCACGCGGTCGGTATAGATAAAGCCCACCACAAAGAAAAAGTCATAGCACACGCCGTGCAGCAGAATGCCGATGTACAGCAGGAAACGTCCCTCTTCGCTCACGCCGAGGGCAAACATGGCGTAACGTACGAACCACGCCAGCATGCCGATCAGCAGCATAATTTTCACGCCCAAACGGCGGAACAGCAGCGGGATCACCAGCATGAAGACGATCTCCGACATCTGCCCGAACGACATCGCAGTGCTGACGTCCGCAATCCCTGCGTCTGCCAGATAAGACGCGGTATAGGCGTAGTAGGTACCTAGCGGCACGGAAATCAGCATCGCGCAGACGGAGAAGACGAAGAAGTGACGGGTTTTAAGCAGCGCGAAGGCATCCGCACAGAACAGATCGCGCACCTTAACCGGCAGCCCTTTCGCGGGGGCCGGGGTGTGCGGCAACGTCAGGCTGTAGATGGCCAGCAGCACGGAGCTGGCCGCGGCCACCTGAAAAATAGTGACGCTTGCGGACACGCCGGTGACGCCAATAAATATCCCCGCCGCAATCCAGCCGATAGTGCCGAACACGCGAACCACCGGGAAGGTTTTATCGACGTTTGCCAGGCTGTGAAACGCGATGTTGTTGGTCAGCGCAAGCGTTGGCATATAGCAGAGCGTGTAGCCAAACAGCAGGCCGATCAGCAGCGCGCCGTTTTCAGCAACGAGCGCGCCCGGAACGAACCACAGAATCGCCGCGCCCGCGAGATGCATCACCGCCATCACCTTCTGCGAGGCAAAGAAGCGATCCACCAGCATGCCGAGCACAAACGGCGAGAGAATAGAGGCGATTGGCCCGGCGGAGAACGCATCGCCAATCAGCAAAGACATGTTGTGCTGGGTCATCACCAGGCCGAGCGTAACCGACCAGCTACCCCAGATAAAAAACTGCAAAAACATCATTAACGACAGCCGCGGAACCAGCAGCCGGTGCTGTGCTATCGCCTTTCCACTACTTTCAGTTGTTGACACCATGATGAGCCTCACCCAGAAAAAGTAATCGATTACAAAACAGTTCAAATAAAAAGTAATCGATTACAAAATAAAGATCCTGTGGATCGAAACGGAATTGGGAGGGGAGTCACGATAAAGGTGCTGTATATCAAAACGAGGCGTTTGATTGCCATTATAGCCAATAGGCTATAAAATAAAACGGCGAGGAAGCAACAGGAGAAACGATGTGGAACGTCGAGACAACGGACAGATTTGATGAATGGTTCTTTGAACAAACAACAGCATTGAAAGAAGATGTGCTGGCGATGATGCATATCCTTGCTGAGTTTGGCCCAACGCTTGGGCGGCCATATGTAGACACCGTAAAGGCTTCAGCCTATGCGAATATGAAAGAGTTACGCATTCAGCATGCGGGCAAACCCATCAGGGCCTTTTTTGCTTTTGATCCTGACCGTAAAGCGATTGTGCTCTGTGCAGGAGACAAAACCGGTTGTAACCAAAAACGGTTTTATAAAGAAATGATTACGCTGGCTGACGTTGAGTACAGCAGACATCTGGCTGATAAGGAGGCCATATGGCAACGCTAAAAGAACTTATGGCACAACAGAGCGCGGAAAGTCGGGAGCGTATTGCGGCTAAAGTTGAAGTGATGCGCAGAATTGTTTCCCTGAATCAATTGCGGGAAGAGCTCAATGTTTCGCAGACGGAACTGGCCAACGCAATGGGGGTAAAACAACCCACTGTAGCGAAAATCGAACAGCCGGGTAACGATCCCCGGCTTTCAACACTCAAACGCTATGTCAGTGCCCTCGGCGGTGAACTGAGCATTGATGTCACGTTACCGAATGGGAAACGGATAGCGTTTCAGATTTGATATTGCACGTTGCAGGCCGGCTGGCGGCTTCGCTGATCCGGTCTACAAAATAATAACGGCCCGGAACATGTAGGCCCGGTAAGCGCAGCGCCACCGGGCGTGAGGGCAGGTGCGGTCTGGTTTGGTGCGGTCTGGTGCCCTCACCCCGGCCCTCTCCCACAGGGAGAGGGAGAAAACCGTGCTACTTTTTGCGCGAAAGCTTGAACGCGATAAACAGGAACACCACCCACACCGGCAGCAGCATCGCTGACAGGCGCATATCATCCATGGTGCACATCAGCACCAGAATCAGCCCCAGGAAAGCGATACAGAGATAGTTGCCCGCCGGGTAGAGCAGCGCCTTGAACTGCGTCTCGCGTCCCTTGCGGCGCATCGCGGCGCGAAAGCGCAGGTGCGCCAGGCAGATCATGATCCAGTTAAGCAGCAGCGTGGCGACAACCAGCGCCATCAGCAGGCCAAAGGCCTCTTTCGGCAGCAGGTAGTTGATCAGCACCACCAGCGAGGTAATGGCGCCCGAGAGCAGCAGGGAGTTCACCGGCACGCCGCGGCGGCTCACGCGGGTGAGGAACTTCGGCGCATTGCCCTGTACGGAGAGGCCAAACAGCATGCGGCTGTTGGAGTAGACGCCGCTGTTATAGACCGACAGTGACGCGACCAGGATAACGAAGTTCAGCGCAGAGGCGACCACGTTGCTGTTCAGATCGTGGAAAATCATCACGAACGGGCTGCTGTCGGATTTCACTTCCACCCACGGATAAAGTGCTAGCAGCACCACCAGCGAGCCGATGTAGAACAGCAGAATACGGTACACCACCTGGTTAACCGCTTTTGGAATGCTCTTGTGCGGGTCGCGCGCTTCGGCGGCGGTAATGCCAATCAGCTCCAGCCCACCAAAGGAGAACATGATCACCGCCAGGGAGAGGATTAGCCCTTTCCAGCCGGTGGCGAGGAAGCCGCCGTGCTGCCACAGGTTGTCGATCGTCGCGCGCTCGCCGCCGTGGCCGGAGAACAGCAGCCACAGGCCAAAGCCGATCATGCCGATAATCGCCAGCACTTTGATCAGCGCAAACCAGAACTCGGTTTCACCGTACAGGCGCACGTTGACGAGGTTAATGGCGTTAATAATGATGAAGAAGGCCGCCGCCCAGATCCACGTCGGGACATCCGGCAGCCAGTACTGCATGTAAATACCTGCGGCGGTCAGCTCCGCCATCCCTACCAGCACGAACATCACCCAGTAGTTCCAGCCGGACAGGAAGCCTGCAAACGGGCCCCAGTATTTATAAGCAAAGTGTGCGAAGGAGCCAGAAACCGGCTCTTCAACAACCATCTCGCCAAGCTGGCGCATGATCAGGAAGGCGATAACCCCGGCGATACCGTAACCCAGCAGAACCGCGGGGCCGGCCATCTGAATAGCGGGGCCGATGCCGAGAAACAGCCCGGTACCGATCGCGCCGCCAAGGGCAATTAACTGAATATGTCGATTTTGCAAACCACGTTGCAGCGTCGGATTCTGATCCGACGAGGCTTCAGTGCTACCATGGCCTGAAGCGGATGACGCGTCTTTCACGTCCTACCCCTGTCTCTTTTTTAGAAGGGGCACGTTTTAACACTTCATGCTGGAGGTAGCAAGGGATTGGGGCATCCCTGCCCCGGATAACGAGGTGGAACGCTTAGAACTCGTAGCCAACCGAGACCTTAAAGGTCCGCGGTTCACCCTGAGTGATGTAGGTACCGGAATCGTCCACGCTGGCCCAGTAGTTCTCATTGGTCACGTTGTCGATGCCCGCGCGCACCGTCATCTGGTTTTCATTGTGGTTCACCGCGAAGCGATAGCGCATGCCCAGATCCAGCGTGGTGTAGCTGTCGAGCTTTTTGCTGTTCGCGAGGTCGGCATACTGCGTGCCGGAGTGGTTCACGCGCGCGGTCGCGGTCAGGCCGTCGATCGGTTTAATGTCATATTCCGCACCCAGCACGGCGTAGAAGTTCGGGACGCCGATCGCGTCATTACCCTGGTTGAGACCGTTGTTGGTTTTGGTCAGCTCTGCCTGTAGCCAGGTGGCGCTGGCGTTGAGGCGCATCCCCAGCATCGGCTCGCCGAACACATTCAGCTCAACGCCGCGGTTGCGCTGCTCGGCGTCCAGGCCGTAATGCTTCGTCTGGCTATCGAGAATAGCGGACGGCATTTTGATTTCGAACAGCGCCAAAGAGCCACCCACGCGGCCGAAGTCGGCCTTCACGCCCACTTCGTTCTGCTTAGAGTGAACGATACCGGTGCTCTGCCCGTAGTTAGTGGCGGTGTCAGGCGCGTTTTTACCCGGCTGCAGCGCTTCGGTATGGTTAGCATAGAGGGAGATTTGCTCCCACGGCTTGTAGACCACGCCGTAGGTTGGCATCCAGCGGCTGCCGTCAAAGCCGTCCGCGTCGTTTTCCGCACCGGTGATTTTGTTATACCCGCGGATGACCACTTTCTGGTGGCGCGCCCCGGCGGTGAACAGCAGCTTATCGTCCAGTACGCCCAGCGTATCGCTCAGCAGCCAGCCCTGAGTGCGGGTGCGTCCGCTGGTCAGCGGATCGCTGTACTTTCCGCCAGAGCCGTTGAAGTTGCTGCTGTCCGGCATATCAACGCCGGTGTTGTGGTAGATGTTGGTCGTCGGGTTATCCTTCGCTGCCGACATTTTCCACGCGATTTTTTCGTTTTTCGTCATCGCCGAATAGCCGACGTTCACCTTATGCGACACGAAGCCGGTAGTAAAATTACCGCGAATGCCCGCCATCCCGCTGACGGCGTCGCTGATGCGGTTGGTGTCGAGGCGGCTGACCGTCGCCTTACCGCTCTTATCGACCAGCTTCGGTGCACTGTAGGTGCCTTCCTCGTGCGCGTGCTGCGCCCCCAGGCCGGTATAGACCGTCCAGCTGTCGCTGATATCGTACTCGCTGCGCCACATCCCGAACTCATTCTCGATATTGCTGTAGGCCCACTTCTGCGAGATGTTGCGATCGTTTTTCGGCGGCTCGGGCACGAAATCCACCGCCGAAATATTGACGCTGGTCGGACTGCCGTGGAAGGTTTTCTTCTGATAGCCGAGATCCAGCGAGGTGCGCAAGCGGTCGCCTTTGTAATCGAGACCGGTGGAGAGCAGCGTGGTGCGGCGGCGATCGTTCGGTATGCCGGTTTCCCCTTCGCGGTGCACCAGGTTCACCCGTGCGCCAAACTGGTCGCTGTCGCCATAGCGACGGCCCGCATCCAGCGTGGTGCCAATCTGAGAATCCGAGGTGTAGTCGACCCCGACTTTCGCCTGCGGGAGTTCGCCCGCGTGTTTTGGCTCAAGGTTGATCATTCCGCCCACGCCGGAACTCGCCGCGCCGTTCATCAGGGCGTTTGCCCCTTTGAAGATCTCAATGCGATCGACCATCTGGGCATCCACCACCTGGCGCGGCAGGACGCCGGACAGGCCGCCAAAGGTCATGTCGTCGCCGTCAAACTTCAGGCCGCGGATGCGGTAGGTTTCCGCGCTGTTGCCGTAGCCCTGAACAAACTGTACGCCCGCGTCGTTGGCGACAACGTCAGCGATGGTTTTCGCCTGCTGGTCTTCAACCAGCTTCGAGGTGTAGCTGATGATGTTGAACGGCACGTCCATGGCGTTCTGCTGGCCGAGCATCCCCATACGCCCGCCGTTCGCGACCTGTCCGTCAAGAAAGGCCGGCACAGGCTGGTCGCCGCCGGGTTTAAAATCGCCGGCAGGTGCAGACTGCACAACAATGGTGTCTTCTTTTTTATCATCCGCCGCGTAAGCGGAATGTGTCACCGCGCCAACGGCGAGCGCCAGCAGCGTTTTGTGTATTTTGGTGTTGTTCATCGTTAACTCATTTGAAAGTGCGCGCAAAAATGGCCCGTTGTCGGGCCTTAAAATGTATTGGCTGCAATGCAAATGAGAACTATACGCATTATCTATGCGTTAGCAAGCGTCAGCGTGTACGAAAGGGAAGCGTGGCGAGAGAAGAGGCAGAACAGCCGCCCCCTCATGGGGCGGCTGAAGTGACGTTATTTTTTCTTGTAAATATTGGCCGTACCGTGAATTTTATTGTTGGTGTTCCCGGAAGTGAGCACCAGGACATCCGCGCCTTTTTTATCGGCTTTCTCAATCAGTTCTTTTTTTGCATCATCAACCGATACCTCATTCGAGGTGTTTACCGTACCGATTTTTTTATACTGGGACGCAACTTTCTTGAACTCGCTTTTAGTGAGTAGCTGTGCAGCAAAAGCATTGGTCGTAAATAGTAACGCCGTTCCCAACAAAATAGCAGTCGTCTTTTTCATAACCTTTTTCCTTGAGATTAATCAGCAACTACAAAAAACCTCACCCATGATGGTGAGGTTTTATGAGCATGGTAGAGAATCTGAGGAAATGCCATACTCTCGGGAAAATTCTTTTATAACAACCCGTTGCATGAAATTACTAACGAATATTAAGAATATTCGAATACCCGCGCGGTGCCAGCAATATCAATACGTACCGCGGTTCCCGGGTTCCAGCCAGGCTGGCTTACGGTCTTCAGAATCACGGGTTGCTGCTCACCGGCTAACGCAAGGGTAAGCGTCGACAGCTGGCCGGTGAAGTCCACATCAAGAATCGAGATCGGGCTTTCATGCGAGGCACATGCCGTCACGCTCAGCTGCTCGGGCCGCAACATAACCTTGCCCTGCCCTGTCGCATGGGCATTATCCGTAGGCACCTCACCCAGCGCGCAAACGGCGTAGCCCGCGCTGAACTCTGCAGAGAGGATCAGCGCATCGCCAAGAAACAGCGCCGTCTCTTCGTCAACGGGACGGGTGTAGACGTCATAAGGCGTTCCGACCTGGGTGAAGCGCCCGGAGCGCATGACCGCGACCTGCGTGGCAAAGGACAACGCTTCGTTCTGATCGTGGGTGACCAGAATCGAGGCCACGCCCGCTTCAGCCAGCAGATCGGCCGTGGCTTTACGGGTCATGGCGCGCAGGCCTGTGTCCAGCGCCGAGAAAGGTTCATCCAGCAGCATCAGTGAAGGACGCTGGGCCAGCGCGCGGGCAAGCGCCACGCGCTGCTGCTGTCCGCCGGAAATTTCATGGGGCCAGTGCGTTGCGAGCTGCCTGTCCAGAGAGACCATCTCCATCAGCGCCTCAACGCGCTGGCGCTTCTCGTGGCGGGTACCGTCCAGCCCCCAGGCAATGTTGTCTGCCACATTGAGGTGCGGGAACAGCGCGCCCTCCTGAGGAACAAAACCGATCCGGCGCAGGTGGGCGGGAACAAAGTTGTTTTCATCAAACAGCGTTCTCCCCTGCATGACAATGCGCCCCGTGTCGGGCGTTTCAAAACCGGCAAGAATTCGCAGCAGCGTGGTTTTACCCGACCCGGATGGCCCGACAATCGCCGTCCTGCTCCCCGGCGCAACGCTCAGGTTTAAGCTGTCGAGCACCTGCACGTCAGAAAACGATTTAGAAATGGCGGTTAATTCAAGCATGTCATAGCCCTGCAATTTTCTTCGACTGCATATAGAGAATGGCGGTCAGCGGGAGTGAAATCAGAATCATCAGCATCGCGTATGGCGCGGCTGCCACATAGTCAATTTCACTGGTCAGCGCCCAGAATCCGGTGGAGAGCGTGCGCGTGCCCAGCGGAGAGAGCAGCAGGGTGGCGGTCAGCTCGTTGCTGACGCCGAGGAAAACCAGCGCGGCTCCCGCCGCCGCACCCGGCGCGGCCAGCCGCATCGTGACGCTCCAGAGCGCCTTCGCCGGCGTGCTGCCCAGGCTGCGCGCCACGTTTTCCAGCTCGACTGGCGCCTGCGCAATCCCCGCCCGCAGGTTGATGAGCGCACGGGGCATAAACATCAGCAGGTAGGCAAGGAACAGGGTAATTTCCGTCTGGTAAATGGGACGGGCGTAATGAATGGTGACGGTGACCAGGGCGAGCGCCGTGACAATGCCCGGCAGCGAGCTGGTGATATAGATGCACCCTTCCAGCATCCGGAAGATGCGGTGCGGGTAGCGGATACCAAGCCACGCGATGGGGATCACGCACGCCGTCGTCAGCAGGGCTCCGCCCACGCCGAGCATCAGCGTCTGGCGCAGCGAGTGCCAGAGATCGGCGCTCATCCAGTTTTGCACGCCGCCGAGCCAAATCCAGCGGCACAGAACAATCAACGGCACGCCCAGCGCCAGCACGATCAGCACGATGAAAAACAGCTGGCCCAGCGCGGCGGCCACAGGCTTCAGCGGCCAGCGTTTCTGCTCGCGCGCGGCCCCGGCGCCAATGCGCGCGTAGCGTGCTTTTCCGCGCGTCACGCCTTCCAGCACCAGGATAGCCAGGCAGCACAGGGCCAGCACGCCCGCCAGCATGTTCGCTGCCGGGCCGCTGAAGGTTGACTGGAACTGGTCATAAATCGCCGTGGTGAAGGTATCAAAGCGGATCATCACGTACAGGCCATATTCCGCCAGCAGGTGCAGCGCCACCAGCAGCGCGCCGCCGCAGATAGCCAGCTTGAGCTGCGGCAGCACCACGCGGAAAAAGACCCGCCACGGCGGGGTGCCGAGCGACGCGGCCACATCCTCAAGCGTCGGGTCAAGGCGGCGCAGCACCGCCGCAACCGGCATGTAGATGAACGGATAGTAGGCAAGAACGGAGAGGAACACGCCCGCGGAAAGCCCGTGCATTGACGGGACAACGCTCACCCAGGCATAGCTTTGCACAAACGCCGGGATCGCCAGCGGGGCAACCGCCAGCGCAGACCAGATCCCTCGCCCGGCAAGCTGCGTGCGCTCGGTGAGCCAGGCTATCGCTACGCCCGTCACGATACAGAGCGGCACCGCTAAAGCCGTCAGCCACAGCGTGTTGCTGAGCAGCTCGGCCACGCGCGGGCGGAACACCAGCGCCTTAATGGTTTCCCAGCCCGTCTCAATGCCAATGGCAATGATAAAACCCAAAGGCAGAAGCGCCATCAATGAAAACAACACAGCTAACGCAACCATCGGCAGTGCAGGACGCCTGCGGGCAGGCTCCTGCACTCTGTTTTTTCCGATGTCGAGACTCAGACCAGACATAAGACGTTCACTTTACTCTCAGGATCACAGCAGGCCGGCCTGCGTCATCAGCTCGATAACTTTTTTACTGTTGAGCGATGAAGGTTCAACTTTCGGCGCATCAAGATCCTTCAGCGGAACCAGTTTCGGGTTTGAAGCCGCGTTCACGCCCACGGCGTATTCAAAGGCATTGTTGGTACGCAGGCTTTCCTGCCCTTCTTTACCGGTAATGTATTTGATGAAGGCCTGCGCCTGCGCTTTGTGTTTGCTGGACGCCAGCACGCCGCCGCCAGAGAGGCTAACAAACGCGCCCGGATCCTGGTGTTTGAAGTAGTAGAGTTGGGTGTTTTTGCTGTTTTCGCCCGTTTTGGACTGATCGACAAAGCGGTAGTAGTGATAAATCACGCCGCCATCAATCTGGCCGGCATTGACTGCTTTCATCACGGTGCTGTTGCCTTTATAGGCAACGAAATTGGCTTTCATCGCCTTGAGCCATTCCAGGGTAGCCTGCTCGCCTTTCAGGGCCAGCATTGCGCTCACGATGGCCTGGAAATCCGCGCCTGACGGTGATGCCGCCCAGCGGCCTTTCCACTCCGGTTTTGCCAGATCCATCAGTGATTTTGGCAGCTGCTGTTCATTCAGTTTTTCCGGGTTATAGACAAACACCGTGCTGCGGGCAGCGATGCCGATCCAGCGACCGTGCGCCGGACGATATTCTGCCGGTACCTGCTTCAGGGTGTCTGCATCCAGCGGCGCAAACAGGCTGGCATTATCCACCAGCACCATTGACGGCGAGTTCTCGGTCAGGAATACGTCCGCCGGGGATGCGCTGCCTTCCTGTACCAGCTGGTTACCCAGCTCGCTGTCATCGCCGTTACGCAAAGTCACTTTGATGCCGGTTTCTTTGGTAAAACCGTCAACCCACGACTTCACCAGGTTTTCATGCTGCGCGTTGTAGACAACGATACCTTCGCTATTATCGGCAGCAACCGATTGTGTGGAAAGGAAAAGTGATGAAGACAACAAGGCAAGCGAGAAGCAGGACAGCAGGCGAGAATTCATGAACATATCCTTAATAGACCAACGGGAGTAACTACTCATAGCTTTGTGGGACAGGATTAAAGCATACAACAACGCTAATGATAATTAGTATCAATCGAGTTTAAACGTAAAAGTGTAAAATTTCTTTATTGCGGAGTTTGAAATGATAAAAATCCAGATTTTAATTCGAGATAATATTTAGATTAAGAAAACCTTAAGCCTGCCAACGAAATTCATTAGTCTTCTATTCATTCTGCCGCGAAGTAAAAATTTTTATTTAAGCGCCCGGCATATATAAAAAATCCCCGATATTTCGGGGCTTTTTTATGCTTATTCAGAGGTGGCCAAATTATTAGTCTACTATTTAAAAACGCATCACATCGCCGCGTGGGGGGCATACATCGGATAGGTGAAGAACAATAAATGCACGCAGTTCAGCCCAAAATGGAATAACGTTGCAACCCAGAGCCTGCCGCTCCACATCCACGCCAGGCCATAAATAATGCCGGAGAGGCTGGCAAATATAATCAGCAGTAAACCGCCGCTGTAATGCAGCAGCCCAAAGATGACTGAGGCAATCAGCAGCGCGGCAACGGGATGAATAATCCGGGACAAGCGCTGCTGCAGGTAGCCTCTGAACAAGGCTTCCTCGGCCAAAGAGACGAAGAAAATATTCGCAAGGGCAAATTGAGCGAACCATTCTGGCGCATGCGGCTCAATTCTCAGCCCGCCCAACGTAACGGCCAAAAGTAACAGCGCGGGTATCGCAAGAACCAATATTCCCCAGCCAATCTTGCCCGCTTTATAGAGGGGTTTTGCTACGAATAGCGTTGGCATGCACGTAATTAAAAAGAACGGCACCACCGCCTTGTCCATATTAAAGTACATACTGAACGGTATGCTTTGCGGACCAACAACGACGGCATCCAGCACTTTAGGGTTATGGAAGCCCGGGAGCACATGCATAACCAGGGCAACGGCGATGGCCACGCACAGGCCTTCAACCAGATAAGTATATTTATTATTTTTATTACGTAGCCATTCAACAACAGACCAGCCAATAACGATTGATGCAATCACCAGCAGCGCCGGGGCATCCAGAACGCCCTGTTTCCAGCCGAGAAATGCCGTTAACCCCAGCAACAGGTAAGCCAGGCTTTTATTAAGGGAAAGTGCGGCAAGCGAAGTTGCGAGTAGATACCACATATTTGTCCTTCATGACCGGTATGTACAACAGTGAAAAGGCATGTCGTGCCGGAGGCATCCCACGGAGAAGCCATAAATATGGTGCCGACTACCGGAATCGAACTGGTGACCTACTGATTACAAGTCAGTTGCTCTACCTACTGAGCTAAGTCGGCGTTGGTCCGCCACCGGAGCCTCGAACCCCGTACTACAACATCCTGGTTGTCGCTCTTCCCGATGAGCTAGTGGCGGTATGGTGGCCCTGGCTGGAACTACGCCAATGACCGGTCGATGACGGAACAAACGTTCTCACCGACAGGCTCCTGGGCCGGGTGCAGAATGATACACATCTGGAATTAACCATGCAAATCCGACGGTTAAAATCAGGCACAGGGATCGGTAGCGGTTGGTTGGTCAGGGGAAAAAAGGGGTGGATTACGCGCCGAGACTAAATGGCACGCCCTGTAGGATTCGAACCTACGACCTACGGCTTAGAAGGCCGTTGCTCTATCCAACTGAGCTAAGGGCGCACTGAGAAGAGTGAACTTCGCGGTGGTGAAACGCGAAGAATTATACGGTCAATGGCAGGTGAGTCAATGCCTTTTCCGTTTTCTGGCCTGATTAGGGCTAGTTGATTGTAAATATGGCTGTTTTTTCTCCATCCCCCCGCTTTTCTCCCGTACAATTTCGTGCTGCGAAAAGGCTTAGTTGCATTTAAGTAACGCCTGCTGTTTTCCTGTACGTCAGCTCGTCACACTAGAGCCTGGTATCCCGGCCGCCTGGAGGCTGACAGACAACAGGACAATGGAGTGACAGCGCAAAACCCGATAGATTCGCCCCCCCGGTTACAGTACGTTTCTCAGGACATCGTCGGCATTAAGCTTGAGCCCATCGTCGCCCTCGCCTCCTTGCGTCAGGTGGGTGTAGAGGTTCTCAGCGTCCTGTCCGCGTCGCGGCACGCTGAGGACTTTTTTTACGATCGCTCTGCACTCTGGTCCATAACGCTGCTTGAAGCGCAGCTTGCCGCGTTAAAAAATACGCCGCACGGTCATAACCTTTTTATTAATCTGCCGATAACCGTCCTGACGGAGCCTGCGTCTTTTCAGCGACTTATCAGGTTGCCAGCCGCACCGCTCAATATTGAGATTGTCGACCCCGCGGCTTTTTTGGCGCTGTCCGTCGCGCAGAAGCAGCGCGTCATTCAGAATCTGCTGCTGCTCAGAAAACAGGGACACGCAATCTGGCTGGATGACGTGGATGACGTCTTAGTACAGTCGTTTTTAGCCTGCCGACTCCCCTTAAGCGGCATCAAAATAGATAAGGAAGCATTCTGGCGTTTACGCAACACCCCTGCGCTGAGGCAACTGGTTTCCCTTTGCTTTCAGCTTGCCGGGAAAGTGCTTATCGAAGGTATTGAGACTGAACGCGATCGTACCTGGGCACTGCAGGCAGGCGCCGATCTCGGCCAGGGGTATTACTGGCCGTCCTGGACATGGCCGGAGGATTAAAGCGCCATTTCCAGGAGGGAGGCCATGCGAATGACAGTGCGCCGTTACCGGCGGCGGCGTACGGGAAGTGATGCACTGGGATTTACGCGCTCACCTTTCGCTCCCCCCTTTTTCGACCGACTCGAATTTTTGAGCCAGTCCATCAGCCAGCCCCGCAAAACAGACGCCCCGTTTATCATTCTGGTGACGGAGGATCACTTCCTGCGCACCGGTTTTCTCAACGGCCAGTTTCCCCTGAGCAGCTGCTGCGACTTTGCCACGCTGGACGACGCCCTTGTCGCCCAGACGCAGTGGCCATCAGCCCGTCTGGTCGTGGATATTGAAAGCCGGTCTACGGGGCTGCTGGAAAAACTGGATCAGCTGAGAAGGCATAGCCTGTTTCCGCCTTTCCTGACGCCCTGGCTGCTCGTCCGGGCCGATAATTACGACACCCGCCTCTTCTGCAAAGCGGCAGGGCCCTTTCACGTGCTCGAACGTCAGCTGAACGCCGCGGCGCTCCAGCACAGCCTGCTGGATACCAGCCCCCCGCAGGGTTCCGAAAAGGACTGGTTCTCCCGCAACGAATGGCCCATCCTGCAGGAGCTCTCACGGGGCAGGACATTGCGCCAGATTGCCCTGATGCAGAATCGTCCCTATAGCCGCATTATTTATCGCCTCAGCTGCATCCTGCTGAAACTGGGGCTGAGCCATCGCCAGGAATTGCTACACCTTCTTAATAATCTTTCAGACTGCACGTTTTAACGCACGCCCTAACCCCTTATTTCCTAAAGAGGTTTAGGAAATTACTTACCATTCACGTTGCGGAAATGTTAATTATTAACAATAAAATCGAAATTATAACTATTCCTAATTTACGGGCGCGAACCTTGTGAAATGCCACAAATTGATTGAACGGCAGCACTTTCCTCCATCCGTTAAGTGAATGCAGATAGCGTTAACAAGATGATAATGATGTAAAAACAAGCAGCTTAGCGAGTTGCCCTGGGAGTAAAAAGCGAAGCGGACAGCATGTTCTCCTGTGCAGCAAACGCTGTTCTCAAGGTCAACCGAAGCACTTTCAGATGAAGGCCTGCTGGCCTGCGAGGGCAATTTTTCACCTGTCCGCTGCGGAGACGCCGCCTGAAATGAGGCGTGTTTTTATTAACAACTGATCAACATACAGAGATATCTGTTATTTTTTGTTATTACATAAAGATGAAAAAATGCGGTAAATGGGATAACAGGATATTTCCGCTAATTTTAAAATAATAGCGATTCAGATCCAGAACATAATACAAACCCATAAGCGGAGATTAATTTACAGGGTTTTCGGAAAAAACTTACCCTGTATAATAAGATGCGTACCAAATCTGAATAAGAAAAACCTTTTTGCCAACACCAGCCAAATGAGATGACCGCGCTGAGGCATAGTTCTTTTCATTACGTAAACAAGGATGCTTTCGCTCTTTCCAGGGAAATACTACGGTATAGGGATCTGCACATTATATCCTTCCGGCATTTCGAGAGTTTTACCAAACTCTGCATAACGCTTTTAACAATCTGAGGCATTAAAAATGAAACCGGCATCCGTTATCATTATGGACGAACATCCTATCGTCAGAATGTCGATAGAAGTCCTGCTACAGAAAAATAAAAATATCGCAGTCAAGCTCAAGTCTGGCGATAGCCATGAAGTCCTTGACTGTATCCGCAATCACCCTATCGATCTGGTGATCCTTGACATTGAACTCACGGGCACGGATGCCTTCGATTTACTCAAGAGAATCAGAAACTTAAACAAGAGCATTAAGGTTCTGTTCCTCTCCTCTAAATCAGAGATATTTTACGCTGGCCGCGCCATTCGCGCCGGGGCAAATGGTTTTGTCAGTAAACGAAAAGATTTAGGTGAGATCTACAACGCCGTAGAGATGATCCTGATGGGCTATTCTTTTTTCCCGTCGGAAACGTTGAACTTTATAAACCATTCGGGTTCAGGAAAAGGAATGGCAGTAGATATGCCATTATCGAATCGTGAGGTCACAGTATTACGGTATCTGGCGAATGGATTATCCAATAAGGAAATTGCTGAGCAGCTACTATTAAGCAACAAGACCATTAGTGCGCACAAATCCAATATTTATTCCAAGCTGGGCGTGCAAAGCATCGTGGAATTAATTGATTACGCCAAAGCGCACGAACTGCTATAACCTGAATTCACTCCCTGCAGCTTATCTGAGCTTCAGGGAGTGCGGTCAGTGCTAATTATAATTAATCATGAAGGTGGCATCTGCATCAGCCCGGCCGGGCTGAGGGTCATCGGCAGTAGCGATATAATTGGCATAAAACGACAACGTTGCATTCCCCTGCGCATCAACCGAAACCGGCTGGCTGGCCTGCTGGAGAGCCAGACGCGTTTTATCCGCATCCCTGATCTCCACGGCGACACGGCTTGCTGTACTGACGTCATTCAGCGCCAGCAAACCGCTATTGCTGCCGTCGGCTTTACCCGAAAACGTAATGGATGCCGCCCCCGGCGGGCAGCCGGTCAGCTTCAGCGTAAACGGCATGGGCTGCGTGCGGCTCCCGGTGGTGCCGAGCTGTTTCGTGGGCCAGGTGCCCAGCGTAACGGTCTTGTCGCTATCGCTGCCCTCCGCAACGCAGGTGAAATCGACAATGTTGCCGGACATCTGAATATTGATCTCGCCCAGCGCGGTGGCTGACCACGCGTTTGCCTGAAACATCGCCAGAGCCACCGCAGTGAAATGTCCTTTCCAGTTCCGCATCTCTCCCCCTTAATCGTAATCCACGCGAAGATAGCCGCGAGAGGTGAAGCGGCCTTCTGCGGGTTTATTACCCGTAATGCTCACCGGCCATACCCGAATTCCCACCTGCGCCTGCGCGCTGTCGTCCAGGCGGAACGGTATTTTGCTGTTCAGGTTGTTAGGCGTCAGAGGAGCGCCGCTGTCGTTCGCCACCACAAAACCCAGATCGGGGTTATCGGAGATCAGCGCGTTGCCAGAGACTTTTTCCGCCTCGATGCGCATCGTCAGATAAGCGTTGGCCTCCACGTTCGTACACTTAATCGCAATGGTTTTACTCTGCGGCGAGACTTTCTGGGGACGATTACCGGCCCCCGCCTGGCTGAACAGCGATGCGCCAATATCGCCAAAATCAAACTCCACCACCTGCCCGGCATTTATCGCACAGCTCTGCGGCACCTGAATGGTACCGCTATAGCTGATGGTATACACCGGCGTATTCAGTGGGTCCGATGTCGTGGTCGTCACATACACCCGGAACATGGTTTGCTGAGGGATCACCACCATATTGATAAACCGCCGCGTGACTCTCAGGCGAAAGACCAGCTTCGAGTCGGTAACCGGAAACGCCTTGTTATTCGGAACGTTAGGGTGCTGCCCCATCTGGATATAGTTGGCTGGCGGGTAGAAGGTACCCGCGAAGTCATCGTGGATCTGCATTGCGCCATCCAGATAGTCGTTCAGCTGCACATACTTATAGCTATCAATCACCGTCGTTACCGGCAGACTGGTGACGTAGCTGCGCATCGTGGACTTCCCGCTAGTTCCTTTGGGACAGATAGCATTGACGCCGACCAGCCCGGACTTTTGCGCAAGGGTCACAATTTGCCCCGGTTTGTTATTGGAGCTGTTAAAAACGTTTGAGAGATCGTAGGAGATATCCTTCGCCACGCCAGTGGAGTTCTGGCAAACCGTTGCCCATGCGGGCATCACGCTGCAGAGCAGCGCAAAGCCCATTACGTTGCGTACAATGCGCATCTTTGAAACCTCGTTAACGATCACAGCTTGCCCCCGCCATGGTAATGGCCTGGTTCTGGCTTTCAGGGGATAAGCGATAGCGAGCGCGACACTGGGACTGCGCCCCGTCGCCCCACTGAATCAGCAGTTCGCCTTCCAGCGGCAGCCCACTCAGGTATATTTGTCCGTCATCCCCCACCATGCTGGTCACGCCGCTTTGGGTTTCACGCACCACCGCGCCGAACGGCACGGGCTGGTTGCCGCGCGTCACCGTCAGCAGGGCGCGCACGCCAATGCGGGTATCAAAGCTGGCGCGCACCAGCGCGCCTTTGGTCGGCACCACGCTGCTCACGTTATTTTCGATATCGGTGTTGTTGCTCATGGTGTTGGTATCCAGCGCCACGCGGTTATAGCGGTAGACGGTGGCATACGGCATCACCGCATAGCCTCGCCAGTCGGTTCTTACGCCGGTCTGGTTTTCGACGCTAACGCCTGATGCCCCCGGGGCTTTGATCAGCACGTTGGTGTCGCCCAGCGGCTGGCTGAAGGTCACGCCGTCAGCATGGCCGACCACCCCGCCGGAGAGCTGCCAGTTGAGATCGTGCTGATCGCGGCTGTAGTTGTAGCCCACGCCCAGCGTGCCGTAGGTCGCCTGCCAGTTGGCGCTGGCGCTTCCGCTTGAGCCGTTGGAGCTGGCGTGTCCCTGGGTCACGCTGTAGTTCAGGTTGCGATCCTCCAGCAGCGTGCCGCTGACCCCGGTTTGCCAGCTTGTGTCGCCATCGCTGTTTCGGCTGGCGGATGCCGTGGCGTAGGCCCTGTCGATGGCGCTGTCCCGGCGATAGCCCTGACGGGTAAAGAGGCTGAACGGCACGGAAACGTTAAACGACGCGATCCGGTCAGTACCGTCGATCCCGACGGATTTATTCCACGACAACGAAACGGAGTAGTTAACCCCCTTCACGCCCCCCGCATACCCCAGCTGATACCAGAGGTTCGTCTCGTCCGTTCCCCAGTAGGTCTGCTCGCTGCCGGAGATGTACACCGAGCCGTAATCTCCCAGAGACTGAGAAACGTTGAGCTGGAAGCGGCCTTTTTTATTCCACGTCAGGTTGTGATAGCTCTGCACGTCCGGCACATCGTTATCGTCCTGGCTGTCGGCATACTGATAGCCTTCCATCGAGCGCCAGGCGACATCGTCCAGGGTATAAAACCCTTTTGTGGAATAGCGGTAGCCCAGCAGCTGGAAGTTGGTGCCGAAGCCGTTAAGGGATTTCGCGTAGAGGAAGCGCAGAGACTGCCCTTCATGTTTGCTGTCATCCGCGAGCTGGCTGCGGGCATGGGTGATATCAAGCGAGACCGCCCCCCAGTCGCCGAGGTTTTTACCGGCCCCGATGGCCACCGCGGTATAGCGTGACGCCAGCTGCGTCCCGCCGTAGAGCGTATAACCGTTGGCAAGGCCGGTAATCAGGGTCCCCTGGGTGAAGAACGGCGTATCCTGATCGCTGTTGCCGCTGCGGTAATCCCCTGCGACGAGGTCGTACTTCCAGCGCCCTTCACGCTGCAGGAGCGGCACGGTGGAGTACGGCACGGTATAGCGCTGCTGGGTGCCGTCTTTCTCTTCGACCGTCACCTCAAGGTCACCGCTTGAGGAGGTCGGGTTGAGGTCGCTAATGGCAAATGCGCCCGGCTGCACGTAGCTTTGATAGATAACGTAGCCGTTCTGACGCACCACCACTTTGGCGGGCGTGCGGGCAATCCCGCGCACGGTCGGTGCGTAGCCCTGCAGGCTGTCCGGGTACATGCTGTCAGACGAGAAAAGCCGACCGCCGCGAAAACCCACGCTGTCGAAGACGTCATTTCCGGTATTGCTGTCGCCCAGCACCAGTTCACTTTTCAGCGGAATAACGGTGCGCTGCGCCCAGGTGCCAATATTCTGCCACTCGCTGTGCCGCTGCCCGTTATTTTGCGTGTAGCGCCACGCGCCGTTGTTACGTAAACGCCATGCGCCGTAGTTCAACCCGCTCTGCAGGTTCAGGTAGTAGCTGTCATCTTCGCTTCCGCGGTTGCCCGTGAAGCTGTAGTTCACCAGTGCGGCGGGGATGCCTTCATCCCACTGCTCAGGCGGAATGTAGCCCCGGGCGCTGTTTTGCAACGCCACCTGCGGCAGGCTGACGTTCAAACGCTGCGAGGCAAAGTTGAACACCGTTTCGCTGCCGGGAATGGCCGTGGTCAGCGGAACGCAGGTCTCGCCCTGCACGTTAGCTAGCTCGGGAAACGCCGCGGCATTGACGCCAAAGCGGTCGAGCATCGCGCGGGTAATACACGGCGACAACCCACCCGCCACCGGCGGCGCGTTCTCGGCCTGCTCAAAGCGCACGTCCTGGGTACCGATAAACTCATCGTTACGCCAGATATCCACGCGATAAACGCCGGGTGCCTGCTGGTGCCCTTGTTCAAAACGCGACAAATCCGCCACGGTGGCGGCGTCGTCGGACAAGAAGGCCGGGTTGAAATAACTTTCGCTCCAGCCAGCCTGCGGCCAGAGCGCCGCCATCAGCGCCAGTGCAACCGGGCAGTAACGTCCCTGGTGGTTTTTCATCGCCCTGACTCTGCTCACAGGTTAACGCTACGCGCCGGCGTGATGGCACCGTAGTCATTCACGCTCTGCCAGGAAAGCGTGCCGCCGGCACCGGCTGGCAGCACCTGCTGCGCCGAGCTTTTCGGCGCAACCATCAGGTTATCCAGCGTCTGTCCGCCCAGCTTCACGTTGACCAGGGTGATGTAATACGGAGACGCGTTGCTGACTTTAAGATGGTTGCCGGCACGCTCAAACCGCAGCTGGGAAAGCGCCTCTTCCGGCTGCATCGCCAGGTTATTCGGGCGCACAAACAGCTTGATGCGCGAGAGGATCGCCAGCTGCAGCACGTTATTGTTTTCGGTTTTCGCTTTGTTCACTGACGGGATCGCTTTCACGTTCATATAAAAGAGCGATTCGCGATCGGCAGGCAGTGCAGGTCCGGCGTAAATAATACGCAGCGTGTTTTCGCTGTCCGGCTCGCTCACAAACAATGGCGGAGTAACGGCAAAGGTTTTTTCTTTTTGCCCGTTCGCATTTTCGATCCACGCGTTAATTAAATAGCGTTCTTGTTTGTTGCTGTTAGTGATCGCCAGCGACGTTTGCTTCGCGTCGGCCGGGTAAATAACGCGCGTGGCCCCCAGCGCAATACCGCCGGACGCATTCGCGCATGCAGAAACCATCATTAAAATAAACGATAAAAAAAGTCCTGGTTTAATTAGGGTATTCATCACAACCGTACCTTTAATATTGTGTTCGCAGGTGTTATGGATAAATCAGCGTAAACCAGACATCCGACTGAATTTTGCCTGGCTCGAGGTGTTCGGAAATAGCCCGATAGCGGGCGCTAAAATGGAACGCCAGCTCGCGGGTATCGACCGGCAGCCAGCTGACGGCCGTGGCATTCGGGATAATCTGACGCTGCTGTTCGTCAAAGAGCGCCAGCCCAACGCCGCTGCTGACAGGTGTTTCACCCGGCCGCGACGTCGCCAGAAAGACCTGCGGATCTTCTGCGGGTGTGACGCCCTGAAACTGGATCCCCACGGTGCGCGAGACATCAACGCTGCAGTCCAGCAGCCGCACGGTGAAAGGCACATTTACGGTGGAAAAGCTGCCCACACCGGAAAATGAATTGGTTCGGTACTGCCCCATGTCGATGCGCATATTCTGGCTGTCCGGCGCCACGGCGCAGCCGCCGTTCACCAGCTCACCTCTGAGATGCACTTTGCCGCCTTCGATCACCACGGTATGCGCCGATACCGGGCCAGCCATCGCAAGGGTTAACAACAGTAGTGTTCCGGTCCTTGTCATCCTTCGTTCCTGGCATTTGCGTATGACGGGCCTCATCCATGAGGCCTGAACATCCCTGTGCGGAGGAATTACTCGTATTTCATTACGAAGGTGGCGTCAGCGTTCGCCTGGCCTGGCTCGGTGGTTGCAGCCGTTGATTTATAACGCGCGGTGAACTTCAGGGTGTTAGTCCCTTCGATCAGCGTCTGCGCCGCAGAGAAGGTTGCACCGTCCGGCGTCAGAACGCTGGATTTGCTGTCGAGGATCTCGATACCTACGCCCTTCGCGGTGTTGTCGTTGCTGCCGGAGGACACTGCCAGCAGAGTTTTGTCGGTTGGGTCGATCTGACCGGTGAACGCAACGGCTGCAGTTTTGGCTACCAGCGGATCGCAATCGTTCAGTTCAATGTTGAATGGAATATTGGAGGTGGTGTCGCCCACTTTAGTGAATTTCGCGGTGCGATACTGACCCAGATTAACGGTCTGCTCGGAAGAATCAGTATTTACTGAACAAGCAGCATTAACCAGCTCACCTTTAAAATGTACGGTACCGCCATTTACGGAAACCGGGGTAGCAGGATCTGCTGCATTTGCGGCACCCGCAATCAGGGCCAACGTAGCAATAACAGTAGAAGCAATGTTGCTGAGTTTCATGTCTATTCCTTTAAAATGTAAATAACCCTTCCCGCGAATAATCGGGAATAAGAAATACGTTCAATTGATTAATTGAAAGCTTATTTCGGAGGAGACAAAGTAGCTCAGGACGCGTTTTTTAAATATGTCAAAACGCTGCCATTTCGCCAGGTCACATCCTAATCCCGCCTAGGAAATTGACCATCCGTTAAGAAGGGTTTTTGCGCCCCACTGATAAAAACGCGTAAAGGGTGACTGACAGCGGCGCTCGCTTCTGACAAAATACAGGCAATCCCCCCTTTCAAACGTTACAGACGGAATCTTCTCTCTGATGGCAGCAAAGATTATTGACGGTAAAACGATTGCGCAGCAGGTGCGCTCTGAGGTCGCGGAAAAAGTGAAGGCGCGTAAAGCCGCCGGAAAACGCGCCCCCGGGCTGGCCGTTGTGCTGGTTGGCAGCAACCCGGCATCGCAGATTTATGTCGGCAGCAAGCGCAAAGCGTGTGAAGAGGTCGGCTTCGTCTCCCGCTCTTACGATTTGCCGGAAACCACCAGCGAAGCAGAACTGCTGGAACTTATTGATACCCTGAATGCCGATAAAGAGATCGACGGTATTCTGGTTCAGTTGCCGCTGCCGGCAGGTATCGACAACGTGAAGGTGCTGGAGCGTATCGCACCGGATAAAGACGTTGACGGTTTCCATCCGTACAACGTTGGCCGCCTGTGCCAGCGCGCGCCGCGTCTGCGTCCGTGCACGCCGCGCGGTATCGTGACGCTGCTGGAGCGTTATAACATCGACACCTACGGCCTGAACGCCGTGGTTATTGGCGCGTCCAACATCGTGGGGCGTCCGATGAGCATGGAGCTGCTGCTGGCCGGCTGCACCACCACCGTCACTCACCGCTTCACCAAAAACCTGCGTCATCACGTAGAAAATGCCGATCTGCTGATCGTCGCGGTCGGTAAGCCGGGCTTTATTCCAGGCGAATGGATTAAAGAGGGGGCGATTGTCGTGGACGTCGGGATTAACCGTCTGGAAAGCGGCAAAGTGGTCGGCGACGTGGTGTATGAAGATGCCGCGGCTCGCGCCTCTTACATCACGCCAGTGCCGGGCGGCGTAGGCCCGATGACCGTTGCAACACTGATTCAGAATACGTTGCAGGCATGCGAAGAATATCACGACGTAGAGGACGCGTAAGATGGCGACTTTTTCATTAGGTAAACATCCGCACGTTGAGCTGTGCGATCTGCTGAAGCTGGAAGGCTGGAGCGAAAGCGGCGCGCAGGCGAAAATTGTTATCGCCGACGGGCGAGTAAAAGTCGACGGCGTGGTAGAAACGCGCAAGCGCTGCAAAATTGTCGCGGGCCAGACCGTGAGCTTTGAAGGACAGAGCGTGACCGTTACGGCCTGAGCCGTCTGATGCCCTCACCCTAACCCTCTCCCACAGGGAGAGGGGATAAAAATCCCCTCACACCCATCACGGTTATTTATCGATCAACTTCAAATAATCACTATTTCATCTGTTGAAATGTGAAAATTCAGTTGCGCGTTTTTCACTCTTTGCCCACGATGAGTAGAACGTTCTACTAAAACGTTCTACTTACAATAACAGCGCCGAAAAAAGCGCTACTCGGGGGAAATCAGCATGAGTCTGATATCAGGGTTTGTTAAATCGCTGTCTAAGTTATCGATGATTGGTCGCGCCTTAATGCTGCCAATTTCACTGCTTCCCGCTGCGGGCCTGCTGCTGGCCTTCGGCGATAAGTTTCATCTGCCGCTGATGATGAACGCGGGCGGGGTTATCTTTGATAACCTGCCGATGCTGTTTGCCATTGGCTCTGCCGTCGGTCTGGCGTCGGAATCCGGCATTGCGGCACTGTCTGCGGCGGTCTCGGTGTTTGTCACGAATATCACCATCAGCACCGTACTGAGCATCACGCCAGAAATGGCCTCTCAGGGCGGAAAATACGCCATGGTCGTCGGCATCCCGACGCTGCAGATGGGCGTTTTTGGCGGCCTGATCTGCGGTATTCTCGCGGCCTGGTGCTATAACCGCTTCCACACCATGCAGCTGCCGGAATTCCTGGGCTTCTTCTCCGGTAAGCGCTTCGTGGCGATCGCAACGGCGTTCCTTTCATTCCTGATGGGGCTGCTGCTGCCGTACGTCTGGCAGCATATTCAGGCCGGTATCGACGCGCTCTCGGTGGTGGTTAACGGCGATAACCAGGCGGCGTCGACCTTTATCTTCGGTCTGGTGGAGCGCGCGCTGATCCCGCTCGGTCTGCACCATATCTGGTACCCGTCTTTCTGGTATTCGTTCGGGGATTACACCACCCAGGCCGGCCAGGTTATCCACGGCGACCAGACCATCTGGTTCAAGATGCTGGAAGAAGGGGTGAAATCCTTCAGCAGCGACACCTATCAGAACGCCGGTAAGTTCATGCAGGGTGAATTCCCGCTGATGCTGTTCGCGCTGCCCGCCGCGTGCCTGGCGATGTATCACGAAGCCCATACGAAGAATAAGAAAATCGCGGCCGGTATTCTGTTCTCCGCGGCGCTCACCTGCTTCCTGACGGGGATCACCGAACCGGTTGAGTTTACCTTTATCTTCGTGGCGCCGATTCTGTACGTCTTTAACGCCATCATGGCGGGTCTGGCATACATGACCATGTATCTGCTGCACGCGCATATCGCCAAGTCGTTCTCTGCGGGCTTTATCGACTACCTGTCATTCGGGATCCTGCCGTCATTCAACGGCTACCAGACCAACTTCCTGAACGCCATTATCATCGGTATTCCAATGGGCCTGATCTATTACTTCACGTTCCGCTTTGTGATCCGCCGCTTCGACGTGAAAACGCCGGGCCGCACGGAAGTCACCGCTAACGCGGATGAGAAGTCAGATTCCGAGCTCGCAACCGAGATCATCACCCTGCTGGGCGGGGCGCATAACATCGACTCCGTCGGCTCCTGCATCACCCGTCTGCGCCTGGAAGTGGCAAAAAGCGAGGCGGTAGACAGAGACGGCCTGAACGGGCTCGGCGCGCGCGGCGTGGTCTTCGTCGGCGACAACGGTATTCAGGTGATTTTCGGTGCCAGAGCACAGTTTATCGCCCAAACCATGTCCACCATGATCGGCAAATAATAAGATGCCTGAACGACGCGTCTCCTGTACGCTGGGAGACGCATTGTCGTATCTGGCTGATAATCGGTTAAATTCAGGGAGTGGTTTTGAAGAAAGTCAGCATTATTGATGTCGCAAAGCACGCGGGCGTTTCGGTCTCAACCGTCTCGCTGGTGCTGCGCCAGAAAGGGAAAATCTCAGAGGCCACGATCGGGAAGGTCAACGCTGCCATCAATACGCTGGGCTATGTTCATAACGTCGCAGCTGCCAACCTCCGCGCCAACACCTCCAACCTGATTGGTCTGATCCTCCGCGACTTTAGCGACAGCTTCTCCATCAAGGTGATGGCGAGTATCGTCCAGGAGCTGGAAAAACAGGGATATATGGTTTTTCTCGGCCAGCCGCAGAACGACGCTGACCATCTTGAGCGCTGCCTGCTGTCGTTTAAGCAGCAGGGCGTCGCCGGGGTTATCTATCTGGCCTCGGACACCCGCACGTCCACCCTGCCGGAACAGATTCGCCGCTGCCCGCTGCCGCTGGTGGTGGTTTCTCAGTCCCTGCTGGATGAAAAATGCAACCTCGTGATGCGCGATAACCGCCAGGCGGCAAATCTGGCGGTGCGTTATCTTATCGAGCGCGGCCACCGCAATATCGCCTACATTGGCGGGCGTGAAGGCTGCCTTATCCGCGAGCAGCGCCTGCTTGGCTTTCGCAGCGCGATGACGCAAAACGGCCTGGTCTGGCGCGATGAATTCTCGCCGGCCTGCAGCGATGACACGCTGGCCGCGGGTTTCGCCACCCGCCAGTTGCTGGAAAAAAACAACACCATTACCGCCCTGCTCTGCCACTCGCCGGATGCGATGATCGGCTCCATTTCCGGTATTCATCAGGTCGGACGTACGGTGGGTAAAGATGTGTTTCTGACGCAGCAGGTCGCGCTGGTCGGTTTCGAAGATATGCTGCACGTTAACCTCACCTCGCCGTCATTTACCTACGTCTCGTCCGCCAGCGAAGAGACGGGGCGTCAGGCGGCCGGGCTGATTATTCGCACGCTGAAGGAGCCGACGCTGCAAACGCAGCGTATTACGCTCTCCGGGCAGCTTATCGCGCGCGAGTCGGCGTAAATCAGAATTTAACCAGGCTCGGCTGTGTGGCATTCACTGCTATAGTTCCATGATTTGCCACGGATAAATACGATGCCTACCGTTATTACGCACGCTGCTGTTCCGCTTTGCCTGGGCTTAGGTCTGGGAACAAAAGTTATTCCTCCCCGCCTGCTGTTTGCCGGCATTGTCCTCGCCATGCTGCCCGACGCTGACGTGCTGGCGTTTAAGTTCGGCGTCGCTTACGGCAACGTTTTCGGCCATCGCGGCTTTACCCACTCCCTGCTGTTTGCCTTTGTGGTGCCGATACTCTGCGTGCTGATTGGCCGACGATGGTTCCGGGCAAGCCTGACCCGGTGCTGGCTATTTTTAACCGTGTCATTGCTGTCGCACAGCCTGCTGGATTCAATAACGACGGGCGGGAAAGGCGTCGGCTGGCTGTGGCCGTGGTCAGATGAACGCTTCTTTGCGCCGTGGCAGGTGATTAAGGTCGCGCCGTTTGCGCTGTCGCGCTATACCACGCCGTATGGGCACCAGGTCATTCTCTCTGAACTGATGTGGGTGTGGCTGCCGGGTGTGGTGCTGATGGGGTTGTTGTGGTGGAGGCGGAGGTAAAAGCAAAACGGCAACTCACGTTGCCGTTTTTAGTGTTTGCACCCTCTCCCTGTGGGAGAGGGCTGGGGTGAGGGCATCAGCGCGCACCAGACTTACTTACGGCGCCAAGTCGTGCCCTGCGGGCCATCTTCCAGAATGATACCCATCTCGGTCAGACGGTTACGCGCCGCATCTGCCGCCGCCCAGTCTTTCGCCTGACGCGCTTCCAGACGCGCTTTGATCAACGCTTCAATTTCCGCCACTTCGCCGTCGTCCGCCTGCGCGCCGCTCTGCAGGAACGCGTCCGGCTCCTGCTCCAGCAGGCCAAGCACGGAAGAGAGCTTACGCAGATGCGCCGCCAGCGCATTCGCTGCTGCCATATCCTCTGACTTCAGGCGGTTCACTTCGCGCGCCATGTCGAACAGCACGGAGTACGCTTCCGGGGTGTTGAAGTCATCGTTCATCACCTCAACAAAGCGTGCTTCAAACGCTTCGCCGCCAGCGGCAGGAACAGACCTGTCGGTTCCGCGCAGCGCGGTGTACAGACGCTCCAGCGCCGAACGCGCCTGCTTGAGGTTCTCTTCGCTGTAGTTCAACTGGCTGCGATAGTGGCCGGACATCAGGAAGTAGCGCACGGTTTCCGCGTCGTAATACTTCAGCACGTCACGCACGGTGAAGAAGTTGCCCAGCGATTTGGACATCTTCTCGCGGTCAACCATTACCATCCCGGAGTGCATCCAGTAGTTAACGTACTCGCCGCCGTGGGCGCAGGTGGACTGCGCGATTTCATTTTCGTGGTGCGGGAACATCAGGTCTGAACCGCCGCCGTGGATGTCGAAGTGTTTGCCCAGCTGTTTGCAGTTCATCGCGGAACATTCAATGTGCCAGCCCGGGCGGCCTTCACCCCACGGGGATGGCCAGCTTGGTTCGCCCTCTTTGGACATTTTCCACAGCACGAAGTCCATCGGGTTGCGCTTCACGTCTACCACGTCAACGCGCGCGCCGGCCTGGAGCTGGTCCAGATCCTGGCGGGAAAGCGAACCGTAGGTGGGATCGGTCGGCACCGAGAACATCACGTCACCGTTGTCCGCCACGTAGGCGTGACCGCGTTCGATCAGCTTTTCGGTGATGTCGATAATTTCGTGAATATGGTGGGTGGCGCGCGGCTCGCTGTCCGGACGCAGAATATTCAGGGCGTCGAAATCTTTGTGCATCTCGACGATCATACGATCGACCAGCGCCACAAAGCTCTCGCCGTTCTCATTAGCTCGCTTGATGATTTTATCGTCGATGTCGGTGATGTTACGCACGTATTTCAGGTTGTACCCCAGAAAACGCAGGTAGCGTGAAACTACGTCGAAGGCGACAAAGGTACGGCCATGGCCAATGTGACAGAGATCGTAAACCGTAATACCACACACGTACATGCCGACTTCCCCGGCATGAATAGGTTTAAATTCCTCTTTTTGGCGCGTCATTGTATTAAAGATTTTTAACATCGAAGATTCCATATAAACACGTGTGTGGTTGAAAACCGGCTATTCTACCCGTAATTCAAACCCGAAGCAGCACACAATGCAAGGTGATCGCATCCTGTGGTTATGCTATAACAAGCCCCTATATATGACCCGAACGCGGGTCGACGTACCACAATAACGGAACAGGATGCAAAAATGGTTACTTTCCACACTAATCATGGCGATATCGTAATCAAAACCTTTGATGACAAAGCGCCTGAAACAGTTAAAAACTTCCTGGACTACTGCCGCGAAGGTTTCTACAACAACACCATCTTCCACCGCGTGATCAACGGCTTTATGATCCAGGGTGGCGGTTTTGAACCTGGCATGAACCAGAAAGAAACCAAAGAAGCGATCAAAAACGAAGCGAACAACGGCCTGAAAAACACCCGCGGCACGCTGGCAATGGCCCGTACTCAGGCGCCTCACTCTGCTACCGCGCAGTTCTTCATCAACGTGGCTGATAACGACTTCCTGAACTTCTCCGGCGAAAGCCTGCAGGGTTGGGGCTACTGCGTATTCGCAGAAGTGGTTGAAGGTATGGACGTGGTTGACAAGATCAAAGCCGTCTCTACCGGCCGCAGCGGTATGCACCAGGACGTTCCTAAAGAAGACGTTGTGATTACAAGCGTGACCGTCAGCGAGTAATTCGTGGCGACACTCTTTATTGCAGATTTGCATCTGCAAACGGAAGAACCGGCGATTACCGCCGGTTTTCTACGTTTTTTACGCGGTGAAGCGAAAAGCGCCGACGCACTGTACATCCTGGGCGATCTCTTTGAAGCCTGGATTGGCGACGACGATCCTAACCCGCTGCACCGTGAAATGGCCTCGGCCATTAAAACGCTGGTGGATTCCGGCGTCCCCTGCTACTTCATTCACGGCAACCGCGATTTCCTGGTCGGCAAGCGCTACGCCCGCGAAAGCGGCATGACGCTGCTGCCGGAAGAACAGGTGCTCGACCTCTATGGCCGCAAGGTGCTGATCATGCACGGCGACACGCTCTGCACTGACGATACCGGCTACCTGGCATTTCGCGCTAAGGTCCATACACCGTGGATCCAGACGCTATTCCTCGCCCTGCCTCTGTTTATCCGCAACCGCATCGCCGCCAGCATGCGCGCGAGCAGTAAAGCCGCCAACAGCAGCAAATCCATGACCATCATGGACGTGAACCCGCAGGCGGTTGTCAACGTCATGGAAAAGCACCGCGTGCAGTGGTTAATCCACGGCCATACCCATCGTCCTGACGTGCATTCCCTTATCGCCAACGGCGAACCGGCCCACCGCGTCGTCCTCGGTGCCTGGCACAGCGAAGGATCGATGGTCAAAGTCACGCCCGAAGGCGTCGAACTCATCGCTTTCCCGTTTTAATCCTCGCGCAAATTTATTCAATTTAATTGAACGATATCGGCAAATTGTTTCGATTTTAATCAGTCCATGGTCGGTCTATTATTTATCACATCAGGGCAACATGCCCTATCCCAGATAAATTACTTAAGGAATACGACCATGAAATCCATCAAAACTTTCGTTGCAGTTGCCGCACTTTCTCTGGCTTCTTTCGGTGCTTTCGCTCAGAGCGTCAGCGCAACCGGTTCAACCCTTGACCGCGCAGAAGCGAAAATTGCTGCACAGGCCGCTGAACAGGGCGCCTCTTACAAAATCACCAGCGCACAGTTCAACAACCGCGTGCACATGACCGCAGAACTGACTAAATAATGATTGCCGAACAACGAAAACAGACCGCCAGAACGCGGTCTGTTTTGTTATGAATGGATGGCAACAACGGCTCACCTTTTAACCGCGCAACCGTTTTCCTTGCCCGTATAACATGCTATTCTCTGTGCCCTCGAAAGCAGTGTGTTTCGCACCACAGGAGTTTTAAGACGCATGTCTTCCCGCAATAATCCGGCGCGTGTCGCCATCGTGATGGGGTCCAAAAGCGACTGGGCTACCATGCAGTTCGCCGCCGAAATCTTTGAAATCCTGAATGTTCCGCACCACGTAGAAGTGGTCTCCGCACACCGTACACCGGACAAACTGTTCAGCTTCGCCGAAAGCGCCGAAGAGAACGGTTATGAGGTGATCATTGCCGGTGCGGGCGGCGCAGCACATCTGCCAGGCATGATTGCCGCCAAAACGCTGGTGCCGGTTCTCGGCGTCCCGGTACAAAGCGCCGCACTGAGCGGTGTTGATAGCCTCTACTCCATCGTTCAGATGCCGCGCGGCATTCCCGTCGGCACGCTGGCAATTGGCAAAGCGGGTGCCGCAAACGCCGCCCTGCTGGCCGCGCAGATCCTCGCAACGCACGATAGCGCGTTACGTCAGCGTCTGGCGGAGTGGCGTAAAGCCCAGACCGACGAGGTGCTGGACAATCCGGACCCGCGGGGTGCGGCATGAAGCAGGTTTGCGTCCTCGGTAACGGCCAGCTGGGCCGCATGCTGCGCCAGGCAGGTGAACCGCTGGGTATTGCCGTCTGGCCCGTCGGGCTGGATGCTGAACCTGAAGCCGTGCCGTTCCACCAGAGCGTGATTACCGCCGAGATCGAACGCTGGCCGGAGACGGCCCTGACGCGCGAGCTGGCGCGTCACAACGCCTTTGTTAACCGCGATGTGTTCCCGATCATTGCCGACCGCCTGACGCAAAAGCAGCTGTTCGACAAGCTCGGCCTTGCGACCGCGCCGTGGCAGCTCCTGTCCGATAAAAGCGAGTGGAATGACGTCTTCGCGATGCTGGGCGACCTGGCAATCGTGAAGCGCCGCGTGGGCGGCTACGACGGCCGCGGCCAGTGGCGTCTGCGCGCGAACGACACCGCCGAGCTGCCGGATGACTGCTACGGCGAGTGCATCGTTGAGCAGGGCATCAACTTTAGCGGCGAAGTGTCGCTGGTGGGCGCGCGCGGGCACGATGGCCGCACGGTGTTTTACCCTCTGACGCATAACCTGCATCAGGACGGTATCCTGCGCACCAGCGTGGCCTTCCCGCACGCCAATGCCGACCAGCAGGCGCAGGCGGAAGATATGCTCTCTGCCATCATGCACGAACTCGGCTATGTGGGCGTCATGGCGATGGAGTGCTTTATCACCCCGTCCGGTCTGCTGATCAACGAACTCGCGCCGCGCGTGCACAACAGCGGCCACTGGACGCAAAACGGTGCGTCCATCAGCCAGTTCGAACTGCATCTGCGCGCCATCACCGACCTGCCGCTGCCGCAGCCGGTGGTGAACAGCCCGTCGGTGATGATCAACCTGATCGGCACCGATCTGAACTACGACTGGCTGAAGCTGCCGCTGCTGCACCTGCACTGGTATGACAAAGAGGTTCGCGCGGGTCGTAAAGTGGGTCACCTGAACCTGAACGACAGCGACACGGACCGCCTGAGCGCCACGCTGGAAGCGATGATCCCTCTCCTGCCGCCGGAATATGCGAGCGGCATTGTCTGGGCACAATCAAAGCTTAAATAGCGCGCCCTCCGCCGGGGAGTTGACCTCCTCTTTCCCCGGCGTACAATTCCCGCCCATTGCTGCTTAGCTTTTTTCTGGAATACCCATGAACGATGGAACGGACTATCGCGCGATCCTCGCGTCCGATACCCCTTTAATCGACGTTCGCGCGCCGATCGAATTTGCCCAGGGCGCGATGCCCGCCGCCCTTAACCTGCCGTTGATGAACGACGACGAACGCGCCGCCGTGGGCACCTGCTATAAACGCCAGGGGCCAGACGCCGCGCTGGCGCTCGGCCATAGTCTGGTAAAGGGTGAGACGCGCGATGCGCGCATCAACGCCTGGCGCGAAGCCTGCCTTGCCCATCCTGAGGGCTTTCTCTGCTGCGCGCGCGGCGGCCAGCGCTCGCATATCTCCCAGGCCTGGCTGAAAGAGGCGGGTATCGATTACCCGCTGATCCGCGGCGGCTATAAGGCCCTGCGTCAGGCGGCGATTCAGGCGACCATCGAGCAGTCACAAAAACCGATGGTGCTCATCGGCGGCTGTACCGGAAACGGTAAAACGCTGCTGGTGAAGCAGCACGCGCAGGGAATCGATCTGGAAGGGCTGGCGCACCATCGCGGTTCCTCGTTTGGCCGCACGCTGACGCCGCAGCTTTCCCAGGCAAGCTTTGAGAATCACCTTGCCGTTGAGCTGCTGAAAAAAGATGCCGCGCGCTGGGTGCTGGAAGACGAGGGCCGGATGATTGGCTCCAACCACCTGCCGGAATGCCTGCGCGACCGCATGGTTGAAGCGCCTATCGTCGTGGTGGAGGACCCGTTTGATATTCGTCTTGAGCGCCTGCGCGAAGAGTATTTCGACCATATGTGGGCGGACTTTTCTGCCGCATACGGCGAGGAAGCGGGCTGGAAAGAGTACAGCGAGTACCTGCACCACGGCCTGTTCGCCATTCGCCGCCGTCTGGGGCTGCAGCGGTATGCTGAGTTCACCGCGCTATTAGATTCCGCGCTGCTGGAACAGCAACGCTCTGGCAGCACCGACGCGCACTTCAGCTGGCTTGCGCCGCTGCTGAAGGACTATTACGACCCGATGTACGGCTATCAGCTGGAGAAGAAAGCGGAGAAGATTGTGTATCGCGGGACGTATGGAGAAGTTGCGGAGTGGCTTGATCGCTGAAAAATAGAGCCGGGTGGCGAGGTAAAAGCAAAACGGCAACCAGGGTTGCCGTTTTTAATGTTTGTTCCCTCTCCCCGTGGGAGAGGGTCAGGGTGAGGGCATCAGACCGCACCCAACATGACGACTTAGAAGTCGTAACGCAGACGCACCAGGTTCATGTCGCCCAGGTTGTCGGTGCTGGAGGTGAACACGTGTTCGTAATCCACGCGGAAACCGTAATCCAGCTGGAAGCTGATACCCACGCCGTTGTCGATGCGCTGGTAGTTACGGCCGTTCACGTACTCAATACGGTCGCCCATGAAGTATGGCTGGATGGATTTAACCGCGTACTGCCCGACTGGGAATTTGTAACCCGCGAAGTATTCAATACCCCAGGCGTCACCCGCAAAGTAGTCGTTTACAGACACTTTTTTGGTGGTCAGGAAGTTCTGATACCAGCCGCCGCCTGCGGAGAAGGTCCAGTTATCCGGCGTCCAGCTCAGCGCGGTACCGAGGATGTTCTGGTCGTAGGATTTGCTGTCGCCGTTGTCCGGGTTACGCATATCCGCACGGGTGTAGTTCCACGCGGCGCCCCAGGTCAGATCGGTGGTCAGGTGGTAATCCAGACCCAGTGAACCGCCGCCTTTACGCTTGTAGCGCAGGCCGTTGCCCGGCAGGTATTCGCTGTCTTCAAACAGGTAGGATGCATAAATGTCAGCATCGCCCACGGTTTTCTTATATTTCAGCATCTGGCGTGAACGATAAGAACCGTCGTAGTCGCCGTTGATCCCGTTACCTGGCGCCTGACCAATCATGTCATAGTCCCAGATATCGGTTTTCACGCCAACCACGTCATAGTAAACGCTGTTCTGTTGACCGAAGGTCAGCGTACCCCAGGTGTCGCTCTTCAGACCGGTGTAGAGCATACGACGCGTGGTGTCGTGCGCACCTTCGGCGTAGTGGTGATCCCAGTTAAACTGCGCAGGAATGTTCACACCCAGCTCGTAGTAGCTGATCCAGCTGATGTCATCAAACAGGTAGTAATCTGCTGCGAAACGGAAACGGGTGCCGCCGTCGAAGCCGTTACGCTTGTAGCTGTTTTTACCGTCGTCGCCGGTCATGTTCTGGAACTGAGGACGGATACTGCCGCCAACGGTGAAGTTCAGGCGGCTCAGCGGGTTACCCGCCTGAGGATCCTGTTTAAGAACGGTGATTTCCGCCTGAGAAGCGAAGGACGTGAATGCCACTGCCGCGCCGATCGTTGCCGCCAGCGCTGATTTTTTTATAGTCATTATTTTTCCTTAATAGACACGCTGCTAAATATTTAGCTGGTGAATATTAACTGGAAATAATCGGCCTGTGTGGACGGGTTTTTAATGTTTTGTGCTACTAAATGAATGGGTATTATCACTTTGTGCTATTTAAGCATTGCGCGCCGGTATTAAAACCCGGCGCGCAATTATCACTGTACTAAATCAACTCGTAAACTGACGGAACAGGGCTTTGCCCTTTAACAGCCGCGTGCCGAGCCAGCCTCCGCAAAGAGAAAGCAGCACCGCGCCGCACAGAGGCAGTATCAACCAAAGGCGCCAGTCAGGCTCCCACGGGAAGTCGAACACTTTCGTCTGCAACACCGCCAGCGCCGTCTCTGCGCCCATGGCCGCCACCAGACCGGCCACCAGCCCCAGCAGCGCAAACTCGCTCCAGAGCGTCATCCGCAGCAGCCGCTTACCGGCCCCCAGCGTGCGGTAGACCACCAGCTCCTGATGCCGCTGGCGCATGCCCACCTGCACCTGGGCCAGCAGCAACAGCACGCCGCAAATTGTCACCAGCACCACCATCACCTCCAGCGCGCGGCTCACCTGCTCCAGCACCTGCCCCACCTGCTTCAGGATCGCGCCGATATCCAGCAGGCTGACCGTCGGGAATTCCCGGTTCAGCTGGGTCAGCATGCCGTTACCGTTCTCCCAGCGGAAGCTGGTCAGCCAGCTCTGCGGCTGCCCGTCCAGCGCCCCCGGCGGGAAGATAAAGAAGAAGTTTGGCCGCAGGCTTTCCCAGTCAACTTTACGCAGGCTGGTGACTTTCGCGGTAAAATCCTGGGTATCGCCGGTAAAGGTGACGCTATCTCCCGGCTTCACGTTCAGGCGCGTCGCCAGCCCCTCTTCCATCGACACCTCTCCCGCTTTCGGCGGCCAGGTGCCGGCGGTAATCGGGTTGTGATCCGGGCGTTTCTCCTGCCAGGTCAGGTTCAGCTCGCGGTTAAGCGACTCGTCTTTGTTTCCCTCCGTTGGCTGGCCGTTGATCTGCGTCAGCCGCGCGCGAACGATGGGATAGAACGACTCCGGAATAATATGATGCTCGGACAGGAAGCCCTTCAGCGGCGCGACCTGCTCAGGGGCGATATTGATCAGGAAATAGTTCGGGCTTTCCGGCGGCAGCTGCTGCTGCCAGCGGTCGAGCAGATCGCCGCGCAGCACCAGCAGCAGGGCCAGCAGCATAAACGACAGCGAAAAGGCCGAAAGCTGGCTCAGCGTAGACCAGGGCTGGTGCAGCAGACGGTTGACCGCCAGGCGCACGGGCAGGGATTTTACCGTCAGTCGCTTCAGGACGTTGAGCAGTATCCAGCCCAGCACGCCGCACAGCAGTGCCAGCACAACCGCTCCGGCCAGCACCGCCCACAGCAGCGTGCTGCCCCCCATCAGCCAGGCCAGCAGCCCCACCGCCACCGCAATAATCACCGGAAGGTGGAACTTCAGCGGCCAGACGTTCGCCACCACATCGTTGCGGAGCACGCGCAGCGGCTGCGTAGCGAGCAGCAGACGGTAGGGCCGTAGCCCCACCAGCACCGAGATCACCGTCATTGCGCCCATCGCCCACAGCCACGGCCAGAAGCTGGCCGGCGGCAATGCGGCCGGGAGCACCGGTTTCAGCATCACCATCAGCAGTTTTTCAAACAGCAGCCCCATTATCCCGCCGGTCAGCGCGGACAGCATCAGCAACATCAGCCACTGGCCGACAATCAGCTTACGCAGCTGCGCCCTGCCCGCCCCCAGGGTTTTGAGGATCGCCACCAGGTCGTAGCGGCTGCGGCAGTAGTGCCCCATCGCCACGGCTACCGCCGCCACCGCCAGCAGCAGGGTTAACAGTGCCGACAGCAGCAGGAACTGCTGAGAACGTTCAAGAGATTTGCCGAGCGCCCCCTCGTCCTGCTCCAGCCCGTACCAGCGATGTTCCGGCTTCAACTGCGGCAGAAGCCATTTTTCATACGTATCAAGCTGCGCAGGCGTGCCGCCAAACTTATAGCGCCAGGTGACGCGGCTGCCCGGCTGCACGGCGTTGGTTTTCGCCACGTCAGCGGTATTCATCATCAAACGTGGCGCAAGCTGGAACGGGTTAAAGCCGGAGTCGGGCTCCTGCACCACTTCCCCGGCGATTTTCAGCGTGGCATCACCCACGTCGATACTGTCGCCGGTTTTCAGATTCAGGAGCGCCATCAGCCGCGGGGCCAGCAGTACCGTGCCGGGCTCTGGCTTCAGCCCGGGCGGGCTGGTCTGCAGTTCACCGTACATTGGGTAGATATCATCGACGGCTTTGACGCTTGCCAGCTGCGGCGTGTCGCCCGCGAAGGTCATCGTCTGGAAGGTAATCTGTTCTCCCACCTTCAGCCCCAGCGTGCGCGCCTCGTCAATCCAGCCCGGCGGAACGGCGCGCGAGCTTTGCAGCGCCCGGTCTCCCGCCATAAACTCCCGGCTCTGCTGGCTGAGCCCTTTTTCCATCCGGTCGCTGACGCTGCCGAGCGCCAGCACGCAGGCCACCGCCAGGCTTAACGCCAGCCAGACAATCAGCAGCGAGGGCGAGCGCCACTCGCGCCAGAACCAGCGGGTAATCATGCCTCCTCCTGAAGAATACCGTTAACCAGCCGCAGGCGACGGTCGCAGCGGGCGGCGAGCTGCGGATCGTGGGTCACGAGGATCAGCGTGGTACCGTGCTCGCGGTTGAGCGAAAACAGCAGGTCGGCAATCCTGTCACCGGTTTTACGGTCAAGGTTACCGGTGGGCTCATCGGCAAACAGCACTTCCGGGCGGCCGTTAAACGCCCGAGCCAGCGCCACGCGCTGCTGCTCACCGCCAGAAAGCTGCGCGGGAAGATGGTCGAGACGTTTCCCCAGACCGAGCTGTTCAAGCAGCGCCTTCGCGTGAGCGCGGCTTTCACGGCTATTTTCCCCGCGCAGAAGCGCCGGGAGTTCGACGTTTTCCAGCGCGTTCAGCGTCGGGATCAGCATAAAAGATTGAAAAACAAAACCAACGTGACGCGCGCGCAGCGCGGCCCGCGCCTCTTCATCAAGCTGATGCAGCGGTTTCCCAACCAGGTGGACTTCGCCGCTGCTGCCGTCGTCCAGACCGGCCAAAATCGCCAGCAGCGTGGACTTACCGGAACCGGATTCGCCAATCAGCGCGATGGTTTCAGCGCGTTTGACAACGAGTTCAACTCCAGTAAGGATGGAAAGCTCGTGTTCCCCCTGACCGACGGACTTCTTAAGATGATGAACTTCAACACTGTTTTCCGCTGGCATTTGCCCTTCCTGTTTTTGATTCTGATGACCTTCCGCGCGGCGGCAGCGGACACGTTACTGGTTCTTGGCGACAGCCTGAGCGCAGGCTACCGCATGGCGGCCAGCGCGGCCTGGCCCGCCCTGCTCAATGACAAGTGGCAGAGCAAGACGTCGGTTATCAACGCCAGCATCAGCGGCGATACCTCTCAGCAGGGTTTATCGCGCCTGCCTGCGCTGCTCAAACAGCATCAGCCGCGCTGGGTGCTGGTTGAGCTTGGCGGTAATGATGGCCTGCGCGGTTTTCAGCCTCAGCAAACGGAGCAAACGCTGCGCACCATTTTGCAGGACATCAGGGCGGCAAACGCCCAGCCGCTGCTGATGCAAATTCGCCTGCCCGCCAACTACGGTCGTCGGTATAATGAGGCTTTTAGCGCGATCTACCCTAAGCTTGCCAAAGAGTTTGATATTCCGCTGCTGCCATTTTTCATGGAAGAGGTCTATCTCAAACCCCAATGGATGCAAGACGACGGGATCCACCCCAATCGCGATGCTCAGCCGTTTATTGCCGACTGGATGGCAACGCGGCTGGCTCCTTTAGTTAAACATGACTCCTGATTAAGCGGAGATCCTGACAGGTAAAGTTATGCAAAAATCGGTCTTAATTACAGGATGTTCCAGTGGAATCGGCCTTGAAAGCGCGCTTGAACTAAAGCGCCAGGGATTTCGGGTTCTGGCGGCCTGCCGCAAACCCGACGATGTCGAACGCATGAACGGGCTGGGCCTTACCGGCGTGCTGCTGGATATGGACTCGCCGGAGAGCGTTGAGCGCGCCGCTGATGAGGTCATCGCGCTGACCGACAATCGTCTTTACGGGCTCTTTAACAATGCCGGTTACGGCGTGTATGGCCCGCTGGATACGCTCTCCCGCGAAACGCTGGAGAAGCAGTTTTCGACCAACTTCTTCGGCGTACATCAGCTCACCATGCGTCTGCTCCCCGCGATGCTGCCGCACGGTGAAGGGCGCATCGTGATGACATCGTCGGTGATGGGGTTAATTTCAACCCCAGGCCGCGGCGCCTACGCCGCCAGCAAATATGCGCTGGAGGCCTGGTCCGACGCCCTGCGCATGGAGCTGCGCCACAGCGGCATTAAGGTTAGCCTGATTGAACCCGGCCCGATCCGCACCCGCTTTACCGACAACGTGAACCAGACGCAGGCGGATAAACCGGTCGAGAACCCCGGCATTGCCGCACGCTTTACCCTCGGGCCCGAAGCGGTTGTTGCCAAAGTGCGCCATGCTTTTGAAAGCGAACACCCTAAAATGCGCTATCCGGTCACGCTGGTCACCCACGCCGTAGGCTGGTTAAAACGCCTGCTGCCGGGCCGGATGATGGACAAAATTTTACACGGTTGAGTTGAAGCGACGTCGCGCATCCCCATGTAAAGAACAAACCGACAAAAGAGAAAGCCGCATGTCCGTACAGAATATCGTCAATATTACTGAAGCAAACCTGCAACAGACCCTTGAACAGTCGATGACCAAACCGGTCCTGTTCTACTTCTGGTCTGAACGCAGCCAACACTGTCTGCAGCTGACGCCGGTACTGGAAAGCCTTGCCGCCCAGTACAACGGTCAGTTCATTCTTGCCAAGCTGGACTGTGACGCAGAGCCGATGGTCGCGTCTCAGTTTGGCCTGCGCGCCATTCCCACCGTCTATCTGTTCCAGAACGGTCAGCCCGTTGACGGCTTCCAGGGGCCGCAGCCGGAAGAGGCAATCCGTGCTCTGCTGGATAAAGTGCTGCCGCGCGAAGAAGAGCTGAAAGCGCAGGAAGGCATGGCGCTGATGCAGGAAGGCAAATATGACGAGGCGCTGCCGCTGCTCAAAGACGCGTGGCAGCTGTCGAAGCAGAACAGCCAGATTGGCCTGCTGCTGGCAGAAACGCAGATCGCCCTGCACCGCTCGGAAGACGCGGAGGCCGTACTCAAGACCGTTCCGCTGCAGGATCAGGACACCCGCTATCAGGGCCTGGTGGCGCAGATTGAGCTGCTGAAGCAGGCCGCGGACACCCCGGAGATTCAGCAGCTGCAGCAGCAGGTTGCCGATAACCCGGCCGACGCCGCGCTGGCAAGCCAGCTGGCGTTGCAGTTACATCAGGTGGGACGCAACGAAGAGGCGTTGGAGCTGCTGTTTAGCCATCTGCAAAAAGACCTCGCCGCCGCAGACGGCCAGGCGCGCAAGATGTTCCAGGAGATCCTCGCCGCGCTGGGCACCGGCGACGCGCTGGCGTCGAAGTACCGTCGTCAGCTGTACGCGTTGCTCTACTAACAAAAAAATGCCCGGTGGCGCTAACGCTTACCGGGCCTACAAAAGACGGTTTATTCCGACTTTTTCAACTGCGTCACCACCAGCTGGTGGCGCGCGTTGTAGAACTTCCGATAGGTCAGGTAGCAGGCAATGATGGTTGACAGGCTTGCCGTGGAGAGCAGCATAAACGTCACCATGATCTGATACTTAATCGCTTTTACCGGATCGATACCCGAAAAAATCAGCCCCGACATCATGCCCGGCAGGCTCACCAGCCCAACCGTTTTGGCGGAATCCACCGTCGGGATCAGCGATGAACGAATGCTTTCACGAATCAGCCGCGCCGAGGCCACTTTTGGCGTGGCCCCCAGGCTTAGTTTCTCCTGCAGCTGCTGCTGTTCGCTGCTGAAACGCTGGCCAAGGTTGTTATAACAGAGCCCAACGGCCACCATGGCGTTCCCCGCAATCATCCCCGAGATAGGGATAACCTGCATCGGCGTAAACTCAATCGAGCCGGAGAGTACCAGCACCGCCAGCGTGAGCGCCGTCCCGGTGGTAATCGCGATAAACGATGAGATAAACGCCTTATCAATGTATTTACTGCGCTTTTGCGCATTCCAGGCCGCGTTAAAGCAGATAAAGAGCACCATCAGCAGCGTCAGGACCGCGTGGTTGACGTTGAAGATGTACTTCAGCACATAGCCGACGATGATGAGCTGAATCACCGCGCGGCAGATACTCCACACAATATCTTTTTCCAGCCCCAGCTTTTCGCGGTAGCTGACCACAATCGCAATCAGCACCAGCACCATCGAAAACGCCAGGGATTCATTGGTAATATTATGCTCACCCACGGTTTGCCTCCTGCATTTTTCCACCGTGCGGCTGGAGCGTAATCACGTCATCCGCATGGGTAATTTCGCTGGCGTCGTGCGTCACCCACAGCACGGCAATATTCTGCTCGCGGACGTAACGATGAATAATCTCGTTAACGTTGCGTTTGTTGGCGTCATCAAGCGCGCTGGTAATTTCATCCAGCAGCAGCACCTTCGGTAAAAACTGCAGGTTGCGGATGAGCGAGACGCGCTGCTTTTCACCGCCCGACAGCGCATTAATGGATTTGGTTAACGTCTCCTCCGCAAGGCCAAAGCGGGCCAGATCCCGGGTGAATTTTTCCGGCTCCGGCGTTTTTTGACGGATTTGCCACGGGAAAATCAGGTTGTCATAGACCGTATCGCCAAAAAGCGTGGGGGTTTGCACACAATAGGAAACCTGCTGGCGATAGCTTTCCGGAGAAAGTGACGCAATATCCTGGCCTTCAAACAGAATGGTGCCCTCAGTGGGGCTGAGCAAGGAGGCCACAATCTTCAGCAGCGTGCTTTTACCACAGCCTGAAGGGCCCGTTATTAATTTAAACTCGCCCGGCGACAGGCAAAACTCGACGTGCTGAAGGATGGTGTTTTCCCCGACACGAAACCCGACATCCCTGAGATGTATTAAGTTTTTTTTATCGTTCATTGCGCTTCCGTTAACCGCTTTTTGTCATAACCGCCTGTAGCATAATCCTTTCGTGCGCACAGAGCGAATAGCCTCACGCTAAAGCAAGTGTTAAACTTTTTGTTTGTCATTTGTCACCACCATCACTACAGGAAGTATGCAGCATGGCACACATCTTTTATGAGTTCCCTTCCCTGAAGCCTGGTGTTCCTGATGTCGAAACATTAATGGAAGTCATCAAATCTTCGGAACTCACGCGTTTTGTCATTGGTGCAGAGGTGGTCGATTTTGTTAAGAAGGCGCTCATCGTGAACACCACGATCGGCAGTTTCAAAAATTGCTATTTCGCCTTCGACAACGGGACACACTTCCTTGAATTTGACGGCAAAGGAAAATCAAAGCGTTTTAACGAGGTGCCTGACTGGTTCGTCTCTCCGGCTGAATTTTCTCGCACCCAGTGGCTTATCAACCACGACCTTGCGGAAGTGAAAGCAACCCAGTTCATTGACGTCCTGATGACCTACCCGCTGAAAGCCCGCCGCGCGCACTGCAATTTGCTATTTGGGCTGGAGCTGGAAAAAGTGAACGCGGTGCCGGCCTCGGCGTCTGCGGCAGGTAAAATCGGCAATAAAAACGGTAAAACGACCAAGCCCCGCGTCACCGATCTGGGCTCGTTTGAGCTGTTCAGCCAGTTCTTTGCGCGCATGAAAACCGCCGTGATGGCCGATGAGTTCCCCACCCTGCAGGTCCTGACGGGAATGGATAATCTGGCAAAAGCGCCGCACAGCTTAAAGCAGGGTATCCGAACGTGGTTCAAAGCCATCGCGGGCGACCTTCCACCTAACAACAAGCGCGTTGAGGCAGGGAATGCCGTACTGTTCTGCGCCCCCATTCGCGAACAGATCCAGCATATCGAAGCGCTGGGGCTGGAGAATTACTACCAGGGATTATCCAAAGCCATCGCAAAGGCGGGTGATGGATTCATCTCTGACTTTACCTATACTTACGAGCAATAAACACACACTTTCACTCGTCACAGCATGCAAAACAGGAGGTTTTTATGCTTATCGTTATTCCCGTCCTTATTTTCGTTGCGCTCGTTATCGTGGGCGCAGGCGTCAAAATTGTCCCACAGGGCTATCAGTGGACCGTCGAGCGTTTCGGCCGCTATACCAATACGCTCCAGCCTGGCCTAAGCCTGATTGTTCCGTTCATGGACAGAATCGGCCGCAAGATCAACATGATGGAACAGGTGCTGGATATTCCTTCTCAGGAAGTGATCTCGAAGGATAACGCCAACGTCACCATTGACGCCGTCTGCTTTATTCAGGTAATTGACGCGCCGAAAGCGGCCTATGAGGTCAGCAACCTGGAGCTGGCGATCGTCAACCTGACGATGACCAACATCCGTACCGTGCTGGGCTCGATGGAGCTGGACGAGATGCTTTCCCAGCGCGACAGCATCAATACCCGCCTGCTGCATATTGTCGATGAGGCAACGAACCCGTGGGGGATCAAAGTCACCCGTATTGAGATCCGCGACGTGCGCCCGCCGGCGGAGCTGATTGCCTCCATGAACGCGCAGATGAAGGCCGAGCGAACCAAGCGTGCCTACATTCTGGAAGCCGAAGGGGTACGTCAGGCTGAGATCCTCAAAGCAGAAGGGGAAAAACAGTCGCAGATCCTGAAAGCGGAAGGCGACCGTCAGTCCGCATTTTTACAGGCGGAAGCGCGTGAACGTTCAGCCGAGGCGGAAGCCCGTGCCACCCAGATGGTGTCAGAGGCGATTGCCGCCGGTGATATCCAGGCCGTGAACTACTTTGTCGCGCAAAAATATACCGACGCGCTGAAAGAGATCGGCTCCGCGAATAACAGCAAAGTGGTGATGATGCCGCTGGAGGCCAGCAGCCTGATGGGCTCTATCGCCGGTATTGCCGAGCTTATCAAAGACAGCGGAAACGAGCGTAAAAAATGATTGAGCTCATCGTCGCACATCCTCACGCTTTCTGGCTAAGCCTCGGGGGTTTATTGCTGGCCGCTGAGATGCTGGGCGGCAATGGCTACCTGCTCTGGAGCGGTGTCGCCGCGGTCATTACCGGGCTGCTCGTGTGGATTTTGCCGCTTGACTGGGCGTGGCAGGGCGCGTTGTTTGCCGTGCTGACGCTGGTGGCCGCGTGGCTGTGGTGGCGCTGGCTTAACCGACGGGTTAGCGAGCAGAAGCCGGTGGATGCGCATCTCAACCAGCGCGGACAGCAGATTGTCGGCCAGCGTTTTACGCTCGACGCCGCGCTGGTGAACGGGCGGGGACATATGCGCGTGGGCGACAGCTCGTGGCCGGTGGTCGCCGACGACGACCTCAGCGCCGGAACGCGGGTTGAGGTCATTGCGGTGGAAGGTATTACCCTGCGGGTCAAAGCCTGCCAGGCTTAAGCCTTACGATGACAGCAGCCGGCAAGATTATCGATAATCGGGCAGTCGGCGCTGTCATCTCCCGGACAGGATTCCGCGAGCTGTAGCAGCTGCTTGCGCATCGCCTGCAGCTCGGTGATATGGCGTTCAATCTCGGCCACTTTTTCCAAGGTGCGTTTTTTCACGTCTGCGCTGTGACGCTTCGGATCGTTGAACAGGTTAACCAGCTCGCCGCACTCTTCCAGGTTAAAACCGACCTGTCTTGCCTGGCGCAGCAGCGTCAGTTCATCCAGATGCAGCTGCGTGTAGCTGCGGTAGCCGTTTTCACTGCGCAGCGGCGGCGTCACCAGCCCCTTCTCTTCATAAAAGCGAATCGCTTTGCTGGTTAAACCGGTTTTTTTTGCCACATCGCTAATATTCACATTTCCCCCTTGACCTTCCCCTTGATGGAAGGTTTAACCTTCATAACAGTTAGTGAAAAGCGTTACTCCGGTCAACAACTGACCAAAATATTATACGGGAGTTTTGTTATGTCTCACACTATTGACCTGACGCTGGACGGCCTCTCCTGCGGCCACTGCGTCAAACGCGTTAAAGAAAGTCTGGAACAGCGCCCTGATGTCGAAAGCGCTGAAGTCAGTATCGATCGTGCCGCCGTCACCGGCAGCGCCAGCGCGGATGCGCTGATTGATACCATCAAGCAGGCCGGCTACGGGGCGGAGCTAAGCCACCCAAAGGCTAAACCGCTGGCAGAGTCATCATCCCCGTCGGAAGCGCTGACAGCGGCCACTCCTGAGCTTCCGGCAGCTGATGATATTGATGACAGCCAACAGCTGCTGATCAACGGCATGAGCTGCGCCAGCTGCGTCTCCCGGGTACAAAACGCCTTGCAGGCGGTACCGGGCGTCGCGCAGGCACGGGTCAACCTCGCGGAGCGCACTGCGCTGGTGATGGGCAGCGCCTCCGCAGCAGATTTAGTGCAGGCCGTTGAAAAAGCGGGCTACGGGGCGGAGGCCATCGAAGATGACGCCGAACGCCGCGAGCGCCAGCAGGAAACGGCTATCGCCACCATGAAGCGCTTCCGCTGGCAGGCGATTGTCGCCCTGCTGGTGGGTATTCCGGTGATGGTGTGGGGGATGATCGGCGACAACATGATGGTCACCGACGACAACCGCACGCTGTGGCTGGTGATTGGCGTCATTACCCTGGGCGTGATGATCTTCGCGGGCGGTCATTTCTATACCAGCGCCTGGAAGAGCCTGAAAAACCGCACCGCGACGATGGATACGCTGGTCGCCCTCGGCACGGGTGCGGCATGGCTGTACTCCATGAGCGTGAACGTCTGGCCCCAGTGGTTCCCGATGGAAGCGCGGCATCTCTATTATGAAGCGAGCGCGATGATTATCGGCCTGATCAACTTAGGCCATATGCTGGAAGCCCGCGCCCGCCAGCGCTCCTCGAAAGCGCTGGAAAGATTGCTCGATTTAACCCCGCCAACCGCGCGCGTGGTCACGGACGCAGGGGAAAAGAGCGTTCCGCTGGCCGAGGTTCAGCCCGGCATGACGCTGCGCCTGACCACGGGCGATCGCGTTCCCGTTGACGGTAAGATAACGCAGGGCGAAGCCTGGCTGGATGAAGCGATGCTGACCGGCGAGCCCATTCCCCAGCAGAAATCAGACGGCGACGCCGTTCATGCCGGGACGGTGGTACAGGACGGCAGCGTGCTGTTCACCGCCAGCGCCGTCGGCAGCCATACTACGCTGTCGCGTATTATTCGCATGGTGCGTCAGGCGCAGAGCAGCAAGCCGGAAATTGGCCAGCTCGCTGACAGAATTTCCGCCATTTTTGTGCCGGTGGTGGTCGGTATTGCCCTGCTGAGCGCGGCGATCTGGTACGTTTTCGGCCCTGCCCCGCAGATTGTTTATACCCTGGTGATCGCCACCACGGTGCTGATCATCGCCTGTCCTTGCGCCCTTGGCCTGGCGACGCCGATGTCGATTATCTCCGGCGTAGGCCGCGCGGCCGAGTTTGGCGTGCTGGTGCGGGACGCGGACGCGCTGCAGCGGGCCAGCACGCTCGACACGCTGGTGTTTGATAAAACCGGCACGCTCACCGAAGGCAAACCGCAGGTGGTGGCCGTCACGACCGCAGGCATTGCCGAAGAGGAGGCGCTGCGGCTCGCCGCCGCGCTGGAGCAAGGCTCAAGCCATCCGCTGGCGCGCGCCATCCTTGATAAAGCGAATGATGCTGCCCTGCCGCAGGTCAGCAGCTTCCGCACCCTGCGCGGGCTCGGCGTAAGCGGTGAGGCAGAGGGCCACGCGCTGCTGCTGGGCAACCAGGCATTGCTTAATGAAAACGGTATTGATACCTCCGCGCTGGAGAGCGAGCTAAAAGCGCAGGCGTCACAGGGCGCCACGCCGGTTCTCCTTGCGGTAGATGGCAAAGCCGCCGCGCTGCTGGCCGTTCGCGATCCGCTGCGCCAGGACAGCGTAGATGCCCTGGCGCGTCTGCACCGCGCGGGCTACCGTCTGGTGATGCTGACCGGGGATAACCCGACCACCGCCAACGCCATCGCGAAAGAAGCAGGAATTGATGAGGTGATTGCAGGCGTCCTGCCGGACGGCAAAGCGGATGCGATTAAGAACCTGCAGCAACAGGGTCGTCAGGTGGCGATGGTCGGCGACGGCATCAACGATGCCCCGGCGCTGGCCCAGGCGGACGTGGGGATTGCCATGGGTGGCGGGAGCGACGTAGCCATTGAAACCGCTGCCATTACGCTGATGCGCCATAGCCTGATGGGCGTTGCCGACGCGCTGGCCATTTCGAAAGCCACGTTGCGCAACATGAAGCAGAACCTGCTGGGGGCATTTATCTATAACTCGCTCGGTATCCCGATTGCTGCCGGCATTTTGTGGCCGCTGACCGGCACGCTGCTTAATCCGGTGGTCGCGGGTGCGGCGATGGCGCTCTCCTCCATCACCGTAGTGAGCAACGCCAACCGGCTGCTGCGCTTTAAACCGAAAGATTGAACCTTGTACTCGTACGCGCTAGCATGAACCTTTCCATTCATGGAGCGCGTATGGGTCTGTTTAATCGTATAAAAACATCGTTTCGCGCCCTCTTTCCTCGCCGTTACGCCTGGCCGGGTCTGGATATCTCCCTCCCCGGCGGGCAACACCTGCACCTGGTGGGCAGTATCCATATGGGCACGCAGGATATGTCTCCCCTGCCGCCCGCGCTGGTTAAACTGCTGAAACGCGCCGATGCGCTGGTCGTTGAGGCGGACATTTCTGGCCACGAGTCGCCGTTTGCCGGGCTGGAGAGCGATCTCACGCTGGCAGAACGCCTGGATGAAACCCAGCTTGCGGAACTGACCCGCGTCGCCGATGAAACGGGCGTCTCGCTCTCCATGATTGACACCCTGCCGCTCTGGCAAATCGCGATGGTGCTGCAGGCCACGCAGGCACAGCGTCTGGGCCTGCGCGGTGATTACGGCATTGATTACCAGCTGCTGAACGTGGCAAGGGCGCGCCGTCTGCCCATCATCGAGCTGGAAGGGACGGACAGCCAGATTGCGCTCCTGCGGCAGCTTCCCGACGACGGCCTTATGCTGCTGGACGATACGCTGACCCACTGGCACACCAACGCGCGACTGCTGCAGACCATGATTGGCTGGTGGCTGGATGCGCCGCCTGCGGACGGTAAGCTGGCCTTACCGTCAACGTTCAGCGAATCGTTATATGATGTGCTGATGAACGCGCGCAACAAAGCCTGGCGGGAGACGCTGCATGCTCTGCCTGCGGGGCATTACGTGGTGGCGGTTGGGGCGTTACATTTGTACGGGGAAGGGAATTTGCCGTCGCTGCTGAAATAAAAAAAATGGCCAATATTTCTATTGGCCCGTCAAAGAGGAATTTCATCGTTTTTATTATGCCGAAGGAGACCTTCGGTTGAGCCGATTGTCGCTCAAAGTGACCATCACTGCCAATACTATTGCGCAAGATGGTGCTATTTTTTAGACAAACGTCAGGCGTATGCTGTTGACATGATTTGTCTGTCGTAAGAAGGATAGCTATGACTCCCGCCGTTAAATTACTCGAAAAAAACAACATTTCTTTCCGGATCCATACTTACGATCACGATCCGAATGAAACCAACTTTGGTGATGAAGTGGTGCGCAAGCTGGGCCTGAACGCGGACCAGGTTTACAAAACGCTGCTGGTTGCGGTGAATGGCGACATGAAACACCTCGCCGTCGCGGTCACCCCGGTGGCGGGCCAGCTGGATCTGAAAAAAGTCGCTAAAGCCCTGGGGGCGAAGAAGGTGGATATGGCCGATCCGATGGTTGCGCAACGCACCACGGGCTACCTGGTGGGCGGGATCAGCCCGCTCGGGCAGAAAAAACGCCTGCCGACGCTGATTGATGCCCCTTCTCAGCAATTTGAAACCATCTTTATATCCGGTGGCAAACGCGGGCTGGATATTGAGCTGGCCGCGGGCGATCTGGCGAAAATGCTGGACGCGAAGTTTGCGGATATTGCACGCAGAGATTGAGAAAATTGCCCGGTGGCGCTGCGCTTACCGGGCCTACGATTCGAATGTAGGCCGGGTAAGGCGTAGCCGCCACCCGGCAAAACAACCGCACTACTGCCAGCTCACCTCGCCTTTCGGCTCATACGCATTCACGTCAATCGGCGAATTCTGCTCGATGAACTGCTTCAGCACTTCCGCGTCGATAAAGCCGGTATTCACGTAGCCCGGTTTATTATCGATATGCGGATAGCCGTCACCGCCGGTGGCGTTAAAACTCAAGGTCGCCAGGCGGTACGTTTTAGCCGGGTCAACCGGTTCGCCTTTGATCTTCAGGTCGTTAAGCTTGCCGTCTTTCGCCACAAAGCTGACGTTGGCAAACTGCGGGTAAGCCCCGGAATCCGGCTTCATCTGCGCCACGGCAGTCAGATAGTCAATGACCTCTTTCCCGCTCATGTCGGCATAGACCACCAGGTTACCGAACGGCTGCACCTTCAGGACGTCTTTATAGGTAATGTTTCCACCTTCGATAGAGTCACGAATGCCGCCGCCGCTCATTACGCCGAAGTCAGCCCCGGTGCGCGCCATTTGCGCCGCCAGCACCAGGTGGCCCATGTTGGTCTGCACGAAGCGAACCTTACTGCGGTCCCCTTCCAGACGCCCGTTCAGCGTGCCGATTTTCACGTCCAGCTGCGCCTTGCCTTTGTTCTGGAATGGCGTCAGCAGGGAGAGCATTTGCTGGTTTTCTGGAATCTCTGGGGTGTAAAGTACGCGCTCACTTTTCCCGTCAGGGTATGTAACCTTCTTCTTCAGGTTGACCGGAATGAGCTGGTAATGGACCAGCTTCATCTCACCGTTACGGAACTCGAAGTCCGCCCGGCCCACGTATTTGCCCCACTCGTGCGCCTGGACAATCCAGATACCGTTCTGACGGTCTGGCGCGCACGGCGTGCCCGGCACGTAGTCCACCTGCTTTTTGTTCTCCGAGGCCATACACACCGGATCTTGTGAGTGACCACCCACAATCATCGCCAGCGAGCCCGCAGGCAGGCTGCGCGCCATCTCCACGTCGCCGGGCGCGTTAGAGCCGTGCTCGCCGTTGTCGTAATGCCCCATGTGCGTGGTGGCAATTATCACGTCCGGCTTTTCGTTTTGCTGCAGCTCCTGAATCACCAGCTTCGCTTCGTCTGCCGGTTTGCGGAATTCGATATCGGTAAAGAACTCGGGGTTGCCAATTTTCGCCGTATCGTCGGTGGTTAAGCCAATGACCGCGATTTTCAGATCCTGACGCTTAAACAGCGCCCACGGTTTAAACAGACGCTCGCCGGTGCTTTTCTGGTAAATATTGGCGGAGAGGAACGGGAATTTTGACCACTTCTCCTGCTGACGCAGCACGCTCAGTGGATTATCAAACTCATGGTTACCGACGGCCATCGCGTCGTAGCCAATCAGGTTCATGCCGCGAAAATCAGGTTCGGCGTCCTGTAGGTCGGATTCCGGCACGCCGGTATTGATATCGCCGCCCGACAGCAACAGCACGCTGCCGCCCTGGGCTGCCACCTCTTTGCGAATGCTATCCACCAGCGTTTTTTGAGCCGACAGGCCATATTCGCCGTATTCACTGCGCCAGAAGTGACCGTGGTGATCGTTAGTATGCAGAATGGTGATTTTATAGGTTTTGTCTTTTTCATACGCCTGCGCGGGCAGGCTTACCAGGCCCCATGCGGCGATGAGCGCCAGCGCGACGCCCCGCTTCATTAACTTCATCTTCTCTCTCCCTGACCAATAGACAAAGGCAAAAATTACAGTGACTAACAAGAATAGACAAATAAGTTTTCAGAATTGCGACTTTCTTCAAATGTCCCGGGCGGGTATGTTAGTCGGATAATAATTACACTCTGCATTTCTAATAACTAAAGACGTGGTAATTCTCTCTATGGCAATCAGTGAATCAACCCAGCCCGTTCCGGGCGCGCCGGCGTCGCCGCCATCATCGCGCACCTCCTTTAAAGTATTAGGCGCAATCAGCCTTTCGCACCTGCTCAACGACATGATCCAGTCGTTGATTCTGGCCATTTATCCGCTGCTGCAGTCCGAGTTCTCCCTCACCTTCGTGCAGATCGGGATGATCACCCTGACCTTCCAGCTGGCCTCCTCGCTGCTGCAGCCGGTGGTAGGCTACTGGACGGACAAATACCCGATGCCGTGGTCGCTGCCGATAGGCATGTGCTTTACCTTAAGCGGGCTGGTGCTGCTGGCCATGGCGGGGAGCTTTGAGGCCGTGCTGATTGCTGCCGCGCTGGTGGGCACCGGCTCGTCCGTTTTCCATCCGGAGTCTTCCCGCGTGGCGCGTATGGCCTCTGGCGGGCGTCACGGTCTGGCGCAGTCGCTCTTCCAGGTAGGCGGTAACTTCGGTAGCTCCCTGGGCCCGCTGCTGGCCGCGGTAATTATTGCCCCTTACGGCAAAGGCAACGTGGCATGGTTTGTCCTGGCGGCGCTGCTGGCCATTGTCGTGCTGGCGCAGATCAGCCGCTGGTATGCCGCTCAGCATCGGGTGAACAAAGGTAAACCCAAAGCGAAGGTTATCAATCCCCTTCCGCGCAATAAGGTTATCCTGGCGGTTTCCGTGCTGCTGGTGCTGATTTTCTCGAAATACTTCTATATGGCGAGCATCAGCAGCTATTACACCTTTTACCTGATGCAAAAATTCGGATTATCGGTACAGAATGCCCAGATTCACCTGTTTGCCTTCCTGTTCGCCGTCGCGGCCGGCACGGTCATTGGCGGGCCCGTAGGGGATAAGATTGGGCGTAAATATGTTATTTGGGGCTCTATCCTCGGCGTCGCGCCGTTTACCCTTATTTTGCCGTACGCCAGCCTTGAATGGACGGGAATTTTAACCGTGATTATTGGTTTTATCCTCGCATCCGCCTTTTCCGCCATTCTGGTCTATGCCCAAGAGTTGCTGCCTGGGCGTATCGGTATGGTTTCCGGGCTCTTTTTCGGCTTTGCCTTTGGCATGGGCGGGCTTGGTGCCGCGGTGTTAGGGATGGTTGCGGATCACACGAGCATCTTCCTGGTTTATAAAATCTGCGCTTTCCTGCCACTTCTTGGGATGTTGACCATATTCTTGCCTGATAACCGCCACAAAGCGTAAATAACCGGTAGCCAAAGTTTAACTTTGGCTACCTGATACCCTGATGCCATAAGGGTTTCTTCTTCATCTCCTCCCTGAATTTATCAAAATGCGCTTTTTTGGGCGCATATTGCTGTTTTATTCAAAATTCAACAATTATTCATAAACACAAGAGTAAAAATTGTCATAAACTATTACTCGGTTTTTTGGTTTTTCACCAAAAAGGAACACCCACAACGAAAGGAGACGGAATGCACCACGCCACACCGCTTATCACCACCATTGTTGGTGGACTTGTGCTCGCTTTTATCCTCGGCATGATTGCTAATAAATTGCGTATTTCTCCTCTTGTCGGCTATCTGTTAGCGGGCGTACTGGCGGGACCGTTTACGCCAGGCTTCGTTGCGGATACCAAACTGGCCCCTGAGCTGGCGGAATTGGGCGTGATTCTGCTGATGTTTGGCGTCGGCCTGCATTTTTCCCTGAAGGATTTGATGGCGGTAAAGTCGATTGCCATACCCGGAGCGATCGCCCAGATAGGGGTGGCGACGCTGCTGGGGATGGCGCTTTCGGCCTTACTGGGCTGGTCGTTAATGACCGGTATCGTATTTGGGCTGTGTCTCTCAACCGCCAGTACCGTGGTGCTGCTGCGTGCGCTTGAAGAGAGACAGCTGATAGACAGCCAGCGCGGGCAAATCGCGATAGGCTGGCTAATTGTTGAAGACCTGGTCATGGTGCTGACGCTGGTGCTGCTGCCTGCCGTCGCCGGCATGATGGAAAAAGACAATGTCGGCTTCGCTTCGCTGGCGCTGGATATGAGCATCACCATCGGGAAAGTGGTGGCGTTTATCGCCATCATGATGCTGGTGGGCCGCCGTCTGGTACCGTGGATCATGTCCCGCAGCGCGGCGACCGGCTCACGCGAGCTGTTTACCCTCTCCGTGCTGGCGCTGGCGCTGGGTATCGCGTTTGGTGCCGTTGAGCTGTTTGACGTCTCCTTTGCCCTGGGCGCGTTCTTCGCCGGGATGGTGCTGAACGAATCAGAGCTGAGCCACCGCGCGGCGCACGACACCCTGCCGCTGCGCGACGCCTTTGCCGTGCTGTTCTTCGTCTCCGTCGGAATGCTGTTTGATCCGATGGTTCTGATTCACCAGCCGCTGGCCGTGCTGGGCACGCTGGCAATCATTATCTTTGGTAAGTCGCTCGCCGCCTTCTTCCTGGTGCGAATGTTCGGTCACTCCCCACGTACGGCGTTGACCATCGCCGCCAGCCTGGCGCAGATTGGCGAGTTCGCCTTTATTCTGGCAGGTCTGGGTATGGCCCTGAACCTGCTGCCGCAGGCCGGGCAAAACCTGGTGCTGGCGGGCGCGATCCTGTCGATTATGCTGAACCCGGTGCTATTTGCCCTGCTGGAAAAATACCTCGATAAAACCGAAACGCTGGAAGAGCAGACCCTGGAAGAGGCCATCGAAGAAGAGAAGCAGATCCCGGTGGATATTTGCAACCACGCCCTGCTGGTCGGCTTTGGCCGCGTGGGCAGCCTCCTCGGCGAGAAGCTGATGGCGCAGGGCATTCCGCTGGTGGTGATTGAAACGTCGCGCTCCCGCGTCGACGAGCTGCGCGAGCGCGGCATTCGGGCGGTGCTGGGCAACGCGGCGAACGAAGAGATCATGAACCTGGCGCATCTGGACTGCGCCCGCTGGCTGCTGCTGACCATACCAAACGGCTATGAAGCGGGTGAGATTGTGGCCTCCGCGCGCGAGAAGTGCCCAACGATTGAGATTATCGCCCGGGCGCATTATGACGACGAGGTGGAATATATCACCGAGCGCGGTGCGAATAAGGTAGTGATGGGCGAGCGTGAGATTGCGAACACGATGCTGACGCTGCTGGAGAATCCGCCGGTTGAAGAAGGGGTGACGGGCTAGCTTGTGCGGTCTGGTCCCCTCACCCCAGCCCTCTCCCCATAGGGGAGAGGGTGTTCGAGTTCCCTCTCCCCTATGGGGAGAGGGTTAGGGTGAGGGGTTTTCTTTTACCGATCCCAGTACGCCTCTTCGAGGCTGTCTTCCCGTTCCGGCAGGCCACGCGTTAAGCGCGGTGAGTGCTGGTTCAGCACCTGGTAGCTTACGCGGTTCGCGTATTTGCATACCTGCGCCAGCGACGAATAGGTCAGCCAGCTGAACTTGTGCTTGCTGGAGTTCGGTACGTTGGTTTTGTGGTAGGCATTGGCGGTAATGTCGTGCAGCAGCGCGGCCAGCGCGCCGTCGCCCGCGCCGTTGGTGTTCATGATCTTCTCCGGTCCGCCCATGTATGGCGCGATGTGAGAGTAGATCCGCAGCGGGTTGATGCAATCCTGATGGCGCATACCGCGGCTGAACTCGTACTGGTTGAACTCGGCAATCGCGCCAGGCAGCAGCGGGTGCTGAGTTTTGCGTTTGCTCTCTTCTTCCGTAAAGCCTGCCATATACAGACCGACAGGGCCGGCGGTGCAGAGCACCAGATCCACCCAGTCCAGCGCTTTATCTGACGCCAGCAGCGGATCGCTCTCACCGGTCAGCGCTTCCGCCTCTTCTTCATTCATTGCCAGAATGGAGACGTGCTCTTTCAGGAAGGCCTGCCACCACTCTGGGTTATCGGCAATCACGAATTTGGTGCCCAGCGTCAGAACGACGGGCACGTTGTATTTCTTCGCGTACTCAATCGCCTTCATGGTTGCGTCCGGCATTGGCTCGCCCGGCTTGCAGCGCACCAGGTACGAGGTCAGTACCAGCGCCGAGGCGCCTGCGATCACCTCTTCCGGAATACTCTCGGCACGCAGCTTGTTCATATGCCCCGGGCTGATGGCAAAGGTGCGCTCGCCGGACTCTCCGATAAGCGTAAAGCAGCGGCCAATAGGCCCGTCGACGCCCTGAAGGTAGTTCAGATCGGTGCGGCTGGAGGTGTTACACAAATAGCGGTAGGCGTAGCCGCCAATCTCAATATTGCTGCACATCACGCCGAGCAGAACCGAGCGGTCGTCGGCCAGCACGGAGTAGTTGTGCATAGTATTGCCGATGGTGCCACCGGCGAACTGATGGGTGATCAGATTTTCACGCACCAGCTCCTGATAGAGCGCTTCGGCAACGTCGTCTTCGATCACCAGAGAGTGCCCGGCGCTCAGACCGTAACGGGCGACAAACGCATCATCCACTTTCGCTTCAATGTCCACCAGCGTCTGATCGATACCGACGACCCATGCCGCGCTGGTTTCATTTTCTGGCTGAATTTGCTGCAGGAGCGGATCGCGGGCATCAACGGGGAAGTAGTGTTTAGATTTACGTTTACCGGGAAATTTCATGGTCTGAACTGTGCAAAGAATAGAGGCCGGGAATGGTAGCACAAACCCGGCCCGCAGTGCGATCAGCGGCTGTTTGTCACCAGCGAGACCATCATGTCGATATGCTCAGGCGAGTCGTTAAGTGCCGGAATGTACTCGTACTTCTCACCGCCAGCCTCAAGGAAAAATTCCCGGTTTTGCACCGCGATCTCCTCCAGCGTTTCCAGACAGTCTGCCGAGAAGCCCGGCGACATCACCTGAATGTGCTTCACGCCCTTCTCTCCCAGCATTTTAAGGGTTTCATCGGTGTACGGCGTCAGCCACGGCTCGCGACCGAAGCGCGACTGGAAGGTCATCATCACCTTCTCCGGCGGCAGGCCGAGGGCAGAAACCAGCTCGCGGGTGGTATCGCGGCAGCGCTGCGGGTAATCATCCCCTTCGTTGGCGAAACGCTGCGGGATCCCATGGTAGGAGAGCAGCAGCAGATCCGGCTCGCCGTGCTTTTCAAACGACGCGCGCGCGCTGTTGGCAAGCGCCTTGATGTAGAGGTCGTTATCCGCGTAATCGCGAATAAAGGTCACGCCCGGTATACGGCGGCGGGTCGCCAGAATGCGCGCCAGTTCATCCCAGACGGCAGCCACCGTCGAGCACGAGTACTGCGGATAGAGCGCCAGCACGACGATGTGGTCCACGCCCTGCGCCAGCAGGGATTCCACCGCGCTTTCGAGGGACGGTTTTCCGTAGCTCATACCAAGCGCGACGGGCATATCCGGCAGGCGGGCAGCCAGCGCCTTTTCCTGGCGACGGCTGTAGACCATCAGCGGAGAGCCCTCTTCCATCCAGACGGACTGATAGAGTTTGGCGACGCGCGGAGAACGGATCGGCAGAATGACGCCACGCAGCAGCGGCCACCACAGCAGTCGCGGAAAATCCACGACGCGCGTGTCGCTTAAAAATTGTCGCAGGTAGCGTTTTACCGCGTCTGATGTAGGTGCTTCTGGAGTGCCCAGATTGGCAAGCAGGATGCCGGTTTTCGCCTGACTCATTCACGCCTCTTAACCATTTGAATGGTTGTCAATTGTAGCGGAAATGCGTTTAAACGGAACCCATTGCTGTAATAGGTAAGATGAGAATATTTCTCACCCGGGGGCCCGGGTGAGAGGCGCGCGATTAGCCGAGGATTTTTTCCAGCTCTGCACGAACGTCAGCCACGGCTTTGGTGCCGTCAACTTTAGCGTATTTAGTGTTGCCCGCCTGCGCTTCTTTGGTGTAGTAACCGATCAGCGGCGCGGTCATCTGATGGTATTCCACCAGGCGTTTACGCACGGTCTCTTCCTGGTCGTCTTTACGGGTGGTCAGCTCTTCGCCGGTCACGTCGTCTTTACCTTCAACCTTAGGCGGGTTGAATTTGATGTGGTAAACGCGGCCAGAAGCAGCGTGTACGCGACGACCAACAATGCGGTCAACGATCAGCTCGTCCGGTACGTCGAACTCCAGAACGTAGTCCACGTTGATGCCCGCTTCTTTCATGGCATCAGCCTGAGGAATGGTGCGCGGGAAGCCGTCCAGCAGGAAACCGTTACGGCAGTCTTCCTGAGCAATGCGCTCTTTGACCAGAGCAATAACCAGCTCGTCGGTCACCAGCTTGCCTGCGTCCATGATGTCTTTCGCTTGTTTGCCCAGCTCGGAGCCAGATTTAACAGCGGCGCGCAGCATGTCACCGGTGGAGATTTGCGGAATACCGTATTTCTCCATGATGAACTGAGCCTGAGTTCCTTTACCCGCGCCCGGAGCGCCAAGCAGAATAATACGCATTGCGAAAATCCCCTCAAATGTCGTTTCAATTTTTCAAAAGCGCTAAACAATACCACCAGAACGGGTGCGGCTCAAGGAAGGCGGGAGGGCTGAAACGGTTAACGGGGGGAGATTATTTGGGTTAGTGCGATTGATTCCCCCTCACCCTAACCCTCTCCCCAAAGGGGAGAGGGAACTTGAACACCCTCTCCCCTTTGGGGAGAGGGCAGGGTGAGGGGTAGGTGTTTAATTACGCCAGCAGCAGCGCATTCACACGTTTAATGAAGAGGTTAGGATCTTCCAGCGTGCCGCGTTCGGCCAGCAGAGACTGGTCCAGCAGCAGCTCAACCCACTCGGCAAAGCGGGCTTCGTCCTGGGTATCCGCCGCGCGTTTCACCAGAGGATGATCCGGGTTCAGCTCAAAGATATATTTCACTTCCGGCACCGCCTGGCCCGCAGCAGCGAACAGTTTCGCCATCTGGGTGCTCATTTCATCGGCATCGGTGGTGACAATGGCCGGGGTGTCGGTCAGACGATGGGTGAAACGCACTTCCTTCACGCGCTCGCCCAGCAGCGTTTTCACGCGCTCAATGAATGGCTCCAGCGCCTTCTCGGCTTCTTTCGCGCTTTCGTCCACTTCATCCGCCAGCTTGTCGATGGACTCGTCCGCTTTAGCAACTGACTGGAACGCCTTACCGTCGAACTCGGTCAGGTAGTTCATCATCCACTCGTCGATGCGGTCAGAAAGCAGCAGCACTTCGATGCCTTTCTTGCGCAACAGCTCGAGGTGCGGGCTGCTCTTAGCCGCCGCGTAGCTGTCGGCGGTGATGTAGTAGATCTTCTCCTGCCCTTCCTTCATGCGCGAGACGTACTCTTCCAGCGACACGGTCTGCGCGGAGGAGTCGGTGTGCGTAGAGGCAAAGCGCAGCAGTTTGGCGATCGTTTCAACGTTCGCGGTGTCTTCAGCCGGGCCTTCTTTCAGCACCAGGCCGAACTGTTTCCAGAAGGTCTGATATTTTTCCGCATCGTCTTTCGCCAGTTTTTCCAGCATCTGCAGCGCACGTTTGGTCAGGGCGTTGCGCAAGTTACGGGTGACGGTGCTGTCCTGCAGAATTTCGCGGGAGACGTTCAGCGGCAGATCGTTGGAATCTATCAGACCGCGCACAAAGCGCAGGTAGTTCGGCATGAACTGCTCGGCGTCGTCCATGATGAAGACGCGCTGCACGTACAGCTTCAGGCCGTGCTTATGATCGCGGTTCCACATGTCCCACGGTGCCTGTGCCGGAATGTACAGCAGGCTGGTGTACTCCTGCTTACCTTCGACACGGTTGTGGCTCCAGGTCAGCGGGTCGGTAAAGTCGTGGGCGATGTGCTTGTAGAATTCGTTGTACTCGTCGTCTTTGATCTCAGACTTGTTGCGCGTCCACAGCGCCTGCGCCTTATTAATTTTCTCCCAGGAGACCACGGTTTCACCGTCTTTCTCTTCCTGTTTTTCAATCTCTACCGGCAGCGCGATATGGTCGGAATACTTGCTGATGATGGAGCGTACGCGCCAGTCGTTCAGGAAATCATCTTCCCCTTCACGCAGGTGCAGGGTGATTTCGGTACCGCGATCCGCTTTGGTGATGTCATCAACGGTGTATTCACCTTCACCTTTAGACTCCCACAGCACGCCGTTCTCGGCGCTGTCGCCCGCGGCGCGGGTGCGCACGGTGACTTTATCCGCCACGATGAACGCCGAATAGAAACCGACGCCGAACTGACCGATCAGCTGGCTGTCTTTCGCCTGGTCAGAGCCCATGGACTCAAGGAACGCTTTGGTGCCGGATTTCGCGATGGTCCCGAGGTGGTCGATCACCTCGTCGCGGTTCATCCCAATGCCGTTATCGGCGATGGTCAGGGTGCGGTTCTCTTTATTAAACGAGACGCGCACGCGCAGCTCACCGTCGCCTTCGTACAGATCCGGGTTGGACAGCGCGCGGAAGCGCAGCTTGTCCGCCGCATCCGAGGCGTTGGAAATCAGCTCGCGCAGGAAAATTTCTTTGTTGGAATACAGGGAATGGATCATCAGGTGCAGAAGCTGTTTTACTTCTGACTGGAAACCACGGGTTTCTTGTCCTTTCATCTATGTCGACCTCAACAATGCCATTTAATGGGGTTGTAAAACGTTGAGTGAGAGATGGGGATAAGGGAGGAAAATTTCAAGCGGAGGCCGCGCGTGCAGCCTCCGTTTGGTCAGAAAATAATCTTGTGACGTCCGGCCAGAGAGTGGGACAGCGTGGTGCCGTCCACCATCTCCAGCTCGCCGCCCACCGGCACGCCGTGGGCGATGCGGCTGGCATCAACGCCGTACTGCGAGCACAGCTCGGCGATGTAGTTGGCGGTTGCCTCCCCTTCCACCGTGGGGTTGGTGGCGAGGATCACCTCTTTGATCGTTTCGGACTCAAGACGCTGTTCAAGGCGGTCGAGACCGATATCGTCCGGGCCAATACCGTCCAGCGGGGAGAGATGCCCCATCAGCACGAAGTAGCGACCAGAAAACTGCCCGGTTTGTTCGATGGCGTAGATGTCCGCCGGACTCTCCACCACGCAAATCTGACCGTTTTCCTGGCGACGCGGGTTCGTACAGATGTTACACACGTCCTGCTCGGTAAAGGTGCGGCAATCCGCACAATGACCAATTTCTGACATGGCGCGGGTCAGAGCCTGCGCCAGGCGCATCCCGCCGCTGCGGTCGCGCTGCAAAAGCGTGAACGCCATGCGCTGCGCCGACTTCGGGCCAACGCCCGGCAGGCAGCGCAGTGCTTCCATTAACTGCGTGAGCAGCGGACTGGTTTGCATCAGAATGGCATCTTGAAGCCAGGCGGCAGTTGCATACCGCTGGAAACAGAGGCCATTTTCTCTTTCTGAGTTTCGTCGATACGGCGCGCAGCATCGTTAAACGCGGCGGCAACCAGATCTTCCAGCATCTCTTTGTCGTCTTCGAGCAGGCTCGGGTCGATTTCAACGCGACGGCAGTTGTGCGCACCGTTGATGGTCACTTTGACCAGACCGGCACCGGACTCACCCGTGACTTCCAGCTGAGCGATCTCTTCCTGCATCTTCTGCATTTTTTCCTGCATCTGCTGAGCCTGCTTCATCAGGCCACCCAGACCGCCTTTTCCACCAAACATAGGCTTCTCTCTTCTTTCACGTTTAAGGATTACAACCGTAAGTCAGACTCACGATCAAATGGGGCGAATACTCTCTTCATCCAGATCGGCGTCGAAGAACCGGCGCAGGGTCTGAATGTTGTTATCCGCAATAATCGCCTCGCGCGCCTGCGCGAGCTTCTCTTCATAAATGGCCTGACGCCACTCCAGCGGCGTTTTCACTGCCGGATTATCATCTTCAATGATAGTCAATTCAACCGGTGAACCCTGTAAAGCGGCCAGCGCCTCGGCCAGCGCCTTTTGCGCGCCAGGGGAATTCAGGTGGCGTTGACCCGGACGCAGGTGCAAACGCACCTGATTGCCGTCCTGCTCTTTCCAGGCATTCAGCGCGACCTGCTCCACCAGCTTCGGCAGCTGGAGTTTGCTGACCTCGGCGGCCCAGGCGTCGCGCGCAATAGACTCTTCGGCAAGCTTCGCGGAAAGCTCCGGCGTTTTCTCATGCTCCAGCGCCTTTTTCAGCGCCTTAGGCGTGGCGACCTCCTCCTTCACCGTTTCGATGATGGTGGTTGCCTTCCAGCGGTAAGCCTCTTCTTTCACCGGGGCTTTCTGCTCGAGCGCGGACGGTGCAGGACGCGACTGTACGCGCTCCGTTACCGATGCCAGTCGTTCAAGCGCGGCGTTGTTCACCGGCCGCGCTCTTCCTGGCGCTGCCGGTTCACTCTTTTTTGGTTTGGTTACTCCCTGCGCACGCTGAAGCTGGCTGCGTGCGGCAAGCACCGAACTGGTGGCATCCGACAGCGGCACGTTTTGCGGCGGCGGCGTCGGCTGCGGCGGTACCTGCTGCGGTGACATCACCGCCGTGGGCGCGACCGGCGCGAAAGACTGCCGCGGTACCTCAGGCTCGGGCAACGGCATACGCGGATGGAACGCCAGCGCGCGCAGCAGCGTCATTTCAACGCCCATCCGGGGATCCGGCGCGAACGGTAACTCTTTGCGGCCAATCAGCAGCGTCTGGTAGTACAGCTGCACGTCGGCAGGCGGCACGGTGCGGGCAAGCTCACGCATCCGCTGTTCAATGGCGGCCATATCCGCGCCAATGGCTGACGGAGACAGCTGCAGCATCGCCACGCGGTGCAGCAGGCTGAGCATTTCAACCAGCAGCCCCTCCCATTCAATACCCCGGGCAGCGGCCGCATTTACCTGCGACATCACGCGCTCCCCGTTGGCGGCAATCATCGCTTCGATAAGCGAAAGCGCCTGATCGTCATCCAGCGTACCGAGCATGGTGCTGACCGCCTCGGTAGAGAGTTTGCCGTCACCGCTGGCAATCGCCTGATCGGTCAGGCTGAGCGCATCACGCAGGCTGCCGTCCGCCGCGCGGGCCAGCAGCTGCAGGGCGCGCGGTTCGTGGACAATTTTCTCTTCATCAAGAATGTGCTCAAGCTGCGCGCGGATCTGCTCAACGTCCAGCGCCTTCAGGTGGAACTGCAGGCAGCGCGACAGAATGGTGACCGGCAGCTTTTGCGGATCGGTGGTCGCCAGCAGGAACTTCACGTGCGCGGGCGGCTCTTCCAGCGTTTTCAGCAGGGCGTTGAAGCTGTGGCGCGACAGCATATGCACTTCATCGATCAGGTAGACCTTGAAGCGGCCGCGCGCCGGGGCGTACTGCACGTTGTCGAGCAGGTCGCGGGTATCTTCAACTTTGGTGCGCGAGGCGGCGTCGATCTCGATCAGATCGACAAAACGCCCCTGCTCGATCTCCCGGCAGTTATCGCACACGCCGCAGGGCGTGGCGGTGATCCCGGTTTCGCAGTTGAGTCCTTTTGCCAGCAAACGGGCAATAGAGGTCTTACCGACGCCGCGGGTGCCGGAGAAAAGATAAGCGTGATGGATGCGACCTAGCGACAAGCCGTTCGCCAGGGCCGTCAGCACATGCTCCTGACCGACAACGTCAGCAAAGGTTTGTGGTCGCCATTTACGGGCTAACACCTGATAACTCATGGGCAGGCTCTGCAACGCTGGAAGGTGAATTTATGGAGGGGAATGCTATCACAACCTCACCCATTGAGCGAGGTTGTGAAAACCGGGATTAATGACCCGGGAAAGGCACCAGGCTGTAGCTGGTAATGCCCTGTTTTTCCAGGCGCTGTTCACCGCCGAGATCGAACAGGTTGATGATGAAGGCCGCGTCGGTCACTTCACCACCCAGACGACGGATCAGCTTCACGGTCGCTTCGATAGTGCCGCCGGTTGCCAGCAGATCGTCAACCACCAGCACTTTGTCGCCAGGCTTGATCGCATCAACGTGGATTTCCAGCTGATCGGTGCCGTACTCCAGCTCGTAGCTCTCCGCGATGGTTTCACGCGGCAGTTTGCGCGGCTTGCGCACTGGCACAAATCCCACGCCCATCGCCAGCGCAACCGGTGCGCCAAACAGGAAGCCACGGGCTTCGGTACCTACTACTTTGGTGATCCCGGCGTTTTTATAACGCTCTACCAGCAGTTCAATGCTGAGCGCGTACGCTTTCGGGTCTTCCAGCAAGCTGGTGACATCACGGAAAAGAATGCCAGGCTTTGGATAGTCCTGGATGCTTTTGATGCTGTTTTTCAGATATTCAAGCTGCTGTGCAGTTGCGGTCATCGGTTTGTGCCTAAATGAAACAGTGTTACTCACGGCGCGCAACGAGTCGGCCAAGGCAACAATTGTTTAACCTTTGACCAGGCGCACCTGTGCTCGAAAACGGTCGAATTTACTGGCTGCGCGTGATAATTGCAACAGCCATGATGAGGCTTCAGTGCTTTTGTTGCTTTTCATCAACCACGGGGATCCGCCACATGAAGATAAGCAGACAGGTGAGGATGACCAGCAGCAGGATCCGCACCCACATCATTTTCACCATCCATAATGAAATAGCGAAGGTGATGAGGATCACCGCGATCGCGCGCGGCTTTGCCCCGGGCGGCATGGCCCGGTGTTTTTGCCAGTGCCGCAGATAGCCGCCAAACCATGAGCGATACAGCAGCCAGTGGTGAAAACGCGGTGACGAGCGGGCGAAGCACCAGGCCGCCAGCAGGATAAACGGCGTGGTCGGCAGCAAGGGTAAAACCACGCCCAGCGTGCCAAGCACTACCGCGAGCCAGCCAATGATGATTAAAATAGTACGCTGCATAATGCGAATCGTTATCAAACTGAACGGCTACTTTACCACTGGAGAGCGCCTTGAAAACAGACTTGCTTCTGGAGATGCTGCAAAAACAGCTAACCACCTTGCGAGCCGAGGCCACCCCTCTGCTGGGGCACGCCACGCTGAAGCCGCGCTTTGACCGGCAGCTTTTTCGTACCCGCAGCACGGTAATCGAGGATTATATTGCTGAAGCGCAGACCCATCTCGACGAGCTTCGCCATGCCGTTGAGCGTGAACAGCACGAACAGGTGACGTGGCTTGCGGAGCATCTTACTGAGCAGATCACCGCTCTGCACCGCGAAATTGCCGCCTGGCCGCTGCGCGCCTGGGACAGCGCCTCGCCAGGGCTTGCTAAATGGCAGCGCAAGCGGCTGGAGAACCAGGAGTTTGAACGCCGGCTGTTTGAGATGAAGCGCGAACGCGAAGTGCGGCTGAACAACAGCGAAACGCTGGAAGAGCAGCAGCTATTGATGCGCGAGATTAGCGCGCTGGAAGGACGCATCGTCCGCTGCCGTCAGGCGCTGGATGAGATTGAACGCGTCATTGAACGTTTGACCCGTTAACAGGAGCCCTACTCATGTCACTGGAAAATGCACCCGATGAGGTCAAACTGGCCGTCGATTTGATTATGCTGCTGGAGAATCATGAGATCCCCGCCGAGACGGTGCTTAAGGCGCTGGAGATTGTGCGGCGGGATTTTGAGGGAAAATTACCCTCTCAGCCTGCCCTCTCCCCTGAGGGAGAGGGAGAAAATCGTTCCCTCGCCCCTAAGGGCAGAGGGAAAATAGATTAAGCCGGAGTGGGATCGTCACCCTTAATCTCGCGCTTCACTTCCGTATGCTCATCACCTTTCTCGTTGCGTAGATGAACCTCAAGCTGGTTAAAGGCGATATTGATATCGTTTTCACGACACAGGCGATCGATAGAACGGTTCAGTTCATCCACCGTGTAGCTGCGATCGCGCAGCTCGCGCACGTATAAACGCAGCTCGTGATCCAGCGTGCTCGGCCCAAAGGTGGTGAAGAACACCGCCGGGGCAGGATCGTGCATCACTTTCGGATGTTCTGACGCCGCCTTCAGCAGCACCTCTTTCACCTTCTCCAGATCCGATCCATAGGCGACGCCCAGGCGGATCACCACGCGCGTCACCGTATCGGAGAGCGACCAGTTGATCAGACGCTCGGTCACAAACGCTTTGTTCGGGATGATCACCTCTTTGCGATCGAAGTCGGTGATGGTGGTGGCACGAATACGGATCTTACTGACCGTACCGGAGAAAGTGCCGATGGTGACGGTATCGCCGATACGAACCGGACGTTCAAACAGGATGATCAGACCGGACACAAAGTTACCGAAGATCTCCTGCAGGCCAAAACCAAGGCCAACCGAGAGGGCGGCTGCCAGCCACTGCAGTTTATCCCAGGAGACGCCAAGTGAGCCAAAGACCGTCATCGCCCCGGCAATGATGATGACGTAGTTGAGGATCGTGGTAATAGCGTACGACGCCCCCTGACGAAGATTCAGACGCGACAGGACCAGCACTTCCAGCAGGCCTGGCAGGTTGCGAATCAGCGCCCAGGCCACGACCGACGACACCAGTGCAAACAGCAGGCTGCCCATGGTCACGCTTTTCATGACCGCCGCACCGGCTTCGGTTCCGTTGTATTGCCAGAGCGTAATACTGTCGAGATAGGCGAAAACGGTTATAAGATCGGACCAGATGGCCCAGAACATCACGGCAAACAGGGCAATCATCACCAGCATGGTGATACGCAGCGTCTGCTGGTTAACCTGCTCCAGCGCGATGGTCGGCTCTTCCTGTGGCTCTGCCCCTTCGGCCCCCTCTTTCACCTGATGCTGACGACGCGCGATGGCGCGGCGATAGGCAATGCGGCGTGCTGCCACGCTCAGGCCGCGCAGCACGGTCTGATAGAGCAGGTTCCAGACGATCACCAGATAAACCGTTTCAATCCAGCGCCCGGACAGGCGCAGCGTGGTGTAAAAGTAGCCCGTTGCCGTGAGCACCATCAGCGCCAGCGGAATGATCGCCAGAACCGTCACGGTGGCCAGACGAATATTGTGGGACTCTTTATCACGCCAGCTGTCGCGGCACATCGGCCACATCAGGATAGCAATCAGCAGCAGGTTCAGCAGGATCACCAGCTGGCCCAGCACGTCATCCATCAGATGCAGCGGGGAAAGTTCAGAGACAACCGACCAGAAGTGCAGCGGCAGCAGCGCGAGGCTGATGCGCACAATCTGACGACGCCAGTGGCTGGTCAGCTGTGCAGGCATGTTGAAATGGCGCACGGCCACGCCGTCTTTTTCCAGCACCTTCCAGCAGACGCCGAACACCAGCCAGAACAGCGCCAGTTTTTTACTGAACGCCCACAGCAAATCGCTGACGTTGAGCTGCATCGTGAGCAGAATCAGGCCCACCGCCAGAATAATCAGGCACACCGGCAGGGCGCGAATGAGATCGATTAGAATCGCTTTTGGCGTATGGAGCTGGCTATCGTTTCGCAGCTGCCCCACTTCGGACGCCAGCTTCGCCTGGTATTTTTTCAGCCAGCCCAAACGCCAGCGAATCAGGCCCGCAATCAACAGCAGCGGTAACCCCGCCAGCAGAGCAATCGTCACCGCGGGCCAGGCTTTCTCCCAGTTCACGGTGATCTTCATGCTCTTGATCTGCGTTTTCAGCGTCTCAGGGAAGGATTTAATCCAGTCCCAGTCCATCGGTTTATTGCTGTTTACCCAGAAAATCTGCTGGGTCAGGATCTCCTGCAGACTTTTCGAGACGCTCACCAGCTGCTGCTGGTTGATCTGCAGGTTAATGGCCATCATCAGCTGGTTGCCCAGCTGTTTGTTGAGCTGGTCCAGCAGCTCGCGACGCATATCAACGACCTGGAGCAGCGCGTCGTGCACTTCCGGGTTCACGTCGCTGGAGTGCCCCTCTTCAATTTTGGCGACAAAGGCATCGCTCTGGAAAAGGGCATCGCGCTGCTGGTTGACGTCAAATTGTTCAAGACGTAAATCCGCAATGCGGTTGGTCATGTCCTCCAGCTCATCGGCGGAGGGGAGCGTCTGCTGCTGCTGGTAGAGAATACGCGACAGCAGAAGGCTGCCTTTCAGGACCGCGATCTGCTCTTTGATATTGCGTTCCGCCTGCAGCGCGCGGTCCAGCCAGTTTTTGACTTTGATATTTTGCTGAACCAGCGAGTTGCCGCTTTCCGTCGCCACAATCAGGCGCTGGCTAAGCTGGTGGTTAGCCTCGAGCTCCTGCTTCACCAGCGGATTCGCCTGAATACGGGCGGTTTCGTCAGGCGATACGGCCTCCTGAGCGGTTTTTTCCGTCAGCGTCAGGCGCTTGCTGTTAACCGCCTCCTGCAACAGCTGGAGCTGGTGTTCCAGGCGATTAATATTCGCGGTGACGTAATCACGCTGTTTCTGCAGCGTATCCTGCAGCACCGTATTCCCTTCCAGGCTTTTACGCTGCTGTTCGATTTGCGCGTTGAGCAAGGTCTGCTGAACCAGCAGCAGGGTTTGCTGCGTCGGGCGCAGCGTGCCTTCCCCTACCGTTGTGCCGTTCAGGCGGTTGCGGACCTGCTGCAGCTGCTGAGACGCGGAGTACATCAGATTTTGCACGCGCTCCGGCTGGGTTTGCAGGGAGACAAGCTGACTGTTATACGTTGCGAGGTCGGACTGCGCGGTTTGCAGGTCGTCGAGTAACTGCGCGACGCGCGACTCCAGCTGGCGTAAAGAGAGCGTCGAGAGCGTCTTGCGCGTTTCGTCGTCGTTATCCACGTCGCTCAGGGCGTTCAGCGATTCCGTCGCTTTGCGCATGTTTTCAGGGGCCTGCGCCACCTTCTGGCGAAGCTGGGCGGTTTCTGCTTTGATGCGCTCGATTTTATCCAGCGTTTCCAGCGTTTCCGTCAGATCCTGCTGGATGAGTTTATCCAGAGGAGAAAGCTCTTTTTGCTTGTTCAGCGTGTCGAGCTGCGACTGAACATCGCTGCGCGAGGGGATATCATTGCTGTTATCGGCGCGGGCCCAGGTCAGCGGCGCCGTGGCGAAGAAAAATAGCATCGCAAAGAGCAATGCAAATACAGGATGTTGCGAGCGATTGATGGGCAGCATAGTTGTGAATGATGTCAGAAGACGACCGAAAATAGTCCGGCGTGAAGAATATCACGCTCGCCTGAAGCAGAATAGCGCGAACGTGAGCCTCTGAGATAAATCCTGGAACCACTCAGGCAGTGAGAGAAGATGTATCACTACGCAGCGTGGGGCAGAGCTGAAGCATTTCCAGTAAAATTGCCACGTAGCTGCGGGCTTCCTCTTTCAGGTCAAAGGATTGCGGGGAAAATAGCCAGTTTTCCATCAGGCCTGAAATGTAGCTGCGCATCAGGATAGCCGCCCGGCGGGTCAAGAGATTGGCCGGTAACAGATTTGCCTGCATGCACAGGTTCAGATTCTGTTCAATGCGGTCATAGCTCTCCAGGCTAAGGCTACGTTGCGCCTGCTGCACCACCGCCATTTCGCCAACGAACTCGCATTTATGAAAGATAATTTCCATCATTAATCTGCGACGTTCTTCAACTACCGTCGCTTCAAGGATATATACTAATATTTCTCTCAATACTGAGAGTGGATCGTCGGGGAATTTTGCCCGATACTCACTCTCGAGATCGCTAATGCTGGACTCTGAAAGCTCCCAGATTTCACTGAACAGATCTGACTTGTCTTTAAAATGCCAGTAAATCGCTCCCCGCGTTACACCGGCAGCCTGAGCAATCTGCGCCAGCGAGGTTGACGAAACACCTTGCTGAGAAAACAAACGTATTGCCACATCCAGAATGTGTTGTCGGGTTTCCAGCGCTTGTTGTTTGGTTTTTCGTGCCATAGGTGAGTGAATTTACAGGAGTCAGATTTACATACATTTGTGAATGTATGTACCATAGCATGACGATAATATAAACGCAGCAATGGGTTTTAGACTCAGGACCCTTGATCAATTTGAAATCGGACACTCGAGGTTTACATATGAACAAAAACAGAGGGTTAACGCCTCTGGCGGTCGTTCTGATGCTCTCAGGCAGCTTAGCGCTAACAGGATGTGACGACAAACCGGCTCAACAAGGAGCTCAGCAGGCGCCAGAAGTAGGCGTCGTGACGCTCAAATCTGAACCTCTACAAATCACCACCGAATTACCAGGCCGCACAAATGCGTACCGCATTGCGGAAGTTCGTCCTCAGGTTAGCGGCATTATCCTGAAGCGTAACTTTACCGAAGGCGGTGATGTGAAGGCCGGTGAGTCTCTGTATCAGATTGATCCAGCAACCTATCAGGCATCGTATGAAAGCGCCAAAGGTGACCTGGCAAAAGCACAGGCTGCGGCCAAAATTGCCCAGCTGACGCTGAACCGCTATCAAAAACTGCTTGGTACCAAATACATCAGCCAACAGGACTATGATACAGCCCTGGCGGATGCCCAGCAGGCTAACGCGGCCGTAGTGGCAGCCAAAGCGGCAGTCGAAACCGCCCGCATTAACCTGGCCTATACCAAAGTGACCTCCCCTATTAGCGGTCGTATTGGTAAGTCTTCCGTCACGGAAGGGGCACTGGTGCAGAACGGTCAGACCACTGCTCTGGCAACCGTGCAGCAGCTTGATCCGATCTACGTCGACGTGACGCAGTCCAGCAATGATTTCCTACGCCTGAAACAGGAGCTGGCTAACGGCACCCTGAAACAGGAAAACGGCAAAGCCAAAGTGGAGCTGATTACCAACGACGGTATCAAGTTCCCGCAGGAAGGTACGCTGGAATTCTCTGACGTGACGGTCGACCAGACCACCGGTTCCATCACCTTACGTGCGATTTTCCCGAACCCTGACAAAAATCTGCTGCCAGGTATGTTTGTTCGCGCGCGTCTGGAAGAAGGAACGAATCCAACCGCCATTCTGGTTCCACAGCAGGGTGTGACCCGTACGCCACGCGGCGATGCGAGCGCACTGGTTGTTGGGGCAGATGACAAAGTCGAAACGCGCAATATCACCGCTACCCAGGCGATTGGCGATAAATGGCTGGTGACGGAAGGTCTGAAAGATGGCGATCGCGTGATTGTTACTGGTTTGCAAAAAGTTCGTCCTGGCGCGCAGGTTAAAGCACAGGAAGTGAAATCTGACGATAAACAACAAGCTTCGGCCGCTGGCCAGTCAGAACAAACCAAGTCTTAACTTAAACAGGAGCCGTTAAGACATGCCTAATTTCTTTATCGATCGCCCCATATTTGCATGGGTGATCGCCATTATCATCATGCTGGCCGGGGGACTTGCGATCCTGAAGCTGCCTGTCGCGCAATATCCAACGATTGCGCCACCGGCGGTGACAATTTCCGCAACCTACCCGGGGGCTGATGCGAAAACGGTGCAGGACACCGTCACTCAGGTTATCGAACAGAACATGAACGGTATCGATAACCTGATGTACATGTCCTCAAACAGTGACTCTACCGGTACAGTTCAGATCACCCTGACCTTCCAGTCAGGTACTGACGCTGACATTGCGCAGGTTCAGGTGCAGAACAAACTGCAGCTGGCGATGCCTTTGCTGCCGCAGGAAGTACAACAGCAGGGCGTGAGCGTCGAGAAATCGTCCAGTAGCTTCCTGATGGTTGTCGGCGTTATCAACACCAACGGCACCATGACGCAGGAGGATATTTCCGACTACGTAGGCGCCAATATGAAGGACGCTATCAGCCGTACTTCCGGTGTGGGTGACGTACAGCTGTTCGGTTCCCAGTACGCGATGCGTATCTGGATGGACCCGAACAAACTGAACAACTTCCAGCTGACCCCGGTCGACGTGATCAGCGCGATTAAAGCGCAGAACGCCCAGGTGGCAGCCGGCCAGTTAGGCGGTACGCCGCCGGTGAAAGGCCAGCAGCTTAACGCCTCTATCATCGCGCAGACCCGTCTGACCTCGGCCGATGAGTTCAGCAAAATTCTGCTGAAGGTGAATCAGGACGGTTCGCAGGTTCGCCTGCGCGACGTGGCGAAAGTGGAACTGGGCGGTGAGAACTACGACATCATCGCGAAATTCAACGGCAAGCCGGCTTCCGGTCTGGGTATCAAACTGGCGACAGGCGCTAACGCCCTGGACACCGCCACGGCGATCCGTGCAGAACTGAAGAAGATGGAACCGTTCTTCCCGTCAGGTCTGAAGATCGTTTACCCGTATGACACCACGCCGTTCGTCAAAATCTCGATTCACGAAGTGGTTAAAACGCTGGTCGAGGCGATCATCCTGGTATTCCTGGTGATGTACCTGTTCCTGCAAAACTTCCGCGCAACGCTTATCCCAACGATTGCTGTGCCGGTGGTATTGCTCGGGACCTTTGCGATCCTGTCGATATTTGGCTACTCGATAAACACCCTGACGATGTTCGGGATGGTGCTCGCCATCGGCCTGCTGGTGGATGATGCCATCGTTGTGGTAGAGAACGTCGAGCGCGTCATGGCGGAGGAAGGTCTGCCGCCGAAGGAAGCAACCCGTAAGTCAATGGGTCAGATCCAGGGCGCGCTGGTCGGTATCGCGATGGTACTGTCTGCGGTATTTATCCCGATGGCCTTCTTCGGTGGCTCCACCGGTGCGATTTACCGTCAGTTCTCCATCACCATCGTTTCTGCGATGGCGCTGTCGGTACTGGTGGCGTTGATCCTGACGCCAGCCCTGTGTGCCACCATGCTGAAGCCGATTCAGAAAGGCGGCCATGGCGAGCATAAAGGGTTCTTCGGCTGGTTTAACCGCATGTTTGATAAGAGCACGCACCACTACACCGACAGCGTAGGCAACATCCTGCGCAGCACCGGTCGTTACCTGCTGCTCTATATCATCATCGTGGTGGGTATGGCCTACCTGTTCGTTCGTCTGCCAAGCTCCTTCCTGCCGGACGAAGACCAGGGCGTGTTCCTGAGTATGGCCCAGCTTCCGGCGGGTGCGTCGCAAGAGCGTACCCAGAAAGTGCTGGATGAGATGACCGATTACTACCTCACCAAAGAGAAAGCCAACGTTGAGTCCGTGTTTGCGGTTAACGGCTTTGGCTTTGCGGGTCGCGGTCAGAACACCGGTATTGCCTTCGTCTCTCTGAAAGACTGGTCTGAACGTCCGGGCAAAGAGAACAAGGTTGAAGCCATCACCGGCCGTGCAATGGGCACCTTCTCGCAGATTAAAGATGCGATGGTCTTCGCCTTTAACCTGCCAGCGATTGTTGAACTGGGTACCGCGACCGGCTTCGACTTCCAGCTGATTGACCAGGGCGGTCTGGGTCACGAAAAACTGACGCAGGCGCGTAACCAGCTGTTTGGTGAAGTTGCTAAGCACCCTGACCTGCTGGTCGGCGTACGTCCAAACGGCCTGGAAGATACGCCGCAGTACAAAATCGACATCGACCAGGAGAAAGCCCAGGCGCTGGGCGTGTCCATCAGTGACATCAATACCACGCTGGGCGCAGCCTGGGGCGGTAGCTACGTTAACGACTTCATCGACCGCGGTCGAGTGAAGAAAGTGTACGTGATGTCAGAGGCGCAGTACCGTATGTTGCCGAACGATATTAACAGCTGGTTCGTGCGCGGCAGCAATGGTCAGATGGTTCCGTTCTCGGCGTTCTCAACGTCACGCTGGGAATACGGTTCACCGCGTCTGGAACGCTATAACGGTCTGCCGTCTATGGAGATCCTGGGTCAGGCAGCGCCGGGCCGAAGCACCGGTGAAGCCATGAACCTGATGGAAGAGCTGGCGAGCAAGCTGCCTTCGGGTATCGGCTATGACTGGACCGGTATGTCCTATCAGGAACGTCTGTCCGGTAACCAGGCCCCTGCCCTGTACGCCATTTCACTGATTGTGGTCTTCCTGTGTCTGGCGGCGCTGTACGAGAGCTGGTCGATTCCGTTCTCCGTAATGCTGGTGGTTCCACTCGGGGTTATCGGCGCGCTGCTTGCGGCAACGTTCCGTGGACTGACCAACGACGTTTACTTCCAGGTAGGCCTGCTGACAACCATTGGCCTGTCGGCGAAGAACGCGATACTTATCGTTGAATTCGCCAAAGATCTGATGGAGAAAGAAGGCAAAGGCCTGATTGAGGCGACGCTTGAGGCGGTTCGTATGCGTCTGCGCCCAATCCTGATGACGTCACTGGCGTTTATCCTCGGCGTACTGCCGCTGGTTATCAGCTCTGGTGCGGGTTCCGGTGCGCAGAACGCGGTAGGTACAGGTGTTATGGGCGGTATGATCACCGCGACCGTACTGGCTATCTTCTTCGTACCGGTGTTCTTCGTGGTGGTTCGCCGCCGCTTCAGCCGTAAGAATGAAGATGTTGAGCACAGTCATTCGGTAGAACCTCACTGATACCGGTTTCACATGATAAAAAGGCCGCATTAGCGGCCTTTTTCATTTTCAGAAAAAATCATAAATTACGCTTATTGTAGTTCTATTTATTTTCTGCCATCTTAATTAGACATATCATAATTAACTGATAACTTAATCGGTGAATTCAGGATTTTTTTAATTTCATTTCCCCGCTTAAGCTATTAGGAATATTCCTAATAAGAAGTTCAGACAAAGAAAAGTCCGAATCAGAACTTTTCTCATCGTTTAAGCTAAGCCAATGAAACGTAAGGAAGCGATAAAAATCCATTGTTAATTTGGATAAAAAAGTTCAGTCCTGGACGAACAATTGCCTGTACGCTCGCAGTCTACGGTTTTATTTGTAATTTTTCGTAATAGCGCGATGAAATCTTGAAGCGAGTGGCTTATAGTTAGAGTTATCAGGAACACAGCACCCGTGCGGCTAAGTATGTTGTATCCATCCCGACATTGATGTTCGGTGAGTAAGAAATCACTCAGAAGGGGATGCGCTATGGACGAGTACTCGCCAAAAAGGCATGATATCGCGCAGTTGAAATTTCTCTGCGAATCCTTGTACCATGACTGCCTTGCCAATCTTGATGAAAGTAACCATGGCTGGGTAAACGACCCAACGTCTGCCATCAATTTACAGTTGAATGAGCTGATAGAGCATATCGCAACCTTCGCACTTAATTATAAAATTAAGTACAATGAAGATAATAAGCTCATTGAGCAAATTGATGAATACCTGGACGACACCTTTATGTTGTTCAGCAGTTACGGCATTAACGCCCAGGATTTGCAAAAATGGCGTAAATCGGGAAACCGGCTATTCCGCTGTTTCGTCAACGTGAGCAGAGCTAACCCGGTTAGTCTTTCCTGTTAAAATTATTACAATTACTAAGGTGAATTTATGTCTGATAAACCACTCACAAAGATCGATTATTTGATGCGCTTGCGACGTTGTCAGTCAATTGACACGCTCGAGCGCGTCATTGAAAAGAATAAATACGAGCTTTCTGATAATGAACTGGCGGTATTTTATTCAGCCGCTGACCATCGTCTTGCTGAGCTGACAATGAATAAGCTGTACGACAAAATCCCTACTTCTGTGTGGAAATTTGTCCGTTAATGTTTGAAGGGTGTCTGTAGAGTTCTACGCCACGTTCTAAGCTATATATACCTATCCCGTTATGCTCCCTGTGCCCAGGCCAGGTTTCCGTGTAAAACGTGTTCTTCCGCAACAATGTTGTGACGCTAGTCACATCGGCTTTCCGGGAACGTTCCCCTTCTGGCCTGTTACGATTACCCTGCGGTAATGACATCCAGAGAGGTTTCTCATGAGCGTAGAAAAACAGAAGATGATTGCCGGTGAACATTACCGCCCCGGTGATGAAACATTACGGGCTGACCGACTTCGGGCCCGCCATCTGATTTATCGCTATAACCACACCGCACCTGATGAAAAAACAGAACGCCAGAACATTCTGGCGGAGCTTCTTGGGCAAAGCGAAGGGGCTTATATAGAACCGAGCTTCCGCTGCGACTATGGATATAACATTTATCTGGGTACAAACTTTTACGCTAACTTCGATTGCGTGATGCTGGACGTCTGTCCTGTTCATATTGGCGACAACTGCATGCTCGCGCCAGGTGTGCATATTTATACGGCCACCCATCCCCTGGATGCGGAGGAGCGTAATAGCGGCGTGGAGTTTGGAAAACCCGTCACCATTGGTAATAATGTCTGGATTGGTGGCCGGGCGGTCATTAACCCTGGCGTCACTATCGGTGATAACGTGGTGGTCGCCTCCGGTGCCGTGGTGACGAAGGACGTCCCGGCAAACGTCGTCGTTGGCGGCAATCCGGCAAAAATCATCAAAACGCTGTGAGGTTCCGGGGAGTCAACTGTTATGGTCTTTTAGCGCCAGACTGTTACTTTTTTCAGCCTGATGGCTCCCCTAAAATTGGCAGACACCCTGTATTGTCAACTCTCATGAAGGCAAATAATGACCGAGATACAGCGCCTGCTTACCGCCACCATCGACGATCTTAACCTCCGCGAAAAGCGCGATAATCGCCCGCGCTTTAGCATTAGCTTTATTCGCAAACATCCTGGACTGTTTGTCGCAATGTATGCCGCCTGGCTGGCGACGCTTATTGTGATGCTGAAGTCCGAAACGCTGGTGGACTCCGTCTGGCTGCTCGTTGTGCTGTTTGTCGTCTTTAACGCCTTTTTCTTTTTCGACGTGAATCCGCGCTACCGTTACGAAGATATCGACGTCCTCGATTTCCGGGTCTGCTATAACGGCGAATGGTACAACACGCGCTATGTGCCTGCGGATCTTATCGAGAGCATCATGCACTCGCCGGCAGTGGAAACCGAGCAAAAAGAGAAGCTGCAGAAAATGGTCTCCACCAAAGGCCAGCTCTCTTTCTATGACGTCTTTACCCTTTCCCGCCCTGCTGCTGCGTAATTAACGCCTGCAGGCGTCGGATCCCCGGCACAAACTGAGAAGCAGAGGTATTGCCGTAGCCTAAAACCAGACCGGTTTGCCCCTGCTTCGACTCCAGGTAATACCCGCTCAGTGCAGCGGGTGCCAGCTGAAACGCCCTCGCCTTCTCCACCAGCCCCCGGTCGTCAATACCGTCTATCGCCAGCGTCAGATGCATCCCGCCTTCGCCCGCCAAAATGCGGTGCGGCGTATGCAGCTCCGCGCCCAGCACCTCCCGCAGCTGGCGGTAACGCTTACGATAGAGCCGACGCATGGCGGCAAGATGGCGGGCATAGTGACCTTCTTCAATGAACAGCGCCAGGGTACGCTGCTCAGCACGATGCCCACCGCGCAGCAGCGAGCCGATGGCCGGGCGCGCCGCGTTGGCCAGCGCTGGCGGCAGCACCATGAACCCCATTCTTAGCGACGGAAACAGCGTTTTACTGAACGTCCCGAGATAGACAACGGGCGCGTTAGCGACCATTCCCAGCATGGCCGGCACTGGCTCACCGGTATAGCGGAACTCGCTGTCGTAGTCGTCCTCAATAATCCACGCGTTATGCTGTCTGGCCAGCTCCAGCAACGCCAGGCGCCGCCGTGCACTGAGCACGCTCCCGTAGGGGAACTGGTGTGAAGGCGAGGTAAAAATCAGCGAGGGTGAAGGCGCATCCCCCCCTTCCCAGCACATCCCCTCCTCATCAACCGGTATTCCCGTCATTTTCAGGCCGGCTTTAACAAAAGCGCTCTTTGCCCCGCTATAGCCGGGGTTTTCTACCCAGGCGACATCGCCTGGCTCACTCAACAGCATCGTGCACAGGTTAACGCCCTCAAGCGCCCCTTCCGTGATCACAATCTGGCTGGCGTCGCAGTCAATGCCGCGAGATAGCGCAAGGTGCCGGGCAATTGCAGCCCGCAGCGACGGCTCACCGGCCGGGTCGCCGTACCCTAACAGGGCATATCCCTCCTCCCGCATCACGCGATCGTACAATCGCCGCCACAGCGGCAGAGGAAAATAGTTGATGGCCGGCGTTCCAGGGGTAAACGCCAGAACCGGCGTGTCCCGGATCACCTGCGCAGGCAGCAGGCCGACCCGTCTGGCGAGCGTAATGGTAGGGTCCGGCAATGTCCGGGCGACAGCGCGGTGAGCGAGCTGTGCCACCCGCGTGCCCTGGCGGTTACGCTGCAAATACCCTTCAAGCGTGAGCTGGTCCAGCGCTGCATTAACGGTATTGCGGGAAAGGGAAAGCTGCTGAGCCAGCGTTCGCGAACCGGAAAGCTGGCTGCCGGAGCGAAGCCTTCCGCACAGTATGGCCTCCCGCAAAGCAAGATAGAGCGCGCGCTGGAGCGTCTCTTCCCCACGTTTTTTCAGGGCTGCATTGAGCAAGGTATAAAATTCATCACCCGGTATATTCATCTCATCTCCTCGTGGAACCATCAAAACATAGCCTGTTGGTTCTTTTTAAGGAACCAGCAATTTACTAGTCTGGAACTCTTTTCAACGTCACGGAAATTAAGATGAAGACATTCAATCAGTTCGGACAGCCAGTGGGCGAACCCCTTCACGACTGGCAACCTCGCCAGCATCCGTCCCGGGTGGTACTTCAGGGTCGCTATTGTCGGCTTGAGCCGCTGCGCGTGGAGCATGCCGACGCGCTGTTCTCCGCATATTCCCTGGCCGAAGATACCCGCAGCTGGACGTGGCTACTGCGCGAACCCGATGCCACCGCAGAGGAATTTGCCGGATGGGTGGCGAGCGTAAGTGAGTTACCCGATCCCATTCACTTTACCGTTATCGATAACCAGACCCAATCTCCGGTCGGGACGCTGTCCCTGATGCGGATCGATCCCAAAAACGGCGTGGTGGAAGTGGGGCACGTTCACTTTTCTCCGCTGTTAAGCCGCACGCCCATGTCGACAGAAGCGCAGTATCTGCTGATGCGGTATGCGTTCGATACCCTTGGCTACCGGCGCTATGAATGGAAGTGCAATAGCCTGAACGAGCTTTCCCGCAAAGCGGCACTGCGTCTGGGCTTTCAGTTTGAGGGGCGTTTTCGCCAGGCGCTGGTCATAAAAGGTCATAACCGGGATACCGACTGGTTTTCGATTCTCGACAAAGAGTGGCCGGCGCTGGCAAGCGCCTTTGAAAGCTGGCTTGCCACCGACAATTTTACTGCCGATGGCAAACAGAAAAGATCCCTGGAAAGCTGGCGAGAAACGCGCATTTAGCGTCTTTTTTTACGCCCCTGAACCGCCTTAAAGCGCGGGTTGGATTTGCAAATCACGTATAAGCGTCCCTTGCGTTTGACTATCTGGCAATCCGGGTGACGCTGTTTTGCACTGCGCAATGAGTTAAGTACCTGCATGGTTAGCCCCGCTTCGCATTGAGAAAACCGCCAAAACGCTTGCGGAAGCGCGCCGTGCTGCCATCCGTGGAGAACGTTTTCTGCTTACCGGTATAAAACGGGTGCGATTTTGACGAGACGTCGATGGTGATGTACGGATACGTTTCGCCGTCGAGTTCAATTTCGCGCTCGGTCTTAATGGTTGAGCCCACTTTAAAATATTCATTGGCGCTGGTGTCGTGGAAGACCACGGTACGATAAGCGGGATGGATATTTGGTTTCATCATAAACCTCTTATGTTTTGTTATAACATAACAAAATAATATCCAGGCCCGTCTGAAAAAACAACCCCTCTCACCTGCCGATATTTTTGGGTTTGCCTGAGATAAAATGATAGCCAGGCCAACCACGTGCTATAACTATATCATTTCGCGGTAAAATCTTTCTCTTCAGGCAGGGAACTCAGTGCCCAGGAACGGGTATACGAGGAAGGAAACGACAGCATGAAAACTCGACATCTGGTCAGTCTGGTGACTGGCGTACTTATCTTTTCCGTGCTGGTCCCCATTTGCCTTAGCATCTGGCTGGCCCATCGTCAGGCGGAAGATAAATTTGTCGATGCGCTGGATAACTATGCCTCACGCGTGCTGGTACGAACCGACAGGGTCGTGGAGCAGGCAAAAGAAGCGCTCAATCACCTGGAGGCCTTTGAGGGCGTGCCGTGTAGCCCTCTGCAGTTAAGAGAGATGCGCCGCGTCGCTTTCTCGTGGCGATATGTCCAGGAAGTGATTTATATCGATAACCTTAAGCCGCTCTGCTCCTCCCTGGAGCAAACCAGCCATGCGTCCCCTTTCCCGCCGCCGATGCGCATTACTGAAGATGGCTACAGCGCATGGCTGACCACGCAAAACGATCTTGGGTTTAACCGCTACATGGCCGTGCTGGGAAAAGGTCATTATCTTGTCATGGTCGATCCAGCCTCACTGGTGGATGTGATCCCTTTCGGTGAGATAGCGATTGACGCCGCCCTGGTAGGAAGTACAACCCACCGCATATTCGCCAGCAGCAATAAACTCGATCCGCATATCCGTGACACGATCGAGGGTCATGAAGTGAGAAGCGTCCAGTATAACGGCTCAATGTACGTCATGAAGCCCGTCCCTGAGCTGGGTTTTACCGTCGTGACATGGGCAACGCTCAAGCCGCTGGCTGAAACCTGGCACCGGCAGCTGCTGCTATGGCTGCCCTTTGGCATCCTGATGAGCCTGCTTGCCGCGCTCTTTGTCCTGCGGATCCTGCGCCGCATCCAGTCGCCTCGCAATCGCCTGCTTGACGCCATTAACAGCCGCGATTTTGTGGTTCACTATCAGCCCATCGTGGCGCTGTGTAGCGGAAAAATTGTGGGCGCAGAGGCGCTGACGCGCTGGCCACAGCCAGACGGAAGCAGCCTTTCGCCTGACATCTTTGTGCCGCTTGCAGAGCAAACGGGGCTCATCTCGCAGCTGACGCAGTTAGTCATCGAAAAAGTGTTTGAAGATATGGGCAGCTGGCTGCACCTTCACGACGATCAGCACATCTCCATTAACCTCGCGCCCGCCGATTTAACCTCCGGCACGCTGCCGGCTCTGCTGAGCCAGTTGCTGAATAAGTGGAAAGTCCATCCCAAACAGATCGCCCTTGAGTTAACCGAACGCGGCTTTGCCGATCCCCAGATTAGCGCACCGGCTATCGCCGCATTCCGTCGTGCGGGTCACCCTGTCTATATTGATGATTTTGGCACGGGCTATTCCAGCCTGAGCTATCTGCAGGACCTGGATGTCGACACGCTCAAAATTGATAAATCGTTCGTGGACGCGCTGGAGTATAAAAACGTGACGCCGCACATTATTGAAATGGCGAAGTCGCTGAAGCTGGCGATGGTGGCCGAGGGTGTCGAGACCGCAGGGCAGCTCGCCTGGCTGCACCGGCACGGCGTACAGTATGGGCAGGGGTGGTACTACAGCAAAGCGCTGCCCAAAACGGAATTTATTCTTTGGGCCGAAAATAACCTCGAAACGCACTCTACTTAAGATAGGATTTGATCACCTGCAGCACTACGCCAAGATCGGCTTCACGCTGCGCTTCTTCAGGCTCTTTCACTACGTGATCGGTTAAATGCCCTTCGATCACCTGCATCATCATGCCGTTGACCGCCCCGCGGATCGCCGCCAGCTGCTGTAACACCTCGGCGCATTCGTGATCGCTATTCAGCATTTTCTCCAGAGCGTTACTCTGCCCCTGAATTTTCTTCAGGCGAGTCAATAACATTTTCTTGTCGCGAACGGTATGTGACATCTCTGCATCCCTCTCTTTTTGGCTTTGAAAGCATATCACGCTCTACTCCCCCTGAGTATTTTTCTACTGGGGGGTAGTATTAATCTACTGGGGGGGAGTAGTATCAGGGCACGCTTTCCACTCCGGAATTTCCCATGAACGATTTTGCTTCACTCCTGCAGCAGGGTAATGCCTGGCTGTTTGTCCCCAGCGCTATTCTGCTCGGTGCATTACATGGCCTGGAGCCGGGCCACTCAAAAACGATGATGGCCGCCTTTATTGTGGCCATCCGCGGCACGCTGAAACAGGCGGTACTGCTCGGTCTGGCGGCAACGCTTTCCCATACGGCGGTGGTCTGGATCATTGCCATGGCAGGATTATGGTTTGGTCGGAGCTGGGATGCGCATACCTCAGAACCGTGGTTTCAGCTGATCTCGGGAGTCTTGATCGTCCTGATCGCCTTGTGGATGGCGTGGCGCACCTGGAAAGAGAGCCAGCCGCACGATCATCATCATGATCACTATCACGATCATCATCATGACCACGACCATCATCACGGCCACCTGCTGGTTGAAGAGGAGTGGCAGGACGCCCACCAGCGCGCGCACGCGCAGGATATTAACCGGCGTTTCAACGGTCAAAACGTCACCACCGGACAGATCGCGATGTTTGGCCTGACCGGCGGGCTTATTCCCTGCCCGGCGTCCATCACCGTACTGCTCATCTGCCTGCAGCTTAAGCATTTTGCCCTTGGCGCGACGCTGGTGTTCAGCTTCAGTATTGGTCTGGCGATTACCCTGGTCGCTTCCGGCGCGATTGCCGCCTTAAGCCTCAAACATGCGACAAAACGCTGGCCCGGGTTTAGCGAATTTTCCCGCAAAGCGCCGTGGATCTCAGCGGCGCTGATTATCATGGTAGGGATTTACATGAGCCTGCATGGCCTGAGCGGAATTCTGGCGTAAGCATGCGGCCACCCGTGTGGCCGCATCTCAATGGTCAGTTAAGGCGCTGCTGCCAGCTGAAGGTATAACGAAGCTGGCGTTGCTGGAGGATAAATTCCGGCGAGACGCTGGGGCTCCAGGAGTCGTCGCCGCCCACGCCCATATGGAACGCATCGAGGCAGAGCCAACATCCCGGCTCTTCCTGCAACAGATGATGATGGCTTGTCTCACGCAGCTGCTGCTGGCCGTAGCGGCTCACCGAGAAATGGAACGCGCCATTCAGCTGATGCGCACCCAGCACGAGTTCCCGGGTATCGCAGCGCAAACCATTTTCCGTCGGGAAGATATACGGCGTATGCATGGCCTCCAGAGGCAATGTCCAGCGCCCCTGCTCTGCCGCCAGCTTTCTGTCAGGGTAGTTTTCATGCGGCCCCAGCCCCAGCCAGTGAACGTTTTCCGGCGTTTCGGCAAGATGAACGCTCAGGCCTACGCGCGCGGGTTCCGGAATATCAGACGCAACATCAACCTGAATATCACCGTGCAGCCTTCCCTGGTCGTCCACCCGCCAGGTTTTGCGGCTCAGGAACAGCGCTTTGCCGTGATACTCCCCGACGTGCAGGGTGGTCACCACCACCTCGCCCGCGTGCTGCTCTGCCTCACAGTGCAAAAGTCGCGAGGTGAAATCGTACATGCCCGCCGCTTTCCAGCGCTCAACCCACGCGTTCGGATCGATTTGCGTCGCTTCACTCACGCCAATGTCGTTGTCCAGCGGTGCGCGGCTCACGTTATCCGTCACCGGTGCGAGCAATGTTTCACCCCCCTCGCGCCACCATTGCGTCAGGTTGCCCGTGGTGCGATCGAACTGCCAGCGCTGTTGACGATGCGTGACCTCCAGCATGCGCTCGTTTTGCGTCAAAACCGGCGGCTCGCCCGCAGGCGCTGGCGGCGTAGTAAAGAGCGGAGCCGGAAGCGGCCACTGCTCCCACGCGCAGCGATGGTTAGCCGGTGACCACGGCGTTGCCCGCGGCTGGCGGACTTCAACGTTCAGCCAGACCTCTCCCGGTTCGGCCGTCATCTCTGGCAGGGCAATCTCCAGGCGCTGAGTGCCTTCCGGCGCCATCGCGAGCGTCACCTCGCCTGCAGCCAGAACTTCTCCGTCGCGGGCAACCGTCCATCTCAGCACTTCGTTATCGGTGCGGCGGAACAGGTAGCCGCTTTGTACCTCTATCACCAGCGGAGACGTGCTCACCCGCGTAAAGGTAAAAAACTGCTGCGCGCGTTGCGCTTCGTACAGCGCCGGGTGCGGCGTGCGATCGGGGAAGACCAGGCCATTGAGGCAGAACTGCCGATCGTTCGGTTTGTCGCCAAAATCCCCGCCGTAGGCCCAGAACGCGTTGCCATTTTCGTCTTTCTTCGTCAACGCCTGATCGACCCAGTCCCAGACAAACCCTCCCTGCAGGCGAGGATGGCTGCGAAACGCCTGCCAGTATTTCTCGAACCCACCGAAGCTGTTACCCATCGCGTGAGCGTATTCGCAGAGGATCAGCGGACGCGCTTCGTCCGGCATGCCGATCCACTTCTTGATTGACCATTTCGGTACCGCCGGAAAAGGCTGATCCTGGTCGACACGGGCGTACATCGGGCAGACGATGTCGGTCGCCGCCGTATTCGCCCCACCGCCTTCGTATTGCACCGGGCGCGTCGGATCGGTGGACTTCACCCAGCGGTACAATGCATCGTGGTTTGCGCCGTGGCCAGACTCATTGCCCAGGGACCAGATGATAATTGAGGGGTGGTTACGATCGCGCTGCACCATGCGGGTCACGCGCTCGCTCATGGCGGGCAGCCAGCGCGGATCGTCAGCAAGGCGGCTCATCGGCACCATGCCGTGGGTTTCGATATTGGCCTCGTCAACGACGTACAGCCCGTAGCGATCGCAAAGCCGGTACCACAGCGGATGGTTCGGGTAGTGCGAACAGCGCACGGCGTTGAAGTTGTGCTGCTTCATGATTTCAATATCGCGACGCATTGTCGCTTCGTCCATCACCTGGCCGTTTTCCGGATGATGCTCGTGCCGGTTAACCCCGCGGATCAGCAGCGGTTTACCGTTAAGCTTCAGCAGGCCGTTGCTGATTTCAACGCGGCGGAAGCCAACGTCGCACGCCTCAATCTCCAGCACTTCCCCCTGCGGGTTAAGCAGCACAATCGTCAGGCGATACAGCTCCGGCGTTTCCGCGCTCCAGAGCGCAGGGGCCTCAACGGGGATCGTTACCGTTAAGCGCTCGGCCCAGCTGCCGCGTTCGTCAACAATGGCCGACCCCGGACGCCGGGATACGCTGGCGCATTTCTCTCCCTTGCGCCACAGGGTTAAGGCCACTTCACACGCTGAAAATTGCGAACCCTGCAGGGCGACGTCGACCTTCAGCGCCGCGCGGTCCAGCTCCGCATTCAGGTCTGTCACGACGTGATAATCGGCAATCTGCATCTCGGGTTTATGCAGCAGCGTCACATCGCGGAAAATGCCGCTCATGCGCCACATGTCCTGATCTTCCAGATAGCTGCCGTCGCACCAGCGCAATACCATGACCGCCAGGCGGTTCTGACCGGGACGCAATGCCGCCGAGAGGTCAAATTCGGCGGGCAGCCGACTGTCCTGGGAATAGCCTATCCACTCTCCGTTGCACCACAGATGAAACGCCGAGTTCACGCCGTCAAAGATAATGCGGGTTTGCCCGCTCTGTAACCAAGCGTCCTCTACGTCAAATGTGAGCGAGTAACAGCCGGTGGGGTTTTCTTGCGGCACAAAAGGCGGGTTAACGGGTATGGGATAGGTCACATTGGTGTAGATGGGCGTATCGAACCCCTGCATCTGCCAGTTAGACGGCACGGGCATCGCAACGGCATCTGCACAATCTTCGGCTACCCATACCTGAGGAACCTGCTCGGGTGCCGCAAAAAAACTGAATCGCCACACCCCGTTAAGACTATGCCTGCTGACGGATCCGGCGTCGTCCCGGGCGGATTGTTCATTACGCCAGCTGTGTAACGGCGCGTGTGCGGCCAGGCGGTTCCACTGGGTAACCCCCGGATTTTCCCAGTCTCGTCGGGCCAGGATGGCGCTGAGGGTCAGCGATGGGGTATTGGACATATCAACCTCTTTGCGAAGCGCTCACAATTTTGGGTAACATGCCCTGGCGATCGGCGACGGTAAAGCGTTCGATCGCGGGGTAGCGAGTCAGATCACAAAAGTCCTATTTGCGGGCAAGCTGCTCGGCCATCAGCGCCAGGCTTCTGAGCTGCCGCGCCAGATCCTCTCGTTCGGCCTGCCGGGGAGCATGGCGCGCGCTGGAATGACGGGTAACCAGCGTAACCGGCAGCTGAACCTGCCAGCACGCGTCGTCCCCGGTGGGCGCCAGCAGCCACTCCACGCTGCGTTCCCCCGCGTCGCGAAAGGCCTGACGAATGGTCGTCAGCGGCGGGGAGAACCAGGCGCTGTCAGCCGTATCGTCGAACCCGACCACGGAAATCTGGCCCGGAACCGCTATCCCTTTTTCCGCACAGGCGCGCATCACCCCAAGCGCCATTTGATCGTTCGCCACCAGAATCGCATCCGGTAATACCGCCCCAGACAGCAGCAGATGCCCCTTCTCATATCCGCAGGCCGCGCTCCAGTCACCGAAGGCAACCGCAGCGGCGTCAAGACCTGCGCGTGCCAGGGCGGCTTTCCAACCCGCCAGACGCGCCCGCGCAGAAACCGAGCTTTCCGGCCCGCTCAGCAGGGCAATGCGCTGATGCCCCAGCGAAAGCAGATGCTCAATGCCCAGACGCGCACCCTGTTCAGCGTTAAACACCAGGCTATTTACCTGCGCGGAGGGCGATACATCAAGGAACAGCACCGGGACAGGCGACGCCAGGGCCCTGAGCTGTTCGGCATGTTCATCGTCAAGCGGAACATTCACCAGCAGGGCTTCCACGCGCTGCGCCAGCAGCGCCTGAAGTGCGGCCTGACACTGTTGCGGCTGCTCCACCATGGAAATGAGGACGCTCGCCCCCTTTTCGGCCGCACGCGTTTTTACCGCTGAGACAATTTGCGAAGGCGCGTGCAGGGCCAGATCGGTGGTGATGAGCCCCAGCGTTCGGGTGCGTTTGCCCGCCAGCTGCTGCGCGCGAAGGTTAGGAACGTAGTGCAGTTCCGCCATCGCCTGCTGCACCTTTTCCCGCGTGCGGGCAGACACATGTTCCGCGTCGTTAATGACGCGGGAGACGGTCTGATAAGAAACCCCCGCAAGGAGGGCGACATCATAGAGAGTGATAGCTTTCATGCATTCTGGCATCGCGTATTTCGGGATGCCTATTCTGGCACAGCGATGCCGTTAAAACATGTGAGCGCTTCGCAAAATTAAACAACCCGCTCTGGCTGAGGAATTTCCGCAATGCGCGGCTTCTGGCGGAACCAGGGCAGACAGAGCTGGATAAGCGGGCCAATGGTCAGGGCATACAATACGGTCCCCACCCCAAACGTGCCGCCAAGCACGCACCCAATCAGCAGGACGGACACCTCAATTGAGGTACGCACGCTGCGAATGGACCATCCCAGTCGGGCATGAATGCCGGTCATCAGGCCGTCGCGCGGGCCGGGCCCGAAACCGGCACCGATGTACATACTGGTCGCAATCGCGTTCATCACAATACCCCCGACCAACAGCGTGATGCGAAGTGGCAAGGAACTCAGTTCAGGGATAAGCGCCATGCTGGCGTCCGCCGCCAGACCGATACAAATCACGTTGCTGATGGTGCCCAGCCCCGGCATCTGACGCAGTGGGATCCACAGCAGCAGTACCGCAGCGCCGACTAAAATGATCACCGTCCCGATGCTCATCCCCAGCTGCATCCCTACCCCAAGATGAAACACATCCCACGGATCGACGCCCAAATCGGAACGAATAAACATCGCGGTGGAAAGGCCATACAGCCCTAAACCGACATAAAGTTGTAGCAGACGACGCACCATTTTTATCTTCTCCAGTGAACCAGGCTTTCATCCTGACCTAAAATGGCACTATGATTAATGTCCAGTTTTCAAATAGTGGACTGCATATGTCATCACGCCGCTTCGGAAGCCAGTCTTTGATACGCCTTTTAGGCCACTGGCAGCAAACCTCGTCCCGCACTCCGCTCTGGCGTCAGCTGGCCGATGCATTGCGTCTGTTAATCCTTGATGGTCGGCTGGCGCTCAATACGCGGCTGCCGGGCGAGCGTGAGTTGGCCTCTGCGCTGGACGTAAGCCGAACCACCGTCAGCAGCGCCCTCGCCCATCTGCGCGAAGAAGGTTATCTTGAAAGCCGTCACGGCAGCGGGTCGCGCGTGATCCTCCCGGATACGCGCGCCGTTCCCACCCTTTCAGCAGCGAGTGCCGCGCTGGATCTCTCCACAGCAGCACTGAATGCCGGGCCGGAGATCCACCAGGCGTATACCCATGCGCTCACCGCCATTACGCAGCACCTTTCGCTGACGGGCTACGATCAGCTTGGGCTGCCGGCGCTGCGGGAGGCCATCGCTGCGCGCTATACCGCGCGCGGTCTTCCCACCCGCGCAGAGGAAGTGATGGTGGTTAATGGCGCCGTCAGCGGCTTTGCGCTGGTGCTGCGGATGATGACCGGGCCGGGGGATCGCGTCGTAGTTGACCATCCCACCTACCCGCTGGCGATTGCCGCCATTCAGGGGGCGCAGTGTAGGCCCGTGGGGGTGTCGCTGCCGGAGACCGGCTGGGATACAGACGGCTTCGCGGCAACGCTTGCCCAGACCGCACCGCGGCTGGCGTATCTGATGCCAGATTTTCATAACCCGACCGGGAGATGCATGGATATCGCGACCCGTCAGGCCATCACCGATATTGCTGCGCAAACCCGTACGGCGCTGGTGGTGGATGAGACGATGGTGGATCTCTGGTTTGACTCGCCTCCGCCGCCGCCGCTGGCCTCCTTCAACCCACAGGCCACCGTCATTACGTTAGGCTCTGCGGGAAAAAGCTTTTGGGGAGGGCTGCGTCTCGGCTGGATCCGCGCCTCCTCGCGTACTATCGCCACGCTCGCCCAGACGCGGGATACCCTGGATTTAGGGTCTCCGCTGCTGGAACAGCTGGCGATGCTGTGGCTCATGAATAACAGCGAGACGTTTCTGCCCGCGCGCCGGAAAATGCTGGCTGAACGACGCGATCGGTGCGGTGAATTGTTGCGCGAACATTTCCCTGAGTGGACATTCCATGAAGCGGAGGGCGGGCTCTCTTACTGGATAGAACTCCCGGGCATGCTGGCGACTCAGCTTGCCGCGCGGGCTGAGATTCTGGGGATCAATCTGGGGACCGGGACGCGGTTTGGTTTATCTGGCGCGTTTGACCGCTATTTACGGATGCCCTTCTCGCTCGAACCGACAGAGCTTGAGCAGGCGCTGCTGAGGATCAAACCGCTATGGCTTGCTCTGAATAAAAACATGCCATCGATAAAACGCAGCGTGATTTAATATTGAAAAGTTTGAAGCCGATCATAAAAAATAAAAACTGCTGACTGTCACGGAGGCAGTCAGCAGTTTTCACCGTTCAGAAGTTAATGCTGAGCAGGAATAGGAAAACCTTTTAGTGAAATAACAAAGTTTTCACCATCTTTCTTTATTTTTGCGCCGGTATCACACCAGTCAGACGCAATACGAAAGAACTCATCACTTCCGACATTCCAGCCAAGACGTACATGCTTCACGTAGCCTGAACGCAACAGATCGCAGGCTTCTTTGTAGTCGCTGGCAGTTGACAGTTGTTGTTTCATTTTCTCTTCTTCAGAAGTTTACGTAGAGCTTTGATTTCTTTAGGAGTAAAAGGAGAAATGCTCTCTTCTTCCGTATGCTGATTATCAATATCCTCTTCCGATACTCCCGCCTCTTCTACTGCTTCAAACGCCAGCAGCAGCAGTTTCTCTGTCGTCACGCTTAAATTCTCGTTATTGTCTTCCGCATAGTGGCGAAGCCTTTCTTTTAGCGCGTCATCGATCTTAACGTTTAATACCGCTGTAGCCATGTTTGTCACTTCCCTTCGGAATAAGTACTTTATTTAATACACGAAGTTAACAATGTTATCCAGATATATATTTTTTTGAATTATGGTAGAAAATAGACATCCGAATATAAAATGCCAGTCTATTATTACAGGTTTATGACAGTAATATTTCAAAGCGATGAAATATATATTACACGATATAAGCTTAATCTTATTGTGGAATAAACGCTAAAGGAAAGGTAAAAAACAGGGAAGAAGGTACGAGTCCAGAAATGGGTGGGGGCCCTGCCAGCTACATCCCGGCACACACGTCGTCTGCCCTGGCTGCTTCCTTCCGGACCTGACCTGGTGAACAGAGTAGCGTTGCGGGAGAACCAACAGAGCCCCCATTGAGAGCGTTGATAACCAACGCGCTGGCGCATTATCCCTGTGCTAACGACCAATTGCAAGCTACCAGGAACCGGATGCTGGTTTCTTGCGCAAACAGGCGCAGCAATCATCACGGTCTTCGTTTACCATGGCTCTCCAGAACATCCCCACAGGTGAAGGTATGGACGAGCACGACTCCTTTCCACAGCGCGTATGGCAAATCGTGGCTTCAATCCCGGAAGGCTATGTCACTACCTATGGTGATGTCGCACGCCTGGCCGGTTCCCCGCGCGCGGCGCGACAGGTCGGCGGCGTTTTGAAACGGCTACCGGAAGGAAGCACGTTGCCCTGGCATCGGGTGGTGAATCGACATGGCGCCATCTCGCTCACCGGACCGGATCTCCAGCGTCAGCGTCAGGCGTTACTTTCAGAAGGGGTGCAGGTATCAGGGTCAGGGCAAATCGATTTGCAGAAGTACCGCTGGGTGTATTGATCCCCCTCTCCCGGAGGAGAGGGGAAACACAATCATTACATCTGAGTCGGTGGGGTTGGCAGGGACGGCTGATTGGTCTGCGGCGCGACCGGTACTTCGGTCTGCTGCACAGGGACCAGGTTCAGGTCGACTTTTGTCCCACCGTTATTGATCGCTTCCTGGACCGTATCGGTGATAAACACCAGCTTACCGTTGATCGTTACCGCTGCACTCAGCAGGATGCGGGCATTAGGCTGCACGTCCGATGGGTTATACGGCAATACGAAGCTAAACGGCGCCTGCTTACCTTCAGTACGGACGGCGCGCTGGGCCACAACCTTCGATGGCGCGTCGGCCAGGGAAGCATCAGACAGCGTCACCGTTAATACCGCATCCGGCGGTAACGCGACTTTCTGTTTAATCCAGATGGTACCGGAAACGTTAGGCTGCTGAATGGATTGCTGTGAAAGGGTATTAATCCCGTTCGGATCGGCTGCTGGTACAGGCACCTGGGCGCTCTTACCGGCACAGGCGGACAACGCCACCGCAATAGCTACACCACTTAGCATGGGCACGAGTTTCATTGAAGTCTCCTTATCATCAATGCACCAGCGGGATCGATCCCATCCGATGTCGTTTCAATCACATAACGTATACAAGTGTGGCACAAATCACTGATTAATGCCTGAAATCGTCCCGATATTCAGATTATTCTACCCATCGGACCACTTTCATTTCTGCGTTATACTCTGCCTATCTTTCGCTACGGCGTTTATTGAGGACAATTATGAGTCAGGCACTGAACAATCTGCTGACATTATTGAATCTGGAAAAAATTGAGGAAGGACTCTTTCGCGGACAGAGCGAAGATTTAGGCTTACGCCAGGTCTTCGGCGGGCAAGTCGTTGGACAAGCGCTGTACGCAGCAAAGGAGACTGTCCCGGCAGACCGTCTGGTGCACTCATTCCACAGCTACTTCTTACGCCCCGGCGACAGCGCAAAACCGATCGTCTATGACGTTGAAGTCCTGAGAGATGGCAACAGCTTCAGCGCGCGCCGCGTCGCGGCTATCCAGAACGGTAAGCCGATCTTTTACATGACGGCCTCTTTTCAGGCACCAGAACCCGGCTACGAGCACCAGAAAGTGATGCCCCCGGCGCCGTCGCCAGACGAGCTCAAATCAGAGACCGATATCGCCCGTGCGCTGGCGCATCTGCTTCCGCCGCAGGTCAAAGAGAAGTTTCTCTGCGATAAGCCGCTTGAGATCCGCCCCGTCGAGTTCCACAACCCGATGAAAGGCCATACCGCGGAACCGAAGCGCCAGGTCTGGATCCGGGCTAACGGTACGGTGTCTGAGGACTTCCACGTGCATCAGTATCTGCTGGGCTATGCGTCAGATTTCAACTTCCTGCCGGTGGCGCTGCAGCCGCACGGCGTCGGGTTTCTCGAAAAAGGGATGCAGGTCGCGACGATCGACCACTCCATGTGGTTCCACCGTCCGTTCAACATGAACGAGTGGCTGCTCTACAGCGTGGAGAGTACGTCGGCATCAAGCGCTCGCGGCTTTGTTCGTGGGGAGTTTTATACGCAGGATGGCGTGCTGGTCGCCTCGACGGTGCAGGAAGGGGTGATGCGTAATCGAGGTTGATGTTACCCTCACCCTGGCCCTCTCCCACGGGGAGAGGGAATACACACTAAAAACGGCAACCATAGGTTGCCGTTTTGCTTTTACCTGGTGCGGCCTGATGCCCTCACCCTGACCCTCTCCCACGGGGAGAGGGAACAAACACTAAAAACGGCAACCAAAGGTTGCCGTTTTGCTTTTACCTTAGGCGTTATACGCATTCTCGCCGTGGCTGTTGACGTCCAGACCTTCGCGTTCCTGCTCTTCCGGTACGCGCAGCCCAACCGTCATATCCGCCAGTTTGTAGCCAATGAAAGCGACAACGGCAGACCACACCACGGTGACAGCAATACTTTCCAGCTGCACCAGCACCTGATGGGCCATGGTGACGCCTTCTGCGTAGCCCACGCCACCCAGCGATTTCGCTGCGAAGATACCGGTCATGATACAGCCGACGATGCCGCACACGCCGTGCACGCCAAACACATCGCAAGGGTCATCAACGCGCAGAATACGCTTCAGCGCCGTCACGCCCCACAGACCCGCCAGACCCGACACCAGGCCGACCAGCAGCGCGCCACCCACACCAACATAACCACACGCTGGAGTGATACCGACCAGACCGGCAATCGCCCCCGAACAGGCACCCAGCAGAGAAGGTTTACCGCGCACCGCCCACTCGCCAAAGACCCAGGAGAGGATTGCACCCGCCGTGGCCACAACGGTGTTCACGAAGGCCAGCGCGGCGATTTCGTTTGCGGCACTTGCTGAGCCGGCATTGAAGCCAAACCAGCCAAAGTAAAGGATCGCGGTACCGGTAAAGACCATCGGCAGGTTGTGCGGTTTGAATGCTTCTTTACCGAAGCCCACGCGTTTGCCAATCAGGTATGCGCCAACCAGACCCGCTACCGCGGCGTTAATGTGTACAACGGTACCGCCCGCGAAGTCCAGCGCGCCGTGCGTTGCCAGCAGACCGCCACCCCAGACCATATGCGCAATCGGCACATAGGAGAGCGTCAGCCAGACCACCACGAAAATCAGGACCGCTGAGAAACGAATACGTTCGGCGAGCGCGCCCACAATCAGCCCGACGGTAATACAGGCGAACGAGCCCTGGAAAGCAACGTGAATATACTGGTAGAAGCTGCCCATTAGCGCGGTCAGCTCAATATTTTTCAGCATCACCCAGTCGAAGTTACCAAAGAACGCGTTGCCCGTGCCGAACGCCAGCGAGTAGCCGTAAACCACCCACAGCACGCAGACCAGCGCGAACGTTACGGCAACCTGCGTCAGCATGGAGAGAACGTTTTTGCCGCGGATCAGGCCGCCGTAGAACAGCGCAATGCCCGGAATGGACATGAACAGCACCAGCGCGGTGCTGATCATCATAAAGGCGTTATCGGCTTTGTCTGCCACAGCAGGTGCAGCAGCCAGCGCCAGGCCCGGCAGCAGTGCCAGCGAACCCAGACCCGTTTTAAGTGTTGCTATCTTCATTTTCTCGATCCCTATCACTGTGTGCCAGGCGTTAATTACAGTGCCGCTTCGTCAGATTCGCCGGTACGGATGCGAATGACGCGCTGCAGTTCGGCAACGAAAATTTTGCCGTCGCCAATTTTGCCGGTGTAGGCCGCTTTGCTAATGACATCAATGACTTCATCAAGCTGATCGTCAGCAATCGCGACATCAATTTTTACTTTTGGCAGAAAGTTAACGCTGTATTCCGCCCCGCGATAAAGCTCGGCATGACCCTTCTGACGACCAAAGCCTTTCACTTCGGTGACAGTCAGTCCCTGAATACCCATTGAAGAGAGCGCTTCACGCACGTCTTCGAGTTTGAATGGTTTGATTACAACCGTAACCAGCTTCATAGATCCCCTCCAGTCAGAATTCGGTAATGGCCGCAGCTAACGCAGAAGGTATTGCAAGGGGTGTGCCAGAAATGAAAACCAGGAGGAATAGCGGTGCGATGAGCGTTACGCGCGCCTGCTAAACGCACCGGTGAAAAAAAACGCACCATGCCGGTGCAGGGTGCGTTTCAGTTTTGCACCAACAGGAATGACTGTTAGCGCGTCGCCTCATTTTAGTGCATCAGGCGCTAAGCGACTCTTCATCGCGCACGCTGGCGGCCAGCTCTTCGCCCGCCAGCTGCAGCTGATACATCTGCCAGTAGCGCCCTTTTGCTTCCAGCAGTTCACGGTGCGTACCGCGCTCAACGGCCTGTCCGCGATGCAGCACCAGAATGGTGTCCGCGTCAACGATGGTCGAAAGTCGGTGAGCAATCACCACCAGCGTCGTATGGTCGCGTACGGCGGCCAGCGCCTGCTGGATGGCCTGCTCGGTGCCGGAGTCAATGCTGGCCGTGGCTTCATCCAGAATCAGTATCTGCGGCGTTTCAATGAGCACCCGCGCCAGCGCCAGGAGCTGTTTTTGACCAACGGAGAGATTGTTCCCCTGCTCGCCCAGTTTCGTATTGATCCCGTCGCTAAACCCGCGTGCCAGCGCTGCCAGCTGCACTTTCTCCAGCACGTCCCAGACCTGCTCCTGAGAGTAGTCTCGCCCCAGGGTCACGTTGGCGTAGAAGGTATCGGCCAGTACGACCGGATCCTGCTGCACCATCGCAACGCCTTTGCGTAACACACCGTGGCTGAGAGCCGCGAGCGGGCGTCCGTCGAGGCGGATTTCACCCCGGCTGACCGGGTAATACCCCATTAACAGGCTGGCGAGCGTGCTCTTACCGCTGCCGGTATGCCCCACCAGCGCCACGAACCCGCGTGAAGGAACATCAAGCGTGATGTCCTGCAGCACCAGCTGGTCGTCGCGATAGGCAAACGAGACGTTATCAAAGGCAATGGCCCCGCTTTGCAGAGGACGCTCGTCGTCGCCGTAGGTCTGACGCGGCCTGTCCATCAGCTCGAACACGCGCTCCCCAGCCACCACGGCCTGCTGGAGCATCGACTGCTGTGTCGTCAGCTCAATCAGGGGTTCGTTAAGGCGGCCAAGGTAGCTGATGAAGGCGTATAAAACGCCAACCTCAATGGTTCCTCGTGTGGTCAGGCCAAAGAGCATCAGCAGCCCGCAAAGCACCAGCGCGGAGAAGAGGCTCAGCAGCGGGCGTAACAGGAACCCATCAAGCCGCAGGGTCTGCATGCGCGCCATGTAGTGCGAACGGCTGGCTTCGCCCATCCGCTCGCCAAAACGCGCCTGCTGGCGGAACTGCTGGATAACGCTCATGCCGTTGATCACTTCGTTGAAGCCATCATTAATGTCGGCAAGATAGGTGCGCACCCGACGGACAATCGGCGTGCTGTAGCGTTGATAGATAACCATCACGATCAGCACCGCCGGGAAGATAGTGATTGCCACCAGCGCCATGCGCCAGTCGAGGCTGAACATTGCCACCAGCATCGCGCCAATCAGCGCTGCGCTGCGTAACACAGTTGCCACCACGGTGACGTACAGATCGCGGATCACCTCCGTATCGTTGGTCACCCGCGAAATCACCTGCCCGACCGGCTGAGTATCAAACTCGCTGAGCGGCTGGCGAAGCGCGGCGTCCATCACGTCCGTACGCAGCTGCTGCACGACGCCCACGGCTGCACGGTTGAACAGCAGAGACTGGGCATAGTGCAGCCCTGCCGCCGTCAGCTGCAACCCAACGTAGGCCACGCCTAAGCCCGCCACCAGCCCCAGCGGCAGGTAGCTTTTAGCGACCATATTGTCGATGAAGTAGCTGATGAGAAGCGGGCCGCTCACCTCGGCAATCGCCGCAATCCAGAGTAAAAGCACGGCCACGGAGAGCGGTTTACGCCACGGCGAGCCGTAGGCCAGCAGACGCTTAAGCGTCGGCCACATCGTTCCGAGCTTACGCATGGGTGGCCTCCTCTGCGTGTTCCGGCGCATCGTCCAGCGCCGCTTCAAGCTGCTGATAGCGATACATATCGCGATACCATCCCGGCTGCTCCGCAAGCGTTTCATGCTGCCCGCGCTGGGCAACGTGCCCGTGCTGCAATACCAGTATTTCGCTGGCTTCGGTAAGCGCTGACAAACGATGGGCGCTGATAATCACCGTGCGTCCGTCGCCCCACTGGCGCAGGTTATGCAGGATCTGGTGCTCGGTACGGCCATCCACGGCGGAAAGCGCATCGTCCAGGATCAGGATTTCAGCATTGAGCAACAGCGCGCGGGCAATGGAGATACGCTGTTTTTGCCCGCCGGACAGCATGACGCCCCGCTCCCCGACTTCCGTATCGTAGCCCTGCGGCAGGCGCAAAATATCATCATGTACGCTGGCTAACCGCGCCACATGCTCTATCTCTTCCTGCGTTGCCGACGGACGTCCGAGGGCAATGTTGTTCGCCACGGTGTCCGAAAACAGAAACGGCGTCTGGCTCACCACCGCCAGACGGCCTCGCCACTCATCCAGTACCAGCCGGGTCAGGGGAATATCATGGAAGCGAATATCGCCCTGCGTGACGTCAAAGTGGCGCTGGAGCAGCGAAAGCACGGTACTTTTGCCGGCACCCGTCGGGCCGCAGATGCCGAGCATCTGGCCTGGCTGAAGCGTAAAGCTGACGTTCTCCAGTACCGGATGTTCCGTTTGCGGATAGACAAACTGACGGACGTCGACTTTCATGACGCCGCGCCCTTCCGGTACCGCTTCGCTCCCGTCATTGACCACCGGCGCTTCGGCCAGCATGGCGCGAATGCGGCTATAGGCGGCGCTGCCGCGCTCCACGATGTTAAACATCCAGGCCAGCGCCAGCATCGGCCAGATCATAAGCCCCAGATACATCGCAAAGCTGGTCAGTTGCCCCAGGGTCAACGCGCCCTGCACCACCATCCAGCTTCCGCCGCCAATCGCCAGCAGGTTTGCCATGCCAATCGCGATATAAATCGTCGGGTCAAAACGAGCGTCAATACGCGCGACGCGCATGTTCTTCGCTCCCGTGTCCGCGGCATCGGCCGCAAACAGTGCGGATTGTCGGTCTTCCAGGCCAAACGCTTTAATCATACGGATGCTGGTCATGCTCTCCTGCGTGCGGTCGTTCAGGGAAGAAAACGCCGCCTGCGCCAGCTTAAAGCGCTCGTGCAGCTGTTCGCCGTAGCGATTGATCGCCAGCGCCATCAGCGGCATCGGCAGCAAGGCAAGCAGGGTCAACTGCCAGCTGATCTGCGTGGACATGACGATCAGCACCGCGCAGCCCATCACCAGCGAGTCCACCAGCGTCAGCACCCCTTCCCCGGCGGCAAAGACCACGCGATCGACGTCGTTAGTGGCGCGCGCGATAAGATCCCCGGTGCGATGGCGCAGATAAAATTCGGGATGCTGCCGGCTCAGCTGGCGGTAAAAATCCTCACGCAGCTCAACGGCCAGCTGATAGGACGCGCCAAACAGCAGCACGCGCCAGACGTAGCGCAGCAGATAAACAATGACGGCCGTCAGCACCAGCGTGCCGACCCACATCAACACCCGTGCGGTGGTGTAATGCTGTTCGGTGACGCCATCCACGACATATCCCACCACTTTCGGCGGGATCAGCTGCAAAATGGCAATGATAATAAGCAGGAATACGGCGCCGAGATAGCGTTGCCACTCCCGACGAAAGTACCAGCTTAATTGGGCAAATAATCGCACGCGGTTTGTTCCTGAAGGTATTTTACGAAGTTATTCAATAGGTAACGCTGTGGTGTATTTAATCTGTTCCATGGCGAAGCTCGAAGTGACGTCCGATAACCCCGGTACGCTGTTCACCAGTCGCTTGTAGAAATCATCATAGCGCTTCATGTCTGCGACCTGAACGCGCATCAGGTAATCGTACTCGCCGGCCATACGCCAGAAGCCGAGCACCTCTGGCATTTCGGACACCTGCGTGACAAAGCGGCTATACCACTCGCTGCTGTGATGCTGAGTTTTTATCAGGACAAACGCCGTTAATCCAAGCCCCAGTTTTTCTGGATCCAATAACGCGACGCGTCCCAGAAGAATACCGTCATCCTCAAGCTTCTTGAGGCGCTTCCAGCACGGCGTGGTGGTCAGATTAACGGCATCTGCCAGCGCCTGCAAAGAGAGGGTACAGTCACTTTGCAGTAATGAAAGGAGCTTGCGGTCAATTTTATCTAGCATAGCCACCTCATAGAGAAAATTTTTCTCCCTTCATTCTATTTTAAAGGCCAGATAGCAACAATTTTTTCTGTGCTTTTCGCTATCCTAGGCACAAAATGACAAACGGATAACTACGATGAATAGCACTTGGGTTAAACATGCGATCAGCGAAATCAATGCCGACTATCAGCGCTCGGCAGATACGCACCTGATTCGCCTTTCCCTGCCGGGATTTGACGGTATTCAGCTCTATCTGAAAGATGAAAGCACCCATCCTACCGGCAGCCTGAAGCATCGTCTGGCGCGCTCACTGTTTTTATACGGTTTATGTAACGGCTGGATTAAAGAAGGCACCACTATCATTGAATCCTCATCCGGTTCAACGGCGGTGTCCGAAGCCTATTTTGCTCGCCTGCTGGGCCTACCGTTTATCGCGGTGATGCCTTCCTGCACTGCCAGACGCAAAATCGAACAGATCGAATTTTACGGCGGTCGCTGCCACTTTGTGGAAAGCGCCTGCGAAATCTACGCCGCTTCCGAAATGCTGGCCCGCGAGCTCAACGGCCACTATATGGACCAGTTTACCTTCGCCGAGCGCGCGACGGACTGGCGCGGCAATAACAACATTGCCGACAGTATCTTCCGCCAGATGACCCACGAGCCGCACCCGGTTCCGTCGTACATTGTAATGAGCGCCGGGACGGGCGGCACGTCTGCCACTATTGGACGTTACATTCGCTGTCAGGGCTATGATACCCAGCTGATGGTGGTTGATCCGCAGAACTCCGTGTTCCTCGACTACTGGCAAAACCGCGATGCTGGTCTGCGCAGCCCGGTAGGCAGTAAAATTGAAGGGATTGGCCGCCCGCGCGTTGAACCATCGTTCATCCCGGACGTAGTGGATGAGATGATGCGCGTGCCGGATGCCGCAAGCGTGGCAACGGCGCACTGGCTGGAGACGCAGCTGGGCCGCAAAGTCGGCGCATCGACGGGCACAAATATGTGGGGCGCACTGCAGCTTGCCGCACGCATGCGCGAAGAGGGCCGCACCGGCTCTATCGTCACGCTGCTGTGCGACAGCGGCGAACGCTACCTGGAAACCTACTACAATGCGGAGTGGGTGCAGGCCAACATCGGCGATATCGCCCCGTGGAAAGCCCGGATTGCAGAGCTGCTGAAATAAAAAAAGCCAGACCGGGGTCTGGCTTGCTGGAAGGGTCTCACTATTCGGGGGAATATGGGAGGTTGTTATTGTCCAGCCAATGCGTCAAAAAATGGGACACCGCTTCGTTACCGCAGTGCCCAATAACCGGCAGATGGGGAAGTTCTGCTTTTAGCTGCGCCATCGCATTTCCCATAATCAGACCGCGGCCGACGCTGCCCAGCATCTCCCGGTCGTTCATGGCGTCGCCAAACGCCATACAGTCCTGCAGCGTTAAGCCCAGGTGGTCGCTCAGTACCGCCAGGGCGGAACCTTTGTTACAGCCCACAGGTAACACCTCCAGACAATCCACCGCCGAGAAGGTCAGGTGCGCCCGATTACCCAGCGCCTCATTCAGCTGAATGCGTAAGCGGCAGAGATCGTCATGATCGCCGCAGAAGCAGATCTTGGTCACCGCATGGGCGGGGATCCGACGCAGGTCGATAAGCTGGTATTTAAAACCGCTGTAGACATGCGCATGCAGCAGTTCCGGAATTTCACGCCCGGTGAACCAGCCCCGATCGTTAAAGACGTGGATGCTGGCCTGGGTGTCCCAGGTGCTGTGCAGCACGATATCCGCCACTTCCGGGTTGAGATCCTGACGGTGCAGCACATCGCCTTCTACAGAATGAATTCGCGTCCCGTTGCCGGTGATCAGAAAGGCGTCGAGGGAAAACGCGCCCAGCAGATGACGCATTTCCAGCACATGACGCCCGGTAGCAAATGTCAGGGTGACATCACGCTCGCGCAGACGCTTCAGCGTGTTCAGGGTTTTCTCCCCCAAACGGTGATCCGGCATTAACAGCGTACCGTCCATATCAAATGCAGCGAGCCGAGCCATGATTACTCCCGAAATGTGATGCGATTAACTTGTGCATCAGTATCGTGTGAGATATACGGAAGTAATAGTGAATAGATGATAATTATTGTTCAGGGTTTCTCATGCGCCAGCTTAATCGACTTAATCAGTATCATCGCCTCTGGCAGCCGTCCGAGGGTGCGACGCAGCAGGTCACCATCAGCGAGCTGGCGGCCCGCTGTTTTTGTAGCGAGCGGCATGTTCGAACGCTGCTGCGTCAGGCCCAGGAAGCGGGCTGGCTAAGCTGGCGAGCGCAGTCTGGTCGCGGAAAACGAGGTGAACTGACGTTCCATGTCACCCCAGAGTCGCTGCGCAATGCGATGATGGAAGAGGCGTTAAAGCGTGGACAGCAGCACAACGCGCTTGAGCTGGCCCAGCTTGCACCAGACGCGCTGCGGTCATTGCTGCATCCGTTTTTAGGCGGGCAGTGGCAAAACGACACGCCGACGCTGCGCATCCCCTATTACCGCTCTCTGGACCCGCTTCATCCGGGTTTTCTGCCCGGTCGGGCGGAACAGCATCTGGCCGGACAGATCTTTTCCGGGCTGACGCGCTTTCACGGCAGCTCCAGTGAACCCACGGGCGATCTCGCCCATCACTGGGAGGTCTCGGATGACGGCCTGCGCTGGCATTTTTATATTCGATCCACCCTGCACTGGCATAACGGCGATAAGGTCGAGACCGGACAGCTTCAGCAGAGCCTGACCGCGCTTTTTGCCCTGCCCGCCCTGCGTAAGCTGTTCCAGAGCGTCTTACGCGTTGACGTCACTCATCCTCAGTGTCTGACATTTACCTTGCACCAGCCGGATTACTGGCTGGCACACCGCCTGGCCACTTACTGCAGCCGTCTTGCCCATCCCGAACAGCCTATGACGGGCAGCGGGCCCTTCAGACTCAGCGTGTATGAACCCGACCTGGTTCGTCTGGAAAGCCACGAACAGTACCATCTCAGCCATCCGCTGCTTAAGGCTATCGAATACTGGATCACGCCGACGCTGTTTGACTCTGGGCTGGGTACCAGCTGTCGTCATCCGGTGCAGATTGCCATTGGTGAGCCGGATGAACTTGAGAGCCTGCGCCTGGTCACCAACAGCACCAGTCTGGGCTTTTGTTATCTCACCCTGAAGCAAAGCCCGCGCCTGAGTGAAATTCAGGCGCGGCGGCTCATCAATATCATTCATCTCTCATCGCTTCTGCATACGCTTGGGCTAAACGAAGGGCTGATTAACCCAACGGAGGAGTTACTGCCCGGCTGGGCGATCCCCCAGTGGCCGGATTTAACGCATGTCCCTCTGCCGAAGAAATTAACCCTGATTTACCATTTGCCGGTTGAGTTACACACGATGGCCCGACAGCTAAAACAGTACCTTGCACAACTGGGCTGCGCGCTTACGGTTATCTTTTACGATGCGAAAACCTGGGATGGATGCCAGCAACTGGCAGACGCGGACATGATGATGGGCGACAGGCTGATTGGCGAAGCCCCGGAATACACGCTTGAGCAGTGGCTGCGCTGTGATGCTCTCTGGCCACACCTGCTGAGCGCGCCTCAATACGCTCATCTACAGGCCACCCTGGATGCGGTACAGACTCAGGCCGATGAACAGGATCGGCATGCTGGCCTGAAAGCCATTTTTAGCCAGCTTATGGAAAACGCGGTCATTACACCGCTGTTTAACTACCAGTATCAAATCAGCGCCCCGCCGGGGGTCAACGGCATACGCCTCAACACCCGAGGCTGGTTTGATTTTACCGAAGCCTGGCTGCCCGCCCCCAAATCGTGAAGAAGCTGGTCGCCGTCGTGGTCAGGCGGTAACATAACGCTTTTACCGTAACTGTTGAGATGATTTATGAAACGTGCCGTCGTCGTGTTCAGCGGAGGACAAGACTCTACTACCTGCCTGGTCCAGGCCCTTCATCAGTATGATGAAGTTCACTGTGTTACTTTCGATTATGGTCAGCGTCATCGCGCTGAAATCGACGTCGCCCGTGAACTGGCCCTGAAACTGGGCGCACGCGCGCACAAGGTACTGGATGTTACGCTGTTAAATGAGCTGGCCGTTAGCAGCCTCACCCGCGACAGCATTCCCGTCCCGGACTACGAACCCGATGCCAGCGGCATTCCGAACACCTTTGTGCCGGGCCGTAATATCCTCTTCCTGACCCTGACGGCGATTTACGCCTACCAGGTAAAAGCCGAAGCGGTAATAACCGGCGTATGTGAAACCGACTTCTCCGGTTACCCGGACTGTCGCGACGAGTTTGTGAAAGCGTTGAACCACGCCGTCAATCTGGGGATGGCGAAAGATACGCGCTTTGAAACCCCTCTGATGTGGCTGGATAAAGCAGAAACCTGGGCGCTGGCGGACTACTGGGGCAAGCTGGATTTGGTTCGCAGCGATACCCTCACCTGCTATAACGGCATCAAAGGCGACGGTTGCGGCCAGTGCGCCGCCTGTAACCTGCGCGCTAACGGGCTGAATCATTATCTTGCCGATAAAGTCGGCGTGATGGCCGCGATGCAGAAAAAAACCGGGCTAAAATAGGGCTATTTAACCGTGCTGTCGAACAGTTTTACGCCGGCAGCACGCGTGACTTTCATTAACGTCGTCAGCGTTGGGTTGCCGTTATTAGACAAGGTTCGGTACAGCTGCTGACGGGAAAGACCCGATTTAGTAGCAATTTCACCTATGCCGCCGCGGGATTCGATGACGCGTCTTAACGCGATTAAATATGCAGGGATCCCCTGATCTTCATAAATCTCATCTAACGCAACCTGCAGGTATAGCTGGGCGTAGGAAGGGTTTTCACGAAGCATTTTTACAACGGCTTCATCATGGCTGACGGAACTAGAAAATTTTTGTTGGCTCTTGCTCATCGGATTTATCCTTTTGATGCTCATTCCAGTAATCTATTGCCAGTTTCACATCAGCCTTTTGACTCTTTTTGTCACCGCCGATCAGCAACAATAGGATCTTCCGATGTTGTACTGCAAAATAGATTCGATAGCCGGGACCACAATCAATTTTCAATTCCCAGACACCCTCTCTGAGATATCGGTAATCGCCGAAATTCCCTTTCTCAGCACGGTCAATTCGCAGAAGGATCCGAAACGCTAGCTCCGGATCCTTTCGCCTCATATTTGCTACCCACTCCTCGAACGGAATTTTTCCGTCACGGGTTCGGTAACGTTCAACAACGTAGTCCCTGTCCATTATTCTATCCCTGAAAAGTCCTTTTGTCTTTTATAAAAGACAGAATTTCTAAGCGATCATCAGTTCCAGCTTTTCCCGTAACTCCCCTTCAAGCGGTAGCGCCTTCTGGGTTTTCAGATCGATACAGACAAACGTAATCAGCGCATCAGCCACTACCTGCCCTTCTGGATCGAGCGTTACCACCTGGCTTAACACCCCGCTTTTGCCACTTAGCTGCTGTACCTGACTGGTCACGGTAAGCACATCACCCAGCACGGCCGGACGGCGGTAGTTGATGTTGATATTGACGACCACGAACGCGATGTTGTGCGCGGTCAGCCACTGAAAGCTTTCGCTATTTTCGAGCCCGTCCCAGCGCGCTTCTTCAAGAAACTCAAGATAGCGGGCATTGTTCACATGCTGGTAAACGTCGAGGTGAAAACCGCGTACTTTGATTTTTGTCTGCATAGCGCAATAGCCTTTACTGTTATTGTAGGATTAGAGGTCATAACTGGTATGACCTCTTTATCCTGGCAAATTATCGCTGCAGTGCAAGTAAATGTGAGATTACAACGTCAGGTGTGAGAGGTTGCGCTCAACCAGCGCGCTGCCCATACCCGGAACCTGTTTGAGATCGTCGACAGTTTTGAAAGGACCATACTCTTCCCGGTAGCTGACGATGGCCTGCGCTTTTTTCAGGCCGACACCATTCATCGCGCGGGCCAGGTCTTCTGCAGAGGCCGAATTGATACTCACCCGCGTACCGTCATCATCCACGTTTTTACCGGCGTCAGTCGCTTTGGTTTGTCCCTGCACCGGCGCGGCTGCGTCGGTCTTGCTCTGTACCGTCTGTGGTTTGGCGGCAGGTGTCGCCGCCAGCGCGCCAGCGCTCATCCCGGTGGTGGCAATAGCCAGCGTAATTAACAGTGCTTTGATTCCACGTTTCATGCTGTTATCTCCTTGTGTGTTGACAGCCACGTCACGATAGCCGCCGGAGAAAACAGGCACAAACAGCAGATTGCAGAAATGGAAAAGGCCGCGAAAGCGGCCTTTAGTTTTTGCAGAGCGTTACGAAATTCTGCGAGCAGATACGTAATTATTGCTGCTGAGTTATTACATCACCCAGCTTAATTTTGGCTTCTTTACGCAGGTTGCTCATCATGGCTTCGAAAGCAATCTGGGCATTGTTCTGAGTAATGCCCTGAACCATCGCTTTCTTCTGCGCTTCTGGCAGGGTGCCGGCTTTCACTTCATCCAGCGCCAGCAGAATGACGTTACCCTGCATATCGGTGGTGGTGCCGAAGCTTGGTTTATCTTTTGCTGGCAGGTTCAGACCAAACGCCGCCTGACTGACAGGATCCTGACCGGTACGGCTCAGCGTTTTCGCTTCACCGAAGCTCAGGCCCGCCGCTTTGAGCGCGTCCTCTTTGCCTGCTTTCAGATCAACCAGAATCTTCTCAGCATCCAGTTTCGCCTGCTGTTCCGCTTTGTTGTGCTTAACCTGAGCGACAACCAGATCCTTCACTTCCGCCAGCGATTTGACCGCTTCAGGCTTGTGCTCGCTGACGCGCAGAACAAACGCACGATCGCCATCGACGGTAATGATGTCAGAGTTACTGCCTGGCGTGCCGTTCTCACCGACCAGTCCACCGTTAAAGATGGCATCAGAAACCGGTTTGAAGTTCAGCTCTTCCGGCAGGTTGTCACGGCCAAACCAGCCCGTCTCAACCGCTTTCACTCCAGCCGCCTGCTCTGCACCCGCCAGAGACTCGTTGTCATTGCTGGCAGCATCGCTCACTTTCTGCTGCAGTGCGTAGTAGGCATCCAGCGCTTTTTCCTGCTTCACTTTCGCTGCGATATCATCACGAACCTCAGCTAGCGGCTTGGTTTTTGCAGCAATGATGTCGTCCAGACGGACAACCAGGAAACCAACGGAGGATTTGATAACGCCAGACAGCTGGCCCTTGTCTTTCAGACCGGCATTTTTCAGTTCATCCGGCGTGGTTGCCTCTTCCAGCCAGCCCATATCACCGCCGTTTTTCGCGGAGATAATATCGGTGGATTTCGCTTTCGCAACGGTCGCGAAATCAGCGCCTTTGTTCAGTTCATCCAGTACCGCTTTGGCATCAGCCTCGGTTTTGGTCTGAATCACGCTGTAGCGGTTACGCTGCGGCTGAGTGAACTGATCCTGATGCTGGTCGTAGTAAGACTGGATTTCCGCGTCAGACGCGCTTTCCTGCAGCGCAGCCGCATCCAGCTTGATATAGCTCACACGGAACTGTTCCGGAGAAACAAAAGTGTTCTTGTTCTGCTCGTACCAGGCGTTAACGTCAGCGTCGCTTACCTGCTGTTTCGCCGCCAGAGCGTTCACATCAATCGTCGCTTCACGAACAACGCGCTGCTGCGCCACCAGCGCGGCCAGTTCATCCGTTTCACCTTTAAGCATGAAATCGGTGCCGACGACGGCATTAATGAGCTGCTGGGTGGTCAGTTGATTACGCAGAGCCTGAGCGTATTGATCGGCAGTCATGCCCATCTGATTGACGATGCTGTTGTAGCGCGCGTTGTCGAATTTACCGTTAGACTGGAAGGCCTGCGTGGAGAAGATGGCTTTTTTCACCTGCTCATCGCTGATGCCAAGACCCAGTTTTTTGGCATACTGATCCAGCAGCGCTTCGTCGATAAGACGGTTCAGTGTCTGTTGGCGCAGGGTCTTCATGTACCCTTCGTTCGCTGCCAGTTCAGAGAATTGGTCGCCCAGCTGTTGCTGCATACGGTTACGTTCACCGGCAAAAGCATTCTCGAACTGACCACGGCTAATCTCCTGGCCATTCACTTTTGCGGCATAGTTCGCGCCACCGCCAATAAGGTAACTGCTCACGCCGGTCAATATGAACGACACGATAATGATACCGAAAATAATCTTGAGCACGAGACTGTTAGCAGCCGTGCGTAAGCTGTCCATCATGGTGTAACAACACTCCGCTGTAGGTGACTGGTTACCTGACGCTGACGGAAAATCCTGCCCGTCGCGCGTAAGGTCGTATTGTGACAAGAAAACGGGGCGATTGTCAGCCCACAACTCGCATAAACTCGCACAAATCAGGTCTGGACAAACAAAAAAGGCACATCAGAAGATGCGCCCTTGTACTATACGGCTTCCCTGAGACGGGAAAGCAATCAGTTTACTGCGTCTTTCAGCGCTTTACCTGCACGGAAACCCGGCACTTTAGCGGCAGCAATGGTGATCTCTTTACCGGTCTGAGGGTTGCGGCCAGTACGGGCAGCACGCTCTTTAACAGCAAAAGTACCGAAGCCTACCAGTGCAACGTCGTCCCCAGCCTGCAGAGATTCAGTAACAGAAGCAATTAATGCATCTAACGCACGTCCAGCTGCAGCTTTAGAAATATCAGCACCAGCAGCAATTTTGTCAATCAGTTGAGATTTATTCACTGTTCTCTTCCTCTCTTTATAATTTATATCGCGCCTGAATCCTTCACAACGCGACCGCGCAGCAGTTATATCAGGCCTGCCATGACCTTACAACACCCGTTGTTGATGGCTGACCTAATCAGCAATCTAAATTAGCTATACAAAAAAAGGCTGGCAAGTGCGAAATGACTTACCAGCCTTGTTTTTATTGACGCTCTTTGCGCGAGGTCACTATTTTGCGGTTACAACCTGCATTCCGGACGGTTCATTCTGCAATGCGAGACTAAGAACTTCCTCAATTCGCTTCACAGGATGGATCTGCAGATCGGCAATCACGTTGTCCGGAATCTCTTCCAGATCGCGTTTGTTTTCGTAAGGGATCAATACGGTTTTGATCCCACCGCGATGTGCCGCCAGCAGTTTTTCTTTTAAGCCACCAATCGGTAGAACCTGACCACGTAGCGTAATTTCGCCGGTCATCGCCACATCGGCGCGCACCGGGTTACCGGTCAGACAAGAAACCAGAGCGGTACACATGGCAATACCCGCGCTTGGACCATCTTTCGGCGTCGCCCCTTCAGGTACGTGCACGTGGATGTCGCGTTTTTCGTAGAAATCCGGGTTAATACCAAGTTTTTCCGCACGCGCGCGCACCACGGTCAGTGCCGCCTGAATGGATTCCTGCATCACTTCACCCAACGAACCGGTGTAGGTCAGCTTGCCTTTACCCGGTACACAGGCGGTTTCGATGGTCAGCAGATCGCCGCCCACTTCCGTCCATGCCAGGCCGGTCACCTGACCAACGCGGTTTTCGTTGTCCGCGCGACCGTAGTCGAAACGCTGAACGCCGAGATAGGCATGCAGATTGTCGCCGTTGATCACAATGTGTTTCAGGCTCTTATCCAGCAGCAGCTGTTTCACCGCTTTACGGCACAGTTTAGAGATTTCACGCTCAAGGCTACGCACGCCCGCTTCGCGGGTGTAGTAGCGGATGATGCCAATAATCGCGCTGTCCTCTACGGTCAGCTCGTTGGCTTTCAGCGCGTTACGCTCAATCTGCTTCGGCAGCAGGTGCTGCTTAGCGATGTTCAGCTTCTCATCTTCGGTGTAACCGGAGAGACGGATCACTTCCATACGGTCCAGCAGCGGAGCCGGAATGTTCATGGAGTTGGACGTCGCCACGAACATGACGTCACTCAGGTCGTAATCCACTTCCAGGTAGTGATCGCTGAACGCCACGTTCTGTTCTGGATCAAGCACTTCCAGAAGAGCCGAAGCCGGGTCGCCACGCATGTCCGACGACATTTTGTCGATCTCATCGAGCAGGAACAGCGGGTTTTTAACGCCCACTTTCGCCATCTTCTGGATCAGTTTACCCGGCATAGAACCGATGTAGGTACGGCGGTGACCGCGGATTTCCGCTTCATCGCGTACGCCACCCAGCGCCATACGGATATACTTACGTCCGGTCGCTTTGGCGATAGACTGGCCCAGAGAGGTTTTACCCACCCCCGGCGGCCCTACCAGGCACAGAATTGGGCCCTTAATTTTATTCACACGGCTTTGTACCGCGAGGTACTCAAGAATGCGGTCTTTCACGCGTTCCAGGCCGTAGTGGTCGGTATCGAGGATTTCCTGCGCCTGACGCAGGTCTTTTTTGACCTTGCTGCGGGCGTTCCACGGAACCTGCACCATCCACTCAATGTAGCCGCGGACAACGGTCGCTTCAGCCGACATCGGAGACATCATTTTCAGCTTCTGCAATTCAGCTTCCGCTTTCTCTTTCGCCTCTTTTGGCATCTTCGCCGCGTCGATCTTGCGCTTCAGCGCTTCGTTTTCGTCCGGCGCGTCGTCCATCTCACCGAGTTCTTTCTGAATGGCTTTCATTTGCTCATTCAGATAGTACTCACGCTGAGATTTCTCCATCTGCTTTTTCACGCGGTTGCGAATACGCTTCTCAACCTGCAGCAGATCGATTTCAGACTCCATCATCGCCATCAGGTATTCCAGACGTTCGTTAACGTCGGACATTTCCAGAACGGACTGTTTGTCAGCCAGCTTCAGCGGCATATGGGCAGCGATGGTATCCGCCAGACGTGCAGGATCGTCGATGCTGTTCAGCGACGTCAGCACTTCTGGTGGGATTTTCTTGTTCAGCTTGATATAGCCTTCAAACTGGCTAATCGCGGTGCGAACCAGCACTTCCTGTTCGCGCTCATCAAGTTCAGGCGAATCAAGGTACTCTGCCTTCGCAGAGAAGTGTTCGCCATCGTCTGACAGAGTGGTAATACGCGCACGCTGCAGGCCTTCTACCAGCACCTTGACGGTGCCGTCAGGCAGCTTCAGCATCTGCAAAATAGAGGCCACGGTCCCGACGGTGAAAAGATCGTTTACACCCGGCTCATCCGTTGATGCTTCTTTCTGCGCCACCAGCATGATTTTTTTATCATGATCCATAGCGGCTTCGAGGCAACGGATAGATTTTTCCCGCCCTACAAATAAGGGTATGACCATGTGCGGATAAACCACCACATCGCGCAACGGCAATACGGGGATTTCAATGCGTTCAGAACGCTCAGGATTCATAGAGCTCTCTCTTAGTTAGTGTCCGCCAGGTAAGCTGGTCATGTCACTGTGCTTCACATAACCATTAACATGTATCCAGTATATGGGGATGTTTCCCACACATTCAACGCTATGAATAAGGAAAAAGTAAAGGGGAGATAAAATCCCCCCTTTTTAATTAACTGCTTGTATGATTTGGTGAATTATTCGCCAGATGCCTGCTGCGCTTCCGGTTTACCGTAAATCAGCAGCGGCTTGGTTTGACCGCTAATGACGGACTCGTCAATCACCACTTTTTCAACGTCTTCCATCGACGGCAGATCGTACATGGTGTCAAGCAGCGCCGCTTCAACGATAGAACGCAGGCCGCGCGCGCCGGTTTTGCGAATCATTGCTTTTTTGGCAATGGCATCCAGCGCCTCGTCACGGAATTCCAGGTCAACGCCTTCCAGATTGAACAGCGCCTGATACTGCTTGGTCAGCGCATTTTTCGGCTCTTTCAGGATCTGGATCAGCGCATCTTCACTCAGTTCATTCAGCGTTGCCACAACCGGCAGACGGCCGATGAATTCAGGGATCAGGCCAAATTTGATCAGATCTTCTGGTTCAACCTGTGACAGGAGCTCGCCTTCGTTCGGTTTTTCGGACGTTGATTTCACCGTTGCGCCAAAACCAATGCCGGAGCCGGTTTCAACACGGTGGGAGATGACTTTATCCAGACCGGCAAACGCACCACCACAGATGAACAGGATCTTGGAGGTATCAACCTGCAGGAACTCCTGCTGCGGATGTTTACGACCTCCCTGCGGCGGAACGGCAGCAACCGTACCTTCGATCAGCTTCAGCAGTGCCTGCTGTACGCCTTCACCCGATACGTCGCGGGTGATGGACGGGTTGTCTGATTTACGCGAGATCTTGTCGATCTCATCGATGTAGACAATCCCACGCTGGGCTTTCTGTACGTCATAATCGCACTTCTGCAGCAGTTTCTGGATGATGTTTTCGACGTCCTCACCCACATAACCGGCTTCGGTCAGGGTGGTGGCATCCGCCATGGTGAACGGAACATCCAGCAGGCGAGCCAGGGTTTCAGCCAGCAGCGTTTTACCGGAACCGGTTGGGCCGATAAGCAGAATGTTACTTTTACCCAGTTCTACGCCATTGCTGGTATCGCCGTTACGCAGACGTTTGTAGTGGTTATATACCGCTACCGCCAGCACTTTCTTGGCCTGCTCCTGACCGATGACATAGTCGTCAAGGTGATGACGAATTTCATGCGGCGTTGGCAGCGCGCTACGTTCGCGGTGTGGCGCGACTTCTTTAATCTCTTCGCGAATGATGTCGTTACATAAATCGACACATTCGTCGCAGATATACACGGACGGCCCGGCAATCAGTTTACGCACTTCATGCTGGCTTTTGCCGCAAAAAGAGCAGTACAGCAGTTTGCCCGAACCATCTTTGCGTTTATCTGTCATGAGTCCAAACCTCTTTTTAAGTTCTTTGTGCCGCACATGACGACGCAAATGCCATTCTAAGACGCAAGCTGCTCTCAGGCAGAGTGCCGCCCTACCTTAGTATAGCGGCACACTCGCGTCGCGGGCATCAATTACGATGGGTCAACACGGAGTCGACTAAGCCGTACTCAACTGCCTCTGGAGCAGAGAGGAAGCGATCGCGCTCGGTATCGCGCTCGATCTGCTCGAGTGGTTGACCCGTATGCTGCGCCATAAGTTCATTCATGCGCGCTTTTACTTTCAGAATTTCGCGGGCGTGGATTTCAATATCCGTCGCCTGCCCCTGGTAACCGCCCAGCGGCTGGTGAATCATCACGCGGGAGTTAGGCAAGCAGAAACGCTTACCTTTAGCCCCTGCTGTTAACAGGAACGCGCCCATAGATGCAGCCTGACCCATACAGATAGTGCTTACATCTGGCTTGATGAATTGCATGGTGTCATAAATGGACATACCTGCTGTAATCACGCCACCCGGGGAGTTAATGTACAGGTAAATGTCTTTTTCCGGGTTTTCCGCTTCCAGAAACAGCATCTGCGCCACGATCAGGTTAGCCATGTGGTCTTCCACCTGGCCTGTCAGAAAGATAACGCGTTCCTTGAGCAGACGGGAATAGATATCAAAAGAACGCTCACCACGTGAGGTCTGTTCAATAACCATTGGCACCAGAGCCATATGGGGTGCAAAGTTATCTCGTTCGCCACTGTATGACATTTCCGTCTCCTGGATCAAAATTGAAAACACCTGCTGTACTGATTGTAACCTTACGGACGGATTATCAGCCAGTCTCATTCATCATGATTACGTACTTATGGGGTTCACAGTGCCCTATTTCAAGCATAACAACCTTTTGTTGTTACGCTAACACCGAAAGGGCGTTTTAGCACTCTTCCTGGGCTAAAGCTGCGATAAAAAAAACCCGCTGCCGCAAGGCAACGGGTTTTCTGTTCAAACTTTAAACCGTTGGGGCGAAATTACGCCTGCTGGTTCATCAGTTCGTTGAAAGAGGTCACTTTTTCGGTGACTTTCGCTTTCGCCAGTACCGCTTCAACAGCCTGCTCTTCCAGGGCAACATTGCGCATGTTGTCCATCAGTTCTTTGTTCTTACCGTAGAACTCGATCACTTCTGATGGATCTTCGTATGCAGAAGCCATCTCTTCGATCAGACCTTTCACACGCTCTTCGTCAGCTTTCAGCTCGTGGGTACGAATGACTTCGCCCAGCAGCAGGCCAACAACAACGCGGCGTTTAGCTTGCTCTTCGAACAGTTCGCGTGGCAGTTCCATCGCTTGCTGCTGGTTGCCACCGAAACGCTGTGCAGCCTGACGGCGCAGCACGTCGATTTCGCTGTCGATCAGGGCAGCTGGAACGTCGATTTCGTTGGCTTTAACCAGACCGTCGATCGCCTGAGATTTAACACGGTTACGCACAGCGCCATTCAGCTCGCGCTCCATGTTTTTACGCACTTCGGTACGCAGGCCCGCAACAGAACCATCTTCCACGCCGAAACGCTTGATGAATTCTTCAGTCAGTTCTGGCAGTTCGCGCTCTTCAACTTTCTTCAGGTTGATGACGAACTTGGCTGCTTTCCCTTTCAGGTTTTCAGCGTGGTACTCTTCAGGGAAGGTCACGTCGATAGTGAACTCTTCGCCCGCTTTGTGGCCTTTGATACCGTCTTCGAAGCCTGGGATCATACGACCCTGGCCCATTGCCAGTACGAAGTCAGACGCTTTGCCGCCTTCGAACTCTTCGCCGTCTACAGAACCGGTGAAGTCGATGGTCACACGGTCTTCCGCGTCAACAGCGCCTTCTTTCTCTTTCCAGTTCGCCTGCTGCTTACGCAGGGTGTCCAGCATGCCGTCAACGTCTTCGTCAGTCACGGAAACAACTGGTTTTTCAACTTCGATAGATTCCAGACCTTTCAGCTCAACTTCCGGGTACACTTCGAACTCTACGGAGTAGGTGAAGTCTTCACCCTGCTTGTATTCGCCTGGAACATAGTTCGGCGCGCCGGCCGGATTGATTTTTTCTTTGATGATCGCATCGATAAAGTTGCGGCTCATCAGTTCACCCAGCACATCCTGACGCACGGAAGCGCCATAACGCTGAGCAACAACATTCATTGGTACTTTGCCCTTACGGAAGCCGTCAATACGTACTTTTTTTGCTACGTTGACCAGCTCGCTTTTCACAGCAGTTTCGATGCTGTCAGCAGCGATAGTAATCGTTACACGGCGGCCAAGGCCTTGAGTGGTTTCAACTGAAACTTGCATCTTGTTACCTCAAAAAAATCACAGTGCTCGGTCAACTCTGAATCTGTCTGTTATACCGGGATGCTCTCTTAGTGCAGATTCACATTCCCTGTCGCCAGAATCATCCCGAAGACATTCAATAAGACGCGGCATTATAGCGGCATCACTTAGGTGAGTCGAGAACGGTTGGGGCATGTTGCTGCGGCTTTTTTCACACTTTAAGGCTATTTTTAGCCTTAAAATCGCTCCATCCGCTCAAAACTCAGACAAAACAAAACGGCCCGGAGGCCGTTTTGAGGAAATCTGTTAGCAACATACTGGAAAAGCTCCAGCCGTTGCAAATCCGATTTATCAGGCGATGGTGCCTGCACCGCGACAAGGCGGTGACGCAAAAACCGTATCCTGCAAACCTTCCCATTCCTTAATGGTGTAAGTATGCAATGCCAGAGCATGTACGGTTGTGGAGAGTTCTTCCGTCAAGGTGCTGTAGATCAAGCGGTGTCGGTTCAGGAAACGTTCTCCCGTGAAGCGATCGCTAACCAGAACCACTTTGAAGTGGCTTTCAGAACCTGCCGGCACGTTATGACGATAGCTTTCGTCGACGACTTCGAGGAACACAGGGTTGAACGCTGCCCTTAATTTATCTTCTATCTGCTCACGTATCATCATGAAATTACTCCTCCGACAACGCCAGGATGTCACCCATCCCTTTAAATGTTAGCCGCTTTTACCGTTTCCATTACATCAAGACAACAAATATTTAGCTTTCATCTGATTTTCTCATTCAAAGGAATGAAGTTCACTGTGAGACTCATACCTTTTGTCATTCACGGGAGAAGAAAAAGGGTGAGCTGGTCAGTTTTCAGACAAGACGATGAATTTACATGCGTTGACTACTTCCCCTGACCGTTGGCAATGTTATGATGGCGGCAATTTTTCTCTCTCTATGCTTACGATTCGTGAGAACTTTAAAATGTTAAAAAAACTCTTCTTTCCATTGGTAGCCCTTTTTATGCTGGCAGGCTGTGCTACCCCGCCTACCACCATTGATGTCTCACCAAAAATTACCCTGCCTCAGCAGGACCCAAGCCTGATGGGCGTCACCGTGAGCATTAACGGTGCCGATCAGCGTCAGGATCAGGCGCTGGCAAAAGTGACCCGCGATAACCAGCAGGTTACGCTCACCGCGTCCCGCGACCTGCGCTTCCTGCTTCAGGAAGTGCTGGAGAAACAGATGACGGCTCGCGGCTATATGATTGGCCCAAGCGGCGCGGTCGATCTGCAGATCATCGTGAACAACCTGTACGCTGACGTTTCCCAGGGTAACGTGCGCTACAACATCGCGACCAAAGCCGATATCGCCATTATTGCTACCGCGAAGAATGGCAACAAGATGACTAAAAACTACCGCGCGAGCTACTCCGTTGAGGGGGCTTTCCAGGCCTCTAACCAGAACATTGCTAACGCCGTGAACAGCGTGCTGACAGATACCATCGCCGATATGGCGCAGGACACCAGCATTCACGACTTCATCAAGCAAAACGCGCGTTAATCCTGCTGACTGACCCGGTATATCGCCGGGTCAGTTTTATAAGAACATGTCCAGTCATTACTTACGCATTTTCCAGCAACCGAAATCAGCCATTCTGCTGATCCTCGGCTTTGCCTCGGGTTTACCCCTCGCGCTCACTTCCGGCACGCTTCAGGCGTGGATGACGGTCGAGAACATCGATCTTAAAACCATCGGTTTCTTCTCGCTTGTTGGTCAGGCCTATGTCTTTAAGTTCCTGTGGTCGCCGGTCATGGATCGCTACACTCCGCCATTCCTGGGACGGCGTCGCGGTTGGTTAGTGATGACCCAGATCCTGCTGCTGCTGGCCATTGCGGCGATGGGTTTTCTTGAGCCCACCACGCAGCTACGCTGGATGGCCGCGCTCGCGGTGGTGATTGCCTTCTGTTCCGCTTCGCAGGATATCGTGTTTGATGCCTGGAAGACGGACGTGTTACCTGCGGAAGAGCGCGGTGCCGGTGCGGCAATCAGCGTGCTGGGCTATCGCCTCGGGATGCTGGTCTCTGGCGGACTGGCGCTGTGGCTGGCCGACCGCTACCTCGGCTGGCAGGGCATGTACTGGCTGATGGCGGCCCTGCTTATCCCCTGCATTATCGCTACGCTATTTGCACCCGAGCCGAGTGATGTCATCCCGGTCCCCCGCTCGCTGGAGCAAGCTGTCGCCGAACCGCTGCGCGACTTCTTTGGCCGCAACAACGCCTGGCTGATCCTGTTGCTTATCGTCCTTTATAAGCTGGGCGATGCCTTTGCGATGAGCCTGACCACCACCTTCCTGATCCGGGGCGTCGGTTTTGATGCCGGTGAAGTGGGCGTGGTGAATAAAACGCTGGGGCTGTTTGCAACCATCGTCGGCGCGCTCTACGGCGGCGTATTGATGCAGCGCCTGACGCTGTTCCGCGCGCTGCTGATCTTCGGCATCCTGCAAGGCGCCTCAAATGCAGGCTACTGGCTGCTGTCAATTACCGATAAACATACGATCAGCATGGCCGCCGCGGTGTTCTTTGAAAATCTCTGTGGCGGTATGGGGACAGCGGCATTTGTCGCCCTGCTGATGACCCTGTGCAACAAGTCGTTTTCCGCCACGCAGTTCGCTCTGCTCTCGGCGCTCTCCGCCGTTGGCCGCGTCTACGTGGGTCCGATTGCCGGCTGGTTTGTTGAAGCTCACGGGTGGCCTACGTTTTATCTCTTCTCGGTCGTGGCGGCCGTGCCGGGGATTTTATTGCTGCTGGTTTGCCGTCAGACGCTGGAATATACCCAGCGGACAGAACACTTTATGCCGCGTAACGAATATCATCGCGCCTACCGTTTTGCCTTACGTCTGTTAATGGTGGGCTGCGTTGCGCTGGCACTCTGGCTTGTCGTGCTCATTATTAATGCCTGCACGTCACTGGCGCTCCCTCTCGAAGCCCTTCTGCTGGATGCAGGCGCCCTGCTGGCCGTCGCGGGGATCCTGCTCGGGGGTCTGCTCGATTTCATGGCGTTGCGTAAAACGCAGATGACCTGAAGAGAAATGCGAAAGGTTATTTCCCGTTGTAATCACTAACCGAAATTATAACGGCGAAATAGCCGACAACTGGTAAAAAAAATATTTGTTGTTTTGTGCGGGATAGGATTTGGAAATTATTAGCTCCTTTTCCAAAACGCTATTTTTCATTAAACGATTCAGCAGAGGAGAGTTTGATTTTTCGTTTTTTAGATGTCTTTTTATTGATAATTAATTGTTAATTTTTTGTTTATTTTCAACAATGGTTATACCAATTGCCCCTTTTAAGGTATGCTTGGGGGGCCTTTCGTTATAAAGCCCACGCCATGCGGCTTCGGTCATAAAGACCGACATAATTTGCAACACTTGTGACACGTGCGGCAGAACCCGGTAACACCTTCCTGACACAGGCCTAATGATGTTTACAGTAATGTAACCTTCCCGTAAAATGCCCGCACACTTTAAACGCCACCAGACTCCGTGGAATTGAGGTCGTTAAATGAGACTCGGGAAATACAATAAAAGTTTGGGATGGTTGTCATTATTCGCGGGCACTGTATTACTCAGTGGCTGCGATTCTGCACTACTAGACCCCAAAGGACAGATTGGACTGGAACAACGTTCACTGATATTGACGGCTTTTGGCCTGATGTTGATTGTGGTTATTCCTGCCATTTTGATGGCTGTTGGTTTCGCCTGGAAGTATCGTGCGAGCAATAAAGATGCGAAGTATAGCCCTAACTGGTCACACTCCAATAAAGTGGAAGCTGTGGTCTGGACGGTACCTATTCTGATCATCCTGTTCCTTGCCGTACTGACCTGGAAAACCACTCACGCACTTGAGCCAAGCAAACCGCTGGTTCACGATGAGAAACCTATTACCATTGAAGTGGTCTCCATGGACTGGAAATGGTTCTTCATCTATCCAGAGCAGGGTATTGCTACCGTGAATGAAATCGCCTTCCCGGCGAACACTCCGGTTCAGTTCAAAGTGACCTCCAACTCCGTAATGAACTCCTTCTTCATCCCACGTCTGGGTAGCCAGATTTACGCGATGGCCGGTATGCAGACTAACCTGCACCTGATCGCGAATGAAGCAGGCACCTATGATGGTATCTCCGCCAGCTATAGCGGCCCGGGCTTCTCAGGTATGAAGTTCAAAGCTATTGCAACGCCAGACCGTGCCGCTTTCGACCAGTGGGTTGAAAAAGCGAAGCAGTCTCCAAACACCATGTCTGACATGGCGGCGTTCGAAAAAGTGGCAGCACCAAGCGAATATAACAAGGTGGAGTACTTCTCTAACGTGAAACCTGATTTGTTCAAAGACGTTATTGGCAAATTTATGGATCACGGCAAGAGCATGGACATGACCCAACCTGAAGGCGAGCACAGCGCGCACGAAGGTATGGAAGGCATGGACATGAGCCACGCGGAAACCGCTCACTAAGGGGCCGAGGAAGAAAATGTTCGGAAAATTGACACTGGATGCAGTGCCCTACCATGAACCGATTATCGTGGTTACGGTGGCTGCAATTATCATTGGTGGCGCGGCCTTACTGGCCTTAATCACTTACTTCGGTAAGTGGAGCTACCTGTGGAACGAGTGGCTGACTTCGGTTGACCACAAAAAACTCGGTATCATGTACTGCATCGTCGGTATCGTCATGTTAATTCGTGGCTTTGCGGATGCGATCATGATGCGTAGCCAGCAGGCACTCGCTTCTGCGGGTGAAGCCGGCTTCCTGCCGCCGCACCACTACGATCAGATCTTTACCGCCCACGGCGTTATCATGATCTTCTTCGTGGCGATGCCGCTGGTTATCGGTCTGATGAACGTTGTCGTTCCGCTGCAAATCGGCGCGCGCGACGTTGCGTTCCCGTTCCTGAACAACCTGAGCTTCTGGTTCACGGTTGTCGGCGTAATTCTGGTTAACCTGTCACTGGGCGTGGGCGAATTCGCACAGACCGGCTGGCTGGCTTACCCACCGCTTTCAGGAATTGAGTACAGCCCGGGCGTTGGCGTTGACTACTGGATTTGGGCGCTTCAGCTCTCCGGTGTCGGTACTACCCTGACCGGTATCAACTTCTTTGTGACCATTATCAAGATGCGTGCCCCTGGCATGACCATGTTCAAGATGCCGGTATTTACCTGGGCATCTCTGTGCGCCAACATCCTGATTATTGCCTCCTTCCCAATTCTGACCGTCACCATCGCGCTGCTGACCCTGGACCGCTACCTGGGCACCCATTTCTTCACGAATGATATGGGTGGCAACATGATGATGTACATCAACCTGATTTGGGCCTGGGGTCACCCGGAAGTGTACATTCTGGTTCTGCCTGTTTTCGGCGTGTTCTCCGAAATCGCGGCTACCTTCTCGCGTAAACGTCTGTTTGGTTACACCTCTCTGGTGTGGGCAACCGTGTGTATTACCGTTCTGTCGTTCATCGTTTGGCTGCACCACTTCTTCACCATGGGTGCAGGCGCGAACGTAAACGCCTTCTTCGGTATTACTACCATGATTATCGCAATCCCTACCGGGGTTAAGATCTTCAACTGGCTGTTCACCATGTACCAGGGCCGTATCGTGTTCCACTCAGCAATGCTGTGGACCATCGGCTTCATCGTCACCTTCTCCGTAGGTGGGATGACCGGCGTACTGCTGGCGGTACCGGGTGCTGACTTCGTTCTGCACAACAGTCTGTTCCTGATTGCGCACTTCCATAACGTTATCATCGGTGGCGTGGTCTTCGGCTGCTTCGCTGGCGTAACCTACTGGTGGCCAAAAGCGTTCGGCTTCACGCTGAACGAAAAATGGGGTAAACGCGCGTTCTGGTTCTGGATCATCGGCTTCTTCGTGGCATTTATGCCGCTGTACGTGCTGGGCTTCATGGGTATGACCCGTCGTCTGAGCCAGCAGATCGATCCGCAGTTCCACCCAATGCTGATGGTTGCAGCGGGCGGCGCCGTGCTGATTGCCTGTGGTATCGCGTCTCAGCTGATTCAGTTCTACGTGTCTATTCGCGACCGCGACCAGAACCGTGATCTGACCGGTGACCCATGGGGTGGCCGTACGCTGGAGTGGGCGACCTCTTCTCCACCTCCTTTCTATAACTTTGCCATTGTGCCGCAGGTTCATGAGCGCGACGCATTCTGGGAAATGAAAGAAAAAGGTGAAGCGTACAAGCAACCTGCTCATTACGAAGAGATCCACATGCCGAAAAACAGCGGTGCGGGCATTGTCATTGCCGCTTTCGCAACGGTATTTGGTTTCGCAATGATCTGGCACATCTGGTGGATGGCGATTGTTGGCTTCGCCGGCATCGTAATCAGCTGGATTGTGAAGAGCTTTGACGAGGACGTGGACTACTACGTACCAGTCCGTGAAGTTGAGAAGCTGGAAAATCAGCATTTCGACGAGATTTCTAAAGCGGGGCTGAAAAATGGCAACTGATACTCTGGCGCACTCGACTGCCCACGCGCATGAACATGCGCACCACGATACAGGACCGACCAAAGTCTTCGGTTTCTGGATCTACCTGATGAGCGATTGCATTCTGTTCTGCTGTCTGTTCGCGACCTATGCCGTTCTGGTGAACGGCACGGCGGGCGGCCCGGCTGGCAAGGACATCTTTGAACTGCCGTTCGTTCTGGTTGAAACCGCACTGCTGTTATTCAGCTCCATCACCTACGGCATGGCGGCTATCGCCATGTACAAAAACAACAAGAGCCAGGTTGTTTCCTGGCTGGCGTTGACCTGGTTGTTTGGTGCTGGATTTATCGGGATGGAAATCTATGAATTCCATCACCTGATCATGGAAGGCTTCGGCCCGGATCGCAGTGGCTTCCTGTCCGCGTTCTTCGCGCTGGTAGGTACCCACGGTCTGCACGTAACCTCTGGTCTGATCTGGATGGCGGTACTGATGTTCCAGGTATCCCGTCGCGGCCTGACCAGCACTAACCGTACCCGTATCATGTGCCTGAGTCTGTTCTGGCACTTCCTGGACGTGGTGTGGATCTGTGTGTTCTCTGTTGTATATCTGATGGGGGCGATGTAATGAGTCATTCAAACGATCATGGCGCTTCCCACGGTAGCGTAAAAACCTACATGACAGGTTTCATCCTGTCGATCATCCTGACGGTGATTCCGTTCTGGATGGTGATGAGCGGCTCTGCGTCTAAACCGGTTATTCTGGGTGCAATCCTGGTGACCGCGGTGATTCAGATTCTGGTGCATCTGGTTTGCTTCCTGCACATGAACACCAAGTCCGATGAAGGCTGGAACATGACGGCCTTCATCTTTACCGTGATTATCATCGCTATCCTGGTAGTCGGTTCCATCTGGATTATGTGGAACCTCAACTACAACATGATGGTTCACTAAGAGCGGCGAGTATGTTTAAGCAATACCTGCAAGTAACGAAACCAGGCATCATCTTTGGCAACCTGATCTCCGTGATCGGAGGGTTCCTGCTGGCCTCTAAGGGCAGCATTGATTACACCCTCTTTATCTACACGCTGGTCGGTGTGTCACTGGTTGTTGCGTCCGGTTGTGTATTTAACAACTACATCGACATGGATATCGACAAGAAGATGGAAAGGACCAAAAATCGGGTGCTGGTGAAAGGCCTGATCGCCCCTTCCGTCTCGCTGGTGTACGCCACCTTGCTGGGTATTGCTGGCTTTATGCTGCTGTGGTTTGGTGCTAACCCGCTGGCCTGCTGGCTGGGGGTGATGGGGTTCGTAGTTTATGTGGGCGTTTACAGCCTGTATATGAAGCGTCACTCCGTCTACGGCACGCTGATTGGTTCTCTCTCCGGCGCTGCGCCGCCGGTGATTGGCTACTGCGCGGTCACGAACGAGTTCGACAGCGGTGCGCTGATCCTGCTGGCTATCTTTAGCCTGTGGCAGATGCCGCACTCCTATGCCATTGCGATTTTCCGCTTTAAGGATTATCAGGCGGCGAACATCCCGGTTCTGCCGGTCGTGAAAGGCATTTCTGTTGCTAAAAACCACATCACGCTCTACATCATCGCCTTTGCTGTTGCAACGCTGATGCTCTCTCTCGGCGGTTACGCTGGATACAAATATCTGGCGGTAGCGGCTGCGGTGAGCGTCTGGTGGCTCGGTATGGCGCTGCGCGGTTACAAAGTGGAAGATGACAAAGTCTGGGCGCGCAAACTGTTTGTGTTCTCGATTGTCGCCATCACCTCGCTGTCCGTGATGATGTCCGTGGACTTCATGGTGCCGGATTCACACAACCTGCTGACTTACGTCTGGTAAGCCACAACAGGTGAATAAAGGGGTGCTTCGGCACCCTTTTTTATTCGCCAAATCTATTAATAACGCATGTAATATTTGTTAAATAACCCTTTATTTACCCCGCCCCTTCCCCGCACTACACTATGGCCTGCTTTTGAACTGAGGTGGTAATGAACGATTATAAAATGACGCCAGGCGAGCTTCGCGCGACCTGGGGCTTAGGGACTGTCTTCTCGCTACGGATGCTTGGCATGTTTATGGTCCTGCCTGTTCTGACCACGTACGGTATGGCGCTGCAGGGGGCCAGCGAGGCGCTGATTGGGCTCGCGATCGGCATCTACGGTCTGGCGCAGGCGGTATTCCAGATCCCGTTTGGCCTGCTCTCTGACCGGGTGGGTCGAAAGCCGCTGATCGTCGGCGGGCTGCTGGTCTTTGTGCTCGGGAGCGTCATTGCCGCCCTCTCCCACTCCATCTGGGGCATTATTCTTGGCCGCGCCCTGCAGGGCTCCGGCGCGATTGCCGCCGCGGTGATGGCGCTGCTGTCAGACTTAACCCGCGAGCAGAACCGCACCAAAGCGATGGCCTTCATCGGCGTGAGCTTTGGCGTCACCTTTGCCATTGCGATGGTGCTCGGCCCCATCATTACCCATGCGCTTGGCCTGCACGCCCTGTTCTGGATGATTGCCGTACTGGCGACCCTCGGGATTGCCTTAACCCTGTGGGTGGTGCCGGACAGCAAAAACCACGTCCTCAACCGTGAATCGGGGATGGTAAAAGGCTGCTTTAGCAAAGTGATTGTTGAACCACGCCTGCTCAAGCTCAATTTTGGCATTATGTGTCTGCACATCCTGCTGATGTCTACCTTTGTCGCCCTGCCCGGCCAGCTTGCCGCTGCGGGCTTCCCGGCGGCAGAGCACTGGAAAATTTATCTGGTCACGATGCTGATTTCGTTTGTCTCCGTCGTGCCGTTTATCATATACGCCGAAGTGAAGCGCAAAATGAAGCGCGTCTTCGTGGGCTGCGTGGCGGTCCTGCTGATTGCCGAGATCGTGCTCTGGGGTTCCGGCCCGCACTTCTGGGAACTGATTGCCGGCGTGCAGCTCTTCTTCCTGGCCTTTAACCTGATGGAAGCCCTGCTCCCATCGCTGATCAGCAAAGAGTCCCCGGCCGGTTACAAAGGCACGGCAATGGGCATTTACTCCACCAGCCAGTTTCTCGGCGTGGCGATCGGCGGCTCGCTTGGCGGCTGGGTGGACGGGCTGTTTGATTCGCAAACCGTGTTTCTTGCAGGCGCGCTGCTGGCGACAGTCTGGCTGCTGGTTGCCAGTACCATGAAAGAACCACGCTACGTGAGCAGCCTGCGGGTAGAAATTCCGGATGATGTAGAAATTAGCGATGCGCTGAAGCAGCGTCTGGAAGTCAAAGAGGGCGTGACAGAGGTGCTTATTGTGCCGGAAGAACGCAGCGCTTACGTCAAAATAGACAGTAAAATGACCAACCGCTTTGAGGTCGAACAGGCGCTCAAAGCCTGAAAAAAAAGCCCGGTTAAACCGGGCTTTTTTACGTTAATCGCGGAAGTTTTTAAACTGGAACGGTTGTCCCAGATCGCCGCCGCGCACCAGCGCCATCACGGACTGCAGGTCATCGCGGGACTTGCCGGTGACGCGAATTTCTTCACCCTGGATCTGCGCCTGCACCTTCAGCTTGCTGTCTTTGATGAGCTTAACGATCTTCTTCTGCACTGCGCTCTCAATGCCCTGCTTCAGCTTGGCTTCAACAAACCAGTTTTTACCGCTGTGCACAAACTCTTCCGGCACATCCAGAGACGTCCCTTCAATGCCGCGTTTTAACAGCTTGGCGCGCAGAATGTCGAGCAGCTGATTCACCTGGAAATCAGACTCGCTCAGCACCTTAATAGTCTTATTTGCATCGTTCAGCTCAAACGACGCCTCAACGCCACGAAAATCGAAACGTGACTCAACTTCGCGGGTTGCGTTCTCTACGCCGTTGCGAACTTCCTGGATATCAACTTCGGAAACAATATCGAAAGATGGCATCTTTTCTTCTCCCTTCACTTTTGTTGCGTTGCATAATACCCGCTACGAGGCATAACTCAACAGAAGCTTAGCTGTATAATTAAGCTGTAACACCTGGCGCAGTTGCAGGTGAGGAGGAACAATGAAAATTACAGTGCTCGGATGCGGAGCGCTTGGCCAGCTGTGGCTGACCGCGCTGTGCAAGCACGGACATGAGGTTCAGGGCTGGCTGCGCGTGCCCCAGCCCTATTGCAGCGTGAATCTGATTGGTGAAGACGGAAGCATCTTTAACGAATCGCTCACCGCCAACGATCCAGATTTTCTGGCGCAAAGCGACCTTTTACTGGTGACGCTCAAGGCGTGGCAGGTCTCAGACGCGGTAAAGACACTGGCCGCGCAGCTCCCCCCCACTTCCCCCATACTGCTGCTGCATAACGGCATGGGGACGCTCGATGAGCTGAAAAGCGTCCCGCAGCCCCTGCTGATGGCGACAACCACTCATGCCGCCCGCCGCGACGGCAACATCATCGTGCATGTCGCCAGTGGCGTGACGCACATCGGCCCCGCCAGAACGCAGGATGGGGACTACAGCTATCTTGCCGATGTCCTGCAGAAGGTGTTGCCAGACGTGGCCTGGCATAACCATATTCGACCTCAGCTCTGGCGCAAGCTGGCCGTCAACTGCGTGATTAATCCGCTGACGGCGTTGTGGGACTGCCCGAATGGGGAGCTAAAAAATCATCCGCAGGACGTTGCGACGCTGTGTGCGGAAGTCGCAGCGGTCGTTGAGCGGGAAGGCCTGCATACCTCAGCGGACGATTTACGCTGTTATGTCGAGCAGGTTATTGAGAGTACCGCAGAAAACATCTCCTCGATGTTGCAGGACGTTCGGGCATTACGCCACACGGAGATCGACTACATTACCGGCTATCTGCTAAAACGCGCCCGCGCGCACGGTATCGCCGTGCCGGAAAACGCCCGTCTGTATGACCTGGTTAAACGTAAGGAGAGTGAATATGAGCGCGTCGGCACTGATCTGCCTCGCCCCTGGTAGCGAAGAGACAGAAGCGGTCACCACCATTGATTTAATGGTGCGCGGCGGCATCACCGTGACAACCGCCAGCGTCGCCAGCGACGGTAATCTGGCCGTCACCTGCTCGCGCGGGGTGAAACTCCTCGCGGATGCCCCGCTTGTGCAGGTGGCGGACGGGGATTACGACATCATCGTCCTGCCGGGTGGCCTGAAGGGCGCGGAGTATTTTCGCGACAGCCCGCTGCTGGTCGAGACCGTGCGTCAGTTCCACTTATCAGGTCGGATCGTCGCAGCCATCTGCGCCGCCGCAGGCACGGTACTGGTTCCGCATGACATCTTCCCCATCGGCAACATGACCGGCTTCCCGGGGCTGAAAGAGATCATTCCGGAAGACCAGTGGGTGGATAAACGCGTGGTCTGGGATCCGCGCGTCAACCTGCTGACCAGCCAGGGGCCAGGCACCGCGATTGATTTTGGCTTGAAGATTATTGACCTGCTGGTCGGGCGTGAAAAAGCGTACGAAGTGGCATCGTCGCTGGTGATGCCGGCGGGAATTTATAATTACTATGAAGAGTAGTGCATAAAAAAGCCGGGTGGCGGTAGGTAAAAGCAAAACGGCAACCTCAGGTTGCCGTTTTTAATGTTTGCGCCCTCTCCCTGTGGGAGAGGGTCGGGGTGAGGGCATCAGGCCGCACTCCCCAACAAAAAACTACGGGCGATACACCTTCACATTCGCAAAGCCCTGCTCGCGCAGATACAGCGCCTGCAGGCGGCTCATCACCCCGCGCTCGCACCACAGCAGATACGTTTTGCTCTTGTCGAGATCGCCAAATTTCGTGCTCAGCTTGTAGAATGGCAGAGAAACCACCTCAACGCCTTCGACGTTAAGCGGGCTGGCGTCCTGTTCATCGATAGAACGAATATCCACAATCACATCGCTGGCACCAAAACCGCTGACGGTTTCAACTTCAACCACTTCCTGCTCGGTTTGCTGGGCAATCTCACGGATATCAATGTTGGAGGCTTCCTCCACCACTTTGTCCAGGATGGCAAAATCGAAGTTCTCTTCTTCCGCTTCGATCTTCGCCTTCACCGCTTTCACCGTTGGGCTTTTTGAGATCACGCCGCAGTACTCCGGCATGGTGCGGGCAAAATCTTCGGTGCCAATTTCGCGCGCCAGATCGATGATGTGCTCTTTATCGTGGGAGATCAGCGGACGCAGGATCAGCGTATCAGAGACGTTGTCGATCAGACGCAGGTTGGTCAGCGTCTGGCTGGAGACCTGGCCCAGCGCTTCGCCGGTGACCAGCGCCTGCACGCCGTAGCGCTCAGCCACTTTGGAAGCCGCACGCACCATCATGCGCTTCAGGATGACGCCCATCTGGCCGTCGTCTACTTTCTCGAGGATTTCGCCGACCACAGGTTCGAAGTTAATCGCCACAAAACGCACGCGGTGGGAGCTGCCGAAGCGGTTCCACAGGTAATGCGCCACCTGACGAACGCCGATTTCGTGCGCCGCGCCGCCCAGGTTGAAGAAGCAGTAATGCACACGGCAGCCGCGACGCATCAGCATATAGCTGGAGACGCCGGAGTCGAAGCCGCCGGAGATCAGAGACAGAACATCTTCCTGAGTCCCGATCGGGAAGCCGCCGATACCTTCATAGCGCCCTTTCACCAGCAGCAGGCGATCGTTTTCGATCTCCAGATTGACGGTCACGTCCGGGTTGGTCAGACGCACGCGCGCAGACTCGACGTGCTGGTTCAGGCCGCCGCCAACGTAACGTTCCACTTCAATGGAGCTAAACTCGTGCTTACCGCGACGCTTCACGCGTACGCAGAAGGTTTTGCCTTCGATCTGGTCGCGGTACTGGACCAGCGCTTTCTCGAAGATGTCGTGCATATCGCTGAACGGGACGTCTTCCACTTCCAGAATATGGTGGATCCCCGGAATACGGGTCAGGGCGTCGCGAATATCCTGACGTTTGTTTTCGTCTTTCGCACGGACCTCAACGTGGTCCCAGTGGCGCACCACGGCGAGAGTCTCGTCGTAGTGCTTTAATACGTTACGAATGTTCCCGGTGAGAATTTTAATAAAGCGCAAACGCACAGATTGGCTTTTGATGGTGATTTCAGGGAACAATTTAATGATAAACTTCATGGCGGCAATGTTTCTTAGGCAAGCGTATTAAGGCTTGTAATGGAAAAGAGTACAGCAGCCCACACCCGTGGCTGCATCCAGGCGCGCAAGTATACCACCATCGCGCCGCTCCTGTGCACATTGCGCGTTATTTGATAATTGCCCTGAGTCCGTTACCATGTCGGGGCGAAGAATATAAGAGTCAATTCACTATGCCGAAGAAGAACGACGCACCGGCCAGTTTCGAAACTGCGCTGAGTGAACTGGAGCAAATTGTCACCCGCCTTGAGAGCGGCGATCTCCCGCTGGAAGAGGCGCTCAACGAATTCGAGCGCGGCGTGCAGCTGGCGCGCCAGGGGCAGGTCAAACTGCAGCAGGCCGAACAGCGCGTGCAGATCCTGCTTTCCGACAGCGAAGACGCGAAAACCACGCCATTCACACCGGACGCCGAGTAAATGGATTTTGCCAACGAGCTTCAGGCGCGCGTCGTGCGCGCCAACGACGCCCTGCGCCGTTTTATTGCGCCACAGCCTTTTCAGAACACTCCACTGGTTGAGGCCATGCACTATGGCGCACTCTTGGGTGGAAAGCGCCTGCGCCCGTTTCTGGTCTACGCCACAGGCAGTATGTTTGGCATCAGCGATAACACGCTGGACGCACCGGCAGCCGCCGTTGAGTGCATTCACGCCTATTCACTGATCCACGATGATTTACCGGCAATGGACGACGACGATTTACGTCGGGGTCAACCAACCTGCCATATCAAGTTTGGCGAGGCAAATGCCATTCTGGCGGGTGATGCCCTGCAAACGCTGGCCTTCTCGATTCTGAGCGACGCGCCGATGGCTGAAGTGGCTGACCGCGACCGCCTGGCGATGATCTCCGAACTGGCAATGGCCAGCGGCGTGGCCGGCATGTGCGGCGGACAGGCCCTGGATCTGGACGCGGAAGGACGTCAGGTTAATCTGGAACAGCTGGAGCGTATTCATCGCCATAAAACCGGGGCGCTGATTCGTTCAGCCGTACGCCTGGGCGCGCTGAGCGCGGGTGAGCAAGGGCGCAAAGCCCTGCCGATTCTGGACAGATACGCAGAAAGTATCGGTCTGGCGTTCCAGGTTCAGGATGACATTCTGGATGTGGTGGGCGATACTGCAACATTGGGAAAACGTCAGGGTGCGGACCAGCAGCTTGGCAAAAGTACCTACCCCGCCCTGCTGGGCCTTGAGCAAGCCCAACGTAAAGCCCGGGATCTGATAGAGGATGCCCGCCAGTCTCTGAATCAGCTGGCCGCGCAATCGCTGGATACCTCGGCACTGGAAGCGCTAGCGGACTATATAATCCAGCGTGATAAATAAACACACTATCTCGATGAGCCTTTGATGAGTTTTGATATTGCCAAATACCCGACACTGGCGTTAGTTGACTCCACCCAGGAGTTACGTCTGTTGCCGAAAGAGAGCCTGCCGAAGCTGTGCGACGAGCTGCGTCGCTACCTGCTCGACAGCGTTAGCCGCTCCAGCGGCCATTTCGCCTCCGGGCTTGGCACGGTTGAGCTGACCGTGGCGCTGCATTACGTCTATAACACGCCGTTCGATCAGCTGATTTGGGACGTGGGTCACCAGGCATATCCGCACAAAATTCTGACCGGACGTCGCGATAAAATTGGCACCATTCGACAGAAAGGCGGTCTGCACCCGTTCCCGTGGCGCGGTGAGAGCGAGTATGACGTATTGAGCGTCGGCCACTCCTCCACCTCCATTTCAGCGGGCATCGGTATTGCCGTTGCCGCCGAAAAAGAGAACAAGCAGCGCCGCACCGTCTGCGTGATTGGCGACGGTGCTATCACCGCCGGTATGGCCTTTGAGGCTATGAACCACGCGGGCGACATCAAGCCGGACATGCTGGTTATCCTTAACGATAACGAAATGTCGATTTCCGAAAACGTCGGCGCGCTGAACAACCATCTGGCCCAGCTGCTCTCCGGCAAGCTTTACTCCTCGCTGCGTGAAGGCGGCAAGAAGGTCTTCTCCGGCGTACCGCCGATCAAAGAGCTGCTCAAGCGCACCGAAGAACACATCAAAGGCATGGTCGTGCCGGGTACTCTGTTTGAAGAGCTGGGCTTCAACTATATCGGCCCGGTTGACGGCCATGACGTGCTGGGTCTGGTGACCACGCTCAAGAACATGCGCGACCTGAAAGGCCCGCAGTTCCTGCACATCATGACCAAAAAAGGGCGTGGCTACGAGCCGGCGGAAAAAGATCCGATTACCTTCCACGCGGTCCCGAAATTTGACCCGTCCAGCGGCTGTCTTCCAAAAAGCAGCGGCGGCATGCCGATCTATTCAAAAATCTTTGGCGACTGGCTGTGCGAAACCGCAGCGAAAGACAACAAGCTGATGGCGGTCACTCCGGCCATGCGCGAAGGCTCCGGCATGGTGGAGTTCTCTAAAAAATACCCTGACCAGTATTTTGACGTGGCTATTGCCGAGCAACATGCGGTGACGTTTGCAGCGGGCCTGGCCATTGGCGGCTACAAGCCGGTTGTCGCTATCTATTCTACCTTCCTGCAGCGCGCCTACGATCAGGTGATCCATGACGTGGCCATTCAGAAGCTGCCGGTACTGTTTGCTATCGATCGTGCGGGCATCGTTGGTGCCGACGGCCAGACTCACCAGGGCGCGTTTGACCTGTCGTTCCTGCGCTGTATTCCCGATATGGTTGTCATGACGCCAAGCGACGAAAACGAATGTCGTCAGATGCTGTTTACCGGCTACCACTATCAGGATGGTCCAAGTGCCGTTCGCTACCCGCGCGGTAATGCGGTGGGCGTTGAGCTGCAGCCGCTGGAAAAGCTGGCGATCGGTAAAGGTCTGGTAAAACGTCGCGGTGAGAAAGTGGCAATTCTGAACTTCGGTACGCTGATGCCGGAGGCCGCGAAAGTGGCTGAAACGCTGAATGCCACCCTGGTGGATATGCGCTTTGTGAAGCCGCTCGACGAGTCTCTGATCCTGAGCATGGCACAGACTCATGACGTGCTGGTCACGCTGGAAGAAAACGCCATTATGGGCGGTGCGGGCAGCGGCGTGAACGAGGTGCTGATGGCAAACCGTAAAGCCGTTCCGGTGCTGAACCTCGGCCTGCCGGATCATTTCATTCCACAAGGTACCCAGGACGAAGCCCGCGCGGCGATTGGCCTGGACGCCGCCGGTATCGAAGCCAAAATCCGCGCCTGGCTGGACTAATCCCTCCCCTTTTCCGCTCCTGCTATGCTTAAACTTGGTGTTTAAACAGCAGGAGCGGACCGTGCAATACACTACATTAGGAAAAACCGACCTCAAGGTTTCCCGACTTTGTCTGGGATGCATGACCTTCGGCGAGCCCGATCGGGGAAATCACGCCTGGACGCTGCCGGAAGAGAGCAGCCGTCCGATTATCAAACGCGCCATTGAGGGCGGCATTAACTTCTTTGACACCGCCAACAGCTACTCCGACGGCAGCAGCGAGGAGATTGTGGGTCGCGCCCTGCGTGATTTTGCTTGTCGTGATGAAATCGTGGTCGCCACCAAGGTGTACTACCCGGTGGGCGACCTGCCTCAGGGCCTTTCTCGCGCGCAGATCCTGCGTTCCATTGATGACAGCCTCAGACGCCTGAACATGGATTACGTCGATCTGCTGCAAATTCACCGCTGGGATTACAACACACCGATCGAGGAGACGCTTGAAGCGCTCAACGACGTCGTAAAGGCCGGTAAAGCGCGCTACATCGGCGCGTCGTCTATGCACGCGTCGCAGTTTGCACAGGCGCTGGATCTCCAGGCGCAGCACGGCTGGGCGCGCTTTGTCACCATGCAGGATCACTACAATCTGATCTATCGTGAAGAAGAACGAGAAATGTTGCCGCTGTGCCATCAGGAGGGCGTCGCGGTGATCCCGTGGAGCCCGCTGGCACGGGGCCGGCTGACCCGCCCGTGGGGAGAAACCACGGCCCGTCTGGTCTCGGATGAAGTGGGAAAAAACCTGTACGAAGGAACAGAGGCCAGCGATGCGCTAATCGCCGAACGCTTAGCCGGGATCGCCGACGATACCGGAGCAACCCGCGCCCAGGTGGCGCTGGCGTGGCTGCTGGGTAAGCGCGGCGTTGCGGCACCGATTATCGGCACATCCCGGGAAGAGCAGCTAGATGAACTGCTGAATGCGGTAGATATCACGCTAACGCCGGAGCAGGTTGCCGAGCTGGAGACGCCGTATCAGCAGCATCCGGTGGTGGGGTTTAAGTAAACACTTGCCGGGTGGCGGCTTCGCCTTACCCGGCCTACGATCGCACCCTATTTGTAGGCCGGGTAAGCGCAGCGCCACCCGGCAATACAGAGCGCACAAACTTACGCGAAGTGATCGTACCCTTTCCAGTCGAGCGTTACCGGCGCACCTTCACGGACAAACTTCAGCCCTTCGCTTTCCGGCATGATCTGACCGATGCAGGTAAATTTCGCGCCGAGATGCGCTAACGCGACATCCAGCGTCCCACGGTTCAGCTCCGGCACGGTAAAGCACAGCTCATAATCTTCGCCACCGGAGAGCGCCCAGCGCAGGGCCTGCTCAGGCTCCACATGGCGAAGCAGTTGCTCTGACAGCGGGAACAGATCCAGGTCAACGCGCGCGCCGACGCCGCTGGCCTTCAGAATATGGCCGAGGTCTGAGATGAGACCGTCAGAGAGATCGATAGCCGAGCTTGCCCGCTCGCGCAGCGCCTGGCCGTGCAGAATACGCGGCGTCGGGCGCAGATGGCGTTTAACCAGATATGCCGCATCGTCAGCGTCTTTCACGGTTAAGCGATCCTGCAGAATAGCCAGCCCTGCCGCGCTGTCGCCTGGCGTACCGGTGACGTAAATCCAGTCGCCGGGTTTTGCGCCCGAGCGCTTCAGCGCGCGACCGAGCGGGACATAGCCGTGGATCGCCAGCGTCATCGACAGCGGCCCGGCAGTGGTATCGCCGCCAATCAGCTGCATATCGTAGTAGTTGAGCTGCTCAAACAGTGCATCGCTGAAGGCTTCAAGCCAGGCTTCATCTACCTCAGGCAGCGTCAGTGCCAGCGTCAGCCACGCGGGATCGGCACCCATTGCCGCCAGATCGCTAACGTTAACCGCCAGCGCTTTATACGCCAGATCGGCAGGATCGATATCCGGTAAAAAATGACGTCCGCACACTAAGGTGTCGGTGCTGATTGCCAGCGTCTGTTTTTCGGGAATATTGAGAAGTGCACAGTCATCGCCAATGCCGGTTTCAACATCAAGACGAGAGGTTCTGACACGGTCGAAATAACGGGCAATCAGGGAGAATTCGCCGCATGCCATACGTTATGCCTCAGCAAATAAAAGAAAAAACCGGAGCCGCACTGCCCGTCAGGCAACGCAGAACTCCGGTTTGCGGATCACTTTTTGTGGGGACGGATCGCAGGTGCTGCTTTATCAAGTACGCCGTTTACAAACTTGTGGCTGTCTTCAGCGCCGAAGGTTTTCGCCAGTTCGATCGCTTCGTTGATGGCCACTTTATACGGCACATCATCACGTTTAGACAGCTCAAACAGCGCGATACGCAACACTGCTTTTTCTACCTGACCCAGCTCTTCGAGCAGACGGGACAGGTAAGGTTTCATCAGACCATCGAGATACGCGCTATTAGTCGCCACTCCCGACAGCAGTTCACGGAAGTACAGAACGTCAACATCTTTCACGTCCTGTTCTGACAGGAACTGGTACTCAACATCAGCGATGTCGTTCTGGGACAACTGCCAGGAGTAAAGTGCCTGGACGGCACATTCACGGGCGCGGCGACGAGCAGCAGGTTTCACGGAATTCCCCTTACAAAAAAATCAGGCCTTGATGGCTTTCAATACATTAATCATTTCAAGCGCGGTCAGTGCAGCTTCTGCACCTTTGTTACCGGCTTTGGTGCCAGCACGTTCGATGGCTTGTTCAATACTTTCGGTGGTCAGCACGCCGAATGCGACAGGAATTTCAGCGTCCTGCGCAACGTGTGCCAGACCGTTGCTTGCACCGCCCGCAACGTATTCGAAGTGCGCAGTGCCGCCACGAATAACGGTACCCAGTGCAATCACCGCGTCGTATTTACCGGTTTTCGCCAGCGCGCCCGCTGCCAGTGGCAGTTCGTAAGCACCTGGAACCCAAACAACGGTAATGTTGTCATCTTTAACCTGGCCGATACGTTTCAGGGCGTCAATGGCACCTTCCAGCAGGCTGTCGTTGATGAAGTTGTTGAAACGCGCAATGGTGATGGCGACGCGAGCGTCCGGGGTAGCTACAGCAGCTTCAATAATGTTCATACTCTTCCTTTACGGGTTCATTTGGCCCCGCAGGGGGGCGGATTTTATCATAATACTTTGCGCACTGCTTCCCTATTTCGGGAGCAATTACGCTGTCGTTAAGTGGAGGCAGACATCCGGACCCACCGGACGAATATCGCTAAATTTGAGTTGTGGTGCATCGGCCAGTTTTTCAAGGCCGGGCAGCACAAACAGGCCGCGCGCGTCGTGACCTAACAGTTTAGGCGCAACGTAAACAATCAGTTCATCCACCAGCCCGGCCTGTAAGAGCGCACCGGCCAGCGTCGGGCCCGCTTCTACCCAGATGCTGTTCACCTGCTGTTTGCCGAGCAGCATCATCAGCACCACCAGATCCAGATGGCCGTTATGCTCCGGCACCATGATGCTGCGCACGCCTTCCGGCCATTCGCGCGAGTCTTCTTTGGTGCGGGCAATCCAGGTTTCACCCGGCTGCTGGACAATACGGTGCTCCGGCGTCACGCGGTTCTGGCTATCAATAATAATACGCAGCGGCTGACGCAGGTTCTCCTGCGGATAAAGCTCCTGGGTATCGGCATTCAGCTCGTCCCAGCGCACGGTCATGGCCGGATCGTCAGCGAGCACGGTTTCACTGCTGGTGAGGATAGCATGGCTTTGCGCACGCAGACGTTGCACATCGCGCCTTGCCTGAGGCGAAGTTACCCACTGGCTCTCGCCGCTTGCCATCGCCGTACGTCCATCCAGCGAGGCGCCCAGCTTAAGCTGGATATAGGGGAACCCCGTGCGCATACGCTTCAGGAAGCCTTTATTGATTGCTTCGGCGTCCTGCATCATCAAACCATGGCTGACGTCAATGCCTTCCTGCTGCAGGCGATACAGACCGCGTCCGGCCACCTGCGGATTCGGGTCCTGCATCGAGGCGACCACGCGTGAAACACCGGCGGCAATCAGCGCTTCGCAGCACGGCGGCGTACGCCCGTGATGGCTGCAGGGCTCCAGCGTAACGTAGGCCGTGGCACCTCGCGCCTTCTCGCCAGCCATGCGCAACGCATGAACCTCAGCATGCGGCTCACCTGCACGATAGTGAAACCCCTCCCCCACGATCTCGCCGTCTTTAACGATCACGCACCCGACGTTTGGGTTGGGATGGGTAGTAAAACGACCGCGCTGCGCCAGCTTCATGGCGCGCGCCATGTACATCTCATCGTGCATGAGCTTAATCCTGTAAGCGGGCGATCTCTTCGCCAAACTCTTTGATATCTTCGAAACTGCGGTAGACAGAGGCGAAGCGGATATAGGCGACCTTATCAAGTTTTTTCAGCTGTTCCATCACCAGGTTGCCGATCATCTTGCTGGGCACTTCACGCTCGCCCAAACCGCGAAGGTAAGATTTTATGTGGTTTAACGCCATCTCAACGTCATCCGCGCTGACGGGCCGTTTTTCGAGAGCCTTCAGCATCCCGCTGCGCAGTTTCTCTTCGTTGAACGGCTCGCGCACGTCGTTACTTTTTACCACGCGCGGCATTACCAGCTCTGCAACCTCAAAGGTCGTGAAACGCTCGTTGCACACCAGACACTGCCGACGACGGCGTACGGATGACCCCTCGCCCACAAGACGAGAGTCGATGACTTTGGTATCCACAGCGGAGCAGAATGGGCAATGCATACGGTATCCCTGTTATCCGGTTAACTGATTTTCATTTTACCCTGATCTGGCCTGACAACAAAGGAAGAGCTTTTTGAGATAAAGGATCTATGTCTGACACGATGATGCTGGCTATCATTAGAGCGATCCGTTATTTCAAGGAAATAAGCGCAATGACAAGACGTTACCTAAAAATTTTGCTGGTGGGGAGCCTCTTCACCCTTAGCGCCTGTGCACAGCAAACCGAAGTCCGTCAGATGAAACAGAGCGTGAATACGCTCAATACGGCGTTGGACAAGCTGAACAAAGAAACGGTGAAGATCACCCAGCAAAACGCGCTGAACGCCAAATCCAGCAGCGGGGTTTATCTGCTGCCGGGCGCGAACACGCCTGCACGCCTGAACAGCCAGGTTGGCACGCTGAAAATGTCGCTGGTGAACGTGGCGGCGAATGCCGATGGTACGCGCGCAACATTACGCATCCAGGGCGAATCCAACGATCCGCTTCCAGCCTTCAGCGGTACCGTGGAGTGGGGACAGATCCAGGGCACCACGGAGAATTACCAGGAAGTGAACGTGAAGAATCAGCTGTTCACCGCCCCGGCCAGCGTTTTAGCGCCCAGCGATGTGGAAATACCGCTTCAGCTGAGCGGCCTTACGCCGGAACAGTTAGGCTTTATCCGCATTCACGACATTCAACCCGCCGCGCAGTAATTCCATCCTTTTAAGCGGAGTGAAATGTCACTCCGCTAACATTTACATTTCGTATGGATTGGCAACATAAATGATTGCCGCTACAATCCCGGCCGTTTAAAGTACGCAAACGTGAACGCAATCGATTACGCGTGTGAGAGATATGTGAAACAACACATATTTTTGTGAGCAGGGATTCCTATAATAGGCACCGCAGAAACACGAAATATTTAGAAACGCAATTCGCGCATTTTTCACTCCCGGAAGGGAATTTCAATCAGTGGCATGATTATGAAAAAAACATTACTCGCAGCTGGCGCCGTGCTGGCACTGTCCTCTTCTTTCACTGTTAACGCAGCGGAAAACGACAAACCGCAATACCTCTCCGACTGGTGGCACCAGAGCGTTAACGTGGTCGGCAGCTACCACACCCGCTTCGGACCTCAGATCCGTAACGATACCTACCTGGAATATGAAGCGTTCGCCAAGAAAGACTGGTTTGATTTCTATGGCTATATGGATGCACCGGTCTTCTTCGGTGGTAACACCGACGCGAAAGGTATCTGGAACCACGGTTCCCCACTGTTCATGGAAATTGAACCACGCTTCTCTATTGATAAGCTGACCGGTACCAGCCTGGCGTTTGGTCCGTTCAAAGAGTGGTACTTCGCGAACAACTACATCTATGACATGGGCCGCAACAAGTCCGGTCGCCAGAGCACCTGGTACATGGGTCTGGGTACGGACATCGATACCGGCCTGCCAATGAGCCTGTCTCTGAACGTATACGCTAAGTACCAGTGGCAGAACTACGGTGCCGCGAACGAAAACGAGTGGGATGGCTACCGTTTCAAAGTGAAATACTTTGTGCCAATCACCCAGCTGTGGGGCGGCAACCTGAGCTACATCGGCTTCACCAACTTTGACTGGGGTTCAGATCTGGGCGACAACGACTTCCGCGACCTGAACGGTAAGAAAGCGCGCACCAACGACTCCATCGCCTCCAGCCACATCCTGGCACTGAACTACGATCACTGGCACTACTCTGTTGTTGCGCGTTACTGGCACAACGGTGGCCAGTGGAACGATGACGCGAGCCTGAACTTCGGCAACGGCGACTTCAGCGTCCGTTCTACCGGCTGGGGTGGTTACCTGGTTGTGGGTTATAACTTCTAACCAGTGCGAGATTGTGCGGGCTGGTGCCCTCACCCCTCCCTCTCCCACGGGAGAGGGTGCAAACACAAAAAACGGCAACATCGTTGCCGTTTTGCTTTTACCTCGCCACCTGGCTTTTACTGCCTCACCTTGCGCAAAAAATCCGCCAAAGACCTGTCCGCACTTTCGCTAAACCGCCTCTCCGTAGTCACAATATTGAGGCATCTGTCGAGCCGGAAACAGCGATAGTCATCGCGCCGTTCACACCACGCCGCCAGCAGCCAGCGCTCACCCCAGAAGAACAGCCCCAGCGGCTGAACCTCACGCTTAGAGAGCTGTCCGGCTTCATCACGGTAATGCAGCGCCAACACGCGCTGGGCGGAAATCGCCTGGTGAATCATGTCAAAATGGCTGCGGGAGTGGCTTTGCATGCAAAAGTCCGGGGCGTAGATACGCGCCTGCTCCGCCTTTCGCCGACTCTCCTCTGGCAGGATAGCCAGCACCTTTTCCTGAGCCGACTCCAGCTCGCGCGACAGCGATTCACCTCCCCAGGTTTTGAGCAGGCGAATCGCGACGATCAGCGCCTCTGACTCCTTGTTTGTCAGCATCAGCGGCGGCAGGTCAAAACCCGACATCAGCCGGTATCCGCTTCCCGCCTCACCTTCCACCGGCACGCCGGAAAGTGAAAGGTCGCGGATATCGCGGTAGACCGTGCGCTCGGACACGCCAAGCCGGTCCGCCAGATGCGCTGCCGTTGTCAGACGCCTGCCCCGCAGGATCTGCACAATCTGGAACAAACGGTCAGCGCGTCGGGTCATATCTTATTCCGCTCTCAGGCAGGTTGATGGAGGCCGACGCGATTACCTTCGCTGTCGGTGAACAAGGCAATGGTGCCAATGCCTCGCGGCAATTCCAGCGGACCAAAGACGCATGCACCGCCCGCAGAGGCAATGCGATCGAGCGTGGCCGCCAGATTGTCAGTATGCAGATAAATAATAGCGCCCTGCTGCGACGGCGTAACGCCGTCAAATTTCGCCAGCGCGCCGCCGGTTGCCGGGTCTTCGTGCGGGAAAATCGCCAGCTCTGCAACATCCATTTGCTCGCGCTTCAGCATAACCTGCATTACCAGTTCATAAAATTTGATGGCGCGATCCATATCGGCGACCGGAATTTCAAACCAGTTAATCACACTTTTCATACTTCCTCCTGCCTGTTGTTTGGGTTCAGAAAGAGTCTACGACAGGGCTCCTGACAGCATACTGTCAGGAGTGTTTGTCAGGAGCAGATAAAAAAAATCCCGGTCACCAGACCGGGATTTCGATAACGCGCTAAACGTCGCCTTACGGCAGAATGGACGGCTGATCCGCCCCTTCTTTCTCGACTTTCTGCTGGAGCAGGTGCTCGCGCTTCATGCCGAGTTTCAGTGCCAGTGCGGACGCAACGTAGATAGACGACGCCGTACCGATGGTGACACCAATCAGCATGGTCAGCGAGAAGCCTTCCAGTACCGGGCCACCGAAGAGATACAGCATCAGGATAACCATCAAGGTCGTTCCGGATGTGATCAAGGTACGGTGCAGCGTCTGGGTCAACGACACGTTAAAGATTTCGTACGGCGTACCGCGACGGATCTTACGGAAGTTTTCACGAATACGGTCAGATACCACGATACTGTCGTTCAGTGAGTAACCGATAACGGACATCAGGGATGCCACAATCGTCAGGTCGATCTCAATGTGGAACAGCGACAGTACCCCCATGGTGATCACCACGTCGTGCGCAAGAGCGATAACCACACCTGCCGCCAGGCGCCACTCGAAGCGGAAGCCAACGTAGATCAGGATGGAGATCAGCGCAACCATCAGCGCCATCGCACCGGTTTGCGCCAGATCCGCGCCCACGCTCGGGCCGACGAACTCAATACGCTTCACCGCCGCATTCTGGCTGGTCGATTCGTTGATGACGTTCAGAACCTTGCTACCCAGCTCCTGGCTGCCGTTGGCATCGTGTACCGGAGGCATACGCACCATGATATCGCGGCTGCTGCCGAAGTTTTGCAGCAGCGGCTCTTCGAAGCCCGCTTTCTGCAGCGATTCGCGCATCTGGTCCATATCGATCGGTTTTTCCAGGGAGATTTCAATTACCGTACCGCCGGTAAAATCGAGACCCCAGTTAAAGCCTTTCACGCCCATGATGGCGATGGACACAATCAGCAGAAAACCTGAAATGCCGAAGGCCCAGTAGTCCCAGCGCATAAAGTCCCAGACTTTACGGCCGTGGTTTAATTGTTCAACAGTATATTCCTGTGCCACAACGCACTCCTCAGATAGACAGCTTTTTGACGCGCTTGCCGCCGTACAGCAGGTTCACGATGGCACGGGTGCCGACAATAGCGGTAAACATCGACGTTGCAACACCGATACCGGTGGTAATCGCAAAGCCTTTGATAGCGCCAGTACCCACTGCATACAGGATAAGAACCTTAATCAGTGTTGTTACGTTCGCATCGAAGATGGAGCTGAACGCCCCTTTGTAGCCTTCTTCAATCGCCTGTTGCACAGAGCGACCGTTGCTCAACTCTTCTTTGATACGTTCGTTTATCAGTACGTTGGCGTCGACCGCCACCGCAAGGGTCAGAACGATACCCGCAATACCCGGCATGGTCAGCGTCGCACCCGGCAGCAGGGACATGATGCCGATGATCAGCACCAGGTTAGCCAGCAGCGCGGACGTCGCAATCAGACCAAACTTCTTATAGAAGAAGATCATGAAGAGAATAGAGACCACCAGACCGGCCAGACACGCTTCCAGACCCTGCTGGATGTTTTGCATACCCAGAGTAGGACCAATGGTACGTTCTTCAACAATCTGAATTGGCGCAATCAGCGCACCGGCACGCAGCAGCAGAGAGAGCTGACGCGCTTCGTTCGGGTTGTTAATACCGGTAATACGGAAGCTGTTACCCAGACGAGACTGGATATTGGCGATGTTAATCACCTCTTCCTCTTTCACCAGTACAGCACGACCGTTTGCATCTTTCTTACCGCTGTCTTTGTACTCCACGAACAGGGTCGCCATCGGTTTGCCGATGTTGTCCTTGGTGAAGTTAGACATGATGTTACCACCCGCGCTATCGAGCGAGATGTTAACCTGCGGCTGGTTGTATTCGTCCTGGCTGGAAGTGGAGTCGGTGATATGGTCACCGGTCAGAATCACGCGTTTGTACAGCACAACCGGCTGACCTTCGCGGGTCTGTTTCACTTCGGAGTCACCCGGAATACGGCCTGCAGCAGCGGCGGACTGATCGACATTGGTGTTAACCAGACGGAATTCCAGAGTCGCGGTTGCACCCAGAATCTCTTTCGCACGTGCGGTATCCTGGATACCTGGCAGTTCTACCACGATACGGTCAGCACCCTGACGCTGTACCAGCGGCTCAGCCACGCCCAGCTGGTTTACACGGTTACGCAGAATGTTGATGTTCTGCTGAACGGCGTATTCACGCGCTTCGCTCAGACGTGCATCCGTCATTACCGCACGCAGCTGGTTGCTGCCCTGAGAGGTAATCACCAGATCGCGGTGACGCTGAGACAGGTAAGTTACAGCCTGGTCGCGTGCCGCGCTGTCGCGGAACGTGATGCTCAAGCCGTAGTTATCTTCTTTACGCACGGTGGTATAGGCGATGCCTTTCTCACGCAGATCGCTGCGCAGGCTGTCGATATTCTGTTCCTGCAGCTTGCCGAGCGCGGTATCCATATCCACTTCCATCAGGAAGTGAACGCCGCCACGCAGGTCAAGACCCAGTTTCATTGGCTCTGCATTCAGAGCAGCCAGCCAACGCGGGGTTGCAGGAGCAAGGTTAAGCGCCACGACATATTTATCACCCAGCACGCCCATCAGCGCTTCACGAGCGCGGAGCTGCGTGTCGGTGGTGTCGAAGCGAGCAAGAATAGCGCCCTCTTCCAGTGCCACAGACTTAGCGGTAATTTTTTCTTCTTGTAACGTTTTCTGGACCTGGATCAGCGTTTGCTCACTGGCGGCGACACCGCGCGCGCCAGTGATTTGAACGGCCGGATCCTCACCATACAGGTTGGGAAGTGCGTACAGCAGGCCGACGATAATCACGACGACCAGCATGATGTACTTCCACAAAGGATAACGGTTTAACACGGCAGTTCCCTTTGGGAAAAGTTGGGATTACAGCGCCTTCATGGTGCCTTTCGGCAGAACGGCAGCTACGAAGTCACGTTTGATAACCACTTCAGTGGTGTCATTCAGGGCGATAGCAATGTAGCCGCTTTCCGCTACTTTGGTCACGCGACCCACCAGGCCACCGTTGGTCAGCACTTCATCGCCTTTCGCGATAGAGTTCATCAGGTTTTTGTGCTCTTTGGTGCGCTTCTGCTGTGGACGCAGGATCATGAAGTAGAAGATCAGACCGAACACAACCAGCATCAGAATCAGAGACATCGGGCTGCCCTGAGAAGGCGCGCCAGTTGCTGCTACCGCATCAGAAATAAAAAAGCTCATTCAAATTCCCTCATTATTAAAATTAATCAACGTTCAAAGGTGGGACATCCCGGCCCTGACGTTGGTAGAAATCGGTCACGAAGCTCTCTAATTTACCCTCTTCGATAGCCTTACGTAAACCAGCCATTAAGCGCTGATAATAACGAAGATTATGAATGGTATTGAGACGCGCACCTAAAATCTCGTTGCAACGATCGAGATGATGCAGATACGCGCGAGAATAATTGCGACAGGTATAGCAATCGCACTCGGCGTCGAGCGGACTGGTGTCACTTTTATGCTTCGCGTTACGGATTTTCACCACGCCATCGGTAACAAACAGATGACCGTTACGCGCGTTGCGGGTTGGCATAACGCAGTCGAACATATCGATGCCGCGGCGTACGCCTTCAACCAGATCTTCTGGTTTACCCACGCCCATCAGGTAACGGGGTTTATCTGCCGGGATTTGCGGGCAAACATGTTCCAGAATACGGTGCATGTCTTCCTTCGGTTCACCCACAGCCAAACCGCCGACAGCGTAGCCATCAAAACCTATCTCTACCAGACCTTTAACAGAGATATCGCGTAAATCTTCGTAAACGCTGCCCTGAATAATGCCGAACAGGGCATTTTTGTTCTGCAGGGAGTCAAAACGATCGCGGCTACGCTTCGCCCAACGCAGAGACATCTCCATAGAGCGTTTTGCGTAGTCCCAGTCGGCCGGGTATGGCGTACATTCGTCGAAGATCATCACGATGTCAGAGCCGAGATCGTACTGAATCTCCATCGATTTTTCTGGATCGAGGAAAATAGGATCGCCGTTGATCGGGTTACGGAAGTGCACACCCTGCTCGGTGATCTTGCGGATATCCCCCAGGCTGAAGACCTGGAAACCGCCGGAATCGGTGAGGATTGGGCCTTTCCACTGCATAAAATCATGGAGATCGCCGTGAAGCTTCATGATCTCCTGACCCGGGCGCAGCCACAGGTGGAAGGTGTTGCCGAGGATGATCTGCGCGCCAGTGGCTTCAACTTCTTCCGGCGTCATCCCTTTGACGGTGCCGTAGGTGCCCACAGGCATAAACGCGGGAGTTTCTACCACGCCGCGATCAAACACCAGGCGACCGCGACGCGCGCGGCCATCGGTGGTATCGAGTTCAAATTTCATTTTCTTTCCTCTGTGCCGGAAAAACAGTCCGACACATTATTCTGGTGCCGCGGACTTATTCCCCGACACGCTCATTCAAAGCCAGCGGATTGTACGTGATAAACATCGCGTCCCCGTAGCTAAAAAAGCGATATTTTTGTTCTACCGCAGACTTGTAGGCATTCATCGTATGCTGATAACCCGCAAACGCGGAGACCAGCATAATCAGCGTCGATTCAGGCAGATGGAAGTTGGTCACCAGCGCGTCGATCACTTTGTACTGATAGCCCGGGTAGATAAAGATCTGCGTATCGCCAAAGAACGGCTCGATAAGACTGTTTTTTGCCGCCTGCGCGGCACTCTCCAGCGAGCGCACCGACGTCGTGCCGACCGCAACGACGCGGCTACCGCGCGCTTTCGCGGCCAGCACCGCATCCACCACGTCCTGCGGCACTTCGGCATATTCGGAGTGCATAATGTGATCTTCGATGCTGTCCACGCGCACCGGCTGGAAGGTTCCCGCGCCGACGTGCAGCGTGACAAACGCCATCTCAATACCTTTCGCGCGCAGCTTTTCCAGCAGCGGTTCATCAAAGTGCAGGCCTGCCGTCGGCGCCGCCACCGCGCCAGGCTTCTGGCTGTAGACGGTCTGGTACAGCTCGCGGTCGGCCTCTTCGTCCGGACGCTCAATGTACGGCGGCAGCGGCATATGGCCGATGGCGTTCAGGATGTCGAGCACCGAACGCTCGTCATCGAACTCCACTTCAAACAGCGCATCGTGGCGCGCGGTCATGGTCGCTTTGATGCTCTCGTCATCGCCCAGCAGCAGCTCAGCGCCCGGCTTCGGTGCCTTAGACGCGCGAATATGTGCCAGAATACGTTTATCATCGAGCATACGTTCGACCAGCACTTCAATCTTGCCGCCGCTGGCTTTACGGCCAAACAGGCGCGCTGGGATCACGCGGGTATTGTTAAAGACCAGCAGATCGCCAGGGTTGAGCTTGTCGAGCAAATCGGTGAAAGTACCGTGCGTCAGCTCGCCCGTTGGCCCATCCAGTGACAGCAAACGACAGCTGCTGCGCTCAGGCATTGGGTAGTGAGCAATCAGGGATTCAGGTAGTTCAAAGGAGAAATCGGCGACGCGCATGACGTATACTCGTGACTTAAAAACAGGCGGCATAGTCTAGTGCTCACACCCTTTTGCTGCAACAACTAGCCGCCCACGGACAAATAAAACGCATGAATTTTCTCGCTCACCTGCATCTCGCTCACCTCGCTGACAGCTCCTTGTCCGGCAATTTGCTGGCCGATTTCGTGCGCGGCAACCCCGCTGAAGACTATTCCCCTGAGGTCGTCGACGGGATTTTTATGCACCGCCGCATTGATGTCATAACCGATAACCTGCCGGAGGTGACGGAAGCCAAAGCGTGGTTTCGCCCTGAAACCCGCCGCGTTGCGCCGATCACGCTCGACGTAATGTGGGACCACTTCCTGTCGCGCCACTGGGAACAGCTGTCGCCGGAGATGCCTTTGCCAGAGTTTGTGCGCTATGCCCACCAGCAGGTATCGATCATTTTGCCTGACTCGCCGCCGCGCTTTGTGAATCTGAATAACTACCTGTGGTCGGAACGCTGGCTGGAGCGCTATCGCGAGATGGACTTCATCCAGAACGTGTTAAATGGGATGGCAAGCCGCCGCCCGCGCCTGGATGCGCTGCGTGACTCCTGGTATGACCTTGACGAACATTACGATGCGCTGGAAACGCGTTTCTGGCAGTTTTACCCGCGCATGATGACCCAGGCGAAAAACAAACAGCTGTAACAGAATTCACATTGATAGGTAAAAGCTGGCGGAACGATTGTCACCACCTCTTTGTCTTATTCCCGAACACTCTCTATACTGGCCCGCGTTGCGTTCCAAATAACCTTAGTATCTACAGGAGAATCATATGGTTCTGGTAACTCGTCCGGCTCCGGATTTTACAGCTGCAGCAGTTCTGGGCAACGGTGAAATCGTTGAAAACTTCAACTTCAAACAGCACACCAACGGTAAAGCGACCGTTCTGTTCTTCTGGCCAATGGACTTCACTTTCGTTTGCCCGTCTGAGCTGATCGCATTCGACAAACGTTACGAAGAATTCCAGAAGCGTGGCGTGGAAGTTGTAGGCGTCTCCTTCGACTCTGAATTTGTACACAACGCATGGCGTAACACCCCTGTCGATAAAGGCGGCATCGGTGCGGTGAAATACGCAATGGTTGCGGACATCAAACGCGAAATCCAGCAGGCTTACGGTATCGAACATCCGGACGCTGGCGTTGCGCTGCGTGGTTCTTTCCTGATCGACGCAAACGGCATCGTTCGTCACCAGGTTGTGAACGATCTGCCGCTGGGTCGTAACATCGACGAAATGCTGCGCATGGTTGACGCGCTGCAGTTCCACGAAGAACACGGTGAAGTGTGCCCGGCTCAGTGGGAAAAAGGTAAAGAAGGCATGAACGCGTCTCCAGACGGCGTTGCTAAATACCTGTCCGAGAACGTATCCAGCCTGTAATTGGCACGGTTTACGAAAAAGGCCCGCTTATGCGGGCCTTTTTTTATGCCTTACGCTGCGTCTCCCGCCAGATGCGCCAGGCCATGCCCGCCAGCAGAACCACGCCCGCAATCAGCACGCCCCACACCAGCAGCGTGTTCATCCTGCTCTCCCGCTCGGCCGCGGAGGTGGCGGTCAGACGCCCCTCGCCGCCTAACGCGACATTATCCTGAATGTCAGCCTGCGGCAGGTTTGCCACATCATAGGTTTTACGCAGGCCGGCAGGGATCAGCATGTCGGGCTCCACGCTGGCAGGCTTTGCCGCGCCATTGCCCCAGGCGAGCACGTACGGCGCTTTCCCCTGCGCGTTGAACACGAGGTCATATCGGTCGCGATGGCCCGTGACGCCCGGCAGGTATTCTGGCAAACGCGCATTCAGCGTCGTGATTTTCACCGCCTGCACCAGGCCGCCGTTAAGCGAAACCGGTGGAGACGTTTTCCCCTCCAGACGGTAAAGAACCTCTTTTTTCAGGGGGTGCCATGCGTCTTTTTCGGTACTCCGCCACGCTATCTCCACGGGAAGAACGCCGTCGCCATTCAGTGAAATGCTGACAGCACTCAGCGGCTGCGGTCGCGCCCAGTGCCACTGCGCTTCACTTGCCGATAACGATTCCCCTTCACCTTCCAGGTTAACTTCTTCCGGAGCCGCCTGCGCGGATGCGCTAATTGCGTTTACGCCGGTCAAGGTTATCCCCTGGCTTTTTGTATTCAGAACCACCATGAGATAGCGATTCGTATCGGGAGACAAAACCGTATCGGTATCGATCCGATCGAGCTTAAGGCGATCCTGACCGCTGACAACGTCCAGCAGGGGCATATCCTCGCGCAGGGTATACCAGCGCTTAAGATCCTCGCTGTAATAAACCGACGCCGTTCCCTGCCACGACGTCTGAGGAGTATTCCAGAGCAGCTGCAGTTGGGACAGGCTTATCTCGCCCGTAGCCTGCTCCGGCAAGGTCAGCAGATAATGTTGCCCGGCTGCGGCGGCTTTTCGCCCCTCGAGCACAATCTCCACGCCGTTTCCGGAACGGAGCAGGATTTTATCGCTATCACCACCGTCTCGCGCAGGCGCAAGCGGTGAGGCGTCCAGAGGAAAGAGGCGCAGCGCCGTGGATTGCACTGGCGCCTGCGGACGCGTCGCGGTGAGCAGGCTGAAGGGAACCGGCTCGCCCGACTGGTTAAAGACGCGGACATCGTGCAACTCTGGTGACATGCTCTGCTCATAGACGGCGAGCGGGAGCGCGACCCGATACCACTGGGAAGGGACAGACGTATCCAGGGAGCGACCAAAGGCATAATCTCGCGGCGATTCCGTTTGTCCCTCGTCGCAGAGCGCCGGGCCGGAAAGCGCCAGCAGCGCGGTACACGCTACCGCTCTCATCCATTTCATTTTTCTTCTCCTGTTTTGGGCGGCAGCGGCGAGAAATATCCCACGATCAGCACCAGTATCGCCACGCCGATAAACGCCACCGCGCGCGACAGACCGCCTCCGCCCGCGCTGTCTACCAGCATCAGTTTAACCATCACCACACCCAGCAGCACAGCGCCGCAGAGCCACTCCTGCCGGGAAGCCCGACGGGTGGCATGGATCATGACCACCAGCGCGCTCAGCATCCAGAACAGGGCAAAACTGGTCTGGACAAGCCGCGAATCCCACAGCGATTCCATATTCCAGGCCACGTTGCCATACCAGGCCAGCGCGCGCATTAGCGCACCGTTAAGCCACCAGAAGCCAAACGCCATGAGCGCGACGGCTGGCCACGGACGGGCTTGCGAAAGCAGCGCGGGGTAGTAGCGCTCTACCGCGCGATAAAAGATGACCAGCCCCAGCAGCGCGAACGCGGCACCTTCCTCAAGCGGGTTCACCAGCGGCAGCCATGTCTGGCGATAGACCACACCGTCCTGGAAATTGGTCACGACCAGCAACACCAGCAGCGCCGCGACAGCAGGGATCGGGGCCAGGCAGGCGTAAAGCGCGGGCCATTCCCGGAACGGCCACCCGCGCCGCCGTACCGCCGCAGAGAGTGCCATAATCAAACCGCCACCCGCGGCCATCGCCAGTCCACTCCCCCAGGCCGCCATCCCCCACGGAAGTGACCGGGCAAACCAGTACAGCTCGGCGGCCAGCGCCAGTAAAATCATCCAGAACAGCGACAGATGCAGCCCCATCGCGAGGCGCGGCAGGAGCCTTTTACCGTCGCGCCACAGCAGCATCAGCGCGACAGGAAGCGCAACGCACCAGGCCAGATTTGCCCAGCCGGCGGCAAAGACCTGCTGATGCCAGAGCTGATAACCCACCATCAGCAGCATCAGCGGCCACAGCAGCCATTTGCTGGCATCCAGCTCCCGCCACGCCAGACGAGCGGCAGCCTGCCGCCAGCCCCAGACCGAGACGGCCGAGAGCGCCAGCACGCCTGCCAGAACGGATAACTCCTGCTTCAGCATCAGCTGCGCCGCCCCCAGCAGCGCCACTATCCAGAACAGCAGCCCGCCGGCCAGCAGCGCCCAACTGACTGGTAGAACGATTTTCCGCCACAGCCAGGCCGCAGCCAGCCAGCAAAGGCTGAGAACGGCGAAGATAAGCAGCAGGCTTAGCGACGTCACACCGTTCAGTTGCGCCCACAGCGCGCTACCCAGCGCCAGCACCAGCAGCGCCGTCCCGCTATAGCTCATGCGCCGCTGCTGCTGTTGCACGCCCAGCCAGAGGATGCCCAGCCCCTCCAGCGCCCAGGCCATCGCCGTCCAGCGCGCCGACAGCGCCAGCGGAATCGCGAGCGTCGCGAACCCGCCGCCGATGGCCAGCGCCGCCATGACCAGCGGTCGTCCGATAGAGGGATAGCGCCGCAGCGCAAGGAACGCGAGGGTAAGATAAAATGCGCCGTATCCCAGCGCGCTCAGGGCCGGACCATATTCCCAGTGCCGGGTCATGCCGTACTGCATCCCAAAACCAACCAGCGGCGGGGCAAACAGCAGCACGCCGTCAATAATTTGCTTCCCTTTCTCCTGCGCCCGCAGCGACAGCGCCACGCTCAGGACGCCGAATATCAGCGTATTGGCAATCAGGAACAGCTGGCAGAACCAGTAGTTTTCAGGCTGGTAGTCATTCAGCCCCCACAGGCCGCCCACGCCGAACGTAAACAGCAGCCCGAGCAGATTCAGCTCGCGCCAGTGCTGCCAGATGCTGATCGCGAGAATGCCGATGGAAAGCAGGAGATAGAAAGAGAACAGCGCCACAAAGCTGCCACCTCCGGTAGATAAGAGCAGCGGCGCAAGGTACCCGCCGAGGCTCGCCAGCATGGCAAGGCTCAGCGCCTTCTGCAGCACCGCCAGCCCGACGCTCGCCGCGCAAATGACCACCAGCAGCGCAAAGGCCAGCGTCATCGGCAACATCTGCCAGAGCCGGAAGGCGCCAAAGACGGTCAGATAGAGAATGCCTGTCGCCCCGCCCTGGAGAATCAGCGAATAGACGCGCTGTTTGTGCCGCAGCCGCCACCCGAGGACCAGCAGGATCATAGCAAACAGCGCCGTCGCAGCCAGGCGAAGCTCAAGCGGGAACAGGGAGTGTTCGACGGTATAGCGCAGCAGGAAAGAGAGGCCGAGGAAGAGCAGCAGGATGCCCAGCTTCGCCAGCGGGTTACCCTGCATGAACCAGCGCACCAGCGACGTCAGCATGCCGCCAAAGGCAGAAGGCTGTTTTGCCGCGGGCGCAGGAGCGGGAGCGGATGCTGCCGCGGCAGCGGGAATATCCGAACGCCAGGGGTCGACAGGCGCGGGTACGTCCTCAGCCACCGGCTCGACCACTGCCGGCGGCGCGGCGGCCCGTTCAGGCTCCGGCGCTTTCTCCGCGACGCCGCGCTGCTCGAGCGCCTCAATGCGCTGGCGCAGCCGGGCAATCTCCTGTTTCGCCGCCGTGCTTCGGTTAAAGCCGATAACCGCAAGCACCGGCGCAACGCCCAGCGCAAAAACCAGGAACAAACAGCCAAGGATGTAGAGCTCGTCCATGTTTCCACCTTCACCGTAAACGATCCGTTAAGATTGACACAAATAGTTGCATTTGCGCCATCTTAAAAGGTGAAAACCCTACCGCCCGCGATTAACTACCGAACCAGACCGCAGCGGAGATCGCCGGAAGCGTGAGCACGCCGTCCTGGAACGTCGCTTTGCCCTCTTTGCTCTTCCACGTTTTTCCCGCCAGCAGCGGTGAATCCTCCAGTACTACTTCGCATGCCTCGCCCCGGTTAATCGCCACCAGCACGCGCTGCTGATTATAGACACGGACAAAGACCACCACGTTATCGTGGGCGTACACCACCTGGCAGCCGCCGTAGCGCAGGGCGAGACTCTGCTTGCGCAGTTTCGCCAGCCGCTGATAGAGGCTGAACAGCACGGTGTCCTGCTTCTCTGTCTCCCACGGGAAGGTTTTGCGGCAGAACGGATCGTTGTTGCCGTCCAGCCCGACTTCATCTCCGTAGTAGATGCACGGTACGCCCGGCCAGGTAAAGAGCCAGGTGACCGCCAGCGGCAGACGCGCGACGTCCTTGCCGAGCAGGGATTTAAAGCGCGCGGTATCGTGGCTATCGAGCTGGTTAAACATCCGCAGCTGTTGCTGATGCGACAGGCCAGCGCGATAGTTCTCCATCCACGCCATGCAGGTTTCCGCGTCGATATGGTTCGGATCGTAGGAGATATCGGTGTTGGCGAGGAATCCCCACAGCGGGAAGGTAAAGCCGCGATAGTTCATCGCCGCATCTTCCGCATCGTTCTGCAGCCACTGGCGCGCGTCGCCAAAGTGTTCGCCGAAGACAAACGCCTCCGGCTGGGCCGCTTTCGCGGAGCGCGTAATCCCGGCGACGTGCTGAAGGTTATTCCGCGCGCCGCCCGCTTCCCCCAGCATATGCACCACGTCCAGGCGCCAGCCGTCCATATTCCACGGTGCCTTCAGCCAGTGACGGACAATGCTGTCTTCACCGCCGTAAATTTCATCGATCAGAGAAGGCGACTGGAAATCCAGCTTCGGCAGGCTCGGGTAGCCCAGCCAGTCCAGGGCGCGGCCCTCCTCGTTAAAACTGTACCAGTCTCGCTGCGGCGAATCCGGGTTATGGCATGCCCCGCCCATCGACTGGTTATGACGGTCAAACCAGGCGTGCGAATCTCCGCTGTGGTTGAACACGCCGTCCAGAATGAGGCGCATGCCTTCGTTTTGGGTGTTCTTACGCAGGCGCAGCAGCGCCTCGTCACCGCCAAACCGGGCGTCAACGTGGCGATAATCTTCGGTATCGTATTTGTGCACGCTCGGGGCTTTAAACACCGGGTTGAGGTACAGCGCCGTCACGCCGAGCTTTTTCAAATACGGGAGCTTCTCGCTAATGCCGTCCAGATCGCCGCCGTAAAAGGTCGAGCCGCCGGCCTGCGCGGTTAGCGGTTCATCCCACTCTTTCAGAATAATGTCGTGGCCTGCGGCGTGGTGGTAATAGACCTTATCCTGTTCGGCGGTCCGCTTCTGGCTGCGGGCAAATCGGTCCGGGAAGATCTGGTAAAAGACCTGATCGTTAACCCACTGCGGGCCGTTATCCGGGTAATCAACGGCAAACTGCTCGAGCCGTGCGGGCGGAAAACGGCTAAACCCCTGCGGGGTAAACCACAGCTGGCGGTTATTCCACAGCAGCTTGAAGCTGTAGCGGCGGCGAGGCTGTCCGCTACTCAGGTCGATATTCGCCCGCCACGCCGTGATCCCCGGCTGCGGCTGGCTGCGCTGCTTGTGCATTTTCAGCGACGTTTCTTCGTTATCCACTTCGGCGCGGAGCGTCACGCGTTCAGGCTGGTTTTCCCCCGCCAGCCAGAGCGTAATCACAAGGTTGTCTTTGTTTTGCTTAACAAATGGGGCAACCGGAAGGTGCCAGGCGTTTAACATCACGAATCCCCTTTGATGAAATTGACGTCACCTTGCCACAGGGTGGTTAAGGATAGCTCATCACGATAGGGATTATTGGGGGAGGAGAACGGAGGAGGAGGCAAAAATACCCTCTCCCATGGGGAGAGGGGAAAAGGATATTACTGTACTTCCGCCAGCTGACGATCTCGGCGGCATTTAAACATCCAGCCCACCAGCAGCAGCACGATCCACGCACAGCCCACGTACAGGGAAATACGGGTATCCGGGTGATAGCCAATCAGGCCAATGATGAACACCAGGAAGATCAGCCCGACGACGGTCGTTGCGACGCCGCCCGGAACTTTGAACTTCAGCGCTTTCGCCTCTTCCGGCGACAGGCGACGGCGGAAGGCAATCTGCGACAGCAGGATCATGATCCACACCCAGACGGTTGCGAAGGTCGCCAGGGACGCAATAACCAGGAAGACATTCTCCGGCATGATGTAGTTCAGGTAAACCGAGAACAGCAGCGCAACGGTCATGACCACGACGGTCACCCACGGCGTGCCGCGACGCGACGTTTTGGCAAACACCTTCGGCGCACTGCCCTGCTCCGCCATGCCGTGCAGCATGCGGCCCACGCCAAAGACGTCACTGTTGATTGCCGAGAGCGACGCGGTGAGCACCACAAAGTTCAGAATACTGGCCGCAAACGCAATCCCCATATGCTGGAAGGTCAGCACAAACGGGCTACCGTTGGTACCCACCTGGTTCCACGGGTAGATGGACATAATCACGAACAGCGTACCCACGTAGAACACCAGAATACGCATCGGCACGGAGTTGATGGCGCGCGGAATGGATTTCTCCGGATCTTTCGCTTCACCGGCAGTAATACCGATAATTTCGATGCCGCCGTAGGCGAACATGACCATCTGTAGCGACATGACCATCCCGAGCCAGCCGTTGCTGAAGAAGCCCCCGTTGCTCCAGAGGTTATGGATGCCGGTCGGCTGCCCGCCGTTGCCAATGCCCCAGATGATGATGCCGAAACCGGCCACAATCATGATGATAATGGTGGCGACCTTGAAGAAGGAGAACCAGAACTCCAGCTCGCCGAACACCTTCACGCTCATCAGGTTGACGGCGCAAATGATCAGCACCACGCTCAGGACCCAAATCCAGTGCGGCACCGCCGGGAACCAGACGCCCATGTAGATGCCAAACGCCGTCACGTCGGCGATCGCCACAATCAGGATTTCAAAGCAGTAGGTCCAGCCGGTGATAAACCCGGCCAGCGGGCCAAGGTTTTCCTGCGCGTAGCGGGAAAACGAGCTGGCGGACGGGTTGTGAACAGACATTTCACCGAGGGCGCGCATGATGATATACGCCGCCACGCCGCCGATTATGTAGGCCAGCAGAACGCTGGGACCGGCCATTTTAATGGCATCTGCCGAGCCATAAAAAAGACCAGTACCGATAGCAGAGCCCAGCGCCATAAAGCGGATGTGGCGCGTGCTCAGTCCACGTTTAAGTTTGTTAGTGCTTTCCATTTAAATCTTGCCATTCAACACGAAAAAACAAAAAACCACGGGGCCTTAAGCCCCGTGGTTAAACAGTTTGTTGCCGTTGATTAATGGGCGTTCGATGCGACCTGACGCCCTGCGGCACGGTCCCAGATAATCGCCAGAACCAGTGCAACAACGGTAGGCATCAGCCAGGCCAGACCCTGCTCGGACAGCGGCAGACGCTGTGTCCATGCAGGCAGTATTCCTGCGAATGCTGATGCTTTAATGCCGTCAAGGATACCAAAAATCAGGCTGATAAACATGGCTGGCGCAATAATTCGTGAGGAGTTGTTCCACCACGGGCGAGTAAAGCTCAGCACCACCAGCACGATACACGGCGGATAAATCGCCGTCAGCACCGGAATAGAGACCTGAATCAGGTGGCTCAACCCGAGGTTAGACACCGCCATGGAGAAGATACCGAGGATAAACACCAGGGTGCGGTAAGAGAGCGGCAGATACTGCGCAAAGAACTCTGCACAGGCGCAGGTCAGGCCAACCGCGGTTACCAGGCACGCCAGGAAGATGAGCGCCGCCAGCAGCATACTGCCCGCACCACCGAAAGTGTGCTGAACGTAGGCGTGGAGGATAGCCGCACCGTTCGCGTTCTGGTCAACCAGCATGGCGCTATCGGAGCCCAGGCGGAACAGCGCCAGATACAGCAGCGTCAGACCCACACCGGCCATCAGGCCAGCCCAGATGGTATAGCGGGTCAGCAGGCGCGCTTCGGTCACACCGCGAGAACGCGCGGCGTTAACGATAACGATACCAAACACCATGGCGCCCAGCGTATCCATCGTCAGATAGCCGTTCACAAAGCCGTTAGAGAACGCGGCGTTTTTATAGGCGTCCATCGCGTCGCTAATCGGGCCGGCAGGCCAGACAATGGCGGCCACCGCCAGGACGATCAGCGCCACAATTTTCAGCGGAGCCAGGAAGTTGCCCACGGTATCCAGCAGCTTGCCCGGATAGAGGGAAACCAGAATCACAATCGCGAAATAAATCAGGCTGTAGATAAACAGCGGCATCGCGCCGTCACCGGTCAGGGGAGCAATACCCACTTCGAAGGACACGGTCGCCGTTCGCGGGGTTGCGAACAGCGGGCCAACGGCCAGATAGCAGACGGTTGCCAGCAGAACACCCGCCACTTTGCCAATTGGGGTGCTGAGGCTATCCACGCCGCCGCCGACTTTCGCCAGCGCGACGACGGTCAGTACCGGTAGACCCACGGCAGTAATCAGGAAACCAAACGCGGCGGTCCAGACGTGTTCACCCGCCTGTAAGCCAACCATTGGAGGAAAAATGATGTTGCCTGCGCCAACGAACAGCGCAAATGTCATAAAGCCCAGCGCGATGATGTCACGCGATTTTAAGTGATGGGTCATAAAACCTTACTGCCTGTGGATGTGGTGTTGAAAACATTGAGATTTCCGGTTCCCCTGACGGGACGATACAGCCGAAAATTTGCTCAATTTCAGCGGGAAATGCTCCCGTCCTGGCGTGGAGAAGAATAGTTTTTCGATTTACCACGCAAATACAGTCGGTCTGACAGTATCTGGGGGGCAATTTAAACGCTTATAACGTTTAAAGGCAAGGAGGGATCGTAAAACCAGAACAATATGCCATCATGAAAATACACACTAGCACAATACGCTATTTATAAGAAAAACCCATGGCTAATCATGCGAACAAAAAACAGCCAGCCGTATAAAATTCATCCGCGTTTCGCTTGACTGCAAAGCAAACGGGCCAGCGATGGCTGACCCGTGGAAAGGTAAAATGACACACCTGCTATCAGGCGATCTTTTTGGCAATTAATCGTTCCGGGATAACGAAGCTGAAGCGGGTTCCTTTACCCAGCGTACTCTGGATTTCGAGACGGCTTTCATGGTGATTCACCGCGTGCTTAACAATTGCCAGCCCCAGGCCGCTTCCCCCTGTCTGCCGCGATCGCGCTTTATCCACGCGGTAGAAGCGCTCGGTCAGACGCGGAATATGCTCCGGGGCGATACCCGGCCCGTTGTCCTCCACGCTAAACTCGGCTCCCGCTGGGGTGTGGTGCCAGCGCACCAGGATTTCCGTCCCTTCCGGCGTATGATTCACCGCGTTATACACCAGGTTGGAAATGGCGCTGCGCAGTTCATCTTCACTGCCCAGCACCTTCAGCGCGCTGTCGACCTCAAAGGTCAGGTGGTGCTTTTTGTGGCTTAACGTCTGCGCTTCACGCTCCACGACCCGCAGCATCATCGGCACATCAATGGTGTCATTCAGCGCAAGCGTGGGTGCCGCTTCAATCTTCGAGAGCGTCAGCAGCTGCTTCACCAGGCCTTCCATACGGTGCGTTTGCTCGCGCATGGTGTGCAGCGCTTTTTCACGCGGCGCCCCTTCAAGCGTTTGCTCCTGCATCATCTCCAGGTAGCCCTGAAGCACGGTCAACGGGGTTCGTAATTCGTGGCTAACGTTCGCGAAGAAGTTGCGGCGCGCCCCTTCCAGCTGGTGCATCTGGGTAACATCGCGCGCCACCATCAGCCACTGCTTATCGCTGTAGGGCATCACGCGGATTTCCAGATGGCGACCGTTGTTGAGCTTCAAATTGTGCGGGCGGGTAAAATCACGCTTTTTCAGGTACAGCGTGAACTCGGGATAACGCAGAAGGTTGAGGATATTCTGGCCATTATCGTCCGGCCAGCGCAGGCCCAGCAGTTGTTGCGCCAGGCCGTTACACCAGAAGATGGTCCCTTCTTCAGTGGTCAGAATGACCGCATCCGGCAGCGATTCCGCACCGCTGCGAAAACGCTTAATCAGGCTTCCCAGCTCGCGGCGGCGCTTCTTATTCCGCATCTGCATCTGATGCAGACCGTACAGCAGCGGCTCCCAGCTGCCGCTTCCCGGCGGCGGCGTCATGCTTCGGTCAACCCACAGCCACCAGGAGAGGCGCAGCAGGTTCCAGAAGTGCCAGATCAGCAGTCCGGTGACCGACGCCAGCAGAAACCACGGCAGATGTCCAAGAAAGGCCCCCAGAATGAAGGCCGGAATACAGCATAAGATCAGTTCAAAGACGAGCCTTTTCCATGACAGACGTTCCAGCACGCGTCACACTCCTGTCATTGTTCAGAAACGGGTAGAAAAACGATAACCCGTGCCGCGGACCGTCTGCACCATGCGATCGTGGCCGCTCAGTTCCAGCGCTTTTCGCAGGCGGCGGATATGGACGTCAACCGTCCGGTCTTCGACATACACGTTAGTTCCCCAGACGTTATTCAGCAACTGCTCGCGGCTGTAAACGCGTTCCGGGTGTGTCATAAAGAAGTGCAGAAGCTTAAATTCGGTAGGCCCCATATCGAGGGGATTTTCACCGGTCATCACGCGGTGTGAGGTGGGGTCAAGGCTGAGTCCCTGCATCTCTATTACCTCTTCCACCGCCATCGGTGAAATACGGCGCATCACGGCTTTAATGCGGGCCACCAGCTCTTTTGGGGAGAACGGTTTGGTAATGTAATCATCCGCGCCGGTCTCTAGACCGCGCACGCGATCCTCTTCTTCACCGCGCGCCGTGAGCATCACCACCGGTATGTCGCGGGTTAGCGCTTCACGCTTCAGGTGTTTGATAAACTGCAGTCCGGAGCCGCCGGGCAACATCCAGTCCAGCAGAATCAGATCGGGCCAGGGTTCATTTAGCTGGTTCACTGCGCTGTCATAATCTTCCGCTTCAACCGGCTGGAAGCCATTTTGCTCGAGCACGAAGCACACCATTTCACGAATTGGAGCTTCATCTTCTACGACCAGAATACGTCTCGCCATACTTTGCCCTGTCTTATCTTATTTAAGTTACAAGTTTGTAATTCGGCGCCATTATGCGTCAGATTTATGACAGATTTATGAAAAACAGTACCACGATAACGGGCAAACCGTTGTTTTATTACAGCGGTTATTTTCCCGTCTCTGAAGGTTTATAATCCCGCTTTCTCTTTTTTGCCACGGATCAGCTATGCGCATACTTCACACCTCGGACTGGCATCTGGGTCAAAATTTTTACAGCAAAAGCCGTGCGGCTGAACATGAAGCGTTCCTGGGCTGGCTGCTGGAAACGGCCCGGACGCACGAGGTGGACGCGATAATTGTGGCGGGTGACATCTTTGATACCGGCTCTCCCCCAAGCTACGCGCGTGAACTGTATAACCGATTCGTGGTGAATCTCCAGCAAACCGGCTGTCATCTGGTGATTGTCGCCGGCAACCATGATTCCGTCGCGACGCTCAATGAATCTCGCGACATCCTGGCATTTCTCAATACCACCGTCGTCGCCAGCGCCGGGCACGCCCCGCAGATCCTGAAAAAACGCGACGGTACGCCGGGCGCGGTGCTGTGCCCGATACCGTTTTTACGTCCGCGGGACATCGTGCAAAGCCAGGCGGGGCTGTCGGGGGCGGAAAAGCAGCAACATCTGCTGCAGGCCATCACCGACTATTATCATCAGCAGCACGCCGAAGCCTGCGCCCTGCGCGGCGAACAGCCGATTCCGGTGATTGCGACCGGGCACCTCACCACCGTCGGGGCCAGTAAAAGCGACGCCGTACGTGACATCTATATCGGCACGCTGGACGCCTTTCCAGCGCAAAACTTCCCGCCAGCCGACTACATCGCGCTCGGGCATATCCACCGCGCGCAGGTTATCGGCGGCTGCGAGCACATCCGCTACTGCGGATCGCCCCTTTCGCTCAGCTTTGATGAAACGGGCAAAGCCAAGTCCGTGCATCTGGTGAGCTTCTCCGACGGAAAACTTCACGCCGTCGAGACGCTGGAGGTGCCGGTCACCCAGCCGCTGGCGGTGCTGAAAGGCGATCTTGACGCCATTACCGCCCAGCTTGAGCAGTGGCGCGGCGCGGCGCTTAACCCTCCCGTCTGGCTGGATATCGAAATCACCACCGATGACTACCTGCACGATATGCAGCGAAAAATCCAGGCGCTGACCGAAGACTTGCCGGTTGAGGTGTTGCTGGTGCGCCGCAGCCGCGAGCAGCGCGAGAAAATTCTGCTCAGCGCCCGGCGCGAAACCCTCAGCGAGCTGAGGGTAGAAGAGGTGTTTGAACGCAGGCTCTCGCAGGAGGAGATAGACGACGCGAAGCGCGCAAGGCTTAGCGAGCTGTTCACCCATACCCTGCATGCGCTCAATGATGAGGACGAAAACGCATGAAAATTTTGAGCCTGCGCCTGAAAAACCTTAACTCCCTCAAGGGCGAGTGGAAAATTGACTTTACCGCAGAGCCCTTTGCCAGCAACGGGCTGTTTGCCATAACCGGCGCGACCGGAGCAGGTAAAACCACCCTGCTCGACGCCATCTGCCTGGCGCTTTATCACGAAACCCCTCGCCTGCAGAAGGTCTCTCAGGCGCAAAACGATCTGATGACGCGCGACACCGCCGAGTGTCTGGCAGAAGTGGAGTTCGAGGTGAAAGGCACGGCCTATCGCGCCTTCTGGAGCCAGAACCGGGCGCGCAATCAGCCGGACGGAAACCTGCAGGCACCGCGCGTGGAGCTGGCGCGCTGCGAAGATGGCAAAATCCTGGCCGACAAAGTGACGGATAAGCTGGAGCAAACCGCCGCGCTCACCGGGCTGGACTATGGCCGTTTTACCCGCTCCATGCTGCTCTCTCAGGGGCAATTTGCCGCCTTCCTCAATGCCAAACCGAGCGATCGCGCAGAACTGCTGGAAGAGCTGACCGGCACCGAGATCTACGGCCAGATTTCCGCCATGGTATTTGAGAAACATAAAGCAGCCCGCAGTATGCTTGAAAAGTGCGAGGCACAGGCAGCGGGCGTCGTGCTGCTGAGCGAAGAGCAACAGCAGCAGTTACAGCAAAGTTTGCAGGCACTTACTGACGAAGAGAAAACCCTGCTGGTACAGCAGCAAAGCCAACAGAGAGATTTTCAGTGGCTTACGCGCCATGATGAGCTTTTACGCGAGCAACAGCGCGTCGCCGCGATGCAGCAGCAGGCGCAGCAGGCGCTGACGGACGCAGCGCCTGAGCTGGCAAAACTCCAGCTTGCCCAGCCCGCCGCCCAGCTTCGGCCGCTTTGGGAGCATCAGCAGGAGCAAACCGCGCGCCTGACGCAAACGCAGCAGCGAATTGTCGAAGTAAATACTCGCTTACAAGCTAAAACCGCGCTGCGCGCACGGATCCGCACCACCGCCCTGCGTAACCACGAGCAGCTACAGACCGAACTGACGGCGCTGGCGCAGTGGCTGGCGGAGCACGAGCGTTATCGCCTGCTGGGCCAGGAAATTGCCGGCTGGCGCGCGCAGTTCTCGCAGCTTAACCGCGATAAAACGCAGTTAGCCTCGCTTGCTGCGCGGATGCGTGAATTACGCAACAAGCTGGCTGAGATGCCGGAAAATGCGCTGACGCTGACGGTGGATGAGGTCAGCGCGGCACTGGAGCAGCAGTCCCGGTCACGCACGCTGCGCCAGCGGCTAACGTCGCTACACGCCCGCTATCAGCCGCTGCAAAAGCGCCTGCTTCAGAACTCGGAAAGTCTGCAAAAAGCGCAGGCGGAACAGGGTAAGCTCAATGAAACGCTGGCGCTGCGCCGCCAGCAGTACAAAGAGAAAAACCAGCACTATCTGGACCTGAAAGCCCTGTGCGAAACCGAAGCGACAATCAAAAAGCTGGAACATTATCGTTCGCAGCTTGAAGCGGGCAAACCCTGCCCACTGTGCGGCGCAAGCGAACATCCCGCCGTGGAGACATACCAGTCGCTTGAGCTGACGGAAAACCAGCGCCGCCGCGATGCCCTGGAAAAAGAGGTCGCCTCACTCAAAGAGGAAGGCCTGCTGGTGCTGGGGCAGGTTAATGCCCTGACGCAGCAGATCCAGCGTGAGGCAGACGAAGCGCAGACCCTGGCTCAGGAAGAGCAAGCGCTCACTAAAGAGTGGCAGGAAGTCTGCGCGTCCCTAAATATCGCATTGAATATTCAGGAAGATATCGCTCCATGGATGAACGAGCAGGAACGCTACGAGCACCAGCTTTATCAGCTCAGCCAGCGTCTGACCCTGCAAAACCAGCTTAACGAGCAGGAGGTGCAGGAACGACAGTATCAGCAGCAGCTGGCCACCACGCGCCAGGCGCTGGAACACACCCTGCTCTCGCTATCGCTTAACGTACCTGAAGACGGCAACGAAGCCGCCTGGCTGCACGCCCGTGAAGCCGAGTTCGCACAGTGGCAGGAGAAACAAACGCAGCACGGCGTGCTTCTGGAACGTATGAACGCATTGAAGCCGTTGCTCGACGCGCTTCCGGCCACGAACGTTGAAGAAGCCGAACCGGCTATTCCTGACGACTGGCGCGCCATCCACGACGAATGCGTGTCGCTGCAAAGCCAGCTTACCGCGCAGCAGCAGCAGGAAGCGCTGGAGCAGGAGCGCCTGCAGCAGTCGCAAACGCAATTCACCGCGGCGCTCTCAGCCAGCTGTTTTGCCGACCGGGACGCGTTCCTTGCCGCGCTGCTGGACGATGAAATCATCCGCCACCTCGAACAGCTGAAACAGTCGCTGGAAAACCAGCTGCAGCAGGCCGCGACGCTGTGCGGGCAAGCTCAACAACAGCTGCAGTCTCACCTGGCACTGCAACCGGAAGCGCTCGACGCCGACGCTCCCACCCTGCAAATCCAGCTGCAGCAGCTGGCGCAGCGGCTTCGTGAGAACACCACCCATCAGGGCGAGATCCGTCAGCAGCTTAAGCAGGACAGCGATAACCGGCAGCACCAGCTGGCGCTAATGCAGCAAATTGAAGAGGCCGCTCGTCTGGCTGACGACTGGGGGTACCTGAACGCGCTTATCGGCTCCAGCACCGGCGACAAATTCCGCAAGTTCGCTCAGGGATTGACGCTGGACAATCTTGTCTGGCTCGCCAACCAGCAGCTTACCCGCCTGCACGGGCGCTATCTGCTACAGCGTAAGGCCAGCGACGCGCTGGAGCTGGAAGTGGTCGATACCTGGCAGGCGGATGCGGTTCGCGACACCCGCACGCTCTCCGGCGGCGAGAGCTTCCTGGTCAGCCTGGCGCTGGCGCTGGCGCTTTCCGATCTGGTGAGTCACAAAACGCGGATCGATTCGCTGTTCCTGGATGAAGGGTTCGGCACGCTCGACAGCGAAACGCTGGATACCGCGCTGGATGCGCTCGACGCGCTGAACGCCACCGGGAAAACCATCGGCGTGATCAGCCACGTTGAGGCGATGAAGGAGCGCATTCCGGTGCAGATCAAAGTGAAGAAAATTAACGGGCTGGGGTACAGCAGGCTGGACAGGGAGTTTGCGGTGCAGTAAAGGGGGCTGTTTTACGGTGCGGTCTGGTGCCCTCACCTTAGCCCTCTCCCACAGGGAGAGGGTAAAAACACCAAAAACAGCAGCTTACGTTGCTGTTTTGCTTTTACCTTGCCTCACCCTGACCCTCTCCCACGGGGAGAGGGAACAAACACTAAAAACAGCAACGTGCGTTGCTGTTTTGCTTTTATTCCGGCCACAGCCACGCCGCGCCGCGCACGCCGCTGGAGTCACCGTGGACGGCTTTACGGATTGGGGTTTCACACTCGCCGCCAAACACCCACTGTTTCACCAGGTTCGGCACCGTGGCGTACAGCCGGTCAACGTTGCTCATGCCGCCGCCTAGCACAATCACGTCCGGATCGAGAATATTCACCACGTGCGCCAGAGACTTCGCCAGACGCATTTCGTAGCGGCTCAGGGCCAGCTCGGCCACCGGATCCTGTTCTTCGACCAGCCGCATGATCTCGTTGCCCTTGAGCGGCTGGCCGCTCAGACGGTGGTAATCGGTCGCAAAACCGGTGCCGGAGATAAACGTCTCTATACAGCCTTGTTTACCGCAGTAGCACGGAACGTCGGTGCGGTATTTAAGTTCGTCTTCATCCATCCACGGCAGTGGGTTATGTCCCCACTCGCCCGCGGTGCCGTTACCGCCGATATGGGCGCGCCCGCCGAACGCCACGCCCGCGCCGCAGCCGGTGCCGATAATAACGGCAAACACGGTCTGGGCGCCGGCTGCCGCGCCGTCGATGGCCTCTGAGACCGCCAGGCAGTTGGCGTCGTTGGCCAGACGGACTTCCCGGTTCAGGCGCGCGCTTAAATCTTTATCAAAAGGCTGGCCGTTGAGCCAGGTCGAGTTGGCGTTTTTAACCACCCCGGTATACGGCGAGATCGACCCCGGGATCCCCATCCCAACGCTGCCGGTTTGTCCTGTCGCCTGCTCTGCCATCTCGACCAGCCTGGCAATCGTCTCGATAGTCTGGTGATAATCATCGCGCGGCGTAGGCAGACGGTGGCGGAACAGCTGTTCCCCCTGCTCGCTCAGCGCGATGACTTCTGTTTTGGTGCCGCCCAAATCAATCCCAATACGCACAAGACTCTCCTCATTATTTTGATTATCAACAGAGTAGAAGCACGCTTCCCGATTAGCAATGCAAGCGATGCGACAATTCGTTATCATGCCCGCTGATTTAACGACAAGGCCGTGGAAATTATCATGCTGTGGTTCAAAAATTTGATGGTTTACCGTCTCAGCCGCGACGTTTCGCTGCGTGCAGAAGAGATGGAAAAACAGTTAGCCGCTTATACCTTTTCCCCTTGCGGTAGCCAGGATATGGCAAAAACCGGTTGGGTTCCGCCAATGGGTTCTCAAAGCGATGCACTGACCCACGCCAGCAGCACGGGTCAAATCATCGTCTGCGCCCGTAAAGAAGAGAAAATACTGCCTACGCCGGTGGTTAAGCAGGCGCTCGAAGCGAAAATTTTCAAGCTGGAAGCCGAGCAGGGCCGCAAGCTGAAAAAAACCGAAAAAGATTCGCTGAAAGACGAGGTTCTGCATTCACTGCTGCCGCGCGCCTTCAGCCGCTTCAGCCAGACCATGATGTGGATCGATACCGTTAACGGACTGATCATGGTGGACTGCGCCAGCGCTAAAAAAGCGGAAGATACGCTGGCCCTGCTGCGTAAAAGTATCGGCTCTTTACCGGTCGTTCCGCTGGCGCTGGAAACACCAATTGAGCTAACGCTGACCGAGTGGGTACGCAGCGGCGCTGCGGCACAGGGTTTCCAGATCCTTGATGAAGCTGAACTGAAAGCGTTGCTGGAAGACGGCGGCGTGATCCGCGCGAAAAAACAGGATCTGGTGAGCGATGAGATCGCGGTACACATTGAAGCGGGCAAAGTGGTCACTAAACTGGCGCTCGACTGGCAACAGCGCATTCAGTTCGTGATGTGCGACGACGGCTCCGTGAAGCGTCTGAAGTTCTGCGACGAGCTGCGCGATCAGAACGAGGATATCGACAGGGAAGATTACGCTCAGCGCTTTGACGCGGACTTCATCCTGATGACTGGCGAGCTGGCCGCGCTGATTCAGAACCTGGTGGAAGGTCTCGGCGGCGAAGCGCAGAGATAATCTCCCCTCACCCTAACCCTCTCCCCAATGGGGAGAGGGAAAAAAATCATTTCAGGTAGCGACACAGATACGAGGTCGGTTCAGCAACCTGCAAATGGAACTCGCTGTGGCCAGGGACGTTGAAAACTTGTCCGGCGGCGTAAACTTTCCATTCCGTTTCACCCGGCAGCAACACGTTCAGCGCGCCGCTCACCACCGTCATTTCTTCGGCTTCCGCCGTGCCGAAGGTGTATTCCCCTTCAGCCATTACGCCAACGCTGGCGCGGCCAGTGCTGCTGCTGGTAAAACCAATGGATTTCACTTTACCGGAAAAGTATTCGTTACTCTGAAGCATGAACTGGCCCTTATATTTTTAGATAAAAATTCACTATAGGGGCCATGCTCATCACCTGTCACGCAAAATCATTACATCAGAAGCTCCGAGGCCAGGCGCGCCATCAGAACGTTGGATAACAGTACGGGCACATCCAGCGCCTTTTGCAGCAAATCACGATGGTGCTGGTGGAAACCCAGACAGTCCAGGATCAACACATCAGCCCCTCTCTCCAGCAGCTCCTTCCCTGCGGCAATGAGTTTGGCCTCACTGTCCCAGAACGGATTTGCCAGCGCGTACAAGGGGACTTTTTCGAGCACCTGCCATTTCGCCTCCTGGTTGTCCATGAGCTCCTCGATAGGAACAATCACCCCCACCTGATGGCCATCGACGATGGAGGCCACCAGCGGCGGAATGATCCGCATCGGCTCCAGCAAAATCGCATTGCGCGCCATGAGCCCCTTAATGGGCGCGGTGCTCATCAGCAAAATAACGTCATAACCTTGATTATCGAGTACTTCTATCACGCCCTGCAGCGAGCGCTCGATTTTCTGGCGTGATACATGCGCCAGTTTACCGTCGCTTAATAACGTCGCCAGGGGATCCTCCCCCGCCTCTACAGCGTAGTCTTCCATGACCTCTTCCCGACTCATCTTCCCCAGCAGGCTGAGGTGCGTTATCTGTTGTTCAGATACATGCTCGGTTAAGAGCGGTAACACTTCGCTTACAGGGACCACACCAATGGTGAGGATCGCCAACGTTGCCTTCATCTTTATCGCCTTCCATTACTCCAACATCGTGCACACAGGTACAGGCTCACTACGCTGCACAGTTCATTTTTTCAACAAAACAGCACCAAGCGTAGCAGGCGATCCCGACATCGAAATGTAAAGATCGCCTGCCGATACCGGAGTTACTTGTAATAACTAAATATTAACTCCGGCTTAACTTTCTCGGTGAGTAAAAAGTGTGATTCAGGCACGATATTGGAGCGTTTAGGAAAACTGTCAGGTTTTATCGGGATCTTCGTAGCGCCGTTTCGCATCCAGCGCTTCCTGTTCAGTCTCGTGTTCACTGATCAGCGAGTCCGGTTTTGGGTGATCGGCACGCAGTTGATACCAGGTCACGGTGTGACCCGTCTGGCCTTTTTCAACGGTAACAATGCGCGCTTCACGCGGATAGGGAGGTCTGGTTGGCATAGCTCATCCTTTTTTTATGTCTGAGCTATAAGTATAGACGCCGGTTAGCTTGCACAAGCCAAACGCAGGGCGGTAATAATCTGAATCACAACATCTTCGGGAGACGCCGATGCATCCACCACGTGGTGAGCCGCTTCGCGGTATAACGCATCGCGTTCGGCCAGCACTTCACTCACCTCTTCGCTGAGCGGCCTGGAGGTCAGCGCGGGACGTTGCCCCTCTTCAGGAAACGCTTCCAGACGCCCGACCAGCGCCGACACCGGCGCGCTGAGATATATCACAATCCCTTTTTCGCGCATAAAGTGACGATTACATTCCGCCAGAACTATGCCTCCGCCGGTCGCAATCACCGCTGATGGCGTAGTGACCGCTTTCAGCGCGGCCGTTTCGCGTGCGCGAAAGCTCTCCCACCCTTCCTGCTCAACAATGTCGGCGATGGTTTTTCCGGCCTCGGTTTGCAGCCAGTGGTCGGTGTCAACAAACTGGCGATGACACACGCGTGCCAGCTCCAGGCCAACGGTGGTTTTCCCACAGCCGCGGGGGCCAACTAAAAAGATGGGTTGGGTCATAGCCAGGTGTTCCCCTTGATGCCGGATGGCTGAAGAGTGTAAAGAAATAATTGCAGAAGATGTTGCGATTACTTTACTGCAAAGCGGTACGGGATGACAACCCTGTGGAGGCCACACTGTACCACAAATTGACAATAATTATCATTACGCAGTGCGGCGCTTCACTTCCAGCAGCCATTTATCCAGCTCGGCAGCGAACTGCTGACGGTCGCGCTGGGACAGGCTGTCCGGTCCACCGGTCTGCACGCCGCTGGCCCGCATCGTATCCATAAAATCGCGCATGGTGAGCTTCTCACGAATGGTCGAAGGCGAGTAACGTTCACCGCGCGGGTTGAGCGCCGCTGCCCCTTTCTCCAGCACTTCAGCAGCCAGCGGAATATCCGCCGTGATCACCAGATCTTCCGCACTACACAGGCGCACAATTTCGTTATCCGCCACGTCGAATCCGGCCGGAACGCGCAAAGAACGGATGAACCGCGAAGGCGGTACGCGAATATTCTGGTTCGCCACCAGCGTCATCGGCATCTGGACGCGCTCGGCGGCACGAAACAAAATCTCTTTAATCACATTCGGACACGCGTCCGCATCAACCCAAATCGCCATATTGTCTCCCCATAATGAGTCTGCCGACTATTGTCGCCTGCATTTCGTTGTTAAGCTATCAATCAGAGAAAACAACGCACAATGACGGAGAATCGTGATGGACAAGAAAATCGGGTTTATCGGCTGCGGTAACATGGGCAAAGCCATCCTGGGCGGTCTGATCGCCAGCGGGCAGGTGCTGCCGGGTCAGATTTGGGTCTATACCCCGTCACCGGACAAGGTCGCCGCGCTGCGCGATCAATACGGGATCAACGCCGCCGAAAGCGCGCAGGAAGTGGCCCAGGTTGCCGATATCGTTTTTGGTGCCGTCAAGCCAAACATCATGATCAAAGTCCTGAGCGATATCACCTCCAGCCTGAACAAAGAGACGCTGGTCGTGTCGATTGCCGCTGGCGTCACGCTCGATCAGCTGGCCCGCGCGCTGGGTCACGACCGTAAAATCGTCCGCGCGATGCCTAATACCCCCTCGCTGGTCAACGCCGGCATGACCTCCGTGACGCCTAACGCGCTGGTGACCTCAGAAGAAGTGGCCGATGTGCTGAACATTTTCCGCTGCTTCGGTGAGGCGGAAGTGATTGCCGAATCGATGATTCATCCGGTGGTCGGCGTGAGTGGTTCTGCGCCTGCGTATGTCTTCATGTTTTTAGAAGCGATGGCCGACGCCGCCGTGCTTGGCGGTATGCCGCGTGCGCAGGCGTATAAGTTCGCCGCGCAGGCCGTCATGGGCTCCGCCAAAATGGTGCTGGAAACCGGCAAACACCCTGGTGAACTGAAAGATATGGTCTGCTCTCCGGGCGGTACCACCATCGAAGCGGTGCGGGTGCTGGAAGAGCGCGGGTTCCGCTCGGCGGTCATTGAAGCGATGACAAAATGCATGGAAAAATCAGAGAAGCTGAGTAAATCCTGATCGTCTCAGCCGGGCGTCAGGCGGCCACTTCGGTGCGGCTGCGCCCGGCATTTTTCGCCCTGTACAGCGCCACGTCAGCCGCCTTCAGCCATTCCCGATAATGCCCAAACTGCGGCCCCCAGGGGGCAACGCCCACGCTTATGCGCAGCGCTTCTTTTGGCGCGCACGGTAAAGACAGTTTCTCCAACCGCTCGTGCACCCGTGACATCACGGCGATGGCGCTTTCCGCCGAGGTCTGAGACATAATCACCGCAAACTCATCCCCGCCAAACCGGCCGATAGCATCGCCTGAACGCACCGACATCTGGAGCTGGCGCGTAATGGCAATAATGGCCTCGTCGCCCACATCGTGCCCCCAGGTATCGTTGATGTTCTTAAAGTGGTCGATATCAATCAGCAGTATCGTTGCGGTGATGTGGCTGCGTCGGCAATTCTCAAATTCATTTCGCAGCAGCATTTCCCAGTGCCGGCGATTAAAGACCCCGGTCATTCCATCGCGGGTGCTCATCATTTCCAGCCGCCGTTTATGTTCCGCAAGCCTGACGGCCGTTCGGTGGCTGAGCCAGGCAAAGAGCATGGGATAAAGCACGAACACGGGAAGCGTGAAGCCCCACTCCACGGGAGCGGGGCTGAAGACAGCCACCCTGCCGAAGAACGGCAACGTCACCAGCCCGGAGAGCAGGGTCAACGTTATCCCCGGGATAAACAGGCGGCAGCCGCCGGAGCCCATCATATTCATCCCCACCATCATCAGCAGCGCTGCGGTAGGTAACGCATTCATTCCCATCACGCCGATCCAGAGCCCGGCAATAATGGCATCGATCTTAAGATTGAAGATTTCCTGCTGATGAGGCGACGTGGCGCGGCAGGATAACTGCCAGGCAAAATGTGGCCAGATGAACGACCACCCCACCAGTAAAAGCCACCAGCCGCCGGGTAAAAAATGGGTGACCAGCATTCCGGCGATGGGAAAAAACATTGCCGCCAGCCCGGCAGCGCGTGCCAGCCGAACTCGCCGGGCAAACTGAATGCCGGCGCGGTGAGGATCATCCTGAGAAAGGGTTAAATTCCACTCTTCCCGAATGCGCTTTTTGTTGTAATAGGTTTCATCATTCATCATTTTTGGGAATATTCTGAAACATTTTCCCAAATTATAGAGAGGGGGTCTGCGGGGAAAGTATGAAATTTCGGGTGAGCCGCCGGAGCCACTCACCCGATAGGACTACACTTTTTTCTTCAGGCAGGCACTCATGAACTTGCTGCGGTCGTCCCCTTTCAGGGACTGCTCGGTTGCCTTCGCATTACACTCGCGCATTTTTTGCTGCTGCGGCGTCAGGCTTTTTTCAGCGGGTTTCGAGGCGCCATTTTTGAGACAGTCGCTCATGTAGGTCTTACGGGCGTCCCCCTTCAGACTCTGAGACGTGGCCTGTTGATTACACGTAGTCATACGCTGCTGTTGAGGCGTTAACGTTTTCTCTTCCGCGTTCGCCGATGCGACCATGAACAGGCCAGAGAGCAGAGTAACCAGTAATGTTGTTTTCATTGCACCATCCTTTTGTGAACATTCCCTGTAAGTCTGGTTCGTGACGGGAAAAAAACCACCCGGCAGATGTGATTTCCGCCGGGGTTTTATCATTTAAGACCCAGCGCCGCCTTCATGGTGTAGAACAGATCCGTTTGATCGGTCAGACCCACCACGTTTGCCGCATGCGGGCCGTAGGCTGCAATGCGCAGCTGGGTGCCCGTGTGCTCCATGGACTCTTCTTCAGAGTTGCCATAGCTCATCACCATGACGGCGCCATCTTTGGTATTCAGCGCCTGCGTCAGGCCCGGTGCTTTGGTATCTGCCGGGATGATCTGGCTGGCGTGCGCATGATCCGCGGTGACGATCACCAGGGTGTTACCGTCTTTTTTCGCGAACGCGAGCGCCTTCTGCACCGCTTCGTCCAGATCGACCGTTTCACCAATCTGGCCGCACGGGTTGGCAGCATGATCCTGTTTATCGATCGACGCGCCCTCCACCTGCAGGAAGAACCCTTTTTCGCTCTTGCTCAGCAGAGAGATCGCTTTATCGGTCATCGCCGCCAGCGTCGGTACGCTGTCAGTGCGTTTTGGGTTAGGCGTACAGGTTACGGCAGGCTTATCGATATTGCCGTGATATGAGGCTTTTGGTCCTTCCCAGCGCACGGGCATGTTGCCGTCGGAGAACAGCCCCAGCAGCGGTTTGTCCTGGCTCGCCTCGGTTATTGCGGCCAGAGAAGTGGCATCACTCACCAGCTGATAGCCGCGAGCCTGCGCCTGCTCGCGCAGCGTTTTGCCCTGCCACTCGCCGGCCGTAGCGGTTTCCGCGAAGGTTTTCGCGCCGCCGCCCAGCGTCACGTCAGGGCGCGCGTTCAGCAGCTGTTCCGTAATCGATCCCTTGCCGCCTTTTTCCAGCGCGTTCGTTGGGCATTTTTCGCTGGTCACGGACGGGCCGTAGCATTTGCGTGAGGTTACGTGCGCCACCAGCGCCGCAGGCGTTGCGTCCTGAAGCTCAGCGGTAGAGACGTTGCCGGTCGCCAGCCCCGCCGCTTTTGCCATCTCGAGAAGGGTTTGATGATCTTTTTCGTGAATATCCACGCCCAGCGCGCCGTTATAGGTTTTCACGCCAGTGGACCACGCCGTGGCGGAGGCCGCTGAATCCGTTACGTAATCAGGTTTGCCGGTTTTTTTATCCAGCGCGTAATGGGTATATTGTCCGGTCAGCGGTAATGCGTCGATACCTTTAAAAAAGCCGCCCGCACCCTCAGCATAATTTCGCGCCGCCGTGATTTCGGAATCACCCATTCCATCGCCAATGAGCAGAATAATGTTTTTTGCTGGTTTCTCATTCAGCGAAGCGCGAATAGCAGCGGTTTGATCTTCCGACAATCTGCGTGCGCCGCCAGGCTCGGTGATATCCCCTTTTGCAGCACGATTATCCAGCACGCTGGTTTGGACTGTGTCCGCATAAATGGCCGGGGTAATTAAAAGGGGAAGTAATGCGATGAAAAGTGCGCTCTGTTTCAATTTATTTTCTCCATGTACAAATACATAAAAATAAAAACAGAGCGACTATAGGCATCCTGCATGACAATTCTATGACACGTCGTTACGTCCTGTGACGGTTTAGCTGCGCGGATGCCTTAACAGCTTCTTTACGTACTGATGGAGCATCTCCGCATCTTCAACCGGCACCTGCGATTCAGGCCTGACGCTGTCCAGCGCACCTTCCACGCTCTCAATCAACGCCTGTTGATCGGTTTTCGCCATCTGCCGCAGCAGCGCGGTAACCACAATTTCCAGCGCTTCGACCTGAGCGACCAGCTCTTTTGACTCTTCTTCCTTTTGTGCAAGCTTGACCAGCAATTCAGCAATCAGATTTTTCATCGTGCTATTTCCTTATCAGTTTTGTCTGAAGTTAGCATTCTGAATCCGTTATGCAAAGAGAAGAAATATATTATGGTATGCAAAAGTGATGCAGGAACGAAAATAAACGACTCACGCCGTCAGCGAAACGTTTTTCTATAAAAAAATGCCGCATTTTGTTATATAAAAATGCGGCTACTATAAGAATATATAATACATCAGCGAAACGATTATCTCCCTGATTTCGCCTCCGCCATTTGCCTGCGACGACGCAGCGCAATAGCCAGCTGGATAATATTGATTAAAACGACAATCGCCGTAGCAGCAAATACCCAACGAAAACCAGCCATTGCGGAAACGGAAGCGCCAATAAGCGGACCGGCAACATTCCCCAAATACATAAATGACTGGTTATATCCAAAAATACGCCCCGTCACCTGGTCGCTGGAATATTTAACCAGCAGGGTCTGTACCGCAGGCAACATTGCACCATCGGCAAAGCCGAGCAGAAAACGCAGTACGCCAAGCTGAAGCGGAGAGGTAACAAACGACATGGCGAAAAAGAGCACGACGGCAAAGATCAGCGTCGCCATCAGAATGCGCGCCGTGCCGATCCTGTCACCCAGTTTACCAAGACGCGGCGCGGAAATCAGCGCGGATACGCCCGGCACGGCGGCAATCATGCCGCTCAGAAAAGCGATATTATTACTCTCCGGCTCCATCGACTTAATAAATAACGCCAGAATCGGACCAACCGAACCGTTACAGAGCTGGATAACCATGGTGGTCACGAACAGGCTGATCATCAGCCCCGGATAAGGCAGCGAGGCGAAAACGGCCTTGCCGCTGAGGCGTTCAGATTTACTGATAACGGGCCTGCCTCCCTCTTTGATAAGAAAGAGCGTCACCAGAAAACTGACCACCAGCAGGATCGCGGTGATGATAAATACCGCGCGCAGCCCGACATGGTCCGCCAGAAAGCCTCCCAGCAGCGGGCCACCGATAACGCCGCTTATCTGCGCCGTGGAGAGCGTGCTTAGCGCCCAGCCGCTGCGCTCGCGCGGTACCTGAGAGGCAACCAGCGCCATGGCGTTGGGAATATACCCGGACGTCAGCCCCATCACCGCTCTCAGGAAAAAGAGCTGCCAGACGTTGGTGGCAAAGGCCTGCAGCAGAATGGCTATCGCCATCCCGAGCGAGGCGCGCAGCAGCATCAGCTTCCGGCCCTTCCGGTCGGCCAGGCTGCCCCACATCGGTGACACAATGGCGGAGACCAGAAACGTAACGCTGAACGTCAGACCGGACCACATGGAAAGCGCTTCATGCGAGGTCACACCCAGCTGTGAAACGTATAGCGGCAGGAACGGCAAGATCTGGCTGATGGCAAGCCCGGTAAAGAAGCAACCGAACCAGACCGAGATGAGATTAACTTTCCAGGATTCCATAAAGAAATAGTCTTCATTTTTAGGCGAATTCGCAGACAGATTAGCAAGTTACGCGTGTTGACGTCGCACCAGAGATGCGGCCTGAATGACTTTGGTGTTTTATCTTCCCAGTCATCATATTTGTGAAATAAGTCACAAATCATCCATTTTCTGGCGGAATATTATGCTTCAGCGGCAAAGTCCAAAACCGCGCATCCCCAGATGAAAGTGGTTGGCATGCGCCGCGTTATACTCTGGCCCCAGACCGTTCCCGTAGTAGCCACAGCTTGCCGCCAGCATTGCCTTTAGCCATGGCTGCGTGTTGGCCGCCTTCCAGCCTTTTAGCACCGTGACGCGTTCACCGTTCGTCAGCCGAAAGGCGGCGATATCCAGCGCCTCTGCCGTGGCATGTTCACTGCGTCGCGCATCAGGGCGGTGGTAAATATTGCGGCAGGCATAGCTGCCGAGGTGGTCGATACGCACCAGGTCACTGCCCATATAGCGTTTTGTCAGCGGCCGTGCCTGCTGGCTGATAAACAGCGCAGAGCTGAGCGCCAGCGAACAGCTGGCAAGAAAACTGCCGTTGAGGCTGACCGGGCCGAAGCTACGCACGCGCACGACATTGTTAAGCGGACACGCCCCGCCGCTGTCAGCCACCGGTTGGGTGCGGATAAGATCTCTTTGGTTAGCCTGGGATAACAGGCTGGCGCACGCCTCGGGGGTTAAACGCCGAAGCTTATACTGGGTGATTCGGCCAGGCGGGTCGTCAAGCGTCAGCGGGATAAAAGGGTTGTAGTCAGGCGGCAACCAGCGGTAACCCACCGTTGCGATGGCCACAATAATCAAAACGGTCAGCAGCGTTTTTCCTTTCACTCACCCCCCTCAACATTCCCCAAAATAGTATGGCAGAAGGTCGCGAAACCCGCCGGGCATCGTGGTATGTTATTGGCTTTTCGTCAGACTGGAAGAGAGTGAGATGGCTAAGCAGCGCGTAGGTATTGTCTTTGGGGGAAAATCAGCGGAGCACGAAGTTTCATTGCAATCGGCCAAAAATATCGTTGATGCGATCGATAAAAGCCGTTTCGACGTGGTGCTGCTGGGCATTGATAAACAGGGTCAGTGGCACGTTAACGATGCCAGCCAGTATCTGCTTAATGCTCACGATCCGGCACATATCGCCCTTAATCCATCGGAAATTAGCGTCGCGACCGTACCGGGCGTGGTGAAAGGACAGCTCATCGACGCCGGCAATGCACAGGCTCTCGCCCAGATTGACGTTGTCTTCCCTATCGTACATGGCACCCTGGGTGAAGATGGTTCCCTGCAGGGAATGCTGCGCATGGCCAACCTGCCGTTCGTCGGTTCGGACGTCCTCGGCTCCGCCGCCTGCATGGACAAAGACGTCACCAAGCGCCTGCTGCGCGATGCCGGACTGAATATTGCGCCGTTCGTCACCCTGACCCGCGCCAACCGCGACAAGCACGGCTTCGCGCAAATCAGCGAACAGCTGGGACTGCCGCTGTTTGTGAAGCCTGCAAACCAGGGTTCTTCCGTGGGCGTCAGCAAAGTGACAAGCGAAGCACAGTTCACCGAGGCCGTCCGCCTGGCGTTTGAGTTCGACCATAAGGTGGTGGTTGAGCAGGGTATCAAAGGCCGTGAAATTGAATGCGCCGTACTGGGCAACGATTTCCCACAGGCGAGCACCTGCGGCGAAGTGGTCTTAAACAGCGACTTCTACTCGTACGACACCAAATACATTGATGACAAAGGCGCTCAGGTTGTCGTTCCTGCGGATATCGATCCGGCAATCAACGATAAGATCCGGGCGATCGCCATTCGCGCCTATCAGACGCTCGGCTGCTGCGGCATGGCGCGGGTGGATGTGTTCCTGACGCCGGAAAACGACGTGGTGATCAATGAAATCAACACGCTGCCGGGGTTCACCAACATCAGCATGTATCCGAAACTGTGGCAGGCGAGCGGGCTGGGCTACTCAGAACTGATCACCCGGCTGATTGAACTGGCGCTGGAGCGTCACGCCGCCGACAGCGCGCTTAAAAGTTCCGTAAACGGTTAATCGGCTCTCTTCGCCGCTTCCGCCTCATCCGCTGTCGTCTCTTCAGGACGACGGCGGATAATCAAACCCGCCAGCCAGAAACTGATTACCCAGGTCACCAGCCCGACGGCATACGTTTGCCACCCTTTTGCTTCAAACCCCAGCAGGCCCACGACGCCGTTCAGAATAAAGATAAGCCCAATAGCAAAGGCGTAGTAGTGCCAGTCACGGCGTAGTTTGGACGTGAGCTTCATAACAACTCCGGCAGGAAAAAAAGACATCCTCTCACAGTTTTATGGCCAGGTCTGTGGCAGATACGGAAATTCTGAAACGCGACGCAATTTCACTTAAGTGATGAAATTGTGATGTGCTGCAGAATTCGACAATCCAGGAGGATTCCGGCGGGTAAATTACCACGATTCTGATATTGACAAATGCGATGACCTGTCAAACTCACCCTGTTAGAAGCGTATTGAAACAGAGTGATATTTCGGGAGGTCCTATGGCTGACTTTACATTGTCGAAACCGATTTTTGGCGGCAAACCAAAAACCTCCACGGCGGGTAATATCGCTTATGCCCTGTTTGTTCTGTTCTGCTTCTGGGCCGGCTCGCAGCTGCTCAATATGCTGGTCCATGCGCCGGGCGTTTATGAACACCTGATGCAGGTCCAGGACAACGGACGCCCGCGGGTTGAGATTGGTTTTGGTGTCAGCACCCTGTTCGGCCTGATTCCCTTCCTCACGGGATGTATGATTCTGGGCGTTGTCGCGTTAGTTCTGCGTTTTCGCCGTCGCCGTTAAAGCCCCATACAGCGTGCCCGGCGATCGTCCACGCGTTTAGCAAACCAGGCAGTGGTCAGGTTACGCGTAATCTTCGGGCTTTCCAGCTGGATCCCCGGCAGGATAGCCCTCGGTAACGTTTTCCCGCTTTTCTGCTCTGCGAGCGCAAACACCTTCCTGTATAGATCCGTTTTCTCGAATGCCAGGCTATCACCTTTCTCAAGCTGACGGCGAATGTCGCTGTTGCTCAGGCCAAGCGTTGTCGATAATTTCCGTACTGCCAGCTCGGTGCTTCCCGCCTCGCTGCTGCCGTAAGCGATGAGATCGCCGTCCAGCGCCAACTTAACCCCGCTTGCGCGACTGACCGCACTCTGAAATGCCGCGTTACGGCTGGCATACCAGCCCGCATTAAAGTCGGCAAAGCGGTAGAGCGGCTCATTGTAGTTCGCCGGATAGTTCAGCAGATGATACGTGCCGAACCACAGTCCACCGCGCAGAGAGAAGACCTCCTGACGCACCGTACCGTCGATTTTCCACGGGTAGCCGTCGGTATGTTTCTCCGCGAACGCAATGCTCACCTGCATCGGCCCACCGGTGTGTACCGGGTTCAACGAGCCAAACAGCTTCTGTCCCATCGGGACCATGCTGATGAAATCATCAAAGATGGCGCTGAGCTGCTTTTCGGTTTTCACCGAATCCAGCCGCTCGCTGTAGCTTTTACCGTTCGGCGAGGTGATTTTAAGCGCGGTATGCACAAGGAACACCGGGATGTGCATGGATTCTGCCCGGCGGTCGATCTCTTTCCAGGCTATTTTGTTCAGACCCGGCACGGCCGGATCTGACTGGTACATCGACTCCTGCTGCGCCACCGCCAGCACCGAGCAGATGTTCTCCTCGGTCGGCGCGATCTTTTGGCTTTCAAAAGTTTTTGCCAGCGCATCTGCCCACGCATTGCGATCCTTCACGCTGGCGGGCATTTTCTGTCGCACAACGCTTGCCACATCAACGGGCTTCTCGCCCTTTTTGAGCGGAGCGGCCCCCTTTTCGGCACAGCCCGCCAGCACAAGAGCGGCCAGTAAGGACAACGGTAACGCGCGCGTTACGGCAAAAGACATAGCAACTTCCTGTATTAGCTAAATGTATTGGTGACTTCCTGCAGGTCACGATCGTCCAACTCGCGTTCAAAGCTGCGCAGACGTTTGTAGATGGACATCAGTTCTACCAGCGTAGTCCATGAGCTGATCAGGTACTGGAAAGAGCCACGAACCTGACCGAAAACGTTGGTGATCTGCGTCATCAGACCGAGCGTAATCGTACCCGCAACAATCGACGGAAACAGCAGGAACAAACCGAAAACGTTATCGACCTGCAGATACAAAATACGCGCGATGTTGAAATACATATAGTGGAAGTAGAGACGGAAATAGTTGCGACGCACGGCGCCAAACAGCTCGCGGACGGTCGGCGGCGAGGCGCGGTTGGCATCATCTTCGCCGTAAACCAGCTCTTTACGGTATGCGGCTTCGACGCGTTGATTTTTAAACTCCAGGCCCGGCAGTTTGATCCCAACCACCGCCAGTAAGCCCGTCCCCATCAGCGACCAGACGATTGCGGCAATCACCAGACCATACGGCAGGTGACCAACAATCGGCAGATCCGGCACATGCGCGGAGAGCGTCACCAGCACGGGCAGGAAGGCAATCAGCGTCATGATGGCGTTGATAAAGCTGACGCCCATGTCTTCAAGGGTGGAGGCGAAACGCATGGTGTCTTCCTGCACACGCTGCGCGGCACCTTCGATATGGCGCAGGTGCTGCCAGTGCGCCATGTAATGTTCGTTCATTGCGGTACGCCAGCGGAAAACGTAGTGGCTGACGAAGAAGTTGTTCATCACGCCGATGATCACCGCAATAAGGGCGATACCGAGGAAGATCCCGACTTCATGGTAGAACTGGTTAATGGTCACCTTGTGCGGCGAACTCAGCGCGGTCTGGATCAGATCGTAGAACGGCGCATACCAGGCGTTAACCGCCACGCCCACTTCCACGAGGAACCAGGTCACAAAGATAATCAGGGATGTGCCGAGAATAGACCAGTACTGCCAGCGGTGCGGAGAATAAACAAACCAGAACAGCGCAAACAGCCCCACGCATACCATGTAGTAGGCATAAAACAGCAGATAGCTCAGCGACCAGAAGCGCGCGGCGCTAATCGGTACATCGCCCGTTGCCCCCGTGATGCGCGTCAGCCATGCGCCGCCGCCCGCCTGCCAGAAAATAACAGCGATGAGTGCCCAAATAAATGCCGACAGGAAAAAAGGCCCCGGCTTTGGGAAAAAAGACTTAAACATAATACTTCCTTCTTGTTGTTATGGCTGTTGCTGTGCACAACACATCACCACACGAAAATCTGCCTGAGCCAGCCTGGCGGCTCAGGCAAAAAGGTCAGACCCGAGGGTTGATTATTAGTTCGCTTTCCAGTTTTTGAGAATTGTTTCGGTGCGTTTCACCGCAAGAGGATTCGCGGGTGCGATGAAGTCGCGCCAGACGTCGTTGTAGTGGTTAATCAGAATCTGCGCATCAGCCGCCGGGCGATTGGCGGTGGTATGGGCATCTTCCGCCACGGTGATGTGATAGCCCCGACTGACGCCGTTTTTAATGGTCGCGTCGACACAGTAATCGGTGGCGCAGCCGCAGATGACAAACTCGCGAATGCCCTGCTCACGCAGCAGCGTCTCAAGCGCGGTGTTATAGAAGGCATCACAGGCGGTTTTGGTCACGTAAAGTGCGTCAGCCAGCTGATTGAGTTCAGGCAGTAGCGCAAACCCTTCACTTCCCTCTTCCAGCCCCCCGGTCTCGGTATGCTGAATAAAAATCACCTTGTCGGCTGCCTGCGTAAGCTGGTTGATCAGAGAGACGCACTTTTCGCGCTGATGACGCGGGGTTTCAAATACCCCGTTCTGCATATCGACAACCATAACCACACGCTTTTCAGACATACCGTTCTCCGTAAGATTGAGTGACACTGGTGCCTATCATAAGCCCGATGTCACAAAATGGGAGATGGCTCGCAAGTAAATTGTTCATATTTACCCATGGTTACGTTTTTCTCGCTATCGTTATGCAATTCCGGGCATTGCACGGTACCGATTAGTAGTATAAATACCCATTACTTTCCTAATTCACTTCATGGATGCTTTTCGTTGAAACGTTGTCTGCTCTCTTTTGCCGCGCTGTGTGCGGTGAGCTTTTCTACCGCCCAGGCAGCCCAACCGCTGACGGCGCCCGTTTTAGCTTCAGACATTGCCGATCGCTACGCGAACCTTATCTATTACGGTAGCGGCGCAACCGGGATGGCGATGGTTGTCATCGACGGCAACCAGCGCGTATTCCGCAGCTTTGGCGAAACGCGCCCAGGAAATAACGTTCACCCGCAGCTGGATTCCGTTATCCGCATCGCGTCCTTAACCAAGCTGATGACCAGCGAAATGCTGGTAAAACTGCTCGACCAGGGCGTGGTGAAACTCGACGACCCGCTCAGCAAATTCGCGCCGCCAGGTGCCCGGGTTCCGACATATCAGGGCACGCCGATCCGGCTTGTGAACCTTGCCACCCACACCAGCGCTCTGCCGCGCGAGCAGCCTGGCGGGGCTGCGCATCGTGACGTATTTGTCTGGCCAACGCGCGACCAGCGCTGGAGCTACCTGAGTACCGCCACGCTGAAGGCGGCCCCGGGTTCGCAGGCCTCTTATTCAAACCTGGCGTTTGACCTGCTGGCGGATGCCCTCTCGACGGCGGCTGGCAAACCCTACACGCAGCTGTTTGAAGAGCAGATAACCCGTCCACTGGGCATGAAAGACACCACCTTTACCCCTTCCCCGGATCAGTGCCGTCGCCTGATGGTGGCGGAGAAAGGCGCAAGCCCCTGTAATAACACGCTGGCTGCCGTAGGCAGTGGCGGAGTGTATTCCACCCCTGGCGACATGATGCGCTGGATGCAGCAGTTCCTCTCATCGGATTTCTACGCTCGCAGCAGCCAGGCCGATCGTATGCAGACCCTGATTTATCAGCGTACTCAGCTGCACCGCGTTATCGGGATGGACGTGCCGGGTAAAGCCGATGCGCTCGGCATGGGCTGGGTCTATATGGCGCCGAAAAATGGCCGTCCGGGTATTATTCAGAAAACTGGCGGTGGCGGCGGGTTCATTACCTATATGGCAATGATCCCGCAGTCAAACGTGGGCGCGTTTGTGGTGGTCACCCGCTCCCCGCACACGCGCTTCGTTAATATGAGTGACGGTATTAATAATTTAGTGGCTGAACTGAGCGCCAACAAAGCACAGGTTCTCACGGCGTCTAACTAAATCTAATATTCCGTGGGCAAGCGGTTAATGCTGACCAGCTTGCCCCGGCTCATATTGATGTAATTTCCTTGCCGCAGGGCCGCGAGCACCTCTGCCACCACTGAACGTGAAATACGCGTGCTTTGTTGAATATGATTCATCACACCAATTTTTGAGCGCAACGTTTCATCCCACTCCGCCATATTCAACAGCATGGCGCGGATCTGGTGGTAGGAATTATTTCCCACCAGCTGCATATCGCGTTTTTCAAGAATGTGATTTATCCAGGATAACCAACAGAAAGCCTCTTTCCAAAGAGCATGCTGTTGTATCAGTTGACGAGTGGTTTCAGTGGGCAAATAAAAACCCGTGCAGGGTGTTTTGGCTATCACTCTGTATTCCTGACAGTGGTTAATCATCAACGTGGAAAGTCCCAGAATAAAAGGGGCCCTCGCAATGCCCACCAGCAATTCATCTGAATGTCGATGGATTTCCATGACACCGGTTTGTAATACGATAGTGCGGGGTTCATCACGCTCGCCGGAGGTAATTAATTGTTGCGGTGCAGATTTAAAAGGCGTACTGGCTGCTATCAGACACTGTTCGAGCCGGCGTAATTCAGAAAGTGGTTTCGCATTAACGTTCATGCAGACCTCAAGGCATCCGTATTTGTCGGTTCACTATTATTTTTATCGAAAAAAAAGCGGGGGATATTCTCCCCCGCTTTTATGCATTACCAGGTATATTTCACACCCACATTGGCGCCCCAGTTCTGATCAACGTCGCCGCCGCCCAGATAAGTGGCATCAGTGTAAGCACTGAAGTTTTTGGTGAAGCTGAACTGAGTACCCAGCCCTACACGTACGGCTGAACCTTTCACGCCGTTATCAATGCTGTCACCGTTAATGTCAGCACTGTTATCGGCATCGTCATAGACGTAGGCCAGTTTAAAGTAAGGCGTCAGAGCCTGATCGCCGCCGTAGTTGAAGGTGTAACCCGTATCAACACCGAGCTCATAGCGCAGGCTATCGTAAGATTGCCCGTCCATGCGCATGTCATTACTCAGGCGATAATCATCACCAGACTGGAACAGGCCAGACACAGCTGCGTATGGCGTAACATAGCCAGAGAGGTTAGGTTTCCAGTCATAGCCCAGTTTCAGACCAAAACCAACTGCGTCGCTGGTGGTATTGCCGTCAACATATTGGCCGATGCTCATATTAGCGGAGAGATCGCTGTTGAAGCGGGTGTAGCTCAGTGAGCTGTCGAGGAACACATCGTTCGCAAACTTCGCCGACGCATAGAGCATCGCCGTCTGGCTATCCTGATCGACCTGACCGGTACGATCGCTGATATCACCCTTCGCAAACCCTGCCGCACCACCGACTATCCACTTCGCGTTATTACCGTCAATCTGGGTATCCAGACCCACCATAATACCGCTCACGTCCTGATCGTAGCTGATAACGCCATTGTCACCGTCGAAGTTGCCGCCGAAGTAGCTTACCCACGCCCCGCCGTTATCCGCCAGGCCGTGACGGCTGTTGGTCAGACGCGTGCCTACGGTATCCTGCTGCAAGTTCCAGATATTGGTATTGGCAGAAGGAATGCTCAGCGCCATGTTGGCGTAGTCAGTCAACTCTTTCTGCTGCAGAACAACGATGTCACCCTGCTGCTTCGCCTGGTAGGTATAAGCACCTAAATCGGCTTTGTTTGCAGCAGTAAAGCTGGCATTGGTGTCCGCGTTATTGTCATAGACACGGATAATCTCTTTATTTTTGTAATCAGCAACGGAACCGGCACCGGTCGCGTCGTCGATACGGACTTTGTAGTTGCCTGCGACATCACCGTTCACCGCCAGATGGCCGTCAGAGTTAATCGCCACAACGCCGTGGTCGTAATCAGCCTGGTGAATATCGTTAGTGATATAGCGTGCGTTGTTCAGATCGCTGTTCAACACGTAATCACGGCTGGCAACGTTCAGCACACCACCATCGGTCAGTACCATATTGTGCGTATCAACCTGACCCAGCCCCAGCGCCAGCTCTGCACCGTTATCCACGGTGATGGTGTTAGCATACAGTTCGGCCGTTTCTTCCGTCAGGGCAGCACGGCTATAGCTGTCCAGATACAGATGGTCGGTCGCCACGCCACCGCTGTCACCAATATTCAATGATGAGGCATTGGTCAGGGTGATGGTATCCGCCAGCAGGCCAGAGTTTTCAACATTGACCTGAGAACGGTTGTTTACCGTCAGCGCGTCGATGTTAGATACCTTGCGGGTATCCCACTCAGAGCCGTTATCCAGCGCGATGTTAAACAGACCGCTCTGGTACACCGCTTCCCCCGCAACGTGTCCGTTGCTGTCATAGGTGGAATCCGGCCAAATGCTGTTAGGGGACAGACTACTCCAGTCTACGTTGCTGTAGCCCAGGCCATACATCTGCGCCGTGCCGATAGCCTCGACGCTGGACTGCGCGGCACCCACCCACTTGCTGCCGTTGGTCAGGGTGACATCCAGCTTATCGGTGCCGTCCCAGCCGTTGGTGGTTGGGTTATACACGCCATCCTGAGTGGTATCGGTTGCCGGGTCACCGTTCGGGTAGAAGTTGTTGTCGAAGGTGCTGGAGAAAAGAATATCGCCAGTCACGGTGGAGTGATCAAACATTGCGGTCGTTTGCATCGCGTTATCAGACGCGCCAGCGGCCACAATCAGCGCCGCATCATCTGCCGCTGTTGCGTTGGTTTCACCGTAATCGCTCGGTTTCGCGGTTTGGCCGTAGAAGCCGCTGGTGCCTAAATCACTGTAGGCGCCAGAGGTCAGTACAGAATCTTTCACCAACAGCGTGTCGGTAAAGACGTTGCTGCTATTGGCTACGCCTTCAACACCGTCGTACGGGGTATTATCCAGCTCCTGATAACCCTGCGTCAGGGTTATACCGGCGACGTGTGAATTATTCTGGATAACAATATCTGATTCCACATCCAGGGTAATCGCATTACCCAGACCATATGTGTCCAGATAGTGTTTTTCCGTGTTTTCCCCATTCACGACATCATACGCATAATGCTCGTACGTATCGTTAATGGTGGAATTATCGACGGTCAGGCTAAAGCGATCGTATTGCGAATGATTGGTGCCGTCAGTATCCAGGCCGTCAGCACATGTGGTGGTCATGCACTCTGACGTAATCATGCCATTAATGGTACTGTTGGAAATGTTTAATGCATTCGCCCGACCATTGATACCATCATCCAGATAATACGTTGAAATAACACCATTCACGGTGGATTTATTAATCACCGGGTAAATATCACCGTCATGACTGGCACCGGAGTAATTCCAGTCAGCATAACCATAATACCAGGGCGTAGAAGCGGTATTATCATATCCAAAAGTATTATATGTCGTACCAGAAATATCTTTCGCATTGGCCTGAGAAGCGATAGCCAGGGTGCAGGCTAATGCAAGTTGAGATACAACCAGTTTCTTTTTCCATGTTTGCATTGGGTCATCCCTCCTCAGGGACGTAAGCAAGTTTGTCCATCAAATCATTTGGCAATATTTAATTGCGGAGGGAATTATGCATTTTCATTTCGAAAAGGTTCAATGAATGTTTCCATTAAGTCCGTATCCAGACAAATAACACTCTGAAACCACGAAACTATAAACCCCTACAAATAAACATTATCAAAACAGAAGCTTAAAATACGAGGAAAGCCATGCGAAAGATATAACAAAAGATAATGGATCATTTTTAATGATATATCATCTTTAATATAGAAATAGCGCGAATATCTCATCGCTCTTTCAGAGTGATACTTCCCTGAATTATATATTCATGAGATAAAGCCTGACCTGCCGCATTTTGCAAAAACAAAAAGCCTGATTTCGTAAAACCACAGCCTCCACTTTGAGGTACACTAGCCTTCTTTGTTCCACAAACATCAGGCATACCATGACCGATTTAATTGCACGCCCCCGCCGCCTGCGCAAGTCACCTGCACTGCGCGCCATGTTTGAAGAGACAACCCTGACCTTAAACGATCTGGTGTTGCCGATTTTTGTCGAAGAAGAGATTGATGACTATAAGGCCATCGAAGCCATGCCGGGCGTAATGCGCATTCCGGAGAAGCATCTGGCACGCGAGATCGAACGTATCGCCAACGCGGGGATCCGCTCGGTGATGACCTTCGGCATTTCTCACCATACCGACGCCACCGGCAGCGATGCGTGGAAAGAAGATGGCCTCGTCGCCCGCATGTCGCGGATCTGCAAAGAGACCGTGCCGGAAATGGTGGTGATGTCAGACACCTGCTTCTGTGAATATACCTCTCACGGCCACTGCGGCGTGCTGTGCGATCACGGCGTGGATAACGATGCTACCTTGCTTAACCTTGGCAAGCAGGCTGTCGTTGCGGCCGCTGCCGGTGCGGATTTCATTGCGCCTTCTGCCGCGATGGACGGACAGGTTCAGGCGATTCGTCAGGCGCTGGATGCGGCGGGCTTTACCGATACCGCCATCATGTCCTACTCCACCAAATTCGCCTCCTCCTTCTACGGCCCGTTCCGCGAAGCTGCCGGTACGGCACTGAAGGGCGATCGTAAAACCTATCAGATGAACCCGCTGAACCGCCGGGAAGCGATCCGCGAATCCCTGCTTGATGAAGCCCAGGGCGCAGACTGCCTGATGGTGAAACCAGCTGGCGCGTATCTTGATATCCTGCGCGACATCCGCGAGCGCACCGAGCTGCCACTGGGGGCTTATCAGGTCAGCGGCGAGTACGCGATGATCAAATTCGCTGCTCTGGCCGGTGCGATTGACGAAGAGAAAGTGATCCTGGAAAGCCTGGGGGCGATCAAGCGCGCCGGCGCGGATCTGATCTTCAGCTACTTCGCGCTGGATCTGGCTGAGAAGAAAATCCTCCGCTAATCTTCACCAAACTGCAATACAACCGACATCTCCTCCTTCGACTGTCTGGGCAAGACGGCAGGAGGAGTGACCATGTTTAGCCTCGATAGCGTTCTCGACGATCTTTGGCCTCAGGCGAGGCCTGCACCCTGGCAAAAAAGTCTGTTAAAAAGACTGTTTTACGAAGACGAGTTTCAGCAGTTTGCCGCAGCACACCGCCACCTGAAAGGACTGGATATGGTGGAGCAAGTTCTGGAACATCTTGATATTCTCTGCACCGTTTCCACTCGCGATCTCGAACAAATCCCCGAACATGGCCCGCTGGTCATTATTGCCAACCACCCTACGGGTACGCTGGACGGGCTGGCGCTGATGTACGCTGTCTCCCGCGTGCGGCGCGACGTTAAAGTCGTGACCAACCGGATGCTGACCCACCTTGAGCCTCTCAGTTCGCTGTTTATTCCCGTGGACAATATGGGCGGCAGGACGGCGAAATCGTCCCTGCTCCAGATGGAACGGCATCTGCAAAACGCGGGCGTGCTGATCTTCTTCCCGGCAGGCGAAGTTTCTCGCCCCACGCGCAAGGGCATTCGCGATAAGAAATGGCACTCCGGCTTTATCAAACTCGCCAGCAAGCTGCGCACCCCGCTGCTGCCTGTGCATATTCAGGCGCATAACAGCCTGCTTTTTTATGCCAGCACGCTGGTGTCGCCGACGCTGTCCTTGCTGCTGCTGATGCAGCAAATGTTCCGCCGCCGCCACAGCCAGCTTCCGATTAAAATCGGCCAGCAGATTGCGTGGCATAACTGGCATAGCGCCACCCTTTCGTCGCGTGAGATGGCCGAGCAGTGCCGTCAGCACGTGATGCGTCTTGGCAAGGGAGTGCCTGGCATCTTTAAAACCCAGTGCGCCATTGCCCGCCCGGAAGACCGCGCCACGCTGAAACGCGCGCTGGCGCAGGCCGAGTGCCTGGGCAAAACCAGCGACGGTAAAACCATCTATCTGTGGCAGCGCAACGGTCAGGAAGATGCCCCGCTGCTGCGCGAGCTGGGCCGTCTGCGCGAGATTGCCTTTCGCGCGGTGGAGGAAGGGAGCGGCAAACGCCGGGACACCGACCGCTACGATGACGATTATCTGCACCTGATCCTCTGGGATGATGAGGATCTGGAGATCGTCGGCGCGTATCGCTTTATGCCCACCGCCAGCCAGGTTGAGCGTCGGGGTCTGGAAGGGTTATATAGCTATAGCCTGTTCCACTACGACGATAAAATGCAGGACGTTCTGGAACACGGCATCGAGCTGGGGCGCAGCTTTATTCAGCCGCGCTACTGGGGTCGCCGCGGCCTGGACTATTTGTGGTCCGGCATTGGGGCTTATCTGGCGCGCTATCCGCACTATCGCTACCTGTTTGGCCCGGTCTCCATTTCCGGTGGCTTACCGCCTGCCGCGCGGGATCTACTGGTCGCATTTTACCGCCTGTGGTTCCCGGCAAGCCATCCGCTCGCCGCCTCGCGCCAGCCGTATCCGGCATCGCTGCCGGACGTTCTTGCGCAGTTTGGCGGAGTGGATTACGTGGACGACCTGACGAAGCTGAAATCCCTGCTCGGCAATCTTGGCTGCGGCATTCCGCCGCTCTACAAGCAATATTCGGAGCTGTGTGAACCCGGCGGCGTGCAGTTTATTGATTTTGGCAGCGACCCGGCCTTCAACGACTGCGTCGACGGGCTGGTGCTGGTGGATTTGTGTTACCTGAAGGCGAACCGCTATCAGCGGTATATTGAGGTGCATTTAATACCCTCACCCCGGCCCTCTCCCTAAAAGGGAGAGGGTGAAAACCGTACCGGGCGGTCCCCTCGCCCCTTTGGGGAGAGGGTTAGGGTGAGGGGATCAACCCGCACGAAAGAAAGGCTTATCCCCCAAAATCGTCGCCCGCTGCATAATCCGGCGCTGCGGCAGATAGTCCGCATTCGCATAGTGCTGCGTCACGCGGTTATCCCAGATCGCCAGATCGTTCTCCTGCCAGCGCCAGCGCACCTGAAACTCCGGTTTGGTGATATGCGCGAACAGGAAACCTAACAGCGCCTCACTCTCTTTTTCCGTCACGTCCACAATGCGCGTCGTGAACCCCTCGTTCACAAACAGCGCCTGCTTGCCCGTGACCGGATGGGTCCGCACGACCGGGTGCAGCAGCGGCGGGTGTTTCGCGACAGCCTCCTGCCAGCGCTGATGCTCCTCTTCGCTCTTGCGGTACTTATATTCCTGGAACGATTTTTTGAAGTCGTGTTCTGCGCGCAGCCCGCTTAGCAGCGTCCGGAACGGCGCGGAGAGCGCCTCATACGCCGCAATGCCGCTGGCCCACAGCGTATCGCCGCCGGTTTCCGGCAGCAGCTTCGCCGCAAGAATCGCCCCGGCGGGCGGCGTCTCAATAAAGGTCACGTCGGTGTGCCAGTTGTCGTTGTCCGGCGGGTTATCGTTGTGGGTGTCCAGAACGATAATCTCCTCCACGCCTTCCGCATGCGGATAGACGGGGTGGATATGCAGATCGCCAAACCGCAGGGCCAGTGCGCGCTGCTGCTGCGGGGTGATCGCCTGTTCGCGCAGGAAAACGACCTGATGGCGCAGCACCGCGTGGTACAGCTGCTCGAACTGGTTATCGCTCAGCGGACGGGTCACATCCAGGCCCGACACCTGCGCGCCAATGTACGGCCCCAGCGGGGTAATGGTCAGACGTTCACTCATTGTATTTCTCCATGCCAGGGCGTCAGACGGCGCTGTAACGCGCGCAGCCCCAGTTCTAATCCAAAGGCGATCGCGGCAATGACCGCAATCCCTGCCAGCACCACGTCAGTCGCCAGAAATTCTCCCGCCGACTGCACCATAAACCCTAACCCTCGCGTGGCGGCAATCAGCTCTGCCGCCACCAGCGTGGACCAGCCCACGCCAAGGCCGATGCGCAGTCCGGTTAAAATCTCCGGTAGCGCACCCGGTAAAATCACGAACAGTAGCACCTGCGTGCGGCTGGCACCCAGCGACTGCGCCGCGCGGATCCGCACCTGCTGGGCGCTCTTCACGCCTGCCAGCGCCGACATGGCAACCGGGGCAAAAATCGCCAGATAAATCAGCAGGATTTTTGACGTCTCACCAATGCCGAACCAGATCACCATCAGCGGCAGATACGCCAGCGGTGGCACCGGGCGGTAAAGCTCAATCAGCGGGTCGAGGATGCCGCGCACCGTCGGGCTTAGCCCCATCGCGATGCCGACCGGAATACCGATAACCACCGCCGCCAGCAGCGCCACCAGAATGCGCGTCAGGCTTGCGCCAAGATGCTGCCAGAGCGTGGCGTCCATAAAGCCCTGCGGCCCGGCAATGGTGATGAGTTTGGTCAGCACCTGTCCCGGCGGCGGCAGAAACAGCGGGCTAACCCACTGCTGGGCAGCAACCGCCCACCACACCGCCAGCAATACCAGCAGCGTGCCGACGCTGAGGGTTATCTGACGAGAAAACGGCCAGCGCAGTGCGAGGCGCGTGCGGCGCGTTTTTTCACTGAAGACGATGCTCATGAGAAAGCCTCCCGTTGTTCAAACACGCGGCTTAAGACGTATTCACGCTGTTCAATAAACAGCGGATCGGATTTGATGCTGCGCACGGGTTCCCCCGCGACGTACCGGCGGGCAAAATTCAGCGGCAGGCGCTCCAGCACGCGACCCGGCCCCGGCGAGAGCAGCACCAGTTCGGTGGCCATAAATACCGCCTCTTCGATGTCATGGGTAATTAACAGCACCTGCTTGCCCGTCTCATGCCACAGGCGCAGCAGCAGGGTTTGCATCTGCTCGCGTGTGAAGGCATCCAGCGCCCCGAAAGGCTCATCCAACAGCAACAGCTGCGGGTTTGCCGCCAGCGCGCGGGCAATCCCGACGCGCTGGCGCTGGCCGCCGGAAAGCTGCCAGATAAACCGTTTTTCCGCCCCTTCCAGGCCCACTTTTTTGAGCATCTCTCGTGCGGTTTCCAGCCGCTGTTCGCGGCGGACACCCGCAAGCTGAAGCCCAAACGCCACGTTTTCCTGCACGTTGCGCCAGGGAAGAAGCCCTTCATTCTGGAAGACCACGCCGCGCTCGGCGCCCGGGCCTTCCACCTTTTTGCCTTCCAGTTGAATGGTGCCATGCTGATAAGGGACAAACCCGGCGATCAGATTCAGCAGCGTGGTTTTCCCGCACCCGGACGGGCCCAGCACCACCAGCAGCTCACCGCTGTCCAGCGTCAGGTTGATGTCCTCCAGCGCGCGCTTCCCGGCGTAATCGGCGTACAGATTTGTAATATTCAGCATGGCGAACTCCTTATTTCACAAAGCGGTCGGTCACGTACTGGCTGTAATCCGCCGCCACCGCGGGCACTTTGCCCTGCTCTTTCAGGAAGGTGGCGGTATCCACAATCGCTTTGTTCACCGGCCCCGTCAGCTGCTGCACCTGCTGCGCAGGCGTCAGATAGGTATTGCCCTTCACCAGCCCCGGCACGTCCGCTTCCGGCACGCCGCTCAGGCGCGACAGTTTTTCCAGATTGGCAGGCTGCTTCAGCCATTCATCCGGATTGCTGATGTACGGCTGCTGGGCGTCAATGGCGCTTTTGGCAAAGGCCTTCACTACCTCAGGATGTTTCTCAGCGAAGTCTTTGCGCACGACCCACACGTCGAGGGTTGGCGCGCCCCACTGGCCCACTTTTTCGGAGTCGGTCAGCACGGTGCCGTCTTTTTCCAGCTCGTTCACGGCCGGCGCCCAGACGTAAGCCCCGTCAATATCGCCGCGCTGCCACGCCGCGATAATCGCCGGCGGCTGGAGGTTGATAATTTGTACCTGACCCGGCTTGATGCCCCAGTGCTTGAGCGCCGCCAGCAGGCTGTAGTGGGTGGTGGAGATAAACGGCACGGCGATACGCTTGCCGATCAGGTCTTCCGGTTTGGTGATGTTTTTCTTCACCACCAGCGCTTCAGAGTTCCCAAGCTGCGAGGCGAGCAGGAACACCTCAATCGGCACCTGCTGGCTGGCCGCGACCGCCAGCGGGCTGGAACCGATATTACCGATCTGCACGTCGCCGGACGCTAAGGCGCGCACGACGGACGCCCCGCTGTCGAACTTACGCCAGTCGACTTTCGCCCCGCTCTCTTTCGCAAAGGTGTTATCCGCCTGCGCGACTTTCGCCGGTTCCGCAGAGGTTTGATACGCGACGGTGACGTCCACCGCCTGCGCCTGAAAAGCCCACAGCGCCAGTGCGCCGAGTAATGTGATTCGCGATGAAATTGCCATAGTGCCTGCTCCCCTTGTTGTTATGAGGGCAGTATTTCCGGCGCGGGAATTTTGATAAAGGAATAAAAAGGCATCGCTAATAACGATTCGTTTTTAGATAAAAAGCGGGAAAGGATAGCGATATTTGTGCGATGTTTTTTCCCTCTCCCCGTGGGAGAGGGTCAGGGTGAGGGCAGCAGGCCGCACGAACCTTAAAGGTAGGCCGGGTAAGGCGCAGCCGCCACCCGGCAAAGACCTCAGCGCTGAGCCGTCAACCCAGCAATATCTTTTGGCGTGGTGCGACAGCACCCGCCAATCAGCTTCGCTCCGGCCTCCAGCCACTGCGGCAAATACCCCGACAGCGTCTCGCACGCTTCGCCGTGGTGGTGCCAGGTTTTGGTCACGGCATCATAATGCTCGCCCGAGTTCGGATAGACCACCAGCGGCAGCGCGGTCAGGCCTTGCAGATGCTTTAGCGCCGCCGTGGTGTTTTCCAGGGCGATACAGTTAATGCCCAGCGCGACAATCTGCGGAGAGTGTGCCAGCGCGTCGACCACCTCACGAAGCGGCGTGCCGTCGCTCAGGTGTTCACCGTCTCGCAGGGTAAATGAGAACCACGCCCGGGCGCGAGGATAATCGGCCAGGAGTGCCGCCAGCGCCTTGATTTCCGCAAAGGAAGGCAGCGTTTCGCAGGCCAGCAGGTCGGCACCCGCATCCAGCAGCGCCTCCACGCGCGGGCGGTGAAAAGCAGTGAACTCTTCCGCACTGCGCACGTAGTCGCCGCGATACTCTGAGCCATCCGCCAGATAGGCTCCGTATGGCCCGACAGATCCCGCCACCAGCAGCGTGCCCGCATGCGGATTTTCGGCCAGATACCCTTCGCGCGCCTTACGCGCCAGCTCTACGCTTTTGCCAATCAGCGCCCGGGATTGCGCGTCGTCCAGTCCGCGCGCCGCAAAGCCCGCGGGCGTCGCCTGATAGCTGGCGGTGATGGCCACCTGCGCGCCAGCCCGGTAGTAGTCCAGGTGAACGTCGCGGATAAGATCCGGGTTTTCGACCAGCACTTTGGCAGACCAGAGGCTGTCTGCAAGGTTACACCCGCGCGCTTCCAGCTCCGTCGCCATCGCGCCATCCAGCACTACGAACGGCTGTTTTTCGAGGATGACGGTAAGCGGATTATTCTGCGACATGTTCAGGCTCCTGCGATGTCATATTTCGGGTCAGGTAGTAGGCACCATAGCACAGGGCAACGAACGGAAGCCCGCAATAAAGGGCAATGCGCTGGCTCGGGTCAAACCACAGGCCGACACAGGCCACCACGCAGAGGATAAAACCGAGCACCGGCACCAGCGGATACCACGGTGCACGGTACTGAAGCGCAGAGAGCGGCTGGCCGGACTGCAGATGACGACGACGGAAAACGAAGTGCGACGCGCAGATGCTGATCCAGACCGCCACCACGGCAAAGCCAGAAATCGCCGAGAGCGCAACGAACACGGTGTCCGGAGCCACGACGCTTGAGAACAGCGCCAGCACGCCGCCGAGCATGGAAACCGAAAGCGCCGTCAGCGGCACGCCGTTTTTGTTCACCCGGGCAAAGCAGCGCGGCAGCGTTTTCTCGTTAGAGAGCGACCACAGCATGCGCCCGGAAGCGTACAGCCCGGAGTTCGCTGCCGAGAGGATCGCCGTCAGGATCACAAAGTTAAAGATATCCGCCGCGTAAGGAATACCGACCTTTTCAAACACCAGCACGAACGGACTCTTTTCCACGCCTGCCTGCTGCATCGGGATCAGCGCCGCCAGCACAAAGACGGTACCGATAAAGAAGATAATCAGCCGCGCAATGGTGGTACGGATAGCGACCGGAATCACCTTGTGGGGGTTTTGGGTTTCACCCGCCGCGATACCGATAAGCTCCGTCCCGGAGAAGGCAAAGTTCACCGCCACCATGGTCATCAGGATCGGCAGGCCGCCGTGCGGGAACCAGCCTTCGGCCGTGATGTTGGTTAAGCCCGGCGCGGGCGTACCGTCCTTCATCGGGATAAAGCCAAAGACCGCCGCGCCGCCCAGGATAATAAAAGCGATAATGGTGATGACTTTCACCAGTGAGAACCAGAACTCACCTTCCGCAAAGAAGCGCGTGGAGATGACGTTAAGGCCAAAAATCACCGCGCAGAAGACCACGCACCATGCCCAGACGGGCACCTGCGGGAACCAGTACTGCATGCAGAACCCGGCGGCGGTGAAGCTCGACCCGAGCGCCACCGTCCAGGTGAGCCAGTAAAGCCACGCCACGGTGTAGCCCGTCGCCGGACCAAGATAGCGGGCGGCATAAACGTGGAACGCGCCGGTTTCCGGCATCGCCACGGAGAGCTCGCCCAGACACTGCATCACCAGCCAGACCACCAGCGCGCCTATAAGATACGCCAGCAGCGTACCCGCTGCCCCAGTCGTCGCAATGATGTATCCGGTATTAAAGAATAACCCTGTCCCAATCACGCCGCCCAGCGAGAGCATAATCAGGTGGCGCGTTTTCATGGTGCGCTTAAGCTGCCCATTTTCTTGTTGTGTTTGCATATTACCTTCTATACGTATGGACATCTAAACATCCAAAGAAGGTGTGTTATACCGCGGTTGTTAATAAAAAGCTAGATGACCAGACGCAAACGGGCGCGCCGCGCGCTGAGTCTGGGGTGGGTTGTGAGGATCACATAGAGAATTGGACGCCAGGCCATAAGCACCTCCGCAAGCAGATACTTACAGCATGGTGCGGACGACGTCGATCCTGGGTCAGACAAAAGTCGTATCTTTTTCCTACCAGCTAAACCCTCTGCATGCCTCGCGCAGGCGAATTAAAAACTGGCGCGCGTTAGTGGTCATCGCCGATTTCTGCGACCACACCGCGCAATACTGAGCCGACGGCAGCTGGGTGATGGGCAACGCGACCAGCTTGTCATCAAGCTGCAGCGGCTGACACATTGCCCGAGCGACCACCGTCAGATAGTCCGCGTTGAGCACCATACTCAGGCCGGTGATAACAGAATCCGTACGCAGCGGCGTCACGTCGACCTGTCGGTAAAAATGGCTGAGCTCGTTTTGCAGCTGCTGGTAGTAACCCATTGATGACTCCGGCAGCAGCCATTTAGCCTGACGCAGCGCCATCAGATCCCGTGCGTCAGCCAGCGGATGTCCTTTGCGCGCAACGATACAAAACGGCGAGGTGAACAGGGGTTCGATCATCACCCCTTCTGGCGGCGCCATCGGATCGACAGAGCCGATGGCGATATCAATTTCACCGTTGCGCACGCCGGGTAATAGCGAGGATAACTGTCCTTCTTTAACCGTCAGCAACACCTGCGGCAGCGTCTTTTTAAACGCCTCGGCCACATCGGGAAACACCGTCAGCGCAATCAGTGACGAGAACCCCACGGTCAGCCGTCCGTGGGTGTAATGGTTAATCTGTTCTACTTCATCTGCCGCGCGGCGCAACTCCTCCAGCACCCACTCCGCGCGTTGGGAAAAGGCCATTCCCGCCTCGGTCAGGGCGATGCCCTCTTTGCTGCGCAATAAAAGTTGCGTGCCTAAAGTTTGCTCAAGCTCACGCAATGTTCGGCTCAACCCGGGCTGAGAAACGCCCAGCTCGCGCGCGGCTGAACGAATACTGCCGCTACGTGCCACCTGACGAAAGGCCTGAAGATGCCCAAGCTTTGGCAAATATCTCATCACTCACCCTATAACAAAAAAGCATCACCTATAGAAAAATTATATCTTCCCGGGCCTCAGGTAAACCCCTAGATTCGGAGTACACACCACACTCCTCATCACACTCTGACGTCAGGCGGAAAATAAAATGAAAAGCCAGTCACAGATGATTTTTTTGCTTTTTGTCGGCTATGTCGTGGTCTATATCGATAAAACCGTCATGGGGTTTGCCCTGCTGCCTATCGAAAAAGAGTTCGGCCTCACCAGCGCGGAGCTGGGCTACATCACCGGCATTTTCTTCCTGGCCTACTCTCTCTTTCAGGTGCCAGCAGGCTGGCTGAACGACAGGCTCGGCTATAAAACCATGCTGATCCTCTCCCTGTGCGCGCTCGGGATCTTCGCCCTGTGCTTCGGTGCGCTGGGCATGAGCTTTGGCCTGCTGCTGCTGTTTCGCTTTCTCTCCGGGGTGGGGCATTCCGGCTATCCCTGCTCTTGCGCGAAAGCGGTGGTCAGCAATTTCTCGCTGGAAAAACGCACCTTTGCGCAATCGGTTTTGCTTTCCTCCGCCGGGCTGGCAATGACCGTGGGGCCCATTGTGGCCGTCTCTGCGCTGGAGCATCTGGGCTGGCACGCGTCGTTTGTGGCGCTGGGGATCGTAGCCTGCGCCATCGCCGCGCTGATCGCCGTGCGCGTGCCCTATCAGAAACCTGCGCCGCGCCAGCAGTCAGGTGAACAAAACGGCGCCCTGTGGCGTAACCCGACGGTGGTGCTACTCTTTGTCTCTGTGTTCTGCATCAATATTCCCAGCTACGGCCTGATGGCCTGGCTGCCAAAATTCTTCGTCCAGAGCAGGGGGATGCCGCTGGAAATTTCCGGCTATATCGTCGCCGTCGGCGGCGCGGGGATTTGGCTCTCATCCTTGTGCACCGGCTGGTTCGTTGGGAAATATTTCCACAACCGCGAGCCGCAGGTGATTTTGATCTGCGCGCTGATCGGTGCTGCCGCCATTTTCGGCATCTTCCATACCGCTACGGCGCTGACGGCCAGCGTCCTGCTGTTCGTGGGGGAGATTTTCCTGATGGCAACCTTTGTTACCGCCTTTACCCTGCCGATGAAACGCCTTCCGGAGAACATTATGGGATCGGCTATCGGCCTGATAAACACTGGCGGAACGCTGGGAGGCTTCGTTTCGCCTGTCGTAATTGGCTATCTTGTCGGGAAAAGCCACAGCTACGAAAGCGCGTTTATTTTCCTGTCACTGGCAATGATCTGCGCGGGGGCGGCGATAGTACCGCTGATAAAAAAACCTGTGACCACGCTGCCGGTGACTGACTGAAGGAGACCGTCATGAAAAGTACCACCGAAAACCTTATCCGCGACGTTAATGAAGAGGTGATCCGCTGGCGCAGGCATATTCACGCCAACCCGGACCTCTCGTTTCAGGAAAAACCCACCGCTGATTTTATTGCCCGCGAGCTGGGGAATCTGCCGGAGCTGACGATAAGCCGCCCGCTGGAGAACAGCGTAGTAGCCGTATTGCAGGGCGAAAAGCCCGGCCCAACGTGGGCGCTGCGGGCCGATATCGACGCGCTACCGCTACAGGAAGAGAGTGGCGAATCATTTAGCTCCACTCGGCCCGGCGTGATGCACGCCTGCGGTCACGATGCCCACACCGCCATGTTGATGGGGGCAGCGAAAGTGCTCTGCCATCTGCGCAGCCAGCTTTGCGGCAGCATTAAGTTTATCTTCCAGCCTGCTGAAGAGGTGCCGCCGGGCGGCGCACGCGAGCTGGTGGAAAAAGGGGTCGTTGACGACGTCGAAAAGATTTTCGGCCTGCACGTCTTCCCGAACAGCCCTACGGGAAAAATTACGCTAAAAGAGGGCGTTTACGTCGCCTCCAGCGATAACTTTGACATCACCATTTTTGGGCAGGGTGGCCACGGCTCAATGCCGCAGTTCTGTATCGATCCGGTGGTAATCGGCGCTGAAGTGGTTACCGCCCTGCAAAACGTGGTCGCACGTAATCTTGACCCGATTAACGCCCCGGTGCTGACCATTGCCACCTTCCAGGCCGGTGATAGCTATAACGTCATTCCGGACAGCGCCCGTCTGGCAGGAACGGTGCGAACCCATAATCAGCAGGTTCGTGAACAGGTTCCCCAGCTGATGCAGCGTATTGTTGAAGGCGTAGTGAGCGCCCACGGGGCGCGCTGTGAGATCCGCTGGCAGCAGGGTTATGCCGTCGGAAATAACCATGCCGACACCAACGCCATCGCCAAAAAAGCCATTGCGGAGCACTTTGGTGAAGGGACGCTACAGCTTGCCGATCGCGCGCTGTTCGGCAGCGAAGATTTCTCATCCTATCAGGAGAAAATTCCCGGCTCGTTCCTGTTTATCGGCTGCGGCAACGAGGAAAAGGGTGCGGTATGGAACGTCCATAACCCACACTTCCGCATTGATGAAGCCGCGCTGGCCGTGGGCGTTAAGGCGCATGTTGCGCTGGTTAGCGCGTTATTTGAGGCGATTTAGCGCCTCACCAACCATTGCACCTTACCCGGTGCAATGGTTGGTAATTCTCACAATCGGTTCTATAGTCGTCACAGTTTCTTAGTAACCAGGACTGACTGATGCGCTTTAACGGACTGACCAAAGGCTTCTTTATTTTCATTCTCGCCCTTGTGACCTGGGCCTTCTTCGACGTGCTCTCGCCCTACTTCTCCGCGATACTGTGGGCCGCGATTCTGACCGTCATTTTTAACCCGGTTAAAAACAAGCTGCGCACCGCGCTGGGGGAACGCAACGGGCTTGCCTCGCTGTTGACCATCGGCATTATCTGCCTGATCGTCTTTATCCCGCTGATGGTGATCCTCTCCTCGCTCGCCATTGAGCTGAACGTGGTTTACACCAAACTGCAGGAGAACAACACCCAGTTCCCGGAAGTGGTGGCGAGCATCTTCAACCATCTTCCAAGCTGGGCCAGCGGCTTCCTGGCGGATCACAACCTGACCAACGCCGCGCAGATCCAGAAAAAACTCTCCGATGTCGCCCTGCAGGGCGGGCAATATCTCGCCGGCAGCGCGTTTCTGATTGGTAAAGGGACGTTTGGCTTTGCGATTAGCTTCGGCATCATGCTTTATCTGCTGTTCTTCCTGCTGAAAGACGGCCCGTATCTGGTGCGCCAGATCCTCGACTCCCTGCCCCTGTCTGATTTCGCCAAGCAGCACCTGTTCGCTAAATTCGTTGGCGTCTCGCGCGCCACGGTAAAAGGAACGGCGGCGGTGGCCGTGGTTCAGGGCATACTCGGCGGAATTGCGTTTGCAATTGTGGGTATTGACGGCAGCGTGCTCTGGGGCGCGCTGATGGCGTTCCTCTCCCTGGTGCCCGCCATCGGCTCGGCGATTGTCTGGGTGCCCGCCGCCATCTTCCTGTTCGCCACGCATCAGATCTGGCAAGGGCTGTTTATTGTCGGCTTCTTTGTGATCGTCGTCGGGCTGGTGGACAACATCCTGCGCCCGCTGCTGGTGGGGAAAGACACCAAAATGCCGGACTACCTGATTCTGATCTCCACCCTCGGCGGTATGGAACTGTACGGCATTAACGGCTTTGTCATTGGGCCGCTGATTGCCGCGCTGTTTATCGCCTGCTGGAACCTCTTCTCCGGGCGCGATCACGAAGGTAACGCCGAAGAGCTGGACGCGGATTTCATCGAAGAAGGAAAAAATCCTCCAGATTTGTAGGGATGTGACGATAAAGACCACACCAGGCGGCACTGTGCCGCCTTTTTTTTCACCTTAAATCAAACGTTTTCTATAATTTGAAGAACGCCATCCTACTCATGCCGTAAAAGGATCATCTGGTGCGAATCGCGACGATAACCAACTGGGCCTATGGTGCCACGGTCTGCCTGACCATCGCCTCCGGCATCATTATGCTAATGGCGTCCAATGCCGATACCATCGAGCGTCAGGCCGTTGAACAACGGCAGAAATTTGATCAGCTCACGGAAGATATCGAAACCGATATCTGGGCGCAGTCCGATTTAGCACGCCTCTACGTCATTAAAAAAGATCCGCAAACGTTAAAGGAATACAACCAGGCAGAAAACAGCCTGAAGAGCATCGAACTTCGGCTGGAAAAGTTGCAGGATAATGGCGCATCGGATGAAGAACTGTCCCTGCTGCATGAAGGGGTAAAGATCGTCGATGAGCTGCAGGACGAACAGCAAACTGCACTGAACACCCTGGAGCAAGGCGAAGACGCTCAGGCCGTTGCCCTGCTCTATGGCGCGCCCTATGAGCAGGAGCTGGAGCGCGCGCAGAACCAGATCGATCACTTTCGCCAGATACTCGACAAACGCGTCATCGCCTCCGTACAGGAAGCGACAAAAAAATCGAAAGCGCTGCGTACCGCCTCTGAGCTTACGGTCGGCCTGACCGCCCTGCTGTTCCTGTTTGTTCTCGGCTTTATATTAAAACGCCGCGTGCTGCGCCCCGTGGTGCGCCTGAGCGACGTGGTGCACCGCCTGGCGTCACAGGATTACGCGGTTGAAACGCCCAATTTCAATCAGATTGATGAGATCGGCGATATGGCACAGGCCATCAGCATCTTTCGTGAAAACGGCCTTGCGCGACAGCGTCTGGAAAGAGAGCGCGATGCCGACTGGGCCATCCGCGAGCTGCTGGCGCGCATGACCCAGCGGCTGCAGGGGTGTGAAAACTTTAACGATGTGATTAACGTGGCGGAGCTGTTTGCGCCCAATATCGCACCGGGGATAGCGGGCCGGCTCTACATTCTTGACCGTGAACCGTGGCAGATGCGCTGCGTCGCACACTGGCTTTCACCGGTGGGTGAAGAGACAACCTTCCACCCGGACGAGTGCTGGGCCGTACGTCGCGGGCAGAGCCATCCGCCGGTAAACGGTGAGCCGGATATCGCCTGCTACCATCTTCCTGCATCACAGGCGGAAACCGCGCTGTGCGTGCCGCTTATCGCCCAGGGCGAGGCCATTGGCCTGCTCTCCTTCCAGAATATCACGGCAGACAATGCCCCTTCCCGCGCGTATCTGGAACTGATGGCCGAAGCGCTCGGGCTGGCACTGGCCAACCAGCGTCTGCGCGACGCGTTGCTGGAAAAAGCCTTGTTTGACCCGCTCACCGGCCTGCGTAATCGTCATCATCTGGAAGATACCCTGCAAACCCAAACGGCACAGGCGATGCGCAGCGGCGAGCCGTTAAGCTGCATGATGATCGATATCGATCACTTCAAAAGTATTAATGACCGGTTCGGCCACGAAGCGGGCGACCTGGTTATCAAAACCGTGGCGTCGATTGTTCAGCGGGCCGCACATGACAACGGACTGGCGTTCCGCTACGGGGGCGAGGAGTTTCTGGTTCTGCTTGCCGGTGCCGATGAAGCAGCGGCATACGCCTGCGCGCAGAAGATTTACACCGGCGTGCATGAGCTGTCGATTCGCTACGGCCTGACCGAGATAGGGCCGGTAGATGTGTCGATTGGCATTGCCAGCTACCCGCAACATGCCCAGACTGACAACCTGCTGCGTGCCGCGGATGTGGCCCTGTACCGCGCGAAAGAGCTGGGCCGGGCGCGGATTGTGAGTTTTGGAATGCTGGAGGCGGGTTAGCGGATTTTCGTGTTACTCACGTGTCGCTTCATTAATCAACACCGACAAGCCATTCAGGTAGTGACTTTGTTTAGCCAGCTCGCGGTATTTTGTTGGGGAAAGTCCATATTGATTCGAGAAAGCTCTGCTGAACGTTGACGGCTCCTCGTAGCCTAACATCGTGAATATATCTGAAACAGAGAGCTGCGTATGTCTGAGCATATGCGCAGCTTTTTCCAGTTTCCGGCTTCGGATATAAAGGCCAATACTTATGCCACACTCCTGGCGAAAGTTTCGCTGAATGTAAGCCAATGAATAACCGGATTTCCGTGCCACATCTAAAACGGTAATGGGTCTGTATAAGTTCGAATCAATCCAGTGAGTAAGAGACTTAATTACAGCTTCACGATCTTTTAAGAGAGTAAATTTTATACACATAAGTATCCACGAAATTTTATTTACAAGAAGGCCGCTGGCAAAGTCATCCAATGACAATTGAAAATAAATATTTCCTAAAAAGAAAATCACCCTAATAATAGGGTGAAAGAATGCTTACCGTGTTTTATAAGGATGTCTTTACAACATCGCTTTCTTTTTCTGGACCATACAATTTCATAAAAGCATTAACGGAGGCCTGCGCCTTCATGACAATTTCGCTTTCGTCAGGCTGATCCTTTCTCGCTTTTAACAGTAATGGTTCCAGGATGTCGGCCTGCAGAAGAGAACGAAAATACTCGGCGGCCAGCACAGGATCGTCTTTTCTTAAGATGTTTTGATTCATTAAATCAGTAAAAAGCGCTGATACGTTTGAACGCAGTTTTTGCATTCGCGCATAATATAACTCTCCGATACCGGACCGGCCTGCTTCGGAAATCATTAATCTTTGCAAATCCACAATATCCGGAGAGCAAAGATAGCGTAAAAAGGCAACGGCAAATTGCTCGATGACCAGCTGTGGTGATTTTCTGAAAAGGCGCACCTGCCCTGCAGTTTCAATAGTCATGCTCTTTATATACTGTTCAGTTTCTGAAGACATGCACTCTACAAATAGCTCTTCTTTCGAAGAAAAGTGACTGTAAATTGTCGATTTTGAGCCACCAACAATCGCGTTAATCTCTGAGATAGACGTGGCATCAAATCCTTTTTGTCGAAACAGCCCGGATGCGACTTCCAGAATCTGCTGCCGTTTAAGCGCTCTTTTATCCATATGTTTCCTCGGTAGTTTAGGTGTCTGGCCTGGGGCAAACACTTTTTGTTATCTGGTTTCGGAATCACGTCTGATAGTAGGGGTCGTAATCGTACTGACGAGTACATTTTCATTTGACGGCGCTCAGAAGTCAAGATATAAAGTGTACCGTACTGTACGGTACTGTATTTGGACTACTCTATGAACAGCATGATGAGCGTACTGATGAAAGGTTTTCAGGAGACACTCCCGGGGTGTCGTATTTCCGGTTTAACCGGGTCCCGGATAGCGATGAGCTGCGTCCTCATTTCCGCCATCAGTATGAGCGGATGTGCCCTGATCCCCGATCTTGGCACCCCTCCTCCTATGAAGACGGTCACACAGCTTAAGAGCGATCAAAGTTTTCCCCATCAGAACGGCCAGTGGCCGAAAGATGACTGGTGGAAAAAATACGGTGATGCGCAGCTCAACGGGCTTATTGATGACGCACTTAAAAACTCCCCCACGCTTAACATCGCCGAAGCGCGCGTGAAGCAAGCGCAGGCGATGACACAGAGTGCGAGCGGATCGCTTTTCCCTGAGGTCACCGCAAACGCCAGCTTTATGCGGGAAAAAATGAGTTACAACTATGTGACGCCGGAAAACGCAACGCCTCAAAACTGGAACAGCTATGGGCGAACCACGCTTGATATGAGCTGGGAAATCGATTTTTGGGGTAAAAACCGCGCCGCGCTCGCGGCCGCAACGTCAGGTGAAATGGCTGCTGTAGCAGAAGAAGCACAAACCAGACTGGTACTGTCTTCATCTATTGTGAGCGTTTATGCGGAGCTGGCGCATTTATACACCGTTCGCGAAACGCTTAACGATACGCTCAACATACGGACAAACACGCTTGCGTTATTCCAGCAACGCCATGACGCGGGGCTTGAAGATTTATCCAGTCTTCAGCAGGTCGAGACGCGTCAACTCAACGCCAAAGCAAACCTGGTGGCAATAGATGAATCCATTGCGATTAAAAAACATGCGCTCGCGGCGCTGATCGGTGACGGTCCTGACAGAGCGCTGGCCATAACCGCACCTAAGGCAACGCTTTTAGCGCACGAGGAGCTTCCGCCCAATATTGCGTTGGACCTGATTGGTCGACGTCCGGATATTGTCGCGGCACGCTTGCGCGCAGAGGCTGCAGCTGAGCAAATTAAGCAGAAAAAAGCCGGTTTTTACCCCAGCGTTAATCTGGTTGCCTTTGCCGGGTTCCAGTCATTAGGTATTAACAATCTTACCCGAAGCGGCTCAGCAATTGGCAGTTTTGGTCCGGCCATATCGTTGCCCATCTTTAATACGCAAAGACTTCAGGGTGATTTGAAATATGCCAGCGGTGAATATGACATTGCGGTGCAGGTTTATAACGACACGTTAACGAATGCACTTCGGGAAGTGAGCGATGCACTTACCAGCAGAGCCTCACTTAAAGACGAGATAGTTTATTCCCAGGGTGCCGTCACGTCGGCAGAAAAAGCGTATTCACTCACCAGACAACGATATGAAGGTAAGGTTGCTGATTATCTGGATGTCTTGTCCTCGGAAGATGAGCTGGTCGCTGCCCGCAGAAAATTAGCCGATGTGAATTCTCGCGCCTTTACCGTTGACGTCGCATTAGCGCGCGCGTTAGGCGGCGGATATACCTCGAGCAAACAGTGATCTTTTAACACCAGGTTAATAACCAAATAGTGGAAAGAAAGGAAATAAAATGAGTCATTCTGCAGCTATTGAAAATCAAAATATTGAATCATCCGATATCAAAAAGAAAAAAAGAAAACGCCTGTTCTCTTATCTTGCATTAAGCATCGCGCTTGCTGGCGCAGGCTCGTTTATTTATTGGGAATTAGTGGGTTCCCGATATGTTGAGACCGATAACGCCTATACCGATGTCGAGTCCGCACAGCTCTCTTCCGCGATTACCGGTACGGTAAATGCCATCCTGGTCACGGATTCTCAGGTGGTAAAAAAAGGCGATGTTCTGATTCAACTGGATCCGACTGATGCAGAGTTAGCCCTTAATCAGGCTGAAGCCAACCTGGACCTGTCTATCCGTCGGGTAAATGGGTATAGGGCCACTGATACAAAACTCGGCGCAGAAGTTGTGGCTAATGAGAAAGAGCAAAAACGCCTGCTGGCCCAGGTTGATGCCGCAAACGCTGACTTACAGCGCGCAACGGTTGACCTCAAGCGACGCGAAGCATTAATGCAGACAGGTGCGATTTCAGGCGACGAACTGACACGCATTCAAAACGTTTACGCTTCCGCACTGGCAAACCTGAATGCCGCTAAAGCCGCCGTGGCGCAAGCAGATGCAGCGAGACAAGCGGCAATGGGTGCAAGACAGGCTAATGCCGTCATGATTGAGGATGCAAATACCGAGACCAACCCCGAAGTGGCACTCGCCAGAGCGAAGCGCGATCAGGCCAGACTGGATCTGGAAAGAACCGTGATCCGTTCACCCGTCGATGGCGTGGTTGCGCGTCGCCAGGTCGAGCTTGGGCAACGTGTACAGCCTTCCACACCGTTATTATCCGTCGTGCCGGTGCAGCAAATTCACGTCAATGCCAATTTCAAGGAAGTTCAGCTCCAGCATGTGAAAGTGGGACAGAAAGTGGAGCTGGTGAGCGATCTGTATGGCGATAACGTGCCGTTCCATGGAACGGTAGAAGGTTTTGATGGCGGCACCGGCGCAGCGTTTTCAGTTATTCCTGCGCAGAACGCAACGGGTAACTGGATTAAGGTTGTCCAGCGCTTACCCGTGCGCATCAAACTCAACGCCGACGAGCTTGCAGCACATCCGTTGCGGGTTGGGCTGTCCATGAAAGCGACTGTTAACTTAAAAAGTGAATAGCGGAAACCAGGCCATGTCTACATTCGTTATCGACAACCAGCCGCCTTCGCTGAAAGGCGGTATGTTATGGATTGGTGCTCTGGTACTTGCAATGGCGAACTTTCTCGCCGTGCTCAACATGACCATTGCAAACGTGACTCAACCCAACATGGCTGGCGCCTTAGGTGCGGGAACCAGCCAGGGAACCTGGATCATCACGGCCTATGCCGTTGCTGAAGCTATAACGGTGCCGCTATCAGGATGGTTAACAACGCGGTTCGGCGGGGTGCGTGTTTTCTGCGTTTCCGTGTTCATGTTTGGCATTTTCTCGTTGCTTTGTGGCCTTTCCACCTCGCTGGGAATGCTGCTGCTGATGCGGGTTTTTCAGGGAATGGCGGGAGGCCCTCTGATGGCGTTATCACAAACGTTACTGCTGCGTATTTTCCCGAAAGAAAAATCCATGCAGGCGACCGGATTATGGGCAATGACCACATTGCTGGCACCCGTTATTGGCCCGGTTCTGGGAGGATGGATTTGCGATCATTACAGCTGGTCGTGGGTGTTTATTATCAACGTTCCAATGGCCATCGCTTTTGCATTAGTCGCGTGGTCAGTGCTGAAAATTTTCGAAGATACGCTGGTTAATAACTCCATTGATATTGTTGGATTTATTTTATTGGTTATCTGGGTTGGTGCATTGCAGATCATGCTGGATGAAGGGAAAGATCTTGACTGGTTTGCCTCAGAAGAAATATGGGTTCTGGCGATCGTTGCCTGTATTGGCTTTTTAAGTTTCTGCATCTGGGAACTTACGGCTGAACATCCGATTGTCGATATCAGAGTTTTTCGCCATCGCGGTTTTTCTGCCAGTATGTTTGTCCTCGCGCTCGCGTTTGGATGTTTTTTTGGTCTGAATGTACTTACGCCGCTGTGGTTACAATATAACTTAGGGTATACGACAACGTGGGCAGGGATTGTGGTTGCCTGGGGCGGGCTTCTGCAGGTGGTCTTTTCTCCTGTTGCCGCTAACCTTTCCAACAAAATCGATCCGCGCATTCTTATCTTCTTTGGCTGCGCGTGGCTAGGTCTCGACACCTTCTGGCGATCTTATGCGACGACCGATATGGACTACTGGTCCATCTGTGTCCCCTTGTTATTCATGGGGGTTGGCATGCCACTGTACTACGTCCCGATTACGGGGCTTGCGATGGGCTCTGTAGATGAAGCGGAAATGCCTTCAGCGGCGGGGTTAATGAACTTTGTGCGAACGCTATCGGGCGCGTTTGCCACATCCCTCGTGACGACGTCATGGCAAGATCAGCGCTATATCGCGCATGACAAACTGGCATCCGTTGTCGATCCTACTGGCGATCTTTCACATTACATTAGTTCCGCCCCTCAGCAAGGTGGGCAATTTGTTCGTGAGCTTTTTGACAAAATGGTTAACAGCCAAAGCATGATGCTTTCCACCAATAATCTGATGATGTCGATCGGCGTCATATTTTTTATCGCTGCATTTGCTATTGCTTTAGCGCCGAAGCCTTCTCGCGTTGTCGATGCCGCTTCTGTAGGACATTAATATTTATTCAGCACAAGGATGTGAATATCATAAAATAGAGAAAACTTGATGCTCAATAAATCACAAACGACTGGTAATCGGGACCTTCTGTATAAGAAAATATTTCTTTCAATATCCGAAATGAAATTTCTGGAAAGAGAGATAAAAAAGTTCAACTGGTTAGAGCGTACTTTTCTCAGAAAAAAAGAATTCTGTAAAATACATTATCACAAAAGCAAATGTGACAGTAACTTTTTTAGATTTATCAACAGTGGACAGGAAAACCAAAATACATTAATTCACATTCTTGAGCAATTACCTGAGAATCACCCAGACAGAACATGGTTGATGGGTTTCCTGCTCTGAACAGACCAGGTGAGTGGCATAATTAGCGAAATACCGGAAAGTATCAGCTTGAGGGAAAAAAAAGTGGACGCTTCCCAGTGGAAGAAGCGTCCTAAATCAGGCAATTATTCAGACACAGATTGAAACCGTTAACTGACGATCTCATGGATAATATCTCATAAACCATTCTTTTCATTATTTACATTTTCTGCCATCGCAACAGGAAAAACGCAGCTCGTATACGTTCATTTTTTTGGCGCGCCTGATTGCCCGGAAAAATCAGCAAGATAATAACCATTCCTTCAGGCGCAGCACACCCTACGTCTTCGCGCTAAAGTGAACGCATTGTGAAGGTCCGAGTCGGCTGCATCACTTCCGTTAGCGCGCGAAGGGCTGGTGCTGAGCGATTGCCCGCTCGCCGTTTTCGTCACGAGTAAAATCTGCGGTGCGAAATAATATCAATCAATTAAAACGAACATTTTTTAAACACAAGAGAGTTTATGCACGCAACTTTAGCTTTTATCAAAAAGTTAAACGTCATTCGACTGTCAAACGCCCTGCCGCGCTATGCATTTAACTGACTGATTTCATTGACTTTATATCAACAAAAACTATAAAAACCATTACTCCTCAACAAAATATATAAACTAGTGTGATATCTAAATTATAATTCTTATACTTCTGTTAAAAAGTGGAGGCCAAAATGCGATTAACCCTACTGCTGTTATGCTGTCTGGTACCTGGTGTAACCTGGGCTGGCGAACTGCCAAAACCAGTTGGTAAACCCATTTTAACGATTTACGGTAATATAGAAAATACCAATGAAAATGGAAAAGCAGTGTTTGATCTCGCCAGCCTTGAAAAACTGGGTGTGGTGAGTTTCGAGACGACCTCCCCCTGGTATAATGGACGTACTAAGTTTGAGGGTGTTCCCATGAGCAAACTCATGGATTATGTGGGTGCGAAGGGCTCTAACGTGAACGTTATTGCGCTCAATGATTATTCCACGATCATCCCTCTCAGCGATTTCAAAAAATACAACGCCATTCTCGCTTTAAAGGTCAATGGCGAATATATGCGCATCCGCGATAAAGGCCCATCATTCATTGTTTACCCCTATGACAGTCTTCCGGAGTTGAATAATCAAATTTATTACTCGCGATCAGCATGGCAGGTTAGCAAAATGAAGATTGAGTAGCAGTTCAGGAGAACATAATGAACAGGATACTGGTTGGTATCATTTTTTCTCTTTTTATCACGACAGGATATATTGCATACCTTGTTTACGATCGTCAGCAAGAGTTGCAAAAACTGACTCAATACACTGAGTCCTGGTCCGTGGCACAACTGGTATCAGAGTACTACCGATTTGAATCATGGCTTGGTCTATACGCAACCGATACCGATGACGTTACGATAGACCAGGTCCGCATGCGTCTCGAAATTATGTTAAGCCAAAGTGACTTAATGAAAGGGGGAGATTTAGGTCGCTATATTGACAGCGATAAACTGCACCAGGCGCTCGCTTCACGCTTAGAGCAAATACTGGCCTATCTGGATGCTAATCTTGAAAAAATGAGCCATTCAGAGTTACAAGCATACCTGAAAAATATGCATGAGCTCGATGCGCCGCTAAGCCAACTTTCTGCAACGGCATTAACAAAAGATATTAACACAGTTAATGAATCCAATAATAAAATACAGATTCTTTATTATATTTATTCGGCACTTTCGTTACTTCTGGTAATACTAAGTTTCATCCTTGGTTTCTTAATGATCTACCAGAATAAAAATATTCTCAAAGCGCACATGCAGGTTAAAAGCCTCGCTGACGAGCTTCAGATATCAAAAGAAACGCTGCAAATCCAGAATGCGAAGCTGGAATATGATGTTTACCATGATTCCCTCACCGGCATGAAAAACCGCCTTTTCTTCTGGGACGACCTCAACAAAATTAATCTTCAGGCCGATAAAAACCACATCCCCGTCACGGTGATGTTATTTGATCTGGACCGCTTCAAAGAGGTCAACGATACCTATGGCCATGATGCCGGCGATTTACTGTTGAATCAGGTTTCCCGGCGACTGACCTCGATGAGCAGTGCTTCCGATACGTTTTACCGTTTGGGCGGAGACGAGTTTGCCCTTCTGTCCAGCGGCTTGACCGAAAGCGCAGCAGTTACGCGCGCAAAAGAGATCAGCGATCAAATCAGCCAGCCCTATACGATTAATAACCAGCTGATAAAAATTGCCACCTGTGTGGGTATCGTTTTATCTGATAATGAACGACGCTCTGATTATCTTTATAAATTTGCCGATCTGGCCCTCTACGAAGCCAAAAAAGAAGGCTCACAGCAGATAAAAGTCTTCCGTCAGTGGATGCTGCAAAAGCTGCAGGAAAGCCGAACCCTTGAACATGATATGGCACTGGCGCTGGATAACCATGAGTTCGTTGTTTACTACCAGCCGATTGTCGATTCATTCAGTAGTGAAATTTACGGCTATGAAGCGCTTATTCGCTGGATGCACCCGGTGAAGGGAATGCTGTCGCCGGATTACTTTATTTCTGTTGCTGAAAAAACAGGGATGATCAATGAGATCGGTAAAACGGTGCTTGAGCTTGCCTGCCGGGAAGCGGTTTCCTGGGCGGTTCCGGCAAGGATCTCTGTGAACGTCTCACCTATTCAGTTGGGTAATAAATTGTTTACGACGATGGTGCAGTCCATCCTGAAAGAGACAGGGTTGCCTGCTAGCCGACTTGAGTTAGAGGTGACAGAGTCTTCGCTCTTCAGCGACAGCAACACGCCGCTTACTATTCTCAAAAAGCTACGAGCGCTGGGTGTGAAAATTTCCATCGATGATTTCGGTACCGGATATTCGTCGCTCTCAAGACTGAGCGAGCTTAATTTTGATAAAATTAAGATAGACAAATCCTTCGTGAACCCGATATCCACGCAAGATGATGCGCTTAATATCGTAAGATTGATTACCGGTATGGCCAAGAGCCTCAATATGAGGGTCATTGCAGAAGGCGTTGAAACTGAAGCGCAGCTTGAACGTCTACAGGTGCTTGGCTGCGATCTCGTACAGGGTTACCTTTTCGGAAAACCGCAGCCTGAGGTTGAAAGGAAGATCAGATACGGTTGAAAAGGTTTTGCGGTTGTTTCAGGCCCAACACCTTTCAGATGATTGCGAATCAAGGTTAAACATGAAAAAAACCATCCCAGAATATACGCCTGTTGACTTATCTCGTTGGCCAAGGAAGGAGCATTTTGAGGTATTTCAGTCATTTGCTGAATGTACCATTAACCAAACTGTTCTGATTGACATTACCGCGCTGCGAAAACATATCAAAGAGGTTGGCTGGAAGTTTTACCCAACGATTATTTTCCTCCTCTCTAAAATCATGAACCGGCATTCCGAGTTCCGTATGACCATGAAGGACAATGAGCTTGTTGTATGGAATGAAATTCATCCCAGCTATACGATTTTCCACCCCGAAACGGAGACGTTTTCGTCATTGTGGAGCCATTATGATGGCAATATTCATCACTTCCAGAATACGTATGCAGAAGACGTTGCCCGCTATGGAAATACCCTTTCTTACTGGCCTAAGGAAGAGTCCCGGGAAAATGTCTTTTTCGTATCGTCTATTCCCTGGGTAACGTTTACGAACTTTAATATGAATATTGCTCACATGAAGAACTTCTTTTCCCCGATGTTCACGTTTGGCAAATACTACGAACAGGATGGAAAAGTGCTGTTGCCGCTCGCGGTTCAGGTTCATCACTCCGTGTGCGATGGTTTCCACGTGGCAAGGATGTTTAATGAGCTGCAGGAGATGTGTGATGGTTTGCCGGAGCTGTCAGGGGAACGTAATGGCTGATGGGCGAGAAATCACGTTGAAAGGTGCTAAATTTTTTCTTTGCGATAAGGAAAATGCATTACAAATATAACAAGATCTAAATGATAATTGTTTTAATAAAAAAATACTCCTACATCTGCTTCCTTCAACGAGTACTGCAACTTACCAATGTAGGTCAGTGCTCCTATGCGTATTAAGAAATAATTGATAAAGGAAGATGTCATACTATCCTCTTGTATGACATCTTTAAACATCACAGAATAAAATTATTGACAAGAATATCAACTAAAATTCACCTTTGAAGCTTATCAATTTTTAACCGCTTGGTTGCAATACGGATGGGTCAACTGTCCATTATCACTACTTCCAACCCCACCTTCCCTAACTCTAATGACATGATCATATGATACTGATTTTGTGGTATCCAAGTAACCTTTACAAATAGGGCACTTTATCGCAGAAATTAACGCTGCATTAATAAATATCTTACTTTTCTGATCATCACTGAATTTCTTCGATTTTGATGCAAGATCCCCAGCAACAATTTTCCCTTGAAGGCCAGCGAGTTGAATTAATTCTGCTTCAGAAACCTCATCACTCAGTACTAATCTTTTTATTAATTCATCCAAAAATTCTTTATATTTAACATCCCTTGCTCTATGACTATTCTTCTGGATGATCATAGAAATCAATTCCTTATCTTTTACTAAAATTGACTCTAAATTAGACCTTACAGATGTGAACCTTTTAAAAAACCCTTTATCGTTATTATTTAATTTTTCAGCTATCAAAGCGGAAGTACCTAAAAACATAGGACTGGTGTGTCTACCTGTTGGCCCATAAAAATACACTGCTGGATGTAATCCTAAGCTACCATCGCCATTCCCAGTAATAACCTCTGCCAATTTAATTGCATTAGTTAGCGATTGAATAGTTGTAGCCCCTAATTCATCATCATCCTATTTATCTAAAGATTTAGGATTACCTTGCTGATCCCTATTTGCAATAAGAATGAAATCGATCAGTAGTTGAATGGCGACCCTTACTCCTCTTGCTCCTCCTAGTGGTAAATCAAGAGTTTTAACAGGAGTATTTAAATCAGGATCAAACAATATAGTATGAAGTTTTTTAGCAGATCTTTCTATTTTATCTGAATAATCTTGACTGAAAGCCGACCAATAACGATGTCCTTTCCCTGCTCGAATTACTGCGCGTGCCGATATAGAAGTTGGTTTATGCCTGTTTTTTAAAAGTAATTCTTCCACCTCATCAAGAGGTGTACCCTGCATATTGATATTAAAGAAGGAACTTTCTGCTTTATCTGCATTTCCTTTAACCCATTGGATGGTTAATCCTCTAGTCAGAATATTTGTTATTTTATTTCTTTCAGTTGCAGATATGTCTTCATCTAATAAACGTTGTTTAAAATGGCTCCAACTTCCGACTCGCTCATTAATAAGTTTTCGGGTTTTGTCTGCAATACTCCTTTGTTCTTTTGAAATTTCAGAACCAAAATATTTTATTGACAGTGGTCCATCACCATAATCATCTTCAATCCAAGCTTTTAAAACACTTAACCTATGCCCTCCATCAATCACAAATATATATGAACTTTTCCAAAGAATTACTGCTGGTATCAAATCACCATTAACATAACTTTCAAGCATAGATACTACCTGATTAGGTGACCAGTGATTTGTCTCACGTTGAAAATCAGGCTTTCTTAAAATAGCAGTAAAATCATTCAAATCTCTGACCGAAATACTATTTATTGTATCAAAAGTTGTTTCGTCATCAGTCTCAGCAGCGAAATCTGCACGCTTAATCATCGCATCCAAATTTACTAAAATCGCTTTGCTCGCCATGTCTTCTCCGTAAGCCCCAACAGTGACTAAGTTGATGAGTATCTTCCTTAAAATCATGACATTTAACCAGATACTATTGCAATAAGGTCGTTGGGTTAAATGTGATCGAGATTTTTTATTTCTTGGCAATTTATCAAATTTTTTTCTTCTCGACCAAAATCGCACTTCCGTCCGCCTGCAGTTATCAGAGCACAAAAATACTTCAGTTGGAATTTTTACAAACGGCACCGCTAGAGCGGTGCCAGAATTGGAGCTGTACAGCGAAGCAAAAGCTGAATTTACCTTTTGCGACTTCAATCTTACGGGCATTGGGTATAGCTAGGGGAACATTTCCTAAGCGAAGAGAAGATTCTCCTGATAGTGCCCTCAATTGCATGTTGATTTCTAGTTACAGAAACTAGCCACAAACAACTTAAACCATCTTAAGTTCTATGTTTATAAAGGTTTTTTGGTTTGGCTTGACTTAAAAAAACTATGTGATGGTGCCGATAATAGGAATGGAACCAAACTCACAAGCTACTGATAAATATGAATATTTCACATTTCGAATAATCACATGCCCCCAATAATTCCCCCACTATCACCGAAGCTCAAAAACACGCATAACATATGCACCAATGCCCCTATCATCCCGAATCTGGTTTTGGGCGAGCTTGTAGCTAATGGTATGCCATTTAGTAGAAGCATCTGGTCCGTTTAGAATTGAAGCACTTCAAGCTATAGCTATACCTCTACACTTCAAAGAAGATGAAATACGCCAGCGCTCTTCAAGTCCTATAGATTCTTCTTGCGATATCACTCTATGTACGTATGTCCTCTGATTGCCGAGGCAAGATACTTCAATAGTTTTCTGGCAACTCAAAAGCGAGCACTCAAAATCCCCTGCAAAAGCTTTTTGCCATTACCTTGATGATTTAATGAAGGTAAGAACCTTATAGCTTCGAAAGGGATAAAGAGGTTGAAATCGCTTAAAAAATGATCAATTTTGTTGGGGGTTTGTTCGCTTTTGACTAGTCGGAGAAAGTGTAATGGGTGATGAAAGTCAGAAAAATCATAAAATTAGAGTCGCTCAGTATCTGAGGATGTCCACAGACCATCAACAATTCTCAATCGACAATCAGGCTCTTTATCTAAAAAAATATGCAGAAGATCACAATATGGTGATTGTAGAAACTTATGATGATGAAGGTAAAAGCGGAGTCTCCGCTTCAGGTAGAAAAAACTTCAACAGACTAATAGAAGATGTCGTTACAGGAAGAGTAAAAATAGAAGCTGTTCTTGTTTATGATGTCAGTCGGTTTGGTCGATGGCAAGATAATGATGAGGCAGGGCATTATAGTTATCTACTAAAATATCATGGGGTTAGGATTATTTATTGTGCTGAGAACTTACCAGATGAATCGCCTGAAATCCAAATGCTTACACTTCCTGCTCTTAGATATGCTGCTGGTGCTTTCAGTAGGAATCTTTCAGTAAAAGTTTTTGCGGGACACGTAAACCTTGTTAAAAGGGGATACTTTCAGGGAGGAATACCAGGATATGGATTAAGAAGAAAGTTAATTGATAATAACAATAGACCAAAAATGATACTTTGTCCTGGTGAAAGAAAGAGTTTGCAAACTGACCGAGTAGTTCTTACCCCTGGTACAAAAAAAGAAATAAAGCTGGTAAAAAAGATATTTAATATGTTTATTTTTGATGGATTAAATGAATATCTTATCGCAACAAAACTAAACAGAGAGGGGTATACATATAGTGATAAAACAGAATGGAACAGGAGCAGAATACATTCAATTCTAATTAATATTCGCTACACAGGGAAATACACTTATAATCGTACTTCACAGAAATTGAACGCTCAAAGAATTCAGAATCCACAAGAAGAATGGATCGAATATGATTCATTTTTCAAGCCTATAATTTCACCAGAGAAATTTAGATTAGCTAAAGAAATCATTGACAATCGTTCAAAAAAAATGACCAATGAAGAAATACTTAATTTTTTGAAAAAAGTTCTCATTAAACATGGTAAAATTTCAGGTTTTATTATCGACGAAGATGATAATGGTCCGTCGAGTAGTGTCGTAGCAAGTCGTTTTGGTGGGCTTTTGAATGCCTATAAACTCATCAATTACACACCAGAAAGAGATTATCGATTTATAGAAATAAACTCAGCCTTAAGGGTTAGACATGCCGACACTATTAAGACAATATGCAAGGAAATTACAAATAGTGAAGTAACAATATCTGAAAATAAACTCATTACGATCAATAAAAGCTTAACCTTTACCATAATACTTGCACGCTGTAGAAAAACCTCTACAGATAAATGCAGATGGATTGTGAGATTAGACAGAAGCATTAATTCTGACATCAACATAATTGTAAGGATGAATAGCCTTAATAGCGTCCCCCTTGATTACTATATCCTCCCTTCTATTGATTCATTTGAAAATGAATTAAACCTAAAAGAAAATAACAGCCTTCTCTTTGAGATGTATCGATTCGACGATATCAACAAATTTTTTAAAATGCTTTCGACCAATAAAAAGGAAGTAGCCTAAATGAAAGATGATCAAATCCACATGATTAAGATATCCGACATAAAAGTAGTCATCCCACGTTCACGAAATAAAGTTCGACATTCGGAAATTACTGAAAGTATCGACACAAGTGGACTGAGAAAGCCAATAACCGTACGTCGAATCGTGGACAAAAAGTATCAATTCGCTTTAATTTGTGGTCAAGGAAGGCTCGAATCATTGACAGCTTTAGGAGAAGAATTAACACCAGCAATCGTACTTGATATAGATGAAAACAAAGCCTACATAATGAGTCTGGTTGAAAATATGGCAAGAGTAGTTCCTCGTGCTGGTGAACAGTTCCAACGTATAAAGGAAATGACAGAGCAAGGATTAACCAATAAGGAAATATCTAACTCGACTGGATTATCATTACACTGGATAACAAGTCTGACAATGCTTATCAGTAAAGGTGAAAATAAATTATTATCCGCTGTAGAATCAGGCAGCATACCTATCTCGCTTGCTGTTGAGATTGCAAGAGTCGATTTTGAAGGTGGTCAGGAATTGTTAATTAAAGCATTTGATAAAGGTCTAATAAAACACAAAGATGTAGGAAAAATACGTGAGATACTTGACTCACGAGATGAAGGCTTGAAAGGATACCTAAATAATAACTTTGGGATAACAAAGAAAAAGAAAAAAATGACTACAGATGAATTAAAAAAAATCTATCAAGATAACATTTCTCAGCACAGAAAGATTAAAAACAAAGCAGAATACGTTGAGATGAATTTGTTGATAGCAAATCAAATCTTTAAAGAACTTGTCAATGATGAAGAGTTTTTACGGATATTAGATGAAGAAAGCCTAAATGAAGTAGTAAATATTATAGTTAAAAACACGACCAATTGAGGTGCAAAATGATTAAATATTGCTTTAGTGAAAAAACAATCACTTTAAAATTATCTGATCTTGTTCATACTAAAAAGCTGCCTACTAACTTCAAAAATAGTAAAAAATATTCCCAGATCAAAAGCACCATATCAGCGTTGGGACTTGTTGAACCGATATTAATTTACATCGATCAAAGTGATAAAACTGCAAAAATAATCGATGGACACCTTAGAGTCGAAGCACTAAAAGATATTGGGGAAGATAAAGCAAACTGCCTAATTTCAACTACATATGATACTTATACACCGAACAAAAAAGTTAACCGTATAACAATTATACAAATACAGAGAATGCTGAAAGAAGCTGTAAGAGTGGGAGTGCCTGAAGAAATGTTATGTACATCATTAAATATAAGTATAGATTCTCTAAGAACCAACATGTCCGTATTGAAAGGGATATGCCCTCAAGTAGTTGATTTATTTAATGATAAAGATATTCCCATAAATACTTTTAGAGTTTTAAAAAGAATGGTTCCTTTCAGACAAATAGAATGTGCTAATTTAATGATAAGGTTTGATAACTACTCAAAACTTTTTGCTGAGTCTCTATATCATAGTTCCTCCCCTGAGTTGTTAATTGACAAAACTAAAAATAATATAGATACAAAAACTGGTAATAGAAAAGCTATTGAACGACTTGAGAAAGAAATGGCTCAGGTTCATTTTGACACGCAATCAATACAAGAGAGTTATGGCTCAAATAGCTTGAAACTGACAATTCTCATTTCTCACATTAAAAAACTTCTTGAGAACCCTAAAATATTTCACTGGCTCCTTAGGAACAAAAATGAATACCTTAATGAACTGACTAAAATCTCTGACATTGATAAATTAAATTGAATCTTATTTTTTTTGGGGTTTACAAATTTTCTTTTTATAAATTGTGGGGTCTACATCTATCTTGCAGATCCTAACTTCGTATCCGAAATTAGAAATAGTTTTATTAAAATTCTTCAAATTTATCTTAGAAAACAAAGGCAAGTCATCCGGGAGGTTTTTACTTGTGGCAATCGCGAAAACTATTTTGTATTTCTGAGCCTCTGGCCTTAATGTATGGTCAGCTAATTTTATATGCGCTGGCAATTTTTCATTAAGCTTCCATCGAAATTCAGAATCGCTTATGAAAAGTTCAGAGCTTATAAATCCTTGTGAAAATAGATGGCTCATGCTTTGCGCACCGCTATAATATTTCACATGAATAAAATCAGTTGCACCTCTAATAATATCGCAAAATTCAATTTTACTTCGCCCACCACCATGATATATGAACTTTTGATCCATATGAGTAAAGCTTTGATCAGCAAGACAAGTTTCTTTATTGTATTGCTCTTCTCTTTTATAAGAATAAATCGGGAATTTGTCGGCTTCCTCATACAGCTTAATTCGTTTAATTTCATTATCAATGGTGGAAACAAATTTTCTATCAGCCACGTACCAAATTGAATCTCTCAGGATATAGTTTTGATCACCTTCCTTTATCTCAGCATACAGACATCTATAAAGAGACCATTTTTTTAAAGACTGGTAATCTGCATCTAAAACATGCAAACTGCTTCCTTTGAGATCATTTAAAGTAATTTCAATCTTTTTGCTTTCAAAATACTCACAAATATGACTAACCGACAAACTTTCATAAATCATGCTTCTTTGCCGCTTCTCAAAACAATAGCCTATCTGATTCTCCCAATCTACAATTTCAGGTTCACCCAACCATATGTCATTAAAATCTTTTGCTTTTATTAAATCGACCAGAATTGAATCAAGTATCTCAACTTCTGCTTCATCTGCCTCTTTTATATTATTAACCCATTCAAACTCTTCAGGGAGAGGCTGAGAATAAATGGAGTCTATTTTATTTAACAACTCCGGGATGGATTTCAGGTCAGTATCAGGCATAATTACAAATGCATCTTTACCCGTTATTTTATTACCTAAAACATCTTCAGTGGAAGTCCCTGTCAGAGTGGTAAGTATATCCATCTCGGAATCAATTTTAAGGTTAAAAATATCAACCTCTTTACTACTTTGACTACGAGTTAATAGATTTGTTTCATTATGGCTGCCTTTATCCAAACTACGAATTTTGTTATGTTCAATACAATTAAGCGTAGTTTTAAGACCAAAACCTTTGACAATACTATTATCATTAATTAAGTGATGCCCTGTCCCGAAAGGAATTAGATATCTTGAGTTATTCATTTCAACAACTAAGACTGCACCAGTGCTACTATTTTTCCCGAAGAAATTATGGTCCAATTCTGGCTTTTGGCTTGTAAATAAAGTTGTCCACTCAGGAGGCTTGGGATCTAAGAATTGTTTTGCATACAAGTACACCCTTGCCTCATCTATGTTGAACTCAATCGGATTTCTCACTCTCTCCAAATTCAAAACTTTTTCAATATCATCATTGAATCTTTTTGCTTTATATATCGAGAGTTTAATCTTCATTTCATTCCCTCCTGAACTCTTTAGCGGGCCAGAATATTTAACGAGTTCAATAATTGAGTATCCAATGTTTCAGTTGCTGGCGTTGGTAGTCCCTTCGCAATTCGGTAATTTTTTATAGACTGCCTTGTGGAGGGCCCCATTATGCCGTCAATATTCCCGTTGTAATAACCGTTGTCCAGCAAAGCGAATTGAACCCGCATGATTAAGCGCTTACGCTTTTCTGTACCAGAAGTCAGCCCATTACTTGCACGGTTAGCTTCTGTAGTTCCAACTGAATTCGTAGTAGTAGAATTATTGTCGTTAGAACGAAGCGAACGCACAGAAGAGGACGATGAGGAACTTGTTCCTGAACTTGAAGAACCAGATGAGCTTGGTGAGCTGTATGTTTTTGGATAATAAGGAGTGCTGCCACCATAGTACCCGCCACCTGATGATGATCGGTGAGAACTATGGCTCCGGTGGGAGCTATGACTGCGATGCCCTGCAATGTAGAATGGAACTTCGGTGTTAAGTGGTGCTATCACTAAATCATGTTCATTAAGAGTCATACCAGGCAAATCACTTGCTCCGGTGGATGAATCACTTGCCCATACAGAATTATTGAGCGCCAAAAATCCCGGAAGTAGAGCAGCAAAATTAAATTTTTTCATAAAATTGGTCTCGGTGGTTGATGAAAACGGCCTGTTGAGGAACTGAAATAACCAGTACAGGAAGACTTCTGAGTGCATTCATCACATTCTTTAGGATAGTAATTTTTCCAATCAGAGATCGACTGAGCTGCAAGCTCCCAAGCTCTTTCAGGAAGATGACACAAAGGATAATTAAAAATTGTTAGAGGTATACCTGACCTGTGTGCAGCGTCTATGGCGGAGATTATTTTCTCACTATAACTGCTGTGCTCAATGAAGATTGTTGACCAATTCTTTCGTGCCCAACCGATTGATTCCAGCCCCATAAGGGAAATCTGATTGATGTTGGAGAACACACGGCCAACGAACTCTACAATATCATCCAATTCTGTATAGTTAGCCAGTGTCGGAATAACTCTAAGTTCGATATTAATCCCTGAGTTTCCTGCATTAATTAACCCCTTAACCGTTTCATTAAATGCGCCATCACTCCCTACAAGATGATCATGCACAAGTGGTCTTGATGAGTAGAGCGGGATACCAAAGGTGATTTTGATCTTTTTGCTTCGCTTTGCCATTTCCTGAGTAAAGTTGGTATCAGCGAATTTGCGTCCGTTTGTTAAAACATGCAAAGCAGTATCTGGTGAATTCTCGATGATAAAATCAATGAAGTGAAGGAAATCATCTCCATACAGCAAAGGTTCACCACCGCTGACCCCAACAACTCCATTTAAACCAAATGAAGCTATAGCAAGAGCTGATTGGGTAAGTAGCCAGTCATCATTTGATTTCTTTGGTGGCTGCGAACAAAACAGACACAAGTTATTGCAACGTTCCGTAACTAAGACAGTATTATGATTGGCTCTGCGGGATAGAATAACGCGTATCATATTGCCATTGTTGATTATCCCAATATCTCCATCTTCAATTGACTCAAATAATTCAGTGCTAATAACAGAGTAATCAAAGCATGGTAGAATCGCATCATTATTGCTTTCAGCAACTACCAGTAAATTGGGTAAAAAGAATAAAGGGTTCACTGGTTTTTTTTTGCATAACCGATAGAACCCCGTGGGCACATTATTTTTTGAAGCAAAATGAAAGATATCGTTCCTGATAACCTCAGACATATGCCCATCCTTTTAGCATCTCAGCCTTCGGACCACCCTCTGAGATGCAGTTCATCAGATACCTGAACATCCCCTTGTGATACTGACAAAACGTTGAACGACTCCTATCACCGACAGGCTCACCCTGTACACTTATGTTCTGGCATGGATCTGCACCGCAAAATGGTTGATATGCACATGTATCACAACCTGGCAGAGCAAAATTGAACGATGAACTCAATACTGCGTTATAGTAAGGACTCTTGGAAAATGATAGCGTCTTAACCTCACCCGCACTGAACTCCGTTTCAGGATTCACCTTCTGCAACATACGGCTCTCATCGCTACCATATACTCGACCGTCATAATTGAAAAGAATACTGTTAAGCACGACCCCGCTTGGCGACTTTAAATCCGCATAACCACTAAAGCCGGGATTGAAGATCCTTTTAAGATGAATGGAGGCCGAATGTTCCACAACCCTTATCCCTTCATTATTCATCTTAAGGATTTCATCTATCAACGAGGCATAGAAACTGAAGTATTCCTCCATAGAAAATGTGAACGATGCTTTTTGTGCAAACCCATAGGGACTTACAGGTCGGATAAACATGTCCTTGAGGCCAAGAGACAAGTGAGCCTGGACAATCGATTCAGGATGCCTAATGAGATCTTTAGTAACTGTAGTAACCGTTGCAACGCGACCAGCGCCTAAAGACTGTTTGATAGCCTCTACCCCTGACACTGTTCTACTGTACGCAAGCCCATGACCAAGAATTCGATTACTGTTGTGAACAACTTCCTCACCATCAAGCGAAACAGAGAACGTTATGTTCCTGTCTCTCGACCATTCAAGCATATCTTCATTCAAGACAGACAGGCTTGAAGCTACCACCATCTCAAAATCGGTGCTTCCCAGCGTTTCAGCACATTGCTCATAGATAGACTGAATTAAATCGAACCGCAAGAGTGGCTCTCCACCCTGTATCTCTATCTTGTAAGGTGGAGTTGATAGTTTTTTGATAGTAGAAATGATATCGGGGATGAGAGCGGGATCTAAATCATAACCAGAGGCGTTCACTGAAGCTCTACTGACCTGACAATACTTGCAGGTATGGTCGCAGCGTAATGTGGGCACAATCATGAAAATTGGCCTGATCGCCAGTTCATTCATCAATCGTTTTGCAAAAGCAGAACTTAAAGCATAGGGAGCAATAGCTGATGAGCTTTCGTTGGTTATGAACAGCTTGCTTTCAAGTGCGTTTGATTGTTCCGCACTGATTTGCTCATCAGAAAGATCAAGCAGCTCTTGCTCATCAATGAAGTGATGAAAACCAGCGAGGTTGCTTATAAACACCTGTCCATTAGGCAATCTGTCAAAATTGAATGGCATCAATTCCATCACGAAAGCCTTTCATCGACACTGCGAAGCACTTTATGGACAATAGAATCTCTCAACGCCCCTGTTTTATGCTGTAGTTTTTCTCGCAAAATGTAATCATTCATCAGCCTCTCGAATTCATAGAGGCATTCGGGACTATCGTTTTCAAAAGAGATTGTCCAGGAGGATATATCTTCACAAAGTTTCCACTGAGTAAGCGAAGTCATCCAGTACAGGCTATTGCGTATAACCCATTCAGAATAAACATCTTTTTTTAACACCCTTTCGCACATTGCCATTGCCCCACAAAACTAATAATCACAATCAGCAACCGCTTTAAAGCGGATTTTTCCTATAGAAATGAGGATACACCATTCAATTAATATGTTACAAGATGTTAGCAACTGAATGGCAATTCCGAAAAAAGATGCTGCTTATCCTATGATAATCAATAATGTTTTCTGATTTTCATATGCCGCTTGAACCGGCAAACAGCTAAGAAGCTAACATGACGTTAAAACGCATGGGTTTCAAAGAGTTGTTAGTGGCTCATAGCATGAGATGTATCCCGTCAGTAATCACAATGCGAAAGGATTGTGTGCTGACTTAATCGAAGAGCGTGGACCAGTAGCGTTGGCACCATTGATGTCAGGGAAGCCTACACTCGCTTTCAATACGTTGAGCAACTTAGAGAGATTATGAGCTGTTGGGGGTGTGTATGAACATCTTACTTCTTATGAGAGGACAAGTATGGGCGCAATTCTTATCAACGCAAGCATAAGCTATAAGCGAATGATGCAGCAGTACCATTTTTCAGTGATTAAACTGTTGAAATTCATGAACAAAGTGTTTACTTAGTAGGTTCTAGTTTACTGATGGGATACATATCGTTATTTACTATAAAGAATCTGGTGGGTAGGAAAGCGATTAAGATGTATGGTAAGTTAATCTTCTAAGGTAGGCAGAGGGAACTAACATTGAACAATAACAAGAAAAAATATATTAGAACTATTGCAAGAGTAATTCTAAGTATCTTAGGCACTTTTTTCATTATCATTATAGTTTCTGCTATTTTTAACATAACTTTGATTACTGAATACCCCAAGACTTATTTGAGCACGACATTACTGATGACATCATCATTAACATATTTTGTCTGTTATATAAGAAAGTCATACAAGTATTTTAATGATTTTATTTTAGCATTATCTGCCGGGGTTGTAGCATTGGTTTATTTATTAACAGGCAGTAAAGATCTTGATCTATTACCTCCGGCTGATTTATTAGAAAAGGATAGACTCACATTCTTTCTCATAGTATTGAAATTTATGGTTATTGCCAACAGTCTTATTTCTAAAATCTTACTAACCTTCCATGATTTCTTAAAAGAACGAAAAACTGAAAAAGAAAGCTTCAAAAATTTAAATTTCACGAAAAGAGTTATATTATTTTACCGTAAATACTTCTTCAAGAAAAAAATCAAACAATAGAACTATCATCATCGGGATAAGTATTATATCAATCCATATAACACTTGCATTAAAAAAAGCAATAAATGTATTTTGACTACTTAATGTCATTATGGATATAAGATTTACAATAATAAAACAAAGGGTTTTTTTACTCAATTTCATATTCATATAAAACCTCTCTTTAATTAATTCATGTTTTCATATATTAATTAGCATTAAATTATCAATTATTCAAATATTTGTTCTGAAACTTAAAATCATGAAAATAGATTAAATTAACATAATATTCCTTAAGGTACTTATATCTAACTTTAATTTAATAATATGAATATAATAACTATCTATCCTTGTTAGTAAAATTGCCTATTTTGACCAAGATCATAAATTTTCACTATGTTATGTTGTTGATTTTCACCGCTATGATAAAATCCTTATCAAGGATGCACCTCTATATAACATCAATCAATATCAATGGGTTAGGAGTTAACATTGGCTTCTTTACAAGTTTTGAATGCTATAGCAGTTAGAATCACACCTCCTGAGGGCGAGCAGAAGGATTGGTCCTACAAGCTTGGTGCCCTTTGGCCATGTGATCAGGATGAGGTAATCACATTCACAACAAAAGTAGATGCAAGATTTCAAAGAAGCAGTAAGTCTTACGCTAAGTTTCAAAAACCTTATCCAGGAAGCTCTTTCCCCTCTAAGCTAACTAATTTTTTAGAGAAACGAACCTCATTTGAAGTTTTTGTAGATGACTTTATTCAAAAGAAATTAATTATCTCAGCGAAGCAATCCAGAGCAAGTAATGGTGCAATTCTGGTGTTTACTCATTATCAGCTTCAACATGAAGATGATGAAGGTAATATACATAAAGACTTTGAAAGGCTTTTAGTTTTAATGCTGAAAAATACAGATGCATTAAGATTTAAAGAAAACTTGCAACTAAATCCTGTCGATATTATTGATTTGGATAAGTTTTTACAGGGTGCAAGAGTTGATATAACCAGGTTCATGTCAGAAGATGACGAAGATGATGATAAAAACAACCTTTGCTTTATTCGCGGAACTGGTGATGTTAGGAAATATTTTACGGAATCAATAGGTGCCGAAGATATTATTTCAAATAAAACCAGTAGCGAACAATGCATTAAAGCTTTAGAAGAGTTTTCTCATCAAAAAGATTTTGGTCGTGCTTTACGAGAAAAAATAGAATCTAAGGTTCAAGAATTATTTAATAATTGCAAACGTGGTCAATCTATAACTTTAGATAAGATTCAAACGCAGATTGACGCAATAATCCCTGTAGATTTAGCAGAGCATAAAAATACCTTTGTCGATTTCGTAAATGAAAATGGTTTTGAAGTTAACGAAGAATTTGAAGTTTCAGCAAGTGATAAAAAACAATATGAATGGTTAGATATTGAAACCAGCATTGCTAAAATGAGTGTAAAAAAACATCAGATAGGTCTTCCTGGCTCAAATAGACCTATCGTTTTTGACGCAGAAACAAATGAAGTGAAACTGACTCAAAAAATTGATGATCCAATAATCATTGCTCGATTAAAAGAACTTGCAAATGAATAATCAAGAAATTATTAACCTCCTGCTTAAGGTCAAGCAAGAGGTTATAAAGATTGAGTTTGATAACCCATACCATGTATGGGTTTTTGATAATTCCTCTTATTCAAAGATAGAGGATGATATTACTCGTCTGCAAGAAATTGCCTGTCTAGAATTAGAAAAAACTAAACGAGCAGAACAAACAAAAGTAACGCTATTATTAACTACAGATATATGCTGGTATTCTTCTGTTGATGACTATTTCAAAGCTTTAAGGTTAAGAATAAAAAACAACAAAGAAAACATTGATGGCTTTTACATAGAAAATCTGCAACAAGAAGAAATTGAAAGCATTTCAAATTCATCAAAAGCATATATACAATGGTGTGAGATCTTTTCGAAAATATCAGACCATGTAGAATATGACGACTCCAATGCATGGCCAAGTTATATATTTGTAATGGAGGGTGGTAAATCTAAGAAGATAACGACTTATAATCTTCCATTAAAGAACATTGAAAAGGACTTCCTAAATTCAATTGATATTAGTCCATGTGATGTATCAACGCTAACAAGCGTCGATCTACACTCATATGAAAGAAAGTTAGTTTTAAGATCATCACTGATTGAACTTTACAATGATTCAAATGATAAAATTTCATTCCTTAGTTCAATATTACAATCACCTAAAAAGCTTTGGGATTTATTTTCAATAAATTATGAAATATATATCAACAAATATTCCATAAACAAAATAATACATGAGGTCGAAACGCAAAAATTAGACTTCCTCTCGAAGCTGAACTCACTTGTTCAGGAGCATCAGACTAAATCTCTATCAATTCCAGCCGTTCTGGTTAGCACCGCCATAATTAAAGGCTGGACACCTTCGGGTCTCTTACTTATTTTTATAGCGATGCTTCTTACATGTGCTGTTGTCATTTTAGGTATTCGTAATGCAAGAAATTCACTTGCAGATATAATTGAATCATCGAATACAACAATGGTTCTTTTTACAAAGGAAAACGTTGATGAAAATGATGCTGCATTAACTAAAAAAATAAACCAGATTACAACAGATGCTGTTGAGAAGCTTAAAATTAAAAAGAGAAGTGCTGAAAAGACCTTAACGATACTGGAAGGTTTAGTTTTCTTCGGTGTATCGGTTTGGACGATGTTTGTATTGTATCAATTCAAAGATGACATAATTTCTAAAGCATTAACTATAATCCAATCAGTAAAAGACTCCCTTCCTAATTAAGCAAGGGCTAACTCTACGAAGCGCTACGCTGCTTCTTCGAGTTCTCCCTTGTTTTTTCGCCCTTTGGTTGAAAAAAATTAAAAGCAAAATCAACACACTGCATTGACATTATTAGTTCCTATCATATAAATAAATTAAGCATAAGGAATATGCTTTTATTTAATTATATGAAAAGGAGTTCATATGGTCGCAAGTAATACTTTTAATAAGATCGTTGTGAGTAAGCATTCTCATAATGGAAGCGTTAACGAAGCGAAGTTCTCGCACAACAAGATTCGTTCTCATTGCGTCAGTGTCAGATTAAATGATGAAGAGCTAACGCTTCTCAATGAGAGACGTGGCCGTCATCGTAAAGGCGAATGGCTTCGTATGGCGCTTCTGCATAACCTCCCCTTTGTTATTCCATCGATTAATCTCGAAGCATGGAAATCGCTGAGCGAAATTTCACAGAAGCTGAACAAGCTTGTCGCTCATCTGGATAATAAAAGCCAGTGTAGCTCTCTGACGCACACAGAACTATTCGCAGTGAAGCGCCAGATATCTGAGCTTCGCATGAAGCTGATCACAGCCGACCTATGGAGATCACCTTCTGATGAAGGGAATGCAAAAAATCAGCAGGGGTAAAAACTTCTCTGGTGTCGTTCTCTACGCATTAAAGCCAGGCTCTCACCATAAATGCACACCTTATGTCATTGGTGGGAATATGGATGGAAGTGATGCTGGAGATCTAATAGCTGAATTTGATGCTACAAAAACGCTTCGCCCGGATGTTGCTAAACCCGTCTGGCACAATTCGCTTCGCTTGCCGAAAAACGAAGCGCTGACAGATGCTCAGTGGTCAGGGATTGCTGATGATTACATGTCCCGAATGGGCTTCTCTGAAACGCACCTCAGATGCTATGTCCTTCATGATGATGCGGCCGGCCAGCACATCCACATTATTGCCAGTCGTATAGATCTATCCAATAGAAGCCTTTACTTGGGCAAAAATGAAAACCTCATCAGCACCCGTATCATCCAACAGTTAGAAATAGATCACCATCTGACCAAAACCAAAGGGCCAGAATTGGTAGCATCACCATCTCCAGCTTCGCTATCCAGAAAATCCCTGCCCCAAAAACCGATAATCGCAATACCGAAGCCTAAAAAGCTATCGCGTAACGAAGCGATGATGGAGAAGTATAAAGGAGAGCTATCACCCAAATCGGTTATCCAGGAAGCTCTGGAAGCATTACTTGTCGATAAACCATCCACCACTGATTTCGTGATGCAGCTTGCCGCCAACAATATCAAAGCGCTTCCGAATATTGCCTCAACAGGGAAAATGAATGGGTTTTCATTCGAATATCAGGGGATTGCTTTCAAAGCTTCGCAGTTAGGTAAAGGTTATTCCTGGTCTGCCTTACAAAACAGGCTAGATTACCAGCCGGAACGCGACAATGCTTTCCTGTTTGCATTGAAAATGCCCTCAGTCAGTAAGGCATCGGTTAGCGAAGCGCCTGATAGTGCCATAGCAACACATCCCCATGAAATCACAACAGAAGACGTTAACAGTCCTGTCGAATCGCTTATCCTCGATAAACGAGCTGCTGGTCAGGACGAATACACTAACGCTTCTGTAAAGCAGTTTCACTTAGAAGATGGTGCTGGTGCTAAAGAATCGTTAAAAGAAGCCCCCGACCGAAGCTATGCAGTTTCAGCCTTCAGGTGGTTGGAATACATCCCCTACCTCGATTTAATTTATCGTATGTTGAAAAATCTCAAAATACCAACCCTTAAACGCCCTAGAAAACACAAAACCATCACTGGCGTGAGAGTGGTAGAGATTATGCCTATCCCCCAAAAAACTCTCATCGAATCACCACCTCAATCCAGAAGAGCATCGCTTTCGATGTAAGGCTGGCAAGCCTTTTTTGATTAATATAGCCCAACACATTGATCGTTTATACCGATCGATAATCTAGTGTTGATAGTCTATACCTATCATTAATTCATAATCGATCGGTACAAGTGATTTGCGTTTCTTACGAACTAAGTCAAAATGTCAATTTACATGCAATCATCTAACGATATGATTTAGCTAGTCTATTTACTTATTCATTAGCTCAAACGCAGGGTTTGAAATGGCAACTACCATCTCAACTGTAAGCTTGGACGGTTTCATACATCACCGAATATGACTTCATTTTGAACACTAAGGAACTTGTATGAGCATCTCCGCTACGAAAAGCAGGAAGAAAGAAGCTGAAGCTGGTCTTTCTGATGATCCTCGGCAAACGGAAATCACGACACCCAATTTTGTGTTGTTTGGTGAAACTTTCACATTTATTGAGACTTTCTCTGCCACTGTCATCAACTCCGATCCAGGCAATGGTCATATCTGGGTAAAAACCAACACAGGGGATGAGAAGCAGATTTCTGACTATGGTATCCCTTTCAGAAGTTCACACACTATCCATAAATACGAACTTCGCCAATATAGTGAGGATGGTTCGTATAATACATATAAAGATGCGCTTATCGTTAATAAGAAAACGGGTGAACACGAGGTAAACTTAAAAAGAAAAACTATTATTATCCCCGCTTTTCTGACAATGCTATTTCATACTGCCTCCACAGCATCGTATTACAGAGCAATGCCTGTTCCAAAGTTTCTCACTGTTATTTTCATTTTACTTTGTTCCGCTGCACTTATTTCATTTCTCACACTACCCTGGGGATTTAAAGACGGCTACATGTGGAGCGACCACAAATACATGTGGTTTACATATCTTTTCTCAAGAGTTGGCAGTTTTATTTGTATCAATTTGATGAAAAGACGAAGCCAGAAATTTGAAAATGAACTTAGAAATCTTATTGAGTCAGTAAAGCGCTAAAATTTAAAAATAAAAAAGGAAAGTGTGGTATGAAAAAAATCATAATCGTAGGATTCGTTTTTCTGACCTTGGCAGGTTGTTCTTCAGTAGGCAACCAGTCATTGAAAAATGAGACGCAGGAAAGTGTGAAAACTAAAATTGTTAAAGGCAAAACTACAAAACAGGACGTGTTAGCATCGTTCGGTGAACCTGACAGCCGTTCTTTGATCGATGGTGAAGAGCAATGGTCATACACTATGTATAACAGTCAGTCCAAAGCAACCTCTTTCATCCCCGTTGTGGGACTGCTTGCAGGTGGAGCAGACTCACAAACTAAATCTCTGACAGTTTCTTTCAAAGGCGAAAAAGTCAGCACATACATCTTTAATGCTGGAACAAGCAACGTGAAGACTGGCATTTTTTAGATAAAAGACAAAACCAGCATCAAGGGAAAATTTAGCCCGCAGTTGAAACCTACGGGCTTTTTTACAGAAAACATAAATCACTTTTTAAAGAAAGTGATTATCTTTTTCAGCCTCCCCCAAACTTTGCTCTTCATTTCTACAGTCTCAGTATTTTCCTTTAAAGAGGATTTTATTGGCTCTGGCTCTGGCTCTGGCTCTGGCTCTGGCAAAGGAGTACTAAAATCTAATGAAGTTTCAATATTATATTCATGATTTTTATGGTCTATATCAGATACTGAAATGGGTTGTTCATTCAATGATGATACAGACAGATCATTTTCAATGTAATAATTACTATCATTATATGAGCTTTCAAATTTACCCAAGAAAGCCACATATACTAATTTAAAGTGGTTTGTCTTAAATAGAAACTTATCATTTTCATCCGGCATCCCAAAAAAGAAAACCGTCAGGTATTTTTTAGCATTCCTTTTATCTTTAAGTCCCTTATAATACCTATCAGCTTCCTTCCTTTGCTTTTCATATTCTTTCCAAAACACATCCTTCTGACTTTTATTCCAGTCAGAAACATCAATTTCAAGCGTAAATGGTTTTTGGGTCTTCTTATCCCTTGCGAGGAAAGTAATACAATGTTTATCTGAATCTTCGTGCAGACGAATATTAGACTGGACTACACCATAATAAATTGCAGGTTTGTAATAACGTATGTTGTTTTTGTAAAAAATAAGTTGAAACGTATCTTTATAAGATCGCGTGCCATATGGAGGGATTGATAGCTGTTCATTATGATTGCTATTATTTATGTAATAGTCAACGACTGGCTTAATACTTGATGAAGATACAGGATGTTCATTAGCTTTTTTTTCATCCTTGTGATTTTCATTTTTACTACTTCTGGCATTTTTAACACCACCTCTTGGCTTCACATCAATTTTTAAAAGTGATATAACCGGAGCAGGTGGCGAATTATGTTTTCTTTCGTCATTTGAAGTATGATTGTTTTTATATCTTGGGTCATGAATACCACATCCATCCTTATGTTTATCACCATATCTAAAATATGATTGATTAACATGTTTCATAGTAAAACTACAAGGTGTGGCTTTAATTTTACAAGGCTCGTATGGGCATTCAAAACTCGTTGTCTTAATGTAAAAATCATCCATTCCACGGAGATCATTTCCATGAATGATTTCATCAGTCGAACTATCCTTCGCAATCGTCATATCTTAACCCTATGAAAATCTATGTCCTTCTAAGGATTCTAGCTTTTTCTTATTGACGATCCAATCAAAAAATTGTATTCCAACTTACCAAAATACACTATCAAGCAGAAGTTATTAACTTAAGTGGTATAATTAGTATTTTTCAAAGAAATTAAATGTTCGACAGAACGATGCTGAATAATATCGCTAACCTTAGTAAGGTCAGGGAGTTGTTATACACAACTCCCCTCTATTATCCTTTGTTAAAGGTTCTGGGTATGTATGCATGGTAACAATAAAAGCATCTTAGAGGATGCTTTTAAGCATTAATTAGATTCATGGAATTATAGATTTACGAATCTAATATTAAAATTTAGACTATAGATTAAGTAAGTTCAATGAAAATCATACAAACACTACAACCCATATCTTTTCTTTTTATCCTTTTTCGATAATTCTCTTTTTAGAGTTGAAGCCTCATATTTCCTTTTCTCATTAGCATAGACTTTCTCTGTTCGGCTACCATTACTGACTATAAAGTTAATCAATGAAGAACATATATTTTTCATACGCTCTTTGTTGATTAAATCATCATCCAGTTTATTTATATGACTATAATATGAAAGTAGCAGAAAGGTTAAAACAACCTCCCTGTTGGAGAAGGTCATTTTTTCGATACCACTTTGGTATTTGATATAAAATCCTGCACAAAAAAGATATGATTGTTCGACAATTCGTTGCTCTGAGAAACCAGATTCAGCGAGTTTATCAACGAATCGATCAAGCAGTAGTAGATACCTTTCCATTAAGTTAATATTTATTTTATCCATAATATGCATCCTTGCAATGGTGAAATTTTGTCATCCTGACAATTAAAGAAATACCATAATTATTAATCATGTCAATAGTTAAAACCTATCCATTCTATTAAAGGTATTTTGCAGGTAACGGATTATTAAGTTCTTCAATCGTTATTTGTTTAAGGTGAGCATTATAAAGCCATACTTTGAACTGCTCTAAATAGCGTTCATTTAATGCCTTCAAAGCTTCATTTTCTGCTTCAAGTCTTCTAATTCGTTGAGAAGCCACTTTTAAATTAGCAGGTTTTACAGTGTATATTGCACCAGATTTGATAGTGGCTTTTTTCACACTGAAGCTTTCTGCAATCCTTACATGACTACTTAAGGATTGTCTTGATGGCCTTTTGCCAATAATCCTTACTAACCTGTCGCACAAAGCATCCCAGGTTAGTTTTTCATCTATAGACCATGTATTAATAACATCTACAATCTTCTTCTCATGATAACCATTTATATGCTTAGCCATTTATTCTCCTTTTTTTATTCTCTTATGAAATTCATACCATCTATCAGCATTTATGTTCCCATCATTTTTATCATACAGTGTTCTTTTTAAAATTTTATCGTGAATGTTTGAAATCGTTTCGTTATCTAAACCAGAATTCTCAATCGGATAACGTTCACACGGCTTAAACGCATATGAGTGTTTGCAGTAGCCATGTTTTGATACAAGTACTGCACCACTACTAAGTGAATCAAACTCATTAAGATCCACCACTGGAATATCCTTTATTCTGTGCTCATTAACACACACTGATAACTTTTGTTCTCTTATTGCTTTAGACATTTGAAGATGCGATCTGTGGTCATAAGAAACATTTTGAGAAATAAGCTTTCGTCCAGACCAGCGGGCAATACTGAATTCATCCATGCTATTTATTTGAGCAAATGTGTTGAGAAGATGCCTTAGTTGATGTGTTCTTAGCAAATATGGGCTACCATCTTCATTTATATAACCATATCTTTTAAAGATATTAAAATATCCTTTTATATAATCAGAATCAACAATGTCAGTTTTAAAAAAACTCATTGTAGGTCTGAATAACTTATCTAACATTTTCTTTTTGTTTTGATTTAACTGTCCTTCAGTTAACAAGCAAAGCGCATTAGAATATTCAATTTTCTTCTCTCTATCATACCAAGGGAAATCTTGAGGTATATTCTCTTTAAGGGTCCCCATCGTTGAATTAGAGTGATTTTTTTGAAATTCAGCAGCCAATAACCTCGCTTGACTTGATAATTCTTTTAATCTGCTAATAGCCCTTTTAGCTACAGGTATCATTAAAGTTGGAATCCATTTTATATTACCTTCATACCCTTTTGCTGAAAAAAATCTCAATCCGTATCTTTGAATACCCTTTCCATCACATTCTGTAATTTCACAATCCGCTGGCAAAGCTAAAATTTCTGATATCCTACTTGGTGCGCACATAAGTAAAGCAAGCACAGATGTAGTAAATATATCTCTTGAAGATAATTGTTCATCCCGCTTTGAAAAAATCTCAGCAATCGCAATAACTGATTTGATATCAGGCAATCTAGGATGGCCTTCAAGTGAAGAATCATAACCAGTCCAAGACTGAGTAATCCTATATCTAATTGGATTTACCCAAAATAAATAAGATGAATTAGTCATCATATTATCACTTAAAAATGAACTCAATTTCTCAAGTTCTTTCCCAATAGCAAATGCATGTGCTTTAGAATACTTTTCAGAAGCTATTCTTATGCATTCATCAAAAACTGAATTGTTGCAATAGCTTACATTAGCTTGCATATTGATTTTCAGTAAAACGAATTCTACAATCTTCAACATTGATAATGTTGAGTGTTTCGTCTTAGATTTATTGAATGAATGCACATGCAACATATATGCTTTAGCAAAGTTAATAAAACTAACATCTAAGCATTCCTTGCTGTTTAGGTTGTTTTTTGTGTTAAACTTAGTAAACCTATATAAACCTTTCCATTTATTGCTTTCCCAGGAAGTTGTTAAATTATTATTAGAAATGGTATCCTTACAAAACTCGATGAACTTAATAACATTATCGTGTGGGTTGTTTCTATTACTCGGTTCAAAAATAAATATATTATTCATTATACTCTCCAGGGGTTGAATTTTTTACAAGATAAACATTTAAATTCCTCTTCCGTATCTTCTAATAATAAAAATGAATCTAAAACATACTTGATAAAAAAGTTCTTGTTTTCTTCAATCTCTACGCCCATAAGTATTTTAGATAAGGGGTTAAAAAATGCACTTAGTTTCTTATCGATATCATAAACACTGTCAGGATTATTTTTTATATAAATCATAGAAGAGTTTGCTGATTTATGATCTAACGCTTTAGCAATCACCTCAATTGAGGCTCCTTCATTAGCCAGTCGACTCCCTAATGTATATCTGAATCTTCTGGCATTAAGCTCTATATAGCTGTTAGTCCTTTCTGATCTAACATCGAATTTTGAAGGAAAGCGTTTTAATAGCTTTGAAATGACTGAATTTTTCATATGGAAAAAATCTGTTGTTAAATCAGATAGAAAACCCTCAATTCTTTTTATTTCCGTAATCTTGTCTAAATCCATGAAGATTGGCAATTCGCCTCTATAGTTATTAATCCCAACACTAAATTTATCTTCGACAAACACCTGATTTTCATTAATTAGCATTGATAAGCTGTCATATAAGAACTTTTCTATCATTACCATGTTAAATTCATTTCTGAATGATTTCCTTTGTTTTACTTTTGGTACATTTAAAAAATACCCTTTCTCATTTTTAATGAGATCCTTAGCTTTTAGAGAGATTAATTGTAATGGCCTTCTTCCTGTTATTGCCAACAGAAGAATATAACAATATAAGAAGCGTTGAATTTTCTTCTGAAGATAAAGTTTGCTAACAGAGTTAAGGATATAATTTAGTTCCGTTTCAGTTAAAGGTCCTTTATTTGGATCTCGTCTTTTAACTGCCTCTCCTGTTTGGTTTGGAATGATTTTTATTTTCTCCAACATTCTAAGGGCAGTCGCTTCTACTCCAGGGTAATTGAGTTTTTTCCATTTAGTTATGAAGGCCTTAACTATGTTTAGCTTGTAGTTTCTCGCTGAACCTAAATAAACATTCAATTGATATATGGCTTTGTCATCAATAGTATCGATAGTCATCGCACCAAACCACTTATAAAATAGATTGTTAATGCTTTGAATATAAAAAGAACTATATTCAGACGCATAGTAAGCCAATGTTTTTAAGTAGCTAAGTTTCATTTTTGTAGGCATTCTATCTACAACTTTATGAGGGTATACGCAGTTTTCTTTATCCAGTTGCCATTTCTTATCTGACAGTTTGAAACTATACCTGTTCATCTTAGCAAAAAAGATTTGCTCACTTTCAATACATTTGTTTTCCATACTAAACTCCACTAATTATTTTACTTACTGATTTATAGACCTTTAGGACGACATCCTTCTCTTGTTGCGATATATATTTATAGTTGTATCTATCACACATTATTGACTCCTTTGACCAACCCATTAGATAATTCCTTAAATCTTTCCTTCTACTATATTCTAATTCAGCACCTTCTATTCCTTTAGAATACATATAATTCCAAGAGTGCCTTAACCTATGGCCTGAAAGATTATATAGCTCTGGACTTGCTCGTTTCAGTGTTGATATCACCTTCTCATAAGCTGAAATGCTTAAGGGTTCTCCTGCGTTTTTTCCGGTGCAATGAGCCACCAATAAGAAATTATGCTTTTTCCTTTTTGTCATTTTTTCTCTGCTATTACTTATGTAATCAAAAATTTCACAGGCTAACTCATCAGATAACGGAATAACCCTTTCTCCAGTCTTTACTAATGGTTGATAAGATCTTCCATCTTCTTTTGAATCATGTCTTCTGACTACACTTAAAGTGTTGTCTCTGAGATCAAAATCATCTATTTTAAGATTGAGCAACTCTCCAGCCCTTAAACCTAAATTTAAGAGCAAGGTAAATATTAGTCTGTTCCTGACCTGTACTTCCTTATGGAAAGGGTTTTCAATCCCGCCAATTTCCAATAGACGGAAAAGCACTTTGATCTCTTCTTCATTTAACGATTTTTCAGATATTTCATTCATATTCAATGAACTGTTTCTTGGAATATGTGCTCTGATACTTTCAATAAATACGTCTACTTCATACTTTGCATGATTCCCCTTTGACGAATGAACTAATCCACATAACCACTTAAGGTAGCGTGAAAAAACGTGTATTCTATAACTAAAGGTTCTCTTCGCAATAAACCTATTACTTGCTGATTTTATATTTATAATTTTTTGTCTGTCGAATCTTTGTTTCGCATATCTTACCAGATCATCTATTTCTGCAACGCTGAGATACTTTTTAAGCTCAATTCTATCAACTATATTAATTTTCCTACTATCTAAGAAATTACTAAAAATTAGTAAGTTAGTTGCAACTATTTCCATAGTTGAGGCGGTTGCGCCTCTATTTCTTATGTCTGTAGTAAGAAATAGATTTTGATAGTAAGCTGGTAGATTACTATTTTTATCAAGGATCAGGCATCCTCGCTCCCCATTACTCATGATGAATTTCTTTACTTTATATCCCATTTTGACCTCATTCTTTACAAATTAATATCACTCTCACTTATTAAATATATTCCAATTCAAAATAATTCAAATTTTTTACAATGACTTTAGTTTATTTGGCATATATATTAATGGCTTGGAAAAATTTATTTGACGTCAAATAAACAGGTACGGCTAGTTACCAGTATCCATACCCGATATTAAGAAAACCATCTCTAAACCTTATAGCAAAAGCTCTGCCAGAAAAAAAAGTAAAGAATTCCGTTAAATATAGTAATTTTTTAGATTTAAACTTTACAAAACCTCGTTTTTTTTGAAACTCAGTCAGTGAACTTATAAGGCCTATAAATTTATTTTCTTAATATTATTAAAAGTTAAAAGATCGATGTAGCAACATTCCTCTTAAGCAACATGCTTTCTTGAATTCTCTATAGTTAATTGAATCCATTCATCGATTTCGCTTTCGATAAAAGCAATAGCACGAATACCGATCTTTACAGGCTGTGGAAACCGATTTTGGCTGATAAGACGATAAATCCAAGCCTTACCAAATCCGGTTTTATTCATCACTTCTGACAGGCGGATAAGACGTGTGCATGGCTGATTCATGGTATTTCCCTCATCTATGTTGACGGAAATGAATATACGATTGAATCACCAGCAAAAAGAGCGATCTTCAGATCGCCAAGGGTATGGATATCAGTCTTTATCAGAATCCGCGATTTTCATCACGTCTGAAACTCTGATGTTTTTGAGATGACTGTTTTTGTTGATGAACAGATGGAACTGACGGATGAAAGGTATACTGGCTGCTTTTATCGCCAGTGGTCTGTCTGTGTCCCGAATTTGGTGATTGAGGCGGGTCTGTTCTTCATCATCATCGTCGGTGTAAAGGAGGCGTGAAAGTCGATCTTCTGATATGCGAACCTTGTGCAGAGTAGACCATACAAGGATGTCAATCATGGGTATGAGTCTGTAGTTGATGATTTTCTTGATGGTTCCATAGCCAAACCTGATCGAATCAGATGTATCGGCTTCAATGCCCCGTACTTTACGCCATTGAGGTAGCGCGGCTTTCAAAGATTCAGCTATTTCCTCATCAGTTCCATTCGCAAGGTCTATTTCGACCATGACAGTATCTCTGAACAGCTTAGGGAGAGCTTCGGATACAGGGCTATCGAGAAATTCACGGTTAACCGAATACTCATCACTTCCATCCCAGAAAAATAATGAATTCCGTAATCCAACGATGCTGAGCTGAGCCAGCCGTTCTGTCGTGGTCAAAAAGAAATGTGGGGGTTGGTAAAGGGTGTCCTCTCTCGTGAGGTATCCGAGATGTTGCTCTGTAATAAGAAACGGTTTTCCGCTGAAAATTCGGTCAATATAGAGGTTCACGGCTTTCGCTTCGAATTCCTCATGATAAGGCTTAAAGAACAGTGTCCTTGCAAGCAGCTCATGGTAAAGCTGTATGAGAGTCAGATCTTCAAATCCTCGATAGGTATTGATATCCAACCATTTTTTAACTTCTTTGGTGTGTTCCGTTGACCAGTTTCTCATGATTGCCATTTGGTGCCTTTGTTATTCCATTCAGAAATGGATAGTTGAACTCATCTGAGCGACCAGAAGCAATAATTATAAAAAATGCAGTCATAAAAAAGAGCTACGCTCTACCGAGACGTAGCCCTTAGTTCAGCATCAGCTTCCTCTATGCACGTCGATTAAACGTCCCATGCATCACATTGCCACCATTCTCAAGGCTATCCATATAGTCAGCATACCATTGCAGCATCTCACGTCTGCCATCAAGATATTGCGCATGGTTATAGGTACCACGGATAGCATTCTTATCAAGATGCGCAAGCTGGGTTTCAATCCATGCGGTGTTGTAGCCTTGTTCATGAAGAACGGTGCTCATGGTATGACGGAATCCATGCCCCGTAACGCGGCCGGTATAGCCAATTCGCTTAAACACCTGATTGATACTGGCTTCGCTCATTGTTTTACTTGGATCATTACGACCGGGGAACATTAGATGAAAATTACCAGTCATTGCCCTGATTTTTTCAATAATTTCCAATGCCTGCACGGATAACGGAACAATATGAGGACGCCGCATTTTCATGCGTTCGGCAGAAATTTCCCATAACCCTTTATCAGTATAAATTTCAGACCATAACGCACCACGTAATTCACCCGTTCGAACACCAGTGATGATCATTAGTCGGGCGGCTAACACTACCAACTCACTACCAGAGTAGCCAGCAAGGGCTTTAAAAAAGGCTGGAAGCTCCTCAATGGTCAGGAATGGATAATGTTTAGACTCATGCCCCTGCATAGCACTGGTGAGATCTGGTGCGGGGTTATACTCGGCTCTGCCTGTAACTATGGCGTAGCGAAACACTTCACCACACCGCTGACGTACTTTCTTAGCTTTCTCAGTCGCACCTCGCTCTTCCATCTTTTTAAGCACGTTAAGCAATTCCAACGGCTTGATGTCTGCAACAGGACGTTGACCGATGAACGGGAAGACATCTTTGTTGAAGGCTTCAAGAATGTCAGAGGCATATCCCGCAGACCATTTCTTCACTTTCATGTTGTGCCATTCGAGCGCAATTTGCTGAAAGGTGTTTTTTACTTCTTCGATTTGGGCTAGTTTGCTTTCTTTCTTAAACGCACTCGGATCAACGCCATTAACCAGCAGCTTTTTAGCATCATCTCTTTTGCTTCTGGCATCAGCTAAGGTAATGGTCGGGTAAACACCAAACACCACACGTTTTTCTTTACCTGCGATACGGTATTTCATGCGCCAGCTTTTGGTGCCGTTAGGGAACACCTCCAGATACATGCCCCCACCATCTGCTAACTTATAGGGTTTATCTTTAGGCTTGGCATTCTCGACCTGTCTGGCATTGAGCTTCATTTGGGGGCATCTCCTCTAGACCGAATACAACATGCCCCCACTGATGCCCCCAACTCACCGTAGATTTTCGTGAACGTGAGTAGACGAGCAGAGACAACAAGGGCCGTGAAACGGCATATTATAAGGATTTAAAGGGTGTTTGAGTAGACTTAGGGAGACGTTAAAATAGGTAGGATGGTGCCGATAATAGGAGTCGAACCTACGACCTTCGCATTACGAATGCGCTGCTCTACCAACTGAGCTATATCGGCCCTGAGAGGCCGGTTACGAGCGTAACCACGGGGCAAAAGGTTAGATCTATCCGGGTGATGCGTCAATGCCCTTTTGAATCAAATGGCTACTTTTGCATCACCCGTGATTATTTACGCACGAATCGTATCGTCGCCGAAGCCGATCCACTTGTAAGTGGTGAGTGCTTCGAGGCCCATCGGACCACGCGCGTGCAGTTTCTGCGTGCTGACCGCCACCTCAGCGCCGAGGCCGAACTGGCCGCCGTCGGTGAAGCGCGTTGAAGCATTGACGTATACCGCGGAAGAATCCACCTCGTTCACGAAGCGATCGGCGTTGCGCAGCGTGCGCGTCAGGATAGCGTCGGAGTGCTGCGTCCCATGTTCACGAATGTGCGCAATGGCGTCGTCGAGATCGGTAACGATTTTCACGTTCAGGTCCAGCGACAGGAACTCGTCGTCGTACTGCTCCGCTTTTACAGGAACGACATTCGCCGGGCCATCCTGCAGCAGCGCGAGCGCGTTGGCGTCAGCATGCAGCGTCACGCCGCTCTCTGCCATCTGTTTGCTCAGGGCCGGCAGGAAGGTATTCGCAATACCCTGATGCACCAGCAGCGTTTCCACGGTGTTACAGGTGCTTGGGCGCTGGGTTTTCGCGTTCACGATAATCTTCAGCGCCGGTTCAATCTCAGCGCTGTCGTCCACCACGATATGACATACGCCGATACCGCCGGTGATCACCGGGATCGTCGACTGCTCGCGGCACAGCTTGTGCAGGCCCGCGCCGCCGCGTGGGATCAGCATGTCGATGTATTTGTCCATGCGCAGCATTTCGTTGACCAGCGCGCGGTCAGGGCTCTCGATCGCCTGCACGGCACCCGCGGGTAAGCCACACTCTTCCAGCGCCTGCTGAATGACTTTTACCGTCGCGGCGTTAGTGCGCCAGGTCTCTTTGCCACCGCGCAGAATAGCGGCGTTACCGGTTTTCAGGCACAGGGAGGCCACATCAACCGTTACGTTTGGACGAGCTTCATAAATAACGCCGATGACGCCGAGCGGCACGCGGCGGCGCTCAAGGCGTAAACCGCTATCGAGCAGCCCACCGTCGATCACCTGCCCGACCGGGTCGGCCAGATTACAGACCTGGCGGACATCGTTGGCGATGCCTTTCAGGCGCGCCGGCGTCAGCGCCAGACGGTCGAGCATCGCTTCGCTCAAACCGTTACGGCGGGCTTCCAGCAGATCCTGCTCGTTGGCGAGCAAAATCTCCTGGGACTGGGATTCCAGATAATCAGCGATTTTTTCCAGCACGCGGTTTTTCTCGCGGCTGGAAAGGAGCGCCAGTTTGTAAGAGGCGGCCTTCGCGGCGGCGCCCATTTGTTCCAGCATGTTCTGGCTCCTTAACGAATAATCATGTCATCGCGATGCACGGCAACCGGGCCATATTCATAGCCCAGAATGGCGTCGATCTGCTGCGAGTGGTGACCCGCAATGCGGCGCAGCGCGTCGCTGTTATAGCGGCTTACGCCGTGAGCGATGTCGCGACCTTCGAGGTTACGGATACGGATCACTTCACCACGGGAGAAGTTGCCTGTCACGCTTTTAATTCCTTTAGGAAGTAATGAACTTCCTCGTTCCAGAATCGCGGCGGTAGCCCCTTCATCTACGACCAGTTCGCCTGCCGGAGGCGCGCCAAATATCCAGCGTTTACGGTTTTCCAGCGGGGATTCCTGGGCGTGGAAGCGCGTGCCGACGGAAATACCTTCCATCACGTCGCCAATCACGCCCGGGCGGCTGCCCGACGCAATGATGGTGTCAATACCGGCGCGGCACGCCACGTCAGCGGCCTGCAGCTTGGTCCCCATACCGCCCGTTCCCAGGCCAGACACGCTGTCGCCGGCGATGGCGCGCAGCGCATCGTCGATGCCGTGAACGTCGGTAATCAGCTCGGCTTCCGGGTTGGAGCGCGGATCGGCGGTGAACAGCCCCTGCTGATCGGTCAGAAGCAGTAATTTATCGGCACCGGCCAGAATCGCGGCCAGCGCAGAGAGGTTATCGTTATCACCCACTTTGATTTCAGCGGTGGCAACGGCATCGTTTTCGTTAATAACGGGAACGATATTGTTGTCCAGCAGCGCGCGAAGGGTATCGCGGGCATTCAGGAATCGCTCCCGGTCTTCCATATCGGCACGCGTCAGCAGCATCTGCCCGACGTGGATGCCATAGATAGAGAACAGCTGTTCCCAGAGTTGAATGAGTCGGCTTTGCCCCACGGCGGCCAGCAGCTGTTTGGAGGCGATCGTCGCGGGGAGTTCGGGGTAACCCAGGTGTTCACGCCCGGCGGCAATCGCCCCGGAGGTCACTATCACAATACGATGCCCTGCGGCATGTAGCTGAGCGCACTGACGTACAAGCTCAACAATGTGGGCGCGATTTAGGCGGCGCGATCCGCCTGTTAAAACACTGGTACCGAGTTTTACCACCAGCGTCTGGCTGTCACTCATGATTCTCTGCCGTTCAACGATAAGGGAAAGTAATGTCGAACGAACGTTTTAACAGGAGTCAGCCCTGTTGCCAACTGCCTTAGCACATCGCGAAACACTTTGTTGCGCGGGATCAGGAAGCGTAGCGGGAGAATTTGACACATTTATTACCGAAATAATAAATCACCGTTTTTTAAAATTATTCTTAGTTTGTCATAAAAGTTTCACTCCAGAACGATAAAACCCTTCCTGTTTTTTCACGGGACTTAAGCATGAGCTTATCGTCCAGCGAATTTTTTAGCGCGTTTATAAGACAGGATCGAAAATGAAAAAGAGCACTCTGGCATTAGTGGTTATGGGCGTAGTGGCTTCTGCATCCGTTCACGCAGCTGAAGTTTATAATAAAGACGGTAATAAACTGGACGTGTACGGCAAAGTTAAAGCCATGCACTACATCAGTGATGACGACACTAAAGACGGCGACCAGACTTACGTTCGTTTCGGTTTTAAAGGCGAAACACAGATTAACGATCAGCTGACGGGCTATGGCCGTTGGGAATCCGAATTTGCGGGCAACAAAGCCGAGAGCGACTCCTCCCAGAAAACCCGTCTGGCGTTCGCGGGCCTGAAGCTGAAAAACTTCGGTTCTCTGGATTACGGCCGTAACCTGGGCGCCCTGTATGACGTCGAAGCCTGGACCGATATGTTCCCTGAGTTCGGCGGCGACTCTTCCGCGCAGACCGATAACTTCATGACCAAGCGTGCTACCGGCCTTGCCACCTACCGTAACACCGACTTCTTCGGCGCGGTTGACGGCCTGGACATGACCCTGCAATACCAGGGCAAAAACGAAAACCGTGACGCCAAGAAACAGAACGGTGACGGTTTTGGTACCTCTCTGTCCTATGACTTCGGCGGCAGCGATTTCGCAGTCAGCGGCGCTTACACCAGCTCTGACCGCACCAATGCTCAGAACCTGCTGGCGCGTGGTCAGGGGCAAAAAGCAGAAGCCTGGGCAACCGGTCTGAAATATGACGCGAACGATATTTATCTGGCCGCCATGTATTCAGAAACCCGCAACATGACCCCAATTTCAGGTGGTTTTGCAAATAAAGCGCAGAACTTTGAAGTCGTTGCACAATATCAGTTCGATTTCGGTCTGCGTCCGTCCCTGGGTTATGTCCAGTCTAAAGGCAAAGATATCGAAGGTATCGGTGACGAAGATTTGGTGAAATATATTGACGTTGGCGCGACCTATTACTTCAACAAAAATATGTCCGCGTTTGTTGATTATAAAATCAACCAGATTGACGACAAAAATAAACTGGGCGTGAGCAGCGATGACATTGTTGCTCTGGGCATGACCTACCAGTTCTGATTATGCGAAATAAAAAAACCGGCGTGATGCCGGTTTTTTTGTCGGGAATTAATGCGGTCTGGTGCCCTCACCCCGGCCCTCTCCCACAGGGAGAGGGAGAAGAGCATCAGTTTTTGTAGGCCGGGTAAGGCGAAGCCGCCACCCGGCGTCGTGACACCATCAGGCAGTCAGCTTCACCGCTTCGCTGGAAAAGTCATCCGCTGGTTCGAACTTCAGATCCAGGGTTGCCAGCAGCGCGCTTGCTTTAGCGTGGAACTCTTTCAGCGTATATTCGAGGCGATCGATCACTTCCTGATCTTTAATGGTGGTGGCCTGCCAGTTGCCGTCTTTATTAAACAGGCCAAACTGGTAGCTATACGTAAAACGTTTTTCCTCTGCTTCCATTTCCATCCACCAGCCCCAGAATTCACGTTTTTCGGGTGCAGGCTTCACGTTGACGCATACAGCCAGGCAGTCGAAAAAAAAGCGATTCTCTTCACACTGCTCTTCTCGAATATACGGGCCGAGAGCCATAAACTTCTTAATCAGTCTACTTTTCGGGTGTCCACTCGGTAACGTCATTGCGATCTCCTTTTGTGAAGCCACTGTTTTACCAAACCAGCAAAATTTAGCAAACTATTAACACAATCTCTGAGCGATCCAGCGCGTAATCTCTTTCAGTGCTTTGTCGAAATTCTGATAGACCGGGCTGAACGGCACCTCAAGCAATTTGCCATCCGCAGATGACGACGTGATTAAGCGCGACTCTTCTTCCGGGCTGAACGGATCGTTTTTCCAGAACCCCGACAGCATCGGCGTTGGGCAGCGTCGTCCCAGCAAACCCTGCGTTTTTAACGAGTAGCGATTGAGCTCAACGCGCAGCGCTTCGTCTGATGCATCATGCATGCCAAGGCGGCTGGCCAGCACGTCAAGGTACATTTCAGGTACGCTACCCTGGCGCGCGGGATCGCTGAGCAGGGCGTGAACGACCGGCCCAAGGCAGGCGACGGCTTTCAGACGAGAAGCTTCAAGGTAGGCCAGACGCACCGCGACGTTCGCGCCAAAACGGAAGCCAAATGCCGCCACGCGGGTGTGGTCAACCCACGGAATGTTTTCAAGCGCTTTTAGCGCATGCTGGTGCAGCAGGCTCGAATCCTGAGTCAGTTTCCACTTGGATGAGAAACCAATTGAGGGCATATCCAGCGTCAGCATCGCGATCCCTTTTGGTGCGAAGTAGCGCTCGTACAGGCTGTAATAGTCGATCTGCAACGAATCCAGCCCCCCGCACATCAGTACGGTCGGGAACGGGCCTTCCCCTTCAGGCATATGCAGGAACCCGGTAACGGGCGCGCCACCCGGAATGGTAAACTCAAGTTCGCGCATCTGGCCCGGCAAGCGTTGAGCCGCCTCTTCATAGGCGCGATTCGCCAGCGCCTGAGCCTGCTCGGCCAGTTCATCGCCTTTTAAATGCGGGTAGGCGGCAATCCCGTAAAGGTTAGCGGCATGCAGCCAGTGCTTGCCGCTGAGCGTGGCGTCCTCTTCCTGGCTGGCTTTTTGCTGCCAGAGCATCGCCTGTTTCGACCACTCGTAGATCCAGTTACCGCCGCGGTAGCCCACCACCGTATCGTAGAGTTCGCTGTCGGTACGTTCGGCTTCACTCATTACGATACGCGCCTGCACGTCGAGGATTTCACGCGGATCGATACCGCGCCAGACCCACATCAGGCGGTTAATCATGCGATACCAGTGAGGCACGTTTTTACCGTCTAACGCAGACTGGACGGCAGGTTGGGTACCCGGATTAAAGCGACGCACCAGCGTCGACGTTTCAGGGTGTTTGAAACGGGGTTTGAAGAGAGTTTCGGTGAGATTCGCCTGCGTCATTGCGTTGCCTCCATGGATACGTCGTATAGAGACTATTGTAACGCGGTGCAGGCTAAAAAGAACAACGCCCGGCATAGCCGGGCGTGTAAAGTTACGTACTGATATTAACGGCCTGAAATAGGCGGTACAAAGACCACGCCCATATCCCATGGCTGTTCAATCCAGGTATCCTGCGGGATATCAATCACGTAATCGTCAACCAGTGGGCGACCCGCTGGTTTCGCGAAAATAGTCACGAAATGCGCTTTTGGATACATTTCGCGGATGGCCACCGCAGTACCGCCGGTATCCACCAGGTCATCAATAACGATGAAACCTTCACCGTCGCCTTCCGCGCGTTTCAGTACGGTCAGCTCGCGCTGGTTGTCATGGTCATAGCTGGAGATGCATACGGTATCGACATGACGAATGCCCAGCTCACGTGCCAGCAGCGCCCCCGGTACCAGACCGCCACGGCTGACGGCAATAATGCCTTTCCACTGTTCGGAAGGCATCAGACGCGCAGCCAGTTTGCGTGCGTGAATCTGCAACATGTCCCAGGTGACGACGTATTTTTCGCTCATGTGAAGTGTCCCAGCCTGTTTTTATACGGCTTAAAAAGTGTTCGAGGGGGAAATAGGTTGCGCGAGATTATAGAGATCTGACGCACTAAAAACCAGTGTTTAGCGCCCTCTGCCTGAGTTTTTACATGCTTTATGCTACCAGCCAGCAGAGAAAGTGGTATTCTCAGTTTCATCTCGCAAGCCTGACTTGTGGTAACTATTAACCTGCTAACCCTGTGACCTGCAACCCTGTTTGCAGCGCCTCGACAAGGAGACTTATCGTGTCTGAACTGTCTCAATTATCTCCGCAGCCGCTGTGGGATATTTTTGCCAAAATCTGCTCCATTCCACACCCTTCCTACCATGAAGAACAGCTTGCCGAACATATTATGGGTTGGGCGAAGGAAAAAGGCCTGCATGCTGAACGTGACCAGGTTGGCAACATTCTGATCCGCAAGCCCGCTACCGCAGGCATGGAAAACCGTAAACCGGTTGTGCTGCAGGCGCACCTGGACATGGTGCCACAGAAGAACAACGACACCGTTCACGACTTCACTAAAGATCCGATTCAACCGTACATCGACGGCGACTGGGTGAAAGCGCGCGGCACTACGCTTGGCGCAGATAACGGGATCGGCATGGCCTCTGCGCTGGCCGTGCTGGCTGACGACAGCGTTGAGCACGGTCCGCTGGAAGTGCTGCTGACCATGACTGAAGAAGCGGGTATGGACGGCGCATTCGGTCTGCAGGCGAACTGGCTGCAGGCGGATATTCTGATCAACACCGACTCCGAAGAAGAAGGCGAGATCTACATGGGCTGCGCGGGCGGGATTGATTTCATCTCTACCCTGCCGCTGTCGCGCGAAGCGATTCCTGCCGGTTTCCAGACCTTCAAGCTGACGCTGAAAGGGCTGAAAGGCGGCCACTCCGGCGGTGATATTCACCTGGGCCTGGGGAATGCCAACAAACTGCTGGCGCGCTTCCTGGCAGGTCATGCGGCTGAACTGGACCTGCGTCTGGTCGATTTCAACGGCGGTACGCTGCGCAACGCGATCCCGCGCGAAGCGTTCGCCACCGTGGCGGTGCCGGCGGCAAAAGCGGACGAGCTGAAAAAGCTCTCCAGCGTGTACCTGGATATCCTGAAAAACGAACTGTCAGCAAAAGAGAAAAATCTGACCGTGGTGCTGGAATCCGTCTCCACGGATAAAGCCGCGCTGACCGCAAAGTCTCGTGACACCTTCGTTCAGTTGCTGAATGCGACGCCAAACGGCGTGATCCGCAACTCTGACGTGGCGAAAGGCGTGGTGGAAACCTCCCTGAACGTGGGCGTAGTAACCATGAGCGACGACAGCGCGGAAATCATCTGCCTGATCCGCTCACTTATCGACAGCGGTAAAGAGTACGTAGTGAGCATGCTGGAGTCTCTGGGCACGCTGGCGGGCGCAAAAACCTCCGCTAAAGGCAGCTACCCGGGCTGGCAGCCGGATGCGAGCTCTCCGGTGATGGCACTGGTGCGTGAAACTTACCAGCGTCTGTTCAACAGCACCCCGAACATCCAGGTGATCCACGCCGGTCTGGAATGTGGCCTGTTCAAAAAGCCGTATCCGGACATGGACATGGTTTCTATCGGGCCAACCATTACCGGACCACACTCACCGGATGAGCAGGTTCATATCGAAAGCGTGGGCCATTACTGGACACTGCTGACTGAACTGCTGAAAGCGATTCCTGCTAAGTAATACCCTCACCCCAGCCCTCTCCCAAAGGGGAGAGGGTGTACAACATCGTGCCACCGGTCTTTTTACAATCCCAATACCAGCTGTCGTTCCAGCTGCGGGTCCAGCAGCGTGACGTGCAACCCCACCAGCCTGACTCCGCGCCCTGCCCGCCGCTCTTCCCATGCCTTTTTCGCCGTCGCAATGAGATCGTCTTTATTCAGACGCGGCCAGACGTGTTCCTGCGTGGTCTGCTGGAAGTCGTTGAATTTTAGCTTGATACCCTGACGGGCAATAAGCAGGTCCGGTTTTACTTTAATTAAGCGTCGTTCCAGCTCCGGGTAGAGCTGTTCTGTGATAATGAATTCGCATTCGGACCAGTCATGAATATCTTCACTGAGGGTTCGCTCAACGCCAACGGATTTCCGTAACCGTTCGCTGTTCACATCGCGATCGTCAATCCCCTGGCTGCGCTCCCACAGCACACGGCCAAACTTGCCAAAGCGCTTGAGCAGCATGGCGAGATCGCTTCGCTGCACATCTTCGCAGGTGCGTAATCCCATGCTTTCCAGCTTTGCGGCGGAGACTTTTCCCACCCCGGGGATTTTGCCGAGCGGCAGCGTTTTTAAAAATGCAGGCACCTCTTCCGGCGTGATGACGTACTGGCCGTTGGGCTTATTCAAATCGGAGGCAATTTTGGCGAGGAATTTAACGGGTGCCACGCCCGCCGATGCGGTCAGATTCAGCTCGTTGAAAATCGTCTGGCGGATCTCCTGAGCCATTAGCGTGGCGGAGCCGTGACAATGCACGCTGTCGGTAACATCCAGATAGGCTTCGTCCAGCGACAGCGGTTCAATCAGAGAGGTATAGCGGGAGAAGATTTCGCGAATATGAACCGAGGCTTCCTTATAGGCGTCAAACCGGCCTGGCAGGAGCGTGAGATGAGGGCAAAGCTTTAAGGCCATCGCCGTCGGCATGGCGCTACGCACGCCAAATTTGCGCGCAGGGTAGTTTGCGGTGCTGATCACCCCCCGCTGCACGCGGCTGCCGCCAATGGCGATGGGAATATCCCGCAGCGCCGGGTTGTCACGCATCTCCACTGCGGCAAAAAAGCAGTCCATATCAACATGGATAATTTTGCGCATAGTAAGCCCTCACTCATTACTGGATAAGTATACAGTAAACAAATGAGGATTGAGAAGCTGATCTAAGAACGCCGGGTGGCGGCTTTGCCTTACCCGGCCGACAAAAACTTAAATAATGCGCTGCTGTTCGCGGGCCATCCGTTTTTTCCGCGCATCGCACGGTTCCGGGCAGTCGCACACCTTCTCCATCCCAATGGATGAGATGCCGCCGCAGCTGCCCTGAAGGCTTTTCCGCTTAACGATCCAGCCTAACGACATGCCGAAGATGACAAGCACAAAAACCGCAAAGGTTGCCAGAAACGTCAGCATCATCAGCCTCCAAAGTCATCAAGCATGATGTTCTCATCTTCCACGCCAAGATCTTTCAGCATCTTAATCACGGCGGCGTTCATCATCGGTGGCCCACACATATAGAACTCGCAGTCCTCAGGTGCCGGGTGCTGTTTGAGGTAGTGTTCATACAGCACGTTGTGAATGAACCCCGTGTATCCCGTCCAGTTATCTTCCGGCTGCGGATCGGAGAGCGCCACGTGGAAGGTAAAGTTCGGGTTTTCACGCGCCAGCTGTTCGAATTCATCATCATAGAACATCTCGCGCAGCGAGCGCGCCCCGTACCAGAAGCTGATCTTGCGCTGGCTACCGAGCCGCTTCAGCTGGTCAAAGATGTGCGAGCGCATCGGGGCCATACCGGCACCGCCGCCGATAAACACCATTTCAGCCTCGGTATCTTTGGCAAAGAACTCACCGAACGGACCGGAGATCGTCACTTTGTCACCAGGCTTGAGGGACCAGATGTACGACGACATCACGCCCGGCGGCGCGTCCGGCACGTTCGGTGGCGGCGTGGCGATACGCACGTTGAGCATGATAATGCCCTTCTCTTCCGGGTAGTTGGCCATCGAGTAGGCGCGCAGCGTCGGCTCTTTCACCTCCGACACAAAGCGGAAGAGATTGAATTTGTCCCAGTCGGCGCGGTACTCCTGCGGAACGTCAAAGTCCGCATACGCCACCGTGTGCTCCGGGCACTCAATCTGAATGTATCCCCCGGCGCGGAACGGAACATCTTCCCCTTCCGGTACCCGCAGCTTCAGCTCTTTAATAAAGGTGGCTTTGTTATCATTAGAGATAACCTCGCACTCCCATTTTTTAACGCCGAATATCTCTTCCGGCAGCTCAATCTTCATGTTCTGCCGCACCGCGACCTGGCAGGCGAGACGGCAGCCCTCTTTTGCCTCACGTTTTGTGATATGCGCCAGTTCGGTTGGCAGAATATCGCCACCGCCCTCTTTCACCTTCACGCGGCACTGCCCGCAGGAGCCGCCGCCGCCGCAGGCTGAGGAGACAAAAATGCCGTTACCGGAGAGCGTATTGAGCAGCTTATCCCCCGCCGGCGTGCGGATCTGATTCTGCGGCTCGTCGTTAATATCAATCACCACGTCGCCGGAATTCACCAGCTTCGCGCGCGCCGCCAGAATGAGCCCTGACAGCACCAGAACAATCAGCGTGAACATCACCACGCCAAGAATAATTTCCATCTGTAAGCCCTTATAGCTGCACGCCGGAGAAGGACATAAAGCCCAGCGCCATCAACCCGGTGGTAATAAAGGTGATCCCTAAGCCACGCAGGCCCGCGGGCACGTTGGCATATTTCATTTTTTCGCGGATCCCCGCCATGGTGACAATCGCCAGCATCCAGCCGATGCCGGAACCGAAGCCGTAAACGACGGATTCACTGAAGTTGTAATCACGCTGAACCATAAACGAGACGCCGCCGAAGATGGCGCAGTTCACCGCGATAAGCGGCAGGAAGATCCCCAGCGCGTTGTAAAGCGACGGGAAATACCTATCCAGGATCATCTCAAGGATTTGGACCAGCGCCGCGATTACCCCGATAAAGGTGATGAAGTTCAGGAAGCTGAGATCAACGCCTTCCACCAGCGCGCCGTCCCGCAGCACAAAGTTGTACACCAGATTGTTAATGGGCACGGAGAGCCCGAGCACGACCGTCACCGCCACGCCCAGTCCAAAGGCCGTCGACACTTTTTTGGAAACCGCAAGGAACGTACACATGCCCAGGAAAAACGCGAGCGCCATGTTTTCAACAAACACCGCGCGCACAAACAAACTCAGGTAATGAGCCATCGTCGGTTACTCCTTTTCCTGCTGTTCTGGTCTTAACGTACGAATCAGCCAGATCAACAAACCGATAATGAAAAATGCGCTAGGAGCCAGCAGGAACAGGCCGTTTGGCAGATACCAGCCGCCGTTCTGCACCGTGTCCAGCACCGTGATGCCAAACAGCTTGCCGCTGCCAATGAGCTCACGCAGGAACCCAACGGTCAGCAGGATCACGCCGTAGCCGAGGCCGTTGCCGATACCGTCCATAAAGCTCGCCAGCGGCGGCATTTTCATGGCGTAGGCTTCCGCGCGCCCCATGACGATACAGTTGGTGATGATAAGCCCAACAAACACCGAAAGCTGTTTCGAGGTTTCATAGGCGAAGGCGCGCAGCAGCTGATCGACCACGATCACCAGCGAGGCGATGATCGCCATCTGCACGATGATCCTCACGCTGTTGGGAATGTGGTGGCGGATCATTGAGATAAACATGCTGGAAAACGCGGTTACCAGCGTTACCGCCAGCGTCATCACGACCGCCGTTTCCAGCTTGGTCGTCACCGCAAGGGCTGAACAGACGCCCAGCACCTGCAGCGTTATCGGGTTATTGGCGAGCAGTGGGCCAATGAGCACCTTTTTGACTTCTTTCAGTTCACCGGTATCAGCCATTGTTCAGCGCTCCTTCACGTACGTTTTTCAGGAAAGGACCAAAGCCCAGCTCGCCCATCCAGAAATCAAAGCTGTGCTGCACGCCTTTTGATGTGAGCGTGGCGCCGGAAAGCCCGTCGACGGCGTAGTCGTCTCCGGGACGTGCCGCCCCTTTCATCACCTTCAGCGCGGGCAGGCCGTTATCGTCGAGCACTTTTTTGCCGACAAACTGTGCCCGCCAGTTAGGGTTCTCAACTTCGCCACCCAGCCCCGGCGTTTCCCCCTGGTCATAGTACGTAATGCCTTTTACGGTGCGGCCATCCGTATCAAGGGCCACAAAGGCGTACATCATCGACCACAGTCCGTTGCCGTAAATCGGCAGCACCATTTCCTGCACGCGTTTTTGCTCATCGCGCACCAGGTAAATTTCGGCGAGATTACTGCGGCGCTTAATACCGGCGGGATCTTGCGATGCCTCAAGCGTCAGGCTCATCTGCGGATCTTTCAGCGCCAGCGCCTGGTTGAATGTTGCCGGGTCTTTATCCAGCAGCTGTCCGGTTTTTAAATCCACCAGACGCGCCGAAATACGTTCGGCAAAGACTGCCGAAACATCATCTGCGCTCATTCCTTCCTGCATCAGCCCGGCCACGGCCAGAATGTTGCGCTGTTTATCCAGCGCGCGTTGCTTCTGCTGCAGAGGTTTTAACCCCACGGCAGAACCGGCCACGACAATCGAACAGACCAGACAGAGCACCAATACCACCAGCAGCGTTTTGCTGATGCTGTCGTTATTTTTAACTTCAGCCACGCGCCTTCCTCCGCTTAATGTTGGCCCGCACCACCAGGTAATCGAAGAGTGGCGCAAACAGATTGGCAAACAGAATGGCCAGCATCATCCCCTCCGGATACGCCGGGTTGACCACGCGGATCAGGACACACATCGCGCCAATGAGCACGCCATAGCTCCATTTGCCTTTATCCGTAAACGAGGCAGAGACAGGGTCGGTCGCCATAAACATCATGCCGAACGCGAAGCCCCCCAGCACCAGATGCCAGTACCACGGCATGGAGAACATCGGGTTGGTGGTCGAACCGATAGCGTTGAACAGGGTGGCGGTCAGCACCATGCCGATCGTCACGCCTGCAACAATCCGCCAGGAGGCCACGCGACCGAAAAGAATGATCGCGCCGCCCAGCAAAATCATCAGCGTAGAGACTTCCCCGATGGAGCCCGGAATGTTGCCAATAAAGGCATCGAACCAGGTGACAGGCTGTCCCGTCGCGTTGTTCACCAGCGCTTCACCGCCGCGTGCCGCCCACTGCGAAAGCGGTGTGGCGCCGGAAAAACCGTCTGCCGCCGTCCACACCAGGTCGCCCGAGATTTGTGCCGGATAGGCAAAGAACAGAAACGCACGCCCCGCCAGCGCCGGGTTAAGGAAGTTCCGCCCGGTTCCGCCGAAGATCTCTTTGGCTATCACCACGCCAAAGCTGATGCCCAGCGCCGCCTGCCAGAGCGGTAGCGTCGGGGGAACAATCAGGGCAAATAGAATGGAGGTCACGAAGAAGCCTTCGTTGATCTCATGTTTACGGATGATGGCAAACAGCACTTCCCAGAAGCCGCCCACGATAAAGACCGTGATGTAAATCGGCAGGAAGAAAACCGCGCCCAGCGTCATCATGCTCATCCAGCCTGCGTCTGCCGCGAAGCTCACCCCTAACGACTGGGCCAGACGGTAGTGCCAGTCAGACTGAAGCACCTGCGCCAGCTGCTCTGCATCGTACATGTGGTGCAGCGCCGGTATGGTCTGCAGGCCAACGTTGTACATCCCCCAGAACATCGCCGGGAAGACCGCAAACCACACAAGGATCATCATCCGCTTGAGGTCGATGGCGTCACGAACGTGCGCCGCCCCTTTCGTCACCAGCCCCGGCGTGTAGAAAATGGTCGCCGTTGCTTCATACAGCGGGTAGTACTTTTTGAGCTTCCCTTCGGTAAAGTGCGGCTCAATCTTTTCAAAGAGGTGTTTTAAGCCCATCGGTTATCCTTCCTGCTCAATGCGGGTTAACACCTCGCGCAATACGGGTCCGTATTCGTATTTTCCCGGACACACATAGGTACAGAGCGCCAGGTCTTCTTCGTCCAGCTCAAGGCAGCCCAGCGCCTGTGCGCTGTCGGTATCGCCGGCGAGGAGATCGCGCAACAGCATGGTCGGCAGAATATCCAGCGGCATGACGCGCTCGTAGTTGCCAATCGGGACCATGGCGCGCTCTCCACCGTGCGTAGTGGTCGAGAAGTTAAACAGCCGGTTACGCAGGAAGTGACCCAGCGTGGTCCGGGTGACGGAATATTTCTCCGCGCCGGGCAGCACCCAGCCGAACAACTCTTTCTCGCGGCCTTCCTGCACAATGCTGACCTGCAAATGGAAACGTCCCAGATAGGCGTGCGCATCAACAGCATGGCGGCCGCTGAGCACCGAACCGGAAATCAGGCGGTTTTCGCCCTCTTTTATCTCACCCACCAGCAGTTCATTGATATCCGCGCCCAGCAGCGTCTTCACCAGACGCGGGTGGCTCGCCTGAGGCCCGGCGATGGCGATGATCCGCTCAGCGCACAGTTCACCGGTGGTGAATAGCTTACCGATGGCAATAACGTCCTGATAGTTAAGATGCCAGACCTGTTTCGTCAGGCTTACCGGCTCAAGGAAGTGGATGTGCGTCCCGACCAGCCCCGCCGGATGCGGGCCAGCAAACTCGTTAAACGTGACCTGCCCCTGCGGATGCCCGCCGAGCTTGCCGCCGCCGGCCTGACAAACGTGAACTTTCCCCGACGTCAGGCGGGTTAAAAGTGTCAGCCCGGCATCAAAGGCTTTGCGCTGCGCCAGGATAACCGGCTGCGGGTCCACGCTAAGCGGGTTGGTGTCCATTGCCGTAACGAAAATCGCGGCCGGTTCCGTACCGGGAACAGGGGATTTGCTGAAGGGACGCGTACGAAGCGCGGTCCATAAACCGGACGCCAGAAGTTGAGCCTGAACAGCGTCACGGCTCAGCGACGCGAGGTCCGCAACATCGTAATGGGCGAATTCACGCTGTTCATCGCCTTCAATGCGGATAACCACTGATTGCAGAACGCGCCGTTCGCCGCGGTTTATCGCCACAACGATGCCGCTCGCGGGTGCCGTGAACATTACGCCGGGATTTTTTTTGTCCTCAAAGAGCGCCTGTCCTTTGATAACGCGATCGCCTTCCTGTACCAGCATTGACGGCCGCATTCCCAGGTAGTCGTCGCCCAGGATGGCGACATGACGGACACTAACGCCTGTCGAAACGTGCTGATCGGGCACGCCTGCAATCGGCAGATCAAGTCCTTTTTTGATTTTAAACATGTGGTTAGCAGGTTTCCATGAACAACAATCCAGTGGGCGCGAAGTGTAACATTTTCCCCTTCCCGCGGGCAGGGAATCCGCCGTCGCACGCGCCAAATTGCGAGCTAATACGCAAAGTTCCTGGAGCCATCGCGATTTTGATGGTTTATAACGTAAAACTAATTTGTAAACTCACCGCCCGGCTCTTGCGAAAATCTCTGGCGGTGCTAATGTGAGCGCTCCTAACAGAATAATCTGATTTCGGGTCTCTTTTGCCGTCCTGGCAAGTTGGTCATGGTTTTATCAAGGAACTAGTAGTATGCGTAAAATCGCATTGTTCATTGCGATGCTTCTGATTCCGTGCATGTCGTTTGCCGGACTGCTCAGCAGTAATAGCTCAACGACGCCGGTCAGCAAAGAATATAAACAGCAGTTAATGGGATCGCCGGTTTATATTCAGATCTTCAAGGAAGAGCGCACTCTCGATCTGTTTGTAAAAATGGGTGAGACTTATCAGCTGCTTGATAGCTACAAGATTTGTAACTACTCCGGCGGACTGGGGCCAAAACAGCGTCAGGGCGATTTCAAAAGTCCGGAAGGGTTTTACAACGTTCAGCGCAGCCAGCTCAAACCCGACAGCCGCTTCTATAAAGCCATTAACATCGGCTTCCCGAATGCCTATGACCGTGCTCACGGTTATGAAGGTAAATACCTGATGATCCACGGTGCCTGCGTGTCTATCGGCTGTTATGCGATGACCGATTCCGGCATTGATGAGATTTTCCAGTTCGTGACCGGCGCGCTGGTCTTCGGGCAGCCTAACGTTCAGGTCAGCATCTATCCGTTCCGCATGACGGACGCCAACATGACGCGTCACAAGTACTCATACTACGCGGATTTCTGGAAACAGCTGAAGCCAGGTTACGACTACTTTGAGCAGACCCATAAGCCACCGGTGGTCTCTATCGTAGATGGCCGTTACGTGGTCAGCAAACCGCTGAGCCACGAAGTCGTCCATCCACAGCTGGCGTCAAATTACACGGTCCCCGAGACAAAATAGTACCCACTCGCCTGGCATAATCTTTTGCCAGGTTTCGTTGCCCGTCAGCGGCTGCGTTGCAATGACAGTGACCACATCGTTCGGTGTGGTCTCCTTCTGAAAGTCTATCTCCACATCCTGATCGAGTAGCGTCGCAACGCCAAACGGCGCACGGCGGGTAATCCAGAACAGATTCGTCGAGCAGAACGCCATCACGTAGCGCCCGTCAGAGAGCAGCATGTTGAACACGCCTTTTTCGCGTAGCTCCGACGCCAGCGTCGCGATGTATTTAAACACGGCGGCCATATTGCCTGGCGTGCGGGGATAGCGCTCCGTCAGCTTGTGCAGAAGCCAGCAGAAGGCTTTTTCACTGTCGGTTTCGCCAACCGGGCGGAAATTGCCCGTCTCCAGCGACTTATAGCCCGTGAGTTGCCCATTGTGCGCGTAAGTCCAGTTACGGCCCCACAGCTCGCGGGTAAACGGATGGGTATTTTCCAGCGCGACTTCGCCACGGTTTGCCTGGCGAATGTGGGCAATCACCGAGCGCGACTTGATGGGATAGTCCTGCACCAGTTTAGCAATCGGTGAGTTAAAGCTGGGCTGTGGATCTTTGAACGTGCGACATCCTTTGCCTTCGTAGAAGGTAATGCCCCAGCCGTCTTTATGCGGCCCGGTTCCTCCACCGCGCTGCACCAGCCCGGTGAAACTAAAGCAGATATCGGTTGGCACATTGGCGCTCATCCCGAGCAGTTCGCACATACGTCACCTCCACAACAGCGGGGGCAAAAGTGCCCCCAGCGAAGTCTTACTTAACCATCTCTTTTTCGATCAGCTGGATCAGGATGTGGATCACTTTGATGTGAATTTCCTGAATGCGGTCAGCATAACCGAAGTGCGGAACACGGATTTCAACGTCCGCGCTACCGTCCATCTTACCGCCATCTTTGCCCGTCAGGGTGATGACTTTCATCCCTTTCTCACGCGCGGCAGCGATCGCTTTGATCACGTTTCCGGAGTTGCCGGAGGTAGAGATCCCCAGCAGCACATCACCTTCACGACCGACCGCTTCAACATAGCGGGAGAAGATGTAGTCGTAACCAAAGTCGTTGCCTACGCAGGAGATGTGGCTCACGTCGGAAATCGCAATCGCCGGGTAGCCCGGACGGTTTTCGCGATAGCGACCGGTCAGCTCTTCTGCAAAGTGCATCGCATCACAGTGGGAACCGCCGTTACCGCAGGAGAGCACTTTGCCACCGGCTTTGAAACTGTCGGCCAGCAGGACCGCTGCGCGCTGAATAGCGTGAATATTGGCATCATCTTTCAGAAAGTTAGCCAGCGTTTCCGCCGCTTCGTTCAGTTCGTTACGAATAAGATCCTGGTACATGAGGATAATCCTTCAGTATTGATGAAATAACACAGTGGAGTGTACCGGATAGCGGGAAAAGCGAGAAGCTAAAGCCATACGAATCGCCCGGCGTTTTGCTTTTTCGTGCCGGCGAAAACGCGAACAATGTGAACCAGGTTGTAATTATTTTGTAAACACATTGCTAAAGGAAATAACATCAACTACAACCATATCATCACAAGTGGTCAGACCTCCTACAAGCAAGGGAGCTTTTCTTTATGATGATTTTGAGCATTCTCGCAACCGTTGTTCTGCTCGGTGTGCTGTTCTATCACCGCGTCAGTTTATTCCTGAGCAGCCTGATTCTTCTGGCCTGGACCGCTGCGCTTGGCGTCGCCGGTCTCTGGAATATTTGGCTTTTAGTCCCTCTTGCCATCATTCTTCTGCCGTTTAACTTTGCCCCGATGCGTAAATCAATGATCTCTGCGCCGGTGTTCAAAGGCTTCCGCAAGGTGATGCCGCCGATGTCGCGTACTGAAAAAGAAGCGATTGATGCAGGCACTACCTGGTGGGAAGGCGATCTGTTCCAGGGCAATCCTGACTGGAAAAAGCTGCATAACTATCCACAGCCGCGTCTGACCGCTGAAGAACAGGCCTTTATTGATGGCCCGGTGGAAGAAGCGTGCCGCATGGCGAACGACTTTGCCATTACCCATGAAATGGCCGATCTGCCGCCAGAGCTGTGGGCATACCTGAAAGAGCATCGCTTCTTCGCGATGATCATTAAGAAAGAGTACGGTGGTCTGGAATTCTCCGCCTACGCTCAGGCTCGCGTCCTGCAAAAGCTGGCGGGCGTTTCCGGAATCCTGGCGATTACCGTTGGCGTGCCTAACTCCTTAGGCCCGGGCGAACTGCTGCAGCATTACGGTACGGAAGAGCAGAAAGATCATTACCTGCCGCGTCTGGCACGCGGTCAGGAAATCCCTTGCTTCGCGCTGACCAGCCCGGAAGCAGGCTCCGATGCGGGCGCAATTCCGGATACCGGCGTGGTCTGCATGGGCGAGTGGCAGGGCGAGCAGGTGCTGGGCATGCGCCTGACCTGGAACAAGCGTTACATCACGCTGGCGCCTATCGCCACCGTGCTGGGTCTGGCCTTTAAGCTCTCTGACCCTGAAAAACTGCTGGGCGGCGAAGAAGATCTGGGCATTACCTGTGCGCTGATCCCAACCTCTACCCCTGGCGTTGAAATTGGTCGTCGTCACTTCCCGCTGAACGTGCCGTTCCAGAACGGCCCAACCCGCGGCCAGGATATCTTTGTGCCGATTGATTACATCATCGGTGGCCCGAAAATGGCCGGTCAGGGCTGGCGTATGCTGGTTGAATGTCTGTCAGTTGGCCGCGGCATTACCCTGCCGTCGAACTCAACCGGTGGTCTGAAGTCTGTGGCGATGGGGATTGGTGCGTACGCCCACATCCGCCGTCAGTTCAAAATTTCCATCGGCAAGATGGAAGGTATCGAAGAGCCGCTGGCGCGTATCGCGGGCAACGCCTACGTGATGGATGCCGCTGCTTCCCTGATTACCTACGGCATCATGCTGGGCGAAAAACCGGCCGTGCTGTCCGCCATTGTGAAGTACCACTGTACCCACCGCGCGCAGCAGTCGATCATTGACGCGATGGATATCGCAGGCGGTAAAGGCATTATGCTCGGCGAAGGCAACTTCCTGGCGCGCGGCTATCAGGGCGCACCGATTGCCATCACCGTTGAAGGGGCAAACATCCTGACCCGCAGCATGATGATCTTCGGTCAGGGCGCAATCCGCTGCCATCCGTACGTGCTGGAAGAGATGGCTGCCGCGCAGAACAACGACGTGGATGCCTTCGATAAGCTGCTGTTCAAACACATCGGTCACGTGGGCAGCAACAAGGTGCGCAGCTTCTGGCTGGGCCTGACGCGCGGCCTCACCAGCGCGACGCCAACCGGTGATGCCACCAAACGTTATTACCAGCACCTGAACCGTCTGAGTGCCAACCTTGCGCTGCTGTCCGACGTCTCTATGGCGGTGCTGGGCGGAAGCCTGAAGCGTCGCGAACGTATCTCCGCTCGTCTGGGTGATGTGCTGAGCCAGATTTTCCTGGCCTCTGCGGTGCTGAAACGCTACGACGATGAAGGCCGTCAGGAAGCGGATCTGCCGCTGGTGCACTGGGGCGTTCAGGATGCGATGTATCAGGCAGAGCAGGCCATTGACGATCTGCTGGCAAACTTCCCGAACCGCTTTGTCGCAGGCGCCCTGCGCGCGGTGATCTTCCCGACCGGCCGTCATCATCTGGCGCCGTCGGACAAGCTGGACCACAAAGTGGCGAAGATCCTGCAGGTACCGAGCGCAACCCGCTCCCGTATCGGCCGCGGCCAGTATCTGGCGCCAACGCCGCATAACCCGGTAGGCCTGCTGGAAGAGGCGCTGCTGGACGTGATGGCCGCCGACCCTATTCACCAGAAAATTTGTAAACAGCTGGGCAAAAACCTGCCGTTTACCCGTCTGGACGAACTGGCGAAACAGGCGCTGGCAGGTGGCATTATCAGTAAAGATGAAGCTGCTCTGCTGGTGAAAGCCGAAGAGAGCCGTCTGCGCAGCATTAACGTGGACGATTTCGAACCGGAAGAGCTGGCGACGCAGCCGGTAAAGCTGCCGGAGAAGCACCGTAAACCTGAAGCGGCGTAACGCGTTTCGCCTGCACAAACCCCGCCTAGCGCGGGGTTTTTTATTGCCACATTTTCTCGTTATGTCGTGCTACAGTGTCAAAAAGCGGTCGTTTGAGGAGTCTGAATTGTGCCTGGTCTGAAGATTTCTATTTTGCAGCAACCTTTAGTGTGGATGGATGGCCCCGCCAACCTGCGCCACTTCGATCGTCAACTGGAAGGCATTACCGGGCGTGATGTGATTGTCCTGCCGGAGATGTTCACTACCGGCTTCGCCATGGAAGCGGCGAAACAGTCAATGCCTCAGGATGAGGTGGTCGCATGGATGCAGACCAAAGCGCAGGAGACCAACGCGCTAATTGCCGGTAGCGCCGCGCTACAAACCGAACGCGGACCGGTGAACCGCTTCCTGCTGGTCGAGCCGGAGGGGAAAGTGCACTTTTACGATAAACGCCACCTGTTCCGCATGGCGGATGAGCACCATCACTATGAAGCGGGTAACGAGCGCGTGGTGTTTGAATGGCGCGGCTGGCGCATTCTGCCGCTGGTCTGCTACGACCTGCGCTTTCCGGTATGGTCACGTAACCGCAACGATTACGACCTGGCGCTGTACGTCGCCAACTGGCCTGCGCCGCGCTCCCTGCACTGGCAGTCGCTGCTGGTGGCGCGCGCGATTGAGAACCAGGCGTACGTGGTGGGCTGTAACCGCGTGGGAACGGACGGCAACGGACATCACTACCGCGGCGACAGCCGGGTGGTGAATCCGCAGGGCGAGATAATTGCCACCGCCGAGCCGCATCAGGCGACGCGCATTGATGCGGAGCTGTCGTTGACGGCGCTGAAGGAATACCGGGAGAAGTTTCCGGCGTGGCAGGATGCGGATCCGTTTAGCATTGGCTGAAAAATGCCGGGTGGCGGCTACGCCTTACCCGGCCTACAAAAATCATAGCGTAGGCCCGGTAAGCGCAGCGCCACCGGGCATTAATTAACTCACCAGCGCCTGTCCGTCTTTGCGGCTTTCCGTCGCGGCCACGTAGTGCCCTTCCGGCATACGGTAAATCACCTGCGCACCGCCGAAGTTGTAATCCTGAAGCGGATCTTCCACCACGATCTGATGCCCGCGCTCGCGCAGCGCCGCGATAGTATTGCGATCGAACGTCGATTCGACGATCACCTCCCTGCCCTGCACCACGCGCCAGCGCGGGGCATCGATTGCCGCCTGCGGGTTTTGCCCGTGCAGCATAATGCGCAGCGCCATCTGCATGTGCCCCTGCGCCTGCATCGGCCCGCCCATGACGCCGAAGGACATCAGCGGCTTGCCGCTGCCGTCCATCGCAAAGCCCGGAATGATGGTGTGGAACGGACGCTTGCTGCCCGCCAGTGCGTTCGGGTGATTGGGATCCAGTACAAACCCGCAGCCCCGGTTTTGCAGGCTGATCCCCGTATCCGGCACCACGATGCCTGAACCGAAACCCATATAGTTGGACTGAATAAACGAGACCATCATCCCGCTGGCGTCGGCGGTGCTGATGTAAACCGTGCCGCTCTGCGTCGGGGAACCGTAGACAAAATCAGAGGCGCTATCGTGGTTGATAAGCGCCGCGCGCGACTTCAGGTAATGGTCGCTCAGCAGCTCTTTCGCCGCGAACGCCATGTGTTCTTCGTCCGCCACGTAGCGATCGAGATCCGCCAGCGCCAGCTTCATTGCCTCAATGGACAGGTGCAGGGATTGCACGGAATCCGGGTGATGCTTCTCAATGCCGCACTGCTCCAGGATGCCCAGCGCAATCAGCGTGGCGATCCCCTGGCCGTTTGGCGGCAGCTCCTGCACCGAACCGCCCGCGAAGTCGCGCGACAGCAGGTCAACCCAGTCCACGCGATGGTTTGCCAGATCCTCTGCCGTCAGGTGCGCGCCGTGCTCTTTGGCGAAGGCGGCAATTTTCTGCGCCAGTTCGCCGCGGTAAAACGCGTCGCCGTTGGTTTTCGCAATCAGCTCCAGCGAGTTTGCCTGCGCCGGGTTACGGAAAATCTCCCCCACGCGCGGGGCGCGGCCTTCCGGCGCGAAGCAGGCGCTAAAGCCCGGCTGATCTTTCAGCTTGTTATAGCCGCGCTGCCAGAGATGGCCAATCAGCGGCGAGACCGGGAAGCCGTTGCGCGCATAGTCAATGGCGGGCTGCGCCAGCGTGGTCAGCGGCAGCGTGCCAAAGCGTTCCGCCAGGGCGACCCAGCCGGAAACCGCCCCCGGCACGGTCACCGCGTCCCAGCCAATTTCCGGCACTGCGGTTTTTCCGGCAAACAGATCCGCATGCCAGCTGGCTGGCGAACGACCGGACGCGTTCAGGCCGTGCAGCTTTTCACCGTCCCAGACGATGGCAAAGGCGTCGCTGCCGATCCCGTTGCCGGTCGGCTCGACCACCGTCAGCGCCATCGCGGTGGCAATGGCCGCATCGACGGCATTCCCGCCCAGCTGCAGCATCTTCATGCCTGCCTGTGCCGCCAGCGGCTGTGATGTCGCAACCGCGTTATGGCCCAGCATCGGCGGGCGTCGTGAATCATAACCGGAGGTAAAATCTAGCGCTTTGGTCATCATGACTCCTTAGTCATGGCGCGGATCGAGCGCATCGCGCAGCCCGTCGCCGAGTAAATTAAAGCCCTGCACGGCAAGGAAAATCGCCACGCCGGGGAAAACGGACATCCACGGAGCCTGCTCAAGAAACCCTTTCGCGGTGTTGAGCATGGAGCCCCAGGACGGATTTGGCGGCTGCTGTCCCAGGCCCAAAAACGACAGGCTGGCTTCGGCGATAATCGCCGAGGCAATCGCCAGCGTGGCCTGCACCAGGATCGGTGACATCACGTTTGGCAGGACGTATTTAATGATGATCCAGCGATCCGGCAGGCCAATCGCCCGCGCGCCGTCGATGTACTCTTCGTTGCGAATGGCGATCACCTGCCCGCGCGTCAGGCGGGCGAAGATCGGCATCGCAGAAAGACCGATGGCGATCATCGCGTTGGTCAGGCTCGGGCCCAAAAATGCTCCCAGCGCGATCGCCATGATCAGGAACGGACAGGCCAGTAGCGCCTCGATAAAGCGTGAGATCACCCCGTCCCACATCTTCTGGAAGTAGCCCGCCACCAGCCCCAGCGGCACGCCGATAACCACCGCAATAACGACTGACATGCAGCCCGCCATCAGCGAGGTGCGCGCCCCCCAGATAATGCGGGACAGGATATCGCGCCCCAGCTCGTCGGTACCGAACCAGTACATCGCCGACGGCGCTTTGCGCACCGCCAGGAAGTTGGCTTTAACCGGGTCGAACGGGGCAATCCACGGTGCCAGCAGCGCCAGCAGCACAAAGAACCCCACCACCACCGCGCCAATCACCGCGCTTTTATTGGCGAGGAATTTCTTCAGCACCCGGTTCTGCGCGCGCGGCAGCGCGGGGGCAACGGTTTGCGTTGTCAGTTCCGCCATGGTTAACCTCGCATTTTCGGGTTGATCAGGACGTAGAGCACGTCGGCCAGCAGGTTGAGCATCAGGAAGCCAATCGCCACGATCAGCACTACGCCCTGCACCACCGCGTAGTCACGGTTAAATACCGAGTCGACGATCATCTTGCCGAAGCCCGGAATGGTGAAGACCTGCTCGGTCAGCACCGCGCCGCCCAGCAGCTCGCCGAACAGCAGCGTGGTGAGGGTGATCACCGGCACCAGCGCGTTGCGGAACGCGTGCTTCAGGATCACCGCCTTCGGCAGCAGCCCTTTCGCCCGCGCGGTGCGGATGTAATCCGCCTTCAGGACCGCAATCATCGAGGCACGGGTGTGGCGCATCAGCGTTGCCGCGAGCCCCGTTCCGAGCACGGACGCGGGCAGCAGCAGCGTCCGCAGGTTCTGGATCGGATCTTCACTGAACGGCACGTAGCCGGACGCGGGCAGCCACTGCAGGTTTACCGAGAAGACCAGAATCAGCAGGATCCCGAGCCAGAAGTGCGGTATCGAGATCCCCGAGATCGCCACGAAGTTCGCCCCGTGATCGACCCAGCTGTTTTTGTTCACCGCCGCGAGGATCCCCATGCTGATGCCGAACGCCAGGGCGATAATCATCGCCAGCAGCGACAGCTCCAGCGTCACCGGCAGCTTGCTGGCAATTAACTGCGTTACCGGTTCATGCGTGCGTAAGGAGACGCCCAGATCGCCCTGTAGCGCCCGCGTCAGCCAGTGGAAATACTGCACGGGGATCGGCGCATCGAGGTTCAGCTCCGCGCGCAGCTGGGCGATGACAGCCGGATCGCGTTCCTCCCCGGCCATGGCGATCAGCGGGTCGCCGGGCAGCAGCTTTTGCAGCCCGAAGACCATCATGCTCACCAGCAGCAGCGTCGGGATGGCCAGCAGCAGGCGTTTGCAAATCAGTTCCAGCATGGGTTCTCCTCAGGACGTTTATTTCGCCAGCGTCAGGCCGGCCAGACGCACGATACCGTCCGGGTACGGCTTAAAGCCCTGCACTTTCTTGTTCAGGCCAAAAATGCGCGGCTCGAAGTAGAGGTAGGCAATCGGCATGTCGGTTTGCAACTGCTTCACCACCTTGTCGTACAGCGGCTGGCGGGCGGCCTGGTCGGTGCTCTGACGCGCCTGGGTCAGCCACTCATCAACCTGCGCGTTGCTGTAGCGACCGTCGTTCAGGGTGCCTTTGCTGTGGATAAAGCCGTAGATGCTGCCGTCCGGATCCGGACGACCCGACCAGCCGGAGAAACTAAGCTGATAATCACCGCTCTGCTGGCGATCCAGCAGCGTGGCGAATTCAGTCATCTGCAGGTTCAGGTTAAAGCCCGCCTCGGCGACCATCGCCTGTAGCACCTGACCGACCTGCTGCGAGGTTGGGTTGTTTGGCACCAGCAGGTTGACGGTCAGCGGCGCGGTGATGCCTGCCGCTTTCAGCAGCGCTTTGGCTTTGTCGACGTCACGCGGCGGCACCGGCAGTTTGACGTGATACGGGCTGACCGGCGAAAACGCCTGGTTTGCCGGGGTGTAGAGCCCTTCGAAGACCACCTGATTTAACGCATCGCGGTCGATGGCCTGAGAAAACGCCTCGCGCACGCGGGCATCTTTGAACGGATCGTTGGCCGGCACCTTGCCGTTGTTGATGTTGAAGGTGATGCCCTGATAGCCCAGGCCGGTCACCTTCGCCAGCGCCAGCTTGCTGTCGGCTTCGACGGTTTTAACGTCGCTGGCGGCGATGCCTTCAGTCAGATCGAGATCGCCCGCACGCAGGTTCGCGAGGCGCACGGAGGCATCCGGGATCGGCAGATAGATAATTTTGTCGAAGTGGTAGGCGTCTTTGTTCCAGTAGTTGTCGAAACGGGTCAGAACGATGCGGTCCTGCGACACGCGGCTGTCGAATTTATACGGGCCGGAACAGACCGGATGGGCGGCAAAGTCAGGCTTTTTCGCCGCTTCGGGGGCCATCATTGCGCCCGCACGGTCGGTGAGCTGCATCAGCAGCGCGGCATCCGGCGTTTTCAGGTGCAGGGCAATCTGCATCGGACCGGTGACCTCGACCGACTCCACCGACGAGATTTCGCTTTTACGCAGGGAGCCTTTCAGGGTCAGGGCGCGGTCGAGGTTATATTTCGCGGCGGCGGCATCGAATTTCTCACCGTCGTGGAAGGTAACGCCTTCGCGCAGATTGAGCGTCAGGGTTTTACCGTCCTCACTCCACGCCCAGTCTTTGGCAAGTCCAGGGACAACCTTCAGATTTTCATCCACGTCCACCAGCCTGTCGCAGAGAGAGGCAAAGACGAAGCGGCCATAGTAGGTGCGCGCCAGATGCGGGTCGAGCATGTCCGGGTCAGCGCCCAGACCAACACGCAGCACGCTTTCAGAATGGGCGGGCAGCGCCGCCCCAAGCAACATAACACTTCCCAGTACGGTCAAAAGAGAATTACGCATTGTCATTATCATGAGTTCCTTGAAGGAAGGGAGGAGTGAGTGGCCGCGTGTTCAAACAGCGCGCGGCGGCGCAGAAAGGCGGCAGAGGGCGGCGCTATCTGGATAACGCTGCGATCGCGATTAATGTCCTGCCAGCGATGGCAGGCAACCTGACGTCCGCCGTCAAGTACCTGATTTATCGGTTCCACCTGGCGGCATTCGTCGGTGACGTACGGGCAGCGGGTGTGGAAGCGACAGCCGGACGGCGGGCTGGCCGGGTTCGGCAAATCTCCCTGCAGCAGCGGCGCGTCGCGCTCAACGCCCGGCTGCATCTGCGGCGCCGAGGCGATCAGCGCCTGGGTATAGGGGTGCAGCGGTGCGTCAAAGATTTCATCGACGGTGGCAAGCTCGACGATTTGCCCGAGGTACATGACCGCCACGCGGTCGCTCATATGGCGGATCACCGCCAGACCGTGGGCGACAATCACCATCGTCAGGCCGAACTGATGCTTCAGGCTTTCAAGCAGGTTAACCACCTGCGCCTGTACGGACACATCCAGCGCGGAGACGGGTTCATCCCCCAGCAGCAGTTTCGGCCCGGAAGCCAGCGCGCGCGCAATGCCGATACGCTGGCGCTGCCCGCCGGAAAACTCGTGCGGATAGCGTCCGGCCCAGGCGGCAGGCAGGCCAACGGTCTTAAGCAGCCCGGCAACGCGATACTGCCGGTCGGCTTTTTTCATGTTCTGGTGAAGCCACAGCGGCTCGCCAACGATCTGCTCCACCGTCATGCGCGGGTTGAGCGAGGCAAAGGGATCCTGGAAGATAATTTGCAGCTCGCGCCGGAGCTGGTTCAGACGCGCTCCTGATGCGTGGGTGATCTCTTCCCCCTGATAAAACACGCGCCCTTCGCTGGCGGCCAGCAGGCGCAGCAGCAGACGACCGAGAGTGGATTTTCCGGAACCGGACTCACCGACAATCGCCAGCGTTTCGCCCGGCATCACGGCAAGCGAAACGCGGTCGACCGCCGTGACAAACCGTGCCGGGGTAAAGAGTTTTTTAGGGCCGGGGAACAGCTTGCTAAGATCGCGGGCTTCAAGAATGGGCGTGGTCATGCGGTCTCTCCCAGGGCAATGTGGTGTTCTAGCGGCACGCGGAAGCAGGCGACCTGATGGCCGGCCCCCAGCGTGGCGAGCTGCGGTTTTTCATCATGGCAGCGCGCCTGCGCAAACGGACAGCGGGTGGCAAAACGGCAGCCCTTCGGCATGAATTCCGGCAGCGGCACCGAGCCGGGAATGGTGGAAAGCGGGCCTTTACGCGCGCCAAGGGAAGGGATCGACCCCATCAGGCCGATGGTGTACGGATGCTGCGGGTCGGCAAATATCGCCTCCACACTTCCCTGCTCCACTACCTGCCCGGCATACATCACCGCCACCTGCTGGGCGACTTCTGCTACCACGCCTAAATCGTGGGTGATCATCAGCACCGCCGTGCCGGTCTCTTCTTTGAGGGCGTTGAGCAAGGCGAGGATTTGCGCCTGGATAGTGACGTCGAGCGCGGTGGTCGGTTCATCCGCAATCAGCAGTTTGGGATGGTTAATCAGCGCCATGGCAATCATCACGCGCTGGCGCATCCCGCCGGAAAGCTGGTGGGGGTAAGCTTTCAGCCTCATCTCTGCGGCCGGGATCTGCACTTTCTCCAGAACCTGTAGCGCAGCCTGCATCGCCTCTGCTCGTGAGACGTTCTGATGGCGCATGACCGCTTCACTCAGCTGATCGCCCAGCGTAAACGCCGGATTAAGCGAGGTCATCGGCTCCTGGAAAATCATCGCCAGCTCGCTGCCGCGCAGAGCGGCATACTCCCGCGGCGAGAGCTTGCGCAGATCGTGACGGCGAAACTGCATCTCACCGCTGACAATCTGCGCGCTGGCAGGCAGCAAGCCCATCAGCGCTAGAGACGTGATGCTTTTCCCGCAGCCTGACTCCCCCACCAGCGCCAGCGTTTCGCCCGCTTTGACCGTCAGGGAAATGCCGTCCAGTACGCTCACCGGAGAGCCGGAAAATTTGACGTTGAGATTATTCAGCCGCAGTACAGGCGTGGAGTCCTTAAACGGGATCGTCGTCATAGCGTGAAGTCGTCCTCAAGGTGGATCGCATGAATCAGGGCGGTTTGCAGGCTGAGCAGGTGTTCGCGCATGGCGGCCGCTGCCTCGTTAGGCTGGCGATGAATAATCGCAGCCATGATCCTGTGATGGTGGTCGTTATAGCTATCGACGCGTTCGGGCGTGCGGGCTAATTCACGCAGATGCTGCCAGCCCGGTTCACGTCTGACGGCATCAATGGCGTCAAACAGGCCGAGCATCAGGCGATTACCCGCCGCCTCGGCAATCGCCCGGTGAAAGGCGCTATCCCAGAGTTCGTTGAGATCGCGGTCATCCGGGCTGACCTTGTCGATGCGTTCCAGCATGCGCTGCATGAGCGCGAGGTTTTCCCTGGTGGCACGCAGTGCCGCAAGCCGGGCTAAGCCGGGTTCGAGCTGCAGACGAGCTTCCATCACTTCCAGAAGGTTGGTTTGCTGAACCAATCCCTGAAGGGCCAGCGGTTCAACGGGTGCAGCCGGGCCGATAAAGGTCCCTTTGCCCTGCTTACGCCAGATGCGCCCCTCTTCTTCCAGCACATCCAGCGCGCGACGCACTTCGCGTCGTCCTACGCCGAGTGTCTCCGACAGCTCACGTTCTGTGGGCAGCGGAGTGCCTGGTGTTGACTCGTGCTGGTTGATTAGCCCGCGCAGCTGTTCAAGCGCGGTGCTTGAATTTGCCAGAAACCGTGACGGTTTTTCCATATTGGTTCGCTCGCTTTCATCATTGCTTTATTTTTATTAACGATAAGTTATTGATATGGAATGACGCTTATCGTGCTAATGATTAAGCAATAACCAAACCAATACGTAATTGGTTCAGGAGGTTTTTGGAAAGCAGGAGATAAGAGGATGATTTTTCGTGATTTATATTTACAAAAAGAAACACCCTGACTGACGTCAGATGAGGCACAGGCAGATTAAATGCACAAGATCAGTGCATATAACGCACTAATGTTGTGCATTTGTTAATTAAATGCACCATATCATTTAACTTTTTGTTAATAATAATGAGGAGGAAAATTCAGGAAACTGAGACGACGAAGGCCTGAATCATTTCTGATTCAGGCCTTCTGAATAGTGGCGGAACGGACGGGACTCGAACCCGCGACCCCCTGCGTGACAGGCAGGTATTCTAACCGACTGAACTACCGCTCCACTGTTCCCGTTTGGGGAACGAGGCGCATATTACGGTGTGCCTCCGATCTCGTCAACGCTTTTTCTCACGTTTTGAATCGTTTGCTGCAAAAATCGCCCAACCGATGATTTTACAGGCATTATGGCGTTTTTTCAGGCGCGCCACATACAGCTTCCGCCCTTCTTCTGCACCAGATCAAGCCGGGACTCGTGGTCATGAAGCTCTTCTTCACTGGCTGAAACTACCCGCAACCGGCTTGCCTGACGGACAATGCGCTGAATACCCGCTTCGCCCTGCGTCTGTTGAGATTCATTTTCCATGCTGAACTTCATTGACGTCTGACCGCCGGTCATCGTCAGATAGACATCGGCCAGGATCTGGGCATCGAGCAATGCCCCGTGCAGCGTTCGCTTGGTGTTGTCTATCTCGTAGCGCGAACAGAGTGCATCAAGGCTGTTACGCTTGCCGGGGAACATTTTCCTCGCCAGCGCCAGGCTGTCCGTCACCTTACAGAAGGTGTTTGTCTTCGGGATATCGCGATTAAGCTTGCTGAATTCATAATCCATAAAGCCGATATCGAACGAGGCGTTATGGATGACAAGCTCGGCGCCCTTGATGTATTCCAGGAACTCGTCAGCGACATCCGCAAACGTCGGTTTATCCAGCAAGAACTCATCGGCAATACCGTGAACGCCGAACGCTTCTGGATCCACCAGCCGATCGGGTTTGAGGTAGACGTGGAAGTTGTTCCCCGTAAGACGACGGTTCACCACTTCAACGGCGCCGATCTCGATGATCTTATGCCCTTCGTAGTGTGCGCCGATCTGGTTCATACCTGTGGTTTCGGTATCGAGGACAATCTGGCGAGTAATTGCAGTGCTCATAGCGGTCATTTATGTCAGACTTATCGTTTAACTGAACGTTTCGAATACAGGAAGTCTACCAGAGATGCGTAAACAGGTAGAAATTTTCACCGATGGATCTTGTCTCGGTAACCCGGGCCCCGGCGGCTACGGTGCGATTATGCGCTATCGCCAGCACGAGAAAACCTTTAGCGAAGGCTATTTTCTGACCACCAACAACCGGATGGAGTTGATGGCGGCCATTGTGGCGCTGGAAGCGTTAAAAGAACATTGTGACGTGGTGTTAAGCACCGACAGCCAGTACGTGCGTCAGGGGATCACCCAGTGGATCCACAACTGGAAAAAACGCGGCTGGAAGACCGCCGATAAGAAGCCGGTCAAGAATGTCGACCTCTGGAAACGTCTTGATGCTGCGCTGGGACAACACCAGATTAAGTGGGAATGGGTAAAAGGCCACGCTGGCCATCCGGAAAACGAACGCTGCGACGAACTGGCGCGCGCTGCGGCATCCAATCCCGCTCATGAGGATGCGGGCTATCAGCCCGACGCCTAATCGGTTTTTTTGTATTGCCGCGTGGCACCCACGGTCTGGCGGATGGGCGTTTTCGACTTGCTCTGCTTCATCGGATTAAGCGTAAGGGGAATGGTTCGCTTACGCGCGACGATAAACTGCAAACAGCCTAATGCGGGCAGATGGGTGCTCAACACGACGCCCCCCTGCCGCGACCAGGGCAGCACCTGAAAGCCCCCGTAGCAGAGCACTTCAAAGTTCAGGAGTGAGAGCCAGTCGAGCTGGCGCATCATGGTAAACATCCGGCTGTTGTAGGGCGGAGTCCGGCGCAGCACCGGAACCAGCTTACGCAGGCCCATCAGGCTCAGCGGATTGAATCCGCTCAGTACCAGCCAGCCGTCATCAATCAGCACGCGATCGGCTTCGCGAAGCAGACGGTGCGGGTCGCTGCACCAGGGTAACGTGTGTGCGAGCAAACACGCGTCAACGGATTTTTCCGCAAACGGCAGATGTAAAGGGTCTGCTTTCACCTGAACCGGGGATCCGCCGAGAGAGACGTTGACCTGATGCGAGATAGCGCAGCTTTCGGTATTGATTTCCGCGCTGAGATTGCCAATCTTAAGCAGGTGAAAGCCATACATTTTCGCGAGCCAGGGCTTTAGCTGTTGTTCTAACGCCTCGCGATAGTATTCACCCCAGGGCAATTCCGCCCAACGTTCCGGTGCTGCGACAGTCTGAGGTATCCTTGCCGGTTTCATCAACACACCCGCCACGCTATAAGAGGTAATGTATGAATCTTATCAGTATTCCTGCTTTTGAGGACAATTACATCTGGGTTTTGGTTGACGACGATCGTCGATGCGTCATTGTTGACCCCGGAGAATCCACCCCCGTTTTGCATGCCATCAAGGAAAATGGCTGGAAGCCTGAAGCCATTCTGTTGACCCACCATCATCACGATCATACTGGCGGTGTGCCCGATCTGCGCGCCCACTTTCCGCATCTTGTGGTTTACGGACCGGCAGAGACACAAGATAAGGGAACAACTCAAGTAGTCGAAGAAGGCGAAAATATCCTCATACGCGAGTGGGAGTTTTCCGTATTTGCTACACCGGGTCACACTTTAGGACATCTGTGTTTCTACAGTAAACCTTATCTTTTTTGCGGCGACACGCTGTTCTCAGGGGGCTGCGGAAGATTGTTTGAAGGCACGCCTGCGCAAATGTACCAGTCTTTACAGAAGATTAACGCGCTGCCCGATGAGACGCTCATTTGTTGCGCCCATGAGTACACATTAGGGAATATGAAGTTTTCCGTGAGCCTCTTACCGGAGGATCGGGCGATTCAGGATTATTATCACAAAGTGAAGGAGTTACGTGCAAAAAACCAAAAAACACTCCCCGTAATTCTGAAAAATGAGCGCCAAATTAATTTATTTTTACGAACAGATGATATTGATTTAATTAATAAAATTAACCAAGAAACAAATTTGCAACAACCAGAACAGCGATTTGCATGGTTAAGGTCAAAGAAAGATAACTTCAGATAATTGCGGGTTGCCTTTTCAAAATTTCGCCGTTATCATCGCTCGTCTTTTAAGCAACTATTGACACACACATGAAGGCAAAAGCGATATTACTCGCCTCTGTCCTGCTTGTAGGTTGCCAGTCGCAGAACGGCAGCAACGTACAACAGCACGCACAGAGCCTTTCTGCAGCTGGTCAAGGGGAAGCAGGGAAGTTTACAAGTCAGGCGCGATGGTTGGACGATGGGACATCTTTCGCGCAGGAACAAGACTTGTGGGCCTCTATTGGCGACGAGCTAAAGATGGGAATTCCGGAAAATACCCGGATTCGCGAACAGAAACAGAAGTATTTAAGAAATAAGAGCTATCTCCACGATGTAACGTTACGGGCAGAGCCGTATATGTACTGGATAGCCGGGCAAGTTAAGAAACGTAACATGCCTATGGAGCTGGTACTCCTACCCATAGTGGAGAGCGCTTTTGACCCACACGCGACGTCTGGCGCCAATGCCGCAGGCATTTGGCAGATCATTCCGAGCACCGGGCGAAACTATGGTCTGAAACAGACCCGCAACTATGATGCGCGTCGCGATGTTGTCGCTTCAACGACAGCCGCTCTCGACATGATGCAACGTCTGAATAAGATGTTTGACGGCGACTGGCTGTTAACGGTCGCAGCGTACAATAGTGGCGAAGGTCGTGTACTGAAGGCAATGAAAGCGAATAAAGCACGGGGTAAATCCACCGATTTTTGGTCGCTCTCACTGCCACAGGAAACAAAGATTTACGTACCGAAAATGCTGGCATTGAGCGATATTCTCAAGAACAGCAAGCGTTACGGTGTACAACTGCCAACACCAGACGAAAGTCGTGCACTGGCGCGCGTTCGCCTCAGCAGTCCGGTTGATATTCAACAGGTCGCTGATATGACGGGTATGTCGGTAAGTAAATTGAAAACCTTTAATGCTGGCGTTAAAGGCTCAACTCTGGGGGCAAGTGGCCCGCAGTATGTAATGGTTCCGCAGAAACATGCCGAGCAGTTACGTGAGTCTTTGGCTTCTGGTGAAATCGCCGCCGTTCAGTCAACGCTGATCGCGGATGCATCATCAGTCAACAGCCGCAGCTATAAGGTTCGTTCAGGTGACACGCTTTCTGGCATTGCAACACGTCTTGGCGTGACGGCAAAAGATCTGCAGCAGTGGAATAATCTGCGCAGTTCAGGCCTGAAAGTTGGTCAAACGCTGACGGTGGGTGCAGGTAGCAGCGCACAGCGTCTCGCCAGCAACAGCGATAGCATTACCTATCGCGTGCGCAAGGGCGATTCACTGTCCAGTATCGCAAAACGACACGGCGTGAACATTAAAGATGTGATGCGCTGGAACAATGATACTGACAATCTGAAACCAGGCGACCAGCTGACGCTGTTTGTGAAGAACAGCGCTACGCCAGACTCCTGATAACACGATCGAAAGATAAAAAGGCACCGATTCCCCTCGGTGCCTTTTTTGTTTATCCCGCTTTTTGCGCTTCAGCCATGATGGTATCGCTGGTAAAAGAGCCATCGTCCTGCAGTTCAAAGTATGCCTTCACCTCTGCAGACGCACTCTCCTGATACAGCCTGATTGCCTGGCTTAATGCTTCCGGGGTACGCATACGCGCGATCCACGAGCTGAACTCGAGCGGTAAGCGGTCGGTAATCAACGCGCGCGCAATCAGCCCCGAGTCAGTGATAAATGAAAACCACTCACCGCTGGAGTAGTTTTGCACATGCGAGGTGTCGCGCAGCGCTTCCACCGTCTGCAGCCAGATATTGCGCACCGGATGCCCGGGCGACATCACATCCATCATGATGAAGATGCCACCTGGCTTCAGGACGCGTTTGACCTCACGTAATGCCTGGCCGACATCATGCCAGTGGTGCGCAGAATAACGGCTGATCACCACCTCAAACGACGCGTCATCAAAAGGTAAGGATTCGGCATAGCCCTGGCGCGTATTAATGTTGTCCAGCCCTTTCGCTTTCGCCGCTTCAGCAACCACCTCCAGCATCTGGCTGGATAAATCATACGCGGTAACCTGCGCCACCTGCTGCGCAGCCGTAAAGCTGGCATGCCCTGCCCCGCAGCCTAAATCCAGCACGTGCGCCTGCGGGAACGCCGCCAGGCGTTCACCGAGGCGGACCAGGTCGCGGCCAGAAGCGTGCACGGCGCTGCTCAGATAAGCATTTGCCTGAGAACCAAACTGTTTTTCTACGTTGTCATGATGGGAGTGTGTTGTTGTCATCGTACTGTCCTTTGTGTGTTTAAAATAAAGGGCAGTACCGCGCAGGCCTGCCCCACGGCAGACCTGACACACCATTATTTATCTGGTTTGCCGGGACTGAATTCAACTAGTAGAGGATTGTGATCGGAGGCGCGCGTCACCAGAACAGAAGCGTCGTGCACGCTCAAACCACGATAGAAGACAAAATCGAGAGGACGACCAAAGGCTTTTTTGCGCTGGTCATCGTTAAAACGAACTTCACGCAGGGACATTTCGCGCGCAAAGCGGTAGAGCGCATTCATGCGCGGACGGCTCCAGGCATTGAAATCGCCGGCCATAATGATGGGCCCGCTGTGATGCGCTATCTGATCGCCGATTGGAAGTAATTGCTTACTATACACATCCACACCCAGGCTGAAATTTACCGCGTGGATATTCACGACCATCAGCATCCGGGTATCCGGCAGCGGGTAGACCGTCACCAGCGCCGATTTCGCCAGGCGCAGGATAGGCTCGCGTTCGCGCAGCGGACAGCAATAGACGGGATGTGCTGCCGAAAGCGTCATCACGCCTGAAGGATGTTGAGGCAGAACAAATGCAGGCACCTGGTCGGCGGCAAGATAGTTGGTGGTCGCAAACCGCACCAGCTCAGGGGTGGTTTGCGCCTCCTGGAGCAGAACCAGGTGGGCATCTTTTCCAAAGTTCTTGAGTACCGATAACCACTCTGCACGCTGCTGCTTAAAGATATTCCACACCAGCACGCGAATTTTTTCATCGCTGCTTAACGGAGTGCCGGCGGGTAATGCCTGGCTTATGCTCGCAAACGACCCCGGAGGCAAGATCCTCTCCGCGGGCATTCCGGCAACATAACGCATGGCATAGGTATTTTTTCGCACTTTTGGAAACAGCCTCTGTAACATGAACCAGCCCGGAAAACGGACTGGTTCTAATGTTATAGGGACTTTAGGTCACACTTTCAACGCAATTTCTGAGAAACCGCTTTCCAGTTTTGTAAGCAAGCACTTACTGATGTTATCCCAGCGCTACACGAGCAGGTTTATCCAGACGCCCACTCAGGCCAATCAGCAGGAAGGCCACCAGGACAATCACCGCACCAATCCACGGTGTCTGGGTTAATCCAACATGCGCTACGGTTTGCCCGCCGATGATGGAACCCAGCGCGATGCCAATATTAAATGCGGCAATGTTCAGACCCGATGCCACATCCACCGCATTTGGCGTATAGAGCTCGGCTTTCTGTACAACATAAACCTGAAGTCCGGGAACATTACCAAAGGCAAAGATCCCCATGACCAGTACCGTGACCAGCGCGGCGTAGTGCATCGAAGCCGTGAACTGGAAAATCATCAGCAGAACAACCAGGGCCGCGAAGATGAACTTCAGCGCCGGTACCGCACCGTGCTTATCTGCAAGCTTGCCGCCCCAGATATTGCCAATGGCAACGGAAATACCATATCCCAGCAAAATCCAGCTCACGGCGTTGGGTGAGAAACCTGCCAGGTCCTGCATCATCGGTGCCAGGAAAGTGAAGGCGGTGAATACCCCACCATAGCCCAGTGCCGTAACCGCGTAGATGATCAGCAAACGCGGATGCGTGAGCACCTTCAGCTGATCGCGCAGGCTGGCGCTCGCCCGGCCAGGAATATTTGACGGTACCAGCAGCAGGCTGGTCACCAGGGCGATGACGCCCAGTAAGGAGACGGCCAGGAAAGTTTCACGCCAGCCGAAATGCTGTCCGATAAACGTGCCCAACGGTACGCCCGTGACGAGTGCAACGGTCAACCCACCAAACATGATCGCAATGGCTGAAGCCGCTTTCTCTTTGGGTACCAGGCTGGTTGCAATGGTGGAGCCAATCGAGAAGAACACACCGTGTGCAAGGCCGGTCAACAGACGGGCAATCACCAGGGTGGTGTAGTCCGGTGCCTTCCAGGCCAGAATGTTGCCGGCAGTGAACAGCACCATCAGCGCGACTAAGAGCTGCTTACGTGGGAAGCGCCCGGTCAGGGCCGTCAGGACCGGCGCACCAACGGCGACGCCCAGGGCGTAGATAGACACCAACAGCCCGGCTGAGGGCAGCGAGATCGCAAGCTGGTTAGCAATGGTAGGAACCAGTCCTACGATAACAAATTCGGTCGTGCCAATTGCAAAGGCACTGATCGTCAGGGCAAGTAGCGCCAGTGGCATAAAATACTCCGTATCATCAGGATTAAGATGACAGGCAGTATGCGCCAGTGATTAAATAACAAAAATGGTCAAAATATCAATTGAATTTTGCAGGTGGTGCAACAATGAAAGCAACGTCTGAAGAGCTCACAATCTTTGTCGCCGTCGTCGAAAGCGGCAGTTTTAGCCGGGCGGCCGAACAGCTGGGGCAGGCTAACTCCGCTATTAGCCGCTCGGTAAAAAAACTGGAGATGAAGCTGGGGGTAAGTTTGCTCAACCGAACGACGCGACAGCTGAGCCTGACGGAAGAAGGAGAGCGTTACTTCCGCCGCGTGCAGTCGGTACTGCAGGAGATGGCCGCAGCGGAGACGGAGATTATGGAAACCCGCAGCACGCCGCGTGGATTGCTGCGCATTGATGCGGCCACGCCGGTTGTGCTTCACTTTCTGATGCCGCTGATCAAGCCTTTCCGCGAACGTTATCCGGAGATGACGCTCTCTCTGGTCTCCTCAGAGACGTTTATCAACCTCATCGAGCGGAAAGTGGATGTGGCCATCCGCGCGGGAACCCTGACAGACTCAAGCCTGCGTGCCCGCCCTCTGTTTGCCAGCTACCGCAAAATTATCGCATCACCAGAGTATATTGCCGAACATGGTAAACCGGAGACGGTTGAAGAATTGAAGCAGCACCTGTGCCTGGGCTTTACGGAGCCTGTGTCGCTGAACACCTGGCCTGTCGCCTGTCATGATGGCCAGCTGCATGAAATTACCTGCGGGTTATCGTCGAACAGCGGGGAAACGCTAAAACAGCTGTGCCTCACCGGGAATGGCATCGCCTGTTTGTCGGATTACATGATTGATAAGGAAATTGCTCGCGGTGAGCTCGTGGAGATAATGGCCGATAAGCGTCTACCGGTAGAGATGCCTTTTAGCGCAGTGTATTACAGTGACAGAGCGGTAAGCACGCGCATCCGGGCCTTTATTGACTTCCTGAGCGAGCATATAAAAACAGCTCCCGAAGGAGCTGTGTGAGGGTTTAGAGTACAGAGGGGGTTAATATCAATCCCAGTCAGGCGCTAAGCCTTCCGGGCTAACCAGACGATCGTTGCACTCCAGGGCTGCGATCGCTTTTTTATCGTCAGCATCCAGCTGAAGATCCGTTGCTAACAGGTTGCTGGCCAGGTTTTCACGTTTAGTTGAAGATGGGATCACGGCATAACCTTCACCCATTGCCCATGCCAGAATGACCTGCGCGGCAGTCGCGTTGTGTTTCTCAGCGATACGCGTAATCACTTCATCTTTCAGCGCTTTACCATAGGCCAGCGTCATGTATGAGGTGATGTGGATACCGTGCTGTTTTGCCCAATCCACGACTTTGCGGTTCTGCAGGTAAGGAGACAGTTCAATCTGGTTGGTCGCAATATTTTCTGCACCTACAGCAGCAATGGCTTTTTCCATCAGCGGAATGGTGAAGTTGGAGATACCAATTTCACGGGTCAAGCCCTGAGCTTTTGCTTCCAGAAGGGCCTGCATGAATTCTTCCACAGAAACGGCATCGTTCGGTGATGGCCAGTGAATCAGCGTCAGATCCACGTAGTCAGTGCGCAATTTCTTCAGGCTCTCTTTCAGGCTCGGGATCAGCTTGTCTTTGCTGAGGTTTTCAATCCAGATCTTTGTAGTGATGAACAGCTCATTACGCGGCACACCGCTCTCTTCGAGAGCTTGTCCAACGGCAGCTTCATTTTCATAGATCTGTGCCGTATCAACTGCGCGATAACCCAGTTCAAGTGCGGTTTTAACCGATGCGATCACAACGTCGTCTTTCAGGCGGAATGTGCCCAGACCAAATGCAGGGAGAGTCATATAATCCTCGTTATTCATAATGTTTGTTAACTGAGGAGAATTATCGCAGCAGCGGTTATGAAGAAAAAGATCGTAAAACGCAGAGGATTTTTGCTGATTTAGCAATAATGAGGCAACAGCTAAGAAAAAAGCCCTGAGCGTTAACTCAGGGCTTTTAATAAGTGGCGGAACGGACGGGACTCGAACCCGCGACCCCCTGCGTGACAGGCAGGTATTCTAACCGACTGAACTACCGCTCCACCGAAGACTGCTGTAACCACCGGATTTATGCACCGGCTTACTACTTAATTTGATGCCTGGCAGTTCCCTACTCTCACATGGGGAGACCCCACACTACCATCGGCGCTACGGCGTTTCACTTCTGAG
>NZ_LECZ01000026.1 GCF_001022965.1 Enterobacter genomosp. O
TATTGTCCGAAGACATTAAGAATCCATGTCACTTTGAGTGCCCACACAGATTGTCTGATAAATTGTTAAAGAGCAGTGCCGCTTCGCTTTTCGCTGCGGCGCGGGGTGTGCATATTACGCTTTCCCGCTTCAGAGTCAAGCGTTTATTTTCGCTTTTCTCTGCTGACCCGGCGGCGTGTGTGCCGTTGTTCCGTGTCAGTGGAGGCGCATTATAGGGAGTTATTCCGGTGTGACAAGAGGAAATTTAAAAAAAGTTTCTATCCGTGTTTTTTTTCACCAATAGCGGTGAAATCAAGCTACAAATTGTTCTATTTGATGTATCTGCAACCACAATCACATACGAGATGGCATAATTATCAGCATGAATCATTAAGGAATAAAAGCGATGCCATTAAGCGCACAACAGCTGGCCGCCCAAAAAAACCTGTCGTATGTGCTGGCAGAAAAGCTGGCTCAGCGAATTTTAGCGGGTAAATATGCCCCGGGCAGCATCCTGCCGGGTGAAATGGAGCTGGGTGAGCAGTTTGGGGTGAGCCGTACCGCCGTGCGCGAAGCGGTCAAAACCCTAACGGCAAAAGGTATGGTGCTTCCACGTCCTCGTATTGGCACACGCGTGATGCCCCAAAGTAACTGGAATTTTCTCGATCAGGAGCTGCTCTCCTGGTGGATGACGGAAGATAACTTTCATCAGGTCGTCGATCACTTTCTGGTAATGCGCAGCAGCCTTGAACCACAGGCATGTCTTCTCGCCGCCACGCTTGGTACGGCAGAGCAGAAAGCGCAGCTTAACGCGTTGATGGAAGAGATGGTGTTCCTGAAAAAACACTTCAACCGTGAACGCTGGGTTGAAGTCGATATGGCCTGGCATGAACATATCTATATGATGAGCGCCAACCCGTTCCTCACCTCTTTTGCCTCTTTATTCCATTCGGTGTACCACACCTACTTTACCTCTATTACACAAGACGAAGTGGTAAAACTGGATTTGCATCAGGCGATAGTGGATGCGATTCAGGAAAGCGACGGGCAGCGAGCCCTGAATGCGTGCCAGGCATTGCTGGCCGCACCAAACCACCAGCAGGTAAATAAATGACAACGAAAAAAGCGCGCAGCATGGCCGGATTGCCGTGGATTGCAGCCATGGCGTTTTTTATGCAGGCACTGGATGCCACCATCCTCAACACAGCGCTTCCCGCTATTGCGCAAAGCCTTAACCGCTCCCCGCTGGCAATGCAGTCCGCCATTATCAGCTATACCCTGACGGTCGCGATGTTAATCCCGGTCAGCGGCTGGCTGGCCGACCGCTTCGGCACCCGCAGAGTTTTCATGCTGGCCGTGACGCTCTTTACGCTCGGTTCGCTGGCCTGTGCGCTCTCTTCATCCCTGACGGAGCTGGTAATCTTCCGCGTATTACAGGGCATTGGCGGCGCGATGATGATGCCCGTGGCGCGTCTTGCATTGCTGCGAGCCTACCCCAGAAGCGAACTGCTTCCCGTGCTTAACTTCGTCACTATGCCGGGTCTGGTCGGCCCGATACTCGGCCCGGTACTCGGTGGCGTGTTTGTCACCTGGGCAAGCTGGCACTGGATCTTCCTGATTAATATTCCGATTGGCGTTGCGGGGCTTCTATACGCCCGCAAATATATGCCGAACTTCACCACGCCAAGGCGCAGCTTCGACATGGGCGGCTTTTTCCTGTTTGGCCTGAGCCTGGTTCTGTTCTCCAGCGGGATGGAATTGTTCGGTGAGAAAATCGTGGCGACATGGCTGGCCCTGTCCGTCATCCTCAGCGGAATTCTGCTGTTCCTTCTTTATATACGTCACGCGCGCCGTCACCCGACGCCGTTAATCTCCCTCGGGCTATTTAACACCCGAACGTTTTCAGTCGGGATTGCGGGCAACATTGCGTCACGTCTGGGGACGGGTTGCGTACCGTTCCTGATGCCGTTGATGCTGCAGGTGGGTTTCGGCTATCCGGCCCTGATAGCTGGCTGCATGATGGCGCCCACGGCAATGGGCTCAATTCTGGCCAAATCAACCGTTACGCAAGTACTGCGCTGGTTTGGCTATCGTAAGACGCTGGTTGGCGTGACGGTCTTTATCGGTTTGATGATTGCGCAATTCTCGCTGCAATCCGCCTCGCTTCCCGTCTGGATGCTGATCCTGCCGTTGTTTGTTCTGGGCATGGCGATGTCGACGCAGTTCACATCAATGAACACCATCACCCTCGCCGATCTGACTGACGAGAATGCCAGTAGCGGCAACAGCGTGCTGGCAGTAACGCAGCAGCTGTCGATCAGTTTAGGAGTTGCAGTAAGTGCAGCGGTGCTGCGTTTTTATGAAGGCTTTGACAGCGCGAATACCGTTGAGCAGTTCCACTATACCTTTATTACCATGGGTGCGCTCACCGTGGTTTCGGCGCTGGTCTTTATGCTGTTAAAACCGAAAGATGGGCGCAACCTGATCAAAGAACGCCACAAAGCAAAGGCTAAACCGAACCCCGTTCCATCAGAACAGGAGTAAGCTGCAGACGTTGCTGCTGAAGCGTGGGCTGCGCCATACGGTGAATCAGTACATCGATGGCCAGCTCGCCCAGTTCATCCTTCGGCTGATGGATGGTGGTCAGCGGCGGCGTCATGTAGCTTGCCAGCTCAATATCATCGTATCCGATCACCGCCATATCGTCCGGCACGCGCAGGCCTGCCTGGTACAACGCCTGATAGGCACCAAACGCCATCGCATCGTTACCGATAAAGACCGCCTGCGGGCGCTGCGCTTGCGCCAGCAGTGTCTGCATTGCCTCGAAGCCACCGTTAAATTCGAAATCGCCGGTGATTCGGTAGCCTTCTGGAATGGCAAGCCCCGCCCGCGCCATCGCCGACAGATATCCCTCCAGACGCAAACGCGCGGGGGTTTTATCGAGCGGACCGGTAATACAGGCGATGCGGGTATGGCCTTTATCAATCAGATACTGGGTTGCCATGTCCCCACCCAGCAGGGAGTTATCCTGAATAAGATCGCTGGTGCCGTCGAAGGGCGCCCAGTCCATCATCACCGTAGGAATAGAAGGATAGCGCTGAATAATCTCTTTTGAGGGCTGATGCGTTTCGGTGCAGAGCAGCAGTAACCCGTCGACGCGTTTTTGCATCAGCGTTTCCAGGTTACGGTTCATGCGCTGCTCGTCCCCTTCGGTATTGCACAGCACCAGGCTGTAGCCACGCTCGAAGCAGCTGCGCTCTACGCCACGAACCAGCTCAGAATAAAAGGGGTTGGTACTGGCGGTGATGAGCATGCCGATGGTACGCGTCTGGTTCAGCTTGAGGCTGCGCGCCAGCGCCGACGGCGCATAGTTGAGATCTTTAACTGCCGCTTCGACCTTCTCCCGAATCGCCTCGCTGACGAAGCGGTCGTTATTAATCACGTGAGAGACTGTCGAGGTAGAAACACCCGCCAGGCGGGCGACATCTTTCATTGTGGCCAAGCGTTACCCCTGCTGACTTAAGAATTCATCGATCTCTTTACGCCACGGAACGGAAGGCTGGGCACCTTTGCGCGTCACCGCAATCGCCGCGGCAGCGTGCGCGAAGCGGATCGCATCATCCATTCTCTTGCCTTCCAGCAGCGCGGTCACCAGAGCACCATTGAAGGTATCTCCCGCCGCGATGGTATCAATCGCCTTCACCTTAAAGCCCGGCACGCGACGGCCTTCACCGTTTACGCTTGCCCACACCCCACGGCTGCCCAGGGTGATAATCACGGTATCGATGCCTTTATCGTGCAGCGCTTTTGCCGCACGCGCCGCGTCGTCATCATTTTCAACACGAATGCCCGTCAGCTTTTCTGCTTCGGTTTCGTTAGGCGTGATGATGTCCACCAGCGCCAGCAATTCGTCTGATAATACACGGGCAGGCGCAGGATTAAGTACGACGGTGGTATGATTTTGATGCGCAATTTTGGCGGCGGCCAGCACGCTTTCGACCGGCGATTCCAGCTGCATCAGTAGCGCTTCGGCATTCGCAATACACTCACGCTGCGCTTCAACACGTTCGGTGGTTAATGCGGCGTTGGCGCCTGCATGAATACCGATGACATTCTCACCTTCCGCATTGACGAAAATCAGCGCAACGCCGGTCGATTCCCCTGAAACAACGCTGACCGGTGCGATATCAATGTTATCGCTGGCGAGCTGTTTGCGCACTCGCTCACCGGTATCGTCATCCCCCGTGCAGGCGATAAACGCGATATTCGCCCCGCTGCGCCCGGCTGCGACGGCCTGGTTGGCACCTTTACCGCCGAAGGCCACCTGATACTGGTTACCCGTGACGGTTTCGCCCGGCGTCGGGAACGATTCAAGGTTAAGAATGTGATCGGCATTGATACTGCCAAGGACGACGAGGTTGCCTGCGGTTTTCATGGTTGGGTTGTCCATCTGAGAGCGCCACCGGTGTTACCCGGTGGCGTATGCCACACTTTTCTTTATTGGTGTCCCTCAGGCAGCCAGCGACTGCCTGAATCGCCTTTTACTGCTTAATAACCAACTTCAGGTCAACAGGGTATTTGGCCTGAACTTTTTCGCCCTTCAGCACTTTGTCGGCAGTTTGCACGCCAGTCGCGCCAATCTGCTCAGGCAGCTGAGCGATGGTCGCAGCCAGTTTGCCATCATTTACCGCTTTTTCACCATCCGGCGTGCCGTCAAATCCGACAACCATCACATCAGATTTACCTGCAGTCTGCAGGGCACGCAGCGCGCCCAGCGCCATTTCGTCGTTCTGCGCGAACACAGCCTGCACGTCAGGGTGTGCGGTCAGCAGGTTCTGCATGACGTTCAGACCTTTAGTACGGTCGAAGTCTGCTGGCTGGCTCGCCAGCACGTTGAATTTGTGCGCCGCCACAGCCTGCTGGAAGCCTTCGCCACGCTCGCGGGCTGCAGACGTACCGGCAATCCCCTGCAGTTCGATAACTTTCGCGCCTTCGCCTGCTTTCTTCGCGATGTAATCACCGGCGATTTTGCCGCCCAGCACGTTATCAGACGCAATGTGGCTCACGACTTCGCCTTTCGTTGCCTGACGGTCCAGGGTGATTACCGGGATCTTCGCCTGGTTTGCCATTTTAACGGCGTTACCGACGGCGTCAGAGTCGGTTGGGTTGATCAGCAGAATTTTGGTACCACGAACGGTTAAGTCCTGAACGTTAGCCAGCTCTTTCGCCGGGTTGTTCTGTGAATCCAGTACCACCAGGTTGTAGCCCAGCTTGTCCGCTTCTTTCTGCGCACCGTCCTTCAGGGAGACGAAGAACGGGTTGTTCAGGGTAGAGACAACCAGCGCGATGGTGTCTTTCGCCATGGCGTTAGCACTTACGGTTGCGCTCAGCGCGACAGCAGAAACCAGGGTAGCCAGTTTTTTCATGTTCATATCTAAGATGTCCTGTAGTGTCGTCAGTTACTGTTTTTTGTTGTCTACCAGTACCGCCAGCAAAATCACCACTGCCTTAACGATCATCTGGTAATAGGAGGAAACACCTAACAAATTCAAACCATTATTCAGGAAACCGAGAATCAGTGCGCCGATCAATGTCCCAACAATGCGACCTTTACCGCCCGCAAGGCTCGTACCGCCCAGAACCACTGCCGCAATGGCATCCAGCTCATAACCCGTACCCGCCGTTGGCTGCGCGGAGGAGAGGCGCGCCACTTCGATAATGCCCGCCAGAGACGCCAGCAGACCGCACAGCGAGTAAACGATAATTTTGACTTTATTAACGCTAATCCCGGACAGTCGCGTTGCCGCTTCGTTACCGCCCAGCGCATAGATATAACGACCCAGACGGGTGTGATGCAGCATGTACCACGCCGCCAGGAAGACGATAGCCATGATCCAGACCGGCGTAGGGACACCCAGCGGACGACCGATACCGAACCAGCCAAACAGATCGGCGTTGTCGGTAAAGCCCGTGTTCACCGGGCTGCCGTTGGTATAAACCATGGTCACACCGCGCAGCAACAGCATCATCACCAGCGTTGCGATGAACGCCTGAACGCGGCCTTTCGCTACAATCACGCCGGTCACGGCACCGATTGCTGCCCCAGCAGCCAGCGCTGCAGCCACTGCCACCAGCGCGTTGACTTCAACTCCGACAAGGGAAGCGGCGATCGCACCGGTGAGCGCCAGCAGGGAACCGACGGACAGATCGATCCCTGAGGTCAGAATCACCAGCGTCATCCCGACCGCCATAATGGCGTTCACGGACGTCTGCTGCAGGATGTTGAACAGGTTATTAACGGTGAAAAAATTCGGGCTCATGGTCGACACAATCGCGATCAGCACCAGCAGGGCAATCAGCGATTTTTGTTCCATCAGCCATGCCTTTGTGAAATAGCGGCGACCAGAAACAGCCTGGGTAGTCATCTTCTTACTCCTGATTCACGCGATTAAGCTTGCCCACAGCGGCAGCCATCAGAACTTCCTGGGTGGCCTGCTCGCGAGTGAATTCACCGCCGAGATGCCCTTCATGCATGACGATAATGCGATCGCTCATGCCTAATACTTCTGGCATCTCGGAAGAGACCAGAATGATGCTCAGGCCGTCGGCCTTGAACTGGTTAATCAGCTGATAGATCTCTTTCTTCGCGCCCACGTCTACGCCGCGTGTTGGCTCGTCGAGGATCAGGACTTTCGGGCGCGTCATCAGCCCGCGCGCAATGGCCACTTTCTGCTGATTACCACCGGACAACAGGCCAATCGCCTGCTCCATCGACGGGGTTTTGACGTTAAAGAGACGGATAAAATCGCTGACCGCCTGCTGCTCATCTTTATGCTTCAGGCTCCCGCCGCTGCGGCTGAAATAGCGCAGCGCCGTAAGCGACATGTTCTCTTTTACCGACATCCCCAGCACTAAGCCGTCGCGCTTGCGGTCTTCGGAGATATAGACGATGCCGTTCGCCAGGCCATCCTGCGGCGAGCGAGTCACCACTTCATGACCGTCGAGGGTGACATACCCGCTGGATCGCGGCAGCGCACCGTAAAGCACCTTCATCAGCTCGGTACGGCCGGCGCCCATCAGGCCCGCCACACCCAGGATCTCGCCCTGGCGCAGGGTAAAGGTCACGTCGTTCACGCCCGGACCGCAGAGATTGTCCACCTTCAGGCGGATATCGCCCGGCGCTTTGTCCAGGTGCGGGTATTGATCTTCAAGCTTACGCCCCACCATCATTTCGATAAGCGTATCTTCGGTCAGCGTGGCCACTTCACGCTCGGCAATAAACTGCCCGTCGCGGAAGACGGTGACGTCGTCGCAAATTTCGAAGATCTCTTTCATGCGGTGAGAGATATAGACAATCCCGCGCCCCTGCGATTTCAGCTCGCGGATGACGCGGAACAGGGATTCGGTTTCGGTATCGGTCAGGGCGTCAGTCGGTTCATCCATAATGATGACCTTCGACTCAAAGCTTAGCACCTTCGCGATTTCCACCATCTGCTGATCGCCAATCGAGAGATCGCCGACCAGGCGGTCGCTCTTAAAGCGCAGGTTCAGCTTCGCCAGCAGCTTGTCCGCTTCGGCATACATGGTTTTCCAGTCAATTTTGCCGAACCGGTTTACGAACTCGCGGCCGAGGAAGATGTTCTCCGCAATGGTAAGCTGCGGGATCAGGTTCAGCTCCTGGTGGATAATGCCAATACCGGCTTCCTGAGAAGATTTCGGGCCGTTGAAGGTGGTCTCTTTACCCAGCCAGACGAGTGAGCCGGCATCGCGTTGATAGATACCGGTCAGCACTTTCATCATGGTGGATTTGCCGGCGCCGTTCTCACCCACCAGCGCCATCACGCGCCCGGAGTAGACGTTCAGCGCCGCACCGGAGAGGGCTTTTACGCCCGGGAACGACTTATCGATCCCTTTGAGTTGCAGTAATGCGTCCATGATGGCCTCAGAAGGTGACGCCAGCACAGAGAATAATATTCGCATACGGGGAACACTCCCCGCTGCGAATCACCGCCTGACTGTCTGCGGTTTGTTGTTTGAATTGTTCGTGCGTTGTGTAACGAATTTCTATGGTGTTTCCCTGGTGTTGTTGCAGCTGCTCAAGGTGGCTGAGCAACGTTTCGTGGAGTTGCGGATTATGTTGTTTGATTTCCGCTGCGAGAATGGCCGCCTCAACCTGCATCTCCGCGGTCACCACGTCCAGTACCTGCATAAACGAGGGTACGCCCTGCGTTAACGCCATATCGATACGGGCTGTGCTGCGCGGAACCGGTAAGCCTGCATCGCAAACCACCAGCGTATCGGTATGCCCAAGACGGGAAATAACCGATGAGATTTCTGAGTTGAGTACCGTGCCTTTCTTCATTTTCTTGCTCCACTAGCGAAACGTTTCGCTGATGTCAGTTTAATCTCAAGAATGTTCAGAAAACCATCATGACGTAACAGATTTGTGATCGACGTCGAAACGTTTCGCTAAGTGAAATGCAGAGTAAATTTAGGCGGGGATATTGAGTATGAGTAGGCCGGGTAAGCGAAGCGCCACCCGGCATATTAAGGAGCTTAAATCTCGACCTGCGTCCCCAGCTCAATCACGCGGTTAGGCGGGATCTCAAACTGATCAGGCGCGCGCAGGGCGTTACGCTGCAGGATAAGGTACAGCTTGCCGCGCAGGCGCAGATACCACGGGCGCTTGCCGATAATCAGCGACTCGTGGGACATAAAGAATGACGTCTCCATCATCCGGCAGCTCAGCCCTTCCAGGCCGCAGCGGTGGAACACCTCTTCCACGTTCGGCGTTTCACGCCAGCCGTAGCTCGCCACCACGCGCCAGAATGTCGGCGACAGCTGCTCGATTTGCACGCGGCGCACGTTGTGAACATACGGCGCATCTTCGGTGCGCAGCGTCAGCAGAATGACGCGTTCATGCAGGACCTTGTTGTGCTTGAGGTTATGCATCAGCGCAAACGGGATCACGTTCAGGGCACGAGACATATACACCGCGGTGCCGGGCACGCGGACCGGTGGTGATTTCTCCAGAGAAGCGATCATCGCCTCGAGAGAATTACCGTGCTCATGCATGCGGCGCAGCAGGCGGAAACGCTCGCTTTTCCATGTGGTCATGACGATAAACATCACCAGACCCAGCGTCAGCGGCAGCCAGCCCCCGGAGACAATCTTGTCGAGGTTCGCCGAGAACAGCGGCACGTCGATGCACAGGAAGCCCACCAGAATCATCGCCACGAGGAATTTATTCCAGTGCCAGTTTCGGTACGCCACCGTGGTGGAGAGAAGCGATGTCAGCACCATCGTACCGGTTACCGCAATGCCGTACGCCGCCGCCAGGTTGCTGGAGTGCTCGAAGCTGACGATAACAATGACAACAGCGAAATAGAGCAGCCAGTTAATGAACGGGATGTAGATCTGGCCCGACTCCATCTCTGAGGTATGGATGATGCGCATCGGTGAGAGGTAACCCAGACGCACGGCCTGGCGCGTCAGAGAGAACACGCCGGAAATCACCGCCTGGGAGGCAATAACGGTCGCCAGCGTTGCCAGAATCAGCATCGGCACCAGCGCCCAGTCAGGCGCCAGCAGGAAGAACGGGTTCTTAATCGCTTCCGGGCTTTTGAGCAACAGCGCGCCCTGACCAAAGTAATTCAGCACCAGCGACGGCAGCACCACAATAAACCATGCCACGCGGATAGGCAGTTTCCCGAAGTGGCCCATATCAGCATACAGCGCTTCAACCCCGGTGATGGAGAGCACGACCGCACCCAGCGCCACGAAGGAAACCACTTTGTACTCAAGGAAGAAATGCACTGCCCAGTAAGGGTTCAGCGCGTGGAGCACTTCCGGGTTCGCGATAATGCTGCGCAAACCAAGCGCCGCGAGGATCAGGAACCAGGCCAGCATAATCGGTGCAAACAGTTTGCCCACCAGCCCAGTACCGTGCTTCTGGATCATAAACAGCAGCGTCAGGACAATAATGGCCAGAGGAACAACCCAGGAATCAAGCTGCGGGGCAATAATCTCCAGCCCCTCTATCGCCGAGAGCACCGAAATAGCAGGCGTTATCACCACTTCCCCGTAGAAGAAGCTGCCGCCAATCAGGCCGATAATGACCAGCACGGACGTCATTCTGGCTGAGGTATTGCGTCCTGCCAGGGACATCAGGGTCAGGATACCGCCTTCGCCCGCGTTATCAGCACGCATCACGAAAGAGAGATATTTAACGGAAACCACCAGGATCAGCAGCCAGAAGATGAGTGACAGGAAGCCAAATACGGCGTCACGTTCAACACCAAAGCCAAACTGGCCGGACAGACATTCACGAAGCGTATAAAGCGGGCTGGTGCCGATATCACCGTAGACAACCCCGATCGCCGCAAGCGTTATTGCGGGTAATGATTGCTTATTATCAGTGCTCATAGACTAGTCTTTTCGTTTAAATAACAAATGTGTGCCTAGTCCCTTGGCCCACAAAAAGCGCACAGTATGCACGATTCATTGCAAAATCGTACCCCTAAATGCAACCGCATTAATGTAGCGCAAAGAAAATTGCGCCGCACTTCAGTCTATTACCAGCCCTGACTGAAACGTCTATACTCGCTTCAATTGGCCGCCACGACGGCGAAAGGATGCAAAACTATTATGGCTCACTCACATTTATTAGCAGAAAGAATTTCCCGCCTCAGCAGCGCGCTGGAGAAAGGCCTTTTCGAGCGTAGCCACGCCATTCGCCTCTGTTTACTGGCGGCGTTGAGCGGTGAAAGCGTATTTTTGCTGGGCCCACCGGGCATTGCCAAAAGCCTGATTGCCCGCAGGTTAAAGTTTGCGTTTCAGAACGCCCGCGCCTTCGAATACCTCATGACCCGGTTTTCTACCCCGGAAGAAGTTTTTGGCCCGCTCTCTATTCAGGCGCTGAAAGACGAAGGGCGCTATGAGCGTTTGACGGCGGGGTATTTGCCTGAGGCAGAGATTGTTTTTCTCGATGAGATCTGGAAAGCGGGGCCGGCTATTCTGAACACCCTGCTCACGGCGATAAACGAACGGCGCTTCCGCAACGGCGCCAGCGAAGAGAAAATCCCGATGCGCCTGCTGGTGGCCGCGTCAAACGAACTGCCTGAAGCCGACAGCAGCCTGGAAGCGCTGTATGACCGCATGCTGATCCGCCTGTGGCTGGACAAAGTACAGGATAAATCCAACTTCCGCTCTATGCTGGTCAGCCAGCAGGATGAAAGTGAAAACCCGGTATCCGCTTCGCTGCAGGTCACGGATGAGGAGTATCACCAGTGGCAGCAGGATATTGGCAAAATCAAATTGCCGGACGCGGTCTTCGAGCTGATCTATCAGCTGCGCCAGCAGCTCGATCTGCTGCCTTCCGCGCCCTATGTCTCCGATCGCCGCTGGAAAAAGGCGATCCGCCTGCTGCAGGCCAGCGCCCTGTTCAGCGGGCGCGATGCCGTAGCGCCAATCGATCTGATCCTGCTGAAAGATTGCCTCTGGCACGACGCGGAAGGCATGAACCTGATGCAGCAGCAGCTTGATGTTTTGATGACCGGACACGCCTGGGGGCAGCAGGCGATGCTCAACCAGCTGGGGGCGATTGCCCAGCGGCGCATTCAGCTCCAGCAGCAGCAAAGCGATAAAACCGCGCTGAAAGTGAATCGCCTCGGGGGAATGTTCGCCCGCAAACCGCACTATGAATTACCCGCTGAACTGACCAGTCCGACGCTGACGCTGTTGCTCCAGCAACCGCTCAAACTTCATGATATGCAGGTGGTGCACGTTTCCATTGAGCGCGAGGCACTGGCGCAGTGGCTGGATAAAGGCGGTGAGATCCGTGGAAAGCTCAACGGCATCGGTTTTGCGCAGCCGCTGAATATGGAAGTGGACAGCAGCCAGCACCTGGTGATCCGCGACGTAAGCCTGCAGGGCTCGCGTCTTGCTCTGCCGGGAACCGCTTCCGACAGCGTTCCCGAAGTGATTAAGCAGCAGCTGGAAGCGCTGGACACAGAATGGCACCAGCAGCACACCCGCTTTAGCGAGCAGCAAAAATGCCTCTTTATTCATAGCGACTGGTTAGGTCGCATCGAAGCCAGCCTGCAGGATGTAAGCGCACAGATTAAACAGGCGCGTCAATGCTAACCCTGGATACACTTAACGTTATGCTGGCCGTCAGCGAGGAAGGGTTGATCGAAGAGGTGGTCATAACCCTTCTGGCTTCGCCGCAGCTGGCAGCCTTCTTTGAAAAATTCCCGAAGCTTAAAAAAGCGATGACGGACGATCTGCCGCGCTGGCGGGAAAATCTGCGCCAGCGGTTCAAAGAGACCGAGGTTCCGCCAGAGTTAACGGAAGAGGTGGCCTGCTATCAGCAGTGCCAGCGGCTCTCCACCTCGCAGTTTATCGTCCAGCTTCCGCAAACCCTGACGCTGCTCGACAAGGTCCACTCTCCGTTTGCCAGCCAGGCCCGGGCGCTGGTCACGGATAACGCCACGTTTACCCCCGCATTGCATACCCTATTTCTACAGCGCTGGCGCCTGAGCCTGGTGGTTCAGGCCACGACGCTAAACCAGCAGCTGCTGGATGAAGAGCGCGAACAGCTGCTCAGTGAAGTTCAGGAGCGCATGACCTTAAGCGGCCAGCTCGAACAGGTGCTGGTGGAAAATGAGAACGCCGCAGGGCGTCTCTGGGACATGAGCGCCGGCCAGCTTCGCCGCGGGGATTATCAGCTGATCGTCAAGTACGGCGATTTTCTGGCGCAGCAGCCCGAGCTGATGAAGCTTGCAGAACAATTGGGGCGATCAAGGGAGGCAAAGTCGGTCCCAAAGAAAGATGCCCCAATGGAAACCTTCCGCACCCTGGTGCGCGAACCGGCTACCGTGCCCGAACAGGTCGACGGGCTCCAGCAGAGCGATGACATTTTGCGCCTTCTGCCCACGGAGCTGAGCACGCTCGGGATGACCGAGCTGGAATATGAGTTTTACCGTCGACTGGTGGAAAAGCAGCTCCTCACCTACCGGCTGCACGGCGAAGCCTGGCGCGAGAAGCTCAGCCAGCGGCCGGTTATTCATCAGGATTTTGATGAACAGCCGCGTGGGCCATTCATTGTTTGCGTGGATACGTCCGGATCGATGGGCGGGTTTAACGAACAGTGTGCAAAGGCGTTCTGCCTGGCGCTGATGCGCGTGGCGCTCGCCGATCGCCGTCGCTGCTATATCATGCTTTTCTCCAGCGAGGTAGTGGGCTATGAGCTAACCAACCAGCAGGGGCTCGAACAGGCGATCCGCTTTTTAAGCCAGCGTTTTCGCGGCGGTACCGATCTGGCCAGCTGTTTTCGCAGCATCGTTGAGCGGATGCAGGGGGGAGACTGGTACGACGCTGATGCGGTGGTGATTTCTGATTTTATTGCCCAGCGGCTGCCGGATGACGTAGTAAATAAAGTGAAGGAGCTGCAGCGGGTGCATCAGCACCGTTTCCATGCGGTGGCGATGTCCGCCCATGGAAAACCCGGCATCATGCGCATCTTCGATCATATCTGGCGCTTTGATACCGGGTTGCGTAGCCGCCTGCTCAGACGCTGGCAGCGTTAATTACAAAAGAGAGCCAACGCTTTCGCGCACCTGCTGCGGCCAGACACCACACTGAACCTGGCCGATATGCGGCAGCTGAAGCAGCAGCATGGTCAGTCGGGACTGGCCGATACCGCCGCCGATGGTCTGCGGCATTTCCCCGCGCAGCAGCGCCTGGTGCCACTCTAGTTTGAGACGATCTTCATCGCCGGTGACCGCCAGCTGGCGCTTCAGCGCGTCAGCATCCACGCGGATCCCCATAGAAGAAAGTTCGAATGCGTCTTCCAGTACCGGGTTCCAGACCAGAATATCGCCGTTCAGACCGGCATAGTCGCGCTCGCCCAGCGTGCTCCAGTCATCATAATCCGGTGCACGAACGTCGTGGCGTTTGCCATCAGACAGCTTGCCGCCGATACCCATCAGGAACACTGCCCCCAGCTCTTTGGCGATCGCACGTTCACGACCTTTGGCATCCAGATCCGGGAAACGGCTCAGCAGCTCCTGGCTGTGCACAAAGTGGATCGATTCCGGCAGGAACGGTGCCAGACCAAACTCTTTGCTTACTGCCGCTTCGGTAGCTTTGATCCCGGCGTAAATCGCCTCAACGGTAGCTTTCAGCGTACCCACGTGACGCTCGCCATCCCCCATTACGCGCTCCCAGTCCCACTGGTCAACGTAAACGGAGTGAATCGGAGACAGGCGGTCTTCGTCGGGGCGAAGAGCTTTCATGTGCGTGTAGAGCCCTTCGCCCGCGCTGAAGTCGTGTTGTCCCAGGGTTTGACGCTTCCATTTCGCAAGGGAGTGAACCACTTCGAACTGGGCGTCTGGCAATGTTTTCACTTTTACCTGTACCGCTTTTTCGCATCCAGAGAGGTTATCCTGCGTCCCATCACCCACGCGGCTGAGAATAGGTGCCTGAACTTCAATCAGACCCAGCTTGTCTTCCAGCTGGCGGGAAAAATGGGATTTAACGAAACTGATCTGGCGTTGTTTTGCGATGTAAGCGGTTTTCATTATTTATACTCCTGCGTCCTGTTGGTATTGATTAAGCAACAGAAATGGCACCTGATTCAATAACCCATCAACAAAAAGCCGCCTTCACTTTTGATTCGATAAAATTAGGCGCTAGAATAGAGTGATTCATTAATCTTCATAAGAAAAAGCTATGGAAAATTATCAGATCGACAATCTCGACCGCGGCATTCTGGAGGCGTTAATGGCCAATGCCCGTACCGCCTACGCCGAACTGGCGAAACAGTTTGGCGTCAGCCCGGGAACCATTCACGTTCGCGTAGAGAAGATGAAGCAGGCGGGGATCATTACCGGTGCACGCATTGACGTCAGCCCTAAGCAGCTGGGTTACGACGTCTGCTGCTTCATCGGCATCATTCTAAAAAGCGCAAAAGACTACCCTTCCGCCCTGGCGAAGCTAAACGCGCTGGATGAAGTCACCGAGGCGTACTACACCACCGGGCACTACAGCATCTTTATTAAGGTCATGTGCCGATCCATCGACGCACTCCAGCAGGTACTTATCAACAAGATCCAAACAATCGATGAAATTCAGTCCACCGAGACGCTGATCTCCCTGCAAAACCCGATCATGCGTACCATCCGCCCGTGATCGGGCAAATTCATTCCCACATTTTCCACAGGTAGATCCCAGCTCGTTCACAGCGTACAATGGCCATCTCTTTATCTGGACGAGCGATCAATGGCGGACATTACCCTTATCAGCGGCAGCACCCTTGGCGGTGCGGAATACGTAGCGGAACATCTGGCTGAAAAGCTGGAAGATGCGGGCTTTTCCACACAAACCCTGCACGGCCCGTTGCTTGAAGATCTCCCGACTGACGGGGTCTGGCTGCTGATCACCTCCACGCACGGCGCGGGCGATCTGCCGGATAATCTGCAACCTTTATACGACGAACTGCTGGAACAGCAGCCCGACCTGTCAAACGTCCGTTTTGGCGCAGTGGGGATCGGCAGCCGCGAATATGACACTTTTTGCGGGGCAATAGAGAAAGTCGAAGCCGCTGTCACCTCTTGCGGAGCAAAACAGCTGGGTGAAACGCTCAAGATCAACATCCTCGATCATGACATTCCGGAGGATCCGGCCGAGATCTGGGTCGCGGAATGGAAAAATTTACTCAAAAACGATTAAAGATCGCGCGAACGGATGTGGATAACTCTGGTTAAAAGCTCGTATTAACCCGTAGTTATCCAAAGAACAACTGTTGTTTAGTTTTTGCCCTGTGCATAAAGTCGCGATCTGATCCCAGCTTATACTGTCCAGGATCACCGATCATTCACAGCAAACGATCCTTTCTAACCGTATGATCTTCTTTATGAGATCGGACTTATCCACACAGGTTCGCGATCCTAATAAGAGATCACAATAGAACAGATCTCTAAATAAAAAGATCTTCTTTTTAATAGCCCAGGATCCCAATGCTTTCTCGAAAGACTAAAGTTGAGTAGAATCCACGGCCCGGGCTTCAATCCATTTTCATACCGCTTTACGCGAGGCAGACCACCATGTTTTATCAGGATCCTTTTGACGTCATCATCATTGGCGGGGGTCATGCAGGCACTGAGGCCGCAATGGCCGCAGCGCGTATGGGTCAGCAGACCCTGCTTTTGACACACAATATCGACACGCTGGGACAAATGTCCTGTAATCCGGCGATTGGCGGCATTGGGAAAGGACACCTGGTAAAAGAAGTGGATGCACTTGGCGGCCTGATGGCGAAAGCGATCGATCATGCAGGCATCCAGTTTAGGATACTAAACGCGAGTAAAGGGCCTGCTGTTCGTGCGACCCGTGCACAGGCAGACCGCGTGCTTTACCGCCAGGCTGTGCGCACTGCGCTGGAGAACCAGCCGAACCTGATGATCTTCCAGCAGGCTGTTGAAGATCTTATCGTCGAGAACGATCGCGTCGTGGGTGCCGTGACCCAGATGGGTCTCAAGTTCCGCGCAAAAGCAGTTGTGCTGACCGTCGGGACATTCCTGGACGGAAAAATTCATATCGGTCTGGATAACTACAGCGGTGGCCGCGCTGGCGATCCGCCGTCTATTCCACTGTCTCGCCGTCTGCGCGAACTGCCGCTGCGCGTTAGCCGCCTGAAAACAGGCACGCCTCCGCGTATTGATGCGCGCACCATTGATTTCAGCGTGCTGGCGCAACAGCACGGCGATAACCCAATGCCGGTCTTCTCGTTTATGGGCAATGCGGCGCAGCATCCGCAGCAGGTGCCGTGCTACATCACGCACACCAACGAGAAAACCCATGACGTGATCCGCAATAACCTCGATCGTAGCCCAATGTACGCAGGGGTGATCGAAGGGATCGGACCACGCTACTGTCCGTCGATCGAAGACAAAGTTATGCGCTTTGCCGATCGTAACCAGCACCAGATCTTCCTGGAGCCGGAAGGGCTGACGTCCAACGAAATTTACCCGAACGGTATCTCCACCAGCCTGCCGTTCGACGTGCAGATGCAAATAGTTCGCTCAATGCAGGGGATGGAGAATGCGAAAATCGTTCGCCCTGGCTACGCTATTGAGTACGATTTCTTCGATCCGCGTGACCTGAAGCCGACCCTCGAGTGCAAATTCATCCACGGTCTGTTCTTCGCGGGTCAGATTAACGGCACCACCGGTTACGAAGAAGCGGCTGCACAGGGCCTGCTTGCCGGTCTGAACGCCGCACGTTTCTCAGCCGAGAAAGAGGGCTGGGCACCAGGCCGTTCTCAGGCGTATCTGGGCGTGCTGGTTGATGACCTCTGCACCCTGGGGACCAAAGAACCGTACCGCATGTTTACCTCTCGCGCGGAATATCGCCTGATGCTGCGCGAAGATAACGCCGACCTGCGCCTGACCGAAATGGGGCGTGAGCTGGGTCTGGTTGATGACGAGCGCTGGGCGCGCTTCAACGAGAAGCTGGAGCGTATTGAACAGGAACGTCAGCGCCTGAAAACGACATGGGTGAATCCACAGGCGGAAACCGCAGCTGAAGTGAACGCTCACTTGACTGCACCGCTCTCGCGTGAAGCCAGCGGTGAAGATTTGCTGCGTCGTCCTGAAGTTACCTACGAGAATCTGGTGAAACTGAGCGCATTCGCGCCGGGCCTGGAAGACGCTGAAGCGGCAGAGCAGGTTGAGATCCAGGTGAAATACGAAGGCTACATCGCGCGTCAGCAGGATGAGATTGAAAAACAGCAGCGCAACGAAAACACGCTGCTGCCGGAACTGCTGGACTACCGTCAGGTAACGGGCCTTTCCAATGAAGTAATCGCCAAGCTTAACGATCATAAACCGGTGTCGATCGGCCAGGCGTCCCGCATCTCGGGCGTTACCCCAGCGGCGATTTCGATCCTGCTGGTTTGGCTGAAAAAGCAAGGTATGTTGCGCCGCAGCGCGTAATTGACATTGTTTTTGGCGGGTGGCGCTTCGCTGACCCGCCCTACTTATTCGTAGGCCCGGTAAGCGGCAGCGCCATCGGGCGAAAAATCTCTAAACAGGTACCCACCGTGCTCAATAAACTCTCTCGTCTGCTGGATCAGGCAGGTATTTCGCTCACCGATCACCAGAAAAATCAGCTGGTGGCCTATGTCGATATGCTGAACAAATGGAACAAAGCGTACAACCTGACGTCGGTACGCGACCCCAACGAGATGCTGATTCGCCATATTCTCGATAGCATCGTGGTTGCGCCGTATCTGAAAGGTGAGCGTTTTATCGACGTGGGGACGGGCCCTGGTCTGCCGGGCGTTCCGCTGTCGATTGTTCGCCCTGAGAGTCATTTCACGCTGCTGGACAGCCTTGGCAAGCGCGTACGCTTTTTACGTCAGGTGCAGCATGAGCTGAAGCTTGAGAACATCACGCCCGTGCAGAGCAGGGTAGAGGAGTTCCCGGCGGAGCCGCCGTTTGACGGTGTTATCAGCCGCGCGTTTGCTTCACTCAATGATATGGTGAGCTGGTGTAAGCATTTACCCGCAGAGAATGGCCGCTTTTATGCGCTGAAAGGGCAGCTGCCAGGCGATGAAATTGAACAGCTTCCGGACGGTTTTGTTGTTGAATCCATCGAGAAATTAAACATTCCTCAGCTCGATGGGGAACGTCATCTGGTGATAATTAAGCCAAACAATTTTTAAAAATTTAATAAAAAATGTGGAATTTGTGCTGTTCTTACCATGTTAAAAAACAGCACAACTACCGGGGTTTTACCGGTGAGCTTTTAACCTCTTTTTCACTAAGGTTTTTCTTACGGTTAACGTAGCGCCTGTTATTTACCGTGAAGATAGTCATCTGTGAAAATATAAGTCTGCTAAAAGTGGGATGCAGCAACCAGAATGCAATGTTAATTATTTATTAAGAATGTCAATAAAAGGTTTTTATTGTGTACCGGGCTGTTTTGAAAATAGTTACGACGTTTTGCGTTTAATTTCATAAAGATAAAATTATGCGATTTGCGTCTTTGATAAATACAACCTTATCGCAAATGTGTGTTTTGTGATCTCGTGCACGCTTTATCGTCAACGTTTTCGCGCTGTTTGCAGTTTTGGTCGAAGGTTTGCGCTTTCAGCGAAAGTTAAAAAATAGCGGTGGGGAAAAATATTTAAACATTTATTCACCTTTTCGCTACTTAATGTTTGAAATCACGGGTGCGCACCGTATAATTTGACCGCTTTTTGATGCTTGACTCTGAGCCTTAAAGGACGTTTTATACGACACGCGGCATACCTCGAAGGGAGCAGGAGTAAAAACGTGATGTCTGTGTCGCTCTTGAGTAGAAACGTTGCTCGTAAGCTTCTGTTCATTCAGTTTCTGGCTGTGATAGCAAGTGGACTGCTGTTTAGCCTCAAAGACCCCTTCTGGGGCATCTCCGCCGTGTGCGGGGGTTTGGCGGTTGTGCTGCCAAACGTGTTGTTTATGATTTTTGCCTGGCGTCATCAGGCGCATACACCCGCCAAAGGCCGCGTGGCCTGGTCCTTCGCCCTCGGCGAAGTGTGTAAGGTGTTGCTGACCTTTGCTCTACTGGTGATGGCGCTGGCGGTTTTGAAAGTGGTCTTCATGCCGCTGATAGCAACGTGGGTTTTGGTGCTGGTGGTACAAGTTCTGGCTCCAGCTGTAATCAATAACAAAGGGTAAAAGGCATCATGGCTTCAGAAAATATGACGCCGCAGGATTACATAGGTCACCATCTGAATAACCTTCAGCTGGACCTGCGTACATTCTCGCTGGTGGATCCACATAACCCCCCGGCCACCTTCTGGACGATCAACATCGACTCCATGTTCTTCTCGGTGGTTTTGGGTCTTCTGTTCCTGGCCATGTTCCGCGGTGTTGCTAAAAGAGCGACCAGCGGTGTACCAGGGAAATTCCAGACCTTCATCGAAATGATCATCGGCTTCGTCCATGGCAGCGTCAAAGACATGTACCATGGTAAGAGCAAGCTGATTGCTCCGCTGGCCCTGACCGTGTTCGTTTGGGTCTTCCTGATGAACCTGATGGACCTGCTGCCAATCGATCTGCTGCCGTTTATCGGCGAGCACATCTTCGGCCTGCCTGCGCTGCGTGTTGTACCGTCTGCTGACGTGAACATCACCCTGTCGATGGCCCTGGGCGTGTTTATCCTGATTCTTTTCTACAGCATCAAAATGAAAGGCGTAAGCGGCTTTGTGAAAGAGCTTACCTTGCAGCCGTTCAACCACTGGGCGTTTATTCCGGTCAACTTGATCCTGGAAGGCGTTAGCCTGCTGTCCAAACCTGTTTCACTGGGTCTGCGACTGTTCGGCAACATGTATGCGGGTGAGCTGATTTTCATTCTGATCGCGGGTCTTCTGCCGTGGTGGTCACAGTGGATTCTGAATGTGCCATGGGCCATTTTCCACATCCTGATCATTACGCTGCAAGCCTTTATCTTCATGGTTCTGACGATCGTCTATCTGTCGATGGCGTCTGAAGAGCACTGATTTTTTACCAACACTACTACGTTTTAATTGAAACAAACTGGAGACTGTCATGGAAAACCTGAATATGGATCTGCTGTACATGGCTGCCGCTGTGATGATGGGTCTGGCGGCTATCGGTGCTGCGATCGGTATCGGCATCCTCGGGGGCAAATTCCTGGAAGGCGCAGCGCGTCAACCTGATCTGATTCCTCTGCTGCGTACTCAGTTCTTTATCGTTATGGGTCTGGTGGATGCTATCCCAATGATCGCTGTAGGTCTGGGTCTGTACGTGATGTTTGCTGTCGCGTAGTAGTAGTTTTAAAACCCTAAGCCACAGAAATTAAAGAGGTATTGTGCTGTGAACATGAACGCAACAATCCTCGGCCAGGCCATCGCGTTTATTCTCTTTGTCTGGTTCTGCATGAAGTATGTATGGCCGCCTTTAATGGCTGCCATCGAAAAACGTCAGAAAGAAATTGCTGACGGTCTGGCTTCTGCAGAACGCGCTAAGAAAGATTTGGACCTTGCACAGGCCAACGCGACAGACCAGCTGAAAAAAGCGAAAGCGGAAGCTCAGGTTATCATCGAACAGGCTAACAAACGCCGTTCGCAGATCCTGGACGAAGCCAAAGCTGAAGCAGAACAGGAACGTACTAAGATCGTGACACAAGCTCAGGCTGAAATTGATGCCGAGCGTAAACGTGCTCGCGAAGAACTGCGTAAGCAGGTTGCGATTCTGGCTGTTGCTGGCGCCGAGAAGATCATCGAACGTTCCGTGGATGAAGCTGCTAACAGCGACATCGTGGACAAACTTGTCGCTGAACTGTAAGGAGGGAGGGGCTGATGTCTGAATTTGTTACGGTAGCTCGCCCCTACGCCAAAGCAGCTTTTGACTTTGCTGTCGAACACCAAAATGTCGATCGCTGGCAGGATATGCTGGCGTTTGCCGCTGAGGTGACGAAAAACGAACAAATGGCCGAGTTGCTGTCTGGTGCTTTAGCGCCTGATACCCTCGCCGCGTCGTTTATCGCCGTGTGCGGAGAGCAACTGGATGCCAATGGCCAGAACCTGATTAAGGTCATGGCTGAAAATGGTCGTCTCCGTGTGCTCCCGGATGTTCTCGAGCAGTTTGAGCACTTACGTGCGCTGAGTGAAGCTACTGCCGAAGTCGAAGTGACTTCTGCGACTGAACTGAGTAATGAACAGCTTGCGAAAATCACCGCCGCGATGGAAAAACGTCTGTCACGCAAAGTTAAGCTGAATTGCAAAATCGATAAGTCTGTAATGGCAGGCGTAATCATCCGTTCGGGTGATATGGTCATTGATGGTAGCGTACGCGGCCGTCTTGAACGCCTTGCAGACGTCTTGCAGTCTTAAGGGGACTGGAGCATGCAACTGAATTCCACCGAAATCAGCGAACTGATCAAGCAGCGCATTGCTCAGTTCAATGTTGTGAGTGAAGCTCACAACGAAGGTACTATTGTTTCTGTAAGTGACGGTGTTATCCGCATCCACGGCCTGGCCGATTGTATGCAGGGTGAGATGATTTCCCTGCCGGGTAACCGTTACGCTATCGCACTGAACCTGGAGCGCGACTCCGTAGGTGCAGTTGTTATGGGTCCATACGCTGACCTCGCCGAAGGCATGAAGGTTAAGTGTACTGGCCGTATTCTGGAAGTGCCGGTTGGCCGTGGCCTGCTGGGTCGCGTTGTTAACACCCTGGGTGCGCCAATCGACGGTAAAGGTCCGGTTGAGCACGATGGCTTCTCCCCAATCGAAGTTATCGCACCAGGCGTTATCGACCGTCAGTCCGTAGATCAGCCTGTTCAGACAGGTTATAAGTCCGTTGATGCCATGATCCCAATCGGTCGTGGTCAGCGTGAACTGATCATCGGTGACCGTCAGACCGGTAAAACCGCAATGGCTATCGACGCCATCATCAACCAGCGTGACTCCGGTATCAAATGTGTGTACGTGGCCATCGGCCAGAAAGCGTCCACCATTTCTAACGTGGTTCGTAAACTGGAAGAGCACGGTGCACTGTCTAACACCATCGTTGTGGTAGCAACTGCTTCTGAATCTGCTGCACTGCAATACTTGGCACCATACGCAGGTTGCGCAATGGGCGAATACTTCCGTGACCGCGGTGAAGATGCGCTGATCGTATACGATGACCTGTCTAAACAGGCTGTTGCTTATCGTCAGGTTTCCCTGCTGCTCCGTCGTCCACCTGGACGTGAAGCGTTCCCTGGCGACGTATTCTACCTCCACTCTCGTCTGCTGGAGCGTGCTTCCCGCGTTAACGCGGAATACGTCGAGAACTTCACCAAAGGTGAAGTGAAGGGTAAAACGGGCTCTCTGACCGCTCTGCCGATCATTGAAACCCAGGCGGGTGACGTTTCTGCGTTCGTTCCGACCAACGTAATCTCCATTACCGATGGTCAGATCTTCCTGGAAACCAACCTGTTTAACTCCGGTATTCGTCCGGCAGTTAACCCAGGTATCTCCGTATCCCGTGTTGGTGGTGCTGCTCAGACCAAGATCATCAAGAAACTGTCCGGTGGTATCCGTACCGCGCTGGCACAGTATCGTGAACTGGCTGCGTTCTCTCAGTTCGCATCCGATCTGGACGAAGCAACCCGTAAACAGCTGAGCCACGGTCAGAAAGTGACCGAGCTGCTGAAGCAGAAACAGTACGCTCCAATGTCTGTTGCTCAGCAGGGCCTGGTGCTGTTCGCGGCTGAACGCGGTTACCTCGAAGATGTGGAACTGGCGAAAATCGGTAGCTTCGAAGCCGCTCTGCTGGCTTACGTCGACCGTGATCACGCTCCGCTGATGCAAGAGATCAACCAGACCGGTGGCTATAACGACGAAATCGAAGGCAAGCTGAAAGCTATCCTCGATTCCTTCAAAGCAACCCAATCCTGGTAATCGTCCGGCGGCTTGTCTCAGGACAAGCCGCCTGGCATTGAGGAGAAGCTCATGGCCGGCGCAAAAGAGATACGTAGTAAGATCGCAAGCGTCCAGAACACGCAAAAGATCACTAAAGCGATGGAGATGGTCGCCGCTTCCAAAATGCGTAAATCGCAGGATCGCATGGCGGCCAGCCGTCCTTATGCAGAAACCATGCGCAAAGTGATTGGTCACCTTGCGAACGGTAATCTGGAATATAAGCACCCTTACCTGGAAGAACGCGACGTTAAGCGCGTGGGCTACCTGGTGGTGTCGACCGACCGTGGTCTGTGTGGCGGCTTGAACATTAACCTGTTCAAAAAACTGCTGGCGGATATGAAAGCATGGTCCGAGAAAGGCGTTCAGTGCGATATCGCAATGATCGGCTCTAAGGGCGTGTCTTTCTTTAACTCCGTGGGTGGCAACATTGTCGCTCAGGTGACCGGTATGGGTGATAACCCGTCCCTGTCCGAACTGATCGGCCCGGTTAAAGTGATGTTGCAGGCTTATGATGAAGGCCGTCTGGACAGACTGTACGTTGTCAGCAACAAATTCATTAACACCATGTCTCAGGTTCCAACGCTCACTCAGATGCTGCCGTTACCGGCATCAGAAGATGACGAGCTGAAACAAAAAGCCTGGGATTACCTGTATGAACCCGATCCGAAACCGCTGCTGGATACCCTGCTGCGTCGTTACGTTGAATCACAGGTTTATCAGGGCGTTGTAGAAAACCTGGCCAGCGAGCAGGCCGCACGAATGGTGGCGATGAAAGCCGCGACCGATAATGGCGGCAGCCTGATTAAAGAGCTGCAGTTGGTTTACAACAAAGCTCGTCAGGCCAGCATTACTCAGGAACTCACCGAGATCGTCTCGGGGGCCGCCGCGGTTTAACCAGGTTTACGAATTACGTAGAGGATTCAAGATGGCTACTGGAAAGATTGTCCAGGTAATCGGCGCCGTGGTGGACGTCGAGTTCCCTCAGGACGCCGTACCACGCGTGTACGACGCGCTTGAGGTACAGAATGGTAACGAGAGCCTGGTGCTGGAAGTTCAGCAGCAGCTCGGCGGCGGTATCGTGCGTACCATCGCGATGGGTTCTTCCGACGGTCTGCGTCGTGGTCTGGAAGTAAAAGACCTTGAGCACCCGATCGAAGTCCCGGTAGGTAAAGCAACACTGGGTCGTATCATGAACGTATTGGGTCAACCAATCGACATGAAAGGCGACATCGGTGAAGAAGAGCGTTGGGCTATCCACCGCGCAGCACCTTCCTACGAAGAGCTGTCCAGCTCTCAGGAACTGCTGGAAACCGGTATCAAAGTTATCGACCTGATGTGTCCGTTTGCGAAGGGCGGTAAAGTTGGTCTGTTCGGTGGTGCGGGCGTAGGTAAAACCGTAAACATGATGGAGCTGATCCGTAACATCGCGATCGAGCACTCCGGTTACTCCGTGTTTGCGGGCGTGGGTGAACGTACTCGTGAGGGTAACGACTTCTACCACGAAATGACTGACTCCAACGTTCTGGACAAAGTATCCCTGGTTTACGGTCAGATGAACGAGCCACCAGGAAACCGTCTGCGCGTTGCGCTGACCGGCCTGACCATGGCTGAGAAGTTCCGTGATGAAGGCCGTGACGTTCTGCTGTTCGTCGATAACATCTACCGTTACACCCTGGCCGGTACTGAAGTATCAGCACTGCTGGGTCGTATGCCTTCAGCGGTAGGTTACCAGCCTACGCTGGCGGAAGAGATGGGTGTTCTTCAGGAACGTATCACCTCTACCAAAACCGGTTCTATCACCTCCGTTCAGGCGGTATACGTACCTGCGGATGACTTGACTGACCCATCACCAGCCACCACCTTTGCGCACTTAGATGCAACCGTGGTACTGAGCCGTCAGATCGCGTCTCTGGGTATCTACCCGGCCGTTGACCCGCTGGACTCCACCAGCCGTCAGCTGGATCCACTGGTTGTTGGTCAGGAACACTACGACACCGCGCGTGGCGTACAGTCCCTGCTGCAGCGTTACCAGGAACTGAAAGACATCATCGCCATCCTGGGTATGGATGAACTGTCTGAAGAAGACAAACTGGTGGTAGCACGTGCGCGTAAGATCCAGCGCTTCCTGTCCCAGCCGTTCTTCGTTGCGGAAGTATTCACCGGTTCTCCGGGCAAATACGTTTCCCTGAAAGACACCATCCGTGGCTTTAAAGGCATCATGGAAGGCGAATACGATCACCTGCCAGAGCAGGCGTTCTACATGGTTGGTTCCATCGACGAAGCCGTGGAAAAAGCCAAAAAACTTTAACGCCTTAATCGGAGGGTGATATGGCAATGACTTACCACCTGGACGTCGTCAGCGCAGAGCAACAAATGTTCTCTGGTCTGGTCGAGAAAATCCAGGTAACGGGTAGTGAAGGTGAACTGGGTATTTTCCCGGGTCACGCACCGCTGCTCACCGCCATTAAGCCTGGTATGATCCGCATCGTTAAACAGTTCGGTCACGAAGAGTTTATCTATCTGTCCGGCGGCATTCTTGAAGTGCAGCCTGGCAGTGTGACCGTTCTGGCCGATACCGCTATTCGTGGCCAGGATCTCGACGAAGCGCGAGCCCTGGAATCGAAGCGTAAGGCTGAAGAGCACATTAGTAGCTCTCATGGTGACGTGGATTACGCTCAGGCGTCTGCGGAACTGGCCAAAGCGATCGCGAAACTGCGCGTTATCGAGTTGACCAAAAAAGCGATGTAACACCGGCTTGAAAAGCACAAAAGCCAGTCTGGTTCCCAGGCTGGCTTTTTTTTTGATCCTTAATTCATGATGAAAAAGATGTAGAATTTTAAGCATCAAACGTTTTTACTTCTCACTCAAATTACAGTCAGGACGCGTATGTTGAACAATACGATGAGCGTGGTCATCCTTGCCGCTGGTAAAGGCACCCGCATGTATTCCGATCTTCCTAAGGTGCTGCACACCCTGGCAGGAAAGCCGATGGTGCAGCATGTCATTGATGCCGCTAATGAACTGGGCGCCCGTCAGGTACATCTGGTTTACGGCCACGGCGGCGATCTGCTTAAAAAGACGCTGAGTGATGACAACCTCAACTGGGTGCTTCAGGCAGAACAACTGGGTACCGGACATGCGATGCAGCAGGCTGCCCCGTTCTTTGCCGATGACGAAGACATTCTGATGCTCTACGGCGACGTCCCGCTGATTTCCGTGGAAACGCTGACTCGCCTGCGTGAAGCCAAGCCGCAGGGCGGCATCGGCTTGTTAACCGTTGTGCTGGACGATCCGAGTGGGTATGGCCGCATTACGCGTGAAAACGGCAAGGTAACCGGGATTGTTGAGCATAAAGATGCCAGCGATGAACAGCGTCAGATTCCGGAGATCAACACCGGTATCCTGATTGCCAACGGCGCAGACATGAAGCGCTGGCTGTCGAAGCTCAACAACAACAACGCGCAGGGTGAATACTACATCACCGACATCATTGCGATGGCGCATCACGAAGGTCGTGAAATTGCCGCCGTTCATCCGGCGCGCATCAGCGAAACGGACGGCGTCAATAACCGTCTGCAGCTCTCCCGTCTTGAGCGCATTTACCAGTCCGAGCAAGCAGAAAAACTGCTGCTGGCGGGCGTGATGCTGCGCGATCCGGCACGTTTCGATCTGCGCGGCACCTTGTCGCACGGGCGTGACGTTGAGATTGATACTAACGTTATCGTTGAAGGCAACGTCACGCTGGGCAACCGCGTCAAAATTGGCACCGGCTGCGTGATTAAAAACAGCGTTATCGGTGACGATTGCGAAATCAGCCCATACAGCGTGGTCGAAGATGCCCGCCTGGACGCGGCGTGTACCATCGGCCCGTTTGCGCGTTTACGCCCGGGTGCCGAGCTGCTGGAAGGCGCTCACGTGGGCAACTTCGTTGAGATGAAAAAAGCGCGTCTGGGTAAAGGTTCCAAAGCGGGCCATTTAACCTATCTGGGCGATGCGGAAATTGGCGACAACGTGAATATTGGTGCAGGGACCATTACCTGTAACTATGACGGCGCGAATAAGTTTAAAACCATCATCGGTGATGATGTGTTCGTCGGTTCCGATACCCAGCTGGTGGCGCCTGTTACCGTGGGTAATGGGGTGACTATTGCCGCCGGAACAACCGTTACGCGCGATGTGGCCGAGAACGAGCTGGTGTTAAGCCGTGTGCCGCAGATAAATAAGCAGGGCTGGAAACGCCCGGCGAAGAAAAAGTAACGGATTTACCCCTCACCCTAACCCTCTCCCCAAAGGGTGAGGGGATCGTTCGGTGCGGTGTTTTTCTCCCTCGCCCCTTTGGGGAGAGGGCCGGGGTGAGGGGATAATATAATCCTCCCCCCACAAGCAGTACCCATAAAAATAACCCCACTCTCTACAAGGCTCGGGGTGCCCGGAAAGGGCAAATACAGGTCAGCGACAACGCAGGCATCATGCCTAAATTCGGAATCTAAAACTATGTGTGGAATTGTTGGCGCAGTTGCGCAGCGTGATATTGCTGAAATCCTTCTCGAAGGTTTACGTCGTCTGGAATACCGTGGTTACGACTCTGCCGGTCTGGCTGTCGTCGATGCAGAAGGTCATATGACCCGTCTGCGCCGTCTCGGTAAAGTGCAGATGCTGGCTCAGGCCGCGGAAGAACATCCGCTGCACGGTGGTACCGGTATTGCGCACACCCGCTGGGCGACGCACGGCGAACCGTCTGAAGGCAACGCGCACCCGCATGTGTCTGAACACATCGTGGTGGTGCATAACGGCATTATCGAAAACCACGAACCGCTGCGCGAAGAACTGAAAGCGCGCGGCTATACCTTCGTCTCTGAAACCGACACCGAAGTGATTGCTCACCTGGTTCACTGGGAGCTGGAGCAGGGCGGCACGCTGCGTGAAGCAGTGCTGCGCGCTATCCCTCAGCTGCGCGGTGCGTACGGTACGGTGATCATGGACTCACGCGATCCGTCCACGCTGCTGGCCGCACGTTCCGGTAGTCCAATGGTTATCGGTCTGGGCATGGGTGAAAACTTTATCGCCTCTGACCAGCTGGCGCTCCTGCCGGTGACCCGTCGCTTTATCTTCCTGGAAGAGGGTGATATCGCGGAAGTGACTCGCCGCAGCGTGACCGTATTCGATACCAAAGGCGAGCAGGTTAAACGCCAGGAGATCGAATCTAACCTGCAGTACGACGCGGGCGACAAAGGCGCTTACCGTCATTACATGCAGAAAGAGATTTACGAGCAGCCAAACGCCATCAAAAACACCCTCACCGGGCGCATCAGCCACGGCGAGGTTGACCTCAGCGAGCTGGGTGCAAACGCGAACGAACTGCTCGGCAAGGTTGAGCATATTCAGATCGTGGCCTGCGGCACCTCCTACAACTCCGGTATGGTCTCTCGCTACTGGTTTGAATCCCTGGCGGGCGTGCCGTGCGACGTGGAAATCGCGTCTGAATTCCGCTATCGCAAATCCGCGGTGCGTCGTAACAGCCTGATGATCACCCTTTCCCAGTCTGGTGAAACGGCGGATACCCTGGCCGCGCTGCGTCTCTCGAAAGAGCTGGGTTACCTGGGTTCTCTGGCCATCTGTAACGTCCCGGGCTCCTCGCTGGTGCGTGAATCCGATCTGGCGCTGATGACCAAAGCGGGCACCGAAATCGGCGTGGCCTCCACCAAAGCGTTTACCACTCAGCTGACCGTACTGCTGATGCTGGTGGCGAAGCTGGCGCGTCTGAAAGGTGAAGACGCCTCTGTTGAGCATGACATCGTTCATGGTCTGCAGGCGCTGCCGAGCCGTATTGAGCAGATGCTGTCTCAGGACAAACGCATTGAAGCGCTGGCGGAAGATTTCTCCGACAAGCATCACGCCCTGTTCCTGGGCCGTGGCGATCAGTATCCGATTGCGCTGGAAGGCGCGCTGAAGCTGAAAGAGATCTCATACATTCACGCAGAAGCCTATGCGGCAGGCGAGCTGAAACACGGCCCGCTGGCGCTGATTGACGCCGATATGCCGGTCATCGTTGTGGCTCCTAACAACGAACTGCTGGAGAAACTGAAATCTAACATCGAAGAAGTGCGCGCCCGCGGTGGTGTTCTGTACGTCTTCGCCGATAAAGATGCCGGTTTTGTCAGCAACGACAACATGCACATCATTGAGATGCCGCATGTGGAAGAGGTGATTGCGCCAATCTTCTACACCGTTCCGCTGCAGTTGCTGGCCTATCACGTGGCGCTGATCAAAGGCACCGACGTTGACCAGCCGCGTAACCTGGCGAAGTCTGTCACCGTAGAATAATCCCTTCAGGCTCCACCTTCGGGTGGAGCTTTTTTACCCCGCCCGGTTTGTTTTTAATCAATTCCTTCACGTTTTTATTGATGACAATTTGTCATCTTCAGCTATTTTTTCAGTGTCACATAAAGAAAATATTTCTGAAAACGCCCTGTCATAAAACTGGCTAAGCCGATGAAAGTTAAGCATTGTTTTGCGAGTTTTTAAGTTAAATTTTCACTGTCATAAAACTGTCATAATTCGTACATTTATCTGTCACCTGTTTGTCCTATTTTGCTCATCGTAGCCACTAAACAACGATTTACGAAAATCTTGCAGGAGACATTATGAAAGTTATGCGTACCACTGTCGCAACTGTTGTCGCCGCGACCTTATCTCTGAGCGCGTTCTCTGTTTTTGCAGAAGCAAGCCTGACTGGCGCTGGTGCAACCTTCCCTGCGCCGGTGTATGCCAAATGGGCGGATACCTACCAGAAAGAAACCGGTAACAAGGTTAACTATCAGGGTATCGGCTCCTCCGGTGGCGTTAAACAAATTACCGCGAACACGGTTGATTTCGGCGCATCCGACGCTCCGCTGTCTGATGACAAACTGGCTCAGGAAGGCCTGTTCCAGTTCCCTACCGTGATCGGTGGTGTGGTTCTGGCCATCAACCTGCCGGGCGTGAAGTCGGGCGAGCTGGTGCTGGACGGCAAAACCCTGGGTGACATCTACCTGGGTAAAATCAAAAAATGGGATGACGAAGCGATCGCTAAACTCAACCCAGGCCTGAAGCTGCCTTCTCAGAACATCGCTGTGGTTCGCCGCGCGGATGGTTCCGGTACCTCTTTCGTGTTCACCAGCTACCTGGCGAAAGTGAACGAAGAGTGGAAATCTAAAGTCGGTTCCGGCTCTACCGTTAACTGGCCAACCGGTCTGGGCGGTAAAGGTAACGACGGTATCGCTGCGTTCGTACAGCGTCTGCCGGGCTCAATTGGCTACGTAGAGTATGCGTACGCTAAGCAGAACAACCTGTCCTACACCAAACTGGTTTCAGCCGATGGCAAACCGGTTAGCCCGACCGAAGAAAACTTTGCTAACGCCGCGAAAGGCGCTGACTGGAGCAAATCCTTCGCGCAGGACCTGACTAACCAGAAAGGCGAAGGTGCATGGCCAATCACCTCTACCACCTTCATTCTGGTTCACAAAGAGCAGAAGAAACCTGAGCAGGGCGCTGAAGTGCTGAAGTTCTTCGACTGGGCGTACAAAAACGGCGGCAAACAGGCTAACGCCCTGGATTACGCCACCCTGCCGGACAACGTGGTTGAGCAGATTCGCGCTGCATGGAAAACCAACGTGAAAGACAGCAGCGGTAAAGCGCTGTACTAACAGGATATTTTTGACGAAGATGGCGGGTGGCGCTGACGCTTACCCGCCCTACGGTTCATCCTGTAGGCCCGGTAAGCGCCAGCGCCACCGGGCATATTCGTAAGACGTCTCATAAAGAAGAGTAATTTATGGCTGCAACCAAGCCTGCATTTAACCCTCCGGGTAAAAAAGGTGACATGATTTTCAGCGCGCTGGTAAAACTGGCTGCGCTGATTGTGCTATTGCTGCTGGGCGGCATTATCGTGTCTCTGATTTTCTCCTCCTGGCCGAGCATCCAGAAATTCGGTTTCTCCTTCCTGTGGACCAAAGAGTGGGATGCGCCGAACGATATCTACGGTGCGCTGGTGCCGATTTACGGCACGTTGGTTACCTCGTTTATCGCCCTGCTGATTGCGGTTCCGGTAAGCTTTGGTATTGCCCTGTTCCTGACGGAGCTGGCGCCGGGCTGGCTGCGTCGTCCGCTGGGGATCGCCATCGAACTGCTGGCGGCTATTCCGAGTATCGTATACGGCATGTGGGGTCTGTTTATCTTTGCACCGCTGTTCGCAACGTACTTCCAGGTGCCGGTGGGTAACGTTCTTTCCGCCATTCCGTTTGTGGGTGCCCTGTTCTCTGGCCCGGCGTTCGGTATCGGTATTCTGGCGGCAGGTGTGATCCTCGCCATCATGATTATTCCGTACATTGCGGCGGTTATGCGCGATGTCTTCGAACAAACGCCGGTGATGATGAAAGAGTCGGCCTATGGCATCGGCTGCACCACCTGGGAAGTTATCTGGCGCATTGTCCTTCCGTTCACCAAAAATGGGGTGATCGGGGGCGTGATGCTGGGATTAGGCCGTGCGCTGGGTGAAACCATGGCGGTGACCTTTATTATCGGCAACACCTATCAGCTCGACAGCGCATCGCTCTACATGCCGGGTAACAGTATTACCTCTGCGCTGGCGAACGAATTTGCGGAAGCGGAATCGGGTCTGCACGTCGCGGCACTGATGGAGCTGGGGCTGATTCTGTTCGTTATCACCTTCATCGTTCTGGCAATTTCCAAGCTGATGATTATGCGCCTCGCTAAAAATGAGGGGGCACGCTAATGGCAACTCTCGAAATGCAAGCTACCGCTGAGCTGGCGGAGTCCCGCCGCAAAATGCAGGCCAGACGCCGCATAAAAAACCGCATTGCGCTGACGCTCTCAATGGCGACGATGGCGTTCGGTCTGTTCTGGCTGGTCTGGATCCTGTTCTCAACCGTCGTGCGCGGGATTGACGGGATGTCGCTGGCGCTGTTCACCGAAATGACCCCGCCGCCGAATACAGCGGGTGGTGGCCTGGCGAATGCCCTGGCGGGCAGCGGGTTGCTGATCCTGTGGGCGACGGTCTTCGGTACGCCGCTGGGCATCATGGCGGGTATCTACCTGGCGGAATACGGTCGTAAATCCTGGCTGGCGGAAGTTATTCGTTTCATCAACGACATTCTGCTCTCAGCCCCGTCTATCGTAGTAGGTCTGTTTGTTTACACCGTGGTGGTGGCGCAAATGGAACACTTCTCCGGCTGGGCGGGTGTGATTGCACTTGCGCTGCTGCAGGTGCCGATCGTTATTCGTACCACCGAGAACATGCTGAAACTGGTGCCGGACAGCCTGCGTGAAGCGGCTTACGCGCTGGGTACGCCGAAGTGGAAGATGATCTCTGCGATTACGCTCAAAGCGTCCATCTCCGGGATCATGACCGGTATCCTGCTGGCGGTTGCGCGTATCGCAGGCGAAACGGCGCCGCTGCTGTTTACGTCCCTCTCCAACCAGTTCTGGAGCACGGACATGATGCAGCCGATCGCCAACCTGCCGGTAACGATCTTTAAGTTTGCGATGAGCCCATTCGCGGAATGGCAGCAGCTGGCCTGGGCCGGGGTGCTGATCATTACCCTTTGCGTACTGTTGCTGAACATTCTGGCGCGCGTCATTTTCGCGAAGAAGAAACACGGTTAATTTTTTACGGCGCGGCAGCTCGCGGCGCCGAATGAGGAAATGAGTCAATGAGTATGGTTGATACTGCCCCGGGTAAGATTCAGGTTCGTGATTTGAACTTCTACTACGGCAAATTCCATGCCCTGAAGAACATCAACCTGGATATTGCGAAGAACCAGGTCACGGCGTTTATCGGTCCATCCGGCTGTGGAAAATCCACGCTGCTGCGTACCTTTAACAAAATGTATTCGCTCTATCCGGAGCAGCGTGCTGAAGGTGAAATCATCCTGGACGGCGAAAACATTCTGACCCAGGCCCAGGATATCGCCCTGCTGCGTGCCAAAGTAGGTATGGTGTTCCAGAAACCGACGCCGTTCCCGATGTCCATTTATGACAACATCGCGTTTGGCGTGCGCCTGTTTGAAAAGCTCTCCCGTGCCGATATGGACGAGCGCGTGCAGTGGGCGTTGACCAAGGCCGCATTATGGAACGAAACCAAAGATAAGTTACACCAGAGCGGGTACTCTCTATCCGGTGGTCAGCAGCAGCGTCTGTGCATTGCGCGCGGTATTGCCATTCGCCCGGAAGTGTTGCTGCTGGATGAGCCGTGTTCAGCGCTGGACCCTATTTCAACCGGTCGTATTGAAGAACTGATCACCGAGCTGAAGCAGGATTACACCGTGGTTATCGTGACCCATAACATGCAGCAGGCTGCGCGTTGTTCCGATCACACGGCGTTTATGTACCTGGGTGAATTGATTGAGTTCAGTAACACGGACGATCTGTTCACTAAGCCCGCGAAGAAACAAACCGAAGATTATATTACTGGCCGCTACGGTTGATTTGCCTTAGTGCATGTGGAGAAACCATGGACAACCTCAATCTTAATAAACACATTTCCGGCCAGTTCAACGCAGAGCTGGAAAGCATTCGCACCCAGGTGATGACCATGGGCGGCATGGTCGAGCAGCAGCTTTCTGATGCGATTACGGCAATGCACAACCAGGACAGCGAGCTGGCGAAGCGCGTCATTGAAGGCGACAAAAACGTCAACATGATGGAAGTGGCTATCGACGAAGCCTGCGTACGCATTATCGCGAAACGTCAGCCGACGGCGAGCGACCTGCGTCTGGTGATGGCAATCATTAAAACCATCGCCGAGCTGGAACGTATTGGTGACGTTGCGGATAAAATCTGCCGCACTGCGCTGGAGAAGTTCTCTCAGCAGCATCAGCCGCTGCTGGTGAGCCTCGAGTCGCTGGGCCGTCACACCGTGCAGATGCTGCACGACGTGCTGGATGCCTTTGCGCGTATGGATCTTGACGAAGCGGTGCGTATCTACCGTGAAGACAAGAAGGTCGACCAGGAGTATGAAGGCATCGTGCGCCAGCTGATGACCTACATGATGGAAGATTCACGTACCATCCCAAGCGTACTGACGGCCCTGTTCTGCGCGCGCTCTATCGAGCGTATCGGTGACCGCTGCCAGAACATTTGCGAATACATTTTTTACTTCGTGAAAGGTCAGGACTTCCGTCACGTGGGCGGCGACGAGCTGGACAAGCTGCTGGCGGGTAAAGATCCGAAAGAGTGATTTTTACCCTCCCCCTAACCCTCTCCCTATGGGAGAGGGAACCACTCGGTTTTCTCTCCCATAGGGAGAAGGCCGGGGTGAGGGGAAAACTCAGCGAGTAATATCCCACCCGCGCGCCTTCCACAGTTGCGGCAGCTGTGCCAGATCGGTAAACGTCGTCACTTTAGGATGTTCGATCGGCTTGTTGTGCGGATCGGCGCAGAAGTAAAACACCTCCATCCCCGCATCAATCCCAGACTGCGCGCCCGCAGACGAGTCGTCCACCAGAATGCAGTTTTCTACATTAACGTTCATCGCTTTTGCCGCATGGAACATCAGCGCCGGGTCGGGCTTCCAGCGCTGGATATCGTAGCCGCTGAACAGCTTTTCCGGGAAATGGTGCAACATCCCGAGCTTGCCCAGCGAATGCTGCATTTTGCTGACCGGGCCGTTAGAGACCACGCAGATGGGCACCGTCATCGCATCCAGCAACGCGTTAGCCCCGGCGATAACTTCCAGCTCGGAGTCGAACAGGCGTGCGACCTCGGCGCGGTATACCGGTTCCAGATCGGCTTTCGCCAGATCCACACCGTGTTCCTGGTTAATGATGTCGATGATCTCGTATAGCTTCACGCCCTTAAAGCGTTTAAACACCTCTTCGAGTTCCAGCGTAATGCCAAATTCCTGGAACATGGTGACATACGCGCGGGAACAAATGACCTCACTGTCGACCAGCGTTCCGTCGCAGTCGAAAAATACCGCTTCAATTCCGGACATGCCTTTCCCTTTTAACAAGTTTAACGTTTACGTACGGCAGTTTAACGAGACGCAATCGTTGCCGTATAAGCAAAATCAATGAAAAAAGTATCTCATAACCGCCACTATTGTCGCATTTTGGTATAGGATAGCGACGAATTTTCCCTCCTTGTTCGGAAATTGATGATGAGTCAACAACACACTACCCAGACATCTGGTCAGGGTCTGCTTGAGCGAGTGTTTAAGCTGCGCGAGCACGGCACAACGGCACGCACCGAAGTGATCGCCGGTTTCACCACCTTCCTGACGATGGTCTATATCGTTTTTGTTAACCCACAAATTCTGGGCGTTGCTGGCATGGATACCAGCGCCGTCTTCGTGACCACCTGTCTGATTGCCGCCCTTGGCAGCATCCTGATGGGCGTGTTCGCTAACCTGCCGGTTGCGCTGGCACCGGCAATGGGTCTGAATGCGTTCTTCGCGTTCGTGGTCGTTCAGGCGATGGGCCTGCCGTGGCAGGTTGGCATGGGCGCGATCTTCTGGGGCGCAGTTGGTCTGCTGCTGCTGACCATTTTCCGCGTGCGTTACTGGATGATTGCGAACATTCCTGTCAGCTTGCGCGTGGGCATCACCAGCGGTATTGGTCTGTTCATCGGTATGATGGGGCTGAAAAACGCCGGTGTCATCGTGGCGAACCCGGATACGCTGGTGAGCATCGGTCACCTGACCTCTCATAACGTGCTGCTGGGCGTGCTGGGCTTCTTTATCATCGCGATCCTGGCTTCCCGCAATATCCATGCGGCGGTGCTGGTGTCTATCGTGGTCACCACGCTGCTGGGCTGGATGCTGGGCGACGTTCACTATAACGGTATCGTCTCTGCGCCGCCGAGCGTCTCTACCGTCATTGGCCACGTCGATCTGGCCGGTTCCCTGAACCTGGGCCTGGCGGGCGTGATTTTCTCCTTCATGCTGGTCAATCTGTTTGACTCCTCCGGTACGCTGATTGGCGTAACCGACAAAGCGGGTCTGGCAGATGAGAAAGGGAAATTCCCTCGCATGAAGCAGGCGCTGTTTGTGGACAGTATTTCCTCTGTGACTGGTGCTTTTATCGGGACCTCGTCTGTTACCGCTTACATTGAATCCTCTTCCGGGGTTTCCGTGGGCGGACGCACCGGTCTGACGGCGGTGGTGGTGGGGATTCTGTTCCTGCTGGTGATCTTCCTCTCTCCGCTGGCGGGCATGGTTCCACCGTATGCGGCTGCGGGCGCGCTGATCTACGTGGGGGTGCTGATGACCTCCAGCCTGTCGCGCGTGAAGTGGGATGATTTAACCGAAGCGGTGCCGGCGTTTATTACCGCCGTGATGATGCCGTTCAGCTTCTCGATTACCGAAGGTATCGCGCTGGGCTTTATCTCCTACTGCGTAATGAAGATTGGCACCGGTCGCTTCCGCGACCTCAGCCCGTGCGTCATCATTGTGGCGCTGCTGTTTGTGCTGAAGATTGTGTTCATCGACGCCAAATAAACAGCAAGCCCTTTTCGAAGAAAAGGGCTTTAGTGTTTGTACCCTCTCCCCGTGGGAGAGGGCCAGGGTGAGGGCATCAGCCCGCACTTCACCTTACGCCTTCACCCGCTTAATATAATCCCCAAACGCCGTCAGCTGGCCAGAGAGATGGTCGCGCGTGCTCTGATCCACCACTTCACCCGTTTGCGGGTCGACCTTGTTCTGAATCACTCCGCCCATAAATTCCGGCTTGTTCATCACCATCGCATCCAGGAATACCAGGATCTGGCGCAGGTGATACTGACAGCGTGCGCCACCAATGGCCCCCATTGAACTGGTCTGTATCAGCACCGGTTTGCCCGAGAGCGGCTGCTCCGGTAAACGCGACAGCCAGTCAATGGCGTTTTTCAGGCCACCCGGAACCGAGTAGTTATACTCCGGCGTGACGATGACCACGCCGTCGGCCTGGCGAATCTGCTCTGCCAGGGCCTCAACGCTCTGCGGGAAACCCTCTTCCTGCTGCACGTCTGCATCATAGAGCGGAATATCGCCAATAGACGGCAGGGCGCTAATTTCCATACCTGCCGGTGCCAGCTGAGGCAGCGTGCGGGCAACCATCCCGTTAAATGAACCTTTGCGCAGGCTTCCCAGTAACGTAACTACTTTCAACGTATCAGACATGATTACTCCTGTTTCATCATGATGACCCTGATCGGATCAGCTAAGGGTATATGCTTTTTCTGCCGGTAAACTGGTTAAACGCATCAGGCGTGCGGCGGGCTCGTTGGCGCGCTCGGGCACATCAGGAAGGCTACGCCATCCCTGTTGACTGTCAAATTCCCAGATTTTCATGCGTTCGATGGCGGGGGTCACCGCAATGGACCAAATGAGCACATCCTCTGCGTCACTGAGCGCCTCTACCAGCGTGGCTTTGGCGGCACGCAGGCGTCCGGAGCCTGGCAGCAGCTGCAGCAGACTGGCGTCGTCTGACGCGCAGCCGCAGAGCTTGCGAATGCTCTGGCGCAGGGTGATGAGCTGGGTTCTGGCCTCGATGGGATCGTTCTGGTTGCGCACCCACAGCTGTTCATTGCTTGAGAGCGGGTAGTCATCGTGCGGGTTTGCACCGTGGAAGCCCCGCGTCGCGCGCTGAAGTTCCATATCCAGCCCGCAATCCCCTTCGGTGGCCAGCGCGACGCCAATGATATTGCCCGTGTAGGCAATGGAAAATCGCGGGAGCTCCGGGTCGGCAAAGACCGGGCGGCCTTCTGGTTGGGTAATGATGTCCGGCAGTTCGGTGGTGCCGTACAGCATAAACAGCAGTTCCGCGAGAAGCGCCCGGGACGCTAAAAAGCGCGTCCTGCGGTGTTCCGGGAGAGTGAGTGCTTCACTGTGGCAGGATGAAGATAGTCTGGCCGATACGAGACGTCCTTCTGTAAGTATCCCTCTTGCAAAGTGCGTAGCCATTGTTCGCTCCTTGATAATGGTCGTAATCGGTTAAACGGTTACATGATTATCGCTTAACTTGACTCCTGTTTTAATCAGTAAATGGGAGTAAGAGAAGCCTTAGGACCGAACTTTACATTTTCTTAGGCAAAAATTGGATCGTTCGCACCGTACAGCGCCTTGATGGTCTCCCGCAACCAGAGGATTTTCGGATTATGGCTGTTCCGTTTATGCCAGATTAGCGTGAAGGGAACGGTGAGCTTTTCAGCCTGCGCTTCGTCAATGGGAATGGGCAGCGCGATTAGCTTCCGCTGGTGGAGTTGATTGTAGTGGTGGCAGTAGTGCGGAGCCGTGGCGATATAGTTATGCCCGGGCTGCGCTGCCATAAACATCGACTGCTCAAAGCCCGGCACGCACATGGCAATGTTTCTCTCTCGACCCATCTCCTTTAGCACTTCGTCCAGCGCCCAGGTGTCGCTGCGTTCCCAGAAGATACTGATATGCGGATAGCGCAGGAAGGTTTCGAGGTTCCATTCATCCTGAAGCGCGGGGTGATCCTCACGCAGATACACGCACGGACGGTCGCTGAACAGGATCTCGTAGTCGATAAACCACGGCAACAGCTTCAGCAGCTCGCGAGAACGCGGATGCGTTTCGCGTCCGGTAAAGCCCAGATCCACCTCTCCACGCGTAATAGCGTCCAGCGAGTCGTAATCCCAGTGGCGCATCTTCACCGTAGCCTGTGGATAGCGCTGATTCACCTGCTCCAGCAGGGCATTAAAGCGGATCAGCATCAGCGGCGTTTCGGCGGCCAGCACGAACGTCAGCCCGCCGGGGGAGTCATGGTGGAATTTATCGAGGATCTGGTTGCCGATTTGCATCCAGTCGGCCAGATCCTGCTCCAGGCTTACCGTCAGCGGCGTCGGCAGCAACCCTAACGGCGTTTTGACAAACAGCGGGTCGTCGAACCAGTCACGCAGTTTAGCCAGCGATTTACTCACTGCCGACGGTGTCACGTTCATCCGCTTCGCCGCTTTGGTGACGCTGCGCTCCTGCAGCAAAAGCTGCAGGCAAAGCAACAGGTTAAGATCGAGACTGCTGATGGGCTTCTTCATAATGCGCCGCGGGCTGAATGGCCATAAGTAAGATGATGCAGAGCATGCTACAGCCAATCAGAATCCCGATCAGCATATTGAGGGCGTTAAGTCCGATAACTGCCGCCAGCCATATCCACAGGGACGAGCCGCAGACCTGCGCGATACCCAGCGCCGAGCTTGCCACGCCTGCCCGTAGCGAGAACGGACCGAGCGCCTGACTCATCGCTACGCCAAAGCCAACCGAGAACCCGGCGCAAATGAGGGTAATCCCCACCAGCATTACCGCATGTGAGCTGGTGGTCGCCAGGATAACGCCTGCGGTGAGGAATAAAACCTGTGAGGTCAGCATCAGCGTGCGCTGGCTGAAAATATTTAGCGCAAACGGTGTAGAGAACGAGACTGCCATACTGACCATTGCGGTTAACGCCATCACGGTAGAATACTCGCCGCGGTCGAAGCCCATGGTCTCCATTAGTAAAACCGGGGAAACGTTTACATAGGTCAGGATCACCGCCACGCTTAACGTCGTCACGGCCAGGCGGCTGAGGAAGAAGCGGTTAAGCAGCTTCTCGGCCGGGTGAATCGTTGGGGTATGAGCGGTATTCTGCGAGCCGGGGTGGGTCTCTTTCAGCACGGCGATCGAAAGGACAAATACCAGCGCGCCCATGGCCGCCATGGTCCAGAACAGGCTCTGCCACGGGAATTTCAGCATGATCAGATAGCCCACGACCGGAGCCAGCACCGGGATGATGCAGGTAATGCCGTTCAGCATCGACAGCACCTTAGCGCGACGCTGGGCGCTTAAGGTATCGCGCAAAATCGCAAAGGCGACGACGTAGCAACCGCCCGCGCCAGTCCCCTGGATAAACCGTCCTGCCAGGAACAGAGTGCTGTTCTCTGCCTGCGAGCAGAGAAGGGATGCCAGGGCAAAAATGATGGCACCCGTTATGGCGACAGGCTGACGGCCTGCCTTGTCCGCTATTTTTCCGGCAAAAACCATCGACGATGCCATCCCCGCGAGGTAGGCCGAAAACGCAATGTGCAGCTGCGCTTCGCTGGCACCCAGATCGCGGGCGATGTGCGGTAATCCCACCAGATACATATCAATGCCTGATGGATAAAGCAGAACCAGCGCAAAACTACAAAACAGAAAACGAGCCATAAATCCCCCATAGATGCAGGCAAGCAGGATAGGGGGTGACGAGGGATTAGGCGAGTTGCCATTTGGACAATGGTGATTTCCTGAGAGGAAATCACCATTAATCAGCGGTAGTTATTTACCAATGCAGAAGCTTGAGAAGATCCTTCCGAGCAGATCGTCCGACGTAAACTCCCCGGTGATCTCGCTCAGATTCTGCTGCGCCAGGCGCAGCTCTTCCGCCAGCAGTTCACCCGCCCACGCGCCAATCAGCTGCGCTTTACCCTGGACAAGGTGGTTTGCCGCCTCTTCCAGCGCCTGCAGGTGACGACGACGCGCCAGGAAGCCGCCTTCCATGCTGGTATCAAAACCCATGCTCTGTTTGAGGTGGTTGCGCAGGTCGTCCACGCCCTCACCGGTACGCGCCGACAGGCGAATAAGTGAGTGACCATTCACATCGCTGATGCCCAGCGTTTCGCCCGTCACGTCTGCTTTGTTACGCACTACGGTGATTGGCAGCTTAGCCGGCAGTCGGGCGATAAAGTCCGGCCAGATGTCAGCCGGGTTAACGGCGTCGGTGGTGGTGCCGTCCACCATAAACAGCACGCGGTCAGCCTGCTCGATTTCCTGCCAGGCGCGCTCGATACCGATGCGTTCAACTTCGTCGCTGGCATCGCGCAGACCGGCGGTATCGATGATGTGTAGCGGCATCCCGTCGATATGAATATGCTCGCGCAGCACGTCGCGGGTGGTTCCGGCGATATCCGTCACGATTGCCGCTTCACGGCCCGCCAGGGCGTTCAGCAGGCTCGATTTCCCGGCGTTAGGACGTCCGGCAATCACTACCTTCATCCCTTCACGCAGCAGGCTGCCCTGGCGCGCTTCGGCGCGAACGGCGTCGAGATCGCTCATCACCTGGTTGAGCTGGGCTTCGATTTTGCCGTCAGAGAGGAAGTCGATCTCCTCGTCCGGGAAGTCGATAGCCGCTTCGACGTAGATTCGAAGGTGAGTGAGTGCTTCCACAAGATGATTCACGCGCGCGGAGAATGCCCCCTGCAGTGAGTTCAGGGCGGAGCGGGCCGCCTGCTCTGAACTGGCGTCGATCAGGTCAGCAATCGCCTCGGCCTGTGCCAGGTCAAGTTTGTCGTTGAGGAAGGCACGCTCGGAGAACTCGCCCGGCTTTGCAATGCGCAGGCCCGGCAGGGTCAGAATACGTTTTAACAGCAGGTCGAGAATGACCGGGCCGCCGTGGCCCTGCAGCTCCAGCACGTCTTCGCCGGTAAAGGAGTTCGGGCCGGGGAACCACAGCGCAATGCCCTGGTCCAGCGGCGTGCCGTCGGTATCTTTAAACGGCAGGTAATCAGCGTAGCGCGGCTTTGGCAGCTTACCCAGCACCGCTTCAGCAACCTCGCGCGCCTTCAGGCCGGAGATACGCAGAATGCCTACACCACCGCGTCCCGGTGGGGTTGCCTGGGCGACGATAGTGTCGTTATGGCTCATGGTTGGTCTCGTTCAATACAAATAAAAAAGGCGGTCAATCGACCGCCCTTATTTTAGCGTTAACTTACCGAATCAGGACTTTTTCTTTTCGCGGCTATGCAGGCCACGTTTTTCCAGACCACGGTAAATCAGCTGCTGCTGGATGATGGTCACCAGGTTGCTGACGATATAGTACAGCACCAGACCTGACGGGAACCACAGGAAGAACACGGTGAAGATGACCGGCATAAAGGTCATGATCTTCTGCTGCATCGGGTCGGTCACGGTGGTTGGCGACATCTTCTGGATGAAGAACATCGTCACGCCCATCAGGATCGGCAGGATGTAGTACGGGTCCTGTGCAGACAGGTCATGGATCCACAGTGCGAACGGCGCATGGCGCAGTTCAACGGAGCCCATCAGCATGTAGTACAGCGCAAGGAAGATTGGCATCTGAATCAGCAGCGGGAAGCAGCCACCCAGTGGGTTCACTTTCTCTGCTTTATACAGGGCCATCATTTCCTGGCTCTGACGCTGTTTGTCATCGCCCAGACGCTCACGCATCGCCGCAATCTTCGGCTGCAGCATACGCATCTTCGCCATGGAGGTGTACTGCGCTTTAGTCAGCGGGTACATGATGCCACGTACGATGAAGGTGATAACGATGATGGAGAAGCCCCAGTTACCCAGGAAGCTGTGGATGAACTTCAGCAGCTTAAACAGCGGCTGAGAGATGAACCACAACCAACCGTAATCGACGGTCAGATCCAGGTGCGGCGCAACAGCGGCCATTTTGTCCTGAATTTCCGGGCCGACCCACAGGGTGCTTGCCATCTTACCGGTTTGACCCGGCTGAACCAGAACCGGCTGAGATTTGTAGCCGATGGCTGCAAGACCGTTACCCAGGTTCGCGGTATAGAAGTTGTTGGTACCGTCGTTATTTGGCACCCACGCAGTGGCGAAATACTGCTGCAGCATTGCCACCCAACCGCCTTTAGCGCTGACGTTCAGGTTTTCGTTATCGGCAATGGTGTCGAATTTGTATTTCTCATACTTCGCGTCAGGCGTGGAGTACGCCGCGCCACGGAAGGTATGCAGCGCAAAGTTGCTGCTTCCGGTGTCACGGTGAGACGGCAGATTGATGGACTGCTTCAGCTGGCCAAAGGTCGACAGTTCCAGCGGTTTCGCACTGGCGTTCTGTACGTTATAGCCCACGTTCACCGCATACTCACCGCGTTTCAGGGTGAAGGTTTTGGTGAAGGTGTTGCCTGCGGCGTCAGTGTAAGTCATCGGAATAACGAGTTCGTTCTGACCATCAGCCAGCACAAAGGTGTCGTTCTCGACGTTATACAGTGGACGCGCACCGTTAGCCGGGTTATCCGGGCCATCACGACCGGTCAGGCCGCTTTGCGCCTGGTAGATAAACTCAGGCGTGGTTTCCAGTAACTGGAACGGTTCGGAAGACTTCAGCTCTTTCGGGTAGGTCAACAGCAGTGCCTGCTCAACATCACCACCACGGGTGTTGATTGTCAGCTCAAGCACATCGGTCTTAACCGTAATCTGTTTCCCCTGGCCACTGGCCGGTACGCCCTGGTCGGCGGCGCTACCCGCTGCGGTGGTCGTAGTCTGCGTGGTCTGCTGCTGGGGTTGAGGATTTTTATCCTGCTCCCATGCCTGCCAGATCATGAAAGACACGAACAACAAAGCGATGATAAGAAGATTGCGTTGCGAATCCATCGTTAGTGTTCTCTGGTATCAAAGGGTCCTGGGGGGACGGGGTCGTCTCCACCGGGGTGTAAAGGGTGGCATTTTAATACGCGTTTCACCGTCAACCAACTGCCTTTTATCACTCCAAACCTGCGCAATGCCTCAATTCCGTAGCTTGAGCATGTTGGTGTGAAACGGCAGTGCGGCCCGAGTAGCGGACTAATCAGGCGTTGATAGACCCGAATGAGGGCTATCAGGACCCGTGAGCCAGGCGACAGTGGCGGCGCCATAATTTTTCCAACGCTTCCGAGAGAGCACGGTTATCGAGGTCGGCAACCCCTTTTTTAGCCACCACCACGAAATCCATAGAAGGCAGTTCGTGCTGACGTAAACGGAAGCTTTCACGCGTCAGACGTTTAATCCGATTGCGTTCATGCGCACGCTTAACATTTTTCTTGGCGACTGTGAGACCGATGCGGGGATGCCCCAGCGAATTTTGGCGGCCGAGGATGGTGATTTGCGGCGTGCCAGCCCGTAATGGCTGCTGGAAGACGAAAGTGAAATGAGCGGGAGTTAACAAACGTAACTCCCTGGGAAATGCTAGCTTAACCACTCAGGGGTTAGCTTTATTACTTGGAAACGGTCAGACGAGCGCGGCCTTTAGCACGACGACGTGCCAGAACCTGACGACCATTTTTAGTAGCCATACGAGCACGGAAGCCGTGAGAACGGTTGCGCTTCAGTACAGACGGTTGAAAAGTGCGTTTCATGGCGATTTCTACCTAAACTTGAATAAATTCACTGACTTTTGCGTATACCCGAACGAGTTTCGAACGACTAACGCCTCAGCGTGGGTGATTAAAGAGGCCGGATTGTAATAATTGTACACTCCGGAGTCAATTCTCTTTCCTTATTTCCCGCGTATTTCCGCACGTTTTCGCGTGGAAAATGAGCAACGGACGACGCAGGAAGATGAGCATCACGCGCCGGGTCGAGGATTATACGGCCTCGCCAACAAAGCGCAAGGATCGTCCCGGATCTTCGTTAGATCATTTAAGCAATAAATTGTCTGTGCTCATTAATTTTTCCAATATGCGGACTAAATCGCGGGGCACTCGCGCCAGGATCGTTTACACTTACCCGGTTCCGGATCTTCCTGTGGATAAATCGGGAAGAATCTGTGAGAAACAGAAGATCTCTGGCTCAGTTTAGGCTATGATCCGCGGTCCCGATCGGGATCCAGCGATCCAGGCCGGGCATAAACACAACATCGTTCAGATTGTATCAACGATGGCGTGTATAACCGCAGATAGCGGTTCGCACATCCCCCTCTTTGGGTCATGTCGATGTGCGCCAACAATCATGAATATTCAATAGTTTTCTTTTATTGTTCGAGTGGAGTCCGCCGTGTCACTTTCGCTTTGGCAGCAGTGTCTTGCCCGATTGCAGGATGAGTTACCAGCCACAGAATTCAGTATGTGGATCCGCCCGTTGCAGGCGGAACTGAGCGATAACACGCTGGCTTTGTATGCGCCAAACCGTTTTGTGCTCGATTGGGTAAGGGACAAATACCTTAATAACATCAATGGACTGCTGAACGATTTCTGTGGGACAGACGCCCCGCAGCTGCGCTTTGAAGTGGGCACAAAGCCGGTCACCCAAACCGTACGTGAAACCGTGAACGTGGCTGCGCCTGCCCAGGCCGCACCCGCGCCGGCTCCTCGCGTCGCACCCGCTCGTCAGGGCTGGGATAATGTCCCTGCACCGGCTGAGCCAACCTACCGCTCTAACGTTAACGTGAAACACACGTTCGATAACTTCGTTGAAGGTAAGTCGAACCAGCTGGCGCGCGCGGCGGCTCGCCAGGTTGCTGATAACCCCGGTGGGGCCTATAACCCGCTGTTCCTTTATGGCGGCACGGGTCTGGGTAAAACACACCTGCTGCATGCGGTGGGTAACGGCATTATGGCGCGCAAGCCCAATGCCAAAGTGGTGTATATGCACTCCGAGCGCTTCGTTCAGGACATGGTAAAAGCCCTGCAAAACAATGCGATCGAAGAGTTTAAACGCTACTATCGTTCCGTTGACGCCCTGCTGATCGATGACATTCAGTTCTTTGCCAATAAAGAACGATCGCAGGAAGAGTTTTTCCACACCTTCAATGCGCTGCTGGAAGGCAATCAGCAGATCATTTTGACCTCGGATCGTTATCCAAAAGAGATCAACGGCGTTGAAGATCGTCTGAAATCCCGCTTCGGCTGGGGCCTGACCGTGGCGATCGAGCCACCGGAGCTGGAAACCCGCGTTGCGATCCTGATGAAGAAAGCCGATGAAAACGACATTCGCCTGCCGGGTGAAGTGGCGTTCTTCATTGCCAAGCGTCTGCGCTCCAACGTGCGTGAGCTCGAAGGGGCACTGAACCGCGTTATCGCCAATGCCAACTTTACCGGTCGTGCGATCACCATCGATTTTGTACGTGAAGCGCTGCGTGATTTGCTGGCATTGCAGGAAAAACTGGTCACTATCGACAATATTCAAAAGACGGTGGCTGAGTACTACAAGATCAAAGTGGCAGATTTACTGTCTAAACGTCGTTCCCGCTCGGTGGCGCGCCCGCGTCAGATGGCGATGGCGCTGGCAAAGGAGTTAACCAACCACAGTCTGCCGGAAATCGGGGACGCGTTTGGTGGCCGTGACCATACGACCGTGCTGCACGCCTGTCGCAAGATTGAGCAGTTACGCGAAGAAAGCCACGACATAAAAGAAGATTTTTCCAATCTAATCAGAACATTATCATCGTGACGCTATGAAATTTACCGTTGAACGTGAACATTTATTAAAACCGCTGCAACAGGTGAGTGGCCCATTAGGTGGCCGCCCAACGCTGCCTATTCTCGGAAACCTGCTGCTTCAGGTCGCGGACGGTACGCTGTCGCTGACCGGTACAGATCTGGAAATGGAAATGATCGCGCGCGTTACGCTGACTCAGCCGCACGACGCAGGCGCGACCACGGTTCCGGCACGTAAATTCTTTGATATCTGCCGTGGGCTGCCGGAAGGCGCCGAGATCGCCGTGCAGCTGGAAGGCGACCGTATGCTGGTGCGCTCTGGCCGCAGCCGTTTCTCGCTCTCCACGCTGCCCGCTGCCGACTTCCCGAACCTGGACGACTGGCAGAGCGAAGTTGAATTCACCCTGCCGCAGGCGACGATGAAGCGTCTGATTGAAGCCACGCAGTTTTCCATGGCGCATCAGGACGTTCGTTACTATTTAAACGGCATGCTGTTCGAAACCGAAGGTGAAGAGCTGCGTACCGTGGCAACCGACGGCCACCGTCTGGCGGTCTGTTCAATGCCGATTGGCGACTCGCTGCCAAACCATTCGGTGATCGTGCCGCGTAAAGGGGTGATTGAGCTGATGCGTATGCTCGACGGTGGCGACACGCCGCTGCGCGTGCAGATCGGCAGCAACAACATCCGCGCACACGTGGGCGATTTTGTCTTCACATCGAAGCTGGTTGACGGTCGTTTCCCGGATTATCGCCGCGTATTGCCGAAGAACCCGGACAAAACGCTGGAAGCAGGCTGCGATAGCCTCAAGCAGGCCTTTGCCCGTGCCGCGATCCTCTCCAACGAGAAATTCCGCGGTGTGCGCCTGTACGTGAGTGAAAACCAGATCAAAATCACCGCCAACAACCCGGAGCAGGAAGAGGCAGAAGAAATTCTGGACGTCACCTACGCCGGAACCGAGATGGAAATCGGCTTTAACGTCAGCTACGTGCTGGATGTGCTGAATGCGCTGAAGTGCGAGAACGTGCGTATCCTGCTGACCGACTCCGTTTCAAGCGTACAGATTGAAGATGCCGCATCACAGTCGGCTGCCTATGTTGTCATGCCAATGAGACTGTAATGTCGCTCACCCGTCTGTTGATCCGCGACTTTCGCAATATCGAAAGCGCGGATCTCGCTTTATCCCCCGGCTTTAACTTCCTGGTTGGCGCAAACGGCAGCGGCAAAACCAGCGTGCTTGAGGCCATCTACACGCTCGGCCACGGTCGGGCGTTTCGCAGTTTGCAGATTGGTCGCGTCATTCGCCACGAACAGGAATCATTTGTTCTGCACGGGCGTTTGCAGGGGACGGAGCGGGAAACCGCCATCGGCCTGACCAAAGACAAGCAGGGCGACAGCAAGGTGCGCATCGACGGTACCGACGGTCACAAAGTGGCCGAGCTGGCATTACTGATGCCGATGCAGCTGATTACGCCAGAGGGGTTTACTTTACTCAACGGCGGCCCCAAATACAGAAGAGCGTTCCTCGACTGGGGTTGCTTTCACAACGAAGCCGGTTTCTTTAACGCCTGGAGCAACCTGAAGCGCCTGCTCAAGCAGCGTAACGCCGCGTTGCGCCAGGTGACGCGTTACGCCCAGCTGCGTCCGTGGGATATGGAACTCATTCCTCTTGCGGAACAAATCAGCCGCTGGCGTGCCGAATACAGCGCGGGTATTGCCGAAGACATGGCCGATACCTGCAAACAGTTTTTACCCGAATTCTCTCTCACCTTCTCCTTCCAGCGCGGCTGGGAGAAAGAGACGGATTATGCCGAGGTGTTAGAGAGAAACTTCGAGCGCGACCGCATGTTGACCTATACCGCGCACGGTCCGCACAAGGCGGATTTCCGCATTCGTGCCGACGGTGCGCCGGTGGAAGATACGCTGTCGCGCGGGCAGCTCAAGCTCCTGATGTGCGCGCTGCGCCTGGCGCAGGGGGAGTTTCTCACCCGCGAGAGCGGGCGACGCTGCCTGTACCTGATAGATGATTTTGCCTCGGAACTTGACGACGCGCGGCGCGGGCTGCTTGCCAGCCGCTTAAAAGCCACGCAGTCGCAGGTTTTCGTCAGCGCCATTAGCGCTGAACACGTTATGGACATGTCGGACGAAAATTCGAAGATGTTTACCGTGGAAAAGGGTAAAATAACGGATTAACCCAAGTTGAAATGAGCGAGAAACGTTGATGTCGAATTCTTATGACTCCTCCAGTATCAAAGTCCTGAAAGGACTGGATGCGGTGCGTAAGCGCCCGGGTATGTATATCGGCGACACGGATGACGGCACCGGTCTGCACCACATGGTATTCGAGGTGGTAGATAACGCTATCGACGAAGCGCTCGCGGGTCACTGTAAAGACATCGTGGTCACCATCCATGCGGACAACTCCGTCTCCGTCACCGATGATGGACGCGGCATCCCAACCGGCATTCACCCGGAAGAGGGCGTATCTGCGGCGGAAGTGATCATGACCGTCCTGCACGCAGGCGGTAAGTTCGACGATAACTCCTATAAAGTTTCCGGCGGCCTGCACGGCGTAGGCGTTTCAGTGGTTAACGCCCTGTCGCAGAAGCTGGAGCTGGTTATCCAGCGCGAAGGCAAAATTCACCGTCAGCTGTATACCCACGGCGTGCCGCAGGCACCGCTAGCGGTTACGGGCGATACCGACAAAACCGGTACCATGGTGCGTTTCTGGCCAAGCCTCGAAACCTTCACCAACGTCACCGAATTCGAGTACGACATTCTGGCGAAACGCCTGCGTGAACTGTCGTTCCTGAACTCCGGCGTATCTATTCGCCTGAAAGACAAGCGTGACGGCAAAGAAGACCACTTCCACTACGAAGGCGGGATCAAGGCGTTCGTTGAGTATCTGAACAAGAACAAAACGCCTATTCACCCGAATATCTTCTACTTCTCCACCGAAAAAGACGGTATCGGCGTAGAAGTGGCGCTGCAGTGGAACGACGGTTTCCAGGAAAACATCTACTGCTTTACCAACAACATTCCACAGCGCGACGGCGGTACGCACCTGGCAGGCTTCCGTGCGGCGATGACCCGTACCCTGAACGCCTACATGGACAAAGAAGGCTACAGCAAAAAAGCGAAGGTCAGCGCCACCGGTGACGATGCCCGTGAAGGCCTGATTGCCGTTGTCTCCGTGAAGGTACCGGATCCGAAGTTCTCCTCGCAGACCAAAGACAAGCTGGTCTCTTCTGAGGTGAAATCGGCGGTTGAGCAGCAGATGAACGAACTGCTGAGCGAATACCTGCTGGAAAACCCGTCCGACGCGAAAATCGTGGTGGGCAAAATTATCGATGCGGCGCGTGCTCGTGAAGCGGCGCGTAAAGCCCGCGAAATGACCCGCCGTAAAGGCGCGCTGGATCTCGCAGGCCTGCCGGGCAAACTGGCTGACTGTCAGGAACGCGACCCGGCGCTGTCCGAACTGTACCTTGTGGAAGGGGACTCCGCGGGCGGTTCTGCGAAGCAGGGCCGTAACCGTAAGAACCAGGCGATTCTGCCGCTGAAGGGTAAAATCCTCAACGTTGAGAAGGCGCGCTTCGACAAGATGCTCTCTTCTCAGGAAGTGGCGACGCTCATCACCGCGCTGGGCTGCGGCATCGGTCGCGACGAGTACAACCCGGACAAACTGCGCTATCACAGCATCATCATCATGACCGATGCGGACGTCGACGGCTCGCACATCCGTACGCTGCTGTTGACCTTCTTCTATCGTCAGATGCCTGAAATCGTTGAGCGTGGCCACGTCTACATTGCACAGCCGCCGCTGTACAAAGTGAAGAAAGGCAAGCAGGAGCAGTACATTAAAGACGACGAAGCGATGGATCAGTACCAAATCGCGATCGCGCTTGATGGCGCTACCCTGCACGCGAACTCTCACGCCCCTGCGCTGGCCGGCGAACCGCTGGAGCGTCTGGTGTCCGAGTTCAACGCTACGCAGAAAATGATCACCCGTATGGAACGCCGCTATCCGAAAACGCTGCTGAAGGAGCTGGTCTATCAGCCAACCCTGTCCGAAGCCGATCTGAGCGACGAACAGACCGTAACCCGCTGGGTGAACGCCCTGGTGACCGATCTGAACGAGAAAGAGCAGCACGGCAGCATGTGGAAATGCGATATTCAGCAGAACGCTGACGGGCAGTTCGAGCCGATTATTCGCGTGCGTACCCACGGCGTCGATACCGACTACCCGCTGGAGCACGAGTTTGTGACCGGTCCGGAATACCGTCGTATCTGCGCGCTCGGCGAGAAGCTGCGCGGCCTGATCGAAGACGATGCGTTCATCGAACGTGGCGAACGTCGTCAGCCGGTAGCCAGCTTTGAGCAGGCGCTCGAATGGCTGGTGAAAGAGTCCCGTCGTGGCCTCGCGATCCAGCGTTATAAAGGTCTGGGTGAAATGAACCCGGACCAGCTGTGGGAAACCACCATGGATCCGGAAAGCCGTCGCATGCTGCGCGTCACCGTTAAAGACGCCATTGCTGCCGACCAGCTGTTCACAACGCTGATGGGCGATGCGGTTGAACCGCGCCGTGCCTTCATCGAAGAGAACGCGCTGAAAGCGGCGAATATCGATATTTAATGTCGTTTCACTGCAAAACACAGGCCGCGCTTTTAGCGCGGCTTTTTTGTGGACGCAGGCATATCCAGTGACAGCATTGACGGTAAACGGCTGGCGAGCGTATCGACGGCAATCCTGACTCTCAGCGGCAGATGCGGCGTCTGCCGCCAGACCGCATGAACGTCGAAGCGCACATCCGGCGCCTGCTTTAGCAGCGGGACAAGTTTTCCCTGATGGATCTCTCTGCTGGCCATCCAGCAGGGCAACCATGCAATGCCGTGTCCGGCCAGCGCCGCGTCGCAGATCGCCTGCAAATCATCCATATTGAGCGATGAGCGGGGAGTAAAGGTGTGCGACGCCCCTTCGGAATCCATCAGCTGCCAGGACAACACTCTGCCTGCGCTCAAATAGTTAATGGCCGTATGGTGGGGTAAATCAGTAACGGTTTCTGGCTGACCTCTTTTCTGCAGATAATCCGGCGCGGCGCACAGCACCATGCGGTGCTCCCCCAGCCTTCTGGCGACCAGAACGCTGCTGTCCTGAAGCGTGCCGTTACGCACCGCCATATCAAACCCTTCCTCGACGAGATCCACCACGCGGTCGCTGAATGACATCTCCAGTTCAAGGCCGGGATGTTCCTGCGCCAGTTCTATCAGCAGCGGGGCGACACACTGGCGACCAAACAGCACCGGCATGGCAACGCGCAGGCGGCCGCTGACCTGCTGTTTGCCTGTTTCAAGCAGCGACTCAGCGCCCCGAATCTCCTCCAGCGCGCGCTGGCAGCGCTCATAAAAAAGCGCGCCGTTATCGGTCAGGCTCTGGCTGCGGGTGGTGCGTTGAAACAGGCGTACCCCCAGCCGCTGCTCAAGGCGAGCGATGCTTTTTCCTACCGCCGAGCGTGACAAATGCAGACGAATGGCGGCCTGAGCAAAACTTCCCGCCTCAACGGCGGCCACAAATACGGGAATATCCTTCAGCGTATCGGTCATGGATTGTATCTATTATGGCATCAATTAAGAGAAAACTTATCGCCACTGGTGACCGGACGTCAACGGTAGACTGTCAGTACTAAAGCTTAATTGATGGCAGAAGAGAAAAAATGACAGAGACAATGCAGCGCTGGTCCATGAGCGCCCTCGGGCGCGAGAGCCTCAAACTCATTCAGGAACCTGTTCCACAGCCTGGCCCGGGCGAAGTGCGCGTACGGGTGAATGCCGTTGCGCTCAACTATCGCGATAAAATGGTGATTGAAGGCACGATGCCGATTCCGCTTTCCTTCCCGTTTACGCCGGCGTCTGACATGGCGGGCGTGGTGGACAGCATCGGCGAAGGCGTTACGCGTTTCAAACCCGGCGCGCGCGTCATCTCAACCTTCTTCCCTGAGTGGATCGACGGTAAGCCCCAGGCGGACGCGCGCAATCTGCCCTATAAAACGTCCGGTGGCTACTTCCAGGGTATGCTGGCCGAGTATGTGATTGTGAAGGAAGATGCGCTGGCGGCCTCCCCGGAGACCCTGAATGACGCAGAGGCCAGCACCTTACCCTGCGCAGGGCTAACCGCATGGTTCGCGCTGGTGGAGCGCGGACATTTACGCGCCGGGCAATCGGTGCTGGTGCAGGGCACGGGCGGCGTGGCGCTCTTTGCTTTGCAAATCGCAAAAGCGCACGGCGCAGAGGTGTTTGTCACCTCGGGAAGCGATGAAAAACTGGCGCAGGCCAAAAAACTGGGGGCTAATCAGGGCATCAATCGTCTGAAGGGCGACTGGGCTGAAAATACGCTGGCGCTCACGCAGGATCGCGGCATCGACCATATTATCGAAACCGTGGGTGGGGAGAACCTGAAGCATTCCCTGCGCGCCGTTGCCGTTCATGGACGTATCTCGGTCATTGGCGTGCTGGCCGGAACGGACATTTCGCTGTCCGCTGGCGAGCTGTTGCTGAAATCCCCGGTTATTCAGGGGATTGGCGTTGGTCATCGCCGGGCGCTGGAAGATTTCGTCCGTGCCGTTGACGTCACGGGTCTTAAACCGGTGATTGAGCATCGCTACCGCTTTGATGAACTCGAACAGGCGTTCGAACATCTGGATCGCGGCGCGTTCGGTAAAATCGTTCTCACCCGCGAGTGAGTCGTCGTTCCCCGGGATGCGCGTAAAAGGGGTATTTTGTTGCGCAAGGTAGCTCTATTTTTGTGGGCTTAATCGCGTTAGCATGAGGCAGCACTCATTTATCCCGGGGAACTCATGGCTATCAAACTCATTGCAATCGATATGGACGGCACGCTGCTGCTGCCAGACCACACTATCTCTCCAGCCGTTAAAAACGCGATCGCCGCGGCGCGCGCAAAGGGCGTGAATGTGGTTCTGACCACGGGGCGTCCGTATGCCGGCGTGCACAGCTACCTGAAAGAGCTGCACATGAATCAGCCTGGCGACTACTGCATCACCTATAACGGCGCGCTGGTGCAGAAAGCCGCGGACGGCAGTACCGTTGCGCAAACCGCGCTGAGCTACGACGACTACCTGTTCCTGGAAAAACTGTCCCGCGAAGTGGGTTCACACTTCCACGCGCTCGATCGCAATACGCTCTACACCGCCAACCGTGATATCAGCTACTACACGGTACATGAATCCTATGTGGCAACCATTCCGCTGGTGTTCTGCGAAGCCGAGAAGATGGATCCGGCAACGCAGTTCCTGAAAGTGATGATGATCGACGAACCCGAGATCCTGGATAAAGCGATTGCGCGCATTCCGGCCGAGGTAAAAGAGAAGTACACCGTGCTGAAAAGCGCGCCGTACTTCCTCGAAATCCTCGATAAACGCGTTAATAAAGGCACGGGCGTAAAATCGCTGGCCGATGCTTTAGGCATTAAGCCTGAAGAGATCATGGCGCTGGGTGACCAGGAAAACGACATCGCGATGATTGAGTTCGCGGGCATGGGCGTGGCGATGGATAACGCCATTCCGTCGGTGAAAGAAGTGGCTAATTTTGTGACCAAATCTAACCTGGAAGACGGCGTTGCCTACGCGATTGAGAAGTTTGTCCTGCAATAATCGTTTTTTCATTTCATCAGCCTCGGTTATTAACCGGGGCTTTTTTTTACGCTGAATTTATTGAATTGTTCTTTTTGTGATCTATATTGTAGTACAACATTATTTGATTGTACTACATTGTCACCACAGCAAAGACGAACTCCCTCACGTTTGTACTGCAAAAGTGAGGTGAAATTCAGCGGTCGCGGTAAAGTAGTGATGGACATACAGAGCACAAGGACTCTCCATGACTCTCAATAAAACCGATCGCATCGTCATCACGCTGGGCACCCAGATTGTGGGCGGGAAATACGTTCCCGGTTCGCCGCTACCGGCAGAGGCTGAACTGTGTGAGGAGTTTGAAACCTCGCGCAACATCATCCGGGAAGTCTTCCGCTCGCTAATGGCGAAGCGGCTGATTGAAATGAAACGGTACCGCGGCGCGTTTGTCGCCCCGCGCAACCAGTGGAACTACCTCGATACCGACGTGCTGCAGTGGGTGCTGGAAAACGACTATGACCCGCGGCTTATCGGCGCGATGAGCGAGGTGCGAAACCTGGTTGAACCGGCCATCGCCCGCTGGGCGGCGGAACGCGCAACCTCCGGCGACCTGGCGCAGATTGAGTCGGCTTTAAACGACATGATCGCGAATAACCAGAACCGGGAGGCGTTCAACGAGGCGGACATTCGCTACCACGAAGCGGTGCTGCAGTCGGTGCATAACCCGGTGCTACAGCAGCTTAGCGTGGCGATTAGCTCGCTACAGCGGGCGGTATTTGAACGTACCTGGATGGGCGATGAGGCCAACATGCCGAAAACGCTCCAGGAACATAAAGCGCTGTTCGATGCGATACGGCATCAGGATGGCGATGCGGCAGAGCAGGCGGCACTTACCATGATTGCCAGCTCGACACGAAGGCTGAAGGAAATCACATGACATCTCGCTACATCGCAATTGACTGGGGATCGACCAATCTGCGCGCCTGGCTTTATCAGGGCGAGCAGTGCCTGGAGAGCAGGCAATCGGAAGCAGGCGTTACGCGCCTGAACGGTAAATCTCCCGAGGCGGTGTTAGCTGAGATAACCCAAAACTGGCGCGATAGCGCCACGCCGGTAGTGATGGCGGGCATGGTCGGCAGCAACGTAGGCTGGAAAGTTGCGCCTTATCTGCCGGTTCCCGCCCATTTCTCCACTATTGGCGAGCAGTTAACGTCCGTTGGCGACAATATCTGGATTATTCCCGGTTTGTGCGTCTCTCGTGACGATAACCACAACGTGATGCGCGGCGAAGAGACGCAGCTCCTTGGCGCGCGCGCGCTTTCTCCTTCTTCTGCCTACGTTATGCCCGGCACGCACTGCAAGTGGGTCCAGGCTAACGCTGAGCAAATCCACGATTTTCGCACCGTGATGACCGGCGAATTACACCATTTGCTGCTCAATCACTCGCTGGTGGGCGCGGGGTTGCCCGAGCAGAAAACGTCCCCTGAGGCCTTTACCGCCGGTCTTGAGCGTGGCCTCGCCTCGCCTGATGTTCTGCCGTCTCTTTTTGAGATTCGCGCCTCGCACGTGCTGGGAAGCCTCCCGCGCGAGCAGGTTAGCGAGTTTCTTTCTGGCCTGCTGATTGGCGCAGAGGTCGCCAGCATGCGTGATTTTGTCGCGCAGGGGCAGGCTATCACGATTGTCGCAGGCGCATCGCTGACCTCGCGCTACGAACAGGCGTTCCGAGCCAGTGGGCGTGATGTTTCAACGGTATCCGGCGACACGGCATTTCAGGCAGGAATAAGGAGCATCGCTCATGCAGTGGCAAACTGATCTTCCCCTTATCGCTATCTTGCGCGGCATTACGCCCGGCGAAGCGCTGGAGCACGTTGGCGCGGTTATCGACGCCGGGTTCGACGCGGTAGAAATCCCGCTCAACTCCCCGGAATGGGAAAAAAGCATTCCGGCCGTGGTGGAGGCCTTCGGTGAGAAGGCGCTGATTGGCGCGGGAACCGTGTTACAGCCGGAGCAGGTGGATGAACTGGCGAAGATGGGCTGCAAGCTTATCGTCACGCCCAACATTCAGCCTGAGGTGATCCGCCGCGCGGTGGGTTACGGCATGACCGTCTGCCCGGGATGCGCCACCGCCACGGAAGCCTTTACTGCCCTCGATGCGGGCGCGCAGTCGCTCAAAATTTTCCCGTCGTCGGCCTTTGGCCCGGACTACATCAAAGCGCTGAAAGCGGTCTTACCCGCCAGCGTGCCGGTCTTTGCCGTGGGCGGCGTAACGCCAGAAAACCTGGGCCAGTGGATGAGCGCTGGCTGCGTGGGCGCGGGGCTGGGCAGCGATCTCTATCGCGCCGGACAGCCCGTGGAACGTACCGCACAGCAGGCGAGAGCATTTGTGAAAGCGTATCGAGAGGCAGTGAAATGAGAATAACCAAACTTACCACGTACCGTTTACCCCCGCGCTGGATGTTCCTGAAAATCGAAACCGATGAAGGGGTTGTGGGCTGGGGCGAACCGGTGATTGAAGGGCGTGCGCGCACCGTTGAAGCCGCGGTGCATGAGCTGGGCGAGTACCTGATTGGTCAGGATCCGGCGCGCATTAACGACCTTTGGCAGGTGATGTACCGCGCGGGTTTCTACCGCGGGGGCCCGATCCTGATGAGCGCCATCGCAGGCATCGACCAGGCGCTGTGGGATATCAAAGGCAAAGTGCTGAACGCGCCGGTCTGGCAGCTAATGGGCGGCCTGGTGCGCGACAAAATCAAAGCCTACAGCTGGGTGGGCGGCGACCGTCCTGCGGAGGTGATCGACGGCATCACGCAGCTGCGCAACATCGGCTTTGACACCTTCAAGCTCAACGGCTGCGAAGAGATGGGCGTTATCGACAACTCGCGTGCGGTCGATCGTGCCGTGAATACCGTGGCGCAAATCCGTGAAGCCTTCGGCAACGAGATTGAGTTTGGTCTGGATTTCCACGGCCGCGTCAGCGCGCCGATGGCCAAAGTGCTGATTAAAGAGCTGGAGCCGTATCGTCCGCTGTTTATCGAAGAGCCGGTGCTGGCCGAGCAGGCCGAGTACTATCCGAAGCTGGCAGAACAGACCCACATTCCTATCGCGGCGGGTGAACGTATGTTCTCGCGCTTCGAGTTCAAGCGCGTGCTGGAAGCGGGCGGTATTGCGATTCTGCAGCCGGATCTCTCCCACGCGGGCGGCATCACCGAATGCTACAAAATTGCCGGGATGGCCGAAGCTTACGATGTGGCGCTGGCACCGCACTGTCCGCTCGGACCGATCGCGTTGGCTGCCTGTCTGCACGTCGACTTTGTTTCCCGCAACGCCGTGTTCCAGGAGCAAAGCATGGGCATTCACTATAACAAGGGCGCGGAACTGCTCGATTTTGTGAAAAACAAAGAAGACTTCAGCATGGAAGGCGGTTTCTTTAAACCGTTAACGAAGCCGGGCCTGGGCGTAGAAATTGACGAAGCCAAAGTCATTGAGCTCAGTAAAAACGCGCCGGACTGGCGTAACCCGCTGTGGCGTCATGAGGACGGCAGCGTAGCGGAATGGTAAATGCGCGTCATACTTCGCGCTGGTGATGCGTTGGCTGCGTTTTCTTACCCCGGTCACATACTTTTGTATGCTCCCGGGGATGCGAAAACTTGCCGCCTTCCCCCAGCACGAATTATTTAGCGCATTCCGTTTACGTTTTTAATTAAAAAAACCAAATACACCCTCTGTAAATTACAGGGCATGGTGAGCGGCTTCGCTATGCCCAAAATCTGGAGACAGATTGCGATGGATATTCCAGTTACTGCTGCAAAAACCGGGCGTCGCCGCTACCTGACGCTAATCATGATCTTTATTACCGTGGTCATTTGCTATGTCGACCGCGCCAACCTTGCCGTGGCATCGGCCCATATTCAGGAAGAGTTTGGCATCACCAAAGCGGAAATGGGTTACGTCTTCTCGGCGTTTGCCTGGCTTTATACGCTCTGTCAGATCCCCGGCGGCTGGTTCCTTGACCGCGTGGGGTCACGTCTGACTTACTTCATCGCCATTTTCGGCTGGTCCGTGGCGACCCTGTTCCAGGGCTTTGCGACCGGGCTGATGTCGCTGATTGGCCTACGCGCCATCACCGGTATTTTTGAAGCGCCGGCATTCCCCACCAACAACCGTATGGTGACCAGCTGGTTCCCGGAACACGAGCGTGCGTCTGCCGTCGGCTTTTACACCTCCGGGCAGTTCGTTGGCCTGGCGTTCCTGACGCCGCTGCTGATCTGGATCCAGGAGCTGCTGAGCTGGCACTGGGTGTTCATCGTCACCGGCGGGATTGGCATTATCTGGTCGCTGATCTGGTTCAAGGTTTACCAGCCGCCGCGTCTGACCAAAAGCATCACCAAAGCCGAGCTGGACTACATCCGCGACGGCGGTGGCCTGGTGGATGGCGATGCGCCGGTGAAAAAAGAGGCGCGTCAGCCGCTGAGCAAAGCGGACTGGAAGCTGGTCTTCCACCGTAAGCTGGTGGGCGTGTATCTGGGCCAGTTTGCGGTCACCTCGACGCTGTGGTTCTTCCTGACCTGGTTCCCGAACTACCTGACGCAGGAAAAGGGGATCACCGCGCTGAAGGCGGGCTTTATGACCACCGTACCGTTCCTGGCGGCCTTCTTCGGGGTACTGCTCTCCGGCTGGCTGGCCGATAAGCTGGTGAAAAAAGGCTACTCGCTGGGCGTGGCGCGTAAAACGCCGATTATCTGCGGGCTGCTGATTTCGACCTGCATTATGGGCGCCAACTACACTAACGATCCGGTGTGGATTATGACCCTGATGGCGGTGGCGTTCTTCGGGAATGGTTTCGCCTCGATCACCTGGTCGCTGGTGTCGTCTCTGGCACCGATGCGGCTGATTGGCCTGACCGGCGGCGTGTTCAACTTTGTCGGCGGGCTGGGCGGCATCACCGTGCCGCTGGTTATCGGCTACCTGGCGCAGGACTATGGCTTTGGTCCGGCGCTGGTCTATATCTCGGCGGTTGCGCTGATCGGTGCGCTCTCCTACATTCTGCTGGTGGGCGACGTTAAACGAGTAGGCTAAATCCCGCTGATGTTTTACCCTGATGCGAAAACCGCGCATCAGGGTATCCTCATGAAACAAATCACCTTCGCTTCCCGTAACCACCAGCTCACCAATATCAATACCTGGACGCCGGACGGCCAGTGGCTGGTCTACGACGTGCGCCCGTCAGGCGCGTCTTTTACCGGTGAAACCATTGAGCGGGTTAACGTTCATTCGGGCGAGGTAGAGGTGGTTTATCGCGCCACTGACGGCGCGCACGTCGGCGTGGTGACCGTTCATCCTGCCCAGGAGAAATACGTCTTTATCCATGGCCCGAAAAACCCGGATGCAGACTGGCACTATGATTTTCATCATCGCCAGGGGGTGGTTGCGCATCACGGCCAGGTGAGCAATCTGGATGCGATGGATATCACCGCGCCTTACACCGCAGGCGCGCTGCGCGGCGGCAGCCACGTCCACGTCTACAGCCCGAACGGGCAGTTCGTCAGCTTTACCTATAACGACCATGTCCTGCACGCGCGCGACCCTAAGCTTGATTTACGCAACGTCGGCGTGGCTGCGCCTTACGGCCCGGTGAACCCGCAGGGGAACCATCCCCGTGAGTATCCTGGCTCGTTCTGGAGCGTGCTGGTCAGCCGCACGACGCCTAACCCACAGCCGGGCAGCGATGAAATCAACCGTGCCTATGAAGAGGGCTGGGTGGGCAACGACAGGCTGGCGTTTATCGGCGATACCCTTTCTGCGCAGGGCGAAAAAGTGCCTGAACTGTTTATCGTCGACCTACCGGAAGACGAGCAGGGCTGGAAGCGTGCGGGCGATGCGCCGCTGCAGGGCACGGCAGAAACTCTGCCTGCGCCGCCCGCGGGGGTGATGCAGCGCCGGTTAACCTTTACTCACCAGAACCGCTATCCGGGTCTGATGAACGTGCCGCGCCACTGGGTTCGCAGCAACCCGCAGGGGACACAGATCGCGTTTCTGATGCGTGATGATAACGGCATTGTGCAGCTGTGGCTGATCTCTCCTGAGGGCGGTGAGCCACACCCGTTAACCCATACTGAGAGCGGCATCCAGTCTGCATTTAACTGGCATCCTTCCGGCAACGCTTTGGGGTTTGTGCTCGAAAATCGGATCGCCAGCTGCGACGCGCGGACCGGAGAGGTGACGTTTTTGACGTCAAGTCACGGCAATCCGCCGTCTGCAGATGCGGTAGTGTTTTCCCCGGACGGGCGCTTTATTGCGTGGATGGAGGAGACAGGCGGTTTCCGTCAGCTGTGGTTAACGGAAACCGCGCAGAACTAGCGTGGAGGCATTTCAGCGGGCGGGATGACGGCGTTTGTCGCCAGATTCTCTTGCTCGCTTTTTTCTACCCGTGAGCGCACGGAGTTGTCCTTACGAAATATATCCCACGGCAGCAGAAGCGTATCCGCCACAGCCGTAAACGGCATATCCAGGATAACCAGGGATTTGGTGCCCCAGTTTGTATCGTCATCGGAGATCATTTCCGCGCTGGCACGGGTCCCCGGATATGTTCCTTCTTTACCGCCGGTGTGAGACATCACGCTCGAACACCCGCAAAGTAAAACTACCCCGCTGAACGTCGTCAGCTTTATCAGAACATTTTTCATCATCACTCAGTCATCGTTAATGGCACTGCATAGACCTGCAACTCAGGGTTATAGCGAGCCTTATCCAAAATGGATAGCCCGACAACCCCGCACTGTGGCAGCCATCGCAATTTAACCCTTTGTGCTGTTGTCCCAGTCTATGCGAGATGTACAAAAGTGCAAAAAAAAGTGCAGCCCTGGCGCTTGAAAAGCCCGGTTGCAGACCCATTTTAAGAATGTGGCCCGATAACGAACACGCCTGATGGGTGTTCGGGGGCGCAAAGGCCTGTCCATGGTGGAAGGCTACATTTTCTCGCTGATTTCAGGAGTTTTATTTATGCGTAACTTCGATCTTTCTCCGCTATACCGTTCTGCAATTGGTTTTGACCGCCTGTTTAACCATTTAGAAAATAACCAAAGCCAGAGCAACGGCTACCCTCCATACAATGTTGAGCTGGTTGACGAAAACCACTACCGCATCGCCATTGCCGTCGCCGGTTTTGCAGAAAACGAACTGGAGATCACCGCGCAGGACAACCTGCTGGTGGTGAAAGGTTCCCATACGGCCGAGCAGAAAGAACGTACCTACCTTTATCAGGGCATCGCCGAGCGCAACTTTGAACGCAAGTTCCAGTTAGCCGAGAACATTCACGTGAAAGGCGCAAACCTGGTCAACGGCCTGCTGTTTATCGAACTGGAACGTGTGATTCCGGAAGAGAAAAAACCGCGCCGTATCGAAATTAACTAATTATGCGGGTCGCGCGAGCGGCCCACCCAGACTTGCTTGCCGTAATGGGAGCATATGCGAATCCTTCAGGATTCGCAGGAACAACTGCGCACAAAATTAAACTGTGCCGAACTCGCTTCTCAGAAGGAGATTTAGTATGCGTAACTATGATTTATCCCCCTTACTGCGTCAGTGGATTGGTTTTGACAAACTGGCTAACGCCCTGCAAAGCAGCAATGAACAACAGACGTTTCCGCCGTACAACATCGAAAAAAGTGACGATAACCACTATCGCATCACCCTGGCCCTGGCCGGTTTCCGCCAGGATGACCTGGATATCCAGCTTGAAGGCACCCTTCTGACCGTGAAAGGGACGCCGGAAAAACAAGAGACCGAAACCAAATGGCTGCATCAGGGGCTGGTTAATCAGCCGTTTAGCCTGAGCTTTACCCTGGCAGACCATATGGAAGTGTCCGGCGCAACGTTTACCAACGGGCTGCTGCATATCGACCTGCTCCGCAACGTGCCGGAAGCCATCGCGCCGCAGCGTATCGCCATTAGCGAGCGTCCGGCGTTGAATAGTTAATACCGTGCGGGCTAATGCCCTCACCCCGGCCCTCTCCCACGGGGAGAGGGTGAAAAGATAAAGCCCTGCTCCGGCAGGGCTTTTTTGTGCGCCATCGCCCATACAACCGCCTGCGGCTCTGAGAGAATCCTTATCATAACTAAGGTTATGCAAGGAAGTGGATCATGAGTGATATCGCGTTAACCGTCAGCGTGTTGGCCCTGGTCGCTGTTGTTGGATTATGGATCGGTAATATCAAAATCCGCGGCGTCGGGTTTGGGATCGGCGGGGTGCTGTTTGGCGGCATTTTTGTCGGGCACTTCGCCGACAAGCTCGGGCTGGTCCTCAGCGCCGATATGCTCCACTTTACTCAGGAGTTCGGCCTGATCCTGTTCGTCTATACCATTGGTATTCAGGTTGGGCCGGGCTTTTTCGCCTCACTTCGGGTCTCCGGACTACGACTCAACCTGTTTGCCCTCGGTATTGTGGTGATGGGCGGGCTGGTCACCGCGATCCTGCACAAAATCTTTGCTATCCCGCTGCCCGTGGTGTTGGGCATTTTCTCCGGGGCGGTCACCAACACGCCTGCGCTCGGTGCGGGGCAGCAAATCCTGCGCGATCTGGGTATCGAACCCGGCATTGTCGATCAGATGGGGATGAGCTACGCCATGGCCTATCCGTTTGGGATTTGCGGCATCCTGCTCACCATGTGGCTGGTACGCGTCCTGTTTCGCATTAACGTCGACAAAGAGGCGAAGGACCACGAAACGACGCTTACCAACGGCCATATGCCGATCAAAACCATCAACGTTCGCGTCGATAACCCCAACCTGAACAACATGGCGATTCAGGACGTACCGATCCTGAACAGTGCCAATATTATCTGCTCGCGCCTCAAGCGCGACGAGATGCTGATGGTGCCCGCGCCGGGCACCGTTATCCAGCAAGGCGATCTGCTGCACCTGGTCGGCCAGCCCGGCGATTTAAACAACGCGCGGCTGGTGATTGGGCAGGAAGTAGACACCTCGCTTTCCACCCGCGGCACCGATATGCGCGTGGAGCGCGTTGTGGTGACTAACGAACAGGTTCTGGGCAAGAAAATCCGCGATTTGCAGGTTAAAGAGCGCTATGACGTGGTCATCTCCCGGCTTAACCGCGCGGGCGTCGAGCTGGTTGCCAGCCCGGAGGCCAGCCTGCAGTTCGGGGATATTCTCAACCTGGTCGGGCGGCCGTCGTCCATTGACGCCGTCGCGGATATGGTGGGCAACGCCCAGCAAAAACTGCAGCAGGTGCAGATGCTGCCTGTGTTTATCGGCATCGGGCTTGGCGTGCTGCTGGGCTCCATTCCGGTTTACGTGCCGGGCTTCCCGGTCGCGCTCAAGCTGGGCCTGGCGGGCGGGCCGCTGATTATGGCGCTGATCCTCGGGCGTATTGGCTGTATCGGTAAGCTCTACTGGTTTATGCCGCCGAGCGCTAACCTCGCGCTGCGCGAGCTGGGCATTGTGCTGTTCCTGGCGGTGGTCGGGCTGAAGTCGGGTGGGGATTTTGTCGATACCCTGGTCAGAGGGGAAGGGATGAGCTGGGTCGGCTACGGCATATTCATCACGGCGATCCCGCTGCTGACGGTAGGCATAGTGGCGCGTATGTTCGCTAAGATGAACTACCTGACGCTGTGCGGCATGCTTGCCGGCTCGATGACGGACCCGCCCGCGCTGGCCTTTGCCAATAACCTGCACGCCACCAGCGGCGCGGCGGCGCTGTCCTATGCCACCGTCTACCCGCTGGTGATGTTCCTGCGCATTATCACCCCACAGCTACTGGCGGTGCTGTTCTGGGGGATGGGCTAGTAAATCTTCAGGGTGGATGCGCCGCAGATGGTAGTCCACCTGGTAATCGCTGGTATTTCGGAACATGACGGAATAGTTGAGGAACTCGCCGCTGTCGCTGTAGGAGAGAGAGGTAATGCGCAGCAGCGGCGTTTGTTCCGGTAGATTCATATAACCGGCCAGCTGTTTATCCGCCAGCACCGGCGTCAGGCTCTCGTAGTTGCCGCTGATGGTGATCCCGCACTCCTTCTCGATGTAATCAAACTTTGACCCTTCAAGATGCGCCAGAGAGAGGTTGCGGAACAGCTTCACCGGCATAAAGCTGTCCTCCAGCATCAGCGGTTTTCCGTCCACGTAGCGCACCCGTCGGGAAAAGTAGATCCGCTCATCCACCTGAATCCGCAGCTGGCTGGCGATGGCGGGCGGCGCGGGCATCACTTCAAACTGCAGCACCTTGCTCTGCACCTCTTTCCCCTGCTGGCGCAGCACCTCCACCAGCCCGGTCAGGTTGGTGGTTTCGTGGTGAACGTCCTTACGTGAGACAAACGTGCCGCTGCCGTGCCGCCGCTCAACCAGACCCCAGCTCACCAGCAGATCCAGCGCCTTGCGGATGGTCATTCGCGCCACGCCAAACTCCTGCGCCAGCGCTTTTTCACCCGGCAACGGGCTGCCGATGTTGTAGTCCGACGAATTCAGCCGCAGCCGCAATCTGTCGGCGATTGATTTGTAGATCACCAGTAGACCTCTCTGCCCTTATCAGGGCGTGGATAGCGTCCTGACATGTCCATATTTACAGCAAAAAGTAGACCTGATTGGTCAAAATAAAACCATGAATGCGATCACGAATCGCAGCGGCACGCCATGTTCGCGCATGAGTAAGTTCTTATGCTCACCTCAGGCCAGCAAAAAAACATAAAGGCCTCTACCCCCTACAGGTTGTTACGTGAGGATTTAAAAATGCTCAGTCAAATACAACGTTTTGGCGGTGCCATGTTTACCCCGGTGTTGCTGTTTCCGTTTGCCGGGATCGTGGTGGGAATCGCCATTATGCTTCGCAACCCGCTGTTTGTCGGCGAAGCCTTAACGGCCCCCGATCATCTTTTCGCGCAGATAGTTCACATCATTGAAGAGGGCGGCTGGGCGGTGTTTCGCAATATGCCGCTGATTTTTGCGGTCGGCCTGCCGATTGGCCTGGCGAAGCAGGCGCAGGGCCGCGCCTGTCTGGCGGTGCTGATTAGCTTCCTGACCTGGAACTACTTCATCAACGCGATGGGTATGACCTGGGGCCATTTCTTTGGCGTCGACTTCTCCGCCGAACCGACGGCGGGCAGCGGGCTGGCGATGATTGCCGGGATCAAAACGCTTGATACCAGCATCATTGGGGCCATCGTGATTTCAGGCATCGTTACCGCCATCCACAACCGCTATTTTGACAAGCCGCTGCCGGTCTTTCTGGGGATTTTCCAGGGCAGCTCGTTTGTCGTTATCCTCGCCTTCTTCGTCATGATCCCCTGCGCCTGGCTGACGCTGCTGGGCTGGCCGAAAGTGCAGATGGGCATTGAGTCCCTGCAGGCCTTCCTGCGTTCTGCCGGTGCGCTGGGCGTGTGGGTGTACACCTTCCTGGAGCGCATTCTGATCCCAACCGGGCTGCACCACTTCGTCTACGGTCCGTTCATCTTCGGTCCGGCGGCGGTGGAAGGGGGGATTCAGGTCTACTGGGCGCAGCACCTGCAGGAATTCAGCCAGAGCACCCTGCCGCTGAAAACCCTCTTCCCGGAAGGCGGGTTCGCGCTGCACGGCAATTCAAAAGTGTTTGGCTCGGTCGGAATTGCTTTCGCCATCTGGTACACCGCGTCGGCGGAAAACCGGGTCAAGGTGGCGGGGCTGCTGATCCCGGCCACGCTCACCGCCGTGCTGGTGGGCATTACTGAACCGCTGGAATTCACCTTCCTGTTTATCTCGCCGCTGCTGTTTGCCGTGCACGCCGTGCTGGCGGCCACCATGGCGACGGTGATGTACATCTTCGGCGTCGTCGGAAACATGGGCGGCGGCCTGCTGGACCAGTTCCTGCCGCAAAACTGGATCCCGATGTTCCACAACCACGCTGCAACGGTATTCACCCAGATCGGCATTGGCGTCTGCTTCACCGGGATCTACTTCGTGGTCTTCAAAACGCTGATTGAGCGTCTGAACCTGAAAACGCCTGGCCGGGAAGAGAGCGAAATCAAACTCTACAGCAAGGCCGACTATAAGGCGGCGCGCGGGCAAACCACCGCCCCGGCGGCGGCCAGCCAGCAGGTTGGGCAGGCCGCCGGATTCCTGCAGGCGCTCGGCGGTGCGGCCAACGTCGCAAGCATCAACAACTGCGCCACCCGCCTGCGCATTGCGCTGGTCGATATGGCGAAAACGCAAAGCGATGACGTCTTCAAAGCCCTCGGCGCCCACGGCGTGGTGCGGCGAGGCAACGGCATTCAGGTGATTGTCGGTCTGCACGTTCCTCAGGTGCGCGACCAGCTGGAGTCGCTGATGAAAACCCCTTTAACGAATGAACAAACCACCCTGACAGAGGCTATATCATGAAAAAATTCTCAGTTGTTATTGCAGGCGGCGGCAGCACCTTTACGCCTGGTATCGTCCTGATGCTGTTAGCCAACCGTGACCGTTTCCCGCTGCGCGCCCTGAAGTTTTATGACAACGACGGCGCGCGTCAGGAGACCATTGCCGAAGCGTGCAAAATCATCCTCAGGGAGCAGGCGCCGGAGATTGAATTCAGCTACACCACCGATCCGAAATCGGCGTTTACCGATGTGGACTTCGTGATGGCGCATATCCGCGTGGGCAAATACCCGATGCGTGAAAAAGATGAAAAAATCCCGCTGCGCCACGGCGTGCTGGGCCAGGAAACCTGCGGCCCTGGCGGGATCGCCTACGGCATGCGCTCTATCGGCGGCGTGCTGGAGCTGGTGGATTATATGGAGCAGTACTCTCCGAACGCGTGGATGCTGAACTACTCCAACCCGGCGGCGATTGTCGCGGAAGCCACGCGCCGCCTGCGTCCGAACGCTAAAATCCTCAACATCTGCGATATGCCGATCGGCATTGAAGGACGCATGGCGCAGATTGTCGGCCTGAAAGACCGCAAACAGATGCGCGTGCGCTACTACGGCCTGAACCACTTCGGCTGGTGGACGTCGATTGAAGATCTTAACGGCAACGATCTGCTGCCGAAACTGCGCGAATACGTCGCTAAAAACGGCTATGTTCCGCCTTCTGAAGACGCGCACACCGAGGCGAGCTGGAACGATACTTTCGCCAAAGCAAAAGACGTGCAGGCGCTGGACCCGGACACCATGCCGAACACCTATCTGAAATATTACCTGTTCCCGGACTACGTGGTGGCGCACGCCAACCCGGAACGTACCCGCGCCAATGAGGTGATGGATCACCGTGAGAAGCACGTGTTCAGCGCCTGCCGGGCGATTATCGAAGCCGGGAAATCCTCCGCCGGTGAGCTGGAAATCGACGAACATGCGTCGTACATCGTCGATCTGGCGACGGCCATTGCCTTCAACACCCAGGAGCGGATGCTGCTGATTGTGCCAAACAACGGGGCCATCCATAACTTTGACGCCGACGCGATGGTGGAAATTCCGTGCCTGGTCGGCCATAACGGTCCGGAGCCGCTCACGGTAGGGGATATTCCGCACTTCCAGAAAGGGCTTATGAGCCAGCAGGTGGCGGTGGAAAAACTGGTGGTCGATGCCTGGGAGCAGCGCTCGTACCAGAAACTCTGGCAGGCGATCACCCTGTCGAAAACCGTGCCGAGCGCGTCCGTTGCGAAAGCGATTCTGGATGATCTGCTCGAAGCCAATAAAGCGTACTGGCCAGAGCTGCATTAACCTTCCTGACCGGCATCGCCCGATGCCGGTCTCCTTGTCCTGGTCGATTTACGCTATGCTGAAGCCTGCCTGTAGCACGACAAGGAACCTTCATGAAAATTTCCCGCCTCGGCGAAGCGCCGGACTACCGCTTCTCTCTGGCTAATGAACGCACGTTCTTAGCGTGGATCCGCACGGCGCTCGGTTTTCTGGCGGCAGGCGTCGGCCTCGACCAGCTCGCGCCTGATTTCGCCACGCCGCTGATTCGCGAAGTGCTGGCGTTGCTGCTGTGCCTGTTTGCGGGCGTGCTGGCGATTTACGGCTACCTGCGCTGGCTGCGCAATGAGAAGGCGATGCGTCTGAAGCAGGATCTGCCCTATACGCGCGGGTTACTCATCATCAGCGCAATCCTGCTGGCGGTGGCGGGCGTGGTGATGGTGCTGGTGTTCTATGGCGGATAGCCGCAAAGCGCGACGCGAAGCGGACCCCGGCCTGCAGCCGGAGCGGACGTCGCTCGCGTGGCTGCGCACGCTGCTGGGGTATGGCGCGCTGATTGCCCTGGCGATTAAGCACAACTGGCACCGCACAGGGGGGCCATTCTGGATTTCCGTTGTTGTGCTGGCGCTGGTGGCCATCATCTTGTGGCGCTATACCCGTAGCCGTAACCTGATGGACGTGGCGCAGGACGATTTTGTGCAGCCGAAGGCGGTGCGGGATAAGTTCCTCATCGCCCTGGCCGTGCTGTCGCTGTCACTGCTGTTTGCGGTTACCCACATTCAACAAATTTTGCACCTGTAGGCCGGGTAAGGCGCAGCCGCCACCCGGCATAATTACTTCCCTTTAGCCAGATACTTCGCCATCTCGTCTTCCGGCACCATGCCGCCGCCGGTTGCCCACACCAGGTGGGTAACGTTCTCATCGGCATCGACGCGCACCGGCCCGGCCATGCCCGCCAGCGCCGACGGCTCGAGGCGAATCCCTTCCTCCTGCGCTAGCCAGCCGAGCATGTCGTACATGCTCTGGTCGGAAAGGGTGTAGAACCCGTCAAGCAGGCGCTCCATCGCGCGGCCCACGAAGCCGGACGCACGCCCTACCGCCAGCCCGTCCGCTGCCGTGACGTTATCAATGCCCAGATCCTGCACAGCAATTTCATCGTGCAGGCCGGTGTAAACGCCCAGCAGCATGCACGGAGAGTGCGTGGGCTCCGCGAAGAAGCAGTGGACGTTGTCGCCAAAGGCCAGCTTCAGGCCAAACGCCACGCCGCCGGGGCCGCCGCCGACGCCGCACGGCAGATAGACATACAGCGGATGCTCCGCATCCACCACGCGGCCCTGTTCGGCAAACTGTGCCTTCAGGCGCTCGCCCGCAACGGCGTAGCCCAGGAACAGGGTGCGGGAGTTTTCATCGTCGATAAAGAAGCAGTTCGGATCGCTTTCCGCCGCTTTGCGGCCCTGCTCCACCGCCACGCCGTAGTCCTGCTCGTATTCCACAACGATGACGCCGTGGCTGCGCAGTTTGGCCTTTTTCCACTCGCGGGCGTCGGCGGACATATGCACCGTCACCTTAAAGCCAATGCGTGCGCTCATGATGCCGATGGACATCCCCAGGTTGCCGGTTGAGCCCACGGCGATGCTGTACTGGCTGAAGAAGTCCTTAAAGCGCGGCTCCAGCAGGACGCTGTAGTCGTCTTCAGTGCTCAGCAACCCGGCTTCCAGCGCCAGTTTCTCCGCATGGGTTAGCACTTCATAGATGCCGCCGCGCGCTTTAATCGAGCCGGAGATCGGCAGATGGCTGTCTTTTTTCAGCAGCAGCGTGCCGGGAATGGATTTGCCAGACTCTTTCCCCAGCCGCGCCTGCATTGCCGGAATGGCGACCAGTTCGGATTCAATAATACCGCCCGTTGCCGCCGTTTCCGGGAAGGCTTTCGCCAGGTACGGCGCGAAGCGGTTGAGGCGCGCATGCGCGTCGTCCACGTCGGCTTTGGTCAGCCCGACATACGGCAACCCTTCTGCAAGCGTGGTGGCGTTCGGGTTGAGCCAGGTGGTTTCTTTCAGGGCAATCAGATCCTCAACCAGAGGAAATTGTGCGGTTAAAGTAGTGATAGTAGCGTTTTCCATAATACGTCTCTTCGCGCTCAGATAATGAAGGAAAGCAGGAATGTGCCGGCAAGTGCAAGCACCGAGGCGATAAACGTCGCCGTCGTATAGTATTTGAAGGTCTCATTCAGGGTCGCGCCGCAGTATTGCTTCACCAGCCAGAAGAGAGAATCGGTGACGATCGTGCAGCCAATAGCGCCGGAACCGATGGCAATGGTGATGATCTCCGGGCTTACGTTCGGGTAGAGCGGCAGCATCGGCGCGACGATCGCCGTCGCCCCCATCATCGCCACCGTGGCGGAACCGACGGCGGCATGCAGCACCAGCGCCACCAGCCAGGCGAGCAGGATAGGATGCATATGCAGGTTCGAGAGAATATGCGCCAGTGAGTCCGCCAGCCCGCTGGTTTTAAGAATGGCGTTGAACGCACCGCCCGCGCCGATAATCAGCAAAATGTTCGCGATAGAGCCAAAGCCGTGCTCCGTATGGGTCAGCATTGCGCCCATGCCCATGTGCTGGCGGATCCCCAGCAGGTAGTAGGCGACAAACACGGCGATAAACATGGCGGTGATCGGGTTGCCGATAAACTCCAGCAGGGTATACAGCGTGCCTTCTTTCGCCATATTCAGCTCGGCGATGGTCTTCACCAGCATCAGGGCAATCGGCAGCAGCACGGTGAACAGCGTGGCACCGAGCGATGGCAGGGTGTGCTCTTCACGCACCTTCAGGTCTGAAAATTCCGCCGGAACCGGCTTATACGGCAGACGGTTGCCGAGCAGTTTCAGGAACAGCGGACCACCGACCAGAGACGCCATCAGGCCCACCATCAGACCGTAGACAATCACCGTTCCGACGTCCGCCCCTAATTTGTTAGTGACAAACAGCGCAGCCGGATGCGGAGGCACCACGCAGTGCACCGCCATCAGTGCGGTACAGAGCGGAATGGCCAGCTTGAGCAGCGACGTGTTGGTCTTTTTGGCGATGGAGAACGCCAGCGGGATCAGCAGTACCACACCCACTTCCACGAACAGGGTAATGCCGCAGATAAGGCCCACCAGCACCATAATCACGTCTGCTGACAGCCAGCGGCAGCGCTGCAGCGTAATCCCGATGCGCTCTGCCGCGCCGGAGACTTCCATCATTTTGCCGAGAATAGTGCCAAGGCCGATAACCGCCGCCAGGAAGCCCAGCGTACCGCCAATGCCGCTCTCAATGGCGTTCACCATATCCAGCGGGCTCATCCCCATCATTGCGCCGACGAAAAAGCTCGCCAGCAGCAGCGCGAGGAACGGGTGAAACTTCAGTTTTACGATGGTTAAAACAATCAACACGATGCTGACAAGCAGCGTTGCCACAACCCAGACCTGAGATCCCATATCTCACCTCACCCTTTTGTTATCTGGGGGTATTGGACGAAAAAACGACGGGAGCTGACAAACGATATAAATTGGCGTTCAGGTGAGCCAGATTGGATCAAATGAGTGACTGAACTCTAAAAAGCGCACTTATTTTGCCGTTGGTTCACATAAATTCATGCTTGAGCGGTATGCTGAGCGCGGAAATAACGTGTGAGAATTGTGATGACCGATGCGAATGAAGCCAGAAACCGGCTGTTAAACGGCTGGCAGCTGTCGAAAATGTACACCTTTGAAGTGGCCGCGCGGCATGAGTCCTTCGCCCTGGCGGCGGAGGAGCTGTCGCTCAGCCCCAGCGCGGTGAGCCACCGCATCAACCTGCTGGAAGAAGAGCTGGGCATTCAGCTGTTTGTCCGCTCGCACCGTAAAGTCGAGCTGACGCAGGAGGGAAAGCGCGTTTACTGGACGCTGAAATCGTCCCTCGACACCCTGAATCAGGAGATCCTGGATATCAAAAACCAGGCGCTGTCCGGTACGCTAACGGTGTACTCTCGGCCGTCGATCGCCCAGTGCTGGCTGGTGCCGATGCTGGGGGATTTTACCCGTCGCTACCCGTCGATTTCACTCACCATTCTGACCGGCAATGATTACGTCAACATGCAGCGAACCGGCGTCGATCTGGCGCTCTATTTCGACGATACGCCGCCAAACCACCTTTCTCATCACTTTTTGATGGACGAGGAGATTTTGCCCGTCTGCTCGCCGGCGTATGCCCGGGAGCATGAGCTGCTGAAAAACCCCCATAACCTCAGCCACTGCACGCTGCTGCACGACCGTCAGGCCTGGAGCAATGATTCCGGCACGGACGAGTGGCTGAGCTGGGCGCAGCATTTTGCGGTGAATATGCCGCCATCCTCGGGCATCGGCTTCGATCGTTCAGACCTGGCCATTATCGCGGCCATCAATGATGTGGGGGTCGCGATGGGGCGTAAGCGGCTGGTGCAAAAACGTCTCGAGCGCGGCGAGCTGATCGCACCGTTTGGCGACAAAACCCTCAAGTGCCATCAGCATTATTACATCTCAACCCTTCCCGGCCGTCAGTGGCCGAAAATTGATGCCTTTATCGGCTGGCTAAGAGAACTGGCAAGGTGAAGAATTATTACGCTTTGACGCTACACCAAATGTGAAAAAGCGTGCTAAATACAGGTAATGCTTTTGATTTATCCAGGGTAAACCGTGTTAAAGCCTTTTATTGCCTCTGCGTTACTGATCTCTTCCGGCTGGGCGATTGCCGCTGAGCCGCCGCTGACGGCTGCCCATTATGCGCAGCAGCTGGGCGTCGGAATGGATGTGGACTGGGCGCGCACCGAGCGCGGTATTCGCGAGTTCGACCCGCTGGTGGTTCGCGATTTTCGTGCAAAAGGCATTACCCACGTGCGCATCCGCGTGGCCGATGAACCGACGGAAGCGCGGCTGATTCACCTGCGCAAGCTGGTGGAAGCCTGCGAGCAGTATGGCGTGATCCCGATAGTCGCTTATCAGGCCGATGAATATAAAAACGACCCGAAAGCCGATAACGAGAAAGAGACGATCAACTGGTGGATTGCCGTGGCGCACTATTTCGGCCAGAGCTACCCGCTGCTGGGTTTTGATCTCATCTATGAGCCAACCGACAAGCTCAACCACAACCTGGCGTCGTTAAACCGCGTCTATGAAAAAAGCATTAAAGCGATCCACGACATCAGCCCGCAGCGCATGATCTTCATCGCACCGCGCCTGCGCGCCGCGCCGGAGGATTTAACCAGCCTGAAGCTGCCCGCGCATAGCCAGAACTACCTGCTGGCGGAGTGGCATATTTTCCCGTGGGGGCCGCTGAAAAACAGCGGTAAATACCCGTGGACGTCCGGTACGGCGGCGGAGAAAGCGGCTATCCATAACCGCATCAATACCGCGCTGCGCTGGCAGCAAAAAACCGGTCACGTTAGCTGGGTCGGGGGCTGGGGCGTGGGGGAATCAAGCCGCTTAACGCCTACCGCCTCGCAGCTGGCGTTTGCCACGCTTATGGCCTGCGAGCTGCAAAAGGCGAAAATTCCGTATGCGCTTAACGCGGACTTCCAGTTTTACGACGGAGAAGAGGGCGCCTGGCGGCCTGCGCCAGAGCCGTTATTACAGGCGATGATTGCGCCCGTCTGTGAAAAGCCCGGCGAGAAGCCGGGCCATCATGCGGTTAAACCGGCTGCTCGTGATGCGGGACACGCGACGCCAGCGGCAGCCAGCACAGTAAAATCAGCAGCCCCATCAGCGTCATCAGCAAACCCAGACTAGCCTGCCCGGTCTGCGGCATCATCGCGGAGAGCCAGGCCAGCGCGCCGGAACCGATGTTCTGCAAACCGCCCACAAGCGCCCCCGCCGTGCCTGCAAGGAACGGGAACGGCTCCATCGCGCCGCTGGTGGCGAGCGGGAACAGCATGCCCGCGCCAAAGAAGAACAGCGCCGCCGGGATCAGCAGCGTCCAGACGGTCATTACGCCGAACAGCCCCGGGATCCACATCATTACGCCAGCCAGCAGGCAGCTGATCACCGACTGCCACATCAGGGTTGAGAAACGCTTGTTCTGACGTCCGGCAAACCACGCGCCGAAGAACGCCGCCGGGATCGGCAGAATAAACAGAATACTCACCACCATGCTGCTCAGGCCAAGACCTGCGCCCAGCAGCACGCCGGAGCAGGCTTCGAACACCGCAATGCCCGCCAGACCGCCGATCAGCATCAGCAGATAACAGGTAAACGACCCGTTACCGAACAGCGTTTTATAGCTGGCGATGAGCTTCGTGCGCGGCGCGTCCTGGGGACGGGTTTCCGGCATCCAGCGCGCCATGCTGAAGGTGACAATCACGCACAGCACCAGCAGGAAGGCGTAGCAGGCGCGCCAGGACCACATCGTGTCCAGCAGGCCGCCAATCAGCGGGGCCAGCAGCGGGCTGACCAGAATACCCATATTCAACAGGCTGTTGGCGTGACGCAGCTGGGTGCCCTGATACATATCGCGCGGTAAGGTTCGCGCCATCACCCCGCCGACGCCGGTCCCGACGCCCTGTAGGGCGCTGGCGGCAATCAGAACGGTCAGGCTGTGCGTGGTAATGGCAATCACCGTCGCCACCATGAAAATGCTCATGCCCACCAGGATCACCGGGCGGCGCCCGACGCGGTCAGACAGCGGGCCATAGAACAGCTGCGAAACGCCATAGGTCAGCAGGTAGGCTGCCATCACGCTCTGTACTGCGCCCTCGCGGACGTTAAGTTCCTTTGCCATGTCGGCAATCGCCGGAATGTAGATGGTTTGCGCCATCTGACCGACGGCCACCAGTAACACCAGCATCAACAATAAGTTAACGTTCCTTTGTTTTTTCATGTCGCTGAATACTTTTGCCAAAAGAGAAAAATGAAGAATAAGTGACTACGCATTCCCATAAATGCGCGAGGAATCTACCACAGTGAGATGACAAATTAAGCATTGCAGTGATGAATGAAGAAACCGGACAAGGCAGGATTTATAAACAAGATCGGCAACTAATGTTGCCAGTGATTTACGCCAGGCGCAGCAGAATCGCTCCGCCTGCAATACCCAGCGCCGCAGCAATACGCAGGCCCGCAACCCGCTCTTTTAAAAGCACAAATGCGATAAGCGCCCCAAAGAGAATGGAGGTTTCGCGCAGCGCCGCGACCACCGCCAGCGGTGCCTGCGTCATTGCCCAGAGCGCCAGGCCATAAGAGCCCATGGTTCCCACGCCGCCGAGCAGCCCCTTTTTCCAGTGCAGACGGAGATAGCTGGACGCTTCGCGCCGACGCGCCACCATCGCCCAGCTCAGCAGGCAGAAGCCGTTCATAAAGAAGGTCCACAGCGTGTAGCCCAGCGCGGTGTCCGAGAGCCGCACGCCGGTGCCGTCTACCAGCGTATAGCCCGCGATAAAACAGGCATTCAGCAGCGCCAGCCGGATCCCTTTTCGGGACTGCATGCGTCCGTTCATCGCCATGGCCAGTATCGACAGGCAAATCACCCCGATACCGGACCAGGCGAGCCACGAGAGGCTATCGCCGAGCGCCAGCACGCTTACCAGCGCCACCAGCAGCGGCGCGGTGCCGCGCATCAGCGGGTAGGTCTGGCTCATATCGGAGACCTGATAGGTCTTCGCGACCAAAACCGTATACACCACCTGTAACGCGCAGGAGACAATCAAAAACGGCCAGCTTGCGGCAGAAGGCTGCGGAGAGAAAGGCAGTAAAACCAGGGCAATCAGCGTGGCGGAGCCGCTGACGCTGATTGCAGAATAGAGCTTGTCCGTTCCGGCTTTGACGATGGCGTTCCAGCTGGCATGCAGCAGCGCGGCGAAGAGTAAAATGCAGAAAACGGTGATGGTCATGGCGCGTCGGGTGGTGAGTTGTCACTTAACTGTAACATTCACAACCCGATGCTGCCAGCCGCTCAGATTGCGCAAAACAGACGGTGCGTCACCCGCGGTTCGTCAGATACCAGCGTAAAACCCGCCTGGCGATAGAAGCCGTACGCGGCGTCCGGCGCATGGGTATTGAGAAAATCAAACCAGATGCTGGCATCGGCCATTACCACGGTCAAAAGCTGTTTGCCAATGCCCAACCCGCGGCACTTCTCGCTGACGTAGAGATGGCGAATGCGCCCGGCGCGCGGCTGCTGGCTGAAAGGATCGCGGTTGAGGCCGCACACGCCCACCAGCCTGCCGTTGAGAAACGCACCCAGCAGCTTTTCGCCCGGCGCGTTAAAGCGGTTTTCGCCCCGCAGCCAGTTTTCCTCCAGCCTGTGCAGCATGTTGAAATTCAATGCGATACTTTCCGCCTTCAGGGCGATATACCCGGGCTCTTCTGGGGTAACAGGCTCAATTAACAGACGCGACATAGCATTCCCTCGTTATTAAAGAGGGGCGGTTGCCCGCCCCTCTCAGGTGCGACTTGAACCTGAATCAGCGAATGAATTTCAGGACAGCATCAAGCAGTTGCAGTACAGCAACAATGAGTTTGAGGATAAGTATCACCATATCCACTACGCTCATACGCGTCTCCTTTTGGTTAAAAGGAGCACGATGCTGGCGTACCTTTCCGCCGCCTGTTGCCAGCACCTGGATTGACGTAACACAGTGTGCTCACTTCAGGGGTTAAGGCACTGACGGCACCACCCGTTTCAGCCAGGACTTCGTTGCGCCGGAAAACTGCGGCCCCCTCGCTCACTGCGAACACCCTCAGTATAGATAAATACTGTATGCATGAACAGTATTTTTTGGACAAAAACCGAAACCCCATCCATACTCAAAAACGTCAAAATCCGTGCCTGAATTGCGCGTTCGTCTTCGATCGCGTATACTTTTTTGCGTTGACGTAACACAGTGTGTTCTGCGGCGACCAACCGCAAAACCCTGATAAAAACCTCGCTCCGGCGGGGTTTTTTGTTTTCTGGTCTGCTCAAAAAAGATGTCTGTTGACTTATTGGCAATGGACGCGGCTGACATGCGTTTTACTATGAATATATATTTTGTAAATCCAAATGATATATTATATATATTGATCATGATTATAAGTTAACACGAATAATTGTGTGGATTAATATAATTACTAATGTCCTGTGGGAAATTAAATTGTCTCGCATATAATTGACATAAATATAAGTTGGATAAATTATTTCTCACGTAAATATTTATGTGGGTTAATCTTTCTAGTTTGAAATCCAGAATTTTTCAATGTATGTTTTTCTAGCCAAAAATATCGTATGGATACTTATGCAAGCATCTGATTATTTAAAGATGAAGTTCCTGAGTGACAGGCAGTTAGCTCTTTATGGACAGCAAGGCGTTACAGGTACGTGGAAAGCATTAAAGGGGATCGGTTCTGATATTTACTCAGGAATGGAGCGAGTAAGTTGGTACTCTTCATGCTTAATCCCCAGCTATCACGATGTGTGTGATGAGCTTCTCTCAGAAGAAAAGAGAATGTACCTCTCAATTCTCTCGCTTTATCGTTATCGCGATGTAATAGCACACATGCTATTCCTTTATTTTGAAAGTGTTATTACAGATTCTGAAAATGGAAATGAACAAAATCGCGTTCGTAAGATGGATTCAAAAGTAACGGGGCTTGTTAACAACATACCGACAAGCAAGGCCGCGCGTTTGGCGATAGCATGGGGGCTGGCCAAATTCCTTTCCGAATCTGGCATACTCTCTGAAATCGTCGTCGAACGGCTTGCACGCCGCGTACCTAACGTTGTCATGGCGCTTCAACTGATTGGAACGGAACAGAAGTGCGCTCTTGCTGCTCGTCGCCTGAAAACATTGGACCCTAAATATTACGCCACCCTCTATGCCGCACAACTGGAGATGCTTTACTACTTTTTTGAGCCTTTCCTGTCTGAACTCATTAAGAAGGTGCAGATGGGATTTTATAAGGATTTCGATGCAATTTATAACGACTTAAAGGGTAAGGGGAATGTTTAAGAGCTTACTATCAATTCTATTCACGGATATTTTATTTCCCATATATATTTTTGCGTGCGCCTCTTTGTTCCTGTGGTTGGTGCCTGACCACTGGGTATTACTCACCTTCATTGCTATCGTAGTATTTATTATTGTCCATCCGATAATTTTCGGTCGCTTTGATAAGTACAATTGAATTTTATAAAAAGGAGTTTTTATGTCAAACCCGGCTTATTTATTTCTGACAGATGAGAATGGCTCTCCCATGGTTGGTCCCTGCCTTGTGTCAGGGCGTGAAGGTGCAATTGAACTCAAATCGTTTACTCATAATGTCAACATTCCTGTCGACGGGAACACCGGGAAATTGACGGGCACACGCATACATATGCCCATCATGTTCCAGAAGGAATTTGATCGTGTAACCCCGTTTTTATTTCGGGCGTTGAGTACGGGGAGAACGCTCCAGTCAGCCATCATAAAAATGTATCAGATTAATGAGGCTGGTTTAGAGAAGGAGTATTTTAATATCATTCTGGAGGAGGTGAAAATAACTTCAATCACACCAGATATGTATCCAGGCGCAAACACTGGAACACACCTTGAAACGGTTCTCATACGCTACGAGAAAATCACCTGGAAGTATTGTGACGGAAATGTCATCTATAGTGATTCCTGGAATGAGCGAGCTACGTACTGAAACGTGATCCCTGACGCATTTTTGCGCAGATGAAAATATTTCCATTGTCACGCCGAAAAACCTGTGTTTGTATAAATTCAATCAATGATTCCAAACACAGGTCCCCAATGACTTCATCCATGAACACCGCGACCCTACTAAAAACTGCGCAACCAGCCGCAGTGGTCGTCGTGCGTGTGGTGGTGGTCGTCGGCAATGCGCCGTAGGGACTGGATCAACACACGAATCCAAAACCCCGCCGGCGCAAACCGGGCGGGGTTTTTAGTTTAAACGCCTCCCGGAAAGTCGGCCCATAAAAGGACTGGAGCATGGCAATTTCGGGCACAACATCCACCAAGACGCGTTTCACCGGCGCGCAGCTGATTGTTCATTTACTGGAACGGCAGGGTATCACCACCGTTGCGGGCATCCCTGGCGGCACGGTGCTGCCGCTGTACGATGCGTTAAGCCAAAGCACGCAGATCCGCCACGTGCTGGCGCGCCACGAGCAGGGGGCAGGCTTTATCGCTCAGGGCATGGCGCGTACACAGGGCAAACCGGCGGTCTGCATGGCCTGCAGCGGTCCCGGGGCGACCAACCTGGTGACTGCCATCGCCGACGCGCGCCTCGACTCCATTCCGCTGATCTGCATTACCGGCCAGGTGCCGTCTTCGATGATCGGTACCGATGCGTTCCAGGAAGTGGATACCTACGGCATCTCTATCCCCATCACCAAGCATAACTATTTAGTTCGCGACATCGCCGAGCTTCCTCAGGTTATCAGCGATGCGTTCCGCATCGCGCAGTCCGGCCGCCCGGGCCCGGTGTGGATAGACATTCCTAAGGATGTCCAGACCGCAGAAATTGAGATCGACGTCCTGCCGGAGCCGGGTGACCGTGCGCCCGCGCCCGAATTCAGCGCTGAGAGCGTGCGCGATGCCGCCGCCATGATTAACGCTGCCAAACGCCCGGTGCTCTATCTGGGCGGCGGGGCAATTAACGCCGCGGATGAAATCCGTCAGTTCGCTGAAAAAGCCAACCTGCCGACCACCATGACCCTGATGGCGCTCGGCATGCTGCCCAAAGCGCACCCGCTCTCACTCGGTATGCTGGGCATGCACGGCGCGCGCAGCACCAACTACATTCTGCAAGAGGCTGATTTGCTGATCGTTATGGGCGCGCGTTTTGATGACCGGGCGATTGGTAAAACCGAGCAGTTTTGTCCGAATGCCAAAATCATTCACGTGGATATCGACCGCGCGGAGCTGGGCAAAATCAAGCAGCCTCACGTGGCCATTCAGGGGGACGTGGCGGAAGTGCTGGCGCAGCTGATCCCGCAGACGGACGCAGCCGACCGCGCCGACTGGCGTCAGCTGGTGGCCGATCTGCAGCGCGAGTTCCCGGGCGCCATCCCAACCGAAGGCGACCCGCTGAGCCACTACGGGCTGATTAACGCCGTTGCCGCCTGCGTGGACGACAGCGCGATTATCACCACCGACGTTGGCCAGCACCAGATGTGGACCGCGCAGGCGTACCCGCTGAACCGTCCGCGCCAGTGGCTGACCTCCGGCGGCCTGGGAACCATGGGCTTTGGCCTGCCCGCCGCCGTGGGTGCGGCGCTGGCGAATCCAGACCGTAAGGTGATCTGCTTCTCCGGCGACGGTAGCCTGATGATGAACATTCAGGAAATGGCGACCGCGGCCGAAAACCAGCTGGACGTAAAAATCATCCTGATGAACAACGAAGCGCTGGGGCTGGTGCACCAGCAGCAAAGTCTGTTCTACAAGCAGGGCGTATTTGCGGCGACCTATCCGGGGATGATTAACTTTATGCAGATTGCCGCCGGTTTTGGCCTGCACACCTGCGATCTGAACGCGGAAGAGGATGCCCACGCGGCGCTGCAGGAGGCGATCTCACGTCCTGGCCCGGCGCTGATCCACGTGCGTATCGACCCTGAACAAAAAGTGTATCCGATGGTGCCGCCGGGTGCGGCAAATACTGAGATGGTGGGGGAATAAGCCATGCAGAAACAACACGAAAACGTCATTCTGGAACTCACCGTCCGCAACCACCCTGGCGTCATGACTCACGTCTGCGGGCTGTTTGCCCGCCGCGCGTTTAACGTGGAAGGCATTCTCTGTCTGCCGATTCAGGGCAGCGAGCACAGCCGCATCTGGCTGCTGGTCAACGATGACCAGCGTCTCGAGCAGATGATGGCGCAGATCGACAAGCTGGAAGACGTCACTAAAGTGGCGCGCAACCAGTCCGATCCCACCATGTTTAACAAAATTGCGGTGTTTTTCGAATAGATCGCTTAAGGTAAGCGTCTTTCGCTCTTGTAGGCCGGATAAGCGCAGCGCCATCCGGCGTTTTCAGACCGCAGGAAGACACATGACCACCATCGCTCTTATCGACGACCACCTTATCGTCCGCTCCGGCTTTGCCCAGCTTCTGAACCTCGAACCGGATTTTCAGGTCGTGGCCGAGTTTGGCTCCGGTCGCGAGGCGCTGGCGGGCCTGCCGGGGCGCGGGGTGCAGGTCTGTATCTGCGACATCTCGATGCCGGATCTCTCCGGGCTGGAGCTGTTAAGCCAGCTGCCGAAAGGGATGGCGACCATCATGCTCTCGGTTCACGACAGCCCGGCGCTGGTGGAGCAGGCGCTCAACGCGGGTGCGCGCGGGTTTTTGTCCAAACGCTGTAGCCCCGACGAACTGATCGCCGCGGTGCGCACCGTCTCCACCGGCGGCTGCTATCTGACGCCGGATATCGCCATCAAGCTGGCGGCCGGACGCCAGGATCCGCTTACCCGGCGCGAGCGTCAGGTGGCAGAGAAGCTTGCCCAGGGCATGTCGGTAAAAGAGATTGCCGCGGAGCTGGATTTGTCACCGAAAACCGTGCACGTTCATCGCGCCAACCTGATGGAAAAACTCAACGTCAGCAACGACGTTGAGCTGGCGCGCCGCATGTTTGACAGCTGGCAATGAGTCCCGTCTTTTCGCGGCTGATCGCCGTCGCCGCCAGCTTCTTTATCTTCTCCGCCGCCTGGTTCTGCCTGTGGAGCATCAGCCTGCACCTGGTGGAGCGCCCGGAGCTGGCGGTGCTGTTGTTCCCCTTCGGCCTGCGCCTGGGGCTGATGCTGCAATGCCCGCGCGGCTACTGGCCCGTTTTGCTCGGTGCTGAATGGCTGATGCTGGTCTGGCTGTCGCAGGAAGTTGCCCTCGCGCATCTGCCCTTATTGATGACCGGAAGCGTGCTCACGCTCCTCCCGGTTGCGTTGATTTCCCGCTATCGTCACCAGCGCGACTGGCGCACCCTGCTGCGCCAGGGGGCGGCGCTGATTGCCGCCGCGCTGCTGCAGTCCCTGCCGTGGGCGGGCGATAAGGAGATGCTTAACGCGCTGCTGCTGACCCTGACCGGTGGCCTGACCCTGGCCCCGACCTGCCTCGTCATCTGGCATTACCTCACCAGCACCGTCTGGCAGCCGCTTGGCCCGGCGCTGGTTTCGCAGCCGGTGAACTGGCGCGCCCGGCACCTCATCTGGTATCTGTTGCTGTTTGTGGTGAGCCTGTGGCTGCAGCTTGGCCTGCCCGCCGAGCTTTCGCGCTTTACGCCGTTTTGCCTGGCGCTGCCGATCATCGCCCTGGCCTGGCACTACGGCTGGCAGGGGGCGCTGATTGCGACGCTGATGAACGCCATCGCGCTGATTGCCAGCCAGACCTGGCACGATCACCCGGTGGATTTACTGCTCTCCCTGCTGGCCCAGAGCCTGACCGGGCTGCTGCTCGGCGCGGGCATTCAGCGCCTGCGCGAGCTGAACCAGTCCCTGCAGACCGAGCTGGCGCGCAACCGGCGTCTGGCGGAGCGCCTGCTGGAGACCGAAGAGAGCGTGCGGCAGGAGGTCGCCCGCGAGCTGCACGACGATATCGGACAGACCATCACCGCCATTCGCACCCAGGCGGGTATCGTCCAGCGTCTGGCGGCAGAAAATGCGGGCGTGAAGCAGGGCGGGGCGCATATCGAACAGCTTTCACTGGGGGTCTATGACTCCGTTCGCCGCCTGCTGGGACGGCTGCGTCCGCGCCAGCTTGATGACCTGACGCTGGAGCAGGCGGTGCGTTCCCTGATGCGCGAGATGGAGCTGGAAAGCCGCGGGATAGTCAGCCATCTCGACTGGCGCATCAATGAAGCCACCCTGAGCGAAGGCCAGCGCGTGACGCTGTTCCGCGTCTGTCAGGAGGGGCTGAACAATATCGTCAAGCACGCTAGCGCCAGCGCGGTCACGATCCAGGGCTGGCAGCAGGATGAAAGCCTCAAGCTGGTGATTGAAGACGACGGCTGCGGCCTGCCGCCGGGCTCCGGGCAGCAGGGCTTTGGCCTGGCGGGCATGCGCGAGCGCGTGAAGGCGCTGGGCGGCACGCTGAACATCTCCTGCACCCACGGGACGCGCGTCAGCGTCAGTCTGCCGCTAAGGAGCCACCATGTTTAAAACTCCCGCGAACGCCGCGCCGATAGGCAACAAAGCGGAAATCGACGCCCGCTACCGCTACTGGCGTCGCCATATCCTGATTACCATCTGGCTCGGCTACGCGCTGTTCTACTTTACCCGCAAAAGCTTCAACGCCGCCGCGCCGGAGATCCTCGCCAGCGGCGTGATGACCCGCACCGATATCGGCCTGCTGGCGACCCTGTTTTACATCACCTACGGCCTGTCGAAGTTCTTCTCCGGCATCGTCAGCGACCGCTCCAACGCCCGCTACTTCATGGGCGTTGGGCTGATTGCGACCGGGGTAGTGAATATCTTGTTTGGCTTTTCCACCTCGCTATGGGCCTTTGCCCTGCTGTGGGCGCTGAACGCCTTTTTCCAGGGCTGGGGCGCGCCGGTCTGCGCCCGCCTGCTCACGGCGTGGTACTCGCGCAACGAGCGCGGCGGCTGGTGGGCCGTCTGGAACACCGCGCATAACGTCGGCGGAGCGCTGATCCCGATGGTGGTCGGCGCGGCGGCGCTGCACTACGGCTGGCGCGCGGGGATGATGATTGCCGGCGGGCTTGCCATTCTCGCCGGGCTGTTCCTCTGCTGGCGCCTGCGCGACAGGCCGCAAACCGTGGGCCTGCCCGCGGTGGGCGACTGGCGGCACGACGAGATGGAAATGGCGCAACAGCAGGAGGGGGCGGGGCTGACGCGCAAAGAGATCCTCACCAAATACGTGCTGTTAAACCCCTATATCTGGCTTCTCTCGCTCTGCTACGTGCTGGTTTACGTGGTGCGTGCGGCCATCAACGACTGGGGCAATCTGTACATGTCCGAGACGCTCGGCGTAGACCTGGTGACCGCCAACTCGGCGGTGACGATGTTCGAGCTGGGCGGGTTTATCGGCGCGCTGGTGGCGGGCTGGGGCTCGGATAAGCTGTTCAACGGCAACCGCGGCCCGATGAACCTGATCTTCGCCGCCGGGATTTTGCTCTCCGTCGGCTCGCTGTGGCTGATGCCGTTCGCCAGCTACGTGATGCAGGCGGCGTGCTTCTTCACCACCGGCTTCTTCGTGTTCGGCCCGCAGATGCTGATCGGCATGGCGGCGGCGGAGTGTTCGCACAAAGAGGCGGCCGGCGCGGCGACGGGCTTTGTCGGCCTATTTGCCTACCTCGGCGCATCGCTCTCCGGCTGGCCGCTGGCGCGGGTGATCGACATCTGGCACTGGAGCGGTTTCTTCGCGGTGATCGCCATCGCGGCGGGGATTTCCGCGCTGTTGCTGCTGCCGTTTTTGAACGCGCAGGCGCCGCGCGAGGCCAGCGAAGCGTGATGCGCCTCACCTTTTCGCCTCGAATGGCGCAAAACTAGGAAATTTTCCCGGTTTTACCTGGACGCTGTCTCAGGCTTCTCTCCTGGCTGATTTTTACAATGCCTGCCATTCGCAGGTAAAAATCAGCTCAGGAGCAAACCATGCTGGCCTTCCTCAATCAGGTGCGCAAGCCGACCCTGGATCTGCCGCTCGATGTGCGGCGCAAAATGTGGTTCAAACCGTTCATGCAGTCCTACCTGGTGGTCTTTATCGGCTACCTGACCATGTACCTGATCCGCAAAAACTTTAACATCGCGCAGAACGACATGATCTCCACCTACGGGCTGAGCATGACGCAGCTGGGGATGATTGGCCTGGGCTTCTCCATCACCTACGGCGTGGGGAAAACCGTTGTGTCCTACTACGCGGACGGCAAAAACACCAAGCAGTTCCTGCCGTTTATGCTGATCCTCTCCGCTATCTGTATGCTTGGCTTCAGCGCCAGCATGGGCACCGGCTCCGTTAGCCTGTTCCTGATGATCGCCTTCTACGCCCTGAGCGGTTTCTTCCAGAGCACCGGCGGGTCGTGCAGCTACTCCACCATCACCAAATGGACTCCGCGCCGCAAGCGGGGTTCGTACCTCGGTATGTGGAACATCTCCCACAACCTCGGCGGGGCGGGTGCGGCAGGCGTGGCGCTGTTCGGCGCGAACTATCTGTTCGACGGCCACGTGATCGGCATGTTTATCTTCCCGTCGATTATCGCCCTGATTGTCGGCTTTATCGGCCTGCGCTTCGGCAGCGACTCCCCGGAATCCTACGGCCTCGGCAAAGCTGAAGAGCTGTTCGGCGAGGAGATCAGCGAAGAGGACAAAGAGACCGAAGAGAACGAGATGACCAAATGGCAGATCTTTGTTGAGTACGTGCTGAAAAACAAAGTGATCTGGCTGCTCTGCTTCTCCAACATCTTCCTGTACGTGGTGCGCATCGGTATCGACCAGTGGTCGACCGTGTATGCCTTCCAGGAGTTGAAGCTTTCTAAAGAAGTGGCTATTCAGGGCTTCACCCTGTTCGAAGTGGGCGCGCTGGTTGGCACCCTGCTGTGGGGCTGGCTCTCTGACCTCGCCAACGGCCGTCGTGCGCTGGTAGCCTGCGTCGCGCTGGCGCTGATTATCGCCACCCTCGGCGTGTACCAGCATGCCAGCAACCAGTACGTTTACCTGGCGTCCCTGTTCGCGCTCGGCTTCCTGGTGTTTGGTCCACAGTTGCTGATCGGCGTGGCGGCAGTCGGCTTCGTACCGAAAAAAGCGATCGGCGCCGCTGACGGGATTAAAGGCACCTTCGCCTACCTGATCGGCGACAGCTTCGCCAAGCTGGGTCTGGGGATGATTGCCGACGGCACGCCAATTTTCGGCCTCACCGGCTGGGCGGGCACCTTTGCCGCGCTGGATGCGGCAGCCATCGGCTGTATCGTCCTGATGGCGATGGTAGCGGTGCTGGAAGAACGTAAAATTCGCCGTGAGAATCGTGCGCAGAAATTAAAAACAGCCTGAGTGTGCAGGTAACTTCTTTGCCCGGTGTGTGATGCCGGGCTTTTTTTTATACCTTGTCGCGTTAACCCCGTTTATCCTCGTCTTCAACTTCTTTTCAGCACAGTATTATGGTTCTGCCCGCTGTTGACGCCCTGCGTTTCCCGCTATGATGAGCGGCTATTCTAAGGAGAACGCATGGTCTGGATAATGCTGGCAACGCTTGCCGTGGTGTTTGTGGTGGGATTTCGCGTCCTGACCTCGGATTCCCGCCGTGCGATCAAACGCCTGAGCGAACGTCTGGGGATGACCCCAATGCCGGTCGAGTCGATGATCGACCAGTTCGGTAAAACGCCCGGCAATGAGTTTATCCGTTATCTTGAACGCCCTGACGAGGCGCATCTGCAAAACGCCGCGCAGGTGCTGCTGATCTGGCAGGTCTGCATTGTCGACGGCAGCGAAGAGAACCTGCACGCCTGGCACCGTATGTTGCGAAAAGCCCGCCTGGCGGCGCCCATCACCGATGCGCAAATTCGTCTGGCGCTTGGCTTTATGCGCGAGATGGAGCCCGATCCGCAGGAGCTGAATGCCTTCCAGCTACGCTATAACCAGCTCTTCCTGCCGGAAGAGGGCGTGTTTTATCTGCATTAAGCCGTTTTTCCGCACAAGATATTTTGAGCGTTAAGAATTTCTTCTCTGTTTTCATTGAGGCGGGTGGCGGCATAGATATCTATGTTTAACCTTTTTGCCTCCGCGTCCGTGAGTTCACGGTAGCAAAGTCCTTCCTGATTAAAGGTGCATTTCGACTGAGGCAGCAGCGCAAATCCTTTCCCTCTTGCGATACGGCTTAGCATCACGAGGGTATCATCCGGCTCTTTTATCCGCTTCAGCGGCGTTTTCAGCGTATCAAAGTAGCTTTCGCATTTGTCGTAGAATGACGGGTTGGCACTTCTTGAAAACCAGAAAATGGGAAGGTCGCTAATATCCTCCAGCGCGACTTTCTCTTTCAGGCTGGCAGGATGTAAAGAGGGCATTGCGATGAGCAACGGTTCCTGGCAGACCCAGCGGTATTGAACAATGTCTTCATGACCCGTTCCTTTTTCACCGGTCAGCACCAGATCCAGCATATTTTTAGACAAGCTTTGCAGCAGTTGGGCTGACGTCAGGTCCGGCGTTTCGACATCATCTCCCGCGTTCATTTTTTGAAGCTGGGTATTCACGGGTTCAATATATTCAAAATTAAGCGTCCGCGTGAGTCCGATACGCAGGCTCGTTTCAGAAGAGAGAGGATCTTCTTTTAGATTACTGATGTCTTTAAGTATTTTTTCTGCCTGAACAACCAGCGCACGACCTGCTTCAGTGAGGCTAACGTCATGCGTGCTGCGGCTGAACAGCTGACGTTTCAGAACCGCTTCAAGGCACTTTATCTGACGCGTCAATGGCGGTTGAGTCATGCGTAGACGTTCGGCAGCCTTACGAAAATTCAGTTCATGTGCAACAGCGAGAAAGCATTGTAATTGTTTGATACTGGGTAGGTTATTGCTGATTAAATGTTCTGCTGTGGCCATACGTGCGTCCTGAATGCGAAAAGGTATTTAGGCTTTTTTCGATTTTGATATTACACGCTAAATGCAGGCAGCAAAACCCGTTTTAACAGTAATACAAAAAATATATTACAAATTTAACAATTCCAATTGTTTCCTGTATTGATAAATTTCTATACGAATCCTCACTCAATCAATATTCGGAGTAATTATGTCGTCTAAATATGTACTGGTATCACGCTTCCCATTAAAAAATGCTTTTTCTGAAAAAGAATTCACTTCATTAAAAAGCAATGAAAACGTTCGCTACTATTCCTGTGAAGAAAACGGTGTAAATGAATTGCTGGAACTGCGTGCATTCAACGATATTAAAGAAATTGCGTGGGCTGAGAGTGAAATGGAATCCATGTTCCATCGTTTCTCTGATGTTCTTTCTGCCGATATTCGTCGCGAATTACTTAAGTTTGTTGAATCCCCGATTGATAATAAAAAGAACTTACCAGAATCAAATTATATCCAGCTTCGTCACGTTGAAGTGCCTGCGCATAACTATCAGCAGTACCGTCAGTGGCGCGATGAAACCATTTTTAATGTGGTAAGAGATAACAAAGATAAGATTGAAAGTTTCGAAGCGTTTCATTCTCTGATCAGTGGCGTACCGGGTGTAATGTTTATCTCCTCATTCAACGGCGATAAAGCAGCATATAAAGAAGCATTTACCAATGCGCGTTACCAGGAAATCATTCAGCAGGCCGGCGACAATTTTATCACTGGCGGCAATGACGGTCTTTATACGCGCATCTACCGTGCTTGCTGTTGTTGAGGAACAATGAATGAACTGTAAAAAGTTGGTTGTTGTTGGCGATAAATTTAATGAATTTGCCAACGGTAAAGATGTACTGACTATATCTCAGCTTGAATTATTGACTCAGATCCCTGCGAATATCATTGATAAAGAACATGAAATTATTGTTGGGCAGGGCGTGCGCAAGGATTTTGCCGGAAAAGTAATTTCAAACCAGGCAAGAAACGCAATTCATGGTAATAAACTAAAAATGTGCTCTCTGGAAAAACTGGTTAGCGACAAAAAAAATGCACATTGCCATAAAAAACTGGAACAGAACGTACTTATAGGACCTGCGGAACAGGCTGAGCATAATCCCGACCTTTATGCGATGCCTCTGTTAATCGACGAGCGTTGCGAATTGATGGCGGATCACCAGACGGGTCAGCATATTCAGGGAATGCTACTGGTTGAAGCCTGCCGACAGGCCTTTATCGGCGTCACCGAAGAGTTTATTTACCAGCAGGAAAGTGGGCGCTATTACGTCATTAATAGCATGGCAATCAATTTTGCCAGTTTCTTGTTCCCTTTACCGGCGCTGGTCCATTTTGAATTTCTTGAAAAAGATATTAACGACCGCCGGGGGCGTTTCAAGGCTCAGGTACGCGTCACTCAGCACCAAACGCTTTGCGCGACAATGGATGTGTCGTTCACCGTCTATCCTTCCGCCCTGATTACAGAGAAAGAAAAATCTCTGGCTGAGGTTGCCATGCAGGCGGCCATCGTTCAGCAGCAAGGGGTGGTTCAGGGGGTAACGCATGCCTGAATTACGTAGCCAGAAATACCGTCTGGCTGCGACCACGCAGGGGCCGCTTTACCCCCCTGCGGAGGTCATGGACGGGAAGGGTAATTTTGTCGTAGTTGGTATGGTGCCTGGGGATAACGGCTTGCAGTGGCGAAGCGTCATTGTCTCACCGAACAGCGCGCTTCCGGCTTTTGGGGAAATCGCACCCTATAACATTCTGTGTGATATAGAAAAGATGCCCCAGGACGCGTTGAAGGACATTATTCTTCATACTCTTCCTTTACCCATTCCGATGAACAACTATCGGATGATTTTCGCACCGGAACAGCGGCCGCACGCCAACAAAGAAAAGAGGCCGAGCGTGCCGCTTCATGACGGCTATATCGCGGACTATCGCAGCAGCGATGGAAAGCGAGACATCCAGCCTGTTACCCTCGCTGCCTGGCTTGAGGCAGAGGGAACTTTTGACGTCACGTTGTCCGAAGATAAAAAACGAGCACGGTTCACGTTTTCGTTCCGGAGTCTTGTTCCGGATAGCGTTTATACCGTGATGAGTCTCAGGGAAAACGATTTAGCCTCTGAGGCGCCGAGCAGGCCTGGCCCGCTCGGCATACCCAACGTATTTATAACCGATAGCGAAGGCAATGCCGAATATTGGGCTGAGTTAACCGATCCTTTTCCGGCACCGGAGAGGAAAGGAAACAGAATTATTAACGTAGTCGTACTTTATATGAGCTCGCGTCAGAGCTACGGCGGTGCAATTGGTTTTTACGGTCTTGGAGGCGATATCCATGCCCATTTAAAACTCAAAGGCCGTTCCTTCGATGAATTTACAACTATAGAGTGAGAAAAGCATGCCGTTTGTTCATGTGATGACCTGGCCGACGAAAGATGAAAATCAAATCATCAGGCTTCAGGAAGATATTACGTTTGCCGTTCACAAAAATACAGGTGCACCGCTGGATAAAATTTCCGTGGTGGTTTCTGAAATTCCGCCTTCCCGCTGGGCGGATGCAGGCGTGCCTGGTACGGATAAAGATTTCCCGGTTAAGAGTCGAAGAAAAAACTACGAGGAATAGGCTTTGCGTAAACACGCCGCATTTTTTGACGTTGATGAGACGCTTATAAATATTAAAAGTATGTTTGATTTTTATGATTTCTGGTGCAGGGAAAATAATCAACACGATCGTCTTCAACGCTTTATGTCTCGCTTTCGAGCCGACGTAAAAAACGGTGTGCCAAGGGAGACGCTGAACCGAGAGTATTATCGCCAGTTTAAAGGTGTATCTTGTCGTTATCTGGACGAAATGGGTGAGGAATGGTTCAGGCATAAGCTGGAAAATGAGTTTTTTATTGATAGCGCCGTTGCAGCACTTAAAAAACATCAGAGCCAAAATATGTACACCGTATTTATATCTGGCTCTATGCTTCCGATTCTTTCACCCATTGCGAAATACCTTGGGGTAACGGATGTACTCTGTGCGCCGGTCATAATAAATGCAGCAGGTGAGTTAACGGGTGAAATCGGCCTGCCGCAAACCATTGGAGCGGGTAAAAAAGACGCGCTTATGACGTTTTGCCGGGATAAGGAAATTAACCCGGCGGATTGTTATGCCTACGGTGACGATCTTTCGGATATTCCAATGCTCGAAGCCATCGGGCATCCCGTGTGTGTGGGAGAGCATTCCGCGCTTACCAGATATGCAACAGAAAAAAATTGGCAAATTATTTAAACTATCATTGAGGTAAGTAGTATGACTTCAGAACTCTCTTTGCAAAATATGACGTTAAGGTCATGGCTTGCTTTATTCATTCTGGCTATTTCAACGTTTACTATTGTCACTACCGAACTGGCGCCGGTCGGATTATTAACGCCAATCGCAGAGGGGCTACAGTCTTCGGAATCCGCGGTGGGCATGACCGTGTCGCTTTATGCCTGGGTGGGGGCGTTGAGTGCGCTGTTTGCATCCGTCTTTTTAGGCAATGTGGCCAAGAAACGCCTTTTACTCGTGCTCACCGTGGTGCTTCTGATCTCCAACATCATGGCCGCGACGGTAAACACCTACAGCATGCTGCTTAGCGCCCGAGTGCTGGGTGCGCTTGCTCACGGTGCATTCTGGGCGATGATCGGCGCAACGGCGGTTGCTATCGTTCCTGCCCGATATATTGGGGCGGCAACGTCTATCGTATTTGGTGGCGTCTCCGCAGCAAGCGTTTTTGGCGTGCCGGTATCCAACTACATTGGTATTCACTTCGGCTGGCGGCAGGCATTTTGGCTGATGGCCGCGCTGAGCGTAATTGCCTTTGTGGGTATTAGCGTGCTTGTTCCCCAGATCACCAGCAAAAGTGCGCTTGGCCTGGATGCGCTTAAAGGCGTGCTGAAATCGTCTACCTTGTGGAAAATTTACTCCGCTACCCTGCTGGCCGTTACGGCCCACTTTGCCGCCTTTACGTACATTGAACCCTGGCTGCACACGCAGAGTTTACTGTCCACCGCCTTTATTCCCGCTGTGCTTTTTGTTTACGGCATCGCGGGTCTGGCCGGTAACTTTCTGACCGGCGTGTTGATTGATAAGTATCTCAAGCTGACAGTCTCTTTGTCTGTACTGCTGATCTGTGCAGTGCTGCTGTTCCTGGGCCTGTCTGGGTCCTCGCTCTCTGCTGCGTTGATATTCATCAGCATGATTGTCTGGGGCGTTGCCGTGTCAGGAATATTTGTCGGCTTCCAGACCTGGGTTTTACGTATGGCTGAAGATAAAGCTTTCCCGGCCTCCGCAATCTACGTTTCGTTTTTCAATACCGCCATTGGTATCGGCGCGTCGGTCGGTGCCTGGATGGTTTCAGCATTTTCAATGCCGCTCCTGTATATCGTCGCCGGCACGGCCATCGGCCTGTCCGTTCTGCTTGTCGCGGTTATTCCTGCAACGTTGACCGCAAAACAGTCCCCACTGGAGAAATCTTATGAGTCAAATTAATGACCGCACGCGCTATGGCAGAGAGATTATGGACCGTCTTGAAGCGGGACTCGCGGATAAAGTCACCCGCCGCCTGAGCGAGCTGGACCCGGGGCTGCCCGCCCTGATTACCGACTATGCGTTCGGGGATGTGGTGGGGCGTCCGGGACTGGATCTCAAAACGCGCGAAATGCTGACCGTCGCCTCGCTTGTGACGCTGGGTAATGCCATGCCGCAACTGGAACTGCATATGAGAGGCGCGCTCAACACAGGCGTGACGCCGGAAGAGCTGCTTGAAATCGTGATACAGATGGCGGTGTATGCTGGCGTTCCCGCCTGTATGAATGGTCTTACTGCATACCGGGCGGCAATGGCCGCGACGGGTCATACCTTGCCAGGACTGAAAGGGGAAGGCGCATGAGCGAGGTTGTCATTATTGCAGCCCGGCGCACGGCGACGGGCGCATTTCAGGGCGCGCTTGCGGAGCATTCCGCCTCTGACCTGGGAAGCCGGGTCATTCAGGCGCTCCTGAAAGAATCGGGCGTTGAGGCCAGTGATATCTCTCAGGTCATTATGGGGCAGGTTCTTACTGCGGGCTGCGGTCAGAATCCGGCCCGTCAGTCGGCCCTGAATGCCGGATTACCGGTAGAAACGCAATGTCTGACAATCAATAAAGTGTGTGGTTCTGGGCTTAAGGCGGTCCATCTAGGTATGCAGGCGCTCCGGACGGGTGAGGCTGAGTTTGTTATCGCCGGCGGTCAGGAGAGTATGTCCAACGCGCCGCATATCGCCATGACGTCGCGTAGCGGAACGCGGCTGGGTGATATCACTCTCAAAGATAGCCTGGTTTCTGACGGGCTCTGGGATGCCTTCAATGATTATCATATGGGTATCACCGCTGAGAATGTTGCAACGGAGTTTGGTATCAGCCGCGAAATGCAGGATGAGTATGCCCTTGTCTCTCATCACAATGCGCTTGAAGCGCAGGCGCGCGGCATTTTTGAGCGCGAAATTGTTCCGGTTGAGTGGCTGACGCGAAAAGGCGAAACGATTAGCGTAGAGAGGGATGAAGGGCCGCGTGCAACCAGTATTGAAAAATTGACGAAGCTGAGGCCTGTCTTCCGAAAAGAGGGAACGGTGACGGCGGGAAATGCGTCATCGCTGAATGACGGTGCCGCTGCGGTGTTGCTTTGTACGCGTGATACCGCCGAAGCGCGTGGCTTGCCGGTTCTGGCTTCGTTGGGCGTGTTTACCAATTCCGGTATCCAGCCGGCATTAATGGGGGCAGCCCCGATTCAAGCCATTGCCGACTGTCTTTCCCGCTCGGGATGGAAGCCTGAGGATGTCGATCACCTTGAATCCAACGAAGCGTTTGCCGCCCAGGCGCTGGCGGTGATTCAGCAGGCTGGGATTTCCCCGGATCGTATCAATCCTTACGGCGGGGCCATCGCGCTTGGGCATGCGATAGGCGCATCTGGCTGCCGGATTTTGGTGACGCTGGTTCATTCCCTGGTCCGTAACGACGGCAAGCGTGGCGTCGCCGCACTGTGCGTAGGTGGTGGGGAAGGCGTCGCGTTGAGCGTTTATCGCTAACAGGCGCGGCGTATCCGTAGACATAAAAAAACCGGGGAAGCCCGGTTTTTTTATTTCATGATGAGGTATCAGGCGTTCACGCCCTTCATACCCTCGGCGGAATAGCGATCGCCTTTGATCGCTATCCGGCGATGAAGGTTATTCAATGATTCAATGTCATTCATATCAAGCACAATATCGGCTGCTTGCGCATTCTCGGTCAGATAGTTGAGGTGCTTAGTGCCAGGAATGGGAACAAGCTTATCGTATTGCGCTAACAGCCAGGCAAGGGCAATCTGACCTGCGGTACAGCCGTACTTCGCCGCCAGCGGGTGGATGACATCGAGCAGCTGGCGATTATGATCGAGGCTGGACTGAACAAAGCGTTCGTTATTTCTACGGAAATCACCTTCTGCAAACTCGCTATTGTTCAGGTATTTTCCCGTCAGGAAGCCTCTGCCAAGAGGCGAGTAGGGCACCAGACCAATACCTAGCTCTTTAACGACCGGCAGAATGCTTTCCTCGATATCGCGTGTCCACAAAGAATATTCCGTTTGCAGCGCGGTGACCGGATGTACCGCATGGGCCCGTTGCAGCGTTGCAGCAGACACTTCGCAAAGGCCGATGTGGTTGATCTTGCCCTCTTTCACCAGGGTGCGCAGACAATCCATACTCTCTTCGACTGGGGTGGCGTTACTCAATCTGTGAAGATAAAAGAGGTCGATTCGCTCCACGCCAAGCCGCTTGAGGGACTCATTACAGCAGCGGATGATATAGTCAGGCGTATTGTTGATGGTGCGGGCGTAAGACTCGTCAGGCGAGCGGTCGATGCCGCACTTCGTGGCTATTTTGAACTGCTCGCGAGTGCTTTTATCCAGCCCGGCAAGGAAATGACCGATTAGTCTTTCATTATGACCTCGGCCATATAAATTTGCGGTATCAATAAACGTCACGTTCAGATCGATGAGGCTATGCAATACCTGCAGTGAGGCTTTGTCATTAGTCTGGCCGTAAAATTCACTCAGACCCATGGCACCATAGCCGACAGCACTGACGGTAAGATTTTGAGATAAAGTACGTGTTTTCATAGTTTCTCCTTTTCAGACGCTATGATTGTTTCACCTCAAATGTGGATACTGAATTTTCATTTTCGTTATGCTGAAAAGGTATCAGTCGACGACGCTCTCCCTCCTGGCTCATTAAAAACGACAAAAGTTGTCTAAACGTTAAATTCGTCACACTTTTGATGATAAACTGCGCGACTTTTCCGCACGTTTTTATCTTCAGGTGACGCCATGACAGAACATATCCAGCCCTCGACCAAACCGCAGACCAAAGAGGTTACTCGCCCCAACTGGTCGGCGGTTTTTTCCGTGGCGTTCTGCGTCGCCTGCCTGATTACCGTTGAGTTTCTGCCGGTGAGCCTGCTGACGCCGATGGCGCAGGACTTGGGCATTTCCGAAGGCGTGGCGGGGCAGTCCGTTACCGTCACCGCCTTTGTGGCGATGTTCGCCAGCCTGTTTATCACGCAGGTGATTGGCGCGATTGACCGCCGTAAAGTGGTCATTCTTTTCAGCGTGCTGCTGACGCTCTCCTGCCTGCTGGTCTCTTTCGCTGAAAGCTTCACCCTGCTGCTGCTGGGCCGCGCCTGTCTTGGCTTGGGGCTTGGCGGCTTCTGGGCGATGTCGGCCTCGCTCACTATGCGCCTGGTGCCGGCTCGTACGGTGCCAAAAGCCCTGTCCGTTATCTTTGGCGCGGTCTCCATCGCGCTGGTGATCGCTGCGCCGCTCGGCAGTTTTCTCGGCGGGATTATCGGCTGGCGTAACGTCTTCAATGCGGCGGCGGTGATGGGGCTGCTGTGCATTATCTGGGTGTGGAAAGCGCTGCCGTCGCTGCCGGGCGAAGCGGCGCACCATAAGCAGAACATGTTCGCGCTGCTGAAGCGTCCCGGCGTGCTGGCGGGGATGACCGCCATCTTTATGGCCTTTGCCGGGCAGTTTGCCTTCTTCACCTATATCCGCCCGGTGTTTATGACCATGGCCGGTTTTGACGTGGACGGCCTGACGCTGGTGCTCCTGAGCTTCGGTATCGCCAGCTTTGTCGGCACCTCGCTGTCGTCCCAGTTCCTGAAACGCTCCCTGAAAGTGGCGCTGGCGGGAGCACCGCTGGTGCTGGCTGTCAGTGCAGCGGTGCTGGTACTGTGGGGCAGCGATAAGTGGGTGGCGTCTGCGATTGCGATTATCTGGGGCTTTGCCTTTGCGCTGATCCCGGTCGGCTGGTCGACGTGGATCACCCGAACGCTGGCCGATCAGGCGGAGAAAGCCGGGTCGATTCAGGTGGCGGTGATCCAGCTGGCAAACACCTGCGGCGCGGCGGTGGGCGGCGTTGCGCTTGACCATCTGGGGCTGACGTCACCGCTGGTGATTTCCGGCACGCTGATGCTGCTGACGGCGCTGCTGGTGGCGGGGAAGGTTAAGGCGAAGTAGTAAATTCCCCCCCTCACCCTAACCCTCTCCCCCAGGGGAGAGGGGACTGCTCGATGCTGTCTTTTCACCCTCGCCCCTTTGGGGAGAGGGCCGGGGTGAGGGGACATCAGGCTACGCCGATGCCTTAACCCTTCTACGCGAATCCATCGAAATCAACACCACCGACGATACGATCAGCAGCGTCCCAAGCCAGTCCGGCAGGGTGAACGCCACGCCCAGCAAAATCACCGACAGCAGCGCGCTGCTCAGCGGCTCGGCGCAGCTCAGAATGCTCGCCTTCGGCCCGCCGATCATCTGCGCGCCTTTCAGATACAGGCTGAACGTTAGCGCCGTGCCGATCACCACCAGGTAGAAGAACGCCAGCAACAGGCTGCCGTCGATCACGAACGTGGTTCCGCGTCCGGCGTAAAACGGCGTCAGCATCAATCCGGCAATCAACATACTCCAGCCGACAATCGGCAGCGTGCCGTAGCGGGCAATAAGCGTTGACGGATACGTTGTGTAAAACGCCGCGGCAAAGGCCGAGGCAATGCCGAAGAACAGCGCGGCAGGGGAGATGGAGAGCGATGTCGGATCGCCGTGGGTGACCAGCAGGAAGGTGCCGACAAGCGACGTCATGATGGCGGACAGGACAAACACGCCGGGGCGCTTTTTCCGCGCCAGCGCGAACCACGCCACGATAATCGTCGGCGACAGAAACTGCAGCACGGTGGCGGTCGCAGCGTTGGATTTTTCAATCGTCAGCAGGAAGGTAAGCTGCACGGTAAGCGCGCCGACCAGCGAGAAAATCAGCAGGCTGATGGCGTCTTTGCGATGTTTGATGACCGAGAAAATCTTGTCGCCGTGAACGAAGGATAAGGTCAGCAGGATCACGCCGGTAAACAGCAGGCGAACCATGGTCAGGTAAGGCGAAGAAATGTGGCTTTTCTCCATGATGTACTGCGCGCAAACGCCTGAACTTCCCCATAAAACGGCGGCGATCAGGACGTTTAGCATCCCTTTACGTGTGGAACCCATGTTCTCCCCTGCGATGTTGTCGTTAATTCGGTCAACAGCATAGCATGGTTGTGTGCGGCCTGATGCCCTCAACCCGGCCCTCTCCCACGGGGCTGAGGGTTCCCCACAAAATAATGCCTGCACGGACGACCCCCTCTCCCTTGAGGGAGAGGGCTGGGGTGAGGGGGAACATACGGCTCTGGTGGTCATTCCGTTCACTTCATGTTCCTTGCTACTCTGTAACGACATGGCCGGTGAACGTGCCAGGGTGGCTCAATCGCCACCACCCTGGCGACCCGGGCTCCCGGCGGTAAATCGCCGCTTTGCGGTACCCTCAGCTTATTCCTTCAGGCTATCGGGTCGGGCATGAGCCTGCATCCCTGCAGGCCACGCCCTCTCGGCGCATCCCTGCGCCTCGCCCCGGCCTTACGGAAACGCCTCGGCGATTTACAGCCGGACCAGGGCATCGCTGTAATCCATTCATTTTCCTGAAACAACATTCACCGCTTCCGGTTAAAAAAATTACTGGGGATCCCTCAGCCCACAGGGAGAGGGAGCAAACACTAAAAACGGCAACGTTGCGTTGCCGTTTTGCTTTTATCTTAGAACCACGCCTCCCACATCGCGCCGACGTTGAAGTCGTCGAGCGTTTCGTCTTTGGTGCCGTTCACGCGCGCGGTGCGTTCGTTATCCACTTTGCCGCCGGTCACGTAGAAGCGCAGCATCGGACGGAACTCCGGCCCCATGGCGATAGACATGTTCTGCGAGAGGGTCAGCTTCCAGCCCTTGTTGTCGCCGCCGTTATCGTAATCCACATGCTGCCAGCCCGCTTCCAGCCAGGTGGAGTGAACGTCGTTCCACCAGTGCATCGGACGCACGATGGCATTGTAGTTCTTGCGGTTGTCGGTTTTATCGCGGCTGTTGTCGTAGTCGTGGAAGGCGAGGATGTACTCTACCTGCGTGGCCTGGGTGAATTTGTACAGCCCTTCGAAGCTGGCGTAGACCGTGGTCAGGTCCTCGGTTTTGTTGAACACGCTGTTGTCCGCGTTATCAGAGTAGCGGGCAATCACCTTGTTCACGCCGCTGTCGTTGGTGTGGCTCAGCACCACGCCGCCCTGCCAGGCGTTCAGACGCTCGTCGCTCTCCACCGCCTTGGAGTCAAAGCCGTAGTTGGCATACAGCTCCATGTCGATCGGGCCGAGCTTCATGCCGTGGATTTTTGAGGTCGCTGCGTAGTTGCCTTTATCGCCCGTGCCGGAACCGCCGGTACAGGTGATGCGCGACGGGTTCGCTTCATCTTCCATCACTTCCGGGCTACAGGATTCCACCGCCGCCACGGCTGCGACGTCAAACTGCACGCCGCCGATATCGAAGTTCTTCACCCCGGCGCCCTGGCCGTCGTGGTTCATCCAGAAGTAATCGTTAATGCCCTGCTGCGGACGCTGGTGGAAGTCGCGGCCGGCCCAGAAGTAGGCGTTCGGGTTAGACGCCATAATATTGGTCACCCCGGCGTAGGCCTTTTTCAGGTTAACTTCATCGCCCCAGTGATCGATCATCACGTTGATGTCCCAGATGGCGCCGTTTTCACCCTTAAAGGCTTTGGAGAGCTGGAATTCCCCGCCGTTGCCTTCGTTACCCAGACGACCAATCGCGGACGCGCCGTTATAGGAGCCGTCTACCGCCACGTATTTCTGATCGGCGGCCTGGAAGTGCGCGCCGTAGCGGGCGTAGCCGGTAAACTTAATGCCGAACGGAATCGCCATGTCCGGGGACTGCGCCGCGCTTTGCGGCTCGGTCACCACGTCCGCTTTTTTCGCGACGGCAGCGTCCATTTTGGCCTGACGCTCGGCCAGGGCTTTGTCCACCGCTTTTGCCACAATGGCGTCAATTTGCTCCTGCGTGAATTCCTGTGCGAGCACGGAAATTGGGCAAAGCGCGGCGATAACCGCCATGGTTAATGGAAGTTTTTTAATCGTATTCATGGTTATCTCAATATAGTTTAATTTTATTCAGACAATAACCATCCCGCTCCGATCTGACAGAGTATGTCGCTATCATCAGAACAAGTGGAATTCTATTTAAGGTCCAGAGGTATTACAGTAATTTATTTCGCCATAGATTATCTCTGATATAAATGAATAATTTCTTCAGACAGTTCACGCGCTAATAGCGAATTCATTAAATGATCCTGCGCGTGCACCATAATTAAGGTCATCGGCTGGCGGGCTTCACCTGCATCCTGCTCGATCAGTTTGGTCTGCATCTTGTGCGCCTGGCGCGCGTAGCCATCGGCTTCGCGCAGCAGGCTTTTGGCTTCGTCAATGTTGCCCTGACGCGCCGCGTGCAGTGCCTCAAAGCATAGGCTGCGGGACTGGCCGGCATTGACGATAATTTCCATTACGGCTTCTTCTAATACGATCATCACAATTACTCTCTGTCAAAGCTGTTATTTAAGGCGGTGGCGGCAAACCACTCCCCGCTTTTCTTAATGGTGCGCTGCTGCGTCTTTAAATCGAGCTGGATAAATCCGTAGCGATTTTTATACGCATTGCACCACGACCAGTTATCAATAAATGTCCACATATGGTAGCCAAGACAATTGCACCCTTCGCTAATGCCTTTGTGCAGCCAGGTTAAATGCCCGGATATAAAATCAATGCGGTATTGATCGTTAATCTGGCCATTTTCAATAAAACGCTGCTCGTTTTCGACGCCCATGCCGTTTTCAGAAATAAAGCAGCGAGGGTTGCCGTAATTGTCGCGCAGGTTAACCAGAATATCGTAAATACCCGGCTCGTAGATTTCCCAGCCGCGGTACGGGTTCATCTTGCGGCCCGGCATCTCGTAACTATCAAAGAACCATTCCGGCATAAACGGCGCCTGCGGGTTCACCGCGCTGTCGCGACACTTCACGCGACGCGGCTGATAGTAGTTAACGCCGAGCAGGTCGATTTTCCCTTCCGCAATCAGGAAACCATCTTCCGGCTTGCAGGCGGGCAGCTGATCGTAGGATTTCAACAACGCCACCAGATCGGCCGGATACTCCCCGCGCAGCACCGGGTCGAGGAAGCTGCGGTTAAACATCAGGTCCGCCACGTGCGCCGCTTTGACGTCGGCCGGGTTTTGCGAGCGCGGGTAGGACGGCGTCAGGTTCAACACGATGCCGATTTCCCCCGCGTAATGCCCGGCTCGGTATGCGCGCACCGCCAGCGAATGGGCCAGCACGGTGTGATACGCCACGGTAGCCGCCCGGCGGAAATCGACCACGTTGGGATAGTGGAAGTCGTACAGATAACCGCCCTCCACCGGGACGATGGGCTCGTTGAAGGTAAACCAGTGCAGCACGCGGTCGCCAAACAGATCGAAGCAAATCTGCGCATAGCGGGCGTAAGCGTGCACCACGTCGCGGTTTTCCCAGCCTCCGATCTCCTGCATCGCCATCGGCATGTCGAAATGGAACAGGGTGATAAACGGCGTGATGCCCTGTTCATTCAGCTCATCAATGACCTGATTATAAAAATCGACCGCCTCCGGGTTCACTTCACCGATGCCGTCGGGGATCAGGCGCGCCCAGCTAATCGACGTGCGAAAGCTGTTGTGGTTCAGCTGCTTTAACAGCTGAATGTCCGTTTTCCAGTGCTGATAAAACGTGGAGGTCTGCTGCGGCCCCACGCCGTTGTGAAAACGGTTCGGCTCGCGGGCAAACCAGTAATCCCACGTGGTTTCCCCCTCTCTTGCCCCTTCGGTCTGGAGAGCGGAGCTTGCGCTGCCCCACCAGAAGTTATCGGGAAATGCGTATTTCATGACTCTTCCTCTTTGACTTAATGGCTTGCGGTCTCGGCGGCACCGACGGTCGCCTGAGCTTTCTGCTCTTCGTTTTTCATCAGCGTACGCTCATAGGCGCGCAGGAACGGCAGGTACATCAGCGCGGACATCACCATACAGACCAGGCACATCACCACCGGGCTCAGCGCCCAGTTCGCCGCCCACGAGGCGCCAATCGGTGCAGGGGTGGTCCACGGGGTTAACGATACAACCTGCGCCAGCCAGCCGAGCTTGGTTGCGCCGTACGCCAGGCAGGCGTTCACCAGCGGAACGAACACGAACGGAATAAACAGCATCGGGTTCATGATGATCGGCGCGCCGAACAGAATCGGCTCGTTGATGTTAAAGAAGCTTGGCACCACGCCCATTTTGCCGATGGTGCGCAGGTGCGTGACGCGGCTGCGCAGCAGCAGGAACGCCAGCGGCAGCGTGGAGCCTACGCCGCCAATCAGCAGGTAGTGGTCCCAGAAGCCCTGCAGGTAGACGTGCGGCAGCGCCGCGCCGGCCGCCAGCGCCGCCTGGTTTGCCGAGAGGTTTGCCATCCAGAACGGGTTCATGATGCCGGTGACGATAAGCGAGCCGTGAATACCGGCAAACCAGAAGATCTGGCACAGCAGCACGGAGAGCAGAATCGCCGGCAGCGAGTCAGACGCGGACACCAGCGGCTCCAGCAGATGCATAATCGCCTGCGGGATAATCATGCCGGTCTGCGCTTCGATGAACAGGTTCAGCGGGTGCAGCGTGCCGATCACCACCATCACCGGGATCAGGATCTCAAACGAACGCGCCACGCCGGTCGGGACTTCCTTCGGCAGGCGAATGGTCACGTTGTTCTGCTTCAGCCACGCGTAAACGCGGGTGGCGTAAATCGCGGTGATCAGCGCGGTAAAGATGCCCTGACCAGAAAGGTACTGCGTGGAGATCTTACCGTCGGCATACGGCGCGGCGACCAGCAGGAAGGCCATAAAGGCCAGCAGGCCGGACATCACCGGGTCGAGGTTAAACTGACGACCCAGGCTCGCCCCAATCCCCACCGAAATGAAGAAGGTCATCACGCCCATGCTGAGGTTAAACGGCAGCATCAGCTGCTCGCGGTAGGTTTGGGAGAAATCCAGCCAACCGCGGGCGAAGCTGTTGGTGGTATCCGCCGAGAACGGCGGGAAGATGAACACCAGCATAAACGAGCCGATGATCATGAACGGCAGCGCGGCGGTAAAGCCGTCGCGGATGGCAATCACATACTTTTGCTGACCGAGCTTCGCGGCCAGCGGGGTAATTGACTGCTCAATCACCGCGACCATGGATTGATATAACGAACTCATGTGAACACCTTTTAGTGTGCCGCTTCGATGAGCGACAGAGCATAGTCCAGTACTTTATCGCCACGCTGCATGCCGTAGTCCATCATGTCGATGGGCTGTACCGGAATGCCTTGCGTCGCCGCCTTGTCTGAGAGTGTCTTTAACATGTATTTCACCTGCGGTCCGAGAAGGACAACCTGATATTGCGGAAACTGCGTATCAAATTCGGAAACGCCGTACGCATCAATCTTCACCGGCAAACCACGTTCTTTCGCGACATCGACCATTTTGCTGACCAGCAGGCTGGTGGACATCCCTGCAGAGCAGCACAGCATTATCTTGAACATCGACAACCATCCTCTAAATGTAAAAAGTTATTGCGCTGATGATTGGATATCATATGGAAACCGGTTTCCATTTATAAAAGACAGAAGTGTGACAACCATCAAGAACCCTGATTTATGAGGCTAATTAACCCGATGTACGTCACAGAATTTGGCTGTTTTGACATCATTTTGAGTGGAAACGGAAAATCGGTTTCCATGGAAAACGGAAACGGATATACTCCGTTCTGGCTATAATGTGAGCCGAAGCGGTCATGGAATTTGCAGGCACGAGGTAAGCCTGTCAGGGGAAAGAGATGTCGACAATCAATGATGTATCACGTCTTGCCGGGGTGTCTAAAGCCACGGTATCGCGAGTGTTGAGTGGGTCGCGTGGCGTAAAGGAAGCCAGCCGTCAGGCCGTTCTGAAGGCCGTGGATGAACTTAACTACCGCCCTAATGTGATTGCGCAGTCGCTGCTGAGCCAGTCGACGGGCTGTATCGGGGTCATTTGCGCCCAGGAAAACATTAACCAGACCACCGGTTATCTCTACGCGCTGGAAAAACAGCTCAGTCAGCATCAAAAACACCTGCTGCTGCGCTTCGCGCATAGCAAAGCGGAAGTGATGCACGCCCTGGAAGAGCTCTCCTGCGGGCTCTGCGATGACATCCTGGTGATTGGCGCGCGTTTCCCGCTGGACGTCGATATGGACAACGTTATCCTGGTTGACTGTATGGAGTCTGATAATTCCAACAGCATTCAGTTCGATCACGCCTTTGCCGCCGAAACCGCCTGTAACTACCTGACCAGCCAGGGGCGTCGCCAGATTGCGCTGATCCACCCGCACGGCAGCGGTTTTGCTGACCAGGTGCTGCTTGGCTACAAACACGCGCTTGAGAAAAATTTCCTGCCCTTTAATCGCAACCTTGTTTTTATGGACGCCACCTCTTCGTCCGTTGCGCTACAGGAGCTGCTGAATAACGCTAGCACGCTGAATTTCAACGCGCTGCTGGTGGCGGACGAACAGGAAGCCCAGCGGGTGATCCCGCAGCTGCAGGCGTTTAATAAATCCGTGCCGGACGACATTATGGTCTTCAGCCTGGCCGGATCGCTGCACCTGCCGGGTATTCCGGTGATCCCGGCGATTGAATATTCAATGGATGCGATGGCGGCGCGTATCGTGAGCTGGCTGACGGAGAAAACGCAGATGCTCGGGTCCTACGTTCTGCGCGGGGATTTGATCATTCCGGATGTACGTAAGCGTTAAAAATATTGTGTAGGCCGGGTAAGGCGCAGCCGCCACCCGGCGAGAAGCACGTTTCCAGCCCTCAATAATCTTCCATACAATCCACCTGGCCAATCGCGGCCCAGTAGGCGTCCAGGTTGTCGCGCTTGACGGCGGTAATGGCGTTTTTGATCAGCAGCTGATTGGCCTCGGACGACAAAATCATCTCCTGCCAGGCCTTATCGCTCTGTTTTTTCTGTGGCGTACAGGTTTTCTTCACATCTCTAAGAACCTGTTGCTTGATCTGAGCCTCTTTCGCCGGGTCGTCCTTTTCCTGAGCATGGACAAACGCAGCGAAGAGCAGACAAACCAGCAGGCAGACCAGGTGCGCAGCTTTCATCGAAACCCCCTTTAAGAGACACATGCTTCCCATGAAATATATCGTTACATTCAGTGTAGCGACGCCAGCCGAAAGTATGAATTTTCTCTTCACCGCGTTTCAGGATTGGCCCGCAAGCGCTACTGAATACCGCCCCCGAGCGACTGCCACAGGGTGATGCGGTTTTCCAGGTCGGTTTGTTGTAACGCGATTAGCGACGACTGCGCCGACCACAGCGACCGCTGCGCGGTCAGTACCGTCAGATAATCCCCCGCGCCTGCCTGATAGCTGCGCGTTGCCACATCCAGCGTTTTTTGCTCGGCCGCCACGTATTCTCGCTGGGCATCCAGCTGCTCGCTGAGCGTTTCACGGCGCGCCAGCGCGTCGGCCACGTCCTTAAACGCGCTCTGGATGGCTTTTTCGTAGGTCGCAATTAACCCTTTTTTCTCGGCTTCTGCATAGCGCAGCTGCGCCAGATTGTTGCCACCGCTAAACAGCGGCAGGGTGATGGACGGCGCAAACGACCAGACCTTCATCCCGTGGCTGAACAGGGACGACAGCGAATCGCTGCCGACGCCCGCGCTGGCGGTGAGCGAGATGGTCGGGAAGAAATTGGCGCGCGCCGCGCCGATGTTGGCGTTGGCGCTCAGCAGGTTATGCTCGGCTTCCTGAATGTCCGGGCGACGCAGCAGCGCGCTGGAGCTGACGCCCGCCGGGATCAGCGTGATGGCGTTATCGCTCAGGCTCTCCAGCGTGCCCGGCAGCAGGTTGTCCGGCACCGTATCGCCCGCCAGCAGATTAAGAGCGTTTTTGTCCTGCATCACCTGCGTCTGGTAGCTCGCCACGCTGGCGCGCGCCTGCTGGTAAACCGCCATCGCAGAGCTGACGTCCGTAGCCGCCGCCACGCCGACCTCACGCTGGCGCTTCACAATCTTGAGCGAGTTCGCCGCGCTCTCCATCGTCGATTTCGCCAGCGCCAGGTTGCTGTTATCCGCCGCCAGCGTCACCCAGGCGGTGGTCAGCTCGCTGACCATCGTCAGGCGCGTGTTCTGCGCGGTGAATTCGCTGGCAAGCCAGGTTTCACGCGCGGCGCGGGAGAGGCTCTGGTTGCGGCCAAACAGATCCAGCTCGAAGCTGGAGACCGCGCCGTTGGCCTCATCGCTTGTCGCGACGCCGCTTGCCAGCGTGCGGCTGCGAGTGTGGCTCAGCTCGGCGTCTACCGTCGGGAACAGGGACGAGCGCGTTTCACCGTACTGGGCGCGGGCGGCGTCGATATCCGCAATCGCTTTTTGCACGTCGCGGTTGCTGTTAAGCGCCATCGTCACCACGCTTTTCAGGCGCGAGTCGTTCATTACCTGCTGCCACTGGCTCACCACGGCGGTGGCTTCGCCGTGCGCGCCGGGTAAGGTTGCCGGGACGGGGGCGTCCGGGCGCTGATACGTTGGGTCTAACGACACGCAGCCCGCGCTCAGCAGCGCTAACGTTAATACGGTTACACGAAACATTATGACCTCCGGTTGGAGTGCTTACCGGAGAACAGACGTTTCACCAGTACAAAGAATAAGGGGACGAAGAAGATCGCCAGCAGCGTGGCGGCGAGCGTTCCTCCGATAATGCCGGTACCGATCGCCACGCGGCTGTTAGCACCTGCCCCGGTGGCGATTGCCAGCGGCGTCACGCCTGCGATAAACGCCAGCGAGGTCATGATGATGGGGCGCAGACGCGTCTGAGCGGCACGCAGCGCGGCGCGCGTCAGGGAATAGCCTTCGGCGACTTTTGCCTCGGCAAATTCAACAATCAAAATGGCGTTCTTCGACGACAGGCCGATGGTGGTCAGCAGCGCCACCTGGAAGTAGACATCGTTGCTCAGGCCGCGCAGGGAGGCGGCAAGCGCCGCACCCAGCACCCCAAGCGGGATCACCAGAATGACGGAAATCGGCACCGACCAGCTCTCATACAGCGCCGCCAGACACAGGAACACCACCAGGATCGAGAGGGCATAGAGGCTCATCGCCTGACCGCTCGCCAGTTTTTCCTGCAACGACAAACCGCTCCACGCCCAGGTGCTGCCGGACGGCAGGTTATTCGCCAGCTGCTCCATTGTGCTCATCGCCGTACCGGAGCTGGCGCCGCTGGCGTTCTCGCCCTGAATTTCATACGCCGCCGAGCCGTTATAGCGCACCAGGCTTTCCGGGCCGTACTCCCAGCGGGTGGTGGCGAAGGCGGAGAACGGCGTCATGGTGCTGTCGCTGCCGCGCACATACCATTTGTTGAGATCGGACGGCACGGCGCGAGCGTCGCTGTCGCCCTGGATGTAGACCTTCTTCACGCGACCGCGATCGATAAAGTCGTTCACGTAGGTGCCGCCCCAGGCGCTGGAGAGGGTGTCGGTGACGTCGCTCAGGGTGAGCCCCAGCGACACTGCTTTGTTGTTATCGATATCCACCTGAAGCTGCGGCATCTGCGGCAGATCGTTGGCGCGCACCGCGTGCAGCGAGGCATCCTGGTTAGCTTTGCCAATCAGCTGATTACGCAACTTCAGCAGCGCGTCGCGGTCGGTGCCGCCGCTGGCCATCAGCTCAAAGGTAAAACCGTTGCTCTGGCCCAGGCCGTCCACCGCCGGCGGTGTCATGGCGAAGATGGTGGCATCGCGTATGGTGCTCAGCTCCTGCGTGGCGCGCAGGGCAATGGCCTGCGCGGTATTCTCATCGCCTTTACGCTCTGACCAGTTTTTCAGGGAGACAAACGCCATCCCGGCGTTCTGGCCGCTGCCGCTAAAGCTGAAACCCTCAATGGTGAAGATAACGTTGGTGTTGGCTTTCTCTTTGGTGAGGAACCACTCGCGCACCTGGCGGCTGACTTCGGCGGTACGTACCGTCGTCGCGCCGGCTGGCAGGGTGTACTGCACCATGATTTCGCCCTGGTCTTCCGTTGGCAGGAAGCTGCCCGGCAGCTTAAGCATGGCGAAGCCCATCGCACCACAGAGCAGGGCGTAGATGACCAGCATGCCGCCGGAGCGGCGCAGGGCCCGCAGCACCTTGTTCTGATAGCCATGCTCGGTCCTGCTGTAGAAGCGGTTAAACGCGCCGAAGAAGCCCTTTTTGTGCGGAGCCGTGTGGCTCAGAATGGAGCCGCAGAGCGCCGGCGTCAGGGTCAACGCCACCACCACGGAGAGGAACATCGCCGAAATGATGGTGACCGAGAACTGACGGTAAATCACCCCGGTGGAGCCGCCGAAGAAGGCCATCGGCAGGAATACCGCAGAGAGCACCAGCGCAATGGCGATCAGCGCACCGGAGATTTCGCCCATCGATTTTTCGGTGGCTTCGCGGGCGGGCAGGCCTTCGTCGCGCATAATACGCTCAACGTTTTCCACCACCACGATGGCGTCATCCACCAAAAGCCCAATCGCCAGCACCATCGCAAACAGCGTCAGGGTGTTAATGGAATAGCCGAACAGCGCCAGCACGCCGAAGGTGCCCAGCAGAACAACAGGTACCGCCAGCGCTGGGATCAGCGTCGCGCGGATGTTTTGCAGGAACAGGTACATCACCACCACCACGAGGATAATGGCTTCGAACAGGGTCTGAATCACGTCCTCAACCGAGATCTTGATGAACTCGGTGCTGTCTTTCGGGTAGGCCACGTCGTAGCCTTCCGGCATCGACTTTTTGAACTCAGCAATCTTGTCTTTTACCGCCGTCGCGGTGTTGAGCGCGTTCGCACCCGGTGAGAGCATGACCGCCATACCCGCCGCCGGGTGGCCGTTCAGCTTCGCGGTGGCGGTGTAATCTTCGCTGCCCATCTCCACGCGGGCGACGTCGCTGATGTGCACGACCGCGCCGCTGGACTGGCTCTTCACGATGATGTTTTTAAACTGATCCACCGTCTGCAGGCGCGACTGGGCGCGCACGGTCGCGGTCAGCTGCTGGGCGTTCGACGAGGGCAGTGCGCCGATTTTACCGGCGGAAACCTGCACGTTCTGGGCCTCGATCGCGCTCTGCACGTCGGACGGCATCAGCGAGTAAGAGGCCAGCTTCGCCGGGTCGAGCCAGATGCGCATCGCGTATTCCGCCCCGAACACCTGCAGGCTGCCGACGCCTTCCACGCGCGCCAGCGGGTCCTGCATATTACTCACCAGCCAGTCGGCAATATCCGAGCTGCTGGCGGTGTCGGTTTTATCGTACACGCCCATGATCAGCAGGAAGTTGCTCTGCGATTTCTCGACGGTGATCCCGGTCTGCTGCACCTCGGTGGGCAGGCGTGATTCCGCCTGCTGGACTTTGTTCTGCACCTGCACCTGAGCGGTGTCCGGGTCGGTTCCCTGCTCGAAGGTGACGTTGATGCTTACCGACCCGTCCGAGCTGCTGGTGGAGGTGAAGTAGAGCAGGTTATCCAGCCCGGTGAGCTGCTGCTCGATCACCTGCGTCACGCTGTTTTCCAGCGTCTGCGCGGAGGCACCGGTATAGGTGGCGGAGATTTTGATCGACGGCGGCGCGACGTCCGGGTACTGCGCGACGGGCAGCGAGCGGATGGCCAGCATCCCGGCGAGCATGATAAGAATGGCGATCACCCAGGCAAACACCGGGCGACGCACGAAGAAGCGGGAAAACATCAGGCGTTCCCTCCGCTGGTTTTCATCTCTTCGGCTTTCACTTCCTGCCCGGCGGTGACTTTGTCAGTGCCTTCCACAATCAGCTTATCGCCCGCTTTCAGGCCGCTCAGCACCAGCCATTTGTCGCCGTAGGTGTCGCCCGTCTCCAGCTGACGCTGCTCGACCTTATTGCTGGCGTTCACCACCAGCGCGGTAGCGGTGCCTTTGGCGTCGCGGGTGATGCCCTGCTGCGGTGCCAGGATCGCGTCGTTCATGATGCCTTCATCCACTCTGGCGCGGACAAACATGCCGGGCAGAAGCTGATGCTGCGGGTTCGGGAAGACGGCGCGCAGCGTGACGGAGCCGGTCGATTCATCGACCGCGACTTCGGTTAATGCCAGGCGGCCTTTTTCACCGTAGGTGCTGCCGTCTTCGAGAATTAACGACACGCTTAGCGTATCGCTATTCGCGGCAAGGGTTTGCTTACGTAACCGCAGCAGATCGGCGCTGGAACGGGTTAAATCAACGTACATTTGGTCGAGCCCGCGAATGGTGGCGAGCGCGGTGTCCTGCTGGGCGGTCACCAGCGCGCCGGGGGTGACGGAGGAGATGCCGATGCGTCCGGCAATCGGTGCGGTCACGGTGGTCCAGTTGAGGTTAATGCGCGCGCTCTCCTGCGCGGCCTTCTTTGATTCGACGCTGGCCTTGTCCTGTGAACAGGTGGATTTTGCGTCTTCCGCATCCTGGCGCGACACGCCGTCATCTTTCACCAGCTGCGCATAGCGCCGGGCCTTCTGGCAATCGGCCTCGACCAGCGCCTGAGCCTGCTTTAGCGCCGCGGCGGCTTCATCAAACGCGGCGCGGTAGCTGGAGGGATCGATTTGATACAGCGCCTGTCCGGCTTTCACCGTATCGCCTTCGGTGAAGAGCCGCTTCTGGATAATGCCGCCCACCTGCGGGCGCACTTCGGCGCTCATCGTGGCGGTGGTGCGGCCAGTCAGTTCACTGACGACGGAAACCGGCTGGCTCATGAGCGTGACAATCCCCACTTCCGGAAGGGGATGCTGGGGAGCAGATGTTTGCGCATTATCGCACCCTGTCAGGAGGAATAATGCTGCGATGGAGGTTGTTATGGTTTTCATAATCTTTTTCCAGGGTGAACGATGCCTGCCCTGTTAATGGCTTAACGGGGAGGAGGGCTAATTAAAGGCACAGCGATACCGCATCTCTGGCTGAGCCAGAAATGTAAAAATGGGGAATGACTTATTCCCGCTAATTATTCATATGCGATTACTTCGCACTGAAAAGCATATTTAAAATATCCTGATAAATGGGCTCTAATTTTTCTGAGGGTACTTTTAATGGCGTAAGTCGACGGTAAATGGTGCCTTCAATCATCACGGCGGTAATCTCCACGCAGCAGCGAATATGCTCATCGCTCAGGTGGGGAAACTGTTTTTTCAGGTGCGCACAGGCGTTGGCGAACATACGTGATTCGGCTTCTATCAGCATGGCGGCAACCTGAGGATTACGCGTGGCCTCGGCGGACATTTCGAGCATCAGCGCATCGTCATCTTCGTTGAGCGTCTGTCGCCAGGCGAGGGCCTGCGGCATCCCCTCCACCAGCGTTTTGCCCTGCATCTCCTCGATGCGCGAGTCGATGATGCGGCGGATCATCTCTTCAATAATCGCGTCTTTGTTGCTGAAATAACGGTAAATTTGCCCGACGCTGAGCTTCGCCTCGCTGGCGATCTGCGACATGCTGGCAGCATGAAATCCGCTGGCGCGAAAGCAGCGGCGCGCGGCGGTGACGATCTCGTCCTGGCGCAGTTTTTGTCGTTCTTCCAGCTTTGTGCTCATCGTCGGCTATCGTTTAAAAGTGAGAATGATCGTTCTCATTATACGTTTTGGGTGCCTTTTGGAAAGGCTTTTTTTATTTACATATTGAATGAATATTTCCTCGTTTAAACAATGGAGGAAATAAGGAGTTTTTATGAAGGTTAAGCTGTGAGATATTCAGATTGCGTGGAAAATAAGGAGAGAAATATGCACCTGAGCATAACAGAAAATGTTACACCCGCAGAAAAAGAAGAGTTATTAACGGGGCTGAGAGCGTATAACGCGCGGTTTTTAGATCTGGCGACCTTTAGCGGCGATATGGGTGTGTACGTACGAGACGAAAAAGGCGTCATGCTGGGCGGCTTGATCGGCGTGCGAAAAGGCGACTGGCTGAATATTGATTTTCTCTGGGTGAGCGACACCGTGCGGGGCACCGGCGTGGGCAGCCAGCTCATCAAAGCGGCAGAAGAGGAAGCCAGACGTAAAGGGTGCAAGCACGCGCTGGTGGATACCGCCAGCTTCCAGGCGCGTCCGTTCTACGAAAAACAGGGATATCAGCTGCAGATGTCTTTGCAGGATTATCCTTATGCGGGCATGCAGCGCCATTATCTGGCGAAGGCGCTATAAGCCCGGTAGGCATCGAGGTTCATCGCCCGGTGGCGCTACGCTTACCGGGCCTACACTTCCCCCGTCATGTAGGCCGGGTAAGCGCAGCGCCACCCGGCAACAGACCGCATATAACTTATCCTTCTTATTGATTCTTTTTCGGTTTTTATTTCAGCGTCTCGTTGTCGATATAGTCACTACACCATTTATCAAAAGGAACTGTCTTGTGAAACGTCGATTGGGTGCTCTGGTTCTCGCGGGTCTGCTGCTGGCAGGATGCGATCAAAGTGGCAGCGATGCCAAACACATTAAAGTCGGCGTCATCAATGGCGCTGAACAGGACGTGGCGGAAGTTGCTAAAAAAGTGGCAAAAGAGAAATATGGCCTCGACGTGGAGCTGGTGGGGTTCAGCGGTTCGCTGCTGCCCAACGATGCCACCAACCAGGGAGAACTGGATGCCAACGTCTTCCAGCATCGCCCGTTCCTCGCAGAAGATAACAAGGCGCATAACTATAAGCTGGTGGCCGTGGCGAACACCTTCGTCTTTCCGATGGCCGGCTATTCCCGCAAAATCAAATCCGTATCCGACCTGAAGGACGGGGCGACTATCGCCATTCCAAACGATCCGACCAACCTGGGGCGCGCGCTGTTGCTGCTGCAAAAAGAGAAGCTGATTACCCTGAAGCCGGACGTCGGACTGCTGCCGACGGCGCTGGATATTACCGCAAACCCTAAAAATCTTAAGATTATGGAGCTGGAAGGGGCGCAGCTACCGCGCGTGCTGGATGACCCGAAAGTGGATGTTGCCATCATCAGCACCACCTATATCCAGCAAACCGGGCTGTCGCCGGTGCATGACAGCGTCTTTATTGAAGATAAAAACTCGCCGTACGTGAACATCGTGGTGACGCGTGAAGACAATAAAGACGCAGAGAACGTAAAGGAATTTATCCAGTCCTATCAGTCGCCTGAAGTGGCAAAAGCGGCTGAAACGATCTTTAACGGCGGGGCGGTGCCGGGCTGGTAAAACCGTAAAAATGTCAACCTGACGCCACCGGCCTTTACGCCGTCACGCTGGCGTCTATCCGGCTTTCTGGCCAGAGAAAACCCTGGCCAAACCGGGCTCCCGACGCGCGGGCTCGCTGCAGATCCTGCGCGGTTTCAATCCCTTCAACGACGACAGCTCTGGCAATGTTACCTCTGACAAAGTGAACGAATGCGTCAAACCGGGCAGCGGCATTGAGCTCTGATCGGTCAAGCTTGATGCCGTCAACCGGCAGGGCAAGTCGCGCATAGTCGTCGGCGAGCTCGTACGTCAGGTCGTCCAGCCAGATTTTCCAGCCTGCCGCCTTAAGTCGGTGCAGGTTTTTATGGATGTAGCGTTGCTCCGCGGTACTCATGCGGGTCAGGGTTAGCGGGTCCTGAATCTCAATCGTTAAGCGCTGCTGGTGGCGTAGGGCTAGCAACAGTTCGATAGCTTTGGGGTCAAGCAGCCGATCTGCCGGAAAATTTAGCCAGTACTGGCCTTTGTCCTGCCTCCGTAACAGCGTGTTTGCCTGCCAGAAAAAGATTTGCAGCGCACAGCGGGCGGGCAGCGAAGCGAAGAACACCTCCAGATTGACGTTGTGGATCTCCACAAGAACCTCATGCGCTACGGCCTGGCCGGAATGAAAATCCACTAAAGGCTGAAACCGCAGCCCCGTAATGGTATGCAGCATGGGAGAGGGAAGAACGGTGTACATGACGAGACCCTGAGAAAAAAAGGTTCCCGCGGACACGGGAACAAAGGCAAACGACACACGGTCGGGAAGTTAATTCAAGATCCAGCGAATGCTCTGATAGAACGAGGGGCCCCGGACGGCCTTGAGCTTATTCATGGCGTTGTTTTTGTAGAAATAGACCAGCCTGACGTTGCAGCCCAGCTGGCGGGCAATTTGCTTGGTTTTCAGGTTACATGAGTAGCCCCGAAGCACGCTGGCTTCCTCATTAGAGAGCCTTGCAGGGCGCTGTCGCGTCGTAATGCTTACGTTGTAATGGTTTAACGCCTTTGGCGTCTGGCTCATCAGGATCTGCCACATCGCCTTGATATCCCCCAGCGAAACGCGCTTATTGATGACGCCATCCACATGCTTAAACTTGAGGAAACCGGCAGATAACGAGTAGATATAGATCCTCGCGTCAGGCTGTATTTCTTTTATGCGCAGGATGTCTTCATTTGGCGTAATCACAAAACTTCCGGTATTCAGCGGATCGTAAATCACGATATCCCACTTCCGTTCGCTGAGAAGAAAGTCTTCAATATTGCTAAACCCATGGAAAATAACATCCCGATGCTCGTCAGGTTCGCGGTTACCAAGATATTGCAGGCCAATCATTGTGAACTCGCAACTATCAACAACGGCCACATATATTTTTTCTTTCATGGTCATTCTCCTTTAGCTAAGCACCAGATCCCTGTAAGCAAAACGGTCATTCGAATGGAGTGGTCACCCATTAATTGGTGGTGGGATGATACGTAAAAGGTATGCCAGAGGAACATATCGAGTAAAGAGGATGTTTTTTATTAGAAGGAAATAAAATTCAAAAAATATTTTAATGTCAGAACTAATGTCTTTAATCTTCTTATAATATTGCAAACAGATTTTTATGCTAAAAAATAACGAAAGTTAAGATTTGGTCTGGTTCAGAATGGCTGTGCAGGCTGGTTTTTGCGTGGGTTATGCCTCTTTTGGTCCCGGAAACCCTTAACTCTGCCTGGTGCTTTACCCCACTGCGGATTTTTATCGGCCCAGGCGTTAAAATCCTGGCGGGAATTAGTTGTGAGCGTGGTTTTATTAAACTACTATCTCTCTCCTTTATTCGCGTTAACAATGAAATAATATGATTTATTCTGAATTAACCGTCAGGGTTATTGTGTTTTATCGGGTCAATATTCTGCAGGAGATGATAAGCGATGCGCTGCGGAAATTACTGCCTGAATATTCCCTGCGCATATCGATAGTTGAATCAACAGAGCAGCTCTTTGATGCGATTATCGATCGCCAGGTCGATATGGTGATAACTGAGTTCAGCTATCTGTTTAATCATAACGCCTGGGGAGTGCAAACCAGTAACAGGCTTAATATGTTGTGTCATACGCATAACGTAAAGCGCGTGCTTTTTGTTCCGGAATTACAGTACGGATTATTAAAAAAAGTGCTGGAGATGAAGTACGAGCTGACGCTTTCTCTGCAGGACGAGCCCGGGGAGCTGAAAACGGAATTACGGGCGCTGCTGACGGCAGAGGACGTTAAGCCGCGGATCTCATCTTTTCTGAAGGGGATGATGCGCGCCGGCGCGCGTTCGCGCTCGGTGCTTTCCGCCCGGGAATGGGAGGTTCTTCATCTTATTGTGGAAGGTTACACGGTGACGGAAATTGCCCACCTGCGAAGCCGCTCTGCCAGCACCATCGCCACCCAAAAGCACAATGCGATGAAGAAACTTAACCTCGCCAACCACAGTGAACTGATCAGGTATCTGCAGATGGCGGGGAAAATCGGGAATTAAGCGATGATGTCCCGGACTGCGTATTACGGGTAGATAATATTCAGCGTGGCCGAGGTATTCAGCTTGCCCTGGGTGACCTTCCCCGGCGCCCAGACATAATACGACGCCGCCATCGGCAGGGTGAAGGTCTTGTTCAGTGCCCCTCCTGCCGCCACGCTAAACAGCAGCGTGGCGTTTCCGCGGCTGGTGGTGGAGGTTGAGAAAACAACCGGCAGCTGCGGGTTGTTCCGCTGAATCAGCCGCAGGCCAACGCCCTGCGCGGCGCTGCTGCTGGTATCGACCAGCACCGAACTGTCGGTGGAGAGCAGCTGATTGCTGGAGAGGAACATCTCGATGGCCCGGTCAGAACTGCCGTTCGCGCTCAGGTTCTGGCAGCTCATGTTAAGCGTGAAGGGGGTCAACCCTGGCTGAGAAGAGGCGCTAAGCTGGGGAATGCCGAGCGTAGGCAGAGTCACCGTCAGCCCCGCGTTGTCAAACGAGCAGGTCGTCAGCTTCGGCGCATATTTGATGGTCATCGGCTGACCAAACATGTCGCGGTTATCGTATGGCCACTTAAAGCCGTTAAACAGCCACTGCACAATTTTCACCAGCTGGTTTATCGGCCAGGTAATGATCTCCCACAGCGACATGCCGCTCATATCGCTGACGAACAGCACGTCGCTCATGGTCGCCGTGTCGCCCGTAAGCGTGGTGCCGCTCTGGTTTACCAGCGTAAAGCGCACGGTGAAAGGGGTATTCAGCTCAGAAGCCGTATGGTTACCGCTGGCGGCCAGCGTCTTGTTGGGATGCGTGCTGGTGATCTCCGCCCGCACCATATATTTATTGTTGCTGAAGCCCAGAATGGTGGCGTAGTTACTGTCGGTCGAGAGGATCGGCGTGTAGGAAAACTCGCTGTTGCCGGTTGAGCAGTTGAACGATCCGCTGTACTGGGTGGTGAAACTTCCGGTCCATGTTGGCGTGGCCGGCGTGAGCTTATCCGACAGGTCGACGCTGATTGGCGGGCCATAGGAAATGCTGCCCCCGGAGCAGGTGGCATAGCTTGCCCCGCTGACGCAGGCGAGAAACAGAAAGGTCAGTAACCGTATCATGTTGATGTTCCGTTAGTTATGGCAAACAGAAGGGGGGCTTTCCAGCCCCCACGCCGGTGCGGCGATATTGCAGTTTCCGCCACGCAGGTGGACGTTAAGCGCGCGTGGCGGCTCTTCCGCGCGGATGTAGAGCACGCTGGCCTGGCCGACATATCCCACCGACTCGCCGCGCTCGTTCAGCACTTCGGTACCAAACGGCAGCGGTGCCCCGTCTGGACGGGTGGCGCGAAGCATCCAGGACTGGCGCTGGTCGGTATCGAAGCGGATGTAGTTCACCGCGCCATCGTACGGGGCGACGTTAGCGATGTTGCCGCGCACTTCTGCCCCACGACTGTTTGCCGTTTCGGACAGGGTAATGGCGTTTTTACGGTACGGCGTGGCGTAAGGGACCAGCGCCACGCCGTCACGGTTAGTCACGATACTTTCATCCCCGTTGACCATCAGTCCTTCCGCCTTAGGGGCATCGACAATCGTCATGGTGGTGCCGGTTTCGTTCGAGGCAAGCAGATGCCACGGCACGGCAACCAGGCTGCCGCGCCCGTTCAGCCCGGTCTGGCGGTAGTCGGAGGATTCGCTGTATGAACCCCCCAGCGTGGCGAAGTTCGAACGGTATGCGGTATTCATGCTGGCCGTGTTGTTCCCGCCCCGGGCATTGCTGCCGGAGAGCGTATAGCTCAGGCGGTTTGACTCCAGCGCGTTGCCGCTCATGCTGATATTGCTCTGCTCATAATGCGAGTCGCTGGCCGTCAGGCTGGAGGTGATCCACGCGTTGTTATCAAACGCTGAGAACGGCAGGCTGAGGGAGAGGTAAAAACGCGTCTCCTCTTCACGCTCGCTGTTACGCACCCGGCTGGCGGAGACGGTATAGCTGGCCCGGCCGATGGCGTTGGAATAACCTGCCTGGTATTCGCGCGAGGTTTGCGTGGCGTTCCAGTAGTCGCGCTGCGTGCCGGAGATAAACACCGTGCCCCAGTTATTGAGCAGACGCTGGTTCAGGTTAAGGGTGAAGGTATTTTTAGGCTGCGCGGCGCGCAGGGCATCCCAGGTGCTCATCGTCATCTCCGGGGCGACCCCGAAGCGATCCTTATAGTCGTCATACTGCGCTTTCAGGCGCTGATACCCTTCACGGGAGTAGAGCGCGTCGCTAAAGCTGTAATAGCCTTTTGTGGAATAGCGGTAGGCGGCCAGCGTGAAGTTGGTGGCCGTCGTATCGATAAACTTACTGTACGACACGCGAAAGCTTTGGCCGCTGTCGGTTCTGTCCTGCAGCGTCGTCTTTGCATGGGTGACGTCCACGGAGACCGCGCCGAACGGCAAATTCCAGCCGGTGCCGATAAGCCCGGCCTGATAATTGTCGCTCACGATCGTACCGGTATACCCGGTTATCAGGTTATTAAAGCCATAGCGCAGCGTCGCCTGCAGGAAGGCCGGTTCCGCCTCGACGGTGTTCTGATGCACTTTACCCGCGATCATGCTGTACTCGCTCACGCCCTCTTTGAGCATGCCGGGCACGGCAGAGAAGGGCACCGTGAAGGATTGCTGTGAACCGTCGGCTTCGCGCACGACCACCAGCAGGTCGCCGGCCGACCCGGTCGGCTGAATGCTGTCGAGGGTAAACTGGCCCGGCGGAACGTTTTCCTGATAGATGACGTTGCCGTTCTGGATCACTTTTACCAGGGCGTTGGTGCGCGCCACCCCGTGCACCACCGGCGAAAAGCCTTGCTGCGAGTTGGGACGCATTTTGATATCTGACGCCAGCGAGACGCCGCGCACGCGCAGGGAATCAAACAGATCGCCCGGGATATAAAAGTCACCCAGCGTCAGGTTAGATTTCAGCGCCGCCAGCGGGCGGCGCAGGTAGCGGGTGTTGTTCTGCCAGCTGCTGTCGCCGCTTGCGGATTTGCGCCAGGTGCTGCTGTCGCGAAACTGCCAGCCCAGCAGGTTGGCGCCGGAATCCAGCCCGGCGTAAAAATCGTCATTGGTCTCTTTCGCTGAGCCTTTCGTCCGCGTGTTGTACCAGGTGGTGTTCCAGGAGAGCATGAGCGCCGGGATCCCTTCATCCCAGAACTGAGGGGCAACGTAGCCCTCTTCCGTGTGCAGCACGGCCGCCTGCGGCACGGTGAGCGCCAGGCTTAGGGTGCCGGTATCCGTTTTCACCTCGCCACCCTGAACGAGATCGTGCAGTTGCACTTGTCCCTGAGCAATGGCGGGCGCCGGAATCGCTTTGGTGTTGATCCCCAGCATCAGGGCATCTTTCCACGCAAGGCGAACGTCATCACGCTGTTCGCCATAGGTCACCGTGTAGCGTCCCTTCCAGTCCCCGTTGACGTAAATATCCATCTCCTGCGGGCCGGCAGGCATGGCGTTGTTTTCGTAAAAACGTGACAGATCGGACTCGCCGGATGCGCCAGCAAGCAGGGAGGTATCAAACGATACCGCACCCGATTTATGCGAAAGCAGAAGCGAGCAGACAGCCAGCATGCAGAGCCTGTTTTGTTTCAATTTCATGGCGAGTCTTTCCGGTCACTGGCTGATAAGCGTGCGGGTTTTGTAAGCACCCAAATCGTCCACATACATCAGCTGGTAGGTTTGGCCGCGCGTCACCGCGTTTTTGGTCGCCACGGTGAGCTGACCAAATGGCGATACCATCGGTGATTCCTGCAATAATTTGGTTTTACCCTGAGAAATATTGGCAACGGTAATATGGAAAGGGCTCTCATTTACGATGCGGAACTGTTTGCCGCTGGCAATTAGCGTCAGTTTTCCCGTCGCGTCGTCCAGCGTGCCGGTTAACGCGGCCGGGCGGTAAAACATTTTGATGCGAGATTTAATCGCCAACTGAACGGTATTCTGGTTTTGCACATTTTCCGGCTTCGGTGGAATATCGAGCACGTTCAGGAAAAAGACCGACTCGCGATCGGCAGGCAAATTGGCAGGCAGCTTTTTAATGCGCAGTTGCTGACCATTATGTTCGTTGACCTTCACCACCGGCGGGGATAAAAGAAAAGGTACTTTTGCCGTTTCCGGCGTCGAATTAATATCGCCGTCGTCGATCCATGATTGCACCAGAGCAGGGGCATCTCCCGTGTTGATTAACTGAACAATAACCTCTTTGTTATTCTCAGGATAAAGAACACGCGTGCCATTAATAACAATATTGGCCCATGAGTAGCCCGTGCCGAGCAGCAGGAATGCCAGCAAAATAACCTTACGCATAATGGTAACCTTAAAAACAGGCTCCGCAGAAACGAAGCCTGATTAACTGAAATTACAGGTAGGAAATGGTGTACGTCACGTTAGAGCTCAATGCACCGACCGTTGCGGCAGCGGCATTGGTTTTATAGTAATAAACGTCCAGCGTCAGCGTTTCAGAATCAGGCGCCGCTGCAGTACCCATAATGCTGGTGGTGTAAGCCTGATTAAGCGTAACTGGCGTTGATGTACCTGGCTCCACTAATGCGAAACCTACGTTACGCGCCACGCTTGCATCATTTTCATTGACGCTGTTATTCAGCAGGTATTTACCGTCGGTAGAAATATTATCGGCGCTGGAGAAGTACACTTTCAGCGGCGTGCCGGTCGTGCCCGCTGCTGGCGTACAGCCCGAGAAGGTTAACGCAATGGATTTTTTATTCTTCGTAATCAGGCCGACCGTGGTCCCGGCATCCTTAACCGAAATTGGGGAGAGGGCGACGGTCATATCCGCGCTTTTACCGCCATTAATCGTACAGGTGGTATCGGTAATGGCACCGGTGAAGTTAATTACGCCACCTGCTGAGTTATCAGCGGCAATCGCCTGAGTAGAAGCAATGGCTGCGCCAAGAACAGATACGGTCATGATCGTTTTGAACATGATAAACTCCATAATATTTTGTTTTATATAAAAAAGAATGTTTCCCGGCTGCGCAACACACTGATATCGGCTAACCCGCATAGCGACCTGAGTACGAGCCTTGACGATATTATGTTGCATCAAAAAGATACATAACAAAACATTATTCCAATGATGTTGGTATTATAAGATTATAATCTTGTTATAATGTTTTTTTTAAGATCATAACCTAAACACCTTCATTCGGAGTTCCTGATTAATGAATTAATAATTGTTAATTTATGAAGTTTTCTATGCCGCTTGCTCAAATAATATTTGATGACTTGACCACACTTTCATTAGACCTATTATTGCGGGACAAATACGGTCGTTTATAACAGTGGTGTAATAATCATATGAAGTATCTTATTGATCTCGCAATGCTTTATGAAGTGGACTCCGGCGTCATCATGATTAATGGAGAAGAGGAATCTTCGATTAAGTTATCCAACCAGGCGGCACGGTTGTTATATGAACTTATCATTAATAATGGCAAAACCCTCGACAGGGACGACCTGATTAAGAAAGTATGGGAAGACCGCGGCTTTTCCGGCTCCTCGGTCAGCCTTAATGTCGCCATAAGTGAAATCAGGAAAGCCTTTCGCAGTTTAGGGCGCGATCCTCTGCTGATTAAAACAATTCGTGGTAAAGGGTTTAGCCTGGCCGCACATATAGAACATCACACGGTAAGGCCACCCGTTTCTGCTCCGGAGAAAATCGTGGCGGAGGCGCCCGACGTGGTGACTCAACAGCGAGACCCGCCTGCGCGCCTGCGTCGTCGGGACAGCGGCTTTACCACGCTGTGCGTGATGGCGCTGGTCGTTATTACCGGCATTGCTGCGCTTTTTTTCTATCAAAACATGCGCGTGGTCGAGCGCCCGAAAGAGTCAGATATTCATCTGCTGGGCAAAATCGATCGCTGTACGGTTTATCTTATCGATAAGAACATGTATCAGCCGCAACAGGCTTACTTTAGCCGGGCCAAAGAGACCATTACCCGTCAACAAATAGACTGCGAACATCAGGACGCTGACGCGTATTACTCAAAATTTAAAAAGTCACAGCTGGAAAATGATTTCCTGGCTGTCTGTTATCTGCAGGACAGCGGTGATGGCTATAAAAATTGCACCTCTTACAGAAGCCTGACAGGGAGTTAAGATCATGTCGAAGAGATACCTGAGCGTATTATTGGGCGTAGTGCTGCTGCTTTCTGTTATCGCCATTGTCCTGTTTTACCCTGAAAAAAACCAGGAGGAGGGATTTGGCTGCCAGTCAGATACGATTTCCAGGAAAACCTATTCGTCGGGAGAGTCAATGGGCCTGTCGTTAACGACGCTGTTTCTGTTTAATAGCAGCGATAGTATCACGGTGATCCATAAAGGCGTATTTATCCGCGGAGACAAGCGCTATTTGATTGATCGTAACTATGTGCTGAATGTTGAGAAAGTTGCTGGCAGTGATATTTACTATATTAAAGGAAAAAAACTGCACAAATCTGAAGATGATGCTGCACCGGAAGGAATTGTCAATGAGCTGCTGTTGGACAATATAGACTTCTTTTATGTTACCCAGGTTAAGAGTCGTACCTGGCTAATTAAAGGGCTGGTATTACCTATAATGATGTGCATGGCCGTGCCGACATCCTGATATTACGGCAAAGTAATAAGAATAGATGTTTGTCTATTAATCAAAAAGTCTCAAGTTTATTCATTATGTAACAACAAGATGCAAGTGCATTCTGTTTTTTTTCATCCTTTCCCGTGGGCAGGATGAAATTTTCTGTATTGCCTCGTTATTTTTGGGGTGACTATACTCCGCCTCGAAAAAGGGGCTCCCCTTTTTTAAACATCTGGATTCTTTTTTGAAGGACTAAATAAATGAACAAACTGAACGCTATCGTTCTGGGCTCACTGCTGTCTCTTTCTGCCCTGAGCGCTGTTAATGCAGCGGAAACTACCGCTTCTGCAACCTGGCAGGCTTCTGCAACGAAAGACAGCGATTCCGATCTGGTTGTCACGCCGACGCGTGCCCTTAACTTCGTTTATAGCGCAAGCACGAAAGCCTTTAACACCGACACCGGTCTGTTTGATGTGGCTATTCGCGGTGACCACTCTTCAGCTACCAGCTTCAAACTGGAAGCGATTGTTGACGACTCTGACAACACCCTGTTCAGCGTTGGCGGCGAATCAACCAAGCTGAAAGTGGGCGCGCGCTTTGGCGGGAACGATCTGGGCTCAATCGGTGGCACAGTGGGTACGAAATCAACGGCATGGACGACCCTGGTTGACTCATCAAACAACACCGGCGTCTCTACTGGCCTGTGGAACCTGACCACCAGCGCAGGTGCTGCAGCGAATACCGAAGTGACCGGCCAGGACAAATTTGTGTTCTACGTCGATTCTGCACAGGACAGCACCGGTGCGGCGAAAGAGTTCAAAGACCTGACCAACAGCCTGTGGGAAGGTACTGTGTCCGTTGCGTTCCGCGCAACCTGGGGCTAAGAGCTGACAGTTACAGGGGCGTAAGCCCCTGTTTAGGGAAATATCATGTTTAGCCTCAAACCCATCTTCTTCTTTTTACTCTTTATCTCTTCCTCCGCGCTGGCAATTAATGTGGGCAAAGTCACCACCATTATTCCTGCCGATGCCGACTCCACCGCCAAGGAATTAAAAAACGAAGCGGACAGCGTGCGCATTATTTCCATCAGCGCCCAGCGTATCAGCAGCCCGATGGATGAAGGCATTGTCATTAACCCGGAGAAAATCGACGAACTGCTGCTGACGCCCACGCGCATGGTCATGCCCGCCGGCACCAGCAATATCGTCAAATTTTACTACCACGGCAAGGCCGATGACCGGGAGCGCTACTACCGCGTGACCTTCATTGATGAAGGGGTCAGCGAAGATCTTGATAACGGCTCGCAAAAGAATGGCAAAGGGATGACCCGCGCCGTGGTGAGCACCATTCTGGTGGTACAGCCCCGGAAGAAGAACGTTGATTACGTCTACGTGGCCGGAAAGATTACCAATAAAGGCAATACCGCGTTTCGCGTGAATGCGAGCGGGACATGCCTGAAACCTAACCCGGAATCACCGACCACGCCGTGCGTTAAAAACTTTTACCTGATGCCGGGTACCTCACGCGCGATCGACGATATCAACGTTACGGACAGCCATTTTCATCTCGGAATTTGGGACCTGAAACAGTTCATTCCTGTTAAGTAAGGATGCATGGTGAAAAATAAATTAGTGTTGCCGGTGATGATGGCGTGCACATCCGGCCTCCTGCCCGCGTATGCGCATGCTGCCTCCAGCTCCGTGGTTATCGCTAATTACCGTTTTCCCGACTCGCTCTATGCCCTGCTGGAGCAGGGGGTCAAAATCCCCGTTTATTTGGTCAATACCCGCCCGAATGCCGCGCAAAAGGTGAGCGGCGCGCGTGACGTGAGCGAATATGTCCGTATTGGCGACGTGACGATTTACGCGAAAGACCGGCAGCTTGGGCTGCGCGACGTGCAGGTCCAGGAGTCTGATAACGGTATTCGTCTATCGAAAGAGATGCGGACGTTGCTGCAAAGCATCAGCGGCAAACAGTTTGACGAGCAAATGCGTATTCCGGTGAGCGCCGGGTCGGCGTTTGAGCTGGACCAGAAAAAGATGCGTCTGCTGCTCAACCTCTCCCAGCGCGATTACGGGGTCAACATTCGTCCCCGTGAAGTGGATATCGATGCCCCTGAATCAGACGATCTGAGCGGCACGCTCTCCTATAACCTTGGCGCGTATCATACCGAAAGCGGCTACGGCGATAGCTGGTCGTCCGGGTATCTCAACGCCAAAAGCTGGATCTCGATGGGGGTCGATCACCTGCTGGTCGATGGCTCTGGCTACGTTAACGAAAGCAGCAGCGACACCCAGATGAACGCGGTGATGTGGGAACGTGACTATCAGGGCATGCGCTACGCCGCCGGGATGCTGAACGGCTGGGCGATGCAGTCGCTGGCCAGCGTCAGCGGTATTTCCGGTGGCGAAGTGTACGGTGTATCGGTGGGCAACCAGGCTAACTCGCGCAAGCGGGACAATACCCTCTCCCTGACGCCGGTGGTGGTCTATTTCCCGACGGCCGGGGAAGCCCGTATTCGCCGCGACGGCCAGCTTATTGGCATTCAGCGCTTTGACGTGGGTAACCACGAAATCGACACCAGCGCGCTGCCCTACGGTATCTACAGCGTAGAAGTGGAAGTGGTTAGCGGCAGCCGCACCGTGTCGCGCAGCATGTACACGGTGAACAAACCTTTCAGCAATAACGTGTCGGAGTCGCTGCGCTGGCAGACGTGGGGCGGTATTTATAGCCGCGACAAATCCGTCGTCAACTACAAGAAGTATGCCAAACGGAAAAACGAGCAGGACAACAGCTACTACTACGATTACGACACTAAGCACAAAGACACCATGTCGCTGGTCGGCACCTCCTTCAGCAAGCGCAGCGGGATGGTCGACTGGAACGCGTCCGGATACATGATGCGCGAGCACGTGGTCAGCGAACTGTGGGCCTCCCTGAACCTGACCGGATATTTCTCGGTGAACACCCAGACGATGGCCGCCTCGGACGGCACGTACCGCGCCAACTACGGGGCAAACGTCAGCCTGCCGTGGAATATCGGTTCGGTCTGGTACTCCCACGAGCAGCTCTCCAGCGGCAAGTTCCTTGATATCTATGAAAACAAAGGCAACACGTGGGGCGCATCGTTCAGCCTGCCGTCGTTTGGCCTGCCTTCCGCCGGGAACCTGAGCCTGATGCGGCAGGAAGACGACGTATACCGCTATAAACGCTATCAAATTGACTACTCCCAGGGGCTGTACGCCGGTCGTTACGGCACGGCGCGCCTGCGGGTGGGCATGTCGCGCAATAAGTACGAAGGGTACTACGAAGAGAAAGACCGCTATGTGATGCTCGATTTTGCCATCCCGCTGGGTAACACCGTCTCCGTGGGCGTGTCGCATAACCGCGATACCGGCACGGCGCTCAACGTCAGCGCCAGCCGCCAGTTCGAAGGGGATTACCTGAAGTCGGTCACCGCCAACGTTTCAAGAGCCTTCAGCAGCAACCAGGATCGCACGGTGAGCGGCGGCGGCAGCGTGAGCTTCGACACGCCGTGGAACAGCAACATCCTCAGCGTGCAGAGCGGCACCAGCAAAGGCTGGAACTCCACGCTAACCAGCGACGGCAGCGTCGGCTGGTCAAAAGAGGCGATTGCGGCGGGTAAAGGGACCGACAGCGCAGGGGTGATTGTCAGCACCGGACTGAAGTCCGACGAGTCGCTCACGCTGAAGCTGAACGGCCGCACGGAGCGCATCAAGGGCGATAAAACCTGGCTGTCGTTGCCGGCCTATCAGGCCTATGACCTGGAGGTGATGAACAGCGAAACCGGCACCGAAAGCTATGACATCGGCGCGAATGCCCGTCGGCATATCACGGTCTACCCGGGTAACACGGTGGTGATGAAGCCGCAGGTGAAAAAAATCGTCACCCTGTTTGGTCGCCTTGTCGATGCCAGCGGCAACCCGGTGAGCGCCACGCAAATCAAAAACCACGTCGGGCTGACCCGCACGGAAAACGACGGTCGCTTCGTGATTGACGTGGACAAGAATAATCCGGTGCTCAGCATTGCCACGCCGGACGACAGCGTCTGCGAAGTGCGTCTGGATATCGAGTCCAACCGCGGCGCGCTGTGGCTTGGGGACATCTCCTGCGATAAGGGCGATTTCGTCTGGCAGGAAGCAAAAGGAACGCGGGAACGTGAAGATGAAAAAGATATTCGCTCTTAATCTGCTGCTGATAAGCGCGGCTGCGCAGGCGCAGCAGATGCCCTATTTTGCGATCAACAACCCGGACAACAACGGGACGGGAAACACGGCGGCGCTGTTTAGCCTGAACAGCACCTCAACCGCGTTTTTACACGGATCGCGCGAGTGGCCGACCCTGAGCGCCAAAACCAACAACGGGATTGCCAGCTACATTCCGGACAACAGCTTTAACGGCCCTGCGGGCAGCGCGCTGACCATTAACTTCAGCGTCACCGGCTCCAGCGCCTCGCCGTTCTTTAAGGGCACCGCGTGCTCTTCAAGCTGCGGCACCACGGGCTATACCGCGGCGACAAGCTATACCGACACCGCTATGGTGGTGAAACCGCCGATCGTCGAACCCGGCACCTCCTATGGCCGCTGGGTGCTGGGGGATCCGTTCTTTAACTATCTGCTCAATGCGGCTCCCGGCAACGAGGTGACGATTACCTCCACGCCGCAGATCACCTCTATCAATAAGGTGACTACCACCAACACGCTGCACAAGGTGGGGACGTTGACCATGACCAACTCGCGGGCGCTGGATCTGGGGATAGACCCGATCAGCGGCGAGGTCACGATTGTGGATGGTTCGACCGGGGCGACCTGCACCAAATACACCCGCAATACGGTGTCGGGCGTGCTCTGTTCGCTGCTGGAATATACCTTCGTCGGCGAAGATATCACCGGCTATAACCCGGGCCTGGCGCTGACGTCATCCCGCGTTAACGGCGTGCTGCAGTCGCACATGAGCGGCGGAACGGGTCTGGCGGCGGAAATCACCTTCGACGAGAGCAACTGGTACAGCATCTCCGGCGGTATTTTGAGTGATACCCGCGTGCTGGCGAATACCTTCCTCGCCGCGCCGCAAAAAAACGGCGGTAAGGCCAACCTTAAAATCTTTTTACCGAAGGCGCTGATTTTGAGCGTGGCGCAGGCGGGGGATGGCAGCAACATTGGCAATATCGTCAGCCTGTGCCTGACGCCGGGCAACAGTTCGCTGGCGGCGGATTTCTGCTTCCAGCCGGGCGGGGGGCTGGTCATTAACCCTATCCAGCCAGGACTGGCGATTGTGCCGGATAGCCCGGACTATACCCTCGACCCTAACGGCCTTGGCGGCTCCGGAAAAGGGACAATTGGCGAGGCGCCGATTGAGATCCCCTACACCATTACCTACAGCGGCGCGCAGAAAGACGCGGCGATTGCGGTAACGGTGAAGGTCACCGGGCCGACGCAGAGCCTGAACGGCGTGGACTACTGCGCCTTTAGCGGCAACGGCTTCACCGTGCCGATCCCCGGCAACGTGCTGGTGGGCAAAAGCCAAACGCTGAAGGCGCATAACTGCAAGGGAGAAGCGCTTTCCATTCCCGCGCCCGCCACCCATGCGGAAGAGTGGGACAAAATAAGCTCCGGCGTGACGGACATGTGGCTGTGGAAAACGCCGCTGGTGCTGCAGTTTGTGATGAATAACCCGGTATCGAAAACGACCTATGACGGTAATAACTGGTTTGGCGAAGTGACGGCCCAGGGTCGAATTGATGTCAGCGCTTCCTGGAATTAAACGATGATGACTGGAAAATTCCTGGCTATTTTCGCAATAAATTGCTTCATTTCCGCAAGCGCAAATGCTTTAATTATTGAAAGTCTAAATATTGATTTTCTACCCGAAAAAGAAGTTGTTTTTCAGCCAATAAAAAACGATACCAGCGTTCGACAGAATTATACTGTTTCGCTTATTCAGGTCGATGTTCCTAAAGAGCACGGGAAAGAGACTGAAATAAAAGACGGCGAGGTGATGTTCTCACCTAAACAGTTAACGCTGGAGAGCGGCGAGCAGGCCGGTTTTAAGTTTTATTACACCGGCCCGCACGACAGCAAAGAGCGCTATTATCGCGTTAAATTCACAGAGACGCCGCTCCAGGCGCGGGTTGTGATGAGCAAAGGCCAACGCATCCAGTCGGATGTGGTGGTTTCGCTTGAGGCTATTTTAATTGTCCGCCCATGGACAAGACATTTTGATTATGCGTTTAGCAACGGGGTGGTGAGTAATACCGGTAATACCTGGTTTAAATATGTCTCTTCACAGGGATGTAGCTCACAATATAACGATTCAAAATATCTTCCGCCGGGTCAACGGCTGGAAATAGATAATTACGCGCAGCCAGCAAGGCGGATGATTATTTATGGAAATAAAATCATTCCGCTTTCGAGCTGCCCGTAACAACCGCTTTCCTTCATAAAAGGAAATTAACCTTTGGCGCAAGCTGAAGATTTACAACTACAGGAGAATAAAATGAAAGCGATTTCATTCGTAGAAGCGAAAGACATTATCGGTGGTGCATTAAACCCGTTTGCTGGCCTCGTTAAGGGCGCACAGCTGGGTTACGACACCGGTGCAAGCATCATGGGCATGGTAGGTGGTGTGGTTGGCGGAATTCTGGGGGGCGCGATGGGCTTCCTGGGTGCGCTGGTTGGCAGCTACAACTAATTCAGATTAACAGGAAGACAATCATGCAAGTTATCGATTTCAAAAAAGCACAGGCCATCATCGGTGGTTGGGATCCGTTTGCTGCTGCCATTCAGGGTGCGAGCGCGGGCTATAACGCGGGCAGCCAGATGTTAGGCGCGCTGGGCGGCACCATCGGCGGCGTGTTTGGCCTGGTGGGCGGCTTCATCGGCGGCTTCTTCAGCGCATAAGTTCTTGACCTATGCACCTATGGCCCGCATTGCCGGGCCATTTTTTTATTTCAGCCACGGATAATTATGTTTTCGCTTTTTCAGTATAAAAAAAAGGGTAAGACACCCGTTATTCGCCAGCATGAATTTACCGAATGTGGGCTGGCCTGCCTGGCGATGGTGCTGGGGCACTATGAACACCATGTCTCCGTCAGCCAGCTGCGCAGGGAGCTTTCGGTCTCTGCCGACGCGGGAACCTCGATGGCGGAATTAATGACCCTCGCCAGCGATAAAAATATGACGGGCCGGGTGCTAAAGGGCGAAATCACTGAAATTGAAAGTGCCGAACTGCCGCTCATCGCCTTCTGGCGCGGCAATCACTTCGTGGTTATCGTGAAGGTCGACGGCCGCAGCGTGACGGTCCACGACCCGGCCAGCGGCGTGCGTCGCTACAGCCTCAAGGAGGCGCAAAAACTCTTTTCCGGCTACGTGCTGGAACTCAAGCCAACGCCGCGCTTCGACAAAAAATCGCCTGACGATACGCTCACGCTGGGCCGGCTGGCCAATAAATCCCCAAGCCTGTTCCAGCGGCAGGTGCTGCTGTTTGTACTCTCGATTTTTACCCTCATCACCATGCTGGCCAGCCCCACCTACGTGCAGCTGATCATGGACGAGGCCATCTCGCGAAACGACAACGATCTGGTGATTTTACTCACCGCGATTTTCGCCATCGTCTTTATTTTTGAAGTCATTGGTAAGTTCCTCAAGCAGATACTTGAGATCCTGATGCGCAACATTGCCTATGACGACCTCAGCCAGTCGGTACGCCGCTATATGCTGCGCACCCAGACCGGCTGGTTCCGCAGCCGCCCGCCGGGCATCGTGCTGGCGATAGAAAAATCACTCCACGCCTGCGCGGAGTTCATCAGCAACGGCTATGTGCAGATCCTCTTTTCCAGCCTGATCGCTTTCACCAGCCTGCTGTTTATGCTGCTGTATAACGTGAAAATCGCCGTGCTGACGATGCTGCTGATGGGGGTGTTTTTCCTGATCCGCTTTTCGCTGATTGGCCCTTACCAGCGCGCGGTGGATGACTCCATCGAGCGCACCGCGAAGTATGAATCGCTGCTGGTGGAGACGCAGAAGGGGATCATCACCCTGAAGGCCAACAACATGGAGCAGGCCCGGGACGCGGTGATGGACAAATCCCAGCGCGAACACATTGCCGGGCTGATGCGCAAAGAGCGCCTGCTGGCCCGCTTTGACGTCGCCTCACTGCTGGTGATCAACGCCGAGCAGCTGCTGGTGGTCTGCTTCGGCGCGTGGCTTATTCTGGAAGGGCAGATGAGCATCGGGATGCTCTACGCCTACATAAGCTACAAACGCTATTTTTCCGATGCGATGGTGCAGGTGGCGCAAAAGCTGCTGGATAAAAATGCGCTGAAAGGGCCGCTGGATCGCGTTGGCGACCTGCTGTTTGCCCCCTCCGAAGCCAGCCAGTTCGGCCGGAAGATTGTGACCTCACCCGTCAGTCTGGAATTTGAGGATGTCTCTTTTGCCTATCCGGGACGCGAGGCGACGCTTCAGCACATCAACATGACGCTGAAGCAGGGAGAAGAGGCGGTGATTGTCGGCCAGAGCGGTTCCGGGAAAACCACGCTGCTGCGCCTGATCTCCGGGATGTTGCTCTCCACCTCGGGCAGCTTGCGGATCAATGCGATCCCCATTACCGAGTGCGATCTCTCCTCGCTGCGCCAGCATATTCGTATCGTGCACGCGGACGATATTCTCTTTACCGGCTCAATCCTGGATAACCTCTCCTGTTTTGATAGCGCTCCGGACAAAGAGCGGGTGATTGCCGCCTGCCGTCTGGCGGAGATCGACCACGTTGTGGCGCGTCTGCCGCACGGCTATGAAACGGAGCTGCTGCCGGGGAACACCTTTTTCTCCGCCGGTGAGATGCAGCGTCTGGTACTGGCGCGCGCCCTGTACAGCCAGCCGAAGCTGCTGCTGTGCGATGAAGTCACGGCAAACCTCGATAAAACCACCGCGCAGAAGGTGCTGGCGAACCTGCGTGGTCTGGGAATTGGCCTGGTGTTTGTCACCCACTCGCCGGAGGTGGTCGGCTGCCACGGACGGCTCTACACCATGGAAAACGGCACGCTGCGGGAGAGTGAGCAATGATGTTTCTCCCCCGTCTCTACGCCCGACTTTGCGCCCGGCAGGCCGGACGCACCCTGCTGGCAGGCCGGATAACGCAAAACTACAGCCAGTTTATGCGCTGCCCGGAGGCCGACGTCCCGGCCGATTTTCTGCGGCAGAACGCCCGTGAGATGAGCGGCTTTAACTTCGTGGAGCAGATCTTCCCGCCCGCGCTGTGGCGGCGCAACGTGCGCTTCGATCTCCATGCCCGCGTGGCGGAATTCACCCGCGAGCAGGATTTCTATTCCCGGCCTCGCACCCTGCTGCTGGGCATGCGCTGGGCCGGGTTTGGCCTGATCGCGGATGCGCTGCTCGCCACCGCGCCAGAAGACGTGCGCTTTCAGTTTGTCACCCGCCAGCCTGCGCTGCACAAGCTGATGGCCGCTCACGAAGGGCGGCGTGCAGGGGGATTTTTCGCGCCGCATCGGCTGGTGACCGTGCTGCTGATGGATGAACGCCTCCCGGATGCGCCGCTGTTCATGACCCAGGCGGGCGACCAGAAGGCGTGGTTAACGGATGTCTCGACGCGTTTTTTAACGCGCTACGGATACGCGGTTCGCACGCTGGTGCCCACCTGTTCGCTGCACGCGGCGGAGTTTGGGTTAGAGAGCCAGACGTATGCGCCAGCGGACTACCGCCAGGCCGCCACCGCCACGCTGAATGCGCTGCGTAAAACCCCCACGCTCTGGAGTGCATGGGACGATCTTTCAGTGATTTATCATGGATGACATGTCGTGAAATTAAAAAACCGAAACCGACAACGTCGGGCGCTAATCCCGCACCATTTTTCAAAGAGCTACGAGATCAACGCCCCGCGCCTGAAAGGCGTGCTGACGCTGTTTATCTCCTTTTTCCTCTGCCTGCTGGTCTTTTCCATCGTCTTTAATTTTTCGGAGACCACGCTGGCGCGCGGCGTGCTGATCCCGGCCCAGGGCGATGTGGAAGTCCGCGCCAGAGAGTCCGGCACCATCGTTGACTTCGCGGTGCGTCCGGGCCAGTACGTGAAAGAGAATGACCCGCTTTTTACCGTTTCGCAGGACTACGGCGGCAAGCAAGGGTCGGTGGTACAGTTCGACCGCCAGCAGATGGAGGCGGAGAAAAAGCGTAGCGAGCAGCGCATTCAGGCCATTGATGATTCTATTGCGTCCTACCGCAAAAACCTGGCGCAGCAGCTGGATCTTACCGACCGACAGATAGCGGTTTCCCGCGATAAGGTGAAAAAGCTGCGCGCGCTGCTTAAAAACAACACCGACACGTACGAGGCGTGGAAATCGGTATCGGGCAAAGGCTATGTCTCAAAGGTGGATCTCGATAAAAGCCACAACGACGTGCTTAACGCCCAGCTTAATCTGACCCTGGAGGAGAGCACCATCCTTGACCTCGAGGCGCGCAAAACCAGCCTCACCGACAGCACCCAGTCGCAAATCGACTCCCTGAGCGAGGAGCAGCTGTACGTGAAGAACCGGATCAGTGAAATTGACCGTAACCTCTCCAGCCGGGGCAGCTCAACCATGGCGATGCTGGCTCCTGCCGACGGCTACGTGGTGGCGATCAACTTTCCGCCGGGCCGGGCCATTACGCAAAACAGCGAAGTGGTGGTGGTGATCCGTAAAAATACCGCCGCCTCGATGGAGGGGTATCTCTATGTGCCCGCCACGGGCGTGGGCCGGGTGGCAAAAGGGGATAAGGTGAAGCTGCGCTTTGACTCCTGGCCGGTGGATAAATATGGCTCGGTAGAAGCAACCCTGTCTGATTTCTATGAGGTGAACATCGATGCCCATTCGGCGCTCATCCCGCTGCAGGAGGGGCAGAACTACTACCTTGCTAAAGTGCGGGTGCCTTCCTGGTTTACCGACCCGGACAAGAAAAAGCGTCTGCTGATGGGTGGGATGACGGTTAACGCCGATATCGTTATCGATCGTAAGCCGCTCATCAACCTGCTTATCGCGCCGCTGGAGCGGGTGCGCAAGCGGTTTATCGATTGACCCGATTTCATCGGTTATTGCCCTTTCACCCACATTGCTAAGCGGGGCAGCGGGCTATCCTCCTTATCACACCAACCGGAGGATAGCCCATGAACATCACCCATATTCGCAACGCCACCCAGCTGATTACCTACGCCGGCAAACGTCTTTTAATCGACCCGATGCTCGCCCCGAAGGGCGCTTATCCGGGCTTTCCCGGTACGGCGCATGCTGAGCTTCGCAACCCGTTGGTCGAGCTTCCCGTTGACGTCAACTTGCTGCTGGACGCCGACGCGGCGATCGTCACCCATACCCATGACGATCATTGGGATCGCGCAGCAGCAGAACTGATCGCCAAAGACAAGCCGATCTATGTGCAAAACGACCGTGACGCCGCGCTGCTGCGCAGCCAGGGGTTTAGCAACCTGACAGTCATGACCGACGCGACCACCTTCGGCGACATTCAGATTGTGAAAACCCACGGTGGCCAGCACGGCACCAACCGCGCTTACGCCGTACCGGAGCTGGCGGAGCGGCTGGGCGAGGCCTGCGGCGTGGTGCTGCGCCATCCTGCTGAGAAGACGCTCTATCTGGCAGGGGATACCGTCTGGCGCGAAGAGGTGGCAGCGGATCTGCAAAAGCATCAGCCGGATGTGGTGGTACTTAACGCCGGCTATGCCCACGTCATTGGTTTTGGGCCAATCATTATGGGTCAGGAAGACGTGCTCAACGTCCATTTCCTGCTGCCGCAGGCTAAAATCGTGGCGAGCCATATGGAGGCCATCAACCACTGCCTGTTGACCCGCAGCGCGCTGCGTGAGTACGTTGAAGCCAACCAGGTGAGTGACGCGGTGAGCATTCCCCAGGACGGGGAAACCGTTATATTCTGAGTGCGTTAAAGGGAAGGGAGGGGGCAGATGTCGCTAATCAACGTCGCAATTGTCGCGGTGGACGGATTCAGCCCGTTTCACTACTCCGTTCCCTGCATTCTGTTTGGCGATTCGGTTTCCGGCGAAAGGCGTTTTAACGTCACGATCTGCGCCGAAACGCCCGGTTTCCTCACGTCAAAAGACGGATTTGCCCTCAACGCTACAGAGGGCTACTCCGCCATTGGGCAGGCCGATATTGTCGTCGTTCCCTACTGGCAGCACGTCCTTGAACGCCCGCCTCAGACGCTGCTCGACAGCCTGGTACGGGCAAGAGATAACGGCGCGGAAATCGTCGGGCTGTGTCTCGGGTCGTTTGTGCTGGCCTATGCGGGGGTCCTCGACGGCAAGCGTGCGGCCACCCACTGGGAGTTCGAACGCCAGTTTCAGTCGCTCTTCCCGAACGTCAGGCTAGATATCAATGCCCTCTACGTGGATGACGGCAATATCATCACTTCCGCAGGCACTGCCGCCGCGCTGGACTGCTGCTTGTATATCATTCGCCAGCGTTTTGGCAGCGTGGTCGCTAACCAGATTGCCCGCCGGATGATTGTTCCGCCCCACCGCGAAGGCGGGCAGGCGCAATTTATCGCCCAACCGGTGCCGAAAGATACTCGTGACGGGCGGATTAACTGCCTGATCGACTATCTTCAGCAGCACATCACCGAACCGCATAGCCTGGACTCGCTGGCGGAGGTGGTCTCAATGAGCCGCCGCACGCTGACCCGTCACTTTGTTAAAGCCACGGGGATGAGCGTCGTCGACTGGCTTACCGCCGAACGCCTGCGGCGCAGCCAGATCTTGCTTGAAGCCGGAAATATGCCCGTTGAAAGCGTGGCCGAGCTGGTGGGGTTTAATTCCGCTGTCACCTGGCGACAGCAGTTTAAGGCGCGTTTTGGGGTCAGCCCGGCGGAGTGGCGAAAGACGTTCCGTTTGCAGAACTAGCGTGAAAGTTCTGTAATAACGACAGGTTAAGAAATGTGAGCATTCATGAACCTACAGAAGCTAGTGGTTACAGTCCTTCACCAGTTTGCCGCATTCATACAGAGGAAAAATAATGATTACTACAAGGGTAAAATTATTCTTGTTACTGGCCACTGTTTGGATAGCAGGAATATTTGCCACGCTTTTATTTGGACGTTTGTTGATTGCCCTGGTCAGCTTCTTTTTCATCGGACAATTTGATTTTCCAGTCAGCGATCTTGTTGAAGCTACTACCCTTGCCATGAGTGGTGTGATCCTAATTGGAGGAATACAGTGCATTATGGCGAAGGAAAAGAACCGATCCGAAGACCCACCCCGGTAAGTTGTGTATGAAGAGATTGAGCTACCCCAGCCTCTCCACCCTCGTCTCCCCCTCCACCATCGACAGCTGATACAGCGAAAACGATCGCTGTTTCTCAATCAGCGTCGCCAGCTCCGGCGAGTGGCTGGTGAGCCAGATCTGCGAGTAGCGGCTGGCCTCGGCGATTAAGCTCGCAAGGGCGGGCAGCATCTGCGGGTGCAGGCTGTTTTCCGGTTCGTTCAATGCGATAAACGCCGGTGGGCGCGGGCTTAACAGTGCCACCGCCAGGCACAGGAAGCGGAGCGTGCCGTCAGAGAACTCCGCCGGTTCAAGCGGCCTGCTCAGCCCTTCGCGCTGCATCATCATCCGGAAGCGCCCGCCGGTGTTGTCGCTGTAGAACACGCAGCCGGGGAACGCCTGGTCGAGAATGCGCATCAGCAGCAGTTCGTCGCCAATCTCGACGATGGTCTGGAACGCCGCCGCCAGGTTGGCGCCGTCGCTGGCCAGCACCGGGGAGCGGAAGCCGACCTGCGGGGCGCGCATTGCCGAGCCGGATGAGACGGAAAACTCATGATAAAAGCGCCAGTTCCGCAGGGACTCGCGCATTTGCGACACTTCCGGGTAAAGGTGCGGCTCGCCGAGCTGGCCGAACACCGATTCGTTTTCGTAAAGCGTACCGCTGTGGGTCACTTTCTCGTGGTGCACGTTATTCAGAAACACCGCCTGATTCCTGCGCTTCATCAGCTGGGACGACGGGCGTCTGTGCTGGCCGCTCAGCCAGATGGACTCTTCTTTGATCACCGGGTCGAGCTGGAACTGCGAAGGGTAAGGCAGCTTCTCGACAAACCCTACCTGCAGCTCGTATTCGTAGGTCTCTGTTTCAACCGCCAGGTTCATCCGTCGCAGCTGGTCGCTGCGGGTCTTGCCTGCCCAGAACACCTTCAGAATACCGCCCTCGTTTGCCAGCGCCTGGGAAAACTGCCCCTGGGCGGCGCTGTGCATCAGGTGTATCGCCTTGTAGATATTGGATTTTCCGGTGCCGTTCGGCCCGAAGACGATGTTGAGCTGCTCCAGCTCCAGCGACATATCGCGGATGGAGCGGTAGTTTTGGATGTGCAGGGTGTTGATCACAGGCAGGCCCCTTTTTGCAGAATGAGCCTGTATATAATCACAGGCTTTTGGATGAAATGCAAAAAAGAGACGACAGTGAGGATGTCGTCTAAACGGGGTACTGCTTTGGGCCTCTACGGGTCAATGGGGCCTTCGCATTTTTGTGATCATTTGACTGCCAGACGCAGACCCAAATCATCAGGATAGGGATCAAAGTAGTTTTGCGTCATCAGATACCGGTCGGGGTGTTCGGCCAGGTAGTGCTTCAGCAGCGTGATCGGAGCGAGGATAGGCAGATGTCCGTTGCGATAGTGCAGGATCACGTCGCGCAGCTCGCCGCGCTGGCGGGTGTTCAGCTGGTTACGGAAATAGCCCTGAATATGCATCAGCACGTTGGTGTGATTCTTCCGCGAGGCGGGTTTTTTCAGGATGGTCATCAGCTTTTCCCGGTACGCCACGAAGAAGGCGTCCAGGTCTTCCCACTCGTGCAGCGAGGCGACGAACGGGCCGATTTCACGGTAACCCGCCTGATGGTGCGCCAGCAGCTGAAGCTTGTAGCGGCTGTGGAAGTCCAGCAGCGCGCGGCGCGTCAGGCCATTTTTACGCAGTATGTTCAGCTCGTGCAGCGCAAAAACGCGCTCGACGAAGTTTTCCCGCAGCACCGGGTCGTGCAGGCGTCCATCCTCCTCCACGGGCAGCCACGGCCAGGTTTCAAGGAGGGCAGCGGTGAACAGCCCGACCCCCTCCTTGCGGCCCCGGTTGCCGTTTTCATCATACAGCCGCACGCGTTCCATGCCGCAGCTTGGAGATTTCGCGCAGACGATAAAGCCGGAGAGATCGCCGATTTTCGGCAAAAAGTCTGCCGTAAAGTCCGCCATTTTCTGCGTAACATCTTCATGAGGCGCATGGCTGAAGCGCATCTGCGTTTCACCGTCCGTCGTTACGATCAGTCGCAGCGCCGGGCGGGGCGTCGGCAGGCCAATGGCCATTTCCGGGCAGACGGGGCGGAAATTCACCCACTGGGCCAGCTCATCCATGACGAAGCCCATACGCTTGTGTCCGCCGTCAAAGCGTACGGCGGAACCGGTCAAACATCCGCTAATACCGAGCACAGGTTTCGTTGTCATGGTGTGGTCCTCCCGTTCATATATTTAAAACTTACACAACATGACTAATTTGTCCAAGTATTAGCGGAACTATTTTTTATATTCCTTTAAAATCAACAGGTCTTAACTGCCCTTGTAGGTCGAGTAACCGTACTGGCTCAGCAGAAGCGGGATGTGCAACTTCTCGTTGGTGCGGGTCACGGTAAACAGCACCGGGACTTCCGGGAAGAAGGAGTCCAGCTTTTTGCCGTGGAAGTAATCTGCGGTTTTGAAGGTCACTTTATAAACGCCGGGCTGCATGTCCTGGTCCTGCGGATAAAGCGATTTGATGCGTCCGTCATGGTCGGTTTTACCGCTGGCAAGCTGGGTCCATTTATCCTGCTCCTGCTTTTCCAGGATAACAGTTACGTCCGACGGCGGCATACCGGTTTGCTGGTCGAGAACGTGTACGCTCAGCGTGCCAGCCGGGGCGGCGCTGAAGGCGACAGGGGTAAAAGCCATCGCGGCCAGGATCAGCAGAGGGGTGGTTTTTTTCATGATGTTTTCCTGTGGAGTGAGTGGTCACAGGAAAACGTTAGCATTCGCAGCGCGGGAAAATATTCAACTTTTCGTGACAATTCCCACAGGAGAAAATCGTCAGAGGATAATCACCTCAAGGGAAACCTGCTGCTGCCACTGCGCCACCTGCTTTTTCCGCGCCGCGGTGAGCTTGCCGCTGGTGACCAGAAGCCATTTGCGCTCCGGGAAAATTTCCGGTGCCAGCGCGTCAGGGGGCGTGGGCAGAATGTCGATCCGGTGGCCCTGTCCGGTGCGCGTTAAGGCTTCGAGCCAGATCTCGCACGGGTCGTTCAGGTGCCAGCCGCTGAGCAGAATATTATCGCCCGGCGCTTTTTTATCGCCTTCGAGGCAGAACGAGACGTAGGCGATGATGATGCCGTCGAGAATTGCGCGCAGGGTCATGGCGGCGGCGACGTTAGCCGAAACCTGGCTGCGCAGCGGGCGGAGCACGTTCGCGACCAGTTCCGGCCTCGGGTATTCGCGTCCGGCGTCGTAAATCATCTGGCGCAGGGACTCGACTTTGCCGTCCTGCAGGCGCTGCAGCATGTTCTGTTGCAGGGTTTGCCAGTTGTTGGTCCGGCCCGGCGTCGGGCGTTCCAGCAGCGGTTTGACCTGGCCGATCGGGACGCCTTTTTTAACCCAGTCGAGGATTTTTAGCGCCTGCTGGACGTCTTCATCGCTGTACTGGCGGTGGCCGCCTTCCGTGCGCTGTGGCTTGAGTAAACCGTAGCGACGCTGCCACGCCCGTAGGGTGGTGGCGGTGATGCCGCTGAGTCTGGCGAATTCGCCGATGGAGTAAGCCATGTCCGTGTCCAGAGTGGAGGAATACTCTCAATATACTACGAATTTTCCCGAACGGGATGAAGCGCCGAAACGGTGCACTACACTTAACATCCAACCGTGCAAATGAAAGGAATTCTCATGAAGCTATGGCCTGTTGTGACCGGTGTTGCCATTGCCCTGACGCTGGTCGCCTGTAAATCCCCTACGCCGCCGAAAGGCGTGCAGCCGATTTCCGGTTTTGATGCCAGCCGCTATCTCGGCAAATGGTACGAGGTCGCCCGCCTGGAAAACCGCTTTGAACGCGGTCTGGAGCAGGTGACTGCCACCTACGGCAAGCGCAGCGACGGCGGCATTAGCGTGCTTAACCGGGGTTACGACCCGGTGAAGAACAAGTGGAATGAGAGCGAAGGCAAAGCGTATTTTACCGGTGAACCGACCACGGCCGCGCTGAAGGTATCGTTCTTCGGCCCGTTCTACGGCGGCTATAACGTGATCAAGCTCGACGATAAGTACCAGTACGCGCTGGTGAGCGGCCCGAACCGCGATTACCTGTGGATCCTGTCGCGCACGCCAACCCTTCCTGAGGCGGTGAAGCAGGATTACCTGAACACCGCGCGCAGTCTGGGCTTCCGGGTTGACCAGCTGGTGTGGGTGAAGCACTAGCCCCTACTGGTAGGAAAACGTAATGCTTGCCAGGGCGTTCGCCGAGCCGGGGACCAGCTCGCCGGTGCGGATGTACTGCGCCTGGAACGGCAGCGACAGGGTTTGCGCCGCGGTGGTGCTCTGGATAAAGAACTGGTTCGTCGTGTTCGCCGCCGAGCTGTCTGGCCCCATCATCAGCGGGCCGGTGCCGTTGTAGAAAAACTGCACCCCCACGCCGGACGCCGTGGAGTCGCCGGTCAGCGTCACCACCGACGAGGTATTCGACGGCGTGGTCTGATCGGTCATCACCGCGTTAACCGCCACGTTGGCGTCGCAGATCAGGCTGACGTTAAACGACCCGGAAGGTGACGTGCTGCCCACGGTGGTCAAGGTGCGGATATCAATCGTGCCCAGATCAACATTCGCGCTTTTGGTGCCCACCGTACAGCCGCTCGCCGTGACGGTGATGGTGGTAGGGTTAATAATAACCTTTGCCGTTTTGACCTCGTTGTTATACGCGGTCAGAACCGCGGCGTTGATGGTCGGGATCTGATAAACCCCTGATTTCAGCGCCGTGCCGGTCTTAATAAAAGTCACCTTGGCGGACCAGCCTAAATCGGTGGCATAGCCATTGGTACCGTCCGCCGGGTAGCTTTGCGTGATACCGCTCTGCAGCGGAATCCAGGCGGAGCCGTTAAAATCCTTCAGCCCGATGATATACCCCACCCCCGGCACGCCGGTTTCGAAAATGGTGTAGTTCACCCCGTCGACGGTGACCGTCATGCCGCTTGAAATTGCGCTGCTGCTCGGCTCCAGCGTGCCTTTGGAGCAGGTAAACACCCAGCCGCACCAGAATACCTGCTGCACGCTGGCGGTTGCGCTCCAGGTCGAACCGATGATGTTGCCCGGCACTACCGAATCCGCTGGCCCGCTGTAGGTCATCGGCTGGGGGGAGAGGGTAATATCCGATTTCCACTCCATCGCCTGTACGCTGGCACAGAGGAGTAATCCGGTGATTAAAAAAGCTAAACGCATCATTGATACTCCGTGGTCCAGGTGGCGAAAGCAGAGACATCTCCGGGATTGACGGGCGCGCCCGTGGCGGCCAGTCGGGCATAGAAGGTTACCTCTACGCTGTCATCGCCCGGCGTGCCCCAGGCGGGGGTTTGCGTGTTCAGTGGAATCAGCGCGCTTTCTTTGTCGAGGATCTGCACCGCCACGCCGGTTGCGCCGCCGTCGGCAATTTTTACCAGCTGCGGGTCGTCATCGTCCGGCGTACCGCTGAAGCGGATTTTTACCCCGGCAAAGGTCGGCCCGCAGGCTTCAAGCCTGATCGTGAAGGGCGTTTTGATGTTGCTTACCGCCCCTGCGCGGGGGAACTGTTTGATCCCAATGGTCCCCAGCGGTACTTCCTGCTCTTTAGAACCCGCGGCGACCACGCAGGTATTGCCGATCAAATTGCCGGTGACGGAAACCAGCACGTCATAGCCGCGAACGGGGAGAGTAAAAAACAGCAGCAGGACGATGCTGGTCATCCGGAGCGTTACTGACATACCACCTCCTGTGAATAAAGGCCGGTGCGGGCATTATAATTTTGCTTATTTAACGCATAGTTAATGGTGCAGCGCTGGTCGCTGCTGCGGCCCCACACCGCGCTCAACGCACCCTTAACGGGAAGGCCGGACAGATACAGGCTGCCGCCGTCGCCAACGATGCCGCTGCTTTTGTCATCACTGAGTGAGACCAGCGTGCCGAAGGGGAGCACGTCGTTGCCGCGACGAACGCTAAACATCGCTTTTGCCCCCTGGCGCGTGACGAGGGTGGCGCGGACCAGGGCACCGTCGGTGGGCGTTTTGTTGACGATGGCGTTTTCCAGCTCTACGTCGTTACCTGCCGTGGTGACGTCCAGCGCGACCTGATTGACGCGATACGGCGTGGCGTACGGGATCACCGCATAGCCACGGCTGTCGGTTTTGATGCCCTTGTGATTAAGCACGGAAACGTTGCTGGCCCCGGGGGCTTTAACCAGAATATTGGTATTGCCGAGCGGCTGGCTTAGCGTCAGGCCATCTTCATGCAGCACCGCGCCGCCGCTCATCCCGTAGCTGAGGTTTTGGGAATCGCGGGTGTAGCTGTAGCCGAGGTTATAGTCCCCGCGCGCGCCTTCGTACTGCAGGGCGACATCACCGCCGTACTGTTGCTGCCTGCTGTAGCGCTGGTTAACGCTATAAAACAGGTTCTCCTGGCCCGGCAGATAACCGCTCACGCCGGTGCTGGCGGTGGTGCCGGTTGAATCCGCATGGGTGGTCGTAAAGCGGGCGCGCGTGGCGAGCTGCGGGTTGCCAAACGGCACCGACAGGGAGAGCGCCAGAAGGTTCTCTTTCTTGTTGTCATACAGGCTGGCGCTGCGCTGAACGCTGACGCCAAGCGACACGTTACGAAACGTGGCGTTCCACGCGAACTGCAGGCTTTGCGTGGTATTTGACGTGTTCCAGTAGGTTTGCTGATCCCACGACAGCGACAGCGAGCCGTATTCCCCCATTGGCTGCGACAGCAGCAGCTGGTTTTTGGCTTTACGCGACATCCGCAGGTTATATACCGTGTCGTAGTGGGTGGTGACGGTGCCATCGTCTTCCACGATCTGCTTTGGCCTCCCGCCCGCCATCCCTTTGTACGTGGTATCGCTGAGGGTATAAAACCCCTCAGTGGAGTAGCGCAGCGAGAAGAAGTTTATCCGCGTGCCGGTGTCGTTCAGCAGCTTGCTGTAGCGCAGGCGCACGGAATCGCCGGTGTAGTGCCGATCGTCCGCCAGCTGGCTTCGGGCGTGGGTCAGGTCAATGGAGTAGGCACCAAAGTGGCCGAGGTTTTGCCCAACCCCGAAAGCCAGACCGTTATAGCGATCGGCAAACTGCGCCCCGCCGTAAAACGTCAGGCCGTAGCGCCAGCCGTAGAACAGCTCGCCCTGCGCGAAAGAGGGCGACGCCTGATCGCCCATCGGGCGGTAGGTCCCGGCACCGAAGGCATATTTCACCTGTCCGTTACGCACCAGGTTCGGCACGCTGGCAAAGGGAATCGTGTATTGCGTCTGGCTGCCGTCGTTCTCCTGAATGGTGACCGCGAGATCGCCACCTGACGACGTCGGGTAGAGATCTTTCAGCACAAACGCCCCCGGCGGAACGGAGGTTTGATAGATGATGTTGCCGTTCTGGCGAACCGTCACGGTGGCGTTGCTGCGCGCGATGCCGCGGACTTCCGGCGCGTAGCCGCTCAGGCTGGCAGGCAGCATGTTGTCATCGGTTTTCAGGGCAACACCGCGCAGGCCCACGGAGTCGAAGACCTGTGACGAGGTATAGGTTTCACCGGCATATGCCTGGGCATTCAGGCCGGGGATATCCCTCTGCAGCCAGGTTTGCACGTGGGTAAGCTCGTTGCTCTCTTTGGTCCACGTGGTGAAATCACGCAGCCGCCACGCGCCGAGGTTGATGGCGCTGTTCAGGCTTGCAAACAGCTGCCGATCGCGCGTGCGCGTCTCGCCCTGATATTCGTTGTTCGAACCGTTCACCACATAATTCAGCCACGCGGCAGGGATCCCTGCCTCCCAGCTTTCCGGGCTGACGTACCCGCGCGGTAAATTGCGCATCGCACTTTGCGGTACGGTGAAGTTCAGGGTGAGTGTCTGCTGGTCAAAATCAAACCGGCTATCGGCAAATGCCTGTGTCAGGAAGATGCAGCGCTGCGCCAGCGGCAGCGCGCCGCCTTTTGCCTGCTGGCTGTCGATGCCCAGCGCGGCGATTTGTTCAGGCGTAAGGCACGGCAGGGCTTCTCCCGCCGTATTTTCAGCAATGCGGAACGTGACGTTGCCTGTGAACGCGTAATTGTTATTGATATACACGTTGAGGTTGTAGTCTCCAGGCGGCAGCGCGCTCCCGGCGTTAACCCAGGCGAGATCGGCGCTGTTTGCGCTCTCGCCGTTGAGGAACGCGGGGTTAAATTGCAGTTCGCTTTCGGCAGCCACGGCTTGCCGAACTACCAGGGAGATCACCGTGGCGCACAGGATTTTTCTTTTCACGTGGTCACGCCTTACTGTTTTTATTATTGGGATAACGACGCGCGCGTGGCGGGGGTCCATGCCCCGTAATCGTTAATGGTCTGATAGCTCATGCTGCTTGCATGGCTAAAGGCTTCGGCCAGCGTCACGCTGGATTTCGGCGGTAACATCACCGGCTGCACCGGCATACCATCAATCTTCACGTTGATAGTGGTGAGGTAGTACGGCGTTGGGTTCGTGAGCGTCACTTTCCCGGCGCGATACGCGCCCGAAAGGCTTTTCCATGCCTCGCCAGCGCCTTGTCCGAGGCTCTCCGGGCGATAAAAGACCTTGATGCGGTTTGCTGACGCAAACTGCAGCGAATTGCCGGAACCGCTTTTGGTCTGCTGCGGAATGGCTTTGACCGTCATCCAGTAGAGCGTTTCGCGATCTTCTGGCAGGGCTTTGCCGTTAAACATGATTTTTACCGCGCTTTCGCTGGCGGGCTTCATGACGTACAGCGGTGGCGTGATAACGAAATCGTTGGTTTTTTGCCCTTTCTCGTTTTCCATCCATGACTGGATCAGGAACGTGGCGTCGGGATGCGTGTTCCTGACCTGCAGCATGGACTGGTTGGCGGCGCTGGAGTAGACCATTCGCGTTGCGCCCAACCCCACGCCGCCGGCGTACGCGGCGGTTGAACAAACTGTGGCAGCCAGGCAAATCCATGTGTTTACGCGCATAGGGATGCTCCTCAAAGCTGAGTCAGGCCCGGCCAGCAGACCGGGCCTGAAAATTACGAATAGGTAACGGTGTAGGTCGCGACAGCGCTGGCATCACCCGCGGTGGCACCGCCCTGCGGCGAGTAATATTTCGCGCTGAAGTTCAGGGTGTTGGCACCCTTACGCAGCGGGATGGCCGCTGCGGGTTCGTTCAGATTCACCACGTTGCCCTGTTCGTCATAAAGACGAATCGCCACATGCTGCGCGGAGGTGGTGCTGCCGTTTGCTCCGGCGGCCAGGCTATTGGCATCGGTGGAGTCCGGCGTACCGGTGAAGGTGACGGATACGGTTGTTGCGGCAATCGGATTCGCCTCCGTTGACGCTGAGGTATCGGCGATTTCGCAATCTTCCAGGGTGATGGCAAACGCTTTTGCGGTGCTCGCTTCGCTGCCTGCGGCCGCCAGCGTGGCGGTACGCACTTCGCCCAGATCGACGTCAATGTTGGCGCTGCCTGCGCTGATGGCGCAGGCGGAGGTCACGACTTTGCCGCTGAAGTTCACCGTGCCGCCGCTCGCGGTTGCCGCCATGGCGGAACCGGCAGGCAGCAGAGCGGCAATGCTTAATGCCAGAAATGTGCTGTGTTTTACGCGTGCTTTCATTTTCTTAATTCCTTTGTTTTTATTGATGAGATTTGCTCTGAAAGCGGCAGGTCTAACTGGTTAAAAAGACCAGCAAATCTGTCTTATTCCTGAGCCCGAGTTTTCGTATCGCGGAGTTTTTTAAAGCGCTTACCCGGCGATATGAAAGCTTCTCTGTTTCTGCGATGTAACTCATATCCAGTCCGTTCCTGAGTTCCTTTAAGACCCTCCACTCTCCTGGCGTCAGCGATAACGCCGTTGGTTTCTTTTGTGGGCGATAGCGGCTATCGACCATTTTTAATAATTTCGTCCGCCAGCAATAAACCGACTCATGCAGTGAGATATAGGCATCGATATCGCCTCTAATCCATTGCGATGAATGCGCAGGGGCGGAATACATACAAACAATCACGCCGGGATATTTTGCTTTGATTCTTTTCAGCCCATTAAGATAATCATATCCGGTGTGATACTTGTCAGAACCTGATAACAGGAGAATATCAATTGGCGTAGTCGATAATACGTTATCAAGCTGCTGAAAATTCCCGGCTGTCATTTCAATCTGAGATTCTGGCGTAATGCTCCTTAATAATGTGATGATGCCCTTTCGTGCATAATGGTCGCCACCCATTAATGCGATACGTAAATGTTGTTGTGTTTCGTTCTTATTCGCCATGTTAGTCCCTCGATTTATAATAGTAATAAGACAAACCGATGCGGTTAAGGTTGGCCTGTATTCTCGAAGTCATCACGCTATGCATGGAGTAGGCCTACTATACGCCGGCCATAAAAGAGGTAATCTGAATTAATCTTAATTTGTATTAATTAACGATTTTGATACCGCGGTCGATCGGCCCTTCTGTTGATGTTTCTCCTCTTTATTGCCTGTAAATAAGCATAACCGCTTTTTTTTATTAATCTTTGTCTTTGTTAAATGTTGTGTAAGGGAAGTGTCTGCTAGCGTCAGCGCGGGGCTGAAGTGCTGACGGAGGATAACAATTTCCGAGTGTTATCATCGATTTATACTGATGATACCGCAGGGTGAATATCGGCAAAAATAGCGTTATTTATTGATATTAAAGGAAGTTAAGAAAACTTAAGCGTTAACCGCTCTGTATATTTCAGACGTCCATGTCCACGCTGTTCAATTATGGTTTTTGTAGGGTTTTGTCAATGTCAAGCGTGGCGCATTACGCCTTCAGTGCTGCCGTGTTCATTCATTACTTCAGAAAAGTTAAGAGAGAGGATGCCGGGCTCTGCCAGAGCGCGCCGGAGCGGTGTTAAACACGTCTCACGCTTCAGTGAAGCGACAGAGAGAAGAGAGGAAAATAAGATTTTTCGCCAATTGCTGATATATACAGCATAAATTTTATCAGCCACATTAATCCTTATGTTACGTAGCGAACGTCGTCAACATTCGCCGATGCACTGATATGCCGTCGTGAAAAGCGGCGCAATTGAACGGAGAACGCTCACCAACGCTATGCATAAGCATTACATCATCAATAATATGGTTGAGTTTCATCCCGCGACCAGCACGCTGAGGGATATCGCCAGCCCCGATCGGGTTGTCGTTTTAAATTCTCCGGCAGGCCGATGCCTGTTGTTATTAATAGAAAGAGCCGGGGCCATTGTCACGCAACAGGAATTTCTTGATATTGTCTGGCAGCGCCGCGGGATGCTGGTCTCGCCCAATACTTTTTATCAAAACATCTCTATTCTGCGAAAAGGGCTGAAAAAGATTGGTTTTGAGGTCGACCCCATCGTCACTATTCCGCGCATCGGGTTAACGCTGGCGAGCGATACGCAAATCGTGGTTAAAGACCCCCATCCTCGTCCCGCGGAACTACCCGAGAAAGATGCGCCTGAGCTATGCGACACGATCTCGCCTGCGGTGCTGCCACCGCTGTCGGCGGAGCCGGTAGCCGTCGTAACCGGCGCGTCCGGGCATCGCTTCCGGTGGCTTCCTGGCATGCTGATCGCGCTGCTGGTGCTGGTTGGGGCAGGCATCGTGACTCACAGCAGCGCGCGTGAAAAACGCTTTATCGACGATTATCGCTTTACTGCTTTGGTCGGGGCGTGTCACGTCTACCTGGCTCAGGATATTCAGACCCAGGACGAGCGGTCGAAAGCCCTGGCGTATTTGACGCCGTTTAAGGACGCCTGCGCCAGCTATCCGTGGGTGTATATCAGCTGGTACCCCCTGCTGCCGCGCGCGTCCGTGATTCGGTGCGACAGATCGATGAAGGAGCCGAATCGCTGCATCTCTGACTATTTTATTGAGGAGCGCTAGCATGACCCGTTTTCGTCAGCTGCTGTATCTGTTCACCGCATGTCTGCTGGTGGGGGTAATGCTGTCGGGTTATTACCTGTGGCACCGGTATTACGTGCAGCCTTTTTCGTGTCAGGCGAACCTGGTACAGCATCATCCCGAAGAGAAACTCTCCCTGTGGCTGAATTACATCTTTGACGGCAACAGCGGGACGCTCAGTATGAATGGCAGCGTTGATAGCGATCCGACAAAAATTATTGACCGGAAAATATTTTTTCAGGTTGAGCGCAAGGATAATGTCTTTTTATTGACTTCCGAGCGGCATATGAAATTCCCGGACGATAATGTTACCGATAATTGGCTCGAAAAATATGAGCCGCAGTTCTTCGTATACTCCGGAAAAAGTATTTATATTCGGATCAATGAACAACAAAATGATAACTATATTTTCACGTTAGGAACATTACCGACATATGTATGTCGAAGTTCAAGAAATGGATAAGCGTATTAAGTAAAAAGTTATCAAAGCCGCCGTTTTCATTTATGCTTGATTTAGAGCCTAAGGATTATCTTAGGTATATAAATAGCAGCCACGCGTTGCAATAATGTTGTTCTTACATTTGGCAAGAAAATGAAAACTCTCTTTGACTCTTCCGGTGGAGGTATATCTGCGTCGGAAACGCAGCTGCATATTGGGTTACTGCTGTGGCCCCGGTATTCACTGTTAGCCTTGTCCGGCCTGCTGGAAGCGTTGCGATACGCAACCAAAGCCCAGAAGAAAAAAGCATTCAAAATCAGTTTACTCAGTGAACAGCCTGATACCCCTGTTACCAGCAGCTCCGGGGTGAGCATCAGGCCCGATGCCCCGCACGCGCCGCCGGAGACGTTTAACTATATTGCGATCATCGGCGGCGAGCTGGAGTACCTGTCGCAGGGTTATCCGGGGGACAGAGACTACCTCACCCATGCCCACCATATGAATGTCCCGCTGATTGGGATTGGCACCGGCAGCTTTGTGCTGGCGCAGGAGGGGGTGTTGAACGAGCGACGCGCATCGATTCACCCTTTCCACCTTGAGCGATTCCGCAAAGCCTTCCCGCAGGTATACGCCGAACAAGGCTATGATTTTATTGACGAGGGGGATGTCCTGACCTGCCCCGGCGGGATCTCAACCATCACCCTGGCGACAGAGCTTATTCGCGCCCACGCCGGCAGTGAGATCGCCCATAGCGCCTGCCAGCGCCTGTCCCTGACGCCGCACGAGACGGCCACGCCCCGGCCTGCCAACATCGCCCTGATTCCTGACTCGCGCCTGCGCCGTGCGGTCATGATGATTGAGCAGTATCTGACGCGCCCGCTCAGCACCGCCGGGCTGGCCAGCGAAGTGGCGCTCAGCGAACGTCAGCTCAACCGCCTGTTTCACGCCGAGTTTGGCAAAACGGCGCGGGAATTTATCCGCAGCGCCAGGCTGCGCTACGCCTGCTGGCTGCTGAAGAACTCGCAGCAAAGCGTCACGGACATTGCGCGGCGGATGGGCTTTAGCGACTGCGCGCACTTTATCCGCCACTTCCAGACCGAGTACGGCTGCACGCCCGGGGTATGGCGCACGTCGCAGAGCTAATGCCCCGATTTCGTGCTTTCTTCGTAGGGTATTACTGGCCCGCCTGGATAGACTTCCGTTAAAAGCCCAACGGAGGGAAGACGACATGAACTGGCAGCCTTTTCGCGGCGATGCACCGGCAAATATGACGATTTTCAGTGCGTCATTTCCCGACGTCAGCGACCAGTGGCCGATGAAAGACGATGCTGCCCGTGAGATCGCCGCCCTCGACCGGGCGCTGAAAGCCGAGCCTGCGCTCCGGCCTCCGCGCGTTGAATACGACGAAGGGGGGCAGGCCGTGCTTGTCCCGCAGAACCGCTATTCCGAGCAGGCCTTTCGCAACCGTCCGGCGCTTACCGCGTGGCGAACCCGGCTGGTGCCCTCCGCGCTGGCGCTGTTTGTGGTGCAAAACCCGCTGGAAGACCGCCTGCCCGACGGCACCAAAATGGACAGCGACAGCCGTCAGTGGTTTATCCACGCTAACGATGCGGTAGGCGTGCGCTCCCGCGCCCGGGTGCTGGCCGCGCTGGTGGATAAGTACATTCATAATGAGAGCGAGAACAACTGGGTTAGCCTGGCGAGCGGTGCCGCCATCCCGGTGCTGGAGGCGCTGCGCGAGGCAAAGCTCGACGGCCAGCAGGTGTATCTCACGCTGGTGGACAAAGACCCCGTGGCGCTCAGCTGGGCCGAAACCATGGCGGCGCAGGAGGGCATTGTGGTGGGCGAACAGCTGACCCTACTCCGGCGCAACCTGTTTCATACTCTGGTGCGTAACGAGGACTTACTGCTGGAGCTGGGCGAGCATCAGGCCGAACTGGTCGACGCGCTCGGGATTTTCGAATACTTCAACGACACCGATGCGGTGATTTTCCTCCAGCGCGCGCTGCGGCTGGTAAAGCCCGGCGGGGCGGTGATTGTGTCGAACATGCTGACCAGCAGCCCGCAGATTGATTTTGTGCTGCGCGGTATCGGCTGGGAGGATATTCACCCGCGGTCGTTACAGCAGCTGCAGGATATCCACATCGCGGCGGGCGTGCCGGTGGAAAACGTCACCGTGGTGGTGCCGAAGGATGGGGTGTATGCGGTGATGGAGGTGAGGGTTTAGCGCTATAGATCCCCTCTCCCTTGAGGGAGAGGGTTAGGGTGAGGGGGAACAGCACGCACAGAGTGACTTGCATTAGTTGGGTTTTCCAAACATGATCCCCCCATGAAAATAGAAACCGCATACCCCTCACACTTCGAACGCCTGGTTACCATCTGGGAATCCTCCGTTCGCGCCACCCATCACTTTCTACAGGAAAGCGATATCGCGGCGCTGCGTCCGCTATTGCTCAACGCGTATCTGCCAAACCTCACCGTCGTGATGGCCCGTGATGATGCAGGCGTTATTCACGGCTTTTTAGGCGTGGATGAAAACCGTATTGAAATGCTGTTTGTTGATGATGCAAGCCGCGGGAAGGGCGTTGGGAAATTGCTGCTGCAACACGCCATCGCAGAGTTTGGCGTAAACGAAGTGGATGTGAATGAGCAGAACCCGCAGGGCGTCGCGTTTTATCGCCATATGGGGTTTGAGCAGGTCGGCCGCTCGGAAGTGGACGGGCAGGGGAATCCGTTTCCGCTGTTGCATATGCGGTTGGCTGAATAGCCTTGACTCCCTCTTCCTGCGAAGAGGGAGCCTGCAAATTAGTTACTGGTAATTTGTCCGATGATTACGCCACGCACTTTTTCGCCATCGAAGTAATAAGAGACGGTATTACTCTGGGTGAATCCATTCTGTACTGGCGTCTCCTGATAAAAGAGCAACTCGTTGTTTTTGGGGATCTCTTTCTTGTCGAACAATTCGACTAAGTTCCCATACGTCGCATTTAACAATGGAAGATGAGCGACTGAGACTTTGATATGCTCCGTTGTTTTCGCACACTCGCTATGGATGCCATCCTGGGCTATAGCTAGCGCAGTTAGCAATCCTGCACCCATTTCGTTATCAGAAATGAACCAGTAATTCGTTCCATCGTCGTCATGAAGGCAGACCCAGCGTGCGGAACTGCCTTTCTGAACTGCTGTGCTGGATATATCTGCCAGAGGAGTAACCTCCATCTGAACGGTTTTCTTTCCGATTACGATGGTGGGGGAGAGGGGCATTGTTGTTGAAATTTCTGCCAGCGTTCCGCCTTCGTCGTAGTACTGGGTAGCAAAGCCGGTCATTTCAGTTGCTAAAACATGCGTACTGACTGCAACGAGTAATGGCAATAAACAAAATAGACGCTTCATTTGACAATCAGTACCGTATCGTTGCTTTTCCAGATACTCCTCCTGGCACTTAGAGGAGCAATGATGCAGCCTTCTGAAGAATCATCAGGGTGCAAACTGCTTTTACCATGAATTTTAAATGCATCCCTATCGCACATATCATTTGTCGAGTAAGGCGTAAGGCTGAGAGTATATTTTCCAGTATGCGCTGAATTATGGGGTGAACCGATTGTGTAGGTTCCTCTGGGAAGAGGTCCGCTGTTTTTTACACATTCTTGCGTAGGATCGTTTTTGTAACCACTTGCTCCTGCATAATCCGCATCAAACTGATATACACCATCCAGGTAAAATTTGTGCTCTTTTACATCATATTCCCAGGACATACTTTCTCCTTAAGCGCGTTCATTCCATGTGTCAGTATGAATGATGTTTCCATCAATATAGTGCCATGTTATTTTTTCGTATGTCAGATCAACATATTCATGGTGTGTATAGCGTTCATTTTGTGGGTGTTTAATATCAAACATGATAGGTTCAATTTGAACTACTCTTACATTTTCTAAAATAGTCTTAAAGTAAGCCTCCTCTAGCCCGTTATAGTTGATTCTGTAAAATATAAACTCTGCCTTTTTTAGCGTTTGTCCAGTGCTCAAGGCTTTGTATAGATAAGAGGATGATGAATCAATCTCTTTCATGAATGCATAGGTACTACAAATGCGTTTTGCTGTTATTTTCCCGGAAAACTTATCGATAGGTTGTTCAACAGAGTGCATAAATTCAATCACTTCTATTGAACCTTCGCGCTCTTTTACGTCGACAGATCCTTCAATTCTCCGACCTGAATCATCCTCAAGCCATAAGTAAACAGGTATTGCCATCTCAATCTCCTTTTATAGACTGAGGGAAACTACTCTTCATTATGGATTCAAATTGTGACTTTCATTTCAAAATAGAAAAGCAAATAAAATATTGTAGTCGGACTTAAAATTGCTCTTTGCGATGTATTAGCTACTCGGATAGACTTTTAAAAATTATAACGCCGAATTATGATTACGTTACCATCCTAAGATAAATGCTAAGTTAAAATAGCATCAGGTATTGTAATGATGAATGTCATCAAATGTTGAACTTGTAAGTAAGCATTACATGTTGGGTTCGATTGCTTTTTGGATGTTATGGAAGAAATCTGGCATTCCATAATGTGTTTTATGTTGGCTGCATGCTCAGCCGCCAATTTAATAACAGCTGAAATTGCAGGCTCGCCAGCGTGCTCTCTATCTGGCATAACTTTGCTTTAGTACGTTTGTAATCGTCCAGAACCCTTTGTTCCTGCTTGTTATACGCCACCAAAACGATGCCTCCCTTCATCACCTTTACCGTGACCTGCTGTCCGGTATCAAACCCCACAGCGCGCAGCCATTTGCCGGAAAGGATTATTTTTCTGCGTGGATTTGTCGAAAAATTTGGGCGGTGTCCCATAATTAACAAATGATCGGTTCCGGATTCATCGGTATCTGGAGTAGAATGCGAATTAGCCATAATCAACTCCTTGATAGTTGGTGAGGTTAATTCTTGACGTTTTGCACCCCTATTACTAGGGTGTTTCGAATTCAGTGGTCAGAACGATAATATCGGGATATACAAATAATAACATTCGATGCTAGTAAATCGAAAAATTGAGTCATAAAATAATGTTTTTATAAAGATGCAGTATCAAAAGGATGAAAGCGTATCTTTAGGCAACATACATGAGGTTTGGGGATGAGACTTAAGAGTAAATAAATACATTTGACAGCAATTTAATAAATTTCAGGATGGAAGAAACAATATGATTGTAGGGCTTTTTTTAAGAAATTTCAAAATTTATAAAAATATGAATTTTATTCCATTTGTCACATCTGAAAAAGATAGGATGTCTATTTTTGCTGGTGATAATGGAGCTGGTAAATCAACTATCCTAGAAAGTATTCATTGTTTGATGAATAACGTAGATAGTAAAGAGTGGGCTTATACAGTCGGCCAAAAGAAAGATAGCGCACATATATTCCCTTTGTTTTTAATAAAAAAGTCAAATTGGGATGATGATGATCCTCAAATGGCAAGGATTTCACACTATTTTTGGGAGCATCATTTTAATGAGATGCCAGCCAATGAAGTTACAAAAAATTTTATAAAATATAGAAACAAGCTCAAAGAATGGTATCGTCCAAACGATTATTATCTTATAGCGATAGGTAAAGATTATGAAGGGAATATATTACTTACTACAACCTTTCATAATAAAATTAGTAATGCAACAAAAAAAGATGGTGTTTCTAAAGATAAAATAATAAGTATTTTTAAGAGGATTTTAGAAAGATATCGATATATTTATCTTCCTGTTGAAAATAAGATAAGTGATGTACTCTCTTTGCAGGCTCAAGAGATGCAAGGAATGATGGATAAAACCGTGTCAGATGAGATTAGGCAGTTGCTTTCATCCAAAGATCATTCATTGCCTTCAAAAGAAAACACAGTTCTTAAGCCCGGTCGGCCCCGCAAAAAACCATTAAAATATAGCGTTATAGACTTAATTAATCAGAAATTAGAGTCCTACATTGAAAGTTTAAACAAAAAGATTCCTGAAGGTTATAAATTTGAGTATAAAGGAGCAATTAAAAGGCCTATAAAACCTACAGATATACTTGATTCGATTTTTGTTAAATATTTCTCACTTAGGCCTTTATCAAAGAATTCTAAAAGTATCAATAATTTAAGCTCCGGTGAGCAACGCTTGGCTTTAATTGATATCGCAACAACTCTTTTATCGACCAAGGAAGAAAAAGAAAAAGAAGTAATATTGGCAATTGATGAACCTGAGGTTTCTCTAGAATCTGCTCATCGTTTTGAGCAGTTTTGTAGTTTGATTGAATTATCTGAAAAATATGGTCGACAAATTTTTGTTACAACACATTGGTATGGTTTAGTTTTGAGACCTATTGAGGGTTCATTACATTTTGTTTGTAAGAGCGAAAACTTGAAAATAGAAAGTTTTCCATTAAATAATCTTCAAGAAAGTAGACGCGCTTTCCCAAATTCTATAGAAATTAGGAGTTACTTTGATTTGATGGCATCTATGCTGACTCTTCTTAAAAAGAAAAGTTATAACTGGATATTTTGTGAAGGAACAGAAGATTATTTATATCTCAAGCGCTATTTAGAAAATAGAGTTGATAATTTATATATATTGCCATTTAATGGGTGTGGGAATATTAAAAAAATATTTGATTTTCTTCAGGTTCCATTTTCTGATACACAAGAGAATAAAGAAATCAAAGGCAAGGTTATGTGTCTCATAGATACGGATGATAAAAATGTCATTCGTATCGATGGTTATAAAAAAAGTAATTACAAAAATAAACTTGGATTTTTTAGGCTAAGTTTAAATAATGACGAAAGTGGTTTAATTTCAATCGCATCTACTATGGGTATTAATACTGAAATTGAAGATTTGCTTGATCCTAAAATTGTTTGGGATGTACTCCATAAAATTAAAGAACAGGATCAAACTCTACGTGACCTTTTGGTTTTTTACAAATTAAATGAAGAGGTTGATTTTGTTAATCTGAGCGGTGGTATTGCTTTTTTAAAACCAACGTCAATCGAAGGGTATGAAAAGAAAGAAGAATTTTATCAATATTTAACTTCTCAAAGAATGAAATCATTAATATCGAGCATGTATGTTAAAGATCTAAATAATTTAAGGGTAAGAAAATGCGATAAATGGCTTACTGATATTATTGATTTCTTCGAGAATGGAGATGAACAAAACATAATGGAATAAATAGAAATTTTGGCGGAAGATCACAGGAGTCGAACCTGCCCGGGAACGCTGGCGTCCCCAACTGGATTTGAAGTCCAGCCACCTCACCGGAGATGACGATCTTCCGCGCCTGCATTGCTACATGGAGGCGGGGCGCATTATAGCTACTTTCAGGCATTTACCACATACCCCGACACACTTTTTTCACCTCTCTTTTGACCTGAATGGCCTCCTTTCAGTTAATTCTTAATAAAATCCTCATGTTAGCCCCTCGTGCTCCCCAACATTTACCGCGATCACAAAAAACAAGAAACGTAATCTGCTAACCAGAAAACGCAATACCCGTTCCTGAAACAACGGGTTAAAACTCTGTAACCGGTCTCAGCGCCCCTTACAGCGTGAAGGATAGAAAAGATGAGCGAAGTATTGTCAGTAAAAGAGAAGATTGGCTACGGCATGGGAGACGCCGCCAGCCACATCATTTTCGATAACGTCATGCTTTATATGATGTTTTTTTACACCGATATTTTCGGCATTCCCGCCGGGTTTGTCGGCACCATGTTCCTGCTGGCACGCGCGCTGGATGCGATCTCCGACCCGTGCATGGGGCTGATTGCCGACCGCACCCGCAGCCGCTGGGGCAAGTTCCGTCCGTGGATTTTGTTCGGCGCGATCCCCTTCGGCATCGTCTGCGTACTGGCCTATACCACGCCGGACCTCAGCCTCAACGGCAAAATGGTTTACGCCGCCATTACCTACACCCTGCTGACCCTGCTCTATACCGTGGTCAATATCCCCTACTGCGCGCTCGGCGGTGTGATCACCAACGACCCGACGCAGCGTATCTCCCTTCAGTCCTGGCGCTTTGTGCTGGCGACGGCGGGCGGCATGCTCTCCACGGTGCTGATGATGCCGCTCGTTAAGCTGATTGGCGGCGACGATAAGGCGTTCGGCTTCCAGGGTGGGATCGCCGTGCTGTCGGTAGTCGCGTTCCTGATGCTGGCGTTCTGCTTCTTCACCACCAAAGAGCGCATCCAGGTGCCGCCGAGCACCACCTCCATGCGGGAAGACCTGCGCGACATCTGGCACAACGACCAGTGGCGCATCGTTGGCGTGCTCACCATCCTGAACATCCTCGCCGTCTGCGTGCGCGGCGGCGCGATGATGTATTACTGCACCTGGATCATGGGTTCGCCGGAGGTGTTCGTCGCGTTCCTCACCACCTACTGCGTCGGCAACCTGATTGGCTCCGCGCTGGCGAAACCGCTCACCGACTGGAAGTGCAAGGTCAGCATCTTCTGGTGGACCAACGCCGCGCTGGCGGTGGTCAGCGTGGCGATGTTCTTCGTGCCGATGCACGCCACCGTGCTGATGTTCGCCTTTATCTTCGTCATCGGCGTGCTGCACCAGCTGGTGACGCCGATCCAGTGGGTGATGATGTCCGATACCGTCGACTACGGCGAATGGACCAACGGCAAGCGCCTGACCGGCATCAGCTTTGCGGGGACGCTGTTCGTGCTGAAGCTCGGCCTGGCGCTGGGCGGAGCGATGATCGGCTGGATGCTGGCAGGCGGCGGCTACGACGCGGCAGCCAAAACCCAGAACAGCGCGACCATCAGCATCATTATCGGCCTGTTTACCCTGGCCCCGGCGGTCTGCTACGTGCTGAGCGCCATTATCGCCAAACGCTACTACACCCTGAAAACTCCCTTCCTGACCAAAATCCTGGGCGAGCTGGCGCAGGGCGCACGCCGCAACCAGCAGGAATTTGAAAACCTGCCGGTCAGCAAAGAATTACAGAACTAAGAGGACGAAAGTATGAAAATCAGTGATGGAAACTGGCTTATTCAACCGGGTCTGAACGTGACGTATCCGGTACAGGTGTTCGACGTGGAGCAGCAGGGCAATGACCTGGTGGTCTACGTGGCGCCGCGCGACGTGCGGGAACGCGCCTGGCAGCTCGATACGTTGATGTTCACCGTCCGGCTTTTCGCACCGCAGGAAGGGATTGTCGGGGTGCGCATCGAGCACTTCCAGGGCGCGCAGGATAAAGGCCCGCACTACCCGCTCAACGTGCTGAAAGAAGCGAATGTTGAGATTGAAAACAACGCGGAGTTTGCCGAGCTGAAAAGCGGCAACGTCAGCGTGCGCGTCACCAAAGGCGAGTTCTGGGCGCTGGATTTCCTGCGCGACGGGCAGCGCATCACCGGCAGCCAGCTGAAAAACAACGGCTACGTGCAGGACGCCACTACCGACCGCAATTACGTGTTTGAACGCCTGGATCTGGGCGTGGGGGAGACGGTCTACGGTCTGGGCGAGCGCTTTACCGCCCTGGTACGCAACGGCCAGCGGGTCGACACCTGGAACTGCGACGGCGGCACCAGCACCGAACAGTCCTACAAAAATATCCCGTTTTACCTGACCAACCGCGGCTACGGCGTGCTGGTCAATCATCCGGAAAACGTCTCCTTCGAAATTGGCTCGGAGAAAGTCTCAAAAGTGCAGTTCAGCGTCGAAGGGGAATACCTGGAGTACTTCGTGATCGACGGCCCGACGCCGAAAGAGGTGCTGAACCGCTATACCCGCTTCACCGGGCGTCCGGCGCTGCCGCCGGCGTGGTCGTTCGGCCTGTGGCTGACTACCTCGTTCACCACCAACTACGACGAAGCGACGGTAAACAGCTTTATCGACGGCATGGCCGAGCGCGACCTGCCGCTGCACGTCTTCCACTTCGACTGCTTCTGGATGAAGGCCTTCCAGTGGTGTGATTTTGAGTGGGACCCGGTGACCTTCCCGGACCCGGAAGGGATGATCCGCCGCCTGAAGGAGAAAGGGCTGAAGGTCTGCGTGTGGATCAACCCGTACATCGGCCAGAAGTCACCGGTATTCCAGGAGCTGAAAGAGAAGGGCTACCTGCTCAAGCGCCCGGACGGCAGCGTGTGGCAGTGGGACAAATGGCAGCCGGGGCTGGCAATATATGACTTCACTAACCCAGATGCGTGCCGGTGGTATGCCGACAAGCTGAAAGGCCTGGTGGACATCGGCGTCGACTGCTTCAAGACCGACTTCGGCGAGCGTATCCCGACGGACGTGCAGTGGTTTGACGGGGCCGATCCGCAGAAGATGCACAACCACTACGCCTTCATCTATAACGAGCTGGTGTGGAACGTACTGAAAGAGACGGTGGGCGAGGAAGAGGCGGTGCTGTTTGCCCGCTCCGCGTCCGTCGGGGCGCAACAGTTCCCGGTTCACTGGGGCGGCGACTGCTATGCCAACTATGAATCGATGGCCGAAAGCCTGCGCGGGGGGCTGTCGATTGGCCTGTCCGGCTTCGGGTTCTGGAGCCACGATATTGGCGGGTTTGAAAATACCGCTCCGGCGCACGTTTACAAGCGCTGGTGCGCGTTTGGTCTCTTCTCCAGCCACAGCCGCCTGCACGGCAGCAAATCCTACCGGGTGCCGTGGGCGTACGATGACGAGTCCTGCGACGTGGTGCGCCACTTCACTCAGCTGAAATGCCAGCTGATGCCGTATCTGTATCGTCAGGCGGCGCTGGCCCGCGAGTTTGGCACGCCGATGCTGCGGGCGATGATGCTGGAGTTCCCGGACGATCCGGCGTGCGATTACCTCGACCGCCAGTACATGCTGGGGGATTCGGTGATGGTCGCGCCGGTGTTCTCCGAGGCGGGCGACGTGCAGTTCTACCTGCCGGAAGGACGCTGGACGCACCTGTGGCACAACGATGAAATCCAGGGCAGCCGCTGGCATAAGCAGCAGCATGATTTCATGAGCCTGCCGGTTTACGTGCGCGACAACACGCTGCTGGCGCTGGGCAACAATAACCAGAAGCCGGACTACGCGTGGAACGAGGGGACGGCTTTCCAGCTGTTTAACCTGAGTGATGGCGCAACGGCGATGAGTGAAGTGCCTGTGGCGGACGGTTCTGTGGTATTTACGCTGAAGGCATCTCGTCAGGGCGACACCGTGACCTTTACCGGCGCGGGCGACGCGCGGAACTGGTCGGTCTGCTTGCGCAACGTGCAGAAGGTGAGCGGCGTGAAAGGCGGTTCACACGCGGGAAGCGAGTGGGGCGTGGTGGTGAAAGCGGAGGGGGATGAGGTGGTGGTTCACCTTTAATTCCCCTCACCCTAACCCTCTCCCCAAAGGGGCGAGGGAATGGTTTGCTCCCTCTCCCTTTCAGGGAGAGGGCTGGGGTGAGGGTGGTGTTGAAACCACACCACCCGTCATCGTCTGCTGCACCTGCTGTTTGTCCATATTCACCGCGTTCAGCTTGCCGTTCACCGTTGGCTTCAGCGGGGCATTCGCCTGCACGCTGCCGCTGGCGGTGAGCTGGATATTGCCATCGCCCGCAATCGGCAGCGCAGGCCAGCCCCACTGCTGCAGCACGTTGAGCGGTACGCCGCGTCCGTTCAGGCTTACGGTCGCCTGACGCTGCGGAAGCTGTGAAACCGTCGCCGTTGCTTCAAGTATTCCTTTCTCGGTAAACGCGCTCAGGTCGGTAATGTTCACCGTGGCGGCGTTGGCGTTCAGCGCGAGCGACGGACGGCGCACGTCCACGCGGTTAAAGGTTGCCGCCGCGCCGTTCAGGGTTGCGCTGCCGCCCCACACGCCCCACTGGCGATCTTTCACCAGCTGTAAATTTGCGCCATAGCCGTCCAGGGACGTGATCTGCCACGGGAAGGCAGGATCGATGTCGATCACCAGGTTGCGGCTCAGGCCGAATTTTTGCAGCGTGACGCTGTTCAGCCATTCCGGCAGAGGCTCCATCCACAGCGTTTTCCAGTTTTCGGGCAGGGTGTACTCCAGCCCGGCGATGGCGACATCGTCCAGCACCAGCGCTTTGCCGTCGCGCAGCCAGTTACCGGAGGTACGCACCATGCCGCCTTCCCAGCGGGAGGTGAACTGGCGCAGCGCCATGCCCTGCGGAGAGAATTCCGCGTTCAGGATCGGGTCGAAGAGATGCAGTGAGCCGTAGATGAACTCGCTGGCGTTCATGGACAGGCGACCTTCCTGGCTCTGCCAGTCGCCTTTGCTTAGCGTCAGGTTGCGCAGGCTCAAATCCAGGTCGGTTACCGCCCAGTCCGGGCCCTGTAGCCGGGCATCGGTCACGTCCAGACGACCAATCTGCAGAGAAGGGATCGTCGTCAGCGGCGCGAAGAACGCCATCAGCGTTTTATCGCTCTGCAGGCGGATCTCGTTCAGACGCAGGGTATCGATAATCCAGCTCCCGTCGGCGTTGCGCAGGGCGGAGCCGGTGAGCGAGCCGCGGGCCATATCGGCACCAATGGTGTTCAGCACCACTTCCTTACCGTTAAGCTGGCCCTCGATCAGCACGTTGGTGGCCGGAACGCCGTTCAGGGTCAGCGAGCCGGCGCTCATCTGGATCTGCGCGTTTTTACCCAGCACGTTGCCCGCTTCTGGCTGCCACGGGCTTACGCCGCCCGTCACCTTTTGCGCGCTCAGCTCCCACTCGGTATTGGGGCTGTTGAACGCCATATTGTTCAGCTGCAGGCGATCCGCCTGTAGGGGCAGCGGCGCGGTTTGCGGGGAGAGATTCAGCGTGCCGTCGAACAGCGTAATGGTGTCCATATGCAACGGTTCGGTGAGCTGGCGGCTGCTCAGGCCAATATCAACGTTTTTGGCAACCAGCGTGGCGGGTTTACCGTCCCGACCGAAGGTGACGTTTTCCAGAATGATGTGGGAAGGCGACGAAAAGCGGTGGTTCATTTTGTCGAAACTGAGCTCGTAGTCGGTATTCACCGTCACCCAGCTGCTGACCTGAGCCGCACCCCAGCGGGTCTGGAGCAGAATATAGAGCGCCAGCACCACAATGAGCAGGGCGACAAGAAGGTAAACGAGTAGCTTTCCAATAAATTTCATGGTCTTCCATCCCGCAAAACGCACATAGAGGAGTTATGCACGATTTATGCGCAATCCTCAAGGCGGGAATGGTGTAATTAGATGTCACGGCAGGCATTGACTGCCTGCCGTGAGAGAAATCAGTTTTTCTCAGGCGGGAAAACGAGGTTCAGAACGATAGCGGTGATACCGCCCGCGGCAATGCCGGAAGAGAGCAGGTTTTTCACCCAGTCCGGGGCAAACTGCAGGATCAGCGGCTGCTGGGAAACCCCCAGACCGACGGCCAGCGACAGCGCGATAATCATGATTGCGCGGCGGTTCAGCGGCTCGCGGGAGACGATACGCACGCCGGAGGCCGCGATAGTCCCGAACATGACCAGCGTTGCGCCGCCCAGCACCGGCTCAGGAATGTGCTGCACAAAGCCGCTCACCGCCGGGAACAGGCCGAGAACGATCAGCATCAGCGCCACCACGAAACCCACGTAGCGGCTGGCCACGCCGGTCAGCTGGATCACGCCGTTGTTCTGGCCGAAGCAGGAGTTCGGGAAGGTATTGAATACCGCAGAGACAAACGAGTTCAGCCCGTTCGCCAGCACGCCGCCTTTCAGACGCTTCATATACAGCGGGCCGGACACCGGCTGCTCGGAGACGTCCGAGGTAGCGGTGATATCGCCGATGGTCTCCAGAGAGGTGATCATAAAGACCAGCATCAGCGGTAGGAGCAGGCCCCAGTCAATGCCCAGGCCGTAGTAGAGCGGCGTTGGGACGGTGATCAGCGCGCTGTTGGTCGGCGCGGTGTTCTCCGGCAGCATGCCCAGCGCCCACGCCAGCAGATAACCTGCCGCCATAGCAATCACCAGCGAGGCGACGCGCAGGTAGGGGTTACGCTGACGGTTAAGCAGAATAATGATGGCCAGCACGACGCCCGCCAGCAGCAGATTTTTCGGTGCGCCAAAGGTGTGGTCGCTCATCGCGGCATAGCCGCCGCCGATGGAGGTAAGGCCCACCTGAATCAGAGACAGGCCGATAATCATCACGACCACACCGGAAACCAGCGGAGTGATGACGCGACGCGCCAGATGCAGAACGCGGGAAATCACCATCTCCGTGCAGCTTGCCAGCATCAGGGTGCCAAACAGCGCCGCCATCATGGTCGGGACATCCGCACCGCCGGTTTTCAGGGCCGTACCGCCCATGATCAGCGGCGCCACGAAGTTAAAGCTGGTGCCCTGAATCGACAGTAATCCCGATCCCACCGGACCCCACGCTTTAATTTGAATAATCGAGGCCACGCCAGAGGCGAAAAGAGACATGCTGATGATGTGCTGCGTGTCCTGTGCCGGTAAGCCTAGCGCCTGACAGATCAGCAGTGCCGGGGTGATCACCGCAACAAACATCGCCAGAAGATGCTGGCAGGCGGCGAAAAGCGTCTGCGGCAGCGGCGGGCGGTCTTCAAGGCGGTAAATTAGTTCGCTGTTTTGCTTCTGCGCAACCGGTTGCGCATCGGGCGACTCTATGGTGTTAACGGACATCGGCGGCAATCCCACGGTGGAAAAGCGGGCATTTTATCTGACCACCTGGTAAAAGCAAACGATTGCCAGCAAAAAAAGACAAGAAAATCTGCCGCTGTGAGCAGGTTTTCTACAACCCATGGGGAAATAAAATTACACTTTTTGCGCCGGGAGCTCATGAAGAGCGCAAACCGGCCCAGGATAACGCCGCGTGTGTATGGAACACACGCAAAACAGGAGCCTTCTATGATTCATCTCGATACGTTGTCGACCCTTGTTGCCGCAACGCTGGTCTTACTGCTTGGCCGTAAGCTGGTACATAGCGTTTCCGTTCTGAAGAAATATACGATTCCCGAACCCGTCGCCGGTGGCCTGCTGGTGGCGCTGGCCCTGCTGGTGCTGAAAAAAAGCATGGGCTGGGAAATCGATTTTGATATGTCTCTGAAAGACCCGCTGATGCTGGCCTTCTTTGCCACCATCGGCCTGAATGCCAATCTGGCGAGCCTGCGGGCGGGCGGCAAAGTGCTCGGCGTATTTTTGATTGTGGTGGTTGGGCTGCTGCTGATGCAAAACGCCATCGGTATCGGGATGGCGACGCTGCTGGGGCTGGATCCGCTGATGGGGCTGCTGGCAGGGTCGATTACGCTGTCAGGCGGTCACGGTACCGGGGCGGCGTGGAGTAAATTGTTCGTCGAGCGCTACGGTTTTGAAAACGCGACGGAAGTGGCGATGGCCTGTGCCACCTTTGGCCTGGTGCTGGGTGGCTTGATTGGCGGCCCGGTGGCGCGTTATCTGGTGAAGCACTCCACCACGCCGGACGGCAGACCGGACGATGAGCTGGTCCCGACCGCCTTTGAAAAGCCGGACGTCGGGCGCAGTATTACCTCGCTGGTGCTGATTGAAACCATCGCGATGATTGCCATCTGCCTGACCGTGGGCAAACTGGTTGCGCAATGGCTGGCGGGCTCAGCGTTTGAACTGCCGACGTTTGTCTGCGTGCTGTTTATCGGGGTGATCCTGAGCAACGGTCTGGCGCTGATGGGCTTCTACCGCGTGTTTGAACGGGCGGTATCGGTGCTCGGCAACGTCTGCCTGTCGCTTTTCCTGGCGATGGCGCTGATGAGCCTCAAGCTGTGGGAGCTGGCCTCGCTGGCGCTGCCGATGGTCGCAATTCTGGCGGTGCAGGCCCTGTTTATGGCGCTCTATGCCATGTTCGTCACCTGGCGCATGATGGGTAAAAACTACGATGCGGCGGTGCTGGCGGCGGGTCACTGCGGGTTTGGTCTGGGGGCAACCCCAACGGCTATCGCCAACATGCAGGCGATCACCGAACGATTCGGGCCATCGCACATGGCGTTTCTGGTGGTCCCGATGGTCGGGGCGTTCTTTATTGATATCGTTAACGCGCTGGTGATCAAACTGTATCTGATGCTGCCGATGTTCGCCTGAAATCAGGCGTTGGAGTAGCGTTCGGTTTCCGGCATCCAGCGTTCAATTAACGCTGCCGCCTGTTCGGGGTAGCGTTCGTGAATATGGCGGGCGAGGCGCTGAACCTCGGGGATCATGGCCTGATCGCGCAATAGGTCCGCGACTTTGAATTCCGCGTTCCCCGTCTGACGCGTGCCCAGCAGTTCGCCCGGGCCGCGGATCTCCAGGTCTTTTTGCGCAATGACAAAACCGTCGTTGCTGTCGCGCAGCACCTGCAACCGCATCTGGGCGGTTTTTGAAAGTGGGGCTTTATAGAGCAGTACGCAGTGGGATGCCACCGCGCCGCGGCCAACGCGTCCGCGCAGCTGGTGGAGCTGGGCAAGGCCGAGACGTTCCGGGTTTTCGATGATCATCAGGCTGGAGTTTGGCACGTCCACGCCGACCTCAATCACCGTGGTGGCGATCAGCAGATGTAAATTACCCTGTTTAAACGACTGCATTACCGCCTGTTTTTCGGCAGGTTTCATGCGTCCGTGAACCAGACCCACGTTCAGCTCCGGCAGCGCCAGCTTGAGCTCTTCCCACGTGGCTTCTGCAGCCTGCGCTTCCAGCAGCTCAGACTCTTCAATCAGCGTACATACCCAGTAGGCCTGACGCCCTTCATGCGTACAGGCGTTGCGCACGCGGTCGATGATATCGCTGCGGCGCGTGTCCGGAATGGCGACCGTCGTGACCGGCGTTCGACCCGGCGGCAGTTCGTCGATGGTGGAGGTGTCCAGATCGGCATAGGCCGTCATCGCCAGGGTGCGCGGAATGGGCGTGGCGGTCATGATCAGCTGATGCGGGTGGAAACCCTGCTGCAATCCCTTTTCCCACAGAGCCAGACGCTGGTGCACGCCAAAGCGGTGCTGTTCATCGATAATCACCAGCGCGAGGCCGTTAAACTGAACCTGTTCCTGGAATATAGCGTGGGTACCGACAATCATCTGCACCTGTCCGCTGGCAATGGCGTCCTGCTGCGCCAGGCGCGCTTTGCCTTTTTGCTTCCCGGCCAGCCAGCCCACTTCAATGCCGAGCGGTGCGAACCAGGCGCGGAAGTTGTTGGCGTGCTGTTCGGCCAGCAGTTCGGTCGGCGCCATCAGCGCCACCTGTTTGCCGTGGGCAATCGCGCGCAGGGCGGCCAGGGCGGCCACCAGCGTTTTACCGGATCCCACATCGCCCTGCACCAGGCGCATCATCGGCACGTCGAGCGCCATATCGCGTTCAATCTCGGCGGTGACGCGCGCCTGTGCGCCGGTGGGTTTAAACGGCAGGGAGGCCAGCAGCTTATCTTTGAGCTCATCGCGCGGGCTTAAGGGCTGGGCATGGAAACGCTGCGCGCCCGCGCGAAGCGCCAGCATACTCAGGTTATGTGCTAGCAATTCCTCAAGGATAAGACGCTGTTGGGCGGGGTGTTTGCCGCTTTCTAAATCGCTGAGCTGCAGGGTTGGCGGCGGGCGGTGCAGGGTACGCAGCGCCTCGGGCAGGCTCATCATCCCCTGCGCCAGCTCTGGCGGCAGCAGCTCGGTAATCGCGCAGGTATCCAGCAGCTCCAGCGCCTGATCGGTGAGCTTACGCAGCGTCGCCTGCTTGATGCCTTCGGTCGTCGGGTAGACCGGGGTGAGCGTCTCCTGCATCTCCGGCGTGCTGAGATCGCCCTGAACGCGGTACTCCGGGTGGATCATCTCTGCGCCGTACTTCCCGCGTTTGGCCTCGCCATAAGCCAGCACCCTGCGGCCCGTCGCCAGGCTGTTTTTCATCGCCGCGCTGAAGTTGAAAAAACGCATGGTGAGAATGCCGGTGCCGTCACTGATCTGACAGGTCATCATCCGGCGTCCGCCAAACGTGATGTTGCAGTTCAGGACTTCGCCTTCAACGGTGGCATAAATGGCGGGCAGCAGATCGCCAATTTTGTAGAGCTGAGTGCGGTCTTCATAGCGCAGAGGGAGGTGGAGCAGGAGATCCTGCACCGTGTGCAGGCCGATTTTAGCCAGCTTACCGCTTTGCGCCGCGCCCACGCCTGTCAGGCTATTGAGCGGGATGGCATCCAGCAGGCGGCCTTTCATCGGTTACCCAGCGTACTGCATGGTGGCCCACCACTCGGCATCGGCTTCGATCTCGCCCTGCGCGTTGACGTGGGGGTAAGGCAATTTTTTCTGCTTCGCAACGCGAGCCAGCACCGGATAACCACCTTCAAACAGCAGGCGCTGCTGTTCATCTTCCGGCAGCATGCTGTTGCTGCGCTCGTACATCCCGGCGTTCTGACGCTGGCGCTGCGCTTCATACAGAATGAGCGCGGAGGCCACGGAGACGTTGAGGGACTGGACCATGCCGGTCATCGGAATGATGATGTCCCGATCCGCCAGATCCAGTGCTTCCTCGGTGATCCCGGTTTTCTCCTGGCCCATCAGAATACAGGTCGGGCGGGTGTAGTCGATCTCGCGGAAATCTACGGCTTTAGCGGACAGGTTAGTCGCAAGGATCTGCATCCCGCGCCCTTTCAGGTGCGAGACGGCTTCACCGATAGTGTGATGATTTTTGACAGACACCCAGCTGTTGCTGCCTGCCGCCGCCGAGACCGTATTTCGCATACGGCCGTCCGGCCAGACGGCGTGCACTTCATGCACGCCGACGGCATCTGCGGTACGGACGATAGCAGAGACGTTATGAGGTTTATGGACCTGCTCCATGCAGACCGTCAGGTCAGGCTGACGCCTGGCGAGCATGTCGCATATACGCGCGTAACGTTGTGAATTCATGCCACTAGTTTCGGTTACGGGTGACTTTAATCACGTCCGGCATGACGCGGATCTTGCGCATAATATTCGCCAGATGCACGCGGTCGCGGGCGGTCAGACGAATAAAGGCACTATACACGCGGCCATCTTTTTCTTCCGTGTTCAGGCTTTGAATATTGGAAGACGCCGTGTTGATTGCTGCCGTCAGGTTCGCCAGGGCACCCTGGTGGTTGAACATATCCACCTTAATTTCGGTGATAAATTCCTGCGCGGTCTCTTTATCCCACTCGACCGCCATAAACTTCTCGGCTTCTTTCTGATAGCCGCGGATGTTACGACAGGATTCATGGTGGATAACCAGCCCTTTGCCCGGGCTGACGTGCGCAATAATCGGGTCGCCAGGGATGGGGCGGCAACATTTTGCGAAGGTGATCAGCACGCCGTCCGCGCCTTTAATCGGCAGGTGTCCGTGGCTTTGTGTAGTGGCAGGCACGGCTGTCGTGTCGCCCTGCTGCAAGTTCTTCGCCACCACCACGCTCATGGCGTTGCCGAGGCCAATCTCTGCCAGCAGATCGTCAAGCGAGGCGAGCTTCATGCGCTCCAGCTCACGCTGGACGTTCTCCTGCGGGATTTCGGCCAGCTTGCGGCTGCCGCCCAACGCGTGGTTGAGAAGACGACGCCCGAGGCTGACGGAATCATCACGCTTGAGGTTTTTCAACAGCTGGCGAATTTTGGCGCGCGCTTTAGAACTGACGACAAAGTTCAGCCAGGCCGCGTTCGGACGTGCGCCCGGCGCGGTAATGATTTCCACCGTCTGGCCGCTGGAGAGCGGTTGAGACAGCGGATAAGGCTGTCTGTCGACGCGAGCGCCCACGCAGGCATGCCCGATATCGGTATGCACGGCATAAGCGAAGTCGACCGGCGTCGCGCCCGCAGGCAGTTCGACAATGCGACCTTCTGGGGTGAAAACGTAAATCTCATCCGGGAAGAGATCGGATTTCACGCTCTCGATAAATTCAAACGAGCTGCCCGCACTCTGCTGAAGCTCCAGCAGGCTCTGCATCCAGCGCTGGGCGCGGATTTGTGCGGTCGTGCTGCTTTCGCCACCGTGCTCTTTATAGGCCCAGTGCGCGGCAACACCCATCTCCGCCATCTGGTCCATGTCTTCGGTGCGAATTTGCACTTCAACCGGCACGCCGTGTGGCCCGATCATCGAGGTGTGCAAAGATTGATAGCCGTTCGCTTTTGGAATGGCGATGTAATCTTTCATGCGACCCGGACGCGGTTTATACAGGCTGTGCATCTGCCCCAGCACGCGATAGCACGTGTCGGAGTCGTGGACGATCACGCGGAACGCGTAGATATCCATGATCGAGTGAAAACGCTGCTCTTTGAGCACCATTTTGCAGTAGATGGAGTACAAATGTTTCTCGCGGCCGCTGACGCGGCACGGAATTCCCGCTTCCTGTAACCGCCCTTCAATCTCAGAGAGGATCTTCTGAATCATCTCTTTACGGTTACCGCGTGCGGCTTTCACCACCTCTTTAATCACGCGATAGCGGTTCGGGTACAGCGCTTCAAAACCCAGCTCTTCCAGCTCGGTTTTAATGTGATGAATACCTAAACGGTGCGCCAGCGGACTGTAGATTTCGAGGGTTTCACGGGCAATGCGGCGACGTTTATCCGGGCGAAGTGAGCCCAGCGTGCGCATGTTGTGGGTACGGTCAGCGAGTTTGATGAGAATGACGCGGATATCCTGCACCATCGCCATAATCATCTTGCGGAAGTTTTCGGCTTGCGCCTCTTTCTTGTCGCGGAAATTCAGTTTATCAAGCTTAGAGACCCCTTCCACCAGTTCGGCAACGCTTTTGCCAAACAGCTGTTCCATGTCCTGGTAAGTGGCTGGGGTATCTTCAATCACGTCGTGCAGCAGAGCGGCCATCAGCGTTTCGTGGTCGAGTTTCATCTCGGCCAGAATACAGGCCACCGCTACCGGGTGCGTGATATAGGGTTCACCGCTTGAACGTGTCTGGCCCTCGTGAGCGTCACGTGCAACGAGATACGCCTGCTGAAGACGCTTAATCTGGTCTTCAGGCAGGTAGGTTTGAATCAGTTGATTCAGGCTTTCAAACAGATACAAGGGCGACCCGCAGGTTTAATTAACGACGACCTTCAGCAATAGCGGTTACGGCCTGCAGTTCTGCGGCTTCCTGCTCTTGCTGCTCCTGGCGCTCACGCACGTCGAGGATCTGGTTGTTAATCAGACCTTCTTCGATTTCGCGAAGTGCAATAACGGTGGTTTTATCGTTTTCTTCCGGTACCAGCGGATCTTTACCGCCTACCTGCATCTGACGAGCGCGACGCGCGGCGACCAGCACCAGGTCAAAACGGTTACCAATTTTCTCTACAGCGTCCTGAACAGTTACGCGTGCCATACTTAAAATGCTCCACAGGTGAAGAAATGACTGGGCATGATACTGAAAGTGGGTTCAGTCTGCCAACAGTTTGGTGATTAATGCGTCATGTCGCTGCTTCTGGCGGCTCATACGCAGACGTTCTGCGCGAAGAATGGTTTTGAGATCGCTCAGCGCGGCATCAAAATCATCATTCACAATAAGGTAATCATATTCCGCGTAATGGCTCATTTCTGCAACAGCCTGTTCCATACGCTTTGCGATCACTTCTTCGCTGTCCTGACCGCGGCCACGCAGGCGGCGATCCAGCTCATCTTTCGATGGCGGTAAAATAAAGATACTGCGCGAGTCAGGCATTTTCTTGCGAATTTGCTGTGCGCCCTGCCAGTCGATATCCAGGAACACATTCACGCCCGTGGCCAGAACCTGCTCAATGGTTTCACGCGAGGTGCCGTAGTAATTACCGAAAACTTCAGCGTGTTCAAGGAACGCGTCTCTGCCGATCATCGCTCTGAACTCGTCGTGATCTACAAAGAAATAGTGTTCACCGTGCACTTCACCCGGACGCGGCGCTCGCGTGGTGTGAGAAACAGAAACCTGTGTGTCGTACAATGGTTGGGTTTTTAACAGTGCCTGAATAAGGCTGGATTTACCCGCGCCACTAGGGGCAGAAACAATATAAAGCGTGCCTTGAGCCATGAGAGTCTTTTGTATGTGTTAGCGAAGAAGTCCTACATACGGGCTTATTATACACGTCACCGCCGTGTGACGTAGCCTTTGTCACACTTTTTCCCCTGGATTATTGAATTTTGCGTACCGTTTTCAGGTTTTATCTGTGGTTTACAGCAACAAAAAGAAATACCGGATAGCACCTCGCACGGTGAAACGTTGTCGTTAGCGTTGTTTTAGACATCGCGGTATATCTCCTGCAACACAAAGGAGGGGTAGCGATGTGGCGATGGATTAGCGGGTTAATGCTGTTGTGGTGTGGCTATGGCGCGGCGGTGTGTCCGGTGTGGTCGCAGGCCAAAGCAGAGAAAGAAATCGCGTCGTTAAGCGCGCAAATCAAACGCTGGGATGAGGCTTACTGGAAGCAGGGCGTGAGCGAGGTCAATGACGAGGTTTATGACCAGCTTAACGGGCGGCTAACGCAGTGGCAGCGCTGCTTTGGTACCGATCTTCCTGAGAACCGCCTTCCTGCGCTGGCGGGAAGCGTAAAACATCCTGTCGCCCATACGGGAGTTCATAAAGCCGCCAGCAAAGACGCACTTAATCAGTGGATGCACGGCCGGAGCAATCTCTGGATGCAGCCTAAAGTCGACGGCGTAGCGGTAACTCTGGTGTATCGCGATGGAAAGCTAACTCAGGCCATTAGCCGTGGAAATGGGCTTAAAGGCGAGGACTGGACGGCGCAAGCGCGCTTAATTCCGTCGGTACCTCATGAGGTGTCCGGCGAGCTGGCAAACAGCGTCCTGCAGGGGGAGCTTTTTTGGTTGCGTGACAACCACATTCAACAGCAGATGGGTGGCATGAATGCGCGCGCAAAAGTGGCGGGAGCGATGATGCGACAAAAGGACAACACGCTTCTGAACCAGACAGGGATATTTATCTGGGCCTGGCCGGACGGGCCGAAAGGCATGCAGAACCGGTTGTCTGAGCTTTCCAGGGCAGGATTTTCTCTGACGGCACGCTATACCCTGCCGGTTGAGACCGTTGATGCCGTCGAAAAACAGCGTTCGGCATGGCAAAACACCGCATTACCCTTTGCCACGGATGGCATTGTGGTCCGGTCAGCAGATGTTCCCGCAGGTGAAAATTGGCTGCCCGGAGAAGGCAACTGGGTCGTCGCGTGGAAATATCCTCCTGCAGCACGGGTCGCTGAGGTCAGCGATATTCATTTTACCGTGGGGCGAACGGGCAAAATTTCCGTTGTTGCGGCGCTGGAGCCTGTACAACTGGATGATAAACAGGTGCAGCGGGTGAGTCTGGGCTCGGTGGGGCGCTGGCAGAGGCTGGATATTGCCCCGGGCGATCAGATACAGGTCAGCCTGGCCGGGCAGGGTATTCCCCGGTTTGATAGGGTGGTCTGGCGGGGGATGGACAGGCAAAAACCCGAGCCTCCGGCCTCGCGTTATCATGCTCTTAGCTGTTTTTATGCTTCGCCGGAGTGCATGGAGCAGTTCTTTGCCAGGCTGACGTGGCTCAGCTCAAAGCAGGTATTCAATATTGAAGGATTAGGCGAGTCAGGATGGCGAACCCTCTGGCAGGCGCATCGTTTTGAACATCTCTTCTCATGGCTGTTATTAACCCAGTCTCAGCTGCAGGCTACACCAGGGTTTTCTTCAGCGCGCGGGCTGGCGCTCTGGCATCGATTTAATCTGGTGCGTGAGCAGCCATTTATCCGCTGGCTCATGGCACTCGGCGTTCCGCTGACGCAGGCTTCGCTGAAGGCGATGGGTGACATATCGTGGCAGGAGATGAGCGGGCGTAACGCAAAGGACTGGCAGACCTTGCCGGGAACGGGAGAAGAGAAGGCCAGGCAAATTGTTAACTGGATACACGCGCCAGAAATTGATGTGCTGGTCAGGTGGCTTGCTCAGCAGCACATCAACGGGTTCTGAAATCAGTGTGCGCTGTGTTTGTAATGAAAAACGGGAAGCCCGAGCTTCAGACGCAGCGCAAGCATGCGGGCAGTAAAGCCAAACAGCAGCGTGGAGATGACAACCACATCCTGGTTAGAAACGTAATGCTGCAGGGCAATATAGAGCACCGCTGCAGCAAAAGAGATACCCGCATACAGCTCTTTCTGGAAAACCAGGGGAATACGTTTGCAGAACATATCACGCAGCACACCACCGAACACCCCCGTGACCACGGCAGCAATGGTGGCGATGACCGGCCCTTCCCCCATATCGAGCGCGATTTGCGCGCCGATTATCGAAAAGACGATCAGCCCCAGCGCATCAAGCACCAGGAACAGGCGGCGCAGGTGGGGCATAACGGGTGCCACTATGGTGGTTAATACGGCAGCAGTGGCCACGATAATCACATACTCAGGGTGTTTAACCCAGCCGAGCGGGTAATGGCCCAGCAGGATATCGCGCACGGAACCGCCGCCCAGCGCGGTTGCTGTGGCAATAATGATCACGCCGAAGGTGTCCATCCGGCGACGTCCGGCGGCCAGTGCGCCGGTCATGGCTTCTGCGGTAATACCAATGAGATAAAGAATGTGAAGCAGCATATACCCTCCGGTGTGAACGCGAGGAGGTTAGCGATTTGTGCGCACGATCACGATTGAAATTTTCTAAGGCGAGCCATTTTGAATAAATTTAACTAATGAATGAATTTGGCAACTGTGTGCGCTAATGCCTTGTTTGCTAATGTAGATTGCCTTTCTTTTAAGGTGCGGTCACGACGTCTTTGGCGCGACTCTGGCTTATAAAAAGTAATCTTTAACGCGCAAAAGAATTCTTCTAACAATATACTCGATAATAAATTTATTAAATAAACAATTAATAAGAGTTGGCTACAATAAAAACGATTCTTTAATAATTTATCTGGTGAATTATTTATAACCTTTTATTGCAATGAAAATATCTTTTAGACAAAATATGCGCCCTTTTTGATTAAAAAACATCCTACATGATTAAGTGTCTGATTAAGTTATTTATTATTACAGCGGCATTAACCAGCACCAGCGTTTTTGCCGTCAATTGCCAGCGCGCCGCAACGCCGCTGCAGAATACAATTTGTAATAATGCCAATCTGCACTGGCTGGATGACACCATGACGAGCGTCTACCGGGCGATGCTGGTTTATCGTGATGCCGGGCAGGTGCATCAGGAGTTTGAGGCATGGGAGAAGTCGCTCGGTGAGTGTGCCTCGGACGACTGTATTGAGCGCGCTTACTACACCGGGATCAGCAGGATTGCTGACGTGCCGTCTGACTTCTCCTGGGAGGGGCGCTGGTGGAATACCAGTGCCGCCAACGTCAGCGGCGGAGTGATCCAGTTCAGCCATAGTGCGGACTGGTCAATTGTTGCTGATATTCGTATCTGGGCGGGATTGAATAAAGATGAATTCACCGCAGAAGCCCGAAAATTAAACGGTATGGTGCTGATCGATAATATGGTCGACAGCAAGCATTGTAAGGTGCTGTTTATTCCGCGGTTAAGCGGCGCCATTCAGGCATACAGCAATGCGGACTGGGGTTGCCGTCTGTTAATGCCCAGCGGCGCGTTTATTGATGGCCGCTATGTGAAGTCAGACCTGGATCCGCGGCCGAAAGCGACCCTGCAGTCGCTGGAGATCTTCCGGGATGCGAAGGTAGACGAACGCTTCCGTGCGCTGGTGGGTGACGAATACCAAAAGTTTGTGGATACCGCCAATATTTATATCTATCAGGACGATATTGATAATATCGGCGCAACGGTCGTTTCTATGTGGGTCCGTGGTGCCGCCAATACGCGTACGGCGATTATTATGTACACCGCGAACGACATCTGGGCAGCGCGGATTGAGCCTGACGATAAAGGCAAACTGGCATTTTCCTACTTCAGTACCCAGGGTAACGATACGGCTAAAATGCCGCGTACCCTGGCGGAATGGAAATTGCGCTACCTGTCTCAGTAAATCAGGCGAGCGTGCCCACCACGTTAAGATCGGCATCATCCGGCACTTCATTGTAGGAAAGCACGTGTAGCCCGCTGGCAAACAGTCTTCCGTAGCGCGAGATGACCGGCCGCAGCTGTGGCGTAACCAGCAGCAGCGGCGGCAAGCCTTTCGCTTTCATCTGCTCATAAATCATCGGCATCGTATTTTGCAGCTGGGTCAGGATATTCGGGTCAACCGGGAAGCTGTCCAGCGCCACTTTTCCTGCCTGCTGCGCCTGGTTGAGCGCGTTCAGCAGCATGTTTTCCAGCTGGCTATCGATGGTGTAGGCCGCCAACTGCGGACGATCGCCGTTGATGCTGTGGACGATAGCGCGACGCAGCGCGTAGCGCACATCTGAGGTGAGCAGTATCGGATCTTTTGTCACCGCCGAACTTTCAAGCAGCGTTGACGCGATGGTGACGATATCCTTGAGCGACACCTGCTCCAGCAGCAGCTGACGGTAAACCCGCAGCAGCTGGCTATAGTTGAGCGCGGCGCTTAAATCTTCTGCCAGCTTCGGTGCCTGCTGTGCCAGGCGGGCATGCAGATGGGTAATGTCGTCGTAGTTAAACAGCTCCGGCAGATGTTCGCGGGCGACTTTATTAATATGGGTCGCCACCACGCTGGCGCAATCCACCACCTGATAGCCAAGGTTCAGCGCCTTCGCTTTCTGCTCCGGGTCAATCCACACGATCGCCATCCCGTAGGCGGGGTCGGTATCCAGCACCCCGTCGATTTCACCGTACAGCTCGGTGCCGGGGATCGCCATCAGCTTGTCGGCGTTAACGTCCCCTATCGCCGTGCGGATGCCGTTGATATGAATCGCGTACTGCGCGGGCTTGAGGCGGAAGTTTTCGCGGATGCGAATTTCAGGCAATAGCACGCCGCATAGCTCAGAGATCACCTGGCGCACCCAGCGCACGCGCAGCGACAGCGGGCTGCCTCGTGATTCATCAACCATGGAGACCAGCTTATAGCCCAGGTTCAGGCCTATCGGCTCTACCAGCGGAATGCTGTCCCAGGTAATCGGCGGGTTGGCATCAGGTGCCAGCGCGTCGCTGATGGCCTCCATGTCCGTCTCTTGCGGTGCAGGCTGCACCGCCTTGCTTTGTCGCCAGGCGGCAAACAGCAGCAGAGCGGTAAAGCTCAGGAAGGCAATGTGCGGCATACCCGGCACGACCGCGAGGATAAACATCACGAATGCGGCGGTGTACAGCACCCTCGGTTTGGACAGCAGCTGGCTTTTAATTTCGTCGCTGATGTCGTTACCTTCACTGACGCGGGTAACGATGATGGCGGCGGCGGTGGCCAGCAGCAGCGATGGAATCTGGGCGACCAGGCCGTCACCAATCGTCAGCAATACGTACTGGCGAAACGCATGGCTGGCATCCAGATCGTATTTAAAGATACCGATACAGATACCGCCGATCACGTTGATGATCAGCACCATGATGCCGGCGATGGCGTCGCCGCGCACAAACTTCGATGCACCGTCCATCGCGCCGTAGAAGTCCGCTTCCTTCGCTACTTCCTGACGACGCGCTCGCGCCTGTTGCTGATTGATGAGCCCCGCATTCATATCGGCGTCGATCGCCATCTGTTTGCCCGGCAGCGCGTCCAGCGTAAAGCGCGCGGAGACTTCTGAAATACGTTCCGCCCCTTTGGTGACCACCACAAAGTTAATGATCATCAGGATGATAAACACCACGAAGCCGACGACGAAGTCGCCGCCGATAACCACCTGGCCGAAGGCTTCAATGACCTTACCGGCCGCCCCTTCACCCAGATGACCGTTCAGCAACACGACGCGCGTCGAGGCCACGTTTAGCGTCAGGCGCATCAGCGTGGTGATCAGCAGCAGGGTCGGGAAAACGGCAAAATCCAGCGGACGCTGCATGTTTACCGCCACCAGCAGCACGATGACCGCCAGCACGATATTGAATGTAAACAGGATGTCCAGCATCAGCGGCGACAGCGGTAGGATAACCATCGCCAGCACGCAGAGAAGCAGGACAGGTACCGCAACTTGCCCCTTGCGGAGCACGCCCAGCACGTTGTGCAACTTACTGTTCGCCATTGGCTTTTAATACCTCTTGAGGAATATCAATGTGCCTGTTCAGGCGGGGTTTTTGCTCAACGCGACCCTCGCGCCAGGATTTGAGCTGCATGACGTAGGTCAGCACGTGAGCGATGGCGCGAAACAGCTGCGCCGGAATTTGTTGATTAACGCGGGTGGTGTAGTACACCGCCCGCGCCAGCGGCGGGAATTCCACTACTTCGATGCTGTGGCTGGCACCCACTTCGCGGATCCACAGCGCCACGTCGTCTATGCCTTTCGCGACGATATACGGCGCTTCCGCCTTCTGCGGGTCGTATTTAAGCGCCACCGCGTAGTGGGTTGGGTTAGTGATGATGACGTCGGCGGTGGGCACGGTCCGCGAGATCTGCCCCATCGCCATCTGGCGCTGTAGCTGGCGAATACGCCCTTTAATCTGCGGATTACCGTCGTTGTTCTTGTACTCTTCTTTCACTTCCTGCTTGGTCATGCGCATCTTTTTTGTGAACATAAACTTGCTCAGCGGCACGTCAAGCAGGGCGAAAATGACGATAACGGCGACGAAATAGCTAACAACGTGATGGAAAATAGAGAAACCGTGCGTAATCGCCTGGTTCAGGTAGAGCCGCTGCAGGTGCAGAAGATCGCCCATCTGGCTATGTACCATTGTGTAAAGCACGGCGAGGATGGTCGCGCATTTGAGCAGCATTTTGCCGACTTCCGTGTAATGGCTGGCGGAAAACATGCGCTTGATGCCGCTTATCGGGCTGAGCTTTTTAAAGTCCGGCTTGAGCTTCGTCGGGGTAAATATCCAGCCGCCCGGCACCAGGCTGGCCACGATGCAGGCCAGGGGAATCGGGATTAACGTAGCGATAAAGCGCAGCAGTACGCTCAGGTTGAGCATCAGGAACTGGTTCAGAATGGTCGGGTTATCGAGGTCCTGCGCCATCGTGCCGGCGGCGGCGAACGACTCGGCGATCAGCTGCCGGTAGTAGGGCAAAAACGCCGCCAGAGTGAAAAAGGACGCCACCAGCCCGACGGCCATGGTCAGATCTTTTGAACGGGGAATATCCCCCTTTTCCCGCGCTTTGCGCAGCTTCCCGGGGGTGGGTTTTTCGCTTTTATCGCCGCTGGAGGCCATCACTGCACCCTTATGGCGTCAAGTTTCGCCAGAATTTCATTGGTCAGATTGAGATAGTGATCCGGAATATTGGTCACCAGCATTGAAATACACAGCAGCCCAAACAGCATGCTGATAGGGAACCCGAGCGAGAACAGGTTTAGCGTCGGAGATACCCGGTTAAGCAGGCCGAAGCCGCCCTGAACGATCAGCATCACGAAGGTGGTCGGCAGCGCAATCAGCGTTGCGGAGGCCATAATCCAGCCCAGACCCTGAACGACCAGCATGAGCGACGGCTGGTTAATGGCCTGCCCGATGGGCCAGTAGCTGAAACCCTTGAACAGAATGGTCACCAGCAGTAAATGCCCGTCCATAATGAAAAACAGCAGGCCGCAGAAGATATAGATAATCTGTGCGATAACCGTGGTGGAGCTGCCGTTGACCGGGTCGTTCATCATCGCCATCCCGAGCCCCATGTTCATCGACAGAATATGCCCGGCCGTTTGCAGCGCGACGAACACCAGCTGCAGCGCCGTGGCGAAGATAAACCCCCACAGCAGCTGTTCACCAATCAGCAAAATACTGCGCAGGGAAATCAGTTCGTTAAGCACCACGTTGTGCGGCAGCATCGGCGTAATGATGATAGCCAGTGCCAGCGCGGTGCCGATTTTGATGCGCCTTGAAAAGACGCGGTTATCGAGCACCGGGGCAAACTGTAGAAAGGCGAGGATGCGGAAGAAGGGCAGCACCAGCGCCATGACCGGCGTCCACAGCGCCTGAATATCGATTCCCATGACGCCTTAGCCCACCAGTGCCGCCGCCTGATGAAAAATCTGGACGGTGAAATCCACCAGCTGCGTCAGCATCCATTTTCCGGCGAATATCAGTACGCCCAGCGTCACGACCAGGCGCGGCAGGAAGCTCAGCGTCTGTTCGTTAATCTGCGTGGTGGCCTGGAAAATACTGACGCACAGGCCGACGATAAGGCTGGGGATAATCGCCACGGCGGAGATCACCAGCACCAGATGAATACCGGAGGCCATGATGTCGCCCGCCGTGTCCATGTTCATCATCGCTACAATCCCTGCACGCTGGAGGTGAGCGTACCGACGATCAGCGTCCAGCCGTCGCACAGCACGAACAGCATCAGCTTAAACGGCAGCGAGACGATGAGTGGCGACAGCATCATCATCCCCATTGCCATCAGAATACTGGCGACAATCAGGTCGATAACCAGGAAGGGGATGTAGATCATAAAGCCAATCTGGAAGGCCGTTTTTAGCTCGCTCAGCAGATAGGCCGGGGTGACGATGGTCAGATCCTGCTCGCGGGCATCGCCTTCCACCCCGGCGATGGTCATGACCTGCGCCATCGCTTTATTGTTGGTTTGCGCCAGCATGTACTTCTTCAGCGGCGCTTCGGCGTTGACCAGCGCCTGTTTCAGGGTGATCTGGTCATTCTGGAACGGCTCGACGGCATCGGCATAAATCGTTGTCCATACCGGACGCATCACCAGCAGCGTCAGAGCCAGCGCAATGCCGGTAAGAATTTTGTTAGGTGGACTCTGTTGCAGACCCAGCGCCTGGCGCAGGATCGCCAGCACGATGATAAAGCGGGTGAAACAGGTCATCATCAGCACCATGATCGGCAGCAGGCCGAGCAGGGTCATCAGGATCAGGATTTCAATTTTGACGTTGTAATCCTGCCCGGCGCCGTTCGCCGTGGTGCTGAACAGCGTGATATCACCGTTCGCCGCCAGTACCGACGGGGCAAACAGCAGGCTGGCCAGAAGCAGCAGCGAGCAGCCGCTGCGGTAAAACGTGCGGTTCATCGGGTGAGCTCGCCCAGTTCTTTTGCATTGAACTCGATAATGCGCAGGCCGTATTTGTCGTTCAGGACAACCACTTCCGCTTTGCCGAAGGGAATGCCGTTCACTTTGATATCCAGCGGCTCGCCGGCCATTTTATCCAGCTCGATCACGGAATCGCTGTTGACCGACATCAGTTCGGCCAGCGAGATATCCACGGAGGAGACTTCCAGGGTCAGCGTTACCGGAATACGGCTGAACAGCGCCATGCGGCGTTCGTCGGTTTGCGGCGCATGACGAATTTCAGGCTGCATATCGAGGCGGATATTGCCTTCAACGGTCTCTTCCTGCGGCATATCGCTCAGGTTCAGGTCGTCCAGATCCAGAGACTGGCTCAGCTCATGTTGCAAATCACTCATATTACTTCTCGGTTGTCTTGTCGTGGATATCGCATAAAAAAAGCTTGCTGCGATCTTCGGCGATTGCGGCTTCAAAAATCTGTTCTTTACCGATAAACACCGGTACCGGTTCATTTATCGCGATGGGGATGATGTCCCCGGGTTTGATGTCGGCAATCTGGGCAACGGTCAGGTTAAGGCTGGCGAGGCGGCCGGTCAGCTTCAGCGGCAGGCTGTCGAACAGGCGTTCAATCTGTGCCGGGCTTAAGCTCATGCTCTGCTCAACGGCCCGAGCGCTGCCGTCCGGCGCGCGCAGCGTCGCCAGCATCTGGTCGACATGATGATTGTCGAGCAGCACGGTGAAACTGCCGTGGCTATACCCGGCCAGGGTAAAGGTAATGCCCCAGACCCACTGATTAATGACCGAGGAATAATCAACCCTGATATCCAGCTCTTCGCCAAACGTTTCTTTGCATATAATCAGCGACGTGAGTTCTTGCCCCAGTTTGCTTTTAAGGCGCTCTTCCGTTTTGGTTACCGGTAAAGATTCATCGGGCGCTATATGGTTGGTGTCTTTACTCAACCCATAATAATCATGAAGGACGTTGAGTAATAAAATACGGTCAATAACAAAGCCAATATTCCCGTAAGGCGTAGAGAATATTTGCGCATTCTTATAATGCTTATCAATGACAAACGTCATGGATTCTAACGCGGCGTTGACCCGTAATTTTTTCAGAAAGTAAATGCTCAGGCGTGCATCCAGGATATCAAAGCTATCATTCATTAATTTAGGTAGCTTATGCCATGGGCGGCCGAGTTTACTGACATCAAGTTTTACCAGTTCAGGAAGGTTATTCTGCTGGTGGATTCTGATTCGCTCTGAAGCAGGGTACATGATTATTCCGCTTTAATAACAATTCCTGATGTGACAATAACGCGAGGATGACGACCGTTGCGACTCATCACGAAAATTTTTCTGCACGCATTTGAGTTTTGAAAACGTTGTGACGCTTATCACTGGCATCGAAGGATCGTTGCCTGTCGAAAGCCAAATGCCTTTTTATTCAGGCTGAGGATTAGACCTTTCTCTTCTTTTTAATGCAAGACGCTGACGGTTATTAATCAATTATTTTTCCGGCAAAAGTCTGATTAATAACTACGGCAACTAATTGAATTTAAAGGATTGATGTTTTAATATGCATTAAAGATAAGACAATTCTTAGACGATACGTATACTAGGCAACATATTTTCCAGGAAGATTCCTTTCCTCGTGAAAATAAATTAGGTTTTAATCTTTATTAACATTATTTAAACGTTTTCCATTATCCAACAGACAATGGATAAACGGTCGTGGGGGTTAATAAAGATGTAGCGAATTCTTCTTTTTTTAGTTCTTTTAATGGTACTCCAGAATGAGCATTATCATTGAACGTGAAGACCGTAATGGAGAGGGCTTTATTGCCGCCTCCCCTGCCAGCGTGGGTGTGATGTCATTAGCCCGCCGCGTTGCTAAATATAATGTGTCAGTATTGGTCACCGGCGAGACGGGAACAGGAAAAGAGTGTATTGCTAAATATATTCATGAACATGCCTGCACGCGCGGTGCGCCGTATGTTGGCGTTAATTGCGCGGCGATCCCGGAAAGCATGCTGGAAGCCATTTTATTTGGCTACGAAAAAGGGGCATTTACCGGTGCGGTCGCCAGCGTGGCCGGAAAATTTGAGCAGGCCAACGGCGGAACGTTACTTCTGGATGAAATTGGCGATATGCCGCTGTCTCTGCAGGCAAAATTATTACGCGTATTGCAGGAGCAGGAAGTCGAACGACTGGGAAGCCACAAGCGTATTCCACTCGATATTCGTCTGATTGCCTCAACCAATAAAGATCTGCAGCAGGAAATTGCGGAAGGGCGTTTTCGCCAGGATCTGTTTTACCGTATTTCCGTGGTGCCTATTCATATCACGCCGCTGCGCGAGCGCAAGCAGGATATTTTGCCGCTGGTTCAGCAATTTATTGCGAAATACCGCGCCTTTCACAAAGGCGACGTGCGTCTGAGCGACGACGCTCGTAACGCGCTGCTGAGCTATGACTGGCCGGGCAACGTGCGTGAGCTGGAGAACGTGATTCAGCGGGGCATGATCCTCGGCAACGGTGACGAAATCAAAGCCGCCGATCTTGGCCTGGTGGCGCGCGTACCGCTGCCGGAAAACCCGGCAGTAGGCATGATGCCCGCCTACCGGGAGCAGGACAGCAGTTCTGCCATTCACGACGTCAAGCTGCATGGCCGCATGGCGGAGTACCAGTACATCATCGACCTGTTAAAACGCCATAAAGGCAACAAATCGAAAACGGCGGCGTTCCTGGGCATTACCCCTCGCGCGCTGCGCTATCGCCTTGCGTCGATGCGCGACGAAGGCATTGATATTGAATGTTATTCCTGAGGCAAGAAGGAACGAATCATGGACAAAATAGCTGCCGCAGGTATTAACACCGCGCAACAGGCGCTGCTGGAACGTATGCAGCGCACGGCCTCGCTGGCGTCTGCCGGTGCGGTAAACCTCTCCCCGACGATAGCGCCAGCGAATGACGCGTTTACCCGTACGGACCCGGTCTCTTTCTCGCGCGTACTGAACAACGCCATCGACAACGTCGATGCGTTGCAGCACAGCGCCAGCGCAAAGCAAACCGCGATCGATATGGGACAAAGCGACGATTTAGCCGGTGCCATGATTGAGAGCCAGAAAGCCAGCGTGGCCTTTTCGGCCATGATGCAGGTGCGCAATAAGCTCAACAGCGCGCTGGACGACGTGATGAATATTCCGCTGTAAGGTTTGTACCGTGTTAAACAAAATCAAAGCTCGTCTCCCCGCGCTCTCTCTGCCCTCTGGCGTCAACAACCGCAAACTGCTGGCGATTGCCGGCGGCGCGGTGCTGGCGCTCGGGATCGTCGCCTCGCTGTGGAACCACAATCAGGGTTATGTCGCCCTTTACGGCACCCAGGAACAGATCCCGGTTTCACAGGTGGTGGAGGTACTGGGCGCGGAAAATATTGCCTACCGCGTTAACCCCGATAACGGCCAGATTCTGGTCAGCGAAAGCAAACTTCCGCAGGCGCGCATGGCGCTGGCGGCAAAAGGCATCAGCGCCGCGACGCCGGACGGCTACGAGCTGATGGATAAAGAAGAGATGCTCGGCAGCAGTCAGTTCATCCAGAACGTGCGCTACAAGCGCAGCCTGGAAGGCGAGCTGGCGAAAAGCATTATGGCGCTCGATCCCGTGGAACACGCCCGCGTGCATCTTGGCCTGAGCGAGTCCAGCTCGTTTGTTCTGACCAACAAACCGAGCAGCAGCGCGTCGGTGATCGTGCAGCTGCGCTACGGCAAACGGCTGGATGACCAGCAGGTGGCCTCTATCGTGCAGCTGGTTTCCGGTTCCGTGCCGGGCATGGCTCCGGGCAGCGTTCGCGTGGTCGATCAGGCGGGCAACCTGCTTTCAGACGGGATTGAAGGCCCGGATGGAAAACTCACGGGGTCGCGCGCCGGCAACGACGTCGTGCAGCGCATCCGCGACGATACCCGCAAGAACATCACCACGCTGCTGACCTCCCTGGTGGGCGAGGGGAACTTCCGCATCAGCGTTGCGCCGACCGTGGACTTAAGCCGCGTGGAGGAGACGCAGGAGCGGCTGGGCAAAGAGCCGCGCGTGAGCGACGAGCAGATAAGCCAGGAAAACAGCACCAACGAAATGGCGTTTGGTATTCCCGGCTCGTTAAGTAACCGCCCTGTGAATCAGAACCCGCAGGCGGCCGCAGCTCAGGCCACCGGCCAGGCAGCGCCTGCCGCCGCGGCTAACACCAACACGACCACCAGCGATCCTCGCTCCCTGAGCAACCGCAGCCAGGAGCAGCGCAAGTATGCGTTCGACCGCGATATCCGTCATATCCGCTATCCCGGCTATAAGCTGGAGAAGCTGAGCGTGGCCGTGGCGCTTAATCAGACCGCTCCCGCGCTGGCAAAAATCACCCCCGAACAGTTGACCTCCATTACCCGCCTGGTGGAAAGCGCCGCCGGGATCGATAAACAGCGCGGCGATGCCTTAACGCTGGACGTGCTGGCCTTTAGCGCGCCTCAGAGCGACGGCCCGCTGACCGAAAAATGGTGGAAGGATCCGGATATGCAGTACTGGGGGCAGAACGGCGGTATTGGCCTGCTGCTTCTGCTGACGCTGTTCTTCGGCGTTCGTCCGCTGGCCCAGCGTATGGGGCGCCGCGAGCGCGTCGTGAAAGACGTCGCACAGGACGACGCGGCGCTGCTGACGGACGAGGCGTATGTGGCTGAAAACGGGCTTTCCACGCTGTCGAAAGCGGGTTTCAACAATAATGACGATTTGCTGCCGCCGCAAAGCTCCGGCCTGGAAACCAAAGTCGAGTATCTCCAGGTTCTGGCCCAGAGCGAAACAGAGCGGGTAGCAGAAGTTCTGAAACAATGGATTAACAGCAATGACCGAAGCAATAGCAAACCGGACCAGTAACGCCAAAGGGCGTAGTCGCCTGGAGCAGGCGGCGATCTTGCTGATGAGCGTGGGCGAAGAAGCCGCCGCGCAGGTGATGCAGAAACTCACCCGCGAAGAGGTGGTGCTGCTTAGCGAAACCATGGCGCGCCTGCACGACGTGAAGGTCAGCCACGCGCGCCAGGCGATGAACAACTTCTTTTCAGACTACAGCGAGCAGAGCGGCATCAACGGCGCGTCGCGCTCCTACCTGCGCAGCATTCTGGAAAAAGCGCTGGGCGGTGAAATTGCCCGCAGCGTGATAAACGGTATTTACGGCGACGAGATCCGCTACCGGATGGCGCGCCTGCAGTGGGTCGATATTCCCCAGCTGGCCGCGCTGATTGAGCAAGAGCATCTGCAGCTGCAGGCGGTTTTCCTCGCCTTCCTGCCGCCGGACATTGCCGCCAGCGTGCTGAGCGTGCTGCCGCGCGAGCGTCAGGATGAAATTATCTACCGCGTCGCCCGCCTGGACGACGTGAACCGCGATGTGATCGACGAGCTGGATCGCCTGATCGACCGCGGCATCGCGGTGCTCTCTGAGCATGGCTCAAAGGTGGCGGGCATCAAGCACGCGGCCAATATCGTCAACCGTATCCCCTCCAATCAGCAGCAGCTGCTGGAGCAGCTGCGCGAGCGCGATGAAAGCGTTGTCGACGATCTGCAGGACGAAATGTACGAATTCTTTATTCTCAGCCGCCAGACGCCAGCCACGCTGCAGCGCCTGATGGACGAAGTGCCGATCGAAGAGTGGGCCGTGGCGCTGAAGGGGACCGAGCCGGTGCTGCGTCAGGCCATTTTCAACGTGATGCCGAAGCGCCAGGTGACCTTGCTGCAAAGCACCACCAGCCGCATGGGGCCCGTGCCGGTCAGCCGTATTGAGCAGGTGCGAAAAGAGATTATGCAGACCCTGCGCCAGCTGGTGGAAGAGGGTGAGATCCAGGTGCAGCTCTTCGCAGAACAGACGGTGGAATAACCATGTTCAAGAAAAGGAGCCCCGCGCTGGAGGCGCTGACCTCCCGACGCCAGGCGGTGGTTAAGCCGCGGCTGCATAAATTCCCGCCGTTACGCAAACGCTGGGCGGCATCGCAGGCCTCGGCCGAGGGCGAGGCCGCGGTTATGCAGGACCCGGGTGAGCATCAGCGGCAGATGGAAGAAGGCTTCCGCGACGGTATGAACCGCGGCTTTGCGCAGGGAATGGAAGAGGGCAAGCAGGAAGGCTACCAGGAAGGGGCGCGACTCGGCTTTGACGAGGGGATGCGCAAAGGGCTGGCGGAAGGCAAACAGCAGGCTCGCCAGCAGTTTCTCGAGGCCGCCGCGCCGTTTGAACGGATGACCGCCGACGTTCAGCGTTTCCTCGAGAGCTATGAACAGCGTCGTCGTGAAGAGTTAATGCAGCTGGTGGAGAAAGTGACCCGCCAGGTGATCCGCTGCGAGCTGGCGCTGCAACCGACCCAGCTGCTCGCGCTGGTGGACGAGGCGCTGACCAGCCTGCCGCAGCCGCCGGAGCAGATCCGCGTGGTGCTGAACAGCGAAGAGTTCCGCCGCATCAGCGAAGCGGAGCCGGAAAAAGCCCGGGAGTGGGGGCTGAGCGCCGATCCAGCGCTGGAGCCGGGGGAATGCCGCGTGATCACCGATACCACCGAAATCGATGTGGGCTGCCAGCACCGGCTCGACCAGTGCGTGGCGGTGCTGAAGGACAACCTGCTGCCGGACGCGACCCATGAGCAGCCATGATTTCGAACAGGCGTTACGCTCCATCGAAGAGATTGACCTGGCGCGCGTCGCCGGGCGTCTGGTGCGGGTGAACGGCATTCTGCTGGAGTGCGTGGGCTGTCGGCTGGCGATCGGCCAGTTGTGCCACGTTGAAAGCATCGATCAAGAGATGATGGACGCGCAGGTGGTGGGGTTTGACCGTGAGGTCACCTACCTGATGCCGTTTAAACAGCCGTCCGGGCTGATTGCCGGGGCGCGCGTTTTTCCTGCCGGTAAAAGCGAGGGCGTGATGATTGGCGACCAGTGGCTTGGGCGCGTCGTTAATGGCCTTGGTGAACCGCTGGACGATAAGGGCAAACTGACCGGCGACACGCTGCTGCCGCAGCAGCTGCCGCAGATCCACCCGCTGCGTAGACAGCCGGTGGAGACGCCGCTGGACGTGGGCGTGCGGGCGATTAACGGCCTGCTGACCGTCGGTAAAGGCCAGCGCGTGGGGCTGATGGCGGGCAGCGGCGTGGGTAAAAGCGTGCTGCTGGGGATGATTACCCGCTACACCCAGGCCGAGGTGGTGGTCGTGGGGCTGATTGGCGAGCGCGGGCGCGAAGTTAAAGAGTTTATTGAGAATTCGCTGCAGTCCGAGGGCCTGGCGAAATCGGTGATTGTCGCCGCACCGGCGGATGAATCCCCCCTGATGCGCATCAAGGCCACCGAGCTGTGCCACACCATCGCCAGCTATTACCGCGACAAGGGCAAAGACGTTCTGCTGCTGGTGGACTCCCTGACCCGCTACGCCATGGCCCAGCGCGAGATTGCCCTTTCGCTGGGGGAACCGCCCGCGACCAAAGGCTATCCGCCATCCGCGTTCAGCATGATCCCCCGCCTGGTGGAGAGTGCCGGTAACAGCGGAAGTAAAGGTTCGATGACGGCGATTTATACCGTGCTGGCAGAGGGTGACGATCAGCAGGATCCCATCGTCGACTGCGCGCGTGCGGTGCTCGACGGCCACATCGTGCTGTCGCGCCACCTGGCGGAAGCCGGGCACTATCCGGCCATCGACATCGGCCAGTCTATCAGCCGCTGCATGAGCCAGGTGACGACGCGCGAGCATCAGCTTGCCGCGCGCACCCTGAAACAGCTGTACGCCGAATACCAGAATATTAAGCCACTGATACCGCTGGGTGGCTACGTGGCCGGCGCCGATCCGCTGGCGGATAAAGCCGTACGTCTTTCGCCGGCCATCATGCACTTCTTACAGCAGGAAGTGCACGACGCGGCGCTGATTGAGGCCACCGTGACTGACTTACGCGCGCTGGCGCAGGCAGGATAACGACCATGAGCAAACTCATTTCTACCCTGGAACAGCTGCAGCAAATGCGCACCCGCGCCGTGGACGATCTTACGCTGAAGCTGGCCTCGCAAAAGCAGCTCTGTCAGCGCTTTGAGAAGAACATTGATGCGCTGACCACGCTGGCATCGGACACGATGATGCAGAGCGCGAACAGCGCCGCGATGATGATCAACCAGTCAAAATATAAGCAAAATATTCAGCGCGTTATCGACTGGCAGAAGCAAGAGCAGGCGCTGGCCTCACTCGAAGCGGAAAAGATCCAGGGTAACCTGCTGGCCGAAGCAAAGCGGGAAAAAAGCCTGGCGATCGTGCTGGATGCCAAACGCAGCGACCGACGGATGGAGATAGCCCGTCGCGAACAAAAAATGACCGATTCTGTTTCTGTTCAGTGCTGGCTTCGCCAACGGCAGGCCGCCGCTCGCCAACGATAAACGCTATGACGACCACACATAAAAACACTACATCCTCCCTGATGTCCGCCCTGCTGGTGCGCCAGAAACGCGCGCAGCCGCTGCCGACGCCGTTTGTCAGCGTCATCTGCCCGACCTACAACCGCCGGGAGTTTTTGCCCTATCTGCTCTATATCTGGCAGTACCAGGACTACCCGGCGGACAGGCGCGAGCTGATTATTCTCGACGACTCGCCCACCAGCAATGCCGATCTCATTGAGATGATGAGCGACCCGTCGCAGCCGAACGTGCGGTATATCCACAGCCCGGAGCGGCTGACGCTGGGCAATAAGCGTAACCGGCTCAACGCGCTGGCGACGGGGGAGTACATTATCTGCTTCGATGACGATGACTATTACGCGCCGGATAAGATTTCGCATCAGGTGGCGCAGATGCAGACCCACCGCGCGCTGTTTTCCGGCAGCGACCAGATTTATATCTGGTACAGCCATCTGGATAAAATCTATCTGACCCACCCTTTCGGGGCCCGTCACGCGCTCAACGGCACCTTTGGCTATCACCGTAACCTGCTGAAAAACCATCGCTATGACGATGAGGCGATGAAGGCGGAGGAGGTGGGCTTCCTGAATAACTTTACTACGCCGGTGCAGCAGATTGACCCGAAGCGAACCATCCTCTGCATCTCGCACAGCAGCAATACCTACGATAAAGACTTCATTCTGGACAGCTCAACGCCGGTCGATCTGACGCTGGAAGATTTTGTCAGCGACCCCAACCTGCTGGCCCATTACCGTCGCCTGAGCACCGCGCCGCTCGCGACCCGGGTCAACTGGTCGGCGTTTGAGAAAATCGCCGTTCTGTATGACCCGCAGCAGGAAGACCCGCTTCCGGCGTGCCGTGAAGCCCTGCTGGCGCTGGGCGCAGAGGCGGGACAGCTCTGGCCGGTGGCAAAAGCCCAGGCAGAAACGGCAGAGGCCGCCGAGCGGGCAACCCATACCCAGGTGATTTCCCATGCAAAGCAGCAGGGCTGGAAAAACGTCGTGCTGCTGGACGCGGAGCTGCGCTTTGTCAGAAAAGAGAACGCGATCCACAACGTCAACAAACTGCTCAACGGACTCGACCAGGTGGACTGGCAGATGCTGCTGCTGGGAGGCCGTTACGAAAACTTCACGCCAACCCAGTCATTGCCGGGAGTGGCACGAATCTTTAATGCGGGCTGCGCGTGCGCCTATGCGGTAAATGCCAGCTACTACGATGCGCTGCTGGATGCCTATCGCCAGGCGACGGAACAGCAGGTCAGCCTCGACCGCTGCTGGGCTGCGCTAATGAGCAGAAACGCGCTGTGGCTGGGCTTCAGCCCGAGCTTTGCCTTTCTGCAGCATTACCCCGATCCCAAAAGCGGCGAGCCTGTCGACTGCACGCACTGGTTCTTCCGTAAACACCGTTAACCCGCGACTGCCAAAAGAGAACGAACATGGAACTGATTGAACACTACTTACCTGAATTTGTGTCGCGTTTTGACGCGCGGGAAGCCGCATGCGAATGTCCGGCCTGCCAGCGCGGCGGCGAGGGCTGGCCGCATATCAGCGTGAAGCTGAAAAACCAGCAGCGAGAGAGTCTGGATATCGGCTGTGCAACGGCGGCCAGCGAGATGCTGTTCAGTCCGGACGCGTTTGTTTTGCATACCGCTCAGCGGGAATCGCAGAGTGAAGAGATGCTCTCTCCCTGGAGCGCGGCGCTCAATCAGCAGTGCGTTAACCTCGCCATACACCCGGCGCTGACGCTGGAAGCGAGCCTGTACGGCATTGGCGTGCTGCTCAGTAAAGCCCAGCAGTATCTGGATAACGGCGACAGCGACCCGGCGCAGCTGGTGAGCATGGGAGAGCAGCTGGCTACGCTTGCGGAACAGGGCGTATTAACGCAGCAGTTCGCGATGCTGCCGCCGATTGCCGTGAACCGCACGGCTGCGCTGAACGCGATGGGCACGATGCGCCTCAACCTGAACCTGCCAATGGTGGAGAAGATGGGGATGGCGCTCAAGCTGAGCGAGCTGTCGATCATGCAGCCTGCGCGCCTCGCGGAGCGTCTGCAGACGCTGGAAGCCGAGTGGGCGAGTATCGCGCTGCTGCATGAGCATCCCTATATCCTGCGCAATATGTTGATTTATACGTTGTATAACGATGTTTTCCCTGGCGTGAACTGTACCAACTGTGGCGAAGCGCTGCTGGGGCTGGCGCGGCAGTTCTTCCACATCAAAATGCTGTGCGCCATGCGCAGCGAGCAGGGCGCGTTAACCCAGGACGACGTGGCGCTGCTGATTAGCGCGCTGCGCGGCTGGCAGCAGGAGAATCCTTTTGTCGCCGACGAAGGCAATACGGCGGATTACAGCCTGCTGTGCGGGCTGTCGCTGTTGTAGGCGGTATTTTTCACTCTCTATCCGATCACGAAAACAAAACGTTAAAAAGATGACAAGAGTTAACTGGGACATTATTGATAAAGTTATTTTTATCAACCTTGCTAAACGTAAGGATCGACGGGTACGCATTTTAAGGCATCTTAAAAAACTGGGCTTCGAGAAAGATAAGATCATACGCCTGGAGGCAGTTGAACATAATCCAGGGTTCATTGGTTGTTCGCTTTCGCATATTGCCGCCTTAGAAATGGCGCAGCAAAATGAGTGGAAGAGAGTACTTATTCTGGAAGATGATTTTTCATTCAATGAAACGGAAGATAACTATAAAAATTTAAACCGTTATTTTGACACTTTACGACAAACCAGATGGGATGTGGCTTTGCTTGCGGCTAATTACCAGCAGGTCACGACCCTTAAAAGCGTTGATTACATTATCAAAGTCGACAAGGCCTGGTGTGCATGTGCCTATATGGTTGACGGTTCTTATTATAATAAGTTGATTCATAATTACCGTGCCGGGGTTCTGTCTCTTTTACAGGGCGGAAGTCAACAACAATACGCCCTGGATGTTAACTGGCATCTCTGCATGGCAGAGGATGTATGGCTGGGCATTTTCCCTAATAGTGGTTATCAACTTCCTGACAGAAGCGATATCGAGGGCAAGGACGTTGATTATCGACATCTGTTTAATAAAAGTTTACAGCAGATCACTCTCCCTGAGAGATTTATTCCATCGACCACGGGTAAAATAAAAGTTGATTTTTATTTCCAATGGCCACCAGGCTGGACTAATTTTGAGTCTGTAATCCATGCCATGCTTAATAATCCGGCGTTTGACTGTCAGGTTGTTGTTGTACCCTATTTGAACTGGCAGGCTACAGATATCAACGGTGATATACAGAGGGCGATTCTAAAAGACAAAGGAATAGAATATATCGGATTTGAGGATTATTCTCTGGAAATACGCAGGCCAGATGTCGTCTTTTTGCAAAATCCCTATGACGATGCAAGGCCAGACGTTTTTCGAAGCGATTATTTGTTCCAGCGTGGTGTTAAAATCGCTTACATTCCCTATGCTCTGGATACAGGCATAGGTGAAGAAAGTATGATCTACCAGTATAATTTATTATGTCAGAATATAGCTACCTGGATATTCGCCCGATCGCAGCGGCATAAAGATGAGTTTGCAATCCAGTGTCAGGCTGGTAATGATCATGTATATGTTACTGGTCATCCTAAGTTTGATTATTATGAAGAAAGGTATAATAAAAAGCTGGAAAAAGAGAAAGGTGTCACAACGTTACTCTGGACAACACATTTTGTGTTGCCCGGTGAGGTTAAAATGTACACCACCTTTAACCACTATTGTGATGCCTTTATTAAACTAATGATGCGCGATGATATCTATTTAATTATCAGACCACACCCTTTGTTCAGGCAATGGATCAACAGTGCAAGCCAGGTAGCACAGGATAATTATGAGCGTTTAGTCTCTGCTTCAGCGTTGCGTAATAATGTTGAGTGGGATTTCGATGCAAATTATCAGAATTCATTCTCAAGATCGGATGCGCTTATCGCTGATGCAGGTTCTTTTTTACTGGAATATCTTCCGTCTAAAAAACCGATACTTTATCTTACACATGAAACGTGTCATGGATTAAACAGGACGGCAGATTTTATCTATTCCTCTTATGACGTCGCGTGGCAAGAAGAAGATATTCATAAATTCGTGAATAATGTCGTCAACAATATAGATGAGCGTAAGCCTTTGCGCGAAAAAGTATTGCAGGAAGAACTTTTTATTGATGATAAAACCACCGCAGGCGATAAGATTGCCAATATCATTTATGACGCATTACGTGGCCATACAAATGCATAAGTATCTACGCAATGATGTAAATAGAGCAGAAAAGATAGGTTGTATTAGATGAAAAATATTGCCGTTATTCTCTCCGGAGGGGTGGGTATGCGCTTTGGTCTGCCTCAGCCGAAGCAGTTTGCTAAGCTGGCTGGTAGAGCGATTATAGAATATACCATTGATGTCTTTGAGAAATCTTCAGGAGTTGATGAAGTGATTGTTGTTTCTCAGGGAGATTACTGCAATGTCATCTGGGATTTAGTAAAAAAGAATGGTTGGCAGAAAATCAGTAAAGTTGTACATGGCGGAGATGAGCGTTTTTATTCTTCGTACTCAGCACTACAGGCGCTTACAGGCTACAGTGGCGAATGTAAAATTTTATTCCATGATGCAGTAAGGCCTCTTGTTGATGAAAGTATTATTGAAAAATGTCTGGAAGCGTTAAACAGTTTTGATGCGGTTGATGTGGTCATTCCATCAGCTGATACTTTAGTAGAAATACAGGATAATGGCTGTATTGAAAATATCCCTAACCGGTCGATGATGCGGCGTGGTCAGACACCGCAGGCATTCAAACTGGCAACAATACGACAGGCGTACGATAAAGCCTTAACGCTGGGTAGGGTCGCGTTTACCTGTGATTGCAGTGTGCTACGTAGTATGTTACCCGAGATCCGTGTTATTACGGTTGATGGCCATGAGCATAATATCAAAATTACACATCCCATAGATCTATTCCTGGCAGAGAAGCTGCTACAGGAAAGAAGCCATCCGTCGGTGAAAAATCCCGCTGAGCTTCGTTTTTTACGTAACAAAAACATAGTCATTTTTGGTGGATCAAGCGGTATTGGTCGGGAGATGGCAAGCTTAGCGACCTTATGCGGTGCTCATGTTTATGTTGCCAGTCGTTCCTGCAATGATATCGATGTCACTGATTTCAATTGTGTTCAGAATTACTTGAATAATATTATCACGCAGCATGGTGATATAGATTATGTCATTAATACGACGGGGATGTTGATTAAAAAGCCGCTTGATTGTTTGACGTCATCGGAAGTTTCAGCGCTCATAAATATTAATTATCTTGGTGTTATTAATGTAGCGCGGGCCGCTAAACCGACTCTGGCACGTCAACATGGCATGTTATTAAACTTCTCATCTAGCTCCTATACTCGTGGTCGCGCCTACTATTCCCTGTATTCCTCTTCAAAAGCCGCAGTGGTTAACTTAACACAAGCCCTGTCAGAAGAGTGGTCTCAGGACAACATCCGGGTCAATTGCATCAACCCAGAGCGAACCGCGACGCCAATGCGCGTCACTAATTTTGGTGCTGAACCGCCAGAAACGTTGCTGACGCCGGGGGAGGTTGCTCTCAAAAGTTTAGCGGCGCTTGGAATGCACAGCACAGGAATCGTTATCGATATCAGGAAAGAGAATTTTAAGGGCTTCGGATTGCAATGATTGAGGAACGTGTCTTTAAATCTGAAAGTAAATATCCGATACATTATCGTTTCAAGACAGCCAGCCGGGATTGTAACCATCTGCTGATTGTGATGTCTGGCTTCAATTTACCCGATCCGACAGCCTATGATTTTAGTCAGGTTTTACTCTATTGTGATTCCCATATCCTGTGGATTAAAGACGATTTTGATGGCCTTCCGGCGTATTACTTATGCAATAAAATGTCATTCGAAATTGAAGAAAATGTTAGTCAACTGATTACCGGAGTTATTGCATTTCTTAAGACAGCCAAAACATCTATCCTTGGTGCTTCTAAAGGCGGCAGTATGGCATTGTATTATGGTATCAAACATAATCTGGATCATGTTATTTCTGTCGTTCCACAGTTTTATATCGGAAGCTATGTTGCTCAGGATACGCCGTGGGAGCATGTGGGAAAAATGATGATGGGTGAAATAAATGAGGCTAAAATAAAATTACTTAACAGAAAAATGGCTGAGACGATTGGGAGTGTAAATAAAACAAACCAGCATATATATTTGTTTACTTCTCCAGCCGATTATCAATACACACAAGAAATATTGCCAAATCTGGATCTTTTTTCCAGGTTTAAGCACTTTAATTTAATTGTCAGTAAATCCAGGTTCATTGCTGAACATAATCAGGTAGCTAACTATAATATAAAAGTTATATTGTCGCTTATCTATCAATTTGAGCATGGAATAACTCCCCATTGGGGAATGATTCATAATGGTGGTGATTGGGCGGCGTAGCGTGAAGGATTTACTGAGCCACTCGCATTTGCTCGCCAGTAAGCTCAGATAGCGACCAGTCTTACCCCTCCTGATACAACCAATTCTCCGGCGCGCTGCTGTTCAGCAAATTGCCCATGATCTCCTGCTGCATACTCATCAGCGCACCGTTGTAGTCGTTGGCGCGCTGGCAGGCGGTGGCCTGCTGCTGGAGTCCATACCAGAGGGCCGACACGGTTGACCGGTGGGCGGCGGGCAGACGGGCGATCAGCAGCTTCATGCCTTCGGCATTCGGACTGATACCCAGTTCGTTCAGCAGCATGTGGCGCTGCTGGCTATTTTTTGAGAGCTGCTGGTACAGCGCCATAAGCTCTGCGTTGAGCGTGTCCAGCGCCGCAGCATCGTGGGCGACAATATGGCGGCGCTGTGTTTCAAGCAGGGCGGTCAGGGCATGGTAGTGCTTACGGTCTTCAGCCATATCCTGAATCAGGGTTTTAACGCGCTGGGCGGCGTTAGTCATAATTACCTCTGGAAATACTTCTGCATTGCATCGGCCAGCGAATCAATATTGATGCTGATTTTGCCGCTGCTGATGGCGTCTTTCATTTCGGCGACACGCGCCATGTCCACGTCAGGCAGCGCGTTTAGCTGTTTTTGTGCGTCACCCAGTACCGGATCGATGGCGGCGCTGCGCGTCACGCGGGACCCTTCCTGCGCCACGGTGCGCGTCTGTTCTGCACTGCTGGCGTTATTGATCGCGGTGGCCAGGTTGTACTGTGTTGCTGCTACTTTCATCGCTTCGCCCTCATGCTCATAGTGTGGGCCAGGTTGTGTATGAACCTTACCCTGCGGAAGTCCTGCTTCCTGTGCCGTTGTCTGTAAAGAGCGGCCAGGCAGACGGGGAACTTAAACGTGGCGGCAAGATTTTTACCTGCCGCTGGCATACACCATCGTCACCACGCCACTGTCCGACACAATGGCGCTTACCACGCGTCCGCTGGCCTCATTTTTTACCTTAATGATTTCGCCTTTGCGCCCCTTCTTCATGGCCTCGCCCATCGTCCGGGCCTCCACGCCGTTTTGCGCGGCGATCATCAGCACGCGCTGGCCGCGCTCAACCAGCAGCGGTGATTCCAGCTGCGAAAGCGTAATCGGCTGTCGGTCACGGATGCGGCGTTTGGCGGTCATGCCGATGACGTCGTTCGGCTCGGTCACATACTCCCCGCGAAGGCTGCTGATGTTGAGCTTTTTGATCGTGATGCTGTCGGCGTTGACCACCTGGCCGCGTTCGAGCGGGCTTTTAGCCACGAGCACCGGCAGATAAATATCCGGCTTCACGGTAACGGGAATATCCCAGCCGCCGGCCCCCTCACAGCGTACGTCAAAGCGCAGGCGGTTGATGTCAAGGCGGTCGCCGGCAGGCAGAGAGACGGCCAGTTTTGCCGGGCATGCGGCGTACTGCGTGGCTTCTGAAGGGATAAACAGATTCATCTTCGCCTGGTAGTCAGGCCACCGACGGCGTTTGGCTTCCTGGCGAATGATGTCCGTCGCGTGCTGCTGGACGGTGGCAAAAATCTGCTTGCGTGCGCTGACGGGTTGAACGCCCTCGGCTGCGGCAAGGCCAGAAAACGACAGCAGGGAAAGCGCCACGAGGAAGCGGAAATACCGTTTCACCCTGAGGCTAAAAAAAAGACGAAAAGCATTATAAATCATGTAATTAAAACCTTGGCATGGAAATTGCTATTAAATCGCAGAGCATGCAGGTTTTAGCATCACGAGGGTGTGAATTGTGAGTATTACTTTTGACAAAGCATTGGGCGTTCATCCACAGGCTGTAGCACTTCGACTTTCCCGAGCAGAGTTGCTTTCAGCCAATCTGGCGAACGTTGATACCCCCAACTTCCAGGCTAAAGATATTGATTTTGCCTCCGAGATGCAACGCTCACGGTCGAGTTTTTCCTTTCAGTCGACCCCGCAGGAGATGTATCGGGTGCCTTATCAACCGGCGTCGGACGGCAATACCGTTTCGCTGAACGTCGAGCAGGCCGAGTTTGCGAAGAACACTCAGGACTATCAGATGAGCCTGGCATTTTTAAACATGAAGTTCACTGGCCTCAAGAAGGCCATTGACGGGAAGTAATCCAACGCAGGTAACCACGAAATATGGCTTTTTCGGATATTTATCGCGTATCGGGATCGGCGATGACGGCGCAAACCGTTCGTCTTAACACCATCGCCAGTAATCTCGCCAACGCAGAAACCGCTTCTGCTACCGAAGACGGCACCTATAAGGCGCGTCGCCCGGTGTTTGCGGCGGTTTATAAGAATGACGAGTTAATGAATCACCAGGCGTTAACCGGTGCCCGCGTGCAGGTGATGGATGTCGTGGAAACCGGTAATGCGGTGCAGCGTTACGAACCGCACAACCCGATGGCCAACACCGACGGCTACGTCTACTACCCGGACGTCAACGTGGTGGAAGAGATGGCGGACATGATGTCGGCATCGCGCGGTTTTGAAACCAACGTCGATGTCCTTAACAGTGTGAAAAGCATGCAGCAAAGCCTGCTGCGACTTGGAGAAGCATAAGCATGGATATGAACGTAGACAACGCGTCCGCTAAAAGCCGTTCCGGCAGCACGACGGACGGCATTGCCAGCAACAGCAGCGCCTCCGGCATGAACACCATGTTTATGCAGCTGCTGGTCGCGCAGATCCAGAACCAGGACCCGCTCAACCCCACCGACGGCACCGAGTACGTCAGCCAGCTGGCGCAGCTGACCCAGGTACAGTCAATGGAGACGATGTCGCAGCTGATGGCGAATAACTCCGTGCTGATGGACAACCTGCAAACGCTCACCACCGGCAATCTGGTTGGACAGCACGTCATGGTGCAGACCGACTCGGTGAACAGCGATGGCGAAAGCACGCTGGACGGGCGCCTTACGCTGGAACATGCCGCTGGCGTGGTCACCGTGGTCGTGAAAGATGCCGCTGGCGTTGAACATAAAATCGAGCTGGGCAAGCAGGAAGCGGGTCAGGTGGACTTCACCTTCAATCCAAAAGAGCTGGGGCTGAGCGAAGGTAAATACACCCTGAGCGTGGTGACCGACACCGGTGAAGAGAAGGTGCCGCTCGAAATGGGTGGGGTAGTCAACAACGTGCGTATCCCGCTCGATGGCAGCCCGACCGTGCTGAATATCGACGGTCTTGGCGAGGTCGCCTACAACAACATTAGCCAGTTTGGCACTGCCTCTAAGAACAAAGCCTGAAGTGAATCAGGGAATCAATTAAACAGGAACGATTATGAGCTTTAGTATTGCAACTACCGGCCTGAATGCCATTACCGAGCAGCTGAATGCCATCTCTAACAACATAGCGAACTCCGGTACCGTGGGGTTTAAATCGGGTCGTGCGGAATTTTCCGCGCTGTACGCCGAAAGCCAGCCGTTGGGGGTGGGCGTCGCTGCCGTGACCCAGAGCATAACCAAAGGGGGAAGTATTACTTCCACCGGCAACGCGCTGGATCTGGCGATCAACGGCAATGGCTTCTTTATGGTTCGCGACAGCGCGGGCACGACAGCTTATACCCGCGCGGGCTACTTCGGGACCGACAGCAGTGGCCACCTGGTGAACAACAAAGGGATGTATCTTCAGGGCTATCCCGTTGATGCCAGCGGTACGCTCCAGGTCGGTACCATCGGTAACCTGACTATCAGCAGCGGCTCTATTCCGGCGAAAGCGACAGAGAGCATCAGTTTCGCGGCCAACATGGATGCGCGTGCAGAAGTGCCGGCAACTACACCGTTTGATCCGAAGGACAACACCACCTACAACAACTCCTACACTACGCAGGTTTATGACTCGCTGGGCCGCGAACATACCCTGAATCAGTACTTCGTCAAAACGGGCGAGAATGCCTGGGAAGTCCACTACTACATGGACGACGCGCCGGTGACCAGCGGCGGCGCAGAGCAGGTACAGAAGCTGACCTTCAATAGCCAGGGCGTGCTGACTGACCCAAGCGGGGCGGTGGGGCTGACGGCAGACATTGCGGGCGCGGATCCTATCACCATCGACATGACCTACAGCGGCACCAGCCAGTACGGTTCCGACTTCTCCGTCAGCAAAAACAAAGGCGACGGCTATGCCTCCGGTGAGCGCACCGGCCAGGCTATCGATCAGGACGGCTGCGTGTATGCCACCTTCTCCAACGGCGAACGCCTGCTGCAGGGACAGCTGGTGCTGGCGAACTTCGCCAACCCGAACGGCCTGGCCGCGCAGGACGGCACCACCTGGGCACAAACCGCCAGCTCCGGCGCGCCGCTGACCGGTACACCGGGCGCAGGCCTGCTGGGAGCGGTCGTTTCCGGGGCGGTGGAATCGTCAAACGTGGATCTGACCTCCGAACTGGTCGGGCTGATGACCATGCAGCGTAACTACCAGGCGAATACCAAGGTGATCAGCACCAACGACAACATGATGAATTCGCTCTTCCAGGCGGTGTAATCGATGGATCGTCTACTTTTCACCGCCGTCAGCGGCGCGTCGCGCAGCCTGACCCAGCAGGAAATCCACGCGAATAACCTGGCGAACGTGAACACCCAGGGGTTTCGCAGCGATCTCGACAACGCGCTCACGCAGCAGATTAACGGCGAGGGATATGCCTCGCGTTATCTGGTGCAGCCCACGCAGGGCGGCGTCGATATGACGCCGGGGGCGATGCGTGAAACCGGACGCGATCTGGATATTGCCGTGAAGGGTGACGGCCTCATCGCGCTGCGCAGCGGCACCCGCGAGGTCTATACCCGCAACGGGCAAATTGACATCAACGCCGACGGCGAGCTGTCGGTGAACGGCCTGCCGCTGGAAGGCGATAACGGGCCGATCGTGCTGCCACCTTACTCCTCCGTTTCTATCGGTGAGGACGGGGTGATCACCATCATGCCGGAGGATGGGGATATCGCCGCGCCGATGGATATTGACCGCGTGAAGCTGGTGAATATTCCGGCCAGCGAGCTGAGCAAAAACGAGGCCGGTTTTCTGGTCACCAACGCGGCGTTTAACCCGCGCGATGAAGAGGTGACGGTGGCCGCCGGGCATCTTGAATCCGCTAACGTGTCGGCCATCAGCGAGATGGTCTCCAGCATCGCGCTCAACCGCCAGTTTGAAGCGCAGATCAAGATGATGAAAGCGGCAGAAGATCTCGCGAACGCCGGTAACCGCCTGATTCGCGGCACCTGACAACACTTTGAGGAATACAGATGAATCCCGCTTTATGGATCAGTAAAACTGGGCTAGCGGCGCAGGACGCCAAAATGACCGCCATCTCCAACAACCTGGCGAACGTCAATACCACCGGTTTTAAACGCGATCGCGCCATGTTCGCCGATCTGTTTTACCAGAATCAGCGCACGCCGGGCGGCCAGCTTGACCAGGAAAATACCTCTCCGACCGGCATTCAGTTCGGGACCGGCGTCAAGATCGTGGGAACCCAGAAAGAGTTCACCGTTGGCAACATCCAGAACACCGGGCAGACGCTGGATGTGGCGATTACCGGGCAGGGCTTTTTCCAGGTGGAGACGGCCAATGGCGATATCGCCTATACCCGCGCCGGTAACCTGCAAAAATCGCCTGACGGCGTACTGACCAACGCGCAGGGCCTGCCGCTGGTTCCGCAAATCGAATTGCCGGATAACGTGAAGGATCTCCAGATAGGCAAAGACGGCACCATCACCGCCACGGTGGCGGGGGAAACCGATCCGGTTGAGCTGGGCCAGCTGACGCTGGTGAATTTTGTGAATCCGGCCGGTCTCGAAGCTATCGGCGGCAACCTCTACCGTGAAACGGCCGCCAGCGGGCAGGCGGTGGAAGGCGTACCCGGTGAAGAGGCCTTTGGTCAGCTGGAGCAGGGATCGCTGGAAGGCTCTAACGTACAGGTCGTTGAGGAGATGGTCGACATGATCACCGTGCAGCGCGCCTATGAAATGAACGCCAAGATGGTTTCTGCCGCAGACGACATGCTGAAGTTTGTTACGCAGTCGATGTAACGGCAGAGCCGTAAAGTGAAAGAGATGAAAAAGCAGGTAGCGATCGGTTTACTGGCGCTGGTGCTGTCGGGCTGCGAAAGCCCGGCACTGCTGGTGCACAAAGACGATGCGGCGTACGCGCCGCCGGAAGATTTCGCCATGCCGGAGACGCACGTCCGCGGCGGTGGCGTCTATAACAGCGGCTATAACTGGTCGCTTATTCAGGATCGCCGCGCCTATCGCGTTGGCGACATCCTGACCGTTAAGCTGGACGAATCCACCCAGGCGAGCAAGCAGGCGCGCACCAACTTCGGCAAGAAGAACGACGTGTCTCTCGGCATCCCGGAGGCCTTTGGCCACTCGGTCGATAAGCTGTCAGGGTCGGTTGACGGCAGCCGCAACTTCAACGGCAACGCCACGTCGCAGCAGCAAAACAGCCTGCGCGGGGCGATCACGGTGGCGGTGTACAAAGTGCTGCCTAACGGCGTGCTGGCCATTCGCGGTGAAAAATGGCTCACCCTCAACCAGGGCGACGAGTACATGCGGGTGACCGGGCTGGTGCGGGCCGACGATATTGAACGCGATAACTCCGTCTCATCACAGCGTATCGCCAACGCGCGTATCTCCTACGCCGGACGCGGCGCGCTCAGCGATGCGAATGCGGCCGGCTGGCTGGTGCGCTTCTTTAACCATCCCCTGTTCCCTATCTGACGGAGTTGCGCGTGTTTAAACGAATTTTATTGCTCCTGAGCCTGTACAGCATTGGGGCCGCCGCGCAGCCGCTGCGCGATTTGGTGGATATTCAGGGCGTGCGTGGTAACCAGCTGATCGGCTACAGCCTGGTGGTGGGGCTGGACGGTACCGGGGACAAAAACCAGGTGAAGTTCACCAGCCAGTCGGTCACCAATATGCTGCGCCAGTTTGGGGTCCAGCTGCCGACCAAAATCGATCCGAAGGTGAAGAACGTGGCGGCCGTTGCCATTAGCGCGACGCTGCCGCCGGGCTACTCGCTCGGGCAAAGTATTGACGTTACCGTCTCGTCCATTGGCGATGCCAAAAGCCTGCGCGGCGGGACGTTGCTGATGACCCAGCTGCGGGGTGCCGACGGCGAAGTTTACGCCCTGGCGCAGGGTAACGTGGTGGTGGGCGGCGTGAAGGCGCAGGGCAATAGCGGCTCCAGCGTCACCATCAACACGCCGACGGTGGGTCTCGTGCCGAACGGTGGCTCGGTGGAACGTGAAATTCCGAGCGATTTTCAGCAGGAGCCGATGGTGATGCTGAACCTCAAGCGGCCGAGCTTTAAAACCGCCAACGCCGTGGCGGTGGCGCTGAACAACGCGTTTGGCGCGGGAACCGCAACCGCCCAGAGCGCCACCAACGTTTCCGTGCGCGCGCCGATGGGCGCAGGCGAGCGGGTGGCGTTTATGTCATCGCTGGAAGATGTGCAGATTAACGCCGGGAAACAGCCGCCGCGGGTGGTGTTTAACGCCCGTACCGGTACGGTGGTGATCGGCGATGGCGTGATCGTCCGCGCGGCGGCGGTATCACACGGCAACCTGACGGTGACTATTCGTGAATCCGCTAACGTCAGCCAGCCAAACGCGTTGGGCCGGGGGCAGACGGTGGTCACGCCGCAGAGCGACGTTAGCGTCAATCGCGGTCGTGGACAGATGGTGACGATCTCCGCCGGCACCAGCCTGCGCAGCATCGTGAATACCCTTAACAGCCTGGGCGCCGCCCCAGATGACACGATGGCGATTCTGCAGGCGCTGCACGAGGCGGGCGCCCTGGATGCTGAGCTGGTGGTGATGTAATGCTGAATGCGATCAACCGACAAACCGCCATTCTGCCGGGTGATATCACCGGCCAGGCGAAGCCGCAAAATCTTGAGCAGGCCGCGGAGCAGTTCGAGGCGCTGATGCTGCGCGCCATGCTGTCGCAGATGCGTAAAGCCTCCGACGTGCTGGGGGAAGATAACCCGTTCAACAGCAAGCAGCAGCACATGATGCGCGATTTCTATGATGACAAAATGGCCTCGGAGCTGGCGTCCCAGCGCAGTACCGGCATTGCGCAGATGATCGTTAACCAGCTTTCCCCGCAGGTGACGACGCCGCTTAAGAACGAGGCGCAAGCGGCCGCTTTACATGGACAACCGCAGGAACGCCACAAGCCGTCGTTCCACAGAACCGAAGGACAGGAGTAAGCCATGAGTATGTTTGATATCGCCTATAGCGGACTGCAGGCGGCCAACATGGGGATGCTCGTCACGTCGATGAACGCGACCAATGTTAATACGTCGGGCTATTCCCGTCAGGGAATTGTTCAGAGCGCCATCGGCCCGATGGGCGAAGCCGGGCTGACGCCGGGTAACGGCGTACAGGTTAACAGTATCCGCCGCATTGCCAGCCAGTACCTGGTCAACCAGGTATGGCAAACCAACACCAAAGCCAGCTACTTCAGCATGGGCAATGAGTACATCAGCTCCCTGGAGAAGGTGATCGGCACCGACTCCACGAGCCTCGGAACGGGTCTGGATGATTTTGTCAGCGCCCTGAGCGCCCTGACGCAGGAGCCGGAATCTCCGGCGCTGCGCCAGCAGCTGTTGAACCAGGCGAAGACGCTGTCGACCCGCTTCAACAGCATGAATAATTTTATCTCCAGCCAGAAAGAGTCCATCAACACGCAGCGTGGGGCAATGGTCGATCAGATCAACACCCTGAGCAGCGGCATTGCTGACTACAACAAGAAGATTGTTGAGATGGATTCCACCGGCGGTAACAGCAGCGTGTTGCGCGATCAGCGCGACGAGCTGGTGAAGGCGCTGAGCACGATGGCCGACGTCAAAGTCACCGACGACAGCAGCGGCTATACCGTCTCGTTAAGTAACGGCCAGCCGCTGGTGAGCGGCAAGACGGCGGGTACGCTGAGCACCGGCAAGGACAGCAGCGGCAATACCACGCTGACGCTGAAATTTTCGACCAGCGAGTTTTCACTGGACCCGTCTGCCGGCGGCCAGCTGGGGGCGCTCTACGACTATGAAACCGGCACGTTGAAGCAGATGAGCGATTCCGTGCAGGGCATGGCGCAGGCGATGGCGGACATGTTCAATACGCAGCTGACGAAGGGCTACGATCTGAACGGCAATCAGGGGAAACCGCTGTTTACGTTCGACGCGTCGAACCCGGCTGGCATCCTGCAGGTGAACGACCTGTCACCCGACGAGCTGGCGCTGTCCGGCGATCCGAAAGAGCCAGGTAATGGCGATAACCTTAACGCCCTGCTTGAGCTGAAAAACCAGAAAACCGATATCCCGGGGATGGGCAACATGAGCCTGAGCGAAGGGGCGGCGGCCATCATTTCGACCATCGGTATTGCCAGCAAGCAGAGCAAAACGGAAATGGAAGCGGCCGTCGCGGTAAGAGACGATGCGCAAACGCAGCGCGATAGCCTGAGTGGCGTGAATCAGGATCAGGAGGCGATGAATCTGCAAACGTACGTGCAGGCATATCAGGCCAGCATGAAGGTGATCTCCACCGGCAACCAGGTGTTTAGCGATCTGCTAAGTATGTTTTAAGCGCAACCACAGGATCTACTATGCGAGTAAGCAGTCTTTATCTCTATAACACCATGATGTCGCAGATGAGCATCAATAGCGACCAGATGAGCAAGCTGCATGAACAGCTGGCGACGCAAAAGCGCGTTAACGTACCGTCGGACGACCCGGTGACCGCCAGCCGTCTGGTACAGCTCAGCCGCGAGCAGTCGGCGATTAAGCAGTATCAAAGCAATATCACCCGCCTGAGCGGTGCGCTGTCCGTGCAGGAATCCCATATTACCGCTCTCAGCAACCAGGTACTGTCCGTCAGCGACAAGCTTAAGCTGGCGAATAACAGTTCCCTGAGTCAGAAAGATCTGGCGGGCTACGGCGCGGAGCTGGGCTCCATGCTGGACTCGCTGGTGGCGACGATGAACAGTAAAAATGAGAACGGCAGCTACCTGTTCTCCGGCACCATGACCGACAGCAAAACCGTGACCCTGGACAGCAACGGCCAGTACGTGTTTGGCGGCAATGAAAAGACCCGTGAAACCACGGTAGCCAATGGCGTGAGTATTACCGAAAACACGAATGTCTCACAGGCGTTTTCCAGCTCGGGCAACGATCTGGATATGCTGAACAAGCTCAAAGCGTTGAGCGAGAAGATGCAGGATCCGAACGCCAGTCTGTCGGATTACCAGGATGACCTGACGGCGATGATCGACATGACCCAGACGACCAGCGATAACCTGGGTGCAGCGCTTACCGATCTCGGTGGGCGTCAGAACCGCCTGACGCTGATTAATGATGCGCATAGCGACGTCAGCCTGTCGAACGATCAGTTAGTGTCCGACCTTAATGAGGTTCCTGCGGCATTGTCCGCGACAAAACTGGATATGTTTAAAACGTCGGTTCAGATCTCCTATAAGGCCTACAGTATGGTCAGCAACCTTAATCTTTTCAGTATGTTGTAAGTTGATATGCAAGTCGGTTTAAAAACATCCACCTCGATCGCGACCGCCACGGCCACCACCGGGCGCGGGAGTATTGATGCTCCGCAGACCGTCGGGCGGGTCACTGCGCCCGACGCCGGGTTTACCCGTCATTCGTTCCCGGAGTCCGCGCTGCTGTCGCGCCGTCCGATGCGCTATAACGTACAGCTTAACCAGCAGCTTACCGCGGTACAGCAGGCCGACAGCTATCTGGCAAAAACCGAGACGCAGCTGCTGCAGTTGCGCCACGTGTCCGGACGCAGCGGTGACGCCAGCGCGCAGGCAGCGGCGCTGCAAAAACACCTTTCGCGCCGCGCGCAGCTGTCTGGCGGTACGGTGGATCGCCACCTTAACGTGTCGCTGGAGCAGAAAAACACGGTGAATTTCACCCTGCCGGGCAGCGAAAAACTGCTGCACGCCCCTGACGGGGAAACGCTGCTCTTCTCTCTGGGGGGAGCCCGGCGGGAGATGGCGGCCGTTGCGCTGCCGGAAGAGGCGACGCCACGGCAGACGTTAACAAAGCTGAACGTCGGGCTGGGGCGCTTGGGGATCCATGCCCGACAGACGGGCAGCGGACAGCTGCTTTTCAGCGTTGATGAAAGCCAGTGGGAGCGGGTGAAACAGCACTTTACGGTGCGCGGAGAAGGCCGACATTACCCGGCGGATGCCTTTACCCTGCTGGCGCCTCAGGCGGAAAACGCCAGCGGCGACGAGGTGATGGCGCTGTCCACGCGCCGGGAGCGTGAGGGGCAAATGAAGCTGCAGGAGACCCTCAACCACATCACCGGCCAGCGCGGAAAATTGCGCCAGCAGCAGGATCGCGTCAGCGCCCGCATCAACGATATGGCGACGGTATTCAGTGCGCAGCAGGCGCTGGAAACGTCGCGTAATCTGGGAGAGGGGCTGGCACGCAGCACAAACAGTTTTAGCCAGATGTCTCAGGCGCTGGGTGCCCAGGCCAACGTCCGTCTGGCGACAGTGAAAAACCTGCTGGGTTAGTGGGTTTATCGGGATACCGGATAGAGGAAGATCGCGCCGTTTTGCCCGACAACCAGCGACTGGTGATTAAAAGAGATGGGCTCCATCCAGTAGTTGGAGTACATCAGCTGGTCCACAAGGCCGTCTATCATCAGCCCTTTCTTCTCGGTACTGTAATAAATGGGTGTGAGGGTAAAGTAGATCCGGCCGTTTTTTTTCTGCGTTGGCGTAAACTTCCCTTTGAGCACAAAGCGATTATCATCCGGGCTGGTGATGTTGGTCATCAGCACGCCGCGCGTAGTTTTCAGGCTCACGTCGTAGATCTCTTTTTGCTGCGACATCAGATCGTAGAACCCCATCTGGAAGTCGTCCTTCACGTTGCCGTACTGCAGCGTTGAGGTGGTGGTGAAATAGTTAAACGCCAAAGCGACGAGTGCCGCCAGAACGGCGATGACGATCGCCAGTTTACGGCGTTTTGCATGTAGCCAGTTCATGAAGCTTCCTTCGGGTTTCTCGCAGGATTAGGTTATTCAGCTGGACCGTATCGGTACGCCAGTGATAAATGGCCATCGCCAGCTGCTTGCTGTCGCATTTATTGGCCAGCGTGAAGCTGTAGTTCAGCGTCGCATTGGTGCTATGAAAGAAGATCTGCATCGTGGCGGACTGCATCTGGATCTGCTGGTTGATGGCATACAGCGAGTCTTTCAACTTGCCGTACAGGTTCACGGAAATATAGGGCGGATCGCCTGCCGTTTCGACGGCGTAAATATGAATGTTGCTGTAAACGCCAGCCTGGATCTCCCGGGAAACCAGATGCTCGCTGTATCCGCCAAGCAGATGCCAGCAGGCACTTGCCGTGACGATGGCGGTGACGATCATGACCAGCAGAAAGCTGAAAATGCTGTGACGGCGCTTTTCTGGTTCCGCCACCGGCGCGGCGATAACCGCAGGTGCGAGGTCATCGCCTGCGTCAGGCTGCTCCGGTTCAATCAGAGGAGCGGCATTGAGCGGCGCATCGGCAGGCGCTGTTTCAGCCTCCGTCTCGTCTTCCTTAACGGTGTCATCGTCTTTTTCGACAAAGCAGCAATACTCGGCTTCGATCAGATAGCCCTTGCGCGGGATCGTTTTGATGATGCGCTGGTTTTTGCCATCATCTTCTAATGCGGTGCGCAATGCGTGAATGGCATTTGGCAAACTATTATTGCCGATGACCCGGCGTTCCCAGACCAGAGTAGTTAACTCTTCGCGGGTAAATATTTTACCGGCATCCTGAACCAAAATATCCAGCAGCTTGAGCTGATATTCTCCCAGGCGTTTACGTTCCCCGGTGGTTAAATGGAGAATCGATCCTGAGGTGACGTCAACCAGCCAGTTGTTTACGGAGCAATAACGTTTATTCATTTATATAGTATGGATTCTTCCACCTCAGCAGTATGGCGATAATCTGTTGGGCACCTGAAGGTATCAGAGATTATCCGATTGAGTTGTTAACTCCATTTAGAATTCTTAATGAATGCCGCCTGCCTGCGGGAGAGTATACGTGGGCGCTGAGGTTTTCCGTTGTCGTTCAATTTTATGCGGCACCGGAAAGGGTTTCACCTGCTTTACGCCCCTAAGGGAAGGAATAATCTTTTCCTGCCCTCTTTTTACGCGATAAAAATGTGATGCGCAACACCATTTTTAACAATATGAGAGGGAGTAAATGAACGCTATTGCCTGAACGTTAATAATAATAATTAAATAAAACTTATGTTATTTCGATGATCATAAAGTGAATATGTTGTGTTGATGGCGTGATCTGTTTGATAACGATCATGGTTTCAGTAAGGCGCTTAAAAAAATAATAAACCGCGTTTAATTTATTTGTTTTTTGGTCGCTCTGTTAATGGTTTTATATTTTATCGTCTCGCATAAGGTAAATGAGAACGGTACTTTTTATATTAAGTATTATTAATAAAATATGGAATGACCTCTGTCGGCTGTTAAAACACGGCATAAGAATTTTAAACGCTTTTAAATCAAACTGATAATTCACTTTCTGTTCAAATAATGAACATTTGGATATTTTCGATTTAATCTTCGGGAGTGCCGTGTCGTCTTTACTCAGTACAACATCTGAATTACCAGGACGAAAAAAGGAATCATTATGTCATTCTCTATCTTTACCAGCGCTTCCTCCATGTCATCCATTAATGCGATGAACAAATCCAACAACATGCTGTCCACCGCGATGGAACGTCTGGGTACCGGCAAACGCATTAACTCCGCTGCCGACGATGCGGCAGGTCTGCAGATCGCAACCCGCCTGCAGGGCCAGAGCAACGGTATGAACGTCGCAAAACGTAACATCGCTGATGCGACCGCGCTGCTGCAAACCTCTGAAGGCGCGTTCGATGAAGTGAGCAACATCATGTACCGCATGAAAGACCTTGCTACGCAGGCAGCGAACGACACCAACACCCAGAAAGACCGTGATGCTATCAACTCTGAGCTGAATGACCTGAACTCCGAGCTGGGCAACATCATGAACAACACCTCTTATGCGGGTGACAAACTGTTCGGCGCGTCAGGCAAATTCGGCAAAGAGCTGAACTTCCAGATCGGTTCTTCTACTGATGAAACCATGAAGGTTAACCTGTCTGCAGAACTCGGTGCTAGCGGTGCAAACGCGCTGACTAACGCCAGCGGCCAGTTCAGCAAAATTCAGGCGCTGGCTACCGGTAGCGGCGGCAAGCTGAACCTGACTTCCGCCAGCGATGCAAAAGCATTGATGACCGCGCTGGAAGGTTCTCTGGATGACGTGGGTTCTGTACGTTCCAAAATGGGTGCGAGCATTAACCGCCTGAGCCACACCGCGGCGAACCTGGCAAACATGAAAGACAACACCGATCTGGCGCTGAGCAACATCCAGGATGCGGACTACGCGACCGAAGCGTCAAGCATGACCCGTAACCAGATGCTGGCACAAACCGGTATGTCCATGCTGAAGCAGTCCAACAGCATGTCCGGCATGGTTATGTCTCTGCTGGGCTAATCTGATCCGGAACAACATCAAAAAATAACACCGCTGTAAGGCGGTGTTTTTGTATCCGCTCCGCTTTTTCCGCCACGCGGAAAAAGCGGAAGTGCGCATTCCTTCTCATATATAACTCTTTGAAAATAAACTACAAAATAATTGGCACGATGATTGCTAGGTATGAAGCATACCGATCATAACGTGCGTGACAGGAGAACCGACTATGTCTGATATCGAACCCTCACAGATGGCGTCAACGCTAGCAGGCTACGACATCCTTGCCATGCAAAACGCAATAACAACACAGAAAAGTACCTATGACGCCCAGTCGAAAGCGCTCGCGTCGCTGCGTACTGCACTAACAACCTTCCGCAGTTCAATCACCGCGCTGAACTCCAGCAGCGCCAGCGTGTTGAAAAACATCGCCACCATGAACCAGGAAGGCATTGCGACGATCAACGCCAGCGCCAGCGCGCGTAAAGGGACTTACAGCCTGAACGTCACTCAGCTCGCGACCGCCCAGCAGAAAAGTTTCTCAGGGCTGGATGATGACGCCATCAAAAACGCGAGCGGTACGCTGAAGATCAACCTCAATGGCGAAAGCATTGAGATTGAGATGGACGGGCTGAACAGCCTCTCTGATTTTGCTGATGCCATTAATAAAACCGACTTCCCGAGCGCGGCGGATAATTCTTCCACCACGGCGACCACCGCGCAGAACGGCGTGACCGCATCGCTGATGCGCATTGATGGCAACGTTTCGCTGATGCTGAGCAGCGACCAGAGCGGCGAGAAGTACGATATCCAGCTGGACACCAGCGGGATGACGGCCGGGCAGAACATTTTCGATAACCCCGAGACGATCACCAACGGGAAAGATGCGAAATTCACGCTTGGTGACTCGGCGAAAGAGTATTCCAGCAGTTCCAACACCCTGGACGATCTGGTTGACGGCGTCTCCATTAAGCTGACCAGCACCACGGAGGCGAACAAGCCGCTGGTTATCTCTATCGATACCGATACCACCGAAACAAAGAACCAGATCCAGGCGTTCCTTGATGCCTACAACACCCTGCGCGATACCCTCACGGACATGACGAAAAGCGGCACCAGCGCGGATACGCGCGGCGCTTTCGCGGGCGATGCCAGCATGTCCTCGCTCAGCAGCAGCCTTGGCAATCTCCTGCGCGGGACCTTTGGCGACCAGAACATGAGTAAGTTCGGCATTGCCGCGGATAAGGACGGCAAGCTCACCCTCGATTCAGACGTGCTGGAAAAGCAGCTCAAAAATGACCCGCAGACGGTCGCGCAGTTCTTCAACGGCAACGACGGCCTGATTAAGGCGATGGACAAGTCGCTGGATAAATACCTCAGCACCAGCAGCGGCCTGCTGAAAACTCGTCAGGACTCACTGGATCGTCAGAAGACGGAAATCGACACCAAAACCGAAAAAATGAACACGCGTTGGCAATCGTCCTACGACCGCTACCTCAAGCAGTTTACGCAGCTGCAGAAAATCATGACGCAGATGAACAACACCATGAGCATGTTTGTTTAACTCTAAGGGAACCGACTTTCAATGTACGGAAATGATCAGGAAGGCTACGGCCTGTATCAACAATCCGATCTGGCTATTCAGGCCTCGGCAGCGAACCCGCACCAGCTGGTGCTGATGCTGTTCAACGGGCTGATGGATGAGCTCGTCCGCGCCAAAAGCCATATTGTTGCTCGTCGCTACGAGCGCAAGGCGCAGAGCATCAATAAGTGCATCGACATTCTCAATGCGCTGACCAGCTCGCTGGATTTCGAAAAGGGCGGCGAGCTGGCGCTGAGCCTGGCGAACCTGTACGACTACTGTGTTTATCGTCTGTATGACGCCAGCCATAAGCTCTCGGTCGAAATTATTGATGAGGTGGAAGTGATCCTCGGCAATATCCAGGATGGCTGGCAGCGCATGGGCCAGACGGCATGAGCATGCTACGCGTCATTCAGGTCTTAACGCGGGGATTACGCCAGGCGACGGAAGATCACAACTGGTCCGCCGTGATGAACGTGGATACCAAAATCGCCGAGCTGCTGACCGCCATCAAGGGGAAAACGCTGGCGGCGGACGAGCGGCAGGCGCTGGACGAGCTGCAAAAGGTTCACCGGCAGGCGCGCGAGTATTGCCAGGGCGAGAGCGATAAGGTTGAGGCCAAACTTAACCTCGCGATGCGCAATCGCGAAGGGGCGGCGGCCTACGCTCTGTTTGCTGACGATGGAGGCGTGCGCTGATGGATATCCTCAACCTGGCACAGGGGATGCTCAACGGCTCCGGCCTGCCCATGCAGGCCGAACCGATTGCTGGCCCGAAAGCGGTGGAAACTGCCGTGCAGACGCCGGCGGCGTTTAACGACGCGCTGCTGAACGTGATTAATTCTCTCATGATCGGGCAGACCAAAACGACGCGCGACAGCACCGTGAGTGCGGTGCCGCTTCCACAAAGCCGCGACGATGATGACGATGAGACCGTCGACGCGCCGACGCCGGGCGATTCCCTGCTGAAAGCCGATGCACCGCAGCAGCTGCTGGAGGCGCTGCTGATGACCAGCCAGATGCCGGTGCAGCCGCCTTCCGGCTACCTTGCGAAGGCGCAGCCCGCCGTTGACACCGTGATGCCAAACCTGCAGCCGCAGCTGGCGGTGCAGGCACTGCCGATGGGCATTTCTCCTTCGCTTTCTCATCCACAACAGGCGACACCGGTGAGCCCTGTCGACCCCGCGGCGAGCCCGCTGCCTGCCGTGCAGTCCATCGCCCCGACGCTGATGGCGGCTATGGCACCGGTGGCCCAGACGACCCTCATTACCCCGCAGCCGGGAAGCGACATTGCCGCCGCTCCGACATCCTCACCGTCGCCGGTACCGACCACAACATTGAAAATGGATCCCGAGCCCGGGCGCTGGGGGGAACAGCTGCAGCGCGCGCTGGGCGAGCGTTTGCAGGTGCAGGTGAAGCAGCAAATTCAGCATGCCACTATCCGCCTGGACCCGCCGGATATGGGGAAAATCGATATTTCTATGCAGGTCGATAACGGGCGCGTGCAGGTGCAGATCAACGCCAGCCACGCCGAGGTGTATCGCGCTCTGCAGCAGACGAGCAACGACCTTCGTCAGAGCCTGACGGAGCAGCATTTTGTCCAGGTTAACGTGCAGGTGTCATCCCAGTCCGGGGGGCAACAGCAGGGCCGAGGACAATCATTCACCGGGGAGCACAACGCCATCCTGGCGGGAGCGGAAATCGCGGCCAATACAGCGGATTCGCCGGACCTCCGACGCGATGACTCGGTACTACTTACGGTTTAAACAAAGACGATATGAACGTAAAAACACTCTCTTTCGGCCTCGTTATCGCCCTCTTCACCGCCATGCTGGCGGCGGGGATGACGGTAGTGGGTACGCATTTGCTACGTATGGATGAAGCGACAGGCAGCAGTTTCTTATCCGGGATATTCAGCAGCTCTGACAAGGGAGTCGTGGAGTTTGTAGAGATTAAAAACGTCGTGATAACCCTGAAGGGGAACGGGGAGACGGAACGCTACCTGCTGCTGGAGCTGAACCTGGCGACCAGTGGCCCGGAAGAGGCAACGAAAGCGAAGGATATGATCCCGGCGGTGCGTGGCGCAACGGTTAGCCTGCTCTCCGATCTCGACTACGACGAAGTGCGCGCCATGAGCGTTAACCAGCTGCACGATAAGCTGCAGGCCGCCTACCGCGAGCGGTTCAAGAGCCTGAAGATGGACGTCCCTTTTAACGACGTCATCATCAGCAAAATGGTCTTCCAGTGACGGTTAAGCCGTAATGGACATGATGGATTTTATTGCGAGCGACACCCTGACGGCCGCAGACGAAGCGCGCTACGTCAGCGCCTATTTGCCGCTGGTGAACAAGGTGGTTAAGCAGCTCGCCTATCAGACCAGCAGCGTGATCGATCGCGAAGATATGGAGCAGATCGCCCTGATGGGGTTACTGACCTCTTTGCGCCGCTATGGGCACCCGGACGCGCAGTTTGCCGCCTACGCCGTGCAGCGTATCCGCGGGGCGGTGCTGGATGAACTGCGTCTGCTGGACTGGCGCCCTCGCCGCTTGCGGCAAAAGACCCACAAGCTGAACGACAGTATCCGCGAGATGGCGCGCCAGCTCGGGCGGACACCCACGTTTGAGGATCTTAACCGCCATCTGTCCATCTCGGCGGAGGAGTATCAGGAATATTTATTGCTGGACTGCGCCAAAACGATAGAGAGCCTGGATGAACTACTGGGCAATGACGCCCACACCGGGGCGCTGAATAGCCGACAGCTGGAAGACGAAGTCGTCACCAGCCGGACGCTGCGCAGCGCGCTGGCCTCGCTGGACGAGCGTGAACAACTGATCGTGACGCTCTATTACCAGCATGAGATGAGCCTGAAAGAGATCGCTCTGGTGCTTGATTTAACGGAAGCCAGGGTGTGTCAGCTCAATAAAAAAATCGCCCAAAAAATTCAGTCTTTTTTCCAGAAGTGAAAGGTTTATGCAGAAATTCTTCGGTATCGTAATCATCATGGGCTGCGTGGTTGGCGGCTTTCTCATGTCAGGCGGCCATCTCGCCTCATTCTGGCAGCCCGGTGAAATTATCATCATCCTTGGCGCGGGTTTAGGCGCCATGGTGCTGGCTAACCCTCGCGCCGTACTGGCGGAAATGTACCGCCAGTTTCGCGGCATCATGCGCAAAAACGAATACACCAGTGAGTACCAGCGCCAGCTTCTGATGCTGTTATATGAACTGCTGGAGCTGGTGCAGGACGGCGGCCTGAAGGTGCTGGACGAGCACATCGAAGCGCCGGAAAACAGCCCGCTGTTCCAGCGGTATCCACTGATGCTGCACGATAAGGCGCTGGTAACCTTTATCTCCGATAACTTCCGCCTGATGGCAATGGGCAAGATTAACGAGCACGAGCTGGAGGGGATCCTCGAGCAGGAGCTGGTGGCGATGGAGGAAAACCTGCTGCAACCGTCCCGCTCCCTGCAGCGTACGGCGGAGGCGATGCCGGGCTTCGGGATCTGTGCCGCGGTGCTTGGGATCATCATCACCATGCAGTCCATCGACGGTTCCATTGCGGTGATTGGAGTGAAAGTGGCCGCCGCGCTGGTGGGAACCTTCCTCGGGGTCTTCTTCTGCTACTGCTTAATGGATCCGGTGGCGAACGCCATGGAGCAACGCACCAAAAAACAGCTGGCCGTGCTGGAGTGTGTGCGCACGGTGCTGGTTAACCACGTAGCCGGTAAGCCGACGCTGCTGGCGGTGGATGCGGGTCGCAAAATGCTGCCGATGGATTCCAAACCGACCTTCGCGACGCTGGACGGCTGGGTGGAACAGATGACGGGTGAAGCCTGATGCGCAGCCGCAACAAAGAACATACCACCATCATCAAACGCTCCTCGCGCAAAAGCCATGACACCTTTCATGGCGGCGCGTGGAAAGTCGCCTTCGCCGATTTTACGCTGGCGATGATGGCGCTGTTTATGGTGCTGTGGATTATGGGCGCGGTAACGGAAGAGGAACGTAAAGAGATTGTCTCGCTGCTGAACGGCGAGTCTATTTTTGAAGGCAATTCGATGACGCCTGTTACCCACAAAGAGGGGAACGGCGGCAAGATCGCGCTGCTTGATACGCGTCACGCCAGGAAAAAAGACCCCCTTAAAGAGCAGGCGAAGAAAGATGCCGCGCTTGCCGGCCAGAATAAAAAGACGGAGAGCCTGGAAGAGGTCAGCGCGCGTTCTCAAAACGAGATTGAGGACCTGGCGCGCATCATCATGAAAATCACGTCAGCCTACGACGCGCAGGCCAACCTGAAGATGGAAATCGTGCCGCAGGGGCTGCGCATTCTGATCACCGACGATCGGAAACGGGAGATGTTCCAGCGCAGCAGCGCGATCCTGACGCCGTTCTTCAAGCGCTTGCTCACCGAGTTTGCCCCCGAGCTGAACAAAATCAATAACAAAATCATCATTACGGGCCATACCGATGCCACCCGCTTTCGCGATCAGGAGCTTTACAACAACTGGAACCTCTCCGGCGAGCGCGCAATGCAGGCGCGTTCGGTGCTGACCCGCAGCGGCCTGGATCCCAACAAAGTGCTGCAGGTTAGCGGTATGGCCGATCAGATGCTGCTTGACCCGGATCACCCGCTCAGTTCGGCTAACCGCCGGATTGAAATCATGGTGCTGACGCATTCAGCCAGCGATTCGCTGTATCAGTTTTTTGGCCAGCACGGTGAGAAGGTGATAAAGCCGCTGACCGAAAAACTCGCTCAAAACCCTTAATTCGACCGTCGCGCTGTGAACCTGTTCCTCATCATCACCTTTGTACCTGTCCGGACTGTCACCCGGCAGGTACGCTTTTTTTTCTTCTTCCTGATGCTGATGGTAACGACAGGCTACGCCAGCGCAGCGCCAGTACCGGTAAAAACACCGGAGGCTAAAACCGTCAGCGATGCGAAAAAGCGCGAACAGAACCGCCAGCGTCTGCTGGCGAAGGCAAAAAAGCGGGTTGCCGCGGCGCCACCAGCGCCGGAGCAGAAGCGCCAGGTAATGGCGCAGCAGCTGGCCGAACGCGCCAGAAACCGGGAAAGGCTGGCGATGCATTCCCGCTGGTCACCCGGTAGCCTGGGCCGCTCTGAAGCATTGTGGCGCGACGTGCAGGATGACGCCGCTATCGCGACGCGCCGTACACAAAAGTCCGTCAGCAAGCTCCGAACCGTGATCCATCGCCTGGAGAGCCAGCTCGGCAAGCCCTATCTGTGGGGAGGAAACAGCCCCAGCGACGGTTTCGACTGTAGCGGGCTGGTGTTCTACGCCTTTAATGATGTGCTGGACCGCAAGCTGCCGCGCACGGCCAACGGAATGTTTCAGGACAACGCCCTGAAGCCCGTTCACCAGGAAAAACTGCGGCGGGGCGATCTGGTCTTTTTCAATATCAACCAGCGCCCTGGGGCGGACCACGTGGGTGTTTATCTCGGCGATGGACGCTTTATTGAAGCACCGCGTACCGGACTGACGATCCGTATCAGCCAACTTTCTGACAATTTCTGGCAATCACATTATCTGGGTGCCCGGCGCGTGCTTTAGGCCCGCGTAACGCCCGTTAACCCCCTTTTGGACTGAAAAAATCATGACCGCAACCCGAATGAAATTCGCCATTGATGATGGCTCAACTAACGTAAAAATTAGCTGGATTGAGAACGGCACGTTGAAGACGGTGGTATCGCCGAACTCCTTCCGCAAAGACTGGAAAAGCGCGGCGCTGCTGCGCGGGCAGTCGGTGTACAACTACACCATCGGCACGACCAAATATACCTATGATGCGACGTCCGATAAGGCGCTATCCACGACCCACATTGACTATCAGTATGACGATCTCAACCTGCTGGCTGTTCACCACGCCCTGCTGCTCACCGGCATCGCGCCGTGCGACGTAGAGGTGATTGTCACGCTGCCGATCACCCAGTTCTACAACCCGGACGACTGTCAGCGCAACGAGAGCCGCATTGAGGCCAAGCGTCGTAACCTGATGCGCGACATCACCCTGAATAAGGGCGAGCTGTTCCGCATTGTGGATGTGCAGGTTATGCCGGAAAGCCTGCCTGCCGCGCTTTCCCATCTGCTGAACTCCAGCGTCACCGAATTCACCCGATCGTTGGTCATCGACTGCGGCGGGACCACGCTCGATATGGGAGTGATTGTCGGCGAATTTGACGATGTCTCCGCGATTTACGGTAACAACGAAATCGGCGTCGCAATGGTCACGGATGCAACCCGCAAGCTGCTGGCTGCCGCTGACAGCGACTCCAGCTATCTGGTGGCGAACGAGCTGATTAAACGCCGCCACGACAGGGATTTTGTCAGAAGCGTCATTAACGATGAATCGCGTATCGAAGAGATCCTCGAGCGGGTGGAGATTAAGATTCAGGAGCTGGGCGACCAGGTGGCTTACGAAGCGAAGAAGTTCGCCAAGAACCCTAACCGCGTCTATCTGGTAGGCGGCGGCGCGCACCTGGTTGAATCCGCCGTCCGCGAGGCCTACGCCACGCTTGGCGACCGGGTGATTGCGATTGATAACCCGCAGAGCGCGCTGTCCCGCGAAATTTGCCTCTATCATGCCGACGCCGGGGTGGAGACGATAGCCGCGCCGCGCATGGCCGAGGTGGGTGACGATGAGTAACAGGCGCATTCGCCGCGTTGATCTATCGCTGCATTTGTCGCCGGAGCAAACGCGCGCGGATCTGCGCGCGATGCTGGAGCTTAAAAAGTGGCATCAGGCGCTGAGCCAGGCGGGCAGCAATCCGGGTGATGTCAGCATGGAAATGCGTCGCTTCCATCGCAACGTTTACCTTGCCGGATTACAGCTCCAGCTGATGAGCCCGCCGCTGTGCAGCCATATTGCCGAGTCGCTGGGGCGTGACGCATTAACCCTTGATGAGCTGTGCGGCGAGCTGGCGAGCGCCGGGCTCCTGCCGGTAGCCACGACCCCGTCAACGCCGCCTGTGCCTGAACAGTCCGCGACGGGCGGGGATTTTAGCAAGCAGCAGTTAAGGCAGATGCGCGCGCTGATGTCGGACGCGCTACAGCGACAGGCCACGCCGGATGATGCCTCCCGCCAGGCGCTGAATGAGCTGCAAAGCGAGGTAGCGCAGCTTAAGGTCCTGCTTGATCGGCAAAACCTGCTGCTGCAGCAGCTGCGCACGTCTGGCCGCGCCGTCGAGCCCGAAAGTACCAAAAAAGGGCAGGCGGAAGCGCTGGACGTGAGCGCGCTTAATGCGCCAACGGAGAAAATGAAGGAAATTCGCAAGAAGGGGATTTTTTAGAACGGGGCGTGGCTGACGAAGCGCAAAAAAAAGACCATCATTTCAATGGTCTTTTATTCTGATAAGTCACGCGTGAAACGTTACTCGATATTCTGGATCTGCTCGCGCATCTGCTCAATCAGCACTTTCAGCTCAATCGCTGAGTTGGTGACTTCTGCGTTGATCGACTTAGACGCCAGAGTGTTCGACTCGCGGTTGAACTCCTGCATCATAAAGTCGAGGCGGCGGCCCACGGCTTCTTTCTTCTTCAGAATGTTGTAGGTCTCTTTAACGTGCGCTTCCAGACGATCCAGCTCTTCAGCGACGTCAACGCGCTGCGCCATCAGCACCAGCTCTTGTTCCAGACGGGTGTTTTCCAGCTGAACTTCCGCTTCTTCCAGTTTGGCGACCAGGCGCTCGCGCTGCCACTGCAGCACTTCTGGCATATGGGTGCGTACTTTAGCGACTTCGGCGCTTACGCCTTCAAGACGCTGCTCAATCATCCCTTTCAGTGCCTGGCCTTCGGTTTCGCGGGCAACGATAAAGTCGTCCAGGGTACCGTCGAGAGCTGCAAGGATTTCGGCGGCAATGGCATCCAGATCTTGCTCACCGGCGGCCATGACGCCAGGCCAGCGCAGAATATCAACCGGGTTGATTTCGCCTTCATCGCTCTGCATTTTGACCCAGTTCGCCGCATTGACGAGCTGTTTCGCCAGCTTTTCGTTGAGGATCAGTTCGCCCTGCGCGCTGGCATCTGGCTCGAAACGCAGGTTACATTCCACTTTACCGCGCGTCAGACGCGTACGGATACGCTCGCGTACAACAGGCTCAAGGCTGCGGAACTGCTCCGGCATACGGAAATACGTTTCCAGGTAACGCTGGTTTACCGAGCGCATTTCCCATGTGGCGCTACCCCAGCTACCCTTGATTTCACGCCGGGCGTAGGCGGTCATACTGCGGATCATAGACATTCCCGTTTTTAAAGGAGAGATGGGGGGATTATAGCTTTCGAGGGCTTCTCAGGATAGGAATAAGCGTCCTTTATCCGTATAATGCGCAGCCACATTCGTTTCAAGCCGGAGAATCCATCATGCGTCCATCAGGCCGTAGCGCCAATCAGGTGCGTCCCGTCACCCTGACCCGTAACTATACAAAACACGCTGAAGGCTCCGTGCTGGTTGAGTTTGGTGACACGAAGGTTCTGTGCACCGCGTCCATCGAAGAAGGCGTTCCGCGCTTCCTGAAAGGTCAGGGCCAGGGCTGGATCACCGCAGAGTACGGCATGCTGCCGCGTGCGACCCATACCCGTAATGCCCGCGAAGCGGCAAAAGGCAAGCAGGGCGGCCGTACCATGGAAATTCAGCGTCTGATCGCGCGTGCGCTGCGCGCCGCCGTTGACCTGAAAATCCTCGGCGAATTTACCATCACGCTGGATTGCGACGTGATTCAGGCAGACGGCGGCACGCGTACCGCCTCCATTACCGGCGCATGCGTGGCGCTGGCGGATGCCCTGAATAAACTGGTTGCGGCCGGTAAGTTGAAAACCAACCCAATGAAGGGCATGGTTGCGGCGGTCTCTGTGGGCATCGTTAACGGCGAAGCGCTTTGCGATCTGGAATATATTGAAGATTCCGCTGCCGAGACGGACATGAACGTGGTGATGACCGAAGATGGTCGCATCATTGAAGTGCAGGGTACGGCGGAAGGCGAGCCGTTCACCCATGAAGAACTTCTTGCCCTGCTGGCTCTGGCCCGAGGGGGAATCGAATCTATCGTAACGACGCAGAAAGCGGCGTTAGAAAATTGATTTTAAAGGCGACCAATGAGTCGCCTTTTTTTTGCCTGTAAGACAGAAAAACCAAAGGAGCAAATCCATGAAATCGTATCAGCGCCAGTTTATTGAGTTTGCGCTTAACAAGCAGGTACTTAAGTTTGGCGAGTTTACGCTGAAATCCGGGCGTAAGAGTCCCTATTTCTTCAACGCCGGGCTGTTTAATACCGGGCGCGATCTGGCACTGTTAGGCCGTTTCTATGCCGAAGCGCTGGTGGATTCCGGGATTGATTTTGACCTGCTGTTTGGCCCGGCCTACAAAGGCATTCCGATTGCGACCACCACCGCGGTTGCGCTGGCGGAACACCATGACCGCGACGTGCCGTACTGCTTTAACCGCAAAGAGGCCAAAACCCACGGTGAAGGCGGGAACCTGGTCGGCAGCGCGCTGCAGGGCCGCGTCATGCTGGTCGACGATGTGATCACCGCGGGCACGGCGATCCGTGAATCAATGGAGATTATCCAGGCCAACGGCGCGACGCTGGCTGGCGTGCTGATTTCTCTGGATCGTCAGGAACGCGGTCGCGGTGAGATTTCCGCCATTCAGGAAGTGGAGCGCGATTACAGCTGCAAAGTGACGTCGATTATCACCCTGAAAGACCTGATTGCGTATCTGGAAGAGAAGCCGGAGATGGCGGACCATCTGGCCGCGGTGCGGGCATACCGGGAAGAGTTCGGGGTTTAATTGCATTGCCCGGTGGCGTCAGGTTTACCGGGCAATACAATCCGTAGGCCGGATAAGGCGAAGCCGCCATCCGGCAACGCTGTTACTGCAACTGCGCAGCCACTAACGGCCAGCGGGCGTCAAAATCGTCCGTTGGACGGTATTTGAATTCGCTGCGCACAAAACGTGAGAGCATGCCTTCGCAAAACGCCAGTATCTGGCTCGCCAGCAGCGTTTCATCAATGCTGTAACCTTCGCCTTCACGCATTTTCTTCTCGCGCAGTACCTGACGCAGCTGGGCTTCAATACGTTCGAAAAGCTGGTTAATGCGGCCCTGCAGTCTGTCCTGCTCGAACATCAGCGCGTGACCGGTCAGGATACGGGTTAAACCCGGATTGCGTTCACCAAAGCCCAGGATTAACAGCACAATCAGACGCAGACGCGCGGTCGTGTCTTTTTCGTCTTTCAAAATCAGGTTGATGCGCGTGATCAGGCTATCTTCAATAAATTCGATCAGGCTGTCGAACATCCGGGTCTTGCTCGGAAAATGACGGTACAGCGCCGCCTCAGACACGCCAACAGAGGCGGCCAGTTTAGCGGTGGTGATGCGTTGACTGCCATCGCTGGATTCAAGCATCAGAGCCAGAGATTGAAGTATTTCTTCGCGACGATTCCTTTTCGCGGTTTGTTTTTCTGCCATGTTACAAAATACCCCTGAAAATAAGCACTTGCCAGGCTGGCATCCACACAGCGACCGCAAACTGACGTTTGCGGTTTGTTATTGCATTATGGCGCTGTGGGATACGTCTCTGTCGGGCGGTTATTTGCGCCCGGAATGGCCGAAGCCGCCTTCGCCACGGTCGGTGGCGTCAAAGTCTGCCACCAGGTTAAATTCTGCCTGTACCACCGGTACAAAGACCATTTGCGCGATACGTTCGCCGGGCTCAATGGTGAAGCTGTCCTGACCGCGGTTCCAGACGGAGACCATCAGCTGACCCTGGTAGTCAGAGTCAATCAGGCCAACCAGGTTACCCAGCACAACGCCATGCTTATGGCCCAGGCCAGAACGCGGCAGGATCACCGCCGCCAGAGACGGGTCAGCAATGTGAATGGCCAGGCCAGTCGGCACCAGGGTAGTGACACCCGGCGCCAGTTCTACGGCGTCATCGAGACAGGCGCGCAGGTCAAGTCCGGCGGAGCCGGAGGTGGCATAGGTTGGCAGCGGGAATTGCTCGCCAACACGCGGGTCCAGAATCTTAACGTCGATTTTTTTCATCATAACGGGTAACGATCTCGTCGAGTAATTGTTGGCCCAGGAGTTCCTTGCGCTCAAGCGGTAAGACTTTATCTCCATCCTGCCAGAAAAGGTGCAGTGCGTTGCTGTCGCTGTTAAATCCTTGTGTGGCCAGCGATACGTCGTTCGCGCAAATCAAATCGAGGTTTTTGCGGGTACGTTTTTGCCGGGCATATTCTTCCACATTATTTGTTTCTGCGGCAAACCCAACAACGTAAGGACGATGGCTTTTTAGTGCGGCGACACCGGCGACAATGTCCGGGTTTTTCACCATTTTTAGTGTTAATTCATCGCCTTGCTTTTTAATTTTAGCTTCGGCGATGGTCTCGGCGCGATAGTCCGCGACGGCCGCACAGCCGATAAATATTTGCTGGTTTTGCGCGTGTGCCTGCACGGCGGCTTCCATCTCCAGCGCGGTGGTGACGTCAATTCGCGTTACACGCGCGGGCGTAGGCAGCGATACCGGGCCGCTCACCAGCGTGACGTTTGCGCCGCGCTTTGCCGCTGCGGCGGCAATGGCAAAGCCCATCTTGCCGGAGCTGTGGTTAGTGATATAGCGCACCGGATCCAGCGGCTCGCGCGTGGGGCCCGCGGTAATCATGATGTTGAGATGTTGCAGATCGTTGACAGGCGAAAAATGGGCGGCGGCCAGCTCGACGATAGTCAGCGGATCAAGCATACGCCCTGGGCCAACGTCACCGCAGGCCTGGCTGCCGCTATCCGGTCCCCAGAGAAGCAGGCCGCGTGAGGCCAGCGTCTCCAGATTGTGCTGGGTGGCCGCGTTGCGGTACATCTGCTGGTTCATGGCAGGCACGACGGCAACAGGCGCAGGCGTGGCCAGACAAATGGTGGAGACCAGGTCGTTTGCCATACCGGCTGCCACCCGGGCGATTAAATCCGCTGTGGCGGGAGCAAGGATGACCAGGTCTGCCCATTTCCCAAGCTCAATATGGCCCATCGCGGCTTCGGCGGCCGGATCGAGCAGGCTGTCAGATACCGGATACCCTGAAACCGCCTGCAGGCTCAGAGGCGTGATAAAGGCTTTACCGCCTTCGGTGATCGCGACCCGCACATCTGCCCCGCGCTCGCGCAGACGACGCACCAGCTCCGGCGCTTTATAGGCAGCAATACCGCCGCTCACGCCAAGAACGATTTTTTTACCGGCCAGGCTCATCATGATTCTTTCCTGTTGGGTTTCACCAGAGAGCGGGCATTTTATCACAATCCCTAAAACGAGGTGATTTTGTCCTTCGGTCGCTTTGCGAGGCGCTACGCAAGAACGCAACGTGGTCGTCGAGCCGCTGCCTGGCCTGTGGCAGCATGCGGTAAAAAAGGAGAAAGAGCATGGACGAAGAGGATGAGCAGCTGCTGCCGCGCGAAAAACTGCTGCGCTATGGCGTCACCCTGTTAAAAGACGATGAGCTGCTGGCGCTTTTTTTACGTACCGGAACGTCCGGGAAGACGGTGTTTACGCTGGCAAAAGAGCTGATAGCGCATTTCGGCTCACTGCATGGGTTGCTGACTGCAGAACTGGCGCAGTTTAAGCACGTCGAGGGCATCGGCGTGGCAAAATATGCCCAGTTGAGAGGCATTGCTGAACTGGCCCGCCGTTTTTACAAGGTCCGCATGGAGGAGGAAGATCCAATCCTGACGCCCGCGATGACGCGCGAATTTCTGCAAAGTCAGTTAACCGATGCCGAGCGTGAGATCTTCATGGTGATCTTTCTCGACAACAGAAACCGGGTGCTGAAACACAGCTGCCTCTTTGCCGGCACGTTAAGCCACGTTGAGGTGCATCCGCGTGAAATTGTGCGGGAAGCGATAAAAGTGAATGCAGCGGGCGTGATCCTCGCGCATAATCACCCCTCTGGCTGTGCAGAACCGAGCAGAGCTGACAAAGAAATCACCGAACGCATTATCAAATGCTGTCAATTCATGGACATTCGTGTGCTGGACCATCTGATAATTGGCCGCGGAGAGTACATTTCTTTTGCAGAACATGGCTGGATTTAGGCTATTTCTCGCGATCCATCGGGATCTTTGTCTGTTCGGGACTTGAGCACACCGCCGAGTCAGCGTATACTACGCCACCTTTGAGAATCTCGGGTTTGGCATTTGGGCCTGGCAATCGAGAGTTCACTTAGAACTATGCGATGACCGGGCTGTAAAGCCTGACGAGGCGCCGATACCCCATACGAAGCTCGAGCTAATTTGATTTTTGGAGAATAGACATGTCCCGAGTCTGCCAAGTTACTGGCAAGCGTCCGGTGACCGGTAACAACCGTTCCCACGCACTGAACGCGACTAAACGCCGTTTCCTGCCGAACCTGCACTCTCACCGTTTCTGGGTTGAGAGCGAGAAGCGTTTTGTCACCCTGCGCGTATCTGCTAAAGGTATGCGTGTAATCGATAAGAAAGGCATCGATACAGTTCTGTCTGAACTGCGTGCCCGTGGCGAAAAGTACTAAGTACTTAAAGAGGAAATAAATCATGGCTAAAGGTATTCGCGAGAAAATCAAGCTGGTTTCTTCTGCTGGTACAGGTCACTTCTACACCACCACGAAGAACAAACGTACTAAGCCGGAAAAACTGGAACTGAAAAAATTCGATCCAGTTGTACGCCAGCACGTACTGTACAAAGAAGCTAAAATCAAATAATTTTAGTCTCCTTGTATTGAAAAACCCCGCAACTGCGGGGTTTTTTGCATTCTGCATCTCAACGGAGGAACCATGCCTGAATTACCTGAGGTAGAGACCAGCCGCCGCGGCATTGAGCCCCATCTGGTCGGTGCGACTATTCTTCACGCGGTTGTCCGTAATGGGCGTTTGCGCTGGCCGGTGTCCGATGAGATCCATGCCCTGAGCGATAAACCCGTCCTTAGCGTGCAGCGTCGCGCTAAATACCTGCTGCTGGAACTGCCCGACGGCTGGATTATTATCCATCTGGGGATGTCCGGGAGCCTGCGCATTCTGACCGAAGAACTGCCTGCGGAAAAGCACGACCACGTCGATCTGGTGATGAGCAACGGCAAAGTGCTCCGCTACACCGACCCACGGCGTTTTGGCGCGTGGCTGTGGACGAAGGAGCTGGAAGGGCATAACGTGCTGGCGCATCTGGGCCCGGAGCCGCTCTCAGACGCGTTTAACGCGGAATACCTGCAAGCGAAGTGTGCGAAGAAGAAAAGCCCAATAAAGCCCTGGCTGATGGATAACAAGCTGGTGGTTGGCGTGGGGAATATCTATGCCAGCGAGTCGCTTTTTGCGGCCGGGATCCATCCCGATCGGCTGGCCTCTTCGCTGTCGGCGCAGGAGTGTGAACTGCTGGTCAGAGTCATTAAAGCGGTACTGCTGCGCTCGATTGAGCAGGGCGGGACAACGCTGAAGGACTTCCTGCAAAGTGACGGCAAGCCGGGCTATTTTGCCCAGGAGCTGCAGGTGTATGGCCGCAAAGGCGAACCGTGCAGAGTCTGCGGCACGCCAGTTATTGCCACGAAGCACGCCCAGCGTGCCACGTTCTACTGCCGGCAGTGCCAGAAATAGCGCTACTTTAGCTTTTCCATCAACGCCTGGTGGACGTTAGCTGGCAGGAAATGGGTAACATCCCCGTGATGGCGCGCCACCTCTTTTACCAGCGTGGAAGAGATAAACGACCACTCTTTGGAGGGCATCAGGAAGACGCTCTCCAGCTCCGGCATCAGGTGGCGGTTCATGTGCGCCAGCTGCATCTCATATTCGAAGTCTGCCACCGCGCGTAAGCCGCGAATAAGGATGTTTGCCTGCTGAGCGCGGGCGAAGTTAGCCATCAGATCGCTAAAACCGACAACCTCAACGTTCGGCAGGTGCGAAATGGCATCGGTGGCGAGCTGCACGCGCTCGTGCAAATCGAACATCGGTTTTTTGCTGGGGCTGGCGGCAATCGCCAGGATCACCTTGTCGAACATGCATGCCGCACGGGTGATGATATCAAGATGACCGTTTGTGATCGGATCGAAGGTACCCGGATAAATCGCTTTTGTGCTCATGGCTCACGTTTTCTCTGAGTAGCCGCGGCAGAGCGCCCACAGCTCGGTGTATTTGTTGAAAGTATACTGGGCATTCACCACCGCCAGTAACCACCCCTGTTTACCGTCCAGCACGCCACCGCGCAGCAGGAGCGTTTTCAGAAACGCGCCCAGCGTATGGGTGAAGATACCGCTCAGCGTGGCCTTCTTGCCGCGCTGGTGGCGCTCCTGCGCCCATGCGGTGGCATAGTTAAGCTGTTTACGCTGGAAGCTGGCGAAATCCCGACAGGTCAGGTGCAGCAGGTCGCCCGCCAGGGGAATCACCTGGGCGCTATCGCAGGCCAGGGATTCATGGACCAGGCTGTCGTTGTACTGATACCGCTCGCGCTCGTAGAGGCGCATCACGCGGTCTGGATACCAGCCGCTGTGGCGCATAAAACGGCCGAGGAAGTAGTTGCGGCGCGCAATGCTGTATACCGCGCCAGGCTGGGGCGAGGAAAGCACTGCCTGAATGGCCTGCTGAAGTTCTGGCGTGATGCGTTCGTCGGTATCGAGCATCAGGACATAATCGCCAGTGGCGTATCCCTGCGCGCGCTGGCGCTGGATGCCATAGCCTTGCCAGTCGGTGTTAATAAAGACCTTTGCGCCCGCTGCGCGGGCAACGTCCACCGTAGTGTCCGTGCTGCCGGAATCGAGCACGACGATTTCGTCGGCCCAGGCGACGGAGGCCAGGCAGTCCGGAAGCAGGTCGGCGGCGTTTTTGGCGATCATCACGACCGACAGACGCGTTGACATTAGTGGCTCCGCTGAGGCAGATAAGGTTGCAGAAGTTGCAGCAGACGGGTCAGTGCGCCCTGGTTCTGATGCAGCACTTCGACGGCATGACGCCCGTACCACAGGCGATAATCTTCGTCAGTCAGAAGGGTCGAGACCTCTTTGACCACCGAATCCGCATCGGTCACGGTAATTAAGCCATCGGCCTGCTGCAATTTAGCGCAGATATCTTTGAAGTTAAACGTGTGTGGCCCCATCAGCACCGGAATGGCGTGGGCTGCCGGCTCCAGCGGGTTATGACCGCCGCGTTCGACCAGGCTGCCACCGACAAACGCGAGGTCAGCAATGCCGTACAGCAGCATCAGTTCGCCCATCGTATCGCCAATCACCACCTGGGTGCTGCCGGAAGGAATTTCACCGCTGCTGCGCAGGGTGTAGCTGAAACCGCCTTTTTGCACCATGTCGCGGGCATCTTTAAAACGCTCCGGATGGCGAGGCACGAGGATCAGCAGTAAATCAGGGAATTTTTCCAGCAGCTGACGGTGAGCCTGCAGGATAATCGCTTCTTCGCCATCGTGGGTACTGGTCGCAATCCAGACCTGACGACGCGGAGCCCACTGGCGACGCAGCGTGATCGCGCGGGCGGCAAGTTCAGGGGTAACCGAAATATCAAATTTCAGGCTGCCCGTTACCGCAAGCTGGTTGCGTTTGAGGCCGAGAGAGACAAAGCGCGCTGCGTCTTCTTCGTTTTGCGCGGCAATCAGCGTGATTTTGCTGAGCAGGCGGCGCATAAATTTACCCAGCTTGCCGTAACCTTTCGCCGAGCGCTCTGACAGGCGCGCGTTGGCAATTACCAGCGGAATTTTACGGGCATGCAGGGCGGAAATCATGTTCGGCCACAGTTCGGTTTCCATCACGATCACCAGTTTCGGGCGAACGGTATTCAGGAAACGATTCATGGCGCAGGGCAGATCGTAAGGGAGATAGACGTGTTGCACGTCTTTGCCAAAAGCGGATAACGCGCGTTCCGAGCCGGTCGGCGTCATCGTCGTGACGGTGATCGGCAGCGACGGGTAGCGGTGACGCAGGGCGCGAACCAGCGGGATCGCCGCCAGCGTTTCACCAACAGAAACGGAATGCAGCAAAATACCGTCCGGTACGACTTTATTGCGGCAGAAGCCATAGCGCTCGGCCCAGCGTTTACGATACGCAGGCGCTTTACGGCTACGAAGCAACAGTCTCAGCCACACCAGTGGCTGAATGATGTAGAGCAGAGCGGTATACAACAATTCCAAGCGATTATCCGTTTTTTTAGTTTCGGCGGGCAAATTCTAAGCATTTAAGCCAGGTAAAGCTATCTCTTATGCCAGATACCGTTTCAAACGGAAATAACGGCGGCCAAGTCGCCAGTGCTGGCGCAGGCCACGGGCATTTTTCCATATGAGTGCCCAGATACCGCGGTCGAACAGTTCGCGAATGATTTCACGTTTTTTGCTGAGATCGCCGATGTTGTTAATGGCATGGAGAATGCCCAACCCCTCTTTTGCAATCTGCCACCGGCAGGCCGGCACCCGGCGTACGGCTTCAGGGTAACGCTGGTTGATAACATCCAGCATTTCCAGGATTTTCATGTAGTGACGCGCGTTACGCATGCGTGTGTCATCCGTTCCTGGCGTGTGCGATACGGAGGCGGAATGAATAAGGTAGTCATAGAAGGTTTCGTCAGTGTACTGCACGCGTTTGGCCGTCAGCAGCACTTCGGTAGTCCACGGGATATCCTGGTGGCGCAGGCCATGTTCAAAGGTGAAACCCTGCTCTTTAATGAACGCGTGGCGATAAATATTCAGCCAGGTCACGTGCAGGAATTTACGCGACGCCAGCGCGCGCTGAAGCCACGTTGGGCCATCCAGCACGTCTGTGGACTGCAGTTTGTCGGACGGAAATATTTTCTTCGACGGCCTTCCGTCATCGTAGATATACGTGCCGTTACAGGTTGCCACATCGAGATCGTTCTTTTTGGCCATTTCAAGCAGGCGCGGATACATGCCTGGATAAATAACGTCATCGATATCCGGGAAGGCAACGTACTCGCCGGTTGCTTGCGCGAGACCCGTATTACGGGCTGCTGATACGCCCTGATTAGCCTGGTCAATAACCTTGTAGAATGGGAATTCACCGGCGTACTGCGCAATGATGGCGGAGGAGTTGTCGCTTGACCCGTCGTTCACAACGACCAGTTCCAGACTGTCCAGATGTTGAGCTTTGATGCTGTCGAAAAATGCACTGAGGAATTTTTCACCGTTATAGACGGCGACTACAAGGCTCAATAAAGGTTTGTCGGACATGCTTTCTCCGTTGTGTTCAGGGCAGGCCACCCAATATGGTGATACCATTCGTGCTGTATTATATCTGGTGGATACTAAAAACATATGCCTGGCGGGACAAAGATCCTTTCAGGCGGAAAATTAGCGTCACACGGGCGAAATTCTTAACGGGAAATGTATGCATATTGTTCACACTGAAGCAGACGGCGGCAAAGGCGGACAGCCTCTGCGCATTATCAACGAATCGCTAGGGATGATTCAGCGTGGCCATCAGGTAACTATTCTTTGCCCGGAAACGGCGCCGCTGCACGCACTGGCGCGCAATGCGGGGTTGACGGTTGTCACGATGCCGTTGAAGCGTAAAAACCTTAAAAATTTGCAGTTGCTGCGTCGCTGGTTAAAGGATAACCGCCAGTCGATTGACGTCGTTAATAGCCATAACTCCGCCGATACCTGGCTGGTGGCGCTGGCGAATCTGACACTCGCTAACCCCGTTCCGCTGGTCCGCACCCGTCATGCGTCAGGCGTACCGCGCAACAACTGGACGACCCGGTGGCTGTTCCGCACGGCCTGCGCGCATATTGTGACTACGGGAGAGGCGCTACGTCATCAGGTGGCAAACATTGGCGTGCCGATGTCCCAGAGTACATCGGTGCCAAGCGGTGTCGATACGCAGCGTTTTCACCCGGGAGATAAGCACGAAGCCCGCGCGCATTGTGGCTTATCTGAGTCAGATTTCTGGTTGGGCGTGGTGTCGCATTTGCGCCCGAACAAAGGTCACAGCGTACTGCTGCGTGCCCTGGCGAAAATCGACAATCCGCAGATCAAGCTGGCGATTGTCGGCGAAGGCCCGCACAAAGCGATGCTGGAACAGGAAATTACCGCGCTTGGGTTACAGCAGCGGGTGGTGATGGCGGGACATCAAACCGATCCGGAACGCTGGTTCCCGGCGTTTGATATTGCGCTGAGCCCTTCGCACGATATGGAAGGTGTTCCTCAGGGTGTATTGCAATCGTTAGCCACCTGTATTGCAACCATTGCAACGGATGCTGGTGGAACGGGAGACGCGGTGATTAACGGGCAGACGGGATTGTTGATCGCGCAGCGCGACGAAAACGCACTGCACGATGCCATATTAAAACTCTATGACGACTCAGCCCTTCGCGAGACGCTCGCGCAGCAGGGGTATGACTACCTGAGCACGCACTTTACCCGTGAATGTATGCTGAACGCGATGGAGAAGGTCTTTTCCGATGCCGCTCAGCGCAGCAAATCGCGATAAAGCGTTTGTAGCTCTCGCGCCATTCTGTCCAGGGTGAAAGGCTCCGCAGTTGCACGCGCAGCAGCGGAGTAATCGACACCCTGTTCGCGGCCTTTTAGCCACAAAGAGATGGCCTGCTGGTAGCCTTCGCTGTCCAGCGCATCGCGCACCCAGCCGTTTTGACCCTCGGTTATCCACTCCGCCGCACCGCAGCCGTGGCTGGTGAGCAGCGGCAAACCGCAGGCCAGCGCTTCCACGCAGACGTTCGGGAAGGGATCGTAGAGCGTCGGCAGGATAAGCGCATCAGCCGTGCCATACACTTCGCGCACGTTGGCAACGGGGCCCAGGAACTTCACGCGTGAGGAAACCCCTAGCGCTTGTGCCAGTTTTTCGAACTTCCGCGCATGTTTATCGCGCCCGGCAATCAGCAGCCAGACGTCAGGATGCGCCACAATGGCGCGCAGCGCGGTGGCAACACCTTTACGGCTGAAACCTGACCCAACGTACGCCAGCACCGGCGCGGCTGGGGGAATGCCCAGCGCCTCACGCTGCGAAAGGGAGCGCACGTCAGGGCTGAACTGGTCCGTGTCGACGCCGTTATAGATCACCGTCAGCTTGTCATCCGACAGCCCGAAGCGGCGGGCGATATCGTCGCGCACCATCTTCGAATTACAGATCACCTTGCGCAGCTGCGGATGGGTAAACATCTGCGTCTCAGCCTGCAGAATGTAGCGGTGATAGCGGCTCAGAGATTGCGCCCAGCGCGCCAGCGGCGACAGAATACGACCATATTGCTCAAGCCAGGTGGCGTGAACCCCGTCGCCAGCCCGGAAAATGGTGGCTCCCGGTATGCGTTCGTGGCTTTGCACAATATCGAACTGCGCAAAATGCGCGGCGGCTTCGGTCGCAAAACCGGATTCACGAGCGATGCGATTGCGAAACGGCGGATTGACCGTCAGCGTTTTCCAGCCTGCGGCATCTTCCCACTGGCGGGCAATCAGCGTGACGTCAAGCGAGGTATCCTGTGTCAGCACGTTAAGCGCACGTGAGACAAAACGCTCTGCGCCACCGTTGGGGTTGTAGGTCTGTCGAACAATCGCCAGCTTCATGCAGGGGTTTCCGTTTCCAGAAGCATTGTATCAATGGCGCTCAGCACCTGCTGCGGGGTGATGGCTGTGATGCAGTCTGAGACACCGCTGTCTCCGCAGCCCGCTTTGCCGCATGGCTGGCAGGTAAACCCGGCCACAATCACACGGTAATTTACCCCCCACGGCGCCCATTTGATGGCGCCAGTAGGGCCAAATATGGCGACAGTCGGCGTACCGACGGCGCTTGCAAGGTGCATCGGCATGGAGTCCACACCGAAGTACACCCGCGCGTGCTTCATGAGCGCGCCCAGCTCTTTCAGGTTCAACTGGCCGCTTAAATCAAAGACCGGCTGGGTGAGGGCAGCGCGCAGCTCATCCATGTAGGCCTTCTCTTCTTTTGACGGTGCGGCAGAGAGGATAATCGGCAGGCCGCGCGCCGCCAGGTTATCAATGGTCGCTGCCAGCTTTTTGATATCCCAGGCCTTAAACATCCAGCGTGAGGTCGGATGAACCAGAATGTAGGATTTACTCGTGAGCCCAAACCCGGCCAGTTTTTCGGCAACAGAGGCTTCTGCCGCGTCACCAGGTACAAAGAGGGTATGTTTGTCTTCGTCGGACTGCGGATGAATCCCGATCCGGCGCAGGGCGTCCAGATTGACCTCCACCATATGGCGGCTGTTGTCCTGAATCGCTGGGTAGAGCGTGGTGAACGATTTCACCCAGCGACGACGCGCCAGGCCCCCGCGTTTATCCGGCTTAAAGCCGACGGAGACGCGGGGCTTCAGGCGACGCGCCAGACGCGCGCCGTGCCAGTGTTCGGTCAGGTTAATCAGCACGTCATACTGACGGCCTTTCAGGGTATTGAGTAGCGCGCGGTAGAGGCGGAATTGTTCAAACCACCCCTTTTTACGCCAGTTGCGCCCGATGGTATGGACCTGGTCGATATGCGGGTGGCTGGTCAGCATCGCCTGCGTGTCGTCATAGACCAGCGCGTCGACCTCTACGTTCGGCCAGTTCTTCTTGAGCACGGTGAACACCGGCGAAGTAAGCAGAACGTCACCGTGGTGACGCAACTTAACGATCAGCACGCGCTTTGGTGGACGCTCCGCTGAGAAAAAATCAGACATAGGCTCTCTCTGCTGCCAGCAAAGGCTCTAATTGCGCAAATACCGCAGCGGCACTGAGGTCGCTCAGCTGCGATGAGTATTCCGGGCGGCAGATATATTGATTTTTTCCATAGCCGCCGATAAGACCCGGGTCCGTTGGGCCGTAAAGCGTAATATTAGGTCGATCCAGCGCCGCCGTCAGGTGGCTGAGGCCCGTATCCACGGAGACCACTGCTGCAGCGCCGGCCAGCTCCTGGGCTACGCCATCAAGTTTCATGCGCGGCAGAACGTCAACGTAATCAAACCCTGCCGCCAGACGCCTGGCGCGTGCTTCTTCATGTGGTGCGCCCCACGGAAGTTTAATACGTAGCCCCGCATTTCCCAGCAGGCCGATCAGTTCGCGCCAGTGCGCTTCCGGCCAGTGTTTGTCATCGCGGGTCGTCGCGTGAAGAAAAATGAGATAAGGCGCGTCTTTCTGTTGCGAACTGTGCAAAAAATGCTGCGAAATGGTGTAATCACCTTGCGTTTCGGGCTTGGCATAACCAAGACTCTTTGCAAAGAGCTCGCGGGTACGTTCCACAGCGTGCTGTTGCTTCGCGATGTGGTGGCGGCGGTTATAGAACAGGCTCGCCAGCGGTTCGCGGGCGGTTTGCCAGTCCATGCCGTGCTTTACGCCATGCGCCAGACGCGTCACCAGCGCGGCGCTTTTGACCAGCCCCTGCGCGTCGATGATGGCATCGTAGCGTTGCGCCTGCACCGCTTCGCGGAAGACTTTGCGTTCGGCTTTAATCGGGGCAGAGAACCACGCTTTGCGCCAGCGGCGAATCGCCACCGGGATCGCGCGGTCGACCGCTTCATGCCAGGTGGGGATTTGCGCGAAGCCCTCTTCCACTACCCAGTCAAAACGAATGCCGGGAATGGCCCGCATGGCGTCCGTTAGTGACGGCAGCGTATGCAGAACATCGCCCATTGACGAAGTTTTAACGATCAATACCCGCATCCGTTATCCTTCTTCGCTCAACAGCAGTTCGTTAAGCTCTTCAAGAACGCGCTGCGGGGTAATGTCGATCAGGCTCTGGTGATAGCCTTCTGCAGCATCGCCTTTGCGCACTTTGTGGTAACCGGTGATGAGGCGAATGACGCGCGCTTTATGGGAAAGTGGGGGCGTGAAGTCCGGGCTGCTTGGGCCATACAGCGCAACCAGCGGGCGGTCGAGCGCAGCGGCGACGTGCATCAGGCCTGAGTCGTTGGTAACCACGGCTTTACAGGCGGCAATCAGGATAACCGCCTGCTCAAGCTGGGTTTCTCCCGCCAGGTTGCGGCACCATGCCTGCTGTTCGTTACTGAGCGTCGCGAGGATTTCATTGCCTGCCTCGTGGTCTTTTGCCGAACCGAACAGAACTATCTGGTAGCCTTCGTCAATCAGCTGTTTCGCCAGCTCCGCATAGTGATAGTGCGGCCAGCGTTTTGCCGGGCCGAACTCGGCGCCAGGGCAGAAGCCAATCATCGGGCGTTCAGACGATAGTCCAAACGCGTTGCAGGTGTGGGATTTTTCACCCTCGTTAACCTGAAGCTGTGGCCAGAGCAGCGGCTGCGGCAGGTCTTTCGCGCTGCGCATCACGCCTTTGTCATAGGCCAGCGCCACGTAACGCTCCACCATCAGCGGCCAGGCCTCTTTATCCAGCACGCGCGCATCGTTCAGCAGGCCGTAGCGCATTTCACCGCGCCAGCCAGTACGATGCGGGATGCCCGCAAAGAAAGGCACCAGGGCAGATTTAAAGGAGTTTGGCAGGACATACGCGCGGTCATAGCGCTTCTCGCGCAGGCTATGGCCGAGCTTGCGGCGTTCGCCAATTTCCAGCGCCCCGTGGCCAAGCGGCATCGGGATGGCTTCATTCACTTCCGGCATACGCGATAACAGCGGACGGCACCATGCGGGTGCCATCACGTCGATTATCGCCTGGGGATAGCGCGCCTTGAGCGTGCGATAGAGACTTTGCGACATCATCATGTCGCCCACCCATGACGGGCCGATCACCAGAATTCTCATACTTACGCGTCGCGGTTCAGCCAGGCCATATACTCCGTTACGCCTTCGGCAACGGTCTTGAACGGCTTGTCATAACCCGCTGCGCGCAGGTTGGTCAGATCGGCCTGAGTGAACGCCTGGTAGCGGCCTTTCAGCTTGTCAGGGAACGGAATGTACTCGATGCTGCCTTTTTTGTGATACGCCAGCGTAGCATCAGCCACCGCCTGGAAGGATTCTGCGCGGCCGGTACCCAGGTTGAAAATGCCGGAAACACCGTTTTCCCAGAACCACAGATTTACTGCGGCAACGTCGCCCACGTAGACGAAGTCGCGCTTAAAGCCGTCGCTGCCTTCAAACAGTTTTGGGCTTTCGCCATTATTCAGCTGGGTATTCAGGTGGAATGCCACGCTTGCCATGCTGCCTTTGTGACCTTCGCGCGGCCCGTAAACGTTGAAGTAGCGGAAGCCCACGATCTGGGAGTTCGCTTCTGGCAGAACCTGACGCACGTACTCGTCGAACAGGAATTTGGAATAACCGTAGACGTTCAGCGGCTGCTCATATTCGCGAGACTCGATAAAGTCCGAGGTGCGCCCGCCGTAGGTTGCCGCGGAGGAAGCGTACAGGAAGGGGATTTCACGCTCCAGGCAGTAGTGCAGGATCTCTTTAGAGTACTGATAGTTATTGTCCATCATGTACTTGCCGTCCCACTCTGTGGTGGAAGAGCAGGCACCTTCATGGAAGATAGCTTCGATCTCGCCGAACTCCTCGCCTGCCATAATCTGGATAAGGAAATCTTCTTTATCCATGTAGTCAGCGATGTTCAGATCCACCAGGTTGACGAACTTGGTGCCGTCTTTCAGGTTGTCAACCACCAGGATGTCGGTGATGCCTTTGTCATTAAGAGCCTTAACAATATTGCTGCCGATAAAGCCCGCGCCGCCGGTAACGATGATCATAACTGTAACCTTTGAAGTGTTGAGCCCGGGGACAATCCCGGACGCTAATGTCTTTATCATATCATTACAATGCCCGGTCTTCAGCCATTCACCGATATGCAGCAGGGGTACACGTGATTTATGCTGCAAAAACGACAAGAGATAATGTGTCATCTCGTCATGAACTATAGGTTTGGGTAATATGTCCCGAAATTTGCCGAGTCTGGAGAATTGCAATGCGTGGTGATTTTTACAAACAGTTAAACAGCGACCTCGACACCGCACGTGCGGAAGGGTTGTTCAAGGAAGAGCGTATTATCACGTCTGCTCAGCAGGCGGACATCACCGTTGCCGACGGCAGCCACGTGATCAACTTTTGTGCGAACAACTATTTAGGTCTTGCGAATCACCCTGAGCTGATTGCCGCGGCGAAAAACGGCATGGACACCCACGGCTTCGGCATGGCCTCCGTACGCTTTATCTGCGGTACCCAGGACAGCCATAAGCAGCTTGAGCAAAAGCTGGCGAGCTTCCTCGGAATGGAAGACGCGATTCTGTACTCCTCCTGCTTCGACGCTAACGGCGGTCTGTTTGAGACCCTGCTTGGCGCAGAAGATGCGATTATCTCCGACGCCCTGAACCACGCCTCTATCATTGACGGCGTGCGCCTGTGTAAAGCGAAGCGTTTCCGTTACGCCAACAATGACATGGTAGAACTGGAAGCTCGTCTGAAAGAGGCGCGTGAAGCGGGCGCTCGCCACGTGCTGATCGCCACCGACGGCGTGTTCTCAATGGACGGCGTGATCGCCAACCTGAAGGGCGTCTGCGACCTGGCGGATAAATACGACGCGCTGGTGATGGTCGATGACTCTCACGCGGTCGGGTTTGTCGGCGAAAACGGCCGTGGTTCCCACGAATACTGTGACGTGATGGGCCGCGTGGACATCATCACCGGTACGCTGGGCAAAGCGCTCGGCGGCGCGTCCGGCGGCTATACCGCCGCGCGTAAAGAGGTGGTTGAGTGGCTGCGTCAGCGCTCCCGTCCGTACCTGTTCTCCAACTCCCTGGCGCCAGCCATTGTGTCTGCCTCCATCAAAGTGCTGGAGATGGTGGAGTCCGGCGCTGAGCTGCGCGATCGCCTGTGGTCCAACGCGCGCCTGTTCCGCGAAAAAATGAGCGCAGCAGGGTTCACCCTCGCCGGTGCTGACCACGCCATTATTCCGGTGATGCTGGGCGATGCGGTTATCGCGCAGAACTTTGCCCGCGAACTGCAAAAAGAAGGGATTTACGTCACCGGGTTCTTCTTCCCGGTGGTGCCAAAAGGTCAGGCGCGTATCCGCACCCAGATGTCTGCGGCGCATACGCCTGAACAAATTGAACGTGCGGTGGAAGCCTTTACCCGCATCGGCAAACAGCTGGGCGTCATTGCCTGAGGACGTGTGATGAAAGCGTTATCCAAACTGAAAGCGGAAGAAGGGATTTGGATGACCGACGTGCCGGAACCGGAAGTCGGTCATAACGATCTGCTGATCAAAATTCGTAAAACGGCTATCTGCGGTACTGACGTTCACATTTACAACTGGGACCAGTGGTCGCAGAAAACCATTCCGGTACCGATGGTTGTCGGTCACGAGTACGTCGGCGAAGTGGTCGGTATCGGCCAGGAAGTGAAAGGCTTTAAAATTGGCGACCGCGTCTCCGGTGAAGGTCATATCACCTGCGGCCACTGCCGTAACTGCCGCGGCGGGCGTACGCACCTGTGCCGTAATACCATTGGCGTGGGCGTGAACCGTCCGGGTTGCTTCGCGGAATATCTGGTGATCCCGGCGTTTAACGCGTTCAAAATTCCGGACAACATTTCTGACGATCTGGCCTCCATCTTCGACCCGTTCGGCAACGCGGTACACACGGCGCTCTCCTTCGATCTGGTCGGCGAAGATGTGCTGGTCTCCGGTGCAGGTCCCATCGGCATTATGGCCGCAGCGGTGGCGAAGCACGTGGGTGCGCGTAACGTCGTGATCACCGATGTGAATGAGTATCGTCTGTCGCTGGCGCGCAAAATGGGCGTGACCCGCGCGGTGGATGTCTCGAAAGAGAGCCTGACCGACGTGATGGAAGAGCTGGGCATGACCGAAGGTTTTGACGTGGGTCTGGAAATGTCCGGTGCGCCGCCGGCGTTCCGCACGATGCTGGATACCATGAACCACGGTGGCCGCATCGCAATGCTGGGTATTCCGCCGTCGGATATGTCTATCGACTGGAACAAAGTCATCTTCAAGGGGCTGTTCATCAAAGGCATCTATGGCCGTGAGATGTTTGAAACCTGGTATAAGATGGCGGCGTTGATTCAGTCTGGTCTGGATCTGTCACCTATTATCACTCATCGTTTCTCCGTTGATGAGTTCCAGAAAGGCTTTGACGCAATGCGTTCAGGGCAGTCCGGGAAAGTTATTCTGAGCTGGGATTAAATCTGCCAGCTGGCACCGCTTTTACGGGTGCCAGCACTTTCCCTTAGTGGTTTGACTTTCCAGAAGTTACTTGTTAACTTTTGGCGAAATTTTCTCCATCCTGTCTTCTCCGCACGTTCATTCTGGCAGTCAAAATGATTACGTCAGGAAAGATATTGCCAGGCTAATCAGGTCATTATGTCCACACTGTTTTCACAGAAGTTGGTTGACACTCCTTCGCGATTTACCGCTTTCTTTACAGTGGTTGTTTCTCTGCTAATAGTCATTGGCGTTAATATTATTCATGCTAAATATAATGCTGTAATTAATCGTACGCTGGTCTTCGCGCTGATATTGCTGACTTTAAAATGTATAAACAATAAATTAATCAGGAATGTACTGGCGATTATTTTATTAATTCCGGTTGCGGCAGATATTACTTTGCAGTTATATGCATGGAGTAATTTTAATTCAGCGTTTAGTTATGGGTTTGCGCTTAGCGTACTGAATACGACACCGGGTGAAGCAAGTTCAATGCTCGGTTTGTACTGGCGCGATTGCCTGATTTTTATCACCCTGTCTGCGTTGTTCATTTATACCGCCAATACCGGCATGTGGCCTGTCGCGCCGCGTTATCGTCGCTGGCCCGCCATTGCGCTTGCCGTCACGCTGCTGGCTTTTTATGGCCAGGCTTTGCAGCATCAGCTCAGGAAAAGCAGCGTCGAAAGCCTGGCGCAGCGCGTAGTTCAGGCGACACCTGTCAGCACGTCAAAAGTCTTTATGCAGGCCATCGAAGATAATGCCGTGGTGGCCAACATCGGTAACAATATTCCTGATTATAAAATCACACTATCTGATACCGGCATCGAGAACTATGTTCTGATTGTTGGAGAGTCCGAGCGTACGGCAAATATGGGTATCTATGGTTATCAACGAGATACTACTCCGGAGCTGGAGAAGCAAAAATCGCAACTCTTACTGTTCCGCAATGCCGTTACACCTGCACCGGTCACGATTATGGCGGTACCGCTGGCGTTGACTGCGGATACCGTGAATGCCCGCGATCCGCGCAAATATGGCGATAACGTCGTCAATATCGCGAACAAAGCAGGATATGATACTTACTGGTTTAGCCGCCAGGGCAAAGGAGGGGCGCATAATAACGTCATTACCGGAATTGCCCTGAACACGAAACAGCATGAGTGGATTGATGGGGGCTACGACGAAGACCTTCTGCCGCTATTGCAGAACGCGTTAAAAACGCCGGGCAAAAAAATGATCGTTCTGCATTTGTACGGAAGCCACGAACCTTCCTGCCGACGCTTCCCGGCCAGCCAGGCGGTGTTGCACGGTGATAATGAAGCCGATGATTGTTATGACAACTCTGTGCGATATACGGATACGTTGATGGGCAAGATTTTTAACCTGCTGGAAAACTCGCGTTCATCAGTCATGTATTTCTCCGATCATGGCCTGATCCGCGATCCGAAGCGTGCTGTAGCATACTCCCACGGTAACGTTAATCCTCCACGGGAGGCCCTGCAAATCCCAGTGTTTATCTGGTATGGACATCAGGTAGATTCCGATAAAAAGTACACCGGAGACTACAATACCGTCTGGTCTGCGGATGATATTAATACGCTAGCTGAGCTTTGGCTTGGAATCCATCGTCAGGGAGAACCTGTCCAGTCAGTACACTCCTGGCTTGCCGGTTACAATAAAAACGTCACCGTGCTGGACACGACCGGGAAGTCCTATGACTGGCGTAATATTCGTTAACACAGGTGCGATAAACTTGTTTTTTGCAGTGTGCTAGCCTGCTTTGCCTTTTAGTAAATGGAATGATGATGATTAATGTAGAACGAGATAAGGTCCAGTTTGTATTGCTGCAGCTACTCTTCGGACTGTGTGCTATTGCTTTGGGTTGCGTAGTTGTTTCACCTAATTTATCCACCAAAATCTTGGGCCTGGCGGGTGTTACCGCATTCGTTATTTTCTTATTGGATATTAAAAACTTCAGAAAGAACGATGCATTTTGGCTTTGTCTGGTCCTGCTGATTATCGGGATTTGCGATCTGGTCTGGTACCGGATGTATAAGGTTAACAGTGAGGCGATCAACTCGTATCGCGCCTATCTGGAAGTCGGGAAAATCTGCGTTTTCGGGGCATTCTCCATCTTCGTGTTTGTAAACAGAAATCAGCTCAACGTCGGCAGCAATAAGATTCATATGTTGCTGGTCCTCGCACTGCAGGTGATGATTGTTGTCTACGCGGGATATCAACACCTGTTTCTTGAAAACCAAAGGGTTACACTCTCCCTTGCCGGTGGGTCGGATGCGACAGGGGCCGCTTATACCATTGCATTTATCTCGTTCTACACGATTCTGGTGCTCCAGCACAGTTCAAGCAGATGGAAAGAGCTGTTTATACTCGGACACTTTTTTATTACTTTCCTGGTACTGGTGGCGACAGAAACGCGGGCAGCCATTCTCACCTATCCGGTTATTTTCTTCGGCTTGCTGGTGGTGAAGCTGTACAAGGAAAAGCACATCCCGTGGAAGGGGGTTTCTGTTTTCCTGATTGCTTTGCTGGCTGGCGCATTTATGATGAAGGACAATCTGATAAAGCGTTATAATGACTTTAACCATGATATTGTTTCCTATGATAAAGCGAACAGTGTGACTTCGGTTGGTGCCCGTTTAGCGATGTGGAAGACGGGGCTGATTGCGTCTAAAAATAATTATTTATGGCAGTCTACAGACGAGCGTAACATCATAATCCGGGAAGAAATAAAAAAGGATCCAAGCCTGTCAGGCGCGCTGGGCTTCATTCGCGGCCATCTTCATAATGAAATCGTTGAAACGCTTTCTGTAAAAGGTCCTTCAGGCGTTATTCTTTATATTCTTTTTGTAATATCACTTGGTTGGTATGCACTGCGTAAACGAAAAAGTATTATTCTGTTCGCTTTCCTGGTCTCGATTGTTATGTTCGGCGTGGGTGGCGTGATGTTCTATTCAAAAACAACGCCTGTTGCCTGGATGTTAACGTTGATAATGTCGGTTGTTTTCCTGGAACAGAACAAACATCGTACGGTCATTAAGTAATCGTTTTGATTCTCCATCGGGAAAAAGGTATTCTCCCGATGGAGAAATACCTTTTACCATACGAGCCCGCCATGAACGAACTGATTTCAGTAATCATTACCACCTACAACAGAGAGGCGTTGCTGGAACGTGCAATTCGTTCAGTTATTGCTCAGACATATCCTGCGGTAGAATTGGTTATTGTTGATGATTGTTCTAATGAGAAGACCTCTCAACTCATCGAGCGTATACGCGCAGAGTGTGAAGCGCGTTTTGTGCATTTCATCTACGAACGTAATGAAAAGAACAGCGGTTCTAACTTCAGCCGTAACCGGGGCTATGCGCTTTCGCACGGTGTGTTTGTAACGGGGCTTGATGACGACGATTATTTCCTGCCAGAACGTCTGACGAAACTCGCTGAGCGGTATGATGATAAGTATGCTTTCGTGACGGATACCCCCGCCAGGCTGGACAAAACCCACCGCACCTATCCGGATACTGATGATAAAAGGATCATTGAGCTACAGGATATTTTGTGCGAGAACGTGGTGGGCAATCAGGTATTGACCACTAAAGAAAAACTGTTAGGCGTAGGCGGCTTTTCTCCTGAAATTAAACAGCAACAAGATCGCGATGTCTGGATTAAATTAATTCTGAAATATGGCCCAGGTATCAAATACAGCTTCAGTACGGCGATGGTGGATGCTGAACACGGGAGCGATCGGATTACGTCGCAAGTTAAAAAATACAATGCGTATCGTAAGCTCTATTTTAAATATCGTCAGCATATGTCTGAAGTGACTCGCAGCAATAATTTATTCCAGCTTATGTCATTTCGTGGTTTTAAATCAACGCGCATGAATTGCCTTTTACGTGGGCGTAAAAAAGATGCTAAGTTAAAAATGAAACTGTTTCGCCGTACGCTAAAAGAGCTATTCTGAATTGAATAAGGTGAAATGATGAATCTCAATGTAACGAATAAGCTCATCAAGAAAACCCGACGCTGGCACAAAAAAACGGGTTTCTCTCTCTTCCAGCGTGCGGCCAGCCATTTTGAGCGGAAGAAAAAAGAGACGATTTTTAGCGTCATTGATGACCTGAAGGTTCAGCCTGACGATTCGTACGCAACGGAACCGATGCAATCACGCATTATCTGGATCTGCTGGTTCCAGGGGCTGGATAGCGCGCCTGAGTTGGTGAAACGCTGCATTGCCTCCGTACAACGTAACACACCGGATGCTCAGGTCATCATCCTGACGGATGAGAATATCCCAGACTACCTTACTCTCCCTGAACACATCAAAACGAAATACCAGGCGGGGCTTATCAGTAAGGCGCAATACTCAGATATTGTTCGCTGTTCGCTGCTGTATCAATATGGCGGGATCTGGATGGACGCGACGGTGTTCGTGACGAAGCCGGTACCGGAAACATTTTTTGAGAATACCTTTTCATCGCTACGTTTTGATTCGTCTGAAAACGCATTGAGTCAGGGCTACTGGACGGCCTATTTTCTTGCAGCCCAAAAGGGGAGCACGCTGGTGAAGATGGTACGAGATATTCTGTATCGCTACTGGCAGCACTATGACACCCTGATTGAGTACTTCCTGATCGATTACAGCTTCTTATATGCGCGCGAGCGCTATCCGCAGTTTCGTCAGGTCATGGATCAACAACCGGTCACCGGGAATAATCGTTTTTTGATTCGCCAGTTCATCTCTGAAAAACCTGATTTGGCGGCATTGATGACGCTAAATAATGATCCCGTGGGCATTTATAAGCTCTCACACAAAGAGCAATATCGAACTACAGATAACGACCTGCCGACGATATATAGCCAGATCCTCGAGGGTTCTTTCCACCTTTAGTAATAAAAAAGCCACCATGACGGTGGCTTTTTCTCATCACGCTTTCTTACCCCATCCCTGCCACTGCTGCTGGACGTATTTCACCAGCGTACTGTTGCTGATGCTGTCGCCAATCACAGAGAAGAAGCGGGTCGCGTAGACCGGCTCAAGCGGTTGCTTCGGTACGCAGTGCTTCACGCCGCGGAACGGATTACGCGGCGCTGTCGGTGCAGGCTGTGCAGAATTCGGTGTAGAGGTATCCACCTGCGGCTCGTTCAGCAGATCGCTCGGGCGAACCAGAGTGATATCGGAAGGCAAGGTCGGCAGCATTTGCTGCAGGACACGAACGGTAGACGGGTGCGGGTGACCGATGGCTATGGCCGAGCCGTTGCGGCGGGCCAGCTGTACCGCGCGATTAAACTGCACGCGAATATCGGCGTCGTTCTGGGTATCATCCAGGAACACCTTGCGCTTAATGACTTTTACGCCCGTTCCCTGAGCGGCACGCATCGCCTGGCTGTTGCCGATGGTCATGCTGTCGAGGAAATAGAGGTTGTAGCGCTCCAGCGCCTGCATCACCTTCAGCATCCCGTACAGGCTCGATGTCATCGCACTGCCCATATGGTTGTTCAGCCCTACGGCATACGGCACTTTGTTGTATGCGTCGCGGATGATGCGCTCGATCTCATCGCTGCTCATATCCGGGCGGAGGGTATCTTTTTCCAGCGGCTGCTTGCTGAGCGGTGCCATTGGTAGATGGATAAGAACCTGATGGCCAGTATTGTGGGCTTTGGTCGCCATCTCACGCGCGTGGGGGGCATTTGGAAGGACGGCGACCGAGATGGCTGACGGCATCGCCAGCACCTGGTTTTCATAGTGTGGACGATAACCGAAGTCATCAATCACGATTGCGAGCTTACCTGCGTATACCGGAGCAGCCAGCGCCAGCGCGCTGACGACGGAGAGAACTATTCGACGAAACTGAAGCAAAACTTATCTTCCCAACCACGGCTGTGGATTGACCGCCTGACCCTGGCGACGAATTTCGAAATAGAGTGACGGGCGGCCCTGACCGCCACTGCTGCCCACAAGGGCGATGGGTTGGCCCGCGCGCACCTGCGTGCCGACGCTGACCAGCGCGCTCTGGTTGTAGCCATAGAGGCTCATATCGCCTTTACCGTGTTCGACCACTACCACCAGCCCATAACCCTGCAGCCAGTCGGCCAGAATCACGCGGCCATCGGCAATGGCTTTCACTTCGCTACCTTCAGACGCACCGATAACTATCCCTTTCCAACGTAGCTCACCCTGCAGCTGTTCGCCATAGCGATGCAGAATTGAGCCGCGAACGGGCCAGAAAGCCTGACCGCGAGGAGAGCCTAAGCCGCCGGTACGCGACATCAGGGAACGTTCGCTTTCGCTTGGCTTGTAGGTGGTCCCTTTACGGGACGCTTCCTGCTGCTTGTCGCGAACGGCCTGCGCCTCGCGCGCCTCTTTTTCGGCACGCGCTTTCGCCGCGGCTTCCGCACGGGCGATGCTGTTACGCAGTTTGGATTCGTTGGCGCGCATTTCGCCAAGCTGGCTCTGACCTTCCTGAATGGAGGACTCAAGGCCGGAAAGGGTTTTCTTACGCTCGTTGCGCGCCTGCTCAAGTTTCGCCTGCTGGGCCTGCCGATCGTAGAGTAGCGTCTGCTGCTGGCTCTGCTTCTCTTCCAGCTCGGCTTTTTGCGTGGTGACCTCTTCGCGCGTCTGCTTCAGCTGCGCGATCGTTTCCTGACGCGCCTGGTTCAGATAGCCAAAGTAGGCCTGCAGACGCTGGCCGCGCTGGCTCTCTTCACCGCTGAGGATCAGTTGCAGGCCAGTGTGCTCACCCTGGCGGAATGCAGCATCCAGCTGTGCCGCAAGATTGCGCTCTTGTGCATCACGCTGGCGTTCCAGTTTGGCAATCGACGCGTTCATCTCGTCGATCTGTTTATTCAACTGGGCGAGGGTGTTTTGCGTTTCACGTAATTGACGTGCGGCGGCGGAGATGGCCTCTTCCTGCTGCTTAAGCTGGGCGAGCAGGGTGGCGCGCTGCTGCTGCTGCTGGCGAACCGCACGCTCTTTAGCGGCGATATCGGCCTGAATGGATTTGAGCTGATCGCGGTCATCCGCGTGGGCGGATGCGGCGCACAGCAATACGCCAGCGCTGAGTGCGCTGGCGCAAAGCAAAGGTCTGACTGATAACCTAAGCGGCTTCACGACCCATGTGATTGAAAAAATCGCCTTTCCCCTCATGGGGAGCGATTATTCCACGATGAACAGCGGCTTACCAGTCATCTCTTCAGGGATCGGCATACCCATCAGCGACAACATGGTTGGCGCGATGTCAGAAAGCTTGCCGCCTTCCACTGCTTTCAGTGATTTATCACCAACATAAATCAGCGGAACCGGCAGGTTGGTATGGGCCGTGTGCGCCTGGCCGGTCGCCGGGTCGCGCATCTGTTCAGCGTTGCCGTGGTCAGCGGTGATCAGCAGCTGGCCGCCAACGGATTCCACCGCTTTCGCAACCTGCTCAACGCAGTTGTCCAGCGCTTCAACCGCTTTCACCGCCGCTTCCATCACCCCGGTATGACCGACCATGTCGCCATTCGGGTAGTTGCAGATGATGGTGTCGTATTTGCCGCTTTCGATGGCCGCAACCAGTTTTTCAGTCAGCTCGGCAGAGCTCATTTCTGGCTGCAGATCGTAAGTGGCCACTTTCGGCGAATTAATCAGAATGCGGTCTTCGCCTTTGAACGGCTCTTCAACGCCGCCGTTAAAGAAGAAGGTCACGTGCGCATATTTCTCGGTTTCAGAGATGCGCAGCTGTGTCTTATCGTTCTTCGCCATCCACTCACCAAAGGTGTTTGCCAGCGAGGCCGGCGGGTAAGCGCATGGGGCTTTGATATCGGCGGCGTATTCGGTCAGCTGGATGAAGTCCAGTTTCACCACTTTCTTGCGGGCGAAACCGTCGAAGTCGCTGTTGACGAACGCACGGGTGATTTCACGCGCGCGGTCAGCGCGGAAGTTCATGAAGATCAGCGCGTCGCCATCTTCCATCGCGGCATCCGGCTGGCCTTCAGCGCGAATCACGGACGCTTTCACGAATTCGTCGTTTTCATCACGCGCGTAAGCGGCTTCCAGCGCTTCCACGGCGGTCGCGAACTGGAATTCACCTTTTGCCAGGGTCATCAGGTCATAGGCCTGTTCTACGCGATCCCAGCGGTTGTCGCGGTCCATGGCGTAATAACGGCCAATGATGGATGCAACGCGGCCTTTGCCCAGCGCGGCGAATTTGTCTTCGAAGGCTTTCAGGGAGCCTTTTGCGCTGCGCGGTGGCGTATCGCGACCGTCCAGGAAGGCGTGCAGATAGATTTTTTCCGCACCGCGCTCAGCGGCCAGCTCAACCATCGCCATGATGTGATCTTCGTGGCTGTGAACGCCGCCTGCAGAGAGCAGGCCCATGATGTGTACGGCCTTACCAGCGGCAACGGCTTTATCAACCGCGCCAGACAGCGTTGGGTTGGAGAAGAAGGTACGTTCTTTAATTTCAACGTCCAGACGCGTCAGATCCTGATACACGATACGCCCGGCGCCCAGGTTAACGTGACCCACTTCGGAGTTGCCCATCTGGCGGTCCGGCAGGCCCACTTCCAGGCCAGACGCGTCAATCAGCGTATGCGGACGTTTTGCCCACAGCGCATCCATGACCGGGGTTTTGGCGTTGAAAATAGCGTTATCCTGGCTGTCTTCACGGTAGCCATAGCCATCCAGAATCACCAGTACCATAGGTTTTTTAGAAACCGACATTGCGACAACCTCATGCTCAAGAGTCAAAATTTGCGTAATTTTACTACAGCTGAATCGATCAAATAGCCACAGAAGATCAAAGAAAGCGCAGGGGCAAGGGGGTGACCAGACCATTTTGAGGCATTTTTTTAGGTGGCATGCCGCAGAAAATGGATTAGGTTATGGTCGCTGGCTGTATTTGCCAGAACGCACAGGTATACTCCTGTCCTGGTTTTTTTTATCACTTAGTCGGGAGTAGTTACCCTCCATGCAAGAAATTATGCAATTCGTTAGCCGCCATCCGGTACTGAGCATCGCGTGGATTGGCCTGCTGGCTGCTGTGCTGTTCACCACATTTAAGAGCCTGACGTCTAAGATTAAGGTTATCACCCGTGGTGAAGCGACGCGTCTGATTAACAAAGAAGATGCCGTCGTTGTCGATCTGCGTCAGCGTGACGATTTCCGTAAAGGTCACATTGCGGGTGCAATCAACCTGTTGCCAGCTGAAATCAAAGCGAACAACGTCGGTGAGCTTGAGAAACATAAAGCCCAGCCGATTATCGTTGTTGATGCGACCGGCATGCAGGCACAGGAATCTGCCAGCGCGCTTCATAAAGCGGGCTTCGAAAACGTAACGGTGCTGAAAGAAGGTATTTCCGGCTGGAGCGGGGAGAATCTTCCTTTGGTTCGCGGTAAATAAGGAGTTCAGTCATGGCCAATATTGAGATCTATACCAAAGCGACGTGCCCGTTCTGCCATCGCGCGAAAGCGCTGCTGAACAGCAAAGGCGTCACGTTCCAGGAACTGCCGATCGACGGTGACGCGATCAAACGCGAAGAGATGATCAAACGTAGCGGTCGTACGACGGTTCCGCAGATTTTTATTGATGCGCAGCACATTGGCGGCTGTGATGACTTGTATGCGCTCGACGCCCGTGGTGGACTCGATCCGCTGCTGAGCTAAGAGACTTTAGGACAATTAAAAAGGGTTTTTCCATGTCAGAACAAAACAATACCGAAATGACTTTCCAGATCCAGCGCATCTACACCAAAGATGTTTCTTATGAAGCACCAAATGCGCCGCATGTTTTCCAGAAAGACTGGCAGCCAGAGGTTAAACTTGATCTGGATACCGCATCTACCCAGCTGGCAGATGACGTGTATGAAGTCGTACTGCGTGTGACCGTTACCGCGTCTCTGGGCGAAGAAACTGCTTTCCTGTGTGAAGTACAGCAGGGCGGCATCTTCTCTATCGGCGGTATCGAAGGCAACCAGATGGCGCATTGCCTGGGTGCGTACTGCCCGAACATTCTGTTCCCGTACGCGCGTGAATGCATCACCAGCCTGGTTTCTCGCGGTACATTCCCGCAACTGAACCTTGCGCCAGTTAACTTTGATGCGCTGTTCATGAACTATCTGCAGCAGCAGGCTGGCGAAGGTGCTGAACAACATCAGGATGCCTGATGAGCACTGTTAATGCGTCAATGACTGTGATCGGTGCCGGCTCATACGGCACCGCTCTTGCCATCACGCTGGCAAGAAATGGTCACGAAGTGGTTCTCTGGGGCCACGATCCAAAACATATCGCCACGCTGCAGCGCGACCGTTGCAACGTCGCGTTTCTCCCGGACGTTCCGTTCCCCGACTCCCTGCACCTTGAAAGCGACCTTGCGACCGCGCTGGCGGCCAGCCGCAACATTCTGATTGTGGTCCCGAGCCATGTATTTGGCGAAGTGCTGCGTCAGATTAAGCCGCTGATGCGCCCGGATGCGCGCATTGTCTGGGCGACAAAAGGGCTGGAAGCCGAAACTGGACGCCTGCTGCAGGACGTTGCCCGCGAAGCGCTGGGTGATGAGATCCCGCTGGCGGTCATCTCCGGCCCGACCTTTGCCAAAGAGCTGGCCGCTGGCCTGCCAACGGCGATTTCGCTGGCATCAACCGATCAGACCTTCTCCGACGATCTGCAACAGCTGCTGCACTGCGGCAAGAGCTTCCGCGTCTACAGCAACCCCGATTTTATCGGCGTACAGCTGGGCGGTGCGGTGAAGAACGTGATTGCGATTGGTGCCGGGATGTCCGACGGCATTGGCTTCGGTGCCAACGCGCGTACGGCGCTGATCACCCGAGGGCTGACCGAGATGTCCCGCCTTGGCGAAGCGCTGGGCGCCGATCCGGCCACCTTTATGGGGATGGCGGGCCTGGGCGATCTGGTGCTGACCTGTACCGACAACCAGTCTCGTAACCGCCGTTTTGGCATGATGCTCGGACAGGGCAGCGATGTAAAAGGCGCGCAGGAGAAGATTGGTCAGGTGGTTGAAGGCTACCGCAATACCAAAGAAGTTCGCGAGTTGGCGCACCGGTTTGGTGTCGAAATGCCAATAACCGAGGAAATTTATCAGGTATTGTATTGCGGAAAAAATGCGCGCGAGGCAGCATTGACCTTATTAGGTCGTGCGCGCAAGGACGAGCGCAGCAGTAACTAGTCGGAACCGTTATCACCTGAATGACCCAGCCAGCGCAGAACTGGCTGGTCATTATACTATCGTCTGGAGTTAGCAATGCCGTGTGAAGAACTGGATATCGTCTGGAATAATATTAAAGCCGAAGCCCGGGCCCTGGCGGACTGCGAGCCTATGCTGGCCAGTTTCTACCACGCAACGTTACTCAAGCATGAAAACCTGGGCAGCGCGCTCAGCTACATGCTTGCCAACAAGCTGGCTTCCTCGATCATGCCGGCTATCGCCATTCGCGAAGTGGTCGAAGAGGCCTACGCCGCAGACCCGGAAATGATCGCCTCTGCCGCCTGTGATATTCAGGCCGTGCGCACGCGTGACCCGGCAGTCGATAAATATTCTACGCCGTTGCTGTACCTGAAAGGCTTCCACGCCCTACAGGCTTACCGCATCGGCCACTGGTTATGGAATGAAGGCCGCCGCGCGCTGGCTATTTTCCTGCAAAACCAGGTCTCCGTGACCTTCCAGGTCGATATTCACCCGGCCGCGAAAATTGGCCGCGGGATCATGCTCGACCACGCCACCGGAATTGTTGTCGGTGAAACGGCGGTCATTGAAGATGACGTCTCCATTTTGCAGTCGGTGACCCTGGGTGGTACCGGTAAAACCAGCGGCGATCGCCATCCGAAAATTCGTGAAGGGGTGATGATAGGCGCGGGTGCCAAAATCCTCGGCAATATCGAAGTCGGGCGTGGGGCGAAGATTGGCGCGGGTTCGGTTGTGCTCCAGCCTGTGCCGCCGCACACCACTGCCGCTGGCGTGCCGGCGCGCATCGTCGGCAAACCTGACAGCGATAAGCCGTCCATGGACATGGATCAGCACTTCAACGGCATCCACCATACCTTTGAGTATGGTGACGGCATCTGAGATTTTGCCCGGTGGCGCTGCGCTTACCGGGCCTACCTTAATATGGCGCCCGGATACCCCAGCTGGCGCCAGGCTTCATACACCACCACCGACACCGCGTTCGACAGGTTCATGCTGCGGCTGTCCGGCATCATCGGAATGCGGATTTTCTGCTCAGCGGGCAGGGCATCGAGAATAGTGGCGGGCAGGCCGCGCGTCTCTGGGCCAAACATCAGATAGTCACCTTCCTGATAGCTCACGGCGCTGTGCGCTGGCGTACCTTTGGTGGTCAGGGCGAACATGCGCTGCGGCTTTTCGGTTTCCAGAAACGCGGCGTAATCATGATGGCGAACCACGGCGGTAAATTCGTGATAATCCAGACCCGCGCGGCGCAGGCGCTTGTCGTCCCACGTAAAGCCCATCGGCTCAATGATATGCAGGCGAAAACCGGTGTTCGCGCACAGGCGGATGATATTGCCGGTATTCGGCGGAATTTCTGGTTCGAATAAAACGATGTTAAGCATGCTGCCCCCTTAATTGCGGGGGCAGAATAGCAGAAAAGAGAGGGACTACGCGACGCCGGGTTCCTGCGAGCGGCTGTACAGCATTTTGTAGACGGTTGCCGCAGCGGCCACCAGGGCGGGTACGCTGAGAATCATTAAAATACTGTCTGCCTGCCACTGCATGGAAAGAAGCTGGGCGCTGGTCATGGTTCCCGCCACGCCGCCAAAGCGGCCGATCCCCTGCATCCAGGCGATGCCCGTCGCACGGCACTCGGTAGGGTAAAAGGTGGCGGCCAGGGTTTGCATGCCCGATTGCGCGCCGTTCATCGCGATCCCCATCAGGAAGATCAGCCCGCCAAACAGGGCGATATGGTTATGCTCCATGCCGAGCAGCAGGATCAGCCCCATCGTCAGGACAAACCCGCCCGCGACCACCTTGTGCGCTTCCCAGCGGTCCATCATCCAGCCTGCGAGCAGAATGCCTGCGGTACCGCCGAAGGTGAACAGCGAAGTCAGCCATGCGGATTCCGCCAGGGCATAGCCCATCCCCTGCATCAGCGTCGGCATCCAGCTCAGCAGAACGTAGTAAATAACCAGCCCCATAAAATAGGTCACCCACAGCATCAGGGTGCCGGGCAGCCAGGGCATGGAAAACAGCTGCGACACGCTCCCCTTTTTAGACGCGGTTTTCTCCTCCGCCAGGAAAAAGCCCGAGACGCTCTCCAGCGTGCTGCGGGAGAACCGGCTGGCGATACGGCGGATCTGCATAACGTCTTTCCCGCGCTGCACCAGAAACTTCACCGACTCCGGTAAAAGCAGCGCCAGCAGCAGGGTTAAAATCAGCGGAGCAATTGCGCCGGTCAACAGCACGCTTCGCCAGCCGTGGTGGGGGATAAGCCATGAAGAGATCGCGCCGCCGCCTGCGGCACCCAGGGGGAAGCCGCAGTACATGGTATTAATCGCCATGGCGCGGCAGCGCTGGGGGGCAAACTCGGAGATAAGCGTAATGGCGTTCGGCATGGCGGCACCCAGCCCCAGGCCGGTCAGGAAGCGCCATAGCGTCAGGGTATTCAGACTTTGCGCCCAGGCCGTCCCCAGGCTCGCGAGGCCGAAGAACAGGCAGGAGAAGACCAGCACGCGCTTGCGTCCCACCCGGTCTGATACCGGACCTGCGATCAGCGCGCCCAGCGACAGCCCCAGCAGCGCCGCGCTTAGTACCGGGCCCAGATCCTGTTTATGGATCCCCCATTCTGCCGACAGCGTAGGCGCAATGTAGCCCATCGCCGCGGTATCGAAACCATCGATTGCCAGAACCAGAAAGCCCAGCACAATAAGAAGCCAGTGAAATCCTGAAAAGCGACTTTCATCGATCACCTGCTGAATATCCACCTTACCTGAATACGTCATACGCTCCCCTCTGATGTGATGTTGTTTTTGTGTTCTTGTATTTGCTTGTCTATACAATTGCGGACGGCAGGTGGATGTCAAATTTTCTTATCCAATATGTTATCTGGATGTTATTTTTGACGTAAAAAAAGCGCCCGAGGGGGAATCGGGCGCGTGAAAAAGAGGTGTTAAGGGGAAAGATTCAGGCCGCGTTACCCTGAGCAAGCGGAGCCAGCGCTGCCGGTAGCTGGCGTAATTCCTGCACCAGAGAGTCTTTGCTGATTTCACCGATTGTTTTCGCGCCGGTCAGCGTCATCGCGACCTTCATCTCTTTCTCGATCAGGTTAAGCAGGTTCGCCACGCCGGCCTGGCCGCTGGTGGCCAGAGCATACAAATACGCACGCCCCAGCAGCACGGTGTCAGCACCGAGCGCAATCATGCGCACCACGTCCAGCCCGTTGCGGATGCCGCTGTCGGCCAGGATCGCGATATCGCCTTTCACCGCATCGGCTATCGCCGGCAGGGCGCGTGCGGAAGAGAGCACCCCGTCAAGCTGGCGTCCGCCGTGGTTAGAAACCACAATCCCGTCTGCCCCAAAGCGTACCGCGTCGCGGGCATCTTCCGGATCGAGGATCCCTTTGATCACCATCGGGCCGTCCCAGAATTCGCGGATCCACTCCAGGTCTTTCCAGGAGATGGACGGATCGAAGTTGTTCGCCAGCCAGCCGATGTAATCTTCAAGCCCGGTCGGTTTTCCCAGGTAAGCCGAGATATTCCCGAGATCGTGAGGGCGACCGTTCAGGCCGACATTCCAGGCCCACTGCGGGTGAGTCACTGCCTGCCAGTAACGACGGATCGCAGCATTCGGGCCGCTCATGCCGGAGTGGGCATCGCGATAGCGCGCGCCGGGGGTTGGCATATCGACGGTAAAGACCAGCGTGGAGCAGCCCGCCGCTTTGGCGCGCTCCAGCGCGTTACGCATAAAGCCGCGATCGCGCAGGACGTACAGCTGGAACCACATTGGGCGCTTGATGGTCGGGGCGACCTCTTCGATCGGGCAGACGGATACGGTTGAGAGGGTAAACGGAATGCCTTTGGCATCCGCCGCCGCGGCCGCCTGGACTTCGCCCCGGCGGGCGTACATGCCGCACAGGCCCACGGGCGCAAGGGCCACGGGCATGGAGAGCGTCTCGTTAAACAGTTTTGTCTCAAGGCTCAGGTCAGACATATTCTTCAGCACGCGCTGGCGCAGGGCCACCTCTGACAGGTCTTCCACATTGCGGCGCAGGGTGTATTCGGCATACGCCCCGCCGTCGATATAGTGGAACAGGAACGGCGGCAAAATGCGCTGCGCCGCGGCGCGATAGTCACTGGCTGCTGAAATGATCATGCTTTGTTCTCCCTGGAAATATCACTGTCGCCAGGCAGACGGGTAATACGCGCCTGTCGGGCCTGGTCTTCATCGAATCGTTTAATCGTGGTGTGCACAAAGCCCAGATGCGCCATCATCGCTTTGCGCGCGGCCTCGGCATCACCGGCCAGAATGGCGTTGAGCACCGCCTCGTGTTGTTCTGTGAGCTGGGCAAACACCGGCGGAACCAGATACATCCGCTGGCGGCTCTGCTTTACGGAGGATTGCAGCAGGTCGAAGAACCCGCGCATGGTCTGGAGCAGGACCACGTTATGCGACGCCTCGGCAATCGCCAGGTGAAAGCGCACGTCCGCCTGGGAGGCGATATCCGGGTCGCTGCTTTGCGTGGCCTCAAAGCAGGCGATGAGTTTCTCTTTGTCGGCCTCGGTTGCCCGCATGGCCGCGTGCCAGGCGGTACTGGTTTCGATGGCGTGACGCGCTTCAAGGATGTCGAAGCTGTAGTCCGGATCGTTCTCCATCAGCGTTTTCAGCGGCTGAACGATGTTTTGTTCGGACCAGTCGTCATGCTGCCAGCGCACAAAGGTGCCGCCGCCGCGACGGCTCACCAGTACCCCTTCGCTGACCAGCGTGGCCAGCGCTTCACGCAGTGAGTTGCGTGATACGCCAAGCTGGGCGGCGAGCTGGCGTTCGGCGGGCAACTTCATGCCCGCTTCCAGCTGTTGTTCTTCAATCAGCGCCCGCACGCGAGAGGCAATCTCGTCGGACAGGCGTCTGGGCATCACTATCATGGGATCATCCAGGTTAAGACATAGGCCTGCAGGGTGGTGATCACCCCCACCATGCAGGTGAATATCAGGCTGTGTTTCACGGTAAAGCGGAACAGATCCGACTCTTTACCGACCAATCCCACCGCCGCACAGGCAATGGCGATGGATTGTGGAGAGATCATTTTCCCGGTCACGCCGCCGGTGGTATTTGCGGCCACCAGCAGGACGTCCGACACGCCAATCTGCTGGGCTGCTGTTGCCTGCAGCGCGGCAAACAGGGCGTTAGACGAGGTATCTGACCCGGTCAGGAACACCCCCAGCCAGCCGAGGAACGGCGAGAAGAAGGTGAAGGCGTGGCTGGTGTGGGCCAGCGCCAGTGCCAGCGTCGATGACAGGCCGGAGTAGTTCGAGATAAACGCGAACGCCAGCACCATGCCGATGGAGTAAATCGGCAGCAGCAGCTCTTTAATGGTCGCCGCAAAGGTCTGCACCGCGGCCGCAGGCTTCATGCGCAGCCACACCACGGAAAGGAGTGCGGCGAACAGGATGGCGGTACCGGTGGCAGAGAACCAGTCGAATTTATAGACCGCGGCATACGGCGTGGCGGCGTGCACCACCGGCGGCATACGGGCGACCATTTTGTCGAGGAACGGCACAGAGATATTAATCACCATGTCGTACAGCGCGCCGCCCGGGGCGAACAGGGCTTTAAACGGCGGAATGCTCCACAGCGTCACGGTGGCGGTCAGGAACAGGAACGGCGACCAGGCGCGGATGACCTGGCCTGCGGTATAGCCTGTACGCGCCAGAGTTTGATCGACCTGTGAGGCGCCCATATCGGCGAAGCGGAAAATACGTACCGGCTGCCAGCGCTTCAGGAACAGCGTCAGGCAGACCAGAGAGACCAGCGAAGAGATGATGTCCGGGAGCTCCGGGCCGAGGAAGTTTGAGCTGAGGTACTGGGCAATAGCGAACGAACCGCCCGCCACCATCACCGCGGGCCAGGTCTCCTTCACGCCGCGCCAGCCGTCCATAATCGCCATGATCCAGAACAGGACGATAATGGTCAGGAACGGCAGCTGCCGGCCAACCATCTGACCAATCTCAAAGCTGTCCAGCCCGGTCACCTGGCCCGCGACCAGAATCGGAATACCCATTGCGCCAAACGCCACCGGCGCGGTGTTCACAATCAGGCACAGTCCCGCGGCATACAGCGGGTTAAAGCCCAGGCCAACCAGCAGCGCGGCGGTGATCGCCACCGGTGCGCCAAAACCTGCCGCCCCCTCCAGGAACGCCCCGAAGGAGAAGCCGACAATCAGCATCTGCAGGCGCTGGTCCGGCGTGATGGAGAGGATTGACGAGCGAATGATGTCGAACTGCCCGGTTTTCACCGAGATTTTATAGACAAATACCGCTGCGATGATGATCCACGCAATCGGCCACAGGCCGTAGAAGAAACCGTAGACGACGGAGGCCAGCGCGCGATCGACCGGCATTTTATAGAAGAGCAGCGCCACCATCAGGGCGATGGCAACGGTATACGTCGCGGCGAGGTAGCCCTTCAGCTTGAGCTTAATCAGCGCAAAGAAGAAGAACAGGATCGGAAGCGATGCGATCAGGCTCGACAGCCAGATATTGCCGGCCGGGTCGTAGTTTTGTTGCCAGAGGCTCATGCAGGTCTCCTGGGGACCATACAGCCTGCGCTGCGGGCGAGTCTCCGCTCATCTCTGCGTCACAGTCTGTGTAAAGGTGGTCCTGCCAATGTTGTATTGTAGGGTTAATGACAATAAATGGTTAACTAAATGTTGAATCTCAGCAATGGTTTTGTGATGTAAACGATGGTTTTGTGAATTACGGGCATTTTTTCCGCCTATTGGTAGGACCAATGTCAGAAAAAAAGATGTTCGCGGTGCGATTTTTTAACATTCAGGCTTTAAGAGTTTTACTTATGCTGACAAAAGTTTACCGGGAACTGGCGCCTTTAAGACTATTTCTAAAACGTTTAGGAAACATCTTTCCGAAAGTCCTATTCTGCTGAAAAGCGAAATCTCTGTTTTGTGATGAGAGCGAACTGCACCCCGGCATCATCCTGGTATTTAGATAGGTTAACGATATGTTTTCTTGGAAACGTTTACGCAACGGAACACTGCTGGTTATAGCGGTGCTTCTGCCGTTTTTTAACGCCAGAGCAGCGCTGGTGCTGAGTGGAACACGGGTTATATTTCCGGCAAGCGAAAACCAGGTGTCAATAAAAGTCGATAATCCGACGGACAATGATTATTTAATGCAGAGCTGGGTGGAAGATGACGCAGGTAAACCACAGCAAGATATTCTGGTTGAGCCGCCTGTCGCACAAATAAAAGCTAATCATAAAGTTGAGTTAAGATTTAGCCTGGTCGACCCGACATTAAAAAATAATAAAAGTGAGCAACTCTTCTGGCTCAATGTGAAAGAGATCCCTCGTGTTGATGCCAACTCTTCGAGTTCTGAACTGTTATTGGCGATGCAAACGAAGATAAAAGTATTTTATCGCCCTGCAGGTATTGAACCTGAATCTGGCGACGCATGGAAAAAATTAACGTGGCGGCGTGAGGGTAAAAACATTGAGGTAAATAATCCGACTCCTTATTTTATCACTATTGATCGCGCGATGATTGATGGCCATACAAAGATTGACGTCGATATGATTTCTCCCTTTTCAACAAAAGCTGTGCAGCTACAAGGTATGGCAAAAGTTAATTCTATCTCCTGGAACGCTATCAGCGATTTTGGTGACGTAACAGAGATGACTTCATCACAAATTCGATGAGTTCTTTATAAAAAAGTGGATATATAATGAAAAAATTGACTTCTTTGGCAATGGCGTTTGCTCTCACTGGTGTTGCCGGTTCTGCTTTTGCAGGCACGTCGACAGACAACGCCAATGCGACAGCTCTGCACGCTTCAACCACTGTTCATTTTAACGGGTTAGTTGAAGAACCGACGTGTTCTTTTAAAGGTAAATCGATGAAGGTGGTGCTGCCTGTGGTGAGTACCGCAGCTTTTGCAAACCTGACAGAGGGACAGCCAGCATTAAATACGCAAAAGAAAGATTTTTCTCTCCATATTTCATGTGCGGATAACTTTCAATCCGACAGAATGCATATGAAAATTACGGGACAAGAAGAGAATAATATTCTTAAAAATACCCACGGTACTGCGAAAGGAATGGGGTTGCAGATCTTTAGCGGTGATGGGAATACTGTGTTACCTATCGGCCAGGAGTTAAATAGCGATACAGCTGGCCTCACTAACGCCTTCCTGAACAAGGATAATACACTTCAACTTAGCACGAAATACGTTCGTGCATCGGGCGATGTTACTGGTGGTAAACTCGCTACCGATGCTGTATTTGAAATATATTATAAATAAACAGATGGACCCTGCCACGTAAGCGGCAGGGTTATTTGCTGCTCTTCTGTACCTAGTTGATATTTAAGCTGAACAGCATCACATGAAGAAAAATGCTATTTTTTCTCTTGTTTTCTTTGTTTTTTCAACCGCCCACTCAGAAGAAAAATATGACCTCTCTTTCTTCGAGGATGTTGGCGGTGTAAGCATAAAGGATGCTGCTGAGTTTGATAAAGGAAATGACGTGTTACCAGGTGAATATTCCCTGACCGTCTATCTGAATGATAAAGAACTACCGGAGCAACAGATTACGTATAAAAAAATCAGTGCTGATAAAATCAGTGCAGTTTTTTCCTGCAACACCCTCAAGCAGTGGGGCGTGGTAATTGAACACTGCTATGACGATCCCAGACCGTTAGAGGATTATATTCCTGAAACCAGTATGCAACTGGATCAGGGTGAAAATACGCTTTCTATTACGATCCCACAGAAATTTCTGAGTATTACCTCAGAAAATGATATCGCTCCTCCTGAAAAATGGCAGGATGGTATCAATTCAGCGTTTACAACCTATAACCTTAATTACGACGATACGCGTGGCACGACGCGTGCTAAATCTCTCTACGGAAATTTCACTAACGGTATCAATCTGGCCGGATTTCAGTTCAGAAACAACGGGTTTATGACAAAATCCGACGACTCTGGAATGCGCTACGTCAGCAGCACAAGTTATATCAGTCATGATGTGGATGCATTGCGAAGTACTGCCGTTGCCGGTGATTTCTTTACCTCGGGCGATCTGTTTCCCTCCCAAAACCTTCGTGGTGTGAAGCTCGCCACAAGCACGGATATGCTCTCGAACGCTCAGCGAACCTATGCTCCGGTGATTTCGGGCGTGGCAAAATCGAATGCAACAATCATTATTAAGCAAAACGACCTGGTTATCGCGACGCGGAAGGTCACGCCAGGTCCCTTCGCGTTAAAAGATATTCCTGCCTCGTCAAATGCGGGTGACCTGGATATTTCAGTTATTGAGGCAAACGGTGAAAATCGACACTTCGTCCAGCCTTACAATACCGTTAACGTTCTGGTACCTGAAAACGTCTTTCGCTACAGCGTCTACCTTGGACGTAACCGAGCGTTATCCTCTTCGCCACAATTACTTGAAGCTAATGGCCTGTACGGTGTTTCGAACGCGATAACCCTCATCAACGGTTTTCAGTATGCCAACCACTACCTGAATATTGCTGCTGGCACGGGAGCAAATATCCGGTGGCTGGGTGGGGTTTACGCCACTATAAATAAAAGCCAAAGTGAATTTATTCAGAAAAAACAAGGTTATGTCATTAAATCTGGCCTGACGCATAGCATTGGCGTGACAGACAGCTATCTCTATTTTACCGCGGAAAATAAATTATCCCGAGATTATTCAGACTTCGAAGATGCGGTAAGGGCTTCGCCTAAAAGTGATTATAAATCGCGATATGCCTTACAGCTCAGCCAGCAGTTAGGCGCTGTAAGCCTGACGTTAAACTACACGCAGCAGTATGGATTTATGCGTGAAACGAGCAGGGAGATGGGCGGCAGCATGGTCTTTAGTCTCCGGGATATGCAATTTATTGCCAATATTACTCATCGCTATGGCGACAGTTCTGAAAACAGTGTCTCGTTCAATGCCTCAATACCGCTGGGTAAAGAGGACAAATATTACGTCAACTATAGCCAGTCGCATGGGCCAGCAACAGATAGCCGCCTTTCGCTCTCGGGGAGTTTACTGGATGACGACAGCCTGAATTTCGACTCTGGCGTATCGTCAACGGCGGGGCAGCAGCAGTATGACTCCTCGCTGAACTGGAGCGCCAGCAAAGGAAACCTCAGTGCGGGCTGGAGCCAGGGGGGAGACAGCAAAGAGCTGAGCATCGGATTGAATGGCTCAGTGGTTGCTCATCATCATGGCATTACCTTTGGCCAGCCCCTTGGTTTGAGTAACATCTTAGTCCACACCGATCGTATTTCAGGGCTGCATATCACTGACGTTAATGACGTCACGACGGATTATTTCGGCAACGCGATTGTGAATAACGTTTCACCGTATCGCTATAACGAAACATCACTCTCTTCCGAGGGGATAAACCAACAGATCGAGATCGACAGTAACATCTATCAAACCGCTCCACGTGCGGGTGCCATTGTGGAAGTCGATACCAAAGCCAGGCGGGTACAGATTCAATATGCGCATATTTACAGTTCGAAGGGGGATCCTGAGCCGTTTGGCTCGCAAATTTATGATGCTGATAATCAACGTGTCGGGATTGTTTCAGCCGGGGGATTAATCGCGCTGGATATTCTGCAACATCGCTGGCCCTATCATGCCAGCGACTCGTCTACTGATGCCGTCTGTACTATTGATCTCAATGGAGTTAACAAGAAAAAGCACATATGGGAATTACAATGCCGATAAAAAACGGCGCTTTGCTGGCGCTCGTTGTCTCATTCTCCACCTCTGCCACGACCCTGATGCAAAATATGCCAGCAATAACATTGCAAAACATGGCGGGACAAGAGGATGGAACCCTGTTAAAAACAGTCCCCCTCTCTGCCCAGGCTGCCAGGGCGCTAAATGAAACACAGCTTTCCATTGCCACCGATGCCGGGATGTGGGACTCCTCACGGAGTATTTTTAAAACAACGGTACCGGGAATTGGTTTCAGCCTTTGCGATAATGATAATAATCGCTGTATTTCGAGTCTGTCAGACTGGATCCCAGGAGAAAGTCTCTCTCTTCGTCTCTATAAAATTGGCAATCTGCATGGGGGACGGTACGCGATACCGTCACTGAGCATCTACGGTAAGACACATCCGCTGTTGCGCATAAACCCGCCCGCATTGATTGTTAATACCACGCTTTGCGGGGTGACAACTCAGCGAATCAAAGTCACTTTCCCGTCGTTCACGCTAAACAAGAACGGAGAAAATTTACCCAGTGTCGGCTTTAAAATCCCCGTTATTTGCCTGAATCCCGATGATTACGGAAAAGTTGATCTACAGTTCACCTACCATGGCGATCTTATCGATAGCAATACGCTACCGACTCAACTTGGCAATATTGGCATTCAGATTGAAGATGACCACAATATGCCGGTGGTGTTTAATACCGTGCTCAGCCAGGCTTCCCCGTCCTTTTCCTATCGCGCGCGTTTAATTACCGTCCCTGGAGAGACCGCGCATTACGGAAGGTTTTCCGCTGACGCAACGGTTCTCATTACGCTCAGGTAGAACAAAAATCAATCAGTTAAATCGTATGTCATCCTGGATGGCATACGTGTTAGTGCTGGTTCTGGATTCTGCTATCTCATCATTACATTAGAGCTAGCTTGTAATTTATGTTCTAAATACAGGATAAAAATCTAATTATATTCGAAAGACCTTTTTATCTTGCTGTAAGCTGCGGCCAGTGGTGTTATTTGAGCCCGACGAAAATGATAATTCTGGGAGCTATCATGTGGTTAAGTAGTAGTAAATATGGCTTGCTTATCACCATCTTCAGCAGCGTTGTGGCAACGTGCCTGATGGCGTGGGCCGTTTATTCCTCCAGCGATTTCTTTTTTTGGTGCAGTGCATTTGTACAGATGAGCGGTGGTTACGTCATTTCATGGTCGAAGAAAAGAGACGATCGGGAAGACAGCATTGTTAGCTGCGCAATTATTACCGGGGCAATAATGCTTACGGCAGTCGTGGCTAACTATGTATTCTTCGATATAAAACCGTCTCCTGGAGCATGTCTGGCCTGGATAATGCTACTGGCTGGATTTTTCATCCTGATGAAAACTAAAGTAGAAGATTTTAATTGATGCAAACCGTACATTTAACCTGTTATTTTATTGTTACCATTATGACGCGTTCTTTAGGGGTGGCATTGCTCGCCGGCTCTCAGCGATTGAACAGAAAAATGGCCTTTTCTATTTATGTAGCCACTTTGTTGTTGTCTTATTATACGTTATCAAGCTATGTCGCTTACCTGGACTTTGCGCTTATCTGCATCACCATAGCGGGTGCCTGCTTGTGTATGAATATGATCTGGGTTGCTCTGAATGGCAATCTTAAATTGTCTCGTTTAAGGTTGCTTGGCACGGGATTAGTTCTTACCGGAGGGCTATTGCTTATCGTTCTATAAAAATTCTGCTCTGCGTATTTCATAAAAGATAAATGGATGAATAAATCTACTCTCATTAAGAAATTGTAAAATGCAATCGGTAAATGTTACCTCATGGCGTCAAGAAGTGAGGGTATTTCTTGTTGTTTAGATTTCATATAGCTACCGATCGTTTTCTCTCTTAGGGGATCTGATAAAGTTCGACTCCACTTTTTTTCAGTGATTGCGACTGTGCTTTATTACATATCTGACAACATGTTATTTAATCCCGCCGACCATACGATCGAATGCGGTGATAATGATGAATTTATTAAGCTCAGTATACCTGCAAGTCAGTTGCTGGAACTGCTTATCCTGTCGGAAGGTGAGTTAGTTACCCGCGATTATTTGCTGACGGAGGTATGGGATAAAAATGGGCTAAGAGGGTCCAACAACAATCTCAACCAATACATGAGCATGCTTCGACGAACGCTTGCCAATCATGGGTGTGAAAATTTGTTTATCACTATCCCAAAAATTGGTTTTCGTCTTAACACTGATATCAAGATTGAAACGCGTAGTGGTCCAGGCGACCGGGCAATTGACCCAGTAAACCGACCGATGCGTAAACAGAACGGTAAAGATCTTAAGATTCTGGTTATCGCTTTTCTATGTATCCTCGTCCCCTTAGCCGTTTTCATCGCCCTTAAGCAGTCTACGTCTCACTACGATATTGTCAGCAGCGATCTGGTTGAAGTTGCGCCGGGTTGTAATGCGCTTTATTTACACAAATTTAGCGAGAATGAGAAAATTCGCGCGAAAATTCAAATTAATGAGATGCTTAATGACCTGAAACTTAAGTGTGATGCAGGAAATACTCTTCTGTTTGATAATGTCGATCCCATTCCGGATGAAAATGACTATGGCCGGACTTTCTTTTCCTATTGCCATAACGTGAGCGGAAAAGCGTTAGCAAATTGTACTGACTTTTTTTATTCGGACTGGAAAAGACATCATGAATAGAAAAAAATATGCCATCCTCTTTCTGAGCGCCCTTTTTCTTACGGGGGTTGTATTTTCGTTCTTTGAAACTAAAAGTGATGATAAGTACGAAGATTTTCGATGCAATGGGCCAACGCGCTATTTCCTTGAGAATGAAGAGATCGTGGTTAATCAGGATCTAAGGGTATCGGGACACGATACCGCTTATCTGACGCTGGAAGGGTATGTTTCAACGAATGAGGGGCGAAAAAAGCTGCATCGCATTATCTACATGAATAATGGAAAAAAAGCCTACAAACACTCGTGGCTTTTTAACATTACCAATATTCATAAATCGGTAAACGATACGTTAAGCGATCGGGAATTTGAGCCATTGTTGATGGAGTTAACAGGAGACAGTTCCCTGATTTCTCTTGATATCAATCACCTGTCTGAGAATCTTTATCTCATCGGTACGCCCCTCAGCTATATTTTTACCTGCAACGGCTACTAGCACGTTTTTTCTGATGAAAGCCACAATACCACCGGGATGAATTCATCCCTGCGGTGTGTGGCAAACCTGGTTATCAGTCAATCAATCGCCTTTCCTGCCGGATGGCACACCCCTCGCCAAACGCCCATTATCTTTATCAATAAATAGCGCCGTTATTTGTCGCCTTTTGCACGTGTAACGCCGCTGAGAAAACCCACACCACTCGCACTCTTGCAGCAGTCTGAGGGATGAGTGCATTCTTTTCATACTCCTGGAGGCTTTTCATCTGAGACAGTTTGCCCATTCTCTCTGCGTCGTTCCCCAGTAATCACTTCCCGATGGCTTACAACGGCTAAGTTGTTACGACAACTTCTTCTCTTGCAGCCCTTTACGTCACCAGATGCGCTCATTTTGATAATAAATGTCCAAAAGCAGTGCTATTTAGCAATCTCTCAGGAGATGAAAATTAGCATTTAATGCTTGATTCAATCGTGTGGAATCTAAAAAGTGATATAAATATCTATATGTTTGAATCATGCAGCATAAGATACCGCTTTGATGACAATGTATGGTTATATATATGCATCAGAGGTTGGCAGAGCAGCCAACCAGATTTTTCTAAAAGAGATGAATACGATGCGTTATTTCCTGGCCCTGATGATTTTTGCTTTCGCTACCACCTGTTCAGCAGCATCACAAACATCTGTCTCTTTTCAGGGGATGATTACCGAGGCGGTATGTCACATCTCTACGTCACACGGTAATATCAGCTCAAGCTGCACTAAACAGAATGCACACCATACGGCTTCTTATCATGTTTCGTCTGTAGATAACCAGACGTTCGCCCTGCCAGGAAATGTGGGTCATATGCAGTTGAAGTGGCTGAACGCCGCGCGTACTAAAGGATTACTCGTTGCTTTTTACCGCTAATGGCTGGCCGGGTAAGCGTCATGAGCAGACGTTAGAATCTCCCGCTACTTATAAGCAGTATCCATATGATGTACCAGATCGAAATCAATACTGTAAAAACTTCAAATATAATCCTTAACATTATTTATTCCCTCCAGTAATTCATCAAACGTGATGCTTTTATCAGCATTCATCTCTTCGTATTTAATAACCATTCTCAGTGCGTTAACTACGTCAGGATCCAGTGAACCGGCTGCCGCTTTTATTTGCATCTGGCTGAGTGCATCTGCCGTTGAACAGGGTGAACGGCCGTTACAGTTAACTCGCAGAGAGACATAGTCACAGGCGACAGAAATGATTCTGGCACTGAGATCTAACTGTGTGCCGTATAAACCCTCGGGCAATCCCTTGCCGTCAGGCTGTTCATGAGGGCTGCTTGCAATCATTCCAGTTCTGAACATACCCGGAATCGAGGAAAGGATTTCGCGAGTCGTCATAGGGTACGCTTTCAAATATGCCATGGCGTCAGCAGGCAAAGCGCACGACTTCGTAAGAGGCCCGGCGGGAAGAGCAAGCCTTCCAATCCCATGAAGCAAGCCAGCCAGACATAATTCCGTAATTCCCGACTGCGAGAAGCCGTACATTCGGGCGAGCTTTACACAATATTTAGCCACCAGGGGTGAGTAGGGCACGCTATGCCGACAATGCAGATCCACTATTCTGGCGATGAAACTTGCGAGCTGGTTCAGGTCATCCTCAGTCAACGTTCGGGATGAAAAGGGGGACATTGCCCGAACATCATTTAATAAGTTGGGTGAGGCGAGCTTTTCCCAGATGTCAGGACAGTATTCGAGTTCACGCAGAGAGAGGATGTCATCCAGTGAATAGCGGGAGCCGATAGAATCGCACAGGGTTTCAATGGCAGATCCAGGATACTGACCTGGATGATGTTCATTCAGGGTGAGGAGATCAAAGTTATCCACCAGATCGAGTAAACGACAATGAATATGCGGCTCATTTTTTTCAAATATAAGAGGCATACTGTCGGATATTATCGAAATCTGGCTAAAAGTTTTTTGGCAATCGGATAAAGCCCAGCTTCTTTTTGAGCCTAATTCGTAAAGTAATGCTGCAACATAGACCCTTTGTTGTACAGACTCACTGGCTCCTTGCTGACGTAGCAGAGTCATCGCGATAAAAGCGCGTCGTAACCCTCGGTTTCCACTTTCTGGTGTTAACAGGTCAAGCGCTCTGGAAAAGCCAGTTAAAAAATCAGTTAATGCAATATTCACCATTAAGTTCCAGTTCAGAAGCACATTCTTCAGCTTTCGGCTGCAGCTCTAGCCGCTGGCTCAGGAAACAATAATTGCGGTATGTAAGCAATTTAATTCATAAATGACTATATATATAGGTTTTTATTCTGGCGCTTTATGTTTTGTAGTTTTATATTTTGCCTTCTGAATCGCTCCTGACATCTCATTGCAGTGGATGACAGAGTTCAGCTCGCGACATTTAACCTGTATACTTCTTGCAGGTACGGCATGGTGATCAGGGCAAAATGAAATATCTCATTGACAGGTTAGTTGTATTTAATACCGACGACGGCACCCTGCATTTGCCCTCCAGCGATGACGTGATCAGACTGGCTTTACCTGCCGCACGATTGCTGGAGACGTTTTTGTCGTCCGAAGGAAGAGAGCTGACGCGTGAATATCTTCTGGAAACTGTCTGGGATAAGCATGGTTTGCATGCTTCTGGAAATAACTTAAATCAATACGTCAGTATTCTTCGCCGTAACCTTTCTCTGCTCGGCTGTCATGAACTCATTATTACTTTGCCGAAGCTGGGATTCAGGCTGAATGCGGCCATCAGCATTGAAATTCTGGAAACGGATTCTGTTTCTCCTGAACCGTCACCCTCCATTGTTACGTCTTCTGGCCATTTCCAGCGCCTTTTTTTTATTGGTAGTATTATTATTACTTTGCTTACCGGCGTGGCCATTGGTTTGTTTTATTATAATGATGCCAATAACGGTGAGACGGTGCTTCATGAGCAACACAGTGGATGTGATATTTATTATCTAAAAGACATTTCTGATGATGAGAAAAAAGAAGCGTTAATAAAAATCATGAGCATCATGAAAGATAATGGAATTCAATGCAAAAAAAATGATGTGGTCATCTATAACAGTGAATCGAGTCTGTCTGACAACGTTGATTCAAGAGAGGTCTTGTCGTGGTGCCATGCCGGGAAAGACCACGTTGTTATTTCATGTGATAATTTCTACCGCTATAGATGGGATAAAACGCAATGAAGAGACTATGGCTGAGTGCGGGAATATTGGCAGCGATTGTATTGATCTCTCTTACGCTTTTCCTGAAAGGCAATGAAACGGTGTCTCCTCTGAAATGCAAGGCATTTAGCAGAGCAACTATTGATGTACAAAATGGCCCTTTAGTCTTTTCTACTGTTGAAAACTTGCAGCTCTACAATGAAAGAAAAGAGGGTATGATCCATTACAATGGTTATGTGAAATCACCTGACGCAAATACGTACCTCGAACGTACAATATATCTTTCCAGTGGTGTTAAGATCGACAAAGATACGTTCAGTTATAAAATTACCAGGATCGTCGCAGCCCCGCTTGATACGACCTCAGATGATACGTTTGACCAAATGTGGCTAGAAAATACCAGTGACAATAAAACTATCACGCTGAATATCAAGAACATAAGAGACGGTATATTTACCGTAAGTAGTCCTTACTCTCTGCAGTATACCTGCGTCAAATATTAGTCTGACTCACGATATGCATTAATGGGCTTAATACAACCTCTGCCAGCGGCAGAGGTTGTAAGAGTTTTAGAACGCGGTCTTACAAAAGCCCGTCATCTCTTTCAGGCCCATTTCGCGGCCAAGTTCGGTCATCGGGTGCACGACCACCAGACCACGGACGCTTTTCTTCAGCTTGCCCATATCGGCCTGCTCTTTTTTGGTGATCGCACGGCGGTGCGGCATGTCCATCAGCTTCTGCGCTTCTTTGCTCAGCTTCTGACCTTTGACTTCGCGCAGGCGCTCGATCTCTGTCTCCAGCGTGGCGGCCTCTTTTTCCAGCTCGGCATACTTCTCGGCGGACTCGACCAGCGACAGACCCGCCATCTGGTGGCGGATCAGATCCAGGCGGTCGCTCAGGCGTTTAATTTCGTTCTTTTCGACTTCTTTCATGACAAATAACTCTGAAAACGGGGAATTTACAGGGAAGGATACACCAATGTGAGCAGGCTTACTTCTGAAACGCTTTTTTTAAGCTGATTCGTGAAATCAGCTCAGTCAGGGAGAGAACCATAGTGGAACGGACAACCTGTTGATAACGCAGCTTTTGCATCGCATAGAGCTCAGGATCGCTGTTATCAAAATGGGGAGCAGGGGGCAGCGCGGTGACGCAGTGCAGCTCGCCGAAGGGCCCCAGTATCTCATCGTCGGTAAAGGTGTACTCGTTACCGTCATGATTGAGCTCTTCGCGCAGCGCCATTAACAGCTCCGCATCTTCATACTCTTGCCGGTTCAGCACGCCAAGACCATAAATCAGCTTCAGACGCACGGAGAGATCGCCCAGCGGTCCGTCTCCGTCCAGTAACGGTTCTACAGCATATTTTACCGCGTAGTCGTCTTTGCGAAACACCTGAAGCACCAGGATATTCACCGCCTCGGTTAACAGCTCGACGGCGGCAATCAGGAAACTTCGTACGGTTTTGCCAGCATTCAGACGCTCAAGCACACGATTTTCAAAGGCCTGGGTTTGTTCCATTATTGCCTGCATATCTGACAATCTGTTATCTGGGCGCAGGCTAACCTGCGCCGCATTCTGCATCATTTGGTTGCGTTGTATGCGTTAACCGCCTCCACAACCACGTCGCTGTTGGCGTCCAGACCGGAAATCTGCGCCAGCGCAGCCTGCGCGCCTTTGTCATCAATCAGCTGAGCCAGCTCAATCGCCTGCGGGTCCTGCTCGCTGCGGTAGTGCATCGCGGCGGCAATCCCTTTCACCAGGTTGGCGTGCGGCAGACCGTATTCCAGCGTGCCGAGCAGCGGCTTAATCAGACGGTCGCCGGCGCTCAGTTTACGCAGCGGCTGGCGGCCTACGCGCTCAACGTCATCTTTCAGATACGGGTTTTCAAAGCGACCGAGGATTTTCTGGATGTATGCTGCGTGTTTCTCAGCATCAAAACCGTAGCGTTTGATCAGCACCGCGCCGCTCTCTTCCATTGCCCCTTTTACCACCGCGCGGATCTTCTCATCGAGGATCGCGTCACGAATGGTCTGATGACCGGCCAATTTTCCGAGGTACGCGGTTATAGCATGCCCGGTGTTCAGCGTGAAGAGTTTGCGTTCGACAAATGCCATCAGGTTATCGGTTAATTCCATGCCCGGAATGGTCGGCAGTGCGCCCTTAAACTGGGTTTTATCAACGATCCACTCGCTGAAGGTTTCGACGGTGACTTCCAGCGGGTCGTTGGTGGCGGATTCTGACGGCGGAACGATGCGGTCAACGGCGGAATCCACAAAACCCACGTGCGCTTCAACCCAGGCTTTATCTTCGTCTGCTACGGCGTTGAGCACGTGGCCTTTCAGCTGCGTGGTGCCGCGCACCATGTTTTCACAGGCGATGATGTTCAGTGGGGTTTCGATGCCCTGCGCTTTACGTTTTGCCAGGCCTTTCGCGACAGCAGGGGCGATGCGCTCCAGCACGACCGGGCCCACGGCGGTGGTCACCAGGTCGACGCTGGCGATCAGGTCGATAACGTCTTCGCCGATGCTGCTTACCGCATTGACGCCAGACACCGTCTCAACCTGCTCGTTTTCGCCCACCACGTGTACCTGATAGCTATGACGGGCATTCAGGGCATCCAGGACGACCTGATTCACATCGGCGAATGTCAGCGTAATGCCCGCGTCTGCCAGCAGTTTACCGATAAAACCACGACCGATATTACCTGCGCCAAAATGTAATGCTTTCATAGTGTTAACCTTCATCAATGTTTTTACCCGAGAGGGCTGGGGTGAGGAACGTTTCCCCTCACCCTAGCCCTCTCCCCGGAGGGGAGAGGGAAGAGAACTTATTTGTTCAGCAGAGCCAGCACTTCTTCCACGCTGGTGGTATTGGCCAGACGCTCAATGACAGACTCATCATCCAGCGCGTTGGTCAGGCTGGTAATCACCTGAATGTGCTCGTTGTTGCGAGCGGCGATACCAATCACCAGACGGGCGATGTCGTCTTCTTCTTCACCGAAGCGTACGCCCTGTGGGTACTGACAGAATACGACGCCGGTTTTCAGGACGCGATCTTTCGCTTCAACCGTACCGTGCGGCACCGCGATGGATTCGCCCAGGTAGGTTGGGGTCAGCTTTTCACGCTCCAGCATGGCGTCGACGTATTCAGGCTGAACGTAGCCGCCTTTCACCAGCTGCTCGCCGGCAAAGCGAATCGCGTCTTCTTTGGTCGCCGCAGTGCGGCCGAGGAAGATGTTCTCCGCACTCAGTTTGAAGAGGTGGGCGTTGCTCTCGTCAAAGCTGTCCTGCAGGCTGGAGCGCACTTTCACTTCGTTGTCTTCATGACGCTGCGCCGCAACCAGACGTTCGGTCAGGCTGGTGTACAGGCCGCTGTCGAGGAAGTTGGTCAGCGAGATGTGCTGCGCCTGAGGCACCTGACGCATGGCGCGTTCGGTCAGATCGCGGTGCGTGATGACAAGGTCAACATCCGGCGGCAGGCTGTTAATGGCGCTGTTGGTCACGGAAATGTTAGTCAGGCCCGCATCCTGCACTTTCTTACGCAGCACGCCTGCACCCATTGCGCTGGAACCCATACCGGCATCACAGGCAACGATGATTTTACGCACGTGGCTCAGGTCGTTGGAGACATCGCCCGCCGTCAGTGGGGTCGCGCCTTTGGATTCGGCTTTCATGTCGTGCATACGACGGGTCGCCGCTTCAATATCATCGTCTTCTTTCACTTTGCTGGTTTTCAGCAGGATAGAAGAGACCACGAAGGAGACGGCCATGGCCGCACAGATGGCCGCGATGTTCGCGAAGTAAGCGCCTTTTGGCGTCATCGCCAGTACCGCCAGGATAGAGCCCGGAGAAGCAGGAGAAACCAGACCGCCGCCCAGCACGCTCAGGGTGAACACGCCGGTCATACCGCCGAGGATAACGGCCAGGATCAGACGCGGGTTCATCAGCACGTACGGGAAGTAAATTTCGTGGATACCGCCCAGGAAGTGGATGATAGCCGCACCGCCAGCAGACTGCTTCGCGCTACCGCGGCCAAAGAACATGTACGCCAGCAGAACGCCCATACCCGGACCCGGGTTCGCTTCAATCAGGAAGAAGATGGACTTGCCGAGATCGTGAGACTGCTGAATACCCAGCGGCGAGAAGATGCCGTGGTTGATGGCGTTGTTGAGGAACAGGATTTTCGCCGGTTCAACGAAGATAGACGCCAGCGGCAGCATGTCGTGCGCCACCATAAAGTTAACGCCAGCCGCCAGAATTTTGGACAGCACTTCAACCGCAGGGCCAATGCCGAGGAACGCCAGAATCGCGAGGATCATCCCGATGATGCCCGCAGAGAAGTTGTTCACCAGCATTTCGAAGCCGGATTTGATCTTACCGTCAACCCAGACGTCGAATTTCTTAATCGCCCAGCCGCCCAGCGGACCGGCAATCATTGCGCCGAGGAACATCGGCATATCCGCACCGACGATAACCCCCATTGTTGTGATGGCACCCACTACGCCACCACGGTCACCGCCCACCAGACGACCACCGGTGTAACCGATGAGCAGCGGCAGGAGATAGGTAATCATTGGGCCAACAAGTTTCGCCAGCGTTTCGTTAGGCAACCACCCTGTCGGAATGAATAATGCGGTGATGATACCCCACGCGATAAACGCGCCGATATTTGGCATCACCATGTTGCTGAGGAAACGACCAAAGCTTTGAACTTTGATCTTGAAATCGGATGACATAAAACACCCCTTCTTCTGTTTTGCTTAGGCTTGCGGCCCGAGGTTTATCGTTAATGTGCGGCGGCAGAGGTAGCCGGGCCCTGTTCTGATGCTGTGAAATCTGGCACTGAATCGTTCAACTGTCCAGATAGCGAAAATTTGTGTGATGCACATCACGTAAAGATAGGGGGTGAGGCATTCAATGAGGTGATCTGAATCACAAAAATGGTGAGCAAAAAAAAGACGATGGTGAAAAATGACGCAAAAAACACCTCTTTCTGTGAGTGGTATCACATTTTGCTTTCGTGTGTTTGTTTCTGGATTGTGACTGATTTCACAAAATATTTTTATGCAGATTTGTCTGGCTGCGATCGGCATCAGGATGGCAAAGCGCGACACGTAAAGCTAAAAAACCACTTTTGATGTGTGGTATGGCGAAAAGCTAAAAGGTGGATTACGCTCATATTGTAAGGTTAAGTCTATTATTATTCAGGATATATTTTGACACGCTTATAAACTTGCATGGAGATATTATAAAAACCCATACTCCCCGGCTCTGGAAATAATAAGCACCTTCCTGTGTTTATAAAAATTAATTAGGTTGCGTACCGTTTTATTAATTTAATGAGTTGACGTTGTTTAAGTGAGGAGAATATGTTTCTCAACTATTTCGCGCTGGGCGTATTGATTTTTGTATTTCTGGTTCTTTTTTACGGAATCATCGCCATTCATGACATCCCTTACAATATGGCCAAAAAGCGTAACCACCCGCATGCCGATGCGATTCATACGGCCGGGTGGATTAGCCTGTTTACGCTCCATGCCATCTGGCCGTTCCTGTGGATTTGGGCCACGCTGTACCGTGAAGACCGTGGCTGGGGCATGCAAAACCACATCACAAAGCCTGACGAGCTCCCGGGCATGGATGCGCTCGCCAAACGCGTGGCGGAACTCGAACAAAAGCTGGCGGCAGCACAGCCTGCTGCAGATAAGAACACGCTGGAGCGCTAATCATGGATCTGTTGATTATTTTGACCTATGTGGCATTTGCCTGGGTGATTTTTAAAATATTCCGTATTCCGGTAAACCAGTGGACGCTTGCTACCGCGACTTTAGGCGGCGTGTTTATTGTTGCCGGACTTATTCTGCTCATGAACTATAACCACCCGTATACCTTTACGGCGCAAAAAGCGGTTATTTCTATTCCGATTACGCCGCAGGTGACTGGCGTGGTCAGTGAAGTGACCGATAAAAATAACCAGCTCATTAAAAAAGGCGAAGTGTTATTTAAATTGGATCCAGGCCGCTACCAGGCGCGCGTTGACAGACTCCAGGCCGACCTGGTGACCGCGACGCACAACATCGATAATCTGAAAGCGCAGCTGGTCGAGGCCGTCGCCAATACGACGCGCGTCTCCGCGGAGCGCGATCGCCTGTATAAAGATTATCAGCGCTACCTGAAAGGCAGCCAGGCGAAGGTAAACCCGTTCTCTGAAAGCGATATCGACAACGCGCGGCAGAATTACCTGGCACAGGATGCGCTGGTGAAAGGCTCCGTTGCTGAACAGGTGCAGATTCAAAGCCAGTTAGACAGCATGGTGAACGGCGAACAGTCGCAGATTGCCTCCCTGCGCGCCCAGCTTGCCGAAGCTAAATACAACCTGGATCAGACCGTGGTGCGTGCGCCCAGCAATGGCTATATCACCCAGGTGCTGATTCGTCCGGGGACCTATGCCGCCGCGCTGCCCCTGCGTCCGGTGATGGTCTTTATTCCTGAACAGAAGCGTCAGATCGTGGCCCAGTTCCGTCAGAACTCGCTGCTGCGTTTGAAGCCGGGCGATGAAGCGGAAGTGGTGTTTAACGCATTGCCGGGCCAGGTGTTCACCGGGAAGCTCACCGCTATTCTGCCGGTGGTGCCGGGGGGAACCTATCAGGCGCAGGGCGCGCTGCAGTCGCTGACGGTAATTCCCGGAACGGATGGCGTGCTGGGCACCATTGAACTGGATCCAAATGCGGAAGTCGATGCGCTGCCAGACGGTATCTATGCCCAGGTCGCGGTCTATTCGGATCATTTCGCCCACGTGTCGGTCATGCGTAAAGTGTTGCTGCGTATGACCAGCTGGATGCACTACCTCTATCTCGATCACTAATCCCTCCAGGGCAGGAATGCGACACGCATACCTGCCCTTTTTTCATCGCTTGATCCATACTGACTTTTTTGCGGCATCAAGGATCAGGCAATGAAACTCATCGGTAGCTACACCAGTCCCTTCGTGCGAAAGATCTCGATTCTCCTGCTGGAGAAAGGGATTGAATTTGAATTCATCAATGAACAGCCTTATAACGCCGAAAACGGCGTCGCGCAGTACAACCCGCTGGGGAAAGTCCCGGCGCTGGTGACGGACGAGGGCGAGTACTGGTTCGATTCCCCGATTATTGCGGAGTATATCGAGCTGCTGGGCGTTGCCCCGGCAATGCTTCCGGCTGACCCCAAAGCGGCGCTGGCGGTGAAGCAAATTGAAGCCCTGGCCGATGGCATTATGGATGCGGCCCTCACCTCGGTGCGCGAACAGGCAAGGCCCGCCGCCCAGCAGTCAGAAAACGAACTGCTGCGCCAGCGGGAAAAAATCAGCCGCAGCCTGGACCGGTGCGAACAGCTTATCCGGGACGGAAAGATCCAAACCGACGACCTGAACCTGGCGACCATCGCCATCGCCTGCGCCATTGGCTATCTCAACTTCCGCCGCGTTTCCCCGGGCTGGTGCGTCGACCGTCCGCTGCTGGTGAAGCTTGCAGAGACGCTCTTTAGCCGCGAGAGCTTTGCCCGTACCGAACCGCCAAAGGCTTGATGCGGGTTATAACACTTCGCCGCGGGAGGCGGTACAATCGCTCCACATGTTAACTCCCTCTCCCGTCGGGAGGGGGGAAGATATTTACTCGCCAGGCGCTTTCATGACTACTCATCATTCGCTGTACAGCCAGATCCCCGCGACCGACCGTCTCCTTCGCGAGCCCCGCATTCATGCTGCCGTTGAGCGTTTCGGTCATACCGCGACGGTTGAGATGCTACGTCTGCTTCAGGACGAAGCCCGCAGCGCGATTCAGTCAGAAAACGCCTTGCCCGACTGGTGCGCAGCGTGGGAGCAGGAAGTTGAACACCGGCTGGGTGAGAAAGCGCAAAGCGCGTTACGCCCGGTGATTAACCTGACGGGAACCGTCCTGCATACTAACCTGGGCCGCGCGCAGCAGGCGGAAGAGGCTATCGCGGCGGTCGGGCAGGCCATGCGCTCGCCTGTGACGCTGGAGTACGATCTGGACGGCGCCGGGCGCGGGCACCGCGATCGCGCGCTGGCGGAGCTGCTGTGCCAGCTGACCGGCGCGGAAGATGCCTGCATTGTAAATAACAATGCTGCGGCAGTGCTGCTGATGCTGGCGGCTACCGCCAGCGGCAAAGAGGTGGTGGTTTCACGCGGCGAGCTGGTGGAGATTGGCGGGGCGTTTCGCATTCCGGACGTGATGCGCCAGGCGGGCTGCACGCTGCATGAAGTGGGCACCACTAACCGTACGCATGCGAAAGATTATCGCGCGGCGGTGAATGAAAATACCGCCCTGCTGATGAAGGTCCACACCAGCAATTACCATATTGAAGGCTTCACCAAAACGGTTGAAGAGGCCGAGCTGGCGGCGATTGGGCGCGAGCTGAATATACCGGTGATTGCCGATCTCGGCAGCGGCTCGCTGGTCGATTTGAGCCTTTACGGGCTGCCAAAAGAGCCAATGCCGCAAGAGATGATTGCGGCGGGCGTCAGCCTGGTGAGCTTCTCCGGCGACAAACTGCTGGGCGGGCCGCAGGCCGGGATTATCGTAGGTAAGCGCGAGCTGATTGCGAAGCTGCAGCAGCATCCGCTCAAGCGCGCCCTACGTGCCGATAAAATGACCCTTGCCGCGCTGGACGCGACGCTGCGGCTCTATCTGCATCCGGAGAAGCTGGCTGAGAGCCTGCCCACGCTGCGCCTGTTAACCCGTGATGCCGCCTCGATTCGCGCCCAGGCCGAGTTACTGCTGCCGCGCGTAGCCCCGCATTACCCCGATTTTGACGTGCGCATTGAACCTTGCCAGTCGCAGATTGGCAGCGGTTCGCTGCCGGTGGACAGGCTGCCGAGCGAGGCGCTTACGTTCACTCCGCGCGACGGGCGCGGCAGCCGCCTTGACGCCCTGTCGTCGCGCTGGCGTGGTCTGCCGACACCGGTTATCGGACGGATTTACGACGGCCGAATGTGGCTGGATCTGCGCTGCCTTGAAGATGAAGAGCGATTTCTGGAGATGTTGTTGAAATGATTATTGCCACCGCCGGTCACGTCGACCACGGAAAAACCACGTTGCTGCAGGCGATTACCGGCGTAAACGCCGACCGCCTGCCGGAAGAGAAAAAGCGCGGTATGACCATCGATCTGGGCTATGCCTACTGGCCCCAGCCCGATGGCCGCGTTCTGGGTTTTATTGATGTACCGGGGCATGAGAAGTTTCTGTCCAACATGCTGGCGGGTGTCGGCGGCATCGATCATGCCCTGCTGGTGGTGGCCTGTGATGATGGCGTCATGGCGCAAACCCGCGAGCATCTTGCGATCCTGCAGCTGACCGGCAACCCGCAGCTGACCGTGGCGCTGACCAAAGCCGATCGCGTGGACGACGCGCGCGTAAGCGAGGTGCGCGAAACGGTACAGGCAACCTTGCGGGAATATGGCTTTGCCGATGCTGCGCTTTTTGTCACTGTGGCGACAGAAGGGCGAGGTATCGACGAACTTCGCCACCACTTACAGCAGCTTTCGTCACGTGACCACGCCAGCCATCATCGTTTCCGTCTGGCCATTGACCGGGCCTTTACCGTGAAAGGTTCGGGTCTGGTGGTCACCGGTACGGCGCTCAGCGGCGAAGTGAAGGTCGGCGATAGCTTATGGCTGACGGGCGTTAACAAACCGATGCGCGTGCGCGGCCTGCATGCGCAAAACCAGCCCGCGGAGCAGGCCCACGCCGGGCAGCGGATCGCCCTTAACATTGCCGGCGATGCGGAAAAAGAGCAGCTAAGTCGCGGCGACTGGCTGCTGGCCGATGCGCCACCCGAACCGTCTGAACGCGTCATTGTCTCCCTGCAGACGCACGCGTCGCTGGCCCAATGGCAGCCGCTGCATATCCACCACGCGGCCAGCCATATCACCGGACGCGTGTCGCTGCTGGAAAACGACCTTGCCGAACTGGTATTCGATTCACCGCTCTGGCTGGCAGACAACGATCGTCTGGTACTGCGTGATATTTCAGCGCGCGAAACGCTGGCCGGGGCGCGGGTGGTGGTGCTTAACCCACCGCGGCGCGGCAAGCGTAAACCTGAATATCTGCAGTGGCTGGCAGCGCTGGCGCAGGCCAGCGATGATAACGCCGCGCTGCGGGTGCATCTTGAGCGCGGTGCGGTGAGTCTTAAGGATTTTGCATGGGCACGCCAGCTGAGCGGGGAAGGCTTACGCCAGCTGACCCAGCAGCCGGGCTTTATTCAGGCCGGCAACAGCCTGCTCAATGCCCCGGTTGCGGCAAACTGGCAGCGTAAAATACTGAACACGCTCGCAACCTATCATGAACAGCATCAGGATGAGCCTGGCCCGGGTCGTGAACGTCTGCGACGCATGGCGCTGCCGATGGAAGACGATGCGCTGGTGCTGCTGCTGATTGAAAACATGCGCGAAAGCGGGGCGATCAAAAGCCACCACGGCTGGCTGCATCTGCCGGATCACAAGGCCGGGTTCACCGCAGAGCAAGAGGCAGTATGGCAAAAAGTGGCCCCGCTGTTTGGCGATGAGCCGTGGTGGGTTCGCGATCTGGCTCGCGAAACGAGCACTGACGAGCAGGTGATGCGTCAGGTTCTGCGCCATGCGGCGCAGCAGGGGCTGATAGTCGCGATCGTGAAAGATCGTTATTACCGTAACGATCGGATTGTTGCGTTTGCGAACCTGATCCGCGGGCTGGATCAGGAGCGGGGCTCTACCTGCGCCGCCGATTTCCGCGACCGGCTGAACGTGGGCCGCAAGCTGGCAATTCAGATCCTGGAGTATTTTAACCGCATCGGCTTTACCCGCCGTCGCGGTAACGATCATGTCCTGCGAGATTCGCTGTTATTTCCTGAAACTCCGTGACCCCCGTCGTAAACACCGTTACCGGTTGGCGAGAAAATCGCCAGCCGGAACTACCCTTGTTGTACACCAACAGCAAGGAGACGGTCATGACAAACAATCCTCCCTCATCGCGTATCCAGCCCGGCGAGTATGGTTTTCCCCTCAAGCTGAAGCCCCGTTATGACAACTTTATTGGCGGCGACTGGGTCGCGCCCGTCGACGGCGAATACTATTCCAACCTGACCCCCGTTACCGGCCAGCCGCTGTGTGAGATAGCCAGCTCCGGCAAGCGTGATATCGACCTCGCGCTGGATGCGGCGCACAAAGCGAAAGATAAATGGGCCCATACCTCCGTTCAGGACCGCGCGGCCATTTTGTTCAAAATTGCCGACCGGATGGAGCAAAATCTGGAGCTGCTGGCGACGGCAGAAACCTGGGATAACGGCAAGCCGATCCGGGAAACCATGGCGGCAGACGTGCCGCTGGCTATTGACCATTTCCGCTATTTTGCCTCCTGCATTCGCGCTCAGGAGGGCGGAATAAGTGAGGTAGACAACGACACCGTGGCGTATCACTTCCATGAACCGCTGGGCGTCGTCGGGCAAATTATTCCGTGGAACTTCCCGCTGCTGATGGCGAGCTGGAAAATGGCGCCGGCGCTGGCGGCTGGAAACTGTATTGTGTTGAAGCCGGCCCGTCTGACCCCGCTCTCGGTTCTCCTGCTGATGGAAATCGTCGGCGATCTTCTGCCGCCGGGCGTGATTAATGTGGTGAACGGCGCGGGCGGTGAGATAGGTGAATATCTGGCGACCTCGAAACGGATTGCTAAAGTGGCGTTTACCGGCTCGACGGAAGTGGGTCAGCAGATCATGCAGTACGCCACGCAGAACATCATTCCGGTGACGCTGGAGCTGGGCGGTAAATCTCCGAATATCTTCTTCGCGGACGTGATGGAGGAAGAGGATGCCTTCTTCGATAAAGCCCTGGAAGGGTTTGCGCTGTTTGCGTTTAACCAGGGCGAAGTCTGTACCTGCCCAAGCCGCGCGCTGGTGCAGGAGTCCATCTATGAGCGCTTTATGGAGCGGGCCATTCGCCGCGTCGAATCTATCCGCAGCGGTAACCCGCTCGATAACGTCACGCAGATGGGGGCGCAGGTCTCGCACGGACAGCTGGAAACTATCCTCAACTATATTGATATCGGCAAGAAAGAGGGCGCGGATATTCTGACCGGCGGTCGCCGTAAAGTGCTGGGAGGGGATCTGCAGGAAGGGTACTACCTTGAGCCGACGATCCTGTTCGGTCAGAACAATATGCGCGTTTTCCAGGAGGAAATTTTCGGACCGGTACTGGCCGTGACCACCTTCAAAACGATGGAGGAGGCGCTGGAAATTGCCAACGACACGCCGTATGGCCTGGGAGCGGGCGTCTGGAGCCGCAACGGTAATCTGGCCTATAAAATGGGAAGAGGCATACAGGCCGGACGCGTATGGACCAACTGCTACCACGCCTATCCGGCGCACGCGGCATTTGGGGGGTATAAGCAATCGGGCATCGGGCGTGAAACCCACAAGATGATGCTGGAGCATTACCAGCAGACGAAATGTCTGCTGGTCAGCTACTCTGATAAACCGCTGGGGCTGTTCTAATCGCCCAGCTCAGGCCGTCCATGGGCGGCCTGAGCAATTTGCTGGCGCAGGCAGTTCAATACGCCATCCAGGACGTATTGCACGCGCCAGGGCTGATATTCCCGTTTGCGGAAGATGGCGGTCAGATCGAGCCACCACTCCTCCTGATGCGGGAAGCAGGGGACCAGCATGCCTTTTGTTAATTCTTTTTTCAGACTCTCTTTGGGCGCAAACACAATTCCAAGATTATTTCTTGCCAGCTCAAGGGCCGTCTGCGTATTGTCGCAAATATAATTCCCCGTCACCCGGTAATCATGCACGTTATCACTGCCGTGCACGCGGAAGCGCCAGATGTTTGCCTCGTCGACCAGCATGGAATCAATGAGAATACAGGAGTGATTAATTAAATCTTCAGGTCCTGCTAAGGGATGTTTATTTAAATACTCAACGGTTGCGAATGCCGTGACGGAATATTTTGTCAACACGCTGGCGACCAGGCTTTCGTCTTTCGGCTGCGCATAGGTAATTAAAATATCGCAGTCATCCGGAAAGGAAACACCTTCTGAAAATTCATTACGGTCCAGGTTGTAGGTTTTCAGGGAGATGCGGATGTCACCGATGTCCTCAATCTGATGGATCACGTGTCGGGCAAGATAGGTCACGATCCCTGTTGGGGCGTAGATCGTGACTTTACCGCGCTTTTCATGCTTATAATCCGCAATGAAATTAACAAGTTGACTGTTCTTATCCAGCGTGGCATTCACGTAAGGGAGTAACGCTTCGCCAAACTGGGTAAGGGCCAGTTGCCGGGTGGTACGCTCGAAAACCTTGAGCCCAACCCGCGTTTCAAAATCAGACAGATATTTACTGACGTTGGCCTGCGCCATCCCCAGCAGGGCGGCGGCATCACCAATGCTGTGGGTTGCAGCGATGACGGAAATAATTTTTAATTCGCGTGGCTTTAGCTGTAATTTACTCATCATGCGTACCCATCTATATGATTTTATATATAATATTATATAAACCGCAGCGTTGCATTGGCAAATTTGTAACCATTATTATTCGCCTCGCTTGTTTGGCATTTAAATGGATTACATGTAATGACTATTAAATACAATTTACTCATCGCTGCCACGTTATTTGCAACATCCTCTGCAATGGCCGGTGACTTTTCACTTGGAGCGGGGGCTGTATTTAATGAGTCTCCTTACAAAGGATATAATGAAAATACCAGTGCAGTACCGTTAATTAGCTACGAAGGCGACAGATTCTATGTTCGCCAGACCACGGGCGGATGGATCCTGTGGAAAGACGCAAAAAATGAATTCAGCCTGACCGCGTCGTGGATGCCGCTGCATTTTGATCCTGATGATAACGACGACCAGCAGATGAAGCAGCTGGACGAGCGCAAAGCGTCTGCCTTCCTCGGCGGCGCCTACTACCGCCACGAAAGCTGGGGCTCTCTGAAAGTGGCCGTTTCTGGCGATGCGATGGATGAAAGCGGCGGCGTGATGGGCGAAGTATCGTACTTCCGCCCAATCAGGATGGAACGCCTGACCCTGACGCCATCGTTCGGCATTTTCTACAGCGACGAAAGCTATAACGACTACTACTACGGCGTATCCAGCAGCGAGTCTCGCCGCTCGGGTATGGATGAATACACCGCCGGTGACAGCTGGACGCCTTACGTTGGCCTGGCCGCTAAATATCAGTTAACCCAGAAGCTGTATCTCAACGCCAGCGCGGTTTATACCGTATTACCTGACGACGTGAAGAACAGCCCGATGATCGACCGAGACGACAGCTTCGCGCTGATGACCGGCCTGACCTGGCGCTTCTGATGCAGTAAAGCCGGGTGGCGGCTTCGCCTTGCCCGGCCTACGATAACCCCTGCATTTTTTCTGCAATACAGCATATCCCCCTTTTCTTTTCTCGATGCATCTTCCCGTTCCGGCAACCTGCGGCTGCACTGTTGTTCCCGATGCGCTAATGTGATTCGACCCGATAGCGATGGTGTGTATCATGTGTATAATCATGGAAGGATTAGGATGTGAAAAGTGCAGATGTCATTACTGTTCTGATCAGACATGGCTGGAAATGTGTCAGAACGAAAGGAAGCCATCATCAGTTTCGCCACCCCCTGAGGAAAGGGCTGGTGACTGTCCCACATCCTAAAAAGGATATTAAACCGGGCACTCTCGCGCAGATTTGGCGTCAGGCAGGCATTCAACACTGATATCAGGAGTAGTTATGTTTTATCCGGCTTACATTCATTCTGACTCCGACGGTAGCGCCAGCGGCTTTTTCCCTGACGTTCCAGGCTGTTTTTTTGCAGGTGATTCCCTGGATGACGCTTTTCGGGACGCACGTGATGCACTCACCGCACACTTCGAAGCGCTGTTTGAAATGGATGAAGCATTGCCTCTTCCGGATAATGTGGAAGTGCACCTGGAAAGTCACCCTGACGACTTCACTGGCGGGCAATGGCTGTTGGTAGATATAAATATGAAACAGTTCGACGGTAGGGCCGAACGTATCAATATCACGATGCCTCGACGTTTGCTGGTAAAGATTGATTCCTTTGTCAGCGAGCATCCTCAGTTTGGCAATCGAAGTGCATTTCTGGCAGAGGCAGCACGTCGCGTGCTGCCTTAGCGTTCTCCCTCTCCCGTGGGAGAGGGCTGGGGTGAGGGCAACAGGCCGCAGATAATCAGCCTTCATCCACCCAGATCCGCATTTCTCCTTCTCCCCGGTTGGCCCAACTAAACCAGGGAATAAAGGTCAGCGTCTGGGGCTGACGTTGTACCGGCGAGCGGTCGTACTGCCACAGCGCATCCGTGTCCTTCACCTGACACCCCATCCCCTCTGCCTGAATCAGCATCTTGTGTGCGAATATCCCTTTTCCTTCAAAGACCCGAAACTCGCTGTCAGCGGGCAGGGAAAGGTTATGTAAGTTCGCACCGTTATCGGCCTCTTCCAGGCAGTAGACCAGCGGGCCGCGCTGCAGGGCGACTTTGCCCGCCTGTTGGCGGACCTGTGGGTTTCCATACACGCGGCGAACCGGCATCGGTAGCGTCAGCGTGACGACATCCCCTTCCTGCCAGGTACGGGTGAGATAGATATATCCCCGGGAAATTTCACCCGCAACGGCATCACCGTTCAGCGACACGCCAGGGGCCGCACACCAGTCCGGCAGCCGCAGGGCCAGCGTATGCGTGACGGGAACAGGCGAGGTAATTTCGATCTTTACCTCTTCCTGCCACGGATAATTGCCGCTAATTCGCAGCGCCAGGGTTTCGTCGCCAACCGGAATGGTGACATCGTTGCCCACGTAGAGATTTATAAAAAGCGCGTCCGGGCGAACGGTGTAAACGTAATGCCCCAGCGACGTCAGCACGCGCGCGATATTCGGCGGGCAGCAGGCGCAGCCAAACCAGCGCTGGCGGACGGGTTTCACGTGATCGTAGATATGGTTGAACGCCAGGGTTTTCGGATGTACCTCCAGCGGGTTCACGTAGAAGAAGTGTTTTCCGTCCAGCGCCATACCGCCAAGCACCGTGTTGTATAGCGCGCGCTCCATCACGTCGGCGTAGTGGCCGTCGGCCTCCATTTCCAGCATCCGGCGGGCAAACATCATCAGACCGATGGAGGCGCAGCTTTCGGCATAGACCGTATCGTTGGGCAAATCATAATCGCTGCTAAAGGCTTCGCCGCTGCTTTGCGACCCGATCCCGCCGGTAATATACAGCTGGCGCTGCGCCATGTTTTTCCACAGCCGCAGGCAGTCCTGTCGTTTACCCTCGTCATGGCTCAGGCGAGCCAGATGCGCCATGCCCGCCATCAGGTAGACAAAACGCACCGCGTGACCGATGGCCGTTTGCTGTTCGGCAAGCGGCTGATGCGCCTGGCTGTAGGCTTTGTCTTTGACCATCCATGCCGGGCCATAGGTGTTCCAGTATGACGTTCTGCCGCGCTTCTCGTATTCGATATCGTAGAAGTGAGGCTGCACGCCGCGTTGTTCAACGAAATATTTCACCAGCGTGAGATAGCGTGGCTCCTGCGTGACGTCGTAAAGCCGCATCAGCGCCAGCTCGATTTCCGGGTGGCCTGGATAGCCGTGAAGCTGGTTCTCAGCGGGGCCAAACACGCTGTCGATATGGTCCGCCAGCCTGCACACCACCTCCAGCAGACGGCGTTTTCCGGTTCCCTGAAAATACGCCACGCCGGCCTCAATCATATGTCCGGCGCAGTACAGCTCGTGGCATTCGGCCAGATTTGTCCAGCGCTCATTGGGGGCTTTTACCGTAAAGTACGTGTTGAGATAGCCATCTTCACACTGCGCTGCGGCAATCAGTTCGATGACCTCGTCGGCGGTTTTTTCCAGTTCAGCATCTGGTTTCTGGCACAGCGACCACGCCACGGCTTCCAGCCATTTCGCCACGTCGCTGTCCTGAAACACCATACCGTAGAACTCGCCCTGCTCCTGGCCCGCCGCAATGCGGAAGTTGGTGATGGCGTGGCTGGGTTCGGCTTCAGCTACGCGATCGTTAAGCGCGTCCCACTGGTAGGGGATCACCACCTCACGCACCAGCCGTTGATACTGGCCGAGAAACGGGTCGTTAATTTTCAGATGGTGCAGGTCGGCTTCCATTATGGACATAGCGTTCTCCTCAGGACGGTACGTGACGCTGGCGCAGGTCTGTGGCAATGCGCGACATCATGGGGTTAGTGAGTCTGCACCAGCGGATGGAAACCGCCAGCAGCAGGTGGAAAAGGGCGGGCAGCAGTGTCTCCATGGCGGTGATGCCCTGCAGTGAAGCAGGCGTCTGGTTTCCCGCACCTGGCTGGTAGGCCACCGCGATAAATACCAGGCTGACGATACCGGCGCTGGATGCCCACGCGAGCTTGATGAAAAACAGGTTAAAAGCGAAGTTCATGCCCGACGAGCGCACGCCGGTTTTCCACTCGCCGTAGTCGTCGGCAAACGCCATCAGCGAGAAGTGCAGCGGCAGGGTAAACCCGAGAATGACGCCGTTGCTTAAAATGACGATCAGCCACAGCGTCTGGTGGGCCGGGCCACCGGGCAGAAACCACATTCCCAGCGCGAGCGCGGCGAGGATCAGGTTGGTGTAATAGTAGAGTTTGACGGTATCAATGCGGCGAGAAAGGGGGTTTACGATTACCGCGCCCAGAATGGCCGCAAAGGTCACCATGGTGAAAAACAGCGAGGTATAGGCGGTGCTGCCCTGCAGCACGTAGGTGATGAAGTACATGTATCCGCCGCCGCGAATGTTAAACACGTTGATCAGCAGGAACGACATCACCAGCATCAGCAGCAGCTGATCGTTTTTACGCAGGCCGGCCAGATGCTCGCGCAGGGTAAATTTCCCCATCAGCGCCAGCGGAACGCGCTCGCGTACCCAGAAAAAGCAGCAGAGGAACATCACCACGGCGATGGCGCACAGTACGCCTACACCCAGCTGATAGCCCCGCGCGGCGTTGCCCTGGCCCAGCGTTGCGACCAGCCACGGCAGGCCCACGGAGACCAAAAAGCCTGCCACACCGCACAGCACAAAGCGCCATGACTGGCAGGAGATCACCTCGCTGTGGCGGGTCGTCATGGTGTTAATCAGCGCGCAGTAGGGCACGTTGATGGCGGTATAGCCGACGGACAACAGCAGATAGGTTCCGAACGCCCAGGCGATTTTCACGCCCATGCTGGCTTCCGGTACGGTGAAGGTCAGCACGCCGATGACGCCGATGGGAAGCGCCACCCACAGCTGCCAGGGGCGAAAACGTCCCCAGCGGCTTTGCGTGCGGTCGGCAATTACGCCCATCACCGGATCGGAAATGGCATCAAACACGCGCAGGGCGATAAACAGCGTACCCACGAGCGCCGGGGTCAGGCCAAAAATATCGGTATAGAAAAAGGTCAGAAAATTCATGATCAGGCAGGTAATCACCGTCCCGCCCGCATCGCCCAGGCCGTAGCCAATTTTTTCGCGAACGGACAAGCGGCTATCTGTTGCCTCTTGCGTCAGGTCTGATTCTGTAATCGGTGTGGAAGTCATCGGGTAACTCCTCGGTAAGCGAATTTATTATCGTTGTTGTGCAAGGTACGTATTTATTCTGCACCGAACGGAGAGGCCAACAAGGGAAGGGAAAAGTATAAAAAGGTGACGATTCCGACCTGATGATAAAAATGTGATTCCGATCGAACAGCTATTCGAATATTGATTAATAATCAATGTGTAAGTCGAATATTAACGGCAATAAAAGCGGAATGGTGAATATCTATGCTTGAATTATCCATAGCGCTTCCGATTAAGGTTCAAAATGGCGGGCTGTTTATTTCCCGGGGTGTGGGCCGTCATCCTGCGCGGAAGTTAACATCGTGGGAGATTATTTTTGTCGAAAAAGGGACATTAACGATCCAGGAAGAACAGCATGTCTTTGAGGTGAATACGGGAGAACGTTTGCTTCTCTGGCCGGGCCGCCGGCATGTGGGCGTGGAGGATTTCCCGGCGGACCTGCGCTTTTACTGGCTCCATTTTGAGATTGAAGCACAACATGTCTCCTTGCCAAATGCCGCCCCTCTGGCAATTGAACAACACTGTCGCGTAAGGGATGCGCAATATGTCATTGCGCTATTTCGGCAATTCCTCAGCGAGCAGGAGAAATTACAGCGAAGCGTGGGGCTGGAGATGATTTTATTATTGATCCTACAGCAGGTGTCGATCTCTGCGGGATATGAAGACAACGCCGATGAGGCCGGGGCGGCGATGGCGTGGAAGGCGAAGCAGCTTATTCGCACGCAGTTTCATTTACCCCTTTCGACGTCGCAGCTGGCAAAAGCGTTGCACTGCAATGCCGATTACCTCGGGCGCGTGTTTCGCCGGACTTTCCACTTAACCCTGACGGAGGCAATACATCGCCAGCGCGTCAGGGCCGCAGAAAAGCTGTTGCTGGATGGCTCTGCCTCGCTCACCGAAGTGGCAACCCGCTGCGGTTTTAATGATGTGGGCTATTTCCGGCAGATATTTTCAAAGCACACGGGCTTAACTCCCGCCGTCTGGAAACGGCGGTACTGTAAAGAGCATATTAATTCCGGTTGATCACTGGCCGTAATACGCATTTGCCCCGTGCTTGCGCAGATAATGTTTGTCGAGCAGTTCCTGCTGCATAACCGGAAGCTGTGGCGCGAGCTGGCGCGAGAACAGGCCCATGTACGCGCACTCTTCCAGCACGACGGCATTGTGTACCGCATCGGCGGCATCTTTACCCCAGGCGAACGGGCCGTGAGAGTGAACCAGAACTGCCGGGATTTGCATCGGACTGAGATCGCGCTCCTCGAAGGTTTTGATGATGACTTCACCCGTCTGGTATTCGTACTCCCCTGCAATCTCGGCCGTGGTCATCAGGCGCGTGCAGGGAATTGGCCCGTAGAAATAGTCGGCGTGCGTAGTGCCCCACGCCGGTAAATCCAGCCCCGCCTGCGACCAGATGGTGGCGTGGCGGGAATGGGTGTGTACGATGCCGCCAATCTCCGGGTAACGGCGGTACAGCGCAAGGTGGGTCGGCGTGTCTGACGAGGGTTTCTTGCTGCCTTCGACCACCTCACCGGTGGCGATATTCACCACCACCATATCCTTTGCCGTCATCACCTCGTATTCCACGCCGGAGGGCTTGATGACCATCATGCCGCTTTCCCGGTCGACCGCGCTGACGTTGCCCCAGGTAAACGTCACCAGCTGGTGGGCAGGCAGCGCCAGGTTTGCCGTCAGCACCTCGTCTTTGAGTTCTTCTAACATGCCATGCCTCCTTCCTGCATACGGGCTTCAATCCAGCGGCGCGCCTGGATGATTTCCAGCACCGGCTCTTTTGCTTTTTCAGTCCACATTTCAATCAGAAACGCGCCGCGATAGTTCAGTTGATTGAGCGTGTTAAACACGCCAACAAAATCGACGCAGCCCTCGCCAAACGGCACATCGCGGAATTGGCCGGGGCTTTGCTCGGTCACGGGTTGGGTATCTTTCAGGTGGATCGCGGCGATGCGGTCAATGCCCAGCGTCAGCTCGGCGGCCACATCGTTGCCCCACGCGCTCAGGTTGCCGACGTCCGGGTAAACGCTGAACCACGGCGAGGCGAGCATGTCGTCCCACTTTTTCCATTTGCTGATGGAGTTCATAAACGCCGTGTCCATTATCTCCACCGCCAGCATCACCTGCGCGGCAGCGGCTTGCTCTACGGCCCACGCCAGCCCTTCGGCAAAGCGCTGCTGCGTGCCCTCGTCGTGCTCTTCGTAGTACACGTCATAACCCGCAAGCTGAATGGTGCGAATACCTAAGTCACGCGCCAGCTTAATGGCCTTCGTCATGATCTCGCGGGCGCGTTCGCGCACGGTTTCATCGCGGCTGCCAAACGGGAAGCGACGGTGAGCAGACAAACACATGGAGGGGATCGCCACCCCGGTTTCCAGCATCGCTTCAACCAGGGAGGCGCGCTGCGTGGTGCTCCACTCAAGGCGCGATAAGCGTTCGTCGGTCTCGTCGACAGACATCTCAACAAAATCGAACCCGCAGCTTTTCGCCAGAACCAGGCGCTCGGGCCAGGAGAGATCTTTCGGCAGCGCTTTTTCGTAGATACCTAACGGATGCTGACGCATGATTACGCTCCCCAGATGTCGCAGATTTGCGCGTGGAATGCCTGTGCCACCTGCGGTGGATTGGCGGCTCCTGCCAGCGCGCGCCCGGCAATGAGGGCCTTAACGTTGATCTGCTTAAACAGCGGCAGGTCGGCGGGAGTGATGCCACCGGTCACCGAGAGCTGCAAACCGATGTCGGAGAGCGCTTTCATTTTCGCGAGATCCGCTTCACCCCACTGCTGACCGCTGGCCTGCGCGTCACGCCCGCGGTGATAAATGGCCTGCTTCACGCCGATGCGGTGCCAGGCGCGCGCGTCGTCCAGCGTCCAGTTGCCAAAGAGCTCCATCTGGATTTCCCCCCCGCAGCGCAGCGCCACCTCGTGGCCTCGTTCAACGGTGGCCAGCGGCGCGGCGCAGATGATGGTCATCCAGTTCGCGCCCGCGCCAAATGCCTGTTCAGCCAGCGTTTCTCCGGCGTCGGCGACTTTCCAGTCCGCCACGACGATCTTATCCGGGCACTGCTCGCGCAGGGCGCGCACGGCGTTCAGCCCTTCGGTCAGGCACAAAATGGTGCCCGCTTCGACGATATCGACGTGTTCTGAAAGCGTCGCGACATCGCGCTGGGCGGCCTGAAGCGAGGTGTGGTCGAGCGCCAGCTGCAGTAATGGTCGGCTCATAGGTCGTACTCCTTAATTCGGGCGTGGTAGCCCTGTAATGCTGAAATCAGTAACTGGTAGCGGTGATATTTGCGCTGGTAGGCCGCATGGGCGCGCATGTCGGGCTCGATGACCCGGATCTCATGCTTAAGCGCACGCTGCGCCGCGTGGAAGTCGGTGAAAACGCCGGTGCCAACCATCGCGGCCAGCGCGGCGCCGGAACAGCCGGTCTCTTCCACCTGCGGCAGCTCAATCGCCAGCCCGCTGACGTCGGCGAGCATTTGCATCCACACGTCAGAATGGGTTGGGCCACCCGTCACGCGCAGGGCATGAACGTGGGTAAAACGTTCAAGCATGCGGTTGAGGTGGGTCATGTGGCTAAATACCACGCCCTCATAAACCGCCTGCAGCAGGTGCGCGCGGGTATGCAGCGCCTGCATGCCGTAGAAACCGCTGGTCATCTCCAGCCCGGCGTTGCTGCCGTAGAGGAACGGTAGGAAGAGCAGATCGCTTTCGGCTTTCGGCTGGCTGGCCACGGCATGGTTGATCTCATCGAATGACATGTCGCCCCATTGCGCGGTCAGCCACTCAAGGTTGCCGGATGAGGTGGGGCTGGCTTCGTGAACGATGTACTGCTGCGGGTGAACGTAACGTCCATAGACATACGGAAACGGTTCGTTGTCCCGAAGCGCATTGGCAATCCCGCTGGTGACGGCCCAGGTGCCCATCACGGCGTTCAGCGTGTGTTCGTCGTGCAGTCCGGCACAGATCGCGGTGGAAACCACATCAAACAGTCCGCCAACGACAGGCGTTCCCGCCGCGAGACCGGTAAGCGCGGCTGCCTGATCGGTGATTTCCCCGCAGATTTCTGATGAACCGACAATCGGCGGCAGAGCGCCGTCAATTTCGCTGATACCGAGCCAGCGCGTAAGCTGCGGGTCATACTTGCCGGTATTCATGTTGTAGAGATTGGACTCGGAGATGTTGCTCTCTTCGCAGCCTTTCACGCCGGTCAGACACCAGCGCAGATAGTCGTGCGCCATCATCACGCAGCCAATGTGCTGATACCGCTGCGGCTCGTTCTCTTTGACCCAGCGCAGAAGCGAGGCCGGATGCCCGGTCCACAGCGTCTGGCGCGTGTGCGGGTAGAGTTTTTCGGGGATACCGTCCTGCTGCCAGCGCTGCACAATGTCCAGTGCCCGGCGGTCAGAGGAGAGGATGGCATTGCCCAGCGGTTCGTCCTGTTTATCGAGCAGAAACAGTCCTTTGCCCTGAGCAGAAATACCGACACCTTTGATCTGTTTTCCATTCACCCCTGAATTTTTGAGCAGCAAGGCGACGGTCGCGTGGCAGTGCTGCCATAGCTGATGCATATCCCGCTCGGCGTAGCCCGCTCGCGGGCTGAGCGTGGCAACGGAGCGGCGTTCGATACTGACCTCTTTGCCCTGGCTGTTGTATAAACCGGCTTTCAGATAAGTACCGCCACAATCGATACCCAGCCAGTAGGGCTCTTTTTCACTCATCTTCATCTCACTTATTCGCCGGGTGGCGCTTCGCTTACCCGGCCTACGGTTCGGTGCGCTTACTTGCCGGGTGGCGTGTTGCTTACCCGGCCTACGGTTCGGTTTTCTCCCTCTCCCCGTGGGAGAGGGCTGGGGTGAGGGCATCAGGCCGCACGCTTGTGTGGAGTCACCGTGGGATTAGGCTCTGCGCCGGCATCGCATTTCGCCGGCAACAGCAGGGCCAGCAGCGACGCCAGCGCCAGAGAAACCGCCAGGCAGTAAACACCCGCATCTTTGCTGTACAGGGTGATCAGCACGCCTACGGCATAAGGACCACAGAACCCACCGAGGTTCCCCAGGGCGTTGATCACGCCACGCGCGCCGCCCGCCATTTCGGCACTGAACAGACGCGCCGGAATGGTCCAGAACACACCTGCGGCGGACTGCAGAAAGAAGCCGCAGCCCACCAGTGCGGCATAGGCCAGCCAGGTGTTGGCTTTCAGCGCCACGGAGAGGAACATGCAGAGCGCGAAGCCAATCAACGGCAGGGAGACAAACAGCTTGCGCTTGCCGGTGCGGTCAGAGAGCGTGGAGAACAGGAACATGCCCGCAATAGCGCCGATGTAAGGCAGAATGGCGAGCATCCCCACCTGGCCGATGCTGGTGTGCGTCAGCTCCTTCAGAATGGTGGGCAGCCAAAGGGTGTAACCGTAAATGCCGGTCTGATAGAAGAAGTTCAGGGCGATCAGCTGCCACATGGTTTTGTCAGACAGCACCGCGCTGAGCGAGGCATTTTTCACCTCTTTTCCGGCGATGGCCTGCTGTTCCGCCGCCAGCGTTTGCACCAGATAGTTTTTCTCGGCGTCTGAGATCCAGCGGGCTTCCTGCGGACGGTCGTAAACGGTGAACGCCCAGAGCACCAGCACCACAACGGACATCAGCCCTTCAATAATGAACAGCCAGCGCCAGTCGAGTGCGGTAATAATCCAGCCCGACAGCGGGGCGGTGATGATCCCGGCGATGGGCACAAACATGATCACGATGGCGTTGGCGCGGCCGCGCTCGGCGTCCGGGAACCAGTTGCTGATCATCGTGAGCACAACGGGCAGCATCCCGCCTTCCGCCACGCCGAGCAAGAAGCGCAGCACCAGAAGCTGATACTGGTTAGTGACAAGCCCGGTCAGAACCGAGATCACCGCCCAGGCGACCAGCGACCAGCCGATAAACTTCTTGCCGCTGCCGTGCACGGCAATCTTGCCGCCGGGAACCTGCAGGAAAAGATAGCCAATAAAGAATATCCCACCCGCCAGGCCTGCCATCGTCGCGGTAATACCTAATTCCTCATCCATACCACCCGGCATCGCAAACGCGATATTCACGCGGTCCATATATGAAATAATGCAGGCGATAAGAATGGGAGGAATGATTCTTAGCCAGCGCTGACGCGGAATATCCGCATGTAGGGCTTGAGTAGACGTATTCATATTTAATCTCTCAGTGTGTTAACCGGAATAAGATTTTTTTATTGTTATTGTGTTGCTTTTTTCATGGCGCTAATGCCGTCGCGCAAAATAGCGATGCGGTGGCTGACGTCAGCATTAGCATTTATTTCCAGTAACTTAATACCGGAGAATTTCAATGTTGCGGCGCTCGCCGCAGTAAAGAGTGATTTTGCGTGTTCAGTGGACATCAAACTGTCAGTGCAGAACGAAGAAAACGGCGCGTGCAGATCCTGCCATTCTCCGTACTCGCCGCTGGTGGTCGTACCGGAGAACATCAAGGCCCCCAGTTTCCCGGCATCGAGCGCGGCCTGAACATGTTCAAGCGGTAGGGTCGTATTACGGCCTTCAATGGCCGAGCGCGCCCAGTTGATACAGACGCTGATATCCGTTCCTTTCACCACCTCCAGCACCTGCTCCAGGGGTAAAAATCCCTTGCGCGGTGCGGGTCCCGTCATGGCGTCGCAGTGTTCCAGTACCAGATCGCAGGACCAGTCCCAGCCCGCGATTTCACGGATGGACCGGGCGAACGCCTCGGTAGCTTGCTCAACTGAAGCATTGCCCGCCTGCGGCGCGGCCTGCATCTCCAGGGCAATGACTTTCCCGGGAAAACGGGCGTTAACGGCAGCAATCTTCTGATGCAGATGCCGGTAAAATTCGACGCTGGCTTTACGCTGATCTTCATCGGCGGAGGCCAGGCCAAACGCACCGTTTGTGCCACGGCGGCGCATGGTTTCCATCACGGCGGTCACCACGATTTGCCATTCACCCGGTGTATGGCGGAACAACCATTCATCCCCATAAGGATGGAGATGTTCAAGGCAGGGTTGTTCCAGCCCGCGAATGTGAGGTGTGTCAGAAAGTTCCCGCCAGAAGGTTTGTTCTTCTTGTTCCCCTTTCTGGTGAAACGAGGGTGCGCAGGGGTACGCACCAATAATAAAACCGGTATTGGTCATTTGGCGTTCCTGTATTTATCAGAAAATTAATCTAATTCGCTGATTGCCACTTTCACCACAATTTTACGAATTGCAGTTTCCTTGTTTTTAATACAGGCAGGACGGTGTACATCCTGCGGGAAAAATATGGCATAACTGCCGGGTATCATTTCGATAAACGATTCGCGTTCGCTGTCGTGATAAAAAATAATATCCCGCTGTTCCAGTAATGATTCGCTGATTTCGTTATTGCCGGTATCAATGGCGATACCGATTTTCTCTTCACCCCAGGCCAGGAACTGTATATCCAGATAACGGCGATGCACTTCCGGGCGATTCTCGTGCTGTTCCCGGGTGGTGAGATCCAGCACCTGGGCAAAGATATTGCGTCCCTCAATTTCAACGACACCCGGCTTGAGCATGCTGAAATCCGTGGTACGCAGAAAATCTAACGCTTTTTCAATCGCCCGCGGCAGGCGACACGGATTTGGCTGTGAAATATGTCCGAATATCATGGTCCACTCCTTACAGAGACTGGATTTTTGCCCACACGCTGTCGTCAACCGTGATGCCGTTGCGGCGGTTCTCTTCAAGTAAACGGGTGAATTCATGCCCCGGCAGGCGAACGGCGACATTGTCATCAGCGCGTTCGGCGGTGGTGATGAAGTCCATGATGCGCTGCAGCTTGGCATCGCGGGTCGGGGCATCGATCAGGCGATCGACCTCGATGGCGATAAAGATCTGAGACACGCCGTATTCGTCACTGTTGTCCTGCGTGACTTCCGCAACGGAAGCGCCGTTGGAGAGCAGGGTGGCGATCATGTCGAGCACGATGGATAAGCCTGAACCTTTCCAGTAACCCATTGGCAGAATCCGGCGGTTTTTCTCAATCACGCCGGGCTCTCTGGTGAGATTGCCTTCGTCGTCAAAGCCGCCGTCTACCGGCAGCTCGCGCCCGGCCAGGCGATTCACTTCCAGCATGCCGTAGGAGAACATCGACATCGACATATCGACCATGGTGATCGGGCTGGTGGGAATGGCGACGATCAGCGGGTTGGTGCCGATGCAGCACTCTTTTGATCCCCACGCGGGCATGACGGCAATGGAGTTGGTCCAGCAAATGCCGATGTAGCCCTTCTCCGCCGCCTGCCAGCCGTAGCTGCCGCCGCGCATCCAGTGGTTAGCGTTACGCAGTGCTACCAGCCCAATGCCGTGATCGGAGGCCAGTTCGGTGGCGCGGTCCATCATCTTTTTCGCCGTCAGGTTGCCAATGGATCGCTGGGCGTCCCACTGTTCGATAGCCCCTAATGTCGTCACCCGTTTGGGCTGGGCGTCGGGAATGATATCGCCGGCATCAAGCTGCTGAATAAAGCGCGGGAAGCGGTTGACGCCATGTGAATAGACGCCGGATTCCGTGGTGCGGGCAAACATTTCCGCGCAGGCATCTGCAGTATCCGCGTTGACACCGCGATCGAGCAGAACCCGATTGAATGCCGCTTTCAACTCTTCGAAGGTCACTTTCATCCCTGTTCTCCTGTTCTTTTAAGGGCAAGTGCGAGTGCTTTTTTATCGCTAAATTTCACTATGCGAAATCTGATTTCAAATATAGCGATCAAATTTTGCCAGATCAACGACATTCATGTTTTTCAAAATCGATTAAAATCAATCAGTTGTGTTTTTTCTGTTGAGATCGTGAACTGAACCACACTTTGCGCTACCATCAGGGCGCGATAAAAAGGAGCCATTTAATGAGCATGAAAGAGAGCGAAATGACGCAAGAAAAAGAGAGGCCAGCAGGTAGCCAGAGCTTGTTTCGTGGCCTGATGCTGATTGAGATCCTCAGTAACTATCCGAACGGGTGTCCGCTTGCGCATTTATCGGAACTGGCGGGGCTGAATAAGAGCACCGTGCACCGGCTGTTGCAGGGATTGCAGTCGTGCGGGTACGTTACGCCGGCACCCGCGGCGGGTAGCTATCGCCTGACCACCAAATTTATCGCCGTCGGGCAAAAGGCGCTGTCGTCGCTCAATATCATCCACGTGGCGGCGCCGCACCTTGAAGCGCTGAATATTGCCACTGGCGAAACGGTGAACTTTTCCAGCCGGGAAGACGACCACGCGATCCTGATTTATAAGCTTGAACCGACAACCGGTATGCTGCGCACGCGTGCTTATATCGGTCAGCATATGCCGCTCTACTGCTCTGCGATGGGCAAAATTTACATGGCGTTTGGTCATCAGGATTATGTGGCGAGCTACTGGGAAAGCCATCAGGAACAGATCCAACCTTTGACGCGCAACACCATCACCGAACTGAGTGCCATGTACGATGAGCTAGCGGAAATTCGCGATCGCAGCATGGCGATGGACAAAGAAGAGAACGAGCTGGGCGTCTCCTGCATTGCCGTGCCGGTGTTTGATATCCACGGCCGCGTCCCGTACGCGATCTCTATATCGCTATCGACGTCGCGCATGAAGCAGGTGGGTGAGAAGAACTTACTCAAGCCGCTGCGCGAAACGGCAGAGGCTATCTCAAAAGAGCTGGGTTTTAACGTGCGCGAGGCGTAACACATGAACCGATTTATCACGGCGGATGCGGAAAAATGCATAGGGTGCCGCACCTGTGAAGTGGCCTGTGCGGTGTCGCATCAGGACGCCGTCTTCGCAAATGCCTTTACACCCCGCATTCGGGTGGTTAAGGGAAGTTCATACACGACGGCAGTGGGTTGCCATCAGTGTGAGGACGCGCCGTGTGCCAACGTCTGCCCAACCCATGCCATTCGCCGCACGGCAGGGGCCTGGCTCGTTGAGCAGACGCGCTGTATTGGGTGCAAAAGCTGTGTGGTGGCGTGTCCGTTTGGGGCGATGCAGGTTCGGCTGGAGGGAAACAGGGCGCAAGCGCTGAAATGTGATTTGTGCATGCATCGCGAAGGCGGACCGGCCTGCGTGGAGGCCTGTCCAACCCACGCGCTGCGCAGTGTTGATCCCGCCAGACTACGCGTCGAGCGGCAACGTCATCTGGCGTAAGGCTTTACTAACCGTCTTCACGCCAGGCTTTCTCGATTTCTTCAGCCAGAATTTTGACGCCCGCTTCGATTTTTTCCGGATCGGGCACGTAGTTCATGCGCATGCACTGGTGTGTATGCGGCCACGGCTTGTCCAGACCCGGGAAGAAGTAGTCGCCCGGCACCATCAGCACGCCGCGCTTTTTCAGGCGCTGGTAGAGCAGTTCGGTGGTGATAGGCAAATCCTTAAACCACAGCCACAGGAAAATCGCCCCTTCAGGTTTGTGGATCAGGCAGCGTTCTTCCGGTAAGTAGCGGCGAAGTGTCGCAATCGTCTCCTGAACGCGCTGGTAATAGAACGGTTTAATCACGTCATTCGACAGACGCAGCAGGTCGTTGCGTTTGATCATTTCGCACATCATCGCCGGGCCAATGCCGCCCGGTGAAAGGCTGATAATGCCGTTCATGTTGGTAATCGCGGTAATGATTTTCTCATTGGCGATGATGATGCCGCAGCGGCTGCCCGGCAGACCCAGCTTAGAAAGGCTCATGCACAGGACAATGTTCGGGTTCCACAGCGGGCGTGCTTCGCTAAAAATAATGCCCGGGAACGGCACGCCGTAGGCGTTATCGATCACCAGAGGAATGCCGTGCTGATTCGCCAGCGCATCCAGCTTCATCAGCTCGTCGTCGGTGATCACGTTGCCCGTTGGGTTCGTCGGGCGTGATACGCAGATCATGCCCGTCTCTTCACCAATATGCAGGTGTTCAAAATCGACGTGATATTTGAACTGGCCTTCCGGCAGCAGCTCAATGTTCGGGCGCGCGGAGACGAACAGATCCTCTTCCAGGCCGGAATCGGCATAGCCGATATACTCCGGTGCCAGCGGGAACAGCACTTTTTTGGTGGTGCCGTCGGCGCGACGTCCAGCGAACAGATTAAACAAGTAGAAAAACGCGCTCTGGCTGCCGTTTGTTAGTGCAATATTCTGTGGTTCGATATCCCAGCCCAGCTCTTTACGCAGCATTTCGGCGAGGAGTGCCAGCAGTTCGGTTTTACCCTGCGGGCCGTCGTAATTGCAAAGCGCATCGGTTGCTTTGCCGCTTTCCAGCATCTGAGCGAGCAGGGTCTGGAAATAGGTATTCATCTCCGGGATTTGAGCCGGGTTTCCGCCGCCGAGCATGATTGCGCCCGGTGTGCGCAGCCCGTCGTTGAGGTCCTCCATCAGGCGAGTAATGCCTGAATGGCGGGTAAATTTGTCGCCGAAAAGTGAAAACGTCATAGCAGGTGATCTGTCGAGCTTATTTTGAAAGTGGGTAACCATAACGCTAGCACCGTGTTGGTGCAAATCGGGTGGTGTGGTCGGATTTGTTGTTTTATAGGGTGGGCAAGGGTTTATTCAGTGAATTGTTCTGGTGTATTTTCTCCTCACCCTAACCCTCTCCCCACAGGGGAGAGGGGACCGCACTGAGCCGTCTTTTCTCCCTCGCCCCTTTGGGGTGTACGGCCCGGGGTGAGGGGTGTGGTCTACTGATTACCTGCCCATACCACCATCACCTTATCGCCATTGTGCTCGCGCACGAAGCCATACCCTTCTTTCAGCGACAGCGTAGTTTGTTTGCCTTCACCTATTGCGGGATGTCGGGCGCGGAACTGACCTAGCGTCTGCCAGTGGGCGACGGTTAATGCCTGTTTGCCCGTCACGTCCTGCCAGTTCATATCCGAGCGGGTGCCCTGAAGCGGGTCGGAACCCGTCGGGCCGAACGGACGTTCAGATTCATCCCCGTAAAAGATTTGTACGCTACCCGGCGCTAACAGAAGCAGCTCGGCCGCGCGCTGGCCGCCTTCACGGAACAGGCGCGTGTCATGTGAAGAGAGATAGCTCAGAACGTTGAAGCTTTGCAGCTTTTCCGCCATCTGCTGCCACGTGAGGTCAATATCGGCCAGGCAATTGACCGCTTTTGCCGCCTGCTCCTGATAGTCAAAGTTGATCATCGCATCAAAACCGTGGCGGTAATAATCGCTCTGCATGACCCCGTGGCCCCAGGATTCGCCGGTCATCCAGAATGGCGCGTTGTCGAGCTTTTTGTCCGGATTCGCGCCTTTCCAGGCGGCCAGCGCCTGGCTTGCCTGGTCTTTCAGCTGCTGCCAGGCCGCAAGCTCAACGTGCTTCGCGGTATCTACCCGGAAACCGTCGATGCCATAGTCACGTACCCACTGGCTGAGCCAGTGGGTCAGGTAGTCGCGCGGGGTATATCCCGGAATGGCTTTCGCATGGGTATCAGGCTTGTGTTGATAGAAGTTGGGTAGCCCGGAAGACGCGGTGGATTCCGTTTTGAGGTCGGGTAAGAATGCCAGCGACATGGTTAAATCATCAAAGCCCGGGTTGTCGTAATCGCCAATGTCGGTGCGGATCCACTTTTTACCCCACCATTTTTCCCATGCGGCTTTGTCGCTAAAGTTAATGTAGTCGTTAAAGCTGTGCCAGCTTTGGCCCGTGCCCGGCTTCCAGTCCGTCCAGCGTTCTCCCAGCGTTTTTTTAAGCTCATCGCCCTGCAGGTACAAGGCGCCAAACTGATACTCCTGCATGTCCGCAAGCGTTGCGTAGCCCGTGTGGTTCATCACGATGTCAAACAGGATGCGGATGCCGCGTTTATGCGCTTCGTCAACAAGATGGCGTAAATCCGCTTCGGTCCCCATATTGGCGTCGAGCGTCGTCCAGTCCTGAGTGTAGTAGCCGTGATAGGCGTAGTGCGGGAAATCACCTTTGGTTCCACCACCAACCCAGCCGTGGATCTGCTCAAGCGGAGAGCTTATCCAGAGGGCGTTCACGCCCAGCTGCTGTAAATAATCGAGCTTGCCGGTAAGTCCCTTAAGGTCGCCACCGTGGAATGTGCCGATCTCCTGCATGCCATCTTTATGACGGCCATAGCTGTTGTCGTTGCCAGGATCGCCATTGACATAACGGTCGGTCAGCACGAAATAGACAGTGGCGTTTTGCCAGCTAAACGGCGCAGGTTTGTCGGTTTCGGCGCGTTCAAGCAGCAGCAGGCCGTTACTGTTGGCGGCTGGCTGCAGGGTGATTTTTCCATTCTGCACCGTCGCCGTCTGTTTACTGTAGTAGTCGCGCACCGCGGAGCCTTCCGGGAAGGTATGGCTGACGTCCAGCGTCAGCGGTTTACCGTCCCATTTCGGGCACTGGCGGATAACGTTTGCTACCGGCTGTTCTGTGGCGCTCTGGATGGTCAGCAGCAGGGTGGGCGTGCCGGATCGCGTATCAATCCGCATCTGGTATTCGCCGTCGCGGAACAGGCGCCACTGCGGCGGCGTGCCGTCACAGGGTTTAAGCGACAGCATCTCATTGAGTTTTATCGCTTCTGAGGGCTGCCAGCACGTGTTGTCAAAACTCACGGTCAAAGGACGCGTACCCTTCGCAAGCTTTGCCTGGCTGGTGAAAATCCCTGTGCCTTCGGGGCTGAATGCAGTAAATCCTGGTGATGACCAGTCTGCATGTGCCAGTGCGGGTAACATCAGAAAGGCTATTGCGGTGCGTTTCATTCCATTTTCCTGTCGCGGCATTTTTAACCAGTGTGCCATCAGGCGAAGGTTAAAAACTCATCCCCCATCGCTTTCCGCCAGGAGGATGCGTGAGGATGAGTGATCTCGCGCAAAATTAAGCAGTTAACTGCGATACCGCACACATTTTTTCGGAAATGGTGTTTTTGTGAGCAAGTTTTAGATGACATAGTTTCGGAATTGGACTATTTCTATACGTGCTCTTGAAGTCTATTTTTGTTATGATTTGAGATTCCGCTCTCAAATTTGTGAAAAAAATAAGGTGTTGGGATGATTACATCCGACCAGGAGACCTAATGATATCGACTCCCATTCGACGATATGGGGCTGCGATACTCATGTTACTCACCACGGCATTTTCGGGTGAGGTGCTTGCGAAGACGCACACGGATACAACGAGTAAGAAAGCCCACGTAATAAAGACGACAAGTAGTAAGGTTAGCAGTAAACAAGAGTATTCTCGCAATAGTGCAAAGAGTAGTTCACTTCCTGATTTGCGAAAATACCCTTCCGGAACACCAAGGAAAAAAGCGTTTCTCCGGACGGTAATGCCTTACATCACGAGTCAAAATGCCGCGATTACTGCGGATCGTAACTGGCTGATTTCCAAACAGTACGATAGCCGCTGGTCGCCGTCAGAACGCGCACGTCTGAAAGATATCACGAAGCGCTACAAGCTGAGCTGGAACGGTAACACGCGTCGTGTGCCGTGGAATTCTCTCCTCGAGCGTGTGGATATCATCCCGGGTAGCATGGTTGCGACCATGGCTGCTGCCGAAAGCGGCTGGGGTACTTCAAAGCTGGCGCGCAGCAACAACAACCTTTTCGGTATGAAGTGTGGGAAAGGTCGTTGTAATAATGCGCCTGGCAAGGTGAAAGGCTATTCTCAGTTTGAATCAGTGAAAGATTCCGTGAGTGCCTACGTGGTGAACCTGAACACGCACCCGGCCTACTCCTCATTCCGTAAATCACGCGCGCAGTTGCGTAAAGCGGATCAGGAAGTGACGGCCAGCACGATGATCCACAAGCTGAAAGGTTATTCGACGAAGGGACAGAGCTATAACAACTATCTGTTCGCCATGTACCAGGATAACCAGCGCTTAATTGCCGCCCACATGTAATCTCAAAAAAACGCCTTCCTTCGGAAGGCGTTTTCTTTTCTATATCAGCACCTCGCTGTGGCGATCCCGGTACTCTTTTGGCGTGGTGTCATACTCTTTGCGAAACACCGAATAAAAATATTGCAGGGACGGGTAACCGCACATCTGAGAGATTTCGTTGATCGACAGTGACGTGGAGATGAGCAGGCTGCGGGCTTTTTCCAGCTTCTCAGCGTGGATGACGGCATGAATGGTTTCGCCCACTTCTTCTTTGAACCGTTTCTCAAGATTCGAACGCGAAATGCCTACCGAATCCAGAACCTGATCGACCTTAATCCCTTTGCAGGCGTGGTTGCGAATATAGTGCATGGCCTGAATGACGGCAGGATCGCTTAAGGAGCGATAGTCGGTTGAGCGACGTTCTACGACGCGGACAGGGGGCACGAGCAGGCGCTGAAGCGCCAGGGATTCTTTATCCAGCAGACGATGCAGCAGCTTCGCGGCCTGGTAGCCCATCTGACGCGTTCCTTGCGCTACGGAGGAGAGCGCCACGCGAGACAGATAGCGGGTCAATTCTTCGTTATCAATGCCAATCACGCACAGTTTTTCAGGCACCGGGATGTGTAAATGTTCGCAGACCTGCAGCACGTGACGCGCTCGGGCATCCGTCACGGCGATAATTCCGGTTTGCGGCGGCAGCGTTTGCAGCCAGTCCGCCAGGCGGTTTTGCGCGTGCTGCCAGTTTTCCGGCGCGGTTTCCAGCCCCTGATAGACCACGCCGCGATACTTCTCCTGGGCGACCAGCTGGCAAAACGCGTGTTCGCGCTCCACGGCCCAGCGCTTGCCGCTGGTGGCGGGTAGGCCATAAAACGCGAAGCGATGAACGCCTTTCTCTTTTAAATGGAGAAAGGCGGCCTCGACCAGGGCATGGTTATCGGTGGCTATATAGTGGACCGGCGGGTAGTTTTCGGGCGAATGGTAGGAGCCGCCGACGCCCACTATCGGCACATCGACGTCGGTCAGCAGTTGCTCAATGACGGGATCGTCATAGTCGGCGATGACGCCATCGCCCAGCCAGTCTTTGATGTTCTCCAGACGGGTGCGGAAATCTTCTTCAATAAAGATATCCCACTCGGATTGCGACGCCTGCAAATATTCACCAACGCCCTCCACCACCTGACGGTCGTAGGCTTTATTGGCATTGAATAACAACGTAATGCGGTGACGCTTTTCAAACATGGCTCACTTCCCAATTAGTCACAATACCGTTATCAGGCCCGTCGCTTGGTTGCCGAGTCCATCCAGACTGCCAGTAAAAGAATGGCCCCCTTGACGATATACTGCCAAAACGTCGGGACGTCCATCATACTCATCCCGTTATCCAGCGAAGCCATAATAAACGCCCCCATGACCGCTCCCGCCACGCTGCCGATACCGCCTGCAAGGCTGGTGCCGCCAATCACGCAGGCGGCGATAGCATCCAGTTCGGCAATGTTACCGGCGGAAGGCGAACCGGCTCCCAGACGCGAGCTGAGGATCAACCCGGCGATGGCGACCATCAGGCCGTTAATGGCAAAGACCGCGAGTTTGGTGCGTTCGACGTTGATACCCGACAGACGGGCAGCCTCAAGGTTGCCGCCAATCGCATAAATACGTCGGCCAAACGCGGTGCGCGTGGCCATAAACATGCCGCCCAGCAGCAGAAGCGCCAGCAGCAGCACGGGTGTCGGGACGCCGCGATAGTCGTTAAGAAGCCAGATTGCGCCCAGCACAATGACTGCCGTGAGCGCCTGACGACCCACCACCGACGTTGATGCCGGAGAAGCCAGCCCCAGCGTCTGACGGCGCATACGGCCACGCCACTGCCACGCGACAAACGCCAGCAACCCAATCACACCGATCGTAAAGCCTATGCTATCTGAGAGGTAACTCTGACCAATCTGCGACATGGCCGCGCTGGTGGGGGAGACGGTGGTACCGTTGGTGATGCCGATTAAGATCCCACGGAAGGCCAGCATCCCCGCCAGGGTGACAATGAACGACGGCACTTTACGGTAGGCGACCCACCAGCCGTTCCAGGCTCCCAGGACCAACCCCAAAACCAGCGTGACTGCCACGGTCAGCGGCAGCGGCCAGCCGAGCCAGACGTCAAAAATGGCCGCCACGCCGCCGAGTAGCCCCATCATCGAACCGACCGACAGGTCGATTTCCGCAGAGATAATCACGAACACCATGCCCACGGCCAGAATGCCGGTGATAGCAGTCTGGCGGAGCAGGTTAGAGACGTTACGCGCGCTTAGGTAAGAGCCATCGGTCATCCAGGTAAAGAACAGCATGATGACGATAATTGCGGCGATCATCACGAAAACCTGCAGGTTCAGCGCTTTTAACCCCGCGAACGCACCGGGCGTCGGAACAGCGACTTTGATATCAGACGGATTGCTTTTCGACATGACGTTCGCTCCTTAAAGCGGCTTCCATCACCTGCTCCTGCGTCAGGTTCTGGTTAATCAGGTTGGCTTTGAGTTTTCCCTCGTGCATGACCAGCACGCGGTCGCTCAGGCCGAGCACTTCGGGTAACTCAGACGAGATGACAATGACGGCAATCCCTTGCTGTACAAGCTGATTAATCAGTTTGTAGATTTCATATTTGGCACCGATATCGATCCCGCGCGTTGGCTCATCAAGGATTAATATGCGTGGATTAATAAGCAGGCAGCGCGCCAGAATCGCCTTCTGCTGGTTGCCGCCGCTCAGACGGCCAATGGCCAGTTCCGGTGAGGATGTTTTTACCTTCAGTCTGGCAAGCGACTGAAGAATGCACTGCTGCTCTGCGGCATCGTCCAGGCTGCTCAGCGCGCCGGAGAACCGATCGAGTGCCGCAAGCGTAATGTTTTTACCTACCGCCATGACCGGCACGATGCCGTCTTTTTTACGATCTTCCGGCACCATGGCAATGCCGCGGGCTATTGCCTGCTGGCAGCTGTCGATTTTCACCGGCTGGCCGTCGATATAAATCGTGCCCTCCCAGCGCCCCGGCCACACGCCAAACAGGCACTGTACGGCTTCGGTACGCCCGGCGCCGACGAGTCCAGCAATGCCGAGGATTTCGCCGCTGTGAAGAGAAAACGAGACGTTATTGACGCGCTTGATGTGGCGGTTAACGGGGTGCCACGCCGTCAGGTTTTCCACGCGTAATACTTCATCACCCGTTTCGTGGGGCTCATTCGGGTAGAGCGCCGTCAGCTCGCGGCCTACCATCATGGTGATGATGTCATCTTCACTCATGCCTGCGGCTTCACGCGTGCCGATATGCTGCCCATCGCGGATCACGCAAATGGTGTCCGAAATGGCTTTAACCTCGTTCAGCTTGTGCGAAATGTAGATGCAGGCGATACCGTGGTTTTGCAGGTCGCGGATGATATTGAGCAGAACCGCGGTTTCCTGTTCGGTGAGCGAGGCCGTTGGCTCGTCAAGGATCAGCAGCCTGACCTGTTTATTAAGCGCTTTCGCTATTTCGACCAGCTGCTGTTGCCCGAGGCCCAGATCCCCCACGCGGGTATCCGGTGAAATGTTGAGGCTCACCTGCGCCAGCAGCTTTTCACAGCGGAGCGTCATGGTGTCGTAATCCAGTACGCCATGGCGGGAAATTTCGGCACCAAGGAAGATGTTTTCCAGCACGGTGAGATGCTTTACCAACGCCAGCTCCTGGTGGATGATGGCGATGCCTTTGCGTTCAGTATCGCGAATGTGTGTCGCCTGGATAACTTCACCGGCAAAGACGATTTCGCCTTCGTAGCTGCCGTGTGGGTAGATCCCGCACAGCACTTTCATCAGCGTTGACTTGCCCGAACCGTTTTCGCCACACAGCGAAACTACTTCGCCGGGGTTCAGCCGGAGACTGACGTTGTCGACGGCTTTCACCGTACCGAAGCGCTTGGTGATGCTTTTCATTTCAAGTAAATAAGGCATAACTGCTCCACATAACCCGAGGGAAGAACAGTACAACGTGATGCGCCCCCGCATTGCAGGGGCCGCGCCGGATTACAGTTCGCTCTTCTTGTGGAAACCATCTTTGATGACGGTGGCGTCAATGTTCTCTTTATTGACTTCAATTGGCGTGAGCAGGCGAGCCGGAACGTCTTTAAGCCCGTTATTCAGCGTCGCGTCTGCTTTAGGTTGCTTACCATTGCCCAGCTCCACGGCGATTTCCGCCGCCGTATTGGCAAGCTGGGTAATCGGTTTGTAGACCGTCATGGTTTGGGTGCCTGCAATGATGCGTTTTACCCCGGCCAGATCGGCGTCCTGCCCTGAGATGGCGACTTTCCCGGCCAGCCCCTGGGCGCTCAGAGCCTGAATCGCGCCGCCAGCGGTGGCATCGTTGGAGGCCACGACCGCATCAATTTTGTTGTTGTTGGCCGTCAGCGCGTTTTCCATAATCTTCAGCGCATTTTCTGGCAGCCAGCCGTCGGCCCATTGATCGCCAACCACTTTAATTTTCCCATTGTCGATGTACGGCTTAAGGACTTTCATTTGCCCTTCGCGGAACAGCTTGGCGTTGTTATCCACCGGCGAACCGCCCATCAGGAAATAATTGCCCTGAGGCACTTTGTCGATCAGGCTTTGCGCCTGTAATTCCCCAACTTTTTCATTGTCGAACGAAATATAATAATCAATATCCGCATTATTTATCATGCGGTCATAGGCCAGAACTTTTATGCCTTCTTGTTTGGCTTCTTTCACCACGTTACTTAATACCTGGCCGTTGTAGGGGATAATGACCAGAACATCAACGCCGCGGTTGATCATATTCTCAATTTGCGACATTTGTGTTTCTTCGTTGCCGTTAGCCGACTGAACAAACACGCTTGCGCCAAGTGATTCTGCTTTTTTAACAAAAATATCGCGATCTTTTTGCCAGCGCTCCAGGCGAAGGTCGTCAATCGCCATGCCAATTTTGACCTCTTTGGCATGACCGGCAAAACTGGCAAGGAGGAGCGTAGTGCAGAGCGTTAGGGTCAGGTTCTTTATCTTCATAATTATTAGGCCTTTTGTAGGGGTATGTGTTGCTGAGATAAAAGAAACATTCACTGCTGAGACGCAGCAAATTTTTAACGCGGAAAGGCGGGCTGGCAATTACAGATTTTTATCTTCCCATTATGATATTTGGTTTATTTCTGAATTTATGACCGCGATCGGATTTTAAAATACGTAACGTCTTAATTACATTTGATTCTGGAATGTACACCGAAAAATAGTTTGTCTGCGCATTATTTTGCGAGCCAGCGCACAGTTGCGCATTCTCTCAATAGCAGTGTGAAATAACGTAATTGAGCAACCCAAAATGTCTATTCACTATTACTCCTGTATCAACGACTCGCCGCATACCCTGATTATGGAGCTCAATATGCAAGCTTATTTCGACCAACTCGATCGTGTTCGTTACGAAGGTCCAAAAACGACCAATCCTTTAGCATTTCGTCACTACAACCCGGATGAGCTGGTGCTGGGTAAGCGCATGGAAGATCATTTGCGCTTTGCCGCCTGTTACTGGCATACCTTCTGCTGGAACGGCGCCGATATGTTCGGCGTGGGTTCCTTTGACCGTCCGTGGCAACAGCCGGGTGAGGCCATCGAGCTGGCGAAACGTAAAGCCGATGTTGCGTTTGAGTTCTTCCACAAGCTGAACGTGCCGTACTACTGCTTCCATGACGTTGACGTGTCGCCAGAAGGCGCGTCGCTGAAAGAGTACCTGAACAATTTCGCGCAGATGGTGGATGTGCTGGCGGCGAAACAGCAGCAGAGCGGCGTGAAGCTGCTGTGGGGCACGGCAAACTGCTTCACGAACCCTCGCTACGGCGCGGGAGCGGCAACCAACCCGGATCCAGAAGTGTTTAGCTGGGCGGCCACGCAGGTGGTGACGGCTATGAACGCCACGCATCAGCTGGGCGGCGAAAACTATGTCCTGTGGGGCGGCCGTGAAGGCTATGAAACCCTGCTGAACACCGACCTGCGTCAGGAGCGCGAGCAGATTGGCCGCTTTATGCAGATGGTTGTCGACCATAAGCACAAAATCGGTTTCCGCGGCACGCTGCTGATTGAGCCGAAACCGCAGGAACCGACGAAGCACCAGTATGATTACGACGTTGCGACGGTGTATGGCTTCCTGAAGCAGTTCGGCCTGGAAAAAGAGATTAAAGTTAACATTGAAGCCAACCACGCCACTCTGGCAGGCCACTCTTTCCATCACGAGATTGCGTCTGCGATTGCGCTGGGTATCTTCGGCTCCGTCGATGCTAACCGTGGTGATGCGCAGCTGGGCTGGGATACAGACCAGTTCCCGAACAGCGTGGAAGAGAATGCGCTGGTGATGTACGAAATCATCAAAGCGGGCGGCTTCACCACCGGCGGCCTGAACTTTGATGCCAAAGTGCGTCGCCAGAGCACCGATAAATACGATCTGTTCTACGGCCACATTGGCGCGATGGACACGATGGCGCTGGCGCTGAAAGTGGCCGCGCGCATGATTGAAGACGGTGAGCTGGATAAACGCGTAGCGAAGCGTTATAGCGGCTGGAACAGTGAGCTGGGCCAGCAAATCCTGAAAGGGCAGTTATCGCTGGCGGAAATTGCGAAGTACGCTGAACAACATCAGCTGGCACCGCAGCACCAGAGCGGGCACCAGGAACTGCTGGAAAATCTGGTCAATCACTACCTGTTCGATAAATAACGGCATGTAGGCCCGGTAAGCGCAGCGCCACCGGGCATTATCAGTTAAGGAATCCACTATATGTACATCGGGATCGATCTTGGCACATCGGGTGTGAAAGCCATCCTGTTAAGCGAGCAGGGCGACGTGTTAGCAACGCAGACGGAAAAGCTGCAGGTTTCACGTCCGCATCCGCTGTGGTCGGAACAGGATCCGGAACAGTGGTGGCAGGCGACGGATCGTGCAATACAGGCCTTAGGTGAACAACACAGCCTGCGTGGCGTTAAAGCGCTCGGGATTGCCGGCCAAATGCACGGCGCTACGCTGCTGGACAGTCAGTATCGTGTGCTGCGTCCCGCTATTCTCTGGAATGACGGCCGCTGTGCAGAAGAGTGTGCGCTGCTTGAGGCGCGTGTTCCTGCTTCTCGCGAGATTACCGGCAACCTGATGATGCCCGGCTTTACAGCGCCTAAATTACTGTGGGTTCAGCGCCACGAACCGGACATTTTCCGTCAGGTGGCGAAAGTCTTGCTGCCAAAAGATTATCTGCGTTTTCGCATGACGGGCGATTTTGCCAGTGATATGTCGGATGCCGCCGGCACGATGTGGCTGGACGTGGCGAAGCGTGACTGGAGCGAGGCAATGCTGGATGCCTGCCATCTGACCCGTGAGCATATGCCCGCGCTGTTCGAAGGCAGTGAGGTGACGGGCACATTGCTGCCGGCGGTTGCCGAACGCTGGAATATGCCTGCCGTACCGGTGGTTGCCGGGGGCGGTGACAACGCGGCGGGGGCTGTTGGTGTCGGCATGGTTGAGGCAGGGCAGGCCATGCTTTCGCTGGGAACGTCTGGCGTCTATTTCGCCGTTAGCGACGGGTATCGCAGCAATCCTGAAAGCGCCGTGCACAGCTTCTGTCATGCCCTTCCGGGGAAATGGCATTTGATGTCGGTGATGCTCAGCGCGGCGTCCTGCCTGGACTGGGCGGCAAAGCTCACCGGCATGGCTGACGTTCCGGCGCTCATTTCCGCGGCTCAGCAGGCGGATGACGATGCGGGTACCGTCTGGTTTTTACCGTATCTTTCTGGCGAGCGTACGCCGCATAACAACCCGGAAGCGAAAGGGGTGTTCTTTGGCTTAACCCATCAGCATGGCCCGGCAGAACTGGCGCGTGCGGTTCTGGAAGGCGTGGGGTATGCGCTGGCCGACGGGATGGACGTGGTGCATGACTGCGGCCTGAAACCGGCAAGCGTCACCCTGATTGGCGGCGGCGCGCGAAGCCCGTACTGGCGGCAGATGCTGGCCGATATCAGCGGATTGCAGCTGGATTTTCGCACCGGTGGCGATGTTGGGCCCGCGCTCGGCGCAGCGCGACTGGCGCAGATAGCCATGAACCCGGAACAACCGCTTTCGCAACTGTTGCCGCAGCTTACGCTTGAACAGGCGCATTTGCCTGACGCGGCACGCCATGCGCGTTACGCGGAAAGGCGCGACGTGTTCCGCAAAATCTATCAGCAGCTGCTGCCGCTGATGTCGTAAATACCCTTGTCCGACAGAGGCACGATGATGTCCTTTTTTGGTCTGTGCGTGCCTTCGTTTCCTTGCCAGTATGGTGTCACACCCACTGGCGAGGAGATCCATCATGTCACGCATTGCATTAATCAATATCGATACTCAGCAGTCATTTCATCATCGCAATTACTGGCAGGAAGACGATATTCCAGCCTTTCAGCAGGCAATGCTGGGGCTGATTGAAGGCTGCAAAGCGCGCGGTATTCCGGTTGTTGATATTTTTCATGTTGATGAAGATGGCCCTTTCACGCTGCAAAGCGGCTATGTCAAACCGATGGCCTTTTTGCGTCATCAGCCGGATGTGGTTTTCCAGAAACACGTCCATAATGCCTTCACGGATACCGGGCTTGATCGCTGGCTGCGCGAGCGTGATATCAACCAGCTGATCGTGTGCGGCATTCGCACTGAACAATGCTGTGAAACCACCGCACGGGTAGCATCCGATTTGGGTTATGCTGTGACCTTTGTGAGCGAGGCAACGCTGACGTTTCCCATGACGTACAAGGGCATTACCCTTAGCGCAGCGGAAATTCGCCACCGTACCGAAACAGTACTGGCCGGGCGTTTTGCCGAGATTAAAACGGTAGCGGAGACGCTGGAGTCATTGTAATGCGCATCGACGTCTGGTTCGTGATGTTGCCCGGGGTGCTGTCGTTAGATTTGACCGGCCCGGCAGAGACCTTTGTGCTGGCAGGCGACGCGTTTCGTCTGCACTACATTGGCCCGCAGCCTGAGGTTCCGACGTCGATAGGCCTGACGATGAGCGGCATTAAGCCGCTGCCAGAAAGCCTGCCTCCCGGCAGCCTGCTGGTGCTGCCGGGAGTGAGCGACTCCCGCTGTCAATTCTCCACGCCGCAGGCGCAGCAGATTCAGCACTGGCTGATGCGCCTGCAGCCGCAGATCCAGCGCCAGGATATCACCGTGATGTGCGTCTGTTCTGGGGCGCTGCTGGCGGCGAACTCGGGCCTGCTGAACAACAGACAGTGCACAACCCACCATGACGTTATTAGCCGTCTGCGCACCGCGGCTCCCACGGCGACGATTAAAGAAAACCGGATATTTGTGCAGGATGAGAATATCTGGACCAGCGCCGGGATCACGTCGGGCATCGATCTGGCGCTGCATATGATTAACCGCCTGTGCGGCCCCGAAAAGGCGCTGACCGTGGCGCGTGAGATGGTGGTCTGGTTCCGCCGTTCCGGTGACGATCCTCAGCTATCTCCGTGGCTACGCTATCGCAATCATCTTCATCCGGCCATCCATCGGGCGCAGGATGCGCTTACCGCCGAGCCGCAAAAAGCCTGGAGCGTGCCAGATATCGCCTCACTGGCGCACGTCAGCCCGCGTCATCTTACCCGGCTTTTCCAGCTACATTTAGGGATTAGCGTTCGCGATTACCTGGAGCAGCTGCGTCTGGCGGTGGCGGAGCAGTGGCTTTTGCAGGGGCGCGGCGTGGAACAGGCTTCACTGGCGGCAGGGTTTTCCTCCCCGCGCCAGTACCATCGCGCCCGGCAGCGAAGCGTTAGCTGACGAAGCGGCGCGTGTCTATTTTTTGCAGCAGCATCGACAGCAGCAGGCTGATAACCAGCGTGGCGGCAAAAATCCAGATGATATCCAGCACCGGCCAGCTTTTTAACTCAACGCCCCTCGTCCGTAGGACGTGGATCACCAGCGCGTGAAAACCGTAAATCCCGAGAGAGTGCCGCGAGATCATACTCAGTACGGGCAGGGGACGCGCGTTCAGGGTGTTTTTGGCGAGCGTGAGCAGCGAAACGGCACAGATAAAGACCATCGGCCCGCAATACAGATACCAGGTATCGGCAAAATTGCCTCGCCACTGCAGCTCATGCAGCGTCCCGCGCGCTATCACCGCCACGCCAGCGATAAACAGCGCCGCGCAGAGCCAGTTCAGACCGCGTTTTTGCGTGTCCATCATGCCGATGGCGCGCCCCAGCATGCCGTAAAGCACGTAGTAAAAGGTATCGCCGTTGATATAAAGGTTAACCGGCAACCATTCAAATCCGTCGATTTTCTGCGAGACCGTATTCGGGTTGGCAACAATGCCAATCACCACCATCAGGGCCAAAAGCATTTTTCCGCTGACGTTTTTCACCTGGATGAGGGGGGAGACCAGATAGATAACGATAATGGCGAAGAAGAACCACAGGTGATAGAACACCGGTTTTTGCAGCACGTATTTCAGCGATAGCCCGGCGTTAATTGAGGTGAACAGGGTAATATAGAGTAAAGCAATGGCGCTGTAGAATCCCAGGCAGGCCGCGATGCGAATGAAGTGCCTCGGCTGCGCGCTACGCTCGCCAAAAAAGAGAAAGCCGGAAATCATAAAGAACAGCGGCACGCTGACGCGTGAAGCAGAGTTGAGAATATTGGCGATATCCCAGTTAACGGGGCTGATGCTGTGCGCATTGGTGATATACCAGGTCGTCGTGTGGATCATGACCACCATCAGACACGCTATTCCTCGCAGGTTATCAATCCAGTTAATTTTTGACTGCATCAGATCCTCGTATTCCCTGTAAATTGAGTGTGACTACCATTGTCCAAAAGTCTTCGTTTGGAAAATTCTGAGTTTTATTCAGCAGGCTTGTAGGGAGGCCGCGAGATTCGCAGAATGCCGGACCTTAATCTATAAAAGCTTTGATACTAAAAATAACAGCCACTGACCAGGGCGGTAATAAAAATGATGATGAAGCGTGCGGCGTCACTCTTTCTGCTGGTAATCCTCGCGGGATGCAGTGCCCCACAAGAAGCCCCTGTGCAAAAAGCGCAGCAGGGTAAAATGAGCCCTGAACGTTCACTGAATATGGAAGCGCTCTGCAAAGATCGGGCTGCCCGACGCTATAACTCAGACGTTCAGAACATTGATGTCACCGGGTTTGTGCGTTTTCAGGGAAGCTATGAGCTGCGGGGCCATACGTCGCGTAAAGAGGGCTTTGTCTGCTCGTTTGATGCGGACGGCCAGTTTTTACACCTCTCCATGCGCTAGCCTGCTCGTATAATCAACAGCCAGACGCCCACAACGTTCTGGCTTAACTGCTTATTTCCCAATTTTCCCTAAACAACCCCGTTTCGTACTGTATATCTTGCAGCCAGCGGGTATACTGGTCCCTTCCATTTAAAACCACACGTATCCAGCACGAAATACTATGCAAAAGTTTGATACCAAGACCTTCCAGGGCCTGATCCTGACCTTACAGGATTACTGGGCTCGTCAGGGCTGTACCATTGTTCAACCTTTGGACATGGAAGTCGGCGCCGGCACTTCACACCCGATGACCAGCTTACGCGCGTTGGGGCCAGAGCCAATGGCGACCGCGTATGTGCAGCCTTCCCGTCGTCCGACCGATGGTCGTTACGGTGAGAACCCGAACCGTCTGCAGCACTACTATCAGTTCCAGGTGGTAATTAAGCCATCACCAGACAATATTCAGGAACTGTACCTCGGGTCGCTGAAAGAGCTGGGTATGGATCCAACCATTCACGACATCCGTTTCGTGGAAGATAACTGGGAAAACCCAACGCTGGGTGCCTGGGGTCTGGGTTGGGAAGTGTGGCTGAACGGAATGGAAGTGACCCAGTTCACTTACTTCCAACAGGTTGGCGGTCTGGAATGTAAACCGATCACGGGTGAAATCACCTACGGTCTGGAACGTCTGGCCATGTACATTCAGGGCGTAGACAGCGTTTACGACCTGGTCTGGAGCGACGGCCCGCTGGGTAAAACCACCTACGGCGACGTGTTCCATCAGAACGAAGTGGAGCAATCCACCTATAACTTCGAATACGCGGACGTGGACTTCCTGTTCACCTGCTTCGAGCAGTACGAGAAAGAAGCGCAGCAGCTGCTGGCGCTGGAGACTCCGCTGCCGCTGCCTGCTTACGAGCGTATTCTGAAGGCCGCCCACAGCTTCAACCTGCTGGACGCCCGCAAAGCCATCTCCGTGACTGAACGTCAGCGCTACATTCTGCGTATTCGTACCCTGACCAAAGCCGTTGCAGAAGCTTACTATGCGTCCCGTGAAGCCCTTGGCTTCCCGATGTGCAACCGAAACAAATAAGAGGCGGCCATGTCTGAGAAAACTTTCCTGGTGGAAATCGGCACCGAAGAGCTGCCACCAAAAGCCCTGCGCAGCCTGGCTGAATCTTTCGCTGCGAACGTGACTGCCGAGCTGGATAACGCTGGCCTGGCACACGGTAAAATTGAGTGGTTTGCCGCCCCGCGTCGTCTGGCGCTGAAAGTGGCAAATCTGGCGGCGTCTCAGCCGGATCGTGAAGTCGAAAAACGAGGCCCGGCGATTGCCCAGGCGTTCGACGCGGAAGGCAAGCCGAGTAAAGCGGCTGAAGGCTGGGCGCGCGGTTGCGGCATCACCGTTGACCAGGCTGAGCGTCTGACCACCGACAAAGGCGAGTGGCTGCTGTATCGCGCCCATGTGAAAGGCGAGAGTGCAGAAGCGCTGCTGCCAAACATGATCGCAACCTCGCTGGCTAAGCTGCCAATTCCTAAGCTGATGCGCTGGGGCGCGTCCGACGTGCACTTCGTGCGTCCGGTTCACACCGTGACCCTGCTGCTGGGCGATACCGTTATTCCGGCAACCATCCTGGGCGTGGCGTCCGATCGCGTGATCCGCGGCCATCGCTTCATGGGCGAACCCGAGTTCACCATCGACAATGCTGACCAGTACCCGCAAATCCTGCTGGAGCGCGGTAAAGTTATTGCCGACTACGAGCAGCGTAAAGCCAAAATCAAAGCGGACGCTGAAGAAGCGGCGCGCAAGATTGGCGGTAATGCCGATCTGAGCGACAGCCTGCTGGAAGAAGTGACCTCGCTGGTGGAATGGCCGGTCGTGCTGACCGCGAAGTTCGAAGAGAAATTCCTGGCCGTTCCGGCTGAAGCGCTGGTGTACACCATGAAGGGTGACCAGAAGTACTTCCCGGTTTACGCTAACGACGGCAAACTGCTGCCAAACTTCATCTTCGTGGCGAACATCGAATCGAAAGATCCGATCCAGATTATCTCCGGTAACGAAAAAGTGGTGCGCCCGCGTCTGGCGGATGCCGAGTTCTTCTTCAACACCGACCGTAAAAAACGTCTGGAAGATCATCTCCCGCGCCTGCAGACCGTGCTGTTCCAGCAGCAGCTGGGAACGCTGCGCGACAAGACCGACCGCATCGCGGAGCTGTCCGGCTGGATCGCCCGTGAAATCGGCGCGGACGTCAACCACGCGACGCGTGCGGGCCTGCTGTCCAAGTGCGACCTGATGACCAATATGGTGTTCGAATTTACCGACACCCAGGGCGTGATGGGCATGCACTACGCGCGTCACGATGGCGAAGCGGAAGATGTGGCCGTGGCCCTGAACGAGCAGTATCAGCCGCGCTTTGCGGGTGACGAACTGCCGTCCAACCCGGTTGCCTGTGCGGTAGCGATTGCCGATAAGATGGACACCCTGGCGGGTATCTTTGGTATTGGCCAGCATCCAAAAGGCGACAAAGACCCGTTTGCACTGCGTCGTGCTGCGCTGGGCGTGCTGCGTATCATCGTTGAGAAGAACCTGAACCTGGATCTGCAGACCCTGACCGAAGAAGCGGTGCGTCTGTACGGCGATAAGCTGACCAACGCGAACGTTGTGGATGACGTGATCGACTTTATGCTCGGTCGTTTCCGCGCGTGGTATCAGGACGAAGGTTACACCGTTGACACCATTCAGGCGGTGCTGGCGCGTCGTCCGACCCGTCCGGCTGACTTCGATGCGCGCATGAAGGCGGTTTCCCACTTCCGCACGCTGGAAGCGGCATCTGCCCTGGCTGCGGCCAACAAGCGTGTATCCAACATCCTGGCGAAGTCTGATGAAACGCTGAACGAGCGCGTGAACGCCGCGACCCTGAAAGAGCCGGAAGAGATTGCTCTCGCGATGCAGGTTGTGGTGCTGCGCGACAAGCTCGAGCCGTTCTTCGCGGAAGGTCGCTACCAGGAGGCGCTGGTGGAGCTGGCTGAACTGCGTGACGTTATCGACGCCTTCTTCGAGAAAGTGATGGTGAACGTCGAAGATAAAGAGCTGCGTATTAACCGTCTCTCTATGCTCGAGAAACTGCGCGAGCTGTTCCTGCGCGTGGCGGATATTTCGCTGCTGCAGTAACGTGCCCATTGCCCGGCGGCGCTTCGCGTGCACGGGCCCGGAAATGCTAAAAACCCGCTTCGGCGGGTTTTTTTATATCGCATCGATGAAAATTTAACCTTGAAACGTGCAACACATTACCGCTATCCTTATCCGCGTTAACTTTCTCGCTCTGGAGCGCCCCCCAAAAATGAACAAACACGACTGATGAATTTCGATCCTTGCTAAACGCCACCGCGTCGGCAGGGGATGTTTTGATTTCATTCAGGAGTGCTTATGGCTCATTTTGCGCAGTCCCCTTCTTTTATTTTGCATCAGGTCACCTGTCAGTTTTCGACGGGCGATATCCTTTTTGGTCCGCTGAATCTTACGCTGGAACCCTCCCTGTGCGCGCTGGTTGGCCGCAACGGCAGCGGGAAAACGCGTCTGCTGCGCTTGCTGGCGGGGCTGGATCAACCGGCTACCGGTCATATTGAATGCTTTGGCTCGCATTTCTATGTGGCACAGCAGCACGCCATTTCTCCGCAGACCACGGTTGCGGAACTGCTCGGGTACGACGCGATATTTGCGGCGCGTAAACGCATTGATAGCGGCGATTACCAGCCTGACGATTTGGACACGCTCGACGGCCATTGGGATGTCGCCGAGCGTCTGAGCGAGACGTTTATCAATGCCCAACTGCCACCGTTTGATCCGGATAAGCCTGCCGCTGAGCTCAGCGGCGGCGAGCGCATCCGCGCCCTGCTGTGCGGGGCGTTTACGGCGGACGCGGACTTTCTACTGCTGGACGAACCCACTAACCATCTGGACCGGCAGGGCCGGGCGTGGTTCTACGACCAGCTTAGACGGTATCAGGGCGGCGTGCTGGTGGCCTCCCATGACCGCGAACTACTGGAGCAAGTGCCGCGCATTCTTGAACTAAGCCCCTCGGGCCTGCGCAGCTACGGCGGGAATTATGCGGATTATCAAACCCAGCGCGATGCTGAGCAGCAGGCTGCCCGTGCGGCGCTGGAGCATGCAGCAACCGAGCGCAAACGTACTCGGGCACGGATGCAAAAAGAGCATGACGATAGCCAGCGGAGGTCGGCAAAGACATTACGCACCGTCGATACCCTGAACATCGCCTCGTTTGAGCGGGTCAAATACAAAGGCGCGGCAAAGGAACGGATCGGCGCCTGGAAAAAACAGCACAGCGATCAAAATGAAGCCCTGAACGCCGCGGTCAACAAGGCTCGTGAACGGGTTGAAGAAGATAACCCGGTGATGTTTACCCTGCCGGGAAATCAGATCCCGGAAGGTAAACAGGTGCTGGTACTGGAGGATCTGGTATTGCCGCATGTGCCTGTTACCCCTATAACGTGGCGCATGGACGGACCGATGCGCGTGGCGTTAAAGGGACCAAACGGCTGCGGGAAATCGACGCTGTTAAAAACTATCCTCGGTGAGATCGCCCCTCGTTCAGGTACCTGTAAGGTTTCCGTCAGCTGTGCCTATCTCGACCAGCATTTGTCACAGCTCGATCTTTCACAATCGGTCATGACGCATCTCAATTTGAGCCATACGCCTCTGGAAGAGGGGGTATTGCGAACCCGTTTAGCGCAGCTGCAGTTGGGTGCCGACAAAGTCACGCTCCCGCTGGCGGAACTCAGCGGCGGCGAGCGTCTTAAGGCGGCGCTGGCCTGCGTGTTATGGCGCGCTGAAGCTACGCAGCTTCTGCTGCTGGATGAACCGACCAATCATCTTGATCTGGCTTCGGTACAGGCAATTGAAGCGGCGCTGGCCGGTTTCCCCGGAGCGCTGCTGGTGGTATCACACGATGAGGCTTTTTTAAGAGGCTTAACGTTAACGCATGAATGGGTATGGGAAGAGGCGGGCTGGCGTTGTGATAGCCTTTAAAACACAAGCCCCCGCAAAGGCGGGGGCATTCAAACTTCACTACGCTATCTGTTTGCTGAGTGCAGGGTTGGCCTGAATCAGGCGCATCAGCCTTAACTCGGTTGGGGTGGGTTTTTCACGTTTTGACTCCCACTCCTGCACCATAGCCACGCTGACACCCATCGCTCTGGCGAATTCTTCGGTTTTCAGTCCTGTCCCTTTGCGCAATTGCTCATATTCTGTAAAGGGATTGGATTTTTGTTGCAGGGTAATCGTCTGCGGTACATCTTTAAAAATGATCTGTTCCAGGCTGCTCAGCAGCTCAAACTCAGGATCTTTATATTCCATTGAGGACTCCTCTTAAATCTCACATCGTGATCAAGAACATCAGAGAGCCAGTTAAGAATAGTCCCTAATACCAACCCAGGATCGTCACGGTTGTGATTAATCGTGCGGTAACGATCGCTTTACGCGATTCAGCGATATGGATAGTTATGCTAATTACCTGATTAGTCATATGTCGGCTTCGCCAGGTATTTTTTTGTAAATGGTAAGAAATAAATCGGCAATAGCCGTTTTGCATGAAAAGAGTATCTTGCAAGGCTGACCTGGACTATCCTTGTCAGCGTCGGGCACGCGTGTGCCGGTGTGCGCTTTTTTGGGTGAAAGGAGTAATAAAATGGCGACAGGAAAGTCCTGCTCTCGCTGGTTTGCGCCTATTGCGGCGTTGTTGATGGTTGTTAGCCTGAGTGGGTGTTTTGATAAAGAAGGCGATCAGCGCAAAGCGTTTATCGATTTTCTGCAGAATACAGTGATGCGCAGCGGCGAACGGTTGCCGACGTTGACTGCGGATCAGAAAAAACAGTTTGGCCCCTTCGTGTCCGATTACGCCATTCTTTATGGTTATTCACAGCAGGTGAGCCAGGCGATGGATTCCGGTATCCGTCCCGTGGTGGATAGCGTGAACGCCATCCGCGTTCCACAGGATTATGTGACGCAGCGTGAACCGCTACGCCAGTCTAACGGTGCGCTTGGCGTGCTGAGCCAGCAGCTGCAAAATGCGAAAATGCAGGCTGATGCGTCACGTTCTGCACTGAAGCAGGGCGACGATCTCAAACCGGTCTTCGACAAAGTGTATGAGAAAGTGGTGACCAAACCTTCTGAAGCACTGCAACCGCTGATTCCGGCCGCGCAAATCTTCACGCAGCAGCTGGTTCAGGTGGGGGACTTTATCGCCCAGCAGGAGACTCAGGTGAGCTTTGTTGCCAATGGCATTCAGTTCCCGACCTCGCAGCAGGCAAGCCAGTACAATACGCTGATTGGGCCGCTGGCCTCCCAGCATCAGGCCTTTAGCCAGGCCTGGAGTGCCGCAGTCACGGCCACAGAATAAACCGAAAAAACCCCGCTCCTGGCGGGGTTTTTTATGCATATCGAAAATAACGCTTGTTATTCTTCTACCACATCGGTATAACTATCCCCGTCGGTTTGTTACACAGACCTAAAGCAGTTTAGTAAAGCAGTCCAGATTGTTATCCATAGATACCCTTCGTTGTGACCCTTCCTTCATCGCTTAGAAATCTGTAACGCAATCCATCAAGCCGGAAGGCTCAATATATTTTTAATAAGGTAATTTCTATGTCTGGTAAAATGACTGGTCTGGTAAAATGGTTCAACGCTGATAAAGGTTTCGGCTTCATCACTCCTGACGATGGCTCTAAAGATGTGTTCGTACACTTCTCTGCTATCCAGAACGATGGCTACAAATCTCTGGACGAAGGTCAGAAAGTGTCCTTCACCATCGAAAGCGGCGCTAAAGGCCCAGCAGCTGGTAACGTTGTAAGCCTGTAAGCTTCCAACCCAGTAGCACAAAATTCAAAAACCCGCCTTCAGGCGGGTTTTTTCGTTTCTATCGTTGCACTTGCGGGTTCACGCAGTTTATCTTTACCTTGCCGCTGAGGGCAGCGATGAGGTTGTCTACCGCCGTGGCCGCCATGTTGTAGCGCGTCTCATGGGTGGCTGAGCCGATGTGGGGCAGGGCGACCACGTTGGGTAGCGTTAGCAGCGGAGAATCTACCGGCAGCGGCTCCTGCTCGAATACGTCCAGACCTGCGGCGTGGATCTCACCGTTTTGCAGGGCTTCAATTAGCGCCTTCTCATCCACTACCGGGCCACGACCCGCGTTGATGAAAATGGCTGACTTCTTCATTTTCTCAAACGCCTCTTTACCAATCAGATGACGCGTTTCGTCCGTCAGCGGCAGGACCAGGCAGACAAAATCGGCTTCCTGCAGCAGGGTATCCAGCTCGCAGTAACGGGCGTTGAAGCGCTCTTCGGCTTCACTGTGATGACGACGCGCGTTGTACAGAATCGGCATGTTAAAACCAAAATGCGCGCGCTGTGCCAGCGCCAGCCCGATACGCCCCATACCCACAATGCCCAGCGTTTTACCGTGAACGTCCACGCCGAACCAGTCCGGGCCAATGCTTTTTGTCCATTCGCCCGCTTTGACGCGTTCAGCCACTTCCACCACGCGACGGGCCGTTGTAAGCATCAGCGCCATCAGCGTGTCGGCCACGGTTTCCGTCAGGGCATGTGGCGTGTGCATCAGCAGGATCTTGCGGGCGTTAAGGGCATCTACATCGAAGTTGTCATAACCTACGGAAACGGTAGAAGTAGCACGAAGCTTCGGCATTTTCTCCAGCAGGGCGACATCCACTTTTTCGCTTGAACCCAGCAGGCCTTCGGCGCTGGCGAACGCCTCGGCGTGCTGTGCCACGGTCTCCGGGCTCAGGTTCTTCACCTGCGTGACGGTGAAGTGTTCTTCCAGGCGTTTCTGCAGATCTTCCGGCAGGGCTTTATACAAAATGACGGACGGCTTCATGCTAATCTCCGTTGATTTTTAAGGATTCAGGCGTGGCGAGCGCCGACAGGGTGTTGTTGATTATTAGCAGGCTTAACAATCAGAGTAAGCCACACGGAAGCGAAAAGCGCCACCCCCATAAAGATGTACGAGGCTGACGGACTGCCGGTAGCACCGTTCAGGTAACCGACGAACCAGGAGCCGCAGAACGAACCCAGCGCGCCCATACTGTTAATCAGCGCCATCGCGCCACCTGCCACGTTACGCGGCAGCATTTCAGGGATGATGGCAAAGAACGGACCATATGGAGCGTACATAGCGGCACCGGCAATGACCAACAGGGCGTAAGAGGCCCAGAAGTGGTTAGCGCCCACGGCCCAGGAGCCAATGAACGCAAAGGCAGCGATCAGCAGCAGCGGCCAGACAAACAGCTTACGGTTCTGCAGCTTGTCCGATGCCCACGATGCGACGATCATTGCGATGGTTGCCGCCAGATACGGTACGGAAGAGAGCCAGCCTACCTGTACCATACCGAGGTTTTCGCCGCCGCTGCGGATAATGGACGGCAGCCACAGCACAAAGCCGTACACGCCAATGCTCCAGGTAAAGTACTGCGCGCAGAGCAGAATCACGTTGCGGGAGCGGAAGGCTTCGCCGTAGTTGCGTACCGCCTTCAGGCCTTGCTGTTCTTTATCCAGCTGCGCCTGCAGCGCCGCTTTTTCATCTTCGGAAAGCCATTTCGCCTGTGCCGGTTTATCTTTCACCAGCACCCACCAGCAGAATGCCCAGATCACTGCCGGCACCCCTTCGATGATAAACATTTCGCGCCAGCCGAAGGACTGGATCAGGTAGCCAGACACCACCGACATCCACAGTACCGTGACCGGGTTACCGAGGATCAGGAAGGTATTCGCGCGCGAGCGTTCAGATTTGGTAAACCAGTTGCTGATGTAGATCAGCATCGCGGGCATGACCGCCGCCTCAACAACGCCAAGAATAAAGCGAATGGCGGCTAGGGCAGGAATATTGTTCACCACGCCGGTCAGTGACGCGCAGGCGCCCCACAGGATCAGGCAGATGAAGATCAGCTTACGCACGCTGCGGCGTTCCGCATAGATAGCGCCGGGGATCTGGAAGAAGAAGTAGCCCAGGAAGAAAAGGGCACCCAGCAGGGAGGAGATACCTTTGGTGATCCCAAGGTCTTCGGTGATCCCTGCCGCGGACGCGAAGCTGAAGTTGGCACGATCAAGATACGCCAGGCTGTACGTGATAAACACGATTGGCATGATGTACCACCAGCGTTTTACTGCATTGGTCGAACTGTTCATAGGCTTGCCTCTGTTGTTGAGGTTGTTACCGCCGTTGTCTGTAGGGTACACGGTGGTTTAATTATGTGGTGCGGCTTGCTGCCCTCACCCTGGCCCACTCCCACAGGGAGAGGGAATTTAAACGCCGAGCTCTGCTCGCGTTGGTAATCCTTCGCTATCGCCCTGCACCTGAATGGCCAGCGAGCCAATCTTGTTGCCTCGCGCCACGGCCTGCTGCAGCGTTTTGCCTTCCAGCAGGGCGCTAATGACCCCCACGGCAAAACCATCGCCCGCGCCGACGGTGTCGACAACGTTTTCAACCTTCACCGCAGCGACCGCGCCCTGTTCGCCGTCTGCCGTTTTAAACCATGCGCCATCGGCACCGGTTTTTAGCACCACGGCTTTTACTCCTTTGTTCAGGTAAAAGTCGGCAATGCCCTCCGGCGTATTTTCACCGGTGAGAATCATCCCTTCTTTCAGGCCCGGCAGAACCCAGTCCGCTCTGAACGCCAGACGGTTGAGCTTCTCGACCATTTCCGCTTCGCTTTTCCACAGCACCGGGCGCAGGTTAGGATCGAAAGAGATCGTTTTGCCCTGGGCCTTCATTGTCGTTGCGGCATGATCCAGCAGTTCATACGAGCTGGCAGAGAGCGCTGCCGCCACGCCGCTCAGGTGCAGATGGCGCGCGGAGGCAAAATAGTCGGTGTGGTAATCCGCCACGGAGAGATGGCTCGCTGCCGATCCTTTACGGAAATACTCCACAATGGGATCGGTTCCATTTTCGACCTTCGATTTAAGCTGAAAGCCGGTAGGGAAGCGCCCGTCGAGGGTAACGCCTGCGGCATCAATACCCTCTTTTTTCAGCGAGTCGAGAACGAAGTGGCCAAAGCTGTCGTCCCCCACGCGGCTGACCCAGCCGACGTTCAGACCAAGGCGCGCAAGTCCCGTCGCGACGTTCAGCTCTGCGCCTGCCACGCGTTTGATAAAGTGTTCCACCGCGCTCAGCTCGCCCGTTTCGGTGGCGACAAACATCGCCATGGCCTCGCCGATTGTGATGACATCCAGCGTCTTGTGCATGGTTTACTCCTCACGCAGCAGGTTGACGTAATGGCGGGTAACGGCGGTTAAATCCGCCCCTTCCAGCGGGAATTCGATACCGCGCGGGGCATCGGCTGGCAGCTGGCTGAGCAGATCCAGCCAGCGCGCATCGGCGCGGTCCGGTGCGACGGCGCGGAAGTTATCTTTATGCGGCACCGCGGCTTTCACGTGAATATAGCTCACGGCAGGGGCCAGATGGCGGGCCGCTTCTTCGGGGGAGTCACCAACCCACAGCCAGTTACCCATGTCGAAGGTCAGCGTGACGGGGAGCGCCATTTCCCGACAGGCAGTCTGGAAGCGCTGCATAGGCGCGAGCTGACCGCAGTCGGTCTGATCGTTCTCCACGACGAGCGCCATGCCGCTTGCATTCAGTAGCGTACGCATCGCTTCGAGAGGCTGCGCATCGCTAAAATAGCCCAGGGAAACCTTGAGCCACAGCGCGTTCAGGGTGTTGGCCTCAGAGAGGTAGCGGGGCAGGTCCGGGTTGAGGGTGCCGTCCGGCATAAACAGGGCCGCAGGGGCGGAGTAGCACGCCAGCAGGCCCAGCAGCTCAATGGATTCCCCCAGCGCAGGCAGTGCCAGCAGCTCTTCGCTGTTAAACAGTTCGCGGCGGATCTCCACGCCGTCTGCCCCTGCGCCGGCAATAACGGGAAGCATCGCCCGCTGACCGCCTGCCTGTCGCACCTGTTCCGCACCATACGCGGCGGTGACCACCATAATTTTCCTGTCCATCTTCGGACTCCATCGCAACATATCAATACTATTACGCTAGATGGAACCGGTTCCAAAGAAAAGGTCAGGATGTCGAATTTATGATCGGTATCACAAGGGAAAATTAACGCGCGGTGGAGCCGCGAACGATCAGCTCGCCGGAGAAGACCTGCTCGCGAACGGCATCGCTGGTGCCTTCAATGCGACGAACCACTTGTTCTACAGCAGCATAGCCAATTTGCCAGGTGGGTTGTTTGAGGGTGGTAATGCCGACGCCGGCCAGCTCCGCCCACTCCAGCTCATCAAACCCCAGCAGACCGATGTCGCTGCCCCAGTGCAGGCCAATGCGCTTGAGCGAGCGGGCGACCTGAAGGGTCAGCGCCCCGTTGGCGGAGATAACGGCTTTGCGCATCCCGCGATGGCGAGTGTGGAACTGACGCAGGGTGTTATCGAGCTGCCCGGCTTCGTGAAGCGGGGTTTCGGCATTTTCGGCGATCACGCCGGGATAACGCTCCAGCGTGGCGCGAAACGCGCCCAGGCGTTCGCGACGGGTGTTGACCATGCCTAACGGCTCGCTCAGAAAGAGAATCGCTTCGAAGCCTTGTTCAATCAGATGTTCGGTGGCGGTTGTGGCTGCCTGAACGTTATCCAGCCCGACCACATCGCAGGCAAATTCCGGAATTTTACGGTCGATGAGGACCATAGGCAGGGAGGACTGCTGCAGGCGGTTTAAACCCTCTTCACGCATGCCCACCGCGTTAACCACAATCCCTTCTACCTGGTAGCTGCGCAGCAGATCGAGGTAATGCAGCTCCTGGTCGACTTCGTTATTGGTGTTACAGACCAGCGGCGTGAAGCCCTTCTCGCGACAGGCCGCTTCGATACCGCTGAGCACGTTAACGGAATAGGGATTGGTGATATCGGCGATGATAAGACCGATAAGGCGGGTGCGTCCGCGTTTGAGCCCGCGCGCCATGAGGCTGGGACGGTAGTCGAGATCGGCAATCGCCTGTTCAATACGCGCCAGCAATGCATCGGACAACAGGTGTTTCTCGCCGTTAAGGTAGCGCGAAATACTGGTTTTACCGGTTTTGGCGGCTTTCGCCACGTCGCTGATGGTGGCCCGGGCTGGTTTGCTCATCGCTGATTTCCCTGAATTTAGTGAGAATACCTTAGCGGGAAAATCAACGATGGCAAGTAATTTGCCCGGTGGCGCTGCGCTTACCGGAGGTTGCGGTCTGATGCCCTCACCCCAACCCTCTCCCACGGGAGAGGGCGCAAACACTAAAAACGGCAACGGGGTTGCCGTTTTGCTTTTACCTACTGAATTGGACTTAACGTAATTTCAACGCGACGGTTCTGCGCTTTGCCTTCCGCCGTACTGTTGCTGGCGATAGGGTTGGCAGGGCCCATGCCGTTGGTGCGGATGCGGCTCGCTTCAACGCCCTGGGTGATCAGCGAGCTGGCTACGGAATCTGCGCGCTGCTGGGACAGACGCATGTTCAGGTCCTGGCTGCCGGTGCTGTCGGTATAGCCAGTCACGTTCACGGCGGTCTTGTTGTACTCTTTGAGCACCATCGCCACGCCGGTCAGGGTGTTCGCGCCGGCCGGTTTCAGCGTCGCGCTGCTGCTGTCAAAGGTCACGTTGTTTGGCATGTTCAGGATGATGTTATCGCCGCTGCGCGTCACGCTTACGCCGGTGCCCTTCATTTTGTCGCGCAGTTTCGCTTCCTGCACGTCCATGTAATAACCCACGCCGCCGCCCAGCGCTGCGCCTGCCGCTGCGCCAATCAGCGCACCTTTGCCGCGGTCTTTTTTGGAGGAGGAGAGCGCCCCAACGCCTGCGCCTACCAGCGAGCCGATACCTGCGCCGATACCGGATTTACCCGCTTCGCGTTCGCCGGTGTAAGGGTTGGTTGTGCAGCCAGAAACAGCCAGTGCACCGCTCACCAGAGCGGCAATAACGAGTACGCGTTTTTTCATCTTCTTTCCTTAATCCTTTTTATTCTTTGCCACGGCGAGCGTGGCAGTTGATTATGACGTCCAGATACGGAGAAAATTCCGGGTATAACTCTGAAATTTGTGACAAACCATAAACTGCCTCAATAAGAAGGCCGTAAAACCTGCACGCAACCAGGAGCGCACGCTTGAGCACCTCAACGAAAACCATTCTGACCGCCGCCCACTGGGGGCCGATGCTGGTCGAAACCGACGGCGAAAATGTCCTGTCGTCTCGCGGGGCATTGCCAACCCAACATCCCAACTCTTTACAGACCGTCGTTCGCGATCAGGTGCACAGCAAAACGCGCGTGCGCTGGCCGATGGTGCGTAAAGGTTTTCTGGCTTCGCCGGACAAGCCGCAGGGTATTCGTGGTCAGGATGAGTTTGTTCGCGTGAGCTGGGACGACGCGCTGGCGCTGATCCACGCCCAGCACAAGCGCATCCGCGATACCTGGGGACCGTCCTCCATTTTCGCCGGGTCCTACGGCTGGCGTTCTAACGGCGTGCTGCACAAGGCCTCGACGCTGCTGCAGCGCTATATGAGCCTGGCGGGAGGCTATACCGGTCATCTGGGGGATTACTCCACGGGGGCGGCGCAGGCGATCATGCCGTACGTGGTGGGGGGGAACGAAGTGTACCAGCAGCAGACTAGCTGGCCGCTGGTGCTGGAGCATACCGACGTGGTGGTGCTGTGGAGCGCTAATCCCCTTAACACATTGAAAATTGCCTGGAACGCCAGCGACGAGCAGGGCATTCCCTATTTCGACGCGCTGCGCAAAAGCGGTAAGCGCATCATCTGCATTGACCCGATGCGTTCTGAAACCATGGAGTTCTTCGGCGACAGCGCCGAGTGGATTGCCCCGCATATGGGCACCGACGTGGCGATGATGCTGGGTATCGCCCATACGCTGGTCGAAAACGGCTGGCATGATGTCGAATTTCTTACGCGCTGTACCACCGGTTTCGATAAATTCGCTGAATATCTGACGGGGCAATCCGATGGGGTGGCGAAAACAGCAGAGTGGGCGGCCGGTATTTGCGGCGTTCCTGCGGACAAACTCCGCGAACTGGCGGCGTTGTTCCATAAAAATACCACGATGTTAATGTCCGGCTGGGGGATGCAGCGCCAGCAGTTTGGCGAGCAAAAACACTGGATGCTGGTGACGCTTGCCGCGATGCTTGGGCAAGTCGGTACGCCGGGCGGGGGTTTTGGGCTGTCCTATCACTTCGCGAACGGCGGTAACCCCACTCGTAAAGCCGCCGTGCTGGCTTCTCTGCAAGGTTCGGTGCAGGGAGGCGTGGATGCCGTGGATAAAATCCCGGTGGCGCGTATTGTTGAAGCTCTGGAAAACCCGGGTGGTTTTTATCAGCACAATGGTATGGACCGCCACTTCCCGGATATTAAGTTTGTCTGGTGGGCGGGCGGGTCGAACTTCACCCACCATCAGGATACCAATCGCCTGATCCGTGCCTGGCAAAAGCCGGAGCTGGTGGTGATCTCAGAGTGCTTCTGGACCGGCTCGGCTAAGCATGCAGATATTGTGCTGCCGGCGACCACCTCGTTTGAGCGTAACGATCTCACCATGACCGGCGACTACAGCAACCAGCATATGGTCCCGATGAAGCGCGTCGTGGCGCCGCGTGATGAAGCGCGTGATGATTTCGACGTGTTTGCTGAACTGAGCGAGCTGTGGGAAGCGGGCGGCCGCGAGCGTTTCACCGAGGGGAAAACTGACCTCGAATGGCTGGAAACCTTCTATCAGATTGCCGGGCAGCGCGGTGCGGCGCAGGGCGTGACGCTTCCGCCATTCGCTGAGTTCTGGGAGGCGAACCAGATCGTCGAGATGCCGGAGAGCGAGCAGAACGCGCAGTTTGTCCGTTTTGCCGATTTCCGCCGCGACCCGGAGAATCACCCGCTGAAAACCGAGAGCGGAAAGATGGTGATCTACAGCGAGCGCATTGCCAGCTTTGGCTATGCCGACTGCCCGCCGCATCCGATGTGGCTCGAGCCGGACGAGTGGCACGGTAACGCCCAGCCGGAGCAGCTGCAGGTGTTGTCAGCCCATCCCGCGCATCGTCTGCACAGCCAGCTTAACTACACGTCACTGCGTGAGCAGTATGCGGTAGCAGGGCGAGAGCCGATTACGCTAAATACCCTCGATGCAAAAGCCCGCGGCATTGTCGACGGTGACGTGGTGCGTGTATGGAATCAGCGTGGACAGGTGCTGGCAGGGGCGGTGGTCAGCGACGGGATTAAACCGGGTGTGATCTGTATTCACCAGGGCGCGTGGCCTGACCTGGAGCCCACCGAAGGCGGGATCTGTAAAAACGGGGCGGTTAACGTGCTGACCAAAGACCTCCCCAGCTCGAAGCTGGGGAATGGTTGCGCAGGGAATACGGCGCTGGCCTGGGTTGAGAAATATGAGGGGCCCGAGCTTACCTTAACGGCGTTTGATCCGCCTGCCAGCTCATGATCCAGGTCGGGTGCTGAGTGTCATCCTGCCAGGCGCTGTCTTCAATACGAAAGCCCTGAGCATGGTAGAAATTCACCGCCCGGATATTTTTCTGATATACCTCCAGGCTTAAGTGCGGGAAGCGCTGTTGAACGTGGTTCAGCAGCGCGCGCCCGATGCCTTTGCCGATATACGCCGGTGCGACAAACAGTGCGCCGACAAACTGCGACTGCATCACGCTGATAAACCCGCAAGGTTCGCCATCCTGTTCCCAGACCCAGGTTTCAGCTGACGGCAGGTAAACATCGCGCACCATCGCCTCATTCTCTTTCCAGTAGCTCGCCTCAATAAACGGATGCGCTTCGGCGGTGCTTTCAAGCCATAAGCTCAGAAGCTGCGCGGTATTCTCACTTTGCCATTTGCGGATCATGGTGGTCTCCCGGATGACAGAAGCAGCCGGTAACATGGTCGTTGACCAGGCCACAGGCCTGCATAAAGGCGTAGCAGATGGTGGAGCCGACAAACTTAAAGCCGCGTTTTTTGAGCGCTTTCGAGAGCGCATCCGAGGCCGGGGTGGAGGCGGGAATTTCCGCGAGCGTGGCGGCCTGCGTGATTTGCGGATCGTTATTCACAAACGTCCAGACAAAGTCTGAGAACGGTTCGCCGTTTTGTTCCATCGCCAGGTAAGCGCGTGCGTTACCGATGATGGCCTGGATCTTACCGCGATGGCGGATGATGCCGGCATCCTGCACCAGTCGTTCCACGTCCTCATCGGTCATGGCGGCGACGGCGACAGGATCGAACTGGTGAAAGGCGTTGCGATAGTTTTCGCGTTTCTTCAGTACCGTAATCCATGACAAACCCGCCTGCTGGCCCTCCAGGCAGATCATCTCAAAGAGTTTTTTGCCATCGGTTTCCGGCACGCCCCATTCCCGATCATGATAGTCGATATAAAGCTGATCCTGGCTTACCCAACCGCAACGTTCCATCCGTAATCTCCCTTATTGATACTGATTTCGCAAAATTCTCATCCTGACTGGCTTGACGTGTTTACTATAAAGACAATAGTTAATACAGGGCTATAAGCTCTTCCTGAATAACGACAAATATCGCCGAATTCGGCTCTCTCTGGGGTCGCGTTGATGATGATAAAAAAAATCAGTGGTCGCCATGCTGTTTCTGGCCTGGTGGGGATTTCAGCCTGCCTGTTTATGTGTAATACAGCGTCTGCCTGGCAACAGGAATATATCGTTTCAGACGCACAAAATAATACGGCGGAACGCTATACATGGGACGCGGATCACCAACCGCGTTATGAGGATATTCTTGCGGAGCGTATTCAGTCTTCACAAAATGCGCCAGGCCTTGCCCTGAATGTACCGTCTGGCACAACGATGGACGGTGCGATGAGCGTGGGCTGGAACTTCCCGGTTTCAGCGCGTATCACCACCGGCCCGGTGGTGGCGTGGCGTTATGACGGCACGGCTCCCATGATGATCAACGAGTTTGGTGATAGCGTGACGACGCAAGCGCTCACCGACCCGCTCTGGCATGCCAGCGTCAGCACGCTGGGCTGGCGAATGAATACCCAGTACGGCGATCTCCGTCCCTGGGCGCAGATTAGCTACAACCAGCAGTTTGGTGAAAACCAGTGGAAATCGCAGTTTGGCATGCCGCAAACGCCAGCCCCTGCGCAAAACGGTAGCTGGATGGATGTGACCGTTGGAACGGATATGCCGTTTACCACCCATGTTGCGGCTTATGCGTCGCTCGCTCAGGGGGAACATGCCGCCACCGGTGAGGAGTTTTTGTATACCCTGGGCGTCAGTGCGAATTTTTAGAGTTGTTACTTTTTTAAACGTTACGATAACATCCTGAATACAACAACCGCAGGGGTTACAGCGATAGCGGACACTAACACACTGTCGCTTTATTCCCGCGCCAGGTCATTCATTCCCGATTCCAGGCATTTCATTCCGTTCCGCCTGCATTTCATGCCGTTTTACCCCAGGCGTATTAAGGTTTTGTTTATCGTTGTCCTCAGCGAATTTCCTTAATTTCTCTTGCAGGACAACTGCCATGAACACATCAACTTATAACCGCACGCGCTGGCTTACGCTCTTTGGCACCATCGTCACCCAGTTTGCGCTGGGTTCGGTCTATACCTGGAGCCTGTTTAACAGTGCGCTTTCCGACAAACTCGGCGCACCGGTCAGCCAGGTCGCGTTCTCCTTTGGTCTGCTGAGCCTGGGCCTGGCGATTTCGTCTTCCATTGCGGGCAAGCTGCAGGAGCGTTTTGGCGTGAAGCGTGTGACCATGGCGTCCGGCATTCTGCTGGGCGTAGGCTTTTTCCTGACGGCGCACTCCAGCAACTTGATGATGCTGTGGCTGAGCGCCGGCGTGCTGGTGGGGCTGGCCGATGGTGCAGGTTACCTGCTGACCCTGTCGAACTGCGTGAAGTGGTTCCCGGAGCGTAAAGGCCTGATCTCCGCGTTTGCCATCGGTTCTTATGGTCTGGGCAGCCTCGGCTTCAAATTTATCGACTCCCACCTGCTGGCGTCCGTTGGCCTCGAAAAAACCTTTATGATCTGGGGCGCAATTGTTCTGGTGATGATCCTGTTCGGCGCCACGCTGATGAAAGATGCGCCTCAGCAGGAGGTCAAGTCCGTGAACGGTGTGGTTGAGAACGACTTCACCCTTGCGCAGTCCATGCGTAAACCGCAGTACTGGATGCTGGCGGTGATGTTCCTGACGGCCTGCATGAGCGGTCTGTATGTCATCGGCGTGGCGAAGGATATCGCCCAGGGGATGGTGAAACTGGATGCGGCCACGGCGGCCAATGCGGTGACCGTGATTTCCATTGCCAACCTCTCCGGTCGTCTGGTGCTCGGTATTCTCTCTGACAAAATCGCCCGCATCCGTGTGATTACGATTGGGCAGGTGGTTTCGCTGGTCGGTATGGCGGCTCTCCTGTTTGCCCCGCTGAACGAAGCGACCTTCTTTGCGGCGATTGCCTGCGTGGCCTTTAACTTCGGCGGCACCATTACCGTCTTCCCGTCACTGGTGAGCGAGTTCTTTGGCCTGAACAACCTGGCGAAAAACTACGGCGTTATCTATCTGGGCTTCGGGATTGGCAGTATCTGCGGTTCGCTGATTGCTTCCCTGTTCGGTGGGTTCTATGTCACTTTCTGCGTGATATTTGCCTTGCTGATTATCTCTCTGGCGCTCTCTACCACGATTCGCCAGCCGCAACGCGAAGTTTTCAAAGAAGTTCATGCATAATGACGACGAGAAAGGCCGGTAATCCGGCCTTTTTATTTTGTGAAGAGGGGAAATAAAGCAATATTGTCTGTTTTAGGAATTGCTTTTTTGTAAATAACTGTACCGATCACACACTCTGCTGCCACTTTTTCCCTTCCCTGTGGTCTACTTACCACGCCTGTAGACGTTTCATTGAACGATCCCCTGAGCGTATGTCTAATCTGCCCACTTTTTAATCGAGGTGGGTGGCGGTACTGTCCCTTTTTCCGGGTAGCTTGCATGAAATACATTAAATCGATGGCGCAACAAAAGCTCTGCTTTTTGCTGGCGTTGTACATCGGCCTGTTTATGAATGGCGCAGTTTTTTTCCGTCGGTTTGACGGTTATGCGCAAGATTTTACCGTCTGGAAAGGAATTGCAGCGGTTGTCGAATTGGTCGCCGCGGTACTGGTCACCTTCTTTTTATTCCGTATTCTTACTCTGTTTGGCCGTCGCGTGTGGCGAGTGCTGGCAACGTTTATCGTGCTGTGCTCGGCGGGGGCCAGCTATTACATGACCTTTATGAACGTTGTCATTGGCTACGGCATTATTGCCTCGGTGATGACCACGGATATCGATCTCTCTAAAGAGGTCGTGGGGTTGCACTTTATTCTCTGGGTGGTGGCGGTCAGCGCTTTACCGCTGCTGCTCATCTGGAGTAACCGTTGCCGGTACACGCTGGTTCACCAGATCCGAACGCCGGGTAAACGTTTCAGAAGCGTCGCGGTGGTACTGCTGGCCGGTCTGATGGTCTGGGGGCCAATTCGTCTGCTGGAGGTGAAGCAGAAGAATGATGAGCGCACCTCCGGCGTGGATATGCCAAGCTACGGCGGCGTGGTTGCCAACTCGTATTTACCGTCTAACTGGATCTCCGCGCTGGGGCTGTATGCATGGGCGCAGGTGGATGAGTCTTCTGATAATAAATCGCTGATGAACCCGGCGAAGAAGTTTACCTATGTTCCGCCAAAAGATATCGACGATACCTACATCGTCTTTATTATCGGGGAAACTACGCGCTGGGATCATATGGGTATTCTTGGCTACGACCGCGATACAACGCCAAAGCTGGCGCAAGAGAAAAACCTGATTGCCTATCGCGGCTACTCCTGTGATACCGCCACCAAGCTCTCCTTACGCTGCATGTTCGTACGTGAAGGGGGGGCGAGCGATAACCCACAGCGTACGCTGAAAGAGCAAAACGTCTTCTCGGTGCTTCATCAGCTTGGATTTACGTCTGACCTGTATGCGATGCAGAGCGAGATGTGGTTCTACAGCAACACCATGGCGCAGAACATCGCATACCGCGAGCAGATTGGCGCAGAGGCGCGTAACCGCGGTAAGCCTGTCGATGACATGCTGCTGATTGATGAGATGAAATTGTCTCTCAACGGTAACCCGGATGGTAAGCACATGATCATCCTGCATACCAAAGGGTCGCACTTTAACTACACGCAACGCTACCCGCGTAGCTTTGCGAAATGGACGCCGGAATGTGTCGGAGTGGATAAAGATTGCACCAAAGAGCAACTGATTAACTCCTACGATAACTCCGTGACGTATGTGGATCACTTTATTGATTCGGTGATTGATCAGGTTCGTGATAAGAAAGCGATTGTGTTCTATGCGGCAGACCATGGGGAATCCATCAATGAATTCGAGCATTTGCACGGTACCCCACGTAAGATGGCGCCACCGGAGCAGTTCCGTGTCCCTATGATGGTGTGGATGTCTGACAAGTATCTGGAAGACCCTGAGAAAGCGAAGATGTTTGCTCACCTGAAGAAAGAGGCGGATATGAAGGTGCCGCGTCGTCACGTTGAGCTGTACGACACCATTTTAGGCTGCCTGGGCTATACCTCTCCGGACGGTGGTCTTAACGAAAATAACAACTGGTGCAAACTTCCTGAAAGCAGCCAGAAAGCCGCGCAATAGCTCGCCTGGCGAGAATATCGCCAGTTGAATGGCTTTTTGAAAATAAGGGATTGACGGGGGCGCACCCCAGCAGTAAGATGCGCTCCGCATTCGGCGAGTAGCGCAGCTTGGTAGCGCAACTGGTTTGGGACCAGTGGGTCGGAGGTTCGAATCCTCTCTCGCCGACCACATTCTGAAAAGGGCTAACCGCAAGGTTAGCCCTTTTTGCATTATGACCTTAGCCCGCCAGAGTCATCAAAATACCCCTTAGACCTGCTTCACCCTGCCTGTTAACGATTTTGTGACATAATCCATTGTATTTTTTTATATATAGATTGATCTTTTTTCGCGTTGCTTATGGATAACCTCAGCATTTTTCGCTGTGCGCTTTAACGTTCGCGGTATTTAGTGCTCAGATAATCACCATTCTGCAAGAAAATTTACCCATTCTGAATAAAAGTTAATCACTGATTGTTGCGAAATATGAAGGGGTTTGTGCTGCAAGATGGCGAGTAGCATAAATTTCCCTGCTGAAAACTGGCGTACATAGTTTTTTTAATCTTTGTTTGCGGTTTCTCACACTCAGCGTAAATCCCCGTCACCTGTATTGACGTTTTCACATTCTGTTGACAGATTGTAGGGCATGAGGGGCATTTCAGGGACGATCTGCGCTGCAACTCAAACGCTCTTCTGAAAGGATTCTCCATCCCTTTAAAGCCTTCGGGCATCACCGACCGGACCGGGTAAAAAATAAATAAAGGTCTGGCGGCGTAACACAACAAAGCAAAACATCACATTGGAGCAGAATAATGAGTATTTCCTTGAAGAAGTCAGGGATGCTGAAGCTTGGTCTGAGCCTGGTGGCTATGACCGTGGCAGCAAGCGTACAGGCAAAAACCCTGGTTTACTGTTCTGAAGGCTCGCCGGAAGGCTTTAACCCACAGCTCTTTACCTCTGGTACGACTTACGACGCAAGCTCTGTACCGATCTATAACCGTCTGGTTGAATTCAAAACCGGTACCACGGAAGTGATTCCGGGTCTGGCCGAGAAGTGGGAAGTCAGCGAAGACGGTAAAACCTATACCTTCCACCTGCGCCAGGGCGTGAAGTGGCAGGACAACAAAGAATTCAAACCAACGCGCGACCTTAACGCCGACGACGTTGTGTTCTCCTTCGATCGTCAGAAAAATGCCCAGAACCCGTACCACAAAGTGTCTGGCGGCAGCTATGAATACTTCGAAGGGATGGGTCTGCCTGATCTGATCTCTGAAGTGAAAAAAGTTGACGATAAAACCGTTCAGTTCGTACTGACTCGCCCGGAAGCGCCATTCCTGGCTGACCTGGCCATGGACTTCGCCTCTATTCTGTCCAAAGAGTACGCGGACAACATGCTGAAAGCCGGTACGCCGGAGAAAGTCGACCTGAACCCAATCGGTACCGGTCCATTCCAGCTGCTGCAGTACCAGAAAGACTCCCGTATTCTGTACAAAGCGTTCGAAGGCTTCTGGGGCACCAAACCGAAGATCGACCGTCTGGTCTTCTCCATCACGCCTGATGCGTCAGTGCGTTATGCAAAACTGCAGAAAAATGAATGCCAGGTTATGCCATACCCGAACCCGGCTGACATCGCTCGCATGAAGCAGGATAAGAACATCAACCTGCTGGAGCAGGCGGGTCTGAACGTGGGCTACCTCTCCTTCAACACCGAGAAGAAACCGTTTGATGACGTAAAAGTGCGTCAGGCTCTGACCTACGCGGTGAACAAAGAAGCGATCATCAAGGCGGTATATCAGGGCGCTGGCGTTGCAGCTAAAAACCTGATCCCACCAACCATGTGGGGCTATAACGACGACGTTAAAGACTACAGCTACGATCCTGAGAAAGCGAAAGCGCTGCTGAAAGAAGCGGGTCAGGATAAAGGCTTTACCGTTGAGCTGTGGGCGATGCCTGTTCAGCGTCCGTACAACCCGAACGCACGCCGTATGGCAGAAATGGTTCAGGCTGACTGGGCTAAGATTGGCGTTCAGGCCAAGATTGTGACCTACGAGTGGGGCGAGTATCTGAAGCGTGCCAAAGCGGGTGAACACCAGGCGGTAATGATGGGCTGGACCGGTGATAACGGGGATCCGGACAACTTCTTCGCCACCCTGTTCAGCTGTGCTGCTGCGAAAGACGGTTCTAACTACTCTCGCTGGTGCTACAAGCCGTTTGAAGACCTGATCCAGCCGGCGCGTGCAACCGACGATCACAACAAACGTATTGAACTGTACAAGCAGGCTCAGGTTGTTATGCACGATCAGGCTCCGGCGCTGATTGTTGCTCACTCCACCGTGTACGAGCCAGTGCGTAAAGAAGTGAAGGGCTACGTGGTTGATCCACTGGGCAAACACCACTTCGAAAACGTATCTGTTGAATAATCAGTAAGGTGTTCTCCCTCTCCCTGTGGGAGAGGGCAGGGGTGAGGGCCGTGCATGCATCCCCTCACCCTAACCCTCTCCCTCAAGGGAGAGGGAATTTACATTTGTGAGCAATACAGACGCCACGCCATTGGTTGTGCGTCATCAGAGAGAATCCGGGTTATGTTGCAGTTCATCCTCCGACGTCTGGGACTTGTTATCCCCACGTTTATCGGTATCACCCTTCTCACTTTTGCCTTCGTCCATATGATCCCCGGCGACCCGGTAATGATTATGGCGGGTGAGCGTGGTATTTCCCCTGAGCGCCATGCACAGCTGCTGGCTGAACTCGGCCTCGATAAGCCGATGTGGCAGCAGTACCTCCATTATATTTGGGGCGTCATGCACGGCGACTTAGGCATTTCGTTGAAAAGCCGTCTTCCGGTGTGGGACGAGTTCGTGCCGCGTTTTAAAGCGACACTGGAGCTTGGCGTCTGCGCCATGATTTTCGCCACTGCGGTGGGTATTCCTGTTGGGGTGCTGGCTGCCGTTAAGCGTGGCTCTATTTTTGACCATACTGCGGTGGGCCTGGCGCTGACCGGCTACTCCATGCCTATCTTCTGGTGGGGCATGATGCTGATCATGCTGGTCTCGGTGCAGCTTAACCTGACACCGGTCTCCGGGCGCGTCAGCGATATGGTCTTCCTGGATGATTCCAACCCGCTCACCGGATTTATGCTGATTGATACGGCTATCTGGGGTGAAGAGGGCAACTTCATTGATGCCGTCGCGCATATGATCCTGCCTGCCATGGTGCTGGGTACTATTCCTCTGGCGGTGATCGTGCGTATGACCCGTTCTTCCATGCTGGAAGTGCTGGGCGAGGATTATATCCGTACCGCGCGCGCCAAGGGCCTGACCCGTATGCGCGTCATCATCGTTCATGCGCTGCGTAACGCCATGCTGCCGGTGGTGACCGTTATTGGTCTGCAGGTGGGGACTCTGCTGGCGGGGGCGATCCTGACCGAAACCATCTTCTCCTGGCCGGGCCTGGGTCGCTGGCTGATTGACGCGCTGCAACGCCGTGATTATCCGGTTGTGCAGGGTGGTGTACTGCTGGTCGCGACGATGATTATTCTCGTCAACCTGCTGGTCGATTTGCTTTACGGCGTGGTGAACCCGCGTATTCGTCATAAGAAGTAAGGGGCCATCATGTCACAAGTAACTCAAAATAAAGTGGTCGCAGCACCGGTGCCAATGACGCCGCTGCAGGAATTCTGGCACTACTTCAAACGCAATAAAGGTGCGGTAGTCGGGCTGGTATATGTCGTCATCATGATTCTGATCGCGGTGTTTGCGAACGTCCTGGCGCCGTATAACCCGGCGGATCAGTTCCGCGATGCGCTGCTGGCCCCCCCTGCCTGGCAGGACGGCGGTAGCCTGACGCACCTGTTAGGTACCGATGATGTGGGTCGCGATGTGCTGTCGCGTCTAATGTACGGCGCGCGTCTGTCTCTGCTGGTCGGCTGCCTGGTGGTGGTGTTGTCCCTGATTATGGGGATCGTGCTCGGTCTGGTTGCCGGTTACTTCGGCGGTATCGTTGATAACATCATCATGCGTATCGTCGATATCATGCTGGCGCTGCCAAGCCTGCTTCTGGCGCTGGTGCTGGTGGCAATCTTCGGCCCGTCAATTGGTAACGCCGCGCTGGCGTTGACCTTCGTGGCGCTCCCTCACTATGTACGTTTAACCCGTGCGGCGGTGCTGGTAGAAGTAAACCGCGATTACGTCACGGCGTCTCGCGTGGCGGGTGCGGGCGCGATGCGCCAGATGTTCGTCAATATCTTCCCTAACTGCCTTGCGCCGCTGATTGTTCAGGCGTCGCTTGGTTTCTCTAACGCCATTCTTGATATGGCCGCTCTTGGCTTCCTGGGCATGGGTGCGCAACCGCCAACACCGGAGTGGGGCACCATGCTCTCCGACGTGTTGCAGTTCGCACAAAGCGCCTGGTGGGTTGTCACCTTCCCGGGCCTGGCAATCCTGCTGACGGTGCTGGCATTTAACCTGATGGGTGATGGTCTGCGTGATGCACTTGATCCCAAACTGAAGCAGTAAGAGGCACGAGATGGCGTTATTAAATGTAGATAAATTATCGGTGCACTTCGGGGATGAAGGCACTCCGTTTCGCGCCGTGGACCGCATCAGCTACAGCGTCAATCAGGGCGAAGTAGTTGGCATTGTCGGGGAGTCCGGTTCCGGTAAATCGGTCAGTTCACTGGCGATCATGGGGCTGATTGATTACCCGGGCCGCGTGATGGCGGAAAACCTGAAGTTCAACGGTCAGGATCTGAAGCGCATTTCTGAAAAACAGCGCCGCCAGCTGGTGGGTGCGGAAGTGGCGATGATTTTCCAGGATCCGATGACCAGCCTGAACCCTTGTTACACCGTTGGGTTCCAGATTATGGAAGCGATTAAGGTGCATCAGGGCGGGAATAAGAAAACCCGTCGCCAGCGCGCTATCGATCTGCTGAACCAGGTGGGGATCCCTGACCCGGCATCGCGTCTGGACGTTTACCCGCATCAGCTTTCCGGTGGGATGAGCCAGCGCGTGATGATCGCGATGGCGATTGCCTGTCGACCAAAACTGCTGATTGCCGATGAGCCGACGACGGCGCTGGATGTGACCATTCAGGCGCAAATCATCGAACTGCTGCTGGAGCTGCAGCAGAAAGAGAATATGGCGCTGGTGCTGATTACGCACGACCTGGCGCTGGTGGCTGAAGCGGCGCACAAAATTATCGTGATGTATGCCGGCCAGGTGGTCGAGACCGGAAGTTCGCACGATATCTTCCGCGCGCCGCGCCATCCGTATACCCAGGCGCTTTTACGTGCGCTGCCGGAGTTTGCCCAGGACAAAGCGCGTCTGGCGTCGCTGCCGGGCGTGGTACCGGGTAAATATGACCGTCCGCAGGGCTGTCTGCTTAACCCACGCTGTCCGTATGCGACAGATAAATGCCGGGCAGAAGAGCCAGAGCTGAATCAGCTTGCTGACGGCCGTCAGTCGAAATGCCACTACCCACTCGATGATGCCGGGAGGCCAACACTATGAGTACGCAACAGGCCACCACGCAACAGCCGCTGTTGCAGGCTATCGACCTGAAAAAATACTACCCGGTGAAGAAGGGGCTGTTTGCCCCTGAGCGCCTGGTGAAAGCGCTGGACGGCGTCTCCTTTAATCTCGAACGCGGTAAAACGCTGGCGGTGGTGGGGGAGTCAGGCTGCGGTAAATCCACGCTGGGCCGCCTGCTGACGATGATTGAAGTGCCGACCGGCGGGGAGCTCTATTACCAGGGGCAGGATCTGCTCAAGCACGATCCGCAGGCGCAGAAGCTGCGTCGCCAGAAAATCCAGATTGTGTTCCAGAACCCGTATGGTTCTTTGAACCCGCGTAAAAAAGTGGGGCAGATTCTGGAAGAGCCGCTGCTGATTAACAGCAATCTGAGCAAAGAGCAGCGCCGTGAAAAAGCCCTGGCGATGATGGCGAAGGTCGGCCTTAAAACCGAGCATTATGACCGCTATCCGCATATGTTCTCCGGCGGACAGCGTCAGCGTATTGCTATCGCGCGTGGACTGATGCTCGATCCGGACGTTGTGATTGCCGATGAGCCGGTTTCGGCGCTTGACGTTTCCGTCCGTGCGCAGGTGCTGAACCTGATGATGGATCTGCAGCAGGAGCTGGGGCTGTCTTATGTGTTCATTTCCCACGACCTGTCGGTGGTGGAGCATATTGCCGATGAGGTGATGGTGATGTATCTGGGGCGGTGCGTGGAGAAGGGGAGCAAAGATCAGATCTTTAATAATCCTCGTCACCCGTATACCCAGGCGCTGCTGTCTGCGACGCCGCGACTGAACCCTGACGATCGTCGTGAGCGCATTAAGCTGACGGGTGAGCTGCCAAGCCCGCTGAATCCACCTCCGGGGTGTGCATTCAACGCCCGCTGCAGTCGCCGCTTTGGTCCTTGCACCCAGCTACAGCCTCAGCTGAAGGATTATGGTGGTCAACTGGTCGCCTGCTTCGCGGTCGATCAGGATGAAAATGGCGAGAAGCCACAGGCATAAAGTAAAAAACCGGCGCTAAGCCGGTTTTTTTATGTCTGCGTTGTTATTTCCGCAAGCGAATCTGGTCCACGGCATGCTTCTCGCTCTTGGTGAGGATCAGGCTCGCGCGCTCGCGCGTCGGCAGGATGTTCTCTTTGAGGTTCACGTAGTTGATCTCATTCCAGAGTCCCGTCGCCACGTTAATCGCTTCTTCTTCAGAAAGCTGAGCATAGTGATGGAAATAGGAATCCGGGTCAGTGAACGCCCCTTCGCGGAACTTCAGGAAACGGTTGATGTACCAGTTTTGCAGCAGGTCTTCCGGCGCATCGACATAAATAGAGAAATCGACGAAATCCGAGACGAATACGTGATGCGGGTCGTGAGGATAGTCCATCCCGCTTTGCAGGACGTTCAACCCTTCCAGAATCAGGATATCCGGCTGGACTACCGTTTTATCCCCATCCGGGATGCGATCGTAAATCAGATGCGAATAAACCGGCGCGGTAACGTGAGGCACGCCAGATTTCAGATCGGAGACAAATTTCACCAGACGGTGCATATCATAAGAAAGCGGGAAGCCCTTCTTCTTCATCAGCCCGCGTTCTTTTAATACTTCGTTTGGATGCAGGAAGCCGTCGGTGGTGATCAGTTCCACGCTGCGGTGTTCCGGCCAGCGGCTCAACAGCGCCTGCAGGACACGCGCGGTGGTGCTTTTACCCACGGCCACGCTGCCGGCAATACTAATAATATAAGGAATGCGTTGACCGTTCGTCCCGAGGAACTGCTCCAGCACAGCCTGACGGCGCAGGTTAGAGCTGATATAGAAGTTAAGCAAGCGAGAGAGGGGGAGATAAATCTCTGCCACCTCTTCCAGGGACAGATCTTCGTTTATCCCTTTTAACCGTGCGATTTCACCTTCCGTCAGCGTCATAGGGACGGAATCACGCAGGGCAGCCCACTGGCTGCGGTTAAAGTGAAGATAAGGCGTCATTAACGTTTGCTCTTTTTTGCTCATAAGCATGCTTCAGTGAGCCAGCATCACACTGCCGGATCGTGGCTCATCACACAGTTAATTTTGGACAATGGGCAGGAGGTTAACACCAGATGACAGGAATAATAAGAAAAAAGATGGATAGCGCTGCGTTACGCGGAAGCCGTCACGCTACGGTGTATACGGTGCAAATGGCGCTAATATGTTGAATATTTGACCGTGGGTGACTACTTTTACAGCGTCCGGCACGTTGTTCGCATAAAATGTGAGCGAAAGAACGTTTTATGCAAATTTTTAGTTGCATGACCGCGCAGGTATCCATAGAATGCGCGCTACTTGATGCCGACTTAGCTCAGTAGGTAGAGCAACTGACTTGTAATCAGTAGGTCACCAGTTCGATTCCGGTAGTCGGCACCATCAAGTCCGGTGGGGTTCCCGAGCGGCCAAAGGGAGCAGACTGTAAATCTGCCGTCACAGACTTCGAAGGTTCGAATCCTTCCCCCACCACCACTTTCTGGCAGCGTAAATGCCGCCGGAGCTGGTTGGAAAAATTAGCCAGCTCAAACTGAAAAAGAGAGAAATCTCTTTTTTTGTTACAGAAAGAACTGGGTAGCCGAGTTTCAGGATGCGGGCATCGTATAATGGCTATTACCTCAGCCTTCCAAGCTGATGATGCGGGTTCGATTCCCGCTGCCCGCTCCAATACGTGCTGATATGGCTCAGTTGGTAGAGCGCACCCTTGGTAAGGGTGAGGTCCCCAGTTCGACTCTGGGTATCAGCACCACTTTATACTTAGGTTAAAGTTCGGCAAGAAGTAAAAGAATTTGTCTGGCGGCTTTAGCGCGGTGGTCCCACCTGACCCCATGCCGAACTCAGAAGTGAAACGCCGTAGCGCCGATGGTAGTGTGGGGTCTCCCCATGTGAGAGTAGGGAACTGCCAGACATCAAATAAGAAGAACCCCGTACCGTAAGGTGCGGGGTTTTTTGCTTTGTGCGGTCTGAAAAGTCGGGTGGCGGCTTCGCCTTACCCGACCTACATAGCCCGGAGGCCCGGTAGGCAACGCGCCACCGGGCAAAAAAGCAGATTAATGAATCACCTGCGACAAGAAGGCTCGCGTACGTTCTGACTTCGGATGCGCAAAAAACTCATCCGGTGGCGCCTGCTCAACAATCTCCCCGCGGTCCATGAAGATCACCCGGTCTGCCACGGTTCTCGCGAATCCCATTTCATGCGTCACACACAGCATGGTCATGCCGGATTGAGCCAGCCCAATCATGGTGTCCAGAACCTCCTTCACCATCTCTGGATCGAGGGCAGATGTCGGTTCATCAAACAGCATAATTTTAGGTTTCATACACAGCGAGCGGGCGATAGCCACACGCTGCTGTTGGCCACCCGATATCTGGCCAGGAAATTTATTGGCATGCTCTGCAATGCGGACGCGTTCCAGGTAATGCATTGCCAGCGCCTCCGCTTCCTTTTTCGGCATCTTTCGAACCCAAATTGGCGCAAGCGTACAGTTCTGCAGAACGGTCAGGTGCGGAAACAGATTAAAGTGCTGAAAAACCATTCCCACTTCCTGACGCACGCGTTCGATGTTGCGGATATCTTCATTTAGCTCAATACCATCAACCACAATGCGTCCTTGCTGATGTTCTTCAAGATGGTTAATACAGCGAATGGTGGTGGATTTCCCGGATCCGGAAGGGCCGCAAAGGACGATGCGTTCTCCCTGCTTTACCTTGAGATTGATGTCTTTCAGAACATGAAACTGTCCGTACCATTTATTCACGTTTTCCAGCGTAATCATCGCGTCGGCAGGTGTCATAGTAATTTGGCTCATAATTTCCTCAGTGCGGTGTACGCCCGGTGTTAAAGCGCTTTTCCAGGTGCTGGCTGTAGCGCGACATGCTAAAACAAAAGATCCAGTAGATCAGAGCTGCAAAGACATATCCCTCGGTGGACATACCCAGCCAGACAGGGTCAACGGTTGCCTGTTGCACGCTGCTAAAGAGATCGAACAATCCGATGATGATCACCAGACTGGTATCTTTGAAGAGGGCAATGATCGTGTTGACCAGTCCCGGAATGACCAGCTTGAGTGCCTGGGGAAGAATGACCAGCCCCTGCGTTTTCCAGTAGCCGAGCGCCAGTGATTCCGCCGCTTCGTACTGGCCTTTAGGTAACGCCTGCAAACCACCTCGCACAACTTCAGCGACATAGGCGGACTGGAAGAGAATCACCCCGACCAGGGCACGGATCAGCTTGTCGATCGTTGTACCTTCTGCCATAAACAGCGGCAGCATGACCGAAGACATAAACAGAACGGTGATAAGCGGTACGCCGCGCCAGAACTCAATGAAGATAACCGAGAGTACGCGTACGATCGGCATTTTTGAGCGCCGTCCCAGGGCAAGTAAAATCCCCCACGGTAAAGCGCCGGCTATCCCCACTGAAGCGATAATCAACGTCAGCGTCAGACCGCCCCACTGGCGCGTTTCTACCCGTTCCAGCCCCAGAAAACCGCCATACAACAGCACCCAGACAATAACGGGATAAACCACTGCCCAGCCGGCAATGTAGCGTCCACGATGAGGCAGCTTTTTCCAGAGCATGACCGCGACAGAGAGCAGGCCGATAACCAGCGCCAGGTTTATCCGCCAGCGCTGTTCGTGCGGATACAACCCATACATGAACTGACCGAAGCGCTCATGAATAAACACCCAGCAAGCGCCCGCTTTTGTACAGTCTGCTCGGGTAGAACCGACCCAGTTGGCCTGCAGAAACGCCCAGTTTAAAAGGGGCGGGATCAATTCCCACATTAGCCACAGACAGACAATCGTCAGCAGGCTGTTACTCCAGCTGGAGAAGAGATTCTTACGCGCCCAGAGAATAAAACGTCCACCTGTCGAGTTGGCAGGGCGCGAGGAGTGCGACAGTATCGCTTTTGTCATCATAGATCCTTAGCGCTCGACCAGTGCTATACGACGGTTATAAAGGTTCATCAGCAATGAAATCACCAGGCTGATGATCAGATAGACAGACATCGTGATGGCGATAGTTTCAATGGCTTGCCCGGTCTGGTTAAGCACGGTTCCGGCGAAGAGTGACACCATATCGGGGTAACCAATGGCAGCGGCCAGCGACGAGTTTTTGACGATGTTGAGATACTGGCTGGTCAGGGGCGGAATGATGACCCGTAAAGCCTGCGGAATGATGACCTGGCGAAGCGTCACGGTATGGGGCAATCCCAGAGAGCGCGCCGCCTCGTGCTGTCCGTACGGAACGGCCTGGATCCCCGCACGGATAATCTCAGCGATAAACGCGGACGTATAAATCGACAGCGCCAGCGTCAGGGCTGCCAGCTCGGGAATTAATACCATTCCGCCCTGAAAGTTAAAGCCACGCAGATGCGGAATGTCCCAGTGCAGCGCGGCCCCAAACAGCCAGTGTGCCACTAGCGGCAGGCTAACGATCAGGACGACAGCCGTCGGCCAGGTTCTGCGAAGCTGACCGGTTTTGACCTGATGCTTGCGGTTAAAACGAAATACCCCCGCAGAGAGGACAAGCGCTATCACAATCGCGGCGATGAACGCATACGCCCCTTCTCCAGGCTGAGGAGAAGGAATGGACAGCCCACGATTGCTCAGGAAAAACAGCTCAAATGCGTCAACGGCCTGACGAGGGCCGGGAAGGTTACGCAATACGGCGAAATACCAGAAGAAGATCTGCAGCAGCGGTGGGATGTTGCGGAACGTCTCGATATAAATAGTAGACAGTTTCCGCAGGAGCCAGTTTTCAGAAAGACGCGCCAGGCCAATGAAGAAGCCCAGTATCGATGCGAAGACAATACAAAGCGCCGATACCAACAGCGTATTCAATAGACCGACCACGAATACGCGGCCGTAGGTGTCTCCTTCCTGGTAATCAATAAGGTGCTGAACAATGCCAAACCCCGCGCTGCGATCCAAAAACGCAAAACCGGAGGTAATGCCGCGGTTATTCAGGTTGGTGATTGTGTTATGGATGAGATACACGGCGATGAGAACAACCGCAACGATAGCAATAATCTGGAATAGCCAGGCGCGGACCGCGGGATGAGAAAAGGATAGCGATCCTTTTACGGCTGAGCGGCGATGGGACATAAAGAAACCTCAGTAACCATGACTCTGGAGTGGGCACTGCCTGAGCGGTGCCCGTTACAGCTATGACTTAACGTACTGGTGGCGCGTACTGAATACCGCCGTTGTTCCAGAGATTGTTCTGGCCGCGTTTGATCTTCAGCGGGCTTTCCGATCCCACGTTGCGCTCAAAGATCTCAGAGTAGTTGCCCACCTGCTTGATGATGTTGTAAGCCCACTTGTTATCCAGCTTCAGATCCTTGCCGAAATCACCCTCTTTACCCAGCAGGTGTGCCATATCCGGGTTGGATGGTTTTGCGGCTTTCTCATCAACGTTTTTCGAGTTAATGCCCATCTCTTCTGCGTTCAGCATGGCGAACAGCGTCCAGCGAACAATGGAGAACCAGTCTTCATCGCCGCGGCGCACCACGGGGCCGAGAGGTTCTTTGGAGATCACTTCAGGCAGGACAATCCACTCTGCCGGGTTGCTCAGCTTAATACGTAAGGCATACAGCTGTGACTGGTCAGAGGCCAGCGTGTCACAACGACCGGATTCCAGCGCTTTAGCGGATTCATCCGAGCGGTCGAATGTGACCGGGGTGTATTTCATGTTATTCGCTTTGAAATAATCCGCGACGTTCAGCTCGGTATCGGTGCCCGCCTGGATACATACGGTCGCGCCATCCAGTTCTTTGGCGCTTTTCAGGCCAGCTTTATTGTGAGTCAGGAAACCGATGCCGTCATAATAGGTCACACCCGTAAATGACATCCCCATACCTGCATCACGGGAGGAGGTCCAGGTGGTATTACGGGAGAGCATGTCAACCTCACCGGATTGCAGCGCCGTAAAACGTTCTTTCGCCGTCAGCGGGGTATATTTTACTTTACTGTCATCACCAAAAACGGCGGCTGCGACGCCACGACAGACATCCACATCAATACCGGTAAATTTGCCGTTCGCATCGGCATAAGAGAAGCCAGGCAAACCGTCACTGATACCACATTGAACAAAACCTTTCTTTTTAACGGCATCCAGTGTCGTTCCCGCATGGGCTTGACCGGCTACGGCAAACAACATGCCTGCAGCGGCCAGGCTGGCTATCATCGTCTTTTTCATAATGCATCCTGTGTGGCGAAATTTATCGTTATAGAGGCGCTTTTAAACGCTTTACCTGTCTGTGGCGTTGGCCAACGTTTATAAAGCAAACGTAATGCCAGTTTTGCGTTCGATAAAATAAGTGATGATTGAACGCTTAATGCTGAGTGTAGACAGGCTTAAATAAAACGAGCGCCCCGAAACGGTGCGAAATTACAACCTGTGCCACAAATCGGAGCAAAAGTTTTAAGGAGAGTTAGAGGAAAGGGAGAGATAGTTTCCAGAGTGAATATTGGCAGGGTATTCAATAGTATTAATCTGTGAAAATCATCACGATAGAATATGAAATTTAAAGAAGTATACGAAAAAGATGTGACTGGCTTCTGGCTAAAATTAATTGCGCGAATAAATAGGGGGCTATTTTTTTACTTATTTAAAAATCCTGCACTCTTTAAAAGCAAAAGCGCGGCCAGAGCCGCGCTTTCTTAACAGATGTTACTTGGTCAGGGCAACGATACCCAGCGTCAAACCCGCCACTGCGGCAGCACCGCCGGCGATAGCACCCGCTGTTTCCCAGTTATCTTGGGTGGTGCCTTTCATACAGGTATTGGTATGAACCAGTCGGCCCTGGTCATCGTAAACCGGTACACATGGAGAGTCGTGCGCGCAACCAGCAAGCAGCGCAGCGAGTAGTGCAACGGAAATGAATCTTTTCATGATGTTACCTCAGTATTATTTCTCATCCGCTATAAAGCCAGGAGGGCTATTAACGAACTGGAGGTTATTTTACCACCGGGGTAACTCCTCGTTACACGAGGAATAATCTCAAATTATGTAGTTTGTAAAAATCGTGGAGAAAAAGCGGTTTCAGGATGAATTAATGGAGAAATTATGAAGCTGCAAGAGGCTGTTTTTACTTAATGCAAACCATCGTATTTTTAACACTGCTTTTGTGTAATGCCTAATTCATTGTTTAAGTTAAAAATAAAAAAGGCACCAGAGGTGCCTTTCAGGGAAAGATTAATCCTTATGGTTTGTAAACCGTCGCCGGACCACCACAAAGAAGACGGGTACGAAGAAAATCGCCAGAAGCGTTGCGGAAAGCATCCCTCCCATAACGCCCGTACCGACGGCGTTTTGCGCGCCGCTCCCGGCCCCGGTGCTGATCACCAGCGGCATGACGCCAAGAATAAAGGCCAGGGACGTCATCAGGATCGGGCGAAGGCGCATCCGTGAGGCTTCCAGCGTGGCCTCAATGATGCCTTTACCTTCTTTATCCATCAGGTCCTTAGCAAATTCGACGATCAGGATGGCGTTTTTCGCCGATAGACCAATCGTTGTCAGCAGGCCGACCTGGAAATAGACGTCATTGTTTAACCCGCGCAATGATGCTGCGAGAAGCGCCCCGATGACGCCCAGCGGTACAACCAGCATGACAGAGAACGGAATGGACCAGCTTTCATACAGGGCTGCCAGACACAGGAACACCACGATCAGTGAAATGGCGTACAGTGCAGGCGCCTGGTTACCCGAAAGCCGCTCCTGATAAGACATTCCTGTCCAGTCGTAGCCGATACCGGAAGGCAGTTTTGCCGCGAGGTTTTCCATCATGACCATCGCCTCACCGGTACTTTTTCCAGGAGCTGATTCACCGAGGATCTCCATCGATGGCATTCCGTTGTAGCGCTCCAGGCGAGGTGAACCATAAACCCAGTGAGCGTTGCTAAAGGCTGAGAACGGGACCATTTCTCCATTCGCGCTGCGCACGTAAAGGTTATTGATATCCCCCGGCAACATACGGAATTTTGCGTCGGCCTGGACGTAGACCTTTTTCACGCGACCGTGATCGATAAAGTCGTTCACATAGGTGCCACCTAAAGCCGTCGAGATCGTCTGGTTGACGTCAGAAAGACTGACGCCCAGCGCCTGCGCTTTCTCCTGATCGACATCGAGCTTGAACTGAGGGGTATCTTCAAGCCCGTTAGGACGCACGCGAACCAGAAGGTCAGGATGCTCTTTCACCATGCCGAGCAGTTGGTTTCGCGCCTGAGTCAGCTGCGTATGCCCAAGGTTCGCCTGGTCAATCAACTCAAAGTCGAAGCCCGTAGCGGTACCCAGCTCAATAATTGCAGGCAGGTTAAACGGGAACACGAGTCCATCTTTAATCTGACTGAAGGCTTTGGTCGCGCGACCGACAATGGCCTCGACGCCATTTTTCTCCCCCGGGCGTTCCTCCCAGGGCTTCAGGCTGACGAAGGCAATACCGGAGTTCTGACCCTGGCCGCTAAAGCTAAAGCCGTTAACGGTAAAGACAGATTCCACGTTCGCCTTTTCGTTGTTCAGATAGTAGTTCTGAACCTGGTCGAGTACCTGCTGAGTCCGCGTCTGGGTTGCGCCCGCCGGAAGTTGAACCATCGTCATAAACACGCCCTGATCTTCTTCGGGCAGGAAGGAGGTGGGCAAGCGAAGGAAGAGCACCGCCATCCCGGCGACGATAATGACGTACACCACCAGATAGCGGCCGGTCTTGCGCAAAATACCGCTCACGCTGTTGCTATAGTGCTCCACGCTCTTATCGAAGCGCGCATTAAACCAGCCAAAGAAGCCACCCTTTTTCTCGTGACGATCGTGGGAGACGGGCTTAAGCAACGTTGCACAGAGTGCTGGCGTCAGGATCAGCGCAACCAGTACCGACAGCGCCATGGCGGAAACGATAGTCAGCGAAAACTGGCGATAGATAGCCCCCGTCGAACCGCCAAAAAAGGCCATCGGAATAAAGACCGCCGAGAGTACCATGGCGATCCCCACCAGTGCGCCCTGGATCTGCTCCATCGACTTTTGCGTGGCCTCTTTCGGCGGCAGGTTGTCCTCGACCATGACGCGTTCAACGTTCTCAACGACCACGATAGCGTCATCGACCAGCAGGCCTATCGCCAGCACCATACCGAACATCGTCAAGGTATTGATAGAGAAGCCGAACGCTGCCAGAACCGCGAAGGTGCCCAGCAGAACGACCGGCACCGCGATAGTCGGGATGAGCGTCGCCCGCAGGTTTTGCAGGAACAGGTACATAACCAGGAAGACGAGAACGATCGCTTCAAACAGGGTCTTCACCACTTCGTGAATGGAGATTTTCACAAAAGGTGTGGTGTCATAGGGGTAGACTACTTTTAGCCCCTGCGGGAAGAACTGCTGCAGCTGCGCCAGTTTGCTCTTGATGGCTGCCGCCGTGTCCAGCGCATTTGCCCCGGTTGCTAGCTTAATCCCCAGGCCGGTCGCCGCCTGCCCGTTGATTTTGGTCACCATATTGTAGTTTTCGCCACCGAGCTCAATGCGAGCCACATCCTTCAGATGAACCATCGAGCCGTCCTGGTTCACCTTGAGCGTCACGCGACCAAACTCTTCCGGTGATTTCAGGCGAGTTTGCGCAATGATCGAGGCATTCAGCTGCTGCCCGGGAATGGACGGCGTTCCGCCCAGCTGGCCTGCCGCTATCTGGTCGTTCTGCGTTTTAAGCTGGTTGATAATATCCAGCGGCGTCAGCTGGTATTTGTTCATCGCGTTGCTGTCGAGCCAGATGCGCATCGCATACTGAGCACCAAACAGCTGAACGTCACCGACGCCAGACGTTCGGCTGATAGCATCTTTGACGTTCGAAGCGACGTAGTCTGAGATGTCATTTTGCGAAAGGTTCTTGTTGTCTGAAACAAAACCGGCAACAAGCAGGAAGCTGCTACTGGATTTCTCAACGCCAATTCCTTGCTGCTGAACCTCTTGCGGCAGCAGCGGCATGGCGAGCTGCAGCTTGTTCTGAACCTGCACCTGGGCGATATCCGGATCGGTTCCTGACTCGAAGGTCAGGGTGATGGTGACGTTACCCGCTGAATCGCTGGTGGAGGACATATACATCAGGTTATCGATACCGTTCATGTTCTGTTCGATAACCTGGGTCACGGTATCCTGCACCGTTTGAGCATCCGCACCCGGGTAGGTTGCGGATATCGCCACGGCGGGAGGCGCAATGGTCGGATACTGTGCGACGGGAAGTTTGAGAATGGCCAGCCCGCCTGCAATCATTAAAATGATGGCAAGTACCCAGGCAAAAACCGGTCTCTGAATAAAGAAATTAGCCATGTCGTCGTCCCTTAACTGGCTGGCGCTGTGGATGTATCAGGCGTGGCGACGACGGTTGCCCCTGGTCTGACTTTCTGTAACCCGCTGACGATGACGCGATCGCCGTTTTTCAGCCCTTCCGTCACCAGCCAGCGATCGCCAATCGCTTGAGGGGCGACGACGGTACGCGACTCAACCTGGTTTTTATCATTCACCACCAGAACGGTTGCATCGCCTCGCGGCGTACGTGTTACCCCTTGCTGTGGAACCAGAATCGCATCCGGCTGCGTGCCTTCATCAATGCGGGCGCGAACAAACATGCCGGGTAACAACAGATGCTGAGGATTCGGGAAAATAGCGCGCAGGGTAATCGAGCCGGTACTTTCATCGACCGTGACGTCAGAGAATTGCAATGTGCCTTTCAGCGGATAGGGCTGACCATTTTCCATCAGCAGCTCAACGGTGCTGGCGGTATCACCTTTTTGCAGGCTCGTCTGTTTCAGGCGCAAAAAATCATTACTGGACTGGGTGACATCGACATACATTGGATCAAGCTGCTGGACCGTTGCCAGCGCTGCGGCTTGTCCGTTAGTGACGAGTGCGCCTTCGGTTACGCTGGATTTGCCTATGCGGCCATCGACAGGAGACGTCACTTTGGTATAGGCAAGGTTAATACGCGCACTTTCAACGCCGGCTTTTGCGGCAACGACGCTGGCATCTGCCTGCTGCGCTGTGGCAACGGCCTGGTCATACTCCTGCTTACTGACATACTGTGTCCCCACCAATGGGAGATAACGTTTCACCGTCAGGTGCGCAATACTGGCCGCCGCCTGGGTCTTCGCCAGCTCGCCTTTCGCGCTGTCATAGGCCGCCTGATAGGTTGCAGGATCAATCTGATAAAGTGATTCACCCGCTTTTACATCGCTACCTTCCACGAAGTTGCGACGCAGGATAATGCCGCTAACCTGAGGTCGAACCTCCGCAACCCGAAATGCCTCTGTTCTGCCCGGGAGTTCAGTGGTGACAGCCAGAGGTGCGCTTTTCACGATGTGCACGCTGACCTGAGGCGCCTGCGGGGACTGTTGTTGTTTTTCCTGACCATCGCATCCAGTGAGCAGTACCGCGCAGACAATGAAACCGGATAAGGGTAAGCGTCTGAAATAATTCGTCATTGCTGTTCCTTTAAATACCCATTAACCGATATATGCCGTGAACCGGTAGCTGGGGCAGAGGGATAAAAAATAAAATGTAGCTGCGTATAATAATGAGGGTATTTAATGTTTTTTAATTTATAAGTGCGAATGACCAGGCCTGAAGACAAAATCAGAATCGGTCCCGGCACTTTCAGCGGTATACTTCTGGCGAATTAATCAGATAATCAGGGTTTAATGCTCTCTAATTATTCATGCCATGAATTTATTTGTTTTGATGTATTTGCATTAATTATAAATTATGCGCGTTGACTTTTTTTGTGCAAAATTAAAACGGATTTTGGTGAATACTTTCATTTCCATGAACGCAGTAATACCTTTAAACCTTGTGCATAACGAGTAGTTGTCTATGGCGCGTAAAAAGAAAGAAGAGGCTCAACAAACCCGGCAGCAGCTGATTGAGGCAGCTATCGGACAGTTTGCGACGCGTGGCGTAGCCAGCACGACGCTGACGGATATCGCGGATGCCGCCAGGGTGACGCGCGGCGCGATCTACTGGCACTTCACCAGTAAATCTGAAATATTTAATGCCATCTGGGAACAGCAATTACCGCTTCGCGACATTATTCGCGACAGGCTCTCTCTTTCCGAAAATGATGACCCGTTGTTAATGCTTCGTGAGCAATTTATTACTGCGCTGCAGTATATTGCGCAAGAGCCTCGGCAATGCGCACTTTTGCAAATTCTGTATCATAAGTGTGAATTTAGCAGCGATATGATTTCAGAGAGTGAAATCAGAAAGCGTATTGGATTCAATTATGAGACGCTACGCGTCGCGCTGGAGGCCTGTATTTCGCGGAAAATTATTTCGTCAAAGGTGAATGTTGATCTCACCTTGATCGTATTCCACGGTTTTTTTAGCGGAATAATTAAAAACTGGTTAATGAATAACGACAGTTTTAATCTTTATCAGCAGGCGCCAGCCCTGGTCGATAGCATTCTGGCGACACTCCCTGTCATTCGCGTATCGCCTCATGATAATGCTTGCAGCTCCGCGCCGGGTACCATTTCCCCTCGGGCACAAAGTGCCTCTATGGTCTGCGCGCTGACCGGTTTACCTAACAGATAACCCTGAAGGGTGTTACAGCCCAGTTCGGTCAAAAAGGTTTGCTGAGCCTCAGTTTCCACGCCCTCTGCCACGACTTTCAGGTTAAGCGTTTTTGCAAGGGCCACAATCGCGGAGACAATAGTCGCATCCTCGCTTTCCCCGCTTAACTCTTTCACAAACGCTCTGTCGATTTTCAATTCACAGGCCGGTAAGCGTTTAAGATACAGCAGGCTCGAGTACCCGGTACCAAAGTCATCAATGGAGGCTTTCACGCCCGCGTTCGTCAGCTCTGTCAGCACCCGCACGCTCTCATCCGGATTGCTCATCGCAGTGGTTTCCGTCACTTCCAGGATCAGCATTTCCGGTGGCACATGGTGAAGTGCCAGGCAGTCGAGAACCGTTTTAACCAGCGAAGGTTGTTCGAATTGCAATGTTGACAGGTTTACCGCCATTGACCAGCTTTGATGCCCCTGAAGATGCCATTCCCGCAGCTGGCGACAGGCTTCATTCATCACCCAGTTGCCAATCGGGATGATAAGCCCCGTTTTTTCCGCCAGCGGCAGGAAAAGATCCGGGGTCAGTAATCCCTGTTTAGGATGCTGCCAGCGCAATAGCGCCTCAAATCCAAGGATAGGCCCCGCCGGGGCGTGAAATTTTGGCTGATACAGCAGGCGCAGCTCATTGCGATCGATCGCCATCCACAGATCGTTCATCAGCTGGAGATGGGTCTGTGCCAGGGTGTTCATGGAAGGCTGGAAAAAGTGGTAACCGTTCCGGCCCATATGCTTCGTGTGGTACATCGCCGCATCGGCGTTAAACATCAGCTCGCGCTCGGTTTTGCCGTCGTGAGGATAAAGTGCAATACCGATACTGAGGGTCACCACCAGTTCATAGGGATCGATATTGAACGGGCTATCGATCGCGCGCACCAGGGAATTGGCCAGCGAGGCCGCATCGTCCGGACCTTCTCCCTCTGCCAGCAGGACAAACTCATCACCGCCGATGCGAGCGAGGGTAAACTGGCCTTTCAGCAGAAGCAGCAAGCGCTGCGTAACGGCGACCAGCAGTTTGTCACCGACATCATGGCCGTAGGCGTCATTGATGGCTTTAAAACCGTCGAGATCCATGAACATCAGGGCAAAATGGGTACCTTCACGGTCGGCTTTGCTGATGGCCTGATCGAGTCTGTCTTCCAGCAGGATGCGGTTCGGCAGACGCGTTAGCGTATCCTGCAGCGCCAGCTGAGCGAGCTCCCGGTTCGCTTCTGCAAGCGACGAGGCCAGAAGGGCGGTACGTGCCTGAAGGCGGGCATCCAGCATCGACACCAGCAGGGTGATCCCAAGAATAGAGAGCGCGACGACGCTGACCAGCACCGCCAGCCAGCTTCCGTTAATGCCGTCATGATGAACCATTGTGGACATCGGAAACTGTGCGGCTTTCATCCCGGCGTAGTGCATACCGGCAATGGCAATCCCCATCGTGATGGCGGCACCCATGCGCATCAGTACGACCTGCGCGGCTTCGTGACGCAGGCGGAAGGTCAGCCATAAGGCCGCGAGTGAAGCGGCAAGCGCAATCGCGACCGAAATAGCCACCCACAACTTGTCCCAGATAATCCCGGGCATCACTTCCAGCGCCGCCATGCCGGTGTAATGCATTGCAACAATACCGCTTCCCATCACCAGCGCGCCGGGCAGCAGCCGGCGCAAGCGCAATTGTTCACAGCTCACGAGCCATAGCGCAAACAGCGACGACCCTACGGCGATGACCATGGATAACACCGTCAGGGTAGCGTTGTAGCTCATGCTCATGGAGAGGTCCATCGCCAGCATGCCGATAAAATGCATGGCCCATACGCCAATGCCCATTGCAATTCCGCCGCCAGCCAGCCAGACGCGGGCAGCAACGCCCTGACTCCCGGCGACGCGTGCAGCCATATTCAGCGCGGTATACGCCGCAAGGATGGCAACTACGAAGGAGAGGACTACAAGGATATGGTTGTATTGGCTAACCAGCATGGTCGGTTCTACTCGAGTGTGAGGTTACGCTAGAGCGGTTGAGAAGGGCGAGACATTATCACCGTAAGGTAACGGCTCAAAGGGATTTAAATCCCCGTTTTTAGTGGGTAATAAGGGGGCGGTTTGCGCGATCGGGCGGTTAGTCGAGCTCTGAGCAGTTCACTAATTTCAGCGGATTCACGGAGTTCATATTGCGACACTTATCGGTCTCGGTGCTCATCAGTTCAATCCACTGCATCAGGAGCGTATCGAAGATGAGAACGGAGATTGCAAAGACAACCAGCCACCAGTATTTACGAATCATTGTGTCATTCCGCGAGAAGAGCGCCAGTAGAGTGGGGGAAAATATACACGAAAAGACGCGCTTTAAAAGCGGGATAAGCGAAGGTTTACAAAGCGTTGACGGAGAGGGGGGAGGAAATAAAAAAGGCGCATCCCCATGCCAGGTAGCGCCTTTTTAAACAAGCATTTCGCTAACCGAAATTAGTTCATGCCGTATTTTTTCAGTTTCTTACGCAGAGTACCACGGTTGATACCCATCATCAGCGCAGCGCGGGTTTGGTTACCGCGGGTGTATTGCATCACCATGTCCAACAGTGGCTGTTCAACTTCAGCCAGTACCAGCTCATACAGATCATTAACATCCTGACCATTCAGTTGAGCAAAATAGTTCTTCAGTGCCTGTTTAACCGAGTCACGCAGGGGCTTTTGAGTTACCTGATCCTGAGAGTTTACGGTAGATACGGTCAGTACGTCAGAATTTACGCGTTGTTCGAACATAGTTCTGTCAGCTCTTTATTTCATTACGCAAGATTTTCGAAGTATGCCTCCAACGCCTCCAGCTGTACGCTGGCATCCTCTATGGCGTTGAATGTGCGCCGAAACTGGTCATCTGGAGCATGCTCCTGGAGATACCAGGAGACGTGTTTACGCGCAATTCGGTACCCTTTTGCCTGACCATAAAAGTCATGCAATTCCCGAACATGCGAGCAAAGCAAGCGCTTAACCTCTGCCAGCGGCAGCGGGGCAAGCAGCTCCCCAGTGTCCAGATAATGCTGGATTTCCCGAAAGATCCAGGGTCTTCCCTGAGCGGCACGTCCTATCATCAGAGCATCAGCTCCCGTATAGTCGAGTACAGCTCTGGCTTTAAGCGGGTCAGTTATGTCGCCATTCGCGATAATCGGAATGGAAACTTTCTGCTTAACTGCCCGAATGCTGTCGTATTCAGCTTCACCGTTGAACAAACAGGCGCGAGTGCGTCCATGAATGGTCAGGGCCTGAATGCCACAGTCTTCGGCCAGTTGGGCAATTTCTACACAGTTACGGTGTTCCGGCGACCAACCCGTGCGAATCTTCAACGTAACAGGAACGTCCACTGCGCTGACAACCGCCGTCAGGATAGATTTCACCTGGTCGGGGTATTGCAGAAGGGCTGAACCTGCAAGCTTGCGATTCACCTTTTTGGCCGGGCACCCCATATTGATATCAATAATCTGGGCACCACTTTCCACGTTAATCCGCGCGGCATCTGCCATCTCTTCAGGCACGCTTCCGGCAATTTGCACGGTGCGAATACCTGGTTCATCAACGTGCACCATCCGAAGGCGGGATTTATCGCTTTCCCAAACCTGCGGGTTAGACGACATCATCTCGGATACGGTTAAACCGGCTCCCATCTCATAACACAGCGTCCTGAACGGCCGGTCTGTAATACCTGCCATTGGGGCTGCGATCAGGCGATTTCTAAGCTGGTGGTGTCCGATGCGCATGAGTTAAGAAATGACCATACTGTGACTGCAAGGCGGCGTATATTACGCATTTTTTGCACGAGATGAAAGGCCAAACTTTGAACAATCCACTGTTGTAGATCAAGGAATCGCCGCTCAATCTGTCCGTTCAAAATTATTCATTATTTAAATCATTATGTTATGCGGGAATGGTTATTTTATGGACGCTTACAATTTCCCGTAACTTCTCATCATTTCTGAATAAAAGCGTCACTGACGCGGGATAATCTGCTGTTTTTAGCAGCAGATTATCCCGCTTCTTTGCGATCTGCGTCGCATTTTAGAACATGATCGTCATGCGAAAAATGCGTCTTATTCGACCACAACACGCCCATGCAGCGACTGTACCGGACGGTTATTATCGTGGTGCATGGTATGGGTGAATTTTTCGAGCTGTTCTGCAGAAACCGTCATGGGGTGCTTAAGCACAATCCATGTGACGCCTTCTGAGCACGGTGGGGTGGTCAGTGAACCGCTAAAGCGCCAGTACGTTTTATCTTTCGGCAGCAGTGTGTTCAGGTTGAGATTATCTTTGATGGAGACGTTCTGCTCGGCCAGCTGAGGCATAACGCTCCACAGTTTTTCAAGTTCCGGGTTTGCGGTCCCTTTATCGAACATGACCGCCACCACCGCCAGTTCTCCGCCGGCATTTTTATGAACCAGGTGCATTTCCATCGCATATCTCTTGCCGTGAACGGTGTTTTCGCTCGGCGCGTGGAAATGGAACTGCTGTAACGTCCAGGTTTGCTTATCCAGAGTAAGGGTATCGCGGGTGTCAGCCGGTTCACTGGCCTGAATGGTATGGCCGTTGTTTGTCAGCGTCACGGGGCCATCAATGTAGTGCGTTTGTAGCGGGGAGAGATGGGCGTCAACGGTTGAATCAATATTAATGGGAGACTGGTTCATTCCGTTTTGACAGGTCTTGTATGCCTCATCCAGTTCGCCCCAGTGTTCCGGTGAACTATTTCCTTCGTAGCCCCAGTGTGATGCGAATGCCGAAGCCGAGATCATGCTCAGCGTCAGCAGCGCTGCCTTGCCTGTAATGTGTTTCATCATATTCTTCCGGTGAATTTTTGTAATACAAATCAACATGATTTGTATGGGTATATTACCGAAGAATGACCGGAGGAGAGAAAATTATCAGAGGCAGAAAGGCGTGGTCAGATGACCACGCCAGATTCTTATTTTTTACGACCGGTGATACGACACCACTCTTCTTTTTCCACCACCGGGTCGAGATCAAAGAGATCGGCATAAGCTTCACACACGCTATCAGCCTGGCTTGCCAGAATACCGGAAAGCCCCAGCAGACCGCCCTCAACGGGCAGCACGCTGATTAACGGAGCAAGCTCGCGCAGCGGGCCCGCCAGAATGTTGGCGACCACCACATCTGCTTTCATGGCTTCTGGCTGCGCATCCGGCAGATACAGCTCCAGACGATCGGAGACGCCGTTGCGTTCTGCGTTATCGCGGCTGGCCTGAATCGCCTGTGGATCGATATCGATCCCGATGGCTTTTGCCGCACCCAGCTTCAGGGCGGCAATCGCGAGGATCCCGGATCCACAGCCGAAGTCGATCACCGTCTTACCGTCAAGATCCAGACCATCCAGCCACTGCAGGCACAGGGAGGTCGTTGGATGGGTGCCGGTACCAAACGCCAGGCCCGGGTCGAGCATCACGTTAACCGCGCTTTCATCGGGAACATCGCGCCAGCTTGGGCAGATCCACAGGCGTTTGCCGAACTGCATCGGGTGGAAGTTATCCATCCACTCGCGTTCCCAGTCTTTGTCTTCAAGCTGTTCGATTTTGTGCGCAAAGCCCGCGCCCAGCAGAGGATGATTTTCCAGAATCGCGACCACTTCTTTCATGTCGGTTTCGGCATCAAACAGACCAATAACGTCGGTGTCGCCCCACAGGCGGGTTTCACCCGGCAGTGGCTCAAAGACCGGCGTGTCATGCGTGTCCTGGAAGGTGATAGAGACCGAGCCGGCCTCCATCAGCGCATCGCTCAGTTCCTCGGCGTTAGCGCCGGTTGTGTTCAGTTTTAGTTGGATCCACGGCATGGCAAAACTCTTTATTTATCAGAAGAAATCATAGCGGGTTGTGGCGCGGGCTGACCGAAACGGTTCCCCACCACAAACGCCAGTAAACTTAGCAGTAACGAAGGCACAATCGGATGGAAGCCCAGGTACTGAATTTTAAACGTAGCGAGAACGGCATACAGCACACCGCCGACAATCATGCCGCTCAGCGCGCCCGCAGCGTTCGCGCGTTCCCAGTAGAGCCCTAACACCAGCGGCCACAGGAAAACGGCTTCAAGGCCGCCAAACGCCAGCAGATTCAGCCAGATGATCATCTCCGGCGGGCGCCATGCGGCCAGCAGCAGCAGTGCCCCTAATACCAGCGTAATCACCGCAGACATACGCTTTAAGCGCCGTTCGTTTTCCATCTGCTCGGGATGCAAGTTCAGATAAAGATCTTTGATAATCGTAGCGGAACTTTGCAGCAGCTGAGCGTTGATTGTCGACATAATGGCAGCCATCGGCGCAGCAAGGAAAATCCCGGCAGCAAACGGTGGAAGCACTTTAACCATCAGGGTTGGGATCACCAGATCGGGCACTGTGAGGTCCGGAATCACCGCACGGCCTAATGCACCTGCCAGATGCATGCCCAGCATCAGTATCGCCACCACAATGGTCCCGATAATAATCCCGCGATGGACGGCCTTACTGTCCTTATATGAGATACACCGTACGGCGGTATGCGGCAGGCCAATGACGCCGAAGCAGACCAGCACCCAGAAAGAGGTCATAAAGGTTGGCGAAAGGATGTCATCTGCACCCTGTGGAGCGACCAACTTCGGGTCAATCGCTTCAAGGGTTTCAACGGCGTGGCTCAGCCCCCCTGCGGCATGGACAACCCCAACCAGCAGCACGATGGTCCCGATGAGCATCACCATGCCCTGCATGGTGTCGTTCAGCACGCTGGCGCGGAATCCACCAAACGCCGTATAGAGCGCGATACTGATCCCAAAGATAAGCAGGCCTGTCTCGTACGGGATCCCTGCTGCGGTTTCCAGCAGACGGGCTCCGCCAATAAACTGCACCGTCATCGCGCCAATAAAAGCGACCAGCAGGCTTAAGCTTGCCAGCCATACCAGTAAACGGCTGCGGTACCGTGCAAACAGCATGTCGTTCAGCGTCACGGCGTTATAACGACGGGCCAGAATAGCGAATTTCTTGCCGAGTATACCCAGAGAGAGCCAGACGGCCGGAAGCTGAATCATTGCCAGCAGCACCCAGCCTAGCCCATATTTGTAGGCAGCACCGGGACCGCCAATAAATGAACTGGCACTGATATAAGTGGCTGTCAGCGTCATCGCTAAAACGATGCCGCCCATCGAACGGCTGCCAAGAAAATATTCATTCAGGAAGGTGCCTGTTGCCCTTTTACGCATGGCATAAACGGACAAACCAAACACGACCAGCAAATACGCGATAAGCGGCAGAATGACTTCAAGCTGCATCATCGTCCTCCAGCGAAATATCACGATAGATGAATTTCACCATCGCCCAGCACAGCAGGATAAACACCAGCGGAACCAGCAGACAGGCCATTTCAAACCAGTGCGGCAGGCCAGTTATGCCGATAGCGGAATCAGGTAAGTAAGCAGTTACTAACCATGCTGCGAGATAGAGAAGGGTCAGCCACAGCGCCCAGCGCGCTTCTTTATGGGCCTGAACAAAACGTTTGTCCATTGTTTGTCCCTTGTGGATGAAGAAAGCGGGGATTGTACATGATGAGGCTTTCCAGGCCCCAGAAATAAAAAAGGCCGGAAAATCCGGCCTTTTAGCAAAGATGCTGTATTACTTCTCGTTCAGACCGAGTTTTTTCTCCAGATAGTGGATGTTGGTTCCACCATTCTGGAAGTGCTCGTCACTCATGATACGCATCTGCAGATCAACGTTGGTTTTGATTCCGTCGATGATCAGCTCCTGCAGGGCGTTCTTCATGCGGGCAATCGCCACGTCACGGTTTTCGCCATAGCAGATAAGCTTGCCGATCATTGAGTCATAGTACGGCGGTACGGTGTAACCGGCGTAGATATGAGACTCCCAGCGCACGCCAAAGCCACCCGGCGCGTGGAAACGCGTGATTTTACCCGGGCTTGGCAGGAAGGTGTTCGGGTCTTCGGCGTTGATACGGCACTCTACCGCATGGCCTTTCACCACAACTTCTTCCTGCTTGATGGACAGCGGCTGGCCCGCAGCGATGCGCAGCTGTTCTTTGATCAGGTCAACGCCGGTGATCATTTCGGTAACCGGGTGTTCAACCTGAATACGGGTGTTCATTTCAATGAAGTAGAACTCGCCGTTTTCGAACAGGAACTCGAAGGTACCCGCACCGCGATAGCCGATATCGACACACGCTTTGGAGCAACGCTCGCCGATATAGCGACGCAGTTCCGGGGTAATGCCCGGTGCTGGTGCTTCTTCGACCACTTTCTGGTGACGACGCTGCATGGAGCAGTCACGTTCTGCCAGATAGATGGCGTTACCCTGACCGTCTGCCAGCACCTGAATTTCGATGTGGCGTGGGTTTTCCAGGTATTTTTCCATGTACACCATGTCATTGCTGAAAGCGGCTTTCGCTTCAGCTTTGGTCATGGAGATGGACTGAGCCAGTTCAGCATCGCTGCGCACAACGCGCATACCGCGACCGCCGCCGCCGCCGGACGCTTTGATGATAACCGGGTAGCCAATGCGTTTAGCATGAGCACGGTTAGCATCCATGTCGTCGGTCAGAGGGCCGTCAGAGCCTGGTACGGTTGGAACACCGGCTTTTTTCATCGCGGTGATCGCAGACACTTTGTCGCCCATCAGGCGGATGGTGTCGGCTTTCGGGCCGATGAAGATAAAGCCAGAGCGTTCAACCTGCTCAGCAAAGTTGGCGTTCTCAGAGAGGAAGCCGTAACCCGGATGAATTGCCACCGCGCCGGTGATTTCAGCGGCGCTGATGATAGCCGGGATGTTCAGATAGCTTTTTACGGACGGAGCCGGGCCAATACAGACCGTCTCATCCGCCAGCAATACGTGTTTTAAATCGCGATCCGCGCTTGAGTGCACAGCGACGGTCTTGATGCCCAGTTCTTTACAGGCACGAAGAATACGCAGAGCAATCTCGCCGCGGTTGGCGATAACAATTTTATCCAGCATGTTCGCCTCGTTACTCGATGACGACCAGCGGCTCGTCAAATTCAACCGGCTGACCACTTTCGACCAGAATCGCTTTCACAGTACCTGATTTGTCTGCTTCGATCTGGTTCATCATTTTCATCGCTTCAACGATGCACAGGGTATCGCCTACGTTGACTTTCTGACCCACTTCGATGAACGCCTTCGCGTCCGGGCTCGGGGTGCGGTAGAAAGTACCAACCATTGGGGAACGTACGATGTGACCACTGATTTCTGCTGCAGCGGCAGGTGCGGCTTCAGCTGCTGGTGCAACGGCTGCAGAGAGCGCAGGCTGCTGCACTGGCGCAGCATAAGCCTGCTGCATTACCGGGAAGCTAGCGGCTGGGGCTGCACGGCTGATGCGTACAGACTCTTCGCCTTCAGAAATTTCCAGTTCGGAGATGCCTGATTCTTCAACCAGCTCGATCAGTTTTTTAATCTTACGAATATCCATGAGTGGGTTCCGTACTCTTGTTTAGTGTGATTGTGACAAGCGTTTTACCGCTGTCTGTAAAGCGTATGAATAGCCGTCAGCGCCCAGTCCGCAGATAACGCCAGCAGCGATATCCGACAGATACGAATGGTGGCGGAACGGCTCTCGGGCGTGCACATTACTGAGGTGGATCTCGATAAACGGGATACTCACCGCAAGCAGTGCGTCACGGATAGCAACACTGGTGTGCGTAAACGCGGCCGGATTAATCAGGATATAGTCCACATTGTCTTTAGCCTGATGAATACGGTCGATGAGTGCGTACTCCGCATTCGACTGAAAATGATCCAAATCCACATTCAGTGACGCTGCTTCCGTTCCCAGACGGTTAACAATTTCACTTAATGTCAGCGTGCCGTACTTCTCTGGCTCACGGGTGCCGAGCATGTTCAGGTTCGGTCCGTTCAAAACTAAGATATGGAACTTATCAGTCATTGTGCTGCCATCTCCTGCGATTTTCCGGTAAAAAACAAAATATACCTTCGAAGCGCAATTGTCACCTTTTCAGAGGCTTAAAACCGCTGTCAGGCGAACCAAGGTCGCACATTATAACGATTTCGTAGCATTTAGCAGCTAAATACTGGTCTTATCAGGGAAGATTATCAACCGCTATCCGAAAAAGATTTGCGGTTGACGGGGAATCTGCGGGAAAACGCACAGTTTCGCGAACTATCGCAACCACTGGCGGAACTTCTTGTAACGCCATGCTAAAAGTGCCACGGCCGCCAGTGCGTAAAGGACTGGCTGAGGCGAGAGGATCTTCACCGACCACAGGTAATGAATGGGGGCGAGGATCGCGACAAGATAGACGAAGTTGTGCAACAGTTGCCAGCGCCTGCCCAGCTTACGCTGCGCATACTGCGTAGACGTCAGCGCTAACGCCAGTAAAACCAGCCAGCTCACGATACCCAGCGTCAGATAAGGACGTGTCACCAGTTCTCGGCCCAGCAGCGCCAGATTGTTGATGCCCAGTTCCAGCAGCCCATAGCTGGTAAGGTGCAGCGTCGCCCAGGCAAAACACCATAGCCCCAAAAGCCGACGGGTTCGTATCAATAATGGCTGTTTAGCGTAGCGCGCCAGCGGCGAGACGAGCAAGGTCGCCAGCAAAAATTTCAGAGCCATCCGACCCGTAAAATGCTGAATATCCTTGGCCGGGTCTGCGCTAAAGAGCCCCTGGCTGGCGGCCCAGAACAGCCATATAAAAGGAAGTAACCCGGCCAGGTGCAGCAGCACCTTCAGCCAGGTAATCTGCTTTGCCGTTAAACGCACTTAGAAATTCTCCCGTAAATTCAGCCCACGGTAGAGGGAAGCCACTTCATCGGCATAGCCGTTAAACAGCAGCGTCGGCTGGCGCTTGACGTCCAGCGCGCCGCCGGAACCGATAAAACGCTCGGTTGCCTGCGACCAGCGCGGGTGATCCACATGCGGATTCACGTTCGCGAAGAAACCGTATTCGTCCGGCGCCGCCAGATTCCAGGTGGTTGGCGGACGTTCGCGAGTGAGCTTAATGCTGACGATAGATTTAATCCCTTTGAAGCCATATTTCCACGGCACGGTTAAACGGATGGGGGCGCCGTTCTGCGGGGGAAGCGCTTTGCCATAAACGCCGACGGTCAGCAGGGTAAGGGGATGCATCGCTTCGTCGAGACGTAACCCTTCGACATAGGGATACTCCAGCCCGCCGCCGATAAACCGGTCTTTCTGCCCTGGCATCTCGTCCGGCGCATAACGCGTCTGGAAAGCGACATATTTTGCGTTGCTGGTGGGCTCAGCCATCGCCAGCAATTTATGCAGCGGGAAGCCTACCCAGGGCACTACCATCGACCACGCCTCCACGCAGCGCATGCGATAGATACGCTCTTCGAGGGGAAAACGGGTGGTGAGATCGTGATGGTCCAGCGTCAGGGGTTTTGCCACTTCGCCCTCAATTTTCAACGTCCACGGATCGGTTTTGAGGCTGCCTGCGTTGGCTGCAGGATCGGCCTTGTCGAGACCAAATTCGTAGAAGTTGTTGTAGCCGGTAACTTTATCTTCCGGCGTGAGCGTCAGTTTATTTTGCCATTGGGCGGGTTTCGTGAAGGTGAGCGGTGCGCCGGAAGGTGCCTTTGGCCGATCGTTGCCTTTAAACCAGTCGAGCAGGTCGGCGTGTGCCGCCGGTGAGAGCGTGAGCGCGGTGGCGCTGATGCCAAGCATTTTCAGGATCTGGCGGCGCTGTAACATAAAGACAGACTCAGACGTTACGTCGGCTTCCGTCAGTTTTCGATTTTTCATGGCATCCTCCGTCATGCGTTTTACTAAGCATGACGGAGGAGAGGGATTCGCGCGAATATGTCACGAAAATTTGAAGATTAGGCGATTTTCACCAGCGCGCGACCGTGGAACTGATTGTCCATGATTTTACTGGCATATTCCGGCGCCTGGCTGAGGGTTATCTCCGTTGCGCTCTGGGTATAGAAGGATTCCGGCAGATCGCGCACCAGCCGTTCCCAGGCTTCAAGACGACGGACTGGCGGGGTCATCACGGAATCCACACCCTGCAGGCGTACGTTACGCAGAATAAATGGCATCACGGTAGTTGGCAGGGCAAATCCTCCGGCCAGTCCGCAGGCTGCGACGCAGCCGCCGTAGTTCATCTGCGCCAGCACTTTTGCCAGCACCTTATCACCGACGGTATCCACCGCACCTGCCCAGACCTGTTTTTCCAGAGGGCGAGTTTCGGCAAACTCGTCGCGGCCAAGAATGCGGCTGGCACCGAGCTGACGCAGGTAATCGTGGGTGCTTTCGCGACCCGACACCGCAGCGACCTGATAGCCCAGCTTGTGCAGTAGCGTAACGGCCGTGCTGCCGACGCCACCGCTGGCGCCGGTGACGACCACTTCACCCGACTCAGGGCGGACGCCCGCATCTTCCAGCGCCATCACGCACAGCATGGCGGTAAAGCCTGCGGTGCCGATAATCATCGCTTTGCGGCCATCCATGCCTTTCGGCATCGGCACCAGCCAGTCGCCCTTAACGCGCGCCTGCGTTGCCAGACCGCCCCAGTGATTTTCACCGACGCCCCACCCGGTAAGCAGCACGTGCTGGCCCGGATGGAAGCGCGGATCCTCGCTGGTATGAACCTGGCCAGCGAAATCAATTCCCGGCACCATAGGGAAATTTCGGATGATTTTACCCTTACCGGTGATAGCCAGCGCGTCTTTATAATTTAAACTGGACCAGTCGATATCGACGGTTACTTCGCCTTCCGGCAGGCGACCCTCTTCAACCGCCTGCACTGAGGCACGCGTTTTGCCGTCCTGCTGTTCTAAGATCAAAGCCTGCATACGGGGTCCTCTCGACTCAGATGATTGGAAAATAATTTCTGAAGACTATACTCGCTCAGGGAAACGCAGTGCCGATTTAACGCAATAAATTGCCAGATACACCAGGTTTGGTAGTATGCCGCATTTGAAATGCAAGTTAGCGCTTACTTGCTACCCCATCAACCCACGGAGTTATCTCAAGGATGCGATTAACGACGAAGTTCTCAGCTTTTATCACCTTGCTGACGGGGCTGACCATTTTTGTCACGCTTCTGGGCTGCTCTCTAAGCTTTTACAACGCCATACAGGACAAGCTGGTCAACCGGGTACAGTCTGTCGCATCGGTGATTGATACGCGTCTGCTGACGACGCCGCTGCCGGCGCTCTCCCGCGAGCTCGATGAGTTGATGGTACCTGTTGATATTGTTCAGATCGACATTCAGCAGGGAAAGCATCGCGTTTTAAGCCATGAACGTCAGGGAAGCTATCGCCCCGCGGGCGTGGTGAGCCAGTACCGGGAAGTGACGGTGCACTCCCTCAAAAATCCGGGCATGACCATCCACATGGTCTATCTCGATCCGATGGCCAGCTATTTCCGTTCCATGATGACCACCGCGCCGCTCACCGTCGCCGTGGTGTTTATTGTCCTGCTGATCTTTCTCGCGGTCCGCTGGCTGCGGCGCCAGCTTTCTGGTCAGGAGCTGCTGGAGCTCCGCTCCTTGCGGATCCTTAACGGTGAACGCGGCCCGCAGGTGCGCGGCTCAGTTCATGAATGGCCTTCACGCGCCAGCAGCGCGCTGGATACGCTACTCTCAGAAATCCAGTTTGCCAGCGAACAGCGCAGCCGTATGGATACGCTGATCCGCTCGTATGCCGCGCAGGATAATAAAACCGGCCTGAACAACCGACTCTTCTTTGATAATCAGCTCGCCACGCTGCTCGACGATTCGGAAAAGGTGGGAACACACGGGGTGGTGATGATGATTCGCCTGCCCGATTTCGATCTCCTGCGCGATACCTGGGGACAGCGGGCCGCGGAAGAAAATCTCTTTACGCTGATTAACCTGCTCTCCACCTTTATTATGCGCTACCCGGGGGCGCTGCTGGCCCGCTATCACCGCAGCGACTTTGCCGTATTGCTGCCTCATCGCACTCTGAAAGAGTCCGAAAGCATCGCCAGCCAGTTGCTGAAAGCGGTGGATGCGCTGCCGCAGAGCAAAATGCTCGACAGGGACGATATGGTGCACATGGGGATCTGCGCCTGGCGTGGCGGGCAATCGGCAGAACAGGTGATGGAACACGCCGAAGCCGCCACCCGCAACGCCGTTCTGCAGGGGGCGAACGGGTGGGCGGTATATGATGACTCTCTGCCGGAAAAAGGGCGCGGCAACGTGCGCTGGCGAACGCTGATTGAGCAAATGCTTAGCCGCGGCGGGCCTCGCATTTATCAAAAACCCGCGGTCATGAAAAATGGCAACGTCCACCACCGTGAATTGATGTGTCGTATTTTTGACGGCACGGAAGAGGTTATCTCTGCGGAATATCTGCCGATGGTGCTGCAATTTGGGCTCTCCGAAGAGTATGACCGCCAGCAAATTACCCGGCTGATTCCGTTTTTATCCTTCTGGCCTGAAGAAAACCTCGCGTTACAGGTCACCGTGGAGTCGTTAATACGCCCACGTTTTCAGCGCTGGCTGCGTGATACATTAATGCAATGCGAAAAATCGCAACGCAAACACATTATTTTTGAACTTGCTGAGGCGGATGTAGGTCAACACATCAGCCGGTTACGCCCGGTGGTACGTTTGATCAATGCGCTCGGCGCGCGTGTCGCGGTGACGCAGGCAGGTTTAACGCTGGTCAGTACCAACTGGATCAAGGAGCTGGATGTGGAGCTATTAAAGCTACATCCAGGCCTGGTAAGGAATATTGAGAAGCGTACGGAAAACCAGCTGCTGGTACAGAGTCTGGTAGAAGCATGCAAGGGAACGCGGACACAAGTATTTGCTACGGGCGTACGCTCCAGAAGCGAATGGCAGATGTTAAAAGAGCGCGGTGTTATGGGTGGTCAGGGGGATTTTTTTGCTGCCTCTCAACCGCTTGACACCAACGTGAAAAAATATTTGCAAAGATACTCTGTTTGACCTGCCGTTTACGCTGTTTTCACGTAGAATATCGCGCCTGTAGCTTTGAGTATGTCGAGCAAAAAGCCAGTGAACGACCTTTAACGGGTTACAAATGTCAGTGGGGAACGCTACTGTTTACTCAGCCCTGAGGGAGTCAGGGGATGATTTTGTAACATCAGGAAACGTACTGCACAAATTTTCACCGTTGCAGATGATTTTTGCGCCTTGTCGCTGCTGCGTGTGGTTGGTAAAGTAAGCGGATTTTGTTTTCCGCCCCAGCTTTCAGGATTATCCCTTAGTATGTTGAAAAAATTTCGTGGCATGTTTTCCAATGACCTGTCCATTGACCTGGGTACCGCGAATACCCTTATTTATGTAAAAGGACAAGGCATCGTATTGAATGAGCCTTCTGTTGTGGCCATTCGTCAGGATCGTGCGGGCTCGCCGAAAAGCGTGGCCGCAGTGGGTCATGACGCGAAGCAGATGCTGGGTCGTACCCCTGGCAACATCGCCGCCATTCGCCCAATGAAAGACGGCGTTATCGCTGACTTCTTCGTGACTGAAAAAATGCTTCAGCACTTCATCAAGCAGGTTCACAGCAACAGCTTCATGCGTCCAAGCCCGCGTGTTCTGGTGTGTGTGCCGGTTGGCGCAACCCAGGTTGAACGTCGCGCAATTCGTGAATCTGCCCAGGGTGCAGGTGCACGTGAAGTGTTCCTGATTGAAGAGCCAATGGCTGCGGCAATCGGTGCTGGTCTGCCTGTTTCTGAAGCTACCGGTTCTATGGTGGTGGATATCGGTGGTGGTACCACTGAAGTCGCCGTTATCTCTCTGAACGGCGTGGTGTACTCCTCTTCCGTACGTATCGGTGGTGACCGCTTCGATGAAGCCATCATTAATTATGTGCGCCGTAACTACGGCTCTCTGATCGGTGAAGCTACCGCAGAGCGTATCAAACACGAAATCGGCTCTGCTTATCCGGGCGATGAAGTGCGTGAGATCGAAGTTCGCGGTCGTAACCTGGCTGAAGGTGTTCCACGCGGTTTTACCCTGAACTCCAACGAAATTCTGGAAGCACTGCAGGAACCACTGACTGGCATCGTGAGCGCGGTAATGGTTGCGCTGGAACAGTGCCCACCAGAGCTGGCGTCCGACATCTCCGAGCGCGGTATGGTTCTGACCGGTGGTGGTGCGCTGCTGCGTAACCTCGACCGCCTGTTAATGGAAGAGACAGGTATTCCTGTCGTAGTTGCAGAAGATCCACTGACTTGCGTCGCCCGTGGTGGTGGCAAGGCGCTGGAAATGATCGACATGCACGGCGGCGATTTGTTCAGCGAAGAGTAGTCGAGTTTGAGAGGGTAGCAATTTGCTACCCTTTCTCTCTGACGCGAGAATACGCATAGCCTATGAAGCCAATTTTTAGCCGTGGCCCATCGCTACAGTTTCGCCTCATTCTGGCGGTTCTGGTTGCGCTTGGGGTCATTATTGCCGATAGCCGCCTCGGTACGTTCAGCCAAATTAGAACGTACATGGATACCGCCGTCAGTCCTTTCTACTTTGTATCAAATGGTCCCCGTGAACTGCTCGACTCCGTTTCTCAAACGCTGTCTTCGCGTGACCAACTCGAACTCGAAAACCGGGCATTACGTCAGGAACTGCTGCTGAAAAACAGCGAGCTGCTGATGCTGGGGCAGTATAAGCAGGAAAACGCGCGTTTGCGTGAGCTGCTCGGCTCGCCGCTGCGTCAGGATGAGCAGAAAATGGTGACCCAGGTGATCTCCACCGTGAACGACCCTTACAGCGATCAGGTTGTGATCGACAAAGGGAGCGTGAACGGCGTGTATGAAGGTCAGCCTGTTATCAGTGATAAAGGCGTGGTGGGCCAAGTTGTTGCCGTGGCCAAACTGACCAGCCGCGTACTGCTGATTTGCGATGCCACGCATGCGCTGCCGATCCAGGTTCTGCGTAACGACATTCGCGTGATTGCGGCCGGTAACGGCTGTACGGACGATCTGCAGCTGGAACACCTGCCTGCTAACACGGATATCCGCGTGGGTGACGTCCTGGTGACCTCCGGTCTGGGCGGACGCTTCCCTGAAGGCTATCCGGTTGCGGTTGTCTCGTCAGTGAAGCTGGATACTCAGCGCGCCTATACCGTGATTCAGGCGCGTCCAACCGCCGGTTTACAGCGTCTGCGCTATCTGCTGCTGCTGTGGGGTGCCGATCGCAATGGTGCTAACCCGATGACGCCTGAAGAGGTGCATCGTGTGGCGAATGAACGCCTGATGCAGATGATGCCGCAGGTTCTCCCGCCTGCGGATTCCATGGGGCCGCCTGCGCCAGTCCCGGCGCCGGCAACAGGGTTAACGCAGCCGCTGCCGGATGCGCCGCCACCGCCTAAACTCTCTTCGGGAGGGCAGTAGTGGCAAGCTATCGTAGCCAGGGACGCTGGGTCATCTGGCTCTCGTTTCTCATTGCACTGTTACTGCAAGTGATGCCCTGGCCGGATGACATTCTCGTTTTCCGGCCAAACTGGGTATTGCTCATTTTGCTCTACTGGATCCTTGCCCTGCCGCATCGCGTAAATGTCGGCACAGGTTTTGTGATGGGTGCCATACTGGATCTCATTAGCGGCTCTACGCTTGGCGTGCGTGCCTTGTCCATGAGCATTATTGCGTACCTCGTCGCTCTCAAATTCCAGCTCTTTCGTAACCTTGCGCTCTGGCAACAGGCCCTGGTGGTGATGCTATTGTCGCTCGCGGCGGATATCGTTGTTTTCTGGGCAGAGTTTTTAGTGATCAACGTCTCTTTCCGACCGGAAGTGTTCTGGAGTAGTGTAGTAAACGGTGTGCTCTGGCCATGGCTGTTCCTGCTGATGCGTAAGGTTCGCCAGCAGTTTGCTGTGCAATAAAAGGTTTCTATGACGTCTTTGTATCTCGCTTCCGGCTCCCCGCGCCGTCAGGAACTCCTGACGCAGCTAGGGGTGTCTTTTGAACGCATCGTGACCGGCATTGAAGAACAACGTGCTGAGGGCGAAAGTGCTCAACAGTACGTGTCTCGCCTGGCGCGCGAGAAAGCGCAGGCTGGCGTAGCCAGTGTGCCACGCGATCTTCCCGTGCTGGGGGCAGATACCATCGTTATCCTTAACGGTGAAGTGCTTGAGAAACCGCGCGACGCCGCTCATGCGGCGCGCATGCTGCGCAAACTGTCCGGACAAACGCATCAGGTGATGACGGCCGTCGCGCTGGCTGACAGCCAGCACGTGCTGGATTGCCTGGTGGTGACGGATGTGACATTCAGAGTACTTACCGACGACGACATCGCCGCTTATATTGCCAGCGGTGAACCGATGGATAAAGCAGGTGCATACGGTATTCAGGGGCTGGGTGGCTGTTTTGTCAGGAAGATTCATGGCAGCTATCACGCCGTAGTCGGCTTACCGCTGGTGGAAACGTATGAGTTGCTGAGCAATTTTAACTCACTGCGTGAGGGAAGGGATAATTATGACGGCTGAATTGTTGGTAAACGTAACGCCATCGGAAACCCGTGTGGCCTATATTGATGGTGGCATTCTTCAGGAAATTCATATTGAGCGTGAAGCGCGGCGCGGAATAGTAGGCAATATCTACAAAGGTCGTGTCAGTCGTGTACTACCGGGTATGCAGGCGGCTTTTGTAGATATTGGACTGGATAAGGCGGCATTTTTACATGCCTCCGATATCATGCCGCACACCGAGTGCGTTGCGGGCGAAGAGCAAAAGCAGTTTGCCGTGCGCGATATTTCTGAGCTGGTGCGTCAGGGACAGGATCTGATGGTACAGGTGGTGAAAGACCCCCTCGGTACCAAAGGCGCGCGTCTGACCACCGACATCACCTTACCTTCCCGCTATCTGGTCTTTATGCCCGGCGCGTCGCACGTGGGTGTTTCGCAGCGTATAGAGAGCGAAACCGAGCGCGAGCGTCTTAAAAAAGTGGTCAGCGCCTACTGCGATGAACAGGGTGGGTTTATCATCCGTACCGCCGCGGAAGGGATCAGCGAAGAAGACCTGGCGTCTGACGCGGCCTATCTGAAGCGCGTCTGGACCAAAGTGATGGAGCGTAAGAAACGCAACCAGACCCGCTATCAGCTCTATGGTGAGCTGGCCCTGGCTCAGCGTGTTTTGCGTGACTTTGCCGATGCGCAGCTCGACCGCATTCGCGTGGACTCTCGTCTGACTTATGAAGCCCTGTTGGAGTTTACCGCCGAATATATCCCCGAGATGCCCGGCCTGCTGGAGCATTACTCAGGGCGTCAGCCGATCTTCGATCTCTATGATGTCGAAAACGAGATCCAGCGCGCGCTGGAGCGTAAGGTCGAGCTGAAATCCGGCGGGTATCTGATCATCGATCAGACCGAAGCGATGACCACCGTCGATATCAACACCGGCGCGTTTGTCGGCCATCGCAACCTGGATGACACCATCTTCAATACCAACATCGAAGCCACGCAGGCGATTGCGCGCCAGCTTCGTCTGCGCAATCTGGGCGGCATTATCATCATCGACTTTATCGATATGAGTAATGAAGACCATCGCCGCCGCGTGCTGCACTCGCTTGAACAGGCGCTGAGTAAAGATCGCGTGAAAACCAGCATCAACGGTTTCTCACAGCTGGGGCTGGTAGAAATGACGCGCAAGCGTACCCGTGAAAGCGTTGAGCATGTGCTGTGTAATGAATGCCCAACCTGCCATGGACGCGGAACGGTAAAGACGGTTGAGACCGTCTGCTACGAAATTATGCGTGAGATCGTTCGTGTTCATCATGCCTACGACTCCGATCGTTTTCTGGTCTATGCTTCCCCTGCGGTGGCTGAAGCGCTGAAAGGCGAAGAGTCACACGCGCTGGCGGAAGTGGAAATCTTTGTCGGCAAACAGGTAAAAGTACAAATTGAACCGCTCTATAACCAGGAGCAGTTCGACGTCGTGATGATGTAAGACGCAGTACGCTGCGTGACGAAAGCTGACAAGGAGAGATGCGTGAGGCGATTGCCGGGGATTTTATTGCTTACAGGGGCAACGCTGGTCGTGATTGTCGCGTTGCTCGTGAGCGGGCTACGCCTCGTTTTACCGCATCTGGACAGCTGGCGTCCGCAGCTGCTGGCAAAAATCGAATCCACCACCGGCGTGCCGGTGAACGTAAGCCAGCTCAGCGCTAACTGGCAGAATTTTGGCCCGACGCTTGATGTCCGGGATATCAATGCCAGCCTGAAAGACGGCGGCTACCTCAAAATTAAACGCGTGACCCTGGCGCTGGACGTCTGGCAAAGCCTGCTGCATCTGCGCTGGCAGTTTCGCGATCTCACTTTTTATCAACTCCAGTTTCTGACCAACACGCCGCTCTCTGGTGGCGATAGCAGTCAGGGACTTGAAGCCAACCGCTTCAGCGATCTCTTCCTCCGCCAGTTCGATCATTTCGATCTGCGCGACAGCGAAGTGAGCTTTATTACCCTTTCTGGCCAGCGCGCCGAGCTCGCGATCCCCCAGCTAACCTGGCTCAACGGCAAAGATCGGCACCGCGCCGAGGGGCAGGTCAGTCTCTCAAGTCTGAACGGCCAGCACGGCGTGATGCAGGTGCGCATGGATCTGCGGGACGATGACGGCCTGCTCAACAACGGCAAAGTCTGGCTACAGGCCGACGATGTGGATGTGAAGCCGTGGCTGGGCGACTGGATCCAGCAAAATATGCAGCTGGAAACGGCCCGTTTCAGCCTTGAAGGCTGGCTGACCCTGACGAAAGGGGAATTTGCCAGCGGTGATATCTGGCTCAAGCAGGGGGGCGCAAGCTGGAAAGGTGAAAAACAGCAGCATCAGCTTTCCGTTGATAACCTCACCGCACACGTTACGCAGGAGAAAGAAGGCTGGCAGTTCGCCATTCCGGATACGCGCATCACCATGGACGGCAAGCCGTGGCCGCGCGGTGCGCTGACGCTGGCCTGGATGCCGGAGCAGGACGTTGGCGGTACGGCCAGCAAACGCAGCGACGAGCTGCGCATCCGTGCCAGTAACCTGGATTTGGCCGCTATTGAAGGGCTGCGCTCCATGGCAGCAAAGCTCTCTGCGGACCTTGGCGAGATCTGGCTGGCCACGCAGCCGAGCGGGAAGATAGACGCCCTGGCGCTGGATATTCCGCTACAGGCGACAGAAAAAACCCGTTTCCAGGCAACGTGGAAAGATCTCGCCTGGAAGCAGTGGAAGCTGCTGCCGGGTGCGGAGCACTTTAGCGGCAAGCTGGAAGGCAGCGTGGAGAACGGCAGGCTGACGGTTGATATGCACGACGCCAAAATGCCTTACGAAACGGTCTTCCGCGCGCCGCTGGAAATTGAACAGGGCAGCGCGGTGCTAAACTGGCTCCGTAACGATAAAGGTTTCCAGCTTGATGGCCGCCATATCGACGTAAAAGCCAAAGCGGTGCATGCGCGCGGCGATTTCCGCTATCTGCAGCCAGAAGGTGATGAGCCGTGGCTGGGTATTCTGGCTGGTATTAGCACCAGTGACGGTTCTCAGGCCTGGCGCTATTTCCCGGAAAACCTGATGGGTAAAGCGCTGGTGGACTATCTGAGCGGTGCAATTCAGGGCGGTCAGGCCGATAGTGCCACGCTGGCCTACGGCGGTAATCCGCATCTTTTCCCGTACAAGCATAATGAAGGTCAGTTCCAGGTGCTGGTGCCGTTACACAACGCTACCTTCGCGTTCCAGCCTGGCTGGCCCGCGCTGAAAAACCTGGACATCGAGCTTAACTTTCTCAATGACGGGCTATGGATGAAGTCAGACAGCGTTGCGCTGGGCGGCGTGACGGCCAGCAACCTGACGGCAAATATCCCGGATTATTCAAAAGAGAAACTGCTTATTGATGCCGACATCAGCGGGCCGGGCAAAGCGGTGGGACCGTACTTTGAGGAGACGCCGCTGAAAGAATCGCTGGCGGCGACGCTCCAGCAGCTGCAGCTTGATGGCGATGTGAATGCTCGCTTACATCTTGATATCCCGCTGGACGGCGAAATGACCACCGCCAAAGGCGACGTCCGCCTGAAGAATAACAGCCTGTTCATCAAACCCCTTGAGAGCACCCTGAAAAATCTCAGCGGGCAGTTCAGCTTCGAGAACGGTAACCTGAAGAGCGAGCCGCTTACCGCCAGCTGGTTTAATCAGCCCGTGAATATCGACTTCACGACCTCCGAGGGTGAAAAGGCTTATCAGGTGGCCGTCAATCTGGACGGTAACTGGCAGCCATCGCGTATGGATGTTCTTCCGAAGGCCATTGAGGAATCCGTGGACGGCGCGGTCGCCTGGCAGGGCAAAGTCGCTATAGAGCTGCCTTATCACGCGGGTGCGCATTATCAGGTCGATATCACCGGCGATTTGAAAAACCTTCATAGCCAGCTGCCTGCGCCGCTGGATAAACAGGCCGGACAGCCGCTGCCGGTGAAGCTGAACGTTGATGGCAACCTGAACAGCTTCGAGCTGACCGGAAGCGCGGGCGGGACGAACCACTTCAACAGCCGCTGGCTGCTTAACCGCAAGCTCACCCTCGACAAAGCTATCTGGACGACGGATAGCCGCTCCACGCCGCCGCTGCCGGAGCAGGCGGGCGTTGAGCTGAATCTCCCGCCGATGGACGGTGCGGAATGGCTGGCACTGTTCCAGAAAGGCGTTGGGCAAAACGTCGATCAAACTGCTCAGTTCCCGGAGGCTATTACCGTACGCACGCCGTCGCTGATGCTGGGCGGGCAGCAGTGGAACAACCTGAGTATTGTTTCACAGCCCACCGTTAACGGCTCGAAGGTGGAGGCCCAGGGCAGAGAGATCAACGGTACGCTGACCATGCGCAATAACGCGCCATGGCAGGCGGCGATCCGCTATCTCTACTACAACCCGGCAAGCGCGAGCGGGAAAGACCAGCCAGCAAAAACGTCGCCGTTGAGTAAGACATCCCGCATCGATTTTAGCGGCTGGCCCGATCTCCAGCTGCGCTGTGCGGAGTGCTGGCTGTGGGGGCAAAAATATGGCCGTATCGACGGTGATTTTGCCATCCAGGGAAACACGCTTACGCTCACTGGCGGGCTGGTCGATACCGGTTTTGGCCGCATGACGGCCGCAGGGGAATGGGTGAATAACCCGGGCGAGCAGCGCACGTCTCTGAAGGGTGACATTAAAGGCAACAAGCTGGATGCAGCAGCTAATTTCTTTGGTATCACTACGCCGCTGCGTGGTTCGTCATTCGACGTCGATTACGATCTTCACTGGCGTGATGCGCCGTGGAAGCCGGATGAGGCCTCGCTGAACGGCATTCTGAAAACCCGCTTCGGCAAAGGTGAAATTGCCGACGTGAGCACGGGGCGCGCCGGGCAGATCCTGCGCCTGCTGAGTTTTGATGCGCTGCTGCGCAAGCTGCGCTTCGATTTCAGCGATACCTTCAACGAAGGTTTTTACTACGATTCCATCCGCAGTACGGCGTGGATCAAGGACGGCGTTCTGCATACGGACGACACGCTGGTGGACGGACTGGAAGCGGATATCGCCATGAAAGGCTCAGTCAACCTCGTGCGTCGCGAGCTGGATATGGAAGCCGTGGTGGCGCCGGAAATTTCCGCGAGCGTGGGTGTGGCGGCGGCCTTTGTGGTGAACCCGATTGTCGGTGCGGCGGTGTTTGCCGCCAGTAAAGTGTTGGGGCCGCTCTGGAGCAAGGTCTCTATTCTGCGCTACCGCATTACCGGTCCGGTGGATAAACCGCAGATTAACGAGGTGCTGCGCCAGCCGCGCAAAGATGCACAGCAATGATTTGACGTGGGCAGGTAATTGCCTCACTCTCAATAAATACGATCTTTATACCGCCACGGGCGGCAACGAACGAGTAGCAATACGATGAGTCTGAACCTGGTAAGTGAACATTTGCTCGCAGCGAACGGCCTGAGCCATCAGGACCTGTTCTCCATTCTTGGTCAACTGACCGAACGCCGTCTCGACTACGGCGATCTCTATTTCCAGTCGAGCTATCACGAATCCTGGGTTTTAGAAGACAGCATCATCAAAGATGGCTCTTATAACATCGACCAGGGCGTCGGCGTTCGTGCCGTCAGCGGCGAGAAAACCGGTTTTGCCTATGCCGATCAGATTAGCCTGGCCGCACTTGAGCAGAGCGCGCAGGCCGCGCGTACCATTGTGCGCGATACCGGCGATGGTCGCGTGAAAACCCTGGGTGAAGTGTCGCACTCTGCGCTCTATACCAGCATCGATCCGCTGCAGAGCATGAGCCGCGAAGAGAAGCTGGATATCCTGCGCCGTGTCGACAAAGTGGCGCGTGCTGCCGATAAACGCGTGCAGGAAGTCTCCGCCAGCCTGAGCGGTGTTTATGAATTGATTCTGGTTGCGGCCACTGACGGCACTCTGGCGGCGGATGTTCGTCCGCTGGTGCGTCTCTCTATCAGCGTGCAGGTCGATGACGACGGTAAACGCGAGCGCGGCTCAAGCGGCGGCGGCGGTCGTTTCGGCTATGACTGGTTCCTGGGGGATGTTGACGGTGAAGCGCGCGCTGACGCGTGGGCAAAAGAAGCCGTGCGCATGGCGCTGGTGAATCTGAATGCTGTCGCGGCACCGGCGGGCTCATTCCCGGTTGTGCTGGGGGCCGGCTGGCCGGGCGTGCTGTTGCACGAAGCGGTAGGACACGGTCTGGAAGGCGATTTTAACCGTCGCGGTACGTCCGTATTCAGCGGCCAGATCGGGCAACTCGTCTCCTCTGAGCTGTGCACCGTGGTGGATGACGGCACCATGCGCGATCGCCGTGGCTCGGTGGCTATCGACGACGAAGGTACGCCAGGCCAGTATAATGTGCTGATTGAAAACGGTGTGCTGAAAGGCTATATGCAGGACAAACTCAACGCGCGCCTGATGGGCGTAGCGCCAACGGGTAATGGTCGTCGTGAGTCCTATGCGCACCTGCCAATGCCGCGCATGACCAACACCTATATGCTGCCGGGCAAATCCACGCCGCAGGAAATTATCGAATCCGTTGATTACGGTATCTTTGCGCCAAACTTTGGCGGCGGTCAGGTGGACATCACCTCCGGTAAATTCGTCTTCTCCACGTCAGAAGCGTATCTGATCGAGAAAGGCAAAGTGACCAAAGCGGTAAAAGGCGCGACGCTGATTGGCTCCGGTATTGAAGCGATGCAGCAGATCTCCATGGTCGGTAACGATCTGAAGCTGGATAACGGCGTGGGCGTCTGTGGTAAAGAGGGCCAGAGTCTGCCGGTTGGCGTGGGCCAGCCAACGCTGAAAGTGGACAACCTGACGGTGGGCGGCACGGCCTGATCTGCGTTCACATAAAAAAGGCGCTACGGAGTAGCGCCTTTTTTTTAACGTAATTGACCCAGCGATATCTCCGGATCCGGCTCGTGGGTAATGCGGTTGCGTAAATCGCGGCGAATGATTTCGATCGACCAGAACCAGATCAGATGACCCACGATCTCTGATACGTGCTCATACCAGGGAAGGTCGAACAGCGGTGGTGTCAGCCCCATCAGAGGGAAGGAGATCATATGAACAAAAAGCTGGGCTAACGCACCCGCCAGTAAACCCTGCCAGAGTTTAATTTTCGGAAAGACTTCAGCAACTACACAATACCCTACAGCGAACACGATTGAGAAAATAATATGTGTTACGCCAACCCAGTTAAATATATGACCGGCAAAGGTATAAACCGCCGCGTTAGGATCAACGACGCCCAGCCAGTCGCGTAAAAATACATAGGGAGGGTTTAAAAAATTACGGGAGCAATCAATCTGGCTTGCGGCTCTTATTAATTGTTCAGGCCCGCACGCGGCGGTGAATAAATCGGTGGGGCTTCGTGGCGGGAGAGGCACCTCGGCTCCCCATTTGACAAACGCGGAGACAATCCCTGCAATTAAACCGATGAACGCGGCGAGTCCATAGCGCCTGCGTGAGGGCGGTGTTTGTTCAAATATATTCATTTCTTTTCCTTGTTTAACGTCATCCTGCGGAATACATTTTATTATTCAAATCAGCAACAAATTAATAACAGTCTTAATGGCAGACTGCTTATAAGGTAAAGGGCAGGCAGCGGCAGTGTCAATTCGCTAATCCTCATAGCGGAGGGGAAATATTCTCGGATGAATGTATGTTTCATCCGGGAAATATTAATAACGCATATACTTTCAGGAATTAATCGATTATTCCTTCCTTCTTCCCCGCATCCCCTGAAACAGCTCCGCCACGTCCACAAAATACTCGGTCAGGTAGTTGATACACACCTGCACTTTAAGCGGCAGCTTGTCCTTTTCGGTGTACAGGGCGTACACCGGTCGCGGATCGGACTGGTAGCGCGGGAACAGGATCTCCAGCACGCCGCTGTTGATCTCGTTGATCACCCACATCAGCGGCACGTAGGCGATCCCGGCCCCGGCGACCAGCCAGCGGGAGATAGTCATCGGATCGTTGGTGACGAACCGGCCTTCCGGCAGCAGTTTGGTGGAGATCCCTTCCGGGGCGATCAGCTCAAATTCATTGTCGGGCCGCACGCTGTACTCCAGCCACGAGTGGTTGGTGAGATCGGCGGGTTTCTCCGGAACGCCGTACTGCGCCAGGTAGCTCTTTGAGGCGCAAACCACCATCGGCATGCTCCCCAGCCGACGTGAGAACAGGCTGGAATCCTGCAGCGCACCAACGCGGATCACCACGTCCAGGCCGTCGGCAATCAGATCCGGCGCCGGGATGCCCGTAACCAGATTGACGGTAAGCCCAGGGTACTCTTTCAGCATATCCGCGGTCATGGCAGCGAGAACATTTTGTGCCATAGTTGAAGAACACCCGATGCGTAGCGTGCCGATGGGGGTGTTGTTAAAGGCATAGAGCTGTTCGTGAACATCCTGCACTTCAAGCAGCATGCGGCGACAGCCCTGATAGTAAATTTTACCCGCTTCCGTCAGCCCAATGCTGCGGGTACTGCGGTTGAGCAGCTTAACCTGAAGCTCATCTTCCAGTTTGGACACCGTCTGGCTTATGGATGAGACACTCATCTGAAGCTGGCGTGCCGCCGCGGTGAAAGAGCCCAGTTCGACCACTTTGGCGAAGACCGACATGCGTTTTAAACGTTCCATTGTTCACTCTGGCTTAAAAGTGATTTAGATCACATATTATAGATAACAGCATAACAGTTACGTTAATATATTATTAATTACATAACGGCTGCGCCATTCTCGCCCGGCGTTTCTTGCTCTCCTGCGGTGGCGTGCGCTAAAAAATTCTGAAGCCTGCACTCTCTCTTATCAAGGTCAACATGAGTCTGTTTCCCGTTATCGTGGTGTTCGGTCTGTCGTTCCCACCGATATTTTTCGAGCTTCTTTTATCACTGGCGATCTTCTGGCTGGTGCGCAAGGTGCTGGTCCCCACCGGGATCTACGATTTCGTCTGGCATCCTGCATTGTTCAATACCGCGCTGTATTGCTGCCTGTTTTATCTGATATCGCGCATGTTTGTCTGAGGTTGATGTGAAAACGCTAACAAGAAAAATCTCCCGCACTGCCATTACGATGGCGCTGGTAATCCTCGCCTTCATCGCTATTTTCCGCGCCTGGGTCTATTACACCGAATCGCCGTGGACGCGCGATGCGCGCTTCAGCGCCGACGTCGTGGCGATAGCGCCCGACGTAGCCGGCCTTATCACGGCGGTTAACGTTCACGATAACCAGCTGGTGAAAAAAGATCAGGTCCTGTTCACCATTGACCAGCCTCGTTACCAGAAAGCGCTGGAAGAGGCGGAAGCGGATGTCGCCTATTACCAGGCGCTGGTTGCTGAGAAACGCCGTGAGGCAGGCCGCCGTAACCAGCTGGGCGTGCAGGCAATGTCCCGTGAAGAGATTGACCAGTCCAACAACGTGCTGCAAACCGTGCTGCATCAGCTGGCGAAAGCGCAAGCGACGCGCGACCTGGCGAAGCTCGATCTCGAGCGTACCGTGATCCGCGCGCCGTCCGATGGCTGGGTCACAAACCTGAACGTCTATGCCGGTGAATTTATTACCCGCGGCTCAACCGCCGTGGCGCTGGTTAAGCAGAACTCCTTCTACGTGCTCGCCTATATGGAAGAGACCAAGCTGGAAGGCGTGCGCCCAGGTTACCGGGCGGAAATCACGCCGCTCGGCAGCAACCGCGTCTTTAAGGGCACCGTTGACAGCGTCGCCGCGGGGGTGACCAACTCCAGCAGCTCTAACGATGCTAAAGGGATGGCAACGGTGGATTCCAACCTGGAGTGGGTGCGTCTGGCCCAGCGTGTGCCGGTGCGTATCCACCTGGACGAGCAGCAGGGAAATCTGTGGCCTGCGGGTACTACAGCCACGGTGGTGATTACCGGTGAAAAAGACAGGGATGCCAGCCAGGACTCGATCTTCCGTAAAATCGCCCATCGCCTGCGCGAGTTTGGTTAATCGCTATGGGGATCTTTTCCATCGCCAGCCAGCACATTCGCTTCGCCGTGAAGCTGGCCTGTGCCATTGTGCTGGCGCTGTTTGTTGGTTTTCACTTCCAGCTTGAAACCCCTCGCTGGGCGGTGCTGACGGCTGCAATTGTCGCGGCGGGTCCAGCCTTCGCCGCGGGTGGGGAACCCTATTCGGGCGCGATCCGCTATCGCGGGATGCTGCGTATCATCGGGACGTTCATCGGCTGTTTCGCGGCGCTCACCATTATTATTCTGATGATCCGCACGCCGCTGCTGATGCTGATGGTCTGCTGTATCTGGGCGGGTTTCTGCACCTGGATTTCGTCTCTTGTGAAAGTGGAGAACTCCTACGCCTGGGGCCTGGCGGGCTATACCGCGCTGATTATTGTCATCACAATTCAGTCCGAACCGCTGCTCGCCCCGCAGTTTGCGGTTGAACGCTGCAGTGAGATTGTCATTGGTATCGTCTGCGCCATTGTCGCTGACCTGCTTTTCTCCCCGCGCTCCATCAAGCAGGAAGTTGACCGTGAACTCGACGCGCTGATCGTTGCCCAGTACCAGCTGATGCAGCTGTGTATTAAGCATGGCGACAGCGAAGAGGTGGATAAAGCCTGGAGCGGGCTGGTACGCCGCACGCAGGCGCTGGAAGGGATGCGCAGCAATCTCAATATGGAGTCTTCGCGCTGGGCCCGCGCTAACCGTCGGCTTAAAGCGCTCAATACCGTCTCTCTGACGCTGATTACCCAGGCATGCGAAACTTACCTGATCCAGAACACGCGTCCGGAAGTGGTCACCGATACGTTCCGCGAACTGTTTGCCGAGCCGGTGGAAACGGTGCAGGACGTGCACAAGCAGCTTAAGCGCATGCGCCGGGTCATCGCCTGGACCGGGGAGCGCGATACGCCCGTGACAATCTACACCTGGGTCGGCGCTGCGACGCGCTACCTGTTGCTTAAACGCGGCGTGATTGGTAACACCAAAATCAGCGCGGCGGAAGAAGAGGTGCTCCAGGGCGAAGTGGTGATCAAGGCGGAATCTGCCGAGCGTCATCATGCGATGGTCAACTTCTGGCGCACGACGCTTGCCTGCATGCTCGGCACGCTGTTCTGGCTCTGGACGGGCTGGACGTCCGGCAGCGGCGCGATGGTGATGATTGCCGTTGTGACCGCTCTGGCGATGCGTCTGCCCAACCCGCGTATGGTCGCTATTGATTTCCTGTACGGCACGATTGCCGCGTTGCCGATAGGCGCGCTCTATTTCCTGGTGATCATTCCGTCTACGCAACAGAGCATGTTGCTGCTCTGTATTAGCCTGGCGGTGATGGCGTTCTTTATCGGCATTGAAGTGCAAAAGCGGCGGCTGGGATCGCTGGGGGCGCTGGCGAGTACGATTAACATTATTGTGCTGGATAACCCGATGACCTTCCACTTCAGCCAGTTTCTCGATAGCGCGTTAGGTCAGCTGGTGGGCTGTTTCCTGGCAATGATGGTCATTCTGCTGGTAAGGGATAACTCGCAGGCGAGAACGGGCCGCGTGTTGTTGAACCAGTTTGTGTCGGCTGCCGTATCGTCTATGACCACCAACACCGCGCGCCGTAAAGAGAACCACCTGCCCGCGCTCTATCAGCAGCTGTTTTTATTGCTGAACAAATTCCCGGGCGATATCGCGAAGTTCCGGCTGGCGTTAACCATGATCATTGCGCACCAGCGTCTGCGTAACGCGCCTGTGCCGATCAACGACGATCTGTCGGCTTATCACCGTCAGCTGCGTCGTACCGCCGACCACGTGCTTTCCGCGAGCAGCGATGACAAACGACGCCGCTACTTCACGCAACTGCTTGAAGAGTTGGATATCTATCAGGAGAAGCTTAAGGTCTGGGAAGCTCCGCCTCAGGTGACCGAGCCGGTAGGGCGGCTGGTGTCAATGCTGCATCGCTACCAGAGTGCCCTCACGGATAACTGACTGAAGTAAAAAAGCCGACGCCAAAAGCGTCGGTTTTTTTGTGGCTATACTTAATTCCAGCACGTTCTTACATTTCAGAAAGGGAGGGCATATGACGACCCAGGCGCTACAGGACCACATCCTTTTTCAGACCGGTTATCTGGTCAATGGAATCTGGAAAACGCTGGACACGACGTTTGATGTGCTGAACCCCGCGACCGGTGAGGTCATCGCCAGAGTGGCAAAAGCGGGTAAAGCGGAAACCGAAGACGCTATCGCAGCGGCCACCAAAGCCTTCCCGGCTTGGCGCGCCAAAACCGCGAAAGAGCGCTCGACTATCCTCTATCGCTGGTACGAGCTGATTATTGAGAATAAAAGCTGGCTCGGACGGTTAATGACCACCGAGCAGGGCAAACCCCTCAAAGAAGCGGAAGGGGAGGTGGAGTACGCTGCCAGCTTTATCCAGTGGTTCGCCGAAGAGGCCAAGCGCGCTAACGGTGAAATTATTCCCCCTGTCAAACCCGGCTCGCGCATTCTGGCGACTCGTGAACCGATTGGCGTGGTCGCGGCGATTACGCCGTGGAACTTCCCGATGGCGATGCTCACCCGCAAGCTAGGCCCGGCGCTGGCTGCTGGGTGTACCGGGGTAATCAAACCGGCAAATAACACGCCGCTCAGCGCCTTTGCGCTGCTTACGCTGGCAAAACAGGCCGGTGTGCCCGACGGCGTGCTCAACGCCGTGGCCGGGAATACGCATGAGATCAGCGACGCGATCATGGCGAGCCACGAGGTGCGGAAAATCTCGTTTACCGGTTCGACCTCCGTCGGCAAAACGCTGGTGCGTAATGCTGCGGAAACCATGAAGAAAGTCTCCATGGAGCTGGGGGGAAATGCCCCGTATATCGTTTTTGAAGATGCGGATATAGACGCTGCGGTTAAAGGGGCGATCGCCAACAAATTCCGTAATGCCGGACAGGTCTGCGTCAGCGTTAACCGCTTCTATATTCAGGAAACCGTCTACGACAAGTTTGTGAATAAGCTTGCCGATGCGGTGAAGGCGCTGAAGGTGGGAAATGGTCTGGACGACGGTGTGGTCGTAGGTCCGCTTATTGAACCCTCAGCGGTGAACAAAGTGCGCGAGCATGTGGAAGACGCTGTTGCCCGGGGCGCGACCGTACTGGCAGGCGGTAAGCCTCATCCGCTTGGCGGGAATTTCTGGATGCCAACCGTGCTGGGCGACTGCCATGAAGGCATGAAGCTGGCAGAAGAAGAGACGTTTGGCCCTGTTGCGGCGTGCTTCCGTTTCACCTCGGAAGATGAAGTCATCCAGCGCGCCAACAATACGCCCTACGGGCTGGCGGCTTACTTCTACACCCAGAATCTCTCACGGGTTTTCCGCGTTTCACAGGCCATCGAGAGCGGGATGATTGGCATTAACGAGTGCGCCGTGTCCACGGAGCTGGGGCCATTTGGCGGCGTTAAAGAGTCAGGTCTTGGGCGTGAGGGCTCCGTGCTGGGTCTGGAAGAATATCTGGAAGTTAAAACCCTGCATATCGGGGGATTATAATAGACAGGGCGGCATCTGCCGCTCGCCTGGACTGGGTGGCTGGCAATGAAAACCTATACCTTTGATTTTGACGAGATCGATGGTCAGGAAGACTTTTATCGTGAATTTATCCGGGTGTTTGATCTTGAACGGGGAAGCGTGACGAATCTGGACACGCTGTGGGACGTGGTGACCGGGAGTCTGTTGCCGCTACCTCTGGAGATCGAATTCATCCATTTGCCCGATAAGCTGCGCAGACGTTTTGGCGCACTGATATTGCTGTTCGATGAAGCAGAAGAAGAGCTGGAAGGGCAGCTGCGCTTTAACGCGCGCCATTGAATGCAAAAAAAGCCCCTGACCATAAGGCCAGGGGCAAGTCGTATGATGAGATACGACGAGGGTTTATTTATACAGTTCTGCCGTAGCATGCCAGTGGTCACCCTGATTCAGTTCGGTGACGCGATAGCTGCTGGCGCCTGCTTTTTCAGCTTTGGCGGCAAGTTCGTGTCGAATATCCATCGGTGAGCCGGTGACTGACGTGACAGATACGCTGCCCATACGCTGCAGATTTTGAGCCTGGTCGGCATTCACTTGCTGTACGGCTGCGCTCGCGCCGAAAGAGAGAACTGAAGCCAGACCGAGGGTTGCGATGATCAATTTAGTTTTCATAGTCTTTACTCCTGAATAGGGTTTTTGCTCAACGGCAGGAAGGGTTTAACCGCTATTTTTATGCCTGGTGCCGTTGAGTGGAGATTTACGTTTTCAGATATTACTAAAACTTATTTGTACAGCTCAGCGGTAGCGTGCCAGTGGTCACCTGAACGTGCTTCGATGATGCGATAGGATGACGCACCCTGTTCTTCCGCTTTTTTGTTCAGCATTTCATGCATGTCCATTGGAGACGTGCCGATCGCGCCGACAGAAACCGTACCGATTGCCTGGCGGGATTGCGCCTGGTCAGCATTGATAGAGTCAGCAGCGAAAGCACCGAATGACAGAACAGACAGGACGCTCAGCGCCGCTACAGTAGTTTTGATTTTCATGATTCTTACCTCGTCGAATTTTTTAGTGGGGTCTTGTTTCGTGACCCTCATCACAAAATCAAGTATACACTAATAACGCTAAAAATTAATACCAGACTAATGGTTTCTCTTGTTATTACGTGTTAACCAGTCTTTTTTTTATAACGAAATTGCATAATGCTGGCCGTTTTTTGGCCATTTTGTGGGGTTATATCTAATTAAATCATATGGATATCTGATTTTGATTTTTTGTGCGATTTTTTGATTTACCATTCACTGGATGAATGTTAATGGGTGGTAAAAAGCACTATTTGTCAAAGCCAGAGGCAGTAGAAGACAGGGGGAAATGATGCGGGAGCAGAATGATCCCCGCAGCGGCGCTACGGGGAGAGAGGATTACAGTTCCTGTTCGAACAGAGCCAGAATCGCTTCGTGGAGATCTTTAACGGAGAAACCGCTGGCCGGGATGGTAAAGATAGTGTCATCGCCGGCGATAGTCCCGAGGATACCCTCCGTTTTACCTACTGAGTCCAGCATTCGGGCAATCAGCTGCGCGGCACCAGGGCTTGTGCGGATCACCACAACGGCGTCGTTGTAATCGATATCCAGAACCAGATTCTTGAGCGGGCTGGTGGTGGTCGGCACGCCAAGTTCTGCAGGCAGGCAATAAACCATCTCCATTTTGGCATTACGGGTACGCACCGCGCCAAATTTGGTTAACATGCGGGAGACTTTCGACTGGTTGATGTTATCGAAGCCTTGTTCCTGCAGCGCCTGAACAATTTCTCCCTGAGAACTGAATTTCTCTTCTTTAAGTAGCGCTTTAAACGCCTTAACTAATTCTTCTTGCTTAGACGAGCTTCGCATAAGTCACCCGGAATATGACGATAGAAACAACATTATTATGCATGTGGATGAATTTTTATGCAAATTATCTACTCAGCGCCAGGCTGAAATAATGTTATGAAAGGGAGTGATTTTATCAGATTTCGTTATCAGAAAACATGCCTGGGTCACGCCGCGCAAATAAGCTTAAAAGTAAATTAAATGTTATCAAAATGATGTTGTTTTGGTGGCGGGGCAGGGTGTATTGTAACCACCTCTTAATTCGTTGCCATCTGTCGTCAGATAGTCTTCTGAAGAGAGATAAAGCCGCGTGACCTCAAATTCTTTAGCTACGAAAATTGTAATTAAACACTTGCTGAATTATGGTCGCCGCAACGGATTTACAGATACTTAAGTTAACCATAATAAGGAGTTTAGGATGAAAGTCGCAGTCCTCGGCGCTGCTGGTGGTATCGGCCAGGCGCTTGCCCTACTACTGAAAACTCAACTGCCTTCAGGCTCAGAACTCTCCCTGTACGATATTGCTCCGGTAACCCCAGGTGTGGCGGTTGACCTGAGCCACATCCCAACTGCTGTAAAAATCAAAGGCTTCTCCGGTGAAGATGCGCGTCCTGCACTGCAGGGTGCCGACGTGGTTCTGATTTCTGCAGGCGTGGCGCGTAAGCCAGGCATGGATCGTTCAGACCTGTTCAACGTCAACGCAGGCATTGTGAAAAACCTGGTGCAGCAGATTGCTGAAATCTGCCCGAAAGCATGCATCGGTATCATCACTAACCCGGTGAACACCACCGTTGCTATCGCGGCAGAAGTGCTGAAGAAAGCAGGTGTTTACGACAAAAACAAACTGTTCGGCGTAACCACGCTGGATATTATCCGTTCCAACACCTTTGTTGCTGAGCTGAAAGGCAAACAGCCAACAGAAGTAGAAGTTCCGGTTATTGGTGGACACTCTGGCGTCACCATTCTGCCACTGCTGTCGCAGATCCCAGGCGTTAGCTTCACCGAGCAGGAAGTTGCTGACCTGACCAAACGCATCCAGAACGCGGGCACCGAAGTGGTGGAAGCGAAGGCGGGTGGCGGTTCTGCGACCCTGTCTATGGGCCAGGCGGCTGCGCGTTTCGGTCTGTCACTGGTTCGCGCTCTGCAGGGCGAGAAAGGCGTTGTTGAATGCGCTTACGTTGAAGGCGATGGCGAACACGCTCGCTTCTTCTCTCAGCCGCTGCTGCTGGGTAAAAACGGTATCGAAGAGCGTAAATCCATTGGTACGCTGAGCGCGTTTGAACAACACGCGATGGAAGGCATGCTGGACACGCTGAAGAAAGATATCACCCTGGGCGAAGAGTTCGTTAACAAGTAAAACGCACCCCCACCCGGTAAAAAAAACGGAGCTTATTGCTCCGTTTTTTTATGCCTGTCAGTTGGTGGCCGGGTATTCCTGAATGGTGACGTGCAGCGTCAGTTTCTTATCGTTGCGCATGACTTCAACAGGGATGATAGAGCCTGGGCGAATTTCTGCCACCTGGTCCATCGTCTCCAGCGCAGAGACCGCCGGCGTGCCGTTGACCGACACAATGACATCATTTACCTGAATCCCCGCGTTCGCCGCCGGACCGCCTGGCGACACCTCGTTCACCACGATGCCCTGAATCTGATCGATACCGCCGCCCTGGGTATGCATAGGTGCAATTTCACGGCCGCCAATACCGATATAGCCGCGGATCACACGCCCATCGCGGATCAGCTTATCCATAATTTTGGTCGCCAGCTGGAACGGAATGGCAAAGCCGATCCCTTCAGGCGTCTCACCGTCGTTACTCTTATCGAACGAGAGGGTGTTGATGCCCATCAGCTCGCCCAGCGAGTTGACCAGCGCACCGCCGGAGTTACCGTGGTTGATTGAGGCATCGGTTTGCAGGAAGTTCTGCCGTCCCGATGGGTTAAGACCAATACGGCCGGTCGCGCTGATAATCCCCTGGGTGATGGTCTGGCCCAGGTTGTAAGGGTTGCCGATAGCCAGTACGACGTCACCAATATGCGGGGTACGTTTACGGTTGATCGGGATGACCGGCAAACCGCCCGTGGCGTTAATTTTCAGAACGGCCAGGTCGGTCAGGCTATCAGATCCAACGAGTAATGCCTCAAACACGCGGCCATCCTGCAGGGCGACGATGATCTGGTCGGCATCGTTAATCACGTGCTTGTTGGTAATAATGTAGCCACGCTCGTCCATAATTACCCCGGAGCCGAGGGTGCGGATCTCCAGCTGGTTATGGGCTGAGGTGTTCAGGCCACGGTTATAGACGTTAACCACGGCAGGTGCGGCACGGCGAACGGCCTGGTTATAGGTGGCCGGTGTTTCATCCGTGCTATCGAACTGAGGAGCTGACAGTTTGTTGAACTGACGTAAAGACGGCAGCGCCAGCAGCAGCAGGCCTGCGACAATCAAACCGATGACAATAGAACGTAAGAGCTTTAAAAGCATGATGCGCGTGTCGTTAAATAAGGAACGATTTGCAGCATAACATGAGTTATCCGGACATCACACGCAGCGGTGATGTCCGGGGTCGCAAATGCTTAGCGCAACAGAATATAGATGGACTCATTGCCACGCATGACCTGCAGGGCAATAACCGCCGGTTTACTTTCCAGCACCTTGCGCATTTCGGCAATGGACTGCACGCGATTGCGGTTTACGCCAATGATAACGTCATCCTGATGCAATCCGGCCTGCGCGGCAGGGCTGCCCTTCTCGACGGTGTCGATGCTGATGCCTTTCGTACCGTCTTTCAGCTGCCCGTCGCTCAACGTAGCGCCTTGCAGCGCCGGCGCGATAAGCTCTGCGCTGGCTGAGGAAGAGGTGCTCTTATCCAGCGTCACTTCAACGTTCAGCGGCTTACCGTCACGAATCAGACCCAGCTTCACTTTGGCCCCGGGTTCGGTTGTGGCAATCCGCGAACGCAGTTCCGCAAAGCTGCTCAGCGGTTTGTCGTTCAGGCTGACGATCACATCACCCGATTTCACGCCTGCTTTTGCCGAGCCGGAGTTTGGCAGCACTTCACTGACAAACGCCCCGCGCTGTACGTTAATGTTGAACGCCTTTGCGATATCCGCGCTCATCTCCATACCTTTAATACCCAGCAGCCCGCGTTTGATTTCGCCGAACTGGATGAGCTGCTGCGCCAGCGTTTTGGCCATATTACTGGGGATAGCAAAACCGATCCCAATGCTGCCGCCGCCTGGAGCCAGAATCGCCGTGTTGATCCCAATCAGCTCGCCGTTCAGGTTGAGCAATGCCCCGCCGGAGTTCCCACGGTTGATGGAGGCGTCGGTCTGGATAAAGTTTTCCAGCCCTTCCAGATTCAGGCCGCTGCGCCCGAGCGCCGAGACGATCCCGGAAGTTGCGGTCTGCCCTAAACCAAAGGGGTTGCCCACGGCGACGGCAAAATCGCCGACGCGCAGTTTGTCGGAATCCGCAATGGCAATCTGGGTCAGGTTGCTCGGGTTTTGCACCTGCAATAGCGCGATGTCGCTCTGGTCATCGCCGCCAATCAGCCTGGCATCAAATTCACGGCCATCGTTAAGCTGGACGCTGATTTTATCGGCCTGGCTGATGACATGGTTGTTGGTGAGAATATAGCCTTTTGCCGCATCAATAATGACGCCAGAACCCAGGCCTTCAAAAGGCTGAGCCTGCTGGTCGGGAGACTCATCGCCAAAATATTTCTTCAGTTCTTCAGGGACGCGTTGGCTTTGTACTGCGGTGCCCTCAACCTGAACGCTGACCACCGCAGGCAACACTTTTTCCAGCATTGGCGCGAGGCTTGGGATGGCCGCCTGGCCTGGCACCTGGGAGGGAATGGCGGCGAATACCGGGACGGACGCCGAGAGAGATAACCCGACACTTAACGCGATAGCGCTCAACAGCTGGTTTTTTTTCTTCATCGATGTTGACTCTCGTAACCTGGAATAAAGGAAAAACGGCCCCAAAAACACGTTGATGTTATTGAATTTTAAACCGCTGAACAATGAGGTGTTTAACTAAATGATAGCTGGGGTCATCAAGAAAGGACGGGCGCAATCGCTGCGCCCGTAAAATAAATTCTGGTTGTGTGATTAATCGCGTTTTACGCCACCGCGCAGCAGGCCGGACGCGCCATCTGAGTAGTCGCGTGGCATCTGAACCGGAGCCTGATCGTTACCGGCTTCAGAGTCTGCCAGACGGTTGCGGAACGGGTTGGTTTCCGCCGTCATTTCCGGCAGCAGGCTGCTGGAGCTTTTCGCCATGTGTTGATACAGCTGGCGATAGTCGGTCGCCATGTTGTCCAGCAGCTCGGCGCTACGGGCAAAGTGGCTGACCAGCTCTTCACGATACTCTTCCAGTTCGGCTTTGTTCTTTTCCAGTTCGTACTGCAGTGACTGCTGCTGACGCAATTTGCGATTACCGAAACGCATGGCCACAGCACCGATGACGATGCCGACGACTAAACCGATTAGCGCATATTCCCAGGTCATGAACTTCTCCCGTTGTCTTGTTGTTCCGTAGGGTGTTGGCTCGGCTCCTGCCTGTGCCTGATAATGCCACTATAACCGCTATTTCCGCAGAAGTGGAATCCTGACGTATCATCGCGTAGTGTAGAACGGCCTTTTTTTCATCAGTCACGCCTGCTGGTGAGCTTTAATTGAGGGAATAACAATAAGATTATGCAAAACCTGTCCCCTGCATCGCGATATCAACTGGCCCTTAACGAGGGCACCCATCAGCCGGATGACGTTCAGCGTGAGGCGGTAAGCCGTCTGGAGACGATCTATCAGGAGCTCACGGCAAAGCCCGCGGAAGCTGAACAGAGCAGTGGGCTCAAGGCGGCCTTCGGGCGGCTGCTTGGTAAAAAAGCGCCGCAGGAGCACGCTCCGGTGCGCGGTCTCTATATGTGGGGCGGGGTCGGACGTGGAAAAACCTGGCTGATGGACATGTTCTACCAGAGCCTGCCGGGCGCACGTAAACAGCGTCTGCACTTCCATCGTTTTATGCTGCGGGTGCATGAAGAGCTGACGGCACTGCAGGGCAAAAGCGATCCGCTGGATATTGTGGCCGACAGATTCAAGGCGGAAACGGACGTGCTCTGCTTCGACGAGTTTTTTGTGTCTGACATCACCGATGCCATGCTGTTAGGCGGCCTGATGAAAGCGCTATTTGCCCGGGGGATTACGCTGGTTGCCACGTCGAATATTCCGCCTGATGAGCTGTACCGCAATGGCCTGCAGCGGGCGCGCTTCCTGCCTGCCATCGACGCCATCAAACAGCATTGCGACATTATGAATGTGGATGCGGGTGTGGACTATCGCCTGCGCACGCTGACCCAGGCGCATCTGTGGCTCTCACCGTTAAATGCAGAGACCACCCAGCAGATGGATAAACTGTGGCTGGCGCTGGCGGGGGCAAAACGCGAGCACGCCCCGGAACTCGAGATTAACCATCGCCCGTTGCCAACGCTCGGCGTTGAAAACCAAACGCTGGCGGTCTCCTTTACGACGCTGTGTGTTGATGCCCGCAGTCAGCACGACTACATCGCGCTTTCGCGTCTGTTCCATACCGTGATGGTGCTGGATGTTCCGGTGATGACGCGGCTGATGGAGAGCGAGGCGCGTCGCTTCATCGCGCTGGTGGATGAGTTTTATGAGCGCCACGTCAAGCTGGTGATTAGCGCCGAGGTACCTTTATATGAGATCTACCAGGGGGAGCGGCTGAAGTTTGAGTTCCAGCGCTGCCTTTCTCGCCTGCAGGAGATGCAGAGCGAGGAATACCTCAAGCTGGAGCATATGCCGTAATAAATGCCACCCTCTCCCCGTGGGAGAGGGGCTGGGGGTGAGGGCACCAGACCTTAACAAATGCCACCCTCTCCCTGTGGGAGAGGGGCTGGGGGTGAGGGCACCAGACCGCACAATACCCACCCCCGAAAAACCCATTCCAAATCACATTTAAGGGTCGATCTTTGACCTCAACTTCTCTATAATCTTGCGACCCCACGTTACGAGAAGGTTTTTTTCCCGAAACTTTCTATGTGTCGGCATTAGCTATTCGAAGGGGTAGGTTTGCCGGACTTTGTCGTGTGAACCTCAACTGACTAAACGTTTGGGTGTTCACCAACGTGTAACTTATTATTTGGGTAAGCTTTTAATGAAAACTTTTACAGCTAAACCAGAAACCGTACAGCGCGACTGGTATGTTGTTGACGCGACCGGTAAAACTCTGGGCCGTCTGGCTACTGAACTGGCTCGTCGCCTGCGCGGTAAGCATAAAGCGGAATACACTCCGCACGTTGATACCGGTGATTACATCATCGTTCTGAACGCTGATAAAGTTGCTGTAACCGGCAACAAGCGTACTGACAAAGTGTACTATCACCACACCGGCCACATTGGTGGTATCAAAGAAGCGACCTTTGAAGAGATGATTGCTCGCCGTCCTGAGCGTGTGATTGAAATCGCGGTTAAAGGCATGCTGCCAAAAGGCCCGCTGGGTCGTGCTATGTTCCGTAAACTGAAAGTTTACGCAGGCAACGAGCACAACCACGCGGCACAGCAACCGCAAGTTCTTGACATCTAATCGGGATTATAGGCAATGGCTGAAAATCAATACTACGGCACTGGTCGCCGCAAAAGTTCCGCAGCTCGCGTTTTCATCAAACCGGGCAGTGGTAAAATCGTAATCAACCAGCGTTCTCTGGAACAATACTTCGGTCGCGAAACTGCCCGCATGGTAGTTCGCCAGCCGCTGGAACTGGTTGACATGGTAGAAAAACTGGATCTGTACATCACCGTTAAAGGTGGTGGTATCTCCGGTCAGGCAGGTGCGATCCGTCACGGTATCACCCGCGCTCTGATGGAGTACGACGAATCCCTGCGTTCTGAACTGCGTAAAGCTGGCTTCGTTACTCGTGACGCGCGTCAGGTTGAACGTAAGAAAGTGGGTCTGCGTAAAGCACGTCGTCGTCCACAGTTCTCCAAACGTTAATCCATTCTGCTTACGCAGAACGATTGGCGAAAAACCCGCTTCGGCGGGTTTTTTTTTATGGATAATGCGTAGGTTATCCACAGTATTAATGCATATATCTTCTCTTTTTCCACATTTCCAGAATCCCCTCACCACAAAGCCATCAAAATCTGGTAAACTATCATCCAATTTTCTGCCCAAATATCGGTGAATACTCGATTTTTGTTCGATTCTTGAACAATGTGTTTTCTCTGGGATGGGCGATACAACATCTGGCTGGCCCCTGTTGGGCTGGTAGCAGTAAAAATTCTGAATATACCTGGAGGTTTTCATGGCTGTCGCTGCCAACAAACGTTCGGTAATGACGCTGTTTTCTGGTCCTACTGACATTTATAGCCATCAGGTTCGTATCGTGCTGGCCGAGAAGGGTGTCAGTTTTGAGATCGAGCATGTGGAAAAGGATAACCCGCCTCAGGATCTGATCGATCTCAACCCGAGCCAAAGCGTACCGACGCTGGTGGATCGCGAGCTGACCCTGTGGGAATCCCGTATCATTATGGAATACCTGGATGAGCGTTTCCCGCATCCACCACTGATGCCTGTTTACCCTGTTGCGCGTGGTGAAAGCCGCCTGTACATGCAGCGTATCGAGAAAGACTGGTATACGCTGATGAACGTCATCGTTAACGGTTCTTCTTCTGAAGCCGATGCTGCGCGTAAGCAGCTGCGTGAAGAGCTGCTGGCCATCGCCCCTGTGTTTGGTCAGAAACCGTTCTTCCTGAGCGATGAGTTCAGCCTGGTGGATTGCTACCTGGCTCCGCTGCTGTGGCGTCTGCCTACCCTGGGCGTAGAGTTCAGCGGTCCTGGCGCGAAAGAGCTGAAGGGCTATATGACTCGCGTATTTGAGCGCGACTCTTTCCTGGCATCTTTAACTGAACCGGAACGTGAAATGCGTCTCGGCCGAGGCTAATAACTGTGGAAATGTCACAACTAACCCCACGCCGTCCGTATCTGCTGCGCGCCTTCTATGAATGGCTGCTGGATAACCAGCTCACGCCGCACCTGGTGGTGGATGTGACGTTGCCGGGCGTGCTGGTTCCAATGGAATACGCACGTGACGGACAGATCGTGCTGAACATTGCGCCACGTGCGGTGGGTAACCTGGAGCTGGCAAACGACGAAGTGCGTTTTAACGCGCGTTTCGGCGGTGTGCCGCGTCAGGTTTCTGTGCCGCTGGCTGCCGTGCTGGCTATCTACGCGCGTGAAAACGGTGCGGGTACCATGTTTGAGCCGGAAGCGGCTTACGATGAAGACGTTGCCAGCCTGAATGATGACGATGCAACCGGCGAGCGCGAAAGCGACGCGGTGATGTCCGTTATCGACGGCGACAAACCCGATCGCGAGGATGATAACGATCCGGATGACGATCCGCCGCCACGTGGGGGGCGTCCTGCTCTCAGAGTCGTAAAATAACGTATTGATCCATTATAAAATCCAGCCCTCGTCAGTCGGCTGGATTTTTTTGTTATTGATGTAAATATTACGTTGCATGCTGGGAGGGTATTTTTTTCCTGTATAGGTTTGTTTAAAATTCAAACAATGCAATGCATTATTCCAAATGAGAGATATTTTGGAATAAATGAATATTCGTAATAACTTAACGCAAGCAATATTCATTGTGAATATAAATGGTCTGTAAAGGACTTGAATCACCTGTTTTATAAAATACATCTATAGTTTGAGTAAATCTAAAAAGAATAATTAATAAACCTAATTTGCATGTATTTAGGATTTCTATATTATCGCCGCATGCTTTCTGCATACGGGAATGATAGCGACAAACATGGATTGTTTGCGTCGATATTGTATTTGTTATGACTCATTAGTTAAGGATTAACTCATGAATAAAATTCTATTGGCTGCAGCATTATTCCTTTGCGTCAATTCCACGTTTGCATCCGAAACCGCGGTACTTAAAATTAAAGGGACGCTGACGAGCTCTGCCTGTACGCCTGAATTTAGCAATGGTGGTGTGGTGGACTACGGCAACATTCGCCTGGGTGAATTGTCATCCACCGCCGTGAACCAGCTTGGGCAAAGGAATATCGATCTCACGATTACCTGCACGGCAGCAACAAAAGTTGCCTGGAATTTGATAGACGATCGCGCCGATTCTAACGCGGGGTTAACCGTCTCTGCCGGGACGTTTACGGGTGGTGCACAGAGTGCGAATAACCAGACTTACGGGGTCGGAAAAGCAGGCACGGTAAACATAGGCTCTTATGCCATGTTCATGAAAGTAAACAGCGTCACGGCTGACGGAAAATCTGTCGATCCTATATATCAGCAGAATGGTTCAACAACCTGGGCGAAGAGTACAGATGGCTCAAGCCAGGGTGAAAATAATCGCAATATTACTGTCGCATTATCAGGAAGTGTCGATCCGCTTGCTTTCCAGACGGCAACATTTCCGCTGGTAACATCTTTGGCTATTCAGAATACCACGACGCTAGGTATTACCGATGATACCCGACTGGATGGTCAGTTGACGATTAGCCTTAAATATCTGTAATCGTTTCAAATTTAAAGTGAGTTAAATTTAATCCAGAGATGAAATAATTTCTCTCGCCAAGAAGCGCCATAAACAGGGAACGTTAAGTAGTGCTTTCAAGGAATATACATATGACATGCTCTAAAACTGTTTTAATTAAAACGCTCGCTGCAGCTGCCTTGTTCACTGCACAGTTTGCCGTACATGCCGCAGGTATGGTGCCAGAAACCAGTCTGCTGGTTATTGATGAAGCGACCCACAGCGGCACCATCAACGTCAAAAATACCGATAGCCATCCGTCGCTGCTGTATACCGATGTGGTGGATCTGCCGGATGATAAAGGCCTGAAACTGGTGACCACTCAGCCCGTGGTACGTCTTGAGCCTGGTCAGACCCAGCAATTGCGCTTCATTTTGCAAAACAGCAAGCCACTGGATGTTGAGCATTATAAGCGTGTGACCTTTGAAGGTATCCCACCGAAAAGTGACGATAACAAAGTCAAAATTGGCATCAATATTCGTCAGGATCTGCCTGTACTGATTCGCCCTGCGAAGCTGGCCGTGGTGACCGATGCCTGGAAATATCTCGACTGGACCGCTTCAGGCACCTCCGTCACGGTGAAAAACCCGAGCAAATATGTCGTACGCCTGGCGCAAAACGTGGTCCTGCAGCCTTCAGGTATCAGCGGCTCGCTTACCAAAACCTACATATTACCCGGAGAAACCATGACGGTTTCAATGGGCAAATCCGTCAGCGGCAACAACAAAGTTAAATTCTTCCCGGCCAGCCGCTATGGGGTCGAAGTTCCAAGCTTTATCTCGGATCTCAATAAAAAATAAAGGATTATGGCGGTGCGTAAAAAAAGCCAACTTGCACTTTTTGTGCGCGCTGTTATTTATAGCGCAATACCTCTGATGCTGCTTGATGCCACCTCCCTCCACGCGAGGGAGGTGACGTTTGATACGGATATCCTCAAATCCCGGGGGCTGGGCGCCGATCTGAACCGCTACTTTGCCGAAGCCCCGCGCTTTCTACCGGGGACGCATTCCGTTTCGGTCAAAGTGAATGGTAACGATCGAGGTACGGCAGCCGTACGCTTCAGTGAAGACGGTACGATGTGCGTTGATAACGACTTCCTGGAATTCGCAGGTCTCATACCGGTGCCCATAAAAGCGAATGAAACCTGTCATGATATTCGCAGCGATTATGCTCAGGCGGTGATTAACCCCTTGCCAACCCAGGAGGCGGTCGAGCTTTATCTCCCGCAGGAAGCGCTTAACAGCCTGAGTGCAGACGTTAAAAACTTCCAGCATGGCGGCACGGCAGGCATGCTTAACTACTCGTTATTCAGTACCAAAAGTGACTACAGCGGAAGTGACAGCAGCAGTAACCGTTACTCTCAGGCAAGCCTGGAGGCGGGGTTCAATACGATGGACTGGGCTCTGCGCAGCCGTTATATCCTGACGGATGATAACGGCAACCGAAACGCAGAGAGTATTTATACCTACGCAGAGCATGTGTTTGTGCCCCAGCGCCTGACCATGCAGGTGGGTGAAATCAACGCCATGTCCGATGTGCTAAACGGCGTGCCGATCACCGGTGTACAGCTGATGCCAACGAGCGGTTTGCAGAAAGACAGCTCGGGCGTGAGCGTGTCCGGTATCGCCCGTACGTCACAGGCGCGCGTTGAGGTTCGTCAGAACGGGCGACTCATCTTTAACACCCTGGTTCCGGCGGGGCCGTTTACGCTGGATGATGTGCCTATGGTACGCAACAACGTCGATCTGGACGTCACCGTTGTTGAATCTGACGGCTCGACGAACCACTACATTGTTCCCGCTTCATCCGTAAAATCGCGGAACCTCTCAAGACCAAACGGTCTGACCGTTTCGGCAGGCCAGGTGCGCGGCATAGACAGTGACTACAGCGATCCGCTGGTGTTCAACGTATCCGATGGCTGGCGAATTTTCCCCTGGATGAACCTGCTTGCCTCCGGCGTGGTGGCTGAAGATTACCAGGCGGCAGGGGCGCGCACTGAGTTTATGGTCACCGATGACTGGAACATCTCCACCAGCATGGCCGCCAGCAAGGCGCAATTTGGCGACAGCGATAACGGTATCAAAAACGAATTACAGAGCGATTATTCATTAACCGAGAACGTCGGCCTGTCTGCCAGCGTGGCGCACTACAGCGGTGATTACCGCGAGCTGGCGGATGCCATGGACGACGATTACCAGGGCTATGACAACAGCTATTCCGCCAACATTCGCTGGTCGACTCCGTTAGCAGGGGCCTTTAGCGCAGGCCTGAGCTACAACCAGGCGGCAGGGGACGGCGAGGATTCACGCTATTTACTGCTGTCATGGGGTAAGACCTTCAAATATGCCTCGGTCAACGTTAACTGGCAAAGCGCGGTTGGTAACTCCGATGATGACCAGAATGACGATCTTTTATACATCAACCTCAGCATCCCGTTAGGCGGTTCGCAGAGCCTGAGCTCTTATATGCGCAAGCAGGGCGACAGCACCAGCTACGGCCTGGCAAACAGCGGCTCGCTGGGTAGTGACACTAACTACTATATTTCTGCCGATCGTGACCAGGAATCAAAGGAAAACAGCTTTAACGGCAACATCAACACCAACCTGCACTACACCCAGCTTAGCGTAGGCGGGGGAACCAGCGGTGATAACCAGCGTAACTATAATGCGACGCTGTCAGGCGGTATTGCCATGCATAAAGAGGGCGTGACCTTCTCGCCGTATTCCATCAAGGATACCTTCGCGATTGCCAAACTGAGCGAGCCGAAAGCGGGTGTGGAGATCACCACGCCGCAGGGTACCGTGTGGACTGACCGCTGGGGGCAGGCTGTCATCCCTGGTTTGACCGAGTGGCGTAACTCGCGCATCGAAGTGGATGCGAACAAACTGCCGCAGAGCATGACGCTGGCAAACGGCACCAAGTACATTGCGGCTGCCCATGGTTCGGTCAGTGAGGTGAGCTTTAAGGTGCTGAACAGCCGTCGCGTGATGTTACGCATCAAGCAGGCCGACGGTAAGCCGCTAACGAAAGGCCTGTCCGTGGTGGATGACAAAGATAATTACGTGGTGACGGTGGTCGATGATGGACATGTTTTCCTGAACGATGCCGATCAGGTCGCCGCACTGTATGCCATCAATGATGACAATCAACGTCTGTGCAAGCTTGATTTCACCCTTCCTGAAAAGCATGACGAAGACGCGTTTTATGAGGAAGTTAACGGAGTATGTCGATGAAAATTCAACGTCTGGCTACGCTATTGCTGCTTGCCTTACCGTGCTTTTCTTATGCTGAAGAGTGCCAGTTAACGCTCTCTCAGCAGGTCGTTGATTATCATCAGATGCGGCGTGACAACATTATTTCCAGTCAGCAAAGCTGGAACAAAATGCCGGAAAAAGAGATTAACGTCAGCGTCTATTGTCCGGAAAAACAGCAGATGGCGACGTTAATACAGGGCGCTTCCGGCCAGAAAGGACGTTTTCAGTTTGGCCAGAACGGCGGTGTGGCGATTAAAGTCAGCAACCTGACGCTTGACGGTAAAAGCTATAACGTGGGAAAAACAACCGATCAGGTGAACTTTACGCCGGAAAATGATAGCGGTGCATCACTCTATGTTCGCAATAACGAAGCGGTAATCGCGGTTGAAAACGATAAGGTGCCCAGCGGCCAGCAGCTAAATTTTACCGTGACGATTTTCCCGGTACTGAATGACAGCGCATTTAACCATATTGCCGATCAAACCGCTCTGGAGAGCGATTTGTCCTGGCAACTTCTCAAGAAATAAAAAAAAATGGCCCGGTGTATGCCGGGCCATTCTCGTTACACTTCCAGGTAGTTCATAATCCCGTCGGCCGCTTTACGCCCTTCGGCAATCGCGGTGACCACCAGGTCGGAACCGCGAACGATATCGCCACCTGCAAAGATTTTCGGGTTGCTGGTCTGGAATGCATTGTCGCTGCCTTCTGGCGCAATAATACGGCCCTGCGAATCCAGCTCTACGCTGTGCTTCGCCAGCCACGCCATGCTGTGAGGACGGAAACCAAACGCCATGACCACGGCATCGGCCGGGATCACATACTCGGAACCGGCTACGATTTCTGCACGACGACGACCTTTGGCATCCGGCGCCCCCATCTCGGTACGCGCCATTTTCACGCCGCTCACTTTACCGTTGGCATTCACTTCAATACCCAGAGGCTGGATGTTGAACTGGAATTCCACACCCTCTTCACGCGCGTTTTTCACTTCGCGTTTAGAGCCCGGCATGTTCTCTTCGTCACGGCGATAGGCGCAGATGACGTGTGCCGCATTCTGACGAATGGAGGTACGCACGCAGTCCATCGCGGTATCACCCCCGCCCAGCACCACCACGCGTTTGCCTTCCATGCTGACGAAAGGTTCTTCGGCCGTTTCGCCATAACCCATAATCTGCTTGGTGTTGGCAATCAGGAACGGCAGCGCATCGTACACGCCCGGTGCGTCTTCGTTCTCCAGACCGCCGCGCATGGACTGATAGGTGCCCACGCCCAGGAACACGGCGTCGTAATCCTTCAGCAGATCGTCGAGCTGCACGTCGCGGCCCACTTCCACGTTCAGCTTGAACTCGATGCCCATGCCGGTGAAGATTTCACGGCGGCGGGTCATGACCTCTTTCTCCAGCTTGAAGGCCGGGATACCGAAGGTCAGCAGACCGCCGATCTCCGGATGACGGTCAAAGACCACCGCCTTCACGCCGTTACGGGTCAGCACGTCCGCACAGGCCAGGCCCGCCGGGCCCGCGCCGATAATCGCCACGCGCTTGTCGGTTTGCTTCACGCCAGTCATATCCGGACGCCAGCCCATCTCGAACGCTTTATCGTTGATATAGCGTTCGATGTTACCGATGGTCACCGCGCCAAACTCGTCGTTCAGCGTACAGGAACCCTCACACAGACGGTCCTGAGGACACACGCGGCCGCATACTTCCGGCAGGGTGTTGGTCTGGTGAGACAGCTCGGCGGCTTCAAAAATACGTCCTTCGTTGGCCAGCTTCAGCCAGTTCGGGATGTAGTTGTGTACCGGACATTTCCATTCGCAGTAAGGGTTACCGCAGGACAGGCAGCGGTCTGCCTGCGCTTTGGCCTGGCCTTCTGAAAACGGCTCGTAGATTTCTACAAATTCAATTTTACGGATCTTCAGCGGTTTCTTTGGCGGATCAACACGCTGCAGGTCGATAAACTGGTATACGTTCTGGCTCATCTGAATTCCTTACTGCGCCTGCACACGCAGCTCTGCTGCGCTACGACTACGGTGACCCAACAGGGCTTTAACATCGCTGGACTTCGGTTTAACCAGCGCGAATTTCGCAGAGAACGCCGGCCAGTTAGCCAGGATCTCTTCGCCGCGCGAAGAACCGGTATGCTGCACGTGTTCGGTAATCAAACCGCGCAGGTGTTCTTCGTGGATGGCCAGCGTATCAACGTCCAGCACTTCCACCAGTTCCGGGTTCACGCGTTTGCGGAACTCACCGTCTTCGTCCAGGACATATGCAAAACCGCCCGTCATGCCTGCGCCAAAGTTCACGCCGGTTTTACCCAGGACGCAAACAATCCCGCCCGTCATGTATTCACAACCGTTATCGCCAATGCCTTCCACCACGGTGATAGCACCGGAGTTACGCACCGCAAAACGCTCGCCCGCACGACCTGCTGCGAACAGACGGCCGCCGGTCGCGCCGTACAGGCAGGTGTTACCGATGATGCTCGCTTCATGGCTGCGGAAGGCTGAGCCGACCGGAGGACGCACCGCCAGCAGACCGCCCGCCATGCCTTTACCGACGTAGTCGTTGGCATCGCCGGTCAGGTACAGCTCAACGCCGCCTGCGTTCCACACGCCGAAGCTCTGACCCGCGGTACCGCTGAAGTGCGCGGTAATCGGATCCGCCGCCAGCCCCTGGTCACCGTGCGTTTGCGCGATATAACCGGAGAGGGAGGCACCCACGGAACGGTCAGTGTTGCGGATATCAAACCAGAACGTTTTGCTCTGCTTGTCGTCCACGTACGGTTTCGCCTGCTGCAGTAGCTGCGTGTTCAGCACGCCGTTATCGAACGGCGGGTTGTTCTCGGTGCAGTAAACCGCTTTGCCAGGATGCGGCTGCGCGGTTTCCAGCAGCTTGCTCAGCTCCAGCTTCTGCTGCTTCGCGGTGAAGCCTTCCAGCTCTTTCAGCAGGTCGGTACGGCCAATCAGGTCCACCAGGCGTTTCACGCCCAGCTGGGCCATCAGCTCGCGGGTTTCACGGGCGATGAAGTCAAAGTAGTTGGTCACTTTGAACGGCAGGCCGTGGTAGTGGTTCTTACGCAGCTTCTCATCCTGGGTAGCTACGCCGGTTGCACAGTTATTCAGGTGGCAAATACGCAGGTATTTACAGCCCAGCGCAACCATCGGGCCGGTACCGAAGCCGAAGCTTTCAGCGCCCAGAATCGCCGCTTTGATGATGTCGAGGCCGGTTTTCAGGCCGCCATCCACCTGCAGGCGGATCTTGTGACGCAGACCGTTAGCCACCAGAGCCTGCTGGGTTTCCACCAGACCAAGTTCCCACGGGCAGCCCGCATATTTCACGGAGGAGAGCGGGCTTGCACCGGTACCGCCGTCGTAACCGGCGATGGTGATGAGGTCCGCATAGGCTTTCGCCACACCGGTGGCGATGGTACCGACGCCCGGTTCGGAAACCAGCTTCACGGAGATCATTGCTTTCGGGTTGACCTGTTTCAGGTCGAAAATCAGCTGCGCCAGATCCTCGATAGAGTAGATATCGTGGTGCGGTGGCGGAGAGATCAGCGTCACGCCCGGCACGGAGTAGCGCAGTTTGGCGATGTACGGCGTGACTTTATCACCCGGCAACTGACCGCCTTCGCCCGGTTTTGCACCCTGAGCGACTTTAATCTGAATCACGTCGGCGTTGACCAGGTACGCTGGCGTGACGCCAAAGCGACCGGATGCCACCTGCTTGATGCGGGAGACTTTGTTAGTACCGTAACGCGCAGGGTCTTCACCGCCTTCGCCTGAGTTGGAGTTGCCGCCGATGCTGTTCATGGCTTCCGCCAGCGCTTCGTGGGCTTCCGGGCTCAGCGCGCCGATGGACATCGCCGCGGTGTCGAAGCGTTTGAACAGTTCGGATGCAGGCTCCACGTCGTCAATGCTGACCGCTTCATCACCCGGATTGAGGGCAATGAGGTCGCGCAGCGTCGCCGCCGGACGGTTATTTACCAGCTCAGCATACTGCTGATAATCGCTGTATTCGCCGCTCTGAACCGCCTGCTGCAGCGTGCGCACCACGTCCGGGTTATAGGCATGATACTCGCCGCCGTGAACGTATTTCAGCAGACCGCCCTGATCCAGCGGCTTACGTGCCAGCCAGGCGCGTTTAGACAGGTTCACCAGATCCTGCTGGAAGTCAGCAAAACCGGCGCCGCCGATGCGGCTGACCACGCCCTGGAAGCAGAGGTTGGCGACCTCATCATGCAGGCCGACCGCTTCAAACAGCTTCGAACAGCGGTAGGAGGCAATGGTCGAGATGCCCATTTTGGACATGATCTTGTACAGACCTTTGTTGATGCCGTTACGGTAGTTAAGCATCACTGCACGGTAGTCTTTGTCGATCGCGCGGGTATCCACCAGACGGGCCAGCGTTTCGTAGGCCAGATACGGGTAGATTGCCGTCGCACCAAAGCCTAACAGTACGGCAAAGTGGTGCGGGTCGCGGGCGCTGGCGGTTTCAACAATGATGTTGGCGTCGCAGCGCAGGCTCTTATCGACCAGACGCGTCTGGATAGCGCCAACCGCCATCGGTGCAGGCACCGGCAGACGGTTTTTCGCGATATTACGGTCGGACAGCACCAGCAGAACGGTACCGTTACGTACCATCTGTTCGGCTTTGTCACACAGCGCATTCACCGTCTCTTCGAGGCTCGCGTCGTTCACGTCAAACGTAATGTCGAGCGTGTCGGCGCGATAGTGCTCCTCTTTCATGGTAGTGAGCTGTTTGAAGTCGGAGTACAGCAGGATCGGCGATTTAAAGGTCAAACGGTGCGCCTGGCCTTCGGCCTCGCAGAAGACGTTCATCTCGCGACCAATGCTGGTGGCCAGCGACATCACGTGTGCTTCACGCAGCGGGTCGATTGGCGGGTTGGTGACCTGCGCAAACTGCTGACGGAAGTAGTCATAAATGATGCGCGGCTGGCTGGAGAGCACGGCAAACGGGGTATCGTCACCCATGGAGCCGACCGCTTCCTGGCCGTTTTCACCGAGCACGCGGATAACCGAATCCAGCTCTTCCGCGCTGTAGTTAAACTGCTTCTGGTAGCTGGCGAGGGTATCGTCGTCCAGCTCACGGCTGCCCACTTCTTCGTCCGACAGGTCTTCAAACGGCACCAGGCGACGCACGTTTTTCTCCATCCACTCTTTGTACGGATGGCGGCTCTTCAGATCGTTGTCGGTTTCGGCGGAGTGCAGAATGCGCCCACCGCGGGTGTCGATTACCATCAGCTCGCCCGGACCGACGCGGCCTTTTTCAACCACTTCGTCAGGCTGGTAATCCCAGATGCCGACTTCAGAGGCGCAGGTGATGAGCTTATCTTTGGTGATGACGTAGCGCGCCGGACGCAGACCGTTACGGTCCAGGTTACAGGCGGCAAAACGACCGTCGGACATCACGATGCCCGCCGGGCCGTCCCACGGCTCCATGTGCATGGAGTTAAAGTCGAAGAACGCGCGCAGTTCCGGATCCATATCCGGGTTGTTCTGCCAGGCCGGTGGCACGAGCAGACGCATGGCGCGAACGATGTCCATCCCGCCCGCCAGCAGCAGTTCCAGCATGTTATCCATAGAGCTGGAGTCCGAGCCGGTTTCGTTCACGAACGGCGCGGCATCGTGCAGGTCAGGGATCAGTGGTGTCTGGAACTTATAGGTACGGGCGCGGGCCCACTGGCGGTTACCGGTAATAGTGTTGATCTCGCCGTTGTGCGCCAGATAGCGGAACGGCTGAGCCAGCGGCCAGCGAGGTACGGTGTTGGTGGAGAAGCGCTGGTGGAACAGGCAAATGGCCGATTCCAGACGCAGGTCCGCCAGGTCCAGGTAGAAGCGCGGCAGGTCAGCCGGCATACACAGACCTTTATAGATGTTGACCAGGTTTGAAAGGCTACAAACGTAGAACTCTTTATCGTCCTGGAGACGTTTTTCAATGCGGCGACGGGCGATAAACAGACGGCGTTCCATATCACGTGGACGCCAGCCCGCAGGCGCATTGACGAAAATCTGTTCAATGCGAGGCAGCGAGGAGAGGGCGATTTCACCGAGCACCCCTTCGTTGGTTGGGACATTACGCCAGCCGACAATAGACAGGGTTTCACGCTGAAGTTCTTCTTCGACGATGCGGCGTGAGGCTGCAGCCTTTTCAGGATCCTGATTCAGGAACAGCATACCGACAGCGTAGTTTTTGGCTAAACGCCAGCCGCGCTCTTCCGCCACGATGCGGAAGAAACGATCGGGTTTTTGCAGCAGCAGGCCGCAACCGTCGCCGGTTTTACCATCGGCAAGGATGGCGCCACGGTGCTGCATTCGGGCCAGTGCGTGAATAGCAGTACGCACTACCTTGTGGCTAGGTTCGCCTTCTATGTGGGCGATCAGGCCGAAACCACAGTTATCCTTCTCAAGGGATTTATCGTACAACATATCAGTGAACCTCCCCAGGCTCGTCGGGCTTCTCTCTGAACTTAACCGTGGCGCACAGGCGCAGAAAGAGCATGGCGACGGGGTTTGCGTTTCATACGCGGACCTCGCATTCGCCCTCTTTTTCATCCTTTCGCGCAGGTAAACAAGTTTGAGGACTTGCTTCAGAGGGAATCTCAATTACTGCATAAATATGATGAGCAGGCCGCTCATCCAGAAAGCTTCCAGCGGATTTCCAACTTATCGGGAATTGGTACACAGGTCAAATGGCAATCTTATTTATACAAAAATGTGCTAAAGAGGTGTTATCTCTTTGTATTTAAAGAGTATTTAACTATTTTTACATTGATTGTATGCCCAGGCGGGACGTAGCGGAGTGTGATCTGACTCACTATATGAAAGCGGTATTATCAATGTAGCGTGCTGAATAGCGGTTTCATGCCAGAATAATAATCTGGTATTGGCTGCAAACCCGCATAAAGCCACTGTTTTACCGTGGTGGCGCTATAAATGAAAAAAACAATCAGAACATAAGGAAAAGTAATTACGACTGGGGTGAATGAAATTGCAGTAATCTTGAGTATTTATTCATAGAGATAAAGGCCGTCCAGGGCGATTGATCCAGGTCATCGCCGACAGAGGCTAAAAATGGCAGGCTTGTCCCCTTTCTCCGGGACGGTCTATCAGATTATGCAGTTACAGAAATTAGTCAATATGTTTGGTGGGGATCTTTTGCAGCGTTACGGTCAAAAGGTTCACAAGCTGACGCTGAATGGTGGGTTTAGCTGCCCAAACCGGGATGGCACGATTGGGCGCGGCGGCTGCACCTTCTGTAACGTTGCCTCGTTTGCTGATGAGACCCAGCAGCACCGCTCCATTGTCGAGCAGCTTTCACATCAGGCGAGTCTGGTAAACCGTGCGAAGCAATATCTGGCCTATTTTCAGGCCTACACCAGCACGTGGGCGGAGGTGCAGGTGCTGCGCGACATGTATCAGCAGGCCGTCAGCCAGGCCAATATTGTCGGGCTCTGCGTGGGTACGCGCCCGGACTGCGTACCGGACGCGGTGCTGGACCTGCTCAGCGAGTATAAAGAGCAAGGCTATGAGATCTGGCTGGAGCTAGGTCTACAGACCGCGCATGACAAAACGCTGCACCGGATCAACCGTGGCCATGATTTTGCCTGCTACCAGCGCACCACGCGCCTTGCGCGCGAGCGCGGGCTGAAGGTCTGTTCGCATCTGATTGTTGGGTTACCCGGTGAAGGTCAACAGCATGGTCTTGAAACGCTGGAAAAGGTGGTTGAAACCGGCGTGGACGGCATCAAGCTGCACCCGCTGCATATCGTTAAGGGCAGCATTATGGCGAAAGCCTGGGAAGCCGGACGGTTGAACGGAATCGAACTCGACGAGTATACGGTGACGGCAGGGGAGATGATTCGCCACACGCCGCCGGAGATTGTTTACCACCGCATTTCCGCCAGCGCCCGCCGCCCAACGCTTCTGGCACCGCTGTGGTGTGAGAACCGCTGGACGGGGATGGTGGAAATCGACCGCTATCTGCATGAGAACGGCGTACAGGGTTCGGCGCTTGGCCGCCCGTGGGTTCCCCGTCTACCGACGACGGCCGCCTAGCAAACTCCCCAGCATGCCGCGCACTATCTGATTCGTGACCTGCCGCGCGGCGCTTTTCGCCATGGTCTGCACCACGCCATCACGCTTGCCGCCGCGCGGCCCGGTGCTGCCGAACAGAATGTCTTTGAGTCCACCGAGAATACCGTCATCCACCGCGACAGACTGCCCTTTGGCAGCTGGCGCATCCTGCGATTCGGTGGTCGCCTGCACCCCTTTTTGCAGCATTTCGAACGCAGATTCGCGATCCACCTCGTCTTCGTACTTTCCGTACACCGGGGAGTGGTTAATCAGTCCGTTGCGCTCATCGTCCGTCACCGGCCCCATGCGCGAGCAGGGGGCGATCACCATTGCGCGTTCCACCACGGACGGGCTGCCCTTCGCATCAAGGAACGAGATCAGCGCTTCACCAGTGCCTAACGCCTGAATCGCCGCTTCGGTATCAAAGGCCGGGTTGGCACGCATGGTTTGCGCCGCGGCTTTCACCGCTTTTTGATCTTTCGGCGTAAAGGCGCGCAGGGCGTGCTGCACGCGGTTGCCGAGCTGACCCAGTACGTTGTCCGGGACGTCCGACGGGTTTTGCGACACAAACCAGACGCCGACGCCTTTGGAGCGGATCAGGCGAATCACCTGTTCAATCTTGTCCAGCAATACCTGCGGTGCGTCGTTGAACAGCAGGTGCGCTTCGTCGAAGAAGAAGACCAGCTTCGGTTTATCCAGATCGCCAGCTTCGGGTAACTGCTCGTAAAGCTCAGAGAGCATCCACAGCAGGCTGGCGGCGTAGAGCTTCGGCATCTGGTAGAGCTTCTCTGAACTCAGGATATTAATAATGCCTTTGCCGCTGCTGTCGGTGCGCATCCAGTCTTTGATATCCAGCATGGGTTCACCGAAGAAGTGCTCGGCGCCCTGTTGCTCAAGCGTCAGTAGCCCGCGCTGAATGGCACCCACCGACGCGCTGCTGATATTGCCGTACTGGTTCTGGAAGGATTTCGCGTTATCGCCGATGTACTGGGTAATGGCCCGCAGATCTTTGAAATCGAGCAGCAGCAGACCCTGGTCATCGGCAATGCGGAAGATAATGTTCAGCACTCCGGACTGTACGTCATTGAGGTTAAGCAGGCGAGCCAGCAGCAGCGGGCCGAGATCGGAGACGGTAGCGCGTACCGGGTGGCCTTTCTCGCCGAAGATGTCCCAGACGACCACCGGATTACCGTGCGGGGTCCAGTCCGTGATGCCAATATTCTTCAGCCGTTCGAGCAGTTTTTCAGAGGCGGTACCCTCCTGAGCCACACCGGTTAAATCGCCTTTCACGTCAGCCATAAAGACCGGTACGCCAATCTCTGAAAGCGACTCCGCCAGCTTTTGCAGGGTGACGGTTTTGCCCGTCCCGGTCGCACCGGTGATCAGACCGTGGCGGTTTGCCATCGCGGGCAGTAAATACAGCTCTTTTTCCAGCGTCCGGGCAATGAACAATGGTGTACTCATGATGCGCTTCCTCTCTTAGTCCTGGGTGCAGTATAGGCAACCTGACGGCAATTTGGCTGAGTAAATTGCTGACTTTGCGGCGCATTATCCAGTGCGGACTATGCTTTTGCATACGGTTCACAAAATAGTGGGAAACTATGTCCAGATTCTTCTTTAACGACCGCAAACAGCTGGTCAACGATGCCATAGAAGGCATACTGCTCTCTGCGCCGCACGCAAACCTTGTCAAACTCGATATCGATCCGGCTATCAGGATTGTCGCGCGCGGCGACTGGGACAAAAGTCGCGTGGCGGTGATCTCCGGCGGCGGCTCAGGTCACGAACCCGCGCACGCCGGGTTTGTCGGTAAAGGTATGCTGACGGCGGCAGTGTGTGGCGATCTGTTTGCCTCGCCGAGCGTGGATGCGGTGCTCAATGCCATCGTTGCGGTCACGGGCGATCGCGGCTGTCTGCTGATCGTCAAAAACTATACCGGTGACCGCCTGAACTTCGGCCTGGCCGCTGAAAAGGCCAAACGCTATGGCCTGAAGGTTGAGATGGTGATTGTGGCGGACGACATTGCGCTGCCGGACAACAAACAGCCGCGCGGTATTGCCGGTACGGCACTGGTGCACAAGATTGCGGGCTATGCGGCGGAGCACGGGAAATCGCTGAGCGAAGTGCGGGAGATTGCACAACAGGCCTGCGACAACCTCTGGAGCCTGGGCGTGGCGATGCAAACCTGTAACCTGCCGGGCAGCGACGATGAAGAGGGGCGCATTAAGCAAGGCCACGTCGAGCTGGGTCTGGGCATTCACGGCGAACCCGGAGCTTCCGTGGTGGATACGCAAAACAGCAAAGCGATTATCGACACGCTGGTGGCACCGTTGAGGGCGCAGGCGGGTAAGGGGCGCTTTGCGGTATTGATTAACAATCTTGGCGGCGTATCGGCGCTGGAGATGGCGCTGCTGACGAAAGAGCTGGCGCACTCGGCGCTGAAAGAGGAGATCGCGTACCTGATTGGCCCTGCGCCGCTGGTCAGCGCGCTGGACATGAAAGGTTTTTCTTTGACGCTGCTGAAGCTCAACGATTTTTTCGAAAAGGCGCTTCATGAAGACGTCGAGACGCTGGGCTGGCAGAAGCCGGTGGCGTTTGCACCGATGCGTACCGTGGCACATAGCGCCATTCACGATCGTGTGGAATTCACCCCATCGGACAACACGCGGGTGAGAGAATGTGTCTCCTCAGTGACGAATACGCTGATCCAGCTGGAAAACCGCCTGAACGCGCTGGATGCGAAAGTGGGGGATGGCGATACCGGTTCCACCTTTGCGCAAGGCGCGCGAGATATTGCGCAGCGCCTGGAAGAAAACACGCTCCCGCTTAACGATATGTCTAAGCTGCTGTTGCTGGTGGGCGAACGGCTGGCCACGGTGATGGGGGGATCGAGCGGAGTGTTGATGTCGATCTTCTTTACCGCGGCCGGGCAAAAGCTTCACGATGGACAGCCGCTACCGGAAGCTTTGCTGAGCGGGCTGGCGCAGATGAAGCAGTACGGCGGGGCGGATCTCGGCGATCGCACGCTGATCGATGCTCTGCAACCGGCGCTGGAAGCCTTGCAGAAAGGCGATCTTCAGGCGGCAGTGCAGGCGGCACAGCAGGGGGCAGAGGCAACGGCGAAAATGGAGAAAGCCGGTGCGGGGCGCTCATCGTATGTAAACAAAGAGAATCTGGACGGGGTGATGGATCCGGGAGCGGTCGCGGTGGCAGAGGTGTTTAAGGCCATGGTAGATGCAAAACGGTAACAACCGTTACCGTTTTTAGTGTTTGCGCCCTCTCCCCGTGGGAGAGGGTTGGGGTGAGGGCACCAGGCCGCACATTCCCCGGCAATCTCACATCAAAAATCCGCTTTCAACACCACGCGATAGCGGGCTTTGCCGTCGCGCACGTGCTGGATGGCTTCGTTGATTTTCGACATCGGGTACAGCTCGGTGGTCGGTGCCACTTTCGTGCGTCCAGCAAACTTCATCAGTTTGCGCAACTCGAACGGCGTGCCGGTCGCAGAACCGGATACGCTGCGATCCCCGCCGATCAGGGTAAACGCCGGGACCGGCAGCGGCTTCATCACGGCACCCACGGTGTGGAAGTTACCGCCGTAAGCCAGCGCTTCAAAGTACGGCTGCCAGTTGAGATCGACGTTGACGGTGTTAATGATCAGGTCAAACTGACCCGCCAGCGCGTTCAGGGCTTCCGGATCGCGGCTGTTCACGACTTTATCCGCGCCCATCGCCAGAACTTCTTTCTCTTTCGCTGGGTTCGAGCTGAACGCCGTCACTTCACAGCCCATTGCGTGCAGCAGTTTGATGGCAATATGCCCCAGGCCGCCAATACCGATGACGCCCACGCGGCTGGTGGCAGTAATATGGTGCATCAGCAGCGGTTTGAAGACGGTAATACCGCCGCACAGCAGCGGACCGGCGGACTCAATATCAATGCTGTCCGGCAGAGGAATGACCCATTGCCAGTCGGCGCGCAGCTTATCGGCAAAACCGCCTTTGTTCAGAATAGTGGGAACGGCGCCTTCGAGGCAGTTGATCTGGTTGCCGCTAATACACGCGTCGCAGTGGCCACAGCTGCGTGCCGTCCAGCCAATGCCCACGCGCTGGCCCACTTTTAGCCCCTTGTCCTGCGCGGCGCTACCGAGCGCAACAACGCGGCCAATGACCTCGTGCCCTGCGATCAGTGGATAGCTTGAAAAGCCCCATTCGTTGTCGATCATCGAGAGATCCGAGTGGCAGATCCCGCAGTAATCAACCTGTACTTCGACGTCTTCTGCTTTTAGTTCGCCCGCATCGTACTCGTACAGTTCAAGTTCTGCACCCGCCTGCGGTGCGGCGTAGCTTTTTATCTTCGACATCGTGTTTCCCCCGTTGTGGTGTGAACTGAGAGTGTAGAGCATTCAGTTCTGCGCCGCTTAACAGAAGGGGGCAGCAAAGATAGTTACAGATTTTTCAGCATCCTGACTTCGCAATCAACGTGGCCGGTACAGCCCAGCGGTGCATCAATATGCTCAAAGCCCAGATGTTCATACAGGCCGATGGCCTCTTTGAGGAAAGCGGTAGTTTCGAGGTAACAGCGTTTAAAACCTTGGGTGCGCGCGTGCTCCAGAGCCACCAGCGCCAGCTTTTTCGCCAGACCTTGCCCGCGCGCCGCTGGCAGGAAATACATTTTCTGCAGCTCACAGATATCCGGCTCGCTGCAGCTGAGTGGCGCTACGCCGCCGCCGCCCACAACCTGGCCGTTCTGTTCAATTATCCAGTAGGCATGGCCCGGCTGGCTGTAAAGCTGGAAAAGCTCGTCGAGATTTGGGTCGGCAACCGTATAGCCTTTGTCAGCCGTCAGGCCATATTCGGCAGAAACCGTACGGATAACGGCGGCGATAGCCGGGTTGTCCTGCACAGCGATCCGACGCATCGTCGTCGCGACGGGGGTAATCACGCTCATAGCATTACTCATTACAAAAATTGACACACAACTGCTGTTAATAGCACCGCAGAAAAAGGAGTGCAAGCGAGGAGTTTTCAGGAAGGGTACCCCTTACGCCATGAAGCGTAAGGGGTAATAGCATTACAGGGCTGCAATAACCGCCTGCTGCTCAATCAGCTTGGTCTTCGCATCGGCGAAGGCAACCAGACGCTCACGCTCTTTCGCGATGACCGCTTCCGGCGCACGGGCGACAAAGCCTTCGTTCGCCAGTTTGCTTTCGATTTTGCCGATTTCCACGTCGACTTTCGCCACTTCTTTCGCCAGACGAGCCAGCTCAGCGTCTTTGTCGATGAGACCCGCCATCGGGATCAGCAGCTCGGCGCCGTCGATGATTTTGGTCACGGAAACCGGACCTTTGTCATCAGCAGGCAGCACGGTGATGCTTTCCAGACGCGCCATGGTTTTCAGGAAGGTGTTGTTCTCGGTGACGCGACGAACAGCCGCTTCGCTGCAGCCGCGCAGCAGCAGCTCCAGTGGTTTGCCCGGGGCGATATTCATTTCAGCACGGATGTTACGTACCGCAACGATCGCCTGTTTCAGCCACTCGGTATCCGCTGATGCGGCTTCATCAACCTTAGCAGCATCGAATTCCGGGAACGGCTGCAGCATGATGGTGTCTGCGTTAATGCCCGCAATCACCTTCACGCGCTGCCAGATGGTTTCGGTGATGAATGGAATGACCGGATGCGCCAGGCGCAGCAGGCCTTCCAGAACGGTAATCAGCGTATTGCGCGTGCCGCGCAGCTCTGCTTCAGAACCACCGTTCATCACCGGCTTCGCCAGCTCCAGGTACCAGTCACAGAACTGGTTCCAGGTGAACTCGTACAGGATGCCCGCTGCGATATCGAAGCGGTAGCTGTCCAGCGCGTCGCGGAAGGCCTTCACCGTCTGGTTGAATTCCGCCAGGATCCAGCGGTCCGCCAGTGACAGCGTCATCTCGCCGCCGTTGAAGCCGCAGTCCTGATCTTCTGTGTTCATCAGCACGAAGCGGCTGGCGTTCCACAGCTTGTTACAGAAGTTACGGTAACCTTCAAGACGCTTCATGTCCCAGTTGATGTCGCGGCCGGTAGAGGCCAGCGCCGCCAGGGTGAAGCGCAGGGCGTCGGTACCGTGAGACTCAATCCCGTTCGGGAACTGCTTCTCGGTGCGCTTGCGGATTTTCTCAGCCAGCTGCGGCTGCATCATGTTGCCGGTGCGTTTTTCCAGCAGGTCTTCCAGAGAAATACCGTCAACCATATCCAGCGGGTCAATCACGTTGCCCTTGGACTTGGACATCTTCTGGCCTTCGTCGTCGCGGATCAGACCGGTCATGTAGACGGTATGGAACGGAACCTGCGGCTTGCCGTCTTCGTCTTTGATGAAGTGCATGGTCATCATGATCATGCGGGCAATCCAGAAGAAGATGATGTCGAAGCCAGACACCATTACGCTGGTTGGGTGGAACTGACGCAGCGCGTCGGTGTTTTCTGGCCAGCCGAGGGTGGAGAAGGTCCACAGCGCGGAGGAGAACCAGGTATCCAGCACGTCTTCATCCTGACGCAGGGCTACATCCGCGCTCAGGTTGTTTTCCTGACGGACTTCGTCTTCGGTGCGACCAACGTAGACATTGCCTTCGTTGTCATACCATGCCGGGATGCGGTGACCCCACCACAGCTGACGGGAGATACACCAGTCCTGAATATCGCGCATCCAGGAGAAGTACATGTTTTCGTACTGCTTCGGCACGAACTGGATGCTGCCGTTCTCAACCGCTTCAACAGCCGGTTTCGCCAGCACGTCGGCACGCACATACCACTGGTCGGTCAGCATTGGCTCGATAACCACGCCGCCACGGTCGCCGTACGGCACGGTCAGATCGTGAGGTTTAATCTCTTCCAGCAGGCCGAGTGCGTCAACGGCAGCCACGATGGCTTTACGCGCAGCAAAACGTTCCAGCTTCTGGAATTCAGCCGGGATGTCGCTTGAGTAAACGTCGGATTCGTTGCCTTTGGTGTCATACACTTCTGCACTTTCGCGGATATCGCCGTCGAAGGTCAGAATGTTGATCATCGGCAGGGCGTGACGACGACCGACTTCGTAGTCGTTGAAGTCGTGAGCCGGGGTGATTTTTACGCAGCCGGTGCCTTTTTCCATGTCGGCGTGTTCGTCGCCCACAATCGGAATACGACGGTTCACCAGCGGCAGTACCACGAATTTACCGATCAGATCTTTATAACGCGGATCTTCCGGGTTAACGGCCACGCCGGTATCGCCCAGCAGGGTTTCCGGACGGGTGGTCGCGACCACCAGGTAATCTTTACCGTCGGCGGTTTTTGCGCCGTCGGCCAGCGGATAGCGGATGTGCCACATGGAGCCTTTAGACTCGCGGTTTTCCACTTCCAGGTCGGAGATTGCGGTACGCAGTTTCGGGTCCCAGTTTACCAGGCGCTTGCCGCGGTAAATCAGGTCTTCTTTGTAGAGGCGGACGAAGACTTCTTTAACGGCGTTGGACAGGCCTTCATCCATGGTGAAGCGCTCGCGCTCCCAGTCAACGGAGTTGCCGAGACGGCGCATCTGACGGGTAATGGTGCCGCCTGATTCCGCTTTCCACTGCCAGATTTTGTCGATGAACGCGTCGCGACCGTAGTCGTGGCGGGTTTTTCCTTCTTCAGCGGCAATTTTACGCTCAACCACCATCTGGGTCGCGATACCCGCGTGGTCAGTCCCCGCCTGCCACAGGGTGTTTTTACCCTGCATGCGCTGGTAGCGGATCATGGTGTCCATGATGGTCTGCTGGAAAGCATGACCCATATGCAAACTGCCGGTGACGTTCGGCGGCGGGATCATGATGCAGAAGGACTCTTTGCTTTCGTCGCCGTTAGGCTTGAAATAGCCCTGCTGTTCCCAGTGCTCGTAAAGCGGCTGTTCGATATCGCGTGGGTTATATGTCTTTTCCATTATTTCCAGGTTGCCGTATTCAGGTTAAAACCAGCCAGGCGGTACGCTTTATAGCGTTCGCGCGCCAGTTGTTTCAAAGATTCTTCGTAAGGGACAAAGTCTACCACTTCTGTGAAAGCGGTGGCAAAATCTGCAAAATCTATCCGCAGGCTAATCAGAATATCGCGCGCGCTGCTGTTGCGCTTTTGCGGCCAGGCAATTTCAACCGGTGCGCCGCCGCGTGGACCTTCGCCTGACAGGTTATGCGGCACAAAACTCTCCGGCGGGCGCGCCCACAGCGCTTCGTCAAGACGAATCGCCTGCTGTTCATCTTCACAGGCAATCAGAACGCGTTTACCTGCGCGCCAACGTTCTGCGGCAATTTCACACACCAGCTGTTCTACGGCGCTGAGGCCATCCTGATGGGTGTCGTTGTCCAGAAGGTAGAACGTTGCATTCTTCATATATGGGGCTTCTTAGTTTGGATTCAAATGCAAAGCCGGGTGGCGCTACGCTTACCCGGCCTACGGTTGAATGACGTTGTAGGCCGGGTAAGGCGAAGCGCCACCCGGCATTTTATATCATTCGTCGCCGTTAAAACCCGCACGGTTCAGCAGGAACTGCGACAGCAGCGCGACCGGACGACCGGTTGCGCCTTTGGCCTTACCGGAGCGCCATGCGGTGCCCGCGATATCCAGGTGCGCCCAGTTGTACTTGCGGGTGAAGCGCGCCAGGAAGCAGCCCGCGGTGATCGCACCGCCAGGACGTCCGCCGATGTTCGCCATATCCGCAAAGTTAGACTCCAGCTGATCCTGATACTCGTCACCCAGCGGCAGACGCCATGCGCGGTCGCCGGCCTGCTCCGAGGCGCCGATAAGCTCGTGTGCCAGCGGATTGTGGTTCGACATCAGGCCGGTGATGTGGTGGCCCAGCGCAATCACGCAGGCGCCGGTGAGCGTGGCGACGTCAATCACCGCTTCCGGCTCGAAGCGTTCCACGTAGGTCAGTACGTCACAGAGTACCAGACGGCCTTCGGCGTCGGTGTTCAGCACTTCAACCGTCTGCCCGGACATGGTGGTCAGGACGTCACCCGGACGATAGGCGCGACCGCCAGGCATGTTTTCGCAGCCTGCCAGCACGCCAATCACGTTAATCGGCAGCTGAAGCTCCGCCACCATGCGCATCACGCCATAAACCGCCGCCGCGCCGCACATGTCGTACTTCATCTCATCCATACCTTCGGCAGGCTTGATGGAGATACCGCCGGAGTCGAAGGTCAGGCCTTTACCGACGAGCACGATAGGGCGCGCGTCTTCGGACGGATTGCCTTTGTACTCAATGACGGACATCAGGGATTCGTTCTGAGAGCCGTTACCGACCGCCAGATAAGAGTGCATCCCCAGCTCTTTCATCTGCTGTTCGCCGATGACGCGGGTAATGACATTCTTGCTGTAGGCGTCGGCCAGCTGACGCGCCTGTGAAGCCAGGTACGCGGCATTACAGATGTTAGGCGGCATGTTGCCGAGATCTTTGGCGGCTTTAATGCCGGCAGCAATCGCCAGACCGTGCTGGATGGCGCGCTCGCCGCTGGTCAGTTCACGGCGCGTTGGCACGTTAAAGACCATTTTACGTAGCGGACGACGCGGCTCGCTTTTATTGGTCTTCAGCTGATCGAAGCTGTACAGGCTTTCTTTTGCCGTTTCGACCGCCTGGCGCACTTTCCAGTAGGTGTTACGCCCCTTAACGTGCAGCTCTGTCAGGAAGCAGACGGCTTCCATTGAACCGGTGTCATTCAGCGTATTAATCGTTTTCTGAATCACCTGCTTATACTGACGTTCATCCAGTTCGCGTTCTTTGCCGCAGCCAATCAGCAGAATACGTTCTGACAGTACGTTCGGAACATGGTGCAGTAACAGCGTCTGCCCAGGTTTGCCTTCCAGTTCGCCACGGCGCAGCAGGGCGCTAATATAGCCGTCACTGATTTTATCGAGTTGCTCGGCGATCGGGGAGAGTCGGCGTGGTTCAAAGACGCCCACAACGATGCAGGCACTCCGCTGTTTCTCCGGGCTACCGCTTTTTACACTGAACTCCATGCACTACGCTCCTGAATCTTAAAGACAACGGCGGCTGCTACGGATAGAATTGAAACCTTTCGTAACTCATGTCCGCTGTTGTGGTGACTTCGTGTTAATCTTACGTTACTACGGTTTCGACACGTCAGAAAAAGTCCTGAAGCGTGAATCCGCCGGATGTTTTAATCTTAGCGATGATTTCGACGACTCAAGAGAATAAATGACGTTTAAGCCATGAAACAAGCGATTTTCCAGCAAAGAGACGGGTTTTTACGGGCGTATTTAAAGTGATAATCATAAGATATCTGGTGCGGGAGACGCTCAAAAGCCAACTGGCGATCCTCTTCATCCTGCTGCTGATTTTTTTCTGTCAGAAGCTGGTTAAGATCCTCGGTGCGGCCGTTGACGGCGAAATTCCAACGAATCTGGTGCTTTCCCTGCTTGGTTTAGGGATCCCGGAAATGGCGCAGCTTATCCTGCCGCTAAGTCTTTTCCTTGGCCTGCTCATGACGCTTGGGAAGCTCTACACCGAGAGTGAAATCACGGTGATGCATGCCTGTGGCCTGAGCAAAGCCGTACTGGTGAAAGCCGCCATGATACTGGCGCTGTTCACGGGTATTGTTGCGGCGGTGAATGTGATGTGGGCAGGCCCCATGTCTTCCCGTCATCAGGACGAAGTGCTGGCCGAAGCGAAAGCAAACCCCGGCATGGCGGCGTTAGCCCAGGGACAGTTCCAGCAGGCGACCGACGGAAACTCCGTGCTGTTTATTGAGAGCGTTGACGGCAGTAAATTTAACGATGTATTCCTGGCGCAGCTGCGGACTAAAGGTAACGCGCGTCCGTCAGTGGTCATTGCTGACTCTGGTCAACTTGCGCAGCGCAAAGACGGTTCGCAGATCGTGACGCTGAATAAGGGCACCCGTTTCGAAGGCACCGCGATGCTGCGTGACTTCCGCATTACGGATTTCCAGAACTACCAGGCCATTATCGGCCATCAGGCTGTGGCGCTCGATCCAACGGATACCGAGCAAATGGACATGCGTACCCTATGGAATACCGATACCGACAGAGCGCGCGCTGAGTTCCACTGGCGTATTACTCTCGTCTTCACCGTGTTTATGATGGCGCTGATTGTTGTTCCGCTGAGCGTAGTAAATCCTCGCCAGGGACGCGTGCTCTCTATGCTGCCGGCGATGCTGCTTTATCTGATCTACTTCCTGCTGCAAACCTCGATTCGCTCCAACGGCGCGAAGGGCAAGCTGGATCCTATGGTCTGGACATGGTTCGTCAACAGCCTGTACATCCTGCTGGCGCTGGGATTAAACCTGTGGGATACGGTGCCTGTGCGCCGCATACGTGCCCGATTCTCGCGTAAAGGAGCCATCTAATGCAGGCGTTTGGCGTTCTCGATCGCTATATCGGTAAAACCATTTTTACCACCATCATGATGACGTTGTTCATGCTGGTGTCGCTCTCCGGCATTATCAAATTTGTCGATCAGCTGAAAAAAGCGGGGCAGGGGAGCTACGACGCGCTGGGCGCGGGAATGTATACCCTGCTCAGCGTGCCGAAAGACGTGCAGATCTTCTTCCCGATGGCGGCCCTGCTGGGTGCGCTGCTGGGGCTGGGTATGCTGGCGCAGCGCAGCGAGCTGGTCGTTATGCAGGCATCGGGCTTTACCCGAATGCAGGTCGCGCTGTCGGTCATGAAAACCGCAATCCCGCTGGTGTTGTTGACCATGGCGATTGGCGAGTGGGTCGCGCCGCAGGGCGAACAGACGGCGCGTAACTACCGTGCTCAGGCGATGTATGGCGGTTCTCTGCTTTCCACTCAGCAAGGGTTATGGGCGAAAGATGGCAAAAGCTTCGTCTACATCGAACGTGTAAAAGGTAACGATGAGCTAGGCGGCGTCAGTATCTACTCCTTCAACGATCAGCGCCGCTTACAGTCAGTCAAACACGCCTCTTCGGCGAAGTTTGACCCTGAACATAAGCAGTGGCGTTTGTCACAGGTTGATGAGTCTGACCTCACAGATCCGAAGCAAATCACCGGTTCTCAGACGGTGACCGGTACGTGGAAGACCAACCTCACGCCCGATAAGCTCGGGGTCGTGGCGCTGGATCCTGACGCGCTCTCAATCAGTGGTTTACACAACTATGTGAAATACCTAAAGTCGAGCGGGCAGGATGCCGGGCGTTATCAGCTCAACATGTGGAGCAAAATCTTCCAGCCGATGTCCGTGGCGGTGATGATGCTGATGGCGCTGTCGTTTATCTTCGGCCCGCTGCGCAGTGTGCCGATGGGGGTACGCGTCGTGACCGGTATCAGCTTCGGCTTTGTCTTCTACGTGCTCGATCAGATCTTCGGTCCTCTGACGCTGGTGTATGGCATTCCGCCGATTATTGGTGCGCTGTTGCCAAGCGCCAGCTTCCTCCTGATCAGCCTCTGGCTGCTGCTGAAGCGCTCCTGATTGACCTCTCCTCGCTTCCGGTTCGCCGGGAGCGAGGCTAATCTCCTGTTTCACCCCGCACTTTTTCTCAGAACCTTCAACGTCCCGCCGCGAATTTGAGTATTATTGAGCGATAAAGTCGTGAAGGGATCCTCTATGAAGCAAATTCGAATGCTTGCCCAGTATTACGTCGACCTGATGATGAAGCTTGGGCTGGTGCGTTTCTCCATGCTGCTTGCGCTGGCGCTGGTCGTTCTGGCCATTGTCGTGCAAATGGCCGTCACCATGGTGCTGCACGGTCAGGTCGAGAGTATCGACGTCATCCGATCCATCTTCTTTGGCTTACTCATAACCCCCTGGGCGGTCTATTTCCTTTCCGTGGTGGTTGAACAGCTGGAGGAGTCCCGTCAGCGTCTGTCAAAACTGGTTGATAAGCTGGAGGAGATGCGCGAGCGCGACCTTAAGCTCAACGTCCAGCTCAAAGACAACATTGCGCAGCTCAATCAGGAGATTTCAGATCGCGAGAAGGCGGAGGCCGAACGTCAGGCCACGCTGGAGCAGCTGAAAATCGAAATGAAAGAGCGCGAGGTCACGCAGATCCAGCTTGAGCAGCAATCCTCTTTCCTGCGTTCGTTCCTTGATGCTTCACCGGATCTGGTGTTCTACCGCAATGAAGATAAAGAGTTTTCCGGCTGTAACCGGGCGATGGAGCTGCTCACCGGGAAAAGCGAAAAGCAGCTGATTCACCTGAAACCGCAGGACGTTTACTCCGAAGAGGCGGCCGCCAAGGTCATGGAGACGGATGAAAAGGTATTCCGCCATAACGTCTCTCTGACCTATGAACAGTGGCTGGATTACCCGGACGGACGCAAAGCCTGCTTCGAGATCCGTAAGGTGCCCTACTATGACCGCGTCGGGAAACGCCACGGCCTGATGGGCTTTGGGCGCGATATCACCGAGCGTAAGCGCTATCAGGATGCCCTGGAGCGCGCCAGCCGCGACAAGACCACCTTCATCTCGACCATCAGCCACGAACTGCGTACGCCGCTTAATGGCATTGTCGGGCTGAGCCGTATTCTGCTGGACACCGACCTGACCGCGGAGCAGGAAAAATACCTCAAAACGATCCATGTCTCGGCGGTCACGCTGGGTAATATCTTCAACGATATTATTGATATGGATAAGATGGAGCGTCGTAAAGTTCAGCTTGATAACCAGCCGGTCGATTTCACCAGCTTCCTTGCCGATCTGGAAAACCTGTCCGGCCTGCAGGCGCAGCAGAAGGGTCTAAGCTTTGTGATGGATCCCACTCTGCCGCTGCCGCATAAAGTGGTGACTGACGGTACGCGGCTGCGCCAGATCCTGTGGAACCTGATCAGCAACGCGGTGAAATTTACCCAGAAGGGACAGGTGACGGTGCGTATCCGCTTTGACGAAGGCGATATGCTGCACTTCGAGGTGGAAGACTCCGGGATGGGTATTCCGCAGGAGGAGCAGGACAAGATTTTCGCGATGTACTACCAGGTGAAGGACAGCAACGGCGGGAAACCCGCCACCGGTACCGGCATTGGCCTGGCAGTGTCTAAGCGGCTGGCGAAGAGCATGGGTGGCGATATCACCGTTGTCAGCCAGCCGGGCAAAGGTTCAACCTTCACGCTGACGGTCCATGCGCCGGCGGTGGCGGAAGAGGTTGAAGACACCTTTGATAACGACGACATGCCGCTGCCTGCGCTGCACGTCCTGCTGGTGGAAGATATTGAGCTGAACGTGATTGTGGCGCGCTCTGTGCTGGAAAAACTGGGCAACAGCGTCGATGTCGCGATGACGGGTAAAGCCGCTCTGGAGATGTTTAAACCGGACGAATACGACCTCGTTCTGCTGGATATTCAATTACCGGATATGACCGGGCTGGATATCTCCCGTGAACTGACGCGTCAGTACGCGGCCGATGAACTGCCGCCGCTGGTTGCGCTGACGGCGAACGTTCTGAAAGATAAAAAAGAGTATCTCGATGCCGGTATGGACGATGTACTCAGCAAGCCGCTGGCGGTGCCTGCTCTGACCGCCATGATTAAGAAGTTCTGGGATACCCATGATGAAGAGGAGAGCACCATGACGTCTGTTGATAGCGCAAAAGCCCAAACGATACTCGATACGGGAATGCTTGAGCAGTACATCGATCTGGTTGGTCCAAAACTGATTACCGACGGTCTGGCGGTGTTTGAAAAAATGATGCCTGGCTATCTGAGCGTGCTGGAATCAAACCTGACCGCCCGCGACCAGAAGGGCATCGTCGAAGAAGGACATAAAATCAAAGGCGCAGCCGGCTCGGTCGGCTTACGCCACCTGCAGCAGCTGGGTCAACAGATTCAGTCGCCTGATTTACCTGCATGGGAAGATAACGTGGGTGATTGGGTGGAAGAGATGAAACAAGAGTGGCAAAACGATGTTGCGGTGCTTAAGGCCTGGGTCGAAGCCAGAAAAAAATGACCCCGGCTTAACCGGGGTGCGCGAATACTGCGCCAACACCAGGGAAATCGTGGCTGCGCCTGTTTTTTAAAGTTATTTTCGAATCGGCGCCGCCTGAAAAATTTAGGCCGCACGCAGATAAGATAGCAAATCTTAAATGGTTTGTTACATGAATCAGTGAAATGTGTGAAGCATAGCGTTTTAATCAAAATTATTAATGTGCTTCAGCAAGTTGCAGAAAAGGATCGTCATGATGAAAAAGATTGGTGTCGTGCTAAGCGGATGCGGTGTTTACGATGGTTCTGAGATACATGAAGCCGTCATTACGCTGCTGGCTTTGGCAAAACAGGGAGCAGAGGTGATTTGCTTTGCGCCAGACAAAAATCAGGCTGATGTGATTAACCATCTGACCGGTGAGCCAATGGCGGAAACCCGCAACGTGCTGATTGAAGCCGCGCGTATCGCGCGCGGTGACATTCATCCTCTTATTCAGGCAGATGCCGCAGAGCTTGATGCGTTAATTGTTCCGGGCGGGTTTGGTGCGGCCAAAAATCTCAGCACCTTTGCCGCGCAGGGCGCGGAGTGTCAGATCGATCCTCATCTAAAAACGCTGTCGCAGGCCATGCACGCGGCGGGAAAACCGCTGGGCTTTATCTGTATCGCGCCGGCCATGCTGCCTAAAATTTTTGATTTCCCGTTGCGGCTGACGATTGGCACCGATATTGATACCGCAGAGATCGTGGAGGAAATGGGGGGCGAACACGTTCCGTGCCCGGTTGATGACATTGTGGTTGATGAAGATAACAAAATTGTCACCACGCCGGCGTATATGCTGGCGAATAATATCGCCGAGGCTGCCTCCGGTATTGAAAAGCTGGTGGCCCGCGTGCTGGTACTCACTGAATGAGACGTCAATCTGGCGCAGGCGCATGGGTGAAACGTATTCTCTTGCGCATCGTTCTTGTGCTGGCGGTATTCTGGGGAGGCGGGCTGGCATTATTCAGCATTATGCCGGTTCCGTTCTCTGCCGTTATGGTTGAGCGGCAGCTCGGCGCGTGGCTCACCGGCGATTTCAGCTATGTGGCCCACTCAGACTGGGTGAGCTTGGACGCGATCTCACCGTTTATGGGGCTGGCGGTCATCGCGGCGGAGGATCAGAAATTCCCTGAGCACTGGGGGTTCGACGTCGCGGCCATTGAGAAGGCGCTTGCCCATAACGAACGCCACGAAAACCGCGTGCGAGGCGCGTCAACGCTGTCGCAACAGACGGCCAAAAACCTGTTTCTGTGGGATGGGCGAAGCTGGGTGCGAAAAGGGCTGGAAGCGGGTCTGACCCTGGGGATGGAATCGGTCTGGAGCAAAAAGCGCATCCTGACCGTGTATCTCAACGTCGCCGAGTTTGGTGACGGCATATTCGGTGTGGAAGCTGCCGCACAGCGTTATTTCAATAAACCGGCCAGTCGTCTGAGTATGTCAGAAGCGGCACTCCTGGCTGCTGTCTTACCTAATCCCATCCGCTTTAAAGCCAGTGCCCCATCAGGGTACGTGCGAAGCCGACAGGCGTGGATTATGCGCCAGATGCGTCAGTTGGGAGGGGAAGGGTTTATGGAGCGCAATAAATTAATGTAGGGCGGGTAAGCGCAGCGCCACCCGCCTGAATAGCCAAGCTTAATCTTCGTCAAACCCTGCGTTAAACAGAGCAATGACCGCCGCCAGCGCTTCCTCTTCCTGAGGGCCGGTGGCTTCTACTTCAATCTGGCGCCCTTTGGCGGAGTCCAGCATCAGCAGCGCGATCACGCTGTTTGCTTCCGCTTCGGTACCTTCGTCATTCCGCAGCAGAACTTCCGCATCGAAACCCTGCATCAGTTCAAACAGTTTCATCGCCGGGCGTGCATGCATACCCAGCTTATTGGTGATCTCAACGGTTTGTTTTACGGTCATGTTTTACGTTTTTCCAGCGTGCGATGACGGGACTGGACGTTCTTCCCGCGCGAGCGGAAATAGTCGGCCAGCTGTTCGGCGATGTAAACCGAACGATGCTTACCGCCGGTACAGCCAATCGCCACCGTCAGGTAGCTACGATTGTTTGTCTCCAGCATAGGTAACCATAGCTCAAGGTAGCTTCGCGTCTGGTAGATAAAATTGTGAACTTCTGTGTGCCTGTCGAGGAAGGCCGCGACGGGTTTATCCAGACCGGTCATTGGACGCAGTTTCGGATCCCAGTGCGGGTTCGGCAGGAAGCGCACGTCGAAAACATAATCCGCATCAATCGGAATACCGTGCTTGAAGCCAAAGGACTCGAACACCATCGTCAGTTCGCGCTCGCGCTTGCCCAACAGCCGGGTACGCAGCATTTCCGCCAGCTCGTGAACGGACATCTCAGAGGTGTCGACAATCAGGTCCGCACGAGAGCGCAGCGGCTCCAGCAGGTCGCTCTCCTCATCGATCGCGCTCTCCAGAGAGAGGTTCTTACTGGAAAGCGGGTGCAAACGACGGGTATCGCTGTAGCGGCGGATCAGGGTATTGCGGTCTGCATCGAGGAACAGCAGCTGAGGCGAAAACGCCTCAGGCAGGTTACTCATCGCCTGCTCAAAAATTTCTGGTGATTCAGGCATGTTACGAACGTCGATACTGACGGCGGCAGAGGTTTGTCTTTCCGCAAGCGTCCGAGCCAGGTCGGGCAACAACACGACCGGCAGGTTATCTACGCAGTAAAAACCCATGTCTTCCAGCGCGCGCAGAGCAACGGATTTCCCCGACCCTGAACGGCCACTGACAATCATCAGCACCATGTTCCGTTTCTCCTCAGGACAACAGATGTGAAGGCCATCTCCTGGTTATGCATCATCCTGATTGCCTTCTGCTTCAGTGATAATTTGATAGAGCTCTTCATCACTTTGAGCCGAGCGCAGTCGGCGGCAAATGGTTTTATCGGCCAGGCGTTTTGCGACCAGCGACAGCGTATGCAGATGGGTTTTCGTCTGGTCGGCAGGAACCAGCAGCGCGAAGAGGAGATCGACGGGCTGGTTATCAATGGCATCGAAGGCGATAGGTGTTTCAAGCTGCACAAACACACCGACGGCGCGCAGGGTATCCTCTTCCAGTTTGCCGTGCGGGATCGCGATGCCGTTGCCGATACCGGTACTGCCCATTTTTTCACGGGTCAGGATCGCTTCGAATACCACCTGCGGCGGCAGGCCCAGCTGTTTTGCGGCCAGTTCACTGATGATCTCCAGCGCACGTTTTTTGCTCTGGCAGTGAACAGCACTGCGGGTACATTCCTGGTTAAGGACATTGCTCAGTTGAAGAGCGGAATCGTTGTTCATCATAATTTCACCTAAGCGCTAACTGTACAAATGGCCTGTTGTGTTTCACAACAGGCCGTCCTGCACCCGTTAACTGCCCGGACAATTAGTGTTGTTTCAGTTTATCTTTATGTTTATTGAGCTGTCGCGCAAGCTTATCAATCAAGCCGTCGATAGCCGCGTACATGTCCTGCCCTTCCGCACTGGCATGGAGTTCACCCCCGTTAACATGCAGGGTGGCATCCGAGATATGAGTCACTTTCTCCACTTTCAACACAATATAGACCTGGTTGATCCTTTCGAAATACTGCTCGAGTTTGGCAAACTTCGTGTTCACAAAGTCGCGTAAAGCCTCAGTAATTTCGACGTTTTGTCCAGTGATGTTGAGCTGCATAGTGTCTTCCTTATCGGTTGTGTCAGACCAGCTGTTTACGCTGGTTGGACGGCGGAATGGATAAAGACTCTCGATACTTCGCAACAGTACGACGTGCCACCATAATACCCTGATCGGACAGCATGGTGGTTAACTTACTGTCACTCAGTGGCTTCGCGGGGTTCTCCGCGGCGATCAACTTCTTCACCAGGGCACGAATCGCCGTTGACGACGCTTCGCCGCCGCCCTCGGTATTCACGTGGCTGGAGAAGAAATACTTAAGCTCAAAAATACCGCGCGGACTGTGCAGATACTTCTGCGTGGTTACACGGGAAATGGTTGATTCATGCATCTCGACGGCCTGAGCGATATCCGCCAGCACCATCGGTTTCATATACTCTTCGCCCTGCTCAAAGAAAGCCTGCTGCTGTTCGACAATGCAGCGGCTAACGCGTAGCAGCGTATCATTTCGGCTCTCCAGACTTTTGATCAACCATCGCGCTTCCTGCAAATTGCTACGAATATATTGATTGTCGGAGTCGTTACGCGCGCTGGTGCACATGGAGGCATACTGCTGATTGATTTGCAGGCGAGGGATGCTGTCAGAGTTCAGTTCAACGACCCAGCGGTCATTGTGTTTTCTGACCAGCACATCCGGAATCACGTACTCGGGTTCGCTGGTCTGGATCGACTGACCGGGACGCGGATCGAGCGACTGGATCAGATTCACCGCTTCTTTCAGCACGTCTTCTTTCAGGCGCGTAACCCGCATCAGGCTGCGGAAATCGTGGTTAGCCAACAGATCCAGATGATCGCTGATGATGACGCGCGCCTCATCGAGCCATGGCGTCTCTTTGCTGAACTGAGAAAGCTGGATCAGCAGGCAGTCGCGCAGATCTTTTGCGGCCACGCCTACCGGGTCGAAACGCTGGATGCGCTTGAGTACGGCTTCTACTTCCTCAAGCTCAATCTCATCGTCGCCCATGCTTTCGAGGATATCGTCCAGCGTGACGGTTAAATAGCCCGTGTCATCAACGGCATCGACAATGGACGTGGCAATTGCACGATCGGTGTCGGAGAAGGGAGTCAGCTCGACCTGCCACATCAGGTAGTCCTGAAGCGACTGGGTGGTTTCTCCCTGATAGACCGGTAGCTCATCGTCCTGGTAGTCTGCACGCGTACCCGAAGGGGTTCCGGCGGTGTAGATTTCATCCCAGCTGGCATCCAGCGGAAGCTCGTCCGGCATCTCTTTTTGTTCGAGTGCATCCGCGGTGTCGAGCGTTTCTGTATCCTGCGACTGCTGGGTTTCTACCTCGTCATGAAGATCGGTTTGTTCCAGCAGGGGATTACTGTCCAGCGCCTGCTGGAGCTCCTGCTGAAGTTCTAACGTGGACAGTTGCAACAGGCGAATTGCCTGCTGTAGCTGCGGCGTCATCGCCAGTTGTTGGCTGAGCCTTAATTGCAAACCTTGCTTCATGTTCAGAGCATTTTTCTCCGGTTCGGCGTTACATTACCTCTACCCTATCAGAGTCTGAAGTCTTCCCCAAGATAGACGCGCTTAACATGATCGTCTTCGAGGATCTGTTGCGGCGTACCGTGGGCGATCAGATTGCCCTGGCTCACAATATACGCGCGTTCACACACGGCCAGCGTTTCGCGCACGTTGTGGTCGGTGATCAATACGCCAAGCCCGCTGTCACGCAGGTGCTCAATGATGCGTTTAATGTCGATAACGGAGATGGGGTCAACGCCCGCAAAGGGTTCATCCAGAAGGATAAATTTCGGGTTTGCGGCCAGCGCACGCGCGATCTCAACGCGGCGACGTTCACCCCCGGAGAGCGCCTGACCGAGGCTGTCACGCAGATGCTCAATGTGGAACTCTTCCATCAGCTCGTTGGCACGATCCTGGCGCTGCTCGCTGGTTAGATCGTTACGAATCTGCAGGACCGCCATCAGGTTATCGTAAACGCTAAGACGACGGAAAATGGAAGCTTCCTGCGGCAGATAGCCGATTCCGCGGCGCGCGCGCGCGTGCAGCGGCAGAAGGCTGATGTCTTCATCGTCAATGACAATGTTGCCGGCATCGCGCGGCACAATGCCAACGACCATGTAGAAGGTTGTGGTTTTACCCGCACCGTTAGGGCCAAGCAGGCCCACAATTTCGCCGGAGTTGACGGTCAGACTGACATCTTCTACGACACGGCGGCCCTTATAGGCCTTCGCGAGGTTTTTTGCAGTTAATGTTGCCATAACGAATTAGTTACTCTTCTTCTGTGCCGGGGCCTGGCCTTTGCCTTTGTCCTGCAGCTGCGACGGAACCAGTACGGTGGTCACGCGTTTGCCTTTCTCGCTGGAAGCCTGCATTTTTTGCTCTTTAACCAGATAGGTGATCTGGTCGCCGGTAATGTTGCTGTCCAGCTGTTCCAGATACGCATTCCCGGTCAGGATGACCAGGTCTTTCGCCAGCTCATAGTGCATATGCGTGGCGTGGCCCTTCACCGGCTTGCCGTTGTCCTGCATCTGGTAGAAAGTTGCCGGATTACCATAGCCATCGATAATCTCTTTGCCCTGCTCGCCACCCGGACGGGTAACGACCACTTTGTCGGCGTTAATTTTAATGGTGCCCTGGGTCATGACGACGTTACCTGTAAAGGTGACGACGTTGCCCTGCATATCGAGAGACTGGGTGTCGGACTCGATATGAATCGGCTGGTCGGTATCGCCCGTTACAGCAAGCGCGGGGAGACTGGTTGCCAGCATCGCGCTGGCGATAATTACTTTAAGGCTGAGTTTGTTTGTTTTGAATTTCATAGGAGGTTCTAACCTTTTCAATCAGCTCGGCGTTTTTGCTGCGTAAGTTCCCGCGCATTCTTAAACCGCTGGAATTAAATGTTGTGCCATACAGTGTGACCAGATCCTGCGACGTCACGTCCTGGGTCACCAGGTTGATCTGGGCATTATCCGTCGTAATTTTTCGCAGTTGCGAGTCAGCGGTCAGGGCGTTGACTTCAACGTGGCCATACAGATAAAGCATACGGTCATTTGTCAGTTTTGCCCGATCTGACTTAATTGACCACGTCGGCACTTTGTCTTTATCAAACGTGGTCATGACAGGCTGGGTAAACCACGAAATACCGTCATCTGAAAAATATTCAACATGCTGGGCAATCAGGCGATAGTTCAGCGCGCCTTCCGGGCTATAGACCACGGTGTCGCTGTGATCGCTTTTATAAGTTGGATCGTTAGTGTTGATCGCTTCCGTTTGCGTATCGTCGCGATCGGCAAGGTTCACGCCAATCAATACCAGTGCGACAAGCGAAAGCAAAATGATAATCCAACGTCTGGTTTTACTCATATCGATTGCCCTTTGGCCTCATCAAGCTTGCCCTGCGCCAGCAGGAGCAGATCGCAGACTTCACGGACGGCACCACGGCCACCGTTGATGTGGGTAACGTAGTCCGCGCGCGGGATCAGCAGCGGATGCGCATCGGCAACGGCAATACTCAACCCGACTTCAGCCATCACTGGCCAGTCAATCAGATCGTCCCCGACGTAGGCCACGTTTTCCGGCGCGATAGCCAGTTTACCCACTAAATCATTGAATGCTGCCATCTTATCGGATTGACCCTGATACAAATGGGTAATGCCTAAGGTTTCACAGCGGTCTTCTACCAGTTTAGCTTTCCGCCCGGTGATGATAGCAACCTCGATACCCGAGGTCAGCGCACAGCGGATACCGTAGCCGTCGCGAACGTTAAACGCTTTTAGCTCTTCACCGTTATTGCCCATATAAATCAGGCCATCGGAGAGTACCCCATCCACATCCAGAATCAGCAGGCGAATATTCTCCGCCTTTGCCATCATCTGGGCACTGACCGGACCATAACAGGTTGCAAGGGATGCACCCGCATTACTCATTGTCTTATCCTTCATTACACTACGCCTGCGCGCAGCAGATCATGCATATGTACCACACCCAGCAACTGGTCGCCATCGGCAACCATAACGGAGGTGATATGACGGGACTGCATCAGGTTCAGCACATCCACTGCCAGCGTACCCGGACGCACGCGAATGCCGCCGGGCGTCATCACATCGGCAATGCCCAGCGTGCGGACATCGACGCCCATGTCGAATACGCGGCGCAGGTCTCCATCGGTGAAGATCCCCTGAATTTTCATCAGATCGTCGCACACGACCGTCATACCCAAATTCTTACGGGTGATTTCCAGCAGCGCATCGCGCAGGGAGGCCGCTTTACTGACGTGGGGGATTTCATCGCCGGTGTGCATAATATCGTTAACCCGAAGCAGCAATTTGCGCCCCAGCGCGCCACCTGGGTGGGAAAGCGCGAAATCTTCCGGCGTAAAACCGCGGGCTTCCAGCAGCGCGACGGCGAGCGCATCGCCCATGACCAGCGCAGCGGTGGTGCTGGAGGTCGGCGCCAGCCCCAGCGGGCAGGCCTCTTTGGGAACTTTAACGCACAGGTGAATATCGGCCGCACGCGCCATGCTACTTTCCGGACGGCTGGTCATGCAAATAAGCGGCACCTGCAAACGTTTCAGTACCGGGATCAGCGCCAGGATTTCATTGGACTCACCGGAGTTGGAAAGTGCGATGACGATATCCTGCGGCGTGACCATACCCAGATCCCCGTGCGCGGCTTCCCCAGGATGGACAAAGAAGGACGAGGTTCCGGTGCTGGCAAACGTCGCCGCCATTTTGCGTCCAATGTGGCCGGACTTACCCATCCCCATCACCACGACTTTGCCGGCACAGTAAAATATCTTCTCACATGCCAGACTAAAATCCTGATTAATGTACTGATCTAACTGCGCCAGACCTTCACGTTCAATCTCCAGAACGTCTTTGCCTGCTTTCTGAAAGTCAAAACCCGGCTGCAATTCTATTTGCGACATAATGCGTTTCCGTTTACCCAGAGAGAAGAGGCGAGAGCCAGTACAGCATCGCCATCCATACGATAAATCCACCCGTCAACAGCGCGCCTGCGCCTTTGCCAATCTGTCGTTGCCGCCGCCAGCAGAGCAGGGCAAATATCACGCTGACCAGCAGCATCACGCCGTAATCACGTGAGAACGCCAGGGGGTTAAAGGGCCCTGGCGTAATCAGGGCCGGCAGGCCCATCACAATGGCAATATTAAAAATATTGGAGCCGATGATATTACCAATGGCAATGTCATCCTCACCTTTCCGTGCCCCCGCAATGGCCGTGGCCAGCTCCGGCAGGCTGGTGCCGATGGCAATAACCGTCAGGCCTATGGTCAGTTCACTCATAGCGAAATAGTTCGCCAGCACCGTCGCGTTATCCACGACCATGCGCGTTGCCATCGGCATGATGATCAGCGCAACGCCAAGCCAGAGCAGGGCAACAGGCAGCGTGCCTTCTCGCGGAAGCTCGGCGACCTGCTCACGCGTGAGGCTATCCTGGCCCTGTTTTTCAGCCAGACGGGCGATTTTAACACTATACAGCAACCAAATGACGGCCAGCGCCAGCAGGAAAATCCCGTCGCTGACGCTCAGTTCGCCATCATAAAATACGCATCCTGCCAGCAGGCTTACGATTAACATTAGCGGCAATTCACGGCGCAGAACATCAGAATGCACGCGAAATGGATGGAGCAGTGCCGCCAGGCCTAAAATCAATAATATGTTGACGATATTGGAGCCAATCGCGGTGCCTACCGCCAGGTCTAACTGGCCGTGCAGCGATGCCGTGACAGAGACGATGATTTCAGGGAGTGACGTTCCCACACTGACAACGGTCATCCCGATGACGACAGGCGGTACGCCAGTCAGGCGACACAGGATAGATGCAGCAAACACTAAACGGTCAGCACTGTAGACCACCAAAAGTAAACCAATTATTAACAGTGCTGTTGCTAAAAGCATCAAAAGTCCTTTCTTCAGGTATACTCGTCGGTCCATCGCACGGGAATGGCTGGACTGTATACAGTCTGAGGCGTAACGAATTCCTAATTTTGACTTTATGCGCCGGAAAAGTAAAACAAATGCCAGCTTTCGCTAACCTCTCCAGCCAATATTCTGTAAAAATGTGGGGTTTAGGGCTGATTTAAGCTTCACGCTTCGCATGAAGCAGGGCAAGAAAGGAACCGTAAATGAGCCAAACGCTGGCGAATATAGTCGATGTCCGTGGAGTGAGTTTTTCTCGCTCCAACAGATTGATATTTGATGATATTTCGTTGACCGTACCGCGTGGCAAGATCACTGCCATCATGGGGCCGTCCGGGATCGGTAAAACGACCCTGCTGCGCCTTATTGGTGGGCAGATCCCACCTGATAGCGGTGAAATCCTCTTTGATGGCGAAAACATCCCGGAGATGTCACGCTCGCGCCTGTATACTGTTCGCAAACGTATGAGCATGCTCTTTCAGTCAGGAGCCTTGTTCACTGATATGAACGTTTTTGATAACGTGGCCTATCCGCTGCGCGAACATACCAGCCTGCCGCCTGCGTTGCTGAAAAGCACGGTGATGATGAAGCTTGAGGCCGTCGGTTTGCGGGGGGCGGCGAAACTGATGCCTTCGGAACTCTCCGGCGGTATGGCGCGCCGCGCCGCGCTGGCGCGAGCCATTGCATTAGAACCCGATTTAATCATGTTCGACGAACCGTTCGTTGGGCAGGATCCCATCACGATGGGCGTGCTGGTGAAGCTCATCTCTGAACTGAACAGCGCGCTTGGCGTAACCTGCATCGTGGTTTCTCACGATGTACCGGAAGTATTGAGCATCGCCGATTACGCTTATATCGTGGCGGACAAAAAGATCGTTGCACACGGTAGTGCTCAGGCGCTGCAGGAAAATTGCGATCCGCGCGTGCGGCAGTTCCTTGACGGTATTGCCGATGGCCCGGTGCCGTTCCGCTACCCGGCGGGCGACTATCGTGACGATTTACTGGGAATAGGGAGTTAAGCCACTCATGCTGTTAAATGCGTTGGCCGCTCTCGGACACCGTGGCATAAAAACCATCAGGACGTTCGGGCGTGCCGGATTGATGTTATTCAACGCGCTGTTCGGCAAGCCGGAATTCCGTAAGCACGCCCCTCTGCTGGTGCGGCAGCTTTATAATGTCGGCGTGCTGTCGATGCTCATCATCATCGTTTCCGGCCTGTTTATCGGTATGGTGCTTGGGCTGCAGGGCTACCTTGTGCTGACAACCTACAGTGCGGAAACCAGCCTCGGGATGCTGGTGGCGCTCTCGCTGCTGCGTGAACTGGGGCCGGTTGTGGCGGCGCTGCTGTTCGCCGGGCGCGCGGGGTCGGCATTAACGGCTGAAATTGGCCTGATGCGTGCGACCGAGCAGCTCTCCAGCATGGAGATGATGGCGGTCGATCCGCTGCGTCGCGTGATCTCACCGCGTTTCTGGGCTGGCGTGATCTCTTTACCGCTACTGACTATTCTGTTTGTCGCCGTGGGTATCTGGGGCGGTTCGCTGGTTGGCGTCCACTGGAAAGGCATTGATGCCGGTTTCTTCTGGTCCGCCATGCAGGACGCCATTGACCTGCGAATGGATCTGGTTAACTGTCTGATTAAAAGCGTGGTATTTGCCATTACGGTCACCTGGATTGCCTTGTTCAATGGTTACGATGCCATCCCGACGTCGGCAGGCATCAGCCGTGCAACTACACGTACCGTCGTACATTCGTCGCTGGCCGTACTGGGTCTGGATTTTGTGCTCACCGCACTGATGTTTGGGAATTGAATTCATGCAAACGAAAAAAAATGAAATTTGGGTCGGCATATTCCTGCTACTGGCGCTGCTGGCCGCGCTGTTTATCTGTCTGAGAGCGGCGGATATCACGTCTGTGCGTACCGAGCCGACGTATCGCATCTATGCCACCTTCGATAATATCGGCGGGCTGAAGGCCCGTTCACCGGTCCGTATTGGCGGCGTGGTGATCGGACGCGTATCTGACATTACGCTTGATGAGAAAACTTACCTGCCACGCGTCGCGATGGATATCGAAGAGCGTTACAACCATATTCCGGACACCAGTTCCCTTTCGATCCGGACTTCGGGCCTGCTGGGCGAACAATATCTGGCGCTTAACGTCGGTTTTGAAGACCCTGAGCTGGGAACGACTATCCTTAAAGACGGTAGCGTCATCCAGGATACGAAGTCCGCGATGGTGCTGGAGGATATGATTGGTCAGTTCCTTTACAACAGTAAAGGGGATGAGAAAAAATCCGACGCTGCCCCTGCGCAGAGCGAAGATCATACCAACGTCGCACCGACACCTGGCACGACGAATTAATTTCAGGAGAAGTCATTCATGTTTAAACGACTGTTAATGGTTGCCATGCTGGTCATTGCCCCTCTCACCGCTGTGCATGCTGCGGATCAGAGTAACCCGTACAAACTGATGGATGAAGCGGCGAAGAAAACCTTCGACCGTCTTAAGAACGAACAGCCTAAAATTCGTGCTAATCCTGATTACCTGCGTGACGTCGTTGATCAGGAACTGCTGCCGTATGTGCAGATCAAATACGCGGGTGCGCTGGTGCTGGGCCGCTATTACAAAGACGCGACCCCTGCGCAGCGTGATGCCTACTTTGCCGCGTTCCGTGAATACCTGAAACAGGCTTACGGTCAGGCGCTGGCGATGTACCACGGTCAGACCTACCAGATTGCGCCTGAGCAGCCGCTGGGCGATGCGACCATCGTGCCTATCCGCGTGACGATCAACGATCCTAACGGTCGCCCGCCGGTTCGCCTGGATTTCCAGTGGCGTAAAAACAGCCAGACCGGTAACTGGCAGGCGTATGACATGATTGCCGAAGGGGTAAGCATGATCACCACCAAACAGAACGAGTGGAGCGACCTGCTGCGTACCAAAGGCATTGATGGCCTGACCGCACAGCTGCAGTCCATTTCTCGTCAGAAAATTAGCCTGGACGAGAAGAAGTAATGTCACAGCAACTCAGCTGGTCGCGTGAAGGCGAGACATTAAAGCTGTCCGGTGAGCTGGATCAGGATCTGCTGAACCCCTTGTGGGACAAACGCCATGAAGCCATGCAGGGCGTGACGCTTATCGACTTAAGCGACGTCACGCGGGTCGATACGGCAGGTGTTGCGCTGCTTGCCCATCTGATTGCCGTGGGGAAAAAGCAGGGGGGGAGCGTCATGCTTCATGGCGCGAGCGATAATGTGGTTACCCTTGCGCAGCTCTACAATCTCCCTCAGGACGTACTGCCTCGTTAATATTTTCAGTGCGTTACTTCTGAAAGCCCTGACTGTTTCATCGTCGGGGCTTTTTGCTTGTTTAAGACGACGCCACTTTGCTCTAAGATGTTGGGCTTGTTTTCACTATCAGATGATTAAGAACCCATGGAAAATCATGAAATCCAGACAGTGCTGATGAATGCACTCTCCCTTCAGGAAGCCCACGTCACTGGCGATGGCAGTCACTTCCAGGTTATTGCTGTGGGTGAGATGTTCGACGGTATGAGCCGTGTGAAGAAGCAGCAGGCTGTGTACGCGCCGCTGATGGAATATATTGCGGATAACCGCATTCACGCCCTGTCGATTAAAGCGTTCACCCCGCAAGAGTGGGCACGCGATCGCAAACTAAACGGTTTTTGAGCTGAGGGCGACAGGCCCGCAGCACGGTTGAATTTATAAGAGAGCACACAATGGATAAATTTCGTGTACAGGGGCCAACGCGTCTCCAGGGCGAAGTCACAATTTCTGGCGCGAAAAACGCCGCGCTGCCAATCCTTTTTGCTGCGCTGCTCGCGGAAGAGCCGGTAGAAATTCAAAACGTACCGAAGCTGAAAGATATCGACACCACCATGAAGTTGCTCACCCAGTTGGGCACTAAAGTCGAGCGTAATGGTTCCGTCTGGATCGACGCCAGCAACGTGAACAACTTCTCTGCCCCTTACGATCTGGTGAAAACCATGCGTGCTTCCATCTGGGCGCTTGGTCCGCTGGTGGCGCGTTTTGGCCAGGGGCAGGTTTCACTGCCGGGCGGTTGCGCTATCGGTGCGCGTCCGGTTGACCTGCATATCTTTGGTCTGGAAAAACTGGGCGCAGAGATCAAGCTGGAAGAAGGTTACGTCAAAGCGTCCGTCAACGGGCGTCTGAAAGGCGCGCACATTGTCATGGACAAAGTGAGCGTGGGCGCAACGGTCACCATTATGTCTGCGGCGACGCTGGCAGAAGGCACCACGATCATCGAAAACGCCGCGCGCGAACCGGAAATTGTGGATACCGCCAACTTCCTCGTGGCGCTGGGTGCGAAGATCTCCGGTCAGGGTACTGACCGCATCACCATCGAAGGCGTTGAGCGTCTGGGCGGCGGTGTTTATCGCGTACTGCCGGACCGTATCGAAACCGGTACTTTCCTGGTGGCTGCGGCGATCTCTGGCGGTAAAATTGTCTGCCATAATGCACAGCCTGACACCCTGGACGCGGTGCTGGCGAAGCTGCGTGATGCGGGTGCGGATATCGAAATCGGTGAAGACTGGATCAGCCTGGATATGCATGGCCAGCGTCCAAAAGCGGTCAATGTACGTACGGCGCCGCATCCGGCGTTCCCGACCGACATGCAGGCGCAGTTCACCCTGCTGAACCTGGTCGCCGAAGGTACCGGCTTCATCACTGAAACCATTTTCGAGAACCGCTTCATGCACGTACCGGAACTGATCCGTATGGGTGCACATGCAGAAATCGAGAGTAATACTGTGATTTGCCATGGCGTTGAGAAACTGTCTGGCGCTCAGGTGATGGCCACCGATCTGCGTGCGTCTGCAAGCCTGGTGCTGGCGGGTTGTATCGCGGAAGGCACAACGATTGTGGATCGTATTTATCACATCGATCGTGGTTACGAACGTATCGAAGATAAACTGCGCGCGCTGGGTGCGAATATCGAGCGTGTGAAGGGCGAGTAATCGTTCCGGCAGCCCCCTGCCAGAAATGACCGGGGGGTTGCTGTTCCTGTCAAAAAACGCATTATTCCTGCGTTTCTTTCTTTGCCTTTCTCTGGCGAATCATCCGCGATCTGTCGATAAATTCATGGGTTACGGGATCGTGGTAGCGCGAAGGCCAAATGACCCACGGATGCGTATCCAGTGCCGTTGCGATAATTAACTCTCCTTTAGGCCAGGGGCGGGTCAGAGCGTTTGCAAGGGTTGAAGAACTCAGTCCATGGCGGCGGGACTCTGCAGCCAGTGAAGTGCCTCTTTTGCGCAGTGCCGCAATGATATCAGCCGTGTGCCAGTCGATAAATTTCGTATCCATAACGCTGTCCTTAAGTTCGGATTCACCTACGCCGTTTCTTCTGAAACGACGGGCTTACTATACCCATTTCAAACTGTTGTTCTAAAAAGTTCGCGTTACTTGAAGGGATATTCAGAATAAGGAATGGCTTTATTCATGCGGTCTCTAAACCGATAAATTTACATGAATAGGTAATTTACTGGGGTGTACTGGAATCTCCCCGCGATGGCGCGGGGAGAAACAAGGGGGGTTAACGGTCGCGCTGAACGGCGATGTGGGCCAGGCCAATTAGCGCATCGCGCCATGGGCTGTCGGGAATAACCTGCAGTGCAGCGATGGCTTTATCCGCTTCTTCTTCCGCGCGCTGGCGCGTCCACTCCAGAGATCCGCAGATGGCCATGGTTTCCAGTACAGGTTCCAGAAGATGGCGGCCATTTCCCTGCTCAATCGCTTCACGGATCATTTTCGCCTGGTCGGCAGTTCCGTTGCGCATAGCATGAAGCAGCGGCAGGGTCGGTTTGCCTTCGTTCAGGTCATCACCCACGTTTTTGCCGAGCGTCTCGCCGTCCGCACTGTAGTCCAGCAAATCGTCAATCAGCTGGAATGCAGTACCCAGATAACGGCCATAGTCCTGCAGCCCTTTTTCCTGTGCCTCGGTACAGTCCGCCAGAATGCCGGAGCACTGGGCGGCTGCTTCAAACAGGCGCGCGGTTTTACTGTAAATCACGCGCATGTAGTTTTCTTCGGTGATGTCAGGGTCGTTGACGTTCATCAGCTGCAGCACTTCGCCTTCTGCAATGACGTTAACGGCTTCGGACATTACCTCCAGCACTTTCAGGGAACCCAGGCTGGTCATCATCTGGAAGGCGCGGGTATAAATAAAATCCCCCACCAGTACGCTGGCTGCGTTTCCGAAAGCGGCATTAGCCGTGGCTTTGCCACGACGCATATCCGATTCATCCACAACGTCATCATGCAGAAGCGTCGCCGTGTGAATAAATTCGATGAGTGCTGCGATCGTGATGTGGGCATTTCCCTCATAACCAACGGCTCTGGCAGCCAGAATGGCGATCATCGGACGAATGCGTTTACCGCCGCCGCTGACAATGTAATAGCCCAACTGATTGATCAGCTGAACGTCAGAGTTGAGTTGCTCCAGGATTGCTGCATTCACACCCGCCATATCTTGCGCGGTTAACTCGTTGATTTTTTCTAAATTCATCGCAAAAGCCGGGCTTTTTATCCTGTTGATCCCATCTACAATGGGGTAACGAAGGGTTTCGGTTTATCAATAGTAGTGCTGATTGTACTGAAAAAACGGCTCAGATAAACGTTACCGTACGCGTTGTGTTTTTTTTCTTCATGTATTGACGGTAGCACTTGTCAAAGGCTCGCGTTTTGCGTAATATTCGCGCCCTATTGTGAATATTTATAGCGCACTCTGAATCATACGAGGACGTGCGCGGAAGCGGAGTTTATATGTACGCGGTTTTCCAAAGTGGTGGTAAACAACACCGAGTAAGCGAAGGTCAGACCGTTCGCCTGGAAAAGCTGGACATCGCAACTGGCGAATCTGTTGAATTCGCAGAAGTTCTGATGATCGCAAACGGTGAAGAAGTCAAAATCGGCGTTCCTTTCGTTGATGGCGGCGTTATCAAAGCTGAAGTTGTTGCACACGGTCGTGGCGAGAAAGTTAAAATCGTTAAGTTTCGTCGTCGTAAGCACTACCGTAAGCAGCAGGGCCACCGTCAGTGGTTCACTGATGTGAAAATTACTGGCATCAGCGCCTAAGACCTGAGGAGAGATTTAAATGGCACATAAAAAGGCTGGCGGCTCCACACGTAACGGTCGCGATTCAGAAGCTAAACGCCTTGGCGTTAAGCGTTTCGGTGGCGAATCCGTTCTGGCGGGTAGCATCATCGTTCGTCAACGTGGTACCAAATTCCACGCTGGCAACAACGTAGGTTGCGGTCGTGACCACACTCTGTTTGCTAAAGCAGACGGTAAAGTGAAATTTGAAGTTAAAGGCCCGAACAACCGTAAATACATCAGCATCGTTGCTGAGTAAGGTTTTCTCGGTCCGGTAACGGATTAAAGCCCCGCAACGTGTTGCGGGGCTTTTTACATTGGAAACCCGGAAAATTTTCTGTAGGGAAAACGGGCATGAAGCAGCAGGCCGGCATAGGTATTCTTTTGGCGCTCACCACCGCAATGTGCTGGGGCGCGCTGCCAATTGCAATGAAGCAGGTACTGGAAGTGATGGAGCCGCCTACGGTGGTCTTTTATCGCTTTCTGATGGCAAGCATCGGCCTCGGGGCCATTCTGGCTGTCAAAGGTAAGCTTCCACCTTTGCGACTCTTCCGTAAACCGCGTTGGCTGGTGTTGCTGGCTATCGCGACGGGCGGTCTTTTTGGTAACTTCATCCTGTTCAGCTCTTCCCTGCAATACCTTAGCCCTACGGCGTCACAGGTGATTGGTCAGCTTTCACCCGTGGGCATGATGGTCGCCAGCGTCTTTATCCTTAAGGAGAAGATGCGCGGTACGCAGATTATCGGGGCGAGCATGCTGCTATGCGGTCTGGTGATGTTCTTCAACACCAGTCTGTTGGAGATTTTTACCCGACTGACGGATTACACGTGGGGTGTGATCTTCGGTGTCGGGGCAGCAACGGTCTGGGTGAGTTATGGCGTCGCGCAAAAGGTGTTATTGCGTCGACTTGCCTCACAGCAGATCCTCTTTTTGCTGTACACTTTGTGTACAATAGCATTGCTGCCATTAGCAAAGCCGGGTGTGATTACCCAGCTCAGCGACTGGCAACTGGCGTGCCTCATTTTTTGTGGGCTGAACACGCTGGTCGGTTATGGCGCGCTGGCCGAAGCAATGGCGCGCTGGCAGGCAGCACAGGTGAGCGCGTTAATTACGCTTACTCCGCTGTTTACGCTGTTATTTTCAGATTTGTTATCAATGGCCTGGCCCGATGTCTTCGTCAGACCGATGCTCAACCTGTTGGGTTATCTCGGTGCGTTTGTCGTGGTTGCGGGCGCGATGTATTCCGCCATTGGTCATCGTCTTTGGGGACGTTGGCGCAAAAATGAAGCGGTTGTAGTAGTCCCCCGCTCAGGCGAATGAGTTACGGAGAGTAAAATGAAGTTTGTTGATGAAGCGACGATCCTGGTCGTGGCTGGTGATGGCGGCAATGGTTGCGTGAGCTTCCGCCGTGAAAAGTATATCCCACGTGGCGGTCCTGATGGCGGCGACGGCGGGGATGGTGGTGACGTGTGGCTGGAGGCAGATGAGAACCTCAACACGCTGATCGACTACCGTTTCGAGAAATCCTTCCGCGCTGAACGTGGCCAGAACGGCCAGAGCCGTGACTGTACCGGGAAACGTGGAAAAGACGTCACCATTAAGGTTCCGGTCGGTACGCGTGTGATTGACCAGGGAACCGGTGAAACCATGGGTGACATGACCAAACACGGTCAGCGCCTGATGGTTGCGAAAGGCGGCTGGCACGGTCTGGGTAACAGCCGTTTCAAATCTTCCGTTAACCGTACGCCGCGTCAGAAAACGATGGGTACACCGGGCGATAAGCGCGATCTGCAGCTGGAGCTGATGCTTCTGGCAGACGTGGGCATGCTGGGTATGCCAAACGCCGGTAAATCGACGTTTATTCGCGCCGTCTCTGCTGCGAAACCAAAAGTGGCGGACTATCCGTTTACCACCCTGGTACCAAGCCTGGGCGTTGTCCGTATGGATAACGAGAAGAGCTTTGTGGTTGCCGATATTCCGGGTCTGATTGAAGGCGCGGCGGAAGGAGCGGGGCTGGGTATCCGCTTCCTGAAACACCTTGAGCGTTGCCGTGTACTGCTGCACCTCATCGATATCGATCCTATCGACGGTTCCGATCCGGTTGAAAATGCCCGTATCATTATCGGTGAGCTGGAAAAATACAGCGAAAAACTGGCGAATAAACCACGCTGGCTGGTCTTCAACAAGATCGACCTGATGGATAAAGCGGAAGCGGAAGCGAAAGCCAAAGCGATTGCAGAAGCGATGGGTTGGGAAGATAAATACTACCTGATCTCTGCGGCAAGCCAGGTTGGCGTGAAAGATCTGTGCTGGGATGTGATGACCTTTATCATCGAAAACCCAATTGTTCAGGCGGAAGAAGTTAAGCAGCCTGAAAAAGTCGAATTCATGTGGGATGACTACCACCGCCAGCAGCTCGAAGAGCTGGAAGCGGAAGAAGATGATGAAGACTGGGACGATGACTGGGATGAAGACGACGAAGAAGGCGTCGAGTTCATCTACAAGCACTAATATCTGTCCAAAGCCCCCATTATGGGGGCTTTTTTTATTCCAGCGTTGATGGCAACCAGCAGCTGGCGATTAAGCCGCCCTCAGCGCCATTTTCAAGCGTCAGCTTGCCGCGGTGGAGCTGCACGATGCGTTGCACGATACTCAGGCCCAGACCACTGCCACCGTAGCGCTGGTCAAGACGACGGAATGGCTCCGTAATTGACTGCCGGTGGGTTTCATCAATACCGGGCCCCTGATCGATAACGCTGACCTGAGTACCACCTTCGACTTCGTTTAATGTCACTTCAATCGTTGTCCCTGACGGGCTGTATCGTCCGGCATTCTCCAGCAGGTTTCGCAGCATCAGGCGCAGAAGCACTGCGTCTCCCTGAACCGTGAGCGCGCTCCTGGCCGGCCATATCACCGTATGCTCTTTGGCTTCATGCTCAAGACCAAGCGGCATAATGATATTGTCCGTCCAGTTAACGGTATCGTAGTGGCCGCCGGCCATTGCCTGTCCGGCCCGGGCCAGCATCAGCAGTTGTTCAACGGTATGCATGAGCTGATCGATGCGGCTGATTAACGTCGCGGCCTGTGGTGCGCCAGACTGCGCCATGAGCTCCAGATGGAGCCGGATCCCGGCAAGGGGCGTTCGCAGTTCGTGTGCGGCGTCTGCTGTGAAGAGACGCTCCTGCTGAATGGTATTATCCAGCCTGGCGAGTAACTGGTTCAGGGAAGTGGTGACCGCGCCAATTTCTTCCATGTCGGAATACATAGGGAGCGGGGTTAAGTTATCCGCCGAACGGTTAGCCAGGCTGGCGCGCAGTTTATTCAGGGGCCGGGTTATCCAGGTGACTGCCCAGAATGAAAACAGCAGCGTGAAACCGACCATCACCAGAGAAGGAACGAGAAGAGAGGCAATCGCTTCGCGGATCTCTTTCTCGACATGGTTATTGCGGGCTTTGGCAGACAACGTTTCACTGACCAGAAAACCAATCTGTTCACGGCTTTCATGCCACAGCCAGATAACGCTTATCAACTGGAAAAATAACAGAATGACCGCCAGCAACACCATCAGGCGCCGACGCATGCTGTTCATTTCTGGCTCTCCAGGCGATAGCCAACGCCACGGACGGTTTTGATCCTGTCTTTGCCGAGCTTACGACGCAGGTTGTGAATATGGACTTCAAGGGTATTTGACCCCGGATCGTCCTGCCAGGAGTAGATATCCTGCTGGAGGGTTTCTCTGTGCACCGTTTGCCCGCTGCGCATGATCAAACGCGTAAGCAGGGCGAACTCTTTTGGTGTCACCTCAACCGGTTGAGCCTGGCGCAGTACCTGCTGGGTTTGCAGATTCAGCGTAATATCGCCATCGGTGAGTAAGTTGTCACTGTGGCCCTGATAGCGGCGAATCAACGCGCGCACCCGGGCCTGCAACTCCGCAAGTGCAAAAGGCTTCACCAGGTAATCATCAGCACCGGCATCAAGGCCGGTGATACGATCTTCAATGGCATCGCGTGCCGTCAGGATTAATACCGGGTTGGCGATACCGCGACGTCGCCACTGGGTCAGGAGCGTGGCGCCGTCTTTATCAGGCAAGCCCAAATCGAGGATCACCAGACTGTATTCGCCGCTCTGAATCAGGGCATCCGCCTCCGCCGCCGTGCTGGCACAGTCGAGGGCATACCCTTCATTGGCCAGACCCAGCGCCAGCCCTTCCTGCAATAACAGATCGTCTTCAACTATGAGTAGTTTCATCGCTAGTTATTCTGATAAATGTCCTTATAGAGCCTGCTTTCGAAGCGAACAAGCGGAATACGGCGATTGCGCTGGTCGGTCGGTTCGACGGCATAGCCGGAAAGATACTGCACGAATGCCATGCGTTGTCCGCTGGCGGTAGTGATGAAGCCTGCAAGGTTGTAAACCCCCTGCAGTGAACCGGTTTTGGCAGATACTTTGCCATCCACACCGGCAGCGTGAAGCCCGGCGCGGTACTGCAACGAACCGTCATGACCGGCCAGTGGCAGCATTGAAATAAAGTTTAGCTCAGTGTCATGCTGTGCAATGTACTGAAGCACTTGCATCATCGTGGCCGGAGAGATCAAATTATGACGCGATAATCCGGAGCCATCGACGGCAATAGTATTACCCAGATCGATCCCTGCCTGCTGGCGCAGGATCTGACGAACCGCGTCTGAGCCCGCGCGCCAGGTTCCCGGCACGCCAAACCGTGCGTGACCAATCATGCGGAACACGGTGTCGGCAATCATATTGTCAGACTTTTTCAGCATGATTCGCAGCAAATCGTGCAGCGGCGGAGACTGCTTGCTGGCGATGACCGTGCCGGGCTGGTTGACCTGCGTCTGACGAAGCAACGTGCCGGAGTAGGTTATTCCCGCTTGTTTCAGCTCATCTTTCAGAATGGCGCCCGCGTAGCTGGCACCGTCCTGTATCGCAAAGGCCAGCGGCAGCGGATCGGCACGCTGCGTCAGGCAGCCGGTGAGTGTGAAGCGGTTAAGATCGCCTGGCACCACATCCAGTTCGCAATACTGTGCATCCGGGGAGCCCTTGGCCAGCGTGCGGACCTGGCTAAACATCGTGACCGGGTAGTAGGATGCTATGCGGATAAACGCTAAATCATCCGGCTTTGGCGCGCTGTAAAGCGAAACCGAGAAGCAGTTACGGTCAACAATCGCGGCGGCGGGTGGGGCGCTAAAGCATTGCGTCATATCGTTCCACGGCCAGCCTGGCGCTTTATCGTGGCTGGCAAAGATGGACGTATCTATCAGCACATTGCCATCAATCCTCTGCACGCCGGTTTTTTTCAGCACCGCAACCATATTGCGGATATCCTGGCGTTTAAAGGTCGGGTCACCGCCAAAGCGGGCGATAAGATCGCCTTTCAGTTCGCCACCCTCGACGTTACCTTTGGTCTCGAGTGTGGTGGTAAACCTGAAGTCAGGCCCAAGCTGAAGGAGGGCGGCAAGCGCAGTAATCACCTTCTGGGTACTGGCAGGCAGGGCCATCTGTTGACTATGGTAGTCAATCTCTGGCGTCTGCGCCCCGACCTTTTGCACCATCAAGGCAAGGTTGGCACCTGCGGGCAGTTGATTAATATACTCATCAACATTCGCGGCCTGAACGCTGAACGTTATACTGGTAGTCAATCCGATGATAAATCTGGAAAATCGCATAATCTCGCGCTAACAACCCGAAAACAAACCGTCATACTACGGTGCATAGCACTGCAAAGTAAACGATGACCCATAGTGAACTTCGCGGTAAAATGCATATCAAATTGAAAATTGCTGCTGACCTGGGGCGTTGCTCCCGGGTCGGTTTTCTTTTTGCTTCTGGCCTGCTCATGAGGGCCGGGGCAGGGAACACTGCTCCCAACAGGAATGTTTAAGAGGTATAACAAATGCAAGCTATTCCGATGACCTTACGTGGTGCCGAAAAACTGCGCGAAGAGCTGGATTTCCTGAAATCCGTTCGTCGTCCTGAAATCATCGCCGCTATCGCGGATGCGCGCGAGCATGGCGACCTGAAAGAGAACGCTGAATATCACGCCGCGCGTGAGCAGCAGGGCTTCTGTGAAGGGCGTATTAAAGATATCGAAGCAAAACTGTCCAATGCGCAGGTTATTGATATCACTAAGATGCCTAATAATGGCCGCGTGATTTTCGGTGCAACCGTTACCGTGCTTAACCTCGACAGCGACGAAGAGCAGACGTATCGCATCGTGGGTGATGATGAAGCAGACTTCAAACAGAACCTGATTTCGGTGAACTCACCGATTGCTCGCGGCCTGATTGGCAAAGAGCAGGATGATGTTGTCACCATCCGCACTCCAGGTGGTGAAGTGGAATACGAAATTATCAAGGTTGAATACCTGTAATTCGCCTCTCTGCTAAGATGTTGATACATTGTAAAGAAAAGAAAAAGGCCGCATAGCGGCCTTTTAACAACTCAAGGAGCATGGCATTTTGCTCACCTGCTGACAGAAATCCCTCGTTTAACACAGAAAATGTGTTTGATTCAGGATATCCTTAGCGTGGCAGCGAGATTTTGCGCTCTTTAGATGGGCGATAGAGCACCAGCGTTTTACCGATGACCTGTACATTACAGGCACCGGTTTCACGCACGATGGCTTCCACGATCAGGTTTTTAGTGTCTCTGTCTTCAGAGGCGATTTTCACCTTGATCAGCTCGTGGTGTTCCAGCGCTTGTTCAATCTCGGCAAGCACCCCTTCGGTCAAACCATTGTTGCCAAGCATAACTACAGGCTTGAGCGGATGTGCCAGACCTTTAAGGTGCTGTTTTTGTTTAGTACTCAGATTCATCGTATATTTTTGCTTACGTTGGGATTGAAAACGGTTCATTCTACCGCCATCTCCCTAATATCGCCAAACAGCAGCGTAGAAATTTACGCCAAAGGTAAGCAACGATGAACCCGGACGGAAATGTTAAATGACAGGTAAAAAGCGTTCTGCCAGTTCCAGCCGCTGGCTTCAGGAACACTTTAGCGATAAATATGTTCTTCAGGCGCAGAAAAAGGGGTTACGTTCCCGCGCCTGGTTTAAACTTGATGAAATACAGCAAAGTGACAAACTTTTTAAGCCGGGGATGACGGTTGTTGACCTCGGTGCAGCACCTGGCGGATGGTCCCAGTATGCGGTAACGCAGATCGGCGGAGCGGGCCGAATCATCGCATGCGATCTTTTACCAATGGATCCCATCGTCGGTGTCGACTTCCTTCAGGGCGACTTTCGTGATGAATTAGTACTGAAAGCGTTACTTGAACGTGTGGGTGACAGTAAGGTTCAGGTTGTCATGTCTGATATGGCGCCAAATATGTGCGGAACACCGGCGGTGGATATCCCCCGCGGCATGTATCTGGTGGAGCTAGCGTTAGAAATGTGTCGTGATGTACTAGCGCCTGGTGGTAGTTTTGTTGTGAAGGTGTTTCAGGGCGAAGGTTTCGAGGAGTACCTTAAGGAAATTCGCTCCCTGTTTGCGAAGGTCAAAGTTCGTAAGCCGGACTCTTCCCGGGCCCGTTCCCGAGAAGTGTATATTGTAGCGACCGGGCGAAAATGATAACCGGTGGATTTCAGGCGAAAGTTTGAATGAAACTGGATATAGAGTATCCTGACGCTGTTTTTAACACAGTTGTAATATGAGGTTAATCCCTTGAGTGACATGGCGAAAAACCTAATACTCTGGCTGGTCATTGCCGTTGTGCTGATGTCAGTATTCCAGAGCTTTGGGCCCAGCGAGTCGAATGGCCGCAAGGTGGATTATTCTACCTTCCTGCAGGAGGTCAATCAGGACCAGGTTCGCGAAGCGCGTATCAACGGACGTGAGATCAACGTTACCAAGAAAGATAGTAACCGTTACACGACTTACATCCCGGTGAACGATCCTAAGCTGCTTGATAACCTTCTGACCAAAAACGTCAAGGTGGTAGGTGAGCCGCCAGAAGAACCAAGCCTGTTGGCTTCTATCTTCATTTCCTGGTTCCCGATGCTGCTTCTTATCGGCGTCTGGATCTTCTTTATGCGCCAGATGCAGGGCGGCGGTGGCAAAGGTGCCATGTCGTTCGGTAAGAGCAAGGCGCGTATGCTGACGGAAGACCAGATCAAGACCACGTTCGCTGACGTCGCCGGGTGTGACGAAGCGAAAGAAGAGGTGGGTGAGCTGGTTGAATACCTGCGCGAGCCGAGCCGTTTCCAGAAACTGGGCGGTAAGATCCCGAAAGGCGTGCTGATGGTTGGCCCTCCGGGTACAGGTAAAACCCTGCTGGCGAAAGCCATTGCGGGTGAAGCGAAGGTGCCGTTCTTTACTATTTCTGGTTCTGACTTCGTAGAAATGTTCGTAGGTGTCGGTGCATCTCGTGTGCGTGACATGTTCGAGCAGGCCAAGAAGGCAGCACCGTGCATTATCTTCATCGATGAAATCGACGCCGTAGGCCGCCAGCGTGGCGCAGGTCTGGGCGGTGGTCACGATGAACGCGAGCAGACGCTGAACCAGATGCTGGTTGAGATGGACGGCTTCGAAGGTAACGAAGGTATCATCGTTATCGCAGCGACTAACCGTCCGGACGTACTTGACCCTGCGCTGCTGCGTCCAGGCCGTTTCGACCGTCAGGTTGTGGTCGGTCTGCCGGATGTTCGCGGTCGTGAACAGATTCTGAAAGTCCATATGCGTCGCGTACCGCTGGCGCCAGATATCGACGCGGCAATCATTGCGCGCGGTACCCCGGGCTTCTCCGGTGCGGACCTGGCTAACCTGGTCAACGAAGCAGCACTGTTTGCCGCTCGCGGTAACAAGCGCGTCGTGTCGATGGTGGAGTTCGAGAAAGCGAAAGACAAGATCATGATGGGCGCGGAACGCCGCTCCATGGTGATGACGGAAGCGCAGAAAGAGTCCACGGCATACCACGAAGCAGGCCACGCGATTATCGGTCGTCTGGTGCCGGAACACGATCCGGTGCATAAGGTGACGATTATTCCTCGCGGCCGTGCACTGGGTGTTACCTTCTTCCTGCCTGAGGGCGACGCGATCAGCGCCAGCCGTCAGAAACTGGAAAGCCAGATTTCTACCCTCTACGGTGGTCGTCTGGCGGAAGAGATTATCTACGGTGTTGAACATGTTTCTACCGGTGCGTCCAACGACATTAAAGTTGCGACAAACCTGGCGCGTAACATGGTGACGCAGTGGGGCTTCTCCGACAAACTCGGTCCGCTGCTGTACGCAGAGGAAGAGGGCGAAGTCTTCCTGGGCCGTTCTGTGGCGAAAGCGAAACATATGTCCGATGAGACGGCACGTATCATCGATCAGGAAGTTAAATCACTGGTTGAGCGTAACTATGCGCGTGCTCGCCAGATCCTGAACGACAATATGGACATCCTGCATTCGATGAAAGATGCGCTCATGAAATATGAGACCATCGATGCACCGCAGATTGACGACCTGATGGCGCGCCGCGAAGTGCGTCCGCCAGCGGGCTGGGAAGATCCAGGCGCGTCCAACAATTCTGACAATAATGGCACCCCGCGTGCGCCGCGTCCGGTTGATGAACCGCGTACGCCAAACCCGGGCAACACCATGTCAGAACAGTTGGGCGATAAGTAAGTCACTGCTGTTGAAGCATTTGTCCGTACCTCAAACCCTGGAGCTTGCTCCGGGGTTTTTCATTTCTGTTTAACCGTATAAATACCAGGGATTTCGCCATGAAATTATTCGCCCAGGACTCGCATCTCGATCTTTCACATCCTCATGTGATGGGGATCCTGAATGTTACCCCTGACTCCTTCTCTGACGGCGGCACGCATAACACGCTTATTGAGGCGGTTAAGCACGCAAATTTAATGATTAATGCAGGTGCCACCATCATTGACGTTGGCGGCGAATCGACGCGTCCAGGGGCGGCGGACGTGTCCGTGGAAGAAGAGCTGGCGCGCGTGGTGCCGGTGGTGGAAGCAATTGCACAACGCTTCGAAGTATGGATATCCGTAGACACTTCCAAACCTGAAGTGATCCGTGAAGTGGCGAGAGTGGGCGCTCACATTATCAATGATATTCGTTCACTCACTGAGCCGGGCGCGATTGAAGCGGCAGCGGAAACCGGGCTGCCCGTTTGTCTTATGCATATGCAGGGGCAGCCAAAAACGATGCAGGAAGCGCCGAAGTACGACGATGTCTTTGCCGACGTGAATCGCTTCTTTATTGAGCATATTGCACGCTGCGAACGTGCAGGTATCCCAAAAGAGAAATTGCTGCTCGACCCGGGGTTCGGTTTCGGTAAAAATCTCTCACACAATTATGCGCTGCTTGCGCGCTTGTCGGAATTTCATCACTTTGACCTGCCGCTACTGGTGGGGATGTCCAGAAAGTCGATGATTGGTCAGTTACTGAATGTTGGGCCAGGTGAACGCCTGAGTGGGAGTCTGGCCTGCGCGGTGATTGCGGCGATGCAGGGCGCACACATTATTCGTGTCCATGACGTCAAAGAAACAGTAGAAGCCATGCGTGTGGTAGAAGCCACACTGGCAGCGAAGGAAAACAAACGCTATGAGTAATCGTAAATATTTTGGTACCGATGGTATCCGTGGGCGTGTAGGCGATGCTCCAATCACCCCTGATTTTGTCCTGAAGCTCGGCTGGGCTGCTGGCAAGGTACTGGCGCGTCATGGTTCCCGTAAGATCATTATCGGTAAAGATACCCGTATTTCGGGCTATATGCTGGAATCTGCACTGGAAGCCGGTCTGGCGGCGGCTGGGCTTTCAGCCTCCTTTACTGGCCCAATGCCAACGCCTGCGGTCGCATACCTGACCCGCACCTTCCGTGCCGAAGCGGGGATTGTCATCTCAGCTTCTCACAACCCGTTCTATGACAACGGCATCAAGTTCTTCTCCATCGATGGCACCAAGCTGCCGGACGAAGTGGAAGAAGCAATCGAAGCCGAAATGGAAAAAGAGATCACCTGTGTTGATTCCGCAGAGCTGGGTAAAGCGAACCGTATTGTCGATGCGGCGGGTCGTTATATCGAATTCTGTAAAGGCACCTTCCCAAATGAGCTGAGCCTGGCGCACCTTAAAATTGTGGTGGACTGTGCCAATGGCGCGACCTATCACATCGCCCCGAATGTTTTCCGCGAGCTGGGCGCGAAGGTGATCACCATTGGCTGTGAGCCGGATGGTCTGAACATTAATGAGCAGGTCGGTGCGACTGACGTTCGTGCCCTGCAGGCGCGCGTTCTGGCGGAAAAAGCCGATCTGGGCATTGCGCTTGACGGCGACGGCGACCGCGTGATCATGGTCGACCACGAAGGCAATAAAGTCGACGGTGACCAGATCCTTTACATCATCGCGCGTGAAGGCCTGCGTCAGGGTCAGCTGCGCGGCGGCGCCGTCGGTACCCTGATGAGTAACATGGGCCTTGAGCTTGCACTGAAACAGCTCGGTATTCCGTTTGTCCGCGCGAAAGTAGGTGACCGCTATGTGCTGGAAAAACTGCAGGAGAAGGGCTGGCGTATCGGTGCAGAAAACTCCGGTCACGTGATCCTGCTCGACAAAACGACCACCGGAGACGGTATCGTGGCCGCGCTGCAGGTGGTTGCCGCGATGGCGCGCAACCACATGAGCCTGCACGACCTCTGCAGCGGAATGAAAATGTTCCCACAGATCCTGGTGAACGTGCGCTTCACTGCGGGCAAAGGCGATCCGCTGGAAAATGAGAACGTGAAAGCGGTAATGGCTGACGTTGAAGCGGCGCTGGGCAACCGTGGGCGCGTGCTGCTGCGTAAGTCTGGTACCGAACCGCTGATCCGCGTCATGGTGGAAGGTGAAGACGAAGCGCAGGTTAATGAGTTTGCACACCGTATTGCGGATGCTGTAAAAGCTGCATAATCTTGCACGCTAAATGTTTAAAAAGGCGGCTTTTGTCGCCTTTGTTTTAAGCAATTAATGGCTTTTTGCTGTTTTTTTCCGCAGTTGATACAATGCGTCAAAAATGCCCTTGCGAAGGTCATTCGCTTTGGTTAGTATTCACACCCGCTTCAGTGGGAAACAAAAATCCTGCTAATTGGTCGAAGCATTGGTATGCGGCAAATCCGCAAGGAACAGGTTGATTATGTACGAAGCTCTTTTAGTTATTTTCCTTATTGTAGCCATCGCTCTCGTAGCGCTGATTATGCTGCAGCAAGGTAAAGGCGCTGATATGGGAGCCTCCTTCGGAGCAGGCGCTTCCGGTACGCTGTTTGGTTCAAGTGGTTCTGCGAACTTCATGACCCGCACAACGGCGATTCTGGCTACGCTGTTCTTCATCATCAGCCTGGTGCTTGGCAATATCAACAGCAACAAGACCAGCAAAGGAAGCGAGTGGGAAAATCTGAGCGCGCCAGCAAAAACTGAGCAAACTCAGCCAGCTGCACCGGCTAAGCCGACCAGCGATATCCCGCACTAAGTATTCTGTACCGAGGTGGTGGAATTGGTAGACACGCTACCTTGAGGTGGTAGTGCCCTAACGGGCTTGTGGGTTCGAGTCCCATCCTCGGTACCAATATTCCAGAAGAAAGACGTCGCAAGACGTCTTTTTTTTCGTCTGTATATTGTGGTGGCGGCCAAAATGGCGGGTGGCGCTGCACTTACCCGCCCTACAAATACCAAATAAAAAAGGCGCCTGTTGGGCGCCTTTTGCATGTATTGCAGTCGATTACTTCTTATCGCTGTGTTCCAGGTTCTCAACCTGCGGCAGGCCGTTACCTGAGTTTGCGGAGAGCAGGCCATTCTCAACATAGTTGAACAGCTTCTCACGGGTATCGGTGATATCCAGGTTACGCATGGTCAGCTGACCAATACGATCGTCCGGCGAGAACACGGATTCACCTTTCTCCATGGTCAGACGCTCTGCTTTATAGGTCAGGTTGTCAGACACGGTATTCAGGATGGAGTAGTCGTTACCGCGACGCAGCTCCAGGGTAACTTCACCGGTGATCGCACTTGCTACCCAACGCTGCAGCGCATCACGCAGCATCAGCGCCTGCGGATCGAACCAGCGACCCTGATACAACAGTTTACCCAACTGGCGGCCATGAGAGTGATACTGCTCAATGGTGTCTTCGTTGTGAATACCAGTCAGCAGACGCTCGTAAGCGATGTGCAGCAGTGCCATTCCCGGGGCTTCATAGATGCCACGGCTCTTCGCTTCGATGATGCGGTTTTCAATCTGATCGCTCATACCCAGACCGTGACGACCGCCAATACGGTTAGCTTCCAGCATCAGCTCAACGTCATCAGAGAAGGTTTTACCGTTCAGCGCAACCGGATGGCCGCGTTCGAAACGCACGGTCACTTCTTCTGCCTGAATTTTGACATTCTCGTCCCAGAACTTCACGCCCATGATTGGGTTCACGATCTTCACGCTGGAGTTCAGGAACTCCAGGTCTTTCGCTTCGTGCGTCGCACCCAGCATGTTGGAGTCGGTGGAGTAGGCTTTCTCAACGGACATCTTATAGTCAAAACCGCAGGCGATCATAAACTCGGACATCTCATGACGACCACCCAGTTCGTCGATGAAGTCGGTATCCAGCCACGGTTTGTAGATTTGCAGTTCGGCGTTGGTCAGCAGGCCATAACGATAGAAGCGTTCGATATCGTTACCTTTATAGGTGCTGCCGTCGCCCCAGATGTTCACGCCGTCTTCTTTCATGGCGGCAACGAGCATGGTGCCGGTGACTGCACGGCCCAGCGGGGTGGTGTTGAAATAGGTCAGGCCGCCGGTGGTGTTATGGAAAGCACCACACTGAATAGCCGCAATACCTTCAGCGACCAGTTGTTTACGGCAGTCAATCAGGCGCGCGTTCTCTGCACCATACTCTTTAGCGCGACGAGGAATAGCATCATAGTCTTCCTCGTCCGGCTGACCCAGGTTCGCAGTATATGCATACGGAACCGCTCCCTTCTGGCGCATCCACAGCAGTGCAGCGCTGGTATCCAGGCCGCCCGAAAAAGCGATGCCAATACGTTGTCCTACAGGAAGATGCTTGAGAATCGTCGTCATAGAATAAAACCCTGCTTGATTGACTGATTAGAGACCGCTTTCGCTCTCTTGTGCATTTTTATGCAAAATAAGTGAGTATTCATTTAATCATCTTTTGGCGAAGACCGGAAGAGACTCATGCGTTTTTTGTAAAAATTTTGGTCTAATCGATCTGACGGAAGTCGCCTTGACAGGTGGGGTCAACTATCAATATACTAAACGCCGATTTTACGTCCCGTCTTCGGTACCAAATCCCAGCATTATTTGCAAATTCTGTCCAAAACGCGTAGAATTTGCCACGTTTCAGGCGCGGGGTGGAGCAGCCTGGTAGCTCGTCGGGCTCATAACCCGAAGGTCGTCGGTTCAAATCCGGCCCCCGCAACCACTTTCCCATAAAGTTCTTTTTCAAATATACTGTGAAGACTTAGAGCCTTCGTAGCTGGATTTGAAAAAATTCTTTCGGAGAGTGCTCCAGGCCACAGTTGTGGCTATAGGGTTCAGTTATCTAAAGCCCCGATTTATCGGGGTTTTTTGTTATCTGACTACAGAATAACTGGGCTTTACGCCCTTTTTTTATGTCTTGGGGGTGGGCTTGTCCACATTAGAGCAAAAATTAACAGAGATGATTACTGCACCGGTCGAAGCACTGGGCTACGAACTGGTCGGCATCGAATTCGTTCGCGGCCGTACATCGACGCTGCGCATCTATATTGATAGTGAAGATGGCATCAATGTTGATGATTGTGCTGATGTTAGCCACCAGGTGAGTGCGGTTCTTGATGTTGAAGACCCGATTACCGTTGCGTACAACCTGGAAGTTTCCTCACCTGGCCTCGATCGCCCGATGTTCACGGCCGAGCACTATGTGCGCTTTACCGGTGAAGAAGTGGCTCTCGTTCTGCGTATGGCCGTACAGAACCGCCGTAAATGGCAGGGAATTATCAAAGCCGTTGATGGTGAAATGATCACGGTGACAGTCGACGGCAAAGATGAAGTGTTCGCGCTGAGTAATATCCAGAAGGCGAACCTGGTTCCCCACTTTTAACAGTCTGGATTGAGGTGAAAAGCCCGCGATGAACAAAGAAATTTTGGCTGTTGTTGAAGCCGTCTCCAACGAGAAATCACTGCCGCGTGAGAAGATTTTCGAAGCGCTGGAAAGTGCACTGGCTACAGCAACCAAGAAAAAATACGAACAAGAGATCGATGTTCGCGTAGAAATCGATCGTAAAAGCGGTGACTTCGATACATTCCGTCGTTGGGTAATCGTTGAAGAAGTGACCCAGCCGACCAAAGAGATCACGCTGGAAGCGGCACGTTTTGAAGACGAAAGTCTGAACGTGGGTGAATACGTTGAAGATCAGATTGAATCTGTTACGTTTGACCGTATCACCACCCAGACCGCTAAACAGGTTATCGTGCAGAAAGTTCGCGAGGCCGAGCGCGCGCTGGTTGTCGATCAATTCCGCGATCAGGAAGGCGAGATCATCACTGGCGTGGTGAAGAAGGTGAACCGCGACAACATCTCCCTGGAGATCAAATCCGAAGGGTTGCCGGGTAACGCTGAAGCCGTGATCCTGCGTGAAGATATGCTGCCGCGTGAAAACTTCCGTCCAGGCGACCGTATCCGTGGTGTTCTGTACGCTGTGCGTCCAGAAGCGCGCGGTGCGCAGCTGTTCGTGACCCGTTCTAAACCAGAAATGCTGGTAGAACTGTTCCGTATCGAAGTACCGGAAATCGGCGAAGAAGTTATTGAGATTAAAGCGGCGGCTCGCGATCCGGGCTCCCGTGCGAAAATTGCGGTGAAAACCAACGACAAGCGTATCGACCCGGTCGGTGCTTGCGTCGGTATGCGCGGTGCGCGTGTCCAGGCAGTCTCTACTGAGCTGGGCGGCGAACGTATTGATATCGTTCTGTGGGATGACAACCCAGCGCAGTTCGTGATCAACGCAATGGCTCCAGCTGATGTGGCGTCTATCGTTGTTGACGAAGACAAACACACTATGGATATCGCTGTTGAAGCGGGCAACCTGGCGCAGGCAATCGGCCGTAACGGTCAGAACGTACGCCTGGCATCTCAGCTGAGCGGCTGGGAACTCAACGTTATGACCGTTGATGACCTGCAGGCTAAGCATCAGGCTGAAGCCCATGCGGCGATCGATACCTTCACTAAATACCTGGATATTGACGAAGATTTCGCCACTGTTCTGGTTGAAGAAGGTTTCTCTACGCTGGAAGAACTGGCCTATGTGCCAATGAAAGAGCTGCTGGAAATTGACGGTCTGGATGAACCAACCGTTGAAGCCCTGCGTGAACGCGCTAAAAACGCACTGACCACCCTGGCACTGGCTCAGGAAGAAAGCCTTGGCGATAAGAAGCCGGCTGATGACCTGCTGAATCTGGAAGGTCTTGATCGTGCGATTGCGTTCAAGCTGGCTGCCCGTGGTGTTTGTACGCTGGAAGATCTCGCTGAGCAAGGCGTTGATGACCTGGCTGATATCGAAGGTTTAACCGACGAGAAAGCCGGCGAGCTCATCATGGCCGCACGTAATATTTGCTGGTTCGGCGACGAAGCGTAATAAACTGTAGCAGGAAGGAACAGCATGACTGATGTAACTGTAAAATCGCTGGCTGCTGAGATTCAGACCTCCGTGGACCGCCTGGTACAGCAATTTGCTGATGCAGGGATCCCGAAGTCCGCTGATGACTCGGTGACCGCGCAAGAAAAACAAACCTTGTTAACGCATCTGAACCGCGAACACGGTTCTACGCCTGACAAGTTAACGCTGCAGCGCAAAACGCGCAGCACGTTAAACATCCCTGGTACCGGTGGCAAAAGCAAATCGGTACAAATTGAAGTCCGCAAGACGCGCACCTTTGTAAAACGTGATCCGCAAGAGGCAGAACGCCTTGCCGCGGAAGAGCAGGCACAGCGTGAAGCGGAAGAACAAGCTCAGCGTGAGGCGGAAGCAACCGCTAAACGTGAAGCAGAATTAAAAGCTGAACGTGAGGCCGCAGAAAAAGCGAAACGCGACGCAAGTGATAAAGCGAAGCGTGACGCTGCGGAAAAAGACAAAGTGAGCAATCAACAGACAGACGAAATGACAAAAACCGCCCAGGCTGAAAAAGCCCGCCGTGAAAATGAAGCTGCCGAGCTGAAGCGTAAAGCGGAAGAAGAAGCCCGCCGCAAGCTGGAAGAAGAAGCTCGCCGCGTGGCCGAAGAAGCGCGCCGTATGGCAGAAGAAAACGAGAAGAACGGTGTGAATGTCGCTGAAACGACTGAAGATACCAGCGACTATCACGTGACCACTTCTCAGCATGCGCGTCAGGCTGAAGATGACAACGACCGTGAGGTTGAAGGTGGCCGCAGCCGTACTCGCAGCACCAAAGCTGCACGCCCGGCGAAAAAAGGCAACAAGCACGCTGAATCCAAAGCTGACCGTGAAGAAGCACGCGCAGCCGTTCGTGGTGGTAAAGGCGGTAAGCGTAAAGGTTCCGCTCTGCAGCAGGGCTTCCAGAAGCCTGCTCAGGCCGTTAACCGTGACGTTGTGATTGGCGAAACCATCACCGTTGGCGATCTGGCGAACAAGATGGCCGTTAAAGGCTCTCAGGTCATCAAAGCGATGATGAAGCTGGGCGCTATGGCAACCATCAACCAGGTCATCGACCAGGAAACTGCACAGCTGGTTGCTGAAGAGATGGGCCACAAAGTTATCCTGCGTCGTGAAAACGAGCTGGAAGAAGCGGTAATGAGCGACCGTGACACAGGTGCTGCGGCTGAACCGCGCGCACCGGTTGTGACCATCATGGGTCACGTTGACCACGGTAAAACCTCTCTGCTCGACTACATTCGTTCTACGAAGGTTGCCTCTGGTGAAGCGGGTGGTATTACCCAGCACATCGGTGCTTACCACGTAGAGACAGAAAATGGCATGATCACCTTCCTGGATACCCCAGGCCACGCAGCGTTTACCTCAATGCGTGCTCGTGGTGCTCAGGCTACGGATATCGTTGTACTGGTTGTTGCAGCAGACGACGGCGTGATGCCACAGACCATCGAAGCTATTCAGCACGCGAAAGCGGCGCAGGTGCCTCTGGTTGTTGCAGTCAACAAAATCGATAAGCCAGAAGCCGATATGGACCGCGTGAAGAACGAACTGTCTCAGTACGGTGTTATGCCGGAAGAGTGGGGCGGTGAAGCGCAGTTCATCCCAGTATCTGCTAAAGCGGGTACTGGTATTGACGACCTGCTGAACGCTATCCTGCTGCAGGCTGAAGTTCTGGAGCTGAAAGCGATCCGTAACGGTATGGCGAGCGGCGCGGTGATCGAATCCTTCCTGGATAAAGGTCGTGGTCCGGTTGCCACTGTTCTGGTTCGCGAAGGTACCCTGAACAAGGGCGACATCGTTCTGTGTGGCTTCGAATACGGCCGCGTTCGTGCAATGCGTAACGAACTGGGTCAGGAAGTGCTGGAAGCGGGTCCGTCCATTCCAGTTGAAATCCTGGGTCTGTCCGGTGTTCCGGCTGCCGGTGATGAAGTGACCGTTGTGCGTGACGAGAAGAAAGCGCGTGAAGTGGCGCTGTATCGTCAGGGCAAATTCCGCGAAGTTAAACTGGCTCGTCAGCAGAAATCTAAACTCGAGAACATGTTTGCTAACATGACCGAGGGTGAAGTTCACGAAGTGAACGTTGTTCTGAAAGCCGACGTTCAGGGTTCTGTGGAAGCGATCTCCGACTCCTTGCTGAAACTGTCTACCGACGAAGTTAAAGTGAAGATCATCGGTTCTGGCGTAGGTGGTATCACCGAAACCGACGCCACCCTGGCTGCTGCCTCCAACGCGATCCTGGTTGGCTTCAACGTTCGTGCTGACGCCTCTGCGCGTAAAGTTATCGACGCTGAAAGTCTGGATCTGCGTTACTACTCCGTCATCTATAACCTGATTGACGAAGTGAAAGCAGCAATGAGCGGCATGCTGTCGCCAGAGCTGAAACAGCAGATCATCGGTCTGGCTGAAGTGCGTGACGTGTTCAAATCACCGAAATTCGGTGCGATCGCGGGCTGTATGGTTACCGAAGGTACCATCAAGCGTCACAACCCAATCCGCGTCCTGCGTGACAACGTGGTTATCTACGAAGGCGAGCTGGAATCCCTGCGCCGCTTCAAAGATGACGTCAACGAAGTCCGTAACGGCATGGAATGTGGTATCGGCGTGAAGAACTACAACGACGTTCGCGTTGGCGATATGATCGAAGTGTTCGAGATCATCGAAATTCAGCGTACCATCGCTTAATTACCGATTGTAAGCCGGGAACGCCTCGCGCCACCCGGCAATAATTTCAAAAAGGGGCTTTAGCCCCTTTTTTGTCTGGAGAATTTATTATGGCGAAAGAATTTGGTCGCCCACAGCGCGTAGCGCAGGAAATGCAGAAAGAGATCGCACTCATTCTGCAACGTGAAATTAAAGACCCACGCGTTGGCATGATGACCACCGTTTCCGGTGTGGAAATGTCCCGTGACCTGGCCTATGCCAAAGTGTTCGTCACCTTCCTGAACGATCAGGACGAAGCCGCAGTGAAAAACGGCATTAAAGCGCTGCAGGAAGCTTCTGGTTTCATCCGCTCTCTGCTCGGCAAAGCGATGCGCCTGCGTATCGTGCCTGAACTGACCTTCTTCTACGACAACTCGCTGGTCGAAGGTATGCGTATGTCCAACCTGGTGACCAGCGTGGTTAAACATGACGATGAGCGTCGTGTTAACCCGGCGGACGACAGCAAGGAGGACTAATGAGTCGTCCTCGTCGTCGTGGTCGCGACGTGCATGGTGTGCTGCTGCTGGATAAACCCCAGGGCGCTTCCAGTAACGACGTGCTGCAAAAAGTTAAGCGTATTTTTAACGCCAACCGTGCGGGCCACACCGGCGCGCTCGATCCGCTGGCAACCGGTATGCTGCCGGTCTGTCTGGGAGAGGCAACAAAGTTTTCCCAGTACCTGCTCGACTCCGATAAGCGTTATCGCGTCATCGCTAAACTGGGCCAGCGCACGGATACCTCCGATGCGGATGGCCAGGTGGTGGAAGAACGCTCGGTGACGTTCAGCCCTGAACAGCTTGATGCCGCGCTGGAGAGTTTCCGCGGGGACACGATGCAGGTGCCGTCGATGTATTCGGCGCTGAAATATCAGGGCAAAAAACTCTACGAATATGCGCGTCAGGGCATTGAAGTCCCGCGTGAAGCACGCCCGATAACAGTGTATGAGTTGCTCTTTATTCGCCACGAAGGTGACGAGCTGGAGCTGGAAGTACACTGTTCTAAAGGGACGTATATTCGCACCATTATCGATGACCTTGGAGAAAAGCTGGGCTGCGGCGCGCATGTGATTTACCTGCGCCGACTGGCGGTGAGCAAATATCCGGTCGAGCGGATGGTGACCCTGGAACAGCTGCGCGAGCTGGTTGAACAGGCGGAATCTCAGGGGGTTGCATCGGCAGATTTGCTCGATCCCCTGCTGATGCCGATGGACAGTCCGGCAGCAGACTTCCCGGTCGTTAATCTTCCTTTAACATCGTCCGTTTACTTTAAGAACGGCAACCCGGTTCGTACGGCGGAAGCGCCGCTGGAAGGGCTGGTCCGCGTCACCGAGGGTGACGAAGGCAAGTTCATCGGGATGGGCGAAATGGATGGCGAAGGGCGTGTTGCGCCGCGTCGTCTGGTCGTCGAATATCCGGTCGAAGCGTGACGGCGATAACGGCTCACCTTGCGATAAGCAGGGGAGACGAGTAGAATATCGCCGCTTAACGCCTGGTAAATTGTTTAACAATCTGCGGGGCGTACATTGGATTGCTGAATTAGAGATCGGCATCCTTACATTCTTTATACTTTGGAGTTTGAAAATGTCTCTAAGCGTTGAAGCTAAAGCTAAAATCGTTTCTGAGTTTGGTCGTGGTACTAACGACAGCGGTTCTACCGAAGTTCAGGTTGCACTGCTGACTGCACAGATTAACCACCTGCAGGGTCACTTTGCAGAGCACAAAAAAGATCACCACAGCCGTCGTGGTCTGCTGCGTATGGTTTCTCAGCGTCGTAAACTGCTCGACTACCTGAAACGTAAAGATGTTGCACGCTACACCGCGCTGATCGAGCGTCTGGGTCTGCGTCGCTAAGTCTTGCGAGTTTCAGAAAAGGGGGCCTGATGGCCCCTTTTTTCAACCAGACGGCAGCAATTCACTGGAAACTATTGTATTGTTGCTATAAATGATCTTCATTGCAGAGGTTCGCGCGGCTAATGAGAGGCTTCACCCATGGGGGTGTTGGTTGTCATTAGTCGCGAGGATGCGAAGAAGGTCGGGTTAAATCGACAGCACACCGGTGGTGTGCTGTCAAACATTTAAGAAAGGACAGAACTTTGCTGAATCCGATCGTTCGTAAATTCCAGTATGGTCAACATACCGTCACGCTGGAAACCGGTATGATGGCACGTCAGGCTACTGCTGCCGTTATGGTAAGCATGGATGACACCGCGGTATTCGTTACCGTAGTTGGCCAGAAAAAAGCTAAACCAGGTCAGGACTTCTTCCCGCTGACCGTTAACTACCAGGAGCGTACCTACGCTGCCGGTAAAATCCCGGGTGGTTTCTTCCGTCGTGAAGGCCGTCCAAGCGAAGGCGAAACCCTGATTGCGCGTCTGATTGACCGCCCGGTTCGTCCGCTGTTCCCGGAAGGCTTCGTTAACGAAGTGCAGGTTATTGCGACCGTTGTTTCCGTTAACCCACAGGTTAACCCGGACATCGTGGCGATGATCGGTGCATCCGCTGCCCTGTCACTGTCTGGTATTCCATTCAATGGCCCAATCGGTGCAGCGCGCGTTGGCTACATCAATGACCAGTATGTGCTGAACCCAACCCAGGAAGAGCTGAAAGAAAGTAAGCTGGACCTGGTTGTTGCGGGTACTGAAGCCGCTGTGCTGATGGTTGAATCCGAAGCTGAACTCCTGAGCGAAGATCAGATGCTGGGCGCAGTGGTCTTCGGCCACGATCAGCAGCAGGTTGTTATCCAGAACATCAACGACCTGGTGAAAGAAGCCGGTAAACCACGTTGGGACTGGCAGCCAGAAGCGGTAAACGACGCGCTGAACGCACGCGTTGCTGCACTGGCAGAATCTCGCCTGAGCGATGCATACCGTATCACTGACAAACAGGAGCGTTATGCTCAGGTTGACGTGATCAAGTCTGAAACTATTGCGACGCTGGTTGCTGAAGACGAAGCGCTGGATGCTAACGAGCTGAGCGAAATTCTGCACGCAATCGAGAAAAACGTTGTTCGTAGCCGCGTTCTGGCAGGCGAGCCGCGTATCGATGGCCGTGAAAAAGACATGATCCGTGGTCTGGATGTGCGTACTGGCGTACTGCCACGTACTCACGGTTCTGCACTGTTCACCCGTGGCGAAACGCAGGCGCTGGTTACTGCAACGCTGGGTACCGCGCGTGATGCACAGAACATCGACGAACTGATGGGCGAGCGTACTGACAGCTTCCTGTTCCACTATAACTTCCCTCCGTACTCCGTAGGTGAAACCGGTATGGTGGGTTCGCCTAAGCGTCGTGAAATTGGTCACGGTCGTCTGGCGAAGCGCGGCGTGCTGGCAGTGATGCCAGAAGCGGATAAATTCCCGTACACCGTTCGTGTGGTTTCTGAAATCACCGAATCCAACGGTTCTTCTTCCATGGCTTCCGTGTGTGGCGCATCTCTGGCGCTGATGGATGCAGGCGTGCCGATCAAAGCCGCTGTTGCGGGTATCGCAATGGGCCTGGTGAAAGAAGGCGACAACTATGTTGTTCTGTCTGACATTCTGGGCGACGAAGATCACCTGGGCGATATGGACTTCAAAGTGGCGGGTTCCCGCGACGGTATCTCTGCTCTGCAGATGGATATCAAAATTGAAGGTATCACCAAAGAGATCATGCAGGCTGCTCTGAACCAGGCTAAAGGTGCGCGTCTGCACATCCTGGGCGTGATGGAACAGGCGATTAACGCGCCACGCGGCGACATTTCCCAGTTCGCACCGCGTATCCACACCATCAAGATCAATCCAGACAAGATCAAAGATGTTATCGGTAAGGGCGGTTCCGTAATCCGTGCACTGACCGAAGAGACTGGCACCACTATCGAAATCGAAGATGACGGTACTGTGAAAATTGCAGCAACCGACGGCGAGAAAGCGAAATTCGCCATTCGTCGCATCGAAGAAATCACGGCAGAAATTGAAGTGGGCCGCGTCTACGCAGGTAAAGTGACCCGTATCGTTGACTTTGGCGCGTTTGTTGCCATCGGTGGCGGTAAAGAAGGTCTGGTCCACATCTCTCAGATCGCTGATAAGCGTGTTGAGAAAGTGACCGATTACCTGCAGATGGGTCAGGAAGTACCGGTTAAAGTTCTGGAAGTTGATCGCCAGGGCCGCATCCGTCTGAGCATTAAAGAAGCAACTGAGCAGTCTCAGCCAGCTGCTGCGCCAGAAGCACAGGCAGCAGAACAGCAAGGCGAGTAAGTTGCAATTTGCCCTCCGCTTTGCGGAGGGCCTATTATCAGGCAGGACGCCTTGTTAAGCCGCCGGGGGACAGGACGTTCATCCAATTGTTGTCTTCGGGAGTGGGAAATGAAGCCTTTTTTGCGCTGGTGTTTCGTTGCGACAGCTTTAACGCTGGCAGGATGCAGCAACTCTGCCTGGCGTAAGAGCGAAGTCCTCGCAGTGCCATTGCAACCGACTTTGCAGCAGGAAGTGATCCTGGCACGCATGGAACAAATACTTGCCAGTCGGGCTTTAACCGATGACGAACGCGCACAGCTTTTATATGAGCGCGGAGTGTTGTATGATAGTCTCGGTCTGAGGGCATTAGCGCGAAATGATTTTTCACAAGCGCTGGCAATCCGACCTGATATGCCTGAAGTATTCAATTACTTAGGCATTTATTTAACGCAGGCAGGCAATTTTGATGCTGCCTATGAAGCGTTTGATTCTGTACTTGAGCTTGATCCAACTTACAACTACGCGCACTTGAATCGCGGTATCGCATTGTATTACGGCGGTCGTGATAAGTTAGCGCAAGATGATCTGCTGGCGTTTTATCAAGACGATCCTAATGATCCTTTCCGTAGCCTGTGGCTTTACATCGTTGAGCAGAAGCTCGATGAGAAGCAGGCAAAAGAGGCACTGAAACAGCGCTTCGATAAATCGGACAAGGAACAGTGGGGATGGAACATTGTCGAGTTCTACCTGGGCAACATTAGCGAAGCAACGCTGATGGAACGCCTCAAGGCGGACGCAACGGATAACACCTCGCTCGCTGAGCATCTCAGTGAAACCAACTTCTATTTAGGTAAGTACTACCTAAGTCTGGGGGATATGGACAGCGCTACGGCACTGTTCAAATTAGCGGTTGCTAACAACGTACACAACTTCGTTGAGCACCGTTATGCATTGTTGGAATTATCGCTCTTGGGCCAGGAGCAAGACGACCTGGCAGAATCGGACCAGCAATAGCTGACGACATAGACATCAGCCCGTAATCTTTTGATTGCCATCATCTTAACTGGTGAGGGCGTTGTTGTTCGTCAATACACCTACTTTGAGCCGGTTCACACTTTTCAATGAAAATTGCTAATCATTTTCACGATGAGCTAAGTAGACTGGCCGCCATTAATATCGAGGCACTTGTACTACATGGCTGAATTCGAAACCACTTTTGCAGATCTGGGCCTGAAGGCTCCTATCCTTGAAGCCCTTAACGATCTGGGTTACGAAAAACCATCTCCGATCCAGGCTGAGTGTATCCCACACCTGCTTTCTGGTCGTGACGTGCTGGGCATGGCCCAGACTGGTAGCGGTAAAACTGCAGCATTCTCGCTGCCGCTGCTGAACAACATTGATCCGGACCTGCGTGCACCGCAGATCCTCGTCCTGGCTCCAACCCGTGAACTGGCTGTTCAGGTTGCAGAAGCAATGACGGAATTCTCTAAACATATGCGCGGCGTAAACGTGGTAGCCCTGTACGGCGGCCAGCGTTATGACGTGCAGTTACGCGCCCTGCGCCAGGGTCCACAGATTGTTGTCGGTACGCCGGGCCGTCTGCTGGATCACCTGAAGCGCGGTACTCTGGACCTCTCTAAACTGAGCGGCCTGGTACTGGATGAAGCAGATGAAATGCTGCGTATGGGCTTCATCGAAGACGTCGAAACCATCATGGCGCAGATCCCGGAAGGTCATCAGACCGCGCTGTTCTCTGCCACCATGCCAGAAGCGATTCGTCGTATCACCAAACGCTTCATGAAAGATCCTCAGGAAGTGCGCATTCAGTCAAGCGTAACCACTCGCCCGGACATCAGCCAGAGCTACTGGTCTGTGTACGGCATGCGCAAAAACGAAGCGCTGGTACGTTTCCTTGAAGCGGAAGATTTTGATGCGGCGATTATCTTCGTTCGTACCAAAAACGCGACCCTGGAAGTGGCTGAAGCACTGGAGCGCAGCGGTTACAACAGCGCAGCGCTGAACGGCGACATGAACCAGGCCCTGCGTGAGCAGACTCTGGAGCGTCTGAAAGACGGTCGTCTGGATATCCTGATTGCAACCGACGTGGCAGCACGTGGTCTGGACGTTGAACGTATCAGCCTGGTTGTAAACTACGACATCCCAATGGATTCTGAGTCTTACGTTCACCGTATCGGTCGTACCGGTCGTGCGGGTCGTGCTGGTCGTGCGCTGCTGTTCGTTGAGAACCGCGAGCGTCGTCTGCTGCGTAACATTGAACGCACCATGAAGCTGACCATTCCAGAAGCTGACCTGCCAAACGCAGATCTGCTGGGCAAACGCCGTCTGGAAAAATTCGCCGCGAAAGTACAGCAGCAGCTGGAAAGCAGCGATCTGGATCAGTACCGTGCGCTGCTGTCGCAGATTCAGCCTACCGCTGAAGGCGAAGAGCTGGACATGGAAACCCTGGCTGCAGCACTGCTGAAAATGGCTCAGGGCGAACGTAGCCTGATCGTGCCACCAGATGCGCCGATGCGTCCTAAGCGTGAATTCCGTGACCGTGACGATCGTTTCGAACGTCGTGGCGACCGTAATGACCGCAATGACCGTGGCCCACGTGGTGACCGTCCAGAGCGTGGCGGTGAAGATCGTCCACGTCGTGAACGCCGTGACGCGGGTGACATGGAACTGTACCGCATTGAAGTGGGCCGTGATGATGGTGTTGAAGTTCGTCACATCGTTGGCGCGATCGCTAACGAAGGCGACATCAGCAGCCGTTACATTGGTAACATCAAGCTGTTCGCTTCCCACTCTACCATCGAACTGCCAAAAGGCATGCCGGGTGAAGTACTGCAGCACTTTACGCGTACCCGCATCCTGAACAAGCCGATGAACATGCAGCTGATGGGCGATGCACAGCCACGCCCTGACCGCGGTGGTGAACGTCGTGGCGGTGGTCGCAGCTTCGGTGGCGAACGTCGTGAAGGCGGTCGTAGCGAAGGTCGCGGTGGTGAAGGTCGTCGTTTCTCCGGCGAGCGCCGCGAAAACCGTGGACCACGTCGTGAAGAAGGCACCAGCCGTCGCCGTGACGCGTAAGCCTTACGCAACTGACGTAAAGTAAAATATACAGCCCCGATACACGCTATCGGGGCTTTTTTTATTCCTTTTGTACTCTTGTACTGGTACAGTGCGTCACATTAAAATGCAGAACCGCATTATTGACTGGAGAAAAGGCTGTATGGCGACACTAACCACCACCCAAACGTCACCTTCGCTGCTTGGCGGCGTGGTGATCATCGGCGGAACCATCATTGGTGCCGGGATGTTCTCCCTGCCCGTGGTTATGTCCGGTGCGTGGTTCTTCTGGTCGCTGGCCGCGCTGGTCTTTACCTGGTTCTGCATGCTCCATTCCGGGCTGATGATCCTTGAAGCGAACCTGAACTACCGCATTGGCTCCAGCTTCGACACCATCACCAAAGATCTGTTAGGCAAAGGCTGGAACCTGGTGAATGGACTGTCCATCGCGTTTGTGCTCTATATCCTGACCTATGCGTATATCTCGGCGAGCGGCTCGATTCTGCATCACACCTTCTCGGAGATGTCGCTGAACGTTCCGGCGCGTCTGGCAGGATTGTGCTTTGCGCTGGGCGTGGCGTTTATCGTCTGGATGAGTACCAAAGCGGTAAGCCGGATGACGGCGATCGTACTGGGTGCAAAGGTTATAACCTTCTTCCTGACGTTCGGCAGCCTGCTGGGGCACGTGACGCCGGCAACGCTGTTTAACGTCGCAGAAGTGAATACCTCCTACACGCCGTATCTGCTGATGACGCTGCCGTTCTGCCTGGCGTCGTTTGGCTACCATGGTAACGTGCCGAGCCTGATGAAATACTACGGCAAGGATCCGCGTACCATTGTGAAGTGCCTGGTCTACGGTACGCTGCTGGCGCTGGGGCTGTACGTCATCTGGCTGCTTGGGACAATGGGCAACATCCCGCGCCCGGAATTTATCGGCATTGCGCAGAAGGGCGGTAATATCGATGTGCTGGTGCAGGCGCTGAGCGGCGTGTTGAACAGCCGCAGTCTGGATCTGCTGCTGGTGGTGTTCTCCAACTTTGCGGTAGCGAGCTCTTTCCTCGGGGTGACGCTGGGCCTGTTTGACTACCTGGCGGATCTGTTTGGCTTTGATGATTCTGCGATGGGGCGCTTCAAAACCGCGCTGCTGACCTTCCTGCCACCGATTGTGGGTGGCCTGCTGTGGCCGAACGGTTTCCTGTATGCCATCGGCTATGCCGGCCTGGCGGCGACCATCTGGGCGGCAATTGTGCCGGCGCTGCTGGCGCGTAAATCACGTAAACGCTTTGGCAGCCCTAAATTCCGCGTCTGGGGCGGCAAGCCGATGATTGCACTGATACTGGTGTTTGGTGTTGGTAACGCGCTGGTCCACGTGCTGTCGAGCTTCAACCTGCTGCCTGTGTATCAGTAAGTTTTTGTGCCGGATGGCGGCTACGCCTTATCCGGCCTACGCGATCCCGTAGGCCCGGTAAGCGAAGCGCCACCGGGCAATAAGGCTACCCCACCAACTCCTCTTTCACCTGCATCGCCAGCTCAAACGAGTGCAAACGCGCCTGGTGATCGAAAATCTGGCCGTTAACCATAATCTCATCGGCCTGCGTCTCGCGCAGCACCGCTTCAAGCCCGTGACGCACCTTCGCCTTATCCCCCACCAGTGACATGCTCAGCGCCTGTTGAACGCCATACTGTTCGGAGGCTGACCACAGCTGGTGCATATTCTCCACCGGCGGCGGAAGCTGGCCCGTCTCACCGCGACGCAGCTTCACAAACGCCTGCTGCATGGAGGTAAACAGGAATTCCGCATCGCGATTGCTGTCGGCGGCAATGATGTTGATACAGACCATCGCGTACGGCTTCTCCAGCCGTTCGGAGGGTTTGAAGTTCGTGCGGTAGAGATGCAGCGCCTGATGCAGCATATCCGGTGCGAAGTGTGAGGCAAACGCAAACGGCAGCCCCAGCTGTGCGGCAAGCTGCGCGCTATAAAGACTTGAGCCTAACAGCCATACCGGGATCTTCTCACCGTAACCCGGCACCGGGCGCACGTGCGGGTTAGGATCGCGCGCGTCGAACCAGTCCACCAGTTCAGCCACATCACGCGGGAAGTTGTCGATATCGCCACTCATATGGCGGCGCAGGGCGCGCATGGTTGGCTGATCGCTGCCCGGCGCACGACCAAGCCCTAAATCTATACGGCCCGGATAGAGCGTATTCAGCGTGCCAAACTGCTCGGCAATCACCAGCGGGGCGTGGTTCGGCAGCATCACGCCGCCGGAGCCCAGATGCAGGGTAGTGGTATTTGCCGCCAGATAGCCGATCAGAACCGAGGTCGCGGCGCTGGCGATGCCCACCATGTTGTGGTGCTCGGCCAGCCAGTAGCGGTGATAGCCACGCTTTTCAGCCAGACGTGCGAGATCCAGAGAGTGGGAAAAGGCCTCTCTTGCCGAGGAGCCTTGTGGGATCGGCGCCAGATCCAGCACCGAAAACGGAATGGTTTTGTCGGTCATAACAGCTCACTTTGTCGACGGTGAATCTTTAATATTGCATTAAAAAATCATAACCGTTGTTAACAAAGTGAGCCTTTTTTACGCCTGCAGCTCCAGCCCGGCGAGACGTTTCCAGTAGCCGTTGCAGTCGCTGTTAGCCTGTAGCGGCAGCGGAGAGGCACCGTTTTCATTGGCGCGGAAGGCATCAAGCATCGCGAACACGCCGGTATCCAGCGGCGACAGCCGAACCATATCCACCAGCCCGTCCATCGATGCCAGCTCATTGCCCAGGTTATAGACATAGCCGCTCATGGTCTGAATGCCGTTCAGGACAAACACCTGTTGATTCTCCTGCGACAGCATGCTGCGGCCGTTCGGGTACTTAATGCAGCAGGTTTCACACTCGTCTTTCGGGCGGTCTTCCGAGCGTGCGGTAAAGCAGCGCGCAGAGTAAGCCAGCGGCAGATGACCGTAGCTTAGCACTTCCACTTCAAACTGATTGCGAATGCCCAGCTCTTCACACTGCGTGAGCAGGTTTGCCAGCCAGTCACGGGAAAGTTCCACCGGCATGCACCAGCGCGTCATTCCCTGCTTGAGCAGCAGGCGCAGGGTCACTGCGTTATAGCAGTTCAACGCGTGGCCCGCGACAAACGGCAGCTTGCGTTCGGCGCATATGTTCACCACGCCCAGATCGCTCGCTTCCAGCAGGAACTCGCCGTTCTCAACGTAGCGTTTTAGTTCGCCCAGTTCAGAAGAAGCCTGAACCAGCGCGAGCGTCGAAAGCACCACCTGTTTGCCGCTTCCGGCGAGGGTTTTCGCCATGTCCAGCCAGTCGCCCACTTTGGTCGCCCGGCGTTTGCTGCACACCGCTTCGCCGAGGTAAATCACATCGGCGCTGCTGGTCGCTGCCTGTTGGTAAAAATCTTCCAGCGTCTCTTTTGGCCAGTAGTAGAGCACTGGCCCTAATGAATATTTCATGATTATCTCACTGCCATTTACGGTGATACGCGCCCAGCGTGGTTTGCGTGCCTTCGGACATCGACCCAAGCGTCTCCATCCACGCCGGCTGCGGGGCGTAGTTCTGCGGATCCGCCATGCAGCGGTCAATGGCCTGACGCCAGACTTTCGCTACCTGGCTCACGTAGGCCGGGCTGCGCTGGCGACCTTCGATTTTCACCGAGGCAATATTGGCCGCCAGCAGTTCCGGCAGCAGCTCCAGCGTGTTGAGGCTGGTGGGCTCTTCCAGCGCGTGGTAGCGCTCGCCGTCGACCAGATAGCGGCCTTTACACAGGGTTGGATAACCGGCGTTTTCACCGTCCTGATAGCGGTCGATCAGCACCTCATTCAGGCGAGATTCCAGCCCCTGCGGCGTTTGCTGCCAGCGGACAAAGCGGGCAGGGGAGCAGGCTCCGACGGTATTAGGCGATTCCCCGGTTAAATAAGACGAGAGATAGCAACGGCCTTCGGCCATGATGCACAGGCTGCCGAAGGCGAAAACTTCCAGCGGCACTGGCGTGACGCGCGCGAGTTGCTTAACCTGATGAATGGAGAGCACGCGCGGCAGCACCACGCGGGCCACGTCAAAGTGTTGATGATAAAAACGTACGGCCTCTTCGTTGGTGGCTGATGCCTGAACAGAGACGTGGCGCTCAATATGGGGATAGCGTTCTGCCGCATACTCAAGCATGGCGAGATCGGCCAGGATCAGCGCATCGGCACCCAGCTGTGCTGCCATATCCACCGCACGCTGCCAGCGGGCGTAGCCGTCAGGATGGGCAAAGGTGTTGATGGCGATATGCAGTTTGCGGCGGTGCTGGTGAACGAAGTTAACGGCTTCCTGAAGCTTTTTCTCCGTAAAGTTGAGGCCAGCAAAATGGCGGGCGTTGGTATCATCCTTCAGCCCGATATAGACCGCATCGGCCCCATTTTCGATGGCCGCCTTAAGCGCCGGAAGGTTTCCGGCAGGGCAGAGCAGCTCCATAATTTATCCTGATGTAGTCGATCGCAAAATTGTTAACGAGCTGGGATTTTAATTAACCCATACGCGACAATTTTTGATTTAAGGCAGCTAATGGCGTATTGATGACACCAATAATGAAGTACGCCGGAGGACGGTTTGTTGATTTACGCCGCTATGTTGTCCTTCGGATATGGCAAAATAGCAGGACTATAGATATCAGGGAGTAAAGCTCGTGCTGGATAAACTGCGTTCACGTCTCGTACAATTTGGACCATCAATGCTGAGCGTGCCGGTAAAACTGGCGCCGTTCGCGCTTAAACGCCAGGTGCTGGAGCAGGTCCTGGGCTGGCAGTTTCGTCAGGCGCTGCAGGATGGCGAGCTGGAATTCCTGGAAGGCCGCTGGTTAAGCATTGAGGTACGCGACATCGGTCTGCGCTGGTTTACCTCTGTTGAGAATGACCAGCTGATCGTACGCGAATCCGCCGACGCGGATGTGAGCTTTAGCGCCAACGCCAGCGATCTGCTGATGATCGCCGCGCGTAAGCAAGACCCGGACACGCTCTTCTTCCAGCGCCGTCTGGTAATTGAGGGCGATACGGAGCTCGGCCTGTACGTTAAGAATTTAATGGATGCCATTGAGCTGGAGCAGATGCCGAAAGCGCTGCGCGTGATGTTAATGCAAATGGCAGATTTCGTTGAGGCCGGGCTGAAAACCCCGCCGGACGGTAAACACACTTCAGTAGGTGAGCCATGCTGATTCGAGTCGAAATTGGGATTGATGCGCCGGGGATCGATGCGTTGCTGCGCCGCTCCTTTGAGAGCGATGCCGAAGCCCAACTGGTCCACGATCTTCGCGAAGACGGCCTGATTACGCTGGGGCTGGTTGCCACCGATGACGAAGGTCAGGTGGTGGGCTATGTTGCCTTCAGTCCGGTAACCGTGCAGGGTGAAGAGCTCCAGTGGGTAGGAATGGCGCCGCTGGCGGTGGATGAAAGCTATCGCGGGCAGGGCCTGGCGCGCCAGCTGGTCTATGAAGGGCTGGATTCGCTCAATGAGTTCGGTTATGCGGCCGTTGTGACGCTGGGCGATCCGGCGTTCTATGGCCGTTTAGGCTTTGAGCAGGCCGCCCATTACGATCTCCGCTGCCGCTGGCCGGGGACGGAATCCGCCTTCCAGGTGCATCGTCTGGCGGACGACGCGCTCAACGGCGTGAATGGCCTGGTAGAGTACCACGACCATTTCAATCGCTTTTAATCAGGCTCTCGCGTAGCGCCTCAAATGAGCCGTCTCCGGTCACGAGGCGCTCTTTCTGGCGCTTAGTCAGCTGCTTAATTCGGTATTCCAGCCTGAGCGCCAGCGATCTGTCGCCCACGGCGGCTGAAAATGCCAGCTGCAATTCCCCTTTTCCCCGCAGCGCCTTCGCCCCTTTCCCCGTTTGATGCTGTAAAAAACGCCGCGCCACATCGGTGGTGATCCCGGTGTAGAGAGCGTTATCAGCGGTTCGGACAAGATAGAGAAACCAGCACACGGTAAACGGATTCAGTATGTTAAGGTGAACGCACCATAGCATGAGAGAGAACGAAAATGGAAACACTGGCCGCCATTAACCGCTGGCTGGCGAAGCAGCATGTCGTCACCTGGTGCGTGTACAGCGAGGGTGAGATGTGGTGTGCAAACGCGTTTTACTACTACGATCCCGAGCGCGTCGCGTTTTACGTCATGAGCGAAGACAAAACGCGTCATGCGCAGATGACCGGCCCGCAGGCAAAGGTGGCGGGCACGGTGAATGGCCAGCCTAAAACGGTGGCGCTGATCCGCGGCGTGCAGTTTAAAGGGGAGATCCGTCGTCTGGACGGAGAAGAGAGCGACGCGCGTCGTAAGCACTACACGCGCCGCTTTCCGGTTGCCGCTGCGCTAAAAGCCCCGGTGTGGGAAATCCGCCTTGATGAGCTGAAATTTACCGACAACACCCTGGGCTTTGGCAAGAAGCTGCACTGGTTACGCGCCGAGCAGGCGTAGCGCTTCGCGGTTAAACGCCGGGAGATCGTCCGGGGTCCGGCTGGTGATCAGCTGATCTTTGTCGTTGACCACTTCCTGATCGTAAAACTCGGCCCCCGCGTTTTTCAGATCGATAACGATCGGCTTCACGGCCGTGAGCTTACGCCCGCGGACAACCTCCGCGCTGATGAGCAACTGCGGGCCGTGACAGATGGCAAAGACCGGTTTGCCGGTCGAGACAAAGTCCCGGGTAAAGGTCACAAAACGCTCGTCCCCGCGCAGGGAATCCGGCGAATGTCCGCCCGGTAACAGCAGGGCGTCAAAATCGGAGGGGCTAACGTTATCGATGGTCTCGTCGATGGTCACGCTGGCCTCGCCCTTATGGCCCTTCACCGTTTTGCCCGCTTCTTTCTCAATGGTGATGACCTCATGTCCCGCCTTGCGGAACGCCTCTGCGGGAGAGGTGAATTCTGAATCTTCAAACTCGTCGGTAATCAAGACTGCGATTTTCTTGCCCATGCTTCCTCCGTTGTTTTGGCTTCAGACTGATTTTTCTCCGCTTGTGGTAAATACTTACCTGTAACAGACTTTTAAGTGTGGTCGACCACGGCGAGTTCGCAAACGGACAATTCTGTAAAGGGGATAAGATGAGTCAGGTACTGATAACAGGCGCAACCGGGCTGGTGGGCGGGCATTTGCTGCGCCTGCTGATTCAGGATCGTCACGTGAACTACATTGCTGCCCCGACGCGGCGCCCGCTCGCGGACGTTTCCGGCGTTTTTAACCCGCACGACCCGCAGCTGACTGACGCGCTGGCGCAGGTACAGGATCCGATTGATATCGCCTTTTGCTGTCTCGGCACGACCAGGCGCGAGGCGGGCAGTAAAGAGGCGTTTGTGCATGCCGACTACACGCTGGTGGTGGATACGGCACTCACGGCCAAAAGGCTGGGGGCCAAACATTTTCTGGTGGTCAGCTCGCTCGGCGCCAGTGCCGGTTCGCCCTTTTTCTACAACAAAGTGAAGGGCAAAATGGAAGAGGCGCTGATTGCCCAGAAGTGGGAGCACCTAACGATTGTTCGCCCCTCCATGCTGCTGGGACACCGCGACGAACGGCGTTTTAACGAGTCAATTTTCGCTCCGCTGTTCCGCATCCTTCCCGGAAACTGGAAATCCGTTGAGGCGCGGGACGTGGCGCGCGCGATGCTGAAAGAGGCGCTTTCCCCTTCGAAGGAAGGGGTGAACATAATACCTTCGGCAAAACTGCGTGAAATCGCACAGGGCGAGGCGTAAACTCCCCCGGCTAATTACCTAATACTCTCCGGGGAATGCTATGACTGGTCAGTCTTCATCTCAGGCGGCAACACCTGTTCAATGGTGGAAGCCCGCACTCTTCTTTCTCGTGGTCATTATTGGCCTCTGGTATGTGAAATGGCAGCCTTACTACGGTAAAGCCTTCACGGCTGCCGAAACGCACAGCATCGGAAAATCTATTCTTGCTCAGGCTGATGCCAGCCCGCTGCAGGCGGCGTGGGATTACGCCATGGTCTACTTCCTTGCCGTCTGGAAAGCCGCCGTTTTAGGCGTCATTCTGGGGTCGCTGATTCAGGTGCTTATTCCGCGTAACTGGCTGGTGAAAACCCTCGGGCAGCCGCGCTTTCAGGGCACGCTGCTGGGGACGATTTTCTCCCTGCCGGGCATGATGTGTTCCTGCTGTGCCGCGCCTGTGGCGGCAGGGATGCGCCGCCAGCGCGTGTCGATGGGCGGCGCGCTGGCGTTCTGGATGGGCAACCCGCTGCTCAACCCGGCGACGCTGGTGTTTATGGGCTTTGTGCTGGGCTGGCATTTCGCGTTCATCCGCCTGGTGGCCGGGCTGCTAACCGTGCTGGTGGTGGCGACGCTGGTGCAAAAATGGGTGAAGGATACTGCCGCAGAACCGGCGTCAGTTGAGCTGGACGTCAGCGAGCCGCAGGGCGGTTTCTTCGCACGCTGGGGTAAGGCGCTATGGCAGCTTTTCTGGAGCACCATCCCGGTCTATATCCTGGCGGTACTGGTGCTGGGGGCGGCGCGCGTCTGGCTGTTCCCGCATGCTGATGGCGCTATCGACAACACGCTGATGTGGGTGATTGCGATGGCCGTTGCAGGCTGCCTGTTCGTTATCCCGACGGCCGCTGAAATTCCGATTGTTCAGACCATGATGCTGGCCGGCATGGGTACCGCGCCTGCGCTGGCGCTGCTTATTACCCTGCCGGCGATCAGTCTGCCGTCGCTCATTATGCTGCGTAAGTCTTTCCCGGCGAAAGCGCTGTGGCTCACCGCAGGTCTGGTGGCGTTGAGCGGGGTGATTGTGGGGAGTATTGCGTTGCTGTAAAAAAAAAGCCCGGTAGCGCTGGCGCTTACCGGGCCTGTAGTCAGGTGTGGCTTACTTGATATAAGTAAACGCGGTGGTCACGTGCTTCACGCCGCTCACACGGCTGGCGATATCGGCCGCCGCTTTCCCTTCACGTTCGGTCACCAGACCCAGCAGGAACACTTCACCGTTTTCAGTCGTCACCTTCACGTTGGAGGATTTCACCTGGTCCGAGCCCAGCAGCTGGGAACGCACTTTGGTGGTGATCCAGGTATCGGATGAGGCATCACCTAAACCAATTGGTTTGCCCTGGCGCACTTCGTTAAACACCTCTGTGGTACCTTCTACGCCCATCGCAATTTGCTTCGCACGAGAGGCGAGTTCCATATTCGGCGCCTGGCCTGCCAGCAGCACTTTGCCCTGATAAGCCGTCACGTTGATACGCGCTTCTTTCTTGATTTGTTCGTCTTTCGACAGCGCACTGTTGACGCGCAGCTCCAGCGTACCGTCATCCACCTGTGTACCCACAGTGCGCGGATCGGTTGCCGCTTTGGTGCCTACCGCGGCGGTACCCACAACGGCCGCAGCGATACATCCCTGAAGCAGTAATGCAGACATAAGGACTGCGAGGGTCGATAAAGCCTTCATAAGAACTCCTTAATCATCCTGGTGAGGGAAAAGCGTGTTATCGATCAAATCACATAAGCAGTTCACCGTGAGCATATGCATCTCCTGAATACGAGCGCTCCGGTGAGACGGAATGCGGATTTCCACATCCTGCGGCCCAAGCAGACCCGCCAGCTCGCCACCGTCATAGCCGGTTAAGGCCACGATAGTCATGTCGCGGGTAACGGCGGCTTCAACGGCTTTGACAATATCCCGGCTGTTGCCGCGCGTGGAGATTGCCAGCAGCACATCTCCGGCATGACCCAGGGCTCGCACCTGCTTTGCGTAAATTTCGTCATGCAGACGATCGTTAGCAATCGCTGTTAAGACCACATTATCGGTATTAAGTGCAATGGCAGGTAAACTCGGGCGTTCTGTTTCAAAACGATTAATCATGCTGGCAGCAAAATGCTGTGCGTTGGCGGCTGACGTGCCGTTGCCACAACAGAGGATTTTGTTGCCGTTAAGCAGGGATTGCACCAGCGTCATCGCGGCACGAGAGATAGCATCCGGAAGGGCTTCCGCCGCGGCAATCTGAGTCTGGATGCTTTCTGTGAAGCACACTTTAATTCTTTCGAGCACGTTATCCCTTTTAAATCTTAATTATGCGTCTTCGCCAAAAGCGTTTTTAAGCCATTCGATCTCATTTCCGGTGAAGGCTATCACATCGAACCGGCAATCCACAGTATCAAAACTCCCATTATGGCGGGCAAGCCACAAGTGGGCAGTCTGTAATAATTTATGTTGTTTGGCGAGCGTCACGCTGGCGGCAGCACCGCCAAAACGGGAGGACTGTCGAAAGCGGACTTCTACAAACACAATGACCTGACCGTCTTTCATGATCAGGTCAATTTCGCCGCCGCGCCCGCGGACGTTAGCGGCGATAAAGCGCAGTCCATTGCCTTCAAGCCAGCGACGCGCTTTTAACTCCCACGCGTCGCCGGTCTCTTTACGGCTTAACTGGCCGGGACGATCTGCCCCTGCTGGTATTTGAGCCATGATAACTTCCTGTTGATCACGCAGTCCTGAGTTGCGGTCAGATCGCCGGTGTTGCCGTTAAGCTCAAAGCCCGGCACCTGGCGCATCTGGGTAAAGTGGTTCGCCAGCGCCCACGCATCGACACCCATCGCATACAGACGCGCCAGAGAGTAATCGTTACGTACCGTGCTGAGCGCCTGCTGCATCAGCGCCGGATTGCTGCCCGCCAGCATAGGGATTTCACTGTACTGCAGGCCGTCCATTTCCAGACGGAAATCAGGACCCGCGGTGCCCTGCGCGCTGCGCGAGCTGGCGTAGAGCGTTGCGCCGCTCTGGCTGCCGTTACGCATCGCAATCATCGGTTTGATAAAGGCAATCTCCTGCGGTGTGGCAACGATATAGGCCGCATCCACTTTACCGCCACCGCTAATCTGCGCGTCGGTAGGTGGGGCAGGGATCGTCAGGCCGCCAATCGTCACGCCCTGCTGCTGCGGCAGGCTCGCGGTCACCGGGCTACCGTTAAGCGAGATACCCGCTCCGCCGTTTACGCCCGCGCGCAGTTCAGAGACGGAACCGAATTTCTGCTGCAGCACCACGCCGCCGCCCAGCTTCTGCCACTCATCGGCAAAGGCATTGGCCACGCGATCGCCCAGCGTGCTGCGTGGGATGAGCAGCAGCGGAGCCTGCTTACCCTGCTCGTGAATATGGCGCGCCGCATCGCGGGCCTCATCTTCAGGAGAAAGCGCGAAATAGCAAATATTGGCCCGGTTCTGAACCTGCTCAGGCTGGTTGAGCGCCAGCACGTTCAGCGTGGTGTTGCTCTTCATCAGCTCTTCCACGTTATTTTTCAGCAGCGGGCCGACAACGATGCTCGCTCCGTCCTGTTGAACCTGCGCCAGAACCTGGTCAAGCGGCTGCGAGCTGGTGTCATAGATTTTCAACTCAGCGCCCGGGTTGGCGCTGGTGGCTGCTACGGCCTGCGGCTGCGCGGCAGGTTGAGCAGGCTGCTGCTGAGTCTCCTGGGCCTGTGCGGCTGCGGCGTCAGGAGCAGGCGCTGCCTGTGTCTCAGCCGGAGCCTGCGTTGCAGGTGCTGCAGTAGCTGCAGGCGTCGTCGGGGCCGTCACCGGGTTTTGCATCGTGCCCTGCGCCGGGGTTTGCGCGGTGGTCAGGTCGCTGGTCTCCGCGGCGGAAGGGCTAACAACGTCATTCACGTTGGCCGCCTGGGCCGCCTGGGCGGGAACCGCGCTGCCCGTTACCGAGGTGGTGCCGTTTTTCGCCGCTTCAAAGCCCTGCTGAATGGTACGGCCAAACACTGCCGCCTGGCCGTTGAGCGGCAGAAGCAGGGCGATTTTGCTGGTGGACGCAGGCTTAAAGTTCTGCACGTTCACCAGCTGGGTTGGCAGCATTTTCGCGCCCGGGTTTTGCGGGTAGCGCGTCTGCCAGTCCGTAATACCGGCTTTCAACATCTTTGGATCGCTGCGGTTGTTAAACCACATCTGCTGCAGATCCAGCCAGCCCTGAAGAACGTTTTCATCCGCGTTAATGACCAGCGCCTGCGCCTGTTCCTGGGTCATAGAGGCAAGCGCTTGCCAGGTGGCATCAATATTTTTCTGCTTATCCGCGCCGCCGAGCAGTGGCTCTTGTGCGATGAGCGCCCGGAGCAGCGTCAGCGAAGGGCGCCCCTGTTCAGCGGTAATGCCCGCCTGCCAGAAGCGGGCCTGCTGATTTTTATCCAGCGCGCTCACGTCAATGTCACCGAGGGTCTTCTTCGCGGCGGCGTAATCTTTCAGTGCGACTTTCAGTTCGGCAGAGAGCAGGCTCTGTTCACGACGCTGGGTGTCGTTAAGATCTTTCGGCAACTGGTTAAACAGCTCGGCAGCCTGCTGGGTTTTACCCTCTTTCAGCAGTGCACGAATGGCGAGTAATTGCCAGTTGATCCTGGTATCATTTGAACTCTGCGACATTTGTTGCAGATAAAAGCCAGAATCAGCCTGAGCGGAACCCTGAAGATGGGCCGTGCTCTGGTCAGGTGCCTGGGTGCCACAGCCTGCAAAGATCAGGGCTGCCAGCAGAAGCGGCACGCTGCGCGTGGCTTTTTTTCGAAGAAACGTTAACGGTACCATACTGTATCCAGTGATTTTTTTTACGCAATGCTCAATATTAAATCGGCAATACGGACGAAACAATGAAACAACACGAAACGGCAGATAATTCTCAAGGCCAGCTTTATATTGTACCTACTCCTATCGGGAATTTATCTGATATTACCCAACGTGCGCTCACCGTATTGCAAGCTGTTGATTTAATTGCCGCCGAAGATACCCGACACACCGGATTACTGCTGCAGCATTTCGCGATTAACGCCCGTTTGTTCGCCCTGCACGATCACAATGAGCAACAAAAAGCCGAAACGCTGGTGGCGAAGCTGAAGGAGGGGCAGAACATTGCGCTGGTCTCCGATGCCGGTACGCCGCTGATTAACGATCCTGGCTACCATCTGGTGCGTACTTGTCGCGAAGCCGGTATCCGCGTTGTGCCGCTGCCGGGGCCGTGCGCCGCCATTGCCGCGCTGAGCGCCGCGGGTCTGCCGTCCGACCGATTCTGCTATGAAGGCTTCCTCCCGGCCAAATCCAAAGGCCGCCGCGACGTGTTAAAGGATCTGGAAGCGGAGCCGCGCACCCTGATTTTCTACGAATCCACGCATCGCCTGCTCGAGAGCCTGGAAGACATGGTCACCGTCTGGGGAGAAGGCCGCTATGTGGTGCTGGCGCGCGAGCTGACCAAAACCTGGGAGACCATTCACGGCGCACCGGTGGGCGAACTGCTGGCGTGGGTGAAGGAAGACGAAAATCGCCGCAAGGGTGAAATGGTGCTGATCGTCGAAGGGCATAAAGCGCAAGAAGACGCGCTCCCTGCCGACGCGCTGCGCACGCTGGCGCTGCTGCAGGCAGAGCTGCCGCTTAAGAAAGCGGCTGCACTGGCGGCAGAGATCCACGGTGTGAAAAAGAATGCGCTCTATAAGTATGCGCTGGAGCAGCAGGGGGAGTAATCCCCTGCGTGTTTTTTTGCCGGGTGACGGCTGCGCCTTACCCGGCCTACGGTTAGTTAACAGGCATCGCCTCAAACACCAGCGTTTCCAGCGGTTTCAGGGTAATCACCACCGCGTTTGTATACTCCTCCGGTACGCTATCGTTATTGCCGTACACCGCTTTCAAACCAAATTGCGTCGTGCCGTCTGTCGGGATCTCAAAGTCTCTTGCCAGATCCAGATAGTAGCTTTGTGGCTTATCCGACGGGTTACGCAAGCCGATAATCGCTTTGTCCTTGCTCCAGGATGCCCAGCCGTAAACCTGCAATGCCGTCGGGTCACCGCCAATCCAGTGGGTATCCACCAGCACGCTGGCGTTATCACGGGACCACTTCGCGGCCTGCGCCAGGACATCCCACTTCGCCTTGTTGAGCATTGAAGGGGTGATATACAGCTCCTGCAACTGGGTGCCGATGGCGAAGTAGCTCCAGACCTGGTCGGCAAAATCGCTGTCCGTTTGCACCTTCTCCAGACCGTAATACGCGTTCTCCGCGCTGACGATCCCGTGATACATCAGCGAGTTCAGCGGGAAAAGCGGACCTTTACGCACAATGGAGCGATACGTTTCCGCATCGCGGTAGGTCATCCACTGCTGCACCGGCGTGCCGGGGCCGTACAGGTTGATATCATCTCCCTGACGCCAAATGGAATCGGCGTAGAACAGCCAGGATGGGCTGGCGTTAGTACCGGTCGTCAGGTTAATAAACAGATTCGGATTGGCGCTGCGCATGTTATGCAGCAGAGCAATAGAGGCGTCAAAATCCGAGGCGAACGGGCTGCCCTTAATATGCGAATTGGCATTGCCCATCCCGTCGAGCTTGAACGAGGTAATGTGCTCGTTTTTGATAAGCTTAACGATCTGCTCATTAAAGTTTTTAAAGTAGTTTGGGCCTGACAGCGCCAGCTTCCCGTCTACCGTTTCGAAACCGTACTCTTTTGCATGCGAGACGCGCGTATCGCGCGGTTTGTTATATCCGCCCCACGGCGAGAGCCAGAGGCCGACGGAGCTGTGCAGGCTGTCAGCTTTCTCCCGTACCTTGCCAAAACCCTTGCTGAAAGCCGGACCAAACAGCCAGCGCCCGGTGAGGTCATCCCAGCCATCGTCAAGCAGGAACGCATCCAGCGCCACGCCGCGCCCGGTGATAAATTCCTTGTTCCATTCATCCATCCGCCCCAGCACGTCCTGCTCGGAGTACGGGGTAAAGAAGCCGATATCCATCCAGCTGTTGTAGTGTAAATAAGGCTTATACGGACGCGGACGGACGGCATCAATAAACTGGTTTACGCTACGACGCAGCTGGCTGGTCTCCGGGAAGGTACCAAAGTACGTGGTGTAGCTGACCGGGGTTGCGGGCTGAATAGGGGTTTTCAGCTCCACGTTGAGGTTGGTCGTCGCTTCATAGGCGTAAGTGTTAACGATGGGCTTATCCGGCAGAATAAAAAACGAGTCTGCGACGATCGGCGAGCTGTTAATTGCCCCGTCTACGTAAGGTGCCTGAGCCTGCTTTTTGGTCGGGAAGAAGGTGATTTTCGCCACGTCCCGGGGCTGACCAACGGCGGCTATGGTGTAGTCGATGCTGGCGTATTTGCCCTTCACCAGGTTCAGCTTCACCGTCACGTTAAATTCCGGATGGGTGAAATCAACGACAATCCCGCTGTCCTGCTTTTCGACATGCTTGATTTTAAAATCTGCGGTGTGGATTTTAGTCTCGTCCGGCAGCGTCAGAAAGAACAGCTCCTGCGGCGTGAGCGGATGGTTAGCTTTGCTGTCCTTAACGACAACCGTTGAGTTTGCATCATCAAATGACAGCGCAATATTGTCGTTATTGAGCGTGTAGTTCGCGGCCACCGCGCTATGGGAAACGCACAGGGCCAGCACAGAGAGTGCGAGGATTTTTTTCATCAGCGTAAGCTCCTTTTTAATCAGGCTTCTGCCGGAAGCAGCAATCGGTTTGCCGAGCCGCAAACGGAAATTTTGCTTCTGACCACCTCTTTCATGGCGTCCATACCGACCCGCATATAGAAGCGCGGATCGTTACCCTGTGGGTTTTCAGCAAACCAGGCTTTCACCGCGTCAGAGAAGGCGATTTTCAGCTCGGTAGCCACGTTGACTTTGCACACGCCCAGCGCGATGGTGCGGCGAACATCTTCATCCGGCACATCGCTCGCGCCATGCAGCACCAGCGGCACGGTGACCACGTCGCGGATCTCGGCCAGCCGCTGGAAGTCGATTTTCGGGCGTTTGGTATACAGGCCGTGTGCGGTACCGATGGCTACGGCGAGGCTATCGACGCCGGTCAGTTCGACAAAGCGTTTCGCTTCCTGCGGGTCGGTGAGAAACGCGCTTTCGGCGTCGACGCTCATGTCATCTTCCACGCCGCCCAGTCGGCCCAGCTCGGCCTCGACGCTACAGTCGTTGAGGTGGCAAAAATCGACCACCGACTTCACCAGCTTCACGTTTTGCTCGAACGGATAGTGGCTGCCGTCGATCATCGCGCTACGCACGCCAGCGTTGACCTTGCGACGAATATCGTCGAGGGATTCGTGGTGATCGAGATGCAGCGCCAGCGGCATGTCGTAGGTTAGCGAGTAGGCGCTGCACAGGGCGTAGATCTCTTCCAGCGCAATGTGCTTAAACGTGCCCGGCGTGCCTGCGAGGATCACCGGCGATCGCATTTCGCTACACACTTCGAGGATCGCCTGGATCGTCTCAGCGTTGTGGATGTTGAACGCCGGCACCGCGTAGCCTTTTGCCTGCGCGTCCTGCAGAAGATATTTCGTTGAGATAATGCTCATAGTGAGATCCTCTTAAGCCTGCCACGGATGAATAACAACGCCCTGCACCACGCGGTTGACCGTGCCGCTGGCAGATGGCGTATCGGGCGTATTGCCCACGCTGAGGGACTGGGACAGCGCAAAGACCTGGGCGTACATCAGGAAGCAGAACGCCTGTTCCATATCGATAAACGGGCGGGAAGGCGGCAGCAGGATGTGCGGACCCGCTTCAATAACCGGATCGTTTTCAGCGGCGATGGCGACGACGCGCAGAGCCTGGCGTTCGCGGCGCAGTTCGGCCAGCAGATCGAGATCGTACTGACGCGTATACGGATGGCTGGAGACAAACACCACTACCAGCGTTTCACTATCAACCAGTGATTTAGGCCCGTGACGAAAGCCCGTAGGGGACTCGTAGAACGCCGCCAGCTTGCCCGCCGTCAGCTCCAGCACCTTCAGCGCCGATTCACGCGCCGCGCCCTGCAGGCCACCGCTTCCCAGGTAGACGATCCTTTTCCACGGTTCGTTGCCAAAGACCCCGTGGCGGAAATCGCCGAGTGAGGTAAGGATCGCCTGGCAGCGATCGGCCACGTCGCGGAAGGTGCGGCTGCCGATCGTTTCCGGGGCGAATACCGCCAGGCAGCTCGCCATCATGGTGGTAATACTGCTGGTCATCGCGAAGCCGCGATCGTGCGTTTCGGCAGGCATCAGCAGGGCATAGGCGTTATCGCTGTCGACGGCGTTCTGATACAGGCTGCCCGCCTCGTTACAGGTGATCGACAGGTGGTAGCACTCCGGCACGAACTGATTGGCCAGCTCTACCGCAGCCACGCTTTCCGGGCTGTTACCGGAGCGGGCAAACGAAACCAGCAGCAGCGGATGTGCCGGGCTGAAGTAATCCATCGGGTTCGTGACCAGATCGGTGGTCGGTACGGCGGAGATGTTTTTCCCGGTGTGGCTCGCAAGCCATGGCGCAATGATATCGCCAATAAACGCGGACGTGCCCGCGCCGGTCAGGACGATCCGCAGATCGCGCTTGCGCAGCAGCGGCGTCAGGAAACCGTCAATCGAGGAACGCAGATTATCGATGTTGTTGAGCGAGCGGATCCAGCTGGCAGGCTGCTGGCGGATCTCTTCTTCGGTCCAGGTGCCGGTTGTGGCGGCGGGGGTGATTTGTGGCATAACTCAGTCCTTAGTCGTGTGAATTCCACATCAGACGCTGGCAAACGTGTCGCTATCTTTCGTTTCGTTTCACTTGTTAACTTAAGCAGTTAAATAAAATCTATAGAAAAGAAATCGAAAGTTCAATGAAAGAAAAGAAATAAAACGAAAAGTGTGATCGTGAAAGAAAAGGGCAAATTTAAGGAAAGGAAAAGAAAGGCCTTACGGTTTCAGGCCGTAAAGCCAAAACGAGACACAATGAAAGGGCTAAAGGGGGAGAGCCTGGCCCTGAATCCAGATCTGCTGAAGGTGTAAACCACCGTCCAGCGCAATCATATTGGCGCGTTTTCCCGGCGTTAAGGATCCGAGCTGACGATCGATGCCCAGCAGGCGGGCAGGGTGCAGCGAGGCCATATGAATAGCGTCTTCAGCGGCGACGCCCGCGTGCTCCACTATATTCCTGACTGCGGCATCCAGCGACAGCGTGCTGCCCGCCAGTCCGCCGGAGGCGGTTTTCACCACGCCGTGGTGCATCGTGACCTCTTCGCCGCAGAGCGTATAGCGCCCATCCGGCATACCTGCCGCCTGCATGGCATCGGTAATCAGCACCACCCTCTCTTTCGCACAGCAGCTGCATAAGCGCAGGGCTCCCGGGTGAACATGGTGGCCGTCGGCGATAAGCTCCAGCCACGCTCGCTTGTCCGTCAGCCCCGCGCCGACCATGCCGGGCCCTCTGTGATGCAGCCCCGTCATGCCGTTGTAGCAGTGCACCAGCCCGTCCGCGCCGGCGTCAAAGGCGGCGAGGGTTTGCTCGTAGGTGGCGGCACTGTGCCCCAGCATCACGCGTAAACCCCGCTGCTTCAGATGGCGGATCGCTCGTAACGCACCGGGTTTTTCCGGTGCCAGCGCCACCACCTTCAGCGTGTTGTGCGAAAGCGTAATTAGCTCGTCCAGCTCGGCGATATCCAGCTCCCGAAACAGCGCCGGCGGGTGCGCCCCTTTGTTCTGCGGGGTAAAGTACGGCCCTTCCAGATAGCTGCCCAGAATCTGCGCGCCGGGGCCGCCCGACCGACAGCGTCGGGCGATTCGCGTGAGGGCGCCGTGAATGAGCTCCAGCGGTGCGGTGACGGTAGTGGGCAAAAATGCCCCCACTCCTTCACGCGCTTTATGGATGGCTAAAGCGTCCAGCGCATCGGGTGCGTCATCCATCACGTCCACACCCATGCCACCATGCACGTGAATATCTATGTATGCCGGGCAGAGCTTATCGGCATCGCGGGCGTGAACGCCCGTGGGGATGGGCTCAATCGCCGCGATAACGCCGTTCTCGATACGAAGCTGGTGGTCATCCAGCCAGCCCTGTTCGGTGAGCACCCGTCGCGCGCGCAGCAGCTGGCTCATATCCCTTCCTCAGCGGGCGCTTCCTCGCGGCAGCGCCCAAGCTCGTCCACCAGGCTCGTCAGGCCGCGGTGTCCGCACTCCAGCGCCTGCAGACGAAACGCTTCGCTGGTTAATCCGTCGCGCTCCAGCACCATCTCCAGCAGGAGCTGCAGGTTGGTGCCGGTGATGACTTCGCTGCCCGGTCTTTGCATCGCGAGCGTTGAGGCCACGCGAAACGGCGTGCCGCCCAGCAAATCAGTGAGAAACACAATATCGTGCCGGGCGTCGAGTTCGCTCACCGCCTGCTCAAGCTGAGCGGTCAGCCGCGCCGTGGTGGATGTTTCTGGAAAATCGATGGCGATAAACTGCGGCTGCTCGCCGAGGATCTGCTTCATCGCCTGCTCAAGCCCGCTGGCAAAACCGCCGTGACCCGTCAAAATAATGCCTAACATCGCTACCTCTTTGCTTTTACAGGAAGTGACAGAATTTACCGACAACGCCCAGCACCACGGTGATACCAATCAGCCGCAGCGGGCTCCAGCCATGGCGCACCAGCCAGAACATGGTCAGGGTGTAGACCAGCGGCAGAAACGCGGGCATCAGCTTGTCTATAACGTCGGCCTGAAGCTTGACGACCGCATCCCCGGCTTTGATTTCGAGCGTGGTGTTGAGGCGGACATAGGTTGCCACCAGCGCGCCGATCACCGTCATCCCGACGATGGAGGCCGCATGGCCGACCTTTTTGGTGTTGGCCTTGATCAGCGGAATGGCCGCAACGCCCATCCGGTAAGCGTAGTGCGCCAGACCAAAACGCAGGCCGAGGTGCACAACGTTAAACAGTACGATAAAGACCACTGCGCCCAGAATCGATCCCTGCAGTGCCAGGCTGGCACCAATGCCGCCGCAGATGGGCAGAAGGGTAAGCCAGAACATGGCGTCACCAATGCCGCCGAGCGGTGCACCGACGGCAATTTTGGTGCTCTGGATGCTGTTCACATCCTGTTTGGAGCGCTCCATCGCCAGAATAATGCCGATAACAAAGGTCACGAGAAACGGGTGGGTATTAAAGAAACCCATATGGCCTTTCATGGCCCGCGCCAGGTCCCGCTTGTTGGTGTGGATCTTTTTCAGCGCAGGCAGCAACCCGTACAGCCAGCCGGAGGCCTGCATACGTTCATAGTTGAACGAGGCCTGCAGCAGCATTGAACGCCAGGCGACGCGGTTAATATCCTTTTTCGTCAGTTCGGCACCGATGCTTTGGTCTTCGTAGACGTTTTCGTTGACGCCGGTCAGCAGGGTCTCTTCAGTTTCAGACACGCCCGGTAACGTTGTTTGATTAGATGCCATCTTCGAATTCCTCTTTCTGGGCCGCTGGAGCCGCCGGTTCAGGTGATTTACGCATCAGGTCGATCAGCGCCATGGCCAGCGCGGCGGCCGCAATCGCCAGGACCGGAAGCTTGAGCCAGGCCGCGGCGACAAAGCCGATAATGAAGTAGGGGATGTAGACGTTTTTCATCATGATCTTCAGCAGTACGGCGAAGCCGATAGCTGGCATGATGCCGCCTGCGACGCCGAGGCCGTCAATCAGACGAGCCGGCAGAACGTCAATGGCGGTTTTCGCATGTTCCGCACCGAAATAGATGGGCAGAAACGCGCACAAGAAATAGAAGATGCCGAGCGCCAGCAGGGCCAGATAGTTAACCCGTTCAATGCCGTTGGTATCAGCATTGGCCGCCATGCGATCGCAGCGGGACATCACGCCGGACATCACCGAGAAGAGGAACGTAATCCCCATCTGTACCGCAACAGCAAACGGCACGGCGACGCCAACGGCAACTTCCGGCTTCACGCCTGTGCTAATAGCAAATGCGGTACCCACAATCGTGCCGATAATGACGTTTGGCGGTTGTGCGCCCGCGAGCGGCGCCAGGCCCATCCAGACCAGCTCTAACGTCCCGCCGGTCAAAATCCCGGTGTGCAGATCGCCAAGGATCAGGCCAACCAGCGGCCCGAGAACGACCGGGCGGTGCATGTGCGTTAACCCGTTAAACATATCCAGACCCGCGATAAAGGCGAGAAGCCCCAGCGCGAATGCCTGCAACAGACTGATTTCCATTGTGAATCCCTCAGAGCAGTTTAAAGAGATCCAAAGCAGTTTCTGTCGGAACGCCCTGAACAAAGCATTCCACCCCGGCCGTTTTCAGGCCGTTGAACGCGGCGATATCGTTCGCGTCGACGGAGACCGTTTTGGCAATTTGTTGTTTGCCACTGGCGTAGTGCATGTTTCCTACGTTGATACGGGTGATGGGCACGCCGCCCTCAACCAGCTTCAGAAAATCGGCAGGAGATTTACAGACCAGCAGGATTTTCTGACGGTCAGCGGCGCGATGAATGTTGTCGATCACTTTTTGTAATGACCAGAACCGCACGGCGATCCCTTCCGCGAGCACCATTTCCATCAGGTTCTGTTGAACAGGATCCTCAGCCACCTCATCGTTGGCGACCAGAACCAGGTTTGCCCCCGCAAACCCTACCCACTGCACGCCCACCTGACCGTGGATCAGGCGTTCATCAATGCGGCATAAGACAATGTTTGGCATAGTGCTTTCCTCTTTTTATTATGCGTTTTGCGTCGTTACGCCTTCGCAGGCGGCGTGGTATTGCTGGAGTATGTCCTGAATGTGGTCGAGGATGAGTTCCCGAGGCGTCGACTTGAGAGCGCCCTCGCGAACTTTGCTGTACTGCAGCGGCAGGTACTGGCTGATCAGCGGCAATGGAATGGGGTCGTTTGCCAGGTTGCGCACCAGCCGCGCGAAGGCTTCGTCGATCTGGCTGTCTGGCCAGTAATAACGCACGCGGTCAGAGTAGCTGTAGCCGCGCGCCAGGCGACGCGCGTTGCCGTCACCGTGGTAATGGCTTTGCCAGTACTCCGGTCGGTCGAGCATCACGTTTTCCAGCACGTGGCGCAGGCCAGAACTGGCCTTCGCTGGCAGCAGCTCCTCTTCAATGGCGGCCAGTGAGAAGAGGGCTTCGCGCAGGGCAAAGGTCAGGGCCGGACCGACTTTTAAGATGGCGAAGTGATCTTTTACCAGCTGGCGCAGCGCCTGCGGCGTCTGGTAGTCAGTGGAGTGCGCTTCAAAAACCAGCGTATCGTAGGCTTCCACCATTTCGCTCAGAGCGATGGCTTTTTCCGGCCGGTAGTCGCAGACGTGTGCGTGGTCGAACTCCACGCCGGGCTGTACCACCAGGCCGATAATGCGCGACCAGATGTCGCTTAATCCTTCCTTTTCGAACGCGTGACGATGCGCTTCAAGCGTCGCGCGCGCCGCGTCTGGTGTGGTGACCTCAAGCTCGGTGAGCGTGTCGTGCGCGCCACCGGGCACCGGAACTTCCGTGCCGATAACGTAGACCAGATCGGATTCACCAAACTGTTCCCGGCAGGTCGCTTCGGCAATTTTCGCCAGACGCGCGGCGCGTTCGGCGACGATCTCGTCGGTCAGGGGAACCGGATCGTCCTCGCAGGACATGCTGCAGTCGAGGTGGATCTTTTTGAACCCGGCCGCGACATAGCTTTTAATGAGATCGTCGGCATTGGCCATAGCTTCCCGCGAGGGCAGGTGTTGCCAGCGGTTTGGCCCTAAGTGATCGCCGCCGAGGATCAGCCGTGACGCCGGGAATCCAAGAGAGTCTGCCAGCCTGCAGACGAACCCGTAAAAGTCGGCGGGCGTCATGCCGGTGTAGCCGCCAAACTGATCGACCTGGTTAGAGGTTGCCTCAATCAGCAGCGGCGTCTGCTGCGAATGGGCGTAACGAATTGCGGCTTCAAGTACCAGCGGATGTGCGGAGCAGACGGCATAAATTCCGTTTGTCTTCCCCCGTTTATGCTGCTCCACCATTTCTGTCAGATGTTTCACTTTCCTCTCCATGTCGGATGGTAATGATACTTATCTTTCGTTTTGTTTCATTTAATCCTGCATCATGGTGATATAAAAATAAAACGAAAGATAATAGTTTTCCGATCTGTTTCACAAAAGAAACATAATGAAAGGTTTCAGCGCAGGTTAAGCGAATGTCAGGCGGGGTTTCAGGGCTTGCATTCCCCCAAAAGAAAGGCGTTAATAGGCAAAACGAAATAAAACGAAAGTGTTTTTACTAAGGAGCTCGCATGGGCAGCACCGATCCATCCGCAGAAAAGCGCATCACCGGCACCAGCGAAAGGCGAGAGCAGATCATTCAGCGGCTGCGGGCGCAGGGAAGCGTACAGGTTAACGATCTTTCTCATTTATATGGCGTATCAACGGTAACGATCCGCAACGATCTGGCATTCCTGGAAAAACAGGGCATCGCCGTGCGCGCTTACGGTGGTGCGCTCATCTGTGAGGGCAATACGCCGGGCGCTGAGCCTTCAGTGGAAGACAAAAGCTCGCTCAACACGGCGGTGAAGCGCAGCATCGCGCAGGCCGCTGCCGCGCTGGTGAAGCCCGGACACCGCATTATTCTGGACTCCGGTACCACGACGTTTGAAATTGCCCGCATGCTGCGTCAGCACACGGATGTCATTGCCATGACCAATGGGATGAACGTGGCGAATGCGCTGCTGGAGGCGGAAGGCGTTGAGCTGCTGATGACAGGCGGGCACTTGCGTCGCCAGTCGCAATCCTTCTACGGCGACCAGGCGGAGCAGTCCTTACAGAATTATCACTTCGATCTGCTGTTCCTGGGCGTTGACGCCATCGATCTCGATCGCGGCGTGAGCACGCATAACGAAGACGAGGCCCGCCTGAACCGCCGGATGTGTGAGGTTGCTGAGCGTATTATCGTCGTGACCGACTCCAGCAAGTTTGACCGCTCAAGCCTGCATAAAATCATTGATATGCAGCGGATTGACATGATTATCGTCGACGAGGGGATCCCGGCGGAGAGTCTGGACGGGTTGCGTAAAAGCGGGATCGAAGTGGTGTTGGTGAAGGGGTAGTTTCTCTCCTCACCCTAACCCTCTCCCCTATGGGGAGAGGGCAGGGTGAGGGGCAATTACGTCACCGGCGCCGGATTAAACACCGCCAGCTGGTTATGCAGCCCCCATTGATCAGAGAAGGTTTTCTTCCGCCCGCTCGCCACGTCCAGAATGAAGTGGAACAGCTTCCAGCCTACCTCTTCAATACTCTCTTCCCCGGTGGCGATGGTGCCCGCGTTGATATCCATTAAGTCATACCAGCGGTTTGCCAGCTCGGTGCGCGTCGCCATTTTAATTACCGGCACCGCCATCAGGCCGTACGGCGTACCGCGCCCGGTGGTGAAGATCTGCACCGTAATGCCGGATGCGACCTGCTGCGTGCCGCAGACGAAATCGCTGGCCGGCGTTGCCGCGTAGATCAGGCCGCGCTTCGTCGGGCGCTGGCCCGGAGAGAGCACTTCAGCAATAGCGCTCTGGCCGGATTTGGCAATAGATCCGAGAGCTTTTTCCACCACGTTTGCCAGTCCTCCCTTTTTATTCCCCGGAGAGGGGTTGGCGCTGCGGTCGGTTTTGCCCATGTCGAGATAGTTGTCGTACCAGGCCATCTCCTCAAGCAGGCGCTTGCCGACCTCTTCGTTGACGGCGCGCGGCGTAAGCAAATGGATGGCGTCACGAACTTCGGTCACTTCGGAGAACATTACCGTGGCGCCGCAGCGAACAAGCAGATCGGACGCATAGCCCACCGCCGGGTTGGCCGTCACGCCGGAGAATGCATCGCTGCCGCCGCACTGGGTGCCCACCACCAGTTCCGAGGCCGGACACGTTTCGCGCTGGCGGCGGTTGAGTTTATCCAGATGGCGCTCCGCGACCTGCAGAATATCGTCGACCATTGAACGAAAACCGACGTGGCGTTCGTCCTGCAGGCGCACAATGCTGGCCTCGTCTGCCGGGATGGCTTTGACATCTTCCGTGCCCTGCAGCAGACGCTCGGGCTGGAGCTTTTCGCAACCCAGACCGATCACCATCACCTCGCCGCCGAAGTTCGGGTTGAGGGCGATGTTGTGGATGGTCCGGATGGGCACGACCGCTGCCGGCGCGTTAATCGCCACGCCGCAGCCGTAAAGGTGGTTAAGACCGACCACGCCGTCCACGTTCGGGTATTTTGGCAGCAGATCGCGCTCGATGATTTTCACCACGTAATCCACTACGCCCGCCACGCAGTGCACGCTGGTGGTAATGCCGAGCAGGTTTTTAGTGCCGACGCTGCCATCCGCATTGCGATAGCCTTCAAAGGTATAGCCTTCCAGCGGAGGAAGCGGTTCCGGCACGCGGGTTGCCAGGGGCAGCGTATTGAGCGGCGGTGCTTTTGGCAGCTCAACCAGCGACTCCTCAATCCAGCTACCCTGCGGAATGAAGCGGACGGCATAGCCGATGACTTCGCCGTAGCGCACGATTTCGCTTTGAGCAGGAATGTCCACCAGGGCGACTTTATGTCCCTGCGGAATATGCTCAGTCAGCTCCAGCCCGTCCGGGAAGCGGGTGCCTGCTTTTAAGCCATTGTCGTTGACAATAATCGCCACGTTATCGGTGTCATGCACTTTTATATAGAACGCCGTCGGCGATGCGTGTCGAATTTCAATGTCGGCCATTGTTCACTATTCTCCAGCAAAGTGTCTGATAATAAATTCAGCCAATTTTCTAATGGTAGAAATAAATATGCGGCTTTCAGAAATAAAGCATGTCAGCAGATGGGATATGAAAATGTGATCCCGATCGCTCCCGAACCAGTAATGCCTGATTCTGTGCATTAGCGCCCAGTGCTTTGTGCATATGCTCAAAATATTATCAAAATGCACCGGAATGCTTGAGCATTAAAACAATGTGCAGTGGTGGATAGCGTCTTATACTGAATGACGATTTTATAACGCCAAACCAGCTCAGAATAATAAATATAACCCTGTCGCTGCGTCTGAATAAATAAAATGATATTGAACAAGGCTGCGGAATTAAAAAGGTAAACGCGATGAATAACGATATCTTCCCGAATAAGTTTAAAGCGGCCCTCGCGGCGCACCAGATTCAGATTGGCTGCTGGTCCGCGCTGGCCAACCCCATTAGCACGGAAGTGCTGGGTCTGGCCGGTTTCGACTGGCTGGTGCTGGACGGCGAACATGCCCCGAATGATATCAGCACCTTTATTCCGCAGCTGATGGCGCTGAAAGGCAGCCGCAGCGCACCGGTGGTCCGCGTTCCCACAAACGAGCCGGTGATCGTTAAGCGCTTGTTGGATATCGGTTTCTACAATTTCCTGATCCCGTTTGTGGAAACGGCAGAGCAGGCAGCGCTGGCCGTGGCCTCCACGCGCTATCCGCCGGAAGGGATCCGCGGCGTCTCCGTTTCACACCGCGCCAACATGTTTGGCACCGTACCGGACTACTTCGCCCAGTCCAACAGCAACATCACCATCCTGGTCCAGATCGAGAGCCAGCAGGGCGTCGATAACGTCGATGCGATTGCCGGCACCGAGGGCGTGGATGGCATCTTCGTTGGCCCAAGCGATCTGGCTGCCGCGTTCGGACACCTGGGGAATGCCGGTCATCCGGACGTACAGCGTGCCATTCAGCACATCTTTGCCCGCGCCAAAGCGCACGGTAAACCGTGCGGCATTCTGGCACCGGTTGAGGCGGATGCCCGCCGCTATCTGGAGTGGGGAGCCACGTTTGTTGCCGTCGGCAGCGATCTCGGCGTATTTCGCTCGGCCACGCAGAAATTAGCGGACGCTTTTAAAAAATAACCATCATTGAGGAAAAAACTATGACGCTGAAAGTGGGTTTTATTGGCCTGGGGATCATGGGTAAACCAATGAGTAAGAACCTCATCAAAGCAGGTTACTCACTGGTGGTATCCGATCATAATCCGCAGGCCGTGGCTGAGGTGATGGCGGCTGGCGCAGAAACGGCCACCACCGCGAAAGCCATTGCTGAGCAGTGCGATGTCATCATCACCATGCTGCCAAACTCACCGCATGTTAAAGAGGTTGCGCTGGGTGAGAACGGCATTATCGACGGTGCGAAGCCTGGCCTGGTGCTGATCGATATGAGCTCTATCGCGCCGCTCGCAAGCCGTGAAATCAGCGAGGCGTTAAAAGCGAAGGGCGTCGATATGCTGGATGCGCCGGTCAGCGGCGGTGAGCCGAAAGCGATCGACGGCACGCTGTCGGTCATGGTCGGCGGCGACAAGGCCATTTTCGACAAATACTACGATCTGATGAAAGCGATGGCGGGCTCGGTGGTGCATACCGGGGACATCGGTGCCGGTAACGTCACCAAGCTGGCAAACCAGGTGATTGTGGCGCTAAACATTGCCGCCATGTCGGAAGCGCTGACGCTGGCTACCAAAGCGGGCGTCAACCCGGACCTGGTCTATCAGGCGATTCGCGGTGGTCTGGCGGGCAGCACCGTGCTGGATGCCAAAGCGCCGATGGTCATGGACAGAAATTTCAAACCCGGCTTTCGCATCGACCTGCATATTAAAGACCTGGTCAACGCGCTGGATACCTCTCACGGCGTGGGAGCACAGCTGCCGCTAACCGCAGCGGTTATGGAGATGATGCAGGCGCTGCGCGCGGATGGCCTGGGCACGGCCGACCACAGCGCGATTGCATGCTACTACGAAAAGCTGGCGAAGGTGGAAGTCGCGCGTTAATCGCGTCTTGCCTCACGCCTGAGGGTGACAGCGGCGCGCAAACCCTCTATACTTCGCGCCGAAGCTGACCAGACAGTCGCCGCTTCGTCGTCGTCCCCTTCGGGGGAGACGGGCGGAGGGGAGGAAAGTCCGGGCTCCATAGGGCAGGGTGCCAGGTAACGCCTGGGGGGGAAACCCACGACCAGTGCAACAGAGAGCAAACCGCCGATGGCCCGCGCAAGCGGGATCAGGTAAGGGTGAAAGGGTGCGGTAAGAGCGCACCGCGCGGCTGGTAACAGTCCGTGGCACGGTAAACTCCACCCGGAGCAAGGCCAAATAGGGGTTCACAAGGTACGGCCCGTACTGAACCCGGGTAGGCTGCTTGAGCCAGTGAGCGATTGCTGGCCTAGATGAATGACTGTCCACGACAGAACCCGGCTTATCGGTCAGCTTCAACTTCTTAAAAAACCCCGCTTCGGCGGGGTTTTTGCGTTCAGGGGCTTGCAGGCCGGGTAAGCGCAGCGTCACCCGGCAATCGCCTGAGCGACATCAATTCTCATATTTGCGACATTAAGCACATTTCACTGCTTTTGTCCCTTCATCGTCTATACAGCATCTGCGTACGATCGACATCACAAAATTTCACGCTAAAAAATCATCAATCTTTAGTGTTGATAGTTTGTTATGTTCGTTACCTTAATGATCGCGAATCTTTTCTCGTTTGATATGTACATATTGAATTTAAAAACATTCGCCCTGTGAATGTGTGACGTATTCCTCTCTTTATCGGTAACCTGCCAAATTACGTCTGCAAATTTTGATAAATTAAAAGAATGTTTTAAATGAAGAGTGGCTATTTATTGCCCTTTAATTGTCTGAAATATCGTCTTTATTGATTTTTTATGAACGGTAAAATTTACCCGGGTTATCGCCATAAAATAAATTTATTACCGTGGGTTTTATTGATCAATATCAGCGTAATGACGTATTTCAATTTACTTATTTTATTGATATTAAAGGTTTTTTGTCGACTTCTGCAGTGGCTTAATTGGATGCGAAAAGGCAAATTGTGAGTAACAGCACATACCCCTTTAAACATTATTGAGTAGAATTCACCCCGTCATAGGGAAATAAGCGCAGAATATTATGAACACTATTATTCTACCGAAAACACAGCACCTCGTGGTATTTCAGGAAGTCATTAAAAGTGGCTCCATAGGTTCTGCGGCAAGACAGCTGGGCCTGACGCAGCCCGCCGTCAGCAAAATCATCAGCGATATCGAATCCTACTTTGGCGTGGAAGTGATGGTGCGCAAAAACACCGGCGTAAAACTCACTGCCGCGGGCCAGGTTCTGCTCTCATACTCCGAGTCGATCACCCGTGAGATGAAAAACATGGTGAGCGAAATCAACAGCCTGAGCTTCAGCACCGTCATGGACGTCTCCTTTGGCTATCCGTCGCTGATCGGCTTTACCTTCCTGTCCGAGATGATCAAAAAATTTAAGGAAGTGTTCCCGAAAGCACGCGTCTCGATGTATGAAGCGCAGCTGTCGTCTTTCCTGCCGGCCATTCGCGACGGTCGGCTGGATTTTGCCATCGGTACGCTGAGCGATGAAATGCTGCTGCAGGATCTGCACGTCGAGCCGCTGTTTGAGTCCGAGTTTGTGCTGGTCGCCAGCAAGTCACGAACGTGCACCGGCCCGACGACACTGGCATCGCTCACGCACGAGCAGTGGGTGATGCCGCAAACCGATATGGGCTACTACAAAGAACTTCTGACTACTCTGCAAGACAACCACATCAGCATTGAAAACATCGTCCAGACCGATTCCGTCGTCACCATTTATAACCTTGTGCTGAATGCCGATTATCTGACGGTCATTCCCCGCGACATGATTGCCCCGTTCGGTTCAGACCAGTTTATTGTCCTGCCGGTAGAAGATGAATTACCCGTGGCGCGTTATGCTGCCGTGTGGTCGAAAAATTACAGAATTAAAAAATCGGCGTCAGTATTAGTTGAGCTGGCAAAACAATATGCCTCACTCACCAGCGAAAGACGACGATGATGTATTAATCCCCTGAGAAGTATTAAACCTTTATAAAAACACCCAGAGTTTATTTTAACAATGCTCTGATACCCTGACTTTGCCCGAAAAGAATGAATTATTATAACGAGGATATTATGCACATTACCTACGATCTCCCGGTAACGATTGAAGATATTCAGGATGCCAGAAAACGGCTGGCAGGAAAGGTATATAAAACGGGTATGCCGCGCTCGAATTATCTCAGCGAACGCTGTAAGGGCGAAATATTCCTGAAATTTGAAAACATGCAGCGTACCGGTTCGTTTAAGATCCGCGGTGCGTTTAACAAATTAAGCTCGCTGACCGATGCTGAAAAACGCAAAGGCGTGGTCGCCTGCTCCGCGGGAAACCACGCGCAGGGGGTGTCTCTCTCCTGCGCCATGCTGGGCATTGACGGCAAAGTGGTGATGCCAATGGGCGCGCCGAAGTCCAAAGTGGCCGCGACCCGCGACTACTCTGCGGAGGTGGTGCTGCACGGCGAGAACTTTAACGACACCATCGCCAAAGTCAGCGAAATCGTCGAGCTGGAAGGGCGTATTTTTATTCCACCTTACGATGACGCCAAAGTGATCGCCGGGCAGGGCACCATCGGTCTGGAAATTCTTGAAGATCTATACGATGTGGATAACGTCATTGTGCCAATCGGCGGCGGCGGCTTAATTGCCGGGATCGCGACGGCGATTAAATCCATCAACCCCACCATTAATATTATCGGCGTGCAGTCAGAAAATGTTCACGGCATGGCGGCATCGTATCAGGCGGGAGAAATTATAAACCATCGCGTCACCGGTACATTAGCCGACGGTTGCGATGTCTCTCGTCCGGGTAAATTAACCTTCGAAATTGTTCGTGAATTAGTCGATGACATTGTGCTGGTCAGCGAAAACAACATTCGCGACAGCATGATTGCGCTTATTCAGCGAAATAAAGTGGTGACGGAAGGTGCCGGTGCGCTGGCCTGTGCCGCGTTATTAAGCGGCAAGCTTGACCACTATATTCAGGGTCGTAAAACCGTCTGCATTATTTCCGGCGGTAATATCGATCTCTCTCGTGTTTCCCAAATTACCGGCTTCGTTGACGCATAAAGGTGACCTATGAGCAACACAGAAAGCATTATCGTTGGCCAGACGAAAACGTCCTCCTGGCGTAAGTCTGATACCACCTGGACGCTTGGCCTGTTCGGAACCGCCATTGGCGCAGGCGTGCTGTTCTTTCCCATTCGCGCGGGCTTTGGCGGCCTGATCCCTATCCTGCTGATGCTGGTTCTCGCGTTCCCGATTGCGTTCTACTGCCACCGCGCGCTGGCGCGCCTGTGCCTGTCCGGCAGCAACGTCTCTGGCAACATTACCGAAACGGTGGAAGAGCACTTTGGCAAGACCGGTGGGGTGGTCATCACGTTCCTCTACTTCTTCGCCATTTGCCCGCTGCTGTGGATTTACGGCGTCACCATTACCAACACCTTTATGACCTTCTGGGAAAACCAGCTCCAGCTGCCCGCGCTGAACCGCGGCGTGGTGGCGCTGTTCCTGCTGCTGCTGATGGCCTTTGTTATCTGGTTTGGTAAAGACCTGATGGTGAAGGTAATGAGCTTCCTGGTGTTTCCGTTTATTGCCAGCCTGGTGCTGATTTCCCTGTCGCTGATCCCTTACTGGAACTCGGCGGTCATCGACCAGGTGAACCTGAGCGATATCGCCTTCACCGGTCATGACGGCATCCTGATCACGGTGTGGCTGGGGATCTCCATCATGGTCTTCTCCTTTAACTTCTCGCCCATCGTCTCCTCGTTTGTGGTCTCCAAGCGCGAAGAGTACGAGCCACAGTTCGGTAAAGAATTTACCGAGCAGAAATGTTCCAGAATCATCGGTCGCGCCAGCCTGCTGATGGTCGCCGTGGTGATGTTCTTCGCCTTTAGCTGCCTGTTTACGCTCTCCCCGCAGAACATGGCGGAAGCCAAAGCGCAGAATATTCCGGTGCTCTCATACCTGGCGAACCACTTTGCGTCGATGTCGGGAACCAAATCGACGTTCGCGACGGTACTGGAATACGGTGCCTCCATCATCGCGCTGGTCGCTATCTTCAAATCCTTCTTCGGTCACTATCTGGGGACGCTGGAAGGGCTGAACGGTCTAATCCTCAAGTTCGGCTATAAGGGCGATAAGAAGAAAGTGTCCGTGGGCAAACTGAACACCATCAGCATGGTGTTCATCATGGGCTCCACCTGGGTCGTTGCGTACGCCAACCCGAACATTCTTGACCTTATCGAAGCAATGGGTGCGCCGATCATCGCCTCTCTGCTGTGCCTGCTGCCGATGTATGCCATCCGCAAAGCGCCGGCCATGGCGAAATACAAAGGCAGACCGGAGAACATCTTCGTCACGATTGTGGGTCTGCTGACCATTCTGAATATCGTTTACAAACTGTTCTAACCAAAGCTCAGGAAGAGCGGAGTCACATGATGAATGAGTTTCCGGTTGTACTGGTTATTAACTGCGGTTCGTCCTCCGTTAAGTTTTCGGTGCTTGATGCCGGCAGCTGTGACGCCCTGCTGACGGGCATTGCGGACGGTATCAACACTGAAAAGGCCTTTATTTCCGTGAACGGGGGTGAGCCGGCCAGGCTGGCTCACCATGACTACGAAGGGGCGCTGGCAGCCATCGCCCTGGAGCTGGAGAAGCGTAACCTGATGAGCAGCGTGGCCTTAATTGGCCACCGCATTGCTCACGGCGGCGACCTCTTCAGCGAGTCGACCCTGATTACGGAAGAGGTCATTGAGCAGATCCGCCAGGTTTCGCCGCTGGCGCCGCTGCATAACTACGCCAACCTGAGCGGCGTGGAAGCCGCAGAGCGCCTGTTCCCGGGCGTGCAGCAGGTTGCGGTGTTCGATACCAGCTTCCACCAGACGCTGCCGCCGCAGGCGTATCTGTACGGATTGCCATACCGCTATTTTGAAGAGCTGGGCGTGCGTCGTTACGGCTTTCACGGTACCTCTCACCGCTACGTGGCCGGGCAGGCGCAGGCGCTTCTCGGGCTGTCCCCCGATGACAGCGGCCTGGTGATTGCCCATCTCGGCAACGGGGCTTCCATCTGCGCGGTGCGCAATGGCGAAAGCGTGGATACCTCCATGGGGATGACGCCCCTGGAAGGGCTGGTGATGGGCACGCGCTGCGGCGACGTGGATTTTGGCGCAATGGCGTGGATTGCCCAGCAAACCGGCCAGTCGTTTGAGGATCTGGAGCGGGTGGTCAACAAAGAGTCGGGGCTGCTTGGCATCTCCGGCATCTCTTCAGACCTGCGGGCGCTTGAGAAAGCCTGGCACGCGGGCAATGAACGGGCCCAGCTGGCGATCCAGACCTTTGTGCACCGTATTGCACGTCACATTGCCGGTCACGCGGCGTCGCTGCACCGCCTGGATGGAGTGATCTTTACCGGCGGCATCGGCGAGAACTCAACGCTTGTCCGCGCCCTGGTGGCGGAACGCCTGAAGGTGTTTGGCATTGTCCTCGACGACGCCAAAAATGCCCTGCCGGGCAGCGCGGGTGAGCGCGTCATCAGCACCGAGTCGTCCCGCGTGGCCTGCGCGGTTGTCCCTACCAACGAAGAAAAAATGATCGCGCTGGACGCCCTCCGTCTTGGGAAGGTTACCCCGGCTGCGGCTTACGCCTGATAAAGCGAGAATAAGATGAAAGTAACAATCGATACGGGCGTCGCGCCCTACAGCGACGCATGGGCCGGGTTTCGCGGTGAAGAATGGAAAGACACCGTCAACGTGCGCGATTTTATTCAGCATAACTACACCCCTTATGACGGCGACGAAGCTTTCCTCGCGCAGGCGACGCCAGCAACGACGGCGCTGTGGCAGAAGGTAATGGTCGGCATTCGCCAGGAGAATGCCACCCACGCCCCGGTGGATTTTGACACCAACATCGCCACCACCATTACTGCGCACGGGCCAGGCTATATCGACCAGGATCTGGAGACGATTGTTGGCCTGCAAACCGATAAACCGCTGAAGCGCGCCCTGCACCCGTACGGTGGGATCAACATGATCCGCAGCTCGTTCGAAGCCTACGGCCGCGAGATGGATCCGCAGTTCGAATATCTGTTTACCGATCTGCGCAAAACCCACAACCAGGGCGTTTTTGACGTGTATTCGCCGGAGATGATGCGCTGCCGTAAATCCGGCGTGCTGACCGGTTTGCCGGACGGCTACGGGCGCGGGCGCATCATCGGCGACTATCGCCGCGTGGCGCTGTACGGGATCGCTTATCTGGTGCGCGAGCGTGAACTGCAGTTTGCCGATCTGCAGGGCAGGCTGGAGCGCGGGGAAGATCTCGAGGCGACGATCCGCCTGCGTGAGGAGCTGGCGGAGCACAAACGCGCGCTGCTGCAGATCCAGCAGATGGCGGCGAACTACGGCTTTGATATCTCACGTCCGGCGATGAACGCTCAGGAAGCGGTGCAGTGGGTCTATTTTGCCTACCTTGCGGCCGTGAAATCCCAGAACGGCGGGGCGATGTCGCTGGGGCGCACGGCCTCGTTCCTCGATATCTACATTGAACGCGACATGCAGGCCGGGCGTCTGAATGAAGTTCAGGCGCAGGAGCTGATCGACCACTTCATTATGAAGATCCGCATGGTGCGCTTCCTGCGCACGCCGGAGTTCGACACGCTCTTCTCCGGCGATCCGATCTGGGCGACGGAAGTGATCGGCGGCATGGGGCTGGACGGCCGCACGCTGGTGACCAAAAACAGCTTCCGCTATCTGCACACGCTGCACACCATGGGGCCTGCGCCGGAACCGAACCTGACGATCCTCTGGTCAGAACAGCTGCCGATCGCGTTCAAGAAATACGCCGCGCAGGTATCCATCGTCACCTCGTCGCTGCAGTATGAGAATGACGACCTGATGCGTGCCGACTTCAACAGCGACGATTACGCCATTGCCTGCTGCGTCAGCCCGATGGTGATCGGCAAGCAGATGCAGTTCTTTGGCGCCCGCGCCAACCTCGCTAAAACGCTGCTGTACGCGATCAACGGCGGGGTGGACGAGAAGCTGAAGATTCAGGTCGGTCCGAAAACCGAACCGCTGCTGGATGACGTGCTGGACTACGACACCGTGATGGCGAGCCTCGATCACTTTATGGACTGGCTGGCGGTGCAGTACATCAGCGCGCTGAATCTCATTCACTACATGCACGACAAGTACAGTTATGAAGCCTCGCTGATGGCGCTGCACGACCGGGACGTCTATCGCACCATGGCCTGCGGCATTGCTGGCCTGTCGGTGGCGGCGGATTCCCTGTCCGCCATTAAATACGCCACGGTAAAACCGGTGCGCGACCACACCGGTCTGGCGGTCGACTTTGTGATAGAAGGGGACTACCCGCAGTACGGCAACAACGACGACCGCGTGGACAGCATCGCCTGCGACCTGGTGGAGCGCTTTATGAAGAAAATTCAGGCGCTGCCCACCTACCGCAACGCGGTGCCGACCCAGTCGATCCTGACCATTACCTCCAACGTGGTTTACGGCCAGAAGACCGGCAACACGCCGGATGGACGTCGCGGCGGCACGCCGTTTGCGCCAGGCGCAAACCCGATGCACGGCCGCGACAGAAAAGGGGCGGTGGCCTCGTTAACGTCGGTTGCCAAGCTGCCGTTCACGTATGCAAAAGATGGGATCTCGTACACCTTCTCCATCGTGCCGCAGGCGCTGGGCAAGGACGAGCTGGTGCGCAAAACCAACCTGGTGGGGCTGCTGGACGGGTATTTCCATCACGAAGCGGCCATCGAGGGGGGGCAGCATCTTAACGTCAACGTCATGAACCGGGAAATGCTGCTGGATGCCATTGCGCATCCCGAGAATTACCCGAACCTGACGATCCGCGTGTCAGGCTATGCGGTGCGGTTTAACGCCCTGACGCGCGAGCAGCAGCAGGATGTGATTTCAAGGACGTTTACGCATTCCATCTGATGCTAATGATGCCTCATGCCCCCTCAGCGCAGGGGGCATTTTTTTGCCCGCTAAACATACAAAATTGTTTATATAATTACTCACACATATTCATCCGCTCTTGAAAAACAATACGCCTGCTTTCCCCTATAACAGAATGTAAGGACAGTAAGATGATGAAAATGACCCGTATTGCGTTGGCCGCCGCCGCGCTGGCCCTGTGCAGTTTTACGGCGCAGGCCGCGAACGTTGAGGCTGCTCCTTCTCCATCGCAGGATCCGCTGGTTCAGCACCTGAAGCTCAGCAATGAGCAGGTGAAGAAGATTGAAGATCTGCATAAGCAGCTGGAACAAAATGTCAGCAAAATTCCGATGACGGGCGTGAAGGACGGGGCGCTTATCGACATGTTCCAGGCGGGTAAATGGGACGAAAGTACGGTGAAAAGCCAGCTTACCGCATTCAGCAAAATTGAAGAGCAGACCCGTTATTACCGCGTGAAGTATTACTTCGACGTCAGCCAGGTATTGACGCCGGAGCAGCGCAAGCAGATCAGAACCGATATGGCTAACGCGCTGGCAGAGTGATTTCGTCGTCGCGTACGGCGCTGGATGATTCTGCCGTAGCTCGATCGGTCCCCTCTCCCACAGGGAGAGGGTTAGGGTGAGGGCGTTCTCTAAACCGGTAAATCAATCAGCAGCGCGCGCAGCGGCGTATCCGCCACCAGCGTGATATTCGCTTCATCACGAATAAACGCCCCGTCGCCGCAGGTGAGCGCTTCTTTCTCTTCCGCGTGCGTCACCGCATGCACCGTGCCGTGAATCGACTGCAGGTAGGCGCGCGGCCCGTGAAGCTGGAAGCTCGCCTGTTCACCTTTCTTCAGCTCGATATGGTGCAGCCACACCTGCTGGCGCAGCTGCAGACTACCTTTGCTGCCGTCCGGGGACGCGATCAGCTGCTGCTTATCGCCCGTTAAATCTAACTTCTGTGCCAGCGGATTTTCCCGCTCGGGGCAGGCATCAAGCCACAGCTGCATACGGGTCAGCGTTTTGTCTTTGCTGAGGTTATGCTCGCTGTAGCTTATGCCAGGTTGCGTGGAAATTAACAACGCTTCGCCAGCCTTTGCCTGGACATGATTGCCCTCGCTATCGCGGTATTCTGCCTCGCCTTCCAGGATCAGGTTCAGGATATCGACTTTCGGGTACGTGCGCGGCTGGAAGGAGGCACCCGGGGCGAGCACTTCCTGATTCAGCACGCGTAGTGATGCGTAACCGAGGAGTTTAGGGTCAAAGTAGTGTCCAAAGGAAAAGGTGTAGCGGGCCTGCAGCCAACCGAAATCGGCTTGTCCGCACTGTTTAGCTGTTCTTGTCGTAATCATAAACTTGACCTCTCTTTACACTAAAACAATGGTAAAGGTATGGACGCTGCATTGTTAGCCAGATATTCTGCCCGGTATGTTCAAATTTCCTGAATGAGAACGAGATGGCTAAAGAGAGAGCATTGACGCTTGAGGCGCTTCGCGTCATGGACGCGATTGACCGGCGCGGCAGTTTTGCGGCGGCAGCTGATGAACTGGGGCGCGTTCCGTCTGCGCTGAGCTACACCATGCAAAAGCTGGAGGAAGAGCTGGACGTGGTGCTGTTTGACCGCTCCGGTCATCGAACAAAATTCACCAACGTCGGGCGGATGCTGCTGGAGCGCGGTCGCGTGCTGCTGGAAGCGGCGGATAAGCTCACGACGGACGCCGAAGCGCTGGCGCGCGGCTGGGAAACCCACCTGACGCTGGTAACTGAAGCGCTGGTGCCGACAGAAGCGCTGTTCCCGCTGGTGGACCGCCTGGCAGCCAAAGCCAACACGCAGCTGTCAATTATCACCGAGGTGCTGGCAGGCGCGTGGGAGCGTCTGGAGACGGGAAGGGCGGACATCGTCATTGCGCCGGACATGCACTTCCGTTCCTCATCGGAAATCAACTCGCGCAAGCTTTACAGCGTGATGAACGTCTACGTTGCCGCACCCAATCATCCGATTCACCAGGAGCCGGAGCCGCTCTCTGAAGTCACGCGCGTGAAGTATCGCGGCGTGGCGGTCGCGGATACCGCGCGCGAGCGTCCGGTGCTGACGGTGCAACTGCTGGATAAACAGCCTCGTCTGACAGTGACCTCACTGGAAGACAAACGGCAGGCGCTGCTGGCCGGTCTCGGCGTGGCGACGATGCCTTATCCATTTGTGGAAAAAGATATTGCGGAAGGACGGCTGCGCGTTGTCAGCCCGGAATATAGCCACGAGGTGGATATCATTATGGCGTGGCGTCGCGACAGCATGGGCGAAGCCAAATCGTGGTGCCTGCGCGAAATACCCAAACTCTTCGCCCACCACAATAAGTAGATCCGTAGGCCCGGTAAGCGCAAGCGCCACCGGGCAACGAATCAGGCGTTGAGTTTAGGATCCGGACCAAAGCGGTTTTCACCTGGAGTGCCGCTCTGACAGTTGAAGATCAGAATCACGATCCAGCCGACAATTGGGATCAACAGCAGCAGTAACCACCACGCCGAACGATCGGTATCGTGCAGCCGACGGAACAGTACCGCCCATGATGGCAGCAGGACTAACAGGCCATAGATGGTAGTCAGCACGCCTTCTCCGCCAGCCCGCTCCCAGCCAAGAATTTTATCGATAATACCCAGCACCATGATGAGGACGAAGTTCACCAGAACAAACATCCAGTACTCTTTACGGCGGGCGCGGCCACCAAATCCAATATAGTTACGCAGTACTTTTAAATACCAGTCCATTTTCCTTGCCTCATTAGTCAGTCAATCACTTGTTTTCTAAGCGATCGAGGTAAGGATAGATGGAGATTGTGAATTAAAAAAGGGCATCTATTGATGCCCTTAATATTTATCCAAATCGAACGTCGCGCCCGTGCGGTTCATCCAGATCCTGCCACGGGCCAATGGAGATAATGCCCGTTGGGTTAATGGTCTTGTGGCTGCGGAAATAGTGGGTGCGGATATGGTCGAAGTCGACCGTATCGGCAATACCCGGCATCTGGTAGATGTCACGCAGGAAGCCATACAGGTTCAGGTAGTCGCTGATGCGGTGTTTATCGCATTTAAAGTGGGTAACGTACACCGGATCAAAGCGAACCAGCGTGGTCCACAGGCGAATGTCCGCTTCCGTCAGGCGGTCACCCGTCAGGTAGCGGTGCTGGCCGAGGATCTGTTCCAGACGCGCCAGCGATTCAAACACCTTCTCGACCGCTTCGTCATACGCTTCCTGGCTGGTGGCGAAACCGGCCTTGTAGACGCCGTTGTTGACGTTGTCGTAAATCCAGCTATTCAGCTCATCAATCTTTTCGCGCAGTTCCACCGGGTAGTAATCCCCGGCGCGGGCGCCGTGCACGTCAAACGCCGTGTTGAACATGCGGATGATTTCCGCAGACTCATTGCTGACAATCGTCTGGTTTTTCTTGTCCCACAGCACCGGCACGGTAACGCGCCCGGTGTAGTGCGGATCGGCGCGCAGATAGAGCTGGTAAAGGAAATCGTGGTGGTAAAGTTCGTCGCCGGTCGCAGCAGGGAAATCACTGTCAAACGTCCAGCCGTTTTCCAGCATCAGCGGGTTTACCACCGAAACCGGAATTAAAGTTTCGAGACCTTTGAGCTTGCGAACAATCAGCGTGCGGTGTGCCCACGGGCAGGCAAGGGAAACATAAAGATGATAACGGTCTTTCTCTGCCGCGAAGCCGCCTTCGCCGCTCGGGCCAGGCGCACCGTCAGCGGTGAGCCAGTTACGGAAGGCCGAAGCTGAGCGCTTGAAGCGACCACCGGTGGATTTGGTGTCATACCAGACATCCTGCCAGACGCCGTCTACGAGTTGTCCCATTTTTTCTCCTCCTTCAGATAGCAAAAGCGAGGAGATGTCTCCTCGCTTTGTGTTCATTCAGTATAGCGTGCTTACCATTTCTTATTCAGAACGCGGTCGATGCTGTATGCGCCCGGGCCAGTGATGGCCAGCAGCAGGAAGCCACCCGCGATGGTCAGGTTTTTCATGAACATCAGAGAGTTCACGCCTTCCGCAAAGTTGCTGTGGAAGAGGAACGCTGTCAGCAGGGTGAAGCCTGCGGTGAACAGCGCGGTGGTGCGGGTCAGGAAGCCGAACAGAACCGCCAGGCCGCCGCCGAACTCAAGAAGAATGGTCAGTGGCAACAGGAACCCCGGAACGCCCATGGCTTCCATGTATTGCTGGGTACCCGCATAGCCGGTGATTTTTCCCCAACCTGCGACGATGAACAGAATTGGCATCAGAATACGCGCTACCAGTACACCAACATCTTCTAATTTTTTCATTTTACTCTCCAGGAAACCACATCAGCGGCTGAACTTTATTTGTCTGCAATTCCGGGTAGATACCGCGTCATTGCTGTCGATGGAGAGCATCATAAACGTGACGGTTGGCGATTGTTAGCAAGGAAAACTGTCAATCTAATTCAAAGATATTGAGTAAGGGGCGCGTGCGGATGCCCTCACCCCAACCCTCTCCCACTGGAGAGGGCGCAAAAACAAAAAACGGTAACCAGAGTTACCGTTTTGCTTTTATCACCGCAGCTGCTGTTGACGAATCGTGGCTTTCACCAGACGCCAGGCGCTCCAGGCACCGAAGCCACGACGCGCCCAGCGGATCAGCATATTCGGATGACGAACCGTCCAGATAGCCATCACGCTGCTGCCGACCAATGCCCAGGAACGCAGGCTCAGGACGGTATTCCAGCCACGGTCAAAGCGTCGCGTCGCATCAATCCAGTCGCGACGGCTGGCAGACAGGTCCAGCCGTTGCTGCTGGATCTCACTTAACAGATACGCTTTTCGCTTCTGACGTTCGGCTTTACCGCTCACGGCTTGTCATCCTCCAGCAGGGCGCGATCGTTAGCCAGCTCCTGGCGCGTATGGCGCAGGAACGTGGATTTACGCGCTTTGCGCAGCGTCCAGATACCGCCAATCAGCGCCGCGACCAGCAGAACGACGGTGGTGGCGATCATCGCGTTAAGACGATACTGCGGGTCGATGGCCCAGATGATTAACACCATCAGGCTCATCAAACCAAACGCGGCGAAGAGCATGGTCAGCCCGAGCATCAGCAGCATCTGGAAGAGGTTTGCTTTCTCCTCTTCCAGCTCGACCACTGCCAGCCGGACGCGCGTTTCGGCAATCCCAACCAGCGTCGTTAAAATACGCTGGCCGATGCCGAGGACGTTGTTAGCAGGCCCTTGTGCGTGACGAGGATCTTCCATATCAACGACGCGTCAGAAGGACACCCAGTACCACACCGACTGCGGCACCAATTCCTACGCCCGTCCATGGGTTATCACGCACGTATTCGTCCGCACGGGCAGCCGCTTCGCGGGTCTGTTTCGCCAGCGCATCGCCGGTTTCACCCAGACGATAGCGGCTCTCCTTAAGCGCCTGCTCCGCTTTGCTGCGCAGTTTGCTGACCTCTTCTTTCGACTTGTCAGCAGAGGAGTTCAGCACCTCTTCAAGGGTATCGGCCAGGGATTTCAGTTCAGCGCGCAGATGTTCAGACGTCGTATCTTTTGACATGATTCTCTCCTGTTGAGATTTCCGTTAACTCAATAATCGCGAGCTTCCAGCGCTTTCAGGTCGTCCTGCGCTTCTTTCAACTTCTTCTCGCGCTTGGCAATTTTTTCCGCATCCCCTTTCTCTTTCGCTTCCTGCAGGTCGCGACGGCGCTCGGCTATCTCGTCCTTCTGTTCAGCGATTTTTTTCTGGTGATCGGCACGAAGCTTGCTGTCTGAACAGTTCGCTTTCACTTCGCTCAGCGCTTTTTTAAGACCATCAACACGGTGCTGATTGTTATGCTTTTCGGCATAACCGATCTCACGCTGAATATCCTGTTCTTTCTCCTGACAGAGAGAGGTTGCGAAGGATGCTGTGCTTAAAGAAAAAAGGGCCAGAGCCAGAGTAATGCGGAATTTCATTATCGAAACCTTCCATTGTGTTACGGCGTAAGCCGTTATCCAAAATTATGCGGAGTACATTCGAGGGATGCTCCGCGTACTTAAGCATAGTAAGTAAACGGGGGATTCACCAAAGTGAGTGAAAAGATTCGGAATCGTGGTAATTATCCAAACCGATGCGACGTATCGCGAATCAATGACAGCCAGGCTGCAGGTTGGCTGACTTCTTCCTGCTGAGCAATGATATACCCGCGCGGCAGCGTACGGTCGAGCACCACTTTCGCAGCGGCACTTTGCGCACGGGAATCAAACTTGATCAGTAAAACATCGTCCTGCGGGGTGATGCTCTTAAAGCGGATCCCGTTCGCATCCAGATGATGCCAGACAGAAAAACCGTCAGGCACGCTGGCACCCTGGTTTACCGGGCGGATGGCCAGCGTCGATTCCTGATGCGAAAGCGCGCTCCAGGCCAGCAGCATGGCGCTGAGTACCACCAGTGCAACCACGGCAAAGGCGAAACGGCGCAGGGCGAGCGGTGAGATAGCCATCGTTAACCTCTGGCTCCGTATTTCTTTTTCCACAGGACAACCAGGGAGCCAATCAGGCCAAAGACCAGCAGCACAACGGGCAGCAGCATCAGGCAGGACATCAGCTGGTCCTCATATTTCATGAAGACCGGGGTTTTACCCAGCGCATAGCCCAGCGTCGTCAGAATAAGCACCCATAGCAGGCCGCTCATCCAATTGAAGAACTGGAAGCGCGCGCTGCTCAGACCGGACAGGCCGGCAATCGTAGGCAGCAGGGTACGAACAAAAGCGATAAAGCGGCCAATCAGCAGCGCGGAAAGCCCGTGCTTATGGAACAGGTGGTGCGCCCGCTGGTGATAATGCGCCGGAAGATGAGAAAGCCAGTTCTGGACGATCCGGGTATTGCCCAGCCATCGCCCCTGGATGTAGCTCACCCAGCAGCCGAGGCTTGCGGCGACGGTCAGTAACAAAATGGTATGTGGAAACGCCATCGCCCCTTTGGCACACAGCACGCCAACGAGCACCAGCAAGCTGTCACCGGGCAGGAAGGCAGCAGGCAGCAAACCGTTCTCGAGGAACAGGATCATAAACAAGACGAAATAGAGCATGCCAATCATGGAGGGGTTGGCCAGCGTTTCAAAATCCTGCGCCCAGAGGGCATGCAGTAGTTGGGTCAAAAGTTCCATTCAGTGTTCCTGGAAATCGGTTAACGTCACGCCTGTTATCCGGGACAAACAGCACGGCGACATTGTTGTGATTTCATTATGGTCGCTCGCGGACACATTGCGGTGTGGCCAACACTGTTCCCTGTTAATTGGCTGGTTAGCAAGCACTAACTTACAAAATAACGAATTGAATCCAATTGTAACAAAGCCCAACGTTCTGCGTCACAGAATTTGCAGGGGTGAGTTGATTTTGGCGTAAGCCATGGAGGGGAGCGAGGGGATTTACAAAGGCTGACACTATATATGTTTTGCTTACCCACTCAAGCCGGAGGGCGCAGCGAAGCGCCTGCCGGCAGAAAGGTCATCTATTTTGCGGCACTGGACGCCGTATCGAGATGAACAACGGGATTATCGGCAAAAAGATAGCGGTCAGCGTTAAATTCGAAGTCATCGCTGGTTTCATTGAACAGCATCTGCTTGGTGTTTTCCAGGTGCTGCCACATCGCCAGCTTAGCGGCATGCGGGTCTTTACGAATCAGCGCCTTGAGGATTTGATCGTGGTCGTCACACCAGTTGTCGACGGTACGAGAATCGATATGGTCGTGCAGTTTTTTCCAGTACGGGTTGTGAACGCGCTGAGTCCACATTTTCTCAACAATTGCCGCCAGCGCCGTGTTTTGGGTTGCCAGGGCGACCTGAACGTGGAACTGCAGATCCCACTCTGAATCGCGGAAACATTTTTCCTTGCGGGCATTCTCCTGGATTTCCATCAGCTTCATGATGTCCTGCTTGGTCACCTGCGTCGCGGCAAATTCGGCAATATTGCTTTCGATCAGCTGGCGAGCCTGGAGCAGCTCAAACGGACCATAGCTGGCGAATTCCAGACTTTCATCCGCGACGGGAGAGTGTTTCGGCAGATTAGAAATCACGTGAATGCCGGAGCCTTTGCGTACCTCAACGTAGCCTTCCACTTCCAGCATGATAATCGCTTCGCGCACGACGGTGCGGCTCACGCTTTTTTCATCCGCGATAAAGCGCTCGGCGGGAAGTTTATCACCGACAAGATAGACCCCTTGCTCGATGCGATCTTTCAGCTCGGCAGCAAGTTGTTGATATAAACGACGTGGTTCGGTGATTTCCATATGCGCTCCAGGCAGGGTACGGCAGATGATTTGTTATACCACTTTTGCGTGCCACTCTCCAGATTATGCCATTAAAAAAGCCGCCCGGAGGCGGCTTCGGTGAAACACATTTTCGCTAACTCTGCGTTGCTGGTTTTCCGAGGGACTCTTTCGCCAGCTCCTCTGCCGATTTGCTTCTTAGCACCGTCCAGATAACCACTGCCCCCAGCAGGTCGAAAATAGCCAGCACCGCGAACAGCGGGCTGAAGCCGATGGTATCCGCCAGCGCGCCGACCACCAGAGCAAACATCGTACTTGCGGTCCAGGCGGCCATCCCGGTCAGGCCGTTGGCGGTTGCCACTTCGTTACGGCCGAAGACGTCAGAGGAGAGCGTAATCAGCGCGCCGGACAGGGACTGGTGCGCAAAACCACCGATGCACAGCAGAGCGATAGCCACGTACGGGCTGGTGAACAGGCCGATCATGCCCGGGCCAATCATCAGCAGCGCACCCATAGTCACCACCATCTTACGGGAAACGATCAGGTTCACCCCAAACCAGCGCTGGAACAGCGGTGGCAGGTAGCCGCCAACGATACAGCCCAGGTCAGCAAACAGCATTGGCATCCAGGCGAACATCGCGATCTCTTTCAGGTTAAAGCCGTAGACTTTAAACATGAACAGAGGGATCCACGCGTTGAAGGTACCCCAGGCCGGTTCAGCCAGGAAACGCGGCAGGGCGATACCCCAGAACTGACGGGTACCCAGGATCTGCCAGACGGTCATTTTTTTGCCGTTGTTGGTCTGATGCTGCGCTTCCTGACCCCCAATGATGTACTCGCGTTCTTCTTCAGACAGTTTTTTCTGATCGCGCGGGTGTTTATAGAAAATCAGCCACGCCATGGCCCACGCAAAGCTCAGCACGCCAGAGATGATGAACGCCATCTGCCAGCTGTGCATCACGATAGCCCACACCACCAGCGGCGGCGCAATCATCGCCCCGATGGACGAGCCGACGTTGAAGTAACCGACCGCAATGGAACGCTCTTTTGCCGGGAACCACTCGGAGCTGGCCTTCAGGCCTGCGGGGATCATGGCGGCTTCAGCTGCACCTACCGCGCCGCGCGCCAGCGCCAGACCACCCCAGCTGCCGGCCAGCGCGGTTGCCCCGCAGAACACCGCCCAGGCGATGGCGAAGAAGGCATAACCGATTTTGGTACCGAGAATGTCCAGCACATAGCCTGCGACCGGCTGCATGATGGTATACGCCGCGGAATAGGCGGCAATGATGTAGGAGTATTGCTGCGTGGAGATATGCAGCTCTTCCATCAACGTTGGCGCTGCTGCTGCCACGGTGTTACGCGTCAGGTAGCCCAGCACGGTGCCTAACGTCACCAGCGCGATCATATACCAACGTAACCCTTTAATTTTACGCATCTAAAACCTCATCGTTATGTTATTTCCGCGCCAGAACGCGGCAACCTCTCAACCGTTTCCGGGAGCAGTTGTGTAACGGGAGGGGCGTAGCCGGGAGCATGTCCCGGAACGGCCCGAACCTTGCCATAAGTAAGCGTGCATAAGTCGGTATCCGTACCGTTAAACCCGATGTCTCTCACACCGGTAATGCATTCCGTCGGCTGAGTGTTTGCGACGGCGAAAAGATAACTTGTCATACAACTTTAAAAGGTGAGTGACATCACAAATGTATGATTCTTTGTGGGGACATTCATCGTCGCGGACAAAGCCAGTATTGGCGCGGGTTGCAGAAGGGTTTACTCCATTGAGGGTAATTTATTTGTTGACGTTTATTGATCTCACTCACGAAAAAAGCTTCGGTGGGTGGAAATTGGTGTGATAACTTTGCAGCATATGAACATACGCTTTCTGACGCTCCCGTAATGAGGAAGACGATAATGACGCCGTTTATGACCGACGATTTTCTGTTAGATACCGAATTTGCTCGCCGCCTGTACCACGACTACGCAAAAGATCAGCCGATTTTCGACTACCACTGCCATCTGCCGCCGCAGCAGGTTGCCGAAAATTACCGTTTCAAAAACCTGTATGACATCTGGCTGAAGGGTGACCACTATAAATGGCGCGCCATGCGCACCAACGGCGTCGCTGAGCGCCTTTGTACCGGCGACGCCAGCGACCGCGAAAAGTTTGACGCCTGGGCTTCCACCGTTCCGCACACCATCGGCAACCCGCTCTACCACTGGACGCACCTTGAGCTTCGCCGCCCGTTTGGTATTACCGGAACGCTGCTCTCCCCAACGACCGCCGATGAAATCTGGGAGCGCTGCAATGCGCTGCTGGCGCAGGATAACTTCTCCGCGCGCGGCATCATGAAGCAGATGAACGTGAAAATGGTGGGCACCACCGACGATCCGATTGACTCGCTGGAACACCATGCGGCGATCGCCAAAGACGGCGCGTTTGATATCAAAGTGCTGCCAAGCTGGCGTCCGGATAAAGCTTTTAATATCGAACAGGCTACGTTCAGCGATTACATGGCGAAGCTGGCGGAAGTCTCTGATACCGACATTCGTCGTTTCGCAGATCTGCAAGCCGCGCTGACCAAACGTCTGGATCACTTCGCGGCGCACGGCTGTAAAGTTTCTGACCACGCGCTGGACGTGGTGCTGTTTGCGGAATCAAACGAGGCCGAGCTGGACAGCATTCTGGCGCGTCGTCTCTCCGGCGAAAGCCTGAGTGCGCACGAAGTGGCGCAATTCAAAACGGCGGTGCTGGTGTTCCTCGGCGCGGAATATGCCCGTCGCGGATGGGTACAGCAGTACCATATCGGCGCGCTGCGCAATAACAACCAGCGCCAGTTTAAGCTGCTGGGCGCGGATGTCGGCTTCGACTCCATCAACGACCGTCCGCTGGCCGAAGAGCTGTCTAAGCTGCTGAGTAAACAGAACGAACAAAACCTGTTGCCAAAAACTATTCTCTACTGCCTGAACCCGCGCGATAACGAAGTGCTGGGCACCATGGTCGGCAACTTCCAGGGCGAAGGGATGCCGGGCAAGATGCAGTTCGGCTCCGGCTGGTGGTTCAACGATCAGAAAGACGGCATGGAACGTCAGATGACGCAGCTGGCGCAGCTTGGCCTGCTGAGCCGCTTTGTCGGCATGCTGACCGACAGCCGCAGCTTCCTGTCCTATACACGTCATGAATATTTCCGCCGCATTCTGTGCCAGATGATTGGCCGCTGGGTGCACGCAGGCGAAGCGCCAGCGGATATCCAGCTGCTGGGCGAAATGGTGAAAAACATCTGCTTTAACAATGCGCGTGACTACTTCGCCATTGAACTGAACTAGGGCCGTTTGAGGTTGATATGCAATACATCAAAATCCATTCGCTGGATAACGTGGCCGTCGCGCTGACGGATCTCTGTGAAGGCGACGTGGTGACCGTCGATAACCAGAGCGTCACCCTGCGTCAGGCGATCGTTCGCGGGCATAAGTTTGCCGTGAAGCCTCTCGCCAAAGGGGACAACGTCGTGAAGTACGGCCTGCCGATTGGGCATGCGTTAGCGGATATCGCGCCGGGTGAACATATTCATTCCCACAATACCCGCACCAATCTCAGCGATCTGGACGAGTATAGCTATCAACCTGAATCACCAGTGGAAGCGATGCAGGCGGCGGATCGTGAGGTGCAGATCTACCGTCGCGCCAGCGGCGACGTGGGGATCCGCAACGAGCTGTGGATCCTCCCGACCGTCGGCTGCGTAAACGGGATTGCGCGTCAGATCCAGACGCGCTTTCTGAAAGAGACCAACAATGCCGAAGGCACTGACGGGGTACATCTGTTCAGCCACACCTATGGCTGCTCCCAGCTCGGTGACGACCACATCAATACCCGTACTATGCTGCAAAATATGGTGCGTCACCCGAACGCGGGCGCGGTGCTGGTGATCGGCCTGGGCTGCGAGAACAATCAGGTGGACGCCTTCCGCGAGACGCTGGGCGAGTTTGACCCTGAGCGCGTGCATTTTATGGTGTGTCAGCATCAGGACGATGAGGTGGAAGCGGGCATAGAGCAACTGCATCAGCTTTATGAGGTGATGCGTCACGACAGGCGCGAGCCGGGCAAGCTGAGCGAGCTGAAGTTTGGTCTGGAATGCGGCGGGTCTGATGGCCTGTCCGGTATCACCGCCAACCCTATGCTGGGCCGCTTCTCGGACTACGTGATCGCCAACGGCGGCACGACGGTGCTGACCGAAGTGCCAGAAATGTTCGGCGCGGAGCGTATTCTGATGAGCCACTGCCGCGACGAAGAGACGTTTGAGAAGACCGTCACCATGGTGAACGACTTCAAGCAGTACTTCATCGCCCATAACCAGCCGATTTATGAGAACCCGTCTCCGGGTAACAAGGCGGGCGGCATCACCACGCTTGAGGAGAAGTCCCTCGGCTGCACCCAGAAAGCGGGCGCGAGCCAGGTGGTCGATGTTCTGCGCTACGGCGAGCGCCTGAAAACGCACGGTCTGAACCTGCTGAGCGCGCCCGGGAACGATGCGGTTGCTACCAGCGCGCTGGCCGGTGCGGGCTGCCACATGGTGCTGTTCAGCACCGGGCGCGGCACGCCGTACGGCGGTTTTGTACCGACGGTGAAAATCGCCACCAACAGCGAGCTGGCGGCGAAGAAAAAACACTGGATCGACTTTGATGCGGGCCAGCTAATACACGGCAAAGCGATGCCTGAATTGCTGACGGAGTTTGTGGACAGCATTGTGGAATTTGCTAACGGCAAGCAGACCTGCAACGAGAAGAACGACTTCCGCGAGCTGGCGATTTTTAAGAGTGGTGTGACGCTGTAATCGGTGCGGCCTGATGCCCTCACCCTGACCCTCTCCCACGGGGAGAGGGTACAAACACTAAAAACGGCAACCTCAGGGTTGCCGTTTTGCTGTTAACCTCGCAGGGCGTTCTTTGCCAGGCGCGCGTCTTCCGCCTGGCATACGGCGGCGGTGAACATCACGTCGGTGGAGGAGTTAATCGCCGTCTCGCAGGAGTCCTGCAATACGCCGATGATAAAGCCTACCGCAACCACCTGCATGGCGATCTCGTTCGGGATGCCGAACATATTACACGCCAGCGGGATCAGTAACAGAGAACCGCCCGCCACGCCGGATGCGCCACAGGCACAGAGCGCGGCAACTACGCTGAGCAGCAGCGCCGTTGGCAGGTCCACAGGAATACCCAGCGTATTGACCGCAGCCAGCGTCAGTACCGTGATGGTAATTGCCGCCCCCGCCATATTGACGGTCGCCCCCAGCGGGATAGAGACGGAATAGGTATCCCGGTCCAGATTCAGCTTTTCGCACAGCGACATATTAACCGGAATGTTCGCCGCCGAGCTGCGGGTGAAGAAGGCAGTCACACCGCTTTCGCGCAGGCACATCAGCACCAGCGGGTACGGGTTACGGCGGGTCTGCAGAAATACCAGCAGCGGGTTAATCACCAGTGCCACAACGGCCATGCAGCCAATCAGTACCAGCAGCAGTTGGGCATAGCCCCACAATGCGCCAAAACCGGTCGTTGCCAGCGTTGAGGCGACAAGGCCAAAAATACCAATCGGTGCGAAGCGGATCACCACCGTCACGATAAAGGTCACGGCGTTAGAAACGTCGGTAATCAGGTTTTTGGTGGTGTCATTGCTATGGCGCAGGGCAAAGCCCAAACCGACTGCCCATACCAGGATCCCGATGTAGTTCGCGTTAATAAGCGCGTGGATCGGGTTGGCAACAATGCTCATCAGCAGGCCGTGCATGACTTCAACGATACCCGCCGGCGGCGTAATGTCGGTTGCGCCGGTGGTCAGCTGCAGCGTGGACGGGAAGATAAAGCTCACCACCACGGCCGTCAGGGCCGCAGAGAAGGTGCCCAGCAGGTACATCCACAGAATGGGGCGGATATTGGTTTTTTGCCCTTGCTGGTGATTGGCGATAGAGGCCATCACCAGGGTCAGAACCAGCACCGGTGCGACCGCTTTCAGTGCGCCGACGAAGAGGGTACCGAGAAGGCCAGTTGCCTCTGCGGCAGGTTTTGAGATCAGTGCCAGCGCGACGCCGAGCACCAGGCCAACCAGTATTTGCTTAACGAGGCTGCCGCGCGAGAGGCGCGCAAGCATACCCGACGAGGATGTAGTCATAGGTGTTCCTTAAGTGAAATTGCGTTCCATCCCGGATGTGCTCTAAGTCACATTTATGTCCGGATGTAAGTAAATGTTTGCCTGGTCGAGTATAGGGAATGCGCGAAAGGAGGGAAGCGTAAAATGCTGGGTTTTACGTGTTGCATCATATTTTTTAACTACTGCGTTACAAAAGTGTGTTCACCCTCTCCCTGTGGGAGAGGGCCGGGGTGAGGGCATCAGCCCGCACCGAACGTTTTACTAAACCTGCTGCTTTTTATCGTGCTGGCGGTTAACCCAAGTATTGATAATCAGCGTCACGATCAGAATGCCAAACACCACGCCGAGCGAAATGGCGATCGGTATGTGGTAGAAATCGACGATCAGCATCTTGATACCGATAAACACCAGAATCACCGACAGGCCGTACTTCAGCATTGAGAAGCGCTCAGCCGCGCCTGCCAGCAGGAAATACATGGCACGCAGGCCGAGAATTGCGAACAGGTTTGAGGTCAGAACGATGAACGGGTCGGTGGTTACCGCGAAAATAGCCGGGATGCTGTCGACGGCGAAAATCACGTCGCTAAGCTCAACCAGAATCAGCACCAGCAGCAGCGGGGTGGCAAACAGCAGACCGTTTTTGCGCACGAAGAAGTGCTCGCTCTCGATCTTGTCGGTCATGCGCAGGTGTCCACGGATCCACTTAACCAGCGGACGATCGCCAATCGCGGAGCCGTCCTCTTTCGCCAGCGCCATTTTGACCCCGGTGAACAGAAGGAACGCGCCGAAGACGTACAGCAGCCACTCGAACTGGGTAATCAGCCAGCTGCCGGCGAAGATCATAATGGTACGCAGAACAATCGCGCCCAGTACGCCGTAAACCAGCACGCGGCGCTGCAGGGCAGCAGGTACGGCGAAGTAGCTGAACAGCATCAGCCAGACGAAGACGTTATCAACCGCCAGGGCTTTTTCAATCAGATAGCCGGTGAGGAAGGCGAGCGCCTGAGGATCGGCCACCGCGCGGCCTTCGGTCGAAGCCAGATACCACCAGAAGGCAGCACAGAACAGCAGGGAAAGGGTAACCCACACCAGAGACCAGGCCGCGGCCTGCTTCATGGTCATGCCGTGCGCGCCGCGGCGTCCCTGCAAAAAGAGGTCGATCGCCAGCATGATGAGCACGACAACCGCGAATCCGCCCCACAACATTGGAGTGCCGACAGAATGCATACTATTTTCCTTACACATAAAAAACAAAAACGGCCATGGTCAGAAGACGATAGCCGTTAGCTTTTTATGCATAGACCTCGCCTTCCGGCAAGGTCTCACTTACAACCACGAGGGTTGCCCGGCGACCGGATGCGGTATTGCACGCATCGTAATGACGATCCACCGGCGAAGAAGTTACTCCCCTTTGCAGGTAACAAAATATGTCAGACCATTGGTTTCGTCAATGGTCTGCGCCGTTTCATTACACAGCTTTACGCGATAGCTTCCGCGCTCACGCCGTCTGCCGGGAACACCACGCCCGTCTGACGGCGGATCTCCGTTTGCAGCTTCGCCGTGGTGCGGCTCACCGCGAGACCCGGGTGATTCACTTCGTTGTCTTCCACCAGACGGGCGAAGACCTCTACCTCATAGAGCATAGTGTTGATATGCTGAGGCTGCGTCAGCTCCTGCGCTTTACCGCCGCGCGGCACAAAGCTCACCTTCTGGCACTCGGAGATCTTCTCGATCACCAGCGACCCGGCTTCGCCCTGAATTTCGCTCGGCAGCACGGAATCGCTGACTTTGGAGTGCTGCAGCGTGACGCTGAAATCACCGTAATCCAGCACCACGAGCCCGTGCGCATCCACGCCGCTCTCCAGCAGGCTGGCGGTGGCCGTCACGCCATGCGGCTCGCCCCACAGCGCCACGGCGGAGGCCAGGCAGTAGAAACCGATATCCATAATCGAGCCGTTAGAGAAGGCCGGGTTAAAGGTATTTGGGTTCTCGCCGTCGAGATAGCGCTGATAGCGCGACGAGTACTGGCAGTAGTTGATAAAGGCTTTACGCACTTTGCCAATTTTCGGCAGCGACTGCAGCAGCAGCAGGAAATTCGGCAGGCTGGCCGTTTTGAACGCTTCGAACAGCACCACCTGGTTTTCGCGGGCAAGCGCAATGGCCGCTTCCACTTCCTCGATATTCGACGCCAGCGGCTTCTCGCAGATCACATGCTTTTTATGGCTGAGGAACAGCTTCGTTTGCGGGAAGTGCAGGGAGTTCGGGCTGGCGATGTACACCGCGTCAATGGCATCGCTTTGCGCCATTTCATCGAGCGAGGTGAACAGATGTTCAACCAGATAGTCGTTCGCGAAGCTCTGCGCCTGCTCAAGGCTGCGGGAATAGACTGCGGTAAGTTTAAGTTTGCCGGTTTCATGGGCGGCGTCGACGAACTGGCGTGTGATCCAGTTCGTACCAATGACTGCGAAACGTATCATAAACGTTTACGTACTCCGTAGCGGGGAACCTTTAGCCACTGTAGCACGTCATCATGACAATTCGCGTGCGCTATTCCGCATTACTATTTAACGATAAATGCGTAAGCCATAGCCGGGTATCAAACTCCAGCTGGTGGTACTGCGGCTCCATATGGCAGCACAGGGAGTAGAACGCTTTGTCGTGCTCTTTCTCTTTCAGGTGCGCCAGCTCATGCACCACGATCATCCGCAGAAACGCTTCCGGCGCGTTACGGAAAACCGTCGCGACGCGGATCTCGGCTTTGGCTTTCAGCTTGCCGCCCTGCACGCGGGAGATGGCGGTGTGCAGGCCGAGCGCGTTTTTCAGCACGTGGATCTTGTTGTCATACATCACCTTGTTGATCGGCGGCGCGCTCTTCAGATAACGGCTTTTCAGATCCTGCGTATACTGCCAGAGGGCCTTATCGGTCGCGAAATCGTGCGTGCCGGGATAGCGTTTTTCCAGCACCGCGCCGAGCTTCTGCTCGGCAATCAGGCTGCGAACCTGAGTAAGTAAATGCTCCGGGTAGCCCTGGAGATAAGTAAGTTGGTTCATCAAGGCCCCAAATCGACAATAAAACGGGTATACCCTTCATCCTTCACGTTGTCTCTGCGTTGGCTGCGTCTGCTCACCCCAGTCACTTACTTGTGTAAGCTCCCGGGGATTCTCAGACTTGCCGCCTTGATACAACTTGAATGATTTTGGGTATATACTCACGCACCCTTTTCAGGGATACGCCAAATTTTACCATTCAGGAGGGCCGATGAGCCACTTAGACAACGGTTTCCGTTCACTCAACCTTAAACGTTTCCCGGAAACGGACGACGTTAACCCGCTTATGGCGTGGGAAGCGGCGGATGAATATCTGCTGCAGCAGTTGGATGAGACTGAAATCCGCGGCCCGGTTTTGATCCTGAATGACGCGTTTGGCGCGCTGGGCTGCGCCCTGGCGGAGCACACGCCATACAGCATCGGCGATTCCTATCTGAGCGAGCTGGCGACGCGTGAAAATCTGCGTCACAACGACATCGAAGAGTCCAGCGTCAAGTTCCTCGACAGCACCGCGGACTACCCGCAGGCGCCGGGCGTGGTATTGATTAAGGTGCCAAAAACCATGGCGCTGCTAGAGCAGCAGCTGCGCGCGCTGCGTAAGGTTGTGACGCCTGAAACCCGCATTATCGCGGGCGCCAAAGCGCGTGATATTCACACCTCGACGCTGGAGCTGTTCGAGAAAGTCCTCGGCCCGACCACCACGACGCTGGCCTGGAAAAAAGCGCGCCTGATCAACTGTACGTTCAGCGCACCAGAGCTGGCCGACGCGCCAGAGACCCTGAGCTGGAAACTGGAAGGCACCGACTGGACCATCCACAACCACGCAAACGTCTTCTCCCGCACCGGTCTGGATATCGGCGCGCGTTTCTTCATGGAACACCTGCCGGAAAATCTGGAAGGTGAGATTGTCGATCTGGGCTGCGGTAACGGCGTGATTGGCCTGACGCTGCTGGCGAAGAACCCGGACGCCAGCGTGGTGTTCAGCGACGAGTCGCCAATGGCGGTGGCCTCCAGCCGTCTGAACGTGGAAACCAACCTGCCGGAAGCGCTGGACCGCTGCGAGTTTATGATTAACAACGCGCTGTCGGGCGTCGAGCCGTTCCGCTTCAACGCCGTGTTCTGTAACCCGCCGTTCCACCAGAAGCACGCCCTGACGGATAACGTCGCGTGGGAGATGTTCCACCACGCCCGCCGCTGCCTGAAGATCAACGGCGAGCTGTACATCGTGGCAAACCGCCACCTGGACTACTTCCACAAGCTGAAGAAGATTTTCGGTAACTGCGTCACCATTGCGACCAACAACAAGTTTGTGGTGCTGAAAGCGGTGAAGCTGGGACGTCGTCGGTAAGATTGAGTGCGGTGCGGCCTGATGCCCTCACCCCAACCCTCTCCCACAGGGAGAGGGAGCAAACCCGGCAATGCCCTAGATCGCCAGAGCTAATTTCGTCCCCTGCGCAATTGCCCGCCGCGCATCCAGCTCCATCGCCACGTCGCACCCGCCGATCAAATGCAGCGTTTTCCCCGCCTCGCGCAGCGGATCCGCCAGATCCCGCTTCGGCTCCTGCCCGGCACATAAAATGACATGATCCACGCGCAGCAGCTGCGGTTCGCCGCCGATGGTGACGTGCAGCCCCTCGTCGTCGATTTTCTGATAGCTGACCGCCGGGATCATCTTCACCCCGCGTGAGAGCAGGGTGGCGCGGTGGATCCAGCCCGTGGTTTTACCCAGCCCTTCGCCCGGCTTGCTGGCTTTACGCTGGAGCATCACGATCTGGCGCGGGCTTTTCGGCAGCTGCGGCCCTTCCGGGCGTAGCCCGCCGGACTGGTTCAGGCTGGTGTCGATCCCCCATTCCACGCAAAACTCGGCAATGTTCTGGCTGGTGGCCTCACCCGGCTGGCTTAAATACATGGCGGTATCAAAGCCGATCCCGCCGCAGCCGATAATCGCCACCTTCTCGCCAACCGGCGCTTTGTCACGCAGCACGTCGAGATAGCTCAGGACCTTTGGATGATCGATACCCTCGATCGCAGGCAGGCGCGGGGCGATCCCGCTTGCCAGAATCACCTCGTCGAACGCCAGCAGATCGTCTGCCTTCACCCGCTGGTTAAGCCGCAGATCCACGCCCGTCAGCTCGATCATCCGACGGTAGTAGCGCAGGGTTTCATAGAACTCCTCTTTGCCGGGGATCTGTTTGGCGATATTAAATTGCCCGCCGATCTCGGCGGCGGCATCAAACAGCGTCACGCTGTGCCCGCGCGAGGCGGCATTGACCGCAAACGCCAGGCCCGCCGGCCCTGCCCCCACCACCGCCAGGCGCTTTTTGTTTTGCGCCGGAACGATCGGCATTTTGGTTTCGTGGCAGGCGCGCGGGTTGACGAGACAGGAGGTGACCTTGCCGACGAAAATCTGATCCAGACAAGCCTGGTTACAGCCGATGCAGGTGTTGATCTCATCCGCGCGCCCGCTTTGCGCTTTCGACAGCAGTTCGGCATCGGCGAGGAACGGCCGCGCCATGGACACCATATCGGCATCGCCGCGCGATATCACATCGTCCGCCACCTGCGGGTCGTTAATACGGTTGGTGGTGACCAGCGGAATAGACACTTTCCCCTTCAGCCTGCGCGTCACCCAGCTGAACGCCGCGCGCGGCACCGGCGTGGCGATGGTCGGAATGCGCGCCTCGTGCCAGCCGATGCCGGTGTTGATAATGGTGGCCCCGGCGGCTTCAATCGCCTGCGCCAGCTGCACGGTTTCGTCGAACGTTCCGCCGCCTTCCACCAGGTCGAGCATCGACAGGCGGAAGACGATTATAAAGTCCGCGCCCGCACGTTCGCGCACCGCGCGCACCACCTCCACGGCAAAGCGCATGCGGCGGGCATAGTCGCCGCCCCATTCGTCGTCGCGCTGGTTGGTGCGCGCGGCGAGGAATTCGTTAATCAAATAGCCTTCGGAACCCATTATCTCGACGCCGTCATAGCCCGCCTCACGCGCCAGCGCGGCGCAGCGGGCGAAGTCGTCAATCAGTCCCAGGATCTCGTCGTGGCTGAGAGCATGCGGCTTGAAGCGGTTGATCGGTGCCTGGATGGCCGAGGGGGCAACCAGATTCGGCTGGTAGCTGTAGCGCCCGGTGTGCAGGATTTGCAGGGCGATTTTCCCGCCCTCGCGGTGGACCGCGTCGGTCACCATGCGGTGGTGCGGCAGCTGTGACGCATCGTTCAATACCGCACCGCCCTCCATGCCGACGCCGGAAGGGGCAGGGGCCACGCCGCCGGTGACTATCAGCGCCACGCCGTGGCGCGCGCGCTCGGCGTAGAAGGCCGCCAGACGCTCTGCCCCGTCCGGATGCTCCTCCAGCCCGGTGTGCATCGAGCCCATCAACACGCGGTTTTTGAGTGTGGTGAACCCCAGATCGAGGGGGGCGAATAACGACGGGTAGCGGCTCATAGTCTCTTCCAGTGTAAAATTATTGTTATGTGGTCGGATGAGTTACTAATTTAGCCAGCGGGGAGTAAAAGGGAAAAGGGGAATGCAGTGATTGTGATGGGATTCAAATAATGCCCTCACCCTAACCCTCTCCCACAGGGAGAGGGGACTTAATCTCCCTCTCCCTTAGGGAGAGGGGCGGGGTGAGGGGGATGCCCGCACTAGCCCCGGCGCCTGCCACATCGACGTCGTCAGTCCGCTGTCCACCAGCCCAAGCTGGTCGGCGTACACCGCCTGCCACTTCCGCATCATGCCGTCGTACAGCTCGCGGTGCTGCGGGTTGGGCGTGAACTCGCGGCTCCACTTCACCAGCCGCTCGCCCGTCGAGGCCATATCCGCAAACAGCCCGGCCCCGGTTCCGGCCGCGATCGCGCAGCCCAGCGCCGTTGCCTCCTTCACTTCCGGCACGCGCACCGGCAGCCCGGTGACGTCGCTTAAAATCTGGCTCCACAGGGCCCCTTTTGACCCGCCGCCCGCGAAGACCAGGCTCTCAAACGTCACGCCGGAAAAGCGCGAGATCTGCGCCAGGTTGCAGGCCGAGACGATCGCCGCATTCTCCTCCAGAGCGCGGAAAAGCGTCGCTTTGTTGCACTTCTCCGGGTCGATGGAGAGGTTAATAAACGACGGTGCGGCGTGGTACCACTGCTTAAAATGCATCGCGTCGGAGAAGATCGGCATCACCCCGTGGGAGCCTGCCGGCACGCGGCTGGCCATCTCTTCCATAAGGGAATAAGTGTCCATGCCCATGCGCTCGGCAATCAGCTTTTCCTCGGCGCAGAATGCGTCGCGGAACCAGCGCATGGTCAGCCCGGTAAAGAAGCTGATCGACTCCGCCTGCGCCATGCCGGGGATAACGTGCGGGTTCACGCGGATGTTCATGTCGGGGTCGGTGCGCACCTGCGGCAGGTTCACCACCTGCTGCCAGAAGGTGCCGCCCAGCACCGCCGTCTGCCCGGCGCGGACCACGCCCAGCCCCAGACAGCCAAGCTGCACGTCGCCGCCGCCCATCACCACCGGCGTGCCCTCGCGCAGGCCGCTCTGCTGTGCGGCTTCATGGGTAACGGCGCCCAGCACGGTGCCGGTCTCTTTCACCGGGGAGAGGATATCGGCCCGCAGCCCGGCCATGTCGAGCAGCGCCGGACGCCAGTCGCGGGAGAAGAGATCGAGCATGCCGGTGGTGCCCGCGTTGGACGGGTCGACCGCCAGCTCGCCCGAGAGCTTCGCCGCCAGCCAGTCGCTGATCATGGTGATGGTGGCGGCCTTGCGGTAAATATCCGGGCGATGGTGTGCCAGCCACAGCAGGCGCGGCATGGCGCTCAGCGCCAGCGTCTGGCCGGAAACGTCATACACTTCGGATTCAAAACGGTCGTCGTGGATCTCTTTGAGTTCGGCCACCTCGCGGCTGGCGCGGGCGTCGACGTTGGCGCAGGCCCAGATGGCCTCGCCGTTGCGGTCATACAGCACGATCCCTTCGCGCATGGAGCAGCAGGCGACGGACTGAATATCAGCCGCGCTCAGGTGCGCACGTTCCAGCGCCTGATGAATACACTGGCAGGCCAGCCGCCAGTTGGTCTCCAGGTCGAACTCCATCGACCCCGGCACGTTCTCCACGCTCAGGTGCTTCCACTCGGCCTGACCGACGGCAATCTGGTTGCCCTGTAAATCGAAAATCACGGCGCGAATGCTGCCTGTCCCTGCATCTAACGCTAAAAGGTAACTCATGAGCTTGCCTCGTGTCAGGCGCAGGGCTGCTCTTATCCGGCCAGAGCCAGCACCGCGCGGGCTGTCGTCTCTTCCGTCACCAGGCCATTGATACGGCGACCTTTCAGTGCGGCATAAATCGCATCGGCTTTCTCTTCTCCTCCGGCCACGCCAACGATGGTGGGCAGCTGCGCCAGTTCATCGAGCGTGACGCCCAGCAGTTCTTTGTGGATCTCCAGCTCCTCGACGCATTCGCCTTCTGCATTAAGGAAGTAGCCGAGAATGTCGCCGACCGCCCCTTTGCGGGCGTACATCAGCTGTTCACCTTCGCTGATATAGCCGGAGCGCAGTATCGTTGCGTCACGGCGCTGGTTCACCGAACCAATGCCGACCACAGCCACGTCGGCAGCGGTGGCGGCGAGGATCACGTCCCGCACGCTGGTTTCGCGTTTTAAGATCCCGGCCACCTCGGCGGATGACACGCGAAGCGGGGCGGGGATCATGCTCACGCTGCAGGCCGCATCCAGCTGGCCGATACCGGTCATGTAAGGCCCCACGCCGCCGGAGAGCGTTACCAGGCGGATCTGCTGCGAGCTGATAAAGCCGCTCAGGTGCTGCAGGCTGCTCATGGTGGTTTCACCAAACCCCACCGCCAACAGCTGGCCGGGCTCCAGCACGCCCATCAGCGACTGCGCGGCGCCTATGCCTAACCGCACGTTCATCGGCGGGGTATTCAGCGCCGGCATCACGCGCACCAGCTTCAGGCCAAAGCGCTGCTGGAGCTCGGTTTCCAGCGCCAGACAGCCCTCGTAGCGGGAGTTGATCTGCACCCGGATCACTCCGGACTGACGGCCCTTTTCCAGCAGGCGTGAAATCTTCAGGCGCGGCAGCCCGAGCCGCTCGCCGATTTCGTTCTGGGTTAATCCGTCGTGGTAGTAGCACCAGGCCACGCGGGCCACCAGCTCCTCTTCCGCCAGCGCCAGCCCGGCAAACCGTCCTTCTTCCGCAGTGCGTTTATCGCTCATAATTGAACTCTTATAAAAATTTAGATCATATGTTCGTGATGGCGCGGAGGGAAAGTGTGAGCCACGCGACAAAACGGATCTTTTAGATTGTTTGAAGCCTGTCTGGATCTTAATCGATAAAACTGTGATCCCTGCACGGTTGTAAATATAGTTCACCGTCTACGCTTTTGAACATTATTAAATCTAAAAATCATTTGTTCAATAGCGGAGCGATGATGACCTCACTTCTTGAAGCGCGCGATATCAGCAAGCAGTTCTCCGGCGTGCCGGTTCTAAAAGGCATTGATTTCACGCTGCTTGCGGGCCAGGTGCACGCGCTGATGGGCGGTAACGGTGCGGGAAAATCGACGCTAATGAAGATTATCGCCGGGGTGGAAACGCCGGGCAGCGGTGAACTTTCCGTCGAGGGACAGTCATATGCGCGGCTCACGCCTGCGCAGGCGCACAGGTTAGGCATTTACCTGGTGCCGCAGGAGCCGCTGCTGTTCCCCAACCTGACGGTCAGGGAAAACATTCTTTTCCGCCTGCCGCGCGAACGCGATCTGGAAAAGCGGCTGGCGGAGAAACTCCAGCAGCTGCAGTGCCCGCTTAACCTCGACGCCGCGGCCAGCACCCTGGAAGTGGCGGATCAGCAGATGGTGGAGATCCTGCGCGGATTAATGCGCAACGCCAGGATCCTGATCCTCGACGAACCCACGGCGTCGCTCACGCCGGGCGAAACCGAGCGGCTGTTCCGGCAGATCCGCGCGCTGCAGGATCTCGGCGTTGGGATTGTCTTTATCTCCCACAAGCTGCCGGAAATTCGCATGCTTTCGAGCCACGTCTCGGTGATGCGCGACGGCGCGGTGGTGCTGAGCGGCGAAACCGCGCAGTTTGACGATAGCGCCCTGATCGCCGCCATGACGCCGGTCAGTCGCGATAAAACCCTCAGCGATACGCAAAAGCTGTGGCTGGCGCTGCCGGGCAACCGCCGCACCCAGCCGCAGGATTTCCCGGTACTGCGCGTGGACGATCTCACCGGGGAGGGGTTTATCGATCTAAGCCTTGAGATCTACGCCGGGGAGATCGTCGGCCTGGCCGGGCTGGTGGGATCCGGGCGCACCGAGTTTGCCGAAACCCTTTACGGCCTGCGTCCGGCGCGCGGCGGGCGGATCTGGCTGGAAAACCAGGAGATCACCGCAGATCCGGTCAGTTCACGCCTGGACAAAGGGCTGGTCTACCTGCCGGAAGACAGACAGGTGTCCGGCCTGTTCCTCGACGCGCCGATCCGCTGGAACACCGTGGCGCTAAACGAGCCGTCTCTCTGGCAGCAGCGCAAGAGAGAGTCTGCGGTGGTGGAACGCTATCACCGGGCGCTCGGGATCAAGCTCAACCATGCGGATCAACCCGTGCGCACGCTCTCGGGTGGTAACCAGCAGAAGGTGCTGCTGGCGCGCTGTCTGGAAGCCAATCCGCTGCTGCTGATCGTCGATGAACCCACGCGCGGCGTGGACGTGGCGGCGCGCGCCGATATCTATCAGCTGCTCAAAAGCGTGGCGGCGCAGAACGTGGCGGTGCTGATGATCTCAAGCGATCTCGATGAGTTTCCGGGCCTCGCGGACCGCGTGCTGGTGATGCATCAGGGCGTACTCAGCGGTGAACTGCCGCGCCGCGCCGTCAGCCTCGACCGGATGATGGCGCTGGCGTTCGGAGGACAATCATGAAGATCTTACTCAAAAACCGCGAGCTGAGCGCCTTTCTCGCCATTCTGGCGCTGTTCGCCGTGCTGGTGGCGCTGAATCCGTCCTATCTGAGCCTGCAGACGTTGGGGATGATCTTCGCCAGCTCGCAGATCCTGATCCTGCTGGCGCTCGGCGCCGCGCTGGTAATGCTGACCCGCAATATTGACGTGTCCGTGGGCTCTACCGTCGGGCTGTCGGCGATCGCCGTCGGCGTGGCGCTGAACAGCGGCTACAGCCTGCCCGTTTCCATTCTCTTCGCGCTGTCTATTGGCGCAATGGCGGGGGCGTTCAACGGTTTTCTGGTGGTGGGGCTGCGCATTCCGGCGATTGTCGCCACCCTCGGCACGCTGGGCCTGTACCGCGGGGCGATGCTGCTCTGGACGGGCGGGAAGTGGATTGAAGGGCTGCCGCCGGGGCTAAAATCCCTCTCAGAACCGGTTGCCATCGGCATTTCGCCGCTCGGTATGGTGGTGCTGTTTTTAGCGGCCGTGGGCGCGTGGACGCTGTCGCGCACCGCGTTTGGCCGTGATTTCTATGCCGTAGGCGATAACCTCGCCGCCGCGCGCCAGCTGGGCGTAGCCGTGAACCGCACCCGCATGCTCGCCTTTACCCTCAACGGCATGCTGGCGGCCTGCGCCGGGATCGTTTTTGCCTCACAGATTGGCTTCGTGCCGAACCAGACCGGCAGCGGGCTGGAGATGAAGGCCATCGCCGCCTGCGTGCTCGGCGGCATTTCACTGCTGGGCGGTACGGGCACGCTGATCGGTGCTCTGCTGGGGGCATTCTTCCTCACCCAAATCGATACCGTGCTGGTGCTGTTCCGGCTCCCGGCCTGGTGGAACGACTTTATCGCCGGGCTGGTGCTGCTGGGCGTGCTGGTGCTTGACGGACGCCTGCGTCAGGCGCTGGCGCGTCATCAGCGGGCGCTGAAGTACGGCCGCTTCCAGCTGGGCAACAGAGGGGGAAAGCACGTCACCCCCTTTCCCAAACGTAAAAAAGAGGTGGCGTAAATGAGGCTTAACTGGGAAAGCGCGCTGCTGATTTTGCTGGTGCTGGAGATCCTGCTCTTTGGCGCCATCAACCCGCGCATGCTCGACGTCAACATGCTGCTGTTCAGCACCAGCGATTTTATCTGCATCGGCATTGTAGCGCTGCCGCTCACGCTGGTGATTATCAGCGGCGGGATCGATATTTCGCTGGGGTCGACCATCGGCCTGTGCGCTATCGCGCTGGGAGTGATGATGCAGGCGGGGTGGCCGATGGCGGTTGCCATCCCTCTGACGCTGCTGCTGGGACTGCTGTGCGGATTATTTAATGCCGCGCTTATTCACTACACCGGCATTAGCCCTCTGGTGATTACCCTCGGCACGCTCTACCTCTACGGCGGCGGCGCGCTGCTGCTCTCCGGCATGGCGGGGGCGACGGGCTACGAGGGCATCGGCGGCTTCCCGGACAGCTTCACGGCGTTCGCTAACCTCACGGTGCTGGGCATGCCGATCCCGCTGGTGCTGTTCGCGGTCATTACCCTCTTCTTCTGGCTGATTACCCATCGCGGGCGCTTTGGCCGTCATCTGTTTTTGATTGGGCAGAATCCTCGCGCGGCGCGCTATGCGGCGCTGTCGGTGAACGGTATGCCCTACGCGCTGTACGGGCTGGTGGGCGTGGCCTCGGCCATAGCCGCGCTGGTGATGGTCTCCTATTTCGGCTCCGCGCGTTCGGATCTGGGGCGCGATTTACTGATGCCAGCGCTCACTGCCGCCGTGCTCGGCGGGGCCAATATCTACGGCGGGTCAGGTTCGGTTGTTGGTACGGCGCTGGCGGCGCTGCTGGTGGGCTACCTGCAGCAGGGTTTACAGATGGTCGGCATCGCTAACCAGGTGTCGAGCGCGCTGTCAGGGGCGCTGCTGGTTGTGGTGGTGATGGGGCGTTCGCTGAGTCTGCACCGTGAGTGGGTGCGATCTCTCTTTAGAAAACTATCCGGAGCGTAAGATGAAAACAAAACTGTTCGTCCTGGCAATGGCCCTCAGCTTCGCCTCGGCGCAGGCGGCGGACCGCATTGCTTTTATCCCGAAGCTGGTCGGGGTCGGCTTTTTCACCAGCGGCGGCAACGGCGCGAAAGAGGCGGGGAAAGATCTTGGCGTGGACGTCACCTACGACGGCCCAACCGAGCCGAGCGTCTCCGGCCAGGTGCAGCTCATCAATAACTTCGTCAACCAGGGCTATAACGCCATCATCGTCTCCGCCGTGTCGCCGGACGGCCTCTGCCCGGCGCTGAAGCGCGCGATGCAGCGCGGCGTCAAAGTGCTGACCTGGGATTCCGACACCAAGCCGGAGTGCCGCAGCATCTACATCAACCAGGGGACACCGGAACAGCTGGGTGGCCTGCTGGTGGAGATGGCGGGCAAGCAGGTCACCAAACCGAATGCCAAAGTGGCGTTCTTCTACTCCAGCCCCACCGTCACCGACCAGAACCAGTGGGTGAAAGAGGCGAAGGCCAAAATCGAGAAAGACCATCCGCAGTGGCAGGTCGTCACCACGCAGTTTGGCTATAACGACGCCACCAAATCCCTGCAAACCGCCGAGGGGATCTTAAAAGCGTATCCGGATCTGGATGCCATCATCGCCCCGGACGCCAACGCGCTTCCAGCCGCCGCACAGGCGGCAGAAAACCTGAAGCGGGAAGGGGTAGCGATTGTCGGCTTCAGCACGCCGAACGTGATGCGCCCGTACGTGGAGCGCGGCACGGTAAAAGCCTTCGGCCTGTGGGATGTCGTACAGCAGGGCAAAATTGCGGTCAATGTCGCCGATCGTTTGCTGAAAAAAGGCGATCTTAACGTCGGTGACAGCGTGGACGTAAAAGACATCGGGGCGCTGAAGGTCGAGCCGAACAGCGTGCAGGGCTACCAGTATGAGGCGAAGGGCAACGGCATCGTGCTGCTGCCGGAGCGCGTGGTGTTCACCAAAGAGAACATCAACAAATACGATTTCTGACGGGGGAGCAAATGGCTGATTTAGACGACATCAAAGACGGCAAGGATTTTGGCATCGGTACGCCGCAGCAGAATGTGCCGTTCACTTTGAAGGGCTGCGGCTCGCTGGATTGGGGCATGCAGTCCAGGCTGGCGCGCATCTTCAACCCGCAAAGCAACCGCACGGTGATGCTGGCCTTTGACCACGGCTACTTCCAGGGGCCAACCACCGGGCTTGAGCGTATCGATCTCTCCATCGCGCCGCTGTTCGGCGAAACCGACGTGCTGATGTGTACGCGCGGTATTTTGCGCAGTCAGGTGCCAGCCGCCACCAATAAGCCGGTGGTGCTGCGCGCCTCCGGCGGTAACTCGATTCTGGGTGAACTCTCCAACGAGTGCGTGGCGGTGGCGATGGAGGACGCGCTGCGCCTGAACGTCTGCGCGGTCGCGGCGCAGGTCTATATCGGCAGCGAGTTTGAGCATCAGTCGATCAACAACATCATCAAGCTGGTGGACGCGGGCGCGCGCTACGGCATGCCGACGCTGGCGGTGACGGGCGTGGGGAAAGAGATGGCGCGCGACGCGCGCTATTTCTCGCTCGCCAGCCGCATCGCCGCCGAAATGGGGGCGCAATTCGTCAAAACCTACTACGTGGACGAGGGCTTTGAAAAAGTGACCGCCAGCTGCCCGGTGCCGATCGTCATCGCCGGCGGCAAAAAGCTGCCGGAGCACGAGGCCCTGGAGATGTGCTGGCGCGCAATCGACCAGGGCGCCTCCGGCGTGGACATGGGGCGCAATATCTTCCAGTCCAGCGCGCCGCTCGCCATGCTGAAGGCGGTGAAAAAAGTGGTACACGAGAACATGAGCGCCCGGGAGGCGTTCCAGTTCTGGCAGGAAGAGAAACAGGGAGAAGCACAATGAACGTGACGCTGGTTGAAATCAACATTAAGCCCGAGCGGGTGGACGAGTTTCTGGAGGTGTTTCGCGCCAACCACGAGGGGGCGATTCAGGAGCCGGGAAACCTGCGCTTTGACGTATTGCAGGACCCGCGCGTGAAAACCCGGTTCTTTATCTACGAGGCCTATAAAGACGAAGAGGCGGTGCTGGCGCACAAGAAAACCCCGCACTATCTGGCGTGCGTGGATAAGCTTGAAGAATTAATGTCGGAGCCGCGCAAAAAGCGCAGCTTTGTGGGGTTGTTGCCGGAGTAACGGCCATGCCCGGTGGCGCTGCGCTTACCGGGCCTACGGGATGTGGAATAGTGCAGTAGGCCGGGTAAGCGTTAGCGCCACCCGGCGTTGTTCAGGACAGCTCCAACAGCTGAACCTGAGCAGTGGCTCCCGGCATCAGCCGCTGCAGGTTATCCACCAACTCCGCACCCGCTTCTTCCAGCGCCGCAAGCGGCATCGACGGCAGGCTTTCAAGAATAAACCACATGTTTTGCGCCTGGCTGTCCAGACGCGTCCGTATCCCCTGGCGCCAGTTCCAGCGGCGGCAGGTGACGCCGAGATCGTCGCGCCAGATAACCTCGCCCGGTTCCGGATGTTCCACCACCGGCTGTCCCTCTTTGAAGGTATCAAACGGCTCGCTGCCGTCGGCCAGCGTCAGACGCGGCGCGCCTGAATAAGCCGCGAGATTTTCTCCGCCAACCGGAATGGCGTAGCGAATGCTCGCCGCGTTATAAATATCCACTACCGGGTCCAGCGGCGGCAGCGATCCGTCTTTCAGCACCCGCTTACGCAGGGCCGATGCCGAGCAGGGCGTGCGTTTCGGTTTCGCCCCGAAGGCTTTAAACACCTCATCCCAGCCTGAAAGGTGTGCATCAGCCCAGGGAACATCATCATTAAGCATCTGCTGGCAGGCCTGCGCCAGCGCGGCAGCCGCCACCTCCGGGTGGGTAATCGGCGCAGCTTCAACCAGAATGCTCAGCGCCCGAAAGCCAGGAGCAATCCCGGCAAGACGCGAGTCTATTGACGGCGTAACGAGAGACATAAATAATCCTGTATTGACTGTTTTATACCATGGTAGTGACCAATGACTGATAAAGTCAATATAATGACTACGCAGGGCGCCGACGTTGCCCAGGTAAGCCTGGCCGTGGCGAACCGCATCCGCAACTGGCGGAAAGAGAAAAAACTGTCGCTGGATGAGCTGTCCCGCCGCGCCAGCGTCAGCAAAGGCATGCTGGTGGAGATCGAAAAGGGCGCAGCCAACCCCAGTATCGCCATTTTGTGTAAGCTGGCCGCCGCGCTCGGTATCTCAGTGGCGGATATCGTTAACGTCTCCAGCGAGCCGCAGGTGCACGTTATCGAAGAAGCCGCGATTCCGGTGCTGTGGCAGGGCGCACGGGGCGGTTACGCCAGGCTTCTGGCGGGCACCGCGGGTCCGGATATGATTGAGCTATGGCAGTGGGAGATGCGGCCGGGAGAGCGCTTTGCCTCTTCGGGGCATCCGGCGGGAACCTTTGAGCTGCTGCACGTGAACGAAGGTATGTTAACCCTGACGGTGGACGAGACGGTAACGCAGGTGGCTGCCGGGGCGTCGGCGGTGGCGAAAACGGAAGCCGCGCACGGCTATGCCAATGAAGGCGATACTGTACTTCGCTTCACCATGACGGTGGCGGAGTTCCACCGATAAAAAGCAGCCCGGTGGCGCTACGCTTACCGGGCCTGCATATGCAGTATTTGGTTGGTCGGGTAAGCGTAGCGCCACCCGGCGTTGATTACGCCTCTTCCACGCTCACGCGCAGCGCCGCCAGCGCTTTGCGCGCCGCTTTCAGCACCTGCTCACACTGTTCAATGGTCAGCGTCAGCGGCGGTTCAATGCGGATGGTTTTCGAGTTGTTCAGCGTGCCGGCGACCAGCACCCGCTGGCGAAACATCTCGCTCGCGAAGCTGTAGCCGATTTCGTTATCAACAAACTCAATGGCCATCAGCATCCCTTTGCCGCGCGCCTCCTGAACCAGATCCGGATATTCACGCCCCAGCTGGCGGAAGCCATCCAGCAGCATGTCGCCTTTCTGCTCGGCCTGCGCAGGCAGGTTTTGCTCCAGCAGCACGTTGATGGTCGCCAGCGCCGCCGCACAGGCCAGCGGGTTGCCGCCAAAGGTGGTGGTATGCAGGAACGGGTTGTCGAACAGCACCGAGAAGACCTCTTCTGTCGCAACCGTCGCACCAATCGGCATAACGCCGCCGCCCAGCGCTTTCGCCAGGCATAAAATGTCCGGCTGAACGTTCTCGTGCTCGCAGGCAAACATCTTGCCGGTGCGCCCCATCCCGGTCTGGACTTCGTCGAGGATCAGCAGCGCGCCAAACTCATCGCACAATTGACGCACGGCAGGCAGATAGCCCTGCGGGGGGAGGATCACGCCGCCTTCTCCCTGGATAGGCTCCAGGATCACCGCGGCCACGTCATCGCCGGTTTTACGGCATTCAGTCAGCACGGTGCGCATGGCGTTAATGTCGCCGAACGGCACGTGGCGGAAGCCCGGCAGCAGCGGCATAAACGGTTTGCGGAAGGTGGATTTGGCGGTAGCGGACAGTGCGCCCAGGGACTTACCGTGGAACGCGCCGCTGGTGGCGATAAAGGTGAATTTCCCGCGCGGCGACTGGTACGCTTTGGCGAGCTTAATCGCCGCTTCGACCGATTCCGTGCCGCTGTTGCTAAAGAAGCTGTATTTCAGCTTGCCGGGCGTTAAGGCCGCCAGCGTTTTCGCGAGCATGGCGCGAAGCGGGTCGAGCAGCTCCTGGCTATGGAGAGGTTGTTTCGCAAGTTGATTCTGTACGGCGGAAACCACAACTGGATTACGGTGCCCCACGTTGAAAATGCCAAAACCACCCAGGCAATCGATAAACTCCTGTCCCTGGGTGTCGACAAGCGTGTTAAGACTCCCCGCTTGCCACTCTACGGCTCCGTAATCCCCGCCGGCGGTAACAGATTTGCGATACTCCAGAAAACCAGGATTTACATGCTCTTTAAAGTAATCGATGACCTCTCGGTTAAGTTGTTTCATCTCCTCATGATCGAGCGTTCGCTTCTCAATGAGATTCAGTGCGTGCGCGGTACAGGCAAGAGCCGAGGCGCTGGAAGGTAACCTGTTCAAAATGTGCTCCCGGGGATCGCGTATCACATGATACTGAGTTAAGTATTGCAGGGATTACGCCACTTCAGATGCCTTAACGAAAATCGGGATAAACGCCAGGTTAAAATAATGTTGCGCAATATTTAATCATGCCGATACAACCGAAACGGGATTTAGCGGGACACGGCAGAGCGCATCAAGAAGGGATGAAAGGGGCGGCTGCACTAAAGCAGTGCGCGTGCTGCGACTTTAGCGAGCATTAACTAATCCTACTTTGTGGGTAATTTCTTACCGAAAGTATTTGAAATCAATGAATTATAAAATCGTACAAAAAGTATGGTTTAAGTCAAATCTGCGATCTTCATCATGTTTAACAACTAAAGATAAATTGTTTACCGCCGAAATAACAATGACCCACAAAATTAACATTCAAATAACCTGCAAGGGATGCCCACGATGTCCTCTCCAACCTATGTCACCCAGAATGAATATCCTCTGGACGATGACACCACCTTAATGTCTACCACAGACGTCCACAGCTACATTACCCACGCCAACGACACTTTTGTACAGGTGAGCGGCTACCAGCTCGATGAGCTGACGGGCCAGCCGCACAATATGGTGCGCCACCCTGATATGCCAAAAGCCGCGTTTGCCGATATGTGGTACACGCTGCAGCAGGGCGAGCCCTGGAGCGGGATCGTCAAAAACCGGCGTAAAAACGGTGACCACTACTGGGTGCGTGCTAACGCGGTGCCGATGGTGCGCCGCGGGCAGGTGACGGGCTATATGTCGATCCGCACGAAGGCCACAGCGGAAGAGATTGCCGCCGTGGAGCCGCTCTACCGGGCGCTGAATGACGGGCGCTGTAAAAAACGTATTCATAAAGGGCTGGTGGTGGGAAAGGGCTGGCTGGGTAAACTGCCGGCCATGCCGCTGCGCTGGCGCGTGCGCGGCGTGATGGCAGCGCTCTTTGCCCTGCTCGCCGCCTCGCTGGTCGCGACCAACGCTGGCTGGACGCCGCTCGCCGCTGCCGCGGTGGTGATGCTGCTGGGGACGCTGCTGTTTGAGCAACAGATTGTCCGACCTGTAGAGAATGTGGCGCGACAGGCGCTGAAGGTCGCAACCGGCGAGCGCAACAGCGTGCAGCATCTGAACCGCAGCGACGAACTGGGGCTGACGCTGCGCGCGGTAGGGCAGCTGGGCCTGATGTGCCGCTGGTTGATCAATGACGTGTCGAGCCAGGTGGTGAGCGTCCGCGACGGCAGCGACAGGCTGGCGCAGGGCAATGAAGATCTCAACGATCGTACGCGTCAAACCGTGGCCAACGTGCAGCAGACCGTCGCGACAATGAACCAGATGGCCGCTTCCGTTCAGAGTAACTCTGAAACCGCCGCCGAGGTGGATAAACTCTCGGTCGCCGCCAGCGGCGCGGCGACGAAAGGGGGCAACGCGATGCAGACCGTCGTCAAGACCATGGATGACATCGCCGACAGCACGCAGCGAATTGGCTCGATTACGTCCCTGATCAACGATATCGCTTTCCAGACCAATATTCTGGCGCTGAATGCGGCAGTTGAGGCGGCAAGGGCAGGCGAGCAGGGGAAAGGCTTTGCCGTGGTCGCGGGCGAAGTTCGCCACCTCGCCAGCCGCAGCGCCAGCGCAGCGAATGATATTCGTAAATTGATTGATGCCAGCGCCAGCAAGGTGCAGTCCGGCTCTGAGCAGGTGCACGCCGCAGGCCGAACGATGGATGATATTGTCGAGCAGGTGAAAAACGTGACGCAGCTGATCGCCCAGATCAGCCACGCGACGTCCGAGCAGGCAACCGGGCTGTCAGAGTTAACCCGCGCGGTGGCCGAGCTCGACAGCATCACGCAGAAAAACGCCGACCTGGTCGAGGAGAGCGCGCACATTTCTGCCATGGTGAAACACCGCGCCGGACGTCTCAAGGATGCTGTAACCGTGCTCCATTAAGCCGCGATGTTCCAGAAAAGCCGTTTATACCGTAAGGCATAATCGGCTTTTCTACTCTATAGATGTGACTATTAATGTGGTTTGTTGTTAACTTAATATTAAATAACTAAAAAAAGTACCTCAGTTATTTATTCCCGCCTAAGTCAATTCTTCAGAATGCTATTTCGAAAATGCCCCGTCAGGTGGTCTGGTAACGATCGATGGAGCAATATTAATAGTCTCTACCTATCCATTGTGAGGGTTATGAAATAAAAAAACGATCAAAGTCATAAAGTTAGCGAATTCGTTACCGATAACAGCGATCGTCTGAGAAATAATCACATCGATGGAGAAAATATGTTCCTACATGACGTAAAGATCGGCACGAAATTATTTCTGGCGTTTGGGTTCTTTATTGTCCTGATGGCGATCAGCGCAAGCTTGTCTTTGCTGAGTCTGAACCGGGCAAATAATGGGATGCAGTCCATTATTACCAGTGACTATCCAACCACGGTAAAAGCGAACCAGTTAATCGATAACTTCCAGGAATTTATTAGCACTCAACAGCTGATGCTGCTGGACGAACAGGGCACTTACACCGGGCAATCTCAACAGCACCTGAAAGAGATCAGCGAGCACATCACGGTGATCCTGGGCGAGCTGAACAACGTGCTGAGGGATCAACAATCTCAGCAGGTGCTGGCGGAAATCCGCAGCGTGCGCCAGCAGTATCTGGACTCACGCTACCGCATTTTGCAGGCGGTGCAGAACAACAATCGTGCGGGCGCCATTCAGGAGATGATGACCACGACCCTCGCCGTGCAGCAGGCTTACAAAGCGAAGGTGAAGGAGCTGATCGCCATTCAAAACAGCGAGATGCAGAGCGCAGGCGCGCAGGTGGAAGGGGATTTCAGGTCTAACCGCCTGCTGCTGATCCTGGTCACCCTCTTTAGCGTCGCGGTCGGCAGCCTGATTGGCTGGTTCATCGTGCGTTCTATCACCCGCCCGCTCGGCGAGGCGGTGCATTTTGCAAAAGCGATTTCAGAGGGCGACCTGACCGGCAGCATCACGCCGCACGGCAAAGACGAAACGGGTCTGCTGCTGCATGCGCTGATGGAGATGAAGACGCGTCTGCTGGACATTGTGCAGCAGGTGCAAACCGGCTCGGAGAATATCTCCAGTGCAGCCGCGCAGATTGTCGCCGGGAACCAGGATCTGGCCGCGCGCACGGAAGAGCAGGCAAGCTCCGTTGAACAGACCGCCGCCTCAATGGAGCAGATCACCGCGACGGTGAAAAACACGGCCTCGCACACCGGGGAAGCGACCAACCTCTCGGCAGATGCCGCCACGGTGGTCAAAAACAACGGCGAGATGATGAAGCAGGTGACCAGCAAAATGCGCCTGATTAACGAGACTTCGAACCGAATGTCCGACATTATCGACCTGATCGACGCCATTGCTTTCCAGACCAACATTCTGGCGCTGAACGCGGCGGTGGAAGCGGCGCGCGCCGGGGAGCACGGTCGCGGCTTTGCGGTGGTAGCCGGTGAGGTGCGTCAGCTTGCCCAGAAGAGCGCGTCGTCGGCCAGCGAAATCCGCGAGCTGATTGAAAGCTCAACCAGCCAGACCCAGGACGGGATGAACCTGGTCGAGAAAGCGAGCGCGCTGATCAACGGGATGGTGGGCAACGTGGAGGAGATGGATGTGATCCTGCGAGAGATCCGCCAGGCCAGCCACGAGCAGACGGAGGGGATCTCCCAGATCAACAGCGCGATTGGCCTGATTGATGCCACCACCCAGCAAAACTCCGCGCTGGTGGAAGAGTCCGTGGCGGCGGCGGCCTCGCTTAACGAACAGGCGATGCACCTGAAAGAGCTGGTACGCGTCTTCCGCGTGAGCGAGCACGCGCCGGCTTAATCCAGTTGGGAGATCTCCAGCGCCGCGCGGTCAATCACCCCGACGATTTGCCTGAGCTGCGCGTCGCTGAGCTCTCCCTGATTCACCTTCAGGTCTAACACCGCTTTGAAGTTATCCAGCGCCCGCTTCATCTGCGGGTTTTTGCGCAGCTGAAAGCCGACGGAACGCGCTTTGATACGCGCCCGTATGTGCTCAAGCTGCTCCTGGTTTTCATCCAGCCACTGCTGGCCCGCAGCGGTAATCGTAATTCGCTTACGCCCGCTATCTTCTTCCGTAATAGCGATAAACGACTGATCCTGAAGATAATCCAGGGTCGGATAGATCACCCCAGGACTGGGGGTGTAATTCCCCTGCGTCAGGTTCTCTATCTCTTTGATCAGCTCATAGCCGTGGCTCGCGCTGCGGGTCAGGATGTCGAGAATCACCAGCCGCAGGTCGCCGTGGCCAAAAAAGCGCGGTCGGCGCCCGCCGCCGTCGTGTTCGTGTCGCATAATATGCCCTTCAATTTGATATATCTAAACTATATCTAAGATATATTCAGATGCAATCTAAAAGATCTTGCATTTTTTCTTATTAGTAATCATTATCATTTGAAAATTGATTTAGATATATCGTATTCACCAGAGAAGGGGCTAAAAATGGCATCTACCCGTTACCCACAGCGCGTTCGTAATGACCTGCGTTTTCGCGAGCTGACGGTGCTTCGCGTTGAGCGCGCCAGCGCGGGTTTCCAGCGCATTGTTTTAGGCGGCGAGGCGCTGGAGGGCTTTAGCTCCCGCGGTTTCGACGACCATACCAAAGTCTTTTTCCCGGCGCCCGGGGCAACGTTTTTGCCGCCGGTGGTTACCGATGAAGGCATCGACTGGGGCGACGGCGTGCGTCCGCAGGCGCGCGACTATACGCCGCTGTACGATGAGGCCCGTCATGAGCTGGTGCTCGATTTCTTCGTTCATGACGGCGGCATTGCCAGCCGCTGGGCGGTTGAGGCGAAAGTGGGCGACAGGCTGACCATCGGCGGCCCGCGCGGTTCGCTGGTTGTGCCGGAAGATTACGCCTGGCAGCTGTACGTGTGCGATGAATCCGGCATGCCCGCGCTGCGCCGACGCTTAGAGGGCATTGCTAAACTGCCGGTTCGCCCGGAGGTTCATGCGGTAGTGACGGTTGGAGACGAAGCTTATAAAGAGTATCTGGCGCACCTGAGCGCGTTCGACATCACCTGGGTGGTGGGCCACAGCGAGCAGGTGGTTGCAGACCATCTGGCGGCGCTGAGCGTTCCGGCGGAGGACTATTTCATCTGGCTGACCGGCGAAGGGAAGGTGGTGAAAACGCTGAGCCGTCAGTTTGAAACCGACGCGATTGACCCCCAGCTGGTGCGTGCTAGCGCATACTGGCACGCCAAGTAGTCACGCGGCGGAATCCAGCTGCGCTTCGTTCACCTGATGTTCGAGCGAGGCGCGGACCTCGTGCAGCGCTTTCTCCTGCTGAGCGAAGTACGCTTCCATATTGCTCAGCGACGAAACCAGAAGCCACGATTCCTCTTTCTCCAGCTCCGCCAGCTCGTTCACTAAAATGTCGATCTGCTCGCGCACCTGCGCCATTTTTTTGCGGATACGTTCCAGATCGTTCAGCCTGTCGCTGGCCATCAGCGGCTCGAAGCCCTGCTGCAGTCGGGCAACCAGAGAGCGAATGGATTTAACGTCGCCGCGCTGCTTCGCCTGGTTGAGCTGCACCATCATCGCGTTGGCTTCTTCTTTCAGGTCGTCCGCCACCAGGTCAGGGTGGCAGAGCTTGCTCGCCTGCCGCCAGAGACGCTTCAGCTCGTTCCGATCTTCTTCCGAGAGATCTTTGCCCTTGCGCAGCCGCACTTCGGCATCGTGATGCTGCTCGCGATACTTCTCGTACTCTTCGTTGGCCTCGTCGCGCGCCTGGCGCGCGGGCTCCTCTTCGCGCGTTAAGCCGCTCTCCAGCTCCAGCGCCTCGGCCAGCAGGTTGGCAATCAGATCGCTTTGCTGCGCCAGATGCTTGCGCGCTTCGGCGGCCTGTATGGAATCCGCAGGCAGATCGCGCCAGCGCTGGGTGAGCGTCGCCAGCACCTCAACCGCCTGCGCCATGTAGCGTTGGCAGCGGCGATAATCTTCCTCGCGACGACGCGCCTCCGCCTGCTGACGCCGCAGGTTCAGCTCCGCCAGGGTTTTACGCAGGGCGAGGATCTGCTGCATCAGGGGACCCAGGCGGGAGAAATAGAGATCGTTGAACTCGTCAAGCTGCTGCACCCGCGCGTTGCGGCGGTCTATCAGATCGCGCAGGCGCTCTTCCAGCGCCTTCAGCTCCAGCTTGCTGGCAGCCACCTGCGGGTCGCGCCACGGGGTAACCGCGCGCTGGCCCTGCAGCCAGGCAACGATGGCCGCCATCGCCGCGGTGTAGTTCTTCTCCTCAAGCGCCACGACGATTGCCTGTAGCTCATCGTCAAACGCTTCATTTTTCAGGCGTGTCAGCTGGCTGTGGATGATGTCGTCATCTTCCAGCTCAATGGCATTTTTAATGATTTCTAGCCGTTTGATCGGTGTGCTCATGATGCCTTTCGCTTTGGCGCTTAAGTATTTGAGTTAAGGATAGTTGTGGTCAACGCTACAGGAAATAATACACACGGATGATGATCGGCGCGATGGGGGATTTCTTTAATATTGCTTCAGATTTATCCCTGCAAAATTCTGAAAATGCGCCAGAAATATCCTTATTTTCTTTATTGATATTTACACTATTTACTTTTTGAAATAAGTTGCTCGTTTTTTAACAGTCAAGTTTGAAAGCGGACTTTGAGCGGAGAGTAAATAGTGTTAGGGAAAACATCAGCACGCACGCTGCTGACAGCCATCGTGTTACTGGTGCCAGGCATCGTACTCGCCGCCCCGTTGTCGCCGGCCGACCGCAATACCATTCAGCAGCAACAGCAGCAGCTGCTGGATGAAAACCAGCGCCAGCGTGAAGAGCTGGAGCGCAGCGTGGTGTTACCGCGTCCCGTTCAGCCCGACAGTACCGCGACGCCACAAGGCCCCTGTTTTGCTATCTCGCGCATCGAACTGACGGGGGCCAGCCTTCTGTCTCCGTCAGCTAAAGAACGGCTGGTTGCGCCGTGGCTGAATCAGTGCCTTGATATTGCCCGTTTAAATACCCTTACTAACGCCGTGTCTGACTGGTACATCAGCCGGGGCTATATCACCAGCCGTGCGTTTTTGACCGAACAGGATCTCTCCGGTGGTGTTCTCCAGCTCGCGGTTCTGGAAGGTAAGCTCCAGCAAATACGACTTGAAGGCGTTCCGGCGCGTACCCTGAACATGACCTTCCCCGGGCTCGAAGGAAAAATTCTGAACCTGCGCGATATCGAACAGGGGATGGAGCAGCTCAATCGCGTGCGCCAGACGCCGGTTGAAATAGAAATCTTGCCCGGCGACAGGCAGGGCTACTCGATCGTTAATCTGACGGCTACGCCAGAATTCCCGCTCGGCGGAACAGTGAGTTTCGATAACAGCGGACAAAAGAGCACCGGAACCGGACAGCTCAATGGCGCTGTGTACGGCAATAACCTGCTGGGTCTGGCGGATAAGTGGTTTGTCAGCGGCGGGCGCAGCAGCGATTTTTCGAATAGCCATGATGCGCAGAATTTTGCCGCCGGGGTCAGCGTACCTTACGGCTACGGCTTGCTGGACTACAGCTACAGCTGGAGCAATTACCTCAGCACCATCGACAATAACGGTTATCTCTGGCGTTCGACGGGGGATACCGAGACGCACCGCCTGACGGGCTCCTGGGTGCTGTTCCGCAATGGCGATATCAAAACCGGCGTGTCGGCGGGCCTCACGCACCGCATCAACCATAACTATCTCGACGATGTTCTGCTGGCCACCAGCAGCCGCAAGCTCTCCAGTTTCTCACTGGGCCTTAACCACACGCAAAAAATCGCCTCCGGCGTGGCGACCCTGAACCCGACCTTTACTCAGGGGGTACCGTGGTTTGGCGCAGAAGATGATACCGACAAACATGGCGATGTGCCGAAAGCAGAGTTTCGCAAATGGAGCGTAAACGGCAGCTTTCAGCGCCCCGTTGCGGACAGGCTGTGGTGGCTGACCAGCGTCTACTTTCAGTGGTCGCCGGACCGGCTGTACGGCAGCGAGCGGCTGACGCTGGGCGGCGAAGCCTCCGTGCGCGGCTTTAAGGAGCAGTACATCTCCGGCGATAACGGCGGCTACTGGCGAAATGAGCTGAATTATTCGCTCTTTACGCTGCCGTGGGTGGGGGATGTCGGCCTGCTGGCGGCAATCGATGGCGGCTGGCTGAAGAAGGACGGTTTCGACCGTTACGCCTCCGGCACGCTGTGGGGCGCCGCGCTTGGTCTTACGACGGCTCATCGTAACTACTCAAGCCAGTTTACCGTTGGCACACCGATGGCGTATCCGGACTGGCTGGGGCCGGACCACCTCACGATTTATTACCGCGTATCAGTGGCTTTCTAAGGGACAGGGATGATGAAACAGGATCAGGTTCGTTTTTCGCAGCGCGCGCTGAGCGCGTTACTGAGCGTGCTGCTGGCGACGCAGCCGCTGCTGCCCGTGATGGCTGCAACCCTCACCCCGTCCGGCAATACGCAGATGGACAAGGCGGCCAACGGCGTGCCGGTGGTGAACATCGCCACGCCGAATCAATCCGGTATTTCCCATAACAAGTACAACGATTACAACGTCGGGAAAGAGGGGCTGATCCTCAATAACGCGACCGGGCAGCTCAACCAGACCCAGCTGGGCGGAATTATTCAGAACAACCCCAACCTGAAGGCCGGGCAGGAAGCCAAAGGCATCATCAACGAAGTCACCGGGACTAATCGCTCGAATTTGCAGGGCTATACCGAAGTGGCGGGCAAGGCGGCTAACGTCATTGTGGCGAACCCCTACGGCATCACCTGTAACGGCTGCGGGTTTATCAATACGCCGAATGTGACGCTCACGACGGGTAAACCGGTGCTCGATGCCAGCGGTAAGCTGCAGTCGCTTGACGTGACCAAAGGCGCCGTCACCATCGAGGGCGAGGGGCTGAATGGTAGCCAAAGCGATGCGGTGTCGATCATTTCCCGCGCGACCGAGATCAATGCGCAACTGCATGCGAAAGATTTACGTCTGGTAACCGGGGCGAACCGGGTCGCGGCGGACGGTAGCGTCAGCGCGTTAAAAGGTGAAGGCGAAGCCCCGAAGGTGGCGGTAGACACCGGCGCGCTGGGTGGCATGTACGCCAACCGCATTCGTCTGGTCTCCAGTGAGGCGGGTGTGGGCGTAAACCTGGGCAACCTTAACGCGCGTCAGGGGGATATTGCGCTTGACGTCAGCGGTAAGCTTTCGGTCAACAATAGTCTTGCCAACGGTGCGTTAACAGCGAAAGGACAGAGCGTCACGCTTACAGGTGACCATAAGGCGAACGGCAACATCACCGTGTCCGGGCAGGGGGCGCTGGCCTTGAACGGCGCTCAGGTCTCGGCGGGGCAGAATCTTCAGTTGTCCACCACTGGCCTGCTCACACAGAGTGGTGGTTCGCTGACCTCGTCAGGCGACACCTTGTTGACCGCAAAAAATCTCACGCAAAGCGCGGACGCACAGGCTGGCGCCGGACAAAATCTTACCGTCAGTACCGCCGGAAGCGCAGCGCTTAAAGGTAAAAACGTGGCGGGACAGGATGCCACCGTTAAGGCGCAGACACTGGAGACCGGAGCGCAGCTGACGGCATCTCGTAATGTCTCGCTGGAAGCATCACAGGGGGCCACGTTGAACGGCTCCGTGGCGACGGGCCAGCAACTGACAGTGAAAGGTGGTGCTCTGACGCAGAACGGCAACCTCAGCGGTGCAGATATTGCCCTCAGTGGTCAGACGCTGACGCAGAACGGGGGCAAAACGAACGCCAGCGGCAGTATTTCACTCACCACCACCGGTAACACCACGCTGAACGGCAGCACGATTGCCGGGACATCTCTTGCCGTTAACACCGGCAGTCTGACCAGCAACGGCACGCTGGCCACCGGAACGGATGCCACGGTGAATACCGGCACATTCGGCAATACCGGCACCGTCCAGGGCAACAGCCTGAAGGTCACCGCCTCTGACCTGACCAGTACTGGCAGCCTTAAGAGTAATACCACGCTGGATATCAGCGCCCGCAACGCGATCCTGAAAGGCGACACTGGCGCAAAAGGCAGAGCCATCGTCACCGCCTCCGGTAAGCTGGATAACAGCGGCGCACTCATCAGCGACGACACGCTGACGCTCAGTGCCGCACAACTGAGCAACAGCGGCACGATTTCCGGCGAAAAAGGGCTCACTGCCACGACCGGTACGCTCACCACCACGGCAGGCTCAGTTATCCACAGCGGCGGTAACCTCGCTCTGAACGCGCAGGACGCCACGCTTGCCGGGGAAACCAGCGCAGGCGGCGTGGTGACTTTTACAGGCAACAGACTGAAGACCACGACGACGGCACAGACGCAGGGTAATAGCGTCAGCGTGGACGTGCTGAGTGCGCAGCTTGACGGCACGCAGACCGCATCCGGCAGTATGACCCTGACGACCCGCGACAGCCTGACGCATGGCGGTAAAACATCCGCCACGCTGCTGAGAGCGAACGCGCAGGAGCTGATTAATAGCGGCGTACTGACCGCGGGCGCTCTGAGCCTGAATGCACCTCAGGTTGTGAATAGCGGCCTGATTCAGGGGGAGAAAACATTATCCCTGGTCGCGACATTGCTGGATAACCGCAGTAACGGGATGATTTACACGCCTTCCGCGCTTTCTCTTTCATTGCAGGACCTGAAAAACGCCGGGATTATCACCAGCGACGCAGAGTTGTCGTTATCCGGAACGCAACTGACTAACAGCGGCGAGCTGAGCGGCAGTTCGCTTGACCTGAATTACGGCACTCTGAATAACTCCGCAGGCGGTCTTTTACTGGCGCAGGGTGATAACCTTATGACGGTGCAGACGCTGGCAAATGCAGGAACCGTGGCGGGGGAGCACCTGACGCTTAACACCGGTGAACTTTTCAGCAGCGGGTTGCTGCAGGGAGATACTTCACTGTCACTGACGGCCGGTATGCTGAATTTACTTGCCGGTTCGCGCACGCTGACCAACGGGGCGTTGTCGCTTTCCGGCACCACTTTCACGACTAAAGGCCAGCTTCAGGGGCAGAATGTCAGCCTGAATGCCCGTGACTGGCAGAACAGTGGCAGCCTGCTGGCCACCGGCAACCTCAGCGCGACGCTGTCCGGTCAACTAACCAGCATTGGCGATATCATGAGCCAGGGCGGCACCACACTGAAGGCCACCGAAACGGATAATCAGGGGAAACTGCTTGCTGTCGGTGACCTCAGTCTGTCGGGGAATACATTAAGCAACAGCGGGACCGTGCAGGGGGGAACCCTGACCATAAACGAAGATACAATCACTAATAACGGTACGCTGACCGGGATTGCAGCGCTGCGGCTGGCTTCCCGAGTGGATATGGCCGCGCCGTTACTGACGCTTGTGAACAACAGCTGCGGGGCGTTACTCACCACCGGCGACTTGACGGTTACCGCAGGTAGCATCAGTAACGCCGGGCAGTGGCAGGGTAAACAGGTACTGATTAATGCGGACACCCTTAAAAACAGCGGCGCGCTTCAGGCGGCGGATGCCCTGACTGCCACGCTGACCGGTAATGTGAACAGCACCTCTGGTGGCAAAATCACGTCGAACGGTGCCATGGCGCTCTCCGCACTGGCCCTGAACAACAGCGGACAGTGGATAGCGAAAAACCTGACGCTGGAGGCGAACACGCTGTCAAACAGCGGAGAGGTTACCGGAGTTGAGAGGCTGTCGCTTACGCTAAGCCAGCGTCTGGATAACCTGTCAGACGGCAAACTGCTCAGCGCCGGTGTACTGGCGCTTAACTCGGACAATGTCGTAAACGCCGGGCACGTTCAGGGAAGCAGCACCACCCTCACCACGGGGCTGCTTGTTAACAGCGGGCGGCTTCAGGGCGATTCACTGGTAGTGAACGTTTCCGGGGAGCTGAACAATACCGGCAGCGGCGTCCTGCTGAGTCAGAATACCCTCGGTGTTACAGCGGATACACTTAAAAATCAGGGGATACTCCAGGGCAGTGGCGAGACCTCGGTCACGGGGACGACCCGTGTACAGAATGACGGGAGTCTTCTCTCGGGCAGTAAGCTCACGCTGACCACACCTGAACTGTCGGTCAGCAGTACCGGCCTGGTACAGGGAGTCACGTTGCTTCTCAGTGCGGTAACGGCGGTAAACAGCGGGCGCATCATTGCCACAGGCAACGCTGAACTGCGTGGAGCCACCCTTAACAACAGCGGTACGCTTCAGGGCGCAGACCTGCTTGTTGGCTATAAAAACCTTTCCAGCAGGGGAATGGTGCTCGGGACTTCATCGCTTACGGTGAAAGGCGATACAGTCACCAACCTGCCAAGCGGGAAACTGTTCAGCGCCGGTAACCTTCAGCTCGACAGTCAGACGTTTGACAGTGAAGGTCAGCTCGTGTCCCTGGGGGATGTCACACTGAGCCTTATCGGTTCCCTTACCCACAGCGGTACGCTGGCGGCGGCCAGAACCCTCACCGTTACGTCTCAAAATGCCATCATCAATAACAGTGTGATGCAGGGTAATACCCTTTCTCTCAGTGCAGGGGGCGCGTTCACAAACAACGGGACGCTCACTACCGGTGACGGCAGGGGGACCTTCAGTGCGAACAGCATTCTGCTGAATGCATCAGGCTCGCTTCAGGCGGGCGGTGATGTGCAGCTCACATCCCGTGGCGATATTACAGTGAACGGCTTCGCGGGTACGGCAGGCAGCCTGACGATCGCTGCCGCAGGAACCCTGCTTAATACTGCGCTGATTTATGCGGCAAAGGATATGTGGCTGCTGGCCGATCGCCTCCATAATCGGCATGGCGATATCCTGGCGGGCAGTAATCTGGTGATGCAGAAAAATGCTGCCGGTGCCGCCAGTACGGAAATTATCAACAGCTCCGGAAGTGTGGAGACGCAGAACGGCGATCTGCTCATCAGAACGGCACATCTGCTGAACGAGCGGGAGGGCAATAACGCTGCAACAGAAACGATTGATAACGATCTATCGGGTATTAAACCGCTTCAGGATAGCAGCGAGCTCAGCATGGGTTTTTTGCACACCAGTTCATCGGATTTCAATGGTTCTGTCTTACTGGTGCCGGTGGAGCTGCTTGAACAGGGCAGCTACGGTCTCTGGAGTTATAAGGCCAGTGGTCTGGTTGTCTGTGATGAAAATGGCAATAACTGCGGGGCCCGTGACTATATCCAGTACATTTACGGCGCTAACGCAACCGGTCAGATTTTTAAGGTAATAAAATCGCAGACTAAAGTGTCAGCGACTGCGGGCGGTACGCCTGCCCGTCTCTTTTCAGGCCGGGATATGCTCATCCAGGCGGACACCCTGGATAATGTGGCCGGTAACATTATCACTAACCGGAATATGACGCTCTCCGGCAATACGCTGAATAACCAGAGCCAGGTCACAGGAGTGTACACCGACTATTACACCTACCAGGAATATGGTTCTCATTTTTATACCTATTACCCGTCAGAGGGGATTGCCACCGGACCTGCTGATGTCATGCCGGATATCCCGGGGAGGTATACTTCAAAACCCAAACCGTATATTCCCGTAAAATTGATCGGGCATGAGACGTCCCAGACACAGGAAACCATCAGTCGTGGAGTGATCCAGGCAGGTGGCAGCATCGATGCCACTTTCACAGGCGGCGTCGATAACAGCGCGCTCACGGCGAACGCCGGACAGGTCAGCAATAATCTCAGCCCCCCGGTGCTGAACACGCTGAGCCGACAGTCTGTCAGTGATGCCGAACAGGTACAGCCACTTACCCGTGGTGATACGGTGTCTGTAGATTCTCCGCAGTGGCGTGATGCGCTCGCAGATGCACTGCAGGGTATTGCAGGTGGTTCATCATTGTCCGCTCAGAATGGCAGCGGCGGCAATACCAGCCTGTATCCCCTGCCGTCGGGAAATAATGGTTACTTTGCTCCTTCGACCGACCCTGACAGCCCTTATCTGATAACGGTGAACCCGAAGCTGGACGGGCTCGGACAGCTGGATCAGCGTCTCTTTGGGGATCTGTATTCCATGCTGGGGGTGAAACCGGGTCAGGCGCCCCAGGAAACCAGGGCCGCCTATACCGATAAGACGCAGTTCCTGGGGTCGTCCTATTTCCTGGACCGTCTGGGGCTGAAGCCGGAGAAGGACTACCGTTTCCTGGGCGATGCCGCGTTTGATACACGTTATGTAAGCAATGCGGTTCTGAACATAACGGGATCGCGTTATATCAATGGCGTGGGGTCCGACCTGGAGCAAATGCAGTATCTGATGGACAGCGCTGCCGCTCAGCAAAAAGCCCTGGGGCTGCAGTTTGGCGTGGCGCTGACCGCCGAACAGGTAAGCCATCTGACCGGCAGCATCCTGTGGTGGGAATCTGCCACCATCAACGGTCAGACCGTCATGATCCCTAAAGTGTATCTGTCGCCGGAAGACGTGACAGTCCAAAGCGGCAGCATTATCAGTGCCGGAAATGTGCAGCTTAAAGGCGGTAAGGTCACCAACGGTGGCAGCACTCTCACGGCGCAGAACGCCCTGTCTGTCGATGCCAGCAGTCTCAGTAATCTCGATGCCGGATTAATCAGCGCAGGTGGCAGCCTGAACCTGAAAGCCGCCGGTGATATTAATAACATCAGCTCTGCCATCAGCGGTAAAGCCGTTTCGCTTGAGAGCATCAGCGGCAGCATTAACAATATCACGCGCGCGGGGCAGGCAACGCTCATCGCACGCGGGCAGTCCGGCAGTGTCAACATCGCTGACACCCTGACGGGGTCTGAGGCATCCATCCGCGCTACAGACTCGCTGCGTATGACTGCCGCGAATGATATTACTCTCAGAGGGGCTTCCGTATTTTCCGGTGGTGACCTACTGATGCATGCGGAAAATAACATTGCCGTCACGGAAAATCAGATTAATTCGGCCTATATCACGTCGGGTTTTGGTGCGAAGCGGGATACCGGTCAGTCTTCTGCCGGTGCGCAGGGCAGCGTCATCACGGCAGGCGGAAATCTTGTCCAGGTGGCGGGTAACAATCTGACCGTGACGGCCTCTTCGGTCTCTGCAGGAGAAAACGCCCTTCTCTCTGCCGGAAATGATCTCAGTCTGAATGCGGCTGCAACACATCAGACACAGAGTGACCGGACCCGTGAAACACACACCACCGGCGCTGTCGTTTCCACGGTGACCGCCGGGGATAATCTCACTCTGTCTTCCGGACGGGATATCTCCAGTGAGGCGGCGAATATCGCGGCTGAAAACAATATCATCCTGCAGGCGGGGCGTGATGTGAGCCTGCTGGCAGAGGCCAGCACCGAAGGCAACAGCGATATCTCCAAAAATAAAAAGGAGATTAACGAGTCCGTCCGCCAGCAGGGCACAGAGATTGCAAGCGGCGGTCACACCACTATCGTCGCCGGACGTGATGTGACTGCACAGGCCTCATCGGTGACCGCACAGGGCGATATCGGCGTGGCGGCAGGGCGCGACGTGAACCTGACGACCGCAACGGAGAGCGATTACCGCTACCGGGAGAAAACCAAAACCAGCAGCGGCTTCCTGAGTAAAAAGACCACCCACACCATCGAGGAAGACAGCGCGACGCGGGAGAAAGGCTCGCTGCTGAGCGGCGACAACGTGACGGTGTCGGCAGGGAACAACCTGCTGGTTAACGGTTCGGCGGTCGCCGGAGACGGCGACGTGGCCCTGTCCGCAGGCAATAACGTGGACATCGTGGCGGCGACCAACACCGACACCTCATGGCGCTTCAAGGAGACCAAAAAGTCCGGCCTGATGGGCACGGGCGGCATCGGCTTCACCATCGGCAGCAGCAAAACCACTCACGACCTTCGCGAGCAGGGCACGACCCAGAGCGAGAGCTTCAGCACCGTCGGATCAACGGGCGGTAACGTCAGCATTACGGCAGGCAAACAGGCGCATATCGGCGGGGCGGATATCATCGCGCAGAAGGATATCAGCCTCACCGGTGACAGCGTGGTGGTTGAGCCGGGGCATGACAAACGCACCCGCGATGAAAAATTTGAGCAGAAGAGCAGCGGGCTGACGGTGGCGCTGTCCGGGGCGGCGGGGAGCGCGGTGAACAATGCGGTCACCACGGCACGCGACGCGAAAGGCGAGAGCGATGACCGCCTTGCGGCGCTGAAAGCCACCAAAGCGGCACTGTCAGGCGTACAGGCCTCGCAGGGCGCGGAAATGGCGCAGATTAACGGCGATCCCAACAGCGGTATAGGCGTAAGCGTTTCGCTCTCCTCGCAGAAATCGAAATCCGAGCAGCACATGCAGAGTGACACGGTTGCGGGCAGTACGCTGAATGCGGGGAATAATCTGTCCATCACCGCGACCGGGAAAGGGAAAGGCGATAACAGCGGCGACATTCTTATCGGTGGCAGCCAGTTAAAGGCGGGCGGCGACACCGCGTTTGTCGCAGCGAACGACATTGTGCTGGGCGGTGCGGCCAGCACGCAGCAGACGACAGGAAAGAACAGCAGCAGCGGTGGCGGCGCAGGCGTCAGCATTGGCGGTGGCAAGAGCGGTTACGGCATCGGCGTGTTTGCGAACGTGAATGCTTCGAAAGGCAGTGAAAAGGGCGACGGTACGGCGTGGACGGAAACAACGCTCGACAGCGGCAGGACGGTCTCCATGACCAGCGGTCGGGACGCCATTCTGAACGGCGCGCAGGTGAGTGGCGATAAAATCGTTGCGGATATCGGACGTGACCTGTGGATGAGCAGCCAGCAGGACAGCAGCGATTATAAATCGACGCAGAACAGCGCGGCGGCAGGCGGCAGCTTCTCTTTCGGCAGCATGACGGGATCCGGCTACATCAGCGCCAGCCAGGACAAAATGAAGAGCACGTATGACTCGGTGCAGGAGCAGACAGGGCTCTTCGCGGGTGAAGGCGGCTTTGATGTGACGGTGGGACGCCACACGCAGCTTGACGGTGCGGTGATTGCCTCGACGGCGACGGCGGACAAAAACAGTCTCGATACGGGAACGCTGGGCTTCCGGGATATCCACAACGAGGCGGATTATAAGGTCAGCCACAGCGGTATCAGCCTCAGCGGCGGCGGTGACTTTGGCGGTGATGCATTCAAGGGCAACCTGCCGGGCGGTGTTGTATCGGTAGCGGGCAGCAGCGGTCATGCGGAAGGCACGACGCAGGCGGCAGTGGGCGAGGGTAACATCACCATCCGTGATACCGCGAACCAGCAGCAGGATGTGTCCAGCCTGAGTAGGGACACGGAACACGCAAACGACAGCATCAGCCCGATATTTGACAAGGAGAAGGAGCAGCGGCGGCTTGCGCAGGTGAGTGCCATCAGCGATATCGGCGGACAGGTGGCAGACATCGCCAGAACGCAGGGCGAGCTGAATGCGCTGAAGGAAGCGCGTAAGACGCATCCTGACCTGACGGTTGAGCAACTGAAAGAGACGCAGACGTACCGGGACGAACAGGCGAAGTTTGGTACGGGCAGCACCATTCAGCGTGGCATTCAGGCGGCAACGGCGGCGCTTCAGGGGCTGGCGGGCGGAGATATCGCCGGCGCGCTGGCGGGGGCGTCGGCGCCGGAACTGGCAAATTATATCGGCCACGGTATGGGCATCGACGACAACGCGGCGGCGAAAGCCATTGCTCACGCCATACTGGGTGGTACGGTTGCAGCGTTGCAGGGCAACAGTGCGGCGGCGGGTGCTGCGGGCGCGGCCACGGGGGAGCTTGCGGCGAACGCGATAATGGCGTCGCTGTATCCGGGCAAAGCGGTGAGTGACCTGAGCGAGGAGCAGAAGCAGACGGTCAGCACGCTGGCGACGATATCGGCGGGGATGGCCGGAGGAATAGCGGGAGACAGCACGGCTTCAGCGGCTGCGGGGGCACAGGGTGGGAAGAATGCGGTTGAGAATAACTATCTGAGCAGTAAGCAGATAGACGCTTGGTCCGCTGAAATGAAGTCCTGTCAGGCCAGGGGCGGCGACTGTGGCAGCGTCATAAAGAAATACGAGGAATTGAGTACCGCCCAACAGCAGCAGTTGATCAGTGACTGTGCCGCCAGTCCGGCGACTTGTCAGCAGAAATATGGTGATGTGTTGGCCGACAGCATGGCGGTGAAACATGCGCTTGATAAAGCACTGGGTCAGGATATTCCGGCTAAGATGGCTTATGATCTTACTGCAACATGGATGCATCAGATCCAGGCCGATGGGGTTATTTCAACCAACAAAGTGTCGGAAGCTCTTCAGAAAGAATATGGACTGGATGCGATCCAGGCTGATATTGTAGCGAGTGTAGCGGCGGCAGCTTTCGGAGGAATTAGTAAATATCAGCCGAATAAAGGCGCGATTGGAAATATGGGCGAATTTTTCAAGCAACCCGGCTTTGGTAGCCAAATGAAAGATAATGCTCAGAAAACTAGTCAGATATTTCAGGGGCAGAGTGTTTATCAAGCCAAGAAACCTGTTGGGGATTATATCGCTAAAGGCGATAAGTACTATCTTGATGGGCTACATAAAGATCATATCGAAGTTTTTGATAGTAAAGGGAAAGTTAAAGCCGTCCTAAATATTGATGGTTCGTTTAATGATGCAAAAACTAAGGCAGCTAAAGCCGAAGGTCGGAGATTGCCAAAATGATTGATATCAGTAAGTTAGATAAATTTAAAGATGCCTATTTAGAGCTGCTAAAGCATGAGGCAGGGGAAGATCTCGATGAGGATGATCTTTATTTGGCAGAGGATTATTCAATAGTTGAAAACTTTCAAAAGAATATGAAAAACCTTAACTTAACAATCGAGCTGTTTTTTACTGCAAAAGAAAATAAAGATGAATTAGCAATGCAGGCGGCATTATTGCGTATTTCAACTTTTTTATCTGGAATGGCTGGGGTTTTTGAACAAACGAGAGAAGACATTGATCGTTATGTCAAAATTCCCCACATAGCCGATTTTCCAGAGAATTATAAAATACCAGAGCATTATAATTATCCTATTAAGTAAGACAGATCCCGGCCATAGAGCCGGGATCATTTATCCGCCGCCAGTCTTACACACAAGGCCCGTTCCTGTACTTAATTATTGGTAGACCGCCGGTTTTGTTAAGAGCCCCGGAAACCATCCTGCTACAGGTGTCACTGGTACACATAGTGATACACATGTATCACCAGAGCAGATGCTATGCCGTCAAAAAGGTAAGAGCAATATGATTACTGATGCTGAGCTTCATGAATTTGAACAATCCATATTTATCGGGATAACGGTAGGGGTGGGATCTTTAGTTTTGCTGTTTTCATCAGGCGCTAGAGTAATGGTCCAGTGCCCATTTCAGTGTGGGGAAAAAGAGCATTTACTCACAGGGCATGGTGAGGACTTATCGACTAGTAATTTTTTATTCCCCTTGCTTAACCAGTTAGTCAGAAGATGTTCTGTTCTGGACGGTGAAATACTGAGCATATCCTTTGATAACGAAAGATATATACACATTTTTCCTGAAAATAACGGGTTTGAGTCTTACGTTATTACGACCAGGCACGGGGATTACCCCGTAGTTACTTACTGATAGAGATCCCGCCTCTTGCGCCGGGATCTTTCCCTCGACGCTTACTAAAGCGGTCGGGACGCCAGCCTGAACAGTGCGCAGGTGAGTGGCGATAAAATCGTTGCGGATATCGGACGCGGCCTGTGGATGAGCAGCCAGCATGACAGCAATGATTTTAAATCGACGCAGAACAGAACAGAACAGAACAGAACAGAACAGAACAGAACAGAACAGAACAGCACGGTGGCAGCTTCTCTTTCGGCAGCATGACGAGGTCCGGCTACATCAGTGACAGCCAGGACAAAACTGCCGGGCGGCGTGGTTTTGGCTGCGGGCAGCAGCGGCAGAAAAAGATTCTCCAAACTGAAGACTTAAGGGGTAATACAAAGGGATTATCAGTATTACTGAAAAAAGTAGTAATAGCGGTTCTGAGCACCTGCTCGGAATCCTTGTGGGATGAGGGCATTCTGGTGCCTTCTAAACTTAGGATAAAATTTATTAAGGATATTTAAATATGTCAAAAAAAATAATATTAAGTATTGCTGTAGTGTCAATGCTACTAACCTCATGCTCTGCATTCAACGGCGGTAGTGAACTTTTGTCTGACAAGAAAAACAGTGATTCTTTTATTAATTCAAAAGTAATAGACGGAGAAACAAAAGTCTCTTCTTTGTCCAGTATTATTGGGAAAAAAGATGAATCCCGGTCTGCATTAAAGAAAACATTCCCTGATGGTAAGCTTTCGGTTGCTTCATATACAGGATTTTTGAACGGCATGACCGGCACTTACGCACATAGAGTTCTTTCAGTTGTCTATGGTCCTGATAATGTTGTCATTAATCATGGTATCTTTGTAAAAGATTTGCACAATGCGAATAAATATAATCTTGATTATATCAGCGCTCGTAATTTAGCGTTTACAGAATTAGAAAAAGGTAGTGATAAAACGAAAGTTATTAATTTATTAGGTAATCCTGATGGCATGACCTTCACAGATGAGGGTGACCTTCTGCTTATCTATTCTAAAACAGATATTTCAAGAGATGCCTCATCTTATATTCCAGTGGTGAACATGATAAGCGGGACAGAGTCTGGCGTATCAGAAAGGCTATATATAGAGATGAGTAAAGATGAGAAAGTAAAAAACGTTATTTCAGCTACTGTGAAAATTGTTCAGGGAAGAGGTATAGGCAATGCAGATAGTTATATTGAAAAATACGAAAACATTAAAAGTAAGTTCTAACTGGTGTGTCAATATCAAGACGCAATCATAGGCGCTAATAGAGAATGGAGATTTAATCTTTCTTCATGAATTGAAATTCCTTGTAGCCCAGTGAAGTATTGGCTGGGCTATAAGGCATCAGCCCGAAGTTGGACAAGGAGAAGAAGTTGACGCGTCAGCGATATCGGCGAGCAGACGGCAAATATCCCCAGAAAGCAGGCTATAAAATTCCTAAAGTTTGTAATTTGCCAGCAACATCACTTTATCTTTCTTTATCCTGCTCTTGCTTATTTATCTTCCATGTTAAAATTCCGAAAAAATAACATTGTTAAAGGATAAACGATGAGAATGAGGCTTTTCCTGTTTTGCGAAGATACAGGTTTCAGTAAAAAGGATTCTCCTTTGTGGGCAGACGTCTACGATGCGCTTCATAAGCTCAGAACTCATACTGGAAGCATAAATATTGAAGATGTTGATAATCAAAAAACGCTCAGCATAAATTCAGATGGTATGCATTTCTTGCTCTCCTTAATTGAGTGTAAGGACGATGAAAGAAAGATAAACAGTATCCAAAAAGCCTGTTTTTCAATGGGGGTGAGCCCTGTTTTGCCTATTTCCTGGAGTCGCTCTCGTGACGTGACAAGTGATTTCGATTTTGTCACTGAGGTGTCCAGAACTTTTTTCATAACGGGGCAGGTTTAGTTTTTTTGCATAGAATACTACCTGGATATATCAGGTTTTTTAAGCCTTCGCGTATTTCTTTAAGTCATTATGAATAATGCACAGTATGTGGTTGTCATGTATTAGTTGAGACTGTAATGCTTCATTATCCCACCATTCACCATCCTCAAAATGCTGACGGGCCGGACATTAAAGGCCATTCCCCTGTGCTCAGGGTGCTCGGAAATGGAAACGGTTCAAACCGATGGGGCAATTGTCATGCTGCGTTTCCCACAACCGATAACTAATTGAAATCACTGTAAAGAGACCAAAAATCAAGACCAATCCCTACGTAAAATTACCTGGTAAAACGCGTATTCATCCGAATAGTTTGCCCCTTCGGGACTGCTTATGCTTCGTCTCACTGACTTTTTCCTGCCAACGGCGGACGACTGTTCGACGTGCGGAATATTTTTTCAACGGAGTAGAGATGAATATGAAAGCTATTTTAGCCGCCCTGCCGATCGCAATGATTCCGGCCACTGTTCTGGCAGCAAATACCGAGGAAGGGTATTACGGTTCGGCAAAATATCTGCAGGTTGAACAGCGTGCGAAAGAGATGGATACCAGCGCGCGCCCGGGTGTCGGGCAGTTTGTGGGTGGTAAAGAGAAGGAGCACTTTGGCGGCGCGGCGATTGCAGCGGGCTACCAGTTTGGTAACGGCTGGCGTACCGAGGGTGAATATACCTTTAAGCAGAAGGCCGAATATACCAGCGGCTCCAGCACATTCGCTAATAGCTATAACCACCTGAAAACAGAAACTGAGCGCCTGATGGTCAATGTTTATCGTGACTATGAGCTGGGTTATGGCGTTTCCCTGTACGGGACGGCAGGCCTCGGCGTAAGCAAGATTAAAGCCGGCGGCTGGCAGGGTAACTCGGGCCGTGAATATGCCTCGACCACGCAAAACAACCTGACCTACGCCTTAGGAGCCGGTGTGAGTTACACGCCAGTTGAACGCCTGTATGTCGATCTGGGCTACCGTTATGTTGATATGGGCAAGATCGAAAGCGGATATAACAACTTCACTAACGCGCGTGGTTTAAAAGACGAACAAATGAAAGCACACATCGTCTCTAATGAATTTACCCTTGGCATGCGTTATGTCTTTTAACCTGTTGTAAGCGTCACTGCCTTAAAAACAGGGCCAACGCCGCAGGAATGCGGGGTTGGCTTTTTTTATTGCGAGCATACGGTTTTGATTACCCGCACGCCATCAGCTCACCTCGCTGTAAATCCCCACCACGCGACCCACCGTTTTGATCTCGTCGATACCGCATTCAAAGGGAACCTTGCCCCCCGCCACGTGGAGCTTTTTACCCGGCAGCAGCGTTAAGTCGCGGATGCTGGTGGTGCCTTCAATCTCAACCAGCCACAGACCGTCGGTTAACGACGCCTCTTTTTCGATAAAGTGCAGCTTGCCCTCCGCCCGGACGGCGATGCCGCGCGCCAGCGGTTTGCTAAAGACAGCAGAATCGATACTCAAAGTAGTATTTTCTTCAAGTCTCCCATCACTTAGGGTGAATGCGGAAACCGAAACGGGATCGCCCGGCGCGGGGTTACCTTCAAACTGCGCGCCCTGTCCGGTCATAAGCCAGCGAAGGCTGGCACCGGTGTCCAGCGCGCACTGAACCGCAAAGTCGTAAGAGATGGTACCGCGCGCGTAGCGGTTCTGAAGCGAGCTGGCGGCGATGTTGAAGTGCCGGGCCAGCTGGATTTTCTGCGTGAAACCATATACCTGACAGATTCTATCGAGTAACTCTTCATTATTCACTTGAGAATCCAAAATCAAAATATGTTCCTTTGAGTGTTTACTAATACTCATTTGGGTATTAATATCATTACAAATTCGGGCAATCAGCGGCAGACGTTGGCAAACAGAGGCTAATGATTGCAGACAGTATCAAAATGGGAATCATGCAGCATGGCTTCTGAAATCGCAATCCTCAAACGGCGGAAAAAGCCGTGCTGTGCCCGTTATCAGCGCATTAGCGTGCGTGAATTTACGCGAGGGGAGACATGGCGATAGAAGCTGCCCGTGCAAGGGTTCCACTTAGCGTGGGGGCTCGTCTTAGCGGGCTTAACCACGTCGCTGAACTGCGCGCCCGATACGGGAGCGATACCGGAAAAGAGCTGGCGCGGTTTATGGCCGAGCTGCGCGATAAGCGCGATCCCTGTTTTGAGGAGAACTGTAGGGCGCTGGCCGCCATCTTTTTCCTGGCGAGATTGCCCGTCGCCCGCCACGAGTGCGATATCAGCGAGCTGACGACCGAGGAGAAAAGGGCGCTGATTACCGCCATGAACCATTTTCGTGCTGTTGTGAGTCTATTTCCTGAACGGCTGACCATGCCGGTGTAACCCAACCAAAAAACGAATGGCGTAAACCCGCCGGGCATTCTATTGCCTGAAATTAAGGAGAACGCGTGATGCGAAACAGTGAAAACCGCTCTTATTCACTCGGAAGTGAAGAACTGAAACACCTGCTGAGGGAGGCAAAAACAGAGGAACGATGCGCGCGAGCCCGCGCGGTCTCCCTGCGCCTGGAGGCACTGGCGAGCCATATCTTCAAAACCGGCATGAGCGGGGAAGACGTTGCCGAACTGCTGTGCCTCGAGGCGGCCCGCTACGAGCGCGAATCACAGGAGCTGCACTGATGGCCGATTTTATCGATCTTGCGCAGGCGCGCGAGCAGGAAGACAGAGAGCGGCACATAAATCACGCCCGCAGACGGCCCGCATCGCCTTCGCGTTTCCTCTGCGAGGACTGCGAGGCCCCGATACCTGAGGCGCGCCGCATGGCGGTGCCCGGCGTGGCCCTGTGCGTCACCTGCCAGGAGATCGCGGAGATGAAAAATAAACACGTCCGGGGAGGATGAGTTGGCTACGTCATTTGCTTATCCGTGGAACGCTCCGCGGTCGGCCATTGCCAGCCCCTACCTTACTCATGCCCAACTGCAGCGCCGCGATCGCCTTTTCGCGGCGCTGCAGCAGGCAAGAATTGCCCTCTCACAGCAGCCTGACAGCGTGCGTTTTGACGTCTGGCGCACGGTCGACGCCCTCGAACAGCGTCGGGGCAGCCCGCAGGCCAATGCCTTTTTGATCCGCTTCTGCAACAGGATGCTGCCCCGCCTGCGGCAGGTCTCTGAACGCTATGCCTCCGCGGGCCTGCACAGCGCGGTTTCCCGGGCCGTGTTTGACGGCCATTTCGACACCCGGCTTCTGCAATACCTTGCCTCGCGCATGGTCGAGCTGGTTGCCCGCTATAACCGACTTCCGGATATGTCCCGCGCGGATATCGACCTGCTGGCCGCCGATATCGCCAGCTTTATTCGCGGCGAGCTGGCGAATATTAACGATGCTGACATGGGTGAATACCAGACGCTGTTCGTCTGGTATCAGCGCGCCGGGCTGATCGCCCGTCAGTTCAACGTGTCGCCTCCGCACTGGGAGCGGGTGTCGAAGACGTTTTTTAACAAAGATGATGTTGCCGCGGCGGTGATCCGCCTGTTTTCCGAGGCGTGGTGGCGCGGGCGCCTGCGTCGGATCGCGGCTGCCTGGCGCGAGCATTTGCAGATTGCCCTCGGCAACGTCAGCAAAAAGAGAACGGCGTATGCGAGCAAGCGCTGCGTGACCGAGTGGCGCGAGCAGAAGCGCCGCACCCGCGAATTTCTCAAGGGCATGGAGCTGGAAGATGAAGAGGGCAACCGCATCAGCCTGATTGAAAAATACGATACCTCGGTGGCCAACCCGGCGATACGTCGCTGTGAACTGATGACCCGCATTCGCGGGTTTGAAAATATCTGCCAGGCGCTGGGCTATGTGGGCGAGTTCTATACCTTAACCGCCCCCGCGCGGTATCACGCGACCGTGAGGTCGGGCTACCCCAACGCGAAGTGGAACGGGGCCAGCCCGGCGGAGACGCAAAGCTACTTCACCCGGCTGTGGGCTCGCATCCGCGCAAAGCTGCACCGGGAGGGGCGCCGTATTTTTGGTATCCGCGTTGCGGAACCCCATCACGACGGTACGCCCCACTGGCACATGCTGATGTTTATGCGGCCGGAAGAGGTCGAATGTGTTCGCCGGATTATAGGGGACTACGCCCGGGAGGAGGATGCCGCCGAGCTTCAGAGCGAAAGCGCCAGACAGGCTCGCTTTCACGCGGACGCGATCGATCCGCAGAAAGGCAGCGCTACCGGCTATATCGCCAAATACATCTCGAAGAATATCGACGGCTATGCGCTGGATGGTGAAACCGATAATGAAAGCGGCGGGCTGCTGAAGGAGACGGCGTCCGCCGTGTCGGCCTGGGCGGGGCGCTGGCATATTCGCCAGTTTCAGTTTATCGGCGGGGCGCCGGTAACGGTCTACCGCGAGCTGCGACGTCTGGCGGATACCGAGGCCGCGCGCGGTCTGAGCGTCGAGTTTGCCGCCGTCCATGACGCTGCCGACGCCGGGGACTGGGCGGGTTACGTCACCGCGCAGGGCGGGCCGTTTGTGCGTCGCGATGATTTACAGGTGCGCACGCTGTATGCCCCGTGCGCCGGGTTTAACCAGTACGGCGAGGAGACCGTCCGCATCCGCGGCGTGTACGATTCCGCCGTCGGCGCGGGCAGCCCGATTTTAACCCGACTCACCCAGTGGAAAATTGTACCGAAGCGGGCTGTGGACGATAAGGCTGCGCCTCCTCGGAGTTCTGTCAATAACTGTACGGTGAGCGATCTCTCTCAACCCTTTAACCGGCGTGCGAGGCGGGCGTTAACCGAGCGCATCAAACGCATCCGGCCCGGCGCAGCGGCGCCCTTTGTCTACGAGCGGGATCCGCAGAACGGGGTTCCGGAGAGGGTGATTGACGAGATCCGGCTTGCCACCGGAATCGCCATCAGCCGGGGAGAGGCCCTGCATCTTATGGCGGGCGGCGTCAGCCGCTTTAACGACAAATGGTGCAGAGGCGCAGCTGATGGATCGCTCTTTCCGGCGGCGCGTTCTTATCAGGAAAAGGCGCGAAAAATCCTTGAACGTATTGGGCATTTAACGGAACTGCTTACCCAGCGGATACGCTAATCTCCATCGATATCATGTACATACCGCGAGGGGTTCTGATTTTTCGCTTCACTCTTTTTATGAATACGTGCTACTGTATGTTTATACAGTATCTCGTGGTGGAGGTTGTGTGGACAGAGAGTTGAACGAGCAGGTCATGATTGAACGAGTCGAGATGATTGCGCGACTCACGACAGAAGGAACGTGTCAGGAAAGAGATCGTGAAATTGCCCTGAATTTGATTGCTGAGATTGCGCGGGGAAATTTAATCAAGAACAACGCGTTTACCGTTGTTTTCTCGGCATCGCCTGTTCCGGAACGCATTAAAAAAGAGGGTAACGTTCGGGTGAACATTACCCTCGATAAAGAACGGCAGATTGGTCATGCCGTCGTCGAGGCCTTCCAGTGCGAACTGACCCGCAGAATACAGTCCCTATTTCCGTCATCCCGGGTAAACGTGAAGTTAGGCTCAGTGACGGGAGTCGAGCTCCAGGGGCTTGAAAGAGAGGCCGATCGCGAGGCGCTGGACGCTATTCTCCGGGAAGTCTGGGAAGACGAGAGCTGGCGCTAGCCCCGGCTCATTACCCGACCCCACGCCCTCATTCAGATTTTGCGCTTCCGTTGAACCACGCGTCGCTGCTCGCGGACGGTCTGTTGTGTCCGCGTTTGCCCATCTCTCAGCGATAGCGAAAAGCTCGCCGGCCCGGGAAACTCTACAGTACCTGGAAACCGGATGTTGGGAGCGTCTGATGAAAATCTATGCAATGCAGGGGGACACGCTTGATGCCGTTTGCGCTCGCTTTTATGGGCGCACGGCAGGCGTCGTTGAAGCCGTTCTGAAGGCCAATTCTGGCCTCGCGGAGTTAGGCGTTATCTTGCCTCACGGCACGCCGGTAGAGATGCCGGAGGTGGATAGCGCCCCCACAAAAGAATCCGTAAACCTATGGGACTGAGCCTGGAGAAGATCACCACGTTTATCGCCTACTGGCTGGCCGTGGCGCTGGCCTGGTTCGGGGCGATGTCTCCTGAAAAAGTCGCGCTGTACGTGGGGAGCCTTTGCGCCATTTTTACCGCGCTGACGAATTACTGGTTTAAGCGAAAAACCTGGCGCTATCTCCAGTCTCTGGGCCTCGATAAGAAGAGCATTCGTGAACTCAATCATTAAGCGTTGCAGCGTCGCCGGCGTGCTGGCCCTGGCGGTGCTGATGCCTGACTTTCGGCTATTGAAAACGTCCCCGGAAGGGCTGGCGTTGATTGCCGATCTCGAAGGATGTCGCCTCTCGCCTTACCGGTGCAGCGCCGGGGTCTGGACGTCAGGCATTGGCCACACGGCAAACGTCGTGCCGACGCGGGACATTACCGAGCGCGAGGCTGCGGTAAACCTGGTCGCTGACGTGCTCAACGTTGAGCGACGGCTGGCGGCGTGCGCGCCGGTGGAGATGCCGCCTCGGGTCTACGACGCGCTGGTGAGCTTTACCTTTAATGTCGGCACGGGCGCCGCCTGCCGTTCGACTCTGGTGTCGTTTATTAAGCGTAAACAGTGGTCTCAGGCATGCGGCGAGCTTACCCGCTGGGTGTACGTCAACGGCGTCAAAAATGCCGGGCTGGAAAACCGCCGCGTTCGCGAGAAGGCCTGGTGCACGAAGGGGCTGCCGTGAGGGCCCTCGTGCTGATGCTGGCCGGGCTGCTGGCTATCACGCTATGGCTTCGTCATGACAACCAGACCCTGTCCCGCTCCTTAGCCGCCGCTAACCGGGTCGCCAGCGAGCAAAAAAACGCTCTCGCCGCGCTTAATCAACAGCTTTCCCTGGCACAGCGGATGGCCAGATCCAACGAAAACGCCCAGGTGAGACTCCGTGAGGCGTTGCTCGCTGCCGGTGAGGAGCAGGCGAAACGGGAAGCGACTATCGGGAGATTACTCAATGAAAATGAAGCGTTACGCCGCTGGTATAGCGCTCAGCTGCCTGATGCTGTCCGCAGGCTGCACACCCGCACCGCCTGTGCCTCCGCAGCACATTGTTTACAACGCCTGCCCGAAGGTGAGCCGCTGCCCGATGCCGGGAAGCGAACCCGCCACTAACGGCGATCTCAGCGCAGATATTCGCAGGCTTGAGTATGCCCTTATCGCCTGCGCGCTGCAGGTGGAAACCATTAAAGACTGTCAGGATAAACTCGATGCACAAACTCAAGAGCCTGCGTCAGGCATTAATTGACGCGATCCCCCAGCTGAATGCTCACCCGGAGCGCCTGCAGATGTCGGTCGGCAGCGGCAATATTGACGCCCGCCTGGCCACCTCGCTCTCCTTTGAAAAGCGCTATGCGCTGAACGCGAAGGTCAGCGGTTTCGCCGGCGACAGCGAGGGTTTTTTCGTCCCGGTGCTGGCCTGGCTTCGGGAAAACCAGCCGGACATGTTTACCCTCGATGAAGGACACAAAAATGGATACACCTTCGCGATCGTCCTGAACGATGACGATACGACGGACATTAGCATCAGCGTGCAGGTGACCGAGCGTATTCTCGTGTCCCAGGAACAGGGCGCTCTGCACGCGACGTACTCCCCCGAACCGCCGCTGCCGGAGCCCGTCACGCGTCCGAAAGAGTTGTACATTAACGGCGAGCTCGTCAGCCGGTGGGAGGACTAACTTCCCCGCGCTGAAAGCCTGATGTCTGGGCAGCTTGTTGTTTCATCCCGCATAAAACCCCGTGTCGTTGCTGCCGTTCGCCCTGAACGGCATTCTCTTCTCATGAATACATTAACTTCCATGAACGGCATCGCTCGCGCGATCCGCAATCTGATTCGTATCGGTGTTGTGACCGATGTTGACCTCAACAGAGGGCTTTGTCGCGTCCAGACCGGCGGGATGAAAACCACCTGGCTGAACTGGCTAACCTGCCGCGCGGGACGTTCGCGCGTGTGGTGGGCCCCTTCCGAGGGAGAGCAGGTGCTGCTGCTGGCCATCGGCGGGGAGCTTGATACCGCCTTCGTGCTGCCCGGCATTTTCTCGGACGACCATCCGGCGCCGTCCGAGTCGCCTGACGCGTTCCACGTCTCGTTTCCGGACGGCGCGGTCATCGAGTACGAGCCCGGGCGCGGGGCGCTGACGGTTTCAGGCATTAAAACGGCCGACGTTACCGCCTCTGAATCGCTGACCGCCACCGTGCCGGAGGTGCGGGTGACGTCAACGTCACGCATCACGCTGGATACGCCAGAAGTGGTGTGCACTAACAAGTTAATTACCGCCTCTCTTGAAGTACAGAAGGGCGGTGTGATGGCCGGAAATATCGAGCATTCCGGCGGCAAATTCACCTCCAACGGGGTGCAGGTGGACAACCATGCGCACGGCGGTGTGCAAAGCGGCGGAAGCTGGACTAAGGGGACACAATGACGGTGCGTTACAGGGGAATGAACAGGCAGACCGGGCTTAGCATTTCAGAGGCTGACCACATCCGGCAAAGCGTGCGCGACATTCTGGTCACGCCGATTGGCTCGCGGGTCATGCGCCGGGATTACGGCTCGCTGCTGGCGGCGATGATCGACAGGCCGCAGAGTCCGGCGCTGCGCCTGCAAATCATGGCCGCCTGTTATTCCGCCATCCAGAAATGGGAGCCGCGGATAAGCCTGACGGCCATCACCTTCGAGCGTTCGGAGAACGACGGGACGTTGTATGTCGATATCACCGGCACGCGCCCGACCTCCGGACAATCCTTTTCTATCACCATTTCACTGAGTTAAACGCTATGGCTATTGTTGATCTGAGCCAGCTCGCCGCGCCTGATGTCGTGGAGGAGGTGGATTATGAAACGCTGTTGGCAGAACGAAAGGCCACCTTTGTCTCGCTCTATCCGGAAGAGGAGCGAGAGGCGATTGCACGGACGCTGACGCTGGAGTCGGAGCCGATTGTGAAGCTCCTGCAGGAGAACGCCTACCGGGAAGTTATCTGGCGCCAGCGCGTTAACGAGGCCGCGCGTGCGGTCATGTTGGCCTATGCCGCAGGCAGCGATCTGGACCAGATTGGGGCAAACGCTAATCTTGAGCGTCTGGTTATTACCCCTGCCGACGACACCACCTTCCCGCCCACGCCGGCCGTGATGGAGTCCGATACCGATTTTCGTCTGCGCATCCAGCAGGCGCCGGAAGGGCTGAGCGTGGCCGGTTCAACAGGGGCGTATCAGTTCCATGGCCGCAGCGCAGATGGCCGGGTAGCGGATATTTCTGTGATCAGCCCACAGCCGGCGAACGTCACGGTCTCCGTACTCTCCCGGGAGAATAACGGCGTGGCGTCTGAGGAACTGCTCGCTGTTGTTCGCAATGCGCTGAACGATGAGGACGTCAGGCCCGTCGCCGACCGCGTGACCGTCCAGTCGGCCAGGATTGTCGACTACAGCATTGCCGCCTCGCTATTTCTCTTCCCCGGTCCTGAAAGTGAACCCGTGCTTAGCGCGGCAAGGGCCCGGCTACAGGCCTACATCACGGCCCAGCATAGGCTAGGGCGCGATATCCGCAAATCAGCCATTTACGCCGCACTTCACGTGGAAGGGGTGCAGCGGGTAGAGCTGACCGCACCCGCGGCGGACATCGTACTTGATGAAACTCAGGCCTCATGGTGCAGCAACTACAGCGTAACCGTGGGGGGAAACGATGAGTAATACCCGCCTTTTACCGGTTGGCTCATCGGCGCTTGAGGTCGCCGCAGCGCGCGCCTGTGCGGACATCGAAAATACGCCTGTTCCGCTGCGCCAACTCTGGAATGCGGATACCTGCCCGGCGAATCTGCTGCCCTGGCTGGCGTGGGCATTTTCGGTTGACCGCTGGGATGAGAACTGGCCGGAGGCCACCAAGCGGGAGGTGATCCGCGCCGCGTGGTTTATTCATGCCCACAAGGGAACGATTGGCGCCGTGCGTCGCGTGGTGGAGCCGCTTGGCTATCTGATTAACGTTACCGAGTGGTGGCAAACCAACGATCCGCCCGGCACCTTCCGCCTTGATATCGGCGTGTTAGACACGGGCATCACCGAGGAAATGTATTACGAAATGGAGAGGCTTATCGCCGATGCGAAGCCTGCCAGCCGCCACCTTATTGGCCTGAATATCATCCAGGACATACCGGGTTATCTCTATACCGGCGCCCTGAGCTATGACGGCGACATCATCACGGTTTATCCCGGATAAGTGAGAGCACAATGACAGTGAAATATAAAACGGTTATCACCAAAGCCGGTGCCGAAAAACTGGCTGCAGCAACCGTCCCGAACGGTAAGAAAGTCAATTTTACGGCGATGGCGGTCGGCGACGGTGGCGGTGTGTTGCCAACGCCAAACGCAAACCAGACGAAACTCATCAATGAAGTCTGGCGCCATGCGCTAAATAAAATCAGCCAGGACAAAAAGAATAAAAACTATGTCGTGGCGGAGCTACTGATCCCTCCTGAGGTTGGCGGTTTCTGGATGCGCGAGATGGGGCTGTATGACGATACCGGGACGCTGATTGCGGTCGGGAATATGGCTGAAAGTTATAAACCCACGCTGGTGGAGGGCTCGGGTCGCGCGCAGACATTGCGAATGGTCATCATGGTAAGCGATATCGCATCCGTCGAGCTGACCATCGACACCTCAACGGTGATGGCGACGCAGGATTATGTTGACGAGAAGCTGACGGAGCATGAACAGTCGCGCCGCCATCCGGACGCGACTCTGGCTGCGAAGGGCTTTACGCAGCTCAGCAGCGCCATTGACAGTGCTTCCGAGGTGCTCGCTGCAACGCCTAAAGCGGTAAAAGCAGCGTACGATCTGGCTAACGGGAAATACACGTCAGCGGACGCAACGACGGCGCGAAAGGGCATCGTTCAGCTCAGTAGCGCTACTGACAGCGTGTCTGAGGTGCTGGCGGCGACGCCGAAGGCGGTTAAAACGGCGTACGATCTGGCAAATGCCAAGTACACCGCGGTGGATGCCACTACGGCGCGCAAGGGGCTTGTTCAGCTCAGCAGTGCGATCGACAGCGTGTCCGAGGTGCTGGCAGCGACGCCGAAGGCGGTGAAGGTAGCGTATGATCTGGCTAATGGGAAGTATACGGCTGCGGATGCAACAACGACGCAAAAGGGCATCGTTCAGCTCAGTAACGCGACTGACAGTACGTCCGAGACACTTGCCGCAACGTCGAGAGCGGTTAAGGCCGCGAATGATAATGCCAGCGGGCGCGTGCCGTCAGGGCGAAAGATTAATGGTTATGCGCTAACAAATGATTTCAATATTACTGCCCAGGACATTTTTAACGGTCAAGCTGTAGGAATTGGCAATGCTGCTGACTTAAATGCTTACACGACACCAGGGCTGTATTACCAGCCAGCAAATGCGCAGGCCGCAACAGGGAAAAATTACCCTGAGGCAAATGCCGGTTCGCTGGAAGTCTATAAGCATGCTGGTTTCACGCAGATTTACCGGATTTATAACAGCTCTCGCACATACATTCGCACGCTTTACAGTGGAGTGTGGTCAGCCTGGACTAGGCAGTATGATGAGGCCAATAAACCAACTGCTGTGGATGTTAGTGCGATCCCCCTGGCGGGCAGCACCGCAGTAAGTGGGGTAGTAAGAAATTCAGCTGAATTTCAAAGCATTTCGGCAAATAGCTATCGTATGGTTTATGGCAACTACGGTGCATTTTGGCGTCAGGATGGCAGCAATTTGTATCTCATGCTGACTAATAGCGGCGACCAGTACGGCAGTTATAACAGCCTTCGTCCTTTAGCTGTTAGCTTGTCTTCTGGTGATGTCACCATGGGTAAGCTGAATTTAACAAATTTTCAGTATTTCGATGCTCGTTATTATACCAAAGCGCAATCGGATGCAGCCTACATGGCGAAAACGGGCGCATATACCAAAGCAGAGAGCGACGGACGATTTCAGCCTAAAGGGAGTTATACCCCTGCAGGCCAGGCCTATACCAAAGCAGAATCAGATGCCCGATACGGCGTTGGGAAAACGACGACGGGTAATAACAACGCCTACTACACACACGGCAATGGAGCTGTTTTCATGCAGGCGGTAAGAGGGATTTCTATTGGTAATAACACCGCCGTCACCGTGACTCTGCCTACGTCATTCCCTAATGGCATTTTGGGGACGGGGGTCAGCTATTACGGTTCTGGAGGCAATAACTCGGACTCGTTTTATCTTTGCACTCCGGTTGGAAAAAATCAGGTGAAAATTGAAACCCATAACTGCACTGGAACATTTTCGTTAATTGTCTCGGGTTATTGATATGAATAAATATTTTAGTAATACAGAGAGTAGTTTTTACCTTGAGGAAACTGTTCAGGTGTACGAAGAACAAGGTATTTCTGTTCCCTCAGATCTGATGAAAATAACCGACTCAGAATATGAATCATTTATGGTGTCACCAGATAGAAAGACGCCACGATTCAATATCAATCGTAATTGCATGGAGTGGGTCGACATAGCTCCGCCCTCAAAAGAAGAGGCTATTCAACATGCCGATTCATTGAAAGCACAATTGATGTCTGTTGCTACTCAGGCCATCTTACCGTTACAGGATGCTGTTGATTTAGAGATGGCTACTGATAAAGAGACGATTTTACTGACAGAGTGGAAAAAGTACCGTGTACGTCTAAACCGTATTGACGTCAATGCAGCACCAGATATTGAATGGCCTGAATCACCGTTAAGCGAATAAATAAACTTCAACTTATAGTGCACCCTAATGGCTGGACATCCCGTTATTGAGGTGCACTTTTCTATAACAAAGAAAATACTCCCTCAAAAAATTCTTATACCAGTAACTCTGGAACAACCATTGCTGTTTAATTAGACAATAAAATTATCATCAGCGATCAAAGCTCCGGGTGAATCAATTCAACTGCTCATTGTATGTTGTGCTGTCCTACCGCCAACGGCATTACGTTTCATACCTCCTCCGCCCAAGAGAAAATAGCCTCACCACTAAACGAAGGAGTTAACCGGATGGGCGACTATCACCACGGCGTGGAAGTCATCGAAATCAACGATGGCACGCGCACCATTTCCACCGTCTCGACGGCAATCATCGGCATGGTCTGTACGGCCAGCGATGCTGACGACAAGACATTTCCGTTAAACGAGCCTGTGCTCATTACCAACGTGCAAAACGCGATTGCGAAAGCCGGCAAGGCGGGGACGCTGTCCGCTTCTCTGCAGGCGATCGCTGACCAGTGCAAACCGGTTGTCGTGGTTGTGCGCGTTGCCGAAGGTATCGACGACCCGGAAGATCCGGAAGCGGCACAGAAAGGGACTATCTCTAACATCATCGGTACCACCGACGAAAACGGCAAATACACCGGCCTGAAGGCGCTTCTGACCGCGAAAACGGTAACCGGCGTGAAGCCGCGCATTCTCGGCGTGCCGGGGCTGGACTCTCAGGAAGTGGCAACCGCGCTGGCAGCGACGTGCCAGAGCCTGCGCGCGTTCGGCTACGTCAGCGCATGGGGCTGTAAAACGATTCCTGAGGCAATCAACTACCGCAAAAACTTCAGCCAGCGCGAACTGATGGTTATCCATCCTGATTTTCTGGCATGGGATACCACCACGAACGCAACGACAACGGCCTGGGCTACCGCCCGTGCGCTTGGCCTGCGCGCCAAAATCGACCAGACCATGGGCTGGCATAAAACCCTGTCAAACGTTGGCGTCAACGGCGTCACGGGCGTAAGCGCCTCCGTCTCCTGGGATCTTCAGGAGCAGGCCACCGATGCGAACCTGCTTAACCAGGCTGGCGTCACTACGCTGATTCGCAACGATGGCTTCAAATTCTGGGGTAACCGCACCTGCTCAGACGACCCGTTATTCGTCTTTGAAAACTACACCCGTACCGCACAGGTGCTGGCCGATACCATGGCAGAAGCGCATGCGTGGGCGATGGATAAACCTATCACCCCAACGCTTATCCGCGACATCGTTTCCGGTATTAACGCCAAGTTCCGCGAGCTGAAAACCAACGGCTATATCGTCGACGGCACCTGCTGGTATGACCCTGAATCGAACGATGCATCCACCCTGAAAGCGGGGAAACTGTATATCGATTACGACTACACCCCTGTCCCGCCGCTGGAAAACCTGACCCTGCGCCAGCGCATCACCGATACCTATCTGGCAGACCTGTCAGATTCGGTTAATAGCTAAGGAGCTGAAGCATGGCGTTACCACGCAAACTTAAATACCTGAATATGTTCAACGATGGCCTGAGCTATATGGGCGTTGTTGAGTCTGTCACCTTACCGAAACTCACCCGCAAGCTGGAGAAGTATCGCGGCGGCGGTATGCCTGGCTCGGTCTCTATCGACCTCGGCCTCGACGATGATGCCCTGGCGCTGGAGTGGACCATTGGTGGTCTGCCGGACGTGGCGCTGTGGGCGCAGTATGCCTCTCCGGGCGCGGACAGCGTGCCTCTGCGCTTTACCGGCTCCTTCCAGCGTGACGACACGGGCGAAATCTCCGCCGTCGAGATCGTCATGCGCGGCCGTCACAAAGAGTTTGATGGCGGTGAAAACAAGCAGGGCGAGAGCGGCACCACCAAGATGTCCACCGAGTGCGCTTACTACCAGCTGACCATCGATGGCAAAGAGATTGTCGAAATCGACATCATCAACATGGTGCTGAAAGTCGACGGCGTCGATCGTCTGGCGGAACACCGTAAGGCGATTGGCCTGTAACCCTTTAACCGGCCGGGACTGCCGGCCGGTAAGTTAACTTTCTGAAGAGTAACGAAATGGACAATATCAACGAGACTGCCATGAACGAAAGTGAAAACCCACATATCGTCACGCTGGATAGCCCCGTTCTGCGCGGCGAGCAAAAAATCGAAAAGGTGACCGTCGCCAAACCCAATGCGGGAACCCTGCGCGGGGTGTCGCTGGCGTCGCTGGCGCAATCTGACGTCGATGCGCTGATCAAGGTGCTGCCGCGAATGACCTCACCGGCGCTGACCGAGCATGAGGTTGCGCGCCTGGATGCCTGCGATCTGCTCTCTTTTGCAGGTAAGGTGATCGGTTTTTTGTCACCGGCTTCGGCTCGCTGAAATTTCCCGAAAAACTGTCGGTCGACGATCTAATGGCGGATATCGCGGTGATCTTTCACTGGCCGCCGTCAGAGCTGTACTCCCTGAGCGTGACCGAACTCCTCTTATGGCGCGAAAAAGCGCTGCAGCGAAGCGGAAACCACCATGAGTAATAATGTCAGACTTGAGGAGCTGCTTAAGGCAGTCGACCGGGCAACCCGACCGCTTAACGCTCTCCATAACGCCAGCCTCACTCTCGCGAGCGATATCCGCAGTACGCAGACGGCGCTGGGGGCGCTCGATGAGCAGGCGGGGCGTATTGACGGCTTCAGGAAAGCAAATATCCAGCTCACCGTGACGGAGCAGTCGCTTACCCGGGCGAAACAGCAGGCAGCGGCGCTGGCGGTGCAGTTTAAGAACACGCAAAACCCCACCCAGGCCCAGGCAGATGCGCTGTCCGCAGCCCGAAAATCGGCAGCCGACCTTAAGCTTGAGTACAACAGCCTGCGCTACTCGGTACAGCGCCAGCGCACCGAACTCGCCCAGGCGGGAATAAACACGCGCACGCTCTCGTCGGATGAGCGTCGTTTACGCACCCACATCAGCGACAAAACGCAGCAGCTTAACCGACAGCGGGAGGCGCTGGCCCGCGTCAACCAGCAGCAGGAGCGGCTGAGTACCGTTCAGAATCGCTATGAGTCAGGCAAACGCGTTGCCGCGCGGGTGCATCAGCTGGCTAATGCGGGCGTGGGCATGGCCAAAGCGGGCTTTGACCAGACGTCCCGGTTTATGGCCCCCGGCATCAGTTTTGAAAAGCAGATGTCGGCTATTCAGGCAAATCTTGGCCTGGAGAAGGGCGACGCCCGGCTTGAGGCCATTCGCCAGCAGGCGCGGGAGGTTAGCGTCAGCGCCGGCGTACCTGCGGATACGGTCGTTCGGGCTCAGAACGAGCTGGCCCGTTCTGGCTATGACGTCGAAGGGCTGCTTGCGGCCACCGCGCCAGCGGTCAACCTCAGCCTGGCGGGGAACGTCGACGCGGCTAAGGCGGCCGATACGATCGCCAGCACGCAGGCCGCGTATCGCCTGGCGAATACGGATGCGGGGCGCATCGCAGACGTGCTTACGCGCGGTTTTACCTCTTCAAATACCACCCTCGCTGAGATGGAGGCCGCCGTCACCTCCGCCGCACCGGCTGCGGATGCTTCCGGTATGGGGCTTGAAGAGACCACCGCGCTGCTTGGCGTTCTGGCGGAAAAAGGGATGAAAGGTGCGGCCGCCGGGGACGCGCTCAGCGCGATGCTGCGCCATGTTCAGACTCCGGATGCCATAAAAGCCGCGGGGGTGCTGGCTTCCGCTGCGGGTGATGGATCGCTTGATGAAAAACGCCAGCAGCTGCAGGGAGCAAAGGGCAGTTCCGCGCTCGCGGCTTCCGTTCAGACCGATAATCTTGACGGCGACATCAGCCGGTTCCAGGCCGCGCTGAACGGGTTAAAGATTGATGTATTTGATAAATCAGATAGCGCTTTGCGCAACCTGACCACGACCGCGACGGGGTGGGTCGGCACGCTTTCGCTTTGGGTAAACGCTAACCCTGAGCTGACGCAAACCCTGGTTAGCGTGATTATCGGCGCACAGGCATTTGCCGGCGTACTGGGCACCTTAGGGATGGTCGTCGCGCCGGTGTTGTCTGGCCTGAATCTGGTCATAACCGCCGCAGGGATGCTGGGTACGGTATTCAGCGTGGTGGGTGGCGCCATCATGACGGTGCTTGGGGCCCTTAGCTGGCCGGTTATTGCTCTCGGCGCGGCGATTGCCGCCGGTGCTTTGCTGATTTTTAAATACTGGGAGCCCATCAGCGCCTTCTTTGGCGGAGTGATTGAGGGGCTTTCTGCGGCCTTCGCGCCGCTGGGCGAGCTGTTCGCTCCGCTGTTACAGGCCTTTGGTTTCATTTCAGAAAAACTGGGCGGGATCTGGCAGTGGTTCACCGATCTGATTGCGCCGATTAAGGCAACGCAGGAAACGCTCGACAGCTGCAAAAATGTCGGCGTGGCGTTCGGTCAGGCGCTGGGCGATGCGCTAATGGCGCCGCTTAATCTCTTTAACAGCCTGAGCGGCAAGGCCAGCTGGCTGCTGGAGAAACTCGGCGTCATAAAAAAAGAGTCGGGCAATATCGACTCGGCTGTGCCGAAAGAAGGTACATCCTCTGCTGACGCCGGAAGTGCCTGGGACCTGGAGCCACCTGTTTATAGCGGCTTCATGGGATACCAGCCGACGGCTGCCGCGGGAGGACGTTCTTACGTCGATCAGAGTAAAAGCGAATACAACATTACACTGCAGGGGAGCACGACTTCCGGAATGGATCTGACTCGTCAAATCCGGGAGGCAATAGAGAGCAGTGAACAGGATAAAGCGAGACGGCAGCAATCCAGCTTTTTTTATGGTTGAGGAGAGAGAAAATGTTAATGGTGCTGGGTCTGTTTGTCTTTGAACGACGAACCTTACCGTATCAGTCAATGCAATTTTCAAAGGACTACCGCTGGGTGTCCAACGATCGCATCGGAAAACCCAAAGCCTGGCAGTATCTTGGCGAAGGTGAGACTTCTCATTTGCTCACAGGGACGCTTTATCCGGAAATCACCGGCGGGCGACTCTCCCTGAAGGCGATCGAGCTGATGGCGAATGAAGGGCGGGCGTGGCCGTTGATAGACGGCACCGGCATCATTCACGGCATGTTTGTCATTGAGAAAGTCACGCATACGCACACGGATTTTTACAGCGATGGTGCCGCCCGAAAAATTGAGTTTACCCTGTCGCTAAAACGCGTGGACGAATCGCTGATAACGATGTTTGGCGACCTGAGAACGCAGGCCTCAGAGCTGGTGGAAAGCGCACGTAATAGCATTGGAGGGCTGGCGGGATGATCGCTGAAATGAATATCCGGGCGGGTGGCAAAATGGCCCCTGATTTTATGCTTAAGCTTGACGATCGTGATATCACGCAAAATTTCAGCCATCGTCTTATCAGTTTGACCATGACCGACAAGCGCGGGCTGGAGGCCGATCAGCTGGATATTCAACTGGATGATTCCGACGGGCTGTTAGACCTGCCTGCCCGGGGGGCAACGCTCTCCTTATGGCTGGGATGGGAGGGAACCCCGCTCGAGCCGAAAGGGAACTTTACGATCGATACCATTGAGTTTCGGGGCGCGCCGGACACGCTGACCATTCGGGGATGCAGCGCGGATTTTCGCGGAAAGCTAAACGTCCGGCGCGAACAGTCGTGGCATGACACGACGATCGGCGCGATCGTGAATACCATTGCTCAGCGTAACCGGCTGACCGCCAGCGTCGCGGCGGATCTTTCATCCATTGCTATTTCGCATATCGATCAGTCTCAGGAGACAGACGCGGCGTTTCTCACCCGCCTGGCCGAACGCAACGGTGCCTTTGTTTCAATTAAAGCCGGCAAGGTTATTTTTATGAAGGCGGGCCAGGCCGTTACAGCTGGCGGCATATCGATTCCCTTGATGGTGATTGAACGTGGGGATGGCGATAAGCACCTTTTTTCCGTCGCGGACCGTGAAAATTACTCCGGCGTGACGGCGAAATGGCTGCAAACGCGCGACCCAAAACAGCAAAATCCTCAATTGAGCATTAATCGTTTACCTGAGGGGCCGTCGACAGAGGGGCTGCAGCACCCGGATGCCGCCGCGCCGATTGCGGGAGCAGGGGGCAGGGAGCAGAAGCCGCAAGAGATGCTGGTGGGATCGGTGGAAAACGTATTTGAGCTCACCACGGTGTATGCCTCTGAGGAGCAGGCGCTGAGGGCTGCGGAGGCGAAGTGGCGCGCGCTTCAGCGCGGTACCGTGAATTTTTCTATCCAGCTGGCGCTGGGACGGGCCGATCTGTTCCCCGAGACGCCGGTGCTGGTAAACGGCTTTAAACGCGTCATTGACGAGCAGGCGTGGATCATCAGCGAGGTGGTTCATACCCTCAGCGGGAGTGGATATACCACGAAGCTGAACCTTGAGCGTAACGTCACCGACGAAAAATTTGCTGTCGACAGTGAGTAATTCATTTGCCATTACGTTCTTTTTGAGTATTATTGATTCACAAATTGTGAATTTAACGGAGGGGTACATGTTTCATTGTCCTAAGTGCAAGCATTCAGCGCATGCGCGTACCAGTCGCTACCTAAGTGAAAATACCAAAGAGCGGTATCACCAGTGCACCAATGTAGACTGCAGCTGTACGTTCGTGACGATGGAGTCCGTGGAGCGTCTGATTGCGACCCCTGGCGACGCCGGGAAAGCCCGAACGGCTTCGCTACCAGCTGTTTAAAAACCAATAAAAAAAGCCACTCAATGAGTGGCTTATTTATTTGATTCTAAAGCTAAAATTTGGTGGCCCCTGCTGGACTTGAACCAGCGACCAAGCGATTATGAGTCGCCTGCTCTAACCACTGAGCTAAGGGGCCGTGGCGGTGAATTATAAAGTAACTCCCCGCAGCAATCCAGCCATTCACACCTGCCTGCTGTTTTTATAAACAACGCATAATCAATCCTTTATACTTCAATTACGATGTATCGATCGGGAGTAAAGATGATCAACGATATTCTGGCCCCTGGCCTGAGGGTGGTGTTCTGCGGAATTAACCCGGGCAAGTCCTCGGCGCACACCGGTTTTCACTTTGCCCATCCGGGCAATCGCTTCTGGAAGGTGATCTATCAGGCCGGGTTTACCGACAGGCTGCTCAAGCCCGAAGAGGAGCAGCACCTGCTGGATACGCGCTGCGGGATCACCATGCTGGTCGAGCGGCCTACGGTGCAGGCGAGCGAGGTTAACCTGCATGAGCTGCGAAGCGGCGGGCGAGAGCTGGTCAAAAAGATAGAGGATTATCAGCCGGCCGCGCTGGCGATCCTCGGTAAGCAGGCCTACGAGCAGGCGTTCAGCCAGCGCGGGTCGCAGTGGGGCAAGCAGGCCATCACCATCGGCGTGACGCAGGTGTGGGTGCTGCCGAATCCGAGCGGGCTCAACAGGGCGACGCTGGATAAGCTGGTGGAGGCGTATCGGGAACTTGATGAGGCGCTGATGGTGCGGGGGCTTTAGGCCTGATGCCCTCACCCTAGCCCTCTCCCTCAAGGGAGAGGGAGACGTCTGTGCCGGCATTATTTTGTGGGGAGCCCTGAGCCCACAGGGAGAGGGGATAGGCAAAAAAAAGCTCCCAATCGGGAGCTTTTTGCTGTTTACCTGGATTAATCGTCCAGGAAGCTACGCAGCACTTCAGAGCGGCTTGGATGACGCAGCTTACGCAGCGCCTTCGCTTCGATCTGACGGATACGTTCGCGGGTTACATCGAACTGTTTACCCACTTCTTCCAGCGTGTGGTCGGTGTTCATATCGATACCGAAACGCATACGCAGTACTTTCGCTTCACGGGCGGTCAGGCCAGCCAGCACGTCGTGCGTTGCAGCACGCAGGCTCTCGGTGGTTGCAGAGTCCAGCGGCAGCTCGAGGGTGGTATCCTCGATGAAATCACCCAGATGCGAATCTTCATCATCACCGATTGGTGTTTCCATGGAGATAGGCTCTTTGGCGATCTTCAGCACTTTACGGATCTTGTCTTCCGGCATCAGCATGCGCTCGGCCAGCTCTTCTGGCGTCGGCTCGCGGCCCATCTCCTGCAGCATCTGGCGGGAAATACGGTTGAGCTTGTTGATGGTCTCAATCATATGCACCGGAATACGGATGGTGCGCGCCTGATCCGCGATAGAGCGGGTGATAGCCTGACGGATCCACCAGGTTGCGTAGGTGGAGAACTTGTAGCCACGACGGTATTCAAACTTGTCTACCGCTTTCATCAGACCGATGTTGCCTTCCTGAATCAGATCCAGGAACTGCAGACCACGGTTGGTGTATTTTTTGGCGATAGAGATAACCAGACGCAAGTTCGCTTCAACCATCTCTTTCTTCGCACGGCGGGCTTTCGCTTCACCGATGGACATACGACGGTTGATGTCTTTAACCTGCTCGATGGTCAGGCCGGTCTCTTCTTCAATCTGATGCAGCTTCTGCAGGCCGCGATGCACATCGTCCTTCACGTCGTGCAGTTTTTCAGACCACGGCTTGTTCATCGCGATAGCCGCGTTGAACCAGGTTTCGCTGGTTTCGTTGCCGGTGAAGAGGGTGATGAAGTTCTTCTTCGGCATTTTGCACTGCTCAACGCACAGCTTCATGATGATGCGTTCCTGGGTACGTACGCGATCCATCATCACGCGCATGCTGTTCACCAGGTAGTCGAACTGTTTTGGCACCAGGCGGAACTGTTTGAACACTTCAGACAGTTTCAGGATCTCTTCCTGAGCGGCGGCATGGCTGCGGCCTTTCGCTTTGATGGTGTCACGCGTCACTTCGTACTGGGTACGCAGCTCGGCAAACTTCTCACGCGCCAGTTCCGGGTCGATGCTGTTGTCATCATCCGCGGTGTCGTCGTCGCTCTCTTCCTCATCTTCGTCTTCGTCATCATCCATCTCTTCCTGAGACAGTTCAGAACCGACGTGAGTGGCGGTAGGCGCCATATCTTCTTCAGCGTTCGGGTCGACAAAACCGGTGATCAGGTCAGACAGGCGCGCTTCTTCCGCTTCAACGCGATCGTACTGCTCCAGCAGATAGGTGATCGCTTCCGGGTACTCGGCAACAGAGCACTGAACCTGGTTGATCCCGTCTTCGATGCGTTTTGCGATGTCAATTTCGCCTTCGCGGGTCAACAGTTCAACGGTACCCATTTCGCGCATGTACATGCGGACCGGGTCAGTGGTACGCCCGATTTCAGATTCCACGCTGGACAGTACCTGTGCAGCAGCTTCTTCCGCATCTTCGTCAGTGTTGTTGGAGGTTTCAGCCAGCAACAGATCATCGGCATCCGGTGCTTCTTCCATCACCTGAATGCCCATGTCATTGATCATTTGGATGATGTCTTCGATTTGATCTGAATCGACGATATCTTCCGGCAGATGGTCATTGACCTCGGCATAGGTCAGATAGCCTTGCTCCTTACCACGTTGGACAAGAAGTTTCAGCTGTGACTGCGGGTTTTGCTCCATAAGACGGTATCCACACTTAATTCGTTTGATTGGTGTCGGCGATGGGGCTGCCAACCTTTAAAGCGAGGGCGTACTTATATTTTTGCCGCTGCCTCTCAGTGCGGCTGCCGGGGGCTTCCCGATCGATATTCGGCACTTAAGCCGTTAAATACTTCATCCTTCACGTTGTCTCTGCGTTAGCTGCGTTCTCTCATCCTGGTCATGTACTTATGTACACTCCCAGGAGTTCGTTCACTTGCTGCCTTGATACAACGCGAATGATATTGTCTTTCACCTATTTCTTCGCCAGTTCCTGGTTAATCATCCAGAGCTCCCGGCGTTCTTCGCTGCTCAAACCGTGTGTGCGCTCGCGAGCAATCAACTCTTCCTGGCGCAGCTCAAGCATCGAATCAAACATATGGTTGAGTGAGTCGGTGAACGTTTTTTCTGCAATGTCCTTATCTGCTATATCGTCCCACATCGACAATTTTTCAAGGGTAGCGGCCTCTTTTGTGCCGCGATAATGCTCTAAAAGTTGTCCGGTGGTCAGACCTGGCTGAGACAAACAAGTGTTGACCAGTTCTGAAAATAAGCCAAGTCCGGGCAATTTTTCGTGGTTCAAACCCGCCAGCGACGGCACCTGTGGCGCAAGCTCGGGATTTTGTACCAGCAACCCTATCAGTATACGCATGGTTGTGCGTTTTAGCTGAGGCGCGGCGCGAACCGCACCGTTTTCAGCGTGTTTAGGCATTAAACGTTCAAGCTGGCTGTCATCCAGAATGCCGAGCTTGTTGCCTAACTCCTGACGCAGATAGATGCGCAGCGTTTCGCCTGGCACCTGGCTGATTAACGGCAGCGCCAGCGTACTGAGCTGCGCGCGCCCGTCAGGGGTACTCAAATCGACCTGCGGCATCAGGCTGTTAAACAAAAACGTGGAGAGCGGCTGAGCCTGCTCCATCCGCGCTTCAAATGCCGCTTTGCCCTCTTTACGCACCAGCGTATCCGGGTCTTCGCCGTCGGGCAGAAACATAAAGCGCAGCTGACGGCCGTCGGTCATGTAGGGGAGCGCGGTTTCCAGCGCGCGCCAGGCGGCGTCGCGTCCGGCGCGGTCTCCGTCGTAACAACAAATCACGTTGTTGGTCACGCGGAACAGCAGCTGGATGTGATCCGCCGTCGTGGACGTTCCTAACGACGCCACCGCGTAGTTAATGTCGTACTGCGCCAGCGCCACGACGTCCATATACCCTTCGACGACCAGAAGACGCGGAGGTTCCGCGTTATTCTGTTGCGCCTCATAAAGGCCGTAGAGCTGGCGGCCCTTATGGAAAATATCGGTTTCCGGGGAGTTGAGGTACTTCGGCAGGGCATCACCCAGCACGCGACCACCAAAACCAATTACCCGGCCACGCTTGTCGCGGATGGGGAACATCACCCGTTCGCGGAAGCGGTCGTAGCTTCGTCCCTGGTCGTTGGTGACCAGCATGCCTGCATCGATGAGAGACTTACGATCTTCGCTATTACCGCCAAAACGCTTTAACACGTTGTCCCAGCCGGGCGGGGCGTAACCAATAGCGAAACGCGCAATGACATCGTCGCTCAGTCCGCGCTTGTTCAGATACTGACGCGCAGGCTCAGCCGCAGAGTGCTTAAGAGACTGTTGGTAAAACGAATTCAGGCCATCCATCAGTTGATACAGCGTTTGCCGTTGATGGCGCTCGATCTGACTTGGCCCACTGCCTGCTTCATACGGCACTTCAAGGTTATGCATCGCCGCCAGCTCTTCGACGGTTTCAACGAACTCGAGCTTGTCGTAGTTCATCAAAAAATCGACGGCATTACCGTGTGCGCCACAGCCGAAGCAATGGTAGAACTGCTTTTCACCGTTTACGGTGAAGGAGGGGGTTTTTTCGTTATGGAACGGACAGCACGCATGGTAGTTCTTGCCCTGCTTTTTCAGCTTTACCCGCGCGTCGATGAGATCGACGATGTCGGTTCTGGCGAGCAGGTCATTGATGAAAACGCGTGGGATTCTTCCGGCCATATGCCCCAAAATTTTAAGCGACTTATAAACGAAAACAAGCCGCGCATTCCTTCCGGAAGCACGGCCTTACGACTATTACTCTGTCTGTCAATTGAGGGCTTTGGCCCTCAACCAATTAGTACAGACGAGTACGGCGTGCGTTTTCGCGAGCCAGTTTCTTCGCGTGACGTTTCACAGCGGAAGCTTTAGCGCGCTTACGTTCGGTCGTTGGTTTTTCATAAAACTCACGACGACGAACTTCAGCCAGAACACCTGCTTTCTCGCATGAACGTTTGAAGCGACGCAGTGCTACGTCGAACGGCTCGTTTTCACGTACTTTAATTACCGGCATGTAACTCTCACCTTTAATAAATTCGGTTTGCCGCTGGCATCAACGCCAGCTTATTTCAAAATGGTGCGGAATTTTACTGCAAATGCTGCTGCTTTGTAAAGCACCGATGCGATTTTGAAAGGGACTTTAATAAGGGTGAGGAGTATACACGAGCCTTCTTCCTGGGGCGAACAAAGTTTTACATCAACCCGCCCAGGCTCTACACTGCGCGGTATTGAAACGAGGTAAAACAAGTCATGCGTGTACTGGGTATTGAAACATCCTGCGATGAAACCGGCATCGCTATTTACGACGACGAAAAAGGCCTTCTGGCCAACCAGCTGTATAGTCAGGTGAAATTGCACGCTGACTACGGCGGCGTCGTGCCTGAACTGGCCTCTCGTGACCACGTGCGTAAAACGGTTCCCCTGATTCAGGCGGCGCTGAAAGAGGCCGGGTTGAGTTCAAACGATATCGACGCCGTGGCCTATACCGCGGGCCCGGGCCTGGTCGGCGCGCTGCTGGTTGGCGCGACGGTTGGCCGTTCGCTGGCCTTCGCGTGGGATGTTCCGGCCATTCCGGTTCACCATATGGAAGGGCACCTTCTGGCGCCGATGCTGGAAGATAATCCGCCTGAGTTTCCGTTTGTGGCGCTGCTGGTTTCGGGTGGGCATACGCAGCTGATCAGCGTGACCGGCATTGGCAAGTATGAGCTGCTGGGCGAGTCGATCGACGACGCCGCCGGTGAAGCGTTCGACAAAACCGCCAAGCTGCTGGGGCTGGATTACCCGGGCGGCCCGATGCTGTCCAAAATGGCGTCCCAGGGAACGGAAGGGCGCTTTGTCTTCCCGCGTCCGATGACCGACCGTCCGGGGCTGGATTTCAGCTTCTCTGGCCTCAAAACTTTCGCGGCCAATACTATCCGCAATAATGATAACGACGAGCAGACGCGTGCCGACATCGCCCGTGCGTTTGAAGATGCGGTAGTCGATACGCTGATGATCAAGTGCAAGCGCGCGCTGGATCAGACAGGCTTTAAGCGCCTGGTGATGGCCGGTGGCGTCAGCGCCAACCGCACGCTGCGCGCGAAGCTTGCTGAGATGATGCAAAAACGTCGCGGGGAAGTGTTCTATGCACGTCCGGAGTTCTGTACCGATAACGGGGCAATGATCGCCTACGCCGGGATGGTGCGTCTGAACGCCGGTGCAACGTCCGACCTGAGCGTGTCCGTGCGTCCGCGCTGGCCGCTGGCGGAACTGCCGGAGGCGTAACCCTCACCCTAACCCTCTCCCACAGGGAGAGGGGATCATAGGACTACACCCGCAGCATCCCTTTCTCTTCCAGAAACGCAATAATCGTCGTCAGGCCGTCGCCCGCTTTCAGGTTGGTAAACGTCCACGGACGCTCGCCGCGCATGCGGTTGGTGTCGCGCTCCATCACCTCCAGCGAAGCACCCACGTACGGCGCGAGATCGGTTTTGTTGATCACCAGAAAATCGGATTTGGTGATCCCCGGCCCGCCCTTGCGCGGGATTTTTTCCCCTTCGGCTACGTCGATCACGTAGATGGTGAGATCCGCCAGCTCCGGGCTGAAGGTTGCGCTCAGGTTATCGCCGCCGCTTTCAACGAAGATCAGATCCAGGTTGCCGAACTTCTCGCTGAGCGCTTCTACCGCCGCCAGGTTCATCGAAGCATCTTCGCGGATGGCGGTATGCGGGCAGCCGCCGGTCTCCACGCCGACGATGCGCTCCGGCTCCAGTGCGCCCGCTTCGGTAAGAATGCGCTGATCCTCTTTGGTGTAGATATCATTCGTCACCACCGCCAGGTGATACGTGTCGCGCATTGCTTTGCAGAGCGCTTCCAGCAGCGCGGTTTTACCCGACCCCACCGGGCCACCCACGCCCACGCGCAGGGGATGTTTGTAATCAGCCATGTTGCTTCCTCAGGAACGGAATAGTCGTGAATATTGTGTTTCGTGCCGCGCAGAGGCGATGGCGGACAGCGGCGTCGCCGCGCCTATCTCGTCGTCACTGCATAAAAACGCCTGTTCAAACCGGGCAGCAAAATGGTCGCTCAGTTCGATAATCAATTGCTGCGCCGCCTGCTGCCCAAACGGCACCAGCTTGACGCCCGCCATCACCGCGCTCTCCATCCAGCTGTAGCCGAGGCTCAGGGCCAGCTCGCGCACGCTAATGCCCCAGCGCGCGCCGAGCCACGCCATGCCGCAGAGCTGGCTTTGCAGACACAGCGCCAGCCACGCGGGCGGACAGTCAGGCTCCCAGCTTTTGATGAGGCGCGTAAAGGCCGCCCCACGGTTGCGCTCTTCTTCGCGCAGCTCGCGCGTTTCCCGGCAGGCGAGCAGCCAGGACGTCCAGCGCGTGGCCGCCGACAGATCGTCCTGCTCGCAGGCCTGGCAGAGACGGTGAAACAGCGGCAGATCGACGCAGAAAAAGCTCTGCTCCATCTGCTGGATTTGCCAGTGCTTAAAGGCCCCCGCGTCGGTAACCCAGCCTGCTTCAACGGCCCACTCCAGTCCCTGCGACCAGGTAAACGACCCGACCGGCAGGCTGCTGCTGGAGAGCTGCATCAGGCGCAGCCGCTGGCGGGAATCATCCATTAGCTCATCAGCGCCAGCAGGGCGGAGACGATCAGCCCGCCGCCGAAGGTTTTACGCAGGCCGTCGTGACGGCGCAGCAGCAAGCCTGCGGCGAAACTGGCGCACAGCACGGTGGCGCTGGCGAACATAAACCCGCTGGTGAAGAGCCAGAAGCTGTGGCCGGACATCTCCACGCCGTGCGCCCAGCCGTGAAACATCGCCAGAGCCGGTACCGCCAGCAGCAGGCGGTTTTCGGTTTTAAACATCATCACGCCGGATACCGCCAGTGAGGCGATGATCAGCATCTCCATGCCGCTGAAGCCGCCGAGCAGGCTGCCCGCAATGGCACCGACAAGCATCATCCCGAGAGTGGCAAATGGCAGCAGGAGCTTGCGTCCGCTCAGCGCAGAGAGCACGCCCGCGCCGGTCAGCATCAGCAGGTGATCGAGCCCGGTCAGCGGATGGAGAAAACCGGCCTGAAAGCTGTCGGTGCCGTGGCCGGGGTGGGCGAGCGCCGGAACGGAAAAGGCCAGAAGCAGCAGAGGTAAATACTTACGCATGATGAATCCTTAATGTGAATGGGCGTGAGAGTGGCTGTGGGCATCGCTGGTATAAGCACCCGCTTCCGGTTCAAACGGCAGGCTGGCAAAGGCCACCTCCAGACCAAACTGGCGCAGCATGTCGTCGAGCACGTGATCGTGGTGATAGCGCAGCTCGCCGGGCATGATCTGCAGCGGCACGTGGCGGTTGCCCAGGTGGTAGCAGGCGCGGGCGAGCAGGAACGGATCGGCGCAGCGCACCACGGAGACGGACTCCGGCGCGGCGATCACCTCGATCACCTCGCTGCCGTCGTCGGTGGTCAGCAGGTCGCCCCCGCGCAGCAGCAGGCCGCGCGGCAGCATCAGCCCGGCTTCGCGACCGTCGTTCAGCGCCACGCGGGCGCGGCTTTTTACCCGCACGTCAATCGGCAGCGTGACGCTGGCGGTAATCGGGTGCGCATGGTCCAGGCGTTGGGTTAAATAGATCATTATTACTCCTCAAAACAGGAAATAGCGTTGCGCCATCGGCAGAACGTCAGCCGGTTCGCTGGTAATCAGTTCGCCGTCGACGCGCACCTCGTAGGTTTGCGAATCGACGGTGATATTCGGCTGCAGGCCGTTGTGGATCATGTCCGCCTTTTTCACCGTCCGGCAGCCTTTCACCACCGCGGTGGCGCTTTGCAGGTTGAGTCGTTGCGGGATGCCGTTGGCACTGGCGGCCTGCGAGACAAACGTCAGCCGGGTGGCGTGGCGCGCGGCGCCCAGCGATCCAAACATCGGGCGGTAATGCACCGGCTGCGGCGTGGGGATCGAGGCGTTGATATCGCCCATCGGCGCGCAGGCGATCATCCCGCCCTTGACGATGGTGGCGGGCTTCACGCCGAAGAACGCCGGGGACCAAACCACGAGATCCGCCAGTTTGCCCGCCTCGATGGAGCCCACTTCATGGGCGATGCCGTGGGTGAGCGCCGGGTTAATGGTGTATTTGGCGACGTAGCGCTTTACGCGGAAGTTGTCGTTTTCGCCGGTCTCTTCCGGCAGGGCGCCGCGCTGGACCTTCATGCGGTGCGCCACCTGCCAGGTGCGGATAATCACTTCCCCGACGCGGCCCATGGCCTGAGAGTCTGACGAGGTGAGCGAAAACGCGCCGATGTCGTGCAGCACGTCTTCAGCGGCGATGGTCTCACGGCGAATGCGCGACTCGGCAAACGCCACGTCCTCGGCGATATCCGGATCGAGGTGATGGCAGACCATCAGCATGTCGAGATGCTCGTCGATGGTATTGACCGTGTAGGGCAGCGTCGGGTTGGTGGAGGAGGGCAGAATATTCGGGTGCGCGCAGGCGGTAATGATATCCGGCGCATGGCCGCCGCCTGCCCCCTCGGTGTGGAAGGTGTGAATAGTGCGCCCGCCAATGGCGGCCAGCGTGTCTTCCACAAATCCGGACTCGTTCAGCGTGTCGCTGTGCAACGCCACCTGAATATCCATCTCGTCAGCGACCTCCAGCGAGCAGTTGATGGCCGCAGGCGTCGCGCCCCAGTCTTCGTGAATTTTCAGCCCGATGGCGCCGGCGGCAATCTGCTCGCGCAGGGCGTTCGGGTTGGAGCCGTTACCTTTGCCGAGCAGGCCGATATTCACCGGCAGCGTATCGGCAGCCTGCAGCATGCGGGCGATATACCACGGTCCTGGCGTGCAGGTGGTGGCGTTGGTGCCCGCCGCCGGTCCGGTGCCGCCACCGATCATGGTGGTGACGCCGGAAACCAGCGCCTCTTCCGCCTGCTGTGGGCAGATCCAGTGGATGTGGGTGTCGATCCCGCCAGCGGTGACGATCTTCCCCTCGGCGGCAATCACTTCCGTTGCCGCTCCAATCGGGATCGTCACGCCAGGCTGAATGTCCGGATTGCCGGCTTTGCCGACGGCAAAGATCCGCCCGTTCTTGACGCCGATATCGGCCTTCACGATCCCCCAGTGATCGACGATCAGCGCGTTGGTCAGCACCAGATCCACGCAGTCGTCTGCGGTCATCTGTCCCTGACCCATGCCGTCGCGGATCACCTTCCCGCCGCCGAACTTGACCTCTTCGCCGTAGGTTGTGAGATCGTCTTCCACTTCTATCCAAAGCTCGCTGTCGGCCAGCCGCACCTTATCGCCGGTGGTAGGGCCGAACATATCGGCGTAAGCCCGGCGCGAAATTTCAGCCATGTTTCACCTCTCCCATCACCTCGCCGCGAAAACCGACTATGCGCTGTGCGCCCGTAACCTCAACCAGCGTCACTTCGCGCTTCTGGCCGGGTTCAAAACGCACGGCGGTACCCGCCGGAATATGCAGCCGGTAGCCTTTGGTGGCTTCCCGGTCAAACTTCAGCGCCGGGTTGACCTCATAAAAGTGGTAGTGCGATCCGACCTGGATCGGCCGGTCACCGTGGTTTTCGACGATGACGCGCCGGGTTTCACGCCCGACGTTGAGGGCAATATTGCCGGGCTGGATCTGGTATTCGCCTGGGATCATCACGCGCTCCTTAGACGATCGGGTTATGGACGGTGACGAGCTTGGATCCGTCCGGGAAGGTCGCTTCGACCTGAATATCCGGGATCATCTCCGGCACGCCCTCCATTACCTGGTCGCGCGTCAGAACGTGGCGGCCCGCTTCCATCAGCGAGGCGACGGTTTCGCCATCGCGGGCGCCTTCCATAATGAAGGCACTGATCAGCGCGACCGATTCCGGATAATTGAGCTTTACCCCGCGCGCAAGGCGGCGTTCGGCAACCAGCGCGGCGGTGAACAGCAACAGCTTGTCTTTTTCTCTGGGGGTCAGTTCCATAACGTTTCTCTTATGTCTGCCAGATACGCGGCGAACAGGCGGTTTTGGTGGTGAGAAGCGGGCGAAGCGACTGCCAGACGTCGCGCATCACCCGCTGGCAAATCAGGTTATCGTGGGAGAGAAAACGCACCGACAGCAAATCGTCAGTGAGCGTTGCGCCGGCAAAAGTACCCAGCGGGGCGAGCCGCTCGCGCACCGTGTCGAGGTGCGTTTCACCGGCCGGGTAGAACAGCAGCGTGCCGAGCCACGGATGCCCGGCAACGGGCGTGAGATCGCCGTTGCTGAGATGCTGACGCTCAATCAGGCGCGGCGCGTCGTCGACCCAGACCTCAAGGCGGCTCTCCAGCGTGCCGTGGCTGAAGGTTTCATTAATCACCGGGCGTCCCAGGCAGTACAGCTCCCACGCCAGCAGCGTGCTGGTGGACTTAAGGTGAAAGACGGAGCGCAGCGCGGCATTCGCGCCGGGAAAGACAATGGTGTCCTGCGGCAGCCACTCGAGCGTGGATCCATCATCGAGATAAAAGTGCTGATTGAGGCAGGCCTGCGGGCCGCTGCTGCGATAGAACTTACTGGCGCCGGGCATGGTGATAAGCACATGGCTGTTGGCATCCAGCCGGACAGAAATATCCAGCGTATCGCCGCCCACAACGCCACCGGGTGGGTGCAGCAGATAGAGGTGGCAGGTTTCGCCTTCAGGATAAAACGGCCGCTGAACGGTAAGCGGCCCGAGGTGATGAGCGGAGTGCAGGAGGGTTTTCTCAGGGGTGTGACAAAACTGCAGGGCAAGCGACGCCTGCCAGCCTTTATACGTATTATCAGTGACCTGAGCTGCTAACATGCTGCATCCATCTGCTCATCATCGGGGTCGTTTCAGTATGCCCTGGCAGAATTGAAGGCTGTCATATGAGTCGCTTATGGATAAAAACGGCTCATGTGATTTTCGCCCAGCGGCGCTACGCTTGCACGGGCCTACAAGATAATGCGCAGTGTAGGCCGGGTAAGCGCGGCGCCATCCGGCAGGAAAGCCTAGCGGTAATCCTCCGCATCCACGTCATACCCGGACGGCTCCCAGCGGATCGCCAGCAGGGAGGCCAGGCCGATAAACGGCGCCAGGGCAATCACCCAGAACACGGCGGTGTCGAGGGAGGCGACCAGCAGCGGGAACAGGAACAGCGACAGCGTGGAACTGCTGCGCATTAGCGTCTGGTTGAGACCCACGCCGACGCCGCGCAGTGAGGTCGGGTAGCTCAGCGAGGCAAACGTCATGGTATGTGCACCCGGACCAAATCCCTGACCGAACAGGAACAGTGCCAGCATGCCGACGGCAACCACACCTTCCGCTGCGCCTTCTGGCCGCCCTACCAGCGCCAGCCCGAGTAGCGCGACCAGCTGGCAGGCGTAGCCCGCAAGCGACATCCGCCAGGCACCGAAGCGCGGCACGTAGCGTACCGCCAGCAGCCCGCCGACAAAGGCAAACAGCAGGTTAAGCACCAGAGAAATCAGAATGGTGGTGAGCATCGACTGGACAAAGAAGCTGGAGATGATCACCGGCAGGCCAAACGCCACGGCGTTATAGGCAAACGACGAAACGACAGACAGCAGCGTGGCGAGCGTCGTACGGCGTAAATAGATGCCGCGAAACAAATTCAGGTAGTTGGACCATTTCGCTTTATTGACGACTGGGGCGGGCTGGCTGAGCGCGTCCTGCGGCACGTGGGCATTGATGTTATAGGACTGGCGCAGGATCGAGGCTGCCTCTTTCAGGTTGCCCTGATTCGCCGCCCAGACCGGCGATTCGCTCATGTAGCGGCTGCGGATGGCGATAATCACCAGCGCCGGTACCGCGCCAAAGCCCAGAATCAAACGCCACAGCCAGTCGCTGTGGCTTCCCGGCAGCACGGCGTAGAAGAAGAGCACCAGCAGGTACGAGATGCTGATGGCGGCATACCAGGTGGGGCACCACATCGCGACGCTGGAGGCCTTATTCCCCGGGCCTTTGAGTTTGGCAAACTCGCTTAAAAACGCCATCGCCACGGGAAGGTCGATCCCCACGCCGAGCCCCATCACAAAGCGGGCGCCCGCCAGCACGTATTCGTTAGGTGCCAGCGCACAGGCGATGGCGGCCACCACGAAGAAGAGCATGTCGGCCATAAAGACCCGGTAGCGGCCAATCTTGTCCGTGAGGTATCCGCCGAGCAGCGCCCCGACAATGGCCCCGAAGGTAATGGCCGAGGCCACCATGCCGGTGCCTGCCGGCGTAAGGTTAAATTCTCGGGTGATGTCTTTTATGCCGAAGGCCAGCGCGCCGAGGTCGTAGGCATCGAGAAAAATTCCGCCCAGCGCGATACCGATGACGATGCGCGCATTCGCCCGTCCCTGAGAACCGTCATTGACCAGCCGCGAGACGTCAGCGGCGCTGCGCACCCACTGGATGTCGCCGTTCGCTGAATGTTGTGGTGTTGAAAGGGGAGTGGTGTCTGTAATGTCTGCCATTTTCTTCTGATGTGGTTGTGTTGTGTCTCTAACAGTTACCACAGGCAGAAGGTGGCCAAAATCACATTTGGCTATAAGGCATAACTAACCCTTCGGAGCGTCTTTTTTCTTTCTCTTGAGCTTCGTCCAGATTTTGGTCTCCTGACGACGCCACAGGCGCTGAATATTATCGTGATGGCGCAGCAGGATAAGGCAGGAGAGCATCGACACCGGGAAGGTAAACTGGGGTTTGAACCACCAGACGTAGAACGGGGCAATCAGCGCGCTGACAATGGCGCCCAGGGACGAATAGCCGCTCAGAAGAATGGTCAGCAGCCAGGTGCCGGCCATGACGCCGGTTAAATCCCAGCCGATAGGCGCAATGGCGCCAAAAGCCGTAGCCACGCCTTTGCCGCCTTTAAAGCCGAAGAATACGGGCCAGATATGACCAACGCAGGCGGCAATGGCAATGAGCCCCAGCCAGAACGGCGTAACGCCCAGCGCATACGCGCCCCAGACGGGTAGCATCCCTTTCAGAACATCAAAAATCAAAACCGCTACGGCTGCTCCCTTGCCGCCAATTCGTAGTACGTTGGTCGCTCCCGGGTTCCCGGAACCACTTTCACGCGGGTCAGGTAACCCGGCGATGCGGCAGACCAGAATGGCGCTGGAGATTGAGCCGCAAAGGTAGGCGAGGAGGATCATTCCAGGCGCGATTGCACTCATAACGCTGTTCCGTTTTGAAAATGTATCTGTATTCTCAGCATCTGTGGATAATACGCATAATTCGCCGGAAGTGGTATCCGGTTTAGCCAAAAAGCAGGCAGGTCGTGATGGATATTGTATTTATAGAGCAACTTTCGGTAATCACCACTATTGGTGTTTACGACTGGGAACAGACCATCGAGCAGAAGCTGGTGTTCGATATCGAAATGGGCTGGAATAACCGCAAATCGGCAAAAAGCGATGACGTGAACGATTGTCTGAGCTATGCCGACATCAGTGAAACGGTCATCGCCCACGTTGAAGGGCAACGCTTTGCGCTGGTCGAGCGGGTGGCGGAGGAAGTGGCTGAACTGCTGCTCACCAAATTCAATTCGCCGTGGGTGCGCATCAAGCTGAGCAAGCCGGGCGCGGTGGCGCGAGCCGCTAATGTCGGCGTCATCATCGAGCGTGGCACAAATCTGAAAGGACAGATTTAACGTCATAATAGCTAAACCATTTTAGGTTATACCGGTCTTAAAGCTGTATCTTTCACGGTAGCCGTTGGGGCGACCGTTTTTTTATATCTTTTTAGGGGTTTATAGATGAGCGATATGCACTCGCTGCTGGTGGCGGCAATACTGGGTGTGGTCGAAGGATTGACGGAATTTTTACCCGTTTCCAGTACGGGCCATATGATTATCGTTGGCCATCTGCTGGGCTTTGAAGGCGATACCGCAAAGACGTTCGAAGTAGTCATTCAGCTGGGTTCGATTCTGGCGGTGGTGGTGATGTTCTGGCGTCGTCTGTTTGGTCTGATCGGCATCCATTTTGGTCGTCTTCCTCAGCGCGAAGGTGAAGGCACCGGCCGTCTGACGCTCATCCATATCCTGCTCGGGATGGTCCCAGCGGTGGTGCTGGGCCTGGTTTTCCATGACGCCATCAAGTCTCTGTTTAACCCGATTAACGTGATGTACGCGCTGGTGGTGGGGGGCTTCCTGCTGATCGCCGCAGAAGTGCTGAAGCCAAAAACGCCGCGCGCGGAAGGCCTGGACGACATGACGTATCGTCAGGCGTTTATCATTGGCTGCTTCCAGTGTCTGGCGCTGTGGCCGGGCTTTTCGCGTTCAGGCGCAACGATTTCTGGCGGGATGCTGATGGGCGTGAGCCGTTATGCCGCGTCGGAGTTTTCGTTCCTGCTGGCGGTACCGATGATGATGGGTGCCACCGTACTCGACGTTTATAAGAGCTATCACTTCCTGACGGCTGGCGACATTCCGATGTTCGCCGTGGGATTCATCACCGCGTTTATCGTGGCGCTGATTGCCATCAAAACCTTCCTGCAGTTGATCAAGCGTATCTCGTTTATCCCATTCGCGATCTACCGCTTTATCGTGGCGGCTGCGGTGTACGTGGTCTTCTTCTGACCGATAGCCCTCAGTCTTTCGGCTGAGGGCAATGCTTTTCCTTCCAGTCCGATACCGCCTGAATTCGCCGTTTTGTCAGCTCTTCCCGAATCTCCGGTCCTTTGAATCCCGCGTCGACAACGTCTTTCGTCGGCACCGCTTTTGCCACTTCCCAGGCTTTACGCAGCAAACGACCCTGCGGGTAATCGCACGCTTCAAACCCGGTACGACCGCGCACGTCCGCTTCGCTGGTGAGCGCGATTTGCTCCACGCGCTGGGGTTTGCGCCAGGCGTCGATGTTATCGAAAAGCTTGACGATGGTGGCCGGCTTCAGGATCGGGAAGGTGTGGATCAGGTCGTGGAACTCGGCGACCAGTTTCGCCAGATCGCGGATCTCGTTCGGTACGCGCAGACGCTGGCACAGCCCCTCGACCAGCTTCACCCCTGCCGGGCCGTGCCCGTGGTGGCGAGGCCAGAATTCTTTTGGCGTTAAGCCTTTGCCGAGATCGTGGCACAGGGTGGAAAAGCGTACGTCCACGTCCGGGCTGAGCATGGCCGCCATGCTGAGCGTCATCAGCGTATGCACGCCGGTATCAATTTCCGGATGCCATTTCGCCGGGGCGGGAACGCCAAACAGCGCGTCTATTTCCGGGAACAGCACCTTCAGCGCGCCGCAGTCGCGCAGGACCTGGAAAAAGACCTGCGGGTTGCGCGTGGTGAGGGCATTTTCCGTCTCTTTCCAGACGCGCTCTGGCGTCAGGTGTGCAAGCTCGCCCGCCTCGGTCATGGCGGTCATCAGCGCCATTGTCTCATCGGCAATACGGAAGCTGAGATGGGCGTAACGCGCGGCAAAGCGCGCCACGCGCAGGACGCGGAGTGGATCTTCAGAAAACGCGGGGGAGACGTGACGTAAAAGACGGTTGCGCAGATCGTCCTGGCCGCCATAAGCGTCAACGATCTGGCCGTTTTCGTCCTGCGCCAGCGCGTTGATGGTGAGATCGCGGCGCAGGAGATCTTGCTCCAGCGTGACGTCCGGCGCGGCATAGCAGGTGAAGCCGGTATAGCCCGAGCCCGATTTCCGCTCGGTACGCGCCAGGGCATACTCTTCGCGGCTTTGCGGGTGCAAAAACACGGGGAAATCGCGGCCTACCTGCTGGTAGCCCGCGTCGAGCATCTCTTCAGGGGTGGCGCCAACCACCACCCAGTCTTTATCTTTGACCGGCAGACCTAACAACGCATCACGTACCGCACCACCGACCAGATAACTCTTCACGCCTTACACTCCCGTTTTCTCTTTTCCAGAATGATACGTAAGTCTGGCAGAGAAGACGAATTAGTTCATCCAGCGGTCTTTACGCTTACGGCTTGGGATCAGATGCGGCAGTACCAGGCCCAGCACCAGACCAACGCCCAGCACGCCGCCGCCATACATGAACCACTGCATGATGATGGTGCGCTGTTTGTCATCGAGCTGCAGATTGGCGGCATTCACTTTCTTCTGCGCGACAATCAGCTCATTTTTCAGTTTCTGGTTCTCTTCTTTCAGACCGTTAATCACGCCGTCGCTTTGCGCCACTTTCTGCTGCATTTCAGCGGTGCGCTGGTTCCAGGTTCCGTCGATGTTGTTCAGCTTATCGGTCAGGGTTTTCACCTGGTTTTCCAGATCCGGGACGCGGGTGCGCAGGCTTGGCACGGTGCTCAGCTCTTTCAGCGGGATCCAGGAGGTGCGACCGGTACTGTCGCGTACCTGGCCGTAGTTGGTGTCCGCGTTGGTTTGTAACAGCGTGACTTCCTCGCCGGCATTTACCGTGCCCACGAGGCGATAATTATCTCCAGGGCCACTGCGTACCCAGGTGTTCAGTTCGTCAGAAACGTAACGCTTCTCTTCAGCGTGCACTGCGGTTGCGGCGCTAAAAGCGAGTAAAGTAAGTCCAATCAGGCGTAATTTAAGCATCATTAGTCGTTATTTTCATAAATAGTGGAACGATAGTAGTGGCAACAGTGTCTCTACGCAAAGCATTCATCAGCAATCAGAATCATCTGTGTCACGACTCTACACATTTACGCCCGTCAAATTGCTCATTGCATGGCAATTTGGCGCAAAATACTATGTACTGACAAACAAATGGCGAGGAAGTTCGCCCTCATTGACGCGTCTGTGACGCCCGCAAAAGTACAAGGCTATGGCTCAGGAAATCGAATTAAAATTTATCGTCGAAAAAGACAGCGTTGACGCACTCCGCCAGCATCTGCATACGCTTTCCGGCGAACACCATGCACCGGTACAACTGCTTAATATCTATTACGAAACGCCGGACAACTGGCTGCGCCGCCACGATATGGGGCTGCGCATCCGCGGTGCGAGCGGTCGCTACGAGATGACGATGAAAATTGCCGGCCGCGTGGTCGGCGGTTTGCATCAGCGCCCGGAATACAATATCGACATCAGTAAGCCAGAACTTGAGCTGGAACGTTTCCCGACTGAAGTCTGGCCGGAAGGTGAGCTGCCTTCCACGCTGGCGGAGCAGGTGCAACCGCTGTTCAGCACCGATTTCTGGCGTGAAAAATGGCTGGTGACGGAAGGCAAAAGCCGCATCGAAATCGCCCTGGATTTGGGGGAGGTGAAGGCGGGAGAGTTTCAGGAGCCGATTTGCGAACTGGAGCTTGAGCTGCTGGAAGGGGATGCGAATGACGTGCTGAAGCTGGCGCGCAGGCTGGTAAACCAGTCCGGATTACGTCAGGGGAGCCTGAGCAAAGCCGCTCGGGGTTACCATCTGGCCGCCGGGAATGCGCCGCGCGTGCTGAAAGAGACGACCATTTTGCACGTTGCGCCGAAAGCCAGCGTTGAACAGGGCCTGGAAGCCGCGCTGGAGCTGGCGCTTTCTCAGTGGCAGTACCATGAAGAGCTGTGGGTGCGAAACGTGAAAAACGCCAAATCCCACGTGCTGGCGGCGATTGCCCTGGTGCGCCATACCCTGACGCTGTTTGGCGGTATCGTTCCTCGAAAAGCGAGTGCTCACTTACGCGATCTGCTGACGCAAACCGAAACGCTGATGCTCTCCGACGTCTCTGCGCAAACGGCGATCTACAGCCCGCAAACCGCGACGGCAAAACTGGCGCTGACCGAGTTCCTGGTGACGCGCGGCTGGCGCCCATTCCTGGATGCGAAGGCAGAGGCCAAAATCGCGGAAAACTTCAAACGCTTCGCGGATATTCATCTTTCCCGTCATGCCGCTGAGCTGAAGACCACTTTTGCTTATCCGCTGGGCGACCAGTATGGCGATCAGCTTCCCCGCCTTTCGCGCAACGTCGACAGCATGCTGCTGCTTTCCGGCGCTTATGATGGCGCGAAGGCCCAGGCCTGGCTGGAAAACTGGCAGGGACTGAAGCATGCCATTGAAACCCGTCAGCATATCGAGATTGAGCATTTCCGTAACGAGGCCATTTCGCAGGAGCCGTTCTGGCTGCACAGCGGAAAACGTTAACTCTGGCAAGGAACCCCAATAATGCCGCTTTCTTCGCAGTTACAGCAGCAGTGGCAGACCGTTTGCGAACGTCTGCCTGAGTCATTACCGGCGTCATCGTTAAGCGAGCAGGCAAAGAGCGTGCTCGCCTTCAGTGATTTTGTACAGGAAAGTATCGCCGCCAACCCGGACTGGCTGGCGGAGCTTGAGAACGTACCGCCGCAGGCAGACGAGTGGCGGCATTATGCTGGCTGGCTGCAGACTGCACTTGAAGATGTGGCGGATGAGGCCACGCTGATGCGCGTCCTGCGCCAGTTCCGTCGCCGGGTGATGGTGCGCATTGCCTGGGCACAGGCGCTGGAGCTGGTGAGCGAAGAGAGCACGCTGCAGCAATTAAGCGAGCTGGCGCAAACGTTGATTGTCGCCGCGCGAGACTGGCTCTACGCCGCCTGCTGTAAAGAGTGGGGCACGCCGTGCAGCGAGGAAGGGGTTCCTCAGCCGCTGTTGATTCTGGGAATGGGCAAGCTGGGCGGCTGCGAGCTGAACTTCTCCTCCGATATCGACCTGATTTTTGCCTGGCCGGAGAACGGCTCCACGCGCGGCGGGCGTCGCGAGCTGGACAATGCGCAGTTCTTTACCCGTCTCGGCCAGCGCCTGATTAAGGCGCTGGATCAGCCCACGCAGGACGGTTTTGTTTACCGCGTGGACATGCGTCTGCGTCCGTTTGGCGACAGCGGGCCGCTGGTGCTGAGCTTTGCGGCGCTGGAAGATTATTACCAGGAGCAAGGACGCGACTGGGAGCGTTACGCGATGGTCAAAGCGCGGATCATGGGCGACAGCGACGACGCTTACGCCAACGAGCTGCGCGCCATGCTGCGTCCGTTCGTGTTCCGTCGCTATATCGACTTCAGCGTCATCCAGTCCCTGCGAAATATGAAAGGGATGATTGCCCGCGAGGTGCGCCGCCGTGGTCTGAAGGATAATATTAAGCTCGGCGCGGGCGGCATCCGCGAAATCGAATTTATCGTTCAGGTCTTCCAGCTTATTCGCGGCGGACGCGAGCCGTCGCTGCAGTCCCGTTCATTGTTACCGACGTTGAGCGCCATTGCTCAGCTGCATCTCCTGCCGGACGGCGACGCGCAAACCCTGCGCGAGGCCTATCTTTTCCTGCGTCGTCTGGAAAACCTGCTGCAAAGCATCAATGATGAACAGACTCAGACCCTGCCGGGCGACGACCTGAACCGGGCGCGTCTGGCCTGGGGAATGCGCGTGGAAGACTGGTCAACGCTGACCGAACGGCTCGATGCCCATATGGCAGGCGTACGCCGAATTTTTAACGAGCTGATCGGCGATGACGAAAGTGAGTCGCAGGACGATGCGCTCTCCGAACACTGGCGCGAGCTGTGGCAGGATGCGCTTCAGGAAGATGACACTACGCCGGTGCTGACGCACTTAACCGACGACGCGCGCCATCGCGTGGTAGCGCTGATTGCTGATTTCCGCCTTGAGCTGAACAAACGCGCCATCGGCCCGCGAGGCCGTCAGGTGCTGGATCACCTGATGCCGCATCTGCTGAGCGAAGTCTGCTCGCGGGCGGATGCGCCGGTGCCGCTGTCGCGCATGATGCCGCTGCTGAGCGGGATTATCACGCGTACCACGTATCTTGAACTCCTGAGCGAGTTCCCCGGCGCGCTGAAGCACCTGATTACGCTCTGCGCCGCGTCGCCGATGGTGGCCAACAAGCTGGCGCGCTACCCGCTGCTGCTGGATGAGCTGCTCGACCCAAATACCCTTTATCAGCCGACGGCGACCGACGCCTACCGGGACGAGCTGCGTCAGTATCTGCTGCGCGTGCCGGAAGAGGACGAAGAGCAACAGCTGGAGGCGCTGCGTCAGTTTAAGCAGGCCCAGATGCTGCGCGTGGCGGCCGCGGATATCGCCGGAACGCTGCCGGTAATGAAAGTGAGCGATCACTTAACCTGGCTTGCGGAAGCAATTATCGACGCGGTGGTGCATCAGGCCTGGGTGCAGATGGTGGCGCGCTACGGCCAGCCGAAACACCTGGCCGACCGTGACGGTCGCGGCTTCGCGGTGGTGGGCTACGGTAAGCTTGGCGGCTGGGAGCTGGGCTACAGCTCCGATCTGGATTTAATCTTCCTCCACGACTGCCCGGTTGACGTGATGACCGACGGCGAGCGCGAGATTGACGGGCGGCAGTTCTACCTGCGCCTGGCGCAGCGCATCATGCACCTGTTCAGCACCCGCACCTCGTCGGGCATTTTGTATGAAGTGGATGCCCGTCTGCGCCCGTCCGGCGCGGCGGGTATGCTGGTTACTTCGACGGAGTCCTTCGCCGATTACCAGAAGAATGAAGCCTGGACGTGGGAGCATCAGGCGCTGGTGCGCGCCCGCGTGGTATATGGCGATCCGCAGCTCAAAACGCAGTTTGACGTCATCCGCAAGGAGGTCATGACCACCCCGCGCGACGGCAGTACGTTGCAGACCGAAGTGCGCGAAATGCGCGAGAAAATGCGTGCGCACTTAGGCAATAAACATCGCGATCGCTTTGATATTAAAGCCGATGAGGGCGGAATTACCGATATTGAGTTTATTACCCAGTATCTGGTACTGCTGCACGCGCACGACAAGCCGAAGCTGACGCGCTGGTCCGATAACGTGCGCATTCTGGAACTGTTGGCGCAAAACGACATTATGGACGAGCAGGAGGCGCAGGCCTTAACCCGCGCCTACACCACGCTGCGCGACGAGCTGCATCACCTGGCGTTGCAGGAGCAGCCGGGGCACGTGGCGCTGGACTGTTTTATCGTTGAACGCGCTCAGGTAACGGCCAGCTGGCAGAAGTGGCTGGTGGAACCGTGCGTAACAAATCAAGTGTGATATTATCGCGCGCAAATTGTGAATCTTTCTGGAGTCAGGAATGAAAGTAACACTGCCAGAGTTTGAACGTGCTGGGGTAATGGTTGTTGGGGATGTGATGCTGGATCGCTACTGGTACGGGCCGACCAGCCGCATCTCTCCGGAAGCACCGGTACCGGTAGTTAAGGTCGACACCATTGAAGAGCGTCCCGGCGGCGCGGCAAACGTGGCGATGAACATTGCCTCTCTGGGCGCGCATTCGCGTCTGGTGGGCCTGACCGGCATCGACGATGCGGCGCGCGCGCTGAGCAAGTCGCTGGCGGACGTGAACGTGAAGTGCGACTTCGTTTCTGTTCCGACCCACCCGACGATCACCAAGCTGCGCGTGCTGTCGCGTAACCAGCAGCTGATCCGCCTCGACTTTGAAGAAGGGTTCGAAGGCGTTGATCCTGAGCCGCTGCACGAGCGTATCAACCAGGCGCTGGGCAATATTGGCGCGCTGGTGCTCTCTGATTATGCAAAGGGCGCTCTGGCCAGCGTGCAGACAATGATCCAGTTGGCGCGTAAAGCCAGCGTGCCGGTGCTTATCGACCCGAAAGGGACCGATTTTGAGCGCTATCGCGGCGCGACGCTGCTGACGCCAAACCTGTCAGAGTTTGAAGCGGTGGCGGGCAAGTGCAAAACCGAAGAAGAGCTGGTTGAGCGCGGCATGAAGATCATTGCTGACTTCGAGCTGTCCGCGCTGCTGGTGACCCGCTCCGAGCAGGGAATGACGCTGCTGCAGCCGGGCAAAGCGCCGCTGCATATGCCAACCCAGGCGCAGGAAGTGTACGACGTAACCGGTGCCGGTGATACGGTGATTGGCGTCCTGGCGGCGACGCTGGCGGCGGGTAACTCCCTCGAAGAAGCGTGCTACTTTGCGAACGCGGCGGCGGGCGTGGTGGTCGGCAAACTCGGGACGTCTACCGTTTCGCCTATCGAGCTGGAAAACGCCGTGCGCGGTCGTGCCGATACCGGTTTTGGCGTCATGAGCGAAGACGAGCTGAAAGTGGCCGTCGCCGCTGCGCGCAAGCGCGGTGAGAAAGTGGTGATGACCAACGGCGTGTTCGACATCCTGCATGCGGGCCATGTCTCCTATCTGGCGAATGCGCGTAAGCTCGGCGATCGCCTGATTGTGGCGGTCAACAGCGATGCGTCGACGAAACGCCTGAAGGGTGAAACGCGACCGGTGAACCCGCTGGAGCAGCGTATGATCGTGCTCGGCGCGCTGGAAGCCGTGGACTGGGTGGTGTCGTTTGAAGAAGACACGCCGCAGCGCCTGATTGCCGGTATTCTGCCGGACCTGCTGGTGAAAGGCGGTGATTACAAACCGGAGCAAATCGCGGGGAGCGAAGAGGTCTGGGCCAACGGCGGTGAGGTGATGGTGCTCAACTTTGAGGACGGGTGTTCAACCACCAACATCATTAAGAAGATCCAGAAAGACAGTCAGTAAAAAACGGGCCAGTTGGCCCGTTCGTTTTCCTCCCTCTCCCTGTGGGAGAGGGCTGGGGTGAGGGCATCAGGCCGCACTTACTCCTGGTCATCCACCGGCGGAATCGCCGGCGCCGGCTTCACTTCTTCCGGGGTATTGCGGTTTTCCAGCTCGGTCAGACGCTGTTCCAGCAGCGCCAGCTTTTCGCGGGTGCGCAGCAGAACCTGCGTCTGCACGTCAAACTCTTCGCGGCTCACTAAATCAAGGCGAACTAACTGCGCCTGCAGCGTCTGGCGGATTTTCTTCTCAACGTCATCACCAAATTCACGAATGCCTTTTGGCATGGACTCGTGAACCTGACGCGCAATTTGCTCAATTTTCTTCGGGTCAATCATAGTGGCTTCCCTTGATAAAACGGTGTTGATGAACATTGTAGCGCGTCATGCTCCAGGATAAAGCAGATTTGTTTGAAGCTTATGCATTGCCCAGGTTAATCAATAGCGTTATAGTTATCTCGCTTATTCTCAGGGCGGGGCGAAATTCCCCACCGGCGGTAAATCAGCTTAACGCTGAAAGCCCGCGAGCGCTTTGGGTGAATACTCAAAGGTCAGCAGATCCGGTGTAATTCCGGGGCCGACGGTTAGAGTCCGGATGGGAGAGAGTAACGATCCAGCCGGGCATGGGCCCGCTCACGTTATCTTTTTGCCGCTTGTACGGCGCTCCTAAGACTGCCCTGATTCTGGTAACCATAATGTTAATGAGGTTTTTTTACCATGAATCAGACGCTACTTTCCTCTTTTGGCACTTCAACTCAACGTGTTGAACATGCACTGGATGCACTGCGCGAAGGCCGCGGTGTGATGGTGCTTGACGATGAAAACCGTGAAAACGAAGGCGATATGATTTTCGCCGCCGAAAACATGACCGTTGAGCAGATGGCGCTGACCATCCGTCACGGTAGCGGCATCGTATGCCTGTGTATTACCGAAGATCGTCGTAAGCAGCTCGACCTGCCGATGATGGTTGAAAACAACACCAGTGCTTTCGGTACCGGTTTTACCGTGACCATCGAAGCGGCGCACGGCGTGACTACCGGTGTATCTGCGGCTGACCGTCTGACCACCGTTCGTGCAGCGATTGCCGATGGCGCTAAGCCGTCCGACCTGCATCGTCCAGGCCACGTCTTCCCACTGCGCGCGCAGGCGGGCGGCGTGCTGACCCGTGGCGGTCACACCGAAGCGACTATCGACCTGGTGACGCTGGCAGGCTTCAAACCTGCGGGTGTGCTGTGCGAGCTGACCAATGATGATGGCACCATGGCGCGCGCGCCGGAGTGCATCACCTTTGCGCGCCTGCACAACATGCCGGTGGTGACCATTGAAGATCTGGTGGAGTATCGCCAGGCGCACGAGCGCAAAGCCAGCTGAAATTGCTGATGTGAAAAAGCCGGGGAAACCCGGCTTTTTTGTGTCTAGTGGTAGTTGATTTTGAACAGCACGACGGTTTCAAAAGGGCCGGATGTGATGCCTTCCCCCTCAGCTTGCGAGAGTTCAGCAGTATAGGTGGTCTCATGCTGCAGCGCTGACCCGGTAAAATCGGCATATTCATCGTACTGGTTGAACGTATAGGGCTGCGCGCCGTTGAGAATGCGCAGCTTTAAGCCGTTGCCGATCAGCAGCGCGGTGTCATTGGCCGTGAGCGTTTTATCGGTATAGAACGACGAGTCGATTTTAAAACCGTCTGAACACTGGGCATCCTGCGTTTTGGTCGTTTTTACGGTGAAAGTGCGGTTACGCGTTCCCTGATTCACAATATCGCGCGCGCTGAACGTGCCGAAATCAATCTCCTGATTTTCAGGCGTGATGCTGAACGTTGCCCCGCAGTCCAGCACGGTAATATTTTGCAGGCCGTTAATGTGATATTTGAGGTTTTTGGCATCCCAGAGGGCATTTACGCCACCTTTACCGTCAAACTGGACGACGATGTAATCTCCCAGTGAGCTGACGTAGCCCTGCGGTGGAACTGCCTTGAGCTTAACATACAGTCGGAAGCGCGCCGCGAACGTGCGCGAAGTATGCATATCCAGGGCATTACCCGTACAGAGATAGTTCTGCCAGCCCAGCTCAATGATCTGCTCCGGTGTATATGTGTTGAAGGTGTTATTGTCCAGGCACTGGTGCGTGTCCACGCCGAAGGTCTGCCCGGAGGCATCGTAATCCATCCCTTCATACGTTACCCCCAACTCGTAATAAGGATCTGACGTGGAAGGGTAGGGGTTCACCCATGCGAACACATCCTCGTTTTCATAGTTGGAGGCGGTATTTCTGTCGCAGTAAACCGGGATTCTAATGTCGCTGGATTCCCAGATTTTTTGCCCCACCTTCGCGTTGCTGGGAATGGAAAATTGAGAGACCGTTTTGGTTTGCTCAACGGGGCCGTTTTGGGCACCAAGATAGCAGTTCAGCGCCAGCGCCTGCTTAAGAGGCAGCAGCACCAGCGCAAAAAGAAACAGGTTAACGAGACGTCGCATGTTGCCCCACCTTTCTCGGCGTTAGCGTGCAGGCAGACGAACCGGAACACGCCAGATCGACCTTACGCAATGCGCCGTAATCATCAATATAACCGATGCTGTATCCGCTGTTTTCTGGCTCACTCAGCGTGAGTGTGCGGGTGGCGAAAGGCGCGAGCATCAGGCTGTCGAAGCCAGGCAACATGGTTTTGCCGTTGTTGCTCAGCCACGCCAGCGTGATGAAGTACGGCGTAGGGTTATGCAGCGTCATGGTTTTACCCGACAGGGTGATGGCGAGCTGCATTTCCGTTTCCTCCCCTGGCTTTTTGCGAATAGCGTCGGGACGCCAGAACAGCTTAATGCGGCTTTGCATGGCAACCTGCATCACGCTGCGATCGTCTTTCTGGCTCTCGCTTTTAGGCGGCACTTCGCGCAGGTTGAAAAAGAACAGGGTCTCTCTGTCTTTAGGCAGCTCGCGTGTTGCGGGCTGTTTGACTACCCGCACCTGCGATGAGGTGCCGGGCTCAATACGCTGCACGGGAGGAAGTACCATAAAATGGCTGTCCTCTTTGCGGCCTTCTTCATCTTCAATCCAGGCAAGCGCCAGATAGGGAAGCGCTTTACTTTGGTTTTCAATCGTCAGGCTGCTGGCTTTGTCGCTTTCGGGAAAGACAATACGCGTGCGATCCAGGTTAATCGCCGCGTAAGAGGCGCAGGAGCCAAAGAGAAAAAGGGTTGCTGCTAACAGGTGTGATTTCATCATGATATCTACTGGCAGGGCAGCATAAGCTGCGTCGTGTTTTCCAGAGTGGCAGGCAGGGAGAAGCGGCATTGCTGGCCGTCTCCCCACTTCACCGTAAAATGTTGTTCCGCTTTGACCGCACCCAGCCAGAGATGGCCATTTTCGGCAACGATGCCGACCTCGGTGCCGGTATCCTGGTCGCGAACCTGCGCGCCGAGGGGCGGCGTGCCGGTGGCCGTACGCAAAATGCCGACAATATCCTGCCCCTGACGGGTGGTAATTTGTCGATAGCCAATGGCACCTTCGGTCCATGTGGAGCGGATCACGCGATTGTCGACATCAACGCCATCCGGCAGCGTGCTCAGATTGACCTGAACGCTGGCGGGTAAATAGCTCGAAAAAGCGGGTAACACGCCGATCCCAAACGCGTTGGTGGCATCACGCATCATATTCAACGGGATGTTACCTATCCCATCGGTGCTGACCATCACGCGTGGTTCGTTGCCATAGCTTCGGCGATGCAGTGCGGCACCGTAAGCCGTTGCGGTGAACGAGCCGTTCCAGCTTGCGCTAACTGAACGGTATTCGTTGGCCTTGTAGCTTCCGGAAAGATTGAGATCCCCCATCCCGGAATAATGCTGATAGTTGCCGCTGAGCTGCGCGCCAGCGTCGGGCTTTTCACTTTCGGTACCCGCTGATATTCCCCAGGTGTTATTTCTGTCTGAGGAGTCGTACCAGGAGAGCATCTGGCTCGTATTGTCACTGTTTTTCAGGTCGTAGTTCAGGCGATGATCGGGATCGAGAGGGACGCTTAGCGAGACGTAAAACTGGGTGTCATCGTTCTGATCCTGATAATGGGTTTTGCTCCAGGAGGCCGTGATGCCGAGGTTTTTCCAGCGACCCATATCGAAGTTATAGCCTGCGGTAAGCGTGCCGGTGGTGGAGGGGGCTCTGTCCCACCAGGTCTGGCGCAGCATGCCAAGATACAGGTTCAGCGACAGGGCAGGTATGTACTGGCTGGCGGTAATGCTCAGGGTCTGCTTTTCCGTCTCCTTATTGTCCTGCTCATTTTCAAGAAAACGGGCGTAGCTGAGAAAGCGGCTGTCTGAATAGCGGTAGCTGGCAAGCGTCAGCTGGCTGCCGGTGGTATCAAAACGCTTGCTGTAGTTGATGCGGTAGCTGTAACCCGTCTGTTTATCTTTACCGGTGGGCTGGCTGGTGGCCTGCGTGACATCAAACGAGAGTGCGCCCAGCACATCCAGGTTTTGCCCGATGCCCGTAGCCAGCGCGCGATAATCACTGCCGCTGTTCAGTACGCCGCCGTACAGTGAGGTGTTGGACAGCACGCCCCAGGAAAATTCGCTGCTCAAAAACGCATCGCCTTCAATGCGGTGCGAGCTGTCCTCGCGGGCTTTCCCTCCCGACAGTTTGTAGCGAAGCTGGCCTTTGCGGGTAAGGAACGGCACTGACGCCGCAGCAACCTGAAATGTGCTGGTTCGTCCATCTTCTTCAGCGACCTTGACGTCCAGGGTGCCCTGTACGGACTGATTGATATCCTGAATCACAAAGGGGCCCGGTGGTACGTTGGTTTGATAGATAATTCGATCAGACTGGGAGACGGTCACGGTCGCATTGGTCTGGGCGATACCGGAAATTTGCGGCGCATAGCCGCGCAGGGACCAGGGCAACATACGTTCGTCGCTGATAAGCGATGCCCCGGTATAGGAGAAACCGTCAAAAATATCAGACTGTAAATCAGATTCGCCCAGCGTCAGCCTGGAGCCCAGCGTGGGCAGTGGGCGAAACAGATAAATGCGGGAAAGGCGGCCATCGCTCTGCGACCCGTCCTCGTTGTGATTAAGCGCGTACTGATAATCCCCGCGCAGTCGCCAGCTGCCGAGATTCACCCCGGCGGTGCCGTAGGTGTTGACGTTATCACTGCTTCCGCCCTCGTCGGGCTGGTAGCGGCTGGCGAACAGGTTGTAGTCGAGCAGAACGCCAGAGATCCCAGAATCCCAGGTTGCCGGGGGCATCCAGTTGGTTGAGCGATACTGTAGCCAGGCCTGAGGTATCGTGACCTCAAGGGTTTGCGTTGCCTGAATGAAATCAAAGCGTACTTCCGGTAAGCCGGAGAAATCGACGCAGCCCTCTTTTTCAGGAAGGGTGCTGCGTATTTTATCGTCAAGACCAAAGGTGTCGGCCAGATCTGAGGGAATGCATACCGCCGTGGCATCGCCTGCTTTCTGCCAGGTTAACGGCCAGCCATTCGCCAGGAGTATGTTATTCACCGAAACGGTAACAAAATAACGGCCGGGCGTAACGCCAGTTTTTTCTTTAAATTGAGAAATATCAATATTTCCGCGCTGGTCTTTATCAATGGCATTAATATTAAACTCAACCGCGGGAAGGGAGAATGATACAAAAAAGCCGGCAATGATGATTATTAATAATGAACTGTATTTCATCATTCAGCTCTCGAATAATATAACAAAGAGGGCTGGCAATATATTGCCAGCCGAAATGAGCTATTACGGCGCGATTATTTATAAGCCAGCACGTAATTTGCGGTGGACTCCACCAGACCCGCCGTGGCTGTTTTACCGGAAGCTACTTCCATCTGCGCTTTGAAATGCAGCGTTTGGGTTGCGGAACCTGTAGACAGATCGAGCGTTTTTTCTGTACCTAACGTGATTGGGGATTCTGCGCTGTCGAGCAGGCGCACACCCACGTTCTGCGCGCCGCCCGCGTAGGTATTGCTCATCAGGCTGGTGTCCGTCGCGTCTGTCGCTGTGCTACTGAAGGTCACATCGACTTTGGTTACTGGGGTACCGGTTTCGTCTGACGGATCAAGCTGGCAGTTTTCAATATTAATATCGACCGGCACCGCCGTTGATTTTTTGTTGGTATTAATCATGGCCGTGGTGATCTGGCCAAGGTCAATCTGTTTATCTACGCTATCGGGTGCAATGTTACATGGCGCATCAATAACGACGCCCTTAAAGGTGATTTTTCCAGAACCCTGGTCAGCGGAACAGGCGGTACCAGAAAGCAGGGTCGTTAAGGCAAGCGCTAACAACGTTTTTGAAGCCTTGTTCATAAATAGTCCTTATTATAAATTTGAGCTATAACAGCATTTTATGTTGAAGGCTGCATTCTAGTTCTGATTGTAACAATCTGTTATTAAAAATAATTAAAGCCTAATTAAGTTTTATTTTATTTATGATTTTGGTGAATGAGAGGAAGTAAAGAAACAGAATATAAAAACGGGCAGAACAGCAGGTATTGCTGCTCTGCCCGTGACTTCTGTGCAGATGGAGAGACTAAAATACGATCAGCCAATCCCTGCTGACTGTAATAACACCAGGCTAAGTCCCATTACGGACATTCCGCAAAGCACGCCATAGCTGGGGTTGTTATTGGGGTCGATCTCTTTTGCCAGCGGCATCAGTTCATCTACCGAAAGCGCGACCATAATCCCGGCGACCGCTGCCATGATGGCGGCCATCACAACGGGGGAGACCAGGCTACCCAGGATCAGCCAGGCCAGCACGCCGCCGAGAATTTCTGCCATCCCTGATATCCCTGCCCAGAACACGGCGGTGCGCTTTGAGCCGGTGGCGGCGTAAACCGGCCCGGCGACGGCCAGTCCTTCAGGAATATTGTGTAAGGCGACCGCCAGCGCGATGCCAAAGCCCATTTCCAGATTGCTGCTGGCCGTCACGTAGGTGGCGACCCCTTCCGGGAAGTTATGCAGGCTGATGCCCAGCGTCAACAGAACCGCCGTTCGCTTAATATTCCGCGGCATGGGCGTTACGTTTTTCTGCATTAAATCCTGCGGGTGCGCGTGCGGCAGCATACGGTCGAGGGCAAAGTATCCCAGCAGGCCAAAGACAAACATGCCGTAACCCAGCAGCGGAGACATGCCTTCTGTGCCTAGGGCGGCAGGGAGCATCTCCATCAGGGAGATGAGCAGCATGATCCCGGCAGCAAATCCCAGTGAAAAGGCCAGTACGCGGTTAGATGGCTTCTGGCCAAGCACGCCGAGGATCGCACCGATGAAGGTCGCGGCGCCCGCCAGTATGGTCAGGATCAAGGGGACTGACATGCATTGCTCCTTATGATAATGATTCTCATTAATGGTAGTGATTCATTGTGCGCAAAGCGAGAGAGCGCGCTCTGTTTTACACATTCCTTACATTCAAATTTCCTGATGATGATCTTCACGCTTATCTGCGTTCATCTTTGCCCGATTGGGCGTAATGTAGCACCATTAAATTGACACCTTCTGTAAGGATATCACCATGACTTCTTCCCGTATGCCAGCCCTGTTTTTAGGCCACGGTAGCCCAATGAACGTTCTGGAAGACAACGTCTACACCCGCGCATGGCATCATCTGGGCGAGACGCTGCCGCGTCCAAAAGCAATCGTGGTGGTGTCTGCGCACTGGTTTACCCGTGGGACGGGCGTGACCGCGATGGAAACGCCAAAAACCATTCATGATTTCGGTGGCTTCCCGCAGGCGCTGTATGATACGCATTATCCGGCCCCCGGCTCGCCCGAGCTGGCGCAGAAGCTGGTGGATTTGCTGGCACCTGTCCCGGTAGCGCTGGATAAAGAAGCCTGGGGCTTTGACCATGGCTCGTGGGGCGTGCTGATCAAAATGTATCCTGAAGCGGATATCCCGATGGTGCAGTTGAGTATCGACAGCACCAAACCTGCGGCATGGCACATGGAGATGGGCCGTAAGCTGGCATCGCTTCGTGATGAAGGCATTATGCTGGTGGCGAGCGGCAATGTGGTGCATAACCTCCGCACGGCGCGCTGGCACGGTGAAAATACCCCGTACCCGTGGGCGACCTCTTTTAACGACTACGTAAAAGCGAACCTGACCTGGCAGGGCCCGGTCGAAGAGCATCCGCTGGTGAACTATCTGGAGCACGAGGGCGGTTCGCTCTCTAACCCGACGCCGGAGCACTTCCTGCCGCTGCTGTACGTTCTTGGCGCGTGGGATGGTCAGGAACCGGTGACGATCCCGGTCGACGGTATTGAGATGGGGAGTTTGAGTATGCTGTCGGTGCAGATTGGGTAATAAAAGCAAAACGGCAACCGCAGGTTGCCGTTTTTAGTGTTTGCACCCTCTCCCGTGGGAGAGGGTCGGGGTGAGGGCATCAGGCTGCACTCTACTCCACGAAAATGTGCGGATAGAACCGTGACAGATCCTGCGTGATCAGCGCGCGATCTTCGCGGATGCCAATCCCTGCAGGCTGGTCGTTGATGAGCCAGCTGCCAATCAGCGTATAGCTGTCGCCAAATTTCGGCAGTTGATAGAACTCCTGGACGATCATCCCTTCCTCGCCGTAAGGCCCTTCAACCGCTTCCAGCGTCTTACCGTTTTCGATAATCGACACGTTCGCCCCTTCGCGGGAGAAGATCGGCTTAACGACGTATTTTTCCATTTGCGGGAAATCGTCTTCCGCAAAGTAGGCTGGCAACAGGTTCGGGTGGTTCGGGAACATTTCCCACAGCACTGGCAGCAGTGCTTTGTTGGAGATAATGCTCTTCCAGGCCGGTTCCAGCCAGCGTACGCCAGCATCTTCCAGCTTGGTGGAGAACATCTCGCGCAGCATGTATTCCCACGGGTAGAGCTTGAACAGGTTGCTGATGACCTGATCCTGCATATCCGTAAACTGACCTTTTTCACCCAGGCCGATATCCTCGATATAGAGGAACTCGGTCGCTACCTCCGCTTCGGCGGCGCAGTCCTGCAGATACTGAACCGTTCCGCGGTCTTCTTCCGTATCGCGGCAGCAGGCGAGATGCAGCAGGTTGAAGCCATGCTGTTCGCGCAGCTCGGCAAAACGCTCAATCAGCTTTTCCTGCAGGCTGTTGAACTGGTCGCTGCCTTCCGGCAGGTTTCCGGCATTAGCCTGGTCTTCCAGCCAGATCCACTGGAAGAACGCCGCTTCGTACAGGGACGTCGGCGTATCGGCGTTGTTTTCCAGAAGCTTAGGTTCACCCACGCCGTCCCACGCCAGGTCGAGGCGAGAATAGAGCGACGGCTGGCTGGTTTTCCACGACTGGCGCACAAAGCCCCAGGTGTGCTTAGGAATGCGGAATTTTGCCATCAGCTCGTCGCTGTCGATGACTTTTTCCACGACCTTGAGGCACATCTGGTGCAGCTCTGCCGTCACCTCTTCCAGTTTTTCAACCTGGGCCAGCGTGAGCTTGTAATAGGCGTCTTCACACCAGTACGGCTCGCCGTACATGGTGTGGAAGTTAAAACCGTATTCGGTGGCTTTTTCACGCCAGTCCGGGCGCTCGGTGATACTGACTCGCTCCATGATCAGCCGCCCATTGAGCGAGTCGAAGACCCGGTCGCGCTGCGCTGCATGGTGGTTTGTTTCGCCACAGATTCACCAAAGCCACCGCGGGTGATGGTGCTGGTGGTGGCCGGTTTTGGTGCCATCGCCGTTTTAGGCACGGTCGTGGTACGGCCAGGCGTTGCTGCACCGTAGTTTTTACCGGTGGCGTCTGTGTATTTACCGTATGCCGGGCTGTTTGGGTTTTTGGAGCTAAACAGCGGCTGCTGCTGGTAGCCCGCGCCGCCGCTCATCATGCGGCCCATCATGTAGCCCGCCATCAGCGGCATCCAGAAGCTGCCGCTAGACTGCGCCTGCGCCTGGTTTTCCGGCGCCATGCCTGCCTGAGCAGGAGCCTGCTGGCACTGGCCTTCGCCGAATTCCGCCACGCAGTCTTCGCGCGAAGCATATTTCGGTGCAGTACGTTCCGCTTCTTTCAGCGCGCTGTTATAAGCCGTCTTACATTCGGCAGCTTTACCGGTTGCGGCCGAGCAGTCGTCGGCGTTTTGATACATCGAGACCGTTTCGTCGCTTTGCTCACAGCCTGCCAGCATAAAGACGGCGGTGACCGCCAGTGCAACAGGGGTGAGGTGACGTGCGTTCCAGCTTTTGCGGAACGACGCGTGATTCATCGTTTTTGTCCGTTTCATATTTGTCTTCCAGGACCCAGTGGTAATAACGCTCAGGATAGAGGATGAGTGGTTGAAAATGAAGCGAAGAGGGGCGGAATGAGGGGGATCTTTACGTTGGCTTACGTTCGGGTGTGATTTTGCGCCGGGTGGCGCTGCGCTTACCCGGCCTACGATCAAGTAGGCCCGATAAGCGAAGCGCCATCGGGCAATGCTTAATTACGGAACGGATTATTGCCTTTGCTGGCAGGCGTAGTGGTACGCGCGGCAGCTGGCTGTGCAGCAGGGGTATTGCTGTCACCGTTGAAGTTATCAACTGCGGCAACCTGCTCCGGGTTCTCCGGTGCAACGCTGTCCGGAGAGGTGGAGACCGGTTTACCCAGCGCGCTGTTCAGCATCTGCAGGTCTTGCTCGTTCAGCGTACCCAGAGCCTGTTTGATATTCAGCTGGTTAATCAGGTACTGGTAACGTGCGCTGGAGAGCTGCTGTTTCGCGTTATAAAGCGTGGTGGTCGCGTCCAGCACGTCAACGATAGTACGTGTACCGACGGAGTAACCCGCTTCCATCGCATCCAGGGAGCTCTGTGCAGACACAACGGCCTGTTTATAGGCGTTGATGCTGCTGATCGACGCGTTCACGTTATTGAAAGAAGAACGCACGGTCTGCACCACGTTGCGGTGGGCGCTTTCCAGCTGCTCGCTCGCGCCAACAAAGTTGTACTGCGCCTGTTTCACCTGGGAGTTGACCTGACCGCCCTGGTACAGCGGCAGGGAGAAGCTCAGGCCCACTTTGTTCTGACCCTGGTTGCTGTCGTCGTACTGGGCTGAGTTGGTTTTAGAACCGCTATAGGTCGTATCAGAGACACCGGTAGACGCGCTCAGGCTCAGGGTTGGCAGATGGCCGTCCTGCGCCTGACGAATTTGCTCGCGGGCCAGGTCCTGGCTCAGACGCGCCTGCAGCAAGGTCAGGTTGCGGTTTTCCGCTTCTTTCAGCAGGGCGTTAACGGCCTGCGGTTTATCCGTTTTAAAGCTGTCGACGTTCAGGGACGCCAGTTCAGGATAGTAATTCCCGGTAACCTGGCGAAGAGATTCCAGCGCGTTATCGAGATTGTTACGCGCGGTCACTTCGTTGGCCAGCACGGTGTCGTACTGTGAACGGGCGTTCTGCACGTCGGTGATCGCCACCAGACCCACGTTGAAACGCTGGGTGGTTTGATCTAACTGACGGTAAATCGCCTGTTTCTGCGCTTCGGTGTAGGACAGCGCGTCAATCGCGCTCAGTACGTTAAAGTAAGCCGTTGCAGTGTTCAGGATCAGCGTTTGCTGGTCGGTCTGATAGGTCACATCCTGGATACCCGCGCTCTTTTCCTGCAGGGTCAGGGCGCGCCATTTGGACATATCAAACAGCGTCTGTGTTAATTGCAGTGAGGCGCTGGTAGCATTGGAGTTAACGCCGTTAGCGTCGCGGAAACCGTTGCTGTAGGTATAATCTGCACCTAAACCTAACTGTGGCAGCAATGGGCTACGCGCTTCGTTAATCTTTTCAAACGCAGCATCACGATCGGCCGCTGATTTACGTAAATCAGGGTTGCCCAGACGTGCCTGCTGGTAGACCTGTAACAGGTTTTCCGCCTGGCTCATTGCACTGAAGCCCGTCAGGCTCAGGCCGATAAGGATGGGGAGCAATTTCTTCATTTGCATTCCTTGTTGTGAAGCAGTATTAGCGCTGATCTAATTAAAAAATAATTGCCGATTCTAACAGAATCATCCACACCAAAAGGTTGGCGTTACGTGCCATCTGGCGGTAATTTGCACCAATCTATCATATAGCCTTACAAACGGCAGCCAAACAGCCTTGAAATTCATAATTTCATCACCATTGCTACCAGGACTCGACTCATGCAAAAACCAGAAAAGTTGCCCGTGACATTCGCCAAAAACGATGTAGAAATTATTGCACGAGAAACGCTTTATAGCGGTTTTTTTTCAATGGAACTTTACCGTTTCAGGCATCGCCTGTTTAACGGTGAAATGAGCGGCGAAATCAGACGCGAAATTTTTGAGCGCGGGCATGCGGCAGTCTTGCTACCCTTTGACCCAGTGCGCGATGAAGTTGTGCTGGTGGAACAGATCCGCATAGCTGCTTATGACGTGAGCGAGAGCCCGTGGCTGCTGGAGATGGTGGCCGGGATGATCGAAGAAGGTGAATCGGTCGAAGACGTCGCCCGGCGCGAGGCGCTGGAAGAGGCGGGGCTGGTGGTGGGCCGCACAAAACCGGTGCTGAGCTATCTTGCAAGCCCGGGAGGCACCAGCGAGCGCTTGTCCATTATGGTGGGTGAAGTGGACGCCACGACGGCGGAAGGGATCCACGGTCTGGCAGATGAAAACGAAGATATTCGGGTTCATGTGGTGAGCCGGGAGCAGGCTTATCAGTGGGTAGAAGAGGGGAAAATCGACAACGCAGCGTCTGTCATCGCCCTGCAATGGCTACAGCTGCATTATCAGACATTACGAAACGAGTGGAAAAAATGAAGCGCTATACGCCTGACTTCCCAGAAATGATGCGCCTGTGCGAAACCAATTTCGCACAATTGCGCCGCCTGCTGCCGAAAAACGACGCACCCGGCGAAACGGTAAGCTATCAGGTGAGCAACGCGCAGTATCGGTTAACGATAACAGAATCAACGCGCTACACTACGCTGGTGGAGATTGAGCAAACGGCACCCAGCATTAGCTACTGGAGCCTGCCGTCGATGACGGTTCGCCTCTATCACGACGCGATGGTCGCTGAAGTGTGTTCGAGCCAGCAGATCTTTCGCTTCAAGGCGCGGTATGATTACCCGAATAAAAAGTTGCATCAACGCGACGAAAAGCATCAAATTAACCAGTTTTTAGCCGACTGGCTAAGATATTGTTTAGCACATGGAGCAATGGCGATTCCGGTTTGTTAGCGTCATAAACCTACCTAAGGACACCATTTGGAAAGCCTGTTGAACCTGACTGTTGCTGGTGGGGCGCCAGTCAGGATATTACAAATCACCGATACCCACCTTTTTGCCGAAAAGCATGAGACGCTACTGGGGGTCAACACCTGGGAGAGTTATCAGGCGGTACTGAGCGCCATTCACGCTGAAAATCGTGTATGCGATCTGATTGTCGCAACCGGCGATCTGGCGCAGGATCAATCCTCCGCGGCCTACCAGCATTTTGCTGAAGGCATCGCGAGCTTTAGCGTACCTTGCGTCTGGCTGCCGGGAAATCATGATTTCCAGCCCGCGATGTACAGTTCCCTCCATGATGCGGGGATCTCTCCGGCGAAATGCGTTTTTGCGGGCGAACAGTGGCAGATCCTGCTGCTGGACAGCCAGGTGTTCGGCGTCCCGCACGGTGAGTTAAGCGAGTTTCAACTCGACTGGCTGGAGACCAAACTGGCTGCTGAACCTGCACGTCATACGCTGTTGCTGCTTCATCATCATCCTCTGCCTGCCGGGTGCAGCTGGCTCGATCAACACAGCCTGCGCAACTCCGCGGCGCTGGATCGCGTGCTGGCGAAGTTTCCGCGGGTGAAAAATCTGCTGTGTGGGCATATTCATCAGGAACAGGATCTCGACTGGAACGGACGTCGGATGCTGGCGACGCCGTCGACGTGCGTTCAGTTTAAGCCGCACTGCGCCAACTTTACGCTGGATACCATCGCGCCAGGCTGGCGCTGGCTGGAACTGCATGCCGATGGCACGCTGACCACGGAAGTCTGTCGTTTAACCGGCGCGCAATTCCGCCCGGACACCGCTTCAGAAGGCTATTGATGTCTACGCTCCTTTATCTGCACGGATTCAACAGCTCGCCGCGCTCCGCAAAAGCGACACAGTTTCGCCAGTGGCTGAGCGAGCATCACCCCGACGTTGAGATGATCATCCCACAGCTACCGCCTTACCCGGCCCAGGCCGCGGAAATGCTGGAATCTATCGTGCTCGGGCACGGCGGAGAATCATTCGGTGTGGTCGGCTCATCGTTGGGCGGGTACTACGCCACCTGGCTCTCGCAATGCTTCATGCTGCCCGCCGTTGTGGTTAATCCGGCGGTACGGCCATTTGAGCTGCTGCGGGACTTTCTCGGCGAAAACGAGAACCCCTACACCGGCCAGCAATATGTGCTAGAGTCACGCCATATTTACGATCTCAAAGTTATGCAGGTCGACCCGCTTGAGGCACCGGATCTTATCTGGCTGCTGCAACAGACGGGAGATGAAGTGCTGGATTACCGCCAGGCAGTGGCGTATTACGCATCCTGCCGCCAGACTATAGAAGAGGGCGGAAACCATGCTTTCACGGGCTTTGAGAATCATTTCACCCAGATTGTCGATTTTCTTGGACTGCACAGCCACTGACAATCAATGCGAATTGCTAGTTTAAATCATGACGCAAACCTATAACGCTGATGCCATTGAGGTCCTCACCGGGCTTGAGCCGGTTCGCCGCCGCCCGGGGATGTACACCGATACGACGCGCCCAAACCATCTGGGCCAGGAAGTTATTGATAACAGTGTGGACGAAGCGCTGGCGGGCCATGCCAAACGCGTTGATGTCATCCTGCATGCCGATCAGTCGCTGGAAGTCATCGACGACGGGCGCGGCATGCCGGTGGATATCCACCCGGAAGAGGGTGTGCCAGCCGTTGAGCTGATCCTCTGTCGCCTGCATGCGGGCGGTAAGTTCTCCAACAAGAACTACCAGTTCTCCGGTGGCCTGCACGGCGTGGGCATTTCCGTCGTCAACGCCCTGTCCAAACGCGTGGAAGTGAACGTCCGTCGCGACGGCCAGGTCTATAACATCGCCTTTGAAAACGGCGATAAGGTGCAGGATCTGCAGGTTGTCGGCACGTGCGGTAAACGCAACACCGGCACCAGCGTCCACTTCTGGCCTGACGAAAGCTTCTTCGACAGCCCGCGCTTTTCCGTTTCTCGCCTGACGCACCTGCTTAAAGCCAAAGCGGTGCTGTGTCCGGGCGTAGAAATCACCTTTACCGATCACGTTAACAATACCGCACAAACCTGGTGCTACGCCGATGGTCTGAACGACTACCTGTGCGAAGCGGTAAACGGCCTGCCAACGCTGCCGGAAAAACCGTTTGTCGGTAACTTTAGCGGCGATACCGAAGCCGTGGACTGGGCGCTGCTGTGGCTGCCTGAAGGTGGCGAGCTGCTGACCGAAAGCTACGTTAACCTGATCCCAACCATGCTCGGCGGTACCCACGTCAACGGCCTGCGTCAGGGTCTGCTGGATGCAATGCGTGAGTTCTGCGAATACCGCAATATCCTGCCGCGCGGCGTGAAGCTGTCGGCGGAAGATATCTGGGATCGCTGCGCCTACGTGCTCTCCGTGAAGATGCAGGATCCGCAGTTTGCCGGCCAGACCAAAGAGCGCCTGTCGTCACGCCAGTGTGCGGCGTTCGTCTCCGGCGTGGTGAAAGATGCGTTTACCCTGTGGCTGAACCAGAACGTTCAGGCGGCAGAGATGCTGGCTGAAATGGCCATTTCCAGCGCCCAGCGTCGTCTGCGCGCCGCAAAGAAAGTGGTGCGTAAAAAGCTGACCAGTGGCCCCGCGCTGCCGGGCAAGCTGGCGGACTGTACCGCGCAGGATCTCAACCGTACCGAGCTCTTCCTCGTGGAAGGGGACTCGGCAGGCGGATCGGCCAAGCAGGCGCGCGATCGCGAATATCAGGCGATCATGCCGCTCAAGGGTAAGATCCTGAACACCTGGGAGGTCTCTTCAGATGAAGTGCTGGCCTCGCAGGAAGTCCACGATATTTCGGTAGCGATCGGCATCGATCCCGACAGCGACGATCTGAGCCAGCTGCGCTATGGCAAGATCTGTATCCTCGCGGATGCGGACTCCGATGGTCTGCACATCGCCACGCTGCTGTGCGCGCTGTTTGTGAAGCACTTCCGTACGCTGGTGAAAAACGGTCACGTCCACGTGGCGCTGCCGCCGCTGTACCGTATCGACCTTGGCAAAGAGGTTTACTACGCGCTGACGGAAGAAGAGAAAGCGGGCGTGCTGGAGCAGCTCAAGCGTAAGAAGGGCAAGCCTAACGTTCAGCGCTTTAAAGGGCTGGGCGAGATGAACCCGATGCAGCTGCGCGAAACGACGCTGGATCCGAACACGCGCCGTCTGGTACAGCTAACGATCAGCGACGAAGACGAACAGCAAACCAACGCCATGATGGATATGCTCCTTGCCAAGAAACGTTCGGAAGACCGACGTAACTGGCTGCAGGAGAAAGGCGATATGGCGGATATCGAGGCCTGATGTCCCCTCACCCCAGCCCTCTCCCCAAAGGGGAGAGGGTGTTTAATTCCCCTCTCCCCTTTGGGGAGAGGGTTAGGGTGAGGGGAACACCCCGCACTGAAATCAAAACTCCATCTTCACCGTAAACTGCACTTCGCGCGGATCGCCAATCTGGTTGCCCAGGTTGTTGGTCGCGATAGATGAGGTGTAGTAGGTCTTATCAAACAGGTTCTTCACGTTGACCTGCAGCGTCACCGGATACTGCAGCTTCATCTTATACGCCGCAAACGCATCCGCTACGACATACCCCGGCAGGTAGTAATCCGCCCCGTTGGTCGCTGAGCGACGGCTCACGCCGTGCCCGCCGCCGCCGAGCGTCAGGGTATTTCCGGCAAACGCATTGTGAATATCGTAGGTCAGGAACAGGGAGCCGGTGTGGCGCGGCACGTTAGGCAGCGGTTTGCCGGCATAGTCCGGATCTTCCAGCACTTTCGCGTCGGTATAGCCGTAGCTGGCGATGATATTCGTGTTTTCGGTCAATGACCCGGCAAGATCCACTTCAACGCCCTGAGAGCGCACGCGGCCCGCGGTTTTGGCGACGGTTTCATCTCCAATGCTCTCGGTGTACAACACGTTGCGCTTGTGGATATCAAACAGCGCAATGTTGGCGGTAATGCCGTTGAACAGGTCAAACTTGGCGCCCACTTCGTAAGCATTCGACGTTTCCGGCGGCAGGTCGCCAATGTAGCTCGCAATGGACGACTGCGGCATAAACGTTTGTGAGTAGTTGGCAAACAGCGAGACGGATGGCGTGAGCTTGTAAACCAGCCCCAGCTTCGGCGTCCACTGCTCATCGCGGCTGTCGGTATTGACGTTGAACGGACGGCCTTTGCCCGCGTACTGGGTGTAATACTGATAGCGCATGCCTGCCACGGCGATCCAGTTATCGGTCAGGTACAGGGCATCCTGCGCGTAGGCGGAATAGCTCTCCTGCTTGAGCGTCTGGTCGCTGTCGGACGCCGAGACGGTGGTGCACTTGCCGAGGCTGCCGTAACTCGGGTTGTAAATGTTGAAGTCCTTAACGTTCTTACAGCGGAGCATATCCGTACGCAGCAGATCGTAATTCTCATACGACACGCCGGTCAGGATCTCATTGTAAAAGCCTGCGATATCTACGTTCCCCTGCAAATCCGCGCGGGTGCTGTGCATGCGCTGGGTCGAGCCCTGGGTCGCGTCCACGCGGCGGGTCAGGTTGCCGGTTTTTGAATCATAGGCCATCACGCGGGCCTGGTTATCGCTGTATTTATCCTGGCTGAAGCTGTAGTCGAACTTCGCGGTCCACTGGCTGTTAAGGCGATATTCCGCGTTAAGTTGGGCGAGGTCAGACTGCCCGTCGGTGATATTAAACGGCTCGTCAAAGCGGGTTTTGCGATCCACATTCACCGGCTGTTTGGTGTTGAGATCGAAGATCGTTCCGCGATCGAACGGCGTCTTATAGTCGCGATGCGAATAGAGCACGGTCACGGTGGCATCGTCGCCAAACCAGGTGAGCGACGGGGCGATAAAGGTGCTGCGTTCGTTGCCAAAATTACGCCAGTAATCCTCGTCCTGATATTCGCCCGTAAGGCGATAGGCCAGACGCGTGCCGTCAATCGGGCCGGTCACGTCTACCTGTCCGGTGCCGCCGCCAAAGCTGGAGGAGGTGGCAGAAATTGAACCGCCGAAGGTCTTCTCCGGGCGTTTGGTGACGACGTTAATCAGGCCGCCCGGATCGAGAATGCCATAAAGCGTTGAGGCCGGGCCTTTCAGCACCTCCACGCGCTCGGTTGCGGCATTAAAGCTGCGCGGCAGTACGGTGCGCAGGCCGTTGGTCATGATCGAGCCGTCGCGGTTCGCGCCAAATCCGCGGCGCACAAAGGCATCCTGCGTGCCGCCCAGGGTGTTGGTCTGCACCACGTTGCTGACGTTATAGAGCGCTTCATCCAGCGTGGTAGCGTGCTGATCCCCCAGCACTTTATCGCTGACGGTATTCACCACCTGCGGGATATCCAGCATCGGCATGTTGGTTAGCGTGGCGGTGGAGGTATTCAGCGGCTGATAGCCATTCGTGGCCTCCACCACGGTATTTGGATCGGCGGTGACGGTAAGCGTTTCGCCGTCTTTAGCCGCGGTGGCGTCTGCCGCCTGCACCAGCGGTGCCATAAACAGCAGTGAAAAGAGCGCGCGCCCTTTTACCCCAGAGAGGGAAGGTGTGAACGTAGCCATTACATCTGTTATCCCGAAATATCCCGCGAATGACGTTTCGCGAAAGAATGTGTGAGTCATTGCCCTTAATGGTCTGCTCGTTAGCCAGAAATGGCATCGAACATGTAATTGAGAATCATTCAATCATGTGCGGATGTAGTAGTAAATGGAAAAAATCAAAAATCAGCTACAGCCATAAGCGGTGCGTAAAAGTGCAGAGCAATAATATTCAATACATTGAAATTGAAGCTTTTATTAGTTTGATGTTTTTTGTAATGCCTTCCGTTTACCCCTTGTGTTTTCAGGGTGTTTCTTCTCTTGACTACTACATAGCGCGGCGTCAAACTCTCAAAAGAGAATGAGTTTTATTTTTATTTGTTATTTTTTTCATTACGTTGGCGTTCACGTGGCTCACAACACAAACAAACCGGGACTGGTTCTGGAGAACCTCTCTGCGGGCTATCAGAAAAAAATCATCATTGATGAGATCTCCCTTGCGATCCCTCAGCAGAAAATGACGGTGCTGGTAGGGGCGAATGGCTGCGGGAAATCCACGCTGTTGAGCACTATCGCGCGGCTGCTGCAGCCGCTTGGGGGAATCGCGCTGCTGGACGGCAAAGCCATTCATGAGCAGCCAACCAAAGCGGTTGCCCGCCAGCTTGGCATTCTGCCTCAGTCCCCGCTGCTGCCGGAAGGGTTAACCGTCTTCGATCTGGTCTCGCGCGGACGGTTTCCCTGGCAAAATTTTATGCGTCAGTGGAGTGACGAAGACGAGCTGGCGGTGGAAGAGGCCCTGCGCCTGACCGGCACGGCAGACTTTGCGCATCTGCCGGTCGAAAGCTTGTCCGGCGGCCAGCGCCAGCGCTGCTGGATCGCCATGGCGCTGGCGCAGCAAACGCCGTATATCCTGCTGGATGAGCCCACGACATTTCTCGACCTCCGCTATCAGGTGGAGATCCTGGAGCTGCTGCACACCCTGACCCGCCAGCACGGACGTACCGTGGTGGTGGTGCTCCACGATCTCAACTTCGCGGTGAACTACGGCGATTCGCTGGTCTTTTTACGCCAGGGAAAAGTGGAGGGGGTATTGCATGAAGGCGACGTCTGCACGCCGGAGCTAATTAAAGCGGTGTTCGATGTCGACGTGCATATGTCCATTAACCCATTGACCGGCAAACCGTTCTTTATGCCCTTTCGTCAGGTCGTGGAAAAATGATGATGCGCACGTCTCTGGCATTTATCCTTTTTGCGCTCCTGCTGGTGGCGGCAGCGGTTGCACACCTCGGGATCGGCGCGCGCGTTATTCCTCCCTGGACGGTGGCCCAGGCTTTTTTCGCTTTCGACCCGCATAATTTCGACCATAACGTCATCATCAGGCTGCGCCTGTTACGCCTCGTTGCAGCAACGGTGACCGGCGCGGCGCTGGGCGTGGCGGGGGTATTATTGCAGTCGGTCATCCGCAACCCGTTGGGCGAGCCGCATATTCTGGGGCTCAATGCCGGGGCGGCGCTGGCGGTGGTGCTGACGAGCGCGCTGGGGCTGGCCCTGCCGGTTGGTCAGCCGCTTATTGCCGCCGCCGGTGCCGCCACGCTGTTTTTGCTGGTGCTGATGTTCTCCTCTTCCGGTCGTACCGGGCTCACGCCGATGAAAATCACCCTGTGCGGCGTCGCGATGTCGGCTTTTGCCTCGTCAGTCACCGCTGCCGTGCTGATTCTGGACGAACAGACGCTGCTCTCCCTGCGTACCTGGCTGGCAGGGGATTTAGCCGGGGTTAACGCCCAGACGCTGCAGAGCGCCCTGTGGGCCGCGGCAGCCGGTTTAGTTCTCGCTATCGGACTGTCGCCATCTCTCAACATGCTGGCGCTGGGCGACAGAATGGCCCAGGGGCTTGGCGTGTCGCTGCTGAAAACCCGCCTGCTTGCCCTGCTGGCGATTGCGCTGCTCTGCGGCGCGGCCGTCTCCATCGCCGGGCCGATTGGTTTTATCGGCCTGGTGGTGCCGCAGCTTATTCGCCGTCTGGTGTCGGTCGATCTACGTGCGATGGTGCCGCTGTCCGCCCTGTGCGGCGCGCTGGTTCTGCTGCTGGCGGATATCGCTGCCCGCACGCTGTTTACGCCCTGGGAGCTGGCAACCGGCATCATGACCGCGCTGGCTGGTGCCCCCGTCTTTATCTTCATGGCCTCGAGGATGTTTAAATGAACCGCGCCGGACTGCGTGCGCTGCGCGTTGGCGCCTTCTCGGCGCTGGTTCGTCCAAAGGCGCTGGCGTGTCTGGTCATCCTGGCGCTGGCCGCCTGCCTGCTGACAGGTTTTGGCCTGACGCACGGTTCCCTGCCCATTCCCACTTCCGCCATCGGGCGCGCGCTGTTTTACCCAGAAAGCCTGACGGCGGAGGCGCGCTACATCGTGATGGACATCCGCCTGCCGCGCCTGCTGATGGCGATACTGTGCGGCGCCATGCTCGGCATGGCAGGTGCGGCAATGCAGTCAATTACCCGCAATGGCCTGGCTGACCCGGGGCTTATCGGCGTGAAAGAGGGCTGTAGCGCGGCGGTACTGCTGCTGATTTTTCAGTTTCCGGCGCTGGGCCTGGCCTGGCGCCCGCTGGTCGGGATGGCTGGCGGGCTGCTCACCGCGCTGCTGGTTATCGCCCTGGCGCGCGATATCTCGCGCCCGCGATTCATCCTGATCGGCATCGGCGTGTCGTGGGCGTTTGCCGCGGCAATGGGCGTCTTTATTACCACAGCTGACGTGCGCGACGTGCAGACGGCGATGCTCTGGCTGGCGGGAAGCCTGCACGCGGCCAACTGGACGCTGGTGGGGCTGGCCGCACTCTGGGCGGCTCCCGCGTTTGCGCTGCTGCTGTTTACCGCGCGGGCCGCAGACGTGGCGTTGCTCGGCAATCAGGCCGCTACGGGCCTTGGCGTTCGCACAACCCGGCTGGCGCTGCTGCGGGTTCTCGCCCCGGTAGTGCTGACGGCGGCCAGCGTCTCCTGCGTGGGCAGTATTGGTTTCGTGGGGCTGATTGCCCCGCATATGGCACGCCTGCTGCTGCGCGGTGGGCAAACCGCGCTCTTGGCGGGAAGCGCCGTGCTGGGCGCGCTGCTGGTGCTGCTGGCGGATAACGTTGGCCGTCTGGCATTCCTCCCGCTGCAGCTGCCGGCGGGAATTGTGATTTCACTGATTGGCGGACCGTTTTTCCTGCTGCTGCTCTGGCAGCGTCGGGACAGATTTTAGGGGACTATGATGCGCGTAGTATTTTCGATGCTGTTGCTGGTGGGGTTTGCGGTGAGCGCGGCGGAGCCGACTCAGGTATTTACCGACGATTTGGGACGCAAAGTCGTTGTGCCGGTTCATCCGAAGCGGATTGTCTCATTACACGATCTGGATATCACCATTCCGCTGATTGAGCTAGGCGTGCCGCCTGTGGCGAGCCATGGCCGTACGCGGCCGGACGGCAGCCATTTTCTGCGCTCCAGCGGGATGTTGACGGGTGTCGACTTCAATAATTCCGACATCAAATTTATCGGCACGGCGGATATCGACATTGAAGCGATCGCCGCCGCAAAGCCTGACCTGATCGTGACCGAGCCGACCCGTAACACGCCGGTGGATCAGCTGGCGAAAATTGCCCCGACGGTAAGCATCGATCATCTCGACGGCGGCGCGCCGGAGATCTACCGCAAGCTGGCGCAGCTCACGGGCACGCAGGCGCGGCTGAAGATACTTGAGCGTCGCTATCAGGAGCAGATCGAGGCGCTGAAAGCGACGGTGGATACCCGCAAAATTAGCGTGTCCGTGATTCAGGCGAATCAGGGGAAGATTAACGCCATGCACAGCTACCACTCGCTGGGCCGCGTGCTGCGTGATGCCGGGTTCACCTTCCCGCCGCTGATTGATTCCATTCCTGAAGGTGGGCGGATTGACGTCAGCGCCGAGCGCCTGCCGGAGCTGGATGCCGATTTTGTGTTTGCCACCTGGCGCGGGGATACCGGCGATAAACCGCAGGACGAACTGGCGGCGATGGATGCGGTGATGCCGGGCTGGTGTCAGTTCCTGAATGCCTGCCGGACCGGGCATTACGTGCTGATCTCGCGCGAAGAGGCGATCTCGAATTCGTTTGCCTCGTTAGGGCTGATGGCCGCGCAGGTGCAGTCACAGATTGCCGGGCGTCCGCTGCCGGAGGCGTCACGGTGATCCGCAAAGAGAAAGGACGCGTGGATGTCTATGGCGACCGCTTTCGCGCCCGCGCGCATCAGCTGTCGCCGCGCCTGCTGCAGGTCGCACGCTATATCCACGACAACCGCGAAGCGGTGATGGAGCAGACGGCAATGGAGATTGCTGCGGGGCTGAAAACCTCGGACGCCACGGTGGTTCGCGCCATTCAGGCGCTGGGTTTCGCCGGGTTGCGCGATCTGAAGCAGACCCTGGAGCAGTGGTTTGGTCCGGTGGTGACGTCCAGCGAAAAGATCTCCACCACGGTGAATACGCTTGCCAGCGACGTCAACGCGAGCATCGATTTTGTGCTGGAGGGGCATCAACACACCTGCAACGTGTTATCCGAGCCGCACAACCGCTTCGCGATGGCGCAGGCGGTTTCACTGCTGGCGCAGGCGAAGCAGGTCGCCATATTTGGCATTGGTGCATCAGGCATTCTGGCCGAGTACACCGCCAGGCTGTTCAGCCGCATGGGGTTACCCGCCACGCCGCTTAACCGCACCGGAATAGGGCTTGCGGAACAGCTGATTGCGCTTCAGCGCGGCGACGTGCTGGTGATGATGGCGCAGAAGTCCGCGCACCGGGAGGGGCAAACCACGCTGCGTGAAGCTAAACGTCTGGGTATTCCAACTATCCTGCTGACTAACGCCCTTGATTCGCGTTTCAGTAAGGAGGCCAGCGTGGTGATCCACGTTCCGCGCGGCGGGGAAAAGGGCAAAATCCCGCTCCACGGCACGGTGCTGCTGTGTCTGGAGATGATCATTTTATCCGTCGCCTCCACCGAGCCGCAGCGCACCATCAAGTCCATGAAGCGCATCAACGAGTTACACCGTGGGTTAAAACCGGGGAAGAAAAGCAGCTGATTTCCCCGGCTCGCGGATCACGCTTTAGGAATACGCAGCGTCTGGCCAGGATAGATTTTATCCGGGCTGGAGAGCATCGGGCGGTTAGCCTCAAAAATCTTATTGTACTGGTTGGCATCGCCGTACACGGTTTTGGAGATAGCGCTCAGCGTATCGCCGGATTTCACCGTGTAGTAGGTGGCTTCATCTTTGGCATCGGTCGCGGTGATGTTGTTCTCCACCTCGCTGACGCCCGCGATGTTCCCGACGGCAACCTGGATTTTCTCTTTCTGCTCCTGGGTCAGCCCGTCGCCCGTCACGCTGGCTTTGCCGTCGGTGACGTTAACCTGAACCTTATCTGAACCGGGAATATTGAGTTTTTTGAGATGCTCGGTGATTTTGTCGCTCTGGCCTTTATGATCGGTCAGGTTATCCCATAGCTTTTCGCCTGCTTCTTTCACGAAGTTAAAAAGACCCATTCCATCCTCCTGTTAATCATGAAGTCAGAATAAGCATAGCAGTTGAGTTTTAAGCCGATAAAAAAAAGCCCGGTAGCGCTGACGCACACCGGGCCTGGTATGTTCTCCCTCTCCCCGTGGGAGAGGGCTGGGGTGAGGGGAACTTAAACCCCTTGCTCCAGAATGCGGATGTGGGTTTCCAGCACGTCACCCTTCACTGCGTCGCTCCACGCTTTCATGTGTGCGGTCTGCAGGTGCGCTTCAAGATGCGCGACGGTTTCCCACTGCTCAACCATGATGATCGAGTCTGGTGCGGTCGCCTGGAAGCTGGCGTCAGTGGCGGCATCCACCATCGGCGCGTAGCCGTGGCAGCCTTCTTCTTTCAGTACGGTCGGGATAATTTTCGCGAACTGATCCAGCACCGCCTGGCGGTGATGTTGACCTGGACGAGTACGGATTTCTGCAATAACGGTAAGCATTGTGACTACTCCTTTAATTCCAGGGTACCAGTTAAGCAAAAATTTCCGCGAGATGCTTGCGATATTCTGCGATATAGCTCGGGACATCAGGCATTTTAATCACGTCGTTGACAATAAAGGTCGGCAGCGGATCCATGCCCAGGAACTGGTTAGCCTTGTGGAACGGCAGGTACGCGCCGTCAACGCCCACGCCTTCGAAGAACTGATCTTTCTCTGTGAACGCTTCCATCGGCGCGTTCCAGGTCAGGGACAGCATGTATTTTTTGCCCTGAATCAGGCCGCCGGAACCATATTTTTTAGAGGCATCGGAGCGGGTACGGCCGTCGCTGGCATACAGTGAGCCGTGGCCTTCGGTGAACACGTCGTCCATGTATTTTTTCACGGTCCACGGCGCACCCATCCACCAGCCCGGCATCTGCCAGATCACTACGTCGGCCCACAGGAAGTTCTGCACTTCGGCCTTCACGTCGTAATTGCTGTCCGCGCGCACGACCTTAACATCATGCCCGGCGTCGCGCAGGAAACCGTCCGCGACCTCGGTCAGGGTGTCATTCAGCTGGCCTTTAGAGTGCGCGAATTCTTTTGCGCCATTGATAATCAGAATGTTGCTCATTATTTGTCCTCGGTGATGAGAGTATGGCGAGTATTCTACGCGCGAGGACGGTGCGGTAAAATAAGCAAAATGTGCAAAGTCTTTTGCGTTAAATGCAATAATCCCTTACCAGCCGACCTTCACTTCAAAGCCCCCTTCAGGCGCATTATTCAGCGAGACGTGCATCCCATGCAGGGCGGCAATGCGTCTGACGATAGATATCCCCAGCCCGCTGCCCGTGGCATCCTGGCCCGGCGGACGATAAAAGCGTTCGCCGATGCGCGCCAGCGCGTCGGGTGAAATACCGGGGCCGTTGTCGCGAACGGTAAAGCTGCGCGGATCCAGCGTCACGTCCACCACGCTGCCGCGCGGGCTGTAGCGAATCGCGTTATCCAGCAGGTTGCGCACCAGCAGGCTCAGGAGCAGCTGCTGGCCCGTGCGCGTAACCTCTGGCGCATGGATGTTCAGGCGAATATCAATGCCTGCCTGCCGGGCCGGATGCCAGATATCCAGCACGGCCGACTGCAGTAAATCGGCCAGGGTAATCGGTTCGACATCGTCGAGATTATCCAGCGAGTCCAGACGCGACAGCGTGAGGAGCTGATCCACCAGCCGGGAGGCGCGGTCAATACCCGCATGCAGCTGCATCAGCGCTTTTTCCCGCGCCTGCGGATCGTCCTGGGAAAGCTGCGCCACGTCGGTTTGCACCTTCAGGGCCGCCAGCGGGCTGCGCAATTCGTGGGCGGCATCGGAGGTAAAGCGGCGCTCGCGGGTCATCATCTCCTGAGTGCGCGCGAAGAGATGATTCAGCGCGTCGAGCAGGGGACGCACTTCGGTTGGTACGCCCTCCGTCGGCAGTTTATCGGTGGCATCCGGTGAACGAGAACGCAACGTCTGCGCCAGCTTTTTCAGCGGCTTCAGCTCGCGGCTTAACAGGACGATTAGCAACAGCAGCATCACGGGCAGCGCCACCAGCCACGGCGTGAGCTGCGAGCTGACCACGTCCAGCGCCATATCCTGCCGATACTCCCACTCCTGGCCGACCACCACGCGGTACTTCCCGTCAGGCGACGTCAGCCATAAGAAACGCCATTCGTCGTTGTCGTCCTGCAGCTGCCCATTATCGAACCCGTCGCGGCGATAGTGGTACGGAATATCGCGGCCGTTTTCACCGTCGTTGAGGATCATTTTGCCGTCGACGGTGTAGATGGCGAACGCCAGCGCGTCGTCGTCCAGGTGTCCGTGTTTGGCTTTCTTGGGCACTTCGCGCATGCGTTCAGGCGCGCGAAGCTCGTCGAGATCCATCGTCAGCAGCCGTTTGGCAAACAGCATCTGCTGGGTATCAAAGAGCTTGTCGAGCTTATGCGTCGTTTGCTGCCAGGCGACCAGGCTGGCGGCAAACCAGGCCGCAAGCGACAGCAGCAGGAAGAGAATCGTCAGGCGAAGTTTCAGGCTCAGCTTCATGCGTCACCCAGGGTATAGCCGATGCCGTGCACGGTGCGGATAAACTCGCTGCCAAGCTTGCGGCGCAGATGATGGACGTGAACCTCGATGGCGTTGCTGGAGACGTCATCGTCCCAGGTATAGAGTTTTTCCTCGATAAGCTTTCGCGGCAGCACCCGGCCCGCGTTACGCATTAACAGCTCAAGCAGCGCGAACTCTTTGGGCTTTAGCGTCAGGGGAGCGCCGTCCAGCGTGGCGACGAGGCGGGTCGGATCGAGCGTAACCTTACCGTGGCGTAGCGCGCTGCACGCCTGGCCGTGGCTGCGACGGACCAGCGCTTCGAGGCGAGCCCCCACTTCAATCAGCGCGAACGGCTTACAGAGATAATCATCCGCGCCCAGGCGCAGCCCTTCGACGCGCTGATTCAGCGCATCCCGCGCGGTCAGGATCAGTACCGGCTCGCTGCGCCCGCTTTCGCGCCACGCGCGCAGGATCTCAAGCCCGTCGACTTCCGGCAGCGTCAGATCCAGCACCACGGCATCATAGGGCGCGCTATACAGTGCGGCCTGACCGGTTTTTCCATCGGTAAACCAGTCCACGCTAAAGCCCATTTTGCCTAATCCCGTCTTAATACCGTCGCCGATTAAGGTGTCGTCTTCTACCAGTAAAATGCGCATGTTCCCTCCGTGATGCCGCCAGTAAACCCTCTGTAAGCGCCTGCTGTACAGTAAAAATAAATAAATTTTTCCCTTAAGAAGTTGTTAAGGATTACCCTGTTAAATGGTTTGCGAAACCAGATTAAAGGGAGAGTTAATATGAAAAAATTCGCTGCTATTGCCGCCATCATGATGATGACCACTGCCCCCGTTTTTGCCGCGCAGGGCGGATTTAACGGCCCGTCTGCCGCGCCAACCCAGACCCAAACGCAGGCAGGCGGTTTTGTCGATAATGATGCGAACCTCACCACCGCGGTGAAGGTGAAAGAGATGAAGGACGATAGCTGGGTGAAGCTGCGCGGGAACATCACCCAGCGCCTGTCCGACGACCGCTACACCTTCCGCGATGAGACCGGCACGGTAAACGTCGAGATTGACCACAAGCGCTGGAACGGCGTGACCGTTACCCCGCAGGATAAAGTGGAAATCCAGGGCAAGGTCGATAAAGAGTGGAACGATTTTGAAATCGACGTGAAGCAGGTTATTAAGCTGAACAAATAACCCGGAAAGGGCCGCATAAGCGGCCCTTTTTCTTTGTGACTCAACTCGCCAGATAGGGTAGTATCTGCGGCAATATTGCCTGAAACCCATCGGTTTCTGAGTTGAGGAATCACACGTAATGAGCGATATGGCAGAGCGCCTCGCGCTACATGAATTCACGGAAAACGCCTACCTGAACTACTCCATGTACGTCATCATGGACAGGGCGTTGCCGTTTATCGGGGATGGCCTGAAGCCCGTTCAGCGCCGCATCGTCTATGCGATGTCCGAGCTGGGGCTGAACGCCACCGCCAAGTTTAAGAAATCCGCACGTACCGTCGGTGACGTGCTGGGTAAATACCATCCGCACGGCGACAGCGCCTGTTATGAAGCGATGGTGCTGATGGCCCAGCCGTTCTCTTACCGCTATCCGCTGGTGGATGGGCAGGGGAACTGGGGGGCACCGGACGATCCGAAATCCTTCGCGGCGATGCGTTATACCGAATCCCGCCTGTCAAAATATGCCGAAGTGCTGCTGGGCGAGCTGGGACAGGGAACCGTTGACTGGGTACCTAACTTCGACGGTACGATGCAAGAGCCGAAGATGCTGCCTGCGCGTCTGCCGAACATCCTGCTGAACGGCACCACCGGTATCGCGGTCGGTATGGCGACGGACATTCCGCCGCACAACCTGCGTGAAGTGGCGAAAGCCGCCATCACCCTGATCGAACAGCCGAAAACCTCGCTGGACGAGCTGCTGGATATCGTGCAGGGGCCGGATTACCCGACCGAAGCCGAAATCATCACCTCGCGTGCGGAAATCCGCAAAATCTACCAAAACGGTCGCGGCTCCGTGCGCATGCGCGCGGTGTGGAATAAAGAAGACGGTGCCGTGGTGATCACCGCGCTGCCGCATCAGGTCTCCGGCGCGAAAGTGCTGGAGCAGATCGCCGCCCAGATGCGCAATAAAAAGCTGCCGATGGTGGACGACCTGCGCGACGAATCCGACCACGAGAACCCGACCCGTCTGGTGATCGTGCCGCGCTCTAACCGCGTGGATATGGAGCAGGTGATGAACCATCTGTTCGCCACCACCGATCTGGAAAAAAGCTACCGCATTAACCTGAACATGATCGGCCTCGACGGTCGCCCGGCGGTGAAAAACCTGCTGGAGATCCTCAGCGAATGGCTGACGTTCCGCCGCGATACGGTACGCCGCCGTCTGAACCACCGTCTGGAGAAAGTGCTTAAGCGCCTGCATATCCTCGAAGGTTTGCTGGTGGCGTTCCTCAATATCGACGAAGTGATTGAGATCATCCGCACCGAGGACGAACCGAAGCCCGCGCTGATGTCTCGCTTTGGTATCAGCGAAACCCAGGCCGAAGCGATCCTCGAACTGAAGCTGCGCCATCTCGCCAAACTGGAAGAGATGAAAATCCGCGGCGAGCAGAACGAGCTGGAAAAAGAGCGCGATCAGCTGCAGGCGATCCTCGCGTCCGAGCGCAAGATGAACACCCTGCTGAAGAAAGAGCTGCAGGCCGATGCTGACGCATTTGGCGATGACCGTCGCTCTCCGCTGCACGAGCGCGAAGAAGCGAAGGCGATGAACGAACACGACATGCAGCCGTCCGAGCCGGTGACCATTGTCCTGTCTCAGAGCGGCTGGGTGCGCAGCGCCAAGGGTCATGATATCGACGCGCCGGGGCTCAGCTACAAGGCGGGCGACAGCTTCAAAGCGGCGGTGAAGGGCAAGAGCAACCAGCCGGTGGCGTTTATCGACTCCACCGGTCGCAGCTACGCCATCGACCCGATCACGCTGCCTTCCGCGCGCGGTCAGGGCGAGCCGCTCACCGGTAAGCTGACGCTGCCGCCGGGCGCGACGGTTGACCATATGCTGATGGAAGCCGATGACCAGAAGCTGCTCCTGGCGTCTGATGCGGGGTACGGTTTTATCTGTACCTTCAACGATCTCGTCTCTCGTAACCGTGCCGGTAAGGCGCTGATCAGCCTGCCGGACAACGCTCACGTGATGGCGCCGCTGGTGATCGAGAACGAAAGCGACATGCTGCTGGCGATCACCACCGCCGGACGTATGCTGATGTTCCCGGTAAGCGATCTGCCGGAGCTGTCAAAAGGCAAGGGCAACAAGATCATCAACATCCCGTCGGCGGAAGCCGCGAAAGGCGAAGATGGCCTGGCGCACCTCTTCCTTCTGCCGCCGCAGAGCACGCTGACCATTCATGTCGGCAAGCGTAAAATCAAACTTCGCCCGGAAGAGTTGCAGAAGGTGGTGGGTGAGCGCGGTCGCCGTGGCTCGCTGATGCGCGGTCTGCAGCGTATTGACCGCGTGGAGATTGACTCTCCTGCACGCAGCACCGCGGGTGACAGCGAAGAGTAATGTCGTGATACCCCCCTCCGTCCGGAGGGGGAATTCAGTAAAATTTCCCGTAAAATCGTTGTTAATTCGTGCGTTGCGATTAACAATACGCGCTCGTAATAAAGTCCTTACCTGGCCACAGGTGAAGTATAATTGTCAGCTGTTGGGGCTTCAGAGGTCGCTATGCTATACATTGTTCGTCTCATTCTTACCGTTATCTACTGCATTCTGGTCTGTATTTTCGGCTGCATCTATTGCCTGTTCAGCCCGCGTAATCCGAAGCATGTTGCCACCTTTGGCCATATGTTCGGTCGCCTGGCACCGCTGTTTGGTCTGAAGGTTGAAAAACGTCTGCCTGAAGGGGCTGAGAATTTCGGCAACGCCATCTATATCGCTAACCATCAGAACAACTACGATATGGTGACCGCCGCAAACATCGTTTTACCACCGACCGTGACGGTGGGGAAAAAGAGCCTGCTGTGGATCCCGTTTTTCGGTCAGCTGTACTGGTTGACCGGTAACCTGCTGATCGACCGCAATAATCGTGCGAAAGCGCACAGCACCATCGCCGAAGTGGTGAATCATTTTAAGAAGCGCAAAATCTCTATCTGGATGTTTCCGGAAGGGACGCGCAGCCGTGGGCGTGGCCTGCTGCCGTTTAAAACCGGTGCGTTCCATGCCGCAATTGCGGCGGGCGTTCCAATTATTCCCGTGTGCGTTTCCAATACATCGAATAAGATTAATCTTAACCGCCTGAATAACGGGCTGGTGATTGTCGAAATGCTGCCACCCGTCGATACCAGCAAATACGGTAAAGACCAGGTGCGCGAGCTGGCAGCACACTGCCGTGAGCTGATGGCTCAGCATATTGCGCAGCTCGATAAAGAAGTCGCAGAGAGAGAAGCCGCCGGTAAGATTTAATCCGGCGTTGAAGGGAAAACGAATTCCCGCGTTGTTAGTCGTTTCAGATGGAGCTTATATGTCACTCAGTCGGCGTCAGTTTATTCAGGCTTCGGGGATCGCCCTTTGTGCGGGTGCGATGCCGCTGACAGCCAGCGCCGCCGGGCAGCAGCAGCCGCTGCCCATTCCGCCGTTGATTGAATCCCGTCGTGGGCAGCCGCTATTCCTGACCCTGCAGCGTAGCCACTGGTCTTTTACCCAGGGCACGCGTGCGTCTATCTGGGGCATTAACGGGCGCTACCTTGGGCCGACCATCCGCGTGTGGAATGGCGATGACGTTAAGCTCATCTACAGTAACCGTACCGCTGAAAATGTCGCCATGACCGTCAGCGGCTTACAGGTTCCTGGCCCGTTGATGGGCGGTGCCCCGCGCATGATGTCACCTAATGCTGACTGGGCGCCCGTGCTGCCAATCCGCCAGAGTGCGGCCACGCTGTGGTATCACGCTAACACCCCTAACCGCACCGCTCAGCAGGTCTATAACGGCCTTGCCGGAATGTGGCTTATTGAGGATGAGGTCAGTAAAGCTCTGCCGATCCCGAACCACTACGGCGTGGACGACTTCCCGATTATTATCCAGGACAAACGGCTGGATAATTTTGGTACGCCGGAATACAGCGAGCCGGGCAGCGGTGGCTTTGTTGGCGATACGCTGCTGGTCAACGGTGCACAAAGCCCCTACGTTGAGGTCTCGCGTGGTTGGGTGCGCCTGCGCTTGCTTAACGCCTCTAACTCGCGCCGCTATCAGCTCCAGATGAGCGATGGCCGCCCGCTGCACGTGATCTCCGGCGACCAGGGCTTTTTACCGGCGCCGGTGTCCGTCAAACAGCTGGCGCTCTCGCCGGGCGAACGTCGTGAAATTCTCATTGATATGACCAACGGGGATGAAGTGTCTTTGACCTGCGGCGAGGCGGCCAGCATTGTGGATCGCATCCGCGGGTTCTTTGAACCGTCGAGCATTCTTGTTTCCACGCTGGTGCTGACCCTGCGCCCGACCGGTCTGCTGCCGCTGGTAACCGATAGCCTGCCCATGCGCCTGCTGCCGCAGGAGATCATGAGCGGCTCGCCGGTGCGCAGCCGTGATATCAGCCTGGGCGACGATCCGGGCATCAACGGCGCGCTGTGGGACGTTAACCGTATCGATATTACCGCGCAGCAGGGGACCTGGGAGCGCTGGACGGTTCGCTCGGATATGCCGCAGTCGTTCCATATTGAAGGGGTGTCATTCCTGATCCGCAACGTCAATGGCGCAATGCCGTTCCCGGAAGATCGCGGCTGGAAGGATACCGTCTGGGTGGATGGCCAGGTCGAACTGCTCGTCTACTATGGTCAGCCTTCGTGGCCGCACTTCCCGTTCCTGTTCCACAGCCAGACGCTGGAGATGATGGACAGGGGCTCCGTGGGGCAGATGCTGGTGAATCCAGCGCCGTAAAGTTTTTTTCTCCCTCTCCCTGTGGGAGAGGGTTGGGGTGAGGGGACAACACCCCGCATAATACCCCTTCATTTCCCGCAATGATCCAGCGTATAATCCCCGCCCTTTTGTCTATTTTTTCTTCGGAAGCATTATGAGCGCAATTTCCCTGATCCAGCCGGATCGTGACCTCTTCTCCTGGCCCCAGTACTGGGCGGCCTGCTTTGGACCGGCACCGTTCCTGCCGATGTCCCGGGAAGAGATGGACCAACTGGGCTGGGACAGCTGCGACATCATTCTGGTCACGGGCGATGCCTACGTTGACCATCCGAGCTTCGGGATGGCCATCTGTGGCCGTATGCTTGAAGCGCAGGGCTTCCGCGTGGGGATCATCTCCCAGCCTGACTGGAACAGCAAAGACGACTTTATGCGTCTGGGTAAACCGAACCTGTTCTTCGGTGTCACCGCAGGCAACATGGACTCGATGATCAACCGCTACACCGCCGACCGTAAGCTGCGCCATGACGATGCCTACACGCCGGATAACGTGGCGGGTAAACGCCCCGACCGCGCCACCCTGGTGTATACCCAGCGCTGTAAAGAAGCCTGGAAAGACGTGCCGGTGATCCTGGGCGGCATCGAGGCGAGCCTGCGCCGCACCGCGCACTACGACTACTGGTCAGATACCGTTCGCCGCTCGGTGCTGGTGGATTCCAAAGCCGACATGCTGATTTACGGTAACGGCGAGCGTCCGCTGGTGGAAGTGGCGCACCGTCTGTCTCAGGGTGAACCGGTGAGCAGCATCCGCGACGTGCGCAATACCGCCATCATGGTGAAAGAGGCGCTGCCGGGCTGGAGCGGGGTGGATTCCCGCATCATCGATATGCCGGGCAAAATCGACCCGATCCCGCACCCGTACGGCGAAGATCTGCCGTGTGCCGATAACAAGCCGGTTGAACCGAAAAAAGCGGAAGCGAAGGCTATCGTTGTGCAGCCGCCGCGCCCGAAGCCGTGGGAAAAGACCTACGTGCTGCTGCCGTCCTACGAGAAGGTGAAAGTCGACAAGGTGCTCTACGCGCATGCGTCCCGTATTCTGCACCATGAAACCAACCCGGGCTGTGCCCGCGCGTTGATGCAGAAGCACGGCGAGCGCTTTATCTGGATCAACCCGCCGGCGATCCCGCTTTCCACCGAAGAGATGGACAGCGTCTTTGCGCTGCCGTACAAGCGCGTGCCGCACCCGGCGTACGGTAACGCCCGTATCCCGGCGTATGAGATGATCCGCTTCTCGATCAACATCATGCGCGGCTGCTTCGGCGGGTGCTCTTTCTGCTCCATTACCGAGCACGAAGGACGCATTATCCAGAGCCGCTCTGAAGATTCGATCATCAACGAGATCGAAGCGATTCGCGACTCGGTGCCGGGCTTTACCGGCGTGATTTCCGACCTCGGCGGTCCAACCGCGAACATGTACATGCTGCGCTGTAAGTCGCCGCGCGCGGAGCAAACCTGCCGTCGCCTCTCCTGCGTCTATCCGAGCATTTGCGAGCATATGGACACAAACCACGAGCCGACGATCAACCTCTACCGCCGCGCGCGTGACCTGAAGGGCATCAAGAAGATCCTGATCGCCTCCGGGGTACGTTACGACATCGCCGTGGAAGATCCGCGCTATATCAAAGAGCTGGCGACGCACCACGTTGGCGGCTATCTGAAGATTGCGCCGGAGCACACCGAAGAAGGCCCGCTGTCGAAGATGATGAAGCCGGGCATGGGCAGCTATGACCGCTTTAAAGAGCTGTTCGATACCTACTCGAAGCAGGCGGGCAAAGAGCAGTATCTGATCCCGTACTTCATCTCCGCGCACCCGGGCACGCGCGACGAGGACATGGTGAACCTGGCGCTGTGGCTGAAGCAGCGTCGCTTCCGTCTGGATCAGGTACAGAACTTCTATCCGTCACCGCTCGCCAACTCGACGACCATGTATTACACCGGCAAGAACCCGCTGAGCAAGATTGGCTATAAGAGTGAAGAGGTGGTGGTACCGAAAGGGGATAAACAGCGCCGTCTGCACAAGGCGCTGCTGCGTTATCACGATCCGAAAAACTGGCCGCTGATCCGTCAGGCGCTGGAAGAGATGGGTAAAAAACACCTGATCGGCTCGCGCCGCGACTGCCTGGTTCCAGCCCCGACGCTGGATGAGATGCGCGAAGCGCGTCGCCAGAATCGCAATACGCGCCCGGCGCTGACCAAGCACACACCAATTGTGCATCAGCGTTCGAACGGTAATTCCAGTGTGAAGAAACCTGTGAAGCGCAAAGCGTAAAAGAAAACCCCGGCAAGCCGGGGTTTTTTGTAGGCCGGGTAAGGCGCAGCCGCCACCCGGCTTTTTATTACCCGCCAAACTGATCCGGATCCGGCCCTAAACGCTTGCTCTTATCCAGCTTCGCAATTTCACCCAGCTCATCTTTGTCCAGGCGGAAATCCCAGACGTCGAAGTTCTCGGCGATGCGCGACGGCGTGACCGATTTCGGGATCACCACCAGGCCGTTGTCCAGGTGCCAGCGAATGACAATTTGCGCTGGCGTCTTGCCGTATTTATCCGCCAGGTCGCGGATAATCTTCTGATCGAACACCCCTTCGCCGCCCTGGGCCAGCGGGCTCCAGGATTCGGTCTGGATCTTATGCGTGGCATTCCAGGCGTGGAGCTGGCGCTGCTGCATCAGCGGGTGCAGTTCAATCTGGTTAATCACAGGCGCGACGCCCGTCTCGTCAATCAGGCGCTGCAGGTGATGAACCTGGAAGTTGCAGACGCCGATACTTTTCACCAGGCCTTCTTTCTGCAGGTCAATCATCCCTTTCCAGGCATCAACGTAGTGGTCGATGGCGGGAACCGGCCAGTGCATCAGATACAGGTCAACGAAATCGAGCTGGAGTTTCTCCAGGCTTTCCTGCAGAGCTTCGCGGGGGCGTTTTTGATCGTCGTTCCAGAGCTTTGTGGTGATGAATAGCTCATCGCGGGAAACGCCGGCGCTGGCCAGGGCATTGCCTACGCCGTCCTCGTTTTTGTACGCGGCGGCGGTATCAATTGACCGATAGCCGACTTCCAGTGCTTTATGAATGGCGGAGACGACCTCGTCGTTACCGGCTTTCCATACACCTAGCCCCAGCTGGGGCATCACGTTGCCGTCCTGCAGCTTGATTACGGTTTGGTTTGCCATTTTTCCTCCTTCAGGTACGCATCGCCGGAGGGGGACTCCGGCGATGGGGTGTGCATTAAGTCTGGACGAAATGTCAAAAAACGAAAGTCGGAAGGACAAAAACGCTTAGCGCGCCGCTTCGTAGATGCGACGGCTCACGTCCAGCGTGATGTCCCCGTGCTCGCCCAGCTGGGTCATGCCGTGCTCTTCGAGTTTCGCCAGCAGGGCAGGGATGGAGCTGCCGTCCAGACCGTAGCCGGACAGACGCGTTGGCACGCCCAGGCCTTCAAAGAAGCTGCGGGTCGCTTCGATTGCCGCGTCAATACGCGCATCGTCAGAACCCTCGGTGATGTTCCACACGCGCTCGGCGTACTGCAGCAGTTTGGCACGTTTGGTATCGCGTTTTTCGTTCCACAGCGCAGGCAGAACAACGGCCAGCGTCTGCGCATGGTCCAGACCGTGCATTGCCGTCAGCTCGTGGCCCAGCATGTGGGTTGCCCAGTCCTGCGGCACGCCAGCCCCGATCAGGCCGTTCAGCGCCTGCGTTGCGGCCCACATCACGTTGGCGCGAACGTCATAGTTTTCCGGCTCTTTCAGCGCTTTCGGGCCGTCTTCGACCAGCGTCAGCAGAATGCCTTCCGCGAAACGGTCCTGAATTTTGGCATCAACCGGGTAGGTGACGTATTGCTCAACGGTATGCACAAAGGCATCGACCACGCCGTTCGCCACCTGACGCGCAGGCAGAGTGTAGGTGTAAACCGGGTCCAGGATGGCGAACACGGGCTGAACGTGTTCGTTCATAAAGGCCTGCTTATCACCGGTGGTTTTGCGGGAGATAACGGCACCTTTGTTGGATTCAGAACCGGTGGCCGGAAGGGTCAGCACGGAGCCCATCGGGATCGCGCTTTTAATCTCGCTGCCGCGGGTTTCCAGAATGTGCCATGGGTCAACGCCGTCAGCGTAGTGGGCTGCCGCGGCGATGAACTTGGTGCCGTCCAGCACGGAACCGCCGCCGACGGCGAGCAGGAAGGTGATCTTCTCTTCGCGGGCGATTTTCACCGCGTTCATCAGCGTTTCGTAAGACGGGTTTGGCTCGATGCCGCCGAACTCACGCACGTCCAGACCGTCCAGGGCGCTGTAAACCTGGTCCAGCACGCCGGTTTTTTTCACGCTGCCGCCGCCGTAGGTGATGAGAACACGGGCGTCAGCAGGGATCTGCGCGCGCAGGTCAGCGATAGCGTCTTTACCAAACAGAATGCGGGTTGGGGTGTGAAGGTTAAAGTTATTCATTGCTCGTTCCCTTTAGTGGGTGAAAAATCGTGGTGGCGCAGAGGGCAACCTGATGCTGCACATTGTGGCCGTCCGGGGATATCCTCTCAATGCACATTCCTGCCGATGTCTTGCCCATTTCTACAGAGCGCTGGAGAAAGCGCGGAAAACGACGCACACTGTCAGCGTCGGAAACCGTACCCGGAGTAACGTAAAATGAATCGTGACGCTATCTGCCAGCAGCTCACTGCGCAGATTAAAAGACTGATAGATAACGAAAAAGGTGTCAGCGAACTGCTGCCGGATATTCGCCTGCTGTACGGCACGCAGCCCGGGACGCGCACGCCGGTGATGTACCAGCCGGGCATCGTTTTTCTCTTTTCAGGCCATAAAATTGGCTATATCAACGAGCGCGTCTTCCGGTACGACACCAATGAATATCTGCTCCTGACAGTACCTTTACCCTTTGAATGTGAAACTTTCGCGACAGAGGCGGTTCCGCTGGCGGGGATCCGCGTCAATGTTGATATCCTTCAGCTGCAGGAGCTGCTGATGGAGATTGGCGAAGACGAGCTCTTCCAGCCGTCAATGGCGTCGAGCGGGATTAACTCCGCAACGTTATCGGAAGAGATCCTTTGCGCCATTGAGCGTCTGCTGGACGTTATGGAAAGGCCGCTGGATGCGCGTATTTTGGGCAAGCAGATTATCCGCGAAATCCTCTACCACGTGCTGCTGGGGCCCGGCGGTGGGGCGTTACTCGCCCTGGTGAGCCGACAGACCCACTTTAGCCTGATAAGCCGCGTGCTCAAGCGTATTGAAAGCCAGTACACGGAAAACCTCAGCGTCGACCAGCTGGCCGCGGAAGCGAACATGAGCGTCTCGGCGTTTCACCATAATTTTAAATCGGTGACCAGCACCTCGCCGCTGCAATACCTTAAAACCTACCGGCTGCATAAGGCGCGAATGCTGATGATCCACGATGGCATGAAGGCCAGCGCGGCGGCGATGCGGGTGGGTTATGAAAGTGCGTCGCAGTTTAGTCGGGAATTTAAGCGCTACTTCGGCGTCACGCCGGGGGAAGATGCGTCACGTATAAGAACCATGCAGGGAGCCTGACGGAGAACGTAGGCCGGGTAAGCGCAGCGCCACCCGGCAATGACCTCACGCGCTGCAATATTTCTTCTTAATCACCACCGCAATAGTCCCCACCAGTCCCGCGACCAGCAGGAACATCGGCAGCACCATCAGAAAGGTCATCACCTGATCTTCATGGTGTTTCACAAAGGGGATCATATTCAGCGCGTAGCCGAGCGTGGTGACCACGCCCACCCACAGCAGAGCGCTCAGCCAGTTGAAGAACTGGAAGCGACGGTTCGACAGGCCGGAAATGCCCGCCATGGTGGGCAGAAGGGTGCGAACAAACGCCAGGAAACGCCCCGCCAGCAGCGCCAGCAGGCCGTGGCGATCGAACATGCAGGTCGCACGCTGATGATATTTATGCGGTAACTGCGCAAGCCAGCTTTTTACCACGCGCGTATTCCCCAGCCAGCGGCCCTGGAGATAGCTCAGCCAGCAGCCCAGGCTGGCTGCGGAGGTGAGGATAATCATCGTTGAAGTGAAGTCCATGACGCCTTTGCCGATTAACGCACCGGCAAGTAAAAGCAGGCTGTCACCGGGTAAAAACGAGGCTGGCAGTAATCCGTTTTCCAGAAACAGGGTTGCGAACATCACGAAATAGACGATACCGACGACGTGAGGATCCGCCAGCGCGGCAAAGTCGTGTTGCCAGAGCGCCGCGATAATATCTTGAATTACAGCCATGGACTTTCCTGTGGAACAACAGATATAGAACTATTGTACTCCCTTATTCGCCCGTCGGGTTTGATCCCGGGCGCAACTCATGCAGACTTTTCTGCTTGCAGTGTCCACAAATGCGTCCAGGGAGTACATTTTCAGCCAGCACTCTACACGATACGCTCAAACCCTGCTGCTAAATCCGCAATTAAATCGTCCACATTTTCTAAACCAATATGCAGCCGGATCAGGGTGCCGCTGAAGTCCACTTCACCGCCGGGGCGCAGGGCCGCGACCTGTTCCGGCTGGTTAGGCAGGATCAGGGATTCAAAACCGCCCCAGGAGTAGGCCATGCTGAAGAGGGTAAAATTATCCAGATAGCTTGCCAGCTCGTCGTTATTCAGCCGTTTTTTCAGCACGAACGAGAACAGACCGCTGCTACCTGTAAAGTCACGCTGCCAGAATTCATGACCTTTACTGCCGGGCAGCGCGGGATGATTCACGCGCTCAACCAGCGGGTGCTGCGCAAGCCATTCGGCCACCTTCAGGCTGCTTTCATGGTGCTGACGCAGGCGAACCCCCAGCGTGCGGAGTCCGCGGCTGGTCATATACGCCGTGTCTGCATCCACCATCTGGCCCATCAGGTAGGCATTTTCACGCAGCTGGTCCCAGCAGCGCGCTTTGGAGACCGCGGTTCCAATCATGCCGTCAGAGTGGCCAATCAGGTATTTCGTCGCCGCCTGGATGGAGATATCGATGTCGAACTCCAGCGCTTTAAACAGCACGCCTGCCGCCCAGGTGTTGTCGATCATGACGATTGCCTCTGGCACTTTGCTGCGCACGGCTTTCACGATAGCCGGCACGTCGTGGACTTCCATGGTGAGCGATCCCGGAGATTCCAGGAACACAATGCGCGTGTTTGGCTGAATAAGTTCGGCAATGCCTTCGCCAATCAGCGGGTCGAACCAGCCGGTCGTGACGCCGAGCTTGCTGAGGATTTTAGTACAGAAGTCCTGGCTGGGTTCATAGGCGGTGTTGGTCATCAGGATATGGTCGCCCTGTTCCACGAACGCCAGAATGGTGTTGGCCACCGCAGCCGCCCCGCACGGGAACAGCGCGCAGCCTGCGCCGCCTTCCAGCTCGCACATCGCTTCCTGCAGGGAAAAATGGGTTAGCGTGCCGCGACGGCCATAAAACAGCCCGCCTTTAGCGCGATTGCGCGTGGCGTTTTTTTTCTCCTCAACGGTGTCAAACACCAGCGAGGAGGCGCGTTGAATCACGCTGTTGACCGATCCCTGAGTGTATTTTTTGCTGCGTCCAGCCTGTACCAGCGTGGTATCAAGATGCTTTTTTGTCATGTTCGCTAACCCTGTTTTTATACGTCTGGACGTCCAGACTACCACGATTAGAAAAAACTGCACCCGCAGGCTTATCGAATAAGCAGAAAATTTCAGCAAAAAAACGCATAAGAAATTTTTACTGCGTAAGCGCAAGGAAAGTGAACGAAAATTGCGGCACCATGTAAATACTAATGAGAACGACTATCAATTCGACGACGTTTTGATATTATTACGGTCAGATTTTGTGATTTGCGTCCTGGAGATACAGAGTGGGTAATAATTTGATGCAGACGGATCTCTCCGTTTGGGGCATGTATCAGCATGCTGACATCGTGGTTAAGATTGTGATGATCGGCCTGATTCTGGCGTCCGTTGTCACCTGGGCTATTTTCTTCAGCAAGAGCGCCGAGCTGCTTTCGCAGAAGCGTCGCCTCAAGCGGGAACAATTGCAGCTGGCTGAAGCCCGCTCTCTGGATCAGGCTTCGGACATGACCTCATCCTTCCACGCGAAAAGCCTGACCACCCTGTTAGTGAATGAAGCACAGAACGAGCTGGAACTCTCCGCAGGCAGTGAAGATAACGAAGGCATCAAAGAACGTACCGGTTTCCGCCTGGAGCGTCGCGTTGCGGCCGTTGGCCGACACATGGGGCGCGGCAATGGTTATCTGGCGACCATTGGTGCAATCTCACCGTTTATCGGTCTTTTCGGTACGGTCTGGGGCATCATGAACAGCTTTATCGGTATCGCGCAGACCCAAACCACCAACCTGGCGGTTGTGGCGCCGGGCATCGCAGAAGCGCTGCTGGCGACGGCAATCGGTCTGGTCGCCGCTATCCCGGCGGTGGTTATCTACAACATTTTCGCACGCATGATTGGCAGCTACAAAGCCACCCTCGGTGACGTTGCCGCACAGGTTCTGCTGCTGCAAAGCCGCGATCTGGACCTGAATGCCAGCTCGGTTAAGCCGGTGCATGCGGCGTCTAAACTGCGCGCAGGTTGATACGATGGCGATGCGTCTAAACGAAAATCTGGACGATAACGGCGAAATGCATGAAATCAACGTGACGCCGTTTATCGACGTCATGCTGGTTCTGCTGATTATCTTCATGGTGGCTGCGCCGCTGGCGACGGTCGACGTGAAGGTAAACCTGCCGGCCTCATCCAGCCAGCCACAGCCGCGCCCGGAGAAGCCTGTCTACCTGTCAGTGAAGGCGGACAAATCCATGTTCCTCGGGAACGACCCCGTGACGGCGGACTCGGTCATCCCGGCGCTGGAGCAGCTTACTGGCGGTAAGAAAGACACCACGGTCTTCTTCCGTGCGGATAAAACCGTTGATTACGAAACCATGATGAAAGTAATGGACACGCTGCATCAGGCGGGATACCTGAAGATTGGGCTGGTCGGCGAAGAGAAAGCGGCCGCGAAATGATATTGCTATCGTAGCGGAATGTAGACCGGGTAAGCGCAGCGCCACCCGGCAAAAAAGGCGGCTGGCGAAAGCCGCCTTTTTGTTTTCTTCTATCCGAAATTGTTATTATTTTCTGCTGTTTGTCCCCATTCTTCATATTTATTAATCAATAAAGCCATAGTTAATAATCTATTGATAGTTAAGTAAATATCAGTATTCGGCTGCGCTTTTAAAATATATCTTTTGCTGAAATGGCGTCGCGGAATATCCCCACTACGCTTAAAAAAGATAATAAAAACAGACCTTCTTCGAAGGATCTTTTCATCTGCACAGCAAGAGACTCCCTATGGCTACGATGACATGGCTGTATCCGCACGCGCCTCAAAACGACCAGTTCTCGCTTTCTGCAATTCGACGACGCGCCGACAGGCTAATACTGGGGCTTATCTGGTCGATGTGGGGCATCTCGCTGGGCGTAGGTTACATGAATGAGAATATGGTGCAGGGTGCGGTTGTCGGCACCTCGCTGGCCGGTTTATCGACGCTGTTAACGCTGTTGCTTTCCGGCACGCTGCTGCTCCGCCTGAGCTCTGCGTTTGTGCTAATGGCATTTTCCGCGTTGCTCATTCATCTGGGTGAAGGTGAAACCGAATACCATTTTTCTGTTTTCGTCCTGCTTTCCGCGCTGCTTGCCTGGCGAGACTGGCGGCCCCTGGTGATGGGGGCGGCGGTCATCGCGTTACATCATCTGGTATTTAACTATCTACAGCAAAACGACCTTTACGGTGTCGTGGTATTCATGCACACCGGCTTTCATATGGTGGTTTTTCATGGCCTTTTTGTGGTGGTCCAGACCGCGATCCTGGTCCTGCTGGCGATACGAATGGAGCAGGACGCCCGTTCAGCGAGCGAGGTGGCAAGGCTCGCGGGCGTGATCAACCGCGAGCCAGGGTACCTCACGCTTGCCGTCGATGCGGTGCCGGCAGAGTCTCCTTTTGCCCGCACCTTTAGCCTGACGCTTGGCACCATGCGTGCCACGCTTGAGCAGGTCAGCGTCAATATCGGACAACTGCTGGAGGCATCCCGCGCGTTAGGACAGCGCAACAGCGCGCTGTCGGAGCGAACCGATCACCAGGCAAGTTCGCTGGCGACGGCTGCCAGTGCGATGGAACAGTTAAGGGCAGTCGCAACCCTGACCAGTGAAAAAGCCAGCCAGGTCAGGGAGGTGGCGTTCAGCACCAGTAACGTGGCGGAACAGGGGGGCCATAACGTCCGGCAGGCGATTGCGGCGATGGAGCACATTCGCGAGGAGTCGCAGCGTATTTACGCCATTCTGGAGCTGATCGACGGGATTGCGTTTCAGACAAATATCCTGTCGCTCAACGCCTCGGTCGAGGCTGCAAGAGCGGGCGAACATGGCAAAGGCTTTGCGGTTGTTGCCTCGGAAGTGCGTGTATTGGCCCAGCGCAGCGAGGGGGCTGCAAAAGAGATCCGCCAGCTTCTGACCGCATCGCAGGCGACCACGCAGCAGGGCGTCGAGCAGGTTGAGCATGCCGGTATGACAATGAAGTCGATCATTGAGAGTATCGAAGGGCTTCGCTCTCTGCTTGAAGAGCTGTCTCAGATGAGCGAGCAGCAGCGGGCAAGCATTGCGCAGATGAACGACAGTATTGCCAGCATCGATGCCAGCGTGCAGGAGAATGTGCGACACGTTGCGCAAACATTGCAGGTAGCCGACGCGCAGCGGCAGCAGACGGGTCAGTTAAAAGAGGCGATTGCCGTCTTCAGATTTAACTAGCTTTGCTTTTCAGAAGGGGTGCTGGTGCCAGACGCCAGCGCGTCCTCATCAAGCGCAACGCAGGTGACGTTTGAGGTACGGTACTCACCGTCTGATAGTTTGCGCGTGAGGCGCAGGGTGGCGATTTCACGGGCAAGCAGATACTGGTAATTGGCCTCGAGGCGTCCCAGAAGTTTCTCTTTCAGATCGGGACGCTGTTCAATGATGGCGTTCATCACGGCACCGTAAATTTCTTCTTTTACCTGCAGAGGATAAATCTCGCGGCGATTCTGCCATTTCAGACGGACCAGCGTCGCCGGGATCGATACCAGGTCTTGTGTAATTCGCGTCATCTCGGCATTTTTTGTTTTTCGCAGCGCGTCGAGATTTTGCTTTAAGATAAATTCATCACTTTTTTTATCATCTAAAGTCAAATAAACGTCGTTGTTTTTAACTTCTGTCACGTTAATCTTCCCCCAGGCTATAAAAAATTGGGTTGTTTTTTTCACGCGTAATTAAATTAAGCCAAATTTCATTGCCCGCCTCATTAATTTCTTTGGTTTTCTCGGCCATTATTTGACTTAGTTTCTGGGCATCTATTTCACCTTCGGCCTGCAGGTCGTTCAGCAGGTGGACAAAGGCTTCAATTTTTATGGCGCGAAATAAGCGGTCTTTTATATGACGATCGTGCTCTTCCAGCAACATATTACGGGATTTGCCGGTGCGGGAAACACCAATTAATATATCAGGCTCGAAATCAGAGAGTTTTCTTTTCCCCTGAGTGAAACTGACCTCTTTTTCTGCTTCCGTCGGTTGCTGTTCCACAGGCGTAATATGGTACTTAGCCGGGACGAGATAGTCGGGCAGCATTTTTAATTTCCTTTAATTTCAACAGGGTGGGGTTGGTAAAGGCGTGAGATTCGTTGACAATATCATGAGGCAAATTTAAAATCAAAAAAAATGGAGCCTACCCATGAACAGCATCTTTTTTACGGTCATCACATTACTATTACTGACCGCTGGTGTTCTTTTATTGATGCAGGAGTTCAATAAAACGAAAGTGTCGAAAGACACCAGTGAACCCCCACAACCGGAGCTCATGACAAAAGAGGAAGGTGAAGACCATTTCTCTGTATTGATGAACTCCGTTACGCCTGTTTGGTACTGGCGGGTGAACCACGAATATATCGACTTTTTACATGCGACAATTAAACGTATGAAAATGTCGGAAATTAATGACACCCCTGGACTGTTTGAGGCGCAGCGTCGTTGTAGCGACCTGAATTCAGCCGTGTATAAATATTATGACAATATCAAAAAGCGCTGCCTTAACGGCGAGAAGGTATCTTATTCCGACCTGGACGTATTAAATTTGCGTCAGTGTTTTCGTGAGTTTAGCCTGGAAGCCTACCCGGAGCTGGTGGTATTGGTCTGGCCGGAGTATGCCCGTCCGGAGGTTAACCCAGACAACGTCTGAGTAACGTACTGGTTAGCTATTGCAAACAGTCAGCGCCGTTGAGATATACTGGGCGCTGGTTTCTTTTGCAAACAGGACTTTATGGAACGCTTTTTTGAAAATGCCATGTACGCCTCCCGCTGGATACTGGCCCCCGTCTATTTTGGCCTTTCGCTGGCACTTGTCGCGCTGACGATTAAGTTCTTTCAGGAAATCTGGCATGTTCTGCCGAACATTTTTTCCATTGCCGAAGCAGATTTAATTCTGGTTCTGCTATCGCTGGTGGATATGACCCTGGTGGGCGGACTGCTGGTGATGGTGATGTTCTCCGGCTACGAGAATTTTGTCTCCCAGCTGGATATCGACGAGCGTAAAGAGAAGCTCAGCTGGCTGGGCAAAATGGATGCCTCGTCGCTCAAGAATAAAGTGGCCGCGTCGATTGTGGCGATCTCCTCCATCCACCTGCTGCGCGTGTTCATGGACGCGAAGAACGTGCCGGATAACAAACTGATGTGGTACGTCATCATCCATCTGACGTTTGTGCTGTCGGCGTTTGTGATGGGGTATCTGGATAAGATCAGTAAGAAATAAAGTACACCTTACCCCTCACCCTAACCCTCTCCCCAAAGGGGAGAGGGGACCGCGTGGTGCGTCCTTTCTCCCTCTCCCTGTGGGAGAGGGCCGGGGTGAGGGCTATTTCTCCGACGACGCCTGCCACAGATTCAACTCCCCATCCGCAACATGCTGGTCAATCCGCTTGAGTTCATCCTCCGTAAAGCGCAGGTTTTCCAGCGCCTGAACATTCTCTTCCAGCTGTTCCGGACGGCTTGCGCCAATCAGTACCGACGTCACGCGTTCATCCTTGAGCAGCCAGCTTAGCGCCATCTGCGCCATCGTCTGACCGCGGGCGTGCGCCATCTCATTCAGCAAACGCAGGCTGTTCAGGTTGGCGTCGGTCAGCATTTTTTCCGTCAGGCCGCGTACCTTCTTACCTTCACGCTGCATGCGTGAACCTTCAGGAATACCGTTCAGGTATTTTCCGGTCAGCAGCCCCTGCGCCAGCGGCGTAAACGCGATGCAGCCCGTACCGTTTTTCTCAAGCGTATCCAGCAGGCCGGTGTGATCCACCCAGCGGTTGAGCAGGTTATAGGATGGCTGATGAATAAGCAGCGGGATTTTCCACTCGCGAAGCAGGTCGGCCATTTTCTGCGTGCGCTCCGTTGAATAGGACGAAATCCCGACGTACAGGGCTTTCCCGCTCTGCACGGCGTGGGCCAGCGCAGCGGCAGTCTCTTCCATCGGCGTGTTTTCATCCACGCGGTGGGAGTAAAAAATATCCACGTACTCGACGCCCATACGCTTCAGGCTCTGGTCGAGGCTGGCGAGCAGATACTTACGCGAACCGCCCGATCCGTACGGCCCCGGCCACATGTCGTAACCCGCCTTGGTGGAGATAATCAGCTCGTCGCGATACGCGGCAAAATCCTCGCGCAGCAGGCGGCCGAAATTCTCTTCCGCGCTGCCCGCCGGCGGGCCGTAGTTATTGGCGAGATCGAAATGGGTAATGCCGAGGTCGAAGGCTTTGCGCAGCAGCGCGCGCTGGGTATCAAGAGGCTGGACGTGGCCGAAGCTGTGCCACAGTCCCAGCGACAGCGCAGGAAGGCGCAGGCCGCTCTTTCCACAGTAGCGGTACTGCATATGTTCATAGCGGGTAGCGTCAGGGTACCAGGACATGATGTCTCCTTTTCTTATCGATAATTTTTTGAAACGTCGTTTTCATTCTGAACTTATCACATCACTAAGTGCGAAGATAATGGTTAACGGTGGCTGTGCGACCAGTGAAGCCACGCTAATTAAAAATGATCACAAAACGTTATAATTTCCCTGTTTCCTGCCGATAACGAGAGTAGTACTCGCCTCTGGGCGAATTCACCCTCACGGCAAGGAAGACTTATGAATATGCTCCGTAATTTCACGATCCGCTTCGTCATGCTGACGATTCTCGGGATCTTTTGTTTAATGTGGGCGGGCGTTGGCTTGTACAGCACCTGGTCCCTTTCTCGCGTTTCAGATGGCAATGAGGTGGACCGCCAGCTGGTTAAACAGATGACGGTGCTCAGCCAGGGCAACGATCAGTATTTCCGCTTTGTGACCCGTCTGAGCCGCGCAATGGAAGTCAAAGCCGCAGGCGGCACGCCGGATCTGGCCTCTGCCCAGCAGGCGCTGGATAACATGGGCAAGAAACTGGCCGAGATGAAAGCGATCTCTCCAGGCCCGATGGATGAGCAGATCTCTTCCCGGGTGATCGGCACCTGGCAGGCGCTGCTAGAACAGGGCGTCACGCCGCAAATGCAGCAGGCGAAGCAGGGGGCTCTGGAGGGTTACCGCCAGCAGGCCAACAACGTTACGCCACCGCTGAGCCGCGCGTTCGGTGCGGCTGCTGAGGCGTTCAACAATGCCGCCGCGAAGTCGCTCGACAGCACCCGCGTGGTGGTGGACGGCCTGACCAGCATGACCCGCACGGTGATTATCGTCGCCACGATTATCGGCCTGCTGATCCTGCTCTTCACCGACCGCTACCTGGTGGCGATGCTGGTCAAACCGCTGGACCGCATCCGTCAGCAGTTCCGCCAGATTGCCCAGGGCGATCTCAGCCAGCCCATTGAGCCGTTCGGCCGCAACTGCGTGGGACAGCTGGTGCCTCTGCTGAGCGCCATGCAGGACAGCCTGCGTGAAGCGGTCAGCACGATTCGCTCCGGCAGTGAGAATATCTGGCGCGGTGCGACGGAGATCTCCAGCGGTAACAACGATCTCTCTTCCCGTACCGAAGAGCAGGCGGCCGCGCTGGAAGAGACGGCGGCCAGCATGGAACAGCTGACCGCCACGGTGAAGCTGAACGCGGAAAGCGCGCGTCAGGCAAGCCAGCTGGCAGATGTGGCCTCAACCACCGCCAGCCGCGGCGGCTCGCTGGTAGAAGAGGTCGTGAGCACCATGAGCGGTATTTCTGAAAGCTCGAAGAAAATTGCTGAAATCACCAACGTCATCAACAGCATTGCCTTCCAGACCAATATTCTGGCGCTTAACGCGGCGGTTGAAGCGGCGCGCGCGGGCGAACAGGGTCGTGGTTTCGCGGTAGTGGCTGGTGAAGTTCGTAACCTGGCAAGCCGCAGCGCCAACGCGGCCAAAGAGATTGAGGGGCTGATTACCGACTCCGTTTCCCGCGTAGAGCAGGGGGCGAAGCTGGTGGGCGACACCGGCACCACCATGGATGCGATTTTGCGTGACGTGACGGAGGTGACGACCATCATGAAGCAAATCGCATCGGCTTCTGAGGAGCAAAGTAAGGGGATTTCTCAGGTCGGTATCGCTATTACCCAGATGGACGGCGTCACCCAACAAAATGCCTCGCTGGTGGAGGAAGTTTCCGCGGCGGCGGCGGCGCTGGAGCGGCAGACCGAAGATCTTCAGCGCTCGGTGCAAAAATTCCGCCTCACGGCATAACGCTATTTTGCAAGGCCGCCCTTTGCGGCCTTGCTTTATCAGCGCCTTTCACATTTAGGTCTCTCTAAACTGCTATTCTTTGGCTAACCCCACTGACGTTCTGGGCTCCTTCCACGAGGTGTTGCTATGAACAGATCGTTATCTGCCATCTCTGTCCTTTCGTTCATTTTCATGGTGCTGTTCCCGATTTCTGCCAGCGCGACCGAGCAGGCGCAGGAACGGCGCGTGGCGCGTGATGTCAGGCAGGAAACCCGCGACGCGTCACGCCAGGTGAAGCAGACCTGCGTGGCGAACAATAACCAGAGTAATCACGACTGCCGTCAGGACAAGCGGCAGATGAAGCAGGCTGGCAGACAGAAAGCGCGGGACATTAAGTATTAATGCTGTTGACGAGAACCGTACAGGAATAAAGCGCTCTTGATAAGCGGAAAGGATGGCTGGAGGTGTCATTCATGCCGGGCGGCGAACCGCCCGGCCAGTCGTCACGCCTGACGCTTATCTTCCGTATTTGTATCAAAGTCGCTCGCCGCGTGGCGCTCGTGGAGCTGCTCGTTCAGCTCGCCGCTGGTGCGGTTAACGATGCGTCCGCGCTTGACGGCATGGCGGTTCGCCACGTCTTTCGCCCAGCGCTGTACGTTCGTGTACTTCTCTGCGTCGAGGAACTCGGCGGCGTTATAGACGCTGCCCAGCGCCACGCAGCCGAACCATGGCCAGATGGCGATATCCGCGATGGTGTACTCCTCACCCGCGACGTAACGACCGCGCGCCAGCTGTTTATCCAGCACGTCGAACAGGCGTTTGGCTTCCATGGTGAAGCGGTCAATCGCGTACTCAATTTTCACCGGCGCGTAGTTGTAGAAGTGACCAAAGCCGCCGCCGAGGAACGGCGCCGCGCCCTGGAGCCAGAACAGCCAGTTCAGCGTCTCGGTGCGTCCCGCCGGATCTTTCGGCAGGAAGTGACCGAACTTCTCTGCCAGATAGAGCAGGATATTGCCGGATTCAAATACGCGCGTTGGCGGAGTCGTGGAGTAGTCGCGAAGCGCCGGTATTTTCGAGTTCGGGTTCACGTCAACAAAGCCGCTGGAGAACTGGTCGCCCTCGCCGATGCGGATCAACCACGCGTCGTACTCTGCGCCCGTCACGCCCAGCGCCAGCAGCTCTTCGAGCATAATCGTCACTTTCTGGCCGTTGGGTGTGCCCAGCGAGTAGAGCTGCAGCGGGTGAGAGCCGACAGGAAGATCTTTCTCATGCGTTGCGCCGGAAATCGGACGGTTGATGTTGGCGAACGCGCCGCCGCCGTTCTTATTCCATTCCCATACTTTTGGTGGCTGATACGTGTTGTCTGACATGTTGGCCTGCCTTTTTAGTGATGTGTTGAGGCAGTGTAGCAGGAGATTTGTGAACCGTTTAACGTTGTGAGCGCAAGCAATTAACCGCTATTCCTTCTGGCGCTTATATATATCAAATCCGGCATAAGCTTAATCGAAAATCGCATTTTCATAATTAATGCGTAAACCGATAAAGCTGCATATGATGCTTCAACATAAATAAAAAATGCAGTAATAAACACTTTATAAGGCAAGGAGTTAGTGAGATGCGCAAGCTTCTGTTATCGGCAGTGGTGGTTTCGCTCGCGTTAGGCCTGGCGGGCTGTGATGATGCAAAAAATAAAGAGACAAATATGCCCCCGGCGGCAAAAAGCGACGCGCCGAAAGAGGGTGGGTCACTGATTATCGGGATTACCTCCGGCGACCCGTTAGCCGTTAATCCGCTCTACGCCAGCGACCGCACAACGTTAACCATCATGCAGGCGCTCTATGCCCCGCTGTACAGCTTTAATAATGGCAACATTGAGTGGGGCCTGGCGGAAAGCCTGACGCCGTCTGCCGACAACCTGAGCTACACCCTGACGTTAAAACCCAACCTGAAATGGCAGGACGGACAGCCGCTGACGGCGGACGACGTGGTCTTTACGTTCAACAAGCTGCTGGATGCCAAACAGCACAGCTTCTTCCGCAGCATGTTCACCTACGGCGATAAGCCGGTACAGGTGAGCAAGGTCGACGACCGCACGGTTAAATTCACCTTACCGCAGGTTAGCGCCGCCTTTACCGGCACTCTGGTACAGATCTACCCGATCCCGCAGCACGTGTTCGCCGGTGAAGGTGACCTGGAAAAGAGCACCAAAAACGATGCGCCGGTAGGCTCCGGGCCGTTCAAATTTAAAGAGTACCGTGCCGGGCAGTATTACGCCTTGACCCGTTTTGACGATTACTGGAACGGCAAAGCGAAGCTTGATTCAGTGACCTATCGTTTCGCCAAAGACAGTAACGCCGCCAACCTGGCGCTGCAAAACGGTGAAATCAACCTCAAGATGGTTGACCCGCAGGATGTGAACCGCCTGAAAAATACCGGTAAGTTCGACTTCGTGGTCTATCCGGAAGGTCGTCTGGCCTATATGACGTTCAACCAGAACGTGCCGGTGATGAAGAGTAAAGAACTGCGTCAGGCCATTGCTTACGCCATCAACAAGGACGAGCTGACCCAGACCGCGTTTACCTCGCTCGACTACGCCAAACCGGCAACCTCGTTCCTGACGCCAGATACGCTTTACAAGACGGATGACGTCGAGCAGTACAAATTTGACCTGCAAAAGGCCAAAGATCTGCTTAAAGCGTCCGGCGCGCCGGAAAATCTCAAGCTGCGCCTGGCGTATGTGAACACCAACAAAACCCAGGAGAGCATGGCGCTCTATATTCAGCAGGCGTTGAAGGGCATTGGGGTGAACGTGGAGCTGATGCCGCTGGACTCCAACGCGATGTCTCAGCGCAGCCTCGACATGAATAACACCGCGTGGGAGCTGAACCTGGGCGGCTACATCATGGGCTCAGAGCCGGACGGCTATAAATCGCTGTTCATGAGCAACGAGGCCTATAACTACGCGCACTACAAAAATCCGCAGTTCGATGCCCTGTGGGATAAAGGCGCCGTGGAAACCGACGCCGCGAAACGTGCCGATATCTATAAGCAAATTCAGCAGACCGTGGCAAACGACATGACGTACTACCCGATCGCCTATACCAATGCGACCGTCGCGGTGGACAAGCGTTTCGGCGGTACCCAGGAAGCAGAGCCGAAACCGGTTTACCTGTTCCAGGATCTGTCAAAAATCTATCAGAAATAAGCGATTGCCCCGGCCGTCAGGTCGGGGCTTTGGTAAGGGCTCGTCGTGAACACACTCCTCACGCGTCGGCTGCTGCAATTGCTGCCGATGCTTTTCTTCATTTCGCTGGTGGCGTTTTTGCTGGTCAAGCTTGCGCCCGGCGATCCGGTGGCCGCGTACATCACGCCGCGTATGGCCCCGGAAGATATCGAACGTATTCGCCAGAGCCTGGGGCTGGATAAGCCGCTGGTCACGCAGTACGTCCTGTGGCTGAAAAACGTCCTGCAGGGCGATCTCGGCTATTCGCTGATTTACCACCGCCCGGTGCTGGAGATGATCGGCGAACGCATTCCGGCCACGCTGGGGCTGATGGGCGCGTCGCTGCTGATGGCGATCGTGCTGGCTATTCCGCTGGGCCTGCTGGCGGGGGCATTTAAGCACCGCTGGCTGGATCACCTCCTGAACCTGTTCGCCTATATCGGCATCTCGGTGCCGATTTTCTGGTTCGGTATTTTGCTCATCACCGTCTTTGCCGTGCAGCTTAACTGGTTCCCCAGCATGGGGATGCGCACCATCGGCGTGGAGGATAACGGGCTGGACGTGCTGCGCCACGGCGTGCTGCCGTGCATAGCGCTCACGTTCTACAACCTCTCCAGCTACGTGCGCTACATCCGCTCCAACACCATTTCGCAGCTCTCCGCCGACTACGTGCAGACCCAGCTTGCCTACGGCGCAACGCGTTCCAGTATTCTGTTCCGCCATGTGCTGAAAAACGTCTTGCTGCCGGTGATTACCCTGTTCGGCCTGTCGTTCGGCGAGCTGATTGTGGGGGCCTATGTAACCGAGAGCGTCTTCTCCTGGCCGGGGATGGGGCTGCTCGGGATCCAGTCGATCGCCTCATTGGACTACCCGCTGATCATGGCGATCATCATGCTTTCGTCGATGATGCTGATCGTCGGTAACCTGATCGCCGACGTGCTTTATCGCTTCGCCGATCCACGCATTCGTACGCTGAGGTAACCCGGATGAGCAGACGCTGGCAGCAGGTTCGTCACCAGCTGCGCCGCAACCGTCCGGCGCAGTTCTCTCTGTTTGTACTTTTTATTTTCGTTGTCGCCGCGCTCTGTGCGGGCTTGAGTCCGTACGATCCGGATCGGATGGCGCTCGGCGCGCGCACGCTACCGCCGGATGCCGCGCACTGGTTCGGCACCGATGAATACGGGCGCGACTACTTCACCCGCGCGCTGTATGGCGGCCAGATCTCCCTGATGGTCGGTTTTCTCGCCATGCTCTTTTCCACGCTTATCGGCACGGTGGTGGGAACGGTGAGCGGCTATTTTGGCGGCTGGCTGGATAACCTGATGATGCGCGCCGTGGATATCCTGATGGCCATTCCGGCCTTCTTCCTGCTGCTGGTGGTGAATGCTTACCTCAAGCCGGGCGTGGATAACATCATCCTGATTATCAGCCTGCTGACGTGGATGAACATGTCGCGGCTGGTGCGTGCCGAAACGCTGTCGGTGAAAGAGCGCGAGTATGTGCTTTATGCCCGCGCGTCGGGAGAGCATCCGCTGCGTATTATCGTGCGCCACATCATTCCCGGCGTGCTGCCGACCATTATCGTGGCGGCCACGCTTAATATCGCCTCGGCCATTTTGATGGAATCAACGCTCAGCTTCTTAGGGCTGGGCGTGCAGGCGCCCGCGGCGTCGTGGGGCAGTATGCTTAACAACGCCCAGTCTTATATTGGCGAAGCGTCGTGGCTGGCGATGTTCCCCGGCATTCTGATCCTGCTGACGGTGTTCAGCTTTAACGTGCTGGGCGATGTGTTCCGTACCGCCTTTGAGCCAGGAGCGAATCGCGATGAGTAACTTATTAGCGCTTGAGAACCTGCAAACCACGTTCCGCACCCGCGAGGGCGAGGTTCACGCGGTGCGCGGCGTGAGCTTTCAGGTTCAGCCGGGCGAACTCGTCGGTATCGTCGGCGAGTCGGGCTGCGGGAAAAGCGTCACCTGCAAGTCGATCATTCAGCTTCTGGGGAACAACGGACGCATCGCCGGGGGCAGCATCCGCTTCCAGAACGAGGACCTGGCGCAGAAAACTCCCGCGCAGATGCGCGCCATTCGCGGCAACGAGATCGCGATGATTTTCCAGGATCCGATGACCGCCCTGAACCCGGTGCTGACCATCGGTAAACAGATGGCTGAGATCCTGATGCGCAACAAAGGGCTCAGCAAAAAAGAGGCCAGGGCGGCGGCGATCGCCATGCTGGAACAGGTGGGCATTGCCGAAGCGGAACGCCGGTACGACCAGTATCCGCACGAGTTCAGCGGCGGCATGCGCCAGCGGGTGATGATCGCCATTGCGCTCTCCTGCAATCCGAAGCTTCTTATTGCCGATGAACCGACCACCGCGCTGGACGTGACCATTCAGGCGCAGATCCTGCGCCTGCTGAAAAGTCTGCAACAGCAGACCCGGACCGCGATTTTACTGATCACCCACGATCTCGGCGTCGTGGCGCAGGTCTGCAGCCGCGTGGTGGTGATGTACGGCGGGCTGGTGATGGAGGAGGGGAGCGTGGAGGACATTTTTTATCGCCCCGCGCATCCCTACACCCAGGGGCTTTTGGCCTCGCTGCCGCGCCCGGATGAGGTGAATCAACGTCTATCGCCGATTGAAGGTTCACCGCCTGGCCTGCTTAACCCGCCGCCGGGCTGTCCGTTCGCGGAACGCTGTCCGAAGCGCATGCCGCAGTGCGAGCGGCAGCCCGCGTTTTATCCCGCCGGCGAGGGCCATCGCGCCGCCTGCTGGCTCTGGGCCGATAAGGAGATTCAGGCATGAGTGAACAACAGGCGCCTTTAGTGAGCGTACGGGACCTGCGCAAACACTATCAGCTTAACGGCGGTTTGCTGCGTAAGGGCGTGGCCGTGAAAGCGGTTGATGGCGTGAGCTTTGATATTCAGCCGGGCGAGACGTTTGGCCTGGTGGGAGAGTCCGGCTGCGGGAAATCCACCCTCGGGCGCGCCATCCTGCGCCTTTTCGATATCACCTCGGGCGAGATCCACTTCGCCGGGCAGGCGATCGCCCACGCCCGTGAAAAAGAGCTCAAGCCGCTGCGCAAGCGGATGCAGGCGATTTTTCAGGATCCTTATTCCTCGCTTAACCCCGGAATGACCGTGCGGCAGCTGGTGGCCGAGCCGATGCAGATCCACGGCTACAGCCGGGAAGCGCAGCAGGAGCGTACGGAAACGCTGCTCTATAAAGTTGGGCTGAAGCAGGAACACCTTGAACGGTTCCCGCACGAGTTCAGCGGCGGGCAGCGCCAGCGCATCAGTATTGCCCGCGCGTTGTCCGTGAATCCTGAATTTGTGCTGTGCGATGAACCGCTCTCGGCGCTGGACGTCTCGGTGCAGGCGCAGGTGGTGAATATTCTGCAGGACCTGCAGCAGGAGCTGGGGCTGACCTATCTGTTTATCGCCCACGATCTCTCCATGGTGCGCCATATCTCCAGCCGCATTGGGGTGATGTACCTCGGCAAACTGGTGGAGGTGGCTCCGGCGAATGAGCTGTATCAGAGTCCAGCGCACCCTTACACCCGCGCGCTGCTGGCGGCGGTTCCCCGTCCCGACCCGCGCATTCGTCACCTCGACGACGCCACCCTGCGCGGCGATATTCCAGGCCCCACGTCCGCGCTGCCGGGCTGTAAGTTCTGCAGCCGCTGCCCGCATGCCGTGCCGGTTTGCCGGACGCAGGAACCCGCGATGCAGGAGATTGCGCCAGGGCATTTTGCGGCATGCTGGTTGTTTAAGATTTGAGCCTTAAACGTGTCGGGTGGCGCTTCGCTTACCCGACCTACAGGGTTTTGTGTTTCGTAGGCCGGGTAAGGCGAATTATTTGCCACGCAGGTGTATGATAAATATCCCTCTGTCAGGTTAATTACAACGTGCAGACGACGACAACCCCTAAAAAATTGCCGCCTGCCTGTTTTAGGTTGGATACATGCGTAAAGGAAAGTTAAGCAGTGATGCGCCATTCGGGACATTGTTAGGCTATGCGCCCGGCGGCGTGGCGATTTACTCTTCAAATTACGGCAGTCTGGACCCGCGCAACTACCCGGAAGACGCAGATTTTCGCAGCTATATCGGCAACGAATACATGGGCCACAAGTGGCAGTGCGTTGAGTTTGCCCGCCGTTTCCTGTTCCTCAACTATGGCGTCGTGTTTACCGACGTCGGCATGGCATGGGAGATCTTCTCCCTGCGCTTTTTGCGCCAGGTGGTGAACGATAACATTCTGCCCCTTCAGGCCTTTGCCAACGGCTCGAAGCGCGCGCCGCGCGCCGGAGCGCTGCTGATCTGGCAAAAGGGCGGCGAGTTTCACGAAACCGGCCACGTGGCGGTGATCACCCAGCTTCTGGACGATAAGGTGCGTATCGCCGAGCAGAACGTCATTCACGCTCCGCTGCCGCTTGGGCAGCAGTGGACGCGCGAGCTGCGTCTGAGCGTTGAGAACGGCTGTTACACCCTTCATGACACGTTCAGCGACACTGAAATTCTCGGCTGGATGATCCAGACCGACGACACGGAGTACAGCATTCCGCAGCCGGAAATCGACGGCGAGCTGCTGAAAATCCGCGGCGCGCGGCTGAAAAACAAACGCCAGTTCGATGGCAAATGGCTCAACGAAAATGACGAACTCCAGCAGGCGTATATCCGCGCGAACGGTCACTTTATCAACAAAGATCCCTGCCAGTACTTCACCATCACCGAAAGCGCCGAGCAGGAGCTGATCAAAGCCACCAACGAGCTGCACCTGATGTACCTGCACGCCACGGATAAGGTGCTGAAAGACGACAATCTGCTGGCGCTTTTCGACATCCCGAAAATCCTCTGGCCGCGTCTGCGCCTCTCCTGGCAGTGGCGTCGTCATCATATGATTACCGGTCGTATGGATTTCTGCATGGATGAGCGCGGGATTAAGGTTTACGAATACAACGCCGACTCCGCGTCCTGTCACACGGAAGGCGGGCTGATCCTCGAAGAGTGGGTCAAAAACGGCTATCGCGGCAACGGGCATAACCCGGCGGAAGGCCTTCTGGAAGAGCTGACCGGGGCGTGGAAACACAGCCACGCGCGCCCGTTCGTGCACATCATGCAGGACAACGATGTCGAAGAGGACTATCACGCGCTCTTTATCCAGCGTTCTCTGCTGCAGGCCGGGTTTGAAACCAAAATTCTGCACGGGCTTGGCGCTCTGAGCTGGGATGCCGCCGGGCAGCTGATTGACGACGAAGGTCGCCACGTCAACTGCGTGTGGAAAACCTGGGCGTGGGAGACGGCGATTGAGCAGATCCGCGAGGTCAGCGAAACCGAATACGCCGCGGTGCCGATCCGCACCGGGCACCCCGAGGGTGAGGTACGCCTGATTGACGTTCTGCTGCGCCCGGAAGTGCTGGTGTTTGAACCGCTGTGGACGGTGATCCCGGGCAACAAGGCGATCCTCCCGGTGCTGTGGCAGCTCTTCCCGAACCACCGTTACCTGCTCGATACCGATTTTGAGGTGAACGAGTTACTGAAACAGACCGGCTATGCCGTTAAGCCCATCGCCGGGCGCTGCGGCAGCAACATCGATCTGATTAGCGCCGAGGACGAGCTGCTGGATAAATCCAGCGGCAAGTTTGTTGACCGCAAAAACATCTACCAGCAGCTGTGGTGCCTGCCAAAGGTCGACGGCAAGCATATTCAGGTTTGCACCTTTACCGTGGGCGGGAACTACGGCGGAACCTGTCTGCGCGGAGATGACTCGCTGGTGGTGAAAAAAGAGAGCGATATTGAACCGCTGATCGTAGTGAAGGATAAGTAACGCACACACGCTATAGCAAAGCCCCGCAGCACATCCTGCGGGGGCTTTTTATTACGGTTCTTCCTCTTCCAGCTGCTCGCTAATCTTCAGATCGATGATGCGGCCAATCTGGTCGTGGTACACGGTCAGCAGGTTGTACTGGCTCATCTCGGAGATGATCTGCGGTGAAACGTTAAAACTGCGGGCCAGCTCCTCCTGGTGAAAATAGCCCGGCTGGCGTCGTCTCACGTGGGCGCGGCGGCGGTTGTACTGGTACCACAAAATCAGCAGCCAGCCGTTGAGCGCGGCGAACAGCAAGTAGATCAACACCGTATTAAAGGACGCGATAATCACGCCCCAGCGGTAGTCGCTCTCCTCGGTTAGCTGCATCCAGAGCCTGGCATAAAGGAAAAACAGAAAACCTCCCCATGCCACCAGCGTCAACGCGGCATCGAAAAGACGCGGCATGAGCCGATGCTCGGTCAAAATTAAGGTATTTTCATTCATTGCAGGCTTCCTTTTCCCCGGTCCGGACTGATCCAGCGCGCGCGGGCACGCTGGCGTTTAAGCATGACTTTTGGAAATGCGACGAGGGTCGTGAACAGGCCAATCATCCAGTACACCATCGGGAACCAGATTACCCAGAAAAGCGAGCTGGCCACGTTCCGCTCATAGCGCCGCTCGATGTACAGGCTGGCCAGGAACTGCAGCAGGCACATCACGCCCAGCAGCAGCCCGGTAAATGCCGGGGGAAAGAGGCTCTCAACGATCAGGTTCGCGGGAAGGGGCGCGACATGGCTGATGATGAACAGCAGCACCGTCATCGCGTAGGCGAAGGCCCACAGCGTTGACAGCGCGTACTCCAGAAACAGCGGCCACATGCGGTGATGCTCCCAGCGCACAATCTTGCGCAGGTTGACCAGAAACACCTCTGCGCCCCCCTGGGCCCAGCGCAGGCGCTGCTTCCACAGGCCCTTGAGCGTCTCCGGCATTAAAATCCAGCACAGCGCCCGCGGCTCGAAAAAGATATCCCAGTGGCGCAGCTGGAGCTTCCAGCTGATGTCGATGTCCTCGGTGATCATGTCCGGGCTCCAGTAGCCGACGTCCGCCAGCGCCTGTCGGCGAAAGGCGGCGATGACGCCGGAGACGGTAAAGACCCGGCCATAGATCCGCTGCGTCCGCTTGATGAGCCCGATGATTGAAGAGAACTCGCCCACCTGAATGCGGCCAAGCAGTGTGGACCGCGTGCGAATGCGCGGATTGCCGGTCACCGCCCCGACGTGGGGATACTGAATTAGCGGAGCCACCAGATAAGCGGCGGTATCGCGATCGAGCAGCGCGTCGCCGTCAATGCAGACCAGCAGATCGCCCCGGGCCGCCGCCGCCCCGGCTTTCAGCGCCAGCGCTTTCCCCTGGTTCTCCGCGAGGTTAATCACCCGCAGGCGCGGCTGTTCCTGCGCCAGCGCCTGCAGCACCTGCGCGGTGTTGTCAGAAGAGCCGTCGTTGATGGCGATTACCTCTATATTTTCATACCGCTGATCCAGCGCGGCGCTGATGGTCTCTCTGGCGTTCCTTTCCTCATTAAAGCAGGGAATAAGGATGGAAATGAGCGGCTCACCGGCGAGCGTCGGGGCGGGCGTGTCGTTATCCCACGACCAGTGCCGTTCAAGCTGAAACCAGAAGTAGAGCCCGCCGGTTATCCAGAGCACTGACATGAACAGCGGCCAGAAGAACACAAAATCCAGAATCAGCTCACCGGTAAAGAGGGCGGCCACGCCTAACGGCAACCCGAATACCAGACATAAAATAGAGAATGCAATAATGCGATCAGTCATTGTCAGGGTACCAGTACGAAGAAAATTCAGGCCTGATACGTGAAATATCAGGTTGGTTGTTGAGGAAGTCGTCGGGGTAGTAACCGTAATTTTTGACGCCGTTCAGCTGGAGCACGCGCATCCACTCTGCAAGCTGGCTATCGGAAACGGCGCGCTGCGGTTTCTGGTCCCAGTCCCTGGCCTGCAGCTCGAAAATGGTTTTATCGAGCGCGCCGGGATGTGCGGCGACGGCGTTAACCAGGCGCGTCAGCCAGGCATTGCTCTCGTCGACCGGGACGGACTCCATCAGCGGCATGGCCATCGGCACCGTCCAGTCATACTCCGCCAGAAAATCATCAAGATTCTGCGCAAACCACGCCTCGCTTTCGGGCTGCAGAATGGGTAAGGCGAACATATTGCGCGCGGTTTTTATCTGCGGGCCGCGGATGTGCTTCACCGCCAGGCTCAGGGCGTGGGTAAACCCGATAAGCAGCTGGCTTTTCTGCCGCGTGGTGTTCTGAGATACATCGTCCACGTCCGTCAGCACCGCGTCGTCATGGAACAGGATCCCGTTGAAGCTGGCATAGCGGGCCAGATCTTCATAGATTTCCGTCACCTGCTGGCGCACCTGTGGGCTCCACGGGGAGAGCCGGATATAGGGCTCGGTGGCGTCGCTCAACCGACCGGTCTGACGATCCCGGCGCTGCACGCGCGGCAGGGAAGGATCGAGATCGAACGAGAGCACCGGCATCCACGCGAAGACTTTTACCCCCGCGCGGGTTTGCAGCTGCCAGGAGACAAAATTAAAGAGATCGGCCCGGACCGGAAGCCGGCGGTTGGGGAAATAGAGCGCTTTGATCCTGCCGTCGCCCTGCGGATCGGCAAACGCCTGCAGGAAGACGTGGCTGATTTTCATGTCGTAGACCCGCTGGATCAGCCTGTTGATGTTTTTGGTCTGCTGGGCCGGATCGGGATCGTAAACGTAGTCGAGATCGACGTGCATCACGCGCACCGGCTCTGACTCCTGAACCTGGCTGACCGTGCTGGCAAAGGTTTTGAGCGAGGGATTTCCGGCGATCAGCAGACGGGGAATGCTGCCGAGATTGCGCACGTCACCCAGTCCGTCCTCAAGGGTAAACGCCAGCTGATAGCCCTGCTTTTTGGCAATCGCAAGCGACGTGCCGTTGGCGGCGCCATACGGCCAGACCCAGGCGCGCGGCGCCTTGCCGGTCACCTGGGTGATTTTTTCAGTCACTTTGCGAACGTCATCACCAATCCGCTGGCTGAACTGCGGGTCCGTTTCATAGCGGCCCGTTGCTTTGTCATAAGCGCGATTGGCGATCGCCGGTTCGCGGCTGCCCTGCGGGTTGGCCTGAATGCCGTAATGCGAGGCCCAGGTATGCGAGCCGATCTCAATCAGCGGGGAGCGGCTGAGCTCGCGCACCATGTCCCACGTCGCGAAGCGATCGCGGGGCGTCATCAAGCCGCCGAAGTTAACCTTTTGGTTTGCCGGCGTATCCACCCAGCTGCCCACCGGCGCCCACAGCGCAGGCACGTTCCATGCCTGAAGCAGCGGCCAGACACGGGTGTAAAAGCTGCTGTAGCCGTCGTCAAAGCTGAGCAAAACGGCCTTTGGCGGCAGCGTTTTTTTCCCGTCATGCGCATCGAGAATGTCCTGCACGCTGATGGCGTGATAGCCGTTGTGCACAAGCCAGCTAATCTGCTCGTTTAACGCGCTGGTGCGAACGGAGAGGTAGCGCTGGTCGGCGGCATCATCTTCTACGTCGTGGTAGGCCAGGACCAGAAACTGGTTCGTCGGCCAGGGTTTGGTCGCCTCCAGCTGCGGTCGCGCTTTGGGCGCAATGAACGAGATCGCCTGCGCGCAGACGCTCGCGCTAAGGCAGAGCCAGCCGAGGAGTATCAGGCTCACGGAAAAACGTGTGTTCAGCATATTCATCCTTAAAAGCGTAAAGTCGCGTCAAACGTGACGGAGAGGTTGCTCTCGCGTTTGCCGTCGTAAGGGCGCTTATCCCAGTTCAGCATCACGCCGGTATCAATGACGTTGTTCCACTGAACGCGTTGCCCGTAACCCAGCAGTGCGATGGCGCCAGCGGACTGATTTTTCTGCCAGTAGCTGCCGCCTCCCGCCACGAACTGCTGGCTCCAGAGGGTGTCGTAATGGCGATACATCTCATGGTCAACGGCCAGGGCAGCCGTCACGGACAGGTCCCGCGCCGGGTTGTAGTAGAGCGTGTCCCGCAGGCTGTTTTTACTGGCGGCGATCCCCGGTTCGAGATCCAGCGTCAGGGACGGGGCCTGCCAGAGGCGCTCCTTACCCGTGAGGGTGTATTCCTGCCGGCGGTTATGGTCCGAGAAGCGGCTGACGGCGGCGTTGAACTGGTACTCGCGGCGCTCGTTTTGGTACCAGCGCACGCCGCCTTCACCCCGGTTTGCGCTAATTCCGTTGCGTAAGGCCCGCAGAGGCGTGGTGCGGGACAGGCGTTCGAGGCTGCCGCTGACCTGCCAGTTATCCGTGAGGCTGTACGTGGTTGAGAGGCGAGCCCCCGGCTTGTTTTCCCCGTGATAGCGGTTGCTGGAGAGCTCGGCTTCGAGCTGAAGGTCACGAGGCCGCCATTCAACGCCGCCCAGGAGGTGGCGGCTGGAACCTTTGCCTTCATCAAAGTTACCCTGCCCATAGCGGGTGCCTGCAAACAGCCGCCAGCTATCCGCGATGGGCGGACCATAAAGCGTGGCGTCCCAGGTCAGGTCGTGTGTACCGCTGACGGGGTTATCGGAGTGCAGCCCTTTTCCCGCGTTGAGGCGCAGCTCGGACATATGGTGGACTGTTCTGAGCCTGTCCAGACGTCGGGCGCTGCGATCGACGGGGGCGCGAGCAAGCACGTCGTCGGCCAGTAAATCCATCTGCCGCCACTCCTGCAGATCCATAGCGACGTAGGCCTGCTGCTGCTCGAGTTCCAGATTCGATGGCTCCAGCGCCTCTGCCATTTTCAGCTTTTGCTCGGCCGCGCGCGGCAGGCCCCGGGCCTGAAGCAGGGTGGCATAGTCAATCTGCAATCCCTGGTTGCCCGGCGCCGTTGTGGCCAGATGGTGCGCCAGCGTTTCGGCTTCCGGCAGGGCGCGGGTTGCCAGCAAATAGTTAAAGCGAAGCGACTGTCCGATAAGCCACCGATCGTTCGGCTGAGGTGTAGGGGAACCGAAGTCGTAACGGGTCCAGGGGACGCTGCGGGTCTGGCGCTCAACGTACTGGCGGGCGGCCGGGTACTGGCCGGTATCCAGCCAGGCGTAGAAAAGCGCGTGCTCCTCGTCCTGCGGGTTTGAAGCGTATTGCGGATAGCGCTGCACAAGCGAGAAGGCGGCAGCGCTATTTTTCTCCTGCAGATACGCGGAGATAACCCAGCCTATTGCCCAGCCCGGCACCGGATGCTGCGCTGCCGTTAGCGCCTGATACTCGCGGATGACCTGCGGGTAATCGCCATGCGCATACAGCGTGCCAAGCCTGTCGATGCGTGCAAGGATGATGTCTTCCGCCGCCTGCGGATCGTTTTGCCAGCGAGAAAGCAGGGCGTCGTAACGATTCAGTGCGCTTTGCGCAAGCTGCAGGCGCTCTTTTTCCGTCCTGGCAGGCACATCCGCAAGGCGAACCCTTTCGGCAGCGGCGTTAAGCTCAAGACGGCGACGCTGTGCGGGTGAGAGCGTCACCCTTTGTGAAAGCTGCAGCGCGGGGGTATTCACCCGGTTATCCGTCAGCGCCTCGATCTGCTCGCTGAGCAGCGCGTTATTCTCTGGCGCGATGCCTAGCGCGCGCGTGTCCGCTAAAAGCCGATCCCAGCTTTTTCCCTGGCGCAGCCAGACGTAAGAGAGCGTCTGTAGATGGGCCTGAGAGGGGTTTTCCGCGACCAGCCGCTGGGCTTCCTGCAGCGCGAGGGCATCCATGCGCGCATCGGCCAGGGTTTTGATATAGCCGATACGATAATCGTCATTATGCGGCGCAAGGCTACGCGCCTCTTTCCAGAGCGATAGGGCCGGCTGCCACGCTTTTTGATTTCGCCTGGACTGCGCGACGGCGGCAACGCCGCGGGCGGGCAGCGGCATATAAATACCGTAACGCTGCCAGACCTGAATCACCTCGTCATCGCGACCTGCCCACGCTGCCACCTGTAGCCAGTCCGCAACTTGCTCAGGCGTCAGGGCATGCTGTTGCTGATAACGCTGAAGATAATCAAGAAACGACGTGTAATTACCGTTACGCGCCTGTTGAATCTGCTGTTCGTAAACGGATTCCGAAGCCTGAACCAGAACAGGAAAGAGTAATAACAGGAACAATAATGTTGGGGCGCGATAAAAGAATAACGTATTGAAGCGAAGTGAGCTTTCCATATCTATTTGCCATTTGTTTATCATGAATCCATTGCATAACACGGCCGCCTTTAAGCTCAGCGTTAAAGGCCATAAAGGAGAACATTAAATCTGAATGCAGTGACGTTATGGGGTACTTACTTAAAGGTAATTATGGATCCTTATCTCAGTGGACTGGGTGAAAGGTAATGTACACCCGATATCTTGCCGGATAAATATGTTGAAAAGCGGCTGGGTTGTTTTGAGATAATTCTGGATTGAGCGGTCTGTGATGATTATTTTGAATTGATGGTTTATTTATAACTTATTGAAAATAATCTATTTTATTTTTATTGTGACAGTTTTGTATATATTTTAAATGACGATTATCTGCGCCAATTAAAGTACTTTCTGGTGCATGTTTGGGAAGTTTCATGACAAAAATTCTTAATGTTTAGAGAAGTGACTTTTCTGCGATTGTTTTTTATTTATAATTAATGGCAGCCATTGAATGATAGTCTACAGGAAGTCTTACCCATCAATGTCTGTATTGAGGGATGTCCAAAGCCGGAAACATTAATCGTTAATATAACAGCGCTATAAAACGAAGGCGGCCTTCTTTGCGAAGGATCGTTCTTGCTTTAATCTAAAAGGGATGGTTAGTGGCAACTTCAATAGTGTTAGTGACTCAGGATCGCTATCTTGTGAGGGGGATGAGGATATTCTTTCCGGATATTATCCTGCTCGACTCGATTGACCGAAACATATTTGATAACGGTGCAGATGAATATTCTGTATTGATTGATAGTCGTTCTCCGCTCCGTTTATATGATTACCTGATACGCCATCCGGCCAGAACGAAAAAAACGATCTGCTGCGTTATGCTTGATATGCGCCATCGCGAGGAGAATCTGCTCAGTATGAAGCTGTTTATGAACGCGTCGCTCACCGCGCCGGATATGGCGTCGCTGTTTAATCTGGTTCTGAATATGAAGGGCAGGCGCCTGACCACGAAGTGGCTGCTTAATTTACGGCTTAGCACGCACGAAGCGATCATGTTGCGGTTGCTGAGGGCAGGCATGTCGATGGAGGAGGTGGCAGGCGAGCTCAATACGTCGGTTAAGAGCCTCTACCGAAAACGCACGGCTCTCTCGGAACGGCTGGGGGCCGAAAACTTCAACGAGGCGTGTTTGTTTATCTTTAAAAACAAACTGCTGGACGCAGGTGGGAACGATCCCTAGGGTGGGGAGAAACCAAAAGCATAGAACTGACTTGCGGGCGGTATTCTGAGTTTTAAGAAAACTGGACGGTGACGACATCCTTGTTTTAGCTATGGATTTACTCTGGCTCAAAACGAGAGAAAGGACGTTGTAATGGACACGGTTGAAGAGACTGGTTGGAAATTTTTCTGATGCTACATGATGAGCAAGAATTGTTTGATTACCTCACTGAGAATTACAGTGACCATAAATCTCCGGCAAACAAAGAATGGACCTTCCAGGAGCATATCAATCTTATACCTGAAGATCTTGAGGACATGCTGCTTGACCTTTTCACCCGGTACGGAATTGAGTACAGCAACTTTGTGATGGACCATTATTTTGAACCGGAGCTGTTTTGGTTTCAGTTTCGGCTCAGAAAAAAATTCCGCGATCGGCAGTATAAACCGCTAACCCTCTCTGCGGATAAGGGGGGGTAGATAGCCCTGCCGCCAGTTCCGGGCAGTGGGTGACCAGACGGCCTTCTTTGCGCCAGTGTTGCAGCAGATCTGAGGAACAGGATTTATCGGTACCGTTGTAGCGGACAAGGTGCCCTGACAGGCAGGCGCTAAGCAGGATTATTTCTTTGACGGGCATGGGAGATACCTTTGATAAGGTGCGTGGTAACGCGCTTATCTCGATACCGGCGGATATAAGGTGGCAGAAAATGAGCGGGTGGCGGTTGGATTTTGGGGGAGAGGAAACGCGTATTATAATGAAAAACGAATAGTATCTTCTGCTCTTTAACCCCGTTTATGAACTGCCAGAGGCTAAGCCATGTATTTTATCCTGAGCGGGTGATACCAGAAGGAGACTCCTGGAAGTGATTGAAAAATTTAAAAGGACGTTAGAAATGAATAAATATCTGTCTGGTCTGTGTGTTGTTCCTTTTTTTTATTTTTCTTCAATAGGTTACGCGCACTCTGCGGGTCTAAATAAAGTTCAGGTTAGTATCAAACCCAGCAGCGCTAATAGAGGATATATCCCGGTAATTTCTGATGCAGATGAAATCGAGCCTTCTGATTTCAGGGAGACGGATCTACAGGAGATGCAGGATAGCCTGAGGAAGATGAAGTCCGACAACCGCAAAGTCGATGAGCTAACTCAGAAGGTTTTACAGCTTGAGAGAAAGAATTCTGAGCAGGAGAGTAAGATCGAGCGATTGCAAAGAAGCCTTGATGACATGAAGCGGAGCAACGACAACCTTTCAAATCAGGTCAGCAATTTATCCGGCAAAATTAAGTGATAAAAAAGAGCCACCGCCTGTATTAACTTACCGAGCTAGTAGCGTAAGCGTGCCTGCATTAAAGCCACGCTTATCAGCGCCCAGAAATCGGCCGTAGCCATATAGCAAAAACCCAGCCATAGGCTGGGTTTTCTAAATAGTGGTGCCCGGACTCGGAATCGAACCAAGGACACGGGGATTTTCAATCCCTTCAAAAAAGACCAAATGCTCTATCAGCACTAACAGTTTTTTACTGGTTTGCCTTGAGAAAAATGTTTAAGTTTGCTGCAATATGATGTAAGCAATGCTTAAATACGGTGTTTCGAAACTACCATAATCCTACCATCAAATTGCCTTGGTTTAAGATGGCCCATCTTCGTTTCCCAGTTCTCAACTATATTGCATTAGGTGAGAGAACTTCATAATGAGCAAGCTAAAGCAATTAGCTCTTCAGAGATATCTGGGCTGATTCTGGTTGTTATGAGCTGCAAGAGCTGACGTCCTCAGGTTAAGGATTACTAAGATAAGTTTGTTTTCTTCGAAAGCTCTTGATATTTCATGACATGGGCTAGATCGTGAACATATTGAAAGTTCGAGATAGTCAAGGTAAACCTCACTTAAAGCAATTACAGTAACTAAGGTTACTACTACGTGGAGCAATTTTGATATAGTTGGAGAGAATAAAGAAGAGTTCTGTTGTTCCAGACTCTTGGTCTCGTTGAAGCACAAAAGGATAGGGTGTGAACAAAATAAAAGCTGACTCAGATTTTCTTGTTAGTCATAAAATTAAAACATTGATTGGTATGACTTTGTTCGTACTTAAGGCAAGCCCTAATGTTCCGTTTACTGCCAGGCAGTTGGCAATCAAAGTTTGCGAAAGCTTTCCTGAATACGCAGAAAAGAAACTTGCTTCATCAGAACATCTTTCGAGTGTTGAAGACCTAATCTCCCAGGTAGCGGCAGAGATAGGCGCCCAAAGACCTTCGCTGGTCAAGAGAAATGCTCATATTAATGTGACGGCAGGAAAACCTAGAAAGTATCTTTGGTCAGATGATGAGGCAAAGGGCATACAATTAAATAAAGATATCTTTGTCACGGATGATGCTGACGTTTCTGATCCCCATGGCGAATTTTATTCTGAGCATGAATTATATCCTCTTCTAAGCGAGTATACTTCGAGTTCATTAAACGTGCTTGTTCGTCGTGTAGATGAAAAGAAATCCAAAAAGGGAGCCTTCAAGAGTAATAAGTGGGTACATCCAGATGTTATAGGGGTCCAGGATATTGGTCATAATTGGTCGTCCTTGACTAAGGATGCGGTTTCAATTCTTGGTGGTAAACGTGCTTTTCTTTGGTCTTTTGAAGTAAAAAAATCTTTAGTTATTTCGAACGTTAGAGAGGCATACTTTCAGACCGTTTCTAACTCATCATGGTCTCACTATGGTTATCTTGTAGCTGCAAGCATTGAGAATAACTGTATTGATGAGTTAACTGTTCTGAATGCGGCACATGGTATTGGCGTTATCCTCCTCGATGTACATAATCCGTCTGAAAGTCAGATTCTTCTTCAAGCAAAAGAAAAAATAAGTTTAGATTGGCAAACTATTAATCGCCTTATTGAATTGAATTCAGACTTTAAAGAATATATTGATTTGATAAACCAATTCTCGTTAAATAAAAAACTTAAAATAAACGAATGGGGTATTGAATATGAATAGATTTTTTCTCTTAATCAATTGTAAACGTTAACTAATAAAGGTCTTAGGAGATAGTTATGGCTTATGATTTGACTAATACTCTGGTCATTGGTATTAGCTCAACAGCACTTTTCAATATGCAGGAATCAGATAATCTTTTTAAGGGATTCTGTTCCAGCAATCCAGAAAAAGCAATTGAGCAATACAGAGACTACATGCTTTTGCATGAGAATGATGAGTTGCTTCCTGGAACTGGATTTCCCTTGGTAGAGGCTTTGTTGGGACTAAATAAGTATAAAAAAGAAGCTGATAAATCTCCTCTTGTTGAAGTAGTGGTTATGTCAAGAAATAGTCCTGATACAGGACTTATGATACTGAACAATATAAGAAAAAAAGGAGTAGATATAACAAGGTCAGTATTCACAGGTGGTGAAACGGTGGTTGACTATCTCGAGGCTTTCAATGTGGATCTCTTTCTTACAACCAGTATTGATGATGCACAGCGCGTTATCGACTCTAACGCCTGTGCAGTTGCTATTTTAAAGGAACCGCCAAAAGAATCTATAAAATATCCGCAAGATCAGGTAAGAATTGCCTTTGATGGTGATGCTGTCTTATTCGATGAGTCGAGTGAGATTGTCTATAAAACGAAAGGAATTAACAGTTTCCATGCACAAGAAAATGCCAAGCAAAATGAACCTTTGGCGGAAGGTCCTTATGCAATGCTGCTAAAAAAAATAGCGAGATTACAAGACCGATTACCTGCAAGAGTTGATTACTCACCGATAAGAATTGCTCTTGTTACAGCAAGAAATAGCCCATCCGAGCTACGAGTTATAAAAACATTAAGAGCTTGGGGGATAAATGTTGATGAGGCATTCTTTCTAGGTGGGGTCGAGAAAACAAAAATTCTCAAAGCTTTTAATCCTCATATATTTTTTGATGATCAAGATGTCCATCTTGAGCCAGCATCAGTATATGTCCCTTCAGGCCGAGTACCTTATGCTTCTCGCTCACCATTATATCAGCAAATATTGTCAATCAAGCCAGCTTAATTTATGTCAATGTCATTGCCCCGATGAGTCGGGGCGGAACTATCATCATGGTCAGGAATTTTTCTCAGATGGCAGTTATCTGCCGAAGATAGTCTTGCAATAAAATCTATCGTTTAAATAAACTATGGGCTTCGGTATTTTTTGATGTAAAAATAAAAAGACAATATCATAAATGTTAAACCTCAAAATAGCCGAGCAGCAAACGCCAAAACAACAATACTGACATTACCATTAACTGTCGCGATGGTTCTGAGTCGGTCGTCTTTAAGCGTTTTACCATCAAATGTTGCGATGGTGCGGAGTCGATCGTCTTTCAAGGTCTTCCCATCAAATGTTGCGATGGTGCGGAGTCGGTCGTCTTTCAGGGTTTTTCCGTCAAAGGTAGCGATGGTGCGGAGTCGGTCGTCTTTCAGGGCTTTACCATCAAACGTCGCGATGGTCCTCAGTCGATCATCTTTCAAGGTCTTGCCATCAAAGGTCGCGATAGTCCTGAGTCGATCGTCTTTTATAGTTACGCTCATAAGTATTCTCCTGTGATACATCCATTCAGTACTTTACCATCCAAAATCAAGCACTGGTTTCTTTAAGTTCTGGACGCTAATCCTTTGAATGTGCGTTAAAAATTCATCCAGTTAGCATTAACATTAACCAGCGCTTCATCGATCATAACAGGTCTGACGCAGTTTAAAGGATACAATCTTACCTATAAATTGCGGTGGCGCATTGTTCTTTTATCTGGCAACTAGAGGTGTCCTCCAACCCCTTTAAATTTTTCGATAAACGCCCCAATTTTCTGGAATACAGTCTGCTTTTTCGTTTTGTACTGAGGATTCAGCGGACTGAGCTTTGGTAGCGTCTCGTTTAATTCCGTCCCATTTTCGGTAGCATACTCTCGTTTTAGTGATGTGCGGATATAGCGCCTTGCAGCCTCTTCATTGAGGTTTTCTTCCTTAATCAACGCCTCTGCTTCCCGTTGCTGTTCACGCTGAGCATAGGTAAAGAATGCATCAATGATACTGGCCTTGTCCGGCATGTCATCAAGGTTAGTTTGCTGAATAAAGTCAACAATCAGACCTTCTTTGGCACGGTTGCCCAGACTTGAGCGGATTAAGCGTCTGACCTCTTCAGTCAGGGCTTCTTTATCTTTTTTCTGACGATTGTGGTCGAAAATCAGACCAAGGATGTAGTCCAGGTTAATCTCCTGCGACTTCAGCAGGTCAATTTCAAACACCACGTCATCCCAGTCTGTGGTTGATTTATCTCTGTCGTTTGCTGCTTTTTCGCGTCGCTGCCAGTCCCGGATATCATTGTAAGCTGAGCGATAGTCCTGAACTTTACGTTCGGCAGGGAGGCGAATGGTTTGTAATTCAGCAAATTTTTCATCATCCAAATAGTGCTCTGCTTTAAAGGTTTCTACCGCTTCCGGGTCACTAATATCAACCTTCTGCAGGGCTTTCAGCGTGGCAAATTCATCGTAGTTTTGCAGAATGTTTTCTGCCCGCAGATATTCACCAAACAGTTTGACGAAGGCTTTTTTCTCTTTTTCACTGTCGATACTGGCCGGGTCAGGGAAGCGCTGCTCCAGCTCAGAGACAACAGCCATAAAACCTCGTTTAGCTTCGCCGGTTGCCGCATCGGTAAAGCCCTGCATGTACTCTTCGTAGCTTTTTTCCAGCACCACATTCTTGGTGTTTTTGTCGCCAAATAGTGTGATGGCATCAATGGTCGGACGCTCCAGGTCCCTGAAGGTCACGATATTGCCGAAGGTTTTGGTTGCATCATAGATACGGTTGGTGCGTGAGAATGCCTGCATCAGACCGTGATAACGCAGGTTTTTGTCAACGAACAGAGTATTGAGCGTCGGAGCATCAAAGCCGGTTAAGAACATTCCCACCACGATGAGAAGGTCAATATCCTGATTTTTCACTCGTTGAGCTAAATCGCGGTAGTAGTTCTGGAAACCGTTACTGTCGGTGCTGAAATTGGTTTTAAAGTGGTTGTTATAGTCATCAATGGCTGAATCCAGGAATTCCTTCGCGCTGCTGTTCATCGCGCTGGTATCAAAGCTTTCGTCAGTAATATCACCAATAGCGCTTTGCTCTTCGTTAGCGGCAAAGGAGAAGATGGTTGCCACCCGAAGACGTTTATAGCTGCCTGATTTTTTCGCGGCCTCTTCCTGTAGCACTTTAAACGTCGTGTAATAAGCTTTTGCCGCGTCAACGCTGCTCACTGCTAACATGGCATTGAAGCCTTTTGCTCCCGGGTAAGTACGGTGCGTTTTCTGACGGAAGTTATTCAGGATGTACTGTGTTATTTCCAGAATACGCATTGGATGCAGAAAGGCCTGCTGGTTTTCAGCCGCGCTGAGTTTTTTATCGTCTGTTTCCGTTTCAAGAGACTTAAATTGTGGGCGGACATCGTTATAGTCCACCTTAAACTTCAGCACTTTTTCATCACGAATCGCATCAGTAATTACGTAAGAATGTAATTCACGCCCGAACACGCTGGTTGTGGTTTCTGCTCCCAGTGCGTTTTCCGGGAAAATAGGCGTACCGGTAAAACCAAACTGATAAAAGCGTCTGAATTTCTTTTTGAGGTTTTTCTGGGCCTCACCAAACTGGCTGCGGTGACACTCATCAAAGATAAACACCACCTGCTGCTGATAGACGGGCAGGTCAGCTTCGGCTTTCATCAGGTTATTGAGTTTCTGAATGGTTGTGACGATAATTTTGTTATCGTCCTTATCCAAGTTTCTTCTGAGGCCTGCTGTATTATCCGAACCATTGACACTGTCCGGAGAGAAGCGCTGGTACTCCTTCATGGTCTGGTAATCGAGGTCTTTCCTGTCGACCACGAAGAAGACTTTATCAATAAAGTCCAGTTCCGTAGCCAGACGTGCGGCCTTAAAGCTGGTCAGGGTTTTTCCTGACCCTGTGGTATGCCAGATAAACCCGCCGCTTTCGGGTTTTGACCAGTTCTTCGCTTTAAATGAGCTGTTAATTTTCCAGAGTATTCGCTCAGTGGCGGCAATCTGATAGGGGCGCATGACGAGCAGAGTCTGGCTGCTGTCAAACACGCTGTAATTAAACAGAACATTCAGCAGGGTATGCTTCTGGAAGAAAGTGGCGGTAAAGTCCTTCAGGTCCTTAATCAAAGTGTTATCCGATTTCGCCCAGTTCATGGTGAAATCAAAGCTATTTTTATCCCGTTTAGTGGTACTGGCAAAGTACCGGGTATCAGTCCCGTTGGAAATCACGAAGAGTTGCAGGTATTTAAACAGGGAGTTATCGCTGTTAAAGCTTTCCTTGCTGTAACGGTGTATCTGGTTAAAGGCTTCACGAATCGCCACGCCACGCTTTTTGAGTTCGATTTGCACCAGCGGCAGGCCGTTAACCAGAATGGTGACGTCATAACGGTTAGCGTGTGAGCCGGTCTGTTCAAACTGCTGAATGACCTGCACCTTATTGCGCAGCAGGTTCTTTTTATCTATCAAATAGATGTTTTCCAGACGACCATCATCAAACGTAAAATCACAGATATAGTCGATATGGATTTTACGGGTTTTGTCCAGGCTGCTGTCACTGGGGCTGTCCAGATATTGCTCTGCGAAGCGCCGCCATTCACTTTCGTTAAACACCGCACCATTAAGACGCTGAAGCTGGTCCCGCACATTCGCCAGCATCGCTGTCGGTGACTTAACGGAGATAAACTCATAACCCTGATTAAGAAGATCCTGAATCAGCGCCCGCTCAAGGTCCGATTCGCTCTGGTAGCTGTCACCGGTCTCCAGAACTTTGGTGAATTTATCAAGAACGATAAAGTTATTGGATTCAGCAATGGTGTGTGTCTGTTGTGTCATGGTGCATCCTGTGCGTCATCTGGTAAAGCCCGGAAGGGTATCAGAAGCATCTTCCGGTATTCCTAAAGCCTGATACCGGGTGGGTGAAAACATACCCTACTGGTATCAATGGCCTGTCAGTTGCTGGCGGCTTCTGGTTTCGGGAAGCTGAACAGCAAGTCACGATAGTACTCGTACTGCTTTTGACGTAGCTCGATTTCACGAGGTAAGCATTCCCTGATGGAGTTTGTTAATGTATCAAACTTGTCCAGAATGGTAACTATGCGGGTTTGTTCCTCGAATGACGGAATGGGTAATCGATATTTCATTATTGCATCTTTATTTCCACGGGGCATTTTTGCACCTTTGGCGTGCTGCATGTTGTACTCAAAAAAATTGTCATCAGCCAAAATTTGATATAGGTATCTTGGCAAAATCGATTTATGGCAACTGCGAATAACCAATACATCACCATTTGTTCCACCTGTCGAATCAGCTTGCCAAATTTTTTTCAAATATGGTCGGATGTTACCAATCAATATGTCACCGTCACGAAACTCAGTAAGATTTCCTGAAGTTGGAACGTAATTTGATTGCATCTTTCCCGCACGGTTTTGTAGAAGGTTATCAACGCCTACATAACTATTTTTATCCAGTTTATCAAAGCTAATACGTGATTTAGAATACGCTGCAATCTCCCCCAACGCTTTCCACTCAACCTCACCCTTTTCAAAACTTAGCAACTGGTCACGATAGTAGTTGTACTGCTTTTTACGCATGGTAAGTTCAGCGGTAAGTTCAGCGGTAAGTTCAGCGATAAGTGCAGAAAAATTATCCAGAATCCGGACGATTTCAGACTGGATGGCAAGGGACTTTTCCTGATTGTTTGAACAGGGGATTGGGATTTTGATTTTAGCTAAATTTCCACTGGAAACCCGTCGAACTTTAGCCCCGGTAATATATTTCATTTTTTGTGTTTGAAATATTTCGGACTGGAAAAAGTGGGCGAGATATTTAACATTTTGCTCGTGGCGAAATAACATCATATCTCCGGAAATAGCAACGTTATCTCCAAGCCAGGCTAAAGGTTTTACTACATCCTCATCGTTTTCTGATGTTGTTGCTAGCAATAAGTCATTTTTTTGAGCCTTTCTCAGCTTGTTGGCTAGTTCTGGAAGCACGTAAGTAAATGTTTTATCAGCTGATAACCCATACCTTGTATAAATCTGACCGTAATGTATTGCTGGAAAACCACTTTCGACGAAATCTTTTTTCTGTAATCCATTGCCACGTATGAAATCGCCAAGCTCTCCCAGTGACAACCATTCAACATCAACCCCATCCAGCAATTTTTTCAGAAAGTTCAACCCACTCATGATTGCGTCTCGCTTCCTTCAATCTCTTCCACAATTGCATCAATATCTTTACGCAACTGGTCAATTATACTGACTGTGATTTTCAGTTCGGCATTCAGTTCCTCAATATCAACAATTTCTCGGTTGTCTTTGGCTTCCACGTAGGTGCTGGCTGACAGGTTATAGTCATTGGCGGCAACTGTTTCATGAGGGACAGTTTTCGCCAGATGGTCAATGTCTGCTTTGCTGGCAAACACTTGCATAATCTGTTCGATATGGCCATCAGTCAGGATATTGTTATTGGTTTCTTTCTTAAACAACCCGCTGGCGTCAATAAACTGAACGCGGGTATCTGTTTTGTGCTTGGACAGCACCAGAATGTTAACGGCAATGGTTGTGCCGAAGAACAGGTTTGGCGCGAGTGAAATCACCGTTTCAACATAGTTATTATCGACCAGGTACTGGCGGATTTTCTGCTCTGCACCGCCACGGTAGAAAATACCGGGGAAGCAAACTATTGCTGCGCGCCCTTTAGCAGACAGGTAGTTCAGCGCATGTAGCACAAACGCAAAGTCAGCTTTTGATTTCGGGGCCAGTACGCCAGCAGGAGCAAAACGCTCATCGTTAATCAGGGTCGGGTCATCGCTGCCAATCCACTTAACCGAGTACGGTGGGTTAGAGACGATCGCGTCAAACGGTTTTTCATCGCCAAAGTGAGGCTCAGTCAGGGTATTCCCCAGTCTGATATCAAATTTGTCGTAGTTGATGTTGTGCAGGAACATGTTCATACGCGCCAGGTTAAAGGTTGTATGATTTATCTCCTGACCATAAAAACCTTCTTCAATTATATGGTTATCAAAGTGTTTCTTCGCCTGAAGCAGTAGTGAGCCAGAACCTACGGCAGGGTCATAGATTTTGTTGACGTGAGTCTGACCGTGCATCGCAAGCTGAGCAATCAGCTTAGAGACGTGCTGAGGAGTGAAGAACTCCCCGCCAGACTTACCGGCATTTGCCGCATAGTTAGAAATCAGGAACTCATAGGCATCACCAAACAGATCAATCTGGTGCTCGTTAAAATTTCCTAGCTTCAGCCCTTCAACGCCTTTCAAAACGGCAGCAAGACGGCTGTTTTTGTCTTTGACGGTGTTCCCCAGTCGATTGCTGGTTGTATCGAAATCGGCAAAGAGGCCTTTGATGTCGGCCTCGGATGGATAACCGTAGGCAGAGCTTTCAATAGCGACGAAGATACTGTTTAAATCAGCATTCAGCCTGTCGTTGGTGTTAGCTTTAGCGGCAACGTTGCAGAACAGCTGGCTCGGGTAGATGAAATAGCCTTTAGTCCTGATGGCATCGTCTTTGATGTCATCGGTAATGATGCTGTCATCAAGTGCTGCATAATGTATGCTCTCATCACCTGCTTCCATGTAGCTGGAAAAATTCTCACTGATGAAGCGGTAGAAAAGTGCACCGAGTACATACTGTTTAAAATCCCATCCATCTACGGAGCCTCTGACATCATTGGCAATGGCCCAGATTTGACGGTGTAGCTCTGCACGCTGCTGAAGGCTTGTCATTTTGTATCCTGTTGTATGATTCTTAAGTACTGCTATTGGCCCGATTTTATCGCAATTTCATATTGATGACAGGCTTTGTATGACATGCGTTGCACTGAGTGTTCGTTTGCCCGGTTATGTAACCAACGCTCTTTTAGACAGGCCAGTAGAAATGTTGCGCTGGCGATAAATACTGAAGCCCCAATACTATCGGGGCTGAACGTTCAGTCGGTGAGAATTTCTTCATCCGTATCCATTGTGGATGGTGATGAATCTATTTTTGTTGTAAGAAACACCCGATTCAGTAGTCTTTGCTTCAGGGCGCGTCTTCGCTCATTGTAGAAATCCGGGAAGCGACTGAACTCAATATTTTCATCCGAAACTAACAGCATTGATGGCGAGTAGTTGTTTGATGACTGAGATAACCATTGTTTCAGGGAAGTATCCTGTTTACTTATATTCTGAGAGTGATTCAGTAAATGAAGATTCGGTATGGTGTCCCAGTGTTCCGGATTTTCATAAAAGCTGAGGTTCTCCGGTGAATTCGCAACATAATCTAATTTTTCAAGATATTTCTTTGAAAAATGATTTTTTGGGTGAAGGTGATCAATATGAAATACCTCGGTCGGATTCATTTCAGGGAACAGAAGATGCAATAGTGCACGGCAACGACCTTCGCCATATCTGATATTGAGAAGGCTTTCGATGTATTCGTCGTCAAATCTGAGGTCCTTATTCGAGCCTTTATATCTGTCAATAATCTTCTCAAGAGGAAAATGAATATCTGAAAGACTATTTTTCATTACATCTCTGATGCTCGTGAGTAGCGCATCGGCCTGGCTTCCAAAGATCCCTTTCAGGAGTACCATGTAAAACCACTGGCTAATTACTGAACGTTCATTGTGGTTTTTATTCAGGAGATTAATCGTTGTATATAATGGGTGTCCACTGGTTTGCTTTTTGTAAAGCCAGTAGACCACAGGAATGACTGCGTTTTTAGATATCAAAGACTGCGGGTTGATGCCGAATCGTCTGATGAGAATAAAAGTCTCCTTGATACAGGATTTTATTTCAGACCATTGCTGTTGTATCTTACCGACCTCCTCTGAAGTGAAGTTTTTTACTTTGAACCGAACGTCAGAGTCAATAAGCATCAGGCTGGTTTTTAAGAACCAGTCTCTTTCAATATAAAACCCCATTTCATTATTCTGATAAATATTTTTTGTCAGTTCATCCAGTTCTCTTCTGAAATCGCCCTGCCAGTGTGCTACCGCTATTGACATCAGTAAGTCGGAGAACTCAAGTTTTGTCCCCCCGCTGTTCGTGCGGATGAAAACATCCAGCACATGATCAATGTCCTGACTGCTCTCATTGAAGTAGTGGATAAGATTCTCAGTTCTTATCTTGGTATAAAGTTTAAGCAGGGTTTTTCTGGAAAATTCACTGGAAATGAGTCCTCTTTTTTCGAGTTCTGGTACGACAACGTTAAATAAAATATCATCCGGAGAATTATGTTGCTCGTATTTGAATATTTCGTGCAGGCAGAACCAGTGATGTTTGTTATCGGTAAGTGAATCTGTGTATTGCTTGTCGGTGAGGAACCTGAAGTTATACTTCATCATGAGTTCGTCGTCTGACTTAAGTGGCGCTGTTAAATCGACGTAAAGCTTTCTGGGCGGCAGGATGCGATCATCCTGTGCCGAAGGCCACCACACCCGCGGTTGTTTATACGCATACGTTCCACACAATCCAATATATAATGATGTGAGACGCTGCTGACCATCAATCACCGCCTTGAAATCATGAAATCCAGCATTTGTTGCTACGCAGGGGTTTTCTTCATTAAATCGCTGACAGTATTCTTTCAGGAATTCATAAAATTTGTAATCGTTTTTAATACTGGCACTACGGATATCCCACATCATGAAAGAGTTTATCGGGTAGTCTCGCATGATGGAATCAAACAGCAAACATATTTGACTGCTGCTCCAGACGAACTTCCTCTGAATTGCAGGCAGAAGATAGTGGCGTAAATTAATTGAATCTATCGCTTGTTTTATCGTTATTGCTTTTTCATACTGGCCAGCCATCATAAACCTCATATGTTATATTAGCTGGCCTATTTTAATTTAAAGCATGTCGGTAGTACAGTCTTTGCACAAACTAATTTATGCAGTGGAAAAGCTGACGGCTCGGTTTGTGTTTTTCATTCGGGTAGACTCGCATTGCCGAAGCACAAAGTGATGAAACCTGTCTTGCTATATTTTTACCGAAGTTAACAAGAAGGCCGTGCTTTATTTTTTCACCGTCTGCCCTGATGCTGATGATAAAACTGGACTGGTATACCGTTATGTCTGTCAGGTCATTGCCAAATGTCACGTTGGCGGCTCTGTTTATTTCACTTTCATAATCTCTCAGGTCAGTGTTAAGTCTTGCAGCCGCATCTACAAGTGCATATTCTTTTTCAATAATCATAATTTTCTCACTTTTCATATTAACGTGATTTAATCATCACTAATAATATGTTGTAATTTTAATTACGATTATTCGTTTGTTTGCTCCCGTAATGCATTATCTGATGAATAATGTTCATGTGGGGTAACGCTTCCATAAAGTCAGACTGCTCAATCAGTGAAATGAGCGCGGTATCGATTTCAAACGTTACATCCGGTATTACCTCAACCAGCCTGATTCGGGACAGGGATATAACGAACACGCCCGATAAAGCACATCCGGCAAGATACCACTCCGCATGGCTGCAAAGCAGGCGATAGGGATGAACGGTATGGCTGACGTTTTCGTCAGTTCTGATACGCACCTGCGTCTGGTTAATTATGGCGAGCGTCAGTCTGCTGAAATCACCGAACAGTGTGGGTTTCTGACGCGGCTCCGGGAGCATAATCCTGTAGGGGGAAGGGTGCTCCCCGTCAAGCAGAAGGCTCAGCAGTTTGGCATCCATCGCGGGTAGCAGACGGTCAAGATGCAGCAGTCTCGCCAGTATCTTCATATCCCGTTCCGTGCGGCGACGAAAGTAATGCGAGGCAAGCTGATACACGCCGTTGTTCTGTTCAATATCAAGATACGTGAGGCGGACGTTAAAATCCCGTCGCAGCGTGCGCGTCGTTACCCCAAATTCCTCAGCCAGCGTCCCGATATGCAGCTTTTCACCCTGAAACAGACGGCTCAGGATGATGGAGAGGCGGGTTGCCAGTCTGTCATGTTCATTCTCTTTTGTTATCAGCGTCATACATCGTTCCCGAATTTTGCCGGGGAATGATGCCAGCAGTAGCGGACAGGATTTGTCCGCCCTCTGAACTTTTTTAAAGCCTGATAACCTTAAATATAAGCGTTAAGCGTCTGTACTCTCGGGTGAATACAGATGCTTCTGGCGCATGTAGGCAATAAAGATGCAGGATGGGATCGTGACCCGGTATGCGGGACCGGCTAAATCTATCAGCAGCCAGAGAGAACTGAGCACCCAGCCCACGGGACCGGCAAATGCGCCCATGGTCCGCGTCAGCATGGCATTTCCTGCGAACGTCAGCCCTCTGCCTAGCAGGGCTTTCGCCACGCCATTTGTGACCACAAGCGCCATCTGATAGGCCGCAAACCCGGATGTTTTTATTCCCGCCTGGATTGCCATGGTCAGCAGCTCCGGCGTGGGATTGCTGTAGCCCGTCTGCAACTCTTCCGCCACGGTCTTTAACTGGTCAGGCGTCATCTTCTCAAGACTTTTCTCCAGGATCTTCATCAGCAGGTTCATTTCAATCGTCTCGACGCTGGACTTGCTGTTGTAGTTCACCTTCATTTTATCACAGGCATCGGTGAGTATTTCCCGGTACAGCACCCCTTTACCCCAGCGGAGCAGCGTGGCGAAGCTGTTCGCCCCAAATGTCTGAACCTCGGCGGCAATGGCATCCCAGTAGCGCGGATGGTTGGGCTTGTGTTTTTTATACTGAGGATCGTAAGTCAGCGTTTCCGTGATGCGTGCCAGCCCGTCTTTTGGATCGCAAATCAGCACAGAAACCAGTAAATCCAGATCGTCACGATGGCAGTGGCGCAGAAACTCAAGGTCAGGGTCGTGTCGGTAGGTAGCCATATTTTACCTCATAGCGGATATTGGACCTGACAGTTTAAGGATGTCCCCGGACAGGGCGTGTCCGGCTGAAAAAGAAAAAGTAAAAAAAAAAACCTGCCCGAAAGCAGGTTTCTGTTCACCGGATATCGCGTACCGGTTACTTTTTACGCCATTCCTTTTCCACTTTATCCGCAAAGGCATCGCACTGTCGGGCATATTCCGGGTTATAGAGCAGCTCCGACTGCGAAAGCTGCATGGCGGTCATGCTGCCATTACGGGCATTAGATTCGAGCCAGGTTCTGCCATAGGTTTTGTTCATCACCTGGAGCACCCGGTTGAATACCGGTCCGTTGAAGCGGGCATTGAGATTGACGCCTTTTATCTGAAGGCCGCTGTCACTGGTCTGGGTCAGGCGGGTGGAGTACATCGCGCAGAAGGTCGAGTTGGTAATCATCTGAGCGTCGGCCTGCTCGTCGGCAAGCGCACTGTGGCTGAAGGCGGAAAGCAGAAGGGTGGCAGTTAACAGTTTAAAAATTTTCATCATGTTCCCTTATGGATTGAAAAGCGGAGACAGCCTGCCACACGGGGTGGTCAGGAGATGTCCGGCAGAGGAAAAAGTCAGGGTTTCAGCGAGGGAGCCAGTCGCCAGCGGTGAGGGCCAGCGGATTCGAGCACAAAGGCCAGATGGGTGAGGTCCCGTCTTGCCGTACGGGGAGAGACGTCAAATCGTCGGGTGATATAGCGAACAGATATTGTCTGACCGTAAAACAGCACCATGGTCAGCCGGATAAGCCGTTCTCCCTGTCCGGTAGCGTGTTGCCTGCGACGATTAACGTTCATCGTTGCCATACGCGCCATCGGTCCCCTTTCTGAAATCTATCGAGGTGCCTGGCAAGCCATATATCAGGGCATGAGTTGCCTGTAACGCAGCTTGCAGTAAACCGGTGGCAGTTAAAGTCGAGCAGGCTGTAGGGATAGCGCTGACCCACTGCCGCCTGTGCCCGTTCAGCGGCTTGCGTACAACCCTGTGGGATCAAGTCCATACAGTCGGTATACACCGAGATAGCGGAGTTCCAGCCATCGAGCCGGTCAAGAAACTCACGGGCCTGACTTCGGATAACGATGCCGTCACCGTCAAGATGAACAATGTCGCCGTTACCCACATAGATACCGCTGTGTGCGGCAAGGCCAAAAAGCAGTTCGCACTGCACGATACCGCCGTAAGCCGGTTCATCGACGCAGGACAGAATGCAGTTATCGATAAATGAATCCACGAAGTTAAGCAGCAGAAGCCGGTACATAACATTCAGTTCCTTACTACGGGGGAGAGGGGGGATGCGTGGGAAACCGGGTGAATACTCAGCTTTCCCACAACGTACGGACCGTGAAAACCCCCATATCGTGGTAAGCCATAAAGTTATGCTCCCACAGCGACCAGAACTCACGGGCGTCGACATGAGAGATATCGCCACAGCGGGAAAGCCACGTGTACTGATGCGTCCAGCTCACATCGACATCTTTTTCAAGTTCAGGCCACGGATGTCCTGCATAGTGAAAATCGGTGACGTAATCGAGCTGCCAGCCTTCTCCGGCAGGGATGAGGCGTATTTCGACCGGATGCCAGCCACCCGTTTCCGGTGAGTATTCAGGGTCACGAAAGTTAATGGTTAATCCGGTGATGGGGTGACGATGAGGCGGTTTTTGCGCGACGATATCCAGAAGCAGTCGGGTGAACGACCGGGAGAGCGGCAGCACATAGCCGCCCTGCAATATAGCGGGTGATGACATAGTGAATTTCCTGATTTTGGGTTAACGGAACACAGAAAAAGCGGGGTTAGTCCTGACTGAGCGCGGTAAGCTGCGTCATACGATGCTGCCAGTCGGCATAACAACGGTGCATAAAGAGTCTGCTGCTGTCCGCTTCGATAAGGCAGATATCCGGACTTCTGAGCACAGCGGCAAGAAACCCGGCGTTGTTGGTGCTGCCCTGACCAAACAGCGGGCGGAACACACGCGACGGGAAACTGTCCTGCTGCTGTTCAAGAATGGCGTGAATAGCATCAAGCGTTATCCATTCACGGGAGAACAGGCCTCCTTCGCCATTGGCGGTTAAGCGCAGGGCAAGGCTTCCGGTTTCATCCTCCTGGCCCAGCTCATACGTCAGCAGGCCCTTACTGTGGGGGCTGATTTTCTCGGCCTCACCACTGTAGAACACGGTATAGCTTTCGGTAACAGTGGCTTCGGTAGCGATTTTTTTCTTACTCATGGTTCAGCGCCTCAATCAGATTCTGTAGCTCAGTGATAATGGTCGTTTCCGGGAATACCAGATAGATACCCTGTCCGTTATCACAGACGATACCGAGAAGCAGATACCAGCCATCATCAAGTGCGGTGACGTATTCCGGGTTAGTCAGTGCGACTGCCAGCAGCGGGTCTTCGGGGAGCGTGTCATCGTGGTTGAGATGCCAGAGCAGGGTTCCCGTTTCGTTCCAGAAAGCGGTAAAGAGGTCGATATCATCGACGGGGCCGAAGATTTCATTGCTGAGGGACGCCAGTGTGGAGGCGGGCAGGTTGAGAAGGGGAAGACTGGTGGGGGTCGTGAGTTTAAACATGATTATCTCCATAATGACTTGATTTACATGGAAATAATATGTGCATAAAAAGAGATTTTTTACGGTCATAGTCGTTGGTGTGGGTGAGCTTTGTGAATGTACAAAATCAAAGCACCCGCAGATGTGAAATGTGACGAGTGTCACAATAATAAAAAATGAATAGAGTGTGGTTTGATTATGGAAAGGTTGATTCACCCTTAAGTTGGGCTGCATATTGTCAAAACCATTACTTTAATCTATTGATTTAAAAAGTATTAATTTTAAATACCTTATGAGGTCGTTTTTCAGGCGATAATCGGTGAGGTGTATCACCATTTTCTTATTTCAGAGCCTCAAAAGTTGACTTACTTTGGGCGACGCATCCGGAACACAATTTTTTTATATGGTTTAACGCTATTTTCCCTTTTCCCTGAGCAGGAGTACTCCTGATGAATCATCATGGTCTTTCTGACTTGAGTATTAAATGTCAATGGGCATGTAAGAGCTGATTTTTCATGAGCTTGAAAGTGATGTTACGAATAAATAAGCTTATCCCATTGTTGGCCGACATATTAACTTACTCATTACCATCTGAATTTTCAGAGGACCATGTACATATTATGAATATTAATTACCCTTTAAATAAAATAACGCAAGCGTTGGATGAAAAGAGCATCGCTGCTGCTCATAAAAATTCCTTCGATGTAGATGTGGAGGTTCATGAATATTCCGACCATGGAGTATCTAATGCTATAGAATATTCAGAGGTTGCACCTAAAAATACTGGAGGTGTTTTTACTAAAGCCTTTCTTGATGAATATAAAATCCGTGCAGTACAAACAGGCCGGACTATCGAAGCCAGCGATACAAAATGTACCGGGTTTAAGGCTATATTCCACTCATCCGGACGCATTAAGTTTATTGTCCGCAAAAGTATTCGCGGAAAGAATGTTTACGTTTCCGTAGGAAGTTACCCTGAATTTTCCATTAATAACGCAAGGGAGCATGCCTTTAAAATAATTCAGGAGCTTAAGGCTTCCGTTGAGACTTATGGTGAGCGTTTTCTTACTCACAGTAAAATGACGTTTAATGAGCTTGTGGATGAGTATGAGAAAAGCGTACTCAGCACGGGCGTTAAGCGTTCAGCTAACACCGATCTTTCTAAGATCCGTAAATACCTGCGCCCTCTTCTCGGTGACAAAAAGCTGGCAGGTATGACGGAGGCAGATATTCTGAGCTATCTGCATAATCTCGATCTCAAGCCTGCCACCCGCAACCGCCATCTGGCGCTCATTAAAGCGGTGTTTACCTGGGCTATACGCATGGGATACACCAGCCGCTCTCCGGCGCTTTATATCAAAGCGCTGCCTGAAGTGACGTCAGATCGCCGCGCCATGGATGACTCCCAGCTTCAGCGCTGGATGGAAGTCTGTGAGCGCTGGCGTAATGGTAAACCCGATCATGAAGCCCTTGCTCTGCTCATGTTCCTTGCCCTGACGGGACTGCGTCTGGGGGAAACCCGTCACCTCCGTCTTGAAGATGTGGACTGGAGCCGGAAGGTTATCACCCTGCGCCATACCAAAAACGGCAAACTCCGCCGTGTACCGGTATGTGATAAGGCTTTCGTTCTTCTGACAGAACAGCGTCAGCATCTGGGTGATGAAGGCTGGGTATTTCCGGGCAAGGGGACCGATAATCCGGTTTCTGAGCCGCGTCGCCTGCAAAAACGGCTTTGTGAGGCTGCGGGTATTCCTCCGTTCACCATCCATGAGATGCGTCACACCTTTGCGACAAAGCTCATTGAGAGCGGGGCCGACATTCACACCGTCAAAGACTTACTGGGTCACAGCACTATCAAAGTAACGGAACTTTACCTGCACGCTTCCCCTGCGCGTTACCACGAAGTCGTTAACCGGGCGATGGGGTAACAACCTTCACTCAACGATATGGTTTTTAACTATGGTTCTGATGCCACCCGTTTTCTGACGGTGGCGTAATTTGATGGTAATACACATGAATAAAAAAGTGACAACTAATGTTCCTAAGGTTTCCGGGATTAAGCGTATTCGCCTTTTTGCTGACCGCGATAAAAATTTCACCAAAATGTCGGAGGCAATTATCAGGCGTGCTGAAAACACTGAAGTCGGTGAAGATGATATCGCTTCACTCGGTACTGGTGATGGGCTGCCACGGCATTATGTGAATACAGCTGATGGCCTTTTCTACATCGGTGGACAGAAACCAGTGCTGGTTTGCGGTACGCCAGTTGTGCCTGTCGCCCTGTTTTGTGGGAAAGATAAGGAGTCCAGTCTTGGGATCAGCCTGATGACCGGTAACGGGCTGGGTAAGTATGTTAAGGCCCAGGTGAGCTTTGAGGATATTGTTCAGAGTGGTGCTCAGGTTATGGGCAGACTGGCAGGTCGTGGATTTTGTGTTGGCCCCTCTCCACAGCAGCTTGCTCTTTTTGACCGTTTTATTCAGTGCTGCCGGAGTTTACCGCTGCCTGTCTATCTGATGGCAGATGCAATGGGATTCGTTTCGGAGGATATGGCCTTTTTACATGGTCATGAGCCTGTTGTGACCTCTCTGACCGGGTTTGATTATCTGCTGCCGGGATTCCGCGTGCGTCCCGGACTGCACAAAGGTGGGGCTCTGGAGGAGTGGATTAACCTCATTCGGGAAAATGTCCATGGCTGGGCGCAGAACTTTGCGCTGAGTGCGTCCTTTGCTTCGATGCTTCTGGTTCCTGCCGGTATGGATGTGGGCATGTTTCATTTTCACGGCGTATCCACGACGGGTAAAACGCTTCTTCTGATGCTGGGCGCATCGGTCCATGGTGATGGCAGCGAGCCTGGCAGTGGGGGACATGTGAATATTATTCGCTGGAATACCACACCGAACGCGATGGAGCGCCTTCTCGCTGACTATTCCGGTCTGGTCGCCTGCGTCGATGAACTGGGCGCGAGTAATCATAAGCAACTTTCCTCACTGCTTTACAACATTACGTCAGGTACGGCAAAAGAGCGCCTGACCCGTGGCCTGACAGCAGATGAGCCATTTAAATGGCGCATGTTTATTCTCTCCACCGGGGAGATGTCAATCTCCGAAAAGCTGGCTGAACAGAAAGCCGTGCTACAGGGAGGGCAGGAGCACAGGGCCATCAGTATGGAACTGCTGCCTGAGGATGCTCAAAAACCGGATGAACCGGTATCAGAAACACGTGCCCGTGCAGATGCACTGAAGACGGGGCTGGCAGAGGCTTATGGTCATGCCGGGCCTGCATTTATCGGCAAACTGTTATCCGAAAAAAATGCGGCTGGCGGTCTTCGCACTTACGCAGAGTTTTCATCCTGGCTCCAGGAACAGACAGATGCGTGCTGTAACGCACTGGAAGAGGCCCTGAGGGATGAAGGGCGTGATATTACCCGCGTTCAGCGACGTGGACTGAAAAGGTTTGCGCTGGTATGGCTGGCAGGAGAGAAGGCGCTGAAATACGGCCTTTTACCTTTCGAAAGCGATGCGGTGGCTGAATCCGTTATGTTCGCTGCACGACGCTGGCTGGATGATAACCAGAATCAGTATAACCCGGTGCGTAACATGCTGGAGGAGCTTCAGCTGACGCTGGTGACAAAAAGCAGCAGGCACTTTATCACCCTTCGTGAGGACCATGCCCGATGCCCGGGGGATATGTGGGGATTCGTTCACCATAAAACCGGCGACTTCCTGATTTATGAATCGGTGTTTGAAAAGCTCTGCTCTGAAAAGGGGCTTAAGACCGTTGATGTGGCCAGACCGTTAGAGCGTAACGGTTATCTGCTTGGCGAAAGTGCTGGACACTATAAAAAAAGAGCGCTGAAGACGATGGCGCAGTCTTACTACCAGGTCAAAAAAGCGTTTCTGAAATGCAATGTGATGACCGAATTTTAACCCTGAATATAACCATTTTGACTGAACCACAACGAATAAAAGGTGATGTATGATTCCTGAATCAGACGAGTACTATGAGGGCTTTCCTCACGCTATCAGCAGCGAAAATGAAGAAAAAACCTCATTCAATGATTACGCTCTGATTAACACACTGGCGGAGTGCCTGTATCACCGCATCTCTCGTGAAATCTTCGATGGCAGTGAGCCGGCGCTCCGGGCCGTCATTGCCAACGGTAAGATTAAATTCTTGGCTCGTTATACGCTTCAAGGGGCCTGCTATTATGAACCCCTCGGCACATTTCCACGTATGCCCGTTAACGTCGCGCGTGAACGAGCACGTGAACTCTATAACAGATTTGATGATCACCGGGGGCCGGATGAAGATTATGAGAATATCCCGTTCTGACTGATAGCTTAACAGTAAAAAAAAGCAGGGGCATTTGCCTCTGCTTTTTTTGTTATCGCAAGGAAGGTAACTGAGCGGTGATTCGCTCCGCCAGAAGCTGACTGGTATTTTGTAAGCGCTGAGGGTGAAGATGCGCATAACGTTGTGAAGACTGACTGCTGCGGTGCCCCAGTTGAGCCTGAACGTCATACAGCGTACCGCCGTAGGACACGATGAGGGCGGCAACCGAATGGCGGCAGGTATGGATACACACTTCCTGGTCGAAAATACCCGCCCGACGAACGATACGCTGAAAGGCTTTAACGGGGTTATTCAGCGGCATTCCTTGTTTTTTACCGATAAACAACCACGGATTTCCACGCTGTGTTGGCAGCGTTCTGATTACGTCCATCGCCAGTGAGTTAAGATGAACAATCCGCCCATAGCCATTCTTGGTTTCCGGGAGCCACAGAGTGTGTTTAACCGGGTCAACATGCTCCCACTTTGCCAGACGCAGCTCATCGCGGCGAAGGCCGGTCAATAACAGCAGTTTGACATAGCGGGCCGCGACGGGGCTGGTATCATCATCGGCGGAGAGAAAAATACGACGAATTTCGTCCTCGGTGAAATAGCGTTGTCGGGCGTTGTTTTCCCTGAGAAGCTGTACCACCCTGGCAGGATGAACAGCGGTCATACTTTGCCTTCCAGCCCATGTAAACACCGCTTTAATCAGTACGATGACACGATTACAGGTAGCCGCTGACAGAGAAGTACTTAACGTCTGCTGGAGGCGGAGAATGCTGGCTGGGGTGATATCGCTCAGCAGCCTCTGACCAATGGCGGGACGGATATGATCCCGGTAGCGCTGAACGTCCTTCCCCCAGCTGCGTTTAGCGGATTTTGCCCATGGCAGATAATGCTGATTAAAGAGTTCATCGAACGTCAGCTCCTTTCTCTTATTTTCACGCTCCTGCTTAGGGTCTGTGCCGGTAGCAAGGGCACGTTTATGCTCTATGGCAATCTGACGAGCAAGATTGACATCCACTTCAGGCCAGTGACCAATGGCGATGGCGCGTTTTCGTCCATGATAGAGGTAGCGGAGCAAAAACTTTTTACGGCCTTCTCTTCTGCTGACCAGACACTTCAGGCCGGAAATCTCGGTATCGCTGTATTCGGCATCGGTGCTGCGTGCATCTGATGTGTTAGGGGGCAGGGATTTAATGAGCTGATTAGTAAAACGGAAGCGTTTGGGAGTGGACATATTACCTCCTGTGACTGGTGTAAAGAACGTCAGGGTTGACCCATCCCCGGCACGGCGTTGTTAATCGCTGAGATGACTTTCTGGCGTGGCGAAAGGAATGCTGTTGCCACATGAGATGAATGAAGACGAGAAATGCAGTAAGAATAAGCTCTACGGTCCAGTTCTGGTCTGAAGGGGAAGATACAATCTGGGATGGAGTTCACAGAAATAATATGTGTTTCAGTCTGGGACAATTACATGCCATAAGGGCCAAGATCATTGCGCGTATATGTTGGGTCTCACAGTCGACCATGTGCAAGAAACGGACTTTGCAATCTTCCTATGATCTAGCCCTCTAGTCTTAACAGATAACTCTGGTAGGGTTTAGGTCAACCATAGGATGAGAATTACCTTTTTGGTCATTGCAACTAATGCCAATATGTTATTGAATATACGGGTAAATTGAAGCGATTTTGTCAAAATTTTCTGGCAAAATAGTAAGGTTTTTTGAGGTGACTTAGCTTAAATTACTCTGAATATATAGAGGCGAGCTTTTATCAACCATGAGTGAGTGGGGTGAAGATGAGATTCAAGGTGCTGCCTGCGGGAAATAAGCCCTCTATTGAACAACCTAACTGTGCCTATTTAATCATTGATAATTGGGATGACTGGTTTGAATTTTCAACAATGTATACATTGATTTATATAGACAAAAATAAAGAGAAAATTACTATTGGTTCTACTAAAATCGGCCAGATTAATATGGCCAAAGGTCAAAGCAGACCAAGTATTCCCGAAACTTTCGAAAAACTAGATGGTGATTTTTTCTCTGTTGGCCAGGATGACAGTTTTTACGAGGTGTTAAACGAACTCGGAGAAAATATCCGAAATGAAATATTATCCTCCCTTAATGACATTGCTTTAAGTGAGGATATCTATAATAAAGCAATAAATGAGCGAGTCACTAGTATATCTCTTCTGCGATCCGTTAGTCACACATCTATTAAGGGACAGTTCCGCAGACTTGCGAACGGAGGTGCTCGACTTTCAAAATATACATTTGCTTATAAGTCACCGATAATGAAAGGCTCTAACTCTGACCGCATTCATTTAAGTTTCGACGTAATACCAGAGAGTAATCCTCCAACAAATATTCATGTACTAATCGGTCGGAATGGTGTTGGGAAAACGCACTTAATAAATAATATGATTAGTTCATTGATTGATGAAAAAACAAGCCCAGCAAAAGTTGGGGAGTTTTCATCTAAAGATCAGTTAGCTGGTGAGCTTTTCTCTAATGTAGTATCAGTTACATTTAGTGCTTTTGATGAAACAGAACCTTTATCTGAAAAGAAAGACAAATCTACAGGCATTCAGTTTTCATACGTAGGACTTAAAAGAGTAAAAAAAGGTGATGAGAAAAACCTTCCTCCCAAAAGTCCTGTGATATTAAAAAATGAATTTGTGAAAAGTATGCTTTCTTGTAGAGCTGGAGGGAAAATTGAACGCTGGAAAAGGGCTGTGGATAAACTGGAGTCAGACCCAGTATTTGCTGATATTAATATAGCATCAATATTAAATAAGCAGGATGAAAATGAGTTCAAAGATATAGCTGGGAGAGTATTTAAAAATTTGAGTTCCGGACATAAGATTGTATTGCTAACTATCACTAGGCTTGTCGAGTCAATGGAAGAAAGAAGCTTGGTTTTTCTAGATGAACCAGAAGCTCATCTCCATCCACCATTATTATCAGCTTTCATAAGGTCTCTCTCTGATTTGTTAATTAACAGGAATGCAGTATCTATAATAGCTACCCATTCTCCAGTAGTTCTCCAGGAAGTTCCCCGAAGCTGCACTTGGAAGTTATGGCGTAGTGGATATTTGTCTAAAGTAGAAAGATTAGAAACTGAATCATTTGGTGAAAATGTGGGAATACTTACTAGGGAAGTATTTGGACTGGAAAATACCGACTCAGGATTCCATAATCTTCTTAATGATGCTGTAAATAAATTCGATAGTTATGATTTGGCTGTACAACATTTTGATGGACAGCTAGGAATTGAAGCTAGAGGTATTTTGCGGGCTTTATTTTCAATTAAGAGAAACCGATTATGAAGAAACTTTTAAAGCCGAATGATAGTGCGTTAGATGTATTTCAAGTATGCATTGATCGAGTTCGTGATGAAGATTTAAAAAGAAGACTTATTGCCTGCTCTCAGGAAATACAAGATTCCTCTATAGAGTTTGATGCAAAAGCTTCAAATGCACAATTACATACGATTTTGCCAAAAGATAATATTGCCACCGTTGTTACAGCTAACGAAATGAAGGCTGTGTACACAAATAGGATGGCTAAAAAATTAGCCCCAGGGCGTATCTTTTATGATAAGTTAATGTCACTTCCAGACCATGGAAGATGCCCCCTCTGTTCTCAAAGAGTGGTCTCAACATTAGATCATCACTTGCCTAAAGCACATTTTCCATCGTTGGCTGTTTCACCTTTTAATCTTATACCAGCATGTCAAGACTGTAATAAAACAAAGAGCGAAGATATCCCAAGTTGCTCGGAAGAAGAAACTTTGCATCCATACTACGATGATGTAGAAGCATTTGTTTGGGTTAAGGCAAGAATACGGGAATCTATTCCTGTAGTGATTGATTTTTATGTTGATCCACCTGAAGAGTGCCCTCCAATTTTAGCCGAAAGAATGAAGTATCACTTTAAAGCGTTTAGGTTGGCTACTCTTTATGCATCACACGCAGCTGAAGAGCTGGCAAGCATTGAGTATATTGCAAAAAAGGTTCATGATGAAAGTGGTAGTGTAGAGTTAAAAAAATATCTGGCAGAAACTGCAGCAGGAAAACAATCAGTAAGCTTAAACTCTTGGCAATCCGCACTCTATAGCTGCCTCTCAGAAAATGAGTGGTTCTGTGAGGTTAGATTTAGGTTGTAGAAAAGGTTTTCAGCCAATATCAGCGAGAAATTATATGATGAATTACTATTTTTCTGGCGATAATTGTGTCAAGTCAATTTTTCGCTCATAGCAGCCCCAGACCTCACGGCACTGCAGGAGGTCCGCTCCGTGCTAGGAGCGGATGTTACCACTTCAGGACCTTGTTAATTAGCGAGACTAGTTACTACGTAGCCGCTCTAGTCATCATCTCCCTGCCTCTCAGGTATTAAATCGTTGAAGGAAATAGTATTACTCTTAGGTTTCTCTTCAGTTGGAAGTTCAGCTACTCTTAATTTGAGCGGCATGGGACAGACAACACCACTAAAAATACATGTTCCTGTAGATAGTGTGGGAATCGACTCTTCAGTCAGACGGTCTATATATGATACCGATTTTTCAATTGCGTAGAGATCATTCTGATTAATAAGGCGATGAATAAAATAATTGTGTGCTTGTGATATAATTGTCGACGATATATCATTAGGGCGTTGGCTGGAAATTGTGATGAAAACTCCAAATTTCCTCCCCTCCTTTATGATTTCCTCAAAGGTTTCCAGACGATAATCTTTCCAACTTTCTGTTTCTCGAAAAGAAGTATTAGACAAAATATTGTGGGCTTCATCTATAATGATGTGCAGTGTAGATGTCTCGGTAGACATTTTCTTCATATTGTAAGCCCACTTGGCTATCAAAAGAGGAAGCGTTTTTTTCATGGTTATATTAACCATGTTTAGATTCAAAACCGTGAAATTATATTCTCCCCAAAAATCAAACTGTCCTGAAGTGTCAAAAATTTTGGCTATGTCTTTACGGTTTGCACTCATTCTGTTTATAACTGGTGAAATATGTTCAGGGTTAGACTTGTTGGATAAATACTCCTGAATTAACTGTAAGTACATAAAATCCAACAGATCTTCAATCATATCATTTTTAAATAAAAAATTGCTTGCGAGAGTAAATAGATAGGAGCGCTCCGTATCAGCCTCAGCATTGAATATGATACCAGTCCTCAATTTCCATTTATATGCAGTTGAATGATACTCAAGATCAGATATAAGTTCTGGGTCATCATTAAAAATTGGACTGAAAAATTGATTTATAGCATCGCATTTGGGCTTATCCCCACTAAAGAGATTCTGCCTAACTCTTTTCTTCAGGATATTACGCATAAACTCAAGAGGATTGGCAGAGGTCATCACCTTCTTGCGAAATTCAAGAACTCGCTTCAGAAATGGTTTCTGTGTTTTGTCTGTTGCATCGGTTAGAACGGAGAGCATATCATGCTCAAGCAGAACCTCTCTGGGTAAAGGAAGTTTGTCACCACCTGCATGATGTGTGTTGAGATTATAAACCGTCTTCTCGTTAGTAATGCATTGTGGGGCGGTATACTCTCCATTAAAATCAAATAGAATAAATTTACATCTTTCCCTAAAATGGTTGCCGAGAATATATTTAACCTGGGCAGTACCTGCTTTGTATAGCGCGGCTAGGGTGTTTGACTTTCCGCTACCAGTATTACCGAAAATTGCAATGTGCGAATTAATAAGGCCATTGATTGGTAGTGCAATCTCAATATCTTCAAGGTCTGTACGAGTAAACCTCATTACAGTTTCGTCTGCATCAGCTATCTGATGCACCGTATGTATCATCTCTTCAGTCACTACGAAGGCTTCATTGCCGATGAGAGGTAGTTCACGCGAGCCACCAATGAAGCAACCAGTACGATCAATGTAACCCGTCAGAGTTGATGTCAGGTATCGCCGATATCGCCAAGCATCACTGCCGCTCCCACCGAGATGTTTTTCCTCAATGACTCGTTCCGCTTCAACCTTGCCGATCAGGCTCATGAAACCTTTTTTTATTTCAATGAAGCTACCCACTGATACATTTCTTAGAACTTTCCCATGATAAAATAAATCACTGAGATTTTTGTTTTTATCTACCAAAATGGTCACAGCGCGTCCAGAAACCTCGCAGACTTCGCCTATACGGAGCACCGCTTCCTCTTCAGTAAAGTGCCTGCTCATCTCGAGCCTCCCAGATAGCACGTGATAATGTTATTCATTACCGAGAAATCAACATTTCCTCCCGGGCGATAAATAACCTCTACGTTTGAGTAATCTCGAAATCTCTCCATAAATCCGCTAACACTGGCCTCATCGTAAGCAAAAATCAGCAGTTTCAGGGTAGCGTTTCGTAAGGCTTTTTTAGTTATTGTTTCAAGGTGCTCATCAGCAAACGAGAACCCAAAGACAATTAGCAGGGTTGCTTCTTTATCAAGCTCATTGGAATAGGTTCTCAGTAAATCATAATAAACGTTCTGTAGTAGAGTCTCTTTAAACTTCTCCTTGCGTGGAAGAATAAGTGTATGAGCAAGTACCCATTCTTTCATTTCGGCTGGGGTGGGAAAGTTAAACGGCTTAATATCTGCAATGCGATAAATAATCTTTCCTTTAGAATGTTTCCAAGAGAGTGACCCATGAAGTTTTATAAGGTTAACAGTAGGAAGTTCAACTTTATAATTATACAGATTCCCAGTTGCACTTACCGAATGGTTAAAGCTGCCCGCATCAAATTCCTGATCTCCCCAAACATTTGATCTTCTATTAAAACCATCATTAAAAAGAATGTTATTATTACGAGTGGCTGCTTCTTCAATGAATAAATCATAATTAGTTGTAAAAACGTTAATACGCCTCGGAAGTAGGCCAGTCCGGCGTCGAGTCAGTATCTTTTCCAGTGAAGACATAAAAGCATCATAATTCTTACGGGTACATTCTAAATTGGTGATCACCTGAGGTGCGAAGGGGGCACCATGGCCGCGCTGCAGCATGCATTCATGAGGAAGCCAAACAGCTGATAAAAAGTCAGTGCCCATCCTGAAGTATTCTTCTTCCTGCTCATCATTAATAAGTTGCTGAAGGTCCGTTTCGATTGTCCCCAGTACTTTAATCGCAGGGAGGGATGCACCAGAACCGATGAGAAAGTTAATGTTAGCTGACTGAAATACCCGCTCAAAGTAGTCTCGGTCACTATCGTTACCGTAGTATGCGCGCTTAGCTGCCATTTTACCCTTCTATAAAACATTGGATTTATCTGTAAGTTATTTAATCTTAACGCTGAGCTCAATACTTTGACATCACTTCTTCAGGCGATTGTGATGATTTCTTCTTGAGCAAAAGTACACTCGGGGAGTAGACCCTTCGTGCCACAAGCTTTCTAACTATCCTCAAAAAATAGGTCTTAAAAGTGCGCCAACAAAGTTGCAAGGTCCGCTCATCGCTCATAACTGCCATTCACAACCCTTATGGTTGAAAAGGCAGACATGAGCTATGGGGACCAGCAATAATGAAAGAAATTGGATCTGTTGGCGCGTGGCGAACAAGGCACATAGGGCCGGAACAAAAAAGCCCGCAAAAGTGATTTTTCACGTCACTAGGGAGCCAAGACTGCTTTGCGTATCCTTTGGGTCTCCTCACAGTCTGGTCGGTGTGCTACTGAGACAGTTAAATTCCTGTTGTTGCTAGTGGTGTTCTATAACTGTCCAATCACGATTGGCGGAGCTGGATTGAAGCGACATTAAATGCTAACTGTCTGATTTATCTTATTAAGTAGTGGTAATCAATGCCTCAGCAGTATTTGGCAAAGATTAGCCCTGCTTTAAGACTCAAAGCACTGTTTATAGAAACAGTATTTCTATGATCTGCATCACGATTAGTCCTTGCAATAATGTTGTTATCGATTTTTTTCTGGAATACTATATGTAGTTGTAATTGTTCGTAGGCTGTCAATATATTGTATTTCTCTTGGAGATATTCTATGGCTATTAACAAAAAGCGATCCTCACCTAAGCTCGCCTCTCAAGCAGCGAAAGCTCTACAAGATGAAAACTCATCTGAAATCAAGAAGAAGCTTGCTGCTTCTGTTGTCGCACAAGCCCGGACTGGTAAGCAAACTGGTTCTGAGATGGAGACATTAGCTTCCGATGTTATGAAAAGTTCAAAGTATAGCGAGGAAACCAAAAGCTATGCTGCGTCATTGTTGTCGCAGTCGAATAAACCTCGTTAAGTTCAGCTAAAGGAATCAATAAGTGGCAAGGACTGAAGAGGAGCGAGCTCAAGCAACATCAATTTTCGCTACTTACAAAGCTGAAGTTGATAAGCGTGAGCTTTCTAATACTGACAATTATGATAAGAACATACTGACGTTATCATCTGCTGGCCTTGCCATCTCATTAACTGTCTTTAAAGATATAGCCCCTCATAATCAAACGGCACATATTTGGCTGCTTTACTCTGCATGGGTATTATTTGGATGTGCAATATTATCAACAATATTCAGTTTCTTGATTAGTAATGCAGCACTGAGGGCTCAGTTAGAAATAGCTCATAAATATTACATCGAAGAAGATGAAAGTGTTTTTGGGAAAGTAAGCCTCAAATCAAAGGCTTTGGATTGGGTGAATAGGTTTTCAGGTGGTTTTTTTGTTTTAGCTATAATCTCGGTCATTACATTTGGTGTGATCAACTTTGATAGAAGAACGGAGGTAAGCAAAAGCGATATGGTTAATAAAACGCAGCAAATTAATAACGATGGGGTGCCACCACCAATGATGCAAAGAGTACCTGTTGATAAAGGTGCTACGGTCCCCCTCATGCAACCAGTAACACAAACAAATCAGACAGATGCAACAGTAAACGGTACTCCTTCACCTACAACATCTACTGATTCCGCCAAAAACTAAATTAACGTCAGGAGCTAACTTGAACGATAAATCTAAGGTAATACACTCAGGCTTAGGGATGGATGGGGCAATTATGCCTTCCATGCAGCGTGTATTTGTAGGAAATGGTGCAAATGTTCCTCAGATGCAGGCGATCCCTACCGCCCGAGCTTCGCAACAATCATCTGGAGGAACTACTCAGCAACCTTCCACAACTTCGTCCAATAGCCGCGAATAAATAAGGAGCCTAGTAATGAGTTCAAATAATTACAAAACAGTTCGTATTGGAGATGGTGCCATATCACCTCTGATGGTTAAAGTATCAAACTCTAGCATTGAGAAACACGGCGCAACGATGCCGAAAATGCAGCCAGTTCCCAGTCAATCATCAGGCAGTGCTCCCTCAGCCGCTAAAACAACGAATAATAAACAGTAGCCTAACCATCGATACGGGCCTTTGCGCTGAAGTAAAGGCTTGTCATTACACAAATACATGACTTGCTCCCCATTGACTTAAACACCGCTATTTGAGTAATGCCTCTGTAAGTATCCCTGTAAAACGGCCCCTCGCTTTCTGCGCCCACTTAGGTTTGACAGTGCAATACGTTTAGTTCAACTAGTATTACTTCTGATATATCATTTTATGATGACGTGCAGGACGGGGGATTCTGGTAACGGTAAGAAGTGAAAGGGAAGAAGATCTTGCTGCAGGTGGGCGGACTGGTGAAGATTCCCATGTGATTGGTGGAGGACATATGCTGTCAGGTTTTCCCGCTTACTATAGGGGATTTCCCCACCTTATTCCCCGCGACAAAATCACGTTAAGACCAGCGGATTAAGGTGAAATGATAATTCCCCCGTTTTCCCCGTATTTTCTACTTCATTACGAATGATCTGAGAGAAAGGAACCGTAGAGGACCGTAGAAAGACCGTAGAAAGACCGTAGCAGTGAGGTTAGGAAAAGGTACATCAGAGGATGTTGAGGGGTCTAAAAGTAACGAACATCTGCGAAAATGGCGAGAAATCCAGCAAACAAATAACGTGTTGCAACGACCAGAAATCTACCGTAGCTAAGAAAGGAAAAAGCCCCGCTTTGCAGCGAGGCCTTATGAATATTGGTGCCCGGACTCGGAATCGAACCAAGGACACGGGGATTTTCAATCCCCTGCTCTACCGACTGAGCTATCCGGGCAACGGGGCGCATTAAACCCGATTCACTCTCCGCCGTCAACGAAAAATGTTGTTTTCGTTACAGACTGCGCAATCTCTCACCATTTCGCCGCTTCCTTAAGCGAAAAAGTGCGTCCAGAGCGCGGAGAGCGGCATGGCAAGTAGCAGCGCGGGCAGCATGTTCACCACGGCAAACATCTTAATCCCGCAAATGCGCAAGCCTGTCGCCAGCAGCAGCAGGCCGCCGACGGCGGTGAAGTCCGCCATCATCGCCGGCGTGGTCAGCGGGAGAATCAGGGTGGCGCAGGTGGCGAGTGCCAGCTGGATAAGCAGCATCGGGACGCAAATCGCCGCAACGGCGACGCCAAGGGTGGTGGCGAAAATGGTGGCGGTGAAGAAATCCAGAAACGCTTTCGCAATCAATATGCTCGGATCGCCCGTCATGCCTTCCTGCATCGAACCGAAAATCCCGGTGCCGCTGGCGCAAAACAGAATGATGATGGCGACATAGTTCTGGATAAACGACTCGTGCGTGCCGTGTTTCGCCTTACCGCCCGGTCGGGCAATCAGGTTTTTGGCTTTACTCACCGCACTGTTAATGCCTTTTTCCAGATAGCAAAATTCGCCAACGAGCGCGCCGAGAAGGGTGGCCAGCACCATCACGGGCAGGTTGGCGCATTTGATCACTAAAAGAATCCCGATCCCTAACGATGCCAGGCCGAATATTGAGGGCATAGAGGTGCGAATACGCTCCGGCAGCCGCTGGCTCAGCACTGCGCCGAGTACGCCGCCCAGCAATACGGCGCCTGCGTTGATAAATGGCCCGATAACCACGCTTAACTCCTGTTACTTACTCATTGGTATTGCATGATTATGACATGCTTCTGCTTTATGGCCGTTAGGTTTGGGTGATTAATTGCATAAGGATTCCCTGTTGCGGCTAAAAATAAAAGGTGACATTATTGCGCGAATTTTCTCCTCCTGTCTCACCGCTCGGTGAGGGTAACTGCGCTTATGAAAACCTTGAAAATCGCCGTCAGCCGCGAGCTGCTCTCTACCGTGTCTACGCACCGTGAAAAGGTGACGCTGGATAACACGGATTTCACCGATGTGGCGGCCGTCGTCATGACGACGACGGAAAGTCGCAGCGGCATTCTTGCGTTGCTGAAACGCACGGGCTTTCAGCTTCCGGTGTTCATTTTCTCGCAGGAGCCCACGGAAGTGCCCGATGGCGCTACCGCGGTCATCTCGGGTAAAGCTCAGGAGTTTCTGGAGCTGGAGACCGCAGCCAGCCGTTACGAAGAGAACCTGCTGCCGCCGTTTTTCGACACCCTGAGCCAGTATGTTGAAATGGGCAACAGCACCTTTGCCTGTCCGGGCCACCAGCACGGCGCGTTTTTCAAAAAGCACCCGGCAGGGCGCCAGTTCTATGACTTCTTCGGCGAGAACGTGTTCCGCGCCGATATGTGCAACGCCGACGTCAAGCTCGGTGATTTGCTGATCCACGAGGGATCCGCCAAGCATGCGCAAAAATTTGCGGCAAAAGTGTTCAACGCGGATAAAACCTACTTCGTGCTGAACGGTACGTCGGCGGCCAATAAGGTGGTGACCAACGCCCTGCTGACTCGCGGCGACCTGGTGCTGTTCGATCGTAACAATCATAAATCCAACCACCACGGGGCGCTGATCCAGGCGGGTGCCACGCCGGTTTATCTTGAGGCAGCGCGTAACCCGTTCGGCTTTATTGGCGGGATTGACGAGCACTGCTTTGACGATGGGTATCTGCGGGAGCTGATCCGCGAGGCGGCGCCGGAAAAGGCCGACGTGGCACGGCCGTTCCGCCTGGCGATCATTCAGCTTGGCACCTACGACGGGACGATCTACAACGCCCGTCAGGTGATCGACAAGATCGGCCACCTGTGCGACTACATTCTGTTTGACTCCGCGTGGGTGGGCTACGAGCAGTTCATTCCGATGATGGCGGAAACGTCCCCGCTGTTACTGGAGCTGAACGAGAACGATCCGGGCATTTTTGTCACCCAGTCGGTGCATAAACAGCAGGCCGGGTTCTCGCAAACGTCGCAGATCCATAAAAAGGATAACCACATTCGCGGCCAGGCGCGTTTCTGCCCGCACAAGCGTCTTAACAACGCGTTTATGCTGCATGCTTCAACCAGCCCGTTCTATCCGCTGTTCGCGGCGCTGGATGTGAACGCAAAAATCCACGAAGGGGAAAGCGGGCGCAGGCTGTGGGCGGAGTGCGTCGAGCTGGGGATTGAAGCGCGCAAGGCGATCGTTGCGAATTGCCACATGATCAAACCGTTTATCCCACCGGTGGTGGCGGGGCGGCCGTGGCAGGATCATCCGACTCACGCTATTGCCAGCGAGCTGCGCTTCTTCAGCTTTGAGCCGGGTGCCAAATGGCACGGGTTTGAGGGCTATGCCCGCGAGCAGTACTTTGTCGACCCGTGCAAGCTGCTGCTGACCACGCCGGGCATCGATGCCGAAACGGGGGAGTACACGGATTTCGGTATCCCGGCGACGATTCTGGCGCACTATCTGCGTGAAAACGGCATCGTGCCGGAAAAATGCGACCTCAACTCGATCCTGTTCCTGCTGACGCCTGCCGAAAGCAGCGAGAAGCTGGCGCAGCTGGTGGCGATGCTGGGGCAGTTTGAACAGCACATTGAGGACGATACGCCGCTGGCGGACGTGCTGCCGACCATCTTCCAGAAATACCCGGTGCGCTACCGGGATTACACGCTCCGACAGCTTTGCCAGGAGATGCACGATCTCTACGTCAGCTTTGACGTAAAAGATTTGCAGAAGGCGATGTTCCGTAAGGAGAGCCTGCCGGAAGTGGTGATGAACCCGCAGGATGCAAACCGGGCCTATATTCGCGGGGAGGTGGAGCTGGTTCGCATACGGGATGCCGCAGGGCGCATTGCCGCCGAAGGGGCGCTGCCCTATCCGCCAGGCGTGCTGTGCGTGGTGCCGGGTGAAGTCTGGGGCGGGGCGGTGCAGCGTTACTTCCTGGCGCTGGAGGAGGGCATCAACCTGCTGCCGGGCTTCTCGCCGGAGCTGCAGGGCGTGTACAGCGAGAAGGATGCCGACGGGATTAAGCGGCTGTATGGGTATGTATTAAAGTAGACCCTCTCTCTAACGTAGGCCGGGTAAGCGTTAGCGCCACCCGGCGATTTGCCCGGTGGCGCAAGCTTACCGGGCCTACAATTCTGCTCAGGCTTCTGCGCGGCGGTACATCCTCCTCGGATGCCCAATCTTGCCGTACAGCATCTCCACGCTGAGAAACCCGGTCTCCACGCAGTGCTCCAGATAGCGCCGGGTGGTGGTTTTACTCAGTCCCGTCTCGCTCACGACTTCATCCACGGTAAAGCAGTGCGTTGCTTTGTCGTTAAACAGCGTCTGCACGCGCGCCAGCGTATTTTCCTCAATGCCCTTGCTGCCGTTGTCCTGGCGGTAGTTTTTCGCCTGCAGCTGATAGAGCGAATCGACGTTCTGCTGGTCGACAATCTTCCAGACGCGCTGCTGTTCGGCAAACTGCACGAACCGCTCCAGCGACTGGCTGAGCCGCTTCCAGGAGACGGGTTTGAGAATGTAGTCGAACGCGCCGTTGCGGATCGCCTGGCTGCAGGTGTCCATATCGCTGGCGGCGGTAATAAAAATCACCGAGCAGTTGGCGCGGGCCAGCATGGGGTTATTAATCAGCGAGATCCCTTTGCCGTCAGGCAGATAGTTATCCAGCAGCACGAGCTGCGGCTGTTTGCTTTCAAGCTCAGCCTGGGCCGCTGCCAGCGACGAGGCAATGCCCACCAGCCTCAGACGCGGATGCTTGCCTATCAGCTCCGCGTGCAGTTGCGCCAGCTCGCTCTCGTCTTCAACAATCAGTACGTCGATAAGTTCATGTTGCATAGTCGGTGTCTTCCAGTTGCCGGGCGATTCCCGTGGCAGGGATAAACAATGAGAAAATGGTGCCGCGCGGCGTATTATCGGCAACTTCTATTGCGCCGCCAGCCTGTGTGACATAGCTTTCGATCAGATACAGGCCAATCCCATGATCGCCGCGTGTTTTGGTGGTGATGCCGCGTTCAAAGATCCTGTCGCGGATCTCCGGTTTAATGCCAACGCCCTGGTCGGCCACTTCAATAATCAGCTCCTGTTCGCTGAGTTTTATCAGCACCTCCACCGGCGCATGGGGAAGCGGTGAGCGCTGCGTCGCTTCGATGGCGTTATCCAGCAGGTTGCCAATAATCGAAATCAGCTCTTGCTCCCCCAGTGGAAGGAACGGCCTGTCCAGACGACACGCCGGGTCGAAACACAGCTCGACGCCTTTCTCCCGCGCGCGGGCGGCTTTGCCCAGCAGCAAGCCGCACAGGGTCGGGGAACTGAAGCGCGAAGAGATAAAGTCCAGCAGCTCCTGGGCATGCTCCGACTGGGCCTGAATGTAGCCAATGGCCTCCTCATAGCGGCCCATATGCAGCAGACCGGAGAGCGTGGTCATTCGGTTTAACTGCTCGTGGCGCATAATGCGCAGGTTATCGACATAGCGTTTTACCTGGCTGAGCTGGGCGCTCAGCGAGTCGATCTCGTTGCGATCGCGGAAGGTGATCACCCAGCCCTGCAGCGATCCCTCAAGCATGATGTGCACCCGGCTGGCAATCACCGTGAGATCGTTAAAACGGCAAATCTCGTCATGGGTATCTTTCGCCAGCATCGTTTGCGTATCGAAGAACGGGACCGGATCGATAACCTGGCTTATCAGCTGCCCGCGCAGCTCCCGGGCCGGCTGGCTCAGGCCCAGCAGCTTGCGCGCCGCCTGGTTGATCACTTCAATCCGCCGCCGATCGTCAATGGCAATCACCCCTTCATAAATAGACTCCATCAGCGCCTTCTGCTGGCGCACCAGCAGCCCGATCTCTCGCGGCTCGAGGGAGAAGATCTGCTTCTTAATGCTGCGGGTAAAGAACCAGGAGAAGACAAACAGGGCAAACAGCAGCAGCACGGCGGCAATCAGGATATTGACCACTTTAGTGACGGTAATGGTATCAAGGTAGCTGGTGAGATAGCCTACCGAAACAATGCCGACCACCTGCCCGGCATCGTTGAAGATGGGGGCCTTACTGCGCAGCGAAATGCCCAGCCCCCCTTTACGGATGGTGGTGGTGCTTTTACCCTGTAAAACGGCCTCATTGTCACCGCCTACCAGCGTCGTACCCACTCTGTCGGCAAAGACGGAGTGAAAAAGATGCTGGCCCTTATTATCGCCTATGACAATAAAGCTGGCGTCACTGTGCGCGGACATCTTCTGCATAAAATCATGGATGGCGCTGATATTCTTTTGTTCGACTTCATCACGTAATGTCGGAATAAGCGCAATCTCTTCAGCCTGTATTTTGGCGCGGGCGCTCATTTCCTGATAAAGCTGTTTGCCGACATCGGCATAATAATATCCGCCCAGTAGCGCAAAAAGTACTGAGAAAAAGGCAACCAGCGAAATAAACAGCTTAATCTGGAAAGAGACTTTCATAACTATCACGCGAGGTAGCGACAAAGATCGCCAATATATCATCTTTTTTCGTGCGGATGCCCGCTTTGCCGAAAACTTGTGATCCCTTGCACAGCAGGGGCTGTAAAAGATTTATCCTAAAGGCTAACGTGCCTCAGGCTGCACAAGTAAATGTTATTTGTTTGTTCAATTCAGAAAAGAAACCATAAAAACCACGACAATAAATAAGGCATAAATCACATTAAATAAAAGAAACCATTAAAACCATAGTGGCCATTAAAACTTCGCTTTTAATATGCCATTCCTCACATAAAGTAAGCCTTTGTGACTCTAAGCTGAACGCACAAAATAACTAAGGGGCTTATTATGAGCACAACTGACGATTCTTTCTCTGTTACCCACGACCCGATTGAAATTCAGCGACCTTCGCTCAAAGAGCGCTGGTGGCATATTATGGATACCTGGAAAATCGGGATTATTCCTCTGCCGCTGTTCGTTCTGGCGGGCGTACTGATTGCCATTGATTGCCTGGGTGGAAAACTGCCGAGCGATATCGTGGTGATGGTGGCGACGCTGGCCTTCTTCGGCTTCGCCTGCGGCGAGTTTGGCAAACGCCTGCCGATTGTCGGCAAGCTCGGCGCGGCGGCAATTTGCGCTACCTTTATCCCTTCCGCGCTGGTCTATTACGGTCTGCTGCCGGACGTGGTGGTCGAGTCCACCACCAAGTTCTACAAATCCACCAACATTCTCTATCTCTACATCTGCTGCATTATTGTCGGCAGCATCATGAGCATGAACCGCACGGTGCTGATCCAGGGCTTCCTGCGCATCTTCTTCCCGATGCTGTGCGGTGAAATCGTCGGCATGCTGGTGGGGATGGGCGTCGGCCTGGCGCTGGGTCTTGAGCCGTTCCAGATCTTCTTCTTTATCATTCTGCCGATTATGGCGGGCGGGGTAGGGGAAGGGGCGATCCCGCTTTCCATCGGCTATGCCACCCTGCTGCATATGGACCAGGGCGTGGCGCTCGGTCGCGTGTTGCCGATGGTGATGCTCGGCGGTCTGACGGCGATCATCATCTCCGGCTGCCTGAACCAGCTTGGTAAACGCTACCCGCACCTGACCGGTGAAGGCCAGCTGATGCCTAACCGCGCGAATGCAGATGCTACCGTCTCTCAGCCTGCGTTCTCCGGCAAGGCGGACGTGACCACCATCGCCTCTGGCGCGCTGCTGGCGGTGCTGCTCTACATGCTGGGCATGCTCGGCCACAAGCTGATTGGCCTGCCTGCTCCGGTCGGCATGCTGTTTATGGCGGTGCTGGTGAAGCTCTGCAACGGCGCCTCTCCACGCCTGCTGGAAGGCTCGCAGGTGGTGTACAAATTCTTCCAGACCTCCGTGACCTACCCGATTCTCTTCGCCGTTGGCGTGGCCATCACCCCGTGGCATGAACTGGTGGCGGCGTTCACCGTCAGCAACCTGCTGGTGATTGTCAGCACCGTTTCTGCACTGGTCGCCACGGGCTTCTTCGTCGGCAAAAAGATTGGTATGCACCCGATTGATGTCGCCATCGTCTCCTGCTGCCAGAGCGGCCAGGGCGGTACCGGCGACGTGGCGATCCTGACCGCAGGCAACCGCATGAGCCTGATGCCATTCGCCCAGATTGCTACCCGTATCGGCGGCGCGATTAACGTCTCTATCTCACTGCTGATTCTGGGCAACTTCCTCGTTTAAGTTTTCAGGAAAGAACAATGAAACTCGCAAGCTTTTTATACCAGGGAAAACGCAGCTACGGCATCGTCCAGGCCGACGGCGTGATTGACTTAGGCCGCCGTCTCGGCGACCGCTACGGCGACCTCAAGGCGCTGCTGCAGGGCAACGGGCTGGCGCAGGCCACCCGTTATCTGAACGATGCCGTGGACGTGCCGCTGAGCGCCATCACCTTCTTACCTGTGATCGTGCAGCCGGAAAAAATCCTCTGCGTGGGCATGAACTACGCCGACAAGCGCAAGGAGTTTGACCAGCATAACCCGGCCCCGACGCTGTTTGTCCGCTTCCCGGATTCACAGACCGGACACAACGAGCCGGTGCTGAAGCCGCGCCACTCCAGCGAATTCGACTACGAAGGCGAGCTGGCGGTGATCATCGGCAAAGGCGGGGAGAACATCAGCCGCGACGACGCCCTGCGCCACGTGGCCGGGTACAGTTGCTACATGGACGGCTCCGCCCGCGACTGGCAGCACACCTGGTTTACGGCCGGTAAAAACTGGCGTCAGACCGGCGCGTTCGGCCCGTGGATGGCAACGGCCGATGAGATCCCGGACCCGCACCAGCTTGCGATCCGCACCTGGCTGAACGGCCGCATGGTGCAGGAAGACAACACCAGCAGCATGATCCACAAGGTTGCGGAGCTGATCGAGTACATCAGCACCTTTACCCGCTTAAGCCCGGGCGACGTGATCATCACCGGCTCTCCTGGCGGCGTGGGTAAAAAGCGTAACCCGCCGCTGTTTATGAAAGAGGGCGATCGCATTGAGGTGGAGATCGAGCATATCGGTCATCTGAGTAACGTGATTGTGGAAGCGCCAGCCGTCGGGCTTGCGGCGGCACACTGAGAAAGGCGGCATGAACAGTCAACCCATCGATTTTCGCCACACGCTGGTGGCGAAGCACCCGGAACGCTTAAGCCAGATCCGTTACCTGCTGGCAGACAGCGGCCTTGGCCTGGACAACGACATCACGCTGTTTGTCGAAGCCTGGTCCGGCCCGCAGCTGGTGGGTTGCGCAGGGCTTGCCGCCAACGTCATCAAATGCGTGGCGGTCAACGAGCAGCTTCGCGGCGAGAACCTCAGCGCGCGGCTGCTAGCGGAAGTGCAAAATGCGGCGCTGGAGCGCGGCCATTTTCACCTCTTCCTCTGCACCCGCCCGTGCAACCGGGAGCGCTTTGCCCGCAGCGGCTTCTGGCCGATTGCCCAGAGCGGAAACAACGCCGTGCTGATGGAGAACACCCCGCAGGGGATCGAGCGCTACTGCCGTTCGCTCTCGGCGAAGCGCAGGTGCGGGGAAAACATTGGCGCGATAGTGATGAACGCCAATCCGTTCACCCTCGGCCACCGCCATCTGGTGGAGCAGGCGGCGGCGCGGTGCGACGCCCTGCACCTGTTCGTGGTGCGAGAAGACGCGTCGTTCTTCCCGTTCAGCGCCCGCCTCGAGATGGTGCGCGCGGGCGTGGCGCACCTGCCGAACGTCGTGGTGCATGAAGGGTCGCAGTACATCATCTCCCGCGCCACCTTCCCGGCCTACTTCCTGAAGGAGACCGGCAAAGTACAGCAGGCGTGGAGCGAGATCGACGTGCTGATCTTCCGGGACTTTATCGCCCCGGCGCTGGGCATCACGCATCGCTTTATCGGCTCGGAGCCCTTTTGCGACATCACCCGTCAGTACAACCAGACGCTGCACGACCTGCTGGCCTCGCATATCGAGGTGGTGGAAATGCCGCGCATCAAGGCCACCGGCAACGCCATTTCGGCGTCCGAAGTGCGCCGCTTACTGAAGACACAGCAGTTTTCCCGGATCCGGGAGATCGTCCCGGACTCCACCTTCGCGCATCTCGAAGCACATTACCGTGCGAGTGCGGAAGTCGCTTAACTACCAGGAATTTATCATGAAAATTGTAAGGGAGGCGCTGGCCGGAACGCAGGAGTCCAGCGACCTGATGGTGAAAATCGCTCCCGCTCACGGCGAGCTGGAGATAGTCATCCACAGTGAAGTGATTAAGCAGTTTGGCGAGCAAATTCGCCAGGTGGTCAACGACACATTGCGCGCCATGAACGTGCACCAGGGACTTATCATTATTGAAGACAAAGGGGCGCTGGACTGTGTGATCCGCGCTCGCCTGCAAAGCGCGCTGATGCGTGCCGCCGATGACCAGGCCATCAACTGGGGGGCGCTGAAATGAGCAAACTCCGCCGCAGTATGCTGTTCCTGCCGGGCGCCAACGCCGCCATGCTCTCAACCGCGTTTATCTACCGCCCGGACTCCATCATGTTTGACCTTGAAGACGCCGTTGCCCTGCGCGAGAAAGACACCGCGCGCATGCTGGTGTTCCACGCGCTGCAGCACCCGATGTATCAGGATATCGAAACCGTGGTGCGCATTAACCCGCTCAGCACGCCGTTTGGCCTGCTGGATCTGGAGGCCGCCGTGCGGGCCGGCGTGGACGTGATCCGTCTGCCGAAGACCGACACTCCGGACGATATCTACGAACTGGAAGGTCACCTCGAGCGTATCGAGCAGGAGTGCGGCCGCGAGGTCGGCTCCACCCGCGTGATGGCGGCGATTGAATCGGCCATTGGCGTGATTAACGCGGTGGCGATTGCACGCAGCTCTCCGCGCCTGATCGGGATTGCGCTGGCCGCCTTTGACTATGTGATGGACATGCAGACCGAGCGCGGCGACGGCACCGAGCTGTTCTACGCCCGTTGCGCCGTGCTGCACGCCGCCCGCGCCGCGGGCATCGACGCCTTCGACGTGGTGTGGTCAGACGTTAACGACGAGACCGGGTTCCTGCGCGAGGTCGATCTGATCCGCAAGATGGGCTTCAACGGCAAATCGCTGATTAACCCGCGCCAGATTGACCTGCTGCACAACGCCTACGCCCCGACGCAGGAAGAGGTGGATCACGCTAAGCGGGTGATTGAGGCGGCAGAAGAGGGCGAGCGTAACGGCCTGGGCGTGGTGTCGCTCAACGGCAAAATGGTGGATGCACCGATTATTAACCACGCGCAGGTGGTGCTGGAGCGCGCGGCGGCCTCCGGCGTGCGTCGGTAAGGATGAGATGATGAATCAGACAGAACTTCTTCACGTGAATTTTCCCCATCTGCGGGACTTAAAACCGTTTGATACTGCCCACAGCGCGACGCCGTGGCTGGCGGACAGTGACGCGAAGCACAGCCGCAAACTCTGTGCCTCCATTGAAGAGGCGGTTAAGCGCTGCGGCCTGCAGGACGGCATGACCATCTCCTTCCACCACGCGTTCCGCGAAGGCGACCGGGTGATCAACACCGTCGTGGCGCTGCTGGCGCGGATGGGTTTTAAAAACCTGACGCTGGCCTCCAGCTCGCTGATGACCTGCAACGACGCGCTGATCGAACATATTGAAAGCGGCGTTATCACCCGGATTTACACCTCCGGGATGCGCGGCAGGCTGGCGGAGGCCATCTCCCACGGGCTGATGGACGAGCCGGTGCAAATTCACTCCCACGGCGGGCGCGTGAAGCTGCTCCAGGACGGGGAGCTGAATATCGACGTGGCGTTTCTCGGCGTGCCGTGCAGCGATGAATTTGGCAACGCCAACGGCACGCACGGTAAATCCTGCTGCGGCTCGCTGGGCTACGCCATGGTGGATGCGCACTTTGCCCGCAAGGTGGTGCTGCTGACCGAAGAGCTGGTGCCGTTCCCCAATATGCCCGCCAGCCTGGTGCAGGACCAGGTGGACTACATTGTGCAGGTCGACAGCGTGGGCGATCCGGCGAAAATCAGCGTCGGCGCGGCGCGCGTCACCAGCAACCCGCGCGAGCTGATGATCGCCCGCTACGCGGCGGATGTGATTGAGCACTCCGGCTACTTTAAACCGGGCTTCTCGATGCAGACCGGCTCCGGCGCGGCGGCGACCGCCTGCACGCGCTTTATGGAGGAGAAAATGGAGCGCAGCGGCGTGAAGGCGCGCTTTGCGCTCGGCGGCATCACCGGCAGCCTGGTGGATTTGCACGAGAAGGGGCTGATCGAAAAGCTGCTCGATACCCAGTGCTTTGACGGCCAGGCGGCGGCCTCGCTGGCGCGCAACCCGAACCACGTGGAGATCTCCACTAACGTCTACGCCAACCCCGGCAGCAAGGCGGCAAGCTGCGACCAGCTCGACGTGGTGATCCTCAGCGCCCTGGAAATTGACGTCGATTTCAACGTCAACGTCATCACCGGCTCCGACGGCGTGATGCGCGGTGCGTCCGGCGGGCACTGCGACGTGGCCGCCGCGGCGAACCTGACCATCGTGGTTGCGCCGCTGCTGCGCAGCCGCATACCGACGGTCGTGAAGCGCGTCACCACGCGCCTCACCCCGGGGGAGAGCATCGACGTGCTGGTCACCGACCACGGTATTGCGGTCAACCCGGCGCGCCCGGAGATCCGCGAAAGACTCATGGAAGCAGGGCTGAAGATCGTGGATATCAACGCGCTCTTTGAGCGGGCGATTTCCCTGACAGGTGAACCTAAACCGATTGAATTTACCGACAAAATCGTCGGGGTGATCCGCTACCGCGACGGCAGCGTGATCGACACCGTACGACAGGTGAAGGAGTAAGTATGATTTCAGCGACACCCGTGCGGGCGGGTGTCAGCCTGGACGAACTGCTGGCGGCGAAAGAGCGCCGCGCAGCGCGCCAGGCTGACATGCTTGAGCACTATCAACAACCGGTGATTTCCCTCACGCTGGTCACGCCTGGGGAGATCAAAGACAGCCTGCGCTATCGCAACACCATGGGCGTGGCGCTGCAGATGTGCGATCAGCTGCTGTGGGAAAACCGCTGGCAGGTGCTGGACCGCCAGGTGCTGTGGCTCCCGACCGGGCCGGAAGCCATGTGGTGCGTGGCCCATCCTGCTGTGGAAATCAAAGCGCACTGCGCGGAGCTGGAGCAGACGCACCCGCTCGGCAGGCTGTGGGATCTGGATGTGATCTGCCCGCAGCACGGCCACGTCGGGCGTCAGTCGCTGGGGACCAATCTTCGACGCTGCCTGATCTGCGACGAGCCCGCACACGCCTGCTCCCGCTCGCGCAATCATCCCGTTGAGCAGGTGGTTTCCCGCGTGGAGAAGACGATCGATGACTGGTTTGCTCGCGACTAAACCCCGCCCGGCTGACGTGCCCGCGCTTGCCGAAGCGGCGCTGTGGCAGGAGCTGGAGCTGACGCCCAAGCCGGGGTTGGTAGACAAGCTTAATAACGGTTCCCATCGAGATATGGACCACGCGCTGTTTGTCCGCAGCATCGCGGCGATTGCGCCGTGGTTTTCGCGCTTTGCCGAGCTCGGTCGCGCGCATGCAGATAAACCTGCTGCCGAACAGTTAAGGATTATCCGGCCGATGGGGATGGCCTGCGAGCAGGCGATGTACGCCGCGACGAACGGAGTGAACACGCACAAGGGCGGGATTTTTGCCCTGGGTTTACTGTGCTTCGCCGCCGGGCGTGTGAAAGATATCTCCGCAGACAGCCTCTGTTGTGAGGTGAGTAACATCTGCAGCGGGCTGGTGTCGCGGGAGCTGGCCGGGCGCAGCGGACAGGCGACGGCGGGGGAGCGGCAGTATCAGCGGTACGGATTTACCGGCGCGCGCGGTGAGGCTGAGAGCGGCTTTGCGACGGCGCGTAAGGCGATGGCGCAGTGGAACGGACGTTCACTTCACGGCCTGCTGTTACGCCTGATGGCGATAAATCAGGACAGCAATCTGGTTTCGCGCGGCGGCATTGAGGGGCTGCGCTACGTTCAGGGCTATGCGCGGGAACTGCTGGCTGACGGCTGGGACCGCGAGGCGTTGCTCAGAATGGATAACGCATTGATTGAACGGAACCTGAGCCCCGGCGGCAGCGCGGATTTACTGTCGGTGGGGTGGGTGCTCTCTGCAATAAAATAGCCGGGTGGCGGCTACGCCTTACCCGGCCTACGGTCTGGTTTTGTAGGCCCGGTAAGCGCAGCGCCACCGGGCATAACAATCAATGCGCGATCGGCTGTGCACCATTCGGCACGCGAACGTGCTTGTACTTGAACAGCACGATAAACGCGAAGAACAGCACCAGCGAGTACGCCGCGAAGATCAGCCACACCGGCTGCCAGTTGGTGATACCGTTGGTGGTGTACATCTCAACCACTTTACCGCTCACCACACCGCCCAGAATACAGCCGAAGCCGTTGGTCATCATCAGGAACATGCCCTGCGCGCTGGCGCGGATTTCAGGCTTCACCTCTTTTTCCACAAACACGGAACCCGAGATGTTGAAGAAGTCGAAGGCGCAGCCGTAAACAATCATCGACAGAACCAGCAGCACGGTGCCGAACGGGCTTGGGTCGCCGTAGGCGAACAGACCGAAGCGCAACATCCACGCCGCGATACTGATCAGCATAACGTTCTTGATGCCGTAGCGGCTCAGGAAGAACGGGATGGTCAGGATGAACAGCGTCTCAGAGATCTGAGAGATGGACATCATCACTGACGCATGCTCAACGATAAAGCTGCCGGAGAACAGCGGGTTGTTATCGAAGCTGTGCAGGAAGGTGTTGCCGAACATGTTGGTGATCTGCAGTTCCGCGCCCAGCAGCATGGAGAAGATAAAGAAGATCGCCATGCGTTTGTTTTTAAACAGCGCGAAGGCATCCAGGCCGAGCATGGTGCTCCAGCTCTGGTTTTTCTGCTGGTTTGAAACCGGAATGGTTGGCAGCGTCAGGGTGAACAGCGCCAGCACCACGGAGAGCGCAGCACCGATGTAGAGCTGCATATGGCTCAGTTCAAAGCCCGCGAAGCTCACGCCCCACATCGCCATGATAAAGCCGATGGTGCCCCAGATACGGATTGGCGGGAAATCAGTCACGATATCCATATCCGCAGATTTCAGGCGGTAGTAGGAGATGGTGTTGATCAGCCCAAGCGTTGGCATATAGGCCAGCGAGTTAAGCAGGATCACCATGAACATCGCCCCCGGCGTGGTCACCTGGGCTGCCATAAACAGCGTCCCCGCGCCCACCAGATGGCAAAGCATGTACAGCCATTTGGCACTTAACCATTTATCCGCCACGATCCCCAGCAGCGTTGGCATGAAGACAGCCGCAATACCGAGCGAGCTGTATACGGCACCGATTGACGCACCGTCGAACTTGAGCGTCACAAACATATAGGAGCCGAGTGTAGTCAGCCAGCTACCCCACAGGCAGAACTGCAGAAACGACAATATTTTAAGCTGCAGCTTAAGGTTCATGTTACTTTCCTCACAAGTGAGCGGGAGATATGTTGTTATAGAAACATTCAGGGTTGTTATTTGATGCAATTCTATCAGTTGGCAACGATATGTTTTGTTACCTCCCGCAAAAAAATGCAATCCACATTAATTTGCAGTTTGGATTGTGATGCAAATAACATTTTCGTATGGGTGGTGATGAATGAGTGCGGCCTGATGCCCTCACCCTAACCCTCTCCCAGAGGGAGAGGGAACTTGAATACCCTCTCCCTCTGGGAGAGGGCAGGGTGAGGGGTAGTTCTAGCGACGACGGTAGTTCTTCTGCGCTGTATTCACTTTATACAGATAACGACGGGATTCCGCAGACGGGTGGCGAGTGGTGAGGGTGGCGTACACATCCCCCGGCGCCATGCTGTTGATGATATTTGCGGCCTGCACTTTGTCATTCGAGAACACGCGCAGCACGCTGCCCGCGCCGCCGTTATAGGCGGTGATCACCGCATAGCGGCGCGAGGTTGGGTTATCAATCCCGCCCAGGTAGACATTGTTCAGCATCGCCAGATAGGCCGTGCCGGTATCAATGTTGCTCTGCGGATCGAACAGATAGCTGCGGCTCGGCGTGCCGGATTTCCCCTGCGCGCGGAAGACGTCTTTACCGGCGCTGTGCTGCACAACCTGCATCAGCCCCAGGGCGTCGGAACGGCTCACCGCGTACGGGTTGAACGAGGATTCGGTCTGCATAATCGCCAGGATCAGCGACTCATCCACGCCGTACTTGCGCGAAGCCTGACGCACCATCCCAATGTACTTATGCGCACGCTTGTCGAGGTGGTTCGGGACGAGGTTGATGGTGACGCTGTAGATAATCTTCAGGCCGTTAGAGCGGCTTTTCAGGCGCGTCTGCAGCAGGTAGTCGGCAAATTTCGTGGCGCGACCTTCCCAGCGGATTGGCTGACCGGTCTGATCCACAACCTGACCGTACAGGAACGGTTCTTTGGAAATGGTGATATCGTCGGCATCTGAGTAGAGATCGATAGAGCCCGGATCGTCACCCATCAGCAGGGTTTTGATAATTGCCTGACGGAGCCGTGCCGCAGGGTCTGTGCCTGCAATGGTCTCAATCGTGATCGTACCCTCATCAAAGTTGATGTGGCTACGGGTCTGATAGGCATCGGTGTACTTAACGTAGTCCTTAGGTCCGGCAATAAGAACTTCGTTAAATCCCCATATATTCTCGATGTTGTGGGCAAACTGCCCCATCAAAATGTCAAAACCGTTGGTGTCCTTGATCCAGGCTTCGTTGTAATCTTCGCCTTTTTTTGACGAACACGAGACAAGCAACGGCGCAACAAGGGCTAGCGCTAAAAGTTTTTTCATCATTCCGGGAGTGCGTGTTGTGTTTGCTTTAACGGCGGGGTTTCCCCCGCACGCTGTTATTTTTCCGGTGGCGTATAGCCTTCGATGTGCACGTCTTTACCTTCGAACAGGAAGCTCACCATCTCCTGCTCCAGCAGCTTCCGGTGTTCCGGGTTCATCATGCTGAGTTTTTTCTCGTTGATCAGCATGGTCTGCTTTTTCTGCCACTGTCCCCAGGCTTCTTTGGAGATCTCATTGTAGATGCGTTTACCCAGGTCGCCCGGATAAAGCTGGAAATCCTGGCCTTCAGCGTCACGCTGCAGGAAAGTACAAAAAATCGTTCTGGCCATACTCATTCCTCTTTTTTAGCCGATGCTAAACCATTGCACCGGCACGTAATTGCTGTAACAGGCGCTCCACGGGAGCCGCCAGCCCGACTGATGGCGGTTGCGCTAAGTTATACCAGAGAGCGGTGCCTTCATCCATGCACGAGGTGAATGAGGACACGGGAAGCCACATCGGCACAATATCCAGGTGGAAATGGCTGAAGGTGTGGCGAAACGCGGTCAGCTGCGTCAGGTTATCGGCAGCAATCCCGCGCTGTTTAAGCCATTCACGCAGCAGCGCTTCATTTTCAAACTGTGGGAAGCAGTATAGACCGCCCCACAGGCCGCTCGGTGGACGCTGGGCCAGGAAGACGTCGTCGCCGTGCTGCATCAGCAGCATATAGCCGGTGCGCTCCGGCAGCGTCTGCTTGGGTTTCTTACCGGGATACTGCGCCCACGAATGGTTGGCATACGCCACGCAGAGATTATTTACCGGGCAGAGTTCGCATTTCGGCTTTGAGCGCGTGCAGACCATCGCGCCGAGATCCATCATCGCCTGATTAAAACGCTCCACGCCGTTGGCTGGGGTGACATCTTCACTGATCTCCCAAAGACGTTTTTCAACGTCCTTCTTCCCCGGCCAGCCTTCTACGGCGTAGCAGCGCGCCAGCACGCGCTTCACGTTGCCGTCGAGGATCGGGAAATGCTTGCCTAAAGAGAGGGAGAGAATGGCACCTGCGGTTGAACGTCCGACGCCGGGCAAGTCCGCCACCTCGTCAAAAGTTTCCGGGAATTTACCGTTGTGGCGCGTCGCGACCTGCTGTGCCGCTTTGTGCAGATTGCGCGCGCGGGCGTAGTAGCCAAGCCCGGTCCACAGGTGCAGCACCTCGTCCAGCGGCGCGTTCGCCAGATCGGTCACCGTCGGGAAGCGCGCCATGAAACGCTCAAAGTAAGGGATCACCGTGGCGACCTGCGTTTGTTGCAACATCACTTCGGAGAGCCATACTTTGTAAGGCGTTTTTTCAATTTGCCAGGGCAGGGTTTTACGCCCGTATTTGTCGTACCAGTCCAGCACCTGGGCTGAAAATTGAGAGGCTTGCATGGTCATCGATTCGCATAATCAGGGACGCCGATTGCAGCACAGCGTCAATCTGCTGTAAACCGGATCTTTCCCATGCTTGCATAGAAGCCTTAACTTTGGATAATGCCCGTTTCCCGAACATTCTCACAAGCAGACAACTCTTTTATGAAAAACGACGTCATTTCACCGGAATTTGATGAAAACGGTCGCCCGCTGCGCCGTATTCGCAGCTTTGTCCGCCGTCAGGGTCGCCTGACAAAAGGGCAGCAACACGCGCTGGACAACTACTGGCCGGTGATGGGCGTTGAGTTCAGCGAGCAGCCTCTGGACTTTGCCGGGCTTTTTGGCCGCGAAGCGCCGGTCACGCTTGAGATCGGTTTTGGTATGGGTACCTCGCTGGTGGCCATGGCTAAAGCGCGTCCTGAGCAGAACTTCCTCGGTATCGAAGTACACTCCCCGGGCGTCGGCGCGTGTCTCGCAACGGCTCATGAAGAGGGCGTTGAGAACCTGCGCGTGATGTGTCACGACGCGGTAGAAGTGCTGCACAAAATGATTCCTGACAATTCTTTAACCATGGTTCAGCTCTTTTTCCCTGACCCGTGGCACAAAGCACGTCATAATAAACGCCGTATCGTTCAGGCGCCGTTTGCCGAGCTGGTAAAAAGTAAGCTGAAGCTCGGCGGTGTCTTCCATATGGCGACCGACTGGGAACCGTATGCGGAACATATGCTGGAAGTGATGTCGTCTCTGGAGGGTTACAAAAACCAGTCTGCGAGCAACGACTATGTACCGCGTCCGGAATCGCGTCCGGTAACGAAATTTGAACAGCGTGGCCATCGTCTTGGTCACGGTGTATGGGACTTAATGTTCGAGAGGGTGAAATAATGGCAAAGAACCGTAGCCGTCGTCTGCGTAAAAAAATGCACATCGAAGAATTCCAGGAAGTGGGTTTCTCCGTTGCGTGGCGTTTCCCGGAAGGCACCAGTGTAGAACAGATCGATCGGGACGTAGATGCGTTCATCAATGACGTGATCGAGCCTAACAAGCTGGCCTTCGACGGTAGCGGCTACCTGGCATGGGAAGGTCTGATCTGCACCCAGGAAGTGGGTAAATGCACCGAAGAACATCAGGCGCTGGTACGTAAATGGCTGGAAGAACACAAGCTGGAAGATGTCCGCGTCAGCGAACTTTTCGACGTTTGGTGGGACTAATAAAGTAGTCAAGGGCCAGCATTAGCTGGCCCATTTTGTCTGAGGGAGTGTTTAAGATGCGCAAAACGTTGCTGGCCGTTGCTTTGATGGCTACCGGATTCACCGCCCATGCGGAGTATAAATGTAGCGTCACCCCGCGTGATGACGTGGTGTTAAGCCCGCAAACCGTGCAGGTCAAAGGCGAGAACGGCAATCTGGTGATTACGCCGGAAGGAAACGTCACCTTTAACGGCAAACAGTACAACCTGACAGCCGCACAGCGTGAGCAGGCGAAAGACTACCAGGCCGATTTGCGTACCGCCCTGCCATGGATTAACGACGGCGCGCTGACGCGCGTTGAGAAAAGCCGCGTCGCGCTGGACAAGATCATTACCAAAGAGGTGGGTGAGAGCAGCAATATGCGCACCCGCCTGACCAAGCTCGATAAGCAGCTCAAAGAGCAGATGAACCGGATTATCGAGACGCGCACCGACGGCCTTACGTTCCACTACAAGGCGATTGATCAGGTCCGCGCTGACGGGCAGCAGCTGGTGAACCAGGCGATGGGCGGCATCCTGCAGGACAGCATAAACGAGATGGGCGCCAAAGCGGTGCTGAAAGGCGGCGGTAACCCGCTTCAGGGCGTGCTGGGCAGTCTGGGCGGCCTGCAAACCTCCATTCAGAACGAGTGGAAGAACCAGGAAGATGATTTCCAGAAGTTCGGTAAAGACGTGTGTAAACGCGTGGTGTCGCTGGAAGATAGCCGGAAGGCGCTGGTGGGGACGCTGAAGTAAGGTTTCTGCGCGCTGGGCCCCTCACCCCGGCCCTCTCCCTGTGGGAGAGGGTTAGGGTGAGGGTATCAGGCTCTGCAGTCGTTGCAGTATAACCATCATCACCTCCTCCTCATTTGCCCTAAATTCATTATTCCAGAACCGTAAAACGTCCCAGCCGTTTGCATTTAAGAACGTGGTTCTTCGTAAGTCATACGCCTCTTTTTCCTGATGTTGCCCTCCATCCAGCTCAACGATCAGCTTCGCCTTAAAGCAGGCAAAATCGACGATATATGTGCCAACCGGCATCTGACGGCGAAACTTATACCCAAAGAAGCGACGACCTCTGAGCAAATACCAGAGGCGTAATTCTTCGGGCGTCATTTGTTTGCGGAGTTGTTTTGATTTGTCCATCCCCACACTCTGCCAGCCTTTCCCTCAGCCAGCAGAACGGGATGCGAAATCCTGAATCAGCCTTCAGGAATCTTCGGCGAGGAACAGCTCAAGAAGGGAGTTTAAGAACAGTTTGCCGTGCTCGGTAATCTGCCAGTATTCCTCACATTCCGTGAGATACCCCTGCGCCAGCGCTTCGTCAATCTGCGGGCGAATCACCGCTTCCGGCAGCCCGGTGTAACGCGCAAACTCTGCACGTGGCGCGGCTTCCAGCAGGCGGAAGCGGTTCATAAAGAACTCAAACGGCTTATCCGCCGCCTCGACGTCATGCTGACGCTCAAGGTAACGGCCTTCCATATATCCGCGCGGATGGCGAGTCTTCGCCGTGCGCAGAATGCGCCCGTCAGGGAAGGTGACCTTACCGTGCGCGCCGCAGCCAATCCCCAGATAGTCGCCAAACCGCCAGTAGTTCAGGTTGTGCTGACACTGGTAGCCCGGCTTCGCGTAGGCCGACGTTTCATACTGCTGATAGCCTGCGGCAGTTAACAGCTGATGGCCCTGCTCGAAGATATCCCACAGCGCATCGTCATCCGGCAGCACAGGGGGACGCGAACCGAACAGCGTGTTTGGCTCGATGGTGAGCTGGTACCACGAAAGATGCGGCGGGTTAAGTTCAATCGCCTGGCGCAGATCGTCCAGCGCCTCTTCCAGCGACTGGTCCGGCAGGCCGTGCATCAGATCCAGGTTAAAGCTGCGAAGGTTAAGCCCCGTCGCCAGGTGTGCCGCACGCTTCGCCTCTTCCGGGCCGTGAATGCGCCCCAGGCGTTTCAGTTTCGGCTCGCTAAAGCTCTGCACGCCGATGGAGATGCGGTTCACCCCCGCGCGCTGATACTCGACAAAACGGTCGGCCTCAACGGTGCCGGGGTTGGCTTCCATCGTAATTTCAGCATCCGCTGCCAGGTTCAGACGTGCGCGCACGCCGTCCAGCAGCGTCTGCATCGCCGGGCCGGACAGCAGGCTCGGCGTACCGCCACCAATGAAAATGGTCTTAACTTCACGTCCCTGTGCGTAAGGTACATCGGCGTCCAGGTCGGCCAGCAGATGCGCAACATAGTCATCGTGCGGCACTTCGCCCTTCAGCGCGTGCGAGTTGAAATCGCAGTACGGGCATTTCTGCACGCACCACGGGATATGAATATAAAGACTCAGAGGTGGCAAATTAGCCATTACGCAGTGCTTCCAGTAACAGTTTCAGCGCGCGTCCACGGTGGGATATCGCGCTTTTTTCTTCGCGGGTCAGTTCCGCAGCGGTTTTGCTCTCGGACGGGACATAGAAAATCGGGTCGTAGCCAAAGCCACCGTTGCCTGCCGCTTCGCGGGTAATCATCCCCGGCCAGCTGCCGTGGCAGACGATGGGGGTTGGGTCTTCAGCGTGACGCATATAGACCAGCACGCAGTGGAACTGCGCGGTACGCTGCTCGTCAGGCACGTCCTTCAGCGCGACAAGCAGCTTTTCCAGATTCTGCTGGTCGGTAGCGTCAACGCCGGAATAGCGTGCAGAGTAAATCCCCGGCGCGCCGCCGAGAAAATCAACGGCCAGGCCGGAGTCGTCGGCAATTGCGGGCAGGCCCGTAATCTGCGCGGCATGGCGTGCTTTCAGGATCGCGTTTTCGATAAACGTCAGCCCCGTCTCTTCGGCGGAATCCACGCCAAGATCGGTCTGAGCGACCACATCCAGCCCAAAATCATTTAATAGCGAGGCCAGCTCGCGCACTTTACCGGCGTTACCGGTCGCGAGAACAACTTTCTGCATGGTTTAGTCCTGTTCTGTCAAAGCCGCGACTTCCGTCGGGATCGATTGCGGGTTGAGGATTTTTACCTGTTTATGCCGCCCCAGCTCGCCTTTTTCAATGATGACCTGGCTTTTAGCCACGCGAAACTGTTTTGCCAGATATTTGGTCAGATGCGCGTTCGCCTGGCCGTCAACGGGTGGGGCAGTGATGGCGACTTTTAACTCGTCGCCATGCAGTCCAACAATACTGTCGCGGCTGGCTTTCGGCTGTATATACAGCCGCAAAACCAGCCCGTCAGCGCAGGTGCTTACTGCACTCATAGCGCCATCCACAGCCCCGGCAGCAGCATATCGCCCGTGGACTGTAACAGCTCAGCGATCCCCATATTGACCACATAGAGCAGCAGAACCAGGATCATCGGGGAAAAGTCGATGCCGCCCATAGACGGAAGCAGGTTACGGATTGGACGCAGCAGCGGTTCGGCCAGCTGAATCAATGCGTACTCTACCGGGCTGCGCCCCTGACTGACCCAGCTCATGATTGCCATGACCAGCAGCACCCAGAAAATCAGCAGACCGACGGTTTTGATCAGAATCAGGACGGCGGCAATCCAGATAATCGGCTGGAAGGTGATGACCATAAACAGCACGATTGCTTTGATAACGCTCAGAATAAACGCCACCAGCAGAGACGAACTGTCGATGGGACCCATTGCCGGGATAATACGGCGCAGCGGTCCGACAATAGGTTGCGTGATTTTCACGACAAACTGGGAGAACGGATTGTAAAAGTCACAGCGGGCCCACTGCATCCAGACGCGCAGCAAAAGCGCCATCGTATACAGCTCAAGCACTGTAGAGAGCAGGAAAGTCAACGTCTTCATGGCGTTCCTCAGGTTTCCTTATTATTGGGTGTAGTCGCGCGCACCGAAAATGGCTGTACCGATGCGCACCATAGTGCTGCCTGCCGCGATGGCGGCTTCCATATCATCCGACATGCCCAGAGAAAGCGTGTCTACCGTGTCATAGCGCGCTTTAAGCGCCTCAAATGCTACAGCCATTTGCTGTGCCACGGCAAACTGCCTTTCATAACTTGACTCAGGCGCCGGGATTGCCATCAGCCCGCGCAGGGTTAAGCGCGGCAGTGCGGCTACCTCTGCTGCCAGCGCCTCCAACTCGCTCAGCGCAATGCCGGACTTGCTGTTTTCGTCGCTAATGTTGACCTGAATCAGCACGTTAAGCGCAGGCATCTCCGCCGGACGCTGGTCATTCAGGCGGGTAGCAATGCGCAGACGATCAATGGTGTGGCACCAGTCGAAGTGCTCTGCCACCAGACGGCTTTTGTTCGACTGCAGGGGACCAATAAAGTGCCACTGCAGATGCGTATTCCCCTGTTCCTGGAAGTAGCGAATTTTATCCACGCCTTCCTGGACGTAGTTCTCACCAAACGCCCGCTGGCCTGCATCAATGGCTTCTGCGATGGCGCTCGCAGGCTTCGTTTTGCTGACTGCAAGTAACGTAATTTCTTCTGAAGCACGGCCGCAACGCGCTGCGGCGGCTGAGATTTTGTCCCGGACCTGTGCCAGGTTATGCGCAATGTCGTTCATTTTCCGAGGAGTAGTCTATGGATGTGGAAGAAATGGTGGCGCTTAGTGTAAAGCATAATGTCTCCGATCTACACCTGTGCAGTGATTCACCACCCCGCTGGCGTATTTCAGGCCGCCTTGAGCCGGCACCGTTTCCGCCGCCTGACGTCGAAGCGTTGTTAAAAGCGTGGCTCAACGACGAGCAGCAGGGAATATGGTGGGCAAGCGGGCAGGTAGATTTTGCCGCGACGGTGGCGGGGGGCCAGCGCCTGCGCGGCAGTGCCTTTAAGCAGATGAACGGTGTCTCTGTGGCACTTCGGCTGTTGCCGCGTACCTGTCCACAGCTCGTTTCGCTGGGCGTGCCGCGGGCAATCCCGGAACTGTTATCCAATGAGGCCGGGTTGATTCTGGTGACCGGGGCGACGGGCAGCGGCAAATCCACTACGCTCGCGGCAATGGTCGATTTCCTCAACCACCATACCGACGGCCATATTCTCACGCTCGAAGATCCGGTGGAGTTTATCTACCAGAGTGAACGCTGCCTGATACAGCAGCGGGAGATGGGGCAGCACAGCCCGTCATTTGCTGAAGCGCTGCGCAGCGCGTTGCGCGAGGATCCGGACGTGATTCTGCTGGGGGAACTGCGCGACAGCGAAACGATCCGCCTGGCGCTGACGGCAGCGGAAACCGGGCATCTGGTGCTGGCGACGCTGCATACGCGCGGGGCATCGCAGGCGATTGAACGGCTGGTCGATACGTTCCCGGCGCAGGAGAAAGATCCGGTGCGTAACCAGCTGGCCGGCAGCCTGCGGGCGGTACTGGCGCAGAAGCTGGTTCCTGACTTACAGGATGGGCGCGTCGCGCTGTATGAACTGCTGGTGAACACCGCCGCAGCGGCGAATCTCATTCGCGAAGGAAAAACATGGCAACTGCCCGGCATCATTCAAACCGGTCAGCAGGCAGGTATGCAGAACTTTGACCAGAGCCTGGCGGAGAGACGGGCGCAGGGGCGGCTGTAGGCCCCTGTGCTCAATAGCCCTGTTCGAAATAGCTTTCGAGGATGATAACGGCAGAAGCGGAGTCTACGCTGCCTTTGTTGAGCGCCCGGAAGCCGCCGTGCTCAAACAGACCCGCGCGCGCTTCAACGGTGCTGAGACGCTCGTCGTGAAGCTTCACGGAGACGCCAAAGCGGCCATGGATTTTATTGGCAAACTTACGCGCCCGGGCGGTAAGCGGCTGTTCCGTGCCGTCCATGTTCAGCGGCAGCCCAACAATCACGTCGTCCGGCTGCCACTCTTTGAGCAGACGCTCAATGAGGTTCCAGTCTGGCGTGCCGTCGTTGGCCTTCAGGGCCGTAAGCGGGCGTGCGGTACCGGTGATGCGCTGACCAATGGCGACGCCAATGCTCTTCGTACCGAAATCGAAGGCCAGAAGTGTTCCGCTCATCAGGCGTGCCCCGCGACGCCAGGCATGGTCAGAATATCAATGCCAATCAGCTTCGCCGCGTCACGCCAGCGATCGGCGATAGGGGTTTTAAACAGGATATTCATGTCCGCAGGGGCGGTAAGCCAGGCATTATCGAGGATCTCTTGCTCAAGCTGGCCTTTCTCCCACGAAGAATAGCCCAGCGCCACCAGCACTTCAGAAGGCTGCTCAGCGGTGCCCAGCGTTTCCAGCACGTCGCGCGAGGTGGTGATGACGGTGTTATCCGAAATTCGAATACTGGAGGAGAATACCGGCGGCGTATGGAGGATGAAACCGCGATCTTCTGCGAGAGGTCCACCCAGCATCACGGGTTTATCGAGCCGGATCTCCGGCAAGCGCGCTTCAGCCGGGATTTTCAGCTTGTCCAGAATCCCTTCAACCTGAAGGTTTTCCAGCGGTTTGTTGATGATAATGCCCATCGCGCCGTCTTCATTGTATTCACAAATATAAACCACAGCGCGGCGAAAAATCGGGTCCTGGAGAGCAGGCATGGCAATAAGAAAGTGATGCTGTAAATTCATTGTCAGAGGTACTGTTTCCTGGTTTAAAAAGCGACAGCGACCAGTATGCGGAGAAACCCGGGCGCTGTCACTCATTGGTGGGTTATTTCTGCAGGCGTTTTTCGATAGCGTCCATCAGCATTCCGGTAATGGAGACCGGGAATTCCGCTTCAATTTCACGAATGCAGGTCGGGCTGGTGACGTTCACTTCCGTCAGGCGGTCGCCGATGATATCCAGGCCAACGAAGATCAGGCCCTTGGCCTTGAGGAGCGGACCGACGCGGCGGGCAATTTCCCAGTCGCTTTCGGTCAACGGGCGCGGCTCGCCGCGGCCACCGGCGGCCAGATTACCGCGGGTTTCGCCACCCTGCGGGATACGTGCCAGGCAGTAAGGAACCGGTTCGCCATCCACCACCAGAACGCGTTTGTCGCCGTCTTTGATCGCCGGAATATAGTTCTGCGCCATGCAGTAGCGGGTGCCCAACTCGGTCAGCGTTTCGGCAATCACGCCAATGTTCGGGTCGCCTTCCTTCACGCGGAAAATCGACGCGCCGCCCATGCCGTCCAGCGGCTTCATGATGATATCGCCGTGCTTCTGCCAGAATTCCTTTAGCTGGGCTTTGCTGCGGGTTACCAGCGTTTCAGGCGTCAGGTCAGAGAACCAGGCGGTGTAGAGCTTCTCGTTGCAGTCGCGCAGGCTTTGCGGTTTGTTGACGATCAGCGTTCCTTTCTCTTCAGCACGCTCGAGGATATAGGTGCAGTAGATGTACTCGGTGTCGAACGGCGGATCTTTACGCATCAGAATGACGTTGAGATCGGCAAGCGCAATGTCCTGCTCTGTGCCGAATTCGTACCATTTGTCGTAGTTCTGCTCGACGTTAACGATGCGGGTGCGCGCGCGGGCTTCACCGTTGATCAGGTAAAGATCGTTCATCTCCATATAGTGGAGTTCATAGCCGCGACGCTGCGCTTCCAGCAGCATGGCGAAGCTGGAATCTTTCTTGATGTTAATGTTTGCGATGGGGTCCATCACGATGCCGAGCTTGATCATCTTTCTCTCCAATATGCGTCAACCCAGATCGCCAAACCGTACCTGTAGCGCGGTAATGGCCGTGAGTGCCGTTGTCTCAGTGCGCAGAACGCGAGGTCCCAACAGAATATCAGTAAACTGGTAACGTGCCGTCATCGCAATTTCGTCCGCCGAAAGCCCACCTTCGGGGCCAATCAGCAGGCGTACGCGCTCAACGGGCAAGGGCAGCGTATTGATGCTGGCGCTGGCGCGCGGATGAAGATTGAGTTTAAGTCCACTGTCCTCTTCTGCACACCAGTCTTCCAGATCCATCGCCGGGCGGATCTCCGGAATACGGTTGCGGCCACTCTGTTCACAAGCCGCAATGGCAATTTTCTGCCACTGCTGAAGCTTTTTGTTCAGACGTTCCGCATCCAGTTTAACGCCACAGCGCTCAGAAAAAAGTGGCGTAATGAGGCTTACACCCAGTTCAATGGATTTCTGAATCGTGAACTCCATCTTTTCCCCGCGCGACATGACCTGACCCAGATGAATGTGCAGCGGTGATTCGCGGTCATCTACTTCGCCACGCAGCACGTTAACGTGCACGCTTTTTTTATCGGACCGCGTAATTTGTGCGTCGAAAACCTGGTTTGAGCCGTCGAACAGCTGAATGGCCTGACCTGCGCCCATGCGCAGCACGCGGCCAACGTGGTTGGCGGCGTCATCAGACAGGGCGATTTCGCGACCTGCGGTAATCGGTTCAGGATGGTAAATGCGGGGAATGCGCATAGTCAGAAATTCCGTGTGTAATACGATGTAAGCAATTGCCGCTAGTGTAGGTTAGCTCTTTTGCGCCTGGCAAGCTCGCTGGACGTAAGGGTTATAATTCCCCTGAACCCTGGCGATGCGTTCGTCGCGCTGGCACTCCCACTCCGTCACCGGGTATTGCTTGTCCCAGGCGTTGAACAGCTGCGTCTGCTGGCGGGAGAGGTTGAGGTCGTAACGGTCACGCATATAGAAATAGGTGCGGGCAATGCTGCCGCGCGCGCGGGCAGGGGGCTCGGCGACTTTCTCTTTAAAATCCACCTTCATTCCGCACTGGCCGTACTGGCCTTCGCCACCGTTCCACTGGCTGTACATGAAATTGCCGCGGTCACCGTTCACTTCACCCACGGCGGGCTGCAGGTTATGCATATCGCTTTCCATCTGGCGATAAACCGGATCTTTGGAACAGTTTTTACGTCCGCCGTCCTGCCAGCACTGGCGCTGGTGGCCAAACTGCCACGCCGGGACGACATGTTCCCATTCAATGCGGCTGGCGCGGTTTTCATTTTTACGCACCTTATAGCCGCAGGACTCAAGGTCAACGACCCCTTTTTTACCCTGCCAGTTAATTTTACAGCCGCAGTAGAAATCGCCCGGGACGTCAGCGTTGACCTTTACACCAGCCGCTTTGGCCTGAGAGAAACTGTTGATACCGTCGGCCAGCGCGTGGCCTGAGAGCGCCGTCGTCAAAAAGGCGACCGCGAGAGAAACATTACGGGACATCTTACACTCCGTGTCAAAACGAGCCCGCAACGTAACGAATGTTGTTCCTGTATGCAATCAGTCAGATCAGGAAAGTTCCTGAAAGTTCAGATGATTAGTCCGCAACCAGCGGTTCGCCGCATTTGACGCAGCGGTAGGTCGCCTCGCCGCGCACCACGCGGTTATGGCGGCGGACGGTAAGCTGGTGCTGCTGGCACTGGCAGCGGTAGGGGAAGGTATTGCGGCGTACCGATTCCAGCTCGAACTGATGGGTACGGCGCGCCGGAACGCCGAGCACCGCCTCCATCATCCACTTCCACTCTTTCCCGTGGGGGGCGACGCGCCCGAAGTGCTTCCAGACCAGCAGATGCGCCAGCTCGTGCGGCACCACTTCCTCAATAAACGCCTGCTGGTTTTCCATCATCAGGACCGGGTTAAGGCGGATCTCATAAGACTCGAGCCAGGCGGTACCGGCCGCGGTGCCACGCTGCTGATAAACGATCCTGGGTTCAGGGTAATTGCGACCGAGCTTCAGGTTCGCCTGGGCGAGCTTTTCCCGCAGGCTGCGCATAACGGCCTGCTGAAGGGCGATGGGGAGACGGGGAGCTTTCATAGGGGCAGAGCATAAAGCGCGAAGCGGGGAGGTGCAAGGGGCACCTCCCGCGTGAGGATTAGTCGTGGGCGCCGATTTCGCGCAGAGGACGACCTTTCATCAGGTTACGTTCAATATGTTCCAGGGACACATGTTTGGTTTCTGGAACCAGCCAGATGGTCAGCACGATAAAGAAGATGTTTAGACCCGCGTAGACCCAGAAGGTGTTCGCGTTGCCCAGGGTGTTGAGCATGGTCAGGAAGGTTGCGCCGACGATCATGTTGGCAATCCAGTTCGTTGCGGTAGAGCAGGTGATACCAAAATCACGCCCTTTCAGCGGCTGGATCTCAGAGCACAGCACCCAAATCAGCGGGCCGGCGCTCATCGCAAACCCGACGATAAACATCAGCAGCATGCCTACCGCGAAGTACTGGGCGGTTGGTGAGTGAATGCCCACATGCATCATTGTACCGAGGACACCCATACCGGCCGCCATCACCAGGAAGCCCAGCGTCAGCGTTGGCTTACGTCCCCAGCGGTCCACCAGGCCGATGGCGATAAAGGTCGCCAGCACGTTGGTCAGGCCCACGATGACGGTCCCCCACATCTGCTCAGTGGTGTTGGTATAACCCGCCAGCTCAAAGATTTTTGGCGCGTAATACATGATGACGTTCATCCCGGTGAACTGCTGCATGACCTGAAGCAGTACGCCGAGGAAAACCGCGCGACGGAAGTTGCTGTTCTCTTTAAACAGCGCCCAGCCAGACTGTTTGACCTTCAGGCTTTCGCGGATCTCTTCCAGCTCGTTTTTCGCTTCCGCACTGGTATCGCGCAGGCGCATCAGCACGCGTTCGGCATCGTGGAATCGACGTTTCGCGGCAAACCAGCGCGGGCTGTCCGGCAGGAAGAAGACGCCAATCAGCAGCAGAATGGCCGGGATGATGATCACGCCAAGCATCCAGCGCCATGCGCCGCTGTAGCTAAATGCGGTGTCGGAAAGGTACGCGCCCAAAATACCGATGGTGATCATCAGCTGGTACATCGAAATCATACTGCCGCGGATTTTCTCCGGCGCGATTTCAGACAGGTACAGCGGTGCGGTATATGACGCCACGCCCACGGCCAGACCGAGCAGAACGCGGGAAACCAGCAGGACCTCAACGTTAGGCGCCGCGGCAGAGAAGAGTGAACCGGCAACGAACAGAATAGCGCCGATCATCAGGCTCTTCTTACGCCCGAGCTTGAAGGAGAGCCAGCCGCTGCCGACGGCACCGACGGCAGCACCAAACATCATGGAGCTGACCACCCACTCCTGGGTGTGAGCGCTGATCTGGAACTCTTCTGTGATGAAAGGTAATGCACCGGCAATCACGCCGATATCCAGGCCAAAAAGTAATCCTGCCAGGGCTGCGAGGAAACAGACGAAGAATGTCATCGCCTTGTTGGACGTACGCCCCTGTTTTTTATTGTCAGGCATTATGCCCTCCAGTTGGGTTATCAGTTTTATTGAGGTTAAGGGTAGGTGAGCGACCCGTAAAAATATGTGAGATTAATCACATAGGTGTAATCGGTTACACAAGTGTGCATCCGTAAATAAAATTAAAGCTTTGAAAATATAGAGGTAAATGAGGTGACATGCATCGCGAAAGAATACATTTCAGACTTAACTGAAAGGGGGTGTAACAGCAGAAGAAAAGCGATCGTGCAAAGAGAATATTCTGAAAGCGGGAGGCATCCGTTGTGGTGTAATCGGTTCCAAATGGTACGCCTTTCAGCCGGGTGGCGGCTGCGCCTTACCCGGCCTACAAATACCGCAAAACCCGTAGGCCCGCGCAAGCGAAGCGCCGCCGGGCAAAGATGACCGCACAAATGCAAAAGGCCAGCCCGAAGGCTGGCCTTTTCTAAAGCAAACGGTCGATTACTTCAGACCGGCAGCTTCACGCAGCAGGGCGGCTTTGTCGGTTTTTTCCCATGGGAAATGTTCACGACCAAAGTGACCGTATGCCGCGGTTTCTTTGTAGATTGGGTGCAGCAGATCCAGCATCTGAATCAGGCCGTATGGACGCAGGTCGAAGAACTCGCGCACCAGCAGGGTCAGCTGTTCTGAAGGCACTTTCTCAGTACCAAAGGTTTCAACCATGATGGAGGTTGGCTCAGCCACGCCGATAGCGTAGGAAACCTGGATCTCACAGCGGTCAGCCAGGCCGGCAGCAACGATGTTTTTCGCAACATAACGCGCCGCATACGCAGCAGAACGGTCAACTTTAGACGGATCTTTACCGGAGAATGCACCGCCGCCGTGACGCGCCATGCCGCCGTAGGTATCAACGATGATTTTACGACCGGTCAGACCGCAGTCACCCATTGGGCCGCCGATAACGAAACGTCCGGTTGGGTTGATGAAGTATTTGGTTGCGCTGCTCAGCCACTCGGTAGGCAGCACCGGCTTGATGATCTCTTCCATCACTGCTTCCTGCAGGGATTTCTGATCGATATCTTCGGAATGCTGGGTAGACAGAACTACCGCGTCAATACCGACGATTTTGCCGTCGTCATACTGGAAGGTCACCTGGCTTTTTGCATCCGGACGCAGCCACGGCAGGGTGCCGTTTTTACGCACTTCAGCCTGACGCTGCACCAGACGGTGTGCGTAGGTCACCGGTGCTGGCATCAGCACGTCGGTTTCGTTGGTTGCATAGCCGAACATCAGGCCCTGGTCGCCCGCGCCCTGTTCCAGCGGATCGGCACGGTCAACGCCCTGGTTGATGTCCGGAGACTGTTTGCCAATCGCGCTCAGTACCGCGCAGGAGTTGGCATCAAAGCCCATATCAGAATGCACATAGCCGATCTCACGCACCGTGTTACGGGTGATCTCTTCGATATCAACCCATGCGCTGGTGGTGATCTCACCGCCAACCAGAACCATGCCGGTTTTGACATAGGTTTCACACGCTACGCGCGCTTTTGGATCCTGAGTCAGGATCGCATCCAGCACCGCATCGGAGATTTGGTCAGCAATTTTATCAGGATGTCCTTCTGATACAGACTCGGACGTAAACAGGTGTTTTGCCATGTTTTATTTCACCTAAGAGGAATTTGGTTAGCTCAAGCTGCTGTGTGGAATAGCCAAAGGAGATAATTCTACCAAGGCCTGCAGGTTTTTGACACTGGCAGTATGAGTGTTAATCAGTATAGATGGATTAACATCTGGATGGCTATTTTAGGTCACTTCTTCGCCCGATTTCCAGTTTTTTTTGATTCATCTCTCACTGCGTTGAAATGGCGGCTGGAAATTTTTCCTGACGCTGCCGGCAACACGCGCATTTTTGTTTTGCTTTTTAGCCCCCTTCTCGGTATAAAACGCGGCGCGCGGCTCATATAAAATAAGCGCTCGATGAACTCATCGTGTCGCCACTTCCAGCCGGGTTAAGCAGTGAACTTTTAGCTTTGGCTTGTGGTCCGTTTCAGCAGAGGCGGCCGTGGAGGTGATACGAGATAATGAACCATCGTTTTCCGCACATTCAGCGCAGCCGTTCTGGCGCGCATTTGATTCCCGCAACCCGCATTTCTAGTCTGCAAACCTGCCGATGTTATACCCATCTCGGCGCTTCTCAGGATTCAAGGGCCGGTTACGCTCTGTGAAAACTGAACAAGGGCGCTCTTGTTAATACAAGAGTTTTCTCGTGGTTTCGCCGAACCTTGTCATACAGAGTTCGGATACGTGTTTTACAATGATATGAATAAGAAACCGGTCGCACGGTCTGGATTTCAGCATACTCTGCTGGGAAACGGAGCCGTTTATGGGTTGTTATCGCCGTATAACGCTGCGATAGTAGTCAACTGTTTTACACTTAATACAAAGAGTTGAGGTTCGCTATGTCTGACGACATGTCTTCTTTTTCGCCTTCGTCAGCGGGCGAACGGGGTGTACTACGTTCTATGCAGGAGGTTGCGATGAGCTCCCAGGAAGCCAGCAAGATGCTGCGCACTTACAATATTGCCTGGTGGGGCAATAACTACTACGACGTCAACGAACTGGGCCACATCAGCGTCTGCCCGGACCCGGACGTCCCTGAAGCGCGCGTGGATCTCGCTAAGCTGGTAAAAGCCCGCGAAGCACAGGGCCAGCGTTTGCCTGCACTGTTCTGCTTCCCGCAGATCCTGCAACATCGCCTGCGTTCTATTAACGCCGCGTTCAAGCGCGCGCGTGAATCCTATGGCTACAAAGGCGACTACTTCCTGGTTTACCCGATCAAGGTGAACCAGCACCGCCGTGTGATTGAATCCCTGATCCACTCCGGCGAACCGCTGGGTCTGGAAGCGGGCTCCAAAGCGGAACTGATGGCCGTTCTGGCGCACGCGGGCATGACCCGTTCGGTGATCGTGTGCAACGGCTATAAAGACCGTGAATACATTCGCCTGGCGCTGATCGGTGAGAAGATGGGCCACAAGGTCTATCTGGTTATCGAGAAGATGACTGAAATCGCGATCGTGCTGGAAGAGGCCGAACGTCTGAACGTGGTGCCGCGCCTTGGCGTGCGTGCGCGTCTGGCGTCGCAGGGTTCCGGTAAGTGGCAGTCCTCCGGCGGTGAAAAATCCAAGTTCGGCCTGGCGGCGAACCAGGTGCTGCAGCTGGTGGAGATCCTCCGCGAGCGCGGTCGTCTGGACAGCATTCAGCTGCTGCACTTCCACCTCGGTTCGCAGATGGCCAACATTCGCGATATCGCCACCGGCGTGCGTGAATCAGCGCGTTTCTACGTTGAGCTGCACAAGCTTGGCGTGAACATTCAGTGCTTCGACGTGGGCGGCGGCCTGGGCGTGGACTATGAAGGTACCCGCTCGCAGTCTGACTGCTCGGTGAACTACGGCCTGAACGAATACGCGAATAACATCATTTGGGCGATCGGCGACGCCTGTGAAGAGAACGGCCTGCCGCACCCGACGGTGATCACCGAATCCGGTCGCGCGGTGACCGCGCACCATACGGTGCTGGTCTCTAACATTATCGGCGTTGAGCGCAGCGAAACCACCGAAGCGACGCCTCCGGCAGACGATGCCCCGCGTTCCCTGCAAAGCATGTGGGAAACCTGGCAGGAGATGCACGAGCCGGGCACGCGTCGTTCCCTGCGCGAATGGCTGCACGACAGCCAGATGGATCTCCACGACATTCACGTCGGCTACTCTTCAGGCACCTTCAGCCTGCAGGAGCGCGCGTGGGCCGAGCAGCTCTATCTGAACATGTGCCATGAAGTGCAGAAGCAGCTCGACCCGAGCAACCGCGCGCACCGTCCGATTATCGACGAGCTGCAGGAGCGCATGGCGGACAAGATTTACGTCAACTTCTCGCTGTTCCAGTCGATGCCGGATGCCTGGGGTATCGATCAGCTGTTCCCGGTTCTGCCGCTGGAAGGGCTGAACCACGCTCCGGAACGTCGTGCGGTGCTGCTGGACATCACCTGTGATTCCGACGGCGCAATCGACCACTACGTTGACGGCGACGGTATCGCAACAACGATGCCAATGCCGGAATACGACCCGGAGAACCCGCCAATGCTGGGCTTCTTTATGGTCGGGGCGTATCAGGAGATCCTCGGCAACATGCACAACCTGTTCGGCGATACCGAAGCGGTTGACGTGTTTGTCTTCCCTGACGGCAGCGTGGAAGTTGAGCTGTCCGACGAAGGGGACACCGTGGCGGACATGCTGGAATACGTGCAGCTGGATCCGAAAACGCTGCTGACCCAGTTCCGCGACCAGGTGAAAAACACCGGTCTGGACGACGCGCTGCAGCAGCAGTTCCTGGAAGAGTTTGAAGCGGGTCTGTACGGGTACACCTACCTGGAAGACGAGTAGGTTAACCTCCCTCTCCCGGTGGGAGAGGGGCGGGGTGAGGGCAGCAGGCTGCTGTGCCGCTGATGCCCGGTGGCGCTGTGCTTACCGGGCCTACGTATGTAGGCCGGATAAGGCGGAGCCGTCATCCGGCAGAATGCTATACTCACTTGAACCCGCATGCATTACCGGCGATAATTCGCCCCAATTAGCGATTTACGAATCAATCCCTTCCTCGTCGGGTTTAACGACGCGGAGGGGATTTTTTTTCATCTGTTTTTAATGTATCGACTTTAAAAGAGGTCAGGACATGAGCACTTTAGGTCATCAGTACGATAACTCTCTGGTATCTAACGCGTTTGGTTTTTTACGCCTTCCGATGAACTTCCAGCCGTACGACAGCGACGCTGACTGGGTCATCACCGGCGTGCCGTTCGACATGGCAACCTCCGGCCGCGCGGGCGGTCGTCACGGCCCGGCAGCGATCCGTCAGGTTTCTACCAACCTGGCGTGGGAGCACAACCGTTTCCCGTGGAACTTCGACATGCGCGAGCGCCTGAACGTGGTGGACTGCGGTGACCTGGTGTACGCCTTCGGTGACGCGCGTGAGATGAGCGAAAAGCTGCAGGCCCACGCCGAGAAGCTGCTGGCTGCTGGCAAGCGCATGCTCTCCTTCGGCGGTGACCACTTCGTGACCCTGCCGCTGCTGCGCGCTCACGCCAAGCACTTCGGTAAAATGGCGCTGGTGCACTTCGATGCGCATACCGACACCTACGCGAACGGCTGCGAGTTTGACCACGGCACCATGTTCTTCACCGCGCCGAACGAAGGCCTGATCGACCCGAATCATTCCGTGCAGATCGGCATCCGCACCGAGTTCGACAAAGACAACGGCTTCACCGTGCTGGATGCGGGCCAGGTCAACGATCGCGGCGTGGACGATATTCTGGCGCAGGTTAAGCAGATCGTCGGCGATATGCCTGTGTACCTGACTTTCGACATCGACTGCCTGGATCCGGCCTTTGCGCCGGGTACCGGTACGCCGGTGATCGGCGGCCTGACCTCAGACCGCGCCATCAAGCTGGTGCGCGGCCTGAAGGATCTGAACATTGTCGGGATGGACGTGGTGGAAGTGGCGCCTGCCTATGACCAGTCCGAGATCACCGCGCTGGCCGCGGCGACCCTGGCGCTGGAAATGCTCTACATCCAGGCGGCGAAAAAAGGCGAATAAGCCTTACGCGCTGAGTGCTGCTGCGCGACGCATGCGCAGCAGCAACATTCCGCCCGCCAGCAGGGTGATAGCCTGCGACACGACCAGCACCGAAAAACCTGAACTGACCGATCCCGCCGATTTCATCACTATCCCCATCAGCAGCGGAATAAACGCCGCGCAAATATTCCCAATCCCATTAATTATGCCGTATGCGCTACCTACCGCTTCCCTCGCGGCGTGGTGCTGGATCACGGCGGGTATCGCGGCGCCCTGCAGTCCCCAGAAAGCGTTGGCGGACAGCATAAACAGCGCCAGCCATGCGGGCTGATGGCTGAGCATCAGCGCGACCACGGACAGCGCCGTCAGCGCCCCGCCCACCACAAACAGCACCGGTGCCTGCTCCGGGCGCATTTTATCGAGCAGCACGCCGCCCATGAACTTGGACCCCAGGCTCAGGAGGAAGGGAATGGCCGCAAGCATGCCCGTGGCGTGCAGCGAGAAGTGGTGCTCGTCACGCAGCCATGCAGGCAGCCACGCGCTGCTGCCCCACAGATAGCTCAGCGTGGCGATTTCAACCAGCAGGATCCAGCCCAGCAGCGGCGTTTGCCAGGCGAGCGTGAAGGTGCGGGCAAACCCCGGTTTTTTCACCGTTGAGCGGCTGCGAGGTGCAGGAAGAAAACGCCAGATTAACCCGCCGCCCAGCAGCAGATTGACTGCCGCCAGCGCATAGAACGAGCCGGCCCAGCCCAGATGCGCCATCAGCCAGGTGACCATCGGGAAGCCCACGGCCAGCCCGAGGGAGACGCCCAGCGCGGTCACGGCGTTGGGCTTGCCGATCTCCTCTGCGCGAAAGCTGTCGCTGATAAAGCGCGTCTTCAGCGAAAAGAGCGGTCCTTCGGCAATACCCAAAATCACGCGAGCGATGAGCATGCCCATCAGCGATCCCAGCAGCGGAGAAACCGCGCAGACCGCGGCCCAAATCGCAATGCTGCTTAATAATCCCTGCCGATAATGGAGCTTGCTTTCAATAACTGGCGTTAATAATAAAGCCGAAAACCCATAACCCAGCAGAAAGCAGGTCATGAGCATTCCCTGTAACATTCTGTTTTCATTTAGCTGAAAATGTTCGGCAAATTCCGGGTTTAAAATCATTACCGAAATATTTACCCGGTCAACGTAGGAAATAATAATGAGTAATAACAGTGCAATTGTGCCTTGCCATCTTGCCGTCATAAATCCTGCCTTGTGCGTGCGGTTATTTATATTTTTATGAGAGTGATTGTCACGGAGCTAAAATGGTTCACCTGTGAAACTCATTGTTTATTAACAATAAAATAAAAATGAGTTTCACAGGTGAAACACGATTCTCTGCAACTCTTTTATTTTTAAGGAAGAAAAACAAAAGAAGTCAATATCTCTTTCTTTAAATTTAAAACCATCGATAAAACGTATTCATTCACGCTGCAATAATGAAAATTTCATATCGCTGCATTTTTTCGTGATCCTTTGCACACTTAGTTAATTAATTACTGTCTTATTAACAAATTTGTCACATTGGCGCTTGACGAAACATTCATCGCTTTTATATTGACCGTATTAAATAAGAAACAGAGTTTCATATATGAAACAAAAGCCTGGAGGATCGTGATGAGCTGGATAGGCGTATGTGACGCAGAACAAGTACAGGAAGATTTCCCTTTTAGCGGCAGCGTAGACGGCAAAGAGATCGGCGTTTATTTGATTGACGGTGAATATTACGCGCTGGAAGACGTATGTCCGCACGCATATGCCCTGCTGAGCCAGGGCTTTGTGGAAGACGGCAAAGTTGAATGCCCCCTGCACGAGGCGGTGTTCGACGTCAAAACCGGCCAGTGCCTGCACGGCCCCGGAGGTCGCAACCTCAACCGCTACCCGGTTCGGGTGTTTGAAAACCAAATCCAGATTACCTTCGTCGAGGAGACCGTGGCATGAGCGATACCCTGAACTACAACCCGGCGCTGCCGGAAAGCCGTCAGTTTACCCCGCCTGCCGAGGGCGGTAACGGTGCCATCCATAAGCCGGGTGAGTACCAGAACCTGATCTGGCAAACCCGCAGCCGCGTGCCGGAAAGCTGGGAAGTGAACCTGATTGCCACGCTGGAAAATCTCTTCGAACAGGGCGTTGAAACCCTACCGGAACTGGTGAACGGCCTGAACGCGGTGCGCATGCACGACCAGCAGGGCGAGCCGTGGAGCGACGCCAGCTTCCAGGCATTCTTACAGGTTAACGGCTACTGAGGACAACGCGATGACGACTACCGTACAAAACTATCTCGATAAAGGCCTGCGAGGCCTCTGGTATCCGGTACTGGCGAGCTGGGAAGTGCAGTCTGCTCCTGTGGGCATTACCCGCCTGGGCGAGCAGATTGTGGTCTGGCGCAATAAAGATGGCCAGGTACAGGCGCTGGAAGACCGCTGCCCGCACCGCGGCGCGCGCCTGTCGATGGGCTGGAACCTTGGCGACCGCATCGCCTGCTGGTATCACGGCGTGGAAGTGGCGGGCAACGGCGAGGTGAAAGATGTGCCCGCCGTGGACAAATGTCCGCTGGTCGGCCAGCAGTGCGTGCGCAGCTATAACGTGCAGGAAGTGCACGGCGCGATCTTCCTGTGGTTCGGCGTCACCGCTGACCAGCAGCCGGACGAGCTGGCCTTCCCGGATGAGCTCGCCGACGCGGAGAATTTCAGCAACTTCCTTTGCACCGCCGCGTGGAAATGCAATTACCAGTACGCGCTGGAAAACGTGATGGACCCGATGCACGGCACCTATCTGCATTCGTCGTCGCACTCGATGGCGGAAGGGGATCGCAAGGCCGACATGGTGCTCCAGCCGACCAAAACCGGCTTCATTTTCGAGAAAAAAGGGCAGAGCGGCGTCAACTTCGACTGGGTCGAGCTGGGCAACAGCGGCACCTGCTGGATGCGCCTCTCCATTCCCTATAAGAAGCGCTTCGGACCGGGCGGCCACTTCTTTATCGTCGGCATGGTGGTCCCGGAAGATAACGACAACTGCCGCGTCTTCTTCTGGCGCATCCGCCGCGTGCAGGGCTGGCAGCGCGACATGTGGCGCTTCATGTACCGTAACCGCCTGGAAAAACTGCACTGGGAAGTGCTGGAGCAGGACCGCGTGGTGCTGGAAAGCCTGGCCCCAAACGCACGTGACCATGAATACCTGTACCAGCACGATGTCGGCCTCTCCCGCCTGCGCCGCATGATGCAAAAGGCGGCGAAAGAGCAGCTGGCGTTGCGCGAAGAACAGCAGGGAGCCGCCTGATGAACGGGCTGCTGAGCGGCAAGCGCATCGTGGTGACCGGCGCCGCGCGCGGGCTGGGCTATCACTTTGCCAAAGCCTGCGCGGAGCAGGGCGCCGCGGTAGTGATGTGCGACATCCTCGAAGGCGAGCTGGCTGAAAGCGCGCACGGGCTGGGCGAGCAGGGTTACGCGATCGAATCGCACGTCATCGATCTGGCCGATCCGCATTCCATAGAGCGGGTGTTCAGCGCCATTGGCGAGCGGGGGCAGATTGACGGCCTGGTGAACAACGCGGCGATGGCGACCGGCGTGGGAGGCAAAAACATGCTCGATTACGATCCGGATCTCTGGGATCGGGTGATGAGTGTGAACGTCAAAGGCACCTGGCTGGTGACGCGCGCCGCCGTGCCGCTGCTGCGCGAAGGAGCCGGGATTGTAAACGTGGCGTCCGACACCGCGCTGTGGGGCGCGCCGCGCCTGATGGCCTACGTCGCCAGCAAGGGCGCGGTGATTGCCATGACCCGCTCAATGGCGCGCGAGCTGGGTGAAAAACGCATTCGAATCAACGCCATCGCTCCGGGATTAACCCGCGTTGAGGCAACCGAATATGTGCCGGCCGAGCGGCATCAGCTTTACGAAAACGGTCGCGCATTAACGGGGGCGCAGCAGCCGGAAGATGTCACCGGCAGCGTGGTCTGGCTGTTAAGCGACCTGTCGCGGTTCATCACCGGGCAGCTGATCCCGGTCAACGGCGGTTTTGTCTTTAACTAAGGTAGGGCGATGATGGCAAACGATCGGGAAGTGAAGTATCTGGTGCCGGGGCTGGAGCGCGGTTTACAGCTGCTGTTGGCCTTCGGCGAGCAGCATCGCGAACTGACCTTTGCCGAGCTGCACCGGCTGGTGGATATGCCGAAGGCGACCGCCTACCGCGTGGTACAGACGCTGGAGTTTATGGGCTTTCTGGAGCGCAACGCGCGCACCAATACCTTCTCGCTGGGCATGAACGTGCTGCGCCTCGGCTTTGAGTACATCGCCTCGCTGGACGTGGCCCAGGTTGGCCAGCCGGTGATCGAGCAGCTGCGCGACGTAAGCCAGTGCAGCAGCCACCTGGCGATCCGCGACGGGCGCGACATTATCTACATCGCCCGCGTCAGCGCCGCCGGGTCGCGTATCAATCAGGTCAGCATTGGCACCCGTCTTCCGGTGCACTGCACCTCGCTTGGCCGTATGCTGCTGACCGATATTTCCCGCGCCGATTTTGAACAGCTGTTCCCGCACGAGCGCCTGCCGGGCAACACGCCGGGGCAGCTTCACGACCGCGAAGCCCTGTGGCAGATGGTGCAGCAGGACAAAGCCCGCGGGTACGTGATCGGCGAATCCTTCTTCCGCCACGGCATCTCCTCCATTGTTTACCCGGTGTATGACCGAAGCCATCGCGTGGCGGCGGTGGTCAGCATTCTGGTGCCGTCGGAAGAGATCCCGCAGGCCGACCGCGAGCGCCTGCAAAACGAGGTTCGCCTCGCGGCGGATAAAATTTCTGGCTTCTTAGGGTACCTGTCACAGGCCAGTTAAATCAGTGAATTAACGTCAGGCGCTTGACTGCGTCGGGCATGTTTTACGCCCAATTTGGGCCAGATGAGGCAACGAACGATGAGTGTAACCGGAATTGAAAAGCTGGAATTTGGCGTGGAAGACCTGACGCACTGCGCCAAATTTATGCGTGATTTTGGCCTGACGGGCGATGCCAGCGGCCAGCGTTTTACCACCCTGAGCGGCGCGCGCGTGGAGCTTAACCCGATCGACAGCCCCGACCTGCCGCCGGCGTTTGAAGCGGGCAACACCCTGCGCCGCATGACCTGGGCGGTGGCTACCCGGGAAGACCTGGAGGCGCTGCGCCCGAAGCTTGCGCAGCAGCCCGGCTTTCGCGAAGTGGGTGACGCGCTGGAGTGCCTCGACCCGAACGGCATGACGCTGCGCGTGCAGGTCAGCCAGCAGACCGACGTGGAGCTGAACGTTGAACCGATCAACCAGTGGGGCGACGTTCGCCGGATCGACACGCCCAGTCCGGTTTACGATCGCGCCCAGCCCATCAACGTGGGGCACGTGGTGTTCTTCGTGGAGGAGCTGGCGGCGGTGGAAAAATTCTACCGCGAGGTGCTCGGCTTCCAGGTCTCGGACCGCTACATCAACCGCGCCGTGTTCCTGCGCTGCGGCACGCGCGGCGGCCATCACAACCTGTTCCTGCTGCAGCTGCCGAACCGCAAGCGGGGTCTGAATCACGTGGCCTTCACCGTGCGCGACATCCACGAGGTGATCGGCGGCGGTATCGCGATGAATAAAAATGAATGGAGCACCTTTATCGGGCCGGGCCGCCATCCGGTGTCGTCGGCATACTTCTGGTACGTCAACAGCCCGACCGGCGGCGCGTTTGAGTATTACACCAACGACGACTATTTGACTGAAAGCTGGCAGCCGCGCGAGCTGGAGCACTCGCTGGTTTCCTTTACCGAATGGGCGGTGGAAGGCGGTATCGACCACGATACGCGCCGCCAGCAGAAAAAGCCGGAGGCGGTATGACGTCGCGCATTGTCATTATCGGCGGCGGCCAGGCGGGCGGCTGGGCTGCGAAAACCCTGCGCGACGAGGGCTTCGACGGCGAGATTTGCGTGGTGGCGGAAGAGGAATGGGATTTCTACGAGCGCCCGCCGCTGTCAAAAGCGTCTTTGCTGGAGCCGGACGCGGCGCTCCCAAGGCTGTTTACCGACGAGGCGCAGCAGGCGCTGAACCTGAGCTGGTACCGCCCGCTGCGCGCAGAGCAGATCGACCGCGAGGCGAAAACCGTGCGTTTGAGCAACGGCGAACGTCTTAGTTACAACATTCTTTTAATTGCCACCGGAGGGCGGGCGCGCGTGCCGGGTGAGGTGTGGGCGGCGCATCCGCAGGTCTATACCCTGCGCCACTGGCAGGACGCGCAGCGCCTGAAAGGTCGGCTGGCGGAAAGCCAAACCCTGGCGATTGTCGGCGGCGGCTGGATCGGCCTGGAAATTGCCGCGTCCGCACGCAAAAGCGGCGTGGCGGTCACCCTGTTCGAGCAGCAGCCCGCGCTCTGCATGCGCTCGGTGAGCGGCGAGGTGTCGCAGCGCTTAGAGGCTATCCATCGCGAGCAAGGCGTGGATATCCGTACCGGCTGCGGCGCGCTGGAGCTGGAGGACGATAACGGCCTGCCGGTTATCCACTGCGACGGCCAGCGTGAAACCTTTGATGCGGTGGTGGTGGGGATCGGCGTCGATCTCAATCTGGAGCTGGCCCGCGACGCGGGGCTGAAAACCGGGCGCGGGATCGTCGTGGATGCCCAGGGGCGAACGTCGGATCCGTACATTTTTGCCGCCGGCGATGTGGCGCAGCATCATCACTACGGCCTGTGCATTCAGTCCTGGGCCTTCGCCCAGAACCAGGCGGTGGCGACGGCGAAAGCGATGCTCAACCCCGATGCGCCGGGCTACGACGACGCGCCGTGGCTGTGGTCGGATCAATATCAGCACAATATCCAGATCCTCGGCATTCCGCAGCCGGGCAGCAGAACGGTCGTGCGTGAAGAGGCGCTGTACTTCTCGCTGGACGACAACGGGCGGCTGACGCAGCTGGTGGCGTTCAACGACGCGCGCACTGTCAAGCTGGCGAAGCGCTGGATGGCAGCGGGGCGGGATTTATCGGATGTACCGCTCGCCGACCCGGCTTTTTCACTGATGTCATTGCGATAGCTAACCCGCACCCGTAGGGGGAGACATGACCACATTAGAGACCAACACCGCGCCCGCTGAGGCAAGCGGTGAGGGAACCCGCACGCCCGAAAAAGCGGTGCGCTGGGCCATCCCGCTGTCGCTGCTGGCCTGCGTGCTGCTGGCCTTTTTCGACAAAATCAGCATTGCGGCGCTGTTTTCCGACGGCCATTTCCAGCAGGCGATGGGCATCGATTTCGACACCACGCGCCTCGGCATTCTGATGAGCGCCTTCCTGCTGAGCTACGGCTTTTCGTCGGTCTTCCTCAGCGGGCTGGGGGACAAAATTGCGCCGCTGCGCCTGCTCACCGGGATGATGGTGGTGTGGTGCGCGCTGATGGTGGCGATGGGCTTTACCCATAACTACACGCTGATGATCGTTCTGCGCATCCTGCTGGGCGTGGCGGAAGGGCCGCTGTTCCCGCTGGCCTTCGCCATCGTGCGCCACAACTTCCCGCAGCATCTGCAGGCGCGGGCCACCATGCTGTGGCTGCTGGGCACACCGGTGGGCGCGGCGATTGGCTTCCCGCTCTCCCTCTGGCTGCTGAACACCTTCGGCTGGCAGAGCACCTTCTTTGTGATGGCGATGCTGACCGTGCCGGTGCTTATCTTCGTGCGCGTCGGCCTGCGCGGGATCCGCCTGGAAGCGAAACCCGGTACCTCGCAGGCGTCCCAGGACGAGCGGCGCGCGGCGCGGCGCGAGCTGTTCGTCAGCCCGCACTTCTGGATCATCTGCATCTTTAACATCGCCTTTCTGACCTACCTGTGGGGCATCAACGGCTGGCTGCCGGGCTACCTGATTAAGGGCAAAGGCATTCACCTGGAGCACGCGGGCTGGCTGTCGTCGATGCCGTTCATCGCCATGCTGGCGGGGGAAGTGATTGGCGCGTGGCTCTCTGACCGGGTCGATAAGCGCGCGGCGGCCTGCTTTATCTCGATGGCGGGCGCAGCGGTAGGCCTGGCGGCGGTGATGCACCTCGACACCCCGCTGGCCGTCATCGCGGCGATGAGCTTCAGCACCTTTATGTGGGGCACCGGCGCACCCAACATTTTCGCCCTGCTGGCAAAGGCCACCCATCCGCGGGTGAGCGCCACGGCAGGCGGCATTTTCAACGGGCTGGGAAACTTTGCGGGCGCGCTGTCGCCGGCGGTGATGGGCGCGCTTATCGCCTTCACCCACAGCATGGATTCCGGGCTGATTTTTCTGGCGGTGATGGCGGCGGTGGGCTGCGTCCTGTTACTGCCGCTGCTGAGACGTTACTGAGGAGAGTGTCATGACTGATTCAACCGTAACCAACACAAAAGGCATCAAACCTGACCACCTGACGATGGAAGAGTGGGTCGAGTCGCGCATTGCGCGCTTCGAAGGCCGCAAGTACGACTGGAACGCGCTGAAGTTCCAGGCCGATTTTGACCCGAAATACCGCCGCGCGCAGATGCGCTATATCGGCACCGGCGCAACGGGCGTCGCGAACGACACCAACACCGTGCAGGCGGACCATTTTACCTTCTCCACCATGGTACTGCCGTCGAAGTGCGAAGGGCCGCTGCACCTGCACGACGACGTGGAAGAGGTGTTCTTCATGCTTAAAGGGCAGATCACGCTGATGATCCAGGACGGCGAGAACTACACCGAAACCGTGCTGCGCGAGCGTGACCTGATCTCCGTTCCGCCGGGCATCTATCGCGGGCTGTTTAACCACGGGGAAGAAGAGGCGCTGATGTGCGTCATGCTGGGGACCAACAAGCCAGAAATCCCGACCTATCCATCCGACCATCCGCTTTCGAAAGTGAAGCGGAACTAAGGGGGCATGATGACGGGTTTTCGTGAACAGGGAAGCGGCATTCCGCTGATGCTGCTGCACGGCATCAGTTCCGGCGCGGCCTCCTGGCACAAGCAGATGGCGCTGGCAGGTTTCCGCGTGCTGGCGTGGGACATGCCCGGTTATGGCGAAAGCCCGATGCTGGCGGTGGAGCGCGCGAACGCCAGGGATTACGCCGACGCGCTGGCGGCGATGCTTGACCGCGCTGGCGTCTGGCAGGCGGTACTGGTCGGCCATTCGCTCGGCGCACTGGTTGCCAGCGCCTTTGCGGCGAAATTCCCGGAGCGCGTGCTGCATCTGGTGCTGGCGGACGCCGCCCAGGGCTACGGCAATGCCGCGCCGGAGCAGCGCGAGCAGGTCTGGCGCAGCCGCGAGCAGCAGATAGCGCTCGGCGGCGACATCCTCGCTCAGACCCGCGCCGCGAAGCTGCTGCGCCCCGGCGCGCGCGCGGAGGATATCGCTGTCGTCGCGGCGGGCATGCGCGGGCTGCGCCCGGAAGGCTACCTCGCTGCCGCGTGGATGCTGGCGCATGACGACATTCACGGCTGGCTTAAGCGCTACGCCGGTAATTTTGAAGTCTGGTGCGGCGAGCAGGATGCCATCACCCAGCCCGAACTGGTGCACGGGCTGGCGCTGCGCTACGGCATGCCGTTTACCGTGATTCCCCAGGCCGGGCACGCCAGCTATCTCGATAACGACGCGTTTTTTAACCAACAGCTTTTACGCATTAACGAAGAGGTGCGCGATGAATGCACAAATTGACGGGCGCGTAGCGGTCGTTACCGGCGGTTCTTCTGGCATTGGCTTTGAAACGCTGCGCCTGCTGCTGGGCGAGGGGGCAAAAGTGGCCTTCTGCGGCCGCGACCCTGACCGGCTCGCCAGCGCCCACGCGGCGCTGCACAACGAATACCCCGACGGGGAGGTTTTCTCTTACCGCTGCGACGTGCTGAAGGCCGACGAGGTTCAGGCCTTTGCGGACGCCGTTCAGGCGCGCTTCGGCGCGGCGGACATGCTGATCAACAACGCCGGGCAGGGCTACGTGGCGCACTTCCAGGATACCCCGCGCGAGGCGTGGCTCCACGAAGCCGAGCTCAAGCTGTTTGGGGTGATCAACCCGGTACAGGCGTTTCAGCCTCTGCTGGAGCAGTCCGACATCGCCTCCATCACCTGCGTGAACTCCCTGCTGGCGCTGCAGCCCGAGGAGCACATGATTGCCACCTCTGCCGCGCGCGCCGCGCTGCTGAACATGACGCTCACGCTTTCGAAAGAGCTGGTGGGCAAAGGCATCCGCGTGAACTCCATTTTGCTCGGCATGGTGGAATCCGGGCAGTGGCAGCGCCGCTTTGAGAACCGGACGGATAAAAGCCAGAGCTGGCCGGAGTGGACGGCGGAGATCGCGCGCAAACGAGGCATCCCGATGGCCCGCCTCGGCAAGCCGCAGGAGCCCGCGCAGGCGCTGCTGTTCCTCGCCTCGCCGCTGGCTTCGTTTACAACCGGTGCCGCGCTGGACGTTTCCGGCGGCTTCTGCCGCCATCTGTAAGGACGCATCATGAAAAAAATCATGTTAATCGGTTTTGGCGCCATGGCGCAGGCGGTGATTGAGCGTCTGCCTGCCGGCGTGGCAATCGGCTGGATTGTGGCGCGTGAAGCTCACCACGCCGCCATTCATGCACAGTTTGGCGATGCGGTGGTGGCGCTGGCCTCTCCGATGGATTGCGCGCAAACGCCGGACCTGGTGCTGGAGTGCGCCAGCCAGCAGGCGGTGGCGCAGTACGGCGAAGGCATTCTGCGTCGCGGCTGGCATCTGGCGATTATCTCCACCGGCGCGCTGGCGGATAGCGCGCTGGAGCAGCGTCTGCTCGCGGCGGGCGGCAGGCTGACGCTGCTCTCGGGTGCGGTTGCCGGCATTGACGGGCTGGCGGCGGCGAAAGAGGGCGGGCTTGAGCGCGTGACCTACCGGTCGCGCAAAAGCCCGGCCAGCTGGCGCGGCAGCTACGCCGAACAGCTTATCGATCTCAGTTCGGTATCAGAGGCGAAGGTTTTCTTTGAGGGCAGCGCCCGCGAGGCGGCGCGTCTGTTTCCGGCCAACGCCAACGTGGCGGCAACCGTGGCGCTCGGCGGTGTGGGAATGGACAACACGCGCGTGCAGCTGATGGTCGACCCGGCCACGACACGCAACACCCACACGCTGCACGTTGAAGGAATGTTTGGCGAGTTCCACCTGGAGCTGAGCGGGCTGCCTCTGGCCAGCAACCCGAAAACCTCCACCCTGGCGGCACTGAGCGCGGTCCGCGCCTGCCGCGAGCTGGCCCTGAGCTGAGGAGTGACGATGGACGAACTGAAGATTTTTATCGGCGGCCAGTGGCGACGCGGCAGCGGTAACCCGATGCAAAGCCACTTTCCGGCAGACGGGTCGATCAACGCTGTGCTGAACGCGGCAAGTCTGGACGACCTGCAGGAGGCGATTGACGCCGGAGAGCGCGCCTGGCGGGGGCCTGCCTGGCGCAACAGCCTGCCGCATATGCGCGCGAAGATCCTGCACAAGGTTGCCGATCTGATTGAATCCCGCGTCGACGAGCTGGCGCAGATGCAGAGCCGCGATAACGGGAAGCCGCTGGCGGAAGCGCGCGGGCTGGTGCTGAGCGCGGCGGGAACGGCGCGCTACTTTGCCGCCGCCTGCGAGCTGCTGGAAGGGGAACTTCCGACTCCGCGTCAGCCTGATTTGCTGACGCTGAGCTGCTATGAGCCGCTCGGCGTGGTGGCCGCCATCACGCCGTGGAACTCGCCGATTGCCAGCGAGATGCAGAAGGTCGCGCCGGCCATCGCGGCGGGTAACGCGGTGATCCTGAAGCCTGCCGAAGCGACGCCGCTGATGGCGCTGGAGCTGGCGCGCATCTTTGAGCAGGCAGGGCTGCCCGCCGGGCTGCTGAGCGTGCTGCCGGGCAAAGGCTCGGTGATTGGCGATGCGCTGGCGCGTCACCCTAAAGTGCGCAAAATCTCCTTTACCGGCGGCACCACCACGGGCCGCCATCTGGCGCACGTCGCGGCAGAAAAGCTGATCCCGGCATCGCTGGAGCTGGGCGGCAAATCCCCGACTATCGTGCTGGAAGATGCCGATATTGAACGGGCCGCGCGCGGGATCTGCTACGGCATTTTCAGCTCCGCGGGGCAGGCGTGCATTGCCGGTTCGCGGCTGTTTATCCACGAGAGCATTTACGCCCCGCTGATGGCGCGGCTGCTGGAATTAACCCGCGGCCTGCGCGTCGGGCATCCGTTTACCGACGGCGTCCACGTTGGGCCGCTGATCAATGACAGGCATCGTCAGAGCGTGCAGGAATATGTCGAGCTGGCGAAGCGCGAGGGGGGCCGCGTGCTGTGCGGCGGGGAGATCCCGGCCGATCCTAATCTTGCTAACGGCAACTTCTTCCAGCCCACGATTATCGAAGGGCTGAGCAACAGCGCCCGCGCCTGCCAGGAGGAGATCTTCGGCCCGGTGCTGGTGGCGATGCCGTTTCGCGATGAAGCCACGCTTATCCGCGAGGCGAACGACTCGGTTTACGGCCTGGCCGCGGGGATCTGGACGCGGGATACCGGACGCGCGCTGCGCCTGAGCGAGCAGCTGGAGGCGGGCACGGTGTGGATCAACACCTACAAGGTTTTTGCCATTTCGACCCCGTTCGGGGGCTTTAAAGAGAGCGGTCTGGGCCGCGAAAAAGGCATTCAGGGGCTGAAAGCCTGGATGCAGCAAAAGAGCATTTATCTGGCGACGGGTAACGGCGTCAACCACTGGTGCGACTGAGAAAGGGTGAGCAATGAGCGAAATGATAACCGTCGGCGACGCCATCGCCAGAACGCTGGAGCAGTATCAGGTTGAGGCCATCTACGGCGTCATCTCCATTCACAACCTGCCGATCGCCGATGCGGTAGGGCAGCGCGGCAACATCCGCTTCGTGCCCGCACGCGGCGAAGCCGGTTCCGTCACCATGGCCGATGCCCACGGGCGCTTTTCCGGCCTCGGCGTGGCGCTGACCAGCACCGGCGCGGGGGCGGGCAACGCGGTAGGCGCGCTGGTGGAAGCGATGAACGCCTGCACGCCGCTGCTGCACTTAACCGGGCAGGTGGAAAAGGCCTGGCTGGACGCCGACACCGGGTTTATCCATGAAACCCGCGACCAGTTGACCTTCCTGAAGGCCAGCTCAAAGCGGGCGTACCGCATCAGCAACGCTAACCAGGCGATGGCCATTCTGCACAAAGCCATTCAGGAGGCCCAGACGCCGCCGTGCGGGCCGGTCTCTGTGGAAATCCCGATTGATATTCAGGGTGCGAAAATTCCGCTGTCGCTGGTGACGAAACCGGTGAAACCGGCTTCGGTTCAAGCCGTCGATCCCACGACGGTTGACGCACTGTGGGCGCAGCTTAAGCTGGCAAAACAGCCGCTGCTGTGGCTGGGCGGTGGGGCGCTGGGCAGCGCCGACTCCGTGAAAAAACTGGCGGATGCGGGCATCACCGTTATCTCCAGCACCCACGCGCGCGGCGTGCTGCCGGACGGCCATCGCGCCAGCCTGCGGGCGTTCCATAACTCGCCGTCGGTTGAGGGGCTTATCGCGCAGTGTGACTTTACGCTGGTGGCGGGCTCGCGCCTGCGCAGCAACGAAACCCGCTCCTGGACGCTTGAGCTACCGTCCCCGCGCGTGCAGATTGATATCGACCCGGCGGCGGCAAGCCGTAACTATCTGATGGACAACACGCTGGTCGCCGACTGTTCCGCGTTGCTTAGCGCGCTGGCCGACAAGGCCCAGGGCCGCGAGTGGGGCGACGCGCAGTGGGATGCCCAGGTGCGGCAGGCGGTTGAGCAAGCCGAGCAGGGGCTGCGCGAGCAGTGCGGCGCCTACGCGAAGCTTAACGACGCCATCGAGAAGGCGCTGCCGAAGGACGGCCTGCTGGTGCGCGATATTACCGTGTCCGGCAGCCTGTGGGGGAGCCGGCTGTTCCGCGCCAACGGCCCGCTGATGAACATTCACTCTCTGGCCGGGGCGATAGGCATGGGCCTGCCGATGGCGATCGGCACCTCGATTGCCAACCCGCAGCGCAAGGTTGTGGGGCTGGTGGGCGACGGCGGCCTGAGCCTGAACCTTGGCGAGCTGGCGACGCTGGCGCAGGAGAAAGCCAACGTGACGCTGCTTATCATGAACGATGGCGGGTACGGGGTCATGCGCGGCATTCAGGATAAATATTTCGGCGGGCGGCAGTATTACAACGAGCTGCATACCCCGGACTTCACCCTGCTGGCACAGGCAATTGGCCTGCAGGCGTGGAGCGTTGAGCGGGCGGAGGATTTTGATGCCGTGATGACGGAGGCGCTGGCGATGCCGGGGCCGTCGGTGGTGGAAGTGCGAATGGGGCAAATTGGCGCCCTGAAGTTCGCCGGGCCGCCGCAGAAGACGCTTTACTGATCTGTTTGTGAGCACGAGCATATCGTGCTCACGGCTTACTGGTAGTCAATCTGGAGAATACCCGGGGCTGAAAATTTACCGGTCTGAATGTTGTCACTTAGCTTAAGCAACTGCGCGTTCAGATGGATGGTCGCGCTGTTGTTACCGTTTACAGAGCTGCTGAGTGTGTTAGAACCGTCGGCTTTAAGCTGTTTGTTATTGGTGTCGGTTATTTTGACCCCGACGCCCATGCTTGTGCCACTATTTTTCAGGTACCCGGTACTGCTATCGTAATTATTGGCGGTCAGTTTAAAATTTGCTTGTACAGTATTCACGCAATTCGCCAAATTCACTGCGAAAGGAATGACGCTGGTTGTCCCTTTTTGGAGATCGGAGGTCGTGTAGTCGCCCAGGTTAACGGTATTGCCTGATGCATTTTCGCTTCCAAGCGCTGCCTTACAGGTGGGAAGTCGTAAATCTGCAGTGAAAGATGAACTGGAAACGGCAACACCAATATTGTCATCACCGTCAGAGTTGTCGCCATAAACAAAATGGCCGATGGTACCCGTGGTTTTTGGCGTAATTTTCGTGACCCCGTTGGGGCGGTACGCTGAGCTTTGATAAAGCGCAACATAAAAATAGTGACCGCGGCCGTCTAAAGGACTCGTCTCGGAATTCTTATAAAGTTTCGTCAAGTTAGTGCTGGCAGGGATATAGCCAGAAGAATCAGTTCCCCCGTTGGCAGCGATCTCTATAGCATAGTAAATGCCAGGAACATTCGTTTCAAAGAGCCCGGCATTATAGCTCGTGGTAGCGTTACTGAAACTAATACTCGTTGCGGGGGAGATATCCGCCCAGCCGTTCAGACTGAAGCCATCCGGGCCTAGATTACATGTGGTCGCTGCGGAGACACCGGTAAAACGCTGCCTTGTCGTCAGCCAACCGCTTTGTCCTGCTGGCAATGGGTTTAGCGTCCCTATGGTTGCGGTTTGCATAGTATAGGTTCTGGGAATGGTGAAAAAGCATTCTCGATCAAGAGCAGCATAGCTGGTACTGCAGCTGAAGCCGACAGTGATAATGATTATTTTCAGAAATAGATTCGTGCAAGAAAATCCATTTTTCATCGTAATATATTTCCCACAATAATATTTGAAAAATTAATCGTGCGTTGATTATTCGCTTACTTGAGTCGAGGAGCAATGATTGTTTTTGATTTCATTAAAATGAAATATTTTGTAAAATTTATGCTTTATGTAAAAAGTATTATTTTTCTTGAGGTTGGTTTTTTTTGACGTGGGAATAGAGCAGCTTGTGGCTGGAGTATAATAAGATATGCCTTATTTATAAGGGGCGCTTTTTTACCGTTGCGCGTTGCCGCACGCCATATATTGAGTCGGCATGCGGCATCATTTTAAAGATTCATCTCTGAAGACCGTTTACTTTATTCCATCTGCGGCCATACGGTCGCGAATATGTTGTGCACGCTCTTCTGAGGCTGGGTGATCGTCAAACATGGAGCTTTGGCGTCCCGCTTCCAGTTTGGCCAGCTTTTCGAAGCTGGTGGCTAAACCTGATGGATTAATACCGCGTTTGCGCAACAGGTCGTAGGAGTAATCATCCGCTTCGGACTCCTGACGCTGTGAGAACTGGGAGTTAACCAGCTTTTCGCCCACATCGCCAAGCTGTGACTGTGACAGGCTGCCAACGATACCGCCCGCAGAGGCCGCCGCTGCGCGGATGGCATTGGTGCCTAAGGCAACCTGCATCCCTTTCTTCACGTGGCCGAGTGCAACGTGGCCCATTTCATGGCCGATAACCGCTTCGACTTCATTGTCGGTCATCATATCCATCAGCCCGCTGTAGACGCGGATACAGCCATTTGCCATGGCGAACGCGTTCACGTCTTTCGCCATGTAAACCTTGTAGTTCACCGGCTGGCCGTTGATGTTATCGCCCAGCGCGGAAGCGATCTTATTCAGACGCTGCGTGTAGGAACTGTTAGCCGGCGCAAGCGTGGCTTTTCCGTCCATATCTTTACAGGCCTGGTCGCTCAGCGCTTTTACCTGCGCGTCGCTCAGGGAATAGGCCTGAAAGGCTTCTGCGCCTGAGGTCATCAGGCCGTTAGAATCCATATTCTGACAGCCGCTCAGCAGGAGCGTTGTACCCAGGGCCAGCACTATTGCACGCATTTTCATGATGTTGCTTCCGTACTCGTTAATCTGAATAAAATCCGAAAAATGCACCGTCAGCGAAGCCGGTGTCGGGCTAAGTATAAGGAAGATCTACGAGGCCGGGCGAGCAGATTGCGCAACATGCGAGCATGATCCAGAGATTTCTTAAGCTGCAAAAGAATGCTCCATGTACATGGCATGCCGCTTGGGTTACATTGTTGGCACTTTTTTCCGGCGTAGCCCAAAACGCGCTGTCGTCAAGGGCATGGCCTTTAACAGTCCGATCTGGAGTTAAAATGTCCTCACGTAAAGAGCTTGCTAATGCTATTCGTGCGCTGAGCATGGACGCAGTACAGAAAGCCAAATCCGGTCACCCTGGCGCCCCTATGGGTATGGCTGATATCGCCGAAGTCCTGTGGCGCGATTTCCTGAACCACAACCCGCAGAACCCGTCATGGGCTGACCGCGACCGTTTCGTACTGTCTAACGGCCACGGCTCTATGCTGATTTATAGCCTGCTGCATCTCACTGGCTACGATCTGCCTATCGAAGAGCTGAAAAACTTCCGTCAGCTGCACTCCAAAACTCCAGGTCACCCGGAAGTGGGCTACACCGCTGGCGTAGAAACCACCACCGGCCCACTGGGTCAGGGTATTGCTAACGCAGTGGGTATGGCGATTGCTGAGAAGACCCTGGCGGCGCAGTTCAACCGTCCTGGTCACGACATCGTTGACCACTTCACCTACGCGTTCATGGGCGACGGCTGCATGATGGAAGGCATTTCTCACGAAGTGTGCTCCCTGGCAGGTACCCTGAAGCTGGGCAAACTGGTTGCGTTCTATGACGACAACGGTATCTCCATCGACGGTCACGTTGAAGGCTGGTTCACTGATGACACCGCTAAACGTTTTGAAGCCTACGGCTGGCACGTTGTGCGTGGCGTTGATGGCCACGATGCTGACTCGATTAAACGTGCTGTAGAAGAAGCGCGCGCAGTGACTGACAAACCGTCCCTGCTGATGTGCAAAACCATCATCGGCTTCGGTTCACCGAACAAAGCGGGTACGCATGACTCCCACGGTGCGCCACTGGGCGACGCGGAAATTGCGCTGACCCGTGAAGCGTTGGGCTGGAAACACCCTGCATTCGAAATCCCATCTGACATTTATGCGCAGTGGGATGCAAAAGAAGCGGGTCAGGCGAAAGAAGCAGCATGGAACGAGAAGTTCGCTGCTTACGCGAAAGCCTTCCCACAGGAAGCGGCTGAATTCACCCGCCGTATGAAAGGCGACATGCCGTCTGACTTCGACGCGAAAGCGAACGAGTTCATCGCTAAGCTGCAGGCGAACCCATCTAAAATCGCTAGCCGTAAAGCATCTCAGAACGCGATCGAAGCGTTCGGTCCTTGGCTTCCAGAATTCCTGGGCGGCTCCGCTGACCTGGCACCTTCCAACCTGACCCTGTGGTCCGGTTCTAAGCCAATCAACGAAAATACCGCCGGTAACTACATCCATTACGGTGTACGTGAATTCGGTATGACGGCTATCGCGAACGGTATCTCCCTGCACGGCGGTTTCCTGCCGTACACCTCTACCTTCCTGATGTTCGTGGAATATGCACGTAACGCCGTGCGTATGGCTGCGCTGATGAAACAGCGTCAGGTGATGGTCTACACCCACGACTCCATCGGTCTGGGCGAAGACGGTCCGACTCACCAGCCGGTAGAGCAGGTGGCTTCCCTGCGCGTAACGCCGAACATGAGCACATGGCGTCCATGTGACCAGGTTGAATCTGCCGTTGCCTGGAAATACGGTGTTGAGCGTCATGACGGCCCAACTGCACTGATCCTCTCCCGTCAGAACCTGGCGCAGCAGGATCGTACTCCAGAGCAGCTGGCGAACATCGCTCGCGGTGGCTACGTGCTGAAAGATTGCGCAGGCCAGCCTGAGCTGATCTTCATCGCAACCGGTTCTGAAGTTGAGCTGGCTGTCGCGGCCTGGGACAAACTGACTGCCGAAGGCGTGAAGGCGCGCGTGGTATCCATGCCGTCTACCGATGCGTTCGACAAGCAGGATGCCGCTTACCGTGAATCCGTTCTGCCTAAGGCTGTTACCGCTCGTGTTGCAGTGGAAGCGGGTATCGCTGACTACTGGTTCAAATACGTGGGCCTGAACGGCGCTATCGTCGGCATGACCACCTTCGGTGAATCTGCTCCGGCAGAGCTGCTGTTCGAAGAGTTCGGCTTCACCGTAGAGAACGTTGTCGCGAAGGCGAAAGAACTGCTGTAATTGTTTGTACGGTGCGGGCTGATGCCCTCACCCCAACCCTCTCCCACCGGGAGAGGGTGCAAACACTAAAAACGGTAACCCTCGGGTTACCGTTTTGCTTTTCCCTCGCCGTGAATTATTCCACCTAAAATGTGACGCAAGTCATATAGCTCGCTTATTCATCTGGACAGACATTCCTTTTATTCCCCGATTCGCTTATTCTTGCTGAAGCGTTTCAGTCGATTAAATGTTCGACAATTGACCAATCAATCGCAGTTTGTGACAGCAAGGATTCCCCTTCGGGCGTAGCTGGATTACTCTTTCAGCCACCTCAGACTCAGGGATAGCTTTGCAGGAGATCTATGACCGTACGCGTAGCGATTAATGGCTTCGGTCGCATCGGGCGTAATGTGGTTCGTGCTTTGTATGAATCCGGACGTCGGGCGGAAATAACCGTGGTGGCAATCAATGAACTGGCGGATGCTACGGGCATGGCGCATTTGTTGAAATATGATACCAGCCACGGACGATTCGCCTGGGATGTTCGCCAGGAAAGAGATCAGCTGTTTGTCGGCGACGATGCCATACGCGTACTGCATGAGAGCAGCATCGCCGGGCTACCGTGGCGTGAACTGGGTGTGGATGTGGTGCTTGACTGTACCGGCGTGTACGGCAGCCGCGAACACGGTGAAGCGCACCTTGCGGCAGGCGCGAAAAAAGTCCTGTTTTCTCATCCCGGCAGTAACGACCTCGACGCGACCGTCGTGTTTGGCGTCAACCAGCATGAGCTGCAAGCCGAACACCGCATTGTCTCCAACGCCTCCTGCACGACTAACTGCATTATTCCGGTCATCAAACTGTTAGACGATGCGTATGGCATTGAATCTGGCACCGTGACCACGATTCATTCCGCCATGCACGATCAGCAAGTTATTGACGCTTACCACCCGGATTTACGGCGCACGCGTGCAGCGAGCCAGTCAATCATTCCGGTGGACACAAAGCTGGCTGCAGGGATCACCCGAATTTTTCCGCAGTTCAATGACCGTTTTGAAGCGATTGCCGTGCGTGTTCCGACGATCAACGTCACCGCAATCGACCTTAGCGTGACGGTAAAAAAACCGGTAAAAGCCTGTGAAGTCAACCTCTTGCTGCAAAAAGCGGCACAGGGGGCATTTCATGGTATAGTTGACTATACGGAATTACCGTTGGTCTCAGTGGATTTTAACCACGACCCGCACAGCGCCATTGTTGATGGCACTCAAACGCGCGTCAGTGGCGCACACCTTATCAAGACGCTGGTCTGGTGTGATAACGAATGGGGCTTTGCTAACCGAATGCTCGACACCACGTTAGCAATGGCCGCTCAAGGTTTCAGGTAAGACGCATCGTGCGTCTGCAAAACTTTAAGAATCAACGAGAGGATTCACCATGTCTGTAATTAAGATGACCGATCTGGATCTGGCTGGTAAACGCGTTTTCATCCGTGCCGATCTGAACGTACCGGTTAAAGATGGCAAAGTGACCAGCGACGCGCGTATTCGTGCATCTCTGCCAACCATCGAACTGGCTCTGAAGCAGGGCGCTAAAGTGATGGTAACCTCCCACCTGGGTCGTCCAACCGAAGGCGAGTACAACGAAGAGTTCTCTCTGCTGCCGGTTGTTAATTACCTGAAAGACAAACTGTCTAACCCTGTTCGCCTGGTGAAAGATTACCTGGACGGCGTTGAAGTCGCTGCCGGTGAACTGGTTGTTCTGGAAAACGTTCGCTTCAACAAAGGCGAGAAGAAAGACGACGAAGCACTCTCCAAAAAATACGCTGCACTGTGCGACGTATTCGTGATGGATGCTTTCGGTACGGCTCACCGTGCGCAGGCGTCTACCCACGGTATCGGTAAATTTGCTGACGTTGCGTGTGCCGGTCCTCTGCTGGCTGACGAACTGGAAGCGCTGGGTAAAGCACTGAAAGAACCCGCTCGTCCAATGGTTGCTATCGTTGGTGGTTCTAAAGTTTCTACCAAACTGACCGTTCTGGATTCCCTGTCTAAAATCGCTGACCAGCTGATCGTTGGCGGTGGTATCGCGAACACCTTCGTTGCCGCCCAGGGCCACAACGTCGGTAAATCCCTGTACGAAGCAGACCTGGTTGACGAAGCGAAACGCCTGCTGAGCACCTGCGATATCCCGGTTCCAACTGACGTTCGCGTAGCGACCGAGTTCTCTGAAACTGCGACGGCGACCCTGAAGTCTGTAAACGACATCAAAGACGAAGAGCAGATTCTGGACCTGGGCGACGTTTCTGCACAGAAACTGGCTGAAATCCTGAAAAACGCAAAAACTATCCTGTGGAACGGTCCTGTTGGCGTGTTCGAATTCCCGAACTTCCGCAAAGGTACTGAAATCGTTGCTAACGCTATCGCAGACAGCGAAGCGTTCTCTATCGCAGGCGGTGGTGACACCCTGGCAGCAATCGACCTGTTCGGTATCGCTGACAAGATCTCCTACATCTCCACTGGTGGCGGCGCATTCCTCGAATTCGTGGAAGGCAAAGTACTGCCAGCAGTAGCAATGCTCGAAGAGCGCGCTAAGAAGTAAGCCATTCAAGGGCAGGGAAACCTGCCCAAATTTCAGCGCGCTTTTAAGAGCTCGCACCTTTTCTAACGGCCGAAGATACAGGACTAAGCAACATGTCTAAAATTTTTGATTTCGTAAAACCTGGCGTTATCACTGGTGATGACGTACAGAAAGTGTTCCAGGTAGCTAAAGAAAACAACTTCGCTCTGCCAGCAGTTAACTGCGTGGGTACCGACTCCATTAACGCCGTACTGGAAACTGCTGCTAAAGTTAAAGCACCGGTTATCGTTCAGTTCTCCAACGGCGGCGCTGCGTTCATCGCTGGTAAAGGCGTGAAAACTGACGTTCCTCAGGGCGCGGCTATCCTGGGTGCTATCTCTGGTGCGCACCACGTACACCAGATGGCTGAACACTACGGTGTTCCAGTTATTCTGCATACTGACCACTGCGCGAAGAAACTGCTGCCGTGGATCGACGGTCTGCTGGACGCGGGTGAAAAACACTTCGCGGCTACCGGTAAGCCACTGTTCTCTTCTCACATGATCGACCTGTCTGAAGAGTCCCTGCACGAAAACATCGAAATCTGCTCCAAATACCTGGCGCGCATGGCCAAAATGGACATGACCCTGGAAATTGAACTGGGTTGCACCGGTGGTGAAGAAGATGGCGTGGACAACAGCCACATGGACGCTTCTGCACTGTACACCCAGCCAGAAGACGTTGATTACGCTTACACCGAGCTGAGCAAAATCAGCCCACGCTTCACCATTGCAGCGTCCTTCGGTAACGTGCACGGCGTTTACAAACCAGGTAACGTGGTTCTGACCCCAACCATCCTGCGTGATTCTCAGGAATACGTTTCTAAGAAACACAACCTGCCGCACAACAGCCTGAACTTCGTCTTCCACGGCGGTTCCGGTTCTTCTGCTCAGGAAATCAAAGACTCCGTAAGCTACGGCGTGGTGAAAATGAACATCGATACCGACACCCAGTGGGCAACCTGGGACGGTATCCTGCAATACTACAAAACCAACGAAGCTTACCTGCAGGGCCAGCTGGGCAACCCGAAAGGCGAAGACCAGCCGAACAAGAAATACTACGATCCACGCGTATGGCTGCGCGCAGCGCAGACGTCCATGGTGACTCGTCTGGAGCAGGCTTTCAAAGAACTGAACGCGATCGACGTTCTGTAATTTGAGCTGCTAACAGCATCAGAAGGCCCGCAAATGCGGGCCTTTTTTTATGCATTTTCAATATCCTGCCAGAGCAGTTTTTGTGATCTGTTTGGCAAATCGGGTGCTTTTTGTTTACCCTTTACTGACCTGCCTGTCTCCATGGGGGATGGATTTTGTGTTTTGGTTTAACAAAAGGAAGAATAAATGGAACAACTCGATGTTGTAGACAGCATCAATAACGCCGGTAACTGGCTGGTGCGTAACCAGGCACTGTTGCTGAGCTACGCCGTGAACATCGTCGCGGCGATTGCCATCATCATCGTCGGGATGATTGTGGCGCGTATTGTATCGAACGCGGTCAACCGCGTGATGCTGGCCCGTCACATTGACGCCACGGTCGCTGACTTCCTCTCTGCACTGGTCCGCTACGGCATAATCGCCTTTACGCTGATTGCCGCGCTGGGGCGCGTAGGGGTACAGACCGCGTCCGTGATTGCCGTACTTGGTGCCGCCGGCCTGGCCATTGGTCTGGCGCTGCAGGGCTCGCTGTCGAACCTGGCGGCAGGCGTTCTGCTGGTCACCTTCCGTCCGTTCCGCTCGGGCGAATACGTTGATCTTGGCGGCATTGCCGGAACCGTGCTGCAGGTGCAGATTTTCTCAACGACCATGCGTACCGTTGATGGCCGCATCGTGGTCGTGCCGAACGGGAAAATTATTGCAGGCAACATTATTAACTTCTCCCGCGAGCCGGTGCGTCGTAACGAGCTGATCGTCAGCGTGGCGTACGACTCCGACATCGATCAGGTGAAGTCGCTGATTAGCAATATCATTGCCTCAGACGATCGCATTCTGAAGGATAAAGAGCAGACCGTTCGCCTCAACGAACTGGGTGCATCTTCTATTAACTTTGTGGTGCGTATCTGGAGCAAGAGCAGCGATCTGCAAAACGTGTACTGGGACGTGCTGGAGCGTATCAAGCGCGACTTCGACGCTAACGGCATCAGCTTCCCGTACCCGCAGATGGACGTAAACGTCAAAAAAGTTAAAGAAGCAGAATAACTTCACCAGCAGGCCCGGTAAGCGCCAGTGCCACCGGGCTTTTCTTTTATTAGCCATGCTAATCCTCAATTAATATTATCCATTTCCTCTAATGTGATTCGCGCAGTATAGTCTGCTCCCAGGACAACACTGTGAGAATTTCGTCATGTTATCGTATTACTTTCAAGGGCTTGCCTTAGGTGCGGCCATGATCCTTCCCCTCGGCCCGCAAAATGCGTTTGTGATGAACCAGGGCATCCGCCGCCAGTATCATCTGATGATTGCCCTGCTGTGTGCGGTAAGTGATTTACTGCTGATTTGCGCAGGAATTTTTGGCGGCAGTGCACTGCTGATGCAGTCTCCCTGGCTGCTGGCGCTGGTCACCTGGGGCGGCGTGGCGTTTCTGCTCTGGTATGGCTTTGGCGCGCTGAAAACGGCCATGAGCAGCAACCTCGAACTGGCGAGCGCGGAAGTGATGAAGCAGGGGCGCTGGAAGATCATCGTCACCATGCTGGCGGTGACCTGGCTTAACCCGCATGTCTATCTTGATACCTTCGTAGTGCTGGGCAGCCTGGGCGGACAGCTGGACGTTGAGCCTAAGCGCTGGTTTGCGCTCGGCACGGTCAGCGCCTCTTTCCTCTGGTTCTTCGGTCTTGCCATTCTGGCGGCATGGCTGGCGCCTCGTCTGAGGACTGCCAAAGCCCAGCGCATCATTAATACCCTGGTGGGGCTGGTGATGTGGTTTATTGCTTTTCAGCTGGCAAAAGAGGGCATTCACCACGTCCAGGTATTGTTCAACTAATCCTTGTCTTATGGACAACTGAGCAGGACCCGCTAAGCTTGCTGGCATGCGCCCTGTTATCGGGCACTCTTTGCAACATGGAGGAATAACAGTGAAGTTTAAAGTGATGGCCCTGGCGGCATTAGTAAGTTTGGGTGCGGTATATGTTCAGGCTGGTGAACTGCCGGATGGCCCGCACATCGTCACTTCAGGCACCGCAAGCGTGGATGCGGTACCCGATGTTGCAACGCTGGCAATTGAAGTGAATGTGGCTGCGAAAGATGCGGCGTCTGCCAAGAAGCAGGCTGACGATCGTGTTGCGCAATATCTCTCATTCCTCGAGCAGAACGGTGTCGGTAAAAAAGATATCAACTCCGCTAACCTGCGTACTCAACCCGATTACGACTATCAGAATGGCAAAAGCATCCTGAAAGGCTACCGTGCCGTGCGTACCGTTGAAGTGACCGTGCGCCAGCTGGATAAGCTGAACGCCTTGCTGGACGGCGCGCTGAAGGCGGGACTGAACGAAATCCGTTCCGTGTCGCTGGGCGTTGCGCAACCTGAGAAATACAAAGACGAAGCGCGTAAAGCGGCAATTGACGATGCTATTCACCAGGCGGAACAGCTGGCTTCTGGCTTTAAGAGCAAGCTCGGCCCGGTATACAGCGTGCGTTACCACGTCTCTAACTACCAGCCAAGCCCGATGGTGCGGATGATGAAGGCCGATGCGGCGCCGGTATCCGCTCAGGAAACTTACGAGCAGCCAACGATCCAGTTCGACGATCAGGTGGATGTGGTGTTCCAGCTGGAGCCTGTTGCAGCACAGCCGAAACCGGCTCAGTAATCTGTAGGCCGGGTAAGGCGAAGCCGCCACCCGGCTTATTTTTTAATCCTGCCTCAACACCTTATGCCCAAACGCCAGCAGCGCGTCGGTGACGTTGCGCATCATGCGGCTTTCCGGCGCAAAACGGTGCCAGTAGAGCATCCGACGCTGATACAGCCCTGGCGTCAGGTCAATCAGCTCACCGCTTTTCAACTCTTTCTCGATCTGCAGGTGCGGGATCATGCAGCAGGTCGTGCCCTGGCGCGCAAGCTGCACAAACGCTTCGGACGAGTTAACGATATGACACGGCACGCTGCCCGGCGGCAAATCGAAGTTTTGCTGCAGGAACGCCTGGTGCATATCGTCCAGATGGTCGAACGCCACGGCAGGCGCTTTCAGCAGCGCGGCGCGGGTCACGCCGTTGGGGAAATAGCGCTCGGCAAAGGCTTTTGAACCGACAAACAGGTAATCCAGCGCGCCCAACTGATCCACCAGGCAGCTTGGCAGCGCCTGAGGCTGGATACTGACCGCCCCGACCACTTCACCGCGACGCAGGCGTTCCTGGGTACGGGTTTCATCTTCAACCTGCAAATTCAGACGGATAGGGGAATCTGCTAATACCGGCGCAAGGGCCGGCAGCAGCCAGGTTGCCAGACTGTCGGCGTTGACCGCCAGCGAGAGCAGCAGCGGCGTGGAGCCTGTTTGTTCGTCACCGAGCCATTCATCTTCCAGCAGTTCAACCTGACGCAGCAGGGCGAGGAGCTTTTGCCCTTGCTCCGTTGGGCGAGGCGGCACGGTACGCACCAGCAGTGGCTGGCCGAACATGTTTTCAAGCTGTTTGATACGCTGCGATACGGCGGACTGCGTGATGCAAAGCTTTTGCGCCGCGCGCTCAAAACCTCGTTCACGAATAACTGCATCAAGTGCCTGTAGTGTTCTGTAGTCCGGACGTTTCATTGCTCTGGCTGGCTCCTTAATTTTGCTTAATCTGCACTATGACACAATTTTCCCTTCGTGGCAGACGAATTCCATTCGACGTGTTCTATAATGCGCCCTGAGTTTTCACACCACAGGCAAAACGATCATGACGCAGGATGAACTGAAAAAAGCAGTAGGATGGGCCGCTCTCCAGTATGTACAGCCGGGTACTATTGTCGGTGTTGGTACCGGGTCAACGGCGGCACACTTTATCGATGCGCTGGGCACGATGAAAGGGCAGATTGAGGGCGCGGTGTCCAGCTCTGATGCTTCCACGGAAAAGCTGAAAAGCCTCGGCATTACCGTTTTCGATCTGAACGAAGTTGACCGTCTGGGCATTTACGTTGATGGCGCGGATGAGATCAACGGCCACATGCAGATGATCAAAGGCGGCGGCGCGGCGCTGACGCGTGAAAAAATCATCGCCTCCGTTGCGGATAAATTCATCTGCATCGCTGATGCCTCCAAACAGGTCGATATTCTGGGTAATTTCCCGCTGCCGGTCGAGGTGATCCCGATGGCGCGCAGCGCCGTGGCGCGTGAGCTGGTAAAACTTGGCGGGCGTCCGGAATATCGCCAGGGCGTGGTGACCGATAACGGCAATGTGATCCTTGACGTTCACGGTCTGGAAATTCTCGACGCGATTGCGCTGGAAAACGCCATCAACGGTATTCCAGGCGTAGTAACCGTAGGGTTATTCGCCAACCGCGGCGCGGATGTCGCGCTGATCGGCACGGCTGACGGCGTGAAAACCATCGTAAAATGATCTGACGGGGGGAGTCCTCCCCCCGCTAAAAATATTTTGAAAAGCTAAATTCGGTGACTTGTGTCACGTTTTTATGCCTCGTTTGCCGATCCTGCCACGTACGTAAATTTCTGCAGCATTTTCCTCTGTCATTTTGCCCTGTATGACTTTTCTTCAGAGTGCCGACGCAAACGTTCATATTGCTGCAATAGTTTTTTTTGATATGTTGGCTACAGCGGATTTCAATCCAGCACAACAACAGTTCAGATAAAATACAGGGTCGGGTAAATGGCAAAGGTATCACTGGAGAAAGACAAGATTAAATTTCTGCTCGTAGAAGGCGTGCATCAAAAAGCACTCGATAGCCTTCGCGCAGCAGGTTACACCAACATCGAATTTCACAAAGGCGCGCTGGATACCGAAGAGCTGAAAGCGTCCATCCGTGATGCCCACTTCATTGGCCTGCGATCCCGTACCCACCTGACTGAAGATGTGATTGCCGCGGCGGAAAAGCTGGTTGCCATCGGCTGTTTCTGCATCGGTACCAACCAGGTTGACCTGAATGCAGCCGCTAAGCGCGGTATTCCTGTATTTAACGCCCCGTTCTCCAACACCCGTTCCGTGGCGGAGTTAGTGATTGGCGAGCTGCTGCTGCTGCTGCGCGGTATTCCTGAAGCTAACGCCAAAGCGCACCGTGGCGTGTGGAACAAACTGGCGTCTGGCTCTTTCGAAGCGCGCGGTAAAAAGCTGGGGATTATCGGTTACGGCCATATCGGTACGCAGCTGGGCATCCTGGCGGAATCTCTCGGGATGCATGTCTTTTTCTACGACATTGAAAGCAAACTGCCGCTGGGCAATGCGACCCAGGTTCAACACCTTTCTGACCTGCTGAACATGAGCGATGTGGTCAGCCTGCACGTGCCGGAAAATGCCTCCACCAAAAACATGATGGGCGCGGAAGAGCTGGCGCTGATGAAGCCGGGTTCGCTGCTGATCAACGCCGCGCGCGGTACAGTTGTCGACATTCCGGCACTGTGTGATGCGCTAAAACGCAAGCATCTGGCGGGCGCGGCGATTGACGTCTTCCCGACGGAGCCAGCGACCAACAGCGATCCGTTTACCTCTCCGCTGTGCGAGTTCGATAACGTGATCCTGACGCCGCACATCGGTGGTTCAACTCAGGAAGCGCAGGAGAACATCGGTCTGGAAGTGGCGGGCAAACTGAGCAAATACTCCGACAATGGCTCTACGCTCTCTGCAGTGAACTTCCCGGAAGTGTCTTTGCCGCTGCACGGTGGCCGTCGTCTGCTGCACATTCACGAAAACCGTCCGGGTGTGCTGACCGCCATCAACCAGATCTTTGCCGAGCAGAGCGTCAACATTGCCGCGCAGTATCTGCAAACCAACTCGCAGATGGGCTACGTGGTTATTGATATCGAAGCGGATGAAGACGTTGCAGAGAAAGCGCTGCAGAGCATGAAGGCCATTCCGGGGACGATTCGCGCGCGTCTGCTGTACTAATTGTGCGAGGTAAATGCAAAACGGTAACGATAGTTACCGTTTTTTATGTTTTCACCCTCTCCCTGTGGGAGAGGGCTGAGGTGAGGGTATCAGGCTGCACGCCTGTTTCACCACTCCCACAACTTTGATGGCGTTACCACCGCCGGCAACGGCACATCCCATTTCTCCACCGGCAATGCCTCCACGCCCTGACAATCATGCGCATAACCCACCGGCTGTAGCCCGTACTGCTGCCAGTTTTGCAGTGTTCTGTCGTAAAAACCGCCGCCCATTCCCAGGCGCTGACCCTGCTCATCAAACGCCACCAGCGGCGTGACCAGCACATCCAGCTCTGCCAGCGGGAGCACGTCGCGCACGTCGAGTTTCGGTTCGGTGATTTTCAGACGGTTCACCACCAGCTCGCTGTGCGGGTGATAGTGCAGGAACAGCAGGTTGCCTTCGCTAAACGGATGCAGCACTGGCAGATAAACCTTCTTCCCGGCGCGCCAGAGCTGCTCAATGAGCGGTTGGGTATCCAGTTCGCCATCAAACGAGAGAAACAGGGCAACAGTATGCGCCATAACGACAGGGGGATAAGCCATCATACGGGCGGCAGCCTGCTGGGCAAAATGCGCTTGCTGATCGGAGGTTAACGCGCGGCGGCGTTGACGAATTAACTGACGGATGTCCTGGCGTGAAGCAGAAGCTTCAGGAAGTTGAGTCATGGTAGTCGGTAGAAGAAAAGAGAGGGAATCTCCGAGATGCCGCCGCAGGCTGTAACCCTTGAACCCTTGGTTCAAGGTGAATGTGTCGTCATAGTTTTAAGGCTTCTCGGACGGACCGAGCATGCTCACCAACCATGGAGCGCCACATTCTTGTGGTATGAAATATCGGCTCAGGGGACTGGCCCGCTTGCGAACATCTCAGAGAAATTTTGTCTTCACAGTTACTCTACCATAGTCAACTGAGAAGTGTTATTCAAACTTTGGTCCCGGTCTTTCGGGAGTGCGACCTTGATCAAGCAATGCCTGTTCTATGGTCTGCTGGAGCATTTTAATGCGTTGCTCCATGCTTGCCGCGTAGTCGCGGGTCTTCGCTTTTTCCTGAGTCAGTTCATAGCTGATGTTCAACGCGGCGATGAAAACCAGCTGCTCAGTATTTGTGACTCTAGTGCGTTCTTTTAGATCTTGCAACCGCTGATTCAAATCGTCCGCTGCCTGATTCAAAGCATCCCTTTGTTCAGGCGGACAATTCACTCGCAGTGAACGGCCAAAAATCTGGAGATCGACGGGTTGTGCAGACATGCCACCTTCCTGCTGATTGACTGCGCTGCCTTCGCTTACTGCCCCGGGGGCTGCGAAGGGGCGACACTATAGCTACCCTGATGTGAAGATACAAGCCCTTTTCTGGTATCACCAGGGTCCAAAGTGGTAGCATATCATGAAACTTCCCCCTTTGATGACGAATGCTCATGTCTATACAGAACGAAATGCCTGGTTACAAGGATTTAAACCAGTTACTGAACCAGCAGGGAATCGGTTTAACCTCTGCCGAAATGCACGGTCTGATCAGTGGCATGCTGTGTGGCGGAAACAGCGACAGCTCATGGCAGCCGCTGATCCACGACCTCACGAATGAAGGGCTGGCGTTTGGTCACGAGCTGGCGGAAGCGCTGCGTAAAATGCACGCCGCCATCAGCGATTCGCTGGAAGACGATGGCTTCCTTTTTCAGCTTTATCTGCCTGAAGGCGACGACGTCAGCGTGTTCGATCGCGCCGATGCGCTGGCGGGTTGGGTAAACCACTATCTGCTGGGTCTGGGCGTAACGCAGCCTAAACTGGATAAAGTGACCGGCGAAGCGGGTGAAGCGATCGACGACCTGCGCAACATTGCCCAGCTTGGCTACGATGAAGACGAAGACCAGGAAGAGCTGGAAATGTCTCTTGAGGAGATTATCGAGTACGTGCGCGTGGCGGCACTTCTGTGCCACGACAACTTTACGCGCTCGCAGCCGACCGCGCCGGAAGTCCGCAAGCCAACCTTACATTAAGAAAAATAACGCACAGGAGGGTGTCATGGTTATCTCGAGTCAAGAGTATTCGCGCCGCCGTCAGGCGCTGCTGGCGAAAATGCAGCCGGGCAGCGCGGCGCTGATTTTTGCTGCGCCCGAAGTGACGCGCAGCGCCGACAGCGAATATCCCTATCGCCAGAGCAGCGATTTCTGGTACTTCACCGGCTTTAACGAGCCGGAAGCGGTACTGGTGCTGATTAAGAGCAATGACACCCACAACCACAGCGTGATATTCAACCGCGTGCGCGATCTGACGGCCGAAATCTGGTTTGGCCGCCGCCTGGGCCAGGAGGCCGCACCGGCGAAGCTGGGCGTTGACCGCGCGCTGGCGTTTAGCGAAATCAACCAGCAGCTCTATCAACTGCTTAACGGCCTCGACGTGCTCTATCACGCGCAGGGCGAATACGCGTACGCCGATGAGATTGTTTTCACCGCGTTGGATAAGCTGCGCAAGGGCTCGCGGCAGAACCTGTCCGCGCCCGCAACCCTCACTGACTGGCGTCCGGTGGTGCATGAGATGCGCCTGTTCAAGTCTGAAGAAGAACTGAACGTGATGCGCCGTGCGGGCGAAATCAGCGCCCTGGCGCACACTCGCGCCATGGAGAAGTGCCGTCCCGGCATGTTTGAATACCAGCTTGAAGGCGAAATTCACCACGAATTTAACCGCCACGGCGCGCGCTATCCCTCTTACAACACCATCGTTGGCGGCGGGGAAAACGGCTGCATTCTGCACTACACCGAAAACGAAAGTGCGCTGCGCGACGGCGATCTGGTGCTCATTGATGCCGGCTGCGAGTATCAGGGCTACGCGGGGGACATCACCCGCACCTTCCCGGTGAACGGTAAATTCTCACCGGCGCAGCGCGCGATTTACGACATCGTCCTGGAATCGCTTGAAACGGCGCTCAGGTTGTATCGTCCGGGTACCTCCATGCAGGAAGTGACCGGTGAAGTGGTGCGCATCATGATTACCGGCCTGGTCAGGCTCGGTATCCTGAAAGGCGATGTAGAGACCCTGATTGCTGAAAATGCGCATCGACCGTACTTTATGCACGGCCTGAGCCACTGGCTGGGGCTGGACGTGCATGACGTTGGGGCATACGGTACCGACCGCTCGCGCGTGCTGGAGCCGGGCATGGTGTTAACCGTGGAGCCTGGTTTGTATATCGCTCCGGATGCCGACGTGCCTGAAGAGTACCGCGGGATTGGCATCCGTATTGAAGACGACATTGTCATTACCGAAACCGGTAACGAAAACCTGACCGCGAGCGTCGTAAAAAGCGCTGACGATATCGAGGCGCTGATGGCAGCGGCGCGCGCATGAGCGTGATCGTCGTGGGCGGCGGCATGACCGGGGCCACGCTGGCGCTGGCCATTTCGCATTTGACGAAGGGCCAACTGCCGGTGCACCTGGTGGAAGCCGTTGCGCCAGAGGCGTCGAACCATCCCGGTTTTGATGCCCGCGCCATTGCGCTGGCGCAGGGGACGTGCCAGCAGCTTTCGCGCATTGGTATCTGGCAGGCGATAGCCGACCGAGCCACTGCGATCGGTACCGTTCACGTCAGCGATCGCGGCCATGCTGGCTTTGTCACGCTGGACGCGCAGGATTACCGTATTGATGCCCTGGGCCAGGTCGTTGAGCTACACGACGTAGGATTACGCCTGTTCCGCCTGCTTCAGGACGCGCCGGGCGTCACGCTGCATTGTCCGGCGCGCGTGGCAAGCGTAAGCCGCAGTGAAGCGTCGGTCAGCGTGACGCTGGAAAACGGCACCGTGCTTGATGGCCAGCTTCTGGTTGCCGCGGACGGCTCGCGCTCGGCGCTCGGCGCCCAGTGTGGCGTAGAGTGGCGTCAGCAGCCTTACGGGCAGGTGGCGGTCATTGCGAACGTCTCTACCGCAGCCGAACACAACGGGCGGGCGTTTGAGCGCTTTACGCAGCACGGCCCGCTGGCGATGCTGCCGATGTCGGACGGGCGCTGCTCGCTGGTCTGGTGCCACCCGCAGGATAGGGCTGAAGAGGTTAAGGCCTGGTCAGACGACCGTTTTTGTACCGAGCTGCAAAGAGCCTTTGGCTGGCGGCTGGGGCGCATTACCCATGCCGGCAAGCGGACGGTATACCCGCTTTCGCTGACTACATCCTCGCAGTCCATCTCCCATCGTCTGGCGCTTGTCGGTAATGCCGCGCAGACGCTGCATCCTATCGCGGGTCAGGGGTTCAACCTTGGGTTACGCGACGTGATGAGTCTGGCGGAAACGCTTTCTCAGGCGTGGGGCGAGCAAAAAGACTGTGGCGCATACCCGGTGCTCAGCCATTACCAGAAGCGCCGCCAGGCGGATAAAGAGGCGACGATTGGCGTCACCGATGGCCTGGTTCATCTGTTTGCCAATCGCTGGGCGCCGCTGGTTGCGGGCCGCAACCTCGGGCTGATGGCGATGGAATTATTCATTCCGGCACGTGACGTGCTGGCGCAGCGGACTCTTGGTTGGGTCGCGCGTTAAGGAGTTATCACCGTGCAAAATGTTGATGTCGCCATTGTTGGCGGCGGTATGGTAGGACTGGCGCTGGCCTGTGGCTTGCAGGGCAGCGGCCTGCGCGTGGCGGTGCTGGAGCAAAAGCAGCCTCAGCCCGTAGCCCAGGATGCACCGCCGGAACTGCGCGTCTCGGCCATTAATGCAGCCAGCGAAAAGCTGCTGACGCACCTTGGCGTCTGGTCGGATATTGTGGCGCAGCGTGCCAGCTGCTATCACGGTATGGAAGTGTGGGATAAAGACAGCTTTGGTCATATTGCTTTTGATGATGAAAGCATGGGCTATAGCCACCTTGGCCACATTATCGAGAATGCCGTTATCCATCATGCGCTGTGGCAAAAAGCGCAGTCCTGTAGCGATGTCACCCTAATGGCACCCGCGCAAATCCAGCAGGTAGCGTGGGGCGAAAACGAGGCGTTTATCACCCTGCAAAGCGGCGACATGCTGACCGCGCGTCTGGTGGTGGGGGCTGATGGCGCGAACTCCTGGCTGCGCAACAAGGCGGATATCCCGCTGACTTACTGGGATTACCGTCATCACGCGCTGGTCGCGACAATCCGCACCGAAGAGCCGCACGGCGGCGTGGCGCGGCAAATTTTCCACAACGACGGCATTCTGGCGTTCCTGCCGCTTGCCGATCCGCACCTGTGCTCGATTGTCTGGTCGCTGGTGCCGGGAAAAGCCCGGCTGATGCAGGAGGCGACGCCGGACGCCTTTAATCAGGCGCTGTGCGTGGCGTTTGATAACCGCCTTGGCTTGTGCACGCTCGAAAGCGAGCGGCAGGTATTCCCGTTAACCGGCCGCTACGCGCGCCAGTTTGCGGCGCACCGTCTGGCATTGGTAGGAGATGCGGCTCACACCATTCATCCGCTGGCCGGGCAGGGCGTTAACCTTGGCTTTATGGACGCGGCGGAGCTGGTGGAAGAACTGCGTCGCCTGCATCGCGAAGGGAAGGATATCGGCCAGCATCTCTATCTGCGTCGCTACGAACGCAGCCGCAAGCACAGCGCGGCGATGATGCTGGCGGGTATGCAGGGCTTCCGCGAGCTGTTTGCCGGTGCTAATCCGGCGAAAAAACTGCTGCGCGACATCGGCCTCAAGCTTGCCGATACCCTTCCGGGTGTGAAGCCTCAGCTCCTTCGCCAGGCTATGGGTCTTAACGACCTGCCGGACTGGCTACGCTAATTTAGACCCCCGTCACACTTTATTTTCCCGGCCTCTGCGCCGGGGAAATTCCCTCGTTTGAAATAATCTAATTTCACTGCTTTTTTCGCATTAGATAATCTAATGTCGTGTTTTTCCCGTCACGGAAATTCGGCCCATTTTTCCGCATGAAATATCACCATGTGCTAAATCCTGTTAGCGTGATGTTAATTTTGTGCGGGTTTAATCGCATTTTTCCAGTGAATAACTCTGTAGGCTTTTTAGCGTTTTTTGGTCATAAGCTAATGTGATGACCCGTTTTACCTTATGGTTAACCGCCGGTTTCGGTGGTAAGTTCAGGTAAAAGAGAACGTTTGCGTCGGTGCCTGATAACGGGGCCGATACCGGGTTTCACGGTGAATTTTTTCAACGAGGACAAGATGGCTCAACAGACTCCTTTGTACGAACAACACGTGTTATGCGGCGCCCGCATGGTGGACTTCCACGGCTGGATGATGCCGCTGCACTACGGCTCGCAGATTGATGAGCACCACGCGGTGCGCACCGATGCCGGTATGTTCGACGTGTCCCACATGACAATTGTCGATCTGCGCGGCAGCCGCACCCGGGAGTTTTTGCGTTATCTGCTGGCAAACGACGTCGCCAAACTGAAGACGCCGGGTAAAGCGCTCTATACCGGCATGCTGAATGCCTCCGGCGGCGTGATTGATGACCTTATCGTCTATTATTTCACTGAAGACTTCTTCCGCCTCGTTGTAAACTCCGCCACCCGCGAAAAAGACCTCTCCTGGATCACCCAACACGCCGAACCTTACGCCATCGACATCACCGTCCGTGATGACCTGTCGCTGATCGCCGTGCAGGGACCGAACGCGCAGGCGAAAGCCGCATCTCTGTTCAGCGACGAGCAGCGCAAAGCAACCGAAGGCATGAAGCCGTTCTTCGGGGTGCAGGCGGGCGATCTGTTTATCGCCACCACCGGCTACACCGGTGAAGCGGGCTACGAAATTGCCATGCCAAACGAGAAGGCTGCTGATTTCTGGCGTGCGCTGGTGGAAGCGGGCGTGAAGCCTGCGGGTCTGGGCGCGCGCGATACGCTGCGTCTGGAGGCGGGCATGAACCTCTATGGCCAGGAGATGGATGAGGGAGTCTCTCCGCTGGCCGCAAACATGGGCTGGACCATCGCGTGGGAACCGGCTGACCGTGAATTTATTGGCCGTGAAGCGTTGGAGATGCAGCGCGAAAAAGGCACTGAACAGCTGGTGGGCCTGGTGATGACTGAGAAGGGCGTGCTGCGCGGTGAACTGCCTGTACGTTTTACCGATGCCGACGGCAATCACCGCGAAGGCGTGATCACCAGCGGTACCTTCTCCCCGACGCTGGGCTACAGTATTGCACTGGCACGCGTGCCGGCAGGCATTGGCGAAACGGCGGTGGTGCAAATCCGCAACCGTGAAATGCCGGTTAACGTAACCAAACCGATTTTTGTTCGCGCCGGTAAGCCGGTCGCCTAATCATTTTTATCAGGAGAACTTCAATGAGCAATGTGCCAGCAGAACTGAAATACAGTAAAGAACACGAGTGGCTGCGCAAAGAGGCGGACGGCACTTACACCGTAGGGATCACCGAGCACGCGCAGGAGCTGCTGGGCGACATGGTGTTTGTTGACCTGCCTGAAGTGGGCGCAACCGTCAGCGCGGGCGACGACTGCGCCGTGGCGGAGTCCGTAAAAGCGGCATCCGACATCTACGCACCGGTAAGCGGTGAAATTGTCGCCGTCAACGACGCACTGAGCGACTCCCCGGAGCTGGTCAACAGCGAGCCTTATGAAGGCGGCTGGATCTTCAAGATCAAAGCCAGCGACGAATCGCAGGTTGCCGCGCTGCTGGATGCGACCGCGTACGAAGCCCTGTTAGAAGACGAGTAATTGTTAATCCCCCTCTCCCTTTGGGAGAGGGCAGGGGTGAGGGTGCCCATCTTCCCCTCACCCTAACCCTCTCCCAAAGGGAGAGGGAACTTAAATTCACTGCACGTTTCAGGAACCATCGCTCATGACACAGACTTTAAGCCAGCTTGAAAACCGTGGCGCCTTCATTGAACGTCACATTGGGCCGGATGCTCAGCAACAGCAGGAGATGCTGAAGACGGTTGGCGCGGATTCATTAAACGCACTGATCGGCCAGATTGTGCCAAAAGACATCCAGCTTGCCACGCCGCCTCAGGTGGGTGAAGCCACCACGGAATTCGCCGCGCTGGCGGAGCTGAAGGCGATCGCCGGCCTGAACAAGCGCTATAAGTCTTACATTGGCATGGGCTACACCAACGTGCAGTTGCCGCCGGTCATCCTGCGCAACATGCTGGAAAACCCGGGCTGGTACACCGCCTATACCCCGTATCAGCCAGAAGTCTCCCAGGGCCGCCTGGAAGCGCTGCTGAACTTCCAGCAGGTAACGCTGGATCTGACCGGTATGGATATCGCCTCCGCGTCTCTGCTGGATGAAGCGACCGCCGCCGCCGAAGCAATGGCGATGGCAAAACGAGTCAGCAAGCTTAAAAATGCCAACCGCTTCTTCGTGGCGGCGGACGTACATCCGCAGACGCTGGACGTGGTGCGCACCCGTGCGGAAACCTTCGGCTTTGACGTGATTGTCGACGACGCTGACAAGGTGCTGGATCACCAGGACGTCTTCGGCGTGCTGCTGCAGCAGGTGGGCACTACCGGTGAAGTACATGATTACAGCGCGCTGATCGCCGAGCTGAAGGCCCGCAAAGTGGTCGTCAGCGTTGCTGCCGATTTTATGGCGCTGGTGCTGCTGACGGCGCCGGGCAAACAGGGCGCGGATATCGTATTCGGCTCTGCGCAGCGCTTCGGCGTACCGATGGGCTACGGCGGCCCGCACGCGGCGTTCTTCGGCGCGAAAGATGAATTCAAACGCTCCATGCCTGGCCGCATCATCGGCGTATCGAAAGATGCCGCCGGTAACACCGCGCTGCGCATGGCGATGCAGACTCGCGAGCAACACATTCGCCGCGAGAAAGCGAACTCCAATATCTGTACCTCGCAGGTGCTGCTGGCAAACATCGCCAGCCTGTACGCCGTGTTCCACGGCCCGGCTGGCCTGAAGCGTATTGCCAGCCGCATTCACCGCCTGGCCGATATTCTGGCCTGCGGCCTGCAGCAGAAAGGCTTTAAGCTGCGCCATGCCCACTACTTTGACACGCTGTGTGTGGAAGTGGCAGACAAAGCGGCCGTGCTGGCTCGTGCGGATGCAGCAGAGATCAACCTGCGCAGCGACATCCACAACGCCGTCGGCATTACGCTGGATGAAAGCACCACCCGCGACGATATCCTGAACCTGTTCAGCGTGCTGCTGGGTGACGCGCACGGCCTGGACATTGACGCGCTCGACAAAGAGGTCGCGCTCGACAGCCGCTCCATTCAGGAAAGCATGCTGCGTAACGATGCCATCCTGACGCACCCGGTCTTTAATCGCTATCACAGCGAAACCGAGATGATGCGTTACATGCACTCTCTGGAACGCAAAGATCTGGCGCTGAATCAGGCGATGATCCCGCTGGGTTCCTGCACCATGAAGCTGAACGCCGCGGCAGAGATGATCCCTATCACCTGGCCTGAATTCTCCGAGCTTCACCCGTTCTGCCCGCCAGAGCAGGCGGAAGGTTATCATATGATGATCAACCAGCTTTCCGACTGGCTGGTGAAGCTGACCGGCTATGACGCGCTCTGCATGCAGCCGAACTCCGGCGCGCAGGGGGAATACGCGGGCCTGCTGGCAATTCGTCACTATCACGAAAGCCGCAACGAAGGGCATCGCGATATCTGCCTGATCCCAAGCTCCGCGCACGGTACCAACCCGGCCTCTGCCCAGATGGCGGGCATGGAAGTGGTGGTTGTAGCGTGCGATAAGAACGGCAACATCGATTTGGCCGACCTGCGCGCGAAAGCCGAGCAGGCGGGCGACAAGCTTTCCTGCATCATGGTGACCTATCCGTCCACCCACGGCGTGTACGAAGAGACCATCCGCGAAGTGTGCGAAGTGGTGCATCAGTTCGGCGGTCAGGTATACCTCGACGGCGCGAACATGAACGCGCAGGTGGGCATTACCTCTCCGGGCTTTATCGGTGCGGACGTGTCGCACCTGAACCTGCACAAAACCTTCTGCATCCCGCACGGCGGTGGCGGCCCGGGCATGGGTCCTATCGGCGTGAAAGCGCACCTGGCGCCGTTTGTCCCAGGCCACAGCGTTGTGCAGATCGAAGGCATGCTGACCCGTCAGGGCGCGGTCTCTGCGGCACCGTTCGGCAGCGCCTCTATCCTGCCAATCAGCTGGATGTACATCCGCATGATGGGCGCAGAAGGGCTGAAGCAGGCGAGCCAGGTGGCGATCCTGAATGCCAACTACATTGCGACTCGCCTGAAGTCTGCCTTCCCGGTGCTCTACACCGGCCGCGATGGCCGCGTGGCGCACGAGTGCATTCTGGATATTCGTCCGCTGAAAGAGCAGACCGGCATTAGCGAGCTGGATATCGCCAAACGCCTGATCGACTACGGCTTCCACGCGCCAACCATGTCGTTCCCGGTAGCGGGTACGCTGATGGTGGAGCCAACGGAGTCCGAGAGCAAAGCCGAACTGGACCGCTTTATTGACGCGATGCTGGCCATCCGCATGGAGATCGACCGCGTGCAGGACGGCGAGTGGACGCTGGAAGATAACCCGCTGGTTAACGCCCCGCACACCCAGCACGAAATGGTGGCAGAGTGGAACCACGGCTATTCCCGCGAGCTGGCGGTCTTCCCGGCAGGCGTGGCAAACAAATACTGGCCGACCGTGAAGCGTCTTGATGACGTGTACGGCGACCGTAACCTGTTCTGCTCCTGCGTGCCGATGAGCGAATACCAGTAATATTGCTGATGTAGTAACGTAGGCCGGGTAAGGCGAAGCCGCCACCCGGCTTTTTTATTGGGAGAAAAAATGGGCATTGCACTTGTGACCGGCGCCAGCCGGGGCATTGGGAAAGCCACCGCGCTGCAGCTGGCACGCGAAGGCTATACCGTGGCGGTGAACTATCATCACAACATTAAGGCCGCGACGGACGTTATCAAACAGATTGTCGATGCGGGAGGCAAAGCCTTCGCCGTTCGCGCGGACATTAGCGATGAAGCCCAGGTGCTGGCGATGTTTGACAGTATCGATCGTGAAGGCGAGCCGCTTACCGCGCTGGTCAATAATGCGGGGATTCTATTTGAGCAGTCGACTATTGAGAATTTGTCTGCAGAGCGCATTAACCGCGTCCTGGCGACCAACGTCACGGGCTACTTCCTCTGCTGCCGGGAAGCGGTAAAACGCATGTCCTTCAAACATGGCGGCAAGGGCGGGGCGGTAGTGAATGTCTCGTCAGCGGCATCCCGCCTGGGCGCGCCGGGTGAATATGTGGATTATGCTGCCTCTAAGGGAGCGGTGGATTCGCTGACAACCGGTTTAGCGCTGGAGGTGGCGGCGCAGGGCATTCGCGTAAACTGCGTGCGACCGGGACTGATTTATACCGACATCCACGCCTCAGGCGGGGAGCCGGGACGCGTGGATCGCGTGAAATCGCTGCTGCCGATGCAGCGCGGCGGCCAGCCGGAAGAGGTGGCCCAGGCGATTGCCTGGCTGCTGAGCGAGAAGGCGTCGTACGTGACGGGGAGTTTTTTAGAGTTGGCGGGCGGGAAATAAGCCCCTAACCCTAACCCTCTCCCAAAGGGAGAGGGGATCAATCGTAGGCCCGGTAAGCGCAGCGCCACCGGGCAAAAATTACAGCGCCTCGCCGTTGCTGGCAATCACGCCCTTATACCACTCGAAGCTTTTCTTGCGTGAACGCGACATGTCGCCCGTACCGTCGTCGTGTTTATTCACGTAGATAAAGCCGTAGCGCTTGCTGTACTGGCCGGTGGTAAATGACACGCAGTCGATACATCCCCATGGCGTATAGCCCATCAGATCCACGCCATCGTGCGTCACGGCTTTGATCATCTCTTCCACGTGGGCACGCAGATAGTCGATACGATAGTCATCGTTGATGCTGCCGTCCTCTTCGACTTTATCGTAAGCGCCGAAACCGTTTTCAACGATAAACAGCGGCTTCTGGTAACGCTCATACAGTTCGCAAAGAGAATAGCGCAGGCCAACCGGATCTATCTGCCAGCCCCAGTCGGACGCCTTCACGTGCGGGTTCGGCACGCTGCCCTCGAAACCGGAAATCGCATCCCCGGTGCCGCCTTCCGCTTTCACCGCGTTGGTCATGTAGTAGCTAAAACCCAGGTAATCGCAGGTGCCTTCGCGCAGGATCTGCTCGTCGTTCGCCTCCATTTTGATGGCGAACCCGCGGCGCTCCCACTCATTCAGGACGTAAGACGGGTAGTAACCCCGCAGCTGGACGTCGGTAAAGACATAGCGCTCGCGCATCGATTCCTGGGCGAACATCACGTCTTCCGGCTTGCAGGAGAATGGATAGAGCGCCACCATGGCCAGCATGCAGCCGACTTTCATCTCCGGGTTGATGCGGCGCGCGGCTTTCACCGCCAGGGCGCTGGCCACAAACTGGTGGTGCAGCACCTGATACATGGTCTCTTCCGGGTTTTCGTGTTCGGTATAGACCACGCCGGAGCAGCAGTAGCCGAACAGCGGCGCACGCCAGTTACGCTGGTTGTTGATTTCGTTGAAGGTCATCCAGTATTTGACCTTGTTTTTGTAGCGCTCAAAAACCACTTCCGCGAAGCGCACAAAGAAATCGACCACTTTACGGTTGGTCCAGCTGCCGTACTCCTGAACCAGGTGCAGCGGCATTTCGAAGTGGGAGAGGGTGATCACCGGTTCGATGTTGTATTTCAGCAGCTCATCGAACATGTCGTCGTAGAACTTCAGCCCTTCTTCATTTGGCTGCGTTTCGTCACCTTTCGGGAAGATGCGCGTCCAGGCAATAGAGGTGCGGAAACACTTGAAGCCCATCTCGGCAAATAGCTTGATGTCTTCTTTATAGTGGCCGTGGAAGTCGATGGCTTCATGGTTCGGGTAATATTTACCCGGCACCACGTCCTGCGTGATTTCACGCGGCACGCCGTGGGCGCCGCCGGTCAATACGTCGCAAATGCTGGGCCCTTTACCGCCTTTGTTCCAGCCGCCTTCAACCTGGTGAGCGGCAACGGCGCCACCCCATAAAAAATCTTTTGGTAAGGTTAATTTTTTCATCGCTGCTATTCTCAATAAATGGCTTATTGGCATCGAGTCTAGCAAAGCGAAATTAAATGTCACGATATAACAAATTGGGCATAATGTGATTTGTTACATCTAAAAAACAGGGTGTTTTATTCTGTGAGTTTCTTCGCCAGTTTACGCCCGAGAGATTCCAGAATATAGATGACGGGAATTTGCGTGGTAATATCGTAGACGCCCCCAATACGCGTCTGGGGCACATGCCAGGAGAGATTAAAATCCGCCAGTTTTGCCAGACGCGAGTGCTCGTGGCTGGTAATGGAGAGCACCTTGCAGTGATGCAGGCTGAACTGGCTGGCGAAGCGCAGGATCTCCTCGGTCTCGCCCGAAACCGAGAGCACAATCGCCAGCGCATTTTTTGCCATATCGTTGGTGACCGGGAAATAAGGGTCGTCAATATGGTTACTGAATTTGCCAATATTAGAAAAGAAGCGTGCGCCATATTTTGCCAGCGAGCCAGATGTTCCCGCGCCGACGAATATAATTCGCTCGGAAGACAATATAATCTCCACAGCCTCATCTAATAATGTATCGAACTCTTCATTGTTAACGCTTTTAAAGAAGCTGATAATTTCACTGGCACCGAAATTAGCCTGCTGGGGCTCATTCTGCTCTAAATAGAGCTTAAAGCGCACGCGAAACTCCGAGTAGCCTTCGCAGTTGAGTTTGCGGCAAAAGCGCAGGATAGTGGTGGTTGAGACGCCCGCCGCATCCGCCAGCTCGCGGATGGTCATATACATCACTTTGTCACGGTTTTTAATGACATAGTTGTAAACCATCATCTCCAGGTTATTGAGACTGGCAATGGCGGAGTGGGAGAACATGCTCACAGTGGCTAAACTCACTCATCAGACTTTTCTTCAGGGAATAATAACATGCAGTCAAACGACATCACTTTTTTTCAGCGCTTTCAGGACGACATTCTGGCGGGACGCAAGACCATCACTATCCGGGATAAAAGTGAATCCCATTTCAAAACCGGCGATATCCTGCGGGTGGGGCGTTATGAGGATGATGGTTACTTTTGCACCATTGAAGTAACAGGAACGTCAGCCGTTACGCTCGCGACATTGACGCAAAAACACGCAGAACAGGAGAACATGTCCCTGGATACACTGAAAAGCGTGATTGCAGAGATCTACCCCAACCAGAACCAGTTTTATGTGATTGATTTTAAACGTCTATAATTTAATTCGAAACGCGCGTTCGCTGAAATTAAAGTGTAACTATCTGATTGTAATTTAGAAACGTTATGTTTAACTTTATTTTAGCTAACAGGTGTTCACTGGAATCATTCTCAGTTAGCATAGTCTTGCGATGAATAATCATCTTTTGTTTTCCCGGAGTTTCGTATGGTGAGCAGACCATTAATCGCACAGGGATATTCGCTGGCTGAGGAAATAGCCAACAGCATCAGCCACGGCATTGGCCTGGTGTTTGGGATTGTCGGTTTAGTGTTATTGCTGGTGCAGGCGGTTGACGCCAATGCCAGCGCGATGGCCATTACCAGCTACAGCCTGTATGGCGGGAGTATGATCCTGCTGTTCCTGGCGTCTACGCTGTATCACGCGGTTCCGCATCAGCGGGCCAAGATGTGGCTCAAGAAATTTGACCACTGCGCGATCTATCTTCTTATTGCAGGCACCTACACGCCGTTTCTGCTGGTGGGGCTCAATTCACCGCTCTCGCGTGGCCTGATGATTGTGATCTGGAGCCTGGCGCTGCTGGGGATCCTGTTCAAGTTAACTATTGCACACCGCTTTAAGGTGCTGTCGCTGGTCACCTATCTGACGATGGGCTGGCTGTCGCTGATCGTGGTGTATCAGCTGGCGATTAAACTGGCGGTAGGGGGCGTGACGCTTCTGGCCTTAGGCGGCGTGGTCTATTCGCTTGGCGTAATTTTCTACGTCTGCAAGCGTATTCCATACAACCATGCCATCTGGCACGGCTTTGTGCTGGGGGGCAGCGTGTGCCACTTTCTGGCGATTTATTTGTATGTGGGGCAAGTTTAGTTTTTACACCTTGCGGCCTGTTGCCCTCACCCCAACCCTCTCCCACTGGGAGAGGGAGGACACCAAAGGCTTACTCTTCCAGTGAATACGGCAGCGGCTCGATACTCAGCGTATTCGCGTCGTCGCGCACGCGGAACACGCTGTCGGCTTCCATGTCGTTATTCATGACGGCCTGCACCAGAAGACGTCCATCATCCAGCTGTACGGCGGCCAAAACGGTGCCGGTACGGCGCCAGTTTTCACCCATCTTCAGCTCTAAATCTTCACCTGCTTCCGGTACGCGGCTGGCGTGGCCCGCGAGCGTCCACAGCGCGCGCTTGTTAGCCCCGCGGAATTTTGCCCGCGCGACCATCTCCTGGCCGGTGTAACAGCCTTTTTTAAAGCTGATGCCGCCCAGCGCCTGCAGGTTGGTTGCCTGCGGAATAAACTGCGCGCTGTTTGCGGCGTCAATGACCGGCAAACCCGCTTCGATGTTCAGCGCCAGCCACTGCTGACTGTTGTTCAGCTGCGCTTCGCCGCGCAGCGCCTCGGTCACGCGTTCGGCAGTGGCGGTATCCGTGACTAACAGGAAACGCTCCGCCGGGTGTTCAAACCACAGGATGGAGGTCGCGCCTTCGCTGACCACCTGCTTTTCTGCATCCGGCAGTTCGCTAAAGAGATTTTTCAATGCTGCACGCGCCTGGAAGCCCGCCACGCCGAGCAGGACATGTTCGTCGTCCGCGGCGATGGTGACTTTGGAAAAAACGGCGTACTTTTTCAGCTCTTTGAGCTGGGCGTCTCGCAGGCTGCGGCGCTCAATAAAGGCAAAGCCATCCTGACGGCGGAACAGGCGCAGGTTGCTCCACATTTTGCCTTTAGGGTCGCAATGCGCGGCCAGCAGATGCTGGTGTTCGGTCATCTGACTGACGTCAGCGGTCACCTGGCCCTGCAGGTATTTTTCGGCGTCGGCACCGGCGAGCGTTGCCAGTGCCCAGTCATCAAGAGAAATAAGCGTCAGCGGCAGACGCGCAGAGGCGGCGGGCTGGCGAGGAGAAAATGGTGTAAATGCCATAACGATATCCTGAATTGCTTAACGCTTTGATAATACCTAATGGTAAAAGAGCCTGCAGGCAATGCAAGCGCTTTCAACAGGCCATTTGTGCCATAAACCGGTTATGCGTAGCGCTACGCAAAATAGTGTAATCCGCTGTCTTTGTAGGGATTATTCTGGAAGCCAGCTCGTCGATCGCAATATTCCAGTAAAGAAACGGTCAAAAACACGTTACACTAGCTGGTGTCCCCGTAGAGAAATTAAGAACACGGAACGGGGTGCCGACTGTGCCAAACGTAATGCAGGAAACTGAACATGGATATTAACAACAAGGCCCGTATTCACTGGGCGTGCCGTCGCGGCATGCGTGAACTTGATATTTCCATTATGCCTTTCTTCGAATATGAGTATGACAGCTTAAGCGATGAGGATAAGCGTCTGTTTGTTCGCCTGCTTGAGTCTGACGATCCGGATTTATTCAACTGGCTGATGAACCACGGCAAACCCGCCGACACCGAGTTGCAACGGATGGTGCAATTAATTCAAACACGGAATCGGGAACGTGGTCCTGTGGCAATCTGATCTTCGCGTCTCGTGGCGCTCGCAGTGGATGTCCTTATTGCTCCACGGCCTGGTTGCGGCCTTAGTGCTACTGATGCCGTGGCCGCTGAGCTATACGCCTCTGTGGCTGCTGTTACTTTCGTTCGTCGTTTTCGACAGCGTACGCAGCCAGCGCCGCATCAATGCCCGTCAGGGAGAGATCAAATTACTGATGGATTCCCGCCTGCGCTGGCAGGGAAAAGAGTGGGATATTGTCGGTATGCCCTGGATGCTTAACTCCGGCATGATGTTGCGGTTACGTAAGGTTGACGGCGGGCGTTGCCAGCATCTGTGGCTGGCGGCTGACAGTATGGATGCTGCCGAGTGGCGAGACCTGCGCCGGATGTTATTGCAACAGACGACGCAGGGGTAATACGCGTTAGCTAAACTTTTCTGCCATTTCGCCGAGAATCTGCTCGCACCAGGTTTGCAGGCGCTCATCGCTGAGATCGTACTGGTTGGTTTCATCCAGCGCGAGCCCAACAAACAGCTCGCCGTCGGCAATAATCGGTTTTTTACTGGTGAACTCGTAGCCTTCGGTTGGCCAGTAGCCGATGAACGACACCCCTTTGGTCGCCAGTTTGTCGTGCAGCATGCCGAGAGCGTCCAGGAACCATTCCCCGTAACCCAGCTGATCCCCCATGCCGTACATGGCAACGATTTTGCCGTCGAGGTTGAGCGTATCAAGCTGGTCCCAGATTGCTTCCCAGTCTTCCTGTATCTCGCCGAAATCCCATGTCGGGATGCCGAGGATCAACACGTCGTACTGCTCCATCAGCGTGAGCGCGTCATCTTTCAGGTTATGCAACGTCACCAGTTCCGGGCCAATGATGTCGCGAATTTTCTCTGCCGCCATTTCGGTGTAGCAGGTGCTGGAACCATAAAACAGACCAATATTCATCGCGTATCTATCTCAATTCTTGCTTTGACTTTGCGCGTAGTGTACCAGAAACAGGTCGCAATCAGGCATAATGGCCTGACTGCAGAATCAAAGGGGCCGATGTGGAAAAGGATCTCGCACTGATCGAACAGTTTCTCGATGCACTGTGGCTGGAGAAAAATCTGGCTGAGAATACGCTCAGCGCCTACCGTCGCGATCTCACCATGCTGGTGGAGTGGCTTGCGCACAGAGGGTTGTCCCTTGCGAGCGCGCAAAGCGACGATCTGCAGGCGCTGCTTGGGGAACGTATCGCGGGAGGCTACAAAGCCACCAGCTCCGCACGTTTGCTCAGCGCAATGCGTCGCCTGTTCCAGCACCTTTACCGTGAGAAAATTCGCGAAGACGATCCCAGCGCGCTGCTGGCGTCCCCCAAACTCCCGCAGCGGCTGCCGAAAGATCTCAGCGAAGCACAAGTTGAGAGATTATTACAGTCACCGGCTGTTGACCTGCCGCTGGAGTTACGCGATAAAGCCATGCTTGAGCTATTGTATGCTACCGGCTTGCGCGTTTCGGAACTGGTGGGCCTGACGATGAGCGACATCAGCCTGCGTCAGGGCGTGGTGCGCGTCATCGGCAAAGGAAACAAGGAAAGACTGGTACCGCTGGGTGAAGAGGCGGTTTACTGGCTGGAAACGTATCTGGAGCATGGTCGCCCGTGGTTGCTCAACGGGGTGTCTATCGACGTTCTGTTTCCGAGCCAGCGCGCGCAGCAGATGACCCGGCAAACGTTCTGGCATCGCATTAAGCATTACGCCACGCTGGCCGGTATCGACAGTGAAAAGCTGTCGCCGCACGTATTGCGTCATGCCTTCGCGACGCATCTGTTAAACCACGGCGCTGATTTACGCGTGGTGCAGATGCTGCTGGGACACAGCGATCTTTCTACGACGCAAATTTACACCCATGTCGCGACGGAACGCCTGCGGCAGCTACACCAACAGCACCACCCTCGTGCGTGAGTGCCGACGAATTGTAACAGGATCAACTATGAAAAAGTCTTTCGCGCTGTTCACCCTGCTGGCAGCCTCATTTACCGGTTTCGCCCATGCTGACGACGCCGCCATCAAACAGTCGCTGACCAAGCTTGGTGTTACCGGTAGCGATATTCAGCCTGCGCCAGTTGCCGGCATGAAAACGGTACTGACCAACAGCGGCGTGCTGTACGTTACCGAAGACGGCAAGCACATTATTCAGGGGCCAATGTACGACGTGAGCGGCGCGCAGCCGGTCAACGTCACCAACCAGCTGTTGATGAAAAACCTGAACGCGCTCGAAAAAGAGATGATCGTCTATAAAGCCGCGCAGGAAAAACATGTCATTACCGTCTTCACCGACATCACCTGCGGCTACTGCCACAAGCTGCATGAAGAGATGAAAGACTACAACGCGCTGGGCATTACCGTGCGTTACCTGGCCTTCCCACGCGCGGGCGTGCAGAGCCAGCCGGAGCAGGACATGAAGGCTATCTGGTGTGCAAAAGACCGCAACAAAGCGTTTGACGACGCGATGAACGGTAAAGGGGTTAAACCCGCTTCCTGCGACATTGACATTGCAAACCACTACGCGCTGGGCGTGCAGTTTGGCGTGAACGGTACGCCAGCGATTGTCCTGAGCAACGGCTATGTTGTTCCGGGCTATCAGGGACCAAAAGAGATGAAAGAGTTCCTCGACGCGCACCAGAAACAGTTTGGTGGTAAATAATCCGCGTGAAAGCCCCCATAAAATTGCGCCGCCGCGAGGCGGTTGAACAGGTTGATTTGCCGGACGATCTCCCTGCGCTGCTGAAGCGGCTCTACGCCAGCCGAGGCGTGCGTTCCGCTGAAGATCTTGAACGCAGCGTAAAAGGGATGCTTCCCTGGCAGCAGCTGAACGGTATCGAAAAAGCTACCGACATGCTCTACACCGCGCTGCGTGAAGGTACGCGCATTGTGGTGGTAGGGGATTTTGATGCCGACGGCGCAACCAGCACCGCGCTGAGCGTACTTAGCCTGCGCGCGCTGGGCTGCGATAACGTCACTTATCTGGTGCCGAACCGTTTTGAAGACGGCTACGGCCTCAGCCCGGAGGTGGTCGACCAGGCCCACGCCCGCGGTGCGCAGATGATCATGACCGTGGATAACGGCATTTCATCCCATGCGGGTGTCGATCATGCTCACGCGCTGGGGATCCCGGTACTGGTCACCGATCACCACCTGCCGGGCGAAACGCTGCCGGATGCGGAAGCCATCATTAACCCGAACCTGCGCGACTGCGATTTCCCCTCGAAATCACTGGCGGGCGTGGGCGTGGCGTTTTATCTGATGCTGGCGTTGCGTACCCTGTTACGCGATAAGGGCTGGTTCGACTCTCGCGGTATTGCCGTGCCGAACCTGGCCGAATATCTCGACCTGGTGGCGCTGGGTACCGTAGCGGACGTGGTCCCGCTCGATACCAATAACCGTATCCTGACCTGGCAGGGCTTAAGCCGCATTCGGGCGGGCAAGTGCCGTCCGGGGATCAAGGCGCTGCTGGAGATTGCCAACCGCGATCCGCTCAAGCTGGCGGCAAGCGATCTCGGCTTTGCCCTCGGGCCGCGTCTCAACGCTGCCGGAAGGCTGGACGATATGTCCGTTGGGGTCGCGCTGCTGCTGTGCGATAACATTGGTGAAGCACGCGTGCTGGCCAACGAGCTGGACGCTCTGAACCAGACACGTAAAGAGATTGAGCAGGGGATGCAGGCCGAAGCGCTGACCCTGTGCGAAAAGCTTGAGCGCAGCGGCGATACGCTGCCGGGTGGCCTGGCGATGTACCATCCTGAGTGGCACCAGGGCGTGGTCGGCATACTGGCTTCGCGGATTAAAGAGCGCTTCCACCGGCCGGTGATTGCGTTCGCCCCTGCAGGCGACGGCACGCTGAAAGGCTCTGGCCGTTCGATTCAGGGGCTGCACATGCGCGATGCGCTGGAGCGGCTCGATACGCTGTATCCGGGTCTGATGATCAAGTTCGGCGGCCATGCAATGGCGGCGGGCCTGTCGCTGGAAGAGGCGAAATTCGACGAGTTTCAGCGTCTGTTTGGTGAGCTAGTGACCGACTGGATTGATCCGGCCCTGTTGCAGGGAGAAGTGGTGTCCGACGGCGAGCTCTCACCGCTTGAGATGACGATGGACGTGGCGCAAATGCTGCGCGATGCCGGTCCGTGGGGGCAGATGTTCCCAGAACCGTTGTTCGACGGCCGCTTCCGCCTGCTGCAGCAGCGTATCGTCGGCGAACGTCATCTGAAAGTGATGGTTGAGCCCGTGGGCGGTGGACCGCTGCTGGACGGCATTGCCTTCAACGTTGACACGGCGGTATGGCCGGACAACGGCGTGCGCGAGGTCGAGCTGGCGTACAAACTGGATATCAACGAGTTTCGCGGTAACCGCACCCTTCAGATCATCATCGACAATATCTGGCCAATTTAGCGGCAGTAATCTCTATAAAAAAGGGCGTGGATTCGGTACAATCCCGCTCTTATCACCGCATTTTGACAAGTCCATAAAAGAAAACAGACCATGTTTGAAATTAATCCGGTAAAAAACCGTATTCAGGACCTCACGGAGCGCTCTGACGTTCTTAGGGGGTATCTTTGACTACGATGCCAAGAAAGAGCGTCTTGAAGAAGTAAACGCCGAGCTGGAACAGCCGGACGTCTGGAACGAACCTGAACGCGCACAGGCGCTGGGTAAAGAGCGTTCCTCTCTCGAAGCTATCGTAGATACGCTGGATCAAATGGCTCAGGGGCTGGAAGATGTTTCCGGTTTGCTGGAGCTAGCCGTCGAAGCCGACGACGAAGAAACCTTTAACGAAGCCGTGGCAGAACTCGACGTGCTGGAAGAGAAGCTGGCGCAGCTTGAATTCCGTCGTATGTTCTCCGGCGAATACGACAGCGCTGACTGCTATCTCGATATTCAGGCTGGTTCTGGCGGTACCGAAGCGCAGGACTGGGCCAGCATGCTGACGCGTATGTACCTGCGTTGGGCTGAAGCGCGCGGCTTCAAAACCGAAATTATCGAAGAGTCTGAAGGTGAAGTTGCGGGTCTGAAATCCGTCACCATCAAGATCATCGGTGACTACGCCTACGGCTGGCTGCGTACCGAAACCGGCGTTCACCGCCTGGTGCGTAAGAGCCCGTTCGACTCAGGCGGTCGTCGTCATACTTCCTTCAGCTCCGCGTTTGTCTATCCGGAAGTTGATGAAGATATTGATATCGAAATTAACCCGGCGGACCTGCGTATCGACGTTTACCGCGCATCCGGCGCGGGTGGTCAGCACGTTAACCGTACGGAATCTGCGGTGCGTATTACCCACATTCCAACCGGGCTGGTAACGCAATGCCAGAACGACCGTTCCCAGCATAAGAACAAAGACCAGGCCATGAAGCAGATGAAAGCGAAGCTTTATGAGCTGGAGATGCAGAAGAAAAATGCTGAGAAACAGGCGATGGAAGATAACAAGTCTGACATCGGTTGGGGCAGCCAGATCCGTTCTTACGTCCTTGATGACTCCCGCATCAAAGACCTGCGTACCGGGGTTGAAACCCGCAACACGCAGGCGGTGCTGGACGGCAGCCTGGACCAATTTATCGAAGCAAGTTTGAAAGCAGGGTTATGAGGAACCAACATGTCTGAACAACAAGCACAGGGCGCTGACGCGGTAGTCGATCTTAACAACGAACTGAAAACCCGCCGCGAGAAGCTGGCAGCGCTGCGCGAGCAGGGCGTGCCGTTCCCGAACGATTTTCGTCGTGACCACACCTCAGACCAACTGCACGCAGACTTCGACGCTAAAGAGAACGAAGAGCTGGAAGCGCTGAACGTTGAAGTGGCCGTTGCTGGCCGCATGATGACCCGTCGTATTATGGGTAAAGCCTCCTTCGTCACTCTGCAGGACGTTGGCGGCCGTATTCAGCTGTACGTTTCCCGTGACGATCTGCCGGAAGGCATCTACAACGAGCAGTTCAAGAAGTGGGACCTGGGCGATATCCTGGGTGCGAAAGGTAAGCTGTTCAAAACCAAAACCGGTGAACTGTCTATCCACTGCACTGAGCTGCGTCTGCTGACCAAAGCCCTGCGCCCGCTGCCGGACAAATTCCACGGCCTGCAGGATCAGGAAGCGCGCTATCGTCAGCGCTACCTGGATCTCATCTCTAATGATGAATCCCGCAAGACCTTCAAAATTCGCTCCCAGATCATGGCCGGTATTCGCCAGTTCATGGTTAACCGCGACTTTATGGAAGTAGAAACCCCGATGATGCAGGTGATCCCTGGCGGCGCGTCTGCGCGTCCATTCATCACCCATCACAACGCCCTGGACCTGGACATGTACCTGCGTATCGCGCCGGAACTGTACCTGAAGCGTCTGGTGGTTGGTGGTTTCGATCGCGTGTTCGAGATCAACCGTAACTTCCGTAACGAAGGTATCTCCGTTCGTCATAACCCAGAGTTCACCATGATGGAACTCTATATGGCGTACGCGGATTACAAAGATCTGATCGAGCTGACCGAATCCCTGTTCCGTACCCTGGCGCAGGATATTCTGGGCACCACGCAGGTCCCTTACGGTGAAGAAGTCTTCGACTTCGGCAAGCCGTTCGAAAAACTGACCATGCGCGAAGCGATCAAAAAATATCGTCCGGAAACCAACATGGCCGATCTGGATAACTTCGATTCTGCGAAAGCGATCGCCGAAAGCATCGGTATCAAGGTTGAGAAGAGCTGGGGTCTGGGCCGTATCGTGACCGAGATCTTCGAAGAAGTGGCCGAAGCGCACCTGATTCAGCCGACCTTCATCACCGAATACCCGGCTGAAGTCTCTCCGCTGGCGCGTCGTAATGACGAGAACCCGGAAATTACCGATCGCTTTGAGTTCTTCATCGGCGGCCGTGAAATCGGTAACGGCTTTAGCGAGTTGAACGACGCGGAAGACCAGGCGCAGCGCTTCCAGGATCAGGTTGACGCGAAAGCGGCAGGCGACGACGAAGCGATGTTCTTCGACGAAGACTACGTGACCGCGCTGGAGCACGGTCTGCCGCCAACGGCGGGTCTGGGTATTGGTATCGACCGTATGGTCATGCTGTTCACCAACAGCCACACCATCCGTGACGTGATCCTGTTCCCGGCGATGCGCCCGGTGAAATAAAACTAAGATGTGAAAAAAGCCCCGAAAGGGGCTTTTTTATTGCGCGGCGAACGCTCTGAGGGCGTCTCGCGCGGCCGTCGCTTCCAGCACCATCCACGGGCTAAAGCTCCAGGGCGCGGCATCCAGGGCGCGGAATAACGATTCCAGCGTAACCCACTCAAACGCCATCACTTCATCGTGATTAATCCGCAGTTCGCTGGTGATGCGGGCCGCGAATACCGGGCAAATTTCGTTTTCAACGATCCCGGAAGGATCGGTTTCCCGGTAACGAAACTCGGATGCCACGGGGGTGATATCGGTAATTTCAGCGCCGATCTCAAAGCGGCAGCGCCGGATAATGGCCTCTTCCGTCGCTTCACCCGATTGCGGGTGACCACAGACGGAGTTCGTCCAGACGCCCGGCCAGGCTTTTTTGCTTAACGCGCGCCGGGTCACCAGACATTCACCGCTGGCGTTAAACAGCCAGGAGGAGAACGCCAGATGCAGAGGGGTTTGGGTCGTGTGCGCGGCGTACTTTTCCTGAGTGCCAATCACCATTCCCTGGTCATTTACCAAAATAACGTGTTCTTGAATACTCATTCCTGCTCCAGTGCCAACGATGCGGATGGTTCTGCACCATCAGCAGAGCAGTATTATACGGCATTCTTATACGAACGGTTTGTCTCCAGGAGCGGAAAAGGGCTGACCCTTATCTCTTCGGGCTGGTATCATAGAACGCCATTCACGCTGACCGAGGATCTGTTTTGTTTGCAGGAAGCCTGACGAGAAACCCCATCACCGCCATTTTTTGCCTGACGCTGACGCTTTTACTGGCTGGCTGTTCAGGAAGCAAATCGTCGGATATGGGCAGCCATTCCGGTTCGGTCTATACCGTTAAGCGCGGGGATACGCTGTACCGCATTTCGCGCGCAACGGGGACCAGCGTGAAGGACCTGGCGCGGCTGAATAACCTCTCTCCGCCCTACACCATTGAGGTGGGGCAGCAGCTGAAGGTAAGCGGCGGATCGTCCTCAGGCAAAAAATCCTCCTCGAAGGGCAAAACCGCTAAGGTGACGCCGTCTTACGCGGTGCCGCAGTCATCCTGGCCGCCGGTCGGTCAACGCTGCTGGATCTGGCCTGCCAGCGGTAAAGTGGTGCTGCCGTACTCCCTGTCTGAGGGCGGTAACAAAGGTATTGATATCGCTGCCGCGCGCGGTACGCCGGTTTATGCTTCCGGTGCCGGGAAGGTGGTGTACGTCGGTAACCAGCTACGCGGCTACGGTAACCTGATCATGATTAAGCATGGCGAAGACTACATCACGGCCTATGCGCACAACGACACGATGCTGGTCAACAACGGGCAGAACGTCAAAGCAGGGCAGAAGATTGCCACTATGGGCAGTACGGGCACGGACTCGGTGAAGCTGCACTTCCAGATTCGCTATAAAGCGACGGCCATCGATCCGCAGCGTTATCTTCCTGCGCCCGGCAGCAAGCCGAAGTGCTAAGTGATTATTTAATCGCCGGTTAGTTGTGAAGAGGCTTGTATGAAGAGGCGTAAGGTCTATAATGCCTTACGCACCTCAAAGCGGGCGTAGTTCAATGGTAGAACGAGAGCTTCCCAAGCTCTATACGAGGGTTCGATTCCCTTCGCCCGCTCCAGCTTCACGCTTACTACACTCAATTATTCCCAGAATCAATCAGCAGTCTCAGCATTCCACAACGAGATAACTATGTTACTGGTCTTTGGCGGTCTACCCGGCACCGGGAAATCAACCATTGCTCGCCGCCAGGCCTGGGGAGAGGTCGCGACCGAGAACGCCATAGGTCTCTATCTGGGTCAGCGTTCTGGCGATCGGTCGGCACGTCTGTTTAAAGGCCGTAACGCCCATAGCCTGTTCAATATCCCTACTGGTAAACACCGTTACCAGAGCAATAACTTTTTTTCATAGCATTTTCTTCCTGGTTTTAAGTAAGGATAGGCTGTTCCGGGTGTAGTATTGCCTGGAAAAATTTATAAGAAATATCAGACAGGGTCGGATAATAAAGTTTCTTTTTGATAGTATTAAATGCATTTCATTTAAGATTGTTGATGACTATTGCGAAGTGATTAGTTGAGTTCTTTATTTCAATCACCAGTATTTAGGTTCTTTTATTCTGCATGAATTTAAATTGCAAAATGCCCGACGCGATTTAAGATTTTTAATTCAATGAGATAAGCCAGCGTACGTCTTTGCTGGCCTGGATGGTGTGGACATGTTGGTTTGCGGAATAAGAACGCTTTCAGAAAGCGTGATTCAGCGGTAGCAGAGAAACACGGGGCGCTTTCCTACAGTAAACAGGAAGCTGTTCTTCCCCTGCGGCAGGACGGTATAGGTAATACTTTTCTCTGGGTATACGTAAAAATCTGGAAGCACTTCAGCCAGATCCTCATCAGAGACGGAATTATCGTTAAATATTTTATTCACTTTTACCGAGTAAAAATGAAGGGCGTCTTTGTTTTCAGTCCAGGTATAGGACACGTCCCGGCGAATTACCCCCTTAACCGTATCATCCTGAGCATAAGTCCCGTTTATTGATACCACGCCGGTTTGTGTTTCAAGCGAGTAAATGAAATCAAGCGTCACGTTGGCACGAACATTGTTGTGATAGAGAACAATGGATGCTGAACAGATCTCAGAGTTTTGCCTCTTTTCTGCCCACAGATGCAATAGCCATGAGATGAATAAGCCTGAGACAAAAAGCAGCAGGCAGGCGAGGGCAATCGTTTTTTTAGTCACTAGTTTTTCCACCGAAAATAGAGCGTGACGCACCGTGAGTTTTCTGAGGTTTCAAAAGGTTCTCTGCAAATTAATGCCGAAAGTGCAGGGGCAGTACTGGAAGAGAGGAAGTAAATCCACGGGTATTTTTTGCAATCCAGACCGGTCTGCAGGATCGTGTTTTTGGCTTTCGTAAAACCGCCCGTTTTTTTGATGTCATCATTTTGAGAGACAAAATGGCACTCATTCTCATTTCTTATGATGGTATAGTCGTTAAAAAAATCCCTTTCTGAATGTGGCGTCCACGGCAGATGGAACATGGATAAACCAAGGCCAAAGGAAAGCAATAGCAGAAGGGCAATGCGCGAGTTTTGCACCCATTTCCTGTTTACTGTGCCTGTCCCTGCCTTTGCTACGGATGCAGGTAATGCATTCGCCGTCATTTCAGGCTCAGGTATTAATGCTTCACCCGGTGACGGGTCGACAAACTGCTGTTCCGGCGGCTCTTCTTCGGTAGCGACTCTGGTCACCTTAACGCTGCTGTCAATCTGGAAACCCTTGCGTGGCACCGTGGACACGAGCGTTTCGTCGGCTTCTCCGACGGTGCGAAGCCCGCGACGAATGATAGATATGTTCTGATAAAGCGTATTTGTCGGAACGAGCATGCCGTCTTCAGCCCACACAAAGGTGAATAATTCTTTTTGCGTAACGACGTTGGGCCAGGATTCCAGTAATAGTGTTAAGCAACGGCTGGCCGGGGCGGTAATGATTACGCTCAGCTCGGGTTTGCTTACTGAGGCTAACGTGTTTTTTTCTGGATGGAACTTTATCCTGTCGTTAATTATCCAGAACATATATCAGTTACCGTCTCGAAAAGAGGATTTCACATTATTTAAGAATTATATCCTCAAAGTTTACATTGTCAAAGCCGTGCGTAAGCGTCTCAAAACATGTTTTAGCGTAGTTTTTTAGTCCTCTTTTCAGAATATCTTTCAATAAGGTCATTCGCAACCTGCTTCTACAGGGAAGGGCTGCGTATGCCCTGGCTGTAATAAATAGAGGCTGCAAGCGCACCGGAACGACGGAAGAGAAGGACATAATATAATATGAAATAGTGCGAAGGGTATTAAATGGCATTAATGTTAATTCTGTGATTTTATTTTAAAGGCTCTCGCTATTTAAATATTTTAACAGGGTCGTGCTGTTTGCTGAATTAAAATGTGAAGAATAAAAAGGCTGCATTACGCAGCCTTTATTATCAGTTTTTAGGGAACACCCACACATGCTTCTCAGGCAGCGAAAGATGGCAGTGCTGCGGGTCGCGAACCTCATGCCCATACGCGCGGATGACAAAATCATCTCCCACCGTGCGGAACAGGTACTCCCAGCGGTCGCCGAGATACATGCTGGTGAGCAGCGGCAGCTCAAGCTGATTTTCCCCAGGCCCCTCGACCACCGCCACGCGCTCGACGCGGATCACCGCCGTGGCTTCATCACCGCTCTGCACCCCTTCACCGGCCTGGCCCCACAGCACCCAGCCTTTTCCTTCGATACGCGCTCTGCCGTCGCGCACTTCGGTGACTTTGCCGTGCAGGCGGTTGTTGCTGCCCATAAACTCGGCGGTAAACAGCGTTTTTGGCGATCCGTACATCTCCTGCGGCGTGCCCTGTTGCTCAATTTTGCCGTTGTTCAGTAGCAGGATGCGGTCAGAAATGGACATCGCTTCGTTCTGGTCGTGCGTCACCATCAGCGCCGATAGCCCGAGCTTGATAATCAGCTCGCGCAGGAACACGCGGGCCTCTTCGCGCAGCTTGGCGTCGAGGTTTGAAAGCGGTTCGTCCAGCAAAATCACCGGCGGGTTGTAGACCAGCGCCCGGCCAATCGCTACGCGCTGCTGCTGCCCACCGGAGAGCTGGTGCGGGTGACGTTTGCCAAGATGGCCCAGACCAAGCTGGTCCAGCACGTCCTGCACGCGCTGCTGGATCTCTTTGGCCGGGACTTTGCGCAGCTTGAGCGGATAGGCCACGTTTTCAAAAACGGTTTTGTGCGGCCACAGGGCATAGGACTGGAACACCAGCCCCAGGTTACGCTCTTCCGCCGGGACCTCGCTGCGCGGCGTACCGTCGTAAACTTTATTTTTACCAATGACAATCGACCCCTGGGTCGGTTTTTCCAGGCCCGCGACGGCGCGCAGCAGGGTGGTTTTGCCGCTGCCGGAGGGGCCCAGCAGGGAGACCACTTCGCCGCGCTTCAGGTTCATGGAGACACCTTTTAAAACAGGATTGTCGCCGTAGGTTAAGTGCAGATCGTCAACCGCTAATTCAATCATGTATTTTGACTCCGAAACGAAGGGCAATGCCCAGACCTACCACGACCAGCAGGATGTTAATGAAAGAGAGCGCCGCCACGATATCGATGGCACCCGCCGCCCAGAGGGAAACCAGCATCGAGCCGATGGTTTCCGTGCCGGGTGAAAGCAGGTACACACCCGTTGAGTATTCGCGCTCAAAGATCAGGAACATCAGCAGCCACGAACCGATCAGACCGTAGCGGGAGAGCGGAATGGTGACGTGGCGGGTGATCTGCCCGCGCGTCGCCCCGGTGCTGCGCGCCGCCTCTTCAAGCTCCGGCGCCACCTGTAACAGCGTGGAAGAGATAAGCCTCAGGCCGTAAGCCATCCACACCACGGTATAGGCCAGCCAGACGCTGAAAATAGTGCTGCGAAGCGAGCGCAGCCAGACGATGAGGTTTTCGCGCATCCAGTCGGACCAGGCAAAGCCGGAAAGCCAGCCGGATTTCAGCGCGTTATCGAGCCACATCGGCAGGAACAGGAACACCCACAGGAACGCCAGACCCGCCAGCAGGCCGGGCACGGCGCGCGGCACCAGCACGCTGTAGTCGAGGAAACGCGTGGTGTTGTCCGGCTTGCGGTGCATGGCAATGCCGACAAACAGGTAGCACACCACGGCCAGCGCGCCGCCAATTACCCCAATCGCCATGGAGTTGACGATGGCGCGCAGCAGGTTGGGCTGGGACCAGATGGTGCGGAAGGTGTTCAGCGAAAGTTCATCCCACAGCGAAACGCCCACGCCCCAGTTGGAGATAAACGCGCGCAGCACCACGCCGAGCAGCGGAACGCCGATGGTCACGGTGAGCCAGAAGGCAATCACTCCGCCAGCCACCCAGCGCCATTTGCCCAGCGGTAGCGCGCGTGCCTGAGAAGCCTTCCCCTTCATGGTGACGAAGCGGTTGGCGGTGCGCATCAGGCGACGCTGGAGCATCACCAGAGGGATGGTGATGCAGATCAGCACCACGGCAACCGCCGCCATCAGGTTATAGGAAGGGGTACCCATCTTGTTCGTCAGCTTATAGAGATAGGTCGCCAGCACCATATTGCCTTCCGGGTCGCCGAGCACCAGCATCAGGCCGAACACCTCCAGCCCGAGGAAGAACAGCAGCACGGTGGCGTACAGAATGGACGGGCGTACCATCGGCAGGCTGACGGAGGACATTACCTGCCAGGGAGAGGCTCCCGCGGTACGCGCGGCCTCTTCCACATCGGAGCCCACGCTGCGCAGCGCTGACGAGATATACAGATAGGCGTGCGGCACGTGCGTCAGGCCGGCAATGACCACAATGCTCGACATGTCGTAGATATTCCACGGCACAAAGCCAATCAGCGCCTCAGCCCACTGGGAGAGAAAGCCCACCGGACCGGCGGCCACCACGTAGCCGAAGCCCAGCACCATCGGTGACACGAAAATTGGGACCAGGATCAGCGGCTCAATCAACCGGCGACCGGGCAGGTCGGTACGCACCATCAGGAAGGCCAGCACGCCGCCCAGCGGGATAGAGATAAAGACCAGCCCGAAAGCCAGAATAAAGCCGCTTTTCAGGGCCTTATAAAAATCAGGGTCAGTGAAAATAAAATCAAATGATTCAAAGCTCCACTCTTTTGACGGAGAAAAGAACGGGGCGGACAGGAAGCTCTGGATCACGATAAACGACAGCGGCGTGTAGATAACCAGGGCGGTTATCAGCACGACGATGCCTCGCGGCAGGCTTTGCCACTTTCTGCGTAATGTGTTCATGGGGTATCCCTGGTATTGCAGCCCAGATAAATGAACTCGGTCGATAAGGGAGCGCGGCGGCCTGCGCCGCGCTCAGACGCTTATTTGCCTGCGGCGGTACGCCACTCTTTGATGTACTCCAGGCGTTTTTTCGGCTGCAGGTAGTCCAGCAGCGTTTCATCAACCGGGATCGGCTTCAGCGCGTTGCCGAGGATTTTGGTCAGGCCGTCGATATCATTTTTCCCTTCGATATCGTTACGAATGGAGGGAATGTCCGCCTGATTGGCGAGAATGCTTTGCCCATGTTCAGACAGCACATAGTCCAGCCACAGTTTTGCCGCATTGCTGTTTTGCGATTGCTGGCTGATGAACGACACGCGCGACAGCACCAGGGTGTAATCTTTTGGATAGGAAATGCCGAGCGACGGATCGTTCTTCGCACGCGCTTCCGCATAAGAACCGAGGATATTAAAGCCGATCAGGTTTTCCCCGGAGGAGACGCGCTCCATCATGGTACCGGTAGACGACTGCACCGATAAGCCACCTTTGGCGACGTCGGCCAGGGTTTTAAAGTAATTAGGATCGGCATTGTGATCCTGGACCGAGAGCATAAAGCCCAGACCCGACTTTTCGATGTCGTAGGTGGTGACTTTGTTCTTGAATTTGTCCGTCTGGCTGGCAATCAGCTTCGCCAGCGCGGCGTGAGAATCCGGTACGTCACCGGCCGGGATCAGGCGCTTGTTGTAGATAAAGACCACCGGCTCATAGGTGGTGCCGTAGGCCTTATCTTTCCAGACCGCCCATTTCGGCAGCTGACTTTGCTCCGGAGATTTGTACTCCATGGCGTAGTCGGTGGCGAGCTTCAGGCCGGTGTCCATAGAGGAGCTCCAGACCACGTCGCCGCTCACGCCGCCGGAGGCCTGTTCGCTGATGAAACGGTTGTACAGCTCGGTGCTGTTCATATCGTTGTATTCAACTTTAATGCCCGGGTAGGTTTTTTCGAAGCCCTGGATCAGCGGCCCGGCAGCTTTGATGTCGGTGGTGGAGTAAATGACAACCTTGCCCTCTTTTGTCGCGGCATCGACAACCTTTTGATACTCGGCAGGATAACCCTGCGGCAGGGCAGACAGTGCAGAAGCAGAGAACAGTACGGTAGCGGTAATCAGAGAAATTCGGAATGTGTTCGACATTATAGTTAACCTTTTAGTTACATTTGAGGAACTAATTGTCAACATAGCGCAGTGCGCTCCGCCCACAATAGGGGGGAGCGGATAATGGTTCCGAAGTGTGATTGTCGCCGTCGTTTCAGCAATTAACACCATAAAATCCGCGAACGTTAGCCTACGAACGGTTGCAGATTACGGTTTATCGGGGGTTTTGCGGTATAACCTTCGCGGATGACCAATATTGCCATACAGCATTTCGACGCAAATTAACCCGCTCTCCACGCAGTATTCAAGATAGCGACGCCCCGTGGTTTTGCTGATCCCCACGCTTTCCACCACCTCTTCAACCGACATCGCACTGTCGGGACGATCGGCGAACAGGCGTTTAATCCGCTCCAGCGTCTGGGGCTCAATGCCCTTCGTCGACGGCGTAAGCGAGGACTCCGCGGCAGGCAGGTTAAACAGGCGATCCAGCGCATGCTGATCGACCACCTTCACCTGCTGCACGGTGTGGATGAAGCGCATAAACCGCTCCAGCGAGGCGTGCAGACGCTGGAAAAAGACGGGCTTAATCAGATAGTCAAACGCGCCGCTGCGCATGGCGTGGCTGCAGGTCTGCATATCGCTGGCGGCGGTGATGAAGATCACCGAGCATTCATAGCTTTTCAGCAGCGGATTATCGATTAATTCCACTCCCTTGCCGTCCGGGAGATAGTTATCCAGTAGGATAAGCCGCGGCTGATATTGGCGGATCAGGCTGTGCGCCTGTTCGATTGACGCGGCGATGCCCACCACGCGTAAATGAAAATTCTGCTCGATATACTCGCGATGCAGCTCCGCCAGGTGCGGCTCATCCTCAACGATCACAACATCAAGTGCTCGGGTCATGCTTTAGCCCATTCGGAATAAACACAGAAAAAATAGTCCCTTGTGGCGTGTTGTCGGCAATCTCAATGCTGCCGCCGGCCTTATCGATATATCCTGCCACCAGAAACAGGCCAATACCGTGCTCGGTACCCACAATGTCGTTTTCACTTTCTGGCTTGCTGCTAAATCCCTGGCGGAAAATATGCGGCTTCATCGCATCCTCCACCCCGCAGCCCCGGTCGGCCACCTCGATCAGCAGCTCCTGGTTACGGTCAGAAATGTAGAGTTCTACCGGCGCGGGGACCGGTGCGTTGAGGGTCGCATCCACGGCGTTATCCAGCAAATTACCGATAACCGACATCAGCTCCGTTTCATTGAGCGCAGCAGGCATGCGGATAAGCTGGCAGGCGGGATCAAACAGCAGCTCAATGCCTTTTTCACGCGCGCTGACGTATTTTCCGAGCAGCAGCCCGCACAGCGCGGGGGAGACAAAGCGGGCAGAGACAAAATCCAGCACGCGCTGCGCGCCTTCTGACTGCACCTGAATGTAGCGGATCGCCTCGTCATAGTGTTTCATCTGCAGCAGCCCCACCAGCGTGGCGGTCCAGTTCAGCTGTTCGTGGCGCATAATGCGCAGGTTATCCGCATAGCGCTTGATCTGACTAAGCTGGCTGCTGAGCGTGTTAATGTCGTTTTTGTCGCGAAAGCTATACACCCAGCCGCTTTCAACGCCGGGCTCGACCTCAATCGCGACGCGGTTGACGATCACCTCCCGCTGGTTCAGCACGGCAATCTGGTCGTGGCTGCCACTGCTCACCGAGGCGTAGCGCTGGGATAAAAACCCCGGCGACGTCTGCAGAACGTCTTCCAGCGGTTTGCCGATAAGGTCATTCTCACTTTGCCGAATATCCAGCATCTCTCGCGCGGCGCGGTTTATTAGAATCAGTTGCTTCTCCTGATTGACGGCAAATACCCCTTCGTACATGGCTTCTAATAGCGCCCTTTGCTGCAACACCAGCTGAGCGATATCTTTTGGCTCAAGCCGGAACATCTGTTTTTTGAGATTGCGGGTAAACAGCCAGGAGAAAATAAACAGCAGTAGCAGAAGCGCAATGCCGTACAGCCCGGACTGCCAGAGTATGCGGGCGTTAATATTGGCAATATACGACGTCAGATAGCCGACCGAGACAATGCCAATTACCTGATGCTGCGCGTTAAATATCGGGGCTTTGCTGCGCAGCGACACGCCAATTCCGCCCTGACGTACGGAGATAATGGTTTTGCCTTTTAACACCTCCGCGTTATCCCCGCCGATCATCGGTAAATTAATGCGCTCCGGAGATTCCGAGTGATAAAGGTGCTGCTCGCGCGTATCGCCAATCACAATATAGCTGGCATCGCTTTCGGCGCGCAGCGGCTGAATTAACCGGGCTATCCCCGGAATATCTCTGGCCGCTACCATGGCCGCCAGGCCCGGCATCAGCGCGATCTGGCTAGCCTGAACCCGGGCGCGCTGGCCGAGATCGTGATGAAGCTGCCGGTCAATAAAATGAAACAGGATCGTTCCCAGCAGAACTAACAGCAGGCAAGAGAAGCACACCAGCGCTAAAAATAGCTTTACCTGAAAAGAGAGTCTGCGTTTCATTCAACCTGCGATAGCTTTATAAGTGACACATTTGCGGAGCCTGACATGGGCTCATAGCGGACGCAATCCGGCGAGAAAAGAGTTGTGACCTGGCTTTTCGTTTTCGGCGTTATAGATATCAGGATCCCGTAAGGCTATGCTTCATTCAGCACGATAATAATTACAGAGGCAATGTCATGGATAAAGAGCTACTGGATGCGGGCTACCGGGCCTATACCGGCGAGAAAATTGACGTTTACTTCAACACCGGGATCTGCAAACACTCGGGTAACTGCGTGCGTGGGAGCGCAAAGCTGTTTAATCTGAAGCGTAAACCGTGGATTATTCCCGATGAAGTGGACGTTGAAACGGTTGTACGCGTGATTGATACCTGCCCGAGCGGTGCGCTGAAGTATCGCCAAAAATAAGCGAGGAACCATGGATATTCTGGAAGGCCATAATAAGTTTTACGTGAATGATGCGAACGGCAACCAGGTCGCGGAGATTGTCTTCGTGCCGACCGGCGAGCATCTGAGCATTATCGAGCACACCGATGTGGATGAGAGCCTGAAAGGGCAGGGCGTCGGTAAACAGCTGGTGGCGAAAGTGGTGGAGAAGATGCGCGGTGAGAACCGTAAAATTATCCCGCTGTGCCCGTTCGCGAAACATGAATTTGATAAAACGCGGGAATATGACGATATTCGGGCGTAAATAACACCGGCGATGGCCGGTGTTTTTTTATCTCACCTGCTCAAACAGCAATACCAGCGCGATCAGCACCATCAACCCTCCCGATGCCCTGCTCACCAGCCGCGCCGCCTGTGGCCGAGTCGCCAGCACCGCTTTCGAACCATACCCCACCAGCAGGTAGACCAGGGTACAGGTAATAAGATGCATTATCCCAAGCGCAGACATCTGCGTTGCTATCGACCAGCTTCCGGTCGGGTCTGTAAATTGCGGAAGCAGGGCCAGGAACAGCAAAAAAACTTTCGGGTTTAGGCCGCTAATGCAGAGCCCTTTCATCGCCCACTGCGTCCAGTTTCCCGCGTGTTGGGTGGCCTTTTCCGGTGCGGCCGGGTGTCGCAGCAACGTTATGCCAAGCCACAGCAGATACAGGGCTCCCGCCACGGTCAGCCCGGCTAACGCCAGCGGATGTTGGGCAATCAATACCCCCACGCCTGCCACCACAATCAGCGTGGCTAATAGATGCCCGGACATAAGCCCCATCACCGCCGGGACCACGCGGCGCCCGTTAATCCCGGCGCTAATGGCGTAGGCCCAGTCGGCTCCCGGGGTCATGATGAGCAGAAAAGAAACCACCCAAAAGCCGGCCACAATACTCATTTCCATCGTCCTGAAAACTCCCGCAGTGCGTCAAACGTTGCGAAAAAGAATATCGCTAACACTGCGAAATAGGCTTTCAATGTTATGCTCATAACACGGTGAAATTGAGAAAATCTTCCACATGGATAGCATCGATCGAAAAATTCTTGCTGAGCTGCAGTCTGATGGCCGCCTGTCGCTTACCGAGCTGGCTGAACGGGTGAATCTGAGCCTGTCGCCGTGCCATCGTCGCGTGCGGGCGCTGGAGCAAAGCGGGGCTATAACGGGATACCGTGCCAGCCTGGACCCCGCCAAAATGGGGTTTAACTTCCTGGCGATAGTGTTTGCGACTCTGAAAGAGGGTGACCGCAAGGCGGTTAGCGCGTTTGAAGAAGCGGTGGAGGAGATCCCGCAGATCGTGCTGGCCCAGCGCCTGTTTGGCGATCCTGACTATCTGATGCACGTCGTGACCCGTGACCTTCCCGCTTTCCAGAAGCTTTACGACGAGAAGCTCTCCGCCATGCCCGGCGTGCAGCATCTTCGCTCTACGCTTGTTATGAAAACGGTGGTGCAGGACAGGCCTTTTCCGCTGTAATGGCCTGCCCGGCAGAGCGCCGGACAGGAAAGGGAATTAGCCGACAAACATCACCGACACGCACAGCACGCCGACGATCAGCGTCAGCAGGTTGCCAATGGAGCGGTACTGTTTCAGTGAGGGAATGAGATACGTCGACAGCGTCGGCATGATGAACAGGATCATGGCGATAAGCGGGCCGCTGATGGCGTAAATCATCGAAATGGCGTTCGGGTTAATGCAGCAGACCGCAAAGGTGATTAACGACACCCCCATAATGGAAATCGCGCGGTTAAAGGCGCGGCTCTTTTTCACACCCACCTGATTGAGCGACGACTTCACGATCTCCGTTGCCCCTTCAATCACCCCAAAATAGGTGCCAAGGAACGATTTCGACATCGCAATAATCGCCACGATAATTCCGGAAATGCCCAGCCAGGCCGGAGAAGAGGGCATCATCGACAGCGCCGACAGGATCGTGACCCCTTCCTCTTTGGCGGCCACAATGTACGAAGGCGGGATAGAGAGCAGGCAGCTGAAGACGAAGAACAGCACGCTCAGGCAGATAATCAGGTACGCCACCTTCATGATTTTCTTGCATTTAGCCATGGCCTCGTCCCCGAACTTCTCGCGGCGGTCAACGGCGAACGTCGAGATAATCGGGGTATGGCTGAACGCGAACACCATCACCGGAATCGAAATCCACACCTGATGCAGGGTATGGCGATCGAACGCCATCTGGCTGGTGAGCAGCGAGGGCTGCCAGCTGCCGGTCAGATAGAGCGAAACAAACAGGAAATAGGCAATCAGCGGAAACACCAGGAAGCCCATCACTTTTATCGTGATATGCCGCCCCATCAGGAAGATCAGGTTCAGGACCAGCACCACGCCAAGGCTGACCAGCACGCGAACGGTGGTGTCTACCGTCAGGTGTTTCGCCAGCTGTTCCGTTAACGAGTTGGTGATGGCCACCGCATAAATCTGCACCACCACAAAGAAGGCGATGAAATAGAGCGTGGTGATCAGATTGCCAATCTTCCTGCCGTAGTAATGCGAGACGGCACCCGTGATCCCTTCATTGCCTTTTGTTTTTGACGACAGGATAAATTGCGCCAGCGCCCGGTGCGGCCAGTAGGTTAATGGGTAGGCCACAAGGGCGGTAATAAACAGGACAATAGCGCCTGCGGAGCCCAGCTGGATGGGCAGGAAAAGCGTTCCTGCGCCCACGGCCGTGCCGTAGAGAGCGAAACTCCAGAGAGTCTCATCTTTTGACCAAATTTTCGACATTAGAGCAACGTTTCAACTATCAAACCAACAGAATGGAGTGCAATTTACCATAGTTATGCGTGGAGAGCGCAGTTGCTTCGAAGGGGACTGGCCGGAACGGGCGTCCGGCCAGAGGAGGTTTAGCCTGCCAGGGCGCGTCGTTGCTGGCGACGCTTAAGGAATTTCTCGCGCAGGCTATCGTACGCCCAGTTGTAGAACATGGTGTACGGCAGGAAGAACAGGAAGAAACCTATTTCCAGTGTGAATGCCTGAAGCAGCGTGACGCCCAGCACGGCGGCAACAATCGACACGCCAATCACAATAAAGCCGCATTCGAACCCCAGCGCATGCAGCGCACGCACTTTTGCCGTCCGTTTTACGCGCTGAACCGGCCAGAAACGGTCGAAGCCGAAGTTATAAATGATGTTCCAGACCATGGCCGTGGTGGCCAGGATAATAGTCAACCCACCCATCTCAACTACGGAACGCTGCATAAGCCACGCCGCCGTGGGGGCGAGTATTGCCGTCGCGATCCCTTCGAAGCAGACAGCGTGAAAGATCCGCTCCGGTAGTTTACGTTGGAGTGCATCCTGATGTTGCATAGTGATAGACCTCATTAATTCGCCGATGTGGGCGTTGATGTAGCCTATTTTCATCGCTAAAGCTGATATATTAAAGATAGTATCCATCGCTAAAGTAGATAGGTTATGCGCTATTCACCCGAAGCCCTTACCGCCTTTGTTGAGACCGTTGCGGCCGGATCTTTTTCGGCTGCCGCACGCCGGCTGCGTAAAAGCCAGTCGACGATCAGCACGTCCATTGCCAATCTTGAAGCCGACCTGGGATTCGAGCTGTTTGACCGCTCAGCGCGTCAGCCGGTGTTAACGGCCCAGGGGGAACAGGTGCTGGGCTACGTGCAGGCCATCCTTGCCGCCAGCACGCGGCTGGATGAGCTGGCGGTGTCGCTCACGGCGCAAACGGAGGCGCGTCTGACGTTTGTCCTTTCCGATACCCTCAACCCGGACGTGCTGGAAGAGATGATGAAACAGTTTGACGCGCGCTTTCCCCATACGGAATTCGAATGTCTGATTGGCGAGGAGGAGGACGTGATCGACCTGCTGCAAAAGGAGCGAGCGCAGATTGGTCTGACGGAGGCGCGAGACGGCTACCCCACCGATATTGGCGCCACCCGGCTGCCGATGCAGACCCGCATGGCAGTCTATGTCGCGACCACGCACCCGCTGGCCGGACAAGATGACGTTCAGCATGACGAGCTCCATGCCTGGCGTGAGCTGCGGCTTAGCACCTATCTTGAGCGCGAGGCTGAAATCGCGCGCGGGCCCGTCTGGTCAGCACCGAATTACCTGTTACTCTTGAGTATGGCGGTACAGGGATTTGGCTGGTGCGTGTTACCGTGCGCGCTGGTGGATGAATTTGCCGCCGCGAAATCCCTGGTACAGCTCAATGTGCCAGGCTGGCCGCGGGCGATCGGCATCGATCTGCTGTGGAATAAACGATCCCCTCCCGGCGTGGCCGGAAGCTGGCTGCGGCAGTATCTGCAGGATGCGCGCTGATCCTTGTGATTAAACTCACTATTTTTAAACAATTAAGATAATTGCCAGTAACAATCCTCTACTATCGTCATGTCATTTAACACAGAGGTCGTGATGAAAGATGTCGTAATAGTGGGTGCGTTGCGTACAGCTATCGGCTGTTTTCAGGGAGCGCTTGCGCGTCACTCGGCGGTTGACCTGGGAAGCGTGGTGGTGAAAGCGCTGGTGGAACGCAGCGGGATCGCAGCCCATGAAGTGGATGAGGTGATCCTGGGACAGGTGCTCACGGCCGGTGCCGGGCAAAACCCTGCGCGCCAGGCGGCGCTCAAGGGCGGGCTGCCCAATACCGTTTCCGCCATAACCATCAACGACGTCTGTGGGTCAGGATTAAAAGCGCTGCATCTCGCCACGCAGGCCATTCAGTGCGGTGAAGCGGATGTGGTCATCGCCGGCGGACAGGAGAATATGAGCCGCGCGCCGCACGTATTGACCGACAGCCGTACCGGCGCGCAGCTGGGCAACAGCCAGCTGCTCGACAGCCTGGTGCATGACGGGCTGTGGGATGCGTTCAACGACTACCATATGGGCGTGACGGCGGAAAACCTGGCGCGCGAGTACGGCATCAGCCGTGAGCTGCAGGACGCGTATGCGCTAAGCTCGCAGCAAAAAGCGCGTGCGGCGATAGATTCCGGTCGTTTTCGCGACGAAATTGTCCCGGTCAGCACCCGGCGTCAGAGCGGCGAAGTTATCGTCGTGGACACCGATGAACAGCCGCGCACCGACGCCAGCGCTGAAGGCCTGGCGAGGCTGAATCCGGCTTTTGAAACGCAGGGCTCGGTCACGGCGGGAAATGCCTCTTCTATTAACGACGGCGCTGCGGCCGTCATGATGATGAGCGAAAGCAAAGCCCTCGAACTCGACCTTCCCGTATTAGCCCGCATTAAGGCCTTCGCCAGCGTGGGGGTTGATCCTGCGCTAATGGGGATTGCGCCGGTCTACGCGACGCGCCGCTGCCTGGATCGTGCGGGGTGGCAGCTTGCTGATGTGGATCTGATTGAGGTGAACGAAGCCTTTGCCGCGCAGGCGATCTCGGTCGGCAAAATGCTGGAGTGGGATCCGCTGCGGGTCAACGTTAACGGTGGGGCGATTGCGCTGGGACATCCTATCGGCGCGTCCGGGTGCCGAATCCTGGTTTCGCTGGTTCACGAAATGAAAAAACGCAACGCCCGTAAAGGGATTGCCACCCTCTGTATAGGCGGTGGGCAAGGGGTGGCGCTGGCCATCGAACGTTAATCTTTCCTCACTAAAAAAACCTCCTTCGGGAGGTTTTTTTTATCGTGCTCTTTTTCTCCCGGCGGTTATACCGTGATCCGCACATCATTTTCGCGATAAACAAAAATAAAAATGAAACGTTGTTTTAAATATAATTGAAAAGCCCACTTTATGCCGATAGTATGTGTTCAATACGAAAAACGGAACGCTGTTTCGTTTATTTTCTGCCTTCGGGCATGACCACATCTGGAGGTTACCGTGGACGTCAGAGAAAGCATCCACAGTGCGCACGCCAAAACGCTGGATACTCAGGGGCTGCGCAATGCGTTTTTAGTCGAGCAGGTGTTCGAGGCCGATAAGTACACCATGGTTTATAGCCATATCGACCGCATTATCGTGGGCGGGATTATGCCCGTCGCGAAAGCCGTCTCCGTGGGCGGCGAAGTCGGTAAACAGCTGGGGGTAAGCTATTTCCTCGAGCGTCGCGAGCTCGGCGTGATTAACATCGGCGGGCCGGGCACCATCACCGTGGACGGACAGTGCTATGAGATTGGTCATCGCGAGGCGTTGTACGTGGGTAAAGGTGCGAAAGACGTGGTCTTTGCCAGCATCGACGGCAGCAGGCCTGCGAAGTTTTACTACAACTGCGCGCCGGCTCACGTCACCTTTCCAACCAAAAAAGTGACCCCGGCAGACGTCGCGCCCGTCACGCTTGGCGACAACCTCACCAGCAACCGCCGCACCATCAATAAGTACTTCGTGCCAGACGTGCTGGAGACCTGCCAGCTCAGCATGGGGTTGACCGAACTTGCGCCGGGCAACCTGTGGAACACCATGCCGTGCCATACCCACGAGCGCCGGATGGAAGTCTACTTCTACTTCAACATGGAAGAGGACGCCTGCGTGTTCCACATGATGGGACAACCGCAGGAAACGCGCCATATCGTGATGCACAACGAGCAGGCGGTGATTTCGCCGAGCTGGTCCATTCACTCCGGCGTAGGGACGAAAGCCTATACCTTTATCTGGGGGATGGTGGGGGAAAACCAGGTCTTTGATGACATGGACCACGTTGCAGTCAGCGATCTGCGCTAGTCGCGGGCGGTGAAGTAAAAACCTGCCTGTGAGTGACAGGCTCTCAAAGAGTAAGGAACAAACATGATTCTGGATTCATTCTCTCTGCAGGGTAAAGTGGCCGTGGTTTCCGGGTGTGACACCGGGCTGGGGCAGGGGATGGCGTTAGGCCTGGCGGAAGCGGGCTGCGATATCGTGGGTATCAACATTGTTGAGCCAACGGAAACCATCGAGCGTGTGACCGCGCTGGGCCGCCGTTTCCTGAGCCTGACCGCTGACCTGCGTAAAATCGACGCCATTCCTGAACTGCTGGATCGCGCGGTGGCTGAATTTGGTCATATCGACATTCTGGTGAACAATGCCGGGCTGATTCGCCGCGAAGATGCGATCAGCTTCAGCGAGCGCGACTGGGACGACGTGATGGATTTGAACATCAAGAGCGTATTTTTTATGTCCCAGGCGGCGGCAAAGCATTTTATTGCCCAGGGGAAAGGCGGCAAGATCGTTAATATTGCCTCCATGCTCTCGTTCCAGGGCGGAATCCGCGTGCCGTCTTATACCGCGTCCAAAAGCGCAGTAATGGGCGTGACTCGCCTGCTGGCGAACGAATGGGCGAAGCATAATATCAATGTGAATGCCATTGCACCGGGCTACATGGCGACCAACAACACGCAGCAGCTGCGCGCCGACGAGCAGCGCAGCGCGGAAATCCTCGACCGCATTCCGGCGGGGCGCTGGGGCCTCCCACGCGATCTGATGGGGCCAGTGGTCTTTCTGGCCTCATCGGCATCGGACTATATCAACGGCTACACCGTGGCAGTTGATGGCGGCTGGCTGGCGCGGTAGCCCGTTTCGGTCAAATACCTCTGCTTTCGGGCGGAGGTTTTTTTTGCTCAAAAATTGTCAAAGTCCATATGGATAAACACGAAAAATCCATACTAAAAAATCATGAATGACTGCCATCACACTTTTAATTCTGAAAAATGAATGTATTAGTAAAATAATGTGATTATTCAGCGTTAGTTGAAATTGTAATGTCCATCACAGATCGCTATGTCGCAGCGAAATAGTCCATATCTTCACCTTTTCCCACCTGACACTTTTTCTCCCTATCTCGTAATTTCACTTAACGCATTTCACTGTTCAGGCAGGAAACCATGACATCAATAAATGACTCTACCCTTATGCCCGCGGCGCTGCGCGATACGCGCCGCATGAATCAGTTTGTCTCCATCGCCGCCGCCGTGGCGGGCCTGTTATTCGGGCTGGATATCGGCGTGATTGCCGGCGCATTACCGTTTATTACCGATCACTTTACCCTGAGTAGCCGCCTGCAGGAGTGGGTGGTGAGCAGCATGATGCTCGGCGCGGCTATCGGCGCGCTGTTCAACGGCTGGCTCTCGTTTCGTCTGGGGCGCAAATACAGCCTGATGGTCGGGGCGGTTCTGTTTGTTGCGGGCTCCATTGGCTCCGCGTTTGCCGCGAACGTTGAAGTGCTGCTGCTCTCCCGCGTGCTGCTGGGCGTGGCGGTGGGGATTGCCTCTTATACGGCGCCGCTTTATCTCTCCGAAATGGCAAGTGAGAACGTGCGCGGGAAGATGATCAGCATGTACCAGCTGATGGTTACGCTGGGTATTGTGCTGGCGTTCCTGTCCGACACGTACTTTAGCTACAGCGGCAACTGGCGCGCAATGCTGGGCGTGCTGGCGCTACCGGCGCTGGTGCTGATCGTGCTGGTGGTTTTCCTGCCGAACAGTCCGCGCTGGCTGGCGCAAAAAGGGCGCCACGTGGAGGCGGAAGAGGTGCTGCGCATGCTGCGCGACACCTCGGAAAAAGCGCGTGAAGAGCTGAATGAGATCCGCGAAAGCCTGAAGCTGAAGCAGGGGGGCTGGGCGTTGTTTAAGATCAACCGCAACGTGCGCCGCGCGGTCTTCCTCGGCATGCTGCTACAGGCGATGCAGCAATTCACCGGCATGAACATCATCATGTACTACGCGCCACGCATTTTCAAAATGGCCGGGTTCACCACCACGGAACAGCAGATGATAGCCACCCTGGTGGTCGGGCTGACCTTCATGTTCGCCACCTTTATCGCCGTATTCACCGTGGATAAAGCCGGACGTAAGCCGGCGCTGAAAATTGGCTTCAGCGTGATGGCGCTCGGCACGCTGATCCTCGGCTACTGCCTGATGCAGTTTGATAACGGCACGGCCTCAAGCGGTCTCTCCTGGCTCTCTGTCGGTATGACCATGATGTGTATTGCAGGATACGCGATGAGCGCCGCGCCCGTGGTGTGGATCCTGTGCTCTGAAATTCAGCCGCTCAAATGCCGTGACTTTGGCATCACCTGTTCCACGACCACCAACTGGGTGTCCAACATGATCATCGGTGCGACTTTCCTGACCCTGCTGGACGCGATTGGCGCGGCGGGAACGTTCTGGCTCTATACGGTGCTGAACGTGGCGTTTATTGGCGTCACGTTCTGGCTGATCCCGGAAACCAAAGGCGTGACGCTGGAACATATCGAGCGCAAGCTGATGGCAGGGGAGAAACTGCGGAATATCGGCGTGTGATCGTCTGGCCTGTTTAAGCGTTTAATTCAGTCAGAGTTGGTAAGACGGTGCTTTATTACAATAGTAACGTAATGAAACTCACTACCAACTCTGGCAGGGGGAGATAAATATAGGGATTTGAACTTAAGATAATTCTTAGGATAATGTATCATCGGACCACCGCTATTATTTGCGCAAAATGAAACGCATCCTAAAAAGAAAAATGCCTATGTCTGAGATGGATATCAAAAAAAGCACAGATCTTGATTTTCCCCGTTATGCCACCCCGGTTGTACACGCTAAAGAGATAGATCTTTTGGGCCTGGTTGAGGTGCTGTTAGCGGCGAAAAAGCGCATCGTTGCCGTTACCCTTGCGTTCACCCTGGTAGGGCTTGCCGTTTCATTTTTACTGCCGCAGAAATGGACAAGTAAAGCCGTGATCACGCAGGCAGAACAGCTGCAGTGGAACCCGCTGCGTCAGATGCTGGTTGAGTTACAGGTGCTTGACGTGGATGCGAAAATTTCCCGCCCTGAAGTCTTTGACCTGTTTATCAAAAAGTTTCAGTCTCAGTCATTGCTCGAAGAGTACATGAAAACCTCTCCTTACGTGACGTCGCAGCTGGAAGGCGCGGAGGTGGACCCGCTTGAGCTGCATCGGGCGATAGTCAACATCTCAGAAAGAATGAAAGCGGTGAACGACACTCAGGCAAAAGATGCGGATAAAATGCCGTATGTCTCCTGGACATTAAGCTTCACTGCGCCGACCGCGGGCGATGCCCAATCCGTCCTGCAGGGATATATCAATTATATCGCTGCGATTGTCGAGAAAGAGACGGTGCAGAATATCCGCAGCCAGATCGCTCTGAAAACGAAAGCCGTTGAGCAGCAGCTGGAGCTGGATCGCGTCCGCCTGACCAATATTCACAATACCAACCTGCAGCGACTGAATTATTCGCTGTCAGTGGCGAATGCTGCAGGCATCAAGAAGCCGGTTTACAGCAACGGCCAGGCGGTGAAGGATGATCCTGATTACTCTGTTGCGCTCGGCGCTGACGGGATTGCGCAAAAACTGCAGATAGAAAAAAATCTGAAGGACGTGACCGAGCTGAATGCAGATTTCCAGAACCGGGAATACTATCTGGCAAAGCTGAAAAAACTCTCTTTTGCCGATGTCCAGCTTGAGCCATTCAGGTACCAGCTTTCTCCCTCTATGCCGGTGAAAAAAGATGGCACTGGTAAAGCCCTGATTGTCCTTCTGTCGGCGATCCTGGGCGGGCTGTTTGCCTGCGGTAGCGTTTTACTGCGCGAAGCGATGCTCACCCGTAATCCGCTGCCGGAGCCGGTGACGGAATAAACTCTGCAGTTTAAAAAAGGCGCTGAATACAGCGCCTTTTTTTATTGGCGTTGGTTGTGCTAGAAAGAGAGACCAGAGATAAGGAGGGATGATGAAAACGATTGGCCTGTTAGGTGGAATGAGCTGGGAATCGACAATCCCGTATTACCGCCTGATTAACGAAGGGGTAAAGCAGCGCCTGGGTGGTCTGCATTCCGCGAGCCTGCTGCTGCACAGCGTTGATTTTCATGAAATCGAAGCCTGCCAGTCGAGCGGCGAGTGGGATAAAGCCGGGGAGATGCTAGCCCAGGCAGCGCTGGGACTGGAGCGTGCCGGTGCCGAGGGGATATTGCTTTGTACCAATACCATGCACAAAGTGGCATCGCATATCGAGGACCGCTGCTCGCTGCCGTTCCTGCATATTGCTGACGCGACCGGGCGTGCGATTACGGCATCCGGGATGAAGCGCGTGGCGCTGCTGGGCACGCGCTACACCATGGAACAGGATTTTTATCGCGGGCGTTTGCAGGATGAGTTTGGCATCGAAAGCCTGATCCCGGATGAAGCCGACCGGGCGCGCATCAACCAGATTATCTTTGACGAACTCTGCCTCGGCACCTTCAGCGAGTCTTCCCGGGCGTATTACGTCAGCGTGATTGAAAAGCTGGCGCAGCAGGGGGCAGAAGGCGTAATTTTCGGCTGCACCGAGATTGGCCTGCTGGTGCCGGCCGATCGAAGCCCCGTTCCGGTATTTGATACCGCCGCCATCCATGCAGCGGACGCCGTGGAGTTTATGCTGTCATAACGGGTTTTGCAGGTCAGGTAAGCGAAGCGCCACCTGGCGCGCGTGCTCAATCAAGTGTTCGGTAAAAGCCTCCACCAGCGCGGAAGCCGGACGGTGCAGCGGGCGAATCAGGCTAACGGTGAACGGGACGGAAACGCTAAAGCGGCGGATGACGATCCCGTTTCCGGCATAGTCCATCGCCGTGAGCGGGTTCACGACCGCGACGCCGACGCCCGCCCGCACCATCGCGCAAATCGAGGCCGCGCTGTGCGTCTCCACCACCATTCTCCGTTTTACCTGATGATCGGCAAACAGGGTGTCCAGGAGCTGTCGGTAGCTGTCGGTCTGCGACAGGCTAATGTAGTTTTCCCCATGAAAATCCTCTGGCGTGAGCACCGCCTTACCGGCAAGCGGATGTCCGGCGGGCAAAACGCACACTTCATCTAAAGAGAGCAATTCCAGGCGTTCCGTTCCCGCTGGGGTGGAGAGGGTTTCGGTTAGTCCTAAATCATGGCGCTGTGCCGAAAGCCACTCTTCCAGCAGAGGCGATTCCTGCGGCACGATGGTGAGGCTGACCTCCGGATATCGGGCCAGGAAAGGCTGCAGCAGCATGGGCAGGAACGACTGCGAAAAGACGGGCAGACAGACGATGGACAACTCGCCCTGACGAAACTCGCGCAGGCTTTCCGCTGCACTCACTATTCTGTCCAGCCCGTACCAGGAGCGCTGCACTTCTTCGAACAGACGTAACCCCTGCACCGTCGGGTGAAGCCTGCCCCGGGTACGTTCAAACAGCTTCAGCCCCAGTACCTTTTCGAAGCGAGCCAGCTCGCGGCTTACCGTCGGCTGCGAGGTATGGAGCATCTGCGCGGCTTCGGTGAGATTGCCGGTGGTCATGACGGCATGAAAAATCTCGATATGGCGTAAGTTGACGGCGGGCATAGGTCACCTGAGGAGGTAATAGTATCCATATCATTTTTGCATAGACTCGCCATAAAACGATATTTTTTATTCTGTTCACGCTGTGGCGTAATCATCAAAACGCCTTTATCCGGAGAAGACCATGCCACGCCCGCTGAACCAGACCGATACCGATTTGAACGCTGATAACCTCCTGCGCCTGCCTGCCGAGTTTGGCTGCCCCGTCTGGGTCTACGACGCGCAGATTGTTCGCGAGAAAATTGCGGCACTGCATCAGTTTGACGTGGTGCGTTTTGCCCAGAAGGCGTGCTCCAATATTCATATTCTGCGCCTGATGCGCGAGCAGGGGGTAAAGGTTGACTCCGTTTCGCTCGGCGAAATCGAGCGCGCGCTTTCGGCCGGATTCGATCCGAAAGCCGATAGCGATGCGATCGTCTTTACCGCTGATGTGATCGACGATGCCACCCTGGCGCGCGTCCACGAGTTGCAGATCCCGGTGAATGCGGGTTCTGTGGATATGCTGGAGCAGCTTGGACAGGTTTCTCCTGGCCACCGCGTCTGGCTGCGCGTGAACCCGGGCTTTGGTCATGGCCACAGCCAAAAAACCAACACCGGCGGTGAAAACAGCAAGCACGGGATCTGGTATGCCGATATGCCTGCTGCGCTGGAGGTGCTCCAGCGTTACAATCTGAAGCTGGTGGGCATTCATATGCACATTGGCTCTGGCGTGGACTACGGCCACCTCGAGCAGGTGTGCGGTGCGATGGTGCGCCAGGTGGTCGATTTTGGTCAGGATCTGGAGGCGATCTCTGCCGGCGGCGGTCTCTCCATCCCTTATCGCGAAGGGGAAGAGGCGATCGATACCGATCACTATTACGGCCTGTGGAGCGCCGCCCGCGACCAAATCGCCGCGCATCTGGGCCACGGGGTGAAGCTGGAAATTGAGCCGGGTCGTTTCCTGGTAGCCGAGGCCGGCGTACTGGTTTCGCAGGTGCGCAGCGTGAAAGAGATGGGGTCTCGCCACTTCGTATTGATTGACGCAGGTTTTAACGATCTGATGCGTCCATCGATGTACGGCAGCTATCACCACATTACGGCGCTGGCTGCCGACGGCCGCGATTTAACGCAGGCGCCGCGCGTTGAGACGGTCGTTGCGGGGCCGCTGTGCGAATCGGGCGATGTGTTTACCCAGCAGGAAGGCGGCAAAGTGGAAACCCGCGCGCTGCCAGAGGTCAAGCCGGGTGATTATCTCGTGCTGCATGATACCGGAGCCTACGGGGCGTCTATGTCATCTAACTACAATAGCCGCCCGCTGCTGCCGGAAGTGCTGTTTGATAACGGCAAGGCGCGGCTGATCCGCCGTCGCCAGACCATTCAGGAGCTGCTGGCGCTCGAGCTCGTTTGAGTAAAGTAGGGCCCGGTGGTGACCGAATCGCGTAATACCAGCGTGCCGGTAAACGGCGGGATGGCATCGACCGGCTGGTTTTTTGCCAGCCGGATCGCCTGATCGATGGCCGTGACAATCATATTATCGATAGGCAGATACACCGATGAAAGCGCAGGCTCCAGCCATTTCGCGCTTGGGGCATCGTCAAAGCCAAACAGTGAAATATCCTGTGGGATTTTCAGCCCCGCCTGGTGCAACGCTTTGGACGCACCCAGCGCCATATCATCGTTACAGGCAAACAGGGCGCTGAACGAAACACCGTCGGCAATCAGCTCTTTGCATAGCTCATATCCCCGCGTCATTCCCGCATCGCCGTACTTTATCCGACGCTCGTCCAGACGAATGCCGTGCTTTTCCAGCGCCTTGCGATAGCCCATTAGCCTCGCTTTCCCGGTTGGGGTGTGGATCGGGACGGTGATACAGGCGATCTCCCGGTGGCCCTGATTGATCAGGTAATCCACGGCCTTAAACGCGGCATCCTGCTGTTCGAAGAACACGCAGCGATCCGGCGCCAGGCTGACTTCACGGTTAATGACCACCAGCGGCGTTTGCACGGTGTTCATCAGCTTGATGATCGCTTTTTCGCTCATATAGCGCGTGTAAAGCACGATGGCATCGCACTGGCGATCGGCCAGCATTTGCACCGCCTGCTCTTCCTGCTCCGGCGCGTCGTGGCCGTCGGTGACGATCAGCTGTTTTCCGTGGGTTTCGGTCTGCCGCGATGCCTGTTGCAGAAGGCGACCAAAGTAAAAGCCATCGAAGGTGGAGACGACCAGACCAATGCTGTTGCTGGTCTGGTTTGCCAGCGAGCGCGCGAGAAAGTTTGGGCGGTAGCCCAGCTCTTCCATCGCAGCAAATACCTGCTGGCGCGTACTCTCTTTAACCTGACCTGTGCCGTTCAGCACGCGCGATACCGTGGCCTTTGACACGCCCGCACGCAGTGAGACATCCAGCATTGTTGCCATTCTACATTCCTGATTCCACGTAATGATCTGCAGTTTAACACAGACCTCACGGCGTATAAGCGACGCGGGAGGCGCAAAAATTCCGCCACGATCACGCTTTTTGGTAAGGATCGCTCAGCGCGGGATAAATGTCTTTAAGTGGTATACCAAAATAGTCAAAAGTATTCATCTGGAATACCTCTTTCCTCGTTGAGAGCTTAATCACAGAACGTAAAGCCCCTTAAAGCTATTTTTGGTATGCCAATAGTATCCGGCTGACCCTCTTATTCCATAAAAGCCCTTTTACTGAGGTATTACCCTATGGCATTACAGGAAAAACTGATCGACGCTCTGGGCAGTTTCGCCACTACGTTCAACAGCTATCGCTATATTATGGCGATCAAGTCTGCCTTCATTACCTTAATGCCGGTCATCATCGTTGGCGCATTTTCGGTACTGATCTCCAACATGGTACTGGATCCGAAAAACGGCCTGGCGAGCTTCCAGTCCCTGTCATTTCTCGCAGTGCTGAAACCAATAACCAGCGCGCTTAATTACGCGACCCTGAATTTCCTCAATATTGGCGCGGTGTTTTTAATCGGCATCGAGCTGGGGCGTATTAATGGCATAAAATCATTGTTCCCCGGCCTGCTGGCGGTGATCTGCTTTATCTGCGTGACGCCGACCACCGTGGAAATGCTGGTGGATGGGGAAATGCACGTGGTGAAGGATGTCCTGCTGCGTCAGTTCTCCGATACCCGCAGCCTGTTCCTCGGCATGTTTATCGCCATTCTTTCGGTAGAAATCTACTGCTGGCTGGAAAACCGCAAAGGGCTAAAGATCAGAATGCCGGATACCGTGCCGCCTAACGTGGCCGCGTCGTTCTCCGCGCTGATCCCGGCGATCATCACAACCACTGCCATTGCCACCTTCGGCTTCGTATTCCATCAAATCACCGGCATGTATCTCTACGATGCGGTCTATCAGGTGGTGCAACAGCCGCTGGAGCGCGTGGTGCAAAGCCTGCCGGGCATTCTGCTGCTGATGTTTGTGGCTCAGCTGTTCTGGGTGATTGGCATTCATGGCAACCAGATGATTAAGCCCATCCGCGAGCCGCTGCTGCTGGGGGCGATCACCGTCAACATGAGCGCCTTCGAGCAGGGTAAAGAGGTCCCGAACATCATCACTATGCCGTTCTGGGACGTGTATATGAGCATCGGCGGATCGGGGCTCACCATCGGTTTGCTGATCGCGGTGATGATTGCCACCAAACGTAAAGAGATGAAGGAGATCGCCAAACTCTCTATCGGCCCCGGCATCTTTAACATTAACGAGCCGGTGATCTTCGGCATGCCAATCATGCTTAACCCGATCCTCGCTATTCCCTTCATCATCACCCCGCTGGTGACCGGATCGATTGGCTACTTTGCAACGGTAACCGGTTTTGCCGGTAAAGCCGTGGTGATGGTGCCATGGACCACGCCGCCGCTGATTAACGCCTGGCTTTCCACCGCAGGGTCGATGGGGGCGGTGATCACCCAGCTTATTTGCATCGTTACTGCCGTCATTATCTATCTGCCGTTTGTGAAGATTGCCTCACGCCGCGCAGAGCAGGCCGCGCTGCAGCAAGCTACCGATAACGTATGAGGATGCGATGAGCACAAAAAAGATAACTCTGCCGCAGGATTTTATTCTCGGCGCGGCGGCGTCAGCCTGGCAAACCGAAGGCTGGAGCGGCAAAAAACCGGGCCAGGATTCGTGGATAGACCTCTGGTATAAGAACGATCGTCACGTCTGGCACAACGGCTATGGCCCGGCGGTGGCGACCGATTTTATCAATCGCTTCCGTGAAGATGTGGCCCTGATGAAGCAGGCGGGGCTGACGCATTACCGGACCTCGATCAACTGGTCCCGTTTTTTGACCGATTATGAAAATGCGACGGTGGATGAGGAGTACGCCGCGTATTACGCCGACCTGTTTGATGAAATGCACCGTCAGGGCATTGAGCCGATGATCTGCCTGGAACACTACGAGCTTCCCGGCGTGCTGCTTGAAAAATACGGCGGCTGGGCGTCGAAGCACGTGGTTGAGCTGTTTGTCCGCTATGCGGAAAAGGTGTTTGAACGCTTCCACGGCAAAGTGACCCGCTGGTTTACCTTCAACGAACCGATTGTGGTCCAGACCCGCGTCTACCTCGACGCGCTGCGCTGGCCGTACGAGCAGAACACTGGCACCTGGATGCAGTGGAATCACCACAAGGTGCTGGCGACGGCGAAGGTAGTGACGCTGTTTCGCGCCAAAGGTTACCGCGGCTCGGTGGGCTGTATTCTTAACCCGGAAGTCACGTATCCGCGCTCCCGCGCGCCACATGACGTGCGGGCGGCAGAAATGTACGATCTGTTCTACAACCGCGTCTTTCTCGATCCGCTGGTGCACGGGCATTATCCGCCGGCGCTTTTTACCCTGCTGGAACAGCACCAGGTGCAGTGGGACTACACGGCAGACGAGCTGGCGCTGATCGCGGAAAACACCGTTGATGAGCTGGGGATTAACCTGTATTACCCGCACCGCGTAAAAGCCCCCTCCCGCGCCTGGCACCCGGAGACGCCGTTCCACCCGGCCTACTACTATGAGCCGTTTGAGCTGCCGGGGCGGCGGATGAACCCTTCCCGCGGCTGGGAGATTTACCCGCGCATTATCTACGACATGGCGATGCGGATTAAGCAGGAATACCGCAACATCGACTGGTTCGTGGCGGAAAGCGGGATGGGCGTGGAAAACGAAGCGCGGTTTCGCAACGATGACGGCATCATCGACGACAGCTACCGCATTGCGTTTATCAGCGAGCACCTTTACTACGCGCTGCTGGCGCGGGAGGCGGGGGCGAACTGTCACGGCTATATGCTGTGGGCCTTTACCGACAATGTCTCGCCCATGAACGCCTTCAAAAATCGCTATGGTCTGATTGAGATTGATCTGGACGACAACCGCGCCCGGCGAGCGAAAAAATCGGCAACCTGGTTTCGCCAGCTGCGCGATACCCGCGTCCTCACGCTCAGCGTTGACGATGAATGGAAGTAGGCGAAAAACAGGTGGGTTCTGGTAAAATAGCCTACAAACTGGCCGGGAGGACGCCTGGCCTGCGCATTAACTGAAAAAACAGGTGGTAACGTGGATAAGGCTGTCATCCTGCCGGAAAAAAAACAGTACCAGGAAATTGGCGAGGATTTGCGGGCGCAGATTATCCAGGGGCACTATCCCGTTGGTTCCCGTCTGCCGCCGGAGCGAAATATCGCTGAGACGTATGGCGTGAGCCGCACCATCGTGCGCGAGGCGCTGCTGATGCTGGAGTTACAGGGTACGGTAGATATCCGTCAGGGGTCCGGCGTGTACGTCATGCGCATCCCGGAAGAACACGAGAACGAAGAAGAGCGTTTTCTTAACAGCGACGTGGGGCCGTTTGAAATCCTGCAGGCGCGCCAGCTTCTTGAAAGCAATATTGCCGCGTTTGCCGCCAAAATGGCGACGCGTGCCGATATCGACAACCTGCGCCGGATTATCGAGCAGGAGCAGCGCGCGATAGCCGCCGACGACTACAGCCAGGATAACAACAAGATGTTCCACCTGGTGCTGGCGGGTGCAACGCAAAACCAGATGCTGCTGGCGACGGTGGAAAGTATCTGGCACCACATGGACAGCAGCCCGCTATGGCAGCAGTTTAATGTTCACATCGCCAGCCGCGCATACCGTCTGAAATGGCTGGGCGACAGGCAAACTATCCTTGCGGCGCTCCGTCGTCGCGACGTGATGGGGGCCTGGCAGGCGATGTTCCAGCACCTCGAAAATGTCAAAAAGAGCTTGCTTGAACTCTCGGATGAAGATGCGCCAGATTTTGACGGCTATCTGTTTGAGTCCGTGCCGATTTTTCAGGGGAAACTGGTATGACGATTTTGCCTCTTTACACCGCGCCTCAGTATGCGGAGCAGGTGACAGACTGGATCTGGCAGGCCTTTGGCGAGGGGCTTCCCCGTGAATTTTTCCACAGCATCGTTGAGCACAGCCAGACGCCGGGAGCATTACCCTTGACCTTTATTGCCGTTGAAGGCGAACGACTTCTCGGCACGGTGGGGCTCTGGCGCTGCGATTTGATCAGCCGACAGGATCTCTGCCCGTGGCTGGCGGCGCTGTACGTTGACGACGCGGCGCGTGGAAAAGGGCTGGCGGGGCAGCTTCAGCAGTATGTTATGAGCTATGCCGCGCAGGCCGGGTACGAGGAGCTCCATCTGTGGTCTGCCTGCCGCGACTTCTATGAACGTTACGGCTGGCAGTACGTTGGCGATGCGCTCGAATACCCGAACAAGACGGTACACCTTTACCGCTATTCGCTCTGCGCTTCTGCAGGGGATGCAACGGAGTGACGGCGCACCAGGGTTGGGCTGAAGAGATGGGTAATATCCGGCGGCTGGCGTTGCTCCGCCAGCGCTAGCGCCAGCTCGGCGGCCTGCGTTGCCATCGTGATGATTGGATAACGTACGGTGGTCAGGCGCGGTCGCACGTAGCGGGAGACCAGCACATCATCAAAGCCAATCAGCGAGATTTCTGCCGGCACCTCAACCCCGTTGTCGTTCAGCACCCCCATTGCGCCTGCGGCCATGGAGTCGTTATAGCTGGCCACCGCCGTGAAATTGCGTCCGCGGCCCAGCAGCTCGGTCATGGCCTGCTCACCGCCGCTCTCATCCGGTTCACCGTAGGCCACCAGGCGGTCGTTGCACGGCAGGCCGTTTTCGCGCAGGGCATCGTAGTAGCCCTGCAGGCGGTCTTCCGCATCAGAAATCGGGTGATTGGAACAGAGATAACCAATTCGGGTATGGCCCTGCTGAATCAGATGGCGGGTCGCAAGCCAGGCACCGTAGCGGTCGTCGAGCGCCACACAGCGTTTTTCAAAACCGGGGATAATACGGTTGATGATTACCATCCCGGGAATTTGCTTCATCAGATGAATCAGTTCGGCATCCGGGATCATTTTGGCGTGCACAACCAGCGCCGCGCAGCGGTGGCGGATCAGCTGCTCAATGGCCTGGCGTTCTTTTTGTTCATTGTGATAGCCATTGCCGATCAGCAAAAAATTGCCTGTCTGATACGAAACCTGTTCAACCGCTTTTACCATGGCGCCGAAAAAGGGGTCAGAAACATCTCCCACCACCAGCCCAATGGTTTCAGTGGACTGCTGGGCGAGCGCGCGGGCGTTGGCATTGGGATGATAGTTAAGGGATTCCATGGCGCTTTGTACCGCCTGGCGTGATGCGTCACTGGCTTTTGGGGAGTTGTTAATCACGCGCGAGACGGTTGCCACCGACACGCCTGCCAGACGGGCCACATCCTTTATTGTCGCCATTCATTACCTTCTTATTGGGGGTAAGCGTTTACACACCAAATAGTGTTGCGGAAAAGCAGCGCGCATTCAAGGGGAGTGGGATTCTGCACTCCACAAACGTGACGCAGGACAACCCTGATGGTGTAATCGTTACACGCGTAGTCATGTCTGAAGAATGTCAATCTGAACCTTTAGTTACACTTTGCCTCAGGCTGTTGCGATTGTCTGATAGCGAGGGCGTTAAAGAGGTTGATACAGTCGAGATCCCAGAGGTATTGATAGGTGGAATCAGCTCCGGTTGATTAACACGATTTACACCAACCTGCGTTTTTACGCAGGTTTTTTTTTGCCTGACAGTTCAACCTGTAACAGCAACAGAGAATATTCACACCTGGTTGCACTTAGGCTCATTCCCTTGCGTTTTCCTGCTGGCGAAGCGCAGTGCCAACAGCCAAAATCAAGATCCCAGAGGTATTGATTGGTGAGAATTCTTAGTACGGTTTCGTACTCATCTCTTGCACCAACCTGCGCGGATGCGCAGGTTTTTTTTCGCCTCTATTTTTGCTTGTCGCTCCCGTATCACTTCTCGTGTAATCTGCCACCATTTACTATCAACCCTTCACACTGGCTGGCAAAGGGAGTTGAGATGCTATTTGGGTTCTTCCGTACACTTTTCCATATTCTCTTTCGCATCCGCGTGACTGGCGATGCCCAGGCGCTTCGCGGTGAACGCGTTTTAATCACTCCAAATCATGTTTCCTTTATCGATGGCATCCTGCTGGCGCTGTTTTTGCCCGTGCGCCCGGTGTTTGCGGTCTATACCTCCATCAGCCAGCAGTGGTACATGCGCTGGCTCACGCCGTTGATTGATTTTGTGCCGCTCGACCCGACAAAGCCGATGATGATTAAGCATCTGGTGCGTCTGGTAGAGCAGGGGCGTCCGGTGGTTATTTTCCCGGAAGGGCGCATTTCAGTGACCGGTTCACTGATGAAGATCTACGACGGCGCGGGGTTTGTCGCGGCGAAATCAAAAGCGACCGTGGTGCCGCTGCGTATTGAAGGGGCGGAGCTGACCCATTTCAGCCGTCTGAAGGGGCGGGTGAAACAGCGTCTGTTCCCAAAAATCACGCTGCATCTTCTGCCGCCAACGTCGCTACCGATGCCCGACGCGCCGCGTGCCCGCGATCGCCGTAAAATCGCCGGGGAAATGCTGCATCAGATTATGATGGAAGCGCGTATGGCCGTTCGTCCGCGCGAAACGCTGTACGAATCTCTGCTTTCAGCGCAGTACCGCTACGGCGCGAAGAAAAACTGTATCGAAGACATCAACTTTACCCCGGATACCTATCGCAAGCTGCTCACCAAGACCCTGTTTGTAGGCCGCATTCTTGAGAAGTACAGCAAGAAGGGCGAAAAGATTGGCCTGATGTTGCCTAACGCGGGCATCAGCGCGGCGGTGATTTTTGGTGCGGTTTCCCGGGGCCGTATTCCGGCAATGATGAATTACACGGCGGGCGTGAAAGGGCTGACCAGCGCCATTACCGCCGCCCAGATTAATACCGTCTTTACCTCCCGTCAGTTCCTGGACAAGGGCAAGCTCTGGCATCTTCCCGAGCAGCTCACCCAGGTGCGCTGGGTCTTCCTGGAAGATCTGAAAGCGGACGTGACCACCGGTGACAAGCTGTGGATTTTTGCTCACCTGCTGATGCCGCGTCTGGCCCAGGTCAAACAGCAGCCCGAAGATGACGCGATTATCCTCTTCACGTCGGGGTCTGAGGGCAACCCGAAAGGCGTTGTCCACAGCCACAAAAGCATTCTGGCGAACGTTGAACAGATCAAAAGCATTGCTGACTTTACCGCGGATGACCGTTTTATGTCGGCGCTGCCGCTGTTCCACTCCTTTGGCCTGACGGTGGGGCTGTTTACGCCGCTGCTGACCGGCGCGGAAGTGTTCCTCTATCCAAGCCCGCTGCATTACCGCATCGTGCCTGAGCTGGTGTATGACCGTAACTGCACCGTCCTGTTCGGGACCTCAACCTTCCTGGGTAACTATGCGCGTTTTGCCAACCCGTATGATTTCTACCGCGTGCGGTATGTGGTGGCTGGCGCGGAAAAACTGCAGGAGAGCACGCGTCAGATTTGGCAGGACAAGTTTGGCCTGCGCATCCTCGAAGGCTATGGCGTTACCGAGTGCGCGCCCGTGGTCTCGATTAACGTGCCGATGGCGGCGAAACCGGGTACGGTTGGCCGAATTCTGCCGGGAATGGACGCGCGTCTGCTGGCCGTGCCGGGCATTGAGGACGGCGGCCGTCTGCAGCTGAAGGGGCCAAACGTGATGAACGGTTATCTGCGCGTGGAAAACCCCGGCGTGCTGGAGGTCCCGACGGCGGAAAACGTCAACGGCGAGATTGAAACCGGCTGGTACGACACCGGTGATATTGTCCGTTTTGATGAACAAGGCTTTGTTCAGATTCAGGGGCGTGCAAAACGCTTCGCCAAAATTGCCGGTGAAATGGTCTCTCTGGAAATGGTTGAGCAACTGGCGACGGCCGTATCCGCCGATAAAATGCATGCGACCGTGGTGAAGAGTGATGCCAGCAAAGGCGAGGCGCTGGTGCTGTTCACGACCGACAGCGAGCTTAAGCGCGACAGGCTGCTTAGCTATGCGCGTGAACATGGTATTCCTGAGCTTGCAGTCCCGCGCGATATTCGCTACCTGAAGCAGCTTCCGGTGCTGGGGAGCGGGAAGCCTGATTTCGTGACCCTGAAAGGCATGGTTGAAGAGGCGGAGCAGCAAAATGCGTGAGTCAGTACACACTAACACTTCACTCAGGTCGAAAGGCATGATGGCCGTCATTGCCGCGCAGTTTCTCTCTGCGTTCGGCGATAACGCCCTGTTGTTTGCCACTCTGGCGCTGCTGAAAGCCGAGTTTTACCCCGACTGGAGTCAGCCGATCCTGCAGATGGTGTTTGTGGGCGCTTACATTATCTTTGCCCCGTTTGTGGGGCAGGTGGCGGACAGTTTCCCGAAAGGTCGGGTGATGATGTTTGCCAACGGCCTCAAGCTTCTGGGTGCCGCCAGCATTTGCTTTGGTTTCAATCCGTTTATTGGCTACACGCTGGTGGGCATTGGCGCCGCCGCCTACTCCCCGGCGAAGTATGGCATTCTCGGAGAGTTGACCACGGGTGATAAGCTGGTGAAAGCCAATGGCCTGATGGAGTCGTCAACCATTGCTGCTATCCTGCTTGGCTCCGTTGCGGGCGGCGTACTGGCCGACTGGCATGTCCTGGCAGCGCTGGGCGTATGTGCGGTGGTGTATGGCGGCGCGGTCGTCGCTAACCTGTTCATCCCGAAACTTCCGGTGGCTCGCCCGGGGCAATCCTGGCGCTTTAAGCCGATGACCGGCAGTTTCTTTAATGCCTGCCGCGTGCTGTGGCGTAACGGAGAAACGCGTTTCTCCCTGATGGGGACCAGTATGTTCTGGGGCGCGGGCGTTACGCTGCGCTTCCTGCTGGTCCTGTGGGTGCCGGTGGCACTGGGTATTACTGACAACGCGACGCCGACGTATCTTAATGCGATGGTGGCCATCGGCATTGTAGTCGGGGCCGGCGCTGCGGCGAAGCTGGTGACCCTCGAGACGGTAGCACGCTGTATGCCCGCAGGGATCCTGATTGGCGTCGTGGTGCTTATTTTTTCCCTGCAGCATGCGTTATTGCCCGCTTATGTCCTCCTCGTCCTGATTGGCATTCTGGGGGGCTTCTTCGTGGTGCCGCTGAACGCGTTGCTGCAGGAGCGTGGCAAGCAGACCGTCGGGGCGGGAAATGCCATCGCGGTTCAAAACCTGGGTGAAAACCTGGCAATGCTGTTGATGCTGGGATTTTACTCGCTGGCGGTAAAAGTCGGTGTACCGGTGGTGGGGATTGGCGTCGGGTTTGGCGGGCTGTTCGCTCTGGCGATTGCGGGCTTGTGGATCTGGCAGCGTCGGCGTTGATATGTGCGGCCTGATGCCCTCACCCCGGCCCTCTCCCACAGGGAGAGGGAGCAAACCCTAAAAACGGCAACGTGCGTTGCCGTTTTGCTTTTATTACGGCGCAGGATACGTATAAACCTGGTGCACCGCTTCAATCTCCGCTAACACCTCTTCACTCAGGTTCAGATGGAAACTCTCAATATTGGTTTTCAGCTGTTCCATGGTGGTCGCGCCCAGCAGGGTGCTGGCGACAAACGGCTGACGACGCACGAAGGCAAGCGCCATCTGTGCAGGGTCAAGACCGTGACGCTTTGCGATATCCACATAGGCTGCAACGGCTTTTTGGGTCTGCTCGCCGCTGTAGCGGGTAAAGCGGCTAAAGAGGGTGTTACGCGCTCCGGCCGGCTTCGCGCCGTTCAGGTATTTCCCCGTCAGCGTGCCAAAGCCGAGACAGGAATAGGCGAGCAGTTCCACTTCTTCATACTGTGTTACTTCGGCCAGGCCTACCTCATAGCTGCGGTTAAGCAGGCTGTACGGATTCTGGATGGTGACGATGCGCGGTAGATCGTGTTTATCCGCCAGGTGCAGATAGCGCATTACCCCAAAGGCCGTTTCGTTAGATACGCCAATATAGCGAATTTTTCCCGCGCGCTGGCACTCGGTTAGCGCCTCCAGGGTTTCCAGCAGCGTAACGGCGGGGGCGCTTTCGTTCCAGCTGTAGCCGAGCTTACCGAAGCAGTTGGTTGGACGCTGCGGCCAGTGCACCTGGTAGAGGTCGAGATAGTCGGTTTGCAGACGCTTCAGGCTGGCATCCAGCGCGGCGCGGATATTCTTGCGATCGAGAACTTGATTCGGGCGGATCCCGGCATCGTTGTTGCGCGCGGGGCCACTGACTTTTGAGGCAATTACCAGCTTTTCACGGTTACCGTGTTTTGCCAGCCAGTTACCGACGTAGGTTTCGGTAAGTCCCTGCGTTTCCGGACGTGGCGGAACAGGGTACATCTCTGCGACATCAATCAGGTTAATGCCCTGGCTGACGGCATAATCGAGTTGTGCATGGGCATCGGCTTCGCTGTTTTGTTCACCAAATGTCATCGTGCCCAACCCCAGTTGGCTTATTTCCAGAGCGCTGTGGGGGATACGGTGATAATGCATAGCCGGCTTCCTCATTAGACATATAGACCGCGTCAGGGTGTACCCGACAAAGGAATATAAACATGGCAGAGGGGAAGCAAAAGGGGAAGGAAAAAATCAAAAAGGCCAGCAAGCTACTGACCTCTCTCTGTTTATCGCTCGATAATTTGCGAGACTTCGTCGCGATTGATCTGCATTTTATTGCCTTCCTGGTCGCGATAGCTGACCAGACCGGTATCATCGTCGACTTCGGGTTTACCGTCAGTCAGGATCATTCGCCCGTCTTTTGTCGCCATAACGTAATCGCTACTACAGCCCGATACGGCAAATGCTAAACCGACTGCTGAAACTAACACTGCCCATTTTTTCATCGTTATCGTCCTCATCTGGCTCGTATCAAATCATAGTTTAGTTTTAACCCGATATGGCAACAGGAGGAAGCGGTAAAATCTTAAAAACCAGGTGATTATGTTTGGGAGCTCGCAAAATAAGTAAAAAACTATGTTTTTAGAAGAAAATGACGAGCAAGAAGCGCGCCGGTGAAATTCTTTTTAAGATAAAAACCGCGCGGTAAGGTCAGTATCGGCTCGCCCTGCGCGCCGATTGCCTCGGTGAGCGCTTTACTGTTAGCCGCCTTCGGGCGCAGCTGTAACACTTCACCGTGACGGGCGGTAATGCGCTCTACCTGCCCAAGCACAATCATGTCCATCAGTTCCTCCCAGTCCAGACGCAGCTGGTGCTCTTCATCGTCGCTCGGGCTCCAGAGCAGCGGTGCGCCAACGCGACGATCGGCCAGCGGGATCTGACGCTCTCCTTCAACCGGAACCCACAGGACTCGCTTCAGCTTGTGGCGGACGTGGCTGGTTTCCCACGTTACGCCAGTATTGCCGGTTAATGGCGCAACGCAGACGAAGGTGGTCTCAAGGGGCTTCCCCAGGCTGTCGATGGGAATGGTTTTTAACTCTACGCCAAGCGCGGCAAAATCCTGCTCTGGTTTGCTCCCCGCGCTGGCACCCAGCCACAGCTCAAGCAGCATGCCGATCCAGCCTTTATCCCGTTTCAGATCCTTCGGGATCTGAAGCCCTGCCATTGCCGCCAGCTCGCCAAGCGAAAAGCCTGCCAGGCGCTGTGCCTGCTGAAGCAGCTGGCTTTCGCTAGAGGGAGGTAAGAGCAAGGGTGTAAGCGGATGCATGACGGTAACCTTTTGATTAAAAAATAAACGAAGAAATTGTCCCCTGTGGATAGAGTTTAACTTTTTCTGTACCAATATGACATCTCTATGATTTATAGGATTTTTTATAGGGTTGAAATCGTTTCACTTTCGTCAGAAAACGGGTTGTTCAAATCTGGTCACTGACAATGAACAGGATCTTACACCATGTTATCCACAGAAAAGTGGGATAACTGGGCATAACCCTGACTACTGTTTCAATTTACAGCCTTGACGTGCGATGAAAATCGAATTTTCAAACAAATTGTGACTAACTTATTGGCACAATCTGTGGATAAAACCGACGCTGTTCGATCTTTCATCAGTACGACGATCCCTGATGTGATGATCGTCACGCTATTCTGTTTTTTGTTGATGCAAACATGTTTAAATATATGAAAATAATGGTTTTATATAAATTGGCTTTAAGGTGATGTTAGACGGCGATGAAGGTTGTTCATCGGTAATCAGACACTTCTTCACAACTATATCCACAGAAAAGGTGAATAAAATTCCCTTTGCTGTCTCTCATCTGTTTATAACTCAGCACTTATTTGTGAGTTATTCAAATGTTATTAGGCTGCAGCCCTGTAAGAGAGTGGTTTACCGCCTCCCTGTAGTGTGAAACAATCATTCATATATAAGGTTTAGTTTGGGGTAGTCCGGTGATTGATGACGATGGCTACCGCCCGAACGTAGGAATAGTAATTTGTAATCGTCAGGGCCAGGTAATGTGGGCCCGGCGATATGGTCAGCACTCCTGGCAGTTCCCGCAAGGCGGGATCAACCCGGGAGAGTCCCCAGAACAAGCGATGTACCGGGAGCTTTTTGAAGAGGTCGGTTTAAGCCGTAAAGATGTTCGCATCCTGGCTTCGACCCGCAACTGGTTGCGTTACAAGTTACCGAAACGTTTGGTGCGTTGGGACACAAAGCCGGTTTGTATCGGCCAGAAACAGAAGTGGTTTCTGTTGCAGTTGGTGGGCAACGATTCAGACATCAATATGCAAACCAGCAGTACGCCGGAGTTCGATGGCTGGCGCTGGGTGAGCTATTGGTATCCTGTTCGTCAGGTCGTGTCATTTAAACGCGATGTTTACCGTAGGGTGATGAAAGAGTTTGCAAGTGTGGTGATGCAGCTTCAGGAGATCCCGCCTAAGCCGCAGAGCGCACCTGCCTGGCGACGTAAAAGAGGTTAAGCTACGCAAATCATGCTCACCCGCTTGCGAGAAATAGTCGAGAAGGTGGCCAGCGCGCCGCGTCTGAACGAGGCGCTGAATATTCTGGTCACTGACATCTGCCTTGCGATGGAAACCGAGGTCTGTTCGGTGTATCTGGCCGACCACGATCGGCGCTGCTATTACCTGATGGCGACCCGTGGTTTGAAAAAACCACGTGGACGCGCCGTCACGCTCGCATTTGATGAAGGTATCGTGGGGCTGGTTGGGCGACTGGCTGAACCCATCAACCTTGCTGACGCGCAAAAACACCCCAGCTTTAAATACATCCCTTCCGTAAAAGAAGAGCGCTTCCGCGCTTTCCTTGGCGTGCCAATTATCCAGCGTCGCCAGCTGCTCGGCGTGCTGGTTGTTCAGCAGCGCGAGCTACGTCAGTACGATGAAAGCGAAGAGTCTTTCCTCGTGACGCTGGCCACGCAGATGGCGGCGATCCTCTCTCAGTCTCAGCTTGCCGCACTCTTTGGCCAGTACCGCCATACGCGCATTCGCGCCCTTCCGGCATCCCCAGGCGTGGCGATTGCTGAAGGCTGGATGGATGCCACGCTGCCGTTGATGGAGCAGGTTTACGAAGCCTCAACGCTTGATGAAGCGCTTGAGCGCGAGCGCCTTACCGCCGCGCTGGAAGAGGCGGCAAATGAATTTCGCCGTTACAGCAAGCGCTTTGCCGCAGGCGCGCAAAAAGAGACGGCGGCCATCTTCGACCTCTATTCGCACCTGCTCTCCGATGCGCGTCTGCGTCGTGAGCTTTTTGCGGAAGTGGATAAAGGCTCGGTCGCGGAGTGGGCGGTTAAGAAGGTCATCGAAAAGTTTGCCGACCAATTTGCGGCACTGACTGACGGTTACCTGAAAGAGCGCGCAGGCGATCTGCGAGCCCTGGGGCAGCGCCTGCTGTTCCATCTTGATGACACTATTCAGGGCCCGAACGCCTGGCCAAAACGGTTTGTTCTGGTTGCCGATGAACTCTCGGCTACGACGCTGGCTGAACTGCCTCAGGACAGGCTGGCCGGTGTCGTGGTGCGCGATGGTGCAGCCAACTCTCATGCCGCCATTATGGTGCGCGCGCTGGGTATTCCCACCGTTATGGGGGCGGATATCCAGCCGTCGGTACTGCACCGACGTACGCTGGTGGTTGACGGCTACCGCGGTGAGCTGCTGGTCGATCCTGAGCCGGTTCTGCTCCAGGAATACCAGCGTCTTATCAGCGAAGAGAATGAATTAAGCAAGCTGGCAGAAGATGACGTTAACCTGCCCGCACAGCTTAAAAGCGGTGAGCGGATCAAAGTGATGCTCAATGCCGGGTTAAGCCCCGAGCACGAAGAGAAGCTCGGCAGCCGCATCGACGGTATCGGCTTATACCGCACTGAAATTCCGTTCATGCTGCAGAGCGGTTTCCCCTCCGAAGAGGAGCAGGTGGCGCAGTATCAGGGGATGCTGCAGATGTTTAACGACAAACCTGTCACCCTGCGTACCCTGGACGTCGGGGCAGATAAACAGCTGCCCTATATGCCGATCAGCGAAGAAAACCCGTGTCTGGGCTGGCGTGGGATCCGCATTACGCTCGATCAGCCTGAGATCTTCCTGATCCAGGTGCGCGCCATGCTGCGCGCAAATGCGGCGACGGGCAACCTCAGCATCTTACTGCCGATGGTCACCAGCATTGATGAGATCGACGAGTCACGTCGACTGATCGAACGCGCTGGCCGTGAAGTGGAAGAGATGATTGGCTATGCCATCCCGAAACCGCGGATTGGCGTGATGCTCGAAGTGCCTTCCATGGTCTTTATGCTGCCGCAGCTGGCAAACCGCGTTGATTTTATCTCCGTCGGCACGAACGACCTGACGCAGTATATTCTGGCCGTCGACCGTAACAACACCCGCGTCGCCAGTATCTACGATAGCCTGCATCCGGCGATCATTCGCGCGCTGGCGATGATTGCCCGTGAAGCGGAGCAGTACGGCATTGATTTACGCCTGTGCGGTGAAATGGCGGGGGATTCAATGTGCGTTGCGATCCTGATTGGTCTGGGATATCGCCACTTGTCGATGAACGGCCGCGCCGTCGCACGCGTGAAGTACCTGTTGCGGCATATCGATATCGACGATGCCCGCGAGCTGGCTGAACGCAGCCTTGAGGCGCAGTTGGCCGCTGAGGTTCGCCACCAGGTCGCTGCGTTTATGGAACGACGCGGCATGGGCGGCCTGATCCGCGGCGGCCGCTAATTTGCATTTCTCCCTCTCCCCGTGGGAGAGGGCTGGGGTGAGGGCATCAGGCCGCACAATACCCTATACACATCTTTTACATCTCTGGCGCATCCTCCGCGCCCGCCTTATGCTATGATTCGCAACTTTGGAGCCTCTGCTTACGGCAGAATCGCATTTCTACCGCTGTCCACTTTCAGCGGAATAACAACATCTTGTGGTGACAGATGAACAGTGGTTATCTGCATTTTCCGGAATTTGATCCGGTCATTTTCTCAGTAGGACCTGTTTCGCTTCACTGGTACGGTCTGATGTACCTGGTGGGCTTCATTTTTGCCATGTGGCTCGCTGGCCGTCGCGCCAGTCGTCCTGGCAGCGGCTGGACTAAAAACGAAGTTGAAAACCTGCTTTATGCTGGCTTCCTCGGCGTGTTCCTCGGTGGCCGTATTGGGTACGTACTGTTCTATAACTTCCCGGTATTCCTGAACGATCCGCTCTATCTGTTCCGCGTGTGGGACGGCGGCATGTCCTTCCATGGCGGCCTGATCGGTGTGATCCTGGTGATGGTGATTTTTGCCAAACGTACCAAACGCAATTTCTTCCAGGTTTCAGATTTTATTGCACCGCTGATCCCGTTTGGGCTGGGGGCTGGTCGTCTGGGCAACTTCATCAACGGTGAGCTGTGGGGCCGCGTCGACCCGAGCGTGCCGTACACGATGCTCTTCCCGGGCTCTCGCGCAGAAGATATCGCGCTGCTGCCATCACACCCGGAGTGGCAATCCCTTTTCGATACCTACGGCGTTCTGCCGCGCCATATGTCTCAGCTGTACGAGCTGGCGCTTGAAGGCGTGGTGCTGTTTATCATTCTGAACCTGTTTATCCGCAAACCGCGTCCAATGGGGGCTGTATCCGGTCTGTTCCTGATTGGCTATGGCGCATTCCGTATCATCGTCGAGTTCTTCCGTCAGCCGGATGCGCAGTTTACCGGCGAGTGGGTACAGTACATCAGCATGGGGCAGATCCTCTCCATTCCGATGATTGTCGCGGGTGCCATTATGATGATTTGGGCGTATCGTCGTCGTCCACAGCAACAACTTTCCTGAGGAACCATGAAACAGTATCTTGAATTGATGAAAAAAGTGCTCGATGAGGGCACGCCAAAAAACGACCGCACCGGTACCGGTACGCTCTCCATTTTTGGCCACCAGATGCGCTTCAATCTGCAAGAAGGCTTCCCGCTGGTGACGACAAAGCGCTGCCACCTGCGCTCGATCATTCATGAACTGCTCTGGTTCCTGCAAGGCGATACCAACGTTGCGTATCTGCACGAAAATAACGTCTCCATCTGGGACGAATGGGCAGATGAAAACGGCAACCTGGGCCCGGTTTACGGCAAGCAGTGGCGCGCGTGGCCAACGCCTGACGGCCGCCATATTGACCAGATCACCACCGTGATGAACCAGCTGAAAAACGATCCGGACTCGCGCCGAATCATCGTTTCCGCCTGGAACGTGGGCGAGCTGGATAAAATGGCGCTGGCACCGTGCCACGCGTTCTTCCAGTTCTACGTGGCGGATGGCAAGCTTTCCTGCCAGCTCTACCAGCGTTCTTGCGACGTGTTCCTCGGCCTGCCGTTTAACATTGCAAGCTATGCGCTGTTAGTCCACATGATGGCGCAGCAGTGTGACCTGGAAGTGGGCGATTTCGTCTGGACCGGTGGGGACACCCATCTCTACAGCAACCATATGGAACAGACGCATCTCCAGCTGACGCGCGAACCGCGTGCGCTGCCGAAACTGATTATCAAACGCAAACCGGCGTCAATCTTCGATTACCGCTTTGATGATTTTGAGATTGAAGGTTACGACCCGCACCCTGGTATCAAAGCACCTGTTGCTATCTGATGCGATAAAGCGTGACACAACCGGTGCTTTTTAGCGCCGGTTTTTTTTCGTCTTCATCCCGTTTCCCGAAGCGCTATCCAGAAAGCGTGCAACGCGCTGCAACTCTCCCAATTCTGCGGATAACGCCTCGTAAAACAATAATTCGTTGCTCGTCATGTCCACGGCGCTTCGCCACACTCCCGGTATGAAAAAAGAGAACGGTTTTACGCTTATCGAAACGCTGGTCGCCATTTCCCTTGTCGTTATCCTCAGCGCCTCAGGACTGTACGGCTGGGACAGCTGGCAACGGCAGCAGCGGCTGTGGCAAACCGCCTGTAAGGTGCGAGATTACCTGCTGTTTCTGCGCAACCATGCCAACCGGTACAACCGCGACCACCAAATTACCCTTCTGCGGGAGGGCGGAAGAGACTGTCTGGTGAGTTCTGCTGTACAAGGCTGTGAGAAAGGCAGCCCCTTTGTACTGATCCCGCTCTGGCCTGACGTCAACGTGAGTGAGTCAACGCCGTCTCTCGGGTTCTATGGATTAAGGGATACGGCGTGGGCAGGGCGGATACGCGTTCAAAGCCGGGCAGGAGAATGGCTGGTTATTGTCTCAAACGGAGGACGCATCAGGATGTGTAAGGTCGCAGAGGGAGGTTTATGTTGAGGAGACAGCGCGGTTTCTCACTGACTGAAGTGCTGATTGCCACGGCGATAAGCAGCCTTTTATTGATAAGCTCATCGCGATTTTTACCCGGACTCCAGCGGGCTGTATTACTGCAATCCGGCCAGCGAGAGCTGGAAGAAGAGGTCTGGCAACGCTTGTTTGCCCTCGGAAAACAGCTTCAGCGCGCGGGATACTGCGCGGGTGACTGTCAGGGACAAGCGCTGATGACGGCAAGGCAGGGCAGTTGTGTCATTGTGCGGTGGGACGCCAACAGCAACGGCAAATGGGATAGTACAGCATCAGAAAATGACAGCACCGGTTTTCGTCTGGAATCAGGCGCGCTGGAAACCCTGCGTGGCGCAACGTCGTGTGAAGGAAAAGGATGGGAAAAGCTCACTGACCCGGACAGGCTTGTCATCACGCGCTTTGTGGTGAGCAAAGTTGAACATGCCGGTTTTGCGCCAGAGCTGAACATCGAACTGGCTGCCATTCGTAAAGGCGAACAGGGGGAACCCTGGCAGTCCTGGTACACGGTTACGGGTTACAACCTGTGAACCGACAGCGCGGGATGTCTTCGCTGGCTCTGGTTCTGCTTTTACTGGTGCTCGGGACCCTGATCCTCACCGGACTCAGCCAGCAGCTCACAACGTTTAGTGCGCTCGTTGGTGGTGAGAGTCGCTCGCTTCAGCAACAGGCGTCTGTGCAGTCGGCGCTTGAGTGGGGACGCGTTCAGCGCTGGTCAGCAGAGCCACAGGTTCAGTGCAAAAAAGCATCTTCGGGGCGGGTCTGTTTGCGCCGACTGAACGAGGCGCAGGTGTTACTGATTGCCGGAGACAACGACCTGCAGCTCTGGCGCGCAGGAGAGAGAGTGAACGGGGAAATTCGCTTTTCGCCTCACGGCTGGAGTGATTTTTGTCCACTGAAGGAGAGCGCGTTATGTCAGCTGCCGTGAACAGAGAAAAAGGGTTTAGCATGGTGGAGGTGCTGCTGGCGATGATGCTGCTGGTGATTGTCGTGACGGCGCTCTCGGGTTATCACCGGGCGCTGGCGGCGCGGTTTACCGTATTTAACCAGTATCGCCAGCTCTGGCACCATGCCTGGAATCAGTCACAGTTCTCAACAAATGTTCTCCCCGCAGGCTGGCAGGCCAGTCGGGGGCAGACAACGCTCGCCGGATGTGTCAGCATCACGGTTACACTTATTTCTCCTCTGGGGCGGCGCGGCGAGTTAACGCGTCTGCATTGCCCGGTTAGCCAGTAGTCGGGAGCGTCTATGTTAAGGGTTTACCACTCAAATCGTCTGGATGTGCTGGAAGCACTGATGGAATTTATCGTTGAGCGCGAGCGGCTTGACGATCCTTTTGAGCCTGAAATGGTGCTGGTGCAGAGCACCGGTATGGCACAGTGGCTGCAAATGTCGCTCTCCCGTAAATTTGGTATAGCCGCGAATATTGATTTCCCGCTGCCCGCGAGTTTTATCTGGGAGATGTTTGTTCGCGTATTGCCGGACATTCCGGAGCAAAGCGCCTTCAACAAGCAAGGCATGAGCTGGAAGCTTATGGCGCTGCTGCCAGAAATGCTGCAGCACGATGAGTTCGCCATGCTGCGCCACTACCTCAATCACGATACCGATAAACGCAAGCTGTTCCAGCTGGCCTCGCGCACTGCCGATCTTTATGACCAGTATCTGGTGTACCGCCCGGAATGGCTGACCCGCTGGGAAGCCGGCGAGCTTGTGGACGGGTTACCGGAGGCGCAGATCTGGCAGGCCCCGCTGTGGAAAGCGCTGGTGGAACATACGGAGAAACTTGGTCAGCCTAAGTGGCACCGTGCCAACCTCTATCAACGGTTTATCTCCATTTTGCAAAACAGCGATGAACGGCCGGCGCGGCTGCCCTCTCGCGTGTTTATTTGCGGTATTTCGGCGTTGCCGCCGGTTTACCTGCAGGCGCTGAATGCGCTGGGTAAGCATATCGACATTCATATTTTATTTACGAATCCATGTCGCCAGTACTGGGGCGATATTCAGGATGGCCGCTGGCTTTCCCGGCTTGTGACCCGCCAGAGGCGACGCCTTTTTGAAGAGCGTACCGTGCCTCTGTTTAAAGACGGAGCCTCTGCCGCGCAGCTGTTCGATGAAAACGGTATCCAGAACCTGCCGAATCCACTGCTTGCCTCATGGGGAAAACTGGGGCGTGATTACATTCACATGCTCTCAGACATTACGTCCTCAGGTGAAGGGGACGTGGATGCGTTTGTCGAGATTGCCCCGGATAGCCTGCTGCACAATATTCAGTTAGATATTCTGGATCTGGAAAACCGTGCCGTCATGGGCGTGACGGCGAACGAGTTTGAACGCAGCGACAGGAAACGGAAGCTGGAGGTTGACGATCGCAGTATCAGCCTCCACGTTTGCCATAGCCCGCAGCGTGAGGTTGAAGTGCTTCACGACCAGCTGCTGGCGATGCTACAGAATGATCCTGAGCTGACGCCGCGCGATATCGTGGTGATGGTGTCGGATATCGACAGCTACAGCCCCTTCATTCAGGCCGTCTTTGGCAGTGCGACGGGCGAGCGATACCTGCCTTACGCCATTTCGGACCGTCGCGCCCGTCAATCTCATCCGGTATTGCAGGCATTTATCACCTTGCTGTCCCTGCCGGATAGCCGGTTTATCTCCGAGGATGTCCTGGCGTTACTGGATGTTCCCGTGCTGGCCGCCCGCTTCAACATCAACGAAGAAGGGTTGCGCTACCTTCGCCAGTGGGTGAACGAGTCTGGCGTGCGTTGGGGCATTGACGACGATAACGTCCAGGAGTTCGAGCTTCCACCAACCGGGCAACACACGTGGCGATTTGGCCTGACGCGTATGCTGTTGGGCTACGCCATGGAAAGCAGCCAGGGCGAGTGGAACGAGGTTCTGCCTTACGATGAGTCCAGCGGGTTAATTGCTGAACTGGTTGGGCATTTAGCGTCGCTACTGATGCAGCTTAACCGCTGGCGTCGCGAGCTGATGCAGCCGCGTGCGCTTGAAGAGTGGCTCCCGATTTGCAGGGCGTTACTCACTGATTTCTTCCTGCCGGACAGCGACACCGAAGCGGCGATGGCGCTCATTGAAACGCAGTGGCAGGCTATCGTCGACGAGGGCGTAAACTCCCACTATCACGAGGCGATTCCTTTATCACTGCTGAGAGACGAGCTGACGCAGCGGCTTGACCAGGAGCGAATCAGCCAGCGTTTTCTGGCCGGCCCCATCAATATCTGCACTCTGATGCCAATGCGTTCTATCCCGTTTAAAGTGGTCTGCCTGTTGGGCATGAATGACGGCGTTTATCCGCGTGCGCTGGCTCCCCTGGGGTTTGATTTGATGAGCGCAGATCCAAAGCGGGGCGACCGTAGCCGGCGCGATGATGACCGCTATCTCTTCCTCGAAGCGCTCATTTCCGCACAGAACACGCTTTATATCAGCTACATCGGCCGTTCCATTCAGGACAACAGCGAGCGTTTCCCTTCCGTTCTGGTGCAGGAGCTGGTGGATTATATCGGCCAGAGCCACTACCTGCCGGGGGATGAAGAGCGCAACTGCGATGAAAGCGAGCAGAGGGTGAAAGCCCATATCACCTGTTTCCACAGCCGCATGCCGTTTGACCCGGTGAACTACGTTGCCAGCGAGCGCCAGAGCTATGCGCAGGAGTGGCTACCGGCGGCGAAAAAGGAGGGGAGCGCGCATACCGATTTCATTCAGGAACTTGACCCGCGGCCGATTGATACCCTGACCTTCGAACAGCTTCAGCGGTTTTGGGCGCATCCGGTGCGCGCTTTCTTCCAGCAACGATTACAGGTTAACTTCCGTTCTGAAGAGAGCGAAATTCCTGATGCAGAACCCTTTACGCTGGAAGGGCTGGAGCGCTATCAGCTAAACCTCCAACTGCTGAATGCGCTGGTTGAAGAGGAAGACGCTGACAAACTCTACCGCCGCTACCGTGCGGCAGGGCAACTGCCGTATGGGGCGTTCGGGGAGATCGTCTGGGAGGCACAGTGCCTGGAGATGACCGCTCTGGCCGAGCGCGTGAGAGAGTGCCGTCAGCCCGGAAAAAGTATTGAAATCGATCTCATGTGCAACGGTGTACAGCTCACGGGCTGGTTAACTCAGGTTCAGCCGGATGGGCTGCTGCGCTGGCGGCCCTCTATGCTGAGCGTTTCACAGGGGCTGCAACTCTGGCTGGAACATCTTGTCTACAGTGCGGGTGGTCATAAAGGCGAAAGCCGGATTTTCGTGCGCAAAGAGGGCGAGTGGCGCTTCCCGCCGATGGAGGCGGAGCAGGCGTTAAGTTACCTGTCTTTGTACATTGAGGGCTATCGTCAGGGAATGAACAAACCGCTCCTGCTGCTGCCGGAAAGCGGCGGTGCATGGATAAAAGCCTGTTATGACGCGCAGAATGATGCGATGTTAACGGACGAGGCCTCACTGCAGAAAGCGCGCAGTAAATTTATGCAGGCCTACGAAGGAAACATGATGGTGCGGGGGGAGGGTGAAGATGTCTGGTATCAGCGCTTATGGCGCACGCTTGAGCCAGAGTACTTCGAGACCATCAAGGAAGAGGCGCAACGCTATCTGTTACCGTTGTTCAAATTTAATCAGTCCTGAGTGCTGTATAAAAATTGCGCAGCACAGGGGGTTCATTTATGATGCACTTCTTATCACGGACTGATGTACCCAAAGAAAGAGATGCTGGTATGTCCAGCACGCAGTTTGTTAATGATGTATACCCTAAATAATTCGAGTTGCAGGAAGGCGGCAAGGGCGTGAATCCCCCGGAGCTTACACAAGTAAGTGACTGGGGTGAACGCGTGAAGCCAACGCACATGCAACTTGAAGTATGACGGGGATAGCCGTGATAAAGAGGTCGTAATGCCAGGCAGCACCTTGTTTAAAGCGTTGGTTTTGTTTGTCGCCCTTTGGGCACCTGTCACTCAGGCAGACTCCGGTTGGCAACCCGTTCAGGAAACTATCCGTAAGAGCGAAAAAGATACCCGTCAATATCAGGCTATTCGCCTTGATAACGGGATGACCGTGCTGCTGGTTTCCGACCCGCAGGCGGTAAAGTCCCTCTCGGCACTGGTGGTGCCTGTTGGGTCGCTGGAAGATCCTGAAACCCATCCTGGGCTTGCACACTATCTGGAACATATGACGCTGATGGGGTCAAAAAAATACCCGCAGCCAGATAGCCTGTCCGAATTTCTCAAGATGCATGGCGGCAGCCACAATGCCAGTACGGCACCGTACCGCACGGCCTTCTATCTCGAAGTCGAGAACGATGCGCTGGAAGGGGCGGTCGATCGTCTTGCTGACTCCATCGCCGCCCCGTTGCTGGATAAAAAATACGCCGATCGTGAACGCAATGCGGTGAATGCCGAGCTGACCATGGCCCGCTCGCGGGACGGTATGCGTATGGCGCAGGTGAGCGCCGAAACCATCAACCCTGCGCACCCGGGTTCTCGTTTCTCCGGCGGTAACCTGGAGACATTGAGCGATAAACCGAACAGCCCGGTTCTGGATGCGCTGCACGCGTTTCGCGATAAATACTACTCCGCCAACCTGATGAAAGCGGTTATCTACAGTAATAAACCGCTGCCAGAGCTGGCCGGCATGGCTGCCAAAACGTTTGGTCGGGTGCCAAATAAAAATATCGACCAGCCGCAAATAAATGTTCCGGTGGTGACGGAGGCGCAGAAAGGCATCGTGATCCACTACGTGCCCGCCCTGCCGCGCAAAGTGTTGCGCGTTGAATTCCGCATTGATAACAATACGGCGCAGTTTCGCAGTAAAACCGATGAGCTGGTGACCTATCTGATTGGTAACCGTAGCCCGGGTACGCTTTCTGACTGGCTGCAAAAACAAGGGCTGGTAGAAGGTATTCGCGCCGACTCCGATCCGGTTGTGAACGGCAATAGCGGCGTGCTGGCGATATCCGCAACCCTCACCGATAAAGGGCTGGCAAACCGTGATGAGGTGGTGGCGGCAATCTTCAGCTATCTCAGCCTGCTGCGTGATAAAGGCGTCGACAAGCGCTACTTTGATGAACTGGCGCACGTGCTGGATCTCGATTTCCGTTATCCGTCTATTACCCGCGATATGGATTACGTGGAGTGGCTGGCGGACACCATGATTCGCGTGCCGGTGGAGCACACCCTCGACGCGGTGAATATTGCTGACCGGTATGATGCCGAGGCGGTAAAAGCGCGCCTGGCGATGATGACGCCGGAGAATGCCCGTATCTGGTACATCAGCCCGGACGAACCGCATAACAAAACGGCTTATTTTGTCGATGCTCCATATCAGGTGGATAAAATCAGCGCTCAAACCTTCACCGACTGGCAGAAGAAAGCGGGAGAGATAGCGTTGCAGCTGCCTGAGCTGAACCCCTATATCCCGGATGATTTCTCGCTGATCAAAACCACGAAGGACTATCCGCACCCGGCGCTTATCATTGATGAGCCGACGCTGCGCGTGGTGTACACCCCAAGCCGCTATTTCGCCAGCGAGCCAAAAGTCGATGTCAGCGTGGTGCTGCGTAACCCGAAAGCAATGAATAGCGCTAAAAACCAGGTGATGTTTGCGCTCAACGACTATCTCGCCGGTATCGCGCTCGACCAGCTTAGCAACCAGGCGGCCGTAGGGGGAATCAGCTTCTCGACCAATGCCAACAACGGTTTGATGCTCAATGCAAACGGCTACACCCAGCGTCTGCCTCAGCTGTTCCAGGCACTGCTGGAGGGCTATTTCAGCTATACGCCTACGGAAGAACAGTTTGAGCAGGCCAAATCGTGGTATGCGCAAATGATGGACTCTGCGGAGAAGGGCAAAGCTTACGATCTGGCGCTCATGCCGGCGCAGATGCTGTCGCAAATTCCCTATTTCCAGCGGGAAGACCGCCGGGCCTTACTGCCCTCTATCACGTTAAAAGACGTGCTCGCTTACCGTGACGCGCTGAAAACCAATACGCGCCCAGAGTTCCTGATTGTCGGTAACATGAGCGAGGAGCAGGCCAAAACGCTGGCGGAGAACGTGCGCACTCAGCTCGGTTCGAAAGGCGACGAGTGGTGCCGCAACCAGGACGTTCTGGTTGAGAAAAAACAGAATGTGATTTTTGAAAAGGCGGGAAACAGTACGGATTCCGCCCTGGCCGCGGTATTTGTGCCAACGGGGTATGATGAATTCTCCAGTTCAGCGCAGAGTGCCGTGCTGGGCCAAATTATTCAGCCGTGGTTCTATAACCAGTTACGCACGGAAGAGCAGCTTGGCTACGCGGTGTTCGCTTTCTCCATGAATGTCGGTCGTCAGTGGGGGCTGGGTTTCCTGCTGCAAAGCAGCGATAAGCAGCCGGCGTATCTCTGGCAGCGTTATCAGGCCTTCTTCCCGCAGGTGGAGGCAAAACTGCGCGCGATGAAGCCGGAAGAGTTCGCCCAAATCCAGCAGGCCGTCATCGCGCAGGTGATGCAGCCGCCGCAGACGCTGGGTGAAGAAGCCTCACAGCTGAGCAAAGATTTCGATCGCGGTAATCTGAAATTTGATTCGCGTGATAAAGTAGTGGCCGAGATAAAACAGCTGACGCCGCAGAAGGTTGCCGACTTCTTCCATCAGGCGGTGATTAAGCCGCAGGGAATGACCATCCTTTCTCAGGTTTCCGGTAGCCAGAACGGGAAAACGGAGTACGTTAACCCGCATGGCTGGAAAGTCTGGAAGAGCGTCAGCGCGCTGCAGCAATCTATGCCCTGGAGTAAGAAAGAATGACCGATACCGCTGAGTCCCTTGATCCCTTACGTTTACCTCTGCAGGGTGAACGATTGATTGAAGCCTCAGCGGGAACGGGAAAAACCTTCACCATCGCCGCGCTCTATCTGCGCCTGCTGTTAGGGCTCGGCGGCAACGCCGCTTTTCCTCGTCCATTGAGCGTGGAAGAGCTGCTTGTGGTGACCTTCACCGAGGCCGCCACCGCAGAGCTGCGCGGCCGTATTCGCGCCAACATCCACGAGCTGCGCATCGCCTGTCTGCGTCAGAGTTCAGATAACCCCCTCTATGCCAGTCTTCTGGAAGAGATTGCCGACAAGCAGCAGGCCGCACAATGGCTGCTTCTGGCCGAGCGGCAGATGGATGAAGCGTCCGTCTTCACCATTCACGGTTTTTGCCAGCGCATGCTGAGCCTGAATGCGTTTGAGTCCGGCATGCTGTTTGAACAGCAGCTCATTGAAGATGAAACCGTGCTTCGCTATCAGGCCTGCGCGGACTTCTGGCGTCGCCATTGCTACCCGTTACAGCGCGATATCGCCGAAGCGGTACACGCGCTGTGGAAAGGCCCTGAGGCGCTGCTGCGCGCGATCGATCGCTATCTTCAGGGGGAAGCGCCGGTAATCAAATCTCCGCCGCCGGAGGATGAAACCCTGGCGTCACGCCATGAAAAAATCATCGCGCGAATTGTCGACATCAAGCAAAAGTGGATTGAGTCAGTCGGCGAAATTGACGCGATTATCGAAAATTCCGGGATTGACCGTCGCAAGTTTAACCGCGGCAATCAGGGGAAATGGATCGACAAGATCAGCGCCTGGGCGCAGGAAGATACGCGGGGCTACCAGCTCCCGGACGCGCTGGAGAAATTCTCCCGGCGTTTCCTCGTTGAGCGAACCAAACCCGACGGTATTGTGCCCGAGCATCCCCTATTTGTGGCGATTGAAACCCTGCTGGCTGAGCCCTTAACGCTCAACGATCTGATGATCACTCGTGCCATGACGGAGATCCGCGAAGCCGTCGCCCGCGAGAAACGCCGCAGGGGCGAACTGGGGTTTGACGATATGTTGAGCCGCCTTGATGCAGCGTTGTGCAGTGAAAATGGCGAGGCGCTTGCCGCCGCTATTCGCACTCGCTTCCCGGTGGCGATGATTGACGAATTTCAGGATACCGACCCTCAACAATACCGTATTTTTCGCCGTATCTGGCGCCAGCAGCCCGGCACCGCGCTGTTATTAATCGGCGATCCTAAACAGGCCATCTACGCCTTCCGCGGTGCGGATATTTTCACTTACATGAAGGCCCGCAGCGAAGTTGAGGCGCACTACACGCTGGATACCAACTGGCGTTCATCTCCCGGCATGGTGGAAAGCGTCAATGCGCTGTTCAGCCGCATGGATACGGCGTTTATGTTCCGGGAGATCCCGTTCCAGCCGGTAAAGTTTGCTGAGAGAAATGCCTCGTTGCGCTTCGAATTTAACGGCGAGACGCAGCCTGCCATGCGCTTCTGGCTGCTGGATGGGGATGGCTGCGGCGTCGCCGACTATCAAAATGCCATGGCCCAGCACTGTGCCGCGCAAATCCGTGACTGGCTCAGCGCGGGCGCACGCGGCGAGGCGGTACTCTGGAAAGGCCAGGATGCCATTCCCGTAAAGGCATCAGATATCACGGTGCTGGTGCGTAGCCGTCAGGAAGCCTCGCTTATCCGTGATGCCCTGACGTTACTGAATATCCCCTCCGTCTATCTTTCAAACCGCGACAGCGTGTTTGAAACGCTGGAAGCGCAGGAGATGCTTTGGCTGCTGCAGGCCGTGCTTGCCCCGGAGCGGGAAAGCACGCTGCGCAGCGCATTAGCCAGCGCGATGCTCGGGCTGAACGCGCGTGATATCGATGCGCTCAACAATGACGAGGCCGCGTGGGATGCCGTGGTGGAAGAGTTTGTTCGCTACCGGGAGAAATGGCAGAAGCGCGGCGTGATGGCAATGGTACGCGAGCTCATGGCACAGCGCCACATTGCGGAGAATATGCTGGCCACAGCGGGCGGTGAGCGCCGGCTGACCGATATCTTACATATCAGCGAACTCTTACAGGAAGCGGGCACGCAGCTGGAGAGCGAGCATGCTCTGGTGCGCTGGCTGGCGCAGCAGATTGCCGACCCGAACAGCAATTCGTCCAGCCAGCAGATGCGCCTTGAGAGCGATAAACATCTGGTGCAGATTGTCACCATTCACAAGTCGAAAGGGCTGGAGTATCCGCTGGTCTGGCTGCCGTTTATCGCCAATTACCGCGTGCAGGATCAGGCCTTTTACCACGATCGCGAGTCGTTCGAGGCGGTGCTCGATCTCAGCAACGCGGAGTCTAGCGTTGAGCTGGCAGAGGCCGAGCGTCTGGCGGAGGATTTACGCCTGCTCTACGTGGCGCTGACCCGTTCTGTCTGGCACTGCAGCCTGGGCGTTGCCCCTCTGTTCCGCCGTCGTGGCGAAAAAACGGGGGAGAGCGATTTTCACCTGAGCGCGCTGGGGCGGTTAATTCAGCACGGCGAACCGAAAGACGCAGCGGGTCTGCGCCAGTGTATCGAATCCCTTTGCACAGAGCATGTTGCCCTGCATATTCCGGCACAGCCGGATAATAGCCGCTGGCTAATGCCGGACCAGCGTGAGTCAGAGCTGCATGCCCGCCAGGTTGTCCGCACGATTGCCGATGACTGGCGCGTCACCAGCTATTCCGGTTTACAGCAGCACGGACAGAGTATTGCGCTGGATCTGATGCCAAAACTGGACGTGGATGCAGCGGGGACCGGTAGCATCCCCGTTGAGCCGGTGCTCACGCCGCACCAGTTCCCGCGCGGCGCCTCACCGGGCACGTTTTTGCACAGCCTGTTTGAAGAGCTGGATTTTACCCAGCCTGTCTCTGAAGAGTGGGTGCTGAAGATGTTGCAGAGTGGGGGCTATGACCCTCAATGGGTGCCGGTTCTGCGTGACTGGATCCACGCGGTTCTGCACGCTCCGCTCACGGAGCAGGGGATCGCCCTCAGCCAGTTGACCGCCAAAGATAAACAGGTGGAGATGGAGTTTTATCTCCCCATCGCCAGCCCGCTCAGGGCCGAGGCGCTTGATGTGCTAATCCGCGAGTACGATCCGCTATCCGCGGGCTGCCCGCCGCTGAACTTTCGTCAGGTGCAGGGGATGCTAAAAGGCTTTATCGACCTGGTTTTCCGCCATCAGGGGCGCTATTACCTGCTGGATTACAAATCGAACTGGCTGGGCGAAAACAGCGAAGCCTATACCCAACAGGCGATGGCGTCGGCCATGCAAATGCATCGCTACGATCTGCAGTACCAGCTTTATACCCTGGCGCTGCACCGTTACCTGCGCCATCGCATTGCCGATTACCGTTACGAAGACCATTTTGGCGGCGTAATTTACCTGTTCCTGCGCGGCGTGGATGCTAACGACCCGCGATCCGGCGTGTTTAGTACGCGGCCAGCTGCGGAACTGATTGAAAAAATGGATAACCTGTTTGCTGCAAGCACGGAGGAGGTGGCATGACGATGCAGGCGCTACTGCTGGAAGCGGTTGAACAACGATTACTGCGCCACCTTGACGTGCAGTTCGCCATGATGGTGGCAGGCGAAGAGCCTGCCGTGATGCTCGCCGCCGCCATTCTGAGTAAAGACGCGGGGGAAGGGCACGTGTGTCTGCCGCTGTCGCGTCTGGCGGTGGACGAGAAAATGCCTCCGGCTTTACAGGCGTGTTTCGCTTTGCTGGGTGAAAACGTGGACTGGGAAGTGAGATTGCTCAGTTCCCCTGCCGTTAGCGGAACCGATACCGGGACGCCGATGATCCTTATCGGCGAGCGTTTGTATCTTAACCGGCTGTGGCGTAACGAACTGACGGTGGCGCGCTTCTTCAGCGAGACGAATGCCCCGCTTCCCTGCGATGAAGCGCAGCTGCGGTACGTGCTGGATACGCTGTTTACCTCTGACGACGAAACAGACTGGCAGAAAGTGGCGGCAGCCGTGGCGTTAACGCGACGGATCTCGGTCATTTCTGGCGGCCCGGGCACCGGGAAAACGACCACCGTGGCAAAGCTGCTTGCGGCCCTGATTCAGCTTTCGGGCGAACAAAAGTGTCGTATTCGCCTGGCGGCCCCTACCGGTAAAGCGGCGGCTCGTCTGACGGAGTCGTTAGGCGGGGCGCTGCAAAAACTGCCGCTTACCGGGGATCAACTTGCGCTTTTCCCCAACGAAGCCAGCACGCTGCACCGGTTGCTTGGCGCGCAGCCGGGCAGCCAGCGCCTGCGTTATCATGCTGGTAACCCCCTGCACCTTGATGTGCTGGTGGTGGATGAAGCGTCGATGATTGACCTGACGATGATGTCGCGTTTGATCGATGCGCTTCCGCCTCACGCGCGCGTCATCTTTCTCGGCGATCGCGACCAGCTTGCCTCCGTGGAAGCGGGCGCCGTACTCGGCGATATCTGCACGTATGCCAGCCTGGGGTACACCGCTGAACGCGCGCAGGAGCTGGCCCGTCTGACCGGATGTTCGCTCGTCTCAGAAAACCATTCCCTTGCGGGGGCGCTGCGCGACAGCCTGTGTCTGCTGCAGAAGAGCTACCGTTTCGGCAGCAGCTCCGGCATCGGCCAGCTTGCGGCAGCGGTGAACCGCGGTGACCGGCACACAACCTGTGCGGTATTTGACGGTACCTTTACGGACATTGAGAAAAAATCGCTGCAAAGCGGAGAAGAGTATCAGGCGATGCTTGATGATGCCCTGCTGGGGTATCAGCACTTCCTGACGGGCGTACAGCAGCAAAGCGCGCCGGAGCAGGTGATTGCCGCGTTTGGCGAATACCAGCTGCTCTGTGCGCTGAGGGAAGGGCCATTTGGCGTTAGCGGCCTGAACGACAGGCTGGAACAGCTGCTGGCGCAAAAGCGTAAAATATACCGTACCCCGCATTCGCGCTGGTATGAAGGGCGTCCGGTGATGATCTCCCGCAACGACAGCGCGCTGGGGTTGTTTAACGGGGATATCGGGATTGCGCTCGATCGCGGTCAGGGCCTGCGCGTCTGGTTCCAGATGCCGGACGGCAGCGTGAAGTCTTTCCAGCCCAGCCGTTTGCCCGAGCATGAAACCGCGTGGGCGATGACGGTGCATAAATCTCAGGGCTCCGAGTTTAACCATGCGGCGCTGATCCTGCCCACGCAGCTTTCGCCCGTCATTACCCGCGAGCTGATTTATACCGCCATAACGCGCGCGCGTCAGCGCCTGTCGCTGTATACCGATGAACGCGTGCTGGTGCAGGCGATTGCCGCGCGCACGGAACGCCGAAGCGGGCTGAGCGCGATATTTGAGTCCCTCTGAACCACGTCAGAAATGCAGGCCGGGTAAGCGCAGCGCCACCCGGCAGTGTTGCATTATCCCAGGTCAGCCATCAGCACTTTTGAGCGGCGCTGATAGTTGTACATCTCTTTCTTCGTTTCCGGCAGAGAGTCGATATCCACAGGCGTGAATCCGCGCTCCTGGAACCAGTGAATGCTGCGCGTCGTCAGAACGAACAGCTTGCTCAGGCCCATCTGGCGCGCCTGTGCTGCCACGCGCTCAAGCAGCATTTCGCCGCGCGAAGAGCTCCGGTAATCAGGGTGCACCGCCACGCAGGCCATTTCACCGATCTTCTCTTCCGGGAACGGATAGAGGGCGGCGCAGGCAATGGTCAGGTTATCGCGCTGAATAATGGTGAATTTGTCGATCTCCATCTCCAGCTGCTCGCGCGAGCGACGCACCAGAATACCCTGCTGTTCGAGCGGGCGTATCAGCTCCAGAATGCCGCCGATGTCATTGATGGTGGCGCGGCGTATCTGCTCCGCGCTCTCCATCACAATCTGGGTGCCGATGCCGTCGCGGGAGAACAGCTCCTGCAGCAGGGCCCCGTCTTCCTGATAGCTGATCAGGTGGCTACGGCGCACGCCGCTGCGGCAGGCCTTCACCGCACCGCGCAAAAAACGCACGGTGCCGGAGTGGTAGTCTCCTTCTTCTTCCAGCGCTTCTACGCGGGCCTGAGCTTCATTCGGGAAGAGTTCCGGCACAATCGCTCCTTCAGCGTTTACGACCCCCTGGGAGGAGCAAAACCCAATCATTTTCTCCGCCTTCAGCTTGATTGCCAGCTGTGTGGCAATCTCTTCTGAGGTGAGGTTAAAGCTTTCACCGGTGACGGAAACTGCCACCGGGCCCATCAGCACGATGGCACCGCTGTCCAGCTGGCGGTGAATGGCATCTTCATCAATACGACGAATGCGGCCGCTGTGGCAATAGTCGACGCCGTCGTCCACGCCGAGCGGCTGGGCAATGATAAAGTTGCCGCTCACGACGTTGATATGCGCCCCCTGCAGCGGCGTGTTGTTCAGGCTCATCGACAGGCGCGCCGTAATATCCAGCTGCAGCAGACCCGCCGCCTGCTTCACCAGCTCAAGGGTTTTTGCATCCGTAACGCGGGTATGTTTGTGGTAAATCGGCTCGTGGTGATGAGCGGCCAGGTTAGCATCAATCTGCGGACGCGCGCCATAGACCACGACCAGGCGGATCCCGAGGCTGTGCAGCAGGCCAATGTCATTGACGATGCTGGAAAAATTTTCATGCTCAATGGCTTCGCCGCCAAGCATGATGACAAACGTTTTTCCCCGATGGGCGTTGATATAGGGAACAGAATGGCGGAATCCCTGGACCAGTTCGGTTCTACGTTCCTTCACCATGGCACAACCCTTAATGAATGTTTATTCGTAATTTCTGTATTTTTATTCGATTGTGGGCGCGTGTGCAAGCGCAAATTTTCCGCGACCCACAGAAAATGATAAGTAATCCGTGCGTTAGCGTATGATTGTTTACCCTTTTATAGATGACAGTTTATGCGTCATTCGTTAAAGTTTTCGGTCAATCTGGACGTTTTGTATATCAGTCAGTGTTCTTGCTCGGGAGAAGCATGTCGGGATCCAATTCAGCAATAAGCCGCCGCCGTTTGTTAAAAGGGGCCGGGGCAATGTGGTTGCTTAGCGTCAGTCAGGTCGGCCTCGCCGCCACGAGTCAGGTCGTCGCGGTGCGCGTCTGGCCGTCATCGACCTATACGCGCGTGACGGTCGAATCCAATCGCGTGCTGAAATATAAGCAATTTGCCCTCAGCAACCCTGAACGTGTGGTGGTGGATCTCGAAGGCGTTAACCTCAACTCCGTGCTTAAAGGAATGGCGGCGCAGATCCGCGGCGACGATCCGTTTATTAAATCGGCGCGCGTCGGGCAGTTTGATCCGCAAACCGTGCGCATGGTGTTTGAGCTGAAGCAGAACGTTAAGCCCCAGCTGTTTGCCCTTGCGCCGGTCGCCACGTTTAAAGAGCGTCTGGTGATGGATCTCTACCCGGCAAATGCGACGGATATCCAGGATCCGCTGCTTGCGCTGCTGGAGGATTACAACAAAGGCGATCTGCAGCGTCAGGTTCCGCCTGCGCAAAGCGGGCCGCAGCCGGGGAAAGCAGGGCGCGATCGTCCGATTGTGATCATGCTCGATCCTGGCCACGGCGGCGAAGATTCCGGTGCGGTGGGGAAATATCGCACGCGTGAAAAAGACGTGGTGCTGCAAATTGCCCGTCGTCTGAAGGCGTTGATTGATAAAGAAGGCAATATGCGCGCCTACATGACGCGTAATGAAGACATCTTTATTCCGCTGAAGGTCCGGGTGGCGAAGGCGCAGAAGCAGCGCGCCGATTTGTTCGTGTCGATCCATGCGGATGCGTTTACCAGCCGCCAGCCAAGCGGCTCGTCGGTGTTTGCGCTCTCAACTAAAGGCGCAACCAGTACCGCAGCAAGATTCCTGGCTGACAGCCAGAACGCCTCTGACCTCATTGGTGGCGTGAGCAAAAGCGGTGACCGCTACGTCGACCACACCATGTTCGATATGGTGCAGTCGTTGACCATCAACGACAGCCTGAAATTTGGTAAAGCGGTGCTGGGCAAGCTGGGCAACATCAATAAGCTGCATAAAAACAGCGTGGAACAGGCCGGGTTTGCGGTACTCAAGGCACCTGATATCCCGTCTATTCTGGTAGAAACCGCGTTTATCAGTAATGTGGAAGAGGAGCGCAAGCTCAAGACGGCAAAATTCCAGCAGGAAGTTGCGGAGTCGATTCTGGCGGGGATACGGGCGTATTTCTCAGACGGGGCGACGCTGGCGCGACGCGGGTAAATCTTTCAGCCGGGTTAACGCCCGGCAAATTCACAAATGACAGATACAAAAAAACACCCTTGAGGGTGTTTATTGTTTTAGAAGTGTTGGTTGCGGGGGCCGGATTTGAACCGACGACCTTCGGGTTATGAGCCCGACGAGCTACCAGGCTGCTCCACCCCGCGTCCGTGGATGCGCACTATACTCGGATAGGTTTGTGATGCAACCCCTTTTTCACATAAATCATGATTTTGTATGCAAATTGAACGACATGGCTCTGTTTGGGCTATTTTTTGCGCAAAATTTGCCAAAGGGCATGCGATCGCATTTCATTAGCCCTGGCGGTTTGTTATCTTCATCACGCGGAAATGGGCAACTTAAAGACGAGATATAATGAAAGGACGTTGGGCGAAGTATCTGATGACGGGCGCAATGGTAGCCATTCTTGCGGCCTGCTCTTCTAAACCGACCGATCGCGGTCAACAGTATAAAGACGGGAAGTTATCCCAGCCTTTCTCTTTAGTTAATCAACCTGATGCCGTTGGCGCACCGATTAACGCCGGCGATTTCTCCGAGCAGGTTTACCAGATCCGCAACGCGTCGCCGCGCCTGTATGGCTCTCAGAGTAGCGTCTATAGCGCGGTCCAGGACTGGCTGCGGGCGGGCGGTGATACGCGCAATATGCGCCAGTTTGGTATCGATGCATGGCAGATGGAAGGGGCGGATAACTACGGCAACGTCCAGTTCACCGGGTATTACACGCCTGTGATTCAGGCGCGACACACGCGTCAGGGCGAATTCCAGTATCCTATTTATCGCATGCCGCCAAAGCGGGGGCACCTGCCGTCCCGCGCCGAGATTTATTCCGGAGCGCTGAGCGAAAACTACGTTCTGGCCTACAGCAACTCCCTGATGGATAACTTCATCATGGACGTTCAGGGCAGCGGCTACATTGATTTTGGTGATGGTTCGCCGCTTAACTTCTTCAGCTATTCCGGTAAAAATGGCCACGCCTACCGCAGCATCGGCAAGGTGCTGATCGATCGCGGCGAAGTGAAGAAAGAAGACATGTCGATGCAGGCGATCCGCGAGTGGGGCGAAAAACACAGCGAGGCCGAGGTGCGCGAGCTGCTGGAGCAGAACCCGTCGTTTGTTTTCTTCAAACCGCAAAACTTCGCGCCGGTGAAAGGGGCCAGTGCCGTTCCGCTGATTGGCCGGGCGTCGGTGGCATCGGATCGTTCCATTATCCCTGCGGGTACTACGCTGCTGGCGGAAGTGCCTCTGCTGGACAACAACGGCAAATTCAACGGCCAGTATGAGCTGCGTCTGATGGTGGCGCTGGATGTCGGCGGAGCGATTAAAGGCCAGCACTTCGATATCTATCAGGGCATTGGCCCGGATGCCGGCCACCGCGCAGGCTGGTATAACCACTACGGACGCGTATGGGTGCTGAAAGCAGCGCCTGGCGCCGGAAACGTATTCAGCGGCTGATTGTGGTATTCTGAGCGGAATACGGATTACTGTTCAGGGTGAGGAAAACCTCACCCTTTTTACATTTGAGGTTTTATGTCTGTGGTAATCAGCGATGCCTGGCGCCAGCGTTTTGGCGGCACGGCACGTCTCTATGGTGAAAAAGCCCTGCAGCTGTTTGCGGATGCGCACGTCTGCGTCGTGGGCATTGGTGGTGTGGGGTCGTGGGCGGCAGAAGCGCTGGCGAGAACCGGTATTGGCGCAATCACGCTGATTGATATGGATGACGTGTGCGTCACCAACACCAACCGTCAAATCCATGCCCTGCGTGATAGCGTCGGCCTGGCAAAATCTGAGGTCATGGCGGAACGTATTCGCCTGATTAACCCGGAATGTCGGGTCACGGTGATTGATGATTTTGTGACGGCAGATAACGTCGCCGAATACATGAGCAAAGGCTATAGCTATGTGATTGACGCCATCGACAGCGTGCGTCCCAAAGCGGCGCTGATCGCGTACTGTCGTCGTTACAAGGTTCCACTGGTGACCACCGGCGGCGCGGGCGGGCAAATCGATCCGACGCAGATCCAGGTGGCCGATCTGGCGAAAACGATCCAGGATCCGCTGGCGGCCAAGCTGCGTGAACGCCTGAAGAGCGACTTTAACGTCGTGAAGAACAGCAAAGGCAAGCTGGGCGTTGACTGCGTGTTCTCGACCGAAGCGCTGGTCTACCCGCAGGCGGATGGTTCAGTCTGCGCGATGAAAAGCACGGCGGAAGGGCCAAAACGAATGGATTGCGCCTCAGGCTTTGGTGCGGCCACCATGGTGACCGCTTCCTTTGGCTTTGTGGCGGTGTCTCACGCCCTGAAGAAGATGATGGCGAAGGCGGAACGTCAGGCCTGAGCCTGACGTGCGGCATCCTGCACGGCTTCGCTTAGTGCGATAAGGCCCTGACCGCGCGAGGCGCTCAGCTGCGCGCGCAGTCCCAGCTCATCAAAGAGCGCCAGCGGCGAGCGCGTCAGCAGCTCCGCCGCGCTTTTTCCCTCGATGGCGGTTAACAGTACCGCCAGCAGCCCGCGTACGATACGCCCTTCGCTGTCGCCGAAGAAGTGCAGCTTCTCGCCAGTTACGCTTACGCCCAGCCAGACGCGGTTCTCACAGCCTGCAATCTCTTTTGCCTGCGCTTTAAGTTCGTCAGACAGGGTCGGTAGTTGCTTACCGAGAAGGATAAGCTGGCGATATTTATCCTCCCACTGCGAAAGCGGGGCGAAGGTCTGCTTTAAGGTCTCTTCTGTGATGACGGTGCCAAACGGATGTCCGGCTAAATCTGCGTGAGTCATTAATCCACCAGTATTTCAAGGGCGCGATCGACGGCGGCAACCAGCGCGTCGACGTCGTTTTGCGTATTATACGGCGCAAACGAGGCGCGCAGCGTACCGCTCACGCCAAGCGCCGCCAGAAGCGGCTGGGCGCAGTGCTGGCCGGCGCGCAGGGCAATGCCATACCCGGCCAGCAGCGTCACCATGTCGCTATGATGCACGCCCGCAAAATCAAAGGCGAGCAGGCTCGAGTCCTGCACGCGGAACGAGCGGAAACCCGGGCGCTTTTTGAGTTCTTCCTCTGCCAGCGTCGCCAGTCCCCGGCTCCAGCTTTCAGCCTGAACAATGTCTGTTTCAGCCAGCCACTCGAGCGCGGCGCTCAGGCCAATGACGCCGGCCACGTTCGGCGTCCCCGCCTCAAGACGGTAAGGTATTTCCTGAGTTTTAAAGCCCTCGAAGGTTACTTCGGTAATCATTTTGCCGCCGCCAAGCCACGGCGTCATTTGCGCCAGCAGTTCCGGTTTACCGTACAGCGCCCCGATACCGGTTGGCCCGTAGAGCTTATGTCCTGAGAAGGCATAAAAATCGATATCAAGCGCCTGCACGTCGGCCGGGAAATGCACCACGCCCTGCGCGCCGTCGACCATCACGACCATGCCGCTGGCATGCGCGATGCGAATGGCCTGCGCCAGGTCCGGGCAGCCGCCGGTAACGTTCGACATCTGCCCGAGCGCCAGAATGCGGCTGCGGGGAGTAATCAGCTCTGGTAGGCGGGCCACGTCGGGCAGAAGGTCTGAACCCAGAGGGAGTTTCACCACGCGTGCACCCGTTTGCTCAGCCACCATCAGCCACGGCACCAGGTTGGCGTGATGTTCCGCCTCGCTGACGATGATTTCGTCGTCCGGCTGAAGGAGTGGGCGTGCGTAGCACTGGGCCACCATATTGATGGCCTCGGTGGTGCCGCGCGTCCAGACGATGTTTTTCCCGCTTTCGGCATTGATCAGGCGCGCGACCTGATCGCGTGCGGCTTCATAGCGCGCGGTTAATCGCTGCGCTTCGGCAAACTGGCTGCGATGCACGTTGCCGGCGCTCAGGCTGTAGAACTGCTGCGTCGCCTCAATCACCGCCTGTGGCTTAAGGGCGGTGGCGGCGCTATCAAGGTAAATACCGGCATCGGCCAGCGCCGGAAACTGGGCGCGGAACTGCGCAGGACTGAAAGCGTTCATGGGATTCCTCATATCAATAATGCGATCGTCGCGCAATTTCAGCGGCAGGGCAAGGAGGTTGATATCTATCAGAATTGTCTGCTTATCCATATGACCCTGAAAAAGCAGGTTATGCTAAATAGTGTTAGGCGGATGTTTTAGCCTGTTATAAATCGAGGTTTGAATAGCATTAATTGCTAAAGGAGAATAATCATGAATAAGACAGCTGCAATCATTTCTGCCTGTGCGTTTACTTTTGCCCTGAGCGCCTGTTCTGGTAACAACTACGTCATGCACACCAACGATGGTCGTTCCATCGTTTCGGAAGGGAAACCGACAACCGATAACGATACCGGGATGATTTCATACAAAGATGCTAACGGGAACAAGCAGCAGATCAACCGCACGGACGTGAAAGAGATGAAAGAGATCGAGCATTAACAGATCGATAAGCAAAAAAAAGCACCGCAAATTGGCGGTGCTACATTAATCACTATGGACAGACAGGGTAAATGTACAGGAAGTGAAAAATTGGTAGCGTTGCTACCGTGGTCTGAATCGCAGACCAATTGCAAACACAACAACACAACATCACAACCGTAAGCCAAAAGCCCTTCAGAACACGCATTCCGAAAAAAGCTCTTCGTTCCGGCTCAGGAAGTGCCGCCACTATAGGTATTTGCTGGTAGTTCCTCAACGGACAAATTATAATGGCTCAGATAAAAAAAACTAATAGGTTAAACGTTGTTTCCTGTTTGTTAAAATCCGTTAACATCTAAGCCAGATAACCATGTCAAAGCGATTGCCACCCCTCAATGCATTACGTGTTTTTGATGCAGCAGCACGTCACCTGAGCTTTACCCGCGCAGCAGATGAGCTTTTTGTGACACAGGCCGCAGTAAGTCACCAAATCAAGTCTCTGGAGGATTTTCTGGGCCTTAAGCTGTTTCGCCGACGCAACCGTTCGTTGCTGTTGACCGAAGAGGGGCAGAGCTATTTTCAGGATATTAAAGAGATTTTTTCCCAGCTAACTGAAGCCACGCGCAAGCTTCAGGCCCGCAGTGCAAAAGGTGCCCTGACTGTCAGTTTATTGCCCAGTTTTGCCATTCAATGGCTGGTGCCGAGACTCTCAAGCTTTAACTCAGCTTATCCGGGGATCGACGTTCGAATCCAGGCGGTGGATCGTCAGGAAGACAAGCTGGCCGATGATGTGGACGTCGCTATTTTTTATGGTCGCGGTAACTGGCCGGGCTTGCGCGTCGAGAAATTATACGCAGAATATCTCCTGCCGGTCTGTTCTCCGCTGCTGCTAACGGGCGATAAGGCGCTGAAATCACCCGCTGACCTGGCTAAGCATACGCTTTTGCATGATGCTTCTCGCCGCGACTGGCAAACTTATACCCGTCAATTAGGTCTTACTCATATAAACGTGCAGCAGGGACCCATTTTTAGCCACAGTGCGATGGTGTTACAGGCTGCCATTCACGGGCAGGGCGTGGCGTTGGCGAACAACGTGATGGCGCAGTCCGAAATTGAGGCAGGCCGTCTGGTTTGCCCTTTTAATGATGTACTGGTCAGCAAGAATGCGTTTTATCTGGTTTGTCATGACAGTCAGGCAGAACTGGGTAAAATAGCCGCTTTCCGGCAGTGGATACTGGCGAAGGCGGCAAGCGAGCAAGAAAAATTCCGCTTCAGGTATGAACAATAACGTTTGTGTGCCGGGCACGCATCAATTCAGGACTTAAACATGACCAGCCGATTCATGCTGATTTTTGCCGCGGTGAGTGGCTTTATTTTTGTTGCACTGGGCGCTTTTGGCGCACATGTTTTAAGCAAGTCTTTGGGCGCAGTTGAGATGGGCTGGATCCAGACCGGCCTTGAATATCAGGCGTTCCATACGTTGGCTATTTTTGGGCTGGCGGTGGCGATGCAGCGCCGTATCAGCATCTGGTTTTACTGGAGCAGCGTCTTTCTGGCGCTGGGCACGGTGCTTTTCAGCGGCAGCCTTTACTGTCTGGCACTTTCGCATTTACGCCTGTGGGCGTTTGTTACACCTGTCGGCGGCGTCAGCTTCCTGGCGGGTTGGGTATTAATGTTTATCGGAGCTATCCGTCTGAAACGCAAGGGCGTTGTTCATGAATAAGGTTGTTTTATATTGTCGCCCGGGGTTTGAGAAAGAGTGCGCCGCGGAAATTACCGATAAAGCGGCGAAGCGCGAAGTCTTCGGCTTTGCCCGCGTGAAAGAGAACGCGGGCTATGTGGTATTCGAATGCTATCAACCTGAAGATGCAGATAAGCTGGCGCGCGAACTGCCGTTCAGCTCATTGATCTTCGCCCGCCAGATGTTTGTTGCGGGCGAGCTGCTGAAGGATCTTCCGCCGGAAGATCGCATCACGCCAATCGTCGGCATGCTGCAGGGCGTGGTGGAGAAGGGCGGCGATCTGCGCGTTGAAGTCGCGGATACCAACGAAAGCAAAGAGCTGATGAAGTTCTGTCGCAAGTTTACCGTGCCGCTGCGCGCGGCGCTGCGCGATGCGGGCGTGCTGACGAACTACGAAACGCCGAAGCGTCCGGTGGTGCATATCTTCTTTATTGCGCCGGGCTGCTGCTATACAGGCTACTCGTATACCACCAACAACTCTCCATTCTTTATGGGCATCCCGCGCCTGCGCTTCCCGGCCGATGCGCCAAGCCGATCCACCCTGAAGCTGGAAGAGGCGTTCCACGTCTTTATCCCGGCGGATGAGTGGGATGAGCGTCTGGCAAACGGCATGTACGCCGTCGATCTCGGCGCGTGCCCGGGGGGCTGGACCTATCAGCTGGTGAAACGCAATATGTGGGTCTCCTCTGTCGATAACGGCCCTATGGCGCAAAGCCTGATGGACACCGGGCAGGTTACCTGGCTGCGTGAAGATGGCTTCCGCTATCGCCCGAACCGTAACAACATCTCGTGGATGGTCTGCGATATGGTTGAGAAACCGGCAAAAGTGGCCGCGCTGATGGCCTCCTGGCTGGTGAACGGCTGGTGTCGCGAGACGATTTTCAACCTCAAGCTGCCGATGAAAAAGCGCTACGAAGAAGTGTCGCAGAACCTGGCCTATATTCAGGAGCAGATGGACGAACACGGTATTAACGTGGTCATTCAGGCGCGTCAGCTGTATCACGATCGTGAAGAGGTGACGGTGCATGTTCGTCGCTGGTGGGCGGCCGTGGGTGGGCGTCGCGACGAGCGATAGTGCGTGCTTTGTTTTGCCCGGTGGCGCTGCGCTTACCGGGCCTACAGAAAAGCGTTAACGCTCTAATCTCAACTGCTGTAAATTCCCGTCCAGCTGCAAATCCGTCTGTAGCGTCGCCACATCCCGGCAGATAAACGCCATCTCTTTATGCGCTTCCAGCTTTTTGCGCCATTTTTCCGGTACCTCATCCAGCCTGGCGTATATCCCCTCCAGGCTCTGAAAATCCGTCAGTAGCTGGGCGGCGCTCTTCGGCCCTATGCCCGCCACCCCCGGTACCTTCGAACTACTTATCCCCGCCAGCCCCCAGTAGTCGGGCAGCTGCTCAGGCGAGACGCCAAACTCACCGGCGATGAAGGGGGCGTCAAGCCAGCGTTTCTGGAAGTAATCGCGGATACGGATCGTGGGAGAGAGGAGCTGACAGTAGCCTTTATCGGTTGAGACGATTGTCGCCTGATGCCCGGCGCTGGCAATCTTTACCGCAAGCGTAGCCGCCAGGTCATCAGCCTCATTGCCGTGCGCGCCCCAGCAGGGGACACCGCGTTGTTCAAAGGCGGCGCGGATAACGGGCATTTCGGCATGCAGGTCGTCCGGCATTGGTGCACGTCCTGCCTTATAGTCCGGGAGGCGCTGATGCCGCCAGCCGCTGTTACGCGCTTCGTCATCAAACACGGCCACGGCATGCGTCGGTTCGCTGTGGCGGATAAGTTGCTCCAGCGCGTGCAGGCAGGTGTCCGTACAGGGCGTGCCCTGTACCGCATGGATCCGGCGAATCAGGTTGAGCGCGTCGACGATAAGCAAATGAACAGCCACAGATAATCTCCCTTAAATCTAATGGGTAAAGGGTATCACTGTCGGCAGGAGGAAACGAATAGCGTGAGGGAAAACAGGAAGAAGCCTCGCAAAACGAGGCTTCCTGAGAGGCTTAATCGCAGGTAACGATCTTCATCGCCAGGCCGCCGCGAGAGGTTTCGCGGTATTTGGCGTTCATATCTTTACCGGTTTCATACATGGTTTCGATAACCTTATCGAGACAGACGCGCGGCTCGCTGGTGCGGCGCAGCGCCATACGCGCCGCGTTCACCGCCTTCACGGAGGCAATCGCATTACGCTCGATGCACGGTACCTGTACTTGTCCGGCTACCGGGTCACAGGTCAGCCCCAGGTTGTGCTCCATGCCAATTTCGGCCGCGATGCACACCTGCGCCGGACTTGCGCCCAGGAGCTCTGCCAGGCCCGCCGCCGCCATGGAGCAGGCCACGCCGACTTCACCCTGACAGCCCACTTCCGCACCGGAAATGGACGCGTTCATCTTGTACAGGGAACCAATCGCGCTGGCGACCAGCAGGTAGCGCGCCAGAGAGTTCGCGTTCACTTCACGAATAAACTTGTCGTAGTACGCCAGCACTGCCGGAACAATGCCGCAGGCACCGTTGGTCGGTGCTGTCACAACGCGGCCGCCTGCGGCGTTCTCTTCGTTCACCGCCAGGGCGAACATGTTGATCCAGTCCACAACGGCCATCGGGTCCGTGGTCGTTTTGTCGGTGCTGACCAGCATACGGCGCAGTGCAGCCGCACGACGCGGCACGCGAAGCTTGCCCGGCAGAACGCCTTCGGTGGTGATGCCGCGCTCAATGCCGCCGCGCATCACTTCCCAGACGCTGGTGAAGTGCTGTTCCAGCTCTTCTTTACTGTGCAGGGCCAGCTCGTTTTTCATCATCAGGCCGGAGAGGGACAGGCCCGTCTCCTGGCAGTGACGCTGGAGGTCTGCCGCCGTTTTGTACGGATACGGCACCTCGACAGATGAGTTATCGGTTTGACCAAAGTGGTCTTCGTCGACGATAAAACCGCCGCCGATAGAGTAGTAAGTCTGGCTGTATACCGCTTTGTCGCCGGCCAGCGCAGTGATACGCATACCGTTTTCGTGCAGCGACAGGTTGTCCGCATGGAAATTCATGCAGTGGTCAACCGGGAATTCCACTTCGTGTTCGCCGTTTGCCAGCAGCAGGCGACCGTGGGTGTTGACGTCCTGGATGAAGCCAGGGATCGCATCAATATCAACGGTATCCGGCAGGTTTCCCGCCAGGCCCATGATAATGGCGATATCGGTATGGTGGCCTTTCCCGGTCAGGGAAAGCGAGCCGTACACATCGACAACCACGCGGGTGATGTCGTGCAGGATGCCGCGTGCAATCAAGTCATCCGTGAACTGCTTACCGGCTTTCATTGGTCCGACGGTGTGAGAGCTGGAAGGACCAATACCGATTTTGAAGATATCGAATACGCTAATCATGATGCGTCCATTGCTTTCAGTCAGAGAGGAAGGAGTGCGCCGTCCGGAGACGGCGCGGGTGATAATCAGAACATGGTGTACAGGGAGTAGAAGATCGCAGAGATTGCGATAAGCCCCATGATAACCACAAAGACGTTGCTTACATGACCGCTGTACTTACGCATAGCAGGGACTTTCTGAATCGCGTACATCGGCATCAGGAACAGAATCATCGCGATGATCGGGCCGCCCAGGGTTTCGATCATGCCCAGGATGCTTGGGTTCAGCGTTGCTACCGCCCAGGTGGTAAGCAGCATGAACAGCGCAGTGATTTTGTTCAGCTTGTTGATTTCAATGCTCTTGCCTTTACCGCGCAGAGATTTAATCACCATACCGTTGAAGCCTTCACGCGCGCCCAGATAGTGGCCGAGGAAGGATTTGGTGATAGCGATAATCGCGATAATAGGTGCCATCCACGCAATAACCGGTGCGTTAAAGTGGTTCGCCAGGTAAGACAGAATAGAGATGTTCTGCTCTTTCGCTGCCGCCAGATCCGCCGGAGAGAGGCTCAGTACGCAGCTGAAGACGAAGAACATAACGGTCAGTACCATCATGATGTGAGCGCGTGCCAGGATGCTGGAGCACTTCTTCTCTGCGCCATTACCGTACTCTTCACGTTTCGCAACGGCGAAGGAAGAGATGATTGGGGAGTGGTTGAAGGAGAAGACCATTACCGGAATCGCCAGCCAGAGGGTCATCAGCAAGCCGTTACCGGTTGCAGATGCGCTGCTCAGGGACAGGGTTTCCAGCGCTGCACCGTTCCACTGTGGGATCAGGTAGCAGGCCAGCACCATCAGTGCAATCACGAACGGGAACACCAGCACGCTCATCGCTTTCACGATCATCTGCTCACCGAAGCGCACGATGGTCATCATGCCCACAATCAGGATCAGAGACAGAATGGCACGCGGAGGCGGCGTCATGTGCAGCTGGTGCGCCATGAAGCTTTCTACGGTGTTGGTGATCGCCACGCTGTAAACCAGCAGGATTGGGTAAATCGCGAAGAAGTAGAGCAGGGTAATCAGTTTACCTGCGCCAACGCCGAAATGTTCTTCAACGACTTCGGTGATGTCTTCGCCCGGATTTTTACCGGACAGCACGAAGCGGGTCAGACCGCGGTGTGCGAAGAAGGTCATCGGGAAAGCAATGATAGCCATGATGATCAGCGGGATCAGACCGCCGACGCCTGCGTTGATAGGAAGGAACAGTACACCAGCGCCGATTGCTGTGCCGTAAAGGCCAAGCATCCACATGGTATCCGTTTTGCGCCAACCACTTCGGGATTCAATCGAAGCAACGGTGCTGGTTTGAGTGGTTTCCATCTGTATCTCCTGGAGGAAGCGAATTGTCAGGCTTTTTAGTCAAATCCGATGAAAAAGTGCCTGACGGTAATATGAAATTCGTTCAGTGACGGTTTTTTAATAATTTTCACCCGTAACTATTGGCGGGCGGAAAGATACATTCTAGTTATGAATCTATCAGTGATCCTGATCCCAAATGCAATAATCCACTTATGATGTGGGCATCTTTAGACCATTTATCTGTTAAAAAAACATCAAAGAGAATTTACGGGCGCGAAGGCTACCACTAACGACATGTGGGCTGAAAGACAGGCCCGCGATATAGGTGTCTTTGGCTGTAAAGAAATGGGTTTTTAGTATTTTCTGGCAGGTAATTTGGATTAAGGCTGATAATTTACGGTTGTTAAAACCAGGTAATCGTTTGCGTTTGTGAAAAAATTGTAAAAGACATAAGTGATGGCTATGAATTGCTTCAGTAATAAAAAAAGCCGGGACGCACGACAGGGCGGCCCGGCTTTGGTGAGACGCTGCTGAGCGTTATGTGCAGATTTCGTAGCAAGGAATATAGGCTGAGCCTGGGAGCTTCATGCGGTGCTGAGCGACGAAGCCCTGCAGCATGTCATCCATACGGCGCATCATCTCCGGGTCGCCGTGGATCTTGTACGGACCGTACTGCTCAATTGCGCGGATGCCGACTTCTTTGACGTTGCCCGCCACAATCCCGGAGAAGGCGCGACGCAGATCGGCCGCCAGGACTTCCACCGGCTGGTCCGGGTAGAGTTTCAGGTTCGCCATATTCTCGTGCGATGGCTCAAACGGGATCTGCAGGTCCGGCGCAATACGGATGGACCAGTTAAAGCTGTAGGCATCGCCAGTATCACGGCGGTTCTCTTTCACCAGCGGCATCGCTTTTTTCATCTGACGCGCCACTTCCGCGGCATCATCAATGATGATGCGATAGTGACGACGCGCGGCTTCGCCCAGCGTGTGCACGATAAACTCGTCAAGCACGCGGAAGTAGTCTGCGCTCTCTTTTGGCCCGGTCAGGATCAACGGCAGAACCTGATCTTTGTTGGCCGGGTTCATCAGAATCCCCAGCAGATAGAGCAGCTCTTCCGCTGTCCCTACGCCGCCCGGGAAGATGATAATGCCGTGTGCGATACGGACAAACGCCTCAAGACGTTTCTCGATATCCGGCATGATGATCAGCTCGTTTACCAGGGGGTTAGGTGGCTCAGCGGCGATGATAGACGGCTCGGTCATGCCGATAAACCGCCCCTCTTTATAACGCTGCTGCGCGTGCCCGACCGCCGCACCTTTCATGGGGGCTTCCATCGCACCCGGGCCACAGCCGGTACAGATATTCAGCTCGCGCAGGCCGAGCTGCGTCCCCACCCGACGGGCATAGAGATACTCGGTTTCGTTAATGGAGTGACCGCCCCAGCAAACGACCATGTTCGGCGCTTCGCCGACGTGCAGGGCGCGGGCGTTGCGCAAAATAGAGAACACCAGGTTGGTAATATGGACCGAGCTTTCCAGGTCGAGATGCTGGAAACGTCCTGCGTTGTGGATCTGCCCGTTAACAAACAGGATGTCACGCAGCACGGCAAACAGGTTAGCCTGAAGTGAACGAATGATGCGTCCATCGACGAAAGCGTCTTCCGGCGGGTTGATGACTTCAAGCTTCACGCCACGCTCGCGGCGCAGCACGTTGATATCAAAGCTTTCGAAGCGGGACAGCAGTTCTTTACTGTTATCTGTCAGGCTTCCGGAGTTCAGTACGGCAAGTGAACAGTTACGAAACAGTTGATAAAGATCGCTGCTGGCCGTGCGTTTAAGCATGTCCACTTCCAGCTGCGACAACATATCCATTGAGCCAAGCGGGCTAATATGTGTAATCAAGTGAGCTCCTTACGGGACGATTATCGTCTTTCCCTGTTGATTACAATAGCCCTGCCGCGTGACGTTTCACAACCTAAAGCGCGGAAGATACCGCGCATATTGTGAAAATATTTATATTACTGGCGTACCAGCCGACCCGTCGCAGGGACAAAGTCGGTATTGGTCCGCCACGGGTTGATATCCAGACCGCCGCGGCGGGTATAGCGCGCGTAAACGCTCAGTTTTTCTGGCTGGCAGAAACGCTGAATATCGCTAAAGATGCGCTCCACGCACTGTTCGTGGAATTCGTTGTGGTGGCGGAACGACACCAGATAGCGCAGCAGCTTTTCCCGGTCGATTTTCGGGCCGCGGTACTGGATCTGCACTGAACCCCAGTCTGGCTGGTGGGTAATCAGGCAGTTGGACTTCAGCAGATGGCTGACCAGCGTCTCTTCGACCACCTTTCCGCTTGCCGCGTTTTCGAGGTAATCGGCGCTGAATTCATAATTCTCCACCTCAATATCCTGATCGTCGATGCAGGTTCCGTTGAAGTGGGCAATCGGCTGGCCCTCCAGCTCGTGCAGGCGATACAGTGAAACGCTCACCTTGCCCTGTGCGCAGGCGCTTAAGTCGCGCTCCAGCGTGTGCTGAACGTCGTCCCAGCTGTTGAACTTAGTCTGGTTAAAGCTGTTGAGATAGAGTTTGAAGCTTTTGGATTCCACCAGATTCTGGCTGGCGTAATCCAGCTCAACGTGGCCCACCGCCACCTGCGGCAGCCCGCGCGCGTTGAGCCACGAGAGTTCGTACAGCGTCCAGATATCACCGCCGACAAAGGGCAGCGAGTCCGCATGCAGGCCCAGAGGATCGCGATTCAGGCTACGCGGCACGCCCTGCAGCAGGCTTGCATCGTAGGTATCGCGGTAGTCGGTCGATTTACCCAGCGTTAAGCCGGTTAACGCCTGATGATTTTCGTAAGACATGTTTCATAGCCACTTTACAGGTACACTTATGCCCTGAGTTTATCCTGTCTGACAAGAAGAGAGAAATCGGTGGACATCGAAACGGCAAATGCCCTTACTACCTTCACAACCCGCTATTGCGACGCATGGCATGAAAAGCAGGGCACGTGGCCGCAAAGCGCTGATTTATATGGCGTACCCTCGCCGTGCATTATCTCTTCATCTGACGATTACGTTATCTGGCAACCAAAGCCCAATGCCTGTGCGCAAAATGTAAATGCGGTTGAACGGGCGATGGACCTTGTGGTACAACCAGCGGTTCATGCGTTTTATGCCACGCAGTTTGCAGGGGACATGCCCGCGCGATTTGCTGATATCACGCTGACGCTGTTGCAGACCTGGAGCGAAGACGATCTGCAGCGTGTTCAGGAAAACCTGATTGGTCATCTGGTCACGCAAAAACGCCTTAAGCTTTCTCCGACGCTCTTTATCGCCACACTCGACAGCGAACTGGACGTTATCTCCGTCTGTAACCTGTCCGGCGAAGTCATTAAAGAGACTATCGGCACCCGCAATCGCGAGACCCTCGCCCCCTCACTTGCGGATTTCCTTACCCGACTTGAGCCACTTCTGTAATCCATGATGCTACAGCGCGTGTGAGAGATCTCTTACAAGGTTTGTGAGAGATCGCTGGAACATTCAGTATCGCCTCATTTAATTAAGATTAATATCACACTGTTTTTCAATGGATTACTAGTTATTAACCGCACTTTTAGGAATTTCTGACGGCTTACAACCCTGACAGGGTGGGTTGTAAGACGAAGCGGAATAGCGGATTCTATCTCCGTCGACAGGAAGCCGACACGAGAAACGAACATCAGGATGATGGCGTTTCTTACTCAGGACTCGTCAGGATGGCGCTGCAGGAAGGCTTCAGGATGAAGCAAGCGGATAACGCAGGATGCGTAAGGGACACCTCCAGGAAGGAGAACGAGAACCGGTCAGGATGGTCGGTGGGTCAGGAAGACCAGGACGTTTCAGGATGAAACAAACACGTCAGGAAGATGTGTGCAGGATGCACAGGTTTACGGATAACCAGGCCTTCGGGCTTCAGGAAAAGTTGTCACGGATGAGCAGGGAGCACGAATTGTAGCTGGAATGCTGCGAAACGAACCGGGAGCACTGTTTTTACAGTGCTCCCTTTTTTTATTTCTGCCTTCCGCAATGCTATGCTGCGCGCCGTTCACTTTTTCAGTTGAGGTTACCATGACGCAACACGATAGCGTTCGTGCTCAGTTGCACGCCATCGAAGCCCTTTTGCGCCAACATCAGCTGTGGCAGGAGACCGCGCCGCAGCCAGAAGCGTTCGCGAGCACCCAGCCCTTCTGCCTGGATACGCTGGCCCCGTTCGAGTGGCTGCAGTGGGTGTTAATTCCGCGCATGCACGCCCTGCTTGAGGGCGGTCATCCGCTGCCGCAGGCGTTTGCTGTCTCTCCCTATTATGAAATGGCGCTGGAGGCGACGCACCCCGCGCGCGACGTGATGCTGGCCGAACTGGAAAAACTGGATGCCCTGTTTGCCGGTGAAGATGCATGACGCTTGAGATCCTCTATCAGGACGAGTGGCTGGTGGCGGTGAACAAACCGTCAGGCTGGCTGGTGCACCGAAGCTGGCTGGATCGCGACGAGAAAGTGGTGGTGATGCAAACGGTGCGCGACCAGATTGGTCAGCATGTTTTTACCGCCCATCGTCTCGACAGGCCGACCTCCGGCGTGCTGCTGATGGGGCTGTCCAGCGAAGCTGGCCGTTTGCTGTCGCAGCAGTTCGAACAGCACCAGATCCAGAAACGCTACCACGCAATCGTCCGCGGCTGGCTGACAGACTCCGCCACGCTGGACTACCCGCTGGTGGAGGAGCTGGACAAAATCGCCGATAAATTTGCCCGCGATGGCAAAGGTCCGCAGCCCGCAGTGACGGATTATCGCGGCATGGCGACGACCGAAATGCCGGTGGCCACCAGCAAATTTCCGACCACACGCTACAGCCTGGTTGAGCTTTTGCCCAAAACCGGGCGTAAGCACCAGCTGCGACGCCATCTTGCGCATCTGCGTCACCCAATTATTGGCGACAGCAAACATGGGGATTTGCGTCAGAACCGCAGTGCTGCCGAGCATTTCGGCTGCGGCCGTCTGATGTTACACGCGAGCGAGCTCAGCCTGACGCACCCGTTTACCGGCGAACCGCTGACTATCCGCGCGGGGCTGGACGACGTCTGGATGCAGGCGCTGTCACAGTTTGGCTGGATGGGGCAACTCCCCAAAAATGAAAGGGTTGAGTTTATACCGGGCAACGTTCAGGATGAACGGTAAGCGCATTCATTATGGGAAAATTACATGGCTGAAGTAGGCATTTTTGTCGGCACAATGTACGGCAACTCGCTGCTGGTAGCGGAAGAGGCTGAGGCAATACTCGCCAGCCAGGGTCATAAAGCCACGGTCTATGAAGATCCAGAACTGGCAGACTGGGAAAAGTATAAAGATAAATACATTCTGGTGGTGACCTCCACCACCGGGCAGGGCGATCTACCGGACAGCATCGTGCCCCTGTTCCAGGGCATTAAGGACCAGCTTGGCTATCAGCCGGACGTGCACTACGGCATCATTGCCCTCGGCGACAGCTCTTACGCCAACTTCTGCGGCGGCGGAAAGCAGTTCGATGCGCTTCTGCAGGAGCAGAGCGCCCAGCGCGTCGGCGAGATGCTGCTGATTGACGCGGGTGAACACCCTGAACCCGAAAGCGAATCGAACCCGTGGGTGGAGAACTGGGCCTCACTTCTCAAATAACGCTCTGCCCGGCGGCGCTTCGCTTACCCGGGCCTACGGGTTTTCCAGAGGCCGGGTCAGGCGGAACCGCCACCCGGCAATACACCCCGCACCAAACGCCAATTCCGTGAACCACCTTCCACTATCCTGGGCTTATGCCATAAACAACCTCTCATACACCCTTAAATACTGTGTTTCTGCACGGTGAGGTGAAGAGGCACTCCTTCATATACTTTCCCGGTCACTATAAAACGGCTTCAGCCGTACCAAAACGACAAACACAAATCTCATTCTGATTACCCTACGGTGCTGTACAGAGTGAACCTGGCGAAAGCTATGTTTCAGGAGTGCAACAATGAGTACATTAAGCCACGCAGCGAGCGGCGCTGAAAAGCGCACCAATGCCCGCTACTGGATAGTGGTGATGCTGTTTATCGTCACGTCCTTTAACTATGGTGACCGCGCCACGCTGTCGATTGCGGGCTCGGAAATGGCAAAAGATATCGGCCTTGATCCCGTGGGCATGGGTTACGTTTTCTCCGCATTCTCATGGGCCTACGTCATCGGCCAAATTCCTGGCGGCTGGCTGCTGGACCGCTTTGGCTCTAAGCGCGTCTATTTCTGGTCCATCTTTATCTGGTCGATGTTTACCCTGTTGCAGGGCTTCGTCGATATCTTCAGCGGCTTCGGCATTATCGTGGCGCTCTTCACGCTGCGCTTCCTGGTGGGTTTAGCGGAAGCACCTTCCTTCCCGGGCAACAGCCGCATTGTGGCGGCATGGTTCCCGGCGCAGGAGAGGGGAACGGCGGTAGCGATTTTCAACTCCGCACAGTACTTCGCAACGGTGATTTTCGCGCCAATCATGGGCTGGCTGACGCATGAGGTGGGTTGGTCGCACGTCTTCTTCTTCATGGGCGGGCTTGGGATCGTCATCAGCTTCGTCTGGCTGAAAGTGATCCACGAACCCAACCAGCATCCTGGCGTGAACAAAAAAGAGCTGGAGTACATCGCGGAAGGCGGAGCGCTGATCAACATGGATCAGAAATCCGCAAAAGCAAAAGTCCCGTTCAGCCAGAAATGGGCGCAGATCAAACAGCTCGTCGGTTCGCGCATGATGATCGGCATCTATCTGGGCCAATACTGTATTAACGCCTTAACCTACTTTTTCATCACCTGGTTCCCGGTGTACCTCGTGCAGGCTCGCGGCATGTCGATTCTGAAAGCGGGATTTGTTGCCTCAGTTCCGGCAATCTGCGGCTTCGTCGGTGGCGTGCTCGGCGGGGTGATTTCCGACTGGCTGATGCGCCGTACGGGGTCACTGAACATCGCGCGTAAAACGCCGATTGTGCTCGGCATGCTGCTCTCCATGACCATGGTGTTCTGTAACTACGTCAGCGCGGAGTGGATGATTATCGGCTTTATGGCGATGGCCTTCTTCGGTAAAGGCATTGGCGCGCTGGGCTGGGCGGTGATGGCGGATACGGCGCCGAAGGAGATCAGCGGCCTGAGCGGCGGCCTGTTCAACATGTTCGGCAACATCTCCGGCATTGTGACGCCAATTGCTATCGGTTACATCGTCGGCACGACCGGCTCTTTCAACGGTGCGCTGATTTACGTAGGTGTGCATGCGCTGGTGGCGGTACTGAGCTACCTGGTGCTGGTGGGAGATATTAAACGCGTCGAACTTAAACCTGTTGCGGAGCGTGGATGATGACAACGCAATCGAGCCCAACCGTCACGGAGATGAAGGTCATTCCGGTGGCCGGGCAGGACAGCATGCTGCTCAACATTGGCGGTGCCCATAACGCCTGGTTCACCCGTAATATCGTCGTGCTGACAGACAGCGCAGGGCATACCGGCGTGGGCGAAGCGCCAGGCGGAGAGGTGATTTACCAGACGCTGGTCGACGCCATTCCGCAGGTGGTGGGCCAGGAAATTGCCCGCCTGAACAAGGTGGTTCAGCGGGTACATAAGGGCAATCAGTCGGCAGATTTTGATACGTTCGGTAAAGGTGCCTGGACGTTCGAACTGCGCGTCAACGCCGTCGCCGCGCTGGAGGCGGCCCTGCTCGATTTACTGGGCCAGGCGCTGAATGTCCCGGTCTGCGAGCTGCTGGGGCCTGGCAAACAGCGCGATGCGGTGACGGTGCTGGGGTACCTGTTCTATATCGGCGATCGCACTAAAACCGACCTGCCCTATCTGGAATCTACCACGGGCAGCCACGAGTGGTATCAGCTGCGCCATCAGGAGGCGCTCTCCAGGGAGGCCGTGGTCCGGCTGGCCGAGGCCGCGCAGGATCGCTACGGCTTTAAGGATTTCAAGCTGAAGGGCGGCGTGCTGCCCGGCGAGCAGGAGATTGAAACGGCCCGGGCGCTGAAGAAGCGCTTCCCGGATGCGCGCATCACCGTTGACCCTAACGGCGCATGGCTGCTGGATGAAGCGATTAGCCTGTGCAAAGGGCTGGGGGATGTCCTGACCTATGCGGAAGACCCCTGCGGCGCGGAGCAGGGCCTTTCGGGCCGCGAAGTGATGGCCGAGTTCCGTCGTGCCACCGGGCTGCCGGTGGCGACCAATATGATCGCTACTAACTGGCGCGAAATGGGCCATGCGGTGATGCTCAACGCCGTCGACATTCCGCTGGCGGATCCACACTTCTGGACGCTCTCGGGCGCGGTGCGTGTAGCGCAGCTGTGCGATGAGTGGGGCCTGACCTGGGGCTGTCACTCGAATAATCATTTCGACATTTCGCTGGCGATGTTTACCCACGTTGGCGCGGCAGCGCCGGGTAACCCGACCGCCATCGACACCCACTGGATTTGGCAAGAGGGGGAAGCCCGCCTGACGAAAAATCCGCTGGAAATCAAAAATGGCAAGATTGCCGTACCGGATGCACCGGGCCTGGGCGTGGAGCTTGACTGGGATCAGATCCATAAGGCCCATGAGGCGTATAAAAAATTGCCGGGCGGCGCGCGTAACGACGCGGGCCCGATGCAGTACCTTATTCCCGGCTGGACATTTGACCGTAAGCGCCCTGTTTTTGGACGTCACTGATAAAAGGATTGAACGATGAGTACTTTTTCTACCCCTGTAGTCACCGCCATGCAGATCGTTCCGGTTGCGGGCCATGACAGCATGTTGATGAACCTGAGCGGCGCGCATGCGCCATTCTTTACCCGCAATATTGTGATTATTAAAGACAATGCCGGCCATACCGGCGTGGGTGAAATTCCGGGCGGGGAGAAGATCCGCAAAACGCTGGAAGATGCCATTCCGCTGGTGGTGGGCAAAACGCTGGGTGAGTACAAAAATGTTCTCAATACCGTGCGCAATACCTTTGCCGATCGCGATGCCGGTGGCCGTGGCCTGCAGACCTTCGATCTGCGCACCACAATCCACGTGGTGACCGGTATTGAATCCGCCATGCTGGATCTGCTGGGCCAGCATCTGGGCGTTAACGTTGCGTCGCTGTTGGGCGAAGGGCAGCAGCGCAGCGAGGTCGAAATGCTGGGCTATCTGTTCTTTGTCGGCGACCGCAAGCTGACGCCGTTGCCGTATCAAAGCCAGCCGGACGATCAATACGACTGGTACCGGCTCCGCCACGACGAGGCGATGACCCCGGATGCGGTGGTACGTCTGGCTGAGGCCGCGTACGAAAAATATGGCTTCAATGATTTCAAACTGAAGGGCGGCGTGCTGGCAGGGGAAGAAGAGGCGGAAGCCGTCACCGCGCTGGCAAAACGTTTCCCGCAGGCGCGCGTAACGCTCGATCCGAACGGGGCCTGGTCCCTTAATGAAGCGATCGCGATCGGCAAGCAGCTGAAAGGCGTGCTGGCCTACGCGGAGGATCCGTGCGGGGCTGAGCAAGGCTTCTCTGGCCGGGAAGTGATGGCGGAATTCCGTCGCGCCACGGGGCTGCCGACCGCGACGAATATGATTGCCACCGACTGGCGTCAGATGGGACACACCCTGTCATTACAGTCTGTCGACATTCCGCTGGCTGACCCGCACTTCTGGACGATGCAGGGGTCGGTGCGCGTGGCGCAGATGTGCCACGAGTTTGGCCTGACCTGGGGCTCGCACTCCAACAACCACTTCGACGTGTCGCTGGCGATGTTCACTCACGTTGCCGCCGCCGCGCCGGGCAAGATTACCGCTATCGACACGCACTGGATCTGGCAGGAAGGTAACCAGCGCCTGACCAAAGCGCCGTTTGAGATAAAGGGGGGCATGGTGCAGGTGCCTTCAACGCCGGGATTGGGGGTTGAGCTGGATATGGACCAGGTCATGAAGGCTCACGAGCTGTATCAAAAACACGGCCTGGGCGCACGCGACGACGCGATGGCGATGCAGTATCTGATCCCGGACTGGACATTCGACAATAAACGCCCGTGCATGGTACGATAAACGCATTGGGACCGCTCCCACAAGCGGTCTTTTACGTGGTGTATGCTTAACGTAACGACTATGCGTAAGGATGGCTTATGAAAATTGTTATCGCACCGGACTCGTATAAGGAAAGTTTGAGTGCGCTTGAGGTTGCGACAGCGATAGAGCGTGGTTTTCGCGAGATCTTTCCCGAGGCGGTTTACGTCAAACTGCCGGTCGCGGACGGTGGCGAAGGGACGGTTGAGGCGATGATCGCGGCAACGCAGGGACGCATTGTACATGTTCCGGTGACCGACCCGCTGGGTGAGCGCGTGGAAGGGTTTTATGGCTTATCCGGTGACGAGCAGAGTGCTTTTATTGAAATGGCGGCTGCAAGCGGCCTGGAGTTGGTCGTCCCTTCGCAGCGTAATCCTCTGAAAACGACCTCCTGGGGCACGGGCGAACTTATTCGTCACGCGCTGGACGCAGGCGTTAAGCATATCATTATTGGCATTGGCGGCAGTGCGACCAATGACGGTGGCGCAGGGATGGTGCAGGCGCTGGGGGCAAAGCTGCTGGACGACAGCGGGCAGCCCCTTGGACAGGGCGGAAGCGAGCTGGGAAAACTTGCCCGTATCGACCTGAGCGGGCTGGATAAACGTCTGGCGGAGTGCCGGATAGAAGTCGCCTGTGATGTGACGAATCCGCTCATCGGAAAGGATGGTGCGTCAGCCGTATTTGGCCCGCAAAAGGGGGCCACGCCTGAGATGATCGTTACCCTGGACAACGCGCTCGCACAGTATGCGAGAGTCATTGCGCGGGATCTGGATATCGATGTGCTAAACCTTGCTGGCGGCGGCGCGGCGGGTGGCATGGGGGCAGCGCTGTACGCCTTTTGCGGCGCGCAGCTGCGCCAGGGTATTGAGATCGTGACCGATGCGCTACACCTGGCCGACCAGGTGGCCGATGCGGATCTGGTGATCACGGGAGAAGGTCGCATCGACAGCCAGACGATCCACGGTAAAGTCCCGGTGGGCGTGGCGAAAGTGGCAAAACGCTTTAACAAACCCGTCATCGGCATTGCGGGTAGCCTGACGGCGGACGTTGGCGTGGTACACGATCACGGGATTGATGCGGTGTTTAGCGTCATCTACACCATCTGCTCGCTGGAAGATGCGCTGGAAAATGCCAGCGAGAACGTCAGAATGACCGCAAGGAATATCGCGGCGGTGCTTAAAGTCGGACAGGGGATGTAGTTCTCCTTCTCCCTGTGGGCTGAGGGATCCCCGGTAATTTTTTTAACCGGAAGCTGTGAATGTTGCTTCAGGAAAATGAATGGTTTACAGCGATGTCCTGGTCCGGCTGTAAATCGCCGAAGCGTTTCCGTAGGGCCGGGGCGAGGCGCAGGGATGCGCCGAGAGGGCGTGGCCTGCAGGGATGCAGGCTCATGCCCGACCCGATAGTCTGAAGGAATAAGCTGAGGGCACCGCGAAGCGGCGATTTACCGCCGGGAGCCCGGGTCGCCAGAGTGGTGGCGATTGAGCCACCCTGGCACGTTCACAGTCCATGCGGTTACAGAGTAGCAAGGAACATAAAGTGAACGGAATTACCTCCACAACTGTATGTTCCCCCTCACCCCAGCCCTCTCCCTCAAGGGAGAGGGGGTCGTCCGTGCAGGCATTATTTTGTGGAGAACCCTCAGCCTTGTGGGAGAGGGGCGGGGTGAGGGCATCAGGCCGCACCTGCAATTGTAGGCCCAGTAAGCGTAGCGCCACCGGGCTTTTACCTCAGTTCCCTAACACCCTCATCGCTTCCCGCGTCACGTTATCCATCTCATCCAGCAGCTCCAGAAACTCCGGTTCAAGCTCCGATTCCGGGGTACCTGCACGCAGCTGCTGCTCCAGCAGCTGGCAGAGGTTTTTCAGCCGCGGTACGCCGCTGTACCCACAGCTACCGTGCAGCTTGTGGATCGCCTCCAGCAGTTCTTCCGGGTTTTCACCCACCAGCTGCTCCTCAACCTTGTTGCGAATTTCCGGTAGAAACGCGACCAGCATTTGCAGCATTTCGCGGGCCAAATCGGGTTTGCCTGCCGCCTGACGCAGCGCGAGCTGCCAGTCAAAGGTCGCGTTCTGATTGACGCTGATTTCAACCGGCTCACTGGACACCGTGTACGTCCCGCCAATATGACCCGGCTTATAGCGCAACAGCAGGTTATGAAGCTTCTCTTCATCGATTGGCTTCGCCAGATAGTCATTCATCCCGGCGCTCAGCAGCTTCTCTTTCTGGCCGGCCATCGCATGCGCGGTGACCGCAATAACCGGGGTTTGCTGCTGGTGCGGCAGCTGGTGGATCAGCTCACAGGCCCGAATGCCATCCATGCCCGGCATCTGAATATCCATCAGGATTAAATCGAACTGCATCTGCTTAGCCTGTTCAACCGCCTGCGCGCCGCTGGTGCACAGCTCAACGTGCTGAACCTGGTCCTCAAGCAATGCGCCAATGAGCTTCAGGTTTGCCGGATTATCATCCACCGCCATTACGCTCATCGGTAATTTTTGCTCGTCGTTAATCAGCGGGAGGGCATGCTGGCTAAGACGGCAGTACTCCGTGAGCGCGGGCAGCAGGCGGGTCGAGGTGAGCGGTTTAAGCAGACACGCGGCGGCCCCGTCATTTTTCAACTCTTCTGCATTGAGCTGGGCGTGGCAAGGCAGCGCCAGCAGCAGATAGTCGGTCATCGACGCGGCTTTCGCCAGCCGCTCCTGCTGCATGGTCAGTTCGCCGGTGAAGGTAACCGGGATCCCCATCAGCAGAATGTCGTAATGCTCAACGGCAAGGGCTGAGAAGGTAGGGCTGTAGACCACCTCCAGCGGCGTGGTGCTTAAGATATCGAGCGCGCACTGCGCTGCCGCCGCGTTCGGTTCAACGTAAGCAAGACGCTTGCCTTTCAGGCAGTCCGTCACCGGGCCATCGGTCAGCACGTTCGGATTGAGGTCCAGATTAATGTGGAACCAGAAGGTTGAACCGCGGTTTGGCTGGCTGTGGAAAGAGATATCGCCGCCCATCTCGTTCACCAGCCGCTGCGTGATCACCAGCCCCAGGCCGGTACCGCCATGACGGCGGGATATGCTGGCGTCCGCCTGACGGAACGCCTGGAACAGACGCGACTGATCCCGCTCCGGAATACCGATACCGGTATCGCGGATTTGAACTTCAATCTGGACCTTATTGCTGCTGATGGAGCGTTTCTCTACCAGAATGTCGATGTTACCGCTTTCGGTGAATTTAATGGCGTTCCCGACAAGGTTGGTAATGACCTGCTGCAGGCGCAGCGGATCGCCAATGACGTTATCCGGCACGTCGTTTTTAATATTGAGCGTCAGCTCAAGGCCTTTGTCGTGCGACGAGTGAGCGAGCAGCGTCACCACTTCATCAAGCGTGCTGCGCAGCGGGAACGGAATGCTTTCCAGGATAAGCTTGCCCGCTTCCAGCTTGGAGAAGTCCAGCACGTCGTTAATGATTGCCAGCAGGTTGTTGGCCGAGCGTTCAATGGTGTGCAGATGGTCGCGCTGCGTAGGGTTCAGCTCGCTTTTCAGGGTCAGGCGGGTAAAGCCGATCACGCCGTTGAGCGGCGTACGCAGCTCGTGCGACATATTGGCAAGGAATTCAGATTTAATACGCGCGGCTTCCTGAGCGCGCTTTTTCGCAAGATCCAGCTCAACGTTCTGAATCTCCATCTGCTCGAGCGTTTCGCGCAGGTCGGACGTGGCCTGGTCGACGTTATGCTGCATCTCTTCGTGGTACGCCGCCAGCGACATCGCCATCGAGTTGATGCCGTTTTTCAGCATATCCAGCTCGCCCAGCATAAATCCTTCCACGCGGCTGTCGAGCTGTCCCCGGCGGATGCGGTCAACCGTGTTGACCATGTTGCGGATAGGCCCCGTCACGTCGCGCATCAGACGCCAGCCGAAGATGAGCGCGATACCAATGCAGAACAGCATCATTACGCCAGAGATAAAGATTTCTTTGTATTGCTGCAGTCGGACCGACTTGAGATCCAGCTCCAGCGCCACATATCCCAGCATGTTATCGCTGGATTTGGCGTCAGATTGCGCGGACTCATCGGGTGAATAGCTTTCCGAAACGATCGGCGTGCGCAGAATCATGATATCGCCGCGCCGCAGCACGGTGAGGTGGCGTGGGAATGGCGTACCGTCCGGGATCTTCAGGGCAGCCGGATCGAGATGAAAATTCGAGGTCACAAACAGGCGGTTATGTTCATCGTACACGGAGATGGCGCGGACGATGTCCGAGTGACGGCGGTGGAGTACGCTGATTAATTGACCAATGGATTCGCGGTTTTGCAGGTTCATACCGTACTCGCTGGAGACGGCAAGCGGTTCGATAATGCTGGCTCCCGCATCTTCAAGCTGTCGCTGCAAATCGTTATAGCGGTGCACCACAAAGAAGATACTCAGCAGCAAACCGATGAGAACGGTGGGGGCGAGGATCAAAATCATCATGCGCGCGCGCAGGCTGTAGTTGGTCATGGCGTTCCGTTATGGGACAATTAAGATAATTATGTTTATTTGAGAAAAATCTCGGCGATGGCGCAATTCTACTCTGCAAAGCGACGCGTGACGACGCGTGAAATCATAACCGTTGAAGCCACGGACCTCGATCCTTTTGGTCAGGGGGTGGCACGTCACAACGGTAAGGCTCTGTTTATAACAGGTTTGCTGCCAACAGAACGAGCAGAAATTACGCTGACGGAAGATAAACGCCAGTTCGCGCGCGGGCAGGTTAAGCGTCGCCTCAACGACAGCCCGGAGCGCGTCAAGCCCCGCTGTGCGCATTTTGGCGTTTGCGGAGGCTGCCAGCAACAGCATGCGAGCACAGAATTACAGCAAAAAAGCAAAAGCAGCGCCCTGGCGCGCCTGCTTAAACATGACGTTAATGAGATCCTCGCCGACGAGCCATGGGGCTATCGCCGCCGCGCGCGCCTGAGCCTGAGCTATCAGCCTAAAACGGCGCGGCTGGAGATGGGATTCCGCAAGGCCGGCTCCAGCGACATCGTTAATGTGAAGCAGTGCCCCATTTTGGTGCCCCATCTTGAGGCGTTGCTTCCGGACGTGCGCACCTGCCTCTCTGAACTGGACGGCGTTCGCCACCTCGGGCACGTGGAACTGGTTATGGCAAACAATGGCCCGCTGATGGTCCTGCGCCATACCGCGCCGCTGTCGAAAAAAGATCGCGAAAAACTGGAACGCTTTTCGCATTCCCACGACCTGGCGCTTTTCCTGGCACCCCAAAGCGAGATACTTGAGCAGGTTACCGGTGAGGCGCCCTGGTATGCGTCAAACGGGCTACGCTTAACGTTCACCCCGCGGGATTTCATTCAGGTAAATGACGGCGTTAACCAGCAGATGGTTGAGAAAGCGCTGGCGTGGCTGGACGTTCAAAAAAGCGATCGGGTGCTCGACCTGTTCTGCGGAATGGGCAACTTCACGCTGCCGCTGGCGCGAGTGGCAGCCAGCGTCGTCGGCGTGGAAGGCGTTGACGCGCTGGTGGCGAAAGGGCAGGAGAACGCACAACAGAACGGCTTGCAAAATGTGACATTCTTTCATCAAAATCTTGAGGAAGATGTGACTCAACAGCCGTGGGCAAAGCAGGGCTTTGATAAAATTCTTCTCGACCCGGCGCGTGCAGGTGCCCCGGGTGTAATGCAGCATATAATTAAACTCGCGCCGAAGCGTGTGGTCTATGTTTCCTGTAACCCGGCAACGCTTGCCCGCGATAGCGAGGCATTACTCAGCGCGGGTTACCAGATTCAGCGTCTGGCAATGCTGGACATGTTCCCGCACACTGGGCATCTGGAATCGATGGTGTTGTTCGAGCACATTTAATGAGTTTGGCTTGTCGACTTCGACAGGCCCTGGTCCCTAAAGGAGAGGACAATGGTTGCGGTAAGAAGTGCACATCTGAATAAAGCTGGGGAATTTGACCCACAAAAATGGATCGCAAGTCTGGGAATTTCCAGCCAGCAGTCGTGTGAACGCTTAACCGAAACCTGGGCCTATTGTCTGCGCACCACGCAGGGGCATTCCGACGCCGATCTTCTCCTGTGGCGCGGCGTGGAGATGGTTGAAATCTTATCCATGCTGAACATGGACATCGAAACGCTGCAGGCCGCGCTTCTCTTCCCCCTCGCGGATGCGGACGTGGTCAGCGAAGACGTGCTTGGCGACAGCGTTGGGAAATCCGTTGTTGCCCTTATCCACGGCGTGCGCGATATGGCGGCCATTCGCCAGCTTAAAGCCGCGCATACCGATTCCGTCTCCTCAGAACAGGTCGATAACGTTCGCCGGATGCTGCTGGCCATGGTGGATGATTTCCGCTGCGTGGTCATCAAGCTTGCCGAGCGTATTGCTCACCTGCGTGAAGTGAAGGATGCGCCGGAAGACGAGCGCGTACTGGCTGCCAAAGAGTGTACGAACATTTATGCACCGCTGGCGAACCGCTTAGGGATTGGTCAGCTGAAGTGGGAGCTGGAAGATTACTGCTTCCGCTATCTGCATCCGGCGGAATACAAACGCATTGCCAAACTCCTGCACGAGCGCCGTATCGACCGCGAACACTATATCGATGAATTTGTCGGCGGTTTGCGGCAGGCGATGAAAGAAGAGAACGTGCGTGCTGAAGTCTACGGTCGACCAAAGCACATCTACAGCATCTGGCGCAAAATGCAGAAAAAACACCTCGCCTTTGACGAGCTGTTTGACGTGCGCGCCGTGCGTATCGTGGCGGAGCGTCTGCAGGATTGCTACGCCGCGCTGGGGATAGTACACACTCACTTCCGCCATCTGCCGGATGAGTTCGATGACTATGTCGCCAACCCGAAACCTAACGGCTACCAGTCTATCCATACCGTTGTGCTTGGCCCTGGCGGCAAAACGGTCGAGATTCAGATCCGCACCAGGCAGATGCACGAGGACGCTGAGCTGGGCGTCGCCGCGCACTGGAAATACAAGGAAGGCACGTCCGGCGGGGCGCGTTCAGGCCACGAAGACCGCATTGCCTGGCTGCGTAAGCTGATTGCGTGGCAGGAAGAGATGGCCGACTCCGGCGAGATGCTCGACGAAGTGCGCAGCCAGGTCTTCGACGACCGGGTGTATGTCTTTACCCCGAAAGGGGACGTTGTCGACCTGCCGGCAGGCTCCACGCCGCTCGATTTTGCCTACCACATCCACAGCGATGTGGGGCATCGCTGCATCGGGGCGAAAATTGGCGGCCGTATCGTACCGTTTACCTATCAGCTGCAGATGGGTGACCAGATTGAAATCATTACCCAGAAGCAGCCCAACCCGAGCAGGGACTGGCTTAACCCGAACCTGGGTTATGTCACCACCAGCCGCGGGCGCTCGAAAATTCACGCCTGGTTCCGTAAACAGGATCGTGACAAAAATATCCTTGCCGGTCGCCAGATCCTTGACGACGAGCTGGAGCATATCGGGATTAGCCTGAAAGAGGCGGAGAAATTCCTGCTGCCGCGCTACAACTTCAACGAGCTTGACGAGCTGTTAGCGGCCATTGGTGGCGGTGATATCCGTCTGAATCAGATGGTGAATTTCCTGCAGGCGCAGTTCAATAAGCCAAGTGCCGCAGAGCAGGACGCGGCGGCGCTGAAGCAGCTGCAGCAGAAAACCTACGCGCCGCAGCAGCGCAGCAAAGACAACGGCCGCGTGGTCGTCGAGGGCGTGGGCAATCTGATGCACCACATTGCTCGCTGCTGCCAGCCGATTCCGGGGGACGACATCGTCGGCTTTATCACTCAGGGGCGCGGGATCTCGATTCACCGCTCCGACTGCGACCAGCTTGCCGAGCTTCAGTCTCATGCGCCGGAGCGCATCGTGGAAGCGGTTTGGGGTGAAAGCTATTCCGCCGGTTACTCGCTGGTGGTTCGCGTTACCGCGAACGACCGCAGCGGTCTGCTGCGCGATATCACCACCATTCTCGCCAACGAGAAGGTCAACGTGCTGGGCGTCGCCAGCCGCAGCGATACCCGCGAGCAGCTTGCCACCATCGATATGACCATCGAAATCTATAACCTGCAGGTGCTGGGCCGCGTGCTTGGCAAACTGAACCAGGTGCCGGATGTGATTGACGCGCGTCGTCTGCACGGCGGTTAACCGCACTTTCTTATGTAGGCCGGGTAAGGCTTTGCCGCCACCCGGCTTGTTTTTTAATGGAACAGATTATGACTCAAATCGACCGCCTGCTCGGCATCATGAAACGTCTTCGCGACCCGGAAAACGGCTGCCCGTGGGACAAAGAGCAGACCTTTGCCACCATCGCCCCGTATACCCTCGAAGAGACCTATGAGGTGCTGGACGCCATTTCCCGCGAAGATTTTGACGACCTGCGCGGTGAGCTGGGCGATCTGCTCTTCCAGGTGGTGTTCTATGCGCAAATGGCGCAGGAGGAAGGGCGCTTTAACTTTGACGATATCTGCGCTGCCATCAGCGACAAGCTGGAGCGCCGTCATCCCCATATTTTCGGCGATGCCACCGCAGGGAACAGCACCGAGGTGCTGGCCCGCTGGGAGCAAATAAAAAGCGCCGAGCGCGCAGAAAAATCCCAGCACTCTGCGCTGGATGACATTCCGCTGAGCCTGCCCGCGCTGATGCGCGCGCATAAAATTCAGAAACGCTGCTCCGCCGTGGGCTTTGACTGGACCTCCCTCGGCCCGGTACTGGACAAAGTGCACGAAGAGATTGACGAAGTGATGCACGAAGCGCAGCAGGCGGTAGTGGATGAAGCGAAGCTTGAAGAAGAGATGGGCGATCTGCTGTTTGCAACCGTCAACCTTTCGCGCCACCTGGGTGTAAAAGCGGAAACGGCCCTGCAAAAAGCCAACATAAAATTCGAACGACGCTTTCGCGAAGTTGAGCGGATTGTGGCCTCGCGCGGCCTGGAAATGACCGGAATCGACCTCGAGGCGATGGAAGAAGTCTGGCAGGAAGTAAAACGCCAGGAATCTGATCTCTAACGGAATTTTGCGATCAAGCGCAATTTGTGTGATTTTTTAAATGACAAGCGCTTGATTTGCGTCAAAAACATTTACCCAAAAGGGGCTATTTTCTCACTCCTTATGTTTGTCATGGCCTGGAATGGAGACGGAGAATGAAAGTTTGTGGCGCTCGCCGTGTTCGGGTATACTACTTTCCCGTCCTGGTTATTCCATCGTTTCACCCTAACTTCTCAGGTTCAGCATGACAACGAACTATATTTTTGTGACCGGCGGGGTCGTATCCTCTCTGGGTAAAGGCATTGCCGCAGCCTCCCTCGCAGCCATTCTTGAAGCCCGTGGCCTCAATGTGACCATGATGAAACTGGATCCGTACATCAACGTCGATCCGGGCACCATGAGCCCAATCCAACACGGGGAAGTGTTCGTTACTGAAGACGGCGCTGAAACCGATCTGGATCTTGGCCACTACGAGCGTTTCATCCGCACCAAAATGACCCGTCGTAACAACTTCACGACTGGCCGCATCTACTCCGACGTTCTGCGTAAAGAGCGCCGTGGTGACTATCTGGGTGCAACCGTTCAGGTTATCCCGCACATCACTAACGCAATCAAAGAACGCATTGTTGCGGGTGGCGAAGGCCACGACGTGGTGCTGGTGGAAATCGGCGGTACCGTGGGTGATATCGAATCCCTGCCATTCCTGGAAGCGATTCGTCAGCTGGCGGTAGATATTGGCCGTGAACACGCGCTGTTCATGCACCTGACGCTGGTGCCTTACATGGCAGCCGCAGGTGAAGTGAAAACCAAGCCGACTCAGCACTCTGTGAAAGAGCTGCTCTCCATTGGTATTCAGCCAGACATCCTGGTTTGCCGCTCCGATCGCGCCGTTCCGGCGAACGAACGTGCGAAAATTGCATTGTTCTGTAACGTGCCTGAAAAAGCCGTTATTTCAATGAAAGACGTCGATTCCATTTATAAAATCCCGGGCCTGTTGAAATCTCAGGGCCTGGACGATTATATTTGTAAACGATTCAGCTTGAACTGTCCGGAAGCTAACCTGTCTGAATGGGAACAGGTTATTTACGAAGAAGCCAATCCGGCAGGCGAAGTGACTATCGGTATGGTCGGCAAGTACATTGAACTGCCGGATGCCTATAAGTCAGTGATCGAAGCGCTGAAACACGGTGGTCTGAAGAACCGTGTCTCCGTGAACATCAAGCTGATTGATTCACAGGATGTTGAAACGCGTGGCGTTGAAATCCTGAAAGATCTGGATGCTATTCTTATCCCGGGGGGCTTCGGCTACCGTGGTGTAGAAGGCAAGATCGCCACCGCGCGCTATGCGCGTGAAAACAATATTCCATACCTCGGCATCTGCCTGGGTATGCAGGTTGCGCTGATCGAATTTGCGCGCAACGTAGCGGGAATGGAAAACGCGAACTCTACGGAATTTGTGCCAGACTGTAAGTACCCTGTAGTGGCGCTTATCACTGAATGGCGTGACGAAGAAGGTAACGTCGAAGTCCGTACCGAGAAGAGCGATCTGGGTGGCACCATGCGTCTTGGCGCACAGGCCTGCCAGCTGTCTGACGATAGCGTGGTTCGCAAGCTGTATGGCGAGCCGGTCATCACCGAGCGCCATCGTCACCGCTATGAAGTCAACAACATGTTGTTGAAACCAATTGAAGCTGCGGGCCTGCGTGTTGCGGGCCGCTCCGGGGATGATCAGTTAGTCGAGATCATTGAAGTGCCAAACCATCCGTGGTTTGTCGCCTGCCAGTTCCACCCGGAATTTACTTCTACGCCACGTGACGGGCATCCGCTGTTTGCAGGCTTCGTGAAGGCCGCCAGCGAGTACCAGAAGCGTCAGGCGAAGTAAAAAAAGTTAGAACGACAACGCGTACCCCTGGTACGCGTTGTTTGTCTGGAGTTTTAGTTTAACTTGTACTGAGGAAAATCTAATGTCCAAAATCGTTAAAGTCATCGGTCGTGAAATCATCGACTCCCGTGGTAACCCGACCGTTGAAGCCGAAGTTCACCTGGAAGGTGGTTTCGTTGGTATGGCTGCTGCTCCATCAGGTGCTTCTACCGGTTCCCGCGAAGCGCTGGAACTGCGCGATGGCGACAAATCCCGCTTCCTGGGCAAAGGCGTACTGAAAGCGGTTGGCGCTGTAAACGGTCCTATTGCTCAGGCAATCATTGGCAAAGATGCCAAAGACCAGGCTGGCATCGACAAGATCATGATCGATCTGGACGGTACTGAAAACAAATCTAACTTCGGTGCGAACGCAATCCTGGCTGTTTCCCTGGCGAACGCCAAAGCAGCAGCTGCAGCGAAAGGTATGCCACTGTTCGAGCACATCGCTGAACTGAACGGCACCCCAGGCAAATACTCCATGCCTGTACCAATGATGAACATCATCAACGGTGGTGAGCACGCAGACAACAACGTTGATATTCAGGAATTTATGATTCAGCCAGTTGGCGCGAAATCCCTGAAAGAAGCGGTACGTATGGGTTCTGAAGTGTTCCACAACCTGGCTAAAGTTCTGAAAGCTAAAGGTATGAACACTGCTGTTGGTGACGAAGGTGGCTATGCGCCAAACCTGGGTTCTAACGCAGAAGCACTGGCTGTTATCGCAGAAGCTGTAAAAGCGGCTGGCTACGAGCTGGGCAAAGACATCACCCTGGCGATGGACTGTGCAGCATCTGAATTCTACAAAGACGGTAAATACGTTCTGGCTGGCGAAGGCAACAAAGCGTTCACCTCCGAAGAATTCACTCACTTCCTGGAAGACCTGACCAAACAGTACCCAATCGTTTCTATCGAAGACGGTCTGGACGAGTCTGACTGGGATGGTTTCGCATACCAGACTAAAGTACTGGGCGACAAAATCCAGCTGGTTGGTGACGATCTGTTCGTAACCAACACCAAGATCCTGAAAGAAGGCATCGAGAAAGGCATCGTTAACTCCATCCTGATCAAATTCAACCAGATCGGTTCTCTGACCGAAACTCTGGCTGCGATCAAAATGGCGAAAGACGCTGGCTACACCGCTGTTATCTCTCACCGTTCTGGCGAAACTGAAGACGCTACCATTGCCGACCTGGCTGTGGGTACCGCAGCAGGCCAGATCAAAACCGGTTCTATGAGCCGTTCTGACCGTGTTGCTAAATACAACCAGCTGATTCGTATCGAAGAAGCCCTGGGCGAAAAAGCACCATACAACGGTCGTAAAGAGATCAAAGGCCAGGCATAATTGCTTAAGCCTTAAAATGAAAATGCCAGTCGAATGACTGGCATTTTTTTTGGCTATTTAAAATCGACCGCCATTTGCTCCGGAATGGTCAGCCCCTGGGTGGTTTGCACGCAGCGGGCGATGTAATCCGTAAACCGGGGGGGTTTTGGCATCCCCATGCTCAGCAGCTTATCGTTACTAAAGCGCACGTTAAGCGTGGCAAACGCACCGTATAGCCGCATGGCTTTCAGCATCAGACGTTCGTTGCACGGGCCAAAAATAGTTTTCAGTTCGCGGCGCATTCTGACCAGCGTTTCGTAGCTGACCTGCGCGTATTTGTCACCGACAGGTGCTTTCTCCAGCGCTTGCGCCATTGCCTGATCGATATCCGCAAAGCGAACGCTGTTCTCTTCCCCGGCAGAAATGTGTACCACTTCTCCCGGACGTGCGTCGCTGGTAAGCAGCATTAACAGCGCATCCGCGCAATAATCCACCGGAACAACGTCGATTCTGTCCTCCATTGAGCACATAAACTTTTGCAGCATCAGGCCCATGCTGAAGACCCAGAAAATGCTGCTCGACGGCGTGCAGCCGTGACGGGTATGGCCGACAACGATGGACGGACGGGCGATAAGCAGCGGCAGGTCAGGACACTCCTGGCGCATCAGCTGTTCGATTGTCGACTTCGAAAAAGTGTATTCCACCAGGTGCTCGGCATTCTCTCTGAATTCGGCGCTTTCGGCGACCAGTGAATCCTGCTCCGGCGTGCATGACATTGCCGTGCCGACATGGAGGAAACGCTGTAGCGTTGAAACCTGCGCCATACGTCGCGCCAGCGCAAGCGTACCTTCAACGTTAACTTTCCAGATCAGTGGGTTATTGCCAAATGAGGCAACGGCTGCACAGTTAACGACATGCGTTACCTGGTCCAGGCGTGGATCGTTGAGAAAGGCTTCAGGCTGGCTGAGATCGCCAATGAGAATGTTATCCACGCTCAGGGTGGCCAGTTTGTCCTCAGGAACGTTGAACTTGCGCATGTTCTCCAGCACGCGCTCCAGCCCGCTTTGCGGATCGCCGGCGCGCGCGAGCAAAAGAAGTTTTACGGATCGATCGTGGGTCAGAATTTTTTCCAGTACTGCACCACCCAGAAATCCGGTCACGCCTGTAATCAATAACATCTTCATTAATACCGTCTCATTATGATTGATGAGGCGGATTGTAGGCGCGCAAAAGTAAACGGCATTTAAATAATAAAACGCCGAAACCGACAGCATCTTAAGCTTATTTTAAGGAAAGGAAATCAGGTGGAGTTATTGGACATTGCAGACAGGATAAAAATTCAATTTATTAATATTTATATTTTAACTTATTGATTTTCAATGTTTTTAAGGCTATTTCTCAGCAAGGGAATAGTAATTCAGAATGTAATAAATATAATACTTTGTTACACGAATCATTTACCGAATAAATGATTTAAATACTGCTTAACTAAAATCAGACGGCGTAAATCGCAGGCTATTTTATTTAGCCTGCGAAGGATTTTTAGAGCAACAGGGGAAGCGTGGCGCTGGCCGTTTGCTGGCTAACGTCACCGTAACGGCCGTCCAGCGCAATCATGGACGTGGTCAGCAACTCAACCAGCAGCATAACCCCAACCTTCGCATTGAGCGCGCCTGCGCTCAGTGGCCCTTCTGGCTTGGCGGCAACCAGCTGCATATCGCTCAGGGACGCCAGCGGGCTGCGGGGCGTATTGCTGAGCGCCAGGACCTTAACGCCGCGCTTGCGGGCCAGTTTCACCACGTGGAGTAAATCCCGCGTTGAACCCGAGCTGGAGATGGCCACGACCAGAGTCTCTTGCGAAAGCGTTGTCGCATTCATGGCTGCGCGATGCATATCGCTAAACAGCTGCGCGGGTTTACCCAGCCGAAGCAGCTTGTAGTGCAGATACTCACCGAGGATCGCGCTGGCTGCGACACCGTAAATCTGTACGGACTGCGCCTGATGCAGCGCCAGCGCGGCCTTTTCAAGCAGCCCGCGGTCGAGAAGTCTGGCGGTATCCTGCAAAGCCTGCACCGACTCATCCACGACGTTATCAATGTCATCCCCCGCCTGGCGCGCGGGCTGGCCCTGCTGAATATCCAGCGCAAGCGCCATTTTGAATTCGTTATAGCCCTTGCAGCCCAGCGTGCGGCAAAGACGCGTTACGCTGGCCTCGCTGGTGTGGCTCTCTCGCGCCAGTTCCGTGATCGTCAGGTAAAGCACCCGGGCAGGATCGTTGAGGACAAATTCGCCGAGTTTTTGTTGCGTTGGGCTGTATCCGGAAGCCTCCTGGCGGAGCTTCAGCAGCAGGTTTTCATGGTCCGACATGCCAGGTCCTTAATGTGTTTCTCTGCGCCTAGTGTGGCGGAAAGCGGGGGAAAGATGCCAGTCATTTTGAAAAAGTATGATCGGGCTCCTGGTTTATGATGATAATTTTCACTATTAAATATTAATGTGGTAAAAATTTTCATCGTTAAATAGGGGGATGAAAAAATGATGCAAATGTTCAGTGGGGCTTCTTCGGGTGGATGGTTTGAAAAAGCGCAGCGCTTTGGTAAATCCTTTATGTTGCCCATCGCCGTATTGCCCGCGGCGGGTCTGCTGCTGGGTATAGGCGGCGCGTTATCCAATCCCAATACGCTGACGGCTTATCCATTTTTAGATGTGGGCTGGCTGCAGGCGATTTTCACCATCATGAGCAGCGCCGGTTCAATTGTGTTTGCGAACCTCTCGGTGCTGTTTGCCGTTGGGGTGGCCGTAGGGCTGGCAAAAAGCGATAAGGGCACGGCTGGGCTGGCGGCGCTGCTCGCGTTTCTGGTGATGAATGCCACCATCAACGCGCTGCTGATCCTTACCGGCAAACTGGCGCATGAGAACCCTGGGGCCGTGGGGCAGGGCATGACGCTGGGTATTCAGACGCTGGAAACCGGCGTGTTTGGCGGCGTGGTGATTGGGCTGGTGACCTGTGCGCTCCATCATCGGTTTAATAAAATTGCGCTTCCGCAGTTTCTCGGGTTCTTTGGCGGCTCGCGCTTTGTCCCCATTATCAGCTCCCTGGCAGCGATACTCGTTGGGGCCGCAATGACCGTGGTCTGGCCGCATTTCCAGAAACTGATTTTTGGTCTCGGCGGGCTGGTGGATGCCACCGGCTATCTGGGCACCCTGCTGTACGGCTTCATTTTACGCATGCTGGGCCCGTTTGGTTTGCACCACATTTTCTATCTGCCGTTCTGGACCACCGCGCTTGGCGGCAGTGAAATCGTCAACGGTCATTTGGTTGAGGGCACACAGCGGATCTTCTTCGCCCAGCTGGCCGATCCCACCACGCGCCAGTTCTACGAAGGCACGTCACGCTTCATGTCCGGGCGCTTTATTACGATGATGTTTGGCCTGCTCGGCGCGTGTCTGGCGATGTACCACACGGCAAAACCCGAGAACAAAAAACGCGTTGCCGGGCTGCTGCTTTCTGCGGCGTTAACCTCGTTCCTGACGGGGATTACCGAACCCATCGAGTTCTCCTTCCTGTTTATTGCGCCGGTGCTCTACGTCATTCATGCGCTGTTTGACGGGCTGGCCTTCATGCTCGCGCACATGCTGCATATCACCATCGGGCAAACCTTCTCCGGCGGGTTTATCGACTTCGTGCTGTTCGGCATTTTGCAGGGCGAGGCCAAAACTAACTGGATGTTCGTTCCGCTGGTCGGCGTGCCGTGGTTCTTCCTTTACTACTTTACGTTCCGCTACCTGATTAACCGCTTCGATTTCGCCACGCCGGGCCGTGAAAAGGAGGCGGTGGCTGACGAGGTGACCCTCCCGCAAAGCGAACGCGCCGCGGCGGTGATCGCCGGATTAGGCGGAAAAGAGAATCTGGAAGAGGTGGACTGCTGCGCCACGCGTCTTCGCGTCACGGTCAAAGACGGCAGCAAGGTGAATGACGCGGCGCTGAAAGCCACAGGCGCGCGCGGCGTTATCGTGCGCGGTAACGGTGTTCAGGTCATTTATGGCCCGCACGTCACGATTATTAAAAACGAAGTGGAAGAGATCTTATCGTAATGAAAACTGTACTGGATAACCTGAAGGGAAAACTGGTCGTCTCCTGTCAGGCGCTGGAAAATGAACCGTTGCACAGCCCGTTTATTATGTCGCGAATGGCGCTGGCGGCGGCACAGGGCGGAGCCGCCGCCATTCGCGCCAACAGCGTGGTGGATATCGCGGCCATTAAACAGCAGGTGTCGCTGCCCGTTATCGGCATCATCAAACGGGATTATCCCGAGAGCGAGGTGTTTATCACCGCGACGATGAAAGAGGTGGATGAGCTCATGACCGTCGCCCCTGAAATCATTGCCGTTGACGCGACGGCGCGGGAACGCCCCGGGGGTGAAGCCCTGGGCGCGCTGGTCGCGCGCATCCGCTCACGTTATCCCTCGGTGCTGCTGATGGCGGATATTGCCTCCGTGGACGAGGCCGAGACGGCGCAGGCGCTGGGATTTGATTGCATCGGCACCACGCTCTATGGCTATACGGCGGACACCGCGGGCCATTCTCTTCCGGAGAATGACTGTGCGTTCCTCAAGGCGGTGCTGGCAGCGGTTACGGTTCCCGTGGTTGCCGAAGGCAACGTGGATACTCCCGAGCGTGCGGCCAGGTGCCTGGCGCTGGGCGCGCATACGGTCGTTGTCGGCGGAGCGATCACCCGTCCCCAGCAAATTACCGAACGGTTTATGGCGGCGATTGGCGCGCAAAGCACCGATGGAGCATGACCATCCGGCGGGGATCTGCGATACTTATCGTTTATCCCCTTTACTGAGATGACTATGCAGTACCCGATTAACGAGATGTTCCAGACCCTGCAAGGCGAGGGTTACTTTACCGGCGTTCCCGCTATTTTCATTCGTTTACAGGGATGCCCGGTTGGCTGTGCCTGGTGTGATACCAAACATACGTGGGATAAGCTCGCAGATCGGGAAGTGTCGCTGTTTAGCATTCTGGCGAAAACCAAAGAGAGCGATAAGTGGGGCGCGGGCAGTTCAGAAGATCTGCTGGCCATTATTGGTCGTCAGGGCTGGACGGCGCGCCACGTGGTGATCACCGGTGGAGAACCCTGCATCCACGATCTGACCCCGCTGACCGAGCTGCTCGAAAAGAACGGCTACAGCTGCCAGATTGAAACCAGCGGCACCCATGAAGTGCGCTGCTCGCACACCACCTGGGTGACGGTATCGCCAAAAGTGAATATGCGCGGCGGATACGACGTGCTGTCTCAAGCGCTGGAGCGCGCGGATGAGATCAAGCACCCGGTAGGGCGCGTGCGTGATATCGAAGCGCTGGATGAACTGCTGGCGACGCTGACGGACGAAAAGCAGCGGGTGATTGCCCTGCAGCCTATCAGCCAGAAAGAGGACGCGACGCGCCTGTGTATTGAAACCTGTATTGCGCGTAACTGGCGCTTATCAATGCAGACGCACAAGTACCTGAATATTGCCTAAAAAAAAAGCCCGGTGGTGCTTGCGCTTACCGGGCCTGCGGTTCGAGGCGTTTGTAGGCCGGGTAAGGCGAAGCCGCCACCCGGTAAGCATCACTCGCCGCGATACACGCAGCCTGCCGTACAGGTCTCTTTGATCATCACCGCGCTCAGCAGCGGTACCAGCGGTTTCATCTGATCCCAAATCCATTTTGCCAGAACTTCGCTGGTCGGGTTTTCAAGGCCCGGGATATCATTCAGGTAGTAATGATCCAGACGATCGTAGGTCGGTTTAAACGCCGCCTTCAGCTCGGCAAAATCCATGATCCAACCGGTATGCGGATCAACTTCACCGGTGATCTCAAGACGCACCATAAACGAATGCCCGTGCAGACGGCCACATTTATGTCCTTCAGGAACATGCGGAAGGTGGTGGGCGGCTTCGAAGGTGAAATCTTTAAACAGTGTGGTGGACATGATCGCTCTCAGTAATGCGGAAAAAACCGCCGCATAGTACCGGAAAGCACAATTTTTAGCATTAACTAAAACGGCTCTGAAACCTGAACGTCCATTAAACGGTGTTTTTCTCAGTTTTTATTAATAGATTTCATAGAGTTAATTAATCGGTTTTATCGCTAAGAATGATAACTAAAACAGGTTAGTCCATTTGGTTATTTATTATTTCCATCCCTTCTTTAATTGTTATTATCCTCGCCGTTAACCTTATCTCTAGTTTGGTCTTTTTGCATAAATTCCGCTTTGCTACTGGAACATAACAACGCATGACAACACAGGCCCCACCTTCAAATTTGCTTCCCCTGAACCCGGAGCAACTGGCGCGCCTTCAGGCTGCCACCTCTGATTTTTCTCCCACTCAGCTTGCCTGGGTCTCCGGTTATTTCTGGGGAATGCTCAATCAGCAGCCTGGCGCTGTGGCAGGGGCACCGGCAACGGCCGTTGAAATTCCGGCCATTACCCTGATTTCGGCTTCTCAGACGGGCAATGCCCGCCGCGTGGCCGAAGCGCTTCGTGACGACCTGCTGGCCGCCAAACTGAACGTGAACCTGGTCAACGCCGGGGATTATAAATTCAAGCAAATCGCGTCGGAAAAACTGCTGGTGGTTGTCGCCTCTACCCAGGGTGAAGGTGAACCCGCTGAAGAAGCGGTGGCGCTGCACAAGTTCCTGTTCTCGAAAAAAGCGCCAAAACTGGATGGCACCGCGTTTGCCGTCTTTGGGCTGGGCGATACCTCCTATGAATTCTTCTGCCAGTCCGGTAAAGACTTCGACAGCAAGCTGGCGGAGCTCGGTGCAGAGCGCCTGCTGGACCGCGTAGATGCGGATGTCGAGTACCAGCCCGCCGCCGCGGAATGGCGTGCGCGCATCGTTGAGGTGCTGAAAGCCCGCGTGCCGAAAGAGACGCCGGCGCAGGCCGCGTTCACCGCGACGGGTGCCGTTAACGACATTCACACCAGTCCGTACACCAAAGAGGCGCCGCTGGTCGCGAGCCTGGCGGTGAACCAGAAAATTACCGGCCGCGATTCAGAAAAAGACGTTCGGCATATCGAAATCGATCTCGGCGATTCTGGCCTGCGCTACCAGCCTGGCGATGCGCTGGGCGTCTGGTATCAGAACGATCCGGCGCTGGTGAAGGAGCTGGTTGAGCTACTGTGGCTGAAAGGCACGGAGCCCGTCACCGTCGACGGCAAAACCCAGCCGCTTTCAGACGCGCTGCAGTGGCATTTCGAGCTGACGGTGAACACCCCGAATATCGTCGAAAATTATGCCACCTTAACGCGCAGCGAATCGCTGCTGCCGCTGGTGGGTGACAAGGCGAAGCTGCAGCATTACGCGGCGACCACGCCGATTGTCGATATGGTGCGTTTCTCTCCGGCACAGCTGGACGCCGACGCGCTGATTGGCCTGCTGCGTCCGCTGACCCCGCGCCTGTACTCCATCGCCTCTTCCCAGGCAGAAGTGGAGAGCGAAGTGCATATCACCGTGGGCGTGGTGCGTTATGACATTGAAGGACGCGCCCGCACGGGTGGGGCATCAGGTTTCCTGGCTGACCGCGTGGAGGAAGACGGTGAGGTTCGCGTCTTTATCGAGCACAACGACAACTTCCGCCTGCCGACGAACCCGGAAACCCCGGTCATCATGATTGGCCCGGGCACCGGCATTGCGCCGTTCCGCGCTTTTATGCAGCAGCGCGCGGCGGACGAAGCGCCGGGTAAAAACTGGCTGTTCTTCGGCAACCCGCACTTTACGGAAGATTTCCTCTACCAGGTTGAATGGCAGCGCTATGTGAAAGAAGGCGTACTGACCCGCATCGATCTGGCCTGGTCCCGCGACCAGAAAGAAAAAGTATACGTACAAGACAAACTGCGCGAACAGGGCGCAGAGCTGTGGCGCTGGATCAATGACGGTGCCCACATTTATGTCTGCGGCGACGCCAATCGCATGGCGAAGGACGTTGAGCAGACACTGCTGGAAGTGATTGCCGAATTCGGCGGTATGGATGCCGAAACGGCGGATGAATTTTTAAGTGAGCTGCGCGTTGAGCGCCGTTATCAGCGAGATGTCTACTAATGAGCGAAAAACATCCAGGGCCACTGGTGGTCGAAGGTAAACTGACAGACGCCGAGCGCATGAAGCTGGAAAGCAACTACCTGCGCGGCACCATTGCTGAAGATCTGAATGACGGTCTCACCGGCGGTTTCAAAGGCGACAACTTCCTGCTGATCCGCTTCCACGGCATGTACCAGCAGGATGACCGCGACATTCGCGCCGAGCGTGCTGAACAGAAGCTGGAGCCGCGTCATGCGATGCTGCTGCGCTGCCGCCTGCCGGGCGGGGTGATCACCACGAAACAGTGGCAGGCCATCGACAAATTTGCAGGTGAAAACACAATTTACGGCAGCATCCGTCTGACCAACCGCCAGACCTTCCAGTTCCACGGTATTCTGAAGAAGAACGTGAAGCCGGTGCACCAGATGCTCCACTCCGTCGGGCTGGACGCGCTGGCGACCGCCAACGACATGAACCGTAACGTGCTCTGCACGTCGAACCCGTATGAGTCCGAGCTGCACGCCGAAGCGTACGAGTGGGCGAAGAAGATCTCCGAGCACCTGCTGCCGCGCACCCGCGCCTATGCGGAGATTTGGCTCGATCAGGAAAAAGTCGCGACCACGGACGAAGAGCCGATCCTGGGCCAGACCTACCTGCCGCGTAAGTTTAAAACTACTGTCGTGATCCCGCCGCAGAACGATATCGACCTGCACGCCAACGACATGAACTTCGTGGCGATTGCCGAGAACGGCAAGCTGGTCGGCTTTAACCTGCTGGTGGGCGGCGGCCTGTCCATTGAGCACGGTAACAAGAAAACCTATGCCCGCACCGCGAGCGAGTTCGGCTTCCTGCCGCTGGAGCACACGCTGGCCGTGGCCGAAGCCGTGGTCACTACCCAGCGCGACTGGGGCAACCGTACCGACCGTAAAAACGCGAAAACCAAATACACCCTGGAGCGCGTGGGCGTTGAGACGTTCAAAGAGGAAGTGGAGCGTCGTGCGGGGATCAAGTTTGAGCCTGTCCGCCCTTACGAATTCACTGGCCGCGGCGATCGCATTGGCTGGGTCAAAGGCATCGACAATAAATGGCACCTGACGCTGTTTATCGAAAACGGCCGTATTCTGGATTATCCGGGCCGCCCGCTGAAAACCGGTCTGCTGGAAATTGCGAAGATCCATAAAGGCGAGTTCCGCATTACCGCTAACCAGAACCTGATTATTGCCGGCGTGCCGGAGAGCCAAAAGGCGAAGATCGAGAAGCTGGCGCGCGAGCACGGGTTAATGGATGCGGTTAAACCGCAGCGTGAAAACTCGATGGCCTGCGTGTCGTTCCCGACCTGCCCGCTGGCGATGGCCGAAGCGGAACGTTTCCTGCCGTCATTTACTGACAAAGTGGAAGCGATTCTGGAAAAACACGGCATTCCGGACGAGCATATTGTTATGCGCGTCACCGGCTGTCCGAACGGCTGCGGTCGTGCGATGTTGGCCGAGCTCGGCCTGGTGGGCAAAGCGCCGGGTCGCTACAACGTACATCTGGGCGGTAACCGTATGGGAACGCGTATTCCGCGGATGTATCGCGAAAATATCACGGAACCGGAAATTCTCGATTCCATCGACGAGCTTGTCGGGCGCTGGGCGAAAGAGCGCGAAGCGGGTGAAGGCTTCGGCGACTTTACGGTGCGTGCGGGCATCATTCGCCCGGTGCTCGATCCCGCCAGGGATTTCTGGGAGTAACCACGAGAGGTAATTATGTCCGTACTCGATCTAAACGCCCTTAATGACCTGCCAAAAGTCGAACGCATTCTGGCGCTGGCAGAAACCAATGCTCACCTTGAAAAGCTGGACGCCGAAGGGCGCGTGGCGTGGGCGCTGGAAAACCTGCCGGGAGACTATGTGCTGTCGTCGAGCTTTGGTATTCAGGCGGCGGTCAGCCTGCATCTGGTGAATCAGATCCGTCCGGACATTCCGGTGATCCTCACCGATACCGGCTACCTGTTCCCGGAAACCTACCAGTTTATTGACGAGCTGACGGACAAGCTCAAGCTGAACCTCAAAGTTTACCGCGCGACGGAAAGCGCGGCCTGGCAGGAGGCGCGCTACGGCAAGCTGTGGGAGCAGGGCGTTGAGGGCATTGAGAAATACAATGAGATCAACAAAGTTGAGCCGATGAACCGGGCGTTGAAAGAGCTTAATGCGCAGACCTGGTTCGCGGGTTTGCGCCGCGAGCAGTCCGGCAGCCGCGCCACGCTGCCGGTGCTGGCAGTTCAGCGCGGGGTCTTTAAAGTGCTGCCGATTATCGACTGGGATAACCGGACGGTGTATCAGTACCTGCAAAAGCACGGGCTGAAGTACCATCCGCTGTGGGATCAGGGCTACCTGTCAGTGGGGGATACCCACACCACGCGCAAATGGGAACCGGGAATGGCGGAAGAAGAGACGCGATTCTTTGGGCTGAAGCGCGAGTGCGGGCTGCACGAAGGGTAATTTCATTGACTCCCCCTCACCCTAACCCTCTCCCCAAAGGGGAGAGGGGATCGCCCGGAGCCGTCTTTTCTCCCTCGCCCCTTTGGGGAGAGGGCAGGGGTGAGGGGAAAATACCGCTCTACGCTTTCCCCGCTTTCGCCAGCTCTTTCACCAGCGGCAGCATTACTTTCACTACATCTCGGCTGCGGTGTTCAATGCGCTGCGGCAGGGCGCTATCAATGTGCTGCTGATTATCCAGCATCACGTTATGCCAGCTTGTCCCGTTCGGGAAGGCTTTCGATTTTGCCCGCTGCTGATAGCCATCTTTCTTGCCCAATGCCCAGTTTGTTGCTTCGACGTACAGCACCGGAATGCCCGCTTTATCGAACACTTCTCCGTCGTTGCAGCAGCCCGTTCCCCGCGGATAGTCCGGATTACCGCCGGGGTTGCTGGTGGCATAAACCCCGTGGCTGCGGGCAATCGCCAGTGCCCGGTCGCGCGTCAGCTTCCGCACGGTACCCGGCGTACTCTGTCCGCTGTTGAAATAAAGCTTATCGCCGACGATCAGGTTATCGAGGTTGATCACCAGCAGCGTATTTTTCTTCTCTTCAGCGCTCATGCGCTTCAGGAGATTCTCAGCGCCAAGCTTGCCCTCTTCTTCTCCGCTGGTGGCAACGAAACGAATGCCATACTGGGTGGGAATATTCTTCATCCGCTCGGCCAGTTCGAGCATCACGCCCAGGCCTGCCGCGTTATCGTCCATGCCCTGCAGCGTCAGACCGCCGAGGTTGTTATCCGTATCGGCGTCACTCATCGGCGCGTAGGTATCAAGGTGCGCCATAATAATAATCTGCTCGTTTGCGCTACCTTCATGAGCTGCGATAACCGTACTGCCGGTCACGTTATGCCAGTTTTTGGTTTTATTTCTGGAGGTATAAACGTAGCGGCTGTGAAACGATCGGATATCGCTCTGGTAACCCATGTCGGCAAACTGCTGGCGAATATAGTCAGCGGAGAGCATTTCTGCCGGTGAGCCGGTCATGCGCCCGGGGAAAACGGTGGCAATGTGCCGCGCCTGCATATTGGCGATTTCACCATACGGTTGATTTTTTGCCTGAGCCGGAAGGATAAAGCAAACGCCGAGCGCCAGGGCAGCAATACGGTGGCGCGTTGCGGAAAACATAGTGAGTCCTTAAAAACAGAGCAAAATTTTGACCCGTCTAGTATGAAACTGTGATCGTCCTTACACAATTTGAATTGCTCTTAAATGCCCGAAATTTCGCGTGTTAAGCACTTTTTGATATTTGCTTTTCCATCGCGTTATTCCATTGAGTAACTACTCATTCCAATTCGTAATTTCATTCGCTCTAAGCCGCCCCCTATAGTCCCTCTATTCCTCGTTGTTAGTGAGTTGTTGCTTGTGGACTATCTGCCCTTATTTGCCGCGATTAAAGAGAAACCGGTGCTGGTTGTTGGTACGGGTGACATTGCCGATCGCAAAATCGCGTTTTTGCAGCGCGCGGGCGCGCGGGTGCAGGTCGTCGCAGCGGCAGATTTCGACGAGTCACAAATCGACAGCGTGGTGCTGGTGATTGCGGCAACTGAGGATCGCGAGCTGAACCGACGCGTTTCCGATGCCGCTCAGGCGCGTTACCGGCTGGTGAACGTGGTTGACGACCAGCCTTTGTGCTCGTTTATCTTCCCGTCGATTGTCGATCGCTCTCCGCTGCTGGTCGCCATCTCTTCCGGCGGTACCGCACCGGTACTGGCGCGCGTGCTGCGTGAAAAAATTGAAGCGCTGCTGCCGACCAGCCTTGGGCGGATGGCGGAAAAAGCCAGCTTCTGGCGTAACCACCTGAAAACCCGCCTGACCAGCGTGGCGGAGCGCCGTCGCTTCTGGGAGCGCGTGTTTCGCGGCCGCTTTGCCAGCCTGATGCATGCCGGTAACGAGACGGCGGCGCAAAAAATACTCGAAGACGAACTGGATAACCCCGGCAGTACGGGCGGGGAGATCATTCTGGTGGGCGCGGGGCCGGGCGATGCCGGGCTCCTGACGCTGCGCGGCCTGCAGGTGCTGCAGGACGCGGACGTGGTGTTCTATGACCATCTGGTTACCGACGGCGTGCGCGAGCTGATCCGTCGCGACGCGGAGCAAATCTGCGTCGGCAAACGGGCGGGCGAGCACTCCGTCCCGCAGCACGACACCAATCAGATGCTGATTGACGCCGCAAAAGCCGGAAAAACCGTGGTGCGCCTGAAAGGGGGCGATCCGTTTATTTTCGGCCGCGGCGGCGAAGAGCTGCAGGCGGCAGCCGAAGCCGGGGTACCGTTCCAGGTGGTGCCCGGTATCACGGCGGCCTCGGCGGTAACGGCCTACGCCGGTATTCCGCTGACCCACCGCGATTACGCCCAGAGCGTGACCTTTGTGACTGGCCACTACAAGGCGGACAGCACGCCGTTTGACTGGTCGCACCTCGCCCAGAGCCGACAGACGCTGGCTATCTACATGGGCACGATGAAGGCGGCGGACATCAGCGAACAGCTTATTCAGCACGGCCGCGCTGCGACGACGCCCGTGGCCGTCATTTCTCGCGGTACGCGCGTCGATCAGCACGTTGCTATCGGCACGCTTGACGATCTTGCAACCCTGGCGAAAGACGCCCCAATGCCCGCCCTGATCGTGGTGGGGGAAGTGGTGCAGCTTCACAGCACGCTCGCCTGGTTTCAGCACACAACCGACACAGAAGGCTTTGGCGCTTCTGTCATAAATTTGGCTTAAGGAACGGTTATGGACCAAAAACGTCTTACACACCTGCGGCAGCTCGAAGCGGAAAGTATCCATATTATCCGCGAAGTGGCCGCCGAGTTTTCTAACCCGGTGATGATGTACTCCATCGGTAAAGATTCCAGCGTCATGCTGCATCTGGCGCGTAAAGCGTTTTATCCGGGTACGCTGCCGTTCCCGCTGCTGCACGTGGATACCGGCTGGAAATTCCGCGAAATGTACGAGTTCCGCGACCGTACCGCGAAAGCCTACGGCTGCGAGCTGCTGGTGCATAAAAACCCGGAAGGGGTGGCGATGGGCATTAACCCGTTCGTGCACGGCAGCGCCAAGCACACCGATATCATGAAAACCGAAGGGCTGAAGCAGGCGCTGAATAAATACGGTTTTGATGCGGCCTTCGGCGGCGCGCGCCGTGACGAAGAGAAGTCCCGCGCCAAAGAGCGTATCTACTCCTTCCGCGACCGCTTCCACCGCTGGGACCCAAAAAACCAGCGTCCGGAGCTGTGGCACAACTACAACGGCCAGATCAACAAAGGCGAAAGCATTCGCGTCTTCCCGCTCTCCAACTGGACCGAGCTGGATATCTGGCAGTACATCTATCTGGAAAACATCGAGATCGTTCCGCTGTATCTGGCCGCCGAGCGTCCGGTGCTGGAGCGCGACGGCATGCTGATGATGATCGATGACGATCGCATCGACCTGCAGCCGGGTGAAGTGATCAAACAACAGATGGTACGCTTCCGTACCCTCGGCTGCTGGCCGCTGACCGGCGCGGTGGAATCCAGCGCGCAGACGCTGCCGGAGATCATCGAAGAGATGCTGGTGTCGACCACCAGCGAGCGACAGGGGCGCGTGATTGACCGCGACCAGGCAGGCTCCATGGAGCTGAAGAAACGTCAGGGTTATTTCTAAGGAGCCGCCATGAACACCACTATTGCTCAACAAATTGCCAACGAAGGCGGCGTGGAAGCGTATCTGCACGCCCAACAACATAAAAGTCTGCTGCGTTTTCTGACCTGCGGCAGCGTGGATGACGGGAAAAGCACCCTGATTGGCCGCCTGCTTCACGATACGCGCCAGATTTACGAAGATCAGCTCTCTTCCCTGCATAACGACAGTAAACGTCACGGTACCCAGGGCGAAAAGCTGGATCTGGCGCTGCTGGTGGATGGCCTGCAGGCGGAGCGCGAGCAGGGCATCACCATCGACGTGGCCTACCGCTACTTCTCCACCGAGAAGCGCAAATTTATTATCGCCGACACCCCGGGGCACGAGCAGTACACCCGCAATATGGCGACCGGTGCGTCGACATGCGACCTGGCGATCCTGCTGATCGACGCCCGTAAAGGCGTACTGGATCAGACCCGTCGCCACAGCTTTATCTCCACGCTGCTGGGGATCAAACACCTGGTGGTGGCGGTCAACAAGATGGATCTGGTTAACTTCAGCGAAGAGAAGTTCGAGGAGATTCGCCAGAGCTATCTGACCTTTGCCGAACAGCTGCCGGGCAACCTCGATATTCGCTTTGTGCCGCTCTCGGCGCTGGAAGGGGATAACGTTGCCTCCCAGAGCGCGAATATGCCGTGGTACAGCGGCCCGACGCTGCTGGAAGTGCTGGAAACCGTTGAGATCCAGCGCGTGGTCGACACCCAGCCGATGCGTTTCCCGGTGCAGTACGTGAACCGTCCTAACCTCGACTTCCGCGGCTTCTCCGGCACCCTCGCGTCAGGCTCCGTGAAGGTGGGTCAGCGCGTCAAGGTGCTGCCATCCGGCGTGGAATCGACCATCGCCCGCATCGTCACCTTTGACGGTGACCTGCAGGAAGCGGGCGCTGGTGAAGCGGTAACCCTGGTGCTGAAAGACGAAATTGATATCAGCCGGGGCGATCTGCTGGTGGATGCCCACGAAACGCTGGCGGCGGTGCAGGGCGCGTCCGTGGACGTGGTATGGATGGCGGAGCAGCCACTGACTGCGGGCCAGAGCTACGATATCAAAATTGCCGGCAAGAAAACCCGCGCCCGCGTGGACGGAATTCAGTTCCAGGTGGATATCAACAACCTGACCCAACGCGAGGTCACTGAGCTGCCGCTGAACGGCATTGGTCTGGTCGATCTGACCTTCGACGAACCGCTGGTGCTGGATCCGTATCAGCAGAACCCGGTCACGGGTGGGCTTATCTTTATCGACCGCCTGACGAACGTCACCGTCGGCGCGGGAATGGTGCGCGAGCCAAACGAGCAGGCGAGCGTGGCATCTGAATTCAGCGCCTTCGAGCTGGAACTGAACGCGCTGGTGCGTAAGCACTTCCCGCACTGGGGTGCCCGCGATCTGCTGGGAGGCAAGTAATGGCTGCCCATGATGAGAACGTCGTCTGGCATCCTCATCCGGTCACCGTCGCCCAGCGCGAACAGCTCCACGGTCACCGTGGGGTTGTGCTGTGGTTTACCGGGCTGTCCGGCTCGGGTAAATCGACGGTTGCAGGCGCTCTGGAAGAGGCGTTGCATCAGCAGGGCGTAAGCACGTACCTGCTGGATGGCGACAACGTGCGCCACGGCCTGTGCAGCGATTTAGGGTTCAGCGACGACGATCGTAAAGAGAACATCCGCCGGGTCGGGGAAGTCGCCAGCCTGATGGCCGACGCCGGGCTGGTGGTGCTGACTGCGTTTATCTCTCCGCACCGCGCCGAGCGTCAGATGGTGCGCGAGCGCGTGGGTCAGGATCGTTTTATCGAAGTGTTTGTCGACACCCCGCTGGAGGTTTGCGAGGCGCGCGATCCGAAAGGGCTGTACAAAAAAGCCCGGGCCGGTGAACTGCGCAACTTCACCGGAATTGACGCGGTATACGAAGCGCCTGAATCGCCAGAGATTCACCTCGAAGGTCAACAATTGGTAACAAATTTAGTAAGCCAATTATTAGACCTGCTGAGACGGGACGATATTATCAGATCCTGAGACGGTATCGTTCGGGAGCTGTCTTCCCGAACGATGAGTCACGGTCACAGGATTAGCTATGCGCAACAGTGAAAATTATATTATCACCACCGGGTCGGAGCCGCTTGCGACCGACGACGAAACGACCTGGTCATTTCCTGGGGCCATCATTGGCTTCGTCTCATGGCTGCTGGCGCTTGGCATCCCGTTTCTCATCTACGGCGGTAACACGCTGTTCTTCTTTCTCTACACCTGGCCTTTCTTCCTGGCCCTGATGCCCGTGGCGGTTGTCGTCGGCATTGCGCTGCACTCGCTGCTCAACGGCAGGCTTCTGTACAGTACCGCGATCACGATTGTGACGGTGGTCCTGATGTTTGGTCTGTTATTTTTGTGGCTCATGGGCTAACTTCAGCCATAATTCAAACCGTAACCAACTGTGTGACGATATTGTGCAGGACGATTCTGCGGAAAAAATGTGGTACATTTGCCCGCGATGTTGCGGCATCTCTGTTACCCCGGCGTAGTGCTCTGGGGAAGTCTTGGGATGAGGATGCCGTTTTTCAGGGGGCAGGATGGGTAAACTAACGCTGCTGTTGCTGGCTTTGCTAATCTGGCTGCAATATTCGCTGTGGTTCGGTAAGAACGGACTGCACGACTATAGCCGGGTGAGTGATGACGTCGCGGCTCAGCAGGCAACAAACGCCAAACTTAAGGCGCGAAACGATCAACTCTTTGCTGAAATTGATGACCTCAATGGCGGGCAAGAGGCGATTGAGGAACGCGCACGCAATGAACTCAGTATGACTAAGCCGGGCGAAACCTTTTATCGTCTGGTTCCGGATGCGTCTAAACGCAATCAGGGCTCAGCACAGAACAATCGATAATCAGGCCCAGGATTACGACATGGCAGCAACTTTTTCGGACGTATGTGCCGTGGTGCCGGCCGCAGGTTTTGGCCGGCGCATGCAAACAGAATGTCCCAAGCAGTACCTCTCTATTGGCGATAAAACGATCCTCGAGCACGCCGTGGCGGCGCTGCTGGCGCACCCCAGGGTGACGCACGTGGTCATCGCCATCAGCCCGGGCGATGCGCGCTTCGCGCAGCTACCGCTGGCAAATCACCCGCAGATTACCGTTGTCGACGGCGGTGCCGAGCGCGCCGATTCCGTGCTGGCGGGCATTCAGGCTGCCGGAAACGCGCAGTGGGTGCTGGTGCATGACGCGGCGCGTCCGTGCCTGCACCAGGACGATCTGGCGCGCCTGCTGGCGCTGAGTGAAACCAGTAACGTGGGTGGCATTCTGGCCGCCCCGGTGCGCGACACCATGAAGCGGGCCGAGCCGGGCAAACGGGCCATCGCCCATACCGTCGAGCGCGTCGATTTATGGCACGCGCTGACGCCACAGTTTTTTCCCCGCGAATTACTCCACGACTGCTTAACGCGTGCGCTGACTGAAGGGGCGACCATTACGGACGAGGCCTCTGCGCTGGAGTATTGCGGTTTCCACCCAACGCTTGTTGAAGGGCGTGCTGATAATATTAAAGTGACGCGTCCCGAGGATTTACAGCTCGCGGAATTCTATCTTACCCGTTCGACCCATCAGGAGAAGGCATAATGCGAATTGGACACGGTTTTGATGTACACGCCTTTGGCGGAGAAGGCCCAATTATCATTGGCGGCGTGCGCATTCCTTATGAAAAAGGACTGCTGGCCCATTCTGATGGCGACGTGGCGCTGCATGCGCTGACCGACGCGCTGCTCGGCGCGGCCGCGCTGGGAGATATCGGCAAGCTGTTCCCGGACACCGACCCGGCGTTTAAAGGCGCTGACAGCCGCGAGCTGCTGCGCGAAGCGTGGCGCCGCATTCAGGCTAAGGGCTACACCCTCGGCAACGTCGACGTGACGATTATCGCCCAAGCGCCGAAAATGCTGCCGCATATTCCGCAGATGCGCGTCTTTATTGCAGAAGATCTGGGCTGCCATATGGACGATGTCAACGTCAAAGCGACAACCACCGAGAAGCTGGGCTTTACCGGCCGCGGCGAAGGAATTGCCTGTGAAGCCGTGGCGCTGCTGGTGAAGGCGAGCAAATGACAGACTTCGACAACCTGACATATCTCCACGGTAAACCGCAGGGGAGCGGAGTGCTGAAAGCCAGCCCTGAAGACTTCCTCGTGGTGGAGGATCTGGGCTTTGAGCCGGATGGCGAAGGCGAACATATCCTGGTGCGTATTCTGAAAAATGGCTGCAATACCCGTTTCGTGGCCGATGCGCTGGCAAAATTCCTCAAAATTCACGCCCGCGAAGTCAGCTTTGCCGGGCAGAAAGATAAACACGCCGTCACTGAACAGTGGCTCTGCGCGCGCGTTCCGGGCAATACGATGCCTGATTTAAGTAAATTTGAGCTTGAAGGCTGTAAGGTACTGGAATTCGCCCGCCACAAGCGCAAACTGCGTCTGGGCGCGTTGAAAGGGAACGACTTTACGCTGGTGCTGCGCGAAGTGACCGACCGCGATGACGTCGAGAAGCGCCTGAATGCCATCAGCGCGCGGGGCGTGCCGAACTACTTTGGCGCGCAGCGCTTTGGTATCGGCGGCAGCAACCTGCAGGGTGCGCTGCGCTGGGCGCAAAGCGATGCGCCGGTTCGCGACAGGAATAAACGCAGTTTTTGGTTGTCGGCGGCCCGCAGTGCGTTGTTTAATCAGATTGTGAGCGAAAGGCTGAAAAAACCGGACGCGAATCAAGTTGTTGTTGGCGATGCGCTACAATTAGCGGGACGCGGAAGCTGGTTTGTGGCAACGGCTGAAGAAATGGCCGATGTTCAGTCGCGCGTGGACGCAAAAGCGCTGATGATTACCGCCGCGTTGCCCGGTACGGGCGACTGGGGAACCCAGGGCGAAGCCCTGGCTGCTGAGCAGTCTGCCGTCGCGGATGCGCAGGCATTACAATCCTTGCTGGTGCGGGAAAAAGTCGAAGCAGCACGCCGCGCGATGCTGCTCTATCCGCAGCAGTTAAGCTGGAACTGGTGGGATGACGTGACCGTCGAGTTACGCTTCTGGCTGCCGGCAGGTAGCTTTGCCACCAGTGTTGTCAGGGAACTTATCAACACCTCGGGTGATTATGCGAATATTGCTGAGTAACGATGACGGGATCCACGCGCCAGGCATTCAGACGCTGGCGAAACACCTTCGCGAATTCGCGGATGTGCAGGTCGTGGCTCCCGATCGTAACCGCAGTGGAGCGTCTAACTCGCTGACGCTTGAGTCGTCGCTTCGCACCTTTACCTTTGAAAATGGCGATATTGCCGTGCAGATGGGCACGCCAACCGACTGCGTTTTTCTGGGCGTGAACGCGCTGATGCGACCGCGTCCGGATATCGTCGTTTCCGGCATTAACGCCGGGCCCAACCTCGGCGATGACGTGATTTACTCCGGCACCGTGGCGGCCGCAATGGAAGGGCGCCATCTCGGATTTCCGGCGCTGGCGGTCTCGTTAAACGGCCACACGCACTACGACACCGCTGCCGCGGTAACCTGTTCGATCCTGCGAGCGCTTGGCCGTGAGCCGTTGCGCACCGGGCGTATCCTTAATATCAACGTGCCGGATCTTCCTCTTGATGAAATTAAAGGCATCCGCGTCACCCGTTGCGGGAGCCGGCATCCTGCCGATCAGGTGATCCCGCAGCAGGATCCTCGCGGCAACACGCTTTACTGGATTGGCCCTCCCGGCGATAAGTGCGATGCGGGTCCGGATACCGACTTTGCCGCCGTGGATGAAGGCTATGTTTCGGTTACCCCGCTGCACGTAGATTTAACCGCGTATAGCGCGCATGATGTGGTGTCGGGCTGGCTGGATCGCGCAGGAGTGAACGCGCAATGGTAAACAAACGTGTACAAACTCTTCTGGAACAACTCCGCGCGCAGGGGATCCGCGACGAGCACGTGCTTGAAGCGCTTGCTCAGGTTCCGCGTGAGAAATTTGTAGACGAGGCGTTTGAACACAAAGCGTGGGAAAACGTGGCGCTGCCCATCGGGCAGGGCCAGACGATTTCGCAGCCCTACATGGTGGCGCGCATGACGGAGCTGCTGGAGCTCACGCCCGACTCCCGCGTGCTGGAGATTGGCACCGGCTCGGGGTACCAAACCGCGATCCTGGCGCATCTGGTGCATCACGTGTGCTCCGTTGAGCGAATTAAAGGTTTACAGTGGCAGGCGCGTCGTCGCCTGAAACAACTTGATTTACATAATGTTTCGACACGACACGGTGATGGATGGCAGGGTTGGCAGGCTCGCGCCCCGTTTGACGCTATCATCGTGACGGCGGCCCCGCCTGAAATTCCTGCGGCACTGTTGTCGCAGCTGGATGAGGGGGGCATTCTTGTTCTGCCTGTCGGGGACGAGCAGCAGCTTTTGAAGCGCGTTCGTCGGCGCGGCGGCGAGTATATTATCGACACCGTGGAAGCCGTGCGCTTTGTGCCTCTGGTAAAGGGGGAGTTGGCCTGAGACTCGGAATTATCCAGGGTTATTAAGGCAAATTCAGCGTATGGTGTGGCGCGAAAGATTCGTGCCATCACGGTAAATTTTAAGTCACTGGTAGTTAACACATTCCTGGGGGATAAATGAGCGCGGGAAGCCCTAAATTCACCATCAGCCGTGTTGCGGCATTATCACTGGTTTCGCTCTGGCTGGCAGGCTGTACAAGTTCTAACAATGCTCCTGCGCCCGTCAGTTCCGTCGGTGGAAACAGCGGCTCCGGTAACACGTCCAGCGGAATGTTGATCACGCCGCCGCCTAAAATGGGTACTGCTGCACAGCAGCAAACACCACAAATTCAGCCTGTGCAACATCCTGTTACACAGCCAATGCAGGTTCAGCCAGTTGAACAGCCTGTTCAGACCCAAAATGGCCGCATAGTCTATAACCGCCAGTATGGGAACATTCCGAAAGGTAGCTATACCGGTGGCAGCACCTATACCGTGAAGCGCGGCGATACGCTGTTCTACATTGCCTGGATCACCGGGAACGATTTCCGTGACCTCGCCCAGCGCAATAACGTCCAGGCCCCGTACGGTCTGGAAGTTGGGCAAACGCTTCAGGTTGGCAACGCAACGGGTACGCCGCTCACGCCTGGCAACACCGTTTCTGCGGCCGACGTGACGGCGCAAAATAACAGCGTGAAGCCTGCACAAAAATCCACCACGGTGGTTGCTTCACAACCTGTAATTACGTATTCTGAGGATTCAGGTGATCAGACTGCTAACAAAATGTTGCCGAATAATAAAGGGACTGCGACTGTTGTCACAGCACCGGTAACGGCACCTGTGGTTAGCTCTACTGAACCGACTGCCAGCAGTATGACATCCAGTTCGCCAATCTCTGCATGGCGCTGGCCAACTGACGGCAAGGTTATCGAAAACTTCTCTTCCTCCGAAGGGGGAAATAAAGGGATCGATATCGCAGGGAGTAAAGGACAGGCTATCACCGCGACCGCAGATGGGCGCGTTGTGTATGCCGGTAACGCTCTGCGCGGTTACGGTAATCTTATTATCATCAAACATAACGATGATTACCTGAGTGCCTACGCCCATAACGACACAATGCTGGTCCGGGAACAACAAGAAGTTAAGGCGGGGCAAAAAATCGCTACCATGGGTAGCACCGGAACCAGTTCTACACGCTTGCATTTTGAAATTCGTTACAAGGGGAAATCCGTAAACCCGCTGCAGTATTTGCCGCAGCGATAATTTGACGGGGCATGCCAGCCAGGGTGTCTCGTTCAGGGATCACGGGTAGGAGCCACCTTTATGAGTCAGAATACGCTGAAAGTTCATGATTTAAATGAAGACGCGGAATTTGATGAGAACGGAGTAGAGGCTTTTGACGAAAAAGCCTTAGTAGAAGAGGAACCCAGTGATAACGATTTGGCTGAAGAAGAGCTGTTATCGCAGGGCGCCACACAGCGTGTACTGGACGCGACTCAGCTTTACCTTGGGGAGATTGGTTACTCCCCACTGCTAACGGCCGAAGAAGAAGTCTATTTCGCACGTCGTGCTTTGCGTGGTGATGTTGCCTCGCGTCGTCGCATGATTGAAAGTAACCTGCGACTGGTCGTGAAAATTGCCCGCCGTTACGGCAATCGTGGTCTGGCTCTGCTGGATCTGATTGAAGAGGGCAACTTAGGTCTCATCCGCGCAGTTGAGAAGTTTGACCCGGAACGCGGGTTCCGTTTCTCAACCTACGCGACCTGGTGGATTCGTCAGACCATCGAACGGGCTATTATGAACCAGACCCGTACGATTCGCCTGCCGATTCACATCGTCAAAGAGTTGAACGTGTATCTGCGTACCGCGCGCGAGTTGTCCCATAAGCTGGACCACGAGCCAAGCGCAGAAGAAATTGCCGAACAACTCGATAAACCGGTTGATGACGTAAGCCGTATGCTGCGTCTCAACGAGCGCATTACCTCCGTTGACACCCCGCTGGGTGGCGACTCCGAGAAAGCGCTGCTGGACATCCTGGCCGATGAAAAAGACAACGGCCCGGAAGACACCACGCAGGACGATGACATGAAACAGAGCATCGTCAAATGGCTGTTCGAACTGAACGCCAAACAGCGTGAAGTGCTGGCGCGTCGTTTCGGTTTACTGGGGTATGAAGCTGCGACACTGGAAGACGTCGGCCGCGAAATTGGCCTGACCCGTGAACGTGTTCGCCAGATTCAGGTTGAAGGTCTGCGCCGCCTGCGTGAAATCCTGCAGGGGCAAGGTCTGAATATCGAAGCGCTGTTCCGCGAATAAGCAACCTTTCGTCAAAAAAGGCCCGTCGTGAGACGGGCCTTTTTCTTTTGGGCTACGGCTGCGCCGTTTCGTGCAGCAGACGCCATGTTATCCGATTGCCTTCCTGATTAAGCACCGCGGTTGACCAGCGCACGTTGACGGGCTGGTCCGGCCGGGTTTGCGTCTCCCGATAGTGCAGCACCGCGCCGTGGGTCCATGCCTGTCGCGTCGTTAATTCATCAATGACGATCTTCAGGCCGGGACGGCTTCCGCGCTGGCTTTCCAGAAAACGGGCCAGAGCCTGATAGTCGAGAGGGGTACCACCCGGCGGGATCATCAGAAAATCCGGGCTGAAGCGGGCGAGCAGGGCGTCGTGATCGCCTTCGCCTTTGCCTAACCAGTCCTCAAGCGCAATGTGCAGGTCGATAATGTCGTGTTCGAAAGGCGTCATGAATTCTCCTGTCGCAGCTGGGTGAGCACCTGCGTATTGTTAAGACGAAAAACGTACATTACAGGCAGTAAGGTAATGCCTGCGGCAAAAATAAACATCCCGTGCCATGCGGCGAGCGGCGGCAGCCAGATCTGCGCCAGGTTCAGCGCCTGTGCCAGCAGCAGGGCGCCGACAAAAAAGCTCAACTGACGATTGAGATTCCACAGGGCGCTGGCATCCGGCATATCTTCCCGGCGCGTGGTCAGAAACGCGCTGCTCTGAGCCGTGCTGCTGCACAGGCTTCCTCCCGCGCCCATCAGGGTAAACGCGACGGCAGGCAACAGCGCTGACGAGCTGACATCAATCAAAAGCAGAATACCCGTCGCCTGCAGCAGGCAGCCGACGACAATCAGCGGTCGGGGGCCGATACGGTTAAAATAACGTCCCGTCGCCGTGATGGCTATAAACGATGCCACAGACCACGGCAGCATCAGCATTCCCGTTGCGGCCGGGCTCATGTTCGCCTCGTGCTGAAGATAAAACATCCCCGTGACGTTCACACCAATAAACATGCCGGGCACACAGACGTAGACAAGCATGGAAAAACGCAAAAGCGGGTCCGAGAGTAAGGGCAGGTTTAGCAGTCTGACCGCGTTCATCGTGGGTTTTTCGTGTTTTAGCCACAGACAGGCCAGAACAAAGGTCACGATAGCCACCGGGAGCGTGGCGAAAAATATCCATCGCCAGCTTAGCGTCTGTACCAGCAGTCCCCCGACAGCAGGAGAACAGGCGGGAGCAAGCAACGCTACCAGCATCACCGCCGAGGAGAGCCGGGCGCGTTCGTGAGGCTTAAACTGTTGCCAGGTCAGCGCCTGCCCGACGGGGATCAGTAAGCCTCCACCCACGCCCTGCAGCACGCGCCAAGCGATCAGGCTTTCAAGCGTTGCAGCCAGTCCTGCCGCGGCAGAGGCTGCGCTGAACAGAAAAAGCGAGAGCAGGATGACGCGCTTTGGCCCGATGCGGCGCGTCAGCACGCTGCTGAACGGGATCACCAGCGTCAGGCCGGCAATGTACCCGTTACTGACCCAGGCAAGGGCTGAAGGCGTGGTGTTAAAATCGTGTGCCATCGCCGGGAACGCGACGCTGGCAATAAACATGTTGATCAAATCAAGAAAAAAGCCTAGCAGATAGACTGCGGCGACTTTGCTGCGATACGTCATGATGGATCCTCCGGTGAGGTGGCGTATCGTATCGGCCGGTGAAGCACGAATAAACCTGACAAAGCACGATATACTGTCAAAATTATTTTGACGGTAAAAAGAGCGATGATGATTAACTTACAGCGCACGCAGATGTTTGTTGCGGTGGCCGACACCGGGAGCTTCACGGCGGCAGCGGATGCGATGGGCCTGACAAAAGCGGTGGTCAGCTTCAATATTCGCCAGCTCGAAGCTGAGCTGGGCGTCACCCTGCTGCTGCGATCCACCCGCCGTCTGACGTTAACCGAGGCGGGCGCGCTGTTTCATCAACGCAGCGTCGCGCTTCTGAAGGACGCAGAACAGTTGCAGGATGATGTCCGCGCCAACCATGCGGGGCTCACGGGGGAACTGCGGATCACGACCACGCCCGAGTATGGCTCGCAGGTCGTGGTGCCGCTGCTGGCCAGGTTTAGCCAGCAGCACCCGGATCTTCGCGTGCGTCATGTTTCGTCGTCACTGCACGCCGACCTTATCTCGGAGCGCTTTGACGTGGCCATCCGGCTGGGAACGCTTGCCGATTCACGCTACCACGCCGCGCTGATTTCGCACTTCTCCATTCTCCCCGTTGCGGCGCCCGAGTGGCTCGTGAGCCATCCGGTCGAATCGCTGGCGCAGCTGGCGCAGGCCGACTGGATTATTCACGAGCGCGTCGCATCGCCGCTGCGCTGGCAGGTGAAAGATGCCAGCGGCGCGCCTGAAACGCTGGAGATTAAAAAAGCGCCGCGTTTGTTTGCCGACAGCGCTCAGGCGCTTATGGCCTTTGCGCTTGCGGGAGGTGGGGTGGCGTTACTGCCGGAATGGCTGGCGCGCGATGCGCTTGCTGCGGGAAGACTTGTCCCGGTTTTACCGGAATATACCTTTGCGCAGCAGGGCATCTATGCGGTCTATCCGGATGCCCGGCATGTGCCAGCGAAGGTGCGCACCTTTATTGATTTTATGCGCACCAGCGTAAATTAACCGTGCATCATCTTTTTGATGAGGGCAGAGAACTGCTCCCGCTCGGCCTGAGAGAGACGGCCTAAAAACGCCTCATCCACCGCATTGCCCACCGGCTTACAGCCTGCAAGCAGGGCTTCACCTTCTGGCGTCAGGAAGACAAACCGGCGGCGCTTGTCTGCCGGGTCGTGCTCGCGCTTGACCAGCCCGCGCGCCTCCATGCGGCTCAGCATTTCCGCCAGGGTCGCTTTCGTGCTGACCGCCACTTCGGTCAATGCCACCTGTTCAATACCCGGATGCTCGGCAACTGAGCGCATAACCGCGTACTGCGGCTTGGTCAGTTCCGGTAAGGCATGCTGCCACTGCGCGGTATGCTGTTGAAAAAGCTGACGTAACAGGTGGAACGCCTCTTGTCTTAGTTCCATGAACACTCCGACGGGAAAAATCTCCCACTATGATAGCCGCTATTGCTCCGGATTTTAACGCGGCATTTTTTAGCTATTTGTGTGATCGTGTACGAACGATCTTGTCAGAAAAACGTTCCGGGAGTAGCTTATCTATAATGTTCGTGTACGAACAAATTGATTGAGGTGCTGAATGAGATTGATCGTGGGAATGACCGGGGCGACGGGCGCTCCGCTGGGCGTGGCGCTGCTGCAGGCGCTGCGGGAAATGCCGGAGGTGGAGACCCACCTGGTGATGTCGAAGTGGGCAAAAACCACCATCGAGCTGGAAACGCCCTTCACCGCGCAGGACGTTGCTGCCATGGCTGATGTTGTCCACAGTCCGGCCGATCAGGCCGCCACCATCTCCTCCGGTTCGTTTCGCACCGACGGCATGATCGTCATTCCCTGCAGCATGAAAACGCTGGCGGGTATCCGCGCTGGCTACGCCGAAGGGCTGGTGGGCCGTGCTGCAGATGTGGTGCTGAAAGAGGGGCGCAAGCTGGTGCTGGTTCCCCGTGAAACGCCGCTGAGCACCATTCATCTGGAGAACATGCTTGCGCTTTCCCGCATGGGCGTGGCGATGGTGCCGCCCATGCCTGCGTACTACAACCATCCGCAAACCGCCGATGACATCACTCAGCATATCGTGACGCGCGTGCTCGACCAGTTTGGTCTGGAGCATAAAAAGGCGCGCCGCTGGAACGGACTGCGCGAGGCGAAACATTTTTCACAGGAGACTAAAGATGGCATTTGATGATTTGAGAAGCTTCCTGCAGGCGCTCGATGAGCAAGGGCAACTGCTGAAAATTGAGGAAGAAGTGAACGCTGAGCCGGATCTGGCGGCGGCGGCCAACGCGACCGGACGCATAGGCGACGGCGCACCGGCGCTGTGGTTCGATAACATTCGCGGGTTTACCGATGCCCGCGTGGTGATGAACACCATCGGCTCCTGGCAAAACCACGCCATTTCGATGGGGCTACCGGCGAATACCCCGGTGAAAAAACAGATCGACGAGTTTATTCGCCGCTGGGATAAATTCCCGGTCACGCCTGAGCGCCGGGCCAACCCTGCATGGGCGCAGAATACGGTGGACGGTGAAGACATTAACCTGTTCGACATCCTGCCGCTGTTTCGCCTGAACGACGGGGACGGTGGTTTTTATCTCGACAAAGCGTGCGTTGTCTCGCGCGATCCGCTCGACCCGGATAACTTCGGCAAGCAGAACGTTGGGATCTACCGCATGGAAGTGAAGGGCAAGCGTAAGCTTGGCCTGCAGCCGGTACCGATGCACGATATCGCCCTGCATCTGCACAAAGCGGAAGAGCGTGGTGAAGACCTGCCGATTGCGATTACGCTGGGCAACGATCCGATTATTACCCTGATGGGCGCGACGCCGCTGAAATACGATCAATCCGAGTATGAAATGGCGGGAGCGCTGCGTGAAAGCCCGTACCCGATTGCGACCGCGCCGTTGACCGGCTTCGATGTGCCGTGGGGTTCAGAAGTGATCCTGGAAGGGGTGATTGAGGGCCGTAAGCGTGAAATCGAAGGACCGTTCGGTGAGTTTACCGGCCACTATTCGGGTGGTCGTAATATGACGGTCGTCCGTATTGATAAAGTCTCGTACCGCACCAAACCGATTTTCGAATCCCTCTACCTCGGCATGCCGTGGACCGAGATTGACTATCTGATGGGGCCAGCAACCTGTGTGCCGCTTTACCAGCAGCTGAAAGCCGAATTCCCGGAAGTGCAGGCGGTGAACGCGATGTACACCCACGGTCTGCTGGCGATCATCTCCACCAAAAAGCGTTACGGCGGTTTTGCCCGCGCGGTCGGTTTACGCGCCATGACCACGCCGCACGGTTTGGGCTACGTGAAGATGGTGATTATGGTGGATGAGGATGTCGATCCGTTCAACCTCCCACAGGTGATGTGGGCGCTGTCATCGAAGGTGAACCCGGCAGGAGATCTGGTGCAGCTGCCGAACATGTCGGTGCTTGAGCTTGACCCGGGATCCAGCCCGGCGGGCATTACCGACAAACTGATTATCGATGCCACCACGCCTGTCGCACCGGACACCCGTGGCCACTATAGCCAGCCGGTACAGGATCTCCCTGAAACCAAAGCCTGGGCTGAAAAACTGACCGCCATGCTGGCAGCACGTCAATAAGGAGTAAAAGATGATTTGTCCACGTTGTGCCGATGAGCATATTGAAGTGATGGCAACATCACCGGTGAAAGGGGTCTGGACGGTTTATCAGTGTCAGCATTGTCTGTATACCTGGCGCGATACCGAGCCGCTGCGTCGTACCAGCCGCGAGCACTACCCTGAAGCGTTTCGCATGACGCAGAAGGATATTGACGAGGCACCGCAGGTACCGACCATTCCACCGCTGCTGTAAAAAAAAATCCCGGTGGCGCTATGCTTACCGGGTGATAACATCGTGCGGTCTTTTGCCCGGTGGCGCTGCGCTTACCGGGCCTACGGGTTTTGTAGGTCGGGTAAGGCGAAGCCGCCACCCGACAAAACAGACCGCAGAAAACTACACCAGACTCTTCAGCCGATAAATCCACTCCAGCGCCTGTCGCGGTGTCAGGGAATCCGGGTCGAGGTTCTCCAGCGCTTCTACCGCCGGAGAGGTCTCTTCCGCTGGTGCCAGCAACGACATCTGCGTACCGTCAATCTGCGTCGCCGCCGCGTTTGGTGACAGGCTTTCCAGTTCACGCAGTTTCTGACGCGCGCGCTTGATCACCTCTTTCGGCACGCCTGCCAGCGCCGCGACGGCCAGACCATAGCTCTTGCTCGCTGCGCCCTCCTGCACCGTATGCATGAAGGCGATGGTATCGCCGTGCTCCAGCGCATCAAGGTGGACGTTTGCCACGCCTTCCATTTTCTCCGGCAGCTGCGTCAGCTCGAAATAGTGGGTAGCAAACAGCGTCATGGCCTTGATTTTATTCGCAAGGCTTTCAGCACAGGCCCAGGCCAGCGACAGGCCATCGTAGGTTGACGTTCCGCGTCCGACTTCGTCCATCAGCACCAGGCTGTGCTCCGTCGCGTTATGCAGAATGTTAGCCGTTTCGGTCATTTCGACCATGAAGGTTGAGCGGCCGCTCGCCAGATCGTCCGCTGCCCCGACGCGGGTAAAGATACGGTCGATAGGGCCAATCTCTACTTTTTGCGCCGGAACGTAGCTGCCGATATAGGCGAGCAGGGCGATTAGCGCCGTCTGACGCATATAGGTACTCTTACCGCCCATGTTCGGACCGGTAATAATCAACATTCTTCGCTGCGGCGACAGGCTCAGCGGGTTGGCGATGAACGGTTCGTTCAGCACCTGCTCAACCACCGGGTGACGGCCTTCAGTGATGCGAATGCCGGGCTTGTCGGTAAAGGTCGGACAGGTATAGTTCAGCGTTTCAGCGCGTTCTGCCAGATTCACCAGCACGTCCAGTTCCGCCAGCGCGCTGGCGCTCAGCTGCAGGTCGGCAAGGTGCGGCATCAGCATGTCAAACAGCTCTTCATACAGCTGTTTTTCCAGCGCCAGCGCTTTGCCTTTCGAGGTGAGAACTTTGTCCTCGTACTCTTTCAGTTCGGGGATAATATAGCGTTCAGCATTTTTCAGCGTCTGGCGACGCACGTAGTGAATCGGTGCCAGGTGGCTCTGCCCGCGGCTGATCTGAATGTAATAACCGTGTACCGCGTTATAGCCCACCTTCAGGGTGTCCAGCCCGAGGCGCTCGCGCTCGCGGATTTCCAGTTTATCAAGGTAGTCCGTCGCGCCGTCGGCCAGCGCGCGCCACTCGTCCAGCTCCTCGTTATAGCCCGGGGCAATTACGCCGCCATCACGCACCAGAACCGGAGGCGCATCGATAATGGCGCGTTCAAGCAGTTCGCGAAGCTCGGTAAATTCGCCCATGGTTTCTCGGAGCTTCTGTACCGGCGCGCTGTCAACGTCGCTCAGCTGTGCACGCAGCTCCGGCAGCTGCTGGAAGGCATGGCGCATCCGCGCGAGATCGCGTGGTCGCGCGGTTCGCAGAGCCAGACGGGCCAGGATACGCTCCATGTCCCCCACCTGGCGCAGGACAGGCTGCAGCTCGGTATAGCGATCCTGCAAAGCGGCAATTGTCTGCTGACGGCAAACAAGCGTGTCGGTATCGCGAACCGGCATATGCAGCCAGCGTTTCAGCATGCGGCTGCCCATTGGCGTCACCGTACTGTCGAGGACCGACGCGAGCGTATTTTCTACGCCCCCTGCCAGGTTCTGGGTAATCTCCAGGTTACGGCGCGTGGCGGCATCCATGATGATGCTGTCCTGCTGGCGCTCCATGGTGATAGAGCGGATATGCGGCAGGGCGGTGCGCTGGGTATCTTTCACGTACTGCAGAAGGCAACCTGCCGCACACAGCCCGCGCGGGGCATTTTCAACGCCAAAGCCAATCAGATCGCGGGTGCCAAACTGCAGATTCAGCTGCTGGCGCGCGGTATCAATTTCGAATTCCCACAGCGGACGACGGCGCAACCCGCGACGGCCTTCAATCAGCGCCATTTCGGCGAAATCTTCGGCATAGAGCAATTCTGCCGGGTTGGTGCGCTGCAGTTCGGCAGCCATCGTTTCTCGGTCAGCCGGTTCACTCAGACGAAAACGTCCGGAGCTGATGTCCAGCGTCGCGTAGCCAAACCCCTTGCCGTCCTGCCACAGCGCGGCAAGCAGGTTATCCTGGCGTTCCTGCAGCAGGGCTTCATCGCTGATGGTGCCTGGCGTGACGATGCGCACGACTTTGCGTTCAACCGGACCTTTCGAGGTCGCCGGATCGCCGATCTGTTCGCAGATGGCGACGGACTCACCCTGATTCACCAGCTTCGCCAGGTAATTCTCTACCGCGTGATGCGGGATACCCGCCATCGGGATGGGCTCGCCTGCCGATGCGCCTCGTTTGGTCAGCGAGATGTCGAGCAGCTGCGACGCGCGTTTGGCATCGTCATAAAACAGCTCGTAAAAATCGCCCATACGGTAAAACAGCAGGATTTCAGGATGCTGTGCTTTCAGCTTCAGATACTGCTGCATCATCGGCGTATGTGCGTCGAAATTGTCGATTGTGCTCATGGAGTTATGATGTCCATTTCTTTGAAAATAAAACGTTTTGAGCGGCTCAGTGGCCGTTTGTTCCTTCTATTGTCGCATGAAAAAAAGGTACGGCGCAGAAAAATGTCGTTGCTTTACGAGGTGCCTTCCGACATGAGCTCAATGACGATTTTTCCGTGCTCCACGCCCACTCTGACCCGGGAGTGGGTGGTAAACCCCGCCTGTTCAAGCCAGTCGCCTTTTAGGCTCAGCGCCGCATGCACGCTGTAACGCTTCGGTATCTTGGTATTGCGGTCTTCATGGCGCTTTCTAAAATATCCCACTTTTAAATGGCGATAGGGTTTGCTGCTCGCTCTCTCTTGCATAGGGTCTCCTGACAACACGGACAACGGTCATGTCTGATGCCTGTATAAAATACCAGTGATTGTCGGGCGGTGCAGGGCTAAAACTGGAATCAGCCTTCAGAAAACGGCATGCAACAACTGAAATTCTGCGCTTAAAGGTGTATCGTTAATGCACTTTATTATTCGGTGAGCCGTTATGTCCGGTAAACGCATATCACGAGAAAAAGAGACCATCGCGAAGATGATCGCGCTGTATGAAAAGCAGTGCCCGCAGGCTTCGCAGGACGCAGGGCATTATCAGGCGCTGAAGGCGTATGCGGATAAGCGCCTGGATAAATGCGTTTTTGGGGAGGAAAAGCCGGCCTGCAAACAGTGCCCGGTGCACTGCTACCAGGCAGCCAGACGCGAAGAGATGAAGCAGGTTATGCGCTGGGCAGGCCCGCGTATGTTATGGCGTCATCCCATCCTGACCGTTCGTCATCTGATTGATGACCGCCGTCCCGTGCCGGAACTGCCGGAGAAGTACCGTCCGAAAAAGTGACCGGTTCAGCGTCTCAGCGGGCGGCAAATTACGTTGAGGGCCAGCGCGCTAAAGAGCGGGAAAATTGCCAGCAGGAGCCAGGGGTATATCGCCTGCGTTGAGGGCACCAGAGCGCGATCCAGTAGATTGCCAAACAGTAAATTTCCAGCCAGTACCGCGACGCCTCCGGCAGTAGAGAGTGCGCCGTAGTGCGCCCCCAGCGTTGATTCCTCGGCGAAGCGCGGAATGAGATCTTTTGCCGATGGCACCAGCAGCATCTGTCCCAGCGTCAACAGCGTTACAAAACATACCGACGGCATAAGCCGCAGCCAGCCCTCAGGCGGTTCTGTCGCCGCAAACATCGCCACGCTCGCAAAGGCGGCGGAGAGCAGCAAGAAGCCCACCGGCAGAATTCTCACTGCCCCCACGCGTCGGGCGAAGCGGGCCAGCGGAAGCTGCAAAGTGATGATCAGCACCGAGGCCAGCATAAACAGCGGGCCAAGATCTTTCTCATTTCCGCCAGAGCGCTGGATTTCTACCGGCAGCGCCAGATAGAGCTGGTTATAGCTTAACAGCCACGAGCTGTAGGCAATGATAAAGGCGACAAAGCGCGGCTGGCGGAACGTCGTCCACCAGGGCTGTATGTTTAGCGTCTGTGAACGGTGGTGGGAAGCAGGAAGGCAGAAGTACAGCACCACCAGGGCAATAATGAAAACCCCTGCACCCGCCAGCGCCACCTGGCGGAAGCCAAGCCCCGTCAGCAGGGCACCGACAACCGGGCCCAGTACCGCGCCGAGTTCACCGCAGACGGCAAAGAGGGCAAACCACTCCGCCCTGCTGCGCTTGCCTCTCGCCTCGCTTTGCGTGCCTGCTTTTGCCAGCAGTGCCTCAATCGAGGGGGAGAACAATGCGCCGCCGATACCGGTCAGGCACGCCCCAAGAATGATGGGCCAGAGTGCGTGCCCGAACGCCAGCAGCAGATAGCCCGCGACGCGAATAACGCACCCGCTCAAAATAACGACTTTCGCGCCAAACCGGTCCGAGAGCGCACCGCCGACGATAAACATTCCCTGCTGGGAGAACGTGCGAAGGCCCAGGATCAGCCCGATAAGCCCGCCGGAGAGCAGCATATCGTCGCGCAGGAATATCGCCAGGAAGGGAACGACGGCGTAAAAGCCAATGTTAAAAACAAACTGGCTACCCAGTAAAACGGGCGGACAGAGCGTGGTGGCAGGGCGAAGGGGCATCGTCGTTCACTCGCCCCTACACGATAAAGTGAATGTGCTTTTTGCCATGGAACGGCGAGATCTCAATTTTGGTTTTGACCCGGAAGACATCCCACAGCAGCGACTCGGATAAAATGTCCTGCGGCGTTCCCGTCGCCACAATTTGCCCTTTCTGCATCACAATCAGCGAGTCACAGAACATCGAGGCGTGATTGAGATCGTGGATTGCGACAATGCTGGTGACCGGTAATTCGCTGATCAAATGCATCAGCTGCATCTGATGATGAATGTCCAGGTGATTTGTCGGTTCATCCAGCAGGATTTCAGTCGGGGTCTGGGCTAGCGCGCGGGCAATGTGTACGCGCTGGCGCTCGCCGCCGGAGAGGCTCAGCCAGCCCTGGTCGCTTTTATCCAGCATATCCACGCGCTGCAGGGCGGCGGTGACGGTCTCGTCATCGTGCGTGCTCCAGTTGGAAAAAGGGGAGTGGTGCGGAATACGCCCGAGCTTCACCACGTCGCGCACGCGCATATTGGCGTCGGTCATCCCGTGCTGTTCAACGAAGGCGACCCGGCGGGCAAGCTGCTTTTTGGCAATGCGAGAGATGTCCTGGCCGTCCAGCGTCACACAGCCCGCATCCGGGCGGCGCAGGCCTGCCAGAATGCGCAGAAGCGATGATTTACCGCAGCCGTTAGGGCCAAGCAGTCCTACCGTTTCTCCCCGTGACACCTTCAGCGAAACGTCATTAACGATGACTTTTTTACCCACCTTCCAGGTAATATTTTCAGCGCAGATACTCATCACTTATTCCTTGAGCGGTAGATAATCACGGCAAAGAACGGAACGCCAACCAGCGCGGTTACCACGCCCACGGGCAGGCTTTGCGGGGCAATCAGCATGCGCGAGGCGATATCTGCAAGCACCATCAGGATTGCGCCAGCCAGCGCGCTGGCAATCAGCAGCGTACGGTGCAGCGGCCCGAACAGGAAACGCATGACGTGCGGCACCACCAGCCCGACAAAGCCGATTGAGCCCGCCATGCTAACGATGGTCGCGGTAATCAGTGCGGTGGTGGTGAAGAGCGCCAGGCGCACCCACGGGACGGCGATGCCCAGCGACGCCGCGGCGTCATCGCCAAACGTAAAGGCATCCAGCGCCCGGGAATAGTAGAGGCAAATGGCTAGCCCAATCAGCACAACCACCAGTGCCAGCTGGAACTCAGGCCAGCGAACGCCGCTGAAGCTGCCCAGCAGCCAGAACATTACGTCGCGCGCCTGCTGCGCACTGGCGGAGGTGCTGATGGTGTAGGCGGTAATAGCATTAAACAGCTGAGAGGCGGCTACGCCCGCCAGAATGGTGCGTTCATTGCCGCCGCGCGCGCCGTTGGTCAGGAAGGCGACAAACGCAAAGGCGGCGAACGCCCCGGCAAAGGCGCCGGCGGAGAGCGACACCGCGCCGGTGCCGATCCCCAACACTACGACGGATACCGCCCCGGTCGACGCGCCCGCGGACACGCCAAGCACGTACGGCTCCGCCAGCGCGTTCTTCAGCAGGCTTTGCAATACGGCACCGCAGATGGCCAGCCCTGCGCCGCAGCAGGCTGCCACCAGCGCGCGGCTCAGGCGAAAGTCCCAGATAACGCTTTCATAGATGCGGTTGAGCGGAACCCCGGTGAACCCCATTTTATTGCTGATGGCATAAAAGACGTTCTGCATCGGGATGGACAGCTCGCCGACGCTGACGCTTAGCGCGATAACCAGAAATAACAGGACAAAGGCGAGCAGGCACGAGCTCGTCAGCACCAGGCTCTGCCGGGCCTGAAGAACGGCGGATGTCATCAGTTCAGCCCCAGTTTTCTGAGCTGTTCGCCGACCTGCTCAGCCCCGTAAATCGTTCGGATCGTCGGGTTCATCGCCTGGCCGTCCATCACCACGATATGGCCTTTTTTCACCGCATCCAGCTGGCTTACCGCCGGATCGCTCTTCAGGAATTTGATTTTTTCTTCCGCGTTATCCAGCGCCCAGCGGTTGCGGTCGAGGCTGGACACCACGATGACATCCGGATTTGCGGCAATAATGCTTTCCCAGCCGACGGTTGGCCATTCGGTCTCAGAAGTGATGGCGTTGTGCCCGCCCAGCACGTCAGCGATGAACCCTGAGGCGCTGTTTTTACCGCCGACGTAGGCGTCCGCAGAAGGGGATGAGCTGGAGAACCAGAAGACAAACGACAGGTCTTTTTTATTCTTGCTGAATTCCTTACGCAGGTCGGCCTCGCGTTTTTTGAAATCCGCAATGACGGCCTGGCCGCGATCTTCAACGTTGAAAATTTTAGCGAAATCCTCAATCTCTTTATAGAGATAGGTCATATCCCACAGCTTCTGGCGGCTGCCGTACATATCGCCGGCGGCCTTTTTGGTCGCGCACATGCCCGGTGATAAATAGCTGTTCACGCCGACGGTGGCCAGATCTTCACGCTTTGCGACCTTACTCTCCGGCCCAAGCAGCAGAGGAAGCTGGGCAGGAACAAAATCAGGGTTTTGCGACAGGATGGATTCCAGCGTCGGGATTTCTACCGTCAGGGTTTTGATTTTTGCATTCTGTTCCGCCAGCTGCGGCAGCACTTTGGTCGGCCAGAAGGCGCTAGCCTTCACCTTATCTTCCAGGCCCAGCAGGAGCAAAATTTCGACGGTGTTCTGACCCAGGGCCACGACGCGTTCCGGCGCTTTGTTGAACGTCTCTTTATAGCCACAGTTTTCAATCGTCAGGGGATAGGTGGTTGCCAGAGCAGAACCGACCGACGCAATCGCCAGGCCTAACGCGCAGATGACCTTTTTCATTAAACGCTACCCTTCATTAATATTATTGTTGTTGCAAATGAAACTCATTATTAAGGCGGAATTTTATACAGAGGAAACGATTTTGTGTCAATGAGGGACAGTTGCGCAGGGTAACGAATGGCGGTGTCAGAAAACACCGCCGGAATGCGGCCTTAAGCCAGGTTCTCTTTATCAATCCCAAGCCGCTTCATGCGCGACAGCAGGGTGGTGCGTTTTAACCCCAGGCGCTGGGCGGCACCTTTTGGTCCGGCGACCACGCCGTTGGTCTCTTTCAGCACGCGCATAATGAGCTGATATTCATCTTCTCCCTCTTTTGCTGTCTCGGCGGCGGGCGCGATCGCGTCAGGAAGGGTAACCTCAGGCAGGGAGAGCTGCAGCACATTGCCGCGCGTCAGCAGCACCGCGCGCTCAATGACGTTTTCCAGCTCGCGCACGTTGCCGGGCCATTCCATCGATGAAAGGGTGCGTAATGTCTCGGCAGGAATACTGTCGATGTTGCGTCCCATCCGGCGCGCAATCTTCGCGGTAAACGCTTTGACCAGCAGGGGAATATCTTCCGGGCGTTCGCGCAGCGGCGGCAGGAAGATCGGGAAGACGTTCAGGCGATAGTAAAGATCGCTGCGAAACTCGCGGTCGGCGACCATTTTTTTCAGGTCGCGGTTGGTGGCGGCAATCAGTCGCACGTCGGTCTGGATAAGCTTGTTGCTGCCCAGGCGCTCAAATTCCTGCTCCTGCAGGACGCGCAGCAGTTTCGGCTGTAGCTCCAGCGGCATATCGCCCACTTCGTCGAGGAACAGCGAGCTTTTGTCCGCCAGCTCGAAACGGCCCAGACGCTGGCTACTGGCCCCGGTAAACGCGCCGCGCTCGTGGCCGAACAGATCGCTTTCCAGCAGTCCCGCTGGCATCGCGGCGCAGTTCATCTTCACCATACGGCGGCTGTTGCGGTTGCTCAGGTTGTGGATGGCGCGGGCAATCAGCTCTTTACCCGTGCCGGTTTCGCCCAGGATCAGCACCGTGCTGTCGCTTTGCGCCACCATTTCAACCTGCTTGAGCACGCTGTACATGGCATCGCTGCGCCCGATGATTTCACCAAACTCGCTGTCCACGTTGTTGAGCTGTTCGGTCAGGGCCAGGTTCTCATCCACCAGCCGCTCTTTCAGGCGATGAATTTCCTGATAGGCGAGGGCGTTATCCAGGGCGATGGAAATACGCTCGGCGATCTGGCGCAGCAGCTTCAGGTTGGCGGTGGTGAATACGCCCTCCTCACACTGCGCCAGCTTCAGCACGCCGAGCATGGTGTCACCGGACATGAGGGGCAGCAGGCACAGCGTCTGAATTTTGTTACCCCAGGTGTTGAACAGCATCCGCTCGTACGGCGCGACCGGGTCCTGCTCGTTCAGGTTGAGCAGGAGGATCTCTTTGCTTTTGAAAACCCGCTCAGAAAGGGTGCCCGCTTCATCCACTTCACTCTGCTCATGGGCAGGGTTGGCCTCATCAAGATAGTGGGTGGAGTAGATATTGAGCTTGCCCTTGCGATGGCCGCGCAGCGCGATGCTGATAGCGTCGATTTTGAAATAGTGGTGGATCTCTTTTGAGACTTCGCTGACCAGCTCGTCCATGTCGAGCCGTGACAGCACGGCGTTGGTGATGGCGACCAGAATGCGGAAGTTGTCGCGCTCGCGGCTCAGCAGGTCGTAATCGACGTTATTGGTGACGCGGCTTTGGATCTGCTCCGCGACGACGGCCACAATCTGGGTAAAGGTGTGCAGGCGTTCGTACTCCGCCTCGCGCCAGGGCTGGTCGGTGGTGCGGATAAACTCGCAGCCGCCAAAAATCTGGCCCTCTGCCGCCAGCGGCAACATGCAGTAATGCCCGAAAGGCTGATAAAGGTTGCTCTCCGCAAGCCTCGGCCACGCCTGCCGGAACTCGTCAAAATTGCAGTGCAGCACTTCAGGCCGGGAGAGAATGCGGCGCACCGGGCCATGCGCCAGATACGTTTCGTCTTCGTATTCAAACGTTTTGCCATTATCGCGCGTTGAGTAGTAGCTCGCGCGATGCGTTCCGCTATGCCAGAGCACAATCGCGGCGCTGTCGGCCAGCGCCGACTGCCTGACCAGCCGCGTCAGGGCATCGCTCAGCGCGCCGAGATCGGGCTGCTGTAAAAGTGTGCGCGTGATGTCAAACAGGCCCTGCTGTCCAAGATCGCTCATCGGTGTATACGGCATATTGCTTTCCAATAGAAACTGGCAAAAAGAGACGTTCAGTGCTGACCGCTTTTGGCGCGGTTCTAGCAAATACGGGGTAAGGGTTCCGCGTGCGGCAGATCCAGCGTTCGTTTCACGCCGTAAAGCCCGGTCAGGCGCACCCCTTTGCGCTCAACCACTTCACCAATTATCGCCGCCTCGCGTCCTGACGGATGCGCCCGCAGCTGTTCAAGCACGGCGTGTGCCGCGGCGCGTTCAACGCCCACCACCAGCTTGCCTTCGTTGGCAAAGTTGAGCGGGTCAAGCCCCAGCAGTTCGCAAAGCCCGCGTACGGCGGGCTTAACGGGCAGACTGCGTTCGGTGAGCTCAATCCCGCACCCGCAGCTTGCCGCAAACTCATGGACTACGGCGTTTACGCCGCCTCGCGTCGCGTCCCGCAGGGTCTTCACGCCGGGGATCGCGCGCAGCGTCTGAATCAACGGGGTGAGTACCGCGCAGTCGCTGCGCAGTTCGCCGTCCAGCCCCAGGCCTTCGCGCAGGTTCAGGATGGTCGCCCCGTGGCAGCCCAGCGTTCCGGTCACGATCAGCACGTCGCCCACGCCGAGGCGCTGCGCGCCCCAGTGAATATCGGCGGGGATTGCCCCCATGCCGGCGGTGTTGATGAACAGCTTGTCGGCCGCGCCGCGCTGCACCACTTTGGTATCGCCGGTGACGATAGCAATCCCCGCCTCGCGCGCGGTCTGCGCCATGCTGTTGACCACCGCCGTCAGCGTCTCCATTGGCAACCCCTCTTCAAGGATAAACCCGCAGGAGAGGTAGCGCGGAATGGCGCCGCTGACGGCGACGTCGTTTGCCGTGCCGCAGACGGCGAGCTTGCCGATATCGCCGCCCGGGAAGAATAGCGGGTCAATCACGTAGCTGTCGGTGGAGAAGGCCAGCCTGTCGCCCTGCGCGGTGAGGGTCGAGAGGTCAATGCGCGCCTGGTCTTCCTGCTCGGCGAGCCAGGGGTTGTTGAAGGCTTCCATAAACAGCCGGCTAATCAGCTGCTGCATCGCCTGTCCGCCGCTGCCGTGCGCCATTTCAACCGTACTCATGCTTCACTCTCCTGGTTGCGATACTGATACCACGCGGCACACGCCCCTTCGGAGGAGACCATCAGCGCGCCAAACGCCGTTTGCGGATTACAGGTGTTGCCGTATAGCGGGCATTGATGAGGCTTGCATTTACCGGTGAGCACCTCGCCGCAGCGGGCACGGGGATCGTCGCAAACCTGCTGCGGCTGCGGGCGGAAATGCGCTTCGGCGTCGAACGCGCGATAGGCCGGGGTCAGGCGCACGCCGGATTCGGCAATCAGCCCCAGGCCACGCCATTCGCTGTCGCCTTCGACGCAAAACACGTCGGCTATCGCCTGCTGTGCCCGTTCATTGCCTGCATCCGGCACCACGCGGCGGTACTGGTTTTCCACTGCACTCAGGGCCGCTATTTTCTGCTCAACCAGCATGGCGACACCTTGCAGTAGATCAAGTGGTTCGAAACCAGCGACCACTAACGGACGATTGTACTGTTCAGCGATAAAACCGTAGGCATCTGTGCCAATCACCATGCTGACATGCCCCGGCGCCAGAAAGGCGTCAATTCCGTTTCCCGGCTCTTCCAGCAGGCTGCGCAGCGTGGGGATGAGCGTAATGTGCTGGCAGAAGAAGAAAAAGTTATCGACGCCGCGCGCTTTCGCCTGCTGCAGCGTGATGGCGGTGGCGGGCATGGTGGTTTCAAACCCCAGGCCAAAAAATACCACCTTGCGCGCGGGGTTATCCGCTGCCAGCGTCAGGGCATCCATCGGCGAATAGACTATCCGGATGTCGGCCCCGCGCGCTTTTGCCTGCAGCAGCGAGCCGTTTTTTCCCGGCACGCGCATCGCGTCGCCAAAGGTGCAGAAAATGACGTCGGGCCGGCTGGCAATCTCGATACAGCTATCGATGCGCCCCATCGGCAGAACGCAGACCGGGCAGCCGGGACCGTGGATAAACTCAATGTTGTCCGGCAGCAGCTGGTCGAGGCCAAATTTGAAAATGGCGTGCGTGTGTCCGCCGCACACCTCCATGATCCGCAGCGGTTTTTCCGCCGTGTAGTCCAGCAGCGCCGCGCGCGTTTTCAGATGCCCGATAAGCTGCATCACCTGTTCCGGCGCGCGATATTCATCAACGTAACGCATGATTATCGCTCCTCGCCGTACAGCAGCGCGCCCACGTCCGGCTCCACGTCGAACATGTTTTGCAACGCATCCAGCGTGTCGCGGGCTTCCGCTTCGTTAATTACGCTCATGGCAAACCCCACGTGCACCAGCACCCACTGGCCGAGACGCGATGCGCCGCTTTCATCGCTGCTGCCCACCAGCGTCAGGTCGACGTCGCGCAGGATGCCGCAGACCTCGACTTTGGCCTGATTACCGTCGATGGAGTGAATCTGTCCCGGTACGCCTATGCACATCGTTCGTTCTCCAGCCAGTGAAGCCAGCTGTCCATGCCGTCGCCGCGCGTGGCGGAGACCAGCAGAATGTTAATGTCCGGGTTCACCTCGCGGGCGTAGGCCAGGCACTTATCCACGTCGAAGTTCAGGTACGGCAGCAGGTCGACTTTGTTCAGCAGCATAATGGAGGCGGCGGCAAACATATGCGGGTACTTCAGCGGCTTGTCTTCGCCTTCGGTCACTGAAAGCACCGCGACTTTATGCTGTTCACCCAGGTCGAAGCTCGCCGGACAGACCAGGTTGCCGACGTTTTCAATAAACAGAATGCCGTTATCCGCCAGCGGCAGGCGCGGGGCGGCGTCGGCAATCATCTGGGCATCCAGGTGGCAGCCTTTGCCGGTGTTGACCTGAATCGCCGGGGTACCGGTTTCGCGAATGCGCGCCGCGTCGTTAACGGTTTGCTGGTCGCCTTCGATCACCGCGCAGGAGACGCGCCCGTTCAGGCGCTTGAGCGTTTCCGTGAGCAGCGTGGTTTTGCCGGAGCCGGGGCTGGAGACCAGGTTCAGCACCAGCTGTTTGCGGGTGGCAAAGCGGGCGCGGTTGCGGGCGGCAATCTGGTTATTTTTGTCCAGCACGTTGATTTCCACCTCCAGCATCTGGCGCTGGCTGATACCCGGCGCGTGGGTACCCGCTTCGCCGTGGCCGTAGTGCAGATCGCCCGCATCGGACCGTTGCGGGGCGAAAGCGATCCCGGTCAGTGCCGCAGAAGGGCGTGGGGCTGGTGAAAAGGGCGCGGAGCGAAACGCGGAGTGGGGACGGTGTTCATCCCCTTCTATATACAGGTTGCCTTCGGCGCAACCGCAGGTACTACACATACTTTACTCCTTCTCGATTTCGAGGCGTTGGATCTGCATACCGTCATCCGCCACGATGCGCAGCCCGGTGCTCTGGCACTGCGGACAGCGCTGAACCTTCGATGACAGCAGGGTGACGTACTGCTGGCACTGCCCGCACCAGCATTCTGCCTGCTGCTCTTCAATATGCAGTTCGCAACCTTCCGCCAGCGTGCCGCGGCACACCAGCTCAAAACAGAAATTCAGCGCGCTGGTCTCGACGCAGGAAAACGCCCCGACCTTCAGCCAGACGCCGGTGACGCGCTTCGCGTGGTTTTGCACTGCCTGCTGTTCGATAAGTTCCAGAGCCCGCTGGCAGAGGGTGATTTCGTGCATGACGCCTCCTCAATGAATTGCGCCATTGAATGCAATAACAGTGCCAGCTTGATTTTTGTTAAGGCGTGTCGATGTCAACGCTGTCGAAATGACACGTCGACACCGCGGCGTTGACAGCGTCTTTTTTGTTTAATTTCTTTAAAATCAGTCAAATAAAAACTGGCATGGAATCTGCTTAACAGCCGCTATCTCCATTAAACGGATACCTTTTATGACTATTTGGGAAATCAGCGAAAAAGCGGATTACATCGCGCAGCGTCATCAGCAGCTGCAGGACCAGTGGCACCTCTACTGCAACTCTCTGGTCCAGGGCATTACCCTGTCGAAAGCGCGCCTTCACCACGCGATGAGCTGTGCGGCGCAGGGCGATATGCGCTTTGTCCTCTTCGGCCATTTCATCATCAACGTTACCCTGGCGGATAACTTCAACAGCCACACCATTGAGTACCACCTCGAGACAAAAGACGGCCAAAAACAGTGTATTGCGAAGGCGCAGCTGATAGCCGATGGCATGGTGGACGGCCACGTCAGCAACCGCGATCGCCAGCAGGTGCTGGAGCACTATCTGGAAAAAATCGCGCCGGTTTATAACGGCCTGTACGCCGCCGTTGAGAACGATCTCCCGGTCAACCTGAAGCAGCTGATGGACGGAAATGCCTCAGCAAACGTGGCCTGACCGATGCGTGTCGAGAAGTGTCGACAAGACAGTTTTTCGTCAAAAATGACTATCACCAGAGGATGACCCGGTGAACCGTTTTGTAATTGCTGACTCGACGGTCTGTATTGGCTGTCGAACCTGTGAGGCGGCGTGTTCGGAAACGCATCGCCTGCATGGGCTGCAGTCCATGCCGCGCCTGCACGTCATGCGTAATGAAAAAGAGTCTGCCCCGCAGCTCTGCCACCATTGTGAAGATGCCCCCTGCGCGGGCGTCTGTCCCGTGAATGCCATCACCCGCGTTGATGGCGCTGTCCAGCTGAATGAAAGCCTGTGCGTAAGCTGCAAGCTGTGCGGCATTGCCTGCCCGTTCGGCGCGATTGAATTTTCCGGCAGCCGCCCGCTGCACATTCCGGCGAACGCCAACTCGCCAAAAGCCCCGCCCGCGCCGCCGGCGCCTGCGCGCGTAAGCACGCTGCTGGACTGGGTGCCCGGCGTCCGCGCCGTTGCGGTGAAGTGCGACCTGTGCAGCTTCGATGAGCAGGGACCGGCCTGCGTGCGCACCTGCCCAACCAAAGCGTTGATTCTGGTTAACATTCGCGACATCGCACGTACCAGCAAGCGTAAACGCGAGCTGACCATCAACAGTGATTTTGGCGACCTTTCTTTGCTACAGGCGCTTAACGAGGGGGCGAAATGAACGCGGCGATGATGATTACCAGCGCGATAGCCTGTTTTGCTGCCGCCGCCGTTCTGGCGCAGATCTTCTCTTTCCATAAAACCCTCAGCGGCTGGATCGCCGGAGTCGGCGGGGCGGTAGGTAGCCTGATGACGCTGGCGGCAGGCGGTGCCGTTCTGCTCGACGGGCAATCCGTTGACGCGCTCGTGCCGCTGATTCGCCACGCCGTTGAGATCACCCCGCTGAACGCCATCTGGCTGGTGACGTTCGGCCTGTGCGGGCTGTTTATCAGCCTGTTCAATATCGACTGGCACCGCCACCCGCACGCTAAAGCCAACGGCCTGCTGGTCAATCTGCTGATGGCGACGGCGGTCTGCACCGTTATCGCCAGCAACCTCGGCGCGCTGGTGGTGATGGCGGAGATCATGGCGCTCTGCGGCGTGTTCCTGACGGGCTGCAGCGCCTCCGGCAAGCTATGGTTTGCGCTGGGACGCCTGGGGACGCTGCTGCTGGCGCTGGCCTGCTGGCTGGTGTGGCAACGCTTCGGCACGCTGGACTTCGCTGCGCTCAACGGCCATCCGCTGGGGAATGACGTCTGGCTGCTGGGCGTGATTGGCTTTGGCCTGCTCGCCGGAATCATCCCGCTGCACGGCTGGGTGCCGCAGGCGCATGCAAATGCCTCCGCGCCCGCCGCCGCGCTGTTTTCTGTGGTGGTGATGAAGGTCGGTCTGTTCGGGATTCTGGCGATTACGCTGACCGGCGGCCAGCCGCCGCTGTGGTGGGGCGTCGTGCTGCTGGTCGCCGGGATGGTTACCGCCTTCGTCGGCGGTCTCTATGCGCTGATGGAGCACAATATCCAGCGTCTTCTGGCGTATCACACCCTCGAAAATATCGGCATCATCCTGCTCGGTCTTGGCGCGGGCGTGACCGGGCTGGCGCTGAATCAACCGGCGCTGATTGCCGCCGGCTTTATCGGCGGTCTCTATCACCTCGTCAACCACAGCCTGTTTAAAAGCACCCTGTTCCTCGGCGCGGGAAGCGTCTGGTTCCGCACCGGCCATCGGGATATTGAAAAGCTCGGTGGGATTGGCAAAAAGATGCCGGTGATTTCACTGGCGATGCTGGTCGGGCTGATGGCGATGGCCGCGCTGCCGCCGCTGAACGGCTTTGCCGGGGAGTGGGTGATCTATCAGTCCTTCTTCGCGCTCGGCCAGAGCGACGCGTTTATCGCCCGTCTGCTGGGGCCGCTGCTGGCGGTCGGGCTGGCGATTACCGGGGCGCTGGCGGTGATGTGCATGGCGAAAGTTTACGGCGTCACCTTCCTCGGCGCGCCGCGAACCCGCGAAGCTGAAAACGCCTGCTGCGCGCCGGGACTAATGTGTGCCAGCGTGGTTGCGCTGGCGCTATGCTGCATCGCGGGCGGCGTCGCCGCGCCGTGGCTGCTGCCGCTGCTGGGAAGCGCTATTCCGCTGCCGCTGACCGTGGCGAATACCACCGTCTCTCAGCCTATGATCGCGCTGCTGCTGATTGGCACACCGCTGCTGCCGCTCGTCCTGATGCTGTTCTTCAAACGCGACCGACTCTCTTCCCGCTCGCGCGGTGCGGCGTGGGCCTGCGGCTACGAACACGAACAGTCGATGGTCATCACCGCCCACGGTTTTGCCATGCCGGTAAAAGAAAACTTTGCCGCCGTGCTGAAGCTGCGCCACTGGCTGAACCCGGTGGCGTGGGTACCCGGCTGGCAGAACGCCGCCGCGCCCGCGCTGTTCCGCCGTCTGGCGGTCATCGAGCTGGCGGTGCTGGTAGTGATTGTGTTTTCACGAGGAGCCTGACATGAGTCTGTTACTGGCAATACTTCAGGCGCTGGTGCTGTTCGCCGCTGCGCCGCTGCTTTCCGGGGTGAGCCGCGTGGCGCGCGCCAGGATGCACAACCGTCGCGGGCCTGGCGTGCTTCAGGAGTACCGCGATCTCTTCAAACTGCTTTCTCGTCAGAGCGTGGCCCCGGACGCCGCAGGCTGGGTCTTCCGCCTGACGCCGTTTGTGATGGTGGGCGTGATGCTGACCATCGCTACCGCGCTGCCGGTGGTGACGGTGGGCTCGCCGCTGCCGGCGCTCGGCGATCTGATTACGCTGATTTACCTCTTCGCCATTGCCCGCTTCTTCTTTGCCATTGCGGGCCTGGACACCGGGAGCCCGTTTACCGGCATCGGCGCCAGCCGCGAGGCGATGCTGGGCGTGCTGGTTGAGCCCATCCTGCTGCTGGGGCTGTGGGTCGCCGCGCAGGTCGCGGGTTCCACCCATATCAGCTTTATCACCCACACCGTTTACCACTGGCCGGTTGCCCGCTCCATTCCGCTGGTGCTGGCGCTGTGCGCCTGCGCGTTCGCCACGTTTATCGAGATGGGCAAACTGCCGTTTGACCTTGCGGAAGCCGAGCAGGAGCTGCAGGAAGGGCCGCTCACCGAATACAGCGGCTACGGCTTTGCGGTGCTGAAGTGGGGCATCAGCCTCAAACAGCTGGTGGTGCTGCAGATGTTTGTCGGCGTCTTTTTCCCGTGGGGGCAGATGACGCACTTCTCCGCAGGCGGCCTTGTGCTGGCCGTGGTGGTGGCCGCCCTCAAGCTGCTGGTCGGCGTGCTGGTGATTGCCCTGTTTGAAAACAGCATGGCGCGCCTGCGTTTTATGGAAACGTCGCGCATCACCTGGGCCGGTTTTGGTTTTGCATTTTTAGCGTTCGTCTCCTTGCTGGTGGCGTGATTAAAGAGAGTTTTTATGTCTGAAGAAAAGAAAGGTCAGCAGTATCTCGCCGCGTTGCATCAGGCTTTCCCCGGCGTGGTGCTGGAGGAGTCCTGGCAAACCAAAGACCAGATCACCGTCACCGTAAAGGTGAACTATCTGCCGGAAGTGGTGGAGTTTCTCTACTACCAGCAGGGCGGCTGGCTGTCGGTGCTGTTCGGTAACGACGAGCGCCAGCTGTGCGGCAATTACGCCGTGTACTACGTGATGTCGATGGAGCAGGGGGAGAAGTGCTGGCTCACCGTGCGTGTCGAAGTTGACCCAAATAAGCCGGAATACCCGTCCGTCACGCCGCGCGTGCCTGCCGCCGTCTGGGGCGAGCGCGAAGTGCGCGACATGTACGGCCTGGTGCCGGTTGGCCTGCCGGACGAGCGCCGCCTGGTGCTGCCGGACGACTGGCCGGATGAACTCTACCCGCTGCGCAAAGACAGCATGGACTACCGCCAGCGCCCGGCGCCGACCACCGACAGCGAAACCTACGAGTTCATCAACGAGCTGGGCAGCAAGAAGAACAACGTGGTGCCGATCGGCCCGCTGCACGTCACCTCCGACGAACCGGGCCATTTCCGCCTGTTCGTCGACGGCGAGAATATCATCGACGCCGACTACCGACTGTTCTACGTCCACCGCGGCATGGAAAAGCTGGCGGAAACCCGCATGGGCTACAACGAAGTGACGTTCCTCTCTGACCGCGTTTGCGGCATCTGCGGCTTCGCCCACAGCACCGCCTATACCACCTCGGTGGAGAACAGCATGGGGATCGTGGTGCCGGAGCGAGCGCAGATGATCCGCGCTATTCTGCTGGAAGTGGAGCGCCTGCACTCGCACCTGCTGAACCTCGGCCTGGCGTGCCACTTCGTCGGCTTTGACTCCGGGTTTATGCAGTTCTTCCGCGTGCGCGAGGCGTCGATGAAAATGGCGGAGATCCTCACCGGGGCGCGCAAAACCTACGGCCTGAACCTGATCGGCGGGATCCGCCGCGACCTGCTGAAAGACGACATGATCCAGACCCGCCTTCTGGCGCAGCAGATGCGCCGCGACGTGCAGGAGCTGGTGGACATGCTGCTCAGCACGCCCAACATCGAGCAGCGCACCGTCGGCATCGGCCGCCTTGACCCGGAAATCGCCCGCGACTTCAGCAACGTCGGCCCGATGGTGCGCGCCAGCGGCCACGCCCGCGACACCCGCGCCGATCACCCGTTCGTCGGCTACGGCCTGCTGCCGATGACCGTGCACAGCGAGCAGGGCTGCGACGTCATCTCCCGCCTCAAGGTGCGCATCAACGAGGTGTTCACCGCGCTGAACATGATCGACTTTGGGCTCGATAACCTGCCGGGCGGCCCGCTGATGGTCGAGGGTTTCACCTACATTCCGAACCGTTTTGCCCTCGGCTTTGCCGAAGCGCCGCGCGGGGATGATATCCACTGGAGCATGACCGGCGACAACCAGAAGCTCTACCGCTGGCGCTGCCGTGCGGCCACCTACGCCAACTGGCCAACCCTGCGCTACATGCTGCGCGGCAACACGGTCTCCGATGCGCCGCTGATCATCGGCAGCCTCGACCCGTGCTACTCCTGCACCGACCGCATGACCGTCGTGGACGTGCGCAAGAAGAAAAGCCAGGTGGTGCCGTACAAAGAGCTTGAGCGCTACAGCATCGAGCGTAAGAACTCGCCGCTGAAATAAGGACTCGCCATGTTTACCTTTATCAAAAAAGTGATCAAAACCGGCACGCCTACCAGCCGCTATCCGCTGGAGCCGATGCCGGTGGATAAAAACTTTCGCGGCAAGCCGGAGCACAACCCGCAGCAGTGCATCGGCTGTGCGGCCTGCGTCAACGCCTGTCCGTCGAATGCCCTGACGGTAGAAACGGATCTCAAAACCGGCGAGCTGGCCTGGCAGTTTAACCTCGGGCGCTGCATCTTCTGCGGCCGCTGCGAAGAGGTCTGCCCGACGGTGGCCCTTCGCCTGTCTCAGGAGTACGAGCTGGCGGTGTGGAAGAAAGAGGATTTCCTCCAGCAGTCGCGCTTTGACCTGTGCAACTGCCGCGTCTGCCGGCGTCCGTTCGCCGTGCAAAAAGAGATCGACTACGCCATCGCGCTGCTGCAGCACAACGGCGATGCCCGCGCGGAGCACCATCGTGAAAGCTTTGAAACCTGCCCTGAGTGCAAGCGGCAGAAGTGCCTGCTGCCGTCCGACCGCATTGATATTACCCGCCATATGAGAGAGGCCAGCTGATGGACAATTTACTCGGCCCGCGCGACGCGAACGGCATTCCGGTGCCGATGACGGTCGACGAATCTATCGCCAGCATGAAGGCGTCGCTGCTGAAAAAAATCAAACGCTCGGCCTACGTCTACCGCGTGGACTGCGGCGGCTGCAACGGCTGCGAGATTGAGATCTTCGCCACCCTGTCACCGCTGTTTGACGCTGAGCGCTTCGGCATCAAGGTGGTGCCGTCTCCGCGCCATGCGGACATCCTGCTGTTTACCGGGGCAGTGACACGCGCCATGCGATCCCCCGCGCTGCGCGCCTGGCAGTCCGCGCCCGATCCGAAAATTTGCATCTCCTACGGGGCCTGCGGCAACAGCGGCGGCATCTTCCACGACCTTTACTGCGTCTGGGGCGGCACCGACAAAATCGTGCCGGTGGACGTCTACATCCCGGGCTGCCCGCCGACGCCTGCCGCGACGCTGTACGGCTTTGCGATGGCGCTCGGCCTGCTGGAGCAAAAAATCCACGCCCGCGAGCCGGGCGAGCTGGATAACCAGCCTGCGACCATCCTGCACCCGGACATGGTGCAGCCGCTGCGGGTCAAGGTCGATCGCACGGCGCGGAAACTGGCGGGCTACCGCTATGGCCGCCAGATTGCCGACGATTACCTGCGCCTGCTGAGCCAGGGCGAACATCAGGTGGCGCGCTGGCTGGAGGCGGAAAACGATCCGCGTCTCAATGAGATCGTGGCAAACCTGAACAGCATCGTGGATGAGGCGCGTATCCGATGAGTGAAACGGTGGTGTTCAGCCAGCTGAGCCGTAAGTTTATTGATGAGAACGATGCCACGCCGGATGCGGCGCAGCAGGTGGTCTATTACAGCCTGGCGATTGGGCACCACCTCGGGGTGATCGACTGCCTGGAGGCGGCGTTAAGCTGCCCGTGGCCTGAGTACCTGGCGTGGATCGCCACGCTGGAGGAGGGCAGTACGGCGCGGCGCAAAATGGAAGGCGTGCCGAAGTACGGCGAGATCGTTATCGACGCCAACCACATTGCGATGCTCGCCAACGCCTTTGACGCGGCGCTGAGCAGACAAACCCCCGAGCAGCAGACGTGGAGCAAAACGCTGCTCGGCATGCTGCATGATATTCATCAGGAGAGCGCCATCTACCTGATGGTGAGGAGATTACGTGACTGACGTTTTACTGTGCGTGGGCAACAGCATGATGGGCGACGACGGTGCGGGGCCGCTGCTCGCAGAGATGTGCGCCGCGAATCCGCAGGGCAGCTGGGTGGTGATTGACGGCGGCAGCGCGCCGGAAAACGACGTGGTCGCCATTCGCGAGCTACACCCGGAGAGGCTGTTAATCGTCGATGCCACCGATATGGGGCTCAACCCCGGCGAGATCCGCCTGATTGACCCGGACGACATCGCCGAGATGTTTATGATGACCACCCACAATATGCCGCTGAACTACCTGGTCGATCAGATTAAAGACGACGTGGGCGAGGTGCTGTTTTTGGGCATTCAGCCGGACATTGTTGGGTTTTATTACCCGATGACGCCGCCGGTGAAAGAGGCGGTGGACGTGGTGTATTCACGGCTTGCCGGGTGGGTTGGGAATGGGGGATTTTCTCCACTCTGAGCAGTGCCGGGTGGCGGCATTGCCTTACCCGGCCTACCAAACCCATCTCCCCCTCCCTGTGGGCTGAGGGTTCCACACAAAATAATGCCTGCAGGGACGACCCCCTCTCCCTTTGGGAGAGGGCTGGGGTGAGGGGGAACATACGGCTCTGGTGGTCATTCCGTTCACTTCATGTTCCTTGCTACTCTGTAACGACATGACCGGTGAACGTGCCAGGGTGGCTCAGTCGCCACCACCCTGGCGACCCGGGCTCCCGGCGGTAAATCGCCGCTTCGCGGTACCCTCGGCTTATTCCTTCAGGCTATCGGGTCGGGCATGAGCCTGCATCCCTGCAGGCCACGCCCTCTCGGCGCATCCCTGCGCCTCGCCCCGGCCTTACGGAAACGCCTCGGCGATTTACAGCCGGACCAGGGCATCGCTGTAATCCATTCATTTTCCTGAAGCAACATTCACCGCTTCCGGTTAAAAAAATTACTGGGGATCCCTCAGCCCTGTGGGAGAGGGCTGGGGTGAGGGCAACAGGCTAGTCGAGATCCGCCCCGTTACTCGCAATCACCTTCTTATACCACCCGAACGATTTCTTGCGCTTGCGGTCCAGCGTGCCGTTGCCCGCGTCGTCGCGGTCAACGTAGACAAAGCCGTAGCGCTTGCTCATCTCGCCCGTTGAGGCCGACACCAGGTCGATACAGCCCCAGGTGGTGTAGCCCATCAGCGGCACGCCGTCCTCAATCGCGTCGCCCATCGCGCGGATATGCTCGCGCAGATAGCTGATGCGGTAGTCGTCGTTGATTTCGCCGTTTTCATCAATCACGTCTTTCGCCCCGAGGCCGTTTTCCACCAGGAACAGCGGCTTCTGGTAGCGGTCGTACATCATGTTCATGGTGATGCGCAGGCCGAGCGGGTCAATGCCCCAGCCCCATTCGCTCACCTGAATGTGCGGGTTGCGCAGGGACTTCACGATGTTCGCCGCGCTGGTGTTGCCCGCGTTCATGTCCGCCGACGCGCAGCGCGAGGCGTAATAGCTGAACGAGACAAAATCGACGGTGTTTTTCAGCAGTTCATCGTCGCCCGGGTCTTTGACGATCGCCACGCCTTTCTCGCGGAACACGCGGGCGGAGTAGGCCGGATAGCGGCCGCGCGCCTGCACGTCGATAAAGAACAGGTTCTCGCGATCTTTCTCCAGCGCCATCCACACGTCTTCAGGTTTGCAGGAGTACGGGTAGAAATTGCCGCCCGCCAGCATGCAGCCCACCTGGTTTTCCGGGTTCACCTCGTGGGCGATTTTGGTCGCCAGCGCGCTCGCCACCAGCTCGTGGTGCGCGGCCTGGTATTTCACCTGATCTTCGTTTTCACCTTCCTCGAAAACCAGCCCCGCGCCGGAGAACGGGCTGTGCAGCATGATGTTGATTTCGTTGAAGGTCAGCCAGTATTTCACCAGCCCGTTAAACTCCTCAAAGCAGGTGCGGGCGTAGCGGGCGAAGAAATCGACCATCTTGCGGTTGCGCCAGGATCCGTACTCCGTCACCAGATGCATGGGGACGTCGAAGTGGCAGAGCGTGACCAGCGGCTCGATGTTGTACTTTTTGCACTCCTCAAACACCGCGCGATAGAAGGCAATGCCTTCCTTATTCGGCAGCGGTTCGTCGCCGTTCGGGTAGAGGCGGCTCCAGGCAATCGAGGTGCGGAACACCGTAAAGCCCATCTCCGCCATCAGGGCGATGTCTTCTTTATAGCGATGGTAAAAATCAATCGCCTCGTGGCTCGGGTAGAACTCGTCGTCACGCAGCGAAAAACGCTTTTCCTTACCGAGCTTCACCGCCAGGCGATTCGCGCCGTGGGGGATCATATCGACCGTCGTCAGCCCTTTGCCGCCTTCACGGTAAGCCCCTTCACTCTGGTTAGCGGCAAGCGCGCCGCCCCATAAAAATCCTTGTGGAAAAACAGACATTCTTACCTCGCTTTCAATTTATGCTTGTACCGCTTTGCTCTGGGCCGGTGCGGTCTGCAGGGCGCGCGCTTTTTCGGCGTCGTCTTCAACCGGGATATCTTCAAAACCGAGTATCAGGGTCAGAACAAACGACAGCACCACTGCCAGCCCCATCACGCCAAACACCCAGACGATGGTCATCGGGTTCGCCGGGTCAAAGAACTGCACGCTGGTAAACAGCCCCGGCGCCGCCATCGAGTGGCTGGCAAGACCCGCGATGCCGGCCACCGCGCCGCAGATAAAGCCGCTGATCAGGCTCGCAATCAGTGGACGTTTCAGGCGAATCGCCACGCCGTACAGCGCCGGTTCAGAGATCCCCGCCATAATGGCGGAGGCTGCCGCCGCCAGCGCCGTCTGGCGCAGCTCCGGGTTTTTGGTTTTCCACGCCACCGCCAGCGACGAACCGCCGAGCGACAGGTTGGCGCCGATTTCTGACGGCATCACCATCCCCTCTTTGCCCGTTTCGGCAATGGTCTGAATGATGGTCGGCGTAAAGACGCGGTGCATCCCGGTCATGACCAGCAGCGGCCACAGCGCGCCCATGATGGCAACGGAGAGCCAGCCCAGATAGCCGTGAATGGTGTAAACCAGCGCGGAGATGGCGCTACCGATCCAGATGCCCAGCGGCCCAATCAGCACGATGGCAAGCGGGGCGGCAATCAGCACGATCAGCATCGGCTTGAGGAAGTTTTTCGTTACCGCCGGCGTAATGCGATCGACCCAGCGTTCGATATAAGACAGGCACCAGGTCATCACCAGCGCGGGGATGACGGTGTAGGTGTATTTCACCGCCGTCACCGGGATAAAGGCGAACTCAACGTGCTCGCCCTGCGCGGCTTTCGCCATCAGCTCGATAAAACTCGGGTGGACCAGCACGCCCGCAATGGCTATCGCCAGCGACATGTTGGTTTTGAATTTTACCGCCGCTGAGGCCGCCACCATCAGCGGCAGGAAGAAGAACGCGCCGTCGCCGATGACGGTCAAAATGGTGAGCGTCGGCGCGCCTTTTGGCAGCACGCCGGTCATCTCAAGGATCATCGCCAGCAGTTTGACCATCGAGCCGCCGATGATCGCCGGGATCAGCGGCGACATGGTGCCGATCAGCGCATCGAGGATCCCGGCGCCAATGCGGCGCAGGGTCAGTTTTTGCGGACCTTCCGGTACGGCAGGTTGCAGGCTGGTTGGCAGCAGGCTCACCACCTCGCGGTACGCCTGGGACACGGTGTTGCCAATGATCACCTGGCACTGGTTGTCGTTGCGCACCACGCCGAGCACGCCGCTGATGCTTTTCAGGCGCGGGGCGTCGGTAAGGCTCTCGTCTTTCAGAACGAAGCGCAGACGCGTCATGCAGTGGGTGACGGCGACAATGTTCTCTTTGCCGCCCAGCGCGCTGACAACGTCGTTCGCCAGCGCGGCATAATTTTTGGCCATCGGATGTGATCCTGTTATCGTTGTGAGAAATGTAGGAAACCGGTTCCACATAATCATCATGAGTTTTTATGAATGAAACAAGATCGCTTTTTGACCATTTTTTCGTTTCGTGATGCGGATCGCAATGGAGTGCCAAAAGCGTGATTTCGCCGCTACGACAATTTCCCCGCGGTGCAGTACACTGCGCTCCATCAGATGCAGACGGAATAACAACATGACCACGATGCTTGAAGTGGCGAAGCGGGCAGGCGTTTCGAAAGCCACGGTGTCCCGGGTGCTGTCGGGAAATGGCTACGTCAGCCAGGAGACCAAAGACCGGGTGTTTCAGGCCATTGAAGAGAGCGGCTATCGTCCGAATTTACTGGCGCGCAACCTGGCGACCAAACGTACCCAGACGCTGGGGCTGGTGGTGACCAACACCCTTTATCACGGCGTTTACTTCAGCGAACTGCTGTTTCACGCCGCGCGCATGACCGAAGAGAAAGGGCGGCAGCTGATCCTCGCGGACGGCAAGCACAGCGCGGACGAAGAGCGCGAAGCGATCCAGTACCTGCTCGATATGCGCTGCGACGCGGTGATTATCTATCCGCGTTTCCTGAGCGTGGAAGAGATGGATGAGATCGTCGAGAAGTGCGAGCAGCCCATCATGGTGCTCAACCGCCGCCTGCGGAAAAACAGCAGCCACAGCGTCTGGTCCGATCATAAAGCCTCCAGCCAGGACGCGGTGGCGCAGCTGATTGCGAAAGGCCACCGGGAAATCGCGTTTATTACCGGTTCGCTGGATTCGCCGACCGGGGTTGAGCGTCTCTCCGGCTACAGGGACGCGCTGGCGCAGCACGGTATTCCGGTGCGCGAGGGGCTGATCGCGCAGGGGAAGTGGAACCCCGCCAGCGGCGCGGCGGCGGTGGCCGAACTGCTTGCGCGCGGCGAGCGCTTTACGGCGCTGGTGGCCAGTAATGACGATATGGCAATCGGTGCCATGAAGCAGCTGCACGACAGCGGCGTTGCTACCCCGGACGCGGTGTCGGTGATCGGTTTTGACGACGTGGCCATCGCGCCTTATATCGTGCCGTCGCTCTCCAGCGTTCGCATCCCGGTGACGGAGATGATCAAAGAAACCATCAGCCGCCTGATCTTCATGCTCGACGGCGGTGAGTTCAAATATCAGCAAACCTTCTCCGGCGAGCTTGTCCTGCGCGACTCGGTTATTGACGGCCCGCACCGCTGATGTCGACAGCTGTCATCGTCATAAGTGACGATGACAGCGCCGCTGTGATTTTTAAAATCGCTTTAAATCAATAGGTTAATAATTGGCACGGTTTATGAATATCTCCGCGCATAACTGTAATGCTGGAGAAGCAGATGAACCGTTTTATTATGGCCGATGCCAGTAAGTGTATTGGTTGCCGTACCTGTGAAGTGGCGTGCGTGGTTTCCCATCAGGCAGAGCAGGATTGCGCGTCGCTTACCCCTGACACCTTCCTGCCGCGCATCCACGTCATCAAAGGCGTGAATATTTCCACCGCCGCCATCTGTCGTCAGTGCGAAGACGCCCCGTGCGCGAACGTCTGCCCGAACGGGGCGATCAAACGCGAGAAAGGCTTTGTGCACGTAATGCAGGAGCGCTGCATTGGCTGCAAAACCTGCGTAGTCGCCTGTCCGTACGGCGCGATGGAGGTGGTGGTCCGTCCGGTGGTCCGCAACAGCGGCATGGGGCTGAGCGTGCGCGCGGAGAAAGCCGAAGCCAACAAATGTGACCTCTGCTACCACCGCGACGCTGGCCCGGCCTGCATGGAATCCTGTCCGACGCACGCGCTGGTCTGCGTGGATCGCGACAAGCTTGAGCAGATGAGCGCAGAAAAGCGCCGTCGCGCGGCGTTCGACACCTCCTCATCGCTGCTGTTCTGAGCCGTCATGTGCAGTAACGGCGTACAGCTGCGCGTGCGCGGCAAGGTGCAGGGCGTGGGGTTTCGTCCCTTCGTCTGGCAGCTGGCGCAACAGCTTCAGCTTGCAGGCGATGTCTGCAACGACGGAGAGGGCGTGCTGGTGCGCCTCGCGGGTAATGGGGGGGCCTTTACCGCGAGGCTGCATCAGGATTGCCCGCCGCTGGCACGCATTGATCGCGTTGAAGCGCAGCCGTTCACCTGGGCGCGCTTGCCGAAGGACTTTACCATCCGCCACAGCGCGGGCGGGGCGATGGACACCCAGATTGTGCCGGATGCCGCGACCTGTCCGGCGTGCCTGGCTGAAATGCGCGATCCGCGCGAGCGCCGCTATCGCTACCCGTTTATCAACTGCACCCACTGCGGGCCGCGTTTCACCATTATTCGCGCCATGCCCTATGACCGCCCGGCAACGTCGATGGCGGCATTCCCGCTCTGCGCGCCGTGTGAAGCGGAGTACCGCAACCCTGCCGACCGACGTTTTCACGCCCAGCCGGTCGCCTGCCCGGACTGCGGGCCCGCGCTTGAATGGCGGGCGGGCGACGTCACTGCTGCCGGTGAGGCTGCGCTGGGCGCGGCGGTGAAGACGCTGAAAAACGGCGGTATTGTCGCTATCAAAGGGCTGGGGGGCTTTCACCTCGCCTGTGACGCACGGAATCTCCAGGCGGTCGCGACGCTTCGCTCACGCAAGCAGCGTCCGGGTAAACCGCTGGCGGTGATGATCCCGAATGCCGACGCGTTACCCGCGTCGATTCAGAGGCTGCTCGGCTCACCTGCTGCGCCCATCGTGCTCACGCCGAAAGCCTGGCTGCCCGCGTTTCCCGACGCGATTGCCCCGGGTCTGGATGCGGTAGGCATCATGCTGCCCGCTAACCCGCTGCACCATTTACTGATGCAGGACTGCCGGCATCCGCTGGTGATGACCTCCGGCAACCTCAGCGGTCGTCCGCCGGCCATAACCAACGAGCAGGCGCTGGAAGAGCTCGGCGAAATTGCGGACGGCTTCCTGCTGCACAACCGCGACATCCTGCAGAGAATGGATGATTCGGTGCTGGATCGAGACGGGGCGGTGCTGCGCCGCGCGCGCGGCTTTGTGCCGGATGCCGTCACGCTGCCGGCAGGGTTTGACAATATCCCCGCCATGTTGGCTACCGGCGCGGAGATGAAGAATACCTTTTGCCTTGTGCGCGGGAACCAGGCGGTGCTGAGCCAGCACTTTGGCGATCTCGGTGACGACGGCGTCGAGGCGCAGTGGCGTTCGGCGCTGGCGGTGATGCAGCAGATCTACGCCTTTCAGCCGCAGCGAGTGGTGTGCGACGCGCACCCCGGCTACCACACCCGGCAATGGGCGCAGGAGCAGGCGCTGCCGGTTGAAACCGTGTTGCATCATCACGCCCACGCGGCGGCGTGCCTTGCTGAAAACGGCTGGCCGCGCGACGGCGGAGACGCTATCGCCCTGACGCTGGACGGAACGGGCATGGGCGAGAACGGCGCGCTGTGGGGCGGGGAGTGCCTGCGGGTGAACTATCTCGAGTGCGAACGTCTGGGAGGGCTGCCTGCCGTTGCGCTTCCGGGCGGCGATCTCGCGGCGCGGCAGCCGTGGCGCAACCTGCTCGCCCACTGTCTGGCGTTTGTCCCTGACTGGCAGCAATACCCGGAAACGCGCGCGGTGCAGGGCCAGAACTGGTCGCTGCTGGCGACGGCTATCCAGCGCGGCGTCAACGCGCCGCGGGCCTCGTCATGCGGTCGCCTGTTTGATGCGGTCGCCTGCGCGCTGGGTATCGACACGCAAACCTGGGAAGGCGAAGCGGCCTGCCGGCTGGAAGCGCTGGCATCGCAGTGCGCGGGTGTCGACCATCCAGTGACGCTGGACGCGGATAACCTCGCGCAATTCTGGCAGCAGTGGCTGAACTGGCGGGCGGAACCCAGCGCGCGCGCCTGGGCGTTTCACGATGCGCTGGCAAAAGGGCTGGCGGATCTCGCCGCGTTCCATGCCCGGCGCTTATCGCTTTCGACAATATGCCTCAGCGGCGGCGTGCTGCACAACCGTCTGCTGCGCGCGCGCCTGCGCCATTATCTTTCTGACTTTACGCTTCTTTTTCCTTCGCGCCTGCCTGCAGGCGACGGAGCGATCTCCTTTGGGCAGGCGGCGATCGCCGCTGCCCGGTCATGTTCAAAAAGGATTTAAAATGTTACGACTCTTACGCAATGAACCTCGCGCCGCACTTCTGCTGCTGGCTCTGGTAATGGCAAACCTGCTGGCCTGGGGATGGGCATGGCGAACCTTCAGCGACAGCACGGCGCTGATGGCGGCAAGCCTGCTGGCCTGGTGCTACGGGCTGCGTCATGCGGTGGATGCCGACCACATTGCAGCTATTGATACCGTGACGCGTAAGATGATGCAGCAGGGGAAACGCCCGTCCGGCGTCGGGGCATGGTTCTCGCTGGGGCACTCCACCATCGTGGTGCTGGCGTCCATTGCCATCGCCGCGACCGCCACGGCGTTTCAGAAGAATATGGCGTGGTTTCACGAGACCGGCAGCCTGATTGGCACGGCGGTGTCGGCGACCTTCCTGCTGGCGATGGCGCTGGTAAACATGGTGATCCTGCGCGGCGTCTGGCGCAGTTTCCAGGCGCTGAAAAACGGCAGGCCGGTGCAGGGAGACGTCACGCTCCCGGCGCAGGGTGGAGTGATGAACTGGCTGTTCGGCGCGACGTTCCGCCTGGTGAATAAAAGCTGGCAGATGTACCTGGTCGGTTTTCTGTTTGGCCTGGGGTTTGATACCGCGACCGAGATTGGCGTGTTGGGCATTTCTGCCGCCAGCGCCTCTCACGGGATGTCGGTCTGGGCAATCATGATCTTCCCGGCGCTCTTCGCGAGCGGCATGGCGCTGGTCGATACCCTCGACAATTTGCTGATGGTGGGCGCCTACGGCTGGGCGTTCAACAAGCCGCAGCGCAAGCTCTACTACAACATGACCATTACCGGCACTTCCGTGGTGGTGGCGCTGTTTATCGGCGGGCTGGAAGCGCTGGGTCTGCTGATGGATAAATTCGACCTCAGCGGCGGCGTCTGGGATGTGATTGGCGCGGTGAACGACAACCTGGGCAACGCCGGGTTTGTGGTGGTCGGGCTGTTTGTCGCCTGCTGGCTGATCTCCATGGTCAATTACCGCTGGCGCGGCTACGACGCGCTGGTGGTGCGCTCCTGAGCTGGCGGCAGCCAGGCGCGGGTAAAATCAAGCCAGCCGCTGGCGGTCAGCACAATGCCCTGCACGTTTTCCAGGGTGTTAAGACGATAGCGGTAGTGGAACAGCGGCGTGCAGGCGCCGCTTTCGAGCAGGCGCTGAAAGAAGGCGGGCAGATGCGTTCGCAGGCTCTCTTCGCTTTCGCAATAGGTCATCAGCGTCTGCTTCGCTTTTTGCCACGGGGCCTGCCCCAGCGCCGTGGCCCACGCGGGTTCTTCCGTAAACCACTCTGCCAGCGCAAACTCCGGCACCTCGCCCGCCAGATAATCCCCCAGTAAGATATCCGCCTGCGCCAGCGCGTCGGGGGCATGCCACGCCTCGCGGTCTTTCCGCTGGATGTTAACGTTACAGCCGCGCTTTTTCAGGCGCGTTTGCAGCATGCTGGCCAGATCGCACAGCCCTGGCGTGTCGTAACAGATCAGAGAAAGGGCCGCGGGGAGCGCCACGTCGGAGGCATCCGCAAGCGCGGGCGTTGTGATGCCGGGCAGGATCTCCGTGCGGGTATCGATATCGTCCCGGTGGACGTACTGCTGATTAATATGCTGAATTTCCTGACGCAGCCAGGCGGTCAGCGGCTGCGGCAACCCGGCGTTCAGCATCAGCCAGGCAAACCCGCCGCTGGTGGAGGTGACGGACTCCCGGGCATTTTCTCCTTTACCTACGGTGATCCACGCGGGTTTTTCCGGCTCGCTGCGGGTGCGCCAGAACTCTATCGCATGCAGCAGCGGGTGCGCCGCAAAGTACCACGGCTGGCGCTCAAGGCGCAGGTAGTGCGAGTGGTGGTGGGCTATAGCAAAGGGGCCTGCGCCGACGGTTGGCTGCTGCGGATGCGGCAGGCGACAGGCGTGATGCGCGAGACGATGCGCCAGCATGGCATCGGGCGCGCTGAGGACGATCTCCAGACACCAGGGGGCGACAAGCGACACCTGGCGAACGTGCTCGAGCCCCGCGCTGCGTGCCGGATCGGCCAACAGCTGGTGCAGCGCGGCGAGAATATCCTCATCGCTGATGGCTTGCCCGTTGTGCCAGTGCGCGCCGCTGCGCAGATAAAAACGCCAGCAGCGCATGTCGTCGCGGGTATCCCAGTGATGGGCTAAATCCGCGACCGGCTGCGGGTGGCCGGGCGAGTAGCGCGTCAGCCCCGCGTGAACCGCGCAGATAATATGCTGTTCGGCGCGGCGGCGCTGAAGGGCCGGGTGCAGCGACGCGAGCGGGCGATACCACGGAATGCGCAGCGTCGGCTGGTGCTTTAGCCATTTGCCGCCTAAAAACGGGGTGATGATGTGGTGCAGGCTGGCGGGGTCGCCGTCGGCCAGCTGCAGCGCGCTCTGGTAATCTCCTTTCTCCAGGCAGGCGTGCATCAGCGGCGCGCTCAGCTCGCTGGTGGTCGTCAGGCAGTGCAGGATGGCGCGATGCCCGCGCCCCGGCTGCGCGCTCCAGCTTAACCAGCCGCTTTGCGCGAGCTGGCGCAGCAGGGTGCGCGCATGGCGTTCGCTGCACAGCGCAACCTCCGCGACTTCAGCGATGGTCGTGGGCGCTGGCGCTGCACCATAGTGCTGATAAAGCCGTTGATACTGACGGATTTTCTGAAGCTGGCGCATAGCGGCATACCGATTTTTAAAAAGGATGATGAGAGTGTAGATTTTTTTGCGGAATAAATAAGGCCGGGATGAATAAAGTGTTCCGGTTTTATAACCCTCTCCCCGGAGGAGAGAGGGTGCGTATCAGTCTTCTAGCTGCGCCCGGATTTTCAGCGCAATGCTTTCGGCCTGAGGGCCCAGGATAACCTGCGCGTTCTGTGAACCCATCCTGAGAATGCCTTTAGCGCCTAACGCTTTCAGCGCTGTTTCATCCAGCACGCTGTTATCCGCAAGCGTCAGGCGCAGGCGGGTAATGCAGGCGTCGACAATCTTTAGATTCTGTTTGCCACCCAGCGCGGCGATATACTGCGCAATGGCTTCGCCCTGATCGTCAGAATCACCTGTCACCGTGTCATCGTCTTCACGGCCTGGCGTTTTCAGCTTAAAGAAGCGGATGGCGAAGGTGAACACCACAAAGTAAATAGCGAAGAACAGAACGATCAATGGGATAAGGATCCACGGTTTAGTGGCAAGTCCCCAGTTGAGAACGAAGTCGATAAGTCCGGCGGAAAAACCAAATCCGTGCAATACGCCGAGGCTGTTGGCGATCACCATGCTCACACCCGCCAGTACCGCATGCAGGGCATACAGCGCCGGGGCGAGGAACAGGAAGGAGAATTCGATTGGCTCGGTGATGCCGGTCAGGAAAGCGGTCAGCGCTACGGAAAGCAGCATCCCCCCTACCGCAGAGCGTCGTGCTTTTGGTGCCGCAAAGTACATCGCCAGTGCTGCACCCGGCAGGCCGCCCATAAAGATGGGGTACGCCCATGCCATGTATACGCCGGCGTGCGGATCGCCTGCGAAGAAACGGTTAAGATCGCCGCGGGTCAGATCGGTGGCAATTTGCGTAATACTGGAGCCGTCGATCCCCGGTACTGCCCCGCCTACCACCAGCCCCTTGACGACGTCAGGTGCCAGACAGATATTGTGTACCGCGCTGGCTGCATCATACGTCACCTTCAGGCAGTCGCCGAGGCTAAACCAGAAGACGGAATGCAGAATGTAGTGCAGGCCAAACGGAATCAGCGCGCGATTGAGTACGCCATAAATAAACCAGCCCGGCTCGCCGCTGCGGGACACCAGCAGGCTGAAGGAATCAATGCCGTGCTGCACGGATGGCCAGACGTAGCCGCAAATCCAGGCGATGAACAGGCAGATTAGCCCGGTCATGATGGGCACCAGGCGCTTGCCTGCAAAGAAGGCAAGGAAGTCCGGTAGTTTGGTATTCGAGAAGCGATTGTAGCAATGACCTGCCACCACGCCGGCAATGATCCCGGCGAAGAATGACATATTAATGGATGAGTTAATGACCGCTGTGGCTTTGGTGAGCACGAGGAAGCCGACGGCACCGGCAAGTGCCGCAGCACCTGCGTTATCTTTTGCCAGACCGATGGCAATGCCAAGCGCAAACAGCAGTGGCAGGCTGTCAAAAATGCCGCCACCGGCGCTGGCAATGAAAGGTATATTAAATACATCAGGCTGGCCGAGACGTAATAATATGGCTGCAACCGGCAAGGTTGCGATAGGTAACATCAGGGCTTTGCCCAGACGTTGCAGATAACTAAATGCATTCATATCAAGTGATTCCAAAAAGAACTTAATTTACGGCGAAAAATAACAGCTTTTCGATTCATGTGAAAGCAGCAGGAATAAAAATGTGATGTTGGGTTGTTAATTTTTTATTATATTCTTTGGATGGGGTGTTCCTTAAGTAAACAATGATGAGTTTGCTTATTTGTTCCGGTTTTTTTGGGCGCATTTATCGCATCGACACACCGGCAGCATCAGTTCACGCAGCCGCTCAATGCGATCCTCAGGGCTGAGCCATAGCCAGCGAAATAAAATGCGCTCTGCTTTTTTGGCCTGTTTAAAATAGCGAAAAAGATAGTTAAGATCTTCTGTGAAATGTGCCATGGAATATCTCCTGCTGATGAATATATCTACAGGGTAGGCCTTAATACGGGAATAAAACAGGACGGTGTTTTTCACCTGTTCCGCATTTATATATTAATGGAAGTAATAAATTAGGGATGACTAGCGATGATTTATCTGTTTTGCATTTATTTGATGAATAGAATGCGCAAAAAAAAACCCCGGGACAGCGGGGCGGCGGACAATAAAATCCAAAGGTTAAGTAAGCGTGGCAGGAGGCTACGGGTTAAGCGGGCAGCGATTTCAGCAGGGCGAAAGCCTCCTTCATCCGGTCTTCACTGACGACAAAAGCGCGCATCTGGCCCTCGTTATCCGCGCCTCGCGCGACCATGCCTTCCGGCTCGAGGGTGATTTGCCAGTTCAGATCCTTACGCTGGGTTTCACCGGCAAGATGCAGCGGTAATTCCGGCGTTTTGACTTTAACCAGCATGGCGGGTAATTTCAGCGGCGCGCTGCCGCCGAGCAGGTTTTTCGCCAGATACATCGCACTTAATTGAATCGGCTGTAAAAAGGGCAGCACCTGACCGTTAATTTCGGCGCAGTCCCCCAGCGCGTAAATATCGGGCTGCGTGGTTTGCAGGTAGCTATCTACCTTCACGCCGCGCTGTGTTTCCGCGCCGGCACGGTGAGCCAGCGCGGTTTCCGGACGCAGCCCCGTCGCGGCAACCACGACATCCACCTCAACGCTGCGGCCGCCGTCAAGCGATGCGCGAATGCCGCCTTCGGTTTTAGCGAGGCTCTGCAGCTGCGATTTGAGCAGCAGATGGACGCCCATGTCGGTCAAACGATGCTGCAGGCGGCTGCTTACCTCTGCGGGCATCAGCGCCGACAGAATGCTCGCCGCGTGGTCAACCAGGGTAACGGCCTTGCCTGCCCGGCAGAAATCCATCGCCAGCTCGGTGCCAATCAGGCCGCCGCCGACAATCATTACACGCTTTGCATCGCGCAACAGGGTTTCGCTGGCCTGATACTCCTGCTGGCTGTTGAGCGTTATCATCAGCTCGCGGCCTTCAACCGGCGGCACGAAAGCAGAGGCTCCCGTGGCCAGCACCAGCTTGTCGTACTGCCAGGTTTTCTCCTTCGCTTTCACCACGTGCGCGGCGGCGTCGATATCGGTGACCCAGGTGTACGGGAACAGACGCAGGTTAAACTGTTCCGCGAACTCCCCCGCCGTCTGGCGGGTGAGATCTTCGGCGCGCTGATTCTGGCTGATGACGTGGCTTAAATCAGGCTTGTTGTATTCGTCCATGCTGTCGGCGGCAATCACCGTCAGCGGCACGTTAGCATCCTGTTTGCGGATATTTTTCACCAGCTGGCGGGCGGCAAAGCCCGAGCCGATGATGACGATGCCGTTATTCATTTTGCCTCCGAACCCAGTTCATCAAAGACGTCTTTACCGAGGGAGCATTCCGGGCAGAGGAAGTTGTCCGGCACGTCACTCCACGGCGTGCCTGGCGCAACGTCCTGCAGCGGCTCGCCCAGCTCTGGGTCGTAGATCCACTGGCAGACGCTGCACTGCATGCGTGGGCCGAGATCGGCGGCGGCAGAACCACAGGCGGTCGCTTCAGGCGCTGGGGCTGCGGTAGGTGCGGCTTCCGGAAGCGGTGCAAGCGCCCACTGACGGGCAATATCGCGGCCGTGCTGGCGGCAGATCTCCAGGGCGTCGATATCCGGGCGCCACTTGGCCTTCAGGCTCATGGACATCTCAAAACCCGCATCCTGTAAGCGGGTGGAGAGACGGTCTACCGCGCCGCCGCTCCAGCCGTGAGAGCCAAAGGCGCTGGCGCGTTTATTACGGAAGCGCAGGCCGGTCATCTCTTCTACCAGACCGGCAATTTTCGGCATCATCACGTTGTTCATGGTGGAGGTACCCACCAGCACGCCTTTAGAGCGGAAAACGTTGGTGAGGATTTCGTTTTTATCGCTGCGCGCCACGTTGAAGATTTTCACCGCCACGTTCGGATCCACTTCGTTGATGCCCTGGGCAATAGCGTCCGCCATCATGCGGGTATTGTTGGACATGGTGTCGTAGAAAATCGTAATGCGGTCTTCCTGATAATCCGCCGCCCATTTCAGGTACAGCTCCACAATCTGGGTTGGGTTTTCACGCCACACCACGCCGTGGGAAGTGGCAATCATATCCACCGGCAGGTTAAAGCCGAGGATCTCGGTGATTTTAGGCGTCACCAGACGGCTGAACGGGGTCAGGATGTTGGCGTAGTAGCGCTGGCACTGTTCGAACAGTTCGGTCTGATCCACTTCGTCGTTGAACAGGCGCTCGTCGCAGTAGTGCTGGCCGAAGGCGTCGTTGCTGAACAGCACCGCATCGCCGGTCATGTAGGTCATCATGCTGTCCGGCCAGTGCAGCATCGGGGTTTCCACGAAGATCAGCTGTTTGCCGTTGCCGATATCCAGGGTGTCACCGGTTTTCACGGTGTGGAAATTCCACTCCGGATGGTGGTGGTGACCGTTGATCGAGTCGATGGCGTTGGTGGTGCAGTAGATTGGGGTGTTCGGAATGTAGGACATCAGCTCGGTCAGCGCGCCGGCGTGGTCCTCTTCCGCGTGGTTGATGATGATGTAGTCGATGGCGTCGAGATCGATTTCGCTGCGCAGGTTCTGCACGAACTCGCGGCTGAATTTGTGATCGACGGTATCGATCAGCACGTTTTTACCTTCCCGGATGAGATAGCTGTTGTAGCTGCTGCCGCGCAGCGTTTTGTACTCTGTCCCGTGGAAATCGCGTACTTCCCAGTCACGTTGACCAACCCAATGAATGTTATTTTTAACCAGAATAGACATAGCAACCTCAGCGTAATATCGCGTTTTTCAAATAAGATGGTTTGCTTATATCAAGTTGCGTGCCAACTTTTATTTTATTGATTTTACTGAATTATTGTTTTTATGACCCATAGTGGGTAGTCATTATGACTATTCATATTGCAGTCAATATGACAATATGTATTGTCAAAATGACAGCGAGGCAGACATGAGTTTTTCCGTAGACGTGCTGGCGAAGATCGCCATTGAACTGCAAACCGGTATCGGCCATCAGGACCGCTTTCAGCGGCTGATCTCCACGCTGCGCCACGTGTTGGCGTGCGATGCCTCAGCGCTGCTCCGCTACGAGGGGCGGCAGTTTATTCCGCTGGCTATCGACGGGCTGTCCAGGGACGTTCTCGGGCGGCGTTTTGCCCTTGATGGCCATCCGCGGCTGGAGACCATCGCCCGGGCCGGGGACGTGGTGCGGTTCCCGGCGGACAGCGATTTGCCCGACCCGTACGACGGGCTTATTCCGGGCCAGGAGAGCCTGAAGGTGCACGCCTGCATCGGCCTGCCGCTGTTTGCCGGGCAAAACCTGATTGGGGCACTGACGCTCGACGGCATGTCGCCGGACCAGTTCGACACCTTCAGCGACGAAGAGCTGCGCCTGATTGCCGCGCTGGCCGCCGGGGCGCTGAACAACGCCCTGCTGATTGAACAGCTGGAGAGCCAGAACATTCTTCCCGGCAGCCCGGCGGCGTTTGAGCAGGTGGCGCACACGGAGATGATTGGCCTTTCGCCGGGCATGGCGCAGCTCAAAAAGGAGATTGAGATTGTCGCCGCCTCCGATTTGAACGTGCTGATCTTCGGTGAAACCGGCACCGGTAAAGAGCTGGTGGCGAAGTCCATTCACGAAGCCTCGCCGCGCGCGGTGAACCCGCTGGTGTACCTCAACTGCGCCGCGTTGCCGGAAAGCGTGGCGGAAAGCGAGCTGTTTGGTCACGTCAAAGGGGCGTTTACCGGGGCCATCAGCAACCGTAGCGGCAAGTTTGAAATGGCCGATAACGGCACGCTGTTTCTGGATGAGATTGGTGAGCTTTCCCTGTCGTTACAGGCCAAGCTGCTGCGCGTGTTGCAGTACGGCGATATCCAGCGCGTGGGGGATGACCGCAGCCACAGAGTGGACGTGCGCGTGCTGGCGGCGACGAACCGCGACCTGCGTGAAGAGGTACTTGCCGGGAACTTCCGCGCTGACCTGTTCCACCGTCTGAGCGTGTTCCCGCTTACCGTGCCGCCGCTGCGCGAACGCGGGGACGACGTACTGCTGCTGGCGGGCTTTTTCTGCGAGCAGTGCCGTCTCAGGATGGGGCTTTCCCGCGTGGTTTTAAGCCCGGGGGCGAGAGCGCATCTGCTGAGCTACGGCTGGCCGGGCAACGTGCGCGAGCTGGAGCATGCGATTCACCGCGCGGTGGTGCTGGCGCGGGCGACGCGTTCGGGTGATGAGGTGGTGATCCACGCGCGCCACTTTGCGTTGCATGATGACGCCGTACAGACGGTGGCCCAGCGTGAGCCAGAGAGTGCAAATGAGAACCTGCGCGAGGCGACCGAAGCGTTCCAGCGCCAGATGATTACCCGCGCGCTGGAGCAGAACAACCGCAGCTGGGCGGCGTGCGCGCGGGCGCTGGAGATGGACGTCGCCAACCTGCACCGGCTGGCGAAACGTCTGGGGCTTAAATAATCCCGGCCTGGTAGAAATCCTGCAGGTTGATGGCGCCGCACAGCCTGCCGGCGTCATCCACCACCGGCGCGGCGGTGATTTTACGCTTCATCAGGCTCTCTTTGGCCTCAATGGCGCGGCTTTCGGCGTTCAGCGTCAGCCCGCCCTGGGTCATCGCTTCCGAAACCCGTGCTTCCAGCCTGCCGCCGCCCACCAGCCAGCGGCGCAGGTCGCCGTCGGTAAAGACGCCCTTCACGAAGCCGTCGCTGTCGCAAACCGCCACCAGGCCCAGGCCGGTGCGGCTGAGCTCCAGCATCGCGTCCATGACGCTGGTATCGAGTTTGACCTGCGGAATGGCATCGTCGGTGCGCATCAGGTGATGCACTTTATTGAGCAGCCGCGCGCCGAGGGCCCCCGCCGGGTGCGAACGGGCAAAATCTTCTTCATTAAAGCCGCGCGCCTGCATCACCGCCATGGCCAGCGCGTCGCCCATCATCAGGGTGTTAACGGTGCTGGAGGTCGGGGCGAGGTGCATCGGGCAGGCTTCGCGCTCGACGGAAATGTCCAGCGTTGCTTTGGCGGCCAGCGCCAGCGGCGAGCGGGATTTCCCGGTCATCGCCAGCAGGGCGACCGACTTTTCCTGCAGGCGCGGAATGATGAGATCCAGCTCTTTCGCCGAGCCGGAGTAGGAGATAAACAGCATCACGTCGCGGCTTTCAATCATCCCCAGATCGCCGTGCAGCGCTTCGGCCGGATGCACGAAGAAAGCAGGTGTCCCGGTGCTGGCCAGCGTCGCGGCGATCTTTTTGCCGATATGGCCGGATTTCCCGATCCCGGAGACAATTACCTTTCCTTCGCAGTGAATAATGGTGTTGGCCGCGCGAACAAACTCCTCGCCCAGGCGCTCCGGCAGGCGGCTGGCTTCCTGCAGCTCCAGCATCAGGGTCTGGCGGCCCGCGTTTAACAGAAAATCACTCATCTTTCTCTCCGGTTACGATCACGTCGATGCCTTTCTCTTCCAGCGCTTTTTTGAACGCCGGGTCGATACCCGCGTCGGTAATCAGCTTGTCGACGCTCTCCAGGCTACAGACAATATTGGGGCTTTTACGGCCAAACTTCGATGAGTCCGCCATCAGAATCACTTCCCGCGCGGCGTTGCACATCGCTTTGCTGACGCTGAACACCTCATTGAAGGTGGTGACGCCCGCGTTCAGGTCGATGCCGTCGGTGCCCATAAACAGTTTATCGAAGCTGAAGTGGTCGAAGGCGTTCTCCGCCAGCTGGCCGTGAAACGACGCGGATTTTTTACGGAAGGTGCCGCCGGGCATCAGGATGGTCTGTTCGCTGTCAAACTCCGACAGGGCGTTGACGATGTGCAGGCTGTTGGTCATCACCGTGATGTTATTAAAGCGGCTGAGCAGGGGGATCATCTGCAGGACGGTGCTGCCGGCGTCAAGGATAATGGAGTCGCCATCGTGGATAAATTTCACCGCCGCTTCGGCGATCAGCGCCTTCTGGTGGGTGTTGATCAGCGTTTTGTGATCGATTGGCGGGTCCGCTTCGTCCTTATTGAGCACCACGCCGCCGTAGGTTCGAATGACGGCGCCAGAGTTTTCGAGCAATACCAGATCCTTGCGTATTGTTGTGCCGGTGGTGTCAAAGTAGTGGGCCAGATCGTCTACCGAGCATTTTCCCTGCTTTTGCAGATGCTCAAGAATGGCCGCCTGCCGCTGACGAGGTTTCATAGGCGCTTCGTTCCTTAGGTTGCGAAATGATAATTTCGCAAGTCTATAGCTTTCACAACGAAATTATCCATGTTTCAGATTAAGCGCTAATGATAGTGCATTCTGACAGAGTGGATCATGGGGAAAGATCACATCAGGCCGCAATTCCTGCAATGAAATGCCGTTAATTGCCTGAATTTTCACCGGACGGGCGAAGACGGTCATGCCGCGCATGATGAGCGAATCGCAGACGTTATTATTTTCATCCAGCGCCACGGCGACGACGACCCGCGGTTTGAAGCGTCCGCCGGAACGCCCGACGCCCACGCGGCCTTTCTGACACAGGGCGTCAAACGCGCGGTTAAACTGGTGGATCTGCCAGCCGCCAAACGCCATCTGGCAGATCCAGGCGAGGGCGGCAACGGTGATGAGTGCGGTGACCATATCGGCTCCTTATTTTGTTCCCTCTCCCGGTGGGAGAGGGTTAGGGTGAGGGCATCAGCCCGCTCGATCAGAACATCACCTGCCCGCCGGTGACGTTGATCGACTGTCCGGTGCAGTACGAGGCTTTCGGGCTGGCGTAAAACAGCAGCATATTCAGCACGTCCTGATAGTCGCAGCCGCGCTTCAGCGGCACTTTATCGATGTAGTACTGCTCCACCTCTTCCGCTTTGATGCCAAGCTTGGTGGCGTACTGCGGCAGCAGGGACTGGAACATCGGCGATTTCAGCAGGTTGCCCAGCATCAGCGAGTGAACGGTAATCCCGTATTCGGCCAGATCCAGCGCCAGAGACTGCGTCAGCCCCACGCCGCCAAACTTCGCCGCGCTGTAGCCGGAGTTGTGCTTGCTGCCCACTTTCCCTGATTTTGAGTTGATCTGAATGATGCGTCCCTGAATGCCGTCGCGGATCATCAGACGGGAAAACTCGCGGGCGCAGAGGAAATAGCCCACCAGGTTCACCTGCAGCGAGCGGTCAAAATCCCCCAGCGCGAAATCGCTGATAAAGGCCGCTTTCGCAATCCCCGCGCTGTAGACCAGCAGATCGGTACGCCCAAAAATCTCGTCCACGCCGCGGGCCAGCGCCATCACGCTCTGCTCGCTGGTGGCGTCGGCACCAAAGCCGTACGCCATCCCTTCGCCAAACTCGGTGTTGATGGTGTCCGCCACGCGGGCGGCTTTTTCACTCTGAATGTCCACTACCGCCACGCGGTAACCTTCTGCGGCAAGCCCACGGCAGAGGAACTCGCCTAAGGTTTGTCCCCCACCAATGACAACGGCAACCTGACTCATGTGTATCTCCTTAATTACGCAACAAATTTTAACGTGCAGCCTGGGGTGACAGCCTGCGGAACCGGGCCCGCGACGTGAACCGTACCGGGATACTCCGCCTGCGGCTGGCCGTCGAAACGCAGGGTGATGTGGCCCAGCTCGCGCAGGTTTTGCTCGGCCACGTCGCCGACGGCGGTCACGGCATAGCGCGCCTCGCCCAGTTCAAGCTGGCTTCCTGCCTTCAGCTCACCGTTAAGCTCGCCGTGGCAGTGAATAAAACAAAACTCTTCGATATCCGCCGGGGCACCTTCCCGGAAGGTGATCAGCATCTGGTCGCTCAGCGCGTCGGCGGCGCTCTGGCCGATGCGGGTAATGGTGGTCTGGTAAATCACGGTCATGACAGGAACCTCTTATTGATAAATAAAGCCGGAGACAAACCAGGCAATCAGCACCGTCGGTGCGCCCGTCAGGAAACGGCTGACCAGGACGGACGGCACGCCCACGCGCACGGTGTCCTGCCGCGCTTCCGCCAGCGACAAACCAACCGGGATGAAGTCGCACGCCGCCTGCGCGTTAATGGCAAACAGGGCGGGCAGGGCGAGGTGCGGGGGAATGTTGCCCAGGCCAATCTGCACGCCAATCAGCACGCCGATGACCTGGGCAATCACCGCGCCCGGGCCGAGGAACGGCGACAGCAGCGGGAAGGAGCAGATCAGCGCCAGCGTCACCAGGCCGAGCGGGTGGCTGGCGAGCGGAGCGAGGCCGTGGGCAATCCAGTCGCCCAGGCCGGACGCCATGATGATGCCGATAAGCGCCGAGACGAACGCCATAAACGGCAGGATGGTTTTCAGCACCGTGTCGATGGTGTCGCGTCCGGACTGGAACAGCACCGCCACGGCGGAACCCATGCCCATCCCGACCTTCGCCAGCAGGCCGTCGCTCTGCTCGGTGATTTTCTTGCTGGTGTCGTACTCGCGCGGTGCCGCTTTTTGCGGCGCGGCAGTGCCATTCACCAGAGTGATGTTGTCCTCCTTCACGCCCGAGACATAAATGTCTTCAAGGATGTACTGCGCCAGCGGGCCTGATTTTCCGGTGGAGTGAATATTCACCGTCGGAATGCGGCGCTTCGGATAGATGCCGCAGCGCAGCGTGCCGCCGCAGTCGATGACCGCCACGCCGATTTCCGCTTCCGGCGGCTCGCCCTCTTTGAAGCCGTCGACCGCTTCCCAGCCGGTCAGCTCGCGCAGCTTATCGACGATCGCCGGGCGCGTGCCCGCGGTGATGTAGACGATCTTTTTGCCTTCGGTGGCGTCGAACTCCAGCGGGCCGCCCCAGCCGCCCGTGCCTTTCTCAATGCGGATCCGGTTCATGCTGTGGCTCCTGAAAGATGGACTTTTTGTTCAAGCTGGATGCCCATTTTTTTCTCGAAAATGGCGGTGGTGAGGTCCGTCACCCAGCCGCGGAAGAAGTTGGTCACCAGACCAACCAGCAGATAGCTCACCGCCAGCGGGCCGAGCGGCAGGCCAAGGGTGGTGAGGCCGCTGGCGATTCCGAGATAGACAAACAGCTCGCCGGGGTTGATGTGCGGGAACAGGCCGTTCATGGAATGGCAGCTGTAGGAGGCGGCGGCGTAATAGCTCGGCTTGTATTTTTCCGGCATGAAGCGACCGAGGCTTAAGGTCATCGGGTTGCAGAACACGAAGGTGCCGATGAAGGGTAAAACCAGGTAGCGGGACAGCGGGTTTCCGGCGCAGCGCTGGGCGAAGCGTTCAATGCGCTGCTGACCGATAAAGTTAATCAGCGCGTTCATGATCACCAGCAGGCTGATCAGCAGGGGCAGGATCCCGGTCACCATGCCGGTGAACACTTCTCCGCCTTTCTGAAACAGCCCGATGAACCACTCGGCGCCGTGGGTGATGGTTTCTATCATTCTTCTCTCCTGTGGGGCTTTTTTGTTTTTGTCTGACTGCGGTTAATAATAATCACTTTGAAAGGTTTTAAAGTGTTAATTAGATCTCACAATGAAAGAAAAATGGATTATTTTGAAAGTTAATTGATGGGGTGAATGGTTTTCGGTGGAAAAAAGGGCGGATTTGCGTTGGGGAGGTGCGTACCGCTTCCTTGAGGTGTTGCGGATGCTTTACCATACTGGGTTCTTATCGAACCCGTTAAATGGATGTCTCATGTTCAAGCGTCGTTATGCAGCGCTGTTGCCTGCGCTTATTCTGCTGTCTGCCTGTAGCAGCAAACCTAAGACCGAAGCCGTTCAGCAAACGGCGGGCGCGCCTTCCGGGGGATTCCTGCTGGAGCCGCAGCACAATATGATGCAGATGGGCGGCGACTTCGCGAATAACCCGGCGGCCGAGCAGTTCATCGATAAAATGGTGAGCAAACACGGCTTTGACAGACAGCAGCTGCACGAAATTTTGTCTCAGGCCAAGCGTCTGGACTACGTGCTGCGCCTGATGGACAGGCAGGCGCCGACGGCTCAGGTGCCGAGCGGGCCTAACGGAGCGTGGCTGCGCTATCGCAAACAGTTTATTACCCCGGACAACGTGCAAAACGGCGTGGCGTTCTGGAATCAGTATGAAGATGCGCTCAACCGCGCGTGGCAGGTGTACGGCGTACCGCCGGAAATCATCGTCGGGATTATCGGCGTGGAAACCCGCTGGGGCCGCGTGATGGGTAAAACCCGCATCCTCGACGCGCTGGCGACGCTCTCCTTTAACTACCCGCGCCGCGCGGAGTATTTCTCTTCCGAGCTGGAAACCTTCCTGCTGATGGCGCGCAACGAACAGGACGACCCGCTCGATCTTAAAGGGTCGTTTGCCGGCGCGATGGGCTACGGCCAGTTTATGCCGTCCTCCTATAAGCAGTATGCCGTCGACTTTAACGGGGATGGTCATATCAACCTGTGGGATCCGGTGGATGCCATCGGTAGCGTGGCGAACTACTTCAAAGCGCACGGCTGGACGCCGGGTGGTCAGGTTGCCGTTCAGGCAAACGGCGAGGCGTTTGGCCTGGAAAACGGCTTCAAAACCAAATACAGCGTTGCACAGCTGACGGCGGCGGGCTTAACGCCAACCCAGCCGCTGGGCAATGTTGACCAGGTGAGCCTGCTGCGCCTGGACGTGGGAACCGGCTATCAGTACTGGTATGGCATGCCGAACTTCTATGCGATTACCCGCTACAACCACAGCACCCACTACGCGATGGCGGTGTGGCAGCTGGGGCTGGCGGTATCGCAGGCCCGCGTGCCGGCAGCGTCGCCGTTTAGTCAGTAAGTCGTCTTATTCCTCCCTCTCCCTTTGGGAGAGGGCACCCCGCGCCCATCCAGGTTTTTTCAGAAACATTTCGCCACACTCCCTTTTCAAACGCGCCATTTACATCTCAATCGCCTTTCATTATTGTTATGTTATAACATTTAATGTGGTATCGAGATGTCAACATCCCTTTTTTCTCTCTCTGCTCTGGTTCGGCTTTTGCTGGCGCTGGTGCTTGTTGTTTTCATCGGGCTGGCCGTGCGCTGGGCGGTGGCATTGCCATGATTGTGATGAATGCGCTCACGGCGGGTTATGACCGCCAGCCCGTTACGCGCCCTCTTTCGGGTGTGATCGAACGGGGAAGCATGACCGCCATTATCGGCGCTAACGGCTGTGGGAAATCCACGCTGCTGAAAACGCTGGCGGGATTTATTCCTCCCGTGAGCGGCGGCTTTCGCTGGCAGGGAAAGCGCCCGGTGATTGGCTGGCTGGCGCAGCGTCACGCGCTGGAGGCGCAGTTTCCCCTGACCGTACAGGACGTCGTCAGCATGGGCTGCTGGCCGGGCATTTCGCTTTTTTCCGGGTTTCGCCGCGAAATGCGATTACGCATCAGGAGCGCGCTGGAGCGCGTCGGGCTGGAATCCATGGCGTTATCTACCATCGATGAACTCTCCGGCGGCCAGTTTCAGCGCATGCTGTTTGCCCGCGTACTGGTGCAGCAGGCGCCGCTGGTGATGCTCGATGAGCCCTTTACCGGCGTCGATGAAGCCACCTGCAACGTGTTAATGGATTTGATGCTGGAGATGTATATGCAGGGGCAAACGCTGCTCGCGGTACTGCACGACAGCGAGCGCGTGTCGCGCCACTTCCCGCAGACGTTACGGCTGGACGCCGACGTTCCCCAGTGGAAAACCGAGCGGGTGAGGGTGGCATGATCTGGCATCTCTTTTTCCAGCCGTTTATTGAGTACGGCTTTATGCGCCGCGCGCTGGTGGTTTGCCTGGCGCTTTCCGTCAGCACCACCGCGCTCGGCGTGTTTCTGCAGCTGCGTCGCATGAGTCTGATGGGTGACGCGCTTTCTCACGCCATTTTGCCGGGTGTCGCCGTGGGATACCTGCTCAGCGGCATGTCGCTGCTGGCAATGAGTATTGGCGGTTTTATCGCGGGAATTACCGTGGCGCTGATGGCCGGTCTGGTCAGTCGACGCACGCCTCTTAAGGAGGATGCCAGCTTTGCCGGGTTTTATCTTGGCTCACTGGCGCTGGGCGTTACGCTGGTGTCGCTTCGCGGGTCGAATGTCGATCTGCTGCATCTGCTGTTTGGATCCATCCTCGCCGTGGACAACGACGCCGCGCTGTTCGTCACGGGCGTTTGCATGTTCACCCTTATCACGCTGGCGGTTTTCTATCGCGGGCTGGTCACGGAAGCGTTTGATACCGCCTGGCTCCAGGTAAACGCCCGCTGGCTGCCTGGCCTGCTGCACGGACTGTTTCTGGCGCTGCTGGTTCTTAATCTGGTGGCCGGTTTTCAGGTCCTCGGCACGCTGATGGCCGTTGGGCTGATGATGCTGCCGGCTGTGGCGGCCCGCTGCTGGGTGCGCACGCTGCCGGGGTTGCTCCTGATGGCGGGCATCAGCGGTATTTTCTGCGCGTGGCTGGGGCTGAGCCTCTCCTGGGCACTGAGTTTACCTGCCGGGCCATCCATTGTGCTTACCGCCAGCGCGCTGTTCTTTATTTCCATTTTACTGGGTACGCGAAGCAGGCTCGCAGGCAGCCTGCGCGCGCTTTTTTAACGCAAGGGGAAACGATGAAACGTACAGGATTAGTCATGGCGCTCGCGCTGGGGATGATGTCACACGGCGTGATGGCCAAAACGCTGAATGTGGTCACCAGTTTTTCGATACTGGGGGATATCACGCAGGAGGTGGGCGGCGATCGCGTAAACGTGACGACGCTGGTGGGGCCGGACGGCGACCCGCATACCTTCGAGCCGTCACCGAAAGACAGCGCGGCGCTGAGCAAGGCTGATGTGGTGGTGGTGAACGGTCTGGGTCTGGAGGGCTGGCTCGACCGTCTGGTAAAGGCCTCCGGATTTAAAGGACAGCTAGTGGTGGCGTCGACCGGGGTGAAAACGCACACCCTTGAGGAAGAGGGCAAAACCGTGACCGATCCGCACGCGTGGAACAGCGCGGCGAACGGGGCGCTGTATGCGCAAAATATTCTGAACGGGCTGGTGAAAGCCGATCCGCAAGATAAAGCGGCGATCGAAGCTACCGGTAAGCCGTACATCGCGCAGCTGACGCAGCTGGATGGCTGGGCCAAAACGCGCTTTAGCCAGATCCCGCAGGCAAAGCGTAACGTGCTGACCAGCCATGACGCGTTCGGCTATTTCAGCCGCGCCTACGGCGTAAGGTTTATGGCGCCGCAGGGGCTGTCGTCTGAAAGCGAGGCCAGCGCGGCGCAGGTTGCTGAGATCATCAATCAGATTAAAGCCGACGGCGTGAAAACCTGGTTTATGGAGAATCAGCTCGATCCGCGGCTGGTGAAACAAATTGCGTCGGCGACGGGCGCGCAGCCAGGGGGCGAACTTTACCCGGAAGCGCTGTCGGCAAAAGGCGGAGTGGCAGACACCTACGTTAAGGCGTTTCGCCACAACGTGAATACCCTCGCTGACAGCATGAAATAGCATTCTTCCAGGCCGGTGCGTTCGCGCCGGCTTTTTTCTGAAGCCCCCTCGTAAAACCTGAAGCGTATCCCCATATCTGATGAGAAAGTGCTATCTTGTGCAGCACGTTTTTCTGATGCCTGGAGCGAGAATGACTGACCATGAATTGATGCAGCTGAGCGAGATAGTTGGCCTGGCGCTTAAGCAACGTGGTGCGACGATAACCACCGCAGAGTCCTGCACCGGCGGCTGGGTGGCGAAAGCGATTACCGATATTGCCGGCAGTTCCGCCTGGTTTGAACGTGGCTTTGTGACCTACAGTAACGAAGCTAAAGCACAGATGATTGGCGTTCGTGAATCCACGCTTGAACAGCATGGTGCGGTCAGCGAACCGGTGGTGATCGAGATGGCCATTGGTGCGCTCAAAGAGGCGCGGGCAGATTACGCGATTTCCATTAGCGGCATCGCAGGCCCGGACGGCGGCAGCGACGTGAAGCCTGTCGGCACCGTCTGGTTTGGGTTTGCCACCTCCAGAGGGGAGGGGATCACCCGCCGGGAGTGCTTTAGCGGCGATCGCGAAAGCGTGCGTCGTCAGGCCACCGTTTATGCGTTAAAAACGCTCTGGCAACAATTTCTACAAAACACTTGATACTGTATGACCATACAGTATAATTGCACCAACAGAACAGAAATCCACGGTGAAGCACAGTCGCTTCTCCCGGCATGACAGGAGTAATAATGGCTATCGACGAAAACAAACAGAAAGCGTTGGCGGCAGCACTGGGCCAGATCGAAAAGCAATTCGGTAAAGGCTCCATCATGCGCCTGGGTGAAGACCGTTCCATGGATGTGGAAACCATCTCCACCGGTTCGCTTTCTCTGGATATCGCGCTGGGCGCTGGCGGTCTGCCTATGGGCCGTATCGTAGAAATCTACGGGCCAGAGTCCTCCGGTAAAACCACCCTGACGCTGCAGGTGATTGCTGCGGCACAGCGCGAAGGTAAAACCTGTGCGTTTATCGATGCCGAGCACGCGCTGGATCCTGTTTATGCACGTAAGCTGGGCGTGGATATCGACAACCTGCTGTGTTCTCAGCCGGACACCGGTGAGCAGGCGCTGGAAATTTGCGATGCGCTGGCGCGTTCAGGTGCCGTTGACGTTATCGTGGTCGACTCCGTTGCTGCATTGACGCCAAAAGCCGAAATCGAAGGCGAAATCGGTGATTCTCACATGGGCCTCGCGGCACGTATGATGAGCCAGGCGATGCGTAAGCTGGCGGGTAACCTGAAGCAGTCCAATACGCTGCTGATCTTCATCAACCAGATCCGTATGAAAATTGGTGTGATGTTCGGTAACCCTGAAACCACCACCGGTGGTAACGCGCTGAAATTCTACGCGTCTGTCCGTTTGGATATCCGCCGTATCGGTGCGGTGAAAGAGGGCGAGAACGTCGTCGGCAGCGAAACCCGCGTGAAGGTTGTGAAGAACAAAATCGCTGCGCCGTTCAAACAGGCTGAATTCCAGATCCTCTACGGCGAAGGGATTAACTTCTTCGGTGAGCTGGTTGACCTGGGCGTGAAAGAGAAGCTGATCGAAAAAGCAGGCGCCTGGTATAGCTACAACGGTGACAAAATTGGTCAGGGTAAAGCGAATGCGATCTCTTGGCTGAAAGATAACCCGGCTGCGGCGAAAGAGATTGAGAAGAAAGTGCGTGAGCTTCTGCTGAACAACCAGGACTCTAAACCTGATTTCGTGGTTGATGCCGCGGATGCTGAAGAAACTAACGAAGACTTTTAATTCTCTCGTTTAACGATGAAGGGCTGCTGATGCGGCCCTTTTTGCATTTCTGAACCAGCAGGTTTTTTATGAGTGAACCTACATCACGTCGACCGGCATACTCACGCTTACTGGATCGTGCGGTACGCATTCTTGCCGTCCGCGACCACAGTGAACAGGAGCTACGGCGAAAACTGTCGGCTCCGGTGATGAGTAAAAACGGGCCAGAAGAGATTGATGCCACCGCGGAAGATTATGACCGCGTGATTGCCTGGTGCTATGAGCATCACTATCTCGATGACGAGCGTTTCGCCTCGCGGTTTCTTGCCAGCCGCGGTCGCAAAGGATATGGCCCCGCGCGTATCCGCCAGGAGCTGAACCAGAAAGGGGTCGCCCGGGAGTCGATTGAAAAAGCGATGCGCGAGTGCGAGATTGACTGGTGCGAACTGGCAAAAGAGCAGGCCATTCGTAAGTACGGTGAACCGCTGCCGCGTGATTTTTCAGAAAAAGTCAAAATCCAGCGCTTTTTGCTCTACCGCGGCTTTCTGATGGAAGATATTCAGGATATCTGGCGTAATTTTGCCGATTGAACGCATGCGGGATTTTACTTCCCACCAAAGAAAACTTATCTTATTCCCACTTTTTCCAGTAGCTGGTCTGTCCAACGGTTTACCGAAACGGGCTGGCTACGACATTTCGTTAGCTTGATTTCAGGATAATTATGAGCAAGAGCACCGCTGAGATCCGTCAGGCGTTTCTCGATTTTTTCCATAGTAAGGGACACCAGGTTGTTGCCAGCAGCTCCCTGGTACCGAACAACGATCCGACTCTGCTGTTTACCAACGCCGGGATGAACCAGTTCAAGGACGTGTTCCTTGGTCTCGACAAGCGTAATTATTCCCGCGCCACAACCTCACAGCGTTGCGTGCGTGCGGGCGGTAAACACAACGACCTGGAAAACGTCGGTTACACCGCGCGTCACCACACGTTCTTCGAAATGCTGGGTAACTTCAGCTTCGGCGACTACTTCAAACACGATGCCATTCAATATGCGTGGGAACTGCTGACCGGTGAAAACTGGTTCAACCTGCCGAAAGAGCGTCTGTGGGTTACCGTCTATGAAACCGATGACGAAGCCTACGAAATCTGGGAAAAAGAAGTCGGGATCCCGCGCGAGCGTATTATTCGCATCGGTGATAACAAAGGCGCGCCATACGCGTCTGACAACTTCTGGCAGATGGGTGACACCGGTCCTTGCGGTCCTTGCACTGAGATCTTCTACGATCACGGCGACCACATCTGGGGCGGCCCTCCAGGCAGCCCGGAAGAAGACGGCGATCGCTACATTGAGATCTGGAACATCGTCTTCATGCAGTTCAACCGTCAGGCCGACGGTACGATGGAGCCGCTGCCGAAACCTTCCGTTGATACCGGTATGGGTCTGGAGCGTATTGCCGCGGTTCTGCAGCACGTTAACTCCAACTACGAGATTGACCTGTTCAGCACCCTGATCAAAGCCGTTGCGGAAGTGACCGGCGCGACCGATCTGAACAACAAATCTCTTCGCGTTATCGCGGACCATATTCGTTCCTGTGCGTTCCTGATCGCTGATGGCGTTATCCCGTCGAATGAGAACCGTGGCTACGTGCTGCGTCGCATCATTCGTCGTGCCATCCGTCACGGCAACATGCTGGGCGCGAAGGACACTTTCTTCTATAAACTCGTTGGGCCACTGATTGGCGTAATGGGTGCCGCCGGTGATGAGCTGAAACGCCAGCAGGCACAGGTAGAGCAGGTTCTGAAAACCGAAGAAGAGCAGTTTGCTCGTACGCTGGAGCGCGGTCTGGCGCTGCTGGACGAAGAGCTGGCGAAACTGAAAGGCGACACGCTGGATGGCGAAACCGCTTTCCGACTGTACGACACCTATGGTTTCCCGGTTGACCTGACGGCGGACGTTTGCCGCGAGCGCAACATTAAAGTTGACGAAGCGGGCTTCGAAGCCGCGATGGAAGAGCAGCGTCGTCGCGCGCGCGAGTCCAGCGGTTTCGGTGCAGACTACAACGCGATGATCCGCGTTGATAGCGCGTCTGAATTCAAAGGTTATGAAGCGCTGGAGCTGACCGGCAAAGTGACTGCCCTGTTTGTTGACGGTAAAGCCGTAGACAGCATCAGCGCAGGTCAGGATGCTGTTGTCATTCTGGACAAAACGCCGTTCTATGCAGAATCCGGCGGTCAGGTTGGCGATAAAGGTGAGCTGAAAGGCAATGGCTTTAGCTTCAGCGTAAGCGACACCCAGAAATACGGTCAGGCGATCGGTCATCAGGGCAAACTGATTTCCGGTTCTCTGAAAGTGGGCGAGGGCGTTCAGGCTAACGTTGATGAAGCTCGCCGCGCGCGCATTCGTCTGAACCACTCTGCAACCCACCTGATGCACGCTGCTCTGCGCGACGTGCTGGGTACCCACGTTGCACAGAAAGGTTCTCTGGTAAACGACAAAGTGCTGCGTTTCGACTTCTCGCATTTTGAAGCGATGAAGCCGTCTGAAATCCGCGCAGTGGAAGATCTGGTGAACGCGCAGATCCGTCGTAACCTGCCAATCGAAACCCATATCATGGATCTTGAAGCGGCGAAGAAAAAAGGCGCGATGGCGCTGTTTGGTGAGAAATATGACGACCGCGTTCGCGTGCTGAGCATGGGCGACTTCTCTACCGAGCTGTGCGGCGGTACTCACGCCTCCCGCACCGGTGACATCGGCCTGTTCCGCATTGTTTCCGAGTCAGGTACGGCGGCCGGTGTGCGTCGTATCGAAGCGGTAACCGGTGAAGGTGCTATTGCCAGCCTGCATGCGCAGAGCGATCAGCTGCACGACATCGCGCAGCTGCTGAAAGGCGATAGCCAGAACCTGGGCGAGAAAGTGCGCGTGGCGCTGGATCGCACGCGTCAGCTGGAAAAAGAGCTGCAGCAGCTGAAAGAGCAGGCTGCGGCGCAGGAGAGTGCAAACCTCTCCAGCAAGGCTGTAGACATTAAGGGCGTCAAACTGCTGGTCAGCGATCTGGCGGGCGTTGAGCCTAAGATGCTGCGTACTATGGTCGACGATCTCAAGAACCAGCTTGGTTCTACCGTTATCGTGCTGGCGACAGTGGCAGAAGGTAAGGTTTCTCTGATTGCGGGCGTCTCTAAGGATGTGACCGACCGCGTAAAAGCAGGGGAACTGATTGGTATGGTCGCTCAGCAGGTGGGCGGCAAGGGTGGCGGTCGTCCGGACATGGCGCAAGCCGGTGGTACGGATGCGGCGGCACTCCCTGCAGCATTGGCCAGCGTTGAAAGCTGGGTAAGCGCGAAACTGTAATAACTACAAAGCACAAGCAGACGCCATAGCGGTAACGTTATGGCGTCTTGTTCACTGTGCTATCGATAACGATAAAGTCAGGTTGAGTTTGTGTATATCGGCTAAACTTACGTTTAACAGAATGTGATGCCGTGACTGCTTACACTTTACGTGTTTGTCATCGCTTACTTTTTGGCGTTATATGATGGATAATGCCGGGATACAAGAGACCCGACTCTTTTAATCTTTCAAGGAGCAAAGAATGCTGATTCTGACTCGTCGAGTTGGTGAGACCCTCATGATTGGGGATGAGGTCACCGTGACAGTTTTAGGGGTAAAGGGTAACCAGGTACGTATTGGTGTTAACGCTCCTAAAGAAGTATCTGTCCACCGTGAAGAGATCTACCAGCGTATCCAGGCTGAAAAATCCCAGCAGTCCAGTTACTGATATTGTCGCGTCTCGCTGTCGGGCGAGACGCAACCTCTTCCTTCATTTTCCCTGCTTAAAGTTACCGTTTAATTTCAATCGCTCTCTTTTTAACCACTCCTTTGCCCTTTACTCGTCTCAACACCGTCATTTCTGCCCAGGTTTTCTGTGAAGATGCCTGCAAAATCCGCTTATAAAACACCCTCTTTGCGGCTTTTACATGCGAATTGCGTGTGATTTGTGCAAACGATAAAAGCTTTTGGAAAATTGTTTGACTTATAAGTCCCAGAAAGTAATATATGCGCCACGCAGCGACGAGAAGCTCTTAACGAGTTACTCGAAGCACTCGAAAGAGGCGTTGTGTGGTGAGGTGGCCGAGAGGCTGAAGGCGCTCCCCTGCTAAGGGAGTATGCGGTCAAAAGCTGCATCCGGGGTTCGAATCCCCGCCTCACCGCCATTTTGCATCCGTAGCTCAGCTGGATAGAGTACTCGGCTACGAACCGAGCGGTCGGAGGTTCGAATCCTCCCGGATGCACCATCTATTACTTCATATTGCTTTAGAAGTGATATGAATATCGAGTAGTACAGTAGTAAATCCCGATGCATCCGTAGCTCAGCTGGATAGAGTACTCGGCTACGAACCGAGCGGTCGGAGGTTCGAATCCTCCCGGATGCACCATCTATTACTTCATATTGCTTTAGAAGTGATATGAATATCGAGTAGTACAGTAGTAAATCCCGATGCATCCGTAGCTCAGCTGGATAGAGTACTCGGCTACGAACCGAGCGGTCGGAGGTTCGAATCCTCCCGGATGCACCATCTCTTCTGTTGTTCCCTTCGATGTTTAGTTCTTAATCACTCTCGTTGTTATCACTTCGCAATCAGCGACAAAAATCCCCTTTTGCGATAAAGTAATGCTTTGTTAATCGTTTAGCGAGAGCACGATGTACGCACAGTATGACGGTTTGATCTTCGATATGGATGGCACCATCCTGGATACCGAACCCACGCATCGTCAAGCCTGGACTGACGTCCTGGGCCGCTACGGTATGCGTTTCGACCTTCAGGCGATGATCGCCCTTAACGGATCCCCAACCTGGCGTATTGCGCAGGCCGTGATTGAAATGAATCACGCCGATCTTGACCCGCACCTGCTCGCGCGTGAAAAAACCGATGCGGTAAAAGCCATGCTTTTAGATACCGTACGCCCGCTTCCGCTGATTGATGTCGTGAAAGAGTGGCACGGACGTCGTCCGATGTCGGTGGGAACGGGCAGCGAAAGCGCAATTGCAGAAGCTTTGCTCAATCATCTTGGCCTGCGCCACTATTTTTCTGCCGTGGTTGCCGCCGATCATGTTAAAAATCACAAGCCCGCACCGGACACCTTCCTGCTCTGCGCAGAGTTAATGGGCGTCCCGGCGGCAAAATGCGTTGTGTTTGAAGATGCCGATTTCGGTATTCAGGCCGCGCATGATGCCGGCATGGCCGCGGTGGATGTGCGCTTACTGTGAGTGACGCGCTGTCACTTGCTTCATTATTCGCCAGCAGTTTTTTAAGCGCCACGCTGTTACCGGGAAATTCGGAAGTGGTGCTGGTGGCGATGCTGTTGTCCGGCGTGAGTCAGCCCTGGTTGCTGGTATTAATAGCAACAATGGGTAATAGCCTTGGAGGGCTGACTAACGTTATTCTTGGGCGTTTCTTTCCGCTGCGTGAAAAATCGCGCTGGCAGGAAAAGGCAGTCGGCTGGCTAAAACGCTATGGCGCTGCCACGCTGTTATTAAGCTGGATGCCTGTAATAGGCGATTTACTGTGTCTGCTGGCGGGATGGATGCGCATCTCCTGGGGGCCAGTGCTCTTTTTTTTGTGCCTTGGCAAGGCGTTGCGCTATGTTCTCGTGGCATGGGCAACGCTGCAGGGTATGACGTGGTGGCACTAATTGGTGGAATGAATACGCGACCTTCAATCGTCAACCATTACAATTATGCTGAGTAACATTACTTTGACAGGCGGGAGGTCAATTTGATCCCGGACGTATCTCAGGCGCTGGCCTGGCTGGAAAACCACCCTCAGGCATTGAAGGGTATTCAGCGTGGTCTTGAGCGTGAAACGCTGCGCGTTAACGCGGACGGTAGCTTAGCGACAACGGGTCACCCGAAGGCGTTAGGCTCGGCGCTGACACATAAATGGATCACAACCGATTTCGCTGAAGCGCTGCTGGAGTTCATTACCCCAGTAGAGGGTGATATTGATCATATGCTGACGATCATGCGCGATATTCATCGCTACACCGCGCGTAATCTGGGCGACGAACGTATGTGGCCCCTCAGCATGCCGTGCTATATCGAGCAGGGCCAGGAAATTGAGCTGGCGCAGTACGGCACGTCAAATATTGGCCGGCTGAAGACGCTCTATCGTGAGGGGCTGAAAAACCGCTACGGCGCGTTGATGCAGACCATCTCTGGAGTGCATTACAACTTCTCGTTGCCGATGGCCTTCTGGCAGGCGAAATGCGGTGAAACCGATAAAGACGCCATCTCTGAAGGCTACTTCCGCCTGATCCGCAACTATTACCGTTTTGGCTGGGTGATCCCGTATCTGTTCGGCGCGTCGCCGGCCATTTGCTCATCATTCCTGCAGGGGAAACCGACCACGCTGCCGTTCGAGAAGACCGAGTGTGGGATGTACTATCTCCCGTACGCCACCTCTCTGCGCCTGAGCGATTTGGGTTATACCAATAAATCGCAAAGCAATCTCGGAATTACGTTTAACGAACTGCACGAATATGTGGCAGGATTGAAGCGGGCGATCAAAACTCCGTCGGAAGAGTACGAAAAAATCGGCCTCGAAAAAGACGGCAAGCGTCTGCAGATCAACAGCAATGTCCTGCAGATTGAAAATGAGCTGTATGCGCCAATTCGTCCTAAACGCGTGACGCGCAGCGGTGAAACCCCGTCGGACGCGCTGCAGCGCGGCGGGATTGAATACATTGAAGTGCGCTCGCTGGATATCAACCCGTTCTCACCGATTGGCGTTGATGAACAGCAGATTCGCTTCCTGGATCTGTTTATGGTCTGGTGCGTGCTGGCGGATGCGCCTGAAATGAGTTCAGACGAGCTGCTCTGTACCCGTACAAACTGGAATCGCGTGATTCTGGAAGGGCGTAAACCGGGTCTGACGCTGGGTATCGGCTGCGAAACCGCACAGTTCCCGCTGACGAAAGTCGGTAAAGACCTGTTCCGTGACCTGAAACGTGTTGCCCGGACGATGGACAGCATCGACGGCGGCGACGCGTATCAACAGATTTGCGACCAGCTGGTGGAATGCTTTGATAACCCGGAACTGACGTTCTCAGCACGCATTCTGCGTTCTATGATCGATCAGGGCATTGGCGGTACCGGACGATCGCTTGCGGCGGAATACCGTGAGATGCTGATGCATGAGCCATTAGAAGTCTTGAGCGAAGCGGATTTTGTAGCGGAACGCGATGCGTCCGTTGTGCGTCAGAAAGAGATTGAAGCGGCGGATACCGAGTCGTTTGAGGCGTTTCTGGCGAAGCAGGCTTAAGCAGAAAAGAAAAAGGCCACATCGCTGTGGCCAAAATATACATCTCTGAATTCAGGGATGATGATAACAAATGCGCGTCTTTCATATACTCAGACGCGCATTCTGTAGAAGAGTTCAGTTTATTTTAAAAAAAATCACTACCGGAGGTGACGTATGCCGTTATTAGATAGCTTTACTGTCGACCATACCCGTATGGAAGCACCTGCAGTCCGCGTGGCGAAGACCATGCACACTCCGCACGGCGACACGATCACCGTATTCGATCTGCGCTTCTGCGTGCCAAACAAAGAAGTGATGCCGGAGAAAGGCATTCATACGCTGGAACACCTGTTCGCTGGCTTCATGCGCGACCACCTGAACGGCAACGGCGTGGAGATCATCGATATCTCTCCGATGGGATGCCGCACCGGTTTCTACATGAGCCTGATTGGCGTGCCAGATGAGAAGCGCGTCGCGGATGCGTGGAAAGCGGCGATGCAGGACGTGCTGAAGGTGAAAGAGCAGAACCAGATCCCTGAGCTGAACGTTTACCAGTGCGGGACTTACCAGATGCACTCTCTGGAAGAAGCGCAGGAAATCGCGCGTCACATCATCGAGCGTGATGTTCGCGTGAACAGCAACGAAGAGCTGGCCCTGCCAAAAGAAAAACTGCAGGAACTGCACATCTAGTGCACCTTTTCCCTCTCCCTCAGGGAGAGGGTAGGGTGAGGGTGGTTTAACCCCATGACCACAACCACAACCTTCTCCTTTACCCATCGTCCCCTCGTTCCGTTTGCCCATGACTACGTTCATGGTGACAGCGAACCGTGGCATGAACATGACTGTGCGCAGCTGTTGCACACCCTGAGCGGCGTGGTACGGGTAGATACCGCATCGGGCTGCTGGGTAGTTCCTCCCGGCCGCGGCGTCTGGCTGCCGGCGGGTACCCGACACTCGCTGCGTATTACCGGCAACGTGGCGGCGCGAACGCTGTTTATCGATCCGCTGGCGCGGGCCGATCTCCCTGCTACCTGCCAGATCGTGCAGATCTCCCCGCTGCTGCGCGAGCTGATCCTTGCCGCCCTTGCTTTGCCTGAATCGTACTCACCCGGAAGCCGGGATGAACGCGTCTATGAGCTCATTCTTGATGAAATCCGCCTTATGCCGGTACTGCCGTTTCATCTGCCGGAGCCGGAAAGTGAACCGCTACGCCGTCTTTGCCAGCAGATCCGCCTGACGTCAGGGGAGAGCTGGGGCAGCGGAGAGGCGGCGGCCATGCTTGGCATGAGCGAGCGCACGATGAACCGCCATTTTCAGCAGCAGACGGGGTTAAGCTACGGTGAGTGGTTGAGAAGGGCGCGCCTGCTGGAGGCGCTACAGCGGCTGGCACAGGGCCAGCCGGTGCTGCGCGTGGCGCTGGAACTGGGTTACGGCAGCCACAGCGCCTTTACGGCCATGTTCCGCCGGGTGATGGGCATTTCACCCAGCGAATACTTCAAAGACAGCTAACCGCATTAAAAAGCGCCTGAAGCGAGGCGCGCGAGACGTCGCTGTCAATGCCCACGCCCCAGCGGCTGCTGCCGTCCTGGAACAGGCAGCGAATGTACGCCACCGAGCGGCTGTCGCTGCGCTCGCCTAACGTATGCTCGTGATAGTCCTTAATCACAAACGGCGCGTTAACCCAGCGGCTCAGGCCGTGAGCGGCGGCGGACAGCAGGCCGTTGCCCTGACCTTCCAGCTGGCGCGTTCCCCCTTGCGTGGCGACGCTTGCCGTCAAACGCAGCTGGCCGTCCTGCTGGCCATCGCTGCGATAGGATTGCAGCGCAAACGGCGGCGTTGCCACCAGGCCGTAGCGGGTGCGGAACAGCTGCCACAGCGCGTTTTGCGTCATCTCTTTTCCGTGGCGGTCCGTTTCCTGCTGCACGTGCTGGCTAAAATCCTGCTGCAGGGCGCGCGGCAGCTTCAGACCGTGATTTTGCTCAATAAGCCACGCGCTGCCGCTTTTCCCTGACTGGCTGTTCACCCGGATCACCGCTTCGTAGGTGCAGCCGATATCCTGCGGGTCCACGGGCAGGTAAGGCATCTCCCAGCGATCGCCGGGCCTGCGGGCATCAAAGCCTTTTTTGATCGCGTCCTGGTGCGAGCCGGAGAAGGCGGTATAGGCCAGCCGACCGGCCCACGGATGGCGCGGGTGCACCGGCAGCTGGTTGCAGGTTTCCACCACTTCCACCACCCGGTTCATATCGCTAAAGTCCAGATTCGGGCTAACGCCCTGGCTATAGAGGTTCATCGCCAGCGTCACCAGGCAGACGTTGCCCGTGCGCTCCCCGTTACCGAACAGACAGCCCTCCACGCGGTCAGCGCCCGCCATCACGGCAAGCTCGGCGCTGGCGACGCCGGTACCGCGGTCGTTATGCGGATGCACGCTGATGCAGACATCGCGGCGGCGGCTGAAGTGGCGGCAGAAATACTCAATCTGATCGGCATACACGTTCGGCGTGCTGACTTCGACGGTCGCGGGTAAGTTGATCACCATCGGTCGTTCGTCGCACGGCTGCCAGATTTCCGCCACGGCTTCACAAATCTCCAGCGCAAACTCCGGCTCGGTAAAGCAGAAGGTCTCTGGAGAGTATTCATACTGCCAGCGGGTGTCGGGGTTTTCCTCGCACAGCTTGCGAATAAGCCGCGTGGCGCGGGTCGCCAGCTCAACGATTTGCGCTTTCTCCATGCCGAACACCAGGCGGCGGAATAGCGGGGCGGTGGCGTTATACAGATGGACGGTCGCCTGCTTCGCGCCGCGTAACGATTCAAAGGTCCGGACGATCAGATCTTCCCGCGCCTGGGTTAATACCTGAATCGTGACGTCATCCGGGATGCGGTTCTCTTCGATCAGCTGGCGAACAAAGTTGAAATCCGTCTGCGAGGCGGAGGGAAAGGCGACCTCGATCTCTTTAAACCCGCAGCTCAGCAGCAAGTCCCAGAACTGCAGCTTGCGCGCGCTGTCCATCGGCTCGGCAAGGGCCTGGTTGCCGTCGCGTAAGTCGGTGGAGAGCCAGCGCGGCGCGCGGATGATGCGTTGCTCCGGCCAGCGACGGTCGGGCAGGGAAAGCGTGGGATAGGGCTGGTACTTGTCGGCGGGGGTGTTCAGCATGATGCGCTCCTGTTGTCTTTTCACTATCGTGAAGGGATTTCAGGAGCGCTGCTTTATCGGAACTGACAATCGCTGTCGCGTTCTGGACATCGGTGGCGATTGTTGCCCGGTGGCGGCTACGCCTTACCGGGCCTACGAGCATGTGCCCTTTTGTAGGCCGGGTAAGGCGTAGCCGCCACCCGGCATCCTGCGCACAGGACTAGTGCGCGCCACCGCCGCCGCTACCGGCGCCAAACGGTGGTTTAGCAAACCACACCAGCCCCAGCAGGACGATAAAGATCCCTGCCGATATCCAGAAAATCTCGTTGGCTGAGATAATCAGGCCCTGATTGGTGATCTGCTGGGCGATCCAGCCGGACGCCTGCTGCTCCGTCATCCCCATTCCCTCCAGCTGGCTATACATCTGCTGTGCGTTGGGGTTGAACGGGTTCACCGCTTCGGTGAGTTGAGCATGGTGCATCGATTCCCGGTTGGTCCACAGCGTCGTGGTGATCGACGTCCCGATGGAGCCCGCCAGCGTTCGGGTAAAGTTCGACAGGCTCGATGCCGCCGCCATGCGCTCAGGCGGTAAGCCGGAAAGCGTGATGGTGGTCAGTGGCATAAAGAAGCACGCCACGGCAAAGCCCTGAATAAACTGCGGCCACGCGGAGGCGCCAAAGTCCATTCCCGGTTCGAACGTGTACGCGCGCCAGTAGAAGCACACCGCGTACATGATGAAGCTGAACGTCACCAGCCGGCGCATGTCGAGCTTGTGGGCGAAACGGCCAATAATCGGCGACAGCAGAACCGGAATCAATCCAACTGGCGCCGAGGCTAAACCTGCCCAGGTTGCGGTATAGCCGTATACCTCCTGCAACAGCTGCGGCAGCAGAACGATCGCGCCGAAGTAGAGCATGTAGGCGAGGCTGATACACAGACAGCCGATGGTAAAGTTTCGCGACTTAAACAGCGACAGATCGACTATCGGGTTGTCGTCCGTCAGCTCCCAGACAATCAGGAAACTAATGGCGACGACGGCGACCACCGTCAGAACGATGATTTCCGAAGAGGCAAACCAGTCAAGCTCTTTACCCCGGTCGAGCATGATCTGCAGGCTACCGATGCCGACAACCAGCAGCGCCAGCCCGATACCGTCAATGCGCCGCTGTTCGGTACGCGTTTCGCGCCCGCGCAGAGACTGCAGCGTCATCAGTACTACCAGCGCACCGATGGGCACGTTGATAAAGAAGATCCAGCCCCAGTGGTAGTTATCGCTGATGTACCCGCCGAGGATCGGCCCGCAAATCGGCGCAACAATCACGGTCATCGACCACAGCGCCAGCGCGATAGAGCGTTTTGCCGGCGGGTAGTTGTTCAGCAGCAAGCTCTGCGACAGCGGAATCAACGGTCCGGCAACAATCCCCTGAATGACGCGGAAGAATATCAGCATCGTCAGGCTGCTGGACATGCCGCACGCCCAGGAGGCAAGAACGAACAATACCGTCGACCAGAGGAAGAGTTTTACTTCACCGACGCGCTTCGCCAGCCAGCCGGTAATCGGAATGGAGATGGCGTTTGCCACCCCAAACGAGGTAATGACCCAGGTCCCCTGGCTCAGCGACGAGCCAAGGTTACCGGCGATGGTCGGGATCGCCACGTTTGCGATGGTGGAGTCCAGCACCTGCATGAATGTCGCCAGCGACAGCGCAATGGTCATAATGACCAGCTGCGCGCCTTCCAGCGGTTTTTGCGGCTTTTGCTGTTGCATAACGCTCACCTTCGGATTAACCGGCGTTTGCCTTCACGATGTCATCGATCAGCTTGTTGACCGGATCGAGGCTAATTTCACGGGCGTTACTTTCATAAGCCGGGCTGCTACGCACCTGGCTTGCCAGGATCTGGCCGTCGCGGTTAGCGGTGTCGACCGTCACCAGCGTAGAGAGGCCGATACGCAGCGGGTGATCCGCCAGCTGTTTGGCATCCAGTTCGATACGTACGGGCAGACGCTGAACCACTTTGATCCAGTTACCGGTGGCGTTCTGCGCCGGCAGCAGGGAGAAGGCGCTGCCGGTTCCCATATCCAGACCGACCACTTTCCCGGTGTACTTAACGTCATCGCCGTAGATGTCGCTGACGACCGTCGCGGTCTGGCCGATACGCATATGGGCAAGCTGCGTCTCTTTAAAGTTGGCATCGACCCACAGATTGTCCGCCGGCACGACCGCCATCAGCGGCGTGGTTGGGCTAATCTGTGCCCCTGGCTGGACGGAACGGCGGGAGACATAGCCGGTCATCGGGCTGACGATTTTAGTACGCTGCAGGGCAAGCCATGCGTTGCGGACTTCGGTCGCCGCCTGCTGTACCGCTGGCTGGTTTTCCAGGCTGGTTCCCAGCACCATCGCCTGGTTGGCGTTGTACTGTTGAATAGCCACGTCCAGCTGTGCCTGAGCGCTGGCAACGGCGTCGCGCGCGTGCTGCAGCTCTTCACGGCCGATCAGGTTGGCGGTGCCGAGCGGCACGCGACGGTTCAGGTCGCTCTGCGCCTGGGCGAGTGCGGTTTTCTGCACGTCGATGTTGGCCTGCAACTGTTTACTGTTGATCATCAGCTGGCGGGTCTGACGGACGCTGGAGGCCAGCGCGGTCTGTGCTTTCTCAAACGCCTGCTGAGCGTCGGTTGGATCGAGGGTCACCAACACATCGCCTTTTTGCACAAAGTCGGTATTGTCAGCCCAGACTTTCGTCACGCTGCCCGACACCTGCGCCATAATTTGTACCTGGTTCCCTGCCACGTAGGCGTCGTCAGTCTCTTCAGCATGACGCAAGACTAAAAACCAATAGATCCCATATGCCACGGCAATAATGATAAAGAGCAAGGTCAACAGAAGAAGGGCGCTCTTACGTTTGCCCTTCTTGTTGGCCGGTTGCTGCGGGGTAGTGCTCTCCGCATTTGCGCTCATTGTTGTTCTCCACGATCTTCTTATTTTCACATCGGCTGAGCCGACCTGTTGTCAGAAAGGCCAGCAGTGTGACTTGCTGGCCTGTCGGTTTTCTTATAAATCTGGAATGGTGAGCGTGTCGTCGCGTTAGCGCAGCGCCTCAAGAACGGCGCCGTCTTCATCCATCTGGTCCAGACGGGTGAGCAGCTTGCGAGTGATGTGCTCAAGCTGGTCGCGCTCGGCGGTGCTGAGGGCAGACCAGAGTTTATGCAGGCAATTGTGCTGAGGTGGCAGCACCTCGCGCAGGAACTGGTGACCTTTATCGGTCAGTTGCAGATGCAGGCAGCGGCGATCGTTGTCGCTTTCACGGCGCTCAATCCAGCCACGCTTTTCAAGCTCATCGGCAATACGGGTCGCGTTGGTACGAGAAGAGCCCAGCGCGCAGCTCAGCTCGGAAGGCTGAATGCTGTGGTTTTCCTGAGACTCCAGCGTAATCAACGCCATAAACAACGTCTCGTTAATCCCTTGAGCTTTCAGCATTTTATTACGGTTTTCCAGTAGCTTACCCTGCATGTGCATGCACAGGCGAGTCAGCAGGATTTCCTGGTACGGGAAGTCCTCATGGCGACTGGCGCGGAATTTAAGCATTTGTTCAATGGGCGTAAACGAACTATCCATTTGGGCATAACCTCATTAATTACAGCCGATATAGTAACGATAGTGACAAATAATGTAAATGAATTATTTGTGCGGTTATATCCGCCAAATTAATGTCACCATCAGAAAGCGCCGGGTAAATCCGTGACCCGGTGAGCACAGAGAGCGTAGGGGGTGAACCCGCTGAAGAGAGGATGTGAGGACGGGGGTCTGAACTATTCATGCCGATTGTAAATATGTCACCCACATTAAAATTTCTGGGATAAATGATTACGTTTACATTAACAGACTGAAGGGCCTCTTTACACCCTAAGAGGCCCAACGCAATGTAAAACTTAGTGAATTGCATCCTGACGATGATAGCCGCGCCACCATACAAGCAGGTTGAGCGCGGCGACGATGGCCCCGATCCCGCACACGCCGGACCAGCCGGCATGCTGCCACGCCGAGGCGGAGATGAGCGAGCCCGCTGCGCCGCCGATAAAGTAGCTGGTCATGTATCCGGCCGTAAGGCGGTTACGCGCCTCTGGCTTCACGCGATAAATCACGGTCTGGTTGGTGATGTGAACGCCCTGCACGGTGAGATCGAGCACCAGAATACCGACGATCAGCGCCAGCACCGAGACGTGTCCGTACCAGATCGCCGCCCAGGAGAGCAGGAGTAAAACCAGCCCAGCGGAGGTGGTCAGGTGGGATTTGCCCTTGTCGGCCAGCCCGCCAGCGGGACGCGCGCCCAGCGCGCCTGCGGCACCGGCCAGGCCGAACAGGCCAATCACCCCTTCGGAATAATTGAACGGCGGGGCGGCAAGCAGAAACGCCATCGACGTCCACAGAATGCTGAAGTTAGCGAAGGTGAAACAGCCCAGCAGGGCGCGGGTGCGCAGGAGTTTATCCTGCGTGAACAGGCTGAACACGGAGGCCAGCAGCTGCGGATAGTTCAGGTGGTTCTCCTGCTTCACCTTCGGCAGGCCGCGCCACAGCGCCAGGGCCATGATGACCATCAGTACGCTCGCCACCCAGTAAACGGTGCGCCAGCCCCCGAGGCTTGCCAGCAGCCCGGCAACGGTACGCGCCAGCAAAATCCCCAGCAGCAGGCCGCTCATGATGGTACCCACGACCTTGCCGCGCTTTTCCGGGGAGGCGAGGGTCGCGGCGAGCGGCACCAGGATTTGCGCCACCACGGAGAACAGCCCCGTGAGCGCGGTACCGACGATCATCATCGTCAGCGACTGGCTGCTGGCGGTGATTAGCATTCCGCCGGCGGCCAGCAGGGTCATGGAGACGATCAGCATCCGGCGTTCAAACATATCGCCAAGCGGCACCAGGAACAGCAGCCCGGCGGCATAGCCAAGCTGCGCGGCCGTAACAATGAAGCCTGCGGAGCTGGCTGAAAGATTGAACGCGCGGGCGATGGTGTCGAGAAGAGGTTGCGCGTAATAGTTGCTGGCGACCGCCAGACCCGTTGCCACGGACATTAAAAGGATGAGTGCGGGGCTAAGCCCCTGAGTTGTTTTGGTCATGGGTTTCAGGAATCATTAGTTGAGTGATTATTTTTCCGGAAACCATCATACCGAATGATTGTGAATGTTGGGGGAGTGATGGGTGATGTATTGTGCGGTTTAGGTTGGGTGCGGTTTGATCCCCTCACCCCGACCCTCTCCCAAAGGGAGAGGGAGGTCAACGTTCCCTCTCCCCCTGGGAGAGGGTTAGGGTGAGGGAAAATGTTTTACTTCTGCGCCTCAAGCGCCTCTTTCACCCAGCCGTCAAACTGCTGCTGGTGGGCTTTGATCCAGCCATCCACGTGACCTTGAATATCGGCCTCAGACGATTTGCCCGCATGCATCATCGCGTTCTGGGCGTTGATGTCAGCCAGCGGCAGCTTCATCACCGAGAACAGCTTCGCCGCCGCCGGGTTTTTCTCCGCCCAGGCTTTGTTGGCGACGATGTGCATCGTGTTCACCGGGAAGCCGTAGTTCATGCCGTTCGGCAGTTTAGTGTCGATATCTTTCTGCTCGCCCGGCAGGGAGGAGAACGGTACCTGCAGCCACACCACGTCTTTACCCGGCTTCAGCACGTCGCTTACCCAGTACGGGGTCCAGGTGTAATAGATTACCGGTTTGCCCTCTTTGAAGCGGGCAATCGTGTCGGCCATCATCGCTGAATAGTTGCCGTGGCTCACGTCGACCGTTTTTGCCAGATCGAACGCTTTGTTCTGGTGGTTAATCACCGCTTCACAGCCCCAGCCCGGCGAGCAGCCCATCATGTCGGCTTTGCCGTCACCGTTGGTGTCGAACAGTTTAGCGATCTTCGGATCTTTCAGCTGCGCAATATTGGTGATGTGATACTGGTCGGCGGTTTTCTTGTCGATCAGATACCCCTGCGCCGCGCCGGTCACGAAGGTGCCTTCCCGGTAGAATTTCTTGTCGCCACCGGCAGCGGCATACATGTCGTCGTGCAGCGGCTGCCAGTTCACCGCGGTAAAGGTGGCATCACCGGAGGCAATCGAGGTGTAGCCCACGTTGTAATCCACTTCGCTCGGGGTGTTAACCGTGTAGCCGAGCTTCTCCAGCGCGCGGCTGACCAGCAGGGTCTGGAAGCTCTCTTCCGAAATGGTGCTCTGCACCGGCTGTACGGTAACGCCTTTGCCCGGCAGGTCAGCCGCAAACGTGCTGGTGGAGACAAGGGTGGCAAACGCTGTGGCAAAAAGTACGCTCTGTCGCATCGTTGTTCCTTATTTAATGAATGGGCGGGTGAGTAACCCGACGGGGCCGGTGGTATACCAGCGACGGTTGCCGCGACTGCGTGAATCACGACCGACGGCCTGTGTCAGGCGGTCAAGAATAATGGCGAGGATCACGATGCCCACGCCGCCGACGGTGGCAAGCCCCATGTCGAGACGGCCAATGCCGCGCAGCACCATCTGGCCCAGACCGCCGACGGCGATCATCGAGGCAATGACGACCATCGACAGCGCCAGCATCAGCGTCTGGTTAACGCCTGCCATAATGGTCGGCATCGCCAGCGGGAGCTGAACCTTAAACAGCAGCTGGCGAGGGCTGGCACCGAACGAGCGTGACGCTTCGATCAGATCCGCGGGCACCTGGTTTATCCCCAGAATGGTCAGACGAATAATCGGCGGCAGGGCGAAGATAATGGTCACCACCACCCCCGGCACGTTGCCGATGCCGAACAGCATCACGATAGGCACCAGATACACGAACGCCGGCGTGGTCTGCATCGCATCCAGCAGCGGACGAATAATCTTCGCCGCCCGCGGGCTACGCGCCAGCCAGATCCCCATCGGCAGGCCGATCGCCACGCAGAAGAGCAGGGCGGTCAGCACCAGCGCCAGGGTGATCATCGCCTGCGACCAGGCGCCAATCGCACCGATGGCAATCAGCGAGATCAGCGTGGCGATCCCCATCCCCGCGCTACCGAACTGCCAGGCGATCAGGGAGAACAGGATAATGGCGACCGGCGCCGGCATGCCCAGCATCAGCTGCTGGAAGCCGTTCAGGATGTAATCCACCGGGACGCGGATCCCCTGGAAGACCGGACGGAAGTGCGTGACCACCCAGTCGATCCCCTCTGTAACCCAGCTGTCCAGCGGGATCAGCGTCTTGTGGAACGGATCCATAATATTGAAGTGTTCTGGCGCAGGCGCGGGTGCGCTGTTCAGCCAGTCTGCCGCACCGCCGCCGTCGGCAGGGGCCGGCGTGGAACCCCACGCATCGGCAGATTGCGCAGCGCTGTCCGCTGCTTCAGGTGTACCCCACGGGTTAGATTGATCGGTCATTGTTTGCCCCCTCGCGATCTAAAGCCTGCAGCAACATCCGTTTTGAGATGATGCCGACGTACTGTTGTTCCTCGCCTACGACCGGCACGGCGCACGGCGCCTGGCCCACGTGTGAGAGCAACTCGCTGAGCGGCGTTTCGGCGTCCACGGCAAGCGGAGCGTCGATTAACGCCGCATCGATTCCCTGGTTCTCAGTGAGAGCCGTTTTCAGGGAGTCGATGGAGACAACGCCAACAAATTTATTGCCGCGTTCAACCAGATAGCCGTATTCACGGTCTTCGTCCTGCAGCAGCTTCAGCGCGGAGCGCGGGCCGAAACCTGGCGTTTTTCGAATAATGCCGTTTGGCGCTCGACGGGCAATATCCTTGGCGCTAAAGACCTGGCTAATATCCACGCCGCGGAAGAAGGTGCGCACATAATCATTGGCCGGATTATTGAGAATTTCATCCGGCGTGCCGACCTGCACCACTTCGCCATTTTGCATAATGGCAATACGGTCGCCAATACGCATGGCTTCATCCAGATCGTGGGAAATAAATACAATGGTTCGCTGATGTTTCGCCTGTAATTTTACCAGCTCATCCTGCATCTCGGTGCGAATTAATGGATCGAGAGCCGAGAAGGCTTCATCCATTAATAATATGTCCGGATTAATGGCTAATGCGCGGGCTAATCCTACGCGCTGGCGCATGCCGCCGGAAAGTTCATCCGGGTACGCATGCGCATAATTCTCCAGCCCAACCTGACGCAGCGCATCAAGGGCTTTTTCCTGACGTTCCTGAGCGGGCGTACCGGCTAATTCCATGCCAAAAGCGGTATTATCCAGCACCGTCATGTGCGGCATTAGCGCGAATGACTGGAACACCATCGCAATCTTCTTTCTGCGCACCTCGCGAAGCTCAGCGTCGGATATTCTGGCGATATCCACGCCGTCAATCAGCACCTGCCCGCGGGTGGGTTCAATCAGGCGATTGAGAAGGCGAACCATAGTGGATTTACCCGAGCCGGATAATCCCATGATGACAAAAATCTCGCCTTCTTCAATGGCCAGACTGGCGTCTTTAACGCCAAGCGATAGCCCGGTTTTTTCCAGAATTTGCTCTTTCGTAAGGCCTTTCTCAATATATTTGAATGCGCGCTGCGGATGCTCGCCAAATACTTTATAAAGATTTTTCACTTCTAATTTAATTGCCATGCAATAGAGAGTGTCCTGTTATTTGTTTATGTCGATATGATTACCATGGTAAATTGTTAACGGGCATAACCCTAACATACTCAGAATCTGAGACAACCCTGTGTTTGCTTATGGTATGAATTTTCAGGTAAGCGAAACGGCTGAATTTCCCATGATTAAAGGGCTGAGCGTGGTTTGAATTTTTCTCAATTTTTTGCTGCTGCATCGGGGAATTTCGCCTGAATCGGATGATTCAGGCGAATATGACGCGGAAATGACAGTGTAGTCGCTTTGTAAATATTAGAGAGAAAATTGTTGGGTTTATATTAAATTAACGAACGTTAGCGTTCATTAAAAATCCCAGTCTTCATCCTCCGTTTCCACCGCTTTGCCCATCACATACGATGAACCCGACCCGGAGAAGAAATCGTGGTTTTCGTCGGCGTTGGGCGACAGCGCGGACAGAATCGCCGGGTTCACCTCCGCCATCTCCGGCGGGAACAGCGCGTCGTAGCCGAGATTCATCAGCGCCTTGTTGGCGTTGTAGCAGAGGAAGGCTTTTACGTCTTCCTCCCAGCCGGTGCCGGCGTACAGTTCCTCGGTATAGCTCAGCTCGTTGTCGTAGAGATCCATCAGCAAATCGAGCGCAAACCCTTTGAGCTCCTCACGTTTCGCCTCGCTGACTTTCTCCAGCCCTTTCTGATACTTATAGCCGATGTAATACCCGTGTACCGCTTCATCCCGAATGATAAGGCGGATTAAATCGGCGGTGTTGGTCAGCTTGCCCCGGCTCGACCAGTACATGGGCAGCCAGAAGCCGGAATAGAAGAGGAAGGATTCCAGAAACACGCTGGCGATCTTCTTCTTCAGCGGCTCGTCGGCCCGGTAATATTCCAGCACCAGATCCGCCTTTCGCTGTAATGACTCGCTCTCTTCACTCCACGCGTAGGCGGCGTCCACGTCTTTGGTCTGGCAGAGCGTCGAAAAAATCGAGCTGTAGGAGCGGGCGTGCACCGCCTCCATAAAGCTGATGTTGGACATTACCGCCTCTTCGTGCGGCGTCAGCGCGTCACGCATGAGCGCGGGCGCCCCCACGGTATTTTGAACGGTGTCCAGCAGCGTCAGGCCGGTAAAGACGCGGATCGTCAGCTGCTGTTCGGCATGGCTGAGCGTTTGCCAGGCCGGGATATCGTTAGAGAGCGGGACCTTTTCCGGCAGCCAGAAGTTGCTGGTCAGCCGGTTCCACACTTCCAGATCTTTATCGTCCTGGATCTTGTTCCAGTTTACGGCGCTCACGCGTGACAGTTTCATCCTTTCTCCTTACAGCGCGCAGGACACGCAGCCTTCAATTTCGGTGCCTTCCAGCGCGAGCTGGCGCAGGCGAATGTAGTAGAGCGTTTTAATGCCTTTCTTCCAGGCGTAGATCTGCGCCCTGTTGATATCCCGCGTGGTGGCGGTGTCCGGGAAGAACAGCGTCAGCGACAGCCCCTGATCCACATGTTTCGTCGCCTCGGCGTAGGTATCGATGATTTTTTCCGGGCCAATCTCATACGCGTCCTGATACAGCGCCAGGTTCTCGTTGGTCATAAACGGCGCAGGGTAGTAAACGCGTCCGGTTTTGCCTTCCTTACGAATTTCAATTTTTGACACTATCGGGTGAATGCTCGACGTGGCGTGGTTGATGTAGGAAATCGATCCGGTCGGCGGCACGGCCTGCAGGTTCTGGTTATAGATGCCGTAGCGCATCACGTCATCACGCAGCTGCTGCCACATCTCGCGCGTGGGCAGAACGATCCCGGCGCGGGCAAACAGCTCACGCACTCGCGCCGTTTTCGGCTGCCAGTCGCCTTCAAGATATTGGCTGAAATACTCTCCGCTGGCGTAGCGGGAGTGCTCAAAGCCCGCGAAACGCTGGTTGCGCTCGCGCGCCAGCATCATCGAGGTGTGCAGCGCGTGCCAGGTTATGGTGTAAAAATAGAGGTTGGTGAAATCCAGCCCTTCCGGGCTGCCGTAAGCAATGCCTTCCCGCGCCAGATAGCCGTGCAGGTTCATCTGCCCAAGGCCGATGGCGTGCGACGCGGCGTTACCCGCCTCAATGGACGGCACGCTGCGGATGTGGCTCATGTCCGACACCGCCGTCAGGCCGCGAATGGCCGTCTCTACCGTGCGGCCAAAGTCGGGGGAATCCATGGTATGGGCGATATTCAGCGACCCGAGGTTGCAGGAGATATCTTTGCCGATATCCGCGTAGTCCAGATTCTCGTCGTAGGTAGACGCGCTGTTGACCTGCAAAATCTCCGAGCACAGGTTGCTCATGTTGATGCGCCCGGCAATCGGGTTGGCGCGGTTCACCGTGTCCTCGTACATGATGTACGGATAGCCGGACTCAAACTGAATTTCGGCAAGCGTCTGGAAGAAATCGCGGGCGTTGATGGTCTTTTTGCGAATGCGATCGTCGGCCACCAGTTCGTCGTAGAGCTCGCTGATGGCCACGTCGCCAAAGGCTTTGCCGTAAATTCGCTCGATGTCATACGGCGAGAAGAGCGCCATCTCGGCATTCTCTTTGGCAAGCTTAAAGGTGATGTCCGGGATCACTACGCCGAGCGACAGGGTTTTGATACGGATTTTTTCGTCGGCATTTTCGCGTTTGGTATCCAGAAACCGCAGAATGTCCGGATGGTGCGCATGCAGGTAAACCGCGCCCGCGCCCTGACGCGCGCCGAGCTGGTTGGCATAGGAGAACGCATCTTCCAGCATCTTCATCACCGGGATCACGCCGGAGGACTGGTTTTCGATGCGCTTGATCGGCGCGCCCGCTTCACGCAAGTTAGAGAGCAAGAACGCCACGCCGCCGCCGCGTTTCGAAAGCTGCAGCGCAGAATTCACCGCGCGGCCAATCGACTCCATATTGTCTTCAATGCGCAGCAGGAAGCAGGAGACCAGCTCGCCGCGCTGGGCCTTGCCACAGTTGAGGAAGGTAGGCGTGGCGGGCTGGAAGCGCCCGGAGAGGATCTCATCGGTGAGCTGTTCCGCCAGCGCTTTATCGCCCTGGGCCAGCGTCAGCGCCACCATCACTGTACGATCCTCAAAGCTTTCTAAGTAGCTTTTGCCGTCGAACGTCTTCAGTGTGTAGCTGGTGTAGTACTTCCACGCGCCGAGGAAGGTCTGGAAACGAAAACCGCTGGCGTGGGCGCGTTCAAACAGTCTTACTACGAAGGGGCGATCGTAGCGGGCCAGAACGCGCTCCTCGTAGTAGCCCTCGTTAACCAGATAGTCGAGACGCTCATTCTGGCTCGCGAAGGTTACGCTGTTGGGCCGCACGTGGGCGGCGAAAAAGGCGTCCACCGCCTCGCTGTCTTTATCAAACTGAATGCGCCCCTGACTGTCGTAGAGGTTAAGCATCGCGTTTAACGCGTGGTAATCCGGCGTCGCCTGAATTACCCGTTCTGCGGTTGTCGTTGCCAAAATTCGTTCACTCCTTTACGCACGTTTTCGACGTCCTGCTGCGTCCCCATCAGCTCAAAGCGATAGAGATACGGCACGCCGCATTTTTGAGAGATGACATCTCCGGCCCGGCCAAAGGCGTCGCCGAAATTGCGATTCCCCGCCGCGATCACGCCGCGAATCAGCTCGCGGTTATGGGGATCGTTCAGAAAGCGGATCACCTGGCGGGGTACAGCGCCCGCCGTACCGCCACCGCCATAGCTGGGCACCACCAGAATGTACGGCTCCTCTACCTGGATGCGCTCCCGCTCGTTCAGCGGAATGCGCACCGCAGGCAGCCCGACGCGCTCAATAAAGCGGAGCGTGTTTTCGGAGCTGCTGGAGAAGTAGACCAGCGCACTCATGCACGCGTGGCCTGAGCGCTCAGGCGGTTGATCATGTCCGGGCGAAAGCCAGACCAGCTGGTCTCCCCGGCGACAACGACCGGAAGCTGACGGAACCCCTGCGCGCGCAGGGTGTCGGCGGCCTCGGGCTGCAGGTCGATATTCACCATCTCAAAAGCCACGCCGCGGCTTTCCATCGCGCGTTTTGTGGCGTGGCACTGAACACAATCGTTACGAGTGTAAATAATAATGCTCATGATTCGTATTTCCATTTAAAATGAGAGAGCGGCGCGAATCATCGCGTCAGGTTGTGTGTATCTTGCTAAAGGGAATACTAGATGTAGTTGTCTTAAGTTTCAACCATACAAGATATGGGAAGTTCAGATTGATGTCGTCCCAATGATGAGCACAGCGGGGCAGGGCAGGCTATACGGGTTTTTCAGGCTATCAGGCAAAGAAAAGCCCCGGCAGCCACTGGCTGTCGGGGCAGAGAAACGCGTGAGGCTGCGTTATTTACGCAGGCTGAGCAGAGCGCCCACGAAGATACCGACCGCTGCGACCGTGCCCAGCGTACAGAGCGGTTTTTCGCGCACGAAGGTTGTGGCGCAGCTGACCGCATCGCAGGCCGCCTGCGTCGTCCGCGTACGGCCGTTAAGACGCGCGCGGGTTTCACGGAGCAGAGACTGAGCCTTACGCTTTGCGGCATCCGCTTCGTCCTTCGCGTCACTTCCCCAGGACTTCAGCACCTCTTCCAGCGTGTCCGCTAATTGGCTGACATCATTACGAATATCCTGAGCGTCGTCATTAATATCGTTTCGGTTCGGTCTGTTAAACATACGATCCTCCGTAAATTTGTGTTCCCGTTCAGTTTAGTTCAGAAATTTAATATCTGAAGCGCATCACGCGTTATCCGGCAGTTTATGGACTATTCTGAAAGCCCTGCTAATGCTGAATACTGTAAGGTTGCCGGGCAGGAAAAGATAACGAGGAAAAGATATGTATTTACGACCTGATGAGGTGGCGCGCGTTCTTGAAAAAGAGGGATTCACCATGGATGAGGTGACATCAAAAGCGTATGGATATCGCCGCGGCGAGAATTATGTTTACGTTAATCGTGAAGCCAGAATGGGACGTACCGCTCTCATTATTCACCCGACGCTGAAAGACAGAAGTCTGTCATTCGCTGAGCCTGCCTCGGATATTAAAACCTGCGATCATTATCAGCAATTTCCGCTCTATTTAGGCGGAGAGACGCATGAGCATTATGGTATTCCGCATGGCTTCAGCTCGCGCATGGCGCTGGAGCGGTTTTTGAAGGGACTGTTTGGCGACGTACAGTAAATTTGCGACTGGCGTTCGCCAGTCGCTTCACATCACGCTTTTGCCTGGCTGTACTGGCTGACCTTAAACAGGCGGCGACAGTAGTCGAGGAAATAGCCGTAAACCGCACCCATCAGCATTGAAATCACAATATTTGAACTGACCGCCGCCGCAATCTGGTGCCAGTCCGCGCCCACCGCCAGCAGAATGGCCACGTAAACCGGAGACTGGAACGTCACATACGCCAGCACGTCCGCCAGGTTTTTCACCCAGCCGGCGGGGCTGATACGCCGCGCGAAGCGCATGACCGCATCGCGGTATAATCCATAAGGCCAGGCAATAATAATATTGACCGGAATCGCCACCAGACGAGATGAAAGTGACTGCTCGAAGGTCATTCCGGAGAGGAATATTTCAATCAGCATGTTCACGACGGAACAGTAGACAACCATCGCGAAAGTATCCGCTACCGCATGGCGCAGGCGAGATTGCGGTGAGAACATGTCTGAACTCCTTGAGAAGAACACAAAAGAAACGATTTTCCCGAAGCGGTTAGTGCTTTAGGTTGGTTTGTTTGATGTGTATAGCGTATATCTCTATGTTTGAACTAACAACTAGTGATTAATTTTTATTTAATCGCGTTTTGTCGACAAAATTCTCTAAATTTGGTTGTTTTTTGTTCGGTTCGTTATAATCTGTCTCGAACAATGATTTTCATATAAAAATCAATCGATTGATGTTTGTGGTGCTGCGGTGGGACTCGGTTCACTTGCGGGTAGCGCAGGATGCTGAAATTTGGATTAAAGTTAACCCTTTATATTGTTGTGAGTATTGAATTCGGGCGTATGCCGCAGGCGTTATAAGATAATATTACCGGCGATATTTAAACTTATTAACAGTAAGGGCGTACAGCATCGCGGGTAGATATTTAAACAGAAATGAATTATTCTGTCGGCGATTTATCTATTTACCCTAAAGAAAAGGTTTTCAAATAATATGTCTTTGACGTTACAGAATCTTAATAATATCCGAACTCTGCGGGCCATGGCGCGCGAATTATCCCTGGACGTTCTTGAGGAAATGCTGGAAAAGGTCAGGGTCGTTGCCGAAGAGAAACGTAGTGAACTGGCGGAATTAGAGCAGCAGCGCGCTGAGCAGCAGGAGAAAATTAACGCCCTGCTGGAGCTGATGAAAGCCGACGGTATTTCACCGAATGACCTGCTGGGCACTGAGCTGGCGCAGGCGGGCAAGCCAGCGAAAAAACGCAAGCCGCGTGAAGCTAAATATCGCTTTATTGACCAGAACGGTGAAGAGAAAACGTGGACCGGCCAGGGCCGCACGCCGAAGCCTATTGCCAGCGCGCTGGCAAACGGTAAATCACTGGATGATTTTCTGATCTAATGCGTGAACCGGGCGGAATATTCCGCCCGGCTGTCTGTTCAGCAGACGCCAAAATCACCGTCTTCGGTATACGGCGCCAGATCGGCAGCTTTCAGAGTATATTTCTCGCCTTGCTCATTGCTGGCCTGTACCGCCACAATGCTGTCACCATTCACTTCGAGCACCTTCAGCTTTGGGCCGCCTTTGCGCGGTTGTACATAATCACCGACAGAAAACATATTACCTCCTCATCGTTTTAGCGATCTTCACCTTAGCCCACGTACGACGGTGGGTACAGCGTAATTCATCGTTTACTGCTTATGAGGTACGCCGGTTCCAGGGCATCACCTTGAGCAGCCGCGCCATGCCGCAAAAACCCGTCACACCCGCGAGCAGCAGCCCGGCCCCCACGAAACCGCTCAGCAGGAAAAAGCCGCTGGAGACGCTATAGCCCAGTACCACGCCGCAGAGAATGAGCAGCCCGGCGGCAATTTGCACCTGACGCATCAGCGGCAGCGGCTGGGATTTATCTTCGACGGTCTGTAGCCCGGCCTGCTTCCAGCCCTGAATGCCACCCTCGACCACAAAAGCCTGAGCGGGCGCGGCAGCCTGTGCAAGGCGATCGGCATTCCCCGAGGTCCGGGCGCCGGACTGACAGTGAAAAATCACCGTTTCACCTGCGTGCGTTTTAAGCCCACCGGGCAGAGTATCCAGCGGCACGGACTGCGCGACGGGAATATGCTCGCGGGCGTACTCGTCGGCATCGCGGATATCAATCAGTTTTGCGCCTTCAGCGACGCGGGCGCTGGCCTGGCGCGGGGAAAGAAGAGGAAGTGACATGGCGGCTCCTTACGGGCAATAAAGGGTTTTCAGGGTGCTGATAAGCTGATGCACCGCATCGTTTTTAATGAAATAAAGAATGCGCTGCGCGTCGCGGGTGCTGTCGATAAGGCCTTCCTCACGCATGCGCGCCAGGTGCTGCGACGTAGCGGACGCGCTAAGCCCCGTCGCACGCGCCAGTTCCCCCGCGCTGGTGCCGGGGGCACCGCACAGCGTGCAGAGGATCAGCAGCCGACGCGGGTTGCTCATTGCTTTTAAGAGTGCGGCGGCCTGCTCGGCGCTGGCCTGGAGTTGTTCAAGTTCAGTCATGGTAGTTTAGTATTTGCTTAATTAAGTAAATGCTAAACTAATCTAACGCTTTAAACCAGCGTCAAAAGCGTAAAAGAGGGTAAACGCGAGGTTAGGGACTGGTACAGACGGGTAAACGGGCTATGCTTAGAGAGTTCTCTTGATTATTTTCAATGGATTAGCTTGCACGGAGTTTTTATATGGGATTTTGGCGCATTGTTTTTACGATCCTCATACCGCCGCTGGGCGTGCTGTTGGGCAAAGGGTTTGGCTGGGCGTTTATTATCAACATTCTTCTGACGCTGCTGGGCTACTTCCCCGGCCTCATTCACGCGTTTTGGGTACAGAGCAAAAGCTAAGCGCGCCACAGTAAATCGCTATAGATATCGGTCAGCACGCCCGCTGGGCCAAACTGCTGTTTGATCCACCGCGTGACCTGACCGGTCGCGGCATGCTGCGTGGCGAGCAGCATGCGCGAGTCCTGACGCGGGTTATTAATCCGCCGCGTCACCAGCAGCCCGTCTTCCACTGCATCGCGCGTCATATATTCCGGTAAAAAACCTATCCCTTCCCCCAGGATCTGGCACTGGCATTTGGTGTTAAAGTCCGGCACCAGAATGGCCTCCTGTCCGTGCAGCAGCCAGCCGACCTTCTTATTAATCGTGTGTGCGGTATCTTCAACCATGATGTTGGGGTACAGGCGCAGCTGGCTCTCCGCTATCGGTTCCGGGACGAAGGCCAGCGGGTGTTCAGGCGAAATGGCGAACACCCAGCGGATGGCGCCGATCTCGGTGTAATCAATCCCGCCGCCGTCGAGCAGCGTGTCCGGTGCGCCAATCGCGATATTGGCCTGGTTGTTGATGATGGAGTCCCAGACGCCGTTATACACCTCGGTAGTAACGGTGATCTGGCAGGTAGGAAACTGCTTTTTCAGCACCTGCAGCAGCCGCGCGGTATGGCGCGGGGTGTATAAAAGCTGATTGATACAGATGCGCACCCGCGCCTCAATGCCCTGAGAAATGGTATCTATGCCGCGCTTGATGGCATGGAAATCATTCAGCAGGTCGGTCGCTTTGCGGTAAAAGTAAAACCCGGACTCGGTCAACTCAATGCTGCGCGTGTTGCGGACAAACAGCACCACGTCCAGCCCGGTTTCCATCCGCTTGATGGTGTAACTGATGGCCGAGGTAGTGACCCCAAGCTCGCTCGCCGCCTTGCTGAAGCTGCCGAAGCGTGCGGCGGTGGTAAAGGCCAGCAGGTTCTCTTCGGTAAAGATGGAATTCATATCGCTGCTCCCGTAAGCCATCAGTTTTGAACATATTTTAACAGCACCGTTACAATGCGCTTGATGTCGATCACAGTTCTGACGTTTAACGCCAGGCCGCGCGACATAAGGCTTTGTCAGACATAAGCAGAATGCAGCCTTGCGTGTTTAAAAGCCCCAAAACATAAGAAAAAGGTTGTACGGCCGCACGTTTTAGCTGAACTGTTGAATTTAACTCAACAATGAATTGACTGTCGATGAATCATTTTTAAGCGGATTCTTTTATGACCAGGCTGTTGCTATTCTCAGGTCAATAGAAATAAAAAACATCGGAGTCTGAATATGTCTGAAACTGAACTCGTTACTGAATTTCTGCTGGCGGCAGAAGAGGGCAATAGCGATGCGCTAAAAGCCTGCCTGGAGAGAGGCGTGGATATTAACGCCACCAACCGCCAGAAAAGAACGGCGGTTATTATTGCCAGCCTGAAAAAGCATTATTCCTGCGTGGCGCTATTAATTGCCGCCGGCGCGGATATTGATAAACAGGACCAGACCTGCTTTAACCCCTTCCTGATTAGCTGCCTGACCAACGATATTACCCTGCTGCGCCTCGTGCTTCCGGCAAACCCGGATCTTGAACGCCTGACGCGCTTTGGCGGCGTGGGCATTACGCCTGCCAGTGAAAAAGGGCACGTGGAGATCGTGCGCGAGCTGCTGGAAAAAACCGACATTAACGTCAATCACACCAACTTTGTCGGCTGGACGCCGCTGCTGGAAGCCATTGTGTTAAACGACGGCGGTGCAAAACAGCAGGAAATTGTGAAGCTGCTGCTGGAGCACGGGGCGAACCCGCACATGACCGATAAATACGGCAAAACCCCGCTCGAACTGGCGCGGGAAAAAGGCTTCGATGCGATAGCCGACCTGCTGCTGGCGGCGGGCGCGTAAAGCAATCGGCCAGCCGCGTCCGGCTGGCCGTTAATTTAAAAAGCATTTTTACCGACGTGCATTTTGCACGACGGCGGCCCCCTTTTATCCGCATCCAGGAGAAAATAATGCCAACGAAAATCGTGATTAAAAAGAACACCTATTTTGACTCCGTCTCATTAATGTCCGTTTCCACCAAAGCCAATAAATTACCGGGCGTCGAGCAGGCCTTTGTGGCGATGGCGACGGAAATGAATAAAGGCGTCTTAAAAAACCTCGGGCTATTAACGCCGGAATTAAACGAGGCTAAAAACGGCGACCTGATGATCGTGATTAAAGGCGACGCGGCCAATGATGAAACCCTGGCCGCTATTGAGGCGCTGTTCACCCGTAAAGAGAGCGCGGGCTCCCATGAAGCGCGCTACGCCACGATTGCCAGCGCCAAAAATCATCGTCCTGACGCAAACCTCGCGGTCATTTCGGTGAACGGTACCTTCGCCGCGCGCGAAGCGCGTCAGGCGCTGGAAAACGACCTTAACGTGATGCTCTTCTCCGACAACGTGTCGCTCGACGACGAGCTGGCGCTGAAGCAGCTCGCGCACAAGAAAGGGCTGCTGATGATGGGGCCGGACTGCGGCACCGCCATTATCAACGGCGCGGGGCTGTGCTTCGCCAACGCGGTGCGCCGCGGGCCGATTGGCATCGTCGGCGCATCGGGCACCGGCAGCCAGGAGCTGAGCGTTCGCATCCATGAGTTCGGCGGCGGCGTATCGCAGCTAATTGGCACCGGCGGGCGCGATCTCAGCGAGAAAATTGGCGGCCTGATGATGCTGGACGCCATCGACATGCTGGAAGCCGACGAGGTGACCCAGGTCATTGCACTTATCTCCAAGCCGCCTGCGCCCGCCGTTGCCGATAAAGTGCTGGCCCGCGCGCGCGCTTGCCGCAAGCCCGTTGTCGTTTGCTTCCTCGGCCGCAGCGAACCGCCGGCGGATGAAGACGGCCTGCAATTCGCGCGCGGCACCAAAGAGGCTGCGCTGAAGGCCGTCCTGCTTACCGGAATCAAAAAAGAGTCCCTGGACCTGCACCCGCTCAACTGGCCATTGATTGAAGAGGTGCGCGCCCGCCTGACCCCGCAGCAGAAGTACATTCGCGGCCTGTTCTGCGGTGGCACGCTGTGCGACGAGGCGATGTTCGCAGCACTGGAGAAGTTCGACAACGTTTACAGCAACATCCAGCCGGATCCGGCTAAGCGCCTGAAAGACATCAGCGTCAGTAAAGCCCATACCTTCCTCGACTTTGGCGATGATGACTTCACCAACGGCAAGCCGCACCCGATGATCGACCCGACCAACCGCATCAGCCGCCTGCTGCAGGAGGCCCGCGACCCGGAGGTCGGGGTGATTGTGATGGACTTCGTGCTGGGCTTTGGCGCGCACGAGGACCCTGTAGGGGTGATGCTCGACGCCATCAAAGAGGCGCAGGCGATTGCGAAAGCCGATAACCGTCCGCTGGAGATCCTCGGCTACGTGCTCGGCACCGACCAGGATCCGCAGCCGCTGGCGCAGCAGTGTCAGCTGCTCACCGACGCCGGCGTGATTTGGGCCAGCAGCAGCACCAACACCGGATTACTGGCTCGTGAATTTGTCTGCAAAGGGGAGAAAGCATAATGACGACCTTATTTAACCAGCCGCTGAACGTGATTAACGTCGGCATTGCAATGTTCAGCGACGATCTCAAAAAGCAGCACGTTCCCGCCACCCAGCTCGACTGGACGCCGCCGGGGCAGGGCAATATGCAGGTCGTTGGGGCGCTCGACCAGCTGGCCGAAAAACCGCTGGCGGAGAAAATCGCCGCCGCCAACCAAATCGCCCTTGAGCGCATTATTCAGTCTCATCCGGTGCTGGTGGGCTATGACCAGGCCATCAACGTTGTGCCGGGGATGACCCGCACCACCATTCTGCACGCCGGTCCGCCCGTCTCCTGGGAAAACATGTGCGGGGCGATGAAGGGCGCGGTCACCGGGGCGCTGGTGTTCGAAGGGCTGGCGACGGATCTGGAGGACGCGGCCAGGCTGGCGGCTTCAGGCGACATCACCTTCTCGCCGTGCCACGAGCACGACTGCGTGGGCTCCATGGCGGGCGTCACCTCCGCGTCGATGTTCATGCATATCGTTGAGAACAAAACCTACGGCAACCGCGCGTTCACCAACCTCAGCGAGCAGATGGCGAAGATCCTGCGCATGGGCGCCAACGACCAGAGCGTTATCGACCGTCTGAACTGGATGCGCGACGTGCTCGGCCCGATGCTGCGCGACGCCATGAAGATTATCGGCGAAATCGACCTGCGCCTGATGCTGGCGCAGGCGCTGCACATGGGCGACGAGTGCCACAACCGCAACAACGCGGGCACCACGCTGCTGATCCAGGCGCTGACGCCGGGGCTGATCCAAGCGGGCTATCCGGTGGAACAGCAGCGCGAGGTATTCGAGTTTGTCGCCAGCAGCGACTACTTCTCCGGCCCGACGTGGATGGCGATGTGTAAGGCCGCGCTGGACGCCGCCCACGGCATTGAGTACAGCACCGTCGTCACCACCATGGCGCGCAACGGCTACGAGTTTGGCCTGCGCATCTCCGGCCTGCCGGGACAGTGGTTCACCGGCCCGGCGCAGCAGGTGATTGGCCCGATGTTCGCAGGCTATAAGCCGGAAGACTCCGGGCTGGACATAGGCGACAGCGCGATTACCGAAACCTACGGCATCGGCGGCTTTGCGATGGCAACGGCCCCGGCAATTGTTGCCCTGGTGGGCGGCACGGTAGAGGAGGCCATCGACTTCTCCCGCCAGATGCGCGAAATCACCCTCGGCGAAAACCCGAACGTCACTATTCCGCTGCTCTCGTTTATGGGGATCCCGACCGCCATCGACATCACCAAAGTCGCCGGCACCGGCATTCTGCCGGTCATCAATACCGCCATTGCCCATAAAGATGCGGGCATCGGCATGATTGGGGCGGGCATCGTTCACCCGCCGTTTAGCTGTTTTGAAAAGGCGCTGTTGACCTTCCGCGATCGCTACTTTTTATAAGGCAAGCATCCATGAAAAACATGAAACTGGAGTGGAAAAGAGGTGACTGGGCAGCCTATTTCGGGTTGATGACCAACAACCTGACCAATTTGCTGACCATGATGGGGCTGCTCATTTTTGTCGTCGGCATCCCGAAGGAGATTGTTTATGGACGCATCGCGCCGGCCTTCGGGCTGGCGGTGCTGGCCGCGAGTATTTGCTACGCGTGGTTCGGCATGCAGATGGCGCGCCAGACCGGGCGCACGGACGTTACCGCGCTGCCGTCCGGCCCCAGCGCGCCGTCGATATTTACCGTGACCTTCCTGGTGCTGATGCCGGTGTATCAGCAAACGGGTGATGCGGAGTTCGCCATTCAGATTGGCCTGGTGTGGTGCTTTGTTGAGGCGATGATCCTGGCGGGCGGTTCGTTTTTAGGGGAAACCATCCGCAAGATGATCCCGCGCACGGTGCTGCTGTCGTGCCTGTCCGGCCTGGGCCTGCTGCTGCTGGCGATGAACCCGATGCTGCAGGCGTTCGAAGCGCCCACCGTGTCCTTTATCGTGCTGCTGCTGATCTTCATTAACTGGTTCGGTAAAAAGCCGATTTTCGCCAGAATTCCCACCGGTCTGCTGCTGCTGGTTGCCGGCACGGCCCTGGCGTGGATCTCCGGCCTGCAAAGTCCGGAAGCCATCAAAGCCTCGATGTCGTCGTTCGGCTTTAACCCGCCGCAGCTGCACGTGGACGGTTTCCTGCAGGGGCTGCCGCACGCGCTGCCGTATCTTGCCTCGGCGGTTCCGCTGGGCCTGGCAAACTACATCTTTGACCTGGAGAACATCGAAAGCGCCCACGCGGCGGGAGATGCCTACCCGACGCGCAAGGTGATGCTGGCGAACGGTCTGGCCTCCATGCTCGGCTGCCTGATGGGCAACCCGTTCCCGGTGACGGTCTACGTCGGCCACCCGGGCTGGAAAGCGATGGGCGCGAGCATCGGCTATACGCTGGCCTCTGGCGTGACCATGTTCATCGTGCCGCTGTTCGGGCTGGGGGCGTTTATGCTCGCCATCATTCCGATGACCGCCATCGTGCCGATTCTGGTGTTTATCGGCGTCGTCACCGCCAACCAGGTGGTGAGGGAAACGCCCAAAGTGGAGGTGCCCGTTATCTTCATCTGCCTGTTCCCGTGGATCGCCAACTGGGCGCTAACCATGATGAACAGCGTGATGGGCGCGGCGGGCACCAGCGCGGCGAAAATCGGCACCGACGTGCTGCACAGCAAAGGGATCTACTACGAAGGGTTGATGCATCTTGGCAACGGCGCGCCGCTCGCCAGCATGCTGTGGGGCTGTATCGCCATCTTTGCCATCATCAACAAGCCGCTGCGGGGCGCGATTGCCGCTGCCGTTGGGGCGCTTCTGGCGCTGTTTGGCGTAATCCACGCTCCGGTGGTGGGCTTTGCCGAAGGCAGTTCGCTGATGTTCGTGACGGCGTATCTGATGATGGGCGGCATGTTTGTGGTGAAGCATGTTCTCGACAGCCGGGAAGTGGCGAGCGCTGCGTCACCGGTTTCTGAATCCTGATAATGCCTGATGCCCTCACCCTAACCCTCTCCCTGTGGGAGAGGGCCGGGGTGAGGGCACCAGACCGCACCTTTTAAAGGAACCTGTATGAAAGAGCTTATGGTCGTCGCCATCGGCGGCAACAGCATTATCAAAGACAACGCCAGCCAGTCGGTTGAACATCAGGCGCAGGCGGTTAAAGCGGTGGCAGAGTCGGTGCTGGAGATGCTGGCATCCGACTATGACATTGTGCTCACGCACGGCAACGGCCCCCAGGTCGGGCTGGATCTGCGCCGCGCCGAAATCGCCCACGAACGGGAAGGGCTACCGCTGACGCCGCTGGCAAACTGCGTGGCGGACACCCAGGGCGGGATCGGCTACCTGATCCAGCAGGCGCTGAACAACCGCCTGGCCGCGCGCGGGGAGCAAAAAGCGGTCACGGTCGTCACGCAGGTTGAGGTGGATAAAAACGATCCCGGTTTCATAAACCCGACAAAACCCATCGGCGCCTTCTTCAGCGAGGCGCAGCGCGATGAGCTACAAATCGCCCACCCGGACTGGCGTTTCGTAGAAGACTCCGGTCGGGGCTATCGCCGCGTGGTGGCCTCACCCCAGCCGCTGCGGATTGTCGAATCGGAGGCCATCAAAACCCTGACGCAAAAAGGCTTTGTGGTGATCGGCGCGGGCGGCGGCGGGATCCCCGTTGTGCGCTCGGCGCAGGGCGATTACCAGAGCGTCGATGCGGTGATTGATAAAGATCTCTCCACCGCGCTGCTGGCGCGCGAGATCCGCGCCGACGTGCTGGTGATCACCACCGGGGTGGAGAGGGTGTGCGTCAACTTCGGCAAGCCGAACCAGCAGGCGCTGGACACCGTAACCGTGGCGCAGATGGCGCGCTACATGGAAGAGGGCCATTTCCCGGCGGGCAGCATGCTGCCCAAAATCGTCGCCTCGCTGGAGTTTTTACACCACGGCGGCAAGCGCGTGATTATCACCTCGCCGGACTGCCTGCCCGCGGCGCTGCGCGGGGAAACCGGTACCCATATTGTTAATGAAGGAAGATAAGATGAGTGAAAACAAAAGCCGCCGCGAATTCATCAGCCAGAGCGGCAAAATGGTCACCGCCTGCGCGCTGTTTGGCGCGACCGGAACCGTCGCGTATGCTTCTGACTCCGCAAAGCCAACCTGCGAGACCGGCAAACCGATGAACATCACCGCTAAGCATTACTATCTGGACAACGTGCTGCTCGAAGCCGGGTTTAACGTTGAGGGCAGCGTGGCGACAAGCACCCGCACCGAGCTGAAAACGATCGAGATTAGCGACGGGAAGATTGTCGCCCTGCGCGACAATAAAAGCCATGCCGATGCCACGCTGCCGCACTATGACGCGGGCGGCAAGCTGATGCTCCCGGCGATGCGCGATATGCACATCCACCTGGATAAAACCTTTTATGGCGGACCGTGGCGCTCCCTGAACCGTCCGGCGGGCACCACCATTCAGGACATGATCCGCCTCGAGCAAAAAATGCTGCCGGAGCTGCAGCCGTATACCCAGGAGCGGGCGGAAAAGCTGATCGACCTGATCCAGTCGAAAGGCTCCACCATCGCCCGCAGCCACTGCAATATCGAGCCGACCTCCGGCCTGAAGAATCTGGAAAATCTGCAGGCGGTTTTATCGCGCCGCAAGCCGGGCTTTGACTGTGAAATCGTTGCTTTCCCGCAGCACGGGCTGCTGCTGTCAAACTCAGAAAAACTGATGCGCGAAGCGATGCAGGCCGGGGCGCACTACGTGGGCGGGCTGGACCCCACCAGCGTCGACGGCGCGATGGAGAAATCCCTCGATCTGATGTTCCAGATTGCGCTGGACTACGGCAAAGGGGTGGACATTCACCTGCACGAAACCAGCCCGGCGGGCGTGGCGGCGGTGAATTACATGGTGGAAACCGTGGAGAAAACGCCGGCGCTGAAGGGCAAGCTGACCATCAGCCACGCCTTCGCGCTGGCAACGCTTAACGAACAGCAGGTGGATGAGATCGCCACCCGCATGGCGGCGCAGCAGGTGACCATTGCCTCCACCGTGCCGATTGGCACGCTGCATATGCCGCTGAAGCAGCTGCGCGATAAAGGCGTGTTTGTGATGACCGGCACCGACAGCGTGATTGACCACTGGTCGCCGTACGGCCTGGGGGACATGCTGGAAAAAGCCAATCTTTATGCCCAGCTCTACATCCGCCCGAACGAGCAGACCCTTTCCCGCGCATTAGGTATCGCCACCGGCGACGTGCTGCCGCTGAACGACAAGGGCGAACGCGTGTGGCCAAAAGCGCAGGACGAGGCCAGCTTTGTGCTGGTGGACGCCTCCTGTTCCGCCGAAGCCGTGGCGCGCATCTCCCCGCGTACCGCGACGTTCCATAAGGGGAATCTTGTTTGGGGCGTTGTGGGTTGACGTGCATTTCTCCCTCTCCCTATGGGAGAGGGTTGGGGTGAGGGCATCAGGCCGCAGGGAATGCTTTATACTGGGAGGCACATTGTTAAAGAGGGATCTGCCATGGCACAAAACATCTACGACAACCCGGCGTTTTTCGAAGGCTACGCCCAGCTTCCGCGCTCGGTACAGGGGCTGGACGGCGCGCCGGAGTGGCCCGCGCTGAAAAACATGCTGCCCGATCTCACCGGTAAATCGGTTGCCGATCTCGGCTGCGGCTACGGCTGGTTCTGCCGCGCCGCGCGTGAGCTGGGCGCGTCTGAAGTGACCGGCGTGGATATCTCGGAAAAGATGCTCGCCCGCGCCGCTGAGCTGACGCATGACGCCAGGATCCACTACCAGCGTAGCGATCTCGAATCGCTGACGCTCAGCGAGAACAGCTTCGATCTGGTCTATAGCTCCCTGGCGCTGCACTACCTGCCGGAGCTGGACACCCTGTTTGCTAAGGTTCAGCGCGCGCTCAAGCCCGGCGGCAGCCTGGTCTTTTCGATGGAGCACCCCATTTACACCAGCGCCACGCGTCAGGGCTGGCTGACCGACGATAACGGCGAGCGGTTCTGGGGTGTGAATCACTATCAGGACGAAGGCAAGCGCGTCAGCAACTGGCTGGCAGACGGGGTGATCAAGTATCACCGCACGCTGGGCACCACGCTTAACGCGCTCGTCAGGGCCGGGTTAACCATAAGCGAAGTCAACGAGTGGGGACCAACGCAGGCGCAGATTGACGCCTGGCCCGCGCTGGCCGAAGAGGCGGAACGCCCGATGCTGGCGTTGATCGCCGCGCGTAAGGCTTAATACCCGACCTTATACACTCGCCCGCTCTGCACGCCCTCCACGCTGCGGCGATAGGCGTTCGCCACGGTTGCCGCAGGGACGCTTTCGAAGCCCGGGAAGAAGCCGTCGTAGGTTTCGACGGATTCGGTGAGCACCGTCGGGCTAATCAGGTTGATGCGGATCCCGCGCGGCAGTTCACATGCCGCGGCGCGAACAAATCCTTCCAGCGCGGCATTCACCGTGGTGGCGTTCACGCCCTGGGCAATCGGCTCGTGCGCCACGATGCCGCTAATCAGGGTAATCGAGCCGCCTTCGTTCAGGTAATGCTGGCCGGTCAGCGCCAGGCGCACCTGCCCGAGCAGCTTATCCTGCAGGCCCTGATTGAAGTCGCTGTCCTTCATGGTCGCGAGCGGGCCAAAGTAGAGGCCGCCGCTGGCGGAGACAATGGCATCCACCGGGCCGATTTTCTCAAACAGCGCCTGAACGCTCGCCTGCGACGTAATATCCACCTGCTCGTCGCCCTGCGTGCGGCCGACGCGGATGATCTCGTGACGACGACCCAACTCTTCCGTTACCGCACGACCGACCGTACCGCTGGCACCAATAATGACGATTTTCATAGCCGACTCCTCATGTTGTGAGCCTTCATTCTTTAGTAAATTAAAATGCAGATAAACTGGGCTAAAGTTAGAAGATTACTAACCAGAGGTTTGGAATATGGATAAGCTTCGCAGCATGGAGACCTTTATTGCCGTGGTGGAAAGCGGCAGCTTCACTGGCGCGGCGGTACGGCTGGAGATGTCGGCGGTGATGGTGGGAAAGTACGTTGCGCTGCTGGAGTCTCAGCTCGGCACCCGCCTGCTGGAGCGCAACACGCGTCGCCAGAGCCTGACCGACGCCGGGCGGGTCTATTACGACGAGGCGAAGCGGGTGCTGGAGCAGGTGGCGATTGCCGAAAGCGCGGTTGAACGCCTGCGCGCCGCGCCTTCCGGCACCCTGCGGGTGACGGCGCCCACTTCGTTTGGCGGCAGCGCCATCGCACCGCTCACCGCCACTTTTTTACAACGCTACCCGGACGTGCGCGTTGAGCTGGATCTGACCAACCGGATGGTGGATCTGGTGGAGGAGGGCATCGATCTGGCCATTCGCATTGGCGACATTCACAACGACGATCTGGTGGCGAAATACCTCTGTCCTTACCGGATGGTGATCTGCGCCGCGCCGGACTACCTGGCGCGCTACGGTACGCCGCGAACCCCTGCCGATCTGGTGGATCATCTCTGCCTGTCCCACAGCGTGTGGACCGCACGCAACGAGTGGCGGCTGCCGGGCGTTGAAGGCGAGATGCGCTGGAAGCGGGATGCGGTCTTAAGATGCAACGATGGTTACGGGCTGCGGATGGCCGCAAGAGCGGGGGCGGGGCTGCTGCTGCAGCCGGAAGTGCTGGTGGCGGAAGATCTGGAAAGCGGCAGACTGGTGAGGGTGCTGGAGGAGTACATTCCGGCGCCGAGACCCGTGCACCTGCTGTGGCGTCAGGATTTACGACCGCTCCCTAAGCTTACGGAATTTATCGCCCATCTTCTGCTAAGATTGGGCACAATATAAAAAAAGAAGGTAAGCAAAGAATGTCTGTGAATAAACTCGCCAGCAGCGCGCAGGGCCTGCAATCATCTGCCATCCGTGAGTTATTAAAACATAGCAAAATGGCCGGCGTCATTTCGCTGGGTGGGGGCATTCCTAACCCGGCCTTGTTCGATCGCGAAGGCCTGAAAATTGCCGCTGATGCCGTATTATCACAGCATTTTGGAGAGGCCTTTCAGTACGGTCTGACCGAAGGTGTGCCGGGGCTGCGTGAAGAGATTCAGCGCATCTGTGAAGGGCGCGGGATCCGCTGCAAGGCAGATGACGTGGTCGTGACCTCCGGTTCGCAGCAATCGCTTGACGTGCTGGCGCGTGCACTGATTAACCCTGGCGATACCGTTGTCGTTGAGCGTCCAACCTATCTTGCCGCGCTGCAGGTGTTTGGCCTGGCGCAGGCGAATTTTGAATCCGTTGGCACCGATGGCGACGGAATGAACGTCGACGAGCTCGAAGCGCTGGTGGCCAAAAAAGCCATTAAAGCGGTGTATATCGTTCCCACCTTTGGTAACCCTGGCGGCGTGACGCTTTCTGAGGCGCGTCGTAAACAGCTGGTGGAACTCTCGAAGCGCCATGACTTCGTGATCATCGAAGACGATCCGTACAGCGAAATTAACTATACCGATGAAGTCTTCCGCCCGTTAATTGCCCATGCCAAAGATATCGGCAACGAAGAGAACGTGGTGTATACCTCAACTTTCTCTAAAATTCTTGCGCCGGGCACGCGCGTGGGCTGGGTGCTGGTGCCGGAATGGCTGAAGCGCGCGGTGGTGAACCTTAAGCAAACCACCGATCTGCACACCAGCACGCTGTCGCAGCTGATGACGTACGAATACCTCAAGACCGGCCGCATGGCCGATCAGATCAAAACGATCCGCGCAGCCTATCGCCAGAAATACCAGACGTTCGCCACGGAACTGGAAGCCGAGCTGGGCGATGTAATGACGTTCCACAAGCCGAAGGGCGGCATGTTCCTGTGGGCGAAGATGAAAAATGGTAGTAATACCACTCGCTGGCTGGAAAAGACGTTAAGTAACGGCGTAGTATTTGTGCCGGGCGAATTTTTCTACTGCAACGAGCCAGACCATTCGACGCTGCGTATGTCGTTTGTTACGCCAACGGATGAAGAACTGAAAGAAGCGGTTCGTCGCCTGAAAAAATCGCTGTAAAAGACCTGCGCATAACGGCCGGAACGCCGTTATGCGCAATACGCGTTCAGGGCGGCACGGGCCGCGATCGTTCATGGTGATCTCCATGTTTGAATTTCTGTTCGGTGTCGTTACGCACACGCCCGCCTGGGTGTGGGTGCTGTTTATCTTCCTTATCTCCCGCGGCATTAAAGCCCGCCGGCCCGCCACCGTTACGCTGGAGCGGCTTGCCATTATTCCGGGCATCTTTCTTATCTGGGATATCTACGATCTGGTGGTCTATCGCACGCTGACTCCCGGGACTGTCGCATTGTGGACGGCGGGGATCCTTGCCGGCGCAGCGCTCGGGTATCTCCTGATTAAGAAGGCGGTTATCACCCGCGCGGAGGCGCCGCGCAGCCTTTACCGCCAGGCCGACTACACCGCGCTGCCGTTTATGATGCTGGCATTCGGGGTGAAGTATGTGCTGGGCGTGATGAGCGCGGTCTCTCCCCAGACGATGCAGCAGCCCGCCATGAGCGCGCTGGCGATCGTCTCCGGCGGCGTGTTTGCAGGCGTCTTTATTGGGAAGTTTGCGCGCTATGTTGGGGTGTATAACCGTACCGTACCGCACCCGGCGGAGTGACGTTATTCTGACGCGTGTGCCAGCGTGCGATCTGCAGCATCACCGCTGAGGGCTCGCGTGACTTCATGGATCCGCCAGATTTTCCCTTCACGCAGCGAGGCAAACAGGTAAACCTCGATTTCTGCCTGACGATCATCGGGATACGTGACCGTCACGATATGCCGGTCAGCCAGAAGTTCGTCATGACAGGCTATGTCCGCCACGGTAAAGGCGATCGCGCGGATCTGTGAGCTTACGTGGCTCAGATGCTGGACAAAACCCCGGTAGTCAAGCGCGTGACCGTCCGTAAACTGCTGGTAATCGGGCGTAAATACTTCTGCTGGATCGATATCGCCATTGAATAAGCGGGTTAACAGGCAGGCCATCTTTTCGCGCTGCGCGGCGTTGTCGGTGTCGGCTATCAGGGACGTGATAATGCTCATGCGGGCTCCTTATGTGGTTGAATTACCATTATCCTTGACAGCCGAAGTCGCAGTTTCTGTAATGCGCCAATAAATAACGATTTTCGGTCAAAATAATATGGTCAGTACTGAAACGCTCCTTCATCCCGGCGGGTACCGAACGCCATGGCACAGTCATCGCACCGGCCAGTTGTGGCGCATTGCAACGGGGCTGCTGGTCATTGAGACGCGGCAGGCACGCTCGGTCGTACCGGCAAAACACATCGGCTGGATCCCTCCGAACCAGCAGCACGCCGCTTTTTCTGAAAGTGCGATAGAAGGCTGCGCTATCTATGTGGACCCCGCCTGGTGCGCAATGCTTCCCGATGCACCCGCGCTATTCGAGCCCGACGATCTCACCCATGCACTGTTTACCCGTTTATGTGTTGCAGAGAGCGAGTACGATCCGCGAAAACTTACTTTGCTGCTGGATGAGCTTGCCCGGACGCCCCAGGCTCACTTTTCTCTTCCCGTGCCGACGGATCCGCGTCTGAAGAACGTGGTCAGTCATTTGCTGCAGTTTGTCGATGATAACCAGACGGTCGAGAGCCATGCTATTCATGCTGGAATGAGCGTGCGTACGTTCAACCGTCGGTTTTGTGCCCAGACCGGAATGAACTTTGTTAACTGGCGGCAGCTGGCACGCGTCATGCGGGCAATGGAGTGGCTGGCGGCGGGGAAGCCGGTAGGGTGGATTGCGCTGTCCTGCGGCTACAGCAGCGTCAGCGCATTTATTGAGGTTTTCAGAGCATGGACCGGTAAAACGCCGGGGCAATGGGCGATTAAAGAAGGCCCTTTTGGGCGAAGGTAATGCGTGTGGCTTCGTTGAGATCCAGCGCTTTTAACGATTCCGGATTAACCCAGGCGATCTCCTGAAACTCTTCATTAAAGGTGACTTCCCGGTTGGCGCTGATGCAGTCGAAGATCAGATAGATCATGTAAATCTCCTCTGTGGTGCCATCGGCGTAGGTTTTCACCCTGATGTCATCGCGAAAAGCCCACGGCGTGACCGAGGCGATCTCCAGCGCTTCGCCAAGCTCTTCGCGGATCTCACGGCGCAACGCCTGTTCCATGGGTTCGCCCGGCTCCATTCCGCCACCGGAGAGAGCCCACTGGCCGGGGAACACGCCGCGATCGTTGGCCATTTTACACAGCAGGTAGGCACCGTCGTTCTGGATGATGGGGCAGACAATGGTTCGTTGGCGCATGATTTCTTCCTGAAAAATGAATTTGGGCTACTTTAGCAGATTGGGGGTGAGGGTTATGTTAGAGGTGTTCGATTCTCGCTCCCTGGTTTTCTTCGTTTTGTTGCAGATTCAGCCAGAATTCAATGCTGGTATCGAATGCGTTTGCCAGTTTTAACGCCATAACGGCGGTGAGTTTTATTTTTCATCCGCATGCAGGTGGTGTTGCGGTCTGATGCCCTCACCCCAACCCTCTCCCACAGGGAGAGGGAGATTAGAGCGTAGCCGCCACCCGGCAATCCAGGCTCAACGCTCCCTCAGCGCCTCCTTCGCCCGGTTAAACGGCTTGATCATATAATCCAGCACCGTTTTTTCTCCGGTCTTAATGTCCACCGTCGCAATCATCCCCGGCACAATTGAGAAGTGCCTGCCGGCCTTATTCACCAGATAATCCTGGCTGGTGCGGATAAACACCCGGTAATAGAACACCTCCGGCTTGGCCTCGTCCTGAATGGTATCCGGAGAAATCGTCTCCACCACCCCGTGCAGCCCGCCGTAAATGGCGTAATCGTAGGCGGTGATTTTGACCAGCGCCTCCTGGTTCGGGTGGATAAAGGCGATGTCGCGCGGCGACAGGCGGGTTTCAATCAGCAGGTGATCGTCCACCGGCACAATCTCCATTAGCTCGCCGTTGGGCGGGATCACGCCGCCGATGGTGGTGACCTTGATGTTTTTCACGATCCCGCGCACCGGGGATTTCACCGTCAGACGGGTGACGGAGTCCTGGCGGCCTTTGAGGATCGCCGAGACCATATCCACTTCCGCGTTGGCCTTGGAGAGCGCCTCGCGCGCCTGAACGTAATACTGCGAGCGCACGTCGGTGAGCTTCAGCTCCAGGTCGCTTTTCTGCCGCTGCAGGCGCAGGACCTCCACGTGGCTGGCGGCCCCGGTTTTGACCAGCCGCTGGGTGATGGCCAGCTCCTTATTGGCGAGATCGAGCGCGGCGCGCAGCTCCCGCTGGGTATCCTCCAGCTGCGCGCGGCGTGAGTTGTAGAGCCGCGTTTCGTCAGCAATCAGATCCGGCCATTTTGCCAGCGAAGGGGGAAACTTCAGCGGCAGATCGTTCACCTCGGCGTACAGGCGGGCGCTGGAGGCCAGTGAAGCGCGGTAGCGCGCCGCGCTTTCGCCGACGTTCGATTCGGAACGCGTCGGATCGAGGCGCGCCAGGACCTGCCCGGCCTGCACCTGATCGCCCTCGTGGACATTCAGCTCGGTGAGGATCCCGCCGTCCAGCGACTGTAACACCTGCTCTCGCGAGCTGGGGATCACCTTCCCGGAGCCGGTTGATACCTCATCCAGCACGCCAAACCACGCCCAGACGCCTAGCACCACGAACATCAGCAGCGAGAAGATCACGATCCGCCGCGCGCCGGTGTAGCCGCTTTCGGAGTCGAGGGCGTTATCCAGATCGTCCATTGCGGCAACGTCACGCTGACTGATTTTCATTTTTCCACTCCCGTCCGGTTGCTGCCTGCTGCTGCTGTTGCTGCATACGGCTGTTGTTCAGCGCCTGGGCTTTTGGCGCGTCCATTACCAGCATGCCTTCCTTGAGCACCACGACCCGCTCCACCAGCTCCAGCACCGGTACGCGGTGGGTGGCGACGATGAGGGTGCGATGGCCGAGCCAGTCGCCCAGCCGCTGGATAAATTCCCGTTCGGTGTGCTCGTCCAGCGAGGCGGTGGGTTCATCCATCAGCACGATATTCGGATCGCGCAGGAGCATACGCGCCAGCAGAATCGACTGGCGCTGCCCGCCGGAGAGCCCCACGCCGTTTTCCATGATCGGGTAGTCCAGCCCCTTGGGCAGCTTCTGCACGAAGCCCGCCGCGCCGGTCATCTCCAGCGCCTCGAAAATCTCTTCGTCGGTGGCGCGCGGCATGCCGAGGGTAATGTTTTCGCGCAGGGTGCCGTAAAACAGCCGCGCGTTCTGGGTCATAAAGCCGACGTTGCGCCGGACGTCGGCGACGTCGAGATGCGGCAGGCTGAAGCCGTCGAGCCGCAGCTCGCCGGCCGCCAGATCCATCCCGCCCGCCATGGCCTGCAGCAGGGTCGATTTCCCGGCGCCGTTGCGCCCGAGGATCGCCACTTTTTCGCCCGGTTTGATCTCCAGACGGTTAATGCGCAGCGCCATGCGCGGATCCTCCGGGTGATAGCGGAACTGCGCCTGTTCAAAGAGATAGTGTCCGCGCAGCACGTCCTGGCGAATTGGCGTCTCCTCGCGCTGGTTCTCGGTGGGCAGCTGCATGATGCTGTCCAGCCCCTCTTTTGCCGCTTTGACCTGCTGCCAGCGGGCCAGCACGCCGCAGAGCGTTGCCATCGGGGCGATCATGCGGGAGGCCAGCATCGACGCGGCGACCACTGAACCGGTGGTCAGGGTGCCGTCGATCACCATCGGCGCGCCGACCACGATCACGGCGGCGTAAACCAGGCTCTGGATGGTCATTCCCCAACTGATCAGGTTCTGCGTCAGCTCGCGGGTGCGCAGGCCGGATTCCGCGGTGATCTGGATATAGCTGTTCCACTGTTGCAAAAAGCGGTTTTCCGCCTGCATCAGCTTGATGTCCTCCAGCCCCTGAACGCTCTCCACCAGCACCGCGTTGCGCAGGGTTGATTCATGGGCTGACTGCTTCGCCAGCTCCGCCAGCTTCTTCTGCAGCAGCAGGCCGGGCAGAACCATGATCACCGCCGCCACCGGTGCGATCCACGCCAGCTGCGGAGCGATGATCGCCAGCACCACCACGAACAGTAAAAAGAAGGGCAGGTCGACAATCGTCGAGATGGTGGACGAGGTCACCATCTCGCGGATCTGCTCCAGCTCGCGCAGCTGGGAGATAAAGCTGCCGGTTGAGCGGGGGATAGCGCTGTTGCGCAGCCGCAGCGCGTGGCCGAATACGCGATCCGAAACGCGCATGTCCGAGCGCTTGCCCAGCAGATCCATAATGTGCCCGCGCGCCACGCGCAGCACGAAGCCAAACAGGGTGGCGATCAGCACGCCGATGGTCAGGACGTAAAGCGTCGGGTAGGACTGCGCGGGGATCACCCGGTCGTACACCTGCATGGAAAAAACGATCCCGGAGAGCGACAGCACGTTGATAAACAGCGCGGCGAGCATCACCCAGCTGTAGGGGCGCAAGTCGCGCATCACCAGCCGGTAGAGCCAGTCCGGGCGGTATTTAGAGATGTAGGCGTCGACGCGGCTGTCCTTCAGCGCGGCGAGTGGACGCAGGGCAATGACGTGGCGGATGGCGGGCAGCATCGCCGTCATCGACAGGCGGTTGGTGTAGGTCTCGTCGTCAAAGAAGCTGACCTCAAGGGTATCGTTGCCGTCGAAATGTTCGATCACGCCGATCCTGCCGTCATCCATCGCCACCACCACCGGCAGACGCCAGCTGTTGATCGCCTCCTGGCCGGCAGTAAGCAGCTGAAACGACAGCCCCGCCTCGCGTGCCAGCTGGGTGAGGGCGGGTACCATCGGTTTACCCTTCAGCCACGGCGCGCCCGCCAGCAGCGCGCCGGGAGAGCAAGAGACGCGGTAGCGCGTGGCGACAAAGCCAAAGGCCTGCGCCCACTGGACCAGGGCCTCATCCGTCATGTTTTCACCTTGCGGGATATCACGCTGCTTCATGGCTGGATCTCCACGGTCTGGATGGTGCGGTTATCAAGGTCGAACGCGTGACGCAGTTGCCCGGTGTTATAAAGGCAGTTGAGCTGCAGCTGGTGCAGCTGGCCGAGGGTCTGCTGCTGGGTGAAGCGCGCCTGGTAGACCTCCTGCTCGGCGTTGAGCACGTCGAGCAGCGGGCGCGAGCCGAGATCGAGATACTGCTGCTGGTACAGCTCGCGGGTGCGGGCGCTGAGCGCCTCCTGGCGACCCTGAATTTGCAGCGTGCTTTGCAGGCTCATCACCTGGCTGCGGGCTTCCAGCAGTTTCTGGCGGACGTCAAGACGCGTGCGCTGAATGGTGGACTGCGCCGCTTCCACCGCGTGTCCGGCGGCGTTACGCCGGGCGGTGAGGCCGCCGCCCTGATAGAGCGGCATCTGCACTTTTACCCATGCGGAATACTGGGTGCGATCCCGCGTGTCGCTGCCTGCATAGCGATCGTTCATGTAGTGACGCACCTCCGGCTCCAGCGAGACGGTTGGCGTCATCTGCGCGTCGGCGTAGTCGAGGTTAGCCTGGGCGACGTTAGCCTGCGCCCAGGCGGCGAGTACCGCGGGAACCAGACGGTCATCTGGCTCGGCGATGTCGCAGCTCCGGCCCAGCTTCTGCGGGAAATCATTGCTGATCGCGTTCAGGCTGTTCCAGCCGAGAAAGCTCATCAGCGTGGCGCGGGCGCTGTCCAGGCTGGCCTGGTACTGCATCAGCTGGGCGCGCGCGCCTTCGATACGGGCATCGGTCTGCACCACGTCAGAGAGCGAGGTGGCCCCTTCGTCATTACGCTGGCGGGTCAGCGTGCCGATGGAGGAGAGGGCCTCAAGCTGCTCTTTGGCGGTATCGACCATCTGCTGCCACGTTTGCACCTGCACCATGGCGATGGCGGTATCGTGGGCGATGGTGTCAATGCTCACCAGCACGTTGGCCTGCTGCTGGGCCACGCCGGCGCTCTCGGCGCGAACCTGGCTTGCCACCTTGCCGAAGTCGTAGAGCATTTGCGAGAGAGAAAGCACCAGCGACGGCGTAAAGCCGTTCTGGTCGCCGTCGTGGGAGTAACCATTGTCCACGCCGGCATTAATCTGCGGATAGTATTTTGATTTAGCGACGTCAACCTCTTCGCTCTGCTGGTACAGTTTTCCCACCGCTTCGCTGATGGCCGGGTGCCAGGTGACGGCGCGGTTGACGGCGTCGCCAAGCTGTAACGAGCCGGGAGCGGCTTTGCCGGCCACCGGGGCCACGCGGCCGTTGAGCGAGGGGAGTTCCTGCGTTTCGCGAAGCTGTCCGGTATTGATCGTTGCCGCCGGGTTCGCGCAGAGAGCGGGCACAGATATCAGGCAGCACGAGAGCCACCAGTAAGGCATCTTCATTCCCATGTCATGTCCCTAATAAAATAAGTACAGCTTTATTGTTATGCCCGGGCGCCGTGCGCCCGGGTCATCTGTTGCAGGTGCTATCAGGTAATGATGTGTTGCTGGTTTACAAGCTCGTCGTAGGTGGTTTGAACCCCATCAAGCGTAACGAGTGCAGTATTAGTGTAGGTGGCTCCTGCACCGTCACGGTCGATGGAGATCACGGTATTGCCATTACTATTAGTGACATGGAGATAATTTCCGAGCGTCGAGGCGCTACCGTTCCAGCCCACCAGCAGATCGCCGATGTCGATCTTATCTCCCTGCGCCAGCGAGAAGCCGGTCCAGTGATCCCCCGTCGCGCTGCTGACGTTACCCCCCGTGGCGTTGCCTGCGGTGCTGTTCAGCACCTGGTAAATCAGCGTATCGCCGTAGGCCGTACCGGTAATGGCGTCGTTATGCTCCGAGCTGATGAACTGCGGCGCCATATTGATGGTCAGCGTGGCGCTGTCCGTTTTCCCGTTGGCATCGGTCAGGGTGTAGTTGAAGGTCTCCTTCGAGGTGATGGTTGAGAGCGACACCCCGGTATTGAGGGTGTAGGTGTAGTGGCCGTCCGCGCCAATCGCCAGCGTGCCGTAATGGCCGGTAACGTTCACCGTTGCGCTGCCGTTATACGGATCCAGCGTGGTGGTCACGCCGTTGTAGCCGGTAACGCTCAGGCGAGTATCTACCGAGTGCAGCTGATCCATTGCCCCGGCGGAATCCGTGCCGTCGAAGATATTGCCGTTAACGAAGTGCCCGCTGGTGGCGTCGAACTGGCTGAGCGAGTAGGTGGTGCCGTTTACGCTTGGGGTAATGGTGATGTTACCCACGCTCAGTCCCGGTACGCTGCCGGTATAGCTCAGCGTATAGGTCCCGGCGTTGAGGTCCAGCCCGGTCAGCGGAACGTCGATGCTGCCGCCGAGCAGCGAGCCGCCGCTGAAGGAGCCGGTACGGATCGCGCCGTTGGCATCGCTAATCGTCCAGTTCACCGTCAGCCCGCCCAGCGCCAGCAACGAAGCAACGTTAAAGTGCAGCGACGCGTTATGCAGGGCGGTGTTCGGATCCACCACAAAGGTTCCGCTTCCGCTGCCCTGGGTTGATGAGAAAAGCGCGGTCGTCCAACTGGCGCTGCCGACGGTGGTATCGGAGTAGGTCGACGTGTGGTGTACCGAGGTGACATTCATCACGGCACTGACATCGTTAACCGCATCCATCGCCCGCGCGGTTGGGGTGATGTTGAGCGTCGCCGTGTCTTTCGACCCGTCTGGCGCGGTGATGGTGTAGACAAACGTATCCGGGGTGCTGATATGGTCCGCGCCCACGCCGCTCTTCAGGGTATAGGTGTACTGGCCGGACGAATCGATGGTCAGCGTGCCGTATTCACCCTGAATGGTGGTTGTTCCACTGCCGTTGACCGTCACGCCGTTCACGTCCGAGACCACAGTTCCCGCCGGAACAGGGTCGTTTGTCAGCACGTCGCCCGTGGTTGTCTCGCTGATGCTCGCCACGCTGTAGACGTGATCCTGCAGGACGCTCAGCGTGTAGGCCGTCAGAGCGGTGATCCCCGCCGCGGTGTTCAGCAGGAACAGGTACTCCCCGGCAGGCAGGTTCAGCGTCAGCTGAGGCGAGGTGCCCCCCAGCAGCGGGGCGCGCAGCCAGCCCGACTCGACGCGAACCTGCTCGAAGGTCTGGGTCGCGTTGTTGAACTTATAGACGTACAGATCGAACACCGACGCCAGCGCCACGCCGCCAACGGAGGCCTGGATGGTCATGGTGCGCGTCGTGCCTTCCTCCACGTTATAGATAATGGGGTTGGTCATGTCGTCCAGCAGGTTCAGCCCCAGCGTGTTGCCGAGATTAATGCCCACCAGAGTAAAGCCGCCCTGAGACGAGGTGCCGTTATTAATCTCGCTGACGGTGGTGTCAAAGGTCAGCGAGGCCGTGTCGTCAACGGCGACAATGCCGTTCGTTACGCTGCCCGCACCGAGCGACAGCACGAGGTTCGCCGACGCGCTCACGCCGTTATGGGTGATGGTGTAGGTGAAGCTCTCCGTGCGGCCAATCACCGCGGCGCTGGTGTCGGTAAGGTTGTAGGTGTAGCTGCCGTCGCGGTTAATGGTCAGCGTACCGTACTGCCCCTGTACGACCGTGCCGTCGGCGTTCACGCTGGTGGTCACCCCCAGGGCGTTAGTAACGGCGGAAACGGTGGTCCCGGCCGGCGCGTTGTCGCTGCCCGCGGTCGGGTCGGTATCGAGGATCACGTTGCCGTTCAGGCTGGTGTCGCCCGTTACGGTGCCCGCGCTTGTCTCTTTCACCGCCACGTCAAGGCTGGTGTAGGAGCCGGTGGCCAGCAGGTTGGTGTTATAGCTGAGCACGCGATAATCGCCGTTCGCCAGCCCGGTCAGGTTGAGCGATACGCCGGTGGCCCCCAGCGTCAGCAGGTCGGCAAACTGCGGTTGTCCGGTATCGATAACCGTGGTCCAGGTGCCGTTGACGCTGTCGAAGCGCTGCACCACCAGCTCAAGGGTGTTGAGCAGGGAGAGCACGGCGCCGGTGGCGTTGGCATTCACCACGATATCGGCACTGCCGCCGCTGCCTACCGTGAAGTCCACCTGCGCGGTGTCATTCCCCAGCAGCGTCAGGACATTGCCCACCGCACCCACCAGCAGGAAGCCATAATCGCTGTACTGGCTGTTGGTGACGGTGGCGGTGGTGCTGAGATCCAGCTCTTCGACGTTATTGCTGGCGGAGAGCGGTACTACCGGCGCGAGGACTGAACCAGGCAGAGAGGTATTGCCCGCGGCGTCGGTGGCGGTGATCTGCAGCGTCTGGCCTTCCGTCTGCTTGTTGAGGAAGGTGTAGCTGTAGGTCCCGTTGCTTCCTGCAGTGGTCGTCACCGTGGTGCCGTCGGCAAGGCGGATGGAGACGGTGCTGCCGGCCTCTGCATTCCCGGTCAACACGCTGCCGTCGGCGTTAATGGTGCCGGTCGGTGCCGTTGGCGCGGTGAGATCGACGATCACGGTGGTCGCGCCGGAAACCGGGCTGGTACCCGAACCGTTGCTCGCGGTGGCGGTAAAGGCGTGAGCGCCTTCGCCTAACGCCGGGGTGGTGAAGCTCCAGTTGCCTGAACCGTCCGCGACCACGGTGCCCATCGACACGCCGTTGTTATACAGCGTGACGGTGGAACCCGCCAGGGCGGTCCCGCTCAGGGTTGGGGTGGTATCGTCGGTGGTTTTGCCGTTGGTCAGATTGCCGGTCACGGTGCCCACGTTATCGTTGATGGTGGCGATAACCGGCGCGTTCGGGATCGGCGTGACGGGCGCAATCACCGAGGCGCTGACGCCGGCGTTACCGGCTTTGTCGGTGGCGTAGACCAGCAGGGAACCACCGTCGGTCTGCGCCGGGGTGATGGTCGCGTTAAAGTTCCCGCTTCCGTCCGCCGTTGCGGTACCGAGCACCGTTCCGGTACTGGTGGTGATGGTGACGGTACTGCCCGCTTCGGCGGTACCGGTGACGTGCGTCCCGTTGGTGATCACCGCAAGGCTGCCCGGTGCGCCAGGCGCGGTCAGATCCACCGTAATGGTGGTAGGGGCCGATGCCACGCTGGTGTTGCCCGCCGCATCCGTGGCGGTGGCGGTGAAGGTATGCGAGCCTTCCCCCAGCGTAGTGGTTTGCGGCAGCGTCCAGTTGCCGTTGGCGTCGGCGGTGACCGTGCCAACCAGGGTGCCACCGTCGTAGATGCGCACGGTGGCGTTGGCTTCGGCGGTACCGTTCAGCGTTGGGCGCGCGTCGTTGGTCGGGTTGCCGCCGGTTATCGGTCCGGTGATGCTGCCCACATCATCCACTACCGAGCTGATGGCCGGGGCCGCTGGCGCGGTGGCATCCACGTTAATCACATACCCGGTGGTAGGCGCGCTGGCGTTGCCGGCCGCATCCGTCGCGGTGAAGGTCAGACTGTGCTGCCCGTTAGCGAGCGGCGTGGTCGGCGTAAAGCTCCACGCTCCGCCGGTGGCGGTCACGCTGCCAATCTGCACGCCGTTATCGAAGATTTTCACCGTCGCGCCCGCTTCCGCCGTACCGGTCAGGGTCGGCTGCGCGTCGTTGGTTAACCCGCCGTCGCCGATCGGCGTGGCGGCATTACCGACGTCATCCACAATGCTGCTCAGCACCGGCTGCGCAGGCGGTGTGGTGTCGATAGTCAGGCTGAAGGTTGCTGACGGATCGCTGGTGTTGCCAGCCGCATCCGTCGCGCGGGCCGTGAAGCTGTGCGTGCCCGTCGCCAGCGTGGTGTTAAGCAGAATGCTCCAGCTTCCGCTGGCATCCGCGGTGCCTGTTCCCACAAGCGTTGTGCCTTCAAAGATATTGACGGTGGCAAACGGCTCGCTGGTCCCGACGAGACGTGGAATTGTGTCGTCGGTGGTCTGCCCGGAGCTGAGCGCTCCGGTAATGGTGCCCACATCGTCAATCGCCTGGCTGATAACCGGCGCGTTGGGAGGGGTGGTATCCACCACCAGCGTAAAGCCTGGCGAGGCCGGGCTGACGTTGCCGGCCGCATCGGTGGCCGTAGCGGTCCAGGTGTGGCTGCCGTTCGCCAGCGGCGTGGACGGCGTAAAGCTCCATGCGCCGCTGCCGTTCGCCGTGGCGGTGCCGACCTGCTGACCATTCTCGTAAATCGTAATGGTGGCATTGGCCGCCGCCGTACCCGTCAGCGTTGGCGTGGTGTCGTCGGTACTCTGTCCGGAGGTGAGCGGGGCCTGTACGCTGCCGGCATTGTCCGCCGCGGTCGAGATAACCGGCGCTGACGGCGCAATAGTGTCCACCGTCAGGTTAAACGGTGCCGTGGTGGCGCCCGTGTTGCCTGCCGCGTCGGTGGCGTTGAAGGTGATGGCGTGCGGCCCCTCGGCGAGCGCGGTGTCCGGGGTAAAGGTCCAGTTCCCCTGAGCGTTGACCACCGCGGTGCCAATCTCGCTGCCATCAACAATGATGTGCACCGTGGCACCGATTTCGCCCGTGCCGTTGAAGGTTGGACGCGCGTCGTTGGTGCTGTTGCCCGTGCTGAGCGTACCCGTCACCGGGCCGACATCGTCAATTACGCTAACGATCCCCGGCGCGGAAGGGCCCGTGGTATCGACCGTGAAGACGAAGACCGGCGAGTTGGCGGAGACGTTACCGGCGGCATCGCTGGCGTTGATGCGAATGTTATAGCTGCCATCCCCCAATCCTGGGTTAGGGGTAAAGCTCCAGTTGCCGTTAACGTCTACCGGGGCGGTGCCAATTTCCACGCCGTTGTTCAGAATGTGGATGGTACTGCCCGCGGTACCTCTCCCGGTGAGGGTTGGCGTGTCGTCATTGGTGACCTGGCCTGTCGTGAGATTCCCGACAATCCCGCCCGCCGCGTTGTCGCTGACGGTATCCAGCACAGGGACCGCGGGGGCCGTCAGGTCGACCACCACGCCCCACGTATTGGAGACCTGGCTGACGTTACCCTGCGGATCGGTGGCGATGACGGTAAAGCTGTGCAGCCCTTCACCGAGGGCGGTGTCAGGGGTAAACGTCCATGCGCCGGTGCCATCCGCGGTGACCACGGCAATCTGCGTGCCGCCGTCAAAGATCGTCACGACGCTGTTTGCATCTGCCGTACCGGTAATCGTTGGCGTCGCGTCGTTAGTCGGATCGCCGCTGACCACGGTGGTGGCCGCGTTGCCGACGTTATCGGTGACGTTGGTAATTGTCGGTGTGGTTGAGATCGTATCAACCACGACGGTAAAGCCTGCCGAAGGTCCGCTCTGGTTTCCGGCCGGATCGGTTTCGCGGATGGTCAGAACGTTATTACCCTCCGCCAGCACGGGCGTCGTGTAACTCCAGGTGCCCGTGCTGCCGACCTGCGTGGTCCCCAGCAGCACGCCGTTGCTGTAGACGGTGATGGTATCGCCCACCGCGCCGGTGCCGGTCAGAGTTGGCTGGTTGTCGTTGGTGGCCTGGCCGTTGGTCAATGGGCCGGTGCCAGGACCGACGTCATCAACCACCGCGCCAATGGTTGGGGTACCGGGAGCGGTGAGGTCGATGGTCACCGTGGCTGCCGGAGAGAGGCCGCTGGTAAAGAGGCCGACCGTGGTGGTGGCTTCAAAGAAGTGATTTCCTGGGCTCAGCGGTAACAGCAGCTGATAGCTCCATGTGCCGCCTGAGCCCACCGGGATAATCGCCAGCGGTATCAGGCTGCCGTCCTGGTAGAGCGTGACGGTACTGCCCGCGGGGGCCGTTCCGCTGATAACCGGGGCGGTATCGTCCGAGGTTTTACCCAGCACGTTGCCCGTTACGGTCCCGACATCGTCAGTGATGGCGGTGATGATTGGAACCTCTGGCAGATTGGATACCGTACCGCTGACGGTAAAGTCGGCCTCCGGGCTTGTACGCCCTGAGGCATCGGTTGCGGTCACGGTCAGGACAGCGCCATCCTGCTGAGCCGGGCTCAGCGCAATGGAGAAGTTGCCCCCAGTAGCCACCCCTGTACCGAGAACGTTGCCATTGCTGTCGGTCACGGTGACGGTTGCGCCCGCTTCGGCAGTGCCGGTCAACGGTGTACCTTCAATGGCTATACCGGAAACGACAGGTGCATCCGGATCGTTGGTATCCACCGTCACGCTAAGCGGGGCAGAATTGCCGGAGGTATTGCCCGCCGTATCAACCGCAGAGACGGTAAAGGTATGGGAGGTATCCGACAGCGTACTGCCTGCGGTCCAGCTCCATGAACCGTTCGGCTGTACCGTCACCGTTATGGGTGACGGGACACCGTCCACGGAAACGATCACCGTACTGCCCGGTTCGCCAGTGCCGGTGAGGGTTGGCGTACCATCGCGGGTGTAAAGGATGCTATTCGTGAACTGGCTGTCAGAGACCGCGTTAATCTGCGGTATTTCAGGTGCAATGCTATCGAGCGTGACGGTAAAGACCTGGCTGAGATCGCTGACGTTACCGGCGGCGTCTACTCCCGCAACGGTGATGTTCAGCTGGCCGTCAGTCTGGGTCGGCAGTGCAAGAGACCACTCACCGTTCGCCACGACGACTTGTCCGACCTTGACGCCGTTGTTATAGATGATTACCGTCTCGCCGTTGACGCCGGTTCCACCGACGGTCGGCGTGGTATCCGTGATAATACCGCCGCTCGGCTCGCCGCCGACGGCACTAATGACGGGGATATCCGGTGCCTCGGTATCCACAGTAATGGTAATTCCAGCCGAAGGATCAGAAACGTTGCCCGCCTCATCTGTCGCAGTGGCGGTAAATTCGTGGCTTCCCTCATCAATGCTGCTGTCAGGACGCCAGCTCCAGTTGCCAGTGCTGTCTACGGTGACGCGCCCCACTTCGGTGGCAGGCTGATTATTCACGCTGTCATAAATAATAATCACGTCGTTCGCCGTACCGGTGCCGCTGAGTACCGGACGCGGATCGTTAGTGGTTCCGCCATCGGCAACCGGACCGGTTATCTGGCTCACGCTGTCGGTCACGGTGGGGGCCGCAGGCGTGGCCGGTGGGTCGGTATCAATGGTGATGGTCACCGGCTGGGACGGGGCGCTTTCATTGCCCGCGCCATCCTTGTTGGTGACGGTGAGGGTGATGTCATAGGTTCCGGTCGCCAGCGGCGTCGTTGGCGTCCAGCTCCAGTTGCCGTCGCTGCCTACCGGGACCTCGTCAACTTTAACGCCGCCGATATAAATCGTGACGGTATCGCCCGCCTCCCCGGTGCCGCTCAGCGTTGGGGTGGTATCGCGGGTAACTTCTCCCGGGTTCAGCGCGACCTCGGTTGTACCGCCATCCGGATTGACGGTGACGGCCGGAGTGTCCGGCGTGGCAGGCGCGACGGTATCCACTACCAGGTCAAACGGATCGGAGACGGTGGTGTTCCCGGCGGCATCCGTGGCATGAACGGTGATCGAATGCGGGCCGTTGGTGAGCGGGGTGGTTGGCGTAAAGCTCCAGCCTCCGCTGCCGTCCAGGGTTGCGGTGCCGAGCAGAGTATTGCCGTCATAGAGGGTGATGATGGTGTCCGCTGGCGCGCTGCCTTGCAGCAGGGGCTGGGTGTCGTCCGTGGTATCGCCACTGTTGAGCGGTCCCTGCACGTCGCCAGCGTCATCGGTCACGGTGGCGATGGTCGCGGCAGGCGGCGGCGTGATATCGACCGTAAAGGTAAAGCCGCCCGAAGGGGAACTGCTGTTACCTGCCGCATCGGTCGCGACGACGGTTACGGTATGTTGCCCATTGCCAATCGGCGTGGTGGGGGTGAAGGTCCACGCGCCGTTGCTGTCTGCCACCGCCGTGCCAATGCCTGTACCGTCCAGACGAATGGTGACTGTCGCGCCCGGTTCTGCGGTGCCGTTAAGCGTCGGGGTCGGGTCGTTAGTGGTTTCACCGATGTCGAGCGCGCCGGTGCGGCCTTCAACATTATCCACCACCTGCGTAATGACCGGCGTGCCGGGGGCGACGCTGTCGACCGTAATGCTCCAGGTGTTAGAGGTTGCACTGGCGTTGCCTGCGGCGTCGATGGCTTTCGCGCTCAGCACATGTCCGCCTTCATGCAGATGCACGGTCGGGGTAAAGCTCCACTGACCGGAAGAGGGGATAACCAGCGTGCCGATTTGATCGCTGCCGCTGTAGATATAGAGCGTTGTGCCTGCTTCACCGGTACCGCTGATGGTAGGCGTTGCATCGTTGGTGAGCCCGCCCTGGCCGACAGGCCCCGTGGTGGCCGGGAAGTCATCGACCACCGAGAGAATCACCGGCGTTTGCGCCGGGGTAATGTCCGGCGCGAGCGCCGGCGTGGTTGGCCCGGTATTCCCGGCGGGGTCGGTCGCATCTGCCGTCAGGGCTTCGCCGTTGGCTTTTGGCGGGTTCAGCGTCACGCTAAAGTTGCCCTGGTCATCGGTGACTGCCTGACCTACGGTGACGCCGCCTTCGCGGATGGTTACGGTGCTTCCCGCTTCTGCGGTGCCGGTGACGGTGGTGCCATCCCCGGAAACGACCACGTTGTCCGGTGCAAGCGGCGCAGTGCTGTCCGGTGACGTGGCCGTACCCGGCAGGCTGACATTACCGGAGCCATCGGTGGAGATGACGGTCAGCACTTCGCCGTTGGTCTGGGCGGGGTTTATCGGCGTACTGAAGGTGCCGTCGCCGTTGGCTGTGGTTTCACCGATAACCGTGCCATCGGCTCCTTTAATGGTAACCGTGCTGCCCGGTTCCGCCGTGCCGCTGATGCTTTGTCCATCATCAGCGACCTGAAGGTTGCCGGGCGCCAGAGGTGGCGTGGTGTCTGCGGCGGTGACGGTCGCCGCCGGGCTCTGGTTGCCTGCGGCGTCAGAGGCCACGACCGAAATGAGCTGACCGTTGGTTTGCGCAGGGGAGAGCGTGGCGACAAAATTACCATTGCCGTCGGTTGTCGTGCGGCCAACGATCTCCCCGTTATTGTTGGTAATCACGATGCTGCTGTTAGGCTCGGCGGTACCGGTAATCTGCGTGCCTGCCGGGTTAAGGGTAATGACGGGAGTGTCCGGCGGTGTGGTATCCACGATGAAGACGATCGGCTGCGACATGGCGCTCTGGTTTCCGGCGCCATCGGTGCTCTGGACGGTAATGGAGTGAGAACCTTCCGCAAGCGGGCTGGTTGGCGTAATGGTCCAGGTGCCGTCTGGCTTAACGATCGCCTCGCCTACGAGCTTGCCATTATCATAAATGGAAATAGTGCTTCCGGGTTCTCCCCGGCCCGTCAGGCGCGGCTGAGTGGAGTCGGTAATCTGCCCCACGGCGAGGGCGCCTTTCAGCGAGCCGGTATCATCGTTAATCACGATGGCGCTGGGTGTGACCGGGGGAGTGAGATCCACGTTAAGGGTGAATGCGGGCGATGGGGTGCTGGTATTACCTGCCACATCCGTTGCCGTGACGGTGATCGAGTGGTTACCTTCACTGAGATTTACCGACGGGGTGAAGGTCCAGGTGCCGTTGCTGCCGGCCACTGCGGTGCCAATAGCGATAGAACCGTCATAAATGGTAATGGTGGAACCCGCTTCTGCGGTGCCGCTGATTTGTGGCCGCTGATCGTTGGTGTTGCCGCCGTTACTGATTGTTCCCGTCACCGGGCCGACATCGTCCGTTGCGCTGGTGATGACGGGGGCACCTGGCGCGGCTGTATCGACAATAAAGTTAAAGGCACCCGATGCCGGGCTGGTATTGCCAGCCGCATCGGTGGCGGTCGTGGTAATCGTGTGGCTGCCGTTAGCGAGATCGGTAGTCGGGGTAAAGCTCCAGCTACCTTTCGCATCCACCTGCGCGGTGCCAATCTTCTGGCCGTTATCGTAAAGGGTGATGGTGCTGCCGGGCTCGCCGATACCGCTTAAGGTCGGGCGGGCGTCGTCAGTACGCTGGCCGTTTTCCAGCGGGCCTGCCTTGTCGCCGACATCGTCATTGACTATCAGGATATCCGGAGCATCCGGCGCGGTGGTGTCCGGGGCGGTCACCGTTGTGCCCGGGCTGGTATTCCCCGATGGATCGGTAGCGGTGGCGGTAATCTGCTCGCCGTTGGTCAGCGGCGTCCCCAGGTCGATGGTGAATTTACCGTCGCTGCCGGTTTTACCCGTGCCAATCACATGGCCGTCGGCGTCTTTCAGCGTGATGGTACTGCCCGGTTCCGCGGTACCTGAGACGGTTTTACCATCCGCAGAGAACTGAAGACCGGTTGGGGCATTCGGCGGTGTCGTATCCGGATCGGAAGGGTTTGTCGGCGTGCCGGGGTTCGTGCCGTTGTCATTATCGTCATCACCACCGCCGCCGCCACCACCACTTGCCGCCGCCGCGATGCCGCCCGCGGCGACAATGCCGCCCAGTGCCCACGGCCAGATGGCGGCGCCACCGGCATCACTCCCGGACGAGGCAAGCAGCACGTCCGTTGAGGCGATAGATTCGTAGGTGGCGGCCCCGGTAGGATCTTCAATCCACCATAATGCGCCTTCGCTGTCCTGCAGAACCAGCTGGCTCGCCCCCTGAGCATCAGTGACGTAGAAGTTTTTAAGGGTAATCACCTCGCCGGAGTGGAGTGTGATCACCAGATCGTTACCGCTGCGGGCGAAATCGGCGACACTGGCCCGCTCGATATGAAGCTCAACGATAGAGGAATGGCTCAGCGTAACCTGGGTGCCTTCCGTGGTCGTTTCCACGCCAGTAAGTTTCGATATAACAGAGATTTGGCTCATTTAAGTATTACTCCAGCAGAAGTGTCGTGAACGGCGAGCAAGACGAGCCATCTCTGCTGAAGGTAAAGGGCGCCCCCGGCGCAGTTGCTGTTATAACGCAGCACTGACCGTTATTTTTAGCGCGCACGATGCCCGCCAGGATTTAGAGTGGCAACATCAGAGCGAATCTAATTACGTATCAAAGAGAACAGTTTTTATTCGTGTTTTTTGCCTTATAAAACCCTGTAATTAATAGAGGAATTGTTTTTGAGGATATAAAAATGATATAGACAGAAAACTGTAGTTGTGCAACTTAAGCTTTCGTAAATAGAGAGGTAAACAATGAAGTGGACATTGATGTATTGATGGTCTTTATAATTTTATTTTTTATCTTGTTGTTTTATAATGATTTTATTTTATGTGTTGGTGCTGGTAATTAATGCTGTTGTTGTGGTGTGATAATTGGTAGGGACCTCTTGGAATATAAATTAAAAGGCTATTGTTTATGCCTGCTTAATACGCATTTAAGTTAGGGTAACGTTTTTGATGTAAGATATATTATGTCATTTGTTAAATGAAAATATATTCTTATGCAGAATTAAAACTCTGCTAATGTGCGGAAAAAACAACGCCGGAGGGCAAGGATAAAATAACCTGTTTTATTTTCAATGCGGTTACGACATAAGCATGATTTTGGCCTGGCAAAAACTTCACCGAAGAACGAATAAAAATCATCAGTCGGGCGTTTACTGACGTCACTTCCTTTTACCCTGGAGCTTTATATGAACACGACCTCGCTTCGTTTGATCTCGGTGCTGATTTTTTCCCTGCTGTCTCCGCTGGCGCTGGCCATGGGCGATAATAGTACCGAGAGCAAAACGCCCGACTGTCCTTCCGGACAGGTGTATGACAGCGCAACCCAGAAATGCGTGCCGGACAAGAGCAGCAGCCTCAGCGACCAGGACAAAACCAACTATGCGTACCATCTCGCGAAGAAAGGGGAGTACCAGGCGGCGCTGAACCTGCTTGATTCGCTGAAAAATGGCAATACGGCTGAAGCGTGGAACTATCGCGGGTTCGCCACCCGCAAGCTTGGCCGCACGGACGAAGGCATTGGTTACTACCAGCGCGCGCTGGCTATCGCCCCGGATTATGCCAAAGCCCGGGAATATCTCGGTGAAGCGTGGATGGTGAAAGGACGGCCCGATCTCGCGAAAGAACAGCTGAAGGTGATTGCCGGTATTTGTGGCCAGTCCTGCGAGGAGTACCGTGACCTTCAGGCCGCCATCAACGGACATCCGGAATCCTGATTTTCTCGTGGAGGGAAAACACATCGCTACCCGTGAGGTTCGCCAACTGTTAGCCGAACACCTGCCGCGTCTCTGGCGCTATGGGCTGGTGCTGTCGCGAAACAGGGATATCGCCGAAGAGCTGGTTCAGTCCACCTGCGTCCGTGCGCTTGAAAGAAGCGGCCAGTATACGCCGGGCACGCGCATCGACAGGTGGCTGTTCGCGATCCTGCACTCCATCTGGATCTCTGAGCTTCGGGCACGGCACGTGCGTCAGGGGCAGGGGTTTGTGGCAAGCGACGAGCTTCTGGCCCCTGACACCCGTGAACAGGATGAAACGCGTCTGCATTACCTGAAGGTGATGCAGCGCGTCGGCGCACTCCCTGAAGCCCAGCGCAACGCGGTATTTTTGGTTTACGTCGAAGGCTTTACCTACCAGGAGGCGGCGGAGACCCTGGCGGTGCCCATTGGTACCGTGATGAGCCGACTGGCGACGGCGCGGGCAACGCTTGCCAGGTCCGTCGACGCACTGCCTCCGGTAAAGGAGAAACGCTCTTGAACTCGCACCGTTTTACACCGCCCTATAACGACGATGCTATCGTTGCATGGATAGATGGCGAGATGTGCCGCGCCGACGCGCAGCAGTTTGAAGAACAGTTGAAACGTGACGAACGCCTCGCCGGGCGAACCGACGAGCTGATGAAAAGCAGCCTGGATTACGCCGGGGCGTTTGCCTCCCTGCTGGATGACGCTCCCCTCGGAGCGATGCAGGCGCGTCTGGCGGCGCTTCCCGATCCACAGGCCTCCACGCCGGCTGGCGTGAGCAGGCGGTCGCTGATTGCGGCCTCGGTCAGCTTTTTGCTGGTCGGTTCCGGGCTGGGATATCTGCTGCGGCCCGCTTCAGCCCCTGACGATGAGAACGCCCATATTCGCGACCTCGAAGCGCAATATATGTCCCTTTACAGCGTCGAGACGCTGCTGGATATGGACAGCGCGGCGCCTGTCCTGCAGCGCGGGCTGGAAAGGGCAGCGCAGGACATCGGCGTGAAGCTGAACATGTCGCAGCTTGTCCTGCAGGGGGCAGAGCTAAAAATGGTGCGCATGCTGCGCTATGAAACCACCTCGATCGCGCAAATCGCGTGGATCGGCGCCGACTACGGCCCGCTGGCGCTCTGTATCTCCCCGGTTGATGAGAAGACGACGGCCTCTCTGCGCCAGGAGCAGCGGCACGGCATGAACCTGGCGTGGTGGCAGGATGCGGGATATCAGTTTGTACTGATTGGCCGCAACCCGCAGCCTCACCTGAGGGGAAGCGCGGAGCAGCTACAGCGCCTGATCTCAGGATGAGGGTACGCCGTGAGCCTGAATCGCAATGGCGATGGCAATACGATCGTCCACGACCAGGGCAAACTTATCCATCCCATAGGACGCGCGTGATATCGCCGTGGTGGCATCAAGCGTCAGAGCCTGCGCGTGCGGGTCTTTCACGACGGCCTCCAGGATCACTGGGCGGGCAATGTTGCGTACGGTGAGCGTGCCGAACACCCTGAACCGCCCGGCACCCACGTCGACTACGCGAGAGCTGATGAACTCGATAGTCGGGTAGCGCTCAGAATCAAAAAACATGTCGCTTTTCAGCTGCCAGGTGAGCAGCTTGTTTGAGGCCACCAGGGTTGCCACGGGAATGGTGACGTGGATGTGGTCGTCAACGTCGTTATTCGGATTGAGCGTCACGGCCCCCGTCACGCCGCTGAACGTCGCCCAGGAAAGGATGCCGCCGAAGGCATGCCACGATAGCCGAATGGCGGTGTTATCGGTGTCGATAAGGTAGCTTTTCGGGGCGGCCAGCGCCCACGGACAAACCAAAATCAGCAGTATCACCAGGCGTCGTAGCATTTCAGGATCTCTTTTAGGGGGGCAGGGAGTAAACGCGTCACCCCCTGGATCTATTCGGCTTTTCTGCGTCAGGATTTGACATCTTTTAATCGCGAGCGCGAAGGCGGAGCCGCATCGCATGAGCCTGGTGAGAAGTGTAGACGGCAGGAAGCAAAGCGGTGGGGAATAAAAAAGGCCGCGTGCGCGGCCTTTCGAAGGGATTACTCAGTGACTTTCTTTTCCAGCTCGCTGGCACCTTCTTTGGTTTTGTTCCAGCCTTTCTCTGCGCCTTCTTTGGTGGCATCCCACCCTTTCTCGGTGCCTTGCTTGGTTTTATGCCAGGCTTTCTGGGAATCTTCGCTGACCTTGCTGCCAAAGCTTTCGCTTTTACCTTCCGCAGCGTGCTTCTGTTTCAGCTTCAGCTCTTCACCTTTGTTCTGCTCTTCATGCAGTTTTTGCTTTGCCTCGTTGGCGTTTGCGTTCGCCGCCGCGACGGTATCGTCAGTTGCATGTGTGGTCGCAGCAAATACTGGGGAAGCCAGCAGAACGGCAGATAATGCGATAATTGTTTTTTTCATAATATCCTCATTTAACGTTATCGGTTATGAGCGTGGTTCAGCATGGCACAGGCGAAGCGGGATGGCTTTAGGAAAAAACTGTAATGAGATCAATGTGCCCTGATGAGGAGAATTTCGCCTGAGGATTATCCAAAGGATAAAAAGCCTATTTCAGCGAGGGCGGCAAGGGTCAGGAGAATGAAGATTATGACGGTTATGGGTTTGTACATATTTGGGTTCCTTCCGGGTTGGGCGGCTAATCCGTAGCGCTGTGTGGTGTTTTTTTATTCTGCATAGGGGGAGGGGCGGTGTCGTTGATGTTTGTCAAAGGGAGAGAGTACATTCCCAGGCGAGACGGTGAATGCGCTCTGTGAGGGCTGGACGTGATGATTGTGGCGGAGCGATCGAAGATTAAAAATATCTGGCCTGCCTATACCCTGCGCGATATTCTGTAATGCTTTGTCTTTTTTGTGAACAGGAAAAAGTATGCTAAGTACGTTACCCGATTTACACAGAAGTTTTGCAGAGCAACTCAAGCTTAAGTTTCAGTCTGACTCGCGGATTCACTCTCTTCTCGCTGGCGGCTCGCTTGTTCATGGCGGGTTCGATAAATACTCCGATCTCGATTTTGTCGTTGTGGTAGATCCTCTCTACTATGACGACATCATGGCGCAGCGTATTGTGCTCGCCGGAACGCTGGGCCATCTGCTCCATGCTTTCAACGGAGAACATGTCGGAGAGCCGCGTCTGCTTATCTGCCTGTATGGCCCCGAACTCCTTCACGTCGATCTGAAATTTGTCACCCTGGACATGCTCACTCAACGCGTTGAAGAGCCAGCAGTGCTGTTTACCCGTGATAACCTGGCTCTGGAACGACAACTGGCTAAATTTAAACCTCGCTGGCCTGATATGACGCCGGAGTGGTTTGAGTCCCGAGCCTGGATCTGGCTTCATTATGCGGTGGTGAAGCTGGGAAGGGGCGAACTTTTTGAAGCGATTGGCATGCTGTCATTCTTCCGGGAGCAAGTGCTGGGACCTATGCTGTTCCGTCGTGCAAACCTTCCGCAACGTGGTGTTCGCCGCATTGAATTCCATTGCATTGATCCTGATGGCCTGCTGACTTCCACGCTGGCAACGCACGATCGTGACTCCGTTAGCATGGCCATCAGTAAGGCTGTTGACGCGTATATCAATCTGCGGGCTGATGCGTTGCCGGAAAATATCGCAGACGATGCGGCACGCTGGGCGATTCTTGCCATGCTGAAAGCCGAAACCCAAACCTGAAAGGTTTTGGTCTGGTTCGCCCCGAGTTCAGACGACGTTTGCTGAAAAATGGTCGTCTGAATTTCGGTTGTGACGGTTTTACGGAATGCTTAGATTCATTTTCAATCTATCGAGAGGATATGGATATGAACTTTGCAGACCTCCACAACCAGCATGAACCCCTTCTTATCGCCAACGTCTGGGATGCCGCCAGTGCTGTCGCAGCGCAAGAGGCAGGTTATCAGGCACTGGGTACGTCCAGCGCAGCAATCGCGTCCACACTGGGATATGAAGACGGGCAGGGAATGCCGTTTGATGAGCTATTTTATATGGTCACCCGCATCCGGGCTGCCAGCAACCTGCCATTGAGCGTTGACATGGAAGCTGGGTATGGTGATTCAGCCGAAGAGATAACAGCCAATCTCAGGCACCTTGCTCAGACAGGCGTAGCAGGCGTTAACCTTGAAGACAGCAGAGTCATAGACGGGGTGCGTCAGCTTGAGGATGCCCTTGATTTTTCCTGTACCCTGAAAACAGTATGCGATGTGCTGAGAAGCGAAAATCATAGCCTGTTTCTGAACATCCGGACTGATACTTACCTGCTCGGGCATGAAGACGCGTTGCAGGAGACAATATTACGGGGTCAGCGCTATAAAGCTGCAGGTGCTGACGGCCTTTTTGTTCCCTGCCTGACGTCAGAGAAAGACATCAGCCTCATTGCAGAGGCAACGGATCTGCCTCTGAATGTCATGTGTATGCCCGAACTTCCGTCGTTCAACAGGCTGAAACGGGCCGGGGTAAGCCGTATTTCAATGGGCAATTTTGTTCATTCAGCTATTCAGTCAACGCTGACTGATGTTATGCATGCGATCCGATCTCGTCAGACGTTTGAAGGACTTTTTGGTGATGAAAATAACCGATAAGAATTTGTGTGATATCTGGTATCAGGCATTACTTGAACGTGCTTCAGAATATACTGGCGTGTTTTTTGTTGGCGTCAAAACCACGGGCGTATTCTGTATTTCAGTATGCCGGGCACGAAAGCCTAAACGTGAAAATGTCGAATTTTATAAAGATGCCAAATCTGCCCTTGCGGCCGGCTTTCGTCCCTGTAAGGTCTGCAGGCCTGCTGAAAATGCGCACAGCGCGCCATTATTTGTTGAACAGGCGCTTGCGCTTGTCAGGCGCGATATTAAATCCCGCGTAACGGACGCGGAGCTTCGTCAGCATGGGATCGGTCCGGAGCGGGTAAGACGCTGGTTTCTGCAACATCACGGCATCACTTTTCAGGCCTTCCAGCGAATGCAGCGGGTGAACGTTGCCCTGCAGGAGCTGAAAAGCGGACGAGCGGCGACTGACGTTGCGCTGGACAATGGCTATGAATCCCTGAGCGGGTTTGGTTATACCTACAAGCGGCTTACTGGCGCAGCGCCGACTCAGACAACCCAGGTGATTGTCATTCACCGGTTTACCACCACGCTTGGGCCGATGTTTGTCTGCGCAACAGAGCGGGGAGTCTGCCTGCTGGAGTTTACCGATCGCCGGATGTTAGAAACAGAATTTCGCGATATTCAGCGTTTATTTAACGCCAAAATAGTCACCGGAGAAAACAGCCATACCCGGCAGACGGTAAAAGAAATCAGCGAGTATTTTGCCGGAACCCGCCGACAGTTCGATCTCTCTATAGATGCTCCGGGCAGTGATTTTCAACAATCCGTCTGGCACGAGCTGCGTGCCGTTCCCTATGGACAGACTTCACACTATCAGGCCATTTCGCTACGGTTGAATAAGCCAAATGCTGTGCGCGCCGTCGCTGCTGCTAATGGTGCAAACCGAATTGCGATTGTGATCCCCTGCCACAGGATAATTGGAAAAGATGGCACGATGACGGGTTACGGAGGGGGGATTTCTCGAAAAGAATGGCTCATTGAGCATGAGAGGAAGAATGTTTAATGGTGGGACATTTTGAGGGTACAAAAAAGCCCGCAGAGCTTGCACTGAGCGGGCTTTCAGGACTTTATCAGACGCGGAGTTTGGATACTTCTCAGGAGCATTAATCTAGCTCAGCGGAAAGCCTTTTCATTCTGATAAATAGTGACTTCAGCTTACGTTTTCCGACGCCGGTGCGGCAGATATCGTTATGTACTTTTTCAGACCTGACTCCCGTTTAACCCCTTTTGGATCGGAAGCAAAAGGAAGCCGCAGACGAGGTGAATCTGATACTTTCAGTGTCCAGATATAATCCCCAATAAACCTGAAGCCCACGCTATCGTCAGTGACCTGGAGATCCGCAAAACTCCCTGTCGAGTACTCATTTCCCAAACGAACAATTTCTTTAAGCCCTTCATGAATGTCAATAAGGGCAATCGTCAGGGATTCCTCGAAAATAATGTCATCCGTCAGAAACAGGATGTAACGCGGTTCATTAACCTGGACCGCGGCTTCAAGCACTTGTCCCGGTACAATAATGCCTGTGCTTTTACCATTGAGCACAACATCAGATTGATACTGGGATACATCGGTAGCTTCGCGAACTTTAACCAATGATATTGAATTAATTTGTTTCATAATCAATTCCACAAACGTCCCATTTCCCATGCGGCAAGAGCGCCGCCGACGAAGCCACTAATAGCCACTGCAAACCGCGCCCGAAGCACCACTTGCGTAGGAGCCCCTCATTGAATGATAAGGCTGCCGGGCAATTTCTGAAATCCATTGAAGCCAAAAAAGCAACGTTGCTCAGGTCGGGAATATGACTCACATCTCCTAAACTCAACTTTAGGATAACGTTGTGGAGTATGTTTTGGACGATACCAAAGGCCAGTATTAGGATCTAGTTCACCAGCTTAAACAGGGAAAGGTTATGGATACGACCGAACAGTTAAACGGAACATACTTCATTTGATGGAATGAGCGTCGATAAAGAGGAGCTACTTTACTGGCTTATTCTGGATGAATTTAAAAAGCAGTTTAGTGATGTGATTGATTTGTTGGCAATTGCTTCCATGTTAGTCAGCTTGCCGGTAATCCCTGTCAGCGGGAAACTGGGGGCTGGTGCTGCAACCAGGGGGACAAGCCCGCTTTCTCTTGGGCTTCGTACGCTTATTCGACAGCGTTTTAAGCAGGGCCGTAGAACCATTACCTGGGCAAAACTTTTGCGTGGCGAATGGGCATACACAACCAGTATAGGAGCATACATCGGGAGATGGCTCCCTTGGGTTGGTGCCGTACTGACGGCCTATAACCTTGCCATGATCACCCATAACGTTATCCACCGTTATCAGCTTATTCTTGGACCAGGAGAAAGGTAATGACTGACAAAGCAGCACTCGTCAGAGAACTCATTAAAAAACACTTCTGGGAAATGTCTGACGATACTTCTGTAAGTACAGGTAAACAAAGTGTACTCCCGGAAGATATGACGGATTTTCTTGAGGAGTATTCAGAAAGTCTGGATGTGGATATGTCTGGCTTTGTCTTTAATCGATATTTTCCAAATGAGGGGATTCGCTTCCTGCCAAATGCCATATTGCCTCGCTATCTTAGAACAGATCATCATGCACCCGAACCGTTAACAGTAAGCATGCTTATCGATTCGGCAAATGCTGGTCGCTGGCTTTTTTAATAGGAAGGTAAAATGAACTGCGGCAATATCCGCCCTTTTTAGGGCTGATAATAGGCTGGTAGGTTATTTTTGTGAGTGACGACTACGGCCGCTGGAGCCTGCAAACGCTGTGCGAGATTATTGACGTGAAAAAGGAAATGAAACAGGCTGCCGGTTGCTACATTCGCTAGCCTGAGGAGGTGTAGCGCTTCAGCATCAATAATAAACTGAACGATTTTATGTAGACGCACGGCGGGAACACTCCAGGATAGAGGTTCGGATTTAATGAGTTGCCTTCAGACTTCGCGGGACAAATTGAGGGCACAAAAAAGCCCGCAGGGCTTGCGCCGTGCGGGCTCTTAGGACTTCATCGGATGACTCTGGTAATCACCGATGGAGAATTTTGGTGGAGCTGGCGGGAGTTGAACCCGCGTCAGTATTGATATAACTGATTGTAATATTTGATTTTTATTTGATGTAGATCACATACGTATCCTTTGTGGATTCTTTAAATCTGTGTTATTCGTGTAATATTAAATTTTAAATTAAAATGGATGTTTATAATGACCATTCAGGAAATAGTTCAACAACGGAATATTACTAAGTTATTTCATTTTACACACACTGATAATCTAGCCTCCATTATAGAGAGTGGGCTTTTATCGCGTTCAGACCTTGATGCCGAAGGGGATGACTACAGTTTCAATGATTCTGAAAGAATTGATGGGCATCTTGATGCGATATGTTTGTCAGTAAGTTTCCCTAATGCAAAAATGTTCTATAAATGTAGGATGTTAAAGCCTGGGAACTGGGTTATATTGGAAATTGACCCTTCAGTTCTTTGGGATAAGGATTGTGCATTTTATCCTACGAATGCAGCTTCAAATAATGTTCGTCTCAATGATCTTGAGTTAATGAAAGGAGCCGAAGCATTTAGCGCTTTATTTGCAAATGAAGTATATGGGACTACGAGAGAAGATTATCTTACGGATCAATATACAACAGATGTTCAAGCTGAAGTGTTAGTATTTGAAAAAATTGATCCATCATATATAGTGAAATATATACATCCTAACAAAGATTCATATAAACCATTTAAAGAGGAATATCCACAGACAAATCAACGCTACTATGCTAATCTTAATGGTAAGACGCTCTTCTCCCAGAGACATTATTGTTTAGGATAAGTTATGGCCGTTAGACCTGTTTTCATACCTACAAGCACTGGACAAGTCTTGTCAATTACGAAAGACGTAGATTTTCCTTGGTCCCCAGGGATGTCTAAGTCGCAAAAGCAAAAATCGATCAGGGCATTACATTCAGCTGCTAGTGGTCTGGGACTGTACTCTCTATTAGAAATATCGAGTAAATCCGAAGATATAAGAGGAGTGCAGCTTAGTGCATTTAATCTCAGAATCAAAACCAAAAAATTAGGTAAAGAATTTTCTGTTGAGTCAGCATTTCAGGCAAGTAAAGTTTTTGAAAATGGTGGGCCTTTTGTTGATATATTAGATAAAACTTCGATTGAAGCTAAAAAAGATATAAGACTTAAGGAGTCAGGAGGATTAGTAAGTTTTAATTTTTACAATACAATATGGCCACTTATCCCTAGAACAGCTTTTTATGATTGGCTGTATTTGAGTGCGCTCAATCAAAATAAAGATCTGGCTATGAATCTTTTAAATTTCGATGGTTTCACTGATATTGAATTTAACCCAGCTAAATCTATTAATTGTCAAGCAAGAACTGCAGCTCTATTTGTTTCTTTGGTTAAAAGAAATATGTTAGAAAAAGTTTTATCTTCGCAAAGTGAATTTCTTGCGGTGTTGGCATCACATTATGGGGTTGAGAATTACACAGTGCAAAATGTATTGATATGACTAATGGCCTGTAAAGGCCATTAGTCTAATCTTACATTAATCCTACTCTTAAGTTGGCCGAGGTATTCCCATCATATTCTTTTAGATATGAACCATAATGTCGAAATAACATTTCCGGACCTTTGTGCCCCATCTGTGTAGCTAGCCAGAATAGGTTTGCGCCTTGACTTATGTGCCGTGTGGCGAAGGTGTGTCGTGTCTGGTATGGGTTACGATATCTGATTCCTGCTTTACGTAGAGTAGGAACCCATGCTTTCTTCCTTATAGCATCTGCACTTGCCCAGGCTTTTCCCGTTTTGGGATCTACAAACACTGTCGCCTCCTTCATATACGAGAATGGCTTTTGGCTCGACAAGGCAAGCATCGCTTCGTTCGATAATTCGACCTTTCTAGTACCAGCCTTGGTTTTCGTTCCCTTGGTTATACCAGCTACACTGGCGCTTTGAACGTGAGCAGTTTTATGGATAAAATCGATATCCTTCCATCTAAGTGCGCATAGTTCAGAGCTACGCATTCCCGTATGAATCGCAAATCTGAATAAGTTTTCCCACTGCTTATTGCCAGCTGATGTTAAAAGGGCATTTACTTCAGCAGGGGTTAGTGGGTCAACAATGTAATCATTTTCTGTCTCAATCTCTTTGCTCCGGTATTGTGAAGCGGTGACCAGAGATACGGGGTTAATTTGTAAAACACCATCAATCAGATCGTTTGTGCGAATCAATATTCATTTATTGATCGTCCCTAACGATCAATTAGTTCATGGAGCGCCAAATGCTATATAACATCGGTACCATCGCCATTAACGGGAATACCGCAACCGGCACCGGCACAAACTGGACTGCTGTGGCCAGCCAGGTTCGCGCTGGCCAGACGATTATCCTCATGTCGAGCCCGGTTCAAATTTTCCAGATTTCAAGCGTGGACAGCTCCACCTCCATGACGGTTACACCTGCCGCCGCTCCGGCACTGAGTGGTCAGAAGTATGGAATCCTGGTGTCCGACAATATCTCTGTTGACGGGCTGGCACAGGCGATGTCGCAGCTCATCAAAGAGTATGACGAGAACATTGGCGCGTGGGAGACGTTCGCCACAACCTCAGCCAACCAGAACATTACCGTTACGATCAACGGCACCTCCGTAACTATCCCAAGCATCGGCAAACTGGCTCAGAAAGGTACCAATGGTGCTCTCCCGATTGACCAGGGCGGTACCGGGGCAACAACGGCAGAAGGCAGTCGCACAAACCTCGTCTTGGGAAAGAGCGCCACAAGGAACGTCGGAACGGCTGCCGGAACCGTGGCGGCCGGGGATGATTCGCGGTTGAATACTGTCGATAAAAAAACAGGGGGAAATGTTACCGGCAGTCTGATGGTAACTCAGGGCAATAGTATGGGAGTATCCACGCAGGAAGGTGGTGATAAGGCTGTTAAGCTATACAACATCACAGGGGATGGGACTGTAGGAAGTTATGTAAACGCTGTGGGAGGGGCTTGGTATAACGGGAACTGGTCTCCTGGCGGCGTTCGGGGAGTGGGACTAATTTAGACAGAGCGCAGTAAAATGTTAATAGCGGAACTGGTACGGCGGGTTCATTTTTATTTTACCCCGATGAGAGATTCAAATCATCTTCGTGTGGAGCTGATGGGGCTGGTTATGGTGGCTCATGGTCAGACATTAACACATGGCAAAGAAATATCTCTTTTTTCCGAGGTAACGTATCCGTTAATAATGATGCAGGGGTTATTCCTTTTGCCCGATGGCATAGTCAATGCAGTGGTGGATATTCTTCAACAGTAGGGCTTGGTTCTATAGCTACCGGGCCTAGTTCGTGGGCGGATGTAGCAATAACAACACTCGGGGATGGTGGTTCTGCCGGGCAACGCATATTTCAATTCACGACAGCAAACGGTGATATATACGCCAACGCTGGTGGAAATCTTTCCGGTAACTATATTTTCCAGAAGCAGCCTAACTGTGACATTACGCTGAAGCACGATATTAAATATGATGATGGTTATCAGTCATACGAGAATATCAGGAAATTCCTGCCAGCAACTTACGTCTACAACGATGACCCTCGTGAGAGAGTTCGCCGAGGTGTAATCGCTCAGGACGTCATGAAGATTGATAGGGAGTACGTAAAGCTGGTCCCTGCTGCGCCAAAGTTTGATAGCGAAGGAAACAGGGTTGATGCTGATGATACGTTGGCACTGGATAACAACGTCATCATGCTTGATACCGTGCTGGCATTGAACTACGTCATTAAACAGCTGGAGACAACACAGAAAGAGCTTCAGGAGCTTAAGCTAAAAATAGCGGAATCATGAAGTCTTAGCTTTCAGCCGCAGCCCGTGCAGGTACTCAACTGGCTTTGTCTCACCCAGGTCTGCTTACACTCTGCCATTATCGAAAAATTTACAAAAGAGATAATTCGAAACGAGAGAGAAACTTAGAAACGAAACGGCGAAGCTTTAAGCAGTGACGATAGGGCCTGTATCTTGAGGACACTGACAAATAAAACAACTGTATATAAAAACAGCATTTGAGGTGTGTGCAATGGAATTCATCAGGCCAACAGAACTGCGAGAAATTATCGCTCTCCCGCTTTTCAGTGACTTAGTTCAGTGTGGTTTCCCAAGCCCCGCAGTTGATTACGTTGAACAGCGTATCGATCTCAATGAGTTACTTGTCGCTCATCCGAGCTCCACCTATTTCGTCAAAGCCGCAGGTGATTCAATGATCGAAGCCGGGATCAGCGATGGTGATCTGCTGGTGGTGGACAGCTCGCGCACAGCTGAGCACGGTGACATTGTCATCGCCGCGGTGGAGGGGGAATTTACTGTTAAACGCCTGCAGCTACGCCCGACAGCCCAACTCATCCCAATGAACAGCGCCTAGCCCTATCATTGTAGGCAGCGAAGATACGCTGGACGTTTTCGGCGTCGTGACTTTCATCGTGAAATCGGCGAGCTGAATATGTTTGCGCTCTGTGATGTGAATTCGTTCTATGCATCATGTGAGACGGTGTTTCGGCCCGATTTGAGAGGCCGGCCAGTGGTTGTTCTTTCGAATAATGACGGCTGCGTCATCGCGCGCAGCGCCGAGGCCAAAGTGGCTGGAATTACCATGGGAGAGCCTTTCTTCAAACAAAAAGAGCTATTCCGGCGCGCTGGTGTTGTTTGCTTCAGCATTAACTACGAGCTGTACGCAGATATGTCGAATCGGGTAATGACGACGCTTGAGGAAATGAGTCCTCGTGTCGAAATTTACAGCATCGACGAAGCTTTTTGCGACCTGACGGGCGTTCGTAACTGTCGTGACCTTACCGAGTTCGGCAAAGAGATACGCGATACAGTTCTGAAGCGGACGCACCTAACAGTAGGGGTTGGCATCGCTCAGACAAAAACGCTCGCTAAGCTGGCTAATCACGCAGCGAAGAAGTGGCAGCGCCAGACTGGCGGAGTTGTTGATTTGTCCAATATCGATCGCCAGCGTCGGTTGTTGGCTATTGTGCCTGTGGAGGATGTATGGGGCGTCGGCAGGCGCATTAGCAAAAAGCTCAACGCAATGGGCATTAAAACAGCCCTCGACCTTTCGGAGCAGAGCACGTGGATTATCCGTAAACACTTTAACGTAGTACTCGAGCGAACGGTCCGGGAGTTGCGCGGCGAGCCTTGTCTTGATCTGGAAGAGTTTGCGCCGGCAAAGCAGGAAATTGTCTGCAGTCGGTCATTTGGCGAACGCGTCACCGAGTACGAACAGATGTGCCAGGCTATTTGCAGCTATGCGGCACGTGGCGCCGAAAAGCTTCGTGGTGAGCATCAGTATTGCCGCTTTATTTCTGCATTCGTGAAAACCTCTCCCTTTGCGCTTAACGAGCCGTATTACGGTAATAGCGCGTCAATGAAGCTTCTCACCCCAACACAAGATTCCCGAGACATCATTAACGCAGCTGTAAAGTGCCTGGACAAAATCTGGAAGGATGGCCACCGGTACCAGAAGGCAGGAATCATGCTTGGGGATTTTTTCAGCCAGGGGGTGGCCCAGCTCAACCTGTTCGATGAGACCGCGCCGCGGGCTGGTAGTGATAAACTGATGGAGGTTCTGGATCAACTCAATGCCAGGGACGGCAGAGGGACACTGTATTTCGCAGGGCAGGGCATTCAGCAGCAATGGCAGATGAAGCGTGAGATGCTGTCACCGCGATACACCACACGGATATCAGATGTTTTAAAGGTACAAATCCGTTAATTTTTTCTTTTTGTTCGGGTATAATTTAAAAATCTTCTATCTTATATTATCGGGAAAAAAATGAGTGAATCATTAAAGGATGAAAGTAATTCGATGCCTGGAGTTTCGGATTTGAATAAAGAGTTGAAGGATATTGGGGGCTCAAGTTGTGATGAATTAAAAAACGAAAATATATCTAAAGTTGAAAAGTTGGATGAGTCAATAGCACAAGCAAAACGCAAAAAAAAACTTGATGCGTATTTCATTTCAACATTAGTGATTTATAGCGGCGCTGGTTTTATTTATGCGAATATTGCAGGGGTTTCACTTTCATTTCTTTTCGGTTATTATTGGCCATCAATGCTTGGTGCATTAATGATGGTTCTTGGCGCTTATTATTTACTGAGAAGGACCGTTTCGCTTTCAAATAATTCCAAGAAAAAAGATTTCGTGGATGTTGATTATAAATATACGGAATTTACAAGCGATGGCAAAATTGACGGTAAATCATATGCTGATTTGAAAAAAATAACTACAGAATTAGCCGTGAAACTGAAAGGGGCCAAAAACAGAACGCAAGAAAAACGTGATAATGTAGAGAGCATCTTAAAGCAAACAATTACAACATTAGAGCAAAAAGCGAATGCCGCAGATGAAAAAGCTTCATTGTTACTTCAGCGAGGTGTATCGTACACCAAGTTCGGTATTGGTTATTACTTGCTATCTATATTGATTTGGCAGGCTATGTTTGTACACTATGGATTTAGGAAAGAGTACTTGTATGGGATATTATCTTGCTCTTTCTTATTTCTATTTATAGAGTTTTTAAGTGCTTGGTTTTTAAAGCAATACAAAAACTTCACTGATAATTCAGTCTATTTGCTTAAAATAAAATCTTTCTTTGATAGGTTTTTGATAGTCTATTCAATTGAATCAAAGGAAGGTGATAATGCAAGTGATATTAGAAATTCTTATGAAAAAACAATAGCGTTATTAAGTAAGGATTTGATATGGCCCGACGTGTCGGTTATTGAAAGTAAAGAGGCATCTTTTGCTAAAGACACAATTTCTAGCATTTCTGATTTGATAAATGCAGTAAACAAAAAAGAAGAAAAAGATAAAGAAAAGTCTAATTAGAATCATGATTGATAGGACCTATCAAATTTTGACTTTGATTTTTTGGATTACCAATGGCACGTGACACTGGCGTGCCATATAAACTTGTCGGCAGGCACTGCGCCGACGACAGCTATCTCTTCAGCTTCTTTCCCGCCTATATCCTCACGCATCCACTCGCGAGCCGCTTCCGGTGACAGAACCAGTGGCCGGCGATCGTGAATATCGACCAGACCTTTATCAGCTGCAGACGTCACGATGAGAAAACCTTTAGCATCGTCTCCACGCTCAAATGGTGTGCTGCCGATCGCTGCCATAAAGATGGGCTGACCGTCTGCCCGGTGAATGAAATATGGCTGCTTCTTGTCGACTTCCTTCTTCCACTAGAACCATCCATCAGCAAAGCAGATTGCCCGGCCATGCTGCCAGAGAGGCTTGAACATCCTGCTGGTGGCAGCCGTCTCGACGCGTGCGTTTATCAATGGTGCTTTATCCCACCACCCGGGCGCGTAAGACCACAGGACAGGATCAAGATGCAGTTTCTCGTCGCGTTCGCTCAGCAGCAGAACCTTAGTGCCGGGCGCGACGTTGTACCGTCCAATCGGCTCTGGGTCATATGCGATGTCACGATCGCCTTCGTCGACGAGATAAGCCAGATACTCTTCACGGGTTTGTGCTTGAGAAAAGCGTCCACACATAGAAACCTCCAGTCAAAGTTATAACTGAAAGTATAAGGCAGGGAGAAAAAACAGGTGCGCACCGAAACTTTATGATTTTGAAACAGGGTCATAATGAAGGAAGTCAGTGAGATGGTAAAGCGATGCATTGCGAAACTGGAAGGATCTACGCAAAGTTTCGAAAATAGTGTAAAGAGAAAATCTGACCCGGTAGTGGGTCCGGGGTTGCTGTGATGACATTAGGTTAATTCATTCATTTGTAAGCCACATATCAGACTCTTCAAACATTTCCTCCAGCATACGGTTCAACTTTTCACGGTCGCTTTTGCTGGCATCACTATTCAATCCGTTAGCCTGCATAGGTTTAACCTTCACTTCAGCATCAGGGAATATGAGATGAACTCACCTCGTTAGCTCAGCCAGAATAATTTCTCTGGCTCCATCCAAGCCTTGGACATTTCGCTTATCGTAAACCAACTCAACAAACATAACAGTCTCCTTAATCTGTTTAGAGGAGGTTATATTTTTCTGTAAAAATATACAGGATCAAGGCGAGTAAAACGATTTAAAGGATGGGATTTTTTCGTCCGATTGAACAGAAAGTACGGGCAATTATTCCCCAGTTTTTCCCCAATGTTTCCCCGTATAAAAATATCAATAAAAAAACCAGCCATAAGAGGCTGGTTTTCAATGTGTTTTTGGTCGGCACGAGAGGATTTGAACCTCCGACCCCCGACACCCCATGTCAGTTATGGTAGGTTGTAGTATTTTTTCAGAGCCGCGATTGCTAGCTGAGTTGCAGTAGCTATTCCTATTCCCAAAGTCCCATTAGCAGCTTTACTCGCAATATTGGCCAGCCATTTACTAACAGATTGACCATATTCCCCACGTTTGTTAGCTATTGGGCCATCTTCATCAATAGCAATTTCTAAATCGTCAACATCTGATTTAGAGAATCCCTGAGTTGAGAGATACTCTCTTAATGACTCAATGTCGTTTTTTACGACGTTGTTACTTACGGAGAATGAGTTTTCATTTCCGAAGTTTATGACGGTATTGTCGCCAAAGATTGAGTTATTGAACAATGAAGACGTATCGATATTTTTAAGTTTTTCTGTCATGTTTTTTTCGTCAGAAATTTCAGAAACTTGATCAGAAAGCTCAAGTATGAAATCAAGCAGACGTGATCTGACCTGAGTTAATATGGAAGTGAAGTTATGTAGTGCAATTTCTTTATAACAGCGTGTTAACTCATAGCCTTTATCGATACCTTTGCAATATTTAACCAACGCTAAATCCAAAGGAATTGGCTGCTGAAGAGTTTTGCTATCACCGGCGTTGGTTACCAAGTCTTCAATTTGACTGATAGAAATCCGGACTTCACTGGTTGTAGCGTCGTCATAGTCATCTTCACTTAGATAACCAATAGGTAACGGATAAGCACTGTAAAGACGAACGCTATTGTTCAGGTCTGCAAGAATTCTTGCGCCAACAATTCTATAATCGGGAAGGGTAACTGAATCAGGATAGCCATTAATTTCATGGTTTACCCATGCCGCAAGCTCCTTTTTCCCGATAGAGAAGAGCAGGATCTTCGTTTTTATGAGAGCATTAGTCGTGCCTTCATCACCAGAACTAAGAATCTGAATGATTTCTTGCAGTTGATTCATATGTCTTATCCCATAAAAAAGCCCGCGTTAGCGGGCTTCTGTGTAACTAAAGAGCCGCGGCTCCTTTGCGTATCCTTTTTTGTCTCATCACCGTCTGGTCGGTGTCCTGCCGAGACTGCTAACTTCCTGTTTTTGCTAGTGCTGTCCTAGCACTGTCCAATCATGATTGGTGGGCTGGCGGAGTCTGAATTGGTTGTGTAATTTATTGAATTAATTTGAATAACTGCTAGTTCAACTTTTCTTAGGGGCCTATTTGGGTGCCTAAAAGTTTTTTCTCCCTTTGATGAGAAAGAAGACGAGATAGGGACTGTGCGTGGTGATATCTAGTTGAGTCGTCACACTGAAAAACAGATTTGACCTGGTAACCATTTCTTGCGCAGCAAACGCGCCGCGCATATACGGTTTGGGCTTACCTTTTATCAAACGCTTAGACTACTATTCGCCTGCGAAATTTTTTGGATAAAAGCCATCATCACCAATGCAGCATCGAAAAATGCTTAATTAAAAATGCTCACGCCTGCATCCCCTTACCTCGTGCCAGGTTAATTCTTTCAACGCATTCCTTAAACGCTTTAAGTTGCTCCGTAGATAGTTCAGATTCATCAATTTTGACCAGAAGAGCGTTGAGAGAGCGTTCAATATCATTTTTAATTAACCGTAAGCAGATAACCTTAACCCAACGTGGAGAGAGCTTACTGAGGCCAATTGCTCTTGTGATTTGTAATTTCATGCGATGCCTCTCAACCGCCAGTGTGCCGGTTTTCAACCTCAGTTATAACACGCAATGGACAGGACTTCTGTTATTCCTTCGCCTAAAATTTAGCATGAAGCGCTTAGCTTGGGTGCAACCAGGATTTCATTAAACATCAAAATTAGTTTTGCATCATGACGCGCAAGCGCCACGTCATAACCAGAGTTACTAGTTCACCTCAAGGTAGTTTTTCATATTCTGACACAGGATGGGATATCTCCTTTGTGCCATAGTGGATGTTATTAATCTCATGCAGTATGGATTCACGAAAAATATACGTTAAATTTTGTCCTGATTGACACGGGATGAAAGCTCCTGATAGCTCTCTTTTCTCTCGCTGTAACGATCTGCAAGATAACCAGTTTGTCCCTTAAGCAGCACCGTGATTTTAAACAGCTCCTCGGCTACATCGACGATACGGTCATACCATGACGAAGGTTTCATTCGGCCGTTTTCGTCGAACTCTTGCCATGCCTTAGCAATGGAGGACTGGTTGGGGATAGTGAACATCCGCATCCATCGGCCCAGAATGCGCATTTGGTTCACCGCATTAAAGGACTGCGAACCACCGCAGACCTGCATCACTGCAAGTGTCTTGCCCTGCGAAGGACGAACCGCGCCTTCACTTAAGGGTATCCAGTCTATTTGCGCCTTCATCACCGCGCTCATCGTCCCATGCCGCTCAGGGGAACTCCACACCATCCCGTCACTCCATCTGACCAGGCCGCGTAGTTCGGTGACCTTAGGGTGCGTGTCTGGCGCATCATCAGGCAGGGGTAAACCAGAGGGGTTAAAGAATTCCACCTCCGCGCCCATTGCAGTCAGAAGACGACCGGCTTCCTCCGCGGCAAAGCGGCTGTAGGAGCGCTCTCTTACTGAGCCATACAGGATAAGAATCCGTGGTGGCGCTTGCAGGTTCAGGCGTTCAGCGATGTGTTGATCAAAGAATTCAATATTAAGGGCAGGAAATTGTTCCATTTTTCTCCTCCGGAGAGAGTAGATGATTTCAAATTTAACACATATGATTTATCATATATATATTCTAAAGGGAACGGAGTGAAAAATGCTACAACCTGTTCAGCTTTTCAAAATCCTGTCGGATGAAACTCGGCTCGCCATCGTCATGATTCTCCGGGAGTCAGGAGAACTGTGCGTTTGTGATATCTGCGCAGCCATTTCCGAATCACAACCCAAAGTCTCGCGACATATGGCTATCCTTCGTGAGGCCGGGCTGGTTCTGGACCGTCGTGAAGGCAAATGGATCCACTATCGTCTGTCACCCCACATACCGGCATGGGCAGCTGAGACAATCACGACGTCCTGGCAGTGTATGCGGGAGGATTTGTGTAAATGGCTAGATAAATCAGCCTGCATCTCCTGCTGAGAAAAGAAAACAAATTCACATAATCATATATAACGGAGTCTGAGATGCTTTTGGCGGGGAGTATATTTTTACTGACGTTGATACTGGTGATCTGGCAACCCGGAGGCCTGAGTATTGGCTGGAGTGCGAGTATCGGGGCTGTGCTGGCGCTGGTAACTGGAGTCATCCATATCGCTGATATTCCCGTTGTCTGGAATATCGTCTGGAACGCGACAGCGGCATTTATTGCGGTCATCATCATCAGCCTGCTGCTTGATGAGTCCGGCTTCTTTGAATGGGCCGCACTGCACGTCTCCCGCTGGGGTAACGGACGTGGCCGCCTTTTGTTTAGCTGGATAGTCTTGCTTGGGGCTGCTGTTGCTACACTGTTTGCCAATGACGGAGCCGCACTGATCCTGACGCCGATCGTAATTGCGATGCTGCTCGCACTGGGATTCAGTCAGGGCACGACACTGGCCTTTGTCATGGCCGCAGGATTTATTGCAGATACGGCTAGCCTGCCGCTCATTGTTTCTAACCTGGTGAATATCGTCTCGGCGGACTTTTTCGGTCTGGGCTTTACGCAGTATGCCTCCGTGATGATCCCCGTAGATGTGGCCGCGATTACGGCCACGCTGGTCATGCTGCATCTCTTCTTCCGCAGGGATATTCCGGTGACGTATGACGTTTCGCTGCTGAAGACGCCTGCCAGTGTGGTAAAGGATCCGGCAACGTTCAGGGCGGGCTGGATTGTCCTGTTTTTGCTGCTTGTCGGTTTCTTTGTTCTGGAACCTCTTGGGATCCCGATAAGTGCGATAGCCGCTACTGGCGCAGCAGTACTGTTCATAGTGGCGAAAAGAGGTCACGCCATCAACACAGGAAAAGTCCTGCGCGATGCACCATGGCAGATAGTTATTTTTTCACTGGGCATGTACCTGGTGGTCTATGGCCTGCGCAATGCAGGGCTCACGGAGTCTCTGTCTGACGTGCTAAACCTGCTGGCAGAAAAGGGGTTATGGGCAGCAACGTTCGGCACCGGCTTCCTGACCGCGTTCCTGTCGTCGGTAATGAATAACATGCCGACGGTGCTGATTGGTGCGCTGTCGATTGACGGAAGTACGGCGACAGGCGTCGTCAAAGAGGCAATGATTTATGCCAACGTGATTGGCTGCGATTTAGGCCCGAAAATCACTCCGATTGGCAGTCTGGCAACCCTGCTGTGGCTACATGTGCTGGCACAGAAAAACATGACCATCACCTGGGGATATTACTTCCGCACCGGCATAATCATGACCCTGCCCGTGCTTTTCGTCACTCTGGCTGTGCTGGCGTGGCGGCTCTCTGTCACCTTGTAGCGAGATATTGATATGAGCAATATTACCATCTATCACAACCCGGCCTGTGGCACCTCACGTAACACGCTGGAGATGATCCGCAACAGCGGCAACGAACCGACAATAATTTATTATCTCGATACTCCCCCGACCCGTGATGAGCTTATTAAACTTATTTCAGATATGGGGATTACAGTGCGCGCCTTGCTGCGTAAAAACGCTGAACCTTATGAACGCCTGGGTCTTGATGAAGAGAAATTTAGTGATGAGCAGTTGATTGATTTCATGCTTCAAGATCCAATCCTGATTAATCGGCCGGTAGTCGTTACGCCGCTCGGTACTCGTCTTTGCCGCCCTTCGGAAATAGTGCTGGATATTCTTCCGGAAGGTCAGAAAGGAGCGTTTACCAAAGAGGATGGCGAGAAGGTCATTGACGAAACGGGAAAGCGGGTTAGGTAATCTGTCCACTTCAAGATATCGGACGCCTGTTTAATCTACGAGGGCGTCCGCTTGCCGTTCACTAAAGACCTCCAGCCTACTAACCCCGTCCGCATTATGCTATGAGAGGAAAAACTGTGGTGTTGGCTGCATTACAACTGCGTAATGTCACCATTAATACCTTCTTTACCCAGTTTATAGCGCAACATAATCTCTTCATGAAACACCTTGTTGAAGCCGGTTACGAACCAGATGCTTCTCGACGATCCTCTAAGGATGGTTGTGGGCTATCCGTAAAAAGAGCCGGGTATGCCCGGCTCTTTTTTAGCTGATTTCGAAATCTTTTAATTCTCCACCTTCAGCAATCAGATTTGAGATCCGCTTCGGCATTCGCCCCTGACCTGACCATGTTTTTGACTCTCCAGTTTCGTCAGTATATCGATACTTCGCGGGGCGGGGGGAGCGCGTCCTTTTAGCCTTACCCGGAGAGCCAATAGCAGCTAAAAGTTCGGAGGGGTCGATACCCTCATCAAGCATCATCTGACGAAGTGTTTCCAGTTTATTGCGGCGCTGACTTTCATTTGCAAGACGTAATGTCTCTTCTTCTCGTCGTTCTATAAGAATAATTTTAAACTTTTCCAGAACATCTTCCAGTACATCTAATGACATTTCACGAGTCTGAGAACGTAAGGTACGGATATTGTTTAACTGTGTAAGAGCATCTGACATAAAGAGACCTTTTAAAGTTTTTTCGTTGTTCAGCAAATACCAATGTCGACGGTTGCTCATCAATCCGATTTTTCTTACTGAGCATTTTAATCCGATTGGTACATATTGTTATTAACGAGGTTTAGACTACTTATATAAATCTCTTATCGCAAGACAAAATTAAGAAGAATGTGCAAGAACTAAATTACAACTCCTACGAAATGTCCATGCATTTTTGAAGGTACTTAAAACTATGATGCCAGGAGTCATCCGGAGAGCCTTTTTATACCCTCATAACTTATTGCTTCAGTCACACCTGATGAGATTTAAAATGAGGAGAGACAGCGCCGCCACTTAGCAAGGTTTTCACAAATGGCAAGATGGCACGCAGGGGGGAGACACCTGCATTTTGTCAGAGGGTAGCGAATTACTCTCTCTTTATAGAGACGTTTCTAAAAAAGTGTAATGTAAAAAAAAAGCCTGCTGTTAGCAGGCCATAAATGCTTTTAACTCATTTTTTGTTCGATTCTGATAAATAGGATAAGCATGCAATTAAACGTGGAGCAGAGAGCATGACAAAAATTCTATAAATATTTCCTGGCCGCATCAAGTATCTCCTGTGACGTTAACTCCCTGTCAGTAGCCACGTAAACAATACCATGATCGCCAGTTAAGGAAGGAAAACCTGCAGACATAATCCGAAGATGTGTTTCTTCACCGTTTGGATATTCCTGCCTGATAGAGGATATACCTTCCAGAACGGTCATGACTTTACAGGATTCAGCATTAAAGAAAACAAGGACTTTAATCATATTCTATTACCCTGTTCTCTCGTGGATATTAACTGGCAGATGCCATTAAGGTCAAAGCCATTACGCACTTCTTATTTAACATGTGGTTAGCTTGTGCTTTTAGACTTTTTATGCAGTAGTACTGCACTTCATCACATCGCTTAGCATACTCATAATTTTGAAAAATATGCTGATCAGATATTAAGAATAAACGACTTTCATCTGATTTAAGTTATGGAACTGTCTACTCAGGAATAATCCTTCATCGTTATCGCAGGCCCACAATGATTTATTTATCGCAAAGTGTTACATTTGCAGCAGCAGGACCCTTGTCTCCGCGGTGAATGGCGAATTCAACTTTCTGACCTTCAAATAAAGTTTTAAAGTTGTCGCCATTAAGTGCAGACAAATGGACAAAGATATCTTTGCTGCCATCAAGAGGAGAGATGAAGCCAAAACCTTTGTCTTCGTTAAACCATTTAACCAAGCCCATAATTCTCGAGGTCATACTGACTCCGTTATACATGATTGTATTGATAGTAAACGTATAAGATTAAACGTATGGACTCAAAAGAGGGGATATCAACGATAGCGCCTGGTAATGAGAACTGCCCGGAAAATTTCTAACTTTCATTAGTACATCGAACTGATGGGATTCATTAAGACACAGGGAATCGATATAAGCAAATTATCTTTTAGCCGTCCAGAGGTCCTGCAGGGAAAATAAAAGTGGCTGAATGCCATTTTCAATGTATAGCCTTTACGTGTTTTCAATAAGGAATTGACTTGTCCTATAAAATGTCAGGAACTGTCAAAAGTTATGACATTCTTAGTGTTAAATGTCTCATCATCCCTTCTGATAGCCGAAAAGACGTTCTGCTTCACATTTCAGCCGTTAACTCTTGCTAATCAGAATTACTCATCCCTGGAAGCCGCATAGAGTCTTGCCGGATAAACGGTCTCAGGGGGCCTGTGGCTGCGAACATTTATCTTTCCTGATTTTCAGTATGTCAAAATAGATAGATTAAAACTTAACCACATGTGGTACGGTGAAGCTCATTCATTGAAAGGTTAATGGTTATGTCTGTTATCAATTACGCAATGAAATTCTTCAGCAGTGCGTCTACTGCCACTGCTGCCTGTCCTGTTTGTGGCTTAAAATCAGTACAACCGTTGTCAAAAATCCGGCTCAAGCAGACCATGCTTTGCCCCGGATGTAAGGCTCTGTTTATCTCCCGACGCTAGCTCGACCAAAATCGCAGAACAGAGCTCATGTCCTATACTTATGTTAGATTCCGGCAGCTGTTAAATCCCTGATGCCTGACGCCCATCCTGAGAGAACGTTTCTGAACTGATTTCGCAACTGCTCCTGCGCGCTAACGTCGCATCAGAGCAATGCTATGAAAATGATCCCCAGAGCGTGGTTTAACCGCTCCCGTATTCTGATGAATGCTGCCGAAAACATAACGTTTTCGGCGAACGATCCTGCCGGTGAAAGCTCGCCGCGGTCAGAACTCTTTTCGACCGTCCAGATGGAACGCTACGGCCAGAAGCTGGCGCGGACTCATAAAGTATCACCGGATAGGCATCCTTATTATCTTCTGAAACGGCTTGGCGACAATGAGGCCGTCATTACCCAAAACTGCTATGAGCTTAACGCGGGTAAAAAGACCAGTATCATGCCCGCCGGTGAATGGCTGCTGGACAATTATTATCTGATTGAGGAACAAATCCGCACTGTCCGCCAGCATCTGCCGAAAAGCTTTGGCAAAGGTCTTCCGTCGCTGGTATCGCCGTTGAATTGCCCACGAATTTATCATATTGCATCAGAGGCCATTGCTCACGGCGATGGCCGCTGGGATGCCGCCAGCCTGACCAGCTATCTCACTGCCTATCAACAGGTGACGCCGCTGACGCTGGGTGAAGTCTGGGCGTTACCGGGAATGCTGCGCCTGGCGCTGATTGAAAATCTTCGTCGTATCAGTATGGAAGTGATAAAAGCGCAGCAGGACAGAAACCTTGCTGATACGTGGATAACAAGGATTGTCGAATGCGCAGAGAGTGCGCCTGGTGATTTAATCATGGTGGTTGCCGATATGGCGCGCTCCCGACCTCCGTTAACCAGTGCGTTTGTCGCAGAGCTGGTGCGGCGCCTGCAGGGGCATGGCAACGCGCTGTCGTTACCTCTGACCTGGGTTGATCAGTGCCTTCGGGAACAGGGGATCACCACTGACGTTCTCATACATAGTTTCAATCAGCAGCTTGCCGCCAGCCAGCTGTCCGTCAGTAACAGCATCGCGGGCCTGCGTTTATTGAGTGAAACGGACTGGGCTGATTTCGCCGAAACGATAAGCGTTGTCGAACAGGCATTACGCAATGATCCTGCCGGCATCTATCCCCGGATGCACTTCAATACCCGGGATCATTACCGGCACGTAGTTGAGGTTCTGGCCAGAGACAGCGGTCTCAGCGAGCCTGAGGTTGCTGAGAAGGCGCTGGCGTTTTCAGAGGAAAAAGCGCCCGATACACCGGAGCATCATGTTGGTTATTATCTTGCGGGCGAAGGTCGACAGGCGCTGGATATTCATCTCCTGGCAGACACTTCAGGGCTCATACGCTTGCGGCACAGTTTCAACAGAATAACCCTGCTGTCATGGCTTGGAAGCCTGGCGTTGCTGACAACCGCAGCGACCGCAGCAATATTGCACGAAACCGCCATGCAGGGCGCAGACTGGCTATTGATCGCGGTGATATTACCTCTGATTATCGCATTAACTCAGTTAATGAGCGATTTGCTCAGTGATGCAACCACCCGTTTTCGCGTTCCTCGACCCTTGCCGGGGATGGATTTTTCAGCCGGTATTCCCGCTGACAGTGCCACCATGTTAGTCATTCCCTGCATGTTGACCAGCCACGAAAGTTTCAGCCAGCTCCTCACCAGTCTTGAAGTCTGCTGGTTGGGGAATGAAAACGAAAATCTCAGGTTCGCGCTGCTCACCGATTTTGCTGATTCTGAAAATGAACCCTCACCGGAAAGTCACGCGCTGCTCAGACAGGCTATCGCCGATACGCAGGCGCTTAATCGCCGCTACCCCTCCGGCCGACCACGTTTTTATCTGTTACATCGCCAGCCTGAATGGAACCCCTCGGAAGGAGCGTGGATGGGCTATGAACGCAAGCGGGGAAAACTGGCGTTACTGAACAGCTGGTTGCGCCATCCCGGAACGCAATTCGTCAGCGTTGCAGAGATGCCTGCCCACCTTTTACCGGGTCACATAAAATACGTCATTACCCTGGACTGCGATACGGTGCTCCCGCGCGATACGGCACACAAACTCGTCGCGACGATGGCGCATCCGCTGAATACGCCTGAGTATGATCCGGTACGCCAGAGGGTTGTCAAAGGATTCGGTATTTTACAGCCCGGTCTTGCGGAGGAGATACCACGCAACGGTCAGGGGCGTTACGCAGCCCTGCGCAGCAGCGTACCGGGCAATAACCCTTATTCGATGATGTCTTCGGATATTTATCAGGATCTCTTTGGGGAAGGCTCGTTTGTGGGCAAAGGGATTTACGATGTTGATATTTTTATGCAGGCCACTACCAACATCTGCCCGGAAAATCTGGTACTCAGCCACGATCTGCTTGAAGGATGCTATGCACGTTCGGGTCTGCTGAGCGAGGTGTTACTGTACGAACAGTACCCTAATAATTATCTGTCGGATGTTGCACGACGTTCACGCTGGATCCGGGGTGACTGGCAACTGCTTAACTGGCTAAAACCACGCGTCAGAAAAGCCGATGGAACCCGGGTCAGGAATCCGCTGACCGCGCTTTCTTACTGGAAATTACTCGATAATCTACGTCGCAGTCTGGTCGCCCCCTCCTTACTGGTATTGCTGTTCTTCACTCTGCTTTGGGTACCCAATCCGGTTTACTGGCTGGGCATACTGTTGCTGATATGGCTGTTGCCAGCCATCCTCTGCATCAGCCACGACCTTCTGCATAAACCTCTGCGTCGCCGCGTGAAGCCGCATCTGTTACTGGTGGGGGCGGGCGCACTAAAGCGTCTGTCAGGTATCAGCCTTAATTTTGCGATACTGCCGCACGAAGCCGGATATTCGCTGAAAGCGATCGCCGTGACGCTATGGCGACTGGGGATAAGCAGGCGTCATCTCAGCCAGTGGGTAAGCCACAGTCAGGACAGCGATCGGGCCAGACCCGCTGTTGCACGTTTTTATCAGGCGATGTGGCTGAACGTTGCCGGTGGCGTGGCGCTGACAATACTGACCGGACAATTTGCCCCCCAGCTGCTGTGGATTGCGTTACCGATCGGTTTGGTATGGTGTGTGGCACCGCTGCTGATGAGCTGGCTGAGTCGCCAGCCCGTGCGTAAGGTTTTTTCGCCTAATCAGGAACAAAAACAGCTGTTACGCCAGACAAGCCGTGAAATCTGGGCTTTTTTTGAAACATTTGCCACAGCAAAAGAGAACTGGCTTCCGCCTGATAATTATCAGGAAATACCACAACCGACGGTGGCACACCGAACTTCTCCTACCAATATTGGTCTTTCACTTATGGCTAACCTGACGGCATGGGACTTTGGCTACCTGCCTGGCGGAGAGGTGCTCCGGCGCGTGTCGCTCACGCTCGACACGCTGGATAAAATGGAGCACTACCGGGGCCATCTCTACAACTGGTATGACACCCGTACGCTGGTCCCCCTAAGTCCACGCTATATCTCCAGCGTCGACAGCGGCAATATGGCCGGGCATTTATTGACCCTGCGTGCAGGCCTGTCCGCCATGCGTCATCAGCCTGTTTTAAGCAACCAACAGATACTGGCAGGACTGAACGATACGCTGGATATTCTGGAAAAACAGTGGGGTAAGAACCCACCTGACAGCCTGAGACTGCTGCGCAAGCATTGCCTGAACGCGGTGTCGCTCTCTCCGCAGGCGCTTTTCAGCGAACTGAAAAGCATGCGCACCCAGTGCAACCATCTGACCAGCGCATGTCATCAGGGATCTCCTCTTCAGATGCGCTGGGCTGGACATCTGGAGCATCAACTGGTTCAGCTTTGCCATGAGTGGTCTCTGTTGCTTGGCTGGTTGCCTGCATCCTGGAATGAACAGACGCTGCCGACGCTGAGCGAGCTTGCCCGTCCGACATTAACCGGTACAGGAACGCCTCCGGCGTCAGTGGCGGAGCAGGCCCGAATGCGACTCAATATTATCACCGAGCTGGAACAGCGGCTGGATGAGCATGCCCGGATGGATTTCGCCTTTCTGTACAGTGAAGCAACCAGTCTGCTCAGCGTCGGTTATAACTGTGACACCAATATGCCTGACAAGAGCCACTACGATCTCCTGCCGTCTGAAATCCGCCTGACCAGTTTTCTTGCCATTGCGACTAATCAGCTGCCTCTTAAAAGCTGGTACGCGCTGGGTCGATTGTTTACCACGATTGATAATGAAACTGCCCTGATGTCATGGAGCGGATCCATGTTTGAATATCTGATGCCGAATCTGGTGATGCCCACCTGGCCCGGCAGCCTGCTCGATGAAATGAGTCAGTCGGCGGTTATGCGCCAGATTCACTGGGGGAAAGAACGCGGGGTACCATGGGGTGTTTCAGAGTCCGGCTATCATGCTTTTGATGTTCAGCATAATTATCAGTATCAGGCATTTGGCGTACCGGGGCTCGGTCTGCGCAGGGGACTTGCCGATGACATGGTTGTTGCTCCTTACGCCACGCTGCTGGCGCTGATGGTTTCCCCACAGAGAGCCTGTGAGAACCTGTTCAGGCTGCAAAAAAATGGTGCACGCGGAGAATACGGTTTTTATGAAGCGCTGGACTATACCCCCTCACGTCTTGCAACCGGTCAGCTCTATGCGGTGGTACAGTCCTGGATGGCGCATCACCAGGGTATGGCATTTCAGGCGCTGGCTCATGTGCTGCTTGACGCCCCCATGACTGAACGCTTTATGTCCAGCACGGTATTCCGGTCAGCGAGTCTGCTGTTACAGGAGCGCGTGCCGGATGCGGTCGATCTGTACAGTCCGCGCCGTCATTTTGAATCTCATGAGGGCATGGTCAAACCCGTCCGCTATGAACCCCGTATTTTCTATAGCGTGGATACTCCCGCCCCGGATATTCAACTGCTGTCCAACGGCCATTATCATCTGATGTTGACCGCGGGGGGCGGTGGTTACAGTCGCTGGAATGATATTGCACTAACGCGCTGGCGCAGTGATACCACCCGTGATAACTGGGGAGCATTCTGCTACATCCGCGATACCCAGACGGGAGATGTGTGGAGCAATACCTGGCAACCGACAGGCTACACCAGCGGACAAGACGAGGAAGTGTTGTTCACCGATGCGGGGGCAGAATTCAGACGCAGCTTCGGGGGACTCAGCGTCAAAACTCAGGTGGTGATCTCTCCGGAGGATGATGTTGAATTGCGACGGCTCACACTGATTCATCGTGGTCGCAAGCCTCGCTCTCTGGAGCTGACAACCTATGCTGAAGTGGTACTGGCACCTGATGCCAGCGATCTGGCACACCCGGCATTCAGCAATTTGTTTATTCAGACTGAGCTGGCTCCTGAGCGTGACGCTATTCTTTGCCACCGGCGCCCGCGCTCACCGGATGAACCGGGCCCTTGCCTGTTTCACATGATGGTGGTGCATGGCGATAACCGACATAACGTGTCGTTTGAAACGGACAGGGCAAGATTTATTGGACGTGGCAGAAACCCTGCGAATGCCCAGGCAATAGAGACGGGAGGGATGCTAGGCAACACGTCGGGCTCGGTGCTGGATCCGATACTGGCAATTCGCAACGCCATCATTCTGCAGCCGGGGCAGCCGGTTACGATTGATATCATTTATGGCATCAGCGAGACCCGTCAGCAGAGCCTGGCGTTGCTGGAGAAATATCGCGATTACCCTATCGCCGATCGCGTCTTTGAACTGGCCTGGTCTCACAGTCTGGTGGTATTGCGCCAGATGAACGCCAGTGAAGATGATGCCACGTTGTTCAATTGTCTCGCCAGCGCTGTGCTTTACCCTGTCCAGGAGCTGCGCGCCGAAGGACAGGCGATCGGCCGCAACCGGCGTGGCCAGTCCGGACTGTGGGGCTGGGCAATTTCAGGGGATCTGCCGATAGTGCTGCTGAGTATAACCAGCGAGGAAAGTATCACCTCAGTGACCACACTGATTCAGGCACACCGTTACTGGAGACAGAAAGGGCTGAATGTTGATTTGGTTATCCTGAATAACAGCCCCGGCGGCTACCAGCAGGGATTACAAAATCAGATTATGGAGTTAATTTATGCCGGGTCTGAAGCCAGTCTGCTGGATAAAAAGGGCGGGCTTTTTGTCCGCAACGGTGAGCATCTCTCTGCTGAGGATAAGTTGCTTTTGATGAGCGTGGCCTGTCTTTATCTTGATGACCGCGCAGGGGGTATTATTGAGCAGCTTAATCAGCGTATTCATACCCTGAAATCGCCGGCAAGGGCATTCATTCCGCGTGCTGTGCGCGAGCGTAATCAACATACGGACTGGAGCCCTGATACCAGTCAGTTATGCCATTTCAATGGGTACGGTGGATTTTCTCAGGATGGGCGGGAGTATCAGATCGTCCTTCGGGAAAATGCGCTTACACCGGCTCCCTGGTCGAACATACTGGCAAATTCCCGTTTTGGCAGCGTGATCTCAGAGGCAGGGCAGGCCTATACCTGGTATGAGAATGCCCATGAATACCGGTTGACACCGTGGGAGAACGATCCGGTGAGCGATCGCAGCGGCGAGGCATTTTACCTGCGCGATGAAGAGAGTGGGGAGTGCTGGTCGCCGACGGCTTTACCTGTTCGCGGACACGGTGATTACCTGACACGCCATGGTTTTGGCTACAGCGTTTTTGCCCATCGTGAGAGTGGTATAGACAGCGAGTTGACGGTCCTGGTTGCCGAAGCGGATCCGGTTAAACTGGTGCTCCTGACACTCAGTAACTCTTCGGGACGGACACGTCAACTTTCCGTCACAGGCTATGTAGAGTGGACGCTCGGAGAAACACGAACGCGCTCAGCCCCTCACATTGTGACACATGTGGCCAGAACGCCCGGGGGCTGCGGGGTGCTTGCGAATAACTTTTATGGTGATAATGGTGGCGGCCGAACTGCATTTTTTGCCGTCAGCGGTAATGACTGTTCTCTGACAGGGGACCGCCGGGAGTTTATTGGTCGTAATGGTTCCCTTCACGCCCCTTCGGCCATGAAACTGCAAAAGCTTTCTGGTAAGACGGGGGCCGGTCTGGATCCCTGCGGAGCGGTGCAATCGGCGGTTACATTAATTGACGGGGACCAGAGGACGTTTATTTTTATCCTCGGCACAGAGGAGAATGATGTTTGTGCTCAGGAGACGCTGGCCCGCTACATGAACGAGGATACGGTCCGCCAGGAGCTGAACCGGATTCATAATCACTGGCACAATGTTCTCGATAAAATCGTAGTTAACACCCCCGACACGTCCGTAAATTTACTGGTTAATGGCTGGCTGTTGTATCAGACGGTCGCCTGCCGTCTTATGGCCCGGAGTGGCTACTATCAGTCTGGCGGTGCATTTGGTTTTCGCGATCAGCTGCAGGATACGCTGGCTCTGAGCCACGCTGCTCCGGACCGGATGCGTGAACAGATAATACTCTGTGCATCACGGCAGTTTATCGAGGGGGATGTGCAACACTGGTGGCACCCGCCACACGGCAACGGTGTGCGTACCCGCTGTTCCGATGACTATCTTTGGCTGCCGCTTGCTGTTTGCCACTATGTTGAAACGACGGGGGATATGGATGCACTGGAAATACGCATTCCTTATCTGGAGGGACGCTCGCTTCAGCCTGGTGAAGAGTCTGTCTATGACACGCCGGTCATCAGCGGCACCGAAGAGACACTCTGGTTACACTGCGTCAAAGCTATTCACTATGGACTTCGCTTCGGGGAGCATGGCCTGCCGCTGATGGGGGCTGGTGACTGGAATGACGGGATGAACCGGGTGGGTATCGAAGGCAAAGGTGAAAGCGTCTGGCTGGGCTTCTTCCTGTACGACATTTTGCAGCGGTTTGCAGCGCTGGCGGAGCGCAGGCTGGATGAAAGCGTCGCCGCGATGTGCCGTTCACAGGCTCTGCGCCTGCAAAGTAATCTCGAAGCCCACGCCTGGGATGGGGAATGGTACCGGCGCGGGTATTTTGACGATGGTACTCCTCTGGGATCGAAAACCTCACAGGACTGCCGGATTGATGCGATTGCGCAGAGCTGGTCTGTATTGTCCGGCGCCGCGAGCCCGGGACGGTGCGCAAAGGCCATGCAGGCGCTGGATAAGCACCTTGTGGATAACGAAGGAGGGCTGATCAAACTGTTAACGCCTCCTTTCGACGGACACGGCCCAAATCCGGGCTACATACAGGGGTACCTGCCCGGTGTGCGGGAAAACGGAGGGCAGTATACGCATGGCGCCATCTGGGCAGTGATGGCCTTTGCCCGAATGGGGAATGCCGAACGAGCCTGGCAACTCTGGTCAATGCTCAACCCTGTAAATCATACCCTGAATGCGGACTCTGTCGGGATTTATAAAGCTGAGCCTTATGTCATGAGTGCTGATGTCTACAGCGTCGCTCCCCATACCGGACGTGCAGGGTGGAGCTGGTATACCGGTTCCGCAGGCTGGGCCTGGCGTTTACTTACCGAGGAATTACTGGGGATAAAACGTTCCGGCACTGACTTTAGTGTTCATGCCGGGTTACCGGATGAGTGGTCGTCTTTTTCTATGGCATATCAATATGGTGAAAGCCATTATCAGATTAGTGTTTCACGCGGCGATGCAGAATATTGCGTGACGCTGGATGGTGTTCTCCTCCCTGATGACAGAATACCGCTGAAGGATGATGGACAAAACCATACGGTTGAGATCATTCAGAACAGACACTGATCCCGGAGGTGCATTAACGTCTGCCGTTAATGCGCTGATTATCCCTGAGAACATCAATCGCAGTCTGCATGGCGATTTTGTCATCCCGCCTTTTTTGTTTGTCCTGCATGACCTGAAGGTATTCCAGCAAGGTGCGGGTATTAATCGGTCGGCCCTGTTTACCCACAGCCAGCACGGCTTCGCCAAGAATAATTTTCACAGGCGGTAGTTGTGCCGGATACCAGTCAAGGGTGTCTTCTGATTTCATCTTAAATTTCTCACGGAAGGGTAGTGTACCATAAATCAGACGTTCAATTTTCAATATCTGATAACCTCATTCAGACACAACTTAACATAACTTATGCCAGTTATTTTTATATTAAAGCGTATAATAATTACTGTATTCCTCAGAGAATTATTTATGTCTTATACAAATGGGCTCAGGTATTTTAAAGAAAGACCGGTTCATGTTGCCTGCCCGGTATGCGCACACAGAGCCGATCAGAAAGCAGGTAAACTAAGAAAAGATGCGGTTCTTGAGTGCCCTGCCTGCGGACTGTTGTTCAGACCTTCAGAATGCTGGTGTATCGGCGGCTGATCAGCTTCTGCCACTTAACGTCAGTGATGTCGGAAAATGACAACGTTCCTCGTGTACTGCAGTTGTCGAGGGTATTATAATGAAATCTAAAAAATCTGTTTTTATTGAAGGGCATATCATGTCGAACAGCTGTCACGGACAGGCTGGCCAACCTTTCTGTATTCACCGGGTCAGGTTTAGTAATGGTAAATATGCGATTATTCGGGTGGCATCCGGGATATGTTTCAAACCAGGCGAAATTATTCAACGAAACGATTGTGAGTGGTTTTATAAACTTACCAAAATTCGGCTTCTTTCTTTTGAGTACCTTGATGATGATGAATCAAGAAGACAATTCCTTGAGTATCAATGATAAAACCATGGATTTATAACAGAATAAACTTGCTGGCTTACAATTCATCCCTGGCTCTTTAAATTATTCACCAGTCATTGGAAAATATTTTTTCCTGAATTTAGATGGATTTAAATTATCTAAAACAAAATGTATCGCTAAAGACGAATTGCCTCATTGTTTTCCTTTTGCGTTATAACCTTCATTAGCATTAAGGAAATTTATGGCACAGACTTTTACTCATAATTTACTTCATCCTCGCCACTGGCTTACCTGGTCTGGTTTGGGTCTGCTGTGGCTTCTCGTTCAACTTCCTTACCCGGTTTTACATATTCTGGGTTCTGGCCTTGGAAAAATATCCAGACCCTTTCTGAAACGCCGGGAAGGAATTGCGATTAGAAATATCGAACTGTGCTTTCCCGAGATGACACCGTTTGCCCGGAGCCAGATGGTCAATAAAAACTTTGTTTCTCTCGGGCTGGGACTGATGGAAACAGGTATGGCCTGGTTCTGGAGCGATGCGAGAGTCAAAAAATGGTTTGATGTCGAAGGGCTTGAAAACCTGACCGGTGCGACAAGGGGAGTAATGGTTGTCGGGATTCATTTTATGTCCCTTGAGTTGTGTGGAAGAGTAATGGGGTTATGCCATCCTATGATGGCAACGTATCGTCCACACAATGATCCATTAATGGAATGGGTACAGACAAAAGGGCGTATGCGTTCAAATAAAGCTATGATTAATCGACGTAATTTATCTGGTTTTGTTCATGCGCTAAAAGCTGGTGAAGCCGTTTGGTTTGCACCAGACCAGGATTATGGGTCTAAAGGAAGCGTTTTTGCACCTTTTTTCTCGGTAAAAAAAGCAGCCACGACGAACGGAACGTATGCTCTGTCAAAACTCGCTGGTGCACACTTGATCACACTTAGCATGATTCGACGTAGCGATAAAAAAGGTTATCACATGTATATCAGCAATCCGTTGTCAGGCTATCCAGGGGAAGACAAGGTCGCCGCAGCGGCTTATATGAACAAGATCATCGAGCGTGAAATTCTCCGTGCTCCTGAGCAATACCTGTGGATGCATCGCAGGTTCAAAACGCGTCCTGAAGGCGAAGTCTCTTTATACAAATGAACCACTCTACTTGTCATGAGCCAGAATCTATCTTTCTTGCCACTGCGTATTTGTAAAAAATGCGATAAGGAATTTTCGATCGGATTCATGCTAACGATGGGTTGACTGACAGCCAAGGTTAATCAATTAAACCGGTTCGGATTTGAAGGTCCGTTTTTCGCTTATAGCTGCCATTCAAAGCGATAATAATTTTTGTATATTTTCTCTTCCACATGATGTCAGTTATCGGGAATGGTTTGACTATCCAGCAGGCATAGCATCCTTTACAGCTCGACAAACCGAACGCTCCGATAGGGTATGCAGGCACACGGATGGCGTGTAAAGCAGAGTGAAAAAGATGATCGATTAAACCGATCGATTTTATAAAATTGATCTGCAAAATGAATTATCCGGCACGCTAGTGCCTGTGCTAAATTCCCAGCAATTCATTTAACGTATTGTTTATTAGTTTATTTCCTGTCCTCTGGTGGGCGCCCTTCTTTTGTCCTGCGGGCACGGCATGGGAATGCGACAGCAGGTGATGGAATGAAAAGATGTGCCCGATGTAACAAGAAAAGAAGCATTCTGGACCGGATTTTCGGGCTGGATAAAGAATTTTGTGATGGCTGTCTGATGGTGGTTAACCAGGAAATCAGAGAAAAACGAGTGGTGTCCACACCAGCACGAAAATCACCGGGACGCTCTTCCTGACAATGTTTCGTACCCGGCAGGTTATTGCCTCTGATGGGGTAACAACTCTGAAGCTTCCCTCTGTTTACATTCCCTTTGATCAATGAAAATCAACATCGATATCAGCGTCATCATTCCTGCCTTCAATGCAGTTGACAGCATCGGGGCTCTGGTCCATACACTGCTTGGCGAAACAACGCTCAGTACTGAAATCATTGTTGTGGATGACGGTTCAACCGACGAAACATGGACGCTACTCAGCGCCATTACAGATGAACGGCTTATTCTCATTCGTCAGGAAAATCAGGGCGTGTATGCTGCCCGTAATGCTGCACTGGCGATTCACCGTGGTGAATGGGTGGTGTTCCTGGATGCGGATGACCGGGTTGCGGCAGATTTTCTGCAGGAGCGGCTGCGCACAGCCCGCGAAGCACAGGCCGATGTCGTCCTTTTCAATGCCCGGCATACAGACAGCGCCGGACATCTGCGGCATACCGTTCACCGCAGACAGCCTTACGGTCAGACGCTGACGGGTCAGCAGTGGATACGCCATTGCGTCAGTCAGAGGGAATGGCCGCATTATCTGTGGCTGCAGATAATCCGTTCAGCGTATATTCGCGAGCATGACCTGCGATTCCAGGAAGGGAAAAGCCACAAGGACATTCTCTGGACGATACAGCTTGCCGCCGCAGATGGCCGATTTTATTTCTCTGACAGACAGGATTACCTGTGGGTGAATAACCCGGCGTCAATTACCCACCGCCCGGATTATTACGATATCCGCGCGTTCAGCTATTGCGACGTGATTGCAGATATTCTGGCACTCAGTACACAGACGCAGTACCGATCTGTCAGACGAGCGCTGGTCAGGCATGCGCTGGTGGAAAGCCGCCATTTTCTGGGCCTGTACCGGCGCAGGGTGAATGACCGGCTGGCGGTCCGGGCGCGTTTTCGTGCGCGGATAGCCTTTCGCCATCTGGTATCCGGCGTGAGCAACCTGAGCGATGTCTTTTTCCTCCTGAAGCTGGTCCGCAATATTTATCTGCCTGGTGTCCGCAATACTCCCGCAGCCGTTTCGCAGGTGCGGCGTTAATCCATGGATATCGCAACGCTTCTGGCGCGGTCGTGGCAAACTGCGACAACGGGTGATGACTCCATTCGCTCCGCCAGGGATATCGTCGAACACTGGTATGATAAAGGCGGTGACCTCACCCGACGGACCCGACGGTTTATGCTGCGGGAATGCCTGTGGATAGCCGCACATTACCGGGACACTGAAACGGTACTCACCCGACAGTTTCGCCTGCTGGCCGTGTTACTGTATCTGGGCGGTTATTTTCCGAAAGGAAATGTCGACGGTATGCTCCCGGAGAAATGTTTCATTTTACTGAACGCCCCGGAATTAAGCCCCATCCTGACAGACGATACGGCCCCTGATGTTCTGGCGGCGTCCTGCCACACCCTCTTCTACCTCAGACGGATATCTCCGTTAAGGTGTTACCACCATACGCGCTGTCTGAGCGAACATCTTTTTCAACTAATGGAGATCTGATAAAAGCGCCAGTCTTTGTACTGGTACCTGAGGGGCTGATCGCTGACGGTGTTGGCGTCAACGATCAGGGCTAACGTCATTATTTCCCTCCGCTGAATCTGCCACCTGTGATGTCAGTAACGGTTTTATATCCCTTGCGGGTCATCAGCCCGGTAGCCTTCCGGTCTCGGAGCATATCAAGGCTGCCGATAAACGGAGACTGCTCTTTCACGCTGAAGCCGTGACGGTCAGTACGCACCAGGTCGTACTTTTCCACGATAAAATTCACCGCGTCACACAGTGAGATTCCCGCATCAATGTGTTTCTGGATCATACTGTCGTTGCCAAACGGTGTGTCGTTGAGGGTAAGGCCGTAGTGTTGCTCCAGCAGATACTCCAGTAATTTTTGCCAGATTTTGACTGATGACAGACGTGACGATGCCGCCCTTTGAGGGGGCAGGGATTGTATTTGCATGGTTTGCACTCTTTTGACGAAGGAAAAGCGTCCGGGGTTTATGCGGTTGTTGCAGACGCCGGATAAATTACGATATACAAATAGCCACAGGAACCGAGCGTATCGGCCTTACATATCAGCCCTTTTGCATGGAGCGTGATGCAGCGCTGAATGCGGGGCATGAGTTCGCTGCTGGTCAGCATGAGCTCCATCTGCTTCATCAGTAACGGAAATGCCTGGTCCAGATGGCGTAAATCTGAGTCATTAAATGTCCCGGTGGTGCTGGCGCGGTCAGCAAGGTAATGCAGGCGGTTACCCTCCTGTACCAGCCGGGCACCAAAACATGGCGTGACGTTGCGTCTGAGGCCCCACCAGGGTTCCGCGATGTTATGGTTGATTACACGGGTTGCTTTCTGCATGTAAGTACTCCTTAACGGTGAGTTAATTCAGGGTGACGCTGCGCAGGATCACATACGGACCGTTGCGGTCCTGTCGACGTTCAGCAAACACGGCCAGTACACCCCGGATATCCTGCACTTCCCTGCCGTAGTAATGGCAGATACTGCCGGACCACTTATATTTCCCGATACAGAAGCGAAACAGCCGGGACTCAGAATGCTGGCGGTATATCGCCATTGCCTGACGTTTGCTGATGATTTTCATCGTTATTCTCTCCCTAAAGCCAGCCACGCTCGGCAAACGAGACGATGTCCATGCCTCCCACTACCAGGTGGTCCAGCAGACAGATATCCACGAGTTTAAGTGCCTGCTTCAGATGGTCAGTAAGCAATCTGTCGGCATGGCTGGGTTCGGCATAACCTGACGGATGATTGTGTGAAAGCACGATGGCAGCCGCGTTGTATTTCAGTGCTGCCTTTATCACTTCACGGGGATGTACCTGCGTATGGTTGATGGTGCCGGTGAAGAGCGTTTCATGGGCAATAAGACGATGCTGGTTATCGAGGAAGAGCACCATGAATACTTCACGCTCCAGTGTGGCGAGCTGCAGGCGAAGCCAGTCGCGAACTGCATGGCTGGAGGTAAATGCCTCGCCGGGCTCGCGTAACTGGCGTTCCAGCAGGGTCAGAGCGCGTCTGATGGTGCGCTGCGCGGTGGGAGATATTCCCCCGCTGTCAGGGGGACACGTGGTGATATTCATTTGCTTTTCCTGTCTTTTGACGCGTTGGGAGGAAATGTGTTGTACAGTTTTTCGGCAACGACGAACTCGTCGTGCAGGGATTCAAACCATCACCAGATATGGAAGAGAGGGGTACCCGTCAGGAAATGCAGGAAGGGTTCGTCGGTCACAAGGTCACCGTCCTCATCCCTGACCGTTGTATTCCTCAGCGTATCCCACAGGGCATTAAGGTGAGACAGTTCATACGGCATGGCGGGATGCTCAGTCGATAATGCGCATGATGGCGCTGCATTCTGCGTGGTTCAGCGCATAGTCACGCAGACGCCAGTAATGTTCCGTCATGGAGTCGCATTCCGTGCGGCAAGCGTGATGACTGTAAGCGATAAGACAGACTGCAATCCCTGCAGCTTCGGCGCTCATGTCTGAGGCGTTGCCGTTCATGGCGTTGAACAGCGACCAGAAGACATCGTTGTCCGTTTCCGGAACCATGAAGGCCCCGCCGTTGCTGAGAGTATAAAAATTCCAGACACCGCCGCTGTAGTCAGCGCAGAACCGATCCATCCAAGCAAAGACCTGCGGTTCAAGGGTTATCCACTGCGGGATGTTGCCAAAGTGCTGCGGCCAGAACTCCACACGCTGTTCGTCTGGTACGGGCGCGGCTGTCAGAGCATGTGCAGAACCGTTATCGTCAGCCTGCAGAGGTAGCTGATTTTTATCGTTAATATTAATCATGTCGGTCATGTTAATTTTTCCTTATGCATGGAGATGTTGAATGGAAGACTCGGGCCGGGGATTGATTTCGGTGGCGGGGCGCGGGTTATTACCCGCCCAACAGGCCCATCATGTTTTCGGCCATCACCCAGAGCGCACGGTTTAACTTAACGTCGCCATCAATCCCGTTTACTGCGCGGGTATGGGTACGTTTACCCTGCGCGGTACGGCCACTTAGCCCGCCTTTCAGCAGGTTTTCCTGAATGCGCTGGTAGGTAGTCCACAGGTCATCGCTCTCGTCCTGCCAGCGGCGAGGTGCAAGGATTTGCGATTCAGTCACTGGCTGGTACTCTTCCCCAAAACGGTAGGCCAGCGCCGCTTTAGCAAGTGCATGCTGTGCTGGTGACGGGAGTTGCAGGGACTGCATAGCGTCACGTTTCTCTTCCACCCGGTCAAAGACGCTGAGCACCTCATAGGCACCCTCAATCACCTTCCCGACGACATCCCCCCTGTGTGGCACGCGGATCTCGCCAAACGACTGTCCGCAGACGAGCGAATTAGTGCAGACACTTCGGAATATCCCCGGCAGTAACTGAAAACTCGACGCGCCATCGTGCGAATTCAGAATGATGATTTCCGGCACCTGCTGACCGTTTATCTGACCGGCACGACGCAGGCGCAGCATATGCTTTGTATGTTCCCGTCGGCTCTGGTCGCGCACTCGTGACTGACAGGCAAAGAATGGCCGGAACCCTTCGCGTTTAAGGTTCTCCAGCAGGGTGATCGTGGGTATGTAGGTGTACTTTTCGCTTCTGGAGTCGTGCTTGTCTTCCCCGAAGATGCTGGGGACATGCTGCATCAGTTCTTCGTGGGTTAAGGGACGGTCACGGCGAATCTGGTTCACCCGACCAAAACGGCTGGCTAATCGCATAGTTGATTCCTCATCTGGTTAATCTGAAGGCATAAAAGCAAAAGCCCCTGCTCCGTGAGGAGGCAGGGGCTGGATGTGTTGTTCTCAATGAACGGATAGGGCGGGATTACAGCGTATCCAGAATCTTCAGTATCTGCGCCATCAGGGCGGAGATAAGTGCAGTGACCAGCAACGTGACCGCTTCCCGGGCTGTATCAATGCAGTCGTCATCGTAACCGGCCTGACGAAAGCGGATTTCAATATACTGCCGGGCATGATGTCCGCCGCACCAGGTCAGCGCCTGGCTCAGGGCGGTCACCAGCATTTTCAGAAAGGTCATAGGATTTACTCTGGACTGCGCAGCGGCAGCCCGTTGGTCATGTGGCATTTTTTAGGTTGGGAAACGTTAATCAGGGGCGGGGACTCAGTGGTAAGTGTAACGCCATCCCCCCTTATCAGTAGTGACGACGACTTCTGAAGCCACGCAGTTATTATAAAAACTCACGCTGACGGACTGCCCGTAACGCAGGGTGGCAGGCAAAATAGTTTCTTTATTACTGGAGTACAGATATTTCTGGTTGGCAATGCGACAGTTTCCCCGGTTCACGTCAATATTTTCGACTTTCACGGTGTTATCCAGTGCAGTGACCACGACCGTGACGTAGCGTGTTCCGGCAGGGTGAACCTGATTACTGGTCTCCACTTTGATGGATGGCGTTGGCTCTGCCAGCGCCAGGGCTGATAGTGCAAACAGTGCGGGCACCAGCATGTGTTTAAATTTCATAAACTGTTCCTTTTAAAAATAACGTAATCAACAGGTATTAAATTCAGATGCAGGCTAGAGTGCATCTTTACCCACGCAGCCGTGGGTCCCGAATACTGGCAATACCTTTGCTGCCCCAGCCAGCGTGAATGTGGCATCCTTAACACCGTCTCCGGTTACTGAGACCTGTTTGCCATTACGTAGCTGAGCCCAGGCCAGCGCCAGGTTATTACCGCCCACTCGACTGCCAGATTCGCTGATGTCGATGGGGGCTCCACCGTCGATACTGACCTGAAGGCTTTTATCTTCATCCATACTGACCTGATGCCCGCTGGCGTCAGTGAATATGACCGTGGCCGGTTGCGAGCCGTAATCCTCACAGGTCAGAGACAGTTGCGATTGACTTTCCCCATTGATAACAAACTCTGATACTCCCTGGCCCCAGCCCCGGGTCCAGGTGGTTTGATTACCGAAGGCCATTGCCACTGCCGGTACCAGCGCACAGGTCAGTAGTAAAGGGTGAATCATTTTTCTGTTCATTTTTGTGCACCTCTGGTTTTCGTAAAACGCTACCCGGAAAGGGTATCTGCATGATTTTTAGTAGAAGACAGACAGTCATAAGCATCCCGTTGGGATTTTATAGCTGCAAAAAAGAAGGGGATAACGATGAAATTCGATCGAACCGATCGACAAAATTGATCGTGGTTCAGTAAATATATTTACCGTAAACCTCGCCCGAGTTTATCGATGGTCCGGTTTCACTTCAGAAGGGTGATATATATCTGAGATTTTATTGAACACAGGCTGAGGAAATGCATCACTGAGGCGGTATGGCGCAGATACCGTCCTCTGTGACAGGAGGAACACTAAAAAAGCGGTTATAGAAGAGATTACAGGCTCTGTGGTCGCTAGTGTCAATGTGAAAATATTTTGCCATGTACTGGCTGAGTATATGCTGAAATTCGTCGTAGATTTGTTGAGACCCCCGCTTGTGCTTCACCCTGATTTCATCGACTAAACGATAACATTGCTCCAGCAGGCGGTCGCCGTCGCCGTTCAGCAACGCATGAAACGCGGCAACGGCAAATAATTCATTCGCAGGCCCGGCATTAAGCCAGATGCTGACTTCGGTACAAACCAGCGTTTCCCATAGTGACATCAAATTCAGGCGTAAGGCTTCCTCTTTTAACAGACGGGTTAGTGGAGGAAATGCGTAAATATCAGTGTCAAATAGCCTGCGTGACAGACTTAAATCAGCAAAGGCAAGATGCTTAACTCCGTACAATGCTTCCTGTACAGCATCTGAACCGTATTTATCCGTTAACGCTTTCAGTAAGGTCGATTTAACCGGTTGAGGTGTTTCCATTGCTTTTATGCCACTCAGCACTCCTGACTGACAGCAGGGGATAAAATCCTTCATCATCCGGTTTATAGCAGCAGGTGCGATGATAATGTTTCTGGCGATATTTGCACCGCCCTTAGAGTTAGGGTAAATGTGGCATAGCTCAAGATCCAGCCAGGGGATTAACCTTTTTGGCGTATCAGCAACTCTGTGCCCGTTCAGCGTATTATACGTTTTCTGGTGGTCAGCTTTGCGCTGATATAACCGAATGAGGTCTGCAATATCCGTCGGACCGGTGATACTCCCCAGTCCAAGGGAATTATTTTTTAGCATAGCTTCCACATTGAGCCAGTAAGAGTGCTTAACCAGTCTTATAATAGCATCGTCATCGATTAACCTCCGGGCTTTATCCCGATGTTCCTTACAACAATAAAACTGATTGCGGGTTTCAGATATACTGATACCACAGGCGGGATACTGGCATATTAATGCTGCTCTTTCCGTTCGTCTGGCTGCATTTAACTGTCTGCCCTGATAATGTGCCGGGCATAGCCGTAATATCCGTTCAGCGGGTGAATGGCCGATCTGTGCCATGCAGTTATTTCTTTTACATACGGCCATAATCAAACTCTTATTTAATATAATAATATCTTTGTTTTTATTGACAATAACGGTGATGATATTTTACGTATCATTAAATATATTTATTGGTTAACATAAATTAAATATTAATGTATTTGTCTCAAATGAGTAAGAAATACACCAGCAGAACTATTTTATTAAATTACAGGTTTTGATGGCTGTTAATGATTCATATCCACAGAGCTTTACACCTGCCGTCATTATCTTTTTTTACTACTGTATTCTGAGAAAACCCCGCGCAGATCGCGACCAGTAGCGACTGGCGCGGGGTTTTTGCCTCTGTGGTTGTTTTCGAAGACGTTTAACCAGTGTACGCTCTGGCCATCCGGGCCTCTGTAGTGAGATGTCCCGATTAATATTCCAGCCTGTTAAAGTCGAAGTATTCAAAACCATACCTGCCAGTGACATTCTCTGGCGATGCAATAATCGGATTATGTCCGTTCTCCAGGAATGCCGGTGGAATACACCATGAGTGGCGACATTCCAGGGAAGGCATGGCAATATACACCGCAGAATGACGGCCGGGACGAATAAAACAAATCAGACCCAGTGCGATTAACTGCTCAAGAACAGATTGTGATTTACTGGCGTCACGCAGCCGGTTCGGGCCGTTCCGGTTTACCTCATTTTTCCTGAGTGGATATCCCTCATTATCGAGAAATTTCTCCTTAAGCCACCTGAACATCTCGTAAACGTCCTCCATAAATGCATTCCGTTCAGAAGATGGGAAAAACAGCCTTTCCGCTTCTTCAAGATGCCATTCCACAATTTTGAAGGCGGCCTGGATGACCCCCCGCGAAATACATAAACTCTCAGGTGAATACATATATGTCAGAATGGCCGCAACCCTGAGGGCATTCGCCCCCGCTTTGGCTGCAATTTCACTGATATGCTCCATCTGCTGTCCGGGGGCTGTTTTACGGCTGAGCTCTGACTGTTTATCTGCCCAGTAAGTGGTCGCATCATCAGATAACCTGAGCGTTTGTTTCTGCGTATCGTGACTATAAAAACGCGCCTTTTGCTTATCAAGTAACTGGTTAATTTTACTGTGGAACACATTTAATGCTTCATCAGAATGAGCGTGGTCTGTATTTGTGCGGCGACGTCCCAGCGTGCTGATGGTATTGATATAAAGAAACCGCGACAGAAAACCACTTCCCTTGCTGAGTTCACCGTGGTTACGGCGGTAATTTTCAAAGACCGGGGGCTGAACCATTAATGCCAGGGTCAGGCAGGCGTTGATATCGTACTCCTCACCGCCCGGGCGGTGGTATTCATAGGTCTCCCCGTCCCAGGCTTTATTCAGTAAACCGAGGTTGTTTTTCAGATACCCTTTAAAAAAGGTAATTGCCTCATCTGAGAGCACCCCGGCTTCAGAATACCGGCTCAAACCTTCCAAGAGCGCCTTTGCGGTGGTGTCGTCATAAAGCATCGCCAGGCGGGTCGGAGGCTGCTGCCGGGTTTCTGCATGTTCATCTAACAGCCGTTCTTCCTCCGTCCCCTCAGAACCGCTTTTGATGGCAGTGTACAGATTACTGGTCAATGCTTTCTGGTGTATTTTCCAGATATTGTCAGCACGCAGGTGTGCCTTCATCAGACCGTCGTGCTGCTGCTTCATTTGCTCAGCGAACCGGTAAAAAGGCTTCATCACTTTTTTGCTGATACTGGTCTTACCTTCACCGGAGACCGCCAGCGTCAGTAAATACAGTGCACAGTGCATCGGATCCGATGAGTGTGGTGGTACCACCTCAATATGAGCCTGACAGGCGAGGGAAGAGGCTGCCAGTACGGCCCCCGCTATCAGTTCCGCCGGGATACCCGTCTCGTTATAAAGAGCATCAATGACATCCCGCATCACCGGCGGGAACGCGCAGACAGGGTAACCCTCCGGGGTTCTGTTTTGTACGGGAATATAAGGCTCCGGCATTTTCGGAATGACAGTGTGTGGCAGTATATTCTGCATGTAATATTCTCCTTGGTTACTGTTTTCAGTAACGGGTTAGTTGTGAATATAATAAAATAGCCAAGCGTCAAAATTTATTTAAAGTAATAATCTTACCCAATAAATAATCGCATTCAGTTTCCTTGCAACTGGCAAAAATATGTCGCAGCGAGCACATATTTAAATCAGAGACGTTGTTATATAACCTGCGTATCCTCCTTTAATTTTTACCAATACTATCTCATCGCTTATGATGCCTGCTGGCGTTCCAGCAGCCATGCATCCAGCTCTGACTCAAGCCAGCCGACGGACTGCATACCCAGCCTGCGCTGTTTCGGAAAGGTCGGGTCGTGGCGCGGCGACTTCGGGTTGATCCAGTCATAGATGGTTGAGCGGGCGATGCCCGTTTTGTTAACAACGGCGCGTATGCGCAGTATCCTGATGCTTTGTATGGTCGTACTCATTTGATTCCCTTTAGCGCTGCATGGATTGATAGTGTCACGGTACAGGGAGTAAAAATGATCGGGTAGACGCAGACCAAAAATACTAAATGATTTTGCTCAACGTACTTTTTAAGGAGATATTTTGTCTGATAACAACGAATTGTGTTCATGTGATGCTGAATGCACGGATGTTTTTTTCTCAATAGTTAAAGATCAGGTGCAGAGCATGTATTCCCTGCTTCATCAGGAAAAAAGACTTACCAGCGAAGAGGAAAAAAGACGAGTAAAACAATGGTTTCGGGATGCCTTGAGTGATATGAGGGGGTGGAGTCGAGAATCTAAAACCAGAATTGTTAATGGGAAGGTGAATGATTGTTACGAGCAGTCTCACCTTAAGGTCGGTGTTTTCGGAAAGGATATAGATTGTTACCTGGATGCTGCCGGAATCCTTTTCTGGTGGGGGCAATATGTCTGGAAGAGAGGTGGTCTGGGAGAAGGTATTCGCGCCATGCTGCGAGCAACTCACTGCCTGGGGGCATGGCAGGGAGCCCATCATCAACTCGATAAGCAAGAGGAGCATCGGTCACTCAGTGAAGTGCGGAGCGAGGCTGGAAAAAAAGGGGCAAAGTCTAAAAGGGAGTTGTTTGAACCAGTAAAAAAAGAATTTCTGTCCCTGATTGAGGAGCATATGCCCGCCGAAGGCTGGAAAAGCCGGGCCCAGGCAGTTGAGAGTGTTGAGTCTGAGTTACGTTTATTCATCGTCGGGCAGAAAATAAAGCCTGAACCGATTGATCTGGAACGTCTGATTGGTGACTGGTGTCGGGATAAAACGTCACCAGAATTTGGCAAACAAGTTAAGGAACTTTTAAAAAGGCCCGGAACTTGATTGCATCGGGAGACGGTTCAATGTTCTGAGGAGACGACGCTGGAGTGTATGATTGATTGTTAAAGCCTGTAAAACCCTCAACAGCGTATGGGAATCTGCTGCCTTACCAAAGGTTCCCTGCCGGAACAACAGCCAGTTAACGGCCACCAAATGGGGGGAACATATCAGTCTTAAGATATGCCTTGTCAGCCTGATTAACTTTGCTGGCTATGGATTGTTGTTTTGCCGGTATCACTGGGAAAAAGTTCGTCAGATAACTAAGGGCAGGGATAAGGCCAGAGGGGGGTCACCTTTGTTATTGTTGCTGATTGCAGACCGAGCGCAAAACCGTCTGCACTTCAGAGCAATCTAGGACCTTGATATGCAGGCTTATTATCGGGAATCCGTTGAGATTTTCTGTCTCAGTTCTTGCTTTCCCTCTTTATCTGACACTGCGTATTCATCTTGATCGCACAGTAAAAGTCTTCATAGTCTGACTGGGTGAGGAATGCTCTTCATTTCTTTACGGGAAATGCGAACAAATTCTGATGGATTTATAAAGTATTCAAATTTTCCAGTTAAAAATTCGATTATGTCTATTTCGATGCAATTTTTTCTGATTTTAATTCACATTTCATGGTTTTTATGCGAATTTTATCTGTGGTAGTTGCATGCGGCAGAAGGGCTCTCTATAATCTAAAAATCATTTAACTGGATAAGTATACAGGTGTCATGTGGAGAACTTTAAAATCGTAGCGGCTTTATGTCGGCAGATTATCAAGGATGGGGCCTCTGCAGGTGCTTTGCAGCAGATGGAGCGCCTTTATGATGCCCTCAGAAACGATCAGCAGGTTGCAGAAGCAAAGCTGCTCAGGGGACTGATTAACAAAGCCAGTACGCTCAATACCCTGGAGCCAGCCAGGGTTGAGCTCTCCCGTGTCTCATTTCTCAGAAAGCAGGAGCTCAGGGAAAACGTTAAAGTGCCTGTGGATAAAGAAAGTGGTTCTCCCCTTGCGCAGATCATTTTTCCGGAAGAGCTTGCCAATGCCGAGCTTCCGGTCATGCCCGACGAGCTGGCATCCGCGGTCAGTCAGCTGATTGAGCAATGGAATAATCTGGATAAACTGGCTCGGTTTGGTGTGATGCCATCGCTGAGCTGCCTGCTTTTCGGACTGCCGGGGACGGGTAAAACCATGCTTTCCTTTTATATCGCCAGGATGCTCGGATTACCGATCGTGCTGGCCAAGCTGGATGGGCTTGTTTCGTCTTTACTGGGTACCAGTGCAAGAAATATCAATAATCTGTTTGATTTTGCTGCTCAGTATGACTGCCTGCTGCTGCTGGACGAGTTTGATGCTGTGGCTAAAGCCCGCAATGACAAACATGAGGTCGGTGAAATCAAGCGTATCGTCAACACATTACTGCAGTGTATTGATGCCAGATCGAAGAGTGGTATGACGCTGGCAATTACCAATCATGAAGTATTACTGGATCCTGCAGTCTGGCGAAGATTTGAGATGCGTATACTGGTACCTAAGCCAAATTACGTAGCAAGGTTGAAGATTATTGAAAAATATATTAATCCCTTGAACTTTACGGCGGAAGAGATAAAATTTTTGACCGTACTGACAGATGGATTTAACGGTTCAGATATTCAGTTAATGTTAAATCACTTCAAGAGAATGTCCGCTATTGGTAACGCCGATCAGACTTTTATTGAGGCTGTTCGGTCATTTGCAGTCATTCATGCAGGCAGTGAAGTTAACGAATTCATGCAGTTGTTATCAAATAATCAGGACGCAGCAATAATGAGCTTGTTGCATAAAAAGCATGAGTTCACGCAAAAAGAGATTGCGCTGGTTTTTGACGTTACTCAGTCAAAAGTTTCCAGAAATATAAAAGAGTCCTGACTGTCGTCGGGAGGTTGATTGCTAAGGATTGGGTAACATATGAAAAGAAATAATCCGGTTCAGGTTATTTTAAATTCAGAGCAGTATAAAAATACGCCACAACGCAGAGCGATGGGTAACAATACTGATTTTTACGCTGATCGTGATGATGCCTTCAAAAAGCACAAAAGAAACCTCCTTGATGAAGTAGGAAATGTCAGAAGCCAGCTCAACCGGTCAGGTCACGATCTTGGCCTTGTGAAAGTTGAGCTTAATCCTCAGGCGCTGGCGAAATCTCACCGTCCCGTTGACTCTCTCTTTCCCGGAAGTAAAGCGCCTGTGGTGGGCGCCCTGGGAATAGGGGAGCTGCTCATACAGGTGACGGATAAAAATCTGGTTCATCTTTACAACAAAATTGATAGCGCTGAAGAATATACCAAAAAGGTATACGACGAAAAACTGCGCAAAAATGTCAATAAGCCCAGCGAAGCAAAAAGCGAGACGGGGGCAATTGACCGTATCAGTTTTTATGGCAGTGAAGAGAAAATTGCCTTTTCTGCGGAGGATAGCGCTGCCTGGCATGCCGATAAGGATGAGGGATTTGCCGGCTATCAGGTTGAACTGGTTGATTTCAGACCCGTTGACGCCAAGCTGTTTACCGTGACCAGCGATGCCATAAGTTCGATGAAGCGGTCTCTGAGGGAGCAGCTCAAGATGCTGGGGGCCGGCGTGTATGCGACAAAAATGAGCCGTTATCCGTCATCATCTGAAGCCATCATGATCCAGCTTCTCAGACCGGATTCAGGACACGATTTTAAGGTGGATTTTGACAAGAGGCTGGAGCTGAATTTTTTACCTTCTGACGTTGATTATTCCTCGAAAAGGCACAGGCTCCTGCTTTCTGTTCTTAGCGCAAGCCCGGTGGTGAAGCGTATTTCCCTGCCGCCAAAAATTTCCCGGGCGAACCCGTCACACTCTCCGGTGGAGATGGACTTCTCGCTGCCCGTCCGAACGGAGGGAGAAGATTATCCCCGTGTGGGCGTCATTGATAGTGGTATCCATCATGCCGAACTGGCCCAGTGGTGTGTGGAAGTATCCGATGGCTTTGAAGCTGAAGACTGCGATCCCAACCATGGCTCACAGGTGGCCAGCCTGCTGGTCTGTGGGGGCATGCTGAATCCGGAGCTTCCTCAGGTCGATGATGACGGTTGTCTGCTCTATGATATCTGGATCCCCGTTCACAACAGTAAATCCAATACGTTCACCAGCTATTTTTCCGACCCGGGTGACTTTTTCGACTGGCTGGATATTGAGGTTGGTGATGCGGTGGCGAAGGGGTTTCGCATCTTTAACTTCAGCCTCAACTTCCGCGAGTTTGTCCGCGATGATTCCTACAGCTTTGCCGCCACGCAAATCGACCGCATTTCCAAAAAATACGATGTGCTCTTTGTCATTTCTTCCGGAAACCTGCGTCCTATAGATTTCCGGGCCCCCTGGGCTTCAAGACCGGCTGCGCTGCATTTTTCTGACGTTGACAGGCTTTCTCAGCCTGCGGAGGCCGTCAGCGCCATTACCGTGGGAGCGGTAAATCCGCCTGGATGTGACATCAGCGTTCACGGTGCACCTACGGTCTATACCCGTCGCGGACCCGGAGTGGCCATGGGCGTAAAACCGGATGTGATCCACTATGGCGGGTACTCCCTGAAGACGGGGCGAACCGGACTGGTTTCCATTGACGGCAGCGGAGAACTCGTGGAAGAGGCGGGAACCAGTTTCTCTGCGCCCTTGGTATCCAAAATTCTTGCCAGTCTGGACCAAAGGACAGCAGGCAAACTGTCACGCAATTCTCTTGCCGCTATGCTGGTTCATCACTCAGACCTGACGCCGCCACTCAGAGATAAGAGCGTGGATATCTCTTCAGCAAGGCGATTCGCCGGATTCGGCATGCCACTGACCTCCCGCGATATGCTTCACAGTGACGACAGCAGTATTACGCTGGTGCTGAGCGGAAGCCTTAAGCGCAGCGAAGTACTGGAGTTTGATTTCAACTGGCCCCGTAGTCTGACCACGGAAGGCGGAAAGTGCCACGGTAAAGCCACGCTGACCATTGCCTACGATCCCGTCATTAATCAGAACTATGGCGCAGAATATTGCCGTGTCAACGTTGACGCTGTGCTTCAGCAGTTTAAGCGGGACTCTCAGACTGATGAATGGGCGTACCGGAAAAACTGCCAGTCAGTCTGGGACGTTCGCCTCGGTAAAGACGTTAACTATGAGAAAAGCCAAATTGACTTCGGCCTGAAGTGGTGGCCCGTCAAAAAATATGCGTTTGAAACCAAAACTAAGGCTGGCGTAGGTGCTTCTGACCAGTGGCGACTGAAAATCAGTTCAATCGAGAGAACGCCAGGAGAGTTTCCAGACGAGGAAGTTGGTTTTACCGCACTACTCACAATCGAAGATACACAGAACAGAACGAATGACCTTTTCAACGAGGTCAGACAGGAGCTCAGCGCTTATGGCATTGAGTTTGAGGATATTACCGTGACACAGCATCTCAATATTAGGGCAGGCCAATAATGTTAAACAGAAATCTAGAGGTTCTGACCTCCTACTTCAATGGCCTGTTGGAATCAGCGCCGCAGCATCGGGAAAATGTGACAACAATCCTTGCTCAGATTGAAATCATGAAATCGCGGCCAGTTTTCTCTATGGAGCCCTCGATTCTTCTTGCCCGCAAGGAAACCGATGAATGCACGATCTGCAAGAAGCAGGTGCTGTGTGATGAGTGAGCCAAAATGTTATTTTGTGGTTTCGCGATATCCCAATGATTCCGATCCTAAGGGAATTGGCTTTTCCCCTGTTGGCAACGGGAAGGTGCCTGAGGAATATCTGGCGTTTCGCCTTGATGTGGATCGTGTTGTTCAGACCGTTAATGCACTGTTTGAAAAGGATAAAGAAAAGCGGCTAGAAGTCTACGAGCAGGTATTTCAGGCTGCGAAGGTCTGTTTCTCAGGCCGGGAGGCTGACTTTGTTCCGGCAAGCCAAGCGCTCAGTGAGCTGAAAAAGACTATCCTGAGTTCGTCATGGACCTTGGTCAGAAACCGGATAATGGGGGTATACGGTCTCTATGCCCTGCTACTAATGATTATTCTGGGCGCAGCACAGTATTTTTATAATGCTGAACTGAAAAACGTACCCGCCGTGCTCATCGGGACCTGTATAGGTTCCTGGCTGTTTGTTTCAATCAAAACCAAAAGCATCGTATTTGATGAAATCTACGAGAACATCAGCCAGCATCGCAGTCTGCTAATGAGGCTGATTTACTGCTGCACACTGTCATCGGCTGTTACATTATGCCTTCTGGCAGGATTTTTTGAGATTAAACTCGGGGAAGTTTCAACGGCGCTGATCCCCGGTAACGCCATCATTGCGGTGGCGGCCGGGATTTTTTTTGGGCTGGGTGAATCTTCACTTGCCACAAAATTGTCAGGCAATGTTAAAGACGCTATTTAATCTCTGCGCCCGCAGAAATTGTTTGCAGCAATCTGCCATCTTGTCAGACAGTTTGCTGCACCGGCAGACCCTGTTCAAGGTCTCTGACATGCTTCATAAAGGATGATTATGGACGATAATGCGTACCCGCAGCGGCATCACTCCCACGTGACTGACAGTATAGCTAAAAGCATGCTCCGGCTCTTTATTCCGCCTGAATGGATACTGCGGGAGCTGTCTGAAAATGACTACGGCATTGATTTTCAGCTTGAGTTCACCAGCCCGGGCAATCAGGTTACGGGGCAGATTGTGGGGATTCAGCTTAAAGGCACCTCCACCGGAAATATGAGCAATCAGGGCAGCCATAGCGTTTCCGTTAAACGGAGTACGCTGAGGCTCTGGCGCAGTTATGAAGCACCTGTATTAATTGTTCTGGTTGATACCGTATCCGGCATGATTTACTCGAAATCAATTGAGCGCGAAATTCGACGGGATCCAGACAGATATATTCTAAGCAACTCAGAATCACTCAGCTTCACCTTCACTTCAGCCGACCTATTAACCAAGGAGAAAGCGTTCAATGACTACCAGAATGGTAAAATCCTGCGACGTATGGACCACGATTTGCCTTCAGTGATTCAGGTCCATCGTGACTTTATGAAGCTTTTCTGGCGTTACGGACGTGACGAGCATATGCCCGTAGACGGCGATGGCACATTCGATTTGGAAAACTTCGGAAAGCATAAGTACGAGCGTCAGTTGCGTGGTGTTTATTCGCGGATGCAAAAATTGAGTTATTTTCTTGGTCTCAGTTGGAATGTACTCACGGTTGAGGCAGTCATCCGTAATGAAAAATGGAATAGCTACGATGGGAATGAAATGATGGAGCATCATTTTACGTCTATTCTGGACCGGCTGGACATTCAGTTTCAGGATATCCTGGCACTCGTGCAAAAGATTGTAGTGGCTTACAAACGGTTCTGGGAGATGGCTGACCCGGAGCTGGTAAATTTTGCGCTGAATCCCTGCCCCATGCTGTCAAAGCTTACTTGGAATGAGCGCCGGAAGTATCTCGGTGATTAATTCTACTGCATTTCGTTTTGCTGATAACGGCAAATAGACACATTAGAGGGAAGAATGATGATTACCGCTGGATCCCGACTTAATAGCCTGTGCTATGAGTTTTTCATCGAATTTGCACGATATGAGTTCTGCCTCAAAATGACGGGTTTTACGCAGGGGGACGGGGCAGCAAAGGCCAACTGGGATCGCTATGCGGCTGAGGTTGAGGACATCGTCGCTTCGCCCGGAACCACAGAACTGGCCGGCGCTATTGACTACATTCTGAGTCATCCTCCCAAAAAGCAGATCGTCAGAAACGGTGAACTAGCCTGGGATGAAAGCCCCGTACAGAGCACAAGTAAGGCGCAGCTGGTCCTGCTGTTAATACGCAGAATACGAAACAACCTTTTCCACGGCGGGAAGTTTAATGGTCGCTGGTTTGAGCCTGAGCGAAGTGAACTTCTAATGCACCACGCGCTGATTATTTTAAAGGCCTGTGCTATGAACCATGCGGGTGTCAGTGAGGCTTATAACTGCATGGATGTATCTCTATAGTCCCCGCACCTTCGGGATGCTTATTCCTTGAGGGCTAAATTATCAAGTCGGTCTGAGTTCCACTTTCCATTCTGCTTTTATACGACCCGGCTGCAAGTGACCTGCTCCTTGCTGATAATGCGCCACAATGTTAGAAACTTCCGCTCTTGGCATGAAGTGGCCTGTGAGTCTGCATCGCGCCCAATATCTGGACACGATGCAGTTAGGGCATAGATAGTAATTTAATGCCTTTAGACCCACCTTCAATAATACTTCCACGGTCTGCCGCTTGAACAAAATTCGCCCACCACTGCATCATTGGGCGACGTTGTTCGAGATAGTCACTGCGGTTATAAGCACGACGCACCTCATTCTTATCCACATGGGCCAATGCCGCTTCAATAACATCAGGCGGAAAAGCCTGTTCATTAAGGGCTGTGCTGGCGATAGAACGCAAACCGTGTGAAACGAGCACACCACCAAAACCTGCACGTTTTAGCGATGCGTTAACGGTCTGACTATTCATCGGTTGGTTTGGCTTGATGCGGCTGGGAAAGATAAATTCTCGATTTTCACTTATCGGCTTCATCATCCCCAGTATCGCAATTGCTTCATCTGACAATGGAACAGTATGGTCGCGGTTCATTTTCATGCGTGCGGCAGGAATCTTCCATTCTCGTGCTTCTAGGTCTACCTCTTCCCAGCGAGCTTCAGCCGCTTCGGCAGGGCGGGTAATAGTAAGAAGTTGCCACATGAACAGGCAGCGTGTGGAAAGGCTAATGCTGGCCGTTCGCATTGTATGCATCAGTTGAGGTAGCTGATCAGGTCGAATGCTGGGCATGTTCTTTTTCTGAGGCTTCTCGAAGGCTTTACCGATATTAACGCTGGGAACAGCATCAATCAGCCCTGTGTTTTGGGCATAGATCATGACCTCATTAATGCGTTGGCACAGGCGACGAACGGTTTCCAGTGCTCCTCTGGCCTGAACTGGTTGGACGGCCTGAACCAGTGTATGAGCTTTAATATCGGTAACGCTAACGTCGCCAATCGCAGGAAAGATATCTCTTTCAAGAGAGCGCCAGATATCTTTCGCATAGTCCTTGGTAACACTGGCTTTCTTCACATTCCACCAACGTTCTGCCACGAGCTGGAAAGTATTAGTTTTGGCTTCAAGCGAACTACGCAGTTGTTCTTGCTGATGTTCCTGGGGATCGATTTGTTTCGCAAGAAGAGAACGGGATTCTGCCCGATAGCTTCGAGCATCGGCAAGCGTAACTGACGGGTAGGGGCCAATGCTCTTTTTCGCTCGCTTCTTGGTGACGGGGCGAATGTAGCGAAATTGCCAGATTTTACTCCCGCTGGATTTGATCAGTAGCTCAAGGCCATCGCCATCATAGAGCACATAGTCCGCTTCATTGGGTTTGGCAGATTCGATTTCCTTAACGGAGAGAGGTTTGGTTTGTCTTGCCATTGCCGGGTTTCCATAGTTTTAGGCACCTCAAAAACAATAAAGCTTTATGAGGTGCCTAACAAGGTGCCTAAAAGGTTCGGATTTAATTAGTTCTCTTCGGACTTCGCGGGACAAATTGAGGACACAAAAAAGCCCGCAGGGCTTGCGCCGTGCGGGCTTTCAGGACTTCATCGGATGACTCTGGTAATCACCGATGGAGAATTTTGGTGGAGCTGGCGGGAGTTGAACCCGCGTCCGAAATTTCTACATCCTCGGTACTACATGCTTAGTTTGTCTTTACATTCGCACGCCAGCTGCGGACAGACACGCCACTAACGAACTAGCCTGATTAGTTTTAACGCTTCAACCCCAGGCAGGGCTTCCACGCGATCTCTTTTGGGTTTGACCTCTCTTTGATCCCCGTCTTAAGAGCGGAAGCTAGGGAGAGAGGGCTCAGAGCAGGTTATTAAGCTGCTAAAGCGTAGTTTTCGTCGTTTGCGACTATTTTTTTGCGGCTTTTAACGAGGCAAACCGCCCCTCGGCATGCACCTTGGGTTTCGCAAATCCCGTCGAATCCAGAATCAGCCCCAATAGTGTTGAACTGAGTATACCAGATTTAACTTCCTGGATACCAGCCCGGAACGCTAACTTATTGAATAGTACAATAAGTGTGCAGAATCAACGTCCTGCGTTTTTCATGATGCGCGCTTTGTCCAGCTGCCACTCGCGCTCTTTCAGGTCAGTACGTTTGTCGTGCTGTTTTTTACCCTTCGCGACGCCAACTTTCACTTTGCACCAGGCGTTTTTCCAGTACAGCGACAGGGCGACCACGGTAAAACCTTCACGGTTAATACGTCCGTAGAGGGATTCTAGCTCACGCTTGTTCAGCAGAAGCTTGCGGGTGCGCGTAGGGTCACACACGTAGTGTGAAGAGGCGACGGTCAGCGGCGTAAAGTTCGCGCCGAACAGGAAGGCTTCGCCATCTTTCAGGATCACGTAGCTATCGCCGATGTTGGCTTTCCCGGCGCGCAGCGATTTTACTTCCCAGCCCTGCAACGCAAGGCCAGCTTCGAATTCTTCTTCAATGAAATACTCGTGGCGAGCACGCTTGTTGAGCGCAATGGTCGCCGAGCCTGGTTTATGTGCTTTTTTCTTCGTCATAAGTGTCGTAAAGCCGTCGGTAATCTGATTTCAAAAAGTCACCTCATTGCGTCCTGTGAGGTCTAACGCGCTATCTTAGCACGAGATGAGGCTTAGCGTTTTTTTAACAGGTGATAAATGTTATTATTTGTCCGTTGTGTGACCATGGGAAATGCTATGCCTCAGATTAGCCGTACTGCGCTTGTGCCTTACAGCGCGGAACAAATGTATCAGTTAGTGAACGATGTTCAGTCTTATCCAGAGTTTATTCCGGGGTGCACCGGGAGCCGCGTTCTGGAGTCGGGCCCGACGCAGATGACGGCGGCGGTGGATGTCTCCAAAGCGGGGATCAGCAAGACGTTCACCACCCGCAATACGCTGACCAGCAATCAGAGTATTTTGATGCATCTGGTGGATGGTCCGTTTAAAACCCTGATGGGGGGCTGGAAGTTTACGCCGCTGAGTGCAGACGCCTGTCGCATTGAGTTCCAGCTGGACTTTGAATTCACCAATAAGCTGATTGAGCTGGCGTTTGGCCGCATCTTTAAAGAGCTGGCCTCGAATATGGTTCAGGCGTTCACCACCCGCGCCAAAGAGGTTTACAGTGTCGCATAAGATAGCTGTTGAAGTGGTGTACGCATTGCCGGAGAAGCAGTACCTGCAGCGCGTAACGCTGGAAGAGGGCGCAACCGTTGAGGCGGCTATCCGTGCTTCCGGTATCCTTGAGCTTCGCAGCGATATTGACCTGGCTAAAAATAAGGTCGGGATTTACAGCCGTCCGGTGAAGCTGGGTGATGTGCTGAAAGAGGGCGACCGGGTGGAGATTTATCGTCCGCTGATTGCTGACCCGAAAGAGCTGCGTCGCCAGCGTGCGGAGAAATCTGGTAAGTAGCGGTTTCTTTCCCCGGTGGCGCTGCGCTTACTGGGGCTACGATTCTGCGCAAGAGTTCAGACACAAAAAAGGTGCTCAATGAGCACCTTTTTGCATTTCTGACGCCTGATTATTTGGTCAGGGCAGGCTTGTTGTCGATGTTGGTCAACACACCGGCGCTACTGAAGGTCAGCGTCAGGGTCTGCTGGGTCGCATCTTCATGCCCCGGCTTCTGACGGAATACATAGAACCAGGTGTTAGTGCCGAACGGGTCGGACATCATCGGGGTTCCCAGTGCATAAGCGACCTGCTGTTGTGTCATCCCCACACGGATTTTGGACACATCGTTAGGGGTAAGGTAGTTCCCCTGGTTGATGTCAGGACGGTAAACCACTTTCTCCAGAGTGGAACAGCCTGCGGTCAACATCAGAAGAACCGCTGCGGCAGCGGTCAGCATTTTACAACGCATAGTGATTTGATTCCTTTTCGGGCCCGAGCAGAACGCGGCTCATATGTAATATGCCGATGATAATAGACCTTGCCCCACTTTGAAACCGGTCTGGCGGCGTTTTTGTTGTTCTGTATGACCCTGCGATCCCGAAAAAGTTTATGCCGCCAGCAGTTCTTTCGCGTTCGCGAGCGTATTACGCGTGACTTCGCTGCCGCCGAGCAGGCGTGCCAGCTCCTGCAGACGCGCGCGTTTATCCAGCGGCTTCATGTGCGTTTCGGTCATTTCACCGTCGGTTTCTTTGCTGACGATAAAGTGATGATGGCCACAGCCCGCGACCTGCGGCAGGTGGGTTACACACATCACCTGCGTTGATTCGCCTAGCTGGCGCAGCAGTTTACCCACTACCGCTGCCGTTGGGCCGCTGATCCCCACATCCACTTCATCGAAAATCAGCGCCGGGGTTTCCATTTTACGCGCGGTAATGACCTGAATCGCCAGTGCAATGCGCGACAGCTCACCGCCGGAGGCGACTTTAGAAATCGCCTGAAGCGGCTGACCCGGGTTGGTGGTGACGCGGAATTCGATGCGATCCGCACCTTCTGCCGTCAGGTGGTTTTCTTCAAAGCGGACATCAATGGTGAATACGCCGTGCGGCATCGCCAGCGTATGCATGCTATCGGTGATGTGCTGGCTTAACTCCAGGGCGTAATGCTGACGGATTTCATGCAGCTTTTGCGCTGTCGCCAGCGCCTGTTCATGGTGCAGGTTCACCGCCAGAGAGAGGGTTTCCAGCGAGTCAGCCTGATCGTCAAGCTGCTGCTGTTCTTCCAGCAGAGACTGATAGTAGCCCGGCAGCTCTTCCGGCGTGACGTGGTGCTTGCGCGCCAGCGAGATCTGACGGGAGATGCGCTGTTCCAGCTCAAACAGACGGTTCGGGTCGAGATCGAGACGTTCGCAGTAGTGGCGCAGCTCGTCGCCGGCTTCGGAGATCTGAATGGCCGCTTCTTCCAGCATATCCAGAACGCCAGAGAGTTTGCTGTCCATGCCGACCAGTTCGGTAATCAGCTGACGAACGTTATACAGCTGGCTCTGGAGGTTCACGTCTTCGCCATCCGCCAGCAGGTTGAGCGCATTCTGGCTGGTTGAGAGCAGGTGGCCGCTGTTCGCCAGGCGTTTGTACTCTTCGTCGATTTGCTCAAACTCACCCGCCTGCGGGTTAAATTCGTTCAGCTCTTTAAGCTGGTACTCCAGCAGCTCCGCGCGTGCGGCGCGCTCCTGGCTCTGCTGCTGGTGCTGGGCGAGCTCGCGGCAGCTTTGATGCCACTGGCGATAGTGCTCCGCCATAAGCTGAGTAAGCGCATACTCACCCGCATAGCCATCGAGCAGCGCTTTCTGCTGTTCTGGTTTGACGAGTTGCTGATGCGCATGCTGACCGTGGATCTGGATAAGCAACTGGCCGAGTTCGCGCAGCTGGGAGAGCGGGACCGCCGTGCCGTTGATGAAGCCACGTGAACGACCGTCGCTGCTGATCACGCGGCGAAGTAAACACTCACGTCCATCTTCGAGCTGGTTCTGTTCCAGCCAGCGCTGGGCGGCAGGGGTATCTTTCAGGGAGAAGCGGGCGCACAGGTCGGCACGGTTTGCGCCCATGCGCACCATATCGCCCTCTGCACGGCCGCCAAGGCACAAGCCGAGGGCATCAATGGCAATGGATTTACCTGCACCGGTTTCCCCGGTGATCGCCGTCATGCCGCTGTGGAAATCGATCTCAAGCTCACGAACAATGGCAAAGTTGCTGATGGTCAGTTGTGCCAGCATAATTGTTTTCCTGTATGAAAAACCATAACTGTGTTTTTATACAGTATAAACTGGTTTTATATACAGTAAAGTCCTGGATGCAAAATCAGAACAATTTTTTTGACCAGCCAAGCTTCGAGCTTAATGTGTTGAAATAGCTGTAATCTTTCGGGTGAATAAGGTTCAGATGATAATCACACCGGCGAATCAGGACATCTTCACCTTCCTGGATCGGCAGCGCTATCTGGCTGTCGCAGCTGATTTCCAGGTCGTTACGGCGGTGCGAGAACCGCAGACGAATCGTGCTGTCGCCGTTGATAACCAGCGGGCGGGCCGAGAGCGTGTGCGGGAACATCGGCACCAGGGTAATGGCGTCCAGAGAAGGCGTCAGGATCGGGCCGCCGGCCGAAAGTGAGTAGGCCGTTGAGCCGGTCGGAGTGGAGATAATCAGCCCGTCAGAACGCTGGGAGAAGGCAAAGATTTCGTCGATATAGACTTCGAACTCGATCATGTGCGCCACTTTACCGGGGTGCAGCACGACCTCGTTAATCGCGGTGCTGATGCGTTTCTGACAGTCCTGCTGGCATACCTGCGCTTCCAGTAAAAAGCGTCTTTCACTGATATAGTGACCTTCCAGCACGTCGGCCAGCTGCTGCTGCGCATTGTCCGGGTCGAGATCGGTTAAAAAGCCGAGATTGCCACGGTTGATGCCGATGACCTTGATGTCATAGCGCGCCAGCGTGCGGGCCGCACCGAGCATGTTGCCGTCGCCGCCCACCACCACGGCGAGATCGGCCTGTTGGCCTATTTCCGCCAGCGTGCCGGTTTTGACGCTCTTAAGCTGCAGCTCCTGCGCAATCTGCTGCTCGACCATCACTTCATAGCCTTTGCTACACAACCAGCGATACAACATTTCATGTGTCGTCAATGCGGTAGGGTGACGCGGATGCCCGACGATCCCAATACACCTGAAATGATTATTCATTTTCTGGAGGTCCTTGTGCCTGATGAATGATGACAATCTGTCTTGTTCCCTTGAATCCCGGAAACTGATCCCCATAATAAGCGAAGTTAGCGAGATGAATGCAGAAAAACGCGGAGAAATTCATGAGTAGTAAAGAACAGAAAACGCCTGAGGGGCAAGCCCCTGAAGAAATTATCACGGAACAGCATGATGAAGTTGAGGCTGTAGAGCCAGACGCATCTGCTGAGCAGGTGGACCCGCGCGATGAAAAAATTGCGAATCTGGAAGCTCAACTGGTAGAAGCACAGAATCGCGAACGCGACGGTGTTCTGCGCATCAAGGCGGAAATGGAGAACCTGCGTCGTCGTACCGAGCAGGACGTTGAGAAGGCGCATAAATTTGCGCTGGAGAAGTTCGTCAACGAACTGCTGCCGGTGATTGATAGCCTCGATCGCGCGCTGGAAGTGGCTGACAAAGCAAATCCGGACAACGCGGCAATGATCGAAGGTATCGAACTGACGCTGAAATCCATGCTCGACGTGGTGCGCAAGTTTGGCGTGGAAGTGATTGCCGATACCAACGTTCCGCTGGATCCAAACGTTCACCAGGCGATTGCGATGGTGGAGTCAGAAGAGGTGGAAGCCGGTAAAGTGCTGGGAGTGATGCAGAAAGGTTACACCCTGAACGGCCGTACCATTCGCGCTGCGATGGTGACCGTGGCGAAAGCGAAAGCGTAATTTGCCATTCGTAGTACCGGGTGGCGGCGTTCGCCTCACCCGGTCTACAACCTTACTCAGCGATACTTTCGCGCAGCGGTTTCACGGGCAGGACTTTAACCTGCTTAATCATATTGTCCTGCACGTCCAGGATATCAATATCGTACTGCTCAATGCGCACCCGCGTGCCCGCCGCCGGGATCTCTTCCAGCGCTTCCAGAATCATCCCGTTAATCGTACGAGCCTCATCTTCCGGCAAATGCCAGTTAAACGCTTTGTTGAGTTCGCGAATGTTCGCGCTACCGTCAATCAGCACCGAACCGTCGTTTTGCGGGGTGACCTCTTCCGCGAGGGAAGGGGACATTGAAGTAGTAAAATCCCCGACAATCTCTTCCAGAATATCTTCGACCGTCACCAGCCCCTGAATATCGCCGTACTCGTTAACCACCAGGCCGACTTTCTTCTTGTTACGCTGGAATTTCACCAGCTGCGTGCTGAGCGGGGTGCCTTCCGGCACGTAGTAAATCTCGTCGGCGGCGCGCAGCATCACCTCTTTGGTGAACTCTTTTTTCTCGGTCATCAGACGGTACGCTTCGCGCACGCGCAGCATGCTGATGGCGTCATCCAGCGAGTCGCGGTACAGCACAATGCGCCCGTGCGGGGAGTGCGTCAGCTGGCGGACGATGGCTTTCCAGTCGTCATTGATGTCGATACCCACGATTTCGTTACGCGGCACCATGATGTCGTTCACGCTTACCTTTTCCAGATCCAGCACCGACAGGAGCATGTCCTGATTACGTCGGGAGATCTGCGAGCGGGATTCGTTCACGATGGTGCGAAGCTCGTCCTTGCTGAGCGCACTGCTGATGGTGACATCGGCTTTGATTCCCACCATCCGCATCAGCAGGCGCGTCACCATGTTCAGCAGCCAGACCAGCGGCATCATCAGGATCTGCAGCGGTGCCAGCAGGAAGCTGCTCGGGTAGGCGACTTTCTCAGGGTAAAGCGCAGCGATGGTTTTCGGCAGCACTTCGGCAAACACCAGCACCACGAACGTCAGCACGCCGGTGGCAATCGCGACCCCGGCGTTGCCGTACAGGCGCATCCCGACGATGGTACCGAGGGCAGAGGCCAGTATGTTGACGAGGTTGTTGCCGATGAGCACCAGGCTTATCAGGCGATCCGGCTTGCGGAGCAGCTTTTCAACGCGACGTGCGGCACGGTTACCCTGTTTAGCACGATGACGTAACCGGTAGCGGTTTAAGGTCATCATGCCGGTTTCCGAGCCGGAGAAATAGGCGGAGATGACCACCATGACGATCAGCGTAACGATCAGCGTGGTGGTAGAGATGTGTTCCAGGGGGAACTCCTTTGTTTCTTAGCCAGCAAATTGCTGTATGAAGCGGCTGCCAAAATAGGCAAGGGTGAGAATACCCGCACCCGCGACGTTGAACCAGACCACGCGGCGACCGCGCCAGCCTTCATGATAGTGGCCCCACAACAGGACAATATAGACAAACCACGCGATGATAGAGAGCACCGCTTTATCGATATTCTCCACGCTGAACAGGTTCTTCATGTAAAACAGGCCCGTGCAGAGCGTGAGCGTCAGCAGCACCACGCCTACCTGGGTGATGTGGAACATCTTACGCTCAATGACCATCAGCGGCGGCATCTCATGGTTAAACGCCAGCTTTTTGTTTTTCAACTGGTAGTCAATCCAGGCGAGCTGCATGGCGTAAAGCGCGGCGATGATCAGCGTCGCGTAGGCAAAGAGCGACAGGCCGATATGCACCAGCATCCCCGGCGTTGCCTCCAGATGCGTAATAAACTCATTGGGCATAAAGGTGGCTAAGGCCAGATTGATCAGCGCGAAGGCGTACACAATCGGCAGCAGCAGCCAGCCGCGATTTTTAGAGGCCACGATGGTCATCACCGTGCAGATCATCAGGCTGACCAGCGAGCCGACGTTGAGGACGCTCAGGTTTTGCACGCTGCCGTCGCCGGGGATGATGCGTGATTCCAGCGCAAACGCGTGGCTAATCAGTGCGATCACCGCAGAAAGAATAGCCATGCGCCGCCAGCCGCTGTTTTTTTGCAGCAGTCCGGGAACGATCAGCGCGAGGCTGACAGAGTAGGCAACAAGGGCGATCAGTGCGAAAACAGGCATATAGGCATCGACAGTTGTCTTAATAAGAAAGAGAAGCAGTATAACGTTACGTGACGCCTGCTCCAACCGTTGCATAACAACAAAGGCGCCTTCATGTTATACTCCGGCAAAATTCTGTGTATGTGTCGCTCATGGCGGCCCAACGTTTCTACTCAGGCGAGAGACAATGTTTGATAATTTAACCGATCGTTTGTCGCGCACGCTGCGCAACATCAGCGGCCGCGGACGCCTTACTGAAGAGAACATCAAGGAAACGCTGCGCGAAGTGCGCATGGCGCTGCTGGAAGCAGACGTGGCGTTGCCGGTTGTTCGTGATTTTATCAACCGCGTAAAAGAGAAGGCGGTTGGTCATGAAGTTAACAAGAGCCTGACCCCGGGTCAGGAGTTCGTCAAAATCGTTCGTAACGAACTGGTTTCGGCGATGGGTGAAGAGAACCAGGTGCTTAACCTGGCGGCTCAGCCTCCGGCCGTGGTGCTGATGGCGGGCCTGCAGGGTGCGGGTAAAACCACCAGCGTCGGTAAGCTGGGTAAATTCCTGCGTGAAAAGCACAAGAAGAAAGTGCTGGTGGTGTCTGCGGACGTCTATCGCCCGGCGGCGATCAAGCAGCTGGAAACCCTGGCCGAGCAGGTCGGCGTAGACTTCTTCCCGTCTGACGTGGCCCAGAAGCCTGTCGACATCGTTAACGCGGCGCTGAAAGAGGCGAAGCTGAAGTTCTACGACGTGCTGCTGGTGGATACCGCCGGTCGTCTGCACGTTGACGAAGCGATGATGGACGAGATCAAGCAGGTGCATGCCTCTATCAACCCGGTAGAGACCCTGTTCGTTGTCGACGCCATGACCGGTCAGGATGCGGCGAATACCGCGAAAGCGTTTAACGAAGCCCTGCCGTTAACCGGCGTGGTGCTGACCAAAGTGGACGGTGATGCCCGCGGCGGTGCGGCGCTCTCCATTCGTCACATCACCGGTAAGCCGATCAAATTCCTCGGCGTGGGCGAAAAAACCGAAGCGCTGGAGCCGTTCCATCCGGATCGTATTGCTTCCCGTATCCTCGGCATGGGCGACGTGCTGTCGCTGATCGAAGATATCGAGAGCAAGGTGGACCGCGCGCAGGCCGAGAAGCTCGCCAGCAAGCTGAAAAAAGGTGACGGTTTTGATCTCACCGACTTCCTTGAGCAGCTGCGTCAGATGAAAAACATGGGCGGCATGGCAAGCCTGATGGGCAAACTGCCGGGCATGGGCCAGATCCCTGACAACGTGAAAGCGCAGATGGATGACAAGGTGCTGGTGCGCATGGAGGCGATCATCAACTCGATGACCCTCAAAGAGCGTGCTAACCCGGACATCATCAAAGGCTCCCGTAAACGCCGTATCGCAGCCGGTTGCGGCATGCAGGTGCAGGACGTTAACCGCCTTCTGAAACAGTTCGACGACATGCAGCGCATGATGAAGAAAATGAAGAAAGGCGGCATGGCGAAGATGATGCGCGGCATGAAAGGCATGATGCCCCCTGGATTCCCAGGCAGATAAATCGTGTTTAATGCTCAGTATCAAGATGCTGATTGCATTTTCCCCAAAAATCAGTAAAATTTTCGGGCTTTTAATATGACACCCGGGCTCCGTTCCTCGATGGGGCCCGGTTGTTTTATTCACACAAGAGGATGTTATGGTAACTATTCGTTTAGCTCGTCACGGCGCTAAAAAGCGTCCGTTCTACCAGGTTGTTGTGACTGACAGCCGTAATGCACGCAACGGTCGCTTCATCGAGCGCGTTGGTTTCTTCAACCCACTGGCCGCTGGCGCAGAAGAAGAAACTCGTCTGGATCTGGATCGTATCGCTCACTGGGTTGGCCAGGGCGCTACTGTTTCCGATCGCGTTGCTACGCTGATCAAAGCAGCAAACAAAGCAGCTTAATCTGTCACGGTGGTCATGATGAGCAATAAAGCACCTGTTGAACCGATCGTATTGGGAAAAATGGGTTCTTGCTACGGTATCCGTGGTTGGCTCAGAGTGTTTTCCTCCACTGAAGACGCTGATAGCATTTTTAATTACCAGCCCTGGTTTATCCAGAAAGGCGGTAAGTGGGAAGAGGTCGAGCTGGAAAGCTGGCGTCACCACAATCAGGACATCATCATCAAGCTGAAAGGCGTTGACGATCGTGATGCCGCGAATGCGCTGACTAATTGTGAAATTGTCGTGGATTCGTCGCAGTTGCCACAGCTGGAAGAGGGTGACTACTACTGGAAAGACCTTATGGGTTGCCAGGTAGTGACCACTGAAGGCTACAGCCTGGGGAAAGTCATCGACATGATGGAAACCGGGTCAAATGACGTTCTCGTCATTAAGGCAAACCTGAAAGATGCATTTGGCATCAAGGAGCGGTTGGTTCCGTTCCTCGATGGACAGGTTATCAAGAAAGTCGATCTCGCTACTCAAACCATTGAAGTAGATTGGGATCCTGGTTTTTAAATTCTCCGGATAAACGGTAAAAGACGGCGCTATGTGGATTGGCATAATTAGCCTGTTTCCTGAAATGTTCCGCGCGATTACCGATTACGGGGTAACTGGCCGGGCAGTAAAGAATGGCCTGCTGAGCATCCAGAGCTGGAGTCCTCGTGACTTCACGCATGACCGGCACCGTACCGTGGACGATCGTCCTTACGGCGGCGGACCGGGGATGTTAATGATGGTGCAACCCTTACGGGACGCCATTCACACAGCAAAAGCCGCGGCAGGTGAAGGCGCAAAGGTGATTTATCTGTCACCTCAGGGACGCAAGCTTGATCAAGCGGGCGTGAGCGAACTGGCGACGAATCAAAAGCTGATTCTGGTCTGTGGTCGCTACGAAGGGATAGATGAGCGCGTAATTCAAACCGAGATTGACGAAGAATGGTCTATCGGCGATTACGTTCTCAGCGGTGGTGAGTTACCAGCAATGACGCTGATTGACTCCGTCGCCCGGTTCATTCCGGGTGTTCTGGGCCATGAAGCTTCGGCAACGGAAGATTCCTTTGCCGACGGGTTGCTGGACTGCCCACACTATACTCGTCCTGAAGTGTTAGAAGGAATGGAAGTACCGGCAGTGCTACTGTCTGGAAACCATGCCGAGATACGTCGCTGGCGTTTGAAGCAGTCGCTGGGCCGAACCTGGCTTAGAAGACCTGAACTTCTGGAAAACCTGGCTCTGACTGAAGAGCAAGCAAAGTTGCTGGCCGAGTTCAAAACTGAACACGCGCAACAGCAGCATGAACATGATGGGAATGCGTAATACGCTCCCGAATATCAGTTTACCCAGGATAAGAGATTAAATTATGAGCAACATTATTAAGCAACTTGAACAAGAGCAGATGAAGCAGGACGTACCTTCCTTCCGTCCAGGTGACACCGTGGAAGTGAAAGTATGGGTTGTTGAAGGTTCCAAAAAACGTCTGCAGGCATTCGAGGGCGTGGTTATCGCTATTCGTAACCGCGGTCTGCACTCTGCATTCACTGTTCGTAAAATTTCCAACGGCGAAGGCGTTGAGCGTGTCTTCCAGACTCACTCTCCGGTAGTTGACAGCATTGCTGTTAAACGTCGTGGTGCTGTACGTAAAGCTAAACTGTACTACCTGCGTGAGCGTACTGGTAAGTCTGCTCGTATTAAAGAGCGTCTGAACTAAGATTCGCTTAAGCGACATCCTGTTAGAAAGGGCTGGCCGAGAGGCTGGCCCTTTTTTTATCTCATCGCATCTCGCGCGTTAACCCTTTTTTCATAAATCATTTACAATGCTTGCCTCTTGAGTGGAGGGGAAGTGGATAACGTACTGCATCAGCATAACCGGAAACGCACAGCGGCCTTGACCGCGCTGTTTGCGATCCTGCTGATCGTGGTGGCGCCGCTTATCTCCGTCTCGCTGCAGAAAGATCCCATGAGCGCGATGCCGGGCATGCATCATGACATGAGCATGATGTCGATGGATGAGCATCATGGCGATATGCCCCACACGATGCCTGTCGACCATGCGGAAGCATGCGGCTACTGCGTGCTGTTAGCACATGTTCCTGGCGTGATGCTGGCGCTGATCGTCCTGCTCAGCGTGGTGCTGCAGAGGCTTCGCGTTAAGCCGCCGCGCCAGGCGGTCAGCCACTGGCACTTTTTCCCCTGGCTTTACCCTGATACCCGCGCACCGCCGCGGCAGTCTGCTTTTTCCCTTTAAAAAATATCGATAACTTTTTGCCTTAAAAAGGAAAAGTATGACTACCTGCACTCCGCGCGCGGCATGGGGAAACCTGCTGCGTCGCCTCCATTTCTATATTGGGCTGTTTGTCGGCCCGTTTATCTTCTTCGCCGCGCTGACCGGAACGCTGTATGTGGCGACCCCGCAGCTGGAGAATGCGCTCTACCGGCATGCGCTCCACGCGGACTCCGTGGGCGAGCCGCAGCCTCTGGCGGAGCAAATTGCCGTGGCGGAAAAAGCCGTTGGTTCAGATTTGCGTTTGCATGCCGTTCGTCCGGGGCTGGTTGAAGGCGAAACCACCCGCGTGATGTTTGCTGACCCAGCGCTTGGACCTTCGGAGAACCGGGCTATCTTTGTGGATCCGGTAAGCCTGGCGGTGCTGGGGGATATGACGGTGTACGGCACCAGCGGGATTTTACCGCTGCGTCAGACCATTGATTACCTGCATACGTCCCTGATGCTGGGCGACGTTGGGCGACTCTATAGTGAACTGGCTGCCTCCTGGATGTGGGGTGCCGCGCTGGGGGGAATTGCCCTGTGGTTTTACACCCGACCAAAGCGGCGGATCAACAATCGCTTCCAGAACCGGCGTCGCGTGCACGTGACGCTGGGCTGGACTCTGCTGGGCGGAATGCTGCTGTTCTCGGCAACCGGGCTGACCTGGTCGCAGTGGGCTGGCGGGAACGTTGACAGGCTGCGGGCTGAGATGAACTGGCTAACCCCGCAGGTGAACACGACGCTTTCCGGCCAACATGAGATCGTGGATGAACATGCCGAACACCGTGGTCATCACGGCGGAATGATGATGCCGGAAATGGCGATGGATCTGACGCAGTTTGATGGGGTGTTAAGCGCTGCGCGTAAAGCGGGGATTGATGCCAGCAAGCTGGAGATTCGCCCGGCGACAACGGCGGATCGCGCCTGGACCGTGACGGAAATCGATCGCAGCTGGCCGACCCAGGTGGATGCGGTTGCGGTCGATCCCACGACGATGCAGGTTCTGGACAGAACCCGGTTCGAGGATTTCCCGCTAATGGCAAAACTGACCCGCTGGGGCGTGGATTTCCATATGGGGATCTTATTCGGGCTGGTGAATCAGCTTCTGCTCGTGGCCTTCGGCCTTGCCCTGTGCGTGCTCATTATCTGGGGATACCGGATGTGGTGGATGCGTCGGCTGGCACAATCGGCAGTGAATCCGGTGCAGACGCTTTGCCAGAGCTGGCTGGCGCTGTCGGGATGGGGAAGAGGCGTGACGGCGTTGGTTAGCCTGCTGCTGGGGCTGGCCTTGCCCGTTATGGGCGTGAGTCTGGCGCTGTTTGTTCTGGTGGACTGGCTGCGCTGGCGAGCGGCAACGGGCGTGACGCTCGCCGAAACATCCGCTAAATAACCCTATGGCGTGCTGATAACCACTGCGACGCGGCGGTTTTCAGCACGCCCTTGCGGGGTACCGTTGCTGGCAACCGGGTATTTTTGACCTAATCCCCGCGTGGTGAGATTGCTGCGCGGGATATTCGCTCCCTTCGCCCAGGCGTCGGCCACGGCATTGGCGCGTTTTAACGACAGCGCTTCGTTGTAGCTTTCTTGACCGTAATTATCCGTGTGACCGTCCATTCGCGCGTGGTTCAGGCCGGTTTCCGCCAGGCGAGAGGCCATGGACTGGATCTGCGTTTCACTTTCCGGGCGCAGTCTGGCGTCATTTTTATCAAAGAGGATGGTATCCGACATACCAAGCGACCAGTCACCGTTCAGTTCGTTAAAACCGTAAGACTTCATCGCCGCAATTTGCTCTGGAGTGAATTTGCCTCCAGGCGGAGACTGACAGCCTGCCAGAACCAGTGAGGCCAGTACTAACGGCGCGAAGTATCGTTTTAACATAGTGTATCCTTTCTAACTTATTGTTTTAGTACGCTGGTTTTTAACCTGGTACATATTGCGGTCGGCCCTCTCCAGTAATGCTTCCACGGAAGCATTTTCCCACGCCAGAGCAAAGCCAATGCTGAGTGACATTGATGCTTTTTGTCCGTTATGAAGATCAAACGGACGGATAAACTGCTGCGAAAGCGCAGCACAAATGTGTTGAACCTCAAGCTCAGAGTGCACGCCGTAGAGCACCATGGCAAATTCATCACCGCCAAGGCGATAGGACTGATGACGTTTGTCACCAAACTCCATCATCCTGCTGGCGACTTCAATCAGTACGCAGTCACCTGCCGCGTGTCCCCAGGTGTCATTGATAAATTTAAAGTTATCACCGTCGAGGAAGAGCAGGGCCGAGTTTGTTTTGGCAGAAGGGTCGTTCATTAAGGCCGCAATGCTGTTACGAAACGCAGCGCGGTTGGCAAGACCGGTGAGCGGGTCGTGCATGGCGGTACGCAACAGCTGGGCATTTTTCGCCTGGAGTTTCAGCTGCCACTCTTCCATCTCATCCAGCAGGCTGTTGAAATCTTCACCAAACTGGTGAAATTCTTCGATACGGCCGTCTTTCACCCGGCGGGAGAAGTTGCGGTTAGTGCGTACGTCATGCACGACGTCGGTAATGTTTTGCAGAGCCGTTACCATGCCGCGATGTAAAGACTGGGTAATGGTGAGCGCGACGACGGTCGCAAAAAGAATGCAGCCGGTAAGCACGGCAAACGACATCCAGATGAAATGACTGATGAGACTGTCGCGCGCGGTAAGGCGGATTTCGCCGATCATCGCGCCGTTATGCATAATGGGCTGCGCAATAGGTACGGGGAAAAGCCAGCGGCTGACCAGCGCGCCCAGCGTGTCGTTGTTATCCTCCGGGTTCCAGGACCAGTAGGCAAACCGCTTTTTATGGGCGTTGATAACCTCAGCCACGGCAAACTGGCCCTGTTTGCCCAGGGCCGCAAGCGTTTCATTGGCTGCCAGCGAATCGTTGAAAACCAGCGAGGCTTCCAGGCTGTGGCTCATTGTTGCGCCGGTTAATTCAAGATTCTTTTGCGCATATTGTTTTAACGTCACGACGGAGGCAAAACAGAGCAATAGCCATATTAACGTCATGGTGATGATGACGCTTATCATACTGTTTCGCCTCAACGTTCTTTTAAACGTCGGACGTGGCGTTGAAGTGAAATCTTTATCCATGCTGCTTATTCCGTGCGAGCATTAATACATCCGGATTGACTCTTACGCCACTGCGCGTCAATGCATCCAGGTTAACGGAGAACCGTACCTGACCACGATCGATTATCAGGCAAAAGGCGCTGCCAATTACACATTCCGGATTTTGCTCTGAGATTAATAGCAAAGCTCTGCCCTGATATTGGCTTATTAATTCAAGTTGTTTTGCCGGTGATTCAGAACCGAAATATATCGCATCGCACGTCGCGGCCAGGGCTTCCCGATCGTTACGTACAATAACGGGAGTATAAGGTAACTCGCTATGTCCTTCGTCGCCGATGAGGGCGTGCGTATAGTGAGAAGTGGCATAGACGCAGAGTTTAGGCTGCCCGGAAAGCGACGGCCATCGCGTATAACTCACAATGCCTGAGACAATCGAGCGTACCGATTTATCCGTTTCCGTGAGCGTGCCTGCCGTCGCTGGGCCCACCATAAGAAACAGCATTAGCACCAGAGTGAGTCGGAACAAAGAGATCAAGAATAAATTTCTCACCAGAATCCGCCACATCGCTCCGGAAATAGATGTCCTTAAGAGTTGTGGGCAGAATACCATTGTTTATCAGAGCCGTCATTATGTCAGAAATAGCATCAGGTCGACCTAAGCTAAATCCTACTGTTGCTTATTTTCCGGGGGATAAAACAGACTTAATTTAGTCTGCTGGAACGCATACTTTCATCCATTCCTTCTTGCCATGACGCATGCAGTTTTGCTGCATTTTCAGCAGTATCGCAACTGGCAGGAAAAGATTTCCCCGCTAACCCCCATGCGTGAATAAATCCTTCTTCGCAGACTTTCTTCTGACCATCGGCATAGCCTCGAAGATATTCACTACGATCAACGTGTGGGTCGTTAAAACTATCGGACAGGGTCTGGTTATCTTTAACCGGCAGGCCGTTCAGGGCGTCTTCTTTACCTGCATCAAACCAGGATGGACTGGTCCAGTCGGGCTGGAAGGTATAAGGATTGATCTGGCAGCCCGATAAAAACAGCGACAACAGCGCGAGAGCAATTGAACGCATAGCCATTCTCCTTTTTTCTTCAGCATAGCCTGGCAAAAGAAAACCTGTATGTAATTTAAAGTTTACATTTTTATGGGCTGATTTTTGCAATAAACTGGCTTCTGTAAACTAATGTGTACGAATTTTGGATTGAAATGTTTACTTTTTATGGTATCGTGGTGTCACCTCTTTGAGGAAAACAACTATCGCAAACGAGCTTTACAGGATCGCCATCATGCAAAAAGACGCGCTGAACAACGTACATATCACTGACGAACAGGTTTTAATCACTCCGGACCAGCTGAAAGCGGAGTTTCCGCTGAGCGTCGCGCAGGAGGCTCAGATTGAGCACTCTCGCCAGACCATTTCTGACATTATCGCCGGCCGCGATCCGCGTCTGCTGGTGGTATGTGGTCCCTGCTCGATTCACGATCCTGAAACCGCCATTGAGTACGCTCGTCGCTTTAAAGCATTAGCGGAGGAGGTCAGCGATAGCCTCTATCTGGTGATGCGCGTCTATTTTGAGAAGCCACGTACGACCGTTGGCTGGAAAGGGTTGATTAACGATCCGCACATGGATGGCTCGTTTGATGTGGAAGCAGGCCTGAAGATTGCGCGTCGACTGCTGGTGGAGCTGGTCAGCATGGGGCTGCCGCTGGCAACCGAAGCGCTGGACCCGAACAGCCCGCAGTATTTGGGCGATCTGTTCAGCTGGTCCGCAATTGGCGCGCGTACCACGGAATCACAAACCCACCGCGAGATGGCGTCTGGCCTGTCGATGCCGGTTGGCTTTAAAAACGGTACCGATGGTAGCCTGGCGACGGCGATCAACGCCATGCGCGCTGCCGCAATGCCGCACCGTTTTGTCGGTATTAACCAGGCAGGCCAGGTGTGCCTCCTGCAAACGCAGGGCAACCCGGACGGTCATGTGATCCTGCGCGGTGGTAAAGCCCCCAACTACAGCCCGGCGGACGTAGCCCAGTGCGAAAAAGAGATGGAGCAGGCGGGACTGCGCCCGGCACTGATGGTAGATTGCAGTCATGGTAATTCGAATAAAGATTACCGTCGCCAGCCTGCGGTTGCGGAATCCGTGGTCGCCCAGATCAAAGATGGCAACCGTTCGATTATCGGTCTGATGATTGAGAGCAATATTCATGAAGGCAATCAATCATCTGAACAACCGCGCAGCGCAATGAAGCATGGCGTATCCGTGACGGATGCCTGCATCAGCTGGGAAACCACCGATGCCCTGCTGCGTGAGATCCATAAAGATTTAAACGGCCAGCTGGCGACGCGTCTGGCTTAAGAGGTTAGTTATGGTTGCTGAATTGACCGCGTTACGCGATCAAATTGATGAAGTGGATAAGGCGCTGCTGGACCTGCTGGCGCGCCGCATGGCACTGGTTGCCGAAGTCGGTGAGGTGAAAAGCAAATACGGCCTGCCGATTTACGTCCCGGAGCGCGAAGCCTCAATGCTGGCCTCCCGTCGTAAAGAGGCACAGGCGCTGGGTGTTTCGCCGGATTTGATTGAAGATGTCCTGCGTCGCGTAATGCGGGAATCCTATTCCAGCGAAAACGACAAGGGCTTCAAAACCCTTTGTCCGTCCCTGCGTCCGGTAGTGATTGTCGGCGGGGCAGGGCAGATGGGACGTCTGTTTGAAAAAATGCTGACGCTTTCTGGCTATCAGGTACGCATTCTGGAAAAAGAAGACTGGGCGCAGGCACCGGAACTGATGAAAGATGCCGGGATGGTTATCGTCAGCGTGCCGATCCACGTGACGGAGCAGATCATCGGGAAGCTTCCGCCTTTACCGAAAGATTGCATCCTGGTCGACCTGGCCTCCGTCAAAAATGGTCCGCTGCAAGCAATGCTAGCGGCGCATACCGGCCCGGTGCTGGGTCTGCACCCGATGTTTGGCCCGGACAGCGGCAGCCTGGCGAAGCAGGTGGTGGTTTACTGTGACGGTCGTCAGCCGGAAGCCTATCAGTGGTTCCTGGAACAGATTCAGGTCTGGGGAGCGCGGCTGCACCGCATCAGCGCGGTCGAGCACGATCAGAACATGGCGTTCATCCAGGCGCTGCGCCACTTCGCCACGTTTGCCTACGGTCTGCATCTGGCGGAAGAGAACGTGCAGCTTGAACAGCTGCTGGCGCTCTCTTCACCTATTTATCGTCTGGAGCTGGCGATGGTCGGGCGTCTGTTTGCGCAGGATCCGCAGCTTTACGCGGACATTATTATGTCGTCCGAAAACAATCTGGCGCTCATCAAGCGCTACTACCAGCGGTTTGGTGAAGCCATTACGCTGCTGGAGCACGGAGACAAACAGGCGTTTATCGACAGCTTCCGCAAGGTCGAACACTGGTTTGGCGATTACGCTCAGCGTTTCCAGAGTGAGAGCCGCACGCTGTTGCGCCAGGCAAATGACAGTCGCCAGTAATGCGATGATGTATATACTGAAAGCCAGCATTGCTGGCTTTTTTCATTTTGGGGAACTGTCATGGCTGAACCGCAGCTGCTGTTGAATTACACCGGGCATCTGCCTGAATGCCCGACGTGGAGCGCAGAAGAATGCGCGCTCTACTGGGCCGATATTCTGGAAGGGGAAATCCACCGATACCATCTGCCGACGGCGGAACACACCGTGCTCTCTTTTCATGAGGAGGTGGGTTGTTTCGCGCTGCGCGAGCGCGGCGGGTTTATCGTCGCCATGCGCAGCGGGATCTGGCTTGCCGATAAGCATGGCCTCCTGCAGCGCAAGGTGTGCGATAACCCCTCTAACCCTCAGCTGGCGCGTTTTAACGATGGGGGAACCGACAGTCAGGGGCGCTTCTATGCCGGGACCTTCTGGGGGCCGGGGGATTACAACGGTGCGCTGCTGATGCGTATCGATAACGATCTGACGCCGAAAGTGATCCAGTGCGATATTCACGGGCACAACGGCTTGGCGTTTAGCCCGGATAACCAGTGGATGTTTACCTCCGACACGCCAAACGGCGTGATTTATCGTACGCCGCTTGATGAGCAGGGCGAATCGGGAAGACGCGAGGTGTTTCGTCAGTTTAAAGAGGGCGAGGGGATACCGGACGGCGCGGCAATGGATGTGGAGGGCTGTTACTGGAGCGCGCTGTTTGACGGCTGGCGTATCGCGCGTTTTTCCCCAGAAGGGGAGCAGCTGGAAGAGTATGAAATGCCGGTACGTTGCCCGACGATGGTCTGTTTTGGCGGCGACGATATGAAAACGCTGTTCATCACCACCACGCGGGAAAATATGGATGCGGAGGAGGTGGCGAAGTATCCGCTCTCCGGCGCCATCTTCACCCTGCCCGTTAACGTGGCAGGGATGAAGAAAAGCCGCTTTATCGAACGTTAGCTCGGGTCGACTGGCACGACGTTTTCGCTCGGATAGCAGCCCAGCACTTTCATGGAGCGGGTGATTTCGCCCAGCTCGCGCAGGGCTTTCTGCATGGAAGCAGACTCCAGGTTGGCCTGGATATCGAGATAAAACATCTCTTCCCACGGATTACCGTGGATTGGACGTGATTCCAGCCTGGTCATGATCAGGTTGTGGTTACGCAGCACCAGCAGGGCTTCAACCAGCGCACCGGCCTGCTGCCCGGTCGCCATCAGCAGCGTGGTTTTGGCCGGTACCTGGTCTGACACGTTGATGGCCTTGCGGGCCAGCACCACGAAGCGGGTGATGTTTTGCGTCTGGTTTGCCAGGTTGCGCTCCAGCACCTGTAAACCATACAGCGCGCCGCCCGCTTCGCTGCCGAGCGCAGCAACGGCTGGGGAGTTAGCCTGCGCCACTTTTTCCATCGCCGCCGAGGTGCTTTCGGTGTACTCAATTTTCCAGTTCGGATAGCGGTTCAGGAACTGGCTGCACTGCTGGAACGGCTGTGGATGACTGTAAACCGTTTCAATCTTGCTCAGGTCCGTTGATCCGGAGACCAGCACGCAGTGATCGATGGGGATTGTCAGCTCACCAACCAGCGAAAGAGTGGTGTGCTGCAGCAAATCGTAGACGTCGTTGATGGCGCCGGAGCTGGTGTTTTCAATCGGTACCACGGCGTAATCCGCCTGGCCGGTCTCGACCTGGTTGAAAATATCGGCAAACTTCGCACAGCCGCTCTCAATAAATTCTTCAAAATGGCGTGCGGCATACTGACGTGCGGCCAGGTGAGAATACGAGCCCTTTGGCCCGAGGAAAGCGATACGTGCAGAGTGCGGATTGGTTTTGTTCAGATGCTGCTGGAGCAGCGCTTGCTGGGTTAGAACGGAGTCTTCAATGATGAGCTGGAACAACCGGGTGATGTAGTGGGCATCGAGGTGATGCGCTTTGCCGAGCTGAATGAGACGTTCCAGCAGATCGCGCTCGCGGTCAATATCGCGGACCGGGCGATGGGAGTCCAGCTTGGCTTTGCCCACTTCAACGGCGAGCGCGCGGCGTTCGGCCAGCAGCGCCAGCAGCTTCTCGTCCAGCGCGCTGATTTTTACTCGCAGATCCAGTAACGGGTTTTCCGGTGTCATAGTGTTGTCTGTCTCATTTTATCGTTATCAATAAAAAAGGCCTCCCGGTGTGGGAGGCCTTGTTGTTCGTCTTCGCATTCTTTATCACACGACGAAAAGCCTCCCGTTCAGGGGAAGGTAAAAAAGAATGCGAAGAAGAACGGCGTAAGTTTCATAAAGTCATCCTGTGATTGATACCGTTAAAGTACCCGTACTGTTTTCACCCTGTCAATAAAAAACAAAAAACGCGCCCGAAGGCGCGTTGGCGGTACACTCAATTTAAAGGATTACTCTTCTTCAACTTCTTCCGCGAAGCTGGCGTCTTTCACCGATGTTGTGGCGCGACGGGCTTCACCTTTGTGTTGCACTTTATTGAGCTGCCGTTCCAGCTTGTTGATCAAATCGTTAATTGCGGTGTACATATCCTCATGTTTTGCGCTGGCGACCAGATGGCCGTTTGGAGTATTGATAGTTGCGTCAGCGATGAAACCCTGCGGCTCCTTGGACAGGATGATATGTGGATTAATCAAATGAGTTTGCCATTTATCCAGTTTGGCGAGACGGTCTGCGACGTGCTGGCGAATTGCCGGAGTAATTTCCATTTGTTTACTGGTAATGTTCATTGTCATAAATTTTACCTCTTGTCTTTCCGTCTTGGTGATTCCAGCATACCCGACCTAATGTCAAAGTGTGTGATTTAGATCACGTTATTTTGTCGGTTTTTGTCAGGGAATCTTTTTTGTGAGGTAGGGCAGGAAGAGGTGAGATTTACCTTGTGGAAGGCAAAAATTGGGGCCATAGTTGACTGGATGTGTTGGGGCTAACGCGCTTCAGCGACGCTCTGAAACGAATAAAAAAACGGCAGCCTTCGGGCTGCCGTTTTGCATTGAGGCAATATCAGGTGTTGCTGCTGTTGGCAGCGATGATTTTCGCCACTTTATCAGCCTGAGCGGTCATCTGCATCTGACGGTAGGCATTTTCCATCAGCTTCAGGCCGTCGCGCGTTGCCTGGGTATCCGGATAATCACGCAGCATACCCTCTACGCGGTTAACCACGGCAACCCATGCACCACGGCGGGTATAGTATTCCGCCACGGAGTATTCATATTTCGCCAGACGATCTTTCAGGAACACCAGACGTTTGGTCGCGTCGGTCACGTACTGACTGTTCGGATAGCCGCGCACCAGTTTGGAGAAGTCATTGAAAGCATCACGCGCATGCTGCGGGTCACGGTCGGAACGATCCACGCCGAAGAAGCCCTGCAGAGCACTGTCGTCCAGCGCCATGTTGGTGAGGCCGCGCATGTACATCACATAGTCGATGTTAGGATGAGTCGGGTTCAGACGCATGAAACGATCGATGGTTGCCTGAGCCAGCGGCAGATCGGCATTTTTATAGTATGCGTAGATAAGATCTAACTGTACCTGCTGCGAATACGGACCAAATGGATAGCGATTATCCAACGCTTCCAGTTGCGTTATCGCCTGTTTCCAGTTACCGTCCTGCAACTTTTGTTGTGCAGTCGCATAGATTTCATTCGGCGGATTGTCAGGGACCTGTTCATTTGAACCGGAGCAGCCCACCAAAGCCAGGCTCAACGTGGCCGCTGCCACCAGATATTTCATGCGCGTCATGACGTTTTGACTTTCCTCAAATGTTTGTCCGGGAGAAACTCTGTTCCTGCTCCCGATTAAGACCAGCTACAATAGCACACTATATTAAACGGCAAAGCCGTAAAACCCAACGTTAAACGAAGAAGCAGTTTATGGCACAACGAGTAGAACTCACCGCAACAGTCTCCGAAAATCAGCTCGGTCAACGCTTAGATCAGGCTTTGGCCGAATTGTTCCCTGATTATTCGCGTTCACGCATAAAAGAATGGATCCTTGACCAGCGCGTGCTGGTAAACGGCAAGATCTGGGACAAACCAAAAGAGAAAGTGTTAGGTGGGGAAGCTGTCGCCATCAATGCTGAAATCGAAGAGGAAATCCGCTTCGAGCCGCAGGATATCCCACTGGACATCGTCTATGAAGATGATGACATTCTGGTGATCAACAAGCCGCGTGACCTGGTTGTTCACCCGGGTGCGGGGAACCCTGACGGTACGGTACTTAACGCACTTCTCCATTATTATCCGCCTATCGCGGATGTCCCGCGCGCGGGCATCGTGCATCGTCTGGATAAAGACACCACCGGCCTGATGGTGGTCGCGAAGACCGTGCCTGCTCAGACCCGTCTGGTGGAATCGCTGCAGCTGCGCGAAATCACCCGTGAGTATGAAGCGGTAGCCATTGGCCATATGACCTCTGGCGGTACGGTGGAAGAGCCAATCAGCCGTCACCCAACCAAACGTACCCATATGTCGGTGCATCCGATGGGTAAACCGGCAGTGACGCACTATCGCATTATGGAGCACTTCCGCATTCATACGCGTCTGCGTCTGCGTCTGGAAACTGGGCGTACTCACCAGATTCGTGTGCATATGGCTCACATTACCCATCCGCTGGTGGGGGATCAGGTCTACGGTGGTCGTCCACGTCCGCCTAAAGGTGCATCGGATGAGTTCATCAGCGTATTGCGTAAATTCGATCGTCAGGCACTGCACGCGACTATGCTGCGCCTTTACCACCCTATCACCGGTATTCAGATGGAGTGGCACGCGCCTATCCCGCAGGATATGGTGGACCTTATTGACGCGATGCGTGCTGATTTCGAAGAACATAAGGATCAAGTGGACTGGTTATGACCAAACTGATTGTCCCGGAGTGGCCATTGCCTGAAGGCGTGGCTGCCTGTAGTTCAACCCGTATTGGCGGCGTAAGCCAGGGGGCGTGGGAGTCTTTGAACCTCGGCGCACACTGTGGCGACAACCTGGAACACGTTGAAGAGAACCGCAGGCGTCTGTTTGCTGCGGGGAACTTGCCGTCGAAGCCGGTCTGGCTGGAACAGGTTCACGGTAACGCGGTGCTGAAGTTGACGGGAGAACCCTACGCTTCTAAACGCGCCGATGCCTCCTACAGTAATACTCCGGGAACGGTTTGTGCCGTAATGACCGCCGATTGTCTGCCGGTTCTGTTTTGTAACCGTTCAGGTACCGAGGTTGCAGCAGCCCATGCGGGCTGGCGTGGTCTGTGTGCAGGCGTGCTGGAAGAGACAATCGCCTGCTTTAACGATGAGCCCGCCAATATCATGGCCTGGCTTGGCCCGGCAATTGGTCCTCGCGCTTTTGAAGTGGGCCCAGAGGTCCGCGAAGCCTTTATGGAAAAAGATCCGCAAGCAGTGGAAGCCTTCCTGCCTTCCGGGGATAAATATCTGGCCGATATCTACCAGCTCGCTCGCCAGCGTTTGAATAACGTGGGCGTAACGCAGATCTCCGGCGGCGATCGCTGTACCTTCACCGAAAAGGGTGATTTTTTCTCCTATCGCCGCGACAAGACGACGGGTCGTATGGCAAGTTTTATTTGGCTGATATAACCTAAAGAATCAAGACGATCCGGCACGTGCCGTTTTCTTTTCACATAATTCAGGTCATTAACCTTGAATAATTGAGGGATGACCTCATTTAATCTCCAGTAGCAAATTTGACCTGTTATGGGAGGAGTTATGCGTCTGGATCGTCTTACTAATAAATTCCAGCTTGCTCTCGCCGATGCCCAGTCCCTCGCACTGGGGCACGACAACCAATTTATCGAACCTCTTCATTTAATGAGCGCCTTGCTGAACCAGGAAGGGGGATCGGTACGTCCTTTATTAACGTCTGCTGGCATTAATGCTGGCCAGTTACGCACCGCTATCGATCAGGCGCTGAGCCGTTTACCGCAGGTCGAAGGGACCGGCGGCGACGTTCAGCCGTCGCAGGATCTGGTGCGTGTGCTTAACCTTTGCGACAAGCTGGCGCAAAAACGTGGGGACAACTTTATTTCGTCAGAGCTGTTTGTTCTGGCGGCGCTTGAATCACGCGGTACCTTGACCGACCTGCTGAAATCTGCCGGTGCAACCACCGCCAATGTGACTCAGGCGATTGAGAAAATGCGCGGAGGTGAAAGCGTGAACGATCAGGGAGCCGAAGACCAACGTCAGGCTTTGAAGAAATTTACGGTCGATCTGACCGAACGAGCTGAACAGGGCAAACTTGACCCGGTGATCGGCCGTGACGAAGAGATTCGCCGTACTATTCAGGTACTGCAACGTCGTACTAAGAACAACCCGGTACTGATTGGTGAGCCGGGTGTCGGTAAAACCGCTATTGTTGAAGGTCTGGCGCAGCGTATCGTGAACGGTGAAGTGCCGGAAGGTCTGAAGGGACGCCGCGTACTGGCGCTGGATATGGGCGCGCTGGTGGCCGGTGCGAAATACCGCGGTGAGTTCGAAGAGCGTCTGAAAGGCGTGCTTAACGACCTGGCGAAACAGGAAGGCAACGTTATCCTGTTCATCGACGAACTGCACACCATGGTCGGTGCCGGTAAAGCGGACGGCGCGATGGATGCCGGGAACATGCTGAAACCTGCGCTGGCGCGTGGTGAGCTTCACTGCGTCGGTGCCACTACGCTGGACGAGTACCGTCAGTACATTGAGAAAGATGCTGCGCTGGAACGTCGTTTCCAGAAAGTGTTTGTTGCTGAGCCAAGCGTTGAAGATACCATCGCGATTTTGCGTGGCCTGAAAGAACGCTATGAACTGCACCACCATGTGCAGATCACTGACCCGGCCATCGTTGCGGCCGCGACGCTTTCGCATCGTTATATCGCGGATCGTCAGCTGCCAGATAAAGCCATCGACCTGATTGATGAGGCGGCATCAAGCATTCGTATGCAGATTGACTCGAAGCCGGAAGAGCTGGACAGGCTCGACCGACGCATTATTCAGCTCAAGCTGGAACAGCAGGCGCTGAAGAAAGAGTCTGATGAAGCCAGTAAGAAACGGCTGGATATGCTCAATGAAGAACTGGACGATAAAGAGCGCCAGTATTCTGAGTTAGAAGAAGAGTGGAAAGCCGAGAAGGCGTCCCTTTCTGGCACTCAGACCATTAAGGCCGAACTCGAACAGGCAAAAATTGCCATGGAGCAGGCTCGACGCGTGGGCGATCTGGCGCGAATGTCAGAGCTGCAGTACGGCAAAATACCTGAGTTGGAAAAACAGCTTGAGATTGCGACGCAATCGGAAGGTAAAACGATGCGTCTGTTACGTAATAAAGTGACGGATGCCGAAATCGCTGAAGTGCTTGCCCGCTGGACCGGTATTCCCGTGGCGCGCATGCTGGAAGGCGAGCGTGAAAAACTGCTGCGCATGGAGCAAGATCTCCACAATCGCGTAATTGGTCAGAACGAAGCGGTTGAAGCCGTATCCAACGCCATTCGTCGTAGCCGCGCGGGGTTGTCCGATCCGAATCGCCCGATTGGTTCGTTCCTGTTCCTGGGGCCGACCGGTGTTGGTAAAACCGAGCTGTGCAAAGCGCTGGCTAACTTTATGTTCGACAGCGACGATGCGATGGTCCGTATCGACATGTCGGAGTTTATGGAGAAACACTCCGTCTCGCGTCTGGTCGGTGCGCCTCCGGGATACGTCGGTTATGAGGAAGGGGGTTATCTGACTGAAGCGGTGCGCCGTCGTCCTTATTCCGTCATCCTGCTGGATGAGGTGGAAAAAGCGCATCCTGATGTGTTCAACATTCTGCTTCAGGTCCTGGATGATGGCCGACTGACCGACGGGCAGGGGAGAACGGTCGACTTCCGTAATACGGTTGTCATTATGACCTCGAACCTGGGTTCCGATTTGATTCAGGAACGTTTCGGCGAACTGGACTATAGCCATATGAAGGATCTGGTGCTCGGTGTGGTCAGCCAAAACTTCCGTCCGGAGTTCATCAACCGTATTGATGAAGTGGTGGTCTTCCATCCTCTGGGTGAGAAACACATTGCGTCGATTGCACAGATCCAGCTGCAGCGTCTGTATAAACGTCTGGAAGAGCGTGGATATGAAATTCACATCTCCGACGATGCGCTGAAGCTGCTGAGCGAGAATGGTTACGATCCGGTGTACGGGGCGCGTCCATTAAAACGCGCTATCCAGCAGCAGATCGAAAACCCGCTGGCGCAGCAAATCCTCTCCGGAGAGTTGATTCCAGGCAAAGTTATCCGTCTGGAAGCCAACGACGATCGCATTGTGGCAGTGCAGTAAGTCACAAAACGCAAAAACGAGCCGCTTGCGGCTCGTTTTTGTTTAAAAACCAGGCGAAAATTGAGTTCTGGAGTAAGGTTTGCCTGGAAAGTGAGCAGTCAGTAAATAATTTTCACTTTACCCTTGCAGGTTCGGAATAACTCCCTATAATGCGCCTCCACTGACACGGAACAACGGCACACACGCCGCCGGGTCAGCAGAGAAAAGCGAAAATAAACGCTTGACTCTGAAGCGGGAAAGCGTAATATGCACACCCCGCGCCGCAGCGAAAAGCGAAGCGGCACTGCTCTTTAACAATTTATCAGACAATCTGTGTGGGCACTCAAAGTGACATGGATTCTTAACGTCTTCGGACAATC
>NZ_LECZ01000027.1 GCF_001022965.1 Enterobacter genomosp. O
AACGGCGACCCGGACCGGCCGATAATCACCGGTCGCGTGTACAACGACGCGAGCATGCCGCCGTGGGCGCTTCCGGCAGCGGCGACGCAGATGGGCTTTATGAGCCGGACGAAAGACGGCTCGGTCGACAACGCCAACGCCCTGCGCTTCGAGGACAAGGCGGGTGCGGAGCAGGTGTGGATCCAGGCCGAGCGGAATATGGATACCAGCGTTAAAAATGATGAAACGCACAGCGTCGGCGGCGAACGCAGCCACTACGTGAAGAAAAACGAGCTGCATCGCGTGGAGGCTAATCAGATCCAGGCGGTGAAAGGCGGAACCGAGATCCTGACGGGGAAAGGCAAGCTGGATGCGGCGGTGGAACAGTACGTTATCGCTTCCGGAACAAAGCTGAGGCTGGTCTCCGGCGAGAGCGCAATTGAGCTTAACGCGAACGGCAAAATTAGCCTGATCGGCAAAGAGTTTAACTTCTTTGTTGAAGGGGATGGCCATATCACGACGGGCGGTAAGCTGCACCTGAATACCTCTGGCACGAAACCCGGCACCACGGCGCCGGGCGCGGGGCACAAAGGAGACATTGATGCGGCGGTTCAGGCGAAATTCACGCCGCCGAAAGAATAACCGCTTTCTGTCTGACGCCATGTTGTCCATAACGGCCCTTAAAATTCTTCAGCATTCTTAGACGCGGATTCACCAATGAAATATACCCTCCAGGAAGGTTCGTTTTCCCTTTTCCCTGCGGCCTGGCAGGATAACAGCATGAACATTATTCGCGATGACGAAAGCGGGCTGTCCGTCGTGGTCAGCCGCGGCGTTATCCCGGATGGCAGCGATTATGAGAAAGAGTTCCACCGCCAGTGGGACGTGATGCGCCCGCAGATGGGCGAGGTCGCCCAGAGCGAATTCCAGCGTGTGAAAGCCGGGCCTGACGGCAACATCAGCGGTCTGGAGGTTGAAACCAACTTTGACCATAACGGGCAGCGCCTGTGGCAAAAACAGCTGGCCGTGCAGACGCCGGGCAAACCGGTGTTGATGATTTTTACCCTCTCAGCGCTCAGAGCATTCACTGAAGAGGACGAGGGGCGCTGGAGCGCGCTTAAGCAGAGCCTGACGCTAAACGACAACCGGAATGTGTAAGGCATGAGCGATAACAACGCGGCCCGTAAGGGCGACGAGATTATTCATTCCAGCATTTTTGCGGACATCACCAGCATTGTGGCGGAAGGCGCCGCTTATGCGGTGATCGGCGCGGCGGTGGGGGCAGCAGCTACCGTGGCGGCGCCATTGCTGGGGGCAGGGGCGGCAGCCGCAGGCGTGGCGGCGATTGGCTCCAGCTGTCTGTTAAGCGGCATCATTGGCGGCGTGCTGGCCAACGTGGCGGGGATCACAGACGATATCAGCAGCGCCGCCGAGGGGTTAGGCAACGCGATTTTCCCGCCGTCGCCTGCGGGTAAAATTACTACCGGTTCGAATAACGTTCTGACCAATGCGATCCCCGCCGCGCGCGCGGCCGGGACGCTGACGCCAGCAGATACCCCTTCACCTGAGCCGCAGTCTCCGGGCAGCTTTGCCGATTACGCGGGCATGCTGCTTTCCGCTGCCGGACAGTTTGGCAGCGAAATGTGGCAGCCGAGCGTGGCGTCTGCCGCCGCGGGCACCTCACCGCTGGAAGAAGACAAGGTGGCGTGTGAAAAGCACTCCGGACCGCAGTATCTGGCGGAAGGCTCGAAAAGCGTCTTCATCAACGGCCAGCCTGCGGTGCGTGCGAAAGATCGCACCACCTGCGAAGGGACCGTTTCCGATGACGTCTCCCCGAACGTGATCATCGGCGGCGACACGCTCACGGTTCGCGATATCAAAAGCGGCAAAACGCCGGGGCTGGCGCTGGGGATGATTGCGCTCTCCCTGCTGCGCGGCCGTCCGGGCAAGATCCTGAAAAACATGCCCTGCGCGCTGGCGGCAGCCGGCGGAGGGATGCTGGCCGATATGGCCGTCAATGCCGTGTTTGGCTCCTCGCACCCGGTGCATGCCGCCACCGGCGTGAAGGTGCTAAATGACGATGATGAACTCGATTTCTCGCTGCCGGGCCGCTTCCCGCTTCGCTGGCAGCGCAGCTATAACAGCCTGACCACCCGAGAAGGGCTGTTTGGCCTGGGCTGGGCTACCGCCTTTGACAGCTATCTGACGCTGGAAGAAAACAACGCCACTTGGTTCGACGAAACCGGACGCGAGCTGAGCTTTGAACTGCCCCCTGTCGACCGCGCGTTTTACAGCATCAGCGAAGGCATCATTATCCGCCGCAATGAGAGCGGCGACGTGGCGATTGCGGACGATGACGGCGCGGTGTGGCGTCTGTATAAACCGACACGCGCGAACCCCTTAATCCTGCGTCTGGCCTCCCTTAGCGATGAATACGGCAACGCGCTGCTGACGGAGTGGGACGAGCACGGCAGGCTGGTTGGTCTTCACGACGAGCCGCGGGCGATAGACGTCACCCTGCGCTATGAGGACGAACGATTCCCGCAGCGCGTGACCGCCGCCAGCCATTTCGACGGTAGCCGTAGCTGGCCGTTGATGCAGTGGGGCTACGATGCGCGCGGCCAACTGGCGAGCGCGACGGATGCCTCTGGCGTCGTCACCCGCGAATACCGCTATAACGACCACGGCCTGATGGTCTGGCACAGCCTGCCGGGCGGGCTGGAGAGCGAGTACCGCTGGAAAAAATTTGACCACTGGCGCGTGGTGGAAAACCGCACCAGCACCGGCGACGGCTGCCGCTTTACCTATGATTTAGCCGCCGGGCTAACGACCGTCGAGCACTATGATGGTCAGAAGCGTCAGCACTACTGGAACGCGCAGAGCCTGATCGTCCGCTTCGTAGACGAGCGCGGTGAAAACTGGCGCTACGAGTGGGATGACAACGAGCTTCTGACCCGTCGCATCGATCCGCTCGGGAATGCCGTTACCTTCGTTTATGACGAGATGGGCAACCGGGTGCAGGAGATCGACGCCGACGGCAATGCCCGCGCAACGACCTGGCTTGAGCACCGCGCGCTGCCGTCTGCGATTATCGAAGCCGACGGCAGCACTACCCGTTTCTGGTACGACGACCATCACGGCCTGAAGCGCGTGGTGGACCCGATGGGGCAGACGACGCTGCTGCGCCGGGACGAGTTTGGTCAGGTCGTTGAGGAGGTCGATGCCGCGGGCAACAGCCGCTACCAGGAGTACAACGAGGCGGGACAGCTGGTGCGCGCGACGGACTGCTCTGGCCGCACGACCCGGTATCACTATCATCCACTGGGCTGGCTGGTGGCCGAGACTGGCGCCGACGGTGAAGAGACGCGCTATCGCTACGACGCTGCAGGGCGTCCGGTGCAGCTCGATCGCCCGGAAGGCTGGACGGAGTCGCTCAAATGGAACGAACGCGGCCTGCCGGTGAAGCATGCTGGCGCGGATGGTAAAGAAAGTGAGTTCAGATACGATGAGGCCGGGCGCTTAACCGCTACGCGAAATTCTCAGGGTGAAGAGGTCCGTCGCCGCTGGGACAGCCGGGGGCGTCTGATTGCTCTTGAAAACGAAAACGGCGAAGCGTATCAGTTCCGCTGGGGAGCCGATTCGCTGCTGCTGGAAGAGACGGGGCTCGATGGCGTGGCCTCGCAGTATCGCTACGACGCCTGCGGACGCACGATAGCTCGCACCTTTGCCGCCGGTCATCCGGAGGCCATTACCCATGCCTTCGCCTGGAGCGCGAGCGGCCAGCTGGTCGCCCGCACCACGCCGGAAGGCCAGACCCGCTATCACTATACCCCGTCCGGGCTATTAAGCCGGATTGGGCTGCACCCTGCACTTTCAGCGGACGCGTGGAGCACCGAGGCAGAGCAGGAGCTTGCCTTTGAATATGACGCACTCGGTCGCGTGACGCGCGAAGCGGGCGAGCATGGGGAGCTGGCGTGGCAGTACGACGCCCTTGGCAACCGCACCTCCGTTACGCTGCCGGATGGCCGCGAGCTAAAACAGTTCTACTACGGCAGCGGGCATCTGCTCAGCATTGCTCTCGATAAGCTGTCGGTCTCCGACTTTACCCGCGACGAACTCCACCGGGAGACCAGCCGCACGCAGGGGCTGCTGACCACCCGCAGCGAATACGACCGTCTCGGCCGCCTGCATCGCCGGGACGTCTTCACCGGCAACGCCCAGCGCCCGTCGCCGCGCCGCTGGTCCCGCCGCTGGGATTACGACTATCGCAATAACCTGGTGCGTGAAGAGCGGGACGATAACCCGTTCAGCTGGTACCGCTGGCAGTACGACAGCGCCGGGCGTCTGCTCGTTCAGGACGGTACGCTGCCCGGCCAGGAGCAGTGGCGCTGGGATGCTGCCGGTAACCCGCTCGAAGGCTCTGCTGAGAAGGTCACGCACAACCGCCTGACGCAAATGAACGGCATTCGCTGGCGTTATGACATCCACGGCCGCACCGTGGAGAAAGATAATGGCCAGACGCGCTGGCACTACCGGTACGACGGCGAGCACCGCCTGACGGAGGTTATCAGCCAGCCGCGGGACCGCAACAGGCCGCTGACGCAGGTCAGCTTCCGCTACGACCCGCTCGGACGCCGCATCAGCAAAACGCGCCGCCAGATGCTGGGCGGACAGCCAGCCGGCAAGCCGGTCACCACCCGGTTTGTCTGGGAAGGGTTCCGCCTGCTGCAGGAAATGCACGGGGATGTGCCGCTCACCTACGTCTACAGCGACCAGGACAGCTATGACCCGCTGGCGCGTATTGACGGCGTGGAAGCGCCGGAGATTTTCTGGTTCCACTGCCAGCCGAACGGCACGCCGGAGCGGATGACGGATATCGAAGGGCAGGTACGCTGGGAAGGGGTTAACAGCGCCTGGGGCAAGCTGCTGCGGGAAAGCGAAACGCAGCTATCAGGATATTCCCAGAACCTGCGCATGCAGGGGCAATACCTGGACCGTGAGACAGGGCTGCACTACAATCTGTTCCGCTATTACGACCCGGACTGCGGGCGGTTTACGCAGCAGGACCCGATAGGGCTGGCGGGGGGGATAAACCTTTACCAGTATGCGCCGAATGCGTTGGGGTGGGTGGATCCGTGGGGGTTGAGCCGCGAGTGTAGCGGTAAAACGAAACCTGATTTCTATGTTGGTCCAAGTGGCCCTAGTTCGACTATGCCTTCTATCGCATACCGGTATATGGATAGCAAATATGCTGCACAGACAATGGAAAATAAATCAGCACCATTAAGTTATTTTGGATATACGAAATATAAATCTGCACATGAAGCCAGGGATGCCTATCAAATATTTTATGAGAAAGGTAATCCTGATTCATGGAGTGATGCACGTTTACTGGGTGAGTTTGATACATTACAACTTTATAAAAATGGTGTACCTCAGGTGCAAGTCCCTCTTGCCAATGGTGGCAGAGGGCCAGGTTATGAGCTTTTCACCAGTGCATATCCTGAGTATGGTAAAGGTGGGGCATTACAGTTGCTACCAGTCGAACGTAATTACCCTGTTATTTTTGACCGTGTTACTATAATTCCGGAGTAAAAGCGATGACAGAAGAAGAGTTACGAAAAAATCTTGTTTTTTTAATAAAAAAATATGTTCGGGAAAGTCAACAGGAAGCATTTTATGATGACATATCAAAGCCTGATGTGCCAGTGAAAGGTATTTTAGCTGACTTTAATAAAGTCAAAACAAGAACCGTTGATGAAGCGGATGGAGATTTGATACGTGATATTTACTTTTACTTTTGCTAACTAATAGTCATGCGGGGAATTAATTTCTTTCAGGTTGTTTATTATGTTTGTTTTTTATGAAGGGTGAACAGGTTGATGCATGGGGAAGGGTAAATGACTCTTGACTCGTCCCAATAATTATCGTCCTCTCTGAGAGATATTGGAATAATATCAATTACGCCTTTTGTTTTATATATCACGCATTACGCTTAATCCCCTTCTGTTGACTTTATTCACAACCTGTTCGTCGCTGATGATAATCCGCTCGAAGGGGCGATTGAGAAAATTACCCATAACCGCCTGCTGCAGGAGGTACACGGTGACGTGCAGCTGACCTAAGTCTACAGCGACCGGACAGTGATGATCCGCTGGCACATTTTGACGACGTTGATGCCCCAGCGATCTTCTGGTTCTACTGCCAGCCCAACGACACGGCAGAGCGGATAGCGGATATCGAAGGGGAGATGCGCTGGGAAGTGGCGAACAGAGCCTGAGGTAAGCTGCTGCTGGAAAGCGAGACGCAGCTATCAGAATATCCCCAGAATTGTGTGAGCCAAACAAATCAGTATATGAAGTCAGGAATGCCTATCATGGATTACGATTCATATAATGAAGTACTCGATTATCTCAGGTTTTTTTTCAACGTAAGAGTGGACTCATCAATTTATTTAGAAAAACTAATGACTCTTATTGAAGAATCTCGCTTTGAAAAAACAGTGATAATAAGAGCTATTTATGAAACGTACATGCAGTATGTAAAACAAAATAGAGATGGCATAAAAGTTATCTCCGGGGAAAAAGAAATGTGGATTGACTTACTGTACCATTGGCAATAAGACTTTATTGTTGTGCGTATGACATTGTAAATGGTTATAACAAATGTAATTTGTACAGGGGGAATTCTACTCATATGGAGGTTATCATGTTGAGTCGATTATATCATTAAGATCTTGTCACACGATCAGAAGTAAAGCAGGGCAACATGATTGAATTAAAATTTAAACCGATTACAGGTGAACTAAATCTTGATGATCTGCCTTTGGAAATTGATACTGAAGAAGGCTTTTGTAAGTGTGATTTATACCGCGAATTGGTAAAGCACAAAGCCGTTAAGAAAACCATGCCAAATCACTACCTTGTTGACTCAGCAGTGTTTTCCGATAAAGAATTTCAAGTTACCATACGCCCAGTGTGCTATGGTTTTCCTTTTATGCTTCATCTTGTTGATAAAAACAGTCAATACTATAAAGCATTAAATGATTGGAATGCTCGAACTAATATTCACATGCTAAATGAATCAGTAAAAAGCTTGTCTGATTGGCTGAAAGAATCACTAAACCTGGACACGCCTGATACCACAGAAACAGATATCATTAGGTGGAACTTTGCGTGGGGGCGGGTTTCAGTCTCATATGAGACAAAGTCATTTAATCATGGGATATATATAGTTTGGAATATAACGTAGTCACTTCCAGACAAGGTTGTTTAGATATGTTAAAAATGAATCTTGATGTTCATACTGGATTTGTAGCAATTAACAACTACCCAATCGAATTAAAAGATGTTGATACTTTTAAAAATTCCGCATTTTACAAGTTCTTCTCGCCATTGACTAAAATAGGTCCTTTTTATTTCGCTATGGATAATATTAAATGGAAAGATCAAATTTTCATTTTGGAACTGAGGCCTTCAGCATTTTCTTTTACTCCATCATTATTTCTTACTAGTAAGGATGGACGTTTTTATAAAACGCTAGAGGATTGGGATAAAAGGGCTAGCCTGAGTAATTTATCGGATGAGCAGCAGCGTTTGACAGCATGGGTTGAGAGTGAAATAACCTCAAAGCCTAAGCTTAAAATTACCAATCCCCCATATGGATTTCAATGGGAGCATGAATGGGGAAGTATTGTTGTACAGTCCAATGAAAAAAGCTTCGATTGTGGTATTTATATCGAATGGAATGTTTGGCTAAATAATGTTATTAATTAATAAAATCCCTCTTTTTCTTCTTGCCTTACTTTTTCTATTAATAACTTAAAAGCTCAATAAAAATGAAATTAACTAATCGACTGAAGAAGAAGATATTAGTGCTGGATGGCATTGATAATGACTTTATAGATTATGGCGCAAAAATAGCATGCCCTGAATGCGAGGGTGTAATAGTCTATTCCATCGTAAACTCATATGAGTTTGACTCGCTCTCTGAGGAGGTAAAGTACTTTTTGGTTAAGAAAATGAGAGGAGTGAAGCTTGTTAGTGATCATAATGAATTTAGCTATGATGAAAGCCAATTACATGTTTCGAAAAAAGCATGTTCAAATTGTTTAAAAGAATTTTCTATTGTATTAACGTATAAAGAGGTACAGCCAGCCCGATACCGGGTATATCTTATGGGGTTTTTTGAAGGTGACTTGAAACAGATCAAACTTTAAAAATTGAGGTTTACCAATGATTGCAAATCTCATTTGTGTTAAAGAAAATGACCTGGTTCAATGGGCGTGTGGTGAAAGTAACATACTGGTTAGTATGCCATGTTTAGACTATGCAATGGTCGACTCAACACGCCAGTTAGTCTTTGCGTTAAGCGAGCCAAAGCCACTATCAACCGTTTTGACCATCTTCAATGCGCAGGGCGAAAAACTATTTTGGTCAGCACCTCCTGAAGGCGCATTTTTCTGTTACTTAACTTTCAACCTGTCAAAGGAAGTGGTTGTGGTCTGTAGCTATGCGGAAAAGCAAAACGGCTGGCATGATTGGTTTTATTCCTGGGAGATGAAGCGTAATGCTTTGTCTCAATTGGGCCCTGCGTATTAACATCAAAAGCGCCAAAAAATGATAACAATAACCGGTGGCAAAAGAGGCTGCAAAGGCAGTTCCAACAAGCAGTTTAAAACAGAGCTGAGAGGCAAAGAATGAGCACGGTTTACATTGTCATTTTAACCTATATCAAACCCCTTGAAGAGGTTGACGCAGCGATACCAGCTCATGTGGAGTGGCTAAAAAAGGGGTATGCAGAGGGGATATTTCTGGCTTCCGGAAGACGGATCCCAAGAACCGGTGGGGTCATTCTCGCTAAATCTGAGAGTCTTGCCTCTCTTGAAGAGCGCTTGCGCGAGGATCCTTTTCAGGCGTTAAAGCTTGCGACTGCCGAAATCATACCCTTCGAACCCAGTATGAAGGCAGAACTTTTAGACAATGTGTTTTGACGCTGCAATAAAAAAATCCACGCCAGGGCGTGGATTTTTTTGACTCAAGACGAATCAGACGTTAAACAGGAAGTTCATTACGTCGCCATCTTTAACGATATAATCTTTCCCTTCCGCACGCATCTTGCCTGCTTCTTTCGCGCCTTGCTCACCTTTGTAGGTGATGAAGTCTTCAAACGCGATGGTCTGCGCACGAATAAAGCCTTTCTCGAAGTCGGTATGGATTTTACCAGCAGCCTGAGGCGCAGTTGCACCCACAGGGATGGTCCACGCACGCACTTCTTTCACGCCAGCGGTGAAGTAGGTCTGCAGGTTCAGCAGCTCATAGCCTGCGCGGATCACGCGGTTCAGGCCCGGCTCTTCCAGACCCAGCTCGGCCATGAACTCTTCACGGTCGGCATCGTCCAGCTCGGCGATATCAGATTCAACGGCCGCGCACACGGCAACAACCACAGAACCTTCAGCCGCTGCGATTTCACGTACTTTGTCGAGGTACGGGTTGTTCTCGAAACCGTCTTCGTTAACGTTGGCGATGTACATGGTTGGCTTCAGGGTCAGGAAGCTCAGGTATTTGATTGCCGCTTTGTCTTCTTCAGTCAGGTTTTTCAGCGCGCGCAGCATGCCGGCGTTTTCCAGCTGTGGCAGACATTTTTCCAGCGCAGCCAGTTCCGCTTTCGCGTCTTTGTCGCCACCTTTGGCTTTCTTCTGCACGCGGTGAATAGCGCGTTCGCAGGTATCGAGGTCAGAGAGCGCCAGCTCGGTGTTGATGACGTCGATGTCGTCGGCCGGATCCACTTTGTTGTTCACGTGGATAATGTTGTCATTCTCGAAGCAGCGCACAACGTGACCGATCGCTTCGGTTTCACGGATGTTGGTCAGGAACTGGTTGCCCAGACCTTCACCTTTGGATGCGCCTTTTACCAGGCCCGCGATGTCCACGAACTCCATGGTGGTCGGCAGAATACGCTGTGGCTTCACGATTTCCGCGAGCTGGTCCAGACGCGGGTCAGGCATTGGAACAACGCCGGTATTAGGTTCGATGGTACAGAACGGGAAGTTCGCCGCTTCGATACCCGCTTTGGTAAGCGCGTTAAACAGGGTGGATTTGCCCACGTTTGGCAGACCGACGATACCGCATTTGAATCCCATTTCTAAATCACCTTAATATCTTGATAATCAATCCGTTAACGATAACCGACTGATGAAAAGTAAATAACTACGCCTATTATACACGTAACCCGCATGACGCGCGGTAAAAATGCCGTACCGGGTGGATTATTGCGCTTTGAAAGCGTGCAAACGGTTTGTCGCTTTGGTTAACCCATCTTTCAGCCAGATTTCGGTGCAGCGCGCCGCTTCGTCTACCGCCTCGTCAATCAGTTTCTGCTCAGAAACCGGGGGCTTACCCAGAACAAAACCGACAACTTTGTTTTTATCGCCCGGATGGCCGATTCCCACGCGCAAACGGTGAAAATTCGGGTTATTGCCCAGCTTGCTGATGATGTCTTTAAGACCGTTGTGGCCGCCGTGCCCGCCGCCCAGCTTGAATTTTGCCACCCCAGGCGGAAGGTCCAGCTCATCGTGGGCCACCAGAATTTCATCCGGATTAATGCGATAAAACGTCGCCATCGCCGCCACCGCTTTACCGCTCAGGTTCATAAACGTAGTGGGCACCAGCAGGCGAACATCCGCGCCAGCAAGGTTGATACGTGAGGTATACCCGAAGAATTTAGGTTCTTCACGCAGGGGAGCACGTAACCGCTCGGCCAGCAGATCGACGTACCATGCCCCGGCATTGTGGCGGGTGGCCGCATACTCTGCGCCCGGGTTGGCGAGGCCGACAATCAGTTTAATCGTCACGATTCAATTCCTAATGGGTTCCAGATCTGGCGCGTAGTTTACTGTCTGGCGCGCCGCTTGACAAAATTCTGCGATCTTCACAGTGAGATACGAATAATTACCTATTTGAACAATTAGAATTTCAAGCTGTTCAAAGTCTTATTTGTAAACTTTTGTTTGGGAGTTATCTGTAATTGTGATCATTCACGCAACTCATAAAAGGGGCGTTGTCTATACTTTACACACAAGGATTAGGGGCTTTTCCCCTGACGACCCAAAGTTCCGGAGGTGACACATGAAACGCAAAAACGCTTCGTTACTCGGTAACGTGCTGATGGGATTAGGGCTGTTCGTGATGGTAGCCGGCGTGGGTTATTCAATTTTAAACCAGTTGCCGCAGTTTGACCTTCCGCAATATTTTGCGCATGGCGCAATATTGAGCATCTTTGTTGGTGCGGTATTGTGGCTGGCAGGGGCTCGCGTGAGCGGCCACGAGGAAGTGTGTGACAAATACTGGTGGGTGCGCCACTACGACAAACGCTGTCGTCGCGACCAGCATAAGCACAGCTAGTGCTGCGATATCGAACACCGAAACGGCTCCCGAGGGAGTCGTTTTTTTTGCATCAAGGGTTGACCCTCACGTAACGTAAGGCTCCAGAGTGGCGGCACTGGCAAAGAAAAGGAGCAGTTATGTTGATTCAGGTGGGTGAGCTGGCAAAACGGGCCGGCATCACCGTGCGAACGTTGCATCACTATGAGCAAACAGGGTTGTTGCTGCCTTCTGCCAGAAGCGCGGCAGGTTACCGACTTTACAACCTGGCGGATGTTCAGCGTCTGCACATGATCCAGGCGCTGGCAAAAGCGGGGCTGGAACTTGCTGAAATCAGGGATTTTCTGGAACAGGAGTCGCTATCGTTAACGGAGCTCCTCGATGCGCAAATCAGCCTGCTGGATAAGCAGCTGCGCAGCATAAATACGCTGCGCGACCGGATGATGGATTTACGCACCGGGCTTCTCGACGATGCGACCCCGGATCTGGAATCCTGGCTACAGACTCTGGAGTTGATGAATATGTACGATCGCTGGTTTAGCAAAGAAGAGTTACAGCAGCTGCCGTTTGTGGTGCAGAAGGATGCGCTGGCGGCTATCTGGTCGGGGCTGGTTGCGGAGGCCAGCGCGCTGCTGGAACAACACATACCCGCGACGGACGCGCGGGCGATGGACCTGGCTACGCGCTGGATGGTACGCCTGGAGCAGGACACGGCGGGCAAGCCGGAGTTTCTCACCCGGCTGAACGAAATGCACAGCGTTGAGCCACAGATGCAGGCGCAGACCGGCATTACGCCGGAGATGACCGATTACATTACGCGGGCGTTTGCCGAGTCGAAGCTTATTATCTGGGAGAAATATCTCTCTGCCGAAGAGATGGCATTTACCCGTAAGCACTACTTTGACCGCATGATGGAGTGGCCGCCGCTGGTGGCGAAGCTGCACCAGGCGCAGCGGGGAAATCTCGATCCCACCTCTGACGATGCGCAAAAACTTGCCGAAAACTGGCTGGCGCTGTTCCAGTCTTACGCGGGCACGAACCCGGAGACCCAGCAAAAGTTTCGCGTGGCCATGCAGCAGGAGCCGCATCTGATGAAGGGAACATGGATGACGCCTGCCGTGATCGCATGGCTCCAGCAGGCGATCGGGGTGATGATGCAGAGACGTTTCTCTGCATCAGGTGGCTCACAGATCCGCTAACGCCGCTTCACGGTTAGGGTAGAAGGAGAGTCGGCCAGGGATGGGCTGCACGCCCGCGCGCGCCATGGTGCGCAGTGGCTGGAATTCCAGGTTACTTACCCGCAGCTCGCAGCCTTCCGGCAGGCGTTTCACAAAGCGCTGGAAGGCATCCAGCCCGCCGGCATCCAGCACCGGTACGGCATCCCATTTCAGCACCACAATCCGTTTGCCCGCGATGCGGGACTCCAGATCGCTGAACAATCCTTCCGCCGCGGCGAAAAACAGCGGGCCAATCACGCGCAGTACCAGCACGTCGTCGGGCACCTCCACGTTAACCGGGGATAGGCGGGTCATCTGCGCAATGCGGCGCATAAACAGCAGGGATGCGAGCACGATCCCGACGCTGATGGCGATGACCATATCGAACAGCACGGTCAGCGACATGCAGATCAGCATCACGATGATGTCGTCTTTCGGGGCGCGACGCAGCAGGTTCACGACCTTGTGCGCCTCACTCATGTTCCAGGCCACCATCAGCAGGAGGGCAGCCATGGCGGAGAGCGGCAGCCAGGAGAGCAGCGGGGCGAGGATCAGCAGGGCGAGGATCACCAGCACGGAGTGGATAACCGCCGATACGGGCGAGGTTGCCCCGGCGCGCACGTTTGCCGCAGAACGGGCGATAGCCGCCGTGGCCGTAATACCGCCGAAGAACGGCGCGATGATATTCCCTAATCCCTGGCCGACCAGCTCGCCGTTAGCTTTGTGTTTGGTGCCGGTCATGCCGTCAAGCACCACGGCGCAGAGCAGGGACTCAATCGCCCCCAGCATCGCCATGGAGAAAGCAGCAGGAAGCAGGGCGCGAAGGGAATCCCAGCTTAAGGTAAAGCTGGAGCCGGGCAGTTCCCACGGCAGCACCAGCTGCGGTAACAGCTGCGGAATGCCGCTGCCCTGTGAACCGTCCGCCAGAACATAGTGGAACTGCGAGCCGATGGTGGCGACATGACCACCGAACATATTTACGATAGCCATCACCGCGCAGCCCAGCAGCAGCGCGGGCAAATGGCCCGGCAGACGAATGCCCAGACGGGGCCAGACGATCAGCGTGCCCAGCGTCACAATCCCGATGGCGGCGTCGCCCAGGTTCGCAGTCGGCAGGGCCATAAACAGCGCCCCCACTTTTTGCAGATAGTGTTCAGGAACGTGAGCCATTTGCAGGCCGAGGAAATCCTTGATTTGCATCGTCCCGATGGTGATACCGATCCCGGAGGTGAACCCCAGCGTCACGGAAAGGGGGATGTACTCGATCAGGCGGCCAAAGCGGGCCAGGCCAAACAGTATTAAAAAGACCCCGGACATCAGGGTGGCGACCAGCAGGCCTGCCAGGCCAAACTGTTGCGAAACGGGGTAGAGGATCACCACAAAAGCGGCGGTTGGGCCGGAGACGCTAAAGCGTGAACCGCCGGTCAGGGCGATGACGATCCCGGCAACGGCCGAGGTGTACAGGCCGTACTGCGGCGCAACGCCGCTGCCAATCGCCAGCGCCATCGCCAGCGGGATGGCGATAATGCCGACGGTGATCCCGGCAATCAGGTCACGCACAAAGCGTGACGAGGTGTACTTCTCTTTCCAGCAGGCGTCGATGAGGGCGCGAAAGGGCAGAACATGTGAGGAGGTTACGTTTTTCACAATTATCTATCATCCGTATGCGCATCATCTGTCATATGAATGGCAGGTGAAGGAGGCATTAATCATACAAATAAAACCCAGAGACAAAAAAACCCGCCGCAGCGGGTTTTTGGGCCGTGTCCGATTAGTGTTCGAACATTGCAGAGATGGATTCTTCGTTGCTGATACGACGAATCGCTTCGGCCAGCATCCCGGACAGGGTCAGGGTACGCACGTTTGGCAGTGCCTTGATCTCGTCGCTCAGTGGGATGGTATCGCATACTACAACTTCGTCAATAACGGAGTTGCGCAGGTTGTTTACCGCATTGCCGGAGAAGATCGGGTGGGTCGCGTAAGCGAACACGCGCTTGGCACCACGCTCTTTCAGCGCTTCAGCGGCTTTACACAGCGTACCGCCGGTATCGATCATGTCGTCAACCAGCACGCAGTCGCGGCCAGCAACGTCACCGATGATGTGCATCACCTGAGAAACGTTAGCGCGCGGACGGCGTTTGTCGATGATTGCCATGTCGGTATCGTTCAGCAGCTTAGCGATAGCACGAGCACGTACCACGCCGCCGATGTCCGGAGAAACCACGATTGGGTTGTCCAGGTTCAGCTGCAGCATGTCTTCCAGCAGGATTGGGCTGCCGAATACGTTATCAACCGGGACGTCGAAGAAGCCCTGGATCTGCTCTGCGTGCAGGTCAACGGTCAGTACGCGGTCAACGCCGACGCTGGACAGGAAGTCGGCGACAACTTTGGCGGTGATTGGCACACGCGCGGAACGAACGCGACGGTCCTGACGGGCATAGCCGAAGTAAGGAATAACAGCAGTGATACGGCCTGCTGAAGCACGACGCAGGGCGTCGACCATAACAACCAGTTCCATCAGGTTGTCGTTTGTTGGAGCACAGGTGGACTGGATGATGAAAATATCACCACCGCGTACATTTTCGTTGATTTGTACGCTGACTTCGCCGTCGCTAAAGCGACCTACGGCGGCGTCGCCGAGGGAAGTGTACAGGCGGTTGGCAATACGTTGTGCTAGTTCCGGGGTGGCGTTACCAGCAAAAAGCTTCATATCAGGCACGAGAAGAACCTCAGGCATGCGTCCAGTGGTGGATAGCGTTCGCCGCAAACTGTGCGGGCCAGGCAAATGCTATCCAGGCGGTGTATTAAAGAGCGCGATGCAACGTCTGGAACAGGGTGACGTTGTCACCGAAACTCAGTCTGCGCCAGAATGGCGTGCTGCAGGGGGGACGTGTTCATCCCGCGCGCTACAAAACCATGCAGCCAAACCGGCGCTTGCTCAAGCACCTGACGAGCGGCGGATTCGGTGTCAAATTCAGCAAAGACACAGGCCCCTGTACCAGTCAGGCGCGACGGCGCGTATTCTAACAGCCAGGAAAGCACCGCATCAACCTCGCGAAAACGTTTTCTTGCGATATCCTCGCAATCGTTGCTGAATTCACAATTTAATAACGTTTCTATTGACCGAACCGGGGTATCTCTTTTCAGGTCTGGATCTTTAAAGATGACCGGGGTCGGAATGCTTACGCCAGGGTGGGCCACCAGATACCATTTTTCCGGCGGTTCAGCCGGGGAGAGGATCTCACCCACGCCCTCGGCAAAGGCCGCGTGACCGCGAACAAACACCGGGACATCCGCGCCCAGCGTCAGGCCTAAAGCGGCCAGCTCGTCCTGCGACAGCCCGCAACCCCAGAGGTGGTTCAGGGCAACCAGCACCGTGGCGGCGTTAGATGAGCCACCGCCCAGCCCGCCGCCCATCGGCAGACGTTTCTCGATGCGGATGTCCGCACCGCTTCCTGCCGGCAATCGTCCGGCTTCTGCCGCGGCTTTCATCAGCAGGCGCGCAGCGCGAACGATCAGGTTGTCCTCATGCGCCACGCCTTCCACCGGCGTCAGGAGGCAAACCTGGCCGTCCTGGCGCAGTTCGATAGAGATCGTGTCCCCATAATCAATAAACTGAAACAGCGTTTGCAGGGTGTGGTACCCGTCAGCACGCTGGCCGGTAATGTATAAAAACAGGTTCAGTTTTGCCGGAGAGGGCCAGTGGGTCATCATTTAACGATCCAGTTGTCCATTTTCAGCTTGATGCGCTGGCTGCCCTGGGTCAGTTCCATATTTGATGGCAGCGCCGGTTTACTCTTGCTGTCATAGTCGTTGTACACCACTTTCCAGGTTTTGCCGTTCTGGGTGTAGCTCATCTGGCTCAGACGGTATTGCTCGTCAAGCGTGTAGTCGGTTGCCTCACCCGGCAGGCCAAGGATCCACTGACGCAGGCTGTTGAGCGGGATAGGCATCCCGGTCAGCTTGCCAATCATCTCTTCGGCATCGGTCGCGGTGTAGTGCTGGCCTTTATTATCGGTGATCTGCGCTTCGCCCGGTTTCGCGATAAGCTCCAGCTCGGTGCTGCCCAGCGGGTTCAGCAGCAGCAGGCGATAGTTGTCCTGGCCCGTCTGCTGCCAGAAGAAGCGCGCATAAACCTTTTGTTCGTCAGAGAGATAAGCGAAGGCGCCGCGGGTCTGGTACTGGCTCAAATTACGGACGTCCTGCTGGTGCTGACGCCACTGCGGTGAATCAGGGCTTTTGCCCGGGCCTTTTGGTTGGGTGACGGTACATGCGGTCAGAACCAGTGCCGCCAGCGGCAGCAGGCGAATCAGTCGGGTCATAATGAGGACAAATCCTTGAGATACGTTGCAGTTATGACTGTTAATGCTAGCGTCGAAGGGTGCTACCGTCTACGTTCAAATTATCTCAAAGCGTTGTGTAACCTATTACTCCGAAAGGGGGCAGTCCCTTTTATTGATCTCGCGCATCCTGTATGATGCGTTCTGCTAACCTTATTAACGCTGGTACTACTCCCGCTCAACATGACCCTATTAGCACTCGGCATCAACCACAAAACGGCCCCGGTTTCGCTGCGAGAACGCGTTACGTTTTCGCCGGATACGCTTGACCTGGCGCTGGACAGCCTGCTTGCACAGCCGATGGTGCAGGGTGGCGTGGTGCTCTCGACGTGCAACCGTACCGAGCTGTATTTAAGCGTGGAAGAGCAGGATAACCTGCATGAAGCGCTGATCCGCTGGCTATGCGACTACCACAACCTCAACGAAGACGAGCTGCGCAACAGCCTGTACTGGCATCAGGACAACGATGCGGTCAGCCATCTGATGCGCGTCGCCAGCGGGCTGGATTCGCTGGTGCTGGGCGAGCCGCAGATCCTGGGTCAGGTGAAAAAAGCGTTTGCGGATTCGCAAAAAGGGCACCTGAAGGCCAGCGAGCTGGAGCGCATGTTCCAGAAGTCGTTCTCCGTGGCGAAGCGTGTGCGAACCGAAACCGACATTGGTGCCAGTGCGGTTTCTGTTGCTTTCGCGGCCTGCACCCTTGCGCGTCAAATCTTTGAATCCCTCTCAACCGTCACCGTAATGCTGGTGGGGGCGGGCGAAACCATCGAACTTGTGGCGCGCCATCTGCGCGAGCATAAAGTGAAAAAGATGATTATCGCAAACCGCACCCGCGAACGCGCGCAGGTGCTGGCGGATGAAGTGGGGGCAGAGGTGGTTGCCCTGAGCGACATCGATGAACGTCTGAAAGAGGCGGACATTATTATCAGCTCTACCGCCAGCCCGCTGCCGATCATCGGTAAAGGGATGGTGGAGCGCGCGCTGAAGTCCCGTCGTAATCAGCCTATGCTGCTGGTGGATATCGCCGTTCCGCGCGATGTGGAGCCAGAAGTCGGCAAGCTGGCTAACGCCTACCTCTACAGCGTGGATGACCTGCAAAGCATCATTTCGCACAACCTCGCTCAGCGTAAAGCGGCGGCGGTTCAGGCTGAAACCATTGTCGAGCAGGAAACCAGTGAGTTTATGGCCTGGCTGCGCGCGCAAAGCGTCAGCGAGACCATCCGCGAGTACCGCGGGCAGGCGGAGCAGGTGCGTGATGACCTGACTGCCAAAGCGTTAGCGGCCCTTGAACAGGGTGGCGACGCACACGCAATAATGCAGGATCTGGCGTGGAAACTGACCAACCGCCTGATCCATGCACCAACCAAATCTCTTCAGCAGGCAGCCCGTGACGGGGATGATGAACGCCTGACTATTCTGCGCAACAGCCTCGGGCTGGAATAGCGCCCTATACCCATTTTCTAAGACAAGGTGCACTTACGCCTATGAAGCCTTCTATCGTCGCTAAACTGGAAGCTCTGCACGAGCGCCATGAAGAAGTACAGGCGCTGCTCGGCGATGCCGGGACCATTGCGGACCAGGAACGTTTTCGCGCGCTCTCACGTGAATACGCGCAGTTAAGTGATGTTTCTAAATGCTTTACCGACTGGCGACAGGTTCAGGAAGATATCGAAACCGCGCAGATGATGCTCGACGATCCTGAAATGCGCGAGATGGCGCAGGAAGAGTTGCAGGATGCGAAAGCGCGTTCCGAAGAGATGGAGCAGCAGCTTCAGGTGCTTCTGCTGCCGAAAGATCCGGACGATGAGCGTAACGCGTTTGTGGAAGTCCGCGCCGGTACCGGCGGTGACGAAGCGGCCCTGTTTGCCGGGGATCTGTTCCGCATGTACAGCCGTTACGCCGAATCGCGTCGCTGGCGCGTGGAAATCATGAGCGCCAACGAAGGCGAGCACGGTGGCTACAAAGAGGTTATCGCCAAGATCAGCGGCGACGGCGTGTACGGCCGTCTTAAATTTGAATCCGGCGGTCATCGCGTGCAGCGCGTGCCGGCCACCGAATCTCAGGGACGCATTCATACCTCAGCCTGTACGGTAGCGGTGATGCCGGAGCTGCCGGAAGCGGAACTGCCGGACATCAACCCGGCCGATCTGCGCATCGACACCTTCCGTTCCTCCGGGGCGGGTGGTCAGCACGTTAACACCACCGACTCCGCCATCCGTATTACCCACCTGCCGACCGGCATCGTCGTCGAATGTCAGGACGAGCGTTCGCAGCACAAAAACAAAGCCAAAGCGCTGTCCGTGCTGGGTGCGCGTATCCATGCGGCAGAAATGGCGAAACGCCAGCAGGCGGAAGCGTCTACGCGTCGTAACCTGCTGGGCAGCGGCGATCGCAGCGACCGTAACCGCACCTACAACTTCCCGCAGGGCCGCGTGACCGACCACCGTATCAACCTGACGCTCTACCGTCTGGACGAGGTGATGGAAGGTAAGCTGGACATGCTGATTGAGCCTATCGTGCAGGAATACCAGGCCGACCAGCTGGCGGCGCTGTCCGAGCAGGAATAATGGATTTCCAGCGCTGGTTACGCCAGGCCACCGGTGAGCTTTCAGAAAGCGAAAGCCCTAAGCGCGATGCCGAAATTTTGCTTGAGTACGTGACGGGCAAAGCCCGCACGTATCTGCTGGCCTTCGGTGAAACCGAACTCACCGCAGAGCAGGAGGCGCAGCTGGCCGCGCTGCTCGCCCGCCGTAAAGCCGGCGAGCCGGTGGCGCATCTGGTCGGGGAGCGCGAGTTCTGGTCGTTACCCCTGTTCGTCTCAGCGGCGACGCTGATCCCGCGCCCCGACACCGAGTGTCTGGTGGAGCAGGCGCTGGCGCGTTTACCCGCAGAGGCCTGCCGCATTCTCGACCTCGGTACCGGCACCGGTGCTATCGCGCTGGCGCTCGCCACCGAGCGGCCCGATTGCGCGGTAACGGCGGTCGATGTGATGCCCGACGCGGTGGCGCTGGCGCAGCGTAACGTGGCGCGACTGGGCGTGGCTAACGTGACCGTGCTGCAGAGCAGCTGGTTTAGCGCGCTGGAGAAGCAGACCTTCGGGATGATTGTCAGTAACCCGCCCTATATCGACGAGCAGGACCCGCACCTGGCGCAGGGGGATGTCCGCTTCGAACCGCTGACGGCGCTGGTCGCCGCCAACGACGGGTTAGCCGATCTTGACCATATTGTGACAACGTCACGACAGCATTTGCTTCCCGGCGGCTGGCTGCTGGTGGAGCATGGCTGGACGCAGGGTGAAGCCGTGCGTGCGCTCTTTACGCAGGCGGGTTACGCCGCCGTCGAGACCTGCCGCGACTATGGCGGTAACGAACGCCTGACGCTGGGGCAGTGGCCGTGAGCCTGTTTACCGTACTTATTACCGTCCACCTGATTTCCGTTGCGCTGACCATCGGCTTTTTCATCGTGCGTTACTGGTGGCGCTACAGTAATAATCCGCTGATGAATGCCCGCTGGGTGCGTGTCGTGCCGCACTGTATCGACACGGTGTTGTTCCTTTCCGGTGCCGGGCTCATGTGGAAGACCGGCTATCTGCCATTTACTGATAAAGGCGCATGGCTGACTGAAAAGCTGTTTGGCGTTATCATCTACATCGTTTTGGGTTTTATCGCGCTTGGGCGTCGTCGTCCGCGCAGCCAGCAGGTTGGGTTTATCGCCTTTCTGCTGGGTCTGGTGGTGCTGTACATCATCATTAAACTCGCCACCACAAGAATACCGTTACTGGGGTAAGTCATGAGGTCCTTAGCCGATTTCGAATTTAATAAAGTGCCGCTCTGCGATGGCATGATCCTGATTTCGGAGATGATCCGCGACGATTTTACGTCGCAGTATGTCTACGATGAGCTGGAGAGTCTGGTTAGCCTGGCGCGCGAAGAGATCAATCAGGCGCGTCCGCAGGACTGGCAGCTGGAGAAGCTGCTTGAGCTTTTCTACGGCGAATGGGGTTTCTGCGACACGCGTGGCGTGTACCGCCTGTCTGACGCATTATGGCTGGACCAGGTCTTAAAAAATCGTCAGGGTAGCGCGGTTGCGCTGGGCTCTATTTTGCTGTGGGTCGCGCACCGTCTGGATATTCCGCTGGTGCCGGTCATTTTTCCAACGCAGATGATCCTGCGTGCAGAGTGGCTGGACGGTGAGATGTGGCTCATTAATCCGTTTAACGGCGACACGCTGGATGAGCATACGCTGGATGTCTGGCTGAAAGGCAATATCAGCCCGGTGGCCGAGCTCTTTAATGAAGATCTCGATGAAGCCGATAACGCAGAAGTCATCCGCAAGCTGCTGGATACGCTGAAATCCGCCCTGATGGAAGAGCGTCAGATGGAGCTGGCCCTGCGCGCCAGCGAAGTGTTGCTGCAGTTTAATCCGGAAGATCCGTACGAAATTCGCGACCGTGGGCTGATTTATGCCCAGCTCGACTGCGAACACGTGGCGCTGAATGACCTGAACTATTTCGTCGAGCAGTGCCCGGAAGATCCGATCAGCGAAATGATCCGCGCGCAGATCAACGCGATCTCGCACAAACAAATTACACTGCATTAATCTTAATTCCGATTCACACCTGAATAAGGCGATCCTATGAAACAAAAAGTGGTTAGCATTGGTGATATCAACGTGGCAAACGACCTGCCGTTCGTGCTGTTTGGCGGTATGAACGTGCTGGAATCCCGCGATCTCGCTATGCGCATCTGCGAACACTACGTGACCGTGACCCAGAAGCTGGGCATCCCGTACGTGTTTAAAGCCTCTTTTGACAAAGCCAACCGCTCCTCCATTCACTCTTACCGTGGCCCGGGCCTGGAAGAGGGGATGAAAATCTTCCAGGAGCTGAAACAGACGTTTGGCGTGAAAGTGATCACCGACGTGCACGAAGCCTCTCAGGCGCAGCCTGTGGCTGACGTGGTGGACGTGATTCAGCTCCCGGCGTTCCTGGCTCGCCAGACTGACCTGGTCGAAGCGATGGCGAAAACGGGCGCGGTGATCAACGTGAAAAAACCGCAGTTCGTGAGCCCTGGCCAGATGGGCAACATCGTCGATAAGTTTATTGAAGGCGGCAACGACAAAGTTATCCTGTGCGACCGTGGCGCTAACTTCGGTTATGACAACCTGGTTGTGGATATGCTGGGCTTCAGCGTGATGAAGAACGTCTCTAACCAGTCTCCGGTTATTTTCGACGTGACCCACGCGCTGCAGTGCCGCGACCCGTTTGGCGCTGCGTCTGGCGGCCGCCGTGCGCAGGTAACCGAACTGGCGCGCGCCGGTATGGCGACCGGCCTGGCAGGTCTGTTCATTGAAGCGCACCCGGACCCGGACAATGCGAAATGCGACGGCCCATCCGCGCTGCCGCTGGCTAAGCTGGAGCCGTTCCTGAAACAGATCAAAGCGATTGACGATCTGGTGAAAAGCTTCGACGAGCTGGATACCAGCAAATAATAAAAAACCCGCTTCGGCGGGTTTTTTTATGTTTTCTCCCTCTCCCTGTGGGAGAGGGGTGGGGTGAGGGCATCAGGCCGCACCGGATCCATCTTATGCAAATATCGTCATCAGATACGCAATAAACAACGCCATATGTGCCGCTCCGTTCAACACGTTGGTGCGCCCGGTAGAGAACGAAATCTGGCACAGCAGTAACGATGCCACCATCACAATCATCTCTGGCGCGCCCAGCGCAAACTGCAGCTCGTTGCCGGTCATAAAGGCAATCAGCGTCACCACCGGTACGGTGAGTGAAATGGTCGCCAGTACCGAGCCGAAAAACAGATTCATTGCGCGCTGAACCTGATTATTCAATACGGCCTTCAGCGCGCCCAGCCCTTCAGGGGACAGAATCAGCAGCGCCACCAGGAAGCCGGTAAACGCCACCGGCGCGTTCAGCTCGGTTAACAGTGTCTCGAGCGGGTTGGCGTTCATCTTGGTCACGGCAATCACCGCAATCAGATGTACGATCAGCCAAACCGTATGCCACGCGCTGCTGTGGGCCGACGGCTTACCGTGGTGCGGATCGTCGTCGTCGCCGTCGTCTTCATGCTCGTACACAAACAGGCTCTGGTGCGTTTTCGTCTGTATCAGCAGGAATACGCCGTACATGGCGGCGGAAATGAGCGCGACCAGCAGCGCCTGGCCGGTAGAAAAGTTTGCGCCCGGCAGCGCCATCGGGAAGACCAGCACAATAATTGCCAGCGGAAAGAGGGCAATCAGATACTGTTTAATGCCGAACAGGTTCATGTACTGGGTTGCGAATTTGCGTCCGCCCAGTAACAGAGAGAAGCCCACCAGTCCGCCCGTCACAATCATAATGATTGAGTAGAGCGTGTCGCGCATCAGCGTCGGCGCGGCGTCACCGGTCGCCATAAGCGCGGAAATCAGGCTGACTTCGAGAATAACAACGGAAAGGCTGAGAATTAACGATCCGTACGGCTCGCCCAGACGGTGGGCCAGTACGTCCGCATGGCGAACAACGCTAAATGCGCTGGTTAAAATACCGACCAGGGCCAGAATATTGATACCAACCACCACTGGCAGTGACTGACTGCTTCCCCAGAAGAGCAGCACAGCCAGTGCCAGAACCGGGAAAATGAGTGACGACTCCTTGTGGCGGGTCTTTACCGCCTCGTGTGTTGCTGTCATGTGCTTCTCCATCAATGCAGGTGCTTGTAATTATAGATACATTTTTGAGGTCATTAAATTAACAGATCTCTGTTAAATACCCTTTATTTTTTACTTAATTTTACCCTTTGTCATAATTTCACTGTTTGATGTCTATAATACGTCATCTTCATTTAATACTCCTTAAGTAACAGTGAATTATAATTTATTGATGCCCATAATTTCTTACCGGGTGGCACCCTGACGTATCGTCGTCCACACTTATCTCTTTAGCCAAAAGAGAGGTTAGTGATGCCCTATAAAACGAAACGCGAATTACCGGATAACGTACAAAACGTGCTGCCCGCTCACGCGCAGGATATCTACAAAGAGGCGTTTAACAGCGCCTGGGATCAGTACAAAGATAAGGACGATCGCCGGGATGATGCCAGCCGTGAAGAGACGGCGCACAAAGTCGCCTGGGCCGCAGTAAAACATGAATATGAGAAAGGGGACGATGATAAATGGCATAAAAAGAAATAGCCGTGAAATTATTCGCTGCCTTCATTTTGACTTTTCAGGCGGTTGAACTTTCGTTGTATTGCAACTGGTCCGCTAATTGCTTATCGTTATTTAACTGTTGGCAAAATGACCAGCACTTAAGGCCGGGAAGGCGAATTACAGATGTCGCAAGGAAGCATGCAGTGGCGGAGGTGGAAAGTGTTAACGCGTGATTTCTTAATGAAGGCAGACTGTAAGACGGCATTTGGTGCTATTGAGGAATCGCTTCTCTGGTCAGCTGAACAACGTGCGGCGTCGCTCGCTGCTACGCTTGCCTGCCGCCCGGATGATGGCCCGGTATGGATTTTTGGCTACGGTTCGCTGATGTGGAACCCGGCTCTGGAATTTGTCGAATCAGCAACGGGTACGCTCCCTGGCTGGCATCGGGCATTTTGCCTGCGCCTGACGGCCGGGCGCGGCAGCGCGTGCCAGCCGGGACGCATGCTTGCACTGAAAGAGGGCGGACGCACCACGGGCGTGGCGTACCGCCTCCCGGATGCCACGCTGGAAGAGGAGCTTACGCTGCTCTGGAAGCGTGAAATGATCACCGGCTGCTATATGCCGAGCTGGTGCAAGCTGGAACTGGACGACGGACGCACCGTCAATGCGCTGGTCTTTATTATGGACCCGCGCCACCCGCTGTATGAAGCGGACACCCGCACGCAGGTGATTGCCCCGTTAATTGCCGCCGCCAGCGGGCCGCTGGGCACCAACGCGCAGTATCTCTTCTCCCTCGATCAGGAGCTGACCCGCCTCGGCATGAAGGACGATTGTCTGAATGAGCTGGTGGTGAAGGTGAAGGCGCTGCTGGAAGGGAACCCGCTCAACGGTACGCTGCGACCGGGTTTTGCCTGATAATACGCCCGGCTCGCCGGGCGTTTGATTTTATGCGGCCACGTAGCTGACGGAATGCTCCAGAGACTGACTGTGGCTGTCGATCAGCACATCCCACGTGCCGGTATACGGCACGGTAAGCCAGGCCTTATCGTCCTGTACGGTCAGAATATCCGCCTGGGACTGTTTTTGCGCTTTCGAACTCATCAGATGAATACGACAGCGTTCTGAGCAACGCACCACTACCGTATCCCCGCCAAACAGTTTCAAACTTGTTTTTACCAGTGCCATTTTTTACCCCGTAGTCTTAAACAACGCTCTCCCTGCTGCCATATCCGAGCGTGATGTTGTTCACAATTCACTCATGGCATATCACCAAAGGGGGAGGGTCGGGATGCTGATTTTGATCAAAAAATGGCATAACGATTAAACAAAAATGACAAAATTCCTCAAAATATCCGCTGGCGCGCGTTTTACCCGCTAAACGCGCGCCGGAAGAACATTAAATGCGGAAATGGCCGGCGGTTTCAGCAAGGTCGCCCGCCTGGCTCTGCAGTGCGCCCGCGGCGGCGGCGGACTCTACCACCAACTCGGCGTTCTGCTGCACCATGCGGTCGAGATGGGTCACCGCGTGGTTGATCTCGTGAATGCCTTTCATCTGCTCGCTGGTGGCGATGGAGATTTCGCGCATGATGCCGGAGACGCTGCCGATGCTGGAGCGGATCTCATCCATGCTTTCGCCTGCCAGATGCACGTAGCGGGAGCCGGTTGCCACGCTGTCGGTGGTGGAATCAATCAGCGATTTGATCTCTTTCGCCGCCTGGGCGCTGCGGCTCGCCAGGTTTCGTACTTCGCCTGCCACCACGGCAAACCCGCGACCCTGCTCCCCGGCACGGGCCGCTTCTACAGACGCGTTCAGCGCCAGGATGTTGGTCTGGAAAGCAATACCGTCAATCACGCTGGTGATATCGCCAATTTTTGCCGACGCGACTTCAATGGACTGCATGGTGCTGATCGCCTGCGATACCACCTCACCGCCGCGCGCTGCGGCCGCGGAGGCCTTGCTTGCCTGGTCGTTCGCTTCGGCTGCCGATTCATTGGACTGCGTCACCGAGGCGGTGATCTGCTCCACGGCGCTCGCCGTCTCGCGCAGGCTGGACGCTGCTTGCTCGGTACGCCCGGAGAGATCCTGGTTACCTGCGGCAATCTCCTGCGCGGCATTTTTCACCGATTCACTGGCATCACGAAGCTGTACCATCACCACCGAAAGCTTATCGCTGAAGGCGTTAAAGGCCTGAGCAATCTGCGCAACTTCGTCCTCGCCGCTGTCGGGAAGGCGCTGCGAGAGATCGTTGGTCCCGTTGGCAATGTTGTGCATCGCGTCGCGAATATCAGACAGACGCTTCAGCAGACGGGCAATCAGGAAATGGACGATGGCCGCGCTCAGCAGCGCCAGGATCACCAGCGAAATCGCCGATGCTTTAAGCAGGGAATGCATGCCGGAGGTGGCGTCGCCGCTGTCGAGAGCGACGACCAGCAGCCAGTTCGTGCCCGGCACGGCCGTCGCCACGAAGGTTTTCTCAACGTCGTTCAGCGTTCCGTCGACCGAATTACCGCCTTTCAGCGCAGCAAAATCGATGCCTTTGATCGTCTCAGCAAACGGTTTAAGCGTCAGGGCCGGATCGTTAGCCGCAATAACGCTGCCATCGCTGTTCAGAAGTAACCCGCTGCTGGCCGGGGTCGGATGGATCCCGCGTACGTTAGCCACCACGCTGTCCATGGCCACATCGCCCGCCACAACCGCTTTCAGGGTGCCGTTTTCCTTCACCGGCACGGCGAAGGTCACCACCAGTTTGCCGGTACCGGCGTCAACGTAGGGCGCCGTGACGACCGGGCCGTCCGTGCTGACCACCTGCTGATACCAGGGGCGAATGGTCGGGTCATAATCCGCCGGGACACCCGCAGGCTCGGAGAATTTTGCCGTTTTGCTGGCGTAGCCTACATAGACGTTGGTGAATCCACCCGCCTGCGCGAGCTGTTTAAACGCCGGAACCGGGTCGTCACTCAGCGCAACGCTCTGCGCGGAGGCGATGACCATCATCTTGCTTTTTACCCAGTCGGCAATCGCCGTGCTATGGCTGGCGCTGGTGCTGGTCAGGATATCGCGCTGGGACTGCTGGTTATCCTGGCGCGTGACCTGGAAGTTGATAACGGTATTCAGGAGAAGGGCGACGACCAGACAGCCTGCCGTCGCGACGATGATGCGTGCACGAATGGATCTGAACATAAGTGAAATACCTGCTGTGTTGTTTCCATGCCTATCGGCAACCCCGCAGGTAAACTTGATGCTGAAACCGCGTCCATAAGAAAATAATATTTTTACGGGTTTATTATTAAAAAGTTAATACTTTATCGGCGGACAGCGTCCACTCGGCCAGCTCAACCAGCGTACCAATTTCGACACCCTCAATCAGCGGCAGGCCGGTAACGCCGCGCCCGTCGGTGCAGGTCTTGCACAGCTTCACCGGCACGTTTTGCGCGGTCAGGATCTCCAGCATCTGCTGAATGTTATAGCCCTCGGCCGGTTTCTGGCCCTTCAGCCCGGCGGTGACCGCGTCCGACATCAAAAAGAGGCGTAACGCCAGGTCGCTCTCTTTTTCACGCAGCGCAATGGCCAGACGCAGGCTGTTAAAAAGGGATTCGCTGCCGTAGGCCGCGCCGCTGGCGACGATCACAATCTTTTGCATGTTAACTCCTGTTCTTATAAAGGCACGAATATTGCTTAACTTTCCCGAGTTTCGCTGTTCTGGAGAGTAAGCATGACATTAATGGCTGGCATTTCGCCAGGGGCTGCCGAATGGCTCCAGCGCGCAAAGGTGATGCGCCGGGAGCAGCTCAGCAAGCTGGCACAGCTGGGCGTGCTTGTGCATGGCATTAGCCAGCTTGCGCACATGTTACAGTGCGAGCGCGGGGCGTCCAACGTCTGGCTCTGCTCACAGGGTAAGCTTTACGCCCCTGAATGCAAGGCCAGCCGGGCGCTGGTGGATGAAAACCTCGCTGCACTTTACGGCACGCTTGAAGCACAGTCTCCGATCCCGGGAAGTTCCGTTTGCGAACGCATCGGTGGCGCGCTGCTGAGCCTGGAGATGCTCCCCGCGCTGCGTGACGGTGTGATTAAGCAAACGGTAACCGCACCGCAGGCGATGGAGCACTACTCCCGCATGCTTCGCCATCTGCTCAGTATCGTGCCGCAGCTCAATGACAGCATTGACGATCCGCAAATCGCCGGGCGTTTTGTTGCCCTTTATAGCCTGATGCAGGGAAAAGAGCTGGCGGGACAGGAGCGGGCGCTGGGGGCGATTGGCTTTACGCAGGGCTTTTTCGATGATGTGACCCGCCAGCGGCTGGTTGACCGCATCGACGGACAGCAGGCCTGCTTTGAGATCTTTCTCTCGCACAGCGCCGCCGACGTCCAGACCGCTTTTTCCCTGAACTGCCAGCCCGATCGTGAAACGGAGCAACTGCGCCGCGTGGCCTGCACCCGCCAGCCTGCCGCAGACGATGGCCATACCGCGCTGGCCTGGTTTGCCCTACAAACCGCGCGACTTGAACATCTGCGCGCGCTGGAGGAGACGATCATCGCCGATCTGATAGTCGCGGTAGACGAGCGTATTTACCGTGGCGAGGCGTACGCGCCTCCTGCCGATGAGCAGGACGAGCCGCCTGTCCGCTACCCGGAAAAACCCTTACTGACCCTGGTGCGCCAGCAGGCGCGTGAGATAGAGCAGCTTTCGCGCCAGCTTGCATCCCTGCGCGATACGCTTGAAGAGCGCAAAACCATTGATAAAGCGAAAAGCGTGCTGATGACTCATCAGAATATGAGTGAGGAACAGGCCTGGACGGCGCTGCGTAAAATGGCGATGGACAAGAACCAGCGGATGGTGGATATCGCCCGCGCGCTGCTCATGGTGAAGAAGCTTTGGCAGGTAACCCCAAAGGAGTAGCTGCACGGTTAGCGGGCATTTTGTGCCTGATTGAGGTGCGTGAAGGCGGGAGAATTGCCGTTAGCGCCGCGGAAACAGCGTGTTAAAACCTGGCATTCCCTTTGCATTATCTGATTAACCATTTTTGACGATGCGCCAACGGCGGTGCATTCGTCTTCGGGATAAAGGCGTCCAGCGGTGCTTCGGCACTGTCGGGCGCTTTTTTTTGGCTTTTTTTCAGGAGTGGTCATGGCGGATTTGTCGAGACGGCGGTTTTTGCAGGCCAGTATGCTGGCGAGTGGCGCAATGCTGTTACCGGGTGTCATGCAGGCCGCATGGGCGGCAGGCTCGGATAAACCGGAGCAGGAAACGATACGCATCGGGTTTATCCCGCTGACCGACTGCGCGCCGGTGGTTATCGCGGCGCTGAAAGGGTTTGATAAAAAATACGGCATTACCATCGTGCCCACCAAAGAGGCGAGCTGGGCGGCGGTGCGCGACAAGCTGGTGGCGGGCGAGCTGGATGCCGCGCACATACTCTACGGTCTGCTGTACGGGCTGGAGCTGGGTATTGCCGGTAAGCCGCAGCAGATGGCGAACCTGATGACCCTTAACCAGAACGGCCAGGCGATTACCCTCTCAGGCGATCTGGCGGAGAAGGGCGTTCGCGACCTCGATGGCCTGAAAAAGCTGATTGGGCAGCAGGCGCCCGGCACGTACACCTTCGCGCACACCTTCCCGACGGGTACACACGCCATGTGGCTTTACTACTGGCTGGCCAGCGCGGGCATTAACCCGTTTGACGATGTTCGCACCGTGGTGGTACCGCCGCCGCAGATGGTGATGAACATGCGCATCGGCAATATGGTCGGCTTTTGCGTCGGCGAGCCGTGGAACGCGCGCGCCATCAACGACCGCATCGGCTTCACCGCCGCCACGTCGCAGTCCATCTGGGCCGATCATCCGGAAAAAATCCTCGGCACGCGTCGCGAGTGGGTGGAGAAAAACCCGCATACCGCGCGAGCGCTGGTCAGCGCGGTACTGGAGGCGGCGCGCTGGATTGATGCTTCCCCGGAAAACAAACGCGAGACCGCGCAGATCCTCTCCCGCCGCGCGTGGCTGAACACCAAAGAACAGTACCTCACCGGTCGGATGCTGGGCGAGTACGACAACGGTCTGGACACGCGCTGGCAGGACGCCCACCCCATCCGCTTCTTTAACGAAGGGGCCGTCAGCTATCCGTATCTCTCCGACGGCATGTGGTTCTTAACCCAGTTCCGCCGCTGGGGCTTGCTTAAATCCGCGCCGGACTACGCGGGCATTGCACAGCGCATTAACCAGACCGCGGTCTGGCAGGATGCCGCCGCGGCGGTGGGAGGCATTACCGCACCGGCGTCACCGCTGCGCAGCAGCACATTGATGGACGACACCATCTGGAACGGTACCGACCCGGAAGGATACGCCAACCGTTTCGCCATTCATCGTAAAGGGGCCTGATTATGCAGCAACTGCAAAAGACGACATCACACGAGACGCCGGAGAGTGGGGAGGTGATTGTTCTGCCTCCGGTGCAGATTCGCCGCCGTACGCCGACGTTCGCGCGCCGGATTAACGGCATCCTTCAGCGCATCATTCCGGCGTTTCTGGGGCTGGGGCTGCTGGTGGTGCTCTGGCAGCTGGCGGCGATCAACAGCAAAGGATTCCCGACGCCGCTCAGCACCCTGGATTCGGCACTCACGCTGTTCGCCGATCCGTTTTACCGTGACGGACCCAACGACATGGGCATCGGCTGGAACGTGCTCGCCTCACTGCAGCGCGTGGCGGTGGGCTTTGGCCTGGCCGCGCTCGCCGGGATCCCGCTCGGCTTCCTGATTGGTCGCTTCACCTTTTTCTCGCGCATGTTCAGCCCGCTCATCGCGCTGTTGCGCCCTGTCAGCCCGCTGGCCTGGCTGCCCATCGGCCTGCTGCTGTTCCAGAAAGCGGAACCGGCCTCCAGCTGGACCATTTTTATCTGCTCAATCTGGCCGATGGTGATCAACACCGCCGAAGGGGTGCGCCGCATTCCGCAGGACTACCTCAACGTCGCCCGCGTACTGCAGCTCTCCGAGTGGACCATCATGCGCCGCATTCTCTTTCCCGCGGTGCTGCCGGCGGTGCTGACCGGGGTGCGCCTGTCCATCGGCATTGCCTGGCTGGTGATTGTCGCCGCCGAGATGCTGACCGGAGGCTTAGGGATTGGCTTCTGGATCTGGAACGAGTGGAACAACCTCAACGTCGAAAACATTCTCATCGCCATTGTCATCATTGGCGTGGTCGGGTTACTGCTGGAGCAGGGGCTGATGCTTATCGCCCGCCGCTTTAGCTGGCAGGAAAAATAAGGAGCGAAGATGAAACCGATAATTCAGGTCCAGGCCGTGAGCCAGCGTTTTTCCACCGCCAGCGGCGAGTTTCTGGCGCTGCAGAACGTCTCTTTTGATATTCACGAAGGCGAAACCGTGAGCCTGATTGGCCACTCCGGCTGCGGCAAATCGACGCTGCTGAACCTTATCGCCGGCATTACCCTGCCGACGGAAGGCGGGCTGATTTGCGACAACCGTGAAATTGCCGGGCCAGGGCCGGAGCGTGCCGTGGTCTTTCAGAACCATTCGCTGCTGCCGTGGCTTACCTGCTTCGACAACGTTGCCCTGGCGGTGAATCACGTGTTTCGCCACACCATGAGCAAGGCGGAGCGCCGGGAGTGGATTGAACACAATCTCGATCGCGTGCAGATGGGGCACGCCATGCATAAGCGCCCAGGGGAGATCTCCGGCGGCATGAAACAGCGCGTCGGGATTGCCCGCGCGCTGGCGATGAAGCCGAAAGTGCTGCTGATGGACGAGCCGTTCGGCGCGCTGGATGCGCTGACCCGCGCCCATCTGCAGGACTCGGTGATGCAGATCCAGCAGGCGCTCAACACCACTATTGTGCTTATCACCCACGACGTGGACGAGGCGGTGCTGCTCTCCGATCGCGTGCTGATGATGACCAACGGCCCGGCGGCGACCGTCGGGGAGATCCTGAACGTTGACCTGCCGCGCCCGCGTAACCGGGTGCAGCTGGCGGACGACAGCCGCTATCACCATCTGCGTCAGCAGATCCTGCATTTCCTCTATGAAAAACAGCCCAAAGCGGCGTAACGAGGCAGCCATGACGCGACTGATCGTTATCGGCAATGGGATGGCAGCAGCCCGGCTGATTGCCTCGCTGACGGAGCGTGCTCCCGGTCGCTTCGCGATTACCGTGCTGGGCGATGAGCCTGAACACGCGTACAACCGCATCCTGCTCTCTCCGGTGCTGGCCGGGGAAAAACAGGCGGAGCAGATCCGCCTGCAGGATGACGCCTGGTATGAGGCCCGGGGGGTGAGGGTGCGAAGGGGAGAAAAGGTGCTCGCGGTAGATGTGGCGAATCGGCTGGTCCGTACTGCACAAACCACGCTGGCCTGGGATGAGCTGGTGTTTGCCACCGGTTCAACGCCGTTTGTGCCCCCCATCCCCGGCGGCGACGCGTCTCATGTGTTTACCTTTCGTCGGCTGGCGGATATCGACGCGATTCAGACCCTCTCCGGCCCGGCGGTGGTGCTGGGCGGCGGCGTGCTCGGCGTTGAGGCTGCGGCGGCGCTCGCAAACAGTTGTGACAACGTCACGCTGGTGCATCGCGGGGCGTGGCTGATGGAACAACAGCTGGATCGGAAGGCTGGCTTCCTGCTCGAGGAGGCGCTGGCTGAGCGCGGGGTGCGCTGCGCGCTGTCGTCCGGGATTGCGTCCATCGCGGCGGATTCGGTGACGTTATCTGACGGTAAGCGAATGAGCGCCGCACGGGTGGTGCTGACAACGGGGGTACTGCCCAACATCTCACTGGCAAAAGCCAGCGGCGTCAGCTGCGCCCGCGGCATTGTGGTTAACCCGCAGATGCAGACCTCCGCGGCGAACGTCAGCGCCATTGGCGAATGCTGCGAGATCGACGGCCAGACCTTTGGCCTGGTTGCCCCCTGTCTGGCGCAGGCGGATATCCTCGCCGCGCGGCTGGCCGGCGCAGCCGTAGCGTCTTTTGCCCCAGCGGACAGCGGAATGCGGCTCAAGGTGACGGGAATCGAACTGTTCACCGCGGGGCGCGCCACGGAGCAGGCTGACGACGTGGTCTGGAGCGCATGGGATCCGCTGACCCGCCACTACCGACGCTTATTGATTCATCGCGGCGCGCTGGCTGGCGTGCTGCTGATGGGCGACTGCCGCAGCGCGGCGACATTTACCGATTTACTGGCAACGGCTGCGCCCGCTCACGCGGACTGGCTGTTCGATCGTTTCACTACGCAACCGCAGGTTGCAGGACAGAACGCTATGACAAAACCTACTCTGGTGGTGGTTGGGCACGGTATGGTCGGCCACCATTTCCTCGAAGATTGCGTCAGCCGCAATTTGCATCAGCAGTATCAGATAGTCGTCTTTGGCGAGGAGCGCTATGCCGCCTATGACCGCGTGCATCTCTCCGAGTATTTTGGCGGCCGCAGCGCGGAGTCGCTCTCGCTGGTGGAAGGCGATTTCTTTGCCGACAACGGCATTGAGCTGCGCCTGTCGCAGCAGATCGTCGCTATCGATCGCGATGCACGCGTGGTGCGCACCGCCAGCGGGCATGAAACCCACTGGGACAAACTGGTGCTGGCGACCGGCTCATACCCGTTCGTCCCGCCCGTACCGGGCAACGATTTGCCGGGCTGCTTTGTCTACCGCACCCTTGACGATCTGGACGCGATTGCGGCCCATGCGGCAGGCTCCCGCCGCGGCGTGGTGATTGGCGGTGGATTGCTCGGGCTGGAAGCGGCCAACGCCCTGAAACAGCTGGGCCTGGAAACCCACGTGGTGGAGTTTGCCCCCAATCTGATGGCGGTCCAGCTCGACGGCGACGGCGCGGCGATGCTGCGCAAAAAAATCGAGGCGCTGGGCGTTGGCGTTCACACCAGTAGAGCAACGACGGAGATCGCCCCCGCGGACGGCGGGCTGGTGCTTCGCTTCGCCGACGGCGAACAGCTGGAAACGGACATGGTGGTCTTTTCTGCGGGCATTCGCCCCCAGGATGCGCTGGCGCGCAGCAGCGGGCTGGCTATCGGCGAGCGCGGCGGGGTCTGCATTGATGACGGCTGCCGTACCTCCGATCCGGACGTGCTGGCCATCGGCGAATGCGCGCTGTGGGAGGGGAAAATCTTCGGACTGGTCGCGCCCGGCTATCAGATGGCGCGGGTGGCCGCCGCCGCGCTGGCGGGTGAGGATAAAACCTTTACCGGCGCGGATATGAGCACCAAACTCAAGCTGCTGGGCGTGGACGTGGCGTCGTTCGGCGACGCTCACGGGCGTACGCCGGGCGCGCTGAGCTATCAGTGGACGCACGGCCCGCAGCAAATCTACAAGAAAATGGTGGTGAGCCACGACGGAAAAACGCTGCTTGGCGGCGTGCTGGTGGGCGATGCTAGCGAATACGCCACCCTGGTGCAGATGATGCTCAACGGGATAGCTCTGCCAAAAGAGCCGGAGACGCTGATTTTACCCGCGTCGTCCGGCAGCGCGCCAAAAGCGCTCGGCGTGGCGGCGCTGCCGGAAAGCGCGCAAATCTGCTCCTGTCATAACGTCAGCAAAGGCAATATCTGCCGGGCGGTGAGCGCCGGCGCGACGGAGATGGGGGCCATTAAACAGTGTACGAAAGCAGCCACCGGCTGCGGGGGTTGTAGCGCACTGGTGAAGCAGGTGATGGAGTTCCAGCTTTCCGCGCAGGGCGTGGAGGTGAAAAAGGATATCTGCGAGCACTTCCCGTACTCGCGCCAGGAGATTTACCACCTGGTGCGCGTTAACCATATCCGCACCTTCGACCAGCTGATTAGCCGCTACGGGCAGGGGCACGGATGTGAGATCTGCAAGCCGCTGGTGGGGTCGGTGCTGGCCTCATGCTGGAATGAATACCTGCTGAAACCGTCACACCTACCGCTGCAGGACACCAACGACCGCTATTTTGCCAACATCCAGAAGGACGGGACTTACTCCATCGTGCCGCGCATGCCCGCAGGGGAAGTGACCGCTGACGGGCTGATTGCCATCGGCCAGATTGCGAAACGCTACAGCCTTTACAGCAAAATCACCGGCGGCCAGCGTATCGACCTCTTTGGTGCCACCCTTGAGCAGCTGCCGGAGATCTGGCAGGCGCTGGTGGAGGCCGGGTTTGAAACCGGGCATGCCTACGGGAAATCCCTGCGCACGGTGAAATCCTGCGTCGGGTCGACGTGGTGTCGCTACGGGGTGCAGGACTCCACCGGCCTCGCGGTCAGGCTGGAGCACCGCTACAAAGGCCTGCGCGCGCCGCACAAAATCAAAATGGCCGTCTCGGGCTGTACCCGCGAATGCGCCGAGGCGCAGAGTAAAGACGTCGGGGTCATCGCCACGGACAAAGGCTGGAACCTCTATCTGTGCGGTAACGGCGGCATGAAGCCGCGCCATGCGGATCTCTTCGCCAGCGATCTGGACGACGAAACGCTGATCCGCACCGTAGACCGTTTCCTGATGTTCTACATCCGCACGGCGGATCGCCTGCAGCGTACCAGCACCTGGATGGATAACCTGGAAGGCGGTCTCGACTATCTGCGGGAGGTAATCCTTAACGACAGCCTGGGCATCGCCCACGAGCTGGAGCAGGAGATGGCCCGGGTGGTGGAAACCTACCAGTGCGAATGGCAGACAACGCTTAACGATCCGAACCGTCTGGCGCTGTTCCGCACCGCCGTGAATGACGCCGCAGCGGATCGCAACACGCGCTGGCAGGAAATTTGCGGCATCGACGACATTCCGGAGCAGGCGGGCATTGGCGCGCGGCTTGGGCGTAAGCCGATTGCGCTGTTCCGCTTTGGTGAGTTCGTTTACGCACTCGACGATCGGGAGCCGGGCAGCAGCGCGAACGTGCTTTCCCGCGGCATTCTTGGCGATGCGGCGGGGGAGCCGGTGGTGATCTCTCCGATGTATAAGCAGCGCATTCGCCTGCGCGACGGCTGTCAGGTCGATAACGGCGAACCTGCGGTGCGCGCCTGGCCGGTCAAAATTGAAGACGGCAAAGTGTGGGTCGGAAACGACGCCCTGGTGATGCGTGCGGAGGCCTCATGACGGAAACCCGGACAACGTGCCCCTACTGCGGGGTCGGCTGCGGCGTGGTCGCCCGCGTGGAAGGCAAAACGGTCACCGTTCGGGGGGATGAAGCCCATCCCGCGAATGCTGGACGGCTGTGCGTGAAAGGGTCAGCCCTGGGGGAAACGACGGGCCTGCAGGGGCGATTGCTGCACCCCGTGGTTGACGGCGTTGAGGTGGGCTGGGCGCAGGCGCTGGGAGCGGCAGGCGAACGGCTGCGGGACATCATCGACGCTTATGGGCCGCAGGCGGTGGCGTTTTACGCGTCCGGGCAGTTGCTTACCGAGGACTACTACGCCGCCAATAAGCTGATGAAAGGGTTTATCGGCGCGGCAAACATTGATACCAACTCCCGGCTGTGCATGTCGTCGGCGGTGGTTGGCTATAAACGCGCCTTCGGTGAAGACGTCGTGCCGTGCAGCTACGAGGATATGGAAAACAGCGATCTGGTGGTGCTGGCTGGCTCAAACGCGGCCTGGACGCATCCGGTACTTTATCAGCGGCTGGTGCAGGCAAAGCACAACAACCCGGAGATGAAGGTGGTGGTCATCGACCCGCGCAGAACCGCCACCTGTGATATTGCCGACCTCCATCTGGCGCTCGCGCCCGGCAGCGACGCCGGGCTGTTTGTCGGTCTGCTTAACGTGATTCAGGGAACGAACGCATGGCCGATATCCCGCGTGGCGGCGTTTTGCGGCCTCTCGCCGCAGGATATTGGCACGTTTTACGACTGGTTTATGACGGCGCCCCGGGCAGTTACGCTCTACACCATGGGGATTAACCAGTCCTCCAGCGGCAGCGACAAATGCAGCGCCATCATTAACGTTCACCTTGCCAGCGGGAAATTTAACCGTCCGGGCTGCGGCCCGTTTTCGCTGACCGGACAGCCTAACGCGATGGGCGGAAGGGAAGTGGGCGGGCTGGCAAATCAGCTGGCGGCGCACATGCACTTTGAGCCAGAGGATCTCTCGCGGGTGGCGCGTTTCTGGGGAACGGAACGGCTAGCGCAAACCCCGGGGCTGATGGCGGTGGATCTGTTTGACGCCATTGCCCGCGGCGAGGTGAAGGCGGTGTGGATCATGGGCACCAACCCTGCGGTCTCGCTGCCGGACAGCCACGCGGTGTGTCAGGCGCTGGCTGGCTGCCCGCTGGTGATTGTCTCTGAGGTGATGAACGATACCGACACCGGTCGGTTTGCCCATATTCGCCTTCCGGCGCTGGGCTGGGGAGAAAAGGACGGCACGGTCACTAACTCGGAACGGCGCATTTCGCGCCAGCGCGCGTTTCTGCCCGCGCCGGGTGAGGCAAAGCCAGACTGGTGGATCGTCGCGCAGGTGGCAAAGCAGCTGGGCTACGGCGACGCGTTTGCCTGGCAACATCCGCACGAGATTTTTTGCGAGCATGCGGCGCTTACGGCCTTTGAAAATGACGGCGCGCGGGCGCTAAACCTCCATGACCTGTCTGCGCTGACCCGTGAGGAGTGGCAGCGGCTTGAGCCCTATCAGTGGCCGACGGGGGATTTTCCGCGTCGAAACATCGTCCCCGTTAACCCTCTGTCGCACGGCGCGACGGTCAGCGCATTATATCCGCTGATTCTCAACACCGGGCGCATCCGCGATCAGTGGCACACCATGACCCGAACGGGATACGTGGCCAGACTGATGCAGCATATCGCCGAACCGTTTGTTGAGGTTTGCCCCGCGGACGCCGTTCGGTTTTCCCTGTGCGACGGCCAGCTGGCGCGCATCAGCTCGCCGCGCGGCGTCATGGTGGCCAGAGTCCGCGTCAGCGGCGGACAGCGCGAAGGGGAGGTTTTTGCCCCGATGCACTGGAACGCCGGGTTTGCCCGCCAGGGAAAGGTGAATGCGCTCGTGGAAGGGCGCTGCGATCCGATTTCGGGCCAGCCGGAGAGTAAACAAACTGCCGTCAGAATCATGCCCTGGCAGCCCGCCTGGCAGGGGGAACTCTACGCCCGCGAACGGCTGGAAATGCCCGCTTCGGTTTACTGGTGGCGCAAAGCGTCACGCCTGACGGTGGCGGGCGATAAACCGCTGCTGTCGTGGGTAATGGATTACGCCAGCGGCCGGGCCTGGCAACTGCAGATTGCTCAGACCGGAGAGCGCAGCAGCGTGCTGGCCTGGCATGAAGGCCAGCTGATGCTGGGTTTCTGGGAGGGCACCGCGCTACCGGCGCTGGCGCATGCGGTGATAGAAGCCGCTTTTCAGTCACCACCCTCAACGCCTGCTGCGCGCCATGCGCTGCTTAACGGGCAGGGCACCGGCAAGGCGGCGGATCCGGGACGCATTGTCTGTAGCTGTTTCAGCGTCGGGGAAAACGCGATACGGGAGGCGATTGCCGGAGGGTGTGATTCCGTCACCGCGCTGGGGGCGACGCTGCGCTGTGGTACAAACTGTGGCTCCTGCGTGCCGGAGCTGAAAGGACTGTTTGGATAGCGGTGTAAGGGTGTCAGGTGGCGGCTGCGCCTTACCTGACCTACAAATTCGTGCCGCCCCGTAGGTCAGGTAAGGCGCAGCCGCCACCCGACAATAATGTTCAGGATAATCCTGGATTTTCCGTTAAGCCTGCATTTCACTGCTTATCGCGTTAACATAAAAAGAATTGCCTTATGAACACAGGTTCTTATTTACGACGTTGATGGCTGTATCGTCCCGCATTCATTTGCTGTTTTTACTCTCCCTTCTTACGGCCGGAGCCGTTCACGGTGCGCCGAATTCCTTTATGCATCAGGCGCAGAACCCCTTTGATAATAATGGGGATAGTTTGCCCGACCTCGGCATGGCGGCGCCAACGGGCGAGGGGGAGAAGCACCTGGCCGAAATGGCCAAAGCGTTTGGTGAAGCCAGCATGACCGACAACGGCCTCACCACCGGCGAGCAGGCGCGGCAGTTCGCGTTTGGTCAGGTGCGCGACGCGGTGAGCGGCGAAGTGAACCAGCAGATTGAGTCCTGGCTTTCGCCCTGGGGAAACGCCAGCGTGAAATTACTGGTGGATAACGACGGCAAATTTAACGGCAGCAGCGGGAGCTGGTTTATCCCCTGGAATGATACTAACCGCTACCTGAGCTGGAGCCAGCTTGGCCTGACGCAGCAGACGGATGGCCTGGTCAGCAATGCCGGAATAGGGCAGCGCTGGGTCGCCGGGAAATGGCTGCTGGGCTATAACACCTTTTACGATAACCTGCTGGACGAAAACCTGCAGCGCGCCGGGCTGGGGGCGGAAGCGTGGGGGGAAAATCTGCGGCTGTCAGCGAACTATTATCAGCCCTTTGCCGGCTGGCGCGAGCGCTCAGACGTTCAGGAGCAGCGCATGGCGCGCGGGTACGATGTGACGGCCAACGCCTGGCTACCGTGGTTCCATCACCTGAACACCAGCGTCAGCTTCGAGCAATACTTTGGCGATAACGTCGACCTGTTCAACAGCGGAACCGGCTATCACAACCCGGTGGCCGTCAACCTGGGGCTCAACTATACCCCCGTTCCGCTGGTCACGCTGACCGCCGCACACAAGCAGGGCGAGAGCGGCGAGAGCCAGAATAACCTCGGGCTGAAGCTCAACTACCGCTTTGGCGTGCCGCTGTCCAAACAGCTTTCGGCCAGTGAAGTCGCCGCCACGCGTTCCCTGCGCGGAAGCCGCTATGATTCGCCGGAGCGCAGTAGCCTGCCGGTAATGGAGTTCCGTCAGCGCAAAACGCTGTCCGTCTGGCTGGCAACGCCGCCGTGGGATCTGAAAGGGGGTGAGACCGTCATGCTGAAGCTGCAGGTTCGCAGCACGCACGGCATTCGCCAGATCCACTGGCAGGGTGATACCCAGGCGTTGAGCCTGACGTCGCCGGCCAAAAGCAGCAGCAGCGACGGCTGGAGCGTGATTATGCCTGCCTGGGATGGTAGCGAAGGGGCGACAAACCGCTGGCACCTGTCGGCGGTAGTGGAAGATGAGAAAGGCCAGCGCGTCTCGTCCAATGAGATCGTGCTGACCGTGGTGCAGCCGCTGGTCGCATTACCTGACAACGACCCGCGCTGGAAGCTGCTGCCGGAGGAGTAGTCCCTAGAAAATGCGTTCCTGATGGACCCACACGGCGGCCTCAACGCGGGATTTTAATTTCATTTTCTTCAGCATATGTTTCACATGCACTTTGACCGTGCTTTCGGTGATATCCAGGCGGCGGGCGATCATTTTGTTCGGCAGCCCCTGGGCAATCAGCTTGAGAATGTCGCGCTCGCGCGGCGTTAGCTGGCTGACGTCACGGTCGGAGGTGGCGCGGTTTGCACGCAGGCTGGCGGCCAGGACCGGCGTTAAGGCCTCGCTGAGCACCATCTCGCCCGCCGCAGCCTGCTGCAGCGCCTTAAGCAGATCTTCCGGCTCCATATCCTTCAGCAGATACCCATCCGCCCCGCGCTTCAGCGCCGTGACCACATCCTCTTCATGGTTCGACACGCTAAAGACGACGATGCGGCCGGAAAGCGATTTCTCCCGCAGCTTGTCGAGGGTTTCCAGACCGTTCATGCCCGGCATATTCAGATCGAGCAGGATCAGATCGGGATCGAGGGATTCGGCAAGCTCAATGCCCTGTTCGCCGTTGCTGGCTTCGCCCACCACGGTGATATCGGGCGCCATGCTGACCAGCTGTTTTACGCCAGTACGCAGCATCGGATGGTCGTCGATCAACAGGATGGATGCCGGTTCCTGATTAGTCATGGGTTTCTCCTTGAGCAGTTATGAGCGGTTTCTCGGGAATAAAGGTGACGACAACTTCCGTGCCACCCGTCTCTCTCCGGCGAACCTGGCAATCACCGCGCAGGCTTTGGGCGCGGTCTCGCATAATAATTAAACCGTAGTGGTTCGTTCGTTCGGCATTTTCCGGCACGCCGCGGCCGTTGTCGTGAACCGTCAGCTTCACCTGATTGTTGTGCTGGCTGACGGTGACCGTTACCGCCGTCGCGTCGGCATGCTTGAGCACGTTGCTCAGCGCTTCACGGGCGATCTGCAGTAAATGTATGGCCTGATGGGAGGGGACAAACCGCGGCGGCAGCTGGTAGTCCAGCTTCACCGGGAACCCCAGCCGGGCGCTAAATTCGTGACAGCTGGACTCCAGCGCCGGGCGCAGGCCCGGCTCGGTCAGCTGGAGACGGAAGGTAGTCAGCAGCTCGCGAAGCTGTATCCAGGAGGTGTTCAGCTCGTTGCGGATCTGGCTGAGCAGCTGCTTATTGCTTTCCGGCATCTCCGCATCCTGCATCTGCAGGCAGCTCACCTGCATTTTCATACAGGAGAGCGACTGGGCGATAGAGTCGTGGAGCTCGCGGGCGATGGTCGCGCGCTCTTCCATGACGATCAGCTGCTGCTGCTTTTCCTGATGTCTGTCGAGCGCCAGCGTGGCCGTTAGCTGTTCGACCAGCGTATCGACCAGCTGCTGCTGGTCGTGGCTCAGGTGACGCCCGGCCGGCAGGGTTGCCAGCAGAATACCGTACTGGGTGTGGCTGTCCGTTAGCCGCCACTTCAGGGTGGTACCGCTGGAGGTGAGCGGCGGCAGGCCGCGAGGGCAAAGATGGCAGCCTTTGTCATCGCAGGACATATCGGACTGACAGGTAAATTCCTGATGGTTATCTTCGTCTTCCACATCGTAGACCCGCAGCTCAAGGTCGTGAAGCAGGGTCAGATTTTGCAGGCCGTTCAGCACCGGCGAGAGGCGTTCGCATAGCGGCACCTGCATGTGCAGACGGCGGTTGGCCTGCCACAGGAAGGAGAGGATCTCGTTTTTCTGCTCAAGCCCCGCCGTTTTTTCCTGAACGCGCTGCTCCAGCACCGCGTAGCTCTCGGAGAGTTCAGCCGACATGGTATTCAGCGCCTGGCCGAGCATGGCCATCTCGTTGCGCCCGCTGATGTGCGTGCGCTGCGTAAAATCGCGTGCGGTGACCGCGCGGGCCATCGCCAGCAGCTGTTTCCAGGGATTCAGGAGCCGCGCGCGGAGCCAGACGATGGTGAAGATCAGCAGCAGGCCCATAAACAGCGCCATCGCGCGGTGCACCATTACCACCCGGTCGATGCGGAGTTCCGTGGTTTGGTCGAAAGCGGAGACCAGCGCATCAATGCGTGAGACGAACCCCGCCACGTCCTGCGCAACGGCCGCGGTACTGCGCGCCTGTTTCAGGCCCGGCTGCAGCTGGGTGTGCCAGTACCCCTGAAGGGCTTTAAGCTGAGATTGTTGCCCGGCGCGAATGGCGGCATTTTCCAGCTCGGGGCTGAACGCCGTGCGCTCCATTTCATCAAGCAGGGGCCTGTCGTCCTGCGTCAGGGGAACCGACGCCAGCAGACGATAACTCTGCATGCGTAGCGAGCCTGCCTCATTAATGGCATGCGCATTACCCTGTACCCCCTGTACCAGCCAGCCGGAGATCGCCATGCCGGTCACGCCGATGGCGGTGGACAGCAAAACGATCAGAGCGACCTGATTCACGAGCGTCAGCGGTGATAAACATCTTTTTAACATAGCGTGGGCGTGCTCCTGACGTGACCTGCTTGCAGGAATGGCGCTATTCTGGTGTATACCCTGGAGTATACCCATACCAATAAAGGATTACCCCTAAATTGCCAACGGAGTAGGGGGAAGGTGGTGGGGGTAGCACGGATCCGTCAGTACCGTGAAAAACCACGTCTTTTTTACCGAATTAGCCTACTCACTAAGGATAACACCTTTTTTTGTGCCGCAAATCCTCCCACTTTTCCTTTGATTTATATCAACTTACCGCCGCCCTAAAACCCTAATGTTTGCAGCATCATTCGAGAATCAGAGGTGTCTATGAGTCACTCATCCGCTCCCGAAAGGGAAAATGGTGCCGTTATTACTGACTGGCGTCCAGAGGATCCGGCGTTCTGGCAACAGCGCGGCCATCGTGTAGCAAGCCGGAATCTTTGGATTTCCGTTCCGTGTTTGTTATTAGCGTTTTGCGTATGGATGTTGTTTAGTGCAGTGGCGGTTAACCTGCCAAAAGTTGGGTTTACGTTTACCACCGATCAGCTGTTTATGCTGACCGCGCTTCCGTCGCTGTCAGGCGCGCTGCTGCGTGTACCTTACGCGTTTATGGTGCCGGTCTTTGGCGGCCGTCGCTGGACGGCGTTCAGTACGGGCATCATGATCGTCCCGTGCGTGTGGCTTGGCTTCGCGGTGCAGGATACCTCCACGCCGTTCAGCGTGTTCGTGATTATCTCCCTGCTGTGCGGTTTTGCGGGCGCGAACTTCGCCTCCAGCATGGCGAACATCAGCTTCTTCTTCCCGAAAGCGAAGCAGGGCGGCGCGCTGGGCATTAACGGCGGTCTGGGGAATATGGGCGTCAGCGTGATGCAGCTCATTGCCCCGCTGGCGATCTCGGTCTCCATTTTTGCGGCCTTTGGCGGCGGTGGCGTTGAGCAGGCGAATGGTTCATACCTGTACCTGCAAAACGCCGCGTGGATTTGGGTGCCGTTCCTGGTGATCTTCACCCTCGCTTCCTGGTTCTTTATGAATGACCTGTCCGCGTCGAAGGCGTCGCTGAGCGAACAGCTGCCGGTGCTGAAGCGTGGACACCTGTGGGTGATGGCGCTGCTGTATCTGGCAACCTTCGGTTCGTTTATCGGCTTCTCTGCGGGCTTCGCGATGCTGTCGAAGACTCAGTTCCCGGAAGTTCAGATCCTGCAGTTTGCCTTCTTCGGGCCGTTTATTGGCGCCCTGGCGCGTTCGCTGGGCGGCATGGTGTCTGACCGCCTGGGCGGTACCCGCGTGACGCTGGTTAACTTCGTTCTGATGGCGGTCTTCTGTGCGCTGCTGTTCCTGACGCTGCCCGTCGACGGACAGGGCGGTAACTTCATCGCCTTCTTCGGCGTGTTTATGGTGCTGTTCCTGACGGCCGGGCTGGGAAGTGCGTCTACCTTCCAGATGATCTCCGTGATCTTCCGCAAGCTGACCATGGACCGCGTGAAGGCGCAGGGTGGAAGCGAAGAGCAGGCAATGCGTGAAGCGGCGACCGATACGGCTGCGGCGCTGGGCTTTATCTCTGCCATCGGCGCGATTGGCGGCTTCTTTATCCCGAAAGCGTTCGGTATCTCTCTGGACCTGACCGGCTCTCCGGCGGGTGCAATGAAAGTTTTCCTCGTCTTCTATATCGCCTGCGTCGTGATCACGTGGCTGGTATATGGCCGGAATAACAAGAAAAATAAGTAAGTGTGATTATCCGTTTACGCGGCCTTCGGGCCGCGTTTTTTTTGGGTAACAATAGTTACAACATACTGAGAGGCCTGCAGCGAAAACCCGCGGGTAACACCGTGATGGACATCGCTTTACAGGGCGCTCTACCCCTTAATACCTAAGATGTTAAATTTCACTCTGCCTTTTGTACGATAAAATAAAAATAACGATATATTTCATATTGATACGTAATTTATAAAGATACCGCTTTGGTGGTATTTGGTATAACCCCTCGCCAGAAAGTCCCTCATCGTCTTGATCGTTATCAATTCTCCCTCTCTTTCAGGGCGTTACCTTCGCTGCAAATCAGCAATGTCGATTTAGAGAGCCACAGGCTCCACACAGGAGATACCCGATGAGCAAATTTTTGGACCGGTTTCGCTACTTCAAACAGAAGGGTGAAACTTTTGCCGATGGGCACGGCCAGGTTCTGGATACCAACCGGGACTGGGAAGACGGTTACCGTCAGCGCTGGCAGCATGACAAAGTCGTTCGTTCAACCCACGGCGTGAACTGCACTGGCTCATGTAGCTGGAAGATTTTCGTTAAAAACGGTCTGGTGACATGGGAAATGCAGCAGACCGACTATCCCCGCACCCGCCCGGATATGCCAAACCACGAACCGCGCGGCTGCCCGCGCGGCGCCAGCTACTCCTGGTATCTCTACAGCGCTAACCGCCTCAAATACCCTCTGATGCGCAAGCGCCTGATGAAAATGTGGCGTGAAGCGAAGGTGCAGCACAGCGATCCGGTTGATGCCTGGGCGTCTATTATCGAAGACGCGGACAAAGCGAAAAGCTTCAAGCAGGCTCGCGGCCGCGGTGGCTTTGTACGTTCTTCCTGGAAAGAGGTGAACGAGCTGATTGCCGCCTCCAACGTCTACACCGTTAAAACCTACGGTCCTGACCGCGTGGCGGGCTTCTCGCCCATCCCGGCGATGTCGATGGTCTCTTACGCTTCCGGGGCGCGCTATCTGTCGCTTATCGGCGGTACTTGCCTGAGCTTCTACGACTGGTACTGCGACCTGCCGCCGGCGTCTCCACAGACCTGGGGCGAGCAGACCGACGTGCCGGAATCCGCTGACTGGTACAACTCCAGCTACATCATCGCCTGGGGCTCAAACGTGCCTCAGACCCGTACGCCGGACGCGCACTTCTTTACCGAAGTCCGTTACAAAGGCACCAAAACCGTGGCGGTCACCCCGGACTACGCTGAAATCGCCAAGCTGTGCGATCTGTGGCTGGCACCGAAACAGGGTACCGATGCCGCGATGGCGATGGCGATGGGCCACGTCATGCTGCGTGAGTTCCACCTTGATAAGCCAAGCCAGTACTTCACCGACTACGTCCGCCGCTATACCGACATGCCGATGCTGGTCATGCTCGAAGAGCGTGACGGTTACTATGCCGCTGGCCGCACGCTGCGCGCTGCCGATCTGGTGGATGCCCTGGGTCAGGAAAATAATCCTGAGTGGAAAACCGTCGCGTATAACAACAACGGCGAGCTGGTGGCGCCAAACGGCTCTATCGGCTTCCGCTGGGGCGAGAAGGGCAAGTGGAACCTTGAGCAGCGTAACGGCACGACCGGCGAAGAGACTGAACTGCGCCTGAGCATGCTGGGTAGCCAGGACGAAATCGCCGAGGTGGGCTTCCCATACTTCGGCGGCGAAGGTTCCGAGCACTTCAACAAGGTTGAGCTGCAGAACGTTCTGATGCATAAGCTGCCGGTAAAACGCCTGCAGCTGGCCGACGGCTCTACCGCGCTGGTTACCACCGTCTACGACCTGACCATGGCGAACTATGGCCTGGAACGCGGTCTGGGTGATGAAAACTGCGCAACCAGCTATGACGATGTGAAGGCCTACACTCCAGCCTGGGCAGAACAGATTACCGGCGTTCCTCGCGGGCATATTACCCGCATTGCACGTGAATTCGCTGAAAACGCCGACAAGACGCACGGCCGTTCGATGATCATCGTCGGTGCGGGTCTGAACCACTGGTATCACCTCGATATGAACTACCGTGGTCTGATCAACATGCTGATCTTCTGCGGCTGCGTTGGTCAGAGCGGCGGCGGCTGGGCGCACTACGTGGGCCAGGAAAAACTGCGTCCGCAGACCGGCTGGCAGCCGCTGGCGTTTGCCCTCGACTGGCAGCGCCCTGCACGCCACATGAACAGCACCTCCTACTTCTATAACCACTCCAGCCAGTGGCGCTATGAAACGGTCACCGCGCAGGAGCTGCTGTCGCCGATGGCGGATAAATCCCGCTACAGCGGCCACCTGATTGACTTCAACGTGCGCGCAGAGCGCATGGGCTGGCTGCCGTCTGCGCCTCAGCTGGGCACTAACCCGCTGCGCATCGCGGAAGAGGCGAAGAAGGCGGGCATGTCCCCGGTGGATTACACCGTTAAATCCCTCAAGGACGGCTCAATCCGTTTCGCGGCAGAACAGCCGGAAAACGGTAAAAACCATCCGCGTAACCTGTTTATCTGGCGCTCCAACCTGCTGGGCTCGTCCGGTAAAGGCCACGAGTACATGCTGAAATACCTTCTCGGTACCGAAAACGGTATCCAGGGTAAAGATCTCGGCAAGCAGGGCGGCGTGAAGCCGGAAGAGGTGGAGTGGAAAGACAACGGCCTCGACGGCAAGCTTGATCTGGTGGTGACGCTCGACTTCCGTCTCTCCAGCACCTGCCTGTACTCCGACATTGTGCTGCCAACCGCGACCTGGTACGAAAAAGACGATATGAATACCTCGGATATGCATCCGTTTATTCATCCGCTGTCTGCGGCCGTTGACCCGGCGTGGGAATCGAAAAGCGACTGGGATATCTACAAGGACATCGCGAAGAAATTCTCTGAAGTCTGCGTGGGACACCTCGGCAAAGAGACCGACGTGGTGACGCTGCCAATCCAGCACGACTCCGCTGCCGAACTGGCGCAGCCGCTGGACGTGAAGGACTGGAAAAAAGGCGAATGTGATCTGATCCCGGGCGTAACCGCGCCGCACATTATTCCAGTTGAACGTGATTACCCGGCAACGTACGAACGCTTTACCTCTATCGGCCCGCTGATGGAAAAAATCGGTAACGGCGGGAAGGGGATTGCCTGGAACACCCAGAGCGAAATGGATCTGCTGCGTAAGCTCAACTACACCAAAGCGGACGGCCCGGCGAAAGGCCAGCCAATGCTGAACACGGCGATTGATGCGGCAGAGATGATCCTGACCCTGGCACCGGAAACCAACGGCCACGTCGCGGTGAAAGCCTGGGCGGCGCTGAGCGAGTTTACCGGTCGTGACCATACGCACCTGGCGACGAATAAAGAGGAAGAGAAAATCCGCTTCCGCGATATTCAGGCGCAGCCGCGCAAGATTATCTCCAGCCCGACCTGGTCTGGCCTGGAAGATGAACATGTGTCTTATAACGCCGGCTACACCAACGTTCACGAGCTGATCCCATGGCGCACCCTGTCCGGTCGTCAGTCGCTGTATCAGGATCACCAGTGGATGCGCGACTTCGGTGAAAGCCTGCTGGTGTACCGTCCGCCAATTGACACCCGCTCCGTGAAAGCTGTGATGGGGGCGAAATCGAACGGTAACCCTGAGAAGGCGCTGAACTTCCTGACGCCGCACCAGAAGTGGGGTATCCACTCCACCTACAGCGACAACCTGCTGATGCTGACCCTGTCGCGCGGTGGTCCGATTGTCTGGATGAGCGAAACGGATGCCAAAGATCTGGGTATTGAAGATAACGACTGGATCGAAGTGTTCAACAGCAACGGTGCCCTGACGGCACGTGCTGTGGTGAGCCAGCGCGTACCGGCCGGGATGACGATGATGTACCACGCGCAGGAACGTATCGTTAACCTGCCGGGGTCAGAGATCACCGAGCAGCGCGGCGGGATCCACAACTCCGTGACCCGTATTACGCCGAAGCCTACCCATATGATCGGTGGCTATGCGCAGCTGGCCTACGGCTTTAACTACTACGGCACCGTAGGATCGAACCGCGATGAGTTCGTGGTGGTACGTAAGATGAAGAATATTAACTGGTTAGACGGCGAAGGTAATGACCAGGTACAGGAGAGCGTAAAATGAAAATTCGTTCACAAGTCGGCATGGTGCTGAATCTGGATAAATGCATCGGCTGTCATACCTGCTCGGTCACCTGTAAAAACGTCTGGACCAGCCGTGAAGGTATGGAGTACGCCTGGTTCAACAACGTGGAAAGCAAGCCGGGCACCGGCTTCCCGACCGACTGGGAAAACCAGGAGAAGTGGAAGGGCGGCTGGATCCGTAAAATCAACGGCAAGCTGCAGCCGCGCATGGGTAACCGTGCGATGCTGCTTGGTAAAATCTTCGCTAACCCGCATCTGCCGGGCATCGATGATTACTACGAGCCGTTTGACTACGACTATCAGAACCTGCACAACGCGCCGGAAAGCAAACACCAGCCAATTGCTCGTCCTCGCTCGCTGATCACCGGTCAGCGCATGGACAAAATTACCAGCGGTCCAAACTGGGAAGAGATTCTGGGCGGCGAGTTCGAAAAACGCGCCAAAGACCAGAACTTCGAGAACATGCAGAAGGCGATGTACGGCCAGTTCGAAAACACCTTCATGATGTATCTGCCGCGCCTGTGCGAGCACTGCCTCAACCCGGCGTGCGTGGCGACCTGCCCGAGCGGCGCCATCTACAAGCGTGAAGAAGACGGCATCGTCCTGATCGACCAGGACAAGTGCCGCGGCTGGCGTATGTGCATCACCGGCTGCCCGTACAAAAAAATCTACTTCAACTGGAAGAGCGGCAAGTCTGAGAAGTGCATCTTCTGCTACCCGCGCATTGAAGCCGGTATGCCGACCGTCTGCTCCGAGAGCTGCGTAGGCCGTATCCGCTACCTCGGCGTGCTGCTGTACGACGCGGACGCGATTGAAAATGCCGCGAGCACCGAGCACGAGAAAGATCTGTATCAGCGTCAGCTGGACGTGTTCCTCGATCCGAACGATCCGAAAGTGATTGAGCAGGCGCTGAAGGATGGCATTCCGCAGAGCGTCATTGACGCCGCGCAGCAGTCTCCGGTGTACAAAATGGCGATGGACTGGAAGCTGGCTCTGCCGCTGCACCCGGAATACCGCACGCTGCCGATGGTCTGGTACGTGCCGCCTCTGTCACCGATTCAGTCAGCCGCGGATGCGGGCGAGCTGGGCAGCAACGGCATTCTGCCGGACGTGGAAAGCCTGCGTATTCCGGTTCAGTACCTGGCAAACCTGCTGACCGCAGGCGATACCCAGCCGGTACTGCTGGCGCTGAAGCGTATGCTGGCGATGCGCCACTTCAAGCGTGCCGAAACCGTGGACGGCGTGACCGATACCCGCGCGCTGGAAGAGGTCGGACTGACCGAAGCGCAGGCGCAGGAGATGTACCGCTACCTGGCGATTGCCAACTACGAAGACCGTTTCGTAGTGCCGAGCAGCCACCGTGAGCTGGCCCGCGAAGCCTTCCCGGAGAAAAACGGCTGTGGCTTTACCTTTGGCGACGGCTGCCACGGGTCAGACAGCAAATTCAACCTGTTCAACAGCCGCCGCATCGACGCCATGGATGTGACCAGTAAAACGGAGCCGCACTCATGATTGAACTCGTCATTGTTTCGCGTCTGCTCGAGTACCCGGATGCTGCGCTTGCGCAGCATCAGCAGGAGCTCTTTGATGCACTTGCGGCATCTGAAAACCTGGATAAAGAGGATGCCCAGCGGCTTGGCGTTTTCCTCCGCGACCTGTTAGCGCGCGATCTTCTCGATGCGCAGGCGGACTACAGCCAGCTGTTTGACCGCGGTCGTGCAACCTCGTTGCTGCTGTTTGAACACGTTCACGGTGAGTCCCGTGACCGCGGTCAGGCAATGGTTGACCTGATGGCGCAGTACGAGCAGCACGGCCTGCAGCTCGACAGCCGCGAGCTGCCGGACCATCTGCCGCTCTATCTGGAATATCTGGCGCAGCTGCCGAAAGAGGAGGCGCTGGGTGGTCTGCAGGACATCGCGCCGATCCTGGCACTACTCGGCGCGCGTCTTCAGCAGCGCGAGAGCCGTTACGCGGTATTGTTCGATCTGCTGGTGAAGCTGGCCAACGCGTCGGTCGACAGCGAAAAAGTAGCGGAAAAGATTGCCGATGAGGCCCGCGACGATACTCCGCAAGCGCTGGATGCCGTCTGGGAAGAAGAGCAGGTGAAATTCTTTGCTGACCAGAACTGCGGCGAGTCTGAAATCTCTGCTCACCAGCGTCGTTTTGCCGGAGCCGTTGCCCCGCAATATTTGAATATCTCTAACGGAGGACAGCAATAATGCACTTCCTGAATATGTTCTTCTTTGACATCTACCCGTATATCGCGGGCACCGTGTTCCTGGTGGGAAGCTGGCTGCGTTATGACTACGGTCAGTATACCTGGCGCGCTGCCTCCAGCCAGATGCTGGATCGTAAAGGGATGCACGTGGGCTCTAACCTGTTTCACATCGGTATTCTGGGGATTTTTGCCGGCCACTTCCTCGGGATGCTGACGCCGCACTGGATGTACGAAGCGTGGTTGCCTATCGAGGTGAAGCAGAAGATGGCGATGATCGCCGGCGGTGCCTGCGGCGTGATGACCCTGGTCGGGGGGCTACTGCTGCTGAAACGTCGTCTGTTCAGCCCGCGGGTACGTGCAACCACAACCGGAGCGGACATCCTGATCCTCTCCCTGCTGATGGTGCAGTGCGCGCTGGGCCTGCTGACCATTCCGTTCTCCGCGCAGCATATGGACGGCAGCGAAATGATGAAGCTGGTCGGCTGGGCACAGTCCGTGGTGACCTTCCACGGCGGAGCATCTTCACACCTGGACGGCGTGGCGTTTATCTTCCGCGTTCACCTGGTGCTGGGGATGACGCTGTTCGTGCTGTTCCCGTTCTCTCGTCTGGTGCATATCTGGAGCGCGCCGGTGGAGTACCTGACGCGCAAGTACCAGATTGTACGCGCCCGTCGCTAATTTGCCGTTTTGATACCAACCCCGCACTCGCGGGGTTTTTTTTCGCCCCAGCCCAGGTTGTTGCCCGCTGCTGCAAACAGGATCAGCGCACCGCCCGCCAGCTGCGTCAGGTTCAGCGAGTGTCCGAATACCAGATTATCGACAATAATCGCCACCACCGGATAGATAAACGACAGCGAGCCGGTAATGGGCGTAGGCAGCTTTTGAATGGCGCTATAGAGCAGCTGATACATAATGCCGGTATGGACGATGCCCAGCGTCAGCAATATTGGCCAGGGAAAATCGCCGGAAAATGAGGGCATGCGGGCAAACGGCAGAAGCATCACAACGCCGGTCAGCACCTGAATAAAGGCAATATGATGCGGTGCAATCGACCTGAGTTTGCGGGCGATAATGGCCGTTACCGCATAGAAGAAGGCCGCGGCCATTGCCAGACCGATTCCGGCGAGCCAGTTAGCGCCGTGTGCCCCGGTTAACTCGCTTGAGAGCAAAATAACCACGCCGCCAAAGGCGAGGAACAGCCAGCCCCATTTTACCAGGCTGACGCGCTCGCCTAAAAACATCCCCATCAGAACCAGCATAAACGGCTGGGTGTTATATACCACGGTCGAAAGACCAATCGAGATCCGTTCATAGGCAGCGAAAAGCAGCAGCCAGTTCACCACTAATGCCACACCGCCAAGAATAGCCAGCAGCAGCGTCGCCCGGGTGAGGGGGCTAAAAGGCTTTGGGCTTATCCGGATAAAAATAAAAAGCGCCATTGCCCCGATAAGGCAGCGCCAGAACACCACTTCCGTCACTGGCAGACCGGAAAGTAATACAAACGCGCCGATAGAGCCGGAAATTAACATCGCCAGGCTCATCTGCCAGACGCCTTTATGGAAATCACGCATCATCCACCTCCTGATTAATAACGCTATTGTCGAAAATTGCTGACGGGTTTTACAGGGGTGATATAAGGTTGAATACGTTAATGGCTTTTTAAAATTAGGTGAAAGCGATGGAATACCTTCTTGATGATATCGACCGACAAATTTTGGCCTGTCTGGTCGAGGATGCGCGCATGTCCCTGAAGGTGCTCAGCGGGCGTATCGGTCTGACGTCACCCAGCACGGCAGAGCGCCTGAAAAGGCTGGAAGAGCGCGGCGTGATTCAGGGGTATGGCGCACGGGTGAATCTGGCGGCGTTAGGGTACACCCTTCAGGCGATGGTGCGCGTACGGCCGTTGCCGGGGCTGTTGCATAAGGTTGATAAGTATATTCAGGCGATGCCGGAGTGTATTGAGAGCGACAAAGTGACCGGTGAAGACTGTTTTGTTATCCGGCTGGTGGTGCGCTCAATTGAGCAACTGGATGTGCTGCTGGACGGACTGGCGGAACATGCCCAGTGCAATACGTCGATTGTGAAGAGTTCACCCGTGACGCGACGCTTGCCGCCGATGTAGCTGTCTGTTGCCGGGTGACGGCTGCGCCTTACCCGGCCTACGAAGGTGGACTCGGTTCGATTTTGTTATGATTTTTGAAAGTGATGGTGGTGGGGGAAGGATTCGAACCTTCGAAGTCGATGACGGCAGATTTACAGTCTGCTCCCTTTGGCCGCTCGGGAACCCCACCACGGGGTAATGCTATTTACTGGCCTGCTTCCTGCTGGAAGCGGGGCGCATCATATCAAATGAGACGCCCCTGTAAAGCATTCCTTTAGCGAAATGAAGCTGTTTGCCTGCTTTTTATCCGTAAAGGTGCAAAGCTAATCAATTCATTTCTCTGGGATTAAAGAATAATGGTTCTGTTGCCGTAAACGAATACCCGCTGCGCCAGCACCTGATAGAGCGCGCGGCTGAGTACGTTCTTCTCGACGTCACGTCCGGCGCGCATCATATCTTCAGCGGTGTAGGTATGATCCACATGAATCACGTCCTGCATGATGATAGGGCCTTCGTCCAGGTTGTCATTCACGTAGTGCGCGGTAGCACCGATGATCTTCACGCCGCGCTCGTACGCTTGGTGGTACGGGCGCGCGCCAATAAAGGCCGGCAGGAACGAGTGGTGAATGTTGATGATCTTGTTCGGGAAACGGGCAACGAAAGATGGCGTCAGCACGCGCATATATTTCGCCAGAACAACGTAGTCCGGGTTATGCGCTTCAATAGCCTGCGCCATCAGGTCGTCGTGTTCCTCACGGGTATGGCCTTCGTGGCTGACCAGCTCGAACGGAATATCAAAACGCTCGACCAGCGTGCGCAGCGTCTCGTGGTTGCCGATAACGGTAGCAATTTCGACGTCCAGACCACCGTAGTTTGCTTTCATCAGCAGGTCGCCAAGACAGTGTGCTTCTTTGGTCACCAGAATCACGACGCGGCGTCGGCCTGCGGGGGTCAGTTCGCGCACGGAACCTTCCGGCAGCGCGCTGTCCAGATCGGCAAGCAGGGTGTTGTCGTTGAAAATACCTTCCAGTTCGGTACGCATGAAGAAACGACCGGTACGGTGGTCAACGAACTCGTTGTTCTGCACGATATTCAGTTCATGTTTGTAGCAAATGTTGGTAATTCGTGCGATCAGTCCTTTTTGATCGGGACAGATGGTGCGCAGAACTTTACGTTGTAATGATTGCATCGCCGGGAAATCCTGTTTGTATTTGCGAAGTCTGGGTTGTCAGGCGTTACTGCCCGCAACACTTTTTAAATTTTTTACCTGAACCACAAGGGCAGGGATCGTTACGACCAAACTGTGGGCGCGTTCCGTCAATATAATACCATTGCCCGCTTTCCCGTAAGAACCGGGAACGTTCGATAATGGCTCCGGGCTTATTATTCTCACTAAAGCGGGCAACAAAGCTGACGTAGCCTTCATCTGCATGACTCCCGGTTGAGGATTCATAGACGGTAAGGCCAAGCCACTGCGTGTTCGCGAACCCGGCTTCAATGTCCCGTCTGAATTCGGCCGCGCGGCAGGACGGGTGCCAGGTTTTGATCAGGTAGTCTGCGTCTTTGATCACAAAAGCAGTGTACCGTGAACGCATGAGGTGTGACGGGTCTGGTGCAACCTGATCGCCAGAAAGATATCGCTGGCAACATAGGCTATACTCCAGAGCGCTACCACAAGGGCAGAGTTGAGACACGATTCTCTTCCTGGAACAAAAAAATAAGGGCGTAAAACGCTTCGGGTAGCACTATGTTAACTGAGGCGTTGCGTTGACGCTATGTCAGGAATCCAGGGGACGTAAAACAGGGCTAATGAGAAAGGTTAAAATTGGACTGGCGCTGGGCTCAGGTGCAGCCCGGGGATGGTCACACATCGGCGTGATTAATGCTTTAAATCAGATGGGTGTTGACGTCGATATCGTTGCAGGGTGTTCAATAGGATCGCTTGTCGGCTCCGCTTACGCGTGCGGGAAGCTGCCGGACCTCGAAACCTGGGTGCGCTCCTTCAGTTACTGGGACGTGCTTCGTCTGATGGACCTCTCATGGCAGCGCGGCGGGCTGTTGCGCGGCGAGCGCGTTTTTAACCAGTTCCGCCAGGTTATGCCTCTTGAAGACTTCACGGATTGTCACATGCCTTTCGGCGCCGTTGCGACGAACCTCAGCACGGGGCGCGAACTTTGGCTAACCGAAGGGGATATCCATCTTGCTGTGCGTGCCTCCTGCAGTATGCCGGGGTTAATGGCGCCTGTCCCACACAACGGTTACTGGCTGGTTGATGGTGGCGTCGTGAACCCGGTGCCCATCTCGCTCACGCGTGCAATGGGGGCAGACATCGTCATTGCCGTGGATCTGCAGCACGATGCCCACCTGATGCAACAGGACCTCATGCCGGTCAATCTCCAGAGCGAAGACGCAGAGGGTGAGAAACTGGCCTGGCATGAGCGCCTGCGCGGAAGAATCGGGCGTATGGCCGCGCGACGTTCGGTTGCGGCGCCCACGGCAATAGAAATCATGACCACGTCAATCCAGGTTCTTGAGAATCGCCTCAAGCGCAATCGTATGGCAGGCGATCCACCAGATATTCTTATTCAACCGTACTGTCCGCAAATCTCTACCCTTGATTTCCATCGGGCTGAGGCCGCCATCGCAGCGGGCTCGCTAGCCGTCGAAAAGAAAATGGACGAATTGTTGCCTTTTGTGCGAACAGCACGCTAAGCACTTTTTTTGATTACTTCAGCAAAATCTGACAGGCGATAGTGCCGATCGCATGCCACTATTTAGTTACTGTCAGCCAGGGGAGGAAACATGACGCAACCATTGGCCGGAAAACACATTTTGATTGTAGAAGACGAGCCCGTTTTCCGATCGCTACTGGATTCGTGGTTATCCTCACTGGGGGCAATCACCTCACTGGCTGAAGATGGCATCGACGCGCTGGAAAAAATGATCAGCATTACGCCCGATTTGATGATTTGCGACATTGCGATGCCGCGTATGAATGGGCTGAAGCTGGTTGAACATCTGCGTAACGAAGGCAACCAGACGCCGATTCTGGTGATATCTGCCACAGAGAATATGGCCGATATCGCTAAAGCGTTACGTCTTGGGGTGCAGGATATACTGCTTAAACCGGTTAAAGATCTGAACCGGTTGCGGGAAACGGTGTTAGCGTGCCTTTATCCGAATATGTTTAATTCCCGGGTAGAGGAAGAAGAGCGCCTTTTCCAGGACTGGGATGCCCTGGTAAGCGATCCGCCTGCCGCGGCGAAACTTTTGCAAGAGCTTCAGCCGCCCGTTCAGCAAACCATTTCACATTGCCGAATAAATTATCGCCAGCTGGTGGCCGCAGACCAGCCTGGACTGGTGCTGGATATTGCACCCCTCTCTGATTCCGATCTTGCGTTTTATTCACTCGATGTCACCCGGGCGGGAGATAATGGTGTATTAGCGGCGTTACTCCTTCGTGCACTATTTAATGGTTTACTGCAGGAACAGTTATCGCATCAGGGACAACGGCTGCCAGAGTTAGGCAGTTTGCTCAAACAGGTAAACCAGCTTTTTCGTCAGGCGAATTTACCCGGACAGTTCCCGCTGCTTGTCGGTTATTACCACAGCGGTTTAAAGAATCTTATCCTCGTTTCAGCCGGCCTCAATGCTTCACTGAATACCGGTGAACATCATATTGAGGTCAGTAACGGTGTGCCGCTTGGGACATTGGGGACGGCGTATCTTAATCAAATTAGCCATCGCTGTTCCTCCTGGCAGTGCCAAATTTGGGGTGCCGGGGGACGACTGCGCTTAATGTTGTCCACGGAATAAGCAAATGGATCGTAATTTTAAGATTGCTTTACCTGTGTTTTACGGGGAGTGCTACTATCGCTGCCCAGATTCATGCGTATTTATCCTAATTGATCGGCAACGCGTTCTTTTCAGACCCGGACTGTAGGGCGAGGCTGATATACTTAACGCGTTATTTATTGCATAAAAGTTCAAAACTTGAACAGCTCAGGAGAATTTGAATGGCTGCCCTAAATTCGAAAGTCAGAAAGGCCGTCATCCCGGTAGCGGGATTGGGGACCAGGATGTTACCAGCAACTAAGGCGATTCCGAAAGAAATGCTGCCTCTGGTTGATAAGCCATTAATCCAGTATGTCGTTAATGAATGTATCGCTGCCGGCATCACGGAAATTGTGCTGGTTACACATTCATCAAAAAACTCTATCGAAAACCATTTCGATACAAGCTTTGAACTTGAAGCCATGCTGGAAAAACGCGTTAAGCGTCAGCTGTTAGAAGAAGTTCAGTCTATTTGCCCTCCGCACGTCACCATTATGCAGGTTCGTCAGGGGCTGGCTAAAGGCCTGGGCCACGCTGTGCTTTGTGCACATCCTGTTGTGGGTGATGAGCCTGTGGCGGTTATTCTGCCTGACGTTATTCTGGACGAATACGAATCCGATCTTTCTCAGGATAATCTGGCTGAGATGATCAAACGTTTTGACGAAACAGGCAGCAGCCAGATCATGGTTGAGCCTGTAGAAGACGTGACGGCTTACGGTGTGGTTGATTGCAAAGGCGTTAACCTTAACCCGGGTGAAAGTGTGCCAATGATTGGCGTGGTAGAGAAGCCTAAAGCCGACGTAGCGCCTTCAAACCTGGCCGTAGTAGGTCGCTATGTCCTGAGCGCTGAAATCTGGCCTCTGCTTGCGAAAACGCCTCCAGGAGCAGGTGACGAGATCCAGCTGACTGATGCCATCGATATGCTGATCGAGAAAGAGACCGTTGAGGCTTACCATATGAAAGGTAAGAGCCATGACTGTGGTAATAAGCTCGGTTATATGCAGGCATTTGTTGAATATGGCATTCGCCACAATACCCTTGGCGAAGAATTTAAAGCCTGGCTCAAAGAGAGCGCAGGTATTAAGAAATAAGCCACGACAGCAGATGTTAGAAACCGGTGAGGCGTTGCCCACCGGTTTTTTTATGCCCATAACACACCGTAAGCCTGTCTGAAAGTAAGCGCCTTGAAATAGCTGAATAACGCTTTATGACAGAGTGTAAGGGGATGTTTGCGATAAATTTTGGTTAAAAAAAATCCCGCATTATGCGGGATTTTTCTGAATGCGGCGTGATTAATCCTTGATCAGGAAGTCATCCAGCTGTTTACCTTGCTCATCCATGGCTTTCTTGATAACAGCAGGAGTACGACCCTGGCCAGTCCAGGTTTTAGTTTCGCCGTTCTCGTCAACGTAGCTATATTTAGCAGGACGGGCAGCACGCTTAGCTTTAGTACCGGTTTTAGCTGCAGCCATGCTGTTCAGCAATTCATTTGGATCGATACCATCAGCAATCAGCATTTCACGATATTGCTGCAGTTTACGAGTACGCTCTTCGATTTCAGCAGCAGCAGCGCTTTCTTCTTCGCGACGTTCATTAACTACAACTTCTAATTTTTCCAGCATTTCTTCAAGCGTTTCGAGGGTGCATTCTCTTGCCTGCGCACGAAGAGTACGGATGTTGTTCAGAATTTTAAGTGCTTCGCTCATTGTAGTAATCTCAAACTTATAATGGGGGGTGGTTTGTTGACCTAATAATAGAGCCATAAATTCAGTTGTGCAATAGCCAGGAATGTAAGGAATTCAAAAAATACTAAATAATGCCGCTATTATTAATTACGCTAACTTAAATTTCATCACCCGACAGTCTCGCTTGTTATCACGTAAACCTGCTTAACCCGGTCGCTTGCATCTTTTTTTTGTGACATTTACCGCAGGAATTATAGTTGCGGTGGAGAAATATCAGCCTTTCGTATTAGTTCCCTTCAGTGATGTTAAGACAGAAATAGTTAATAAATAGTGAATTTTAATGAACGGTGATTCCACTATAAAAAGAAGTGTTATGTTTGGTGGAACTTATAACATATTGGCCTGGCAAAATGAGTTTACTTCCTGTTTTAACGGATTATTTTTGAAAACAGAAGGCCCGGATTTCTGCTGCGAACAGCATCCTGTGTGCGCTGTATCGCTGATGACCCGACAAAATATGGTACAATCAATCATCGGGAATATTACACATTGATTAGGGTTTTACGGCCAATGGCACAACTTTATTTCTACTATTCGGCAATGAATGCCGGGAAATCCACCGCGTTGCTGCAGTCCTCGTACAATTACCAGGAACGAGGGATGCGTACCGTTGTTTATACGGCTGAGATAGACGATCGCTTCGGTGCCGGGAAGGTGAGTTCCAGAATAGGCCTCTCGTCGCCTGCCAGGCTGTTTAACCCGAAAACTGACCTGTTTGAGGACATTCGCACAGCGCATGCCGCTCAGCCCATACACTGTGTCCTGGTGGATGAGAGCCAGTTCCTGACGCGTGAACAGGTGCATGCGCTATCAGAAGTGGTCGATGAGCTCGATATCCCCGTTCTTTGTTACGGGCTGCGCACGGATTTTCGCGGTGAGCTCTTTGCCGGGAGTCAGTATTTGCTTGCCTGGTCAGATAAGCTTGTTGAACTGAAAACGATCTGTTTTTGCGGCCGCAAAGCCAGTATGGTGCTTCGTCTCGACCAGGCCGGAAAACCTTATGCAGATGGTGAGCAGGTAGTGATAGGCGGTAATGAACGCTATGTTTCGGTCTGCCGTAAGCATTATAAAGAAGCGTTGTCTGTAGGCTCGCTGACGGCGATTCAGCACGACAACAGAAAGTAACGTCAGCTTTATTATTCGGATTATTCAGACATAAAAAAACCCGCCATACAGGCGGGTTTTTATTATTAGACTGTCAGTTAAGCGCTTTTCTTCGCTTTCTTGTCAGCTTTAATCACTGGAGCTTCTGTTTTCACAGCGGCAACGTCGTTTTCTTTGAACTCACGGCCGTAGAAGGTATCCAGCAGAATCTGTTTCAGCTCGGAGATCAGCGGGTAGCGCGGGTTAGCACCAGTACACTGGTCATCGAATGCATCTTCAGACAGCTTATCTACGTGAGCGAGGAAGTCAGCTTCCTGAACGCCTGCTTCGCGGATAGATTTAGGAATACCCAGTTCAGCTTTGAGGCTTTCAAGCCATGCCAGCAGTTTCTCAATCTTCGCCGCAGTACGGTCGCCCGGTGCGCTCAGACCAAGATGGTCAGCGATCTCAGCATAACGACGACGTGCTTGCGGACGGTCGTACTGGCTGAAAGCAGTCTGCTTAGTTGGGTTGTCGTTCGCGTTATAACGGATAACGTTGCTGATCAACAGGGCGTTCGCCAGACCGTGAGGAATGTGGAACTGTGAGCCCAGCTTGTGCGCCATTGAGTGACAAACACCCAGGAAGGCGTTGGCAAACGCGATACCGGCGATGGTTGCAGCACTGTGAACGCGTTCACGAGCAACCGGGTTTTTAGAGCCTTCGTTGTAAGATGCTGGCAGGTTTTCTTTCAGCAGCTTAAGCGCCTGCAGAGCCTGACCGTCAGAGAACTCAGACGCCAGGACAGAAACGTATGCTTCCAGGGCGTGAGTCACGGCATCCAGACCACCGAAGGCACACAGTGACTTAGGCATCTCCATGACCAGGTTCGCATCAACGATAGCCATGTCTGGAGTCAGCGCATAGTCAGCCAGTGGGTATTTCTGACCTGTTGCATCATCCGTTACAACCGCAAACGGTGTAACTTCTGAACCGGTACCGGAAGTGGTCGTTACCGCGATCATCTTCGCTTTCACGCCCATTTTCGGGAACTTGTAGATACGTTTACGGATGTCCATAAAGCGCAGCGCCAGTTCTTCGAAGTGGGTTTCCGGATGTTCGTACATAACCCACATGATTTTCGCAGCATCCATTGGGGAACCACCACCCAGGGCGATAATCACATCAGGTTTGAAGGAGTTAGCCAGCTCAGCACCTTTACGCACAACGCTCAGGGTAGGGTCAGCTTCAACTTCAAAGAACACTTCAGTTTCAACGCCAGCTGCTTTCAGCACAGAGGTGATCTGGTCAGCGTAGCCGTTGTTGAACAGGAAACGGTCAGTCACGATGAGCGCACGTTTGTGGCCATCAGTAATCACTTCATCCAGCGCGATTGGCAGAGAGCCACGGCGGAAGTAGATAGATTTCGGAAGTTTGTGCCACAACATGTTTTCAGCTCGCTTAGCAACGGTTTTCTTGTTGATCAGGTGTTTTGGACCAACGTTTTCAGAGATGGAGTTACCACCCCAGGAACCACAACCCAGAGTCAGGGAAGGTGCGAGTTTGAAGTTGTAAAGGTCACCGATACCACCCTGGGAAGCAGGGGTGTTGATCAGGATACGCGCAGTTTTCATCATCTGACCGAAGTGAGCGACGCGTTCTGGCTGGTTATCCTGGTCGGTGTACAGGCAAGACGTGTGACCGATACCGCCCATGGCAACCAGTTTCTCGGCTTTTTCTACCGCGTCTTCGAAATCTTTCGCACGGTACATTGCCAGCGTAGGAGACAGTTTTTCGTGTGCAAACGGCTCGCTTTCGTCGACAACTTTCACTTCACCGATCAGGATTTTGGTTGTTGCAGGAACGGTAAAGCCTGCAAGTTCTGCAATTTTGTATGCTGGCTGACCTACGATAGCGGCGTTCAGCGCGCCATTTTTCAGGATGATGTCCTGAACCGCTTTCAGCTCTTTGCCCTGCAGCAGGTAGCCGCCGTGGCTGGCGAAACGTTCACGAACGGCGTCGTAAACGGAGTCTACAACCACAACAGACTGTTCGGATGCACAGATTACGCCGTTATCGAAGGTTTTAGACATCAGTACGGAAGCAACAGCACGTTTGATGTCAGCAGTTTCGTCGATAACAACAGGAGTGTTACCTGCACCCACACCGATAGCCGGTTTACCGGAGCTGTATGCGGCTTTAACCATGCCAGGACCACCGGTCGCCAGGATCAGGTTAATATCCGGGTGATGCATCAGCGCGTTGGACAGCTCTACAGAAGGTTGGTCGATCCAGCCAATCAGGTCTTTTGGTGCGCCGGCAGCAATAGCGGCCTGCAGGACGATATCCGCAGCTTTGTTGGTCGCGTCTTTCGCACGTGGGTGTGGAGAGAAGATGATTGCGTTACGGGTCTTCAGGCTAATCAGCGATTTGAAGATAGCAGTAGAGGTTGGGTTCGTTGTCGGAACAATACCGCAGATAATGCCGATAGGTTCAGCGATGGTGATAGTACCGAAGGTGTCGTCTTCAGACAGCACGCCACAGGTTTTCTCATCTTTATAGGCGTTGTAGATATACTCTGAAGCAAAGTGGTTTTTGATCACTTTATCTTCAACGATACCCATGCCGGATTCGGCAACGGCCATTTTAGCGAGAGGGATTCGAGCATCTGCAGCAGCCAGTGCGGCCGCGCGGAAGATTTTATCAACCTGTTCTTGGGTGAAATTGGCATATTCACGCTGGGCTTTTTTAACGCGCTCGACGAGGGCGTTCAGTTCAGCGATATTAGTAACAGCCATAATGCTCTCCTGATAATGTTTAAACTCTTTTAGTAAACCAGCGCTCGATACGTCACTCAGTATAGTCAGAGCCGATACCACTTGCGTAACACAAAGTAAAACAAAGAGTTACTTTCTGCTTCAGCACACTAATTTACTAAAAGAGCCTTACCTTAGCATCATCCATTTTTGTCAGGCGATCTCCCTGGGGGCGTAACCAAGATTACTCACTTCTGAGTACGGAAATCATGATCTGCATCAATTTTTCCCCAAGCTGATACCTTTCAGCAGGGTTATTTCGTTGTGATTTTTCCAGTGTTAAATAATTACGTAAGTATTGGAAGCGGCGCTATCATTGATTATACATATGTTTAACATCCTGAAATGATAACGTTTTGGCACAGATTTCAAGTGAAGTATGCTGATAAAAAGGGTATCTTCAGCGCGATTTCTCATGACAAATTCTCAGTCCCGGGCATATGTATAAGCGGAGCAAAACGTGATCCAAACGCTCTTTGATTTTCCAACGTATTTCAAATTTTTTATTGGTTTGTTTGCCCTGGTCAACCCGGTGGGGATCATTCCTGTCTTTATTAGTATGACGAGTTACCAGACGGCAGCGGCCAGGAATAAGACCAATCTCACCGCTAACCTGTCTGTGGCGGTCATATTGCTGACCTCCCTTTTTCTGGGGGATGCCATTCTTCAGCTCTTCGGCATTTCGATCGATTCTTTCCGCATCGCGGGTGGGATCCTGGTGGTGACTATCGCCATGTCCATGATCAGCGGGAAGCTGGGTGAGGATAAACAGAACAAGCAGGAGAAATCAGAAACCGCCATCCGGGAAAGCATCGGCGTGGTGCCGCTGGCATTACCGCTCATGGCCGGTCCTGGCGCTATCAGTTCAACCATTGTCTGGGGCACGCGTTACCATAGCCTGATGCATCTGATTGGTTTTTCAGTCGCCATCGCTCTTTTCGCGCTCTGTTGTTGGGGAGTATTCCGCATGGCACCGTGGCTGGTGCGCCTGCTGGGGCAGACGGGCATTAACGTCATTACGCGTATCATGGGCCTGCTGCTGATGGCGTTAGGGATAGAATTTATTGTCACGGGGATTAAAAGCATTTTCCCCGGCTTGTTACACTAATATTTCATATGAAAGAACGGAGCGACGGCTCCGTTTTTTTACGTGATTATCAGCAAATCATATAACTTAAGTTGAAATGCTCACATATCATAATAAATTCTACTAATAATGTTCATCTCTTGTATTTCAATAAGTTATTAATTCCGCCTCAACCCGCCTGCACATAAAACCTTCGATCGCTCTGTTATTTTACTCACATGATACTCTGGGGCTTGCTGAGAGATAACCGAAATGATATTAGTAATTTCAACATTCCCTTAGATGAATGTGCTAAATAATAACCAGTTGTTAAATTTTTGTACAAAACCACCCGATGATGGCGCAGCGACGCGCTTATAGAGACAATTTTCTCTATCATATTGAATGTCATGTGTTTTTGATGGTGTTTGATGTCTGGCAGGGCTGCCCCCAAAGATACGGTGTTCACCGTAAAAGAGAATTGCTTAACAAATTTGCAAAATGTATTGGCGCGCGTTTACGCCATTTGATACTTTCCGGCCTAATATTTTGCAGCATAAAACAATCAGATGAGAATTATTTTCATATAGTTCTCTTCTCAGATATCCAGCACGGGTCTCAGACAGGGGAGGCCGGTGAAGAATCGACGCAAGACGGCCATACGAGCGGTCAGTAATAAAAAAGTCGGTGATAGCAAGCAGTAAAAGAAGAACCTGACAGCAGCAAAAAAAACTCCTGCGCTGTACAGGCCCCAACAGGGGATTACACAGCTGGCGAAGGCCAGTAATTATAATGAGTGGAGTACCAACACAATGTCCATCATCACAAAAAAAAATCTGGTAGCGGCGGGGATTTTAACTGCGCTAATCGCGGGCAACGCTGCAATGGCTGCGGACGTTCCTGCAGGAGTTCAACTGGCTGAGAAGCAGACGCTGGTTCGTAATAACGGTGCGGAAGTTCAGTCTCTTGACCCGCACAAAATTGAAGGTGTTCCTGAGTCTAACGTTAACCGCGACCTGTTCGAAGGCCTGCTGGTGACGGACGTAGACGGCCACCCAGCACCGGGTGTGGCAGAAAAATGGGAAAACAAAGATTTCAAAGTCTGGACCTTCCATCTGCGTAAAGATGCGAAATGGTCCGACGGTACCCCGGTTACGGCCGAAGATTTCGTTTATAGCTGGCAGCGCCTGGCGAACCCAAACACCGCCTCCCCGTATGCGAGCTACCTGCAATATGGCCACATCGCCAATATTGATGACATCATCGCGGGCAAAAAGCCGGTTACAGACCTGGGCGTAAAAGCGATTGATGCAAATACCTTTGAAGTGACGTTGAGCGAACCTGTTCCGTACTTCTATAAGCTGCTGGTTCACCCGTCCGTCTCTCCGGTACCGAAATCCGCAGTGGAAAAATTTGGCGAAAAATGGACGCAGCCTGCCAACATCGTGACCAACGGCGCCTATAAGCTGAAAGACTGGGTGGTTAACGAACGCATGGTTCTCGATCGTAACCCGCAGTATTGGGACAACGCGAAAACCGTGATTAATCAGGTGACCTACCTGCCAATCTCTTCCGAAGTGACTGACGTTAACCGCTACCGCAGCGGTGAAATCGACATGACCTATAACAACATGCCGATTGAACTGTTCCAGAAACTGAAAAAAGAGATCCCGAAAGAAGTTCACGTCGATCCGTACCTGTGCACCTATTACTACGAAATCAACAACCAGAAAGCACCGTTCACCGACGTGCGTGTACGTACTGCGCTGAAGCTGGCACTGGATCGCGATATTATCGTGAACAAAGTGAAAAACCAGGGCGATCTGCCAGCGTACAGCTATACCCCTCCATACACCGATGGTGCAAAACTGACTGCGCCAGAATGGTTCAAAGAAACGCAGGAACAGCGTAACGCAGAAGCGAAGAAACTGCTGGCCGAAGCGGGCTACACCGCTGACAAGCCGCTGACCTTCAGCCTGCTGTACAACACCTCCGATCTGCACAAAAAACTGGCTATCGCCGTTGCCTCAATCTGGAAAAAGAACCTGGGCGCAAACGTGAAGCTGGAAAACCAGGAGTGGAAGACCTTCCTCGACAGCCGTCATCAGGGCACCTTTGATGTGGCGCGTGCAGGCTGGTGTGCGGACTATAACGAACCGACCTCCTTCCTGAACACCATGCTGAGCGACAGCTCAAACAACACCGCGCACTATAAGAGCCCGGCGTTTGACAAGCTGATTTCTGACACGCTGAAAACCACTGACGAAGCGCAGCGTACCGAACTGTACTCTAAAGCTGAGCAGCAGCTGGATAAAGATTCCGCGATCGTTCCGGTTTACTACTACGTTAACGCCCGTCTGGTGAAACCGTGGGTAGGTGGGTATACCGGTAAAGACCCGATGGATAATATCTACGTTAAAAACTTGTATATTATCAAGCATTAATGGCAATGAGTGGGGCGAGCATGCTCGCCCCACGGTGTCTAACCAACGTCACATTATATAGGCACACGCCAGAAGGTACGGGCAATGTTGAAATTTATCCTACGTCGCTGTCTTGAAGCGATTCCAACGCTTTTTATTCTAATTACGATTTCCTTCTTCATGATGCGTCTTGCACCGGGAAGTCCATTTACCGGTGAGCGTACGCTGCCGCCAGAAGTTATGGCGAATATCGAAGCGAAATACCATTTAAACGATCCTATCTCCACTCAGTACTTCAATTATCTGAAGCAACTGGCCCACGGTGATTTTGGACCGTCATTTAAATATAAAGACTATTCCGTTAACGACCTGGTGGCGTCCAGCTTCCCGGTTTCGGCAAAATTGGGTGCTGCGGCATTCATTCTGGCCGTCGTTTTCGGGGTCGCCGCTGGCGTTATCGCCGCGCTCAGACAAAATACCAAATGGGATTATGCCGTAATGGGAGTGGCGATGACCGGGGTAGTTATACCCAGCTTCGTTGTCGCGCCATTACTGGTAATGATATTTGCCATCACGCTGAAGTGGCTGCCTGGCGGCGGCTGGAACGGTGGGGCATTAAAGTTCATGATTTTGCCGATGGTGGCATTATCTCTGGCGTACATCGCCAGTATCGCGCGTATCACCCGTGGTTCAATGATCGAAGTGCTGCACTCGAACTTCATTCGTACCGCGCGCGCAAAAGGGCTGCCGATGCGCCGGATTATTTTCCGCCACGCGCTCAAGCCGGCGCTGTTGCCCGTGCTCTCCTACATGGGGCCTGCCTTCGTCGGGATCATCACCGGTTCAATGGTTATCGAAACGATCTACGGTCTGCCGGGCATTGGCCAGCTGTTTGTTAACGGTGCGCTCAACCGCGACTATTCGCTGGTGCTGAGTCTGACCATCCTCGTCGGTGCGCTGACCATTCTCTTTAACGCGATCGTCGATGTGCTGTATGCCGTCATCGATCCGAAAATCCGTTACTAACGCTGGAGCACGCCATGATGTTGAGTAAGAAAAACAGCGAGGCGCTGGAAAACTTCAGTGAAAAACTGGAAGTAGAAGGCCGTAGCCTCTGGCAGGACGCGCGCCGTCGCTTTATGCACAACCGTGCAGCGGTCGCCAGTCTGGTTGTTCTGGTGATTATCGCGCTGTTTGTGACCCTGGCGCCGATGCTGTCGCAGTTTACCTATTTCGACACCGACTGGGGCATGATGTCCAGCGCGCCGGATATGGAATCCGGCCACTATTTTGGCACGGACTCTTCCGGGCGCGATCTGCTGGTGCGCGTCGCTATCGGTGGCCGTATCTCGCTGATGGTCGGTATCGCAGCCGCGCTGGTGGCGGTAATACTGGGTACGCTTTACGGCTCACTTTCCGGCTATCTTGGCGGCAAAGTGGACTCGGTAATGATGCGTCTGCTGGAAATCCTGAACTCCTTCCCGTTTATGTTCTTCGTCATCCTGCTGGTGACCTTCTTCGGCCAGAACATCCTGCTGATCTTCGTGGCCATCGGGATGGTTTCCTGGCTGGACATGGCGCGTATTGTTCGCGGCCAGACGCTGAGCCTTAAACGTAAAGAGTTTATCGAGGCCGCGCAGGTAGGGGGCGTCTCTACCGGAAATATCGTGGTTCGTCATATCGTTCCCAACGTGCTGGGCGTGGTGGTGGTGTACGCCTCACTGCTGGTACCAAGCATGATTCTGTTTGAATCCTTCCTGAGCTTCCTCGGGCTGGGTACGCAAGAACCACTGAGCAGCTGGGGCGCGCTGCTGAGCGATGGCGCAAACTCAATGGAAGTCTCACCGTGGCTGCTGCTATACCCGGCGGGTTTCCTGGTCGTCACCCTGTTTTGTTTTAACTTTATCGGCGATGGCCTGCGTGATGCCCTCGACCCGAAAGACCGTTAAGGAGCGCCGTCATGACAATTATTGAAACGGCCACTGCGCCACAGGCGCAACAGCAGAGCAATCTTCTGCTGGACGTGAAAGACCTCCGCGTGACCTTTAAAACGCCGGACGGGGATGTTACCGCCGTCAACGATCTCAACTTCAACCTGCGTGCGGGCGAAACGCTGGGGATCGTCGGTGAATCCGGCTCGGGCAAATCCCAGACCGCCTTTGCGTTGATGGGGCTGCTGGCATCGAACGGCGTGATTGGGGGTTCCGCAAAATTCAACGGCCGTGAAATCCTCAACCTGCCGGAGCATGCGCTGAACAAGCTGCGCGCCGAACAGATCTCGATGATTTTCCAGGATCCGATGACCTCGCTTAACCCGTATATGCGCGTTGGCGAGCAGCTGATGGAAGTGCTTATGCTGCACAAAGGCCTGGGGAAAGCAGAGGCCTTTGAAGAGTCCGTTAAAATGCTGGATGCGGTGAAAATGCCGGAAGCGCGTAAGCGTATGCGCATGTTCCCGCACGAGTTCTCCGGCGGTATGCGTCAGCGCGTGATGATTGCGATGGCGCTGCTGTGCCGGCCAAAATTGCTGATTGCCGATGAACCCACCACCGCGCTGGACGTCACCGTTCAGGCGCAAATCATGACCCTGTTGAACGAGCTTAAGCGCGAGTTCAACACGGCGATTATCATGATCACCCACGATCTGGGCGTGGTTGCGGGCATTTGTGACAAAGTACTGGTGATGTATGCCGGTCGTACCATGGAATACGGAAACGCGCGCGATGTGTTTTATCAGCCTGCGCATCCGTATTCAATTGGCCTGCTGAATGCGGTCCCGCGTCTCGATGCGGAAGGGGAAGCGCTGCTCACTATTCCGGGCAACCCGCCAAACCTGCTGCGTCTGCCGAAAGGCTGTCCGTTCCAGCCGCGCTGTCCGCACGCGATGGAAATCTGCAACAGCGCACCGCCGCTGGAAGAGTTTGCACCAGGCCGTCTGCGCGCCTGCTTTAAGCCGCAGGAGGAGCTGGTATGAACGCATTAGATGAAAAACGCAACGTGCTGCTCGAAATCGCAGACCTTAAAGTGCATTTCGACATCAAAGACGGAAAACAGTGGTTCTGGCAACCGCCAAAGACGCTGAAAGCGGTGGATGGCGTGACGCTGCGCCTGTACGAAGGGGAAACCCTGGGCGTGGTGGGCGAATCCGGCTGCGGTAAATCGACCTTTGCGCGAGCGATTATCGGTCTGGTCAAAGCCACCGGCGGCAAGGTGGCCTGGCTGGGTAAAGATCTGCTGGGCATGAAGCCGGACGAGTGGCGCGACGTGCGCAGCGATATCCAGATGATATTCCAGGATCCGCTGGCGTCATTAAACCCGCGTATGACCATCGGTGAGATTATTGCCGAGCCGCTGCGTACCTATCATCCGAAGATGCCGCGTCAGGAAGTTCGCGATCGTGTTAAGGCGATGATGATGAAAGTGGGTCTGCTGCCTAACCTCATCAACCGCTATCCGCATGAATTCTCCGGCGGTCAGTGCCAGCGTATTGGTATTGCGCGCGCGCTGATCCTCGAGCCGAAGCTGATCATCTGTGATGAGCCGGTTTCCGCGCTGGACGTGTCCATTCAGGCTCAGGTCGTAAACCTGCTGCAAAAGCTGCAGCGTGAAATGGGGCTGTCGCTGATCTTCATTGCGCATGACCTGGCCGTAGTGAAACACATCTCTGACCGCGTACTGGTGATGTACCTGGGTCATGCCGTGGAGCTGGGCACCTACGATGAGGTGTACCACAACCCGCTGCACCCTTACACCAAAGCGCTGATGTCCGCGGTGCCGATTCCGGACCCCGATCTGGAAAAAAATAAAACGATTCAGCTTCTGGAAGGGGAATTGCCCTCGCCGATTAACCCGCCGTCGGGCTGCGTTTTCCGTACGCGATGCCCTCTGGCCGGGCCGGAGTGTGCGAAAACGCGACCGGTTCTGGAAGGCAGTTTCCGACATGCGGTTTCCTGCCTGAAAGTAGACCCGTTATAATCGCAAGGGCTGACATGATGTCAGCCCTTATTTTTTGCGAGGTAACCGTGTCGCGTTTATTCACGTCAGCCCGTCGGCGGCTTTATCATTTATTATTCGATCCTGAAACGGTATCCGGACGACGCTTCGAAGGTCTTTGTGGCTTATTCGCACTCCTGAGCGTGGTTGTCATCTTTATTGAATCGGGTGCCGGGACGCAATATCACCTGACGTTTGACGAATGGCATATCTTTGTCTGGCTTGAACTGGCGATAACCCTGGTCTTTACCGCTGAATACATCCTCAGAGTGGTTACCTGGCCTAACCCGGCCCGATATGTTTTCAGCTTTTGGGGGGTTATCGATTTAGCCACCATCCTGCCGCTCTATGTGATGTGGCTGTGGCCGGAAATCAGCCTGAGCTATGTCTTTGCCTGGCGCGCGATGCGCGTTATTCGGGTATTACGTATTCTGAAATTACTGCGGTTTATGCCGTCATTGCGCATATTCTGGAGTGCGATCGTTAGCGCGCGACATCAGCTTATTCTGTTCTATTCATTTATTGCCATCGTCATGATTGTTTTCGGCGCGCTGATGTATTTGATAGAAGGGCCGAAATATGGCTTTACGACGCTCAATGCGTCGGTGTACTGGGCGATTGTGACCGTCACGACCGTGGGCTACGGAGATATCACGCCCCATACGCCACTGGGCCGCATTGTGGCGTCAGTGCTGATCTTGATTGGATATTCGGTGATTGCGATCCCGACGGGACTCATTACTACACACATGAGCAACGCATTTCAGAGCCGCAAGCAGCAGCGTAAATGCCCGAGCTGCCATCAGGGCGAACATGAACACAGCGCGCGGTTTTGTAATCGTTGCGGAAGTGAATTGCCGGAGTAAATAAAAAAGGCTGCAATCGCAGCCTTTTTTATTATTCGCGCCAGAGAATATGGCACAGCTTGTGGTCTTTCTCGCGACACAGCAGGACGCGGGCAAAGATGTCGTTAATTTCGCCGCCATCTTCATCAGCCAGCCCAATCACCACTTCGGCAAAGAAGTCAGGATTAAGGTCAAAATCCACATGCTCAGCCCAGTCTTCTGACGGGTCGAACAGTTCAGCACCGCCGCGCTCTTCGAACTGCAAATTAAAGAGGATCACGTCTGCGGGATCGAGGTTATCAACCGCCAGTTCGAGAAAAATGTCGTAGGCCTGCTCGAGCGTTTCGTCTTCGGTCAGGCGATTGTTCAGATCCATTTCCATGATGACTACCTGTTTAACATCGTTGGGCACGTTTTACAGCAACGGACTAAAGAAGTAAAACAGTCGTTCGGCAATTCTCTGCCACAGCGGACGTTTTACCCACAGTCTGGCATCCAGCAGCCGCGAGCGGGAGATATAATCATCCTGCACCGCCGCAAGATCGCCGCCAAAGCCGGCATCATCAATCACCAGCGTGATTTCAAAGTTTAGCCACAGGCTACGCATATCCAGGTTGACCGTCCCCACCAGGCTTAGCTCACCGTCGACGAGAACGCTCTTGGTGTGGAGCAAGCCGCCCTCAAACTGGTAAATCTTCACCCCCGCGGCCAGCAGTTCGCTAAAGAATGCACGGCTGGCCCAGCCCACCAGAAGGGAGTCATTTTTGCGTGGCAAAATGATGCTCACATCGACGCCGCGCTGCGCGGCGGTGCAGATTGCGTGCAGAAGATCGTCGCTGGGGACAAAGTAGGGCGTTGTCATGATCAGATATTCACGCGCCGAGTACGTTGCCGTCAGCAGCGCCTGATGGATCAAATCTTCCGGGAAGCCCGGCCCGGAGGCAATGGTATGAATAGTGTGACCGCTGGCCTCCTCAAACGGCATAATATTGCCGTCCGGCGGCGGCGGCAGAATACGCTTGCCGGTCTCTATCTCCCAGTCGCAGGAGTAGACGATGCCCATCGAGGTGGCAATCGGCCCCTCCATGCGCGCCATCAAATCCACCCACTGGCCAACGCCCGAGTCCTGCTTGAAGAAGCGCGGGTCAACCATGTTCATGCTGCCGGTGTAGGCAATATAGTTATCGATCATGACCATCTTGCGATGCTGGCGGAGATCCATCCTGCGCAGAAATACGCGCAGGAGATTCACCTTCAGCGCCTCTACCACTTCGATACCGGCATTGCGCATCATGCCCGCCCACGGGCTACGGAAGAACGCCACGCTGCCCGCGGAGTCAAGCATCAGGCGGCAATGAATGCCACGCCGTGCTGCCGCCATCAGCGATTCAGCGACCTGGTCGGCCATGCCGCCGGGTTGCCAGATGTAGAAGACCATCTCGATATTATGGCGGGCCAGCTGGATATCGCGGATTAACGCCTGCATGACGTCGTCGGACGAGGTCAGGAGCTGGAGCTGATTGCCTTTTACGCCACCAATCCCCTGGCGCAGCTCGCAGAGCTTAAATAATGAGGAGGCGACGCTGCTGTTCTCCTCGGCAAAGATATGTTTGCAGGCTTTAAGGTCGTGGAGCCACTTCGCGGTCGAAGGCCACATGGCGCGGGCCCGCTCGGCGCGGCGTTTACCCAGATGAAGCTCACCGAAAGAGAGATAGGCAATAATTCCCACCAGCGGCAGGATGTAGATTATCAGAAGCCAGGCCATGGCAGAGGGTACGGCTCTGCGCTTCATCAGGATGCGTAATGTCACACCCGCGATTAACAGCCAGTATCCCAAAATGACCAGCCAACTCACCACGGTGTAGAAGGTTGTCATAGGTAAAAAAATCCTTTTGAAAGCGTATTGTTAAGAGTGTACGCATCAGGATTCATCTGGCAAATAAAAACGCCAGGTAAAAGCGCTGGTTTGCTGACGGGTTGGGTTTATAATGGCCTTTCTTTAAGAGAAAAAGTGTTAGAGAAAGAGTTGTAAACATGAAGCGCAGTAGAACAGAAGTAGGGCGCTGGCGCATGTTGCGACAGGTGAGTCGTCGCAAGGCTCGTTGGCTGGAAGCACAATCCCGCCGCAATATGCGTATTCACGCCATCAGAAAATGTGGATTGACCAGACACCGTAACGCGTTGCTGTTCGCAGTCCAGGATATCTGAGAACCATGAGGGCACCGTAATGGTGCCCACTGTTTTTATAGCGTCTGATTTTTGGGAATAGCGTATTTGCAGCGATATTCCCGTTGTGTTTAGCAAAAGGAGGGAGAAGTGTTTGCGGAGTTTGGTGTACTGAATTTCTGGACGTACGTTGTCGGCGCCTTTTTTATCGTGCTGGTGCCGGGGCCAAATACCCTGTTTGTGCTGAAAACCGGGATCGGTCACGGCGTTAAAAAAGGCTATCTCGCCGCGACAGGGGTATTTATCGGCGATGCGGTACTGATGTTTCTGGCCTGGGCGGGCGTGGCTGCGTTAATCCAGACCACCCCGGTGCTATTTAATATCGTACGTTATCTCGGCGCTTTCTATCTGCTGTGGCTGGGCGGTAAAATGCTCTGGTCGGTCATCACCCGGCAGAATCATGCTCACGAGAGCGGAACCGAACCTGCCAGCGCAATCATGAAACGCTCGCTGGTATTAAGCCTGACGAATCCAAAAGCGATTCTGTTCTACGTATCGTTTTTCGTTCAGTTTATTGACGTGAATGCTGAGAACACAGGTACCTCTTTCCTGATCCTCGCTACCACGCTTGAACTGATTAGCTTTATGTATATGAGCTTCCTGATCTTCTCCGGCGCGTTTGTGACGCGTTATCTGAAAACCAAAAAGAAACTGGCAAAGCTGGGGAACGGGCTGATAGGGCTGCTGTTTGTCGGGTTTGCGGCGAGGCTAGCGTCGCTACATTGATTGAATGAAAGGCTCCTGCGGGAGCCTTTTTAATTCTGTTTGACAGCCCCTCACTATTTAGTTGTATAGTACAACTAAATAGTGAGGGCATAACATGCACACCGAAAACCCCGTAGTCAGCGTTATCCGTAGTTCCTCGCGTCTGATGGTGCGAGAGTTAGGCTTTATGGCGTCCACTCTGGCCTCAACCCATTACTCACCCTCGGCCGTGCACACCCTCGTCGAAATCGCATTGCGCAAGGAGATGACGGCGGGTCAACTGGTGCAGCTGCTGGGTCTGGAAAAGTCCAGCGTCAGCCGAATGCTGGCTCGCCTGATTGCCGCGGGTGAACTGGAAGAGGTGGTCTCCACTGACGATGCCAGAGCAAAATGTCTCAGGTTGACTGCGAAAGGCCATGAGACGGTCAAAAAAATTAATACCTACAGCAACGAGCGAGTTGTCTCAGCGATAAAGTCCCTGAAGCCCGCTCAGCAGCAAACCATCTCTCAGGGATTATCCCTTTACGCCAACGCGCTGCTGGCGTGTCGTGAGACGACTGTCGATACCCGCCCCGACGAGCTTAAGATTGTGCAGGGTTATCTACCCGGCATGATTGGCCGCATTGCAGAAATGCACGGGTGCTATTACGCCCGAGAGCATAATTTTGGTCGTTTCTTTGAGGCCAAAGTGGCCGCAGGTCTGGCTGAGTTTAGTGGTCGGCTGGACAAACCCTGTAACCAGATCTGGCTGGCGGTGATGAACGACAGGATCGTGGGGTCGGTGGCAATCGATGGCGAGGACTTAGTACAGGGCGAAGCCCACCTGCGCTGGTTTATTATCGACGACGGCTGTCGGGGCCATGGCGCGGGAAAAAAATTACTCACCGAAGCCATGCGTTTTTGCGACAGCGTCGGGTTTTCAGCCGTGCATCTCTGGACGTTTAACAAGCTGACCACAGCCCGGCGGCTGTACGAATCGTTTGGGTTTACGCTAGTGAAAGAGTGGGAAGGCGACCAGTGGGGAAGCCTTATGACGGAGCAGCAGTTTACCCGGCACAGAGACGCGTAGCCGCCGCCATAAAAAAGGCTCCTTTCGGAGCCGCCTGGTATCAGAACACTTTCTTATACGGTCGAACCGTCACCTTCGCATACACGCCCGCAGCAACGTACGGGTCAGCGTCAGCCCAGGCCTGAGCGGCTTCCTGGGATTCAAACTCAGCAATGACCGTGGAGCCCGAAAAACCAGCGGCACCCGGATCATTGCTGTCTACAGCAGGCATTGGGCCAGCGGTCAGTAACCGGCCTTCATCCTGGAGCAACTGCAAACGCGCGAGGTGGGCAGGGCGAACAGACTGGCGTTTTGCGAGTGAATCAGCAACATCTTCAGAGTAAATCACGTAAAACACGGCGAAGCTCCTTAACCGGTAAAAGTGTCAGTTACGTTATGTGAAAGGGCAAACGACTGCAATGTAAAATAAAAACAATGTTAATGTCCTGATCTGAATGCGCTTTTTTTGGCCTCTTATGCGCTAAAGTTGCGCCAGAGCAAAGTGTCTTATTGAATATGATTGCTATTTGCATTTAAAATCAGTGTTCGGTTTTTTAACGTTGATGATTATGACTTCGATGACCCTTGATTTACCTCGCCGCTTTCCCTGGCCGACGCTGCTTTCCGTCGTGATTCACGGTGCCGTTGTGGCGGGTTTGCTGTATACCTCGGTTCATCAGGTTATTGAAATGCCAGCACCCGCGCAGCCGATTTCGGTGACGATGGTATCGCCAGCGGATCTCGAACCTCCGCAGGTTGCACCTCCGCCGCCACAGCCGGTTGCTGAGCCGGAGCCAGAACCCGAACCCGTTCCGGAGCCGCCGAAGGAAGCCCCGGTGGTTATCCATAAACCTGAACCGAAGCCAAAACCTAAGCCGAAGCCAAAGCCGGTCAAGAAGGTCGAGGAACGTCCGAAACGCGAGGAGCGTCCGGTTGAACCGCGCGCGACCCAGCCGGTTGAAAATGCAGCGCCTTCACGTCCGGTGATGAACAATACGGCAACGACCGCAAAGCCGACGGTAACCGCGCCAGCGGGTCCGCGGGCCCTGAGCCGCAATCAGCCTCAGTATCCGCCTCGCGCTCAGATGTTGCGCATTGAAGGCCGCGTGCGGGTGAAGTTTGACGTCACGGCGGAGGGTCGCGTTGATAACGTGGAAATCTTGTCTGCTCAACCGTCTAATATGTTTGAGCGAGATGTGAAAACGGCTATGCGCAAATGGCGTTATGAGCCCGGCAAGCCTGGTAATGGGCTGATAGTGAACATTGTTTTCCGCCTGAACGGCGGGGCGCAGATGGAATGAAAAAAGCCTCCTGATGGAGGCTTTTTTTTGCCTGTCGATCAGGCCTGCGGAAGCTGACGAGGTTTACCCTCGCTGTCCACTGCGACATAAATAAACAGTGCTTCAGTGGCCTTGTAGCGCTGTCCAATCGGCTCAGAAGAGACTTTTTTGACCCATACTTCTATGTTGATTGAAATAGAGGTATTGCCGCGCTTGACGCAGCGCGCGTAGCAGCAAACCACATCACCCACCGCAACCGGGCGCAGGAAGGTCATGCCATCCACCCTCACGGTGACCACACGCCCATGGGCGATCTCTTTTGCCAGAATTGCGCCGCCCATATCCATCTGCGACATCAGCCAGCCGCCAAAAATATCGCCATTGGCATTGGTGTCAGCGGGCATTGCCAGTGTGCGTAAAACCAGTTCGCCCTGAGGGGCGTTAGTTGTTGTCATTGTTTTAACTCGTAACGGAAGACTTCAGGCGGGATGCTACTATGATTTCGAGGCGGAGAGAATAGACCAGAACGCCTGTCGTTAACGTCCTGGTCAGTCATTAATCAGTGCTTGTCGTCCTGCGGCATGTGGCGATAGATATATACGCCGCTTAACAGCGTGAAGATAAGCGTCAGCGCGGTCAGGCCGAAGACCTTAAAGTTGACCCAGATATTCTGCGGCAGCCAGAAGGCGATATAGATGTTGGCGAGGCCGCAGAGAATAAAGAAGACCGCCCAGGCGATATTCAGACGCGACCAGACTTCCTGAGGCAGGGTCAGCTCCTTGCCCAGCATGCGCTGGATCAGCGGCTTTTTCATTACCCACTGGCTGATTAGCAATGCACCCGCAAACAGCGCGTAAATCACGGTCACTTTCCACTTAATAAATTCATCGTTGTGGAAGAACAGAGTAAGCCCGCCGAACACGGCGACCAGGACGAACGTTATCAGCGCCATTTTTTCGACTTTACGATAGCGAACCCAGCTGTAGATCAGTACAACAGCGGTCGCAACGATCAGTGCAGTGGTCGCGGCATAAATGTCATACAGCTTATAAAAAGCAAAAAAGACCACGAGCGGTAAAAAATCAAGAAACTGCTTCATTCTGTGATTCCATCTTCTGAGCGGGGCGGGAGACAGCGATGTCCCCGCCTCAGGATTACTGACGAATTAACATATACAGGCGGAACAGGTAGACCAGCAGTACCGCTGAAATCAGATTGCTCAGCGTATTCGCCACCACTGCGCCAACGTTTGGCGTCAATACCGCAAAATTCGGTGCAAACAGTAACAGGAGCGTTTTGGCGAGCAGCCAGCCGATCACGGCGGGAGCCACAAGACGCATATTAGCCCATGCCAGTCTGATGCTGCTGCGCATCGCGGTAAAAATACCCATTTTGTCCTGCACAACCATGACCGGGGCAAAGGAGAGCACGATAGCCAGTAACACACCCGGCACCACGACCAGCATAATCCCCATTTGCACCAGCAGGGTGGTTAAAAAGATCAGGATAAACAGCTTAGGTAAGACCGGCGCGCTGGCACCAATCGCCCGTAAGGCGCTGACCCGATGACCCGCCGATACCAGTTGAATCATCAGTAAAACTCCGCCCGCCAGAACCGCATTACCAATAAGGCCTGAGAACGTGGATGCAGCAGAGGCCCGCAGCAGAATCTGCTGCTGCTCCGGCGTCATGTTTTGCACCAGCTCAAACAACCCCACGCTTCCCGCAAGATGGTCGCCCTGGCTCAGGCTGGCAATCTGTTCTTCACTCGGTGAGAACGCATGACCCAGCACCACCGTGATAAAGGCGCAAAGCAACGCGATCAGTAAAAAGGTTATGAACTGATTGCGGAAAAAGTTTCCCGTGTCACGGTAGACAGACTTCGCCGTGATAGACATGCACTCTCCTTGAGTATTGCAGGTGTTAATTAGCCGGCAATTGTACACCGGATGCGCCTGCTGTGGCAGCATCAAGGCTTGTATGGAAAAGCATATCTTTGTAAAGCGGCGGTAATCCAACGCGCGCCCGGGCGCGATTGCAGGATTCATTGACCTGCCCATCTTCTCCCGACATGGCAAATTCCCGGCACGGGCTGGGACGATCCTCATAGATAGAACACCGGGTAGAAACCCCGGGCTCACCCTGTAGCGCCGCACAGCGGACCTGTTTTTGGTTCGTGCCGCTCATGCAGCGCAGAAAAGGCGTTAGCGGCTCTGTGAGATGAACCGGAACGGTACCGCCGCCATCGCTGGCTTCGGCCCAGTAGAAAGAGACTCGAAAATACGCACAACAGGCTCCGCACGTCATGCACGGTTTTTTATCACTCATGGCACACCTGCAAATGAAGAACGCATCAAATCAACTTGTGAGAGCGCTAAATTATCCAGCCGCCATAGGAAGAGCAAGAGGGGGAAATGAGAAAATTTTGTAACTGTGAAATGCCAAAAATTGACATGGAAACAACTTATTGCTTTGCGATGCGCCACAAAAAATTAACCCAGATCAATGAATGTTAACTTACTGGTTTTAATGTGATCTGTGGCAGATCACTTATTACTCATTTGTGAGTATATTCTCACCCGCGATTAAAACCACAACGATGGAGCGGATATGAAAAAATTAGCGGTGGCAGCCCTTGTATTAAGCAGTCTCTCTGGCGGCGCGTATGCGCATGAAGCAGGCGAATTCTTTATTCGTGCCGGTTCGGCTACGGTTCGCCCAACTGAAGGGTCGGATGATGTACTGAAAATGGGCGGTTTTAACGTCAGTAATAACACCCAGCTAGGGTTAACCTTTACCTATATGGCGACGGATAACATTGGTGTTGAGCTTCTGGCCGCAACGCCTTTCCGTCATCGCGTAGGTCTTGGACCAACCGGTGATATCGCCACGGTGCATCATCTGCCGCCAACGCTGATGGCGCAGTGGTACTTTGGTGACTCAAGCAGCAAGGTGCGTCCCTATATTGGCGCGGGTGTGAACTACACCACCTTCTTTGATGAGAAGTTTAACGATACCGGGAAAGAGGCCGGCCTGACCGATCTCAGCCTGAAAGATTCGTGGGGGATGGCAGGGCAGGTCGGACTGGATTATCTGATTAACCGCGACTGGTTAATTAACGCCTCCGTCTGGTATATGGATATTGATACCGATGTGCGCTTCAAGCATAACGGTGACCAGCAAAGCATCAACACGCGGCTGGATCCGTGGGTGTTTATGTTCTCTGCGGGTTATCGTTTCTGATCTCCCGTCAAACTGGCCACGCGGTGGCCAGTTTGTTTTGCACGCTTCAAAACGACGGATACACCGGTCGCTCATCAAGTTTTACGCAGTGCCTCAGGACCTTTTCCCCATCATATAAATAGCTGAAAGCGTCGCTGGACGTGGAATGGAAAAGAATATCGCCATTCGCAAACGGGATAATTTCGGTATCTCCCGCGCGCTTGTGTCCCGCACCGGTTTCGAAATGACCGCGCCACCTTTCCTGCGTATGGTCGTAAACGTGCAGAATAATCTCGACGAGCCCTCTTTCCGGACAATTAAGGCGCAGGAAGGTAGATGAGAAATTCAGGGAGAGTGCGTGAAAGGGAATCAATAGGGTGAAAACCAGTAAAGCTCGTAAATACATCAAACCGCTAAAACCTCCTTTAAAAGGGATATAAGATTTTACTTAAGTCGAAGGTTTGGGTTTTGCCGTGGATCAAGACGCCTTACAATTCAAAGCGATAAAGGCCCCTTACGAGGCCTTCAGCGATCATTTTTGAATCAAATAGCGAATGGTCGGGCCATCCTGCTGGATGTCCAGCACGGTGTAGCCGTGATTTTTGGCATCCAGCGGAATGTTGTTAATGGACTGCGGGCAGTCGCTCACCACTTCCAGAATTTCACCTTTTTTAAGCTGCGGGAGCGCTTCAAGCGTAGCGACGGCCGGGTAAGGGCAAGGTTCACCGACCATATCCAGGCGGTAGTCAGGCACGATATCTTTCATGCAGCATTCTCCTGCGTTTCAGTTTTGACGGTGGCACGACGAAAGAACCGTTTCTCCTGCGCGACAACCAGTAAAAAAGCGACAAGCAGCAGGCCATAGGTGACCAGCAGGCCGCCGAGCGGACCGAAAGTGCTTAGCAGGTTGACCTTATCCCAGCTAGTAGCCAGCGCCGGAGAGAGAGCGTCCCAGAAGTACGCCAGGATCGTTGAGCCAATAACATTCCCCAGGCCCACCCACCAGTAGTGCACCTGACCTTCAACGGCGCGGTACATCCAGCCAGTTTCACACCCGCCGGCCAGCACGATTCCGAAGCCAAACAGCAGACCGCCAATAACCGCGTTAGGACCGGCCCACATGATTTTCGGTTCGACGCCTAGCTGAACATAGCTGAAAATCCCGATGGCGCTGACAGCCATCCCGGCGATAATCGCCTTCGCCATCATCGTGCGGCCGGTGATCCACATATCGCGAAACGCGGAGGTGAAGCAGATCTGCGCGCGTTCAATGAGCAGGCCAAAACCCACGCCGAACAGCATTGCCAGACCGAGTTTTGGCTGGTTCATGGCCGTACACAGCGCCCATGCCACCATAGCGAAAAAGACCAACATACCGAGGCGGAAACGGCGACGCGCCTGAGAGGGCCTTTGCGTAAGCGGCGACGCGGCGCTCACTTTGACCATTTTGACGGGAATACGAAACAGTGGCAGAAGGGTAAATTTAGCGCCAAAGTAAGAGCCGATGGCCGTAGCGACAGCAAAGAACCAGGCATGCAGCGAAAACTGAGGGATCCCGGTAAAGAAGGCGGCAAGGTTACACCCCATCGCCAGGCGCGCACCGAATCCGGCAATGATGCCGCCGACAATCGCCTGCAAAATGCGGATCCGGCTTTTGGGCAGCCTGAGCTTGACGTTATTTGCCCACAGTGCAGCAGCAAAACAGCCGCCGAACATGCCGATGATCATCATGCCGTCTATGCGGGTTAGCGGCGTACCGTCCAGATGAATGAGTTTAAAGTACCCCCACTCTTCGGTATGTACGCCAGCCAGTTGCAGCAGTTGCCCACCCCAGCGGGTGAACTCGCCGGTAACTGCCCAGAAGGTGCCTGTAATGCCGAAGTAGTAAGTAGAAAGAATGCCTGCCGCAATGACGGCCGGGACAGGTGACCAGAACTTAACCAGGTAAGTCTGTTTGAAGTAGTGCCATGACATGAATAAGCCTCTGAACTCAGAAGGTTAATACTGAAAAGAGACCAGATAATACGCTTATGGCAAGGGTTGAAAAGCCATTCACACCGAAAATATCGACAGGATCAATTTTGACCTAATCCTTTGGTGATGATGGGCACGAAAGGGGAACCGTCTGGCTGAAATGCCAGACGGTAGAAGGGTTATACTTTGCGCGTCGCGGCTTTCATGCCGCTGACGAACGCTTTCAGCTCGGCCAGCATCTGCTCCGGCTTGTCTACGTTCTTTTCGATGATTTTGACGATAGCAGAGCCGGAGATCGCACCTGCCGCTTTCGCCTCAATCGCCGCGGTGACCTGATCGGGAGATGAAATCCCGAAGCCCTGCAGCGGAGGTGCAGCGTGGTATTCAGCCAGCTTTTCCACCAGATGATGCAGCGGCAGCGCCGCCTTGTTCTCAGCGCCGGTCACGCCCGCGCGGGAGAGCAGGTAGGTATACCCGCGTCCGTAAGAGGCAATCTGGCGCAGCAGTTCGTCATCAGCATTTGGTGGACAGATGAAAATCGGGGCGACGTTATGGCGCATCGCCGCCTGGCGGAACGGCGCGGACTCTTCAACCGGCACGTCGGCTACCAGCACCGAGTCGACGCCCACCCGCGCGCACTCGGCATAAAATTCGTCGATGCCGCGGTTAAACACCAGGTTAGCGTACATCAGCAGACCAATAGGAATGGTCGGGTGCTTCTGGCGGATCGCGGCCAGCATCTCGAAACACTGGGTTGGCGTCACGCCCGAAGCAAATGCGCGCAGCGTCGCGTTCTGAATGGTCGGGCCATCCGCCAGCGGGTCAGAGAACGGAATACCCAGCTCCAGTGCATCAGCGCCGGCTTCAATCAGGGTATCGATAATCTTCAGCGACTGTTCCGGGCCCGGATCGCCCAGGGTGACGAAGGGAACGAACGCGCCTTCCTGGCGGGATTTCAGCTCTGCAAATACGTTATCGTAGCGTTCCATCAGATTTCCCCTCGTGCTTTCAGAATATCGTGAACGGTGAAGATATCTTTGTCACCGCGACCGGAAAGGTTCACCACCAGCAGCTGTTCTTTTTCCGGGTTTTCTTTAATCATTTTCAGCGCATGCGCCAGCGCGTGCGAAGACTCCAGCGCCGGGATGATCCCTTCGCTGCGACACAGCGTTTTGAACGCTTCCAGGGCTTCGTCATCGGTAATGGAAACGTAATCCGCACGACCGGTGCTGTTCAGGAAGGCATGCTGTGGCCCAACAGAGGGGAAATCGAGACCGGCAGAAATAGAGTAAGACTCTTCAATCTGGCCTTCATCGGTCTGCATCATTGGCGCTTTCATACCGAAGTAGATCCCCACGCGGCCATGCTTCAGCGGCGCGCCGTGTTCACCCGTTTCAATCCCGTGGCCGGCGGGTTCAACGCCAATCAGGCCCACGCTGGTGTCGTCAATGAAATCGGCAAACATACCGATGGCGTTAGACCCGCCGCCAACGCAAGCGATAACGGCATCCGGCAGGCGACCCTCTTTTTCGAGGATCTGCGCTTTGGTTTCTTCACCGATCATGCGCTGGAATTCGCGCACGATGGTCGGGAACGGATGCGGACCCGCAGCGGTACCCAGCATATAGTGCGCGGTCTCATAGCTGCCAGACCAGTCGCGCAGCGCTTCGTTACAGGCATCCTTCAGCGTGGCGGAGCCGCTGTGCACCGGGATCACTTCGGCGCCCATCAGACGCATGCGGAACACGTTTGGAGACTGACGCTCAACGTCTTTCGCGCCCATGTAGATGCGACACTTCAGGCCGAGCAGGGCGCTGGCGAGCGCAGAGGCGACACCGTGCTGGCCCGCGCCGGTTTCAGCGATGATTTCGGTTTTGCCCATACGCTTTGCGAGCAGCGCCTGGCCAAGAACCTGGTTGGTTTTATGGGCACCGCCGTGCAGCAGGTCTTCACGCTTCAGATACAGCGTGGTTTTCGTGCCTTCCGTCAGGTTACGGCATTTGGTCAGCGCCGTTGGGCGGCCTGCGTAATTTTTCAGCAGGTCGGTAAATTCAGCCTGAAACGCCGGATCTTTCTGCGCGCTGACAAAGGCTTCTTCCAGCTGGCGCAGCGCGGGCATCAGGATTTGCGGGACGTACATCCCACCAAACTCACCAAAGTACGGGTTAAGTAATGTCGTCATCTTCTCTTCCTTAATATGCACGCAGAGTTTTAAACACTGAGGCCAGTTTGCTGGCATCTTTTATGCCGGGTTGGGACTCTACGCCTGAATTGAAATCAAGGCCTGCGCAGCCGGTTTTGGCGGCTTCTACACAGTTATCCGGGCTTAATCCACCCGCCAGCAGGACGTTGTCCAGCTTTTCGCCGTTAAGCAGTGACCAGTCAAATCGCTGACCCGTGCCGCCCTGGCCGTTATCGAGGACGTATTTGTCCACATGGTTCAGGTTTCGCGCGGGCAAGGTATCGCCGACGCTTTGTGCTTTCCAGATCTGCACCTGAGGCGCGAGAGCGGTACGCAGGGCATCGATATACGCCTGATCTTCGCCACCGTGGAGCTGCACCGCGCTCAGAGATAACGCCTCGGCTTTTGCTACGACCTCTGCGATATCCGCATTGCGGAACACGCCGACATAGCTGAGAGGGGCCGCGGCGATCACCTTACGCGCATGCTCTCCACTCACCGCCCGAGGGGAGGTATCCACGAAAATCAGTCCGCCGTAAATGGCACCTGCTTCATACGCGGCCTGAGCATCCTGTTCGCGGGTTAAGCCGCAGACTTTGTTTTCACCCAGCAGCACGCGGCGCACGGCAGCATTGAGATCGTCATGCTCCATCATGGCGGAGCCAATCAGAAAACCGTTGGCAAAGTGGCTCAGCTCGCGCACCTGGGCGTAGCTGTTAATCCCGGACTCGCTGATAACGGTTACGCCCGGACCCAGGCGCGGCGCCAGCTGGCGCGTGCGGTTGAGGTCAATCGACAGATCGCGCAGATCGCGGTTGTTGATCCCGACCACTTTGGCCCCGAGTTGGATGGCGCGCTCCAGCTCCTCTTCGTTGCTTACTTCGGTCAGCACGCCCATATTCAGGCTGTGCGCGACGGCAGCGAGCTGGCGATACTGTTCGTCATCAAGCACCGAGAGCATCAGCAGGCAGGCATCAGCCTGGTAGAAACGCGCCAGCCAGATCTGATACGGGTCAATAATAAAGTCTTTGCACAGGATCGGCTGCGGCGCGATGCCGCTGACGATCGGCAGGAAATCGAAGCTGCCCTGAAAATATTTTTCATCCGTCAGCACCGAGATGGCTGACGCATGATGCTTATAAATACCGGCAATACGCGCCGGGTCGAAATCGTCACGAATAACGCCTTTAGACGGGGACGCTTTTTTGCACTCAAGAATAAACGCGGTGCGCGCACCCTGCAGGGCGTCATAGAAACGACGGCTGCTCGGGACGACGTCGTTCTGGAAACTGGCAAGCGGCTGCTTTTGCTTGCGGGCTTCCACCCAGATGGCCTTATCGGCAACGATTTTCGCTAAAACGGTCTGCATTCTTTACCCTCTTGCCGCAAGTGCGGTAACGCGATCGTAAGCTGCACCGGAGCGCAGTACATCCAGAACTTTTTGAACGTTGGCCTTCAGGTCTTCCTCACCGTGCAAACGCATCAGCATGGCGACGTTGGCAGCAACGGCGGCCTCATGGGCGACCTCACCCTTACCTTGTAATAAGCGCGTCAGAATGTCACGGTTTTCTTCCGGCGTACCGCCTGCCAGCGCTTCCTGATGATACGGCGCAAGGCCGAAGTCGGCAGCGTCCAGCTGGTAGCTCAGAATTTCACCGTCCCGCAGTTCGGCCACCAGCGTCGGGGCATGCAGCGACACTTCATCCATACCGCCGCTGTGCACCACGGCAGCACGCTGGTAGCCCAGGACGCGCAACGTTTCTGCAATCGGCAGGACCAGCTCCGGGCTATAGACGCCAATCAGCGCCAGCGGCGGGTGAGCCGGGTTGATCAGCGGCCCCAGGACGTTAAACAGCGTGCGGGTTTTAAGCTGCTGGCGAACCGGCATCGCGTGGCGGAAACCGGTGTGATACTTCGGTGCAAACAGGAAGCAGACGCCCAGGTCATCCAGCGCTTCACGGGAACGCTCGGCGTTCATATCGAGATTAATACCGAATGCGGCGAGCAAATCAGACGAGCCTGACCGGCTGGAAACGCTGCGGTTACCGTGTTTCGCCACCTTCAAACCACACGCCGCCGCCACGAAGGCGCTGGCGGTGGAGATATTGATGCTGTTACTGCCGTCACCGCCGGTGCCGACAATATCGGCAAACTGATAGTCCGGGCGCGGGAACGGCGCGGCATTTTCCAGCAGGGCCGTGGCGGCGCCGGCGATCTCCTGCGGGCTTTCGCCGCGCACTTTCATGCTCACCAGCGCGGCCGCCAGCTGCTCAGGCTTCAGCTCGCCGCGAACCACCGCGGAGAAGAGCTGGTGGCTCTCCTGCTGGCTCAGGGTCTGCGCCTGGTACAGTTTTTCCAGAATTGGCTGCAGGGTGTTGGTCTGCTCCAGCTTCTGTAACGCCCAATCCAGGGTCTGTTCCAGCAGACGGGCGCCGTGGGATGTCAGGATCGATTCCGGGTGGAACTGCATGCCGCAGACGCGGTCAGCGTCGTGACGCACCGCCATCACCATCCCTTCAAACGAGGCGTTAATGGTCAGCCCGGCGGGAATGTTGCTTCCGACCAGCGAGTGGTAGCGCGCAACCGGAAGCGGATTTGGCAGCCCGGCAAACATCGCCTGGCCGTCATGTTCGATGCTGGACGCTTTACCGTGCAGGATCTCGCCCGCCTGGCCGACGTAGCCGCCGTAGGCTTCAACGATGGCCTGATGGCCCAGGCAGATGCCGATAATCGGCAGCTTGCCGCGCATGCGGGTCAGCAGCTCGGGCATACAGCCCGCTTCGCTCGGTGCGCCAGGCCCCGGGGAGAGCATCAGCACCGGGTTTTGCATGGTTGCCAGACGGTCAATCAGGGTCTGCGCCGGTACATGGTTGCGATAGATAACGACGTTATGACCATTCGCACGCAGCTGATCTGCCAGGTTATAGGTAAAGGAGTCGATATTATCGAGCAGCAGAATGTCAGCCATCAGAAAATCTCCTGTGCATGGTGTGCGGTTGCAATGGCGCGAAGGACCGCACGCGCTTTACTGCGCGTTTCGTCAGCTTCAGACTGCGGAACAGAATCAAGAACAATCCCGGCTCCCGCCTGTACGGTAGCAATGCCGTCTTCGACATAGGCGGAGCGGATCACGATGCAGGTATCGAGGTCACCGTGGGCCGTGAAGTAGCCCACCGCGCCGCCGTAGCTTCCGCGACGGCGTCCTTCGGCTGCGGCAATCAGCTGCATGGCGCGCACTTTCGGCGCACCGCTCAGGGTGCCCATGTTCATGCAGGCGCGATAGGCGTGCAGCACGTCGAGATCGTGACGCAGCTCGCCGACCACGCGGGAGACCAGGTGCATCACGAACGAATAACGGTCAACTTTGGTCAGGTCCGCCACGTAGCGGCTGCCCGGGGTGCAAATGCGGGCCAGATCGTTACGCGCCAGGTCAACCAGCATCAGGTGCTCGGAGAGCTCTTTGTGGTCGGTACGCATCTCCAGCTCAATGCGGCTGTCGAGATCGCGATCCAGCGAGCCATCAGCACGACGCCCGCGTGGACGGGTTCCGGCAATCGGGTAGATCTCAATCTGGCGGCTGGTGGCGTCATACTTCAGCGAGCTTTCCGGCGATGCGCCAAACAGCGTGAATTCGTTGTCCTGCATAAAGAACATGTACGGGCTTGGGTTACTCTTCTTCAGCACGTCGTAGGCCGCCAGCGGGGACGGGCAGGGCAGTGAGAAGCGACGGGACGGCACAACCTGGAAAATTTCCCCGGCACGAATCGCTTTTTGCATCTGGCGAACGACGGCACCGTACTGATCGTCAGTCTGGTTTACATCGCATGTCATTTTTTCCACGCGCTGCACCGGCAGCGCAGGTGGCGCTTCGCGCATCTGCTGTTCCAGTTGGGCGATACGGTGTTCGAGGCGTTCTTTCTCCGCGCTGGACGGCGTGAACAGGCTAGCCTGAATGCGGGTGTACTTTTTCTGATGGTCGATCACCAGCAGGGTTTCAGCCAGATAGAAGCAGTAATCCGGGCAGCGGTTACCCTGTTCCGTTTCAGGCAAATCTTCGAAACCGGCAACCAGGTCGTAAGCAAACAGTCCGCCAAAGAACATCGCTTCGCGTTCCTCTGCCGGCACGGTGACCAGATTCTGCAGCAGGCGGAAGGCATCGAAAACGGAAAGAGAGCAGAGCCGCGCGTCTTCGTCCAGCAGCTGGCTGACCGCCGGGAAATGCAGAATGCGCATTTCCGGGTGGCGTTCATTTTCAATACCTGAAGGCAGAGCGGCATCCAGCAGCGGCAGCAGCGATGCGCCATTGTCCGACAGCGCCTTGATCGTGACGGTATCACCTAACGCGGTAATGCGCAGTGCGCTATCAACCAGCAGCAGACTCTTGAGATCGTCCTTGCTGTCGATATCCGCAGATTCCAGCAGCAAGGTCGCTGGACGGGCACCGCACACCTGATGAAACAGGGCAGTAGGGTTGTGACGATAGGCCGCCTCGCAGGTCAGCAATTCGAGGTGTGGTTTGGCTGTTTGCATTATGTTGTTCTCATTTTCTGTTCAAAAAAAAGCCCGCTTGGTAGCGGGCTGGGTATCTGTTTGCATTTCGCAGACGCGTGACACTGCCCGAAGATCAGGAAGTACGCCACCAACCGTGCAGAGTGAAATGTGCTGTCATTTTCAGATACCTTTCTCGTGTGAACTTGCGTACTAGTTAACTAGTTCGATGGCGTATTGTCAACCCTTGATTTCAGAATTTCGCGTTAAGTCGGTATCATGGTGGTTTCGGATGTCTCCAACCTGTTATGGGAAGTGCTTTGAGCGATACCACCTACGCCATTATTTATGATTTACACAGCCATACTCAGGCCTCTGATGGCCTACTGACACCCGAAGATCTGGTTCATCGTGCCGTTGAAATGCGTGTTGGCACGCTGGCGATAACCGATCACGATACGACAGATGCCATTCCGGCGGCGCGGGCCGAAATTGCCCGCAGCGGGCTGGCGCTGAATCTGGTGCCCGGCGTCGAGATATCCACGCTCTGGGAAAACCACGAAATTCATATCGTTGGCCTGAACATCGATATAGAACATCCGGCACTTCGTGCGTTTTTGCAAGAACAAAAAACGCGCCGCAACCAGCGTGCAGAGATGATCGGCGAGCGTCTGGAAAAGGCGCATATTCCGGGCGCGCTGGAAGGCGCGCAGAAGATGGCGAACGGCGGGGCGGTGACTCGCGGCCATTTCGCCCGTTTTCTGGTTGAGGCAGGCAAAGCAACGACCATGGCGGATGTCTTTAAAAAGTATCTGGCACGGGGGAAAACCGGATACGTTCCGCCACAGTGGTGTACAATAAAACAAGCTATTGATGTGATTCATCATTCTGGCGGTAAGGCCGTGCTGGCCCATCCGGGACGGTATAATCTTTCTGCTAAATGGCTGAAAAGACTGCTGGCACACTTTGCCGAATGCGGCGGTGAGGCGATGGAAGTCGCCCAGTGTCAGCAGGCGCCCAACGAGCGTGCGCAGCTCGTGACCTATGCCCGCCAGTTTGGCCTGCTTGGGTCACAAGGGTCTGATTTCCATCAGCCCTGCGCCTGGATTGAACTGGGGCGCAAGCTCTGGTTGCCCGCTGGCGTTGAGCCGGTCTGGCAGCTCTGGGAACAGCCGCAGCAAATTGAAGAGAGGGAAGTATGAGTCAGTTTTTCTATATCCATCCGGATAACCCGCAGCCGCGCCTGATTAACCAGGCCGTGGAGATCGTCCGCAAAGGCGGCGTGATTGTCTACCCGACCGATTCAGGCTACGCGCTGGGCTGCAAAATTGAAGATAAAGGGGCAATGGAACGCATTTGCCGTATTCGCCAGCTGCCGGACGGCCATAATTTTACCCTGATGTGCCGAGACCTTTCAGAGCTGTCGACCTACGCTTATGTCGATAACGTGGCGTTTCGCCTGATTAAGAACAATACGCCGGGTAATTACACCTTCATCCTGAAAGGGACAAAGGAAGTGCCGCGTCGTCTGTTGCAGGAAAAACGTAAAACCATCGGCATGCGCGTGCCGTCGAACCCGATTGCGCAGGCGCTGCTGGAAACCCTCGGTGAACCGATGCTCTCTACCTCGCTGATGCTGCCGGGAAGTGAGTTTACCGAGTCCGATCCGGAAGAGATCAAAGATCGTCTGGAGAAGGTGGTCGAGCTGATTATCCACGGCGGCTATCTCGGTCAGCAGCCGACCACCGTCGTCGACTTAACCGAAGATGCCCCGGAAGTGATTCGTGAAGGCGTGGGCGACGTAAAGCCTTTCTTGTAAACCTAAGGAATAAGGGGGCAAATGCCCCTTTATTCTCAACGGCGAGTCAATGCCAGGCGTAGACCTAACCCTATAAATGTTACGCCAACGATTCGATCCAGTATTTTCTGCAATCTTCTATTCTGAGAAACTGCACCGGCGGCACTGCCTGCAAGAACAGCAAAAGCGGTATCAGTCAAAAATGCTATCAGCGCGTAGACCATACCCAGAATCAGGAAAGAAGTGGTGTGATGTTCACCCCCTGGTGAAACAAACTGGGGGAAGAAGGAGATAAAAAATAAGAGCACCTTCGGATTGGTTAAGGTTGTAATAAAGCCTTTAGAAAGCAGATTCGTGAGAGTAGATTTTGTCTTCACTGGTTCAGCTTCACGGTGATTGACGGTTTGTTTTGCGAATGTTCCCAAAACCATCTTACTGCCAAGATACATTAGATAAGCCGCTCCAAGATACTTAATGAGGGTGAACATCAGTGGAGAAGCTGTAATCAATGCCGTTAATCCCACTGCACTTGCAACAGCATGGGTACAGCTACCTAAAGCCACGCCTGCAGCAGAGATGATCCCCGCTCGCCTTCCGTTAGCTACACTTTGACCTATCACGTAGGCCATGTCAGGCCCTGGTGTTACGGAAAGGAGAAAAACAGACAGGGCAAAAAGCCCAAAGTTTGTTATGTCCAGCATTGTCACCTCCGAAAAACTCAACGTTTAACACGCATGCTAGCATTGAATGATTATGCATGAAATGGGGTATTTTATGCTAATAAGGTGGTGCCAGAGTCAGCATTAGCACGCGTTTTATTTTTGGCTACCTCGCGAATAATTCCTTTTACCTCTGGCGAAAAAGATTGGTTTGATTCAACACTACTTTGTTTCGAAGGGTTAGCTTGTTTTAGCTATCAATACCGAGACTCAGACGCACAAAACTTGTTGAATCTTTTAGTCTAAAGTTAGTGTAGTATGTCCGCCCACGAATCATTCTGTGTGGCATATTGTTTGCCATGCTGTGCACCATGAAATGTCGACATATCAGTGAGTTAAGTTGTTTTTACACTAACTCTTTGTTTTGAAAGTACACCAGACGCCTGTGAAGGCGACACCTGAGGAAGCTCAATGAGCGAGAAGTTACAGAAAGTGCTGGCGCGCGCCGGCCACGGTTCACGCCGTGAAATCGAAGCCATTATTGAAGCGGGCCGCGTGAGTGTGGACGGTAAAATCGCCACGCTGGGCGACCGCGTAGAAATCGTACCGGGGCTGAAGATCCGCATCGACGGTCATCTTATCTCCGTGAAAGAGTCCGCTGAGCAGATCTGCCGCGTGCTGGCTTACTACAAGCCGGAAGGCGAGCTGTGCACCCGCAACGACCCGGAAGGTCGCCCGACGGTGTTTGACCGTCTGCCAAAACTGCGTGGCGCTCGCTGGATTGCCGTAGGTCGTCTGGACGTGAACACCTGCGGTCTGCTGCTGTTTACCACCGATGGTGAACTGGCGAACCGTCTGATGCACCCGAGCCGTGAAGTGGAGCGCGAATACGCCGTGCGTGTATTTGGCCAGGTTGATGAGAATAAACTGCGCGATCTGTCGCGCGGCGTTCAGCTGGAAGACGGTCCTGCGGCGTTCAAAACCATCAAATTTACCGGTGGGGAAGGGATTAACCAGTGGTACAACGTTACGTTGACCGAGGGCCGTAACCGCGAGGTGCGTCGTCTTTGGGAAGCGGTGGGCGTCCAGGTTAGCCGTCTGATCCGTGTCCGCTACGGCGACATTCTGCTGCCAAAAGGTCTGCCGCGCGGTGGCTATACCGAACTGGATCTGACGCAAACTAACTACCTGCGCGAACTGGTTGGCCTGACGCCAGAAACCACCTCTAAAGTGGCGGTGGAGAAAGATCGTCGTCGCATGAAGGCGAATCAGATTCGCCGTGCGGTGAAGCGCCACAGCCAGGTGAGCAGCAACCGCCGCTCCGGAAGCCGTAACAACAACGGTTAAAAACGAAAGCCCGGTCAGTGACCGGGCTTTTTTTTAGTAATCAATCCCGATTTGCGCTTTGATGCCCGCATCGAAGGCGTGTTTCACCGGACGCAGCTCGCTGACGGTATCTGCCAGCTCCAGAATATCCCGATGACACCCGCGCCCCGTGACGATAACCGTCTGATGCGCTGGGCGGTTATTCAGGGCTGTCAGCACGGCCTCCAGCGGCAGATAATCGTAGGCGACCATGTACGTTATCTCATCCAGCAGAACCATATTCAGCGTGGGGTCGGCCAGCATCCTTTTGGCGTGCTCCCAGACGGCAAGACAGGCTGCGGTATCGGTTTCCCGGTTCTGCGTGTCCCACGTAAACCCGGTCGCCATCACCTGAAACTCAACGCCGTGAGGCTCAAGTAAATTTCGCTCGCCGTTGGGCCATTCGCCTTTGATAAACTGGATAACGCCGACTTTCTGCCCATGGCCGACCGCGCGGGTGGCGGTACCAAACGCGGCAGTGGTTTTCCCTTTGCCGTTGCCGGTAAACACGATGACGATCCCGCGCTCGTCCTGCGCTGCCGCGACGCGTGCATCGACCTGTTCTTTAAGACGCTGCTGGCGCTGCTGATGACGTTCTTCACTCATTGCGAAATTCCCGGTTTACGGCCCGGCTGGGCGTCAAAGGTCATCCCGGTCTTGCGGCGGCTGTCGTCGCCCATCAGCCAGAGATAGAGCGGCATAATATCTGCCGGAGTTTTCAACTTCTGCGGATCTTCGCTCGGGAACGCGCTGGCGCGCATTTTGGTGCGCGTACCGCCCGGGTTAATGCAGTTCACGCGAAGATGGCGGCTCTGATACTCCTCCGCCAGCACCTGCATCATGCCTTCGGTGGCGAATTTTGATACGGCATATGCGCCCCAGTTTGCGCGCCCCTCGCGGCCTACGCTGGAGGAGGTAAAGACCAGGGAGCCTGACTCGGATTTGAGTAATAAAGGAAGCAATGCCTGCGTGAGGAAAAACGTGCCGTTGACGTTAACCTGCATCACCTGCTGCCAGATATCCGGATCTTGTTCATCCATTGGCCGCACCTCTCCAAGCAGGCCGGCGTTATGCAGCACGCCGTCGAGCCGTGGATAGTGGGTGCTGATGCGTCGGGCTAATTCCTGGCACTCCGCGGGCGTGCAGGTCAGTAAATCGAGCGTATACCACGGAACCGGAGTGCCGTATGCGGCCTCAATCTCCTGAGCGACGCTTTTCAGTTTATCTTCGTTGCGCCCTATCAGAATAACGTTCGCGCCGTACTCGGCGTAGGTCAGGGCTGCCTCGCGGCCAATCCCATCGCTGGCACCGGTGACAAGAATGATCCGGTTCTGCAGCAGATTTTTTTGCGGTTGATAATGCACGGTGGCTCCTCAGGTGCCCGGTGATGCAGTGGCACCTTTATAATGACTTTTCGGCTTTATGCCCGAATTAGCATGAGAATTCAATCAGTCTACAGGACGCATTACTGTAAAATTAACAATTTGCAAATATTTAAACTACACGCCGGGGATTCCTGAAGGCGGCTCGCAGAGGTAATGTCACGAGCGAGACGCATGGGCGGGGCTGTTGTACACTGCCGTGAAAGATTCGTGGTTAAATCAAGGTGGAACGCGTGGAATTACTTTCTCAATATGGGTTGTTTTTGGCCAAAATCGCGACGGTGGTGATTGCCATTGCGGTGATTGCCGTTCTGATTGTCAACCTGACGCAGCGTAAGCGTCAGCGTGGGGAGTTACGTATCACCCGCCTGAGCGAACAGTATAAAGAGATGCAGGAAGAGATGTCTCTGGCGCTGCTTGATAGTCATCAACAGAAACTGTGGCTGAAAGCACAGAAGAAAAAGCATAAACAGGATGCCAAAGCGGCAAAGGCAAAAGCGAAGCTCAATGCACCGCAGGAGAAGGCCGCGCCACGCGTTTACGTGCTCGATTTTAAAGGCAGTATGGATGCGCATGAAGTTTCCTCTCTGCGGGAAGAGGTCACCGCCGTTCTGGCCGTGGCGACCCCGCAGGATCAGGTTGTTGTGCGTCTTGAAAGCCCGGGCGGTGTAGTTCATGGCTATGGGCTGGCCGCCTCGCAGCTGCAGCGCCTGCGTGAAAAACAGATCCCGTTGACCGTTGCCGTGGATAAAGTGGCGGCGAGCGGGGGGTATATGATGGCCTGTGTGGCGGACAAAATCGTTGCCGCGCCGTTCTCCATTATTGGTTCAATCGGCGTGGTCGCACAAATACCGAACTTTAACCGCTTCCTGAAAAATAAAGAGATTGATATCGAACTTCACACGGCGGGCCAGTACAAACGCACCCTGACGCTGCTGGGCGAAAATACGGAAGAAGGGCGTCAAAAATTCCGTGAAGACCTCAACGAAACGCATCACCTCTTTAAAGACTTTGTGCACCGGATGCGCCCGACGCTTGATATCGAACAGGTGGCGACGGGTGAGCACTGGTACGGGGTCCAGGCGCAGGAGAAAGGGCTGGTGGATGAAGTCGGGACCAGCGATGACCTGCTGCTCAACCTGATGGAAGGCCGGGAGCTGGTTGGTGTGCGCTTCACCCAGCGTAAGCGACTGCTGGACCGCTTTACCAACAGTGCGGCAGAGAGTGCGGACCGCCTGCTGCTCCGCTGGCTGCAGCGCGGACAAAAACCGCTGCTGTAAACAAAAACGCGAGGCATATGCCTCGCGTTTTGCATTAATCGACCAGGTGATATTTCTCTGAAAGCGTATGTGCCAGGTATTTAAACATGTTAAATACGGCGGTGCTTTTCGGGGTCGGTAACCCCTGTTCGTCAAGGAAGTATTCGCCGCTGAAAATCAGCACCCCATTGCGCTGCTCTACGCCGGTGGCTTCAATGCCCGCCAGCGTATCTTCATGGTCACGGATAAGCTTGTTTGCTTCGATAAGCAGAGAGGCTCGGTCAATAGGTTGGGTCGTATTCTGCATAATCCACTCCTTAAACAGTGACAATAGTCTACGCCGAGGGCGCTTTGGGGGCAAATTTTCCCTGTAATGTGAGGGGGTAAGGTAGCGGGACCCGGCTGGCAGGATTTGCTTTTGCATGCTAATAAAGTTGCGTAACGAATTTTATCAGGTAGAGTGTGCGCTTTCGTCATTCTGGCAACAGAATTGCTTGACATTCGACCTGGAATTCGTCACGAATTACACGAGATGTGAGAAAAATACCCGAAAACTCAATCACCTGGGCGTTTTTTGTTTGACGCTCAGTAAGACAAAGGGGTTGATATCTCCTGACGCAGTCGCAATATCATTGGCTCGTCGTCAGCGGAAGGGAAATCAACGTGCGGCGTATTCCTGGAAGAATTAAATTAGGTAAAGGTGAATATGGGTAAAGCTCTCGTCATCGTTGAGTCCCCGGCAAAAGCCAAAACGATCAATAAGTATCTGGGTAATGACTACGTGGTTAAGTCCAGCGTCGGTCATATCCGCGATTTGCCGACCAGTGGCTCAGCCAGCAAAAAGAGCGCAGACTCTACCTCCACCAAAGGGGCTAAAAAGCCTAAAAAGGATGAACGTAGCGCGCTTGTCAACCGCATGGGTGTTAACCCATGGCACAACTGGGATGCACAATATGAAGTGCTGCCCGGGAAAGAAAAAGTCGTTAACGAGCTGAAGCAGCTTGCTGAAAAAGCAGACCACATCTATCTCGCAACCGACCTCGACCGCGAAGGGGAAGCCATTGCGTGGCACCTGCGGGAAGTGATCGGTGGTGATGACAAACGCTACAGCCGTGTAGTGTTTAACGAAATTACGAAGAATGCGATTCGTCAGGCTTTTGAAAAGCCGGGCGAGCTGAATATCGACCGTGTAAACGCACAGCAGGCACGTCGCTTTATGGACCGTGTAGTGGGTTACATGGTCTCTCCACTGCTGTGGAAGAAGATTGCCCGTGGGCTGTCCGCAGGTCGTGTGCAATCTGTCGCTGTGCGCCTTGTTGTTGAGCGTGAACGCGAAATTAAAGCCTTCGTGCCGGAAGAGTTCTGGGAAGTCGATGCCAATGTGACCACGCCGGGCGGTGACGCTCTGCCGCTGCAGGTAAGCCACCAGAACGACAAGCCTTTCCGTCCAGAAAACCGCGACCAGACCATGGCCGCCGTAGCGCTGCTGGAAAAAGCTCGCTATCAGGTACTGGAACGAGAAGACAAACCGACCAGCAGTAAGCCTGGTGCGCCGTTTATTACCTCGACGCTGCAGCAGGCTGCCAGCACGCGTCTGGGCTATGGCGTGAAGAAAACCATGATGATGGCCCAGCGCCTGTATGAAGCGGGTTACATCACCTATATGCGTACTGACTCAACCAACCTGAGCCAGGACGCGGTCAACATGGTGCGCGGTTACATTGGTGACAATTTCGGTAAGAAATATCTGCCGGAAACTGCTAACCAGTTCGCCAGCAAAGAGAACTCTCAGGAAGCGCACGAAGCGATTCGTCCTTCCGATGTCTCTGTGTTAGCCGAATCGCTGAAAGATATGGAAGCCGACGCCCAGAAGCTGTATCAGCTGATCTGGCGCCAGTTCGTAGCGTGTCAGATGACGCCAGCGCAGTACGACTCCACTACGCTGACCGTCGGTGCAGGTGATTTCCGCCTGAAGGCGCGCGGTCGTATCCTGCGTTTCGACGGCTGGACGAAAGTCATGCCAGCGCTGCGTAAAGGCGATGAAGACCGAACGCTGCCGGCGGTTAACAAAGGTGACGAACTGTCTCTGGTTGAACTGATCCCGGCTCAGCACTTCACCAAGCCGCCTGCGCGCTTTAGCGAAGCCTCTCTTGTGAAAGAGCTGGAGAAACGCGGTATCGGTCGTCCGTCAACCTACGCATCCATCATCTCGACGATTCAGGACCGTGGCTACGTACGTGTTGAAAACCGTCGTTTCTATGCGGAAAAAATGGGTGAGATCGTCACTGACCGTCTGGAAGCCAACTTCCGCGAGTTGATGAACTACGATTTCACCGCGCAAATGGAAGACAGCCTCGACCAGGTCGCCAGCCACCAGGCGGAGTGGAAAAAGGTACTCGATAGCTTCTTCAGCGACTTTACCGACCAGCTTGAAAAAGCGGAGAAAGATCCTGAAGAGGGCGGCATGCTGCCTAACCAGATGGTACTGACCAGCATCGAGTGCCCAACCTGTGGCCGTAAGATGGGGATCCGTACTGCCACGACGGGCGTTTTCCTCGGATGCTCCGGCTACGCGCTGTCGCCAAAAGAGCGCTGCAAAACCACCATCAACCTGGTGCCTGAGAATGAAGTTCTCAATGTGCTGGAAGGTGACGATGCAGAAACAAACGCTCTGCGTGCCAAACGTCGCTGCAAAAAATGCGGCACGGCAATGGACAGTTACCTGATCGATCCAAAACGTAAACTGCACGTGTGCGGTAATAACCCAACGTGTGATGGATATGAGATTGAAGAGGGTGAGTTCCGCATTAAGGGCTATGACGGCCCGATTGTGGAGTGCGAGAAGTGTGGTTCTGAAATGCACCTGAAAATGGGGCGTTTCGGTAAGTACATGGCGTGCACTAACGACGAGTGTAAAAACACGCGTAAAATTCTGCGTAACGGTGAAGTGGCGCCACCGAAGGAAGATCCGGTTCCGCTGCCTGAGTTGCCGTGTGAGAAATCCGACGCGTACTTCGTGCTGCGTGACGGCGCTGCGGGTGTCTTCCTGGCCGCCAACACCTTCCCGAAATCGCGTGAAACGCGCGCGCCGCTGGTCGAAGAGTTGCATCGTTTCCGCGATCGTCTGCCTGAGAAACTGCGTTACCTGGCCGATGCACCGCAGCAGGATCCGGAAGGCAACAAAACCGTGGTACGCTTTAGCCGTAAAACCAAGCAGCAGTATGTTGCGGCAGAAAAAGAGGGCAAAGCGACCGGATGGTCAGCCTTCTTTGTCGATGGCAAATGGGTTGAAGGCAAGAAATAATCTTCCCTTACCGTAACTTACCTGTAAAAGGGCCGGACTTCCGGCCCTTTTTTATTGCCTTGTTATTATTTTTTGTTCCGTACTATACAGTCAGGCTATAAATGATATAGTGGTTATAGTTAACCTGTTTTTTATTATTAAATCGTCTTAAGCGATTGACCGCGTGCGCTAAATCGGATGGTCTGGCATGAAATTACAGCAGCTTCGTTATATCGTTGAGGTGGTGAATCACAACCTTAACGTCTCTTCCACCGCCGAGGGGTTATATACCTCTCAGCCGGGCATCAGCAAACAAGTTCGTATGCTGGAGGATGAGTTAGGTATCCAGATATTTGCCCGCAGCGGGAAACACCTCACCCAGGTGACGCCAGCAGGGCAGGAAATCATCCGCATCGCGCGGGAAGTCCTCTCTAAAGTCGATGCGATTAAGTCTGTCGCAGGGGAGCATACCTGGCCGGATAAAGGCTCGCTGTATATTGCCACAACGCATACTCAGGCGCGCTATGCGCTGCCGGGCGTTATTAAGGGCTTTATCGAGCGCTATCCCCGCGTCTCTTTGCATATGCATCAGGGCTCGCCAACGCAAATTGCGGAGGCGGTATCGAAGGGCAACGCGGACTTTGCTATCGCGACGGAAGCCCTTCACCTGTATGACGATCTGGTGATGCTCCCGTGCTACCACTGGAACCGTTCTATTGTCGTGACGCCCGATCACCCGCTGGCAGGCAAGGGGTCGGTGACTATTGAAGAGCTGGCACAGTATCCTTTAGTGACCTATACGTTTGGCTTCACCGGGCGGTCTGAGCTTGATACGGCTTTTAACCGGGCAGGATTAACGCCGCGTATTGTCTTTACCGCTACCGATGCCGACGTTATTAAGACCTATGTTCGGCTTGGTTTGGGGGTGGGCGTTATTGCCAGCATGGCGGTCGACCCGGTGTCAGACCCTGACCTGGTGCGCCTTGATGCGCATGATATTTTCAGCCATAGCACCACAAAAATTGGGTTCCGCCGCAGCACCTTCCTGCGTAGCTATATGTATGATTTTATTCAGCGCTTTGCCCCTCATTTAACGCGTGACGTGGTTGATACCGCCGTTGCATTACGTTCAAATGAAGATATCGAAGAGATGTTTAAAGATATCAAACTCCCTGCAAAATAATCACACCCGGTATCTTTCCCTCACGGAAAGATACCGAAATAACCCCTCAAAGCTAAATTAGAATTATCTTCATCTACGCTTCCTGTCATATAATGTCAGTATCCTTTTAATTGGTGTGGTTATAATGTCGTGAATTGGCGACAAAAGTAGAAACTAATTAACGGCTACGCAAATTTTTCTTTTCAATTATTTATTTCTGGTCAAAAGAATGAATATTTCCTGGGTTCCGGTGCGTAAATTCACTGGCTTTTCGGCTAAAGTTTCTTTAGGATTTATCTCAACAGATGATTAATTGTACCAATTGTTTGGTCCTAAATGATAAGCGATATCGATTGTATGAGGTTAGCAATGCCTTCAGGAAGTGAAGAACCGCAAAGGGATCCTGCGCTCAAGCGTAAAGCCTGGCTGGCGGTCTTTCTCGTTTCCGCCCTGTTTTGGGTGGCAGTTGCTCTCCTGGCCTGGAAATATTGGGGTTAAATATGGCAGTGACGGTTCGTACAGCAACGGTAAAACAGATGTGTCAGCATCGTGACAATGGTCACAGAGGGCGTAAAGCACCTGCGACTGTTGTACCCGCGTCCTGGAAACTGACGCCGCAGCAGCAAGCGTTTATTGATGTGTTCGCAGAAGACGAACCCAAAAAACAATAATTTAGTTTATTGCGTAATGATGCAAATAGTGTGAATAACGACTCTGCACTTTTGTACTCTTTAATAAATACACATCAGCAATATAGCACTGAGGTCTAACCTCGGAACTTTTTATAAATAATGCCTGGTGTCCCTATGATGAATAACATGACGTCTCACAAATACTGGTCATGGATCGGCGTTTTTACCGTGTCGATTCTGTTCTGGAGTCAGCTCATCTGGTTGGCCCTCCACTAAATTGTAAAACCTCGCTACGGCGGGGTTTTTTGTTTCTCTCCTCTGGACCAATCCGAAATTTATCAATTCGGGTTGTTATCAAAACGTTACGACATCTTTGTGTTATCTTTAATTACAGCCCTGATGTTTGTCAGGGCATCTCTGTGATTAAGGAGGAGCTTATGTCGTTAACCCTACGCGAAGCCAGTAAGGACACATTACAGGCAGAAAATAAAACCTGGCATTACTACAGCCTGCCGCTGGCTGCCAGAACGCTTGGGGACATTTCGCGTTTACCCAAGTCATTGAAAGTTTTACTGGAAAACCTGTTGCGCTGGCAGGACGGTGACTCCGTCACCCTCGACGATATCCAGGCGCTGGCCGGGTGGCTTGAGAATGCCCATGCCGACAGAGAAATTGCCTACCGCCCGGCAAGGGTCCTGATGCAGGACTTTACCGGGGTTCCTGCCGTGGTTGATTTAGCCGCGATGCGCGAAGCCGTTAAGCGTCTCGGCGGTGATACGGCAAAAGTGAATCCACTTTCCCCTGTTGACCTCGTCATTGACCACTCCGTCACCGTTGACCACTTCGGCGACGATGATGCCTTTGGTGAGAACGTGCGTCTGGAGATGGAGCGTAACCACGAGCGCTACGTATTTCTGAAGTGGGGGCAACAGGCGTTCAGCCGGTTTAGCGTGGTTCCACCGGGTACCGGTATTTGTCACCAGGTTAACCTCGAATATCTGGGGAAAGCCGTCTGGAGTGAACTGCAGGATAAAGAGTGGGTGGCTTATCCGGATACGCTGGTGGGTACGGACTCCCATACCACCATGATCAACGGTCTGGGTGTGCTGGGGTGGGGTGTCGGCGGTATTGAAGCCGAAGCCGCCATGCTCGGCCAGCCGGTTTCCATGCTCATCCCTGATGTGGTGGGCTTCAAGCTGACCGGTAAACTGTCTGAAGGCATTACCGCTACCGATCTGGTGCTCACCGTCACCCAGATGCTGCGCAAGCATGGGGTGGTAGGCAAGTTTGTTGAGTTTTACGGCGACGGACTGGATTCGCTGCCGCTGGCCGACCGCGCCACCATCGCCAATATGGCGCCGGAATATGGCGCAACCTGCGGCTTTTTCCCTATCGATGACGTCACGCTGGAGTACATGCGCCTTAGCGGTCGTAGCGAAGAGCAGGTGGCGCTGGTGGAGGCGTATACCAAAGCGCAGGGCATGTGGCGAAACCCGGGTGACGAACCGGTCTTCACCAGTTCGCTTGAGCTCGATATGGGCAGCGTCGAGGCGAGCCTCGCCGGGCCTAAACGTCCTCAGGATCGGGTTGCGCTGACTGACGTGCCGAAAGCGTTCGCAGCCAGCAATGAGCTGGAAGTGAACGTAGCGAAGAAAGACCATCGTCCCATCGACTATGTTCTGAACGGTCATCAGTATCAGCTTCCGGACGGGGCGGTGGTTATCGCAGCCATTACCTCCTGCACCAACACCTCGAACCCCAGCGTGTTAATGGCGGCCGGTTTGCTGGCCAAAAAAGCGGTAGAGCTTGGGCTAAAACCTCAGCCGTGGGTCAAGGCCTCGCTGGCACCGGGCTCCAAGGTGGTGTCGGATTACCTGGCCCAGGCCAGGCTGACGCCGTACCTCGACGAACTGGGCTTTAACCTCGTGGGCTACGGCTGTACGACCTGTATCGGTAACTCCGGTCCGCTGCCTGAACCCATTGAAACTGCGATCAAGCAGGGCGATCTGACGGTTGGTGCAGTTCTTTCCGGTAACCGAAACTTTGAAGGGCGAATTCATCCGCTGGTAAAAACCAACTGGCTCGCCTCGCCGCCACTGGTGGTGGCCTACGCCCTGGCAGGGAACATGAATATCAACCTGGTGACCGATCCGATTGGTCACGATCGCAAGAATGACCCTGTCTACCTGAAAGATATCTGGCCGTCATCGCGTGAAATCGCGCTGGCCGTTGAAAAGGTCTCGACCGAAATGTTCCGCAAAGAGTATGCGGAAGTCTTTGAAGGTACGCCGGAATGGAAAGCCATTAACCTCGCAGGTTCGGATACCTATGACTGGCAGGATGACTCGACCTATATCCGTCTGTCGCCGTTCTTTGATGAGATGCTGGCCGAGCCGGCACCGCTTAAGGATATCCACGGCGCGCGCATCCTGGCGATGTTGGGGGATTCGGTCACGACCGACCACATCTCTCCGGCGGGGAGTATCAAAGCCGATAGCCCGGCAGGCCGCTATCTGCAAAGCAGGGGGGTGGAACGCCGTGATTTTAACTCCTACGGTTCGCGCCGCGGTAACCATGAAATCATGATGCGCGGCACGTTTGCCAATATCCGCATTCGTAACGAAATGGTACCGGGTATTGAAGGGGGCATGACGCGCCATCTGCCGGGAACGGAAGTCGTGTCGATTTATGATGCGGCCGTGAAATATCAGCAGGAAGGAACGCCGCTGGCGGTGATCGCTGGCAAGGAGTACGGTTCCGGCTCAAGCCGTGACTGGGCGGCGAAAGGTCCGCGCCTGCTGGGCGTTCGTGTGGTTATCGCCGAATCGTTCGAACGTATTCACCGCTCGAATCTGATCGGTATGGGGATCCTGCCGCTTGAGTTCCCGCAGGGCGTGACGCGCAAAACGCTGGGCCTGACCGGAGAAGAGCAGATTGATATCAGCGATCTGCAAAACCTGAAGCCGGGTAAAACGGTGCCGGTGAAGTTAACGCGGGCTGACGGGAAAACCGAGGTGCTGGAATGCCGGTGTCGTATTGATACGGCAACCGAGCTGACCTATTACCAGAACGACGGCATTTTACATTATGTGATTCGCAAGATGCTGGATTGATGAAGCGAGCCCGGCACCCGTGCCGGGCTTTTAACGTTTACTCGTTCAGGAGATGGCCCATTTTGGCCGCTTTGGTATCTAAATAGTGGGCGTTTTTCGGGTTACGGCCGACAATCAGCGGGACACGCTCAACGATATTGATCCCGGCTTCGGTCAGGATCTCCACTTTTTTCGGGTTATTGGTCAGCAGGCGAACTTCATCCACGCCCAGCAGCTTGAACATATCGGCACACAGGGTGAAGTCACGTTCGTCAGCGGCAAAACCGAGTTGATGGTTCGCTTCAACCGTATCGTAGCCCTGGTCCTGAAGCGCGTAAGCGCGGATTTTATTCAGCAGACCAATATTACGGCCTTCCTGACGGTGGTAAAGCAGCACGCCGCGACCTTCTTCAGCAATATGAGAAAGGGCCGCTTCCAGCTGGAAACCGCAATCACAGCGCAGGCTGAACAACGCATCGCCGGTAAGACACTCTGAGTGTACGCGGGACAGCACCGGCGTCTGCCCTGAAATGTCGCCGTACACCAGCGCGACATGATCCTGTCCGGTTGCCAGTTCTTCAAATCCGACCATCAGGAAATCGCCCCATGGGGTTGGCAGTTTGGCTTCTGCCACACGTTTAAGCTGCATGTGATTCTCCAGAGTAGGCTGACACGTTTCGCGTCTTTGCCCTGTTTTGCTTTCTGTATCAGTTCATTTTGCCACAAGCTCAGCATGTTCGCCTAATGGGCGCCACGCTATATGAACGTTAAACGCACGATCCGACATCTCCACCCAGCGAATAAATTTCAGTTATGATTGTGGCGCTTAGCGAAAAAGGAGAAGACATGCTTTCGATCGCCAGACGTACGGCAGCAGGTGCGGCCATTTTACTGATTATGCCTCTGGCCGTATGGGCCTCGGGGTGGATGTGGCAGCCCGGGCAGAACGCCACGTGGCTGAAATCGTTATACTGGATAACGGAAACGGTCACTCAGCCGTGGGGGATCATTACCCACGTACTCCTCTGCGCCTGGTTCCTGTGGTGTTTGCGCTTTCGTCTGCGCGCGGCGCTAACGCTTTTTGCGATCCTCGCTGCTGCCATTGTTATTGGCCAGGGCGTAAAGTCCTGGGTGAAAGATCGCGTTCAGGAACCGCGTCCTTTTGTCGTCTGGCTGGAAAAAGCGCATCATGTTCCGGTAGATGAGTTCTACAATTTAAAGCGTAAAGATCGCGGGGCATTGGTAAAAGAACAGCTTTCGGAACAGCAGGATATCCCGAAGTTTTTGCGTAAGCACTGGCAAAAGGAGACGGGGTTCGCGTTTCCTTCCGGTCACACCATGTTTGCGGCCAGCTGGGCGTTACTGGGGGTTGGGCTGCTTTGGCCAAGACGTCGGACGGTCACTATCGCGATTTTACTGGTCTGGGCTACAGGTGTGATGGGCAGCCGCTTGCTGCTGGGTATGCACTGGCCGCGGGACCTGGTTGTCGCTACGCTTATTTCATGGCTGCTGGTGACGCTGGCGACCTGGCTTGCTGAACGATTCTGCGGCCCGCTAACGCCACCGCCAGTAGAGAAAGAAGAAATAGCCGAAAGGGAGCAAAGCGACGCCTGACGGTTGATATTCCGTATTTTGCCCATAAATCCATGGCTGGCGCGTTACTTTTTCCGTTTCGCGCCCGTCACTAAAATGGTAGTTTATAAGGCTGATTGCGGTGAGTTGAACACACTTTATTCGCTTGAACCACATAACGGGAAGTAATGTGAAATATTTACTCATTTTCTTACTGGTATTGGCGATTTTTGTCATTTCAGTCACATTGGGTGCACAGAACGATCAACAGGTGACGTTTAACTATCTGCTGGCTCAGGGCGAGTATCGCGTGTCGAGCCTGCTGGCGGTCTTATTTGCTGCGGGCTTTGCCATTGGCTGGCTGGTTTGCGGTCTGTTCTGGTTAAAAGTCCGTGTCTCTCTTGCGCGCGCTGAACGTAAAATTAAACGACTCGAAAATAACATTGCGCCTGCGTCCGACATTCCGGAAAGCTCCGGTGTGCCGGTCGTGAAGGAATAATCGACTATGCTGGAGTTGTTGTTTCTGCTTTTGCCTGTCGCCGCAGCCTATGGCTGGTATATGGGCCGCAGAAGTGCGCAACAAACAAAACAGGATGAGGCCAATCGTCTCTCCCGCGACTACGTGGCGGGGGTAAACTTCCTCCTGAGCAATCAGCAGGACAAAGCGGTAGATCTGTTCCTCGACATGCTGAAAGAGGATACCGGTACTGTTGAAGCGCATCTCACCCTGGGTAACCTGTTCCGCTCGCGCGGTGAGGTCGATCGCGCCATTCGTATCCACCAGACCCTGATGGAAAGCGCCTCGCTGACCTACGATCAGCGTCTCCTTGCGGTACAGCAGCTGGGGCGTGATTACATGGCTGCTGGGCTGTACGACCGCGCTGAAGATATGTTCTCGCAGCTGGTGGATGAAACGGATTTCCGTATCGGTGCGTTGCAGCAGCTGCTGCAGATTTATCAGGCCACCAGCGACTGGCAGAAAGCCATTGATACGGCTGAACGACTGGTGAAGCTGGGTAAAGATAAACAGCGCGTTGAGATAGCTCATTTCTACTGCGAGCTTGCCCTTCAGCAGATGGGCAATGACGACATGGACAAAGCTATGGCGTTGCTGAAGAAAGGGGCCGCCGCAGACCGCAACAGCGCACGTATCTCCATCATGATGGGGCGCGTCTTTATGGCGAGTGGCGACTACGCCAAAGCCGTTGAAAGCCTGCTGCGCGTCATTGATCAGGACAAAGAGCTGGTCAGTGAAACGCTGGAAATGCTGCAAACCTGCTACCAACAGTTGGGCAAGCAGGAAGAGTGGGTGGCATTCCTGCGCCGCTGCGTAGAAGAGAATACCGGGGCAACCGCGGAACTGATGCTCTCAGACGTGGTTGAGCAGTATGAGGGAAGCGACACCGCGCAGGTGTATATTACCCGACAGCTGCAGCGCCACCCGACCATGCGGGTATTCCATAAGCTGATGGATTATCACCTAAACGACGCTGAAGAAGGGCGCGCCAAAGAAAGCCTGATGGTGCTGCGCGACATGGTTGGCGAGCAGGTGCGAAGCAAACCGCGCTATCGTTGCCAGAAGTGTGGTTTTACCGCCTATACGCTCTACTGGCATTGTCCTTCCTGCCGCGCATGGTCCACCATTAAGCCAATTCGCGGCCTCGACGGGCAGTGATTTTTTAAAACACCTCACTTTAGTTACAACATACTTATCCCTATCTAACATCTTTTGGCTCCGTGCGGTTTGCCGGTCTGGCAGGAAAGCAAATGGATTCTGTCAATTTGCGGCGGCGGCAGGTAGAATGCTCGCCGTTTATCTGTTCCGCGCCGCTGCGCGCCCATAGACGAAAAGGGCTGGTCATGACGTCTGTTACATCCTCCACTTCCCGCATAATTACGGATTCTCCTGTTGTTGTTGCGCTTGATTACAATAAGCGTGACGCTGCACTGGCGTTTGTCGACGGTATCGACCCTCGCGATTGCCGTCTGAAAGTTGGCAAAGAGATGTTCACGCTGTTTGGACCGCAAATCGTTCGCGATCTGCAGCAGCGCGGCTTTGACGTGTTCCTCGACCTCAAATTCCATGATATCCCGAATACCACAGCGCACGCCGTAGCTGCAGCCGCCGATCTGGGCGTATGGATGGTTAACGTCCATGCATCGGGTGGGGCGAGAATGATGACGGCTGCCCGTGAAGCGCTCCTGCCGTTCGGCAAAGATGCGCCACTGCTGATTGCGGTCACCGTGCTGACCAGTATGGACGAAAGCGATTTACGCGACCTCGGCGTGACGTTGTCACCTGCCGAGCATGCTGAGCGTCTCGCGCGTCTGACGCAGCATTGCGGACTTGATGGCGTCGTCTGCTCCGCGCAGGAAGCCGTGCGTTTTAAATCAGTGCTGGGTCAGGATTTTAAGCTGGTCACCCCGGGGATTCGTCCTGCAGGCAGTGAAGTTGGCGATCAGCGCCGTATTATGACGCCTGAGCAGGCGCTGGCTGCAGGCGTTGACTACATGGTCATCGGGCGTCCGGTGACGCAGTCTGCAAACCCGGCAGATACGCTTAAGGCTATCAACGCGTCGCTGAGAAAGGGGGCATAATGACCGATTCCAACAGTCGTCTGGTCTACTCAACCGACAGCGGGCGTATCGACGAGCCGAAAGCGAAAGCCGAGCGTCCGAAGGGCGACGGAATCGTTCGCATCCAGCGTCAAACCAGCGGGCGAAAAGGAAAGGGGGTCTGCCTTATCTCCGGAATTGACCTGGATGATGCGGAGCTGACAAAGCTGGCGGCCGAACTGAAAAAGAAATGCGGCTGCGGCGGTGCCGTGAAAGACGGCATTATCGAAATCCAGGGTGATAAACGCGATTTAATAAAATCGCTGCTGGAAGCCAAAGGCATGAAGGTCAAACTGGCGGGCGGCTAAAATAAATAAGCCACGGCAAATGCCGTGGCTCGTGTTATATACGTGCGTATGTCAGACCTGAAATGCGTTCAAATATCACAATACCGCGGAAGGCTTATAGAATAATTATTTGCCGACCTGGTGACCGATAATACCACCGACAGCAGCGCCACCTAATGTACCCAGCGTACTACCATCCGTTAATACTGCACCACCGAGAGCACCTGCACCGGCACCAATCGCGGTGTTACGGTCACGTTTAGACCAGTTAGAGCATGCGCTCAGGGACATAGCTACAGTGATTGCCAGAACAGCGGCGGCTAATTTTTTGCTGGTTAAGGTCATAATACTTTCTCCTGAATTATCGATTCACGGAAAGATGTACACGTTAAGTATAGACGAATTGAATACTTAATTCTGTTCTCCGTGAAAGCTGGTCGCGCAGGCGTTACGTAATCACGCAGGTGATAGTCACTTCCTGTTATATCGCTAACATTAATTTTACGACTTTAGGGCGAGTTAAACAGGTAAAAACTCTTAAAGAAGTACCAGGAATCATCTCAGAGAATGAAGGGCGAGAGCGCCCGAAATTCGGGCGCACAGAGGGCTCAGGCGGTTGTTTTAATAATATTGACGATGAGACCGTCATCCTCCAGTTTATTACGGTGCTCTTCGCGTAAACGTTCGTCAGTAATAACGCGGCTAAAGCGAGAAAGAGGCCCCATCGTATACGGATGGACGGCGCCGAATTTAGAGCTATCGGTGAGCACAATGGCTTCACACTCTTTTTCCAGTACGGCATTCACGACGTCAGAACGCATCATATCCCGGCCGGTGAACCCCGTCTCAGGCTGCCAGCCGTCAATGCCGATAAAGGCCTTACTGAAATGAACCTGCTGGACGTACTGGCGGGTCAGCGGGCCGACCATGCTTTCACTTTTTTTCTGATAAATACCGCCCAGCAGAATGACCTCGCAGCGGGTCTCTTTGAGTAAATGTGCGATATAGCTACTGACGGTGATGATGGTAACGTCTTTTTGATCAGCAAGCGTGCGCGCCAGAAGGGCATTACTGCTGCCGTTTTCAATAAAGACCGTTTCACCATTGTTCACTAACGACGCGGCAAATTCCGCCAGTTCACGTTTGAGCGCGTAGTTATTCATCATGCGCGTCTCAACGTCATCGCTGTCCAGCGGGACGGCATATCCGTGCGCGCGACGCAGGTAGCTTTGTTTTTCCAGCAGATTAAGATCCTGGCGGATTGTGACCTCAGACACGCCGGTCGTTTTAGCGAGATCGACTACGCTGACGCGTCCCTGATCGATGACCATCTGCAAAATGAGTTGTTGTCGGGAATTCATAGCATCCATTTAATAAAGCGAAACGAGGTCGGAAACGGTGGGGTTAAACTTCCCACGGCGCTTTGGGCTGTCTGTTTTCGGGAGGCACGTCAGCGCCATTCTGAGCAAGAAGTTCAGACTTCAGGATCTCAAGATTGCGGATAGCAGAGTGATAATCGCCTGCCACCAGGATATCCAGCACGGTATCAATACGTTGTGCTACAGCTTGTGCATCAATAGTCGACATAATCTCACCCCAGGCGCGAAAAGTTAATATTTTCAATGATGCAGAAATTAGGATCAAAAGAGAAGGGAAAAAATACAATAACTAAATTACTTAAACGGAAGTGATAAATTTATTCCCCCTCATGTAGCGGGCTTATTGAGTGGATTAGTCTAAAACTGCGCGCAACGCGCTTTTTTATAAGAGGAATGAGACTATGACCGTTATCAATCAGCCTACCTGCACACTGTTTACCGATACTGAACGGTTCACTCAGCTGTCAGGGTATTACGAGGCGGAGCGACGCACAGTCTGGATGATGCTGCGGGCCCAGCCGCGTCCTTGCTTCAACCACGCGTTAATTGAGGAGATCATGAATTTTTCATGGCTGGTTCGCCAGTCTGGTTTTGCGGTTGATTTTTGGGTAACCGGTTCGCTGGTTCCCGAGATGTACAACGTGGGCGGTGATTTGCAGTTCTTCGTCGAGTGCATTCAGAACGGACGTCGGGAAGCGCTGCGGGCGTACGCGCGCGCCTGCGTTGATTGCGTCCACGCGGCATCTCGCGGGTTTGATACGGGGGCCATCTCTCTGGCAATGGTCGAAGGCAGTGCGCTAGGCGGCGGGTTTGAGGCCGCACTGGCGCACCATTTCGTTCTGGGTCAGCGCGATGCCCGTTTAGGTTTCCCGGAGATTGCCTTCAATCTCTTCCCCGGCATGGGGGGATATTCTCTGGTAGCACGCCGTTCAGGCATGAAGCTGGCGGAGGAGCTCATCTATAAAGGGGAATCCCATACGGCGGAATGGTACGAACAGCACGGGCTGGTGGATGTCCTGTTTGAGCCCGGACAAAGCTATGTTTCCACCAGAACCTTTATCGATACGCTGCGGCCAAAACTGAATGGCGTAAGGGCGATGCTGCGCGCCCGTACGCGCGTTCTGCAATTGCCTCGCAGTGAATTGATGGACATCACGGAAGACTGGGTTGATGCTGCCTTCTGCCTGGAGCCGAAAGATATCGCCTACATGGAGCGTCTGGTGATGCTGCAAAACCGCCATCATGCGGCGGGTTTGCGTAAAGCCAGTTAACGCTGTTTACGCGCTTGATATCGTTTTAGCCATCGCTCGAATGCGGCAGCGGGCATCGGCTTAGCAAACAGAAAACCCTGCCGTTCGTTGACGCCGTTCTTGGTCAGAAAGGCGTCTTCTTTTGCACTTTCGACCCCTTCGGCAATCACCTGCAGGTTCAGCGCCTGCGCCACCGCGACGATGGCGCGCACCAGAGACTGGGAAATTGACTGCTTATGAATATCCCTGACAAAGGATTGATCGAGCTTGATGGCGTCGATGGGGAAACGGGCCAGCTGGGAGAGGGAAGAGTAGCCGGTACCAAAATCGTCCAGGTGAATTTGCGCCCCGAGCCGGCTGAACTGCTGGATCACCGAGAGCGCCAGCTCTTCGTTCTCAATAAGACAGCTTTCGGTTAATTCAACGTCGACGGGGCAGTATTCAAAGTTAAGATCTTTTAGCGCCTGCTTTAAATCACTGAAAATAGTCTGGTCGGCCAGCTGTCGCGCTGAGACGTTCACGGCCACGCGCAGGTTTATCCCCTTATCGCGCCATTTCGCCACCTGGCGAACCACATCGAGCATGACCCAGCGCCCCAGCGGCACAATCAGGCCCGATTCCTCGGCATAAGAGATAAACTCCAGCGGCGGAATCAAGCCGCGTTCCGGTGATTGCCAGCGGACCAGCGCCTCAAGGCTTCTGATCTCCCCGCGCCAGGTTATTTTAGGCTGGTAGTGGATCAGGAGCTGATCGTTATCCAGCGCTTTACGCAGGTTGGTATCCAGCCAGAGATACTCAAACACGCGCTGGTTCATCTCGGGCGAGAAGACGCAGAACTTGCCGCGACCGTTCTCTTTGGCGGTATACATGGCGGTATCGGCGTTACGAATGACGCTTTCCCGGTCGTTACCGTGCTGCGGAGCGAGGGCGATGCCCAGAGAGCAACCGGTGTAAACCTCAATCAGACCGATTCTGAACGGCTGGCGCAGGCGGGTCAAAATGCGCGACGCCATCGCTTCCAGAGAACCCTGAGAGGTATTGGTGGCCATGACGATAAACTCATCGCCGCCAAGTCGCGCCAGCACCTGTCCTTCATCCAGACAGCTCAAAATGGCGAGAGCGACGGCCTGTAACAGCTGATCGCCAAACATATGCCCGTAGGCGTCGTTGACCTTTTTAAAGTTATCCAGATCGAGATACACCACGCCAACCTGCGTATCGCCGCGGCTGGTGATGGCGTCGGAAATCAGTTCATGAATGGCATTACGGTTTGGCAAGCCGGTGATGGTATCGGTATTGGCCAGCACGCGCAGCCGCTCCTGCGCGCGGCGCTCCTCGGTAATATCGGTACCGGAACAGATAAGGAAAATTTCATTTTTACCGCTGCCGCTGTGAACGAACTTATTTCTGAACAGAAACAACCGCTGCCCTTTACGCGTTTTAATCCAGCGTTCGACCTCGTAGGAGCTGCCGTTACGGAAGAAACCGGTGATATTACGCTTTGAGGCTGCCGCTTCGCTGCGGCTCATAAACAGCTTAAACACGTTCTGACCAATCACTTCGTGTTCTTTCAGGCCGGTATACTCTTCGCTCAGCCGGTTAAAACGCTGAATATTGCCGTTTTGATCGAGAATAACAATGACGGAGTTGGCCTCTGAGACAACCTGTTCCGCGAAAGAGAGACCCTGAGCCAGATCGCGCGCGACGGAGGGCGTATCGTTCCATGCTGAAGCGGTGCCGGCCCACTCGTTGCGGGTAATTTTTCGCCCCACAAGATGCACCGGGACATCTTCCCCGTACAAAGAGAGCGACATGGAGATGCTGGAGGTAATAACGGTTAACTGACGGATGAGATCGGCCTGTTCATCGTCCAGTGACACCACCTGAGTGACATCGGCGTTTTCGCTGGTGGCAAGGTGCAGAGCATTGCTGTCAGCTGACAGGCGCCACCAGGGGCTGTGCGTCCCCATGTAACGAAACAGCAAATTCTGCTCCAGATCGTCCATCATGTCTTCTCCCGCCGCTGTTCATTAGCGCACAAATTATTCATTTGCAGTCGACTTTTCCGTTGCGAAACAGCGGCAAAACCGAAGTGAACTTATTGTTTTTCCCTGTTTTCTTATATTAAAACGAGTCGGGTAAAAAAGAATACTCAGCGTATAAAAATTCACGTAACCGAATATAACAACACTCTTTTACTGTAGATAATTATGGCGAGTTTGGGCGGCAGTAAACGGAAAATAGTGAGAAAAAATGATGATTTTGTGGCGGGGATAAAAAGAAAAATTGTCGGCCCCTCCGGAAAGGAAATGGCCGACAATTTAACAGGTTATCAGGCGACAGGGCGCGCGATAATACTGCGGGTTTCCATGCGGACTTCGGCGATGTTTACGTCAATCACGTCTGTGACTTTGTAAACTGTTTCACCTTTAATTTGCACCGTCCCGTTTTCCTGACTGCAGACCATTTCGTCGCGTACGGCATGCAGGAACGGAGCAGGAATAAAGGCGACAGCGCCGTTATCCACCAGGCGGACGCGCATACCGCCGCGGCTGATATCAATGATCTCTGCGGCGAAACGGGTATCCGTACCAGCTTTATCCTGCAGGAAGCGCGCGTACAGCCAGTCTCCCACGTCACGCTCCGCCATGCGGTTCAGGCGGCGACGTTCGGCCATCTGCAGCGTGGTATCCTCCTGAGGACGCGCGATCGTTTCGCCTTTGATAATCGCTTTCAGCAGACGGTGGTTAACCATATCGCCATACTTACGGATTGGAGAGGTCCAGGTAGCGTAAGCTTCCAGACCGAGACCAAAGTGCGGGCCCGGCTCTGTGCTGATTTCCGCGAAGGACTGGAAGCGACGAATGCGGCTGTCCAGGAAACCGGACGGCTGCGCGTCCAGCTCACGACGAAGTTTGCAGAAGCCCGGCAGCGTCAGCACTTCTTCCGGATCAACGTGCACATCATGATTCTTCAGCAGGGCCGCCAGCGCTTCGGTGTTCGCAGGATCAAAACCGGTGTGGACGTTGTAAATGCCGAAGCCCAGCTTGTCGCGCAGCACGCGTGCGGCACAAATGTTGGCAGAAATCATCGCTTCTTCAACAATGCGGTTCGCAATGCGTCGCGGCTCGGCCACGATATCCAGCACTTCGCCTTTTTCACCCAGAACAAAGCGGTAATCCGGACGGTCTTTGAACACCAGCGCGTGGGTTTTACGCCACTCGCCGCGGTTCAGGCAGATACGCTGCAGCAGACGGATCTGCGCGGCAATAGCGTCTGATTCAGGTTTCCAGCTACCGGTATTTTCAAGCCAGTCGGACACGTTATCGTAGGCCAGCTTGGCTTTCGATTCGATGGTAGCGGCAAAGAACTCGATATCGTCTTCAATCGCGCCATCCGCTGCGATGGTCATGCGGCAGGCAAGGACCGGGCGCACTTCATTGGGGCGCAGCGAGCAGAGATCGTCTGACAGCTCGCGCGGCAGCATCGGAATGTTGAAGCCTGGCAGGTAGTTGGTGAAGGCACGGATTTTCGCCGCGTCATCCAGCTTGCTGCCTTCGGCAATCCAGGCGGTGGGATCGGCAATGGCAACCGTCAAATGCAGTTTGCCATCGGCGCTCTCTTCAGCGTAGAGCGCGTCATCCATATCTTCCGTGCTGGCGCTGTCGATGGTGACAAATTCCAGGGCAGTGAGATCGCGACGCGTCAGACCTTCGTCCTGCATCTCCGTCGCCACGCCGTTAGGTGCTTCTTTTTCAAGATTATGGCGCGCGAGCGTGACCCACCACGGCACGAAATGGTCGGCACCAAAGGTGATGAACTGGGTCAATTCAGCATAAAAACCGCGATCGCCTTTCAGAGGATGACGGCGCATTTCTGCTACGGCCCAGTCACCTTCTTTAAAATCATGCTCAACACCGCGGGCGGCTCGGCAGGGGATGGCATCTTTCAGCAGGGGATGATCCGGCACGATAGACAGACGATCGTCTTTTCTCTGCACCTTACCCACAAAGCGGGTCAGGAACGGTTCGATAAGTTCTTCCGGCTCGGCGGACTCTCGTTCCTTTTCGGTATGAATGACGGCCATGACGCGGTCGCCATGCATCACTTTCTTCATCTGCGGTGGCGGAATGAAGTAGCTTTTCTGCGCGTCAACTTCAAGGAAGCCAAAGCCCTTTTCCGTGGCTTTTACGACCCCTTCTGCACGCGGCGTCTGGGAATGCAGTTGCTGTTTAAGCTGCGCTAGCAGCGGGTTGTCCTGAAACATAATGTTCTATTTTCGTAGCCATTGAGCGGCTGACAGTTTTACGCGATTCTCACTGTCTCAGCAAGCGGTCTTTGGGTAATTAGTATGGTTATTCCTCTTTGCCAAACGCGACTTTCAGACGCGTAAGCCAGCCATCAAACGCACTTTGGGTAAGCAGCGAGATCGCCTGTTCGGCAGAGAGTCCTTGATCCGTGAGCGGGGTAAACTGTGCGGCACTGAAGCGGTCCGGAGAGCGCGTCAGCAGTTCGACCGCTGCCGAAAGTGCAGGAGAAGTCAGAGAAATCTCTTCGCGACTGTTGATCAGGATTTCTCCCGTCAGGTCGAGCAGCGACGGCTCATGGCAAAGAACCGGCGTCAGGGCTTCAAGCGCGGGTTCTGCCTGCCAGCGGGACAGCGACTCAAGCTGATGCGCGCTCGCATAGCGCAGCTCGACGACCGGCAAAAGCGGCACCCAGGCGTTGTGGCTCGCGGGCAGGGTGTGCGGCTGAATATGATGGCCAGGCAACCAGCGAACGGGTTGTCCTAACAGCGCCTGAAAAACCGCGACCACGCGCGCCTGAAAACCAATAAAGCCGATAATCTGGTTAATCACCACAATGTCATATATTGACAGGCCAACCTCATCAAGCTGGTTCTGCGCTTTATCATCAATGACATCAGGGGAGCTGGAAAGCTGGCGGGCATACTGCGTGATTTGCGCCAGGCGTTGGTTGCTTTCGCGCGAGGAGTCCGGGCCGGGTAGTGGGGCGAGGAGGGCGGCGTAATGGTTACAAAGCCGCTGAACGCCACAGGCCTGTGCGACCGTCAACGCGGTACTGAGCCGATCGTAGGCGCTGAGCGTATGCAGGCGGTTCACGGGAATCGAGAGCGGAAACAGCTGGTGGCATAAGGCTCTGGCAGGGGCAAACCAGCCAGAACAGGCGGCGACAATCTCATCAGGCAAAGCTAAATCGAGCAAAAAACGATCGTCGACGTTAGCGGCTTCGGGCACCAGAGGCAGAACATCCGTCTGCGCGTGGTTTGACTGGGTTTCGTGGTACCAGTGGCCTTTGCCGGAAAAACGGCGTTGTTCCATGTGCGTTCCTTGATCTCAAAATGGCGATCAATATCCTGGCGTAACGCAGATAAAGGGAAAAATATTGTTAGGTGATAACAAATAGCAGAACGGAATAACGGAGGAGTGGTGCGGGAGGAAAACTCTCTTCCCCTGCGGGAAGAGAGTCACAGCTTATTTAATTTCCAGCTCGTTCATTGCAGCGATGTTGAAGCCGCCGTCAACGTGAACCACTTCGCCGGAGATACCCGCGGAAAGGTCAGAGCACAGGAAGGCTGCAGAGTTACCCACATCTTCAATGGTAACAGTACGACGAATCGGGGTAACCGCTTCGCAGTGTGCCAGCATTTTACGGAAATCTTTGATGCCGGAAGCTGCCAGGGTGCGGATAGGACCAGCAGAGATGGCGTTAACGCGCACGCCTTCAGGACCCATTGCGTTCGCCATGTAGCGTACGTTTGCTTCCAGAGACGCTTTAGCCAGACCCATTACGTTGTAGTTAGGGATAGCACGTTCTGCGCCCAGGTAAGACAGGGTCAGCAGGGCTGCGCCCGGGTTCAGCATCGCGCGGCAAGATTTAGCCATCGCAACGAAGCTGTAGGAGCTGATGTCGTGAGCGATTTTGAAGCCATCACGGGTTACCGCGTTCACGTAGTCGCCGTCCAGCTGGTCGCCAGGAGCGAAGCCGATGGAGTGAACGAAGCCGTCGAATTTCGGCCATGATTTTGCCAGTTCAGCAAACATGCCATCGATGCTTTCGTCTTGTGCAACGTCACATTCCAGAACAATGCTGGAACCCAGCTGTGCGGCAAACTCTTCAACACGGCCTTTCAGCTTGTCGTTCTGGTAGGTGAACGCCAGCTCAGCGCCTTCGCGATGCATTGCCTGCGCGATGCCGTATGCGATGGACAGTTTGCTGGCAACGCCAGTCACCAGAATGCGCTTACCGGAAAGAAAACCCATAGCTTTAATCCTTATATTCATTGTTGTGCCGATTGTCATCATATCGGGACAATCGTCGTTAAAACGCGGCGATAATATCACGTGTCGCGTGCTTAGTTAATCCGACCACTCTTTCAATGCACGCTTATCGGTCTTTTCGCCACGCATCAGCCGTCAATGCTTCACCGAAATGACCGGCAATCAGGCGTTTTGTCAGTTCGTGGAGCGGGGAGGCCATTACATCCGCCGTGCTGCCGCGCTCGACGACTTCCCCCTGATGCATGACCATCACCTGATCGCTGATGTGCTTCATCATCCCCAGATGCTGGGTGACGTAGATATAAGAGATACCCTGTTTTTCCTGCAGCTCCAGCATCAGGTTAATTAGCTGTGAACGCATCGACATATCGAGCGAGGCAAGCGCTTCGTCAGCGATGATCACTTTCGGGCGCAAAATCAGCGCACGCGCCAGACCCAGACGCTGTTTCTGACCGGGGGCCAGCATGTGCGGGTAGTAGCTTTCGTGATCCGGTAACAGCCCAACCATGCGCAGGGTTTCAAAGACGCGCTTACGGCGCGCCTCCGGCTCCAGGTCGGTGTTCAGGCGCAGCGGAAAATCGAGGATCTGCGAAATGCGCTGGCGTGGATTCAGCGAGGTTGACGGATCCTGGAAGATCATGCGGATGCGTTGGCTTCGGAAAGAGTAATCCCCGAACGCCAGAGGGTGATCGTCAATCAATACCTCGCCTGCGGTGGGTTCAACCATGCCGGCGAGCATTTTCGCCAGGGTAGATTTCCCGGAACCGTTCTCGCCGATGATCGCCAGGGTCTGTTTTTCACGCAGGGTAAAGCTCAGGGGTTTTACCGCTTCGACGGTTTGACGGTGAAACAGCCCCGTACGGTAGCGAAAGGTCTTACTCAGGTTGCGGACTTCCAGCAAGGTTTCGACCATTTCACTCTCTCTCCATGTTCAGCGGGAAATGACAGGCGTAAAGATGATTTTTGGCCCCGGCCAGGCGCGGCGTCTCGATACATTTACGCTGAGCATAGGGGCAACGTGGCCCAAGACGGCAGCCAATCGGCAAGGATTCCAGCAGCGGAATAGCCCCTGGCAGGGTATTCAGGCGGCTCTTGTGCGGCATGGCGCTGCCAAAATCCGGAATGGCGCGGATAAGCGCCTGCGTATACGGATGATGCGGGGCGTTGATAAGATCTTCACTCGGCGCGGTTTCGACCGTTTGCCCGCAATACATCACATCGATTTTGTCCGCCCATTTGCTGAGCATTTGCAGGTCATGGCTGATCAGCAAAATAGTGGTGTTGTTATTCTGGTTGAGACGCGACAGCAGGCGGAAAATTTGCGCCTGCGTTGTGGGCTCCATCGCGTTCGTGGGTTCATCCGCAATCAGCAAACGCGGCTGATTGGCCAGCGCGATGGCAATCATCACTTTCTGGCATTCGCCGTCGGTCAGCTCATACGGGAAACTGCGCATCGCATCTTTGTGATCTTTGATCCCGACGCGGTGCAGGAGCTCAATCGCGCGACGCTTGCGCCAGCCCACGCGCTGCCACCAGCGGCCTTTATAGGTCCAGCCGGGAATGTTCTGCATCAGCTGTTTGCCCACCCGTTCGGACGGGTCGAGACAGGACTGCGGCTCCTGGAATATCATCGAGACGTTATGCCCGACCAGCTTGCGCCGCTCGCGAGGGGAGAGGCGCAGCAGGTCGATATCATCAAAGCGCATACGGTCAGCGGTCACGCGCCAGTTGTCTTTCGCCACGCCGCAAATGGCTTTGGCAATCAGGCTTTTTCCGGAGCCAGATTCCCCCACCAGCCCGCGAATTTCACCCTCAGCGAGGGTAATGCTGATGCGATCGACGGCTTTAACCCAGCCTTCACCGGTTCTGAATTCAATGGTGAGGTTACGAATATCAAGAAGCGGCATTATTGCACCCCCGCGTTAATTGCACGGCGAATACCGTCGCCCAGCAGGTTGATCAGCAATACGCTCACCATAATCGCCGCGCCTGGCAGCATGACCGTCCACGGCGCAACGTAGATCAACTCCAGCGCGTCACCGAGCATCGCACCCCATTCAGGCGACGGCAGCTGTGCGCCGAGGTCGAGGAAGCCTAGCGCAGCGATATCCAGAATCGCCATCGACAGGGCGCGGGTGATTTCGGTGACCAGCCCGGCGGCGATGTTTGGCAAAACGGCAAACCAAAGAATATTGAAGGTCGTCGCGCCGTCCAGACGGGCCGCGACGACATACTCTTTCTCCAGCTCGTCATGCACCATGCTGTAAACCGATCGCACGATGCGGGGCAGAATAGCCAGCCAGACCGCGAACATGGCATGCGACAGATGCGGACCGGCAAAGGCAACGACAATGATCGCCAGCAGCAGAGAAGGAATGGAGAGCAGCGTGTCCAGAATGTGGTTAAGCACCGCCGAGCGCAGGCCGTGCGTGGAGCCTGCAAAAATGCCCAGCGCCAGTCCACAGACAGTGGCCGCGAGCGTCACCACAAATGCGCCGCCTACCGTCTGGGCGGCACCGCTCAGCAGGCGGCTCAGCACGTCGCGTCCCAGATCGTCCGTCCCCAGGAAGAAAGAGACTTCGCCATAGCGGGACCAGGAAGGCGGCAGCAGCTGATAGCCAAGGAACTGCTGGTCAATGCCATACGGCGCAAACCACGAGCCAAAGACGCACAGCAACACCAGCCCGGCGCAGCCGTAAAGGCCGATCATTGCCGTGGTGTCACCATAGAATTTACGCCACACGGTACGCAGCACGCCGGGCGTGCGCTTTTCACTGTATACGCTATCGTAAGGCATACCATTCCTTATGCTTCAATGGGTTAGCCATGGCACCCAGAATATCGGACAACACGTTAACAATAATCACCAGCGAACCAATTACCATCACACCCGCGGAAATAGCCGCGTAGTCCTGCTGGCGAATAGCGTTAATCAGCCACCGGCCCAGCCCGGGCCAGCTAAAGACCATTTCGGTGATCATGGCCAGCGTGAGCATGGTGGAAAACTGTAATCCCAGACGCGGAATAACCGGCGGCAGCGCGTTGTGCAGGACGTTGCGGCGCAGTATGGTCAGACGCGATAGCCCGCGCGTGGCGGCGGCTTTGACGTAGTTTTGATCAAACACCTCGATGGTGCTCAGGCGCATCAGGCGGATCACTTCAGTCGTTGGGGCAACCGCCAGCGTCAGCACCGGTAATACCATATGGCGCAGGGCGCTGACGATCATCTCATGGCGCCAGACGGAATCGGACAGCCACGCGTCAATGATGGCAAATCCCGTCACCGTTTTAACCGTGTAGAGCAGGTCAAAACGACCGGAAACCGGGAGCCAGCCCATCGTCAGCGAGAAGAATAGCGTCAGCAGCAGCGCCAGCCAAAAGACCGGGATGGAGAAGCCGAGCAGGGCGAGAGCACTGATAAACTTATCCTGCCATTTATTGCGATAAATCCCGGCCAGCATGCCCACGGGGATCCCGACCATCAGGGCAAAGCCGAAGGCCAGAATGCACAGCTCCATCGTGGCCGGGAAGACCTCTTTCAACTGCTCGGAAATCAGCTGCCCGTTGATGCTGGACACGCCAAAATCCCAGTGCAGCAGCCCGTTAAACCAGAAGAGCCAGGCATCCCACAGCGATGACCCCTGGAGCGGGGCGTGCGGCGTGAAATAGCTCAGGCTGAAGCCGACAAAGTTCAGGAAAAAGAGCGTCACCAGCAGCAACAGGAGCCGACGTAAGGTAAAAATAATCATGGTTTTTTCACCTCTTGTTCTTTTTCACGCGACACGCCGGCGAACGAGGCGTTGCCGAACGGGCTCAGCACCAGGCCTTTAATATCATAGCGATAGGCCTGTAGACGCAGGGAAGAGGCCAGCGGCAGCACCGGCAGCTCCTGAGCAAGGATCTTCTGCGCTTCGTCATAGGCGTCAATGCGTGAGGCCAGCTGTTGGGAAGCGAGCGCTTTTTGCAGCACGGCGTCAAACTCCCGGTTACACCAGTGGGCGTAGTTAGTCTGCGAGTTAATTGCCGCGCAGCTCAGCAGCGGCCGGAAGAAGCTGTCCGGATCGTTACTGTCGGTGGCCCAGCCGGTCAGGGTTAAATCATGATTCATGTCCATCAGGCGCGCCTCCTGGAAACGGCCTTCTACCGGTACGATGATCACTTTAACGCCCACCTGCGCCATATCCGCCTGCAGCAGTTCGGCGGTCTTGAGCGGGCTCGGGTTCCACGCCTGGGAACTGGTCGGCACCCAAAGCTGCAGCGTAAGGTTTTCCGCCCCCAGCGCTTTCAGCTGTTCACGCGCTTTTGCCGGGTTGTATTCCGTAATTTTAGCCTCACCGTCATAGGCCCACGAGGCGCGCGGTAAAATTGAGGCGGCGGTTTCCGCCGTGCCGTAATAGATCGACTGCATCAGGCGCTGGTTGTTAATCGCCAGCGCCAGGGCATGACGAACGGCAGGGTTATTCAACGGCGGCTTATCGGTGTTAAAGGCCAGATAAGCGATGTTCATGCCGGGGCGTAACGTCAGGCGCAGGCGCGGGTCGTCGCGCAAAATGGTGAGCTGGCTGGCAGCAGGCCAGGCGAGCACGTCACATTCCCCGGTGAGCAGTTTCGACAGACGTCCTGTCCCACCAGAACCCAAATCAACCACCACCTGTGGCATCAGCGGGGTACCGCGCCAGAAATGTTCATGGCGCTGCAGACGAATATATTGCCCGGCGCGGTATTCGGCCAGCTGGAACGGACCGGTGCCGACCGGCTGGCGATCGAGCTGCTCCTGACGATCTTTTTTCGTCAACTTCGCCGCGTATTCAGCAGACATGACGGACGCATAGTGGGTCGCCAGGTGCCAGAGGAAGGAGGCATCCGGGCGCGTCAGGCTGAATTCAACCGTCCGGTTATCCAGCTTGCGCACGCTCTTAACCGTATCGGCAAACTGCAGGCTGTCGAAATAGGGGAAGTTACCGCCATTAACGTTATGCCACGGGTGATTGCGGTTAAAGATACGCTGGAAGGTAAAGACCACGTCGTCCGCGTTCAGCTTGCGCGTGGGGGTAAACCACGGGGTGCGCTGGAACGCGACGTCATCGCGCAGATGAAAACGGTAGGTGGCGCCGTTATCCAGCACTTCCCAGCTTTCGGCAAGCTCGGGTACCAGACGGTAGGTGTAAGGGTCGACATCAAGCAGTCGATCGTAAAGCTGTGCGGCAAGGGTATCCACAATCAGGCCGCTGCCCGCTTTCTGCGGGTTAAAGGTATCCACCTGGCCGCTCACGCAATAGACGAAGCCGCTGTCACGAATGTCAGGCTGCGGCGTTTGCCTGGGGACAGCAAAGGCCAGGCTGCTGAACAGACCGAGTGCAAAAAAGGACGATAAAACCAGACGCATAATTTTTAAGGTATTTTATATGAAGTGGCTATCTTACTAATTTTAAACGACATTATCCAGTGTCGTTTATCCCTGAGGGCATCCTGGGGCAGGAGCGTTTGCAGTCGCTCATTCAGCATGCCTGCCTGATCGGCGTTCATACCAACTATCCACTTTGAATATACCTCATAAACCATCTTAGCATTTTCACGGCCCATCTGACTCGCTATAAACGAAGGTTTCGCCCCGGCAGACGCCATCCAGTTAGTCACTGTATGGCTTAGCTGAAAAAAATAACTATAGATTTCTGCCTGTAATCTTACGACTGACATTAATATTGGTGAATTGTCTTAAAATCCACTCATTGATATTAATTCCGACATGAAATTTCATGATAATGTGCACGGTGTTTATATCGTGCAAACAACACGCTAGCGTGTGAATTTTTATAGTGGATGCGTATTGTTATAAGAAATATTCAGTAAAAGCATATTTGCCCAAGTAATTGTTGCCGTCATGATAATGATGGTTTATATACTGGCTCTCTGAGCCTGCAATTTGTCTGAGCGAAAGGAGTGCCAGAGGAAAATGAAAATCTACAACGTTTAGGAAAATTACATATTTCATATTGTCGAGCCGAACGTCAATTTCCTGTTAATTTGTTGGGTTTCGATATTCATCGTGATGTGGTTTCAATAATGACGTCTAATAGTCACTCTGAAATGTGACAACGGCTAAGATATCAAAGGCTTATGGATGAGCAAACCCTTGCAGGTATTTAAGAATTTTACACATGCGCGCTTGCGGTTATTTGTGATTATTGCTTTTTTCTCTTCAGTAATAAATGTACTGATGCTTACGCCTTCAATTTATATGCTGCAGGTCTACGATCGCGCGCTGTCATCCGGGAATACGACAACCCTCTTTATGTTGACCTTGTTGGTGTTATTTATGTTCACCATCATGGCACTTATGGATTATTCCCGTGGCATCATCATTATCAGATTAGGTAATCAGTTTGATAACGCTCTTTCGCCTGTACTGTATACCGCAGCATGTGAAAGCAATCTCGTTAAGCGTAGTCCTAATGCCGGGCAGGCTATCAGCGACCTCGCCGTCATTCGCCAGTTTGTTACCGGTCCGGCGTTATTCGCCGTTTTTGATTCGATCTGGTTTCCTGTCTACATAGGCGTCATTTTTCTTTTTAATACCTGGCTCGGATTGTTCTCTCTTTCAGGCGCGTTTGTGCTGCTGGCTCTGGCTTTTATTAATGAAAAAATAACGCGTCAGCTTTTAAATGAAGCGGGTGGTTATGCCCTGGTGTCTAATCATCAAGCTAACAGCACCTTGCAATGCGCTGAGACGCTGCAGGCGCTGGGGATGACTGAAAACGTCAAGGCGCGCTGGTGGCGAGCACATCGACAGTTCCTTTACTGCCAGAGTGCGGCCAGTGAACGTGCTGTTTTTATGTCTGCCATCACCAAAACGGTACGTATGGCACTCCAGTCGCTCATGCTGGGGCTTGGCTGCTGGCTGGCGATTCTGGGAGATATCTCGCCGGGCATGATGATCGCAGGCTCTATTTTGCTTGGAAGAGCGCTGGCACCGGTTGAACAACTCATCAGCGTGGCGAAAGGGTACCGGTCAGCTCGCCAGGCATGGGGGCGCATGGTTCATTTGACAAGCGAGTTCCCACCGGCGCAGGAGAGCATTCGTCTGCCGGAGGCACAAGGGCTGCTCACGGTGGAGAATGTCACCGTCTTCCCGCCTGGAAACTCCCGGCAGCCCATACTGCACAATATCAATCTGCGGGTAGAACCGGGTGAGGTGCTGGGGATTGTGGGGGCCAGTGCATCAGGAAAATCCTGTCTCGCCAGGGTGTTATGCGGTGTCTGGCCCGCCGGAGAAGGGGACGTCAGGCTGGATGGGGCAGATATTTATCAATGGCAGAAGCAGAAGCCAGGTCCCGGAATCGGTTACCTGCCGCAGGACGTTGCGCTCTTCACGGGGACCATCGCTGAGAATATTGCGCATTTTGGTGAGATCGATTCAACGCAACTGATCGCTACTGCAAAGATGGCCGGCATTCATGAAATGATTTTGCGCATGCCTGAAGGCTATAACACCCTGACCGGCGAGCAGGGTACGGCCCTTTCGGGCGGACAAAAACAACGCATTGGCCTGGCTCGTGCGCTGTACGGCAACCCGGCGCTGGTGATCCTTGATGAGCCCAACGCTAACCTGGATGAATCGGGCGAAAAGGCCTTACAGCAGGTTATCCGGCAGCTTAAACAACAGAAGAAAAGCGTCGTCATCATTTCTCATCGTCCAGGTATTTTGCCGCTGACCAGTCACCTGCTCGTTCTGGAGGGGGGTAAATCAAAGCTTTATGGCCCGACAGAACAACTCTTACAGCAGTCAACTCGCCCGGTGAATCAGAGTAAAAGCGTCCCCGTAGAACAAGGAAAAGTCCATGCATGATACCGATGCGCTGAAGACGCCTCTTGTTGACGTCATTCCATTTGTCCGCTTTGGCTGGATCGTGCTGCTGGCAGGTCTGGGCTCTTTTTTGCTCTGGGCTGCCCTGGCTCCTCTGGATAAAGGTGTTGTGTCTTCCGGAACAGTGGTGGTCGACGGATACCGTAAGGCCATACAGGCTCCCATCGGCGGCGTGGTGACAAAAATCGCGGTCAGAGAGGGTCAGACGGTACATAAGGGCGACCTGCTCGTGATGCTCAGCCAGCAAACCTCACTCGCCCAGCTCTCTGCTGCGCGCCAGCATTATCTGACTTCGCTTATTGCTGAAAGCCGTCTTCGATCGGAGCTGGCTGGCATGCAAACGCTGACATTGCCCCCTGAGGCAGAGGAAGAGGCTCTGCAGGATGCCATGAAGCCAATTGTCTTACAGCAAAGCCAGCTTATGCATGCCCGGCAGGAGGCGCTGAAAAACGCCCAGCAAAACGACGCTCAGGCCATTGCGGGGCTGGCGCGCCAGCGTGATTCTCTTTCCAGAACCTGCGAGACGAAAGAGCGAGGGCTCGCGCTGGTAAATCGTCAACTTAAAGACCTGAAGCCGCTGATGGAGGAAGGCTATTTTCCTCGTAACCGCTTTCTTGATATTCAGGTGCAATCTGCGTCACTGGCGGGCGAGGTGGGGGAAACTCGCAGCAAAATAGTGGAATTAGGTAATCAGATTGAGCAGCTCAAGCGCAGCATGCAACAGCGGTTGATTGACAACCGGAAAGATATTGAAACGCAGATCGATCAGCTTCGCCTGCAGGTAAGTGAGAGTAAAAAACAGCTGACGCTCTCCGATGTCGATCTCGCGTTGACCCGAGTCGTGGCACCGCAGGACGGTGTGGTAATGAACCTCGCGCTTGCCAGCGATAGCGCGGTAGTAAGTGCGGGAGAGCAGCTTTTGGAGCTTGTCCCGCAGACATCCCCCCTGACTATCGACTCACATATTGATGTGGCCTTGATTGATAAAGTTCATAAAGGCATGCCTGTCACCCTGATGTTCACTGCCTTTAACCAGCAAAGCACGCCGAGGATCCCGGCCCAGGTATCACTGGTTTCGGCGGATCGCCAGACAGATCCCACTACCCAGCAGCCGTACTACAAGATTCAGATCGCCGTTTCGCCAGAGGGCATGAAAAAGCTGGAAAGTGAAGATATTAAACCCGGTATGCCGGTAGAGGTCTTTATTAAAGCCGGAGAGCGCTCGCTATTGAGCTATCTGTTGAAACCGATTGTGGATCGAGCGTCGCGGTCGTTCATCGAGGAATAATGATGCTGAGTGCACACTTTACACGCGTTTTATTTTTTCTCGCACTGATGGCGCCGTTTTCAGCAGGTGCTTTAACGCTTGCACAGGGCTGGTTCATGGCGCTGGATAACGATCCCCATTACCGTGCTGCCGTTAAGGATCAGCTTGCCGGGCAAGAATACATTCCCATTGGCCGCGCCGGGTTACTGCCAAAAATCAGCGTCAGCTATCAGCGCGCACCGCGTAACTGGCAGCGGCAGCAGTACCAGCAGTCAAATTTGCTGGGTGAGCGTTCTGAGGTGGTGCAGCATCAACAATATGACAGCCATTCGGGATCGCTTACCGTCGTTCAGCCGCTGTTTGATTACGACGCCTATGCGGGCTATCGCATCGGCATCATCAAAAAATTGCAGTCTGATGAACGCTACCGAAGCAGCCTGATTGACCTGCAAAACCGCTTCATTACCGCATGGCTGGATGTTGCTGAGGCACACCAGCGGCTTGAGCTTGCAGCCCTACATCGCCAGGGTCTGCAAGAGCAGAAAAAGCAGACTCAGCGACAGTTTGAATCCGGAGAGGGGTCAATAACGGATGTCACGGAAACCGCGTCTGCGCTCAGCCTTGCTGTTGCTGATGAGATAGAAGCGCGAGATACGCTTGATACGGCAAACGTTGCGCTTTCAGCGATAGTGGGCATGGATCTGTCAGATACTTCAGCGCTGCCGACGCTCGGTGAAAAGCCTCTTAAGCTTCCGCTGGCATCGAGAGACTATCAATACTGGGAACGAAAAGCGTCCTCGCATAACCCCGATATTCTGTCTGCCGGGCACAGCGTGGAAGAAAAGCGCTATGAAATTGAGCGCAGCCGCGCTGGCGCGCTTCCCCGAATACAGCTTTACGCAATGCATTCTGAGAACGACTCCAGCAACGATAACACCATCAATCAGAAATATCGTACCGACAGCATAGGTATGCGCGTCAGTATGGATTTGTTCTCCGGCGGAGGCGTGTCTGCTTCCGTGCGCCAGGCGGCGGCCCGCTATGAGCAGGCAAAATATCTTCACGACGCGCAGCGGCTGGTTACCTATAGCGAAATCAAAAAATCATTAAATAAATGCCTTCATGCGCCAGAGCGCATTGCAGCCTATGCCTCCGCGGTGGAGGCCGCCAGGCGACAGGTTGAAGCGACCCAAAAAAGTATTCAGGCTGGCCAGCGTATGAATATTGATTTATTAAATGCGGAACAATCTTTCTATAAAACCAAAGTTGAGCTTACTGCTGAAAAACATGCTGTCATTAAAGCATGGGTCAGTTTGCTCGCGCAGACGGGTGAAATAAATAATGACAACGTTATGTTGCTTAATTCTTATTTCGCTCATTAATTGTCAATGTTAAACAGAGGGACAGACTATGCCTGTATTTGATTATCAGGGCGAGAAAAATACGCAGCTTATTAAGGAAGCGCTGACTATTGAAAGTATCAATTTTGGTGCGGCGACCTATGCTGATTATACCTATACGGAAGAAAATGGCTGGAAAGTATTAGACGGCGCGACGCTCAACTATAGTGGTTGTACTAATCCCTATGGTGCTTTTTATGGCGAAAGTCTTCTGGAGTCGAGCGCCGAATGCAACGTCATGGGGAAATATGATGCTAATGGTAAGCTGGTGAACATAGGAATTAGCTTCTGGGGGACGGGAACTTACGCGGGCGCACCTTCACTTCAGCATACCGTTAACACAGCGATGGATACCGTCAGCGATGTATTCTCTGCGCTAATCGATGGCTATGCAGATAACTATGTTCTCAATGCTTATAAAAACCTCATGAGTTCAGTGGCCGCGTTTGCCAGTGCAAACGGCCTCACCGGTGATGACGTCATCGTTACCGGGCATAGTCTCGGTGGACTGGCTGTTAACAGTATGGCGACCCTTTCCGCTCAGGGCCAATGGGATAGTTTTTTTGAGGACGCGAGCTATGTCGCTTTTGCCTCTCCGACCCAGAACCTTGCTGATGACAAAGTTCTTAACATTGGTTATGAAAACGATCCCGTGTTTCGTGTTTTAACTGGCCATAGCCTGTCTCTGGACAGTTTATTTAATCATGACACTCCGCTTGAGACCTGTACCAACAACATTGTCTCTTTTAATGATTACTATGCAGGCCTGACCAGCGATTGTCAGTTCTTTTCGATCGCGAATATGGCGTCATGGGCCGGCCATTCAGGCCAGGGTTATACGGACGGCGCGTTACGAATTATGGATTCTGAAATCTATGATTTCACGCATCAAAACTCCAATATTATTGTTTCCAACCTTTCTGAGGAGTATCGCTCGACAACCTGGGTTTCCGATCTTAATAAATCCGTAACGCATATTGGTTCGACGTTTATTATTGGTACAGAGTCGAATGATTTATTACAGGGTGGAAAGGGTAACGATTATCTTTGCGGTGGTGGGGGAGATGATAGTTTCAAAGACCACAGCGGCTATAACGTTATTTATGGCGGTGCGGGAACCAATACCTACGTAACGGAATGTAATATCGCCGATTTTACCTTCAGCCACGACACAGAGGGAACGCTGTACTTTAAGTATTCTACCGGGGATGTTACACGGGCAGAAGATATCCATTACGTTAATGCTGACCACACGTTGTTCAGCCTGTTTGGCATTAACTTCAACCAGAACGCCACATGGCAGGTAACCGATTATGGGTTAGAAGGCGATAGCGGCTCAATCGCCTATGCGAAAAGCTATTATGCTGATACATCTAACAGTTTCACTATCTCGACCGCCAGTAATGACAGCTGGTTCTATTCAGGGGCAAATGACAGCGATATCAACATTGCCGGCAACAATAATAATGTTGTTTCCGGGTTTGCAGACGACGCCATTCACCTCAACGGCAGCGAAAACACGCTTCTCTTCTATGGTGATTTTGGTCACGACACTGTCTATAACATCTCAACCAGCGACAGCCTGATCTTTATGGCTAACCAGAGTATTGCAGACAATGACAGCTATCTTAACCACCTGTCGTTTGACGGTGATAATGCCTTACTGACCTATGGTGAGAGCAGCGTCACGCTAGTGGGTGTTAATACCGATATGCTTTCACAAATGCACATAGCGGTAGCATGAGTCTTATCCCCGCGGAATGCTCCGCGGGGATAAGTTCCGTCTAAACTTTTCCAACTGCATAGCGCTGTCGTCCGCTTCCGGCTGTCAGCGCATGTGATGTTTTTTGAGCAATGCCCTTAATTGATGGTAGGTCAGACCCAGCAGTTCAGCCGCGCGTTTCTGGTTATACTTCGCCGCCTTCAGGCTTTGCTCAAGCAGCCGTTGCTCCTGGTCATGCTGGAACTGACGCAGATCGAGAGGGAGTGAGGGCGAATCGCCCGCGATCGCCGGTACGGCAGCGGGTGACGTACTACGCTGAAAAGGATCGATAATGATGTTGTCTAGCTCCGTCTCGCTGCTCCCGTGGCGGTACACAGATCGCTCCACGACGTTTTTAAGCTCGCGGATATTTCCCGGCCAGTGGTAAGCAAGCAGCGTCTCCTGCGCATAATCGCTGAAGCCGGGGAACAGCGGCAGGCCGAGTTCACGGCACATCTGAATCGCAAACTGTTCCGCCAGCAGCATGATGTCGCTTTGACGCTCGCGCAGCGGAGGAAGCTGAACGACGTCAAAGGCCAGGCGGTCAAGCAGGTCGGCACGGAATTTTTCCTCCGCCACCATCTCAGGCAGGTTGGCGTTAGTGGCGCAGACCAGGCGCACATTGACCTGCAGCGGCTGGCTGCCGCCGACGCGTTCCAGCTCGCCGTACTCAATCACGCGCAGCAGTTTTTCCTGCACCAGCATGGGGGCGGTGGCCAGTTCATCAAGAAACAGCGTGCCGCCGTCGGCGCGCTCAAAGCGTCCGGGATGGCGTTTCTGGGCGCCGGTAAACGCGCCCGCTTCATGGCCGAAAAGCTCGGTATCGAGCAGGTTTTCATTCAGCGCCGCACAGTTAAGGGAAATGAAGGGACCATCCCAGCGCCCGGATAAATAGTGCAGACGGTTGGCTATCAGCTCCTTTCCTGTTCCGCGTTCACCGATGATGAGCACCGGTTTATCGAGCGGTGCAAGGCGGGAGACCTGCTCCAGCACTTCCAGAAAGCTGTTTGCTTCGCCGAGTAAATTGTCTTTGTATCCAGGCATGATGAAATTAACCACTCCTTAGTGTTATTCACCAGGTAAGGATAGTCATGCGCTGCGTGAAAATCAATCAGGATGAGTAAAATCAATAAGATAAAAAGTTGGCATGGGATTTGTATTATCCGTACAGCAGGGCATCGCCCGATAACAGAACTATGAGGATTAGATTATGGGTATTTTTTCTCGTTTTGCCGACATCGTGAACGCCAACATCAACTCTCTTCTCGAGAAAGCGGAAGATCCGCAGAAGCTGGTACGTCTGATGATTCAGGAGATGGAAGACACGCTGGTTGAAGTGCGTTCCACCTCCGCCCGCGCGCTGGCTGAGAAAAAGCAGCTGACGCGTCGTATTGAGCAGGCTACCGCTCAGCTGAACGAATGGCAGGAAAAAGCGGAGCTCGCGCTGCGCAAAGATAAAGAAGATCTGGCCCGTGCGGCGCTGATTGAAAAGCAGAAGCTGGCCGATATGGTTGCTACGCTTGAGCATGAAGTGACGCTGGTGGATGACACGCTCGTCCGTATGAAGAAAGAGATTGGTGAGCTTGAAAACAAGCTGAGCGAAACGCGCGCGCGTCAGCAGGCGCTGACCCTGCGTCACCAGGCGGCAAGCTCTTCCCGCGACGTGCGTCGTCAGCTGGACAGCGGCAAGCTGGATGAAGCGATGGCGCGTTTTGAATCGTTCGAGCGTCGTATCGACCAGATGGAAGCGGAAGCCGAAAGCCACGGCATCGGTAAGCAGAAGTCGCTGGATCAGCAGTTCGCCGACCTGAAGGCTGACGATGAAATCAGCGAGCAGCTGGCGGCACTGAAAGCCAAAATGAAGCAAGATAACCAATAATAATGCCTGCGGCACCTGAGCGTGCCGCATCATAAGACAAGGAGTACACATGAGCGCGCTTTTTCTGGCCATTCCCCTGACTATTTTCGTGCTGTTCGTATTGCCGATTTGGCTATGGCTGCACTACAGCAACCGTTCTTCACGAGGCGAACTGTCCCAGAGTGAACAACAGCGTCTGGCACAGCTCTCCGATGAGGCGAACAGAATGCGCGAACGCATTCAGGCGCTGGAGTCTATTCTGGATGCCGAACATCCAAACTGGAGGGACCGTTAATGTCTGGATTGAATCTGAACAAAAAGTTGTGGCGTATTCCGCAGCAGGGCATGGTGCGCGGCGTCTGTGCCGGGCTGGCCCACTATCTTGATGTCCCGGTAAAGCTGGTGCGCGTGGTGACGGTGCTTTCGATCTTCTTCGGTCTGGCATTTATTACCTTGGTGGCGTACATCGTGCTGTCGTTTGTCCTTGACCCGATGCCGGAAGGGGAGCTGGCTGCAGAAGGGGCTCCAACCAGCAGCGATCTCCTCAATGCCGTTGATGAGCAACTCGCAGCCGGTGAGAAGCGTTTGCGGGAAATGGAACGCTATGTCACGTCGGATACCTTTACGCTGAGAAGTCGTTTTCGTCAGCTTTAAGAGAGAAATGAGATGAAACAACACTGGCAACAGGCCGGTCAGAAGGTAAAACCCGGCCTGAAAATCGCAGGTAAACTGGTTCTGCTGACCGCGTTACGCTACGGTCCGGCGGGTGTGGCAGGTTGGGCGATAAAATCCATTGCCCGCAAGCCGGTCAGAATGGTACTGGCCGTGGCGCTCGAACCGCTGTTGCAAAAAGTGGCAAAACGGCTTTCACGCCGCTATTTATCCTGAAAATTCTCACTCGCGCCAACCCCTTCTTTTCCCAAAGAAGGGCCAGGGACGATTAACCGCCTTTCCGCTTTTTCCCCTTCTTTCTTTGCGGCAGCTCACAATACGACGTTGAGCTGCTTTGCAATCGCGTTTTTCTGCCTCCCGGTCCGTTGACAGATATTTTTCATGGGAGTAGATTGCGTTCCGTGGGACCGCTACCATGGAAAATAAAAGTGAACGCAAAAATTAAAGAGCTCATTAATCTCATTTACGGGGAATCGTTTTCTGAAGCACAGCGTAATGTGCTGCTGGAAAATATTGGAAAGGCCGCTTCCGTTATTACTGAAAAGCGTAAAGCGGGGTGGGATGAAAAAGACGTTGTTCTGATTACCTATGCCGATCAATTTTCAGCGAAAGGGGAGAAGGCACTGCCGGTTTTTACGCGTTTTTATAACAAGTGGCTTTCTCACTCTTTTTCTCACGTCCATCTTTTACCATTTTATCCATGGTCTTCTGACGACGGCTTTTCTGTCATTGATTATCATGAAGTTGCACCTGAAACCGGAACGTGGCGAGACGTTGCCGAATTAAAACAGTCAACCAGTTTGATGTTTGATTTCGTCTGCAACCATATGTCTGCCAAAAGCAAATGGTTTGCGAATTACCTTAAGCAAATACCCGGGTACGAAGATTTCTTCATTTCTGTCGATCCTGAAACAGACTTATCCGCGGTGACTCGCCCGCGCGCATTACCTCTTCTTACGCCTTTCACGCTTCATGATGGCAGCGTGCGACACCTGTGGACCACCTTCAGCGAGGACCAGGTCGATCTCAATTTCGCCTCTCCGCAGGTGCTGATTGCGATGGTCGACGTGTTGCTGCATTACCTGATGGAAGGGGCACGATACATTCGTCTGGATGCCGTTGGGTTTATGTGGAAAATACCTGGAACATGCTGCATCCATCTTGAACAAACCCACCAGCTCATCCAGCTCTTCCGCGCCATTACCGAGGCTGTAGCCCCCGGTACGGTGATCATCACTGAGACGAATGTTCCGCATCAAGACAACATCTCTTACTTTGGTGACGGTGAAAATGAGGCACAGATGGTTTATCAGTTCTCTCTGCCCCCGCTTGTTTTGCATGCGGTACGTTGTCAGGATGTTCGTGCTCTCAATCAGTGGGCAGCATCGCTAAAGCTGCCCTCAACGAAAACCACCTGGTTCAACTTCCTGGCCTCGCATGACGGCATTGGCCTTAATCCGTTACGTGGAATTTTACCTGAGTCAGAGATTATTTCACTTGTGGAAAAACTGCAGGCCGAAGGGGCGCTGGTTAACTGGAAAAATAACCCGGATGGGACACGTAGCCCGTATGAAATTAATGTCACCTATCTGGATGCATTAAGCCCAGGTGACAGCGATGATGATCATCGCATCGCACGGTTTATTCTTGCTCACGCCGTGCTTTTAAGCTTCCCGGGTGTGCCTGCGGTCTATATCCAAAGTATTCTTGGTTCTCGTAATGATTATGCTGGCGTTGAACGCTTGGGATACAACCGCGCGATAAACCGTGAGAAATACATCGCAGGACAAATTGATAGCGTGCTTGAGGATAAAACAAGCCTGCGTTATCAGGTCTATTCCAGGTTAAGTCATTTAATTGCGCTACGCCGGAAAGAAAAAGCATTCCATCCTGACGGTGAGGCTTATTTTAGCGCATCAGGGGAACATGTTTTAAAAATTATTCGCATTGCGGATTCTGGCGAGAAGATATCAGCATTATTTAATTTCAGCGATCGCACTCAAACGGTTGAATCCGATATTCAATCCGGAAGGGAGTTGATCGCCGGAAAGGATATTACAGATACGGCTCTGACCCTTACTCCATGGCAGGTGTTGTGGATTAAAGAAAACTAAAAAAGGACCTTAAACATGAGAATGCCAAGAATTGTGCTGATATCAGCACTGGTTTCGTGCGCCTTGTTATCAGGCTGCAAGGATGACAAACCGTCTGCTGTCACGATTGAATTTATGCACTCGTCAGTAGAGCAGGAGCGTCAGGCGGTTATTACGAAACTGATCGATAAATTCGAGAAAGAGAATCCTGGTATTACCGTAAAACAGGTGCCGGTGGAAGAAGATGCCTACAACACCAAGGTGATTACGCTGGCCAGAACGGGGGCACTGCCCGAAGTGATTGAAGTCAGCCATGACTACGCAAAAGTCATGGACAAGGAGCAGCTGCTGGATCGCAAGGCTATCGGCGAAGCCATTAAGGCGGTAGGGGAAGACACCTTCTATGACGGTATCCTGCGCGTCGTGCGTACGGAAGACGGCTCTGCCTGGACAGGCGTACCCGTCAGTGCCTGGCTGTCCGGCGTCTGGTATCACAAGGATGTGCTTGCCGCGGCGGGTATTGAAGAGCCGCGTAACTGGGAACAGCTGTTGAAGGCCTGCCAGAGTCTTAACGACCCGGCTAAAAAACATTACGGCATTGCGCTACCAACCGCAGAAAGCGTGATGACCGAACAGGCATTCTCTCAGTTTGCCCTGTCCGGCGGTGCAAACGTTTTTGATGCTAAAGGGAATGTCGACATCGATACCCCTGAAATGGCGAAAGCCCTGGCATTTTACAAAGCCCTGGCCGCAACCACCATGCCTGGCTCCAACGATGTTATGGAGATCAAAGACGCCTTCATGAACGGTTCTGCGCCAATGGCCGTTTACTCCACCTACATCCTGCCGGCGGTCTTTAAAGACGGAAATCCGTCCAATCTCGGCTTTGTCGTCCCCACTGAAAAAACGTCTGCAGTCTATGGCATGGTCACCTCTCTGACGATCACCACCGGCCAAACCGAAGATGAAACGAAAGCGGCAGAGAAATTTGTCACCTGGATGGAACAGGCTCAACACGCCACTGACTGGGTAATGATGTCCCCGGGAGCGGCATTGCCAGTAAACAAGCTGGTAGTCGGCACGGAGACCTGGAAAAACAACGATGTGATTAAAGCGTTTGGACAACTGCCTTACGAACTGATTGCACAGTTCCCGAATGTGCAGGTGTTTGGTGCGGTGGGAGACAAAAACTTCACCCGCATGGGGGATGTGACGGGGTCCGGCATTATCAGTTCCATGGTGCATAACGTCACGGTGGGGCAACAAGCTCTCAGCGCGACCTTAAGCAACAGCCAGAAGCGACTGACTGACCTGATTTCACAACGATAGGAGCGCTTTGCGGAAGGAAATTATGAATACGTTGTTTTCTGGTCGTTCAGATATGCCTTTCGCCATGCTGCTGTTGGCCCCTAGCCTGATTTTGCTGGGGGGCCTGGTGGCCTGGCCGATGATTTCCAATATTGAAATCAGTTTTTTACGCTTGCCGCTTAACCCGCGCATTAGCGCTGTGTTTGTCGGGCTCGACAATTACATTCGCATTCTCAGTGATGCGGCATTCTGGCATTCGCTGTGGATGACGTTCTGGTACACGGCACTGGTTGTGATGGGTAGCACGGTGCTGGGGCTGGCCGTAGCCATCTTCTTTAACCGGGAGTTTCGTCTGCGAAAAACGGCGCGTTCGCTGGTGATTTTGTCCTATGTCACCCCGTCCATTTCGCTGGTATTTGCCTGGAAATACATGTTCAACAACGGCTACGGCATCGTGAACTATCTGGGCGTTGACGTGCTGCATCTGTATGACCAGGCCCCGCTGTGGTTCGACAATCCTGGCAGCAGCTTTGTGCTGGTGGTGCTGTTCGCCATCTGGCGTTACTTCCCGTACGCGTTCATTTCGTTCCTGGCGATTTTGCAGACCATTGATAAATCACTGTATGAAGCCGCGGAAATGGACGGAGCAAATGCGTGGCAGCGTTTTCGCATCGTCACGCTGCCCGCGATTATGCCGGTGCTGGCGACGGTGGTCACGCTGCGCACTATCTGGATGTTCTACATGTTTGCGGATGTCTACCTGCTGACGACCAAGGTCGATATTTTAGGCGTCTATCTTTACAAAACCGCCTTCGCTTTCAACGATTTGGGTAAGGCAGCGGCTATCTCCGTCGTGCTGTTCGTGATCATCTTCGCGGTGATTCTGCTGACCAGAAAAAGGGTAAACCTCAATGGCAACAAATAAACGCGTGCTGGGTCGTATTGGTTTTTATCTGGGGCTGGCGGTGTTTCTGGTCATCACGCTGTTCCCGTTCTTCGTGATGTTAATGACGTCGTTAAAGAGCGCGAAAGAGGCGATATCGCTTCACCCGACCATACTGCCGCAGGAGTGGACGCTGCAGCATTACGTCGACATTTTTAACCCGCTGATTTTCCCGTTTGTGGACTATTTCAGAAACAGCATGGTGGTGTCGTTGACCTCATCGGTGATTGCCGTGTTTCTCGGCACGCTGGGGGCTTACGCCTTATCCAGGCTGCGTTTTAAGGGCCGCACGACGATCAATGCGAGTTTTTACACCGTCTACATGTTCTCCGGGATATTGCTGGTGGTACCGCTGTTCAGAATCATCACTGCTCTGGGGATCTACGACACCGAGCTGGCGCTGATTATCACCATGGTGACCCAGACGTTACCGACAGCGGTGTTCATGCTGCGCAGTTATTTCGACACCATTCCGGACGAGATTGAAGAGGCCGCGATGATGGACGGCCTCAACCGTCTGCAAATCATCTTTCGCATCACCGTGCCGCTGGCGATTTCCGGCCTCGTCTCGGTGTTTGTCTACTGCTTTATGGTGGCGTGGAACGACTACCTGTTTGCGTCCATTTTCCTGTCCAGCGCCAGTAATTTCACGCTGCCGGTTGGGCTGAATACGCTCTTTAGCACGCCAGATTATATCTGGGGTCGCATGATGGCGGCATCGCTGGTGACGGCGCTTCCGGTGGTCATCATGTACGCCCTGTCTGAACGTTTTATTAAAAGTGGTTTGACCGCCGGCGGCGTTAAGGGCTGAGGCGGCCAATATTTTTTACCAGGAGCAAGTCATGAAAAAGTTAGTTGCAACAGCGCCTCGTGTGGCGGCGCTGGTGGAATATGAAGATCGTCCGGTTGCAGTACATGAAGTGAAAATTCGTGCACGCTTTGGCGCACCAAAACACGGAACTGAAGTGGTGGATTTCCGTGCGGCAAGTCCGTTTATCGATGAAGAGTTCAACGCTGAGTGGCAGATGTTTACCCCGCGTGAAGAGGGTTCGGCGCGCGGGATCGAATTCGGTAAGTTCCAGCTGGGCAATATGATTGTAGGTGACATCATCGAATGCGGTGATGACGTCACTGAATACCAGACAGGCGATCGCGTCTGCTGCTACGCACCGCTGCAGGAGACGGTTATCGTGAATGCCGTTAACAACTACAAGCTGCGCAAAATGCCGCAGGGCGCCTCCTGGAAAAATGCCGTCTGCTACGATCCGGCACAGTTTGCGATGAGCGGCGTGCGCGATGCCAACGTGCGGGTGGGTGATTTTGTGGTGGTGGTGGGTCTTGGGGCGATTGGACAGATCGCGATCCAACTGGCGAAAAAAGCTGGCGCGTCCATCGTCATCGGCGTCGATCCTATCGCACATCGTTGCGAAATTGCCCGCCGTCACGGGGCCGACCACTGCCTTAATCCGATCGGTACTGATGTCGGTCTTGAAATCAAAACGCTGACCGGAAAGCAGGGTGCGGACGTTATCATCGAAACCAGCGGCTTTGCAGATGCCCTGCAGTCCGCGCTGCGCGGACTCGCCTACGGCGGCACCATCTCCTACGTCGCCTTCGCGAAGCCGTTCGCAGAAGGCTTCAATCTCGGTCGCGAAGCGCATTTCAATAACGCGAAGATTGTCTTCTCGCGCGCCTGCAGCGAACCCAATCCGGATTATCCACGCTGGAACCGCAAACGTATTGAAGAGACCTGCTGGGAACTGCTGATGAACGGTTATCTCAACTGCGAGGACCTGATCGACCCTGTGGTCACCTTTGCCACCAGTGCTGAAAGCTACATGCAGTATGTCGATCGGCATCCTGAACTGAGCATCAAAATGGGCGTCACTTTTTAAGCTAAGGAGAGCAACAATGAAAATCGCAACCCAAAACCAGGCCTTTTTCCCAACCTCGATTCTGGAGAAGTTCCAGTACATCAAAGCGATGGGTTTTGATGGCTATGAAATTGACGGCAAACTGCTGGTTGAGAACCTCGATGAGGTGAAAGCGGCTATCCACGCCACGGGGCTGCCGGTGACAACGGCCTGCGGCGGATATGATGGCTGGATTGGCGACTTTATTGAAGAACGTCGACTGAACGGTTTAACGCAGATTGAACGCATTCTGGAAGCACTGGCGGAAGTGGGCGGAAAGGGCATTATCGTGCCTGCCGCGTGGGGGATGTTTACCTTCCGCCTGCCACCGATGACCTCTCCACGCAGCCTTGAAGGCGACCGCAAAGCGGTGAGCGCTTCGCTACGCTGGCTGGATGAGGTGGCGGCGCGCACCGGAACGACAGTCTACCTTGAACCGCTGAACCGCTACCAGGATCACATGATCAACACCCTGGCGGACGCGCGTCGCTATATCGAAGAGAATGCGTTGAAGCACGTACAGATCATCGGCGACTTCTACCATATGAATATCGAAGAAGATTCGCTGACGGAGGCGCTGCATCGCAACCGGGATCTGCTTGGCCACGTCCACATTGCCGATAATCATCGCTATCAGCCGGGAAGCGGTAGCCTGGATTTTGCCAGCCTGTTCGATCAGTTGCGCGCGGATCGTTACCAGGGCTATGTGGTTTACGAGTGCCGTGTTCGCGCCGACGATCCGGCTCAGGCTTACCAGGATTCACTGACTTATTTGCGTGAATGCTAAGGATGGCGAGCGCGATGAGTCCTTCAACACCTTCGCTACTGCGCGTCGCCATAATTGGCGCCGGGCAGGTCGCGGAAAAAGTACATGCCTCGTACTACGCCACGCGCGGTGATGTTCAGATGGTGGCTGTCATGGATAGCCACCCCGAACAGGCACAGGCGTTTGCGGAACGTCATGCCATCCCTTCTGCATGGCATGACGTGCGAGAGATGCTCGGGGCGGTTAAGCCGGATGTGGTGAGCGTCTGTTCGCCTAACCGGTTTCATTTTGAACACGTTATGGCAGCGCTGGAAGCATGCTGCCACGTGATGTGCGAAAAACCGCCGGCAATGACCCCGCAAGAGGCCGAACGGATGCGTAACGCAGCGCGCAAGGCGGGAAAGGTGCTGGCGTATGATTTTCACCATCGTTTCGCACTTGATACGCAATTGCTGCGTGAGGCCGTAATGAACGGTGCGCTGGGAGAGATTTATTTCACCACGGCTCAGGCGCTTCGGCGCTGCGGGGTTCCGGGCTGGGGCGTCTTTACCAACAAATCGTTACAGGGCGGAGGACCTCTGATTGATATCGGCATTCATATGCTTGATGCCGCGATGTACGTCCTGGGGTTCCCGGCGGTAAAAAGGGTGACGGCGCATAGCTTCCAGAGGCTGGGAAACCGCAAAAGCAGCGGCCAGTTTGGCGCGTGGGATCCTGCTCAGTTTACCGTTGAAGATGCCCTGTTTGGCACCATTGAATTTTGCAACGGCGGCATTCTGCGTCTGGATACGTCGTTTGCGCTCAATATTCGTGAGCAATCGATCATGAACGTCGCATTCTGCGGTGAAAAGGCGGGGGCCACGCTGTTCCCGGCGCACATCTACAACGACGAAGCCGGTCTTTTAGTCACCCTCACGCAGCGTGAAGAAGCTGATGATCAGCGTCATCTGCGCAGCATGGATGCCTTTGTACGGCATGTGCAGGGAGAGCCCGTCATGATTGCTGATGCAGAGCAGGGGCTGGTTATCCAGCAGCTTGTCGCCGCGCTGTATGAATCAGCAGAAACAGGGGAAAGCGTGACGTTATGCTAAACGTGTCTGTCTTAACCGATCCGGGCTTTTGTCCACACAGCCTGAATAAATACGCCTCCATCATGGCCTGCGGTAATGGCTACATGGGGATCCGCGCTACGCACGAAGAAGATTACACCCGGCAAACCCGAGGCATGTATCTTGCGGGCCTTTATCATCAGGCAGGTCGTAACGAGACCACTGAACTGATTAACCTGCCAGACATGATCGGTATTGATGTTGAGCTGGATGGCGTCAATTTCACGCTCCTGTCAGGAGATATCCTTGAGTGGCAGCGCGAGCTGGCGTTTGCCAATGGCGAACTCCGTCGCAGCGTCCTCTGGCGCTCGCCCGACGGGAAACGCTATCGGCTGGAGAGTCGTCGTTTTGTATCGCTGGACCAGCTGCCGTTAGCGGCATTGCAGCTTTCGATCACGCCTCTTGATGCCGCCTCGCAGGTGGTACTGAAAACCGGCATTGACGCAACACAAACCAATAGCGGCAGACAGCATCTGGATGAAATGTCGGTCAGAGTGTTAGACCAGCATTACATGCAGGGCGTGTATGAAACGCAGGACCGAGTCTCAGATGTTGTTGTGTCGGCGTTTTGCCAGCTCTCAACAAAGAGCGACAGCTGTTTCACCGCTAAAAATCGTCGTCTCAGCGTTCATCATTCGCTGACGATTGCGCAGGGTGACACTGTCACGCTCGAGAAAATCGTCTGGGTTACGCATCGCAGTGATAAAACCCTGTCGCAGGAGTCTTTCGCTCGCGACGCGCTGGCCGATCTCAAAGTCTGTGCGGCAAGGGGCTACGACGCGTTGCTTGAGAGCTCATCGTATGCCTGGAAAGAGGTCTGGCTTGACGCTCGGGTGGAAGTGACGTCAGCGGAACGCCAGGATCAGATCGCGCTGGATTATGCCGTCTGGCATCTGACCACCATGACGCCAGCCCATGATGAGCGAAGCAGTATCGCCGCCAAAGGGCTGACGGGAGAGGGGTATAAAGGCCACGTCTTCTGGGATACCGAAATTTTTCTGCTGCCTTTCCATCTCTTCACGCGTCCCGAGGTCGCCCGTAGCCTGCTGCGTTATCGCTGGATCAACCTGCCCGGGGCGCGGGAAAAAGCCCGTCGCAACGGCTGGCCTGGTGCGCTATTCCCGTGGGAAAGTGCTGCGAGCGGTCATGAAGAGACGCCGGAGTTTGCCGCAATTAACATCCGAACGGGCACGCGCCAGAAGGTGGCCTCCGCGCTGGCGGAACACCACATCGTGGCGGACATCGCCTGGGCCGTCGTCGCTTACTGGCAGGCAACGCACGATGATGCCTTTATGCGCAATGAAGGGCTGACGTTGCTGATGGAAACCGCCGCCTTCTGGATGGGGCGCGTAACGGATATCAATGGTCGTTTGGAAATCCATGACGTCATCGGACCGGACGAATACACCGAGCACGTGAACAATAACGCCTATACGAACTATCTGGCCTGGCACAATGTTGCCAGCGCGTGCCGGTTTATGGCGATGTTTGGGCGCGAGGATGAAGGTTTTACGCAGAAGGCCACACGGTTCCTGACGCGCTTATGGCTGCCGGAGGCCAATTCAGACGGTGTGATCCCACAGGATGACACCTTCATGGCGAAACCTGCTATCGATTTGAGTCGCTATAAAGAGAAAGCGGGTAAGCAGACCATTCTGCTCGACTATTCCCGCGCGGAAGTGAACGAGATGCAGATCCTAAAGCAGGCTGATGTGGTGATGCTTAACTACTTGTTGCCAGAGCGGTTTACGTCGCAGCAATGTGTCGCCAACCTGGCGTTCTACGAGCCTCGTACGATCCATGACTCTTCGTTGAGCAAGGCCATTCACGGCATTGTGACTGCCCGCTGTGGTGATACCGAAGGAGCCTATGCCTTCTGGCGTGATGGTGTCGCTATCGATCTTGGGGACGATCCGCACAGCAGTGATGACGGTATTCATGCCGCAGCCACCGGCGCGATCTGGTCCGGCGTAATTCAGGGATTTGCCGGTATGCAGATTATGGAAGGGGAGTTGCATCTTGCGCCGAAACTCCCCGCTCACTGGCGAAGACTCGCTTTTCCGTTGCGCTGGCGGAACGCACGGCTGCACTTCACGTTTGAAAATGACGTTTTAACCATCGATACCACCGCGCCCGTCACGTTAACCCTGTGGGGGAAAACGGTGTGCATATCGGCGCGGCAGGCACTGACTCGTAGGGAATTTCTTGCATCTTTTAATGGGACCGCTACCACGGAGGCCAGCCATGAAGCCTGAAGCCGTTGTATTCGATCTTGATGGCGTTATCACCGATACCGCGCATCTGCACTTTCTTGCCTGGCGTGCCGTAGCGCAGGAGATTGGCATTTCCATCGATGAGGCCTTCAACGAGGAACTGAAGGGAATTAGCCGCATGGAATCTTTACAACGGATCCTGCGACAGGGTGGAAAAGAGGGGGCGTTTAGCGACAAACAGTGCCTGGCGCTGGCGAGTAAAAAAAATGCGCTTTATGTCCAGTCTCTGGCGTCGTTGACGCAGGACTCTCTGCTTCCCGGTATCCGCGACGTACTGGCGGAAATACGTGCGGCGAAGGTCAAAATCGGGCTCGCCTCCGTTTCCCTGAATGCGCCCGGCATATTGCACGCGCTGGGTATTCAGAAAGCCTTTGATTTTTGCGCCGATGCCTCACTCATTGTCTGTTCGAAACCAGACCCGGAGATCTTCCTCGCAGCCTGCGCAGGTCTGAATGTGCGGCCTGAAGCGGCCATGGGTGTTGAAGATGCCCCCGCCGGCGTTGAGGCGATCAACGCCGCGGGAATGCTATCGGTTGGGATTGGCTCTGGCCTGACCCATGCGGGACTACAGCTTCATTCAACGCGGGAACTGACCTGGAAATGCCTGACCGATTTCTGGGCATCCCGGACGTATTGATAAGGAATTAACAATGGCCCAACTGTCACTGAAACATATTCAGAAAATATATGATAACCAGGTCCACGTGGTTAAGGATTTCAATCTCGACATTGAGGACAAAGAGTTCATCGTTTTCGTCGGTCCGTCAGGCTGCGGCAAATCAACGACGCTGCGCATGATTGCGGGGCTGGAAGAGATCTCCGCCGGTGAACTGGTCATTGACGGCGTTTGCATGAACGACGTGCCAGCCAAGTCTCGCGACATTGCCATGGTATTCCAGAACTATGCGCTTTATCCGCACATGACTGTCTACGACAACATGGCGTTTGGCCTGAAAATGCAAAAAATGGCGCCCGCGGTGATTGAGGAGCGCGTTAACTGGGCGGCCCAGATCCTCGGTTTACGGGAATACCTTAAGCGAAAGCCGGGTGCGTTGTCGGGCGGCCAGCGTCAGCGCGTGGCGTTAGGCCGGGCAATCGTGCGCGAAGCGGGCGTCTTCCTGATGGATGAGCCGTTATCCAACCTTGATGCCAAGCTTCGCGTGCAGATGCGGGCTGAAATCAGCAAGCTGCATCAGAAGCTCAATACCACGATGATTTACGTGACCCACGATCAGACGGAAGCGATGACGATGGCCACCCGCATCGTTATTCTGAAGGATGGCATTATTCAGCAGGTGGGGGCACCGAAGCAGGTTTATAACGAACCGGCGAATATGTTTGTTGCAGGCTTCATCGGCTCACCTGCCATGAACTTTATTCGCGGTGCGCTGGACGATCGTTATTTCGTGACGGAAACGCTGCGCCTGGCGATCCCGGAAGAGACGCTCGCGGCGCTCAATAACGCGGGATATCAGCGTAAAGCCGTGGTCTTTGGGATCCGCCCGGAAGATATTTTGACGCTTCAGAACCGTGATGACGACATTGCTGCGAAAGTCAGCGTAGCCGAATTGACGGGCGCGGAGTTTATGCTCTATGCCGCCGTTGGCGGACATGAGCTGGTTGTTCGCGCTGGAGCCGCGAATGACTATGCCGCAGGGGATAATATCGGCATTCAGTTCGATATGAATAAGTGCCATTTCTTCGACGCTGAAACCGAAGCGGCTATTAGATAAGAAAGGTGTTCGCCGGAAATGAAAATTTCCGGTTTTTTTGTTTGTTACTTATAAAGGGAATATTTAATGAGTACTCTACTAAAAAGTGCTGCGCTCGTTCTGTGCGCAGGGGTTAGCTACGTACAAGCATCAGAAACAGCCAAGCAGTGGGAATTTAATATTGGTGCAATGTATGAAATTGAAAACGTCGAAGGTCAGGGCGACGATAAAGATGGATTATATGAACCTTCCGTGTGGTTTAATGCAACCTGGGATGCGTGGACGCTTTCGCTGGCAATGTATCAGGAAGGACCGGTTGATTACAGCAGTATGACCCGCGGCACCTATTTTGATCGCCCTGAATTTGAATTACGCTATCGCTTTATCGGCACCGAAGATTTTACACTCGGCCTGACCGGCGGTTTCCGTAATTACGGTTATCATTTCAAAGATGAACACGGCGCGAAGGACGGCAGCGCAAATATGCAGCGCTATAAGGTTCAGCCTGACTGGGATATTAAATTAACCGACGACTGGCGTTTTGGCGGCTGGTTTGCCATGTATCAGTTCGCCAACGATCTGGAGAAAACCGGCTATGCTGACAGCCGCGTCGAAACCGAAACGGGCTTCACCTGGACCATTAACGAAACCTTTTCGGCAAAAGTGAATTACTATTTAGAACGTGGTTTTAATATGGACAGCTCTCGTAATAACGGCGAATTTTCGACGCAGGAAATTCGTGCGTATCTGCCCATTTCGTTAGGCCAGACCACGCTCACGCCTTATACCCGCCTGGGGCTTGACCGCTGGTCTAACTGGGACTGGCAGGACGATCCCGAGCGTGAAGGACATGATTTCAACCGGCTCGGCCTCCTCTACGCCTATGATTTCAATAATGGTTTATCCATGACGCTGGAATATGCCTACGAGTGGGAAAACCATGATGAAGGCGAAAGCGACCGCTTCCACTATGCGGGTGTGGGCGTAAACTACGCGTTCTGACCAACGGCGCACCAGGGGCAGTAAGCCCCTGGTATTAGCGAAGTGAGGCCGCCAACAAAAAATGGGTATCAACAAGCACTTTTTGCGGGGCGGGATGGCCGGCAATACGCCGGAAGAGAAGATCGCAACTCTCTTCTCCCAGCTTACGGGTGGGAATATCAAAGCCGCCCGGCGCTGGCGTTAAAATGAGAGACAGCATCGGGTCACTGTATCCGGCTATCACCACCTGCTCTGGGATCATCAGATTTAACTCATCCGCCGCGCGATAGAGGCTGAGTAACTTCATGCTGTCGGTAGCAAATACCGCATCAGGCGGAGTGGGTGAGGATAATAATTCAAGCGCTGCCGCAAGCGCGCTCTCATGGGTATATCCTCCATCCATTATCCAGCCCGGGGTAAGAGCAATGTTATGCTTTTCCAGGCTGGCTTTATAGCCTGCAAGACGATCAATCGAAACATGATAATCAAGTGGCGCATGCAGACAGGCAATTTTATGGCGACCATTTTTAATAAAGGTTTCCGTCAGCGTTGCGCTGTCATGAAAATTATCCGTATCGACGGAATATATATTCTGATAATCACCTTCCACTTTACCGATGACTACTACCGGTACGCCATAGGGATCCAGCGTGGTGAAAAAGGATTCATTTGCCGGTGAACTTAGCATAATGATCCCTTTGATCATCTTCTGTTTTATTTTACTTACACATTTTAGCAGATCGTCTTCACTGCTTTTTGACGTTTGCAAAATAACATCAAAACCTTCCTGTTCCGCTTTTGCCGTAATGGCATGAAGGACATCGGAGAAAAAAGGGTTACCGGCGGTGGTTTTGGTTGAACGGGTCGAAATAACCATAATGGCGTCGAAACCCGAAGAGGTCAGGGCGCGGGCCAGTTTGTTGGGTTGATAATTTAATTCGTCAATCGCCTTTAGCACTTTTTCACGCGCCTCGGGAGAAATATTGGTTTGTTTATTCAGAACGCGGGAAACGGTTGATTTCGATACGCCCGCAACCCGTGCGATATCATAAATGGTGGGTGACATACACCTTACTCACTCCGGACTGACAGCAATGCCGTTCATCTTACTGGAGAGAAAACGGCAATAGCAATAAATAAGAATTGATAATCAACGATCTGCCCCCATTTATTGTATTCTGAAGCAATGCATTCAAGGCTTCCGGGCAACGAAGGACGGCGATGAAGCGACTTAAAAACGAACTCAATTCACTGATGAACCGCGGCGTTGACCGTCATCTGCGTCTGGCGGTAACAGGGCTGAGCCGCAGCGGTAAGACGGCGTTTATCACCGCGATGGTGAACCAGCTACTGAACCTGCACGCCGGTGCGCGCCTGCCGCTGCTGGGCGCGGTGCGGGAAGAGCGTCTGCTGGGCGTTAAGCGCGTTCCCCAGCGCGATTTTGGCATTCCACGTTTTACCTATGACGAAGGGCTGGCGCAGCTTTATGGCGATCCGCCCACGTGGCCGACGCCGACGCGAGGGGTCAGTGAAATTCGCCTTGCGCTGCGTTTCCGCTCGAATGAATCCCTGATGCGCCACTTCAAGGATACCTCCACCCTGTACCTTGAAATCGTCGATTACCCCGGCGAATGGCTACTCGACCTGCCAATGCTGGCGCAGGACTACCTTAGCTGGTCCCGGCAGATGACCGGGTTATTGCAGGGGCAGCGCGCCGAGTGGTCGGCCAAATGGCGGCAGCTGTGCGAAGGCTTAGACCCGCTTGCCCCGGCTGATGAAAACCGCCTGGCGGCCATTGCCGAAGCCTGGACGGCGTATTTGCATCAATGTAAGCAGGAAGGTCTGCACTTCATTCAGCCGGGGCGTTTTGTTCTTCCGGGTGATTTAGCGGGTGCGCCGGCGCTTCAGTTCTTCCCGTGGCCGGATGTGGACGGGGCTGGCGAGTCAAAGCTGGCGCAGGCCGACAGGCACACCAACGCCGGAATGCTGCGCGAGCGTTACAATTACTACTGTGAGAAAGTGGTCAAGGGATTCTATAAAAACCACTTTCTGCGTTTTGACCGCCAGATTGTGCTGGTGGATTGCCTGCAGCCGCTTAACAGTGGGCCGCAGGCATTCAACGACATGCGCCTCGCGCTGACGCAGCTGATGCAAAGTTTTCACTACGGGCAGCGGACGCTGTTCCGTCGTCTGTTCTCACCGGTGATTGACAAACTGCTCTTTGCGGCCACCAAAGCCGATCACGTTACGGTCGACCAGCATGCCAATATGGTGTCGCTGCTGCAGCAGCTGGTGCAGGACGCCTGGCAAAACGCCGCCTTCGAAGGGATCAGCATGGATTGCCTGGGGCTCGCGTCCGTGCAGGCGACGCAAAGCGGCCTGATTGACCTCAACGGCGAGAAAATACCCGCATTACGCGGAAATCGACTCAGCGACGGCGCACCGCTTACCGTATATCCGGGCGAAGTGCCCGCGCGGCTGCCGGGCCCGGCCTTCTGGCAGAGCCAGGGCTTCCAGTTTGAAGCCTTCCGCCCGCAGGTCATGAGCGTCGACCGGCCGTTACCGCACATCCGTCTGGATGCGGCGCTGGAGTTTTTGATTGGAGATAAATTGCGATGACGGAACCGTTAAAACCACGCATAGACTTTACCGGAACGCTTGAGCAAGAGCAGCAGGAGGCGTTTAAAACGGCACAGACGTTCAGCGGCACGCAGGCTGATAACTTTGCCCCGGCGCTGACGGAGGAGCCTGACGTTGAGGAAGGTCCCGCGGAGGCGGCCGTGGAAGCTGCGTTGCGTCCGAAACGTAGCCTGTGGCGTAAAATGGTGACCGCGGGTCTGGCGCTGTTTGGCGCAAGCGTGATTGGGCAGGGCGTACAGTGGACCATGAATGCCTGGCAAACCCAGGACTGGGTCGCGCTGGGCGGGTGTGCCGCGGGTGCGCTGATTGTGGGGGCGGGAGTCGGGTCGGTTGCCACCGAGTGGCGTCGGCTCTGGCGTCTGCGACAGCGCGCGCATGAGCGTGACGTCGCCCGGGATCTGCTCCACAGCCACGGCACCGGCAAAGGCCGTGCGTTCTGTGAAAAGCTGGCCAGCCAGGCCGGAATCGATCAGTCGCACCCGGCGCTTCAGCGCTGGTATGCCGCCATCCATGAAACCCAGAACGATCGGGAAGTGGTGACGCTCTATTCACATATGGTTCAGCCGGTGCTGGATGCTCAGGCGCGACGCGAGATCGGTCGTTCTGCGGCGGAATCGACGCTGATGATCGCCGTCAGCCCGCTGGCGCTGGTCGATATGGCCTTTATCGCCTGGCGTAACCTGCGCCTGATCAACCGTATCGCTAACCTTTACGGCATAGAGCTGGGTTACTACAGCCGACTCAGACTGTTTAAACTGGTTCTGCTCAATATCGCGTTTGCCGGTGCGAGTGAACTGGTGCGCGAAGTGGGAATGGACTGGATGTCGCAGGATCTTGCGGCGCGTCTTTCTGCCCGTGCCGCCCAGGGTATCGGCGCCGGATTATTGACCGCACGTCTGGGGATTAAAGCGATGGAAGTCTGCCGTCCGCTGCCCTGGATCGATGGCGATAAGCCCCGGCTGGGGGATTTCAGGCGTGAACTGATCGGCCAGCTCAAAGAAACGCTCAATAAAAAACCTGCCCCGTGAGGTTTTGTTCACTAATCGTGCTGGCTGTCAATATTTCTTGACAGCCATCTTCCGGATCACCGTGTTCTGACATATCATTTTACTGTTATTGGCTTAAAACGGTGAATTTCCCATGCGTCTTGAAGTCTTCTGTGAGGACCGTCTCGGTCTGACCCGCGAATTACTCGATCTTCTTGTTTTGCGTAGCATTGATTTACGTGGCATTGAGATCGATCCTGTCGGGCGAATTTACCTCAATTTTGCCGAAATTGAATTTAATACATTCAGTAGCCTGATGGCGGAAATCCGCCGTATCGCTGGCGTTACGGATGTACGCACCATTCCCTGGATGCCGTCTGAGCGTGAGCACCTGGCGCTGAGCGCGCTGCTGGAAGCCATGCCGGAGCCGTTCCTCTCCCTGGATTTAAAAAGTAAAGTGGAGCGCGTCAACCACGCGAGCTGCCAGCTTTTCGCACAGAGCCAGGATAAGCTCAGCAACCACAACGCCGCGCAGCTGATCCCGGGTTTCAACTTCCAGCGCTGGCTGGACAGCAATCCGCAGAATACCCATAGCGAGCATGTAGTGATTAACGGGCAGAATTTCCTGATGGAAATCACGCCGGTGTATCTGAAAGGGGAAGGGAATACCCGCGTGTTGACCGGGGCGGTGATCATGCTGCGGTCGACGTTACGCATGGGCCGTCAGCTGCAGAACATTTCCAGCCAGGATGTGGGCGCCTTTAGCCAGATAATTGCCGTCAGCCCGAAAATGCGCCATGTCGTTGACCAGGCGCGCAAGCTCGCAAGCCTGACCGCGCCGCTGCTGATTACCGGCGATACCGGCACCGGGAAAGACCTGCTGGCGCACGCCGTGCACCTGGCGAGCCCGCGTGCGGCAAAACCGTATCTGGCGCTGAACTGCGCCTCTATCCCGGAAGATGCCGTCGAAAGCGAGCTGTTTGGTCATGCTCCGGAAGGCAAAAAAGGCTTCTTCGAGCAGGCGAACGGTGGCTCGGTGTTGCTGGACGAGATCGGCGAAATGTCGCCACGTATGCAGGCTAAGCTGCTGCGTTTCCTGAACGACGGAACGTTCCGCCGCGTCGGTGAGGATCACGAAGTGCATGTGGACGTGCGCGTCATTTGCGCCACCCAGAAAAACCTGGTCGAACTGGTGCAAAAGGGGATCTTCCGCGAGGATCTCTATTACCGCCTCAACGTCCTGACGCTGAATATTCCTCCGCTGCGCGATTGTCCGCAGGACATCATGCCGTTAACGGAGCTGTTTGTGGCCCGCTTTGCCGACGAGCAGGGGGTTCCGCGTCCGAAGCTTTCTGCCGATCTCGGAACGGTGCTAATGCGCTACGGCTGGCCGGGCAACATTCGTCAGCTTAAGAACGCCGTCTATCGTGCGCTGACCCAGCTCGAAGGCTATGAGCTGCGTCCGCAGGATATTCTGTTGCCTGATTACGACGCCGGAACGGTATCGGTAGGCGAAGAGGCGATGGAAGGTTCACTGGACGACATCACCAGCCGTTTCGAGCGTTCGGTGCTGACGCAGCTGTATCGCAGCTATCCCAGCACCCGCAAGCTGGCAAAACGTCTTGGCGTCTCGCACACCGCGATTGCGAATAAGCTCCGCGAGTACGGTTTGAATCACAAGAAGGGTGATGAATAACAAAAAGCCTCTGTAAAGAGGCTTTTTTACTTAACGCTTATTCCTTCGCCAGAGGCGTGGTCACGATTTCTGTTTTTGTCTCTCCCTGAATCGACGCAATCCGGCTTTCGACGTCTTTTACCTGCTGCGGGCTGTGAAGCAGGGTATAGGTCAGGTCAAACTGCGCGCTGGCGCCAGGCTGCAGCTGCTTAACGCGCTTCTGCTCGCGTTCAATGGTGACGGGATAGGCATAGCTGGTACCCGGCTCAATGCCCGTGACATATCCCTGCTTCAGCGTGTCGGTATTTTTCCATAAGGTCAGAACGGGCAGCTGACGGGTATCAAACTGGATTGACGCGCCTTTATCGCCGGCTTTATTGACCACTGCCGCGAGCGTTTCATGCTTATTGTCCGCAAGCGGTTTGATGTTAAAGACCATCTCATCAAAGCCTTTTGTCGGCCCGGCATAGGTTTGCCAGTCGTTAACGCCCGCTTTGGCGTAGTCATTGAACGGGCTCACGCTCTCCGCCGGCGCAAGGAAACGTGCGCCTTCTTCGAGGATCGGCGTCCCGAAGTTGCTGTGATAGATGATCTGGTAATCATGAGGATAATCTGCATGGTTTGTCAGCACGTCGTGCAGGCTGAACTGGTTGGTTCCGGGAACGTAACGCAGCTCGGTCATGGTTTGCAGATCCGCTTTTTTAAACGTGCTCTCTTTAATCAAACCCCGAACGCGGATTTCATGCGGGGCGGCATCCGCAACCTCGACCTCAACCTGCGATACAGGGGTATTACCGGCCTTGCCGTGAAGGGTATAAATCTGTCCGTCAGCGGTGACCGGGTGTCCTGTCCACTCATAGCCACAGCGCACCATCATCTCGTTGAAACCATCCAGCCAGCCGAGGCCGTTTCGGCTTTCCAGATTGATATAAGCCGGGTTCACAACCTCTTTGACGGGCGAATTCCACCCCAGCCTGGTGCCAAACCCTTCAACGTGCAGAAGGTTCATCCCGCGCGTCGGGCTCAGTGTAATGGTCAGGCCGTCTTTACTGCTAATAACGATGATTTTACTGCCTTCCTGTTTACCGCCGTGTAAGACTTTTTGCTCAATGCTGAACGTTTGATCTTTAACGTTCAGCTCATTGCTGGAAATCTTCCAGTTTCCTTTTTCCACGCTGCTTTCAGCGCTTGTCAGCACCCAGGTTTTAGCCGCTGCATGGCCAGAAATCAGTACCGCAAGGAGCGTAAAAGCGAGTTTGATTTTCATATTTTATCCTTTTTGCTGAAACGATTATTTTCTTTCGTAAGTAAATCTAATGTTTAGACAGAAAGGGAAATGTGATGAGCTTCACTGGAGGAAAAAACAGGCAATTTTAACGATAACAGTGTGTTGAGGATCACGTTAATGTTGGATGTATGAGTTATTGTTGCACGATTAATGTGAATTTCGATTATTTGTGCTTTAACGATTCAGCTTAACGATAATAAAAAAACCCCGCCGTGGCGAGGTTGATAATTAATTGTATAGAATGCTCAGTACTTATTATGCTTTCAGCACGTCCAGCGCAGCAGCGTAGTCCGGCTCGGTGGTGATTTCGTTAACCAGTTCGCTGAAGACGACAGTGTCGTTTTCATCAAGAACCAGTACGGCACGAGCTGCCAGACCTTTCAGAGGGCCTTCCGCGATGCTGACGCCGTATTTCTCGAGGAAATCCGCGCTGCGCAGGGTGGAGAGGGTAATGACGTTGCTCAGGCCTTCAGCACCGCAGAAACGGGACTGGGCAAACGGCAGGTCAGCGGAAATGCACAGCACAACGGTGTTGTCCATTTCAGTCGCCAGCTGGTTGAATTTACGCACGGATGCGGCACAAACGCCGGTATCAATGCTTGGGAAAATGTTCAGCACTTTGCGTTTACCCGCAAACTGAGCCAGTGTGACGTCAGACAGATCTTTAGCCACCAGAGTAAAAGCCTGCGCTTTGCTGCCAGCCTGCGGAATGGAACCTGCAACAGCAACCGGGTTGCCCTGGAAATGAACGAGTTGTGACATAGATATCTTCCTGTTTACATATAGTTAACGTCGGGGCTAGTGTATGCCATCAGCGGATAACACGGCAAACCAAATTTTTCGCCTTTCCGGGCCGCAAGGAGTCAGTGATGAGAAGCGTTAAGGTCTACGAAGAAGCCTGGCCATTGCATACCCCGTTTGTGATCTCCCGCGGCAGTCGAAGTGAAGCCAGCGTGGTCGTGGTTGAAATCGAAGAAGAGGGTTTTAAAGGCGTCGGGGAATGTACGCCTTACCCGCGCTATGGGGAAAGTCTTGCATCAGTGATGGCGCAGATCATGACCCTGGTACCAGACCTGCAAAAAGGGCTGACGCGCGAGGCGCTACAGCAGCGTTTACCCGCCGGCGCGGCGCGCAACGCTATCGACTGCGCGCTCTGGTACCTTGAGGCCGCTAAGCAGCAAAAATCGCTGACGTCATTGCTGAGCGTGGCGCTGCCGCAATCGGTCGTGACCGCGCAAACGGTCGTGATTGGCGAACCGGAGCAGATGGCAGCCAGCGCAAAAGCGCTGTATGACGCCGGGGCCACGCTGTTAAAAGTGAAGCTCGACGATCGCCTGATCAGCGAGCGGATGGTCGCCATTCGCTCGGCGGTTCCCTCAGCCACGCTGATTGTTGACGCCAACGAGTCGTGGCATCCCGAGGGGCTTGCCGCGCGGTGTCAGCTGCTGGCTGACCTCGGCGTGGCCATGCTGGAGCAGCCTCTGCCGGCGAAGGACGATGCGTCGCTGAAGAATTTTATCCACCCGCTGCCCGTCTGCGCGGATGAAAGTTGCCATACCCGCGCGAATTTGAGCGAGCTTAAGGGCAGCTATGACATGGTCAACATTAAGCTCGACAAGACCGGTGGGCTGACAGAAGCGCTGGCCCTGGCGGCGGAAGCTCAGGCACAGGGGTTTTCACTGATGCTGGGATGTATGCTCTGCACGTCCCGGGCGATCGGCGCGGCGTTGCCGCTGGTCAATCAGGTACGCTTTGCCGATCTGGATGGTCCGACGTGGCTGGCGGTTGACGTTTCACCGGCGCTCGATTTCACCAGCGGCGTGCTTCATCTCTGAGGCTGCCAGCGCAGAAGCTCCATCATGGCTTTTAGGTATTTTTCGCTGGCTTCGTCGGAGGAGATCGGCGGGAATTCAGCGGTGATGCAGGGCAAGCTCAAATCGGCGCACCAGCTGCCGAATGAACCGGGTGTTTCATAGCCCACGCTGGTGACGAGCGGCAGGGCAAACGCCTGTGCCAGCCAGGCGCCCAGGTCGGAATGGCGCGGATCTTCAATACAGGCCAGCGGATCGTGGAAGGAGACAACCCATGCAGGGTGGATCTTATGGATAAGCTGGCACAGCGCCTGCGTTTCCGGCTCCGAGCCGGGTTTGTCTCCCGTCAGCAGGACCACGTCCCGCTCCTCGGCGGAGCTGTTCCAGCGATATACCGTTTCCCCGGCGCGCCAGTTTGCTGCCGGAAAATTACGGTTCAGGTCGACTCCTCTCGCATTAGCCCGTAATCCAAGCTGACAGCCGTCCGGATTCACGGCAAGAATTACGTGATGACGTCGCAGTGCAGGGGTGAGCGTGCGCAGCGCGCACGAGAGCGTGACGACGGACGAGTTCTCATCCCCGTGCGTGCCGGCCATGATCAAACCGCTTTCGCGATCGGCATCCGGTGCCGGGAACCAGATCAGCGATGCGCCTAAAAAAGAGCGGCCATATTGCTCAGCGCCCGGCGGAAAGGCGCCGCGTTCCGCTCGTGGTCGGGTGGTTGCCATACGAAATCCTGATAAAGAAGTCTCTACTGGCAGTGTTGTGCAAAACCCGCGGTTAATCAAATAGTTTCCATAACGGCTGAGAATTGCCTTAAATCACTATTCAGGAGTAAGTTATTTGCAATTCTATTTGTCGAAACAAATAATTACGCATCTGCTTGTTACCTGAATTCATTAAAGGGGATCTTATGAAGCATCCTGTTTCGCGTCTTTTCGCCGCACTGTGCCTGTGCGGACTCTCTACACTCTCGTACGCTGCTGATGTGCCACAGGGCACGGTACTGGCGCAAAAACAGGAGCTGGTCAGACATATTAAAGACGAACCGGCTTCGCTCGACCCGGCGAAAGCGGTGGGGCTACCGGAGATTCAGGTGATTCGCGACCTTTTCGAAGGGCTGGTGAATCAGAACGAGAAAGGGGAGCTGACCCCGGGCGTGGCGACGCGCTGGCAGAGCAACGATAACCGTATCTGGACGTTCACCCTGCGCGATAACGCGAAATGGTCTGACGGTACGCCGGTGACGGCGCAGGATTTTGTCTACAGCTGGCAGCGTCTGGTTGACCCGAAAACGACCTCTCCGTTTGCCTGGTTTGCGGCGCTGGCGGGTATCAACAACGCGCAGGCCATCATTGACGGTAAAGCGACGCCTGATACTTTGGGCGTGACGGCTGTGGATGCCAGGACGTTACGCGTCCAGCTCGACAAACCGTTGCCGTGGTTTAGCAACCTGACGGCAAACTTTGCCTTCTATCCGGTGCAAAAAGCGAACGTCGAAAGCGGTAAAGAGTGGACGCGTCCGGGAGCGTTGGTCGGTAATGGGGCATACGTTCTGAATGACCGCGTGGTGAATGAAAAATTGGTTGTCGTGCCGAATACTCATTACTGGGACAATGCGAAAACCGTCCTGCAAAAAGTGACCTTCATTCCGATTAATCAGGAATCGTCCGCCACGAAACGCTATCTGGCAGGGGATATTGATATTACCGAATCGTTCCCGAAAAACATGTATCAGAAGCTCCTGAAGGAGATCCCGGGACAGGTCTATACGCCGCCTCAGCTCGGCACTTACTACTATGCGTTTAACACGCAAAAGGGCCCGACTGCCGATTCACGGGTCCGTCTTGCGCTGAGTATGACCATCGATCGCCGTATTATGGCGGAAAAGGTTTTAGGTACAGGCGAGAAGCCGGCCTGGCATTTCACCCCTGACGTGACGGCGGGCTTCACGCCTGATCCTTCACCGTTCGAACAGATGTCTCAGCAGGAGCTGAATGCGCAGGCAAAAACCTTACTGCAGGCCGCAGGCTACGGTCCTCAGCGTCCGCTGAAGTTGACCCTGCTGTACAACACCTCGGAAAACCACCAGAAAATTGCGATTGCGGTGGCGTCCATGTGGAAGAAAAATCTCGGTGTGGATGTCAAACTGCAAAACCAGGAGTGGAAAACCTATATCGACAGCCGCAATACCGGCAATTTTGATGTAATCCGCGCGTCATGGGTGGGGGATTACAACGAGCCCTCTACTTTCCTGTCCCTGCTGACTTCCACCCACAGCGGCAATATCTCGCGTTTCAACGACCCGGCTTACGATAAGATCATCCACCAGGCGACGCTGGAAAGCACGGCAAAAGCGCGTAATACGGACTACAACATGGCGGAGAAAATCCTCATGGAGAAAGCACCTATCGCGCCAATTTACCAGTACACCAACGGTCGCCTGATTAAGCCCTGGGTGAAAGGTTATCCTATTAATAACCCGGAAGACGTGGCGTATAGCCGGACGATGTATATTGAGAAGCACTGACGGGTACTGGCCTCCCGCTAATGCCTGCAACCATCGCTAAACCCAGAACTGGCGCGGCTTACAGCGCCAGTTACTCCTTCTGAATACCTCCCGCTACAGTTTGTCTGAACGACTAACACCAGGCTTAAACCTCTGAAAGCCAGAGAGAATAACAGACCACGATGGCCTGTATGTTCTGGTAACGCCTGCAGGCTCAGTGACATTTCAGTACGATTACAGAATCAATTTCATGATTGCACAATAATATATATGACGAAAATTTATCACGACATAAAAATAACTCCCATGAATAAATTCTAAAAATCAGTGTCGTTAGTGTTGAATAGCTTGATAGATGGCTGGTCTCTTTGTTACGGTACCCTTTACAGGGATTACGAACTTACTTCCAATAAATTAAAAAAATATTCAAGGTATAGAAAATGAGAACGCATGTTGTTGAGGGAATAGTCAGTAAAATAGAAAAAATCGCTGAAGATGCTGGGCTAACCGAAGATGAATACATGCTAGCGTTAGCTTTTTCGATGTCGATATTGATGGAACACAAAGGCAGTAATCTAATGAATATAGATATAAATGAACTGACGCTGGTTGTTGGTTTGAGGAAAAATAGTGCAGGTAACCCACCAACAAAAGAAGGCAATAGCCCAGTACATTAATTTTTCAGGCTGATATCCCTGCTTTCACGTATTAATATATCAATAAGATGAATGCATTCAGGTCTTAAGTTACTATTTTCATTAGCGATAGGTATTTAATTTTTATTTATGTCAAAAATAGTTATCGCTTTTTGTTGTTAGTTAGGGTGTCGTCTCGCTCATTACTCATATTTGGTCTAAAATTCTTAAGAATAGTCCAATAATGGACTCTTGATCTAAATTGTTGATCATGAGTAGCATTTTGTACTAACATGCTTTTGTAAAGAAATGTCGTTCACTTAACAATCATTCCTTAAAAGGAAAGGGATCACTATGGCCGATACGTTCCAGAACGAGGTGCCCAAGGCACGCATTAATTTAAAGCTTGCATTACACACAGGTGGCGCGCAGAAGAAAGTTGAATTACCGCTTAAGCTACTCACCGTCGGTGATTTCAGTAATGGAAAAGAAGACCGTCCATTATCTGAAAGAGAGAAAATCAACGTCAATAAAAATAACTTCAACAGCGTACTTTCGGAATTTAACCCGGAAGTGAATCTGACGGTTCCGAATACGATGGCCGATGATGGTTCGGAAGAGAGCGTGAAATTGAATTTCTCCGATATTAAAGATTTCGAACCTGAACAGGTCGCCCGCCAGATCCCTCAACTCCGCGCCATGCTGGCCATGCGTAATTTATTACGCGACCTCAAATCCAATCTCCTTGATAACGCTACTTTCAGAAAAGAGCTTGAGAAAATTCTCAGAGATCCGGCGCTGTCTCAGGAGTTGCGCGACGAAATGAGTGCCCTGGCCCCGAAATAAAACCCGGGTGCGTCTTTTAATGGATTAAACGAGAGAATGCTGATGTCTGTTAATACTGAAAATGGCTCCGCACAGGGGCAGACCACCGTACTGGAAAAAGAGAGCGTCTACGCCTCCCTGTTTGACAAAATCAACCTGACCCCGGCATCCAGCCTGGGGGATATTAATGCGTTTCTGGATGATGCCGCGATGGCGGACGCCACGGCGGGCGAGCGCCTGACGGCGGCGATGCAGGTGTTTATGGACTGCATCCGTAAATCCGGCCAGCCCGTGGAAAAACTCGACAAGACCCTGATTGACCACCATATCGCCGAACTGGATTTCCAGATCAGCCGCCAGCTGGATGCGGTGATGCACCATCCGGAGTTCCAGAAGGTGGAATCCCTGTGGCGTGGCCTGAAGCAACTGGTGGATAACACCGACTATCGCCAGAACGTGAAAACCGAGATTCTGGATGTCTCCAAGGACGATCTGCGCCAGGACTTTGAAGATGCACCGGAGCTGGTTCAGAGTGGCCTCTACTGGCACACCTACACTGCCGAGTATGATACCCCTGGCGGTGAGCCGATTGGCTCGGTGATTTCGTCCTACGAGTTCGATGCCAGCCCGCAGGACGTGGCGCTGCTGCGCAATATTTCTAAAGTCTCCGCCGCTGCACATATGCCGTTTATCGGTGCCGTGGGGCCGAAATTCTTCCTGAAAGACTCCATGGAAGAGGTTGCGGCAATTAAAGATATCGGCAACTATTTCGACCGCGCCGAATACATCAAGTGGAAATCCTTCCGCGATACCGACGACGCCCGCTATATCGGCCTGGTGATGCCGCGCGTGCTCGGCCGCCTGCCGTATGGCCCGGACACCGTGCCGGTGCGCAGCTTCAACTATGTCGAGCAGGTGAAAGGCCCGGATCACGAGAAATACCTGTGGACCAGCGCGTCGTTTGCCTTCGCGTCCAACATGGTGAAGAGCTTCATCAACAACGGCTGGTGCGTGCAGATCCGTGGTCCGCAGGCGGGCGGGGCGGTGAAAGATCTGCCTATCCACCTGTACGATCTTGGTACTGGCAACCAGGTGAAAATTCCGTCTGAGGTGATGATCCCGGAAACCCGTGAGTTCGAGTTCGCGAACCTCGGCTTTATCCCGCTCTCGTATTACAAAAACCGCGATTACGCCTGTTTCTTCTCGGCGAACTCCGCCCAGAAACCGGCCCTGTACGACACGGCGGATGCGACAGCCAACAGCCGCATCAACGCCCGTCTGCCGTACATCTTCCTGCTGTCGCGTATCGCGCATTACCTGAAGCTCATCCAGCGTGAAAACATTGGTACCACCAAGGATCGCCGCTTGCTGGAACTGGAACTTAACACCTGGGTGCGCACGCTGGTGACCGAAATGACCGATCCGGGCGACGAACTTCAGGCATCACATCCGCTGCGTGATGCGAAGGTGGTGGTGGAAGACATCGAGGACAACCCGGGCTTCTTCCGCGTCAGGCTGTATGCGGTGCCGCACTTCCAGGTGGAAGGGATGGACGTGAATCTGTCGCTGGTTAGCCAGATGCCGAAAGCCAAAGCGTAAGGCGGTCGCAGGGATGAAAATCTATCGTCCGTTATGGGAAGACGGGGCTTTTCTGGCCCCGCAACAGTTCCAGCAGCAGGCCCGCTGGGATGCACATGTGGCCGACACCGTGGCCCGGATGGCGCTGGCGCACCCGTGGGGTGTGCTGTGCGCGGAGTTCGACGAGGGCGCGCTTGCGCTCTCACGCCTGAACGCGACGAAACTGGTTGTCCGTTTCGCTGACGGGACGCTGGTTGACACGGTGCTGGCCGACAACCTGCCACCGGTGTGTGATGTCTCTTCGGTGGCGCAGGACAGCGTGGAAGTGCTGCTGTGTCTGCCACTGCTCAGCGCGAACGGCGGCAATCTGGATGACGGGCACGACAGTGCGCGTCCGCGCCGCTGGCAGTCTGAGCGGGTGACGGTGCAGGAGCTGGCCGGACATGAGCGCAGCGAGCTGGCGGTACTGCGCCATACGCTGACGCTGCGTCTGTCCACCCAGGAGAACAGCGCCTGGCTGACCTGTCCGGTGGCGAGACTGGCGCGTAATGCGCAGGGGCAGTGGATACAGGAGGGGAGTTTTATACCGCCGCTGCTCTCTTTATCCGCCAGCCCGTTACTGCTCAGCGAACTGAGTGACCTGCTGCACCGCCTTGCGGCCCGGCGTAAGCGCCTGATGGCGATGCGTCGTGAAAGCAACGAACGGATGGCGGACTTCGCAGTGGCGGACGTGTCGCTGTTCTGGCTGCTGAACGCCCTGAACAGCATGGAGCCGGTACTGACGGAGCTGCACCAGACGCCGTCGCGCCATCCGGAACTGCTGTACCGCGAGCTGGCCCGCCTTGCCGGTAGCCTGCTGACCTTTTCGCTTGAACATGATGTGGAAGCCATTCCCCCGTACCGGCATGACGCCCCGGAAACGGTGTTCCCGCCGTTGTTTACCCTGCTCGATAAACTGCTGGAAGCCAGCCTGCCGTCGCGCGTGATCACCATTGAACTGATACAGGGCGAAGACCGGGAAATCTGGCGCGGGAAACTGCACGACGCACGGCTGCGTGAAGGGGCGGACTTCTATCTGTCTGTGCGCTCCGCCATGCAGAACCACGAACTCCAGACGCGCTTCCCACAACTGTGCAAGGCGGGCAGCCATGACAACGTGTCTGAGGTAGTGAATATCGCCCTGAGCGGGATGGTGATTAAGCCGTTAAGCCATGTCCCGGCGGCCATTCCGCTGCGTCTGGAGAACCAGTATTTTGCGCTGGATTTGTCCACTGACGCGGCGCGCGCCATGCTGGACGCCGGCAACTGCACTTTCTATACGCCGGGCTCGCTCGGTGAGGTGAAACTTGAACTGTTTGCGGTGCTGCGCTCATGAACGATGCCGACATTAACCTGATAAACAAAACCTTTTATCCGGGCTGGCTGATGGTCAGCCAGTTGCGCAGCGGCCAGGAGATAAAGGACGGTGAAGCGCTATACCGCCAGGCCTGCCGGTGGGTGAACGACGCGCGTGAATCACTGACCGAAGCCGGGTTCAGCACCGCGTCCTGCGACCATATGCTGTATGCGTACTGCGCCCTGCTGGATGAGAGTGTGCTGAACCGGGACAAACAGGACGACGGCTACCGCCAGTGGCGCAAGGACCCGCTGCAGGCGCGGTTTTTCCGCACCCTGAATGCCGGGGAAGAGCTGTGGGAGCGTATCCGCACGGCCCTGCGCGAGCCTGCGCCGGATATGGCGGTGCTGACCTGTCTGTACCGCGCCCTGCAACTGGGCTTCACCGGTCAATACCGCACGCAGGATGATGAGCGGCGGGAGGATGTGGTGAAGGCGCTGAGTGAGCGCGTACCGCCGTTTGCGCTGACCCAGGAGACACCCGTGGTGGTTCGCGCCTCGCGCTTACGTTCAGGGCGCCGGCTGTACTGGCTGGGCTGGGCGGCGGGCGTGGTGGTGCTGGCGGCGTTGTGGCTGATGTTTTCGTCCTCGCTGGCGCAGCAGGTGTCACAGATTGCGGGGCAGGGATAACGGATGCGTGAACTCTCCCGTACGGTGCTGACCCTACTCGCTGCTGTTCTTGCACTGTGGCTGGTGCTGGGATTCTGGCCGCTTTCCACCGTCAGCCGTTCTGTGCTCAGCGTCTGTATTCTGCTGGTCTGCAGTGCGGCGCTCTGGCACCGGTGGCGGCGTCGCCAGTTTGTCAGCATACCGGTAACGGAGCACAGCCTGCCGCCGGAAGATTTTCAGGGTGCGGTGGTGCTGGTCTGCGGCGACACGGCCGCCCTGTTTTCCCCTGATACCGCTTATCGTGAAACCCGTCAGGGCTGGTATCTGCACGCGCAAAACGCAGAACAACTGCTGTTGCTGGCGCAGCATCTTGCCGCCGTCCGTCCGGCGCTGGTGTCGCAGGTCTCGGTGTTGCTGGCGCTGATACCGGAACAGCAGACCTCGGAAGAGGCGCTGGCACAGACGCTCCGCGGCTGGCGACGCAGCATTGCGCAGTGCCGGAGCTTGCTGAACGGTGTGCCGCCGGTATGGAGTGTGGTCTGGGTATCGCCGCCTGCACTTCACCATGAAGGAGAGGCGCAGTGGTTTACCGTCACACCGGGGTTGCCAGGTGTGCGGGTGCGGCAGAACGGTCATGTCGCCCTGCCGGTGACGGACTGGCAGCGGGAGAGCGGCAGCCGCGCTTCGCGCTTACATGACACGCTGTGGCTGGAGAGCATACTGGCGCTGACGGCACACCATCTCACGCGTCCACTCAGCGTCCGGCAGGGTGAGCTTCCGCAGCTGAATCTTTGCGCGACGGGTATATGTCTGATACCGGTCGCCGCCATTGCGGATAACCTCTGGCAGCAGCAGATAGCCGGTATCACCACGCTTTGCCCGCAACCTGTCTTTGCAGCGGATTTACTGCCGCTACCGGAGGTATTGCTGCCGCACCTGCCACGCCGCCATGGCATCAGCCGCCGGATGCAGGATATGCGGCTGGCTGGCGGTATCAGCTTTGCCTTCCTCGCGCTGGCGATGCTGGCTTCCTTTATCAACAACCAGCGGCTGGTGCGCAGCGTGGGCGACCACCTTGTGGTGTACCACCGTCTCAGCGGCACGCCACCTGAGCCGAAGCAACAGGCGCAGCAGCGTCTGCAGGCGGACAGCCGTCTGCTTGACGACTGGCTTCGCCGGGGCCAGCCACTGCGTTACGGACTTGGCCTGTACCAGGGCATGCGTCTGATCCCGCCGGTGGAAGCTGCCATCAATAGCTGGACGCCACCGGCGCCACCTCGTCCGGTCATTAAGAAAATCGTACAGGGGCCGCAGACTGTCCGCCTCAACAGCATGTCGCTGTTCGATACCGGGAAATGGCAGCTGAAACCCGGCTCGACGAAGCTGCTGGTGAACTCACTGGTGGGCATTAAGGCGAAGCCCGGCTGGCTGATTGTGGTCGCGGGCCATACCGACAGCACGGGGGAAGAACAGTCCAATCAGGTGCTTTCCCTGAAACGTGCTGAGTCCGTGCGCGACTGGATGCGTGACACCGGCGATGTGCCGGAGAGCTGTTTTGCGGTGCAGGGCTACGGCGAGAGCCGTCCTGTCGCCACCAACGACACGGCGGATGGCCGGGCGCTTAATCGCCGCGTCGAAATCAGTCTGGTGCCGCAGGCGAACGCCTGCCAGGCACCGGGCAACACACTGGCGCCATCGCAGGATGATGACGTCTCAAAAAATGAAATGGAGTAATTAACATGGCAATACCAGTTTATCTGTGGCTGAAGGACGACGGCGGCGCGGACATCAAAGGTTCCGTGGACGTGAAGGACCGCGAGGGCAGCATCGAGGTGGTGGCACAGGAGCACAACCTGTACATCCCGACCGACAACAACACCGGCAAGCTGACCGGCACGCGTATTCACACGCCGTTCCTTTTCACCAAGGAAATCGACTCTTCCAGCCCGTACCTGTACAAGGCGGTGACCACCGGCCAGACCCTGAAGTCTGCGGAATTCAAGTGGTACAAAATCAACGACGCGGGCCAGGAAGTGGAGTACTTCAACACGAAGCTCGAGAACGTGAAGCTGGTTAAGGTCAATCCGCTGATGCACGACATCAAGGACCCGGCGTTCGAGAAGCACAATCACCTGGAAATGATTGAGTTGCGCTACGAAAAAATCACCTGGACCTACAAGGACGGCAACATCATTCATTCCGATTCCTGGAACGAACGTACCACCGCGTAAGTCCCGTGCGGGCAGAGTTTCTCTGTCCGCTTTTCGTCTTTGCTGAACGTCTGCCTGCGCGGGCGTTGAGCAAAGAAACCCACAAACTGCCAGCCCGACCGTATGCGCTTTGGTCCCCTTCACGGGAAACAGCGAGGGGCGGTAGCGTGCCCGGAACTGATAAAGAGAGAGTCTCATGGAAAATCCAGCCAGCCTGTTACGCCGTCTTAACCCTTACTGTGCCCGTGCCATGGAAGGCGCAGCATCGCTCTGCCAGACCCGCGCCCATGCGGAAATCCTGCCTGAACACTGGCTGCTGAAACTGCTGGAGCAGGGGGAAGGTGACCTGACGGTGCTGGCGCGGCGCTACGAATGGGATATGGATGCGATTTGGCAGGACCTGCTGGGCTTTCTGGACGCGCTTCCCCGTTCGGTGCGCAGCCGTCCGCAGCTCTCGGAGGCCGTACAGTCACTGATGCAGGACGCCTGGCTGCGGGCGTCGCTGGCGGGCGAAGAGCAGATACGCAGTATTCACCTGCTGATGGTCCTGGCGGAGAAACCGTCGCGGGTGCGCTGCGATGGTCTCTGGCCACTGCTGACCCTGGCGCAGAGCCAGCTTGAACGTCTGCGCCCGCTGCTGGATGCGCAGTCGGACGAGCGTCCGGAAGTGCAGCAGGAGGCAGAACTGTCGCAGGGCGGAGAGGTGGCGTTTGTCGGCCGTCCCGTCGGTGCAGAACTGAAAGAAGGCGAACTGAACCCGGCGCTGCAGAACGCCCTGGATAAATTCACACTCGACGTCACCGCCCGTGCCCGGGAGGGGAAAATCGACCCGGTCTTTGGCCGTGACAATGAAATCCGCCAGATGGTGGATATTCTCTCCCGTCGTCGTAAAAACAACCCCATCCTGGTCGGTGAACCTGGCGTGGGCAAAACCGCACTGGTTGAAGGCCTGGCGCTGCGTATTGCCAAAGGCAACGTACCCGAATCCCTCAAACCGGTCATCCTGCGCACCCTTGACCTTGGCCTGCTTCAGGCCGGTGCGGGCGTGAAGGGGGAGTTCGAGCAGCGCCTGAAAAACATCATCGAAGCCGTGCAACAGTCACCGTTGCCGGTGCTGCTGTTCATTGATGAGGCACACACCATTATCGGCGCGGGCAACCAGGCGGGGGGCGCGGATGCGGCCAACCTGCTTAAACCGGCGCTGGCAAGAGGCGAACTCAGAACCATCGCTGCCACCACCTGGAGTGAATACAAGCAGTACTTTGAGCGTGACGCCGCGCTGGAGCGTCGCTTTCAGATGGTGAAGGTGGACGAGCCGGACGACGACACGGCCTGCCTGATGCTGCGCGGTCTGAAATCCCGCTATGCGGAACACCACGGCGTGCACATTACGGATGAGGCGGTGAAGGCGGCGGTCACGCTGTCGCGTCGCTACCTGACCGGCCGCCAGTTGCCGGACAAGGCGGTTGATTTACTCGATACCGCCTCCGCCCGTATCCGCATGAGTCTCGACACCGTGCCGGAAGCGCTGACCCGCCTGAAGACCCGGCTCACGGCACTGGATATGGAAAAACAGGCGCTGCTGCAGGATATCGCGACAGGTAACACCGCCCACGGCGGGCGTCTGGCGACCATCGAACAGGACGAAGTCCGCATCATTCTGCAACTTGATGACCTGGAGGCACAGTACGACCAGGAACTGAAACTGACGGAAGCCCTGCTGGCCTGTCGCAGCGATATCTCCCGCCAGGCGGAAATCACTGACCTGCAGAGCCAGCTTGCCACCGTGCAGCAAAATAACCCGCTGCTGGGGCTGGACGTGGACGCGCGTACCGTCGCCACCGTTATCGCCGACTGGACCGGGGTACCGCTCTCCTCATTAATGAAGGACGAACAGACTGAACTGCTGAGCCTGGAAGAGAGCCTCGGTAAACGCGTGGTCGGCCAGGACGCGGCGCTGAACGCCATCGCGCAGCGTCTGCGCGCCTCAAAAACCGGCCTTGCGCCGGAGAACGGTCCGCAGGGCGTGTTCCTGCTGACCGGGCCGAGCGGCACCGGCAAGACCGAAACTGCCCTGGCGCTGGCGGACGAACTGTTTGGCGGGGAAAAATCCCTCATCACTATCAACCTCTCCGAGTACCAGGAGCCGCACACCGTCTCTCAGCTCAAGGGTTCCCCGCCGGGCTACGTTGGCTACGGCCAGGGTGGCATCCTGACCGAAGCCGTGCGCAAGCGCCCGTACAGCGTGGTGCTGCTGGATGAAGTGGAAAAGGCGCACCGGGACGTGATGAACCTGTTCTATCAGGTCTTCGACCGCGGATTCATGCGCGACGGTGAGGGGCGGGAAATTGACTTCCGTAACACCGTGATTCTGATGACCTCCAACCTCGGCAGCGACCTTATCATGCAGATGCTGGATGAACAGCCGGACGCCACCGATGGCGACCTGCACGAACTGCTGCGTCCGGTTTTACGTGACCACTTCCAGCCCGCGCTGCTGGCGCGCTTCCAGACGGTGATTTACCGGCCGCTGGCACAGGCAGCGATGCGCACCATCGTGGAAATGAAGCTGGCGCAGGTCAGTAAACGCCTGCATCGTCATTACGGCCTGAGCACGCATATTGATGAGAGCCTGTATGACGCACTGACGGACGCCTGCCTGCTGCCGGACACCGGGGCGCGCAATATCGACAGCCTGCTGAACCAGCAAATCCTTCCTGTCCTGAGCCAGCAGCTGTTAACCCATATGGCGGCGGGGCAGAAGCCGCAGCACCTTACACTGGGCTGGGATGAGGTGGACGGGATCGTGCTGGAGTTTGAGCGCATCGGTTGCGATCATGAGCGGGAGATCACACATGGATAGTGCGAAAGAGATTGCCAGAGATATGCTGGAGGCCATCCATATTGATGGATCCGGTTTTTGGGGCGCAGTGGCGAAAGGCTTTATCTCGTTTCCTGTCAGTGCTTATTATCTGGGGTATGATTTTCTGGATACTGAACACAGAAGGATGAACAGTGATGATAAGTTCAGGATGGCCCGGTTAGTTAAAGCAACGACTTTCAACAGAGAAATAATTGAAAAAGTTATCAGTGTGTTTGTGGATGATTTTACATCACGCGTTAATATGGAAAAAATTTCTGTTGTTAAAAACATGGCCGGAACAGCTACGGGGAAGGTCGTTTTTGCACAACTAACGGGATTTAATTTGGGCAAGGCGATATCCTCTCGAGCAGTAGAGGCATTTTTTTCCGGATCTATGGCAGGATTATTACTCGCCATTGGAGCCGAAGTATCCCGAGCAATTTACACATCCAGATATTTAGAGGGAAGGAATCCCTCAATGTACTATAAGCTAAGGGATATGGGGGATTTAGATCTACTTTACTTTCTCGTTGAAGATATTGTTAATCCATTCGAAAAGGCATGCGAGATAAGTAATGTGAATCATGAGGAATTTAATCAAATATGTAAATATTTCTTTGGTGGCTTATGAGGATTAAAAAAATAATACTAATTGTTATTTCAAGGTTTATAAGCGCCATAGGGATGACGATGGGTTCTTTAGGTACTGCATCCTCAATCTGGTACTTCTTTTTTTCGCATAATGAGAACAGGATTTTCTTTGGGGTGCTCTCATTAGCAGGAGTCTGTATTGGTTATTTTATATATAAAATTGCTCTGCGCTATATATATGATGAATGGGATGATTATCGCTAAGTTATCGGGGAAATATTTTTTGGTGATGTATGACAATTAAACGACCGCTGCTCATCATCCTATCCCGTGTCATCAGGGGCGCAGGCATGGGGTTAGGTACTTCAGGTATCGCACTTACTGGTTGGTTCTTTCTTTTCTCAACAAATGAATATAAATATCTGTGGGGTTTATTTTCAGTTGTGGAATTCTTCGTGGGATATCTGATGTACCGGTTTGCATATACATATGTTTATGACGAGTGGGATGACTATCGTTAACATATTCGCCTGTTGATTGCTTTCTGGTAGTCATTACTGTGGAGTAAAAATATGAGTCTGATGGATACCCTTTCAAATATTACCAGCACGACATTTAATCGCTACCAGTTGGATATTCCTTCCTGTACCGCATTACTGGATGTGGAAACGTTCAGTGGCGCAGAAAAACTCAGTGAGCTTTATTATTATAATATTACTTTTACCAGCATAGATAAAAATATCGACGCCACGCAACTGCTGAGTAAACCCGCCACGCTGACAATGGGCGGCGGGATATTACAGGGCCTGGCGGAGTGCAAACGCGTCCACGGCGTGGTGACCGCCTTCCGGCGCACCAGCAGCTCGGCGGACCAGTCGACATACCAGCTAACCCTCGAACCCTTCCTCTCCCTGCTGGACAAACAGTTCCGCAGCCATCGTTTCTTTGTCAATAAATCGGTGCTGGAGGTGGTGGAACAGGTGTTACAGGAGCATAACCTGCACGGCTGGGAATATGAATTTACCCTCAAGCAGAGCTATCCGAAGCGCGAGCAGATAAACCAGTATCAGGAGAGCGACCTGGCGTTTATCCAGCGTCTGCTGGCGGAGGTGGGGATATTTTACTGGTTTACCCTCCAGGAAGACGCGCAGACAGAGGTGGTGCATTTTGCCGATGCGCAGCGGGCGCTGATATTTGGTAAAACCCTGCCAGTTAACAGCCCGTCCGGGATGAGCGACAGCGGGGCTGACTCGGTGTGGGGCCTGAATATTACCCATAACGTGGTGGAAGCCAGCGTCACCACGAAAGATTACAACCACCGTGACGCACAGAGCATACTGCAGTCGGCACCGGTCGATATGACCCGGGGAGACGGTGAAGGGGTGACCTATGGTGATGTCTACCACTACCGGTTGCGCCATCTGGAGCGCGGCGAAAAAATAGACCCCACGGCAGAAACGGCTAACTTTTACGCCCGCCTGGACCACGAGCGTTTTCTGGCGAACCGGACGCGGATAACCGGCGTCAGTACCGATGCGACGCTGGCACCCGCCCAGGTGCTGACTATCACCGACAGCCTGCCGCCTTCCTTACCGGCACTGCTACAGAACCCGGTATTAATCACCGGGACGGGTTTTACTGCCAGCCGCAAAACCGCCCTGCGGGTGACGTTACTGGCGGTGCCGTACAGCGAAACGGTGTGCTGGCGTCCGGCACCGCTGCCGCGCCCGAAGGTGACCGGGACGATGACGGCGCGTGTCACCAGCGCAAAAGCCAACGATATTTATGCCTGGCAGGATGCATCCGGGCTGTACCGGGTGAAGTTTGACGCCGACCGGGACGACAAGTCGCTGGGCCAGGAGAGCATGCCGGTACGTCTCGCCAAACCCTACGGTGGCGACGTGTACGGTTTTCACTTCCCGTTGATCCAGGGAACGGAAGTGGCAATAGCCTTCCACGAAGGCGATCCCGACCGCCCGTATATCGCTCATGCGCTGCACGATTCGCGGCATGTTGACCATGTGACGGAGAAGAACTGCACCCGTAACGTGATCCGCACGCCGACGAACAACAAGCTACGGATGGAGGACAGGCGCGGTGAGGAGCATATCAAGCTCAGCACGGAGTATGGCGGCAAGACACAGCTGAATCTGGGGCACAATGTGGATGCGTCCAGGGCGCTGCGGGGGGAAGGTGCGGAACTGCGCACGGATAAGTGGGTAAGTATCCGGGGTGGCGCAGGAGTATTCATAACTGCAGACTCGCAAAATTCGGCTCAAGGAATGATGCTGGAGATGGCTGCTGCCCTGAGCCAGTTACAGCAAGCACAGAGTCTGGCGGAGTCGTTAAATAGTGCGGCAGAAACCGCGAAAGCAGAACTGGCGGACCTGCAAACGCAGAGGGCCCTGCTGAAAGAGGCACTGACGGAGCTGAAGAAATCTGCGCTGTTGCTTTCCGCACCTGAGGGGATAGCGCAGGTGACGCCGAAATCCCTGCAATTATCAGCCGGAGAAAATATTACGGCAACAAGTGGTGGTAATACCGATTTTAGTATCCTGAAGAAACTGACTGTGGCCGCAGGCGAGCGAATCAGTCTGTATGCCCAGAAACTGGGTATTAAGCTATTTGCCAGTAAAGGCAAAATAGAAATACAGGCTCAGGGGGATGAAATGACACTGGATGCGCTGAAAGATATCCGGGTAAGCAGTAGCGAAGGGAAAATCATCATCAGTGCAAAAAAAGAAATTATTCTTACCAGTGGTGGAGGCTATATACGGATAGCCGATGGTACGGTGGAGTGTGCGGCACCGGATAAAATTATCGAGCGCGGTGCAGTATGGCAGAAATTTAGTGGGCAAAGTATCAGTGAGGCGGCGCAGAAATGGGATAGTACCGATTTTTCTGTTATGCCGGAGGTTCGCTGGCCTTATGACGATGCCCATGTATCTGGACAGGTTATCAGATTAGTCAACGGAGATGGAACTGAACAGAGACTCATCACCTCTACATCAGCTCTTATATTGAAAACAGTATTGAGTCATAATTATGCAATGGCCTGTTCCTGATATCCCGGAGAAACAACCGCATCCTCGTCCTGAATATAAAAGGTGGGGGGGCGGGCTTTTTATGATGCTGGCGACGGGAGGAATGCTGGTATTATTTGTCGGTAAAGTAACCAGTTACGGGCAAATGGTTCTGTATGGCATGCTGCCTGCATTCTTTATCTGGTTATGTTTCTTTGGTGTTATCTGGCATCGTTATGAACAATCTGTTAATGATACTCTTTTGTGGAATAACGAATCTGAGCGGACAAAACTGCACTGGCAACGCTGGTGTAGCCAGCAATGGGTTGTTGTGAGTAATATTATACTGACACCGGAAAAAGAAGGTATTCATACCCTTTTGGGCGATTACGCTGATATTCCTGCATATCCGCGCAAGCCCCGTCCTTTATATGCGATCCTTTCCGGGCTGAATAACCGGTTGAAGTATATTGATGCTCAGACAGAAAAACAGTACCCCGGATATCGTCATCTCTTATATTCAGTGAAGATTATTCTTCCTGATATGAGTCAGCAATCCTCTGTCGGGCAGGCTGTTTATCAACAGTGGGATTTATATCCGGAATATATTAATTCAGTTGATGACATTCAGACTGATCCTGAACAGAAAGGACTTATCCTTCTGCTCTGTATTCAGGACTGGGTTACTGATAAGAGAAAAAAACACAGCGAATTTATTTCCGGACAGATTATTACATCTATTTCTTTTGCTTCAGTGCAGACATTGCCCGTTATGGCTGGTATGGGGCGTGTTTTGTCTGCTGATTCATTAACCAGAGCGCTGGATGTTCTGTCGGAATATAACAGACTAAACGACACAGCGTTACATCATATCTGGCTGACAGGAATCGACAATGATGATCGGGCGAAAATAGTTCAGTATGCCGGAGGGCAGCCATGGCAGTTACCGGCGAAACTCCCGTGTCATTTACTGGATCATACCTTCGGACCCTGTGGGCCATTGTCATTTCCTGTATCTGTTGCACTGATGGTTGACGCCGCCGTGCATACTGGCGAAATGCAGTTACTGATTTCCCGGCAGAAAGAAAATGAGTATTCGCTTTGTCTGATCACCAGGGAGTTATTTTTATGACGGCAGGAAAGTTAACGCCGGAAGCCCGTTACAGTGTTACCGGGTATGTTATTCTGATTATCGGCCTCGCCGGAATATGTGCATTATTACTGTACTTCAATCAGGACTGCGTGATTGCTTATGGTGTAACGATGCGTAAAGCGTGGACCGTCTGGGGAAGCCTATTTTCAGCATTGTTGCTGGGAGGGATTGCATCACCCTTCTGGTTAAAGCGAAAGTTCATAAAAAAGCAGCGTATTTACAAACCAGATAATATTCTGGGCTGCGAAGAAAAACAGCAGGTTTCAACATCCATCGCGTCTGCAGTCCTTATGCCATGGCAGGAAATACGCAAACAGCTCAGCTCAGTTTATGGTTTCTTCTGGCACCGCAAAACCCGCATCCTGCTCGTCACCGGCAGCGCTTCAGATGTCGAACTGCTCACCCCAAAACTCACACAAGAGCTCTGGCAGGAAGACCATGGGACGCTGCTGCTGTGGGGCGGTGACCCGGCAGCACCGGCTGACACCGCCTGGCTTACTGCACTGCGTAAATTGCGCCACCGCCCGGCGGATGGCATGGTGTGGGTGACCTCCGCATTTGACCGTCTTGCGGGTTCAGATGCTGAACCGGCCGCGCCACTGACCCCTGAATCCATGGATGCCCTGGCCCATGCCCTGAAGGGGCGCTGTGACGCGCTGGGCTGGCGACTGCCGTTGTATGTCTGGTCGCTGCATCCGCGTGCCGGAGAGCAGCAGGGCCGGATTACCCAGCCGGTGGGATGTCAGCTGTCAGCAGCCTGCAAACCTGAAGTACTGGCCCGCCAGTTAAGCGACCTGACACCGGCCCTCACCACGCAGGGTATTCAGCAGATTTGCGACAAACCACAGCAGGGTTTTTTACTCGCCTTGGCCGACCAGCTGATGCGCGAGCCGGAAACGCTGACCGACCCCTTATCCGTGCTGCTCAACCCGTATCGCCCGCTGCCGCTGGCCGGTGTGGTGTTCAGTCCGGCCACGGTCGGCGGCGCGCGCAGCGTGAAGCACCACTGGGGCGAAGACAACCGCTGGGATGCCATCCCGGCGTCGGCACAGGCCTTACCGGCAGGTCTTCGCCCGCGTAAACCCGGTGTCAGCTGGACGCAGATGGCGGGCGTGAGCGTGGCGGCGCTGATGGTGCTCTGGGGCGTATCCATGGCCGTCTCCTTTGTCGCCAACCGTCACCTGGCGACGATTGCGCAGGAGCAGGTCCGGCAGTCCGTTACAGAGAAACAGCCGCTGACCGCGCGTCTGCACGCCCTGACTGAACTCCAGAAAACCCTTGCCCGCTTACAGTACCGTGCGCAACACGGCGTGCCCTGGTACGCACGCGGCGGCCTGAGCCAGAACGATGCCCTGCTGGCAGCGCTGTTTCCGCGCTATGGCGAAAGCGCCCTGCCGCTGCTGCGCGATGCGGCGGCGGAACATCTTGCAGAACAGCTACAGGCGTTTGTACAACTGCCACCGGGCAGCCCGTTACGTGAGCGCATGGCAAAACCGGTTTACGACCGGCTCAGACTGTATCTGATGCTCTCGCGGCCGGAGAAAATGGATGCGGCCTGGTTTTCCGCCACGCTGATGCGCGACTGGCTGCAGCGTGAGGGTGTGGCGAGCGGCGTCTGGCAGGGCAGAAGCCCGGCACTGTACGCCTTTTATGCCGCGAACCTGGCGTCACACCCGCAGTGGCGTCTTCATGCTGACGATATGCTGGTCAGCCAGACGCGCACGCTGCTGGTTCGCCAGATGGGCGTACGCAACAGCGAATCCACCCTCTACCAAAAAATGCTCGCACAGGTGGCGAACCAGTATGCCGATATGCGCCTGGCGGACATGACCGGCGATACCGACGCCCCGCGCCTGTTCACCACGGATGAAATCATCCCGGGGATGTTCACCCGTCAGGCGTGGGAGGGGGCGGTACAGCCTGCCATTGATAAGGTGGTGAATGAACGCCGCGAGGAGATGGACTGGGTGCTGAGCGACAGCAGACAGCCCGCCACGCAGCAGACCTCGCCGGAAGCCCTGAAGCAGCGGCTCACCGTGCGTTACTTTGCCGATTTCAGTACCGCCTGGCTCGATTTTCTCAACAGTCTGCACTGGCAACGGGCGGTGACCCTGTCCGACGCCATTGACCAGCTCACCCTGATGGCGGATGTGCGCCAGTCACCGCTGGTGGCGCTGATGAACACCCTGAATATCCAGGGGCGTAGCCTGAAGCACCGGCCGGTGATGGGCACGCACGCCACGGATGTGAATGGCCAGGTGCTGCTGCGGCTGAGCACGGACAACCCGGAAGAGGTCCGGGGCTGGCTGCCGGGCGGCGACCTGCACACCGACCTGATGGCACTGCTGCATGTGTGGCTGGGCGCGCACCTGGATGTGCGGAAGCAGTTATGCGTTGCCCGGCATTTACTGCCGGATGCACAGTTATCCTGCAACACGGAACAGACCGCACAGGTCGGGCGCACGGCGGTGCTGCGTCCCCTTAATCCGCAACAGAACAAGAACAGAAACGACATCATAACCATTCACCTGGGACGCTTTCAGCGCGTCCGGGAAAACATTCAGCGAAGGAAGAACGATGAAGATGGCGATTACCGCTGGTAAGGCTCTGGCACTCACTCTGGCGACCCTGTTAACGGGCTGCGGCCTGACGCAGAAAGTGTCGGACGGCACATCCTCTGCCATGAAGTCTATTTTTTACAAACAGGTGAAAACCCTGCATCTGGATATTCAGGCGCGCGAAGGTGTGAACAACAACGCGAAGGGGGCCTCGCTGGCGACGGTGGTGCGTATTTACCAGCTAAAAGAGCGTAAGGCTTTTGACAGCACGGATTATCCGTCGCTGTTCGCCAGCGACAGTCAGGCCATTAAAGCCGACCTGGTGGCGGAAAAGGATATCCGCCTGCGTCCTGGCGAATCGGTGACGCTGGATATGCCGATGGAAGAAAGTGCGCAGGTTGTGGCGGTGGCGGGGATGTTTATGGCACCGGACCAGATAAACGATACCTGGCGTATTACCCTGACCCGTGACGACCTTGACCCGGATAAGGCGCGGGTTATTGAAGTCAGTCATAACCGCCTGACGCTGAAACCGCTGGAGGGATAATGATACCGCGTCCGTCCCTGTATGACACCCTTTACGGCAACTTCGCCGGCGGGCTTGATCTGCACAGCGTCAGCGAGGAGAACCAGCTGATTATGTCGGTGCTGGATAACATGCAGCGTATCCTCAACTGCAGCGCCGGTACGCTGGCCCACCTGCCGGACTACGGCCTGCCGGATATGACAAAAATTCTTCAGGGGATGCCCGGCACCGCGCACCAGCTGATTAACACCCTGTCGACCGTGCTGCTGAAATACGAGCCACGCCTGAGCAAAATCACGGTGGTGATGCTGGAGCAGATACAGCCCGGCGAGCTGCGCTACGCCATCGACGCGGAGCTGAAAGGCGTCGGGCTGGTGCGCTACGGCACCGAATTTATGCCCGAGGGCAGGGTGCTCATCCGCCACCTGAAACAGCAACAGTACCTTGATGCCCGTGCCGCTGTCTGATTTTCCCTTACACTGAAACCACCATGAACGCATATACAGAACGACACCTGAAAACCGGCGGCGACCCGCGCACGCTTGCGGATTACGTCGCCCTTCGCGATGAAATGAACAAGCTGACCCATCCGGCGCGCCCGGACGTCAACTGGCCGCAGGCCGAAAACCTCTGCCTCAGCCTGTTTGAGCACAACGGGGTGGAGCTGCAGACCGCCGCCTGGTACACGCTTGCCCGCACCCATCTGGCCGGTCTGTACGGCATGAACGAGGGGCTGGCGATACTGGAAGCGCTCCTCTCCAGCCAGTGGGGCAATGTCTGGCCGCAGCCTGTGCATGCCCGGATGGAAATCCTCCGCGCGCTCAGCAGGCGGTTACAACAGACGATGCGCACCCTGGCGCTGACGTCTGCCGACCTCAGCCAGCTGTACCAGGCGGAAGCACACCTGACGGCGCTGGGCGACGTCCTGCAGCGTCTGGAGTTAAGGCATGCCAGCCAGCTTGACGTCCTGCGCACTCAGGTGCACAACGCGGCGGTGCGGCTGGAAAACAGCGATGCTGCGGGCGTCAGCCTGCCCGGTGAAGCCCTTACCGCAGCCCGCCCCGGTGAAGAGTATGTGAAACGGGTGTATGTCGTGCAGCCGGAGCCACCGGCAACGTTACCGGCTGTGACAGAACACCCCGCCCGGCCCCTGAAGCCGTTTGCCGCCGGCATGCTGACGATGCTGGTTGCGGGCGGCGCTGCGGTAGGGGGATGGCAAGTGACGCACCGGCCGGACCCGGTGCAGATGCAGTTTGCCGCCACGCTTGCCCCGTTGCCCGCCGCACTGTCTGCAAAACAGTTACAGTCGCTGCGGCAGACGCTGCCGTCAGCGGAAACGGGGCTGAAACAGACGCAACAGCAGCTGGCGAGGATTACGCAGTCGTCACCGGACCGGGCAATCCGCTACGGCGACAGCCTGGTGCAGCAGGCGCTGACCCTGTGGCCGGAAGGGGCGAAACCGCTGGCACAACAGTGGCAGCAGCAGCTGGCCGCCGCCGCGCTCCCGCCCGAAAACCTCAGCGGCTGGCATCAGGGAATGACACAGCTGCAGCAACTGGCAAACCGGCTTAACGCGCTGGATGAGCAGCGGGGGAAGTACATGACGGTCAGCGAGCTGAAATCAGCAGTGTTTACCATGATGCAGTCATTTAACAGTGCCGTGCCGGCAGAGGAACAGCTGCGACAACTGTCAGAACTCCCACAGAACCAGCCGTGGCCTGCCGCGCAGCAGAGCCAGACAGAACAGCACCTGCAGCAGCTGACGGCCCGCTATGCCCTTCTGAAGCAAAAAACGGCGCAATAATCCGGATAAACTCAGGCGCGAGGAAGAAAAGGGCACAGGAGCCGTCAGTCGGTAAAGAAGGCGAGGGAGCGGCTGAGAAAAAGAAAGAGACTGGCCGGGCAGTGCCTGTCGCGATGAATCCGGCTTAACAGAATGTGAAAAGATAACAGGGACGACAACGTGTCAGCCAGAGAACGATTTTTCAGGAAAGTGCAGCAGAATATCACCCGTATCCCGTCCGGCCAGAAAACCGCTGAAGCCGAAATTCAGGTATTCCGGCAGCGGATGGATGACCTCGCGCAACAGGTCAGCCAGTGGCTTGCGGGGTCAGGGATTGAGGTCACCCTGTCGACGAAACATATCCACGACCTGAGCACGCCGGGCTACAGCCTGAACAGCGGCATCTGCCGTTATGACATCACCACTGTCCTGCTGCAGAACGGCGAGCGCAGCGTCAGCATCGTGCCGGAGCAGCTCTGCCGCGGTACGGAGACGGGATGTGTGACCATGCGAATTAATGTCTCCGGCGTTGCTCAGGTGTTTTACCTGAGCATGGCGCCGGAAAGCGGCTGGTTTATCCGCAGTGAACATCAGGGCGCGAAAGAGAATGTCATCATGACAGAAGAGCGTTTTTTCCAGGCGGTCGACAGGCTGGCCTAAGCACCCCTGTGGGGCTTCGGCGTGATATCGCGCCCGCTCAGGCTGCGCTGGCGGGAGCAGGTATTGCTATTCTAACAGCGCATTAAACTTCGCCAGCCACTGCGGATGCGCGGGCCAGGCGGGGGCGGTCACCAGGTTGCCGTCAACGTGGGCCTGATCGATGCCGATACTGGCATAGTGTCCGCCGCTGAGGCGAACTTCAGGGGCACAGGCAGGGTAGGCGCTACAGGTTCGTCCTTTCAGTATGCCAGCAGCAGCGAGCAGCTGTGGGCCGTGGCAAACCGCAGCAATCGGTTTACGTGCGGCGTCAAATGCCTGTACCAGCTTTAACACCTCCTCATTTAACCGCAGATATTCGGGCGCTCGTCCGCCGGGGATGAGCAGCGCGTCGTAGTCCTGCTCCTTAACAGTGGAAAAGTCGGCGTTGAGGGTAAAACGGTGGCCGGGTTTTTCGCTGTAGGTCTGGGCGCCGTCAAAGTCATGGATCGCCGTCATGATGTAGTCGCCCTTTGGTTTGTCTGGGCATACCGCATCGACCTGGTGGCCAACCATCTGTAACGCCTGAAAAGGGACCATGGTTTCGTAATCTTCGGCGTAATCGCCAACCAGCATCAGGATCTTCTTGCTCATCATTCCTCACCTTTATCAATAACGATGATTAAGATATAGCCTGGCGTGGCAGAATTGCGGAAATAAAAAAGCCCGTCAGAGAACGGGCAACATAAGCAAGTGAATAAGTGATTCGTTATCAACGTTGTTGGAGGATAACGCCGCGTATCTTACGCGGCTGTCAGGTATGCAGGTACCTGACAAATTCGGTAGGTGTAACAAGAAATTAAACGTGCGTTACAGTGCATCGAAGGTGGGGTAGAGGCTATTTTCAAGAAACTCGACGAGATACCAGATTTCACCGCTAAAGATAAACCAGAAGCCAAATATAATAAGGAATAAAATAATTATGGTGAGTATTATTTCTGTTTTTCCCATTGCAGAGTCACCCACCTGACGTCAATTTATTCGAGGTGGGCATTGTAGCGGGGCTTTTTCGGATACACCAGTTTCATGCAGCAAGGACTTTATTGCGTCCGTCATTTTTAGCACGATACAGCGCATCGTCGACGCGCTTAAACAGCTCATCAATACTCTCCCCCTGATTATGCCGCGCCACGCCAATGCTGACGGTAAACCGAGGCAAGCCCGGGATCGTGATACGGGCAACTGCCGCTCGGATCGACTCGGCAATCTGTAGCGCGGCGTCAAGAGAGGTATGCGGCAGCAGGATGACGAACTCTTCGCCACCCCAGCGGAACACCATGTCGTCTTTCCTGCTGCAGGCTTCAAGCGTTCGGGAGAGGGCGATAAGCACCTCATCGCCTTTCAGATGACCGAACAGATCGTTGATGTTCTTGAAATGATCGGTGTCCACCAGCAGCAGGCTAAACTGCTGTTGCGCAGGAAGTTGATTGAGGTTGCTTTGATCGGTAATGGTGTAGAACTGGCGACGATTGAGTAATCCGGTCATGGAGTCGCGTAAAGCAGCATGTTCCAGCTCCTGCTCCAGTCTTTTTTGCTCGGTGATATCGTGGATGATGCACAGCATCAGCTTGTCACCGTAGATCTCGATGGGCCCTGCATACGTCTGGACATGGCGCGTGGAGCCGTCGGCAAGACGATGAACAAAGTTGAGCGGCTTATGACCGCCGGGCAGCGCGGCAATTTCAGTCATTATGGGCATCACATCTCGCCCCAGGGTATTTATTTCCCAGGTATGTTTACTGCACATCCCCTCGTGTGAATAACCGTAAAAATTGAGCGCGGCCAGGTTGGCATCGACGATTTGGCCGTCGCGCGCAGGATCGATTAACAGCATCGGTGCGCTGTTGGTGAGAAAAAAACGCGCGTAAAACCCCTGTTTTTTGCGCTGATAGGTGGCGGAGCGGCTGGCCTTCAATCCTGAGACGATTTGCGGGAAGATCCCCTCAAAGACAATCACATCACCCCAGGGCGCGTAGTGGGCAAGCGAGAGACGACAGCTTAACGGCGCGTCGTGTCCATCCCGGCTGATTGTCCAGATTTCAATGATTTCCTGCTCCGTTTTCAGTTCAGGAACATACATTGAGATGAGGGTTTGTGCATTTGCGGAATAGGTCCCTTTGCGCAGCAGGCCGAGAGTTTTATCTCCCATGAGCTGCGTTGCGGTTATATTCGCAAAAATAATCTGTTCCGACACGGGTGAAATGAGCCACACGGGTGTTTTAATTACATTCAACGCATCAAAACAAGGTTGCGACATAGGCGTTTCCTGATCATCGGCACAATGTGCCTGACAGTCATGACAGAATGAACTCGCGCGTACTCCTTTGAAACATACTCTACTTAACCCCGTCAGGCATGATTTTTTTGTGAAATAAATGCGGGGTCCGTTTGAATTTTATTAATGGGTATAATTTGCTTATCTGAGTTTTTCTGCAGCAGCAGCCACGGCACCTGTTCGGCAGGTAATGGTCGTGAGAAAAGGTAACCCTGCAGGTAGTCACAGCCGAGACGGGTGAGCACCGCCTGCTGTTCTTCCGTTTCGATCCCTTCAGCCACCACATTCATCTCCATGGTTCGGGCAATACTCATAATGGTTTCGACCAGCTTGTAGCTTTTTTCATTTTCCAGCATCGACGTGACAAAGCTTCTGTCGATTTTGAGCTCTTTTGCCGGAAGCACGCTCAGCATCAGCAGGTTGGAATAGCCTGTGCCAAAATCATCAATCGAGACGACAATCCCCGCACGATTAAACGCATCCAGCAGCTCAATGCTGCGGTCGAGGTTTTTAAGCGCGGTGCTTTCCGTCACCTCGAGGATCAGCCTGGCGGGCGAAAGGCTATATTTCTCCAGCATCGACGAAACGATATGGAAGATGTCCGGCTGTTCGAACTGGACGGGGGATAAGTTGAGCGACAGCGTCCACTGGCTGAAACCTTGCTCAGTCCAGAAATGAAGCTGTCGGCACGCCGCTTCAATGGCCCAGTTCCCCACAGGAATGATTAAGCCTGTTTGTTCCAGCGAAGGGATAAACAGGTTAGGCAGTAAAACGCCTTGCTCAGGATGCCGCCAGCGCAGAAGGGCCTCAAAACCATGAATAGTCTTATCTTCCGCGTGCCAGGTTGGCTGGTACCACAGTTCAAACTGATCGCGCTCAAGCGCCTGCGAGAGCTCCTGTAGAAAACCGGGTTTAGCCGGGACCGCAGTTGACATCTCGGTTCTGTACACGGCCCAGCCGTTGCGGCCCTCTTCTTTGACGTAATGTAACGCTGCATCCGCCTTGAGTTTCAGCTCATGCAGCGTTTCGCCATCCTGAGGATAGAGGCTGACGCCGGCACTGATTGTTGTGCTCAGCGTGTGTCCGCAGAGCGAAAGCGGACGACGCATATCGTCGAGCAGCGAGGTCAGCAGGGCGTTGAGCTTGTCGTCGTCACATTCAGGCACCAGCAGGATAAAGGCGTCCCCGCCCAGCCTCGCCAGGGTCATCTCACGCGTGAGCCGGGCCGTGATGCGCTGCGCAACGGTGATTAACAACTCATCGCCGACGCTGTGCCCCCAGGTGTCGTTAACGCGCTTGAAGTGATCGACGTTCAAGAAAATGACGGCAAATGGCTTCTTGCTCAGCAGCGCGCTGCGCAGACAATCCTGCATGCGGATATCCATCTGGTGGCGGTTTGCGAGCCCGGTAAGCGCGTCAAAGCGCGCCTGTAGCTCAAGCTGGCGATTGAGCTGCCGCAGGTTGTCCGTCAGCCGGCCGGTGCGCCAGTGAGAATCGATAAGCGAAATAATTAACATCACGCCGAGCAGGCAGAGGGTGGTGACCGACACCCAGATGGATAACCCCAGCTCGCCAATACCGCCGGGGAGGGTATGCGACATTTCCTGAAACTGCGCAGCACTCATGCCGGTATAGTGCATCGCGCAAATGGCCGTGCCCATGACGAAGGCCGCGAGAAGGCGATCGATAAAGACCCCTTTGTGTTTATCCCGCAGACGGAAAGCCAGCCACAACGCCGCGCCGGAGGCAATAACGGCTATAACCACGGACAATGCCACAAGGCGTCGATCCCAGATGATGCTGCCGTCCAGCATCAGGGCAGCCATACCGGTGTAGTGCATAGAGACCACGCCAGCGCTCAGGATCGTGGTGGCAAGGATCAGTCGTAAAGAAGAGAGTTTTTTTCCCGTGACGGCAATATTAATGGCAGTGGTCGAGGCAACCACCGCGACGCCCAGAGAGGTAAGGGTTAACCAGAGGTCGTAGCTCATCATCATTGGCATTTGCATGGACAGCATGCCGATGAAATGCATCGACCAAATCCCGATGCCCAGCGTGATCCCTCCGGCAATGCGCCAGAACAGGGCAGCCTTGCGGCTGGAAAGCGGTATTTTTCCGGCGCTGTCCAGCGCTACAAAGGAGGCAATAAAAGCCACCAGATAAGAGATAGCGATCAACACAGGGTCCCACGATATATTGAGCATTATGCAATCCCACGCTTCAGAGGGTTACCGATTTCGCCTGCCAACACATCTTAATCTGGCAGCGAACATGCGCATTCAAACAATATGAGTTATTTATCGTGAAAAATGACCGGTCATATTAATACTCTACAGCTCATTAAGAATATAAAATATATTCTCGTTGTTAACGTATTAAGCATTGCTAAACAAAAAAGAATAACAGTAGCAAAGCGCCTTAAATATGAGGGCGATCGTATCGTCTCACCGCAGAGAATGGTATCGCTTCACATGGCCGGAGACCAGTATCGCAGCATGCCGGGAATAACATTTTTACTAATACGCTCTTTTTGTCTGACTTAAGCAAAATCTCAGGTTGCTAACGGCGAAACAAAAAAACAGCGTTGTTTGCGAGGAAAAACCGCTGAGCCAATGCTATAAGTCTAAATGCCGACCAAAATATAAAACGTGGATATCATCATGCTAAAAAATATTAGTGTCAGGACCTTTATTATCGGGTTCCTTTTATCTCTTTTTTTGGTAAATGCAGGTGTCGTTGTTCTATTTTCCAGCAATTCCTCTCTCTTTATTTCCCTTAACGTAATCAACTTCGTTGCGCTATTTTTGCTCTGGGTCTACATGACGAAGTATCTTGTGACGCCGATCAATACGGTGAAGAAAAGTATTGAAGAGGTGACCGCGGGCAACCTGGGAGTGTCTATTCCCGAGTTTGGCAACAACTGTGCGGGTCGACTCATCCCGGGGATCAATAGTCTTTCCGGCAACATCGCTACGCTGGTGCGCGAGATCAGGGCGTCATCGCAAACCGCGATGACCTTATCGGACCAACTCTCGCAACGTAGCGCGCAGCTTTCGGTTAAAACCGAGCAGCAGTCCGCATCTTTAGTGCAAACCGCAGCCAGCATGGAACAAATGGCGGCGAGCACCAAAAACAATGCCGATAACACCCGCCTGGCAAGCGAGCAGGCCAATGTTGCGACGCTGCAGGCGCGCAAGGGTGGGGAGCTGATGGGGCAGGTCGCCACCAATATGCAGTCCATTACTGAATGCGCACAGCAGATGACGGAGATTATTTCGCTGATCGACGGCATTGCATTCCAGACGAATATCCTGGCACTTAACGCGGCCGTTGAGGCGGCGAGGGCGGGAGATCATGGCAAGGGTTTTTCTGTGGTCGCGGAAGAGGTCAGAAACCTGGCGCACCGCAGCGCAGAGGCGGCGAAGAATATCAAAACGCTGATTGAAGTGACCAGCAATAACGTTACGCAGGGTGTTACCGTGGTGTCACAGGCGGAGAAGAATATGCATGAGATCGTGACGGGCTCCGGGAACGTCAGCCGGCTGATGGACGACATCTCCGCGTCGACGTCAGAGCAGGAGAAAGGCATTTCTCAGATCACGCTGGCGCTCTCGGAGCTGGAGCGGGTCACGCAAAGTAACGTAGCGATGGCAGAAGAGCTCAACGGTTCCTCTGATGTATTGCGTAATCAGGTGATTGAGCTGCAGGCCCGAACGCGTAATTTCAGGCTTGATCAGGGCTTTTCTTCCTCATCACCTGCCGGCTCGCCGTCCTTCCTTCATCGGCCAGAACACTCTCTCTGATTGAACCTCAAAGCCTGGCGTGCCGGGCTTTTTTTTCGCCTCTCGTCAGCATGTTCATTTCCTGAGCGATTTCAGGGCGATGGGAAACATAGTTGTTGCTTAAGCCCTGATGGAGGCTAGACTGACACCGAAAGAGCTAAAAAGGTGGAGGTGGTGTGGAAAGCATTAAAGGATCTGAACTTAATGTTCCTGACGCAGTTTTTGCGTGGGTGCTGGATGGTCGCGGCGGTGCACGACCGCTGGAAGACAATGATGTGATCGATAATGCGCATCCCTGCTGGCTACATCTGAACTACACCCACACGGACAGCGCTGACTGGCTGGCCTCGACCCCGCTCTTGCCTAATAACGTGCGCGATGCGCTGGCGGGTGAGAGCCTGCGTCCCCGCGTGAGCAGAATGGGTGACGGCACGCTGATCACCCTGCGATGCATTAACGGCAGCACGGATGAGCGTCCGGATCAGCTGGTTGCGATGCGTGTCTATATGGACGACGGGCTGATTGTCTCCACCCGGCAGCGTAAAGTCCTGGCGCTGGATGATATCGTGAACGATCTGAAAGAGGGCACCGGGCCAACCGACTGTGGCAGCTGGCTGGTGGACGTGTGCGACGCGCTTACCGATCACGCGAGTGAGTTTATCGAAGAGCTGCACGACAAAATCATCGACCTGGAAGATAACCTGCTCGATCAGCAGATCCCACCGCGCGGTTTTCTGGCCTTACTGCGTAAGCAGCTGATTGTGATGCGCCGCTATATGACACCGCAGCGCGACGTGTATGCGCGTCTGGCCAGCGAAAGGCTCGCCTGGATGAATGACGATCAGCGGCGCAGAATGCAGGATATCGCTGACAGGCTGGGCCGCGGGCTGGATGAAATTGATTCCTGTATTGCCAGGACGGCGGTGATGGCGGACGAAATCGCGCAGGTAATGCAGGAGTCGCTGGCGAGAAGGACCTACACGATGTCTCTGATGGCGATGGTATTTTTGCCGAGCACGTTTCTTACCGGGCTGTTTGGCGTGAACCTGGGCGGCATTCCAGGCGGTGCGTATCGCTACGGCTTTACCGCGTTTTGCGTCATGTTAGTTGTTTTGATTGGTGGTGTTGCATGGTGGTTGCATCGTAGTAAATGGCTGTAAATTTACGCTTTTTTCACCTTTTACAGAGATCAAAACGCTCTTTTAATTGAGCGAAGTCAATAAAACTCTACCCCGTAAGGTGCAATATTACTCCCGCAGGTGAATGCAACGTCAAGCGATGGGCGTTGCGCTCCATATTGTCTTACTTCCTTTTTTGAATTACTGCATAGCACAATTGATTCGTACGACGCCGACTTCATAGTCGGCTTTTTTTTGCCTCCTGATTCTCAGCGTCTACCCTAAAAGGGATGACAGCAAATTCTGGAGGGAATGATGAGCATTCTTAACGCTCTGCTACTGCCACAATGGCGTCAATCCGATCCCATCCCCACCGATCCGGTGCCGATGCCCGATCCCATCCCGCGTCCTCAGCCGATGCCCGACCCGCCGCCAGATGAAGAACCGATTAAATTGTCGCATCGGACCGCGAGATCTGCGAGGATACGCGCCATCTGACCGCAAAGATGACCACGAGAGACTACTGTGACCGCTTTTTCTACCCTGAATGTTCTGCCCGCCGCCCAACTCGATAACCTCAACGAGTTGGGTTACCTCACGATGACGCCCGTTCAGGCGGCCGCCTTGCCCGCTATCCTTGAAGGCCGTGACGTGCGCGTACAGGCGAAAACGGGCAGTGGGAAAACGGCGGCATTTGGCCTCGGCCTGTTGCAGCATATCGATGCGGCGCTCTTTCAGACCCAGTCTCTGGTGCTGTGCCCGACCCGCGAGCTGGCGGACCAGGTCGCGGGAGAACTGCGTCGCCTGGCGCGTTTCCTGCCAAACACCAAGATTTTAACCCTCTGCGGCGGACAGCCGTTCGGCGCGCAGCGTGATTCACTCCAGCATGCGCCGCATATTATTGTCGCGACGCCGGGCCGCCTGCTGGATCACCTGCAAAAAGGCACCGTCTCGCTGGATGCGTTACAAACGCTGGTGATGGATGAGGCAGATCGGATGCTGGATATGGGCTTCAGCGATGCGATTGACGAGGTGATCCGTTTCGCACCGGCCGATCGTCAGACGCTGCTGTTCTCTGCGACCTGGCCGGAAGCTATCGCCGCCATCAGCGGGCGCGTGCAGAAAAACCCGCTGACCATTGAAATCGACAGCGTAGATGCGCTGCCCGCAATCGAACAGCAGTTCTTTGAAACCTCGCAGCAGGGAAAAATTGCGCTCCTGCAGAAGTTGCTGAGCCAGCATCAGCCCGCGTCCTGCGTGGTGTTCTGTAACACGAAGAAAGACTGTCAGTCGGTTTGTGATGCCCTGAATGCCGCCGGACAGAGCGCATTGTCGCTGCATGGCGATCTGGAACAGCGCGATCGCGATCAGACGCTGGTCCGTTTCGCCAACGGCAGCGCCCGCGTTCTGGTTGCAACCGACGTTGCCGCGCGTGGCCTGGATATTAAATCGCTTGAACTGGTCGTGAACTATGAGCTGGCGTGGGATCCCGAAGTCCACGTCCACCGTATTGGCCGTACCGCGCGCGCGGGAAACAGCGGCCTGGCCATCAGCTTCTGCGCGCCGGAAGAGGCGCAGCGCGCCAACATTCTCTCTGAAATGCTGCAGATTAAGCTGAACTGGATGAATGCCCCTGCTGGCGTCAGCCTGGTGCCGCTGGAGGCCGAAATGGCGACGCTGTGTATCGATGGCGGTAAGAAAGCCAAGATGCGTCCTGGTGATGTATTAGGTGCGCTGACCGGGGATGTCGGTCTGGACGGGGCGGATATCGGTAAGATTGCGGTCCACCCGGCGCATGTCTATGTGGCGGTTCGCCAGAGTGTTGCCCACAAGGCATGGAAGCAGCTGCAAAACGGGAAAATTAAAGGTAAAACCTGCCGCGTACGTCTGCTGAAATAAAGAATGAAGCGTCTCAGAAGGTCCTTCTGAGACGCTAATCGCTTACTTCACTTCAAGCACGTTCAGACGCAACTCTTCAAACTGATTGTCATCTTCTTCCGGCTGCCAGCCTGCAGGCTGCATGGGGATATCTTCCCGGTCAAACGCCAGATCGCCGCCATCCACCACGTCTGAATCGTGGTTGATGCCTTTAAAGTCGAACAGCTCAACGTCCGCGAGATGTGAAGGAACAACGTTCTGCATCGCGCTGAACATGGTTTCGATACGACCCGGATAACGCTTATCCCAGTCGCGCAGCATGTCGCCAATCACCTGACGCTGCAGGTTCGGCTGAGAGCCGCAGAGGTTACATGGAATGATCGGGAACCCTTTAGCCTGAGAGAAACGCTCAATGTCTTTTTCGCGGCAGTAGGCCAGAGGGCGGATCACAATGTGTTTGCCGTCATCGCTCATCAGCTTAGGCGGCATGCCTTTCATCTTGCCGCCGTAGAACATGTTGAGGAACAGCGTTTGCAGGATATCGTCGCGATGGTGGCCCAGCGCAATTTTGGTCGCGCCCAGCTCCGTCGCGGTACGATACAAAATGCCGCGGCGCAGACGAGAGCAAAGAGAGCAGGTGGTTTTCCCTTCCGGAATTTTCTCTTTCACAATACCGTAGGTATTTTCTTCGACAATTTTGTACTCAACGCCCAGATTTTCGAGGTATTCCGGCAGAATGTGCTCCGGGAAGCCCGGCTGTTTCTGGTCAAGGTTGACCGCCACCAGGGAAAAATTCACCGGCGCGCTTTTCTGAAGATTACGCAGGATCTCCAGCATGGTGTAGCTGTCTTTACCCCCTGACAGGCAAACCATGATGCGGTCGCCTTCTTCAATCATGTTGAAGTCTGCAATGGCTTCGCCCACGTTACGGCGCAGTCGCTTTTGCAGTTTATTCAGGTTGTATTGCTCTTTTTTGTTAATCTCTTGATTCTGTTGCATTCAATGCTACCTTCGGAGCCAGTAGGGGCAAAAATTTATCAGCGTGCCGGCGTATCGTTAAGCATAGGCACCTGTTCGCCATTCATTTCTTCAATCCACGCACCGTAGACTTCATAAACCATTTGCGCGCTTTCATGCCCCATCTGGCTGGCTATGAAAGACGAGTTAGCGCCGGCAGATGACAGCCAGCAGGCAAAAGTATGCCGCGTATGGTACGGATTCCGGCGACGAATGCCAGCACGTTTTACAGCGGCGTTGAATCTGGAACCGATACTCGATAAAGCGTAGTCGGCTTTCCTCCCACTTTCGTGCACAGGCAGGCAGGAATACAAAGGGTTGCACGTATTGGTTGTGTAAATATATCCTTATGGGGTTATCTGTATGGTGAATCTCCCCATGCATTTTCTGTAACTTTTATCCCATTGGAAGGGGTTAACGTGTTCAAGCTTAATTTATCTCTCCTGGCGGTTTTGCTCCTGTCAGGCTGTAGCTCCGATCTGGTTCTCAACCCACCTAAGCAACCAGAATACAAGTCGATGCCTGAAATAACGCAGTCTGTGACGCCATCACAACAGCGCGCAATCATGGCTGGCGAGCGGCCTGACTGGTCAGAAAGAACGCCGACCAATACAATAAAACGATATTAATAAACACTTATCCTTCAGGGCTGCCGTTCGGCGGCCTTTTGTTTTCCTTCAGTCTGGTGTACGAGAAAATTTCTGACGCCTGGCGTGGTATTTCTTTCTTTATCAACCATGCTTAAGACGATGACAATTCAATCACTTCAGCATTATTGAAGCGGCAACTTCACTCTAATCGAGATTTCTAAATGCGCCACGCATCTATCCCCTTAGCTGCAGCCACGACAATTTTTATGCTGGGCGTTTTTATCATCAATTTACAGGTTTGGTATTCGGCACGTGTTGACAGTCTTGCAGGGGCACACTTTGTTGCAAAAACCTAAACGTCATGCTTAAAGAAGCCCATCATGCAACCCAGTTAGCGATGCAGCTTGCTGATAATGAGTGTGATACTGAAGGACAATATCAGCTAGGTACCGAAGCGGCATTACAGCCACACCTGAGAACCATCGTTATTCTGAAAAGATATGCGGTCTGGTGCTCTTCGTTGCCGGGTAATCGCGTATTGTTGGTCAACAGCTCTGCGCTACCGGAATCATCATTGTTGCTTGTCCCTTCAGGAAGTACGGTAAACGGCCTGCCGGTTCTCTTATACCAGACAAACTATGCCGGAAGCCGAATCATAGTAAGTATTAGCGACAGCCATATCCGGGATGCTCTGGACGTACCATTAAATGGCGTTAAGTACTCACTCAGAGTAGGCGATCGTATTTTAGGCCTGTCAGGCGATGTGGTAACGGGAGTCGATTCAAGCAAAAAAGTATTAACGGTTAAAGCCTCTGATTATCCTTTCGCGATTCAATTTAACTCTCCACCCCTTTTTAGCCTGACGAGATTATTTAACCGTGCCGGAGGCCTGTTGTTATTCCTGCTTATCATTTCTTCGCTCCCTGCGTATATTCTTCAGCGATATCTTTCCAGAGATATTTCGCCCGAAGAGTCGCTGCGCACCGCCATTTACAGAAATGACATTATTCCCTATTACCAACCCGTAGTGAGCGGTAAAGAGGGGTCGTTGCGCGGGGTAGAAGTGCTGGCCAGATGGAAGCATCCACAGTCAGGGTTTATCTCCCCCGCGTCGTTCATTCCTCTCGCTGAAAAATCCGGCTTAATCATTCCACTAACCCAGAGCTTAATGCGTCAGGTTGCAGCGCATATGAATTCCATCTCTACGTTGCTGCCAGAAGGGTTCCACGTCGGTATTAACTTCAGCGCGTCTCATATCGATGCCTCCACCTTTGTTGAAGAGTGTCTCCACTACAAGCGCAGTTTTATTCGACAGGATCTTAACCTCGTCATTGAGGTGACCGAGCGTGAACCCCTCCATATTGATGAACATCTCGTTAAAACGCTGAATGAGCTACATGAGATTGGTTTTGCTATTGCTCTGGATGATTTTGGAACAGGATATTCTGGTCTGTCCTACCTGCAGGCTTTGCACATTGATTACATCAAAATCGACCAAAGCTTTGTTGCCAGGGTTAATGCCAGTGAGGACTCAACCGTTATACTTGATTCGGTACTGGAACTGGCGAAAAAATTGTCAATCAGTATTGTGGCGGAAGGCGTTGAAACACAAGAGCAGCTTGATTATCTCACCCGAAACCACATCAAGTTTTTACAGGGTTTTTACTTCTACAAACCCACACCGTTTAAGGAACTGGTAAAAGTCCTTTTGTCGAAGCCAAAGATTAAGGTGAGGGTGGAATAACGTTTATTCATGTTTCAACGTTTCAGCCTGATACAGGCGTAAGATAGCGTATAATGCGTCTTCGAAAACCGCTTAACAGCTTTGTGGCCTGAACGATGACTCTCAATCGCTTTTGTTATGTACTCCTGATTTTCGCCGCCGTCAGTAGCCTTCTGACCCAGAATCCGTTGATCGTCTGGTTTCTGCTGATCAATATGCTGACGATGGGCATGTATGGCGCCGATAAAATGGCGGCGCGCAAAGGCCTGCGCAGGGTCCCGGAAGCCACGCTGCTGGTCTTCGGCGTTACAGGCGGCTGGCCTGGCGCCATTGTGGGTCAGCAACTCTTTCGCCATAAAACCCAAAAGCAGCCCTTCAAAACCTACTTTTTTATCAGCGTCGTCGTTAGCATCGCTGTGATGGCTGCAGTTTACGCTCTCTTGCCTGTTTCTCCTTTATGAAGACATCGCACATCGCTAATTAATCCGCCATCACTGCCAATAGTAGTAGGACTATTCTTAAGGGGTTGCTGTTTTTTGCACAATCTGAATAATACGTGCAACAACACGGACGACAACATCCCATGAAAATAGAATCTATTACACTGGCAGTGCTGGTGGTCTTTTCTGCGCCTTCCTGGTCCGCTTTTCAGGAGCGGGAATATAATACCTGGTATATGAAAAACGCCGTTCTTTATGATATGACGCAGACCTCGGAGGGTTTTCCTGTCATGGTAAGCGTCTCTCAGCCAGGGAGGAAATCCGCCAATTTGCTGGTGTCATATATTACGGAAGGCCGTTGTGGTGAGAATTACCTACCGCTTAATGTGAACGGTAAATTGCTGCCTGCCAAATATCACTGTGTTCAGGTTGGGCAAAACAGAATTGAACATTTTTCAGTGGTAGATGCGGCGAGCGTCAATGATATGGTGACGCATTTGAAATCAGATTTCACTCTTCTGCTGCAAAACGATATCAAGATTTGGGCCGCCAATATTAAAACGCCAAAATACGGAATGACGCCGCGATTCTAAATGTGGAATGTTTGTTTTGACAAGAATTTAAATGGCGTAGCAATCATGTGGAAATTAATAGTTTCAGAGCATGACTAATCAAATTGAGGAGTAAGTGGCCTCGGTTTTTTACGTATTTAATTAAACTGTATGCTAAACGGTACGATACAGCCTAAGTAAACCTTCCTGTAATTATGGATAAAGCTCACTACCAGACTTACGCTTGCTAGCGACTTTTCGTTGTTCAGCACATCTTTATTGGTAAGGAGCAGAAAATGTCACAACGTAATAGCCTGGATTTACTGAGTCGTAAAGAAGGAATGTGTTTGTTAGAGCAAAGCATGGGGTTTGTCTGGCAGGCAGCACTTCGGGCTGTCGCGGTAATAGGCGTTGCAGATCTTCTGGTTGAAGGAAAAAAATCCGTTAAGCAGCTGGCGAAGGAGCTCAATGTCGACAGCGACTATCTTCATCGAATCATGCGCTTATTATCCTCGCGAGGTGTGTTCAACGAATTATCCGAAACGGAATACGGTCTTAGCCATTCAGCGCAATTCCTGCGTTCCGATCATGAATTTTCCTTACGTGCAGCGGTGATCATGCTGACAGACCAAACGTTCTGGCAGCCAGCGGCTAAAATGGATGAGTTATTGCAGGGCAAAACTGTTTTTAATGAGTTGTTTGGAAAGCCTTTTTACGAGTACTGGCAGCATGACGACAAAGTGACTGAAAGCAATATTTTTCATGCCGGTATGGCCTCTATGTCATCTGTGGAGAATGAAGTCATTGCAGATAGCTATTCGTTCCCTCAAAACGCTGTCGTTGCCGATATCGCCGGTGGCCTGGGTAATTTATTGCTGGCAGTTTTACGTCGAAACCCGACCATAACAGGGATCCTGTTTGATCAAAAAGACGTACTGGCGCGGAATCGACTGTCATTATTGAATGATAATCGTCGATGGAAGACTGTAGAGGGCAGCTTTTTTGAATCTTGTCCTGCAGCGGACATTTATCTACTTAAATATATTTTGATGGACTGGCCTGATGAGAAAGCAATTCAGATACTTCAATGCTGCAGAAATGCAATGAAAGAAAACGCCCGTTTATTAATTTTTGAACCGCTTATCAAGAAAGACAATAATGAGCAGGGAAGATTTGAAATTGACCTTCTTCTGTTAACAAGCTTTGATGGCGGGCGGGCTAGAACAGAGCTTGAGTATCAGATCTTGTTTGAACAGACCAATCTTAAGCTAAATAAAATAATACATACCCGTTCGTATCTGTCGATTTTAGAGGTCGTACCTGTCTAAACGTGTCCGTCATTTCGTTTTAGCGTATTCCTGCTACGCTTGTTTATTGTACCAGGAGCATGAATATGATGAACAAAGATGAACAGACAGGATTAGTGGGGCTGGCGATTGGGGCGGCCGTTATTGGGCTGGTTTCAGCGCAGAAACCGATCCATCGCAACAGTATTGTCGATGAACTGGTCAGGCTAGGCAGGCAAAAAGGCGATGGTGTAGAAGACGAGGTTTTCGTTAAAGCTGCCGAGCTGGTGAGGAAAGGGGTATAACCAATGGCCGAAAGACGAAATGCGAAGTGCCATTGCGGTGCGGTTACGTTCACCGTTGAGCTCACGGATGGCCTGAACACCGCTCGGCGCTGCAGCTGTTCCTTTTGCCGAATGCGGGGGGCGGTTGTCGTCTCTGCGCCGCTGTCGGGGATTACGGTGACCAAAGGTGAGGATAAACTCACGGAGTACCGTTTTAACACGGGAACGGCTCGACACTTTTTCTGCTCGGTGTGCGGAATTTATACGTTCCATCAGCGGCGTTCTAATCCGAATGAATACGGCGTTAATGTCGCCTGTTTTGAAAACGTATCACCTTTTGATTTCCCTGAGGTAACGGTAATGGACGGCGTTAATCATCCAACTGATGGGAGGAGTGGGGTGTTTGGCTATCTCTCCTTCCGTGAAAAAGGGGCGAGTTAAGCCTGATTGCCGCCTGGCCACTTTTCAAACAGCCTGGCTATAGTGGAGAGTGGTTAACTGAAACAGGAGAAATTATGCTCTGTGTTGAAAAAGACGACCCGCGTGAGGCACCTGAATCAGGGGACAAAAAGCCTCAACCTGTGAAAAAATAACGTTACGTATGCGTTTATCCGCCACCGGCACTGCTGGTGGCTTTTTATTTCACAGGAACAAGGTTAACTGCCATCCAGATGGTTTAACAGAGCGCCAAGATGCCCGACAATATCTGCAAAATCAAAAATTAACGCCATCCAGATTAGCGCTAAAAGGGTAAGTACGGCAACGGATACACGACCAAACAACGCTGTTATCCTTAGTGATGAAAAGGCTATCACCGCAGTTTAAACAGCTTTCTCTCAACTTACCCTCAACCACACGACTCCAGTACCACTTTTTTGTGACAGGCTTCAAAAAAGTGAGTGAGCCCGCATCATGATGCGGGCTCTGACCATCAGAACTGGTAAACCAGACCTAACGCAACGACATCATCTGTGCTGATGCCGTTGTCTTTGTAGAAGTTGTCATCTTCATCCAGCAGGTTGATTTTATAATCAACGTAGGTGGACATGTTTTTGTTGAAGTAGTAGGTGACGCCTACGTCAGCATATTTAACCAGATCCTGGTCGCCCTGGCCGTTGCCGAGGTCCTTACCTTTCGACTGCAGGTAGGAAAGGGACGGACGCAGCCCAAAGTCGAACTGGTACTGTGCGGTCACTTCGAAGTTCTGCGTTTTGTTCGCTACGGCGTCGGTGTTATCGCCATACGGAGTCATATTGCGGGTTTCAGAATACATTGCCGCCAGATAGATGTTATTAGCGTCGTATTTCAGGCCCGCGGTCCATGCATCCGCTTTGTCACCACCCGCAGTGGTATTCATCACCTGCTCGTTGGTACGGTCAGAAGAGGTGTACGCGGCACCCGCAGTAATCCCCATACCAAAATCATAGGTGGTAGAAATACCGAAGCCGTCACCGTTCTCGTGACGCGTGTCGCGACCGTTGTTGGTGCCTTCCTGGTTGTTGCTGGCGTCTTCATTTTTGCCCTGATACTGCAGCGCAAAGTTCAGGCCCTGTACCAGACCATAGAAGTCGGTGTTACGGTAAGTTGCTACGCCATTGGCGCGGCCGGTCATGAAGTTGTCGGCTTTGGTGTAAGAGTCGCCACCGAATTCAGGCAGCATATCGGTCCAGCCTTCCACGTCGTACAGGACGCCGTAGTTACGACCGTAATCGAAGGAGCCGTAGTCACCCACTTTTACGCCGGCGAAGGCCAGACGCGTCCAGGACTGATTATCAGACCCTTCCGTGTTATTGGCCTGAATGTTGTATTCCCACTGCGCATAGCCGGTCATCGTGTTGTTGATCTGCGTTTCACCCTTGAAACCCAGACGCATGTAGGTCTGATCGCCGTCAGCACCTTTGTCATCGGAGAAGTAGTGCAGACCATCTACTTTTCCGTACAGATCTAATTTGTTACCGTCTTTATTATAAATTTCTGCCGCATGCGCAGCACCAGCCATTAACAGAGCCGGAATCATCAGAGCCAGTACTTTTCTTTGCATTATGATATTCCTTTGCAGTTGTTTTTATTTAATTACCTGTTGAACTTCCCGAATGAGAAAGTTGTCTCATGCTAAATCACTCCTGTGTAAGAGTAATAAAATATAATTGTTACGAACTAAGTAAAATCTAAACTGGATAAATCAGCGGAAATGGTCATTGGTTTGATGAATGATTTAAAACTAAGCATATTAAATTAAAATTATTAATCAGGCGTTAATTACGTTAATCTCAGCGGCGTTATATGCCTTTAAGATTATTTATCCATAATCCGTATGAATGTTATTTGGGAAACTAAAGAGATATTCATTGATTATCTGGATTAGCCCGGTGTGAAGACACCGGGCTTTTTTTATGGCAAAAAAATGCCCGGACAAGCCGGGCAGGGAAGTTAGTCGCTGGTTGATTTTTCGGCTTTACCCGCCAACTGTGCCAGGAAATCGTAGCGTTTTTGCAGATCGGCCGCCGCGTCTTTCCATAGCTGCTCAGCCACTTCCGGCTGCTGCGCGTTAAGGCGACGGAAGCGCTGCTCCTGCATTAACGTCTCGGCCAGGGCATCAGACGGCGGACGCGAATCCAGCGCCAGCGGTAATTTACCCTCATCCGCACGGCGCGGATCGAACCGGTACAGCGGCCAGAAGCCGGTCGCCGTCAGCTGACGCATCTGATCGTGGCTGAGCGCCAGGTCGTAGCCATGCTCTTCACAAGGGCTGTAGGCGATGATCAGCGACGGTCCAGGATAGGCTTCCGCTTCCTGAATCGCTTTCACCGTCTGGTTAAGCTGTGCCCCCAGCGAGATTTGCGCGACGTAGACGTGACCGTACATCATCATGCTCACGCCGAGATCCTTGCGCGCCTTCCGTTTACCGTGTTCACCGAATTTGGTCACGGCGCCTAACGGCGTGGCTTTTGACGCCTGACCGCCGGTGTTGGAATAACACTGCGTATCGAGAACCAGGATGTTGACGTTTTCGGTTAGGCTCAACACGTGATCCAGACCGCCGAAGCCGATGTCGTAGGCCCAGCCGTCACCGCCAATCAGCCAGATCGATTTTTCGACCAGGGCGTCCGCGTCGGTCAGCAGCTGTTCAGCACCCGCCACGCCCTGAAGCGCCTGACGCAGCTCAGCAACCTGCTCACGACGTACTTCTGGCGTTGCGTCCGCGTGAAGGGCGTCATTGAGCTCGGCTGGGATCTGCCCGGCAAACTGTTCCAGCAGGCGCATCACGCGCGCCCGATGCTGGTCGACGGTCAGTCGGAAGCCGAGACCGAATTCGGCGTTATCCTCGAACAGCGAGTTTGCCCACGCCGGACCGCGACCGTTGGCGTCGGTGGTGTAGGGGGTGGAGGGGAGATTGCCGCCATAAATTGAGGAGCAGCCGGTTGCGTTGGCAATCAACATCCGGTCACCGTACAGCTGGGTCAGCAGCTTGATATACGGCGTTTCACCGCACCCGGAGCAGGCACCGGAGTACTCAAACAGCGGCGTGATCAGCTGTGACGTACGAATATCAATACGCTCCAGTTTGCTGCGATCGATTTCCGGCAGATTCAGGAAGAAGTCATAGTTGACCTTCTCCTCCTCTACGTGCTCCAGACGCGACATCATATTGATGGCTTTGATCTCCGGATTCTGCCGGTCTTTCGCCGGACAGACTTCGACGCACAGGTTACAGCCGGTGCAGTCCTCCGGCGCGACCTGCAGAACGTATTTCTGTCCGCGCATATCGCGGGACTTCACATCCAGCGAATGCAGGCTGGCCGGCGCGGCTTCCATCTCTTCTGGCGAAACCACTTTGGCGCGAATGGCAGAGTGCGGGCAGGCCGCCACGCAGTGGTTACATTGGGTACACAGCTCTTCTTTCCAGATGGGGATCGCTTCGGCGATGTTGCGTTTTTCCCAGCGGGTGGTGCCCATCGGCCATGTCCCATCCGGCGGTAGCGCAGAGACGGGCAGGGCGTCACCCAGACCGGCGAGCATGGCCGCCGTCACGGTCTTCACGAAATCAGGCGCCTCATCGGACACCACCGGAGGACGGTTCGGGCTAGCGCCATTGACCGGCTGCAGAGGCACCTCGAACAGCGACTCGCGCGCCAGCGCCAGTGCCTGCCAGTTGCGCTCGACCAGCTCCTGCCCCTTGCTGCTGTAGCTTTTGGCAATCGCGCCCTGCAGTTCCACCAGCGCGCTGTCGCCCGGCAGGATGTTGGTCAGGTGGAAGAAGGCCATTTGCATAACGGTGTTGATACGCGCTGCCAGGCCGCATTCACGGGCAATTTTCGCGGCGTTAACAACATAGAAACGGGCTTTTTTCTGGTTTAACACCGCCTGAACTTCCTGCGGCAGGCGCGCCCAGACTTCATCAGCGCTGTATGGGGTATTGAGGAGGAAAATACCGCCGGGTTTCAGGCGCTCAGCCATCTGGTATTTATCGATAAACTGCAGCTGGTGGCAGCCAACAAAATCAGCCTGAGAAATAAGATAGGCGGAGCGGATAGGCTGTTCGCTAACGCGCAGGTGGGAAACGGTCAGGCCGCCGGCTTTTTTAGAGTCATAAACGAAGTAACCCTGGGCGTACCACGGCGTTGAGTTGCCGATGATTTTGATGTTGTTCTTGGTCGCGGAGACACTACCGTCGCTGCCCAGACCATAGAACAGCGCCTCAAGTTTAGCGGTCGACGGCAGAGTGTTTTCCGGCAAGGCCAGGGAGAGGTTGGTCACATCATCATAAATGCCGACGGTGAAGCGCGGCTTGGGCTTCGCCTCGCTTAGCTCGTTAAATACCGCCAGCACGCAGTCCGGTCCAAACTCCTTGGAGGACAAACCGTAGCGACCCCCGATGGTGCGCGGCAGCGTCTCACGTTCGCCATTATTAAAGGCTTCTGCCAGGGAGGTCATCACATCCAGATACAGAGGTTCCGCCTGCGCGCCCGGCTCTTTGGTACGGTCAAGCACCGCCACCGCGCGGGCGCTTTCAGGTAAAACGGAAAGCAGATGTTTAGCCGAGAACGGACGATAGAGACGCACTTTAAGTACGCCGACCTTTTCTCCGCGCGTCAGCAATTCGTCAACCACCTCTTCACAGGTGCCGATGGCTGAACCCATCAGCACAATCACCCGTTCCGCCTGCGGATGGCCGTAGTATTCAAACGGCTTATATTCCCGGCCGGTCGCAGCGGCAAAGTCGTTCATCGCCTGTTCAACATGGTCGTAAACCGCGTTGTACCACGGGTTCGTGGCCTCGCGGGACTGGAAATAGGTATCCGGATTGGCCGACGTTCCGCGAATAACCGGATGTTCCGGGTTAAGAGCCCGGGCGCGATGGGCGTCGATCTCTGCCTGCGGCAGCAGGTTCAGGATAGTATCGTCAGCCAGCGGGACAATTTTGTTGATTTCGTGAGAGGTGCGGAAACCATCAAAGAAGTGAATAAAAGGAACCCGGCTTTTGAGCGTGGCGATATGCGAAATTAAGGCAAAGTCCTGGGCTTCCTGAACGCTGCTGGCGCACAGCATCGCGCAACCGGTCTGGCGCACGGCCATCACGTCAGAGTGATCGCCAAATATCGAGAGCGCGTGGGTGGCAACGGTACGCGCGGCGACGTGCAGAACGAAGGGAGTCAGCTGACCGGCGAGCTTGTACAGCGTAGGGATCATTAACAACAATCCCTGAGAAGAGGTAAACGACGTGGACAGCGCGCCTGTCTGAAGCGCACCGTGTACCGTGGCAATCGCACCGGCCTCGGACTGCATTTCAACCACTCTCGGGACATCGCCCCAGACGTTTTTTAACCCGTTACCCGCCCAGGCATCCGCCTGCTCAGCCATGGTAGAGCTCGGCGTAATCGGGTAGATGGCGATAACTTCACTGGTGCGAAACGCGACTGAGGCAACCGCACCATTACCGTCAATAGTTTGCATAGGACAACACCCTTACATTGCGCAAAAAAATAGGGGTCTGTATTACGGCAACAAACCCTGAATATTATCTGTGTATTCTAGCAAACGGGTGATTTTTCGATTTTCGCTTTTGTGTCCTCGGTATTCTCGCCATCAATGAGTAGATCAAACTTTTGGCGAAAAAATTGCGAGAAATTGTTTCAGGAACGCATAAATACGCACTTCCGCTCTCGACGACGCGGGATGTGATGCCTATTATGCATAGGTTTCGCATTATTCATGGGGGAGAGAGCATGCGCTCAGCATTTTTGGTAGGGTGTGCCGCATTATTGTTGTCGGCATGTAGCAATGAACCTGTCCAGCAGGCAACGGCAGCCCACGTGGCGCCGGGAATGAAGGCGGCGATGTCCAGTTCCGGTCAGGCTAACTGCGCGATGATTGGCGGTTCGCTGTCGGTTGCCCGCCAGCTTGATGGTTCTGCTATCGGGATGTGCGCCTTGCCAAACGGCAAACGCTGCAGTGAACAGTCGCTTGCCGTTGGAAGCTGCGGTAACTACTGATTAGTCTGCGCGCTTAAACATCAGCGTTTTATCGGCTGTCGCCAGCGTTAACTGGTCTTCTGTCAGGTCGACCTGCGCCCCGTTGCGCAGCATGTCGCCGATGGCCTGATCCAGCTCATTCAGCTGCGGTTCAGTACAGAGCTTGCGCGTCATGGCCAGCGTTTTCACCTTAAGCTCGCCTTCGGACAATTTCCCCTGTCCGTTAAAGCGGTTACACATCGCACCAGACACGCTGATGTTATTAACCAGGCTGATATCTGGCAGCGCGCTAAAACCGATCTCAGGCTGCGCTGTCGCGGTCTTCACGGCCTTACCGTTCACATTTTCCAGCACAAAGCGGTGGTTTTTCAGTTGCTCCGGCTGTACGGAGGCTTTGCCCGGATTAACGCAGCCGGTAAGGACAAGACTAATAACACTTATCGCAATGAGCTTTTTCATTTTTCTTCTCAAACTATAAATACTGTGAATCTTTTTCCAGTGTAACGATACTCCGCGGTGCGTTAATGGGGTTTATCTGAAAGTGCGGGGGGGGAGGTGCCGGGCAACGCAGCGGCTGCCCGTAATTAAGGTTAATGCGATTTAAACCCTGCCGCCGTCATCAGCATACGGAAGAGCATGCTGACAGCCGCCAGCGCCAGTACGCTGCCACCCCAGATAATGGCCAGCCAGAGTAATCTTTTCCAGACCGGTTGTTGCATCAGTGATATCCCTCCCCATGCTGAACTTTGCCGCGAAATACGTAGTAGCTCCAGAAGGTGTAGACCAGAATAACGGGAATGATCAACAGCGCGCCCACCAGCATAAAGCCCTGGCTTTGCGTCGGCGCGGCGGCCTGCCACAGGGTGATCGACGGCGGAATGATGTGCGGCCAGATGCTGATCCCAAGCCCGCTAAAGCCGAGGAAAATCAGCCCCAGCGTGAGGATAAACGGTCGGCTATGGCTGTCGGGATTGTTCAGGCAGCGCCACTGGTACAGGCTAAAAATCACCACCAAGGCCGGGACAGGCAGCAGATAAAACAGATTCGGTAGCGTAAACCAGCGCGCAGCGATGTCCGGGTGTGCAAGCGGCGTCCAGAGGCTGATCGCCGCAATAAACGCCAGCAGCACGAGTAACAGCGTTTTCGAGACCTCGCGCATCCGCTGCTGCAGCGCGTTTTCGCTTTTCATCACCAGCCACGTAGAGCCTAACAGCGCATAGGCCACCACCAGACCTGCGCCGCAAAACAGATTAAACGCGGTAAACCAGTCAAAGGGCCCGCCGGTATAGGCCCGGCCGGTGACGGTAAAGCCGTTAATGACGGCCCCCACCGTCACGCCCTGGGTAAACGTTGCCAGAATGGAACCGCCTATAAACGCCTTATCCCAGAAGGGGCGGTGGGCCGGCGTGGCTTTAAAGCGAAACTCAAACGCCACGCCGCGGAATATAAGTCCGATCAGCATTAACGTCAGCGGAATGGTCAGGGCATCAACGATCACCGCATAGGCCAGCGGGAATGCGCCGAAGAGGGCGGCTCCGCCAAGCACCAGCCAGGTTTCATTTCCGTCCCAGACCGGCGCAACGCTATTGACCATCACGTCGCGATCGTCGGTGTTTTGCGTTGCCGGGAACAGAATACCTATCCCCAGATCAAAACCGTCCATCACGATATACATCAGCGTGGCGAAGACGATGATGACAAACCAGATAATGGAAAGATCGATACCCATTATGGCAGCTCCTTATGTTCAGCGGTGACGGCAGAAAGCGGGCGCGCCGGACGTCCGTCGGACTCGGTGGCGAAAGATTCATGCGGCTGCGGGCCTTTTCGGATGAGGCGCACCATGTAGCTGTAACCCACGCCGAATACCGAGGTGTAAACGACAAAGAAGGCCAGCAGGCTCACGCTCATATGCAGATCGCCATGGGCAGAAACCGCATCCTTCGTTCGCTGAAGTCCGTAGACCACCCACGGCTGGCGGCCCACTTCGGTGGTGATCCATCCGGCCAGAATCGCAATCAGCCCGGAGGGCCCCATCAGCAGTGCAAACCACAGGAAAGGGCGGGAAGAATAAACGCGCTTTTTATAGCGCAGCCAGAGTGCGGTTACGCCAAGCAGCAGCATCAGCATGCCCAGGCCCGCCATAATGCGGAATGACCAGAAGACGATGGTGGAGTTAGGGCGATCTTCCTTCGGAAACTCTTTGAGTGCCGGAACCTGTTTTTCCAGGCTGTGGGTCAGGATAAGGCTCCCCAGCGCCGGGATCTCCAGCCCAAAGCGGGTGCGCTCCTGTTCCATATCCGGCCAGCCAAACAGCAGCAGCGGGGTAGGCTCGCCCGGCGGATTTTCCCAGTGCCCTTCGATGGCGGCAATTTTCGCGGGCTGGTGCTTCAAGGTGTTCAGCCCGTGCATATCGCCCACCATGGCCTGGATGGGCGCGACGATCAGCGTCATCCACAGCGCCATTGAAAACATTGCGCGGATCGCAGGGGTATTATTCCCGCGCAGCAGGTGCCATGCTGCAGATGCGCCAACAAACAGGGCGCTGCTCAGGAACGCGGCTATCGACATATGCAGCAGGCGGTAAGGGAAGGAGGGGTTAAACACCACGGCGAACCAGTCCACCGGTACCACTTGACCGTTGACGATCTCATAGCCCTGCGGGGTTTGCATCCAGCTGTTCGAAGAGAGGATCCAGAAGGTGGAGATAATGGTGCCCAGCGCCACCATGCAGGTGGAAAAGAAGTGCAGTCCCGGCCCGACCTTATTCCAGCCGAACAGCATCACGCCGAGGAACCCGGCTTCGAGGAAGAAGGCGGTAAGCACTTCATAGGTCAGCAGCGGGCCGGTAATGCTGCCGGCAAACTGCGAAAAACCACTCCAGTTGGTGCCAAACTGGTAGGCCATTACCAGCCCGGAGACCACGCCCATGCCAAAGTTAACGGCAAAAATCTTCGACCAGAAATGGTACAGCGAGCGCCAGACCGGATTTTTTGTTTTCAGCCACAGGCCTTCGAGCACGGCAAGGTAGCTTGCCAGGCCGATGGTGATGGCCGGGAAAATAATGTGAAAGGATACGGTAAACGCAAACTGTATCCGCGCAAGGTGAAAAGCATCTAAACCAAACATGCACAGCCTCAATGTCAAACGGTGTGCTGTTATGGTATAGGGGCGAAAATCAGACTATCAGACGCAGAAAAGCGATTTTTAAACATAACAGTTGGTGTAAAAACCCTGCTCTAGGCATCTGATATACGTCGGGGTTAGGGAATAAAAATACTCTTTTTATGAATTTTACGCATAAAACTGCTTGCCTTGTCGTCAGCGCCGTGCGTTAATGGTCTTCTGGTTTTGAGTCCAAATAAATATCTGACGTAGTTTTATAAAGCAGTTCTCATCACGTTGTGCCTCTCCGCAGCCTCTCTTGGGTCTTTATCTACTTTCCGATTAGTTTTGTTTAAAACCATTATTGCCCAATCGGCCCATTAGTAATTTACGTTTTACGTTTCAGGAGAATCCTATGACTTCTTACATCCATTTTCGCTGCCCGTGCTGTCATGGCTCGCAGTACCGTACCTCAGTCTTTGATGTGTCTGAGAAAAACCCGCTCGGCGCGAAATGCATCTTTTGCAAATCGTCGATGATTACGCTCGACCACCTGGCCGCTGCGCGTCAGGCGCAAAGCCACATCACCGAGTACCGTAAGTAATTCATTTTCAAAACTATAACAGTTAGCTAAATCTTCTCTTTTTCTCCTGCTGATATACACTGTCAGTCATAAGGAGAATCTGATGAAAAAATACCAGCGTCTGGCGCAACAAATTATCTCGCAGATTGAGCTTGGCGTATGGCTGCCGGGCGATAAGCTGCCTTCCCTGCGAGAGCAGGTGGCGAGCAGCGGCATGAGTTTTATGACCGTTGGCCACGCGTATCAGATGCTGGAAAGTCAGGGGCGCATTGTCGCCAGACCGCAGTCGGGCTATTACGTTGCCTCGCGCCCGACCGCACAACAGCCTGCGCCACCCGCTCAGGTGATGCGTGACGAAGCGGTGGATATCAATACCTACATCTTCGAGGTCTTACAGGCCAGCCGCGACCCCTCCGTTGTTCCTTTTGCTTCCGCGTTTCCCGACCCTCGGCTTTTCCCGCTTCAGCAGCTCAACCGCTCGCTGGCAAACGTAAGCAAAACCGCGACGGCGATGAGCGTGATTGAAAACCTGCCGCCGGGTAACGTCGATCTCCGTCACGCCATTGCCCGCCGATACGCGCAGCAGGGAATGAATATCTCCCCAGAAGAGATCGTGATCACCGCCGGCGCGCTCGAAGCGCTCAATCTCAGCCTGCAGGCGGTAACCGAGCCCGGCGACTGGGTGATTGTAGAAAACCCCTGTTTCTACGGTGCGCTGCAGGCGCTGGAACGCCTGAAGCTCAAAGCCTTGTCGATTGCAACGGACGTCCGCGAGGGGATCGATCTCAACGCCCTGGAACAGGCGCTGAATGAGTATCCGGTCAAAGCCTGCTGGATCATGACCAACAGCCAAAACCCGCTTGGCTTCACGCTGAGCGCGGAGAAAAAAGCGCAGCTTGTCGCGCTGTTAACGCAGCACAACGTCCCGCTGATTGAAGATGATGTCTACAGCGAACTCTATTTTGGGCGTGAAAAGCCGCTACCGGCGAAAGCCTGGGATCGTCAGGACATGACGCTCCACTGCTCGTCCTTTTCAAAATGTCTGGTGGCCGGTTTTCGCATCGGGTGGGTCGCGGCGGGAAAACACGCGCGGCGCATTCAGCAGCTGCAGCTGATGAGCACGCTCTCAACCAGCTCTCCCATGCAGCTGGCGCTGGTGGATTACCTGGCGACCAGGCGCTACGACGCCCATCTTCGCCGCCTGCGACGAACCCTGGCCGAGCGAAAGCAGCAGGCCTGGCAGTCACTTCTGCGCCATATGCCTGCCGGCGTCAAAATTCATCATAACGACAGCGGCTACTTTTTATGGCTGGAACTTCCGGCACCGCTGGATGCGGGACTTCTGAGCGAAAAGGCCTTAATGCACCACATCAGCATTGCTCCCGGAAAGATGTTTTCCACCTCGGACGCGTGGACGCCGTTCTTTCGTTTTAATACCTCGTGGGCCTGGGGAGAGCGGGAAGAGCAGGCGGTCATTCAGTTAGGGAAATTAATTAGCAGCATGCTGGAATAATTTTCCTCGCCCGCAATTAAATAATCATTTCTTATCCTGATGACGGCACTGTGAATATTTCGAGGTGCCGTATCATAGGAAATCTGCATACCGTCTCTCGCGGCTAACTCCTTGTCTATAATCCAGTTAACGGGGAATGCGCCCTCGGTCACACCTTGATGAAATTTCCTTAAGCCGCACGGTGCGGCGCATTTGCGCGGTCTACGTTTAATTAGGGAGATATTTTTACGGCACGGCTGCCGCTAAATTTCATTGCGACAGGAGTAATTCTTATGAGCAAAAAATTTGCCCGCAGCAGCCTGTGTGCGCTCGGCATGACTATCATGACAGCGCAAGCCGCAGAACCGCCGAAGGCCATTGGCGACGGGGAAGGACGGCTGGATATTATTGCCTGGCCGGGATACATCGAGCGGGGGCAGACGGATAAAAACTATGACTGGGTCACCCAGTTTGAAAAAGAGACCGGTTGCGCGGTCAACGTCAAAACGGCGGCCACGTCGGATGAAATGGTCAGCCTGATGGCGAAAGGGGGATACGACCTGGTCACCGCGTCGGGTGATGCGTCGCTCCGCCTGATCATGGGTAAACGCGTTCAGCCGATTAACCCCGATCTCATCCCCAACTGGAAAACCCTCGATGCTCGGATAGTGAAAGGTGAATGGTTTAACGTCGGCGGTAAAGTCTACGGCACGCCGTACCAGTGGGGGCCAAACCTGCTGATGTACAACACCAAAACCTTCCCGACGCCGCCGGACAGCTGGAGCGTGGTCTTTACCAAACAGGATCTTCCGGACGGTAAAACCAATCAGGGACGCGTTCAGGCCTATGACGGCCCGATTTACATCGCCGATGCGGCGCTGTTTGTCAAAGCCACTCAACCTCAGCTGGGGATCAAAGACCCGTACCAGCTCACTGAAGAACAGTATGCCGCCGTGCTTAAGGTGCTTCGCGATCAGCATGCCCTGATCCACCGCTACTGGCACGACACCACCGTTCAGATGAGCGACTTCAAAAATGAAGGCGTCGTGGCCTCCAGCGCCTGGCCATATCAGGCGAATGCCCTGAAGGCCGAAAACCAGCCCGTTGCCACCGTCTTCCCGAAAGAGGGAGTAACCGGCTGGGCGGACACCACCATGCTGCACGCGCAGGCAAAACACCCGATGTGCGCCTACAAGTGGATGAACTGGTCGCTCACGCCAAAAGTGCAGGGCGATCTGGCCGCCTGGTTTGGCTCGCTGCCCGTCGTCCCGGAAGGGTGTAAGGCCAGCACGCTGCTGGGGGATAAAGGCTGCGAAACAAACGGCTATAATGAGTTCGACAAAATCATGTTCTGGAAAACCCCTATCGCAGAAGGCGGCAAATTTGTGCCTTACAGCCGCTGGACGCAGGATTACATCGCCATCATGGGTGGCCGTTAATCGCCCGGGAGCAGAACATGACGTACGCGGTAGAGTTTAATAATGTTTCCCGCCTGTACGGTGACGTGCGGGCGGTGGATGGGGTCACCATTGCGATCCGTGACGGAGAATTTTTCTCCATGCTGGGGCCTTCGGGCTCCGGCAAAACCACCTGCCTGCGCCTGATCGCCGGTTTTGAACAGCTGTCAGGCGGCACGATTTCTATCTTCGGCAAAGAGGCGAGCGAACTGCCGCCCTGGGAGCGGGACGTGAACACCGTGTTCCAGGACTACGCGCTGTTCCCGCATATGTCGATCCTCGATAACGTCGCCTACGGGCTGATGGTAAAAGGCATCGATAAGAAAAAACGCCATGCGCAGGCTCGTGACGCCCTGGAAAAAGTGGGCCTGAGCTTTGCCGTCGCCCGCAAACCGTCGCAACTTTCCGGCGGCCAGCGCCAGCGCGTCGCCATCGCCCGAGCGCTGGTCAATGAGCCGCGCGTGCTGCTGCTGGACGAGCCCTTAGGTGCGCTCGATCTCAAACTGCGTGAGCAGATGCAGTTCGAGCTGAAGAAACTTCAGCAGGAACTCGGCATCACCTTTATTTTCGTCACCCATGACCAGGGTGAAGCCCTTTCCATGTCCGACCGGGTGGCGGTGTTCAATAACGGTCGCATCGAGCAGGTGGATACCCCGCGCGATCTCTACATGCGGCCGCGCACGCCGTTTGTCGCCGGTTTTGTCGGCACGTCCAACGTTTTTGACGCGGCCCTTGCGCAGAAACTGTGCGGCATGGAGGGCGCTTATTCGCTGCGCCCGGAACATATTCGCCTTAACGAGAGCGGTGAAGTTCAGGTTCAGGGATGCGTGCAGGCCGTTCAGTACCAGGGCGCCGCCACGCGTCTGGAGCTGAAACTCGACAATGGCGCAAAACTGCTGGTGAGCCAGGCCAACCTCAGTGACGCCTCGCCGCTGAGCGGCGTTGCGCCGGGGCAGGTCGTCATGGCGTCGTGGTCGCGCGAGGCGATGATCCGCCTTCACGAGGAGAGGTGAAATGGATATGAGCGTTGCGCATCCTCCCGCCTCTCGCAGCCAACTGAGCCGCCTGACGGCACTGTTCTGGCGTAGGCCGTCGCTCGGGTTGTTCCTGCTTCTGCTTGCACCGCTGATGTGGTTCGGCATCGTCTATTTAGGATCGCTGCTGACCCTGCTGTGGCAGGGGTTTTACACCTTTGACGACTTCACCATGGCGGTCACGCCGGACCTGACCCTGGCGAACATTCAGGCGCTCTTTAACCCGGCAAACTACGACATCATCCTGCGCACGTTAACCATGGCTATTGCGGTGACCATCGCCAGCGCCATCCTGGCGTTCCCGATGGCCTGGTACATGGCGCGATACACCCGCGGCAAGTGGAAAGCGTTCTTCTATATCGCCGTGATGCTTCCGATGTGGGCGAGCTACATCGTCAAAGCCTACGCCTGGACGCTGCTGCTGGCGAAGGACGGCGTGGCGCAATGGTTTCTCAGCCACATGGGGCTGGAGCCGATCCTGACCTCGCTCCTTACGCTCCCGGCGATTGGCGGCAACACCTTGTCCACCTCAGGGCTGGGGCGGTTTCTGGTCTTCGTCTACATCTGGCTGCCGTTTATGATCCTGCCTGTCCAGGCGGCGCTGGAGCGCCTGCCGGCTTCTTTACTGCAGGCCTCTGCCGACCTTGGCGCACGACCCCGACAGACCTTTCGCTACGTCGTTCTGCCGCTGGCGATCCCAGGCATTGCGGCGGGCTCGATATTCACCTTTTCCCTGACGCTGGGGGATTTCATTGTTCCCCAGCTGGTGGGGCCGCCGGGCTATTTCATCGGCAATATGGTTTATTCCCAGCAGGGGGCTATCGGCAATATGCCGATGGCCGCCGCGTTCACGCTGGTTCCCATCGTGCTGATTTCTCTCTATCTGGCGTTCGTGAAGCGCCTGGGAGCATTCGATGCACTCTGAACGCGCACCATTGTTCCTGAAAGTGGCAGCGTGGGGAGGGGTTATCTTCCTGCACTTCCCGCTGCTGATTATCGCAACCTATGCTTTTAATACCGAAGATGCCGCCTTCAGCTTTCCGCCGCAGGGGCTGACGCTGAAGTGGTTTAGCGTGGCGGCGGGGCGTGGGGACATTATCGAATCCGTGACGTTGTCACTTCAAATTGCCGCGCTCTCCACCGCGATAGCCCTTGTGCTTGGCACGCTTGCTGCAGCGGCGCTGTGGCGAAGCGAGTTTTTTGGCAAGAATGCGATCTCACTGCTGCTGCTGTTGCCGATTGCATTACCGGGGATCATCACCGGCCTGGCGCTGCTGACCGCATTCAAAACCATCAACCTTGAGCCGGGCTTTTTCACCATCGTGGTGGGACACGCCACCTTTTGCGTGGTGGTGGTGTTTAACAACGTGATTGCCCGGTTCAGACGCACTTCCTGGAGCCTGGTGGAAGCGTCGATGGATCTCGGGGCCGACGGCTGGCAAACCTTCCGCTATGTCGTGCTGCCCAATCTGGGTTCAGCGCTGCTGGCCGGGGGAATGCTGGCGTTTGCCCTGTCGTTTGACGAGATAATCGTCACAACGTTCACGGCGGGACACGAGCGCACGTTACCGCTGTGGTTGCTCAACCAGCTCGGGCGTCCGCGCGACGTGCCGGTCACTAACGTCGTTGCACTGCTGGTGATGCTGGTGACAACCATCCCCATTCTGGGAGCCTGGTGGCTAACCCGCGACGGCGAAAATATTGCCGGTAGCGGGAAATAACATTGATTTCAACAGGACAATGCTATGCAAACACATCTGCTGATTAAGGGTGAACTGGTTGCCGGAGAAGGCGAGAAACAGCCGGTTTATAATCCGGCCACCGGAGAGGTACTGCTGGAAATTGCTGAAGCCTCGCCGGCCCAGGTCAACGCGGCGGTAGAGGCCGCTGACCAGGCTTTTATCGACTGGGGGCAGACCACGCCCAAAGCGCGCGCTGAGTGCCTGCTGAAGCTGGCCGACGCCATTGTGGCGCAGGGTGAAGAGTTTGCCCGGCTTGAGTCTCTCAACTGCGGCAAGCCGCTGCATTGCGCCCTCGGGGACGAAATTCCGGCGGTGGTCGACGTTTTCCGCTTCTTTGCCGGGGCGGCCCGCTGCCTGAACGGGCTGGCCGCCGGAGAGTACCTTGATGGCCACACGTCAATGATCCGTCGTGACCCGGTGGGCGTGATTGCTTCTATCGCGCCGTGGAACTACCCGCTGATGATGGCCGCGTGGAAGCTCGCACCCGCGCTGGCCGCCGGAAACTGCGTGGTGATCAAACCCTCCGAAATTACGCCGCTGACGGCGCTGAAGCTGGCGGAGCTGGCAAAGGATATCTTCCCTGCGGGCGTGCTGAACGTGCTGTTCGGACGGGGTAAGACGGTAGGCGATCCGCTGACCGGGCATGAAAAGGTCCGCATGGTCTCGCTGACCGGTTCGATTGCGACCGGGGAACATATCATCGGCCATACGGCGTCCTCCATTAAACGTACCCACATGGAGCTGGGCGGAAAAGCGCCGGTTATCGTGTTTGATGATGCCGATCTGGATGCGGTTGTCGAAGGCGTGAGGACGTTTGGTTTCTACAATGCCGGGCAGGACTGTACGGCGGCCTGCCGTATTTATGCCCAGAAGGGGATTTATGCCCAACTGGTGGAAAAACTGGGCGCAGCGGTAGCCAGCCTCAAAATGGGCGCCCCGGAGGATGGGAATACCGAACTGGGACCGCTCAGCTCGGCGGCCCATCTTTCACGCGTCTGTCAGGCGGTCGACGAGGCAAAAGCGCTCGGCCATATCCGCGTTGTCACTGGCGGGAGCAAAAAAGAGGGGGCGGGCTACTACTTCCAGCCAACCCTGCTGGCGGGGGCAAAACAGGACGATGCCATCGTTCAGCGCGAGGTGTTTGGCCCGGTGGTGAGCGTCACCGAGTTTGACGACGAGGCGCAGGTGCTGGCCTGGGCGAACGATTCACAGTACGGATTGGCATCGTCGGTCTGGACGAAAGACGTGGGCCGCGCCCATCGTCTGAGCGCGCGCCTGCAGTACGGCTGCACCTGGGTGAATACCCATTTTATGCTGGTGAGCGAAATGCCGCACGGCGGCATGAAATTGTCCGGCTACGGAAAGGATATGTCGGTATATGGGCTTGAGGACTATACGGTTGTCCGGCATGTGATGATAAAACACTAAGAATCATGCCCGGCGGCCAGTACCGCCGGGCGTTTTCTTACCAGCCACAAACCTCGTGCTCATTTTCCGTGTCATAAGCGCGAACGGTATTCACCAGATCCTTCACTACGTCTGCGGCCACGTCCGGGATGAGCAACTCCATTGGGGCGTCTGTTTCATAGTCCACCGAGACGCCGTTGCTGTTGTTGGTCACGGTCACGGTGTACGTTGCTTTACCCACGCTGTTACTCCTTATGTGTATTAACCACTTTTCCGATACCTGCGCCCTGAAGCGTAACGTCAGGGTCGGCAAAAAAGTCGATATTGAAATACGTATCGTCGGTCAATAACTCAATGCGGTGCCATTTTTGCGGCGGTGAGATGCCAAACGATCCGGCTTCGATCACCAGTTCCAGATCCGGTTCTGTCGCGTCTCCATCCGGGAAGCCAAAATAGCGCACGGCGCCCTGCATCACGGACAAACGGCCGTAGACGCTGGCTTTCGTATTATGATGGGTGAAAAGGGCTTTTGGTGCCGTGTCTTTGTTCCAGAATGGCGTGGAGCGGGTATGAACAAAATTCTCAGGAATACGTAGCATAATGGTTTCCTCGTAAGTGCAAGCCACTTAAAGCGACCTCAGTACCTCGGGTTCGACGAAAAAGTCGATGTTGAACAGCGTGTCATCGGACATCACTTCGATGTGGTGCCATTTCTCAGGCGGAAAAACGCCGAAGTGGCCAGCCTTTATAATCAACGTGCTGTCAGGCTCGGGAGTCAATTCATCGGCATAGCCTAAGTAACGTACGGCACCCTGCATGACGGTCAGGCGAGGATAAACGCCCGGACGGGTACCCGTGTCGAGATGACGCTGAAAGATCCCGGCAGGTGCGGTGCTTTTATTCCAGAAAGGGGTGGAGCGGGTATGAATACAACTCGGCGGAATGCGTAGCATATTGCCTCCCATGAATGTCTGCCTTTATTAGACGCCTTTTCAGGAAACAGCATTTATCAAAAAGTGCATTTTAAATGCATCTTATCAATAATAGTTATTACCCGCTCTCCCGGCTTGTTACGCAAGATACTCAGTTGTTATTAGCCATAATATTTAAGTGGTTATCGTGTAACGAAAAAACTTGATCTGTATCAACATATGACGCATATTGCGTGCGGTTATTTTTTCGGCTCTGGTATCAAGAATGACGTTGTATCAAAAGATGTTGGTTTTTTACGCAATCATGGCTTCCATCTGCGCATTAATTACCTGGTTCCTCTCCAAAGACCGCAAACGTATCCGCCTGCTCAGCGCTTTTCTGGTGGGATCAACCTGGCCAATGAGCTTTCCCGTTGCGCTGCTGATCTCGCTTTTCTGAAGCACGCTTCCCGTTTTAAAAAATGAACGTAGCATTCCGGATGTGATGACTGTATAAATACACAGTGAGTCATAAAAGGAGTGCTTATGAACAGTTTTTACTCGCAGCAGGCCGGCTGCACCGTGCGCTGGCATGATTTGCCCGGCACCGGCGATCCCGTGGTGTTCATTCACGGTCTGGGCTGCGCCGCTTCCTATGAATATCCCCGTGTCGTTTGTGACCCTCTTTTTAGCGCGCGCAGAGCCATTCTCATCGATCTACCCGGCAGCGGTTACAGCGACAAACCTCTGCATTACTCCTACCGAACAACTGACCAGGCCCGCGTCGTCGTTGAGCTGATTAACCATCTCAAGCTTGATGCCTTATGGCTTTATGGTCACAGCATGGGCGGCAGTATTGCTATCGAAACGGCGGGGCTGCTGGGCAACCGCGTTAAGGGACTGATGGTGTCAGAACCTAATTTTCACGCGGGCGGGGGCATGTTCAGCCGGTCTATTGCGGCACACACCGAGCAACAGTTTCTGGAGCAGGGTTATGACGCCATGCTGCGGGCAGAAACCACGGCGTGGGCGGGGTGCCTGCAGAGCAATGCCCCTTATGCAGTCTGGCGCGGTGCATCGAGTCTGGTGGAAGGCGTTGAGCCAGACTGGGAGGCGCAATTCCTGTCACTCCCGTGCCCGGTGACGTTGATTTTCGGCGAGCTGTCGCTGCCTGATGACGACGTGGATAATCTGAAGCAGAAGGGCGTTGCGGTGAAAATTATCCCTGCGGCGGGGCACTCAATGTCGTGGGAAAACCCTTCTGCGCTGGCGCAGACGCTAGCGGACTGTATGGCCCGCACTGCTGCGGGCCAAAAAATCAGAATGTAGGCCGGGTAAGCGCAGCGCTACCCGGCAAGAAAGGCTAATCAACGCAATAACGCGTGCAACGCCTGACGCGCACCAGGCTGGACATCATGCGGGTGCTGGTAATCAATGTTCTCTATCGCTCGGCTATAGAGCGCGACCAGCCAGTCGTAAACGTACGCGGTGGCCGCGTGCACGGGCTGTTCCCCCAGGCGCGTCAGGCGGGGCTCGGCGCTGCTGACCACTGGCGTAATGAAGATTGGCTGTCCCTTGCGGATGCGGCTTGCCGGACGCGTCGCCGCGGGCGTCTGGTCGTAACCCAGCCAGCCAATGAAGTTACCCATTACGGCATGCAGCTGTGCAGCGCTGCTTTTGTCCGCTTCGACAATACGCTGAAGCTGCTGAGGCAGATCCAGCCGGTAGCTGGTGACGACCAGAACATCCGCGATTTGCTGTAACACCGCGGGTTCCAGCCCAAGACGGGCGGCCGTGGCCTCATTGCGGCTCCACTGACGCAGATGGTTTATCCATACTCTGTGCGCCATACGCGCTTTGTCTTTTGTCTGGAACAGTCCGGCGCTTTCCTGGGTGCTATCGGCAAACAGGTCAATGCTATCCGTAAACAGCCCGTTAACCTGTTCCTCGCGCGGCTGCTGAACGGCCAGCAGCGTTTCAAAGGCTTTTAGCGGCGGCAGCAGGCCATCAAGCAGCTCGCCGTGGCGGGCGGCGCTGCTTTGCAGCGTACGCACCATGCTCTCTGCCTGAGTGCGTCGGGTACCCGGCTCTTCAACCAGCGGTGCCAGATAGCTTTGCATCAGCGACGAGAGTTCCTGCCGCAGCGCGTTTTTCAGCGTGCTGAGACGCTTTATTCGCTGCGCGGGGAGCGTGGCCTGAGACAGCCACTCGATGACGCGCTGCATGCTGTGGCTGTCCAGCGCCTGCAGCGTGCCCCAGCGTAAACCCGGTTTCCCGAGCAGATGCTGTACGGCTTCATCAAGATTCTGCCGGGTGGTAAAGCGGGCGTCGTGCGGGGTAATCGCCCATACCAGGCCCGGCAGGGCAGAGTCTTCAGCAGGCTGCGTCTCTTTAACCCAGTTCATCAACACTTTTGCTTTTTTAGCCGTCTGTTCGTGGTGCGCCGTTGCATTGCAAATGACCAGCACATCCGGCTGCAGCTGTTGACGGTAGTGCTCGAGTAGCCACTGGGATTTTGCCTGGCGCAGCGGGTCGGCACGGTTATCTTCGAAAACCGGGATATCTATAATATCGACGTTATCCAGCGCGCCGTTCTCAACCGGCAGCACCAGCTCGCGGGTCAGGAAGGCAAGCACATCGACGGGAACGCTGATGGCGTTGAGCATCTCACCGTTATTCAGCGGATGAAGCAGCGTCTCCTGCGCGTCCTGAAGGGCCGGCGTGCCGTCGTGCGTCAGGAACCCTTCACCCGGCAGACCAAAGCTGTCCACCAGCAGGCTGAGCGGGGCGGCAAGCTCGCTGGCGTGGCTGGTCTGATGCAGCACGTGGGCCAGGCTTAACCACTGCTGGGTCAGCTCCTGCTGCTCGCCCCACAGCAGCGACCAGACGCTGGCCCGGGTGCTGAGATCGAGCGAAGGCACCAGCTGGGCAAACGCATGCCACAGGGCATCGTCAATTTGCTGTTTGGCGGCGGGCACCGTGCTCTGCCAGAAGCGGGCAATCGCGCCGACTTCCTGAGCCGTGATGCCGGGTACGCCCTGAGGCTGGCGCAGGCCGCGCCATTTTTCCAGACGCGTTTCAATGACCGCCTTATCCACCGCGCGCATCTGCGGATGCAGCGTCGTGCGGGCAATAAACAGCTGCACCAGCTCGGCCTCGGTGACCAGGCTCAGGCGCAGCGGGAACGCCTCATCGGCCACCGCCGGGTTTTCCCGGGTGAAGCGGACGGCCATGTTAGTCAGGGCATGTCCCGGATTGATATGCGAAAAATAGTCAAACGTGCGCTGGCCCGGCGTCACGTTCAGGCGTCCATTGCCGCTGCCGCACAGAGACAACAACAGGTGCGCTTTCGCGCTCTGCGAATGGCCGTAAAGCCCGATGCTGCTCTGGCGGGTCATGGCGCGTTCAATAGCCTGCTCCCGCGCCTGCGCCGCGTTGATGCGGGCAAGCAGGGCGTCGGCATCGTTATCCAGCACAGGGGCGTTCAGCCGCGTCTCATTAATCCACCCGATTAAGGCCTGAGTGGTGGTCGTCGTCGCTGTCATTTCAGGTATACGCTCCCGCTGTCGATCCAGTAATGGCTGCCGCTGTGTCGGCGATCGGCCAGAGTATTCAGTTTGAAGGTTAATGCGTCAGGAGCCACCGGCGTGCCGTCCTGCAGCCAGGCATCGCTCAGCTCGAAGGCCTCCGGACCTTCCTGCTTGCTGCCGCCGCAGAGCTTGAGGCGCACGTTCAGCACGCCATCGCCGGCAATCGCTTTCGCCAGTTCAGCCGAGTTAATGCTGAGCGTGTAGAGCGGCGTGGCGGGCCAGCGCGCGTTCGCCAGCTGGCGGAAGCCGAGGGTGACGTTACCGCGCAGCGGGAAGTGCAGACGCGCGTCGAGCTTCGCGCCAGGCTTATCGAGATCGATATCCTGATACCAGACGTTTTCCTCGCGCAGGGTGTTGACGGTGTTATCCAGCACGCCCAGATAGCGCACGGTTGAATACGCGCCAATGTCCGCGGCTTTAAAGTTGAAGCGCGGCAGGCGCAGGTCGAGCGCCAGGCTGCAGAGCATGGCCCCCACGGCTGCCGTCGATTTCGGGTTGCCAATGCGCCCCTGCTGGCTGAACGGATACCACTCGTGCACCTGATATTTATCCAGCCAGACGATGCGGTTGACCGGCACCGGCTGCAGATGGCGAATGAGCGCCTGAACGCCGGGCAGGCAGCCAGGGCGACCGGTGATCAGCAGAATATCGCAGCTGTAATGTGAAATTGCCTCACACACCGCATGGAGCGGTGAGGCCAGCGTAAACTGCCCGGCCAGCATCGCATCCTGCATTTCGCGGAAATTGACGTGCAGCGGCACGGCGAAGAGGTCAAAAGCGTCTGAACCCGCAGGCAGCGCGTGATCGATCGCCTGCTGCAGGTAATTCATTACGTTGCGGGTCGGTTTCTGCGCCAGGAGATCGCCAAAGGTGGCATGCAGACCGGCCAGCGGATCGTCAACGTCGCTTGACTCCCACGCGGCAAGAATGGCATGGCCAATCGGCATAAAGAGCTGAAGTGCCGTCTGCTGGCGGAGTACGGCCTGGGTATCAATGCGCCCGGAGTCGCCGAACAGTGAAGCCATCAGCAGCGAGGCGTCCGCGATACCGGATTTCTGCAGCTGCGTTTGCAGGGCGGGCAGCACGTAGCGCTGGATCACGTCGAGAAGCGTGTCGTCGCCCGCCACCTTAAAGCCTTCGCGGAACAGCAGCTGCGGGGTAATTTTGACGTTATTCCCGGAGCCGTCGTCCAGCTGATAGTGGGTGATCGCCATGTCCGTTGTGCCGCCGCCGATGTCGATGGAGGCAACGCGCAATGCGCGTCCCGGCTGAACACCCGGCTCAGGGGCGCGGTCCGGGCGGGCAAGGGAGGCGAAGAAGGCTTCCGTCTGGCCGCCAAAGCGGGAGATCGCTTCGTTATACAGCCAGACCAGCTGACCGCAGCTGGCTTCATCCCACTCCATCTGAATTTCAGGCACCGGCACCACGCTCTTATCCTGCTGCTTGCGGGTGACAAAATCCTCATCCTGCGGGTGCCAGCCCATCGCTTTCCAGACGATAGCGATGGCTTCGAACATGCGGCGACGGAAAATCTCGCGCTCCTGCTTTGGCATGGCGGAGGGCAGCGTCAGGATCAGGGTGCGCAGCTGGCGTGGAGACGCCGGGAAGCCGAGACGCAGGCGCGTGGCGACGCTGTTGATCTGCCCCAGGGCCTGAGCCAGCAGCTCGCACAGCATGTGCGTCATCAGCGTGCTGCGGCTGTACTGCGGCGAGAAGACCGGCAGCCGCTCGTCCTGCGGCAGCGTGAAGAGCGGCTCACCGTCATCGTTCATCAGGTTCATCAGCGGAAACGCGGTGGCAAGCGGCTCACGCTGAGTTTTGCTGTTCATCTGGCTAAAGCGCCAGTCCTGTACCACCGGCGTTTCATCCCACAGGTAGCGACGCGGGCTGGAGATACCGCTGTTGCCTTCGGTACCCAGACGCTGCATCGCCAGCTTGCGGGCTTCATCGCCGACGCGGACAATCGACGGCCAGACAAAGGCATCTTCGCGACCGCTTTCAACCGAGAAGTGCTGCTTGCCAAAACGCGCTTCGGAAAACTCGAGGCGGCTGGTGAACAGCGGCTCGTTCAGGAACTGCGGCTCGCTTAATGAGCGTACCTGCAGTTCGGCGGTCTGGCGCAGCCCATCGTTCGCATCGCCGTGGTCTTCAATAATGACGCCGCAGGTGTGGGTATTGCCCACGTCGAGGATCAGGTCGACCGGAATGGCAGGCGTGCTGAGCGTATGGGTAACAAATTTCACTTCCGGCACGGTGAGCTGCTCGCCGAGCATGGTCAGCACGTTGAGCCAGTGGGCCTGATACTCAAAACTGCGCATCGCCTGCTGGAGATCGCGTTCCGAGCGGTTCTCAACGCCGTCGGCGTACTGGGTAAAAGCCTCGCGCAGCCAGCCGTCAATCCAGGTCTGGTCAAGGAAGCTTTCAACCTCATTGTCTCGCCAGGCCAGCGCGAAGCGGGTGCCGTTCAGAATATCGTTTTCGACCGGGGACAGGGCGGACGTGGCATGTTCGGCAATCTGGCTGTCAAGCGCGAGGGTCACGCGGTGCGTATTGCCTGCCGCGTCGGGTGTTTCAAGCTTGCGCACCTGAACGCGGGCCCAGTTATCCGGGCCTTCAACAAAGGTCCGCGGCGGGTTGAAGCGCAGGAACGGAACCGGAAGCCAGACGCCATCGAGCCCCGCCAGCGACTGATGTAGCGGGATGGTGGTTTCCGGTTTGACCACTTCAGGCTGCCCGCCGTTCGTTCCCGGCAGGGTGTAGCGCCCGTTGACCAGGTCGAAATCGAGTCGCAAAAGCGGGCCGTTCGCGGTTTTACGTACGAAGCGCCCGTGGCTGGCGGTGTCCTGCGGCGTCAGACCGAAATCAAGGAACTGCACGCCGCTGTTAGCGATAAGCGTGACGCTTTGTTTATAGTCGCAAAGATTTACCAGCATAGGATCAGGCACCTGCTTTCTTGAACGTCAGAGGGACGACGGTATTTGCGTCATAACGGGCGCGACATTCTGCGATATCGCTGGCACCTGCTTTACAGGCAACCTCCGGCATCGGGTAGCGGGAACCGTCGGTGCAGCGGGCATGACCGCGACTCTTAATCATCAGCTCGCCGTTGCTGTGCAGCCCGGAGAACACTTCCGCGCGGCAGACAACGTTGTCGCCGTGGACAACGCGGGCGAAGCCTTTGTTGTTCTGGATCTGATAGCGCAGCGAAGGCGGCTTGCCGGTCACCGGATCTTTCACATCAAGGATGGCGCGCCAGGTTCCGTTCAGGAAACGCGTGGATCCGGCTTTCACCTGGTTCGCTTCCATCACCATGGCATCTTTCGGGATGGCGACAATCACCACCGGAGCGGGCTGTGGCGCAGGAACTGGAGCCGGTTCTTTTTCTTTGCTCGCCACAACTTCAGCCTGATGCAGCGGTAAGTTCATGGCCAGCGGCTCAACCGCCTTGATCGGCTTTGGCGCAATCTCTACGGGCTGAGGTGCGGGCGCCGGCGCGGGCTCGGCGGAAGGCGCCTGTTTCGGCCACAGCAGCGGCGCGGCGATGGCGGCAACAATCACGGCGGCAACCGGCAGCGTCCACAGAGGGATACGGCGCTTTTTCGCGACAATTGCCGGAGCCGGTTCCTGAACGGGTTGCGCAACCGCCGGAGCTGGCTCGGGTTCATACAGCTCCTCCGGCGTAATGCGCACCACCGTGGAAGGGGCGATCAGCGGCTCGTCAGCGTCCTCAAAGGTCATCACCGGTTCGGGTTCTGGCTCGGGTTCAGGATCTTCAATGACAACGGGGGCAGGCTCAGGGATCAGCGATTCACGCAGGCAGTCGAGGACATCGTCGCGCGCATTTTCGTTCAGGTTTACAAACCCCCAGAAGCTGATGACCGGCTTTCCGTCCACCAGGAACAGGAAATTTTCCCCCGGGAACTGGAACGCCTTCGACAGCAGAGACCCAAAAAGCTGTTGCGCGGTTTTGGGCGACTGGAGGCATTTCTTGCTTAACGACTCGACGCTGGCAAGCGTGTTTTCCAGATAGCGCAGGGCGCGATAGCGGTCATCTTCATCGGCCGCTTTCCAGCTGGTCACGTTCCCTTCAACAGGGGAGTACCAGTCCACGCGGTCCCCGCTGTCGTTGACCTGAGGAATAGCCAGACAGTCGACGATAGCCTGTTGTTTGCGCAACCGGAGCGCTTCCCGGATTTGTAACGCTGATTCAAAAACGGCTTGTCCGCCGCCGCCAACGGCCTGAAAATCATCCAGGTTACCGCTGCGTAAAAGAGTTTTTGCCACGATTTGATCCCATATACTTCTTCACACCGTTACTTTAACGAAACGAGGAAGCAAACAAACGGAGGAAGAGACGCCAAAAGGGCCGATTTCTTGCGGCATAGAAAGTGACGGTTGTGCTTGACGAATAATGGCACTTAAGGCAAATCATCTTTTTGGGCGCTGGCTGTAAAACCAGCGAAAAACGCGGCTTTAGAATAACCTGATAGTGTTTCGTTATTTGCCAGGTCATAACGCCTGTGCTGTTATTACTGTCCTATATAATAAAACTGTCAGGGTTATAACCATGTCTACAGGGAAAACACTGCTCGCCCTTGCGCTGAGCGCTTTTTTACCAGCCGGTGCCGCATGGGCGGCAAACAACGACACCCTTATTTACTGTTCTGAAGCGTCCCCCGAGTCGTTCAACCCGCAAATTGCCAGCTCTGGTCCGTCTTTTGTGGCCAGCTCTCAGGTGCTGTATAACCGCCTGATCAATTTCGACCCGGTGAAAAATACCCCGGTTCCGTCGTTGGCAGAGTCCTGGACGATTTCACCGGACGGCAAGACCTATACCTTTACCCTGCGCAAAGGGGTGAAGTTCAACAGCAATAAATACTTCAAACCAACGCGCGACTTTAACGCCGATGACGTTATTTTCTCGGTCATGCGTCAGAAAGACCCTAAGCACCCGTACCATAATGTGTCGCAGGGCAACTACGAATACTTCAATGATGTGGGTCTCGACAAGCTGATTCAGGACGTTAAAAAGGTCGATGATTACCACGTTCAGTTTACCCTCAGCGAGCCCAACGCCGCGTTCCTGGCCGACTGGGGGATGGATTTCGCCTCTATTCTTTCCGCTGAATACGCCGACGTGATGCTGAAAAAAGGCACGCCTGAGAACGTTGACACCTGGCCGATTGGGACCGGGCCTTATGTCCTCCAGCAGTACAAGGTGGATTCGCTGATCCGCTATGTTGCTAACCCGAACTACTGGGACGGCGAGGTTCCAACGAAGCATCTCATCTTCTCCATCACGCCAAATGTGGAAACGCGTCTGGCGAAGCTGCAGACCAACGAGTGCCAGATCGTTCCTGCGCCGTCCCCGGTGCAGTTCGATGTTATCAAGAACAACAAGGACCTGACGCTGCACGCCGTCGATGCGCTGAACGTCGGCTACCTGGCGTTCAACACCGAGAAAAAACCGTTTGATAACGTGCTGGTGCGTCAGGCGCTGAACTACGCGACCGACAAGAAAGCTATCGTTAATGCGGTCTTTATGGGATCGGGCACGGTGGCAAAATCGCCGATCCCGCCAAACATGCTGGGCTTTAATAAAGACCTGAAGGACTACAGCTACGATCCTGAAAAAGCGAAAGCGCTGCTGAAGCAGGCCGGGCTGGAGAAGGGCGCGGAAGTCACGCTGTGGTCAATGCCGGTTCAGCGTCCGTACAACCCTAACTCACGCCGTATCGCGGAGATGATCCAGAGCGACTGGGCCAAAGTCGGCGTGAAGGCCAAAATTGTCTCCTACGAGTGGGGCGAATACCTCTCCGGAATGCGCAAAGGCGAACATGACTCCGCGCTGTTTGGCTGGATGTCCGATAACGGCGATCCGGACAACTTTGCCGATGTACTGCTGGGCTGCAACAGCATCAAAACCGGCTCAAACGCCGCGCGCTGGTGCGATAAGGGGTATGATGATCTGGTACAAAAAGCGAAGCTGACCAGCAACCCGGCCGAGCGTGCGAAACTCTACGGCCAGGCGCAGGAGATTTTCTACCAGCAGGCGCCGTGGATTGCGCTGGCAAACGGTAAAACGTTCTATGCGACCCGCAGCAACGTGACCGGATACAGCGTGAGCCTGATGGGCAGCGATTTCTCGAAAGCGAAGCTGAACTAAGCGTTTTATTGCCGGGTGGCGGCTACGCCTTACCCGGCCTACATTTGGCACCCGTAGGCCCGGTAAGCGTAGCGCCACCGGGCTCGTGAAAAGGAGTGACAATGTCACATTTAAACGAAGTTATCGCCCGCGTCGATGCCGCGATTGAAGAGAGCGTCATCGCCCACATGAATGAGCTGCTGATTGAACTGAGCGATGACGCTGAGCTGAGCCGCGATGAACGCTACACCCAGCAGCAGCGCCTGCGTACCGCGATCTCGCATCACGGCAAGCAGCATAAGGAAGAGTTAGAGGCGCGCCAGGAGCATCTCACCAAAGGCGGCGTCATTCTGTAACGTTCAAAACTGGCGTCGCGCCACCAGCCAGGCACCGACGACCAGCATCACCGCGCCGCACACCGGGCCTATCAGGGCGCGCAGCGGAATGCCGTTGCTTCTCAGCACGTCCATCACCAGCCCGCCGATGAGCTGGCTTGCTACCAGCACGGCGATAGTCGTCGCCGCGCCAACGTTCTGATACCCGCTGATGCTGGCAAACACGAAGAACGACCCCAGCAACCCCGGAATGAGCGTCCACCAGCGTACCGTTGCGGCCAGCTCGCTAAACCCGGCGACGCCCTGTTTCAGCAGCAAAATGCTGACAAACAGCACAATGCCGACCAGGGAATTCAGCAGCATCGCGATAAGTATGGTGGAAGAGGACTGGGTGATACGCACCATTAAGGTGTTTTGCACCACCAGGCCAATGCCCGCCGCCACCAGAAACGCCAGCGTCAGTGACTGATTCATGGGATGGCGTCCGGGTCGCTGCGCTCGTCCAGCTGCAGTTGCATGAAGGTTAAGTCCAGCCAGCGGCCAAACTTGGTGCCCACCTGCGGCATCTGTCCCGTCGTCACAAATCCCAGCGTTTCGTGCAGATGAATCGAGGCGTGGTTCTGCGCTTCAATTCCCGCCACCATGACGTGTTTGCCGATCTGACGAGCTTCGATTATCAACGCCTTCATCAGCGTACGGCCAATGCCTTTGCCCTGATGCCCCGGGTGGACATAAACCGAGTGCTCAACCGTATGGCGAAAACCGTCAAACGCGCGCCAGTCGCCAAAAGAGGCGTAGCCGGTGATAACGCCGTCTTCTTCGCTTACCAGAACCGGGTAACCCGCGAGCGTGCGTGCCTCAAACCAGGCGATGCGGTTGTCGGTATCGACGGTTTTATCGTTCCAGATCGCGGCAGTATGCAGCACCGCGTGGTTGTAGATCTCTCCTATCGCAGCGCAGTCTTCTTTGCAGGCGTGACGAACGATCATGATTAAACCTCTGTGTGTTGTTCACTATAGTATTACGTTGTTGCTACGATATTACACAACCGTATAGCCCGAACGCTACGGCATAAGCCATATTTTTTTGTTATCAAAAGCCCATTGAAATGCCGTTCATACACTATAGTATGACGTCATGAACACCATAACAGACACGATGAATCAACGGATTAGCGCAAGAATTCGCCTTGAACGCGAGTCTCGCGGATGGTCCCTGAGCGAGCTTGCCGACCGGGCAGGCGTCTCCCGCGCCATGATCCATAAGATAGAGCGCGGGGACAGTAGCCCAACAGCGACCTTGCTTGCCCGCCTGTCAGGCGCGTTTGGCATCAGCATGTCCACGCTGATTGCCCGGGCCGAGATGCAGGAGGGCAAGCTGCTCCGCCTGGCAAACCAGCCCGTCTGGCGCGACCCGCAGACGCACTATCTCCGCCGCCACGTTTCTCCCCGCACCGATCTGCCCATCGACCTTGTTCAGGTTGAGCTGCCTGCGGGCAGCGATGTTCCGATGCCTGCATCTTCATACGCGCTGGCGCGTCAGCTTATCTGGCTGCAGTCCGGTGAGCTGGTGTTTCAGGAGGGCGATACGCGCCACGAGATGCACGCCGGAGACTGTCTGGAGCTGGGGCCGCCAAATGACTGCCGGTTCATTAACGAAACGAATGAAACCTGTATCTATCTGGTTGTACGGCTTAACCAGTCTGGCTCGTAATGCTAATGCGGTAACGCCGATCGTGAGCCAGGCTGTAATGACATTTGTACCAGAAGGAGATCCTGATGAATCAACCTGTTTCGCAAAATCGCCGCTGGGTACTGGCCTCTCGTCCACAGGGCGCGCCGGTCGCGGAAAATTTTCGTCTGGAAACGCAGCCTGTTCCGGCGCCTGCTGAGGGGCAGCTTTTGCTCCGTACCGTCTGGCTGTCGCTGGACCCGTACATGCGCGGCCGCATGAGCGATGCGCCATCCTATTCGCCGCCGGTAGAGCTGGGTGCGGTGATGGTGGGGGGGACGGTCAGCCGCGTTGAGCAATCCCATCACCCCGATTTCAAACCCGGTGAGTGGGTGCTGGGCTACAGCGGCTGGCAGGAGTATGAACTTTCAGACGGAAGCGGCCTGGTGAAGCTCGGCGAAAATCCGACTCATCCTTCCTGGGCGCTGGTTATTCTGGGCATGCCGGGCTTTACCGCCTATATGGGGCTGCTGGATATCGGGCAACCCAAAGCGGGCGAAACGCTGGTGGTTGCCGCGGCGACGGGCCCGGTGGGCGCGACCGTCGGGCAGATCGGCAAAATCAAAGGTTGCCGGGTGGTCGGCGTCGCCGGTGGTGCTGAAAAATGCCGCCATGCCGTAGAAGTCCTCGGGTTTGACCTGTGCCTGGACCACCATGCGGCGGATTTTGCCGAACAGCTGAAGCACGCCTGCCCAAAAGGAATTGACGTTTATTATGAAAACGTCGGCGGAAAAGTGTTTGATGCCGTTCTGCCGCTGCTGAATACCTCCGCCCGCGTGCCGGTTTGTGGTCTGGTGAGCGGCTACAATGCGACGGGTCTGCCTGAAGGACCGGATCGTCTGCCGCTCCTGATGGCGACCATTCTGAAGAAACGCATTCGTATACAGGGCTTTATCATCGGCCAGGACTACGGGCACCGCATTAAGGAGTTCCAGGAAGAGATGGGGCGCTGGGTGCAGGAGGGCAAAATTCACTATCGTGAACAGGTCACGGACGGGCTTGAGAACGCCCCCGAGGCGCTGATTGGCCTTCTTGAAGGGCGCAACTTCGGCAAAGTCGTGATTCGCGTCGCGGGTGACAATAAATAAACAGCGTTATGGCGGGGTTTCCCGCCATATTTATTTGTGAAGATACGATATATTGTCTTTAATTAATGGACATGGCATTTCGCGCCCTCATCCTGGATGAGCCCGAAACCGATAAAAAAATGATGTTTGCTTTTTTTGCTGTTTTTACGTACTTCCCACCACCAGGCATGACGATACAGGATATATCGGACCAGCGTCGTTTTATTAAAACTGGCGTTTAAAAATAGCATTAAGTTTTAGCTACAGGAATTGAACATGCTTGATTTGGATCACTTAGAAAAAGCCCAAAGGATCAGTCTTACCATGCAAGTTGAACTCAGTTTGAAAGGCGCGTTAATTACGGGCTCACTCAAACCTGGGGCACGACTGATTACGAAAGAGATCGCCGATAAATTAGGGACCAGTATTACACCGGTTCGCGAGGCGCTTTTGCGCCTGGTGTCATCAGGGGCGTTACACGCCACGCCGGCGCAGGCATTTCTGGTTCCGGAGGTGACGCTGGAGCGGTATAACGAGATTAACGCCATCAGAAAACAGCTTGAGCCGATGGCGGTTGCTGCCGCATGCCAGAATATGTCAGACGGCAAGCTGGAGGCGTTGCGCAAAATGTCAGAGGTATTCCATGAGGCCATGCGCAACGGAAACGTTCAGCAGGCATTGCATGCGAACCGCGTCTTCCGGTTTACGCTTTATCAGTATGCGGAAATGCCCACGCTTAACGCGTTAATTGAACAGCTCTGGGTGCGCATCGGGCCCTGTATGAACTATCTGCACCAGGAGCTTAACGACATTAAAGCGTCGACCTATCACTATGACGAACTCCTTTCCGCCCTTGAGCGAAGAGATGTTGATGCCAGCCAGAAGGCGATCGTTAAGGTGATTGATGAGGCGAATTCTCTTTTACAGCGACAATATTTTAACTAAGCGATTATTTAACAGAGCGACTATATACCGCGCCTAATTATTTATCTGGTGAATAACTCCTGATGGCTTATTGCCATCAGGAGCGTTATTTTATTTATAAAATAAACTTTTCTTTTTGCTTACTCGAAGCGATAAGAGACCGACAGGCCGACACCGTAGTTACGGCCTGGTGCAGGCTCGTAATAACGCCCGTTGGATTCGTTGACAATAACTGAGCCGACGTACTCTTTATCGAACAGATTATCGACGCGACCAAAGACGTCCATGCCCCAGTTGCCGTAGTTGAATTTATACCCGGTATTCAGCCCGACCACGGTATACGACGGCGCTTTCGCCGTGTTCTCGTCGTCGGCCATGATATCGCTCATGTAGCGCACGTCAGAACCCGCGTACCAGCCTTCTTCAGGCTGCCAGCCAAACGAGGCGTAACCCATATTGCGGGCGATGCCCGGCATACGGTTACCGTTGCAGTCTGCGTCGCCGCATACGTTGGTGCGGTAGGTGGCATCCAGATACGTCCACGCCAGCTTCAGCTTCCAGTTCTCAGCAAACTGCTGGTCGAGGGAAACTTCCACACCCTGACGACGGGTTTTACCGGCATTTTTATAGCTGGTACGTCCGCCAGAGCTGGCATCCACCACGATCTCATCATCCGTATCGGTGCGGAACAGGGCCGCGGTCAGCAGGCCATTGCCAATGCGGGTTTTGCTGCCCACTTCATAGGTGTTGTTGGTGGACGGCTTAAGGCCAATGTTCAGACCGCCCTGATTATCGGCGCGGTAGGAGAGTTCGTTGATGGTTGGCGTTTCAAAGCCACGCCCTGCAGCAGCGTACAGGTTCCACGCGTCCGTCACGGCATATTTCACTGAACCGGCCGGGAGCCATTTGTGATAGCTTGCGTCGCCGCTGTCATCGCCATTGCCCGGCGTAACGTAATGGTCGTTGGAATCAAACCAGACCGAGCTGTAGCGTACCCCCGCATCCACTGACAGCTTCTGCGTCAGCTGCCAGCTCGTTTGCAGATAAGGATCGACGTTCCACATCAGGTTACGTTCGTTACGACGTTTGTCACCCTTCACGCCGTAATCCGGCACGCCGTTGTTCATCACGAAGTTTTCGTATCCGCGACGATCTTCGCTCAGGTTTTCGTAGTTCAGGCCGGTGGTAAAGGTGACCGGCACCAGCAGCTCGCCACGGTGCGTCCAGCGGGTATCAATGCCCTGATAGTGGCGCTGCATATCAATCACCCCGCCGGAGTGGGAAGGTTTGAGCTGCGGCTGATAGGGAATCGACTGGTACTGCGTCATTTCACGCTCGCCGGCGTACATCATCACGCTGAGGTCGTCCTGCGTGCTGAGCTGGCGGTCGTAGCGCAGGCCTGCCTGGGTCTGCTTAATGGTCTTACGCGTGTTGTACTGATCGCCGCGCGGAGACTGGCGCGGGTTGTCCCGCCACTCCTGATAGTTCAGCCCGCCCGGATCGTTGGCCTTCATGTCCACGCTGTTGAAGATAAGCGTCAGCTTGCTGACGTCATCAATCCGCACGCCCAGTTTGGCGTTGGCGAGATTCTTACGCGCGCCGCTGTGGTCGCGAAAACCTTTGGTGGTGAAGCGGGTGGTGGAAACGGTGTAATCCACATCGCCCGCGTGGGTGCCATCACCCATCGCTCCGGTGGCTTTCATGCCGTAGCGCCAGGTCCCGTAGCTGCCGTAATAGCTGCTGGCTTCAATGGTCGGCGGCTGCTGCCCGGTCTGGGTATTGATGTTAATCACGCCGCCAGAGGCGTTGCCGTACAGGGCAGAGAAGGGGCCGCGCAGCACTTCAACGCTCTCCACGCTGGAGAGATCGATGTTGGAGGTCTGGCCCTGTCCGTCCGGCATGGTGGCAGGAATACCGTCGACGTACATACGGATACCGCGCACGCCGAAGGTTGAGCGGGCACCAAACCCGCGCATCGAAAGCTGGAGGTCCTGGGCATAGTTCTGACGGTTCTGAATTTGCAGCCCCGGGACGCTGCCGAGGGACTCAGACAGGTTGATACGAGACGCGGCCTGGCGCATATCGTCGCCACTAACGACGCTGACCGCCGCCGGGGTATCGAGTTCCGATACGGTTTGCGGCGTGGCGCTGACGATCATGGTTTGTTCTTCCGCGCTCATTGCGCTAAGCGGCGCCAAAATAACGGGAACCAGCAGCAGCGGGAGAGAAGCCTTACGGGCAGAAATGATTTTCATGAATAAAACCGGTTGTGGTGTATAAACGAACCAAATGGAACATGTCCATACATGTTAAATGTTTTGTAAATGTTTTGAAAACTATAACCGCACATTGCGTTAATGAAAGGCGAAACGGGAAAGAAAAACTCCACATTCGTTTGATTAATGATTACTATTCTCATTATCAAAAGGCAATGCCATGACGTTGCCTGCAGGAAGTGATGTCAGCAGAAAACCCTCTTTTCAGAAAAGGAATTGTTATGTCTTTACGTCATCTGAGCTCGCCGCGTCTGAGCGTGTCGCTGCTGTCTGCCGCTTTACTGTTTGCCGGAACGTTCCAGGCGCATGCTGCCGAAGAGGTGCTGCGCAAAGCGGTGGGCAAAGGGGCGTATGAAATGGCGGTGAGCCAGCAGGAGAACGCGCTGTGGGTGGCAACGGCGCAAAGCCGTAAAACAGACAAGGGCGGCGTTGTCTATCGTCTCGATCCGGTAACGCTGGACGTCACGCAGGCCATTCATAGCGATCTCAAGCCCTTTGGTGCCACCCTTGACGGCGCGAGCCAGACGCTGTGGTTCGGCAACACCCTCAATGGTGCGGTAACGGCCATTGACGCCAAAACGGGCGACGTAAAAGGGCGTGTGGTTCTGGATGGGCGTCAGCGTAGTGACACCGTTAAACCGCTGCAGCCGCGCCAGCTGGTGGCAGACGACAGCACCCACACCGTTTACATCACGGGCGTGGGGAAAGAGAGCGTGGTTTGGGTAGTGGATGGCACAACGCTGAAGCTGAAAGAGACCATTGCCAACACCGGTACGTACGGCACCGGCCTGGCCCTGGACGCGCAGGCGAAACGTCTCTATACCACGAATGCGGACGGCGAACTGGTGACGATTGATACTGCCAGCAATAAAATTATCAGCCGTAAAAAGGTGCAGGATGACGGGAAAGAGCACTTCTACCTGAATCTGAGCCTCGATGCTGCCGGTCAGCGCGCGTTCCTGACCGATTCAAAACAGCCGGAAGTGCTGGTAGTGAGCCTGAAAGACGGCAGCGTGATCGAGAAAATCGCCGCGCCGGAATCGCTGGCCGTCCTGTTTAACCCGGCCCGCAACGAAGCCTACGTGACGCACCGTGAAGCTGGTAAGGTGAGCGTGATTGACGCGAAATCGTATAAGGTCACTAAAACCTTCGACACGCCGGTCTACCCGAACAGCCTGGCGCTCTCAGCGGATGGCAAAACTCTGTACGTGACGGTGAAACAAAAATCCACCCGCCAGCAGGAAGCCACCCAGCCTGACGATGTGATTCGTATCGCGCTGTAAAATAAAAAAAGGGAAGGCTAATGCCTTCCCTTTTTGATGCTTACTGGATACTTAACGCGACGTTTCTTCTACCAGCGGTGCGTCGTGTTCTTCATCGTCAGGATGAACCGGCGCGGTGCTGTGGATTTCGTGAACGCGTTTACGCACGCCAAACCAGCCGGCAATCAGCAGCACGGCCAGCAGCGGAATGGTCGCGATGGTGTAGGTGCCGTTCGGGTAGTCGAACGCCATCAGTACCAGCACGCTGAACAGGAAGAGCAGGGTGAGCCAGGAGGTCACCGGCGCGCCGGGCAGCTTAAAGCTGACGTCAGCCGCTTTCCCTTCTTTAATGGCTTTACGCAGACGCATCTGGCAGACCACGATAAAGGCCCAGGACGCGATAATACCCAGCGCGGCCACGTTCAGAACGATTTCGAATACCTGAGACGGGACCAGGTAGTTCAGGAACACGCCGAAGACGTAGACCACCAGGGTTGCCAGAATGCCGGCGTACGGTACGTGCTGCTTGCTCATTTTTGACATGAATTTCGGCGCAGAACCGCCCATGGACATGGAGCGCAGGATACGACCGGTAGAGTAAAGGCCGGAGTTCAGGCTGGAGAGCGCCGCCGTCAGCACCACGATGTTCATGATGCTGCCAACGTAAGGCACGCCCAGCTTAGAGAAGAAGGTCACGAACGGGCTCTGACCCGCCTGATAGGCGTTCCACGGCAGCAGCAGAACCAGCAGCACCACGGAACCTACGTAAAATAGACCGATACGCCAGATCACGCTGTTGATGGCCTTTGGCACCATCGTCTGCGGATCTTTACATTCACCTGCCGCAGTACCCACCAGCTCGATGGAGGCAAAGGCGAACACGACGCCCTGAACCAGCACCAGCGCAGGCAGCAGGCCGTGCGGGAAGAATCCGCCGTTATCGGTTATCAGATGGAAGCCGGTAGCATTGCCATCCAGCGGCTTGCCGCTGCCGAGGAAGACGGTACCGACGACCAGGAACACCACGATGGCCAGCACTTTTACCAGCGCAAACCAGAACTCCATCTCCGCGAACCACTTCACGCCGATCATGTTCATGGTGCCGACAATCGCCAGCGCGCCAAGCGCAAAGACCCACTGCGGCACATCGCCAAACGCGCCCCAGTAGTGCATATACAGCGCAACGGCGGTGATATCGACAATACCGGTCATCGCCCAGTTAACGAAGTACATCCAGCCCGCCACGTAGGCCGCTTTTTCACCGAGGAATTCACGGGCGTAAGAGACGAAGCTTCCGCTGGAGGGACGATGCAGTACCAGTTCGCCCAGCGCGCGTAGAATGAAGAAAGAGAAGATCCCGCACACCAGATAGACCAGGGCGAGAGCCGGGCCAGCCATCTGCAGACGTGCACCCGCACCTAAAAACAGACCCGTTCCGATAGCGCCGCCGATGGCGATCATTTGAACCTGACGGTTGCCCATCGCTTTGTGGTAGCCCTCTTCGTGGGAGTTTAACCAGCGACGTTTAGCAGCATGATGATCGGCTGCGCTTTTATTGCTTGTTTTCATTGAGTTACCTGTTTGCCTGTCTGAACCATTATCGTGATAGTCCTGCCTGGCAGAAAGCAATACAAACGATTGCTTCTGCGCAAACACATGTCGCCTTCCCAGTCATTCTGCGTATGGATAAGGCGAAACATGGCGAGGCATCCTACCTGCAATTCATAAGCGACGCAAAATATAACCGTGCCGAAAGTGATGCACGTCGAAGGAAATCGTGTGGTCAGAGCAGACGGCGATCGCAACACGCTGAATCGTGGCGCATTTTTAGACAAAACAGTTGCGGGGTTGATTATTTAATCATCAGATTCGCTTAATAATTACCAGGTGGTAAAGTTTATGACTGCCGCAGGGCATCCAGCAGTAATCTGAAAGCGGTAGTGTGCTGGCGACGGCTTGGATAATAAAGATGGTACCCTTCAAAAGTGGGGCACCACGGCTCAAGGACGCTGACTAACCGCCCGTCATTCAGCGCCGCCAGAACCGACGCTTCCGGCACGTAGGCGAGTCCGAGGCCATTCTCAGCGGCGTCGATGCGCTGGGACAGGCTGTTCAGCGTAAGCTGCCCCTCAACCCGCACGCGCAGCTCGCGCCCGTCGCGTTCAAATTCCCATTGATACAGCCCCCCACGCGTGGGCAGGCGCATGTTGATGCAGCGGTGGTCAGCGAGCTGCTCCGGCGTCTGCGGCACGCCAAAGCGTGCCAGATAATCCGCGGAGCCGACGACGGCCATGCGCATGTCCGGTGCGATCCGCACCGCAATCATATCTTTTGCCACCTGTTCGCCCAGGCGTACTCCCGCGTCGAAACGGCCGTCCACGATGTCCGTCAGGCCGTTATCGACCGTCACCTCGACGTTAATCTCCGGATACTGCAGCATAAACGTCTTCAGTACCGGCCAGAGCACGGCGTCCATCGCGTGCTCGCCGGCGACTATGCGGACAGCGCCTGCGGGTTTGTCGCGGGCGCTACGTAGCGCCGCAAGCTCCTGCTCGATCTCCCGCAAATGCGGGCTTAAGCGCGCAAAGAGCTGCTCACCCGCCTGGGTGGGCACCACGCTGCGGGTTGTGCGGGTTAACAGGCGAACGTCTAACCGCGCTTCAAGCTTGCGCATGGCATGGCTAAGGGCCGATTGCGAGACGCCCAGCTGCGCCGCTGCGCGCGTAAAGCTGCGCTCGCGGGCAACCACCATAAAAGAGAGCAGGTCGTTGAAGTTATCTTTTAGCATCGCGGTTGCCTCTATTTATGAATTGCAATCATATTTCCTATCTGATTATGCACGCTAATCGTTCGGATTGCTTTGCGCTACTGTTAACGCAACAGACAACGAGGAGCACAAGATGAAAATTATCCGCAGCGGTTCATTACCTTCAGCACAGGGGCCGGAAGCCTGGTTCACCGGCACCGTCCGCATTGACGCGCCCTTTCAGGCGACCGAACCTGCCCGCGTCGGCGGGGCAACCGTGACCTTTGAGCCTGGCGCGAGAACGGCGTGGCATACGCATCCCCTGGGGCAAACGCTGATTGTGACGCAGGGGCGCGGCTGGCTACAGGAGTGGGGCAAAGCGGCGGAAGTGCTGAACCAGGGCGATATCGCCTGGATCCCACCCGGCGTGAAGCACTGGCACGGGGCAAGCGCGCAAACGGCGATGACGCACATCGCCATCGCCGAATCGGAAAACGGCAGCCCGGTAGCGTGGCTGGAAAAAGTCACCGACGAGCAGTACCCGAACGGCTAACCGCCAAACACGGCAATCGCCTGCTTAAGGCGCGTCGTGCGCTCCGTCAGCTGATTCGCGGCGTGGGTGACGTTATCCACCATCCCCGTATTGGTGTGGGTCATGGCGCCGATACGGGAGATGGACGCGTTGATGAGCGTTAGCGCCTGGGTTTGCTCCTGCGTGGCGTGACCGATCTCCTTAATAAGGGAGGAGACCTGCAGAACGTTTTCGATCATCACCGTCAGCTGCGTTTCGGTCTGTTCCACTTTCTCCACGCCCGCGTTGACGCTGGCAACGTTTTTCTCAATCAGCGCTTTGATCTCTTTCGCCGCGGTCGCCGAGTGCTGCGCTAGATTGCGCACCTCCGCCGCCACCACGGCAAACCCGCGGCCGGCCTCACCGGCGCGCGCCGCTTCAACGGCAGCATTCAGCGCAAGAATATTGGTCTGGAAGGCAATACGATCGATAACGCTGATGATATCGACAATCTGGCTGTTATCCTGCGACACGGACTGCATCATGCCGATGGTTTCTTTCATCATCGCTTCACCGCAGCGGGCGCTGGCGCGGGTGCGATCCGCCATCTCCGTGGCCTCTTTCGCGGTTTCCGCCGTCTGCTTCACCGCGCTGGCGATCTCTTCCACCGCAGAAGCGGTTTGCTGCAGAAAGTCTGCGCTCTCTTCGGAGCGCGTCTGCAGCGCTGCACCTTCTTTCGCGACCTGCTGGCTGATGGTGCCAATCCCGCTGATTTGCGCCCCGACGTCGTCTACCAGCGAATTCAGGTTTAAACCGGACTGATTCACCAGGCGCATCATCAGCCCGATGTCATCGATCCTGTCAAAATGGTAATAGGCCGTTTTACGCCCTGAAACCACGCGCTGCATCTGTTGCACGATGGATTTTAATGGCCGGGCGATCTGCGCGTGTAGATAACAGGCGAGGGCAATAAACAGCAGCACCAGACTTCCGGCCTGAACGCGACTATCAGGGAATAAATATATCGCCAGGCAGGAGAGTAACGCAGTTACTGCAATACCGAGGTAGATTCGTTTGCCGGTGCTGAGACGTTTAAAGAGTGACATAAAGGAAAATAAACCGCGCCGAATTAACAGCCCTTTATAAAAACGATGATGTTTTAATTCATTATTACGCACTTTCGCATACAGTTTTTCACTGGCCGCAATCTCTTCCCGGGAGGGAATATTCCGCACGGAAATATAGCCCGTGAGGGTTTCATCCTGCCAGACCGGGGTCACGTTTGCCCGCACCCAGTAATGGTCGCCATTCTGACGACGATTCTTCACCATCCCCGTCCAGGTCTCACCCTGCTGCAGGGTAAACCACATGTCGCCGAACGCCCCGGCAGGCATGTCAGGATGGCGGATGAGGTTATGCGGTTCACCCAGAAGATGTTCTTCTTTATATCCGCTGGCTTCAATAAAAGCGGAATTGGCATAGGTAATATGACTTTCTGTATCGGTGGTCGACATTAGCGTTGAACCATCGTTAAGCAAATACTCGTTTTGTGTAACGGGAGTGTTACGCCTCATGAGGAACTCCATAATAATGTGCAAGAATAAAAACACCCGGAAAACGCTCAGGTAAGATTAATGTAATTATTTTTATAACTGTCCACCGTCTATTCTCTCTGAAATTAATATTATTCGAAATAGCCCCGTTAATTATTTTTATAGGGTTAATTCCATCGAATGTAATAAAAATGAAAATATCTCCAGGCGCGTTTTTTTGAACCGCTGTAAATAAATGACCTAAGCCAAACTGAAAGAGGGAGATCGCCTCCCAGGGAAAATTGTCCTGCTGAAATAGCGTTTCGTTAACAGGATGAAAACGTTATTATTTAGTCAGTTTTCGTTAACGGGGTGAGGCTTAAGTGAAAATTAACGTCATCGGAACCAGCGGGAGTGGAAAAAGCACCCTGGCGAAGCAGATAGCGGCCGAACTGGCGATTCCCTATATCGAGATGGACAGGCTCTACTGGCTCCCTGACTGGCAGGGAAGCCCGGACGATCTCTTTGAGGAAAAGCTGGAGCAGGCGCTACGGGCGTCGCCAGACTGGGTGCTTGACGGTAACTATAACCGCACTCGGCCCATTAAATGGCGTAACGTCGACGTTGTGGTGTGGGTAGATTACGGGTTTGTCCGCACACTCTGGCAGGCCGTCATCAGGGCCATCAAACGGGCCTGGCACAAGCACGAACTCTGGCCCGGCACGGGGAACAAAGAGAGTTTTCGGCGCGCGTTCTTCAGCAGAGAGTCCATTATCATCTGGACGATGAAAACCTGGCGCAACAACCGCACGCGTTATGCAGCCGATCTGCAAGATCCGCGCTACGCGCACATTCGCTTTGTCCGCATTACCCGTCGCGAGCAGGCGGAAACGCTGATTGCCTCCCTAAAGGCTTATTCTTAGCATGGTTTTATATATCTGATTTCCGGCAAACCAAATGTAAATTAATTGTTTCTCAGTGGTGAAATGCGCCTTTAATAATGTCGACATGTTAAGTCAAACGAGAACGCAACATGTCATGGCGAATCAGCATTCTGGATAAAAGCCCCATCGCTGAAAATGAAACGGCTGCCGATGCACTGGCGCGTACCCTTGCGCTGGCGCAGCAGGCAGAAAATCTGGGCTATCACCGCTTCTGGATTGCCGAACACCACAATACCCCACAGCTTGCCAGCCCCTCGCCGGAGCTGCTGATTGCCTGGATCCTCGGGCAAACCGCGCGGATTCGCGTCGGCTCCGGCGGCGTGATGCTTCAGCACTACAGCCCATATAAAGTTGCCGAGAATTTCAACGTTCTTGCCGCGCTGGCGCCGGGCCGCGTGGATCTCGGCGTCGGAAAAGCCCCCGGCGGCTTGCCGCTCTCGACCCGCGCGCTGCAGCAGGGTCTGAATCAACAGGAAAAGGGCAGCTTTGCCGAACAGCTGGCCCAGCTCGATCGCTGGATCCGTCCTGAACATCAGTCAACAGAAGAAGCCGTTCTTGCCACGCCGCTGCCGCCGTCTCCCGCGCAGGGTTTCCTGCTGGGGGCGAGCACCGAAAGCGCGCTGCTGGCCGCCCGGCTTGACTGGCACTTTGTCTTCGCCGCGCACCTGAACGGCGATCCGGACCTGCTGCGTGAGGTAATCGCCACCTGGCGTGAAAACAGCACTCGCGAGGCGATTGTGGCGGTGCAGGCGATTGTCGCGTCGACGCAGGCCGAAGCGGAAGCGCTGGCGCAGAAGGTGGAAGTGTGGGGCGTTGAGCTGGCCAACGGACAGCGCGTCACCGTCGCCAGCGAAGAGCAGGCTTACGCGTTTGCGCGCCAGGCGGGAAGTGAACCGGTGCGCATTGCGCGTCGGGCGCAATCTCTGCTGGCGGGTACGGCGGAATTCGTGCTCGAACACCTGAACGCCCTCCATGAAACGTGGGGCATTGACGAATTTATTATTGATACCCCGATTGCAAATGGCGCCACGCGCGTGGCGTCCCTGCGCCTGCTGGCCGAGGCGCGTCTTAACAGGGAGGTTACCGTATGAGCTTTGGCGAACAGCTGATTGCCTGGCGGCGCGAGCTGCACCAAAACCCGGAGCTGTCGGGCCAGGAAGTGGAAACCACCGCGCGCCTGCGCCAGTGGCTGACAAACGCGGGCATTGCGCCGCTGCCTTACGAACTGCCGACCGGGCTGGTGGCGGAAATCGGCACCGGCAGCAGGCTGATTGCGCTGCGGGCAGATATCGATGCCCTGCCGATTGAAGAGCGCAGCGGCGTGCCGTTTAGCTCTCAGCACGCTGGCGTCATGCACGCCTGCGGACATGATATCCACACCAGCGTGATCCTCGGCGCGGCGCTAAAGCTGAAAGAGCGGGAGGCCTCGCTTAACGGCCGGGTGCGTATTCTGTTCCAGCCCGCGGAAGAGAACTTTGGCGGTGCGAAGAGCATGGTGCGGGCCGGTGCCCTGCGCGACGTGAGCGCGATTTTCGGTATGCATAACGAGCCCGGACTGCCGGTCGGCGAGTTCGCCACCCGCGGCGGGCCGTTCTATGCCAACGTCGACCGCTTCGTGATCCGCATTACCGGCAAGGGCGCGCACGCCGCACGTCCGCACGAAGGCAACGACGCTATCGTGCTGGCGAGCCAGCTGGTGACGGCGCTGCAAAGCGTTGCCAGCCGCAACGTCAATACGCTGGATTCGGTAGTGCTGAGCGTCACGCGCATCGCCGGCGGCAACACCTGGAACGTGCTGCCGGAAAGCGTCGAGCTGGAAGGCACGCTGCGCACCCATCGCACGGAAGTGCAGCAGAACGTGAAGGCCCGCGTGGGCGAAATTGCCGCCGGGTTTGCCAGCGCCTTTAGCGCGCAGATCGATATCACCTGGTATGCCGGGCCCACCGCGCTGGTCAATGACGAACGCTGGGCAGACTTCGCCACCTCGGTTGCCCGGGAAGCCGGTTATGAAACCCGGCACGCGGAGCTGCACATGGGCGGGGAAGATTTCGCGGTCTATTTGCAGTCCATTCCCGGCGCGTTTGTCAGCATTGGCAGCAACAGCCCGTTTGGTTTACACCACCCGGCGTTTAACCCGGACGAAGCATTAATTGAGCCCGCTGCCCGCTATTTTGCACAGCTTGCGGAAAAAGCCCTGCAACACGTTTAATTCAGAAGAGGTGAATATGTCTGCACATCGTCAACTGCGGCTCGGGACCATTTTGCATGGTGCATCCGGGAATATGTCCGCCTGGCGTCACCCGGCGGCCGTCGCCGATGCCAGCATCAATTTTGATTTCGTCAAAGCGACGGTGTTAAAGGCGGAAGAGGGCAAACTCGATTTCTTATTCGTTGCCGACGGCCTTTATATTAACGAAAAGTCGATCCCGCATTTTTTAAACCGGTTTGAACCGCTGACGGTGTTATCCGCGCTCGCCAGCATCACCTCGCGCCTGGGGCTGGTGGGAACCTTATCCACCTCCTACAGCGAGCCCTTTACCACGGCGCGTCAGTTCGCCAGCCTCGACCATCTGAGCAACGGCCGCGCGGGCTGGAACGTGGTAACCTCACCGCTGGAAGGGTCGGCGAAGAACTTTTCCCGCGAAAAGCACCCGGAACACGCGCTGCGCTACCGGATCGCCGATGAGTATCTCGACGTGGTGAAAGGGCTGTGGGATTCCTGGGAAGGCGATGCGTTCGTACGCAATAAAGAGAGCGGGCAATTCTTTGACGCGTCAAAGCTTCACACCCTGGATCACCACGGTGATTTCTTCCAGGTCGCCGGGCCGCTGAATATTGGCCGTACTCCGCAGGGGCGTCCGATCGTTTTCCAGGCCGGCGCGTCGGATGACGGGAAAAAGCTGGCGGCGAAACATGCCGACGCCATTTTTACCCATCACGAAACCGTCGAGGAAGCGAAGGCGTTTTATCGCGACGTGAAGCAGCAGCTGGAAACGCACGGCCGCCGCGCCTCTGATTTACATATTTTCCAGGGCGTCAGCGTTATTGTCGGCAACGATGCCGACGATGTGGAAAACCAGTATCAAACCACGGCGGCGCTGGTGTCGATTAACGATGCCCTTAATTACCTCGGGCGTTATTTCGAACATCATGATTTCAGCCAGTATCCGCTCGACGAACCGTTCCCGGATATCGGCGACTTAGGCAAAAACAGCTTCCGCAGCACCACCGATGAAATCAAGCGTAACGCCCGCGAGCGCAGCCTAACCCTGCGTCAGGTGGCGCTGGAAGCCGCTTCGCCGCGCCCGCGCTTTTCCGGTACGCCAGAAGAGGTTGCGGACGGACTGCAGGCCTGGTTCGAAGGCTATGCCGCAGACGGCTTTATCATTCAGGGCGGTACGCCGGACACCTTCCCGCGCTTTGTTGACCAGGTGGTGCCCGTGTTACAGGCCCGCGGCCTGTTCCGCACCGACTATCCGGGCACCACGCTGCGCGAAAGCTTAGGCCTGGACGAGCCGAAAAACGCCTTCACACAACAATAAAAGAGAACACCGCTATGCAGAAAACATCGCTTATTCTGGCGCTCGCGCTGGCCTTTACCCCTGCCGTCTGGGCAGAGAATGTGAATATTAACGGCACCGGCGTGAGCATTGAGGCCAATAAAACGCCGATCAACACCGCCAAAAACGGCGATGCCATTGCCCAGCTGCCGAAAGACTATCGCTTTGCCGTACCGGGGAAATTTACCGTGGCGGTGGCCGCGCTTAACTCGCCGCCGCTGACGGTTTTCTCCGATGACAACAAAACGCTGTTGGGAAGCGAGGTCGACGTTGCGCGTCTGGTGGCGGACAGCCTTGGGCTGGAGCTGAACGTGGTGCCGACCTCCTGGGAAGACTGGCCGCTGGGCGTGGCCTCCGGGAAATACGATGCGGCCATCAGCAATATTACCGTCACCAAAGAACGCAAACAGAAGTTTGATTTTGCCACCTACCGGAAGGACTCCCTTGGGTTCTACGTGAAATCCACCAGCCCAATTACCTCGCTTCAGAAGGCGGAAGACATCGCCGGGCTGCGGATTATCGTGGGGTCCGGCACGAATCAGGAAGCCATTCTGCTGGCATGGAATGCTGAAAACCTGAAGAAGGGGCTGAAACCCTTTACCCCGATCTACACCAAAGACGATGCGGCACAAACCCTGGCGCTGCAGTCCGGGCGCGCGGACGCCTACTTTGGTCCGAACGTGATCGGCGCGTGGAAAGCCGCGCTGACGGGTAAAACCAAGCTGGTCGGCAGCGTCGACGGCGGCTGGCCGAAGGCGGCGCACATCGCGGTAACGCTGAAAAAAGGCAGCGGCCTGGTCGAGCCGGTACAAACCGCGCTGAACGGTGCCATCAAAAGCGGCGATTACGACAAGGTGCTGAACCGCTGGGGTGAGGGCGTTGAGCGCATCCCGAGTTCAGAAGTGAACCCGGCTGGCCTGGGTGATTAAGGAGGCGCGATGAGCGAACAATTTCGTGATGTTTCGCCGGAAAACGCCGAACTCCAGCCCATTATCGAGGGGTTGTTCGGTGAATACGCGGCTCGTTACGGGGACTACTTCTCTAAGGACGCAGAAGTCGAGCTGACGGAATGGTATCTGGCGCCGCAGGGGCTGTTTATCGTCCTGGAGCGCGATGGTGAAATCATCGCCACCGGCGCCTACAAGCCCTTTGACGAGCGGACCGCAGAGATTAAACGTATCTGGACCAACAAATCCCTGCGTCAGCAGGGACTTGCCGGGCGCGTGGTGCAGGAGCTGGAGCGCAGGGCGGTGCTGGCAGGGTATAGCCAGATCTACCTGACAACCGGTTTTCGCCAGCCGGAGGCGGTCAGGCTCTATATCAGCCAGGGCTACCAGCCGCAGTTCGATCTGAACCGGGATCCGGAAGAGTATAGCCAGCCGCCGTTTGACGGCCGGCTGCGATTCACCAAAACGCTGGTACGCGAAGCGTTCAGTCAAACCGCATGAGGAACGACGATGAGCAACGTTGAAACCATTAAGGTGGTCCCGGCGCGATATCCGCTGCGGGCCGTCGGCGCCGCGGTGGCGCTGTTTGTCCTGGCGGTCGTCATTCAGTCCGTGGCCTTTAACCCGCGCTGGGAGTGGGCGGTATTCGCCCGCTGGTTCTTTGACCCGGTGATCCTCGAAGGCGTCGGCCAAACCCTGCTGCTGACGCTGATCGGCACCGCGCTTAGCGTGGTGATTGGCGGCATGCTGGCCCTGGCGAGACTCTCTTCGTCCTGGCTGCTGAGCAGCCTGGCGTGGGCCTACATCTGGCTGTTCCGCTCGCTGCCGCTGATCGTGGTGCTGATCATTCTCTACAACTTTTCCTATCTCTACGACACGCTCTCTCTCGGCGTGCCGTTCACCGGCATCACCTGGGGCAGCTTTGAAACCATCAACGTGCTGGGGCAGTTCTCCACCGCCGTGGTAGGACTCACCCTGGTGCAGAGCGCCTACACCGCCGAGATCATTCGCGGCGGATTCCTCGGCGTCGACCACGGGCAATATGAAGCGGCCGCCGCGCTCGGCCTGCCGGCCTGGCGCCGCACGGTGCGCATTATTTTGCCGCAGGCGCTGCGCACCATTCTCCCTTCGGGATTCAATGAGATCATCAGCCTCGCCAAGGGCACGGCGATGGTCTACGTCCTGGCGATGCCGGAGCTGTTTTATACCATCCAGATGATCTACAACCGTACGCAGGAGGTGATCCCGCTGTTGATGGTCGGGGCCGCCTGGTACCTGGTGATTACCACCGTCTTGTCCGCTATCCAGTACGGTGTTGAACGCGCGCTCGCCCGCAGCGAACGCCGCTCTGCCGTTAATCAGAACCGCGCCACCCGTCGCAGCCGTTCTGTCACCACCGCACCAGCACAGGAGCCCGTCCATGCAAGCCTCTCCTGAAGGACACATTTCGATTACCGGCGTCAGCAAGTACTTTGGTCGCCATAAGGCGCTCGACAACGTCACGCTTGAGATCCCGCCCGGATCCGTGACGGTGATCCTCGGGCCGTCCGGTTCGGGCAAATCGACGCTGCTGCGCACCATTAACCACCTGGAGCGCGTCGACGAAGGCTTTATCCAGATAGACGGCGATTACATTGGCTATCGCCGTCAGGGCGACAGGCTCTACGAGCTGAAAGAGAAGGAGATCCTCAAGCAGCGCGTCAACGTGGGCTATGTGTTCCAGAACTTCAACCTCTTTCCGCACCTCACGGTGCTGGAAAACCTGATAGAGGCGCCGGTCGCGCATAAAAAGCTCAGCAAAAAAGAGGCGGTGGAAAGGGCGTTTAGCCTGCTGGACGTGGTTGGGCTGCGGGATAAAGCGGACGCCTGGTCCCGCCATCTTTCCGGCGGTCAGCAGCAGCGCATTGCCATTGCCCGCGCGCTGGCGCTGCGCCCGCGCGTGATGCTGTTTGATGAACCCACCTCGGCGCTGGATCCGGAGCTGGTGGGGGAAGTGCTGGACGTGATCAAAAAGCTGGCCCGGTCCGGCACCACGCTGGTGGTGGTCACCCACGAGATCGGCTTTGCCCGGGAGGTGGCGGATCAGGTGGTGTTTATGGTCGACGGAAAAATCGTGGAGCAGGGCAGCAGTGACGAGGTGCTGAATCATCCGTCGCACCCGCGAACGCGCCAGTTTCTCTCCAAAGTCTTATAAGGAGCGCCAATGAAATACGGACTTCTGGCGGGGCTGATTTTTTCAGCCGCCAGCCACGCCAGCATTGATTTAAAAGCCAACGAGCAGCCGCTGCCGGTGACGGTCGATCCGCAGGCGGTGGCGAAGATCCCCGCGAATTACCGGTTCGTTGAACCGGGGACGCTGACGGTCGCCATTTCGGCACTGAACTCCCCGCCGCTGGCGCTGCTGGCCAGCGATAACCGGACGCGGATTGGCAGCGACCCGGATATCGCTCGCCTGCTGGCGGGCAGCCTGGGGCTGAAGCTGAAGCTGGTGCCGACGGCGTGGGAAGACTGGCCGCTGGGGATCGCCTCCGGGCGCTACGACGTGGCGCTGGTTAACATTGCGGTGACCGAACAGCGTAAAGAGAAGTTCGATTTTGCAACCTACCGCGTCGATTCGCTGGCGTTTTCGGTGAAATCCACCAGCGAGGTGCAGTCCATTAAAAACGCGGAAGATCTGGCGGGGAAAAAGGTGATTGTCGGCTCTGGTACTAATCAGGAACGTATCCTGCTGGGCTGGAACGAAGAGAACCAAAAGGCAGGGCGGGCGCCTGCGCTGCCGGTCTATCTCCACGACGATGCCTCGGGCAATCTCTATATTCAGTCCGGCAGGGCGGACGTGTTCTTCGGGCCGCAGTCGGTCTCGGCCTATAAAGCAGCGCTCACCGGCAAGACACGCGTGGTCGGTTTAGGGCCGAAAAAAGCCTATGTCGCCACCACCACCAAAAAAGGCAATGAGCTGGTGTACGCGCTGCAGGCCGCGCTGAACGGTGCGATTACGCGCGGAGATTACCAGAAGGTGCTGGCGCGCTGGGGCGAGCAGGGCGAAGCGGTAGCACAGTCGGAGGTCAACCCGCCTGGGATAACCTACTAATGGTGCTCTACACTTAGGGTTTTCATCCCTCACCCTCAGGGGGCAACATGATTAAACTCTATGGCGTACGCGGCTGGGGCTCGGCAATCAGTGAAGTGATGCTAACCCTGGCTGATATCCCTTATCAATTTATCAACGTGGACGGGTTTGACCAGCCCGGTCCGCAGCGTGAGCTGCTGCACAAGCTGAACCCGCTGTGCCAGGTGCCGACGCTGGAGCTGGAAAATGGCGCCGTCATGACCGAAACGGCGGCGATTGCCCTGATGGTGCTCGACAGGTGTCCCGATCTCGCCCCGCCCGTAGGGCAGGCCGAACGCCAGCAGTTTCAGCGTTTGCTCATCTGGTTTGTGGCGAACGTCTATCCCACGTTTACGTATGCCGACTATCCCGAACGCTGGGTGCCGGACGCGCCGGAGCAGCTGCAGAAAAACTGCATCGAGTACCGGAAATCCCTCTATTTGTGGTTCGAAGATCGGCTCAGCGCGGCCCCGTTTGCGCTGGGTGAACGGCTGACGCTGCTGGACGTGTATATCGCGGTGGTGCGCACCTGGGGACCCCGACACGCCTGGTTTGCGGCCAATACGCCGAAACTAACGGCCATCGCGGATACCGTATGCCAGCTGCCGGAACTGCACAAGGTGTTAAAGGCCAACGATATTATCTGATAACGTGGAGCCCTGACTCACAACTGGAAGCCTGCATATGCCACACGTAGATATCAAATGTTTTCCCCGTGATTTGAACGACGAACAAAAAACCGCCCTGGCGGCGGATATTGCCGAGGTGATTATTCGCCATTTCAACAGCAAAGACAGTTCCGTGTCGGTGGCGTTGAACCAGGTGAATCAGGAGGACTGGAAAGCGCAGGTCTGGGATACCGAAATAGGACCGAAGCTGGACGAGCTGATTAAGAAGCCCGGCTACTCCATGTAAGATCTTGTGCCGGGGAGCGGATCCGTTCTTCCCCGGCTTTCCCCGCCTGTCATCCCGCTTTTCGCAAAAATCGATAAAAATGAGTTTTGTCTTATCCGCTACACTTTACGTTTCTGACTGACATTTCATAAATCCTTAGGAAAGATCTTCAACAGAATCAGTTAAGGACAGACACGTTAAAGGATAATTTTCTGATGACAAAATTACCGCGGTTTTCCCTCGCCTTTCTTCACCCCCGCTACTGGCTCAGCTGGGCCGGCATTGCCGCGCTGTGGCTCATCATGCTGCTGCCTTATCCGCTGCTGTTCCGAATCGGTCACGGCCTGGGGCGGCTGGCGATGCGCCTGCTCCCTCGGCGCGTCGAGATTGCCCGCCGCAACCTTGAGCTTTGCTTTCCTGAGATGAATGAGAATGAACGCGAGACGTTGCTGCAGCGTAATTTTGAGTCGGTAGGAATGGGTGTCATCGAAACCGGGATGGCATGGTTCTGGCCGGCGTGGCGGGTGCAGAAATGCTACACCGTGGTGGGCTATGAGCACATGGAAAAGGCGCGGGCGAAAGGCAATGGCGTGGTGCTCGTGGGCATGCATTTCCTCACCCTTGAGCTGGGCGCGCGGATCTTTGGCATGCTTAACCCCGGCATTGGGGTGTATCGTCCTAACAATAACGCGCTGCTGGACTGGCTGCAGACGCGCGGGCGCCTGCGTTCCAATAAAACCATGCTCGATCGCCATGATTTAAAAGGCATGATTCGCTCGCTGAAGCAGAATGAAATTTTGTGGTACGCCCCGGACCATGACTATGGCAAAACAAATAGCGTCTTCGTGCCGTTTTTTGCGGTGCCGAATGCCGCCACGACGGCGGGCAGCTATATGCTGGTCAAAAGCGCGCGGCCTGCCGTCATTCCCTTCGTGCCGCGGCGCAGGGCGGACGGCTCAGGTTACGAACTGATTATTCTGGAGGATATTGGTGAAGCGCTGCAGGGGGGAGATAAAGAATCCGTGGCGACGCAGATGAACAGGGCGATTGAGCACGCGGTACGGATGGCGCCAGAGCAGTATATGTGGCTGCACCGTCGCTTCAAAACGCGTCCTGAAGGCCAGCCTGACCGGTATGCCCGCCGTAAACCGGCGGCATCGCGGGTTGATATTCTGTCCGTCGACGATTTTTCCGACCGCTCGGGCGTACAGCACTAAAACAGCACCAGGGCCCTCACCGCGCGGTGAGGGCATGACCGATCCTACAGCGCGGAGCGGCGGTAAGGCGCATAGTCCGCCTGCCACCATGTCTTCTCGATGCGCGCCATCAACGTCTCATCATCTATCGTCGGGGCAACGCCCTGGGCAATTGCGGCCTGTGCCACGGCAACGGCTATCTGGCGTGACACCGTTTCAATACAATCAACCGGCGGCAGCAAACCCCCTTTTTCCGTGGTAACCAGCGGAGACTGCGCCGCCAGGCTGCGGCTTGCTGCCATCAGCATCTCTTCGGTTACCCGGCGCGCGTTGCTGGCCAGAACCCCTAATCCCAGCCCCGGGAAAATATAGGCATTGTTACACTGGGCGATGTCGTACTGCGCGTCCTGCCAGAAGACCGGGGCAAACGGGCTGCCGGTAGCCACCAGCGCGGCGCCCTGAGTCCAGGCGATAAGATCCTGCGGCTGAGCCTCCGCCCGTGACGTCGGGTTCGAAAGCGGCATGATAATCGGGCGCGGGCAGTGGCGATGCATCTCTTTGACAATCTCTTCGCTGAACAGCCCCGGCTGGCCCGAAACGCCAATCATCACCGTTGGGTGCGCGTTCTTCACTACGTCCAGCAGGGAAATATTCTTCGCCTCTACCTGCCAGCGGCTAATGGCGTCGCGCGCGGTGAGCAGGTTTTTCTGGAAATCGAGCAGGTTGGTCATGTCGTCGGTCAGCAGGCCGAAGCGATCGACCATAAAGATCCTGCTGCGGGCTTCGGACTCGGTCAGGCCGTCATCCACCATCAGCGCCACAATTTTTTCTGCTATACCGCATCCGGCGGAACCGCTGCCCAGGAAGACCACGCGCTGGTCGCGAATGCGCGTGCCCGCGGCATGGGCCGCCGCAATCAGCGTACCTGCGGTAACGGCTGCCGTTCCCTGAATGTCATCATTGAAGCAGCACAGCTGGTCGCGGTAGCGCTGGAGCAGTCTGGTGGCGTTTTTCTGGGCAAAGTCTTCAAATTGCAGAAGAACGTTGGGCCAGCGCGCCTTGACGGTGCTGACAAACATATCCATAAACTCGGCGTATTGATCGTCGCTGATGCGCGGATGACGCCAGCCCATGTACATCGGGTCGTCCAGATGCTGCTGATTGTTGGTGCCGACGTCCAGCATGATCGGGAGGGTATAGGCCGGATGGATCCCCCCGCAGGCGGTATACAGCGACAGCTTGCCAATCGGGATGCCCATTCCGCCGATACCCTGATCGCCAAGCCCTAAAATACGCTCCCCGTCCGTCACCACAATCACGCGAATGTCGTTGCGCGAGAAGCTTTGCAGCATCTCATCAATACGATGGCGGTTAGGCCATGAAATAAATAACCCGCGCGCGCGGCGATAAATCGTCGAGAAATGCTCGCAGGCTTCACCCACGGTCGGGGTATAGATAATTGGCAGCGTCTCTTTCAGATGCAAACGCAGGAGATTATAAAAGAGGGTTTCATTGGTATCCTGAATATTGCGCAGATAAACATGACGGGAAATATCGCTTTTAAAATGGCAGAACTGCACCCAGGCACGTTCGGTTTGTTCTTCAATGGTTTCAACGTTGTGCGGCAATAGCCCATGCAGGTTAAAATTATCCCGCTCTTCTTTAATGAAGGCGAGCCCTTTATTTAATAACGGGTTCTCCAGCAGTACGGCTCCGTTATAGGGCGTATACAGCACTTCTTTGCGAGACATGGTTAACTCCTGATTATTTAAAAGGCGAGTAAAAACAGCGTCTTTAATGATTTTAAAGACACGGTATTTGTGTGATTGATTGTGGGGTAATTTAGCGCCTGGCTAGCGGAGCAGGAGTGATAAAGTTCACATTCTTTCTGGTTTTATTAATTTCAAAAAGGAATGCATTGATCGCCGCGAATAACTTTAGTTACATAATGATGAATTAAATTATTTAAAAGGAAAGAGTTGTTGTGTTCACATTTCTCTTCGGGAGTACATGTTAATTTCACTCTGAGCCTGTTTTTAGAAAAGGCCGCATAATTCATTATTTATATTTAAAAATATTTATTTTGTCAGGAATAGTTTCCAGCCTATTCCTTTCTCTGTATATCCGAACACAATTTTCAGGTGATTATATGAAAGATAATCCTGTACCGACTTCTGCGCTGCCGACCTCGCGTTTCGCCTTTGGGCTCAATACCGAGGTTGGCGCGGTCCCGCTGATGCTGTTTGTCGGGATTGCAGCCATTGTGGCGACGTCCGCCTGGGCAGGGCTGCTGCCGAAAAATATGATTGGCGGACTGGCGGTCATCATGACCCTCGGCTTCGCATTTGCCAAAGTAGGGCGTCAAATCCCCCTGTTGAAAGACATCGGCGGCCCGGCGATCCTGTGCCTGATGGTGCCCTCCGTGCTGGTCTATTTTGGCGTATTTGACAAACATACCCTTGATACGGTGCATCTGCTGATGAAAGAGGCGAATCTGCTCTATTTCGTCATCGCCTGCCTGGTGGTCGGCAGCATTCTGGGGATGAACCGGGTGCTGCTGATCCAGGGGATGATGCGCATGTTTGTTCCGCTGGTGGCAGGGACATTCATGGCCGTGCTGAGCGGGCTCATTGTGGGTTCGCTGTTTGGCTATACGCCTTACCACACGTTCTTCTTTATCATCGTTCCGATTATTGGCGGCGGGATTGGCGAGGGGATTTTGCCCCTGTCCCTGGCCTATTCGGCAATACTGGGACACACGCCAGACGTCTACGTTGCGCAGCTGGCACCCGCTGCGGTCGTCGGGAACATCTTCGCCATTATTTGCGCCGGTTCGCTGGCGCGTCTCGGGGCAAAACGTCCCGCGCTTACGGGTAACGGCATGCTCACCCGGAGCAAAGAGGACGCCAGCCTGTTTGCCGGGGCGCAAAGCGCTCAACAGACGGATTTCCATCTGATGGGGGGCGGGTTGCTGATGGTATGCGCGTTTTTCATCGTCGGAGGATTGTTTGAAAAACTGGTCCACATTCCCGGCCCGGTGCTGATGATCCTGATTGCCGTCCTGTGTAAGTACTTCAGGGTGATCCCGGCCTCCATGGAGCTGGGGGCGCACAGCTGCTATAAATTCGTCTCGGCCGCGCTTGTCTGGCCGCTAATGATCGGCCTCGGGATGTTATACGTGCCGCTCGAGAGCGTGGTGTCGGTCTTCTCTGTGGGGTATGTGGTGGTGTGCGGCTCGGTCGTGATTGCGATGGCGCTCAGCGGCTACTTTATTGCCTCGCGTCTTAATATGTATCCCGTGGAAGCGGCCATTGTGACCTGCTGCCACAGCGGTCTGGGCGGGACAGGGGACGTGGCTATTTTGTCGGCCTCTAACCGGATGTCGCTCATGCCGTTTGCGCAGATTGCCACCCGCATCGGCGGCGCGTCGACGGTGATTTTCGCCACGCTGCTGATGGGATGGATTATGGCGCACTGATCCGAAACGTCAGGATGCTGAATCGCAACGACATTTTCAGGATGCCGCTGCGGTTCAGTCCTTTATAAATATCACCGCGCTGTATAGAATTACCGCATCCACAGCGACGGGATACCACACGATGACCGGAAGAGTTGATTATCAGATTGAAAAATATCTCCTTACCGAAGCCGCCGAGCCGGAGCGCCTGACGCGCCAGTGGGCAGAGGTGATGGAGGAGTGTCGTGAGCAACAGTCCGGTGCAGAGGAGCGGCTGCGTCTCGCATTGCTTAATGTGGATTACGTCACCAGCTTCGAGCTGCCCTTCAGGCTACTCCTTACCCGTGCACCCCAGCTAATAGACGTTGTCAGAAAAGAGCTTCAGCTCAGTCAGAAAAATGTTCTGTTCAACGGCAAGCGCTTTGGCTGCGTCTATAGCCTTAAAAGGGATCTCGACGGAATACCTGACGAATTTACCTATCAACTTAAAACGCGTATCCAGCGCAGTGACGCGACAGGATGCAGTGAAGTGCCTTACCGGCAAATTGCCCAGCAGGTTAAAGCCCCGAAGGAACGTCTCAAGCTGGCGCTGGAAAACGGACTGTCGGTGACGGCACTCGACGGGCTTTTCTGGTTTGGCATTCAGCGCATCGCGGCCGATGTGCAAAGATTACGCAAGACAGGGATGAGGATCGTGACGTCCGACGCCGAGGTGTTTGATACGCTCACCAAAACAACCCGGCGGATCCCGGTCTATCGCCTGGAAGGGACTGAAATTATTTAACCTGCAGCAGTATCTTCATCAGCCCGGGAAAACGGGTATCCAGATCCTCTCTGCGCAACGAAATCATGTTCTCCCGCCCCTGCGGGCGCTGCCATATAACGCCGCTGTCGCGCAGTACGCGCCAGTGGTGTGTCATTGTCGATTTCACTACATCCTCCGGGCGCAGCGCGTTGCAGCTGAGTTCGCTGCCGTCGGCCAGCCGGCGAATAATCGACAGCCGGAGCGGGTTGCCGAGGGCAAACAGCACATTTTCCAGCAGTATTTGTTCAGTTTCGGGATGGTTAGGGATCATCGTTTTCCTGCGTGTGGTGTCAGATTGAGCTATATCAACAATAGGTCAACCACTAAAAAATAGTTCGATAATACTCGTACAATAGGACTATTATAGCAAACGAACGAATACGCGACCATCCCGGTCGTCACAAACAGGTCATAGAGACTTAAGGAAATATCATGCCCCGACCCATCCCTCTCGAACGTTATCGCAACATCGGTATCTCCGCGCATATCGATGCCGGTAAAACAACCACCACCGAGCGTATCCTGTTTTACACCGGGATGAGCCACAAGCTGGGTGAAGTACACGATGGCGCGGCAACAACCGACTGGATGGCGCAGGAGCAAGAGCGCGGAATCACCATTACGTCCGCAGCCGTCAGCTGCTTCTGGCCGGGTATGGACAGAGGGTTTGAACCGCACCGGATCAACATCATCGACACCCCGGGGCACGTGGATTTCACCATTGAGGTGGAGCGCTCCATGCGCGTTCTCGACGGTGCCGTGATGGTGTACGACTCCGTGGGCGGCGTTCAGCCTCAGTCCGAAACCGTCTGGCGTCAGGCGAATAAGTATCACGTGCCGCGTCTGGCCTTCGTCAACAAAATGGACCGTCCGGGCGCCGATTTCTTCCGCGTGGTGCGGATGATGCAGGAGCGCCTGAAGGCGAATCCGGTACCGATTGTGATTCCGGTTGGCGCGGAAGAGCATTTCACCGGCGTGGTGGATCTCATCAAGATGCGCACCATTCTGTGGGACGATGCCACCCAGGGCATGGTGTTCACCTATGCGCCCGTGCCGGATGACTTAGTGAAAACCGCTCAGGAATGGCGGGAAAAAATGGTCTCTGCGGCGGCGGAAGCCAGCGACGATCTGATGGATAAATACCTGGAAACGGGCGATCTGGACGAAGCGGAAATTATCAGGGGGCTGCGTATTCGCACCATCTCGGGTGAAATCCAGCCGATGCTGTGCGGCAGCGCGTTTAAAAACAAGGGCGTGCAGCGCATGCTCGATGCGGTCATTGAGCTGATGCCGTCGCCGCTGGACGTGCCGGCGATTGACGGCGTGGATGAAAAAGGGCAGCACGCGGAACGTCACCCCAGCGATGACGAACCGTTCTCCGCGCTGGCGTTTAAGCTGATGAGCGACCCGTACGTCGGGCAGCTGACCTTTATCCGCGTTTACTCTGGCGTGCTGCGCAAAGGCGACGCGGTGTATAACCCGGTGAAAGGGAAGAAAGAGCGTATCGGGCGTATCGTGCTGATGCATGCCAACGATCGCCACGAGGTGGACGAGCTGCGCGCCGGGGATATCGCGGCCTGTGTTGGGCTGAAAGATGTGACCACGGGTGACACCTTAACCGACCCGAACGCGGTGATCACGCTTGAGCGGATGGAGTTCCCTGATCCGGTTATCTCGCTGGCGATCGAGCCGAAAACGAAAGGCGATCAGGAGAAAATGGGGATCGCGCTGCAGCGTCTGGCGGCGGAAGATCCGTCTTTCCGTCTGCACACTGACGAAGAGTCCGGCCAGACCATTATCTCCGGGATGGGTGAGTTACACCTGGAGATTATCGTCGACCGCATGAAGCGTGAGTTTGGCGTCGAGGCGAACATTGGTCGTCCGCAGGTGACCTACCGAGAAACCTTGCGTAAAGCGGTGAAGGATATCGAAGGCAAATTTGTCCGTCAGTCCGGCGGTAAAGGGCAGTACGGTCACGTGGTGCTGAGCCTTGAGCCGACCGAACCCGGCAGCGGCTTTACGTTTGAAGATGCCACCAAGGGCGGCGTGGTGCCGCGCGAGTATATCCCGTCCGTTGAGAAAGGGCTGCGTGAAGCCATGAACAGCGGCGTTCTGGCGGGGTATCCGGTTGTCGATGTCAAAGCGACTCTGACGTTTGGCTCGTATCACGAGGTCGACTCCTCGGAGATGGCGTTCCGCATGGCGGCGATCCTCGGCTTTAAAGAGGGCGCTCGCAGGGCGGATCCGGCGATTCTTGAGCCAGTCATGCACGTGGAGGTGGAAACACCAGAGGAGTACGCCGGCAACATTATGGGCGATCTCTCCTCCCGCCGTGGCATGGTGCAGGGGATGGAAGAGCAGTACGGAAGCCAGATTATTCGTGCTGATGTGCCGCTAGCCGAGATGTTTGGTTACGCCACGACTTTGCGCTCGATGTCCCAGGGACGCGCGACGTACACGATGGAGTTCCATCATTTTGCTGAAGCTCCGCGAAATGTTGCGGATGAGATTATTGCGCGGCGTGCGAAGTAGTTAATTAATTGCACACGGTAGCCGCTGGGCTACCGTGTGCTTTTTACGCTGGTACAGGCGGCTTTCATATCACGTTATCACTTAATCAGCGTGGCCGATCGAACTTTCCATTTCCCTTTTTCCTCAACGAGACAATCGGCAACAACGTGATCCTGCTTTTTACCAAACGCGATATACACGTTTGTGCAAACGGCATCAAAATCAGAATGCAACACTGTTATCCGATCCCAGTCCTCATTCCAGTCCTGCGATTTAATAAACATATCCGCATCGGGCATGTCTTTTTCGTTACTGTCGCCAGAGTACATCTCTTTAATTGCTGCGATAGTTTCTGAAGTAACGTAGTCACTCATGCTGTCCGGATTGAGGACTGGCGATTTGTCCTGATTCAACTGCGCGATATACCATTGATTGAATTTAAGCGCCGCCATCCCCGGTGGATAGATGCTATCAGCGACGGCGAACGGAGACAGGGCGAAAAGAAAAAAGAAGAGTGCTTTCATTAGTCATGCCTGAAGAGTTCGTAATGGGGTTGTATGCTTCGGTAAGCCTGCCCTGGGTACAAGTTGCGTTGTACAAAATAGCTGATCCACTGCTGGCCATCGTAGATGCAAACGTGTCCGCTATCGTGGCCCACAATATTCTGGATAACGGCTACGTCGCCTGCATGCGGTTGATCATATACCAGGCGGAAGCCAGCGTTGACTAATGTCAGCCCCATGTCTTTTGCAAGACGCGTATTAGGGATTTTTAATCTTCCTCCGGCTCTTATTGCTTCGGTGACGTAGTGAGCACAATAGCCTGTGCTCTTCGATTGGGCGTGCGATCTGGCATATGAGATTGCGCCATCTTTATTCCATGACATCGATATTTCCTTAATGAAAATTGCTAATGCAGCAGACCCAGAAATATCCTCCCTTTTACTTCGTCATGGTAAACATAAAATGTCATGGAAAATATTTATATTTCAGAAGGATATGATTGACGAAATCAATCCAGCGCCTTCACCATCTTCCCACTCGCCACAAACGTCCCGGCGCCAAGATGATGCAGCGTATTCAGCTTATCACCGTCAAACTGCCAGCGTCCGGCGACAAACGCGCGTTCATCTGCTGCCGCTGATACCACTTCGCCAAACAGCGTATCGTACTTTTCTGCCGCTGATGTAGCGGGTAATAATCGACACTCCATCCACGCCAAACATTTTTCTTCAATGACCGGCAGGCCGAGTTCGGGGCCGTTTACGACCGGGATCCCGTAGCAGTTGAATTTGTCTTCATCGCGCCCGCTGACGCTACCCACCGCGTAAGTCCAGTTGGCCGCCGCCACGCCGGGGATGACGATGCCAAACTTTCCGCTGCGTTCTATCAGTTCGCGCGACCAGGCGCTTTTATCCACCACAATGGCAATACGCGGCGGTTCAAATTCGACGGGCATTGACCATGCGGCGGCCATCACGTTGCGTCTATCCAGGGTTTCATCCCGGCTGGTAATTAGCACGGTAGGGCCGTGGTTCAGCAGGCGGCTGGCATGACGTAATTCAACAGGGCGAAAGTGGCTCATAGGTTCTCCTCATAAATAATCGAGTATGCAGAAAAAGCACGGAAATCAAAGTGAACGCGTAAAATTAGTTTATAAACAAAACATCACTTTTAAAGGAAACTGATGCATGTCTCCCTTTCTGACTGCCTATTTTGCTCGCATCGGCTGGAAGCAACCGGCTTCTGCTGATATCGACACCCTGCGCACGCTGCACTTACATCACAACTGCGCGATCCCGTTTGAGAATATCGATGTTGTCCTGCCGCGCGAAATTCATCTTGAAGACCCGTGTCTGGTCGACAAACTGGTGACCGCCCGTCGCGGGGGATACTGCTTTGAGCAAAACGGCCTGTTCGAGCGCGTCTTGCGCGAAGTCGGGTTTACGGTGCGCAGCGTGCTTGGGCGCGTGGTATTGGCTAATCCGCCGCAAATGCCGCCGCGCACGCACCGACTGCTGCTGGTGGAGCTGAACGGCGAGCGCTGGATTGCCGACGTTGGGTTTGGTGGCCAGACGCTGACGGCGCCAATTCGCCTGCTTGCCAACGAAGAACAGGAGACGCCGCACGGGCTTTATCGTCTGCTGAGCGAGGGGAATGACTGGGTGCTGCAGTTCCGTCACCACGAGCACTGGCAGTCGATGTACCACTTTGACCTGACGACGCAGTATTTCAGCGATTACGTGATGGGGAATTTCTGGTCGGCGCACTGGCCGCAGTCGCATTTCCGCCATCATCTGCTGATGTGCCGCCATCTGCCGGACGGCGGTAAGCTGACGCTGACCAACTTTAACTTTACCCACTGGCAGAAGGGCCATGTAGAGGAGCAGATCCATCTTCCCGACGCTGCGGCGCTGTATCAGCTGATGCAGGAACGCTTTGGGCTGGGCGTTGACGATCCGAAGCACGGTTTTTCACTGGCAGAACTGACGGCGGTCATGGCGGGGTTTGATACTCACGGGAAATAACCTGGACCGCTATCGCCCGCGAAATTCGCGTCGATAGCGGGAAGGCGACGTATTCAGCAGATTGTTAAAGTGACGGCGCAAGGACGTTGTCGAGGGAAAACCGACTCGCTCAGCAATGTCATCCACCGGCTGGTCAGTTTTTTCGAGATAGCGTTGCGCGACGATAATGCGTTGATTAAGCAGCCAGCGCGAAAAACTCTCCCCGGTTGTTTGCTGAAAACGGCGGGTGAAGCTGCGTCGGCTCATGCAGGCCTTTTCCGCCACGCAGTCCAGTGTGAGTGCGAGCTGAAGATTCTCCGTTGCCCACGCCAGCGCATCGGTGAAATAATCCCCGCGACGCGTATTCTGAACCGGCAGCTCTACATACTGCCGCTGCCCACCCTGGCGGTGGGGTGGAACAACCAGCAAGCGCGCTACGCTGTTTGCCACTTCTGCTCCCCATGCCTGACGCACCAGATGCAGGCAGCAGTCAATGCTGGCCGCCGTCCCCGCAGATGTGACAACGTCACCATCATCAATATAAAGCACATCTTTGTCCATTTGCACGGAGGGATAGAGGCGCTGAAAGTCAGCCGCCCATCGCCAGTGCGTTGTCGCAGGGCGATGTTCCAGTAACCCCGAGGCGGCAACCACAAACGCGCCCATGCATAAGCCCACAATGCGTGCACCCGCAGCATGGGCCTTTTTCAGCGCCATCAAGAGCTCGGAATCTGGGGCACGATCGGGAACATCCCAGCTTGGGACGATCACCATATCCATTCCTGCCAGAGCATCAAGCCCACGCTCAACAACGATAGAAAAGCCGGCATTGGTTTTAAGTACACCGGGTGTCGTGGCGCAAACGACCAGCTGACAAAGGGGCTCGCCTTGTGGCGTCAATGCTTTCTCAAAGACAGCGTAGGGCACCGAAAGGTGAAAAGGGATGATCCCATCAAATACCACAATACCAATTTTTAACGTCATAAAGGCCTCCATATGCCAGCCAGTATAGAAGTCTGGCTGGTTACAGGAGACAAGTCTGGTCTTATTTTGTGACCGGCAGTGCCATAACGTCTTTGGTGGTCATTATCTCAGCGAATACATCGGCCACACCGGCTAATGCCGCACGTTGCAGTGTTTTGTGATCCACCACGCCGCCCTGGCCATCGTCCAGATCGCGTGTTGCTGTCGCATCTTCAGGAATAATCACGCTGTAACCCAGCGGTACAGCATCACGTGCGGTCGATGAAATGCACATGTGCGTCATCAGGCCAATCACAATCACCGTTTTAATTCCTTTTTTCTTTAATTGCGCATCCAGATCGGTGCCAACAAAAGAGCTTGGAGTCGCTTTGGTGATAATGGTGTCTTGCGCAGAGGGTTGCAGATCTTTATGGAATTGCGCATAGATGGACCCTTCGGCGAAGATCGGGCTATCCTTCGGCCCCATATGACGCACGAAGTAAACCGGCAGCCCTTTTTGATGGGCATAGTCGACCAGTTTCTGGCTGTTCTTCAGTACCTTTTCACCATCCGGGATAACCATCTGACCACGAAAATCTTTTGATGCGTAATATTCGTTTTGAATATCCACCACGATTAACGCGGTTTCAGAAGCCGATAAGGATGGGGTTGCCGCTGCGCCCGTCATCGCGCGAATGGTTTTGCTATTCATGCTGGTTGTCTCCTGTGCGATTGCATAAGTTGAAAATGCGCTCATCATGCCGATCATCAATGCCGTACGAAAAAATGGTTTCATCACGATAACTCCCTCTATGTTGTGTTCGGGAGTCATTATTTCGCATAGTCGCCAGCGGCAGGAGTCACCTGGAGAACAAAAAATGGTACTTTTGGGCCAATATGAGACGGCTACAGCTGAGTAAACTTGCCTATCCACGGGCTGCTGTTTTCGCCAGACCACAGATGTAAAATCAGCTCGCGGAATTTTTCCGCCGCCGGGCTAAGGGGCGTTTCCCGGCGTTGCACAAGCCCCAGCGTTCGGCGTATGACGGGTTCAATCAGCGGGCGGCTGACAAGGACGTGATGTTCATCGGTCGGCATCGCCAGACTCGGAACGACAGACACGCCGAGACCCGCTTCCACCATCCCCAGTGACGTTGACAGATGACGCACTTCATAAAACCAGTTCGGTTTCCAGGCCATTTTCTCGAAAGCCTGATCGATAAGCGAACGGTTTCCGCTGGAACGTCTTACCCCAATCAGCTTCATTCCGGCCAGATCGTCCCATGTGACCAGCGGTTTTTTCGCCAGTTCATTGTCGCGCCGGCATGCCAGAACAAAGGGTTCATTCACCAGCGGCGCAAAATCGATATTAGGATGTGTGATGTTTATCATATTTATACCGAAATCTGCGTCGCCATTTAAAACCGCTTCGAGACAATCGCTGGCGCTGTGCTCAAGTATGCGGATCCGGATGTTTGGGTAGTCATTGTTATAATCTCGTATCACTGATGGCAGAAAATAGAAGGCCGCGGTAGGGATACAGGAAACCGTAATCACGCCTGCCTGATGCGTCGCCATCTCTTTAATACTCAGGATTGAGCTTTCATAAAAATCGATTAAATTCCTTGCCTTAGGTAAAAACTCTCTTCCCACCGTCGTAAGCTTCACGCTGCGCGTCGAACGCTCAAATAGCGTGGCTCCCAGGCTCTCTTCCAGTTTTTGAATTCTGCGTGTTAACGCCGGTTGTGAAATATGAAGAAATTGCGACGCTTTTGTAAAACATCCGATTTCTGCAATTTTTACAAACGCTTGTATTCCCTGTAATTCGTGTTGCATATCCGCATCCCGTTCTCGCTTTTCTTTAACCACGATAACGCAGGGGTTATTAATGTGCAAAACGTATTAATCCTGCTTTTTTTGACATTAGAGTTATCAACAGGAGTGTGAAAACCTTATTGCGTTCCTGATAAAACGAAATGAGAAAAACACATGTTAAAGATCCCTTGCGTATTAATGCGTGGCGGTACGTCAAAAGGCCCCGTTATTCTGGCCAGCGACCTGCCTGAGGAAACCGAAGAGCGCGACGCGGTGTTACTCAGCTTGATGGGCGCAGGCCATGAACTTGAAATTGACGGCATTGGCGGTGGAAGCCCGCAAACCAGTAAGGTGGCCATCGTCAGTCCTTCCGACAGTCCGGATGCAGATGTGGATTATTTATTCGCACAGGTGATGGTGAACGAACGTCGCGTCGATACCACGCCAAACTGCGGCAATATGCTCTGTGCCGTGGGGCCCTTTGCGATAGAAAAAGGGCTGGTGAAGGCGCAAAGCCCGGTGACATCGGTGAGGATCCGTAATCTTAATACCGGAACGCTGGTTGATGCGGAAGTGCAAACGCCTGATTATCGGGTCACCTATGAAGGTGATACCCAGATTGATGGTGTTCCGGGTACGGCCGCACCCGTTGGCTTAACCTTCCTGAATTCAGCGGGTTCCAAAACAGGAAAATTACTCCCGACTGACAGCGTCACAAACGTATTCGACGGTATTGAAGTTACCTGCATTGATATGGCAATGCCGATGGTAATGATTGAGGCATCGGCCCTGGGGAAAACAGGAGGGGAGTCACCCGCGGAACTGGATGCCGATACGGCGTTTAAAGCAAGGCTGGAGAGCCTGCGCCGTCAGGCGGGCGAGGCGATGGGCTTAGGGGATGTGTCAAACAAAGTGATCCCTAAACCCGTTCTCCTCAGCCGGGCGCGCAATGGCGGAACGCTTCAGGTGCGGTATTTCATGCCACACACCTGCCATAAATCACTGGCCATTACCGGCTCGATTGGTATTTCGACCGCGACGCTTATAGAAGGCTCCGTCGCCGCTAAAATTGTCGCCGATCGCCCAAAAGAGCGATTTACCAATATTATTGATATTGAACACCCAAGTGGAAAAATATCCGTGTCATTGTTGAGGGACGGGAACAATATTGAAAATACCCGAGCCGCGGTAATTCGCACTTCCCGTAAGCTATTTGAAGGTGTCGTCTGCGTGCCTGAAAAAATGCTCTCTGAAGTTGATTAAGTAAAAGCCAAGCTAAGAAATAGTTCTACCTTAAACAATTATATTCTGTACCTTAACTATAAAACTGAGGTTATTATGGCGTTAACGCATGCTAACAATACCCTGAAAGCGCCCGATCCTGTAAAAGCCAGCGCGCATATTCGCGTAATTCTGGCACTCGCATTATCCGGGCTAGCAGAACTTGCTTCTCTGTTTTTTATTCAGCCACTGCTTCCGACGCTGGCCGTGGAATATAATGTTCCGGTCAGCCAGGTGAGTATTATCTTATCTGCAGAAACGGCCTTGCTGGCAATTGGGTTGCTGTTTACCGGGACGTTATCCGACCACTATGGCAGGAAGCGGTTAATTATCATCTCCCTCCTGTTGGGCGGTATTCTGACGCTGCTCTGCCCGCTGGTGGAATCCTGGGCGATGCTGGTGGCGCTGCGTGCGGTGATTGGTCTGGCGCTGAGCGGTATCGCTGCGGCGGCCACCGCCTACATCAGTGAAGAGGTCGCACCGGTGGCGGCTGGCATCGTGACGGGCTATTTTGTCTTCGGTAACTCGATGGGCGGTATGTCCGGCCGTATTGTTGCCAGCCAGCTTATCGACCACGTTTCAATCAATGTCATCTTTTATGGATTTGCGGTCAGCCTGATAGCGGTTGCCGTTCTGGTGAAGTTCCTGCTGCCTGAATCTAAAAACTTCAAGCCTACGCAGAGCCTTAATGCTATGCGTATGGTGAAAGGGGCGGCATCGCACTTCAAAAATAAAAATCTGGTGCTGGCGTTTGTCATCAGCTTTATTATCTTCGGCGCATTTACCTCACTGTATAACTATCTGGCCTTCTTCCTGAAAGGTGAACCGTTCCATATTTCACCGGCAAATGCAGGCCTGCTCTCCTTTAGCTTCGCCCTGAGTTTCTTTACGGCACCGCAGGCAGGCCGCTTATCGGCAAAATATGGCGCAATGAAAGTCCTGCGCGTGTTGTTCCTGATCATGGCGTTCGGCATGCTGCTGACGCTCACGTCGAACGTTGTCACCTTTATTATTGGCGCCGTAATTTTTACCGGCTGTTTCTTCGGCTGCCACTCTATCGGCTTAAGCTGGGTCAGTAAAAATGCAACCCATGCAAGAGGCCAGGCCGTCGCGCTCTATTTATTCTTCTACTACATGGGCGGTTCGGTGATTGGTTTTATTAACGGTTTTGTTTTCCATTCGATGGGCTGGCAGGGGATGACCGGATTTATTCTGGCATTGCTCGGGGTTGGCGTTGTGGTGGCGACGTATCTGGCATCCGGTAATAAACCGGTACTGGTACCCGCCCAGTCCGCAGAATAAAAGTCAGGCAATGTGTTCACGTCCTGGGGCGTGAGCACAGAAAGAACACGTATATCAATCGGGTATTATCATGAAATTAGCAAGCTATATTCATCAGGGCCGTAAAAGCTACGGGATTTATACACCATCCGGCTTTATCGATTTGGGTAATAAAATCGGCCATCAATATGCGACATTGAAAGACCTTCTTCACTGGGATGCGGTAGACGTCGCCAGACAATATCTCGACTGCCCGGTGGATATTAGGCCTGAAGAAATCACCTTTTTGCCCGTTATAGAAGAGCCCGGAAAGATTTTCTGCGTGGGGATGAATTACGCTGAAAAAAGAAAAGAGTTTGCTGAGATGAATAATGCCCCCACGCTTTTTATCCGTTTTCCTGATTCGCAAACCGGGCATGCGCGGCCGGTGATAAAACCGGTTCTCTCCAGCGAGTTCGATTACGAAGGCGAGCTGGCCGTGATCGTCGGTAAACCCGGTAGCCAAATTGACGTTAATAACGCGCTCAGCCACGTCGCGGGATACAGCTGCTATATGGACGGCTCCGTGCGCGACTGGCAGCACGCCTGGTTCACCGCCGGTAAAAACTGGACGCAAACCGGCGCCTTCGGCCCGTATATGACCACGGCGGACGAGATCCCCGACCCTCACGCGTTGACCATTCACACCTGGCTGAACGGCATGCTGGTTCAGAATGACTCCACCGGCAGCATGATCCACAAAGTGGCGGATCTTATCGCCTACATCAGCACGTTTACCTCTCTCAGCGCCGGCGACGTCATTATTACCGGTTCGCCGGGCGGCGTCGGCAAAAAGCGTAATCCACCTCTGTTTATGCACGACGGCGATCGCGTTGAAGTGGAGATCGAAAACGTTGGCCGACTGGTCAATACCATTGTGGAAGCTCAACCGCAGCCACAAGCGTTAGCTGTCTAAACGCTCAGGAGAGAGAAGATGTACACCGCCAGAACACCCGAATTTGAGGTTATTAACGCCGGTAACGCCCAGTCCCGGGAAGAGGTCGTCCGCTTCCTGGCCCGCAACGGTTTAGGCATTGATGATGATATTGAGCAATTTATTGTTGCGCGCTATCAACGCCATCTGGTTGCCTGCACCGGCATTGCGGGTAACACGCTGAAGTGCATCGCGGTGGATCCCGCGTGGCGGGGCACGTCGTTAAGCCTGACGTTAATCCATGAGGCCGAGCTTCAGGCGGCGCAGAACGGTGAACATCAGCTCTTTCTTTTTACCTGTCCGGATAACGTGAAGTCGTTTCGCGGATGCGGGTTTTATCCGCTGGTGACGGTCGAGAACCGTGCGTCATTAATGGAGAATACGCCGGTAGGTATTCATCGTTATTGCAGCCAGCTGCGCCGCCATCATTTCGTGCCGGGGAAAAATATTGGCGCAATTGTGATGAACGCCAATCCGTTCACCCTCGGCCATCAATATCTTATCGAGCATGCGGCAAGCCGGTGCGACGCGTTACATGTTTTCGTGGTCCAGGAAGATGTCTCGGCATTTTCGTTTAAAGAACGGTTCGCGATGGTCAGGGACGGATCGCAGCACCTGCCGAATGTCACCGTCCATCCGGGGTCGGCGTATATTATTTCGCGCGGGACATTTCCGGGCTATTTCCTGAAAGATAAGCAGGTCATCGATAAAACCTACGCGGCAATTGATCTCATGCTGTTCAGAAATTACATCGCCCCCGCGTTGAATATTAATCATCGTTTCGTGGGTACCGAGCCATTTTGTCCGTTAACCGCCGAATATAACCGGGCGATGCACCGCTGGCTTGAAGAAGAGACGAGCACAGCGGCTCGTATTAGCGTACACGAAATAGAAAGAAGAACGGACGGTAATAATGTGCCGGTATCGGCTTCAGCCGTTCGTCGTTTATTAAAAGAAAACAACATCGCTGCCGCCAGTCGCATGGTGCCTGCCACCACGCGCGCGTTTCTGAATAACGGAATACAGCATCAGCCCTGTTTATCCGAGCCGCTGACGGCAGCGGTTTAAGCGCATTATCACAGGAAAATGAATATGAAAATTATGCAAGCCGCGATGGCGGGAACGCTGGAGTCCAGCGACCTGATGGTCAAGGTCAGTCCCGTCGAGAGCGGGCTGGATGTGGTCATCCAGAGCGAAGTGTATAGGCAGTTCGGCGACCGAATTGCAGAGGTGGTCAATGAAACCCTTGCGGCGTTCAATATCGAGCAGGGGCTGATCGTTGTCGATGATAAAGGCGCGCTGGACTGCGTGATCCGCGCCCGCGTGCAGGCTGCACTGCTCAGAGGTACAGCCCGGGAAGACATTGCATGGGAAACGTTATAATGAAAAAGTTACGCCGCAGTATGTTATTTATTCCCGGTTCAAGTGCAGCCATGCTGTCGAGGGCATTTATCTATAAACCAGACTCAATTATGTTTGACCTGGAAGATGCCGTTGCGCTGAAAGAAAAAGACAGCGCGCGTCTTCTGGTATTTCACGCGCTGCAACACCCGATGTACAACGATATTGAAACCGTTGTCAGAATTAACCCGCTTAATACCCCTTTTGGTTTAAAGGATCTGGAAGCCGCCGTCAGGGCAGGGGTGGATGTTATTCGCTTGCCGAAAACCGACACACCGGAAGATATTTATCAGCTTGAACGTGAAATCGTCCGCATTGAAGAAAGCTGCGGGCGTCCTGTTGGCTCAACGAAATTAATGGCGGCAATCGAATCCGCCGTCGGCGTCATTAATGCCGTTGCCATTGCGAAGTCCTCCGACCGTTTAATGGGGATTGCGCTCGCCGCCTTTGACTACGTGATGGATATGCAAACCGAGCGGGGCGACGGGACCGAACTGTTCTATGCCCGCTGCGCCGTACTGCATGCCGCTCGCGGGGCAGGGATCGACGCTTTCGACGTGGTATACGCCGATGTCAATGACGAGGCCGGTTTCCTGAAAGAAGTGGATCTCATCCGCCGGATGGGCTTCAACGGAAAATCGCTGATTAATCCGCGACAAATTGAAATTCTTCACAACGCCTACGCGCCCACGCAGGAAGAAGTGGATTACGCCGAGCGCGTGATTGCTGCCGCAGAAGAGGGAGAACGCAACGGACTGGGGGTGATTTCGCTGAACGGAAAAATGATCGACGCGCCAATCATCAACCATGCCCGCGTGGTTATCGAACGTAAAAATGCCTCGGGCATTCGTCAGTAATCCCTTATACCGCAAGCGACAGGATGAATAATGAAAAGTCTCACTGAAACCCTGCACCACATTCCTGGCTCTCGCCGTGAGTACGTCGCCTTCAGCGGCGCTAACGCGACGACGCCATATCTTGCTGACGCTCAGCAAAAGTCTCAGCGCAAACTTTTTGCCAGCGTGGACGACGTGCTGTCCCGCTGCGATCTGCATGACGGCATGACCGTTTCCTTTCATCACGCGTTCCGCGAGGGCGATAAGGTCATTAATTACGTGATGGATAAGCTGGCTCAGCGCGGTCTGAAAGGGATCACGCTCGCGTCCAGTTCGTTGATGTCGTGCAATGCGCCGCTTATTGAACACATTCGCAGTGGCGTGATTGGCATAATCTATACCTCCGGCATGCGTGGCGAGCTGGCGGATGCGATTTCACACGGGCTAATGGACGAGCCGGTACAGATCCACTCCCACGGCGGGCGGGTGAACCTGATTCAGAAGGGTGAAATTGCCATTGATGTCGCTTTTCTGGCGGTGTCCTGCTGCGATGAATATGGCAATGCCAGCGGCAACGGCGGCACATCGCAGTGCGGCTCGCTCGGTTACGCCATGGTCGACGCGCAATATGCTAAAAAGGTGGTCTTGCTCACCGAAACCCTGAAGCCGTTCCCCAATCTGCCGGCCAGTATCGTTCAGGACCGGGTTGACTATGTGGTGCAGATTGAGAGCGTCGGCGACCCGGCAAAAATCAGCGTAGGCGCCGCCAGGGTCACCAGCAATCCACGTGAGCTGATGATTGCCCGTTCTGCCGCCGATGTTATCGAACACTCTGGCTATTTCCGCAACGGCTTTTCCATTCAGACCGGTTCAGGTGCGGCGTCCACCGCCTGTACGCGGTTTATGGAAGCCCGTATGCGCAAACACAACATTGTCGCCCGTTTCGCGCTCGGCGGGATCACCGGCAGCATTGTCGATCTGCATCATAAGGGGCTCATTGAAAAGATCCTCGATACGCAAAGCTTTGACGGCGCCGCGGCCGCGTCCATGACCGTCAATCCCGGTCATGTGGAAATTTCCACCAACGTCTATGCGAACCCGGCTGCAAAAGCCGCCTGCTGCGACAGGGTGGACGTGGTCATCCTCAGCGCGCTGGAGGTGGACACGCAGTTTAACGTCAACGTGCTGACCGGTTCCGACGGCGTGATGCGCGGCGCGTCGGGCGGGCATTGCGACGTCGCCGCGGCGGCAAATCTCACCATTGTGGTTGCCCCGCTGATCCGCAGCCGAATTCCTACCGTTGTCAGGCAGGTCACCACCCTGGTGACGCCGGGCGAAAGCATTGACGTTCTGGTTACCGATCACGGTATTGCCGTTAACCCGGCGCGTCCGGAGATCCGCGAACGTCTGATTAACGCCGGGCTGGCCGTCGTCGATATCGATGCGCTGTATCACAAGGCGCTGCTCATCTCAGGGCAGCCTAAGCCTGTGGAGTTTACTGACCGGATCGTGGGCGTGGTGCGCTACCGCGACGGCAGCGTGATTGACGTGGTTCGCCAGGTTAAGGAGTGATTTCCATGACGGATAAAGCCTCGAACGTGAAGGTTTCTCTGGAACAGGTGCTGAACGCCAGAGAACAGCGAGCCCGCCGCCAGCAGGCGTGGCTGTTTCAGTCGGATCATACGGTGGTGTCCGTCACGCTGGTCTGGCCGGGGGAGGTGAAGGATACCGCGCTGGCCAGACGGGTGATGGCCGCTGCCCATGACGCGCTCGGTGACCTGTTCCGGACCCATCAGTGGACGGTCTGCCGCCAGCAGATCCTGCAGCCGGTCACGGGGCCGGAAGCGCTCTGGTCGGTGGCGGCACCCGCGTGGATGATCAAACACGTGACGGCGCATCTGGAAGATAACCATCCGCTGGGGCGCTTATGGGATATCGACGTGCTGTGTCCGAAAGCGGGCCTGCTGAAAAGAGACGCCATCCAGCAACCGATGCGCAAATGCTTTATCTGTCATGAACCAGCTCACGTTTGTTCCCGCATGCTACGTCATTCGCAGGCCGAGCTCACGCGCGTAATCGAGGCGTTAACCGATGACTACTTCGCTTGCCAGATGTAATGCGCCAGACGTTCAGCAACCCTTCGCGGAGCTGGCGGCCGAGGCCCTGTACCGGGAAATTCGCTTGACCCCGAAACCGGGCCTGGTGGATCGCGTCAACAGCGGGGCGCATAAGGATATGGATTTCGCCCTGTTCATGAGCAGTATCGCGGCGATTGCCCCCTGGTTCTCGACGTTCTTTAACGTTGGCAGAGAGACGGCTCGTCTTGCTGGCCCGCAAACGCTGCGGGCGATAAGGCCAACCGGTCTGGCCTGCGAACAGGCGATGTTTAACGCCACCGGCGGGGTGAATACCCATAAAGGCGGGATTTTCTCTCTGGGGCTGCTGTGTGCCGCGGCGGGACGTCTGACGCAAAGGCAAGAAAACCTCACGCAGCGCAGCCTGTGCGAGGAGTGCAGCGCAATCTGCACGGGCATCGTTGAGCGGGAGCTGAATAATCGCGGCGTGGCGAAAACGAAGGGCGAGCAGCAGTTCAAAGCGTACGGTTTCACCGGTGCCAGAGGTGAAGCGGAAAGCGGTTTTGCCACCGTCCGCCACGCTGGCCTTCCTCACTTTGAAACCGCACTGCGCCGGGGAGCCTCTGAGGACGAGGCGCTGCTGAGGATGTTGCTCGGGCTGATGGCGTCGAATCCGGACACCAACCTTGTTTCACGTGGTGGAACGAAAGGGCTGAATTATGCCAGACGCTATGCCAGACGAATATTAACCGTGAAACATCTGACGCCGGAAAAATTAATTAACGCCTTAACCAACATGGACGTTCAGTTTATTCGCCGGAACCTGAGCCCGGGAGGGAGCGCAGATCTTATCGCCGTCGGATGGTTATTGTCGCAGTTTCCGTCCGAATAATCGAAAAAGGAAAACGTCATGATTGAACAACGCCTGCAGCAGCTCAGTAACGTTTATACCCCTATTCTTGTGCCGGGGCTGAGAGACAGCGATGAACATCACTGGCAAAGCTGTTGGGGGCGGCGTTTTCCTTTCTGGAAGCGGATCCAGCAGAAAAACTGGTTCGAGCCCGATATTGAAAACTGGGTCTCCGCCATTTCCCGCGAGCTGGCAGCGTGTCAGCTGCCCGCCATCCTCGTTGGCCATAGCTTTGGCGCGCTGGCGTCATGCCGGCTGCTGCAAACGCGGCGGGTAAACGTCGCCGGGGTGGTGATGGTCGCGCCAGCAGAGCCCGCTTTTATTGGTCTGGAAGAGGCCATTCAGCCAGCCTCATTACCGGTTCCCTGCCTGATGTTTGCCAGCAGAAACGACCCCCTGATGCCTTTCGCGCGCGCTCAGTTCTGGGCGGCACGCTGGGAGGGGCAATTAATCGATATCGGGGAGGCCGGGCATATTAATGCCGAATCCGGATTTGGTGAATGGCCTTACGGGCTCGAACGACTAACAGAATTTTGTGAACAACTTTAGCTTTAACAGGAGAACCTATGTTAGATGATTATGATCAGCACCTGAACGCGCGCGCTGAATCGGGTATTCCGGCAAAACCCTTAACGGCGGAACAGACCGAGGCGCTTATTCATCGCTTAATTCACGATGCACCCGCAGATCATCCGCGATTAATTGATTTATTAACCCATTGCGTTCCCCCGGGCGTCGATCCTGCGGCAAAGTTAAAAGCCGAATTTTTATTTAAGCTGGCACTGCAGGAATACCGTATTGACGGTCTCTCTCCCGAAGCGGCCACGACGCTGCTGGGTTCCATGCAGGGCGGCTATAACGTTCAGCCGCTGATCGATCTTCTGGACCACCCGAGCCTGGCACCGCTGGCCGCACAGCAGCTTTGTTCGACTATCCTGATCTTCGAAAAATTCAGCCAGGTTGAAGCCAAAGCGCTGAACGGTAACGTCCGGGCAAAAGAGGTGCTTCAGTCCTGGTCAAATGCCGAGTGGTTCACCCGCCGTCCGGCGATGCCTGAAAAAATCACTCTGAAGGTATTCAAGGTTTCCGGCGAAACCAATACTGACGATTTGTCTCCGGCACCGGAGGCGTGGTCACGCCCGGATATTCCGCTACATGCGCTCTCCATGCTCAGTAACGCCAGGGAAGGGGTTGAGCCGGATGAGCCCGGCGTGCGCGGGCCTTTGCGCCAGCTGGCAGCCTTAAAAGAGGCAGGCTGGCCGCTGGCGTACGTCGGCGACGTCGTGGGAACCGGGTCATCGCGCAAATCTGCCACCAACTCGATCTTATGGCACATCGGGAATGATATTCCGTTCGTGCCGAATAAGCGTAACGGCGGGTTTGTGTTTGGCGGCAAAATTGCCCCGATTTTCTTCAACACGCTGGAAGATTCCGGTGCCTTGCCGGTAGAGATGGACGTCTCCGCGCTGACGACCGGGATGCTGATCGATCTTTATCCCTACAAAGGCGAAATTCGCGAAACGGAAAGCCAGCGCCTGGTGACGCGCTTTACGCTTAAAACCGAGGTGCTGCTGGACGAAGTGCGCGCCGGCGGGCGGATCCCGCTGATTATCGGACGCAGCCTGACCGCGAAAGCGCGGGAATCGCTGAAGCTTGCGCCTTCCGATGTCTTCCGCAAGCCCGCCGCCCCTGCGCCGTCCGCAGCCGGTTTTACGCTGGCACAAAAAATGGTGGGTAAAGCCTGCGGCGTTGCGGGGATCCGTCCCGGACAGTACTGCGAGCCGAAAATCACGACCGTGGGCTCTCAGGACACCACCGGCGGGATGACGCGCGACGAGTTAACCGATCTTGCCTGCCTGACGTTTTCAGCCGATCTGGTGATGCAGTCATTCTGCCACACCTCGGCGTACCCTAAGCCCGTCGACGTTCAGCTGCATGAAACCCTGCCGCAGTTTATCTCCCGTCGTAACGGGGTTGCGCTGAAACCGGGGGACGGCATTATCCACTCCTGGCTTAACCGGATGCTGCTGCCGGATACGGTGGGCACCGGCGCCGACTCCCATACCCGCTTCCCGCTGGGGATCTCGTTCCCGGGCGGCTCCGGTCTGGTGGCGTTTGCCGCCGCAACCGGCATTATGCCGCTGGATATGCCGGAATCGGTGCTGGTTCGCTTTACGGGCGAGATGCAGAAAGGGATCACCCTGCGCGATCTGGTTCACGCCATTCCGCTCTACGCCAGAAAGCAGGGCCTGTTGACGGTCGAGAAAAAGAATAAGCGCAATATTTTCTCGGGCCGGATCCTTGAAATTGAAGGGCTGGAAACACTGAGTGCAGAGCAGGCGTTTGAGCTGGCTGACGCTTCCGCTGAACGGTCCGCTGCCGCCTGCGTGATGCGCCTGACGGAAGACAGTGTCGCGCAATACCTGCGTTCCAACGCGGCCCTGCTGCGCTGGATGGTTAAGCAGGGATATGAGAACGCCGACACGCTTGAACGACGCATCGCTGAAATCGAGGCGTGGCTGGCTAACCCATCGCTGCTCCGCGCCGATCCTGACGCGGAATATGCCGCAGTTATAGACATCGATCTCAATGAAATCACCGAACCGGTGGTCTGCGCGCCAAACGATCCGGATGACGCCCGCTTACTTTCTGAGGTGGCCAGCACGCCGATAGAGGAGGTCTTTATTGGCTCCTGCATGACCAACATCGGTCATTTCCGCGCTGCGGGAGAAATCCTGGCCGATGCCGGTGAAAGTCAGGCGCGGCTGTGGATCGCGCCTCCCACCAAAATGGACGCCCGGCAGCTTTCCCGTGAGGGCTATTTTAGCCAGTTTATAAAGTCGGGGGCGCGAATCGAGCCCGCGGGTTGTTCCCTCTGCATGGGGAACCAGGCGAGGGTGCGCGAAGGGAGTCACGTGGTATCGACGTCCACCCGAAATTTCCCGCATCGTCTGGGAACGAATGCCAGCGTGTTCCTTGCCTCGGCGGAATTAAGCAGCGTCGCGGCCATACTGGGTAAAATGCCAACCGTTGAAGAATATTTACGCTATACGGATAAACTTCAAGGCGCGCGTGAAAATATCTATCGCTATCTCAGTTTTGACACCCTGGCCGAATATCAAATCACAGAAGGTGATAATATCCCGGTTGTTAGCGTGTAGTTTTTTATTATTTATTTAGCAAATGTATTTATCCGGCAGAGGCGTCTCTCAGGAGAATCCCCTGCCATTCAGGGACCCTTTTCTCATGGGTGAGATATGCTTAAATCCAATGTTTTAAAAACAATCTTACTTGCCGTAATAATATTATTATCAATATTTATTCCTCCGCCTGATGGATTAAGTAAAGAGGCGTGGATACTGGCAGGGATATATTTATCCGCTATCGTTGGCCTGGTCATTAAACCTTATCCCGAACCCGTCATCATGCTCGTCGCGGTCGCGTTAACCTGTTTTACCGTGACAAAATTTCCGGATTCACCTGTCAAATCAATGGATGTGCTGAGCGGATACGCCTCCGGCACGACCTGGCTGGTGTTCAGCGCCTTTACGCTTAGCGCGGCGTTCGTTACGACCGGTCTGGGAAAGCGGCTTGCTTACTGGTTTATCCTCAAATTTGGCAGTACGACGCTAAGGCTGGGGTATGTCACCGCCTTGCTGGACCTGGTGCTGGCACCCGCCACGCCCTCCAATACCGCGCGGGCAGGTGGGGTAGTTTTCCCGATTATTAACAGCATCGCGACCGTACTGGGCTCAACGCCAAAAGAGACACCGTGCAAGGCTGGCCGTTATTTAATGGTCAATGTCTATATGGTCACTAAAACAACCAGCTATATGTTTTTAACGGGCTTTGCCGGGAACGCGTTAGCGCTTCAGCTCATTTCAGATATTTTCCATATCCATATTAGCTGGATCGGTTGGATGCTGGCGGGTGCCCCGTTGGGATTATTGATGCTGTGTATTATTCCCTATATTTGCTACCGAATCGCCTCGCCGGAAATTAAGCATATTGATAATGTCGCGATTGCGACAAACGGGCTGGAAAGCCTCGGGGCAATGAGCCTCAAAGAGAAGGGGCTGGTGGTTATTTTTATCGCCGCATTATTGGGCTGGATCTTCTCACGTCATCTTGGGCTCACTGAATCTGCCGTCGCCATTATCGCGATGGGGGCGGCGCTGCTGTTTAATATTATCGGCTGGAGCGATGTCCAAAAAAATAAAGGCGGCTGGAATACCCTGATGTGGTACGGGGGCATCATCGGTCTGAGCGCCACCCTGAGCAAGGAGGGATTTTTCCGCTGGCTGGCGGATTTCCTGTCAACGCATCTGGATTTTCTCAGTGCCGGTAATATGACCATCGTGATTATCGTGTTTCTCAGCGTGCTGGTTCGCTATTTCTTCGCCTCTGGCGGGGCATACGTCGCGGCCATGGTGCCGGTGTTTGCCACCGTGGGTCTGGTCACCGGAACGGCGCCCGTCCTGCTGGCGCTTGCGATTCTGTTTTCCAATTCCTACGGTGGGTGTATCACGCACTATGGCGGCGCAGCAGGACCTATTATCTTCGCCTCGGGGTATAACGACATTAAGTCAAGGTGGACGATTGGCACCATCGTGGCGCTGTGCACGTTTTTAGTCCACATGCTCGTCGGCATTCCCTGGTGGGGTTTCCTCATGCAGCATGGGATGCTGCAGTCTTAATCGCCCGGTAGCGACTACGCCTTACCGGACCTACATAAGTTTGAACGTAGGTCGGGTAAGGCGTAGCCGCCACCCGACAAAATCAACGGCGCGATCTCACCACCTGATAACGACGGGTAAAATACTCAAACGGCGCGCTCCATACGTGCACCAGACGGGTGAACGGGAAGATAAGGAAGATCGTCATCCCCAGCACCAGATGGATGCGGAAGATCGGCGCTACGCCGCTCAGCATTTCTGATGAACCTCCCTTAAACGTCACGATCCCCTGCGCCCAGCCCACCAGCTTCATCATTTCACTCCCGTCAGGATACTGCGCGGAGAAGGGGATGGTGGTCAGCCCCAGGATGCACTGGATCAGCAAAATGCTCATGATGATGATATCCGGCGTGGTGGACGTGGCGCGCACGCGCTGATTGAACAGGCGGCGGTAAAGCAGCATTGACCCGCCAATTAACGTCAATACGCCACACACCCCGCCAGCCATCATCGCCAGCTGCTGCTTAACCGCGACGGGTAAAAACCAGGCGTACATCCAGTGCGGGGTTAACATGCCGAACAGGTGTCCGAAGAATATTCCCAGGATCCCGATATGAAACAGGTTAGAGCCCCAGTTCATGCCGCGTTTGCTGAGCATCTGGCTCGACGAGGCGCGCCAGGTGTACTGCCCGTAGTCGTAGCGCAACCAGCTGCCGAGGAAAAAGACGGTGGCACAGATGTACGGGTAAATGTCATAGAAAAACACGTTCAGGTAATGTGTCATTTTGGGCCTCCGGCGCTGACGTCCACGTACTGAGGCGCGACGTCCTGGCTAAAGCGTCGTTGATATTGCTGCATCGGCGAGCTGTCGCACGATGTGGCGTTGTCTTCGATAAACTTGACCTGTTCCTCTTCCCATACGGCGTCCAGCGCCTGACGGGTATCATCCCGTTTTTCACCGGACACCTGTTTCGCCACGCTGTCGCTGGAAAGCCGCGTTTCCGCCAGCGCCAGCAGGGCGTCAAACAGCTGGTAATGCGCCACGCCACGCTGCTTCAGGCGTCCCCCAATCAGCGCCAGGATCGGCGCGACGTTTTGCAATCCTTCGCGCGCTTCGTCGTCGGTGACGATACTGAGGTATTCCAGGTAGAGCGGCAGGTAGTCCGGCAGCTCGCGGCAGTCCAGCTGGAGCCCGGCTTTCTCGTACTGGCTCATCAGGTCGACCATCGCCTGACCGCGATCGCGGGACTCCGCGTGAACGTGCTCGAACAGCAGCAGCGACGTCGCGCGACCGCGCTCAAAAACCTCGCACCACTCGGCCTGTTTATCCAGCAGCGGGGCGTTCAGGTGCTGCCGGGTAAACGGCAGCAGCATGGGGGCGTCCTGCTCAATCAGCGAAAGCGCTTCGTCACGGCTTTCCCACAGGGTTTCATCGGGATACTCGATCAGCAGCGCGATGATTTTGAGGATTTGCATTATTCTCCCTCCCCGTGTTCGCGCACCTCGGTGATGTTGATCGCGTCAATGCGGCTGCTGTTGAAGAGGTTGAATTTGGTGTCGGAGCCGTGGCAGCCGTCGCCAAAGGTGAAGCCGCAGCCGTTTTTCTCCGGGAAGGCGTCGCGCGCCATTTCGCGGTGGCTGGTCGGGATCACGAAGCGGTCTTCGTAGTTAGCAATTGCCAGGTAGCGGTACATCTCTTCAACCTGCGCTTCGGTCAGGCCCACTTCTTCAATGGCGCGGGTATCGGTTACGCCTTCCACGGTCTGGGAACGTTTGTAATGGCGCATCGCCATCATGCGCTTCAGGGCGCGCAGCACCGGGCCGGTATCGCCCGCGCTGAGCATGTTCGCCAGATACTGTACAGGAATGCGCAGGCTCTCTACGGCAGGCAGGACGCCGTCGCTCTGCGGCAGGCCGCCGGCGTCCGCGTAGGACTGGATCGGCGACAGCGGCGGCACGTACCAGACCATCGGCAGGGTGCGGTATTCCGGGTGCAGCGGCAGGGCGAGCTTCCAGTCCATCGCCATTTTATAGACCGGCGAACGCTGGGCGGCGTCAATCACGTTCTGCGGAATACCCTGCTTCAGTGCTTCTTCAATGACCGCCGGGTCGTTCGGGTTCAGGAACACGTCGCACTGGCGCTCGTACAGATCGGTTTCATGCTCGGTGCTGGCCGCCTCTTCAATGCGGTCCGCGTCATACAGCAGCACGCCGAGGTAGCGGATGCGCCCGACGCAGGTTTCCGAGCATACGGTCGGCTGGCCGGACTCAATGCGCGGGTAGCAGAAGATGCATTTTTCTGACTTGCCGCTCTTCCAGTTAAAGTAGATTTTCTTGTAGGGACAGCCGCTGATGCACAGACGCCAGCCGCGGCATTTGTCCTGGTCGATCAGCACAATGCCGTCCTCTTCGCGCTTGTAAATCGCACCGCTCGGGCAGGTGGCGACGCAGCTCGGGTTGAGACAGTGCTCGCACAGGCGCGGCAGGTACATCATGAAGGTGTTTTCAAACTGGCCGTACATCTCTTTCTGGATCTTCTGGAAGTTACGGTCACGGGCGCGCTTTTCGAACTCGCCGCCCAGCAGCTCCTCCCAGTTTGGTCCCCAGACGATTTTATCCATTCGCTTGCCGTCAATCAGCGAGCGCGGCCGGGCGGTAGGGAGGTGATCGCCCTCCGGGGCGCGGTGCAGATCCTGATAGTCAAAGGTAAAGGGCTCATAGTAATCGTCTATCTGCGGCAGGACGGGGTTAGCGAAAATTTTCGACAGTACGCCCATCTTGCCGCCGAGGCGCGGCGTCAGCTTGCCGGTAATGCCGCGGATCCAGCCGCCTTGCCACTCCTCCTGATCTTCCCAATTTTTCGGGTAGCCGATGCCCGGTTTGGTTTCGACGTTGTTAAACCACGCATACTCCATCCCTTCACGCCCGGTCCAGACGTTCTTACAGGTGACCGAGCAGGTGTGGCAGCCGATGCATTTATCGAGATTCAGAACCATGCCAACCTGTGAGCGTATTTTCATTTTTTCGCCTCCTGTACCTGATCCCGACCTTCGCCATCCAGCCAGTTAATGTTTTTCATTTTGCGGATCATGATGAACTCGTCGCGGTTAGAGCCGACGGTGCCGTAATAGTTAAAGCTGTACGCCAGCTGGGCGTAGCCGCCGATCATGTGCGTCGGTTTCGGGCAGACGCGGGTCACCGAGTTGTGGATCCCGCCGCGCCGTCCTGTCACCTCTGAGCCCGGGATGTTCAGGATGCGCTCCTGGGCGTGATACATCATGGTCATGCCCGGCGGCACGCGCTGGCTGACCACCGCGCGGGCGGTGAGGGCGCCGTTGGCGTTGAAGGCTTCGATCCAGTCGTTGTCCTCAATGCCCAGCTCGCGGGCGTCGGTTTCGCTGATCCAGACAATCGGCCCGCCGCGCGACAGGGTCTGCATCAGCAGGTTTTCGCTGTAGGTGGAGTGGATGCCCCATTTCTGGTGCGGCGTCAGGAAGTTGAGCGCTTTTTCCGGGAAGCCGTTCGGCGGGATCTCGCGCATATGGCTGACGCTGCGGGTGTCAATCGGCGGACGGTAGGCTACCAGGCTTTCCCCGAAGGCGCGCATCCACGGATGATCCTGATACAGCTGCTGGCGGCCCGAAAGGGTACGCCACGGGATTAGCTCGTGGACGTTGGTATAGCCCGCGTTGTAGGAGACGTGCTCGCTCTCAAGACCGGACCAGGTCGGGCTGGAGATGATTTTGCGCGGCTGCGCCTGAATATCGCGGAAGCGGATCTTCTCGTCTTCTTTATTCAGCGCCAGATGGGTGTGGTCGCGCCCGGTCAGTTCGCCGAGCGCTTCCCAGGCCTTCACCGCCACCTGACCGTTGGTTTCCGGCGCCAGGGCGAGGATCACCTCGGAGGCGTCGATCGCCGTTTCAATCAGCGGGCGACCTTTCGCCGGACCGCCGGGCTTGACGTAGTTCAGCTTGCCGAGGAAATCGACCTCGTTCTGCGTGTTCCACGATATGCCTTTTCCGCCGTTGCCGAGCTTGTCCATCAGCGGGCCGAGCGAGGTGAAGCGTTCGTAGGTTTCCGGGTAGTTACGCTCGACGACCGCAATGTTTGGCGCGGTTTTGCCGGGGATCAGGTCGCATTCGCCTTTGCGCCAGTCCTGAATATCAAACGGCTGGGAGAGCTCCGCCGGCGAGTCGTGCTGCAGCGGCTGCAGCACCACGTCGGTTTCGGTGCCCAGATGCCCGACGCAGACCTCGGAGAAGACTTTGGCGATGCCTTTGTAGATCTCCCAGTCGCTGCGGGACTCCCACGCCGGGTCGACGGCGGCGGAGAGCGGATGAATAAACGGATGCATATCCGAAGTATTCATATCGTCTTTTTCATACCAGGTGGCGGTGGGCAGGACGATATCCGAGAACAGACAGGTGCTGGACATGCGGAAGTCGAGCGTCACCAGCAGGTCGAGCTTGCCCTCGATGGCGGCGGTCTGCCACTCCACCTCTTCGGGCTTCACGTCGTCGGTCGAGCCGAGATCCTCGCCCTGAATGCCGCTTTCGGTGCCGAGCAGGTATTTCAGCATGTACTCGTGGCCTTTTCCGGACGAGCCGAGGAGGTTAGAGCGCCAGACGAACAGGTTGCGGGGATGGTTTTTACCGTTGTCAGGCTGCTCGCAGGCGAAACGCACGTCACCCGATTTCAGCCCCTGCACGGTGTACTCCTGCGGCGTCATGCCCGCCGCTTCAGCACGGGCTTTAACGTGCAGCGGGTTCAGGTTGAGCTGCGGGGCCGACGGCAGCCAGCCCATGCGCTCGGCGCGGACGTTGAAGTCGATCAGGTGGCCGGTGAATTTCGAGGCGTCCGCCAGCGGGGAGAGCAGCTCCTGCGCGGTCAGCTTCTCATAGCGCCACTGGCTGGCGTGGTTGTAAAAGAAGGAGGTGCTGTTCATCTGGCGCGGCGGGCGGTTCCAGTCCAGCGCGAAGGCCAGCGGTAGCCAGCCGGTCTGCGGGCGCAGCTTCTCCTGGCCCACATAGTGGGACCAGCCGCCGCCGCTCTGCCCGACGCAGCCGCAGAAGACCAGCATGTTGATCATTCCGCGGTAGTTCATGTCCATGTGGTACCAGTGGTTCACCCCGGCACCCAGAATGATCATCGAACGACCGTGCGTTTTGTGCGCCGTATCGGCAAACTCGCGGGCGATTTTTTCTATCAGATACGCGGGCACGCCGGTAATCTGCTCGCCCCAGGCGGGCGTATAGGCCTTAATCTGGTCATAGCTTTCTGCGGCGTTGCTGTCTTCCAGACCGCGATCGAGACCGTAGTTAGCCAGCACCAGATCGTAAACGCTGACCACCCGTTTCTGGCTGCCGTCGGCGAGCGTCAGGGTTTTGCTCGGCACGCGACGCGTCAGCACCGGCTCCTGCTTCACGCTGCGGAAATGCGGGTTTTCGTTGCCGCCAAAGTAGGGGAACGCCACATCGGCAACGCTATCGTGGGTAATCAGCAGGGAGAGGGTCAGCTCGGTTTCATGGCCTGCGGCCTGCGGCTCCAGGTTCCATTTGCCTTTTTCTCCCCAGCGGAAACCAATCGATCCGTTTGGCACCACCAGGTTCCCGGCAATATCAAAGGCGACGGTCTTCCATTCCGGGTTATTGGCTTCCCCCAGCCCGTCAACCAGGTCCGAGGCGCGCAGCATCCGGCCCGGCACGACGCGGCCGTCCGCCTGCTCGTCCAGCAGCACCAGCATCGGCATGTCGGTGTAGCGACGGCAGTAGTTGAGGAAGTAGTCGCTGGGGTTATCGAGGTGAAATTCTTTGAGGATCACGTGGCCCATCGCCATCGCGAGGGCGCTGTCGGTGCCTTGTTTGGGCGCCAGCCACTGGTCACTCAGCTTCGCGACCTCCGAGAAGTCCGGCGTGATGGCGACGGTTTTGGTGCCTTTGTAGCGTACTTCGGTGAAGAAGTGGGCGTCTGGGGTACGGGTCTGCGGCACGTTCGAGCCCCATGCAATGATGTAGCTGGAGTTGTACCAGTCGGCGGACTCCGGCACGTCGGTCTGTTCGCCCCAGGTCATGGGGGAGGCAGGGGGGAGATCGCAGTACCAGTCATAGAAGCTCAGGCAGGTGCCGCCCAGCAGGGAAAGATAGCGCGTGCCGGCGGCGTAGGAGACCATCGACATCGCCGGGATAGGGGAAAAACCGGCGACGCGGTCCGGGCCATAATTTTTGATGGTCCAGACGTTGGCGGCGGCGATCAGCTGGTTTAGCTCTTTCCAGTTCGAGCGGATAAACCCGCCGTGTCCGCGCGCGCGCCTGTAGCTCTGCGCTTTTTGTGGATCGCTCTGGATGGCGTCCCACGCCAGGACCGGATCGTGATGCTGGGCCAGCGCCTCGCGCCAGAGCTCAATTAACTTGCGGCGCACCAGCGGGTATTTGAGACGGTTGGCGCTGTAGAGATACCAGGAGTAGCTCGCCCCGCGCGGGCAGCCGCGCGGTTCATGGTTGGGCAGGTCGGGGCGGGTTCGGGGATAGTCGGTTTGCTGCGTCTCCCAGGTCACCAGACCGTTTTTGACGTAAATTTTCCAGCTACAGGAGCCGGTACAGTTCACGCCGTGGGTCGAGCGCACAATCTTGTCGTACTGCCAGCGCTGGCGGTAGCTGTCCTCCCAGTCGCGGTTGGTGTGATACACCTGCCCGTGCCCATCGGCGAAACTGTCGCCTTTTGTTTTGAAGTAGCGGAAGCGGTCCAACAGTTTGCTCATGACATTTCTCCTGCTTCGATAGCATTGCCGGAGGGTGCTGCATCACGCTCCGGCTAAGAGGTCGTTATTATTTTTGTGCGGATTTGCGGCCATACACCAGCCAGGTAACGAGCACGCAGACGATGTAAAACACGAGGAACACCTTCATGGCGCCGACCGGCGATCCGGTCATCGCCAGCGAGGTGCCAAAGGCTTTGGGGATGAAGAACCCGCCCACGGCACCGATGGCGGAGATAAAGCCCAGCGCGGCAGCGGTCTCGGTCACCGCTTCATGCTGCGCCTGTTCGTCCGTTCCGCCCTGCTGCTTCACGCGGGTAAGGGTGATCTGCCGGAAGACAATGGCAATCATCTGGAAGGTGGAGCCGCTGCCCAGCCCGGCGGTGAGGAACAGCCCCATAAAGACCAGGTAGAAGGCGATAAAGCTGCCGGAGCCCGTGCCGGGCAGGGTCAGGAAGATCAGGGCGCTGAACGCCGCCATAAAGATGAAGTTCACGAGCGTGACGCGTACCCCGCCCAGCCTGTCGGAGATCATCCCGCCCGCGGAACGCGCCAGCGCGCCAATCAGGGGACCAAAGAAGGCGAGGTGAAGGATATTCACGTCGGGAAACTGGGTTTTTGACAGCATGGCAAAGCCTGCCGAGAAACCGATAAACGAGCCGAAGGTCGCGAGATAGAGCAGGCTCAGCAGCCACAGGTGAAAGCGTTTTAGCACCGGGAGCTGGCTGGCGATAGAGGCTTTAGAGCTGGCGATATCGTTCATGCCAAAGAAGGCGGCAAGGGTGGCCAGCAGCAGCAGCGGAGCCCAGATCCAGGCGGCATTCGCCAGCCACATCGTGGAGCCGTCATCCTGCGGTACGCCCTGCACGCCCAGGAAGGTAAACATTGGCAGGAAGATCACTAGCGGCGCGATCAGCTGCATCACGCTGACGCCCAGGTTTCCCAGCCCGCCGTTAATACCGAGCGCGCTACCCTGTTTTGCCTTGGGGAAGAAGAAGCTGATGTTGCCCATGCTGGAGGCAAAGTTAGCGCCGGCAAAGCCGCAGAGCAGGGCAATCACGATAAAGACCCAGTAAGGCGTCGCGGTGTTCTGAACGGCAATCCCCAGCCAGACGCAGGGAATAATCAGGATGACGGTGCTCAAAACCGTCCAGTATCGTCCGCCAAATATCGGCACCATAAACGAGTAGGGGACGCGCAATATCGCACCGGAGAGAGAAGGCAATGCCGTTAGCATAAAAAGCTGGTCAGTGGAGAAAGTAAATCCGATTTTATTCAGGTTGACGGCAATCGCGCTAAATAACATCCATACGCAGAACGCTAGCAGCAAACAAGCGACTGAAATCCACAGGTTTCGCCGCGCGATATGTTTTCCTTTATTCTCCCAAAATTGCGTATTTTCCGGTTTCCAGTTACTCAACAGATGCGGATTACTCTTCTCACTTTGTTGTGACATATCACCCTCTTGCTCGCCAAGATGAAGATAAAAAACAAATGAAAACAAACGGATAGTTGTAGGTGTGTTGACTGGTTTATTGGATGTTTTTGGATACAACTGAAAGGATAGATAAAAAAACGAACCCTTGAGTTTAGAAAGGAAATAAGGGTTCGCTTAATATGTTACTAATTGTAAGCGCAGCGGTAAATAATACTCCGTCAGGAGTATTAACCCAATTCGAGGGAAATCAGCTTGTCGAGATGCTTATTAAGCGCTGCATCGTCCATTCCGGGCATATTTAATATGGTAATCCCGTCGAGCCCGCAAACCAGCCCGATCAAACGCCAGGCAATATTTTCTGCGCGGTCGGTAAGCGTAAAGGCACTGGACTCCGCCCCGGCGCGGATAATCGCCACGGTCTCCTGATGCCACATCTCCATGGTCAGGACATACGCCGCTTTGATTTCGGGATCCCGGCTGGCGAGGATTTGCGCTTCCCGCCACAGGCGAATGTAGGGTTCAAACCCGCCGTCATCGCTGCCGAGCATGTTGTGCAGCCGCTCGCGCCAGCTGGCGTTTTCACCCAGCATGTCGGCATCCAGCAACTCGCGGATCAGACGCACAAAGGCCAGCGATTTTAGCTCGCCGCCGGAGGTGAAGTGGTGGTGAACCTGACCGGTCGCGACGCCGGCTTCAGCGGCAATGCGCCGCACCGTCATGGCCGCCAGTCCTTCGGCCAGCGCCACGCGCATGGCGGCCTGCAGGATAGCTTCCCGCCGTTCATCCTTGCTCAGATATGGCATGTTTACTCACTCTCAATGGGAACGAAACGAGTGTAACAAAAAGCTGGACACTCGTTCAACTTTACGTAGGATCGCATTCTGGACATGTGTCCATGTTTAAAAAGAAAAGGAAATTTATGTTTCGTCAGTGGTTAGCGTTAGTGATTATCGTGCTGGTGTATATCCCGGTGGCGATCGACGCGACGGTGCTGCACGTGGCGGCGCCGACATTGAGCATGACGCTGGGTGCCAGCGGTAATGAATTGCTGTGGATCATCGATATTTACTCGCTGGTGATGGCGGGTATGGTGCTGCCGATGGGCGCCCTGGGTGACCGCATTGGTTTTAAACGACTGCTAATGATTGGCAGTACGCTGTTTGGCCTGTCGTCCCTGGCGGCGGCGTTTGCCCCGTCGGCCGGATGGCTGATTGCGGCGCGCGCCTCGCTGGCGATCGGTGCGGCGATGATCATCCCGGCTACGCTTGCTGGGATCCGTACGCTGTTTGTCGACGCGCGGGACCGTAATATCGCGCTTGGCGTCTGGGCGGCGGTCGGTTCCGGCGGGGCGGCGTTTGGTCCGCTGATCGGCGGTATGCTGCTTGAGCATTTCTACTGGGGATCGGTGTTTTTGATTAACGTGCCGATCGTGCTGGTGGTGGTTTCGCTGGCCGCGCGTTTTGTGCCGCGTCAGCAGGGCCGGCCGGAGCAGCCGCTGAATATCAGTCATGCCGTCATGCTGATTGTGGCGATTTTGCTGCTGGTCTACAGCGCCAAAACCGCGCTAAAAGGCGCGCTGTCGCCGTGGCTGGTTGCCTCCGCGCTGGTGACCGGCTCGGTGCTGCTGTTTGCCTTCGTGCGTATTCAGCTTCGCGCTCGCGTACCGATGATCGACATGCGCCTGTTCTGCCACCGCATCATCTTGAGCGGCGTGGTGATGGCGATGACAGCCATGATTGCCCTGGTCGGCTTTGAGCTGCTGATGGCCCAGGAGCTGCAGTTCGTTCACGGCTTTACGCCGTTTGAAGCGGGCATGTTCATGCTGCCAGTGATGGTCGCCAGCGGGTTCAGCGGACCGATCGCGGGCGTGCTGGTTGGGCGTTTGGGGCTACGCATCGTCGCGGCCGGCGGAATGGGGCTCAGCGCCGTCAGCTTTATCGGACTGTCGATGCTCGACTTCAGCACGCAGCAGTGGCAGGCGTGGGGGCTGATGGTGCTGCTTGGCTTCAGCGCCGCCAGCGCGCTGCTGGCCTCGACCTCCGCCATTATGGCTGCCGCGCCGAAAGAGAAAGCCGCCGCCGCAGGGGCGATTGAAACCATGTCCTATGAGCTGGGGGCCGGGCTGGGGATCGCCATTTTTGGCCTGCTGTTGACCCGCAGCTTCTCGGCGTCGATTGCGCTGCCGCAGGGGCTGAATGCTTCTCTCGTCGACAAAGCCTCGTCATCCATCGGTGAGGCGATGAAGGTGGCGCAGGATCTGACCCCGACCCTGTCGGAGTCGGTCATTGAGGCGGCGAAAAGCGCGTTTATTACCTCGCACAGCGTGGCGCTGGGCAGTGCGGGCGGTATGCTCCTGCTGCTGGCCGTTGGGATTTGGTTCAGCCTGGCGAAGATCAACCCTCGGTAAATAGCGCAGCAAAACCGGGCTGGCGGTTGGCGCGGGTAGGGCAGATGGGCTATGTTTTTTAAAGGATTATCTGACTCTAGCTGGAAAATATGAGCCCGCGCCACAGCAGTGAACCGTCTCAACCCTTCTCCCGGCTAACCCTGCTTGCAGGCGGTGCGCTGGGCGTCGTTTTTGGCGATATCGGCACCAGCCCGCTTTATACCTTCAGAACGGTGCTTTCGCTCTCTGAGCATGACCCGACGCCCGGGGTCATACTGGGCCTGCTCTCCCTGATTACCTGGACACTCATCCTGGTGACATCCATAAAATATGCCGCCTTCGCCATGCGAATTGATAATCATGGCGAGGGCGGCATCATGGCCCTGATGTCGCTTCTGGTGGAAAAAGGGAAAGGCGGACGCTGGGTTATTTTTGCCGCCCTTATCGGCGCAGCGTTGATTTACGGTGACGGTGCGATTACCCCGGCAATCTCGGTGCTTTCCGCGCTGGAAGGGCTGGAGATGGTCATTCCTGAATCGCAGCCGTACATATTGCCCCTCACGGTCGCGGTTCTGCTGGCGCTGTTCCTGATCCAGCCTTTTGGGACCGCCCGCATAGGGAAGATATTTGGCCCGGTGATGGCGCTGTGGTTTCTGGCGATTGCCGCGCTGGGCGTCTGGGGCATCATTCAACACCCTTCGGTGCTGTTGGCCCTGAACCCGGCTTACGGCATCGCGTTTTTGTTCTCGAACGGGTACACCAGCTTCCTGGTTCTGGGCGGCGTTTTTCTCTGCGTAACGGGGGCCGAGGCCCTGTATGCCGACATGGGGCATTTCGGTAAAAAGCCGATCTGGCTTGCCTGGTACGGCGTCGTTTTTCCGTCCCTGCTGCTCAACTATGCTGGCCAGTCGGCACTGATTCTGGCGGGTGCCGACAGCAAACAAAATCTCTTTTACCTGCTGTGCCCGCCGGTGCTGCAGGTTCCGCTTATCGTGCTTGCCGCGCTGGCAACGATCATCGCCAGTCAGGCGATTATTACCGGCGCCTTTTCCATGACCCGCCAGGCCATTCAGCTTGGCTGGCTACCGCGATTACGCATTAAACAGACTGCGGCGGAGAGCTACGGTCAGATCTATATCGGGACAATAAACTGGCTGCTGATGGTGGTGACCATCGGTCTGGTCGTGTTCTTCAAATCCTCCGATAAGCTTGCCGCCGCGTACGGCATTGCCGTGTCGTTAACCATGCTGATGACAACGGGGCTGCTGTTTGTCGCCATGCGGGAAATATGGCGCTGGAGCCTGGTCAGCAGCGCGGTCATCGCCTTCTGTTTCTTCGTGGTTGATGCCACCTTTTTATTTGCCAACCTGATTAAGGTCCTGGAGGGCGGCTACATTCCGCTCCTGATGGCGGCCGCCATTTGTACGGTGATGCTGATCTGGCACCGCGGCGTTCGGGCGGTCTCCGCGTCGGTGGGCGAGAAGGGCGTCAGCGTGGATGCGTTCTTTGCCCAGCTTAAGCAAAAGACGGTGCCCAGAGTGGCGGGCGCCGCCGTATTTTTGACCCGTACCCAGCACAATATCCCGCCGGTGATGCGCTGGCACGTCGCGCGAAACCGGGCGCTACAGCAGGATGTGTTGTCGCTGACCATTGATATTCTCAACGTGCCCTACGTCGGAGAAGAACAGCGCATCAGCGTGGAGCAGCGCGCGCCGGGCTACTGGCACGGCGTGGCGCAGTACGGCTTTATGGAACACCCGGACATCCCGCGCTTGCTGCAGGGCGTCAGCGAGATTAACGCGCTGTTTGCCACGGATGACGCCACCTGGTATGTCGGGCATGAAACCATTGTGGCAGGCGAAGGCGGGGCCGGAATGGCGGCGTGGCAACGGCACATTTTTGCCTTCATGAAGCGCAACTGCACGCACGTCATCAACCATTACCACCTTCCCAGCGATCGGGTTGTCGAAATCAGCCGGCGCGTTGCCGTATAGCGCCGCGCCTATTTCTCCTGGGCCGCGGAGAGAACGCTGTGTAACAACACGTTCGCCCCTTTCTCCGACCATTCCGGGTGGATCCTCTCCGCTTCGTTATGGCTTATGCCTTTCACGCAGGGGATAAATATCATGCTGGCAGGCGCAATCTTGCTGACGTAGCAGGTGTCGTGTCCCGCACCGGAGACCATCGGCTTCGACGAATAGCCCAACTCCGCCACGGCCTTCTCCGTGCGGGCCAGGCATTCAGCATTAAACGCGATGGGCGCATAGTCAAAAATGCGTTCAACGGCAGCCGCCACGCCGCGCAGGCTCAGGCTTTCAGCTACCTTATGCAGCGCCGCTTCCATGGCTATCAGCGCCTCCTGCGAAGGATGGCGAAACTCCACGCTGCATACCACGCGAGACGGCACGACGTTGCGCGAGTTCGGCGTAACCTGCGCCATACCGATCGTCGCGCGTCCGTCTGGGGCATGCCGATAGCCAATCTCTTCCACCTTCAGCGCCAGCTCGGCGAAGGCGGTCAGCGCGTCGCGGCGGCTGTGCATCGGCGTCGTTCCTGCATGGGCGGCAAAACCGTCCAGCGTCAGGGTAAACCAGCGCTGGCCCATTGCGGCGCGGACGAGCCCGATATCCAGACCTTCATCTTCCAGAATCGGGCCCTGTTCGATGTGCAGTTCGTAGCAGGCGTGAACCGGAAACGCGCGAGCCGGGATGTCACCGCGATAGCCGATTGCTTCAAGCGCCTCGCGGACCGTGACGCGCTTGCTGTCCATCCGGGCGTAAGCAAACTCCTCGGTAAGCTGGCCTGCCCAGACGCCTGAGGCGAGCATGGCTGGCGCAAATCGCGCGCCTTCTTCGTTAGTCCAGTTCACCAGCACAATGTCGCGTTCTGTCTCAACGCGATGGTCATTGAGGGTGCGCAGCAGCTCCAGCCCGGCCAGCACGCCGTAAACACCGTCGTAGTTGCCCCCCAGCGGCTGGGTATCCACGTGCGAGCCGGTCATGACCGGCGCGAGCGCCGGGTTTTTCCCCGCGCGACGGATAAACATGTTGCCCATGCTGTCGACGTCGCAGGTAAAACCCGCCTCCTGCGCCCAGTCGCGCAGCAGGTTACGCGCAATACGATCTTCCTCGCTCAGCGCCAGGCGAGTCACGCCCCCGGCGGGCGTGCCGCCGATCTGCGCCATCATCTCAAGCGTTGACCACAGTCGTTCGACGTTGACGCGGATCATGGCTTGTCCTTAGTGCTGCGGTAGCGGAAATCACAGCACGGGCCGCCCTGCATGATGGTGGAGGTGCGGGTCAGCTTCACGTCCGGCGCATAGCCCACGATGAACTTTTCATCGCGCGCGCAGGAGAGCAGGTGGCCAATTTCGCCCAGCCCCATCTCGTGGTACATCTCCGCGTAGCGGCAGCGGGTAACGTTATAGTTGTACTGCTGGTCGTCGGCGTCGATCACCTTCACGTCCAGGGCGTTATCTTTCTCCCACAGATACTGCAGGGCGATAAAGCTTTTGACGTCCGCGCCGTTGGGCTCTTTGCTGGCAAACGCTTTGCCAGCGTCAATCGCGGCCTGCTCAATGGCCTCGCCAATCACCGCCTGGGCGCGGGTTTTCCCTATCTCGCGCACCAGGATTTCATAAATTGGCTTAATAATTTCTGCTTCAATTTTGCGGCGGGCGAGAATGCCCAGCTCGTTATTATCACTCATCACATTGCCTCGCTGCGTTACTTCGCTTTTGCGCCGCCCAGCACGGTCTGCGGCTGCCATTTGCCGTCGACAACCTTGTAGACCGTGAACGACGGTGATTTCAGGTTGCCCTCTTTATCAAACGCGATCTCTCCCGTAACGCCGGAGTAGCTAATGGCGCGCAGGGCGGGCAGGTAGCCGGACGGCTCCACGGTGTCTGCTTTTTCCATTGCCGCCACCAGCACGCGGGTGGCGTCATAGGCGAACGGGGCGTGCAGTTCGATATGGGTGTGGTAGCGGGCCTGATAGGCCTGTTCAAACGCTTTGCCGCCCGGCATCTGGTCAACCGGCAGGCCAGGCTCCAGAGCGACAACGCCTTCTCCCTCTTTTTGCGCCAGCTGCAGGAACGTCTGGCTGACGAATCCGCCTGCGCCCATCAGCGTGGCATTCATGCCCAGCTGTTTGATGCGGCGCGCCAGCGGTGCGGCCTGGCTGTCGACGCCGCCGAAGAAGATCAGATCGGCATTCTTACTGCGAATCGCGGTCAGCACGGCGCTGAAATCGACCGTTTTGTCATCCACGTACTGACGATCGACAATCTTCACGCCCTGTGCTTCAAGCGACTTAATAAACTGGTCCGCCAGACCCTGACCAAAGGCGGTACGGTCGTCGATCACCGCAATGCGTTTGGCCTTCAGGGTATTCACCGCGTACTGACCGGCGAGCTGGCCGCCGTCGTCGTCGTGGCCCATCACGCGGAAGCTGGTGTCAAAACCCTGTTGGGTATACGCGTGACCGGTCGCGACCGGTGCCACCTGTGCGATGCCCGCATCGTGGTAAACGCGGGCCGCTGGAATGCTGGTGCCGGTGTTCCAGTGACCCACCACGCCCGCCGCGCCGCTGTCGACCAGACGCTGCGCGACGGCCACGGCGGTGCGCGGGTCGGACTGATCGTCTTCGGACTGCAGCTTGAAGGTCACCGCCTTGCCGCCGATGGTCGGGTGCTGCTTGTTGATGTCATCGATAGCCAGCTGTGCGCCGTTTTCCAGATCTTTACCGATACGGGCAGACGGGCCGGTGAGCGGGCCCGCCAGGCCGATAACCACGGTTTCGCTGTCAGCGGCCCACGAGGACGTTGAGGCAAAACCACCGAGCAGAATAGCGGCGCTGAGCGCACTGATTTTTACTGTTTTCATTGTATTTCCCTGATGTTGGCTGGTGTTGTTAAACGGGCATTTCGCCCAAATAAATCTGTGCAATCTGGTCGTCATCGAGCATCGCTTTCGACTGACCGTGATGAACGATGCTGCCGCTGTCCATCACCCACGCGCTGTCGGTGACCTCCAGCGCCAGGCGGGCGTTTTGTTCAATAAGCAGCAGGGCGACGCCGCGCTCGCGCAGGCCGGCGATAACGGCAAAAATGTTTTCGACCATCTTCGGGGCGAGGCCCATCGACGGTTCGTCGAGGATCAGCAGGCGCGGCTGGCTGAGCAGGGCGCGGTTAAGGGCCAGCAGCTGCTGCTCACCGCCGGACAGCAGACCGGCAAGCTGGTGCTGGCGCTCGCCCAGACGCGGGAAGCGCTCGAAAATGGCATTCATTTCGCGCTTAACCGTGACAGTGTCACGCCTGAGCCAGGCGCCCATCTGCAGGTTTTCCAGTACCGTCATGCGGGAGAAGATCCCGCGGCCCTCCGGGACCATCACCAACCCGTCGCGAAGCAGGGCGTCGGGGCCGTGTTTGCGTACCGCTTTACCGTTAAATTCAATGCTGCCGCTGAAGCTTTCCAGCCCGGTGATGGCGCGCACGGTGGAGCTTTTTCCCGCGCCGTTAGCGCCGATCAGCGTCGCCTGTTCGCCCTCGTGCAGGGTAAAGGAGACGTCGCGTACTGCCTGAATGCCGCCGTAATGCACGTCCAGACGTTGGACCTTAAGTAATTCAGACATGGGCGTTGCCTCCAAGCCAGGCGGCGATCACAAGAGGGTCTCGACGCACGCTTTCCGGCGTGCCGCAGGCGAGCGTTTTGCCGTAATCCAGCACCGTCAGGCGATCGCAGATGCCCATCACCAGCTTGACGTCATGTTCAATCATCAGCAGGGTTTTGCCGTCATCGCGGATGCGGATGAGCAGCTCGCCGAGCGCCACTTTTTCCGCCGCGTTCATTCCGGCGGCGGGCTCGTCCAGCGCCAGCAGGAGCGGATCCGTTGCCAGCGCGCGGGCGATTTCAAGGCGACGCTGGTGACCATAGGCCAGATCGCAGGCGCGATAGTGGGCGAACTTCGCAATGCCGGTATAGTCTAGCCAATGCCAGGCCAGCTCGCGGGTCTGCTGCTCTTCCGCGCGGGCGCGTTTGTGACGGCTCAGCGCGGCCCACAGGCCGTTGCGGGTGCGCACGTGGCGGCCGACCATCACATTTTCCAGCACCGACATGTCGTTAAAGAGGCGCACGTTCTGGAAGGTACGGGCAATTCCGGCGGCGGTGACTTTTTCAATCTGCTTCGGGAAATAGGGCTTATCGGCAATCGAAAACTCGCCGCTGTCCGCCGGATAAAGCCCGGTGATCAGGTTAAAGCAGGTGGTTTTTCCCGCCCCGTTGGGGCCGATCAGCCCGTAGATCTCGCCCTTGTTTACGGTAATCGACACATCATCCACGGCAGTCAGCCCGCCGAAGCGTTTTGACATATGGCGTACGGTTAACAGACTCATGCCTTCACCTCCTTGTGGCGTACCGGCCAGATGCCGGAAGGACGCACCAGCATCACCAGCACCAGCGCCAGGCCGTAGAACAGCTGACGTAACACTTCCGGGTCAATCAGCACCGAACCGAACAGCGCCTGCTGAACCGGGGCCGCCTGGCTGCGCAGCAGCTCCGGCAGGGCGGTGAGCAGTACCGCGCCGAGGATCACGCCCGGAATGTGCCCCATACCGCCCAGCACCACCATCGCCAGCACGGCGATGGATTCCTGTAACGTGAAGGATTCCGGGGAGACAAAGCCCTGAAACGCGCCGAAAAGTGCGCCCGCCACGCCGCCAAAGGAGGCGCCCATCGCGAAGGCCAGCAGCTTATAGTTACGCACGTTGATGCCCATCGCGCGGGCCACATCCTCATCTTCACGAATAGCGTGCCAGGCGCGGCCAATACGGGAATGTTGCAGGCGCAGGCAGACGAAAACGATCGCGATAATCACCAGCATCAGCAGGTAGTACCAAAGCCACAGGGCGGGGACTTTTACGCCGAACCAGTGATAAACGCCGCTGAACTTAAGGCCGAACAGGTTAAGCGTATCTACCCCTGTAATGCCTTTTGCACCGTTGGTGATGTTCACCGGGCGATCGAGGTTACGCATCAGGATGCGGATAATCTCCCCAAAGCCGAGGGTCACTATCGCCAGATAGTCTCCACGCAGCTTCAGCGTGGGGGCGCCCAGCATAATGCCGCAGACGGCCGCCACGAGCGCGGCCAGCGGAATGATGAGCAGATAAGAGGTGTGCAGCCCGTCCGGGAACCAGACGCCGAGGATCGGGAACACCTCCAGCAGGTGTGGCGACGCCATCAGCGCCGCGAGGTAGGCCCCGACCGCGTAAAAGGCGATAAAGCCCATGTCCAGCAGGCCGGTGTAGCCGACCACAATGTTGAGCCCCAGCGCCAGCATGATGTAGAGCAGGGCGAAGTCGATGACGCGCACCCAGTAGTTGCCGCCAAGCTGCGTGGCCACCACGGGCGCAACCAGCAGCGCGAGGCAGAATAACGTCATGCCGGACCAGAACTTGCGCGTCGTTGCCGGAGCCTGGAGTTGAAGAGTTGTCATAGTGTCCCTTACGCTCTGTTTGCCACGCGCTCGCCCAGCAGGCCTGCCGGACGGAAGACCAGCACCAGAATCAGCACGATGAACGCAAAGACATCCTGGTAATTGCTGCCGAATACGCCGTGGGTCAGTTCACCCAGGTAGCCCGCGCCCAGCGCTTCGATAATGCCGAGCAGGATCCCGCCAATCATGGCGCCACGAATGTTACCAATGCCCCCCAGCACGGCGGCGGTGAAGGCTTTGATCCCGGGCAAAAAGCCCATCGAGAAGCTGGCGTTGCCGTAGTTGCTTGCCATCATGACGCCTGCCAGCGCGGCAAACGCACCGCCAATGGCAAACGTCAGGGTAATGATGGCGTTCGGGTTGACGCCCATCAGCGTGGCCACGCGCGGGTTTTCCGCCACGGCGCGCATGCCGCGGCCCAGGCGGGTGTATTCCACCAGCAGCCACAGCCCGGTCATCACCGCAAGCGCCAGCGCCACGGTGACAATGCCGGTGACGGTCACAATCGCGGGCGGATGCATTTCACTTCCCGACGTAACGGCAATCGGATCCATGGGCAGGATCTGCGGGAACATCAGCGGGTTGCGCGTCCAGATAATCATCGCCACGGTTTGCAGCAGAACCGAGACGCCAATACCGGAGATCAGCGGCGCCAGACGCGGGGCGTTGCGCAGGCGGCGATAGGCAAAGCGCTCGACGGCCATGGCCAGCAGGGCGCAAACGGCCATCGACACCGCCAGGGCAACGCCGAGCTGCAACAGCAGCGGCATGTGCGGGAAGGCGGCATTCAGGGCGTTAATGACGGAGAGCGTGGTGAGCGCGCCGACCATCAGAATATCGCCGTGAGCAAAGTTAATAATGCGCAAAATGCCATACACCATGGTATAGCCCAGCGCGATCACCGCGTAGATGCTTCCCAGCATCACGCCGTTGATCAGTTGTTGTATGAGTGTATCCAACGTTTGTACCCGCAAAGTGCTCTTTCTGCGGCTACCATCCAATAAATGAATTAAATTGTAAAATACGCATCTATTATTTCTTATGATAAATAAATATTGTTTTATCTTTATGATTTATATAAAGATAATGAAAAGCTGTTTTTGGGTAAAAAGCTTAAAGAAATCAACATATGAATAAAATAGAACAATCGGTTGGGCTGTCTGCGTATGCAGAAAGTCGCCTTGCAAACGATCCGCCGCTTCGGGCCGTGCGTGCCTTTGAGGCCATAGCCCGGCTGGGCAGCGTCACGCTGGCCGCGCAGGAGCTGGCTATCTCTCCGTCGGCCGTCAGCCATCAGCTCAAGGTGCTCGAAGGGTATCTGCAAATGCCGCTGACGGAGCGTCAGGGGCGCAGGCTGGTTCTGAGCCAGCACGGGCGTGAATACTACCGCTCGATCCGCGCGGCGTTTAACGTGCTGCGCCAGGCGACGGAGCATCTGGCGGAGCAGGCGCAAACGCGCCAGGTCACCATCAGCCTGATCCCGCTTTTTGGCATGGGATGGTTTATCCCGCGTTTGCCTGCGTTCATGCGTGCCAACCCGCAAACCGAGATCAACGTGGTGTATGCCAACCACCGTAACTATCTGAGCGACGCGTCGGACATGTCGATTCGTTTTGGTAACGGCCAGTGGGCGGGCTATCAGAGTGAAAAGCTGATTTCCGGACAGATGGTGCCGGTGTGCAGCCGCGCGTTTTTGCGCGTGCATGGCCATATCGACACCCCTGAGCAGCTGCTGCAAATGCCGCTGCTGCACGATGAAGAGCGTACCAGCTGGCCGCAGTGGTTTCAGTTGCAGGGGGTAAAACGTTCTCTGCGGCGCAGCGGCCCCCTGTTTGAAGACGGGCTGTTGACGCTGGCGGGCGTGCAGGCTGGTCTGGGCTGCGCGCTGATGCGTGAGCCGCTGATTGCGCCTTATCTCGAAAGCGGCGAGCTGGTGAAGATATTCGACTCACCCATTGACGACGGACGCGACTATTACCTCTGCGTACGTGCCGATTCAGAGATGACCGAGGACGGTAAGCTGCTGCAAAACTGGCTTCGTCGGGCGGCAGGCGTTGAACCGCTTACGGCGTAAGCAGGCACTGTTTATCCAGCGCTTCAATTTCCGAACCGCTGTAGCGCGCGTATTGCCCGGTCAGGCCAAAAAACGCAGGTTGGGTTTCGGTGTAGATTTCCGCGGCGAGCACCAGCCGGCGTCGCTCATCTTCGCCCATCTCAAGCAGCGTCCAGGGAATGAAATAGCGCGACGTTGAGGTCAGTTTGAACCACAGCGGGCAGCCGCAGCCGGGACAGAACCAGCGTTCGCCGCGCGCCGATGACGCGAAATGAGAAGGGGCGATGGAGTCTTGCTCAAGAAGCGGTTCGCCCTGCGGCTCAAGATACATGGCAATGCCGCCCGACCACTTCTGGCATTGGGTGCAGTGGCATGCGTATACGTCAAAATTGTTGAGGCTCACGCTGAACTGACTCATTCCGCACAAGCAGCGTCCTTTGAATATGTGCATGGCGTACTCCTTTTTGACGCCAGAAATCCGTATAAAAAAAGCCAGCCACATGGGCTGGCCTTTTATCGTGACAAATCTTAGAACTGGTAGGTCAGGCCTACAGCTACGATGTTGTCGGTAGCAACGCCAGTTGCTTTGGTGAAGCTGTTGTCGTCAACCAGGTTGATTTTGTAATCAACATAGGTAGACATGTTTTTGTTGAAGTAGTAGCTCGCGCCAACGTCAACGTATTCAACCAGATCCTGGTCGCCGTATGAACCCAGGTCTTTACCTTTGGATTTCAGGTAAGCGATGGATGGGCGCAGGCCGAAGTCGAACTGGTACTGAGCAACAACTTCAAAGTTCTGAGCTTTGTTCGCGATATAACCGTCACCGAAGTTGGTCATGTTGCGGGTTTCAGAGTAGGTAGTTGCCAGGTAGATGTTGTTCGCATCATATTTCAGGCCAGCAGCCCATACTTCTGCGTTCTCACCGCCAGCGTTAACGGTGTTAGCGACGCGACCTGCAGCAACCTGACGGTCAGTACGGTCAGATTTCGCGTAGGTTGCACCAACGCCGAAGCCGTCCATTTCATAGGTAGAAGACAGACCCCAGCCGTCACCGTTCGCTTCGGTGATGTCATTACGGTCGTTTTTACCCTGGTACTGAGCGGCAACGTTCAGACCGTCAACCAGACCGAAGAAGTCGGTGTTACGGTAGGTTGCAACGCCAGTCGTACGGCCAGTCATAAAGCCATCGGTCTGGGTCCAGGTATCGCCACCGAACTCTGGCAGAACGTCAGTCCACGCGCCGATGTCGTAAGCAACACCGTAGTTACGACCGTAGTCGAATGAACCGAATTCGTTGAATTTCAGACCCGCGAATGCCAGACGGGTTTTGTTGCCGTCAGCGCCCTGAGATTCAGAACGGTTGCCTTTGAACTCATATTCCCACTGGCCGTAACCGGTCAGCTGATCGTTGATCTGAGTTTCGCCTTTGAAGCCCAGACGAACATAAGTTTTGTCGCCGTCGTTATCAGTATCATCAGAGAAATAGTGCAGACCTGTTACTTTACCGTACAGATCCAGCTTGTTACCGTCTTTGTTATAAACTTCAGCTGCGTTTACAACGCCTGCTGCCAACATGGAAGTCACTGCCACTGCAACTAATTTAAGTTTCATCTTAAATATTCCTTATAATTTTCTTAGGTATTTCCTGAGCCACTTTGAACAATTTCTAAACGAGGCTAATCGTCAATGGCATGCTATTTTTAAAAATCTTGTAGTCCTATTTCAATAATAAGTTTCAAATTATTAGTAATAATTTCAGTTAGTGTGATCGAGATCGGGTAAATGACGGTGAAATGGCGTGAATTGGTGAATATTCATTCAATTTTTTGCGTGATTGATTGCCAGTAATATAGTTGCGGTGTGGTTTTATAAAAAATGGTAATTATCGGTATTTTCGTTCTTTTTGTGGGGTCGGAGTGGCAATTCAAGCCGTAACACCTTGTTTTAAACCTTTAATGTACGGAATTTCCGTTCTATTAAATGAAATAAACAGAAACACACTATTGCACTTTGTGCTATTAAGATCGTGAGTATTCGCAAGTAACTAATCACGCACCGGTGTCAATTTGTGTCAATGGGAGTGAATGGAAATTTACGAAAGGACGCTAATATAAACAGAATCTAAACACACGCTCTACTGGCCTGACGAATATTTTGGCGTGCGCTCACATATTAAATTTATGTTAATTTTTTGCTGTCGGGTAATATTTATCCCGACAGCAAAACTGGCATTATTTTCTGGTGGCGTACCAGCAAAGTAACGACCCGGCGCAGACCATCAGCGCGCCTTGCCAGAATGCGAAGGAGAGTGGGGAATTCAGCACTGCGGCGGCAAGCGCGGCTGAGAGGACCGGGGTGAAATAGGATACGGCAGCCAGTACCGTGACGTTACCGTGAAGGATGCCAATATTCCATGCGGCATAACCAAACCCAAGGGCTACCCCGCACATCACGAGTTTTACCACCACCGGAAGCGTGAACACCATATCGGGCTGATCGCTGAGGGCATATTTCACCCAGAGACTCAGCGCTGTCAGCAAAACAAACAGGGTGATACCGTTTTGCCCTTTCGCAAATTTACTGGTTACGGTGCAGTAGGCCGCCCAAATAAATGCCCCGGCGAATGCCAGCGCATAGCTCAGCGGACTGGACACGATATTGCGGGTGATTTCATCAAGATGTAACCCCTGTTCGCCCCCTAATACCCAGCAGACGCCCAGCAGCGAGATGGCTAATCCGGGGATCACCCACAGGGTAGATTTTTGACCATTGAACAAAATGGCAAACACAATCGTCAGGCTTGGCCAGAGGTAATTCACCATACCGACTTCAATGGCCTGAGCGCGCGTTGCGGCATAGCCCAGCGACAGCGCCAGGCATATTTCGTAGCTGACAAATAAAACGCTGCCAGCAATAAGATACCGGGGCGAAAACCGCCTGATATCAGGAAATCCTACGGTTACCAGACACAGTAATCCGCTGAGGGTGTATATCATCGCCGCGCCGCCTACAGGCCCCAGCCCTTCGCTCACGCTGCGAATAAGGCCGACCATGGTGCTCCATAACAGTATCGCCGCCAGCCCAATAAGCGTTGCTCTCTTTCTGTCCATGTCGTTGCCATTGCAATAAAAATCAGAGGGAAAATGTAGCGCATTCATCCTGACGCTGTCGCGAATTATTCTCTTAAGCCGTTAATCAAAAAGGGGTATTTAACCGTACCGGAGGTGACTATTAAGGGGGGGAAGGGAGATGACCTTGATTTGACGCAAAAAAAACAGGGGCATTGCTGTTAGTTTGCGCCACGAAGTCTTATCAGATAACGAGGACAACAATGGACGTCAGCCGCAGACAATTTTTTAAAATCTGCGCGGGCGGTATGGCCGGAACAACAGCCGCTATGCTGGGTTTTGCTCCCAAAATGGCACTGGCTCAGGCACGCAACTTTAAGCTGCTGCGCGCGAAAGAGATCCGTAACACCTGCACATACTGCTCCGTGGGTTGTGGGCTTTTAATGTATAGCCTGGGCGATGGCGCGAAGAACGCCAGAGAAGCGATTTACCACATTGAAGGGGACCCGGATCATCCGGTGAGCCGCGGCGCACTTTGCCCGAAAGGGGCGGGCCTGCTGGACTACGTGCACAGCGAAAACCGCCTGCGCTACCCGGAATACCGCGCGCCGGGCTCTGACAAATGGCAGCGTATCTCCTGGGATGAAGCCTTCTCCCGTATTGCAAAATTAATGAAGGCTGACCGCGACGCTAACTTTATTGAAAAGAACACGCAGGGCGTGACGGTCAACCGCTGGCTTTCCACCGGGATGCTATGTGCCTCTGCGGCAAGTAATGAAACCGGCATGCTGACGCAAAAATTTGTGCGCTCTCTCGGCATGCTGGCGGTAGACAACCAGGCGCGCGTCTGACACGGACCAACGGTAGCAAGTCTTGCTCCAACATTTGGTCGCGGTGCGATGACCAACCACTGGGTTGATATCAAAAACGCGAACGTCGTGGTGGTGATGGGCGGTAACGCCGCTGAAGCCCATCCGGTGGGGTTCCGCTGGGCGATGGAAGCGAAAAACAACAACGATGCGACGCTTATCGTCGTCGATCCGCGCTTTACGCGTACGGCATCGGTGGCGGATATCTATGCGCCTATTCGCTCCGGCACGGACATTACGTTCCTGTCCGGCGTACTGCTGTACCTGATTGAAAACAACAAAATTAACGCGGAATACGTTAAGCATTACACCAACGCGAACCTGCTGGTGCGGGATGATTTTGCCTTCGATGACGGGCTGTTTAGCGGCTATGACGCCGAAAAGCGCCAGTACGATAAGTCCTCCTGGAACTATCAGTTCGATGAGAACGGCTTCGCGATGCGCGATGAAACGCTGACGCATCCGCGCTGCGTGTGGAACCTGCTGAAACAGCACGTGTCACGCTATACGCCGGACGTGGTGGAGAACATCTGCGGCACGCCGAAAGCGGACTTCCTGAAAGTGTGTGAAATGCTGGCCTCTACCAGTGCCGCTGACAGGACCACCACGTTCCTGTACGCGCTGGGCTGGACGCAGCATACCGTCGGCGCGCAGAACATCCGCACTATGGCGATGATCCAGCTGCTGCTCGGCAATATGGGCATGGCAGGCGGCGGCGTGAATGCCCTGCGCGGTCACTCCAACATTCAGGGCCTGACCGACCTCGGCCTGCTGTCCACCAGCCTGCCGGGCTACCTGACGCTGCCTTCGGAAAAGCAGGCGGATCTGCAAACGTACCTGACGGCGAACACGCCAAAAGCGACGCTGCCGGACCAGGTGAACTACTGGAGCAACTATCCGAAGTTCTACGTCAGCCTGATGAAATCCTTCTACGGCGACGCGGCGCAGAAAGAGAACGACTGGGGCTTTGAGTGGTTACCGAAGTGGGACCAGGCATACGACGTTATCAAATATTTCAACATGATGGATAAGGGTAACGTCACGGGGTACATCTGCCAGGGCTTTAACCCGGTAGCCTCGTTCCCGGATAAAAACAAGGTGGTTCGCAGCCTGAGTAAGCTGAAGTACATGGTCGTTATCGACCCGCTGGTGACCGAGACCTCCACCTTCTGGCAAAACCACGGGGAATCGAACGATGTCGATCCGGCGTCGATTCAGACCGAAGTGTTCCGCCTGCCGTCCACCTGCTTCGCGGAAGAGGACGGCTCCATTGCCAACTCTGGCCGCTGGCTGCAGTGGCACTGGAAAGGTCAGGATGCACCGGGTGAAGCGCGCAACGACGGTGAGATCCTGGCCGGAATTTACCATCGCCTGCGCGAGATGTACCGCACCAAAGGCGGCAAAGGCGCTGAGCCGCTGCTGAAGATGAGCTGGAGCTATAAGCAGCCGGATCATCCTGAGTCGGAAGAGGTAGCGAAGGAAAATAACGGCGTGGCGCTGGCCGATCTCTACGATGCGAACGGCAATCTGGTGGCGAAGAAAGGCCAGCTGCTGAACAGCTTTGCGTTGCTGCGCGATGACGGCACCACGGCCTCGTCCTGCTGGATTTATACCGGCAGCTGGACGGAGCAGGGTAACCAGATGGCCAACCGCGATAACGCTGACCCGTCCGGGCTCGGCAACACGCTGGGCTGGGCATGGGCGTGGCCGCTGAACCGCCGCGTGCTGTACAACCGCGCGTCGGCGGATATCAACGGCAAGCCGTGGGATCCGAAGCGGATGCTGATCCAGTGGAACGGCACTAAGTGGGCGGGGAACGATATCCCGGACTACAACACCGCCGCGCCGGGCAGCAACACCGGGCCGTTCATCATGCAGCCGGAAGGGCTGGGACGCCTGTTTGCCCTCGACAAGCTGGCGGAAGGGCCGTTCCCGGAACACTACGAGCCGATGGAAACGCCGCTGGGCACCAACCCGCTGCACCCGAACGTTATCTCCAGCCCGGTGGTGCGTATCTACGAAGACGACGTGCTGCGCTTAGGCAAAAAGGACAAATTCCCGTACGTTGGGACGACCTACCGCCTGACCGAGCATTTCCACACCTGGACCAAGCACGCTCGGCTTAACGCCATCGCGCAACCGGAACAGTTTGTGGAAATCAGCGAAACGCTGGCGAAAGCGAAAGGGATTGCCAACGGCGATCGCGTGAAGGTGAGCAGCAAGCGCGGGTTTATTCGCGCGGTGGCGGTGGTCACTCGCCGTCTGCAAACCCTGAACGTGCACGGGCAGCAGGTGGAAACCGTCGGTATCCCGCTGCACTGGGGCTTTGAGGGGGTGGCGCAGAAAGGCTACATCGCCAACACCCTGACGCCAAACGTTGGCGACGCCAACTCGCAAACGCCGGAGTACAAGGCGTTTCTGGTCAACATCGAGAAAGCGTAAGGAGCGATTAGATGGCGATGGAAACACAAGACATTATTAAGCGCTCCGCGACCAACCCGATTACCCCCGCGCCTCGTGCGCGGGATTACAAGGCAGAAGTCGCCAAGCTGATCGATGTCTCCTCCTGCGTAGGCTGCAAAGCCTGCCAGGTGGCCTGCTCGGAGTGGAACGACATCCGTGACGAGGTGGGGCACTGCGTTGGGGTTTACGACAACCCGGCGGATCTGAGCGCCAAGTCCTGGACGGTGATGCGCTTTAGCGAAACCGAGCAGAACGGCAGGCTGGAGTGGCTGATCCGCAAAGACGGCTGCATGCACTGTGAAGATCCTGGCTGCCTGAAGGCGTGCCCGTCTGCCGGGGCGATTATTCAGTACGCCAACGGGATCGTCGATTTCCAGCAGGACAACTGCATCGGCTGCGGCTACTGCATCGCGGGCTGTCCGTTTAATATCCCGCGCCTCAATAAAGAGGATAACCGGGTATATAAATGCACCCTGTGCGTCGATCGCGTCAGCGTCGGCCAGGAGCCTGCCTGCGTGAAGACCTGTCCAACCGGCGCCATTCACTTTGGCACCAAAAAAGAGATGCTGGATGTGGCGCAGGCGCGGGTGGATAAGCTGAAAGCGCGCGGCTATGAGAATGCGGGCATCTATAACCCGCAGGGCGTGGGCGGCACGCACGTCATGTATGTGTTGCACCACAACGACCAGCCAGAGCTGTACCACAACCTGCCGAAGGATCCGGCGATCGATACCTCGATCAACCTGTGGAAAGGGGCGCTGAAACCGCTCTCTGCGGCGGGCTTTATCGCCACCTTTGCGGGGCTGATTTATCACTATATCGGTATTGGGCCAAACAAAGAGGTGGATGACGATGAGGAGGAGCATCATGAGTAAGTCGAAGATGATAGTGCGTACAAAGTTCGTCGACCGCGCCTGTCACTGGACGGTCGTGATCTGCTTCTTCCTGGTGGCGGTGTCGGGGATATCGTTTTTCTTCCCGACGCTGCAGTGGCTGACCGAAACCTTCGGCACCCCGCAGATGGGGCGCATTCTGCACCCGTTCTTCGGCGTACTGATTTTCGTGGTGCTGATGTTTATGTTCGTGCGCTTCGTTCATCACAACATCCCGGACAAGCAGGATATCCCATGGGTGAAAGGGATCGTCGAAGTCCTGAAGGGTAACGAGCATAAAGTCGCGAAGGTGGGCAAATACAACGCCGGGCAGAAAATGATGTTCTGGACCATCATGAGCATGATTTTTGTGCTGCTGGTGACCGGGGTGATTATCTGGCGACCGTATTTCGCGCACTATTTCCCGATCCAGGCGGTGCGCTACGCGCTGCTGATTCATGCAACTTCGGCCATCATCCTGATTCATGCCATCCTGATCCATATGTATATGGCATTCTGGGTGAAAGGATCGATTAAAGGAATGATTGAAGGGAAGGTGAGCCGTCGCTGGGCGCAGAAACATCACCCGCGCTGGTACCGTGATGTGGAACGGCTGGAAGCGAAAAGGGAAAGTACGGAAGGAATAAAGTGAGCTCTGCGCCGTCGGCTTTGCCCGGCGGCGCTGCGCTTGCGCGGGCCTACGTTATGTATTGGTTACCAACGCATCTATCGCCGCAATCACAGTACTTCTCGCGCTGCGAAGATTGCATACATAATTTTTATTATTCAGTTTCTTTTTCTCCACGTGTGTTATGCCAGCGGTATTAAGGAAATATCGCTCAAAATCAATATTCACCAGTGGCATCGCGGCGTGGATATGCCCACGTAAATAGCTATGGTAACTTAATGGAAGAATCAGTCTTGTTGATAAGTCATCATAATAGTCATGTTGAATTATCATAAAGTAAGGCTGGTAGTCGCGTGTTCTCTCTGAAAGATTACGGTAAACGTCAAACTGAAAGCACATTAAATCCCTCCAAAGAAAGGATCGTCTGATAATAATCCCGCTTTAGCCGTAAATTCATTCATGGCTCTTATGAACTCCTTATCTTGCTGTTGCTGTCGTCTCCGCGTCTCTTGTGTCTGGGCTGGACGGGAGACTCCGCCCGCTACACGTTCTCTTTTGCCATAGTCTTTGCTTCGGTTTGGTTTCATTTTTATCTCCTTTGTTGGTGCGGTCATTATCAACCGCAGCCAACAAAAAACAATACCGTTTCCCCTGGTAATCTACATTCTGCGAGCCACCTTCTAGTAATATTAAAACCTCTCTGAAATATACCGGAACGGGTATTTCGTTGGCTTCACCTTACCTATTTTACGCTTCGGTAAATCGACCTTTTCAACGTGCAGTTCTTTATACGGAATCTGCGAAAGCAGGTGCGAAATAATATTCAGGCGCACGCGCTTTTTATCTTCTGAACGCGCCACAAACCACGGTGCCCAGGCGGTATCGGTGGCTTCAAACATGGCGTCGCGGGCGCGGGTATACTCGTCCCACAGGTTAAAGGATTTAATATCCATCGGTGAAAGCTTCCAGATTTTACGACCATCGTTAATACGGTCGCGCAGGCGGCGCTCCTGCTCTTTAGGCGTCACCTCCAGCCAGTACTTCAGCAGGATGATGCCGGCATCGACCATCGCTTTTTCCATGACCGGCGTGCCGTCCAAAAATTTCTCAACCTGTTCCTCAGTACAGAACCCCATCACCCGTTCCACGCCCGCGCGGTTGTACCAGCTGCGATCGAAAATCACGATCTCGCCTGCCGAAGGCAGATGCGGTACGTAGCGCTGAAAGTAGAGCTGGCTTTTTTCTTTATCCGTCGGGGCAGGGAGCGCAACAACGCGAAACACGCGGGGGCTGACGCGCTCGGTGATCGCTTTAATGATACCGCCTTTGCCGGCACCGTCGCGTCCTTCAAAGACGATACACACCTTTAGTCCTTTGGCGACGACCCACTGCTGGAGCTTAACCAGTTCGACGTGCAGGCGGCGGAGCTCTTGTTCGTACTCTTTGGTCTTCAGCACGGGTTTAACCACGCTATCTGCGCTTGCTTTGTTCACGGTCACTGCTTTGGTTTTCTTCTGTTTTGCGTTTCCCATGATAATCCTCATCTCCGGATCGGGTGATGTGCTTAGAAGGAACTAACACTTTGAAGTGTAATGCTGGCCTGCAACCTCCGCGGGAATTTTTGACATGTGTGTCTGATAAGCGTGTTTCTCTTCATCAGGTAACGGGTTAGAATGGTTGAGGGTACTGTATGAATAAACAGGTGGGTGTGATGACATTGATTATTGAGGGCGAAAAAATCGGTCGTACTCGTTTTACCGGCGAGAAAATAGAGAATGCAATTTTTCGTAACTGCGACTTTTCAGGCACGGATTTAACCAGCACGGAGTTTATTGGCTGTCAGTTCTATGACCGGGAAAGCCAGCAGGGCGGTAAGTTTACTCGGGCGCAGCTTAAAGATGCTATTTTCAAAAGCTGCGATTTATCGATGGCGGATTTCAGGCATTCGAATGCATTAGGCATCGAAATCCGTGAATGCAGGGCGCAAGGGGCTGATTTTCGCGGAGCCAGTTTTATGAACATGATCACTACGCGTACCTGGTTTTGCAGTGCTTACATAACAAAAAGCAACCTGAGCTATGCCAATTTTTCGAAGGTGGTTCTGGAAAAATGCGAGTTGTGGGAAAACCGCTGGAACGGTGCGCAAATACTCGGTGCCACCTTCAGCGGCTCGGATCTGTCGGGGGGCGAGTTCTCCTCTTTTGACTGGCGAGCAGCCAATTTTACCCACTGCGATCTGACCAACTCAGAACTGGGTGAACTGGACGTGCGCGGTATTGATTTACAGGGTGTCAAACTGGACAGCTATCAGATTGCCCAGCTGATGGAGCGGCTTGGCATCGTGGTTTTGGGCTAGCGGTATTCACAACCTTACCTGAATTAATGGATTAACCTGTCAGCCAGCTGATTTGAACTGGCTCACCATACAAGATTATTCAATAATGCCCGTCGCGAGTGATTAACCAGTGGTTGAAGTATGAAAAAGACAATTTTTTCGTTGGCGCTGAGCACCTTTGGCCTGGGAATGGCTGAATTTGGCATTATGGGAGTGTTAACCGAGCTGGCGCATGACACCGGCATTTCAATTCCCTCTGCCGGGAATATGATCTCGTTTTATGCCTTCGGGGTGGTGATTGGCGCGCCGATTATGGCGCTGTTTTCTGGCAAGCTCTCGTTAAAAACCACGCTGCTGTTTCTGGTGGCGATGTCCGCCGTCGGAAACGCCCTGTTTACCTTTTCAACGTCCTATTTCTGGCTGGCGGCGGGGCGCTTAATTTCGGGATTCCCACACGGCGCGATTTTCGGCGTCGGGGCAATTATCCTCTCGAAAATAGCGCCACCGGGGAAGGTGACGGTCGCGGTGGCCGGGATGATCGCTGGCATGACGGTGGCAAACCTGGTGGGCGTTCCGCTGGGCACATGGCTTGGGCACCAGTTCAGCTGGCGCTATACCTTTTTCCTGATTGCCGTGTTCAATGCGCTGGTGATCCTTTCAGTGCTGCTCTGGGTGCCGGACATCCATGACAAATCAGAAATTAAATTGACCGAGCAGTTCCACTTTCTGAAGAAACCAGAACCCTGGCTGATTTTTGCCGCCACGATGTTTGGCAACGCCGGCGTGTTCGCCTGGTTCAGCTTCGTTAAGCCGTTTATGGTCAACGTTTCCGGCTTCACTGAAGGCGTGATGACCATCATCATGATGCTGATGGGCCTTGGCATGGTGTTGGGCAATCTGCTGAGCGGTAAGCTCTCGGGTCGCTTTAGCCCGCTGCGCATTGCGGCCACCACCGACATGGTGATTGTCGCCTCGCTGCTGCTGCTTTTCGCCTTTGGCGAGCTGAAAACGGCCTCGCTGGTGATGGGCTTTATCTGCTGCGCAGGGCTGTTCGCGCTCTCTGCGCCGCTGCAAATCCTGCTTCTGCAAAATGCGAAGGGCGGTGAGATGCTGGGGGCCGCGGGCGGGCAGATGGCGTTTAATCTCGGCAGCGCGATCGGCGCGTACTTTGGCGGGATGATGATTACCCTCGGCTTTAGCTGGAACTACGTCACGCTGCCTGCGGCGATACTCTCTTTCTCGGCCATGAGCGCGCTGCTGATCTACGGCTATCTGCGGGCCAGGCAGGCTCAGGCTAACGCTCGCGCGCTAGCCTGATCGGTTCAGGCAAGCCAGGGCTCGCCCAGGGTCAGCATCAGGCGGTTGGCCCAGGCGAAGAACGCCGCGGACTGCACCAGGTCAAGCTGCGCTAAGGTATCCAGCCCCTCTTTTTCCAGCGCGGCAAGGTGCAGCGGCGTGGCGGCAGGCGGCGTAACCGACAGCGCTGCCGCAAAGTTAATTTCCGCCTGCCAGCGCGCAGACTGCCCCTCGCTCAGGGATTGCCCCGGACGCACTGCCAGAAGCGCCTCTACCGCGCCGTCATCCTTTGACAGCTGGCTGGCTTTACGCGCATGGACAGATGCGCAGTAGATGCAGCCGTTGATTTTACTGGCGACCGTTGCGGCCAGCTCGCGCTCGGCGCGCGGCAGTCCCCCTGAAGTATAAAAAATCCCTTTATCGGTCAGCGTGCGCTGTTCAAGCACCGGCAGATTGCGCCCCAGCAGGCGGAAATAGTCGGAATCGGTATGACCAAATTTCGCCAGTATGGCAACCTCATCGTCGCGGAAATCTGCCAGCGGTTTAGCGGCTAGCCACGGCTCCCAGCCCAGCTCCTGCTGGGTGAACGCGACGGGAGCCGCCTTCCCGGTGGCAGTGGTTGCGGTCGTGTGCCAGAGGCCCGCGGCCACCGGCGTATCGCTAGCGGCGACGGGCCTGTCGTTAAGCAGCCGCAGCCCGGCAATCAGTCGGCTCTGGAAGCTCACAAACGCGATGAGCTGCGCCAGGGTAACGATACTTTCCTTGCTCCATCCCGCCTGGGTCAATGCCTTTAACGCGGTCGGCGTGGCTTCAACGGGCGAGAACGTCAGCAGGCGCGCGAAGTTCAGCGCCGGGGTCAGGCGTTCTGAGGTGGGGTCGGCCAGGCCAAACCCCGCGTAGTGCGCGGCCAGCGCCTCCGCGCTGTGCCATCTGGCCACTTTCGCGGCCACGGCGAAACGCTCGTCGAGTGCAAAATCATCATCCTGCTGGCTGAAGAGGATTTCGTAGCTGCCCTGCGCGTGGCGCGTGGCGGCATCCCGCGTGGCGCGCGCCTCTGCCAGAGGGGAACCGGGTTTAATTTCCGCCAGCTCGGCGAGAATGTCCTGACTTAATGACATAGGTGTCTCCTCAAAGTATGTGGGGGGCGATGTGTTCAGCAATCAGCTCAATGGAGCGCAGCGTGTCGCGGTGCGAGGGTTCGACCGAATGGACCTGGAACGAGATATCCGTGGCGCGCCTGAGAATGGAATCAGCGTGCAGTGAACGCAGTACCGTCTCGGGTGAACCGATATGGGCGTCAAACTGACGGCGATAATCGGTGACGGTGTCACCTTTAACCGCGTGTCCGGCAGCGCGATGCTGTTGCGCCTGTTTCGTCAGGCCCGGCGTTGCCACCTTCAGCGCATAGTCATCGCTGTCGGCGACGAACGCGGTACGGGAGGCAAGAATGCGCGGTGCGATGCCCGCCGGCAGCGCCTCAAGGTAGGCATCCACAATCGGGTTCTGGATTTCATCGAGCGTGAGATCCGGCCGGTCCGCCGGGCGCGGCTGCGTGCGCGAGAGCATTAAGCCGTGTCCGGCCTGTGCGGCACGCACTGCGCCGTCTACGGAGAAGGTGGCAATCCAGATGCGGTCCGCCAGCTGTGGTGCCGGAGGGTATAAATGGTTATCCGGGTGGGCGAGGGAATCGCCGCGCCAGGCGCTCTGGAGCACGTGAAGGTTCTCGGCAAACGCGCTCGCGCGCGCTTCAAACGTCAGGCCGAACGGCAGGAATGAGGTGGGCGTGCCGCCTGACCCCAGCCCGACTTCAAGACGTCCATCGGCGAGTAAATCAAGCACCGCGGCATCTTCCGCCACGCGCAGCGGGTTTTCCATCGGCAGGGTGATGATAGCCGTGCCCAGGCGGATGGTTTCGGTATGCGCGGCCACGTGCGCCAGGAACAGCAGCGGCGACGGCAGCCCGCCTTCGCTTTCATGGAAGTGGTGCTGCGCAATCCAGGCGCTGTCGAAACCGTGGCGTTCAGCGTGGCGGATCTGTTCTGTTGCCAGACGATAGCGCTCCTTCGGCGCGGCGTCGTCAAGCAGGCGGGTGAAAAACCCCAGGCGTTTTCGCGTCATGCGAACTCCTCCGTAGCGGGTGAAAAATGGGGAATGGCGTCAATCAGCTCGCGGGTATAGGCGTTCTGCGGCGATGCGAATAAGGTCCCGACGTCGCCGTGCTCGACCACCTGACCGCTGCGCAGCACCGTGACGCTGTGGGCGATCCGGCGAACCGTGGAGAGATCGTGCGTAATGAAGAGGTAGGTCAACCCCAACTGCTGCTGCAGCTGCTGAAGCAGAGCCAGGATCTGCGCCTGGACGGTGACGTCCAGCGCGGAGGTGGCTTCGTCCAGCACCAGAATGCTTGGCTCCAGGATCAGCGCCCGGGCGATGGCAACGCGCTGGCGCTGTCCGCCTGAAAGCTCCCGGGCGGTGCGGCTCAGGAGTTCGACAGGCAGGGCAACCCGCTGCGCGACCGTCTCTACACGGGCCTTACGCTCCGCTTTGCGCAGGCGGGAAAAGTTCTTCAGCGGTTCTTCGATAATGTCAAACAGCGTCTGACGCGGGTCGAGAGAGGCAAACGGGTTCTGGTAAACAAACTGGATCTTCTGGCGAAGCTGACGACGGGCCTCGCGGCTGAGCGTGGTGGCATCGATATCGTCAATAATGACCTGCCCGCTGTCGGCCTGTTCAAAGCCCAGCAAAATACGGGCGAGGGTAGTTTTCCCGGAGCCGGATTCACCGACCAGCGCATGCGTGCTGCCGCGCCTGACGTCAAACGTTACCCGATCCAGCGCCTGAAGCTGATGGCCTTTGCCCAGCGAGAACCGTTTGCTGATGTCGCGGGCGCGAATGGCCGGTGACGCGAGCGGCAGACCGGCCACCGGGGCGATGGTCAGGCGCTGGCCCTGGAGATCGCTCAGCAGCTGGCGAGTGTAGGCGTGCTGCGACGTGCGGACGATATCGGCGGTGTTTCCCTGCTCCTGAATTTCGCCATCGCGAAAAACCAGCAGCCTGTCCGCGCGCTCTGCGGCCAGCGCCAGATCGTGGGTGACAAACAGGACGGCGGTACCCGATTCCCGACGCAGGATATCCAGCAGGTCGAGAATGCGTTTTTGCACCGTCACGTCCAGCGCGCTGGTGGGCTCATCGGCAATGATGACGTCCGGACGCAGCGCCATCGCGATGGCAATCAGCACGCGCTGCTTCATGCCGCCGGAGAGCTGATGCGGGTACTGCTTCATGCGCTGCTCGGGGTGGCTCAGGCCGACCTTTGTCAGCAGGGCGAGCACCTGCTCGTCGCGCTGGTGAGCCGTTACCTTTTGGTGCAGCTGAATAATTTCGCCGACCTGCGCGCCGATGGTTTTTACCGGGTTGAGTGAATTACCCGGGTCCTGCGGAACCAGGCTCACCCGCGCGCCGCGAAGGGTGTCGAGACGCTTAGCGGACCACTGGCTTATCTCCTCGCCGTTGAGAATGATTTTCCCCGCATCGCGCCGGGCGTTATCGGCCAGCAGACCGATAATCGCCTGCGCCGTGGTCGTTTTTCCGGAGCCGGACTCGCCGACAAACGCCAGCATTTCTCCTCGCCCGAGCGTGAAGCTGACGTTATGCACCACCTCTCGCCACTGGCGCGCGGTGCGGTAGCTGATGGTGAGGTTTTCTACCGAGAGTACGGTCATTTCAGGCCTCCGCTGAACTGTTGGCTGATACGGTTGGTTGCCAGCACCACGGCGATAACGGCCAGACCGGGGAAGGTGGTTAACCACCAGGCGGTAGAGAGATAGTTACGGCCTTCGGCAATCAATAAGCCCCATTCCGGCACGGGCGGTGGGGTGCCGTAGCCGAGAAAGCTCAGCGTGGAGAGCGCCAGGATGGCCTGACCAAACTGCAGCGTGGCAAAGGCGAGCACGGCGGTTAAGGCGTTGGGCAGGATGTGTCGCCACAGCACCGCAAAGAACGTCCCGCCGCTGCCATACGCCGCTTCGACATAATCCGTATGGCGGATGCGCACCACTTCACCGCGCGCGAGGCGGGCGAAGCTGGCAATGGAGGCTACGCCCACGGCAATCGCGGCGTTAACGGTGCCAAAGCCGAGCAGAATAATCACCGTCAGCGAGAGCAGCAGAGACGGGATGGACAGCAGCACGTCGACAAAACGCATCAGCAGAGACTCGACGCGTCCGGCGAACGCCCCGGCAACCACTCCTAAACCGGTACCCACCAGCAGACCCATCGTGACGGCGGCCAGCGCCGCGCTCAGGGAGTGGGAGGCGCCATAAACGATACGCGCGTAAACATCGCGGCCAAGCTGATCGGTGCCGAGCCAGTGGCCGGCCTGCGGCGCCAGGCGCTGTGCGCCCGCGATGCCCTCAATCGGGCTGTAGTGGGTCAGAAGGCCGGGCGCCACGGCGGCAAAAAGGGCGATAATAATCACCGCCCATGCCAGCCACAGCCCGGGCTGCCATTCGACGCCCTGCCAGGTGGGGACGCGTTTTCGCGCGGCGGCTGCGTAATCAACAAGGCTCATGATGCACCTCCGGAAAGGGGTTGCAGACGGGGATCCAGCAGCGGCATCAGGAGATCCACCAGCAGATTGATCAGGACAAAACCGAGGGCGGAAATCATCACCACCGCCTGAAGCACGGCGATATCCTGGTTATTCACCGCCTGCTGGGTCAGTTGCCCGAGCCCGCTGCGGCCAAAAACGGTTTCCGTGATCAGCGCTCCGGCAATCAGCTCGCCCAGCAGCAGCCCGGCAATATTCAGCACCGGCAGCAGGGCGTTGCCCGTCACGTGACGCCACAGCACGGCGGTTTCACTCAGCCCTTTGGCCCGGGCAACGGCAACAAACGGCTGCGTCGCCACCTGGTCCAGGCTGCGCATCAGGATTTGCGCCAGCGGGGCGGAGATCGGGATGGCGACGGTCACGATCGGCAGGATCAGCCCCTGCAGCGGCGTCGGGTTAATTACCGGGATCAGCCGCAGCTGAAAAGAAAAAAGCTGGATCAGGGCAATGCCCAGCCAGAACGTCGGTAACGAGATAAACAGGACCGGCAGAGACTGGAGGGTATTGCTCAGCCAGCGCAGACCCGGCAGCCGCGACGCAAAGGCCAGCGCAAACGCCAGCAGGACCGCGAGTACAAACGCGGGCAGGGCGAGGCTCAGGGTATCCGGCAGGTTGCTGGCAATCAGCTCGCTGACCGGCACGCCTGCCTGTAGCGAATAGCCGAAATCCCCGCGCAGCATCGCCAGCAGCGTGTGGCCGTACTGCTGCCACAGCGGGCTATCCGCGCCGTAGGCCACGCGCATCTCCTCGATTTGCGCCGGGCTTAAGCCCAGGTCCGGGTTCTGAAATTTAATCAGCACCGCGTCGCCCGGCAGCACCTGGAGCAACACGAACGAGAGGGTAAAGGCGGCCCACAGCACCAGCAGCCCGTGCCCAAAACGTTGAAGAAGTGCGTGGCGCATCGTCGGCTCCTCAGTGTTTCTCAATCCACGCGCCGTAGAACGACGGGCGGCCTACCGCTTCAAAACTCACGCCTTTCAACCACGGGGCGCCGGCGAAGACCTGCGGCTCCTCGAAAATCGGAATGACGTAGGCGTTATCCAGCAGGTAACGCTGGGCATCGCCGCTCAGCTGCAGGCGTTTTTGCGGATCGACCTCGGCGGAGATATCGACCAGCAGTGCGTTCAGCTTGTCGTCGCGGAAGTTTTTGACCTTGTCGCTGGAGCCGCCTTTCTGCAGCAGCGCGTCGCGGTTAGCGGGGTAGAACATGCTTTTCACCACGTCCGGATCGGCGCGGCCCACTTCGGAGACGGTTAGCGGCGTTTTCAGCGGGTCAAGGTTATCCAGGGTGCGGCTGCCAGCGTCACCGGCTTTGACGCTCAGCGCCACGCCCACCTGACGCCACTGCTGGGCAACCAGCTGCAGCACCTCTTTGTTTTGCGGCTGCGGCAGCGATTCATACACCGTCAGCGCTAGCCGCTGCCCGTCTTTGGCGCGGATCCCGTCGCTGCCCGCTTTCCAGCCCGCTTCGTCCAGCAGCTGGTTAGCTTTTGCCGGGTCGAAAGTCAGCTTGTCGCTGAGGTCGACAAAGCCTGCGGCGGAATCGGCAATCACCGACTTCGCCTGCGGATAGTTGGCCGAGAAGAGGGTCTCGACCACCTGTTTGGCATTGGTGGCGTGCAGCAGCGCCTGACGGACGCGAATATCGGCGACCAGCGGGTTGTCCGGGCGGAAGCTGATACTGTCATTCACGCCGCGCGTCGGGGCGGCGTAGATCTTATAGCCCTGGTCCGTCGCCTGCTTTTCGTCATACGCCTGCACCTGGCGGATAAAATCCGCCTGCCCGGCCAGCAGGGCACCTACGCGCACGCTGTCCTCCTGGGTCACGATAAACTTGATGCCGTCCAGATTGGCCGGCCCCTGCTGCGCCAGATTTTTGGGTCCCCAACGGTAGTCTTTGCGGGCTTCGAGCGTCACTTCGCGGCCGAGCTTCTCGTCCTTCACCACGAACGGGCCGGAGCCAATGATATGGCGGGCGTCTCCCAGCTCTTCAAAGTTGCGCTTCAGCGTGCTGAGCGAGACCAGGCCAGAGCCAATCGTGGCGGTGCCCTGCAGGAATCCCGGCGACGGTTTTTTGAAGTAGAACTTCACGGTCAGCGGGTCGACCACTTCGCTGCGATCGTAGTTATTGATCACTTCGGACACCGGCAGGCGCTGCGCCTTGTTGCCCAAACCGTAGGTATCAAAGTTTTTCGCTACGGCGCTGGCGTCCAGCGGCGTGCCGTCGGAGAAGGTGATGCCCGGGCGAATTTTAAAGGTGTATTCGGTTTTATCGGCGTTGGTGGTCCAGCTTTCTGCCACCCACGGTTCGACCTGCAGCGTCTTTGGGTTCTGCCAGGTCAGCTTGTCGGTGATTTGGTTCAGGATGCCGCCGTTCGGGTAGAAGCCGCCGGCGGGCGGGTAGAGGTTAGTGTGCGCCTGTTGCTCCAGATAAATCAGCGTGCCGCCTTTGACCGGCGCATCGGCGGACCAGGCTGCGGTTGTCGTCAGAATGAGCGCCGTCAGCAGCGGCAGACGAAATGGGGTTTGCATGGTGAATTCCTTTGTTATCTTCTTGTTAGCGTCGGATTCATCATCGGGCGCGGGGGAAAACAAGGGAACAAAGGAATTAAGATAAGGATTGCCGGAAAATGGCTATAAAAGCGCCCCGTCAGGGGGCGCAGGCTGGGAATTAAACGAATTTCGCCAGCGGGTCTGCGGCGGCAAACGCAACCGCTTTATCGGCTGCCGGGGGGTAGATCAGCTCGTTAGTGATGGCAATCTTGATCTTCTTGGCTTCATCCTGCACTGATTTAACGGCCTGATCCCAGCCCTCTGTATAAACCGCACCCCAGCCCCCCAGGTCCAGGCAGGTTACGTAATTCACCTGACGATAAGGATAAGGTTCAATGTTCAGCAGGCTGGCCGCCGCGTTGTGTCCGGCAAATTTCCCTAGCTGGATCGCGTGCTGGCAGGTCATCAGTGCCGTATTGCCCGCATCGTCTGTTTTGGCGTGAGCCATATCGCCAGTAGCATAGACGTCCGGATGCGCGGGAACCTGCAACGTCTCTGCCACGACCAGGCGACTCTGGCTATCGCGTTCACCGTCAATCTGCAGGCTAAGAGGGTTGGCCTCCACGCCGGCGGTCCAGACGACGGATGCAGTAGCAATACGTTCACCATTTTTCAGCGTTACCCCGTGGGCATCAACGGCTTCAACTTCACTGTTTAAGCGCCATTCAACGCCCAGCGCCTGGCTCGCTTCCGCAATGGTTTCACGTAGTGCTTCACTATAGCGGCCGCCAATGACTGGCCCTCTTTCAACTACGACTATTTTAATCTCTGTATCATCTCCAAGACGGGACCGCAGCCGGGCAGGCAGCTCCGTTGCCAGCTCAATGCCGGTAAAGCCGCCTCCGCAGATTACCACGGTGTTGCGTTCAGGCGTTGCGGGGCGTAACGCCAGCGAGTCAAGGTGACGCTCGAATGCCTGTGCAGTTTCCATCTGGTCGATATCGAAGGCGTAGTCAGCCAGGCCGGCAAGCGGTGGGCGTTTGGTCTGGCTGCCCGTAGCGAGAATCAGCCGGTCGAAAGAAGCCGTAGCACGATCGCCATGCGACGTCCGGTATAAAACGGTTTTCTTAGCGGTATCAATCTGTTCTGCGTGTCCGGCAATGAACGTAATATCAAGCTCAGCAAACAGGTCTGTTAATGGGGCGACCAGCGTTGACACGTTCTCCTCATAGAAGCGTGGGCGAACACGCAGTTCAGGCTCGGGGGCCAGTACGGCAATTTTAAGGCTGTCTTTTTCCTGCTGCGCCGACAGGCGCGCGGCGCTGACCGCAGCCCACATACCGGAAAACCCGCAACCCACAATTAATATCTGCTTTTTCATACTCGATCCTTTTGAACGGCAGGCCGTATACCTGACATAACTGCCACTATACTTGTCGGAGTTAACTGCGACAACTTCTTTCTGAGTTAAAAAACGTTATACTGCTGCGAACAATGATTCGGAGTGAACCATGGCGTTTTACAGTTCCGGTGTGGAATACGGCATTCACAGCCTGATGTGTATGGTGGATGCGAAGGGCAACGAGCGTGAGATGAGCGTCCGGGAGATGGCTGCCCTGCAGGGCGTACCGTATGATTATCTTGGAAAAATTTTTACGCGCCTGTCGCGCGCCGGGCTTGTCATCAGTACGGAAGGCAAGGGCGGGGGCTTTAAGCTGGCGCGTCCGGCGGAGCTGATCAGCGTGCTGGATGTGGCGCATGCCATTGACGGCGAGAAAAACATGTTCGAATGTCGTGAAGTGCGCCAGCGGCTGGCCGTGTTTGATGAAACCCCTCCCGCCTGGGTATGCGATGGCCCGTGCGGAGTACGTTCAGTAATGGACAGTGCGCAGCAGCGGATGGAAGAGGAGCTCGCGCGTCATACTATTCTCGACCTGGCGCGCAAAATGTATCGAAAGGCGCCGGACACCTTCCAGATTGAGGTTCAGGAGTGGATTTCAGTTCGTCGTTCGTCGTAGTTATGAGCCGGGTAAGGCGTAGCCATTACCCGGCAAAAGGTGTTTACGAACGTAAGTCGATCACCATACGGCCACGGATCTGGCCCTGTTCCATCTCTTTAAAGATGGCGTTGATGTCCTCGATCGGACGCATCGTCACTTTCGGCACCACTTTGCCTTCTGCGGCGAACTGGAACGCTTCCTGCAGATCCTGACGGGTGCCGACCAGCGAACCCACCACCTGAATGCCGTCCAGCACCAGGCGCGGAATATCGAGGCTCATCGCTTCCGGCGGCAGGCCAACGGCGACCACGCGGCCGCCGGCACGCACGGCGTCTACCGCCGAGTTGAATGCCGCTTTTGCGACGGCAGTGACGACTGCGGCATGCGCGCCGCCGGTTTTTTCCTGCACAATTTTAGCGGCATCTTCGCTGCGGGAGTTGATGGTTAAATCCGCACCCATGCTTGCCGCCAGCTTCAGCTGCTCGTCGTTAACGTCAAGGGCGATGACTTTGGCGTTAAAGACGTTTTTTGCATATTGCAGCGCGAGGTTGCCCAGGCCACCCAGACCGTAAATCGCAATCCACTGGCCCGGTTTAATACCGGAAATTTTTACCGCTTTGTAGGTGGTGACCCCGGCACAGGTGATGCTGCTGGCTGCAGCAGATTCCAGACCGTCCGGTACTTTTACCGCGTAATCCGCGGTGACGATGCACTCTTCCGCCATGCCGCCGTCAACGGAGTAGCCGGCGTTTTTCACATCGCGGCACAGGGTCTCGTTGCCGGTATTACAGTATTCGCAGTGGCCACAGCCCTCAAAAAACCATGCCACGCTTGCGCGGTCGCCGACCTTCAGCGATTTCACGCCAGGGCCGACTTCTTTCACGATCCCAATCCCTTCATGGCCCAGGATAACCCCGGTTTTATCGCCGAAATCACCGTTCTTCACGTGGAGATCGGTGTGGCATACGCCACAGCACTCCATCTTCAGCAGGGCTTCCCCATGCTTTAGCGGGCGTAAGGTTTTTTCGGTAACGTTGACCTGGTGGTCCTGTGTGACAACAGCAGCCTTCATGTGTATCTCCTTGTTCATGATAAGAATCTGCATAGCAGGTGTAATACCCCTTAAGGATTAATACATTAGCCTGGTAATGCAAGGCTGCCGCAACATAATGTCATCATTTGATTCGATTTCAGATTAAGAATACGGCGATCCTCTAATAATTAAGGGGGGAAAATGCTGGCCCGGCGAGGTGCTCGCCGGGCGCAGGCTTACAGCTGTGCTTCTATCTCCTCAATCTCCTTACGCCATTGTGCCTGCAGCTGGGGCTTTTGATGCTTCGGCTTACGCGCCAGATCGTCTTCCAGCAGCGTTTCCAGCGCAACCAGCCGTTCAAACAGATCGTCGTACGGCGAGGGTTGTACCGTCGCGGCAGCAGCGGGCGCAGCGGATGTCATAAGCCCCGCGCTTTCACGCAGCCGCTCAAACACCGCTTCTGCATCGTGCCACTCGCTCAGCGTTCCCTCTTCAATCAGCCAGAAACGGTTGCAGCTTTGGCTGATTAACTGACGGTCATGGCTGACCAGCAGCACGCCCCCTTCGAACTGCTGAAGGGTTTGCGCCAGCGCCTCTTTGCCTTCCATATCCAGGTGGTTGGTTGGCTCATCCAGCATCAGCAGGCTGTAGCGGGCAAGCGTAAGGCCAACGAACAGCAGGCGCGAACGTTCGCCGCCGCTGAGCGTGCTGACTTTTTGCCCGTGACGGGACCACGGAAACCCGGCGCTGATGAGCGCCATCTTCCTGTTTTGCGGGTCGGGCGCGAAGGGCTCCAGCGCGTCGAGCAGCGTGGCATCATCCGGCAGCTGGTTCAGCGTCTGGTCGTAATAGCCCGGCGAGACGCGCGGATGGATTTTCAGCCCGCTGCCTGCGAGCTCATCGGCAAATTGTTGCCAGATAAGCCTCATCAGCGACGATTTACCGCAGCCGTTGCGACCGACAATCGCCACGCGATCGCCGCTTTTCAGCCGCGCCATTTCGATGTTAAACAGCGGCGGTAGCCCGGGCGCAGGCGGGACGCCGAGGTTTTCCATCTCCAGCAGACGGTCCGCCCGCAGCGCGTCACCACGCAGGGTTAACGTCCACGGGCTGCCCGCCGTGAGCGCGGTCTGGCTCTCTTTGAGCCTTTCAACCTGTTTTTCCATCTGTTTGGCTTTGCGGGCCAGGTCTTCGTTGTCGTAAACCTTGCCCCAGGTCGCCAGACGTTTGGCGCTGGCCGTCACGCGATCGATCTCCTTTTGCTCCGCCTTGTGGCGCTGCGCGTCGCTTTCATCTTTTGCTTCAAGCGCCTGGCGTGCCGCCGTGCAGGGAAGGGCAAAGTAGTGCAGCGTTTTATCGCGCAGGATCCAGCTGCCGTTGGTAACGGCATCCAGCAGCTGTCTGTCGTGCGAGACCAGCACGAAGCTGCCTGACCAGTTCTGTAAAAAGTGCTCCAGCCAGAGCATGGTCGGCAGGTCCAGGTGGTTGCTGGGCTCATCAAGCAGGAGCAGGTCCGGCTCGTGAATCAGCGCCCGAGCCAGCAGCAGGCGGGTGTGCTGCCCGCCGCTGAGCGTCGCGGAGTGCAGCGACATATCCTGCGGCGTGAAGCCCATGCCCGCCAGCAGCGTTTCGGCTTTCCAGCGCAGGCTGTCGCGTTCCGCTAAGGGCAACTGGGCCAGGACGGCATCCAGCATGGTCAGCGGTAAAATAGCGTCCGGGAGGTGTTGCTCCACGCGCGCCATCAGGCAGTGCCCGGCCAGCGCTACCGTTCCGGCAGCAGGGGAGTCAGTGCCGTCCAGTACCTTCAGCAGCGTACTTTTGCCGCAGCCGTTATCGCCCAGCAGACCAATGCGGTCCCCTTTTTTCAGCGTAAAGGAGAGCGAGTCGAAGAGCGTGCCAAACGCCGTATCAACGCGTAAAGATTGTGCAGTGAGTAAAGTGCTCATTGTTGCTTACCCAAGAGTTACAGGCATGTTTATGCCTCGTCAAACATCGCTGACGATAACTCAGTAAGCCCGAGAGAAGGGATTTCAGGGGTTGGTGTCTTCGCTCAAGCAGAAGTTATCGCAGCACGATACCGATAACGCTTGAGCTGGTGCGATCACCAAATGTATGTGAAACATTGAAAATTTCACAGTACAGCATAATTGGCCTCCTTATATATTCAGTGGGTTAATGGATGAAGGGAGTGTAGCGGGGGAAAAGGGGTTTGGCTAGTGGGTATTCGATGGTGCGGTCTGTTCCCCTCACCCTAACCCTCTCCCAAAGGGAGAGGGAACGGCCGGCGCGCAGAGTTAAATCGAGGTGCGGCGATAGCTGCGGTATTCAGGCTTCCAGAAGTTGTCGTCGATGGCCTGCTGCAGCGCGTCGGCAGAGGTTTTCACCGCCACGCCCTGCTGCTGCGCCATTTTACCTACCGCGAATGCGATAGCGCGCGACACCTTGTGAATGTCTTTCAGCTCTGGCAGCACCAGACCTTCGCCGTCGTTGACCAGCGGCGAGTGGCCCGCCAGGGTCTCGCTTGCCGACATCAGCATTTCATCGGTGATGCGGGACGCGCCGGAGGCGATCACGCCCAAACCAATGCCCGGGAAGATATAGGAGTTGTTGCACTGGGCAATCGGATAGATTTTATCCTTCCACACGACCGGATCGAACGGGCTGCCGGTGGCAACCAGCGCGTTACCTTCGGTCCAGGCGATGATGTCCTGCGGCGTTGCTTCCACGCGTGAGGTCGGGTTAGAGAGCGGCATCACGATAGGGCGTTCGCAGTGCTTGTGCATCTCGCGAATAATCTCTTCGGTGAAGAGACCGGTTTGCCCGGAAACGCCGATCAGGATATCCGGCTTCACGTTGCGCACCACGTCCAGCAGGGAAAGGACTTCGTTGTCGGTATCCCAGTTTTTCAGGTTCTCGCGCTTCTGCACCAGTTTAGTCTGGAACGGCAGCAGGTTCGGCATGCCGTCGGTCAGCAGGCCGAAGCGGTCAACCATAAAGACGCGGGAGCGGGCCAGCTCTTCACTCAGGCCTTCGCGCTGGGTCTGGGCGATAATCTGCTCGGCGATACCGCAGCCCGCGGAGCCTGCGCCCAGGAAGACGATTTTCTGGTAGCTCAGCTGGCTACCGGCCGCGCGGCTGGCGGCGATAAGCGTACCCACGGTCACGGCGGCGGTGCCCTGGATGTCGTCGTTAAAGGAGCAGATCTCATCGCGATAGCGGTTCAGCAGCGGCATCGCGTTTTTCTGCGCGAAGTCTTCGAACTGCAGCAGCACGTCCGGCCAGCGATGCTTCACGGCCTGGATGAAATCGTCGACAAACTCATAGTACTCGTCGTCGGTAATACGCGGATGACGCCAGCCCATATAGAGCGGGTCGTTCAGCAGCTGCTGGTTGTTGGTGCCGACATCCAGCACGACCGGCAGGGTATACGCCGGGCTGATGCCGCCGCAGGCGGTGTAGAGGGAGAGTTTACCGATTGGGATCCCCATCCCGCCAATGCCCTGGTCACCGAGGCCGAGAATACGTTCGCCGTCGGTCACCACAATCACTTTGATATTGTGGTTCGGCACGTTCTGCAGAATGTCGTCCATGTTGTGACGGTTCTGATAAGAGATGAAAACCCCGCGGGAGCGACGGTAGATCTCGGAGAAACGCTCGCAGGCCGCACCCACCGTCGGGGTGTAGATCACCGGCATCATCTCTTCCAGATGGTTCTGCACCAGGCGATAGAAGAGGGTTTCGTTGGTGTCCTGAATGTTGCGCAGGTAGATGTGTTTGTCGATCTCAGTTTTGAAACCCTGATACTGGATCCACGCGCGCTCTGCCTGTTCTTCAATGGTCTCAACCACTTCTGGCAGTAAACCCAGCAGGTTAAAGCTGCTGCGCTCTTCCATGCTGAAGGCGCTGCCTTTGTTGAGCAGGGGGAATTCGAGTAAAACCGGTCCGGCGTATGGGATGTATAAGGAACGATGTTTTTTCAGTTTGTTGTCCATGTCACTCACTCTTTTTATGAAGATCCGTCCCTGACACTGCTGTTTGTCATCTTTCTGGCCTGTGCGCTGGGGTGCGGTCAGGCGGTATTATAAAGGAGCTAAATATTAATTACCGCAACACATAAACAAAAACACCATCGGGATTACCGATGGTGTTCTGGATCTCAGTCTGGAACTTACTTGCCGGCGTGGCGTTTTCTGCCGGTGGCGTGAGTGACTTGCGTTTCATGGTCGCCTTCAATCACCACTTTACGCTGATTAGAAAGCTTGTAGTTCAGTCCCAGAATATGGCGTGCCTGACGGTTCGATTTCATGTTAACTCCTCAATCCTGTTGATAGTTTTAAGGACCAGTTTGCTTACGCAAACGAAATGTAACCCCTTAGGTTGCAGATCCAGCTTAGCAGGTTTTTACAAGGGTGCGTTTTGCCCGCTGACGACGTAGTTAATGGTCTGCTGGTAGATGTCACTGAGGATGTCATTATCCGTGGATTCCACCCACTTGGTCAGTTCCATTAAAATGTCATCTTCAGTCACAGCACCGTGCTCGGCGTGAAGACCCTGCGCAATCGCGTTAACGAGTTCAGGTTGTGCTGCTGTGGTATTAGCCGGGTAATAAGTAAACATGCTGCCTCCGTGTCGTTGTCTGTTTAATGGTACGGCTCGCAAAAAATTTAATTCACAAACAGAATGGCAAATATTTTCCCGGTTGTGGCTCAGATTCATCTTAGAAATAAAAATGACATAAGTGCATGCTTTTATGCGCTTTTAGACGGAGAGGATATATCGACGAGTAACAGCGGGGATATTATGAGGGTGCTCCTGCTATCACGAATATATAGCAGGAGCAGAGGTTAAATTACCACTTCATTTCGCCGGTATTCACCTTCGCGCTTAATTCCAGCGAGCTCTCTTCCGCCAGGCCCGGATACTGTTTTTTCAGGGTGCTGATAACGCCTGCGGAATCTTTATGTGCGGTTAAGGCCTTTTCAAAGCGCTGCAGATAGTCGCGCGTAAAATCAATCGCGCCAGCGCCCGCCGGTGGGGTGCCCAGATAGTGTCCCGGGATCACGCGTTCTGGCTTGTGCGCGGCCATAGCCTGCAGCGTGTCCTGCCACTGCTTACGGCTTTCCGGGGTCTGGGTGTCTGCCGTCCAGACGTGAATACCCCAGGCTACCCCGGTGCCGCCGAGGATCGTTTTCGCTGACGGGATCCACACATAGGCCGCGTAGCTGTCCGGCTGCTCAATATCGACCTTTTCACCGTCAATCATAAACGTGGTGGAGGCGAGAACCTGCGGAACAATCAGTTCCGTAGGGGCGCCGTCTTTCATCTGCGGGCCCCAGAAGGCGAGCTTGGCGTCTTTGGTCGCTTTAATATGGTCAACCACGTGCTGCGTGGCCACCACTTTGGCATTCGGGAAGGCTTTGACCAGCGGCTGCAGGCCAAAATAGAAATCCGGATCGCCGGAGGTGATCACAATCTTATTCAGGGTTTTACCGCTGCGGCGAATTTTCTCCACCAGCGCTTCGCCATCCTTCACGCTGAACTGCGCGTCAAACAGCACCGCTTCCTTCGGGCCGGAAACCAGCGTGGAGGAGACCGCGAAAATGCCTTTTTCCTGCGGGTTGTAGGTATCAACGTTCAGCTGTGCGGCAAACGCGGCCGGCGTGATAAGGGTGGAAAGCAGGGCAAAGTGAGTGAGTTTCATGCTGTTGTCTCTGTTGTTCAGGAATGTCTCTATTGTACGGATATTCGCATTTGCCAGAATTCCTGAAACAAGACATGCTTAGTTTCATAAATCGAGCAAATGGAGCTTATATGGATCGCGTTATTGCCGCTCAGGTCTACAACCGGATATGCGAGCTGGGAAGCTTGAGCGCGGCGGCCCGCGCGCTGGGCATCTCCCGGCCGATGGTGAGCCGCTACCTTGAACAGATGGAGAAGTGGGCGGGCACGCGGCTGGTAAACCGCTCCACGCGAAAGCTGACGCTGACCGCGGCAGGGGAAAAGGTGCTGCAAAAAACGCGGACGCTCTCGCAGATCTCGCAGGAAATTGAGGGCCAGTCGGAGAAAGACCTTCCTTCAGGCACCCTGCGGGTGGCCTGCGCGCACTTTACCGCCATGCACCTGATAGCGCCGGTCCTGCCCGGCCTGCTCGCGCGCTACCCGCAGCTGCGCGTTGAGCTTGACGTGAACAACCACCCGGTGAGCCTGGTGGGGGAGCGCATTGATGTCGCCGTGCGTATTACCGACAACCCCGAGCCCGGCATGATTGCCCGCCGGCTGGGGGAATGTCGCTCGGTGCTCTGTGCTTCGCCGGACTATCTGGCACAGCGCGGTACGCCCGCCGGCCCCGAAGAACTCGCGCAGCATAACTGCCTGCACTACAGCTTCTTCGCCGGGCAGTCCTGGCACTTCCTGACGCCGGAAGGGGAAAGCCTGAGCGTGGCCGTCAGCGGTAACCTGAGCGCCAGCATCTCTTCGCTGCTGATGGACGCGGCGATCAAGCACTGCGGTATCGCCATGCTGCCGGAGCGCGAAGCGCGTGCCGCGCTGGAGCAGGGGTCGCTGGTGCCGGTACTGGAGGCGCTGGAACCCAAGCCGCTTGCCATCCACGGCATTTACCAGTCCCGGGAATATCAGCCTGCCGCGCTGCGGGTGTTCCTTGATGAGCTGGCCCGCTATCTGGCATAAGAGGCGATTACTTTGTCTTTAGCCAGGGAGACGTCGTGCTCCAGAAAATAATATCGGCCCCGAGATAACTTTCACCGAAGCGGACAAATTCAGCTTTGGTGAAGGGTTTACCGGTCTGAGGATTCTTGTAGGTCAGGGTCGGTTCCTGAACCGCCATCGCGATGAGCGGCAGCGTCTGTTTATTTTTATTGAAGAAAGGATAGGCATTCTTCATGTGTGCCTTGCGGTTGGGAACAATGTCCGGCCCACCCAGGCCTACTTTGTTGGCGCTGGCCCAGGCAAAAAGACGCCCCATGTAGTTGTGGTCATTATCCCATTCGCACGGCCAGAAGTTCACGTATTGCACCACGTGTGATTTCTGGAAAGCCTTCCGCGCAAAGGCCAGGTTTTCCATTTCTCCCGCAAAATAGCCGTCGCAGGTAAACCCGGCGGGCGGATTTTTTTCGTCGAGATCGATGGCGGTTTCAGGCAGGTTTACCCCATACACCTCGCCGTCAAAGCGTTTCGCAAGGGCCGCCAGCAGCGCCTGGTAGCGCTGGCGCACGGCGGGGTCCCACTGACGCGCCACCCATCCTGAACCGACGGGCTTGCCTTCGCCGGGGTTATCGAACTGCGGTGCAATTCCGCCACCGTATTGCTTATCATGCATCAGATAATCCGGCACGTAGCGGGCGTCCGGCTCGAAGAAACGATCCTGAACCTGGATGAAGAGCTTTTTCCTGGCAGCCTTAAGACGCGCCAGGTCCCGTTCAATGCGCGAGAAGTCGTAGCGATCCTTCTCTGGCTCAAGCGCGCGCCAGTTGTAGACGATCTGCACGCCGCCGATGTCGCTTCGCGCAACGAGCGGAAACGCGGCGTCGAGATCGCCGGAGCTGGTATAGATAAAGTTCTCCGGCGTTTTCGCCAGCGAAGACAACGATAAAGCCAGCGTGGTTACCGCAACGGCCATCCTGATTTTTAGCGCCATAGGTTTATCCTTTTTTGTCGGTACAGCAGGTGTCAGTCCCGGAATTGTCTGTGTTCCGGGGTGGGGCAAATGCGTAGTCTATACTTAACCCTTTGTAAGCCAAAAGGAGAGCAAGAATGACTATTCATAAGCACGGTTCGGCACACTGGTCTGGCGACATTAAGCGCGGGAAGGGAACTGTTTCCACCGAGAGCGGCGTTCTTAATCAGCAGCCTTATGGTTTTAATACCCGCTTCGAGGGTGAAAAGGGGACCAACCCCGAAGAGCTGATTGGCGCGGCACACGCGGCCTGTTTCTCGATGGCGCTGTCGCTGATGCTCGGCGAAGCGGGCTATACCGCCGATTCCATTGACACCACCGCGGACGTCTCTCTGGATAAAACCGACGGCGGCTTTGCCATCACGAAGGTGGCCCTGAACAGTAAGGTGACCGTTCCGGGCATCGCCCCGCAGCAGTTCGATGGCATTATTCAGAAAGCAAAAGCGGGCTGCCCGGTTTCGCAGCTCCTGAAAGCCGAAATTACGCTGGACTATAAGCTTAACTAAGCCTCAGCCGGGTTCGCGCCCGGCTATCCCTTCAGCGCGGCGGGGAACACCTCCGCCAGCCACGCAATAAATACCTTAAGACGGTGCGTTAAATGCCGGTTTTGCGGGTATACCACGTGAAACGGATAGGCGGCAGGGCGCCAGTTGCCCAGAATCGCCGTCAGAGTACCTGCCTGTAAATATGCGTTAGCCGAATACTCGAAGGTCTGCACAATCCCCAGCCCCGCCGCGGCCGCCGCCAGGTGGGCATTACTTTCATTTATGCCGAGATAATGCGGAATGTTGATTTCCAGCGTCTCGCCGTTCTCTCTGAAGCGAAACGGAAATGGCCGCCCGGTGACGGGCGAGAGGTAGCTAATGAGCTTGTGGCCGTTGCACAGCTCCTGCGGATAGGCCGGAACGCCGTGATTTTTCAGGTAGCCTGGCGTCGCACAGGTGACCATTTCAGCGTTGCCAATATGGCGGGCGATGAGGGTCGAGTCGTCTAGCGGGCCGCCGCGGATCACGCAGTCTACGTTACCGCCGATCAGGTCCACCGGACGATCGGCCACCCCAAGGTCGATGCGGATATCCGGATAGCGCTGCATGAAATCCGGCAGCAGGGGGATGAGCACGTCCCGGGCGGTGGAGCCGCCCACGTCAACCCGCAAATGCCCTTTTGGCGTCGCGCGGGAAACGCGAAACGAGGTGTCGATATCTTCGATATCTATCAGGACCCTGAGCGCTTTTTCATAGTAATCCGCCCCTTCCGGCGTCGCGACAACCCGTCGAGTGGTGCGGTGCAGAAGGCGTATCTCCAGATGCGCCTCAAGCGATTTTACCAGCTTGCTCAGCGTGGCGATGGGCATGTTCAGCGAGTCCGCCGCGCGGGTAAAGCTGCCGGTTTCCACCACCCGCGTGAAGGCGCGCATCGCCATGAGCTGGTCCATGATGACCTCTGATTATTTCTGTGGGTGAATAGTCATTTTCATTTTTGCCCATTTTTCACTAATGCCGCAAGGGCTAAAGTCTGTTCAACGCGAGCGAAAGCGCGCAACGCAAACCCAACAAAAGGTAAATGACATGAACACGACTCTCTCAGGAAAAATTGCACTGGTCACCGGCGGCAGCACCGGTATTGGTCTTGCCACGGCGCAGGAGCTGGCGGCACAGGGCGCGAAGGTGTACATCACCGGCCGACGCCAGGCCGAGCTGGACGCGGCGGTAGCAGAGATTGCTTCTAACGCAGTGGGCATTCGCGCGGACGTCTCTAAGCTTGCCGATCTGGACGAGGTCTATGCCCGGATAGCAAAAGAAGAAGGCCGCCTTGATATCCTGTTCGCCAATGCGGGTGGCGGCGATATGCTGCCGCTGGGCGCCATCACCGAAGAGCAGTTTGACCGTATTTTCGGCACCAACGTCCGCGGGGTGCTGTTTACGGTGCAGAAGGCGCTGCCGCTGCTCTCCGCCGGGTCGTCGATTATTCTGACCGGCTCGACGGTCTCCGTTAAGGGGACGGCAAACTTTAGCGTCTACAGCGCCAGCAAGGCCGCCGTGCGCAACTTTGCCCGCTCCTGGGCGCTGGATCTGCAGGGCCGCGGGATCCGCGTCAACGTGGTGAGCCCGGGCCCGATCAAAACCCCGGGGCTTGGCGATCTGGTGCCGGAAGAACATCGTCAGGGGCTGTACGACGCGCTGGCCGCTCAGGTACCGCTTGGGCGTTTAGGCGCGCCGGGTGAAGTGGGTAAAGCGGTGGCGTTTCTGGCCTCCGACGCGGCCAGCTTTATTAACGCCATCGAGCTGTTTGTAGACGGCGGGATGGCGCAAATCTAATCCAGACTGCGCCAGCAGCGAACGTCACGGCCCTCGCGAGAGGGCTGTAACGGCTGGGGACGTTCACACCCCAGCGCTGCCATCGGGCAACGGTCGCGGAAAAAACAGCCTTCGGGCAGGCGGCGGTTGCCGGGAAGCTCCGTTTTGCGCAAGGCCAGGTTTTCATCCAGCGGTTCACCGGTTCGAGGTACTGAGTCGAGCAACAGGCGGGTGTAGGGATGGCGCGGTTCTCCCAGAACCTGCGCGGCGCTGCCCAGCTCGACAATTTGCCCGAGGTACATCACCGCCACGCGGTCGCTCATGTGCCTGACCACCGAGACGTTATGCGAGATTAACACGTAGGTCAGATTACGCTGCTGCTGCAGCGTCACCAGCAGGTTGAGGATTTGCGCCTGCACGGAGATATCCAGCGCGCTGGTGGGTTCGTCGAGCACGATAATATCGGGGTCGGACGAGAGCGCCCGGGCGATGGCGATGCGCTGGCGCTGCCCGCCGGAAAAGGCGTGCGGAAGCCGGTCGAGATATTCCGGGCGAATGCCGACCTGCTGCGCCAGGTTTTCAGCCAGCTGGCGGCGTTCGCGCTCGCGGCTGCGCTTTTGTACCCACACCGGCTCGGTGATAATGCGCCAGACCGGCAGTCGCGGGTCGAGCGAGGAGAGCGGGTCCTGAAACACCATCTGCATGCCGCCCGCGTGGTGCGCCCGCTGGCATGCGCCGGTGCTGGGCTTAAGCATGCCCATCAGCAGCTGGGCCAGCGTGCTTTTCCCGCAGCCGGATTCCCCGACGATGCCGAGCGTTTCTCCCCGACGGATCTCCAGGTCGAGCCCGTTGAGGGCGTGGACCTGTTCCGTTACGCGCCCCAGCCAGTTTTTGCGCGCCGCAAAGTTCACGTGCACGCTATCCAGTTCCAGCAGTACGTCAGACATGGTGTTTCTCCCGTTGTGGATACCAGCAGGCGGCCTGTTGGCCCTCTGCGCCGTTGGGCTGCAGGCGCGGCGTTTCGCTGCATTTCGCCCCGGCGGCAAAACAGCGATCGCGAAAAGCGCATCCCTGCGGAAGCTGGCTGAGGTTGGGCACCGTGCCGGGGATGGCGGGAAGCAGGGCGCGCGGCTCGCCGTTTTCCGGTGCGCACTGCAGCAGGCCAATGGAGTAGGGATGCACGGGGCGGTGGATCAGCGTTTGCGTGTCACCGCTTTCTATCACGCTACCGGCATACATCACGTACATTCTGTCGCAGAGCTGCGACACCACGGCCATATCGTGGCTGATAAACAGCACCGAGGTGCCGCTGGCCCGCGCCTTGTGCTTCAGCAGCCGCAGCACCTGCAGCTGGACGGTGACGTCCAGCGCGGTGGTCGGTTCGTCGGCGACGATCAGCTCCGGCTCGCAGGAGAAGGCAAGGGCGATCATCACCCGCTGGCGCATGCCGCCGGAGAGTTCGAACGGATAGCGTTCCATCACCGCCTTCGCGTCCGGGATTTGCATCTCTTCCAGCAGGGTTATCGCCTTTTGCTGCGCCTCACGTCGCGACAGCGGCTGATGCTGGCGGATCACCTCCATCATCTGTTTGCCGATCCGCCGCGTCGGGTTGAGGGCGGTCATGGGCTCCTGAAAAATCATCGCCACTCTGGCACCGCGCCACTGGCGAAGCTGTTTCTCGGACGCCGTCAGGACGTTTTCGCCGAGTAATGTCACCTGACCATGATGAATGCGGTAGCTCCCTTCCGGCAGCAAACGCATGGCGAGCATGGCGGTCACGGACTTGCCCGATCCCGACTCGCCCACCACGCCGACGATTTCGCCCCTGTCGATCTCCAGCGAAACGTGGTTCAGCGCGTGGACCTCGCCGCGAAAAATCGGGAAGCTCAGGTGCAGGTCTTCTATGCGTAATACCGTTTCGGTCATCACTGTTTTCCTCCCGATTTCGGGTCCAGCAGATCGCGGATGCCATCGCCAAACAGGTTAAAGCCCACGGCGGTAATCAAAATCGCCGCACCGGGAAACGCGCAGTACCACCACTGGTCCAGAACGTAGTTACGGCCAACGGCCACCATCGCGCCCCACTCGGCGGTGGGCTGCTGCGCGCCCAGGCCAATAAACCCGAGCGTGGCGGCCATCAGTATGGCGCTGCCGATGTCCAGCGAAGCCTGCACAATCAGCGGCGGCAGGGCGTTGCGCAGGATATGCCATCTGATCAAATGCCAGCGGGACGCGCCGAACGTGCGGGCGGCCTGAACGTAGGTAAACTGGCGCACCACCAGGGTTTGTCCCCGCGCCAGGCGGACGTAGAACGGAATGCGGACAATCGCAATCGCCAGCATGGCGTTAAACAGGCTCGGCCCAAGCGCGGCGGCCAGCGCCATGGTCAGCACCAGGGAGGGAATAGAGAGCATTATGTCCATCACCCGCATGATGATGGCGTCGCCGCGCCCCCCCAGCACGCCGGACAAACAGCCCAGCAGCGAGCCGATGCCGCCCGCAATCACCACCACCGCCAGCCCGGCGGTAATCGACTGCTGGCTGCCCGCCAGCACGCGGCTGAACAGGTCGCGTCCCACCTCATCGGTGCCAAACCAGTGCTGCGCGGACGGCGCCTGCAGGCGGGCGGTCAAATCCAGCGCGTTCGGGTCATGCGGTACGATCCAAGGTGAGGCCACCATCAGGAACAGCATCACCATCATAATGACGCCGCCGACGATGGTGAGCGGGCTTTGACGCAGCATCCAGAACAGCTTTGCCCAGTTGATGCGTTGTCTGGCGGTTTTAACCGGGACGGGCGTTTCCTGAGTTAACATCATTCGGCACCTCCGCGCCCGATTCGCGGGTCAATCCACAAGTAAAGCAGATCGACCACCAGATTAACCAGCACGTAGGCCAGCGAAACAACGACGGCAAAGCCCATCACGGCGGGGAAATCGAGCGCCTGAATGGACGTCACCACCCACGCGCCCATGCCCGGCCAGGCAAAGACGGTTTCGGTCAGCACGGCGCCGTAAAGCAGATCGCCCAGCGCCAGCCCGAGCACGGTAATCGACGGGATCATCGCATTCGGCAGGGCGTACCGCAGGACGATGTACCAGCCGGGCAGGCCGCTGGCGCGGGCCGTGCGGATGTAGTCCTCGCTAAGCTGTTCGAGCATGGCAGAGCGAACCTGACGCGCCACGATGCCCAGATGCACAAACGCCAGCGTCAGCGAGGGTAAAATCAGGTGCTGAAGCGCATTGAAAAAGACCTCGCCGTTGCCCTCCAGCAGCGCATCCAGCAGATAAAAGCCGGTGACGTGCGTCGGCGGGTCGAGCCAGTCGTCCAGCCTGCCGCCGCCGGGCAGAAGCTGCAGATGCCCGTAAAACAACACGATGACGCCCAGGCCCAGCCAGAAGGCGGGGGTGGAGATGCCGGTCATCGCCATCAGCCGCACCAGGTGATCCAGCCAGCGGTTGCGGTATACCGCCGACAAAATCCCCAGCGGCACGCCGATGACCAGCGCCAGCAGCAGGGAGCAAAAGGCCAGCTCCAGCGTGGCGGGGAAAAAGGCCTTCAGATCTTCCGCTACCGGGCGTCCGGTGCGGATGGACGTGCCCAAATCACCGTGGGCCAGGGCGTCCACGTAGCGGCCAAACTGAATATACAGCGGCCGATCCAGCCCCAGCTGCTGGCGGATGTTCTGCACGATTTCGTCGCTGGCGCGGTCACCGGCCAGCAGACGGGCCGGATCGCCGGGGATCAGGTGCGAAATAATAAAGGTGATGATACAGACACCGGCCACCACCAGGAGTAACCCCCAGCAGCGCTGGCGCACGATGCTCCAGAACGTCATACACTTTCCCCCGGCAAGAACCGTTATTTGCTCATGGTGGCGATGTTAAACACCTGCTCGAGCATCGGATTAAAGGTGAAGCCTTTGACCTCTTTGTTCATCGCCAGCTGGTAGTTCTTCTGGAACAGATAAACGTAGGCCGCCTCGTCAATCACCACCTTTTGCGCCTGCTGGTAATCTTTAGTGCGCTCTGCCTGGTCCGTGGTTTTCAGCGCGGCCTGCAGCAGCGAGTCGACCTCTTTGTTCTCATAGAACGAACGGTTGCCCGGCAGCCCTTTTTTGTCTGATTCAAACCAGTAGTTCATGAACATATACGGGTCGGCAAAATCCGGGCTCCAGTTGCCGATGGCGATGTCGTAATCGCCTTTGCCGACGCGGTCGCGCATGGTGGCGTTCGCCAGCTTCTCCAGCTTGACGGTAATGCCGATCTTGCCAAGGCTGGCCTGGGTTGAGAGGGCGATAGGCTCCCAGTTCGGATCGTTGTCCGAGTAGAGGAAGGTCAGGCTGGCGGGCTTGTCTTTTACCTTCTCCAGGGCCGCTTTGGCTTTGGCCTCGTCAAAGCTGTACTGCATGGCCGTGGCGTCAAAGCCCCACATGCCTTCCGGGATCGGGCCGCGCATCTGCTTGCCGTTGCCGCTCAGAATGCCCTTCACCATGCCCTGGTAGTCCGTCGCCCAGGAGACGGTCCGGCGTAAATCCACCTGGTTGAGCGGGGCTTTGCTGTTATTGAGGTAGAGGTAAGTCACGCGCAGCGAGGGGTATTCCGCGACGGCGACTTTTCCTTCCTGCTTCAGGGCCGCGAGCTGATCGACCGGCAGGGAGTCGGCAATGTCCAGGTCGCCGCGGGAAAGCTGCAGCCGGCGGGAGGCGCTTTCACCGATAATTTTCACCGAGACGCGCTTAAAGTGCGGCTTCTCGCCCGGCCAGTGGGGGTTCGGCACCAGGATCAGCTGCTGGCCTTTCTGCCAGCTTTTCAGCATAAACGGCCCGGAACCGGCGGTGTTTTGCGCCAGATACCCGCGCGCGTCGTCCGCGGCATTGGCCTTCAGCACCGCCGGGTTAATGATGGAGGCCCCGTCGTTCGCCAGGGTGTACAGGAAGGGCGCGAACGGCTGGCTGAGGGTGAATTTCACCGTGTGGTCATCAACGGCGTCAACTTTCAGGTCTTTCGGGAAAGCTTCGGACGGCCCCTGGCTGAGCTTGAGCAGGCGTTCAAAGGAGAGTTTTACCGCTTCTGCGGTGACCGGCGTGCCGTCGGAGAATTTCGCGTTATCCGCAAGGGTAAAGGTCCACTCCTTCTGGTCGTCGGACGCCTTCCAGCCCGTCGACAGATCGCCTTCCACCTCGGTCGAGCCCGGCTTGTATTTGACCAGGCGCTGATAGGACGGATAGGTAACGGTCCAGTCGTTGTTATCGATGGTGATGGCCGGATCGAGCGTTTGCGGGTCGGCGGCTTTACCGATCGCCAGCATGTCTTTCGGGACGGCAGCCAGCGCCAGCGGGGCGCTCAGGACCAGCGCGGCGGCAATTACGGTCGAGAGAAGCGATGTTTTCATGGCAGTGCTCCAGGTTCAAAGAGGGGTGTGCGTCAGTGGAAAACAGGCAAAACGGTCATCAAGCAGCGGATAGCTAGCGGCGTTCGGCAGTTCGAAGTGCCACCATTCGCTGGCGATCCCGACAAAACCGCCGCCGAACATGATGGCGTTCAGCAGCAGACGGTTGCGCTGGGCGTGCGGCGGCACGGAGGGGTGATACGGATGCGAGCGGTCGTGCATTTCGTCAAAACCGGCCCCCATATCCAGCACGACGTTATCTTCGTCCATTAGCGTGACGTCGATTGCCGTGCCGCGGCTGTGGTTGGAGCCAATCGCCACATCGACCACATATTCCGGGTTCGGGCAGGCATCCCACAGCTGGGCCTGCGCCTGCTGCGGACGATAGGCGTCGTAGACAACCAGCTTCAGCCCGGCCAGCGCGGCAATGCTGATGGCTTTTGCCAGCGCGGTGGCGGCGTCGGTATGCAGCAGGCACAGCGCCTCCTGGTAGATCGGGCGGCCGGTGATGTTGTCGACGGTGGCGTACTTCAGATCGATATGCAGCGTGGGAAAGGTCTTCGCCACATCGATCAGTTCACTCTCTTCGGGCATAGCTCCGCTCCTTTAGCGTTCGAATTGTCCAAACTCTTGTTGTAATTGTCGGTTGACCGCCAGGCGCGCCGGAAGCGCGTCACCCAGCGCTTCCACCACGCCCGACAGCAGCAGGTTGAACAGACAGCTCACGGGGGCAAGTGAATCCCAGAAATGACCGGTATCGGTTTTCACCTGCAGTAAATCCAGCGGGTAATCCCGCGCCCACGGGCACCAGATGTCGGTGATCAGGGCCAGCGGAATGCCTTTCTCGCTCGCGACGCGGCAGTACTGGCGCGCCATTGCGGAGTAGGTGCGGGTATCGGTCAGCACGACGTAGGGATGCGAAAAACCAGAGTTCAGGGACTCAACCCAGCTCCCGGATGCTCCCTCTGAATAGCTCACGCGCGGGCGGAGGTACTCGAGGTGGCTGAAGAAGGCGTTGGCAATCCCGCGCGTTGACTGGATCCCCAGCACAAACACCGCGTCCGCGTGGGCCAGGTTGTGCACCACCTGACGGAAGGCGTCCGTTTGCGCCAGCTGATACACCTGCGTGATGGCGTCCACCTCCAGCGACAGAGCGTGCTGAAGGCGGTTGGGCAGGGGGCGCTGCTGCTGCCAGGAGTCCAGCCGCTCGTTCATGCCCCAGGGCTGATACGGGTCGCGCAGGCTTTTTTTGGCATCCTCCAGGTTGCGATACCCCAGCTTGCGCAGAAAGCGTCCGACGGTGATCCCGCTGGTCCCGCTCGCCAGACCCACGCTCTCCGCCGTTTCAAACGGGATTTGCGCGGCGTGCGCCAGCAGCCAGCTCGCAACCCGCTTTTCGCTGGGCGTGAGCTGGCTGAAGGTCGCTTCGATACGGCTCAACATCTCGGGTTTCGTCGTCATACCGCCTCGCTGTTAACAGGCTGTCAATGGCCGGATTCGTGTTACCAGGTTAACAATGCATGACGCGTGCCATGTTCACAGGAGGGTGAAAACCCGCTGCGCCGTAAACTTCATGCAATATTTGCTTAACCAATGATCAACATTTGTGCAGCGTAGTTCACTTTTGGTGCACTGGCTGAAGCGGCAGGTATGAATTTGATGAATACGTCAGCGTGTTCACATTTTTGATAAGATAGAGGCAAAGTGAATATAAAAAGGATCCCGGCATGGCGAATTTGCCCTGGCGAGTCAGCGTGCGCCTGATGGCGCTTGCAAAGAAAATGGCGATAGTCGTGGGGATCGTGCTGATCGTCCTGCTGGCGGTGCGGGTCTATCTCTCGCAGCAGGGGCCGGAACTGCACCTGTGGCATACCTGGCGGGCCGATGAGATGTCCGTGCGCGAGCTGGACAAAGCCGATTTTGCCGGGTATATCGCCCGGGAAAACGCCATTTTTGCCGATCTGGATAAGGCGGTGACGGCGAAAACTGAGCGTGAAGAACGCACGCCGCTAAACCGCTATTATCGCCAGAGCCTGGTGTGGCCCGGCCAGTTTTCACCCGATGCCAACCGCTCATTTGTGCTGATGCCTGCCGGAAAGCCGCGCGGCGCGGTAGTGCTGCTGCACGGTTTGACGGACTCGCCTTACAGCGTCAGGCGTCTTGCCCTGAACTACCAACAGCACGGCTTTGTGGCCGTCGTCCCGCGCCTGCCCGGACACGGCACCGCGCCCGGCGCGCTGACCGGCGTTGACTGGGAGATGTGGCAGGCGGCAACGCGCCTTGCCGTGCGGGAAGCCACGCGTCTGGCGGGGGAGAATGTGCCGCTGCATCTGGTGGGCTACTCCAACGGCGGCGCGCTGGCGATGAAATATGCTCTCGATGCGCTGGACGCGCCTGCGCTGCGTAAACCGCAGCAGGTCATCCTGCTCTCCCCGATGATCGGCGTGACGGCCTTTGCGCGGTTCGCCGGTTTCGCCGGACTACCAGCGCTGCTGCCGGCATTTGCCAAAGCGGCGTGGCTGAATATCGCGCCGGAATATAACCCGTATAAATACAATTCTTTCCCGGTGAACGCCGCCCGCCAGTCTTGGCTGCTGACGAAAGCCCTGCAGGAGCAGATTGGCCGCGCGGCGCGAGAGCAGCGGCTGGGGCAGCTTCCGCCGGTGCTGGCGTTCCAGTCGGTGATGGATTCCACGGTCAGCACCCGCGCGGTGGTGACCGGTCTGTTTGACCAGCTTCCGGCAAACGGCAGCGAGCTGGTGGTGTTTGACATCAACCAGGCGGCGAGCTTCCGCCCGCTGTTCAAGCCGTCGTCATGGACGGCAACCTCGGCGCTGCTGCCGGTGGCGCAGAGGCGTTACAGTGTCACGGTTGTCACCAATGCGGACGAACGCAGTTTCTCGGCGGTCGCGAAAACAACGCCGGCAGGCAGCACTCGCGAAACGGTCGTGCCGCTTGCGCAGTCCTGGCCGCAGGATGTCTATTCGCTGTCGCACGTTGCCGTGCCGTTCCCGCCGGATGACGATCTCTATGGCCGCGAGCCAGGCGTGAAAAACCGCTACGGCATCAGTCTCGGGACGATTGCGCTGTGGGGGGAGACGTCCGTGCTGAGCGTTGGCAAAGAGGCGCTTATGCGGGTTACCTCGAACCCGTTCTACGGCTATATGCAGGAGAGGATCGACAGTCGGATCGGGGATGGGGAAAAGTAACGTTCCCTTGTGGCGTGAATATGTTAGGTCGCATTGATTAAGTATGTTAAATAGTAGCTTCAAGGCACCGCTCTTTCTCATCGGAACCCATTTTTGTGCTGACTACTCTGATCTACCGAAGCCAGTTGAATTTATCCCAGCCGTCCACGGAACTGCGGGAGCTGGTGGAGCGCGCCAGGGGCCGCAACGCAAAGCTGAATATAACCGGTGTACTCCTTTCTAAAGGGAGCGACATCCTGCAAATCCTTGAAGGATCGGAAGAGAGCGTCGTCAGCCTGTTCCATACCATCCGTGATGACAAGCGGCACAGTGGGGTGGTTGAACTGCTGCGGGACTACGGCCCGCGCAGGCGCTTCGAAAACGTCGGTATGCTGCTGTTCGATCTGCAAACGCAGTCGCCGAAAGAGGTGCTGCAGTCGGTTCTGCACTACAGCAAGCTGGACAGCTATCTGACCTCCGACGATCGGGTGTTCAAATTCATTCAGACGTTTATTATGGGTAAGCGTCCGTCTCCGTCAGGAGCACGCTACGTTCCTGAAAAATGGACGCTTTCACCCGAAGCGTTACCCTTTGGCGAGAGCCTGGGCCTGATTGCCGGTCAGCCCTGTCAGTTTGCGCTTCAGCCCATTGTCGAGCCCTCGGAAGGGAAGATCAGCTCCCTCGAGGCCCTCATCCGCGGCAACGACGGCGGCAGCCCGGAGCATTTCTTCAGCACCCTCGACCCGGATAAAATCTACGAAGTCGACCTCCAGACGAAAGCGTATGCCTTTGCGCTGGCCGAAAAGCTCGGCATTGGCAGCCATAAAATTGCGGTCAACCTGCTGCCCATGTCGCTGGTGAACGTCCCCAATGCCGTGGAGTTCCTCGTCAGCGAGATAAAAAAACATGGGCTGCAGCCGGAGCAGGTGGTGATTGAAGTCACCGAAAACGAGATGATCTCCGGCTTCAACCAGTTTAATAGCGCCATCAAGCAGCTTCGCGGCGAGGGCGTTGGCCTGGCGATCGATGATTTTGGTTCCGGCTATGCCGGTCTTTCTCTGCTGACTCGCTTTCAGCCGGACAAAATTAAAATCGACCGGGAAATTGTCAGCGATATCCACCTCAGCGGCGTGAAGCAGGCGATTGTGCGCTCCATCATCAGCTGTTGCTCCGACCTCGAAATTACCCTGGTGGCCGAAGGCATTGAGAAAATAGAGGAGTGGTGCTGGCTGGAATCTGCCGGTATCCGCCGCTTCCAGGGCTTTCTGTTCGCCCGCCCGCAGCTTGACGGCGTCGGTGATATTTACTGGCCGCATCTGGTGCGCTAAGTCATTTTTCCTTCCCCGTTATTTCCCCTTTGCCCTGCCTGTGCTTAAATAGCTAAAACGGTTTAACATGGTTTAGCTGCGAGGATAACATGAAGAAAATCTGGGTACTGGGCGATGCGGTGGTGGATCTGCTGCCCGATGGAGAAGGCAGATTGCTGCAGTGTCCCGGTGGGGCACCGGCAAACGTTGCTGTGGGTATTGCCCGGCTGGGCGGCCAGAGCGCTTTTATCGGCAGGGTTGGCGACGATCCCTTCGGACGTTTTATGTATAAGACGTTAGCGGATGAACAGGTCGACGTGCAGCAGATGCGCCTTGACCCGGCGCACCGCACCTCGACGGTGGTGGTCGATCTCGACGACCACGGCGAGCGCTCGTTTACGTTCATGGTGCGCCCGAGCGCCGATCTGTTTCTGGAACCCGACGACCTGCCGTCGTTCAGCGCCGGGGAGTGGCTGCACGTCTGTTCCATCGCGTTAAGCGCTGAGCCGAGCCGCTTGGCGACATTTCAGGCGATGGAGGCCATTCGGAAGGCGGGCGGCTACGTCAGCTTCGACCCCAACATTCGCCCGGATCTCTGGCCGGACGAGAACGCGCTGCGCCACAGCCTGGAGCAGGCCCTGCAAAGCGCCGACGTGGTGAAACTCTCCGTCGAAGAGCTGGCGTTTTTAACCGAAAATGAGCAGGTGACCGCCGGCCTGGAGGCGCTGATGCAGCGCTGCCCGGCGCGTCTGGTGCTGGTCACCCAGGGCAAGGAGGGCGTTATCGCCTGGCATGAGGGCACCGTAAAACACTATCCGGCAACCCCCGTTCAGTGCGTCGATACGACCGGCGCGGGAGATGCCTTCGTGGCGGGCCTGCTCTACGGCCTGGCCGCTGGTCAGGATTTAACGCCGGTTATCGCCTTAGCCCAGCGCTGTGGCGCGTTAGCCACTACCGCCAAAGGGGCAATGACCGCATTACCCTGGCAGCACGATCTGTAATTCCTCCCTTCACTGGCCGCCATCCGGCGGCCTGAATTGTCGCCTCGATCACACTTACTAAATCGGTTTAGCAAAAAAGATTGCCGATCCAAAAATCACCGGTTTAGTATCAGCAACCTAAACCGGTTTAGCAATTTAGCACGTTTAATGACTTCTTTTAGGGATGCGACAAAATGTATAAAAAACGCAGACTTGCCATGATGATAGGCATGCTGGCCGGTAGTACCTCTGTTTTTGCCCAGACGGATATGTCCACTATTGAAGCGCGTCTTGCCGCGATGGAGCAGCGCCTGCAGGACGCAGAAACGCGTGCGCAGGTGGCTGAGAAGCGCGCCACGGCGGCTGAACAAAAAACGCAGCAGCTGGTTGCCGCTCAGCAGCAGGCGCAAACGACAACCCAGGAGGTGGCGCAGCGCACCACCGCGCTGGAGAAGAAAGCGGATCAAAGCAGCGGGTTTGAGTTCCACGGCTACGCCCGCTCTGGCCTGCTGATGAATGACGCGGCCTCCAGCAGCAAAAGCGGTCCTTACCTGACGCCAGCCGGCGAAACCGGTGGCGCAGTAGGGCGTCTGGGTAACGAAGCTGATACCTACGTTGAGCTGAACCTGGAGCACAAGCAAACTCTGGACAACGGGGCGACCACGCGCTTCAAAGCGATGCTGGCCGACGGTCAGAGAACCTATAACGACTGGTCAGCCGACACCAGCGATCTCAATATTCGTCAGGCCTTCGCGGAGCTCGGCAACCTGCCTGATTTTACCGGCGCGCTGAAGGGCAGCACCTTCTGGGCGGGTAAGCGCTTTGACCGCGACAACTTTGACATTCACTGGTTAGACTCCGACGTGGTGTTCCTGGCCGGTACCGGCGGCGGCGTCTACGACGTGAAATGGAACGATTCGCTGCGCAGCAACTTCTCCCTTTATGGCCGCAACTTCGGCAGCGTGGAGCAGACCGACAATAACGTTCAGAACTATATCCTCACCATGAACCACTTCGCCGGCCCGTTCCAGCTGATGGTGAGCGGCCTGCGGGCGAAAGATAACGACGACCGCAAAGACGCCAACGGCGATCTCATTAAAACGGATGCCGCCAATACCGGCGTTCATGCGCTGGTAGGCCTGCATAATGAGAGCTTCTACGGCCTGGGGGAAGGGTCCGCTAAAACGGCGCTGCTGTATGGTCACGGGCTGGGGGCAGAGGTCAAAAGCATCGGCTCCGACGGCGCGCTGCTGTCTGAAGCGGATACCTGGCGCTTTGCAAGTTACGGTGTCACGCCAATTGGCGGTGGCTGGAGCGTTGCGCCCGCCGTCCTGGCGCAAAGCAGTAAAGATCGCTACGTCAAGGGCGATAGCTATGAGTGGGTCACGCTCAACACCCGCCTGATTAAAGAGGTCACCCAGAATTTCGCGCTGGCGTTTGAGGGTAGCTATCAGTACATGGATTTAAATCCGGAAGGCTATAAGGACCGGAACGCCGTCAGCGGCAGTTTCTACAAGCTGACCTTTGCTCCCACGCTCAAAGCGAGCAAGATCGGCGACTTCTTTAGCCGTCCCGAGCTGCGCCTCTTTGCCACCTGGATGGACTGGAGCAGCAAACTGGATAATTACGCCAGCGATGATGCCTTTGGCAGCAGCGGCTTCAACGCCGGCGGGGAATGGAACTTTGGGATCCAGATGGAAACCTGGTTTTAACCCATCCCGCTCCCGCCCGGCGGGAGCGGTTTAAACATCATAAAAAATGAAGTCAGGCAGAGGTAACTATGGATTTTGATAATATCGCCCGCGCGCTTATTCCGCTGCTCGGTGGCAAAGAGAACATCGCCAGCGCGGCGCACTGCGCGACGCGTCTGCGTCTGGTGCTGGTCGATGACGCGCTGGCCGACCAGCAGGCTATCGGCAAGATTGACGGCGTAAAAGGCTGTTTCCGCAACGCCGGGCAGATGCAGGTGATTTTTGGTACGGGCGTGGTCAATAAGGTTTATGCCGCGTTTATTCAGGCGGCGGGGATTAGCGAGTCCAGTAAATCTGAGGCCGCGGACCTGGCGGCGCGCAAGCTGAACCCGTTCCAGCGCATTGCCCGTCTGCTCTCCAACATCTTTGTGCCGATCATTCCCGCGATTGTGGCGTCCGGTCTGCTGATGGGCCTGCTCGGCATGGTGAAAACCTACGGCTGGGTCAATGCGGATAACGCTATCTACATCATGCTGGACATGTGCAGCTCCGCGGCGTTTATCATTCTGCCAATTCTGATCGGCTTTACCGCCGCGCGCGAGTTTGGCGGTAACCCGTATCTCGGCGCGACGCTGGGCGGCATTCTGACCCACCCGGCGCTGACCAACGCCTGGGGCGTGGCGTCGGGTTTCCACACCATGAACTTCTTCGGCCTTGAGGTGGCGATGATTGGCTATCAGGGCACGGTGTTCCCGGTGCTGCTGGCCGTCTGGTTTATGAGCATCGTGGAGAAAAACCTGCGCCGCGTGATTCCGGACGCCTTAGACCTGATCCTGACGCCGTTCCTCACCGTCGTGATCTCCGGGTTTATCGCCTTGCTGATTATCGGCCCGGCGGGGCGCGCCCTGGGGGATGGTATCTCCTTTATCCTCAGCACCCTTATCGCCCACGCGGGCTGGCTCGCGGGACTGCTGTTTGGCGGACTTTACTCGGTGATTGTGATCACCGGTATTCACCACAGCTTCCACGCCATTGAGGCCGGGCTGCTGGGCAATCCGTCGATTGGCGTTAACTTCCTGCTGCCTATCTGGGCCATGGCGAACGTGGCGCAGGGCGGCGCCTGCCTGGCGGTGTGGTTCAAAACCAAAGATGCCAAAATCAAAGCCATTACGCTGCCGTCGGCATTTTCTGCGATGCTGGGCATCACCGAAGCGGCCATTTTTGGTATCAACCTGCGCTTTGTTAAGCCGTTTATCGCCGCGCTGATTGGCGGCGCGGTGGGCGGGGCCTGGGTGGTATCGGTGCATGTCTACATGACCGCCGTCGGGCTGACCGCTATTCCGGGCATGGCCATCGTGCAGGCCAGCTCGCTGCTCAACTATATTATCGGCATGGTGATTGCCTTCGGCGTGGCGTTTACCGTCTCACTGCTGCTGAAATATAAAACGGACTCTGAATAATGACGTTACCTTCCCGCTGGCCTGCGATCCTGCAGGCCGTTATGCAAGGCCAGCCGCGGGCGCTCGCGGACAGCCATTATCCGCAATGGCACCCCGCGCCGGCGACGGGGCTGATGAACGACCCCAACGGGTTTATCTGGTTTGCCGGCCGCTACCACCTGTTTTATCAGTGGAACCCGCTGGGCTGCGAGCATCGGTTTAAGTGCTGGGGGCACTGGAGCTCTGCGGACCTGGTGCACTGGCAGCATGAGCCGATGGCGCTGCTGCCCGATGAAGACTATGACCGCAACGGCTGCTACTCCGGTAGCGCCGTGGATAACGAGGGCGTTCTGACTCTGTGCTATACCGGCAACGTGAAGTTCGATGACGGCAGCCGCACCGCCTGGCAGTGCCTGGCCGTGGAACAGCCGGACGGGACCTTTACGAAGCTGGGGCCGGTGCTGGCGCTGCCGGAAGGTTATACCGGACACGTGCGCGACCCGAAGGTCTGGCAGCACGACGGGATGTGGTACATGGTGCTCGGCGCGCAGGATCTGCAAAAGCGCGGCAAGGTGCTGCTGTTTAAGTCAGCCGATCTGCACGCCTGGACGTCCTGCGGGGAAATCGCCGGTCACGGCGTCAACGGCCTGACGGATGCGGGGTACATGTGGGAGTGTCCGGACCTGTTTGCACTCGACGGGACGCACGTCCTGATCTGCTGTCCGCAGGGGCTGGCGCGCGAGCCGCATCGCTACCTTAACACCTATCCGGCCACCTGGATGAGTGGGGCGTTTGACTATACAAGTGCCGCATTCGATCACGGTGAACTGCACGAGCTGGACGCGGGCTTTGAGTTTTACGCCCCGCAAACGACGCTGGCGGCAGACGGCCGCCGCATTCTGATCGGCTGGATGGGCGTTCCGGACGGGGAAGAGATGCTTCAGCCCACGCGGGCGCACGGCTGGATGCACCAGATGACCTGCCCGCGCGAATTACGCTACCGTGACGGCAGGCTCTGGCAGACCCCGGTGCGCGAGCTGGCGGCGCTGCGCGAAGCAGAGCAGAGCTGGCAGGGGCACGCCAGCGCCGCGCCACACCTGGACGCGACGCGCCTGGAGTTTGAGCTGAGCGCCGCGCGCGTGAGCGTTGATTTTGCCGGCGCGCTGCGTCTCACGGTCGATGAGCAGGGCGTGCGTCTGGAGCGCGCGAGTCTGAAAACCGGTGAAACGCTGACCCGCTACTGGCAGGGCGACGTCCGCCATTTACGCGTCCTGTGCGACCGCTCCAGCGTTGAAATATTCATCAATCACGGTGAAGGGGTGATGAGCAGCCGCTATTTTCCTGACCATCCGGCACGGGTGCGATTCGAAGGTGCGTCCGACATCACATTACGCTACTGGTCGCTGCGCGCCTGCATGATAGAATGAGGGTTTTGGCAGCCGGATCTAAGTCGTTGTGAGAAAAACAAAACGCGTCACCATTAAAGACATCGCGGAGCTGGCGGGTGTGTCAAAAGCCACCGCCAGCCTGGTACTGAACGGGCGCAGCAAAGAGCTTCGCGTGGCGGAAGAGACGCGCGAGCGCGTGCTGGCGATCGCGAAAGAGCACCACTATCAGCCCAGCATTCACGCCCGGTCGCTGCGCGATAACCGCAGCCACACTATTGGTCTGGTGGTTCCGGAGATCACCAACTACGGTTTTGCCGTCTTTTCTCACGAGCTGGAAACGCTGTGCCGCGAGGCGGGCGTTCAGCTGCTGATCTCCTGTAGCGATGAAAACCCGGGGCAGGAGACGGTGGTGGTGAACAACATGGTGGCGCGCCAGGTAGACGGGCTGATTGTGGCCTCCAGCATGCTTAACGATGCGGACTACCACAAGCTGAGCGAGCAGCTGCCCGTTGTCCTTTTCGACCGCCACATCAACGACAGCGCGCTGCCGCTGGTCATCACCGATTCCATTACCCCGACGGCGGCACTGGTGGCCGACATTGCGCGCCTGCATCCCGATGAGTTCTATTTCCTCGGCGGGCAGCCCCGCCTGTCCCCAACGCGTGACCGCCTGGAAGGGTTCAAACAAGGGCTTCGCGACGCTGGCGTAGCGCTGCGCCCGGAGTGGATCATTCACGGCAACTATCACCCGAGCTCCGGGTACGAGATGTTTGCCGAGCTCTGCGCCCGTCTGGGGCGTCCGCCGAAAGCGCTGTTCGCCGCCGCCTGCGGGCTGCTGGAAGGGGTGCTGCGCTATATGGGCCAACATAACCTGTTGCAAAGCGACATCAGGTTAGCCAGTTTTGACGATCACTATCTCTACGATTCGCTGACGATCCCCGTGGATACCATCCGCCAGGATAACCGCCAGCTGGCGTGGCACTGCTTTGATTTGATTAGCAAATTGATTGAGGGCGAGACACCGGAACCGCTGCAGCGGAAGCTGGATGCCACCCTGCAGCGACGCTATAAGCCAGCGGTATAGGCCGGTTCGATACATCAATAACTTTAATTAATTTAAGTTTTGGAAGCGCCGATAACCATAAGGAATAATTTTCCTTGAGGTATTGGTTTATGTCGTTGAAAAAGTCGTCCCTGATTGTCCTGTTCTCGCTGCTTTTCTTCTTTGTTGTCAGCACCGTCACGAGCGTTGGCCTCATCATTAAAAGTAATAATTCCCTGGATAACGTGAACAAAGAGATCCAGGTTGTGCTGTCCATTATTGACCCCATCAACCACAGCCGTACGCTGCGCGTGCGGGTGATGGAGTATGTAAAGATGGTGGAAGCGGGCAACTCGGCAGACGAGTCTGCAAAGCTTGCCGCAGTAAAAGAGGCGCTGACCAAAGCGGACCACGCCTTTGCGGCCTTTATGGCGTCGCCGCGTCTGACGGATGAAGCCCCGCTGGTGAGTGCCTATCAGGATGCCTGGCAAAACTACCGCAATCAGGGGCTGGCGCCGCTGATCGATGCCGCCGCGGCGCACGACGTCGCCAAATTTAACGCGCTGATCCCGGAAGTGTCCCGCCTCGACCGCCAGTACGAGATTGTTCTCGACCAGGTGCTTTCCGTCCACCAGAAATACGCCAAAACCCTGAACGAGGATGCGAGCAGTAACTTCATCTCTGGCCTGGTCATTATTGCCGCTATCGCCTGTCTGTTTGTGGTGGTGATTGTCGCCGTCAGCCTGCTGATGAAGCGCTTTGTCTTTGCGCCGGTAAACCTGGCGCGCGAGCACTGCAGCCAGATTGCGGCAGGCAAGCTGGACATTCCGGTGCCGGTGAAGGGGAGCGCACATAACGAAATCGATCATCTGATGAGCTCGATGGAGCAGATGCGTCAGGCGCTGCTTGCGACCATCGCCCAGGTGCGCGATGCGAGCCATACCGTGACGCACGCGGCCCAGGAGATTGCCTCCGGGAATATCGACCTGGCTTCACGCACCGAGCAGCAGGCTTCCGCATTAACCCAGACGGCGGCCAGCATGGAAGAGCTGAGCGCGACGGTGGCGAACAATACCGACAACGTCTATCAGGCCGGGAAACTGGTGCAGGACGCGGTGAAAAATGCCCACACCGGTGAAGCGGTAACCCGCGAAGTCATCGACACGATGAATACCATCGCGGCGAACTCGAAGCGCATCGAAGACATTACCAGCGTAATTAACAGCATCGCCTTCCAGACCAACATCCTGGCGCTGAACGCGGCGGTTGAAGCCGCACGCGCCGGCACGCAGGGACGAGGCTTTGCGGTCGTGGCCAGCGAAGTACGCACCCTGGCGCAGAAAAGCGCGGTGGCGGCCAAGGACATCGAGAGCCTGATTGCCCAGTCGGTTTCCAGCGTGAAAAACGGCGCGGAGCTGGTGAGCCGTTCAGGTGAGGTGATTGACTCGATTATTTCATCGGTGAACAAAGTGAATACGCTGATGGAGCAGATCTCCGTCGCCTCTGAAGAGCAGAGCCGCGGGATTAGCCAGGTCGGGCAGGCGGTAACCGAGATGGATGGCGTGACCCAGCAGAACGCCGCCCTGGTGCAGCAGTCCGCCGCGGCAGCGGCCTCGCTGGAAGAGCAGGCGCAGCAGCTTTCACGGAGTATTTCGAGTTTTAGTTTGCCGGTGCAGGCTTGATTGATGGATTAAGGCCCCCTTAGGGGGGCCTTTCTTGTGGCAGGGGTAACGAGGAAGAAGTGTCAGACAAGGCTTACTTTTTACTACTAGCATTCATATGAATAATTTTTATATGACTTGCTCCATTTAAATTACGCGTGAACCACGCGAAAACATGGCTTTTTTCTTAACGCCCGTAATTTCTTTCTGCCGAAGCTAATGCCTTATTTAAATTCTCTATAAACGTGCTTCTTACTGCTGTCAGTGGATTAACTCGCCATTCTTTTGGCAGAGCGCGCCTGTTTGCTTCTTCTTGTAATGGAGAATACAGCTTAACCATATAATCAAAGAAAAGTGTTGCCCTCTCAATTCTTAATTTTATACGATTCACAACATCACTAGAGCTATTAGCTATAGCCCTTTCAAGCCTTTTTAATTCTTCCCAGCTTGCATCATCTGCGATGAATGTGTCGACCATTACAGATTCTACGAACATGAAATTTGAGATGAGGTCTCTGGTAATATATCCACCCAGTCGTGTTGGATAGAAGCTGGAACTAAAAGCAGCTTCATCGTGTGAAGCTGTGTTTACAAATCTAAGCCTACACAAATCCTTTAAAACTGCGATTGATATATCGTCACCAATACCTACGCTTCTTAAATGTTTTTTCATCTCAGAACCATCGATGTATTGGAATGAAGCCTCACTGCTATATTGAACAAGCGCAGAGAGTATGAATAATCTTAATAACTGCAAATTGGTTTTGCCTTTTCTAGCATCAAAAGGATTACCTACAAGGGAATAATCTTCCGCATATAATGCTTGATTCCCTAGAAGTATGGCTCTAAGGGCTTCGTGCCGGGGTAATACATAATTTCCTGTGCTTTTATAGGTTTGCCATGCTTTACCGACGTTAGTGTAACCATGTTCAAGAAATTCTCGTGTCATTCTTAAAGCATTACGAATATCACCTGCAGCAAGTACTTCAAGTAAACTTCCAACTTCTGTACCTAACACAGAGCTTTGAACAAGAGAAATTATATCTGCATTATTACCTACATGTACCCTCATGCCATTTTCTGCTTCAAAATCTCCGCTTTGACCTTGAACCATATTTTTAGCCAAAAAGAATCTTTTAGATAAAACTGCCTCAACCTGTGGTGGTTCAATTAAAATAGGGTCAAAATCATAAGCATTAAATGCAGCAGAGTTTCGATGTTCTACATATGTTGAATTTCTTAATGAAATAACTAAGTTTATTTTCAGTCTTTTTGAAAATGCTACGCAATCAGTGAATATTTGTGATTGAGTTTTCTGATCTAATTGGTCGACATTATCAATAACTAAAAATACAGGTGCGTGCTGTGTTGCATAGGAAAATAAATTGTCAATATAAGGTTTTGTTTTATTATAATCCTCTTGTAATTTATCAGTAATTACTTTGTCTATTGCCTCTTTATTGTTGACTATTAAGAAAGCAGGTCCTTTTTTAATTGCATCGATTTCTTTTTTATAAGCATGCTCTACACATAATTTGAAATCAGAAAAGTATGGATCTTCAATAATATATTCTTTCATCGTTTTGTAGATGAAATCTATTGAAGTTTCATCATTTGTATGAGCAAGAAAATCAACTCTTATCCAATGAGGATATGGGCTGCCAGTTTTCTTTTCAAATACAGCTGCTGCAGAAATGTTTCTTGTATAATGTAAAAAAGTTGTCTTTCCTGCGCCAACAGTTCCAAGAATGACTATTGCTAGAGGGTTGGAGTTCTTATGTGCTTTAGATAAAGCATCTCTGAAAACATTTGCATCTCTTTTTTGCATCGGCCTTATTGGCTGAGTATTAAAAAGGTGCTGGCTTTTAGATATATTCATGTTAATTCTTCTGTCGAATTTCATGCGATCAGGTGAATTGACATAACATTTTTCGAAAAGAGAAGGTTCAATATCGGTAATAGAGTCAGAAAAAGCTGTTGTGATAGCTTGTTCAATTAAAGGATAGATAGGGTTTCGTCCATCATAAGTATTATTTTTTCTAATGACATTTTTTAATCTTCTTTCTTCAATCTGATCTTCAATGTTGCCTAAAAGATATAATTCTAAACTTGAGTTTATAACTGCTTTTCGAGATAGAAGATCATAGAACTCGGTGAAATCATCCCTTAGTGCACTTTGTAAGCTGTTGAAAACTCTGGCATATGAAGAGTTAAACGCAATTTGGTCAGTTCTATTAGCCGGGAAAATTATCCACTGTACACCATTGGTTACTACTGCAAACTGTATGCTTAGCTTTCTGCAGTAATCCCTTGCTTGAACTATAGCCTCACCGAACGGACCAATAAGAGCGTTATTTGATAGCTTTAATCTTCTGTCATATTGCTGAGTAGCGAAAGGTACGCCGATCTTTTTTGCTTCTATGATGAATGCTGTACTTGCCGTTCTTACTACATAATCTGAATATGTAGTAGTCCCATCTTCGCTTACTCTTTCCTCAACAGTAACATCGTCTAATTCCCATTTTAGAACATCAAAAAGAATTTTATCGATGACCTTGAGTCGTGTTTCAGCTTCATTTGCATCGGCTAGATCAAGTCTTCTTGATATCATTATGATATCTTCAATTGCATTGCTCATAACATTCCTTATCTGCTGCAGCATTGAACATACGATCGATACTAAATCACTGTGTTTTGAAAAAAAGTGGACTGACCGTGCTTCTTGCATATTAGTTATAGAACCTGAGATTTTGGAAGAAATCAAGGCGCAGCATCTTGTTAATACCGATGTGCGCAGCGAGGCTGGGATAGTGCCCTATGTCTAATGTGATGACATGATTTGTTTTCACGTGGTGGACTGTAGTGTTGTGAGGTCAGAGTGTGAGGGTGGAGTGTGGCATTGAGTGTACATATGAGGATGTTTCGTACGAAGGAGGTATTTTTGCAGGATTACTTGTGTTCGATGTTCTAAACTTTAAAACAGCTTAGACCTAAGTTTTTGTATACCTTTTTGAAACACTTCGAAACTGCTATCAGTTCGTTTCCTGCGAATACCAACTCATCTTCTTGATATCCTCCGTTGATTCAATAACTTCAGACCTGATGCATATGAGTTAGAATGGTGCAGGCTGTGTGTAAAGAAATTCAGAGGTTTTTACTGCTTTATGTTAAATAAAACATACTTCGCGTCGACCTCACTGACTGATAAGATTTAGATGCCATCAAGTTTTCGTATTTTACATCTTAAACAGAGCTTGAAATTTGTCAGCCCCTTATGAGTCTTGCGGAGTGCAGTGCATCGAAAAGGCCCCATCTTTTAGCACTGGTTCGCAAGGTTCTACAATTTGTACGGCATGTAAGTTTCTTATCATCCCGCGAAATTTTTCATTCACCCCAGCAATATTTCCCTCCCTCATCCGTCTACCTCATCACAAGCCATACTCAGTTACTGTAAACGAGGTAAACACCATGAGAGATTTTGAAATGCACGGCAGAGGTCACGGGCGCGGATTTGGTCGCCACCGCATGGGCAAGGGCTTAGTCATCGGCGCGGTGATTTTCATCGTGCTCGGCCTGCTGGTGATGTCTCTGTGGAACGCCTTGCTCCCGGCCATTCTCGGCGTTAAGGCCATTGGATTCTGGCAGGCGCTGGGCATTTTGGTGCTGAGCCGCATTCTGTTTGGTGGGTTAGGTTTCCGCCCTGGAATGTTTGGCGCGCACCGCCGGATGCACGAGCGCTGGATGAACATGACGCCCGAACAGCGCGAGGCGTTTATTCAGCAGCGTCGCGAAGGGTTCGGTCGCCACGGTCGCGGGCACTGCGGCTGGCACGGTTATCGTGACGAAAAACGCGACGACGCCACGCCAAAAACGCCGGAAGCAGAGTGAGCGAAATGAAAGCCGGGGAGGCGGGCGGATCCATGCTGATGTCGGCGCTCAATGCCTGCCGCGCCCGGCTGAAAGCCTTCATTCGCGGGCGGACGTCCGTCCGCGATGATGTCGACGACATTTTGCAGGAAGTGACGTATCAGCTGATGAAAGTGGAACAGCCGGTCGAAAACGTCGCCGCCTGGCTGTTCCGCGCGGCGCGTAACGAGATGACCGACCGGGCGCGTAAAAAGCGCGAGGTTTCGCTCTCCGGCTATTTTACGGGCGATGACGAGGAGGGTTTCCCGGAGGACGAGCTGGCCGAAACCCTGTTCGGCGTACCGCACACGCCGGAAGAGGAGTATCTCAAAACGCTGCTGTGGGAAGAGTTGGGGCAGGCACTGTCTGAACTGCCGCCGCCGCAGCGCGAGGTGTTTGAAAAGACCGAACTTCACGGCTACAGCATTAAAATGCTGGCAGAGGAGACCGGCGCCAGCGAACAGGCGCTGTTATCCCGCAAGCACAAGGCGGTACTGTTTCTGCGCACGCGGCTGCGGGACGTCTATGACGCGCTAACGGGCGAATAGCGGCGACAGACAAAACCTTACACTTCCGGCACTTGTAGATTCATCACTATCGTTTATGATCGGGGCGTCTTGTTACTCTGGAATGTTATGCGCAACCGTCAGCTCCTCGGAAAATGGCTTTTGATCGTCACCTGTCTCGCGATGGCAATTTGCCTCGTGCAGAAGGCGGTGTATCTCAACCATTTTTTACAGGGACTGGATCCGCAGACGTCTCTGGTGGCAGATGCCCCGGCTCAAACCAGCAGTACTGAACAGTCCGGCCCGTCGCCCTGTCAGCTGGGCGCACACTCGCTGCTTTGCGCGCAGCCGCTGTTCTTCGACGGTGCGCTACCGGCCATTATTATCTTCTTCGCGCTGCTGCAGCTGTTTACTCAAGGGCGGGCATTTGCTCCCGCAGAACAGCCCGTTCAGGCACCGCCTCCTCGAATACACCTGAAAAACTGCGTTTTCCGTGAATGAAAAACATCGTCACCGCACGATAATTTTTCACTGTTCACGGAGTAAAACATGGTTAACCTCTTCAGGGGATTCGTCTTCCTGTGGCTGTCCTGCATCGGCATTGCCCATGCGGCGGACACGGGCTGGCTGGTTTCCCCAAAAAACGATCACGCCCGCATCCGCCTTCAGGCGGAGAGGGAACAAACGCACATTAAAGGCCTGCTCACCGTTGAGCTAAAGCCCGGCTGGAAAACCTACTGGCGATCGCCGGGCGAGGGCGGCGTGGCGCCGAAAATCAGCTGGCCGGAAGGCGTAACGGATAGCTGGTCCTGGCCGGTCCCGTCGCGCTTCGATATCTCCGGGATGACCACGCAGGGCTATCACGATAGGGTGCAAATCCCGATTACCCTCGACGGGGTGAAGGGCGACGTGCTCGACGGAACGCTCACGCTCTCCACCTGCAGTAACGTCTGCCTGCTGACGGACTACCCGCTGCACCTCGATTTTACCCAGCCGGTGGATGACGGTTTCCGCAGCGAATTCGAGCAAGCGATGCGCGCCGTGCCGGGCACGTCGGGCGTTGCTGCCGATTTGTCCGCCTGGCTCGCTGACGGCAGCCTGGTGGTGACGGGAACGACGGACGGGAAATGGGAGAATCCGGGGATCTACTTTGACCCGCTGGAGGGCGACATTCTGCCCGGCGATCCTGTCATTACCCACGACGGCAACCGGCTTCGGGTAACGGTGCCCGTTACCGATGAATGGGGAGATAAGCCCGCCTCACTGGAGGGCAAAGCGCTGTCGTTTGTGCTGACCAACGGCAACCGGGCGCAGCAAACCTCACTCACCGTTGGGGCAACGCCCGACGCACCCTCTGCGCCTGACGGGACCGGCAAAATGGTGCTCTTTGCGCTGCTGGGCGGGCTGATCCTGAACCTGATGCCCTGCGTACTGCCGGTGATGGGCATGAAGCTAAACAGCATCCTCCACGCGGGCTCGGACAGCCGTACGATCGGGCTGCGCTTTCTGGCCACCAGCGCCGGGATCGTGACCTCCTTTATGCTGCTGGCCGCGATGGTCACCGCGCTTAAGCTGGCCGGCGCGTCGCTGGGGTGGGGTATTCAGTTCCAGAACCCGTGGTTTATCGGCCTGATGGTCGCCGTCACCTTCCTGTTTGCGCTAAACCTGTTTGGAACCTTTGAGATGCTGCTGCCCTCTGCCGCCGCAGGACGGCTGGCAGCGGCAGGGGGGACGGGGATTGGCGGCAGCTTCTGCGAAGGGATGTTCGCCACGCTGCTGGCCACCCCGTGCTCCGCGCCGTTCCTCGGTACCGCGGTCGCTTTTGCCCTTGGCGCGCCGCTGCACGCCCTGTGGCTCATCTTCCTGATGCTCGGCCTGGGCATGAGCCTGCCGTGGCTGTTTGTCGCCCTAGTGCCAAAAACGGCCCTGCTGCTGCCTAAACCCGGGCGCTGGATGAACACGCTGAAAGTCGTTCTCGGCCTGATGATGCTGGCCTCCAGCTTCTGGCTGGCATCGCTGCTGAGCCTGCATCTGGGCGACGCGGTCACGCAGGTCGTGATGCTGGTTCTGGTCGCCGTCGCGCTGGGGCTGTTCGTGATGAAGCGTCAGGCGTCCTCGCCGCTGTTCTGGCTCGTGGTCATCGCGCTGTCGGCGTTCGGCGGGTATCAGGTGCGCGGGCTGCTTAACGCGCCGCCTGACGCGTCGGCGCAAAATACCGCGCAGGCCATCCCGTGGCAGCCGCTCAGCGAAGAAGCCATCGGGGAGGCGCTGGCGCAGGGGAAGCGGGTGTTCGTGGATATCTCTGCCGACTGGTGCGTGACCTGCAAGGTGAACGAGCACCGGGTGCTCAATCAGCCGGAGATCGTTGCCGCGCTGTGCCAGCCGGACGTGGTGGCCCTGCGCGGAGACTGGAGCCAGCCTTCTGCAATGATTGCGGATTTTCTGGCGAAGCGAAACCGCTACGCCATTCCGTTTAACGCGGTTTATGGCCCCGGCCTGCCTGATGGCGAAATCCTCTCGCCGCTGCTGGACAAGCGCACCCTGGTCACCACCCTGAACAACGCAAAAGGCTAACCGTGTTATGAAAAAATTCCTTATTACGCTTCTGCTCCTGCTGGCCCCGGTTCAGGTGTTCGCTGCCCAGCCGCTGACGCCGGACCAGGAGCAGCGTGCGCAGAAGATGGTGTATGATTTTCTGTTTAACGATCCAAACTCCCCGCGCATCGGCGCGAAAAATCCCAGGCTGACCCTGGTGGTGTTCACCGACTACAACTGTCCGTACTGTAAAAAATTCGATCCGTACCTGGAGAAGATTGTCGAAAAACACCCGGACGTGGCGGTGGTCTTTAAGTTTTTACCTTTCCGCTCGGAAAGTTCGCTGACCGCGGCGCGAGACGCGTTAACGCTTTGGCGTCAGGAGCCCGGGCAGTTTATGAAGCTGAACCACACCCTGATGGCGAAGAAGGGCTACCACGATGACGCCAGCATTCAGGAGGCGCAGAAGCGGGCGGGCGTGAGCGTCACCGCGCCGGATGACGAGAGCCTGCTGACGATCAGGCGCAGTATGATCGTCGCGGAAAAAATGGGGATCCAGGGAACGCCCGCCACGCTTATCGGCGAGGGATTGCTTCCCGGCTGGGTGCCTTTTGAGCAGTTCGATGAAATGGTCAGCGATGCACTGAAAAACCGCTAACCTGAAGGGGGCGTAATGCCCCCGACAAACCGGAGAGGGAAATGAAAAAATTACTGTTACTTTCGGCGCTGGCGACGTCAGGGCTGGTACAGGCCGCTGAAGCCATACCGGATGTGGTGAAGCACTTCAGCGAGCAGCAGAACATTAAAATCATCAAGAAGCTGGATGCGCCGGGCGGTGCACCAGCCTGGCTGGGGCAGTATCAGGACATGGGCGTCACGCTGTTTTTAACGCCGGACGGCAAGCACGTCATCTCAGGCTATCTGTACGATGATAAGGGGAAAAACCTCAGCGAAGGAATTTTCCAGAAAGAGATCTACGCCCCGATGGGGCGCGAAATGTGGAAGACGCTCAACGCGGCGCATCCCCTGAAGGAAGGGGCTGATAACGCTCCGCGTAAAGTGTTTGTCTTCGCCGATCCGTTCTGCCCGTACTGTAAGCAGTTCTGGTCCGAGGCGCAGCCGTGGGTGAAGGCCGGTAAGGTTCAGCTCAACACGCTGCTGGTGGCGTTCCTCAACCCCAACAGCGGACGTAACGCCGCCGCGATCCTGAATGCGAAGGATCCGGTTGCGGCCTGGCGCGAATACGAGCTTTCCGGCGGGAAAAAGTTACCGAAGCCAGAGGGCGAGGCTTCCCGCGAAACGGTAGCGATACTGCAGAAGCACCAGGCGCTGATGGACAGCCTGGGCGCTAACGCCACGCCGGCCATTTATTACATGAATGCGGAAAATGAGCTGCAGCAGGTGGTCGGTATGCCGGATGCGCAGCAGCTTGAGGCGATGTTCGGGGCGAAACCTTAAAAAAACAGGCAGAAACGGGGCGTTTCTGCCTGACGTTCACCTAGCTGCCCCAGCGTCCTTTCAGGTAGTTTACCGCCTGCTGCGTCTGCGGCTGGTTCAGGTAATCTTCCCGGAACAGGATGGTGCCGTTGACGTTGGGCAGCGAATCGTTGAGGTCGAGCTGTTTTTTCAACTCAGGCACGCCGCCCTGGACCGTCCAGTCTGGCTCATTTTTCGAAGGCTCACCCACCTTGTAGAACGCAATGCCGATATACAGGCGAGTGTGGGTCGGCTTCACCACGTCGGCCCACCATTTGGTCAGCACGTCGTAGCGCGCGGCATCCCGCGAGAAGGGCCAGTAAATCTGCGGAGCGATGTAGTCCAGCAGGCCCTGCTGCACCCACTGACGCGTGTCGGCGTAGGATTCATCATAGGCCGCGGCGCCGCGGGTGTCGGAGCCTGCCGGGTCAAACGAACGGTTACGCCACACGCCCGCCGGGCTGACGCCGAACTCCACGTCGGGCTTTGTCTGTTTAATCGCCCGGGAAACCTGGACGATCAGCTGCTGCGTGTTGTGTCTGCGCCAGTCGGCTTTTGAGGCAAATCCCTGGCCGTACTGCCGCCAGGTCTGCGCGTCATTGAGCGCTGAACCGGGCGTTTCGGTATAGAAGTAATCGTCAAACTGCACGCCGTCTATCGGGTAGTTCGCCACTACCTCGGTCACCACCCGGGTTATCCAGTCGCGAACTTCCGGAATGCCCGGGTCGAGCACAAAGCGGTCGCCCGAGACGCGCACCCACTCCGGGTGCTGGACATAGACGCTGGACGGGGTCTGGTATGACGTCCGGTTCAGGGCGGCAATGGTTGACGGCTTGGTGTTGGTCGACACGCGGTACGGGTTGAACCAGGCATGCACCTTCATACCGCGCTTGTGCGCTTCATCGAGCATAAACTGCAGCGGGTCGTATCCCGGATACTCGCCGATGTTGCCCGTCAGCATATCCGACCACGGTAAAATCTTTGACGACCAGAGCGCCGTGCTGTCCGGCTTCACCTGGAAAAATACCGTGTTAATGCCGAGGTGCTTCAGGTTGTCGAGCTTGCTGGTCAGCGCCTGCTTTTGCATCGCGATGCGCTGGTCAGCGCTGCGGCCGTTCACCGAGGCCACCGGCGGCCAGTCGAGACGACTGACCGTTGCCAGCCAGATCCCGCGCATCGGCTCGTTTGCCTGCTGCGTCGGTTTGCTCACGGTGGGAAGAGGGGTAACCAGTGACTTTGGCGGTTTTGAGGAGCAGCTCACAAGTAAAAGCGCGCAGCCAGCCAGCGCACCAATCCGTTTTACGTGTCGCGTCATTTGCGTATTAGCTCTTTGTAATCCGACTGTTGGCCCAGGGATTAAAGGCGGGCGCCTCCTGTTCAGTACTCACCTCATCGTCGAGAGAGTCCAGATACAGGGCTTCAACCTCCGCGCGCGCCCACGGGGTACGGCGCAGAAATTTCAGGCTCGATTTAACGCTGGGATCTTTTCTGAAACAGTTAATTTTGATTCGGTCACCCAGCTCGCTCCAGCCATATTTCGCCACCAGGGCGTTGACCATCATCTCCAGCGTTACGCCATGCAAAGGATCTTTGGAAATATGTGCAGTCATAGGCGTCCGAATGTCTCGATTTTCAGGGGAATGGGGTAAACGCTGAAAGGGTACAAGAAAGCAGGGGAAGCGGCAATTTTAGCGTGAGGTTTCTTCACCTCCGGAGAGGTGAAGAAAAGGGAAAAGTGCGTTTATTTTTTGTCGCTGAACAGCTCTGGCGCCCACGGACGCGGGTCAACCTCCATAAACGGCGCCCGTTCGAAGCGATCCTTCAGCGCCCACGGCACCGTGCAGTCGAAGATGGTCTTGCAGGAAATCCCATTGCCGCGAATTGAGGTGCTGTAATCCGGCGACTGCGACGGATCCAGCTGGTGGCCGCGGATCCCCGGGATGTTGGTGATGCTCACATCTCCCTGCATGCGGGTGGTCATCGCCCACAGGATGTCGTCGCTGTCGAAAATATCCACGTCTTCGTCGACCAGAATAATGTTTTTCAGCTCCGAATAGGTGGCTAAGGCGATGAGCGCCGCCTGGCCCTGGCGTCCTTCATCTGACGGCTGGCGTTTTTTCACCTGCAAAATACCAAGGAACTTGCCGCCGCCCGCGGTATGCGCGTAGACGTTTTGCAGGAAGCCCGGAATAGCCTCCTCAACGGCATTGCGGATGCTGGCCTCCGTCGGCAAACCGGCCAGCGTGGTATGTTCTTCCCCCGGGCCCACCAGCGTTTGCAGGATCGCGTGGTGTCGCATGGTCACGGCCTTCACTTTGATCACCGGCAGGGACGGGTTCGCCTCGCCGCAGTAGCCCGGGAACTCCGGCATCGCGTGCCCGGTGTTGGTGTGCTGATCTTCCCTGACGCGCACGCCCGGCAGCAGTTCGCCTTCAATGATGATTTCCGCCCGCGCGATGGCTTTCTCTTTTACCGCTACGCCCTGCACCAGCTCCACCGGCTGCTGGCGCAGCGCCCCGGCGACGCCCAGCTCGTTGTAGCCAAACGGCGTGGTGGGGGCCTCAAAGCACGCGCCGATATAGATGGCCGGATCGAGCCCCATGTTGATCGTCACCGGCAGCGGTTTTCCGGCCTCTTCCGCCTTTTTGCGGAAGACTTCGATATGGCGACCGGCGGCAAGGAACATCGAAAGCTCGTCGCGCTCCTGAACGCAGAGGCGGTGGATGGTGACGTCCGTCAGCGAGCTGTCTTCCGGATCGCTTGCCAGCACCAGCCCCAGACAGAAGAACGGGCCGGCATCAATTGGCGTGTTTGTCGGCGCCGGAAGCAGCTTGCGCAGATCGAAGTCAGGATCGTCAGCGTAGAAGACCTGTTCCTGACACGGGGCCTGCGCCGCCGGGACGACAACCGGCGCAACCGGCTTTTTCACCGCCTGGCCAACGTGCTTTGCCAGCTCAGAGGGCTCGCAGCCTAGCAGAAGCGCCGCGCGCTCGCGGCTGGCGTGCATGCCCACCAGGATGCGGGAGCCCGGATAGCCCTTCACGCTGTTGAACATCATCGCCGGGCCCGTGCGGGTCGGACGTTTTACCGTGCCGCCCGCGCCGATATGACGATAGACTCCCGCCAGCTCCGCGTTGGGATCGACCGGATAATCGGTTTCGATATACTGCCCTTCATGGCTCTGCAGCAGGGCGATGGCGCTTCTGAGATCGTTGATCGGGTTTTCCATATTTTCCTCCCTCGGTTGAATACCTCCATTCTTATGGCAATGACCAATAGCATCAATTGCATCATTACTGCTAAATTGATAAGTAAATTCATATCAATAAGGGAGGCGTTACGTGCAGTTTCGTCAGATGCGCCATTTCATCGTCGTGGCAGAAGAGCTCCACATGCACCGGGCCGCAGAGCGCCTGAACATGGCGCAGCCCGCGCTGAGCCAGCAGATAAAGGCGCTGGAGGAACGTTTAGGCGTCACGCTCTTTAGCCGGGCGAACCGCCGCTTAACCCTGACGCCCGCGGGCGAAGCGTTTCTGGTGAAAGCCCGGCTTGCGATCTCCCTGACCGAACAGGCGGTTCTGGACGCCAGGCAAACGGCAAGGGGCGAGCAGGGGGTGTTAAACCTCGGGTGCGTGTCGAGCGCGATGTTCGACGGCAGGCTGCCCGCCGCGCTGCGCCAGATGCACAGCCGCTGGCCGGCCATCACCATGTCGCTGATGACGGGAAATGTGCAGACGCTCTACGCCGCCGTGCAAAGCAACCAGCTGGACGTGGCCATTATCCGGGCGCCGCTGCCGTCGCTGCCTGACGATCTGCAAAGCCGCCCGTTTGCCTCGGAGAAAACGGTGCTGGCGCTGTATCGCCAGCATCCGCTGGCGGGCTCATCCGCGCTGACGCTCTCGTCGGTGAGGGACGAAAAATGGATCTCCCTGCGCGACCCGGAGGGAATGGGGCTGGAGCAGTACTTTTATGATGCCTGCAGCGGGGCGGGGTTTCAGCCGGACGTGGTGCAAAACGCGACCGACGTGCCCACGGTGATAAGCCTGGTCTCTGCCGGATTTGGCCTGGCGCTGCTTCCCGCCTCGGCAAAGGCGGTGATCGTTGAGAACGTTGTTTACGTGGACATCCTCGACCGGCTGCGGGAGAGCGAGCTGACGCTGGTTTGCCACCGGATTATTCGCTCAGAGGTGCTTAAAAGGTTTCTGGCTACCCTCGATCACACCTGACGTCCGGCGGCCTGCAGCAGCTGCTCGCGCAGCCAGGCATTCGCCGGATCATGGCTGTTTTTCGGGTGCCAGTACATGTTGATGGTAATCGGCTGGAGCGGCAGCGGCGGCGCGAAGAGATCCAGCGTGCTGGCGAACTGTTTGAGCATTCGTTCCGGCAGGGTGCACACCAGGTCGGTACCGGCAACAAGCGCAGGCGCCACGGCGTAGCTCTGCGTCGACATGACGACGTGTCGCTGGTGGCCCAGCCCGGCAAGGGTTTGATCGACAAAGCCGGTGAACGGATCCCCCGCCGAAGACACTACCAGATGAGAAAGGGCGCAGTAGCTTTCCAGATCTAAAGCACCTGTCCCGCGCGGATGGCCTTTACGCTGTGCTGTGGCAAACGCGTCATCGATGAGTTTGCGCCTCACCCAGCCGTCATGGGCGCCCGCGCTCACGCCAATGTAGATATCCACATCGCCATTTTCAAGCTGCTGCGGCAGTTCAGCCATCACAGGCAGGGCAAAGCGCAGGCGAACGCCGGGGGCTGCTGCGCCTACCTGGTTAAGCAGCCCGGTGCCCAGCATCAGCGCCGGGTTTTCATGCAGCGCAATAACAAAGGTCCGGCTGCTGGTTTGCGCCTCGAACGCGGTGGGGGCAAACATCGCGCTGATGCCGCGCAGCACGCTCTCCACCTGCGGCCTGAGCGCCTCCGCTCTCGGCGTGGGGAGCACCCCGCGTCCATGCGGAGAGGGAATAAACAGCGGTTCGCCAAAGAGCGAGCGCAGGCGCGCGAGACGGGCGGACATCGCAGGCTGGCTGATGCCGAGCCGCGCGGCCGCATGGGTGATGTTCCTGTCCTGGAGCAGGGCGTCCAGGGTCAGGAGCAGGTCTATGTCCATCTCAGATACCCGCGTCATCTTATTTCGCGCCGCTGGCGTCCCGGTTGGTATAGGTTACCGGGACCCAGGCATAGCCGCCGCTTTCGCCTTTGGTCACGTAGCCGATACCCGGGAAAGGCAGGTGGGGCGCGGCAACCAGATCTTTATTTTTCACAAAATCCGCAAACGCGTGCTGGCGCACGCCTGCCGCTTTGTTCTGATCTTCATCGTAGGTGATGGTCACGTCAGGCTGCGGGAACTGGACCGCCGCGGCGTGAATAATGTCGCCCACGAAGGTGATCTTCTCGCCTTTGCTTTCCAGGGTGTAAAACGCTGAACCTGGCGTATGTCCGGGATGAACCGTGCCGGTAATGCCCGGAAGCAGCTCAGAGGTGCCGCTAAACGGCACGACCTTGCCGGCATCAAGATAGGGCTTTAAGGTCTTCTGCGCGACGGTAAAATAGTTTTTGCCGTAGCCGGTTTTTTTCTGGTTGTCGTCGTTAAAGAAAAAGTCGATGTCCGGTTTGCCCACGAAAACGCGCGCGTTGCTGAACACCGCCTTGCCGTCTTTCACCAGGCCGCCAGAATGGTCGGAGTGGGCGTGAGTCAGCAGGACTTCAGTAATATCCTGCGGCTTAATTCCCTGCGTGGCGAGGCTCTCAATCAGACGTCCGCCGTTGCCGGGGCCGAAGAGCTGGCCTGAGCCGGTATCCACCAGAATTTTATGTCCGGGCATCGCAATCAGGAAGGCGTTGATGGACACCTCAGCCGGGTTGGTCTGGAAGTTTTTCGCCAGCAGTGCATCGATTTGTTGTGGTGTTGTCCGGCGCAGCAGCTTGTGCAGATCCTGCGCGACGCTCCCGTCGGTAAACGAGGTGACAAGCACATCGCCGACCTGAACGCTGTATCCGCCCGCCGGTTGTTTAACGACGTGCTGGGGCGTCTGTGCCGACGCCTGCAGCGCAGGATAGAAAAGCAAAGAACTGGAAATCAGCGTGGACAGAGCAAGTTTTTTCACGGTAAGCATACGAGTCTCCTTTGAAAGCGCTCATCTTACTTCTCCGTAAAATTATAAGAACCTGCCTAATAATGATAGGACCTATAAACGGGATGGATAGGTCCAGCGGGAAAACGGCGGCTAACGCTTCGCAACGCTAATGGAAAAATGAGAGCGTGAACCGGAATTCATGTAACGAAACAACATGTGAACTCGCTTACATTTTAGACCTCTATCACACTTTATAGTGACGTCACTGTTTAGAGGGTGCGTTTCAACACTATGGCTTCCATTAAAGATGTCGCAAAAAAAGCTGGCGTATCAACAGCTACCGTCTCGCGGGTGCTGAACAATCACCCCAGCGTGGTGCCCGAAACGCGTCGGGCGGTACATGATGCAATGGATTACCTGTGTTATGTACCCCATAAAAGCGCGATTCAACTAAGCGGTAAATGCTCAGGCCTGATTGCCGTCGTGCTGCCGAATCTGGTCAACCCACATTTCTGCGAACTGCTGGCAACGTTTGAGGAAGAGGCGCGATACATTGGCAAAACGGTGATCGTTAAAACGCACCAGAACCAGCCGCAGCAGGATAAACAGATCGTTCATACCCTGATCGGGATGGGTATTGACAGCCTGCTGTGGGTTCCGACGGAAGCGGAAGCTGAGCTTGCACAGTGGCTTACCGCAACACACATTCCGGTTGCCGTGGTGACGCAGGTTTCCCGTTTTTTTAACTCGGTGTCAATCGATCAGAGCAAAGGTGCGGAAAAGATTGCGGAACATTTTATCCAGACCGGACATACCGCATTAGGTTTTATTGCACAGGAGGGCGTAGACAATCGAAAAGTATCCGCCTGGAGTAAAAAAATCACCAGTCACGGAATAGCACTTAATCCACAGAACCAGTTCTGGATAGCAAAAGGTGAGGGTGAAAAAATATCGGGCCATATCAGTATTCTTGACGACATTATAGAAAAACTAGCCAGCCGAAAAACGGTATGCACGGGCCTGATGATCTATAACGATGTGGCAGCCAGCTATATTATTGACGGATTGAATGCTAAGGGCTTATGCGTTCCACAGGACATTGCCATCGTCAGTTTCGATAATACGCTGCTGGCGCAGACCAGGAAAATGACCAGCATCGCACAGCCGATAAGTGAAATTGCGCATCTGGCATTTCAGATGGTCAATAATAACAACAAACAGGAAAGTATCGAAATGGTTGAAATCGACTCTCGCCTGATTATCCGTGAGAGCAGCATCAGCCTTAATATCACGACACTTTAAGTATTTATTAATCATATGCAACTGGAAGAGGGTAATGTTTCCCTGGCTTCACAGGGTAAACCTTGCTTTGTATTTATTATCAATATTTAAGGATATATATGACAGCCGCAGATAAACACAGCGCTTATGAAAAATTGAGTCTGAAAGAAAAAATCGGCTACGGTATGGGCGATGCTGGGTCATGTATGATCTGGAGCGTGCTGGCGCTATATCTGACCTGGTTTTATACCGACGTGTATGGCCTTGATGCCGGTATTGTTGGGACCCTTTTCCTGGTAATCCGTATTTTTGACGCCTTCAGCGACCCCGTCATGGGCGCAATTTGCGATCGTACCCGAACCCGCTGGGGTAAGTTCCGGCCGTGGCTGCTGTGGATGGCCGTACCGTTCGGTCTGGGCGCAGTGTTGATGTTCACAACGCCAGACCTGAGCATGAACGGGAAAATCATTTATGCATGGGTTACCTATCTGGTGATGTCTTTAATTTATACAGCAATAAATATCCCGTACTGCTCGGTTGCTGGCGTGATTACGCTTAATCAGAAAGAGCGTCTGGGCTGTCTTTCATGGCGTTTCTTCCTGAATGGTCTCGCCACGCTGATTGTGTCCTCCTCCATTTTGCCGCTAACCGACTGGCTGGGAGGCGGCAATCGGGCATCTGGCTTTCAATTGACCATGATGATCATGGGGGGCGCCGCCACATTAATGTTCTTGTTCTGTTTCTCAAGTATCAAAGAGCGCGTGGTCTCGATTAAGACCAATGACTCCTTAAGAAAGGATCTTAACGACATTATTAAAAATGACCAATGGCTGCTGATGATCACCATTACCTTCCTGAACGTTTTTCCAGCATTTATTCGGGGGGCGGTAACCATCTATTATGCTACCTATGTGATGCAAGCCTCCGTCGGGTTTATCACCTTCTTTATGGCTCTCGGCGTGGCCTGCAATATGCTGGGCAGCGTCATTGCTAAACCTCTGACCGATCGTTTTGATAAAGTTAAGCTCTTTCGCATCATTAACATTATTCTCGGCATACTTTCCTTTGCCCTGTGGTTTGTCGACCCGCATTCACTGACGCCGCTACTGACGCTGTTTATCGTTATTAATATTCTGCACCTGATTCAGTCCGGGCCGATTTTGTGGGCAATGATGTCCGATGTCGACGATTACGGTGACTGGAAGTTTGGTAAACGTCTGACGGGTATTTCTTTTGCCGGGAATCTTTTCATGCTGAAAATGGGTCTGGCTGTCGCTGGAGCTATTGTCGCGTGGATACTGTCCTGGACCGGCTATGTTGCGAATCAGGCGCAGCAAAATCCGCAGACCCTCCAGGGAATTATTATGATGTTTTCGCTATTGCCGATGGTGAGCTATTTCTTTAGCGCATGGATAGTGCGCTATTTCAAACTCAACCAAACGTTCCTTGAGAAAATTAAAGTCGATCTCGCTAAACGTGAATTAGAAGCTAACTCTACTTACGCGTAGCTATAAGCCTGCTTAATATTAATAGACCAGAAGGATTTTATACATGTCGAGTAATAATTATTACGATGTCACTGAGTGGACCACGGGTAATCCGTATGATGACATTGGTGAAGTGATTAATAGCATTATCGCAGATATTAAGAGCCGGCAAACAAACGCCGATGTGAATGAAGGGGGTAAACCCGGAGCGGTGATTTATATTCCACCCGGCGATTATCATCTTCTGACGCAGGTTGTCATTGATATTAGTTATTTAAAAATCATGGGTTCCGGGCATGGTTTTACCTCTTCCAGCATCCGCTTTAATACGCCAGAAAGCGACTGGCCAAACTGGCATGAATTATGGCCGGGCGGCAGCCGTATTCTGGTAGATATGTCACCTGAAGAGGGAGGCGAGGAATCAGCCGGAGCCGCATTCTATGTTGCACGCAGCGGTGACCCGCGAATAAGCTCGGTCGAATTTGCTGATTTCTGCATTGATGGTTTGCACTTTGTTGACGACGGTTCTGGAAGCAATGACCCGGAGAACAGCTACCTTAACGGTAAGACCGGCATTTACATTGCCAGCGCGCAAGACTCCTTTCGCATCAGCGGCATGGGGCTGGTCTACCTTGAGCACGGCGTGACGATTTATAATGCCGACGCCCTGGCTATCCATAACAACTTCATCGCTGAATGTGGTAACTGCATTGAGCTACGTGGGGCCGGGCAGGCTTCAAAAATCACCGATAACCTGATTGGTGCAGGCTACAGAGGCTACTCTGTTTACGCTGAAAACTTCGGTGGCCTGTTGATTACCGCTAACAATATCTTCCCGCGCGGAAAAAGCAGCGTGCATTTCTCCGGGGTGGTTCGCTCCTCGGTCAGTAGCAACCGATTCCATTCGTTTTACCCGGGCATGCTGGTCCTTGAAGAAGGGAGCGCTGAAAACCTGGTATCGTCAAACCATTTCTTCCGCGAGCGTGAACCGTGGGGGCCAATGCAGAGTTACAATAACGGGTTAGATGATTTATATGGCCTGCTGTATATCAGCGGTGATAATAATTCCGTCATTGCCAACCATATTTCCGAGACAATTGATACGCAATTTATAACCCCACCGGGCGCAACCCCGGTCATTATTCGGGTGGTAACGGGTAAAGGAAATTATATTTCTGACAATCATATCGTCGCCACTACCGAAACGTCTGCCGTAGAGCCAGCGGCAGACGCCAGCGCGTGTTTCTCTACCCAGGTGAATGCATTACTGACGACCGATGGCCTTGAAGCGCTGACGGTAACAACCGTCCAGATTGAAACGGCATCGGTGCAAAATACCATACTGGATTCCGGCACTGACGCTCAGGTCGTGATGGATAAAACCGCGAATGCCTTCAGAGCGACGCCCACGCCTGCGTGTTAGCATCCCAGAAAATGTGAGTATCGCCCGGCGGCGCTACGCTTGCACGGGCCTACGTACAGAATGTAGGCCGGGTAAGCGCAGCGCCACCCGGCAAAAATTCATGGTTTCCAGCTGTCCGGCGTGGCTTTCGACCAGGCGCCATACGCGGCGTTAGGCAGCACAATCCAGTCATCGCCGAAGTGCGCTTTGCTGGCCTCAACCAGCTCGCGCTGCTGCTCGCTCGGCTTTTTGTTTTTAAACTGCACGGCGAAATCCGGCAGGCTGTCGCCGAACAGCATGACGATCTGCTGCTTTTTGAGGATGCTCTGGCGACGCTCTTCCTTGCTGACCGTATCCAGAAGCACGCTTTCCTCGGAGACCTGCGGAAGGCCGAGGGCGTTTAGCGTCTTCAGCGTGTCGGCTTTGTTTTCCTGCATGCGATCCGAGACGTAGTAGATGCGGACCTTGCTTTGATTCACATGGTCAAGAAACGCCTTCGCCCCCGGGATTAGTCCAGGTTTTCCCTTTTTCTCCCAGTCGCTCCAGGTGTCCCATTTTGTATAGTCGTGACACTGCTCCGCGTCGCGCACCAGCAGAGGGGTGTTGTCCAGTACCGTTTCATCCAGGTCCATCACCACGGCGTAATTTTCTGGCGTTTTCAGGTCTTTTAACTTTTCGTTAAAACGCTCGGTGGCAAACCGATACGTCTGCAGCTGAAGGGCCATAATCTCTGCCGATTTCTGCTGATAGCGCAGCGCCATTTCGTACGCTTTGGGTTCACACAGGTCGCGCTCAGCGGCGGTCGCCGCTGTACTTAAAACAGGTAATGCCAGCAGTAATGCCTTCGCCATAAAATTCACGCTTCTTTCCTCAACGCCTTGTTTATAATCCGCAAAGAGTAGTGAAGTTCAATGACAGAAATATGACTAGGCCAGCATGTAATACCAGAACAGAGCGACCTCGTCTTTTTCCGGTAAGGCGTTGTACAGATAACGATCGTATCCGCCCAGGGTAAAGCCGTAATGGCGGTAGAAAAGACAGGCAGACACGTTCACGTTTTGCGTCTCAAGACGTAACCCGGCCGCATTCACGCTGCGAGCCCAGACGTGGGCGGCGGCCATCAATTTTCGCGCGGCGCCGGTTCTGCGTTTTGCCCGCTCAACGGCAATATAATCCACTGAAATAAATTTATTCCAGCCCATTGAAGCGGTAATGAATCCGGCTATTTCACCGTCGTCCGTTTCCGCAATAAGAAATATGGCGTCCGGATTTACGCAATGGTTTTCAATGGTTTGGATGTCCAGCTCGTAGGTTTTTGTCCACGGCTCGGCGACCGCTTCAATATGCAAATCACAGTGGATAAACGGCTCTCGGGCAATGTGGCTAATGGTGAAAGAAAAGTCACAGCATTCAAGACGGACGAGGTCAGTATTTAATCCTTTTCGAATCTGCATAGTATTCCCGGTAGTGAGTTATTTCATAAAGAATAGACGAAGCGGTTAAATCCGCTGGGCTAACACACTTTTAATCCTGAACTAAGCTTGTACTTCATTCCGCGTAAAATGTGGGTCATTCGAGGACAATGAATGGAATTCAGGACATTTCAAAAGCAGTGGGGTACTGAGTTTATTTCCGATGACGTAGTCCGTTTTCGCGTCTGGGCAGAAGGACAGAAAAAACTTACGCTTCGTCTGGCCAGTACCGACGTGCCGATGACGGCAGTCGGCGATGGCTGGTTCCAGGCAGACGTACCCGGCGTCGCGCACGGCGCAGAGTATCAGTTTGTTTTGCAGGACGGCATGACGGTGCCCGATCCCGCGTCGCGCGCCCAAAAAGGGGATGTTAACGGGCCTTCCGTGGTTATCGACCCCCGACGCTACCTGCCCGTCAACCGGGACTGGGCAGGGCGTCCGTGGGAAGAGACGGTCATTTACGAACTGCATATCGGCACCTTCACCCCGGAGGGCACCTTCCGGGCGGCCATCGACAAGCTGCCTTATCTGGCAGAGCTCGGGATCACCCAGCTTGAAGTGATGCCCGTCTCCCAGTTTGGCGGCTCCCGCGGCTGGGGGTATGACGGCGTATTGCTGTATGCCCCGCACGCCGCCTACGGCACGCCGGAGGATTTTCACGCGTTTATTGACGCCGCGCACGGCCTTGGGCTTTCCGTGGTGCTGGATATCGTGCTTAACCACTTTGGCCCGGAAGGAAACTATCTGCCGCTGCTGTCGCCGGCGTTTTTCGATGCCGATCGCACGACGCCCTGGGGCAACGGCATTGCCTATGAGGTGGAGCCGGTCAGGCAGTACATTACCGACGCGCCGCTCTACTGGCTGACGGAATATCGTCTGGATGGCCTGCGCTTTGATGCCATCGACCAGATTAAAGATACCTCGGATACGCACGTTCTTCAGGAGATAGCCGAAAAGATCCGCGCGGCGATCCCGCACCGACACGTTCACCTGACCACGGAAGACAGCCGCAACGTGATTTTCCTGCACCCGCGGGATGAACAGGGCAATACGCCGCTGTTCACCGCCGAGTGGAACGACGACTTTCACAATGCCGCCCACGTATTTGCCACCGGCGAGACCCACGCGTACTACCAGGATTTTGCCTTTGAACCGGAGAAAAAATTCGCCCGGGCGCTGGCCGAAGGGTTTGTCTACCAGGGCGAGGTGTCTTTACAAACCGGTGAGTCCCGCGGGGTGGAGTGCTACACGCAGCCTCCGCAGTTCTTCGTCGATTTTATTCAAAACCACGACCAGACCGGGAATCGCGCGCAGGGCGAGCGGCTTATCACCCTGGCGGGTGCCGACAGGACGCGGGTGCTGCTTGCCGCGCTGCTGCTTTCCCCCCATATCCCGCTGCTGTTTATGGGCGAGGAGTTTGGCGAAACGCATCCGTTCCTGTTCTTCACCGATTTTCACGGCGATCTGGCAAAGGCGGTGCGGGAAGGGCGCGCGAAGGAGTTTACCGGCCACGCCGGGCACGATGAGGCCGTACCCGACCCGAACGACGTGAACACGTTTAACCGCTCAAAACTCGACTGGAACAAAATCGCCACCGACGAGGGCAAAACGTGGCTGCGCTACACCCGCCACCTGCTGACGCTGCGCCATCGCTATATCGTTCCGCTTCTGCATCAGGGCGGCGCGGTTAAGGGCCAGGTGCTCAGCACCGCGCCCGGCATGGTGGCGGTGAGCTGGCGCTTCCCGTCGGGAACGCTCTCTCTGGCGCTCAATATTGGAGCGAAGCCCGTCGCGCTGCCCGCTCTTGCGGGGGAGACGCGCTTTGCCTGGCCGGAGAACCACGACGTTTTACCCCCGAACGGTATTGTCGTTCGCTTTGCTGATGGAGAAGCATCGTTATGATCCCTTCCGCTACGTACCGTATTCAGTTTCGTAATGGCATGACCTTTGACCGCGTCGTCGCGCTGGTGCCGTATCTGAAGGACCTTGGCATCAGCCACCTCTACGCCTCGCCGGTGTTTACCGCCACAAAAGAGTCGACCCACGGCTATGACGTGACCAACCCGAATGAAATTGACCCCGCCATCGGCGGACGAGAGGGGTTTGACCGCATGGCCGCGGCGCTCAGACAGGCCGGCATGGGGTTGATTCTGGATATCGTCCCGAACCATATGTCCACCTCGCTGGAAAACGCCTGGTGGCGGGACGTGATTGAGCACGGCAGGGAAAGCCGCTACGCCCGCTATTTCGATATCGACTGGTCGCGGCCGCTCACGCTGCCGTTTCTCGGCGACACCTTTGAGGCGGAGCTGGAGAAGGGGGCCATCACGCTAAAACGTGACCCTGTCACGAATAAGGCCGCGCTGGTTTACTATGACGCCGAGTATCCGCTCAACCCCGGCACGTACAGCGAGGAGAAGAGCATTGCCGAGCTGCACGACGCGCAAAGCTGGCGCCTGATGTCCTGGCGGGAAGCGCCGAAGCAGCTCTCGTGGCGGCGCTTCTTTGAAATAACCGGGCTGGTCGGCGTTCGGGTAGAAGATGAGGCGGTCTTCGACGATACGCACCGTCTCATCCTGGAGCTGGTCCACGCGGGCGTGGTGGACGGCCTGCGAATCGACCATGTCGACGGCCTGGCCGATCCGCTGGGCTATCTGCAGCGTCTGCGGCAGGAAGCCGGACCCGACTGCTACATTACGGTCGAAAAAATTCTCGCGAAGGGAGAGCAGCTTCCCGCAGACTGGCCGATCTCCGGCACCACCGGCTACGAGTTTATCGCCTCGCTGGCGGAGGTGCTGGTCGACGACGCTAACCTGCCGCGCCTGGAGAAAATCCACGACGAGACGCTGGGGAGCACGGTCGATCGCCACGCCGAGCTGCGCGATGCCAAAGGCCTGATGACCGATCGTAATTTTGAGGGCGAATTCACCACGCTGTTAACCATTGCGGCCGATCTGGCCCAGTGCAATGACGTTGCGCTGCCGCGCGACGAGATCCGCCACGCGCTGCGCGAGCTGCTTATCGCCTTTCCGGTCTACCGCACCTACGGCACCCCCGAGGGATTAACCCCGCCGGACGTGGCGCTGCTCAACCGCGTGGTCGCCAGCGTGGAGACTTCCGAAGCGGCGCTGAGCCTGATTGTGCGCATTCTTACCGGCGATCTGCCGGACGCGTGCCGCGAGTCCGCCGCGCTTTTCAGAACCCGCTTCCAGCAGCTTACCGGGCCGCTGATGGCGAAGTCGGTGGAGGACACGCTGTTCTTTCGCCACAACCTGGAGCTGGCGCTTAATGAAGTGGGCGCCGACCCGACGCCGCGCGCGTTCTCGCTATCGCGCTTTCACCAGGAGATGCGCATTCGCCTCGCCCGCCAGCCCGACGCGCTGCTGGGCACCTCCACGCACGACACCAAGCGCGGGGAAGACGCCCGGGCGCGTCTTTACACCCTGACGGAAGCCCCGGAACAGTGGGGGGAAAACCTGGCCCGCTGGCGACAGATGAACCAGACCCAGGTGCGTTTTCTCAACGACGGTACCGCGCCGAACGCCGCCGATACCTGGATGATCTATCAGGCGCTGGCGGGCGTCTGGCCCGCTACGCTGTCGCCTGACGACGCCGACGGGCTGAAAACATTGGAAGAACGTTTCCTCGGCTTCCTCGAAAAGGCGCTGCGCGAGGCGAAACAGCGCACCGACTGGATCGACAGCAACGAGAGCTATGAGAGCGTGGTGCTGAGCTACGCGCGGTACCTGCTTTCCCCGGACAACACCCTGTTCCTGCATGATTTCAGCGAGGCGATGCAGCCCTTTATCCGGGCCGGGCTGATGAACAGCCTCAGCCAGACGGTGATCAAGCTGACGGCTCCCGGCGTGCCGGATATCTATCAGGGCAGCGAGGCGCTTAACTTTAGCCTTGTCGACCCGGATAACCGCCGGGAGCCGGACTTCCCGGCCCTGGTGCAAAACCTCAGCGCGGCGGATGCCGGCGTGTTTAACGACCCGGCCTGCTGGCGGGACGGGCGGGTGAAACAGTTCGTTACCGCCACGCTGCTGCGGCTTCGTCCGCACTACGCGGCGCTTTTCCGCTATGGCGACTGGCTGCCGCTTAAGGTTACAGGCGAGCGCGAGGAGAATCTGATTGTTTACGCGCGCGTTAAGGACGACGAGGCGCTGATTGTAGCCGTGCCGCGTCTGGTGTTTGACGTCAGCGGTAACGACAAACTGTGGGTGAATACCAGGGTCGCGATACCGGAAGAACTGGCCGGGAAGCGCTATCGGGATCTGTTCAGCGGTGAAAGCCGCATTCTGCAAGAGACGCTGGATTTAACGCCAGAAAAGGGATGTGTATTGGTTCTGCTTACCTGCGAATAACCGTGGAGAACGAAAAATGTCAAAGGATACCAGGTTTGAAATTCGGGCCGGTCACGGCCAGCAGTTGGGTGCAAATTACGACGGGAAGGGGGTGAACTTTGCGCTGTTCTCCGCTCACGCCGAGCGGGTGGAACTCTGCCTGTTTGACCCGTCCGGGAAAACGGAAATCGCCCGGCTGGAACTCCCGGAATATACCCATGAGGTCTGGCACGGCTACGTTCCCGATCTGAAGCCCGGCGCGCTGTACGGCTATCGCGTCTACGGCCCCTACGACCCGGAAAACGGCCATCGCTTCAACCCGCATAAGTTGCTTATCGACCCCTATGCCCGCGAACTGGTGGGCGATATCGACTGGAACGACGCCCATTTCGGCTATGAGCTGGGGCATGACGAGTTAGATTTGAGCTTTGACGCGCGCGACAGCGCGCCGTTTACGCCGAAATGCCGGGTCATCGACCCCAATGCCTTTGACTGGCAGGACACAAACCGGCCAAACGTTCCCTGGCCGCACGCCGTCGTCTATGAAAGCCATGTGAAAGGCTTTACCCAGCTTAACCCGGCCATACCGCCCGAACTGCGCGGTACGTTTGAGGGGATGGGGCATAAAGCCTCTGTGGATTACATCAAGAGCCTGGGCATTACCTCGGTGGAGCTGCTGCCGGTTCACTGGTTCCCGGACGACCAGCACCTGCTCGACCGCGGCCTGAAGAACTTCTGGGGCTATAACACGCTCGGCTTTTTTGCCCCGGCGTCGCGCTACTATGGCCCGGCAGGGATCCAGGGCTTTCGCGATATGGTGCGCGCGTACCATGATGCGGGCATCGAGGTGATTCTGGACGTGGTGTATAACCACACGGCGGAAGGAAACGAGCTTGGCCCCACGCTCTCGTTTAAGGGGATTGATAACTACAGCTATTACCGCACGCTGCCCGATCAGCACCGGTACTACATCAACGACACCGGCACGGGAAACACGGTCAATACCTCGCATCCGCGCGTGCTGCAGATGGTGATGGACTCCCTGCGCTACTGGGCGGAGTCGATGCACATCGACGGTTTTCGCTTCGACCTCGGGACGATCCTGGGCCGCGAGCCCGAAGGGTTTGACCCGCGCGGCGGTTTCTTTGACGCCATGACCCAGGATCCGGTGTTATCCCGCCTGAAGCTGATTGGCGAACCCTGGGATATCGGCCCCGGCGGGTATCAGGTGGGCGGTTTCCCGCCGGGCTGGGGCGAGTGGAACGACAAATACCGCGACACCGTGCGCGAGTACTGGAAGGGGGACAACGTCTCCACGGACTTTGCCGCGCGGCTGCTCGGCTCCGGCGATCTGTACGATCTGCGCGGGCGTCGTCCGTGGGCCAGCGTCAATTTCATCACCGCCCACGACGGCTTTACGCTGAATGACCTGGTGTCATACAACGAAAAGCATAACGCCGACAACGGCGAGGATAACAACGACGGCCACAACGATAACCGGTCGTACAACTACGGCGAGGAAGGGCCAACCGAGAACCCGGACATCATCGCCACCCGCGAGCGGCAGAAGCGTAATTTCCTGACCACGCTCTTATTTTCACACGGCACGCCGATGCTGCTGGCGGGCGATGAGTTTGGCCGGTCGCAAAAGGGCAATAACAACGGCTACTGTCAGGACAGTGAGATCTCGTGGATCGACTGGAAGGGGCTTTCTGAAAACGACGCTGCGCTGCGCGAGTTTACCCGAAAGCTGATCGCCCTGCGCACGCAGCAGCCGCTGCTGCGTCGTGAAAGCTGGCGCGACGGGCTGGAGATCCGCTGGTTCAATGCCGGAGGCGGCCCGCAGCAGGCCGAGCAGTGGGATGAAGGCTCGACGCTGGGCGTTTCCATCAGCAGGCCGGATCTCAAACAGGAGGAAGGCGTCTGGCACGACGTGCTGATGCTGTTCAACCCGTTTGAAGGCACCGTGCCGTTCCAGATCCCGCAGTTTGGCGAGGGGGGATGGGTGCTGGAACTGTCCACGGCGGATGACGCTGCCGCCGGGACAGCGATCACCGAAACCGTCGAGTACGAGCTGGCCGGACGCAGTATTACCCTGTTCAGACGTCCTTAACCCTAGAGTGATGCCGCCGCGCGCGCGGCGGTGTCATACAGGGAGGAGATCGTGCGTAGCAGCTGCGCGGTTTCTCCGATTGATTTCCCGGCAATGCCGCTCTCCGCGTGTATCGCAATTAAGCACGCTTCCCGCACGTCCCGGTACTTCATGCACAACGCTTTCCCTTCCTCGGTGGTGGAGAAAAAGAGCTCTTTGCCCGCTTTCTCGCTCGTCACGTAGCCCGCTTTGACCAGCTTTTTCAGGGCATAGGTCACCACGTGGGTATCTTCCACGTTGAGAACGAAGCAGATATCGGCCAGCTTTTTCTTGCGATCGCGGTGGTTCACGTGATGGAGCAGCGAGACGTCAAAGGCGCCCATGTCCGGTTCGCCCGCTGCGGTCATGCAGCGCACCATCCATTTATTAAAGGCGTTGCTGGTCATGATTAGCGCGTATTCCAGCTCTGACAGCTCCGCGCAGCGCTCGGACACCAGATGGCGGGAGGAGACGATCCGGCCGTCGTTGATATCGTCGTGATGGGGAGTAGCACTCTTTTCTGAGGTCATAAGGTTCCTTAGCCAGAAATGTAAACTCATCGATAAAATAAGAACATTTTATTGATAAATTGTTTACATGTTTTTGAGGTTCAGATATAGCTTTTTAGCGCAGGTTTTGCGAAACCTGCCAACAAAACACAACATCGCTCGCCGCAAATTAAAAAAATAGCCGTCGGCGCGCAACGCTCACTTTGGATAGGGTAAACGTTATGGACGGTACTACGCTGTTGCCGCTGATCGGGATACCGATCGTGGTTATTGGTTTTGCACTGCGCTTCAACCCGCTGCTGGTGGTCGTGGTGGCGGGGCTGGCGACGGGCCTGCTGGTCGGTATGGATTTCGGCATGCTGCTGGAGACCTTCGGCGAGAAGTTCGTGAACAGCCGATCGCTGGCGACCTTCATTCTGATCCTGCCGGTGATTGGCCTGCTGGAATATTACGGGCTTAAGGAGCGCGCGCAGGCCTGGGTGGCGAAGATCGCCAGCGCCACCTCGGCGCGCATTCTGATGCTTTACTTCGTGGCGCGTGAGGGCACGGCCGCGCTGGGGCTGATGTCGCTGGGCGGCCATGCCCAGACCGTGCGTCCGCTGCTGGCCCCGATGGCCGAAGGGGCGGCGCTGAACGAATACGGCGAGCTGCCGCAGCACATCCGCGACAAAATCAAAGCCCATGCAGCCGCGTGCGACAACATTGCGGTCTTCTTTGGTGAAGACATCTTTATCGCCTTTGGCGCGGTGCTGCTGATTGACGCATTCCTGAAAGAGAACGGTATTCAGGGCATCGAACCGCTGCATATTGGCCTGTGGGCCATCCCAACCGCCATTGCAGCATTGATTATTCATATGACGCGCCTGCTGCGCCTTGATGCCAGCATCCGTCGCGACGTGATGGCCTGGCGCGCGGAGCAGGGTACGCAGGAGGCCGCGCAATGATGACGCTTATCAGCATTAACCGCGTGTACTACCTGATCGGCTTTGTCGTGATGCTGCTGGTTGTGATGACCCTGCGCGATCGCGCCAACCCTAAACGCTTTACCACCGCGCTGTTCTGGTTCCTGTTTGGCGGGATCTTCCTGTTTGGCGATCTGATGGTGCAGGAGCTCGGTAAATCCCTGGCGTACCGCATCATCGGCGGCGGCGTCATCGCTATCGCGCTGCTGGCGGGCTTTGGCCTGGTCGGAAAAGGGCACTATAAAATGTCCACCGAGGAGGAGCGCGTCGCGTCGTCTAATCGACTCAAAAACTGGCTGTTCCTGCCCGCCCTGATGATCCCGGTGGTCACGGTAGTCGGCACCCTGTTCCTGAAGGGGGTGTCGGTTGGCGGCGTGTTCCTGCTCGATCAGAAACAGCTCACCCTGGCGGCGCTTTGCGTGGCTTGCGTCGCGGCGATCCTCACCGGCTGGTGGCTCACCAAAGGCACGCCGCTGCATGCGGTTCGCCAGTCTCGTCGCCTTGTCGATACCATCGGCTGGGCGGTGATCCTGCCGCAGATGCTGGCCATGCTCGGCGGGGTCTTCGTGGTGGCGAACACGGGCGACTCGGTGCAAAAGGTGGTGAGCCTGTTTGTAAACCCGGATAACCGCTTCATGCTGGTGGTGATTTACTGCGTGGGTATGGCGCTGTTTACCATGATCATGGGTAACGCCTTTGCGGCCTTCCCGGTGCTGAGCGCCGGTATCGCCTTGCCGTTCCTGATTAACGTGCATCACGGCAACCCGGCGCCGCTGCTGGCGATTGGCATGTACGCGGGCTATTGCGGCACGCTGATGACGCCGATGGCCGCGAACTTCAATATCGTTCCCGCCGCGCTGCTGGAGCTGAAGGACAAATATCAGGTGATCAAGATCCAGATCCCGACCGCGTTAACCCTGCTGGTGGTGAACGTGTTCCTCATGTATTTCCTCGTGTTTCGCTAAGGAGCTGTTATGGAATTAACGCAACATCAGGCTGACGCGTTTGCCCGCATGCCTTTGACCTATTTGCGCCAGGAATACCCGAACCACATCATGCACCTGCTGAATGATGATGGCGACGTGCTGCCGCCCCGCGAACTGCACCCGATTTTCTACGGCTGTTTCGACTGGCACTCGGCGGTGCACGGCTACTGGCTGCTGCTGCGCTGCGTGCGTCTCTACCCAGAATTGCCGTGCCGGGATGAGATCGTCGGGCTTTTCGAGGAGCACATGACCGAAGAGAACGTGGCGAAAGAGCTGGCCTATTTCACCGCGCCGTTCCGCGCCTCGTTTGAGCGCCCGTACGGCTACGGCTGGCTGCTGGCGCTGGCCCAGGAGCTGAAGCAGTCGTCGCTGCCGCAGGCCGCGGGCTGGTATGAGACGCTCGAGCCGCTCACCCAGGACATTCGCAACCGGCTGGTGGATTACCTCGGCAAGCTCACCTATCCGATCCGCGTCGGGACGCATTACAACACGGCGTTTGCCCTCGCGCTGGCGCTCGATTACGCCCGCGCCGTGGAAGATAGCGCGCTTGAGCAGGCGATTCTGACGGCGGCGGAGCGGTTTTACCTCGCCGACACGCGCTACCCGGCGCACTACGAGCCCGGTGGTGATGAGTATATTTCCGGCGCGCTGACGGAAGCGCTGCTGATGAGCAAGGTGTCGAAGGACTTCCCGGCCTGGTTTGACGCGTTTCTGCCGGAGGTTGGCTCCGTTGCGGCACTGATGAACCCGGCGGAGGTGAGCGACCGTACCGACCCGAAAATTGCCCATCTCGACGGGTTAAACCTCAGCCGCGCGTGGTGCATGAAGCATATTGCCCGCGCGCTTCCGTCAGACTACCCGGCGCAGCAGGCGCTGCGTGATGCGGTGGCGAAACACCTGACGGCGAGCGTCGAGCACGTTGTCGGCAGCCACTACAGCGGCGGGCACTGGCTGGCGAGCTTTGCGCTGCTGGCGCTGGAGTAAACAAACGAGTCGCCTTTTTGCCGGGTGGCGCTGCGCTTACCCGGCCTACATTCTTCACCGTTGTAGGCCCCGCCGCCGGGCAAATCAGGCTGATGCCCTCACCGCAGGGCGCAGCCTGCTCAGGCTAAACAACACCGAGCCCGTCGAGGCAAGGACGGCTATCCACAGCGCAAAATGCACGGCCCGCTCATGGTCTGATCCGGTCGTCGCAAGCAGTACCCCCACCGCGGCGGCCCCCAGACATTGCCCGAACGTCCTCACAATCGACAGCACGCCGGAGGCATAGCTGGCATGCTCCCGCGCCACGCCAGAGAGCATTTCCCGGTTATTGGGGCTCTGGAAGCAGCCGAAGCCAATCCCGCAAACCAGACTGCGCAAGCAGATATTCCATGCGGAAGGATTTTCCGGCAACGTCGCCAACAGGACCAACCCACCGACAAAAATCATCAGCCCGAGGGTCGAAATCAGCGGTGCGGAAATCGTATCTGCCCAACGCCCCGCGTGCGGCGCGATCAGCACGATGCCGATCGGCCACGGGGTGAACAGCAGCGCGGAGACCACCGGGCTGTAGCCATAGACGCTCTGAAACAGGAACGGCAGCGCGATAAACGTGATGCCCTGGCTCACAAACGAGGCCAGCGAGGTCAGCGCGGCGAGGGTAAAGCGGGCGTTTTTGAACATCACCGGCGGCAGTAAAGGATTCTGCGCGCGCCGGATACGCCAGATAAAGGCGAGGGCGCTGACCAGCGCGAGAAGTCCCCAGCATACGGCTTCCCGGCTAACGTGCTGCGTCACGCTCTGAAGGCTGTTGGCCATCATGATCGCTGATCCTAACAGTACGGCCGAAAGCACGGCACCCGGCGCGTCAAAGGGAGCCCTGTCGGTAGCCGTTTCCCGCGGCAGGGCCCGCCACGCCAGCAGCAGGGCGATGCTGCCGGGAATAATGTTAATGGCGAACAGCCACTGCCAGCTCAGCGCGTCCAGTATCGTCCCGCCCAGCACGGGGGCAATCGCCGTGCTGGAGGCGATAAGCAGGGCGTGCAGCCCCAGAATGCGGCCAAGCAGCCGTCCTGGGAAAACGGAGCGCAGGATCGCCGGGGCGATACTCAGGGTAGCCGCGCCGCCGATGCCCTGCAGAATGCGCATCCCTGTTAGCATTTCCGGCGTGGTTGCCAGCGCGCAGCCGAGCGAGGTGAGCGTAAAGGTGGCAAGCCCGGCCAGAAAGACCGGGCGATAGCCCACGCGCGCCGCCAGCGCCGCGAAGATGGCTAACGTCATTGCCGCTGACAGCAGATAGCCGTTGGCGAACCAGACCGCAACGTTCGCGGGGACCTGCATTGCACTCGCCATGGAGGGCAGCGCGATGTTGATCATGGTGCCGTCAAAGACGCCCATCAGCGTGGTGGTCATGACGGCGGCCAGGACCCGGGCGCGTTCATGCCCCGGTAAACCCTCGTCGCCGGGCTGGTTTGAAAATAGCGTCATCGTCGTCACTCCGGATAAGAATATTGATGACGAAACTATAATCATGCGATATACAGGGCGGAAGACGCAGCATTTGCACTTAATCGTTGCATATAACGCCTTATCTGAGGATTCACCGTGTCCGACCCTGATTTTAACCTTCTGGTTGCGCTCGACGTTCTGCTGGCAGAAGCCAGCGTGGCGGGCGCGGCGCGACGCTTAAACCTGAGCACCTCCGCCATGAGCCGCACCCTGAGCAGGCTGCGGGAGGTGACTGGCGATCCTATTCTGGTGCGGGCCGGTCGTCATATGGTGCTGACGCCCTGGGCCGAAGCCACCCGGGACCGCGCCCGAAGCGCGGTGCATGAGGCAAGGGCGGTGCTCCAGCCCTCCACCGACGCGCTAAAGGTGGAAAGCCTCGAGCGGCTGTTCACCATCCGCGCCAACGACGGTTTTGTGGTGGCGTTTGGGCCACTGCTGATTGCTGCGGTGGCGAGCGTTGCCCCCGGGGTGTGTATCCGTTTTTCGCCGAAACCTGAAAAAACGTCGCGCTACTTGCGGGAGGGGCTTGTCGATCTGGAAATCGGCGTGCAGGGCAATATGGGGCCTGAAATACGGCTGCAAAGGCTGTTCCAGGATCGGTTTGTTGGCGCGGTGCGCAAGGGGCATCCCCTGTCATTACAGTCTGAGGTCAGCCTGAGCGAGTATATCGCCTGGGGCCACGTGGTGGCCTCACCGGACGGTTCGCTGCATGGGTTTGTCGATGAGGCGCTGGCGGAGCGCGGGCTGAAACGCAAGGTCGCCAGCGTGGTGCCAGGTTTTCCGACGGCGCTATCCGTGGCGCTGGCCTCCGATCTGGTTGCCATGGTGCCGGCGCTGTACCTGCTCAACCAGCCGATGACCGAGCGCGTGCACGTCTTTGAACTGCCTTTTAAGACCCGAACGATTACGGTTTCACAGATGTGGCATCCGCGCATGGAGCGGGACCCGGGGCACCGCTGGCTCAGGGAGAAGGTGCTGGAAGTCAGCCGCGCGGTGCGCTGATGGCTCAGGCAACCTTTCCCGGCACGGTGAGGATGAAGCGCGTCGACACCGCGTCCGATTCCACGCGGACTTTACCGTGATGCGCGGTGACGATGGACTTCACGATGGCAAGCCCAATTCCGCTGCCTTCCCCCTTACGCTGCCTGGACGGATCGACGCGGTAAAATCGGTCGAACAGCTTCGACAGATGCGCCTGCGGGATCGGCGTGCCGGGGTTTTCCGTTACCAGCTCAACGTCGTTATCCCGTTTTCTGAGGGAGACCGTCACCGTTTTGCCCGCTGGGGTATAGCGCAGGGCGTTGGATAGCAGGTTATTGATGGCGCGTCTGAACATCTGCGGGTCGCCTTCTATCAGGCAGGGCACCCCGTTAAACGCCAGCGTGACGTTGCGCTCTTCCGCCCAGGCCTCGAAGAAGTCGAAGACTTTCATCACCTCTGCGCCGAGGTCAAACATCACCCGGTCAGGGATCAGCTGATTGTTATCCGCCTGCGCCAGGAAGAGCATGTCGCTGACCATCCGGGTCATCCGGCTGTACTCCTCCAGGCTGGAGTACAGCACGTCTTCCAGCTCCTTCTGCGTCCGGTGCTGGCTCAGCGCAATTTCCGTTTGCGTCACCAGGTTGGTGATCGGCGTTCTGATTTCGTGCGCGATATCGGCGGAAAAATTAGCCTGCCGGGTAAAGACATCTTCTATTTTCCCCATCATATGGTTGAACGAGATAACCAGCTGCTCCAGCTCAACGGGGACGCGGGACGGCTCCAGCCGTGCATCCAGATTTTCGGAGGTGATATTTTTAATGGCGGTGCTGACGTTACGCAGGGGTAAATGCCCCTGGCGAACCGCGATTCGAATGACGAGCACAATCAGCACGCTAATCACCGCGGCGATCGCGAACAGATTCTTTTTCAGCGCCTCAAGGTAATGCAAATGGAAATTAATGGAGAGCCCGATCAGCATGACGTAATTCTGCGTTTTGCCCTGTAGCGTCGCCGTCCCTGAAGAGGCGATAATCCGGTAGGTTTCCATCTTCATGTCGGACCCGGCATGCATGGCCGGAGCCTGGCCCCCGACCGTCCAGAGAAATACGTCCCGTGCCTGCCGGTGTTGGCTAAAGTTCGCCGCGTTCATCGCAGGGCGCAATGCCGCCCCCTGCGCCGAGCTGAACAGGGTATTTCCCTGCGGATCCAGAAGCAGAACGGCAACGTTGCGGTAGCTGGCGATCGACTCGTTGATCTTACTGATTTTCTTTTGGTCGGGATCGGCCGGGGATTGCAGTATGCGGTGCATCGCGGTGCTGATTTGCTGCAGGTCGCTGATATCCTGCTCGGCGAAGTGTTTTTCAACGGAATGCAGCATAAACCAGGTAAAGGCGAAGAAGGCCAGGATCGTGGAGAGGCTGATGAAAAAGGTCAGCCGCAGGGCGAGAGAAAAAGGGCGCCTGGGGAGCTTAACGGGCATCCGGCACCTCCAGCATATAGCCCACGCCGCGCACCGTCTGGATCAGCTTCGGTTCATAGTCGTTATCGATTTTCGCGCGCAGGCGCTTTACCGCCACGTCAATCGCGTTCGTGTCGCTGTCAAAATTCATGTCCCACACCTGGGAGGCAATCAGGGAGCGGGGAAGCACCTCGCCCTGATGACGCATGAAAAACTCCAGCAGGCTGAACTCCTTGCTGGTGAGCAGGATGCGATTGCCCGCCCGGTTCACCTTTCTCGACACCAGGTCAACCGTCAGGTCAGCCGCCTGAAGCTGGCTTTGTGCAATCACCGTATTCCCGCGCCTTAGCAGCGTTCTGACCCGGGCGAGCAGCTCAGCAAAGGCAAACGGCTTTATCAGGTAATCGTCCGCGCCCAGCTCAAGCCCCTTAACCCGGTGCTCAATCGTGCCGAGCGCCGTCAGCAGCAGGATGGGCATCCCTTTGCCGGCGGAGCGGAGCATGCGGACGATATCCCAGCCGTTCACGTCGGGCAGCATGATGTCCAGAATCAGCAGGTCATAGTCCGCGGTCATGGCGAGGTGGTATCCGGTCAGGCCGTTGTCCGCGTGGTCCACGACAAACCCCGCCTCAGTGAGCCCCTTGCTGAGGTACTCACCGGTTTTCTTTTCATCTTCAACGATCAGTATTTTCATCTTGCTCCCCTGACTGGCTGCTGCTGACATTCTATTGCGCCCGCGACCGTTAACAATGACTTACGCCATAAATGACAACATTGTCATTATCCTGTCACCCGTCAAACAGGATGCGTTCAGTAGAGTAGCCCTAAAAATACTCTGGAATTCATTTGAACCGCTATGTTCCTGTTAAAACGACTCAGCATCAGTACGGTATTTATCCTGGCAGGCTGCGTCTCGCTGGCCCCTGAATACCCGCGCCCGGCGTCACCGGTACCCCAGCAGTTTTCGCTCTCGCGTAACGGCCTGACGCCTTCGGCGGCAGGGTATCAGGACACCGGCTGGCGCAATTTCTTCGTCGACCCTCAGATAGCGGAACTGATTAAAGAAGCCCTGAAGAACAACCGCGACATCAAAATGGCCGCCCTGAAGGTGGAAGAAGCCCGGGCGCAGTTCAGCGTGACGGATGCGGATCGTTATCCTCAACTGAACGCCTCCTCGAGCATCACCTACAGCGGGGGGCTGAAAAGTGACAAACCCACCTCACAGCAGTACGACGCGGGTCTTGCGCTTAGCTACGAACTCAACTTTTTCGGCAAGCTGAAGAACATGAGCGATGCCGACCGACAAAACTTTTTCGCCAGCGAAGAAGCCCGCCGCGCCGTGCATAATCTGCTTGTCTCCAACGTGTCGCAGAGCTATTTCAACCAGCAGCTGGCGTATAAACAGCTGCGCATCGCGCGGGAAACGCTGAAAAATTACCAGCAGTCTTATGCGTTCATTGAGCAACAGCTGGTGACGGGCAGCACGAACGTCCTGGCGCTGGAGCAGGCCCGGGGGCAGATCGAAAGCACCCGGGCAGAAATCGCCAAAAGAGAGGGAGAGCTGGCGCAGGCCAATAATGCCCTGCAGCTGGTCCTCGGGACGTATGGCGCGCTGCCGGGCGACGGCGGAATGAACGCCCGTGATATTGCGCCGGTAACGCTGCCGCCCGGTCTTTCATCGGCCATATTGCTCCAGCGCCCGGATATTATGGAGGCGGAGTATCAGCTTAAAGCGGCCGATGCGAATATTGGCGCGGCGCGCGCCGCCTTTTTCCCGTCCATCTCCCTGACCAGCGGGCTTTCAACAGGCAGCACGGAATTATCCAGCCTCTTCACGTCCGGGAGCGGCATGTGGAACTTTATTCCCAAAATAGACATTCCCATTTTTAATGCGGGCAGAAATAAAGCCAACCTGAAGCTGGCCGAAATTCGCCAGCAGCAGTCGGTTGTGAATTACGAACAAAAAATTCAGTCCGCTTTTAAACAGGTCGCCGACGCGCTCGCGCTGCGGGACAGCCTCAGCCAGCAGCTTGCCGCGCAGCAGCGGTATCTTGATTCGCTAAACATCACCCTGCAGCGTGCCAGAGGGTTATATACCAGCGGCGCGGTGAGTTATATCGAAGTATTAGACGCGGAACGATCGCTTTTTTCCACGCGGCAAAACATCCTCGACCTTATTTATGCCCGACAGGTTAATGAAATTAATCTCTTCACCGCGCTGGGCGGCGGCTGGGTCGAATAACCTCATTTAATGAAAAGGAATATAAACATGCGCAATTCACTTAACGCCGTTGTATTTGGTGCAATCATTATTTTTTCTGCCGGCCTCCAGGCCGAGGTTCATCAGCACGCGGAGATGAGTGCCGCCAGCGAAGGGAGCTCAGAGCAGATTATCACCGGAACCGGCATCGTGAAGGAGATCGATCTCACGAACAAAAAGGTCACGATTGCTCACGAAGCCATTCCGGAAATTGGCTGGCCCGCGATGACCATGCGCTTCACCTTTATTCAGGCCGACGAGAGCATCAAGGCCTTAAAAGTCGGTAGCCACGTTAATTTCTCGTTTGTTCAGCAGGGCAATCTCTCTTTACTTAAGAGCATTAAATAGCGAGAAACGGCATGGCCTCTTTAAAAATAAAATATGCTGCCGTGATAGCCAGCAGCCTTATCGCGGGAGGGCTGATCTCGGTGACGGCATGGCAGGCTCTTCATTCATCGGTAAAAACAGAAAATAGCGCGCCTGAAAGAACGGTGCTTTTCTGGTATGACCCGATGAAACCCGACGTTAAATTCGATAAGCCCGGTAAATCGCCGTTTATGGATATGGATCTGGTGCCGAAATACGCGGACGAGAATGACGATAAAAGCGGTGCCGGTATCCGAATTGACCCGACTCAGGTGCAGAACCTGGGGTTAAAAACGCAGAAGGTGACGCGCGGAACGCTAAATTATGCCCAGACGATCCCGGCGAACGTCAGCTATAACGACTATCAGTTTGTGATTGTGCAGGCGCGCGCGGAGGGTTTCGTTGAGAAAGTGTACCCGCTGACCCTCGGAGATAAGGTGAAGAAAGGCACGCCGCTGGTTGATATTACGATCCCGGACTGGGTCGAAGCGCAGAGCGAGTTCCTGCTGCTTTCCGGCACCGGCGGTACGCCCACGCAGCTAAAAGGGGTTCTGGAGCGGCTGCGGCTGGCCGGCATGCCGGATGATGATATCCAGAGGCTGCGTGCGACCCGCACGATTCAGACCCGCTTTACCATCAGGGCGCCTATCGACGGGGTTATCACGGCCTTTGACCTGCGCACCGGCATGAATATATCGAAAGATAAGGTGGTGGCGCAGATTCAGGGGATGGATCCGGTCTGGATCGGCGCGGCGGTCCCTGAATCCATTGCTTATCTGCTGAAAGACACCTCGCAGTTTGCCGTTTCGGTACCGGCCTGGCCGGATAAATCTTTCCCGGTTGAAAAATGGAACCTTCTGCCGAGCGTGGACCCCACCACCCGTACGCTACAGGTGCGTCTGCAGGTCTCAAACAAAGATGAGCTGCTGAAGCCGGGCATGAATGCGTACCTGAAGCTGAATACCCAAAGTCAGGAGATGCTGTTGATCCCGTCTCAGGCCGTTATCGATACCGGCAAAGAGCAGCGCGTCATTACCGTTGATGCAGAGGGGCGCTTTGTGCCGAAGCCTGTCCACGTTCTGCATGAATCTCAGCAACAGTCTGGTATTGGATCTGGCCTGAATGAAGGGGATTCGGTGGTGGTTAGCGGTCTGTTCCTGATTGACTCGGAGGCCAATATTACCGGCGCGCTGGAGCGCATGCGCAAGTCTGAACCTGCTGACGACGCGCATTCAGGCCATTAAGGAGACGATGATGATTGAATGGATTATCCGGCGGTCGGTCGCCAACCGTTTCCTGGTGATGATGGGCGCGCTGTTTCTCAGCGTCTGGGGGACATGGACCATCATCAACACGCCGGTCGATGCCTTGCCCGATCTGTCTGACGTTCAGGTGATTATCAAAACCAGCTATCCCGGCCAGGCCCCGCAGATTGTTGAAAACCAGGTGACCTATCCGCTCACTACCACCATGCTGTCGGTGCCCGGCGCAAAGACCGTGCGCGGGTTTTCTCAGTTCGGCGATTCGTACGTGTACGTTATTTTTGAAGACGGGACCGATCTGTACTGGGCGCGTTCTCGCGTGCTGGAGTACCTGAATCAGGTACAGGGCAAACTGCCCGTCGGCGTGAGCTCAGAGATCGGCCCGGACGCCACGGGCGTGGGCTGGATCTTTGAATATGCGCTGGTGGATCGCAGCGGAAAACACGATCTCGCAGAGTTGCGCTCGCTGCAGGACTGGTTCCTCAAGTTCGAGCTGAAAACTATCCCGAACGTCGCCGAGGTGGCGTCGGTCGGCGGCGTGGTGAAGCAGTATCAGATTCAGGTCAACCCGTTAAAACTGTCTCAGTACGGCATCAGCCTGCCGGAGGTTAAGCAGGCCCTTGCGTCCTCTAACCAGGAAGCCGGGGGATCGTCAGTTGAAATGGCGGAAGCGGAGTATATGGTCCGCGCCAGCGGCTATCTGCAGACGATGGACGATTTCAATAACATCGTCCTCAAAACCGGCGAGAACGGTGTGCCGATTTACCTGCGCGATGTTGCCCGCGTGCAGACGGGGCCAGAAATGCGCCGCGGGATTGCCGAGCTGAACGGGCAGGGTGAAGTGGCGGGTGGCGTGGTGATCCTGCGCTCGGGCAAAAACGCGCGCGAGGTCATCACGGCGGTAAAAGATAAGCTTGAAACGCTGAAGGCCAGCCTGCCGGAAGGCGTTGAGGTTGTCACGACCTACGATCGCAGCCAGCTCATCGACCGGGCCATTGATAATCTGAGCGGCAAGCTGCTCGAAGAGTTTATCGTGGTGGCCATCGTCTGCGCGCTGTTCCTCTGGCACGTCCGCTCCGCGCTGGTGGCGATTATCTCTCTGCCGCTTGGCCTGTGCATCGCCTTTATCGTCATGCACTTCCAGGGGCTGAACGCCAATATTATGTCCCTGGGCGGTATCGCCATCGCCGTCGGCGCGATGGTCGATGCCGCCATCGTGATGATTGAAAACGCGCATAAGCGGCTGGAAGAGTGGGATCGTCAGCACCCCGGGGAAGACATTGACAACGCCACGCGCTGGAACGTCATCACCAATGCCTCCGTGGAAGTGGGGCCAGCGCTGTTTATCAGCCTGCTGATCATTACGTTATCGTTCATTCCTATTTTTACCCTTGAGGGTCAGGAAGGGCGGCTGTTCGGCCCGCTGGCCTTTACGAAAACGTACGCCATGGCGGGCGCGGCCGCGCTGGCTATCATCGTCATTCCGATTCTGATGGGGTTCTGGATCCGGGGAAAAATACCCGCAGAGAACAGTAACCCGCTGAACCGGCTGCTGATCGGAGCCTATCATCCGCTGCTGCTTAAGGTGCTTCGTTGGCCAAAAACCACCCTGCTGGTTGCGGCCTTGTCCATCTTCACGGTTATCTGGCCGCTGAGCCAGGTGGGCGGGGAGTTCCTGCCGAAGATCAATGAAGGTGACCTGCTGTATATGCCGTCGACGCTGCCGGGCGTCTCTCCGGCGGAAGCGGCGGCGCTGTTACAGACCACGGACAAGCTCATCAAAACTGTTCCTGAAGTGGCCTCTGTGTTTGGTAAAACGGGTAAGGCAGAGACCGCAACGGACTCCGCGCCGCTTGAAATGGTGGAAACCACCATTCAGCTTAAACCTGAGAATGAGTGGCGGCCCGGCATGACGATTGACAAGATTATTGACGAACTCGACAAGACCGTTCGCTTGCCTGGCCTGGCGAACCTCTGGGTACCGCCGATCCGCAACCGGATAGACATGCTTTCCACCGGGATCAAAAGCCCTATTGGTATCAAGGTGTCAGGGACCGTTTTATCGGATATCGACGCCACGGCGCAGAGCATCGAGGCGGTAGCCAAAACGGTGCCGGGCGTGGTGTCGGCCCTGGCTGAACGTCTGGAGGGCGGGCGCTACATTGATGTCGATATTAATCGGGAAAAAGCCTCCCGCTACGGGATGACGGTAGGCGATGTGCAGCTGTTTGTTTCATCGGCCATCGGCGGTGCGACGGTGGGAGAAACGGTGGAAGGCGTCGCGCGATACCCGATTAACATTCGCTATCCCCAGGACTACCGGAACAGCCCGAGCGCGCTGAAGCAGATGCCGATCCTGACGCCGATGAAACAGCAGATCACGCTGGGGGATGTGGCGGATATTCGTGTCGTTTCCGGCCCGACGATGCTGAAAACGGAAAATGCCCGGCCTGCGAGCTGGATTTATATTGATGCCCGCGGCAGAGATATGGTGTCGGTGGTAAATGACCTTAAGACCGCCATCAGCCAGAACGTGAAGCTGAGACCGGGAACCAGCGTGTCGTTCTCCGGCCAGTTTGAGCTTCTGGAACATGCGAATAAGAAACTGAAGCTAATGGTGCCGATGACGGTGATGATCATTTTCATTCTGCTGTATCTGGCGTTCCGACGCGTGGATGAGGCGTTGCTGATCCTGATGAGCCTGCCGTTCGCGCTGGTGGGAGGGATATGGTTCCTGTACTGGCAGGGCTTCCATATGTCTGTCGCAACCGGCACCGGGTTTATCGCCCTGGCCGGAGTGGCGGCTGAGTTTGGGGTGGTCATGCTGATGTATTTACGCCATGCCATTGAAGCGCATCCGGCGCTGTCCCAGCGCGAAACATTCACCGAGCAGGGGCTTGATGACGCCCTCTATCATGGCGCCGTGCTGCGCGTGCGGCCAAAAGCGATGACCGTCGCGGTGATCATTGCCGGTCTGCTGCCCATTCTGTGGGGGACCGGTGCCGGATCGGAGGTCATGAGCCGGATAGCGGCACCGATGATTGGCGGGATGATCACGGCGCCGCTGTTATCGCTGTTTATTATTCCTGCGGCGTACAAGCTAATCTGGTTGCGCAGGCATAAAAAGCCATAAAAAAACCGCCGGTAACGGCGGGTTTTTTACGGGATGAATGCTTAGCGCGTCTGGCTGATAAGCTTGCGCCCGGCTCTGGAATGAACATGAGAAGGCAGCGATTGCTCACGAGATGGCGAATAACGGCCAGTCTTCGGTCAGCCATCAGCAGCAGGCTGAACAGCATCGCCGCCAGATGACCGGAAGATAATCTACACTTTTCGGTCTGCGCGCGTTAAGCCATTATTATTTTGATAAAACAGATTATTACTTTGATAAAAACGGCGCTGCACGGGAATCATTCTCACGCAGCGCCGCTTTTGATAGACGCTTTTCACGCAACGACGCGGTTTTTACGCGTGCACAATCACAAAAACGAACCCTGATGTTCACCTCGTTGATCTCTGGCACAAATCTTGGATTTGTACGTAGCGATGGGCTTTTCCCGTGGCTACTTACAGGATTGATAATAAGGGGAGCATTATGTGTGCTTTGCGTTCAGCGTCGCCAGGGCGCGTGGATGGGTTGGCGAAAGTCAAAGGAACCGCCATATATGGCGATGATATAACACTGCCGGATATGCTCTACGGCGTTTGTCGCTATGCGGATATTCCCGCAGGAAAAATCGACGAGCTGGATCTTAGCGACGCGCTGGCGGTAGACGGCGTGGTGAGGATTGCCACCTGGCAGGATATTCCCGGCACGCCGGTGGTGGGCGTTATCGTTAAAGATTACCTGCCGATAGTCAAAGACGAGGTGGTCTTTCACGGCGACGTTATCGCCGTTGTCGCCGCGACCACCTATGAAGCGGCGTGCGAAGCAGCCGATAAAATCCACGTGCGCTACACGCCGTATGCGCCGCTCACCGACGTGGAAGCGGCGCTGGCGCCCAGTGCACGACGAATTCACCCGGAGCGCGACGACAATATTGCCGCGCATCACCACACCATTAAAGGCGATATCGAAAAGGGATTTGCCGACTCCCGGCATATCCTTGAACGCGAATATGAGGTCGGCTTCCAGGAACACGCCTATATTGAACCGGAAGTGGTACTGACATGGCTGGACCCTACTGACGGCAGCCTGATTATTTCCGGATCTATTCAGAACCCTCACCGGGTGCGCGGCTTTGTGGCCAAATTTATGGGCTGCCCGCAGAGCCAAATCAACGTCAAGCGCGCGGTCATGGGAGGGTCGTTTGGCGGTAAGGATGACGTTATCGATCATCTTGCCTGCCGCTCGGCGCTTCTGACGCGCCTGACCGGGAAGCCGATCAAGTTCGCCTATACCCGCGAACAGTCCATCATTGAAAGCTGCAAACGCCACCCCTACAAAATGAAATACAAGGTAGGGCTGAACGACGCCGGACGTATCCAGGCAATGAAAATCGATATTCTGGCCGACAGCGGCGGCTATGCGGCCTCATCGCCGTTTGTCACCTGGCGATCTTCCGTACAGGCGGCTGGCCCGTATGCGATTCCCAACGTGCATATCGATGTAAAGGCGGTGTACACCAATAACAGCTATACCTCCGCGATGCGCGGTTTTGGCTCGCCGCAGGTGGTTTATGCCAATGAATCATTGATGGATGAAATCGCTGAATATCTCAATATCTCACCGGTTGAAATTCGTGAAATCAATGCATTACGTCAGGGCGATACGTCCGTGACTGGACAGGTTTTCGATCAGCATACGGTGTCGGCATGCGAGGTGCTGAAAAAGGCGGCCGCCTCGGCGGAATTTATGGCGAAGCGTGAGCATTACCAGGTACTGAACGAGCAAGGCGGCGTGTATCGCTACGGCATTGGGTTGGCGCTCAGCTATCGCGGTTGCTCCATTGGCGCGGAAGGGGTTGATACCTCAACGGCGCTGATTCAGGTCAACGAAGATGGCAGCGTTAATCTCTCTACGTCGGTATCGGAAAACGGTCAGGGCCTACAAACCACAATGTCGCTTATCGCCGCTGAAGCTTTCGGGATAACAATGACCGACATCCACTTCAGCGAACCGCCCACCTCAGTGATTGGCGACGGCGGCTCGACCGCCGCCACGCGCGGGACGATGGTCGGCGGCGGGGCGATTCTGGATGCCGCGGAGAAAATTAAGCGGCGCATTCTGAGCGTGGTGGGCGAGACCATCGGCGCGACATGCCTTGAAGATACCTGCTGGCAGGACGGTTTTATCATCAATAAACAGGATGATAGCCAGCGCATAGCGTTTAAAGATGCGGTCAATAAAACCAAATGGGCCAGCGTCAGCCTCACCGAGTACGGCTGGTTTGTGCCGCCGCCGATCCACTGGGATGAAGAAAAAGGCTGCGGCAGCCCGTATTTCACCTGGGTATATGGCTGCCAGGTTGCGGAAGTGCGGGTCAACACCAGCACCGGTAAGACCGACCTGCTGCACGTGACCGCTGCGCATGACGTGGGCCAGGTGCTGAACCCGGTCGGCTTTGAAGGCCAGGTATGCGGCGGCATCGCACAGGGCTTTGGCTACGCGCTGCTGGAAGATTTTAATATTGAACACGGGCAGGTGAAGTCCGAGAACTTTGACAGCTACCTGCTGCCGACCATCAAGGACATTCCCTCCATTACGGTGATCGGGGTGGAAAACCCGGATAAAGCGGGCCCGCTGGGGGCGAAAGGCATTGGCGAACCGGCCACCGAGCTGGCGGCGGCCGCCATCAACAACGCCGTAAGCTTCGCGCTGGGCACGCGTTTTAACCACCTGCCGCTGACGCTGGAGCAGGTGATTCTCGGCTATAACCTGAAAAAACCGGCGCGCCAGAGCGAGCTGATGATTGAGCAGGAGAACAAAAAGCAGGTGCTGCGGCTTACCGACGTCACGGTGACGCGGCCGAAGAGTCTGGATGAGGCGCTGGCACTACTGAAAAGTGACGGTGTCACCGCAATTGCGGGCGGGACAGACGTCATCGTGCAGGGGCGGCTGCAAACCAAAGCGGTGAGGCTGGTCGATATCTCCCGCCTCAGCGAGCTGACCGGGATAACGGAAGATCCGCAAAGCCATGAGGTGTCCATCGGCGCGGCGGTCACCTTTAACCGTATTACTGACCATCCGCTGCTGCGCGAACGCTACCCGCTGCTGGTGCAGGCCTGCCATACGGTCGGTTCTCACCAGATCCGTAACCGCGCAACCATCGGCGGCAATATCGTCAACGCCGCGCCGTGCGGCGACTCGATTCCGCCATCGATTCTTTACGATGCCAGCATCGAACTGCGTTCCCACACCGCAACCCGGCGCATGTCGCTGGCCGAGTTTCTGCTCTCGGGCTACAAAACGCAACGCCAGCCGGATGAGCTGCTCACTCGCGTGATTCTCCCGGCTCCGGCGCACCCTAAAGCGAAGGGGTTTTACCATCAATTGGGACGGCGAAACGCGCTGAACATTACCCGTCAGAGCTTAACCGCGCTGCTGGAGTTCGCTGCTGACGGTACCGTCAGCTATTGCCGCCTGGTCGACGGCGCGTTGTTCAGCAAACCGCAGCGTCTGCTTGACGTTGAGCGCTGTCTGCTGGGGCAGCGCATCACGCCGCAAACCATTGATAGCGCCTGCGAGGTGCTGGACAAGCTGATTTATGCCGCCATCGGCAAACGCTGGTCCGCCGCCTATAAGCAGCCGGTTTTTGTCAGCATGTTCCGCGACATGATGGCGCAGGCATCCGCTCAATAATCAGTGAAAGCAGGGCGCCAGGCGCCCTGTCGAGGACAAAACAATGAGTATCATTAAAGTGAAGGTTAACGGCAAACTGGTAGAAGCCAAAGTCGAAGGCAATATGCGCCTGCTGGATTTGGTCCGCAACACGCTGAAGTTAACCGCAACGAAGGAAGGCTGTTCTATTGGTGAATGCGGCGCCTGTACGGTGATGATGGACGGCAAAGCGGTCTGTTCCTGTCTGGTGCTGGCCGAACAGTGCGATGAAGCGGAAATCACCACCCTGGAAGGGCTAAACGACAACCCGATTACGCAAAAATTACAGCATGCTTTTGTGGAGAAAGGCGGCGTACAGTGCGGTTTCTGCACGCCGGGCGTGCTGGTCAGTACGACCGCGCTGCTGCAGGAAGTGCCACAGCCGAGTGACGAACAGTTGAAAGACGTGCTGGAAGGGAATATCTGTCGCTGCACCGGCTACCAGCCGATTCTTGATTCTATCCACCACGCGTTAAAGTCATAACGCCATGATGGCGCGCCGGGGAGGTTCAGACCTCCCCAACAGCGACGTTTACGCGTGACCCTCGCTGCATTCACGCAGCCGTGCTTTGAGCTTCGCATACTCTTCTTTAACGTAGCGCTCTGCTGCCGCCTGATCGGTAATTGCCTCTACCCGTACCGCACAGTACTTGTACTCCGGGGTTTTAGTGATGGGGCTGAGGTTTTCCGTGACCAGTTCGTTACAGGCGCCAATCCACCACTGGTAGGTCATGTAAATGGCTCCTTTGTTTGGCCGATCGCTCACGTTCGCCCGGGTAATAATCCGCCCCTTACGCGAGTTCACCCACACCAGTGCTTCATCGACAATGCCTAAACGCGCCGCGTCGGCGGTGTTGATCTGCGCATAGCCCGGTTCATCCGCCAGCGCAGAGAGCGCCGTACAGTTCCCGGTCATCGAGCGGCACGAGTAGTGGCCCACTTCGCGTACCGTGGAGAGCACCATGGGAAATTCCTCGGTCAATTTGTCGATCGGTGCCACCCAGTCGCAGGTGAAAAAGTGCGCCAGCCCGTCTGGCGTGGAGAAACGATCTTCGAATAGCCATGAGGTTCCCTTATCTGCTGGAGATTCATCGCGGCACGGCCACTGCACGTACCCCAGCTCGCCCATTTTCTCATAGGTGGCGCCGAAGAAGTCCGGACACAGATGGCGCAGTTCATCCCAGATTTCCTGCGTGTTACGGTAGTGCATCGGATAACCCATGCGGGTGGCGATTTCGCTGACGATCTGCCAGTCGGTTTTCAGATCCCACTGTGGCTCCACCGCTTTAAAGAAGCGCTGGAACCCACGGTCGGCAGCGGTATAAACGCCTTCATGCTCGCCCCACGATGTGGAGGGCAGGATGACGTCGGCCGCGGACGCGGTTTTGGTCATGAAAATATCCTGCACAATTACCAGCTCCAGCGTCTCAAACGCCTTGCGCACCGCCGACAGCTCGGCGTCGGTTTGCAGCGGATCTTCCCCCATGATGTACGCCGCACGGACTTCGCCCTGTGCCGCGCGGTGCGGCAGCTCGCTGATGCGATAGCCGGTATGCGCCGGCAGGCTCTCAACCCCCCAGGCTTTAGCGAACTTTTCGCGGTTTTCGGCCACTTTTACGAACTGATAGCCCGGATAGGTATCCGGTAGGGCCCCCATATCGCAGGCCCCCTGCACGTTATTTTGCCCGCGAACCGGGTTGACGCCGACGCTCGCTTTGCCAAGATTGCCGGTCAGAATCGCCAGGCTGGTCAGCGAGCGCACCGTTTCGACTCCCTGATAGAACTGGGTGACGCCCATGCCCCACAAAATCGTGGCCGTTCCCGCGCTGGCGTACAGTCGGGCGCAGGCGCGAATGTCCTGCGCGCTAATGCCGGTAATCTCTTCAACCGATTCCGGCGGATAGCCTTCGACAATCTTACGGTACTCCTCAAAGCCTTCAGAACGCCGGGCAACAAATGATTTGTCGTAAAGATCCTCCGCAATAATGACGTGTCCAATGGCGTTCAACAGCGCGATATTAGAGCCGTTTTTGAGCGGGAGGTGCATATCGGCGATGCGGGCGGTTTCAATACGCCGTGGATCGCAAACGATAATTTTTGCGCCATTTCGCTTCGCATTAAGCACATGGTTGGCGACGATAGGGTGAGAATCTGCCGGGTTGTAGCCGAAGATAAACACCAGTTCGCTGTTATCAATTTCAGTGATGGCATTGCTCATTGCGCCGTTACCGACCGACTGGTGCAGACCTGCAACCGAAGGGCCGTGTCAGACGCGCGCGCAGCAGTCAACGTTATTGGTACCGATAACCGCGCGGGCGAATTTTTGCATCACATAGTTGGTTTCGTTGCCGGTACCCCGAGAAGAACCGGTGGTTTGAATGGCATCAGGGCCATATTTCGCTTTAATCTCGCTAAGCCGCGTGGCGACGTAATCCAGCGCTTCATCCCACGAGACCGCTTCCAGCTTGCCGCCGCGCCGGCGGCGTATCATCGGCGTTTGCAGGCGCGGCGTCAGAATGCGGGTATCGTGGACAAAATCCCAGCCGTAGTAGCCTTTCAGGCACAACGTACCCTGGTTGTTTTTGCCCATCGCCGCCTCGGCGCGAACGATCCGCCCGTCCTCAACCACCAGCTGCAGCTTGCAGCCAGCGGCACAGTAAGGGCAGACGGTGGTCACTTTTTTCATCATGGTTCTCCAGATAAGGGTGACATCCTAAAAAAACAGCCAAAAATCAAAGCGGCTGTGGACCCCAAAGGCAATGGCCTGCTGGACGGCGGGCAGGGTCATTAACGCCAGCACCAGCAACGCCAGTATGATTCGGTTTTGCATTATTCCCCCGCGCTTTGCTGTGGCTGTTGGCCCTTCTGCACCTTGCGCAGCAGCAGCCACATACGAACGGTGCGTACCGCCATATTTCGCGCCGCGGCGCTCGGCGGCAGCGGATCGGGTTCCGGAATATCGTGAGAAATACGCAGTGGCACGCTGCCGTTGAGCGTCAGGTTGGCGACGATTGCCGTGAGCGTCCCGATGGTGATACCGCTGTGGAGGAACAGCTGCATCATCGGTGGGAACTGGGTAAACAGGTTCGGTACCAGGACCGGCATCATGCCCAGACCAAGCGTCAGTGCTACCACCATGCCATTGTTATTGTTACGGTAGTCGACCTGGCCAAGGGTACGAATACCGGAGACGGCGACCATGCCAAACATCACGATCCCGGCACCGCCGAGGATCGGCTTTGGGATCAGCACGACCAGCGCGGCCATTTTCGAGAACAGGCCCATCAAAATGAGAATCGCACCAGAGACCGATACCACAAAGCGGCTGCGTACGCCGGTCAGGCCGATCAGGCCGACGTTCTGTGCAAAAGCGGCATAGGGGAAAAGGTTGAAGAAGCCGCAAATGGTGGTGGCCAGCCCGCAGGTGTTCAGGCCGTTGCGCAGCATGGTGGCATCCACTTTCTTACCGACGATATCGCCGGTGGCCATAATCGAGGACATGGTTTCCACCATCACCACGACCATGACCATGGACAGCAGGGCGACGGGAACGATATGAAACTCAGGGCGGGCAAACTGCATGACCGTCGGCAGATGCAGCCACGGGGTGGCGTTCACCAGGTGAAGGTCGAGCGGCTTGAAGAAGCTCCAGAGGATTGTGCCGATAATCAGCCCGATCAGCACCGCCGTGTTTTTCACCACCCCGGTGGCGAAGGTGTACAGGTTGAGAATGATGACCAGCGTAATCGCGGCCATCATCAGGGAAAACAGGTCGCCGAAGCCTTGCATTTCAGTGCTCCCGCCGCCTATCCACCCGCCGGCCACCGGCATGATCGACAGGCCAATCAGCGTGACAATACTGCCCATCACCACCCTGGGAAAGAAACGAATCAGGCGACTAATCCACGGCGCGCAGCAGAGGATAAAGATCCCCGAGACAATCACCGAACCGGAAATGGTCCCGATACCGTACTCTTTGCCAATCAGCACCATCGGGATCAGCGCGGCGAAAGTGCAGCCCTGAATCAACGGTAAACGGCAGCCGAGCCAGGGACGAATCCCCATTGACTGGACGATGGTTGCCGCGCCGCAGATAAACAGATCGGCGCTAATCAATAGAATGATGTGCTCGGCGGGCAGGCCAACGGCGTTGCCGACCACCAGAGGAACGGCCACCGCGCCGGCGTACATCACCAGTACGTGCTGCAGTCCGTAGAGAATCATTTGCGTTATCGGCAAAACCTCATCGACCGGCGCCGTTGAAGCCGTCGAGCGTGAGGCGGGAGTGGCTGAATCTTTCATGAGGTGGTTATCTCCTTTACGACTTTCGCTTGGTTGAGAGCGGAAGTTACGATTCGAAGGCAGTTGCCTCCCTGAACTGATGTCGCCATCAGCGTGTTGCGCGCACGGCGATAACTATGCGTAAGCTGTGCCAGAATTAACCGTTTAGCGGAGCAAAGAATATTTTTGTGAATGGAGTCACGACTTGTTGGAAATAACTGCGCGGTGGTGAAACAGGAATGAAAGAGGGGATAAATACCCGGGTATCACTATGAGAGTAACTCTCTCATTTTGGTATCGAATAAGATAAAAGACGCCGACGCGGAAAAATGAGAATAATTGTTTATTTGACCTGCATCGCAAAAAATAACCCCAGCAGACGCGAAACCCAAAATGCGCCTGAATATTGCATCGCGACCCTTGATGAATATCTGAATAAAAGGGAAGCCAATGAACCGATTTATTGTGGCTGATGCCACCCGCTGTATTGGTTGTCATGCCTGTGAGGTTGCCTGCGTGACCGCCCATCATCAGGATAACTGGCCGCTGCAGCGTCGCGATTTCACGCCGCGCATTCAGGTTGTTTTCCACCGTAAAGAGAGCCGTACCGCCACTTGTCACCACTGTAACGACGCGCCCTGCGTGGCGTCCTGCCCAACGGAGGCGCTCTATTTCGCTAACAACAGTATTCAGCTGAAGCAGGAAAAATGTATTGGCTGTAAGAACTGCGTCATTAGCTGTCCGTTCGGGGCTATCGAAATGGTCGCTGCCAATGAAGACGCGCCGCAGCTGGCGCAGAAATGCGACCTGTGCAGCGAACACCCCAGCGGACAACCGGCCTGCGTGGCCACCTGCCCAACGCAGGCGCTGCGCCTGATGGATGAGCAGCAGCTAGAAAAAATCCGCCGCGAGCGCCAGACGCGTACCGTACTCGGGCAGCCGGTGCAGCCGCGCCAGCCGCGGCTTCGTGACATGTTCCTCGCTAAACCCCCTCGCGTCGGGGCGAAAAAGGTCGACGCAGCGCTGCGCAAAACGCATTTCGAGGAGATTTACTACGGTCTGGGCTGCTCAGAAGCGGAATATGAGAGCGAACGCTGCCTGAGCTGCGCGCAGAAAGCGTGGTGCAACTGGACCTGCCCACTGCATAACCACATTCCCGATTTCATTCGCCTCGTTAATGAAGGAAAAATCATTGAAGCGGCGGAGCTGTGCCATCAGAGCAGCTCATTGCCGGAAATTTGTGGCCGCGTTTGCCCGCAGGATCGCTTATGCGAAGGGGCCTGTACGCTGAAAAACGAGGGGGGCGCGGTGGCGATTGGCAATCTCGAGCGCTACATCACCGACACCGCGCTGGCGATGGGCTGGCGTCCGAAGATGGCTGGCGTGACGCCGCGCAAGGAGCGGGTTGCCATTATTGGCGCGGGGCCTGCGGGGCTGGGCTGCGCCGATATCCTGGTGCGTGCGGGGGTGCAGGTGGATGTCTTTGATAAGCATCCGGAGATTGGCGGCCTGCTGACGTTTGGTATCCCGCCCTTCAAGCTGGATAAAGGGATCCTTGACATGCGCCGGACGATCTTCAGCGAAATGGGTATTCAATTTCATTTAAACCAGGAAGTTGGGCGTGATGTCGACTTTAACGATTTGGTCGCCAATTACGATGCGGTATTCCTCGGCGTCGGGACCTATGGCCTGATGGCCGCGGGGCTGGAAGGTGAAGACGCGGCTGGCGTGATCCAGGCGCTGCCGTTCCTGATCGCCAGCACCCGCGAGGTGATGGGGCTTGAAGAGAGCGCGGAGTACCCGCTTATTGATATTCAGGACAAGCACGTGGTGGTGCTGGGCGGCGGCGATACCGCGATGGATTGCCTGCGTACGGCGGTGCGGCGCGGAGCCGCGAGCGTGACCTGCGCCTATCGTCGCGACGAGCTGAGCATGCCCGGCTCTATAAAAGAGGTGGTCAACGCGCGGGAGGAAGGTGTGGAATTCCAGTTCAACGTCCAGCCGCAGTATATCCAGCGCAACCGTAAGGGGCAGGTCAGCGCGGTCGGCATGATTCGCACCGACATGGGAGAGCCCGGGCCGGATGGACGCCGCCGTCCAAGGCCGATTGTGGGCTCCGGCTTTGAGCTACAGGCGGATGTGCTGATCATGGCATTTGGTTTCCAGGCCCACGATATGCCGTGGCTACGCGGCCACGGCGTACAGCTGGACCGCTGGGGGCAAATCCGTACCGGCGGCAGCGGTCGCGGCATCACGCAAACCAGCAACGACAAGATTTTTGCCGGCGGTGACGCGGTGCACGGCGCTGACCTGGTGGTCACGGCGATGGTGGCGGGGCGTCAGGCCGCCAGTGAAATGCTGACGCTGTTTAACAGCAAGGAGGGGGAATGACCAGCTTTATCATGGCCAACCCGGCGTCCTGCATTGGCTGTCGCACCTGCGAGATAGCCTGCGCGCTGGAACATGCCACAGAACATGCGGCGTTCGCGCCGCGCTTAACGGTGCTGCGTCTGAATACGCTTAGCGTGCCGGTAATGTGCCATCAGTGTGAAAATGCCCCCTGCGCGGGGGCGTGCCCGGTGGGCGCATTAACCATGGGGGACGAGCGGGTGGAAGCCGATGCCGCTCGCTGTATCGGCTGTCAAAGCTGCGTGGTGGCCTGTCCGTTTGGCGTGATTACCGTCGAGGTAGCCAAAAATCAGGCAGTTACGATTGTGAAGTGCGATCTCTGCTACGGTCGCGAGCGCGGCCCGGCCTGTATTGACGTCTGCCCAACGGCGGCATTAAGTAAAATCACCGGCGAGGCGCTGGCGGAAATGCAAAAGCAGCGCAAGATAACCACCGCATTCTGACGTTATAGCCGGGCGTGGCCCGGCCTGATGTTGTGGTTCAGTCTAGCCCATCCATTCGTTTCCACATCTTCGCCGCCACCTTACGCGCTTCGGCGAAAATCGGCTCACAGTCGAAGGTAAACTGGCGGTTTTCATAGACCATCACGCCGTTGACCATCACGCTGTGCACGTTGCCCGAACCCATGCCAAAGGCGATATGCCCGGCGATGTTCTCCGCCACTAACGGGGTAGGCGGCAGATAATCGCACACGGTGAGATCCGCTTTATATCCCGCGGCAATACGGCCAAACTGCGCATTGAAGTTGCGGCTGAGCAGGGTATTACCGTTGCTGAGCGCCCGGGCAAAGCTGTCTGGCCAGAGCGGGCCACCGGCGTCGCGGTGTTTGAAGAATGCGAACTTCAGCTCTTCAAACATATCGGAACCGATGCCGTCGGTGCCCAGCGCCAGGTTGCGGTAGGCGGTGAGCTTGTGGTTGTAGCCCACGTGGTTATTCATGTTTGAGCGCGCGTTATGCACCAGGAAACCGTCGCGTTCGTTCAGTAAGGCGATATCGGCGTCGGAGAGATACAGGCCGTGCGCGATCAGCGTCTTCGGGCCGATCAGGTCAAACTCCGCCAGGCGAACCAGCAGATCCTTAGCGTAGTGATGATGGCTATGCGAGACGTCATAGCTGTCCTCAGCCGCGTGGATATGCAGCCCGCGACCGGTCGCCTTCACCGCCTCGCTTAGCATCGATAACCCTGCATCGGTGACGGTAAAGGGCGCATGCGCGCCGATATGCGCCTCGACCAGGTATGGCGCATTCCCCGCTTCGCGCGCGCGGTCTATTTCGCGCGCAAAGCGGATATTTTCTTCGACGCTGGCCTGGAGCTCCTGCTGGCCACCGTTACGATCGGTGGTTTCAAAGCAGGTCATGCCGCGCAGGCCCACCTTCAGGAAAGCGTTACGCAGCTGGCTCAGCGAGCCGGCAATGTAGTTCGGCGAGGCATGATGATCGATGACCGCCGTACAGCCGCTGCGAATCGCCTCCATGGCGCAGATAAGCCCGCTGTAGTACAACGACTCTTCGTCCAGCGCGCGGTCCAGCCGCCACCAAAGGTTTTTCAGCGTGGAGATAAAGTCCGGGCTCGGGGCGATATTGGCCTGAATGCCGCGCGACAATCCCGAATAGAAGTGGTTGTGGGAACAGACCATTCCCGGCATCACCAGCCTGCCGCGCATCTCCTTGATTTTTGCCTGCGGGTATTGATGCCCAAGATCGGGCCCGACCGCGACGATGTTCGTATTTTCGATTACGATGTCGACGTTTTCCTGCACCATCGCCGGATAGAGTTGGGCGATAGTGGCGTTTTTTAGCAGTAGCTGACTCATACTTCAACGGCCCCCAGAAGATAGTGATGATGGCGATAGACATGGCTGATGATGCGGCACATGGCTTCCAGCTGCGGTGGTATCTGATTGAACTGCCCGCCGTCGTCGAGCGTCAGCAGCCAGGTTTGAGCGTTCTGGCGAATATGGACGCGATTCCCCTCGACCAGGAAGCCCGGATTGCTGCTGTTGCTGAAATCCTGCGGCAGGCTGAAGACGGTAATTTTGTCTTTGTACGGTTTGCCCTGCCACGGGCAGAACTGGGCGCAGTTGCCGCATTCGTTGCAGTAGGCGTCGAGGTGCAGCGTCTGAAAGCGGTTTTCGAAACCGGGGACGGCAATCGACACGTTGGCGCGGTTCGGGCAAACGTCCACGCATTTACTGCACACATAGTTGCATTCCAGGCAGCGTGCGGCTTCCTGAGCGACGAACGCATCGCGATCGTCTTTGCCTACGCTGGCGACCACAATGGCGCCTTTACGCCGGTACACTTCAGCGGGATCAACGTTGTTCCAGTGCTTGTTGCCATGATGGCTGCGGATATTTTCCCGGGCCAGAATCGTCTCCGTAGCCCGACGAGCGTTGCCGATGGCGGAAACAATTGAAGACGGTCCGCGCTGTACGTCGCCAATCAGGAATACACCCGGTTTGCGGGTTTCACCATCGGCGTTCACCTCCGGCCAGCCGTGCGCGTCCAGCGGAATACCCATCGCGGCCAGCGCATCGCCGTCCTGTTGCTCACCAATGGCGGTAATCAACGTGTCGACCCGTAACGTACAGGTTTCTGCTGTCTCTACCGGGCGGCGACGGCCTTTTTCATCGATATCGCCCAGCGCCATTACGCGTACGGTTAACGTGCCGTCGGCATCGAATCGCTCTGGATTATTCAGGAAGCGGAAGGTAACACCATCGTGTACGGCTTCTTCATACTCTTCACGCCAGGCTGGCATCTCCTGCTGTGAACGGCGGTAGATGACTGTCGCTTGCTCAACGCCCGGTACGCGTAAGGCCGCACGGGCGCAGTCCATCGCGGTATTCCCCGCGCCAACGATAGCCACGTGCTTGCCTAACTGCAGATTATCGCCCCGGTTATATTCACGCAGGAAGGACAACGATTTACGCACGTTCGGGTTATCACCCTGGAGCTTCACGCCGCTGTTTTTATCGGTGCCGGTGCCGACCAGAACGTAGCGGAATCCCTGTTGCTGGAGCTTTTCCACCGTCAGGTGGGGGTCGCAGCCGTAGACAATATTGACGCCGTGACTCACCACAAAGTCGATATCCTGCTGGATAAGCTCTCCGGGGATACGGAACTGAGGAATAATGTTGCGCACCACGCCGCCCGCGTTAGCTTCGCGCTCGAATAACGTGACGCTGTAACCTTCGCGCGCAAGGAAATACCCCGCGGCCAGACCTGCGGGTCCCGCGCCAATCACCGCGACCGGGTGCTGGGTGCCTGAACCGGCGGGTTTATGCCAGCGGCGCTGATATTCATCCCAGCCTTTTTCGAGGGCGATTTTCTTCAGTTCACGAATGTTCAGCGCGCTGTCGTAGTCGAGGCGCGTACAGTTGTACTGGCACTGATGGTCGCAAATATGGCCGGTAATCGCCGGCAGCGCGTTGCGCTGATAGATAAGCTCCAGCGCGTCAACGTAGCGCTGTTCGCCCATCAGCCGAATGTACTCGGGGATATCCTGCTTGATAGCACACGCGCTGACGCAGGGGGCGACGTAGCAGTCGGTCAACGGCAGCGTTTCACCCACATCAATCCGGTCGTCCGGTTTCCAGTGCTTCTGGGTATACGCCATGCTGACCGCTTTTTCCGCCAGCGCGTTCAGGCGCTCAACGTCGACCTGCGTCATCTGCCAGCCGTCGGCCTGTTCCAGCTCGCGCATGCATTCGCTTAAGCGCAGGTAGCCGCCGGGTTTCAGCAGATCGGTTGCCATGGTGATCGGTCGAATGCCGGTCTCGAAAATATCGCGGATGTTGAGCTGGCTCGCGCCGCCGGAATAAGAAATCGGCAGTTTGCCATCAAACTCTCGCGACAGCAGGGCGGCGACGTTGATCGACAGCGGGAACAGCGCGCGCCCGGACATGTACATTTCGTCGCCGGGCAGCGCGCCTTTGTTGTTCACCGTACCAAGGGTGTTGGTTAACTTCACGCCGAAGCCCAGATTCTTGCTTTTAGCGAGCGACATCAGGCGCTTGAGCATCGCCAGCGCCTGGTCGATTTTCAGGTCGTGGTCAAACGACGCTTCGTTCAGACCAATATAGCCAAAGCCGCAGGTATCGAGAATTTCACGCACCCGTTTGAACCCCAGCAGCGTCGGGTTGAGTTTCACAAAGGTATTCAGCTGCTTTTCTTCCAGCATATAGCGGCAGATCGCTTCAATTTCGTCCGGGGGGCAACCGTGCATCGTAGAGAGCGTCACGCTCTGAACCAGTTTTGCCGGAATGCGGCTCGCCAGCGCGGCTTTATCTGGGTGATGCAGTCGCAGCCAGCGGGCCAGCGTGTCGCGATACCGGGCAAATTTCGGCTGCGAACCCGCGTTCATCATATTGTCGATAAACTGCTGCATTGGCGGCTCTTTTATGCCCTCGAGGTTATAGCCAACGCTCATATTGAAGATAAACGACTTACCGTCTTTGAACGGCGTCAGCGGCAGGATCTCCTCCAGCAGGTGCAGAATAAACCACGCCTTCATGTACTCATCCCAGGCTTTCAGCAGGGTAAATTCAGTGGACCATTCGGTGTTGAAGCATTCGTCTTCGGCATCAATACAGGGTTTTTCCAGCTCCAGGCGGTCGAGGATTTGTACCGTTTTCAGTTCGATAAACCGCCCGCCGGTGAGCCAGGAGGTAATAATGTTTTGCGCCAGCTGGGTATGCGGACCCGCAGCCGGGCCAATCGGCGTGGCGCAGGTTTCACCAAATACGCTCACCTTATACGGGGCGTGCGCTGAATAAAACTGCTGCTCCGGAATACCAAAGATGGAACGATGATTCTGGTATTCATCAACAATACGCGTTAAGAGTTCCTCAAACGGAACGGGACGCATGATATCGCCCATAATCCTCTCCTTAGACTTACCTGTTAAATCATAGTGGTCGGTATTGCGATAATTCCGACGGGTAAGGGGAGCTCAGCAACAATCACGCCAGAAATTGGATTCATAGACGGAATCGGTATAAAAACGTGAGGAAAGTCTAAAGTTAAAACGGCTTCAGAGAGAGAGGCTGGGTCATTGGTGAGAATTAAAATCACTCACCTGAAGGGCGTTTTTTTATTTCTCAAAAACGACAGCGCCCTATCAAATTGATAATATCATTTGCGCAAATCTTTATTTTCACCCTTATTGAGTCGGCTATAATCTTCCGGTGTATCAATATCGAGAACGATCGCTGGATTATTGAGCGGGATCTGTCGGCAGGGGCCGGTGAGCAGCGACTGGCGTACCGATGTCTGCTGTTCTCCGCTTAAACAGCGCCGCAAATTGCTGGTGGATGTGAGAATCGGGTGCCCCGGAACCCCGCCGTAATAGGGCATCAGCGTGCCTTCGAAGCGCTGTTCCCACAGGCCATGAAAAATAGCATCGTCAAGGCACGGCAGGTCTCCGTGGGTGATAAAACAATAGTCATGACGTAATGCCTGAAGACCCGCTTTTACCGAAGAATAGAGCCCCTGGCGGAAGTCAGGATTATAAACGAGCGTCAGGTTCGGGACCGATGAATATCGCTCAATTAGCTCTTGATGGCGAAACCCGATCGCTAAAATAATGTGCGAGCAGCAGCGTCGCGCATTTTTAATACTTGCATCAAGTATTGTGCCACCTTGCCAGGGTAACATCATTTTCCATTGCCCCATCCGGGAGGACAGCCCCGCGGCGGTAATAATACAATCGACCTGCATTTTTGCTCCTGAATAGAGAGATAATGCGCAACATGGAAAATATACCGCACGCTGACGAGCTGTTATGTGATTTAAACGCCACTGCCGGCCCTTTGCTGATCGCCGCCGTGGGAGCGGGTGGCAAAACCAGCACCTTGTTCTGGCTGGCAGAGCTGTTTCAGCAGGCGGGGCGGCGCGTGTTGCTGACCACCACTACCCACATGTTTCTCCCCCGCACGCTGCCGGTGACCCTCTGTCGCGACCCGCATGCGCTGCCCGCCGCGTTCTGGCAGCGGCCGCTACAGGCGTGTTTTTCCGCCTGGCTGCCGGAAGCGGGAAAGGTCAGAGGCTTCACGCCAGCGCAGCTGGATGCGCTCATGGCGAGCGGCCAGCCGGACGTCGTGCTGGTAGAAGCTGACGGCGCTCACGGTTTTGCACTTAAAGCGCCGGATGTGCACGAACCTTGCATCCCTAATTCCTGCTGTTGCGTAGTTGCCGTTACCGGAGCGGGGATGCTCGGGAAACCCGTTGGTCCAGCCGCTGTCCACCGCTGGCCACTTTTTTCCAGCATCACCGGCGCCACGGCGCATGACGCGCTGACGTGGCCGATGCTGCATCGCCTGGTTCAGCATCCGGAAGGGGCGTTTAAAGGCGCGCCGACGGGCTGTCGGCGTATCTGGCTGCTCAACCAGCTTTCTCAAAATGAGAATTTGCAGCCTGGCAATTTGATAATGAGAAAGGACGTTGACGCTATCTGGGCCGGTTCGGTCCAGTCGCGTCCGGCGATTACGCGCAGACGAGTGAGAAAGTGACTCCATTCTGGGGTAATGAAGGGATATCCATTTGAGGTTGTTATGAATATTTTCTCAGAAGCGGCAAGACTCGAAGCACAAAACCGCCCGTTCGCGCTGGCACAGATCGTCGACAGCCGTGGTTCCACTCCCCGACATTCCGCACAGATGCTGGTTCGTGATGATGGCAGCATTGTCGGCACCATCGGCGGCGGCATGGTCGAACGCCGGGTGATTGATGAAGCGCTTGATGCCCTGCGTGAAAAGGCCTCGCGCATGTTTCATGGCCGAATGACGCGCACCGGGGCCGATGCGGTGGGCTCGGACTGCGGCGGCGCGATGTCGGTATACATCAGCGTTCATGGGCTGCGTCCCAGGCTGGTGTTGATTGGTGCCGGGCATGTGAATCGCGCCGTAGCGCACAGCGCTGCGCTGCTCGGTTTTGAGCTCGCGGTGGCGGATATTTATCCGGAAAGCCTTAATCCTGAACGTTTCCCGCCGTTCACCCAGCTGGTACACGCCGAGAGCTTTGGCGCAGCCGTCGATAAGCTGGCCGTTCAGCCAGATAACTATGTCCTGATCGCCACCAATAACCAGGATCGCGAAGCGCTGGATAAGCTGGCCGTACTGCCTACCGCCTGGCTGGGGCTTCTGGCCAGCCGTCGCAAGGTACAGGTGTTTTTACGCCAGCTGCGCGAAAACGGCGTCGCGGAGGAGCATATCGCCCGGCTGCACGCGCCGGTGGGCTACAACATTGGCGCTGAGACGCCGAATGAAATCGCCATCAGCGTGCTGGCGGAGATCTTACAGGTCAAAAATAACGCGCCGGGCGGGCTGATGATGGCCAGCGACTCTCCCACTCAGCCGCTGCGGGTGGCCATTCGCGGGGCGGGGGATATTGCGACGGGCGTGGCGCTGCGGCTGTGGCACGCCGGGTTTAAAGTGGTGATGCTGGAGGTGGAGAAACCGACGGTGATCCGCCGTACCGTGGCCTTTGCCCAGGCGGTTTTTGACGGAGAAATGACGGTAGAAGGCGTGACCGCGCTCCGCGTCGATTCCGTCCAGGAGGCGATTCAGGTGGCGGATAACGGTGTGATTCCCGTGTTGGTTGATCCGCTGTGTGAATCGCTGCGTGAGCTGAATCCTGGCTGTGTGGTCGATGCCATCCTCGCGAAAGAAAACCTGGGTACCCACTGCGGGCTGGCGCCGTCGGTCATTGCGCTGGGGCCGGGCTTTTGCGCGGGTATCGACTGCCATGCGGTGATTGAAACCAACCGTGGGCACTGGCTGGGTCAGGTTATCTATCAGGGCCGCGCGCAGGACAACACCGGCGTACCGGGTAACATTATGGGGCATACTGCAAAACGGGTGATCCGCGCGCCCGGCGCGGGGGTGATGCGCTCGCGCGTGAAGTTGGGCGATATCGTCGAAGAGGGCGAGGTGATTGCCACCGTCGGCGAGACGGAGATTCAGGCACCGCTCAGCGGCATGGTGCGCGGGCTGCTGAACGACGGTCTGGTGGTGGATAGTGGTTTTAAAATCAGCGATATTGACCCACGCGGCGATAAGGCTGACTACACCAGCGTATCGGATAAGGCGAGGGCGATTGGCGGTGGCGTGCTGGAAGCGCTGATGACGCTAACAAACCAGCGTATTAAACAGCAAAATCGTTGCCCGGTTGAGGCGTAAGTCAACGCCGGGGCGGCTCAAAACCCGCCCCGGCGTCACTTCTTGTGGTCGGTCGACGTTTACCCTTCGATAATCGTGCCGGTTTTTCCTTCAATACCTTCTTTCGCTTTGCTCAATACGGTAATCAATGCTTTACGCCCCGGACGAGAGCGGGCAAAGGAGGCTGCGGCCTCCACTTTCGGCAGCATAGAGCCTTTGGCAAAGTGGCCCTCGGCAATAAAACGGTCGGCATCGCCTAAGGTGAGTTTATCCAGACACTGTTCGTTGGGTTTCCCAAAGTTAATCGCCACTTTCTCCACAGCGGTCAAAATGATGAGCATGTCGGCATCAATCATCGCCGCCAGCTTCGCGCTAGCCCAGTCTTTATCAATGACCGCGCTGGCGCCGCGAAGATGATTCCCCTCGCGGATCACCGGGATCCCGCCGCCACCGGCGGCGATCACCACATGGCAGGCATCTATCAACGCCTTCACCGTCTCTTTTTCAATAATATCGACAGGCTGCGGCGAGGCGACCACGCGACGATATCCGCGCCCGGCGTCCTCTTTCAGGATATCGCCTTTCAGGGCCAGCTGTTCCGCTTCTTCTTTGCTAAAGAAGGAGCCGATAGGCTTGGTTGGGTTGCTGAACGCCGGATCGTTGGCGTCGACTTCCACCTGGGTAATCAGCGTGGCGACCGGAATATGCATATTGCGCGACAAAAGCTCCTCGCGCAGCGCATTTTGCAGGTCATAACCGATATAGCCCTGGCTCAGCGCCACGCACACCGACATCGGCAGCATTGGGGTATGGGCATCGGTTTTGGCGGCCGCTTCAAAGGCCTGGTTGATCATCCCTACCTGCGGGCCGTTGCCGTGCGTCACCACCACCTGGTGGCCGTGAGCAATCAGGTCGACGATGGCCTGCGCGGTTTGTTTAACCGCCTGCATTTGCCCGGCCAGGTCGTCGCCCAGCGCGTTTCCGCCTAGCGCGAGTACAATTTTTTTACTCATGACATCCTCTCTTTAAGATGATATTCCGCTCATGGGGATCGGAGCGGAAGAAAAAGGAGCGCGACGCAGGAAACGGCCCTGTCCGGCGACGCCGCTAAAGCTCCCATTGCTGAAAATCACCCGGCCGTGCGACAGCGTCTGGCAAATGGAGCCCTGACAGATAAACCCTTCCCACGGTGAATAGTCGGCGTTGTCGTGCAGCATTTCGTGACGAATGGTGGTGGTGCGGCGCGGGTCGATAATCACCACGTCGCCGTCCGCGCCCGGCGTCAGCACGCCTTTTTGCGGCCACAGGCCGAACAGCTTCGCCGGGTTGGCGCTGGTGAGCGCCACAAAATGCTCGGGCGTGATGCGTCCGGTCATTACCCCGTGGGAGAACAGCAGCAGCAGACGGTTTTCCACCCCCGGCAGGCCGTTCGGGCAGCGGCTAAAATCGCCGTTTGATAAATGCTGACGCTGGGCCATCGAAAAGGCACAGTGGTCAGTGGCCATCACATCGATCGAACCGTCGCTCACCCCGCACCACAGCGCGTCATTGTTACTGGCGTTGCGCAGCGGCGGGCTGAGCAGATACTTCAGCGCATCCTCGCGTTCATAGCAGCGGTCATCGAGCAGCAGATACTGCGGGCAGGTTTCAACCCATACCGGCTGATGACGTGAACGCGCCAGCTTCAGGTATTCCAGCCCCAGCCCGTTCGACAGGTGCACAATGTACAGCGGCGCGTTACCGGCGAGCTGCGCGAGGTTAATCATCCGGGCGATAGCCTCCGCCTCGCACTCCAGCGGCCGACTCAGGGCGTGATAGCGGGGCGCGGTTTTTCCCTGGGCCAGAAACTCAGAGCGTTTAAGGGCAATGGCCGCGTCGTTTTCCGGGTGTACGGTGGTGAGCGCGCCGGCGGCGTGCAGATGACGCATCGCCTGCAGCACATCGTCGTCGCTCAGCTTGTACTGGTAGGTTAAATAGAGCTTAAAGCTGCTGATCCCCGCATCGACCATCATGGGAATTTCATCGAGAATGGCGTGGTGGATGTGCTGAATGACGCCGTGAAAGCTGTAGTCAATCACCGCTTTGTAGGCGGCGTAGCCGTGATAGGTTTCCAGTTGGTGACGTAATCGGCAGCCTGGCGGGCCAAATCCCATATGATCGACGATGGTGGTCGTACCGCCGCAGGCTGCCGCGCGGGTGCCGGTAAAGAAATCGTCACAGCTGCGGGCCAGGCCGGTATCAATATTGAAATGGGTATGAACATCAACGCCGCCGGGCATTACGTAGCAGCCGCTGGCGTCGATCGTTTCACAGGGTTGTTCAACTGTGATGTTATCGGCCAGCTGGCTAACGAGGCCGTTTTCAATCAGCAGGTCCTGCCTGGCTCGTCCGTCGGCGTTGACGACGGTGCCGTTTTTAATCAGTACGCGCATATAAACTCCAGATTCCCGCCGCGAACGGCGGGAGGAATAGCGGACTACAGTGACTCGGTGGCCAGCCAGCTCAGCGGAATAGCGGCATACATGGCGGCGCAGGTGACCAGGTGAGACTTCCAGGTTTTTTCGTTTGGCGCGTGGGCTTCAGGTTCTTTACCTGGGCCAAAACCAATCACCGGAATGCCGTGACGGCCCATGATTGAGACGCCGTTGGTGGAGAAGGTCCACTTATCCACTACCGGAGCCTTGCCGAAGAGTCCTTCATACGCGTTGCTCAGCGCGCGCACGGTGAAGTGGTTCTCTTCCACTTTCCAGGTCGGGAAGTAGCATTCGGTTGGATACACCAGCCCGGTCCACGATGGGCGGTCATAGTTGTACATGGAGACAACCGCACCGGCTTTTTGTACCGCAGGCAGGGCACGAATTTCGTCCAGCGCGCCTTCCCAGGTTTCGCCCCAGGTCAGACGTCGGTCAATGGAAACGGCGCAGCTGTCGGCGACCGCACAGCGGCTTGGCGAGGTGAAGAAGATTTCCGAGACGGTGAGGGTGCCTTTACCCAGGAATTCGTCGTTGCCCAGCCTGTGGGAGAGTTCCTGCAGCTCGTTGAGAATCGGCCCCATTTTAAAGATGGCGTTGTCGCCGCGTTCCGGCGCGGAGCCGTGGCAGCTAACGCCAGAAACATCCACGCGGATTTCCATTCGCCCGCGCTGGCCGCGGTAAATCTGACAGTCGGTGGGTTCAGTACTGACCACGAACTCCGGACGAATACCGGACTGCTCGATAATATACTGCCAGCACAGCCCGTCGCAGTCTTCTTCCTGCACCGTACCGGTCACCAGCAGGGTGTATTCATCTTCCAGCCCCAGATCTTTGATAATTTTTCCGGCGTAGACCATGGACGCCATCCCGCCTTCCTGGTCCGACGCGCCGCGTCCGCCGATAAGTTCGTCGGTTTCCATCCCCTGATACGGGTCGAAGCTCCAGTTTTTGATATTACCGATGCCTACGGTATCAATATGCGCATCCATCGCCACCAGGCGCGGGCCGTGGCCAATATAGCCCAGCACGTTACCCATAGGGTCAATTTCCACTTTATCGAAGCCGACTTTCTCCATCTCTTCTTTGATGCGGTGCACCACGCGTTTTTCGTCGCAGCTTTCGCTTGGGATGGCGATCATATCGCGCAGAAAGCGGGTCATGTCCTGCTGGTAGTGGTTGGCTTTTTCAACAATCAGTTTAAAAGGAATATGCTTAGCCATAAGGATGTTCTCCAGTTCTTAATTTGTGAGGGTTATTGCGCTGCCGGATGCTTGCCTTCCCAGACGATTTCCCGATAATGCTTCACGTCGGTATCGCCTTCGGTGCTGACGATCAGCACGACGGAGCGGCTATCCAGCTGCAGCTTGTCCATCAGCGCATCGCGCTGCGGGTGGTAGTGAACGGCGGCGAGCACGCCAAGACCGACCGCGCCGGACTCGCCGGAAATAACGCGCGGATCGTGGCCGATCGGGTTGCCCAGCACTCGCATACCGAGTGCGGAAACCGCGTCCTGACACGAGATAAACTGGCTGGCGCAGTTGCGCAGGACGTCCCACCCGAGCGGGTTGGGTTCACCGCAGGCAAGCCCTGCCATGATGGTGGCCATATTGCCGCCGACGTTGACGATTTGCCCCTTCACCCCGGAGCGGTAGAGACAGTCGGCTAGTTCAGGCTCAACGATAACGGAATGCAGGTTATCCGCGCCGTAAACGTCGACCAGATAACCCAGCACGCCGCCGGCCAGCGCGCCCACGCCGCCCTGTAAGAAAACGTGCGTCGGGCGGGCGATGCCCATCGCCGACATCTGTTCGACGGCTTCATCAGCCAGCGTGGCGTAGCCCTGCATAATCCAGGTGGGGATTTTGGTGTAACCATCCCATGCGGTGTCCTGGACCACCTCCCAGCCTTTTTTCTGCGCCGTCTGCATGGTGAAGCGCACGGTGTCGTCGTAGTTCATGTCGGTGACGATGCATTCCGCGCCCAGGCGTAAAATGGCATCCACGCGTTCTTGCGCCGAACCTTTCGGCATATAAATCACCGCGTTTTGCCCAAGCTGCTGCGCTGCCCACGCCACGCCGCGACCGTGGTTACCGTCGGTGGTGGTGGCGAAGGTCATTTTCTCTTTAATGCGTGACTTCAGGCCGTCAAGCGACAGTTCGTTGATATCCAGCTGATACTTTTCACACAGCAATTGTGCAATCGCGTAAGAACCGCCGAGCATCTTGAAGGCGTTCAGGCCAAAACGCCGTGATTCGTCCTTCACCAGAATTTTGCCCACGCCAAAGAGGGCGGCCAGTTCATTCAGCGCGTACAGCGGCGTCGGCTGATAGCCGCTAATTTTTTGATGAAAACGGCGCGCCTGTTGCGCTGGCTGGCGCGAAAACAGCGGCGACGTTTCGCCGGTGTAAAAACGGTTATCGGCAATATCCATTTTCAGCGAGAAAGCAGACATACTCTGTCCTTATTCGTCATTACGGGGAGAGATGCTGGCCCACAGGCCAGCAGGGAAGGCTATTTGATGCGTTTTTGCGCTTCGGCCAGCAGTTGCTCCAGCAACATGCCCGGCTTCGCGTATTTACGGCAGAGGATCATGGCGGCGATGATGTACGGCTTCCAGCTGGCCTCTTTGTAGGTGGCGATACGGTATTTTTCGAACACGGCTTCGGTGACTTCGCCTTCATTGCAGGAGACGCCGGTAATATCCGCGGGCAGGCAGTGCATATACAGCGCATCGCCGTCGCGGGTTTTTGCCATCATCTCTTCGGTGCAGTGCCAGTCTTTATGCTGGGCGTTCTGTGCCAGGCAGGCTTTCTCCAGCGCTTTCAGGCCGTCGCGATCGTTAGCGCGCAGTAGCTCAGTACGCTGCTCCATGACCTGATACGGTGCCCAGGATTTCGGGTAGACGATATCGGCATCTTTAAAGGCTTCCGCCATATCCGTTACCTGGCGGAAGCTGCCGCCGGAGGCTTTGGCATTGTTTTTCGCCACTTCAATCACGTCAGGAATCAGGTCGTAGCCTTCCGGGTGGGCGAGGGTGACGTCCATACCGAAACGGGTCATCAGGCCAATAATGCCCTGCGGCACGGAGAGAGGCTTACCGTAGCTTGGGGAGTAGGCCCAGGTCATAGCAATTTTTTTGCCTTTAAGATTCTCCAGCGACCCAAAGTATTCACGTAACCACGCCAGATCGGCCATCGCCTGCGTAGGGTGGTCAATATCGCATTGCAGGTTAATCAGCGCCGGACGCTGCGGCAGCACGCCTTGCTTGTAGCCGTCATCTAGCGCTTCGCCAACCTCACGCATATAGGCATTACCCGCGCCAAGATACATGTCATCACGAATACCGATAGCATCGGCGCAGAAGGAGATCATATTTGCGGTTTCACGCACCGTTTCACCGTGGGCAATCTGCGATTTTCCTTCGTCGAGATCCTGCTGCGCCAGCCCGAGCAGATTCAGCGCCGAGGCATAGGAGAAGCGGGTTCGGGTAGAGTTATCGCGGAATACCGAAATTCCCAGCCCGCTGTTGAACACGTTGGTGGCGATATTTTCCGCACGCAGCGTTTTTAACGCTTCCGCGACGTCCAGCACCTGCTTGAGTTCATCCGGCGACTGTTCCCATGTCAGCAGAAAATCCTTCTCATGCAGATTCGAATTCAGCGTGTTGATTTCCTTAATCAGTTCGTTAACAGTTTTCATATTTCAATCCTGGTCGTGAATGACGGGCTTATTGATTGCTGGTTACCGCTGCGGCAAATGCCAGCGCTGATATTTCACTAACAATAAGCATGCCAATTTCAAAACGACCTGATTAGCCGCGGATGAAACAGTGGAATTATGAGAGGGCTGTCACGAAAAAGTAGCCGCTGTGGCGATGGATAATAAAAATGACGGCGAGCAGTTTTGTTATATGCTTATTTGTACAGGCTGTGTTTTCGCGAAATAAAAGACTTTCGCGAGAGAAGTGCGCCAAATTGATAAAATCATCATCAGAATTATCACATTGATATGAAAATGTGATACCGCCTCCATATTTGACGCAAGAATTGAAAAAGAGAAGGCACCTGCATCAATTATTGCTAAGGGCTGCGGTAGTATCATTACAGAGAAATAAACGTTGTCGTTCACCCAGTTAGCTTTCAGTGAGTGATATTATGATACCTTGCAGTTCGTCATCTATTTTGATGCAGATTCAGCCGACCATTCAACGTTTTGCCCGCATGCTCTCCAGCGTACTCCAGCTTGAAGTTGAGATTGTCGATAATACCCTGTGCCGCGTGGCCGGTACGGGCAGCTACGGCAAATTCCTTGGCCGCAAATTAAATACAGACTCGCGACTTCTTCGTTACATTATTGAAACAAAAAAAGAGAAGGTGGTGACCCATTCGCGTTTCGATCCCTTATGCAAAGGTTGTGAGAGTAAAGAAACCTGCAAAGAAAAGGCCTTCCTGGGTACACCGGTGATTTATCAGGAGCAGTGCGTTGGCGTTATTAGTCTGATTGCCCTGACGCGTGAGCAGCAGGAAAGAATCAATGATAACATCACCGAGTTTTCCGATTATGTTCGTCACGTCTCTTCCATATTTGTCTCCCGTTTACTTGAGGATCAGAGCGGCGGCGACAATATCCAGAAAATGTTTTTAACGATGTTTGACAATATGGACCAGGGTGTACTGGTTGTAAGTCAGGAGCAGAAAGTCAAATTTGTTAATCAGGCAGCGTTAAAAATCCTTGGTGTTAGCCAGGGGAATATGGTGGGTAAAGAGATTCACTTTCGGCCACTGACGTTCGCGCAAAACTTTATTCGCGGTCACGTTCAGCACGTGATTTCTATTGATGATAAGAAAGAGCTGATTATCGGCCAGCTACATGCCATTCAGGACCAGTGGCTGTTTCTGATGGCGTTTCATCAATCACACTCTTCGGCAGAGATTACCGCGCCGCAGGAAGGGCCGCAGATTGAACAGATGGTCGGCGAGTGTCGCCCAATGCGGCAGCTGAAAAAGCTGATTACCCGCGTGGCACCCAGCCCGTCGAGCGTGATGATTGCCGGGGAAAGCGGAACCGGTAAAGAGGTGGTTGCGCGTGCGGTGCACAAGCTGAGCGATCGCAAAGATAAGCCATTTATCGCCATCAACTGTGCCGCCATTCCCGAACAGCTGCTGGAAAGCGAGCTGTTTGGTTATGTGAAAGGGGCCTTCACCGGCGCGTCAGCCAACGGTAAAACGGGGCTGATTCAGGCCGCTAACCATGGGACGCTGTTTCTCGATGAAATTGGCGATATGCCGCTCACTCTGCAAGCCAAGCTGCTGCGGGCCATTGAATCGCGCGAGATCCAGCCGGTCGGGGCTAGCCATCCGGTACCGGTGGATATTCGAATTATTTCCGCCACCAATCAAAACCTCGATCGGTTTATCGCCGACGGTAAGTTTCGTGAGGATCTCTACTATCGGCTTAACGTCATTCCGTTACGCCTGCCGCCGCTGCGTGAACGCCAGGATGATATTGAACTGCTGATTCACTATTTCCTGCATCTGCATACCCGTCGGCTGGAACTGGTGTACCCGGGCGTAGCGCCGGAGGTGATTACGCTGCTGAAAAGCTACCGCTGGCCGGGTAACATTCGTGAGTTGAGCAACCTGATGGAGTATCTGGTCAACGTGGTCCCATCCGGCGAAGTGATCGATCTCTCGCTGCTGCCGCCAAACCTGGTGAGCAGCGGTAAATCCGGCGAACGCGAAGGGGCTTCTGGGACAACGGAAGGCAGAGCCGCAAAAGAGGAGGAGGGCGTAACCGGGCTTGAAGAGATGGAACGGCAGATGATACGCGATGCCCTAAGCCGTTATAGCAACAAGAAACAGGCGGCAGACGAATTGGGTATCGGGATTGCCACGCTGTATCGCAAGATCAAAAAATATGATCTGACCGTTGTCTAGGCTCTGGTCCTGGGCTAATGGCCTGTGAAAGGATCGCTTTGCCATAACAGAGGAGGAAAGACCCAACAGATTATACGAGGCTTATCACCTCAAATATCCAATTTAACATAATATACATTATGCGCACTAACGTTTGAGTACGCTTATTGTAGCTTATCTGGCTCACCATCCCATGGTTTCAATTCAGGACCTGCATACATCTACTAAATGCATATCGACTTTGTCATTGCCCCCTGGCATGACATTGAAATGACCTCCCGAACGAATCACCGCAGCACCCTGTTGATATAACCCTGTAAATCCTCAGCAAGAAAATCAAATACCGTTTTACAGGCCTGGCTATGGCGTAAGTCCTCATGCATCACCAGCCAGACGTCGAGATGAAATGCAAAGAACCCAGGCATTATCCTCTGCAACGGCACTGGAAAATCGGCCAGTTGTACCTGACACATCCCGATACCGGCTCCTGCACGTATGAGGTTTAATTGGGCAACATCACTGTCAGTTCGCACGGTAAACCGATCGCGGTTAAGCTGCGGGAATTGTTTAAGCGACTGTAAAATAAAGGGAGTCACAGTATCGAAACCCACAAGCGTATGGGTAAATAGCTCATCAATACTTTCCGGTGCACCCCGTCGTAACAGATAAGCCGGCGCGGCATGCAGGCCAATTTCAATCTTCCCCATCCGACGCGCAATCAGTTGATCCTGCACCGGCGTGGTCATGCGGACGGCAATATCCGCTTCCCGGTTCAGTAAATCCTGAACGCGAATAGAACAAGACCAAGGGCTGATTCCAGTGCCGCAATGTGGCGCCCGGCGGTTGGCTGAGTGATGGCAAGCACGCGTGCGGCCCCTGACAAGGACCCTTCTTTCATCACGGCCAGGAAGGTGCGATACCATTCCCACGGGATATTTAGCTTCATACAAAAATGCATACCTGTTGGCTTATATTATGCAATTACATTTAGCCCGCGCGCTCATTAAGATGTCAAGCAGATATCCAACAAGGGTCTGACGATGAAAAACACAAATAAGGTACTCATACTGGGTGCAACGGGCGGGATCGGCGGCAAAATTGCCCGTAAATTGATCCGTGACGAATGGGATGTTCGCGCATTGCGCCGCAGCGTTCCGCAAAACGACGAGCACAATAAACGTATTACATGGTTAAGCGGTGATGCGCAGAATGCCGAACAGGTTGAGGCTGCGGCGTTAGAATGCAGCGTGATTGTCCATGCCGTTAACCCGCCGGGCTATCGGAACTGGGAACATCTGGTCTTGCCCATGCTGCATAACACCATCAGCGCAGCGGAGCGAAACGGTGCTTTAATTGTGCTGCCGGGCACGATTTATAACTACGGCCCGGATGCGTTTCCCCTCTTACGTGAAGATTCTCTTCAGAATCCTGTTACCCGAAAAGGAGCTATACGGGTGCAAATGGAGCAGGCACTCGAAGCCTATGCACAGCGTGGCGGCAAAGTGCTAATTTTACGGGCGGGTGACTTTTTTGGTCCCCGCGCTGGCAACAACTGGTTTTCACAGGGATTAGTCAAACCAGGCCATCCACCGCGGGTCGTTAAAAACCCCGGGAAAACCGGCGCAGGCCATCAGTGGGCATACCTGCCGGATGTTGCCGAAACGCTCGCAGCACTGCTGGCGCGTCGGGATGAGCTCGAACCGTTTGCCAGTTTCCACATGCGTGGGCACTGGGATCCTGACGGGACAGCGATGACCGCAGCCATAAAGCACGTCGCGGAGCGTGCCGGTATTAAGGCGAAGGTGAAATCGTTTCCCTGGTGGCTTGTCTCTGCGATGAGCCCCTTCAACACCACTCTGCGTGAAATGCGGGAGATGCGCTTTCTTTGGGAGCGGTCAATCGAGATGGACAATGCAAAACTGATGGCCTTTTTAGGCCATGAACCGCATACCCCTCTTACCGAGGCCGTGCATGCCACATTAGCTGGTCTGGGCTGTATTTAACATAATCCTAACCTGCACGTTTACAAAGGGTTGAAAGATGTCTGATATACTTCAGCTTTTGAAAAAGCAGCCCGAAGCAAATGGAAATTGAATTAAATAAAAGTATTAAAGAGAGAATCTTCCATGCTGTCATTTTTGAAGTGATAGCGAACGTTATCATCGCGCTGTCGCTTGCCTGGCTGATGAACGTGTCGATACTCCAGTCAGGCTCGCTGTCCGTGATATCTGCCCTCACCGCGACGGCCTGGAATTTTGTGTTTAATAAACTCTTTGACTCGCTGCAGAAAAAACACCGCTTTCAGCGAACCTTCCTCATTCGTGCAATCCATGCGGTTGGTTTTGAAGCGGGACTGATCGTCACCTTAATCCCTGTCGCGATGGTTATGCTGAATTTAACAATGACCGAGGCATTTTTTGTTGAGATTGGTCTGGTGCTGTTTTTCCTGCCATACACGCTGCTGTTTAACTGGCTTTACGACTACCTGCGCTGGACATTTGTTGGACGGAAACGGTCAGCCATGTAGCGGTTGTGCGTTATAACGCGCGGGTGCATAAATCAATTCTGTTTATAGTGGATCAGTGTAAAAAATGAAGAGGAAGATAAAATGCGTAATCTCCTGACTAAAGGCATTTGCCTTGCGTTAGCGTTGTCCGCAGCCGGGGCGGCTCAGGCCGTTGAGAAAGAGAGCCATGGCGACAAGTTTACCGGGATCACTATTTTCGCTCAAAAAGAGTCTCAGGGAAGCCAATGGAACAGTGTAACGGGCGAAGCGAAATACATGGTCAGCTATAAGGTGACGCTGGATAACGCGTCGGGTAAAAGTATTGAGCCGGGCAAAGATAATAAAATATGTTTTTTCCTGTTTGATAAAACCGGAAAGACATTTATGAGCACCGGCATTCAACTGGAAATGTTGAAAAAATACGAACCTCGGGACAACAGAACGGGCGTCGTTTATTTTGCCAGTTCAAACCCTGACGTTTTAAATATGCCATTTGTCCGTTTCGGCATGGGAAAAGACTGCATAAATTGATGTCTGTCACACTGACACGTTCCCTGGCATGTTCGATCCCCCTCTCCTTCTATACTTTTTATTTCTCACTTTTATAAGGAAGGAACAATGTTCGATCATGTGAAATTCGGCGTCAGTGATTATGAAAAAAGTAAAACCTTTTTCCTCCAGGCACTTCGGCCGCTTGGCGTGGAACTCATCGACGAAGGCACGCCAGACTACGGTGTTGAAATGAGTTCAGGCGACGTTTCGCTTTGCCTTTTCCAGACCAATGAAAAGCCGGCGCCTCTGCATCTGGCGTTTGTGGCCAACACGCGCCAGCAGGTCGATGCGTTTTACCATGCCGCCCTGCGCGCCGGCGGACACGATAACGGCGCGCCGGGGTTGCGGCCATACGGTGAAAATTACTATGCCGCTTTTGTCATCTCGCCTGATGGTCATAACATCGAGGCGGTGTGCCATGCGCCGGAGTGCCCGTAGCTCAACGCGTCTTTAATCACTATCTGAGGTCAACAGGACGGATACCCCTCTTTCCGATACCGCACGGATCCAGTCCTTATCGGTATTATCTTCAACCACGATAGTGTTCACCGAAGACACATCGCCAATCACGAACGATGACGCGGTGTTTATCTTTTCCGGAGACGCCAGGACAACCGTCTCGGCGGCTCTGCCGGAAAATGCACGTTTGATGCTTGCCTCTTCAAAATCACCGGTGGTCAGCCCTGCCTCAGGATGGATCCCGGTCACGCCCATAAAGAACAGGTCCGCATGAATATTTTCGATGCCTTCAATAGCCGCTGCGCCGACTGCGACAATCGAGTGTTTATACAAACGACCGCCGATCAGTATCACCTCGATGGAAGGATGATCGACAAGCCCCAGGGCAATACTCGGGCTGTGCGTAACCACCGTGATACGCAGGTCAGCGGGTAAAAACGTAATCAGCTCCGAGGTCGTCGTGCCTCCGTCGACAATCACCACCTGGCCTGATGAGATCAGCTGCGCGCCTTTGCGGGCGACCCTTTTTTTTGCATCCATCTTCACCGATTGACGCTCGGCGAACGGCGCAATAGCAGAAGATGACGGCAGCGCGCCACCGTGAACGCGCTGCAAACGCCCTTCTGCCGCCAGTTCGCGTAAATCACGCCGGATAGTATCTTCTGAGACGTCGAAAAGAATGCTGAGCGCTTTAGACTGGACCTGGCCTTCGGCTTCAAGCTTTTCGAGGATCAATTGTTTTCGCTGACTGGTGAGCATCCTGAATTCCCGATGTTGCATGTTTTATCTTGAAACTGCACGATAATGCTGTTTATGATGATTACTCTACGTAAGGAGGAACAAACGTGCAATCAAAACGTGCAGATGTGCGCATCATTGACGGTGAAACGCTGTCAGATAACTGGTACGTCCTGAAAAAATACACCTTCGACCTGCAGCGACGCGATGGCGAATGGCAGCGTCAGCATCGGGAAGTCTACGATCGTGGGAACGGCGCGACGATTCTGCTCTACAACCGTGATAAAAAAACGGTGATCCTGACCCGCCAGTTCCGTTTCCCCGTCTTTATCAACGGCCATGAGGACGATTTGATCGAAGCCGCTGCGGGGCTGCTGGACAATATGGATCCCGAAAGCCGCATAAAAGCAGAAGCGGAAGAAGAGACCGGGTTTCACGTTTCACGCGTTCAGAAAATCTTTGAGGCCTACATGAGCCCGGGCTCCGTCACGGAAAAACTCTACTTTTATCTTGCCGAGTACCAGCCGAAAGACAGAACCGGCGCAGGCGGTGGGATCAAGGCAGAGGGAGAAGATATCGACGTGCTGGAAATGACGCTTGAAGAGGCATTACGCGGCATTGAAACTGGCAAGATTGTCGACGGGAAGACCATCATGCTGCTTTATCATGTTGCGCTGAAAGGTATTCTCTAGACTGCCGTTCTCCGGACACCTGCCGCCGTGCAGGTGTTTGCCTGTGCTATTCTTGCAGAAGCCTGCAAAACGGAGAACCGAAGATGGCCGACTGGAACCCCTCTCTTTACCTGCAGTACGGCGCAGAAAGAACGCGACCTGCCGCTGAACTCCTCGCCAGGATCCCGCTGGATGAAGTCACCACCGTCGCTGATTTAGGCTGCGGGCCAGGAAACAGCACGGCGCTGTTGAGGCATCGCTGGCCGTCGGCACACATCACCGGGGTGGATAACTCCCCCGCAATGCTTGAGGAAGCACGCGCTGCGCTACTTGACTGCCACTTTGTTGAGGCCGATATCCGCCAGTACAAGCCCGGCCAGCCGCTGAGCCTGATTTATGCCAACGCCTCGCTGCAGTGGGTCCCTGACCATTACGAGCTTCTGCCTCACCTTGTCTCTCTGCTCAAGCTCAACGGCGTGCTGGCGATCCAGATGCCAGACAACTGGCTTGAACCCACTCACGTGGCGATGCGTGAAGTGGCGCTGGAGCAGGACTACCCTGACCGCGGCCGCGAACCTCTCCCGGGCGTGCATGCCTATTACGATATTTTGTCGGAGGCGGGCTGTGACGTGGATCTCTGGCGGACAACCTATTTCCATAAAATGAGCTCTCACCAGGCGATTATTGACTGGGTAAGCGCCACCGGTTTGCGCCCGTGGCTCCAGGAACTGAATGAGAGCGAGCAGAAACGGTTTCTGAAACGCTACCATGAACTGCTGGAAGAGCAGTACCCGCTCCAGGAAAACGGGCAGATACTGCTGGCTTTTCCGCGGCTGTTTATCGTGGCGCAACGTCAGCCCTGACCCGGCTATGAGCGGGCTTCTTTGAGCAGCTGCTGAATAACCTTCTCCTGCTGCTCATAATCTCCTTCGCCAAAGGCGGTGTAGCGCAGCTGCCCTTTGGCATCAAAATAGTAATGCGCTGGCCAGTACTGGTTGCCGAAAGCATTCCAGATTTGATAGTTGTTATCCGTCACAACCCGATACGGCAACTGCCATTTGGTGACCGCATTTTTTACCGACGAAAGCGGTTTTTCCCAGGGATATTCCGGAGTGTGGACCCCAATCACCACCAGACCCTGCGGCTGATACTTTGTGGCCCAGTCCCGCACGTGGGGAAGCGTATGCTGGCAGTTAATACAATCCCACGTCCAGAAATCGATCAGCACAACCTTGCCGCGCAACGATTCAGACGTGACAGGGTCACCGTTTATCCACCCTGTTCCACCGCTGAGCGAAGGCAGCTGGCTGCTGGGTTCGGTCATCACTACCGGCTGGAGCTTCACCGGCGCGGCTGCGGGTTTCGCCAGATTCAAGAGCGCGGTCTCCAGACGGTCCGCGACGCCGTTTGCCCCTTTCAGCAGCGAGGTCATCCCCGTCGCGTTTAAGACGACCGCCGCTAACATTGCTACTCCTGCCCCCTGACGAAGTTTCGCCATCAGCGCAGACCTGGCTCTTAACGGCGCCATCAGCGTGCGGCCGCCGACAGCGAGCAGGCCCAGCATCAGCGCACATCCGCTGCCATAGGCGGCAAGCAGTGCGCCAGTGGCGATGGCCGAATGGCCTGCAATATTAATACTGAAAATAGCGCCCAGAATGGGCCCCGCGCAGGGAGACCAGAGCAGCCCGACCGCAAGCCCGGCCAGAAAAGCCGATGCCGTGCCGCGCGTTTGCCCGCTTCGGGCGTTAAGGACATTCCCGGCGCTGACCGCAGGGCCCGCCATGCGCTGGGCGAAGGACGGGAAAATTAAGGCCAGCGCGGCGGCGGCCAGGATCAAAAGCGCGACCCAGCGCCCGACTATGGTTGCCTCCGTTATCCACTCGCTGGCGACGGTGACGACCATCGCGACCAGAGTGAACATCACGATCATCCCCACGAGCAGTGCCAGAATATGTCGACGCTGCCCCTGAAAACCGGCGAACAGCAGTGGAATAACCGGGAGCGTGCATGGGCTGAGCAGGCTTATCATCCCGCCCAGAAAAGCGATTACCAGAAACATAGTGACCTCACAAAACAAGTCCTGCGACGCTGCAGTGAGGCTATTTCATCGTGCTGATGTGTTCAGGATGTGTGTAAAAGCGCGGTTTTTGTCTGGCTCTGTATCACCCCGGCCGGGAGATACAAAGCCGTACAATTAATGGCGCGGAAGCGTAATGGCGACCTGCAGCCCGCCCCCGGCGCGGTTCGCCAGGTTCAGCTTTCCGTCAAGCTGAGCGGTGAGCTGCGCGGCAATCGCCAGGCCGAGCCCGGTCCCGCCGGTATCGCGGTTGCGCGATGTTTCAACCCGATAAAACGGCTGTAATACCGCCTCTAGTTCGGCCTCGGGGATCCCCGGCCCGTCGTCCGCAATGTGGATAACCACCTCGCTGTCAGACGAATCATCAATGGCTATTACGGCGCGTTCGCCGAATTTGAGGGCGTTATCCAGCAGGTTGGTCATTACCCGGCGAAGCGCCTGCGGACGCGTGACGATCGGCAGGCGGGCATTACCTGCATGAAACTGCACGTTTTTACCGATGTCCTGATAATCGCAGGCGATGCTGTTGATCCAGGCGTTCAGCTCCAGCTTCAGCGAGGTCTCTTCCAGTGATTCTGATGACCGGGCATACGCAATCCCCTCCCGCACCAGACGCGTCATGGTGTCAAGGTCGTTCAGGAGCTTGTCGCGAAGTTCAGGTTCCCCGGCCATTTCGACGCGCAGCTTCATGCGGGTAATCGGAGTCTGGAGATCGTGCGATATGGACGCCAGGATCTGCGCCCGTTCCCGGAGGTAAGACTGAATGCGCGCCTGCATCGCATTGAAGGCGTGCGCTGCCCGCTGCACCTCAAGCGGCCCTTTCTCCGTCATTGGCGTGCTGGCCGCGGGATCCAGTGAATCCACCGCGCGGGTAAACTGTGAAAAAGGCCGCACCACCTGCCGCACGGCGAACCAGGAACAGGCCGCCAGGAGCAACAGCTGCAGGATGAGCACAACCGGAAGCCAGCTGGCGACGGGCGGCATGCGCGGGATCAGATCAATGGTCAGCGGCGCGCCATCGCTGAGCATCAGATGAGCCTGAATATGCGAAATGGCACCGGGAACCGCGGTAAAGCTGAGCGGGTACTGTGCCGCGAGCGTCGCTTTCAGGGTGCGGATGGCATCCTGCGAACGCTTATCCGTCGGCGCGGGTCCGGGCTCACCGTTGCCCAGGATATAGCGGTAGTTACCTCGTTCAAGACGCGGAAGCCACGCGGCGCGTTCGCTGGCCGGTAGCCGGTTTAAAATGGCGACGCTGGTTGCGACATCGTTTTCCAGATTACCGAGCATCACCGTGCGGGCACTGTGCATTCGCTCAACCATGACCAGCGTCAGGCTCAGGGCGTTAGCCAGCAGAAGACCCGGCAGCACGACCATCAGCAAACGGGCTAGCAGCGAGCGTGGCCAGAGGGTCATTCGTTAACCTCTTTGATAATGACCGGCATCGTGAAGACGTAGCCTTCGCTGCGGACGGTTTTGATATAGGCCGGCGTGCGGGCATCTTCATTCAGGCGCTGGCGAACCCTGCTTACCAGCAGGTCGATTGAGCGTTCAAACAGCTCGGCGTCGCGACCCTGCGTCAGGTTGAGCAGCTGGTCACGGGTCAGCACGCGCTGAGGATGGTCAAGGAAAACGCGCAGCAGGCGATACTCCGCCCCGCTGAGCGCCACAATCACCCCTTCCGGATCGATTAAGTGCCGGGCGACGGTATCGAGCTGCCATTCACCGAACATCACCAGCCGCCCTGCCTCCGTCACCTGTAAATTGGGCGGCATCGTGCGAAAACGCCGTAAAATGGCCTTGATGCGCGCCAGGAGTTCGCGGGCGACGAAAGGCTTCACCACGTAGTCATCCGCGCCCATCTCCAGGCCGAGGATCCTGTCCGTCTCCTCGCTGCGCGCCGTGAGCATCAGGACAGGCAGATCTTTATGTTTGCCGCTGCGCAGCTGTCGGCATAGCGTGAGACCGTCATCGCCGGGCATCATCACGTCCAGCACCACCAGGTCGATATGCTGTTTATCCAGCACGACGCGCATCTCCTTGCCGTTGGCCGCGCCCGTGGCGCGATAGCCAGACTTAACGAGATAGTCGACAATCAGTTCACGAATATCCCTGTCGTCATCGACGACAAGGATGTGGTCAATATGCTCCACCGAAATCTCCAGACCGAAGGGTAACGTACTGAAAATAGCACATTTCAGAGTGTATCAGCGTCGACAACGGCCTTGACGAAATCCTGCGGATCTTCCTGAGGCGGGTTGTGCCCCACGGTTGCCCCGAAGGTCCGGTGCTCATATTTACCGGTAAATTTAGCCGCATAGGCCTGCGGTGCCGGGTGCGGCGCGCCGTTGTTTCCGCCTTCGATGGTGATGGTCGGGACGGTAATGTTCGGCAAGGCGGCCAGTTTTTGCTCGTAGCCGTCATATTTTCGCTCCCCTTTTTCCAGCCCTAAGCGCCAGCGGTAGTTGCTGAGCGTTACCGCGACGTGATCCGGGTTATCGAGCGATTTGGCGCTGGCGTTAAAGACAGCATCGCTAAATTTCCAGTCAGGCGATGCCTGCGACCAGATCAGGCGCGCGAAGTCATGCGTGTTTTTGGCATAGCCCTCTGCGCCGCGCGCGGTGGCGAAATAGAACTGATACCACCACTGCTGCTCTGCTTTTGGCGGCAGCGGCTGTTTACCAATCTGCTGGCTGCTGATGAGATAGCCGCTCACCGAGACCAGTGATTTCACGCGCTCTGGCCACAATGCCGCAACGATATCCGCCGTACGGGCACCCCAGTCATAACCCGCGAACACCGCCTGCTTGATATTCAGGGCATCCATCAAATTCACAATGTCTTTCGCCATGGCCGAAGGCTGGCCGTTGCGCGGCGTTTTTGCTGACAGGAAGCGCGTGGTGCCGTAGCCGCGCAGCGAAGGCACAATGACCCGGTAGCCTTTTGCCGCCAGCGCGGGTGCGACCTCGGCGTAGCTGTGAATATCGTAGGGCCAGCCGTGTAGTAAAATGACCGGTTGGCCATCTTTGGGGCCGATGTCGACATAGCCGATACTCAGATCGCCAGCGTTAATCTGCTGTGGACGATCAAAGGCGGCCGCGACGTTTGTGTCGGTGGCTTCGGCCTGGCAGGACATCACGGTGGCAAGAGAAACGGTCATTGCAATGGCTGAGTAAGCAAGTTTGCTGAACATGTTGATATCTCCGGTTGAGTACAATTTACGGGGATATAACAACACTTCAATGTATAGCGGATATGTGCGAAAGCGGGTTTATTGCAAGCCTGTGTATGTATCAGCGCCGCGGATACAGTCTGATACAAACACCGGCGTTTTAGCTTAAAGAGAGAGGCGGTAGCGGACGTAGTCGTCAGCCTCGCCGTATTTGTCATACAGTTTACGCGCCGGGTTGTTCTCCCGGGTGACCCAATACAGTTTTGCCCACCCTTCGCGCTTGCCTTCCGTTATCAGGGCATCAATGAGTGCCTTCCCGGCTCCCGCGGCGCGTTCGGTGGCATCAACGAACAGATCTTCCAGGTAGCAAACGGGGGCCGTTGACCAGGTGCCTTCGTGGAGAATGCACATCGCGAAGCCGATGACCTTTTCGTCTTTCTCTACCACGCGGCAGAACATCGGGGAATGCGCGGAGAGCGCCCTTTCCCATGTCGATGCGGTAACCGATTCATCGAGAAAGCAGTCATAAAAATGGGTATAGCCGTCCCACAGCGGTCGCCAGTGGGAGTAATCGTCTGCGCGTAAAGGTCTTACCGTGACAGCCATGCGTTCCTCACATTACATATTGATCGCCATTTCAAAACAGCGTAAATCAGCGCCCGCCATCCGCGAGTGATGATATTTTTCGCTCAGCGTAGCAAACCCCAGCTTCTGGTAAAACGACCGGGCATTAGGCGTTGCATCGAGCGTCAGGCGGGTTATCCCCCGGCTGCGGGCCTCCTGTTTGAGCGCCTCGATAATCCGGGTCGCCATGCCTTTACCGGATGCCGCAGGCAAGGTGAATATCGCCTCCAGGCAGTGGGTATCCAGATCCAGATAGCCGGTTGCCGCAATCTCGCCCTTTTCATCTTCCACCACGTAAAATGGGTATTCAATGACCATTTGCCGGTAGCGTTCGGGCATCAGATCGGGCGTCCAGCGCGCAATGACGTCCGCGTCGTAACTGGTTTTGCAGCCGTGACGGATCGCCTGATTGCGAATATTCCAGAGTATTTCGGCTTCCTGCGGCTTCGCTTTACGTAACGTCATATCACCTCTTTAACGGCTATTTAACCGGATTTCACGTGCCAGTCTGGCAAGACGCTGAGTGCGACAATAGAGGGTAAACAGCACAAAGCCGCTGCTGTTCATCACCCCCCGACAAAGTAACAGCGCGAAGCATGCAATGACCAGTGGCCAAAGGCTTCCGCCATGAGAAAACAGGAGATGCAGCGCCTGAACGAGGGTCATGACCAGCAGAATGATGAACAATGCCATAAACCCCAACAATCCCGACGTCTTCCCTCGGGCCAGAAGCACGCTGATAACAATGAGCGCGCCTGTCATTAATAATGATGGTACGAAAAAGCTCAGCGCATGGTGTAAAGGTGACAGCCCCCGCAACGCGCTGAGAAAAGGCAGCAGATTTAACGCAAACGCCACTAAAAACAGAGGTAACAGCGCCGCTACCGGGTAAGGATTTTGACGCGGAAGCTCGCTGAGGGGACGAGAAAAATATTGTTCCTCTTTGCCATGCTGAAGGAGATCCTGAAAAACCCGTCCGATTAAAAGAGCCAAAAAACTCATCATTTTTTCGCCATCAAAAAGAGGTTGCCCATTTTTGGTAGGGAATAAACCCAGCGCGCCTCAACTGAATGTGATAGAGATGAAAATACCAGAACGCAAACAAAATCATAACGCTTAAATATGGAGATCCGCGGATGACGATACCTACCCTCACGACAGAACGCTTGCTGCTAAAACCGCTGGTTGCCGAAGATGCCGCCCAGATACAAAAGCTCTATCCGCGCTGGGAGATCGTCCGCTATATGGTCTCTTCCGTGCCCTGGCCCTACCCGGATAACGGCGCGGAAAACTATGTTAACAACGTGGCGCTGCCGGATATGGCAAAAGGGATTGCGTGGTTCTGGAGCATCCGCCGTCGCGAGGTGCCGGCCGCGCTGATGGGCATTATCTGTCTGTACGATGTGGAAGATAACAACCGCGGGTTTTGGCTGGCGCCGGAGTTTCAGGGACAGGGATATATGCGCGAGGCCAGCATTGCCGCAACGGATTACTGGTTTAATTCGCTGAACAAACCCGTACTGCGCGCGCCGAAGGCCGCCGCTAACAGCCGCTCCCGCCGTATTTCAGACAGTAGCGGTATGCGGCTTATCAGAACAGAACAGAAAGCGTACGTCAGCGGCATGCTCGATTCCGAGCTGTGGGAGATCACCCGCGATGAATGGAACGCCCGTCAGGTTAGCTGATAGCGCTTATCCGGCATCAGCCTTTCCGGAATGTTCTCTTCATCGTTCATCTGCAGCAGATCGCGTTCCATCATGTTGCAGATGGCGTCCAGCGGCAGGTCGTTATTTTCGGTGCCAAACGGATCTTCCAGCTCTTCCGCCAGGGTGTCCAGCGAGATAAAGGTGTAAGAGATTAGGGCCGAGACAAAGGGCGTCATGTAGTGCAGGTCCACAACCAGCGCGAACGGCAGCATGATGCAGAACAGATACACCGTGCGGTGCAAAATCAGCGTGTAGGCGAACGGCACCGGCGTTGTTGCAATACGCTCGCAGCCGGAAAGGACGATGGACATGTCGTTCAGACGGTTATTCAGGCTGTGGAACAGAATGTCTGAGAGTTGCCCGTTACGCCGCCGCACGGCCAGCCACTCCCCCATGATCAGCAAAATACGGTTCGCCGGTGAGTTGGCGTCCATGACTTTACGTAAATCATCCGCAGCAAGATAGCGAGAGAGTTGCTCAGCGTTCAGTTCCCGGCGCAGGGTCATGCGCAGGCAGTTGGCGAAAGCAATCTGCAGACGGACAAACTCGCCCAGGTGCTTATCGTCGGGCAAGGTGTTTTTTACCTCGCGAAACAGCGAGCGTGCCGCTATCATCAACTGCCCCCAAAGCTGCCGGGCTTCAACGTAGCGGGAATAACAGGCGTTGTTCCTGAAACCCAGAAAGATAGCGATCGCCACGCCGAGAATGCTAAACGGCGCCACGGTAAATTTGATGCCCAGTGAGGTATACCACGGCAGCATCAGGATAACGGCAATAGAAAGCAGGAAGTTGAGCAGCAATCGGGTATAGATCTTGGGAAGTACCGAACCGTGCCAGACGAAAATCAGTTGTAGCCAGTGCTGTTTAGGACGAACAATCATAGTGAGATTCAGGAAAGAAAAGAGCGCGGCTATTAAACGTGATCCCCCTCACAGTTGCAAGCATGTTAACAGAACATTGCATTTTCTCTCCTGATTAGCGAAAACCGCACGGTGCTGAAGCTGTTTTTTAAAAACAGTGCAAATAGTATGTTGTAACTAAATAATATCGTATTTAAACCCGGCCGAAGCCGGGTGAATTCATTAGCAAAGCGGTTTAACCGCGGCGCGCATGCCCTTCAGCAGAATGGCATCCAGGTCCAGCGTGACCTGGTCGACAAGACCACTCACCTGCGTCAGATCCTGTTCCCAGTGCTCGCTCACGCTCAGCACCGAGTGTACCAGCTCGCGGGTGCTCAACTGGCGATCCCGATGCTGCGCCCAAAGCTGCTGATAACGTTCCAGCCAGGACGCATCGTCCTGCACCGGATAGCTCTCCCCGTTACGCTCCGCGCGATAAAACGCGATCAGCGCCGCTAAGGCAAACGTCAGGCGCGCAGGTAATTGCCCCGTCGCCTTCTGCCCTGCCAGCAGCTGCGGCAGGATGCGGGTGCGGTATTTGGTCATGCCGTTGAGCGCGATGGACAGCAGCTGGTGTCTGATGTAGGGGTTACGGAAACGTCCTGTTACCGCGCTTGCGAAAGATTCCAGCTCGTCACGCGGGAGATCGAGCACCGGGATAATTTCCTGATAAATCGCTTTCTCGACGAACGCGCACACCTCTGCATCGTTCATCGCCTCGCCTACCGTGTCCAGCCCCGCCTGGAAGGCGACCGGCACCAGCGCGGTGTGTGCCCCGTTCAGGATGGCGACCTTGCGCTCTTTGTAGGGCTTGATGTCATCGACAATCAGCACGTTCAGCGGGTGCTTATCCAGACGAAGCTCGCGCGCAAGGGATGCCGGGCCCTGAATCACAAACAGATAGAAATGTTCGGCCGTATCAAGGAACCCATCGTGATAACCGAGCTCCGCTTCCAGCGCGGCCACTTCATCGCGCGGGTAGCCCGTCACGATGCGGTCAACCAGCGTCGAGCAGAAGCTGTTGGCGTCGTTTAGCCAGCGGGTAAAGGCGGCAGGCAGCGCCCACTCCTGCGCATAGCGCAAGACGAGTTCGCGCAACGCATCGCCGTTGTAATCAATCAGTTCACACGGAATGATGATCCAGCCTTTGTCCGCCGCACCGTTGAAGTGGCTAAAGCGCTCAAACAGCAGCCGCGTCAGCTTCGCCGGATAGCTCACCGCAGGGGCATCGTCGAATTTGTCACCCGCGTGGTAGCTGATGCCGGCTTCGGTGGTGTTCGAGAAAACAAACCGCATATCCGGATTGTGAGCCAGCTTCAGAAACGCGTCATAGTCGTCGTAGACGCTGATTTCACGGTTAACGGAGCGGATAAGTCGGGCGTCGCTCACCGCCTCGCCCTGCTCATTCAGGCCACGAATAATCGTAGTGTACAACCCATCCTGCGTGCTTAGCGACGGCGGGAAGTCGCTCTTAATCGGGCGAACGATGACCACGCCGGCGTTAAGGTCGGTATGTTCGTTCAGCAGGTCGATTTGCCAGTCGATGAAGGCGCGCAGGAAATTGCCTTCACCAAACTGAATGATGCGTTCCGGATAGTGCGCACCGGGAAAATCACGACGGTTGAGAGTGTCCACGTTGGGTTCCTTTTATAATTAGTCATACAGCCTGATAAGATTGGTACGATAACTTATCAAAACTTAACGACCAGAAACCCTGTTTTGATCAATCCGCGGTGCGGTTGTGCAAAATAATTATAAGAACTTATAGAACACGGACGTGGCCGTCATGGCTCCGTCCGGCATCAGCGCATAGCGCGGGATCTCACCGACCTTTTGCCAGCCGGCTCGCTGGTAGAAGGTTTCGGCCCCGCTGCCGGTGGAGGTATCAAGCACCAGAACGGAGATGTTCCGGGCCCTGGCCTCAACTTCAAGCGCTTCCATGAGCGCCATCGCGGCCCCTTTCCGGCGCGCTTTCTCATGAACCAGCAGCTTCGCCACGTCCGCGCGGTGCGGCTGGTTTTCCGGCTGGTCAACGATCAGCTGCACCGTGCCAATAACGCCGTCCTGCGGGTCGACGCAGGCCAGCACCAGACGCTCGTTGCGTCCTGCGCTGTCTGCCATACCGCGCCAGAAAGAGCGGGCCTTATCGAGGTTAAAGGGAAGCATAAAACTGACGGATGCCCCGCCGTTTACGCAGTTTTCGAGGATCCCGGCCAGCGCATCAAGATGGGTAAGAATCTCTTCCCGGGTGAGGGTTTTGATTTGCAGTGAGGTATTCATTGTTGTTCCTTACGTTGAATACCCCACTTTGCATTTAACATCTTTTTAACGCAAACGGATCGGACATAGGCTTTTGTTATGTCAACGAGGCCGCTGGCGCTGCTGCTTCATGGCATACATTTTTTCATCGGCGTCCTTCAGCCACTGCTGGAGGTCATTGCCGTTATGATCGAATTCGCTCAGCCCCCACGAGAACAGCAGCGACCAGGGGTGAAGCTTCCGGGCGTTGTAGTTTTCCACCTGCTCGGCAAGATACTGCATCGCAATCCAGGCGCCCTGCTCGTCGGTATCCGCGAACAGCACGGCGAACTCATCCCCGCCGAAGCGCACCAGTAGATCCGCCTCGCGGAAGGAGGCGCGCATCAGCTGCGCCATGGCCTTCAGCGCCTTATCCCCCTCTTCGTGCCCGTAGCGATCGTTAATTTCCTTAAAGCGATCCAAATCCAGCCAGCCGAGCGTCAGCGGCTCAGCCCGGCGTCGGGCAACGGAAAGCGTGAATCTCACGAGCTGATTGAAGCCCCGACGGTTGAATAACCCGGTTAACTCATCGGTGGTCGCCGCGCTGATTGCGGCAAATTCATCTTCGGCCAACGCGCCAAGGTCTCCCAGCACGGCGAGATCGGCCGCGGAAAACTCCCGGGGTGCGTAATCAATCAGACACAGCGAGCCCACGCTTGCGCCATCGCGCAAGCGCAGCGGGAAGCCCGCGTAGAAACGCACGCGAGGTTCACCGGCCACCAGCGGATTATCCGCAAAACGATCGTCCTGCAGCATATCCCCCACCACCAGCGGTGCTTCGGCAAGGATCGTATGGCCGCAAAACGAGATGTTACGCGGGACGCTGTCGGGCGCCTGGCCGTCGGCAGACTTCACGATTAGCGAATGCTCATCAATGAGGTTGACCATCGCCAGGGGCACCTGGAAGAAGCGTTTCGCCAGGCGCGTGAGCCGGTCAAACGCCGGGGAACTGTCGATCTCAAGCAGGCCCGATTCGCGCAGTGAATTCAGTCGGTCCTTTTCATTTTCAGGGGTTGCAGGTGCTTTCATAATGTCTCCTGACGTAAAGCTTTACTAAAAGCGTAGCTTAAACAGAGACATTGTCAGTGTGTTAAGCCGCTTACTATTCACGTCAATGCCTTATGACGATTAACGCAGCTCTGTTTCGCTCCCGGCGGGCGCAGCAACATGCTCGTGCGCTACCCGGGCGCTGGTGCGGTTTCGACCCGCTTTTTTTGAACGATAGAGATGATCGTCCGCTTCGGCCATCAACGCGTTGAAGACCTCGGTCAACTGCCATGACTCAGACTTTCCGCTCCCGAGGCCAATACTCACCGTCAGATGGAGCGTTTGCTGACGCCATGTAAAAGGATGATTGGCAACGGTGGTTCTGATACGTTCTGCCAGCGCGTAACCGCTTTGCGCATCGCCAGAGTTGACCACCACCGCGAACTCTTCTCCGCCCATGCGCGCGACCATTCCGTCTTCGCCGACCACCTGCTGAACCTGGCGGGCAAACGACGCCAGCACGCGATCCCCACACTCGTGGCCGTAGTTATCATTAATGCTTTTGAAATAATCGATATCCAGCAGCATGACGGTCAGAAAACGCGAATGGCGGTGCGACTCTTCATGCTTTAGCGCCTCATAAAGCCCGGAGCGCGAATAGACGTGCGTTAAGAAGTCATAATCCGCCCGCAGCGAAACCTGGCGGATCAGGGAATTAATCGCTGCCATGCTCACGGACACCATCACCGGGCAGATCGCCATCGTGGCAATACCCAGCCGGGCTGAGAACATCATGGGAGTCGTAAACGGCGTCGCCACGGCAATATTGATTACCGAGTTGGCGACCAGAATGATTTCAGCGGCACCCGTGATAAACGTCAGCAGGCAGGTCGCAGGCAGCGAGTAGCGAACCGCACACCAGATAAGCGCAGGCAGCGGAAAGACGAGACTCCCCGCCCCGCCAATCACCACCGACGCGGCCACCGAGACGAGCAGCGCGATAACCGGTAACAGCTGCTCCATGCGTAGCCTAAATTCACGCACGGGCATGCCGATGGTAAGCATACACGGCACCACCAGCACGCCGGTTGAGAACTGCTCGCTAAACCAGTCGGCAAACAGCGGCCAGAAGGTATGGCTGTCGATCCCGACCGACCCTACCGCGCCGAGCAGCGCGCAAAGCAGCGCCGCTATCAGGCAGTAGTTAAACAGGCGTAACGCGTTAAGCGGATCGGGGGTTTTCTTCATCAGCCGCCTGTCGCGCTGAACCAGCACGGCGACCACGACGATAAAGATCATGTTAGACAGGTTAATCACCACCGAGGCCATACCCCAGTTGGTCGTTACCGCGTCGTACAGCAGCATCGCGACATAGCACACCGCATAGTAATGCAGGCGATTCAGGTAAACATAGCGGGCGAAGATCCCTGCCATCACGCCATTCAGCGGCCAGAACAGCGACAAGGCCTCAACCAGCCGGAGTTCCGCGCCCACAAAATAGAATAAGGTGGTGAGAATAAAGATCGTCGTTGCATTACGCAGCGGCGCGTCCGGTTGAAAGAACCTGAAGGCAGTGAGAGCAGAACGCATTAAATATCATTCCATATGATAGCTTATGGCAATTATTGCGGTCGTCAGCGTTGTCGGGACTAACTTAGGATGCATCTATAACACAATTACAACAGGAGCATAACTCGTCAAATTTGGGTGTTCATCTGTAACACCAGCCAATGGTGGATCACGCCGACGATGTAATGCTGCTGCTGCGCCGTGAGTGCAACCCCAGCCGGAATGCTGTGCCACTTAGCCAGGCAGCCCCGACAGCAGGTGGCCGTGGCGTGCTGGGCGATAAACACCGGATGACCGCGCATGGGGGTCTGCTTACCGTCGTTCGCGGGGTGTGCGGGTGCAAGGCGCTTTTCGACAAAATCAGCGGCATGCTGGTCAATGGTTTCGGGGCCTTTGTCCCAGCAGTACTGTCGTTCCTTCTCGCCTAAGCGAAAGCGCGAACGAAAGGTCGATCGCGCCAGGCGGGAAAAGAGAGGATCCAAATCGGACATCAGTATACGGACCGCCCCAGACGCTGGGTCAGTTTCTCCAGAACCGCCACCCCAGCGAGTGAATTTCCCGTTTCATCCAGCTCCGGGCTCCAGACCGCAATCGCCATTTCATGTGGCACAATCGCCACAACCCCGCCGCCGACGCCCGATTTCGCCGGTAAGCCGACGCGCCAGGCAAACTCCCCGGCGTTTTGATACATCCCGCTGGTTGCCATCAGCGCGTTAACCTGGCGGGCCTGTAGCGGTGATACCACTTCCTGATCGAGATGCGGCGCGTGCCCCTGGTGCGCCAGGAACAGGAACGTTTGAGCCAGCTCAATACAGCTCATTTTCAGGGCGCAGTAATGGAAGTAGTTTTGCAGCACCGTCGCCACATCGTTATGGAAGTTGCCGAAGGATTTCATCAGCCACGCGATGGCCGCGTTACGGGCGGAGTGTTCAAACTCGGAACGTGCCACCAGCGGGTCGTAGGCAATATCGTCAACGCCCGAAAGCTGGCGAACAATTTCAAGCATGCGCTGGCGCGGCGCGCTGAGGCGGCTTTGCAGCATATCGCAGACCACCAGCGCCCCGGCGTTGATAAAGGGGTTTCGCGGTTTGCCCTGTTCGATTTCGAGCTGGAGCAGTGAGTTAAAAGGCTGGCCGGAAGGATCTTTGCCCACGCGCTGCCAGATCTCGTCTTCTTCATACTGGCGCATCGCCGCAACCAGACTCAGCACTTTAGAAATGGACTGAATGGAAAAACGTTCTGCCGCATCGCCGGCCTGGAACCGCTGTCCGTCGATGGTACAGATAGCAATCCCCAGCTTATTCCCGCTGACCGAGGCAAGGGCCGGAATATAGTCGGCAACCTTCCCCTTTCCCAATAACGGACGAACCTGCGCCAGAATCTCGTCCAGCATCTCATTATGGATGACCGCAGCCACACTTTGCTCCTTGCCCTCAGGCTAAAACGGGCTGCGAGTATAACAGAGGCTTATGTATTGCGTCAGGCGCTAAGACGAAAACGCGAAACGGCCTGCAATAAAAGATTGGATTGCTTTTGCAGACGTTCCGAGGCCTCCGAGGCGTCAGAGACCAGCCTGTCCGTCTGGCGCGAGACCTGATTCAGCGCCTGAAGCTGACGCGTCATCTGATGAATACTCTCCCCCTGGCTGAGCGTGGCGGTGGAGATCTCATTCAGCAAACTGCTTAAATTGCCCACCAGACCGGTGACCTGCTGCAAATTCTCCTCCATCAGGTTAACGGCGCGGGAGCCGTCCTCAATGCCCTGCAGGGAGCGGTTGATCAGCGCCTGAATGGTCTGCGTCGAGTGGCTGCTCTTTCTCGCCAACAGCCCGACCTCCCGGGCGACGACGGCAAAGCCGCGCCCCTGGTTTCCGGCATGGGCTGCCTCAATGGCGGCGTTCAGCGCCAGGATGTTCGTCTGAAACGCGACGCTGTCGATCATCGCCACGATCCCGCGCATCTCTGAGGATCGGTCGACAATCGCCTGCATCGACGCATTCACGGTAGACATCATCTGGTCGCCGCCCGCGGCAGCCTGACGCGCTTCATCCGCCCGCGAGCTGGCGAGCCGGGCATAGCCGGTATTCCCTTCCACATGGGTTTCCAGCGCCGCGATATGCGCCGTTACGTCCTCAAGCTCTTTCGCCTGGCGCGCCGACTGCTGGTACAGCTTCTGGTTACCCTGCGCGAGGGAGCCAATGTTCTCCACCATGGTGGCCGTAGCGTGGCTAACCTGCGTCACCAGCTGCTGCAGGCCGTGCTGCATGGTGGCAATACTGTCGCTAAGCTGCCCGACTTCCCGGTTAAAGCGCCTGACGTCCGGCGGCGTGGCGGAGAGATCCCCCGCCGCCAGCTGGTTAATATGCGCAATGAGCCGGCGCAGCGGCGTAATCACCCACCGGGACATGCCAAACCAGACGGCAACGGCGATGGCCAGCAGCAGCACCGGCGCAAACAGAAATAGCGTTTGCAGCCCGGAGAGCTGTGCCATCAGGCTTTGACGCCCCTGCATGGCCTGCTTCTCGCTTGCCTGCTGATAGCGCGCATAGTTGTCGTTAAAATCAGTCTGAAAAGCCTGAGACGGTACGGCAAAAAAAGCGTCGATGGTGTTGGTTTTCATCAGCCCTTGCGCCTGCTCCTCGATCGCGCCGTAGAAAAGCTGATAGCTGTTCACCAGGGCATCGTCTTTCGGCGGGTTCAGCGCCAGCCAGGCCTTCCACGCCTGCTGAGAAACCGCCAGCGCCTTTTGCGCGTCATCCATCAGGCTGTGCCAGCTTCCGTCGGAGCCGGTCTCTTTATCCTGCATAAACCAGACGCCGGAGCGGTTAAGCAGATCGCTTGCGGCCAGCAGGGAGACGCGGGCCAGATCCAGCCTGCTCTGCTGCTGCCAGGCCAGCAGATTGCGCTGCTCGTTGCGCTGGGCTTCGTTCAGGGAGGCGTTGAGCAGGAATGACGAGGAGAGTTGCAGCGCAGAGAAAAGGCCAATAATACAAAAAATACCCGTCAGCAGGCCAAAACGACGAGGTGTGAGACGCTGCGCAATACGGCGAAAAATTTGCGTTAGGTTCATGATTTTCTTCATTAACAATGCGTTAGACGCGTGGGAGTCTACGAAATGAAAATGACAGAACCATTGCAGAGAAATGACAACGGCCCTCGCGATGAGGGCCGAAAAATTATACGCGATCCTTCCACACCGTCTGCACGTTGCAGAACTCGTGCAGGCCAAAGTGGGAAAGCTCGCGGCCAAAGCCGCTTTTCTTGACGCCACCGAAGGCCACGCGTGCATCGCTGGCGCTATAGCCGTTGATAAACACGCCGCCGCACTCCAGCTCGCGAGAGAATTTATCCGCAAGCGCTGCGTCAGCGGTAAAGACGGTGCCAGACAGGCCAAAGTCGCTGTCGTTGGCAAGCGTCAGGGCGTGCTCCGCGTCTTTCGCAACCGTAATGGCCGCGACCGGACCAAACAGCTCCTGGCGGAAGGCGGTCATCTCAGGCGTCACGTTGCCGAGCACGGTCGGGGCGTAATAATTGCCCTCACCGCTGATTTTCTCCCCGCCAAGCAGCAGCGTTGCCCCTTCTGCCAGCGTGGCCTGCACCTGCTGATGCAGTTCATCCCGCAGGTCGTAACGCGCCATCGGGCCAATAAAGTGCTCTTCCCGATCCGGTGCGCCCAGCTTCAGCGCAGAAACAGCCTCGACAAAACGTTGGGTAAAGATGTCGGCGTTACCCTCCTCGACGATAAAACGCTTCGCCGCGGCGCACACCTGCCCGGTATTCTGGTAGCGCCCCGCCACCGCCGCCTTCACGGCAAGATCGAGGTCGGCATCGTTAAGAACGATAAACGGATCGGAACCCCCCAGCTCAAGCACGCATTTTTTCAGCGCAGCCCCGGCCTGGGCGCCAATCGCCGCGCCGGCACGCACGCTGCCGGTGACGGTCACCGCCGCAATACGCCGATCGTTAATCGCCTGGCTTACGCCGTCATTGGTGGCATTCACCCAGCCGAAAACGCCCGCAGGAATACCGGCGTCAGCCGCTATCTGCGCAATCAGTTCGGCCGAGCCGAGCACGTTTGGCGCGTGCTTGAGCAGATAGCTGTTTCCCGCCAGCAGGATTGGCACCGCGCCGCGCAGCACCTGCCAGAGCGGGAAGTTCCACGGCATCACCGCGAGAATCGGCCCCAGGGGACGGTATTCAATCACCGCGTTATGGTTTTCCACCAGCGTGGGTTCCGCGCGCAGCATCGCCGGGCCGTGCTCGGCATACCAGTCGCACAGCGCGGCGGATTTTGCCACTTCCGCCCGCGCCTGCAGGATCGGTTTTCCCATTTCACGTGAGATCGTCTGCGCCATCTCTTCAGCGCGATTTCGCAGCGCGGCGCCGAGATCGCGAAGCTTCTGCGCCCGGTGGGAAATGCTTTCGCGACGCCACTGGCGATACCCCGCGTCGGCCTGAGAAATGGCGTGTTCAACCTCTTCCGGCGTCGCCCACGGATACGCGGCGAGGGTTTCACCCGTTGCCGGGTTAACAGAGAGGGCATGTGTAGCAGATGAATAAGTCATATTGTTCTCCACGTATTTCGGTTGATTGATTGTGGTCCACTCTGCTATTTCTTAAAAATGAATAATATTAACCACCTTGTTCACGAAACGAGAATGCTATGGACTTAACCCAGCTTGAAATGTTTAACGCCGTCGCGCAGACGGGCAGCATCACTCAGGCGGCGCAGAAGGTGCATCGCGTGCCGTCCAACCTGACGACCCGCATCCGCCAGCTGGAAGCTGACCTGGGCGTTGAGCTGTTTATTCGTGAGAATCAGCGTTTGCGTTTATCCCCCGCCGGGCATAACTTCCTGCGCTACAGCAGGCAGATCCTCGCCCTGGTGGATGAGGCGCGCATGGTTGTGGCGGGCGATGAGCCGCAGGGGTTATTTGCCCTCGGCGCGCTGGAGAGTACCGCCGCGGTGCGCATCCCTGAAACGCTGGCGCTGTTTAACCAGCGCTACCCGCGCATTCAGTTTGCCCTTTCTACCGGGCCATCCGGGACGATGATTGACGGCGTGCTGGAGGGAACCTTAAGCGCCGCCTTTGTTGACGGGCCTCTGTCGCACCCGGAGCTGGAGGGGATGCCGGTCTACCGGGAAGAGATGATGCTGGTCACGCCTGCCGGGCAGGCGGAAGTCTCACGCGCAGCAGAGGTCAGCGGCAGCGACGTTTACGCCTTTCGCGCAAACTGCTCGTACCGTCGACACCTGGAAAGCTGGTTTCATGCGGACAGAGCCGCGCCCGGCCGCATTCATGAGATGGAGTCCTATCACGGCATGCTCGCCTGCGTTATTGCGGGTGCGGGCATCGCGCTGATGCCGCGCTCAATGCTGGAAAGTATGCCGGGACACCATCAGGTTGAGGCCTGGCCGCTGGCGGAAAACTGGCGCTGGCTCACCACCTGGCTGGTGTGGCGGCGCGGGGCGATGACCCGCCAGCTGGAAGCCTTTATAGCGCTGCTAAACGAACGTCTACAACCAGCGCCTTCTCCATAAACAGGCTGAGCGGATCGTCAACGTACGGGGCAAACGCCGGGCGCATTTCGTATCCGCACTGTTCGTAAAGCCGAACCGCGGCGTGCTGTTTGATGCCCGTCTCCAGCCGTACCGTATGGCAATGACGGCTCAGGGCCTCATCTTCCAGGGCGGCCAGCAGCGTCTCGCCGAGGTGCTGCCCACGATGAGCCGGGTCGATGTAGACCCGCTTCATCTCCCCCGTTCCGTCGCCGTTGAGCACGATGGCCCCGCAGCCGACCGCCTGAAGCTGCTGGTCGCGAATGACCATCAGGATAAGCGAGGCTTCCGGCAGCGCAGCCAGGTCGAGCAGATGATTGCTTTCGGCGGGATAGAGTTCGCTCTGGTAGCGGTCAAGCGCTGCGATCAGGGTGAGAATGTCCGGATGACGTGCAGATGCAGAGGAAATGGAATACATGGCAGGCTCCTTGCTAGTTTATTTTTAACATAGCGCAGGCCTGCCGGGGTGCTTCATAGTATTAACTTATGTCATGACGCCAGCGTGAGCGGGATATCCAGCGCCCGAAGCTGCGCCTGCGTCGTTTCATCCAGCCTGCCGTCGGTGACGATATCCGTGAGGGTATTAAGATGCGCCACGTTAAACAGCGACCAGGCTCCGTACTTGGAGCTGTCCGCCAGCAGCACGCGACGTTTTGCATTGGCAAGTAAATCACGCTTCAGCGCGGCCTTCTCTTCCGTTGGCGAGGTTATGCCGCGGGTGATATCCCAGCCGTTACAGCTGACAAAAGCCACGTCCGGCCAGACGTTTTGCAGCAGGCGACGCCCGTGTTCACCGATGCAGGACTGGCTTGAATCATCAATGCGCCCGCCGATGATCGTCACTTCAATCTGGCGGAACTCCGAGAGAAACAGCGCGATGTGCAGGTCGCTGGTGATCACGCGAAGCGGCAGATGCGTCAGCTGGCGCGCGAGTTCAATCATCGTGGTACCGGCATCAAGCACAATGGCGTCCCCCGCTTTAACAAAGCTCGCCGCCGCGCTGGCGATGGCGTGCTTTTCCGCCAGGCTGCGCTGCATTTTTTCATGCGTCGTAGGCTGGGAAGGAATATACCGGTTGAGGGTAACCCCGCCATGGGTACGGCTGATCACCCCTTCCTGATCGAGCTTGATCAAATCCCGGCGAATCGTCGCCGGCGAGGCATCGGTAATCGCCACCAGCTGATCCACCGTCACCAGATTGTGCCCTTTCAGGTAATCCATTATCTGCTCTAACCGGTTATATCCCTTCATATCATTCCCGTGTGATTTGCATAGCCAACTGAATAGACACCGTCATGCTCTCAGACTTGGCTTTACCGGTCCATGCAATATCGAACGCGGTTCCGTGGTCTGCAGAGGTACGGATAAACGGCAAGCCGGCGGTGATATTCACCCCGTCGTAAAAGCCGAGCAATTTTAGCGGAATATGCCCCTGATCGTGATACATCGCAACGACCATGTCATACATTCCTTCGTAGCATTGCATAAATACCGTATCCGGCGGACACGGTCCGGTGACGTTTAACCCCTGCGCTTTCATCGCCGCAACGGCCGGGCCGACAATTTTGATCTCTTCATCACCAAACAGACCGTTCTCCCCCGCATGTGGGTTAACGCCGGCAACCGCGATGCGAGGATGCTCGAACCCGACGCGCTTCAGGAAGCTATCCGCAATGCCAATCACGGTTTTTACCCGATCCTGATTGAGCGTATCAAGGAATTTGCGCAGCGCAATGTGGGTGGTGATGTGAATCACCTTCAGCTTATCGGTATACAGCACCATGGCGTAATCTTTGCTGTTGGTCAGGTGCGCCAGCAGTTCGGTATGCCCCGGATAAAGGTGACCGGCCAGGTGTAGTGCCTCTTTGTTCAGGGGCGCCGTTGCAATCGCTTTCACCTCGCCCGCCATCGCCAGCTCGGTGGCGCGCTTCACGCAGCGATAGGCCAGATCCCCTGCCGCAGCCTGCACGACGCCCGGCTGTAGCGCATCGGGATCCGCAAGCGGTTCGTCAAGCACGTTGATTACGCCGGGGGCAAAACGCGCGTCGCTCACCGCGTCGATAATCCGCATATCCGCCTGCCCGGCGATCCCTTTCTCCAGCACCCGCTGCAGCGTTCTGGCACAGCCGACCACCACCACGGGCGCCCCTGACAGCTCGCCCCCGGTGAGGGATTTGATAATGATTTCCGGGCCAATGCCGGCCGGGTCACCCATGGTTACAGCGATGATTTTAGTCACTCAGTCTCTCCTCGATAAAATGCAAAACCTCAAGCAGCGTCTCTTCCTTTCCGAAGCCCCCTGCTTTGGTCATTACCGGCCGCTGCCAGCTACAGCCCAGAAATTGTCCAACCGGTACGCACCGTGCGATGCACCCGGTTATTTCAAACCCGCGGGCATCCAGTGCCCTGGCGACGGCCATCGCCACATCGCCACCGGAGACGTACAGCGCGTCCGGCTCGTGCGCCGCAAGCACCCGTCGGGTCAGCTCGCCTAAAAACGTACAGATCTTTTCGCCCAGGCCCGCGCGGGTGACGTGATGCTGCTGGCAGAGCTGCTCCACCTGATGGCGGGCCTCGTGGCCCGCGCAGGTATGCACGATGCAGTGATGCCCAGCCTGGAGCACCTGCGCAATTTCTTCGATATAACTAACCGCGTCGCCGCGCAAAGCGTCATTCACATCGATAAATACCGACGAGACGCCCCTCTTGCCTTTAGCCCGCGTAATCTGCCGTTGAGCGATTTCACTCATCGAGCCCACCACGGCCAGCAGCTGTTTGTGTCGGGCCGGGGCCAGATGCCGGGCCAGCGCATCGCACAGCCCGGCCGAGCCCACCAGCAGCGGGGTCTGCGCGCATCCCAGCGCGGCGGCGATAATGGCGTCCAGCTCCTCGTCGGTCTGCGCATCAACGATGAGCCACTCCGTTCCCTGCGCCAGTTCGGCTGTCAGCGTCTCCACGGTCACGTTTTTAGCGCTCACGTCGGTAAACATGTCAGCAATAGCGGCAGACGGAACGGGCGTTTTGGGATCGCTGGCAAATTCGGTTTCATTCACCGGAATGCCGTTTACCAGACACCTGCCGTGCCGCGTGATGCGCCCTGCCTCGGGGTATGCCGGGGCCACGATCGCCTGACGCTTGCCGCTTAACGCCTTCAGGGCCTGTGCTTCCGCCCCCGCGTTGCCGCGCAGCGTGGAATCCATCTTCTTGATGAGCCAGCGGGCATCTGCGATATCCGCCCCGAGCGCGGCCACCTTTTCCGCCGCCTGCGATGCCCGCAGCGCCCGGGAATCGGTGTTGACGATCAGCGCATCGGCCGCCTGGGTAAAGGGCGTATGAAACGCCACGCTGACTTTTTTGCCGCACAGCGCCAGGCTGACGCCGGCGTCGTTAGCGCCGGTAAAGTCATCCGCGACGACCACGACCTCTCTGTACAGATTGTTCACTTTCATCCCCCACTCCGGGTTCGCCTTTCCTGTTAATGATTATATTCAATCATGATTGATTATATGTGAGCAAGATCAAGTTAATCAGTTTGCGAATAAATTATAAATTTAGCCACACGATGACCATGAAGCGTCTTATTTGAGCGAAATCAATCATGGGCACAGAGACAGGAGAAAAGCGTGGTAACTATCAACAGCACCATTATTAGCGGCGCAAATGCTATCGCCGCCATCAGGCCGTTACTGACTGATAAAACGCAGCTTTTGCTGGTGACGGACGGCAATATTGCGCGTCTGGAGGCGGCAAAGCAGATCCGCGCGATCCTCGAAGAGGACAACCGTCGCGTCACGATTATCGACACGGTGCCGCCTGAACCCTCCCACCACGACGTGAGCCAGCTGCTCGGCGGGTTAACGGGTACGTTTGGGCTGGTCGTCGGGCTCGGCGGCGGTAGCGTACTGGATGTGGCCAAGCTGCTTTCCGTGCTCTGCCACCCGCAGTCACCGGGGCTGGACAGCCTGCTGGCGGGCACAAAACCCGTGGCGCGCATCCCCTCGCTGCTGATCCCGGCCACGGCCGGGACCGGATCGGAAGCGACGCCGAACGCCATTCTGGCCATCCCGGAGCAAAACACAAAGGTGGGCATTATCTCCCCCGTCCTGCTGCCCGACTACGTCGCTCTGCTGCCGGAGCTGACGACCAGCATGCCAGCGCACATTGCCTCATCCACCGGGATTGATGCTCTGTGCCATTTGATTGAGTGTTTCACCTCAACGGTCGCCAACCCGGTCAGCGATAACGCCGCGCTGATGGGCCTGTCAAAGCTGCTCAACAACATTGAAACGGCCTGCGCAGAGCCGGGCAATCTGCTGGCGAAGCTGGAGATGCTGTGGGCGTCTTACTACGGCGGAGTCGCCATTGCGCACGCCGGCACGCATCTGGTTCACGCCCTTTCCTATCCTCTCGGCGGCAAATATCACCTGCCGCACGGCGTCGCCAACGCCATTCTGCTGGCGCCCTGCATGCGAGCGGTTCGTCCCCACTGCGTGACGAAATTTGCGCAGGTCTGGGATTTGGTGCCCGGCGCGGAGACGACGCTGTCAGACGAGGAGAAATCCCACGCGCTGGTGGATTACTTTGGTGCGCTGGTGCGCAGGCTCAACCTGCCGGACAACCTGGAGACGCTGGGTGTCCCGCGCGAGGACATCGCCGCACTGAGCGATGCGGCCCTTAACGTTAAGCGGCTAATGAACAACGCCCCTTGCCAGGTCAACCATGACGAAGTGCAGGCAATTTACCGGACGCTGTTTCCCCAACATTAATATCGAAGGAGTGAGAAATGCGTAACACAATCAGGGGCGTGCTGACGGCCATCGTGACCCCCTTTGACGCGGAAGGCGCGCTGAATCTGCCGGGCCTTAAACGACAGATCGACCGTCAGCTCAGCGCGGGCAACGGCATCTTCTGCGGCGGCACCAACGGCGAGTTCTTCGTGCTGAACGAAGAGGAAAAAATCGCCGTCACCCGTACCTGTGTCGAAACGGTGGCCGGGCGCGCCCCGGTCGTGGCGCACATTGGGGAGATCTCAACCCGCGACACCATCCGTCTGGGGAAACAGATCGCCGCCCTGGGCGTCGATGCCGTATCCGTCATTACCCCTTACTTCGTGCCGCTGAAGCAGGCTGAACTCGTCGCGCACTACACCGCAATCGCCGACGCGCTGGCCGTACCGGTATTTCTGTACAACATACCGGCGCGGACCGGCAACACCATAGAGCCCGCCACCGCACGCGCGCTGGCCGAACATCCCAACATCATCGGCATCAAGGACAGTGCCGGAAGCTACGAGAGCCTGCGCGGATTCCTCAATGCGGCAAGCGACATTGACGGGTTCGACGTGCTCAACGGTCCGGACTCGCTGATCCACCAGGGCTTTGTCGACGGCTGTTCAGCCTGCATTTCCGGGCTGGCGAACGTGGCGCCGGCGGCCATCAACGCCATCTGGTCACGCTTTAACGCGGGCGATATTGAAGGCTCCCGCCTGGCGCAGGAGAACGTCACGCAGCTGCGTACCGATCTGTACAGCGTGGCGTTTTCGCCTGCCGCCGTCAAAAAAGCGCTGCAGCTCATGGGAGAAGAGGTCGGCGAGAGCCGCTATGCCGTGGCGTTTAACGATATGCAGCTTGCAGAGATACGCCGAATAGTGACAACGTCACGCATTTAACCGGCGTTGGTTTCGTCCATAAGAATACCGGGTGCCTGAGGTGCCCAGGATTCACTCGCCCTGAAGAGAGGCAAAGATGAATAATTTTACCGCTGAAGATACCCTGATCATCGTGGGCATAGTCATTGCCTACATCCTGTTCACCACCTGGCTGACCTTCCGGATCCGCAGTAAAAACTCCGGGGACTTTATGGAAGGCTCCCGCGCGATGCCGGCGTTTATCGTCGGGATCCTGCTGATGTCCGAGTATATCGGCGCTAAATCCACCATCGGCACCGCGCAGGCGGCGTTTGAAGACGGGTTTGCCGCGTCGTGGTCCGTAATCGGGGCCGCGATTGGCTTCCCGCTCTTTGGGCTGTTGCTGGTAAAGCGCATCTACAACACCGGGAAAATCACCATCTCGGGTGCGATTGCTGAAAAATACGGTAACAGCACCAAAAACATTATCTCCATCATCATGATCTACGCCCTGCTGCTGGTTAACGTAGGGAACTACGTTAGCGGCGCGGCGGCCATTTCCACGGTATTGAAAGTCAACCTCCCGGTAGCCGCCTTTATTACGGCCATTGTCAGTACCTTCTATTTCGCCTTTGGCGGCATGAAGGGCGTGGCCTGGGTTACGGTGCTGCACAGCGCGCTGAAATACTTCGGCATCCTCGCGATCATGGGCTTTGCGCTGTCGAAAACCGGCGGTTTTACGCCGATGATTGAAAACATGCCGGACTTCTACTGGACCTGGGATGGCAACATCGGCGCGACGACCATTTTCGCGTGGCTTATTGGCACCATCGGCTCCATCTTCTGTACCCAGTTTGTCATTCAGGCGATTTCCTCCACCAAAGACGTGAAATCCGCTAAACGCTCTACCTGGGTCGCCTTCTTCTTCTGCCTGCCGATTGCGCTGGCCATCGCGGTGATTGGCGTGGCGGCAAAATACCTGCACCCGGAAATCGACAGCCTCTATGCGATGCCGATTTTCCTGCAGGATATGAACCCGTGGCTGGCCGGGCTGGTGACCACCTCTCTGGTGGCGTCCATCTTCGTCAGCGTCAGTACCGTTGCGCTGGCCATCGCCTCCCTGGTGGTCAAAGACTTTTACGTGCCGATGCGCAATCCGACGCCCGAGCAGGAGTTTAAGGCCACCCGCTGGATCTCCCTGCTGATTGGATTCCTGCCGCTGATTTTAGTGCTGCTGGTGCCTGAAGTGCTGAAGCTCTCGTTCTTTACCCGCGCCATTCGCCTGTCGATTTCCGTGGTGGCCGTCATCGCGTTTTACGCCCCGTTCTTCCGCAGCACCCGCGGTGCCAATGCGGGTCTGATTGGCGCCTGCGTTGTGACCTCGGTCTGGTATCTGCTGGGCGATCCTTTCGGCATCAACAATATGTATATCGCCCTGATAACCCCAGCCGTCATCATGGCCATCGACCGCCTCATTCCGGGAAAAGCGCAGGGTAAAGCGCCAACCCCCGCTCAAAATAATGGAGTCTGATATGTCTGTAACCGTAACCCGCGACGGGATTCTTCGCCCGCAACAGGATGCTCACGTGAAGGCCGCCATGCTGCCTTCCTCTTGCCCACAAAACCACGCGGCGAACCTGCTGCCGCTGCCGGACGGCTCGCTGATGTGCGTCTGGTTTGGCGGTACTCAGGAAGGCATTGCGGATATCTCCGTATGGGGTTCACGCCTGGCGCCGGGCAGCCAGCAGTGGAGCGAAGCGGTAAAACTGTCGGACGATGCCACGCGTTCCGAACAAAACCCGGTTCTGTTCCTGGCCCCGGACAACGTGCTGTGGCTGCTGTGGACCGCGCAGGTTTCCGGGAATCAGGATACGGCCATCGTGCGCTATCGCCAGTCCAGCGATCTGGGTAAAACCTGGGGAGATATCGCGACCCTGCTCGATAAGCCGGGCACGTTTATCCGCCAGCCGATTGTCGTGCTGGACAACGGCAGCTGGCTGCTGCCGGTGTTTTACTGCCGCACCCGGCCGGGTGAGAAATGGGTCGGCAATGATGACATCAGCGCGGTAAAAATCTCCAGAGACGGTGGCAAAACGTGGCGCGACGTCGAGGTGCCGGACAGCCTGGGCTGCGTGCATATGAACATCACCCCGCTTCGCAACGGCACCCTGGTGGCGCTGTTCCGCAGCCGCTGGGCGGACAATATTTATTACAGCCAGTCAACGGATAACGGTGAAAGCTGGTCCGTACCGGAGCCCACGGAGCTACCCAATAACAATTCGTCTATCCAGGTGACCACGCTTGCGAGCGGTGAGCTGGCGCTGGTCTTTAACGCCATGAGCGCCGCCGGCGCGCGGGAACGTCGCGCCTCGCTATATGATGAAATAGACGATGGCGACGGGCGCAAGGAGCCGGTTGTCACCCACGGTCGTGCTGCCTTCTGGGGCGCACCGCGCGCGCCGATGACGGTCGCCATTTCGCCGGACGGCGGGAAAAGCTGGCCGTGGCAACGTCATCTGGACGAGGGGGATGGCTACTGCATGACCAACAACTCGCTGGAAAAGCTCAACCGCGAGTTCTCCTATCCCAGCATCAAGCAGGGTCCTGAAGGGGATCTGCATATCGCGTACACGTACTTCCGCCAGGCCATCAAATACGTGCGGGTGACGCCAGAATGGGTCAAGGAGACAGTATGATTATCGGACATCTCAACGCCCTGCCGCTGGCAGGGCTCCCGCCGGCGCTGTACGCCCTGCTTTCGCGCCCGGACTGCACGCTTAAGGCGCTCAGCGAACGCGATGACGGGCGCTGGCAGCCAGACGATGCGCCATGGTTTTGCCACATCGGCCCGGCGCAAACCCAGCCGCGCGCCGCGCGGCACACGGAGTATCATCATCAGTGGGCGGATATCCAAATCGTGTTAGCCGGTGAAGAATACATTTACGCTGGCGCGCTTCCCGCAGGCAGGCCGGGTGACGAAGAGCGTAAGCCGGATCTCTTTATTGCTTCATCCGCCGAACACAACGTCAGGATACGCCTGGCCGCGGGCGACTTTGCGGTGTTTTGTCCCGGTGAACCTCACCAGGCGCTGTGCGCCGCAGAGGCACCGATGACCGTGCGCAAAGCGGTGTTTAAAATTCCGCGCGCGATGCTGGAGGTCTGACATGCGCCACGCCGTCGTTACCGGAGCCAGCTCCGGAATTGGGGAGGCCATCGTTAAGCGTTTGCTGGCGGAGGGCTGGCAGGTCACCGGGCTCAGCCGACGGGCCGTGATGCCGGATACCCCCGGCTTCACCTGCCTTCGCGTTGATATCACCGACCCGGACGCGCTGAGAAGCGCCCTGCACACCATCGCTACGCCCAGGGCGGTGATCCATGCCGCCGGGATGATGGCCGCCGCGCCGCTGGGCCAGCTGGAAAGCCGCGTTAGCGCGTCACTGTGGCAGCTCCACGTTCTGGCCTGTGAGGCGTTGTTTAACCATTTTGCTCCCGCAATGGCTCCGGGTGGACGGCTGGTGGCGATAGGCAGCAGAACCTCCCGCGGGGCAGCAGGACGATCGCAGTATGTTGCCACCAAAGCGGCGATGGTGGGGATGGTCAGAAGCTGGGCGGCGGAACTGGCTCCTCGCGGGATCACCGCTAACGTGGTCGCGCCGGGCGCCACCCAAACGCCGATGCTCAGCGCGCCCGGACGGGAAACTTCGCCCCCCAAATGTCCGCCAATCGGGCGTCTCATCGCGCCAGAAGAGGTGGCGGGACTGGTGAGTTTCTTGCTTAGCGACGACGCCGCCGCCATCACCGGCCAGGAGATGGTTATATGCGGCGGCGCCTCACTCGGCTAGCGCAGATAGATGCGCCCTTTCAGATACAGCGTCGCCTGGCCGCCAATCAGCACGCGGTCGCCCTTCAGCTCGCAGCGCAGGTCCCCGCCACGGTACGACACCTGGCGGGCGTTCAGTGACGTTTTACCCAGCTTTTCGCTCCAGTACGGGATCAGCATGCTGTGGGCAGACCCGGTGACCGGATCTTCCGGCACCCCTTCCCCCGGGCAGAAGAAGCGGCTGACGAAGTCATACTGCTCTCCCGGTGCCGTCACGCAGACCATTTTATCCAGCGGAAGCATCGCCCCAATATCCGGCGTTAACGCTTCCACCTGCTGCTGGCTCTCCAGCACGACCATGTAATCGCGTCCGACGCGCACCTCTTTCGCCTCTGAGGTGCCCAGCGCGCTAAGCAGCAGCTCGGGTGGGTTTTCGACGATTTCCGTCGTCCATGCGGGGAAGTTCAGCGTCAGCCAGTCGCCGCTGCGTTTGACGGTCAGCTCGCCGACAAAGCGCGTGGTGAAGGTGATTTCGGTATGCGGATAATCAAGGTATTCGAAAATGACGTGTGATGCGGCAAGCGTGGCATGGCCGCAGAGGTTAATTTCATCCAGCGTGGTGAACCAGCGCAGCTCAAACCCGCCGTCGGTGCGCACGAAAAACGCGGTTTCAGACTGGTTATGCTGCTGCGCCATTTTGAGCAGCGTCTCGTCGGGCAGCCACTCTTCGAGAGGACATACCGCTGCGGCGTTGCCGCCAAAGGTTTTGTCGCTGAAGGCATCCACCAGATAAAAATCAATTTCCTGCATTGTCTCTTCCTCTCTTGTTATGGCTCTTTAGCGCAGAAAAACTGTGCCTTTCAGATAAAGTGTGGCCTGCCCGCCCATCAGCACGCGCGAGCCTTTCAGCTCACAGCGTACATCACCGCCTCGCGCTGAAACCTGGCGGGCAAACAGAGTCGTTTTACCCAGCTTCTCGCTCCAGTAGGGGATTAGCATCGTATGCGCGGAGCCGGTAACCGGGTCTTCCGGCACGGAGACGCCCGGGGAGAAAAAGCGGCTGACAAAATCATATTCCCCCTCACCGCGCGCCGTAACGCTCACCTTATGCTCGCCTGGCGTCATCGCTGAAAAGCGCGGTGCGAGGGCTTCAACCTGCTGGCGGTTGTCCAGCACGATCAGCCAGGCGCGCCCTTTACGGGCCTCAACGTAGCGGCTGATGCCCAGCGCCGAGAGCATCTCCGGCGGGGGCATCTCTTCCTGGGTTGGGCATGCCGGGAAGTCCAGCGTCATCCACTCCCCCTCCCGGCTGACCGTCAGGCGGCCAGACGCGGTATCGAAGTGGATCCGCGAATCAGGGTAGTCCAGCTCGGTAAACAGGACGTGCGCCGCCGCGAGCGTAGCGTGGCCGCAGAGATTGACTTCGGTAAGCGTGGTAAACCAGCGTAGCTCAATGCCGCCTTTACTGCAGACAAAAAAGGCCGTCTCTGACTGATTATGCTGCTGCGCCATTTTCAGCAAGGTCTCGTCGGGTAACCATTCCTTGAGCGGGCAAACGGCCGCCGGGTTGCCGCCAAACGAGGTCTCGCTGAACGCATCGACCAGATAAAAATCAATCTCCTGCATTGTCTTACCGCCTGTTTTTATTGTGTTGTTCTTTTATATTCAATGAAAACAGCGTCCCCGGCTACCGCTTTCATAAGGTAAATATTGAGATCTGCATCACATAATGGTTGAGTTTTCGCCGTTCAACGTTTTAAGATCGTCCCCTCTTCTTTTCAGCAACGAATCTCCGACATCCCTATGACAACGAACACAGTTTCCCGCAGGGTTGCGTGGCTACGCGTGGTCACGCTGGCCATTGCCGCGTTTATCTTTAACACCACAGAATTTGTTCCGGTTGGGCTGTTGTCTGACATCGCTGAAAGTTTCCAGATGGAAACGGCTCAGGTGGGCATTATGTTGACCATCTACGCCTGGGTGGTGGCGCTGATGTCTTTGCCGTTTATGCTGCTGACCAGCCAGATAGAGCGGCGCAGGCTGCTGATCGGTCTGTTCGTGCTGTTCATCGCCAGTCATGTTCTGTCGTTTATGGCGTGGAATTTTACGGTGCTGGTCATTAGCCGAATTGGCATTGCCTTTGCCCATGCGGTGTTCTGGTCGATCACCGCGTCGCTGGCTATTCGCCTGGCGCCGGCGGGTAAACGCGCTCAGGCGCTGAGCCTGCTGGCCACCGGTACCGCGCTGGCGATGGTGCTGGGTCTGCCGATTGGCCGCATCGTGGGGCAATACTTCGGCTGGCGTACCACCTTCTTCGCCATCGGCATGGGCGCGCTGATTACGCTGGTGTGCCTGATAAAACTGCTGCCCGCGCTGCCCAGCGAGCATTCCGGCTCGCTGAAAAGCCTGCCGCTGCTGATGCGCCGCCCCGCGCTGCTGAGCATCTACCTGCTGACCGCCATCGTGGTGACGGCCCATTACACGGCGTATAGCTACATTGAACCGTTTGTGCAGGTTGTGGCGGGCTTTAGCGCCAGCTTTGCCACCGTCTTACTGTTGATCCTCGGCGGTGCGGGCATTATTGGCAGCGTGCTGTTCGGTAAGCTCGGCAACCGCCATGCTTCCACGCTTGTGAGCAGCGCCATTGGCCTGCTGCTGGCCTGCCTGCTGCTGCTGATGCCCGCCGCGGGCAGCGAGAGCCATCTGGCGATCCTCAGCCTGTTCTGGGGCGTGGCGATCATGGTGATTGGCCTGGGCATGCAGGTGAAAGTGCTGGCTCTGGCGCCGGATGCAACGGACGTGGCGATGTCGCTCTTTTCCGGTATTTTCAATCTGGGCATTGGCGCGGGGGCGCTGGTGGGAAATCAGGTCAGCCTGCACGTGTCGATGTCGGCGATTGGCTATCTGGGCGCCATTCCGGCGCTGGTGGCGCTTGTCTGGTCAGTGCTCATCTTCCGTAAATGGCCGGTGGCGCTGGAGGAACAGGGGCAGCATGGGTGAGGGTTGTTGGTGCCGGGTGGCGGCTTCGCCTTACCCGGCCTACGAAATCCGTCTTTTTGTAGGTCGGGTAAGCGCAGCGCCACCCGGCAATCACATCAATGATAGGTCTTAATAATTTCCAGCACGCCGTTAATAATAAACTGCACGCCCATACACACCAGCAAGAAGCCCATCAGACGGGAAATCGCCTCGATACCGCCCTTGCCTACCCAGCGCATAATGGCGCCGGAGCTGCGCAGCGACGCCCACACGATAACCCCGATGATTGCAAAAATCAGCGGCGGCGCAACCGTCAGCACCCAGTCCGGGAAGGTTGCGCTGTCGCGCACCGTCGACGCGGAGCTGATGATCATCGCGATGGTACCCGGCCCCGCCGTGCTTGGCATGGCAATCGGCACAAAGGCGATATTCGCACTCGGTTCGGTTTCCAGCTCTTCGGATTTGCTGGCCGCTTCCGGCGACTCATGGGCCTTTTGTGCCGGGAACAGCATGCGGAAACCGATAAAGGCCACGATCAGCCCCCCGGCGATGCGCAGGCCAGGGATGGAGATCCCGAAGGTGTTCATCACCACCTGTCCCGCGTAGTAGGCCACCATCATGATGGCAAACACGTACACCGAGGCCATCAGCGACTGATGGTTGCGCTCGGCGCTGTTCATATTCCCTGCCAGCCCGAGGAAAAGCGCCACCGTCGTTAACGGGTTAGCCAACGGCAGCAAGACCACCAGCCCAAGGCTGATTGCTTTAATTAAATCCAACATAGTGCGTTGTTGTCCTTATCCATAGTTAACTCAGCAATTATAGGGTGAAAATGTGACATTCAGCTATGGGCGCAGCGTAACGATTCTTCTCCTTCTGAAATCATAACTCACAGTTATCTATCTGATTTGAAAGCCCTCAAAAAAAGTTCATGAAACGTTTTAGCAATTCGTGGCATCGGCTTACTCATTCAGTTGACTTATACTTGCCTGAGCAATAATATCTGCCGTGACTAACTACTTGCCAGGGCAACCATTGTGAAAAGCACCAGTGATATCTTTAACGACGTTGTTCCGCTGGGTCGTCTTATTCATATGGTAAATCAGAAAAAAGACCGCCTGCTCAACGACTATCTGTCACCGCTGGATATCACCGCAACACAGTTCAAAGTGCTGTGTTCCATTCGCTGCGAAGTGTGTATCACACCGGTTGAGCTGAAAAAGGTGCTCTCTGTCGATCTGGGTGCGTTGACCCGCATGCTCGATCGTCTCGTCTGCAAAGGATGGATAGAACGTAGCCCTAACCCCAATGACAAACGCGGCGTACTGGTAAAGCTGACCAGCGATGGCGCGGCCATGTGCGAGCAATGTCATCAATTAGTAGGACAAACACTGCATCAGGAACTAACAAAAAACTTAACGGCAGATGAAGTGGCAACCCTTGAGCTCTTGCTGAAGAAAATACTGCCGTAAACAGAAAAAGAGGTATGACGATGTCCAGACGCAATACTGACGCTATCACCATTCATAGCATTTTGGACTGGATCGAAGATAACCTGGAATCGCCGCTCTCCCTTGAAAAAGTGTCAGAGCGTTCAGGTTACTCCAAATGGCACCTGCAACGGATGTTCAAAAAAGAGACCGGCCATTCATTAGGACAATACATTCGCAGCCGCAAGCTGACGGAAATTGCCCAGAAACTGAAAGAAAGCAATGAGCCGATCCTTTACCTGGCGGAGCGTTACGGATTTGAATCGCAGCAAACCCTGACGCGCACGTTCAAGAACTATTTTGACGTGCCGCCTCATAAGTACCGAATCACCAGCGTGCCGGGCGAATCCCGATACCTGTATCCGTTAAAACACTGTAGTTAATCATCGCCTGTAACAGACGTAACCGAGGAAATCATGAAAGTTACCGCCTCCGCCGCCCTCGCCTTGCTGGTGTTGTTCTCCAGCCAGACCTTCGCGGAGCAAACCCCTCGTGCAACGCAGCAAAATAATCCTGATACGATGATTTTGCCGTCAGCACATGACCAGACGCCTTATGATTTCAACCATATGGGTGCTGGTAGCGACAAATCCGACGAATTAGGCGTGCCTTATTATAATCAGCACGGCCTCTGATTCGTTTTTGCCCCGCAGACGCGGGGCTTTTTTTATGCCTTTCTTACCCGCGTCGCCCGACGCACGCGCAGGCCAAAGACATTAATGTACAGCCCGGCCATGATCAGCACGGCGCCCAGCAGCTGCAGCGCGCTCAGCGTTTCATCCAGTAACAGTGCCGCACTGGCAAGCCCCACCACCGGAACCAGCAGGGATAACGGCGCGACGCGCCAGGTTTCATAGCGGCCCAGCAGCGTTCCCCAGATCCCGTAGCCCACAATGGTAGCGACAAAGGCCAGATAAACCAGCGAAAGAATGGTGGTCAGGTCGATCTCGACCAGGCTGTTGAGCATGACCTGCGGGCCATCCAGAATCCACGCCGCGACCATAAACGGTAAGACGGGGATCAGCGCGCTCCACACCACCAGGGACATCACCTGCGGGCGCGCCTCGTGCTGCATAATCAACTTGTTGAAGATATTCCCGCAGGCCCAGCTCAGCGCTGCCGCCAGCGTCAGCATAAAGCCCAGCAGCGCCACGTGCTGACCATTCAGGCTGGCCTCTATCAGCACCAGCACGCCAAACACCGCAAGCGTAATTCCCGCCAGCTGTTTACCCTGCAGGCGCTCGCCAAACACAAACGCGCCGAGAATAATGGTAAAGAACGCCTGTGCCTGTAAGACCAGCGAGGCGAGACCGGCCGGCATACCGAACTTGATGGCGCAGAAGAGAAATGCGAACTGGCCAAAGCTGATGGTCAAACCGTAGCCCAGCAGCAGTTTTAAGGGAATTTTGGGACGGGCAACGAAGAAGATGGCCGGGAACGCAACCAGCATAAAACGCAAACCGGCCAGCATGAGCGGAGGCATGTTGTGCAGCCCCAGCTTGATGACCACAAAATTGAGTCCCCATACTACGACCACCAGCAACGCCAGCAGCCCATCTTTACGCGTCATACCCTGCCCCTGAATTATTAATAATTTGTTAACACTTCAAGGTAACAGAAAAAAGTACGCCACGAGAAGATCATTAATTCTGGCAGTCAGGCGAAGCACTTACGGATAAATTGGGCGCTATACAAGCCCCTTATGTCGTGATACTCCTTTTAGAACACAACATAAAAAAGCATAAGCATTTGTCGGGCAGGAATATGAAACCATCTCTCAGGCGCTCAACCGCGGCGCTGCTGGCATCGTCATTGTTATTAACCATTGGTCGGGGGGCAACGCTGCCGTTTATGACCATTTATCTCACGCGCGTCTACAGCATGAGCGTCGAGAATATCGGTTATGCCCTGACGATTGCGTTGACCATTGGCGTGGTATTCAGCCTGGGGTTTGGCATTCTGGCCGACAAATTCGATAAAAAACGCTACATGCTGATCGCCATCGTGGCCTTTATCGCCGGATTTGTGGCGATCCCGCTGGTGGGTAACGTCACGCTGGTGGTGCTGTTCTTTGCGCTGATCAACTGCGCCTATTCCGTCTTTTCGACGGTGCTGAAAGCCTGGTTCTCCGACGTGCTGACCTCCAGTGAAAAAGCCCGCGTTTTTTCGCTGAACTACAGCTTCCTGAATATCGGCTGGACGATCGGGCCGCCGATTGGCACCCTGCTGGTGATGTACAGCCTGCAGCTCCCGTTCTGGCTGGCGGCCTTCTGCGCCGCGCTGCCGCTGGGGTTTATCCATTTCTTTGTGCAAAAGAGCGTGGCGTTAGATACCGCCGAGGAGAAGATGCCCTGGCAGCCGTCGGTATTGCTGAAGGACCGCGCGCTGTTCTGGTACACGCTCTCTGGCCTGCTCGCGTCATACGTCGGCGGCTCGTTCGCCACCTGCATTTCGCAGTATGTCCTGGCCGCGCATGCGGACAGTAATTTCGCCGAAAAGGTGGTCGCCGTGGTGCTGCCCGTTAACGCCGCCGTGGTGGTGACGCTGCAGTATGCGCTGGGCCGCAAGATCTCTGCCCGCAATATTCGCCCGCTGATGACCGCAGCCACCCTGTTTTTCATCGCGGGGCTGGCCGGCTTTATGCTCTCCGGTGAAAACCTGGTCTACTGGGGCATCGCTGCCGCCATCTTTACGCTGGGTGAGATTATCTATGCGCCGGGTGAATACATGCTGATCGATAACATCGCCCCGCCGGGGATGAAAGCCAGCTACTTCTCCGCCCAGGCGCTGGGCTGGCTCGGCGCGGCGGCAAACCCGATGATCACCGGTATTATCCTGACCAACCTGCCGCACTGGTCGCTGTTCGTGATTATGATGGCCGCCATTGTGGTCGCATGGCTGATGATTTTGCGCGGGATGAGCGTGAAGGCGTGGTGCGAAACGCCCAACGTGGCGTAGCGCCTGTAGGCCGGGTAAGGCGTAGCCGCCCCCCGGCAACAGCAACAGTCTAGTGGTGCAGCATCTCCTCCACCACCTGCTGTTTATACATCTCGTTCGGATAATAGGTCGGCCAGTTATCCATCTCCTTCAGCAGCGCCTCGTGTGAGGTGTTGCCCATGAAGATGTGGAAATGCGAAGAGGCCTTTGGCGCGATGGTGTGGTCGCTGAACTGCACAAACTTCGGTGCCTTGCTGCCGGCATCCTTACACTCAAACAGATAGCGAACGCCCTTTTTCCCCGATGCGTAGGTCAAAATTTTGTAGCCGCTGTAATCATAGCGACAGCTGCTGACCGCATTGCCTTTATGGAATTCCATCACGTTATTTTCGATGCCGATGGCATCCACGTCCGTCGCGTAACCCGTGCGGTAATAGGCTTTAACCTGGTCGAAGGATTTGCTTTTATCCTTCCGGGCCTTCTGTTTAAAGACCGGATCCAGCGAGCCGTCAAGCAGGAAGGGATAGACGGACTGCCAGGTGCCGTCCCAGTCCGACAGAGGTCTGTCCTTAACGTCTTTGTCCTCAAAGACGCCATTCGCCGCCTTTTGTTCCGCTTCGCTCATCGCGTGTCCGTGTGAATGGGCAAACAGCTGGCCGCTGACCAGCATCGCCCCCAGAGTCATGGCAAATTTCCCAATATGTGCAGCCAAAATAACACCCTCGTTCCGTTTTATAAGAATTCGAATGTTATATTATAACATTTCAAATCGCAACCAGCCCGCGAACGCCCTCCTGCTCCATGTTTTCTCCCCGCCCGCGCTGAATAATGGTGCCGCGCGACATCAGCAGGTAGCTGTCGGCCAGCTCGGCGGCAAAGTCGTAAAACTGCTCGACCAGCAGGATCGCCATATCCCCCCGGTTCGCCAGGGTGCGGATCACCAGGCCTATCTCCTTAATCACCGAAGGTTGTATGCCTTCCGTGGGCTCATCGAGGATCAGCAGCTGCGGGCGGCTCGCCAGCGCGCGACCAATCGCCAGCTGCTGCTGCTGCCCGCCGGAGAGATCGCCGCCGCGACGGTGCTTCATCTCTTTGAGCACCGGGAACAGCTGCCAGATTTCGTCCGGCACCTGCTTAGCCTCGCGGGCTGAGAAGCGCGACAGCCCCAGCAGAAGGTTCTCCTCCACGGTCAGGCGCGGGAAAATCTCCCGTCCCTGCGGGACGTACGCGACGCCAGAGTGCACCCGCTGGTGCGGCTTGCTGTGGGTGATCTTTTTCCCCTGCCAGATCACCTCCCCGGTTTTCGCCGGGATCAGCCCCATCAGACACTTCAGCAGCGTGGTTTTCCCTACGCCGTTGCGTCCCAGCAGACAGGTGACTTCGCCGGTGACGGCCTCAAAGCTCACGCCGCGCAGGATATGGCTTCCGCCGTAATACTGATTCAGTTCGTTGACCTGTAGCATCACCTCTCCTTAACGTCCCAGATAGACCTCAATCACCTGCTCGTTGGCCTGCACCTCGCGAAGCGACCCCTCCGCCAGCACGCGCCCCTGATGCAGCACCGTCACGCGATCGGCGATGGTTTCCACAAAACCCATGTCGTGCTCCACCACCATCAGGGAATGTTTCCCCGCCAGCGTTTTGAACAGCTCTGCGGTATATTCCGTTTCCGCGTCGGTCATCCCGGCGGCGGGTTCATCCAGCAGCAGCAGGTGCGGATCCTGCACCAGCAGCATACCAATCTCCAGGAACTGCTTTTGCCCGTGCGATAGCAGCCCGGCGCGGCGATCCCGCTCGCTGCTAAGGCGAAGCAAAACCAGCATCTCATCGATACGGTCGCGCTGATCACCGCTGAGCGTTGCCCGCAGGCTCGCCCAGACGGATTTATCGGTTTTCATCGCGATTTCGAGGTTTTCCCACACCGTCAGCGCTTCAAAGACCGTGGGTTTCTGGAACTTACGCCCGATGCCCTGGCGGGCGATGGCCGCAGGCTCCAGCCCGGTCAGATCGACGGACTGATCGTAAATGGCCCGCCCGCTTTTTGGCCGCGTCTTGCCGGTGATCACGTCCATCAGCGTGGTTTTACCTGCCCCGTTGGGACCAATCACGCAGCGCAGCTCGCCCACGCCGATATTCAGCGTGAGATCGGTCAGGGCCTGAAAGCCATCAAAATTCACGTTAATGGATTCAAGCTGAAGCACCGGGTCGGTCTGCTCGCGGTAGCGGTCACCGGGCAGCTGGCGGGTGAATAACCCTTCGGCTGGCTGCATTATTTCTCTCCCTTACGAAACAGGCCGTAAACGCCGCGCGGTAAAAACAGCGTGACGGCGATGAAAATCAGTCCCAGAAACAGCTGCCAGTACTCCGGCATCGCGACGGTGAAGAAGCTCTTCGCCCCGTTGACCAGCGCCGCGCCAATGACCGGCCCCACCAGCGTGCCGCGCCCGCCCAGCGCTACCCAGATGGCGGCTTCTATCGAGTTCGTCGGCGACATTTCGCCGGGGTTGATAATGCCCACCTGAGGGACATACAGCGCCCCGGCCAGGCCGCACAGCACCGCAGACAGCGTCCACACCAGCAGCTTGAACCCGCGCGGATCGTACCCGCAAAAGGTCAGGCGGTTTTCGGCGTCGCGAACGGCGGTCAGGATGCGGCCAAACTTGCTCTTTGCCAGCGCAAACCCGGTGCCGAGCGCCAGGAGCAGCAACAGCACGGTCGCCAGAAACAGCGCGACGCGCGTGGTAGTTTCCGTCACCGAAAACCCGAGCAGCGTGGTGAAGCCGGTAAAGCCGTTATTGCCGCCAAAGCCGGTTTCGTTGCGAAAGAACAGCAGCATCCCGGCATAGGTCAGCGCCTGGGTCATAATCGAGAAATAGACCCCTTTGATCTTCGAGCGGAAGGCAAACCAGCCAAACACCAGCGCCAGCAGCCCGGGGACCAGCACAATCAGCATCAGCGCCCAGGCAAAATGCTGAGTGCCCCACCAGAACCACGGCAGTTCGCTCCAGGAGAGAAACGACATAAACGCAGGCAGACCGTCGCCGGACGCCTGGCGCATCAGGTACATACCCATCGCGTAGCCGCCCAGGGCAAAGAAAATGCCATGCCCCAGGGACAGCATGCCGGCATAGCCCCACACCAGATCCAGCGCCACCGCCACGATGGCGTAGCAGAGGATCTTACCGAGAAGGGTCAGCATCCAGGTCGATAGCGCCAGCGGATGCGTCGCGGGCAGTAAGGCGAAAAACGGCAGTATCAGCAGGCACACGACCAGCAGGCTGCCGGCAATCTGCGTTGTGCGCGGCGCTTTACGCACCAGCGTTAAGGTCAGCGGCTGGCTCATCAGTCAATTACCCTCCCTTTCAGCGCAAACAGTCCCTGAGGGCGTTTCTGAATAAACAGCACGATCGCCACCAGAATCAAGATCTTACCCAGCACGGCCCCCATCTGCGGTTCAAGAATTTTGTTAAAGATCCCCAGGCCAAACGCCGCGGCGACGCTGCCTGCCAGCTGGCCAACCCCGCCAAGAACGACTACAAGGAACGAGTCGATAATGTAACCCTGGCCCAGCTCCGGCCCGACGTTACCGAGCTGGGAAAGCGCCACGCCGCCCAGGCCCGCAATACCGGAGCCAAGCCCGAAGGCCAGCATATCGACCCGGCCCGTCGGTACCCCACAGCAGGCGGCCATGCTGCGGTTTTGCGTTACCGCGCGCACGTTCAGGCCGAGACGGGTTTTGTTCAGAATGAGCCAGGTGAAGAACAGCACCAGCAGCACGAAGCCCAGCACCACGATGCGGTTCCACGGCAGGGTCAGGTTGGCAAAAACCTGCACCCCGCCGGAAAGCCAGGCCGGGTTCGCCACCTCCAGGTTCTGGGCGCCAAACGTCATGCGCACCAGCTGGATAAGCATCAGGCTGATCCCCCACGTTGCCAGCAGCGTTTCCAGCGGACGGCCATACAAATGGCGAATCACGGTGCGCTCCAGCACCATCCCGATGCCTGCCGTCAGGCAGAATGCGACCGGCAGCGCGATAACGGGATAGAGCCACAGCCACTGGGGAGCAAGCCCGGCCATCGCCTGCTGCACCATCCACGTGGCATACGCGCCCAGCATCAGCATCTCGCCGTGCGCCATGTTAATTACGCCCAGCAGGCCGTAGGTGATGGCGAGCCCCAGCGCCGCCAGCAGCAGCACCGACCCCAGCGACAGCCCCATAAACGCCTGGCCCAGCAGGTCGCCCCACATCAGCCGATGCTGGATCTGGCTAAGGCTCTCCTGCGCGGCTGCGCGAACCCCGGCGTCAGGCTCGGTTTGTGCCTGAGTAAACGGGGTGAGTCTGGACTCCACGTCCGGATCGTCGGACTGCCCGAGCCGTTCGACCGCCCTGCGGCGCACCTCTGCCTGCGGGCTGGCCAGCTGAAGATTCGCCACCGCCAGCAGCAGCGCCTGACGCGCCACCGCGTCCGATTCATCCTTTAGCCGCGTTTCCAGGAAAGCCTGCATACCGGGCTGGGCGTCCCGCTGAAGCTGGCGCGCCGCCGCGCGCCTTTCGGTGACACTGTCACTGACGAGCTGATGGGTTGCAATGGCCGTTGCGGCAAGCACCCGCAGCCGGTTAGTCAGGCGAACGGCCCTGGTTGGCCCCGCAGCCGCCTGGCTTTCGCCGAGCGGGATGACGTCGCCATTACGCTGTGCAAAGGCGTGCTTCTGCGCGTCGACGTAGAGGTTTTCCTTTTGCAGCGCCTGGAGCAGCGGCAACCTTGCCGCATCCGGCGATGCGGCCCACTGCGCCAGCAGTTCCGCCTGCTGGCTGCGACTGGCGGCAACAAAACGATCGGCGTCCGATGCCTGCGCCATCCCTGGCAGCAGTCCGGTAAGCCATACAAGCGCGACAAGCGTGCGTATGAGGTTCATGGCTTTCTCCCTGCGGTGATGGCTTAGTTGCTGGCGGTTTTCATCGGCTGGTCGGGCTTTTTATCATTCCCGGCAATGAACGGGCTCCACGGCTGGGCGCGTACCGGCTGTTCCGTCTGCCACACCACGTTAAACTGGCCGTTGCCTTCGATTTCGCCGATCATGACCGGCTTGTGCAGGTGGTGGTTGGTGGCATCCATGGTGAGCGTAAAGCCAGACGGTGCCTTAAAGGACTGCCCGGCCATCGCCGCACGCACTTTATCCACGTCGGTGCTGCCCGCTTTTTCCACCGCCTGCGCCCACATATGGATACCCACGTAGGTGGCCTCCATCGGATCGTTGGTCACCACGGTATCGGCGTTCGGCAGCTTATGCGCTTTGGCATAGGCTTTATAGTCCGCCACGAAGGCCTGGTTGGTCGGGTTATCGACGGACTCAAAGTAGTTCCACGCGGCCAGGTTGCCTACCAGCGGTTTGGTGTCGATCCCGCGCAGCTCTTCTTCACCCACGGAGAACGCAACGACCGGCACGTCCGTCGCCTTCAGCCCCTGGTTAGCCAGCTCTTTGTAGAACGGAACGTTGGAATCGCCGTTGATGGTCGAAACCACGGCGGTTTTACCACCGGCGGAGAATTTCTTGATGTTGGCGACGATGGTCTGGTAGTCGCTATGGCCAAACGGGGTATAAACCTCTTCGATGTCCTTATCCTCAACGCCTTTCGAGTGCAGGAAGGCGCGCAGGATCTTGTTGGTGGTGCGCGGGTAGACGTAGTCCGTGCCCAGCAGGAAGAAACGCTTCGCCGCGCCGCCGTCTTCGCTCATCAGGTATTCCACCGCCGGGATGGCCTGCTGGTTCGGCGCCGCGCCGGTATAGAAGACGTTCGGCGACATCTCCTCGCCTTCATATTGCACCGGGTAGAACAGCAGGCCGTTCAGCTCTTCGAACACAGGCAGGACGGATTTTCGTGATACCGACGTCCAGCAGCCGAACACCACTGCCACTTTGTCCTGACTTAACAGCTGGCGTGCTTTCTCGGCAAACAGCGGCCAGTTTGAGGCCGGATCAACCACCACCGGCTCCAGCTTCTTGCCCAGCACGCCACCTTTCGCGTTGATCTCGTCAATCGTCATCAGGGCAACGTCTTTCAGCGGAGTTTCGGAGATCGCCATGGTGCCGGAAAGAGAGTGCATGATCCCCACTTTGATGGTGTCGGCCGCCTGCACGCCGAAACTCATTCCCATAGCAACGACAGAGGCAGACAACGCGAAGGCTTTTAATAAAGTACGACGATGCATATTTTCACTCCTGAAAAAGAACGCTGTGCGAAGACGTCCGTTACGGCGTGGACGCGGAAAAAAATGTCTCAGCGAAGCAGGAGCAAAAAGGATGCCAGAATGGAGAAAGCGCTATTTCAGGACCTGGAAAGCGGGATGTAAAGAGAACGACTCAGAATGGCACAGCGCTGCACTTTTATAATGCAGCGCCGGGAAAGCGTGATTACCAGACTTCGCTGGCGATCTGCGTCACCAGACGGACTTTGTCCCACTGCTGGGTTTCGCTCAGGCTGTTGCCCTCTTCGGTAGAGGCAAAGCCGCACTGCGGGCTAAGGCAAATTTGCTCTATCGCCACGTATTTTGCCGCCTCTTCCAGACGCGCCTTCACGCCCTCAGGATTTTCCAGCTCGCCGTTTTTAGTGGTGATAAGACCCAGCACCACCTGCTGCTTGCCCGGGCGGACAAAGCGTAGCGGCGCGAAATCCCCGCTGCGGTCGTTATCATATTCCAGGAAGAACGCGTCAACGTTGACCGTGCCAAACAGCACTTCCGCCACCGGCTCATAGCCGCCCTCGGAGATCCAGGTTGAGCGGAAGTTACCGCGGCAGACGTGCAGGCCGATAGTCAGATCGTCCGGCTTGCCCTCCAGGGCCTTGTTCAGCACGCGGGCATAGATGCGCGCCAGCTCGTCGGCATCATCCCCGCGCTCGCGGATCTGGCGGCGCTGATCGTCCGAACAGAGGTAGGCCCAGACGGTGTCATCCAGTTGCAGGTAGCGGCAGCCCGCGTCGTAGAAGGCCCGGATGGCGTCGCGCCAGGTGGTCGCCAGATCGTCGAAATAGACGTCCAGGTCCGGATACACGGTCGCATCGATGTCTTTGCGACCGCCGCGGAAATGCAGCACGCTCGGGCTTGGGATGGTCATTTTCGGCAGGGCTTCACCGCTGATGCTTTTCAGATAGCGAAAGTCTTCCAGCATCGGATGCTCGCCAAAGCCCAGCTTGCCGGTCACGCGTACGCCGTGGGCTTTGGTTTGCACCCCGTTAAACTGAATGCCCTGCTGTGAATCGTAACGCTCAACGCCCTGCAGACCGTCGAAGAAGTCGAAGTGCCACCAGGCGCGGCGGAACTCGCCGTCGGTGACCACGTTCAGCCCGCACGCGCACTGTTGCTCAACGACGTGGCGGATAGCGTCATCCTCAACCGCACGAAGCTGTCCGGCGTCAATTTCGCCGCTGGCGAACTTCTGGCGAGCCTGTTTGATCGCATCCGGGCGTAAAAAGCTGCCGACTACATCGGCGCGGAACGGGGCGTGGTGTCGTTGCATGGAAATCTCCTCAGCCTGCCGGCGATAATTGCCGGCAGTGATAATTCATCATTTGAAGTTTTAGACTTCTGGATGTCTAAATGTCCAAAAAAGATGTCATACCTGTCCTGTTCCGGCAAACGAGAAAATTTCACGGGTGTTGAAAAAAATTCATGTTCACAGGACAGCGGCGGTTTCGCTGCTGGCAAAGGCGAACTTTTCATCTTCCCAGCCGGTGATGCCCCCGAGCATGATTTTGACCGGCAGCCCAAGACGCGCCAGCTTCAGCGCGGCCCTGTCCGCGCCGTTACAGTGCGGTCCCGCGCAGTAAACGACGAACAGCGTGCCCTCGGGCCATTGGGCCATGCGCTCCGCGGTAATCTGGCTCCGCGGCATATGCAGTGCGCCAGGCACGTGACGGCGGGCAAACTGCTCCGGGCTCCCCACCACGTGCAGCAGCACGAAATCCTGCTCCTGGTTGGCGATAGCGTGATGCACGTCAGCACAGTCGGTTTCCACACTCAGGCGACGCAGAAAATGGGTGACGGCCTCCTGCGGCTCGGCAGCCGGAAATTCAGTAACATAGCTCATGATTCTTCCTCATCTTTGGCGTTTGTGATAACACTACTCTATCCACAAATTCAGCTCGTGAATGCGCTCGTGTATGCCAGAAAACAGCAAAAAGATGACAAACTTAAGACAAACTCCCCGCCCGAAGGTGGTCGTGCTGGCGTATGACGGCCTGTGTACCTTTGAGTTTGGCGTGGCGGTGGAGATCTTCGGCCTGCCGCGTCCCGAGCTAGGAGACGAGTGGTATCGTTTTGCGGTGGCAGGCGTAGATAGCGGTGAACTTCGGGCGACGGGCGGGATCCGCATCATTACCGACGGCGATATTTCCCTGCTTGAGTCTGCCGACCTGATCGTCGTGCCGGGCTGGCGGGGTCTGGATGCACCGGTTCCGGACGCGCTCTGCAGCGCCTTACGTCAGGCCAGCGCGCGGGGCTGTCAGCTGCTGTCCATCTGTTCGGGCGTGTTTGTTCTGGCCGCCTCGGGGCTGCTGAACGGGCGCAAAGCCACGACGCACTGGCGCTACCTTGACGCGCTTAAGGCCCGCTACCCGGACATCGACGTGGTCGAGGATGTGCTCTACCAGGACGAAGGGAATATACTGACCTCCGCAGGCAGCGCGGCGGGGATCGATCTCTGTCTGCACGTCGTGCGCCGGGACTATGGAATGGAAACCGCCAACAGCGTCGCGCGTCGGCTGGTCATTCCCCCGCACAGGGACGGCTCGCAGCCGCAGCAGCTGAGCCGCCCGGTCGCGCAGCTACGGGAAAGCCAGCGTCTGGGTCAGCTGTTTGATTTTTTGCATACGCATCTCGTTGAGCCGCACAGCGTCGACTCGCTGGCGCGTCGGGTTGGCATGAGCCAGCGCACCTTTCTTCGTCGCTTCGAGGCAGCAACGGGAACAACGCCCGCGCGCTGGTTACTCAATGAACGCCTGCTGCGGGCCAAAGATTATCTGGAAAGCAGCCGTTTAAGCATCGACAGCATCGCAGAACAGACCGGGTTTGGGCAGGCATCGACGCTGCGCCATCATTTTCGCCAGCAGTTCGCGCTTTCCCCGGCCCAGTATCGCAAACAATTTTCACGTCCCGACGCTGCCCGCTGAGGGGGCGGTCTGGATATCGCCATGTTGATTACGCAGGAATACGGAGCACCTGATGGTTACCACACACGTTTTTATCGCGGTCAGCCTTGATGGCTACATCGCCCGGGAGAATGACGACATCGACTGGCTGCTGCAGCGCGATGACCCGACAGAAGATCATGGCTATGCGGCGTTCATCGCCGACAAAGAGTGGATTGTGATGGGCCGGGGGAGCTACGAGAAGGTGTTGACCTTTGACGCATGGCCTTATGACCGCCCCGTGCTGGTACTCTCCCGACAGTTGGCCAATACTCCCGTGCCGGAGACGCTGAAGGGCAAAGTGCAGTTTTCAGGACGCACGCCAAAGGAGGCTCTCGACGATCTCGCCGCGCAAAACGTCCATCGCGTCTATCTCGATGGCGGCCGGGTGATACAGTCGTTCCTGCGCGAAGGGCTGGTCGCCGATATGGTTATCACGACCGTTCCGGTTCTGCTCGGGTCGGGAAAACCGCTGTTCGGCACCCTTCCACGGGATATAGATTTGACACTGGTATCAAGCCGCAGCTTCCCTTCGGGCCTGGTGCAGTCGCACTATCGTGTAACGCCATAAAGCCACGCCTGCGCCGCTGCGGGCAAAAAAAAACCGCCATTAACTGGCGGTAAATGCTTGCATGGATAGATTTGTATTTTGGTCTCTACGTCCCGACACTCCATGGCCGGGCAGCGGATCCCTTACAACCTACCACTATTCATCTTAACGAACCCTAAACAGCGCTATTAACCTGCCTGGGTATTGATTTGCAAATAACGCATCAGGCCCTGCTCCGCACTCTCTCTGGCGTCATCATTGATGGCCTCAAGATAAAACGAGCGCGAAACGCCATACGGTGCTTTTTCAGACGGATATACGGCAAACTGGAATGTTTTTCCGCGCGCTTTGTGGGTACAGCCTAATTCCCAGCGATCGTCATTAATTTTGGTGCTATTACAGTCGACGTGACCGTAATCGCTGGTTAAATAAGACCCTACGCGAGCTTCTGCAGAGTGAATATATTCCGGTTCATCATCGTTGATATAGCGAAACCCTGCGGTTGCCCCAACGGCGACCACGAGAAGCGCAAGCATCATTATTTTTTTCATTTAACAGACCCATTCCTTAGCCAGAGGATTCCTATTATATAGGATTATTCTCTAAATCTAATGTCCAATTTTGTACCAGAAATGGCGGTTAATCATCAGTAAATTAATTTTAAGAAAAATCTCACTCCGGCGTAAATTCGACAAAACCTGACAATCACTTTGCGTTAATTTGAATTACCGAATAATAACACGATGGAATTATTGGCATGATAGCTCCGCGTTCTCATTCTGCGGTGAAACCATGATTAAAAAAGGGTTATCTTTCGTCATGCTTATCTGCGCGCTGTTCTCAGGCCAGATTATGGCTGGACACAAAGGGCATGAATATATATGGGTAAAGAATGTGGAGCATCAGCTTCGTCATGAAGCCGACAGCGATGAGCTGCGAAGCGAGGCGGAAGAGTCGGCAGAGGGTTTGCGCGACCACCACCTGTGGCAGAAATCGCGCAAACCGGACACGCACGTTCGGTAATTAGCTGCCCTTGCGCTTTGGCAGGGTTTTCATCAGATCGTCAGGGCTAACGGAGGCCACAATGCTGCCGGGCTGCGGCATTTTGAAGATGTGGTTTTTCATCTTGCCAATGACGTGCATTTCGCAAGGACGGCAGTCAAATTTAAGGGTCAGAACTTCGTCCCCATTCACCAGCTGCATCGGGGTGGCCTTCCAGCTTTTGATATTCCCTTTCGCCTGCTTCGGACACAGGTTAAACGCAAAGCGGAGGCAGTGCTTGGTGATCATCACCGGCACGTCGCCCTTCTCTTCGTGCGCTTCATAGGCCGCGTCGATCAGCTGCACGCCGTGGCGGTGGTAGAACGCACGGGCCTTATGGTTGTAGACGTTGGCGAGGAAGGACAAATGCGTATCCGGGTAAACGGGCGCCGGAACGGCTTCGGCTTTACGGCTGCCGCGCGGATACTGCGCCAGGCGTGCGGCATCGAGCATCTCTGCCGTTTCGCGACGGAACTGGTTAAGCAGGCTGTTCGGCACGAACAGCGCGTCCGGCAGATTCACGTCGATAGCGCGCGCATAGTAAATCGTCTGACCCAGCTTCGCCACGCCGTCCTTCAGGCTGTTAAGCGCTTTTTCCGCGTTGTTTGCCACCTCGAACAGGCCGTCAAGCGTATGCGTCACGCTAATCCCGTCTTCACAGGTCATGGTCAGAATAAGCTGCTCTTCCCAGCCACCCAGCTCAATGTCTACCGCGATGCGGCGTTCGCTGGAGGTTTTCAGCAGCGCCTGCTGCCAGTTATGGTCGAGGTTACGGTTAAGCGCCGCGTTCGGCCGCGCTTTGTAGAGATCGGCCGGCATTTCGTTCGGCCACACGCGGTAGCGATTCTCACCGGTTTTTTCCACCGTATTGGCGCGGAAGCCCACCACTTCACGCTTGATCATCACGTTAAGGCCGTCGCCGTTAGCCAGCGGCTCCGTCACTTCAACGTCAAGATGATCTTTCGCCACCTTCAGCACTTCGCCGACCGGTAAACCGATAAACTTCGGTGAGTCAAACGCGCCGATATCCCCTTTACGGGCATTCACGAAATAGTCCGTACTGCCGCGGTGGAACGTTTTGTCCGTTGACGGAACAAAGAAATGCTCGGTACGACCGGCCGACGCGCGTGCCAGGTCGCCGCGATCTTCAATAATGGCGTCCAGCATCTGGCGATAGTGCGCGGTGATGTTCTTCACGTAGCTCATGTCTTTGTAACGCCCTTCAATCTTGAAGGAACGCACGCCTGCATCGATCAGCGCGCCCAGGTTAGCGGTCTGATCGTTATCCTTCATGGAGAGCAGATGTTTTTCGAACGCCACGACGCGGCCCTGATCGTCTTTCAGGGTATACGGCAGGCGGCAGGCCTGAGAACAGTCGCCGCGGTTGGCGCTGCGGCCCGTTTGCGCGTGGGAAATGTTGCACTGTCCAGAATAGGCGACGCACAGCGCGCCGTGGATGAAGAACTCAATCGTCGCGTCGGTCGCCTGATGAATATCGCGGATCTGATTCAGGTTAAGCTCGCGCGCCAGAACGATCTGCGAAAAGCCAACGTCGGAGAGAAACTTCGCCTTCTCTACCGTGCGGATATCGCACTGGGTGCTGGCGTGCAGTTCAATGGGGGGAATATCCAGCTCGAGCACGCCCATATCCTGAACAATCAGGGCATCGACGCCGGTCTGGTAGAGATCGGTAATCAGACGTTGCGCAGGCTCCAGCTCATCATCATGAAGAATGGTGTTCAGGGTCACGAACACTTTCGCCCCGAAACGGTGGGCGAACGGCACCAGTTCAGCAATATCGCTCAGGCTGTTGCTGGCGTTATGGCGGGCACCGAAGCCAGGGCCGCCAATGTAGACGGCGTCTGCCCCATGAAGGATCGCTTCACGGGCAATGGCGGCGTCGCGGGCCGGGCTTAATAGTTCAAGATGATGGGATTGCAGGCGCATACTTCGTCGTTATCCGTTATGGTCAAAATGGCGGCTATTGTAGTCAGAAGTATGCGTCAGCGAAACAGTTTTGCGTAGCCTCAGCGGGGATAATGAATCAGGGAGTGAAAATGCACCGTCCGGTCGCTGCTGTTGCGGTAGGCATGCGGTTTATCGCCGGCAAAACGGACGCCCGAATCGGCGGAAATTGACTGCCATTCGCCGTCAATTTTCATCTCCAGTTCGCCGCTGATGACCACCACGTGTTCGATCACTCCCGCCTCGTGCGGCGTGGACTCGCTCAGGGCACCGGGTGCCAGCGTGATGGAGAAATGATCGAACCGGAGCGTCTCATCCCACGGGAAAAGCGGTTTAACCACCATCGCCTGCTGCTGCGGGTCAAACACCGCCTGGCGGTCCGCCTCCGGCGTGATGAACGTGGAAAACGGGACGTTCAGCCCCGTGGCGATTTTCCACAGCGTCGACACCGTCGGGCTGGATTCATTGCGCTCAATTTGCCCGAGCATGGCTTTGGAAACGCCGGTTTCGTCCGCCAGCTTCGACAAACTCCAGCCGCGCGCCTGACGCAGCGTTTTCAGCGTTGTTGCAAGATGTAGTGTGATGTCCATGTTCCCTCCTGGTGATGCGTAGCATACCACTTGTACGCTATAGCGCACAGTGTTACCTTATCGCGGACGCTATAACGCACAACGGAGTTTTCATGCGCTCTTCATCACATTTTGTTCCCACCGTACTGGCTGGGTTTGTCGCCGTTCTGGTGGGTTACGCCAGTTCGGCAGCCATCATCTGGCAGGCCGCGGCTGCGGCAGGTGCCAGCGCGCAGCAGATCGCGGGCTGGATGACCGCGCTGGGTATTGGAATGGGCGTCAGCACGCTAGCGCTTTCATGGTGGTATAAGGCGCCCGTGCTGACCGCCTGGTCGACGCCCGGCGCGGCGCTGCTCGCCACCAGCCTGCACGGCGTGACGCTGGCTGAAACGATCGGCGTCTTCATCTTTGCCAATGCGCTCATTTTACTTTGCGGCATCACCGGCTTATTCGCCCGGCTGATGAAGCTGATCCCCCATTCTCTGGCCGCCGCCATGCTGGCAGGCGTGCTGCTGCAGTTTGGCCTGCACGCGTTTGCGCACTTGGAGGGACACTTTCTGCTGTGCGGCAGCATGATTGCTGCATGGCTGATAGCAAAAGCGCTGGCTCCGCGCTATGCCATCGTGGTCACGCTGCTGGTGGGCGGTATCGTGGCATGGGCAGGCGGTGACGTTGTCACCGATAAGCTTACCCTCTCTCTGGTAATGCCTGAATTTATTGCCCCCTCCTTCACCTTTACCAGCCTGGTGAGCGTTGGCGTGCCCTTCTTCCTGGTGACCATGGCTTCGCAAAATGCGCCGGGCTTCGCCACGATGAAAGCCTCGGGTTACCCGCTGGCAGTCTCGCCGCTCATTATCGTTACCGGTGGGCTGGCGCTGCTGCTTTCGCCCTTTGGCGTCTTTTCCATCTGCATTGCGGCGATCACCGCCGCCATTTGTCAAAGCCCGGACGCGCACCCGGATCCCGCCAAACGCTGGCTGGCGGCCATTGCTGCCGGCGGGTTCTATCTGCTGGCGGGGATTTTCGGCGGCTCGATTACCGGGCTGATGGCCGCCCTGCCGCTCAGCTGGATCCAGACGCTGGCCGGTCTGGCGCTGCTGGGAACCATCAGCGGGAGCTTATATCAGGCGCTGAATCACGAAGCGGAGCGCGACGCGGCCATCGTCACGTTTCTGATGACCGCAAGCGGCGTCACGATCCTGGGGATTGGCTCGGCATTCTGGGGGCTGGTGCTGGGCGGCGTATGCTATGCCCTGTTTTCACGCGCTCGCCGCGCGTAGCTGCGACGGCGTCATGCCCGTCACGCTGCGAAAGCGGTTGCTAAAGTGGCTGGCGGAGTTAAACCCGCAGGCAAGGGCGATATCCGTCAGCGGCGTTGAGGTGTGCTGCACCAGGGCTTTCGCTTTTTCCATTCTCCTTTGCATCACGTACTGATGCGGCGCCAGCCCCGTCGACTGGCGGAACATGCGGGCAAAATGGTATTCGCTGAGGGCAGCCTGGGCCGCCAGTTCGGCCAGCGTCAGGGGCTGGCCCAGGTTCTCTTCAATAAAGGCCAGCACGTTGCGCAGCACAAACGGCGATAGCCCACCGGTGACGACCGGCAGCTTCCACTGCACGTTTGAGTAGTTTTGCAGCAGATGGGTCAGGAGTAGCGTAGAGGCCGTGCTCAGGGTGAGCTGGTTGGCGTGCTGCTGCCAGTCGCAGCCAAGCAAAAACTGGCGATACAGCGCGGTGATCTTCGGATCGCTGCCGAAAATACGTTCGTCCAGGGTCAGCGAAAGCGGCCGCTTGTCCCAGATTTTTTCGCCCACGTCGCGCAGGTGTTCATCGGTACAGTAGAGATGCACAAACGACAGATCGTCCCGGATATCCCACGTCGATTCGCTCTCTTTGGGCATCAAACAGAAACGGTCCGGCCCCCCGCCGTTCTTCCAGCCGCCCGGCGTTTTTTGGTAGCTTTCGTAACCGTCTGCCACGTACAGGCTAAGGGTGTGATGGTTACTTTTTACCGTTATCGTATCGTGCTTGTTGTACCACGCTGCCAGCTGAATACCCGAATTCAGAGAGACGGTTTCCCGCAGGACTGCATTCTGTTGGCAAAGCGTTTCAAAGGTATCGTAAGCGTGAGACATAACCGTTAGCGCGTGATGGACTGGAATGTCAGTCTAAGAAGAGTTGTCTTTCGTTGCCAGTCCCCGGGAAAGAAAAAAGCGCAAGATTTTGCAAGTCTGCCGCAAGCTGGTGAAAGCCCTTTATAAAATGCAGCGCCATACTGCGGGCTTCGGTGGTTTGAGAAGAGAACAATATGAACGCATTACTATACGGACTGGTGGTCATTATCTGGGGAACCACCTGGATTGCCATTTTCCTGCAGCAGGGCCCCGTGGCGGCGCCCGTCTCTATTTTCTGGCGCTTCGCCGTCGCGAGCCTCACGATGATGGTGGTATTACTCGCCCTGCGCCGCCTGCGCAAGCTGGCGCTGCGGGATCATCTTTTTTGCATGCTCCAGGGATGCTGCGTTTTCTGCTTTAACTTCTGGTGTTTTTACACCGCGGCCTCGCACATCAATACCGGGCTGGAGTCGGTGATCTTCTCCATGGCCGTGCTCTATAACGCCATTAACAGCTTTATTTTCTTCGGGCAGCGCCCACCCGCCCGTTTCTGGACGGCGGCGGCACTGGGCCTGGTCGGGATCGTCACCCTCTTCTGGGACGATCTGCTGGCCAGCGGCTGGAGCGCGTCGCTTCTGACGGGCATTGGTCTTTCCGCACTCGGTACCTACGGCTTCTCGCTGGGCAATATGATCAGCATGCGCCATCAGCGCAGAGGCCTTGAAACCATGACCACCAACGCCTGGGCGATGCTCTACGGCACGCTGGTGATGGGCTGCATTGCGCTCTTCAGAGGCGACAGCTTCACGCCGGAGTGGACCACCAGCTACATTGGCGCGCTGCTCTATCTGGCCCTGTTTGGTTCGGTGATTGCCTTTGGCGCGTACTTCACGCTGGTGGGACGCATTGGCCCGGGCAAAGCAGCCTACAGTACGCTGCTCTTCCCGCTGGTGGCGCTCTCCATCTCCACGGTGTATGAAGGCTACGTCTGGCATTTCAACGGAATTATTGGACTCTTGCTGATTCTGGGGGGAAATATGGTGATGTTTACCAAACCCGAAACCTGGTTCAGACGCCTGCGCACGGCGTAAATAAAACGGCCTGCATTACGCAGGCCGTTTTACGTTATTTTGCGGTCTTTTTCACATCAAACATGGTGGCGTCGGTCGCCATATCATCAACAACCTGCTTCAGCGTCGCAAAGGTCATCGGCGTATTTGCGTTATTCAGCTCTTTACCTTCACCTTTACGCACCACCTTCATGACCGGCTTGTTGGTAGCCGCATCGATCAGCTCACCTTCAAAGTAAAGGTGGGTATCCATGGTGCGATGTCCGGTTGCCATCTGCGTACCGGCAACCACCAGCGCAACAGGCACCACTTCATAGAACTGCAGTCCCTCTTTCTGCGAACTCACCCCGGTAATGGCACCGCGGAAAATCAGGCTATGTTTACCCGGCGTGGTGACAATCGGCTTACGGGTACCAATAGCGGTTTTCATTTTGTTATTGGTGTAATTCAACAGCTCATCAAGCGTTTTTTGACCAATCTGTGTTGTCGGTTTAGGCGCAGGATAATAAGTAATCGGCGTCCAGATAATACTGTCGTAATTAGCTTCGTTATAGGAAGGATCAACCCAACGCAGCGTTGGTTTACCCGTCGCAGACGTCGTCTGCTGTAATCCTGAATAGTCTTTTAAAAAGCCAGAATATTGTTCGGGAGCGGCGACTTTAGAAGAACAGCCCGCCAACGCCAACAGACCAGTAAGCACTGCAACTTTAAAAAAAGTTTGAGTACGCATGATAGTTTTCCATGTTATCTGCAAGTATGCATTTGAAGTTATAGCAAAAGACTGGTGGGTTTGTTGTGACAAAAAATGATGCGGGGAGCACAAATTGCGAAAAGACTGCCCGGACGCGTGCCGGGCAGTGAAAAATTACTGATTTATATCCAGCTGCCAGAACAGATGTTTGCCAAACGGGTCGATTTCATAGCCCTTCACTTCCTTGCGCACCGGTTCGAAAATCGTCGAATGCGCAATCATCACCGCGGGCATCTGGTCATGCATGATCTGCTGAGCCTGTTTATACAGCGCCACGCGTTTATCATGATCGGTTATCGATTTCGCCTCGGCGATAATGTTATCAAACGGCTTGTAGCACCATTTCGCCGAATTTGACCCGCCGTTTGCCGAGGTGCAGGTAAACAGCGGGCCAAAGAAGTTATCGGGATCGCCCGTAGCGGTCGTCCAGCCCATCAGCGCGGCCTGATGCTCTCCGCCCTTCACGCGTTTTAAATATTCGCCCCATTCGTAGGTGACGATTTTGGTCTGTACGCCGACCTTCGCCCAGTCCGCCTGAATCATCTCCGCCATGCGTTTCGCATTCGGGTTATAGGGCCGCTGGACGGGCATTGCCCATAAATCGATGCTCATGCCGTTGGCAAAACCCGCCTCTTTCAGCAGCGCTTTGGCTTTTTCTGGATCGTACTCGTAGTCTTTAAGCTCGCTGTCGGCGCTCCAGACGCCCGGCGGCAGCAGGTTCTTCGCCGCGGTGCCGGTACCGTGGAACACCGCGTCAATAATGGCCGGTTTATTGATGGCCATCGCCAGCGCCTGGCGAACTTTCACGTTATCCAGCGGCGGCTTTTGGGTATTGAACGCCAGGAAGCCGGTATTCAGCCCGGGTTTGCTCATCAGAGTGATATCTTTGTTGGCCTTCATACGCGGCAGGTCGGCCGGGTTCGGGAACGGCATCACCTGACATTCGTTCTTCTCAATTTTGGCAAACCGCACGGAGGCATCCGGCGTGATGGTAAACACCAGCCTGTCCAGCTTCGATTTCCCCTGCCAGTAGTCAGCAAACGCCGTGAACAGGATGCGGGAATCTTTCTGATACTGCGCCAGCTTAAACGGCCCGGTGCCGATCGGCGCCATATCCACCTTCTCTGGCGTGCCCGCTTTCAGCATCGCGTCGGCATACTCCGCTGAAAGGATCGAGGCAAAATACCAGGCCAGATCGGCGACAAACGGCGCCTCCGGGTGTGCCAGGGTAAAGCGTACGGTGTGGTCATCCACTTTATCAATGGCGGTGATCAGGCTGCCAAACTCCAGGCTTTCGAAGTTGGAGTAGCTGCCGTTCGAGACGTTGTGGTACGGATGGTTGACGTCTTTCTGGCGCATAAACGAGAAAATGACGTCATCGGCGTTAAAGTCGCGGGTCGGCGTGAAGGATTTGTTGCTCTGGAACTTAACGCCTTTGCGCAGATGAAAGGTGTAAACCTTGCCGTCGTCGCTCACCTCCCAGCGCTCTGCCAGGCTCGGCACCAGCTCCGTGGTGCCGGGTTTGAAATCGACCAGCCGGTTATAGACCGGCACGGCGCTGGCGTCCACGCTGGTTCCCGAAGTGTACAGCTGAGGATTGAAGTTTTCCGGCGATCCTTCGGAGCAATACACCAGCGTTTTTGCGGCGACAGCGGAACTGACCGTGAGTGCAGCAAGCGCCAGCGTGAAAGTTGCGAGTTTGCTTGTCATCATTTATTCCTGTCTTTTTAATTCGACGGCTAATTAATTCTTTTGCCATTTCATAAATAACATTAAAGTGAGATGGCAAACACCCGAAAAATAAATAAGGAACAAATCACTATGGGCTCGCCGCTTTCCAGACAATTAACGCACCGTTTTTTCCGCTATCTCGCCATCACCAGCCAGAGCGATCCTAAAGTGAAAACGCTGCCCTCATCGCCGGGCCAGCACGACATGGCGCGGGAACTGGCGCAGGAGCTGGCACGGCTGGGTTTAGACGACATTGTGATTGATGAATTCGCCACGGTGACGGCGGTCAAAAAAGGCAACGTGCCCGGCGCACCGCGCATCGGCTTTATTACCCATATTGATACCGTCGACGTGGGATTATCACCGGATATTCATCCACAAATATTAACGTTTACCGGTGAAGATCTCTGTCTGAATAAAGAAAAAGAGATCTGGCTGCGGGTGAAAGAGCACCCTGAAATTCTGGCTTACCCGAACGAGGAGATTATTTTCAGCGACGGGACCAGCGTATTAGGCGCCGATAATAAATCTGCGGTCACGGTGGTGATGACGGTGCTGGAAAACCTGACGGCGGAGCATCAGCATGGCGATATCGTCGTGGCGTTTGTGCCTGACGAAGAGATCGGCCTGAACGGCGCCAAGGCGCTGGACCTTAAGCGCTTCGACGTCGACTTCGCCTGGACCATCGACTGCTGCGAGCTGGGCGAAATTGTCTACGAGAATTTTAATGCGGCAGCCGCTGAGATCCGCTTTACCGGCGTGACGGCGCACCCGATGTCCGCCAAAGGCGTGCTGGTGAATCCGTTATTAATGGCAACCGACTTTATCAGCCACTTCGACCGCCAGCAGACGCCGGAGTGCACCGAGGGGCGTGAAGGCTATATCTGGTTTAACGGCATTCAGGCCGGGCAGAACGAGGCCGTTCTTAAGGCCAATATCCGGGACTTCGACAAGGACAACTTTGCTGCCCGCAAGCAGCAGATTGCCGACGTCGCCGCGCGGATTGCCGCCCAACACCCGACGGCCAGCGTGGAGTATCGCATTGAAGATACCTACAGCAATATCAGCAATGCGATTGGCGAAGACAGGCGCGCTATCGACCTGATGTTTGAGGCGATGGAATCGCTCGGCATCACGCCGAAACCGACGCCCATGCGCGGCGGTACCGACGGCGCGGCGCTCTCGGCAAAAGGGTTACTCACGCCGAACTTCTTTACCGGCGCGCATAACTTCCACTCGAAATTTGAATTCCTGCCGCTGTCGTCGTTCGAGGCGTCTTACCGCACCGCCCTGCAGCTCTGCCTGCTGGCCGCCCGTTAAGCGGGCTTGCGCGTCAGCATCGTGGCAAAGCGCAGTTTGATGCGGTTTCCGTTTTCGTCGGTGCGATGCAGTTCGCCGGGCTCTTCGTTGTACTTGATGAGGTCCCAGCCTTCATAGTAATTGCTCAGCTCACCGCTTTTGAACGCAAACGGGAAGCCGACGGTGCATGGGTAATCCACCGTATCCATGGCGGCGACAATCAGGTTGTAGCCGCCCGGCCGGGTGCAGCGCTGCATATTGGCGATAAGGCCCGGGATGGTACTGGCTTCCAGGAACATCAGCACCACGGTGGAGAGAATAAAATCGTACTCGCCGTCAAAGCTCAGACTGTTGAGATCTTTAATTGCGGTCTGAAGATTCTTAATCCCTTCTGCCGCCTTGATGCGCTCAATATTGTCGATGCTCATCGGGTTCTTGTCCCACGCGGTCACGTCGTAACCGTTGGCCGCAAGGTACAGGCTGTTGCGGCCGTTGCCGCAGCCCAGGTCCAGCGTTTTGCCCGGTTTAACCTTTTCCGCACTGAACAGCACTTCTGAGTGCGTACGGGTTAAGCCATATTTCTCTGTGAAGTAATTCTCATCAACGGTCATCATTTTTCCTCAGATTGCATAAGCAGTGCTTTATCAGTGCGAACCAGCAGTTTGCCCTGAAGCAGCAGAATCAATGTACGCACCAACAGCCAGCCAATAATGGCGTTGGTGAAGATAAACAGCGGCACGGCGATGGCGTGGAAAAAGCCCGCCGGACTGCTTTGTCCCAGATGCAAACCCGTGGTTGCCAGGGCCGATACACCAAAGGAGAAGCTCCAGAATGAGGCATTGAACGGCTGGGACAGGGTCCATGGGATCAGGCGCAACATGAACAGCAGCTGCAGCAGGCCATAGCCGAACAGCATTTTCGCAAACGTATCCGCCTGACCGCCATTCACGCTGAACCAGGCGCTACAGGCCACCAGCGCGGGCGCCAGCTGAATCCCGAGAGACGTACGCAGCGCGGCGGGAAGCTCTCCGGCGCTGCGAAGACGCTGCAGTATGACCGGCTCAAGGCTGAGCCAGGAAAAGACGCCCGCGCCGAGGAAGACCAGCCCTGCATCCTGAAACCCGAGGGCGCCGCACCCCATCGCGCTGATAAAATTGTTCGCCACCGTGGGCAGATATAATCCAGGCGTGGTCGCTTCTTGCGGATGTTTCCCGCGCCATAGCCCGGCGCTTTGCCAGGCGGAATACGCAAGTTGCACCACCACGCCAATGCCGAACAACGCCAGCGAAACCGGACGGAACCAGGGTACGAAACCGATGGCGACCAGCATCGTCGTGGCCGGGAAAAGGCTGACAAAACTGCTCGTCACCGGGTGCCGCATCTCTGCCAGCACGCTGCGCGGGAAACGGATCGCGCGCGTCAAAAACGCGACCGTTAACAGAAACCAGCACACCACCGCAAGGGCAACCAGGCTCTCCCCCGGCCAGCGCGTCACCGGCCAGAGGGTGCTGGCGTAGCGCCAGGCAAAGCCCATACCGATGATGCCAAGCACCATGCCAAAATACCCGGCGGGCAAGTTAAGCGCCTGTTGGGGAGTGTTAAATTTGCTCATTAATTTTAATTTTTAAAATGTATTTTAAATGCCATTTTAAGGGGTTTCTGCAGCGGATGCCAGCACAACGAAAGGCCAAAAGTTTGCTACGTTTAGTTGAGACGCCTATCAGAGACCGCACGATGAAAAAGTACCGACTCAGCGATGAAACCCGCCTCTGGCAGTGGAAAAACGGCGAGACCTCGCATTCCACCACGCTGCGGCAGATTATCGCCACGGCCGATTTTAACGACATCGTGGCCGGCACGAAGGGCGGCTGGATTGACGACGAGCGCGCCCTCTCGCAGGACGGCAATTGCTGGATCTACGATGAAAACAGCGTGGTATTCGCCGGCGCAGCCGTATCCGGCAACGCGCGTCTTACCCTGCCTTGCATCATTAGCCATGATGCGCATATCGGCGGCAGCTGCTGGCTGGATGGCGTGGAGGTGAGCCACGGCGCACGAATAAGTGACAACGTCACCATTCAGCAATCCTGCGTGCGCGGCGAGTGCCATATTTACGGTGAGGCTCGCGTACTGCATCACAGCGTGGTTATCGCTGCCAAAGGGCTGACGCCGGACCATGAACAGATCCTGCAAATCTACGATAAGGCGACCGTCAGCCAGTCGCGCATTGTGCACCAGGCGCAAATCTACGGCGAGGCGATGGTCAATTTTGCTTTCGTTGAGCATCGCGCTGAAATATTCGACAACGCCATCCTCGAGGGTAACGACCTGAATAACGTCTGGGTGTGCGACTGCGCAAAAGTCTACGGCAACGCCCGCGTGATAGCCGGTTTTGACGACGATGCCATCCCGACGGTGCGCTACAGCTCGCAGATTGCGGAGAATGCCGTTGTGGAAGGCAACTGCGTCATCAAGCACCACGTCCTGATTGGCGGTCAGGCCTGGCTGCGCGGCGGGCCGATCATGCTGGACGATAAAGTAGTGATTCAGGGACGCGCGCGGATCAGCGGCGATGTGCTCATCGAGCACCGGGTTGAAATCACCGACGATGCGGTGATTGAAGCCTTTGCCGGCGAGAGCATTCACCTGCGCGGCGAAAAAGTGGTTAACGGCGATCAGCGCATCACCCGCACGCCGCTGCTGGGCGCGTTATAGGGTATAAATTTTCCCGTAGAGGTTCACGTCGTCAAAGCGGCCGTTCAGGTATTCCGCTTCCCGCAGGCACCCTTCCAGAGTAAAACCGTTGCGCAGGGCAACGCTGTTGCTGCTCTGATTCGCGACTCGACACTTAATCACAAAACGGCGGATCTCCCCGCGCTCAGCGTAGTAGCGCATAAACGCCTGCAGTGACCGAGAAAGAATGCCCTGCCCCTGGTGGTCTTCATCCAGCCAGTAGCCGATGTACCCGGCTTTGTTGGTCGGTTCAATCGTATTGAAGGACAGCACGCCGACCAGCGCGTCATCCTTGAAGATTAAAAACATCTTGGCGTAGCCGCGCTGGTGCAGCATCTGGTTACTCTGCACGTTACGGCGGGTATCCTCTTCGCTGCCCGCGTGCTGCGCCCAGTCAAAGGCGGTTTGCAGAAAGGTTTTGTTTTTAACGACGAGGTTGTGCAGGTCGGCGGTGTAGCGCTCTTCGACGGCGCGAAGTTCGATAGCGTCAGATACCGGGATAATTTCGGATTTTGCTGCGGTCATTGCCCCTCACCCTAACCCTCTCCCACAGGGAGAGGGAATCGATCGTTAACGCATTACCCGGTCATCAACGTACTGACGTTTGTCCGGCGCTGGCGGGAAATACTGGTACAGCCAGGTTTCACTGATGGCATCGCCCTGGCAGCGCAGGAACAGGCGCATATCCACCGGCTCCGTCGAATCCGACGTCGGGTACCAGTCAAACAGAATTCGGTATCCGTCAAACGGCTCGACGTAGAGGATCTCAACCTGCTTCGCTTCACCGCTGGAGAGCGTAATCACCGGCTCGATACCTTTTGGCGCTGCGGCCTTCAGGTCGCCGCCGACGAAGTCGATGGCAAAGCGGCGGGCCCACACTTTCGGGTAATTCTCGCCCGGCGCCCAGCCTTCCGGGAACCCGCCCATACCGGTGCGGGTGGCAAAGACGTTGGCCAGCGGAGAACGCACCGGCGGCATGGCGCTCCAGTACAGGCGATATTTGAAGTCCAGCTCGTCGCCCGCCTTGACGGCTTTTTCCGGCTGCCAGAAGCAGACTACGTTATCCAGCGTTTCACCCGTCGTCGGGATCTCCATCAGGCCAACCGAGCCTTTCCCCCAGTCGTTGCGCGGTTCAACCCACAGGCTCGGACGCTTGTTATACCAGCCCATCACGTCCTGATAGTGCGAGAAATCGCGATCGAGCTGCAGCAGGCCGAACCCTTTCGGGTTTTTATCCATGTAGGCATTAAACTGCAGCTTCTGCGGGTTGTTCAGCGGACGACAGATCCACTCCCCGTTGCCGCGCCACATCGCCAGGCGATCGGAGTCATGGATTTGCGGGTGAATGGTGTCACACATGCGGCGTTCGTTATTGCCGCAGCTGAACATGCTGGTCATCGGCGCGATGCCGAGCTGCTTAATGTCCTTACGCGCGTAGAGGTGATTTTCGACCTCCATGATCACCTGGCTCTTCTCGCAGTGGATCACAAACTTATAGGCACCGGTGATGCTTGGGCTGTCGAGCAGCGTATAGACGGTAAACGTGGTATCACCCGGCTTGACGGTTTCAAACCAGAAAGAGGTAAAGTCCGGGAACTCTTCCGGCGTGTCGGTAAAGGTATCAACCGCCAGACCGCGGGCAGACAGGCCGTACTGATAGGTGTCGTCCACCGCGCGGAAGTAGCTCGCCCCCAGGAAAGAGACGATATCGCGACGCGCCAGTTCAGGGGCCTTAAAGGCGCGGAAGCCCGCAAAGCCGAGATCGCTTTGCCCTTCCAGCTGCTTTGTATCCACACCCGTTTCGCCGTAGCTGAACAGCTCCGGGCGGAAGTGGATCTCGCGCGCCATCGAGGTGGACTGGTCCAGCGAGAACATCCGCACGCGGCGGCGGAACCCCATCCCCATATGGAAGAACTGCACGTCCAGCTGACGCCCTTCAACGTTGTTCCACAGAGACTGTTTTTCATCGTACCGGATGGCGTTGTACGCCTGCGGCGTCATGGTTGCCAGCGTGTCCGGCAGCGGGCGCGGCGCGCCACCCCATGGGGTTTTCGCCAGGTCATGCGCCATGGATTGCAGTACGGAGAAGTCAAAACGACGGCTCTGACCGTCAGCGATGTCAGAGTCAGCAGCGTATGCCGCTTTGGAAAACAGGTAAGCAAGGCCGGATGTGCCGCTCAGGGCTGCCACTGCCAGCGAGCCTTTTAGAAAACGTCTGCGATTCATGCCTGGAAAAACGTCCTTATGGTCGTGTGAATGTGTTTCGCGCGCGGCGAAATGACGGCAAGAAAGAACGCACAGCCTAAACAAAAATGGTTAAGAATCCAATTGTTGGCCGGTGATTATCTGAACAAAGTGAGAAATATTTTCTGTCGACCAGAACGGCCCGAAAGTGGTGTAAAGAAAGCCTGGAAAATGTGTATAAAAATGCCCCGTCAGGACATCAGCTGACGGGGCCAATGAGGCGGTTATTTTACGCTGACATCGATACCCGGGAAGTACTTATCAGCGAGTTTAGCGATCGTGCCGTCGGCACGTACTTTATCAATCGCGGCATCAAGCTGCTTTTTGGTGGCCTCGTCCCCTTTACGCAGCCCAAAACCGATCCCACTGCCGAGGATAGTGTCGTCTGACACCGGTTTGCCGATAAAGCCAAACCCTTTACCCTGCGGCTTGCTGAGGAAACCTGCCTGCCCGGCCGCGGACATCACCAGCGAGGCGTCGATACGGCCATTCAGCAGATCGCCCCAGGCCATATTCTGATCTTTATAAGACACCACGGTGACACCCTGCTTTTCCCAGTGCTCTTTGGCATAGGTTTCCTGGATGGATCCCTGCAGCACGCCGATGGTTTTACCCTTCAGCCCTTCTGGCGTCGCCTCGACAGCCGTGCCGGACTTGCCGACGAGCTGCGACGGAATGCGGTAAATCGGCTGGGTAAAATCAATGCTCTTGCGGCGCTGCTCGGTGATGTTCATCGCCGAGTTGATGGCGTCAAATTTCTTCGCCACCAGCCCCGGGATCAGCGCATCAAATGAGGTTTCCACCCAGCTGCACTTCAGCGCAGCCGCTTTGCAAATGGCATTCCCCAGCTCAACGTCAAATCCTTGCAGTTCGCCCGCCGCATTGCGGCTCTCAAACGGTGGGTATTCCGCTTCCAGACCGTAACGCAGCTCGGTGGCCGCGAAGGAGGAAAAAGTACACAGCAATCCCATGCCGACAACTAACGCGCGTAATTTCATCTACAACTCCTCAGCGTGGTTTAACCCGACACAGGGCCTGGGCACCTGCCCGTAACGTCGCCTCATCTTTCGCAAAAGAGAGACGAATCAATTTATTGTCCGTACCGTCCGCATAAAACGCCGACAGCGGGATGGTGGCAACGCCGTACTCAACGATCAGCCGTTTCACCAGCTCGCTGTCGCGCTCGTCGCTGAACTGGCTGTAGTCCGCCAGCATGAAGAACGAACCGGCACTCGGCAACAGCGTAAACGGCGAATCGGCCAGCAGACCGTGCAGCAGATCGCGCTTGCGCTGGTAAAACGCCGACAGCGACAGCCAGGTTTGCGGGTCGACCATATGTTCCGCAAACGCGTGCTGCATTGGCGTATCGGCAGAAAACATTAAAAATTGATGGACTTTACAAATCTCGTCCATCAGCACCGCCGGGGCAACACAGTAACCCACGCGCCACCCGGTGACGTGATAGGTTTTTCCGAAAGATGAGATAATCACGCTGCGCTCCGCCAGCTGCGGGTGCGTGGCCATCCCGTGGTGCGGCTCACCGTCAAACACCACGTGTTCGTACACTTCGTCAGACAAAATAATAATGTCGGTGTTGCGCGTCAGCGCCGCCAGCTGCTGTAGATCGTCGGCGGAGAAGACCTGACCGCTCGGGTTGTGCGGCGTATTGATGATGATCATGCGCGTGCGCGGGGTGATCGCGGCGCGAACCTCGTCCCAGTTGACGGCAAAATCCGGCACCGTGAGCCTGATGGCGATCGGGGTTGCCCCCTGCAGGCGGACAATCGGCGCATAGCTGTCAAATGACGGCTCAAAGTAAATCACCTCATCGCCCGGATGCACCAGCCCGCTAATCGCCGAATAGAGCCCTTCGCTGGCGCTGGCGGTGACCAGCACCTCGCTGGCAGGGTCATATCGCGTACCGTAGAGCGTGGCAATTTTATCGGCAATGCGCTCTTTGAGCGGCTGCAGGCCGGTCATCGCCGCGTACTGGTTATGCCCCGCCTCCATTGCGCGAGTGACGCCCGCGACAAGCTTCGGGTCGCAGGAAAAATTCGGTGCGCCCTGAGAAAGGTTAATGGCGTTATGCTGCGCCGAGAGCTGGCCGATAACGGTAAAAATGGTGGTTCCCACATCTGGCAGTTTGGAGCGTGTTTGCACCGGCGTTCGTAAAGTCATCCTGTTACCCTTCTCATGGTCTTTGCATAACTATTCAAACAACAAGTTCGTTGTCGGGACAATCGAATTGTTGTCATAATAGCCATGAGAAAAATGCATAGCTGAGGGTTTTCCATGTCGCGCCGTTCGCTCCCGCTCAATGCCATCGACGCATTTTTAGTCACCGCGCGTCACCTGAATCTTACCCATGCTGCCGCCGAGCTTTGTCTGACGCAGGGCGCCGTGAGCCGCAAAATTGCCTCCCTTGAGGCGTGGTTTGGCTTTCCGCTTTTTGAACGCCACGCGCGCGGCTTACGCCTCTCTTCGCAGGGCAGCGCCCTGCTGCCGGAACTGCAGTCTGCTTTCGAACGCCTGCTGACCGTGGCCGATCAGGCCCGCAGCCAGCAAACCGTGATCCGGCTCAAGGCCCCCACCTGCGCGATGCGCTGGCTGGTGCCGCGCCTGCTGGAGGTGGAGCGCGAGCAGCCGGAACTGCAGATTGCGCTGACCACCACCACCGATCATAACGTCAATTTCAAAACCGAATCCTACGACGCGGCCATCGTGTTCGGCACGCACATGAGCGCAGGCGATCTGCTGTTCGAAGAGTCGCTTACCCCGGTGATAAGCCCGGTGCGGGAAGGTGCAGCGCTGGGATCGCTGACGTTTCTTCACCCGACCAGAGATAAGACAGACTGGTCGCTGTGGCTGACGAAACAGGAAGGCCCCGGCTTTGTCATGCACAAAAATCAACACTTCGACACGATGGATCTGGCGATCACGGCCGCCATTCAGGGGCTCGGCGTCGCCATTGCCGACGAAACGCTGGTGGCGGAAGATGTCCGCGCCGGAAGGCTGATGCGGCCCTTTGAGACAAGCATAAAAACCGGCGCAAGCTACCGGCTGGTGCTGCGCGAAACGCCTGGCGAGGAAAACGGGCTGGCGGCGTTTCGCGCGTGTTTGCTTAATCGAGGCTGACGTGGTGCTTCATCACCCGTTTAAAGAGGCTCATGCGGGCGCGCATAAAGCGGTTTTCAAGCCTGAAACCTGCATGTTTATTCACACCAATGCGTAGCAGAACGTCCCGTCCTTTGCGACACGCGGGCCAGTGCGTCGGCCCTGACAGGCTGTCGCGACGACCGGCGTCGCGCGCAAAGCTCACCCAGTAATCGGCCACCTGGGCAGCAAACTGCAGATCCCGCGCATTGACATACTGGCGCGAGGGTTCCACCTGGCCAAGCGTGTCGAAGACGTAGGGAATCTCGTTGCCGTGCCAGGCGCCGTTGACATAGGTGGCGTGCTCCGCTTCAGCGACATAGTCAAACCAGTAGCGCCAGCACAACCCGCCGACGCGCTGCTGGGCCTGCATCACCACATAGCCCATCGTCGTAAACGCCATGTCGCGGCACACCTGCCTGCCCAGCTCTTCATCGCCCTTCACGCCCGGATAGAGCAACTTAATCAGCCCTAGCCCGAAGCGGCGCTCCCGGCGCAGCTTCTGAATTTGCCCCGCGAGATCGATGCCAAACACCGCCATCACGCTGGCTTCATCGCTGTTAGAGCCAATCATCACCGGCACGGGGTGCTGGCGGGCGGCAAAAAAGACGTCCAGCATGGCCTCCGGCAGAACGCAATCTCCGGCGATGGGCGCCGGGGCCACGTTCAGCGGCGCGGTTAACGGCCAGAACGCGTCGGGTGGAATGGCGCGCAGCTCCTCGGCCGTTGCGTTCTCCAGGCCGAAATGGACGGCCAGGGCCTCTCCTTTCCGTAGCGCCTGCTCGCGCGGCGTGTCCGGCAAGGTATAGCCGCTTTGCACAATCGCCTTATGGAACAACCCTTCTGCCAGGGGCGATGCCAGCAGCGACAGCACGCTGCGCGCGCCGGCGGATTCGCCAAACAGGGTGATATTGGCAGGATCGCCACCAAACGCGGCGATATTGTCGCGCACCCATTCGAGGGCGGCGATCTGATCCAGCAGGGCAAAATTATGCACCACGCGATCTTCTTCCCCTTCCAGCGCCGGATGGGCGAAAAAGCCGAGGTGGCCGAGACGGTAATTGAGGGTTACGACAACCGCGCCGCGCGTGGCCAGCGCTTTGCCGTTATACGGCGGCAGGCCACCGGCGCCCAGGGTAAACCCGCCCCCGTGCAGCCAGACCATAACCGGAAGCGGCTCTGCCCGGTCGACAGGAGACCAGACGTTAAGATAAAGACAATCTTCAGAAAACTGGCCCGGATCGCCGCCGCCCAGCTCCTGACAATACTCGCTGCTTTGCCAGCTTGAGGGCGAAAAAGCCGTGGCCTCGCGAAGCCCCTCCCAGCGCGCAGGCGGCCGGGGCGAGCGCCAGCGCCACTCACCCACGGGCGGCTCGGCGTAGGGAATACCGCACCAGCGGTGGACGTGTTCATCGGTTAAACCAGACAGTGCGCCCTGGCGCGTTTCAACCACAGGGGCGGAAGGATTTTGCATAACGACCTTATTTTTTCCATCACACCCCAGCAGAGTAACGATTTCAGAGCAAACCGCAACGCTGTTTGCTGCGCGTTTCAGCCTCCTCATAGAGGGTAAACTCGTTATACACCGGGCAGCCGAGCGCCGCTTCAAACGCATCGCGGCTGGCATTGCCGTGGCTGCGCGCCTGGGTTTCATTCCCGAGATTGGACTGGAATATCCCGGCGGCGCTGACCGGCAGGAAATCTTCATAGGTGATCGGCTGGGCAATCACCCATCCGCGCTCGATCAGCGGCTGCGGATCGTCGCCGGGACGGAACGCATGACGATGGGCTTCTCCGGCAGGCGTCAGACGGTAGCGGAAATAGGCCAGCTCCTGGCGGCGCATTAACAGCTCGCTGTCCGGGAAGGCGCTAAACATCTCCCGCAGGTGCAGCTGGTGCGTCAGGTTATCTTTACCGGTGCCGGCCTGGGCGAGCAGGCTATCGTACAGCTCGCGGCCTTTCGGGGTCAGCGCCACGCCGCGCTGCTCAATCTCACCGAAGCGCGCGGTGTGGGTACCCTGATGTTCACCGGCAAACAGCACCGGCTCTTCCAGCGCCTTGAAGCTGGTTTGACGCAATAAAACGGGAACCTCGCGACGAGGCGGCCCTTCAATCAGAACTTTAGGTTCAATGCCGTACTTCGGCATCAACTCCTGCACCCGGTCAATATCCAGCGTGCGCGGCGTGAGGTGGTTAATGTGGCAACCCGGGAAGCAGACCACATCGGCAATCAGGCGGTGCTCGTTGTGCAGCGCCTGATAGGTTTCCCGATCGACGGTCGCATGACGGTGCCAGCGGAAGGTTTCCAGCGCTTCCTGCACAAACTCGTGCGCCTGCGCGTCAGTGAACTGCCCTTCTGCTTCATACAGGTCGAGAAGCGCCAGACAGCGCGGGGTAAAGATGTTCCGGTGAGACAGGATCTCCGCGGCACGCTCGCGCAGCGCGACGTTATCAATCAGTTCGAGGCGCAGCAGCGAGGTAAAGATACGAAACGGGTTACGGCACAGCGCGGCATCATCAATCGGGCGAAACGCCGTGGAGTGAACCGGCACCCCCGCCTGAGAGAGATCGTAATAGCTGACCGGGTACATGCCCATAATGGCAAATATACGTCTCAGGGTGGAAAGTTCCTGCGCCGTGCCCACGCGGATCGCCCCGTGACGCTCCACGTTCAGGCGTGCAAGCTCATCGGCATTTGCCAGATGTTCATGTAATAGTGGGTTGTTTTCCAGAATCGCCAGGTTGACGTCCGCAACCAGTTCAAGCAAGGTGCCGTACTGTGGAACTTCCTGCTGGTACATCGCCGACATAGCCTGCGAAAAGTGTTCCCGAATGTCATCAGCCGTGATGGTGTTCGCCATGATGTCATGCCTCCAGTGAATATTACCTGGAGTGTAGAGAAACCCGTTCCTTCCGGGGGGAAGAATTTCTGAATTGTGATCTTAAGACGACAGTGGTCAAACCGTGTGCTATGGGCACTCAGAACGGGTCGTACCGGAACCGCACTTTCGTCTCGTTCGCTTCTCCCGCTTTTTTATAATTACTTAGGGTTTCGCTTTCTAGCTAAAAAGGAGTAATTTCTGACTGCGCACTGTCTAAAAAATAATCGGAATGAGTGCCCCTTAATTTTTATCTTCATCTTTCAGCTTTTTAGCGACAACTTAGGATTAATCTGAGCATTTGTTTACAAGTCCTTCCCGCTCATCCATATTTCCGCCCGAAGCGAAGCGCAAATTTACAAATATTTAAAAATAACGCAGCCGTGAATGACGAATTGCATTTGACGCACACCGCACAGCGACTAGAGTTATTACTCGAACGACGAGTGATACGGAATATTTTCGTATCGAACTGACATAACCAATATATTACTGTGAGGTTTAATATGGCAGAGCATCGTGGTGGTTCCGGTAATTTCGCTGAAGACCGTGAAAAAGCATCAGAAGCTGGACGTAAAGGTGGCCAGCATAGCGGTGGTAATTTTAAAAACGATCCGCAACGCGCATCTGAAGCGGGTAAGAAAGGGGGACAGAACAGTCACGGCGGAGGCCGTAAATCTGATAACTCCTGATCTTATTTAAAACTCTTTTAATAAAACCAGAGAGCATGCTGCGGGCTGAAAAGCTCGCAGTACCCTTTCACTATTTTACCGGAGCGTAATATATTATGAATATGAAAAGCGTCGAGGATGTCTTTATTCATCTTCTGTCGGATACCTACAGTGCGGAAAAACAGCTTACCCGCGCGCTGAGCAAGCTTGCCCGCGCCGCGTCGAGCGAGAAGCTCAGCGCAGCCTTTACCGCACACCTTGAAGAGACGCAGGGCCAAATTGAACGTATTGACCAGATCGTTGAACAGGAAGACGGTATCAAGATCAAGCGTATGAAATGCGTAGCGATGGAAGGCTTAATAGAGGAAGCCAATGAAGTCATTGAAAGTACGGAAAAGAATGAAGTACGTGATGCCGCGTTAATTGCCGCTGCGCAAAAAGTGGAGCATTACGAAATAGCCAGCTACGGTACCCTTGCCACACTCGCTGAACAACTGGGCTATAAAAAAGCCGTTAAACTTCTCGCCGAAACGCTGGAAGAAGAAAAAGAAACCGATCTTAAACTCACCGACCTGGCCGTTGGAAATATTAACCAAAAAGCGCAAAAATGACGCTATAACACAGGTTAAATAAAATGAGCATCAGTCCCAGGACAATTAAACGGTGCCATTTAACGGCAGCTATAATATGGTTCATTCTCGCCATCCCCTCCGTAATATGGTGGAAGAACAGCGTGCTATGGGTCATTATTATCAGTATTTACGCTAATATTGTCGGCCACTTATCTGGCTACAGTGCCGCGCGTGCTGATCAGGCTGCTGAAAGTGAGACCAAATAAGCGAACCCATTATGAGGATACAATGATGAATCACGTAGAACACTACCATGACTGGCTACGCGATGCCCATGCGATGGAAAAGCAAGCCGAATCTATGCTGGAATCCATGGCCAGCCGTATCGATAATTATCCTGATGTTCGCGCCAGAATTGAGCAACATATTAATGAGACAAAACGGCAAATTACATTGCTGGAGGAAATCCTCGACCGTAATGATATTTCTCGTTCGGTTTTAAAAGACTCGATGAGCAAAATGGCGGCGCTGGGTCAATCCATCGGCGGCATGTTCCCTTCTGACGAAATCGTGAAGGGTTCGATCAGCGGCTACGTGTTCGAGCAGTTTGAAATCGCCTGCTATACCTCCCTGCTGGCGGCGGCCAAAAAAGCGGGCGATCTCGCTTCGGTGCCTGCTATCGAGACCATTCTGGCGGAAGAGCGTGAAATGGCCGACTGGCTGATCCGTCATATCCCGGAAACGACGGAACAGTTCCTGCTGCGTTCAGACGCATCGGGTGTCGAAGCGAAAAAATAACCCACAGGAGAGTGAGCATGTTTCGACACGTCAAACAATTGCAATACACGGTTCGCGTTGCTGAACCCAACCCTGGCCTGGCCAATCTTTTACTGGAACAGTTTGGCGGGCCGCAGGGCGAGCTGGCCGCTGCCTGCCGCTACTTTACGCAAGGCCTGAGCGATGACGATCCGGGCCGTAAAGATATGCTGATGGATATCGCGACCGAGGAGCTAAGCCACCTCGAAATCATCGGTACCCTGGTCGGTATGCTGAATAAAGGCGCGAAAGGCGCGCTGGCGGAAGGGGTGGAAAATGAGGCCGAGCTGTACCGGTCGATGACCGAAAACGGCAACGACAGCCACATTACCTCCCTGCTTTACGGTGGCGGCACCCCGCTGACCAACTCTGCGGGCGTGCCGTGGACGGCGGCCTACGTCGACACCATCGGCGAGCCGACGGCGGATTTGCGCTCTAACGTGGCCGCCGAGGCCCGGGCAAAGATCATTTATGAACGGCTGATCAACGTGACCGACGATCCCGGCGTCAAGGATGCGCTGGCGTTTCTGATGACGCGTGAGGCGGCGCATCAGCTCTCCTTTGAGAAGGCGTTGCAGTCCATTCGTAATAACTTCCCACCGGGAAAACTGCCGCCAATCGAGGAATTCACCAACAAGTACTACAATATGTCAGAAGGTGGAGAGGTTCGCGGAAGCTGGAACAGCGATAAACATTTCGATTACGTTGAGTCCCCTCAGCCTGCCGTTGATGGCGGAGACGGCAGCGCAAGCGTGACGCTGACGACCGAACAGGCAACCCTGGTCAAGGCGATGTCTGCCCGCACGAAGTCCGATCCACACGCCGACCCGCTGACCGGTGCCGAGCTGGGCGCAGGTAAGCAAAAACCGTAATCGGTTTTGCCGGGCAGCCCTAAGCTGCCTGGCAATTCTCGTGCCCCATCGTTTCAGAGGTACGGACCATGTTCGAACTCGATGCATTTCATCTGGCCAGAATTCAGTTCGCTTTTACCGTCTCGTTCCATATCCTGTTTCCCGCCATCACTATCGGGCTCGCCAGCTATCTGGTGGTGCTGGAAGGCATGTGGCTGCGCACCAGAAACGACGTCTGGCGATCGCTGTACCACTTCTGGCTAAAGATATTCGCCGTTAACTTCGGTATGGGCGTCGTGTCCGGGCTGGTGATGGCGTACCAGTTTGGCACCAACTGGAGCGGATTCTCCCAGTTCGCGGGCAGTATTACCGGTCCCCTGCTGACGTATGAAGTGTTAACCGCCTTCTTCCTGGAAGCGGGCTTCCTCGGCGTGATGATGTTCGGCTGGAATAAGGTTGGTCCGGGCCTGCATTTCTTCTCGACCTGCATGGTGGCGCTCGGCACGCTGATGTCGACCTTCTGGATCCTTGCCTCCAACAGCTGGATGCACACGCCGCAGGGCTTCACCATTCAGAACGGCCAGGTTATCCCTGAAGACTGGCTGGCAATCGTTTTCAACCCCTCCTTCCCGTACCGTCTGATCCATATGGCTATCGCCGCCTTCCTGAGCAGCGCGCTGTTTGTCGGCGCATCGGGCGCCTGGCACCTGCTGCGCGGTAACGATACCCCCGCCATCCGGACCATGTTCTCCATGGCGATGTGGATGGCGCTGCTGGTTGCGCCCATCCAGGCCGTTGTGGGCGATATGCACGGCCTGAACACGCTTGAGCATCAGCCGGCAAAAATTGCCGCCATTGAGGGGCACTGGGAAAATCCGCCCGGCGAGGCCACCCCGCTGCTGCTGTTTGGTCTGCCGGATATGGAGGAGGAGCGCACCAAATACGGGCTGGAGATCCCCGCCCTCGGCAGCCTTATCCTGACGCACAGCCTTGATAAGCAGGTCCCGGCGCTGAAGGACTTCCCGAAAGAGGATCGTCCAAACTCGACCATCGTTTTCTGGTCGTTCCGCGTCATGGTCGGGATGGGGCTGCTAATGATCACCCTGGGCCTGGTCAGCGTCTGGCTGCGCTATCGCCATCGGCTTTATCACTCGCGCCCGTTCCACTGGTTTGCCCTCTGCATGGGGCCCGCCGGTCTGCTGGCGCTGCTGGCGGGCTGGGTAACCACCGAAGTGGGACGTCAGCCGTGGGTCGTCTATGGCTATTTGCGCACGATCGACGCGGTCTCGCTGCACAGCACCCTTCAGATGAGCATCAGCCTGCTGGCGTTCTTTGTCGTCTATTCGTCGGTATTCGGCGTGGGCTATGTTTATCTCATCCGGCTGATTAAGAAAGGTCCACAGCCTGTTGATACGCTGACGTCAAATACCTCGGGCACGCCCGCACGTCCACTGTCTGCCGCCGAGTCTGTTCCGGAAGAGGAGAAAATCTGATGGGCGTCGATATCTCAGTTATCTGGTTTGCCATCATCGTGTTTGCCACGCTGATGTACATCATCATGGATGGCTTTGATTTGGGGATCGGCCTGCTGTTTAACTTCGTGGGCGATGCCAGAGAGCGTGACGTGATGGTCAACAGCGTGGCGCCCGTCTGGGACGGAAACGAAACCTGGCTGGTGCTCGGCGGCGCGGGCCTGTTCGGCGCGTTTCCGCTGGCCTATGCGGTCATTATTGATGCGCTGACCATCCCTCTCACCGCGATGCTGATCGGCCTTATCTTTCGCGGCGTCGCCTTTGAGTTCCGCTTTAAAGCCACGCCCTCCCACCGCAAATTCTGGGACTACTCCTTTGCCGGCGGTTCCCTGCTCGCCACCTTCAGCCAGGGGGTGGTCGTGGGTGCCGTGATTAACGGCTTCGACGTAGAGGGGCGGCGGTTCGTCGGCTCTGCGCTTGACTGGCTCACCCCCTTCAACCTCTTCTGCGGTATCGGGCTGGTCGTCGCCTACGCGCTGCTGGGCACCACGTGGCTCATCATGAAAAGCGAAGGCGCGCTGCAGGCCCGCATGCGCGAGCTGACCCGCCACGTGCTGCTGGCACTGGTGGTGGTTATCGCCGTGGTGAGCATCTGGACGCCGCTCGGCTGGCAGTACGTGGCCGACCGCTGGTTTACCTTCCCTAACTTCTTCTGGTTCCTGCCGGTTCCTCTGCTGGTCGCGCTCTTCAGCGTGCTGATCTGGCGCCTGACGCGCAACCCGGACAGCCACGCGCGCCCCTTCCTGCTGACGCTGGGGCTGATCTTCCTCGGGTTTAGCGGGCTCGGCATTAGCCTCTGGCCGAACATTATTCCACCGCGCATCACTTTGTGGGAAGCCTCGGCGCCGCCTGCCAGCCAGCTGTTTATGCTGGTTGGGACATTACTGATTATTCCGGTGATTCTGGTCTACACCGCCTGGAGCTACTACGTCTTTCGGGGCAAGGTTTCTGATACTGAAGGTTACCACTGAGGGATGCTATGACGGACTGGCATACGCGAGCCATTATTTATCAGATTGATACCGCACTATTTTATGATTTGAACGGCGATGGCTGCGGGGACATCGCCGGAATAGCGGCCAAGCTGCGCTATATTCGCCGCATGGGGGCGACGGTCATCTGGATCACCCCGTTTTATCTCACCCCCTTTCTCGACGAAGGCTACGACGTCAGCGACCATCTCCAGGTGGATCCCCGCTTCGGAAAACTGGCCGATATCATCGCCTTTATCGAACAGGCACGCGAGCTGGGCATGCAGGTCATTATCGAGCTGCTGATCCAGCACACCTCGGACGCACACCCCTGGTTCCAGCAGGCCCGCCGCAGCCCGGCGTCACCCTATCGTGATTATTACCTCTGGTCTGATAACGACGAGGACGACACGCCGCCCATGTTCCCCGGCGTGGAAAAAAGCATTTGGACCTGGGACGACGAGGCGGGACAATACTATCGGCACATGTTCTATCGTCACGAGCCGGATCTGAACCTGACCTCTCCCGCGGTGCTGAAAGAGATTGAGAACATCATTCTTTTCTGGCTCAAGCTGGGCGTGTCGGGTTTTCGTCTGGATGCCGCCTCCCACCTCACCACGCAAGCGGGAAACGGTGATGAAAAAAAGGGTCTGTGGATCCTCGAACATATGCGCCGTCTTATTGAGCAGCACAACCCGGAGGCGATCCTGCTGGGTGAAGTTGACGTCGAGGTGGAAACCTATCGCGACTACTTCGGCAATAATGACCGCCTGAATCTGGTGCTGAACTTCTGGCTCAACAAGTATTTCTACGTCAGCCTGGCAAAGAAAAGCGCCCGGCCGCTGCGCAATGCGGTGAAGAAAATGATCGTCCCGCCTGACTCCTGCTGTTTTGCCAACTGGCTGCGCAACCATGACGAGCTGGACCTGGAAGGGATTAGCCAGAAAGATAAGCAGTTTGTGCTCGACACCTTCGCCCCTGATGAAGAGATGAACGTCTACCAGCGCGGGATCCGCCGCCGCCTGGCGCCGATGCTGAATGGCGATCGGAAGCGGCTGGCGTTCTGCCATGCCGTGCTCTTTTCCCTGCCGGGCGTCCCGGTGATGCGCTACGGCGATGAGATAGGCATGGGCGACGATCTGGAGCTGGAGGAGCGCTATGCCGTGCGCACCCCCATGCAGTGGGCAGGGTCACAGGGGGGCGGTTTTTCCGCCGCCGATCCGGATAAATTTATTGCCCCGATTATCGACCACGGCCCCTACCGCTATCAGAAAATCAACGTGGCCGATTCGCTGCTCCACCGCAACTCGCTCCTGCACCGGATTATTGATATTGCCAATACTCGCTCGGAGTTTCCCGAGATTGCCGTTGCGCCGTTTCGTCTTATCACGATCGATGATGACGCGGTGCTGGGGATCTACTACGAGACCGACGAACGCAGCATCCTGACCTTCGTTAACTTCAGCGACGAGCCGGTGCAGTTCACCGCGAAGGGGATCCGCAACGCCACCTGGACCGCCTGTCTCGCGGACAAGCGCTACGATGATGCGCTGATTTGCGGCAAAACCGTTCAGCTCACGCTTGGCGGCTACGGCTATCGCTGGTTCTGGACGCACCGTAGCGCGCTGCGCTGATTATTTCCGGCGGGCGATCAGGCGCGTTAGCATAATCCCCGCCACCGCGAGAGCCCCTAACGCCACTTTACCCGGCATACCGGAAGTGACGGACGACGCGCGGTTTTTCGCCTCGTCAGTGAAGCGCCCATGGATTTTGTGCAGGTCGTTAACCGGACGATCGAGATAGTCCTGGCGATCCGGCGCGTTCAGATCGTCGGTCATCTGACCTTCCCAGGCTTTTTTCACCATCAGCCGGTCAAGAAAGCCGGGGAAGAGAAACTGACCGACTATCGACTGGATGGTGCTGCTGCCCACCCACAGCTCCCGTACCGGTTTTTGCGCCACCCTGAAAATGGCGCTGGCAGCGACTTCAGGCTCAAATACCGGCGGCACAGGGCGCATCGCCCAGGCGAACTTATTTCTCGCCCATTCGAACTGCGGGGTATTGAGCCCCGGCATCTGGACCATCGAAAGCTGAACCCGGCTGTTCTCATGCATCAGCTCGGTACGCACCGCATCGGTAAACCCGCGGATCGCCGCCTTGGCCCCGCAGTAGGCTGACTGCAGCGGAATGGATCGGTAGGCCAGCGCCGAACCCACCTGGATAATCACGCCCCTGTCGCGGGGAACCATTAGCTCCAGTGCGGCGCGGGTGCCGTTCACGTAGCCAAGGTAGGTCACGTCAGTGACGCGGCGAAACTCGTCCGCCGTGAGGGTACGAAACGGCGCCAGGACGGCCCCCATGGCATTATTCACCCAGACATCAATCGCGCCGAGGCGATACTCAATCTCGTTAGCGGCATCCACCACCGCCTGGCTGTCGGCCACATCCGCCTGCACGGCGTGTGCATTGACGCCAAACCGCCGTAGCTCTTCCTGCGTGGAGTGCAGGCTTGCTTCATCCCGGGCGATAAGCCCCACATCGTAACCTGCCTTTGCAAAGCGCAGCGCCGTGGCTTTTCCCACGCCCGCCGTTCCGCCGGTAATCACTATGACAGCCATACAACCTCCGCGTGCGTTTAGCCGTTATTCCCGTCCGACAACGTTGTCACCAGTTCAGCCAGCGAAAAATGCACCGCTTTTTCCACCACGTCCTGACAGTCGCCGGAAAACAGTACGGTGCGGGTTTTCGTCTGGCCACGTATATTCCAGGCAAAACAGACCGTCCCCGCCGCCGTGCCATCGTCGCCCCCTTCCGGGCCTGCGTATCCGCTGATGGCGATGCTGATATCAGCCTCGGCAATGTCGCGGATACTGGCGGCCATCTCGGTGACGGTCTGTTCGCTGACGGCGGTATACCGCGCGAGCGTCTCAGGACGAACGCTGAGGATCCGCTCTTTCGCGGCATCGCTAAACACGACCAGGCCGACGTCATAAAAATCGGCGGTGTTCTCTTCCGCACAAAGCGCCACCGAGAGCTTTCCTCCCGTGCAGGATTCGGCCGTGGTTAAGCGAAGCCCGAGGTCGGTTAATTTGCTCGCCAGCTTTTTCGTCAGTTCACCCACGGTATTATTGTTGTCGTGAAAAAGATTGCTCATCTTGCCGCCTCTTATTTCTCGAAAGGAATGATTGAAATATGCCCATTGCGCTCAAGTATGGCATATTTGATTTTGCTCATTTCCGTAATGCCATTATTCTGACGCGCTGACACCAGAATATCATCGCAAGATACGTCGACTCTTTTAAGTTTATCTGCTAAAGGGACGCCGTTCTCAACCAGAATCACGGGGGTGCCATCAAGGATATTCTCTACCGGGGAAAAATATTTCTTCATCAGTCCGAATATAATATCAACTACCACCAGGGTGGTAATCGTAATCATCGCACCGGTGACGGAAAAATCTTGTCCCAGAAGCGCCTGCTGCGTGGCCTCACTAATAATTAAGAGCAGAATGAGATCAAAACTGGTCATCTGCAGCAGCGCGCGTCTCCCGGCCACTTTAAATACCACCATGAGGAACAGATAAATAGCCAGCGCGCGAAAGACCATATCCATATCAGCCTCCTACGGGTAAATAAATTGCCAGATGGTCATTTCCGGCTCGTCGTTTATACGGATGACGGTATTCCATTTACCCGCGAGGGAAGGCGTCGTAAAGAACAACACAGAGAAGGTGTCCGTCTTTTTCAGATTGTTGTAGACAAAATAGAGGGTATTCCCGCGGCTGAACATGCTGTCCGGCTGCGGCCAGACGCTTCCCGGCTCATACGCTTCGCTGCTCTCGCTGGTCATACTGAGGGTATACTTCCCCTCCGTTTGCACCGGAAACATCAGCTGCATCCGCGTCTCTGTCTCGCGTCGTCCGAAGCGTTCGTAGTTTATGGTCAGTGAGTTAGCGGAATTCGTTTTGGCCGTGTCGCTCACCATTCCGCTTGAAAACAGACCGGCAACGGCGGCGACGATAATAGCCAACAGAACAATAAAACCAACCTGACGAAATGCGTATTCAAACGTCAGCAAACGATAACTTTCATCTATCCCGGGTAACTTTTCATTTTCACGCTTCATGGCCGCCGTCACCGTTTCGCTTATTATCCGATAATTTTGATTTCTAACGCGAATGTTTTTAGGACTTATCACATTTGCCACATAAAGGAATAGCAACAATACTTAATAAGTCAAGACAACCAAAATGAAGGATATCAGATGAAATTATCACTTATTTCCGCTTTTTTGATATTTCTGGTTCCGGCCGCATGGGCAGATAATAACGGCGGGTTACAAAAAGGTGAAGCACCGCCGCCACCGCACGCTCTCGACAGCGGATATCGCGGAACCGACGACGCGCGAATTATGACCATCGATCAGGCAAAACAACTGCACGATGGTGCAACAATTTCACTGCGCGGTAATCTTATTGACGGTAGCGGCGATAAGTTTGTATTTCAGGACAAAACCGGAAAAATCGACGTTATTATTCCCCAGGCAGTTTTCGACGGCAGAACGGTAAAACCCGATCAGATGATCAGCATCAACGGTTCGCTTGATAAAAAATCATCGCCTGCCGTCGTCCGTGTCGATCGTTTGCAGAAATAATTCAGCGAAGCGTTAACGCTGCAACTATCCATCAAATCTCACCCCTTGGCTTAAGGAGTCAGCTATGAGTGATACACAACGTAAGAACGCTTACCCGCAGCCCCCGTTCCCGGAACAGCCGCAAACGCCGCCGGGACTGGCATCCGAAATGCAGCCTGTACCCGATCACGGGGAAACAAGTTACAAAGGGCATGGTCGTCTTGCCGGCAAAAAAGCGCTGATTACCGGGGGCGATTCCGGTATTGGTCGCGCGGTGGCGATCGCCTATGCCCGTGAAGGGGCTGATGTGGCCATTAACTATCTGCCGGAAGAAGAGAAAGACGCGGTTGAAGTCATTGACCTGATCAAAGCGGAAGGCCGCAAGGCCGTCGCGCTGCCTGGGGACATCCGGGACGAAACCTTCTGTCAGAATCTTGTTGAAGAAGCCGTCTCGAAGCTGGGCGGGCTGGACATTCTGGTGAATAACGCCGGCCGTCAGCAGTTCCGGGAATCGTTAGAAGAGCTGACCACCGAAGATTTTGACGCGACGTTTAAAACCAACGTGTATGCGCCTTTCTGGATCACGAAGGCGGCGCTGCGCCATTTGAAAGCGTCGTCCGTTATCATCAACACCTCCTCCGTTCAGGCGGTGAAGCCCAGCCCCGTACTGCTGGACTATGCCCAGACGAAAGCCTGTCTCGCAGTATTTACCAAATCCTTAGCCAAACAGCTGGGGCCGAAAGGCATTCGCGTTAACGCGGTCGCCCCTGGCCCTTACTGGACGGTGCTGCAATCCAGCGGCGGCCAGCCGATGGAAAAAGTGAAGGAGTTCGGTGGCGATACGCCGCTGGGACGTCCGGGTCAGCCGGTGGAGATTGCCCCGCTGTACGTCACGCTGGCCTCGGATGAATGTTCCTTTACCTCCGGTCAGGTGTGGTGTTCTGACGGCGGTGACGGCGTAATCTAAACCGCTTAGCTATTCCCCCTCCGCAATGAGCAATAAATGAACAAGGACGTTCACTTTTATCCCCTGCCGAAAAATCTGTTGTAACTCAAACAGATCAAATGTTAAAAATATTTTGCTATCAGGTTATCAAAATTAAACAACTTAACTTGTCACCCGCATCGCTCTGTTTTTAACATCGCCTATGGAAAAAAATGGTCTGTTCAGTCAGCGCATACGCTTGCGCCATTTGCATACATTTGTGGCCGTCGCTCAACAGGGAACGCTGGGGCGTGCGGCTGAAACTCTTAACCTGAGCCAGCCCGCGCTCTCGAAAACCCTCAACGAGCTGGAACAGCTTACCGGCGCCCGGCTTTTTGACCGCGGTCGGCTGGGGGCGCAGCTAACCCTCGTGGGCGAACAGTTCCTCACCCACGCCGTCAAGGTTCTGGATGCGCTCAATACCGCAGGCCAGTCCCTGCACCGAAAAGCAGAGCAGGCCAGCGAGGTCGTGCGCGTGGGGGCTCTTCCAACCGCGGCGCTGGGCATTCTTCCGCCGGTCATCGGCCAGTTCCACAAGCAGCAGCGGCATACCACCATTCAGGTTGCCACCATGAATAACACTATGCTGCTCGCGGGGTTGAAATCGGGCGAGCTGGATCTCGGTATCGGCCGAATGTCCGACCCGGAACTGATGGGCGGTCTCAATTACGAACTGCTGTTCCTGGAGTCCATGAAGCTGGTGGTGCGTCCCGATCACCCTCTTTTGCAGGACACCGTCACGCTAAGCCGCGTCACGGAGTGGCCTGTTGTGGTTTGCCCGAAAGGAACCGTCCCGCGCCAGGCCGCCGAAACATTGCTGCAGATGCAGGGATGTACGCTGCCTTCAGGCTGTATCGAAACGCTTTCGGCCTCGCTTTCACGCCAGCTCACGCTGGACTATGACTACGTCTGGTTCGTGCCCTCCGGGGCGGTGAAAGATGATTTGCGTCAGGGAACGCTGACCGCCCTGCCGGTGACCGCCCCCGGCGCCGGTGAACCTATCGGTATTTTGACCCGGGTGGATACCCCGCTTTCTGTTGGTGCGCAAACGCTGCTGAGCGCCATTCGTAAATCGATGCCGGTCTGAGATCTTTCCCCACCTGACCCTCTCCGAAAGGCTGAGGGTTCTCCAGTAATTTTTTTACCTGAAGCGATGTACGCTGTCTCTGGAAAATGAATACCTTACAGCGATATCCTGGTCCGGCTGTAAATCGCCGAAGCGTTTCCGTAAGGCCGGGGCGAGGCGCAGGGATGCGCCGAGAGGGCGTGGCCTGCAGGGATGCAGGCTCATGCCCGACCCGATAGCCTGAAGGAATAAGCTGAGGGTACCGCGAAGCGGCGATTTACCGCCGGGAGCCCGGGTCGCCAGGGTGGTGGCGATTGAGCCACCCTGGCACGTTCACCGGTCATGTCGTTACAGAGTAGCAAGGAACATAAAGTGAACGGAATGACCACCTGAGCCGTATGTTCCCCCTCACCCCAGCCCTCTCCCTCAATGGAGAGGGGGTTATCTGTGCAGGCATTATTTTATGGGAAACCCTCAGCGACAGAGGGGCAAGGGTACTGCTCCGCCCTCTAATCAAATAATGCGAAATCATTCATTAACAATTGCGTAAAACAATTTAACAGTTTTATCATAGCCGCGAATTCACCAAATGGTTCGCACGCTATTTGTTTAAGGTGATTTCAACCGCATTCAATGCGTTCAACACCGTAAAAAGCATTATCCCCCGACATCTTATTACCCAATTGGTACACACCAGCACAGTTCTGATACATCGGGGGGTTTAAGGAGACAGAAATGGCATTTGGCAGCGCGCCGCGCGGGATACCTCGTATTCTGCAGTGGCTTCTTGCCGGACTGATGATACTCATCGGTCTGGCTGTCGGCGGGTTAGGCTTTAAGCTCGCCACCGTGGGCGGAAGTAGTTACTTCCTGATTATGGGCGTGGTGATGGTGATTGCCGCGATCCTGATTTTCCTCAATCGCACCAGCGGGATCGTGCTTTACGGCATCGCCTTTATTGCCTCGCTGTTCTGGGCGGTAAGCGATGCGGGCTGGGATTTCTGGCCGCTCTTCTCGCGCCTGTTTACCTTTGCCGTTCTGGCCTTCCTCTGTGCCATCGTCTGGCCTTTCCTGCGCGCCGCGAACACCGGTACTGCGGTTCACAAAGCGCCAGCGTTTGGGATCGCGGCCGTGCTGGCCGTGGTTATGCTGGTCAGCCTGGGCTGGATGTTTAAGCCGCAAACCCTCGTGGCGGCAAACGAGCCCGTGCCGGTTAAACCCGTCGCACCCGGCGAGCAGCAAAAAAACTGGGAGCACTGGGGCAACACTACGCACGGCGACCGCTTCGCCGCGCTGGACCAGATTAACAAGCAAAACGTCAACGACCTGAAGGTCGCCTGGGTTGCGCACACCGGCGATATTCCGCAGAGCAACGGCTCCGGCGCGGAAGATCAAAACACCCCGTTGCAGGTTGGCGACACGCTCTATGTCTGTACCCCGTACAGCAAAGTGCTGGCGCTGGACGTGGACTCCGGTAAAGAAAAATGGCGTTACGATTCCAAAGCCACGGCGCCTAACTGGCAGCGCTGCCGCGGTCTGGGCTATTTTGAAGATCGCTCAAGCGTGACGACATCACAAGCAGAAATGCAGCCTGCGGCCTGCCCTCGCCGCCTGTTCCTGCCGACCACCGACGCCCGCCTGATTGCCATCAACGCGGATACCGGCAAGGTCTGTGAAGACTTTGGCGACCATGGCACCGTTGACCTCAGCGTCGGCATGGGCGAGATCAAGCCGGGGTATTATCAGCAGACCTCCACGCCGCTGGTTGCCGGGAATGTCGTTGTCGTCGGCGGACGCGTGGCGGATAACTTCTCCACCGGTGAACCGCCGGGCGTGGTGCGGGCATATGACGTTCACACCGGCAAGCTGGCCTGGGCGTGGGATCCGGGTAACCCGAACCTGACCGGCCTGCCGCCGGAAGGCCAGACCTACACGCGCGGTACGCCGAACGTCTGGTCTGCGATGTCTTACGACGCTAAGCTGAACCTGATCTACCTGCCAACCGGCAACGCCACCCCGGATTTCTGGGCGGGCGAGCGCACCGCGCTGGACGATAAGTACAGTTCTTCCATCGTCGCCGTTGACGCGACCACCGGTCAGGTCCGCTGGCATTTCCAGACCACCCACCACGACCTGTGGGACTTCGACCTGCCTTCCCAGCCGCTGCTGTACGACCTGCCGGACGGTAAAGGCGGAACCACGCCTGTGCTGGTGCAGACCAGCAAGCAGGGCATGATTTTCATGCTTAACCGCGAAACCGGTAAGCCGGTGGCGAAGGTTGAGGAACGTCCCGTTCCGGCGGGTAACGTTGAAGGTGAACGCTACTCTCCGACCCAGCCGTATTCCGTTGGCATGCCGATGATTGGCAACCAGACGCTGACCGAGTCCGACATGTGGGGAGCGACGCCTGTCGACCTGCTGCTGTGCCGCATTCAGTTTAAAGAGATGCGTCATCAGGGCGTCTTCACCCCGCCGGGCCTCGACCGGTCCCTGCAGTTCCCCGGCTCTCTCGGCGGGATGAACTGGGGCAGCGTCTCCGTTGACCCGAACAACAGCCTGATGTTCGTCAACGATATGCGCCTGGGACTGGCAAACTACATGGTGCCGCGCGCTAACGTGGCGAAAAACGCCAGCGGCATTGAGATGGGTATCGTTCCGATGGACGGCACGCCGTTCGGCGCAATGCGCGAACGCTTTCTGTCGCCGCTGGGCATTCCTTGCCAGAAGCCACCGTTTGGCACCATGTCGGCGGTTGACCTGAAAACCGGCAAGCTGGTGTGGCAGGTTCCTGTCGGCACGGTAGAAGATACCGGCCCGCTCGGCATCCGCATGCACATGCCTATCCCTATCGGAATGCCGACGCTTGGCGCATCGCTCTCTACCCAGTCCGGCCTGCTGTTCTTTGCCGGCACTCAGGACTTCTACCTGCGCGCGTTTGATACCGCCACCGGGAAAGAGATCTGGAAAGACCGCCTGCCGGTCGGCAGCCAGTCCGGTCCGATGACCTACGTATCGCCGAAAACCGGTAAACAGTACATCATCATTAACGCCGGCGGCGCTCGCCAGTCGCCGGATCGCGGTGATTACGTTATCGCCTATGCGTTACCCGATAAGAAGTAACGGATGAAAAAAGGGACCGAAAGGTCCCTTTTTTTTGCCCGGTGGCGCTTCGCTTACGCGGGCCTGCAAATACAAGTAGGTCGGGTAAGGCGAAGCCGCCACCCGACACAACACGCCACTCAGAACGTCTCCCAGTTATCCCCGGAAACCGCTGCCGCTGGACGCAGCGGCGCGTTCTTCGCCACTGGCGCAGACGTTACCGCGCGCCCTTGCTTCGCGCCGCTCAGACGAAACGCGCCGACCGCCTCGGTCAGACGCGCACCCTGCTCTTCAAGAGACGCCGCCGCGGCGGAGGCTTCTTCCACCAGCGAGGCGTTCTGCTGGGTGACCTTATCCATCTCGGAAATCGCCTGGCTGACCTGCACGATACCGCGGCTCTGTTCGTCGGACGCGGCCGCAATTTCCAACATGATGTCGGTCACGCGCTTAACCGCATCGACGATCTCATTCATGGTATGGCCGGCGGCGACAACTTCACCGGAGCCCTGGTCGATCAGCGAAACCGATTCGTTGATCAGGCTTTCAATCTCTTTAGCGGCATTCGCACTGCGGCTTGCCAGGGTCCGCACTTCACTTGCCACCACGGCAAACCCGCGCCCCTGCTCGCCCGCGCGCGCCGCTTCGACCGCCGCGTTCAGCGCCAGGATATTGGTCTGGAACGCGATGCTGTTAATTACGGCGGTAATCTCAGAGATCTTCTTCGAACTGCTGGAGATATTGCCCATGGTTTTAACCACTCCGGAGACCATCTGACCGCCGCGGCTGGCTTTGCCGGAGGCATCTTCCGCCAGCTTGCTGGCATGGTGGGCGTTATCGGCGTTCTGCTTCACCGTCGCGGTCAGCTGCTCCATGCTCGCGGCGGTTTGCTCAATCGCCGCGGCCTGCTGCTCGGTGCGCGAAGAGAGATCGGTGTTACCGGCAGAAATCTCGCTGGTACCGCGGTAGATCTCCTCCGCACCCTGACGTACGGTGCCCACGGTATTTTCAAGCGAGTGCTGCATGGTTTGCAGATCGCGCGTCAGGCGGCCAATTTCGCTGCGTCCGGCTACGTCGTCCGGCATCGTCAGGTCGCCTTTGGCGATATTTTCGATACGCTTCGCGGCTCGCTGCAGCGGGTTGATCACCGTGCGGCGCAGCACAACAAAGGTCATCGCCGTCAGCACCAGCGCCAGTGCAAACGCGCCCACCATAAACATCAGGCCCAGCTGCGTGCGGCTGTGCGCCTGTGCGGTCAGCGCGCTGGCACGGTCGGTACGGATCTTAATCGCCTTCAGCAGCACGGCGTTGTACGCGTCATCCAGCGGGCGCGCCGTTTCGTTTTCGTGGTTGATGATCGCTTCGAACATGCCGTTTTTGGCGAATTTCACCATCGGCTGCATCCCCGCAACATAGGCGTCGTAGCGCGCCTTGAGATCCGCATCCAGCGCCTGGCCCTCAGCGGTACGCACGGCACGATTCATATAGGCGGTAAAGCTATCCTGGGACTGCTTAATCCGCGTTTCCGCCTCGCTGATGTTCTGCTTCATAGCATCCATCTCCGCGATACGGCTTGCCGCACCGGCGTGGATCAGATTGATACGCGCGGTTCGCAGATGGTTTGAGCTGTTCGACAGCCCCATACGCACCTGAATTTCGGATGTGACATCCTGCTGGTCGCGATCGGCCTGAAGCAGGAAATACCCCGCCAGGCCCGAGCTCAAGGCAAAGAGCAGAATAATGCCACCGAGAATGGAGGAAAACAGCGGAACCAGCCTGATGTGATGCAAGAAGCCCAGCTTGCGCTGCGCCGGCATCGAAGTAGTGTTGTCCATGACCGTCGACTCTCTTGTAGGTAAGATGCGTAAAAACACGCCTGTCAGATAGTCATCGGCACGGTTGGGATTTAGATTACGGCTAAAAACGCCGCACTGGTCACACTTTAGAGAAGATTATTAAAGAAACGCCAGCGGCTAAAAACCGCTGGCGGAAGAGTTACTTGTCGCCGAAATGAATAACGGTGCGGATGGATTTTCCTTCGTGCATCAGATCGAACGCGTCGTTGATCTGCTCCAGCGGTAAACGGTGAGTAATGAACGGATCGAGCTGAATCTTCCCAGCCATGGCATCTTCAACCATGCCCGGAAGCTGGGTACGGCCCTTCACGCCGCCAAAGGCGGAACCGCGCCATACGCGCCCGGTGACCAGCTGGAAGGGACGGGTTTTAATCTCCTGACCCGCACCGGCCACGCCAATGATGATGCTCTCGCCCCAGCCCTTGTGGCAGCACTCCAGTGCAGAACGCATCACGTTAACGTTGCCGATGCATTCGAAGCTGAAATCAACGCCGCCTTCGGTCATCTCAACGATGACATCCTGAACCGGTTTGTCGTGGTCTTTCGGATTCACGAAGTCGGTCGCGCCCATTTCACCCGCCAGCTTGAATTTCTCCGGGTTGGTGTCGACCGCGATGATCCGACCGGCCTTCGCCTGGACCGCGCCCTGAATCACCGCCAGACCAATACCGCCGAGACCGAACACCGCCACGGTATCGCCCTCTTTAACTTTTGCCGTGTTGTGCACCGCGCCGATGCCGGTGGTTACGCCGCAGCCCAGCAGGCAGACTTTATCCAGCGGCGCCTGCGGGTTCACCTTCGCCAGCGAGATCTCCGCGCAAACGGTGTATTCGCTGAAGGTGCTGGTGCCCATGTAGTGATAAACAGGCTCGCCGTTGTAGGAGAAGCGGGTGGTGCCGTCCGGCATCAGCCCTTTCCCCTGAGTGGCGCGAACCGCCTGGCAGAGGTTGGTCTTACCGGATTTACAGAACTTACACTCGCCGCATTCCGCGGTGTACAGCGGGATCACGTGATCGCCGGGTTTCAGGCTGGTCACGCCCTCGCCCACTTCCACCACAACACCGCCCCCTTCATGGCCGAGCACCGCCGGGAAGACGCCTTCCGGATCGTCACCCGACAGCGTAAATGCATCGGTATGGCATACGCCGGTATGGGTGATTTTGATCAGCACTTCGCCTTTCTTCGGCGGTGCCACGTCGATTTCAACGATTTTGAGCGGCTGGCCGGGACCAAATGCAACTGCAGCGCGAGATTTCATATTGTCTTCCCTTATTGTGAGATGTGTGGGTTTATTTTAGATAAGAGCGCAGCAAATGGCCGACTTCTGCCATGCGTACGGCTCGCTGATCCGGCGTCGTTTCCCCCGTCACCAGCTCATCTTTGAGGTGAATTTCAACCATTTCGCCCATCAGGCCATTAGCAGCCCCGCGCACGGCGGCAATTTGCTGCAGGATGGCCAGACAGGGGTCGCCCGACTCCAGCGCGCGTTCAAGGGCATCAACCTGCCCGCGAATGCGGCGGACGCGAGTCAGAATACGTTTTTTATCTTCGGGTGAATGCGGCATACGCCCTCCTGATACTATAGGGGGGTATGGTACATATTTTATTACCGCGATGTAAACCTTAAGATTTCTGGGGTGAGATAAAGCAAGAACACGATCGCAACTGCCAAAAAAACGTCGCCAATAATGAATTTGATTAGCAAGATCGGTCAGGATTCTGGCCCACCGGTCAGGCAAAGTGGGTCATCAGGAGGATGCAATGAACGATACAAACAATATGGCGTACCGCGAGCGCTTCACGATGGTGTGCGACTATATCGCCCTCCATCTCGATGAACCGCTCTCGCTGGAGAGGCTCAGCGCGTTAGCCTGCTGTTCACCTTATCATTTTCACCGTCAGTTTCTGGCGTTCAGCGGCCTGCCGCTGTATCGCTATATCCAGTGGCTACGCCTGCGTCGCGCTTCATGGCGACTGGCGTTTAATCCACAGGATAAGGTGATTGATATTGCGCTCGATGCTGGATTCCAGAGCCCTGAATCGTTCAGCCGCGCCTTCAGAAACGCGTTTGGAAAAAGCCCGCGTCAGTTTCGGCAGCAGCCGGACTGGCTAAGCTGGCACGAGCGCGTACCGAAAATGACCTTTCAGGAGCAAAAAACGATGGAAGTTAAGATTGTCGATTTTCCCCAAACCCGAGTAGCGATGCTACAACACCGTGGCAGTCCCAATCGGGTTAATGACAGTGCGGCGAAATTCATCGCCTGGCGTAAAGCTACTGGCTTATCGCCAGTACGCGAAAGCAGCACGTTTGGTATAGCGTGGGACGATCCGGCGACTACGCCTGAAGAAGCCTTTCGTTTCGATATATGCGGCAGCGTTTTTGAAGCGATACCGGAAAATACGTTCGGGGTTGGCAACGGTGTAATTGATGGGGGCCGTTACGCCGTTGGGCGTCATTCTGGCTCGCTGGATAACATATCCACCACGGTGTGGGCAATGTTCCGGGACTGGCTGCCCGCAAGCGGCGAAACGCTGCGTGATGCGCCCGTGTTCTTCCATTACATCAATTTTATTCACGAGGTGCCGGAACATGCGCTGCAAACGGATATCTACCTGCCGATAAATTGATTATCCCTTGTTCACCACCTCTTCTGCCGGGTAGCGCTACGCTTGCCCGGCAGTATCCTGGGTTTCATCGAATCCAGGTTCGGGCATTCCCTTACATAAGTAAATCTGAATAGTTTCTCTCCGAAATGCACGCATGTAAATTCGAATTCAGCCATTTTCTATAGCAAAGCAAAAAGAAGCCGCCTGTAGCAACCTTTATTCGGCGGAATCGATAAGCAACATTAATAATAATGCAAAAAACCTTATAAACCTTACACCAGGTAACGTGTTGAAATGAAATGGTTTCAGTCATGATTAAATTTTCTTTAATAATCCAGGTCTATACAAAATCTTATTTTCCGCATTCATAATCTGTAAGCGGTCAAAATCGAACCACTCCTCGCTCAAGTCAGGTAAATAAATCAAAATAATTATCTAAACCATATTGCGCAAACCATTGTTATATATAGATAAAAATCGCACAAGCGCAAAATAACGATCAATATCAATGGGTTACATCATTGATCAATACCCGATCACGTGCTACACCTAAATCCAGGTAAAAATATTTCATGGAGAAAAGCATGATGTCATGGCGAGTATTAAGTTCTGTCATTTGCCCTAACACAGGAATCGTTTATTCGCACATTGTTGGCTTGAAATTATTAAGATTAATAATTTGGTACGAGAGTGACATCTATCTTTTGCCAGGAGACAGAATACATACGACAAAAAATGGAATTTTTGTAAATGGCGTATTCAACCAAATATCCCTTTATAACGTCTCACCATACAACGAGAACCTGTGGAATGAGATAAAAAACAAAATGGCCTGCCCGTTTAATAAGAACCTGGATGCTGAATGCTGCTCATATGCTGAGTATTGCAATGCGCGCAAATGCCCGCACGGATTTGAGACCACTCCTTTAATAATAAGAGTTCCCCGCGATAGCTAATTATTTACTGCATTAACGAACGCTTGCGGAAGGCGCGAAGTCATTTCTTAATACGTATACCATTAATCATTAATCATTAATCATTAATCATTAATCATCCTGTTGCGCCAGCGACTTCAGCTCCTCCTTAAGCCAGCGGGTCGCGCCCCGCTGGCCGCTGCGTTTATGCGAGTAAATTTTCACTTCAAACGTGCGTATCGGGAACGGTAAGGCAAATATCCTGAGATCCGCTGCTGCAACCAGCTTCTCAGCGGCGTACCGGGGGATCGCCATCAGCAGATCGCTTTCCGCTACGATAAACGGCGCGCTGAGCATCGACGGCGTTTTGATCGCGATTTGTCGGGTATACCCCAGCTGCTCGAGCCGCACATCCAGAACGCCCTGCTTCTCATTCCACGGCGTCACCACCAGGTGGCGGGCCCCGAGATAATCCTCCAGCGTCAGCCTCGTCCGGCTCGCGTTGCTAATGACCACATACTCATCTTCAAACCAGCCGATCTCTTCCAGTTCCGGATGGCGGATATCATCCTGGGTGCTGAAACCCAGCGCCAGATCCACCTCGCCCGCCAGCAGTTCCGTCAGCGCCGGGCTGTGCGGCAGGTAGCGCAGTTCAAAACGTAACCCCGGGGCTGCAAGCTGCAGCCTGTGCATCAGGGCCGGGAAAATACAAAGCGCGGTAAAATCCGTAATTGCAATCTGTAACGTCTCGGTGCTGCTGCCCGCGTCAAACTCCGGCTGCGGGGCCAGTTCGTGATTAAGGAACGCCAGTGCGGAAGCAATGGAAGGCGCAAGCTGAGAGGCATACACGCTGGGGGACATGCGATGCCCTTCCCGAAAAAACAGCGGGTCATTCAGGGTGGCGCGCAAACGCGAGAGCGCATGGCTGAGGGCGGATGTGCTCATCGCCAGCTCATCGGCGGCAAGCCGAACGGAACGGTGGCGGAAGATGGCATCGAAAACGGGCAGCAGGTTTAAATCAAGGCGTCTCAGCGCCGGATGCATAACATTCATCATTTGTTGATTTCATTGCACTTAATTCTTCGGACAATACTCCGTATGCTTAACGCCATCAATCGAACGCACGCAAAAAAACAGGATAAACAATGAGCATCACCATTCGTCAGGCCCGCCCCGAAGATGCAGCGGCGATATACGCCATGATTTACGAGCTGGCGGTGTATGAAAAAGCGCCGGAAGAAGTGGTTACCACGCCGGAGGAGATCCGGGAAACGCTCTTTGGCGCAGGGACTAAAACCGAGGCGTTGATCGCGGAGTTTGACGGCAAGATTGCCGGCTATGCCGTGTTCTTTACCAGCTATTCAACCTGGCTCGGACGCAACGGGATTTATATGGAAGACCTTTACGTGTCTCCGGAGTATCGCAGTAAAGGCGCGGGCAGAGCGATGCTGAAACATATCGCGCAGCTGGCGGTAACGCGGCAATGCGGTCGCCTTGAATGGAGCGTGCTTGACTGGAACCAGCCCGCCATCGACTTTTACCTGAGCATTGGCGCGCTGCCGCAGTCCGAATGGGTACGCTATCGTCTTGATGGCGAAGCGCTGCTGAAATTTGCCGAATAACAGCCTCTTACTGCGCGAAGATCCCGGCCGGGCGGGATCTTTTCCTGCGCCGCCCCTGTCCGTGCCGCCTTAAAAGATGCTGAGTCTGTGCTACCATTCCATAAATTTCATAAACATATTGCAGAACGCCATGACGACAGCCCCCTTTATCCGCCCTCAGCTCACCCTGCCAGACGGTGCCGACAAACTGCTGCTGCACTCCTGCTGCGCCCCCTGCTCGGGTGAAGTGATGGAGGCCATCCAGGCCTCGGGAATTGACTACACCATTTTTTTCTATAACCCCAATATCCATCCACAAAAGGAATACCTCATCCGCAAGGAAGAGAATATTCGGTTTGCGGAAAAACACGGCGTGCCCTTTGTTGATGCTGATTACGACACCGATAACTGGTTTGAGCGCGCGAAAGGCATGGAGTGGGAACCCGAGCGCGGCGTCCGCTGCACCATGTGCTTCGATATGCGCTTCGAGCGCACGGCGCTCTATGCGGCAGAAAATGGCTTTAGCGTCATCAGTAGCTCGCTGGGGATCTCCCGCTGGAAGAACATGCAGCAGATAAACGACTGCGGCCAGCGTGCGGCAGCGCGCTATCCGGGCATGATCTACTGGGACTACAACTGGCGCAAACAGGGCGGTTCGTCCCGCATGATTGAGATCAGCAAGCGGGAGCAGTTCTACCAGCAGGAGTATTGCGGATGCGTTTACTCGCTCAGGGACAGCAACCTGCACCGCAAGTCTCAGGGCCGCCCGCTTATCCGCATTGGCACCCTGTATTACGGTCAGGATGAGAATGAGAAATAACGGGTTTGCGACATAGAGATATATCCGAAAACAGCCGTATCGGATGACGAAATTAGCCTTTCGTCTCTCACATCTGCAAAGAGAGGCTATCCTTTAAGTGTCAACACAAGGAGGCAAAAATGTCTGATTTCGGTACCGATAAAAACACCCAGTTCGCTGAAGACAAAGCAAAAAATAAACTTGATGAACTTGCAGGCTCAGCGCAGCAGCAGTTTGGTGAATTTGTTGATTCACCAAAGCATCAGGTAAAAGGCGCGGCAAAAAAATATGCAGCCCAGGCCAGCGACGCCGTTTCTGATGTTACTGAAGCGGTTAGAAATAACCCCCTCACCGGCCTCGTTGCAGCGGGTGCAGTGGGTATTGTTCTCGGCCTGTTGCTGGGTCGAAAATAAATAAAGGCCCTTCGGGGCTTTATTTTTTCTTAGCTGAACATGCGGACCATGCGGTCCAGTTCTTCCTCTTTCACGGCTCGCGATAAATAATAGCCCTGAAAGTTCTTGATCCCCATCGCAGCTAATTTTTCAAACTTTTCCTCACTATCTACCCCCTCGGCAATGCAGTCCGTTCCGGTCATATCGCTATAAATCTGTATCGCTTTGATCAGATTATAGTCGTTGTCATTTGCCACAAAATGCTCGACGATGTCCCTGTCCAGTTTGAGCCCGTCAAAATGTACCTGCCGCACCGGGAACATGGTTTGGTGATTAGAGAAGCAGTCATCCAGAAACAATCTACACCCCGTATTGCGTAAATGCCGCATGGTTTCAGGGATCCTCTTGTCCTTCGTGACGTCAATATCCTCTGCAAATTCAAAGACCAGCTTTTCGGCCCACTGTGGTTTGAGCAACATACTGATAGCTTTACGCGCCATATCCGGTAAGGCATTCCCGGAAGCTAGCCGAGGGGGAATGTTAACCGAAAAATAATATTTCCCATTATATTTATTAATCCCAGAAACGGCAGCATGAATGACTAACGCCGTCATTTTTAGCCATATTTCATAATTGCAAATATCGGTCAAAAAATTGGCTGGCTTGACAATTTTACCGTTTTTATTCCAGCGAATAAGAATTTCAAACCCTACCCCTTTTTTATCACGATCGGTAATGATCTGATAGGCAGGAAATATCTCTTTTTTATGTAATGCTTTAAAAATCTCCACTTCTTTATCCGTAAACCCAGCATTTTGACTCTGACGCTTAATGCTACCTTCCGCTTTAAAGTTGTGAGGATCGTGCAACCAGCGTTTAATCAAATGTAATTTCAGCACACCTTCTTTGCGATGTGTATATACCGTTTTATTGGAAAGCGCCATTTTGTCGCATAATTGTTTGACAGACATACCGCGGTAGAAATGCAACAAAACGTCTATCTCTCTTCTTGTTAACCACTTTAGATTTTCTTGCGCAGAAATAGCCTTATTGTAATCGCGTAATAGGCGCGAGCGATCGTTAAATCCATTATGGTGCGTGTCGAAACAGCTTATAATGTCAGAAATGCTGGCAATACGAATTAATGATAACTGATGGGTGTTATTTAAAAGACTGCCCAGCGTGCGATATAACCAGCCGTCAGGTATATCACCATACAGCGTGACGCGTCGAATAACCGGAAGCACATTAAGGAGGGATGCCAACCGCTTCAGGCTCTCCAGAAGATTGATAATACCTTTACCAAGAAATACCACGATGCGAGCATTATGATTTAAAAGGATATTTTCCACATCCTGTGGCGATACCTCGTCTCCGTTAAAGTGAATATGCGACGCCTGTATTCCGTACTTGTTAAGCATCAGACTATATCCCTGGAACGTGAAACCGCAGGCTGAGATGACAAATGATTGTTCATCGCAAGCCCCATTTACGAGAGAAACCTTGTGGGTCATAACCTGCTCCTGGGCACCAAAGCGCCATTTCTAATTTTGAATGCGTAAAATTTAATGCATATGCTGTGAATATTAATTTTAGCGTACCAACGCCGGGTAAGAAACAGTTCTCAGCGGAACATCTTTGCGTTTATCACCTGATGCCACATAGCCCGCAAATATACTTTTCTTTTCAAATAACCTCGGTAAATACTTCCTTCTCAGGGTATAATGAAAATTCCGAAAAAGAAGACTGGATACTTCATCTATCGGCTCATTCAAATACGAGAAAAACGCTATGGATAATCATATCTCATCCAGGGCCTTGCTACATCGAAGGGATGTTATTAAGAGCAACCCGCGATTCGGCGAGGCAATATTAGAGCACTACACAATTAATGACGCCATCTACAAAAAACAACCTTTGTTCTACAAGACAATGCTGCAGGAATCACGATTCAATATTATTCTCTCCATGTGCTGCTTTATTTTTGGGAATCAGGCCGAATCCGTTTCAGAAATTAAAGAGTTATGTTCTCGCTATAAGATAGCCAGCCCCAACAGCGTTATTGCGATCATTACCATACTCAGAACTACCGGGCGCATCCGGACCTGGCGCTGCACGGAAGACCGACGCAAAACCCGAATCGCGCCAACCGAGAAAGGGTTGAATGAACTTAAGCGTTATATGTCCGGCGCATTTTTGCCGGTGAGTATTCTTTACCCGACATTTAATATCAATGTTAACCTGCTGGATAATGACGCATTAAGAAATAATTTCTTCCGCCGCGCGGCTGAATATCTCTTTCGGGGGTTGACGTTCAGAAAGGTGTTGCCTGAAGTGGGATTATTTATCGATAAGGACGGGGGGCGAATGATTATGCTCTATATTTACCTGCAGGCCATGAAAAACAAATCCGCTCACGGTGCAATCATTACCTATTCAGCCAGCACGCTCGCCAAAGAATTTTATGTTTCGCGCATCCACGTCAACCGGATTATTAAATCGGCACAGGAGGCGGGTTATCTGAAAGATCGCGGTGATGGTCGGATGTCGATATACCCGGCGTTTATCGAACTGGTCGAAAATTACGCCGGATTATATTTTGCCTACGTCACGCACTACATTAACGTTGTACCTAAAGAGCGACGCCATGCTCATCACATGACGTCAACGGTATAAGCAGCAGGCGTTCGGCATCCCGAACGCCGTTTTCCTATCTTTCCCGCAGCGCCTCTTTTGCCTTATTCAGCGGTTTCAACAGATAATCCAGAATCGTTTTGCTGCCCGTTTTTATATCAACGGTGGCAATCATGCCCGGAAAGACGGGGAAGTCTTTACCCTGCTTATTGGTCAGATGGTTGCTGTCGGTACGGATATAAACGCGATAGTAGTAAACATCTTTTTTCACCTCGTCCTGCAGGGTGTCCGGGGAAATCATGGTCACTTCTCCTTCCAGCCCACCGTAAATGGAGTAGTCATAGGCCGTAATTTTCACCAGCGCTTTCTGGCCTGGATGGATAAACGCCACGTCGCGCGGCGAAATTTTCGCCTCAACCACCATCTGGTCGTCTAACGGGACCAGGCTCATCAGCTTGCCGTTCGGCGGGATAACGCCTCCCACGGTGGTGACGTCAATATCCTTCACGATGCCGCGCACCGGGGCATTGAAGGTCAGCCTGGTCAGGGAGTCTTCGCGCCCTTTCATCACCGAACGCTGGGCTTCAATTTCCGCATTGGCTTTCGCCAGCTCCTCACGGGCGCGAACGTAATACTGGTTTTTCATCTCGGTGATTTTATTCTCAAGCTCGTTTTTTTGACGCTCAAGACGTAACACCTCAACCTTGCTCGCCGCCCCCTGCGTTACCAGCGGACGAGTGAGCGATAGCTCGCGCTGAACCAGCTCGGCGCCCTGCCGTAATCCGGCCAGCCCTTTTTCGAGGCTTTCGCGACGGGACTGGTAAAGCGCCGTTTCCTGTTTGACCAGCTCAACGTCGTCATCCAGCTCGTCGGGGAACGCGAGTTCCGTGTCGTTCACTTCGGCCTTCAGGCGCGCGGCGGTAGCCATCGCGGCATTCAGACGAGACTCACTCTCCAGCACGCTTGACTCGGTTTTCGTCCGGTCAAGCTGCGCGAGCTGCTGTCCGCGTTCGACAATATCGCCTTCGCGCACCATCAGGCTGTGAATAATGCCGCCTTCCAGGGACTGAATCACCTGCTCGTGAGAAGAGGGGATCACCTTGCCGCTGCCGGTCGTCACTTCATCAAGGTCAAACAGGCTCGCCCAGGCAATAAACACCGCCAGCAGGGCGAACAGCGACCATGCTACCAGTGACGAGCGCGGCAGGCGTGGCTCTTTCAGACGACTATTGAAACGCGAGAAATCATTCATGCCGCACCCTCCTCTGCAACCGCCGCCGGCTTCATGGTCACGGTACGCTGCGCGGCTTTCTGCGGCGCCATACCGTGCTGATGCAGGATCGCATCGCGCGGGCCGTCCATCACCACCTTGCCGTTTTCCAGCACGATGATGCGGTCGACCAGGTCCAGAATCGGCAGGCGATGCGTCGCCACCACCAGCGTGCGGCGTTTACCCAACCATTTGTGAAGATGCTGAATAAACTGCTTCTCGCTCATTTCGTCCAGCCAGGCGGTAGGCTCGTCCAGCAGCAGGATAGTCGGGGAAGTGATCAGCGCGCGCGCCAGCAGCAGCGCCTGTCGTTGGCCGCCCGACAGGCCAGCTCCGCCCTCGTTGATGATGTAGTTCAGCCCCATTTTCTGCTTGCGCACAAACTCCAGCGCGCCGCTGTTGACCAGCGCCTGATGAATCTCGTCGTCGGTAGCTAACGGGTTGCCCATCACAATGTTGTCGCGAACGGAGCCAAAGAACAGACGGGCCTGCTGGCTCAGCAGCTGCATGTCGCGACGCACGTCGGCCGGGTCGAGGTGATTAAGGGCAATATCGTCCAGCAGAATGCTGCCCTGCTGCGGCTCCTGCATGCCCGCCAGAAGCTGTAACAGCGTGCTTTTCCCCGAGCCATTGCGCCCGAGCACCGCCACGCGCTCTCCGGCGCGGATCTGCAGCTTGCTGATGTTGAGCACGGTGAGCTTCTCATCCTCGTCGTAGTAAAACCCGACGTCTTCGAGCGCATAGTCGCCGCGCAGGTGGGCCTTGTGCACCTTCTTGCCGTGCTGCGGGTCGTCAATCGGCCGCTGCATCAGGTCGTCCAGCCCCTTGCGGGCTACTTTCGCCGACTGCCAGCGCGAGAGCACGCCAGAAATCTGCGACAGCGGCGCAATGGTCCGCGACGCCAGGATCGAGGTCCCCACCAGCGCCCCGGTGGTCATATCACCGCTGATGACCAGGTAGCAGCCCACCAGCAGCACTACCGCGTAGACTATCGACTGCACCTCCTGCGTCCAGGTCAGCAGCAGACCCGTCAGCCAGCGCTGCTTCATACCGACGCTGGCGGCTACGTCGTTGGTGTTATTCCACTGGTTCTGAAAACGCTGCTCGGCGCGCATCAGCTTGATGTCTTCAATGCCCTGCACCGCCTCCACCAGGGTAGCGTTACGAATGGCGGATTCGCGCATCCCTTCGCTGGAGAGCTTGCCCAGCGGGCGCTGCACCAGCAGGCCGGGAATGAGCAGCAGCGGTACGGCGAGCAGGACCACCAGCACCAGCGGACCGCCAATCATCCACAGAATAAAGACGAACAGCAGGAAGAACGGCAGATCGGAAATCGCCGCAATGGTGGTGGAGGTAATCAGCTCGCGCACCGACTCCAGCTCGCGAATTTGAGCGATAAACGATCCGGTTGATTTGGATCGCGCGCCGTTTTTGATCCGCAGCGCGTGGGCAAAAACGCGTTCGGAGATGCGCAGGTCGGCGCGTTTCCCCACCACGTCGGAAATATGCACGCGCAGCATGCGCATGATGAATTCAAACAGAATGGCAATCATCACGCCGCCAAACAGTACCCACAGCGTGGCCTCCGACTGCGACGGGACCACCCTGTCATAGACCTGCATGGAGAAGACCATGCCGGAGAGCGCCAGCACGTTGGCAACCAGCGCCACCAGCATAATGTCGCTGTAACGTCGCCAGTCCTTCAGCGCCAGCTGCCAGAACCAGTTTTTCTCATACGGTTTGATGTAGTCATCCACGCGGGCATCCGGCGTGGATTCGAGCGGGCGCAGCACCATCAGCCCTTTTAGCCGTGGCCCGAGCTCGTCACGCGTCAGCGTCGTCTCCAGCCCCGCGTCGCCGCTGAACTGCAGGCTGACGTTGCCTTCGCTGTCCATGCGGTTAATGACCGCAATCTGGCCGCCGGTGAATTCCGCCAGCAGCGGCAGGCGCCACGGGTCGAGGGATACCGCTTCAGCCGCCACCGCACGCATCCCCAGCCCAAGCTGGCGCGCCATCTCCTCCAGCACCTGCTGGCGCGGAGACTGGCTTTCATGGTTAATCGTGACCCGAACATGCTCCGCCGAAAAGTCCAGCCGATAGTGCTTCGCGATGATGAGCATGCCCTGCAGCCAGGGTTCGTACTGTGGATGTGTCTTCATAATCTCCGGGTTAACGCAATTCGTGTAAAAGAAACGCCAAAAGGCCGCGGGGATCGCTCCCCGCGGCGTTGTTTTACGCAATTAACAACTGATGGTTCGCCAGCAGCGTCGCCAGATCCGTCTGCACGCCGTTCAGCGTCACCAGGGTGGTTGGCGAGAACTGGCCGCCGGTACCGTCCAGGTCAACCTGAATCTCGGTATTGCTGCCGTTCTGCACCACGCGGATGTAATCGGTGATATTGCCCGCGCTGCTGTCCAGCGTGGCCACGCCGTTCACGTAGCTCGCCGAGCCCGTGCCGGTATAGCCGCTGTCGGAAAGCAGATCGCGCAGGTCAATGCGGTCCGTGTCCGCGGTCCCTTCCCAGGTGCCGACCGTAAAGCCATTCACCACGTCGTGACCGTTACCGCCCGTCGCATCCGAGGCGTTGATCAGCTTATAGAGCAACGTATCGTGACCGCCGCTGCCGATATTGAAGGTGTCATTCCCGCCGCGCCCTTCGAACCGGTTATCACCGCTGTTGCCGGTAATGACGTCGTCGAAGTCGGAGCCGTTAATGCCTTCAATGTTCAACAGACGCGTGGTGCCGAACCCGGTGTCCTGCGCCGTTGAGAGACGCAGATCGACGGTAATGCCGGACGTCGCATTGCGGTAATCCACCACGTCCATCCCGCCAGTGTTGCTCCAGGTGTCGTAGTCGGAATGGGTATTCCAGCCGCCGGAGCCGTTATAGGTATAGGTGCCGTCCTCTGCGATAAAGGTGTCGTTATACCCTGTCCCGGTAAGGGTCCCGCTGTGGCCGCCGGTGGCCGCCTCGGCCGTCAGGACGTAACCCTCTTTGCCGTTGCCCGCCTCCAGACCGCTCCAGGTGACGTTATCCGACACGCCGTTGGTGATCTTCAGGATCTCAGCCGAATAGGTTTCATTCGGATCCAGCCCGTAGAAGCTCACCAGCGCAGAGGTATCGTTCGAGCCAATACCAGACTGGGCGTTGATGATCTGCGACGCCACCAGTACGCCCGCGGCGTTGTACAGATTGACCGTGTTGCCGTAGTAGGCGTTGATGCCCTCGCTGTCGACAATGTGCAGGTGCATCGCGGTGCCGTCAGCAATGGTTTTGCTGTTTTGCACCAGCACCACCTTGCCGTTCTGCTGCGATACCAGCAGATCCTGCGCGCCGTCCCAGTTGTAGTCCACCGCCGCCACGCCGGTGACGTTCGCCAGGCCCGAAGCCAGCTGGCTTGAGGTCCAGGTAGAGCCGTAACCGTTGTTGGTGAACAGGGTCGCCGTCTGCGAGCCGCCGTAGGTGCTGAGCTTGATGATGTCCATCTGCCCGTCGCCGTTCCAGTCCACCGCCACCGACAGATACCCTGCCGTGGCGTTAGAGGCTTCCACCGCGCTCTTGGTGGCAGAGAGCTTTCCGGTACCGTCGTTGTAGTAGATCACCCCGCCGTTGTTGTTGTAGCTGCTGCCCAGGTACAGATCCATGTAGCCATCGCCGTTGAAGTCCGCCCACGTCATGGATGCCGCCGTGGTAGTATTCGAGGCATTGGCCACAAACACGTTCGTCAGGTTCTGACCGATAGAGAGCGTGCCATTGCCGTTGTTGTTGATCACGGTTAACGAGTACGCGCCGCTACGGTTGGTGTGCTGGACAATGTCTACCGTGCCGTCGTTGTTCAGGTCGACGCCGGAGATTTCGCGCCCGGAATCGAACTGACCGTAGAAACCGCCTTCGCCACCGGTGCCGTCCGGCGACAGAACGCCGTTGTTGTTCACCAGATAGGTCAGTGAGTCCATGCCGGCATCGCCGTACGCCAGATCCAGATAGCCATCCCCGGTTTTATCGTAGGCAATGACGCCGCCGTACCAGATGGTGGTCCCCATCGCCAGCTGGCTGGCGTTATAGGTGCTGCCATCATAGGTCCACATCACCTGCGTAGAGCCAGCGTAGGTATTTTCCGTCGCGAAGATATCCTGCGTGCCGTTACGGTCGAAGTCAGCGACGGTCTGGCTCACCACGTAGTAGCCGCGGGTGTTGGTCAGCGTATTTCCGGCATAGGTCGAGCTATCGCTGCTGGAGTAAGACTGGCCGTTAGCAATGATATTCCACAGACCGCTACTGTTCATGCCGAGGGTCATGGTGGAGTTGTTGCTGTTCCCTGCCGTGGTTGCCCAATCGGTATTCACCGAGGTGGTATCTATCACCAGGCTACCTGTCGCCGTGCCGGTGGTATTACCATTACCTGCGCTGCTCTTCACCTGCGCCGTGACGCTGTAGCTCGACACGCCCAGCGCATCGCCGTCCGGGATCTGCAGATACCAGGTGTTGTGATCCGGGTCGACCACCACCGCGCCGCCCGTCTGCGAGGTGTAGGTTTTTCCGTTCACCGTCACCACCAGGTATTCGCCGTTCACCAGATCGGCAGAAACCGTGCCGTTGATAATCGGCGTGGTGTCTGACGTGGTCTGCGCGGCAATCGCCGCCGTGGTGGTCGGAATGCTGGTATCGACGTTCAGCACAAACCCGTCCGATTCCGTGTAGTTACCGGCCCTGTCGGTGACGCGCACGATGTAGGTGTGGTTGCCGTCGCTCAGGCCGTTGTCCTGGAAGGACCAGCTTGCGCTGCCGTTCATGGTCACCTGACCGAGCAGGATCCCGTCACGATAGAGCTGAACAATTTCACCGTCGTCCGGGGCGCGGTTAAGCGTGCCGTTGATCAGCGGCGAGTTATCGTCCGTTGCCACCGCGCTGCCAAAGGTGCCCTGACGCTCGCCTTCGCCGTCGGTATAGCTCACTACGCTGCCGACCGTGGTTGGCGGCGTGGTATCCACCGTGACGACCTGAGACGCGGTAGATCCGACGTTGCCCGCCTGGTCGATAATCCGCACCTGGTAGGTGTAGTCTCCGTCAGGCAGATCGCGGGTATCGGTGTAGCTCCAGCGCAGGTTGGTGACCGTGGTATCGAGCCAGGTATTCCCGCCGTCCAGACTGATCTGCACGCGCTCGTCGCTCGCCAGCGCGCTGCCCAGCGAACCGTTGATGGTCAACGTGGTGTCCATGGTGATGAAATCACTGCCGGACTGGCCGGTATCCTCGCTGATGCTGTCGATGGTAACGCCGTACTGCGGCGCCTGAGTGTCCACCGTTACCGCCTGCGACGTAGTTGCCCCGACGTTCCCCGCCTGGTCGACGACCCGCACCAGGTAGTTATGGCTGCCGTCGGTCAGGGTACGCGTGTCGCTGTAGCTCCACTGGGTGCCGCTCACGGTGGCGTACACCCAAGTGCTGCCGCCGTCCATGCTCACCTGCACGAATTCACCCGCGCCGAGTTCTGCGCCGAGCGTTCCGTGCAGCGTGTACGAGGTCGAGCTGGTCAGGAAGTCGTTGTTGTCGAAGCCGGTATCGACGGTGATGTTATCCACGGTCACCGTAATTGCCGCATCCGGCGCGACCGTATCGACCGTCACCTGCTGATGGGCGCTGGCCCCCACGTTACCGGCGGCATCCACCACGCGAACGTAGTAGTCATAGGTCTGGTTAGCCAGCGTGCGGCCGTCCACGTAGTACCAGCTGTTGCCGGTGACGATGACGTTCTGCCAGGTCACGCCGCCGTCGATGCTGATCTGCGCGTATTCCCCGTCGGCCAGCGTTGCGCCGAGCGAGCCGTGCAGCGTCAGGGACGTATCGTTAGTGATAAAGTCGCTGCCGCTCAGGCCGGTATCGTCACTGATGCTGTCAATGGCGATGGTTTTGCTGGCATCAGGTGCAACCGTATCAATGGTCACCACCTGGCTGGCGGTGGCGCTGATGTTCCCCGCGTCGTCAATCACGCGCAGCTGGTAGTTGTAATCCCCGTCGGCCAGCGTGCGGCCGTCGACGTACGTCCAGCTCAGGCCACTGACGCTGACGTCGGTCCAGGTTACGCCGCCGTCGAGGCTGATCTGCGCGTGGTCGCCGCTGCCCAGCGCTGCGCCGAGCGTCCCTTTCAGGCTGATCTGGTTGTCGCTGGTGATAAAGTCGCTGTCGGACAGGCCCGTATCCTGCGTAATGGAATCCACGGTAATGGTCGCCGCCGCAGGCTTCGTCAGATCGATAATCACGTCCTGGCTGTCGGTGGCCCCCACGTTCCCTGCGTTATCGATCACGCGCACCTGGTACTGGTACATACCGTCTGTCAGGGTGCGGCCATCGGTGTAGCGCCAGGTGGTGCCGGTCACGGTCAGGTCAATCCAGGTGGTGCCGCCGTCGAGGCTGATCTGCGCCTTCTCGTTATTGCCGAGCTGCGCGGTCAGGGAGCCGTTGACCACAACGTGGCCGTCGTTGGTGATGAAATCGCTCGCGCTCAGGCCGGTGTCGTTTTGCAGCGAGTCAATGCCGATCCCCATCGACGGCGCGGTCAGATCGACGGTCACGGTGTGGTTGTCGCTGGCGCTGTTGCCGATGGTGTTACTGACCTGCGCGTGAATCACGTACGAACCGCCGTCCGCCAGCGCGGTCACGTCTGTGCTGCCGAGCGTATAGCTCCAGCTGCCGTCATTCTGCACGGTCGCCGTATAGGTTTTACCGTTCAGCGTAATGGTCACCGTCTGGCCCGCAGGCGCGTCGGTGGTACCGCTGACAAGCAGCGGCGTGCCGTGCTCGGCGGCATTAACGATGTCGTCCTGCGCAAAGGTGTTGATGGCGATGGTCGGTACGTCGCCGTTCAGCGTCACGTCGTGCGTGGCGCTACCCGGGTTACCCGCCTTATCGCTCACCGTAGCCGTAATGGTGTAATCCCCGTCGCTCAGGCCGAGGAAGTCGCGGCCCGGCACGAAGACCGACCACGAACCGTCGGCACCAACGGTCGCCTGATAGCTGTGCCCGTTGAAGGAGACGGTCACCGTCTGGCCCTGCTCCGCCGTGGTGGTGCCGCTGATGGTCTGGCCCGCCAGCTGCTCGGCGTTGTTGACGATATCGTCATCGGCCACGGTGCTGATGGTGACGGTTGGCGCCACGGTATCCACCGTTAAGGTGTGCGTGGTTTGACCGTTATTACCCGCGTTGTCGTTCACCGACGCGGTGACCGTCAGCGCGCCCTGACCCAGGGCCGCCAGGTCGGCGGCAGGAACGTCTAAGGTCCAGGTGCCGTCGTTTGCCACGGTTGCGGTGTAGGTTTTGCCGCCCAGCGTCACGGTGACGGTCTGGCCCACCTCGGCGCTGGAGGAGCCGTGAACCGTCAGCGGCTGCTGCGCTTCCGCCGCGTTAAGCACGTCGTCGCCGGACAGCGTCGCAATGCTCACGACCGGCGCGGTGGTATCCACGCTGATGGTATGCGTTGCCGAGGCGCTGTTGCCCGCGCTGTCCTGCGCCGAAACGGCCACCTGATAGCTCGCACCGTCGGCCAGCGCGCCCACATCGGCGGCAGGAACGGTTGTGGTCCATGAGCCGTCGCTTTGAATGGTAGCCGTGTAGCTCTTACCGTTCAGCGTCACGGTAACCTGCGTGCCGCTGGCGAACTGCGCGCTGGAGCCGTTAATCACCAGCGAGGCGCCCGCCTCTGCCGCGTTAATGACGTCATCGCCGCTGAGGGTGTTAACCGTCAGCGCCACGGAGGCTGTGTTGACCACCACGTCATGGGTCTGGGTGCTGCTGTTGCCCGCGCTGTCGGTAATGGTCGCGCTGAGGGTCACGGTGCCGTCGGTCAGCGCAGAAATCACGCTGGCCGGGACGCCCACGCTCCACTTACCGCTGGCGTCAACGGTAGTGGTGTACTGGTTCGATCCGATGGTGATAACCACCTTATCGCCGACGTTCGCGCCGGTTGCCGTACCGCTGACGATCTGCGCCTGCGCGTGCTCCACGCTGTTAATAACGTTATCACCCGCCACGACGTTAAAGCTGACGGTCGGCGGCGTGGTATCAAGCGTAATCACTTTACCCGCGCTGCCCGGGTTACCTGCGGCGTCGCTCACGCTGACCTGCACGGTGTAACCGCTGTCCGCCAGGGCGGACAGATCGGTACCAGGAACATTGACGCTCCAGACGCCGCCCTGCTGTACCTGGGCGGTATAGCTCTTACCGCCGAGCGTCACGGTCACCGTCTGCCCGACTTCTGCCGTGGTGGTGCCGGAGAGGGCCACGCCTGCGGACGCCTCGCTGGCATTGATCACGTTGTCGCCTGCGACCGTATCAATGGTCACGGCTGGCGCGGTGGCGTCCACGCTGTACTCGCGGCCTGCGGACGCGCTGTTGCCGTTGACGTTGGTCACGCTCGCCTGCACGCTGGCGTCGCCGTCCTTCAGGCCCGTCAGATCCGCAGACGGCACGGTGGCCGTCCAGTTACCGTCAGCATCCACTTTCGCAGTGTATGACTTGCCGGCAAAGGTAATGGTGACGGTCTGGTTTTCCTCCACGTTTGAGGTGCTGCCGGACAGCACCAGATCCGCACCTTTCTCCGCCGCGTTAATCACGTCGTCTGTGGCAATCGCATCGATGCTGATAGCCACTGCTGACAGATCGACAGTCACGTCATGGCTGATGGTCACCGGATTGCCCGCGCTGCTCTGGCCTGCAACGGTGACGGTCACCGTGCCCGCTGCCAGGGCCCCGACGTCTGCCGCCGGGATCGCCGCGCTCCATGTGCCGTCTGCCAGCACGGAGGCCGCATAGGTTTTGCCATTCACGGTTACGGTAAGCGTGGTGCCCACCGCCAGCCCGTCGCTGGAACCGGTGACGATCAGGTTCTGGCCATGCTCGATGCTGTTAATCACGTCATCGCCCGCCACGGTTTCAATACGCAGGCCCGGCAGGCTGGCGTCTATAGCGATTTCGCGCTCGCCCGTTCCCGTATTGCCGTGGCCGTTGGTCACCGTCGCCGACACCGTCAGGTCGCCGTTGCCCAGCGCCGTCAGGACGGATTGCGGCACGTTCACGGACCAGGTGAGATCGCTCTGCACCGTTGCGGTGTAGCTGTTGCCGCCGATAGTCACGGTTACCGTGTTGCCCGCTTCCGCGTTCGCTACCTTACCGCTGATGGTCTGACCCGCGGCCACTTCCGCCGCGTTGATGACGTTGTCACCCGCCACGGTGTTGATGGTGACGGTCGGCAGCGCGGTGTCCACCAGCAGGTTCGCGGTGTTATTCACGCTGTTGCCCACGCCGTTGGTCGCGGCTGCGCTCAGGGTATAGTTCGCTTCGCCCAGACCCGCGAGATCCGCTGCCGGAACGGTCAGGTTCCAGGTACCGTCCGCCGCCGTCGTGGCCGCGTAGTTTTTACCGTTGAGGGTCACGGTCACCACGGTGCCTTCCGCCAGGTTGGCGCTGGTGCCGCTCACGCTCAGGTCCTGACCTTTCTCCACCGCGTTCAGTAAGTTATCTCCGCTGATGGCGTTGAACGCCACCGATGGAAGGCCGGTATCGACGGTCACGTTATGGCTGCCGGTACCGGTATTGCCCGCCGCGTCGGTCACTGACGCCGTGACGGTCACGGTGCCGTCGCTGAGGCCGGAAATCACGCTCGCCGGTACGCCCACGCTCCAGTTACCCGCCGCGTCCAGCACGGTGACGTAAGTCTGGCCGCCAATGGTGACGGTGACCTTATCGCCCGCTGCCGCGCCGGTAGCGTTGCCGCTGATGATGTGCGCCTGAGCGTGCTCAGTGATGTTAATCACGTCATCGCCCGCTACGGTGTTGATGGTAACCGCAGGCACGGTCACGTCCACCGTCAGGTTGTGGTCAACGGACGCCAGGTTACCGGCTTTGTCGCTCACGCTTGCAGTGACGGTCACGCTGCCGCCAGCGAGTGCGCCCAGATCGGCGGACGGAACGCTCAGCGTCCAGGTGCCGTCTGCGCTGACCGTTGCGGTGTAGTCCTTGCCGTTCAGCGACACGGTCACGGTCTGTCCCGCCTCGGCGGTGCTGGTGCCGGAGATCGCCAGGTCAGACTGCGCTTCAGTGGCGTTCAGAATGTCGTCGGTCGCCAGGGTATTAATGGTCACGGACGGCGCGGTCGCATCCACGCTGTACTCGCGGCCCGCCGACGCGCTGTTGCCGTTCACGTTGGTGACGCTCACCTGCACGCTGGCGTCGCCATCCTTGAGGTGTGCCAGATCCGCAGACGGTACGGTACAGGTCCAGTTACCGCTGTCGTCTACTGTCGCGGTATAGATTTTGCCGTTCAGGCTGATGGTCACGGTTTGCCCGGCTTCCACGTTAGTGGTCGCACCGGACAGCACCAGATCCGCGCCCTTCTCCGTCGCGTTAATCACGTCGTCGGTGGCGATGGCGTTGATGCTGATGGCAACGGTCGCCAGATCCACCGTCACATCGTGGCTGATGGTAATCGGGTTACCCGCTGAACTGTCGCCGGTAACGCTGATTTTGACGGTGCCTTCCGGCCACGCGCTCACGTCGGTGGACGGGATCGCCGCACGCCAGGTGCCGTCCGCCAGCACCGTGGCCGCATAGTCTTTACCGTTGACGGTGACGGTCAGCGCGGTACCTGCGCTCAGGCCGTCACTGGATCCGTTCACGATCAGGTTCTGTCCGTGCTCAATGGTGTTGATCACGTCGTCACCCGCAACGGTGTCCACGCGCAGGCCCGGCAGGTTAGCGTCGATAGCGATTTCGCGCTCGCCGGTGCCGGTATTTCCGTGGCCGTTGGTCACGGTCGCCGTCACGCTCAGGCTGCCGTTGCCCAGCGCGGTCAGCACGTCAGACGGCACGTTCACGGACCAGCTCAGATCGCTTTGCACCGTTGCGGTGTAGCTGTTGCCGCCAAGGGTGACGGTCACGGTGTTGCCCGCTTCCGCATTCGCCACGGTACCGCTGATGGTCTGGCCCGCCGCCACTTCCGCAGCGTTAATGACGTTATCGCCCGCCACTGTATTGATGGTGACGGCAGGCAGCGCGGTGTCCACCAGCAGGTTCGCGCTGTTGCTCACGCTGTTGCCCACGCCGTTGGTGGCGGTCGCGTTAAGGGTGTAGTTAGCCTGACCCAGCCCGGCCAGATCCGCCGCCGGAACCGTCAGGCTCCAGGTACCGTCTGCCGCCGTGGTAGCCGTGTAGTTTTTACCATTCAGGGTCACGGTCACCACGGTGCCTTCCGCGAGGTTGGCGCTGATGCCGCTGACGCTCAGATCCTGACCCTTTTCAACCGCGTTCAGGACGTTGTCATCGCTGATGGCGTTGAAGTTGACCGATGGCAGGCCGGTGTCGACGGTCACGTTATGCGTGCCGGTGCCGGTATTGCCCGCCGCGTCGGTGACCGACGCCGTGACGGTCACGGTGCCGTCGCTGAGGCCGGAAATCACGCTCGCCGGTACGCCCACGCTCCAGTTGCCCGCCGCGTCCAGCACGGTGGTGTAAGTCTGGCCGCCAATCGTGACGGTGACCTTATCCCCCGCGGCCGCGCCGGTGGCGGTACCGCTGATGATGTGCGCCTGAGCGTGTTCCGCCACGTTAATCACGTCATCGCCCGCCACGGTGTTGATGGTCACCGCAGGCACGGTGATATCTACCGTCAGGTTGTGGTCAACGGACGCCGGGTTACCCGCTTTGTCGCTTACCGATGCGGTGACGGTCACGCTGCCGTCGGTCAGACCCGCAAGATCGGCCGCCGGAACGTTCAGCGTCCAGCTACCGTCGGCGCTCACCGCAGCGGTGTAGTCTTTGCCGTTCAGAGAGACGGTCACGGTCTGGCCCGCTTCGGCTGTACTGGTGCCGGAGACGGTCAGGTCAGACTGCGCTTCGGTGGCGTTCAGAATATCGTCGTTTGCCAGGGTATTGATGGTTACGGACGGCGCGGTTGCATCCACGCTGTACTCGCGGCCTGCGGACGCGCTGTTGCCGTTGACGTTGGTGACGCTCACCTGCACGCTGGCGTCGCCGTCTTTCAGGCCCGCGAGATCGGCGGACGGTACCGTGGCGGTCCATTTACCGTCGGCATCGACTGTGGCGGTGTAGCTCTTGCCGCCGAAGGTGATGGTGACGGTCTGGTTTGCTTCCACGTTCGAGGTGGTGCCGGAGAGCACCAGATCCGCGCCCTTCTCGGCCGCGTTGATCACGTCGTCTGATGCAATGGCGTCAATGCTGATGGCGACGTTCGCCAGATCGACAGTCACATCGTGGCTGATGGAAACCGGGTTACCGGCGCTGCTCTGGCCGGCAACGGTGACGGTGACCGTGCCTGCTGCGAGAGCACTCACGTCTGCCGACGGGATCGCGGCGCTCCAGGTGCCGTCTGCCAGTACGGTAGCCGGATAGGTTTTGCCGTTTACGGTCACGGTCAGCGCCGCGCCCGCCGCCAGCCCGTCGCTGGTTCCGGTGATGATCAGGTTTTGAGCATGTTCGATGCTGTTGATCACGTCATCGCCCGCCACGGTATCCACGCGCAGGCCCGGCAGGTTCGCGTCTATAACGATTTCACGCTCGCCCGTTCCAGTATTGCCCACGCCGTTGGTGACGCTGGCGGTCACGGTCAAATCACCGTTACCCAGCGCGGTGAGCACCGATTCCGGCACGTTAACGGACCAGGTGAGATCGCTCTGCACCGTTGCGGTGTAGCTGTTGCCGCCAATCGTCACGGTCACGGTGTTGCCCGCTTCAGCATTCACCACCTTACCGCTGATAGTCTGGCCGGCTGCCAGCTCCGCCGCGTTAATGACGTCGTCACCTGCAATGGTGTTGACGATTACCCCCGGCAGAACGGATTCCACGTTCACGGTGTGTGACGTGCTGGTATTGTTGCCGACGCTGTCCGTTGCCGATGCGGTAACGGTGTACAACGCTTCACCCAACGCGCCAACCTGATCCGCCGGAACGGTAGTCGTCCATTTCCCGTTGCTATCGACCATCGCGCTGTACGCTTTGCCATTCAGCATCACGGTTACTACCGCGCCTGCCGCCAGGCCGGAAGCCGTACCGGAGATCGTCAGATCCTGGGTTTTCTCGGTGTTGTTGATCACATCGTCACCGGAGACGGTGTCGATGGTCAGCACCGGGGCGCTCAGGTTCACCTCCACGCCATGCGTGGCGCTGTTGCTGTTGCCCGCTTTATCGGTCAGCGCCGCGGTGATGGTGTAATCCCCGGCGGCGAGAGCGGTGACGTCCGCCGCAGGCACGCCCACGCTCCAGTTGCCGGACGCGTCCAGGGTGGCGGTGTACGATTTGTTGTTGAGGGTAACGGTGACCACGTCACCCGCCGCCGCGCCGGTCACGGAACCGGTGACAATCAGGGCCTGAACATGCTCGGCGCTGTTGATCACGTCGTCGTCGGAAACGGTGTTAATGGTCAGCTGCGGGACGGTGGTATCGACCAGCACGTCACGATCCGCTGAGGCCGGGTTGCCCACCTTATCAGACACGGCGGCGCTGATGGTGTAGTTGCCGTCGGTAATCGCACCGAGATCCGCAGACGGCACGGTTACGTTCCAGCTGCCGTTCGCCTGTACGGTGGTGGTGTAGTCCACGCCGTTCAGCGTCACGGTAACGGTCTGGCCCGCTTCGGCGTTGGTCACGCCGTTAACGACCAGATCCTGCTGCGCTTCGGCCGCATTGATGATGTTGTTGTCGCTGACAATTTCAATAGACACCGTCGGTGCGGTGGCGTCCACGCTGTACTCGCGGCCTGCAGACGCGCCATTGCCGTTCACGTTGGTGACGCTCACCTGGACGCTGGCATCGCCGTCCTTCAGACTGCCCAAATCGGCGGACGGTACGGTCGCCGTCCAGTTGCCGCTGGCATCAACCGTCGCGGTGTACGACTTGCCGCCGAAGGTGATGTGAACCGTCTGGTTTTCTTCCACGTTGGTGGTTGTGCCCGACAGCACCAGGTCCGTGCCTTTCTCGGCCGCGTTAATCACGTCGTCGGTGGCGATGGCGTTTATGCTGATGGCAACGGTCGCCAGATCCACCTTCACGTCGTGGCTGATGGAAACCGGATTGCCCGCCGCGCTCTGGCCGTCCACGGTCACGGTGACCGTGCCCGCATTCAGCGCGCTGACGTCTGCCGCCGGAATGGCCGCCGTCCAGGTGCCGTCCGCCAGCACTGTTGCGGCGTAGGTTTTGCCGTTGACGGTGACCGTCAGCACAGAGCCGCTCGCCAGCCCGTCGCTGGAGCCGGTAATAATCAGGTTTTGCGCGTGCTCAATGCTGTTGATCACATCATCGCCCGCCACGGTATCGACGCGCAGGCCCGGCAGGTTGGCGTCAATAGTGATGTCGCGCTCGCCGGTACCGGTATTGCCGTGGCCGTTGGTGACGCTGGCTGACACCGTCAGTTCGCCGTTCCCGATGGCGGTTAAAACCGTAGACGGCACGTTCACCGACCAGCTCAGATCGTCCTGAACCGTCGCGGTATAGGTATTGCCGCCGACTGAAATGGTGACAGTGTCACCGCTCGCCGCGCCGCTCACTTTGCCGCTCAGGGTCTGCCCGGAAGCCACTTCCGCTGCGTTAATGACATCGTCCGTGGCGACAGGGTTGATGGTGACCTGCGGCAGCGCGCTGTCGACCAGCACGCTGTGGTCGGCGCTCGCGCTATTGCCTGCGGTGTCGGTTACGCTCGCCGTCACCACATAGCTCGCTTCGCCCAGCGCAGAGACGTTTGCCGCCGGAACGGTGACGCTCCAGCTGCCGCTGGCGTCAGCGGTGGCGGCGTAGTTAATGCCGTTCAGGGTCACCGTGATGGTGGTGCCTTCCGGCTGGTTGCTGGTGCCGGAGAGCAGCAGATCCTGACCTTTCTCTGTCGCATTGATCACGTCGTCAACCGCCAGGGTATTGATGGCAACCACCGGTGCGGTCAGCGAGACGTCAAATTCATGCGTGGCGGTGGTGCTGTTGCCGGCTTTATCGGTGAGGGTCGCAGAAATCGTCTGGTCGCCGTTTGCCAGCGCGCCCACGTCCGTCGCCGGCACGCCCACGCTCCAGCTGCCGGACGCATCCAGCATGGCGGTGTAGTCTTTACCGTTCAGGGTCAGGGTAATCACGTCGCCCGCCTGCGCGCCCGTGACCTTACCGGAGACGATCAGCGCCTGGCCGTGCTCGGCAATATTCACGACGTCGTCGCCCGCAACGATGTTGAATGAAATCTGCGGTACGGTGGTGTCGACCAGCACCGAGGAGCCCGCGCTGGCCGGGTTGCCCGCTTTATCGGCAACCGTTGCCGTCACGGAGGCATTACCGTCCACAATGCCCGCCATGTCTGCCGCAGGAACGTCGAGCGTCCAGCTGCCGTCCGCCTGCACCTGCGCGGTGTACTGATTGCCGTTGAAGGTCACGGTGACCGTCTGGCCCGCTTCGGCGGTAGACGTCCCGCTCAGGGTCAGATCCTGCGCCGCCTCTGCCGCGTTCAGCATATTGTCATGGCTGATGGTGTTGATGGTCACCGTCGGCGCGGAGGTATCGACGCTGAATTCCTGCGCGGAAGACGCCGCGTTGCCGTTCACGTTGGTGACGCTGGCCTGCACGCTGGCATCGCCGTCCTTCAGGCCGCTTAAATCGGCTGCCGGAACGGTGCAGGTCCAGTCGCCGTTGGCGTCTACCGTGGTGGTGTAGGTTTTACCCGCGAAGGTGATAGTCACGGTCTGACCTGCTTCAACGTTGGACGTGGTGCCGGAAAGCACCAGGTCCTGGCCTTTTTCCACCGCGTTGAGCACGTTATCGTCGGTCACGCTGCTGATGCTGATAGCGACAGGCGCGAGATCGACATCCACGACGGTACCAATAGCCACCGGGTTGCCGGAGGCATCATGCGCGCTGGCGCTGATGTTCAGCGAGCCGTCGGCCCACTGCGACACGTCCGCCGCAGGCACGGCCGCCTGCCAGGTGCCGTCCGCCAGTACCGAGGCAGAATAATCCTTGCCGTTAATAGTCACGGTGACGGTGCTGCCCGCCGCCAGATCGGTGCTGGTGCCGGACACGATCAGGTTTTGACCGTGCTCGATGACGTTAATCACGTCGTCGCCCGCCACGGTATCGATGCGCAGGCCCGGAAGCTGGGCGTCAATGGTGAAGTCGAGAGAAGACGAGCCGGTATTGCCGTGCGCGTTGGCCACGCTGGCGGATACGGTCAGGTCGCCGTTGCCGAGTGCGGTAAGCTGGCTCTCGCTTAACGGCAGGCTCCAGGTCAGATCGTCCTGCACGGTAGCGGTGTAGGTCTGACCGCCAAGGGCAATAGTGACAGTGTCACCTGGCGCTGCGTTCGCCACCTTACCGGTCAGGGTTTGCCCTGCGGCCACTTCCGCCGCGTTGACGATATTGTCGCCCGCCAGCGTATTAATCGTCACCACCGGCAGCGAACTGTCCACCAGCACATCATGTGAGGTTGAGGCGCTGTTGCCTACGTTATCTGTAACGCTCGCCGTCACGGTGTAGTGGGCTTCTCCCAGCGCGCTTACGGCCGAGGCCGGGACGGTCACGCTCCAGTTACCGCTGGCGTCGGTAGTGGCGGTGTAGTTGATGCCGTTCAGGTTAACGGTGACGCGTGTTCCTTCCGGCTGATTGCTGGTGCCGGAGAGCAGCAGATCTTCACCCTTCTCGGTCGCGTTAATCACGTCGTCCGCCGCCAGCGTGCTGATGGCGATAACAGGCGTCACGGTATTCACCACCACATCCAGGGAACTGCTTCCGGTGTTGCCGGACCGGTCGGTCACGGAGACGTCGATGGTCCAGGTGCCGTCTGCCAGACCCTGCACGACAGACGCCGGCAGGCCAAGGCTCCAGTTCCCCGCCGCATCCACCACGGTGGTGTAATCGACGCTGTTAATGGTGATGGTCACCCGATCGCCCGCTGCCGCACCGGTAACGGAGCCGCTCAGGATCTGCGCCTGCGAATGGGCGAGCTGGTTAACGGTATTGGTGTCGGTGACGAAATCGTTAATGGTCACCTGCGGTACGGTGGCGTCCACCAGTCCCACGCGATCGGCGCTGCTGCTGTTGCCCGCCACGTCGCTCACGGTTGCGGTCATGGTAACGATGCCATCCGTCAGGGCACCCACGTCAGCCGCAGGCACGCTCAACTGCCACGTACCGTCCGCCTGAACCGTGGTCTGGTACGTTTTGCCGTTCAGCGTCACGGTCACCGTCTGTCCTGCTTCCGCAGTGCTGGTACCGCTTAAGGCTAAATCCTGCTGCGCTTCAGCCGCATTGATGATGTTGTCGTCGGTCAGGTTATCGAGCGTAATCGCCGGAGGCAGCGTATCGACCGTAACCACGCGCGACGCATCGGCGCTGTTGCCGCTGACGTTAGTGACGCTGACGCTCACCTGCGCGCGCCCGTCGATCAGAGTTTCCATGGCGCTGGCGGGTACGGTCAGGCTCCAGGAACCGTCCTGCTGCACCTGCGCGGTAAAGGTCTGGTCGGCGAATTTCACCACCACGGTCTGCCCCGCTTCTACGCCCTGCGTCTGTCCGGAAAGGGTTAAATCACTCCCTTTTTCAGCCGCATTCAGCAGGTCGTCGCCGGAAACGGTATCAATGGTGACCGCCACGGCGTTCAGATCGAGTTCAATCGGGTGTTCAGCCGCAACGGTATTGCCCCAGGCATCTACCGCGCTGACGCTAACCGTCATGCCGCCCGCCGTCCAGGCCTGCAGGTCCGCCGCCGGAACGCCGATCTGCCAGTTGCCGCTGGCGTTAACCGCGGTAACGTATTCAACGTTGTTAATGGTGACGACAATCTGCGTCCCCGCGGCCAGATGGGTACTGGAGCCGGTGACGCTCAGATCCTGCTGCTGTTCAATGGCGTTGATCACGTCATCGCCGGAAATGGTGTTGACGCGCAGGCCCGGCAGCTCCGCGTTGATATTGATATCACGCTCACCGGTGCCGGTATTGCCGTGCGCGTTGGTGACGGAGGCGCTGAAGGTCAAATCGCCGTCGCCGAACGCCTGAAGATCCGCTGACGGGATTTTCACGCTCCATGTCAGATCGCTGCCAACCGTCGCAGTGTAGCTCCTGCCGCCTACGCTAATCGATACGGTATCGCCCGCCGCCGCACCGGTAACACGACCGCTGAGGGTTTGATCGACGCCCGCTTCGGCGTTATTGACCAGGTTGTCGCCCGCAAACGTATTGATAATGACCTGCGGCAGCACGGTGTCCACCAGCAGATTCGCTTCGGCAGAACCGCTGTTACCCACGCTGTCGGTGCCGCTGACGCTCACGGTATAAAGGGTGTTCGCCAGATTCAGCACGTCAGAAACCGGCACCTGAACCGTCCAGATACCGTTTTCAACCGTGGCCTGATAGTTAACGTTGTTTAACGTGACGGTGACGGCGCTGCCGTTCGGCAGGTTGCTGGTGCCGCTCAGGCTCAGGGGCTGCATGGCCTCCTGCGCGTTCAGGACGTTATCCTGGCTGATGGCGTCAATCGTGAATTCCGGCGGGTTGCCGCTCAGCGTCACGCCGTGCGTCGCGCTGCCGGTGTTGCCCGCGGCATCAGTGACGGAGACAGAAATCGTGTGGCTGCCCTCACCGAGCGCGCCGATGACGGAGGCAGGAACGCCGACGCTCCAGCTGCCGTCGGCAAGCACCACACCGGTGAAGGTCTGTCCGCCAACGGTCACGGTCACCACGTCGCCTGCCGCCGCGCCGCTCGCCTTCCCGGAAACGATCTGCGCCTGGCCCTGCTCGCTGGTGTTCAGAATGTCGTCACCCGCGACGGTGTTGATCGTCACAACGGGAGGGGCGGTATCAACCGTGAAATCGGCGGTGGTGGAAGAACCGTTACCCGCTTTGTCGCTGACGTTGACCGTCAGGGTGTACCCGCCGTTAGCCATCGCCTGCACTTCACCGGCAGGAAGCGTGACGGACCAGGTGCCGTCGCTGCCCACGGTAGCCGTGTGATTTTTACCGTTCAGCGTGACCGTAACAATCTGGCCCGCTTCCGCATCGGTTTTACCGCTAATCGTCAGCGGCTGATTATGTTCAGCGGCGTTAATGATATTGTCCTGCGCGATTGCGTTCACGGAGAGCGCAGGCGCAACGGTATCAACGCCAATCGTCTGGCTGCCGCTCACGGTGTTCCCCGCCGCGTCTTTGCCGCTGACGTTCACCGTCCAGGTGCCGTCTCCCAGCGCCTGCGCGTCTGCCGCAGGCACTTTTACGCTCCATGCACCGTTTGCACCCACTTCAGCCGTATAGGATTTGCCATTCAGGGTGACGGTCAGTTCAGTGCCCTGCGCCAGGTTTTTGCTGGCGCCGGAGAGCGTAAAGCCCGCGGATTGCTCGCTGGCGTTAAGCACGTTATCGCCCGCCGTGGTTGCCAGCGTAATGGCGGCTTCAGCGGTCGAGACCGTCACGGTGATGCTGCCTGCAGAGGTCGTTTTACTGCCGTCGATCTGCACAACGGACCAGGTATGCTCTCCGTCCGTCTGGGTCGGTAATTTTACCGTCCAGGCGCCGTCTTTACCGACCATCGCGCTGGCGATGGTGCTTCCGCTGCTGTCTTTGATCTGGATGGTCGCGCCCGGCTGGCCGGTTCCGCTAAAGGTCGGGGTGTTATCGTCCGTGATCGCATTTGCACTCAGCACGCCCTGCCTGTCGCCCGCACTGTCCGTCAGCAGGAACGTCGGCGTGGCGCTTTCGACTTCTTTTGTATTATCAATGACTTTAGTTTTAGTTTCGCCATCACCACCATGTGCCAGCAGTGCCCCGATGGCACCGCCGCCTAACGCAGCGCCCGCAATCCAGCCCCACGGCGCGTCGCTTAAGACACTTCCCTGCTCGAGAAAAGGTTCAATGCTGCTAATCGGTGTGGCCTGTGCGGTGAGCTCGGTCACCGCAGCGCCTGACGCTTCCCCGGCATCGGCAAAAGAAATATGCGTCAGTTCCTGACGATCGTTGAACACCAGCTCCGACTGATTATGCGTTTCAGGATCTTCAACAAAATAGTTATTGCAGCGAATTACGCTGCCATCTTTCATATAAATGAGGAGGTCTTTCCCCTGGCGGACATAGCGCGCAACATCCTGAGCCGAACCCTGGATTTCAATCACGCTCGGGGAGGAAATAGATACCGACAGATTTCCCTCGCCGGTTAATTTCGTTTTCTCCGCCGTTTTGCGAATGATGACATCAACAACTTTTACGTTACTCATATTTCTCTCCTTGCAGGTGCACGGATCCCTGTGGATATGTCCACAAGATGGATGTAGCTATCCCTGGGAAAATCACCCATTATTATCAGACTTATTTCGCGCAGAAAGGCGCGTCTTTTTTTAACTCAAATCGGGCAATTTCTCGGCGGCGCTTTTTTCAATTCCAATAAGCGGCATAAGATTATCTATCGCAGATGCGTAATTAATCGCCGAGCTCCAGCCATCATATTCAGCCATTATTTTCGCTGAGGTGGCTTGCCATACATCCTGCTCAACGCTGAGCAGATCGTTAATGCTCCGCTTGCTCAGGGTATATTCTTTTTTATAGACAGCGCGGGCGCGTAACGCATTTTCAAGCTGTAACGTGCCGGCTTCCATTCTCCCGCGCGCGCCCACCCAGTCGGCCTGCGCAACGGAGGCTTTTTGCAAAACATCAAATCGCGCCTGGTCGACCTGAGATGATGCCATGGCCCGCGCCCCTTCGGCCTGCCGCACGCGCGCGGACACCGCGCCTCCCTGATACAGCGGCGCGTCAATATTGAGCTGTATCTGGTCGTCCCAGTATGACCGGTTGTCCGACTCATAGCGGGTACGTCCCCCTTTCAGGCTTAGCGTCGGCCAGTGCTGAGATTTGGCCGTTTCCACACCATACTGCGCCGAGCGCTCCATGTTCTGCGCCGCCATCACCGCCGGAATCGCGGCATAATCGATGCGATTGAGCGAATCTTGTTCGACGGCAAGCGTCTCCGGCACCGGGGCGTACCTGTCAGCCTGCATACCGGTCAACACCGCAAGCCTGGCGCGGGCGCTGTTGAGTGCGGCGTTATATTGCGCGACCGTTGCCTGCATTCCAGCGATACGCGTGCGGGTCTGGAGCTCATCAGAGGTGGAGCTCACGCCTGCATCCGCGCGGAGCGTGGCCAGCTGCTCAACGTCTTTCAGCGCCTGAACGTTCTCTTTCGCCGCCTGTAGCAGATCGCTATAGCGTTTCACTTCCACGTAGCTGAGGGCCGTTTTCTCCGCCACATCAGAGAGCGTGCTCATTAGCTGGAAACGGTAGCTATCACGCTGAGCCGTAGACTGGCTAATGCTGTTGTTGGTCTTGCCAAAATCGTAGACCAGCTGCGTCAGGCTCAACCCCCAGGCCGCTGAATTTCGCAGCGATCCGCTGGAATCTGTTGTCTGACTGTGGCCCGTACTGCCGTTTAAGGATATTTGCGGCATCCAGCCACTGCGTGCTTCATCTATTTGTGCCTGACCTATTCCCAGCCGGGCAGCCTGTTGACTCACAGACGGGTCGCGATCGATGGCGAAAAGAATACTTTCCTTTAACGTAATCGAGGAAACCGGAGCAAAGCCAGACTGACCGATATTGGCGGTAGCCATATTCATCGCCAGAGAAATTAACGCCAGTGCAGTCGGAAATCTGATCAACATATAATGTCGCAATATAGTCATTTTATCTCTTTACTCTGAGTGATGCTCAAACACGTTACCCAAAAGAGGTACAGATAATCAGACAAATATCTTTTTTATCTCCCGCGTCGAATTTCAGATATAAGCTCCCCCTGCCCATTTCCACAGGAAATGAGAATCAGCTGAAGCCCTATATGAATTTAGGAATTGACTTACTTTTTAAACTGGTTTGCAGCATAACAAAATGTGGTATAGGCAACTACACCCACAATGTTAATGTGGTGTTACAAATAAGAAAAATCCTGCGGTTTCTGAACAAATCCACTTAAGATGCATTTCAAATAAAATAAATAAAGTCATTGTTATTTAAATTAAATTTCAAAATCGGCAGGTGTACATATTTGTGTTAATTTCAATGCGGGTCAGACACAAAGATTTTCAAAGAACTGTCAACTTACGTAATTAGCCTCACATTTACGACATTAAATCCCACGAAACAAACAAAATGCAAAATTTAAATTCGAAAGTAAATTTCACCATGGTATTACATGCTAAAATTAGTGGATATAATGGTTATATAGCCCGAATAGTTTAAAAAAACATAACAATAACATCGTGGTTAACATTCCAAAACGCATTAATTATATTTGATCAATATAATTTCAATAATCACTCAGTGGACATTTCCCCTGCACGCCCTGTTCTGACGTCGTGTTGTGCTTCCTTCTGCGGCCAAATGCTGTATTATGCAAACTATTGCGACATTTTGCAGGATTACAGCCCCATGCACAAAACCGCACGTCAACGCTACGTCCTTGACATCCTCAGCGAGCAAGGTCAGGCCAGCATCACCGAACTGGCAGAAAAGCTACAGGTTTCAGCGGATACCATCCGTCGGGATCTCACCGACCTGGAAAACCAGGGCCTGGCACAGAAGAACCACGGCGGGGCCATCGCACTCAACCTCTCCGCCATGAATCGTCAGGGCCGCAATACGCTGCTGCCGGATGCCAAACAGCGTTTAGGAAAACAGGTCGCGCAGCAGGTTCCACCGGGCTCTACCCTGTTTCTGGATGCCGGAAGCACGGTGATGGCGGTCGCCACCTTTCTTAAGGGGCCGCTTACCGTCATTACCCCTTCCCTGGATATCGCCCAGCATTTTAGCGACCGGGAAGATATTGAGCTGATCCTGCTCGGCGGGAAATGGGACCAAAAGCAGCGCCTGTTTGCCGGAAGCGCCACCCTGTCGCTGCTGTCCCGGTATCGGGCAGATATCGCTATTCTCGGGGCGTGCGCCATTCATGCCGAGCTCGGTTTGAGTGCCGGTAAAGAAGCGGACGCCGAGGTTAAACGCGCAATGCTCGCTGCCAGCCGTGAGCGCTGGATTGTCGCCGACCATCTGAAGGTCAACCGCTGCGAACCTTATCTGGTTTCCGGGTTATCCACCCTTCATCAACTCTTTTTAGATCGTCCCTGGCCCGAGCTTGGGGACCATAGCGCATTGCAGGTCACGGTATGCGCGCAATAACGTGGAGAAGGTCATGAGTAAAGTTCAAACAATCAACGTTGCGCTGATCGGGTATGGATTTGTGGGTAAAACCTTCCATGCTCCGCTGCTCCAGTCCGTGGACGGACTTAAGCTGGCCGTCGTCTCTTCCCGGGATGAAGAGAAGGTTAAACGCGACCTGCCTGACGTACAGGTGGTGGCGACCCCGAAAGAGGCCATTCAGCATCCTGATATCGATCTGGTGGTGATCGCCTCCCCCAACGCCACGCACGCCCCGCTGGCGACGCTTGCTCTTAACTCAGGTAAACACGTGGTCGTGGATAAGCCTTTTACCCTCGACATGCAGGAAGCCCGCGACCTGATCGCGCTGGCGGAAGAAAAGCAGCTTCTTCTTTCCGTCTTCCACAACCGCCGCTGGGACAGCGATTTCCTCGGCATTAAGCAGATAATCGAGCAAGGCACGATCGGCAAGATTAAACACCTGGAGTCGCATATTGACCGCTTCCGCCCGGAAGTGCGCGTGCGCTGGCGCGAGCAGAACGTTCCGGGGAGCGGCCTGTGGTTTGACCTCGGCCCTCACCTGATCGACCAGACGCTGCAGCTCTTTGGCCTGCCGCAGTCGGTGCAGGGGAATATTGCAACGCTGCGCGACGGCGCGGAAATTAACGACTGGGCGCACGTGGTCTTAAACTACCCGGAGCACAAGGTTATTCTTCACGCGAGCATGCTGGTGGCTGGCGGTACCGCACGCTTTACCGTCCACGGGGACAAGGGCAGCGTGGTGAAGGCCAGAATCGATCAGCAGGAAGCGCAGCTGCTCTCAGGCGTCATTCCCGGCAGTGAAGCCTGGGGCGAAGACAGCGACAGTATGGTGTTCTATGGGGCTGACGGCGAGCCGCAGACGATTACCACGCCGAAAGGGGATCAGCGCCAGTATTACTTCAACGTGCGTGATGCGTTACGTGGGGAAATCACGAATCCTGTCCACCCTGTTGGGGCATTAGCGGTGATGGCCGTGCTGGAAGCTGCGGTGAAATCGTCGGAGACCGGGACAACGCAGACGCTGGCGTTAACGGCTGAAGAGCGTGCTCTGGTGCGTTAAAAAACAAGCCGGGTGGTGCTGCGCTTACCCGGCCTACAAACGGCTCTGCTGCGCCATCCGGCAAAAGTTAAAGACTACTGACGCTTTTTCGGCATCATGCGCAGGAGGGTATTATCTTTCCAGAAGTAGTGATGCATCAGCGCCGCCGCCGCGTGCAGGCCAATCACAAAATAGCCCAGGTTCGCCAGCGTTTCATGCCACTCTTTTAGCGTATCCACCAGGTCAAAATTGGACTCCGCCGCATGCGGCATCACCAGGCCAAAAGCAAACCAGTCGCTGCCCCGGTTGTACATCATCACAATGCCAATCAGCGGCAGCGCAATAAACAGCAGATACACCACCAGATGCCCCAGATGCGACATACCCGTTACCATGGCTTTAGGCTTCGGTTGAATCGGCGGCGCGCGGAATTTCAGACGAACCAGCAGACGCGTCACCATCAGCACCAGGATACTGATACCGCAGGAGACGTGGATCATATTGATCGTCGGACGGGCGGTGCGCGGGAAGAAGCCTTTGAACTCCATGGCGCAGTAGGCGACGATGATTAACAGAAACACCAGCCAGTGGATGCCGATTTGCAGGCTTGTATATTTAGTGCGCATGTCATTTTCCGATTAGAAACAGTTATCGCGCCAACATAATCCCCTTTCCTTAAAAATTCATTAACTTTTCTGTATGGTTTTTCAAATACTTCCCCCCCGCATGAAGCATCTTCAATTGCCGCCCTGCCCGTCATGGTCTAAGCCTGGATGAGTTCAAACTGTCGCATCGACACGTTTACAGGAGAACACCATGAGTAAAATTGGCATTAACGGATTTGGACGCATCGGACGCCTTGTGCTTCGTCGCCTTCTTGAAACCCAGGACAGCAATACCGTCGTCGCCATCAACGACCTCACCTCGCCCAAAGTGCTGGCCTATCTGCTCAGGCATGACTCAAACTACGGTGGCTTCCCGTGGAGCGTGGATTTCACCGAAGACGCGCTGATTGTGGATGGCAAAACGATCGCGGTATACGCCGAAAAAGAGGCCAAACATATTCCGTGGAAAACCGCAGGCGTGGATATCGTCGTTGAATGCACCGGTTTTTATACCTCTGAAGAGAAATCCAGAGCGCATCTGGACGCGGGTGCCAAAAAAGTGCTGATCTCCGCGCCTGCGGGTGAGATGAAAACCATTGTGTTTAACGTGAACGACGACACCATTGACGCCAGTGACACCATCATCTCCGTCGCCTCCTGCACCACCAACTGCCTCGCCCCGCTGGCAAAAGCCCTGCACGACGCCTTTGAAATTAAAGTCGGTACCATGACCACCATTCACGCCTACACCGGTACGCAGGCGCTGGTGGATGGGCCTCGCGGGAAAGATCTTCGTGCCTCGCGCGCGGCGGCAGAGAACATCATTCCCCACACCACGGGTGCCGCAAAAGCCATTGGCCTGGTGATCCCGGCCCTCAGCGGCAAGCTGAAAGGCCACGCGCAGCGCGTGCCGGTGAAAACTGGTTCGGTGACCGAGCTGGTGGCGATTCTCGGCAAGAAAGTGACCGTTGAGGAGATCAATGCCGCGTTGAAAAAAGCGACCCAGGGCAATAAATCCTTTGGGTATACCGATGAGGAGATCGTGTCGTCGGATGTTATTGGCTCGCATTATGGTTCGGTGTTTGACGCCACGCAGACGGAGGTCAGCGAAGCTGGCGAGCTGCAGCTGGTGAAGGCCGTTGCCTGGTACGACAACGAGTATGGCTTCGTGACGCAGCTGGTCAGAACGCTGGATAAATACGCCAGCCTGTAGTGCTTGTGCGGATGGCGTTCGTCATCCGCCTGTTTTTTGCGCAGTAGTATTTGCAACGAAAATACATTTCTGATTATTTCCTTAAAATATTAAGATCTTCCTTAAAATAATCTTAAAGATGCCTTTAAATTATATAAATTTTCAACCATCACATTCCGCCCTATTATGCGTTTCAGATTATCAGCGCCCTGTTTGACAATCTTTTACGGCTTATTGCCATTAAACATTTAATATTTGAATCAAACTCGTTAAGGAACAACGATGAAAAAAGTCATTCTGGCTACCCTGGTAGCACTCGCCAGCGCATCTGCTTTTGCTGAACCCACTGCTGTTCTTAAAGTGCATGGAACATTGACCAACTCAGCCTGTACGGCAGAGATGGGGAACGGCGGCGTTATCGATTACGGCTATATTCGTCTCGGCGAATTATCCGCGACATCGAATAACAAACTTGGGCAAAAGCAGATCCCGGTGACCATTACCTGTTCTGCAGCCACCAAAGTGGGCTTTACCATTTCGGATAACCGCGGCGACAGCAATGCGCAGCTTCCGGTTGATATCGGAGGCAATCTTAACCAGTCGGTTAAATATTATACCTACGGTGTAGGCAACACGACGGAAGGAGTAAAAATCGGTAACTACGGCATGTGGATGACGGATGTTGCGGCAGATGGCAAAACCGTGGATTCAATCGCGAACAACCACGACTGGGCTTCAACCAGCTGGAAAAAAACCGGCATTCCACGCAGCGATGCGTTCCAGACCATCGCTTTTGCGGATACCGGCACCACAACGCCGCTGGCTATCACCAATGCCACCTTTAATTTCAACACTAACCTGATCATCAGAGATACCACTACCCTGGCCATCACTGATGACACCGCCCTGGACGGACAGGCAACCATGACGCTGGTGTATCTTTAATTAATGACCCTGTACATGCCGGGTAACGTGAGTTATCCGGCCTTTTTTATTCCTTCCTATTGATATTCATTTATTAATTGTTTCTACCTGACCCCACTAATATATTCACATACCAAATATCCACCATCAATACATCCTTTTCAGTGAATTAAATAAGTTCTTCTACATACTATTTTTAAAATTAATAAATATCCAGCGGATGTTTCAAAAAATATTATATCGCCTCCAGTTTTCAGCCGACACATTAATGGCTGTTGTCAGGCTGATGGTATTGATGATTAAAAACTCCATGTAATAGCTCGTTAAGGAACAACGATGAAAAAAATTCTTCTGGCTACCGCTGTAGCCCTCGCCAGCACATCTGCTTTTGCTGACTCTACCGCCGTAATGAAAGTCAAGGGTACCCTCACTAACTCTGCATGTACGGCAGAGTTAGGTAACGGCGGCGTGATTGATTACGGCTATATTCGTCTCGGTGAATTATCTGCAACCACCAATAACATAATCGGTCAGAAGCAGATCCCAGTGTCCATTAACTGTACTGCGGCCACCAAACTGGGCTTCACAGTGACGGATAACCGTGGCGACAGCAATCCGCAGCTGCCGGTGGATATTGCAGGGAACGCCAACCAGACGGTGAAATACTATACCTATGGTGTCGGCAAAACGACGGACGGCGTGAAAATCGGTAACTACGGCATGTGGATGACCGATATCACTGCGGATGGCAAAACCGTCGATTCCATCGCCAACAACCACGACTGGCCGTCAACCAGCTGGAAAAAAACCGGTATCCCTCGCAGTGATGCATTCCAGACCATCGCTTTTGCGACGACCGGCACTACAACCCCGCTGGCCATCACCAACGCGACATTTAATTTCAACACTAACCTGGTGATCCGTGATACCACCACGCTTGCCGTCACTGACGATACCGCACTGGATGGCCAGAACACCCTGACGCTGGTTTATCTGTAATCGTTTACGCTTTATTCATACCGGGTCAGCGGCTAACGCTGGCCCGGTATTTTTGCGCCATTACTCACATCAATGAGCGGCTCGCGAGGGCATCAGTCAACGTGGCGTCATTTCGTAAGATGCGCCATGCCGCGTCAACCTCCTCAGGAAACGTCACGTGCGCAATAAAGTCTCGTCCCACCGGGCCGTAGCCGTTCGCGTCGTCCCGCAGACGCGGCAGTTCTCCCAGCAGCAATGACAAATAACGTTCTACCGGCCAGAGCCCTTCGCTATTGCCGGTAAACGCCAGCCCGTCTTCACTGTTTTGCAGCACAGGCGTCACGCCGGGATGACTAATCCATTCCGGTGAAACGGCTTCATCCCGGCACTCGCGGGCGAAGGTCGCCATCGTGCGGCGCTGCATTGTCGGGTCCTGAACCACGAGGACGCGCCCGGCGTTCAGACCCTTTTGCTTCATCATGTGCCAGCTAAACCGGGCGTTCTCGCCGCAGTTCGTTGACTGATCGTCTATCAGAATTTTGTCTGCCGGAATATTCCAGAACTCACGTGCGATATCGGCGAGGATTGCCGCCTCGGACCGTCCTGTGGTGGGCAGCGCGTTATAGCGCGGGTGTTGCGCGACGGCGGCATAAAGGAAGGTAGTGGAGTGCCCGATACCGCCGCTTATCAGCAGCGGGACAGCCTGTTCGGCCGCTATCTTACAGGCGGCATCGATTGTAGGGATGATCGCATTCCCTGCCAGGATCACGGCATCAACAGGCTGACTGCGGCGATCGTCCTGCGCAAGCCACGTGCCTACGGTGTTGACGGCATTCAGCGTCAACTCGGGCAGAGAAGGAAAAAGTGCCAGCGTCATCGTTACCTCCTTACTGCGTTTACGTTCAGAGTACTGCACGCGTCAAGGCTGAACAGGGGATCATTCCTGAAGCCCAAACGCCTGTCACTCTGCATTTTCTGGCATTTTATTGAAATAACCAGAAACATCCAAAAACAATTGGGTTGCACCTGCATGTTATGCTTTTGATTATCCGACATACAAAACATCATGCCAGTCAAACCGCATGCCAAAGCACCAGTCGCTGCTAATTTCACCGTGATCTGACCAGTTCAGCCCCCGCCTTGCTTGCCAAATGCCCTATCCAACCCTAAGTTGCTTAACAATTTCACAACCTTTTTATTACTGCGGGTTGCACCTGAAGCGCGCCAGGTGACACCGCGTTCATCCTCTCTGTGGCGGAGCTTAAGGTCATGACACAACATGAAAGTACAACGACGGTTTTACGCAAAAACAAAAAGGTATTAATTGCCAGCCTCACCGGCAGTTCCATTGAATGGTTTGACTATTTTCTCTATGGCACCGCCGCCGCGCTGGTGTTTAACAAGATTTTTTTCCCGATGGTCGACCCGGTTATTGGGCTGATCCTCTCTTATCTTTCGTTCTCGCTCACCTTTTTTATCCGCCCTATTGGCGGGGTCCTCTTCGCCCACATCGGGGACCGTATCGGGCGCAAAAAAACGCTGGTGCTGACGTTGTCGTTAATGGGCGGTGCAACCGTCATGATTGGACTGCTCCCCACCTATGAGATGATTGGCATGTGGGCACCCGCCCTGCTGATCCTGATGCGCATCATTCAGGGCATGGGCATTGGCGGAGAATGGGGCGGCGCACTGCTGCTGGCGTATGAATACGCGCCCGAAAAACGTAAAGGCTTTTTCGGCAGCATTCCGCAGGCGGGCGTGACCATCGGTATGCTGATGGCGACCTTTATCGTCTCGCTGATGACGCTGTTCAGTGAGGAAGATTTTCTCTCCTGGGGGTGGCGCATCCCGTTCCTGCTCAGCTCAATTCTGGTCTTGATCGGGCTGTGGATCCGTAAGGACATCGACGAGACGCCTGATTTCCAGAAAGTAAAACAATCGGGCCAGGTGGCGAAAGCGCCCCTGCGCGATACCCTGAAACACCACTGGCGCGAGGTGCTGATTGCCGCCGGTCTGAAGGTCGTCGAAACTGCCCCGTTCTATATCTTCTCGACGTTTGTGGTGAGCTATGCCACCACCACGCTGACGTACCAGAAATCGCAGGCGCTGGAAGCCGTGACCCTGGGCGCGCTGGTTGCCACCATTATGATCCCGTTGATGGGGCTGCTCTCCGATAAAATAGGTCGTCAGCGCATGTATGCGGTTAGCGTCTTCGTGCTCGGCTTGTTTATCGTCCCGTGGTTTATGCTGCTCAATACCGGCACGACCTGGGGCATTGTCCTCGCCACCGTCATCGCGTTTGGCGTACTCTGGGCGCCGGTAACGGCGGTACTCGGCACTCTGTGCTCTGAAATTTTCAGTGCCAACGTGCGCTACACCGGCATCACCCTCGGGTATCAGCTGGGAGCCGCGCTGGCAGGCGGAACCGCCCCGCTGATCGCCACCGGTCTGCTGGCGAAATACGACGGCGACTGGGTGCCGGTAGCCTGGTATCTGGCGGTGACAGTCGTAATCTCGCTGGTCGCCATTTTCTGCGCCAGCCGCGTGAAGCGAACGCCTGATGTTCAGGCACAACCTGACCACATCTGACCTTTCAGCGGCCCTTCCCGGGCCGCTCTTTTTGTTCAAGCGTCCTCTCAACATTTGATTAACATGCATAAATCATATTCACTTGAATTATGATTTGCGGCAGACGTAGAATCGCGTGCCCGTTAATTCTTTAATTTTTTCAAAGGTAAACAACGTTATGCGCCTGCCCGAACGCGATCCTTATGCTCCTCGCGAGTGGCAGCCACACGAGAAACCCGCCCTGCTGGGTTCGCCTTCCACGCCGGAGCACAGCACACCCAAACGGATAGCCTACGGCATCGTGGGCCTACTGGTATGCCTGACGGGAGCCCTGGGAAATGCGGTGGTCACCGCCAACCTGCAAAATTTGCAGGGGACCTTCGGCGCCTGGTCTACGGAGATCGCCTGGCTGCCGGCGGTCTATGTTATGACCAACATATCCATTAACTTGCTGCTGGTTAAATTCCGCCAGCAGTACGGTCTGCGCGCCTTCACGGAAGGTTTTCTGGTGCTGTACGTGCTGGTCACCTTTTTCCACCTGTTTGTTAACGACTTGAGCTCGGCGCTGATGGTTCGCGCCGCGCACGGGATGGTGGCCGCCGCGCTCAGCTCGCTGGGGATTTACTATCAGATCCAGGCCTGGCCTGCGAAGCATCGCCTGAAGGCGCTGACCATTGGCATTACCGGGTCGTCGCTCGCCATTCCTCTGGCCCGCCTTTTTTCAACCGAACTGCTGCAGCTCGACGAGTGGCGCGGGCTCTATTTCTTCGAACTGGGGCTGGCGCTGATCTCCCTGGCCTGCGTGATAGCCTTAAAGCTGCCACCTGGCGACCGACGCAAGGTCTTTGAGAAAAAAGACTTTATCACCTTCTTTTTAATGGCCCCCGGTATGGCCCTGCTCTGCGCAGTGCTCTCTTTAGGCCGTCTTGACTGGTGGTTCGAGGCGCCGTGGATCGGCTGGTCTCTGGCGCTATCGCTGGTGTTAATTGTGTCTGCCATCGTCTTTGAACATAACCGCACCAACCCGCTGCTGAACACCCGCTGGCTGTCGAGCGGCAGTATCGTTCGTCTGGGGCTGATCATGCTGCTGATCCGTATCGTGCTCGCCGAGCAAAACACCGGCGTCATCGGCTGGCTGCAGTACGTCGGGTTACAGAACGAACAGATGACGCATCTGGCGTGGTCCATTTTCGCCGGTATCGTCTGCGGGATCGTCACCAGCTGTCTGACCATCAAGCCGACGAAGCTGGCGTGGCCGATAATTACCTCGCTGGCGCTGATGATTGTTGCCTCGCTGCTCGACAGCCAGTCCAATAACCTGACCCGGCCGGATCAGCTGATGCTAAGCCAGTTCCTGCTGGGCTTCGGCAGCGCCTTCTTCCTGGCGCCCGCGATGCTTGCCGCCATTGGCGGGGTGATCGCCGACCCGCGCAACCTGGTCAGCTTCTCGGTGATGTTTGGCATGAGCCAGAACCTCGGCGGCCTGCTGGGCTCCGCTATCCTCGGCACCTTCCAGACCTGGCGCGAGAAGTACCACTCCAGCCTGCTGGCGGACCAGCTCACCACGCTGAATCCGCTGGTCAACGAGCGGATTCAGCTTTATACCCAGATGTACAAAAGTCTGATTGGCGACAGCGCGCTGCTGGGCACCCAGGCGATAACCCAGCTGCAAACGGTCACCGCGCTGGAGGCGAATATTCTGGCTTACAACGATACTTATCTTCTGACGGCGAGTATCGCTGCCGCCACGCTGGTCTGGATTTTATGGCGCTTGCTGCGCCTGCGCATCACTGCCCGTATGGCGCTGAAGAACGCCACCGGCAACAAATAATTGAAATATTTCTGGAGAGTTTATGAGTCAGCAGGATGCCGCTAAAGAGCAGGCCAACACCCGCAAAAATGTGCGCATTGTTTCCGTTTTCACCGCCGCTGCCATCGGTATTGTCGGCGTACTGGCGATCCTTTACGCGTGGCAGCTCCCGCCGTTCACCCGTCACGCGCAGTTTACCGACAACGCTTACGTGCGCGGTCAGACGACGTTTATCAGTCCGCAGGTCAATGGTTACATCACTGAGGTGAATGTTCAGGACTTTGTGCAGGTCAAAAAAGGCGACCTGCTGCTGCAGATTGATGACCGTATCTATCGTCAGCGGGTGCATCAGGCCGAGGCGCAGCTGGCGATGAAAATTGCCGCCCTGAACAACAACCTGCAGCAGCGTAAAAGCGCTGAAGCCGTCATCGCCAAAAATGACGCCGCGCTGAAAAACGCCCGCGCCCAGAGCCTGAAAACCCAGGCGGATTTAAAGCGGGTGAAAGAGCTGACGTCTGACGGCTCGCTCTCCATTCGCGAGCGCGACGCGGCGCTGGCCAGCGCCGCCCAGGGCAGCGCGGATATCGACCAGGCGAAAGCCGCGCTCGAGATGTCGCGTCAGGATCTGCAGACGGTGATTGTGAACCGCGGTGCGCTGGAAGCGGATGTAGAAAACGCCAAAGCGGCGCTGGAGCTGGCGCAGATCGACCTGCAAAACACGCGTATTGTGGCCCCGCGCGACGGTCAGCTCGGCCAGATTGCCGTTCGTCTCGGGGCGTATGTGACCGCCGGGACCCATCTCACCACCCTTGTGCCGCCGCAGCACTGGGTGATCGCCAATATTAAAGAGACCCAGCTCGCGGAGCTGCGCGTCGGTCAGCCGGTGAAATTCACCGTCGATGCCCTCAATAACAAAGCGTATCAGGGCCGCGTGGAGAGCATCTCTCCGGCAACCGGCGTTGAATTCAGCGCCATCACGCCGGATAACGCCACCGGGAACTTTGTCAAAATCGCCCAGCGTATTCCGGTGCGTATCGAAGTGCTCGGCAAGCCAGAGGCGTCCGCGCTGCTGCGTCCGGGCATGTCGGTGCAGGTGACCATTGATACGCGGGAGGCGAAGCAATGACCCTTCGCCCGATAGCCGCGCTGGTGGTGGCGGTCATGCTGGCGGGATGCCAGTCCGTCGATGTCAAACCGGCGCAGCCGACGCTGCAGATCCCCACGCAGTGGCGCACCGCCTCAGGCCCTGCCAGCCCGACGGAGCAGCTCTGGTGGCGCAATTTTCATGACAACAACCTGAACCGCTACGTGGACCAGGCGCTGGGTCATAACAGCGATGTCCTGATCGCCCGCGAACGGATAAACGAGTATCAGGCGCGGGTCTTTGCGGCAGACGGCAGCCTGTTCCCCTCTCTCGACGCGGGCGTAACGGGGACGCGCGCCCGTTCGCAATCCGCCGCAACCGGGCTGCCGGTCTACGGCACGCTGTACAGAGGAAGCCTGACGGCGAGCTATGACGTTGATATCTGGGGCGTCAACCGCAGCACCTCGCGCGCTGCCGAAGCCTCGCTGGAGGCGCAAAAAGCCGCCGCCGCCGCCGCGGATTTAACCGTCGCCTCGTCCGTGGCATCCGGGTATGTCACTCTGCTTTCGCTTGACGAACAGCTGCGCGTGACCCAGTCCACGCTGAAATCGCGCGAAGAGGCATTTAACCTCGCGAAGCGTCAGTTTGAGACGGGCTACAGCTCGCGCCTGGAGCTGATGCAATCGGATTCCGAACTCCGCTCAACCCGGGCGCAGGTTCCGGTGCTGCAGCACCAGATCGCACAGCAGGAGAATGCCCTGAGCCTCCTGCTGGGAAGCAACCCTGGCGACGTGGCGCGCAGCGAAAGCTTTGCGGCGCTGACGCCGCTGAAGCTGCCGTCGCAGCTGCCTTCTACGCTTCTGAATCGCCGGCCAGATATCGTTCAGGCCGAGCGACAGCTGGTGGCGGCGGATGCCTCGCTTGCCGCGTCGCGCGCCAGCCTGCTGCCGTCGATCAACCTGACCGCAACCGGATCGATTCAGGATCGTACCCTTTCAGGTCTGCTGGACAACCCGCTTCAGCTCTGGAGCGCAGGGGGAAGTATTCTTGCTCCGCTCCTTAACCGTCAGGCGCTCAATGCGCAGGTGGATATTTCTCAGTCCCAGCGTAACCAGGCGCTGTACGCCTATGAGAAAACCGTGCGGAACGCGTTTGCCGAAGTGAACAACAGCCTTGATGCGATTACGCGCTATCAGGAACAGCTGACGGAGCTGCTTGCCCAGCAGGATGTGGCCCAGGAGACCCTGCGCATTGCGCAGAATCGCTATCGCAACGGCTATTCCTCATACCTGGACGTGCTGGACGCGCAGCGCACGCTGTTCTCGGTCCAGACCAGCGTCGTGCAGGTGAAAAATAACCTGCTGCTGGCGCAAATTGATTTGTATAAAGCGCTGGGCGGCGGCTGGGCCAGTGCCTGAAAACCTGCCCGGTGGCGCTTCGCTTACCGGGCCTGCATTTCGCCCCGTAGGCCGGGTAAGCGAAGCGCCACCCGGCGATGCCCCTCAGGAGACAATCTATGCAACAACAGTGGTCCGCAGTCGATAATTTCATGATTTCTTCGCTTATTCCTGAAGATGACGTGCTGAGTCAGGTCCTGGACAACAACAAGCGCGCCGGGCTGCCCGAACACGATGTAGCGGCCAATCAGGGGCAGCTGCTGGCGCTGTTCGTGCGTATGACGCAGGCGCGGCGCGTTCTGGAGATCGGTACGCTGGGTGCTTACAGCTCCATCTGGATGGCCCGCGCGCTGCCGCCTGACGGAAAGCTGATCACGCTGTAAGCCGATCCCACGCATGCCGAGGTTGCGCGCAAGAATATCCACCTCGCGGGGCTAAACGAGCGTATTGAACTGATTGAAGGTCCGGCCCTGAACTCTCTTGAGAATTTCGGTGACGTTCCGCCGTTCGACCTGATCTTTATTGATGCCGATAAGCCAAACAATCCCGGCTATCTGGAGTGGGCGCTGCACTACTCCCGTCCTGGAACGTTGATCATCGGCGATAACGTGGTGCGCGAGGGCGAAGTGGTAAACGGGCAAAGCGACGACGCGCGCGTGCAGGGCGTGCGTCGGTTTATCGAGATGATTGGGGATAACCCGCGTTTAACCGCCACCGCGCTGCAAACGGTGGGGGTTAAGGGGTGGGATGGGTTTACGCTGGCAATGGTGAACAGGTGAAAATTGTGCGGCCAGATGCCCTCACCCCGGCCCTCTCCCACAGGGAGAGGGAGAAAACCGGGCAAGGGATTTAACCAGAAATCTGCTCCATCGCCTGCAGGATACGCTTATCCGAAATCGGATACGGCGTACCGAGCTGCTGGGCGAAGAAGCTGACGCGCAGCTCCTCGATCATCCAGCGGATCGCCTGAACGTCTTCGTCGCGGCGCGCTGGCGGCAGCTTGTTGAGCCACTGCTGCCACGCCTGCTGCACGCTTTCCACTTTCAGCATCTGCGCGCGATCGCGGTGTGGGTCGATGGCCATCTTCTCCAGACGTTTTTCAATCGCCTGCAGATAGCGCAGCGTATCGCCGAGACGGTTGAAGCCGTTGCCGGTGACAAAGCCGCGGTACACCAGCCCCGCCATCTGCGCCTTCACGTCCGACAGCCCCAGCGCCATGGTCATATCCACGCGCCCTTTCAGGCGCTTGTTGATATTGAACACGGCGGTGAGGATCTGCTCAACCTGTTTGGCAATCTCTACCACGGTATCGTTCAGCTCCGCGCGCACCTTTTCATGAAGTTGTGCAAAGCCCTCTTCCGTCCAGACCGGGCCGCCCGCCTCGTGAATGAGTTTGTCCACGCCGCAGGAGATACAGTCGTCAATCAGATCCAGCACTTTGCCGTACGGGTTAAAGTACAGCCCCAGCTTGGCTTTGTTCGGCAGCTTCTCGTGCAGATACTTAATCGGCGACGGAATGTTCAGCAGCAGCAGGCGACGCAGCCCGCGCCACATCATCTGCTGCTGTTCCTGCGGGTTATCAAACAGCCTGATCGCCACGCTGTCGCGCTCATCCACCAGCGCCGGCCAGGCTTTGACCTTATAGTTACCGCGCTTTTGCTCGTAGCTTTCCGGAAGCTGACCAAAGCTCCAGATGTGCAGCCCGCTCTGCTCGATGCCGTCGTCCGCCACCGCAGAGAGCGTCTCCTGGACTTTGCCTTTCAGCGCCTCCTTCAGCTCGCTCAGAGAACGCCCTTCCAGCAGCTTTTTGTTTTTATCGTCCACCACGCGGAAGCTGATTTTCAGATGATCGGGCACCTGATCCCAGTTCCAGTCGTCGCGGTCGATGGTGGTGCCGGTCATGCGGCGGAACTCGCGCTCCAGCGCATCCAGCAGCGGCAGCTCCAGCGGCGTGACGCGGCCTAAAAAGGCTTCCGCATAGTTCGGCGCGGGAACAAAGTTACGGCGCACCGGTTTCGGCAGGGATTTGATCAGCGCAATCACCAGCTCGCGGCGCAGGCCTGGGATCTGCCACTCAAACCCGCTCTCATCCACCTGGTTTAGCAGCGGCAGCGGAATGTGAACGGTCACGCCGTCCGCGTCGGCCCCCGGCTCAAACTGATAGGTCAAACGCAGCTTGAGGTTGCCCTGATGCCAGAAGTTCGGGTAGTCGAGCTTGCTGACCGACTCCGCCCCCTCTTTAATCAGCATGCTCTTTTCGAAGTTGAGCAGGTCCGGCGTCTCTTTGCTGGCCTTCTTCCACCAGCTGTCAAAGTGGCGGGCGGAGATCGCTTCGTGGCTGATGCGCTGGTCGTAAAACTCAAACAGCGCCTCGTCGTCCACCAGAATGTCGCGGCGGCGGGACTTGTGCTCAAGCTCTTCCACTTCGGCGCGCAGCTTCAGGTTTTCGCGGAAGAAGACGTGACGCGTCTGCCAGTCGCCCTCCACCAGCGCATGGCGGATAAACAGCTCGCGGCTCAGCGCCGGATCGATCTGGCTATAGTTCACCTTACGCGCGGCCACCACCGGCAGGCCGTAAACCGTCACTTTCTCGGTGGCCATCACCGCGCCCTGCGCGCGCTCCCAGTGCGGCTCGCTGTACGAGCGCTTCAGCAGGTGCTGCGCCACAGGCTCAACCCACTCCGGATCGATACGCGCGGCAATGCGTCCCCACAGGCGGCTGGTTTCCACCAGCTCCGCGACCATGGTCCATTTCGGCGGCTTCTTAAATAAGCCGGAACCGGGGAAGATGGAGAAACGGGCGTTGCGCGCGCCGGTATACTCCTGCTTCTCTGCGTCCTTCATCCCAATGTGGGACAGCAGGCCGGTCAGGAGTGCGATATGCACTTCGCGGTACTCCGCCGGCTCGCTGTTGACCGGGATCCCCAGCTCTTTCACCACCTGGCGTAGCTGGGTGTAGATATCCTGCCATTCGCGCACGCGCAGGTAGTTGAGGAAATCCACGCGGCACTGGCGGCGGAACTGATTCGAGGAGAGCGCTTTCTGCTGCTCGCCGAGGTAGTTCCACAGGTTCACGAAGGCGAGGAAATCGGACTCTTTGTCGTGGAAGCGACGGTGTTTTTCGTCAGACGCCTGCTGTTTGTCCATCGGACGCTCGCGCGGGTCCTGAATGGAGAGCGCCGAGGTGATGATCATCGCCTCGCGCACGCAGCCGTGCTTTTGCGCTTCCAGCACCATACGCGCCAGGCGCGGGTCGACCGGCAGCTGGCTGAGCTGGCGGCCCAGCGGCGTCAGCTTATAGACCGTCGCCTGCTCGTCGGTGGTAATCGCCCCGAGCTCTTCCAGCAGACGTACGCCGTCCTGAATGTTGCGTTTGTCCGGCGCTTCCACGAACGGAAATGCCGCGATGTCGCCCAGCCCCAGGGCGGTCATCTGCAGGATAACGGACGCCAGGTTGGTGCGCAGAATTTCCGGGTCGGTAAACTCCGGGCGCGACAGAAAATCGTCTTCGGAATAGAGGCGAATACAGATCCCTTCCGACACGCGGCCGCAGCGGCCCTTACGCTGGTTGGCGGATGCCTGGGAGACCGGCTCAATCGGCAGGCGCTGGACCTTGGTGCGGTAGCTGTAGCGGCTGATGCGCGCGGTGCCCGGGTCGATAACGTATTTGATCCCCGGCACGGTCAGCGAGGTTTCCGCCACGTTGGTCGCCAGCACGATGCGACGCCCGCCGTGCGGCTGAAAGACGCGGTTTTGCTCGCTATTCGACAGACGGGCATACAGCGGCAGAATTTCGGTGTGGCGCAGGTCGCGCTTGCTGAGCGCGTCGGCGGTATCGCGGATTTCGCGCTCGCCGCTCATGAAGATAAGTATGTCGCCCGCGCTTTCGTTGCCCAGCTCGTCAACGGCATCAAAAATGGCCTGCAGCTGGTCGCGCTCGGTATCATCCGCCTCTTCAACAATCGGGCGATAGCGCACCTCCACGGGATACGTGCGGCCTGACACCTCGATAATCGGCGCATTGTTGAAATGCTTCGAGAAGCGTTCAGGGTCGATGGTCGCGGAGGTGATGATGATTTTCAGATCCGGACGACGCGGCAGCAGCTCTTTCAGGTAGCCGAGCAGGAAGTCGATGTTCAGGCTGCGCTCGTGCGCTTCATCAATGATGATGGTGTCATACTGCATCAGCAGGCGATCCTGCTGAATTTCCGCCAGCAGAATACCGTCGGTCATCAGCTTGACCATCGTGTTATCGCTAACGCGATCGCTGAATCGCACCTTGTAACCGATGCAGCCGCCCGGCTCCGTTTGCAGCTCTTCGGCAATACGGTTTGCGACGGTACGCGCCGCCAGACGACGCGGCTGGGTGTGGCCAATCAGCCCTTTGATCCCGCGGCCGAGCTCCATACAGATTTTCGGCAATTGGGTGGTTTTCCCCGAACCGGTTTCACCCGCGACAATCACCACCTGGTGGTCGCGCACGGCCTCGAGGATGTCCTGTTTCTTCTGGCTGACGGGCAGGTTTTCCGGGTAGGTAATCGCCGGACGCGCGGCTTCGCGCAGCACAACTTTCCCTGCCGCCTGTTCAATCTCTTTCGCCATCTCCTGGTAAATGGCCTGTTGAGCATCAGGATTTTTAACCTTCTTCACGCCGTGCAGACGGCGGGCAAAGCGCTGTTTATCGCGCAGCGTCAGAGAATCAAGCTGTTGCAGGAGCATCGGGAAGGTTAATTTTTGTTGTTCTGTCATAGCGTTAAAGGGCAGTACACGCCCTGATAAACTCTCTTTTTAATGATTGCTATAGAGTACCACATTGACGCCTTTCGCGCCTTATTCAAAAAATTCGAACATAGGCTTCGATATATTGCGCTATCTCTGTGGCAGGATTGTGAATAGAGTGTCAACAAGCAACGGGGCAACCCCCTTCAATCAAATGCAACAACAGGAATCACCCATGAGCAAAGTATTAGTTTTGAAATCCAGTATTCTGGCAGGTTACTCTCAGTCTGGTCAGCTGTCTGATTACTTCGTTGAACAGTGGCGTGAACAGCATTCTGCTGACGAAATCACCGTGCGTGACCTGGCTGCAAACCCGATTCCTGTGCTGGATGGCGAGCTGGTTGGCGCGCTGCGTCCAAGCGATGCACCGCTGAGCCCGCGTCAGCAGGAAGCCCTGGCCCTGTCCGACGAGCTGATTGCTGAGCTGCAGGCTCACGACGTTATCGTGATCAACGCCCCAATGTACAACTTCAACATCCCTACCCAGCTGAAGAACTACTTCGACCTGGTGGCTCGCGCTGGCGTAACCTTCCGTTACACCGAGAACGGTCCTGAAGGTCTGGTAAAAGGCAAACGCGCTATCGTGCTGACCAGCCGCGGCGGTATCCATAAAGATACCCCAACCGACCTGGTTGCACCGTACCTGAGCCTGTTCCTGGGCTTCATCGGCATCACTGACGTGAACTTCGTGTTCGCGGAAGGCATCGCTTATGGTCCAGAAGTGGCGACTAAAGCGCAGACCGACGCGAAAGCCGCCATCGACAGCCTGGTAGCAGCATAAGACTTCGCCCTCTCACCGCCCGGTGGGAGGGTTTTTATTTTCCCCCGCATTTCGTTATCATCCGCTCCCACTTTCCAGCCGGGCGGCCTGATGTCTGCGATTATTGATTCTTTTATTGCCCCACCGTGTCACGACGACATTGAGATCCTCTGGCAGGATGAACATCTGCTGCTCATCAATAAGCCTTCCGGCCTGCTCAGCCTCTCGGGCAAAAATCCGCAAAACCGCGATTCCGTCCACTATCGTCTGGTCCAGACCTTCCCCGGCTGCACGCTGGTGCATCGTCTGGATTTCGGCACGTCCGGGCTGATGGTGGTTTCGCGCAATAAGACCATCAACGCCGCGCTATGCCAGCAGTTCAGCCAGCGCAGCGTGGAGAAAGGCTATAGCGCCCTGCTTTGCGGACATCTGAAAAACGATGAGGGAATCATAGACGCGCCGATTGCTAAAGATCCGGCGCTGTTTCCGCTGATGTCGATCTGCGCCATCAGCGGAAAGCCGGCTCGCTCCCGCTACCGGGTCTTGGAGCGGTTTTATCAGGGTGCAGATCTGCCGTTAACGCGGGTGATGCTTACCCCGGAGACCGGGCGAACCCATCAGCTGCGTATTCACTGCCAGCAGCTGGGACACCCGATTCTGGGTTGCGATCTGTATGGCGGTCTTGAAGCGCCGGGAACGGAAGACGCGCCCCGGCTGATGCTGCATGCCAGCGAGTTGAATTTTATTCATCCCGTGAGCGGAGATCCGGTTAACGCCCGTCACGCCGCCCCGTTCTGAAGGGGATTTACCACATTAAATCGTCCGGGATTTTGAAGTCCGCGTACGGATCGTCTTCATCCTGCTCTTCCTGGCTAAGCGCGCTGTTTAATACGATGCTGTCAGCATCGCGCTGGGCAATTTTGTCCGCCACCACCGCCGGGATAATCGCGTATTCACAGTCGCCGCTGGCGTTGATGACCAGGCGGGCAATCGCCAGACGGCCGTTGATCAGCTGAGCCTGGGTTTGCTTATCGACCTCGATTTTTTTGATCAGATTACCGTCGGTGAAGTTAAAGGTGATGTTGCCCCTTGAAACGGTGATGCGGTTCATCTCAATCAACTGCTTCACCTGCGCCTTAAACTCTTTCGCCAGCACGGCCTGCTTCTGCTGCTCGCTCAGCAGCTTGTCGCGCTCGATCTGCGCTTTCTTATTCTCTTCTACCGCTTCCCGAGCTTCACGTGCCTGAACGCGTGATTTCTTTGCCGTGCGCTGAACCTTCGCCGCCTTTTTGCTGCTGACCAGGCCCGCTTTCAGCATCTGCTCTTGTAAGGTGAGTTTTGTCATGATCTTTCTAAACCGGTTGGAAATTTTGGGGATTATAGCGGGAATTGAACGGAAATAAAAAATCCCTACCCCCCTACAGCCGTTTAACGACGACGGCAACGTGCATATCGCAGACATATCACCATCTTCGCCCGGCGGCGCTGTGCTTGCACGGGCCTACAAACGACGCTGAATCGTAGGCCGGGTAAGCGCAGCGCCACCCGGCAAGAAAGGCAGCAATACCTCGAGCATTACACTTCATGAACTTCCCTCATGTTGCAGTGAAATTAAGTCACTTCCCCTGCGCCGCGGGCTCAGGCATAAATTATGCATCGGTAACTTCTTAGCAACATGAACTTAGGATGCATAACCACAATGAGCAAAGCTTTCACATATACCCTTAAGCGCAGTTGCTTCGATGAGAATTACAACCCGTCAGAAAATACGCGTACGACCACCAACTTTGCCAACCTGGCGCGCGGGGAAAAGCGTCAGGAAAACCTGCGCAATACGCTGGTGATGATCAACAACCGCTTTAACGCCCTGGCGCGCTGGGATAACCCAAACGCCGATCGCTACGCGGTTGAGCTTGAAATTATTTCAGTCGACCTGAACATTGGCGCGGAAAAACCGTTCCCGGCCATCGAGATACTGCAAACCTATATTGTCGACAAAAAAAACAACCTGCGTATTCCCGGTATCGTCGGGAATAACTTCTCGTCTTACGTGCGGGATTACGATTTCAGCGTGCTGCTGCTGGAGCACAACAAGAACCAGCAGCACTTCAGCATTCCGGAAAAGTTCGGCGAACTGCACGGCAATATTTTCCGCCACTTTGTGAAGTCACCTGAATACAAAGAAAACTTCAGAAAAGCGCCGGTTATCTGCCTGAGCGTTTCCAGCAAGGATACCTACCGCCGCACGGGCAATCAGCATCCTATTCTCGGGATTGAGTATCAGCCGGAGGGCGAATCCTTAACGGAACAGTACTTCGCGAAGATGGGCCTGAGCGTGCGCTATTTCATGCCGGAGAACAGCGTGGCGCCTTTCGCGTTCTTCTTCACCGGAGATTTACTGAGTGATTACACCGATCTCGAACTGATCGGCACCATCAGCACGATGGAAACCTTCCAGAAAATCTATCGCCCGGAGATTTATAACGCTAACTCGGCGGCGGGGCTGTGCTATCGACCGGATCTGAACCAGCAGGATCACTCATTCACAAAAATTGTGTATGACCGTGAAGAGCGAAGCCGCCTGGCGATTGAACAGGGCCGATTTACCGAAGAGTACTTCATCAAGCCTTACAAACACATTCTTGAGCAGTGGTCTAATAACTACACGCTTTAATACATCAAAAAAGGTCTTTTATTATGAAAACATTGCTCCCGACTTCTACCGCTGGCAGCCTGCCGAAGCCAACCTGGCTAGCACAACCTGAAACGCTCTGGTCCCCCTGGAAATTACAGGATCGGGAATTGCTGGCGGGTAAACAGGATGCGCTGCGCCTGTCCCTGGATGAGCAGATCCGTGCGGGTATCGATATCGTCAGCGACGGGGAACAGACCCGCCAGCACTTCGTCACCACCTTTATTGAACACCTGAGCGGCGTGGATTTTGAGAACCGCCAGACGGTGCGCATTCGTAACCGCTACGACGCCAGCGTGCCGACCGTGGTCTCTGCCGTCGCAAGGCAGAAACCGGTCTTCGTGGACGATGCAAAATACCTGCGCCAGCTTACGGATAAGCCGATTAAATGGGCTCTGCCGGGGCCGATGACCATGATCGACACCCTTTGCGACGCGCACTATAAAAGCCGCGAAAAGCTGGCCTGGGAATTCGCTAAAATCCTCAATCAGGAAGCGAGAGAATTAGAGGCCGCAGGCGTCGATATTATCCAGTTTGATGAGCCGGCGTTTAACGTCTTCTTTGACGAAGTGAACGACTGGGGCATCGCCGCGCTGGAGCGCGCCATCGAAGGGCTGAAATGCGAAACCGCGGTACACATCTGCTACGGATACGGCATCAAGGCCAATACGGACTGGAAAAAGACGCTCGGCTCAGAATGGCGCCAGTATGAAGAGGCCTTCCCTAAGCTGCAGACCTCTAACATCGACATCATCTCCCTGGAGTGCCACAACTCCCGCGTGCCGATGGATCTGCTGGAGCTGATCCGCGGTAAAAAAGTAATGGTCGGCGCGATCGACGTGGCAACCAACGCCGTCGAAACGCCGGAGGAAGTGGCCGATACGCTGCGTAAAGCGCTGCAGTTTGTCGACGCCGACAAACTGTATCCGTCAACCAACTGCGGCATGGCTCCCCTCTCCCGCGAGGTTGCTAACGGCAAGCTGAGAGCCTTAAGCGCGGGCGCGGAGATCGTCAGACAGGAGATCCTGGCGAAATAACCGTCCGGTTTCCGGGTTAGGCGTAAACGGCCTCGCCCGGAGAGCCGTCATGCAGAAAGATCTCTCAGCCAGCCGTGCACGCTTTCTGAAGTCAGATGCGCTGGTGCCCGCGATATCTCATTCCCTCCCCTGAGCGCCAGCAGCGCAGGCAGGCCGCGCACGCCGAGGCGGGTGGACAGCGCCGGGTTCAGGTCAGCGTCGAGATAGCGCGTATCAAGCCGATCGGTCAGCGGGATGACCGCCTCCTGAGCCAGAATATGCCAGAGTTTTCGGCAGTGTACGCAGCGTTCTGCGCCGACAAACAGCAGCACCGTCCCCTCCTGTTCCAGCTCGCTTTCATCCTGAACCGGCCTGAACCGGCTCTCCGCCACGCGGAACAGTTTCGGACTGCGGAGAAGCGTATCGTTATCCGTCGCGACGCACAGCGCATCGGCACCTTTACTGTAGGGCTGCACCCCGGCGACCCGAACCACGCTTTGCGCCGGGCCCGCAGCAGCCGCACCCGGCTGTCGCAGCGTTCGCACGTCCACCGGCTCAATTGGCGTCTCAACCGGCTGGCCAAGCTGCGGGATCCAGGCGTAGGGAATGCGGTACGCGCGGTACACCATATTGTTGTTCAGCGTTTTTCCCCACCAGGGAGAGATATACTCCCAGACGATTTCATGATCCCGCGTCACCTCGAAGATCCGTCCGTTTGATCCTTCGTTAATCAAGGTATTGCCGTTCTCCAGGCGCTGCATATTGCTGATGTAAGGGCTGTAGAATCGGTAGGAATCGGTCGGCTGGGGCAAGTTTGCCTCGTACGGCGAGTAGCGCCACTCGATGTCCAGCGTGACGGGGTTGATTTCCAGGATCCGCGAATAATCTCGCCAGGCGTTTTTCACGCCGTCCGCCGAGGCCGGATTTGGCGCGCCGTACCCGGCCCAGCCGCCGTTGTCAAAGATAAGGATATTACCCGCCCCGGGCAGGCCGTGGGGGATCATATGGGCGTGATGCTGGCCGATAATCCAGCCGATGTGTTTAAGCTCCGGCTTGCTGTAATCGGGCCCCAGCTGCCAGACGATGCGTCCGCTACGCTTATCAATAATGGCGATGATGTTCGACTCTCGTGCATCCCAGATAATGTTGTCGGGATGGAAGCGTTCATCTCCTGCGTCATACCATCTGTTCGGCCCGAGCGCCGACATCGAGTTGATATGCATCCAGTCGCCCATTCCGCCGCCGCTGGCGCGCATGTTCGGGTTATTGTAAAGCGCGGTTTTCGCCGCGTCGTCGAAGCCCAGCTCGTGGAAATGGTCGCTGCAGCGCCACTCCCACACCACGTTACCCTGCCAGTCGACTTCGATGATGGTGTCATCCAGCAGGAGCTTGTCTGAAATTGCCTCGTTGACCAGATTGGTATGGGCGAGGATCAGCGTATTGCCCCCGTCGACCTGCGGCTCCAGACCCGGCGCATAATAGCCAACCGGATTGCCCGCGCGCTGATAGTCATGATGCGCCCTCGCCATCCAGCGCGGCTCGTGGCCCGGATCGCCGATTTTTTCGTAGCGGTCAAATTTCCAGGTGACGTTCCCCTCCCAGTCCACCTGAATCAGGTCAAGCATGTCCTGCATTCCGTAGCGCGGGTCGCGTTCGCCGCTGTGTCCGAGGATAGCCCCACCGGGCAAGATCTTGTTCGGAAAGCCGTGCAGCTCCGGCCATTCCCGCACTACCGTGCCGTTCATGTCCACCAGTACGGCACCGTGTTCAGTGGCCTGAAAAAGCGTATAGCCGCTCCAGGCGCGCGCCGGATCGTACAGCGTTGCGCCGGTGGGAAAGACGGAAGGATGTCCCATGTTATTACTCCTTAATTGAATGGTCAGGATGAGGTAATCAGGTTTCGTATCTGGCGACAGGCTGCCGCGAAGGCGGCATCGTCACGCTGGCGAGGATGAGGCAGCGCCAGGCTAACCACGTCGCGTATGCGTCCGGGGCGCGGGGAAAGCACCACGATCCTGTCCGCCAGCGCTACCGCCTCCTCAACGTCGTGAGTGACCAGCAGCGTGGTGGTGCCTTCACTCTGGTGGATGTGCAACAGCTCCTGCTGCAGGGTGTGGCGCGTCAGCGCATCCAGCGCGCCAAAAGGCTCGTCCAGCATCAGTATCTGCGGGCGCGCCACCAGGCCTCGCGCAATGGCCACGCGCTGGGCCATGCCGCCGGAGAGCTGCGCGGGGAGTGCGTTGGCAAATTCAGCAAGCTGCACGCGCGCCAGCATCTCCTCTGCGCGCTGGCGCCTGGCCGCCCGGCTGAGTTTTTCATCCGCCAGGCCCAGCATGACGTTGTCAATGACGCGCAGCCAGGGGAACAGGCGAGGCTCCTGAAAGACCATGCCGCGCGCCTTGCCCACGCCGCACACCCGCTCGCCGTTGACGCGGATTTCACCCTGCGTGGTGGGTTCCAGGCCAACCAGCATCCGCAGCAGGGTCGACTTTCCGCAGCCGCTGCTTCCTACCAGCGCGACCAGCTCACCGGCGGCGATATCAAGACTAAAGTTCTGCACGGCGGTTACCTGCTGCCAGGATTTACGCACCTGCTGAAACGAGACCAAAGGCGTGTTGCTCATGATGACTCCTGTACGCGCCAGCGGGTGGCGCGGATTTCCAGTAAACGTCCGGCTTTATCCAGCGCTGCGCCGGTAATTCCGACGAGCACCATGCCGCAAAGGATGGTGGGCATGTCCAGCAGCTGCTGGGCATTGATCATCAGGCTGCCAATCCCGGTTCCGGAGGACATGAAATATTCCGCGCCAATATTGCCAAGCCAGGCGTAAATCAGCGCCAGCCGAAGACCGGCAAAGATACCGGGCGCTGCGCCGGGCAGAATCAACGTGCGCAGACGCGTCAGCCCGCTTAAGCGCAGCACCCGGGCCACCTCGTCCAGATGCGGATTACGCTGCAGGACGGCCTGCAGGGTGTTGAAGAACATCGGGAAAAATGAGGCCAGGGCAATAAACACCATTTTCCCGCCGTTATCATTACCGACCCACGCGGTCAGAAGCGGCAGCCAGGCGAACAGGGCAATATGGCGCAGGACGTTGAGCGTCGGGGTGACGATCTCGCCGGCGCGGGGGCGCAGGGCCAGCAGCAGGCCGCATAAAAGTCCCGCAGCTATTCCCACGGCACCGCCAACAACGGTGCGCTCCAGGCTCGCCAGCATGGCTGACGCCAGCTCTCCGCTCGTCGCGCCCTGCACAAAGCGCGCGACAACCGCCTGCGGGGATGAAAACAGCGCGGCATCAATCCAGCCCCACTGGCTTGCGACCTGCCAGAGCACCAGCAGCGCGGCTGGCAGCTGAAGCGCCTGCCAGCTGGCCTGCGGCTTCCAGGCGAGCCGCCCGACGGCAGCCTGGGGCCAGAACACCAGGCGCGAACCGACACGGCTGGCCGCCCAATCCATTACCATGCCGCTCATGCCGACGACGGCAATGGTCACAAAGACAATATCCAGCTGGAACAGCTGACGTCCCCAGACCATCAGGTAGCCAATGCCCTCCGAGGAAGCCAGCAGTTCAACCACAATCAGCGATACCCATGCCTGCGAAAGCGCCAGCCTGAGGCCGGTAAACCAGCCCGGCAGGCTTGCCGGGATCACCAGCCAGCGCAGGCGCTGCCAGCGGGAAAAGTGCATCACTTTTCCGGCCTCGCTCAGCGCCTCGGGCACGCTCGCCACCGCCTGCTGCGTATTGAGGGTCAGTGGCACAATCGTGCTTTTGATGATGACCGCCAGCTTCAGGCCGTTATCAATCCCGAAGAGCACCATAAACAGAGGGATCCAGCCCAGCGTCGGGATCTGCGCCAGCGCATAAAAGAGCGGCTCAACGCGGCGGGCCACGCCGGGTACAAGGCCAAACAGCGCGCCCAGCACGGTACCGATGATTGCTCCCAGCAGCAGGCCGAGCGCCAGATGCTGCAGGCTGAAGGCCCACTGCGCCAGCAGATCGCCGCGCAGAAGCGATAGCGCCGTGTCAGCCACCACGCCGGGGGCAGGCAGAATTTGTTCAGGCATCCACCGCGCAAACGCGGCGACGTACCACAGCAGCAGAAGTAACGCGGGCATAAGCCACGGCCAGCCGTTAAGCCGGATCCCCGGCGTGCCGGAAGGTGCAGTTTTTAAAATCATTTGCGACATAGCGGTTCACTGATTAACGAGCCATGCCGCTATCAAAACCCCTCTTACGGCCCGTCGTCATTGCGTTACGCGAATAATCCCGATGCAACAAATGCATGTGAACCTGCCGGGTGCACGGACGCTGATTTAGCTTTTTTTCACCTGTCCTTTTCCACTTAAAGCATTTAACAGCCGGGCGACGAGGTCTTTAGGGTGAGAAAAAACAACAGGAGTCACTCGTTATGATGAAAGCTTTTATCAACCGCACCCTGCTGGCGCTGGCAGCCGTGATGGTGCTGACGGCGAACGCCAGCGCCGATCCGCTGCGCACCATACGTATCGGCGTACCGGACCAGAGCGCAGGCAGCAAACCCTTTATCGGAGGCCCGCTCGGCATGGCGTATATGCGCCATCAGCTGGAGGACGTGTTTAAACCGCAGGGCGTTAGGGTTGAATGGCAGTTCTTCAAGGGCGCGGGTCCGGCGGTGAATGAGGCACTGGCTAACCAGCAGCTTGATTTTGCCTGGCTTGGCGATCTTGCGGCTATTATCGGAAAGGCAAACGGCCTTCCGACACGCCTGCTGCTCGGCAGCCGCGGGTCCGAATCCTACCTGGCGGTGACCCGAGCCTCGGGTATTCGCTCTTTGGCAGACCTGAAGGCGAAACGGGTCGCGGTCTATCGCGGCACGGCGGATCAGCTGGCGTTTGACCGCGCCCTGCGCACGGCGGGGCTTACGGAACGCAGCCTGCAGGTGATTAATCTCGACTGGAATGCCGGTAAGGCGGCGCTGGCCGCTGGCCGCGTGGATGCCGTCTGGGGCGGCGTATCGCTGCTTGCCTTACGCGGCGAGAAAATAGACGTGGTGGCCAGAAGCGGCGACTCTGGCCGCCAGAATACGACGCAGGCTGCGCTGCTCGGTACGCAGCACTTTATCGACGCGTGGCCGCAGGCTACCCAACAGATCGTCGACGTTCTGGTGAAAAATGCTGCTGAGATAAGCGAGCCCTCCAGCCGCAACGCCTGGTCCGCTGAAATGGCGCAGCAAAGCCAGATCCCCCAGGCGCTCTTCCTGGAAGAGCTCCGCCCCGACGACCTTAACTTTACCACCTCACCGCGCATCGACTCGTTCCTGACGGACAGCTTCAGCCAGAGCGTTGAACAGGCGCAGGCGTCTCGCCTGATCCGCAGCGCCTTTGATGCCCGACAGTGGGCCGAGGGAAAATTCGTCGAACAGGCGCTCATCGCGCTGAAGCTGGAAGCCCGCTGGCCGCAGTACGATGCCGAAGGTCAGCCGCGCTAAACCTCCTCCTGCTCCAGCAGTTGAAGAGCATGCTGGCGGTCAACGTGGAGAATAATGTCGATCATCTTCTCGACCAGCGGCGGCTGGGTCGCATGAACCGGGGAGATAATCCCAAACCGGGTCTGCATCAGGCGCCACTCTTCCGGCAGATCGCTGAGCTCCAGCTTGACCAGGCGGTGGCTCTGCTGGCAAAGCGCAAAGCCGTCCTCGCTGGCGAAGCTGACGGCGTGCGTATGGGCCAGCGTAGAAAGCAGCGCATAAATGTGGTCACACTGAATTGCCGGCGAAAAATCCTGCTGCTCGCTCAGGGTTGCCAGCACTTTGCGCACGCCGGGCGGCAAATAGGGTGCGGCAAACGGATAGCGGAGCATGGTCTGGACGGAGACGGGTCCCTCCTTCGCCAGCGGGTGATCGGCGTGGCAGATAAAGAAGCAGCGCTGCGGGCTCAGCGGCTGAACGCGAAGCTGGGGATCGAGTTCGGCCTGCCAGCTGTCGGCGACGACGAATGGATAGTGGCGAGAAGTCAGCGCCTGATGGAGGGCAAACCAGTTATCAACCTGAAACCTTACCTTCGCCTGGGGCATGCTGCGGTGGAATGCCCCCACCGCGGCGGGGATCAGCCGCGCCGACGGTGCCGGGCCGCAGCCGAACATCACCTCGCCGGTGAGCGCCTCCTCCGCCTCGCGCATCTGGCTGCTGAGCTCAACGTTCAGGGCCTGAAAGCGGCGAGCGTAAGGAAGCAGCGTTTGTCCGTGCAGCGTCAGGGTGGGAAGCTTGCTCTGGCGATCGAATAAAGGATGCCCCACGCTCTGCTCCAGCGTCTGAATGCTTCGGCTAAATGCGGACTGCGAGAGGCAAACCGCCTCCGCCGCCCGGTTAAAACTGCCGTATTCAACCAGCGCGACAAAGTTGCGAAGTTGGCGAAAATCAAGGTGCATGGCCGAATCGTCCTCTGTTGATATCCCTTAACACTACTGGATGCCGGACCCGTCACGCAATCCCGGCTTGCCAGTACGGCGGCGTGCCAAAACGCTCGACGTAATAATCAATCACCGCCCTGACGTTCAGGGGCGGATGTCGGGCATCGGGATAGATCGCCGCGATAGCCTGTTGTTCCGTATTAATCGCGCACTCCAGCGCGGGCAGGAGCGGAATCAGCTCGCCGCGCTGGAGCTGCTCGCTCACCAGCCAGTCAGGAAACAGCACAATACCCATCCCGCCCAGCGCCGCGGCCAGTAACGCTTCCGCATTATTCGAGGCCATCAACGGCGTCACGGGATAGTGTGTCCACGCCTCGCCCGCTCTGCGCAGCAGCCAGCGGTTCGGCCCTGACGATCCGCGATAGACCAGACAGCGATGGCGGTTCAGATCGTCCGGCCCTTCAGGCGCACCGTACTTACGCACGTAGTCTGGCGACGCGGCCAGGTGATACACCAGCTGCCCGAACACCCGCGCGTGAAACGAGGAGTCCGTCAGAACGCCAATCCGGAAGATAACGTCGGCGGCATCCCGGTGCGGGTCGATAAAATCATCGGTCAGCGTCAGCTCTACGCTGAGGCGCGGATAGCGTTCCGACAGGCCTAGAAGGCCGGGGGCAATGTGCTTCTGGCCGAAAAACACCGGTCCGTTAATGCGGATCGCGCCGGACGGCTCCGCCGCGCGCGCGTCCAGCTCTCGTCGCGCCTCTTCCAGGTTTTCCGCCATCGACCGGGCATAGCGAATAAAAAGATGGCCGCTTTCCGTGGGGATGACGGCCCGGGTATTGCGGTAGAAAAGCTGCTGCCCGAGGGCATCCTCAAGCTGGTGGATCACGCGCGATATCTGCGAGGCCGATATCCCCTGCCGCCGCGCCACAACGGAGAAGTTCTGAGCTTCATACACGTCAATGAAGATCAGCAGCGCGCGGATGTTGATGTTGCTGGCGTCAACCATTAATGCATATCCTGCAAAGGTGTTTCCAGCATTATGGCATTTTTCTCACTGAGCTCGCGACGTAATCTTCTTCGCCTGTAAACGGAGGAAGAATAATGCAGTTTGTTTTGATTTTACTGGTGATTGCCGGCGGGATGGGCCTCTCCGTCGAGGCGGGATTACTGGGGCCGCTGGGCGGCGAGGTCGGGGATTTATGGGCGACGTTCAGCATTTTCGGCGTTGGCGCAGCGCTGACGTTTCTGCTGATGCTGTTTTTCAGCCCGCGCAACAGTCCATCATTTTTTACACAGCCCTCCTGGCAACTGCTCGGCGGGGTGCTTGGCCCTGTTTACGTGGTCATTCTGACCGTGGCGACACCCGCCATCGGCATCGCCATGACCATGATTGGCATTTTGGCCGGTCAGGTTTTTAAAAGCCTGATCATTGACCACTACGGTCTGCTTGGTACACCGCACAGGAGGATAAACGCGAAGCGCATTATCGCTCTGGGATTCATCATTGCGGCACTGGTTCTGGTCGCACAGGGGTAACGTATGACGCTGATTATGATTTTTCTCGCCGTTTGCGGCGGCGCGACGCTGAGCATTCAGGCCGCAATCAACGGACAGCTCGGCAGCAGCGTGGGCGTTTTTAAAAGCGCATTTCTGACGTTTTCCGTCGGCGCGCTGGTGACCGCCCTGCTCATTTTCTTCTTTGAGCCTAAGCAGGCCGTCACGCTGCTGGACGTGCCGAAATGGCAGCTCCTCGGCGCGATGTTTGGCGTGCCCTATATCGTGATAATGGTCCTTGCCGTGCAGCGGATCGGTACCGCCGTTGCCACGGTCGCAGTCATCTTCGGCCAGCTCACCATGAGCATGCTGATTGATAACTTTGGCTGGCTGGGGAATGCGGCCATTCCGTTTTCGACGAGCCGTCTGGGGGCGATTATCTGCCTGGGGATTGCGCTTTTCTTCATTTACTCGGGCAGTAAAGCCCGCCCAGCGAGCACGGACATCCCCTCGCCCCTTCGGGGAGAGGGTTAGGGTGAGGGGAACATACGGCTTTAGTGATCATTCCGGTCACTTTACGTTCCCTGCAACTTTGTAAAAAACAGCGTCACCGTGGCGACGGTGACGCCAAATTTCTTCATCTCGGTTTTATTAAACAGATGGGTCTCATCCTGCAGATACATCCAGTCGTCAAACTTCAGTAGCCAGGTGCTCCCGCTGGCTTTTACGTTCATGCTGTAATGCCAGTTAAAGGCGTTGCCCGAGCCTTGCCCCGTGGCAACCCCTTCGATATCCCCTGCCGTTCCCTCGTAGCGATCGTTCCCCACGCGCCGGATATGCCATACCCGCTGCTGCTTCTCGCCGTCGTCGTAAACAAAGTGCTCATTGAGCGTCAGCGTATCGCCGATAACGTCCCCGGCGATCTCCACGTGAAAGCGGCGGATCTGTTTGCCGCTGCGATCCTGCACCATCCCCCACGCTTCGGTTTTGCCCTGGAAATAGTGGAAGATATCCAGCCGCGGCTGCTGCTGGCGATACTCGCTCACCTCGGTGCTACAGCCTGCCAGCAGCATCGTAAACGCCAGCGCCAGGGTCAGAATACGTTTCATTTTTGGCCTCCGATTAACTGCTGACGCAGCTCAGGATATTGCGTGCGGGGATCGAGCCAGATGGCCAGAAAGCGGGTGCTGAACGCCTCTGACTGTCGCGGGCCCAGTGGAATAAACGCTTTCCGGGTGGCCGGCTCGCGATACCAGAACTGCCCCTGCCCGTCATTGAGGACAAAGGCCAGCTGCGAGCCCGGCCGGACATCCGGCCACAGCGCCTAGAGCATCCGCAGCCAGGCTTCGCTTTGCGGCTCCTGCGCCAGGATCCCCTGCGCCTGCCACTGGTCGCGCGTGGCCTCGACCAGCTCATCGCGATCGATGTCGCGGGCGTAGGTAATAATCAGCGCCTGATTCGGGTTCCCCTGGCCGTAACGCCCGTCGGGGGTAAGCAGCTGAGAGGTATAGACGGTGAAGGGTCCCCAGGTCAGCGTGGCGTCGCCCACCTTGCGCCAGGCCAGCCAGTCGGCCGCCTGGGCCGCGGGCGTGACGATCGTTAAACAAAGCAGCAGAACCACAGCTCTCATTTTTGTCTCCCCATCAGCAGGTGGAAAAACAGCATCAGCACCAGCCAGCCCGGCGCCATCCAGCTGACGACGATAAAGGTCGGCTCCAGAAACGTGATGCCGCCCAGCCGCTCGCCGAACAGATAGGCCACCGGCCCTCCCGCGGCGGCCAGCAGGGTCAGCAGCCAGCCGGGTAACGTGGTGGTACGCGTCAGCTGCGTCCAGACGGTGGCGAACATCAGCCACAATGCCACCATCCATAGCGGCATCAGGGACTCGCCCGTGAAGGCAATGAGCCCGGTCAGGGCCCAGAGCGCGTCCAGCAGGCTACCCGCCGCCGCCAGCCCGATGGCGTAAAAACGGTATGCAGGCGGTAACAGCAGGCATGCCAGGATCGCCAGCGCAAGCCAGATAATCAGGCCCTGTTCGCGAAAGAGCACCACCAGCGCCCAGTAAAGATCGAACGCGACGGCCAGCAGGAAGACCTGAAGGTAGCGTCTCATACGCGCTCGGCGGTGAGTTGCACCACGCTAATGGTGCGGGCGTTAAACCCGGCTTCGCAGTAGCCAAAGTAGTACAGCCACATCCGGCGGAACCGTTCATCGAAGCCGAGCTTTTCAATCTCCTGCCAGGCATGAACAAAGCGCTGCCGCCAGTGGGCCAGCGTGCGGGCGTAGTCCGGCCCCATGTCGAAGAGATTGCGCACCACGAAGTCGGTGTGGCGCGTCATCAGCTCATTCATCGCTGTAATGCTTGGCAAAAAGCCGCCGGGGAAAATGTAGCGCTGGATAAAATCGACGCTTTTGCTGTAGTCGCGATAGCGCTGATCCTGGATGGTGATGGCCTGAATCGCCATCCGTCCTCCCGGACGCAGCCGCGTCTGGCAGGTGCGGAAGAACACCGGCAGATAGCGCTCGCCTACGGCCTCAATCATCTCTATCGAGACCAGCTTGTCGTATTGCCCGGTGAGGTCGCGATAGTCGCAGAGCAGCACCTCAACCCGATCCTGCAGCCCGGCGCGGGCGATCCGCTCCGTCGCCCAGACGTATTGCTCCTGCGAGAGCGTAGTGGTGGTCACCCGGCAGCCATAATGGCGGGCTGCGTATTCCGCCATCGCGCCCCAGCCGGTGCCGATTTCCAGCAGGTGATCGCCCGGGCTCAGCGCCAGCTGTTCACACAGGCGCGCCATTTTGGCCTGCTGGGCCGCCGTGAGATCCTGCTCGTCAGCGGTAAACAGCGCGCTGGAGTAGAGCAGCTCTTTATCCAGGAAGTGGCTATAAAAGGTGTTGCCCAAATCGTAATGGGCCGCAATATTTTCGCGCGCCTGCGCCCGTGAGTTTCGCCGGGTCCAGTGGCGCAGCCGCTCCAGCGGCCTGCCGAGCAGGCGAAACCCTTTTTCCAGACGGCCAAGCACCTCGCCGTTGAGCGCCAGCAGTTCCAGCAGCGGCGTGAGATGCGCGGTTTCCCATTCGCCATCCATCCAGGCTTCTGCCGCGGCAAGGCTGCCGCCCGTTAAGACGCGCCAGTAGACGCCGGGCGAGAGGATCTGCACGTCGGCATGCAGCGCGGAGGATGTCTCGCCAAAATGAAAGGTCTGCGCCCCTTCTCGCAGCGTGAGCGAGCCGCCGCGAATGCCGCTTAACAGCCTGAAAAGCAGCCAGCGTGCGATGCGGACGTTGCGCGGGATATCGGGTTCTAGCGCAAAGACGGGATCGGTCATGAGCGTTCACTCCTGCTGACGGGATGGTTATATAGCGGCATGCGCTTGAGCCACAGGCGCAGCGCCTGCCAGTAAATGGCGAAAACGGTTTTCAGGGTCATCAGCGGGATGCGCAGCAGCAGCGAGCGCAGCGCCGGGCGGGTCAGAGGCGCCCGGCGCAGGGCCAGCGTGGCGTCAAACACCTTCGCTTCCTGATGATTTTCAATGTGCATATGTAGCGTGTTGTCCGGGCTGTTAAAGCGCCAGTGGTAGATCATGTCCATCGGGTTGAAGGGGGAAACGTGAAACGCTTTTTCCGTGGGCTGCGCATCCTGCCCGTTGACGGCATAGTAATGACGCTCATTCCACGGCGTATTGCGGACCTCAGCCAGCACCCAGCGCAGGGTTCCCTTCCCGTCATAGCAGTAGTAAAAATTGACCGGATTAAAATGCAGCCCGAAATAGCGCAGCTGCGTCAGGAGCATAACCCGCCCGTCCGGACGTTCCCCGGTCAGGCTCTCCAGCCTGCTCAGCGCGTTCTCCTTAAGCGGCGTGCCGAGGGGATAGTCCGCGTCATGGAACGAGGCGGCGGCAAAGCGATTGCGCCGCACGCCGACGGAGGCCAGCAGCGGCAGTTCATCCAGATCCAGCCAGGCCATAAACACGCTGTAGCTAAATTCATGGGTTTTCGGCTGAAGGCGACGGTGGCGTAATACGCCGTGATAGAGGCAGCTGTTCATCTCAGTTCCCCTCTCCGGCCGCTATCGCATTGACCACGTCCAGCGCGCTGCGCACGCCATCTTCATGAAAACCGTTGTACCAGTAAGCCCCGCAGAACCAGCTCCGCCGCTGACCGTTGATCTCCCCGCGGCGCGCCTGCGCCCGCCAACTTTGCGGGTTAAACAGCGGATGTTCATAGATAAAGCGTTGCCAGACGAAGCGTTCGTCCACCGGCGTCTCCGGGTTGAGGGTGACGCAGAACAGCGGGCTGCCCGCAGGCAGCCCCTGCAGAATGTTCATGTTGTAGGTCACGCAGGCGCTGGCCTGCTCCCGATCGCTGAGGCGGTAGTTCCAGCTGGCCCATGCCCGCTGGCGCACCGGCAGCCAGCGCGGATCGCTGTGCAACACCACCTCGTTGCGCTGCCAGCCGATATCGCCCAGCACCTCGCGCTCTGCGGGGGTCGGGTCGCTAAGCATGGCCAGCGCCTGGGCGGAGTGGCAGGCAAAAATCACCTGGTCGAAGGTATGGCTGGCATCGTCGAGCTGGAGGGTGATGCCATCCGCATGGCGTTTCACACGCTGAACAGGCGCGTTCAGGTGCAGCGTCAGACGATCGCCCAGCTTGTCGAGCATCGCGCGGATATACTCCCGCGAGCCGCCGGGGACGACGTACCACTGCGGGCGATGGGTGATATCCAGCAGGCCGTGGTGGTCAAAGAAGCGTAAAAAGAGCGGCAGCGGGAAACGCTTCATCTCCTGCAGCGAGGATGACCAGATGGCGGCCCCCATCGGCAGAATGTAGTGGCGCGCAAAAAACGGCGTGAAGCCATGCTGGTCCAGAAACGTCTGCAGCGTGGCGTTAGGGTCCACCTCCCCGTCCAACGCCGCTTTCGCCAGGCGATTGAAGCGGACGATCTCGCCCAGCAGCCGCCAGAATGTTGGATTCACCAGGTTTCGGCGCTGGGCAAAGAGCGATGTCAGGGTGTGACCGTTGTACTCAAGCCCGGTCGCGGGATTGTGTACCGAAAAGCTCATCTGCGTTTTTTGCCCGCTGATGCCCAGCTCGCTGAGCAGGCCCATAAAGCGCGGATAGGTGCGGTCGTTGTAGACGATAAACCCGGTATCGATCGCATAGGTGCCCTGCGGCGTCGTCACGTCAACCGTTGCGGTATGCCCACCGGGCACGGATCCCGCTTCAAACAGGGTCACCTGATGGTGCCCGGCCAGCCGCCAGGCGCAGGTCAGCCCGGCGATGCCGCTGCCGATAATCGCAATCTTCATGAACGCACCATCCTGCGCAGCAGCGCGCGCTGCAAAAACGCGGGTAGCCCGGAGAGCAGCCGCAAAATGAAGCCAAACCCGGACGGAAACGCGATGTGCATTTTCCCTGCCGCCAGCCCGGTACGGATCGCCCTAACCGCCTCGTCGACGTTCACCCTGCCCGGCATGGCAAAATCGTTTTTCCGCGTCAGGGGCGTATCAACAAAGCCCGGCGAGACAACCGTGACGGCAATGCCTTTTGGCTCCCAGTCGAGGTGCAGGCTCTCGGCAAACCAGCTCAGCGCCGCCTTGGACGCGCCGTAGGCCTCCGCGCGGGGAAAAGGCAGCCAGTGGGCCATCGAACTCACCAGGACCACGCGGTTGCCCGCAACCAGCTGCGGCTGCAGCGCCTCAAGGCAATTCACCGGGCCGAGGAAATTTGTCGCCATCACCCGCTCCACCAGCGCCGCGTCCACCACGCCCTGCTCGAGGTATTCGCAGGTCCCGGCGCAGAGAATAATCAGATCGGCATAGCTGCCGGTCAGAGCCTGGCGACAGGCGTCCCTGTCTGTCATATCGAACAGGCGAACGGTGAGATTGGGGCAGGTTTGATGCAGGGCTTCCAGGCGTGCCGGATCGCGCCCGCAGGCAATCACATGGTAGCCGTCAGCGGAATAGGATTTTGCCAGCCCGGCACCGATGCCCGAGCTTGCCCCGGTAATCAGCACCGTCTTCATGATTTGACCCTCCGCTTCACGCCGCGCACCGCCCAGCCAAGTAGAGGAAGATGTTCGTAGATCATCTCTCCCGCATCGTAGTAGTCCCGCTGGCGCGTGATGAGATCGTTTTCCGTCTCCACCACTGAACACCCCGGCAGTTCGAGCGGCTCTCCTCCGGCAATGCGCGTGTGCGACCAGTGCATCACCCAGGTCACAGCAAAACGGCTGTCGCTGCACAAAGGCGGATCGATGGTAAAACGGCAATGCTCGACGTTAGCCAGCAGATGGGTGAAGTAGCGCTGAAGCGCGAAAATCCCGTCATGCTCGCCAAACGGATCGATAAGCGTGGCATTTGAATGATAAAGCCCAGCCAGCGCAGACGGCGGCTGGCTATCCAGTGCGGCGTAGTACTCAACAAACCGACTCACGACAGAGGGCAAAGTGCTCATGGGTCACATCCTGGCTGTAAACAACGTGGCGTTATCGCATAATTAAAACTTACACAATTAACGTTATTTGTCCAAGTTTGTGGCGATTTATTTTTTATTTTAAATAAATATCAATCGGTTGAGACGAGACAAAAAGAGAGGGTTTTGCAGGCCGAATAAGGCGTAGCCGCCACTCGACCTTAACTTTCAGGTTATCCTTAAGGCAAACTCGCCGGGCATCTTCCAAGCTTATTCTTTTTAATTCATAAGGATGCCTGACATGAAACGTTTCTTTCTCTCCCTGTTCTCCAGCCCCGAATCCTTGCTTCAGGTAATGAGCCAGCAGGAAATTATTGAAGCCGTCGAAGATGGCGATCGCATCATCATCGACCAGGACGGGAACGCCTCGGTGAACTACAAAAGCAACGAGGTGCGGCAGGATTTTCTGCGTCACGTCGACACGCTGAAGAGGGCCTGATATGGGAACGGCGATATTTATGGTGCTGATGGTATGCGGGTACTGGTACACCAGCCGCGACCTGTCGACCCGCTTTAAAATCAAGCGTTCCTTCGGCTGGGACGTCTATTTTCTGGTTGCGCTGTATGGCTGTATTTTCGTTCTGCAGGGCGTGATTGCCACGGGGCTGCTCTGGCTGCTGCTGCTCGGCCTGTCCGCCGCTAACAACGCTTTCCACTTCGCCTCACCGAAATATACCGACTGGCAAATCGACTTTATGAACTGGAGTTTTTTAGGCATTCAGGCGCCGGTGGTGGTTATGCTGGCGTTTGCCATCCTGTTTTGCCTCTACCGCTCTAACTGGGCGGGCAGCGCCAGGCTGGACGGTGAAAGCCGGAAAAAGCTCTACAAACGCCTTGCCCAGTCGAGCGGGATAGAACAACTGCTGTACCAGTGCATGGAGCAAGGCGAGCTGGCGCAGGTCACCCTCCGGTCGAGGCGGATTTACATCGGCATGATCCACACCGCGACGCTGGAATATGAAAAAACGGCGAATATCGTGCTAATCCCGATGTTAAGCGGGTACAGGGACGAGAAGACGATGAACCTGCGCATCGAGAATAATTACAGCAGGTGGTATGCGGAGCACGACATTACGCTCGACTCGGAACCCCGCAGCGCGATGTCATTCCGAAAGGTGATTTTACTCAATCAGATTGAGAGCCTCTCACTGTTCGATCCCGCCAGCGCCAGCGCGCTGTCGCTGGCACAGCAGGACACGCTTTCTAAAGAGGCATCCCCATAATTCTGAGAATGCTCTGCTGAGAAGCGGTTGCGAAAACAACGTCCTTCAGGCAGAGCATGCCCTGCTTTTGATAGAACCGGAAGGCGCCCGCGTTCTGCTCAAGCACTTCCAGCCAGAGATAGGTTTTCCCCTTGCTTCGGGCCATATCGATGATTTCGTTGAACATGACCTGCCCATAGTTCTTGCCGGTTTCAGCAGGATCAAGGTAGAGCTTGTTGAGGAGCACGCCCTGCCTATCCGTTTCTGGAATCTTGGCCTCCCAGGTCACTTTCATGAACCCCACGGGGCGGTCAGTTTCTGCCACCAACCAGGAAACCTGGCTCTCGGTCAGGCTCTGCTCAATGACGGAAGAGGCATACTCGGCGTCCAGGAAGTCCTTCATCTCTGCGTCTGATACCCACAGATGCTGAAAATGGGCGGGATAGATGCGGTATCCCAGCTCGCTTAAGCGTGCTGCATCGGCCCCGGTGGCCTGGCGAATACGAAACGTCATGGGGTTCTCCTTGCTAATAAACCTCGCTGACCCGCTTTACATGCTAGCGTAAGTCTCGCGTTTTTCTGCCCATTTCAGCATGGCATCAAGCGCTGGGCACAGTGCCTGCCCCCATTCGGTGAGACGATATTCCACTTTCGGCGGCACCTGAGGGTAGACCATCCGAGAAACGATACCGTCGGACTCGAGTTGTCGAAGCTGCTGCGCCAGCATCTTCTGGGAAATACCGGGGATCAGTTTTTCGAAATCAGAGTAGCGCTGCACTTTCCCGTCGAAAAGATGAAAAAGAATGATTAATTTCCAGCGGCCTTCCAGCAGCCGTAATACTTGTTCCACGCCGCTTGCAGCAGATTCAGGACTATATAACTTACTCATAATTTAGTAACTCACTTTTTCGTGCGTACTAGTAAATTTATCAGTCTATGTTGAATATACCTGTACTGTAAATAACGGGAGTTATAGGTCATGTCATTAGTTATTGATTTCACAGGTAAACGCGTGCTTGTTACCGCTGGCACAAAGGGGCTCGGAAAAGCAGTCGTCGGGCTTTTAAAACAACTCGGTGCAACGGTATTCACCACGGCGCGCCACGAACCCGATCAAAATATCGCAGATGCTTTCGTAGCCGCTGACCTTACGACGGTCGCGGGATGTACCTCAGTTGCATCAGCGGTTCAGGAACAGATGGGAGGTGCCGACGTGATTATCCATGTTGCAGGCGGTTCAACCTCACCTGGCGGCGGTTTTGCTGCGCTTGGCGAAGAAGCGTGGCAGCAGGAGCTCAACCTCAATTTGTTGCCTGCCGTACGCTTAGATCGCGCCCTGCTTCCAGGAATGCTCGCGCAGGGAAATGGGGTGATTATTCACGTGACGTCTATTCAGCGCGAATTGCCGTTACCGGAATCAACAACGGGTTATGCGGCGGCTAAAGCAGCCCTCTCAACCTACAGTAAAAGTCTTTCAAAGGAAGTCTCGCCGAAGGGTATTCGGGTGGTGCGCGTGGCACCCGGCTGGATCGAAACCGAAGCTGCGGTGGCGCTAGCTGAGAGGCTGGCAACCCAGGCAGGAACAGATTACGAAGGCGGTAAGCAGATCATTATGAAATCGTTGGGTGGAATACCGCTCGGACGCCCTGCCAAACCGATTGAAGTGGCTAACCTCATCGTCTTCCTCGCGTCATCTCATGCTGCGAGTATTACCGGCACTGAATTTGTAGTTGACGGCGGTACCATCCCGACAGTGTGACGCGGGTGCTTAATCGGCTCGGGATGAGGGCTGATTAAGCACAGGGGAATATTATTGGCCCGTCAGTTTTTCTAAACCTGTTTTTAACGCGTGTATTACCATGTCTGAATCCATTCCCATTTGTGCATGAATAATCGCCCCGTCAACAAGCATCATGATGTCATTACAGATCTGTTCATCCGTTATACCGGTGAGCATGCCGATTTTTTTCTTTGTTTCTGCTTTATGGTCGCGGCAAATCTCTTTAATTTCACTTTCAATATCTTCGGATTTTGCCTCTGCGCTGGCGTTAATAAACGCGCAGCCGTGAAACTCGGGCGAAACAAACCATTCATGAAGCGTTGCGGATAATGCACCAGACGCCGTCAGGCCTGCGTCGAGATGTCGACGCAGCGTGGTTTCAAACCAGTTAATCCATATTTCATGCCGGTACTGTAAATAGGCAAGAATAAGTAAGCTTTTACTCGGAAAATGGCGATAAAACGTCACCTTCGTCACTTTCGCCTCTTTAATCAGCGTATCTACCCCCGTCGCTTTGAAACCCGTGGAATAAAATAGATCGTGCGCCGTAATTAATATTTTATCCCTGACGCTGATTTTTTTATCGTTACTCATGACGGGTGTATTCACTTTTCGGCAGCCTCTAAAAGGAGTGTTGACAGCGTTATTTTTCAGGCATAGATTAGCGCAAGTAGACAGACCTGTCTACATAATAACAGACAGAGGTAATCGCAATGAACGCACGCCCTCCTTTACCGCCCTTCACGCGTGAAAGCGCCATCGAAAAAGTCAGACTGGCAGAAGACGGCTGGAATAGCCGCGACCCGGCGAAAGTCGCGCTGGCCTATACGCTGGATACCCAATGGCGCAACCGCGCGGAGTTCGCCACCAACCGTGAAGAGGCGCAGGCGTTTCTGGAGCGGAAATGGAAAAAAGAGCTCGATTATCGTCTGATTAAAGAGCTCTGGGCGTTTACGGATAACCGCATCGCCGTTCGCTATGCCTATGAATGGCATGATGATTCCGGCAACTGGTTCCGCTCTTACGGTAATGAAAACTGGGAGTTTGAACCGGACGGACTGATGAAGCGCCGTTTTGCCTGCGTAAACGATATGCCGATAAAAGCCGCTGAGCGACTGTTCCACTGGCCGCTGGGCAGACGCCCGGACGATCACCCCTCATTGAGCGATCTGGGGTTATAGTTTTGTCACCAAAATAAGAGATAGCGCGCATTTCGGTGACAACCTCAGGACTACCCTATGAGCGGTTTTCAGGAGGAACAAAATATGAAAAAGCTTCTGATATGTTGTTTGTTCGGTAATACCGCAAACGCTCTTGCCAAAAAAATGCAGTCCCTGGCAGAACAAGAAGGCTACCCACTGATGATTAGCGCCGTTGGGCTGGATAACTTCGCCAGCGTCGCCCCCGCTTTTGACGGTTTTCTTATCGCGCCGCACATTCAGTACAAACTCGATGAGATACACGCAACGGTGGGCAATACGCGTTCAATCGCCATCATTGAGAGTCTTCCCTACGCGTCTCTGGACGCGAAGAAGGTGTTCAATTTCGTGAAGGAGCAAATGCCTGAACTGGCTGCCTGACAGACAAGGCCGCATCGCTATTGCGGCCTCCTCGCCCCCGCAGACAGATAGATGCCATAGAGCGCGAAAAACAGTGATACACTTTCCCCACCTGGTTTATCGTCCCGTCTGAACGGCTCACGACGAAAACGAATGTAACCAAAATACGAAATGGTCACTCATTGTCAATCGTAGCCCGTCACGCTAAGCTTAAATAATGACTAAAAATATGAACGCCCCATCAACGCGTGGTCCCCTTGACCACTCTGTCAGAGAGCAAATCGTCGAAGCGGCTTTTGAGCACTTCGGCCACTATGGCTATGAAAAAACCACCGTGGCCGAACTGGCTAAATCCATCGGTTTTTCAAAGTCCTACATTTATAAATTTTTCGATTCCAAACAGGCTATTGGCGAGGTGATCTGCGCTAACCGCCTGGAGTTGATCATGGCGGCCGTGCTTGCGGCCATCAAAGATTCGCCGTCAGCAAGCGAAAAACTACGCCGTCTTTTCAAAGCGCTTACCGAGGCAGGCAGCGAGCTGTTTTTCCACGATCGTAAGCTTTACGACATTGCCGCCGTTGCCGCACGCGAGCAGTGGCCGTCGACTGAACGGTATGCAGAAAGCCTGATGAAGCTGATTGAGAGCATCATTATCGAAGGCAGGCAGGCCGGCGAGTTCGAGAGAAAAACGCCGCTGGATGAGGTCACCCAGGCCATCCACATGGTGATGTGCCCTTATATTAATCCCGTACAGCTGCAGTACAACCTCGAGACGGCCCCCGCTGCGGCGGTGCTGCTCTCTTCGCTGGTTTTAAGAAGCCTGGCCCCCTAATTTGTGACCATTGACTTTATTGGTCACTAGTCAGAGAATGCGGATACCGTCCTGTTACGTCGATAAGGTTTCCCCATGCTCAGGCTCACTTCAGCCCGCGTTGCCGTTTGTCTCCTGCCGTTTGCCCTGGTGGCGTGCGGCGATAATTCCGCGAGTGACGATCCGCGCACTCAGCCACCGCTCGTCAGATCCGCCTCGGTCGAGCTTGCGAACAATACCGACCGCGCCTTTACGGGGGTGGTGGTCGCCAGAACGCAAAGCGATTTAGGCTTCAGGGTTCAGGGAAAAATCCTCGAACGCCTGGTGGATACCGGGCAGACCGTCAAGCAGGGTCAGCCGTTGCTGCGCCTCGATCCGGTTGACCTCAAATTACAGGCCCAGGCGCAGCAGCGCGCGGTGGATGCCGCCCGGGCGCGTGAGCGAAAAGCGTCCAGCGATGAGGCGCGCTATCGCGGCCTTGTGGCATCCGGCGCCGTGTCTGCTTCGGAGTATGACCAGATCAAAGCCGCGGCCGATACGGCCAGGGCCGAGCTCAGCGCGGCCCGCGCGCAGGCTAACGTGGCGCAAAACGCCACCGGCTACGCCGTACTGCTGGCAGATTCAGACGGCGTGGTGATGGAAACGCTCGCCGAGCCGGGCCAGGTCGTCAGCGCCGGTCAGGTGGTGATCCGGCTTGCCAGAGCGGGACAGCGTGAAGCGCTTGTGCAGTTCCCGGAGACCTTGCGCCCTGCCGTCGGCAGCGAGGCGCAGGCTACGCTGTATGGCAACGAAAAGCACCCGGTCACCGCAACGCTGCGCCAGCTCTCTGATTCAGCGGACGCCGCTACCCGCACCTTTGAAGCACGATACGTCCTGGAAGGGGCCCTGGCCAACGCGCCGCTGGGGGCCACCGTCACGTTGAACATTGCAGACGCGAAAGCGCAAGGCCAGGTCATGCAGGTTCCGCTGGCCTCGCTCTACGATGCGGGCAAAGGCCCCGGCGTCTGGCGCATTTCCGCTCCGCCGGCAAAGGTCGCCTGGACGCCCGTCAACGTGCTGAGCGTGGGTGAAGCTGCGGCGCAGGTCACGGGCGGCGTGAAGCCCGGCGAGAAGATCGTTGCGTTAGGCGCGCATCTTCTGCACGAGGGTGAAGTCGTCAGGCTTGCCGTACAACGCGATGCCACCCGCGCGGAGAACACGCCATGAGCGGAAGCCGCTTTAACCTGTCAGCGCTTGCCGTTCGCGAGCGTTCAGTCACGCTGTTTCTGATCGTTCTCGTGACGATTGCCGGTATTTACGCCTTTTTTGGGCTTGGACGCGCGGAAGATCCGCCCTTCACCGTAAAGCAGATGACGGTGATCACCGTCTGGCCGGGTGCCACCGCGCAGGAAATTCAGGATCAGGTTGCCGAACCGCTGGAGAAGCGCCTGCAGGAACTCAAATGGTATGACCGGACGGAAACCTATACCCGCCCCGGCATGGCCTTTATCACCCTGTCATTGCAGGACAAAACGCCGCCCGCTGAGGTGCAGGACGAGTTCTACCAGGCGCGCAAGAAGCTTGGAGACGAGTCCCAGCGTCTTCCGGCGGGCGTCATCGGCCCGATGATGAATGACGAATTCGCGGATGTCACCTTTGCCCTCTTTGCCTTAAAGGCGAAGGGCGAGCCCCAGCGGCAGCTGGTGCGCGATGCCGAAGGCCTGCGCCAGCAGCTTCTGCACGTGCCTGGCGTGAAGAAAGTCAACATTATCGGCGAACAGGCCGAACGGATTTATATCTCCTTCTCGCACGATCGTCTGGCGACGATGGGACTCTCGCAGCAGGATATTTTCAATGCGCTTAACAGCCAGAACGCGTTAACCGCTGCGGGTGCCATTGAGACCCGGGGCGCGCAGATATTCATCCGCCTGGACGGTGCCTTTGATGAACTGCAGAAGATCCGCGATACGCCATTTGTTGCTCAGGGGAAAACGCTCAAGCTCTCCGATGTGGCAACGGTTGAGCGCGGCTACGAAGATCCCCCGACGATGCTGATACGCAATCAGCACGAGCCCGCCCTTCTGCTGGGCATCGTGATGCGTGAAGGGTGGAACGGCCTGTCGCTGGGTAAAGCGCTGGATGCGGAAACGGCAAAAATTAATGATGCCCTTCCTCTCGGCATGACCCTGACCAAAGTCACCGACCAATCCGTGAATATCCGCTCGTCGGTTGATGAGTTTATGATCAAATTCTTCGTTGCCCTGCTCGTGGTGATGGTGGTCTGTTTTGTCAGCATGGGCTGGCGCGTGGGCGTGGTGGTGGCGGCGGCGGTCCCGCTGACGCTGGCGGTCGTCTTCGTGGTGATGGAGGCCGCGGGGATTAACTTTGACCGCGTCACGCTGGGCTCCCTGATCCTCGCCCTCGGCCTGCTGGTTGATGATGCCATTATCGCCATCGAAATGATGGTGGTGAAGATGGAGGAAGGTTACGACAGAATCAAAGCCTCAGCCTACGCCTGGAGCCATACCGCCGCGCCCATGCTGGCGGGTACTCTGGTGACGGCCATTGGCTTTATGCCGAATGGTTTTGCCCAGTCGACCGCCGGGGAATACACCAGCAATATGTTCTGGATTGTCGGTCTCGCCCTGATTGCGTCGTGGTTTGTCGCCGTGGTGTTCACCCCTTATCTGGGTGTGAAGATCCTGCCGAACATTCCAGAAGTAGAAGGCGGACATGCCGCCATCTATAACACGCCCCGATACAACCGTTTTCGCCAGCTGCTTGGCCGCGTTATCGCCAGAAAATGGCGGGTGGCCGGCTCCGTGGTCGCCATCTTCATCCTGGCCGTGCTCGGCATGGGGCTGGTGAAAAAACAATTCTTCCCGACCTCCGATCGCCCGGAAGTGCTGGTTGAGGTGCAGATGCCCTACGGCACCTCAATTGCCCAGACCAGCGCCGCCTCTGCGAAAATAGAAGCCTGGCTGAGCAAGCAGCCGGAGGCCAAAATCGTTACCGCCTATATTGGTCAGGGTTCACCGCGTTTTTATCTGGCAATGGCGCCCGAGCTTCCCGACCCTTCATTTGCGAAAATCGTGATCCTGACGGACAGCGAGACGTCTCGCGAGGCGCTGAAGTTCAGGCTCAGGGAGGCCGTCGCCAGCGGCCTTGCGCCCGAAGCCCGCGTGCGGGTGACGCAGCTGGTATTCGGCCCCTACTCTCCCTTCCCGGTCGCCTGGCGCGTATCGGGGCCGGACGTCGATACCGTGCGCGACATCGCGGATAAGGTAAAAGCCGTGCTCCAGGCAAGCCCGATGATGCGAACCGTTAACACCGACTGGGGATCGCGGGTGCCCGTTTTACATTTCACCCTCGATCAGAACCGCCTGCAGGCCACCGGCTTAACCTCCAGCACCGTCGCCCAGCAGCTCCAGTTTCTGTTATCGGGCGTGCCGATTACCGCCGTGCGGGAAGACATTCGTTCGGTAGAGGTGATGGGCCGCGCGGCAGGCGATATCCGCCTCGATCCGGCAAAAATCGAGGGCTTCACCCTTGTAGGTAATGCGGGACAGCGCGTTCCGCTGTCTCAGATCGGCAAGATTGAGATCGGCATGGAAGACCCGCTTCTGCGCCGTCGCGATCGCACCCCCACTATTACCGTGCGGGGCGACATAGCCGACAATCTTCAGCCGCCGGACGTGTCGACCGCCATAATGAAACAGCTCCAGCCGATTGTTGATACGCTGCCGGCCGGCTACCGCATCGACATGGCGGGGTCGATTGAAGAATCGGGCAAAGCCACGCAGGCCATGTTGCCGCTGTTCCCGATCATGATTGCCCTGACGCTGCTGATCATCATTTTGCAGGTGCGTTCTCTTTCGGCGATGGTAATGGTGTTCCTTACCGCTCCGCTGGGGTTGATTGGCGTTGTGCCGACCCTGCTGATCTTTAATCAGCCGTTCGGCATCAACGCCCTGGTGGGCCTGATCGCCCTGTCAGGCATTCTTATGCGCAATACGCTGATTCTGATCGGGCAAATCGATCATAACCAGAAGGACGGCCTCGATCCGTTCCAGGCGGTGGTTGAAGCGACGGTCCAGCGTGCGCGTCCGGTATTACTGACTGCCATGGCCGCCGTGCTGGCGTTCATTCCCCTGACGCATTCCGTATTCTGGGGAACGCTGGCCTGGACGCTGATCGGCGGAACGCTGGGCGGAACGATAATAACGCTCGTCTTCCTGCCCGCGATGTATGCGATCTGGTTCCGGATCCGCCCTGTGGAACAACGCGTGCAGCCCACCACGGAAAACGTGTAAACTACCATCGGTAGATAACTATATTGAGGAAAGCATGGTTGTTAAGCGCTTAAGAAAAGAGGACCGCCGCGTTCAGCTACTGGAAGTTGCGCGTGGGATCGTCCGCCAGCAAGGCACGGAGGCACTGACGCTGGGCTATCTGGCTGAACGGGCCAACGTGACAAAGCCTATTCCCTACGATCACTTCGGCGATCGCGAAGGGCTGCTGATGGCGCTGTACCAGGATTATAGCGATCGGCAGCTGGCTAAATTCCGTGAGACGCTGGCGGTAGACAGCAAAACGCTGGAAAAGACAATCCGCTTTTTCAGCGCTGCCTATATCGATTGCGCGATTACCGCCGGCCCGGAAACCGGGCCAATCGCCGCGGCGCTGTCCGGTTCCCACGCGCTGCAGACGTTCCGGGAAGCCTGCGTGGCCGAATGCGCCGACTGCCTGCGCACCGCGCTTTCTCCTTTTATCGTGCTGAAAGGTGTCCAGGGTGAAGCGGTGCTGACGGCCATCATTGGTGCGGCGGACGCGCTCAGTACCGCCGCGGGTAACGGCGTGCTCGCCCGAAATGTGGCGGAAGATATGCTCAGCGGCGCCATGTCCGGCGTGCTGGAGACCTACGCCAATAGCACAAAATGATCGTAGCAGGCGGATTGACACCTAAGTTACCAATAGTAATATAGGTGTCAATTCACTCCCCTGTTGAGGTTTCTATGTCTGCTACAAACATCATCAAGAATGCGCTGATCGTGACGGCTCACCCTGTCGAAAATTCGTTATCTCATTCACTGGCAGATCGCATTGCCGGAAAGCTTCGCGAACAAGGTATGCAGGTCGAGATTGCCGACCTGCATGCCGAAGGCTTTAATTCGGCCATGACTCGACCCGATCTGGATTTGTATCACGGTGATGCCAGCGCCCTCCCCGACGATATTCTACACGAGCAGCAGCGCGTCGAGCGTGCGGATATGCTGGTGTTTGTCTTCCCGGTGTACTGGTGGTCGGTTCCCGCGCTGTTGAAAGGCTGGTTCGATCGCGTACTGACCCTAAACTGGGCGTACAAGGTGGCAGAAGATGGCCGGATTGTCGGTAATTTACGTGACGTTCCCGTTCACCTTATCGCTACTGCCGGCACCGACGCTAGCGGGTTCGATAAGCATGGTTATTCAACGGCGATGCAGACGCAGATCGTCGAGGGCGTCTTCGGCTTCTGCGGTTTGAAGAACGTTACGCTCGATATCCTTTATCAGGCTGATACGGCGACGCCTGCTCAGGTTGAGGATTTCCTGCAAAGCCTCGGCAATATTAAATAATATCAGCCAGTGAACTTTATATCATCCGGGCGCAACGCTGACGTTGTGTAGCACCAATATTATAATGTCACTTTTTGCGGCATATAAGGATACAACCTTCGCTGCAACAAGGACATCCGGATGCTGGTGACTGTGTCAGATATAGAATTAAACCGCGTTAACGTCATTCAGGCGGTCTGTGAAAAGCGGCTCAGACGGCGTGATGCAGCCGCTCATCTGGAACTGACTGAACTGCAGGTACAGCGGCTGGTCAACCGTTACCGTGAATCAGGCGCAGCAGCACTGGCTCACGGCCACAGGGGAAAGCCCGGCAATCATTGTTATTGTCTGCCTGACCCCTTTAAACTTCATGTACTGGCTCTGGTGCACTGAGAGCCATCAACCCCGTATTAGCCAATCCGGAAGAATTCAGAGCCAGTCTGATAAAATAGAGCAGACATCCCGGCCTTCATTTAGCACTACGAATGCAGGTGGCAGGGCGGTAGAAAATGATTTCAGGGTCACCTTCATCAAGGTTGTCTATGTAACCGCTTGGTCTGAAGCCCAACCTGACAAACAACTCCTGCATCTGCCTGTTCGACATGTTGGCGGAACCGAACAATTTCGAGTCGGTGATAGCTGACTCGAAATGTCTAACAATTGCTGTGCCTAACCCCTGGTTACGATATTCTACGCCTACCATCACCATCTCAATAAAAGGCTGGTCAAAGAAATGGCGCGTTAATACGCCGTAAGCGACCACCCGATTATTTACCTCTGCAACACAACAGCACGCCGACCCGAGCCAGTAACGAATTTGGTCACGTCGCGCCATGCTCTCTGCGGCAACTGAGTCGATGGCGCAAAGCGCCTCATAGTCATCAATACTAGCTGAACGTACGCACATGATCTCATCTTCTCCGTAGTAGCCAACTGCAATAGTTGTCAGAGTCCGAAGTAGGCTTTCTGAAACTTAATCGCAATAAACTGTTTTTTCATTGTGTTACGGAACTCCCTTTTTATACTTGACCATCATAATAAAAAGTTGAAGACAGTTCTCTAAAGAAGAAAATGTGACATTTTAAATTTGCAATAACACGTTGCACCTACTGATGTTGGTGTATTGAAGAGAATCTCTCACCAGGGCTATAACTGGACACGATAGTTGCGTTAACAGCGAAATAAACAAAGGTCATTGCATGGTTAAGTCAGTTCAGCCAACAACCCCCCTCACCACCACCGACACCTTCGGCGGCGTGGGCGTATCTGTAGCGAACGACTGACAAACAGAACCTCATCCCCGCCAATCTGGACGGGGAAATGTGTCTCCGTTCATCACCTTCTGAATGGAGAAAGAAAATGGTTTCATCTGACAATGCTCTCTTAGTTATCGACATGCAGCAGGGACTGTTCAATGGCCCGGTTTCCCCCTGTTCCGCCGATGCCGTTCTGGCAAATATCCGTTTGTTAATAGCCAAAGCGCGTCACGCGCAGGTGCCCGTCTTTTTTGCCCGCCATACCGGGCCTGATAACTCTCCGTTTTCAGAGAAGAGTCCGTTAACAAGCCTGCTACCCAAACTGGAGGTGAAGCGTGAGGTGGATGTTGTTTTCACAAAGCGCTATCCCAGCTGTTTTCGGGATACCGTATTGCAGCGTGAACTTAATCAGAGAGGCATCAAACAGCTGGTCATTGCCGGGATGAAGACAGAGTTTTGTGTCGATACCACTTGTCGGATTGCACCGGAACTGGGTTTCAGGACGGTATTGATTTCAGATGCACATACCACAATGGATAATGAATATTTATCTGCCAATGACATCATTACTCATCACAACAGCACGCTGGCAGGCCCATTCGTGACGCTGTCGACTGCCAGTGACTGGCATTTTAATACTGTCAGTTGAGTCAGCGGGATCTTGTCTATCTTGCCCGGCTCGCCCTTACGCGCGCCGGGCACCGGAGAGAATCTTAGAGGGTAAAACCACCGTCACCCACTTGCGCCTGAGCGTACCACTTCATCAGCTCGGCGGTGCCTGGTGCGTTTTCAGCCGGTGACCATGAAGCGGTATCGTGCTCAGCCACGGGCTGATAACCGCCGTGTTTTACCTCAAAAATAACGCCGCCTTTATCCAGGGACAGCACGGCATGCCAGGTCCCTGCGTCCATCTCCAGCACCTTGCACTCTTCACCTAATACAACGCGCTTAGTCACGGTACCGTTGTCATCAAAATTCAGCACCAGAAAGCGGCCGCTAAGCGCGGTCAGCAGTTCAAACGTGTGCGGGTGGCGATGAGGGCGAACATAAGTACCGGGCTCCATCGCAATGGCCAGGCGCTGCACCGGGTCGCTCAGCTCAGGATGTAAATTACGATGCGCGCGTAAGCGGGGAGAATTTGCGGCCTGCTCGCTCTGTTGCTGCAGGTCACTGAAAGTAATTTGTTTCATATACACCTTTATGAATAGGATCGGCTGACGGCAACCCGATTGCCGCAAGACGTTATATCATTTGGAACAGTTGATGAGCCATGGCATTTGTGAAACAAATCGCTGCAGGGAGAAATTACGCGAGGCTGATGTCCGAAGCGCCACTTTTCGCGGCGACATCGCGCACAACGTTGAGTAAAACTCACATTAATTCTCACTATTTATCGTTTTTCAAACACGTTTATCTTGAAATACAATCCGCACAGCCCTGGGATATATTTATCACGTCTAAAAATAATGAATACCAAGCCTGTATGGAGCACCTATGACACTCGATGTTTTATTCCGTGTGACGAAAATTATCGCGGCACATAAAAACGGTACCGGTGAAAATTTACATGAAATAATAAAGATTCTTTCAGCAGAAAAAGAGAACTCAGAAGTGCTGTCACCCTTTATCCATCGGCTGCATCTGCTCTCTTTCGCTCAGGGCAATCCGGGCAACGCCGAGGAGCTGCTCGCAGCGCATTTACCAAAAGATGATGGGATCCTCCCGCTGCTTGACTTCGCGGACTGGCCCCGGGTGCGTTACGCCGCGTCGGGCGAAGCGCAGACGGCGGAATCAGAGGAGTATTTCCGTAAAATGACCTCGGCTGCTAATCTGTTACGTTCAGCGCTGATCGATGCCGAACGCGCAAAGGGAACGCCTGCGCTGTATATTCTCGATAAATTGCTCAACCTGAATAGCGCCCTGCCGGAAAGATATAGAAAAATGGCGAACATTCCCTACGCGTAAATACATTTAATATGCAGGACATCCCATAAGGAATATCCTGCATTGATATTGTTAAAGCCGTTTTTCATCGTATTCAAGACAGACGATATCCAGGGCGGGAACAACCGGCGAGTTAAGGTTAAGCCAGTTCAGCAGCCGTTCAATACTCTGCGCTCGGAGCGAATTTTTCGGCCAGACAAGATAGTAGCCGTCTCCCGTGGCGATGGCTTCCCTGAAGGGCAATGCGAGCAAGCCACTTTTCAGGGCTTCCAGCGTGAGACGAAGGTCCGCCATCGCGACGCCGTGTCCGTTCATGGCGGCCAGGCTTCCCTGCTCCAGGGTGTCGAACACAATCCCGCTACTCATGTCGAGCCCGGGAAAAAACCCCGTCCTTTTCAGCCAGCGTCGCCAGTCTCGTCGGTCCGGCGAGGGATGAATCAGATCGCACTGCGGAAGCTGCTGCCGGGCTGATTCAAGCAAAGACGGGGTACAAACAGGAATAAGCCATTCACTGAAAAGCAGCCGGCTCTCTGTTGCTTCACCAAAATAGCCATTACCGAGGAGGATCGCACAATCGTATGGCTCGCGGCTGAAGTCAACCGTGTCGAAGTCCATCCAGACGCTGGCAATTTCGATTTTGGGTTTCGCATGGTTCTCGCGAAAGGTTTTCAGAACATTAAGAAGCCATCGCATCGTCAGGCTGCTGGGTGCTTTAAGACGCAGAAGGTGATTTTCACTTTTAAATGCGCGGCAGGCCCACTCGATGCTGGTGAAACTCTCGCTCAGATGTCCGGCCAGAATACGCCCGGCGTCACTGACCTCGACTCTCGGGCCTTGCCGTTTAAAAAGCTCACAGTCGAACCACATTTCAAGCGTCCGGACATGTCTGCTGACCGCCCCCGGCGTGATGTTGAGCGCTTCAGCGGCCTTGCTGAAGGAGTTCAACCGCGCGGCAACTTCAAACGCGCGCAGGGCATACAGTGGAGGTAAGGCCATAATTTCCCTTTCAGTGAGGTTTATTCATGCAGTGGTTTTATCGGTACCCGGCGACGTATCCGCCTCGTCCTCGGGCGGAAACGTCAGCAATAACTCCCTGAGCAGGGACTCAAGCTGCGCGCGCTGTGCGTCAGATAAGTTTCCCAGCAGCGCATTTTGCGTTTGGGTATGAACGAGCAGCGCCTGTTCGATACGCTCCAGCCCGAGTGACGTCAGGCTTACGAGAGTGCTGCGCTTGTCATCGGGATCGGCAACTCGCCGGATAAGCCCCTGTTGTTCTAGATGCGTAAGCCGGTTCGTCATCGCCCCGGAGGTGATCAGTAGCGATTTATACAGCTGCGTGGGCGAAAGACAGTACGGCTCTCCGGCGCGACGCAGCGTGGCGAGCACGTCAAATTCGCCCTCGCGAAAGCCAAACGCCGCCATGGCCTGCGCGCGTTTTTTTCCCAGATGCTTCATTAGCCTGAGCATTCGGCCAAAAATTTTCATCGACGAGGCGTCCAGCTCAGGCATGGCGCGGCTCCACTGGTCGACGACGAAGTCTACATGGTCTTTCATTTTCACCCCTGATGGCGTGGGAATTTATCGTGTTGTGCGGTACATCTTACACAAAAACACATTTTATCTTAACGTTAAGATAAATGCTCGCGGCGATTTGCCAGAGCTATTCACAACCGAAAAGGATTCCATGTTGAAACGCACGTCTCCATTACTCTTCGCCATTATCGCGTTTATCGTCGGGTTGAACCTGCGCCCCATTCTGGCATCTGTCGGGCCGCTTTTTTCCGTGCTACAGCGCGAAACGGGGCTGACGGCCACACAATTCAGCCTGCTGACCACCCTGCCGGTCGCGATGATGGGCCTGGCCGCCCTGTGCGGACCCTGGCTGCTAGCCAGAGTCGGTGCAGTCCGGGGGATCGCGATCGGTCTTTTCATCCTGCTGGTGGCCTGTTTATTACGCGGCTTGAGCGCTTCGCTGGCGGGGCTGATGGGCACTGCGTTACTCGGCGGGGCCAGCATCGGCACGATCCAGGCGTTAATGCCTGCCCTGATTAAAAAAGAGTATGCCCAAACGGCCAGCACGGTTATGTCGCTGTTCAGCACGGGCATTATGGCCGGTGCAGCATTAGCCGCCGCCAGCGCTGAACCGTTGTTTTCGTGGCTGACGCTGAAACCGGCGCTGGCCATGGCAGGCCTGTTAGCACTGCTTGCGCTGATGCCGTGGCTGGCCCTCGTAACGCGTTCGCAAAGTGAGAATACGGCCCGCGAAGCCGTTACGCTCTCCTCCTCCCGGACAGGGTTACTGCTGCTCTTTTTCGGCGTCGGGACGGGAGCCTATACGCTGGTGCTCGCCTGGCTGCCGCCGCTCTATATTCAGGCGGGATGGTCCGCACGCAGCAGCGGCTATATGCTGGCCTGGCTGACGTTAACCGAGGTGGTCGCAGGGTTTGTCGTCTCCGCGCTGATTGGTAAATTCCCCGACCGCCGCGTTCCGCTGATTACGGTCCTGCTGCTGCTGCTGGCAGGATTACTGTGTCTGGTCTTTGCGCCGGGCACCACGCCGGTGTTATCAACACTGCTGCTTGGCACAGGGATCGGCGCCCTCTTCCCGCTGTCGCTCATCGTCACCTTCGATCACGCCCGCACGCCCGCGCAGGCCGGGAAGCTATTGTCTAACGTTCAGGGAGGTGGATATATGATTGCCGCGCTAATGCCGTTAATTGCAGGGATCGTTCGCGACAGCGCAGTTTCACTGACCAGCGCATGGCTGGTCATGAGTGCGGGTGTTATCCTGCTGATCGTCATCGCGCTGAAGTTTAAACCCGTCGTGAAGGCGCAGGTGCGGTGAATGCGGTACCCGATTTGAGAGCCTTACTAAAAATTTTCCAGCCAATTAAGGAGTGGATATGTCGCAGACGTTACCGGGAATCGATGTCTTATTTATCGCCGGCTTCGGGCCTATTTCGCAAAGCACCGACGCCAGCACCGCGTTTTATGTCCAGACGCTCGGTTTGCCGCTGAAGCCGATGGAAGGAAATGCCGACTATCTGCTCACTGAAGAGGGACAGTTGCCAGGCGTGAAGCATTTTGCCGTCTGGCCGCTCTCGCAGGCGGCAACCTCCTGTTTTGGTGAAGCGCAGTGGCCCTCTGAGCACCCGATACCGCAGGGATGGATTGAATATGAGGTGCAGGACCTGGATTCTGCTACCCGCATTTTGAGCGAAAAAGGCTATCGCCTGCTGGTGGCCAACCGCATCGAACCGTGGGGACAGACCGTTACTCGCCTGCTCAGCCCGGAGGGCCTGCTGACCGGACTGACGATCACGCCGTGGCTGCGCGGGTAAACGGAATTTATTGTTGCGCCGGTTACAGTGAATCAACTGACTGCTATTTTGCACCGAGCCGGTAATGTTTTAAATATTATCGGCCGCCTCCTTCAGGCGGCCCAAAGTTAAATATCGCCCCTTACGTCAAATTATAAAAAATTACCAAAACTGGCAGTTGATTCTTATTTGCGTGACTTTTAATATTTCCCTGCAACTCATTGATTAATTTGTTTTAGGGAAATAAAAATGACAAGAAATATTGTTGCGGGAATGATGATGGCCGCGTTTTCAGGGGCGGTATATGCAGGTGTCTCACAAGTCACCCCGGATTTCTCACCGGAAAGCTTCACGGTTTCGGCCTCTGCCGGGATGCTGAGCGGAAAATCCCACGAGATGGTTTATGACGAAGTCACAGGAAGAAAAGTTAGCCAGCTGGACTGGAAAATAAAAAATGTCGCTATTCTGAAAGGCGATATTTCCTGGGACGCGTACTCATTTTTGACGCTGAACGCCCGCGGCTGGACCTCTCTGGCATCAGGCTCAGGTCACATGGATGACTATGACTGGATGAATGCAAAGCAATCCTCCTGGACAGACCATTCAAGCCATCCTGCGACCAACGTCAACTATGCCAATGAATACGATCTCAACGTAAAAGGCTGGATCTTCCAGGGCGATAATTATAAAGCGGGCGTCACCGCAGGTTATCAGGAAACCCGCTTCAGCTGGACGGCGACCGGTGGTTCTTACAATTACGACAACGGCGCCTATCAGGGGAATTTCCCGGCAGGTGAACGCGGCATTGGTTATAGCCAGCGCTTCTCTATGCCGTATATTGGCCTTGCAGGTCAGTACCGCTTTAATGACTTTGAATTTAACGCCCTGTTCAAATTCAGTGACTGGGTTCGCGCGCATGATAACGACGAGCACTATATGCGCGATCTGACCTTCCGCGAAAAGACTTCTGATTCCCGCTATTATGGCGCGTCCGTTGATGCCGGATATTACGTGACGCCGCACGCGAAAGTTTTTGCTGAATTTACCTATAGCAGTTACGAAGAAGGTAAAGGCGGTACGCAGATTATTGATACCAATACCGGGCAGTCCGGCTCTATTGGCGGGGACGCTGCGGGTATTTCTAACCACAACTATACCATTACAGCGGGTCTGCAATATCGCTTCTAATTCAGACGTTAAAACAGACCAGGCCCCTTACGGGGCCTGAGATTGATGACAAACCCTGCCATCAACATTTTTGCCGGGTGGCGCTGCGCTTACCCGGCCTACATTTCACACCGGGCGAAATTCCAAATCGCACTGTGTCAGCAGTCTGAAATTTCGGTTTCAGGTAGATCGATGATAACCAGTGTGCCAAAGCTGCCGATTTCCACCGTATGAGGCACGCCCGCTTTGGCTATATAAAGCTCGCCCGATCTTACAGAGATTTGTTTGCCGTTAACACTCAGTTCCAGACGTCCGTCAATGACCAGTAATCCCTCGTCATACTCATGCACCTCTTCAGTGACTGAGCGCTCATCCATTCGTAAAATTTTGAGATTTGCTTCCCCAACGCGGCCTAATACGTGAGAGCGCCAGGCCTCATTTAATCCATCTGCTTTAGACTTAAGGTCAAAAAGCGACATAAGCTCGTTCCCTTTGATATTCGTATGGAACATTTATGCCATATAAATTTTCTTTCGCTATATAACAAATAGGGGAAAACAAGGCGAAAAACAGACTAAAGAAAGGCCATCAGGCCCGCTCCAATCGAAAACGCTTAACTTTCCAGGGCAGCAAGAATTGCAGACTCCATTTTCTCGGGCTTTGTCATCGGTGCAAAGCGCTTGAGAGGTTCCCCGTTGCGTCCGATCAGGAACTTCGTAAAGTTCCACTTAACTCGCCCGCCCAGCACGCCGGGCAGTTCGTTTTTCAGATAACGAAACAGCGGGTGCGCTTCAGTTCCATTTACCTCTACTTTCTCGAACATCGGGAAACTGACGCCGTAGTTGATGTAACAGGTTTTTGAAATGTCGTCGGCACCACCGGGTTCCTGCTTACCGAACTGATTGCAGGGGAAGCCAAGCACCACCAGCCCTTGAGCCGCATATTTCTTGTATAGCGCTTCAAGCCCGGCGTACTGAGGCGTGAAGCCGCACTGGCTTGCCGTATTCACGACCAAAACCACTTTACCCGCGTAGTCGGCCATAGAGATTGGTCGGCCATCCAGGCTGGTCGCTGTAAGTTGGTAAAAATGAGTCATACTGGCATCCTCAAAACAGAACCTGTTCTAATTCGACGATTGTTTCTAACGTTGGCCTGTTAGTGATTGTGATCCCTCAGAAAAACAGTGAGCACATCCTTAGGCGGGGTAATTCCCGTTTCTGAAAGCATCCAGCCCACTGCACCACGATGATATGAGCCATGAAATAAGACATGATTAAGCATATCCATCGCTTTCATCTCACCGTATCCGCCATCGACAAAACGAAATTTTATCGTTTCCTGGAAATCAGCGGCACTCATTGCGCCTGCGTGTTGTATATACCAGTCAGCGCATTCAGACATCTTTAAAAGAAGTTCGTCTGAAGATGGAGTTTCTGGCGTATTTAACGCTGTGTACTGGTGTTTTTGACCGGTAATATTTGCTCTGAAAATCATATCCACAACATATATATGGTTCATAAGCCTGAGCATCAGATGGTGCTTCTTAGCATTCTCCAGGATATCGACCTTCTGCATTGCCCGTAGTGTTTCTGCGTCCGCCCAGCGTTTGAACTTAAATAACGTGACAATCGTGTCTGCGTTCATTTATCTCTCCAGATTAATTCAAAATTATCATATCAGTTCAGGCCTGATATTCCAGAACTTCACGGGTTGGGGCCTGACGCGTTCCTTGATAACAATAAAGCGTTGCGACATCAGGCTGATTAAGAAACAACCATCCTGGTTGCGCTAGGTCTGGGTGCTCTGCTGGCGGTTTCAGAACTGGCTTACACGGTGCTGAAAGTTTGTGGTGCTGCCTACTTAAGCTGGCTGGGCTGGCAGCTGCTGATACGCCCCCGGTCGTCCTTCAGTCACAGCGATAGCAATGCCGCTTCCAGGGGAAACTGGTTTATCAGAGGGATGCTTGGGAATGTGCTTAATCCCAAAATGGGTATTTTCTATGTCTCTTTACGTCCGCTTCTCCCGCGAAGCGGACCTTCCACCTTACACCGCCGACTTCGGCCGTAAATTCTCATCAAACGTCAGCCGTTTCCGTTCAGGCTCAACCTCACGCAGCGGCTCCACCTGATGCATCGTCAGCTTGCATCGTTCCACCAGCACCTGATACTCCCGCGTGCCCTGCTGCTTCCAGGCGAGCTCCTGCTCGCTCAGCTCGCGGATCGCTTTGGCCGGGCTGCCGATAATCAAATGGTTGGCGGGCATTTCCGCTTTCGCCTTCACGAACGCCGCCGCGCCGACGATGCTGTTTTCACCTATGACGGCCCCGTCCATCACCACCGCGTTCATGCCCACCAGCGCGTTGCGCCGGATCACGCAGCCGTGGAGAATGGCGCTGTGGCCGATATGGCCGTCCTCTTCCACCACCGTGTCCTGCTCCGGGAAACCGTGCATCACGCAGTTGTCCTGAATGTTCGCACCGTCTTTCACCACGATACGACCAAAGTCGCCGCGCAGGCTGGCATTCGGGCCGACATACACGCCCTTGCCCAGAATCACGTCGCCAATCAGCACCGCCGTTGGGTGAACATAGCTCTCGTCCGGCACCACCGGCGTCAGACCGTCAATTTGATAAACAGGCATCTTCCCTCCTTATGCGCTCGTAAGACCACCAAAGCGTTGATAGTAGAGCGTGCCGGGCACGGGCAGTTCGCCGACGGAGGTTTCGCCCTTCTCGCTGACAAACGCCAGCGCCCCCGGTGCCACACGCTGATAAATATTAATGCAGAGCTGTCGGGCGCTTTGTCCCGCCCAGTGCGCAGGCAGTAACTCTTCCGGCAGCAGCGGGTCTTTCAGCACCACGCGACGATAAAAGTGAATCAGTAACAGCTGGATCTGGAAGCAGCGTTCCGGCGTCAGTTCCTCCGGCGCGGCCTCCTTCAGCAGCGGCAGCAGCGGGCGGAACGAGCTGATAAACGTCTCGTACATCGCGTTTTGCTCGGTCAGCTGCCAGCACTCTTCTACCCGTGAACGCAGCGCGGCGCGGGAGAGCGCCAGCGGCGAATGGGCTTCAAAGAAAATCACGTTTTCCGCCACGCCGGCATCATGAAGCAGAGACTGCACGTCCGCCAGATGCTGCGACGGCGAGGCCATCAGGCTCGGCGCCAGCGTGCCAAATCCCTGCCAGATAAGCTGTTTTTTGACGTCGGCGAGGGTGTTTTTATCCAGCCCCTCCGAGAGCAGCAATAACCATTTGCCGTCCCAGGCGGGCAGTTCCGCGCGGTAGATCTTGTTTTCCGCGCGACGCGTCAGGCGCAGGCCTTTATCGCTCAGGCGGTAAAAGCTGCGCCGCCCGATGCGCGAGACGTCCAGCCAGCCCTCTTTGTTGAGGCGAAACAGCGCGGTACGCACGAAGCGTTCACCAAACCCCATGCCTTCCAGCAGGGCCGCCAGGCTGCCGAGCCAAATCTCACCGCCGCGATGGGAAAGCGCGTCACCGTATAACGAGGAGATAAGCGATGTCCCGCTAACGGGAACGGAGCTGACCGCATGCTGGATAAAGGCGTCGAGTTTATTCATGTGATTCATTCTGTTGTTATTTTTGTCCTGGATGAATCATAGCATAGGAATCTGGCATCGACCCTCACCCTAACCCTCTCCCCGTGGGAGAGGGAACTTAGTACACCCTCTCCCTTTGGGAGAGGGCTGGGGTGAGGGAAATTCAACCGTTGGCCGCCACCTTACGCAAATCAAACACCCGGCAGGCTTTCCCCTCCGAGCGCGGGATGCTGCCGCAGTTGACGATCGTCACGTCGGTGGAAATCCCGACCATCGATTTGATCCGGTGGCGCAGCTGGTGGCACACCTGACAGCGCTGCTCGTGGGTCAGCGTCAGGCTGCTCTCTTTCAGCTCCACCTTCACGGAAAGTGAATCAAGATGGCCGCGACGGTTCACCTCCAGCTGGTAGTGCGGAGAGAGATGTTCGAACTTCACAATCTCCTCTTCCAGCTGCGACGGGAAGACGTTGACGCCGCGGATGATCAGCATATCGTCACTACGCCCGCTGATGCGGTCCATGCGGCGCATGCTGCGCGCGGTGGCCGGCAGCAGACGCGTCAGGTCGCGGGTGCGGTAGCGGATAACAGGCAGCGCCTCTTTGGTCAGCGTGGTGAACAGCAGCTCGCCCTGCTGGCCGTCATCCAGCGGCGTGCCGTCGTTCGGGTTGACGATCTCCGGGTAGAAGTGATCTTCCCAGATGGTCGGGCCGTCGACGGTTTCGATACACTCCATCGCCACGCCCGGCCCCATCACCTCGGAGAGGCCATAAATGTCCAGCGCCGTAATGCCCAGGCGTTTTTCGATTTCGCGACGCATGGCCTGCGTCCACGGCTCGGCACCGAAGACGCCCACGCGCAGGGAACAGCCGCTGGCATCGCCGCCCATCTGGCGCTCCAGCTCTTCAATCAGGTTGAGGCAGTAGGATGGCGTCACCATGATCATGTCCGGCTGGAAATCACGGATCAGCTGCGCCTGTTTCTCCGTCTGGCCGCCGGACATCGGGATCACCGTCGCGCCTAAACGCTCGGCGCCGTAGTGCGCCCCCAGCCCGCCGGTAAACAGGCCATAGCCATACGCCACGTGAATTTTGTCCTTCGCGCTGCCGCCCGCGGCGCGCAGGGAGCGGGCCACCAGGTTGGCCCAGTTGTCGATGTCGTTTTGCGTGTAGCCCACGACGGTCGGTTTGCCGGTGGTGCCGGATGAGGCGTGAATGCGCACCACCTGCTCCATCGGCACGGCAAAGGTATCGAACGGATAGTTATCCCGCAGGTCCTGCTTGGTGGTGCACGGGAATTTACGGATATCCGCCAGCTCTTTGAAATCGTCAGGGTGAACGCCCGCGGCGTCAAACTTGCGTTTGTACATCGGCACGTTGTTATAGGCGTGGTGCAGCGTCCATTTCAGACGCTCGGTTTGCAGCGCCTGTAACTCGTCAAGGGAGGCCGTTTCAATCGGATCAAGCTTTGTTGTATTTGTCATTGTAGGGTACTCACATTGTTTTTATGCTCAAACACGCTCAAGGATCATGGCAATGCCCTGACCCACACCGATGCACATCGTACACAGCGCGTAGCGCCCGCCGCGTCGGTGCAGTTCATTGCTCGCGGCCAGCGCCAGCCTGGCACCGCTCATCCCCAGCGGGTGGCCCAGCGCAATCGCGCCGCCGTTCGGGTTGACGTGCGCGGCATCATCCGGCAGACCCAGCTGACGCAGCACGCCCAGCGCCTGCGCGGCGAACGCTTCGTTAAGCTCAATCACGTCCATATCGTTAATGCTGAGTCCGGCGCGCTCCAGCACCTTACGCGTGGCGGGTACCGGGCCGAGCCCCATCAGACGTGGCTCCACGCCCGCCGTTGCCATCGCCACGATCCGCGTGCGCGGAACTAATCCCTGTGCCAGCGCCGTCTGCTCGCTGGCGATGAGCAGCGCCGCCGCGCCGTCGTTAACGCCGGAGGCATTTCCCGCCGTGACTGCCCCGTTCTTGCGAAACGGCGTTTTCAGCCCGGCAAGCTGCTCGAGCGTGGTGTCCGCGCGCGGGTGTTCATCCACGCTGAACTCTGTGAACGCGCCCTTTTTACCCGGCACCTGCACCGGCACAATCTCCTGCGCCAGAATGCCGTTCTGCTGCGCCCGAGCGGTATGCTGCTGGCTGCGCAGCGCGAACGCGTCCTGATCGGCACGACTAATATTTAACAATTCAGCTACATTCTCTGCCGTTTCCGGCATAGTGTCAGTTCCGAATTGCTGATGCATGAGCGGATTCACAAATCGCCAGCCGATGGTGGTATCAAAGATTTCCGCCTGACGCTGAAACGCGGCGGTGGCTTTGCCCATCACAAACGGCGCGCGGGACATCGACTCCACGCCGCCCGCGATCAGCAGGTCGCCGTCGCCCGCCTTAATGGCGCGAGCGGCAAAACCAATCGCGTCCAGCCCCGACCCGCACAGGCGGTTAATGGTGGTCCCGGAGACCGTCTGAGGCAGACCGGCCAGCAGCGACGACATACGCGCCACGTTGCGGTTATCTTCCCCCGCCTGGTTGGCGCAGCCGTAAATCACGTCGTCAATCCGCTCGAGGTCGAGCTGCGGATAGCGGGCCAGCAGCGCGCGCAGCGGCACGGCGCCGAGATCGTCGGTTCTTACCGCAGAAAGCGCGCCGCCGTAGCGCCCCACCGGCGTTCGAACGCCATCACAAATAAATGCGTCACGCATCTGCCTCTCCTGTCACGCTGCCGCCGATGCGGTGAGATTTCCCGCGAAAAAGGGCGACGGTTTTCTGTTGTTGGTTTTGGATCTCAATGTCATATACGCCGGTCAGCTTGCCCTGATGCTTCACCCGCGCGGTGGCGGTAAGCGTGTCACCGGCAAAGCCCGGACGCAGAAAATCAATTGAGCAGCCTGAGGCCACCGCCGCCAGCCCCTGGCTGTTGCAGGCGTAGGCAAAGGCAGTATCTGCCAGGGAAAACAGCTGCCCACCGTGGCAGGTTTTGTGGCCGTTAAGCATCTGTGGAGTGATGGTCATGGTCACCACCGCGTAGCCGTCGTCCATGTCGACAATGTCCATCCCCAGCGCCTGCGCGCAGGCGTCCCGTTCGTACATGGCGCGGGCGTTATGCCAGGCGTTATGACTCATAGCTACTCTCCAGAAGCGCGCGCTGGCGCAGCAGTGAACAGGGGCGATAGCGTTCTTCGCCGTAATGGCGCTGCAGGTTCTCCAGCAGCGTCAGCAGGCGCTGCCAGCCCAGACGCTCGCCCCAGGCAATCGGGCCGCTCGGGTAGTTCACGCCGAGACGCATGGCGGTATCAATATCCTTCTCGCTGGCGACCCCTTTTTGCAGGGCGTCCAGCGCTTCGTTGGCAATCATCGCCACCGTGCGCCAGATCAGCAGGCCGGGATAATCGGCAATTTGCACCACCCGTTTTCCCTGCTGCTGCAGGTAGCGGATGACTTTTTGCGTCGCGGTGTGGGGGTTGCTGGCAGCCGCCGCAATGACCGCCACGTCGCCCTCCATGCGGTCAACGACCACCACCGGGCCGTTAAGACGTAGCGCCAGCGCCTGCGCGGTTTCCCCCTGCGTTTCTACCAGATACACGTCATCAATCTCGGTGACACCGTCACTTCTTTTCTCCACACGCATCGGGCTGTAGCTGTCATTCACCGCCTTGACCCACTGCACGTCGGGTTTGTCACCCTGCCAGTCGTAAACGCCCTTCCCGCTCTTTTTGCCCAGCCGTCCTGCCAGCACCAGCTCCTGCTGCACCAGCGAGGGCAGAAAACGACGCTCCTGCCAGAAGGCGTTAAATACCGAGCAGGTCACCGCAAAGTTAACGTCCTGGCCAATCAGGTCGGTCAGCTCCAGCGGCCCCATCGGGAAGCCGCCACCTTCGCGCAGGGCGGCGTCAATGACCTCTGGCGCGGCCACCTGCTCTTCCAGCGCGCGCCAGGCTTCGGAATAGAACGGACGCGCGACGCGGTTGACGATGAACCCCGGCGTGGACTGGCAGCGAACGGGCTGTTTCCCCCAGTTCAGCGCCAGCTCGCACAGCGCGTCGGCCACTTCCGGTGAGGTTGCCAGCCCGCTCACCACTTCCACCAGCTTCATCACCGGCGCCGGGTTAAAGAAGTGCAGCCCCGCGACGCGCTCCGGGTGGTTCACGTCCGCCGCAATCGCGGTAATGGAAATGGAAGAGGTATTGCTGGTCAGCACCGTCTGCGGCGGACAGATCTCAGCCAGCTGCGCGAACAGCGCCTTTTTGACGTCCAGCCGCTCGGCGGCCGCTTCAATCACCAGATCGGCCGCTGAGAGCGCGTTGATATCCGCGGCAGGAAGCAGCCTGGCAAGGATCTGGCTGCCGGCATCGGCGGAAAGTTTTCCCCGCGTCACCCGGGAGGCCAGACGCTGACGGATCCCGTCGATGGCGCGCGAAATCGTATCGCTCGAAATGTCATAGAGCAGAACCTGATGGCCGTGGCTGGCCGCCACTTCGGCAATCCCGGCGCCCATCGTGCCGCTGCCAATTACGGCGACAGTGCGTATGTTCAGCATCTTATTTCCCCGTAAAGTTCGGCGCGCGCTTCGCCAGGAAGGCGCTGACGCCCTCGCGGTAGTCGTCGCTGCGCCCGGCCATGCGCTGATAGTCGCGCTCGAGATCGAGCTGAGCGTCAAGGGTGTTGGTTTCTGCGGCATTGATGGCCTGCTTAATCAGCCCCAGCCCGAAGGTCGGCTGAGAGGCAAAATGCAGCGCCATCTGCTGCGCGGTAGCGGAGAGCTGGTCGTCATCCACCACCTGCCAGATCATCCCCCACGCCTGCGCCTGTTCGGCGCTAAGCTTGTCGCCGAGCAGCGCCAGCCCCATGGCGCGGGCGCGTCCGGCCACGCGCGGCAGCAGCCAGGTGCCGCCGCAGTCCGGCACCAGGCCGAGCTTGCTGAAGGCCATCACAAAGTTGGCGGAGCGCGCGGCAATCACCATGTCGCAGCCGAGCGCCAGCGTAGCCCCCGCGCCAGCAGCCACGCCGTTGACCGCACAAATGACCGGTTTCGGCAGCTTTGCCAGGCGGCGCACCAGCGGGTTGTAAAAGGTCTCAACGGACATGCCGAGGTCCGGCGCCGGGCCGTTGGGGTCGACGTTGCGGTCGTTCAGATCCTGACCGGCACAGAAACCGCGCCCGGCGCCGGTGATCAGCAGGCAGCGAACGGTGTCATCCCGCTCGGCCTGCTTCAGGCATTCGGCAAGCTGCTGATGCATCACGTCATTGAAGCTGTTCAGACGCTCCGGGCGGTTCAGGGTAATCGTCATGACGCCCTGTTCTACTTGACTGAGAATAAATTCCACAATTAGCGTCCTTTAAAGTCGGGAGTGCGTTTTTGTAAGAAGGCGTCGATGCCTTCCCGGCGGTCTTCGGTGGCAGAAAGCAGCGTAAAAAGCTGACGCTCCTGCGCCAGCCCGGCCTGCAGCGGCACCTCCTGAGACTGGCGCAGCGCCTGTTTCGCCGCCTGCAGGGCCAGCGGAGAGTGGTGCGCCATCAGCGCCGCCTGCTTCAGGGCATACTCCAGCGTCAGCGCAGCCGGGAAAATATCGCTGACCAGCCCCGCGCTCAGTGCCTGCTGCGCGGAGATACTCTCGCCGGTCAGCACCATTTTGCTGGCGAGCGATTTACCCACGCTGCGAATCAGACGCTGGGTGCCGCCCGCGCCGGGCATAATGCCCAGCGTGATTTCCGGCAGGCCAAAACGGGCGTTATCGCCCGCAATCACCACGTCGCACAGCAGCGCCAGCTCGCAGCCTGCGCCCAGCGCGAAGCCGTTCACGGCGGCGATCAGCGGTTTAGGAAACGCGTTGATTCGCGCCCACAGCTGCGGGCGAATATCGTTCAGGGTGGCAGGCAGGTCTTTCTCTGCCATTTCATTGAGATCGGCCCCGGCGGCAAAGCAGCGCTCGCTGCCGTAAATCACGCAGACGGAAATCTCGATGTCAGAAGCCGCGGCTTCAAGCTGCTCAGCAATCTGCGTCAGCAGCGCATTGTTGAGGGCGTTGCGCGCCGCCGGACGGTTCAGCGTCAGCTGCAGCACGCGGCCATGACGGGTTACGGTCAGTTCGCTCATGCCATTCCCTTCGCGTCAAAATCCACGATCACGTCAGCGGTTAACGGCAGCGACTGGCAGCTCAGCACGTATCCGGCGGCCAGCTCGTCCGGCTCCAGGCTGTAGTTGGTCGCCATGTCCACCTTCCCGCGCAGCACTTTGCATTTACAGGTGGCGCATACGCCGCCCTTGCAGGCATACGGCAGATCCGCGCCCTGGCGCAGGGCGGCATCGAGAATACTTTCATCGTCCGCCGTCAAGGTGATTTCACGGTCGCGTCCGTCCTGGCGCACGGTCACTTTCTGGCCTTCCGCCTGCACGCTCACCGCGCGCTTAACGGCATTTCCGGGCGTATTAAAGCGCTCAAGATGAATGGACGTTTCCGGCATCCCCAGCGCCTTCAGCGCGGCTTCCGCGTCGTCCATCATCGCCGACGGGCCGCAGATAAAAGCTTCGTCGTACTGGCGGAAGTTGATCAGGGTTTTCGCCAGCGCCTGCAGCTTTTCGCCGTCGATGCGGCCGTAAAGCAGGTCGCTGTCCAGCCGCTCCTGGCTAAAGATGGAGACCAGCTGCAGCCGCTGCGGGTATTTGTCCTTCAGGTCCGCCAGCGCCTGGCGGAACATCATGCTCTGGCTGCTGCGGTTGCCGTAGATCAGGGTGAAATGGCTGTTCGGTTCGGTCGCAAGCGTTGCGGAGATAATCGCCAACATCGGGGTGATCCCGGAGCCTGCCGCAATCGCCAGATAGTGGCCTTCGCGTTCGGCCCGCGGCTGGTAGCCAAACTGCCCCTGAGGAACCATCACCTCCAGCGCCATACCCGCTTTGATCTCATCCCGGGCATAGCGGGAAAAGCGCCCGCCGTCGATGGCTTTGACCGCCACGCTGATCTCGCCCGGGGCGGTACTCCGGCAGATGGAGTAACAGCGGCGCAGCTCGTCCCCGCCCAGCTTCGTTTTCAGGGTCAGGTGCTGGCCGGGACGAAACCGGTAGGCTTCCTGCAGCGCCTGCGGCACCGCGAACGTGATGGTCACCGCGTCGCGGGTTTCCGGTTCCACTTTTGCCACTGTTAATGAATGAAACGTTGTCATGGCAGCCTCAAATACATTTGAAATAGTCGAAGGGCTCACGGCATGTATTGCAGCGGTAGAGCGCTTTGCAGGCCGTCGAACCAAATTCACTGATAAGCGAGGTGTCGGTGCTGGCGCAGCGCGGGCAGCTCACCTCGGCCGGCGCGTGCGCGTGACAGCTATGACCCACGGGCGGGCTGATGCCGTAGGCCCGCAGGCGCTCGCGCGCGTCGGCGGTCATCCAGTCGGTGGTCCAGGCGGGTTCAAGCTGGAGCACGATATGCACCGGGGTAAAGCCGTGGGCGGTCATCGCGTCGCGGATCGCCCCCAGCAGGTGTTCCGTTGCCGGACAGCCCGAGTAGGTGGGCGTGAAGCCGATAACCCAGCCGTCACCCTGCGCCTTCACGCTGCGCACCATGCCTAAATCGGTGATGGTTAATACCGGCACTTCCGGGTCCGGGATCTGGCTTAACAGCGACCAGATCTGAGGAATTTGCGCAGGCGCGATGTCGACGAGGCGTTGCATAGCGTTCTCCTTTACCACTGCTGGCCGGGGTACGCGCGCTGGAGATACTGCATTTCCGCCAGCATCGGGCCCAGATGTTCGGTATGCAGCCCCTGCTTGCCCCCGGTGCGGTACGCCGCCTCTTCGGGCACCTGCAGGCAGGCTTCATTCAGACCGGCAAAGACTTCGCTTTCCCACGGCTGGCGCAGGAGGCGCGGGTCAACCGCCACGCCGGAGTCAGTCAATTCCAGCTCAACGTCATCCGCCTCAAACAGCTCGGCGGTAAAACGCCACAGGCTGTCGATGGCCTGCTGCATTTTTTGCGCGGAGGTTTCGCTGCCGTCGCCCAGCCGCACCAGCCAGCCCCGGCTAAAGCGCAGGTGATAGCGCGCCTCTTTAATCGCCTTGGCAGCGATGGCGGCAAGCTGGCTGTCGCGGCTTTGGGTGAGCCGTTCGTACAGCGCCACGTTCCAGGCATCCATCAGGTACTGGCGGGCAATCGTGTCGGCGAAGCTGCCGTTCGGCTGCTCCACCAGCAGGACATTGCGGAACTGGCGCTCGTCGCGACCAAACGCCAGGGTGTCTTCATCGCCCTGGCCTTCCAGCTCTGCGGCATAGGTCAGGAAATTGCGCGCCTGGCCCAGCAGATCAAGACCGATATTGGCGAGCGCGAGGTCAAGCTCCAGCTCCGGCGCGTGGCCGCACCAGGCGCCCAGACGCTGGGAGAGCACCAGACCGTTGTCGCCCAGACGCAGGGCATAGGCAGTCACTGAATTCATTCTTTGCCTCACATGTGCTCGATGCCGTCGGGGATGGTGTAAAACGTCGGGTGGCGGTAAACCTTGCTTTCCGCCGGGTCGAAGAACTCGCCGCTCTCTTCGGGTTGAGAGGCGACAATCTCGCTCGCTTTCACCACCCAGATAGAGCACCCTTCGCTGCGGCGGGTGTAGGCATCGCGCGCATTTTCCAGCGCCATGCGGTCGTCGGCGGCATGCAGACTGCCCACGTGACGGTGGGATAACCCCTGTTTGCTGCGTACGAACACTTCGTACAGCGGCCAGTAGACATTGCTCATGGTTTTTTCCTCTTATGCGGCCTGACGGGCGCGCTGTTTTTCGGCGTGCGCCAGCGCGGCTTCCCGCACCCACGCGCCCTCTTCCCAGGCTTTACGCTTGGCGGCCAGGCGTTCGTGGTTGCAAATGCCGCGTCCGCTAATGACCTCTTCAAACTCCTGCCAGTCGATCTCGCCGAAGCGGTAATGGCCGCTCTCGTCATCAAAGCGCAGGTCGGGATCGGGCACCGTCATGCCCAGCATTTCCACCTGCGGCACCGTGTTGTCGACAAAGCGCTGGCGCAGCTCGTCATTCCCGAAGCGCTTGATTTTCCACGCCAGGCTGCGGGCGCTGTTCGGCGAGTTGTCGTCGTTCGGCCCGAACATCATCAGCGCCGGCCACCAGAAGCGGTTGATGGCGTCCTGCAGCATCTGCCGCTGGGCCTCGCTCCCCTGCGCCAGCGCCATACAGGCTTCAAAGCCCTGACGCTGGTGGAAGCTCTCTTCTTTACAGATTTTCACCATCGCCCGGGCATACGGACCGTAGGAGGTACGGCACAGCGCGACCTGGTTGACGATGGCGGCACCATCTACCAGCCAGCCGATCACGCCGATGTCGGCCCAGCTCAGGGTTGGATAGTTAAAAATGGAGGAGTATTTCATCCTGCCGTCGAGCATCTTCTGGTAGATGTCTTCCCGCGCACAGCCCAGCGTTTCCGCCGCGCTGTAGAGGTAGAGCCCGTGTCCGGCTTCGTCCTGCACTTTCGCCAGCAGGATCGCCTTGCGGCGCAGCGTCGGGGCGCGGGCGATCCAGTTTCCTTCCGGCAGCATGCCGACAATTTCGGAGTGCGCATGCTGACCAATCTGGCGGATCAACGTCTTACGGTAGGCGTCAGGCATCCAGTCCTGAGGCTCAATCGCCGTCTCCTGCGCTATGCGCTGCTCAAACCGTTGTTCTTGCGTCACGTCATCACCTTTATGATTCGTTAGTTTGCAAATTAAAGCGTAATGTTGAATCACTTTGTTTTTTAAAAGTTACACAAAGGTTAAATATAACCCCAAGAATTGTTTCCTTGTTTTGTGATGCCGCTCGCAAGGCTTTTACTTCAGGCCCTACAGGCAGCGCCTTCTGGCGAGGAGATTCAGCATGCCGGATCACAATGTTAACAATTCATTAAAACTCAGCTTGATTTTTATGATTCGCGATCAAACTATTAATAGTGAAATTACGTAACATTTGGAGATAAGCGATGCAGCAGTTAGCCAGCTTCGTGTCCGGCACCTGGCAGTCTGGCCGGGGCCGCGAACGCACTATTCATCACGCCATCAGTGGCGAAGCGCTGTGGAGCGTGACCAGCGAAGGGCTGGACATGGCGGCCGCCCGCCGCTATGCGATTGAGCGCGGCGGTGAAGCGCTTCACGAGATGACCTTTATCGAGCGTGCTGCCATGCTGAAGGCGGTGGCAAAGCACCTGCTTGGCGAGAAAGAGACGTTTTATGCCCTGTCCGCTCAGACCGGGGCGACGAAAGCAGACAGCTGGGTTGATATTGAAGGCGGCATAGGCACCCTCTTCACTTACGCAAGCCTGGGTAGCCGCGAGCTGCCGGACGACACGCTGTGGCCGGAAGATGAGTTAATCCCGCTGTCTAAAGAAGGCGGCTTTGCGGCGCGCCACGTTCTGACCTCGAAGTCCGGCGTGGCGGTGCATATCAACGCCTTTAACTTCCCCTGCTGGGGCATGCTGGAAAAACTGGCGCCGACCTGGCTTGCCGGCATGCCCGCTATTATCAAACCCGCTACCGCTACCGCACAGGTAACGCAGGCGATGGTGAAATCCATCGTGAACAGCGGACTGGTGCCGGACGGCGCCATCAGCCTGATCTGCGGCGGCGCGGGTGACCTGCTCGACCAACTCGACAGCCAGGACGTGGTGACCTTTACCGGCTCAGCCAGCACCGGGCAAAGCCTGCGCGTACACCCGAATATTGTGGCGAATTCCATTCCCTTCACCATGGAGGCGGACTCCCTGAACTGCTGCGTGCTGGGTGAAGACGTCACCCCGGAACAGCCGGAGTTTGCCCTGTTCATCCGGGAAGTGGTGCGCGAGATGACCGCCAAGGCCGGGCAGAAATGTACCGCTATCCGCCGGATTATCGTCCCGCAAAACCAGGTTGACGCCGTGAGCCAGGCGCTTATTGCGCGGCTGGAAAAGGTGGTGATGGGCGACCCGGCGCAGGAAGGGGTGAAGATGGGCGCGCTGGTCAACGCCGAACAGCGCGCGGACGTGCAGGAGAAAGTGGAGCAACTGATCGCCGCAGGCTGCCAGATCCGTCTGGGCGGCAAAGCCGATATGCAGGCCGCTGGCGCGTTCTTCCCGCCAACCCTGCTGTTCTGCCCGCAGCCGGATGAAACCCCTGCCGTTCACGCGACGGAGGCTTTCGGCCCGGTTGCGACCCTGATGCCGTATCGCAATGCACAGCACGCGATGCAGCTTGCCCGCGCGGGCGGCGGCAGCCTGGCGGGAACGCTGGTCACCGCCGATTCGGCGATTGCCCGCCGGTTTATTGCCGGCGCGGCGCGCGCCCACGGGCGTATTCAGATCCTTAACGAAGAATCGTCAAAAGAGTCCACCGGCCACGGTTCCCCGCTGCCGCAGCTGGTCCACGGCGGTCCGGGCCGCGCGGGCGGGGGCGAAGAGCTGGGCGGCCTGCGCGCGGTGAAGCACTACCTGCAGCGCACCGCGATCCAGGGCAGCCCGACGATGCTGGCCGCCATTGGCAAACAGTGGGTGCGGGGCGCAGCGGTGCAGGAAGATCGCGTTCATCCGTTCCGCAAATACTTTGAAGAGCTGCAGCCGGGCGACAGCCTGCTGACGCCGCGCCGCACCCTCACGGAAGCAGACATCGTGAACTTTGCCTGCCTGAGCGGGGACCACTTCTACGCCCATATGGACAAGATCGGCGCGGCAGAGTCGATCTTTGGCGAGCGTGTGGTGCACGGCTACTTCCTGATTTCCGCCGCGGCGGGACTGTTCGTCGACGCGGGCGTCGGGCCGGTGATTGCCAACTACGGTATGGAAAACCTGCGCTTTATCGAGCCGGTTAAGCCGGGCGACACCATTCAGGTGCGTCTGACCTGCAAACGCAAAACGCTGAAAAAACAGCGTACCGCGGAGGAAAAACCAACCGGCGTGGTGGAATGGTCCGTTGAGATTTTCAACCAGCACCAGCAGGCCGTGGCGCTCTACTCCATTCTGACGCTGGTGGCGCGCCAGCGGGGCGATTTCAGCTGAGTTCCCTGCTTCTAATCCTCTCAACAATGGCTGAGCGCTCTCAGGTAATTGCAAGCAGACGCAATAACGCTGCTTTTAGAATGACTGAGGGCCTTCAGCGATGCCCTGGTCCGGCTGTAAATCGCCGAGGCGTTTCCGTAAGGCCGGGGCGAGGCGCAGGGATGCAGGGTCATGCCCGACCCGATAGCCCGAAGGAATAAGCTGAGGACAAAATTGCCGGGAGCAATTTTGGACAGCGCCTGCGCTGGCCCTGAAAGGGTGAGCCCCAAGGATGGGGCGAGCAATCCGCGAAGCGGCGATTTACCGCCGGGAGCCCGGGTCGCCAGGGTGGTGGCGATTGAGCCACCCTGGCACGTTCACAGGTCATGTCGTTACAGAGTAGCAAGGAACATGAAGTGAACGGAATGACCACCACAGCCGTATGTTCCCCCTCACCCCAGCCCTCTCCCTGTGGGAGAGGGGGCCGTCTGTGCTGACATCATTTGTGGGGAGAGGAAATAGCCCGGCATGTGATGTATCCCCGCTCTTTTTTTAACCTGGCAAGACCAACAAATAACCTGGCAGATGCAGGCAAACGCTTTTCTCATGGGCCTGTCAGGATAAGGCTGTCACAACACAATAAACACAACAAGATGAGGTCTACGATGGGAAGCAATTCTTCTTTTTCTGCCCGTAGAACGGCGCTGGCCATGGCCGTTGCGCTGTGGTGCGCCTGGCAATCCCCTGTTTTCGCCCACGGCAGCGAGGCGCATATGGTCCCGATGGACAAGACGCTGCAGGACTTCGGCGCGGACGTTCAGTGGGATGATTACGCACAGATGTTCACCATTGCGAAAGACGGTGCCTTTGTGAAGGTTAAACCGGGCGCGAAAACCGCCATCGTCAACGGTAAAACCCTCAAGCTTGAGGTGCCGGTGGTCATGAAGGGCAAGAAGGCCTTTATCTCTGACAGCTTCATCAACGATGTTTTCCAGTCTGGTCTTGACCAGACCTTCCAGGTGGAAAAAAGCCCTCACCCGTTAAACGCGCTAACGGGGGACGAAATCAAGCAGGCCGTAGAGATTGTTAAAGCCTCAGCGGATTTTAAGCCGAATACCCGCTTCACCCAGATTGCCCTTGCCGAGCCAGAGAAAGCCAAAGTGTGGGACTTTGTGCTCAACGGTACGGCAGTCGATGCCCCTCGCCAGGCGAAGATCGTCATGCTCGATGGAAAGCACGTTATCGAAAGCGTGGTGGATCTGAAGGATAAAAAAATCCTGCGCTGGGAACCTGTGAAAGACGCGCACGGCATGGTGCTGCTGGATGATTTCACCGCGGTGCAGCAGATTATCAACGAGAGCACAGAGTTTGCCGAGGTGCTTAAAAAGCACGGCATTACTGACACGAAAAAAGTGATTACCACGCCGCTGACCGTGGGCTATTTCGACGGTAAAGACGGTCTGAAGCAGGAAGATCGCCTGCTGAAGGTGGTGAGCTACCTCGACGTTGGCGACGGCAACTACTGGGCGCACCCGATAGAGAACCTGGTCGCGGTTGTCGATCTTGAACAGAAGAAAATTCAGAAGATCGAAGAAGGCCCGGTCATCCCGGTTCCGCTCACCCCGCGCCCGTATGACGGCCGCGACCGGGTAGAAACGGTGAAAAAACCCCTGGAGATCGTCGAGCCGGAAGGCAAGAACTACACCATCACCGGCGATATGGTGCACTGGCAGAACTGGGATTTCCACCTGAGCCTCGACTCCCGCGTCGGCCCGATGATTTCGACCGTGACCTATAACGACAACGGCAAAAAGCGCCAGATTATGTATCAGGGCTCCTTAGGCGGGATGATTGTCCCGTACGGCGACCCGGACGTCGGCTGGTACTTTAAAGCCTATCTCGACTCCGGCGACTACGGCATGGGCACCCTGACCTCCCCGCTGGTGCGCGGGAAAGACGTGCCGTCTAACGCCGTGATGCTCAATGAAACCATCCCGGATTACACCGGCGCGCCGATGGAGATCCCGCGCGCGATCGCTATTTTCGAACGCTACGCCGGGCCGGAGTACAAGCATCAGGAGATGGGCCAGCCGAACGTCAGCACCGAGCGCCGCGAGCTGGTGGTGCGCTGGGTGAGTACCGTTGGCAACTACGATTACATCTTCGACTGGGTGTTCCATGAAAATGGCACCATCGGCATTGACGCCGGCGCGACGGGTATCGAAGCGGTGAAAGGCGTGCAGGCGAAAACCATGCACGATGCCACCGCGAAAGACGACACCCGTTACGGTACGCTGATCGATCACAATATCGTCGGCACCACCCACCAGCACATCTATAACTTCCGCCTGGATATGGACGTGGACGGCGTCAACAACAAGCTGGTGGCGATGGACCCGGAAGTGAAGCCGAATACCGCCGGTGGCCCGCGCACCAGCACCATGCAGGTGAATCAGTACGATATTGATACCGAGCAGCAGGCGGCGCAGAAATTCGACCCGGGCACCATTCGGCTGCTGAGCAACACCCGCAAAGAGAACCGCATGGGCAACCCGGTCTCGTACCAGATAATCCCTTACGCGGGCGGTACGCACCCGGTAGCGACCGGCGCGAAATTTGCCCCGGACGAGTGGATCTACCATCGCCTGAGCTTTATGGACAAACAGCTGTGGGTGACCCACTACCACCCGGATGAGCTCTACCCGGAAGGCAAATTCCCTAACCGCTCAATCCACGACACGGGTCTGGGGCAGTACAGCAAAGATAACGAGTCGCTCAACGACCAGGATGACGTGGTGTGGATGACCACCGGCACCACCCACGTGGCGCGCGCGGAAGAGTGGCCGATCATGCCAACGGAATGGGTGCATACCCTGCTCAAACCGTGGAACTTCTTCGACGAGACGCCAACGCTCGGGAAGAAAAAAGACGATAAATAACCACCTACCGGGCAATTGCCCGGTTTTTTTTTGCCTCTGCAATTGAGGTTCGTCCAGGCTTGCTTATAGTTACTGATATCTCACCTGCATGATTTATCCCCCGGACGGGAAAGGACTTTATGGAAAAAAGAAAAAAACCGACACTTGAACGGGCAACCTGGCCAACGCGCCATGCCATGGTCATGCATGGGCTGGCGATGAACCTGCCGTGGCTGGCCTTCGTCAACGTCAGCTTCGCCGTGATGATTCTGCTGCGACACGTTCTGCTTAAGGCCGGCGATCCCCTTTATCCCCACTCGCCGCAGCTGACGAAAATAGTTGATGCCTCCATGCTCGGCATAACCCTCCTCTCAGCTGCGCTGATCCTCATGGCCTGGCGGCGCATCGCCGGTATCAGTGTGGTGTTGTTTATTTGTAGCGCCATCTGGTCGGTGTCCTGTTTCTGGTTTATCACTCATCTGCTGCTCCCGCACGTCTGGCCGCTGTGCGTCATTTTATTGCTCTCCGGCTTAACAGCGCTCTATTTTTATCCTAAAGGGTTGCTCGCCTTTGTGCTGCCGCTCTGGATCACCCTGCCGATAGCAAGCTGGGTACGAAACGATGGCCTCAACCTTCACTTCATTGTTATCTGGAGCGTCTTTACGCTGATCCTCATCTGCGGGCGTTTCATCCTGTTAAGCTGGTTTGACGAGGCCTGGCGGCGCAACCAGCAAAATCAGCTGCTGATCTCCAGGCTGGACGCGCTGGCGCATCAGGACCCGTTAACCAAAACCGCCAACCGCCGGAAAATGGAAGTGGTGCTGGAAAACGCCGTTGAGCAGAAAAAAGCCTTCTCGGTGATCATGCTGGATATCGACTATTTCAAGCGCTACAACGATACCTACGGGCACCAGGCGGGTGACGAATGTTTGACGCGCGTGGCGAGGGTGCTGAAGCAGTCGGTGCGCACACCTGAGGATGTGGTTTCACGCTACGGCGGTGAGGAGTTCGTAGTGATCCTGTTTAACTGCCCTGAAGCCATCGCTGAAAAGGTTGCCCTGCGTATTCAGGAAGGCCTGCGCGCGGAGTCTATACCGCACGGCGCCTCAACCGTCAGCGACCACGTTACCGTCAGTATGGGCATTGCGAGCATGGCGGAGGGGTTAGCCGGCACCGAGATCATCGCCCGCGCCGACGCGGCGCTGTACCGGGCGAAAGAGGCCGGGCGGGATCGGGTTTGCCGGTGAGAACGCCGGCTATTCCACATGCCGCTCGGCGATCCACTTACGGTATTGCCCGGGCGACATTCCCGTCACGCCGGTGAATGCGCGTCTGAATGCCGTGTCGTCAGCGTAACCGCAAGCCTCGGCAATCTGCCCTATCACGTTTCCCGGCTGCTCGAGGAGCCGCATCGCCTTTTCAATACGCATGCGCGTCAAAAAGTTTTTAGGGCTTTCATTCATCTCTTCCGCCATTTTTCGGTGCAGGGTGCGGGTGGTCATATTCAGCGCCCGCGCCAGCTGCTCCACGGTAATCGCCGGATTTTCATACCGGACGATGTGCTCCGCTTTCATAATCATCGGGTGTACTGAGTTTAAAAAACCAGCCGGCGCGTAAACCTGCTGAGACAACGGCTGGCTGTCAGCCACGGCCATATCGGCCGTCAGGCGCGCCAGCTTCTGCCCCGCGTGCAGACGAATGATGTGCAGCGCCAGGTCAACCCACGAGAGCGGGCCTCCGGAGGTGATAATCCGCGCGTCCTGTACCAGCGCCTTACCCCAGACCGGTTTGCTGAGCGGGTAACGCTGGCGGAAAGTGTGGTAAAGCCACCAGGTTGTCGTGCATATCCGGCCATTTAGCACCCCCGCTTCGGCGAGAACCAGCCCGCCGGCACAGGCTCCCGCCAGCATCGCACCCTGACTATGCTGGCCCCGCAGCCATTCGCCAGCCTCGTGGACCGCCGCTGGCGAGACCGGGCGCTTTTGTTCGTCAAGCTTCATCCCGCTGACAATCACGAGATCGAAAGTTCCGCCGGTGGTAAAACTCCCGTCGGCGTCAATCAGCCGGCCCTGTGCGTCCGGAACCGGCGTCCCCTCCGCCGTGATGATGACCGCTTCAAAAGCAGAAATGCCCTCGCCGTCCGGCTGCTGGGCAATCACCTCATTGGCCAGCCAGAACATGTCGCAGAGCCCAGCCACGGCTGACTTCATGCTGCCGGGTAACGCTAAAATGCCAATTTTCATGATGCAGGCCTGAGCAGAATGTCTGATTTCGTATGTTAACCGTCATTTCGGACACTACAAGCGTCATTACACCTCTCGTTACACTGTGCTTCACCGTTACTCAGAAAATTACGTCACGCCTATGAAACCGACACGCTTGCCCGTTCTTCTCACTTTGCTGTGCCTGGCTGCGTCGCAGCCAGTGCAGGCGCGGATTAATAACATCGTCCTCGTGCACGGAGCCTTTACCGATGGTTCCGTCTGGCAGGCGGTGATCGGCCGCTTGCAGTCCCGGGGCTACCGCGTCACGGCGGTGCAGAACCCCCTGACCTCGCTGAAGGAGGACGTCGCCGCCACGGAGCGCGTCATCGATCGCCAGCAAGGGGATGTTGTCCTTGTCGGGCACTCCTGGGCCGGCGCGGCGATCGCCCAGGCGGGCAATAACCCGAAGGTGAAGAAGCTGGTTTTCCTTTCCGCCCTTGCCCCCGACAGCGGAGAATCGGTCGCCTCTCTTCTGACCCGACTTAACGCACCGATGGCGGACATGCGCCCGGATAAACAGGGATTAATCTGGCTCGACGATCCCGTCGCTTATCAGCGCGTGATGGCCAACGACCTGCCTCTCAGCCGCGTAAAAGTGCTTACGGCGACCCAGCAACCTATCGCCGCAGGCGCCTTTAGCGAGAAGGTTGAGCACGCCGCCTGGCGTGAAAAGCCCTCGTGGTATCTGCTGACCGAAGACGATCGCGCCCTCTCTCCCGGCGTCCAGCAGCAGCTTGCCGGTGCCATGCACGCCACCGTCATGCGGATTAAGAGCAGCCATATGTCGATGATTTCCCATCCGGACGCCGTCAGCCAGCTTATCGAACAAGCAACCCAGCCCGACGTAAAGGAAACCAAAAAATGAAGATCCTGCATATAGATTCAAGCATTAACGGCGAGTTCTCACTTTCACGTCAGCTGACGGCAGAGGTGGTTCGCCAGCTCGCGTCAGACAAGGTGGTCTACCGTGACGTCGTTAAGACGCCCGTTGCCCATCTCACCGGCACCGTTGCCGCCGGCTTCCGGCCGCTGCGGATAGCCACGGACGCGACGGCGGAAGACGTCCGCGAACACCGGCTGTCCGGGGAGCTGGTGAACGAGTTTCTCGACAGCGACATTATCGTGATCGGTGCGCCTATGTATAACTTCTCCGTCTCAACGCAGCTTAAAGCGTGGTTAGATCGACTGGCCCAGCCGGGAAAAACCTTCAGCTATACCCCGACGGGCCCGGTGGGACATGCGACCGGCAAGAGGATTATTGTCGTCTCCACCCGAGGGGGGATCTATCACGGTACGCCAATCGCGGACATGGATTTTCAGGAGCGATACCTGCAGAAGTTTTTTGGCTTTCTGGGCATCGACAGCGTGGAATTCGTGCGTGCTGAAGGGGCAACGCGCGGTGAGGAGATCCGCGCTAAAGGCGTTGCGCAGGCGTTTGACGCTATTCCGTCCGTCATCGCCGCCTCGCTGAAATAGTCATCGGGTGAAAGCTTGCCGGGTAAGGCGTAGCCGCCACCCGGCTTGTTTTTTAATACCGCACGCAAACCGATTTGGTTTCGCACCAGCCGTCCAGCCAGTCCGGGCCAAAGTCACGTCCGGTACCAGACTGCTTCATCCCGCCGAACGGCAGGTTGGCGTCGATCAGCGTATGGCTGTTCACCCATACGGTGCCCGCCTGCAGCCTGTCGGTATACTCCAGCGCCTTGCTGATATTCTGCGTCCAGACGCTGGCCGTCAGGCCATATTCGGTGTCGTTTGCCAGCTGGAGCGCCTCTTCCCCGTCGGAGACGCGCACCAGGTTGACCACCGGGCCAAACACCTCTTCGCGGGTCAGCCGCAGCGCGGCATCCGGGTTCACCACCAGCGTAGGCGAAACGTAATAGCCTTTGCCTTCCGGGCCACGGTTCCCGACGATCAGCTCCGCGTGGCGAGACTTCGCTTCATCGAGGAAGGTCTGCACCTTGTCGCAATGCGCACGCGACACCAGCGGGTTGATAAACGCCTCCGGCGACATGCCCGGCCCGACGCTCAGGGATTTCACCGCCTGCTCAAACCCGCTGACCAGCGTGTCAAACAGCGGCGCTTCAATATAGATGCGGGAGCTCGCCGCGCAGACCTGTCCCTGGTTCAGGAAACTGCCGGTCATCAAGCCTTCTATCACCCACGCCGGGTCGGCGTCTTTCAGCACAATGGCCGGGTTTTTGCCCCCCAGTTCGAGGGTCACACCGGTCAGCGTGTCCGCCGCCGCGCGGGCAATTTGCTTGCCCGTTGCCGTTGAGCCGGTAAAACTGACCTTGGCAATATGCGGATGCGAGGTCAGCGCTGCGCCACACACCGCGCCGCTTCCGGTCACCACGTTAAACACGCCTTCCGGAATGCCGGCTTCGCTGGCCAGCTCCGCCACGCGCAGCATGGTCAGCGGCGTGGTTTCGGACGGTTTAATGACGATAGAGCAGCCCGCGGCCAGCGCTGGCATCACTTTCCACATCCCGATCATCAGCGGGAAGTTCCAGGGCACAATCCCGGCCACCACGCCAACCGGCTCTTTGCGCGTCCACGCCTGGTAGCGAGCGCCGTGCGGCAGTGGAATGGAGAGGTCGAGCGTTTTACCCGCAATTTTGGTGGTCAGCCCGGCGGTATAGCGCATCCAGTTCAGGGTGCAGCCGACTTCAAAGGCGCGGGAAATGTTGATGGATTTGCCCTGCTCCAGCGTTTCCAACTGGGCCAGCTCCTCGCTGTGCTTCTCAACCAGATCGGCAAAATGGAGCAAGATCCGCTCGCGCTCCGCCGGTAATTTTCCGGCCCAGCTGCGGGCGACAAAGGCGCGCCAGCCGGACATCACCGCGCGGTCGACGTCATCGACGCTGGCATCGGCAGTGGAGGCAATCACCTCGCCGGTGGCCGGGTTGTAGACATTGAGCCGTTTTTCACTGTCCGACGCGGCCTGACGCCCTTCAATCCACAGGCCATGATGTCGGTCTAAAAACTGCTGCACGGCAGGCTGAATAGCCACCTGTGATTCAGACATAGGATACTCCTTCGTTATTATTCGCAGGGTGTTAATCCAGTCTAAGAGGGGTTTCGCATTCTCGCTTTTGTCTCTGTGACATTCGCTTTGCCACCTGTGACAGGCTCCGCAAATCGTGATAATTCCGTCTTATATCGCTGTCCCCGGTGAGTGTTCTTTCCTATAGTCAGCCCCAGAGCTCTGACAAAATGCAACACAAATGCAACAATGCGAAAACGTTGACGGTGCAGTGAGAGAAACGATGGCGTGTGCAAGCGAGCAGGAACAGTATCAGCAGTGGCTGGCGCAAATTAACCAGGTTTGCGGGCGCTTTAACGCGCGTCCTCTGGAGGGAAAATTCTTCGGTGAACTGGAAACCAGCTACGCGCGCAGCCTGAAGCTCAGTACCGTGACCGCAGGCGGCGTTAACCTGTTCCGCTCCCGTCAGGAAATCACACAGAGTAACGATGCCTGGTTCTATACCGTTTTCCAGCTTGAAGGCAGCGCGGAAATTGAACAGGACGACCGCCGCGCGGTGCTGAAAACCGGTGATATCACGCTGCTTGACGCATCGCGCCCCTGCTCAATCAACTGGCAGGAAAAATCCCGCCAGATTTCTCTGCTGGTCCCCCGCCAGATTATTGAGCAGCAGTGTCGGTTTCAGGAGATAAGCTGCGCGCTCCCCCTTTCCCGCTCGTTGCCGACGGTCCAGCTGAGCCATCGTCTGTTGATGGACAGCATGAATAACGCCGACCTGAGTGACCGGGAGAGCGAAGCAGCGCTCGAAGCGATGGTCTGCCTGCTGCGCCCCGCTTTCCAGCAGCGCGAGCTGATTCAGCCGCGTAAGGAACGCCAGTTCCAGCACGTGGTGGCGATGATTGACGACCATATTCAGTCTGAATCTCTGCGTCCGGAATGGATTGCCGCCGAGAGCGGAATGTCCGTGCGCAGCCTCTACCGCATGTTTGCCGAGAAGGGGCTGGTGGTGGCGCAGTACATCAAAAACCGTCGTTTAGATCTCTGCGCGCAGGTGCTGCGCTCGGCCGGGGATGATGAAAAGCTGGCGGGAATTGGCTACAGCTGGGGGTTCACCGACCATAGCCATTTTTCAACGGCGTTTAAGCAGCGTTTTGGCGTCTCGCCGGGCGAATACCGCAGGCGCTACCGCTAGCTACTTCCTGAGCCATTTTCCGTTAATGCCCTTCACGTACTCGCCCGGCTGCGCGCGGGCAACCAGTTTTTGACCTGCCATTTTCGCCACTTCATCGACAGGCAAATTATTGCTGTCAGCCAGCTTCTGGTAGTTTTCCGCGCGCGCCGCGTTAATACGGCTGACCAGCGCCAGCGTTTCCGCGTCCTGTTGAATCGGGGCAATATACCCGCTGAGGGTTTCCCCCACGCGCCCCTGCGACCGCGCATCGTTTAAGGTCAGCGCAGCCGCCTGCACGTTCAACCCTACTACCAGTAAAATCAGAGCTAATCGTTTCATGACGTCCTCAGAACAGATCGCTGCGCGATTTCAGCAGGGTTTCAACGTCTTTATCGACCTTAATATGGATCTCATGTTCGATTTTGACATTCATATTGATGGTAATCGGCTCCTTTGGCGCAGCGACTTCAATACGCGGCGTACAGCCGGTCAGTAGCGCGGCAACGGCAACGGTGAGCACACCAGCCATCTTTTTCATTGTTGTTCCTCACTTTCCTTGCCAGTCGAACTGCGGGGAGCAGGTATCGCCGCATGTTGCTCAAACCAGGTTTGCAGGTTGTCTCCAAAACGCAGGCTGCGCCAGAGGGTAAAGACATTCTCGTCATGGGTATAGTTCAGGTTGACGGAGCTGCTTTTGCCATCCACGCGGCTGGTCCCCTTGATGGTCGCCTGCATGGTTAATTCACCCAGGTTATCTAAATTGATTCTCGTCCACGAACGCGAAATTTCCATATAGCGGAGCCAGTTAATCGCCGCGCCCGCTACCATATTATCTTTCACGATGGCGTCTGCCGTGTCTTTATCGATGCGCAACGTCATGGGTCCCGGGTTGGTCAGCCAGCCATCTTTAATGATCCATTTTTCATTGTCCAGCCAGAACGGCAGCGCTCCGCTGACCGGGCCCGACATGGCAAACTGTTTCGGATTCACGGCGCCGATCAGTTCGCTCGAGGAGATATTGTCCACGCGCAGCAGGGCCGGATCGTGCTGCGGCATCCTCAGCTGCTGCATGGTGATCTTCCCGCCGAGGGTTTCCACCTTCACGTTGGTGAGCAGAAGCGGATTGTCCTCAGTCCAGGGATAGTCCCCCTGTAAGTCGGCGGTGATGTTGCGCGCGGTCACGAGGTTTACGACTTCGCCAATGCGTAACGTAACCGGGCCGCGCGTGCCCAGGGACCAGGTCCCCTCGCTAAAGCGGAACGGCAGTACAAAATCGACGCCGTTGATCTGGTTATCAGGCATCCAGGCGCTGCCGGATTTCAGTACCCCGTGGCCACCCGCTTCAAAGCCCTGATCGGCCGCCGCCGAGAAGGCGACCTGCGCATAGAGTTCCCCGTCGCGCAGCGTCATTTTCCAGTCCGGCGGGATCAGCGGCTGGAACACGGTGAGCGACTGTTTCGGCCACCAGGCCTGCCCGCGAAGACGTACGCCATCCCATCGACCATTAACCTGCACCGGGCCGATTTTGTCCGCATGGAGGTCGCCCTTAAACTGGAATATCGTCGGGTCGGTGCCGTCGACGCTGAAGGTCAGGACCGACGGAGGTAAAAAGCTGCCGCCGGAGAAACGGGTTTGGCCGGCGTTGAGCGACAGCGCGCCGCTGAAGCTCGGCTTAGCGGGATCGCGGAACCAGCGCACCGGCCTTTCCAGCACCAGGCGCGGTTTGCTGACTTCCATCGTGCCGTACTGGAGCTTGTCAAAACCGGTGGAGAGCGCCGTCAGCTCGATAAGCTTGTCGCGCCACTCGCCTTTTCCGGCGACATCCCAGCGGGCATTCATCGGCGTAAAGCCGCCTTTCCCCCAGTAGCGCCACTGCCACAGGCCGTTGTCAGGTAAAAAGTCGTTGGCCTGTCCGTCCAGGTGAAGTTCAAAATCACCCATTTCGTTTTCATGGGCGCGTAGAATGGCCTGTAGACGTCCGTCCACGCCCTTCTGCGTCAGCTTAACGCCCGCCAGCGGCCAGCGGATTTCATCGATATCGAGTGAGTTGACGATGCGCCCGCGCGAGCGGAGCAGCGCGCCCGGCTCAAAGTCGAGCTGCGGTTCATACAGGCTACCGGTCAGTTTTGCCGGCAATCTGGCGTAAAGAATGAGATCGTTTTGCTTCGCCTCGCCGCTCAGGTGCAGCGGCATGTCGCTGTTTTCCATGCTGAGCCTGCCGGGACCAATATTCAGTACCGCGTTGCCTTTGCCCGCATCGCCGTGAGTCAGCACGTTCAGTCTGCCGGTCAGGGTGGCTTTCTCCAGCCCCTGCTGCCAGTTGTCAGCGCGAAGCGAAACGCGCCCGCTCAGCGGCATACCGGAAAGATCCCAGTTCCAGCGTCCGTCGCTGATGTTCAGCTGTTCAGCGGTTACCTGCCACGGCAGGTCGAGCAGCGGATCGGGGTTGTCTCGCGCCATCACCACCAGTTGCCCCTGATTCTCTTCCCAGTCGAGATCGGCATCGACCAGGGACGTTAACTGTGGCACGTTAAAGGTCGCGACCGCGTGGCCCTTCACCGGCACGCCGTCCGGAACCAGCGGCAGGGTGAACTCGCCCACCAGCTTAATGGGCTGCGGTTGGTCAGGAAGCTGAATATCGAACTGGCTGACGGAGAGCGTCTGGCCGCGAAGCGTTCCTTTAATGCTGACCTGCTCGCCTTTATAGGCGATCTCCTGGCTTGAGGGGGTCAGCGACGCGTTCAGCTCACCCTGCCACTGCTGCCAGGGCGAAAGCGTCAGACGATGAACGGTGAGCCAGGTATTGGGCAATACCGCCTGCCACTGGGCCAGCGTTTTGGGGGCAACCGTCGACGGTGCGGACTGGGGAATTTTGCTGAGGCAGACGGAGTTTAAATCCAGCGCGCCAATATCCAGCTTCCAGCGGCTTGGATGTGACAGCGTCACGTTATTGATGCGGGCAATCTCGCAGTCTTCAACCAGATAGCGGAGATCGGGGATAACCAGCGCGTGACGAGTGAGCTTAGGGCTCTCTTCGAAGGCAATGCGCGTCCCGACAGGCAGCCAGATCCCGGCGAGCGTCGGTACCCACTGGGCGAGCGTCATCAGCAGCGTCAGCGGCAACAATATGAACAGCAGTAATAGCGCAAGTGCGGCTTTGTATTTACCCTTCATGGGCAGTTAATATCCTGATTTAGCGAAAGAATTAAGCCGGCAGTGCCGATCATTGTCGCATGTTTAGCCAGTTAGTTGAAGGGAATGCCATTTTTAAGGATAGATGCTCTAGAATAATTGATAGAACTTATTGAATTCAATAATATTTTAGAAATTGTAAGATAATTTTAATCATGCTAACGTGAATGTAAAATCACTGGAGAAAGTCTTATGAAACTCGCGGTATATAGCACAAAGCAGTACGACAAAAAGTATCTGCAACATGTTAACGAGGCTTACGGGTTTGAGCTTGAATTTTTCGACTTTCTGCTGTCCGAGAGAACCGCCAAAACGGCGCACGGCTGTGAAGGCGTCTGCATCTTTGTTAACGATGACGGCAGTCGTCCGGTGCTGGAGGAGTTGAAAAAACAGGGGGTGAAATACATCGCCCTGCGCTGTGCGGGCTTTAACAACGTGGACCTCGACGCGGCGAAAGAGCTGGGTCTGAAGGTGGTTCGCGTGCCGGCGTACTCCCCGGAAGCGGTCGCGGAACATGCGATTGGCATGATGATGTCGCTCAACCGTCGTATTCACCGCGCTTATCAGCGTACCCGTGACGCCAACTTCTCGCTGGAAGGGCTCACCGGCTTTACCATGTACGGCAAAACCGCCGGCGTGATCGGCACCGGTAAAATTGGCGTGGCCGCCCTGCGCATTCTGAAAGGCTTCGGCATGCGTCTGCTGGCGTTTGATCCGTACCCAAGCGCGGCGGCGCTGGATCTGGGCGTGGAGTACGTCGACCTGCCGACCCTGTTCTCCCAGTCTGACGTGATCTCCCTGCACTGCCCGCTGACGCCGGAAAACTACCACCTGCTTAACCAGGCGGCGTTTGACCAGATGAAAGACGGCGTGATGATCATCAACACCAGCCGCGGCGGGCTGGTTGACTCCCAGGCCGCTATCGAAGCGCTGAAAACCCAAAAAATTGGCGCGCTGGGGATGGACGTGTATGAGAACGAACGCGATCTGTTCTTTGAAGACAAGTCTAATGATGTGATTCAGGACGACGTGTTCCGTCGCCTCTCTGCCTGCCATAACGTGCTGTTTACCGGACACCAGGCGTTTCTGACCGCCGAAGCGCTGATCAGCATTTCGGAAACGACGCTGGGGAATTTGCAGCAGCTGGAAAAGGGTGAGGCCTGCCCTAACGAACTGGCTTAAGCCCAACGCCGGGTGGCGTCTATACCTCACCCGGCACGTTTGTTTCCCAGCTCCGGTGAGCAACGCGCCACCAGAGCAGGACGGCCAGCAAGGCAATCGCGCTCAGTACGCTGAATGCCGTCGCAAAAGAGTAGTGCCCCGCGATCGTGCCGGTTAACGCCGGACTCATGGATGCCCCAACCCCTTGCATCAGCATCACCACGCTCTGCCCGGCATTGACGTGCCCGCTTCCTCGCAACAGCACCACAATAAACGACGGTACCACGACACCCAGGATCCCGGCGGCCAGCCCGTCAAGAATTTGTACCGGAATCATCATTACGGGCGCATCCGTGGACGCCGCCAGCGCCGCGCGCACCGGCATCACCAGCAGCGCCAGCATAATTAAGCGCCAGTAGCCGTAACGCTCTATGCGATGCGCCACCCAGATGGCGACGGGGATCATCACCGCCTGAGAGATGATGACGGTGCCCGCCGCATACAGGCCGGGGTTAATCGAGGCCGGTGCCGCTGCCACCCTCATGCTCAGCATCGGCAGCAGCGCGGCGTTTGCCAGGTGGAACAGCAGCAGCGTCAGGCCGGTCACAAACAGCGCGCGGTTTTTCATCAGCACCGTAAAGCCGGGAACCGGCAGGCTCTCTGAAGAAGACAGCCCCCGCGCGGCATTGTTATCGATATCGCCGCTGCGAATGGCCAGCAGCGCGCACAGCGTTAGCAGCGTCGTGCAGGTCATCAGCAGGAATATCCCGCCGACGCCCCAGTACCAGGCGATGCCGCCTGCAATCAGTGCGGTGGCAAAGTTGCCGCCGTGATTAAACGCCTCATTTCTACCCATCTGCGCGCTGAATCCGCTCTGGCCGGTCAGCCCCAGCGTAATCCCCGCAATTAGCGGCCCGACAAACGCCGCACAGATACCCGTTACTATCTGCGAAATAGCCACGATACCGCTCTGCTGACTAAACCAGAGCAGAAGCGTACTGAGGGTGATGAGCAGGCACACCAGCGCCAGCACGGTCCGCTTGCTGCGGGAGGTGTCGGTGATGAACCCCGCCGGTAGCGTGGCCAGTAACCCCGCCAGCCCTCCTGCCGTCATCAGTATGCCGATATCATCGGGGGTCCAGTGACGTTCGGTCAGAAAAATACCGAGAAAGGGACCAAGGCCATCGCGAACATCCGCGATGAAAAAACTCGTCAGGCATAACGCCCGCAGCGAACGAAGAGACATACTTCCTGCCTGTAAGGTATCCGGCTCGCGTTCTGCGATGACCCGCAGCCAGACGATCGCACAATAAACTTAAAGACGTAGTGTAGCGGTGCTTTTTGAAAAACAAATGACGACCTAAAGAGAGGATTCACGTGGGAAGCTACGTGTCACACCAGCCTTCCATGAGCTGAAGCAAAATGTGAATAGCCGCCGGAAACATCAGCAGAACGAGTAAAACCGTCATTGCGGCAATCACCATTGGAAACTCCTTTTTAAATTTTTCATCCTACGAAATCGTAGACCGTATTTTTTAATTGTCACTGGCGCTCGGCTACTTTTCTCAATATTCACGGGGACGTGCTTTTAATAAGACATCCCCGTTAAGGTTTGATTAATTGACGCGTTTAAAACGCTGGAGTTTTACCGTTAAGCTGTGCTTTTGCTGATCAAATCGCAAAGTTCTCCGTCATCTGCTTCAGGGTTCTGGACTGCTCGGTCAGAGCCTGTGATGCCGCAGCGGACTGCTCGACAAGCGCCGCATTCCCCTGCGTCACCCCATCCATCTGGGTAACGGCCGTGCTGATTTGCATGATGCCCTGCATTTGCTCAACCGAGGCCATTGAAAGGCTATCCATCGCTTCTGCAAGCGTAGCCACGTTGCTGGCGGCGCGTAAAATCGTCTCTGCGGTTCTGGATGCGACCGACACACCGTTGTCGACATCCTCAACGGCATGCTCAATCAGGGCCCCAATTTCCTTTGACGCCGTTGCGCTGCGCTGAGCGAGATTCCTGACTTCTGTCGCCACCACGGCGAAGCCGCGGCCATGCTCACCGGCACGAGCAGCCTCGACTGCTGCGTTAAGCGCCAGGATATTCGTCTGGAAAGCAATCCCTTCAATAACGCTGGTGATTTCTTTAATCTTCAGGGCATTAGCCGAGATATTTTGCATCGTTTCGCTCATCTCGCCCACGGCAGACTCACCTTCGCGTGCCAGTGCCTCCGTCTTTCTCGCGGACGTTGCCGTGTGCTCTGCAACCTCGGTGTTATTGCGAACGGTCATCGTCAGCTGTTCCATGCTGGCGGCAGTCTGTTGCAACGCTGCCGCCTGTTCCTCGGTACGAGACGATAGCTCCATATTTCCCTGCTCGATCTCTCCGGCAGCGAGATCGACCGAGGCCGCTGCCTCTTTGATTTCAGCGACAAGCGTTTTCAACTGGGTCTGCATGTTGTCCAGAGCGGCAAGCAGCGCGCCGGTTTCGTCCATACGGGTAATACGTATGGTTGAGGTGAGATTGCCAGCAGCGATAGTATTCGCCGTATTTACGGCCTGCTTGAGCGGTCGGAGAATACTGCGCGAAAGCAGTATGCCCGTCAGCAGCGCGGTAATAACCGCAGCAATCATTCCCACGACAATCATCATTCGCGTTCGGAAGCGTTCTTCAGCCAGTCGGGTTTGGCGTTCAGCCATAATGCCATACTCATCACTCAGCGCTTGCTGAATAACGCCCCGCATGGCGTCCATTTGGGCTTTTCCGGTATTCCGCTCAACGTTATTGATAAATGAATCCATATTTTCGCCCCCGCGGGATACGCTCTCCCTGCGCTGGATTAACGGCTGTGCAAATGACCTTTTCCATTCCTCTTCAAGTCTGGAAAGGGATGTTAATTTCTGCAGCTGCGACGGATTATCACGCGTAAGCCCCGCAATCTCTTCTACTTTGCTTTTAAACCTCTCATCACCCTGCGTGAAAGGCTCAAGAACATCCTGGCTTCCGGTGAGCGCAAAACCTCGAATACCTGTTTCCATGTTGATCAGGCTTTCGGTCAGGGAGCGAAGATTATCGACCACTTTGTAGCTATGGACGTTGAGCTTGCTTACGGCCGTCACTCTGTCAAAGCTCAAATAGAGCAATCCGCAGACGACGGACATTAAAACCACAATTGCGCCAAATGCTATGGTAAGCCGGGTGCCGATGTTGAGATTTTTAAACATTACTCTTCCTTAATAATTAGCATAGGTTCATCTTCTGGAGATGAATTTTAATAACGGCTTATTTTTTGTGGTTAATGAAATCAGGAATCCATCATGCCCACACCCATGCTAATCGGCAGCGAAAATTAATACTTTAGATCGGAGTTAAATTATATTTATCACCTAACCAGGACAATTCTCATATTTTATTCGAGACTGTATTTATAACAAAATAAATAATTAAATAAACTTGCAGGCTTATTAAATTTGAGATTCTCGAAAACAGGCGGAATTGATATTATTTGATTTCAAAATATTAACAAATGTAAGTATTAGTTCGTTTTTTAAACATATAGGGCGTTAACGGTTTTTTATAAATAACCGGACCGCGCGGCCCGGTTTTACTTCCAGCCTGAACGCTTGCTATTCGCTCAGCCCGCGATTCTCCAGCATCGGTTCAATCTTCGGATCGTGCCCACGCCAGTTACGGTACAGTTCAGCTAAATCCGTACTGTTACCGCGAGACAGAATCGCCTCGCGGAATTTTTGCCCGTTTTCACGCGTCAGGCCGCCCTGCTCGACAAACCACTGGTAGCCATCGTCCGCGAGCATCTGCGTCCACAGGTAGGCGTAATACCCTGCCGCGTAGCCTCCGCCAAAGATATGGGCAAAATAGCTGCTGCGGTAGCGCGGCGGCACGGCGGGCAGATCCAGCCCCTCTTTTTTCAACGCTGCCGCTTCAAAATCCTCTACGCTCGAAACGGCTTCACTGATGCCGTGCCAGTTCATATCCAGCAGCGCGGCCCCCAGCAGCTCCGTCATGTCATAGCCTTTGTTGAAATGCGTCGCGTTGAGCATGCTTTCCCGCAGCGCGTCCGGCATCGGTTCACCGGTTTCGTAATGGCGGGCGTAGTGGGTAAACACCTGTGGATGGCTGGCCCAGTGCTCATTAATTTGTGACGGGAATTCAACGAAATCACGCGGCGTATTGGTGCCGGAGAGCGTGGCGAAACGCTGGCTGGCAAACAGGCCGTGCAGCGTATGGCCAAACTCGTGGAACAGGGTTATCACGTCATCCCAGGAGAGAAGCGCGACGCCGCCGTTCGCCGGTTTTTGGTAGTTACAGACGTTGTAGATCACCGGACGGGCAGCAAACTCGAAGGATTGCTCGACGAAATTCCCCATCCATGCCCCGCCCTGCTTGGAATCGCGCGCAAAGAAGTCGCCGTAAAACAGCGCCATGCCTTCTCCCGTATGGTCGAAAATTTCCCATACGCGGACGTCCGGGTGATAAACCGGAATATCGAAGCGCTCGACGAAGCGGATGCCAAACAGCTGGCTGGCCGCCCAGAATACGCCATCCTGCAGCACGGTGTTGAGCGCGAAATAAGGCCTGATTTGCGACTCATCGAGGGCATATTTTGCCTGACGCACGCGCTCCGCGTAAAAAGCCCAGTCCCAGGCCTGCACGGTGAAACCACCCTGCTCGTCATTAATAACCTTCTGAATATCGGCCTGCTCGCGCTCCGCGCGGGCGCGGGCGGCAGGCACAATACCGCGCATAAATTCCAGCGCGGCTTCCGGGGTTTTCGCCATCTGATCGGCGGTGCTCCAGCTGGCGTAATCCTCAAAGCCCAGCAGGCGGGCCTGTCGCGCGCGCAGCGCCGTCAGGCGAAGGATCAGCGCGCGGGTGTCGTTTTCATCCCCTTTCTGGGTACGCGTCCAGCCTGCGTTAAACAGGTTTTCGCGCGTCTGACGATTGCGCAGCGCTGAAAGCGCGGGCTGCTGGGTGGTGTTCAGAAGCGGGATCAGCCAGCGATCGTTTAGCCCCCGCTCCGCGGCAGCCTGCGCAGCGTCAGCGATCTCAGCGGCGCTCAGCCCATCAAGCTGGTGGGCATAATCCACCACCAGCCCGCCCGTCTTATCGGCAGCCAGCAGACGCTGATTAAACTGGCTGGTCAGGGAGGCCGCCTCGGTATTCAGCGCCTTCAGCTCGGCTTTTTCTGCCTCATTCAGACGCGCGCCGGCCAGAATAAACCGCTGATACATATCCTCTACCAGCCGGTGTGATTCGGCATCCAGCACGGCGCGGTCCTGCCAGACGCTCTCCACGCGGGCGAAAAGCACGTCGTTCAGCCAGATATCGTTCGCCAGTTCGGCAAGCTCGGTAGAGAACTGTTCCTCCAGCTCCTGCAGGTACGCATTGGTGTGCGCGGAGGTCATGGCGAAGAAAACGCTGCTGACGCGCGAGAGCAAAGCGCCGCTTTTCTCCAGCGCCAGCACGGTATTGTTGAAATCTGGGGCTGCGGTTTGAGAGATAATGGCGTCAACGTCCGCGCGCTTCTGGCGCAGGGCTTCATCGAAAGCCGGACGATAGTGGCTGTCGTTGATTTCATCAAAATGGGGAGCCTGATATGGCAACAGGCTGATTTCAAAAAAGGGATTGGTGGCCGTCATCTTTCACTCCTGAGTACGGGTATCCTCCCAGAGTAGGCCAGGCCGCCATCCCCTGCAATGCTGTCATACAAATGTTGCCTTAACGCACCCTCTGCGGCCGTGCTATGTTAGTACAACACAAAAAGCGTTGAGGAACAGTGAGATGATTATTTTAGTTACCGGGGCAACGGCAGGTTTTGGTGAAAGCATCACGCGTCGCTTCGTCGCCAACGGGCATAAGGTTATTGCGACCGGCCGCCGTCAGGAACGTCTGCAGGAGCTGAAAGACGAGTTAGGCGACAGCATCCTGACCGCGCAGCTGGACGTACGTAACCGCGCGGCCATTGAAGAGATGATTGCCAAACTGCCCGCCGAGTGGCGCGCCATCGACGTGCTGGTCAACAATGCCGGTCTGGCGCTGGGCATGGAGCCCGCCCATAAAGCCAGCGTGGAAGACTGGGAAAACATGATCGACACCAATAATAAAGGCCTGGTCTATATGACCCGCGCGGTCCTGCCGGGCATGGTCGAGCGCAACCGCGGCCACATTATCAATATCGGCTCCACCGCCGGGAGCTGGCCTTACGCGGGCGGCAACGTCTATGGCGCGACGAAAGCGTTTGTGCGTCAGTTCAGCCTTAACCTGCGTACCGATCTGCACGGCACCGCCATTCGCGTCACCGATATCGAGCCGGGTCTGGTAGGTGGCACCGAGTTTTCCAACGTCCGATTCAAAGGCGATGACGCGAAAGCGGGCAAGACCTACGAAAATGCTAACGCGCTGACGCCGGAAGATGTCACCGAAACGGTCTGGTGGGTGGCAACGCTGCCAAAACACGTCAACATCAATACCGTAGAAATGATGCCAGTCAGCCAGAGTTTTGGCGGACTTAGCGTCCATCGTGGCTAAATGTGCCCTTCCCGGCCTGCGGGCCGGGTCTGTTTCGGGTCATAAAAGAATGGTAGTATGTTCAGGCTAACTCTCTGAGAAATGACAACTCATGGCCGCTGAATCGCAACTTAATCCCACCCAGCCCGTAAACCAGCAAATCTATCGCATTTTGCGACGTGATATTGTCCACTGCCTGATCCCGCCGGGAACGCCGCTTTCTGAAAAAGAGGTGTCCGTGCGTTTTGACGTTTCCCGCCAGCCGGTGCGTGAAGCCTTTATTAAGCTTGCGGAAAACGGCCTGATTCAAATCCGTCCGCAGCGCGGCAGCTACGTGAACAAAATTTCACTTTCTCAGGTTCGTAACGGGTGTTTCGTTCGCCAGGCCATTGAATGCGCGGTGGCGCGCCGTGCCGCGGCGCTCATCAACGACAACCAGTGTTACCTGCTTGAGCAGAACCTGCATCAGCAGCGCATTGCGATTGACCGTAAGCAGCTCAATGACTTCTTTCAGCTTGATGATGAATTCCACCAGAAACTGGCGCAAATTGCGGATTGCCAGCTAGCCTGGGACACCATCGAAAACATCAAGGCCACCATTGACCGCGTGCGCTACATGAGCCTCGATCACGTTTCGCCGCCGGAAATGTTGCTCCGGCAGCATCATGATATTTTCAGCGCGCTTGAAAAACGCGACCAGGACGGCGTGGAAAAAGCGATGACGCTGCACCTGCAGGAAATTAGCGAGTCCGTGCAGCTTATTCGTCAGGAAAATAGCGAGTGGTTTAGCGAAGAGTAATATTACGCCGCCCCCTTTCGGGCGCGGCGATAGGGTTAACGAACGACTAACACCGGAATCGTGGCGTAGCGCAGGATTGTTTCGGCATTTGAGCCCAGCAAATGCGTAGTGATGCTCGGATTTTTCGACCCGATGACGATGACGTCATATTCCCCCTCTTTGCTGAGCCTGATGATTTCATCGCGGACGTTGCCAAAGCGAACCATGCTGTGAATATTCTCAGGAGAGATATCGAACAGCCTTTTAAGCTCGTTCATTTTCTTCCCGGATTCTGCGGTCATATACTCTTCAAACTTTTTAATATCGGCATTGAATCCCCGCAGCAGAGACCGACTGCTGGCAGGCAGAATGTTGACCAGGGTAATCGAGGCGCCCTCAGCCTTCGCAAGGTTAGCCGCGTGGCGCACCGCTTTGTCGCTCAAATCCATTTCAAACACATCAACAGGCATCAAAATCTTCTTATACATAAGCCTGACTCCTTATTCCAATGAAAGGGTTATTTCCTGAACCCAGCATGACACCGGGAATATAAACCAACCCTCAACGCTTCCCTGTCGAAACTATCAGTAAAAGAAAATAACTGTCTGGTTTGTAAATTACCGTCGTGAACGGTCACCGCCCGGCACAATAAAGAAAAAAGTGTGAGTTTGATCAAAAACAAAAAAATGAAGCGCGGACAGGCGTATTTATATGCCCCGTGAACGGCAAACCTGAAATAGCGCCGTAACGAACAGGTTAGAGAGGAGAAAATACCATGATGACATACGACCGTAACCGCAATGCAATCACCACTGGCAGCCGCGTCATGATTAGCGGCACAAACCAGTTCGGCGTGATTAAAGCGATCCACAGCGACGGCCTCAATGCCGAGCAGGTGCGTCGTAGTAAAACGGTGGAAGTGGAAGGATGCGAAGGTAAGTTCGAACCGATCGAGCTGATTCGCCTGGGCATGCACTAAACCGCGTGCAGACATGCCGCCGCGCACGGCGGCATGTGCTGAATTACCGTTGAGACACGTACTGGGCCACGGTCGCTTTCGCGCCCTTTTGCAGTAACGTCTGGTATGCCTTCATCACCGCATCAACAAAGACTGATTCCTGCGGTAACTCTTTGCCGAAGATGGCCTCGATGCCGAGCAGCGCGTTGACCCGACTCTCCCCCTCCGTACTTCCCTTCACTGCCGCCTGAATCACCGCCAGCTGCGGGTCGCTCACGTCGATGGCGTTACCCTGCTCATCCACGCCGCCGACATAGCGCATCCAGCCAGCCACACCCAGCGCCAGCAGTGGGAAAGGTTTCTGGTCCACAAGGTGCCAGCGCACGGAATCCAGCATGCGCTGCGGAAGCTTCTGGCTGCCGTCCATCGCGATTTGCCAGGTACGGTGGCGCAGGGCCGGGTTGCTGTAGCGGGCAATTAGCAGATCGGCATAGCGCCCTAAATCAACGCCTTTCACTTTTAAGGTTGGCGCCTGTTCGTTAAGCATCAGCGCGTGGGCGGCGACGCGGTAGTTCTCATCTTCCATACACTCGTTGATATGCTGATAACCCGCCAGATATCCCAGGTACGCCAGGAACGAGTGGCTGCCATTGAGCATGCGCAGCTTCATCTCTTCAAACGGAATGACGTCTGACACCAGCTCGGCTCCGGCTTTTTCCCATTCGGGACGCCCGGCGACAAAGTTATCTTCAATCACCCACTGGCGGAACGGTTCACAGGCCACCGCGGCGGGATCGCGTACGCCGGTCAGCTGTTCGATTTTATCCAGCGTATCGGGCGTAACCGCGGGCACGATACGATCCACCATGGTGGACGGGAAGGTAACGTGGGCTTCGATCCAGTCCGCCAGCTCGCCGTCTACCGCGCGGGCGTAAGCGCACGTCACGTTGCGCATCACGTGGCCGTTCTCCGGCATGTTGTCGCAGGACATCACGCTGAACGCAGGCAGGCCCGCCGCTTTGCGCCGCGCCAGCGCTTCCACCACCACGCCAGGCGCGGATTTTGGCTGGTGCGGGTTTTGCAGGTCGGCAACGATAAACGGGTGATCGAGCATCAGTTGTCCGGTCGCCGGCGAATGACAGTACCCTTTCTCGGTGATGGTTAGCGAGACAATCGCCACCTGCGGTTCGCACATCGCGGCCAGCACGGTCTCGAGCCCGTCGACCTGCGCATGCAGCGCCTTTTTGACGACGCCAACCACGCGGGATGTCCACGCATCGGCGGACATTTCCGCCACGGTATAGAGCTTATCCTGCGCGTTCAGATCGGCAATCTGCTGCTCGCCGCCAATCAGGTTAACCTCGCAGTAGCCCCAGTCGCTGCCCTGCTCAGCCGCGAGAATGTCGGCATAGACCGCCTGATGCGCGCGGTGAAAAGCGCCAAACCCTAAATGAACAATGCGTGCTTTGAGGCTGTTGCGATCGTACTGAGGCAGCGTCGCCCTGGACTGTAATAACGTGTTTTCCATGATTAAGACTCGTTAATTAGAAAGCTGTGGATCGCTGCCGCTTTTTCTGAAGCGGCAGCGCCTGCTGACTACACCAACTAGAATGGCAGTCGGGGTAAGAGATTGCTGACATCCACCATACTGATAATGCCGTTTGTCATTTTGATTTATATTAACTTTTGGTCAGGTGGTGTGACATGAATATCAAGCTGTGTGATAGATTTCAAAAGATATAAACCATCACCACTCTTCTGAAATTAATGTTTTCCCCACTCCTGATACTCGCTCTCGCGCCGACGAGGCGCAGTTTCAGGCAGGGTCAACAGGCCTACCACCGAGATCGCGCCAAGGACAATGACGTAGGCCGCCATGCCATAGTAGTGGCCGTGCGTCATTTGCAATATTTTAACCGCCACCAGGCCCAGAACGCCGCTGCCAATGAGCGAGCCCACCTGCCAGATCAACGCAATGCCGCTACAGCGGATATGGGTCGGGAACAGTTCCGGAAAATAGGATGCCTGCGGGGCATAGCACATGCTGTGGCCGAAGGTAATCACGGCAATCATCGCTATTTGCGTCAGCCAGTAGCTGTCCTGATTGATAGCCATAAAGAACGGCACGATAGCCACTACCTGGAGAAGTGCACCCATAATGTAAACCGGCTTGCGGCCAATCCTGTCGCTGAGCGCGCCCATGAGCGGAATCGCAATAATCTCCAGCAGAACAGCAACAATCATCGTTTCCATCAGGATCGTGGCGCTGAGACCGTTGGCTTTCCCGTAGGCCAGCACGATAACCGTAAACATCGCGAACGTGCAGGCTTCAATCAGCTTGGCACAGACCCCTTTTGCCACAATACCCGGATAATCTCGTACCACTTCTATCACCGGGCGAGACTCTACGGCTTTGGTCTCACGGATTTTGGCAAACACCGGAGACTCATCAATGCGCAGACGAATAAACAAACCAACCAGCACCAGCACCGCGCTGAGCAGGAACGGAATGCGCCAGCCGTAGCTCATCATCTCTTCAGGCGTCAGGACGATGTTGAGCAAGGCAAACAAGGCCATCGGCAGCAGGAAACCCGCCGGCGCCCCTACCTGTACCCAGCTGGCAAAGAATCCGCGTCGTTTGGGCGTAGCGTATTCAGCCGTCATCAGGACCGCGCCCGCCTGCTCGCCGCCCACGCCAAACCCCTGCAGTATGCGGATCAAAATCAGTAATACCGGTGCCCAGATGCCAATTTTTTCATACGTAGGCAGAAGGCCGATACAAAATGTCCCTAGCCCAACGATCAGGATAGTCATCACCAGCGCTTTTTTACGTCCGACTTTATCGCCAATATGGCCGAACACAATGCCGCCGACAGGACGAGCCAGGAAGCCCACCGCATAGGTTGCGAAGGCGGCAAGCGTGCTAATCAGCGGGTCGCTGCTCGGGAAAAAAAGATGACCGAAAAACAGCACCGCGGCCGTGCCATAGGCAAAGAAGTCGTAATACTCGGCCGCGGTACCAATCGCCGAAGCGGTCGCCACGCGCTTGATAACAGGGGTATTATCCACTTCATTTTTTACATCAACTGAACTCACCATGTGTTTGTTCCTGCCAAAAAGATGTTAAATGAATCGCGTGCTGCGTTGGGATAACCCCTGCTGCGCCGTGTGTTCCGCAGCGTCTTCTGCAAGACTCAAATCACGGTCCCGCACTTCTGGCATCAGGATCGCCGAGATCAGCCCAATCACGGAATAGGCCACCAGCATGGCAACAATTGGCCACCAGGAGCCGGTCATATTGCAGAAGATCCCCGCCAGCACCGGACCAAAGCCCACCGCCACCAGACCGCCCGCCTCTTTTGAGATAGCCATGCGGGTAAAGCGATTCCGTGAACCAAACATCTCCGCCATGGTGATATTTTCCAGCGCAAACAGCCCCAGCACGGCGAAGTTATGGATAACGATGATAGAGAGCATAATCGTCCCCGGCGCATAGCTCTTATCGACGATAATCGACAGCATCGGGTAGGCCAGAATAATGGCTGAGATATTGAGGATAATGTACGGCAGACGGCGCCCCACTTTATCGGAAAGCCAGCCCAGCAGCGGGATGGAGATAAACCCGAGAATGGAGCTGATCATCAGCGCGTCGGTAGGGATGGCTTTATCGAACAGCAGCGTCTGGACCAGATACCCGGCGAGGAAGGTCTGGATCAGCCCCGAGTTACCCGCCTGACCAAACCGCAGGCCGGTCGCCAGCCAGAAGGATTTACTTTTCACCATGGCGCTCAGCGAGGTGTCCGGCACCGCGCGTTCTTCGTCATTTACTTTCTCGAAGACCGGGCTCTCTTTCAGGTTCATTCGCAGCCAGATGGCAAAAATCATCACCACAACGCTGGCGAGGAACGGCACGCGCCAGCCCCAGGCGAGCAGCTGTTCGCGGTCGAGGGCGAAGAACATAATGGCCCAGATAGCCGTTGCGCTCAGCGTCCCGCAGTTGGTGCCCATCGCCACCAGCGAGGAGATGATGCCGCGTTTTCCTTTTGGCGCGTATTCCGCCAGCATGGTCCCGGCCCCGGAGATCTCGGCCCCGGCACCCAGCCCCTGAATAATACGCAGCGTCACCAGCAGAACCGGGGCAAAAATACCGATATGCGCGTAAGTCGGCAGGACGCCAATCAGCGTGGTGCAGATCCCCATCATGGTGATGGTGATAAACAGCACCTTCTTACGGCCGATGCTGTCGCCCATTCGGCCGAAAATAAAGGCTCCAACAATGCGCGCAATATACCCTGCGCCGTAGGTTCCCATCGCCAGGATCAGCGCCATCGCGGCAGACTGTTCCGGGAAGAAGATCTCATGGAAGACCAGGGCCGCCCCCAGCGAGTAAAGCTGAAAGTCCATAAACTCCAGGGCGGTGCCCAGCCAGCCGGAAACGGCGGCTTTCACCAGATCGGAGGTGGTTCTTTGAGGTTGTGCTTGCGTCATAATGGCTATCTCTGAAAGGTAAGATGCGTACCACTTAGAGCCTGTCTGCGCAGGCTCTTAACCGCTTATAGGATTATTGGCCGAACGTGAGTAACACTTTGCAGCACTGCCGCTGGTCTTTCTCAAACAGTTCGATGGCGTCTGTAACAAGTTGATAGTCAAAGGTATGGGTAACCAGTTTTTCGGGGTCGATCAGCCCCTTTTCCAGCCAGTCGATGACGACCGGGAATTTGTTGGCATTCAGGCGCGAGGAGAAAATCGACAGCTCTTTGCCGGTGATGCCCTGCTGAACGATCTGGCTCGGCTCGCTGGAGAAGCCCATCAGCACGATGCGCGCCGCCGGAGAAGCCAGTGATATCGCCTCCTGCAAAATCGTCGGATGGCAGGCGGCATCAATGATTAACGTCGGTTTAATGCCTTTTTCGTCCAGCGCGGCCTGCAGCGACTGCTCGCCGTTATTCAAGACCCAGTCCGCGCCGCTGCGCTGGGCCATCGCCAGCCGTTCGTCTATGCGGTCAACCACGATAACCTGCTTCACCTTGTAGACGCCTTTCAGCGCCTGAACGGTGACCAGCCCCATCGGGCCCGCACCGTAAATCAGCGCAACGTCCTGTTCAGTGGGACTGGCCTGCCCCGTCACGTTGGCGGCAATGGTGAAGGGCTCAACCATGACGGCGTGTTTATCCGGGATCGCATCCGGGATGGGCCAGGCATTTTTAGCGGGCACTGCCGCATATTCGCTGAACCCGCCGTCGCGGTGAACGCCCAGCACCACCAGCGAGGTGCAGACGTTAGGCTTACCCACGGAGCACGGATAGCAGTGCCCGCAGCTGATCACCGGATCGACCGAGACGCGCTGGCCCAGACGCGCGCTGTCAACGCCCTCGCCCACGGCGTCAATTACGCCAAAAAACTCATGGCCGATGACGCGCGGATACTTCGCAAATGGGTTATGCCCGCGGTAGATGTGGCTGTCTGAACCGCAAATCCCGGCCAGTTTAACCTTAACGCGCACTTCACCTGCGCCCGGCAGCGGGAGTGGCCGCTCTTCAATAACCAGCTGGTTCGGCTGTTGAATCACTACGCTTTTCATCGTTCGCTCCTCATTTACCAGTTCCACAGCGTGCCGTCTTCAAGACGAGCCACCGGCAGATAGGCAGGATCGTACGGATACTTCGCTGCCAGTTTTTCATCAAATTCGATGCCCAGGCCCGGCTTGTCGCCCGGATGCATATAGCCGTTATCAAACCGCCAGCTGTGCGGGAAGACCTCCAGCATCTGTTCGGAATAGCCCATATATTCCTGCACGCCAAAGTTCGGTACCCACAGGTCGAAATGCAGCGCGGCCGCGTGGCAAACTGGCGACAGATCCGACGGGCCGTGTGAACCGGTACGCACCTGGTAGAGCGAAGCGAAGTCCGCGATGCGGCGCATCCCGGTGATCCCGCCCGCGTGGGTAATGGTGGTGCGGATATAGTCGATAAGCTGCTCTTCTATGAGCTGCTTGCAGTCCCAGATGCTGTTGAACACTTCGCCCACCGCAATCGGCGTGACGGTGTGCTGGCGGATAAGACGGAAGCAGGCCTGGTTTTCCGCAGGCGTCGGGTCTTCCATCCAGAACATGCGGAACTCTTCGATGCTCTTGCCGAAGCGCGCCGCTTCAATCGGCGTCAGGCGGTGGTGCATGTCGTGCAGAAGATGCTCGTTGAAGCCAAATTGGCTGCGCACCGCGTCGAACAGCTTCGGTGTAAAATCGAGGTATTTTTCGGTAGACCAGAGCTGCTCTTCCGGCCAGTCGCCTTTGGTCGCAGGCTCGTAGGCCAGCCCTTTTCCTTTGGCCATACCGTAGGTGGTTTTCATGCCCGGCACGCCGCACTGCACGCGGATCGCCTTAAAGCCCATCTCTTTATGGCGGGCGTAATCTTCCAGCACGTCGTCAATGGTGTGGCCGGTAGTGTGACAGTAGACCATCACTCCTTCACGGGAGGCACCGCCAAGCAGCTGATAGAGCGGCATGTTGGCGGCTTTGGCTTTGATGTCCCACAGCGCCATATCCACAGCGGAGATGGCCGACATGGTGACCGGGCCGCGGCGCCAGTAAGCGCCCTTATAGAAAAACTGCCAGATATCTTCAATGCGGTGCGCATCGCGGCCAATCAGCTGGGGGCAAAGGTGATCCTTCAGGTAAGAGGCCACGGAGAGCTCGCGACCGTTCAGCGTAGCGTCACCGAGGCCGACAATCCCCTCATCGGTGGTGATTTTTAGGGTGACAAAGTTCCGCCCCGGGCAGGTAACAAACACGTCAGCCGCGACAATCTTCATAATTCCTTTCCTTACATCGTTCATTGTGATGCTGGAAATTTACCCACCAACCCTACTACCATACAAGTATAATGATCGTGAAATCAGCGAACGATCACAAAATCCGGGGGCTCAGGCCCGCCCCCATCCCGCCACAATAATCAGCATACCGCACAGGGCAATCAGCGCGCCGGCCCAGTCGTACGCGCTGAGCTTGACGCCGTCCACCACGCGTAACCACAGCAGCGCCGTACAGACATAGACTCCACCGTAAGCCGCATAAACGCGGCCGCTTGCCGCCGGATGTAGCGTTAACAGCCAGACGAACAGGGCCAGCGCAACGCCCGCCGGGATCAGCAGTAATGCGCTTCCCCCCTTCTTCAGCCAGAGCCAGGGCAGGAAGCAACCGATGATTTCGCAGAGCGCGGTGGCAAAAAAAAGCAGCGTCGTTTTAAGCATATTTCACATCAGGTGAGGATTTATTTAGACATCATACCTGATGATGTCCTTTACTTTTCCATACTTGCTCCGCGGGTATGCCGTGATTTCGCTTTGGTGTAGAATCTGTACGGGGTAACTTGATTATCTGCACCCATTTAAAAGGAAACGCTATGACCACATTAAGCAAACGCCTTTGTCTGACAGCCGTGCTGGCGCTGTCATCGTTCGCCTTTGCCGCCTCTGCGACAGCGGAAACCAGCAAGCTCATTATTGAGTCTGGTGACAGCGCGCAAAGCCGTCAGAACGCCGCCATGGACAAAGAACAATGGAATGACACCCGTAACCTTCGTCAGAAAGTTAACAAACGTGCTGAAAAAGAGTGGGACAAAGAAGATGTCGCTTTTGACGCCCGCGATAAATGTCAGCAAAGCGCAAACGTCAACGCCTACTGGGAGCCTAACACCCTGCGCTGCCTGGATCGCCGCACTGGCCGTACGGTAGCCCCATAATGTCGGCTCCCTGTGACATTAAGCTCCGCCCGCTGGAGCGTGAAGACCTGCGCTTTGTCCACCAGCTCGACAACAATGCCAGCGTGATGCGCTACTGGTTCGAAGAGCCTTACGAGGCCTTTGTCGAGCTGTCCGATCTCTACGATAAGCACATTCACGATCAGAGCGAACGGCGTTTTGTGGTGGAGTGTGAAGGCGAAAAAGCCGGTCTTGTGGAGCTGGTTGAAATCAACCACGTTCACCGCCGGGCAGAGTTCCAGATCATCATCTCCCCTGAGCATCAGGGAAAAGGCCTTGCCTCACGGGCGGCGAAGCTGGCAATGGATTACGGATTCAACGTTCTGAATCTCTACAAGCTTTACCTGATTGTGGACAAAGAGAACGAGAAAGCGATCCATATCTACCGCAAGCTGGGCTTTATGGTGGAAGGTGAGCTGATTCACGAGTTCTTTATCAACGGTGAATACCGCAATACCATTCGCATGTGCATCTTCCAGCACCAGCACCTGGCCGGACACAAGCCGTCAGGCGCCAGCCTGCTGAAACCTACCGCGCAGTGAGATGAATGACAAACCCTGTCATCAACAATCGAGTTGTCTTTCTTGCCGGGTGGCGCTTTGCTTACCCGGCCTACACTGTGCAAAATATGTAGGCCCGTGCAAGCATAGCGCCGCCGGGCGAAGTAACCTGCGCGGCTTTACTGTCAGTAGTATTCAATCGTGTTTTTGATGGTGTACTTGCGCTCCACGGCGGGTTTGACGCTATCGTCCGTGATGGTCAGATCGCAGCTCACCGGATTATTGTGGCGATCGTAGTCGCAGCTCTGCGTCACGTTGCCCAGCGGTTTGTCGTTCAGCATGCTGACTGCCGAGTAATCCATTCTTTTGCGCACGTCTTTAGACGGCGTGGCCTGGACGGAAAGATGCTGATCCCCGGAGACGGTGGTTTTGCCCAGCGGGTAGCCGTCCGCATCGTAGCGATATTTCACCTCCATCTCTTTGCCGTGCGCCGCCACCACAAAACCGTTGTCGTCGGTATCCCACGTCACGCCGGCTGACGGCAGTTCGGCCAGCTGGCATTTCCCCTGCAGCTTCACTTTCCGCTGCTGGGTTTCCGCATCAAGGTAGTAATTGGCATCCAGCACCAGCGCCACGCCGGTGTTAGCCTCCAGGTCGTGCAGCTCCAGCGTATCAAAACACCCTTCCGCCGACACGGTGCCGGCAATCCGTTTGGACACTTCACCTTTCTCGTTGAACAGCGTCTGGGTAAAGTCTTTGACCGGGCCGCGCAGAGGATCAAAATCAAATTCGTTCGAAAAGCTCGCCATCTCGGGCGTAAACGACAGCGGCGCGGAGCTGTTGTCGCACCCCACCAGTGCTGCTGCCAGTAGCGTTATCGCTGCGTATTTCTTCACATTCATTACCGTACAGGGAGATTATTCCCAATCATATTAGCAAATACAGTTGTTTACACGAAGCCTGCTAAAATTAATCTACACACAGAGAAAAGGAGCTAAAGATGAAACGGTTACCCTGGATTACCGCCCTGCTGTTAATGAGTGCCTCAACGGCCGCGCTGGCGGCGCCGGATTCCTGCGAGCGCGTGAAAAGCGACATTCAGCAGAAAATCATCAACAACGGCGTGCCTGAGTCAGGCTTTACGCTGAGCATCGTGCCGAACGACCAGGCCGACCAGCCGGGCACGCAGGTTGTGGGCCATTGTGCTAACGACACCTTTAAAATTTTGTACACCCGTACAGGCTCCGGAGCTGGTGAAGCTCAGTAATTTACCCACAATCCCCGTTGATTTGATGAGGATTAAGATCTAATACCCCCAAATAAGTAACACTCACCCCATCATTAGCCCGGTTGTAATTACGGGAAAAATAATACGCAACTCTCTACCCTAAATAATTCGAGTTGCAGGAAGGCGGCAAGGGAACGAATCCCCAGGAGCGTACATAAGTACGTGACTGGGGTGAGTGAGTGCAGCCAACGCACCTGCAACTTGAAGTATGACGGGTATAATGATGGGGTGAGCCATGTCCGATACTGAACATCACGGCGGAATTAGCCGTCGAACACTCGTGAAATCTACTGCCATAGGTTCTCTGGCGCTTGCCGCCGGCGGTTTGTCGTTGCCCTTTGGCGTGAAAAGCGCTGCCGCCGCGGTGCAAAGCGCCATGAACGCTGCCGAAGATAAAGTGGTCTGGGGCGCCTGCTCGGTCAACTGCGGCAGCCGCTGCGCATTGCGTCTGCACGTTCGGGACGACGAAGTGTACTGGGTCGAAACGGACAACACCGGCGAGGATATTTACGGTAACCATCAGGTGCGCGCCTGCCTGCGCGGACGTTCTATTCGCCGTCGCATTAACCATCCGGACCGTCTGAACTACCCGATGAAACGCGTGGGCAAACGCGGTGAAGGCAAGTTCGAGCGCATCACATGGGATGAAGCGCTGAACGCCATCACCGCCAGCCTGAAAGACGTGGTGGCCAAATACGGCAACGAAGCGGTTTACATCAACTACTCCTCCGGCATTGTCGGCGGCAACATCACTCGCTCCTCACCTTATGCTTCACTGGTAGCGCGCCTGATGAACTGCTACGGCGGCTTCCTGAGCCACTACGGCACCTACAGCACGGCGCAAATCGCCTGCGCGATGCCCTACACCTATGGCAGCAACGACGGCAACAGTACGTCTGATATAGAAAACACCAAACTGGTGGTCATGTTCGGCAATAACCCGGCGGAAACGCGCATGAGCGGCGGCGGGATTACGTACTATCTGGAGCAGGCTCGCGAGCGCTCTAACGCCCGCATGATCGTTATCGACCCGCGCTACACCGACACCGCTGCCGGACGCGAAGATGAATGGATCCCAATCCGCCCGGGCACAGATGCCGCGCTGGTGGCGGGTATCGCCTGGGTATTGATCGACGAAAACCTGGTCGACCAGCCGTTCCTGGATAAATACTGCGTCGGCTACGATGAAAAAACGCTGCCGGAAGGCGCGCCCGCTAACGGCCACTACAAAGCGTATATTCTCGGCAAGGGCGAAGACAATACGGCGAAAACCCCTGAGTGGGCCTCCCGCATTACGGGCATACCCGCCGATCGCATCATTAAGCTTGCGCGCGAGATTGGCTCCGCAAAACCGGCCTATATCTGCCAGGGCTGGGGACCACAGCGTCAGGCGAACGGGGAACTGACGTCTCGCGCGATCGCGATGCTGCCTATCCTCACCGGAAACGTGGGCATTAACGGCGGTAACAGCGGCGCGCGTGAGTCGACGTACACCATTACCATCGAGCGTATGCCGCTGCCGGATAACCCGGTCAAAACGCAAATTTCCTGCTTCAGCTGGACGGACGCCATCGCCCGTGGGCCGGAGATGACCGCCCTGCGCGACGGCGTGCGCGGTAAGGAGAAGCTGGATGTACCGATTAAGTTCATCTGGAACTACGCGGGCAACACCATCATCAACCAGCACTCCGATATCAATAAAACCCACGACATCCTGCAAGATGAAAGCAAGTGCGAAACGATCGTGGTGATCGACAACTTTATGACCTCATCGGCTAAATATGCCGATATCGTGCTGCCGGACCTGATGACCGTCGAGCAGGAAGACATCATTCCTAACGATTACGCCGGGAACATGGGCTACCTGATTTTCCTCCAGCCCGTGACCGCGCCGAAGTTTGAACGCAAGCCCATCTACTGGATCATGAGCGAAGTGGCGAAACGCCTCGGCCCGGATGTCCATCAGAAATTCACCGAAGGACGCACGCAGGAGCAGTGGCTGCAGTACCTGTATGCCAAAATGCTCGAAAAAGACCCTAAGCTGCCGTCCTATGACGAACTGAAAAAAATGGGCATTTATAAGCGCAAAGATCCTAACGGGCACTTTGTGGCCTATAAAAAATTCCGCGAGAATCCGGAAGCCAATCCGCTGAAAACGCCGTCGGGCAAGATTGAAATTTACTCCAGCAAGCTGGCGGAGATTGCGGCCACCTGGGAGCTGGCAAAGGATGAAACCATCAGCCCGCTGCCCGTCTACGCCTCGACCTTTGACGGCTGGGATGCGCCCGAACGCGCGCAGTTCCCGCTGCAGCTGTTTGGCTTCCACTTTAAAGCCCGAACCCACTCAAGCTATGGCAACGTCGACGTGCTGAAGGCGGCCTGCCGTCAGGAGGTCTGGCTTAATCCTGTGGATGCCGAAAAACGCGGCATTAAGAACGGCGATACGGTGCGCGTCTTTAACGATCGCGGTGAGGTGCGAATTGAAGCGAAAGTCACGCCGCGCATCATGCCCGGCGTGAGCGCCATGGGCCAGGGCGCCTGGCACGACGCCAATATGAACGGCGATCGCATCGACCACGGGTCATGCATCAATACCCTGACCACGCACCGCCCGTCGCCGCTGGCAAAAGGCAACCCGCAGCACACCAACCTGGTGCAGATCGAGAAGGTCTAGAAAGTGAAGCGCATGACCGTGGTTTATTCTATGGTCTATAAATTGGTTTAACACAGTCGCGCGGGCGAAATCCGCGCGAGCAAGGAAGATGTAATGAAAGACGTCTCACAGCGTGAATCGTTCGCGTTTAGCGCCCGCGTACTGGGCGCGCTGTTTTATTTCTCACCCGACAGCGAACAGGCTGCGCCGCTGGTGCAGGCCCTCACCGCTGGCGACTGGGTTCAGGACTGGCCCCTGCCGCCGGAAATGCTGCAACCCGTTGCCGAAACCTTTGCCGCGCCTGCCGATGAGCCGCTGACGGACGCCTGGCAACGGCTGTTTATTGGCCCTTATGCCCTGCCCGCTCCGCCATGGGGTTCCGTCTGGCTCGACCGCGAATCCGTGCTGTTTGGTGACTCGACTCTCGCTCTGCGCCAGTGGATGCGGGAAAACAGCATTGCTTTTGAGATGCAGCAGAATGAGCCGGAAGATCATTTCGGTACGCTGCTGCTGCTGGCGGCGTGGCTGGCCGAGAATGGCCGCGAAGCGGAGTGCGCTCAGCTTCTTGCGTGGCACCTGCTGCCGTGGAGCACCCGCTTCCTCTCGGTGTTTGTCGACAACGCCGGGCATCCGTTTTATACCGCGCTGGGTCAGCTTGCGCAGCTGACGCTCGCGGACTGGCGTTCTTCGTTACTTATTCCGGTTGCGGAAAAGACGCTGTATCGCTAAGGGTTGTGGCTTGCTCGCGGGTGGCGAGCAAGCCTTCTACCCGAATTTGGTTTACACCTCTGCACCCGATTCACTTGCACTCTCTTTGCTTTGAATGAACCGGAGTGCCAGATAAAGATCTGGCGCCAGAATCATGTCATCATCATTCATTGTTGGCCGACTATCTTTAAACCAGCGCGTTAATTCCGTTTTCCTGCCCGCCAGGATTAACGTCACCTGCCGAGCTTTCAGGTCGCGCTTTAGCTCATTTATGGTTGCCAGGACACTGATGTCTGAATAGGTGAAGCAAGCCACGGCATCAATAATCACCCATTTAGGCTGTAACGCAGCACCATCAACTAAGTTCAATACCCGGCGTTTAAAATAAGCCACATTAAAATAGGTCAACGGTGAGTTAAATCGATACATCAGCACGCCCGGAACCATTTTAATATCGGTTGTATTACCTAATGAGTGAATCATTCCATCTTCGTCAATTCCCAGTAAGTGCTCAGAAGGACGAAATACGGTACGAAGGAATTGTAACAGGCCAAGCAACACCGCAAGGCCGATCCCCTGGATAACGCCGATAATTAAAACACAGCCAAACGTGAAGAAGGCCAGGCGAAATGCCTGTTTATTTCTTCGTCTCAGGTTCCATAAACCACGTAAATCAATCAATGACCAGGATGCATACATTAGAACGATACCTAATGCAGATACCGGAATAAATTGTAATGGCTGAGTGAAAAATATCACCACGATGCCGATGAGTAAGGCAGCGACGATGGAAACCAGCTGACTTTTCCCACCAACGGAATCATTAACCGCGGTTCGGGAATCGGCTCCACTGATAGCAAACCCTTGAGATAATCCCGACATGAGGTTTGCGATACCCAGTGCCCGGAACTCTGCATCAGCATTGATTTCATAGCCATTTTTCGCGGCGAAACTGCGGGCGGTCAGCATCAGACTGACAAAACTGACCAAAGCCAGGTTCAGCGCCGGGATGACTAAATCACGCATGGGACCGGGCTGGAACGCTCCCCAGTGAACGACAGGTAAACCCGGCTGGAAGCCGTCCCCTCCAATGGTGGCAATACCGTACTGTTGCGCAGAGGTTCCCCATACCAGTGCCGTTGCTATGACTATGGCAATCAAAGGCGCTGGCCAGTGGCGACGATACGTTTTAATAACCATTAAAATAATTAACGTTAAAAGCGATATCCCTATCGTTAATAAATGGCTGTCTGAAATTCGGCCGGGCAAAGCCATTATTTTCTCAATAACCTGGGCTTCATCTAGCTTTATCCCCAAAACCTTGCCTAATTGCCCGACAATAATCGTCACGGCTACGCCATTAAGCAAACCAGTCAGAATGGGATGAGAAAGCAGATCGGCAAGCGCGCCCAGGCGAAATTTACTGGCAAGCAGGCACCATCCGCCCATCATCAATGTCATGACGATCGTCAACTGCCAGTGCAGTTCGGGATTTCCCGCAGAAAGAGGAAACACGACGGCCGCAATCACCGCGCAGGTCGTGGCATCAGGGCCAACAATAAGCTGACGTGAAGAGCCAAACAGTGCGTAAGCTATCATCGGTAAAACGCAGGAATACAGCCCTACTATTGCCCCAACCCCCGCCAGCTCAGCATAAGCAATAGCAACGGGTAGCGCGACAGCCGCAACGGATAACCCGGCTTTAACATCATCTTTTAGCCAGCTTTTATCGTAGGCTAACAAATTTTGTAACCCAGGCATGTAGTTCAACAATAGCTTTCCGAACACGTTATTCTCCGGACATGAATATTACCCGCGAAATGTTGGCACACTTTTAAGTGAGGTTCTGGCTTTCAAATGCTCCGGACGGAGGCCCCGCCGCACGGGTCCTGTAAATACTTAACTACTTTGATTGGTGTTAAACATAGTTCAAAAACGACCGATTAGCCGAAGGTGGCGCCGGCAGCCATGTCGCCGACGCTGTGACCGTTATTGGTAGTTGAAAAGAGGTCGGGAAATACGGAAGAATATATAAATATTACTGAAGCTTAAATGGATTGCGGGGTAAGAAATGGAAATGTCTCAGGCAGTAAAGAAAATCGCGATAGTGGCTCTACTGGTGAACCTGACCGCGGGATGCGCACCGCTACACCCTTCCGGTTGCCATAAGACCACGGCAACGGGTAATTGCGGTTCAGGACGCTGGGACGATCGGGATGAATGGGGCGCGCAGGCGCGAGCAATCAGGGCGGCAATCAATGCCGAAATTGAAGAGCCGCAAAACTGGAAAGGGAAAAAATGCAGGTTGCATATTGAATTTGCTCCGGATGGCACGCCTTTAAGCATCTCAACCAGCAACGGCAATAGAGCCTATTGCGAAGCGATAATATCAGCCGCCCAAAAAGCCAAATTCCCGGCCTTCAGCAATCCGGAAGTTTATAGAGATTTTCAAAAATCCCGCTTCGACATGCGCGGTTAGCATCATGATAATGTTTTGAATGGCGCGCTTTGCTCAACGTTGACATCCTGCTTCAGGCCATGTCCGCTTCATGCCAGAAGCAGACGCTGCGGTATATTCCACTTTCGGCTCGAATCGGACTGAGGTAACGTAGCGGAAATATTTTTCCGGACTCAACCAGAATGCCTTCCATCGAAACGTTTATCACTTTTCTTCTCGCGCTGACGCTTCTGGAGATTTCTCCTGGTCCAGACATGATGCTCACTATCGCCAGAGGAGTCGGTCAGGGAAGACGCATTGCACTGCTTACGGTACTGGGCAATGTATTTGTAGCAGGTTTTGTGCAAGTCTCTTTTCTTGTCCTGGGGCTGGTAACCGTTGTTCATGCCTGGCCGGTTGCGCTGGATCTGCTCAGGTGGGCTGGTGCGGCTTATCTAATCTGGCTGGGCATAAAAATGATTGCGACTTCAGGCACTGATACGCGGCTGCGAAAAACTGCAAAAATTTCTGACTGGAATGCCGTTAAGGAAGGCGCCCTGAACAGCCTGACTAACCCAAAATCCCTGCTGTTCATGTTTGCTTTTCTTCCTCAGTTTGTCGATCCCGCCGCGGGCCCTGTCTGGCTGCAATTGCTTGTTCTGGGTAGTATCCAAAAGCTGGCAGGAATTGTTTCCCTGGGGTCAGTCGCGATGGCATCAGGAACATTTGGAAACTGGCTGGGTAAACACCCAGGCTTTATCAAATGGCAGGAACGATTTACAGGCGTTGTCATGATAGGCCTCGGAATCCGCATGTTGTTTAGCGGGACTGGCGTAGTATCGAAATCTGCCCGTTAAGTTTTACCTAAACGGTAAACCCAGGGTCCGCTCCTCGCCCGTAGCGGACCTTCAGCTCAGCCAGCTTATCCGCTGAGTGCCAGAAGCGGACTATCCTTAGAGCGCCATTCAATCTTTAAGTAAGCTCATTTCTTCAGCGAGCCATTGTCTTAGAATGCTTATTTTAAAGGAATCCTTATTATCTGAACGGTAGACTAAATCATATCCCCGCTCAGCTTTCAGTTTGTACTTTGGGAACGGAACAACAAGCCTTCCAGCAGCTACATCATCTGCAATCAGAACGCTGCGTCCCAGAGCAACGCCTTCACCACGTATAGCAGCCTCTGTCGCCATGCTGCCAAGAGTCCATAAGGGACCCTGTTGGCAGCTGATATTTTTTTCCCCGGCCATCTCAAACCATGCCTTCCAGTTCGCCAGCATTCTGTACTCATGTAGAAGAACGCAGTTTAAAAGCGCCTTAATCTCTGTCAGGCCATTATGCTTCTCAAGAAAACCAGGACTACACACAGGGGTGACCGTTTCATCGAACATACGTTCAGATGAAACATCTCGATAATTGCCATGGCCGTAACGAATTGCAGCATCTACCTGACCATCATTAAGATCCACGTTAACGTCAGTAACGTCCAGCTCAATGTCGAATTCAGGATATCGCTGCCTGAACCGGCTTAGCCGCGGCGCTAACCACTTACTGGCAAATGAAACCGTCGTACTTATACGCAAACTCTTTATCCGGTCTCTACCGCGCAGACGCTCAGACTCCCTCATCAAATCACTCAAAAGAAGGGTAACCGCACGGTGAAATTCAGCCCCTTCCTCCGTCAGTATTATCTGTCGCGTCAGTCTTAAAAATAGCTTTAACCCCAGATGCTCTTCGAGCTTCCGGATTTGTCGGCTTATCGCGCCATGCGTAACGTGCAGCTCCGCTGCCGCCAGCGTCATGCTTGAGAGACGGGCAGTGGCTTCAAAAGCGCGCAGAGTCTGCAATGGGGGGAGGCGATCGAACATCATACGCGTGATAATAATTCACGCGTATTGTGAGAACAAATGATTTGTCAGGCCAGGGGCCGGAAATCAAAATTAACGCCAGGAACGTTATCATTTTCATAGCAATACTCGGAGGAGTAATGGAAAGTTTGTTTGTTTACGGGACGCTCGGGCCGGGCCGGCCTAATGCTCATATTCTTGAAAATATTGGGGGAACATGGCAGGAAGGCCACGTTGGTGGTTCTCTATTAGAGAAAGGCTGGGGTGCAGAGATGGGTTATCCGGGGATTGTACTGAATGACTCAGGCGATCGCGTACAGGGCTTTCTTTTCACGTCAGAGAATTTACGTCATTACTGGCACATACTCGATGAGTTCGAAGGTTCTGAGTATGAACGGGTTCCGGTTGAGGTAACCACATCTACCGGTCAGACAGTACATTCATGTATTTATATGCTCAAAGCATAAACGTTGAGGCCCGCTGTGAGCGAATGACACAATGGCCAGGACACGATCTTCTGACAATATTCTCTGCAATGAACTGAAATAGTCCATGATTGTTCCTGCCTGTAAACGGGTCCGCCCCGCCATCTTAAGCGGAGCGGCTTATCTATGTCGTTAGTGCGCGCTCAAAACCTCAGGACAGCGCAACCAACAATCAGAAGCTGTAGGTCACCTTCAAACTTCCCGTAGGCGATGTCTTACGTTGCACAATCGGGCTATCGGCGGCATCTCCCACCAGCTGCGTCACGCCCGCTGCGGCAAGCACGCTCCAGCGCGAGGTGAGCCTGTGGGTCCAGTCAAGATTCAGCGAATACGCATAAATTCCGGCACCGGCGTCATGTCGGGCAAATCCCGATGCGGCCGACTGGGCGGCGCTGACCCCGTAGTACGTTTGCATATACTTGTCGGATCCCCAGCTGCCGGTCAGCGCCAGCGTGACCGTATTATTCGGTGAAGTATAGAGCGGACTGGAAATGCCGAAGTGTACCGCCTCGCCGTTATCTCTCTCAGAAACCGGAACCTCAGCCTGCAGCTGCAGATTAAGCCAGTCGGTCACCCTGTACCCCAGCCCCGGCACCACGATAGCCGAGCCTTTTATCTCGCCCATCCCTCGCAGCTCGTCGCTGCCGGAGCTGATCGAATCGCTGCTCACGTCTTTGTCTTTACGGCCTATGCGATAGCTCAGCGCCGCGCTGTAATCCAGGTTGCCGATGTTGTTGCCGTAACCGATCCCCCGCGTGGTGCCGATAAAAAAACCATTGGCCATGGAGTAATCCACCACCTGCGCCGCGCCGACGCGGATTTTATCTGAACCCGAGTAGCGTGGCGCGACGTCCACGCCGCCCCCCAGGGTTAACACATTGCCCTGACTCTGCTCTGCCGCCAGCGTTGGGGCGGCCAGTAGCGCCAGCACAATGCCCGGCACGATATTTTTCAGGCGGCGGCCCGGGAATAAATGGGGGAACGTATGACGCAGTTCGATGTTTCTCATTAAGGAAGTCCTTATGGATTCAAATGATGACGATGCAGGCGGTTAAACGCCAGAACGCCCATTTTGAATACTGACCCTAAGGTTCTTATGAGCCGAAAATGAAGAAAGACTGAAGCGCGCGCGGGTGCTGTAAACCGGACAGATTACCTGATACCGTTTTTTTCTTAAGATGTTCTTCATTCACTGCCGATACAGTAACTAATGTGAAAATTCTACTTATTGAAGACGACCTGGATCTCGGCAACGGCGTACGTATCGCCCTCTCAGATCAGGGATTTGACGTTATATGGGTACGCCGGAAAGAGGATGCGCTGCATCAGCTTAACGTCTGCGTGCCCGAACTTATTTTGCTCGACCTGGGGCTTCCCGATGGCGATGGCATGAGCCTGATGACGCGCTTGCGTCAGCAGCTTAAGGGGATCCCCGTCATCATCCTGACGGCGCGAGGGACGCTGCAGGATCGCCTGTGCGGGCTGGATGCGGGCGCAGACGACTATCTCGTCAAACCCTTTGTTCTCGCCGAGCTGCTGGCGAGAGTGAGAGCCCTTGCGCGACGCAGCTACGGTTTTGAGAATGAAGCAATTGAAATTCGCGGGCTGTCTCTGCATGTGCCGACGCGTCGCGTAACGGTGAGCGCGCGCAACGTTGACCTGACGGCCAGCGAATACGCCCTGCTTGAAACGCTGATGCTGCGCGCAGACCGCGTGCTTACGCGCCGCTTCCTGGAAGAAAGGATATTCGGCAACAAAGAAAACCTCAGTAACGCGCTCGACGTGCATATGGGTAATTTGCGGCGAAAAATCGGCGACGGCTATGTGCGAACGGTACGTGGGGTTGGGTATGTCATTGATACCGTCGCTGTCCAGAAGGTGACCGGTTAATGCGAAGCTTTTGGTATCACCTGAGACGCCCGACGCTGGTGCGGCGAATTATCATCGCCCAGATGCTGCTGCTTACCCTGCTGTGGTGTCTTTTTTTAACCTTTATTCTGTGGGAGGACCTGCGCAGTCCTCCCATTCTCACGGGCAGCAAGACGTACGAAACCCTTTTTACCCTGGTTGAGCGGATGGACGAACGCCCACAGGATCGTACCGCCGTGCTGGCAGCGTTCAGCAAAGCGTTGCGGGAAGGTTACGGCGGCGGTGAAGATCCCGCGCTGTCAATCAACTTCATCGTGCGCAAAAATAACGCGATTGTTTTTTCATCCCCAGGTGCACCAACGGGAGTAACCAACACCCGGCTGGGGGAAATGCAGCGTGTTCAGAGCGACGGTCGTACCTGGACCAGCCGAACCCTTAAATCCGCTCACTCCGACGTTGAGGTCACCCTTTTCACCCCGGCCGGCGGCTGGAACTTCTTTATCTACCTGAACTCGCGCGGGTACTACATCATGCCGCTGCTGGTCTGTATTCCTTTTCTTCTGTTCCCCGCGTGGATGTCGATCCGCATTGCGATGCGCCCCTGGAACAAGGTGGTCAATGAAATTACGTTACGCACGCCTGACGATCTCTCGCCCTTAAAAGCCGTTCCCAGGCACAGGGAGCTTCGCCAGATGGTGGACGCAATCAATGACTTCCTTGCCAGAGTGCGTGAAAGCGCTGAAAGGGAGCGGGTTTTCATTGGCGATGCCGCGCACGAGCTGCGGACTCCCCTCGCGGCAATGCGCATTAACGTGGAGGCGCTGCAGTCCTGGGTCATCAGCGAGAGCCAGCAGGAGCTGCTTGCGGGGGTTATTCGCAGCAACGGCCGCGCTGCGCGCCTCGTCAATCAGCTGCTGCTAATGATGCACAGCGAAGCGCGCATTGACACGGACATGGAGCCCGTGCCGCTGACGACGCTCATCCAGGAGCGAATGGCCGAGCTGGAACCGTTAGCCTCTGCGCGCAGGATCGAGCTGGAATTCTTCGCTGAGGATGAAATCTGGATCGCAGGCGTCAGGGAACGCCTGATGTCGCTGGTTGATAACCTCATTGAGAACGCAGTGAAGTACAGCCCTGAGGGCGGTCGGGTTCAGGTCGACGTGCGTGCGCTAGATCGCTGCACGCAGCTGCGCGTTTCCGACGCGGGCCCCGGTATTCCGGCGGAACTGCGGGAGCGCGTGTTCGACAGGTTTTTCCGCGACCCGAATCAGATGCAAAGCGGAAGCGGCCTGGGACTTGCCATCGTCAAAGCGGTGGCGCAGCAGCACAACAGCAGCGTAAACCTGAGCTCTTCTGCAGAAGGCGGTCTCATGGTGACGGTCGACTTCCCAAACCGCACGTTTAGCTAAACCGAAACAGGGTGTTCGATCGCAAATGCCGCAGATTGCTTCAAAATAATTACCGTATTTGTTATATTGTTGTTTATTGCTTATTCACCTCTGCGGTGCCAAAAAGAACAAGATTCACCGCAACCCAGGATACAAAAATGTTAGATTACCGCTTCCCGACAGCTTTGCAGATGGTTCTCAGCGTAGCGATGGCGGAGCAATTGGGTGAACGTTCGACGAGTGCGATTCTGGCCTACGGCCTGGAAGCGAACCCGAGCTTCATCCGCAAATTGATGGTTCCGCTCACGCGCGACGGCATTATCGTCTCAACGCTTGGCCGCAATGGTTCTATTCATCTTGGCCGCCCGCCGGAAGAGATCACCCTGCGCGATATCTACCTTTCGGTTATCGAAGATAAAAAGCTGTGGGCGTCGCGCCCTGACGTGCCGGCCCGCTGCGTGGTCAGCGCCAACGCATGCTGGTACTTCAAGTCGATTTCCGAAGAAGCCGAGGAAGCTTCGCTGGCGGTACTGGCCCGCCATACCGTGGCAAGCGCCCTGGAAGAGGTCAAAAAGGCCGATACCAGCGGCTGCGATCCGGTGCCTGAACTTATCGCCAAGTATAAAGAAGCGCTTTAACTTTTCTTGAGTGCAAAAAAAACCGCCTTCACTGTGAAGACGGTTTTTTATTATCTGCAACGTCCCTACGCAGGCAGAACTTCCCTTTCCGCTTTTTTCCCGCGCGTCACGAATTTACGCAGCGTCACGTAAAATACCGGCGTCAGGAACAGACCAAACAGCGTCACGCCCAGCATCCCGGAGAACACCGTGATCCCGGTGACGCCGCGCACTTCGGCACCCGCGCCGTGGCCGAGGATCAGCGGAATGGTCCCGGCAATAAAGGCGATGGAGGTCATCACAATCGGGCGTAAACGCAGGCGGCACGCCTCCAGCGCGGCCTCCATGATCCCTTTGCCCTGAATTTCCAGCTCGCGGGCAAACTCCACGATAAGAATGGCGTTTTTACAGGCCAGCCCCATCAGTACTACCAGCCCCACCTGCACGAACACGTTGTTATCGCCGCCGGTCAGCCAGACGCCGAACAGCGCGGAGAGCATCGTCATCGGCACGATGAGGATCACCGCCAGCGGCAGCGTCCAGCTTTCATACAGCGCCGCCAGCACCAGGAACGCCAGCAGCACCGCGACCGGGAAGACGATCAGCGCCGTGTTGCCCTGCGTGGCCTGCTGGAAGCTCAGGTCCGTCCATTCAATGTTCATCCCGTTCGGCAGGATCTGCTTAGACATGCCTTCCAGCTGCGTCATCGCCTGCGTGGACGAAAGCACGCGCGGGTCGGCATCGCCAATCAGGTCCGCCGCCGGGTAGCCGTTATAACGAATCACCGGATCCGGACCGTAGGTAGTGCTGATTTTCACCATACTGCCAATCGGCACCATTTCGCCCTGGTTATTGCGGGTGCGTAAGTTAGCAATATCCTCCACGCTGTCGCGGAACTGCCCGTCGGCCTGGGCCATCACGCGCCAGGTACGCCCGAACTGGTTGAAGTCATTCACGTACGACGAGCCCAGATAGGTTTGCAGCGTACCGAAGAGATCGGTCAGCGACACGCCCTGCGCTTTCGCCTTATCGCGGTCAACCTGCACGTCCAGCTGCGGCACGTTAGCCTGGTAGGTCGAGATCGGGAAATGCATCCCCGGCGTCTGCATAATCGCACCGGACATGGTGTTCACCGCGTTTTGCAGCGCGCCATAGCCCAGACCGGCGCGATCCTGAATGTACAGGGAATAGCCCGACCCCTGGCCCAGCCCTAAAATCGGCGGCGGCAGGATGGAAAAGCCAAAGCCCTCCTGGATTTGCGCGATTTTCGCGTTAATCTCCGCGTTAATTTCCGCAGCAGAATGTTTACGCTGGTCAAACGGCTTCAGGCCAAAGAAGACCGTCCCGGTATTCGGCGTGTTGGTAAACTGCAGCGCATTCAGCCCCGGAAACGCGACCGCATAGTCCACGCCTTCCGTATTCATCCCGATTTCGCTCATTTTGCGGATCACCGCGTCGGTGCGCGCCAGAGAGGAGCCTTCCGGCATTTTCACGCCGCCAATCAGGTACAGTTTGTCCTGCGTCGGTATAAACCCGCCGGGTACCGCTTTAAACATCACGCCCGCCGCGCAGAGCAGCAGCAGGTAAACGACAAACACCGAGCCGCGACGTCCGAGCGTTTTGCCCACCAGCCCCTGATAGCCGTTCGAGCTGCGGTGGAAAAAGCGGTTAAACGGACGGAAAAGCCAGCCGAACAGGCGGTCGATAAGCCGGGTCGGAAAATCTTTTGGCGCGCCGTGCGGTTTTAACAGCAGTGCCGCCAGCGCCGGCGAAAGCGTCAGCGAGTTAATGGCGGAGATCACCGTGGAGATCGCAATCGTCACCGCAAACTGCTTGTAGAACTGACCGGTCACGCCCGAAAGAAACGCCATCGGGACAAACACCGCGCACAGCACCAGCGCAATCGCGATAATCGGGCCGGACACCTCACGCATCGCCTGATGCGCCGCCGCAAGCGGCGCCAGCCCCTCTTCGATATTTCGCTCGACGTTTTCCACTACCACGATGGCGTCATCCACCACGATACCGATGGCCAACACCAGCCCGAAGAGGCTCAGGGTATTCAGCGAGAAGCCCAGCAGGTAAAGAATGCTGAAGGTACCCACTACCGAAACCGGCACCGCGATCAGCGGTATGATCGACGCGCGCCAGGTTTGCAGGAACAGAATCACCACCAGCACGACCAGCACCACCGCTTCCAGCAGCGTTTGCACCACCGCACGGATGGAGTCGCGAACAAATACCGTCGGATCGTAAGGTGCCGCCCACTTCATATCCGCCGGGAAACGCGTGGACAGTTCGTCCATTTTGGCGCGCACCGCGTTAGACAGGTCGATGGCGTTCGCCCCCGGCGACTGGAAGATACCAATCCCGACCGCGTCTTTATTGTTGAGCTGGGAACGCAGCGCGTAGCTGCCGGAGCCCATTTCGATACGCGCCACGTCGCGCAGGCGAACGACCGAACCGTCCTGCGCCGTTTTCAGCACAATATTGCCAAACTCTTCTTCGGTGTGCAGACGGCCCTGAGCGTTAATGGAGATCAGGAAATCGCTCTCTTTCGGCAGCGGCTCGGCGCCAAGCTGTCCGGCAGAAACCTGCACGTTCTGCTCCTGCATCGCCGTGACCACGTCCGAAGCGGTCAAGCCGCGTGACGCCACCTTGTTGGGATCCAGCCAGACGCGCATCGCGTATTCGCCGGAGCCGAAGATCTGAATCTGGCCGACGCCTGGCAGGCGCGCCAGCTCGTCCTTCACCTTCAGCGTGGCGTAGTTGCGCATGTACAGGGAATCGTATTTACCGTTTGGTGAAAACAGATGCACCACCAGCGTCAGCGTCGGCGACTGTTTCTGGGTGGTAATACCCAGACGCCGCACGTCTTCCGGCAGTCGCGCCTCGGCCTGCGCGACGCGGTTTTGCACCTGAACCTGAGCCTGATCGGGGTCAGTCCCCGGACGGAAGGTCACGGTGGTCACCAGCACGCCGTCCGAGCCCGCGACGGATTTCATGTACATCATGTTTTCAACGCCGTTGATGGCTTCTTCCAGCGGCGTCGCCACGGTCTCTGCAATCACTTTCGGGTTGGCGCCCGGGTACTCCGCGCGCACCTGCACGCTTGGCGGCACGACGTCAGGATATTCGCTCACCGGCAGCAGCGGGATGGCGATTAACCCTGTGATAAAAATCAGAATCGACAGGACGGCGGCAAAAATCGGCCTGTCGATGAAAAAGCGGGAAAAGTCCATGGGTTGGATTCTCAGGTCAAAGGATCAGTTGAGGGCGGTGCTGGCGGTCATGGCGACGGTTTTTGCGTTCACCGGCATACCCGGCATAAACACTTTTTGTAAACCATCGATGATGACTTTATCGCCAGGGTTCAGCCCCTGCCGCACGATGCGTAAACCGTCTGCCAGACGTCCCGGCGTAATGTCGCGACGCTGCGCTTTCCCCTCTTTATCCACGATATAGACGTATTTGCGATCCTGATCGGTCAGCACCGCTTTGTCGTCGACAAGCGTGGCTTTGAATTCCGCGCTGCCCGGCAGGCGTACGCGGGCAAACAGTCCCGGCGTGAACTGACGCTGCGCGTTATCCAGCAGCGCGCGCATGCGGATGGTGCCGGTGCTCGGCGTCAGCTGATTATCCAGGAAGTCGACTTTGCCCTGATGGGGATAACCCTCCTCGCCCGTCAGGCCAATCTCCACCGGCAGCGCCATGTGGTTGCTGGACGCCCCCTGCCCGCTGCGGGCAAGGTTTTGATAGTGAAGGTAGGTTGACTCGTCCACGTCAAAGTAGACGTAAACCGTCTTCTGCGAGACCAGCGTGGTGAGGACGCTGGCGGTGTCGCCCGCGGTGACCAGGTTACCGCTGGTGATCAGCGCCCGGCTGGCGCGGCCGTCGATAGGCGCGGTCACCCTGGTGAAGTCCAGGTTGAGCTGCGCCGCGTCTACCGCCGCCTGCGCGGCGCGAATGTCTGCCTGCGCCTGAACGGCGGCCGAGCGACGCTGTTCCCACTCTTCCCGTGAGACCAGGTGAGTATTGATCAGCTTATCGGTACGGTTAGCCTCACTTTGCGCCAGGCTGGCCTGCGTTTTGGCTCTCGCCAGGTTCGCCTGCGCCTGTTCCAGCGCGGCGCGATAGGTTCTGTCATCAATGGTGAACAGCACCTCGCCCTTCTTCACTTCCTGGCCGTCGGTGTAATTCACCTTATCAATGTAGCCGGAGACGCGCGGGCGCAGCTGAACGCTCTCCACCGCTTCAATCCGGCCGTTAAAACTATCCCACTGGCTAATGGATTTCACGACCACGTCAGCGGCGCTGACGGCGGGCGCGGGTGGCGCGGCGTTTTGCGCGACGCTGTTATCACACCCGACGAGCAGCACGGAGAGGAACATCACCCCCAGCACGCTCGGATAAACGTTACCCCAGGTTTTTTGCAGGCTCATTATTTTTATTCCGGTATTGGTAGCCGCCGGGCAAGACGCTGCGGGAGACGCCGCGCCACTTCCTTTGTCCGGTAGCTGGCTTAAGGCCATTTGTGTCGTTCATCGCCACAAAACTGTAACAGTTGCGAATACACTATCGCGGCGATTGTAGGAAGGCGCTTAATTAAGTGCAAGAATAATTGTTGCACTTTATGTGCTATTTGAGCCGATGTTAAAAGACCCGTTTCGGTCAGGGTTTTAAATGCAACAATAAAACTTGCAATTAATACAAAAACGCGCCACCTTTAAATGCAACAGACAAAGTTACTTTTAGATATTCTGCGTGGGGGTACCCAGATGAACACTGGCGCATTTATGCATGATTTACTCGACTGGATCGACAACAACCTGGACAGCCGTCTGGACATTGAGTCCGTCGCCAGGCGATCCGGCTATTCAAAATGGCACCTCCAGCGCCTGTTCAAGGAACATACGGGCTATCCCCTCGCCGGGTACATTCGCGCGCAAAAGCTGAAAAAATCGGTTGAGCGGTTATCCCACAGCGACGAACCGATTCTGAACGTGGCGATCGCGCTGGGCTTTGACTCCCAGCAGTCCTTCAACCGCAGCTTTAAGCGTCAGTATGGTCAGGCGCCTGGGGCATGGCGGCGGAGCATGGGTGGCCCGGAAACGCAGCAGCTACGCCAGTAATGCATATTTTGCTGCAACTTCGATCTGTAGCTGCTATACTGTATATAATTACAGTATAGCGAGGTGCACGATGGCTGTTGAAACAAAATTTGTTGTCGTAAGAAAAGGTGAAGAGAAAATGACATTTGCCAGCAAGAAAGAGGCTGACGCTCACGACAAGCTGCTCGATATGGCAGACGCGTTCACCGACTGGCTGTTGCAAAGCGGAATGCAGATGGACGAAACGCAGGCTGAAAATCTTGGCCTGTATTTCGCCGAGCAGAAAGAGACCGTGCAGCATATTCTGCGTACCAGCAAGCTTCCCGATGTCACTGCCCCAGCTGCAACCGTTAAAACAGAATCTGATGCGGCTGAAACGAAAAAAATCAGGGCCGTGAAAGCGGCCTGATTGTCAGCAAATCATCACCTATCCGGAAGCCGTAAGCAGATAACTGCTTACGGCTTTTTTAGTCAGAAAAAGAGTCAAGGAGATGGCGTGCGGCAAGGAATAAAGGAAAAAATCATCAGGATCTGTGATGCAAAAATCACCGCTAAGGGAAGCGACGTTGGGCTTTCGTTTTATGCTTTTTTTGCTAATAAAAATGACGACCCAGAACTGCTTATGGAAGTGGCGCACTGGTGGATTATGGAAATGAAACTGGACCATTTTGAAAAGGCTGAAAAGATCAGAAAGCTTGTTTTAGCCTTGTAACACCTGCGCTCAATGCAGACCTAAGCTTCAGAAGATTTCCCGCATAGTGCCAATGGCGGACGTTGGTACTTTCCTCATCGCTAATATCAATAAGTTAGAATAAATACGCTCACATAGATTGTCTTAACCACTCACTCAGTGTGAGAGAAAAAAGCAGGCTAGGCGGCGCATCTTTCACATCATGAATCTCTTTTATGTATTGCAACCCCGCTTTTTGAAGAACTTTCTGCGATGCCACGTGATGACCTCTTACTACGGCAGATATCTCAGTCAGCTTTAACTCACCAAATCCATATCTGATAGAGCTTTTCGAAAACTCTGTTGCCAGACCTTTTCCCCATGCCTCTGTGGCGAAACGATATCCTAAATTATTAATTACGATATCCGCATAACTGCTGACGCTCAGCCCACCAAAACCAATGATTCTTTCAGGACTTTCCTGTAACGCGATTGCCCAGTTTCCAAAGCCGTGCGTTTCCCAGTGGTTGATCCAACGGGCTAAGACAGTTTGTGCATGCTGTATGTCCGGATATGGCCCTGCTGGATTAAAGGTGTTCGTAGCCGGGTCGCCATAAATTCTGAAAAGATCATCCAGGTCAGACGTCGTTACGGGGCGAAGGTGCAGTCGGGAGGATTGAAGTTGCAAAACAATTTCCTGAATAATGAGCTTATTGGCTTAGTGATAGAACTGTTTTTATAGTAAGAAAAAAGCAGGTTCGCAACACCGTGCCAGGAATGGATGCTAGCGTCATTTATTATCTCACCTTCTGCAGAATTGCTCTGAACATTTCCATCTCGCTATCTTTCCTGTTTGTAGTAATAGCTTCTAAGGAGTGCTATTTATTTATAAAGCGTGATGGCCGGTAACATTGCGGGATTGCATTGCTCTGCACCTCGCGTAACTCCTCTGAAACCACTCTGCCAATCGTCGCTGCGCACGTCACGGCTGGGTGCATTGAAGCGACGTAAACGCTCCTGCTCTCATCCGTAAAACCAAGAACGGGATACCCATCCTGAATAACAGGACGCTCTCCTGTTGAGTACTGAATGAGAGCAGCCGACTCTGCGCCCGTGAGCCTGCTTCTTACCGCACGTTGTGCAGCCTCCACCGTTTCTTTGACGTTGCCGCTTGCCGGGTAATCTTCTGCGGCTAATAACTCACCGTTGCGCGCTTGCCGAACCTCAATATCATCACCTGAGACGATCGTATTGACCACGCGCTGGGGGACCGTAAAGCGCAGTAATATAGCCGGTGATGACAGAACCGGAACATGGATACCCACCCGCTCAGTCAGCGCTGGAATACCTGTCCCACAGGCCAGCACGACGCAATCTGCATCCAGTTTACCCCGAGAGGTCAGGACGCCTGTCACCCTCCCCTCCGTCATGCAAAGATCCGTAACGGTTGTTTGCGTATTTAGCACGATGCCTTTTTCACAGGCTTTTTCGAGCAATAGTCGCGTTGCGCTGGCGGCATCAATGGCACCATCTTTTACAGCATAGCGGGCCTGTGAGGGAGGATTTATCAGGGCAGGCACAAGACGGGTAATTTCAGCCTTATCGATGAGACGTTCGCCCTGCCGGCAGGACCCGGATGCCGTGCCGTAGCTTAACGAACCACTCCATTGAATGTGAAGTCCAGGAATGTGTTCTTCCAGCCTGTGCCAGTCCGCAAGTGCGATGCGCCGGATAAACACGTCGGCCGCATCATCCTTCACCACACCGGTCAGCCAGCCAAACGCATTACCTGTCGCACCTGAGGCAGGCATATCGTGTTCAACAAGTGTGACGTCAAATTCACCGTGGTCGAGATGCCATGCAATGGATACGCCAGTGATCCCAGCCCCTACGATAACGATCCTTTTTTTATGGGTCACGGTGCCCGTCTCCTGTGTGGGGAACATGTCATGCCATGATGCGAAAGTAATCTCTTACAGGTTATTTTGTAGGATTGCAAAATTCGCGGGCAAAACGGTTCAGGACAGCGGTTTTCGTCGTAAGCTTCTTGCTCAAAAAAAATATCTTGTCGCTGTCCGTTTTGTGCCAAGAGCAGACATTCTTTATGCGAGTGAATTTAATTATAATAACTTAAAGTTGGACTCGCTTGTTTAGGGGGGCTAACCCGTGGTTAAATACAGACTGCCGTTAAAATAAGCATTAGGCTACTTTGAAATTTATCAGTCGTCACGGAGAAACTATGAGAATTCCAACTAGTCGTAACCCCAAGTTGATGTCGAGCCTCAACCCAAACCTGACGAGCAGTATTAATCCTAAGCTAACTAGCAGCATTAACCCAAAGCTGACATCAAGCATCAATCCCAAACTGTCCTCAAGTATCAATCCTGCGCTTACATCGAGCATAAACCCCAAGTTGACCAGTTCAATCAACTACAAGCTCATGTCAAGCAAAAATCCAAATCTCACGTCAAGCATCAATCCCAAGCTAACCTCATCGATCAACCCAAATATATCGTCTAACATTCCAGGATTATATTTATTTGATCTAGCACTAAATGCGGTAGGATTCACCGTATCGTCAACTCCGAACTACTGGTTGTTATTTGATCCACACTGTCAATTTATTGGTGTTGCTGTTAATTGTCGGCAGAATTTTTTCATTGAATTTGATCTGGATAATAATTTTGTTGGATTCTTTATTCACGCCAAAGATCAAAGCTGGTTAAGATTCAACATAAATAACGACTGGGTGGGGCTGACCACATAACCTTACTAGTACGCGTCACAATGCACTATATAAAAACATGGCTTTCCCGCTCTCTATCGGAGTGTATTCCAAGAGTAAATTTTTGAAGCGGAGTATAAGTGAAAAAACACGAAGGCATGTCAAAATACAAGCTGAATAAAATAGCTGCTGAGTCTTTGAGAAATAGTATCCGTCTTCATTTTGACTCAATGCTGCTCTATGAGAACGGTTCGTATCCAAGTGCATTTCAGCTTTCAGTCCTGGCGCTTGAAGAGTTCTCAAAGGCCATCTGGGTAGATCACTACATTTGGTCATCTGAAACTAATGAGGGCTATCCAGATGTTCAATTTGAGCAGGCATGGTTAAAACTTCTATATCTACATCCCAAAAAACAGTGGAACTTTGTAGCAAAAGAAATAGATGATTATTCTCCAGGTTTTATTTCCATGATACAGAATAGAGAATTAGAAGAGAAAAAACAGAATTCTATATACGTTGGTTTGTCTCGCATGAAAGGAGTTGTTGATATAGATAGCCGAGTCTCTACCCCTTGGAGAATTAAACAAAAAGATGCCAGGCAGTTTATATCAGTTATCAATGATGAATTACTAAGGATAGCTGTGAGAATTGAGGAGAATGAATTTTATTTCGAAGGAGGAAAAGGAATGGATGAAGTATTTGATTATGAAATCTATAAAAATCTTTTGCAATGGCCTCATAAAAGCGGAATGAAAAATAATAGGTGGAGGAAGAAAAACCATCTACGGAAATAATAACTTTTTGTTTGTGACTTTCTCTCCCAGCGCCTATCTCCAGCCGTCCGCTTCTCGTTCTCAGCAGACCGTTATCGGCAGGTGCTTGTCTGCTGCGCGTCAGAAGCATATATAATTCGTTAACCAATGGGTGAAAAAATACTTCTGGAACATATTAACACTTCATTATTTTAAATTACTTCTTCATCAATGAATAAATAATTTCATAGTTAAAAAAATTAAATCTTATTTTTATGATTAATTTGCTTTGCTAATGAGCTATAAACCAAATCAACGAAAACATATTTTTCACATTCCCAAGGTTCACTACTAGATGGATTTACTAAATCTGGCTTCCCCCCCATTAGACTATGTATGTGCGAATAAATACCCATTCTTTCTGAGAGTTGCATTAGTTTTACTTGATGTTCTGGTGGGAGCATTTTATTTTTAAACCATGTTGTAAATATATGTTTAGTAAGCTCTTTAGTACAAATAAACCATTCACCCTGACGTCTTTCATTGCTAAATTTTTCATGTAGATACTTTTCTTTTTCTGATCCGCCAGGTTCCAAAGCGTGTAATATTAATTGACCAAATGTACCTGTTTGCAGGTTAGACAATCTTTTTAGCACATTATTGGAACGTCCTATTTTCACATACAGTCCCGAGTAAGGATTATTTATATCTGAAGAACCGGCCCAAGTATCAGGCACTTGTAAAATATAATAAATACTACTTACTTTCCCACTTGATACATTATTTGCCCAAATCTGCCATTCTTCCATCCAGCTGTTTGCAGCTTCCCTCGAGTCAAAGGCATGACTTGTATGGTATAATTCACCACTATCCAATAACATATCGAACACATATTTTCCACTCTCTATTATTCTTAAGTTGTCGGCTTTCATGGAAGTACCTCACAAATATACAGGAATATATAAAAAGAACTTTACTACATTTGTTAATGTGAAATCCATTCTTATTGTTTCAATTACAATATCCTCATCGATTATGTTACCACATAACTCTTGCATTATTTAATGCACGCGACTCATTGCTAGTGATAACGGTTTTAATGTTTTCTTCTCACTCTAAGCTAACTTTAAAAATAAACTTGATCTAAAATATATCAAAATAGATTGTTAGTTTAGATATCCTATTTTTAATCACTTAGAGGATCAACCTGATTTTCTCTAATAAGATTTCGCAACGCAGTACGAGCAGCGGCGACTTCTGTCATCCCATTAAGAGCCACGCTGGACTGCCCTCCTCTAACCCCAAAGACTGTGACCATGTTCTCTTCACAGAAAAACTCCGCTTCATACTGAAGGCCATCTTTCTCTACGCGAATATATGACATAACAACCTCATTTCAATATCTTTTGCTTGAATTATATATTCACAAAATAATTTAAGCAATCTGGCCTAAGACTTTACACTAAGCTTGCCTTGTAAGCATCCTGCAAGTATTCCAGTAAAATGAATCATTCGCTTTGAGAATATGTCCAAAGAACGGTTCAGGTATCCTCTCAGGCTAATATCCGTTTCTCGCTCTTAGCAGACCTAACGTTACCTAATCCCCCCAACGCCCCCCGCCACAAAACCTGGTAGCTATACAAACACGCCAGATTCTCACGTTAATACGCATTCCCCCTATCAACGAGGAAACGCGCATGCCCCAACACCCGCTACGCCAGATAATCGAATCCTGCGACCACGCCATCACCACTAAAAACTATGACGCGTTGATGGAGTTCTACGCCGAAGACGCAGCCCTGGTAGTTAAACCCGGCATGACCGTTAAAGGCAAAGAAAACATCCGCAGCGCATTTATTGCTATCTCTGATTATTTTCAGGACCAGCTGATAGTCGAACAAGGGGAAATGCAGGTGATCGAAGGCGGCGGCAATGCCCTCGTTATCATGGAAACCGTTCTGCGTTTTCCTGATGGTCAGGGTGGGATAACGGAAATGTCGCGCCGCGCAACCTATGTTTTTCGACAGGAAAACGACGGTCGCTGGCTTTGTACCATCGACAACTCCTACGGAACGTCGCTTCTGGATACGGGGAACGCATCACATTAATCACGGTTTCAAAGGGGCGCTACCGCCCCTCTACGCCAGCACCCTTAATGCGCAGTAATGCGCGGCTCCTTCACGAACTCAGCCAGCAGCCACACCATATCGTGCAGCAAGCCCGTCAGCTCTTTCGCTACGGGAGCGGGCAGCGTTCCCCCCATAACCGCTTGCGTCAGCGCCAGTGCATAGTCCACCTGAGTCAGGGTGTCCTGCCAGCAGTCCGGCACGCAGGAGTTCATTTTCTCCCCCATGATCAACTGCGCGATCAGGTCCGGCGGAAGATCGACATCGCAGAGTTCCCGCAGCTTGCGCAGAGCCTGAAGGAGACGGTCGCAAAGCACGGTAAACAGATTCGCATCCTCGATTTCGACCAGCACGCTCACCAGCGCGGCGCAGCTGTCAGCGACGTCAAAAAGATCGGCATCAGCCGGAAGCGGCCGGGAGATAAGGTGCTGAATGACGTTTTCGTCAGACGGGAGATAAGTCAGGGTTGGGATAGTAGCCATAGTAAGGCATCCTCAGTGTGTAAATTGGGTGAACCACCCGATGAGTTCCTACGCTCGAGGGGGTAGCGCTGACAGAGGTAGGAATGCCGCCCACAGAGAAAACGGCCAGCCTTACGGCTGCTCCGCCAGCGCCACCGCAATTTTAACGAGTTCGGCGCTGCCGCGACATATAAATATCGCTCTGTAGATGCGGGTTCCTACGCCCGATTGCGGATGTGCCGCAACGCAGGCACTTTACGACCCCGATCGGTTGAAGAAAAGACATAACCCTGAATTTCACACGGTTACTTTGCGGTTTGCGAGGCGCCTTCCAGAATGACAACGCGGCCCTAAACTTTAAGGGTATCAATCACCGCTCTCGCTGGGCTTCGACTCCCAGCAGTCCTTCAACCGCAGCTTTAAGCGTCAGTATGGTCAGGCGCCTGGGGCATGACGGCGGCGTATTGGCTATCGTGAAACGTTAACCGAACGTTTTTAGGGTCAACGAACTTACCGTCGGCGGTAACATAGGCGCTATTCACCACTTCTCCACTTTCTTTGTCTGTTAAGGCAATATGCGGTGCGTCGTGCAGTATGTTTTTATGACCCCACTCCATCAAAGAGAAAAGAATCGGCGCAAGGCTGCGGCTTTTGGCGGTGAGAACATACTCATACCGTTCACGCGCCCCTTCTTCCTGATAAGGGATTTTGCAAAGCAGGCCGAGTTCAGTCATTTTTTTTAACCGGTTCGCCAACGTCTGCCTGGTGATTTTTGTATGATCCCGTATCGTTTCAAAGCGTGTTACCCCATAAAACGCCTCCCTCAGAATCAACAAAACCCATTGATCGCCAAGAAGCTCAGCGGCCGCCGCTAGCCCACAAAGCTCAGGTAATAAGTACGGTAATGATTTATTTTTTGACATATCTTCGTTTGCCTCGTAACCTGAGTATGATTTAAAGACTCAGTTATTTAAGGAGAATACAATGCCCTTCGTAAATGTGCAAACCATTAAAGGAATTATGAATTCGGAGCAAAAAAAAGAACTGCTACGTCGTATGACTGACCTTGTTGTTGAAATTGAGGGAAACGGCGATCCTGAATTCCGGCGTTCAGTATGGATCCGTATTGACGAGCATGAACCGGAACAGTGGAGTCTTGGGGGAATACAGCCCACATCTGAAATGATTGCTGCAAAATTTGCCTCACCACAGCGGTCCTGATTTATTTTTAGTCATAGCCCACCGGCGGGCATTTTGAATGTCCGCTCTCATGATGTTATGCCGCCCTAAATCCTCAACGTATCAATCACCGCTCTAAGCGCAGGCGACACGTTGCGGTGCGGATAATAGAGGTACAATCCGTCCATGCGCAGGCTATAACGCTGCAACACCCGGATAAGCGTTCCGCGCTCTATATCATCAGCCACCAGCTCCACCGGAACATAGGCCAGCCCAAGCCCCAGCCGGGCGGCTTCGGCTTCCATGTAGCTGTCAGACAGCGCCCATTGCCCCTCTGGCCGATGGGTGATTTTCTTCCCGTCCTGAACCAGCTCCCACTGGTAGTCACCCCCGTCGGCAAACTGGTAGGAAATGCAGGGATGAACCACTAAATCCGCAGGCGTCTGGGGAAAACCGTAGCGGCGAAAGTGTTCCGGGGTAGCCACTACGGCCATTTCCATATCAGGGGTAATGCGCACGGCGATCATTCCCTGCCCTACCTCTGGCCCCAGCCTGACGCCCGCATCAAACCGCTCGGCGATGATGTCAACGAAGCGGCTTTCGTTTATCAGCTCCAGCCGGATATCCGGGTAACGCTGTTTAAAAATAGCGAGCTTTGGCAGCAGGCATTTGTCGATGGCGTGCTGGCTGGCATTAATGCGTACCGTACCGGACGGCGTCTGGCGGTAGTGCGCCAGCGTCGCCAGGCCCGTATCAAGCACATCGAACGCGGACTCGGCGGTCTGATAGAGCTGCTCCCCGGCGTGGGTCAGAGACAGCTTGCGCGTAGTACGGACCAGAAGCTGAACGCCCAGCCGCTCTTCCAGCTCGCGAACCGAGCGGCTGATCCCGGACTGCGCCAGGCCGAGCCGCTGTGCGGCCGCCGTGAAGCTCCCCTCCCTTACCACCTGCATAAACAGGTACAGCTCATTGTAGTTTTCCCGCTTTGCCATCGTGACTCGCCATTTATAACAATCTGGTATTAATCTTAGCAGTTTTCGGGCCCTAATCAGCACTATTTTTGCTAACTATAATGCCTGCATCACAACAACACAGGGCACCTTTTCATGAAAACATTCACCCAAAAACTGTCCGTTGCGATGCTGCTATGTGCATCATTAAGTGGAGTGACAACAATGAGTTATGCTGAGACAACCAATCCAAACGCGCCTGTTTCCATGGTGACCACCTGGGACAAAACCTTCGCCGAGAGTGATAAAGTCGACCACCGTAAGGTGACTTTCCAGAACCGTTACGGAATCACGCTGGTGGGCGATCTGTATTTGCCTAAAAACCGCGGCGACCGCAAGCTGGCGGCCATTGCCGTGAGCGGGCCGTTTGGCGCGGTCAAGGAACAATCCAGCGGCCTGTACGCCCAGACCCTGGCGGAACAAGGGTTTGTCACCCTGGCATTCGATCCGTCTTATACGGGCGAAAGTGGCGGCCAGCCGCGTAACGTCGCGTCTCCGGATATCAACACCGAAGACTTTAGTGCGGCGGTTGATTTTCTGGGGTTACAGAAAGAGGTTGATCGTAATCGCATTGGTATTCTCGGCATCTGCGGCTGGGGCGGTATGGCGCTGAATGCGGCCTCCATGGACACCCGCGTGAAAGCGGTCGCCACCAGCGTGATGTACGACATGAGCCGGGCGATGGGTCACGGCGTCGGCGACGGCAAAGATCGTTATTCAACGTCCGATCGCCGTGCCGTCCTGCAGTATCTGAACGAGCAGCGCTGGAAAGATGCCGAGCGTGGCACCTTTGCGCACGGCGGCCATGACATCTATGTCGATGAGAACGGCAAGGTGACTGCTGCGGAACGTATTCTGCCGGACGCGTTACCCGCCAACCCAAATCCGGTACTCAAGGAGTTCTTTGATTACTACCGGATGCCGCGCGGCTTCCATGCCCGCTCCGTCAACTCCACCGGCGCATGGACCGCGACAATGCCGCTGTCGTTTATGAATATGCCGCTGCTGAGCTATGCCGGCGAGATCGCTATCCCGACGCTTATCGTGACCGGTGAAAAGGCGCACTCCCGCTATTTTGCAGAAGATGCGTTTAAAGCGGTCGGCAGCAAGCAGAAGGAACTGGTGATTGTCCCGGGCGCAAACCATGTCGATCTTTACGACAATGTTGCCGGGAAGATCCCGTTCACCCGGTTTGACCAGTTCTTCAAAACCAGCCTGAAATAAACCCCTACGCCACCCGTTCTGCGCGGGTGGCTCTTCGCGAAAATAGACTATGTCCTCACTGACCCATACCCCACCACAACACGCTGAACATGCGCGCTGGAGCGGCGTTTTTGCCATGACCCTGTGCGTATTTGTTCTGATTGCATCTGAGTTTATGCCCGTCAGCCTGCTTACCCCTCTCGCCAGAACGCTGGATGTCACAGAGGGGCTTGCCGGCCAGGGAATTGCCATCTCCGGCGCGTTGGCGGTTCTGACCAGCCTTTTCCTTTCCCAGCTTGCCGGGAATATGAATCGTAAATACCTCCTGCTGGGCATGACCCTGCTGATGGCACTCTCGGGGATCGTTATTGGTTTCGCCCCGAACTATCTGACGTATATGCTCGGCCGCGCCCTGATCGGAATTGCCGTCGGCGGGTTCTGGTCCATGTCTGCCGCAACGGCCATTCGCCTTGTTCCTCCACATCAGGTTGCGCGCGCGCTGGCTATTTTCAACGGCGGTAACGCGCTGGCAACGGTGGTGGCCGCCCCGCTTGGCAGCTACCTTGGCGCCACCATTGGCTGGCGCGGCGCATTTCTTTGCCTGGTGCCGGTGGCGATAGCGGCGTTCATCTGGCAGTGTTTTAGCCTGCCGGACATGCAGGGGCGTAAAAACGGTGCGTCACAGGGAAGCGTTTTTCGGCTATTCCGCCAGCCTGCGGTTTCCGTCGGTCTGATGGCCTGCGGCCTGTTCTTTATGGGTCAGTTTGCGCTGTTTACCTATCTGCGCCCGTTCCTCGAAACCGTCACCCAGGTGAGTGGAACCGGGCTGTCGCTGATTTTGCTCACCATCGGCGTCGCGGGTTTTGTGGGCACCCTGTTCGTTGCCCTGGTGCTTAATGCCGCGTTTTACGTGACGCTGATCGCGATCCCTCTGCTGATGGCCGCCATCGCAGTCGCGTTGATTCTCACCGGGCATAACGTGTGGATCGTCGCCCTGCTGTCAGGCCTATGGGGGATGCTGGCAACGGCGGCACCGACGGGATGGTGGACGTGGATTGCGCGAACGCTGCCGGAGGATGCCGAAGCTGGTGGTGGACTGATGGTCGCGGTGATCCAGCTCGCCATTGCGCTCGGTTCAACGGCGGGCGGTATAGCGTTCGATCGTTACAGCTGGCAGACCACGTTTGCACTGAGTGGCATCGTGCTCGTCTGTGCGGCAGCGCTAACGTTTCTGCTTTCGCGTCTTCACAAACAACGCGCCGGATGATTTTTTGACCCTTGTCTGCCTCGCTGGTGTATTGTTTTTAAACAATGACATCCAGTAAAGGACACCTGCGCAATGATCAGCATCCTCGGTAAAACCACCTCCATCAACGTTCGTAAAGTGCTCTGGACCTGCGAAGAAGCGGGCATCGCTTACCGGCAGGAAGATTACGGCAGCGGTTTTGCCTCGACGGAAACGGAGGCCTTCCGCGCCCTGAACCCCAACGCCATGGTGCCGGTACTGATTGATGGCGATTTCGTGCTGTGGGAGTCCAATTCCATCTGCCGCTATCTGGCGCGCAAGGCGGAACGTCACGATCTGCTGCCCGCAGAACCGCAGGCCTGCGCCAACGTTGAGCGCTGGATGGACTGGCAGGTATCGGAATTTAACACCGCCTGGCGCTATGTTTTCCCGGCGCTGGGACGTAAAAACCCGGACTTTAACGATCCCGAGCGCATTGCGGCGGGTATTAAAGAGTGGAACCATTGCGTCAGCATTCTGGAGAATCAGCTGCAGCGCACCGGAGCCTTTGCAGCGGGCGAGACGTTTACCCTTGCGGACGTAGTGCTTGGGCTGTCGGTGAATCGCTGGAAAATGACGCCGTTTGATAAGCCTGACGTGCCCGCCATTGAGGCCTGGTTTGAACGCCTCAACCAGCGCCCGGCGTTTTTGCGTCACGGAAATAACGGCATGATTTAACGTATTACCCCCCATCTTGAGAAAGGGTATTTTATTTAATTACTAAACCCGTGAAGTCGTCAGAGGGAATAATAATTAAGCCATATCCTGGACAGCCCGTTGCGCCGCTTTGCTAGCCTGAATATTCAGGCAAAGTTCAACCCGGAGGTATTCTTGCTGATAAGACTCAAGAAAGAACGAACGCACCAGGAGGATCGCCGGCTTGCTCTCTGGCTGGCGACCTCAGCAGGTTTGCTGAACGCCATCGCCCTAGGGGCTTTCGGCTTTTTTCCCTCACACATGACCGGCAACACCTCTCAATTATCCAGCGAAGTCTCTTCCACCGATCTGAGCGATATTATTTTTTTCGGCTCGATTATTCTCTCCTTTGTGGCAGGCGCAATCATTGCGCGCACGATCGTGATATGGGGCATTATCCATAACATCAGACTGGTTTTTTGCCAGATCCTTTTTGTTGAGGGGTTATTACTGAGCGGCGTCTCTTTTTACGAAATGTATTTTCATGCCCTCACCAGCAACCGCGAGATTATTCTTTTTCTCTGCGGCCTGATGGGTATTCATAATTCCACCTCTACGCAGCTTTCCGGTGGACGAGTGAGATCGACGCATATTACCGGCACGCTGACGGACGCAGGGATATCCCTGGCCTCCGTTATGGTGGCGATGCTGCGCAGAGATTACTCCAAAGATACGGCGGCGCAAAAAAGCCAGCTGAAAACCCACTTAACCACCCTGTTCTCGTTTATTACCGGCGGGATCGCCGGGCTGCTGCTGTTCAGATGGATTGGGTTTAACGCCATGCTGGCGCTCGGGCTGATGCTGACCGTGGTCGCCACCGTCTCAATTATCACCGTCTCTACGCGAGTTCGACGGGTCCGCGCTGCCGTCTGAGCGTTGCAACTGCCCCAGCAGGCGCTGCATGTTGTCGTCACAGGATATCCCGTCCGGCCTGCTGGTGATGCTTGCGACCAGCGTCAGCAGCTCTTTTCGGTTTTCCTCGAGCTGCTTCTGCATCGCCTCTATTTCTGCAATGCGCGTCTTAAGGGACTGGACCAGTCCCTCATGATCCCAGCGCTGTTGCGGCTGCGGCAGGAAGCGGCGTATTTGCTCGAGGGTGAACCCGGCACGCTGCGCATTGTCGATGATGTTCAGCAGCGCTGCCGCGTCGGTTGAATACGAACGGTATCCGTTACCCTGCCTGACCGGTCGCGGCAGTAAACCTTCCGCCTCATAAAACCGAATGCGCGACGGGGTAATTCCCGTCATTTTCGACAGCTCGCCAATTTTCATTTCGTCAGCTCTGGCATATTGACCTTAAAGTTAACTTTAAGCTTAAACTTTCTATACGGTCAATCGGATCGCCAACTCATCAGGGAGCTACCATGCAAACTATTCTCGGCGCCAGCGGGCAAATTGCCCGTGAACTGACCCGCGAGCTTAAACGCAAATACACCGACGATATCAGGCTGGTCAGCCGCCATCCGCAGAAAGTCAACGCCAGCGATATCACGGTGGCGGCCGATCTCCTGGATGCGCAGCAGACGCAGAAGGCGGTTAGCGGCAGCGACACGGTCTACTTTACCGCCGGTCTGCCGCCTGACTCCGCCCTGTGGGAGCGTCAGTTCCCCACCATGCTGGAAAATGCGCTGGAGGCCACGCGAAAGGCGGGCGCAAGATTCGTCTATTTTGACAATACCTACATGTACCCTCAGAGCGACGTGCCGCAGATCGAAGAGACGCGCTTCGCGCCCCGGGGACGAAAAGGCAACGTGCGCGCGCAGATGGCCAACCGGGTGCTTGACGAAATGCAGCGGGGCGACATTCCCGTCATCATCGGTCGGGCACCTGAGTTTTACGGGCCTGACAAAACGCAGAGCTTCACGAATACGCTCATTATCGACAGGCTGAAGCAGCACAAACGCCCGCGCGTTCCGGTCCGTGACGATACGCTTCGTACGCTTATCTGGACTCCGGATGCCAGCCGCGCGCTCGCCCTGCTGGGCAATACGCCTGAGGCCTACGGGCAGACGTGGCATTTGCCGTGCTGGGACGAAAGGCTAACGTATCAACAATTTGTGACCCTCGCCTGTGACATCTTCGGTCAGAAGGCGGATTACGCCGTGCTCGGCAAGCTGGCCTTCGCCGCGACGGCGCTGTTTTCACAGGGGGCCCGTGAAATGCGGGAGCTGTTTCCCAGGTACGACGTTGACAACCTGTTTGATTCAACGAAATTTAAGCGCCGCTTCCCTGATTTTGCCGTCACCTCCTACCGGCAAGGGCTGGAGGAAATCTGGCAGGAATGCAGAGCAAGAGACGCTAAAACCGCATAATTTCCGTGCCGCACGAACTCGTAGGTGACGCTTTAAACGTGACAGCGTCACATTTAAATCTTCTCTTTAGGACTATTCTGCCCGCCCCATATCAGGCCTTACGCCATAAGGCCTGACCTGATGTTGTCACTATTTTCATAGGGTTACTGATTTCACCCCTTCGCTGGAACCCTTCCCAAACGCTTGCTATAGGTCATCTACCCCTGCCGAAACATGGCATAACAACAGGCAACCGGTGGTTGCTATAACGCATGCGCACAGGGAGACACACCGCAATGCATCCATTACTCAAACGTTCGCTGCTGTTTGTCGGCGCCATTATCGCGGTCCTCGCTCTCCTCGTCTGGGGCATCGGGCTGGAGACGATTAAGGCGCGCCAGGTTGACCTGGTTTATCTCGGGCAACAGCACATGATTCTGGTTTTCTCGTCGATGTTCTTTGCCCTGCTGGTCGGTATTCCTGCCGGTATCCTGCTGAGCCGCCCGGCCGCGCGGGGTATCGCCGAATACGTGATGCAAATCTTCAACGTCGGCAACACGCTGCCGCCGCTGGCCGTACTAGCGCTGGCGATGGTGGTGATTGGCATCGGCGATACGCCCGCCATCATCGCCCTGTTCCTCGCCTCGCTGCTGCCGATAGTGCGTAATACCTACGCCGGGCTGTGCTCGGTCCCGGCGTCGCTGCTGGAAGCGGCAAACGGGATTGGGATGACCAAATGGCAGCGTCTGCGCCAGGTCGAGTTGCCGAACGCCTGGCCGGTCATGCTCTCGGGGATCCGCATCGCCACCGCCATTAACGTCGGAACCGCGCCGCTGGCGTTCCTGATTGGCGCCAGCAGCTACGGTGAGCTGATTTTCCCCGGCATCTATCTGAACGATTTCCCGACCCTGATCCTCGGCGCGGCGGCCACCGCCCTGTTCGCCCTGATCCTCGATACCCTGCTGGCGGCGCTGGGTCGCGTGATGAGTCCCCATCTCGCTCGATAACAATAACAAGGAGCTTTTATGAGACTGTTTTCCGGCCTGACGGCGCTGTGTGCCGCGGCGCTGTTCACCAGCCAGGCGATGGCGGCCCCGCTGATTCTGGCAACCAAGAGCTTTACCGAGCAGCATATTCTCTCGGCGATGACCGTGCAGTACCTGCAAAAGAAAGGCTTTCAGGTGCAGCCGCAAACCAATATCGCCACGGTGATTTCCCGTAACGCAATGATCAACAAACAGATTGATATGACCTGGGAGTACACCGGCACGTCATTAATCATCTTCAACCATATCAACAAGCGCATGTCGCCGCAGGCGTCTTACGAGACGGTGAAACGCCTGGACGCGAAGCACGGTCTGGTCTGGCTCAAGCCCGCCGATATGAACAATACCTATGCCTTCGCCATGCAGCGCAAGCGCGCCGAGGCGGAACATATCAACACCATGTCAGAGATGGTGGCGAAAATTGAGCAGGTTCGTAAAACCAACCCGGACAAAAACTGGCTGCTGGTCTTAGACCTGGAGTTTGCCGGGCGCAGCGACGGCATGAAGCCGCTGCAGGCGGCCTATAACCTGACGCTGGATCGCCCGCAGATCCGCCAGATGGACCCCGGTCTGGTTTATAACGCGGTGCGCGACGGCTTCGTCGACGCCGGTCTGATTTACACCACCGACGGGCGCGTGAAGGGCTTCGACCTGAAGGTGCTGGAGGATGACAAAGGATTCTTCCCGAGCTACGCCGTCACCCCGGTGGTGCGTAAGGACACGCTGGAGGCCAACCCGGGCCTGGAAGAGGCGCTCAACACCCTCTCGGCCCAGCTCAACAACGACGTTATCACCGAACTGAACAAGAAGGTGGATATCGACCATCAGTCACCGCAGCAGGTCGCCCGAGATTTCCTGCGTAGCAAACAGCTGCTGTAGGAGGCGCTATGGAGACGATTCACTACATCCTCGATAACTGGGACTACCTGCTGACCCTGACGCTGCAGCATCTGTGGCTGGTGGCGCTGGCCGTGGGCTTAGCCATTCTCATCGGCGTTCCGCTGGGCATTTTGATTGTCCGCCACAAGTGGCTGGCGACGCCGGTGCTGGGAATAGCCACCATCGTGCTGACCATTCCGTCCATTGCTCTGTTTGGCCTGATGATCCCGCTGTTTTCGCTGATCGGTCAGGGTATTGGCGCCCTGCCCGCGATTACGGCGGTGTTTCTCTACTCGCTGCTGCCGATTGTGCGCAACACCCACACCGCGCTCGACAGCCTGCCGCCGGGCCTGCGCGAAGCCGGGCGCGGCATTGGCATGACCTTCTGGCAGCGTCTGCGCTGGGTTGAAATCCCGATGGCTCTGCCGGTGATTTTCGGCGGCATCCGCACCGCCGTGGTGATGAACATCGGCGTGATGGCGATTGCCGCGGTGATCGGCGCGGGCGGTCTGGGCCTGCTGCTGCTCAACGGCATCGGCGGAAGCGATATTCGCATGTTGATTGCGGGCGCGCTGATGATTTGTCTTTTAGCGATTGTGCTCGACTGGCTGCTGCACCGTCTGCAGGTGGTACTGACTCCTAAGGGGATTCGATAATGATAAAACTGGAAAACCTCACCAAACAATTTTCACAGAAGCACGGCCAGACCTTTAAGGCCGTCGATAACGTCAACCTGAACGTGCCCGAAGGGGAAATGTGCGTCCTGCTTGGCCCTTCCGGCTGCGGGAAAACCACTACCCTCAAGATGATCAACCGCCTGATCGCCCCGAGCAGCGGGACGATCCTCATTAACGGCGAAGACACCAGCGGCATGGACACCGTGACCCTGCGCCGCAACATTGGCTACGTGATCCAGCAGATTGGCCTGTTCCCGAACATGACCATTGAAGAGAACATCACCGTCGTACCGCGCATGCTGGGCTGGGATAAAGCGCGCTGTAAAACCCGCGCCGAAGAGCTGATGGATATGGTGGCGATGGATCCCCACAAGTTTCTCCACCGCTATCCGCGCGAGATGTCCGGCGGGCAGCAGCAGCGTATCGGCGTCATCCGCGCCCTGGCGGCGGATCCTCCGGTACTGCTGATGGATGAACCCTTCGGCGCGGTGGACCCGATCAACCGCGAGGTGATCCAGAACCAGTTCCTGGAGATGCAGCGCAAGCTGAAAAAAACCGTCATGCTGGTCAGCCACGATATCGACGAAGCCCTGAAGCTCGGCGACCGTATCGCGGTATTCCGTCAGGGGAAAATCGTTCAGTGCGCAAGCCCCGATGAGCTGCTGGCGAAGCCGGCGAATGAGTTTGTCGGCTCGTTTGTCGGCCAGGACCGTACGCTGAAGCGTCTGCTGCTGGTTTCTGCGGGCGACGTGACCGACCAGCAGCCAACCATTACGGTGCGGGGCTCGACGCCGCTTCCCGAAGCCTTTGCGACCATGGATGATAATGACATTCGTGCCGTGACGGTGGTCGATGAGAACGGCAAACCACTGGGCTTTGTGAAGCGTCGCGAAGCGCGCAACGCCAGCGGTATCTGCGCCGACATCCTGCATCCGTTCCGCATGACCGGCAAAGCGGAAGACAACCTGCGCGTGGTGCTTTCACGCCTGTATGAGAGCAATACCAGCTGGATGCCGATTGTGGATGAGGACGGGCGATACAACGGCGAGATTTCGCAGGACTATATTGCCGAGTACCTGAGCTCCGGGCGTACGCGCCGGGCGCTCAATATTCACAGCGACGGCTAACCTTTCCGGCCGGGCATCGCCCGGCCTTTTCGCACGCAGACCTTTTGCTAACCCCGCGATTTCCCGCCACAATATCGTATCGTCCTCGTTAAAACGCGACCCATGCAACGTCTTCATACCTACCCCGACATCCGCGCGATGTTTCGTCGCCTGCTGATTGCCACCGTCACCGGCGTGCTGGCCGCGCTGGCCGTTGCGGCGTTCCGCCACAGCATGTACCTGCTGGAGTGGCTGCTTCTCAGCAACGACAGCGGCAGCCTGGTGAATGCTGCCGCGTCGCTCTCTCCCTGGCGGCGCGCGCTGACGCCAGCCCTGGGCGGCCTGGCAGCCGGGCTGCTGCTCTGGGGATGGCAGCGGCTGACCGCGCAGCGCCCTCACGCCCCTACCGATTATATGGAAGCGCTGGAGACCGGGGACGGCCAGTTTGATTACGGCGCCAGCCTCGTGAAATCTCTTGCCTCGCTGCTGGTCGTTGCCAGCGGAAGCGCCATCGGGCGTGAAGGGGCTATGATCCTGCTCGCCGCCCTCGCCGCCTCCTTTTTCGCCCGACGCTTTACGCCGAAATCCGAATGGAAGCTCTGGATCGCCTGCGGTGCCGCGGCCGGGATGGCCAGCGCCTACCATGCGCCCTTGGCCGGGAGCCTGTTCATTGCAGAAATCCTGTTCGGCACGCTGATGCTGGCCTCGCTCGGCCCCGTGGTAATTGCGGCGGTGGTGGCGCTTCTCACCACGCAGCCCCTGGCACCCGGTGCCGGCACGCTCTATGAAGTTCATCTGAGCGGCACCCTCAGCGCGGCGGATTATGCCCTGCTGGTCGCCATGGGCCTGCTGGCTGGGCTCTGCGGGCCGCTGCTGATGTGGCTGATGGCCTTCAGCCACGGGCTATTTTTGCGCCTTAAACTTTCTCCGCCGTGGCAGCTGGCGCTGGGCGGCTTGATCGTCGGGCTGCTTTCTCTCCTCACGCCAAAAGTGTGGGGGAATGGCTACAGCGTGGTTCAGGCTTTTCTGCTCGCCCCGCCGCTGCTGACGGTGATTGCCGGGGTGTTTGTCTGTAAATTGCTGGCGGTGCTGGCCAGCAGCGGCTCGGGTGCGCCGGGCGGGGTGTTTACGCCCACGCTGTTTGTCGGCATGGCGACGGGGATGCTGTTAGCACAACTTTTCGCGCTGTGGTTACCGGGGTCTGAAACGGCGATTTTGCTGGGTCTGGCGGGAATGGCAACGCTACTCGCCGCGACCACGCATGCGCCTATTATGTCGGCGCTGATGGTCTGTGAAATGACCGGACAGTATTTTTTACTGCCCGGCTTGCTGGTCGCCTGCGTGGTGGCGTCCGTGCTGTCGCGGACGTTACGCCACGACTCGGTCTACGGTCAGCACGCCACCGAGGGAAGAGAGATCGATGTACTGCGCTAGCTCGCGCTGCTCGGCGCGAGGCAGATAAGGCAGTTCTCCCACCAGCGGCCCCGGCAGTTTGGTACTCAGCACGTCGATGATCTCGGCGTAGTGCGCCAGGCCCGGGTTGATGCGGTTTGCCACCCAGCCAATCAGCGGCAGGCCGTCATTGGCAATCGCCTGCGCCGTCAGCAGCGCATGGTTGATGCACCCTTCCTGGATACCCACGACCATCACCACCGGAAGCTGTTCCTGCACCACCCATTCAGACAGCGGGCGCAGGTCATTCATCAGGCTGCGCCAGCCGCCCGTGCCTTCAACCACCACGTGATCGACCTTCTCGCTCAGGTTCGCCAGGCCGTCGGACAGCAGCGGGTAATTAATCAGGCCGCTGTGCGCCACGCTGCTCTCGTCTTCGCTTAACGCAATGGGGTTGACCGCGTGATAAGGCAGTTCCAGCGACGAGACGCTTTGCAGCACCAGGGCGTCTTTATTACGCAATCCCTCTGGCGTCTCTTTACTCCCTTTTGCGACCGGTTTGTACCCTGCCACGCGTTTACCGCTTGCTGCAAGAGCCTGCAGCAATGCGCGGGATACAACGGTCTTGCCGACAGAGGTATCTGTACCAGTAACAAAGAAACGCTTAAGCATGACTCACTCCACCTCTTGGGTATGCTTCGAAAATATAAACCAGGTAAATAATTCAGTGGAGGAAGTCTACGGGATGCGTGCGCTACCCGGCTTGAGATAGCGCAATTTTTCTTACATCTGCGGAAAAGAGTTAACCCTGTAACAGGCGGATCAACAGCGAGCCGTTATACATGGCGTCTTTGACCAGCGCCGCCCCGGCCATCGTGCCCTGGTTGGAAAACTGGGTGCTTTCTACCGCAATATTTTTGCTGTAGGCGGGAAGCGACTGCTGGTGGATGCAGGCGGAGATCGCCGGGAACAGGATCTCCGCCGCCTGGCTGAGCGGCGAGCCAATGAGGATTTTTTGCGGGTTAAAGAGGTTCACCATAATCGCCAGAATGCGGCCAACGTTATTCCCCACGCCGGTAATAATGTCCTTCGCCAGCAGATCGCCCTGGCGCGCGGCGGCGCAGAGTGAATCTACCGTTAGAGGTTGGCCGTGCAGCGAGGAGCTCATGGACTGGCCGAGCCTCACCTGCGCCAGCTCCAGCACGCTTTCCACGCTGGCTATGGTCTCCAGACAGCCGTGGTTGCCGCAGTAGCAGCGCTTGCCGTACGGGTCGACCTGGGTGTGGCCAATTTCCACCAGGCTGCTGCTTCCGGCGTGAAGAAGACGTCCGTCGGTGATCACGCCCGCCCCGACGTTATGGTCGATGACCACCTGAATCACATCCCGCGCGCCGCGGGAGGCGCCGAACAGCGCCTCCGCCATGGTCCAGGCGCTGATGTCGTGCTGAATATAGACCGGCACGCCGGTGTGGTTTTTCAGTACTTCGCCCAGCGGCATCTCTTTGACGTCTTCATAAAACGGCATGCGGTGAACAATGCCATTTTCGGTATCAATAATGCCCGGCATGGTGATGGCAATAGCGGTTAAGCGCTCAAGCCGCTGCTGGTGGCGAATAAAGAAGTGATCGATGTGCGTGACAATTGCATCGAGAAGCGGTTCTTCCGCGTTGAGGGGCAGTTCAAGCCGGTCTTCCACCACCAGCTTGCTGCTCAGATCTCGCAGCGCGAGAAAGATCTCCCCCCGGCTGATGCGCAGAGAAAGATAGTGCCAGGCTTCCGTCTCGACCACCAGCCCGACGGCCGGACGGCCGCGGCTGCCCGGCTCCTGAATTTCCGTTTCCTGAACCAGGTGCGCTTCCAGCATTTCGCGGACAATCTTGGTGATACTGGCGGGTGCCAGCTGTGCCAGGCGCGAAAGATCGATACGCGAAACCGGACCAAGCTGATCAATCAGGCGATACACCGCGCCGGCGTTGGTCTGCTTAATCTGATCGATATGCCCTGGCTGACTATCAGCAACCACCTCGTACTCCCTTATTTTCGAGCTTCGAAATAAACTGTGGGCTATGGTGAAGCACTTGCATGGCTGCCGTCAAATATTTACTTAGCCATGTGATTTACCGCACATTTTCGCCCACTTTTCCCTGGAAATATCACCCTAAAGACGCGGTAATGAGCTGCTGTTTGAAGCGCTGCGCGGCATGGCTCTGTTCACGATGTTTTGACCAGACCAGCCACATCTCTGAAACGGCGTCCTCTTCGGCGATGCTCACCCAGCGCATTTCGCGCAATTGTACCCGTTTAAAGGAAGCCGGGAGAATAGACACTCCCAGCCCGGCGGCGACCAGGCCAATAATGGTCATCGCTTCCCCGACTTCCTGAGTGATGACCGGCGCAAGATCGTAGCGGCGCATCAGTCCCAGAATATCGTCGTACAGCCCCGTCCCGACCTGCGGGTCAAAAAAGACGAACGGCTCTTTTGCCAGCTCTGCCAGCGACACCGCCGGACGCGACGCCAGCGGATGATCGCGCGGGATCATGGCCATCAGCGGCTCGCGCAGAATGACCTGCCACGCCAGCGTGTCCGGCAGCTGGGTATTACGCATCAACCCCAGATCGAGCGAACCCTCATTGAGCGGCGCGATCTGCTCGCGGGTATTGATTTCGCGCGTCTGAATGTGAACATCCGGGAAATGGCGACGAAATGACGAAAGGGTCTCCGAGACGGCGCTGATAAACGGCGCGGACGAGGTAAACCCGATTCGCAGCTCTCCCGCTTCCCCGAGATACAGCCGTTCTGCCCGGGCGGCGGCATCCTCGACCATGCTCAGAATTTGTCGGCTGTCGACGAGAAACTGCTTTCCCGCCGCCGTCAGGCTCACGCTGCGGTTGGTGCGGGCCAAAAGACGCGCCCCGACCTGCTGCTCCAGGATCTGAATCTGCTGGCTTAACGGTGGCTGAGAGATGTTCAGCCGTGCCGCCGCGCGGCCAAAATGCAGCTCTTCGGCGACGGCGATAAAGTAGCGGAGATGACGCAGCTCGATATTCATATTTTTAAAGTATCATTTGAGATTATTAATATATTAGACAGAATATTTACATTTTCCTACCCTGAAGAGGTGGTCATACCCGTCACCAGAAATCACGGGGATGTTTAAGCAAGGAAACTGTGTGAGTCGTACAACTTCCATTGATATCGATCCGGCCAGCGACATCAATGATTTACCCATCGCATCGCAGCCGGTTCAGTTTATTAAACGTGGTACCCCCCAATTTATGCGCGTCACGCTGGCGCTCTTTTCCGCCGGTCTGGCGACCTTCGCCCTGCTCTATTGCGTTCAGCCGATCCTGCCCGTGCTTTCGCACGAATTTGGCGTATCGCCTGCCAGCAGCAGTATTTCACTCTCGATTTCTACCGGTATGCTGGCGGTTGGCCTGCTCTTTACCGGCCCGCTGTCCGACGCCATCGGCCGCAAGCAGGTGATGGTGACGGCCCTGATGCTGGCCTCGGTCTGTACGCTACTCTCGACCATGATGACCAGCTGGCACGGCATTCTGGTGATGCGCGCGCTGATTGGGCTATCGCTCAGCGGCGTGGCGGCGGTCGGGATGACTTACCTTAGCGAGGAGATCCACCCGAGCTTTGTTGCCTTCTCGATGGGGCTTTACATCAGCGGGAACTCGATCGGCGGGATGAGCGGACGCCTGCTGAGCGGGGTGTTCACGGACTTCTTTAACTGGCGTATTGCGCTGGCCGCGATCGGATGTTTTGCGCTGGCATCAGCCCTGATGTTCTGGAAAATTCTGCCGGAGTCGCGTCATTTCCGTCCTACCTCCCTGCGCCCGAAAACGCTGTTTATCAACTTCCGTCTGCACTGGCGCGACAAGGGGCTGCCGCGCCTGTTCCTGGCAGGCTTCCTGCTGATGGGCTCTTTCGTTACGCTGTTTAACTATATTGGCTATCGCCTGATGCTCTCTCCGTGGCACCTGAGCCAGGCGGTGGTCGGCCTGCTTTCCGTGGCGTACCTGACCGGCACCTGGAGCTCGCCGAAGGCCGGGGCGATGACCGCACGCTATGGGCGCGGCCCGGTGATGCTGTTCTTCACGGCGATGATGCTGCTCGGCCTGCTGCTGACGCTCTTCTCCTCCCTGTGGCTGATTTTTGCCGGCATGCTGCTCTTCTCGGCGGGGTTCTTCGCCGCCCACTCGGTCGCCAGCAGCTGGATTGGCCCGCGGGCGCGTCGCGCCAAAGGCCAGGCATCGTCGCTGTATCTGTTTAGCTATTACCTGGGTTCCAGCATCGCCGGGACGCTCGGCGGCGTGTTCTGGCATAGCTACGGCTGGAACGGCGTGGGCGGGTTTATCGCGCTGATGCTCTGTGCCGCACTGCTGGTGGGAGCAAGTCTTCATAAACGTCTGAGATAATAAGCCTGCGGGATGATGCCCGATCCAGATAAACGGCACCAGCGTACTGGTGCCGTTTCGCGTTCAGGAATCCCAGGCCTGCTCTATCTTAGCGGCTTCAAACTGCGGAGGCGGTTTGCGGAAACGGCGCGTCAGCCATGTCAGGTAAAGGATCCCCAGTGCCGCCCAGATGAGGCCAAGCGTCAGGGACGTCGCTTCGAGGTTTATCCACAGCACGCCGACCGTGACGGCACCGATGAGCGGCAGCAGGAGATAGTGGAACCGATCTTTCCACGTTTTGTTCAGCCCCTTGCGCCGCCAGAAATGGTTGTACACCGAGAGATTAACAAACGTAAACGCCACCAGCGCGCCGAAGTTGATCAGCGCCGTCGCGGTCACGAGATCGAAGTACAGGGCAGACAGCGCGACTATCCCTACCATAATGACGTTCAGGGCCGGAGTACGCCATTTCGGATGCACGTAGCCAAACACCCGCTCCGGAAAGACGTTGTCACGCCCCATCACATACAACAAGCGTGAGACGCTGGCGTGCGAGGCCAGGCCTGAAGCGAGCGTATTCACAAACGTGGTACACAGAAACACCGACTGGAAGAGCTTGCCGCCTACGTACAGCGCAATTTCCGGCAGCGCGGCGTCCGGGTTCTTGAAGCGCGCGATCGTCGGGAAAAAGAGCTGCATGAAAAACGAGGCAATAATGAATATCAGCCCGCCATACAGTGCGGTCAGGAAAATGGCTTTGGGAATCACCCGCGCCGCGTTTGGCGTCTCTTCCGACAGCGTAGTAACCGCGTCAAAGCCGAGGAAAGAGAAGCAAACGATAGTCGCGCCGGTAATAATAGGGATCAGGTGTGCGTTCTCGCTGATAAACGGCTGGAGCGACCAGACGGTACCGACGCCCTCTCCCTTGTGCAGGCCATGCACCACGAGTATGACAAACACCACCATGATGGCGACCTGCACCAGCACAAACAGGGTGTTAAAGTTGGCGACTAAATTAACGCTCTTCAGGTTCGCCAGCGTCAGGATCGTCACAAACCCCACCACCCAGACCCACGGCGGCACTTCAGGGAACAGCGCGGAAAGGTAGATCTTCGCCAGCAGCACGTTGATCATCGGCAGGAAGAGATAGTCCAGCAGCGATGACCAGCCGACCATAAAACCCAGGTGGGGTCCGATCGATTTCTGCGTGTAGGTGTACGCAGAGCCCGCTTCCGGGAACTGTCGCACCAGCTTGCCGTAGCTGATGGCGGTAAACATGACGCCAGCCAGCGCCAGGAGATACGAGGCTGGCACGTGGCCATTGCTGATGCCGGACACGATGCCGAAAGTATCAAACACGGTCATGGGGGTGAGGTAAGCCAGCCCCATCATGACCACCTGCCAGAGCTTGAGGGAGCTGCGCAGTCGGGTTTTTCCGGCCATGCCCGGCGAGTCAAGAGAGGTGTTAGTCGCCATATACCGTCCCCCCCATGCTTACCGTGGTTTGCAATCGCGTTGACCTTAACGCAAACCTGCTTAGCAAAGGGGGAAGTTGTAAAGAACACACGCGATCGTACCAGCGCACCGTCTCTGGTTCGCACTCACAGCAGGAGCCTGACTGGCCCCCTTCGCCCTGCGGATAGTTGAACATCTGCATCATTTCCTACCTCGTCACACAGTGTCGTTAAGAAAATCCCTGTGCCGCCTGCGCTCCATAACGCGACTCCCGGGAGATAGCTGGCGTGCCAGCGAACAGTTAGGCCAGGCTCCGCGCAGGCCGTTTGGTGATACGTATGCGATGAAACAAAGCGGCCCCTTACCGGGGCACGTCATCAGGCGTTTTTCAGCATCCACTCAATTTCAGTTTCGGTAATCAGGCGTTCAAACTGCAGCAGTTCATCATTTTTGCAGGCGTGATAGACGTGGCAGAAACGTTCGCCCAGCCGCTCCCGAAGACTATCGTTTTGCATAAATTCCCACAGCGCATCGCTCTGGCGAATCGGGAACGGCAGCCCGTCCTGCTCCAGGCCATTGCCTTCCACTTCTTCCTGCAGGGGTAAATCGTTATCCAGCCCATGTAAGATGCCGGCAAAAATCGCCGCCATTACCAGATATGGGTTCGCGTCTGCTCCCGCCACCCGGTACTCGACCCGGTGGTTATGGCGATCGCCGCAGGGGATACGCAGGGCAACCGTGCGATTATTGTGTCCCCATGACGCCTGCGTCGGCACGTACATTCCCGGCTGGAAACGGCGGTAGGAGTTGACGTTCGGTGCCAGCAGCGCCATGGACGCCGGCATCAGATCGATCATCCCGGCCAGCGCGCGCTTCAGCAGCGCGGAGTCCTCGCCGCTGGCGTCTGCGAGCACGTTTTCGCCTCTGTTGTTCTGCATGCTGATGTGGATATGCATCCCGCTGCCCGCATGCTCTTCATACGGCTTTGCCATAAACGTGGCGTGCATCTTATGTTTTTCCGCCATCTGTCTGACGAGTCGTTTCAGCGCCAGCGCATCATCGCAGGCATCGAGCACGTTTTCCGTATGGTGCAGGTTAATCTCAAACTGGCCCGGGGAGGCCTCAGCCACTGCCCCGTCGGCGGGGATCAGCTGCAGCTGCGCCAGTTCGTCAATGTCATTCAGCACGTCAGCAAAGTGGTTCAGGTTATCAACCGAGTAGACCTGGCTCTGCGTGTTACGCACGTCGGTGCCCGGCGCGCAAGGTGGCTGCAGATAGCCCTCGGCATCGCGTTTACGGTCAAGCAAATAGAACTCCAGCTCTACCGCTACCACGGGGAACAGACCGCGCTGGCGCAGCTGCTGCCAGAGTCGGTTGAGTACGTTCCGCGGCTCAACGTCAAAGGGAGCGCCATCTTCATCGACCATGGTGAGCTGCACCTGACCAATGTACTCCGGGTCGGCGGCGGACGGCGTCAGGGTGCCCGGCACCGGCACGCAGATACAGTCCGGCTCGCCGAGCTCCTGCCCCAGGCCCGCCTCTTCCACGACGTTACCCAAAATGTCCATGGCAAAAACCGATGCCGGGAAATAGCAGCCTTTTTCAAGCTTGCTCAGTCCTGCAACCGGGATGCGTTTGCCGCGAAAACAGCCGTTCAGGTCGGTCAGGAGGACATCAATAAACTGGGTGTCAGGATACTTTTCTAAATAGCGCTTCACTTCCTGCGTAAAGGCGCTGCCCCGCCTCTCATCCGTGTGCTGCACAAAGTTCTCAACTTCTACGATATTGGTTTCCATGATTTACCACCGTTTTTGGATTTGCGTTCGCTGCTCAGGACTGTCAAATATAATGTCCACCCTATCGAATCTGTATGCAAACAAATTGTTTGTCAAATGTTAAATTAAGTTTGCAAAAGGCAGATCCCGTTGCTAGATTGAGAAAATATTGAACGAAAAGGCCGTTTAACAGGCGAGAATGGCCTAAATTTAGTCCACTTTGTGAGGGCGATCATGGAAAATATAATGAACAAGCCAGTTATTGGCGTGGTGATGTGTAGAAACAGGCTTAAGGGTCATGAGACCCAGACCCTGCAAGAAAAGTACCTGAACGCCATTGTTAACGCGGGGGGCTTACCTATTGCCTTACCGCATGCGCTGGCAGAGCCAGAGCTCATTACCGCTCTGCTGCCAACCCTGGACGGGATTTACCTGCCGGGCAGCCCAAGTAACGTGCAGCCGCACCTTTATGGTGAAAACGGCGATGAGCCTAACGCCGATCCCGGGCGAGATCTTCTGAGCATGGCGCTGATTGCCGCCGCGCTCGAAAGGCGCATCCCCATTTTCGCCATCTGCCGGGGGCTGCAGGAACTGGTTGTTGCCACGGGAGGGACGCTGTATCGTCGCCTGTTCGAGCAGAACGACCTGCTTGAGCACCGGGAAGATCCTGAACTGCCGGTTGAGCTACAATACGCCCCGTCTCATGAGGTTCAGGTTCAGGAGGGAGGACTGCTGTCTCAATTAATACCAGGCTGTAACACATTTTGGGTAAACTCGTTACACGGGCAAGGTGCACGAACGTTAGGACCACGGCTCCGCGTGGAGGCCCGTTCGACGGACGGGCTGGTCGAAGCGGTCAGCGTTCATGACCACCCTTTCGCCCTCGGCGTGCAATGGCACCCCGAATGGAACAGCAGCGAGTACGCCCTGTCACGTATGTTGTTTGAAGGTTTTATCACCGCCTGTCAAAGCCACATTGCCGAGAAGCAACGGCTTTGACCACTACCGTAAAGGAAATGCAACTATGAGCGATGACGGACTGGCGCCAGGGAAACGTCTGTCTGAGATCCGCCAGCAGCTGGGTCTCTCGCAGCGGCGTGCCGCCGAACTGTCTGGGTTAACACACAGTGCCATCAGCACCATTGAACAGGACAAAGTCAGTCCTGCCATCAGTACGCTGCAAAAGCTGCTGAAAGTCTATGGGCTGTCGCTCTCGGAATTCTTTTCGGAACCGGAAAAACCTGATGAACCGCAGGTGGTTATTAATCAGGACGACCTTATCGAAATAGGCAGTCAGGGGGTTTCGATGAAGCTGGTTCATAACGGAAATCCGAACCGTACGCTGGCGATGATTTTTGAAACTTACCAGCCTGGAACCACGACCGGAGAGAGGATCAAACACCAGGGTGAGGAGATCGGTACGATACTGGAAGGTGAAATAGTGCTGACCATTAATGGCCAGCCTTATCACCTGGTTGCGGGGCAGAGCTATGCCATCAATACCGGCATACCGCACAGCTTCAGCAACACCTCGGCAGGCATCTGCCGCATTATCAGTGCCCACACCCCCACCACGTTCTAATTACCACTCGGTCCCGGCGTAAGCGCGCTTCCGCCGGGACAAATAAAAACGATTAATGTCGGCATTTAACGAGTTAATTCCCGGGATGCCCCACGGCTTCGTATTGCCTGAAACGGCCATGCCTTTATTTATCTGATTGCGAAAGAAAGGAGTGAATATGCATTTTCAGCACCTGACTTACTGGCAGGATAAAGCAAAAAACAGCGCCATTGAGACCCGGTTATTTATTAACGGCGCCTATTGTGACGCCGCCGATAATGCCACGTTTGAAACCGTCAATCCCGCTACCCAAAAGACGCTGGCGAACGTGGCCCGGGGCAAGCAGGCGGACGTGGACCGCGCGGTTCACGCCGCGCGTGAGGTATTTGAACGCGGTGACTGGTCGCAGGCGTCTCCGGCTCAGCGTAAGGCCGTGCTAAATAAGCTCGCCGACTTAATGGAACGCCACGTCGAAGAGCTGGCCCTACTGGAAACGCTGGACACCGGTAAACCCATCCGCCACAGCCTGCGCGACGATATTCCCGGCGCGGCTCGCGCCATTCGCTGGTACGCCGAAGCGGCGGATAAGGTCTACGGCGAAGTGGCGCCTACGGGTCCGGGCGAGCTGGCGATGATCGTGCGCGAGCCCATCGGGGTTGTCGCAGCCATCGTCCCCTGGAACTTCCCGCTGCTGCTGGCCTGCTGGAAGCTGGGCCCGGCGCTCATTGCGGGCAATAGCGTGGTATTGAAACCGTCGGAGAAATCGCCCCTCACCGCCCTGCGGCTGGCCGGGCTGGCAAAAGAGGCGGGCCTGCCGGACGGCGTGCTGAATGTGATAAGCGGTTACGGTCACGAAGCGGGCCAGGCGCTGGCGCTGCATCCGGAGGTCGAGGTGCTGACGTTTACCGGCTCTACCCGCACCGGCAAGCAGCTGTTGAAGGACGCGGGAGAAAGCAACATGAAGCGCGTCTGGCTGGAGGCAGGCGGCAAGAGCGCCAACATTATCTTTGCCGACTGTCCGGACCTGGACAAGGCCGTGAGCGCGACCGCCGCCGGGATTTTTTATAACCAGGGGCAAGTCTGTATCGCCGGCACCCGCCTGCTGCTCGAAGACAGCATCGCCGATGACTTCCTGGCAAGGCTGAAGGCGCAGGCCCGCCACTGGCAGCCGGGCGATCCGCTCGACCCCGACAGCACGATGGGAATGCTCATCGACGCCGCGCACGCCGATACCGTCCACACGTTTATTCGCGAGGGAACCCGAAAAGGTACGCTGCTGCTGGACGGGCGGGAACAAGCATGGCCTTCCGCAGTCGGCCCAACCATTTTTATCGACATCGACCCTGCCTCCCCGCTGTGCCGGGAAGAGATTTTCGGGCCGGTGCTGGTCGTCACCCGCTTTAAAACCGAAGAGGAAGCCTTAACGCTGGCCAACGACAGTGAATATGGGCTTGGCGCTGCGGTATGGACCCGCGATCTCTCCCGCGCGCACCGCATGAGCCGCCGCCTGAAGGCAGGCTCGGTCTTCGTCAATAACTATAACGACGGTGATATGACCGTACCCTTTGGCGGCTATAAGCAGAGCGGCAACGGTCGCGATAAGTCCCTGCACGCGCTGGAAAAATTTACCGAACTGAAAACCATCTGGATTGCCCTGGAGCCTCAATCATGACCGAACATACCACCAGCTACTACGCGGCCAGCGCGAACGCTTACGAACCTTTCCCGACGCTTAACGAGTCGATCAGCTGTGACGTGTGCGTGGTGGGCGGCGGCTATACCGGCCTCTCCTCCGCGCTGCATCTCGCCGAAATGGGCTACGACGTGGTGCTCCTTGAAGGCGCGCGCATCGGCTTCGGCGCCAGCGGACGCAACGGCGGCCAGCTGGTTAACTCCTACAGCCGCGATATCGACGTGATTGAGAAAAACTACGGGCCCGATGCCGCCAGAGTCCTCGGGAGCATGATGTTTGAAGGCGGGGAAATCATCCGGGAGCGTATCCAGCGCTATCAGATCCAGTGCGACTATCGTCCAGGCGGGCTGTTTGTGGCGTTAAACCATAAGCAGCTGGAGACGCTGGAGGAGCAAAAAGCCAACTGGGAACGCTACGGCAACACGCAGCTGGAGCTGCTGGACGCCAGCGCCATCCGCCGGGAAGTCGACAGCGAGCGCTATACCGGCGCGCTGCTGGACCGCAGCGGGGGGCACATTCACCCGCTGAACCTGGCGATCGGCGAAGCGGACGCCATTCGCCTGAACGGCGGGCGGGTGTATGAACAGTCCCCGGTGACCGCCATTCAGCACACCAGCCCGGCCGTGGTGAGCACGCAGCATGGCCAGGTGACGGCCCGCTACGTGATCGTCGCCGGGAATGCCTATCTGGGCGACAAGATAGAACCGGATCTGGCAAAACGCAGTATGCCCTGCGGCACCCAGGTGGTGACCACCGCCCCGCTGCCGGAAGAGGTAGCCCGCACGCTGATCCCCAATAACTACTGCGTGGAAGATTGTAACTATCTGCTGGATTACTACCGTCTCACCGCCGACAACCGCCTGCTGTACGGTGGTGGCGTAGTTTACGGCGCGCGCGATCCGGACGACGTCGAGCGCATGGTGATGCCAAAGCTGCTGAAAACCTTCCCACAGCTGGCAGGCGTCAAAATCGACTACCGCTGGACGGGCAACTTCCTGCTGACCCTGTCACGCATGCCGCAGTTTGGTCGTCTGGATAAAAACATCTATTACATGCAGGGCTACAGCGGCCACGGCGTGACCTGCACCCACCTGGCCGGACGGCTGATCTCGGAACTGTTGCGCGGTGACGCTGAGCGCTTTGATGCGTTTGCCAACCTCCCGCACTACCCCTTCCCGGGCGGTCGCAGCCTGCGGATTCCATTCACGGCGATGGGCGCGGCGTATTACAGCCTGCGCGATCGTCTTGGCGTATGATCGTTTCGACAAAAGGGTATCTGACATGAGTAACCAGGAATTTCATCAGCGCAGACTTTCTGCCACCCCGCGCGGCGTAGGCGTAATGTGTGATTTCTTTGCCCGCACGGCGGAGAATGCCACGCTTACCGACGTGGAAGGCAACGACTATATCGATTTCGCCGCTGGGATCGCGGTGCTGAATACCGGCCATCGTCATCCTGAACTGGTGGCCGCAGTGGAAAAACAGCTTCACCAGTTCACCCACACGGCCTACCAGATTGTGCCGTATGAAAGCTACGTTTCATTAGCCGAAAAACTTAACGAGCTGGCCCCGGTGCAGAGCCCGGCCAAAACGGCGTTCTTCACCACGGGCGCGGAAGCGGTGGAAAATGCCATTAAAATCGCCCGGGCCCACACCGGCAGACCGGGCGTGATTGCCTTCGGGGGAGGTTTTCACGGCCGAACCTATATGACCATGGCGTTAACCGGCAAGGTCGCGCCTTATAAGCTGGGATTTGGCCCCTTCCCGGGGTCGGTTTATCACGTGCCGTATCCTTCCGAGCTGCACGGCATTACGACGCAGGATGCCATCACGGCGATAGAACGCCTGTTCAAAGCGGATATTGAGGCGAAACAGGTGGCGGCGATTATTTTTGAACCCATCCAGGGCGAAGGCGGATTCAACGTCGCCCCGCCAGAGCTGGTGGCCGCCATCCGCCGCATCTGTGACGAGCACGGGATCGTGATGATTGCCGACGAAGTGCAGAGCGGCTTCGCCCGTACGGGCAAACTGTTTGCCATGGAACACTACGCGGACAAGCCTGACCTGATGACGATGGCGAAAAGCCTGGCAGGCGGAATGCCGCTGTCCGGCGTGGTGGGCCGCGCCGGGATCATGGACGCGCCGGCTCCCGGCGGTCTGGGGGGGACCTATGCAGGTAACCCGCTGGCGGTGGCCGCCGCGCACGCGGTTCTGAATATTATCGACAACGAGTCACTGTGCGCCCGCGCCTGTCATCTGGGGGATCGACTGACAGCCACGCTGGAAGAGATTCAGGGCACCTTCCCTGCGCTCGTGGCGATAAGGGGGAGAGGATCGATGATTGCGGCGGAGTTTTTTGATCCCGAGAGCCGCGAACCTTCGGCCGCCATTGCGCAGGCGATCCAGCAAAAGGCGCTCGCCCAGGGCCTGCTGTTGTTGATCTGCGGCCAGTACGGCAATGTGATCCGCTTCCTTTATCCGCTGACCATTCCGGATGCCCAGTTCACCCAGGCGCTGGCGATTTTGCAACAGGTTATGCGTGATAAGGCCTAAGCGCCCACCGAAAACCGTCTGCCGGAATGCCGGCGACGGTTTCAAAGGAGGAGGTCTACATAGATTTCCTCCGCGTGGGAAATGTTGGGGAATTTGGTCTGTTTCATTGTATGCTCCCTGAAACACATCCCTGGCAAGAGGAAATAAGAATTGCAAAAAACATCCGCCTATCAGTCACTTGTGAAAACCTTCCAGCGCCTCTCCCGCTTCTCGCACCTCTCCTCCATCGCCAGCTGGGACATGTTCACCATGATGCCGCCAGGCGGCAGCGCCGCGCGCGGTGAGGCGCTGGCGGAGATGAGCGTCCTGCAGCACCAGATCCTGACCGATAAGAAAGTGGGCGACCTGCTGGCTGCGGCGGCAGGTGAAGAACTCAATGACGTCGAACAGGCCAACCTGCGCGAAATGACGCGTCACTACCAGCAGGCCTCGCTGCTGCCGGAATCGCTGGTGGAAGCCAAATCCCTGGCGGGCAGCAGGTGTGAGCACGCCTGGCGCACGCAGCGCCCCGCTAATGACTGGCGGGGTTTTTCCGCCAACCTGAAAGAGGTGGTCAAACTCAGCCGCGAAGAGGCTCGCCTGCGGGCCGAAGCCAAAGGCTGTACGCCGTACGACGCGCTGCTGGATATTTTTGAGCCCGACATGACCAGCGCCCGTCTGGACGTTCTGTTCGGCGATATGAAATCCTGGCTGCCGGACCTGCTGGCAAACGTGGTGGAAAAACAGGCTCAGCGGTCGTTCGTTCCGCCGCAGGGCCCCTTCCCGACCGCGACGCAGCGCGAGCTGGGCCTGGAAGCCATGAAGATGCTCGGCTTCGATTTTAACGGCGGTCGACTGGACGTGAGTGCGCACCCGTTCTGCGGCGGCGTCCCGGAGGACGTGCGCATCACCACGCGCTATGACGAGGATGAGCTGCTCAGCGCGCTGTTTGGCGTGATCCACGAAACCGGACACGCGCGCTACGAACAAAACCTGCCGCGCGCGTGGGCAGGACAGCCAATTGCCCTGGCCCGCTCAACCGCGATCCACGAATCCCAGAGCCTGTTCTTTGAAATGCAGCTGGGACGCAGTGAAGCCTTCCTTAAACATCTTCTCCCTGCGGTGCACGCCCGCTTTGGCAGCCAGGCGGCGTTCAGCGAAGAGAACTTTATTGCCTGGAACCAGCGCGTGAAGCCGGGCTATATCCGCGTCGATGCGGACGAAGTGAGCTATCCGGCACACGTGGTGCTGCGCTATGAGATTGAGCGGGCGCTGATCAACGGCGAGATTGAGGTGGACGATATCCCCGCCCTGTGGGATGAGAAAATGCAGGCGTGGCTCGGATTATCCACCAAAGACAACTACCGCAACGGCTGTATGCAGGATATCCACTGGACCGACGGCGGTTTTGGTTACTTCCCGTCTTATACGCTGGGCGCCATGTATGCCGCGCAGCTGTTCCACGCCGCCAGCAACGCGCTGCCGGGGCTTCAGGCCTCCATCGCCGAGGGCGATTTTTCCGCCCTCTTCGACTGGCTGCGTCAGAACATCTGGCAGCACGGTAGCCGCTTTACCACGTCGCAGTTAATAACCCAGGCGACGGGTGAAGATCTGAACATTCGCTACTTCCGCGAACATCTGACCTCCCGTTATTTGTAATCTGTTTGGCCGGGGGTGAGGGACCTCCAGTAGAAGAGCCGTATGTTCCCCCTCACCCCAGCCCTCTCCCTCAAGGGAGAGGGGGCCGTCCGTGCAGGAGCCCGGCAATGTACATATGGTTACACGCCGATACCAATCACTCACGGAAACCTCGAATTTACAGGGATATAGTTATTTCAACGGCCCCGCAGTGGGGTTAAATGAAAAACCAAATTCGAGGGTATGAGAATGAATAAAGTATTAGCTCTGGTTGTTGCCGCTGCTATGGGTCTGTCTTCTGCTGCATTTGCTGCTGACACTACCGCAACTGCTGCACCGGCTGCCGCACCTGCTGCAACCACCACCGCTGCGCCAGCAAAAGCGGTTCACCATAAGAAACATCACAAAGCTGCAGCGAAAAAAGAAGCCGCTGCACCAGCAGCCGCAGCGCCAACCGAGCAAAAAGCGCAGGCTGCCAAAAAGCACCACAAAAAAGCCGCTAAACCGGCTGTAGAGCAGAAAGCGCAGGCTGCTAAAAAGCACCACAAACACAAAAAAGCGACCAAACCGGCCGTAGAACAGAAAGCGCAGGCTGCTAAAAAGCATCACAAAAAAGCAGTAAAACACGAAGCTGCTAAACCAGCTGCACAGCCAGCTGCGTAAGAGTACAAGCTTAACCGTGCCCTTCGGGGCACGTTGGTAAACCGGCGCTGAACCGGAACAGGTTCCGCGCCGTTTTTTTTATCCGGAGGGCGTATGCTGCGACGCTATCGGTTTGAGCTGATTCTGATTCTGCTTATTTTATGCGCGCTCATCGCCAGCCATTTTTATCTTTCCTGATTGTAGCACGCTGATTTTACTCCCACTTTCGCGCTGTCCCGTCTATAGTATTTTCATAGGGTTCACTTTTAATAATCATAATTACCCCCACCAGAGTGTGATATGCGTAAATCTGTTGTGTTGTTACTGGGAACGTTTGGTCTTTTTTCTGGATTTTCACATGCGGATGATGGCGGTGATGACACCATTAGCGCGAAAGAGCTAAAGACGCTTTTTTTCGGTCATGACGATCGCACGCGCGTCACCGATCCTACTCAGGCGCCCTGGGACGCTATAGGCCAACTGGAAACCGCCAGCGGTAACTTATGTACTGCAACGTTAATCACCCCGCAGCTTGCCCTGACGGCAGGCCACTGTCTGTTAACGCCGCCAAACGGCAAGCCGGATAAAGCGGTTGCCTTGCGTTTTGTGTCGCAAAAAGGCCTCTGGCGCTATGAAATCCACGGCATTGAAGGCCGGGTTGATCCGTCTCTTGGCAAACGCCTAAAACCGGACGGTGACGGCTGGATCGTGCCGCCGGGGGCCGCCTCATGGGATTTTGGCCTGATCGTTTTGCGCTACCCGCCTTCAGGCATTACCCCGCTGCCGTTATTTGACGGCGACAAAGCCGCGCTTACCGCCGCGCTGAAAGCCGCCGACCGCAAGGTGACGCAATCGGGTTATCCTGTCGATCATCTGGATACGCTTTATACCCACACTGACTGCATTGTGACGGGCTGGGCACAAACCAGCGTGCTTTCGCATCAGTGCGATACGCTGCCGGGTGACAGTGGTTCACCGCTGATGCTGAAAACGGATAATGGCTGGCAGCTGATTGGCGTTCAGAGCTCTGCCCCGGCGGCGAAAGACCGATGGCGCGCAGATAACCGCGCTTTATCCGTGACCGGTTTTCGCGACAAGCTTGAAGCGCTGGCGCAGCAGTAAATCAGCACCTTCTGACCTGATGTAACGCCCTGATTGACTCAATCGGCATCGGCTGGCTGAACCAAAAACCCTGCAGTTGATCGCAGCCAGCCAGCCGCAGCAGCTTCATTTGCTTCTCGGTTTCGACCCCTTCTGCGACCACCGCCATGCCCAGCGCATTGGCGATCCGCACCGTGCCGCTCACCAGCGCGGCCGCCTGCTCGTCGTTGTCCACCAGCCCGGCCAGCGATTTATCGATCTTGATGGTGTCGAAGTTAAAACGCCGCAAATACCCAATGCTTGAATAGCCGGTACCAAAGTCATCCAGCGCCACCGCAGTGCCCAACGCTTTAAGATTGGCTATCGCCATGCGGGCGCGCTCCGGGTTTTCCAGCACATAGGACTCCGTGACCTCAAGCTGCAGCCGGTTAGCCGGGAAACGGGTGGTCTCCAGCACGCTGGCCACTTTTTCTTCAAAGGCGGGATCGCGAAACTGTGCGGGAGAGATATTGACGGAGAGCTTTAAGTCACCGTACGGCTGCAGATCCTGACAGGCCCGCTGCAGAACAAACTGGCCCAGTTTGTAAATCAGACCGCTGGTCTCCGCAATGGCGATAAAGGCATCCGGGCCAAGCGGCCCGTCCGGGCGACGCGGCCAGCGTACCAGCGCTTCGACGCTGCTCATTTTCTGGCTGCGGGCGTCGATAATTGGCTGATACCAGACCTCAAACTCATCGCGCTCCAGGCCGAGGCGGATCTGATTTTCAATCGCCAGCTTGCGCTCACGGGCGCTGTTCAGCTCCGCGTCGTAGTGGGTGATACGCCCTTTCCCGCTCATTTTTGAGTGATACATGGCAATATCGGCGCGGCGAAACAGCTCGGAGCTGGTGCACTCAATCAGGGTACCGCTGGCGATTCCAATGCTGGCGCCAATATGGATGGTGCGTTCCCCCAGCTGAACTGGGGTGTTGAGATAATCCAGCACCGATGCGGCAAACGCGGTGGCCTGTGCCTCAGCATTGTCACCGCCGATGGTCATGGCAAACTCATCCCCGCCCATTCGCGCCAGCATTCCGCCCGGCGGCACGCGTTCATTCAGCGTTTTCGCAATCGCCACGATGAGATCGTCACCCACGCTATGGCCGTAGATGTCATTCACGTCCTTAAAGCCATCCAGATCGATAAACACCACGCTTTTGACGTCGATATCACCGCGTAAACTCACCCGGTCCAGCGCCTCGATGAGCGCACGGCGGTTCGGCAGATGGCTCAGCCAGTCCGTTCTGGCGACCAGACGCGCCTGGCTTTCTCCGCGCGCAAGCTTGTACAGCCCCACGCTGCTCACCAGAATGAAAAGCAGGATCAGCCCCGACGCCAGCACCACAATCTGCCGGATGTCAGAGGAGGCAGCCCGGGCGGCCTGCGCGCCCGGAAGCCGCGCCTGCCAGTTCAGATAGCCGACTAACTCCCCCGCCGCACTGCGCAGCGGCATGCTGCGATCGTTGATTTTGCCTGGGGAATAGCTGAGGTTATCGATCTGAAAGGTCGCTCCCAGGTCGGATAATATTTTGGCGTTCAAATGCCGGGTAATCACCAGATAGCGGCGCGTTCCGTCGGTCACCTGTAATCTTCCGACCATCGGGCGAATCAGCCCTATGCCGACAAAGGCGACACCGTGGCGCGTCTGACTGATTCCCGAATAGATATTTTTCTCACCAGAGAGCGCTCGCCTGTGCTGGTCAATAAGCGCTTCGAGACCCTTGCCAAAGAAGTCGAGGTTTTTCTCGTAGAAGCGTTGGCTTTGAAACGATCCCCAAATGACCCTGAAATGTTCATCAAGCACAAAGGTCCCGTCATAGAGATTGTTGATTTTAAAGCCGGCACCCCAGGTGTTATACAACCAGTCGGTATCCAGCGCGGGTCGGTAGGCTTCCCGCACCGCATCGTCCCAGACGGCGTTATCAAGCACCAGAGAGGAGACGCGGTTAACCGAGGTTTGAATGGCCCCCTGTACGGAAAGCGCCGAGCGGTGTTCATCAATTTCGTTGGTTTTGGTGCTGATAAGATGCAGAGAGAGATAAAGCAGTGCGACGATGGAAATAATTAAGCCGATCCCCGCCATGAAGACCATGGCAAACAACGTTCTCGCATTGGGAATATTGCGCCAGCTTAATGTGCGATACATCAGCCATCCTCTTCACTGTTTTGCTTTTCTAAGCGTAATACAGGCAGCGAATTTCGCTGCCTGTAAATGACGGCGAGAGGTCTGTCAGGCGAGTTTTATCATGATCATGCCGGCAAGCAGCAGTATGAGGCCGATCCAGCCCTTGTTATTTAAACGCTGACCGAAGAGTACCCAGCCTGCGGCTAGCGTGGCGGCGATACCAAAACCGCCCCATAGCGCGTAGGCCACCGACAGGTCGATCCCTTTTACCGCCTGGGACAGGGCGCTGAACGCCCCCAGAACCGCGGCAATCGACAGCAGGCCGTATATTTTACGGCGAAAACCATCGGAGAATTTCAGCAGGACGTTCGCCAGGATTTCCAGCACGATGGCAAGCCCCAGCCAGGCCGCATGAACCCACTCAAACTGTTGCATGGTTCTGCTCCTTCAGCTGTTTAGTCGGTTTACGGGTACCCGATTTAATCAGCACAATACCCGCCACCAGCGTCGTTAAGCCAGCGATCTTCATCGTTGTTAATGTTTCGTCAAATATCAGCACGCTGAACAGCGTAATCAACAAAATACCGATCCCTTCCCACAGGGCATACGCAACGCCCAGCGCAATTTTCTTCACCGCAAACGAGAGGAAAATATAGGAAAGTGAAATCATCACCAGCATTAAAATAAAACCGGTGTTGCCATCGCTGACGCTGGCCCATTTCATCGACAGCGTGCCGGTAATTTCAGCGATAATCGCCAGGGCTAATAAAATCCAGTAAAACATGATTTTCTCCTGCTTGAGAATATAATCCATCGTGGCCCGCTGCGAGCAGCAAACCAAAAAATACGAATTGAAATCAGATAGCTAAGCGCTTAGCGCCAGCTCAGGCAGAAGATATGACTATAGTGCGGTGCGCCAGTGTTGCTCACCAGAAAGCAGGAAGAAGGAGGTGGAAAATACAGCGGTGTTGTTTGAAGCGTACGTCCTGAACAGATTGTCCATAAAATTACAATTATCCGCGTTGTTGCTTCTCGTCTTTGCGGATGAAAATTGTCCTCGGTAGTTAAACACACCAGATTTGTACCATAAGCCAGGATTTTACTCAAAGTCTTTGCAATTCTTTACCCACCTCGTTTGATTTTGGTTAGTTTATTGCAGCGCCTTTCGCCTTTATTATAAATATAAAGAAAATTTCGGAGTCACCATGGCTAAACCCATCATTACCCTGAACGGGTTAAAAATTGTCATCATGCTGGGCATGCTGGTGATTATACTGACAGGCGTTCGCTTTGCCGCCGACATTATTGTGCCCTTTATTCTGGCGCTGTTTATTGCGGTGATCCTGAATCCGCTGGTACAGCGCATGACGCGCCTGCGCATTCCGCGCGTGCTGGCGATCACGCTGCTCATCAGCATCATTATTGTGGCGATGGTCTTGCTGGTGGCGTATCTGGGAACTTCGCTAAACGAGCTGGCGCGCACTCTGCCGAAATACCGCTCTTCGCTGGCGATACCGCTCCTGCAGCTTGAACCCTGGCTGCAGCGCGCGGGTATCGAAGTCTCGGTTGAGGAGCTTCTGAAATATATCGATCCGAATGCGGCCATGACGATCGTCACCAGCCTGCTGGCGCAGCTTTCCAATGCCATGACGTCTATTTTTCTGCTGTTTTTAACGGTGGTGTTCATGCTGCTCGAGGTGCCTCAGCTGCCGGCAAAGCTGCAGCAGATCATGGTCCGTCCGGCTGAAGGGATGGGGGCGATTCAGCGCGCCCTGGACAGCGTCTCCCGCTATCTGGTGCTAAAAACGGCCATTAGTCTGGTCACGGGCGGGGTCGTCTGGGTGATGCTTCTGGCGCTGGACGTTCGCTTTGCGTTCGTCTGGGGATTGCTGGCGTTTGCGCTTAACTATATTCCCAACATCGGTTCCGTGCTGGCGGCGATCCCCCCTATCCTTCAGGTGCTGGTTTTCAGCGGGCTTTATGACGCGCTGATTCTGCTGGCAGGCTATCTGGTCATCAATCTGGTGTTCGGTAACATTCTTGAGCCACGGATGATGGGCCGGGGGCTGGGACTCTCCACGCTGGTGGTCTTTTTGTCCCTGATATTCTGGGGCTGGCTGCTCGGCCCCGTAGGGATGCTGCTCTCCGTTCCGCTGACCATCATCGTCAAGATTGCCCTGGAACAGACGGCGGGCGGGCAAAGTATCGCCGTGCTGCTGAGCGATATGAGCCATCAATAGCGGTCAGTCCGCCATCGACAGGAGGGGCTTGCAGGTCCTTCCGCCTTCGCGCCAGGCACCGATCGCTCTCTGCCATTCCGCCAGTGGGTACACCGTAACATCGCTGTACTGGCTGGCGGGCAAGCGAAGCCAGATGCGATCGAACTCCGCGCGCCACGCCTCGGCGCTGAGCGCATCCAGACCGTTACGGATATGGAACCACGCCACCCGCGGCACGGGTCGTTGCTGTCTGAAGGGTTGACCACTCAGCAGCCCGTAGCAGACAAACATACCCTGCTCGGGCATCACGCTGAGGATAGCTTCTGCAAGCGGCCCGCCGGTGGCATCGTAGACGAGGTCGCTACGCGCGGCGACGGAGCCTATCCTCTGCGCGTCACGCTGCGCGACAGGAATTATACTCATCGCCTCCAGCCTTTGCGCATGAACGGCGGAGCGGTGAATTCCGTACACCGCTTCCGCCCCCGCCTGACGCGCCCACTGCCCCAGCAGGATGGCGCAGTCAGAACCGGCAGCCGTGAGCAGAACCCGCTTTCCCCGAGGCGGGTAGCGGGTGAGCATCATCTGCGCCGCCAGCGGATTGATATAGGCCCGCGCGGCCAGACGTGCGTCGATAGCGTCCGGAACAGGAATGGCATACTCTGCCGGGCAGTCAACATAGCGCTGCCAGGTGCCTTGTCCGCGCAGCGGCAGAACGCGTTTACCCAGCAGATAATCAAACGGCGCGGGTGCCTGGATGACAACGCCGACACCTTCATACCCCGCGACCGCGGGTAGCGGGGTTCGGTGGCGATAGGCCCCAGTGATGGGGATAAGATCGGACGCGTTTACCGGAGAAAACAGCATCCGCACGCGGAGATGACCCGGCGCAAGCGCGCCCGGAGGCGCGGTTTCAGGTTGCAGAACAGATTCTGGCTCGCCAAAGCGGCGATACCAGAGGGCCAGGTTTTCCATAACGATCTCACGGCTGATAGCGAAACGACTACTCGCGCCAGCCCATTGCCGGTGCGACATGCTTGAGAATGGACTCAATCACGTGCGCATTATAATCCACACCCAGCTGGTTCGGCACGGTCAGCAAGAGCGTATCAGCCTCGGCAATCGCTTCGTCCTTTTTCAACTGCTCAACAAGCTTGTCCGGCTCCGCCGCATAGCTGCGCCCGAAGATAGCGCGCGTTTTCTCATCCAGGTAACCCACGCTATCGCTGTCGTTGCGGCTGGCACCGAAGTACATCCGGTCGCGGTCGTCCATCAGCGCAAAAATGCTGCGGCTAACCGACACCCGCGGCTCGCGCGCGTGCCCCGCGTCTTTCCAGGCCTGACGGTACGCGCGGATCTGTTTTGCCTGCTGAATATGGAACGGCTCGCCGGTTTCATCGTCTTTCAGCGTTGAGCTTTGCAGGTTCATTCCCAGTTTTGCCGCCCACACGGCCGTCGCGTTTGAACCGGCACCCCACCAGATGCGCTCGCGCAGCCCTTCTGAATAAGGCTCCAGGCGCAGCAGCCCCGGCGGATTCGGAAACATCGGCTGCGGGTTCGGTTTGGCAAACCCTTCACCGCGCAGCACCTCAAGCAGCACCTCGGTATGACGGCGCGCCATATCCGACTCGTTTTCCCCTTCCTGCGGGACATAGCCGAAATGACGCCAGCCATCAATAACCTGCTCCGGAGAGCCCCGGCTGATGCCAAGCTGCAAACGCCCGCCGGAAATCAGATCCGCCGCGCCCGCATCCTCGGCCATGTACATCGGATTTTCATAGCGCATATCAATCACGCCCGTACCGATTTCGATGGTTTTCGTTTTTGCGCCAATGGCGGCCAGCAGAGGGAACGGCGAGCTAAGCTGTCGGGCGAAGTGGTGCACGCGGAAATACGCACCGTCTGCCCCCAGCTCTTCAGCCGCCACGGCTAAATCGATGGACTGCAGCAGCGTGTCGGCCGCCGAGCGCGTGCCGGACTGCGGCGAGGGCGTCCAGTGACCAAAAGATAAAAACCCGATCTTTTTCATAACCATATGTCCCGATAATACTTTGCGTACTACTTACTTTACGCATTACCTGCGGAGAATAAATGCCGTTTATTTAACGGAATGATTCAAATAAATTGATTGAATGGAGGGGTTCGTCATTACCATTCATAATGGGATATAATATTCCCCACTCTTTTTATGGCAGGTAAAACCGGCAATGGCTTTGATCCCCAAAAACTACGCGCGGCTGGAAAGCGGCTATCGCGAAAAAGCATTAAAAATCTATCCATGGGTGTGTGGACGCTGCTCGCGCGAGTTTGTCTATTCCAATCTGCGTGAACTCACGGTTCACCATATCGATCACGACCATACCAACAACCCGGAAGATGGCAGCAACTGGGAGCTGCTGTGCCTGTTTTGCCACGATCACGAGCATTCGAAATACACCGAAGCGGATCAGTACGGTACCACCGTGGTTGCCGGGGAAGACGCGCAAAAAGACGTGGGCGTCGCCACGTTTAATCCCTTTGCTGATTTAAAAGCGATGATGAATAAGAAGAAATAATTGCTCACCGCCCATACCTGCCGTATGGGCGGCTCAGGAAAAGGATATAAGCCATGGATACCCTCCGCTGCTACTGGGATACCTTTTATACCGCCTACGGTTTACTTTTCACGAGAATGATTAGCCTCATACTCCTGGTCTGGCTGTGCCATGATTTTCTGCGCCGCATAAGGAAAAACGCCGCGGACGCCACGGGCCCGATCGCAGAAGCCGATGCCCGGGAGCGTTATCAATGGCGTTTTCAGCTGTGGTCATTGCGAACGGTACAAATCCTCTGCCTGCTCTCTCTTTTCTGGATGTTTATTAAGGGACTCTTTGCCTGACCCTTTACTGGTTAAAATGTCCAGGTGATTGCGGCGGTTGCAGACCCCTCATTGCGCCGCATCACGATCGGGCTGTCATTCGCATGGTCGCCAAGCCAGGTATAGTCCGCGCTCAGAACAGTTCCCCAGTGAGCATCGAACTGATGGCTCCAGGTCAGACTGGTGTCGACGCCATAAAATCCACCCGACGCAGCATAGCGGCGATAGCCGGTGCGGCGGCTCTGCTGCTCGCTCACCCCATACCAAGTATTCAGATAACGGCTGTCACCAAACAGGGCCGCAGACTGAAAGGCGATCGTGTCCTGGCTATTTTGTACCGGGATCAGCGTCACGGAGGCCTGATAGCTTCCCCCCTGGCTGTCCGTTAACGGCAGCGTGGCTCTGCCCTCAACGCTCACCCAGGGCGCGGCCTGCCAGCCAACGGCAAGGCCGGTATTCAGGGTGGCGTCAATGTCCCCCATCCCTTTCAGGTTGTTTGCCCCCTCACGCCAGCCGGAGTTTTTATCTGCCCTTCCGAAGTCATAGCCCAGCGACTGTTCAAAATACCAACCGCTGTCGTTTTGCAGGTCATATCCCACTCCTTTTTGCGCATCAATAAAGAAAGCGCCTTTGCGTCCCTGCAGCACAGGAACCACCTGCCACACCTGCTTGTCTGAGCCTGAGTAACGCGGGGCATACTGTCCCCCCAGCCCGACGGTTAAGGAGTCGGACGCGGTGTCATCATCCGCCTGCGCGCCGGGTGCCGCGACCATCAGAAGCGGGACGGACATATACAGGACTTTTTTTATCGCTATCATACTGCTCTCCATACAGACGCTGGCATCTCCTGAGAAAGGAACAGCCACACAATGTTGGTGCAGTATGATTTGCCAGAATCAATGAATCGTCGGGATAGTGTTAAGAAACGGTCAAGGTGAACGGATGTTGTCCAGAAGAGTGCTGATTATTGAAGATGACGCCGACGCGGCTGGCGTGCTCGAGGCCTATTTACGGCGTGAAAATTACGACGTGGCCATTACCGGAGACGGTCTTTCCGGGCTGGATATGGCGCAGCGGTGGAAACCCGACCTCATCCTGCTGGATGTGATGCTGCCGGGGCTCAACGGCACCGAGGTGCTGGCGGGCCTGCGCCGTAAAAGCGACGTGCCGGTAATCATGGTTACGGCCATGGGGGATACCCCCGATCGCATTGGCGCCCTGCGCTACGGCGCCGATGATTACGTTGTTAAACCTTATCATCCGGGCGAAGTGGTGGCGCGGGTGCAGGCGGTGCTGCGGCGCAGCAGTAAAAAAGAGACAGAGGAAAAGATACTTCGCTGGCAAACGCTGGCGGTGGATGTCGCCGCCATTGTGGCGAGCGTGGATAACGGCGACGGCGCGCCTGTGATGCTCGATCTTACGCCAACGGAATTCTCTCTGCTGGCAACGCTGCTGCGCTCGCCTGCGCACCCGTTTTCACGCCAGTATCTACTGGAGCACTGCCTGCCGGAAAGCGAGGCGCTGGAGCGCGTAGTCGACACCCATATTTATAACCTGCGTAAAAAACTGGAGGCCGTCGGTATTTCCGGCGTGCTGATCAACGTTCGCGGCGTGGGTTACAGGTTCAGACAGCCATGATAAAACGCCGGCACTCCTCTCTGTGGCGCTGGATTTGCGCGCGCATCTTAGCGCTGGCCATCGGCAGCGTGATTGTCATTGCGACCTGCATGTGGCTGCGCTATGCGGTCCAGAACTACTGGATCATGGGCCGGATGCCGGCGGCGGTCCGACACGAATTTCTTACCCTCAGCCAGAACCCGCAGGCCAACCCGGCCCGCTTCCACACGATTGTGGACACCTGGTGGGGCCTGAGCTACTCCACGCCGTCCATCGCGTCGGCGGACTGGGTCACGGTGGCGCTGCTGGTGCTGGTGATGATCCCGTTTATTGTGGTGATGGGGCTAAAACACGCCCGGCCGCTGGCGCTGCAGTTCAGCCGTCTTCGCGACGCGGCAAAGGATGTCGCCGAAGGTCAATTTGGCCGTCAGGCAGAGCTCATCAAAGATGCACCGGCGGAAATGGTCAGCTTCGCGGCGGACTTTAACTCCATGACGGGGCAACTGGCCCGCTATGAGAAAGAGCTCCGCGCCTCACACGTGGCGATGGCGCACGAGCTGCGCTCGCCTCTGACGGCCGCCATCGGGCGTCTGCAGGGCATGTTAGACGGCGTGTTTGATGCCAGCCCCGCGCAGCTGGAAATGGTGATGAAGCAGCTCCAGCACCTCAACCGCCTCACCGATGAGCTCCACCTTCTCTCTCTGGCCGACGCGGGTAACCTGGTGCTGGAGGACCAGCCGTTCTATCTGGATGAGCTGATTCAGGAGCGGGCAGCCTGGATCGTGCCCCAGGCCGATGCGCATCAATTCAGCATAACGCTGCGTAACCCGCGCACCTGCCCTTTCCGGGGCGATGCGTTCCGCATGGGACAGGTCGTTACCATCCTTATGGAAAATGCGCTTCGTTACGGACGCGAAGGCGGCCACCTTGAGGTGACGCTGCACTACACCCGCGGGCATTACACCCTCGAATTTACCGATGACGGACCGGGCGTCTCGCCCCAGTTCTTGCCGGAAATGTTTAAACGCTTTAGCCGCGAAGAGCAGTCCCGCGCGCGGCATTCCGGCGGCAGCGGCCTCGGTTTGTCCATCGCCCGGGCGATTTGTCAGGCGCATGGGGGAGAAATTAGCGCGTCATTACCGGAAACAGGCGGCCTTGCGGTGCGCATTGTATTGCCCTGGCATCCGTTCGATAATAAAAATCTCCACTCTTGATAAAGCCTTGACACAACATCGAATCTTTCTCGACGTAGCGCGCATTAAATAACGCCATTACCTTTATGGAGCGGCGTTATGTCAGACGAATTTATACTCTCTCTCCGCCACTGCCTGCATCATTTGTACGGCGTGGCGCGCACCCTTTCCTGGCTGCATTTTCTTCCCCTGGCGCTGCTTGCGCTGGCGATTTTTCCGCTGACGGGCTGCGGTGATAAACACGAAAACAAGCCTGACCCAGTGCGTACGGTGCGCTACGTCGTCGTTGGCACCGCTCAATCCCTTCCCGCGCTGGAAAGAACCGGTGAGATCCATGCCCACGATGAAACGACGCTGAGCTTTCGCACCGGGGGCCGGATACTGACGCGTAGCGTCGATATTGGTGACAGTGTCACAGCCGGGCAGCTGCTGGCCACGCTTGAAAATACGACCGGGCAAAACCAGCTCGACAGCGCCGCGGCCGACTATGAAGGCGCCAAAGCCTCTGCGCAGGTCGCCGCGCTCAACGTGAGTCGGATGCAAAAGCTCATGCCAACAGGCGCCATAGCCCGCACGCAGCTCGACAGCGCCCGGGCGGACTGGCTTGTCGCCAGCGCGCGCTTAAAAAGCAGCGAGGCCGCATGGCGTAACGCGCGGGAAAGCCTGGGCTGGACGCGCCTGATCGCCCCGCAAGCGGGCACGATCACGGCCGTGAGCGCCTCTGCGGGACAGGTTGTCAGCGACGGCCAGTCCGTGCTGACGCTGGCGACCGGTGAAGCCCGCGACGTGGCGTTTGATATTGCTACGCCCGATGCGATCCCTCCTCTGGATAAGGCGGATCTACGGGTTTCCCTCCTCAGCGACCCATCGGTACAGGCGGCTGCCGCGCTGCGGGATATCACCCCGCAGGCCGATCCTCAGACCCGCACGTGGCGCGTCAGAGCTACCCTGAAAAATCCGCCGGAGGCCATGGCGCTGGGCGCCAGCGTCACCGTGACGTTACCCTCCGCCGCCCCGCACGGGTACGCCCTTCCCGCGTCGGCGCTAACCCGTGCCGGCGACAAACCGGCGGTTTTTGTGATTACCCCGCAGGCGCGGGCGCAGCTGCGCGTGGTGGTGCCCGCCAGCTATACGGCCACCTCCGTTATGATTGCCTCCGGCCTTAAGCCCGGCGACAGGGTCATTACGGCTGGCGTGAGCACATTACGCTCCGGCGAGCCGGTGGTGCCCGGGGAGGTTCAGCCATGAGCGCAGGCGCGGAAGCGAAATTTAACCTCTCCGCCTGGGCGCTGAAGAACCAGCAGATGGTCAGCTTTTTCATGCTGCTGGTGATCGCGGTGGGCGTGTTCTGCTATGAAAAGCTGCCGCGTAACGAAGATCCGGCATTCACCATTAAAACGGCCGTCGTCTCCGCGCAGTGGCCGGGAGCATCCGTGGCGGACACCACCCGCCTGCTGACCGATGCCCTTGAAAAAAAGCTGCAGGAAACGCCCTGGCTGGATTACCTCGAAAGTGAAACCCGGGCCGGACGCACCGTTATCCACGTCAACCTCCGTGACGATACGCCCCCGCAGGACGTGCCGGACATCTGGTATCAGATCCGCAAAAAAATGCAGGACATCGCCACATCCCTCCCTGAAGGGGTGCAGGGCCCTGCCGTGGACGACGAGTTTGACGACACGTTCGGCACAATCTATGCCTTTATTCCCGAGGGCTTCACCCTGCGGGAGGTGCGGGATCGCGCAGAGACAATACGTCGAGAGCTTATGTCCCTGCCGGATATGGGCAAAACCACCCTGCTGGGCGAACAGCAGGAGCAGTGGGTCCTCGCCTTTTCTCCGGCGCGTCTGGCCGGGATGGGGCTCGATATTCAGGAGGTTGCCGACGCCCTCCGGGCACAAAACGCGGTTGTCCCGGCAGGGGTTATGCGTACCGGGCAGGAGAACATCGCGATAAAGGTCAGCGGGGCGCTCACCACCGAGGAGAGCCTGCGCTCCGTCACGCTGCACGTTAACAATCGCTATATTCCGCTGACCGACATTGCCACCGTCACGCGGGAAATCGCCGAGCCACCGGCCCCCGCTTACCGGGTGAACGGCAAACCGGCGATCGGGCTGGCGGTGTCGATGGCGCCCACGGGCAACATGCTGCGTTTCGGCGCGGCGCTTAACGCAAAAATGGCGGCGCTCAGCGCCGGGCTGCCGCACGGTATAGAGATGGTGAAAGTCGCCGATCAGTCCGCGGTGGTCAGTGACGCGGTAAGCGGTTTTATCCGGGTGCTTATCGAAGCCGTTATTATCGTCCTGGCGGTTTCATTTGTCTCACTGGGTTTACGGGCAGGGCTGGTGGTGGCAACGGCCATCCCGCTGGTGCTCGCCATGACGTTTGTCGGCATGATGCTCGCCGGCATCGGCCTTCAGCGCATCTCGCTCGGGGCGTTGATCATTGCGCTGGGCCTGCTGGTGGATGACGCCATGATCGCCGTCGAAACGATGGTCTCCCGGCTGGAAGCGGGTGATTCCCGTCGGCATGCGGCCACCCATGCATTCAAAACGACGGCCTTCCCGATGCTCACCGGTACCCTGGTGATGATTGCCGGCTTTATTCCCGTCGGTTTTGCGGCCTCCAGCGCCGGTGAATACTGCTTCTCCCTGTTTGCGGTGGTGCTCATCGCCCTGCTCTGCTCCTGGGCCGTCGCGATCCTGTTTTCGCCGCTGACGGGCACGTGGCTGCTGCCGGAAAAAATCAGGCATCGCGCATCGGGCCCCGGCAGGATCGCGCACGGTTACGGACGGCTTTTGCGCCTGGCACTGCGTCACCGGCTCGCCACGGTACTGTTTGCGCTTGCCGCGCTGGGGCTGTCCGTGTACGGCACAACGTTTATGCAGGGCGAGTTTTTCCCCGCCTCCGACCGGCCTGAACTGCTGGTCAGCGTGACGCTTCCGGCCAACGCCTCGCAGCCGGAAACGCTCAGACAGGTGGAAAGGCTGGAAAAGGCGCTGGTCGGCAACGGCAACATCGATCGCTACTCGACCTACGTCGGGTCGGGCGCCATCCGTTTTTACCTGCCGATGGACGTGCTGCTGGAAAATGAAAATATTGCCCAGCTGGTTGTGGTGGCGAAGGATCTCGCGGCGCGGGATCGCCTGCATGCGCAGCTGAACACTATCCTGGCGACGCAATTTAGCGACATCATCACGCGCGTGTCTCCCCTTGAGCTGGGGCCTCCCGTCGGCTGGCCAATCAAATACCGGGTGAGCGGGCCGGATTATCTGCAGGTCCGGGCGCTCGCGAACCGCCTCACGGACGCGATTGGCCGGTCGCCGTTCTCCCGCGACGTTAACCAGACGGCCGGAGAGCCGGAGAGGGTCATTACCCTTGAGGTGAATCAGACGGCGGCCAGGGCGGCGGGCATATCGTCTGAGAGTCTGGCCCGCACGCTGAATACCGTCTGGTCCGGCAGCGTTGTCACCTCGGTCAGGGATAACGACCGCCTCGTTGACGTGGTGCTCCGGGCCGCGGACAGCGCGCGTCACAGCACCGCCACCCTCTCCTCGCTCACGATTCAGGGGAATGACGGTAAAAAAATTCCGCTCAGCGCCGTCGCAACGCCGGTCTGGGGCGTGGACGATCCGGTGATCTGGCGTCGCCAGCGCGTGCCCTTTATCACGGTGCAAACCGACCTCGCCCCGGGGCTGAGGGCTGAAGCGGTATCCGCGGCGCTGCGTCCGGCGGTTGACAAGCTGCGCGCGGGCCTGCCGGCCGGTTACAGCATTGAGGAAGGCGGCGCGGTTGCCGAATCGGATAAGGGGAATAGCTCCGTCTTTAGCGTTCTTCCAGTGACGCTGGTCATCATGCTGTTGCTGCTGATGCTTCAGCTGCGGCAATACTCCCGGATGCTGCTGGCGCTCCTGATGGCTCCGTTTGGTTTACCGGGGATCGTGCTGGCTATGCTGCCTGGTGGAACGCCAATGGGATTTGTCGCGCTGCTGGGCGTCATCGCCCTTGCGGGGATGATCGTGCGTAACGCGGTGATATTGATTAGCGAGGTTGACAGCAATCTTGCTCAGGGGATGGCCAACGATGCCGCGATTATGGCGGCCGCGGAGCACCGGGCCAGACCCATCTGTTTGACCGCCTGTGCCGCCATTCTGGGGATGATCCCTATCTCTCACCAGGTCTTCTGGGGCCCAATGGCCTATGCCATTATTGGAGGACTGCTGGCTGCGACGCTGGTGACGCTGACCGTATTACCCGCGTCGTTTAGCCTGCTGCTGCAGTGGGGGACTCAGCGCAAAGCCTCAGCAGACGGGCCGGGCTGAGCCCCCATCGCTTCCCGGCAGATTATGCGGCGGTCAGCGAAAAACGGTCTTTCAGGACATGGCGGATCTCCTCCTCCGCCAGCCGCTGCGTTTCAGTGCCGTTCTCCGTGATGGTTTTCAGCACATCGCCCAGTAAAATCTGGCGTCCTTCCGGGCGATGCTGCACCACCACCAGCTTCTGCACAAAAATAGCGTCAGGATGCGTGGAGTTAAGGTAGTTGGCCGGGACGAAATCAATCCACTCCTGGGGGGTGAGATCGAAGCCGTACTGCCGGGCCCACTCTCCCTCAACCTTCGCCTGAAGCAGATACTCGCCCTCAGCGCTACGGCTCAGTCGAAACGTGTCGAAATCCTGGGTGATATCCACATCAAGCGCGTCCAGCGCCATCGGGGCGCGGATGCCGTAGCTGCCGAAGCCGAGATCGCAAAGCCACTGTCGACCCTCCACGTCCGCGATGAGCGCCATATGGGTTTTCGGCCGCCGCGCCGGGTAGAACATCGGGCGCGCCGCCACGAAACGGTAAGGAATACCTAACGCCGCCAGCGCCATGGCAAAAAGCCCGTTCACCTCATAGCAGTAGCCGCCGCGCCCCCGCGTTAACACCTTATCGGCAATGTCGTCCGGCACCAGCGAGACAACTTTGCCCGCCTGCACGTCCAGATTCTCAAAGGGAACGGAAAAGAGCTGATGACGCATCAGCGCATGCAGGGTAGCCGTGTCGGCAGCCGCTGGCCCGGTGTAGTTTATGCGTTTGAAATACGTGGAAATGTTGAAATTATCGCTGTGCATAATGCCTCCTTGTCCTGAACATGCCGGACACTATAGATGGCACGCATCATTGGCTGTATAGTCAGTTTTATTGAAAATTAGCCTGAACAGATACCCATGTCTGCCTCGTCACCATCGTCCCCACGCTATCGCCGGATTGCCGAGATGCTGCGCCTCACGCTGACGTCCGGCGCGCTGCGCGCCGGCGACCGCATGATCTCCGCGCGTAAACTGGCCGAGCGCGAGCGCGTTAGCCTTCCGACGGCGCTGGAGGCCCTTCGCTGCCTTGAGGCTGAAGGGCTGATCGTTGCGCGGCCGCGTTCAGGCTATTACATCCGCCAGACCAGCCTCCCTCCGCGCGCGGAGCCCGCGCGTTCCACGCCGGGCCCGGTGCCCGTCACGATGTCCGGCGTGGCCCGCTCGCTGTTCAGCAGTGCAGAAGCCCGCCTGGTCCCGCTGGGCGCCGCCCTGCCCGATCCCGCATGGCTACCGGGAGACGCGCTGCAGCGGGCGTTGCACTCTGCGGGACGTCGCCTGGACGCGCACGGGCAGAGCTATAGCCTGCCTCCGGGGCGGGGAGATTTGCGCAGTAAAATTGCCGCGCGTGCCGCGCAGTGGGGAGCCCCGTTCGGCGCGGACGATCTGATTATCACCGCGGGCGCGACGCAGGCGCTGCGCCTGGCCCTTCGGGCCGTATGTCAGCCAGGCGATGTCGTGGCAATTGAACAGCCAGCCTACTTTGGTACGCTCCTGCTGCTGGAGGATTTAGGCCTGAAGGCCTTAGCGATCCCCACCGATCCCGTGGAAGGCCTGCTGCTGGAACCGCTGGCGGACGCCATTCGCTGCCATCGTCCCGCTGCCGTTCTGGCCTCGCCCACCGTGCAAAACCCGTTGGGTGCCAGCATGCCCGTCGCACGCAAGCAGGAACTGGTTGCCCTGCTTGAAGAAGCAGAAATTCCTTTGATTGAGGACGATGTTTACGGCGACCTGGTCGGTGAAGGGCAGCGTCCTCCGGCCTGTAAGGCGTTCGATCGCAGCGGGAACGTGATTTACTGCAGTTCGCTGTCTAAAACGCTTGCGCCGGGCTGGCGAATCGGCTGGATTGTCGCCGGGCGCTACCACGCGCAGGTCTTACAGGCCCGCATGGCCGGAGACTGGGCAGGTACGCCGTTGCTGGAAGCCGCAGCGTGCGAGATGCTGGCAAGCGGCGACTACGATCGTCACCTGCGGCGGCTAAAGCGGCGGATCGCAGAGGGAATACGCGCCGTCGTGGCGCGGGTCGAGGCCAGTTTCCCACCCGGTACGCGCGTTAACGTACCCGCAGCCGGTTTTCTGCTGTGGGTGGAGCTCCCTCAGCAGGTCAACGCGCTGGAGGTACATCGCCGCGCGCTGGCGCTGGGAATTGGCGTCAGCCCTGGCCCCCTGTTTTCTCCTGGCGCAGAGTTAACGCATTTTCTGCGGCTAAACTGCGCAAACGAACCCACGCCCCGCCTGCTGAACGCCGTGGAGCAGATTGGCGAGTTGTGTCACACCCTGGCTGTTTTCACACAAGACTTTCCAGCCACTCGGTAAAGACCCGCACCTTGCGGGAGAGATGGCGGTGTGGGTAGAGCAGTGACAGCTTGCGGTCCGGGGAGCGATAGTCCGGCAGGACTTCAACCAGCAGGCCGCGGTCAAGGTAAGGCTGGAGAAAGAGGTTCATCCCCTGCATTAACCCCAGCCCGGCCAGGCCTGCCGCGATGTAGGCCTCGGAGTTATCCACGACTAGCTTACCGGGCAGCGCAATTTCAGCAATGCCTTCTGGCGTGCTAAACGTCCACGGATGAATTTGTCTGCTGCTGTTATTAATCCAGTTGATGGCCTGATGCTTTCGCAAATCATCCAGCGTTTCTGGCGTACCGTGTTGTGCCAGCCAGGCCGGGCTGGCACAGGTCGTAATTTTAATGTTTCCGATTTTACGCGCGATATAGTCGCCGTCGTCCAGCTCTCCCACCCGCAGCACGCAGTCCAGACCATCCCGGAGCATATCCCGACGGCGGTCCGAGCTGCTCAGAATGATGTCAATCTCAGGGTGCTGGCGATAAAAATCAGGCAGGTTGGGTATTACCCGCAGCGCCGCAAAAGAGATGGGCATATCCACCCGCAGCTGGCCGTGTATTGCCCGGTCAGCGCCAAACGACTCCAGTAATTCATCCGCCTGCGCCAGCAGGGGTTTACTCCGGCGGTAAAACGCTTCCCCATCCGGGGTCAGGCTAATCCGACGCGTCGTGCGTTGCAGTAGCCGCGTGCCGCTGTGCTGCTCCAGAAGCTGTAGCGCTTTGGTGACGGCCGGACGATGGACCTGCAAATTCTCCGCCGCCTGGGTAAGGCTCCCGGATTCGACAATCTCAATAAAAATTCTAATGGATTCAAAGAGGTTTATTTGCATAAGGGATACGTTTGCCGCGAGCAGGATAAGATTATTGTTATTAATTTTATAACAGTGATGAATATTTTTGGCTATTTTTCCTAACAATCTTGCGCCTTACACTCTCCTCCATTCAAACGTAAGGGAGAGTCTGCTATGAAAAATAACCGTATCTGTCAGATCCTGGGTATCGAAAAACCTGTTATTCAGGGACCGCTGTCCTGGCTCACTGACGCCCGCTTAGTCGCTGCGGTCAGCAATGCCGGCGGGCTTGGCGTGCTGGGACCCAACGCAGGCTTAACCGCCGACACTGCGGTCTCCACGCCGGAAGAGACCGCCGAAAAAATGCGGGAAGAAATTCGTAAAACCAAGCGGCTGACCGAAAAGCCCTTTGGCGTGAACCTGATCCCCACGGCCGTGAATGACGTCTGGACAGGCCCTATCCTTCAGGTGGTGAAAGAGGAAGGCGTCAGGGCCGTGGTGTATACGGGCTATGGGGAAGGCAGCATTATTCCGGCGCTGTTCAGCGAGCTAAAAGAGGCGGGCATCGCCATTATCTACCGCGACATCAACCCCACGCCGGAAAACACCCGCCTCGCGGAAGACGTGGGCGCAGACATTATCGTCGCCACCGGTTTTGACGAGGGCGGAACGTTACCCGCCACGGCGCTTGGCACCTTTTCCATCGTGCCGCTGATTGTCGATGCCGTGAAGCACATTCCGGTGATGGCGGCGGGCGGCATAACCGATAATCGCACCGCCAGAGCGGCGCACGCCTTAGGCGCTGAAGGCGTGTTTGCCGGTTCGGTCTTTATCAGTACGGAAGAAAGCCGCGTGCCGCAGAGCGTCAAAGAGAAAATTGTTGCCGCCAACGGTCTCGATTTGCTGCTTTTCCGCACCGTGCCCCATTACTACCGCTCTCTTCCCGGCAGGCTGGCGGAAAAACTGGCGGCGATGGATAAAGCTGGCGCAAGCAACGAAGCGTTGGGCAAGGCGATGGGAGGATTACGGGGCCTGCGCCTGGGCATGCTGGAAGATAACACCGATGAGGGCTATATCGCGCTCGGCACGGGGATTGGGAATATTCACAGCGTGAAAAGCGTGGCTGAGGTGGTTAATGCGTTAACGGTTGAGTAAGCCCTTAACCCTGATGCTCCGGACGCTGCCCGCGGGCGGCGTCCGCAAACCGTCTGCGGTTGTTTTTCACACATTGAGGATTAAACGTTCTTTAACGACAGCGTCAGGATTGGCTCTTTTTACCGCTGCCAGAAAAGCCGTGAAGTTATGATTCCAGAGGGTAAGATTGTTATAAAACTGCACCTGCTTTTCATTAGCACCGTCACGGTAAATAACAATCCAGACCCGTCTGCTATTTATCTCGGTATTCCCCGGCCCGACCTTAATGATATTAGCCAGCGCAATTTTACGGGTGGCGTTGTTTTTAACTTCATATAAAAACTGGTCATCATAAAACCAGGTTTTACCTGCATTCCCGCCAAATATCGAGGGGTTGGCAGATATCTTTTTCATCCCGTTGCGGTCTGTAATGATGCGTTTTGCCTGGCGAATGCGCCTGACAAAAAATCCTGACAGGATGAAAAGCGCAACCAGGGGCAGCGCGACTGATATCATTTTTAGACTCTCGTGCATATCCCTGCCCCACCATCTATTATTCTCAACGCGTGAGTATAACGCGCCGATCGTTGATGACAACAACCCTCACGGTCAGGGAATAATCCGCGCGGCTCTCAGCTGCGCGAACAGGCTGAAGAACATCTCATCGGTCGCCTGCATTCGCGTGAAGCCCGACCGCCGGAGCTTGCTCCCGTCACCGAACATGTCGTAGTTCCAGCTAAAGACGAAATCGGCAAAATGCCCGTCGCTCAGCTGCAGAATATCCGCTTCCACCAGCCGCTCCCCGGCAAGCTCGCGCCATACGCCGCGATAGTCCGTAAACAGCTGATGAAATGACAGCCTCACCGGCGGCGCAGTGTCCAGCTCAAACCAGCGTGCGATGCGCGGCCACAGCTCGCTCCAGCGCCAGATATCGCCATTATTCACGTTGAACGCCTGATTCTGTGCCGCGGGTGACGCGGCGGCCCACAGCGTGGCTTCGGCCAGCAGCCCGGCTTCAGTATGATCGACGATGCTGTGCCAGGCCTGTTCCGAACCGGGAAAACGCAGCGGTAATCCCTGAGCCTTACACAGCGAGGCGTACAGGGCGATGCTCAGCGCAAGGTTCATGGTATTGCCCGGCACCGGGCTTCCCACCACGCCCGGCCTGATGGCGTTCCAGTGCCAGCGTTTCCCCCGCTGAAACTGGCTGAGCCACGTGAGCTGCGCGGCGTTAAATTCGGCCCCCGGTACGCGGGGATCGCTTTCCCGCGCCGGGGTTTTAAACGGCCCCAGATGCGCACCATAGACTTTGTACCCCTGCATCAGGCTTACCGTCTGCAAAGGTGCCGTTTTTTCAATCGTGCTGACCAGATTACGCAGCATCGTGACGTTTGGCTCAACCATCTCTTCCCAGCTCGCCGCGTTCGCCCAGGCGCTGTAAAAGAGATGGGTGATGCCGTTCAGGGAGCGCAGCGCCCGGGCGCTGCCCTGCGCGTCCAGTAAATCGACGTTCACCATCGGAATGCCGTCCGGATGGGTTACCGCGCGGCGGCTGAGGCCGATAACCTCCCACTGATGATGCAGGAGCGTGTTGACAAGCTGTCTGCCGACAATGCCGCTGGCCCCCGCGACCAGAGCGACGTTGTGTTGCTGCCTTTTATCCATGGTATTTCTCCAGAATGGGTGACAGACGCAGTGTCATATATTATTTTTTTAGCGGATATCCCTTTCATCAGATGGCACTTATCAGAAAAATCATTAAATGAACAATAAGCTCAACGCCATTTCCACGTTTCTCTGCGTTGCCGAAGCGGGCTCATTTTCTGCTGCCGCCCGTCAGAGCGGGATGAAACAGTCCGCCGTTAGCCAGCAGATCGCTGCCCTTGAGCAGGAGCTCGGCGTGGTGCTACTGCATCGTACAACGCGCACAATGAAGCTGACCGAGCAGGGAGAACGTTACCGCCGCGACATGCAGCTGCTGCTGGACGCCATGCGGGAAGCGGAAAGGCGGCTGAATCCCGTTGACCATAAATTTCAGGGAAGCGTGCATATCCAGTTGCCGAGCGGCCTGGGCCAGATCGTCTTGCCCCATTTACTGGCGCTGCAACGCCTGCATCCAGAACTGCATCTGATGGTTTCCCTTGATGACCGCATTGCCGACCTGGTGACGGAAGGTGTGGATGTGGCGATACGGCTGAGCAGCGAGCCCCCGCAGGCGCATGCGGCTCGCGTGCTGGCGCGTATTGAAACCGCGCTGTTCTCCGCCCCCGGCTTTCAGACGGTGCACGACGTCAGCGAGCTCGCAACGCTGCCGCACGTCCGATTTAGCGGCATCCCGCCGGATGTTCCGCTGAAGCTGATATCAGATGAGGAAACCCTCGACGTGAAGGTGAATACCGTTTTCCGGGCCAATACCAGCGACGCGCTGCTGCAGGCGCTGGAGGCAGGCATCGGGATCGGCGGCATGCAGCGACCTCTTGCGGCCCGCGCGCTGCAGGCCGGCACGCTGGTGCCGGTATTGCCCGGCTGGCGGTTACCCGATCGCGTACTCTATGCCGTCTATCCTGACGCGCGCTTTATTCCGCACCGCGTCCGAAGCGTCGTGGGCGTGATTGAGCAATTACTGCCTGAAATCATAAAGAAAAGCTGAACGCTGCTGCCCAAATCGCGTGCATTTTTTAACCGCAAGGAATAGAGTGTTTTCACCGTTTTCTTCTCTGCCTGAGGCACGTATGCCGGATTACCGTTTTTTCCAAAAAGGCCCGAACCTTGTTGCGATCGAGAGCGCAAACACCGACGCGGCCGCTCAGCTCATCGCTCAGGGGTTTGAAAAACAGTTTGAGGAGATCGGCGCCGCGGATGAAAAAGAGGCGCTTACCCGCCTTGCGGATATCCGTAAAAATAACGACATCGACCGCCATAACTTTCTGGCCGGTGCGGGCCAAATGCCGTGGATCGGCGTGCTGACCGCCGCGGCAACCTGGCTGACGCAAAAGAAATAACGCCACGATTACCTCGCCACCGGCAAATCGGCGTATCGCGTCGTATAGGCCGGTGACAGCATCTCACGCTTCATCGCCCAGGACTTCTCAATACCCTGCCCGGCAAACCATATCTTCCCTTTACCGGAATGATTTACGCTGTCGATTATCTCCATCAGCGCCGCGCTGTTGGCGCGCAGACGATTATCGTCAAACAAATTAAGCTGGGCGACGCCGCTGCTGAAAAAGTCTGCCAGCATCACCCCGGCTTTCATATAGCGATACCCGTCGAGCCATATCCGCCCCAGCGCCTCCGTGGCGGCACGGATGATATCCCGCGAGTCATTGGTAGGCGTCATCAGGGTGACGGAGGCCTGATTGCCGTAATAAATTTCGTTGTCCGCATGCGGGCTGGTGCGCACAAACACGCTGATAAAACGGCAATATTGATGCTCGCCGCGCAGTTTTTCTGCTGCCCGCTCCGCGTAGGCGCAAATCGCCTGATGCATATCTTCGTATTGCGTAATACGGTGTCCAAACGAACGGCTGCAGATAATTTGCTGCTTCGTGGGGGTGAACTCTTCCAGGTCAAGGCAGGGCTCGCCGCGAAGCTCGCGCGCCGTGCGTTCCAGCACCACGTTAAAATGTTTGCGAATGACCCATGAGGACGCATCCGCCAGATCCAGCGCCGTGGTAATCCCCATCGCGTTAAGCTTTTTCGTGATACGCCGCCCTACGCCCCACACCTCCTCTACCGCAACGTTTGCCAGCAGCTTACGCTGCCGCTCGCGACCCGACAGATCGACCACGCCGCCGGTGCCGGCCCATCGCTTCGCCGCATAGTTAGCCAGCTTGGCCAGCGTTTTTGTCGGGGCAATGCCGACGCCAACGGTTAAGCCCGTATTTTTAAAGACCTGCGTGCGCATCTGGTGACCAAACGCTTCCAGCGACATGCAGTGACTGACCCCCGACACGTTCACGAACGCCTCGTCAATCGAGTAAATCTCTATTGCCGGGGCGAGATCGGTCAGCGTCTGCATCACCCGACTGCTGAGATCGGCATACAGCGCATAGTTCGAGCTAAAGACGTAAACCCGCGACGGATAGCCCTTCTCTTTGAACTTAAAATAAGGCTCACCCATTTTTATGCCGAACTGCTTTGCCTCCCGCGACAGTGAAATAATGCACCCGTCGTTATTGGAAACCACCACGATGGGCTTCCCCTCCAGATCGGGGCGGAACACCTTCTCGCAGGAGGCATAGAAGCTGTTTACATCAACCAGCGCGAACATGTTTATGCGTTTTGAGGGTGTGGGTGACGACACCGAAGATTTGCAGCTCCTCTTCGGACTGAAAGGTAATCGGCTGATAGCGGGCATTATGTGGCAGAAGTCTCAGCACCGGACGGGTCTGCAGCTCTTTCACCGTAAACTCACCGGCGACCGACGCGACGACGATATCCCCATGTTCGGCATTTAACGAACGGTCAACCACCAGCAGATCGCCGTCGCCGATCCCCGCCCCAATCATTGAATCTCCACTCACCTTGATAAAATAGGTCGCACTGGGGTGCCTCACTGCCAGTCGGTTAAGATCGAGACGATCTTCCACATAATCCTGCGCCGGGCTGGGGAAACCACAGGCAACACGCTCTAAAAATAAAGGTAATTCAATGCATTGGTTTGGATGATAAGAAAAGAGAGTGTCCATAATGCCTTTCTCGCCAGATACTGTATATAAATACAGTATTACGGATTATGGCCAGGGATCAAGGTCATTTCCGGAAGCAAACCCAAACGCGTTGAAGTTTGAGCGGATTTAATTTAGCTGCATCCTCTGTCCGGAACTCGCCTCATGGTTCTTCCTGGTTAGCGTGAGTAGCCCTCCTGACACAAGTCATTTTAAAGTCATTAACCAATGACTTATTTATCACTTACAAAGAATGAATCCACAAAAATTGAATCACTACAAACTCACTTAATATTGACTTTAAAGTCAGATAGAAGCATATTTTAGAGCACGAATTAACGAGACTTACTGGAGACCGTTTTCTATGCCAGCCCGTGATTATCCAGACAAGCGCGTTGCACGCGGTGTGGCAAAGGAGGCCGATCTCAGAATGTTGAGCGCCCGCATCGATCCCGAGCTGATGGAGTACATCAGAATCACCGCCTTTGAGACGCGTAAGAGCAAGCAAGAGATTGTGGCGGAAGCGTTAGCGCTTCACAGACAGAAAAGTCAGACAGGACCATAAGCACGCAAAGCCCTTCGGGCCTTGCGTCTGTCACGATCAGTGCATCATTGAATTCAGCGTTTCCAGGGCCTCAGGCGGTAACCGCAGCTCGCCCGCCGCAAGGTTTTGCCGCAGATGCGCCACGGAAGAGGTCCCCGGGATCAGCAGGATATTCGGGGAGCGTTGCAGCAGCCATGCCAGCGCAACCTGCATTGCCGTTGCGCCCAGCGAGTCGGCGACAGCCTGAAGCCCGGAAGACTGCAGCGGCGTAAAGCCTCCCAGCGGGAAGAATGGCACATAGGCAATCCCCTGCTGCGCCAGCAGATCCACCAGCGCGTCGTCGCCCCGGTTCACAATGTTGTACATGTTCTGCACGCACACCACCGGCACCATCTTCTGCGCCTCCGCGACCTGGGTGGCCGTGACGTTGCTCAGGCCAATATGCCGCACCAGCCCCTGCTGCTGTAGTTCTGCCAGGGTGGAAAGCGGTTCAGCAATCGACCCTTCCGCCGGCCCGTGCGCGCTAAACATGATCCGCAGATTCACCACGTCCAGCGCGTCAAGCTGCAGATTACTCAGGTTGTCATGCACCGCCTGAGTCAGTTCCTGCGCGGAGAATGCCGGCAGCCAGGCGCCTTTGTCGTCGCGACGGGCACCAATCTTGGTGACGATCGTCAGATCGTCCCGGTAAGGATGAAGCGCCTCGCGGATCAATTGGTTAGTCACGTGAGGGCCATAAAAATCACTGGTATCAATGTGGTTCACCCCCGCCGCCACGGCTTCGCGTAACACCTCCAGCGCGGCCTGCTTATCCTTCGGAGGCCCGAAGACGCCCGGCCCGGCGAGCTGCATCGCGCCATAGCCCAGTCGTTTAACCGTCCGCGTCCCGAGCGCGTACGTCCCGCTTTTATCAATGCTGCTCATGCTGACCTTCCTCATAAAAATGATCCGGATTTACAACAGGTTCCTTCAAGGACCCCTTAGTTAAGCGCAAGTTAATTAAAGTTTAAATTCTATACGACGATAGTAATGATGTACCTCTGCATCCTTTCTAACGGACGACCGCTATGCTGAAAAATCTGCACGTGATTACCGGTATTATCTTTGCCCTCACCATATTCTGTCTGTTGCAAGTTGTCACGGGAGGGTTGTTCTACTCTGCCGTCAGCAACGATCGCCACAACTTCCAGAACTCTGGCGTGCTCAATGCCCAGCAGGAAAGCCTGAGCGACAGCGTGAACACGCTGGTGAAAACGCGCGTCACCGTCACTCGCGTGGCGATCCGCTACCTGAAAAACCAGCGTGACCCGGCTTCCCTTGCGGCGATCAATAAACTGCTTGGCACGGCAAGCGACTCGCTGGCAAAAGCCGAAGCCTATAACAAAGAGTGGCAGAAGCTGCCGCAGGTTAAGGGCCAGGAGGCGGCATTGACCGACGAGATGCAGAAATCCTGGAATCAGATGCACGAAGTGATGCGTTTATCGATTGAGTATCTGCGCGCCGACAACTACCAGGCCTACGGCGATCTGGACGCACAGCAGGCGCAGGATGATATGGAAGCGGTCTATAACCGCTGGCGCGCCGAAAACAACACCCTGCTAAAAGCAGCCACCGAAGAGAACCAGAGCAGCTTCACGCAGATGCAGTGGACGCTGGCGGCGATTTTGCTGGCCGTTATCGCGGTACTGGTGGTTATCTGGCAGGGTTTACAACACCTGCTGTTAAAACCACTCCACTCCATTATGAACCATATTCGCGCCATTGCAGGGGGCGACCTGACTCAGGATATCGCAATCTCTGGTCGCAACGAGATGGGCCAGCTGGCCGCCGGCCTGCATGAGATGCAGCAGTCGCTGGTGACCACCGTCAGCGCCGTACGCGGAAGCACCGATTCCATCTACACCGGCGCAGGCGAAATTGCCGCAGGAAGCAACGATCTTTCCGCCCGCACCGAGCAGCAGGCGGCCTCGCTCGAAGAGACCGCCGCCAGTATGGAAGAGCTGACGGCGACGGTTAAGCAAAACTCCGATAACGCCCGTCAGGCTACGCTGCTGGCGAAGAACGCCTCTGAAACGGCCGCACGCGGCGGTCAGGTGGTGGATAACGTGGTTCGCACCATGACCGAAATTGCCGACAGTTCGCAGCAAATTGCGCATATTACCGGCGTGATTGACAGCATCGCGTTCCAGACGAACATCCTGGCGCTTAACGCGGCGGTAGAAGCCGCACGCGCCGGGGAGCAGGGTCGTGGCTTTGCGGTGGTCGCGGGCGAAGTGCGTACGCTGGCGAGCCGCAGCGCGCAGGCGGCGAAAGAGATCAAAGGGCTTATCGAGAATTCCGTCAGCCGGGTGAATACCGGCTCTGAGCAGGTTAGCGAGGCCGGCACCACTATGAAGGAGATTGTCGCCGCCGTGACCCGCGTGACCGATATTATGGGCGAGATTTCATCGGCCTCTGACGAGCAGAGCCGGGGTATTGAGCAGGTGAGCCTGGCCGTTTCGCAGATGGACAGCGTGACGCAGCAAAACGCCGCGCTGGTGCAGGAGTCCGCCACGGCGGCGGCGGCGCTGGAAGATCAGTCCGAACAGCTGCGCCAGGCCGTAGCCGCGTTTCGTCTGAACGGAAAAGAAAAAGCGGTAGCCCCACGCCCGGCCAATGTGAAAACGCCACAGCTGCTGCGCCCGGCAACGACAACCGCCTCTACCGACAGCAACTGGGAAACCTTCTGAATTACCGGCGGGCGAGAAATCGCCCGCTAGCGGCTGCGCTTGGCGTGCCGCTCCCAGTTCTCCTGTTTCGCTTCATCGGATTTGCGCAGCGAAACATAGCATGCCCCGCTGCCGCCGTGATGCGGCAGCGCCACGCAAAAGGCCTGCACTTCCTCGAACTCGGTTAACCAGCGCGCCAGATAGCTGCGCACCACGTTCGGATGTGAGTTCTGCTCGCGTCCTTTCCCGTGAATGATAATCAGGTTGCGTAACCCGTCGCGCCCGGCCTGGCGAATAAACGAAAACAGCATCTGGCGGCAGCGTTCCGCGGGCTGGCGTAAGAGGTTTAAGCTGGCCTGGCGGGCGTATTTACCCGAGCGCAGCTTATCGATAACGCCCTGCTGTATCCCTTCACGCCGGAACACCAGCGGCTCTTCGAGGGGTAGAACGTCAAGAAAGTCCAGCGTCAGGAAGTTATCCAGCTGTTCATTATCCACCTCTTCGCGCGCCCGGGTATTGCGGCTGGGCTGCCAGTGAATATCCGCGCAGCGCTTCAGGGGCTGAACATCTTCCATGGCGTCAAGAAAAAAGGATTTGTCGTCAGGGTTCATGGGCGTCCTCCGGCTACAGCTGAGGACGGTACTATACCTGCGCCTGAAGCAGGCCTCAATCATCGCTGTACGCCGTCGTGCGCCATAAATATTAACCCGATGAATATATATAGTATTTATAAAATGAACTTAAACATGACTTAACTAAAATTTCAGCAAAGATAAAATAAGTGATTTGTGTTAAATTTTCGTAAAATCAAATACTCAACCCCCTTCCCTTTTTCGGGAAAGGTGTTATACCTAAATAAACCTGCTTCATGGAAATAATACTCAGGATTGGCGAAAGGACGCACTGCTGTGTGTACTGGAGGATCTGTCTGATGTCGGGCAGATCCTGTTTTTTTATGTTCTCATTTTCACGCGACGACTATTTTTCTGGCTTCCCTTCTGAACTGCGTAATTAATGATTCAGCAAGAGGCGTCTGACGTGAATCACGGCGCTGAATTAAATAATATGCCGCTTTTGGAAGCGATTCGACCACCGGCAGCATGACCAGGCGGTGCGCCAGCAGCGGGTCGCAGCCCAGCTCCTGCGGCAGTATGCTTAAAAAATCGCTTTGTGCGACGAGGCTAATACAGGAGGAGAATGTTTCGCAGACAACGCCGATTCGCGGTATTTGCGAGCGATGATTAAATACCTCTTCCAGCTGCTTATAATAACTTCCCCGCGGCGTTGGCATTGTCCAGTTATAATGCAGCAGTTCATTAATCGAGGTTGCCCCCGTCGCCGGATGCCCTTCCCGGCAAAATACCGCAAACGGCTTTTCGAAGAGCTTTTCAAACGTAAACTCGTGGTCGTAAGGCCCTTGATAATAGGTGTTGATGGTGAAGTCCAGCTCACCCTGGCGTAATTCATTGATCATCGACACCAGCTGCCCTTCCATAATTCGCACCTTGACCTGCGGATGTTGCGCGTGAAAACGGGTGATCACGGCGGGCATCAGGCTGCGTGAAACGCTGGCCCCCATCCCGATATTGATCTGCCCGGCCAGCTCGCCCTGCCGCTGACGAATATCATCCTGCGCCGCGCGCAGCTCTTCCAGAATCAACCTTGCGCGCTGGTAAAAGCCCTCACCGCATTCGGTCAACGCGACGCCCTTACTCCTGCGCACGAAAAGCTGCGCCGCCATGCCCTCCTCCAGCTCTTTGATGGATTTGGTCAGCGCCGGCTGCGAAAGATTCAGCGTCCTGCTGGCACCGCGAATGCTGCCCTGACGCGCGACCTCAACAAACGCCCGGATTTGATGAAATTTAATCTGAAATGACATAGCCCGACCGATAACCGTTGTTTATCAGAGTAAAGAAACTGTCATCTACTTTAATGGAAAGGGATATGCGAGGGTAATTCCTGAACGGTTAAAACTGTGAAAAATCGGTTAGTGATAAGTAAAAACTATCACAGCGTGAAGCAGTTCACATATTTTAATGATGACGGGAAGAGATATGAACACACTGGCGCAGTACATCCAGACCTTAACGCCGCAGCTAAGCGCATGGCGTCGCGATTTTCACCATTTTGCGGAATCCGGCTGGGTAGAGTTTCGCACCGCGGCGAAGGTCGCGGAAATCCTGGACTCGCTGGGTTACGCGCTGGCGATGGGCCGCGACGTCGTGGATGCCGAAAGCCGGATGGGGTTGCCCGACGATGCCACCCTGGCGCGCGAGTTCGCCCGCGCCCGCGCGCAAGGCGCCCCCGAGAAATGGCTGGCGCCGTTTGAAGGCGGGTTTACCGGTATTGTGGCAACTCTGGATACCGGCCGCCCTGGCCCGACCCTGGCGTTTCGCGTGGACATGGATGCCCTTGATCTAAGCGAAGCGTGCGATGAAAGCCATCGCCCGTTCCGCGACGGGTTTGCCTCCTGCAATCCGGGAATGATGCATGCCTGCGCGCACGACGGCCACACCACGATCGGGCTGGGGCTGGCGCAGGTGCTTAAGCAGAATGAAGCGCAGCTCAGCGGGATCGTCAAGCTGATCTTCCAGCCTGCCGAAGAAGGTACCCGCGGCGCGCGCGCCATGGTTGCCGCCGGGGCGCTGGACGACGTGGACTATTTCACCGCCATCCATATTGGTACCGGCGTCCCTCCCGGGACGGTGATCTGCGGCAGCGATAACTTTATGGCCACCACCAAGTTCGACGTGAACTTTACCGGCGTGGCCGCACACGCGGGCGGTAAACCGGAGGACGGACGTAACGCCCTGCTCGCCGCCGCGCAGGCCGCCATCGCCCTGCACAGCATCGCCCCGCACAGCGAAGGCGCATCCCGGGTGAACGTCGGCGTGATGCAGGCAGGCAGCGGACGCAACGTGGTGCCCGCCAATGCCCTGATCAAGGTTGAAACGCGCGGCGAAACCGAAGCGATTAATCAGTATGTCTTTGAACGCGCGCAGACGGTCATTACCGGCGCAGCGGCGCTCTACGGCGTGAGCGCCGAGATGCGCCTGATGGGTGCCGCGACCTCCAGCGCGCCGACACCGGCGTGGGTGGATTATCTGCGCGAACAGGCGAGCCAGGTTTCCGGGGTTGTTCACGCCATCAATAAGGTGAAGGCGCCAGCAGGCTCCGAAGACGCCACGCTGATGATGGCCCGCGTGCAGCAGAACGGCGGCATGGCCTCCTATATGGTGTTTGGCACGGATTTGAGCGCCGGACATCACAACGAAAAATTCGACTTCGATGAGCAGGTCATGGCCATCGCCATCGAAACGCTGGCGCGGACTGCGCTCAATTTCCCGTGGACGCGAGGTGTGTAATGCAGAACAACTACGCTTTTATTGCCGATGCGATCGACACGCGATGTCGCACGTTAACCGACATTGCCGACGAGATCTGGGATCATCCTGAAACCCGCTTTGAAGAGTTCTGGTCCGCCGAACGGCTCGCCAGCGAGCTGGAGGCAGAAGGCTTTACCCTGACCCGTGAGGCAGGCGGCATTCCAAATGCCTTTATCGCCAGCTTCGGCAGCGGGAAACCGGTTATCGCCCTGCTGGGCGAATACGATGCGCTGGCAGGACTTAGCCAGCAGGCGCACTGTGCGACCGCGCAATCCGCCACGCCGGGGGCAAACGGCCACGGCTGTGGGCATAATCTCTTAGGCACCGCGGCACTTGCGGGGGCTGTGGCGGTGAAAAGCTGGCTGGAGCAGCACGGCGGCAGCGGGACGGTACGCTTTTACGGCTGTCCCGGCGAAGAAGGCGGCTCCGGGAAAACCTTTATGGTGCGCGAAGGCCTGTTTGACGACGTCGATGCCGCCGTCACCTGGCACCCGGAAGCCTTTGCCGGCATGTTTAACGTCAGCACGCTGGCGAATATTCAGGCCGCGTGGCGTTTTCACGGCGTGGCGGCACATGCGGCTAACTCTCCCCATCTGGGGCGCAGCGCGCTGGATGCCGTAACGCTGATGACCACCGGCACTAACTTCCTCAACGAACACATCATCGAGAAAGCGCGCGTCCATTACGCCATCACCGATACCGGCGGGATTTCGCCCAACGTGGTGCAGGCGCAGGCCGAGGTGCTGTACCTGATCCGCGCCCCGGAGATGGCCGATGCGCGGCAAATCTACGAACGTATCGAGAAAATCGCCCAGGGCGCGGCGATGATGACCGAAACTACCGTCGAGTGCCGCTTTGACAAAGCCTGCTCCAGCTACCTGCCGAACCGTACGCTTGAGGCGGCGATGTATCGCGCCCTGCAGCACTACGGCACGCCGGCCTGGACAGAGGAAGAACGCGACTTTGCGCGCGAGATCCGCGCCACGCTAACGCCAGACGATCTGCAAAACAGCCTCAAAAATATTGCCGCAACGGGTGGCGACGCGGGGAAAGCCTTTGCTCGTCGTCATCAGCAGACGCTGCTGGTGGATGAAGTCGCCCCCTATGCCATCACCGACAACGTGCTGGCGGGCTCCACGGACGTGGGTGACGTCAGCTGGAAAATGCCGGTCGCCCAGTGCTTCAGCCCCTGCTTTACCGTCGGCACGCCGCTGCACACCTGGCAGCTGGTGGCGCAGGGGCGTACCTCCATTGCCCACAAAGGGATGCTGCTGGCCGGGAAAGTGATGGGTGCGACCGCGCTCAATCTGCTGCAGGACGCAGCGCTGCTGAAAAAATGCCGTGAAGAGTTTGAACAACACATACAAGAAAAACCGTACGCGTGTCCGATCCCACAGGGCGTGACACCGTCACCTTTAAAATAAAAAAACACAACACAACAACACAACACTCCCGAGGAACGCCCATGAGTATGTCATCCATACCTTCGCATTCCCCATCCGGTAAGCTCTATGGCTGGGTTGAAAGGATCGGCAATAAAGTGCCGCACCCTTTCCTGCTTTTTATCTATCTGATTGTGATTTTGATGGTCGCCACCGCCGTACTCTCCGCCTTTGACGTGAGCGTGCGCAGTCCGGCCGACGGCAGCCTGGTGGCGGTGAAAAACCTGCTCAGCGTTGACGGGCTGCACTGGTTTTTACCCAACGTGATTAAGAACTTCAGCGGTTTCGCCCCGCTGGGCGCCATTCTGGCGCTGGTGCTGGGCGCAGGATTGGCGGAACGCGTGGGCTTGCTGCCCGCATTAATGGTGAAGATGGCTTCCCACGTCAGCGCGCGCTACGCCAGCTATATGGTGCTGTTTATCGCCTTCTTCAGCCATATATCCTCCGACGCCGCGCTGGTGATCATGCCGCCGATGGGGGCGCTGATCTTCCTCGCCGTCGGGCGTCACCCCGTGGCGGGCCTGCTGTCGGCGATTGCCGGCGTGGGCTGCGGATTCACCGCCAACCTGCTGATCGTTACTACCGACGTGCTGCTGTCCGGCATCAGCACGGAGGCGGCGAAAACCATCGATGCGGCCATGCACGTCAGCGTGATCGACAACTGGTACTTTATGGCCAGCTCGGTCATTGTTCTGACGATTGTCGGCGGGCTGATTACCGATAAAATCATCGAGCCGCGGCTGGGTAAATGGGAAGGCCGTAGCGATGAAAAGCTGGAAACCCTGAGCAAAGAGCAGCGCTTCGGCCTGCGCGTTGCCGGCGTCGTTTCGCTGGCCTTTATCGCGCTGGTGGCGCTGATGGTGGTGCCGGGAAACGGGATATTGCGCGATCCGGTAAAACATACCGTCCTGCCCTCGCCGTTTATTCAGGGCATCGTGCCGCTGATTATTCTCTTTTTCTTTGTCGTCTCGCTCGCCTACGGTATCGCCACCGGCAAAATCCGCCGCCAGGGCGATCTGCCGCAGCTGATGATCGAGCCGATGAAGGAGATGGCGGGCTTTATCGTGATGGTATTCCCGCTGGCGCAGTTTGTGGCGATGTTTAACTGGAGCAACATGGGCAAGTTTATGGCCGTTGGCCTGACCGACGCGCTGGAGGCCGCCGGGCTAAGCGGCGTACCGGCGTTTGTCGGCCTGGCGCTGCTGTCATCGCTGCTGTGCATGTTTATCGCCAGCGGCTCCGCCATCTGGTCGATTCTGGCGCCGATCTTCGTGCCGATGTTTATGATGCTGGGCTTCCACCCGGCTTTCGCGCAGATCTTGTTCCGCATCGCGGACTCCTCGGTCATTCCGCTGGCGCCGGTTTCGCCGTTTGTTCCGCTGTTCTTAGGCTTCCTGCAGCGCTATAAACCGGAAGCCAAACTGGGTACCTACTATTCGCTGGTTTTACCGTACCCGCTTATCTTTTTAGGGGTATGGCTGGTAATGTTGGTGACATGGTATCTTGTCGGCCTGCCGATTGGGCCGGGAATATACCCGAGGCTGAACTAAAGGAATGAGGATGCTGAGATTACTCGAAGATAAGATTGCGACGCCGCTTGGGCCGCTGTGGGTGATCGCCGACGAGCAGTTTTGCCTGCGCGCCGTTGAGTGGGAAGAGCACAGCGACCGCATGGAAGAATTGCTCGCTATTCACTACCGCTCCCAGGGGTATGAACGTATCCATGCCACCAACCCGGGCGGACTGAGCGACAAGCTGGCGGCGTACTTCGAGGGCGATCTCAGCATCATTGACACCCTGCCAACCGCTACGGCAGGCACGCCTTTTCAGCGCGAAGTGTGGCAGGCGCTGCGGGCCATTCCCTGCGGACAGGTCATGCATTATGGGCAGCTTGCAGAGCAGTTAGGTCGCGCAGGCGCCGCACGCGCAGTGGGTGCCGCGAACGGCTCTAACCCGGTCAGTATCGTAGTGCCCTGCCATCGCGTAATTGGCCGCAACGGCACCCTGACCGGCTATGCCGGTGGGGTGCAGCGAAAAGAGTGGTTACTGCGTCACGAAGGGTATCTCTTGCTCTAGATCCCAGGCTTTTAGTGCTTAATTTTCTTCCGGTTAGGCTAAAAATCCATAATCAAGCTGTGGAATTTCAAGAAGATGGCGACACGTTGCCGTCTCTTGTCCTTATTGAGGGTTTGTCAGGCTTACGTACTTACCAAAAAGATGTTAAAATTGACCAATATCAATTAAGGCTTGAGCAAACCTATGATCCCGGAAAAGCGAATTATACGACGCATTCAGTCTGGCGGTTGTGCTATCCATTGCCAGGATTGCAGCATCAGCCAGCTCTGTATCCCGTTTACCCTGAATGAGCATGAACTCGATCAGCTTGATAATATCATCGAGCGCAAAAAGCCTATTCAGAAAGGGCAGACGCTGTTTAAAGCGGGAGACGAACTGAAATCGCTCTATGCTATCCGCTCTGGCACCATCAAGAGCTATACCATCACCGAACAGGGCGACGAGCAGATCACCGGCTTCCATCTGGCGGGTGACCTGGTAGGCTTTGATGCCATCGGTACGGGCCACCACCCGAGCTTTGCTCAGGCACTCGAAACCTCTATGGTTTGCGAAATCCCGTTTGAAACCCTGGACGACCTGTCCGGCAAGATGCCTAACCTGCGTCAGCAGATGATGCGTCTGATGAGCGGTGAGATCAAAGGCGATCAGGACATGATTCTGCTGCTTTCTAAAAAGAATGCAGAAGAGCGCCTGGCTGCGTTTATCTACAACCTCTCCCGCCGCTTCGCCGAGCGTGGCTTCTCGCCGCGTGAGTTCCGTCTGACCATGACGCGTGGCGATATCGGTAACTACCTGGGCCTGACCGTGGAAACCATCAGCCGTCTGCTGGGTCGTTTCCAGAAAAGCGGAATGCTGGCCGTTAAGGGTAAATACATCACTATCGAAAACGGTGAAGCGCTGGCCGTTCTTGCCGGGCATGCCCGCAACGTGGCATAACGCCCCAACGGTGTCCTGTCAGACCGATAAATTTTCATGATTTATTGGTCTGGCATATATACACCTTCGTTATTCGACATTTTCACCGCAGCACGTCCCCGCACAGCACCCGAAAGGTTCTCGTTGAGGTTATGAATTGAGAGAAAGTTTGTTTTTCGTTTCAGTCGTGATTGCCTCAGTGACCTTTATCTTCATCTGGATCATGCTTGTTGGCCCAATGAAGGGGGAGGAAAAAACCTACGTTCAGGATTCCACGACCTTTGCGATAGCGGTGATGGTGCTGCTGTTTATTGCGTTTATCGCGGTCACCGCAACGGTGCTGTTCCTCTGATAATTTTTCATGAATTATTGATCTCGCAAAAACTCCCCTCTGTTTCATTCAGGATATATAGGTTACTCTTTTAATTACAGACTGTGGTGACAGTAGTAAGGAGACCTGTATGGCCAAGTATCAAAACATGCTGGTAGCTATCGATCCTAACCAGGACGATCAGCCGGCATTACGACGTGCTGTGTATTTGCATCAACGGATTGGTGGCAAAATCAAAGCGTTTTTGCCGATCTATGACTTCTCGTATGAGATGACCACCCTTCTGTCGCCTGACGAGCGCACCGCTATGCGTCAGGGCGTCATCAGCCAGCGTACCGCGTGGATCCGTGAACAGGCTAAATATTACCTGGAAGCGGGCGTACCCATTGATATCAAAGTGGTCTGGCACAACAGACCTTTCGAAGCCATCATCCAGGAAATCGTTGCCGGTGGGCACGACCTGCTGCTGAAGATGGCGCACCAGCACGACAAGCTGGAATCCGTGATCTTCACCCCGACCGACTGGCATCTGCTGCGTAAGTGCCCCTGCCCGGTCTGGATGGTGAAAGACCAGCCGTGGCCTGAAGGCGGGAAAGCCGTCGTGGCGGTTAATCTCGCCAGCGAAGAGGACTATCACAATTCGCTGAACGAAAAGCTGGTGAAGGAGACAATCCAGCTTGCTGACCAGGTCAATCACACCGAAGTGCATCTGGTTGGCGCCTACCCGGTCACCCCGATCAATATCGCCATTGAGCTGCCTGAATTTGACCCGAGCGTGTACAACGACGCGATCCGCGGTCAGCACCTGCTGGCCATGAAAGCGCTGCGTCAAAAATTCAGTATCGATGAGAAAATGACCCACGTAGAAAAAGGGCTGCCTGAAGAGGTGATCCCGGATTTAGCCGAACATCTGCAGGCCGGGATTGTGGTGCTGGGTACCATAGGCCGGACCGGCATTTCTGCCGCGTTCCTCGGCAATACCGCTGAACAGGTGATCGACCATCTGCGCTGCGACCTGCTGGTTATCAAGCCGGATGATTACCAGACGCCGGTTGAACTGGACGATCCGGAAGACGATTAACCTCTAACGCCCGGCGGCGCAGGCTTGCCGGGCCTACAAAACCGTAGGCCGGGTAAGCGTTAGCGCCACCCGGCAATAAAAAAACCGCCGGATCCGGCGGTTTTTTCGTTTCAACGCAACTTACAGCGCTTTCAGAATCGCATCCACGCTGGCTTTGGCATCGCCAAACAGCATGTGGGTGTTCTCCTTGAAGAACAGCGGGTTCTGTACCCCGGCATAGCCGGTATTCATGGAGCGTTTAAACACAATCACGTTCTGCGCCTTCCACACTTCCAGAACCGGCATCCCGGCGATTGGGCTACCCGGATCGTCCTGTGCAGCAGGGTTAACGGTATCGTTGGCGCCAATGACCAGGACCGTGTCGGTATCAGAGAAATCATCGTTGATTTCATCCATTTCGAGCACGATGTCGTACGGCACTTTCGCTTCCGCCAGCAGCACGTTCATGTGGCCAGGCAGACGCCCTGCCACCGGATGAATACCAAAGCGAACCTTGATCCCGCGCGCGCGCAGCTTCTCTGTGATCTCTGCGACCGGATACTGCGCCTGCGCTACCGCCATGCCGTAGCCCGGGGTGATAATGACCGTGTGCGAGTTTTTCAGCATGTCTGCGGTATCTTCCGCAGAAATTTCACGGTGCTCACCCACTTCTTCATCCGCGCTGGAAGAAGCCCCGTCGGTACCGAAGCCGCCGGCGATTACGCTGATGAACGAACGGTTCATCGCCTTACACATGATGTAAGACAGAATCGCACCCGAAGAACCCACCAGCGCACCGGTGACGATCAGCAGGTCGTTGCTCAGCATAAAGCCCGCCGCCGCTGCCGCCCAACCGGAGTAGGAGTTCAGCATTGAGACGACCACCGGCATATCCGCACCACCGATGGACGCCACCAGGTGCCAGCCAAACGCCAGCGCAATGATGGTCATTACCAGCAACGCCAGTACCTGCAGGCCCACGCTTTCGGTACGCACGAAGACTACCAGCAGCACAAACGAGACCACCAGCGCCGCCAGGTTCAGCTTGTGACGGTTTGGCAGCATCAGCGGTTTAGAGGAGATCTTCCCGCGCAGTTTGCCAAACGCAACAATGGAGCCGGTGAAGGTGACCGCACCGATGAAGATACCGAGGAACACTTCCGTCAGGTGAATGTTCACCAGAATCGGTTCCAGACCCGGCGTGTGGTACAGGTAGCTGTTGAAGCCCACCAGCACCGCGGCCAGACCCACGAAGCTGTGCAGAATGGCCACCAGCTCCGGCATCTCGGTCATTTCGACGCGTTTTGCCAGGCGAATACCAATCGCGCCACCGATGATCATCGCCACCAGGATCCACGCTACGTTGCCGGTGTCCGGCCCGAAGATGGTGGCAATCAGCGCAATCGCCATCCCGGCGATACCAAAGTTATTTCCCTGCTGAGACGTTTCGTGTTTGGAAAGCCCCGCCAGACTGAAAATAAACAGGATTGCAGCAACAATGTATGCGGCTGTCACTAATCCTCCAGACATATGCTACCCCTTAGCCTTTACGAAACATTTTCAGCATGCGCTGAGTCACGGTGAAACCACCGAAAATATTGATACTGGCGATCAGCACCGCGATAAAGCTCAGGAAGCTGATCCAGCCGCCGTGACCAATCTGCAGTAACGCCCCCACGACGATGATCCCGGAGATGGCGTTGGTTACCGACATCAGCGGCGTATGCAGCGCATGGGAGACGTTCCACACCACGTAGTAGCCTACGACGCAGGAGAGCGCGAAGACGGTAAAGTGGCCAAGGAACTCTTTCGGCGCGACGTCAGCCAGCCAGCCGAACAGAATAATCACCAGCGCCATGATCGCGTATTTGCGCCACGGGGAAGCCGGTTTGGCGGGTTCTTTAGGCTCTGGTGCCGCTTTTGGAGCAGCCTGAGGCTGGGCAGAAACCTGAATAGGTGGCGCAGGCCAGGTGATTTCACCTTCACGGACCACGGTGACGCCGCGCACCACTACATCGTCAAAATCAACGGTGATGTTGCCGTCTTTCTCTTTGCAAAGCAGCTTCAGCAGGTTGACGAGGTTAGTACCGTACAGCTGAGAAGACTGCGTAGGCAGGCGACCCGGCAGGTCGGTATAACCGATCACCTTCACGCCGTTAGCGGTCGTGGTCACCTGATTCGGCACGGTATATTCGCAGTTACCGCCGTTTTGCGCGGCCAGGTCGACGATCACGCTGCCCGGCTGCATGGAATCAACCATCTCACGGGTGATCAGCTTCGGCGCAGGTTTACCCGGAATCAGCGCGGTGGTGACAATAATGTCGACCTCTTTCGCCTGGGCGGCGAAGAGTGCCATTTCGGCTTTGATGAACGCTTCGGACATCACCTTCGCGTAACCGTCGCCGCTGCCGGCTTCTTCCTTAAAGTCCAGCTCAAGGAATTCGGCGCCCATACTCTGGACCTGTTCCTTCACTTCCGGACGGGTGTCAAAGGCGCGCACGATAGCACCCAGGCTATTTGCCGCACCGATGGCGGCCAGACCCGCCACGCCCGCACCAATCACCATCACTTTTGCCGGCGGAACTTTACCCGCAGCCGTGATTTGACCGGTAAAGAAGCGACCAAACTCGTGGGCAGCTTCCACAATGGCGCGATAGCCAGCAATGTTTGCCATGGAGCTTAAGGCATCCAGCGACTGCGCGCGCGAAATACGCGGCACGGAGTCCATCGCCATCACCGTCACGCCGCGGGCCGCCAGCTTTTCCATCAGCTCAGGATTTTGCGCAGGCCAGATAAAGCTCACCAGCGTTGTCCCCGGATTCAGCAGCGCAATCTCACTCTCTTCCGGTGCGTTTACCTTCAGAATAACCGGCGACTGCCAGACGTCAGCACCGTCCACCACTTCCGCGCCAGCCTGGATAAAGGCCTCGTCATCGAAACTCGCCAGCTTGCCCGCGCCGCTTTCAACCGCGACGGTAAAACCCAGTTTTAGCAGTTGCTCCACCGTTTTCGGTGTTGCCGCTACGCGGGTTTCATTGGCTAACCGTTCTTTTGGTACCCCAATACGCATAGTTTTCCCTTCCATCGGTTTTTGATGATGGTTTATCGATAAATGCCCGCGGTTTGTATCAATTTTCACCGTCGCGCGAGCGACGAGATATGATTAACCCCGGAAAATAAAACAGTAACAAACTGTCTATAACCTACTGAAAATAGCGCCCGCGATCTACCGCCAGAAAACACTATTTCTTACTTTATCTGTGAAAAATAAGCGATCGGCGTCACTGACAGTGATATTTACCTTAAATTCATCGCCGGAACCGATAAATCGCGCAAGCGAAGCGGTAAAAACATGATATAGCGCCATGAGAGAACAAGTTATTAACATTAAATTAACTTGTAAAAGTCATATGCTTTATCAGTTTTACTTGTCAAACGCCCGTTTTTTCAACATATCACTAAATGTTATCGAATTCGGTGATTGAGTGAGCACAGGCTGTGAAAAATGGCGCAGACAGCGACGGGTTTTAAATGCAATAATCGGGACCGTCTCAAATTAACAACAATACCAGTACATGGTTTGCGCAAGGCGAAGGATTATTTTTATGAAGCTTAAGAACACACTCCTGGCGTCCGCACTTCTTTCCGCGACCGCCCTGTCTGCGAATGCCGCAACAGAGTTAACGCCGGAGCAAGCGGCAGCGTTAAAACCTTTTGACCATACGGTCATTGTGGGTCGTTATAATTCTATTGGCGATGCCGTCGCCGCTGCATCAAAAGCCGCTGATAAAAACGGGGCGGCCTCGTTTTACGTTGTGGACCAGTCTGATTACGGCAACAGCGGTAACCAGCGCGTGACCATTGCGCTGTTCAAAGACAATGCGCCAAAAGCTGACGCACCGAAAAACCGCGTGATCAACGGCGTGGTTGAGCTGCCGAAAGATCAGGCGATTGAGCTGGAACCTTACGACACTGTCACCGTTCAGGGCTTCTATCGCAGCCAGCCTGAAGTGAACGATGCCATCACCAAAGCCGCGAAAGAGAAAGATGCATACGCTTTCTACATCGTGCGTCAGGTCGATGCTAACCAGGGTGGCAACCAGCGTATTACCGCGTTCATCTATAAAAAGGATGCGAAAAAACGTGTTCTGCAGAGCCCGGATGCCATTCCGGCTGATTCAGAAGCCGGTCGCGCAGCGATAGCGAAAGGCGGCGAAGAAGCGAAGAAAGTGGAAATTCCAGGCGTAGCAACTTCTGCTGCACCAAGCGCTGAAGTGGGCCGTTTCTTTGAAACGCAATCCACGAAAGGCGGCCGTTATTCCGTTACTCTGCCAGACGGCACCAAAATTGAAGAGCTGAACAAAGCCACTGCTGCGCAGATGGTGCCGTTCGACAGCATCAAGTTTACCGGCAACTACGGCAACATGACGGAAGTCTCCTATCAGGTCGCGAAGCGTGCGGCGAAGAAAGGGGCGAAGTATTACCACATCACCCGCCAGTGGCAGGAACGTGGTAACAACGTGACCATCAGCGCCGATCTGTACAAGTAACAAAATCGTTTACGAAAGGCGGCGCAATGCCGCCTTTTTTGTTACTTTTTTTGAATTTCTGTACCATGTCATTGCATGCTTTCGTTACACTCCGTAAAATCCCGCGCCTTAGTGTGATCCACCATTTTTATGCGCCTGTGCGAAATAATTATTCTGGATTTGGACCTTTCATAACAGGAAGCCAATGGAAAAGAAACTTGGCCTGAGTGCTCTGACTGCACTCGTTTTAAGCTCAATGCTGGGTGCGGGCGTATTCAGTTTGCCGCAGAACATGGCGGCCGTTGCAAGCCCTGCCGCGCTGCTCATTGGCTGGGGCATTACGGGGGTTGGGATATTGCTGCTGGCCTTCGCCATGCTGCTGCTCACCCGCATTCGCCCGGATCTGGACGGCGGCATATTTACCTATGCACGTGAAGGTTTTGGCGAGCTGATTGGCTTCTGTTCCGCGTGGGGGTACTGGCTGTGTGCCGTTATCGCCAACGTCTCCTATCTGGTGATCGTCTTCTCGGCGCTCAGCTTCTTTACCGATACGCCTGAGCTGCGCTTCTTTGGCGACGGGAATACCTGGCAGTCTATTGTGGGCGCCTCGGTATTACTGTGGTTCGTCCACTGGCTGGTGCTGCGCGGCGTGCAAACGGCCGCCAGCATTAACCTGGTGGCGACCCTCGCGAAGCTGGTTCCGCTTGGCCTGTTCATCGTTCTGGCCTTTATAGCGTTCCGTCTCGACGTGTTTACGCTCGATTTCAGCGGCATGGCGCTGGGCGTCCCTGTCTGGGAGCAGGTGAAAAACACGATGCTGATAACCCTGTGGGTGTTTATCGGCGTTGAAGGGGCCGTCGTGGTTTCTGCCCGGGCTCGAAATAAACGTGATGTCGGCCGCGCCACGCTGCTGGCCGTGCTTGCTGCGCTGGGCGTGTATCTGCTGGTGACGCTGCTGTCGCTGGGCGTGGTAGCGCGTCCTGAACTGGCTGAAATGCGTAACCCGTCAATGGCAGGGCTGATGGTGAAAATGCTCGGTCCCTGGGGCGATGTGGTGATTGCTGCGGGGCTGATCGTCTCCGTTTGCGGGGCTTACCTGAGCTGGACCATTATGGCGGCTGAAGTGCCGTTCCTGGCCTCAACGCACAAAGCGTTTCCGCGCCTGTTTGCCCGTCAAAACAAAAACAGTGCGCCGTCTGCCTCACTCTGGCTGACCAACATCAGCGTTCAGGTTTGTCTGGTGCTGATCTGGCTCACAGGTTCAGACTATAACACCCTGCTGACCATCGCCTCGGAAATGATTCTGGTACCCTATTTCTTAGTGGGTGCGTATTTGTTAAAAATTGCCACACGCCCGGCGCATTATGTCGTGGGTGTCGGAGCCTGTATTTACGGCCTGTGGTTGTTGTATGCTTCCGGTCCTATGCATCTGCTGCTGTCGGTGGTGTTGTATGCCCCGGGTCTGCTGGTGTTTATCTACGCCCGCCGCACGCATCAGCTGGAGAACGCGCTGAAACGCCGTGAAATGGCATTAATTGGAATGTTACTGGTTGCTGCCGTACCGGCAACCTGGATGTTAATGGGATAGCATCGCTTTTCCCATTGTTGAACTGCAAAGGAGAATACGATGGGAAATGCACAGCTTCGCCCAATACTGATCACCGGTGGAGGCCGTCGTATCGGCCTCGCCCTCGCCCATCATTTTCTCAACCTTCGTCATCCGGTTATTGTCAGCTACCGTACGGAATATCCGTCAATTGAAGGGTTGCGCAAAGCCGGGGCGGTTTGCATTCAGGCTGATTTTTCGACCGATGACGGCATTCTGGCCTTTGCGGAAAAGGTGAAATCCACCACGCCGGGGCTGCGCGCCGTGATCCATAACGCCAGCGCCTGGCGGGCCGAGAAACCCGGTACCTCACTCAGCGAAACGCTCTCCGCCATGCTGCAGATTCACGTTAATGCGCCTTATCTGCTTAACCACGCGCTGCAGGATCTGCTGCGCGGCCATGGGCATGCAGCGGGGGATATCATCCACTTCACCGATTATGTCGTGGAGCGCGGGAGCGACAAGCACATCGCCTATGCGGCCAGTAAAGCCGCGCTGGATAACATGACGCGCTCGTTTGCCCGCAAGCTCGCGCCGGAGGTGAAGGTGAACGCCATCGCCCCGGCGATGATTTTGTTTAACGAAAACGATGATGCGGAGTATCGCCAGCAGGCGCTGAATAAGTCGCTCATGAAAATTGCCCCGGGCGAGAAAGAGGTAATCGACCTCGTGGATTACCTGCTCACCAGCTGCTACGTCACCGGCAGAACGTTTGCCGTGGACGGAGGCCGACCGCTGCGCTAGTGAAAGCGGCTCCAGAAGAAAATTAACACCCAGGCGCTGAGTCCCCAGCAGACCACCGCCCCGCTCAGCGCCAGGGGAAGACGCAGAAAACCGGTGAAATACCACAGCGAAAGCAGATAAAGAAAATAAGGGATGATAGACCACATGCCAAACACGATGGTCGTGCGTAACGCTTCCGTACCGCGCTCAGACGCCACAATATAGTGGGCGATAAGCGCAAAGGTCGGGAAGAGTGGGATTAGCCCGGCAATATAGTAATTTTTCGTTTTTGCCAGAACGCCAATCAGTAACACCACCAGCGCACCCAGCGCGGCTTTGATCGCCAGCCCCATACTTTTTCCTATAACAATCAAATAACAATATGAGCCAGAATAACGTAACCGGCGTTAATTTTGAAAGATTAATGGAAGGTTAAGGTTCCGCGGTGTATGTTGGCTTTTTTCACGAAAACAGACGTTGTATGAATAAGATTGTTTATGTTGAAGACGAACCCGAAGTCGGGCAATTGATCGCGGCCTATCTAGGTAAACATGATATGGACGTCATTGTTGAACCTCGCGGCGATCGTGCCGAAGAGGTGGTCGTCCGTGAAAACCCGGATCTGGTTTTGCTGGATATCATGTTGCCTGGAAAAGACGGCATGACGCTCTGCCGCGACCTGCGCGCCCGCTGGGACGGTCCTATCGTGCTCCTCACTTCGCTGGACAGCGATATGAACCATATTCTGTCGCTGGAGATGGGTGCCAATGACTACATTCTTAAAACCACACCGCCTGCCGTCCTGCTTGCCCGCCTGCGCCTCCACTTACGCCAGCACGCCAGCATCGAGCGCGAAGCGCCCGCGCCGTCTCTGACGCCGCACAAAGCGATGTGTTTTGGGACGCTGTCGATTGACCCGATCAACCGTCAGGTTCTGCTTTCCGGCGAGCTTATCGCCCTCTCCACCGCAGACTTTGACCTGCTGTGGGAATTGGCAACGCATGCCGGGCAAATTATGGACCGTGACGCGCTGCTGAAGAACCTGCGTGGCGTAAGCTATGACGGAATGGACCGCAGCGTGGACGTTGCGATTTCGCGACTGCGCAAAAAACTGCAGGATAACGCCACCGAGCCCTACCGTATCAAAACCGTGCGTAACAAGGGCTATCTGTTCGCCCCGCACGCCTGGGAAACCTGATCGCGTCCCCCTTTAAGATAACCTGCGCGAAAAGAAGGTATTACGCGATAATGCCCTTCTTTCGCGCGTTTATTTTTACGTTTGCGCAACAATTAACTTGCTAAGCCCGCGAACTATTCCATAATTACCTTCTCGGCTCTCCTTTCTTCAGCTCGCCACGCTCTTGCGACCGTTTTACTCATTTTCGCCGTGAAGCTTTCACGACATCTCTCCCATAAATCTTGAAATGAGGATTTAAGCCCATGAAATATGTATAGCTACAGTCACGTAGAAGCCATCAAAACCAATCTTGAGTGGATTGTTAATCAGGCCGCGCTTAACCATCCTTCTCCCTCGCGCCCCGACCAAAAAGCGCTCTTTGATCTCCTTGAACTCATCCAGTCTTACGAAATTCTCCTGGATTTAATTAACGAATTCGGGACCGATGTGATTGATATGCACATTGCGGAAGGCCTAGCCGTAACTGAAAAACTCATCGCCAAGGTAAAAAACAGCGCGAAAGCCATGTAAGACGCTCCACAGACATGAAAAACGCGAAGGCTTTTCATGTATATTCTGCATATAGCGTTTTTTCGGTGAGATCCAATGAAAAAGCTGTTTGTGCAGTTTTATCTTTTGCTGTTTGTCTGCTTCCTGGTCATGACCATGCTGGTCGGGCTGGTGTATAAATTTACCGCTGAACGTGCGGGCAGGCAGTCTCTGGATGACCTGATGAAAAGCTCGCTGTATCTGATGCGCAGCGAGCTGAGAGAGATCCCCCCCCACGACTGGGCTAAAACCCTGAAAGAGCTGGATCTGAACCTGTCGTTCGATTTACGCATCGAGCCGTTGAAAGATTTCGTTCTGGATCCGCCCGCCATGCAGCGTCTGCGCGATGGGGACATCATCGCGCTGGATGAGAAATATACCTTTATCCAGCGTATTCCGCGCAGCCACTACGTGCTGGCCGTCGGGCCGGTGCCTTATCTCTATTATCTGCATCAGATGCGTCTGCTAGACATGGCGCTGATGGCTTTTATCGCCATTTCGCTCGCGTTTCCGGTCTTTATCTGGATGCGTCCGCACTGGCAGGACATGCTGAAACTCGAATCCGCCGCGCAGCGTTTTGGTGAGGGGCATTTTACCGAGCGTATTCACTTCGACAGCGGATCCAGCTTCGAACGTCTGGGCGTGGCCTTTAACCAGATGGCCGATAATATCAATGCCCTTATCGCCAGCAAGAAGCAACTCATTGACGGGATTGCGCACGAGCTGCGCACCCCGCTGGTTCGCCTGCGCTATCGTCTGGAGATGAGCGAGAATCTGACGGAAGCGGAGTCTCAGGCCCTTAACCGCGATATTGGTCAGCTTGAAGCGCTGATAGAGGAGCTGCTGACCTACGCGCGTCTCGACCGTCCGCAGAACGAACTTAACCTCAGCACGCCGGACCTGCCTGACTGGCTGCAAACCCACATTGATGATGTCCAGAGCGTGAACCCGCAGCGCACGCTGTTGACCCGCGTCACGCCGGGTGATTACGGCGCGCTCGATATGCGCCTGATGGAGCGGGTGCTGGATAATCTGATCAACAACGCCATGCGCTACAGCGAAAGTACTCTCCAGATTGGCCTGGATTTGCAGGGCAACCAGGCCAGCCTGACGGTTGAGGATGACGGACCGGGGATTGCCCCGGAAGCACGCGAAACCGTGTTCGAGCCGTTTGTCCGCCTCGACCCGAGCCGCGACCGCGCCACCGGAGGATGTGGCCTGGGGCTGGCGATTGTCTACTCTATCGCGCAGGCAATGGGCGGCACGGTGCATTGTGAAGAGAGCGAGCTTGGCGGCGCGCGCTTCTGCTTTAGCTGGCCGGTATACCATAACATCGCCCTTCCCGTTCCTGCCTGACCTAAACCGCACGCTGGCCTGACCCGGCGTGCTGTGCTATATGATAAGTATGTTGTAACTAATGAGAGTGTTTATGGCAACCTACGATCTCATCGAAAGGCTGAACAGCACCTTTCGCGAAATAGAGCACGAGCTACTTACCCTGACCGAACGTTTGCAGACCTGCCGCCTGCTGGCCGCGCGCGTCTTTACTCTGCCCGACGTGGCCAAAGGGGCCGAGCACGATCCGCTGGATACTATCGAGGTGAAACAGCATATCGGCAGCGCCGCACTAGAGCTTGCGATGAAACACTATCGCCATCTCTTTATCCAGCAGCAGTCAGAACAGCGCAGCAGCAAGGCGGCCGTGCGCCTGCCAGGCGTGATCTGTCTGCAAACCGATGCCGCAGCGCGCGAAGCGCTGGAAACCCAGATTGCCCATATCAACGCCCTGAAAGCGACGTTTGAAAAGATCGTCACCGAAGAGTCGGGCCTGCCCCCTGCCGCCCGGTTTGAGTGGGTTCACCGCCAGCTTCCGGGGCTGATTACCCTCAATGCCTACCGCACGCTGACGGTACTGCGTCACCCTGCCACGCTGCGCTTCGGCTGGGCGAACAAGCACATCATTAAAAACTTCACCCGGGATGAGGTTCTGGAGCAGCTTGAGAAAAGCCTGAAAGCACCGCGTACGGTTGCCCCCTGGTCTCGCGAGCAGTGGATTGAGCGTCTGGAGCAGGAGTATCACAGCATCGCCTCGCTACCGGCGGACACGCGCCTCAAGATCAAGCGTCCGGTGAAGGTTCAACCTATCGCCCGCGTCTGGTATTCCGGGCAGCAAAAGCAGGTGCAGTATGCCTGCCCAACGCCGCTGATTGCGCTTTATGATGCCGATAAGGGAGCCATCGTGCCGGATATTGGCGAGCTGTTGAATTACGATGCTGAAAATGTTCAGCACCGTTATAGACCTCAGGCGCAACCGCTACAGCTGATTATTCCGCGGCTGCACCTGTACGTGGCGGGATGATTATTTCAGACTGCCGACCATCGCTTCCGGGCGTACCCAGGCGTCAAATTCCGCCTCCGTCAGATAGCCCAGCGCCAGGGCCGAGGCTTTCAGCGTCAGCCCCTCTTTATGCGCTTTCTTGGCGATCTCGGCGGCCTTGTCATAGCCGATATGGGTATTGAGTGCGGTCACCAGCATTAATGATTCATTCAACAACTGGCTGATGCGCTCGCGGTTTGGTTCAATGCCCACCGCGCAGTGCTCGTTAAAGCTCTCCATCCCGTCCGCCAGCAGACGAATGGATTGCAGAACGTTGTGGATCACCATCGGGCGATAGACGTTCAGCTCGAAGTTACCGGATGCCCCGCCCATATTGACGGCCACGTCGTTGCCCATTACCTGACAGCAGAGCATGGTCATGGCTTCGCACTGGGTTGGGTTAACCTTACCCGGCATGATAGAGCTGCCCGGCTCGTTTTCCGGAATGCTAATTTCACCAATGCCGCAGCGCGGACCGGAGGCCAGCCAGCGCACGTCGTTGGCAATTTTCATCAGCGAGGCCGCCAGCCCCTTCAGGGCACCGTGGGAGTGAACCAGCGCATCGCAGGTTGCCAGGGCTTCGAACTTGTTGGGTGCGGTGACGAACGGCTGCCCGGTAATGGCTGCAAGCTCCTCAGCCACGCGCACCGCGTATTCGGGATGGGTATTTAACCCGGTACCGACCGCCGTACCGCCAAGCGCCAGCTCCGCCAGATGCGGCAGGCTGTACTCAATATGCTTCAGGTTATGTTCCAGCATTGCCACCCAGCCGGAAATCTCCTGACCGAGCGTCAGCGGCGTGGCATCCTGCAGGTGCGTACGGCCAATTTTAACGATGTCGCGGAAGGCCTGCGCCTTCTCGTTGAGCGTGGATTTGAGCACGTTGAGCTGGGGGATAAGCTGCTCGCGGATAGCGATCACCGCCGCCACGTGCATCGCCGTCGGGAAGACGTCGTTAGAGCTCTGGCTTTTGTTCACGTCATCGTTCGGATGAACCTTGCGCTCCATGCCGCGCACGCCGCCCAGCAGCTCGCTGGCCCGGTTTGCCAGCACTTCGTTCATGTTCATATTGCTTTGAGTGCCGGAACCGGTCTGCCAGATGGCGAGGGGGAATTCGTCGGGATGCTTGCCCGCCAGCACTTCGTCAGCAGCATTAATGATGGCGGTGGCCTTGTCTGCCGCCAGCAGGCCAAGATCCTGGTTTACTTTCGCGGCTGCACGTTTGGTGAGCGCCAGCGCCTGGATCAGCGAGACGGGCATTTTTTCGGTCGAAATACGGAAATGTTCCAGCGAACGCTGGGTTTGCGCGCCCCAAAGCTTGTCGCCCGGAACCTCGATTGCGCCCATAGAGTCTTTCTCATGGCGTACCGTTGTCATTACTTTCTCCTTGATAACACTGTCGGGATTGCTCACATGCTTAAGGGATAAGTATTGATGACTTCTGAGAAACGTTATGGCGCTTTGTGCGCTCTTTTTGGTGTCGGGTGGTGCTGACGCTTACCCGACCTACCGAACACGTAGGCCGGGTAAGGCGCAGCCGCCACCCGGCTGTTTAACTTACTTCACACAGGCCGAACACTGAGAGGACTGGATCTGTTTGAAGAAGTCGTTACCTTTGTCATCCACCAGGATAAACGCCGGGAAATCTTCCACTTCAATTTTCCAGATTGCTTCCATACCCAGTTCCGGGTATTCCACGCACTCAAGGCTCTTGATGCTGCCCTGCGCCAGGACCGCAGCCGGGCCGCCGATGCTGCCGAGGTAGAAGCCGCCGTGCTTGTGGCAGGCGTCCGTCACCTGCTGGCTACGGTTGCCTTTCGCCAGCATGATCATGCTGCCGCCGTTGGCCTGCAGCTGGTCAACGTACGAGTCCATACGGCCAGCCGTGGTGGGGCCTAACGAACCAGAGGCATAGCCTTCAGGCGTTTTCGCCGGGCCCGCGTAGTAGATCGGGTGATCTTTAATGTACTGCGGCAGCCCTTCGCCGTTGTCCAGACGCTCTTTCAGCTTCGCGTGCGCAATGTCGCGGCCCACGATAATCGTGCCGTTCAGGGAGAGGCGGGTCGAGACCGGATACTGCGAAAGCTGCGCCAGGATCTCTTTCATCGGACGGTTGAGGTCAACGCGAACCGCTTCACCCTCGCCCGCTTTACGAAGCTCTTCCGGGATGTATTTGCCCGGGTTGTTTTCCAGCTTTTCGATCCACACGCCTTCGCGGTTGATCTTCGCCTTGATGTTGCGATCCGCAGAGCAGGAGACGCCCATCCCAACCGGGCAGGATGCGCCGTGACGCGGCAAACGGATCACGCGCACGTCGTGGGCAAAGTATTTGCCGCCAAACTGCGCGCCGAGGCCCAGATTGCGCGCTTCTTCCAGCAGCTCCTGCTCAAGCTGAACGTCGCGGAACGCCTGGCCGTGCTCGTTACCTTCGGTTGGCAGACCGTCGTAGTATTTGGTTGAGGCCAGCTTCACGGTTTTCAGCGTGCTTTCCGCCGACGTACCGCCGATTACAAAGGCGATATGGTACGGCGGGCACGCCGCGGTGCCGAGCGTGCGCATTTTCTCAACCAGGTAGTTCTTCAGCTTGCCCGGGGTGAGCAGCGCTTTGGTTTCCTGGTAGAGATAGGTTTTGTTGGCTGAACCGCCGCCTTTGGCGATACAGAGGAATTTGTACTCGTCACCGTCCACGCTGTAGAGATCGATCTGCGCAGGCAGGTTGGTGCCGGTGTTGACCTCTTTATACATATCCAGCGCCGCGTTTTGCGAATAGCGCAGGTTGTCTTCGATGTAGGTGTTGTAAACGCCGTGCGCCAGCGCCGCTTCATCACCGCCGCCGGTCCAGACGCGCTGGCCTTTTTTACCGACGATGATCGCCGTGCCGGTATCCTGACAGGTCGGCAGAATGCCTTTTGCCGCGATATCGGAGTTTCGCAGGAACTGCAGAGCAACGTATTTATCGTTTTCGCTGGCCTGCGGGTCGCTCAGAATATCGGCAACCTGCTGCTGATGCGCAGGACGGAGCATAAACGAAGCGTCGTGGAAAGCGTGCTGCGCCAGCAGCGTCAGGGCCTGCGGATCCACCTTGAGGATCTCTTGTCCTTCAAACTCAGAAACGGAGACGTGATCGCGGGTTAACAGGTAATACTCGGTCCGATCCTTACTAAGCGGGAAAGGATCCTGATAATGGAAGGGTTTATTCGACATTGTTCTCTCACTTACTGCTTCGGTCTGTTTATTCAGGGCAGATGTTCCGCTGCCCGGCTTAAAAGCGAGTCAGCTTATCCTACACAATTTTTTAACAAAAACTGAGACTAGTACGACTTTTTACATCCACAGGTTACTTCCATGTGGTTTATTGCTTTAATACCCGGAGTGAATTCCTTAATTGAATCAGGGCTTGATAATGCAAAAACTCATTAACTCGGTGCAAAACTACGCCTGGGGAAGTAAAACTGCGTTAACGGATCTCTACGGTATCGCGAACCCGGACAATCTGCCGATGGCAGAGCTGTGGATGGGTGCGCACCCGAAGAGCAGCTCAAAAGTTGAAGACGCCAGCGGCCAGGTACGCAGCCTGCGCGATGCGATCGACGCCGATAAAACCGCGCTGCTGGGCGACAAGGTTGCTCAGCGCTTCGGCGAACTGCCGTTCCTGTTTAAAGTGCTGTGCGCCGACCAGCCGCTCTCCATCCAGGTTCACCCGAACAAGAAAGCCTCTGAAATTGGCTTTGCGAAAGAGAACGCGGCGGGTATTCCGTTAGACGCCGCCGAGCGTAACTACAAAGATCCTAACCATAAGCCGGAGCTTGTTTTTGCGCTGACCCCATTCCTGGCGATGAACGCGTTCCGCGAATTTTCAGAGATCGTTTCTCTGCTGCAGCCGGTTGCCGGCGCGAACAAGGCTATCGCCCACTTCCTCGAAAACGTCAATGCTGAAAGCCTGAGCCAGCTGTTTGCCAGCCTGCTTAACATGCAGGGTGAAGAGAAATCCCACGCGCTGGCGGTGCTGAAAGCGGCGCTGAACACGCAGCAAGGTGAGCCCTGGGATACCATCCGCCTGATTTCTGAGTTCTACCCGGACGACAGCGGCCTGTTCTCCCCTCTGCTGCTGAACGTGGTGAAGCTGAACCCGGGCGAAGCGATGTTCCTGTTCGCAGAAACCCCGCACGCCTACCTGCAGGGCGTGGCGCTGGAGGTGATGGCCAACTCCGATAACGTGCTGCGCGCGGGCCTGACGCCGAAATACATCGACATCCCTGAGCTGGTTGCCAACGTGAAGTTCGTGGCGAAACCTGCCGCAGAGCTGCTGACTCAGCCGGTCAAAAACGGCGCAGAGCTGGACTTCCCGATCCCGGTTGAGGATTTTGCCTTCTCACTGCATGACCTGAGCCAGACAGAAACGACCATCGCACAGGAGAGCGCGGCAATTCTGTTCTGCGTGGAGGGCGAAGCGACTCTGCATAAAGGTAGCGAGCGTCTGGTGCTCAAACCGGGCGAGTCGGCTTTTGTTGCAGCGAACGAGTCGCCGGTTAACGTGAGCGGCACCGGTCGTCTGGCGCGCGTTTTTAATAAGCTATAAGCACTTACTGAATTTTTTAACAACTCTTGCTAAGCTAGTTTAAGGCTTTAAATCTCCGGGCGGTTTTTACCGCCTGGTTTCATTTTAGGGATAGTCGCAATGAAAAAATCGGTCGTAGCGGTTGGAGTGATTGTAGCGTTAGGCGTGGTCTGGACGGGTGCCTCCTGGTTTACCGGTAAGCAGCTGGAAGGCCGTCTGGCAGAAATGGTGGCGCAGGCGAACGGAGAGCTTAAGCGCAGCGCGCCGGAAGCGGGTGTTGAGCTGAGCTACCAGAATTATCAGCGCGGCGTGTTCACCAGCCATATGCAGGTGGTGGTGAAGCCGGCGGCAAGTAATCAAAACGGCTGGCTGAAACCGGGTCAGAGCGTGGTGCTGGACGAAGTGGTGAGCCACGGTCCATTCCCTCTGGCACAGTTAAAGTCATTTAACCTGATCCCATCGATGGCGTCCGTTCACACCGTACTGGTGAACAACGACCTGACCAAACCGCTGTTTGACCTGGCGAAGAATGAATCACCTTTCGAGATCGACACCCGCATCAGCTATGCCGGTGACACCAGTTCCGATATCGCTCTGAAAGCGCTGAACTACGAGAAAGAGAATGAGAAAGTCGCCTTTAGCGGCGGTCACTTCAAGCTTGACGCTGACCGCGAGGGGAACGTGTTCTCCCTGACGGGTGAAGCGGAAAGTGGCCTGGTCAATGCCGTGAACGAATATAACCAAAAAGTTCAGCTCACCTTCAACAGCCTGAAAGCCGACGGCAATAGCCGAATGACCGATTTCAAAGAGCGCATCGGCGACCAGAAGCTTTCTCTCGACAAGGTTGCCATTGCGGTTGAAGGCAAAGAGATGGCCGTGCTGGAAGGCATGGATATCAACGGCACATCTGACGTTTCCAAAGACGGCAAGAGCATCAACACGCAGCTGGACTACACCCTGAAGAGCCTGAAGGTGCAAAATCAGGATCTGGGTACCGGCAAACTTTCGCTGAAGATCGGCAATATCGACGGCCAGGCGTGGCACGAATTTAGCCAGAAATACAGCAAAGAGAGCCAGGCGCTGCTGACCGATGCCGCGCTGCAGCAGAACCCGGAGGTATACCAGCAGCAGGCCATGGCGGTGCTGTTCAACAACCTGCCTATTCTGCTGAAGGGCGAGCCGGTGGTAACCGTTGCGCCGCTGAGCTGGAAGAACAGCAAAGGCGAAACCAGCTTTAACCTGTCTCTGTTCCTGAAAGATCCGGCAACCGCAACGGGCGAACCTCAGACGCTGGCGCAGGAAGTGGATCGCAGCGTGAAGTCGCTCGACAGCAAGCTGACCATCCCGATGGATATGGCGACCGAGTTTATGACCCAGATTGCGAAACTGGAAGGCTACGGTGATGAAGACGCCGGCAAGCTGGCAAATCAGCAGGTGAAAGGCCTGGCGGCGATGGGCCAGATGTTCCGCATCACCAAGGTGGACAACAACACGATTTCCACCAGCCTGCAGTATGCCAACGGCCAGGTGACGCTCAACGGCGATAAAATGCCGCTGGAAGACTTCGTCGGGATGTTTGGTATGCCGACCTTGGGGATGCCGGAGCCGGCTGAACCCGCAGCGCCAGCCGAACCGGCAGCGCCGCAGCAGTAAACAACAAAACCCCTCGCATGAGGGTTTTTTTTATTGCCAGGTGGCGGCTGCGCCTTACCCGGCCTACGATCGACCTTGTAGGCCCGTGCAAGCGCAGCGCCGCCGGGCGATGTGCAGCGGAGATTATTTCACCGTCACCAGTCGCGCCGCCACAATCTGGTGCCCGGCCTGGACATCCGTATTGTCGATGCGCTGCATGATCCTGTCCGCCAGCGTGTAGCCCATCTCCCGCGCGGGGGTGGTGGCCCAGACGATCGGCAGGTCGTCGAGCGCGTTTTCACCGACGTCGGCGAACGCCCCCAATGCCACCTGGTGGCCGAAGAAGGTTTCCACCCCGCCCTCGCCGCTCTGGCGTCCGGCGCGGATCAGGCCAAACCAGGCGCCCATGGCAATCACATCGTTATAGCAAATCACGGCGCTGATCGTCGGGCTGCTTCGCAGCAGCGCGCCTATCGCTTCCGCCGCTTTCTTCTGGCTGGATTCACACTCCACGACCCATTCGCTGTGGAACGGCAGGCCGTATTTAATCAGCGTCGCGCAGTATCCGCCTACCCGCTCGGCGCGCGTCAGGGATGAGCTTTTCCCGCCCAGCCAGGCGATGCGCTGATGCCCGCGACGAATAAGATGCTCGGTCAACATTTGCGCGGCCTGCATGTTATCCGGTCGCAGCGTATCGGCCTCGTCGAGGTAGCTGGCGCGTGAAGCAAACACCAGCGGTACGCCTTTTTCGGCGGCTCGCTCGCACAGCTCGCTGCCCACGCCCGACGCCCCGGCGACGATCACCCCGTCCACCCCCTGGTTTAGCAGCATATCGAGCCGGGAGAGAAGTTGTTCGGCCTCGCGCCCGCCGTGCAGCAGAAATACCATTCGCCCCTGCGCTTCAAGCGCTTCGGTTAACCCTGCGGTCAGCTCCGCATAGAACGGTGACGTCAGGTCACGGACAATCAGGCCAATCACCCCGCTTTGCCCGCCGCGCAGCGCCGACGCCTGGCGATTACGCACAAAGCCCAGCTGCTCAACCGCCTCGTTAACCCGCTGACCGGTTGCGGGCGAGATACGCCCTTTCCCGCTCAGCACCAGAGAAACGGTGCTGACGGAAACGCCCGCCGCCAGCGCGACATCGTTGATGGTGATTTTTTTCGCTACAGCCATGTGTCGGCGTGACTCCCTGAAATGAGATCGGTAAAACGTTTTATCAATACGTTATCTTTATACTACCAGTCAAAGCCTGAGAATGTGATTTAGCGCGCACTAAACTTTGATAAAACGTTTTATCTTCTCGCAGCATTGAGGCAGATAAACTGATTTTAACAATAAAGGAGTCGTTTTATGACGGCGAAAGCAGCACAAAAAATATCGCTGTGGGAATTTTTCCAGCAACTGGGTAAAACCTTCATGCTGCCCGTGGCACTCCTCTCGTTCTGCGGGATCATGCTCGGGATCGGCAGCTCGCTAAGCAGCAAAGACGTCATTACGCTGATCCCGTTCCTCGGCGCGCCCGTGCTGCAGGCGATCTTTATCTGGATGAGTAAAGTCGGCTCCTTCGCCTTCAGTTTCCTGCCCGTCATGTTCTGTATCGCTATCCCGCTGGGCCTGGCGCGCGAGAACAAAGGCGTCGCGGCGTTTGCCGGGTTTGTGGGTTACGCGGTAATGAACCTTGCCGTCAACTTCTGGCTGACCGCAAAAGGCATTCTGCCTACCACCGACGCTGCCGTGCTGAAAGCCAACAACATTCAGAGCGTAATCGGCATTCAGTCTATTGATACCGGGATCCTCGGGGCGGTGATCGCCGGGGTGATTATCTGGATGCTGCACGAGCGCTTCCACAATATTCGTCTGCCGGATGCCCTGGCCTTCTTCGGCGGCACCCGCTTTGTGCCGATTGTGACGCTGGTCGTGATGGGCCTGTTTGGTTTGATTATTCCGCTGATCTGGCCGGTCTTCGCGATGGGCATCAATGGTATTGGCCGCATCATTAACGGCGCGGGAGATTTTGGGCCGATGATCTTCGGTACCGGCGAGCGCCTGCTGCTGCCGTTTGGCCTGCAGCATATCCTGGTGGCCCTGATCCGCTTCACCGAAGCAGGCGGTACCATGGAGGTGTGCGGTCACGATGTAAGCGGTGCGCTGACCATCTTCCAGGCGCAGCTAAGCTGCCCAACCACCCACGGCTTCTCCGAAAGCGCAACCCGCTTCCTCTCTCAGGGTAAAATGCCGGCCTTCCTCGGCGGCCTGCCCGGCGCCGCGCTGGCGATGTACCACTGTGCACGCCCGGAAAATCGTCATAAAATTAAAGGGCTGCTGATCTCCGGCGTGATTGCCTGCGTCGTGGGCGGTACCACTGAGCCAATCGAATTCCTGTTCCTGTTCGTTGCGCCGGTGCTGTATCTGATTCACGCCGTGTTAACCGGTCTGGGCTTTACCGTGATGGCGGTGCTGGGCGTCACCATCGGCAACACCGACGGCAACGTGATCGACTTCGTGGTGTTCGGGATCCTGCACGGCCTGTCCACCAAGTGGTACCTGGTGCCGGTTGTGGCGGCTATCTGGTTCGCGGTGTACTACGGCATCTTCCGCTTCGCGATTACCCGCTTTAACCTGAAAACACCGGGTCGTGATGCGGATACCGCCACCAGCGTAGAACAGGCGGTTGCCGGGACCGTGGGTAAATCCGGCTACAACACCCCGGCGATTCTGGCGGCGCTGGGCGGCGCGGATAACATCACCTCTCTGGATAACTGCATTACCCGCCTGCGTCTGTCGGTGGCGGATATGTCGAAAGTGGACACCAATGCCCTGAAAGCCAACCGGGCCATCGGCGTGGTACAGCTCAATCAGCACAATTTGCAGGTGGTTATCGGCCCGCAGGTGCAGTCAGTGAAGGATGAGCTGGCCACCCTGATGCGAACAGTTGAAGCCTGATGCCTCAGCCCCCTCGCCATGAGGGGGTTTTACGTTAAGGAATAAAGCATGTTTGATTTCTCAACCGTCGTGGATCGTCACGGCACCTGGTGTACGCAGTGGGACTACGTTGCGGACCGTTTTGGTGCAGCCGATTTGCTGCCCTTCACCATCTCCGATATGGATTTCGCTACCGCCCCCTGCATTACCGACGCGCTGCATGAACGTATTAATCACGGCGTATTGGGTTACAGCCGCTGGAAAAATGACGAGTTCCTGGCCGCCATCGCGCACTGGTTCCGGCAGCGCTTTAACAGCCGGATTGATACTGAAAGCGTTGTGTATGGACCTTCCGTCATCTATATGGTTTCCGAGCTGATACGGCTCTGGTCAAACCCTGGCGACGGCGTGGTGGTCCACACCCCGGCCTATGATGCCTTTTACAAGGCCATTGAGGGCAATGCGCGTCACGTGGTGCCCGTTGAGATGCAAAAACAGCCGGCAGGCTGGCAAGGGAATATGGCTGCCCTTGAAGCCGCCCTGGCGAAACCCGAAAACAAAATTTTGCTGCTGTGCAGCCCGCAAAACCCCACCGGCAAGGTCTGGACGCGGGATGAACTGACGTACATGGCTAAGCTGTGCGCACGCTATGACGTGGCGGTTATCAGCGATGAAATCCATATGGACATGGTGTGGGGCGAACATCGCCACACGCCGTGGAGTGAGGTCGCACGCGGCAAATGGGCGCTACTTACTTCCGGCTCGAAAAGTTTTAATATTCCGGCGCTCACGGGCGCTTACGGCCTGATCGGCGATGAAGAGAGCCGAAACGGCTACCTCAGCGCGCTAAAAGGCCGCGACGGGCTCTCTTCCCCCGCCGTGCTGGCACTGACGGCGCATATCGCCGCCTATCAGCAGGGAGCGCCGTGGCTGGATGCCTTACGCCATTATCTCGAAGAGAATTTGTCGTATATCGCTCGCGAATTAAACGGCGCTTTTCCGAATCTGAACTGGCAGCCGCCGGAAGCGACCTATCTGGCCTGGATCGACCTGCGCCCGCTGAACGTTGACGACCAGGCGCTGCAAAAAGTGCTGATCGAGCAGCAAAAGGTCGCCATCATGCCGGGATATACCTACGGTAAAGAAGGAAACGGTTTTGTGCGGCTTAACGCTGGCTGCCCGCGCCGCAAGCTGGAACAAGGGGTCCAGCGCCTGATTGCCGGCATTAACACGCTCCTGTAATCAATTTGCGCAACGGAATATTCCCTTGCGCAAATAGCTTTTTACCCCGTTTTGTTTTTATAATATGGCGCACTTTAACCAGAAAAGAGTGCGACCATGATTGATACACGCCTGCCTTTAACTGATATTCATCGTCACCTTGACGGTAACATTCGTGCCCAAACCATCCTCGATCTTGGCCGCCAGTTCAATTTAACGCTTCCCGCTCAGACGCTTGAGTCTCTGATCCCGCATGTACAGGTGACCTCTAATGAACCGGACCTGGTCAGCTTCCTGAGCAAACTCGACTGGGGCGTGAAGATGCTGGCGTCCCTTGATGCCTGCCGCCGCGTGGCGTTTGAGAACATAGAAGATGCGGCCCGCAACGGCCTGCATTACGTTGAGCTGCGCTTCTCGCCGGGCTATATGGCGATGACCCACAACCTGCCCGTTGCAGGCGTGGTGGAAGCGGTCATTGAAGGCGTGCGTGAAGGCTGCAAGACCTTCGACGTTCAGGCCCGCCTGATCGGCATTATGAGCCGCACGTTCGGCGAGGCCGCCTGTCTGCAGGAGCTGGAAGCGCTGCTGGCCCATCGCGATGCCATCACCGCCGTCGACCTTGCCGGCGATGAGCTGGGCTTCCCGGGCAGTCTGTTCCTCTCCCATTTCAACCGCGCGCGCGATGCCGGCTGGCACATTACCGTCCATGCGGGTGAAGCGGCGGGCCCGGAAAGTATCTGGCAGGCCATCCGCGAGCTGGGCGCCGAGCGCATCGGTCACGGCGTGAAGGCGGTTGAAGATCGCGCCCTGATGGATTTCCTGGCGGAGCAGCGTATCGGGATTGAGTCGTGTCTGACGTCCAACATTCAGACCAGCACCGTCGCCTCACTTGACAAGCACCCGCTGAAAACCTTCCTCGAGCACGGCGTGCTGGCCTCGCTGAACACGGACGATCCGGCGGTACAGGGGGTAGATATTATCCACGAGTACAACATCGCCGCGCCGCAGGCGGGTCTGAGCCGCGATCAAATCCGCCAGGCGCAGATCAACGGCCTGGAAAGTGCCTTCCTGACGCCTGCGGAGAAGCAGGCGCTGAAGGATAAAGTGGCTCACGGTTAACACCGTTGCCGGGTGGCGCTGACGCTTACCCGGCCTACAAACGTTTAAACTTATGCCAGACAGAGCGTGGCGCGATGTTTGGCAGATTCGATGCCCAGCTCAATCAGCTCCATAATCTGAATCGCCTGGCTGGCCGGAACCGGATTCTCCCCCGTTCCGTTCAGCGCATCGCGAACGGCCGCATAATACGCCGGGTAATTCCCCGGGATCGTCAGCAAGGTTTCTTCCACCAGCTCCTCACCTTCCACCCGCGTCACAACGCCGTCGCGCATGTCATAGCCCCAGTCTTCCTGCGGCAAGCGTTCGCCGTTTTTCAGGCGGTCCTCCTGCGGATCGAGACCAAACTTCACGTAGCTCCCGCGCGTGCCGTGAATAATGTACCGGGCCGACTCGGCGGCCGCGACCATTGTGCCGTGCAGCACTATTCGCCGCTGCGGGTAACTTAATACAGCGTGGAAGTAATCGGTTGTCTGCGCCCCGGGCCTGAGCTGGGCCAGATCGACCGTCATGCTCACCGGCAGACCAAAAAGATTTACGGCCTGATCCAGCAGATGCGGGGCTAAATCGTACCAGATGCCGCTGCCCGGGCCGGCCTGCTCGCGCCAGCGGTTGCGAACCTGCGGGCGGAAACGGTCGAAGTGCGATTCAAAAAAGGTGATCTCCCCTAACGTTCCTTCGCTCAGCAACGCTTTCACGGTCAGAAAATCGCTGTCCCAGCGGCGGTTGTGGAAAACCGACAGCAGCCTGCCCAGACCTTTTGCCAGCGCGTCCAGCTCGCGCGCCTGCGACAGCGTGACGGTAAAGGGCTTATCGACAACCACGTGCTTACCGGCTTCCAGCGCGGCCTTTGCCAGCGGAAAGTGGGTATCGTTCGGCGTGGGGATAACGATTAAATCAATATTCGGATCGTTGAAAAGGTGTTTAGGCTCAGAGACAACCGGCACGGAAGGCCAGTCGGCATGAACTTTAGCGGCATCGCTGCTGGATACCGCCGCCAGCTCCATCCCCGGCGTACCGGCTATCAGAGGCGCATGAAACGTTTTGCTCGCGTAGCCGTATCCAATTAGCCCGACGCGGATATTATCACTCATAGTGCCATCCTCTTTTATGACGCTCTTATTTCATACTGGCTAGTCTGGCTTTACCACAGATTAATAATGAGCCATATGACGTAAAATAGCAGGTTGTACCGGCTGTTTTTGTTACATAGTATTAACCTGCTGATTTTGCTTAAGGGAACCGTTCCCAAAGCGCTTGCCGTCGGGAAGCGCTCGCTGTAACATTTGCACCCAGTATTTATGGATAAAGTACAATTACGAATCATGACGTCAATTATTAATCGAATCATTGAATTAGCGGGATGGATTGTTCTTGGGGTATCGGTCATTTTGCTCGGCGTTGCCAGCCATATCGATAACTACCAGCCGCCGGAGCCTGTCACTGCCGCCCAACCTAAGTAACCGGTTACTGCAATAAAGAGTGACATAATATGTCAGTTACGTATTGCCAGCCCTGGTGAACACGGTTAACCTTCTCTTCCAGGCATCGTCTGATGCCTGAATTTCAGCAAAGAAAACTCCTAATTTCGTCGCGTTACCTGAGTGGGCTGTTTACGTCTTTATTAATCCGTTTATTATTCGAACAAATTACCTTAACGGGTATTACTCACTTTTATATGGAAACTTATTAATATGACAGTTCAGGACTATTTATTAAAATTTCGCAAGATCAATTCGCTTGAGAGCCTGGAAAAACTGTTTGACCATTTGAACTACACCCTGTCGGATAATCAGGACATCATTAATATGTATCGCGCCGCCGATCATCGCCGTGCAGAGCTGGTCTCCGGCGGCCGTTTGTTCAACGTGGGCGAAGTGCCTAAATCCGTATGGCGTTACGTTTTATAAGAAAGTAGCCATCCGCGCGAAATGTTATATACTCTCCGCCCTGCAAACTGGCTGTACAACATTTCGCGCAGATTATGGGAGAGTTCATGACCGCAACGCCTGGAGAACGCATTGGAGGCTGGTTAATCGCCCCACTGGCATGGCTGCTGGTTGCTTTATTAAGCGCATCACTTGCGCTGCTGCTTTATACCACCGCGCTGGTTACCCCTCATGCTATCCAGACCCTGATGTCGCAAAGCGTGCTTAATATTGCGCTGTGGTTTGTGTCGTTCGTTTTCGCGATAGGGATGTGGTACTACACGCTGTGGCTGACCATCGCCTTCTTTAAGCGCCGCAAAAGCGTGCCTAAGCACTACATTATCTGGCTGCTGATTTCGGTCCTGCTGGCGGTGAAGGCATTTGCTTTTTCGCCCGTTTCTGACGCCCTGGCCGTCCGCCAGCTGCTTTTCCCGTTGCTGGCCGCCGCGCTGCTGGTGCCCTACTTCAAGCGTTCGACGCGGGTGAAAAAGACCTTCGTGAACCCGTAATAACCCTACAGATAACCTGTTGTCGCCTGCGTGGGTTTGTCCGATAATAGGCGGCTTTTTTATTTCAGGCTAAATAATGACCGATTACTTACTGCTCTTTGTCGGCACCGTGCTGGTGAACAACTTCGTTCTGGTGAAGTTCCTTGGCCTGTGTCCGTTTATGGGCGTTTCCAAAAAGCTGGAAACGGCTATGGGTATGGGACTGGCGACGACCTTCGTTATGACGCTGGCGTCCATCTGCGCGTGGTGGATCGATACCTGGATCCTCATCCCGCTGGGCTTAACCTATCTCCGTACGCTGGCCTTTATTCTGGTTATCGCGGTAGTGGTGCAATTTACCGAAATGGTGGTGCGCAAAACCAGCCCGGCGCTCTATCGCCTGCTGGGTATCTTCCTGCCGCTGATCACCACCAACTGCGCCGTACTGGGCGTGGCGCTGCTGAACATCAACCTCGGCCATAACTTTATGCAGTCGGCGCTGTATGGTTTTTCTGCGGCAGTCGGTTTCTCGCTGGTCATGGTGCTGTTCGCCTCCATTCGCGAGCGCCTGGCGGCAGCGGATATTCCAGCGCCCTTCCGCGGTAACGCGATTGCGCTGGTGACCGCAGGTTTAATGTCTCTGGCCTTTATGGGCTTTAGTGGTCTGGTGAAGTTGTAATGAATGCTATCTGGATTGCCATCGCCTCTATCAGCGTTCTGGGGTTGGTGTTTGGCCTTATCCTGGGTTACGCCTCCCGCCGTTTCGCGGTAGAGGACGATCCTGTTGTTGAGAAAATTGACGAGCTTTTGCCGCAAAGCCAGTGCGGCCAGTGTGGCTACCCCGGCTGCCGCCCCTATGCCGAAGCGGTAGGGATTCAGGGTGAAAAAATTAACCGCTGCGCCCCCGGTGGCGAAGCGGTGATGCTGAAAATCGCGGCCCTGCTTAACGTTGATCCGCAGCCCGTTGACGGCGATGCAGAGGTGCAGGAGCCGGTACGCGCCCTGGCCGTGATCGACGAAGCGAATTGCATTGGCTGCACCAAATGTATTCAGGCCTGCCCTGTTGACGCCATTGTTGGCGCAACCCGCGCCATGCACACCGTGGTGGCGGATCTGTGCACCGGCTGTAACCTCTGCGTGGCCCCCTGCCCGACGCAATGTATCGAGCTGCGCCCGGTTGAAACGACTACCGAAAGCTGGAAGTGGGATCTTCAAACCATTCCGGTTCGCAATATTCCTGTGGAACAACATGCTTAAGTTATTTTCTGCTTTCAGAAAAGAGAAGATTTGGGACTTTGACGGCGGTATTCATCCACCGGAAATGAAAACCCAGTCCAACGGCACCCCGCTGCGTCAAATTCCGCTGGCGACGCGCTACGTCATGCCGCTCAAGCAGCACATCGGTGCTGAGGGTGAGCTGTGCGTGAAAGAAGGCGATACCGTGCTTCGCGGACAGCCGCTGACCTTTGGTCGCGGACGTATGCTGCCGGTACACGCCCCAACCTCCGGTAAGGTAGCGGCCATCGCCCCTCATACGGTGGCTCATCCGTCAGCGCTCTCAGAACTGAGCGTGATTATTGAAGCCGACGGCGAAGACCGCTGGATCGATCGTGACGGCTGGAGCGACTACCGCGCCCACAGCCGCGAAGCGCTCATCGAGCGAATTCATCAGTTCGGCGTGGCTGGTCTGGGTGGCGCAGGCTTCCCTACCGGGGTCAAGCTGCGCGGCGGTGGCGATAAGATTCAGACGCTGATTATCAACGCCGCCGAATGCGAACCGTACATCACCGCCGACGACCGTCTGATGCAGGATTGTGCCGCCCAGGTGGTGGAAGGTATCCGCATCCTCGCGCACATTCTGCAGCCGCGGGAAGTGCTGATTGGTATTGAAGACAATAAACCGCAGGCTATCTCTATGCTGCGCGCCGTGCTGGCCGGTAGCCATGATATCAGCCTGCGCGTCATTCCAACCAAGTACCCCTCTGGCGGCGCAAAACAGCTGACGCAAATTCTCACCGGCAAGCAGGTTCCGCACGGCGGACGCTCTTCGGATATCGGCGTGCTGATGCAGAACGTCGGCACCGCGTATGCCGTGAAGCGCGCGGTGATTGACGGCGAGCCGTTAACCGAGCGCGTCGTAACGCTGACCGGTGAATCGGTCTCTCGCCCGGGTAACGTCTGGGCGCGTCTGGGTACGCCAGTGCGTCATCTGCTGGAACAGGCTGAATTCTGCCCGGGCAGCGACCAGATGGTTATCATGGGTGGCCCCCTGATGGGCTTTACCCTGCCGTGGCTCGATGTGCCTGTAGTTAAAATCACCAACTGTCTGCTCGCACCTTCACCGACCGAGATGGGCGAAGAGCAGGAAGAGAAAGGCTGCATCCGCTGTAGCGCCTGCGCCGATGCCTGCCCGGCGGATCTGCTCCCGCAGCAGCTGTACTGGTACAGCAAAGGCCAGCTGCACGATAAAGCGAAAGCCCATAATCTGGCCGACTGCATCGAATGCGGCGCCTGCGCCTGGGTCTGCCCAAGCAACATTCCGCTAGTGCAATATTTCCGCCAGGAGAAGGCTGAAATTTATGCCATCTCAATGGAAGAAAAACGCGCTGCGGAAGCCAAGGCGCGCTTTGAAGCGCGTCAGGCGCGACTCGAACGCGAAAAAATCGCCCGTCAGGAGCGCCATAAGCAGGCCGCCGTTCAGCCAGGCGAGAAAGATCAGGATGCGATTAACGCCGCACTGGCGCGCGTTCGCGAGAAAAAAGCGACCGCAGCGCAGCCTGTCGTAATCCCGGCTGGTGAGAAACCTGACAACAGCGAAGCGATTGCCGCGCGTGAAGCACGCAAGGCCGCAGCGCGCGCCCGTCAGGCTGAAAAAGCGCAAACGGCCGAGGCGGGTGCTGAAGTCGATCCGCGTAAAGCCGCCGTTGAAGCGGCGATTGCCCGCGCCAAAGCCCGCAAAGCCGGAGAGCAGCAGGTGGTCGTCGAGCAGGAAGCGGTCGATCCACGCAAAGCCGCCGTTGAAGCGGCAATTGCTCGCGCCAAAGCCCGAAAAGCCGCGCAGCAGGCACCAGCGGCAGAATCAGAAGCAGAAGCACCACCGGTCGACCCGCGCAAAGCCGCCGTCGAAGCGGCAATTGCCCGCGCCAAAGCCCGTAAGGCAGCGCAGCAGGAAGAGCAACCGCAGGCCGCCAACGATGACCCGCGCAAGGCCGCCGTTGCCGCCGCCATCGCGCGCGTTCAGGCGAAGAAAGCCGCACAGAAAGCAGTTAACGAGGATTAAATGGTTTTCAGAATCGCAAGTTCCCCTTACACCCACAATCAGCGCCAGACGTCGCGCATTATGATGCTGGTCTGCCTGGCGGCGCTGCCGGGCATTGCCGTTCAGTGCTGGTTTTTCGGCTGGGGAACCCTGTTCCAGATAATCCTAGGCTGTGCCAGCGCCCTGGCGGCGGAAGCCCTTGTGCTCAAGCTGCGCAAGATTCCCGTTGCCCGCATTCTTGCCGACAACTCCGCGCTGCTGACCGGACTGCTGCTGGCCATCAGTATCCCGCCGTTTGCACCGTGGTGGATGGTGGTTCTCGGGACCGTTTTCGCCGTGATTATTGCCAAACAGCTGTATGGTGGCCTGGGCCATAACCCGTTTAACCCGGCGATGATTGGCTACGTGGTGCTGCTGATCTCCTTCCCGGTGCAGATGACCAGCTGGCTGCCGCCGCACGAGATTGCGGCCACGGTTCCGGGCTTTATGGATGCCCTGCACGTTATCTTCACCGGCCATACGGCGCTCGGCGCTGATATGAACGCCCTGCGTATGGGCGTGGACGGCATTAGCCAGGCGACGCCTCTCGATACGTTTAAAACGTCCCTGCATGCCGGGCACAGCGTTGAGCAGATTATGAAATCCGCCATCTACAGCGGCATGCTGGCGGGGGCCGGCTGGCAGTGGGTCAACCTGGCGTATCTGCTGGGCGGTCTGTTCCTGCTGCAGCAAAAGGCCATTCGCTGGCATATTCCGGTCAGCTTCCTTGTGACGCTGGCGGTCTGCGCCACGCTGGGTTGGGTATTCTCTCCTGAATCACTGGCCAGCCCGCAGATGCACTTGCTCTCCGGGGCGACCATGCTGGGTGCCTTCTTTATCCTGACGGATCCGGTTACGGCGTCAACGACTAACCGCGGGCGCCTGATCTTCGGCGCGCTGGCAGGGCTGCTGGTATGGCTCATCCGCAGCTTTGGCGGATACCCGGACGGCGTGGCCTTTGCCGTCCTGCTCGCCAACATTACCGTTCCGCTCATCGACTATTACACGCGTCCGCGCGTGTACGGCCATCGCTAAGGGTTTCGCCATGCTAAAAACGATGCAAAAACACGGCGTCACGCTGGCTGTCTTCGCCGCGGTTCTGACGGGCCTGACGGCCCTGGTCAATGCGTTGACTAAAACCACGATAGAAGAGCAGGCCACGAAGCAGCAAAAAGCGCTGTTCGATCAGGTGATCCCGTCCGATTTCTACGATAATGACCTGCAAAAAAGCTGCTTTGTGGTAGACGCGCCGCAGCTTGGGAAAGGTACGCATCGCCTCTTTATCGCCCGCAAAGGCGATAAACCGGTAGGCGCGGTCATGGAAGCGACGGCGCCCGACGGCTATTCCGGCGCCATTCAGCTGCTCGTCGGCAGCGATTTCTCGGGCACGATACTGGGCACCCGCGTGACGGAACATCATGAAACGCCGGGTCTTGGCGATAAAATTGAAACCCGTCTGAGTGACTGGATCCTGCACTTCGCCGGTAAAGTTATTCATGGCGAAGGGGATACCGCGTTTGCGGTGAAGAAAGACGGCGGCGAGTTCGACCAGTTCACCGGCGCGACCATCACGCCGCGCGCGGTGGTGAACGCCGTAAAACGAGCCGGGCTGTATGCTGAAACGCTGCCCGCGCAAATCAACAATCTTCCGGCCTGTGAGGAGTAATCATGAGCCAGGTTAAAGAAGTTATCGTCCAGGGATTGTGGAAGAACAACTCCGCGCTGGTACAGCTTCTGGGGATGTGCCCGCTGCTGGCGGTGACGTCCACCGCCACCAACGCGCTCGGTCTGGGTCTGGCGACCACGCTGGTGCTGACCCTGACCAACCTCTCCATCTCTGCCCTGCGCCGCTGGACGCCGTCGGAAATCCGTATTCCGATTTACGTCATGATCATTGCGTCGGTGGTCAGCATCGTCCAGATGCTGATTAACGCCTACGCGTTCGGCCTGTACCAGTCGCTGGGGATCTTTATTCCTCTTATCGTCACCAACTGTATCGTGGTCGGTCGTGCGGAAGCCTTCGCGGTGAAAAACAGCCCGGCCATGTCGGCACTGGATGGCTTTTCCATCGGCATGGGCGCCACGTGCGCCATGTTCGTGCTGGGCTCGCTGCGCGAGATCCTCGGGAACGGTACGCTGTTTGACGGCGCGGACGCGCTGCTCGGCGGCTGGGCCAAAGCGCTGCGCATTGAAGTGTTCCATACCGATACGCCATTCCTGCTGGCTATGCTGCCACCTGGCGCGTTTATTGGCCTTGGCATGATGCTGGCGATAAAATACCTGATTGATGAAAAACGTAAGCGCCGCGCGGCTGAGCGCAGCGTCCAGGAAGGGATACCCGAGAAGGCCACATGAATAAAGAAAAGCGCATTGCGATCCTGACCCGTCTGCGGGACGAGAACCCGCATCCGACGACGGAGCTGAATTTTACCTCCCCGTTTGAGCTGCTGATCGCCGTGTTGCTCTCTGCGCAGGCTACCGACGTGAGCGTCAATAAAGCTACCGCCCTGCTCTATCCGGTTGCCAATACGCCGAAGGCCATGCTGGAGCTGGGCGTGGAAGGCGTGAAGTCCTACATCAAAACCATCGGCCTGTTTAACAGCAAAGCCGAGAACGTCATTAAGACCTGTCGGATCCTGCTCGAGCAGCACGGGGGCGAAGTGCCGGAGGACCGCGCAGCGCTGGAAGCCTTACCTGGCGTGGGGCGCAAAACGGCGAACGTGGTGCTTAACACCGCGTTTGGCTGGCCCACTATCGCCGTTGATACGCATATTTTCCGGGTGTCTAACCGGACGAACTTTGCGCCGGGGAAAAATGTCGAGCAGGTCGAAGAGAAGCTGTTAAAAGTGGTTCCCGCCGAATTTAAGGTTGATTGCCATCACTGGCTGATTCTGCACGGGCGTTATACCTGCATTGCCCGTAAGCCTCGCTGCGGCTCATGCATTATTGAAGATCTCTGCGAGTACAAAGAAAAAGTCTATTCCTGATTATCCAACCCCTTACCAAAAGAAGGGTAATCGCATGCTCTTCTTTTGGCCGTTATTTGTTCGACATTCAATTCCCCTGACCTGTCACTTGTTCGGTCGTTTAACGCTCAAACAGGTTAATAGTTTTTTCATAGCCAAAAATTTCTATACATATGTGATCGCGATCACTCTGATAACTTCATGTTGATTTTTTGTTGTCAAAGTCTACCTAAACCCTCTGTGGCATAAGATATCTCCGACCCAAAACCGAAGATAAGACCAGTGTTTTTTCAGATTATGGGCTATATGACTGGAACAAACGGCAAATAGCAGAACATATCGCCACAAGCCGGTAATAAAGGGTAATTGCCAGACGAAAAAACTACCTTTACTCATCGTATGAAATTTAACGCTGAATAACATTTGTGTGAACCGACGATTATACCACTCCAGATATATGTAACAGATTATTACAAACGTATTGCCAGATGGGACAGGATAGTGAACATTACCCGCCGTTTCTCCTCCCAATATAACTATAAGGCGGATGGGCTACGGCCTTCACGCGATGAACACCCCCGTTAATATGGGATGTAAAAAAAGAGGTATATGTGTCGACTGCAAACAATAAACCAACAGATGAAAGCGTGAGTCTTAACGCTTTTAAACAACCTAAAGCGTTCTATCTCATCTTCTCAATCGAGTTATGGGAGCGTTTTGGTTATTACGGCCTGCAAGGGATCATGGCGGTTTACCTGGTAAAACAGCTGGGTATGTCCGAAGCCGATTCCATCACGCTGTTCTCCTCCTTCAGTGCTCTGGTGTACGGCCTGGTTGCTATCGGCGGCTGGCTGGGCGATAAAGTTCTCGGAACGAAACGCGTCATCATGCTGGGTGCCATTGTCCTGGCGATTGGCTATGGCCTGGTTGCATGGTCAGGGCACGATGCCGCTGTGGTGTATATGGGTATGGCGACGATTGCCGTCGGTAACGGTCTGTTCAAAGCGAACCCGTCCTCCCTGCTCTCTACCTGCTATAACAAAGACGATCCGCGTCTGGACGGTGCATTCACCATGTACTACATGTCCATTAACATCGGTTCGTTCTTCTCTATGCTGGCGACCCCATGGCTGGCGGCGAAATTCGGCTGGAGCGTGGCGTTCGCGCTGAGCTTCGTCGGTATGCTGATCACCGTGGTGAACTTCCTGTTCTGCCGCAGCTGGGTTAAAGACTACGGTTCAAAACCTGACTTCGAGCCTGTGCACATGGGCAAACTGCTGGCGACCATCGTGGGCGTGGTGATCCTTGCCGCAATCGCTACCTGGCTGCTGCACAACCAGGGTATCGCACGTGCCGTTCTGGGCGTGGTTGCGCTGGGTATCGTGGTCATCTTTGCGAAAGAAGCATTCGCCATGCAGGGGGCTGCCCGTCGTAAGATGATTGTGGCGTTCATCCTGATGCTGGAAGCGATTATCTTCTTCGTGCTGTACAGCCAGATGCCAACTTCTCTGAACTTCTTCGCTATCCGTAACGTTGAACATTCAATCCTCGGTATCGCGTTCGAGCCGGAGCAGTTCCAGGCTCTGAACCCGTTCTGGATCATGATTGGTTCCCCGATTCTGGCCGCTATCTATAACAAGATGGGCGACCGTCTGCCAATGCCGCACAAGTTCGCCGTGGGCATGGTGCTGTGTTCTTGCGCCTTCCTGGTGCTGCCGCTGGGTACCAAATTTGCCACCGACGCCGGTATCGTGTCCGTTAACTGGCTGATCCTGAGCTACGCGCTGCAGTCTATCGGCGAACTGATGATCTCCGGTCTGGGCCTGGCAATGGTTGCACAGCTGGTGCCGCAGCGTCTGATGGGCTTCATTATGGGTAGCTGGTTCCTGACCACTGCGGGTGCGGCAATCATTGCAGGTAAGATTGCTAACCTGATGGCGGTTCCGGAAAACGTGACTGACCCACTGCTTTCCCTGAACGTGTACGGCACCGTGTTCATGCAGATTGGTATCGCGACTGCGGTTATTGCGGTTCTGATGCTGCTGACCGCTCCGAAACTGAATCGTATGACTCAGGATGACGACAAAACAGCTGAAGCGACCAAAACCGCTACCGCGTAATATTATTGAGAAACGACGAGCCGCTAATGCTTATTAGCGGCTTTTTTTTTATCCTTTCGCGCACTAACATAGCTGAAATCTCAGCAAAAAGGAGTTACCGATGAAACTGTTCTACAAACCGGGCGCGTGCTCTCTTGCTTCCCATATTACCCTGCGCGAGAGCGGCAAAGATTTCACGCTGGATGGCGTTGATCTGATGAAAAAACGTCTGGAAAACGGCGATGACTATCTTGCCATTAACCCGAAGGGACAAGTTCCGGCGCTCTTGCTGGATGACGGTACTCTGCTGACTGAAGGTGTCGCGATTATGCAGTTCCTGGCCGATAGCGTGCCGGATCGCCAGCTGCTGGCGCCGGTCAGCACGATTTCGCGCTACAAGACGCTGGAATGGCTGAACTATATTGCGACCGAACTGCACAAAGGCTTTACGCCGCTGTTCCGTCCGGATACGCCGGAAGAGTTCAAACCAACCCTGCGTGACCTGCTGGAGAAAAAACTCCAGTACGTCAACGCATCGCTGAAGAACGATCAGTGGATTGGCGGGTCGCGCTTCACGATTGCCGATGCGTATCTCTTCACCGTGCTGCGCTGGGCGCGCGCGGTTAAGCTGAATCTCGAAGGGTTAGACCATATCGCATCGTATATGAAACGCGTGGCGGAGCGCCCTGCGGTGGCTGCGGCGCTGAAAGCGGAAGGGTTGAACTAACCGAGCGGCCTGTGTTGCCGGGTGGCGCTGCGCTTACCCGGCCTACAACTTCCGTAGGCCCGTGCATGCGCAGCACCGCCGGGCTATGTCTAAAGCTGCGTTGCGCTGAAATAGTGCTCCGGCTTCGCGATACGATCCTGTGCCGCAACCACCTGCAGTTCATATTCCTGCATCGCTTTCGTCGCAATCATGATTTCATACACTGCCGCAGTCACGTGCTCCAGCGCGTCGCGCAGCGTCGCCCCCTGCAGCAGTTTCACCAGCAGCAGACCGCTGGTGACATCACCAACCCCCACCGGCTGCCGCACGCCAAAATCCACCAGCGGTCGGCTGATATGCCATGCGTCGTCTTTCGTCACCAGCAGCATCTCAAAACGGTCCTGACTCATCCCTGCGCGCGCGAGGTGTTTTACCAGCACAACCTCTGGCCCCTGGGCTATCAGCTCACGAGACGCGCTTACCGCCTCTTCTACGCTGTTAACCGGACGCTCGCAGAGAATTTCCAGCTCGACCAGGTTTGGCGCAATGATATCGCTCGCGGGCAGCGCATGGCGGACGTGGAATTCGGCAACGCCAGGCGCTACGATGCAGCCTTTCTCCGGATGCCCCATGACCGGGTCGCAGAAGTATTTTGCCGACGGGTTTGCTGCTTTAACCTGGCGGACGATGCCGAGGATATGCTCCCCCTGCTCCGCCGAGCCCAGGTAACCGCTCAGTATGGCGTCACAGCGTTTGAGCTGGTCGATATCGGCAATACCCTGCACAACCTCTGTGAGGTGCGAAGGCGGCATCACACAGCCGGTCCATTTGCCGTACTGCGTGTGGTTGGAAAACTGCACGGTATTGAGGGGCCAGACGTTGACGCCCAGGCGGCGCATCGGGAATTCCGCTGCGCTATTGCCCGCATGTCCAAAAACAACGTGGGACTGAATGGCGAGGATGTTCTTCATTTTTTGCTTACCAAACCCTGAAAAAACAAAAAGGGGCGTGGTTTCCCACGCCCCTCGAGACTGTTAATTATTTCCAGCAGACAAGGCAGTAGTTTTTCTTACCGCGACGCAGCAGGGTGTAGCGGCCATACAAACGGTCGCCGTCAACGAAGGTATATTCCGGATCAGCCTGTTTCTCACCGTTGATGGTGATCGCGTTAGAGGCGATGGTTTTACGCGCCTGACCGCGGGAAGGCTGCAGCTCAGAGTCCACCAGCGCCTGCATCAGGTCCGCCCCTTTTTCCATCTCAACCATTGGCACGCCGTCCTGCGCCAGCTGTTCGAAGTCCGCTTCGCTCAGATCGCTCAGGGTACCGTTGAACAGGCTTGCCGTAATGCGTTTTGCCGCGGCCAGACCGTCTTCACCGTGGACCAGTTTGGTCACTTCATCCGCCAGCACATACTGAGCACGTGGCGCTTTACCGCTGTTCTTGTCTTCTTCTTCCAGCGCATTGATTTCTTCAATGTCCATAAAGGTGAAGAACTTCAGGAAGCGATACACATCGGCGTCCGCAGTGTTAATCCAGAACTGGTAGAATTTGTACGGGCTGGTTTTCTTCGGATCGAGCCATACCGCGCCGCCTTCGGTCTTACCGAATTTGGTGCCGTCAGCTTTGGTGATCAGCGGAACGGTCAGACCAAAGACCTGGTTCTGATGCAGGCGACGAGTCAGATCGATACCGGAGGTAATGTTACCCCACTGGTCAGAACCGCCAATCTGCAGGGAAACGCCGTGCAGTTTGTTCAGGCAGGCAAAGTCATACCCCTGCAGCAGGTTGTAAGAGAACTCGGTAAAGGAGATGCCCTGATCGTCACGGTTCAGACGCTGCTTCACGGCTTCTTTGTTAATCATCTGGTTAACAGAGAAGTGCTTACCGATGTCACGCAGGAAGGTCAGCACGTTCATGTTGCCAAACCAGTCGTAGTTGTTCGCGGCAATCGCGGCGTTATCACCACAGTCGAAGTCGAGGAACGGTGCAACCTGTTTGCGGATCTTATCCACCCACTCCTGCACGGTATCTTCAGTATTCAGCTTACGCTCGGCGGCTTTAAAGCTTGGGTCGCCAATCAGACCGGTCGCGCCGCCCACCAGGGCAACAGGCTTATGGCCTGCCATCTGGAAGCGTTTCAGGCATAACAATGGAACAAGATGCCCCAAATGCAAGCTGTCAGCGGTGGGATCGAAGCCGCAATAGAGCGCGATCGGGCCTTGCGCCAGTCGCTCTGCTAACGCTTCCTCGTCCGTCACCTGGGCCACGAGGCCCCGCTCTTGCAATTGTTTAATCAAGTTACTGCTTGCCATCAAATTCTCCATGTATAAACGACTGCACCTTTGCCGGTACACGACTTTTCGCCTGATGCGAAAGGACCATAGAATAAAGCGCAAGCGCGGTGTGCGCTAGCGCTTAAATCAACAAATTTCGGGGATTACGGTGCCAGTCTGTCGATTTTCCAGCCGCCATTCTCGCGCTGGTATAAAAAGCGGTCGTGCAGGCGATGTTCGCCGCCCTGCCAGAACTCCATCTGCTCAATCGGGATACGGAAACCGCCCCAGAAACTCGGCAGGGGGATTTCACCCTGCTGGAACTTCTGCTTTAGCTCAAGGAATTTACTTTCCAGCACGCCGCGGGCAGAAATGCGGCTGGACTGTTTTGATACCCAGGCGCCAATCTGGCTGTCACGCGGACGGCTGTGGAAATACTTCACCACTTCCAGCGTCGAGAGACGTTCCGCTTTGCCTGTCACCATCACCTGACGTTCCAGCATGTGCCAGGGGAACAGGAGACTGATACGCGGATTGTTTTCTAAATGATGCGCTTTGCGGCTGCCCAGGTTGGTATAGAACACCAGTCCTTTCTCGTCATAATGCTTGAGCAATACGATGCGCTGATACGGTTGGCCGTTTTCATCTACCGTCGCGACAACCATCGCCGTTGGGTCGGCAAGTTTCGCTTCGCAGGCCTGCTTCAGCCAGCGTTCAAAAAGCACGAGGGGTTCAGCGGGAAGGTCCTGACGGCGCAGGCCGCCTTTGGTGTATTCACGGCGCAGGTGCGCAATTTGCTGCAGTTCGTCGTTATCTGACATGGCGTTAGCTGACATTGAGATTGGGTGGCGCTATTGTGCGCCGCCCCTGTGAAAATCTCAACGCTTCGGGTTTTCGAGCTGGCAATTATTCAGCACAATGCGGTCGCGTTTGTAGACCGTGGCGCTGTCGCCTTTTGACCAGAACACATAGATACCGTCGGTATAGCGCGCGCCGGAGGCCGACATGCCCTGCTTCAGTGTCAACAGCTTATTGTCGTAAACAAAGCTGGCTTCCTGGCGTGGATTATTCAGCTTCACGGTCAGCGGCTTTTCGTCACAGCGATACTCCAGCGTATCGGTCTGCATGCGCTCAACGAGTTGGTTATAGACGCTGCATCCTGACAGCAACAAAGGGGCGGCAATAAGAAGAAGTTTTTTCATGGGCGTATTCCGAAGACTTTCCTGGTCCTGGAGGGCATGCCTGCCCTCCTGTTTCATTCCATTCTAACGACGACGCGCCGCGCTGAATTTCAGTTAACTCTGATTATGACGCGGATTGGCCGGGAAGATCGCCCCGAGCACGCTCGCCTCGCGCGCGCCGGTTACCGACGGCAAGTTGCCCGGCAGTCCGGCAATGGTGCGCCAGGCAAGCCAGGCGAAGGCCAGCGCTTCCATGTCATCCCCACTGATGCCGGCTTCATCGGTCGTCGACACTTCGGTACCCGGCAACAGACCCGCAAGACGCGCCATCACCAGCGGGTTGCGGCTTCCCCCACCGCACACCAGCAGGCGTTCACATCCGCCGCTGAGAAGCACCTGTTCGGAGATCGACATGGCCGTGAGCTCAGCAAGCGTCGCCTGAACATCCTGCGGCGCGAGTGCCGGGAATGGCGCCAGCTGGCGCTCAAGCCAGCTTAAATTGAAGTATTCACGTCCCGTACTTTTCGGCGCCGGTAAGGCAAAATAAGGATCGCTTAGCATGGACTGCAACAGCGGGAGAATCACTTTCCCCTCGCTCGCCCACTCCGCGTTTTTATCATACGGTTGGCCGCACTGACGCCAGATCCAGGCATCCATCAGCATATTGCCGGGGCCGGTATCGTACCCGCGGACCGGCTGCCCTGGGATAAGCATCGACAGATTAGCAATCCCGCCAATGTTGAGCACCATCCGCCGCTCTGTTGGGTGTGCCAGCAACGCCTGATGGAACGCCGGCACCAGCGGCGCACCCTGACCGCCAAGCGCAATGTCGCGACGACGAAAATCGCCGACCACCGTGACGCCCGTTTTCGCCACAATCTGGTTGTTATCGCCAATTTGCAGCGTATGCGGGGCATCGCCGGTGGGCTCATGCCAGACCGTTTGTCCGTGACATCCGATGGCCACCACATCCTGCGGGCGAAGATGTTCTTTTTGCATCAAAGCCTGCACCGCATCCGCAAACAGCGCCCCCAGGCGGACATCGAGTTGTCCAAGCTGGGAGAGGGTCAGCTGCTGCCCCTGACAGATACTCAGAATATCCTCTTTCAGTGAAATGGGGATTGGCCAGGTCAGGCTCGCCTGCTGCGCCACCATGTTTTCGTCAATGGCGGCCAGCACGACATCTACCCCATCCAGACTGGTGCCTGACATCACACCAATGTAGCGACCCGATTTCATGCGCTTTCCTTACGTTGCGTGGGCTAAGGATATCCACTCAACCATAAACGGCGCCGCTTTGCCATGCGGCGATAATATTTTTTAACAATGTCAGACGGGTAGCACGGGCGGATCCTGTTTATGTCTCGTTAAGTCAAATTCAAGTACAATTTTCCTATTGTTAGTGCAAAGATATGAACTATGGCCCCTTATGCCATATAATTTAGCCATAACGGATGCCCCCGATGGGGCGTTTTTGGTGAACAGGAGATTCAAATGATTTTACGTGTACTGGGCGTTTCGCTGATTGGTTTAACTCTGGCTGGCTGTGTGAACGACAGTTCACTCTCTGGCGACGTTTACAGCGCTTCTGAAGCGAAGCAGGTTCAGAACGTGACTTACGGTACCGTTGTTAACGCACGCCCTGTACAGATTCAGGGTGGCGATGAAAACAACGTGATGGGCGCCATCGGCGGCGCCGTTCTGGGTGGTTTCCTGGGTAACACCGTTGGCGGCGGTACTGGCCGCTCTCTGGCAACGGCCGCAGGCGCCGTTGCGGGTGGTGTAGCAGGCCAGGGCGTTCAGGGTGCGATGAACAAAACGCAGGGCGTAGAGCTGGAAATTCGTAAAGATGACGGCAGCACCATCATGGTTGTACAGAAACAAGGCAACACTCGCTTCTCTGCAGGCCAGCGTGTTGTTCTGGCAAGCAACGGAAGCCAGGTGACCGTTTCCCCGCGTTAATAAAAGAGGGATGTGGCCATTTGGCCACATCCATTTACAATATATATAATCCTCACGAATATATTTACAAAATACATTCACCCCATCAATTATTAATCACGCCGTATATTGTTTCTGCGCAAAGTATTTATTGCACTAATTGATTAGACTGTTCGCAATTACCTTTTCTTCATTGTTCATAATTTTGTCAGAAACCAATATGCTTGCGAATCGTCGTTCTCTAAAGAGTCGTTATATCGCGTTCTGCCTCGGCTGCATTGTTGTCATCGGGATATTACAAACTCTATTTTTAAAACTCGTTGAATGGGTGCCTTCCTTTTCACCACTTTTATTCCCTACGCTCACCATTTTCTTGCTGGTGTTTCACCTGTTTATTGCCTGTTTTATGGCGATGAAATACTGGTGTGACAGACGACGCATATATCTGATAGCGATCGCTTTCGCCTTTGCCGGTTCGGCATTGCTGATGGTTGGAACGCTGTCCAGCTTCCCAGCCTGGCTGGACCTCTATCAGTTCAACGTCGTGAACTACAACGATGCGATGATTTACTATATGTTCCGCCATCTCTTAATGGCGGTGCTGATACTGATTGCTGCAATACTCTATACCACGCGCGATTATCCCGTTTCCCGGCTGGCGCATATCTCAATAGTGAGCGGCGCGTTTCTCTTTACCGCCTGCGCAGTGGGGCTGGCCTGGCTCTATTCCAGTCATTCACCATTGTTATCCATTGACCTGGTTGATAATGAAACCCGTCAGTTTATGGTTCTCTGGAGCCAGTTCATTAATATTTCTTTAATTGTCCTGTGGGTGGTGACATTAGCAACGCTGATGTTTGTTACCCGCGTGCGCAATTTATTCTGGGTGGGCGGTAATTTCCTCTGCGTCTGCTATATCGTCACGCTATCAATGCTGTTAGCGGGTGGACATGCCGAAGATATATCGTGGTATCGCGCCCGGTTATTTGAAACGGTCGCCACGCTGCTGATTATTTTTGTGCTGCTTTACGATGTCTTCAGGCTGTATCGCGACTCGCACGTAAAATATCAACAGTCCTATCAGAACTCGATCCGCGACCCGCTCACGCGCCTTTATAACCGCAGTTATTTCTATGAATCGTTAAATCAGGCGCTGGATATCGCCAAAGCCAACCGCCCTGTTTCCGTCATCGTCAGCGATCTCGATCGCTTCAAGCGTATCAATGACACCTACGGGCATCTCCAGGGCGACAAAGTCCTGCAGTTTGTCGCCAACCTGCTGATGGATTCCGTCCGCCCGCAGGACATCGCAGCGCGTATTGGGGGGGAAGAGTTTGTTCTGATGCTGACTAACACCTCATCAGAGGCGGCATTCCGGGTGGCGGAACGCATACGGTTGCATCTGAGCAGCTTTGATAGCACCCGCAGCGGGGGTCAGTTACCGGAGCCGATCACCATCAGCATGGGGGTATTTACGGCCACATCATCGACGATAACCGCGGAAACGTGCGTGGAGAATGCTGATAAAGCGATGTATGAAGCGAAAGAGACAGGTCGTAATCGTGTGGTCGTCTTTAAGTAAAAAAAGGCCTTGCTGCTGCAAGGCCTTGTTGTTCGTCAGTCGCGCGACTGCAGCTCATGGATATTTTGCTCAAGGCGTCCAATGAGGCTGATGAGCATCTCCAGCTCTGCCGGTGAAACGCCTGACAGGATTTCACCGCGCGTTTTGGTAATCACGGCTTCCATTTCAGTGATGATAGGCGCCGCTTTCTCGGTAAGCTTAATCCGCTTAGCGCGACGATCGCTGGCGCAGGTTTGCCGGGAGATCAACCCCTTCTCTTCCAGCTGGTCAAGCGTGCGCACCAGCGACGGTTGCTCAATCCCTATCGCTTTTGCCAGCTGAATTTGCGACTGATCGGGCGGCAGCTGATGAATGTTATGCAGCGTGACCCAATGCGTCTGTGTTAATTCCAGAGGTTTCAGGCGATGGTCAATCAGAGCACGCCAGACGCGTACCAACCTTGCCAGATCAGAACCTAATGGCGATTCCAATTTCATCTCCTTATAATTAGCTTGCTAAGTTATTATACTGATTTTAGAATAGTGTGCAGCATTTGTATTGCCAAAACAAATGCAATACTGCATTCATCGAACTTAAAAGTATGACTTACACTGAATTGTGATGCTTCATCATACTAAGACAAGCCAACGCGGCATTCTGTTCACTGCAAAGGATTTCTGCCCGTGACGTTTTTTCATCGCTCAGAGGGTTTACCCCTTCAGGACCTGATCTTCGGTGCGTCAGTTTACTTTCCTCCCCTGTTTAAAGCCGTTCTGGTGGGCTTTATTCTCTGGCTCATCGCACATCGTCTGCTTCGCGACTGGATGTACTCCGGCGAAATCTGGCATCCCATGTTGATGGATCTTTCCCTGTTTGCCCTCGCCGTATGTGTGGGCCTTGCTGTCTTGATGGTGTGGTGACTATGCCCCTGAAAACGCTTAAGTACTTTTCCACCCTGTTTGTCCTTGCCCTCGCGCTGGTTGCGGGCTGGTGGATGTGGAATTTTTATATGCAGTCGCCCTGGACACGCGACGGCAAAATTCGCGCTGAACAGGTCAGCATCACTCCTCAGGTGTCGGGAAGTATCACGACGCTGCTCGTTAAGGATAACCAGTACGTTAAAAAGGGTGAGGTTTTATTCCGGATCGACGATACCCCATACCATATCGCGATTCTGAATGCCGAGGCGCAGCTGGCGAAAGCCCAGTCTGACTTAGCGAAAGCCAACAATGAGGCCAACCGTCGCCGGCATTTATCGCAAAATTACATTTCAGCGGAAGATTTAGACACCGCGAATATCAACGTCAAGGCCATGCAGGCGAGCGTCAACGTTGCCGAAGCCACGCTAAAACAGGCTCAGTGGGAGCTGACCCAAACCGTCATTACCGCACCGGTTGATGGCTGGGTGACCAACCTTTCCGCCCGCGTCGGGAACTATGCCACCACAGGACAACCCGTGTTTGCCCTCGTCGACAGCCACTCCTTCTACGTCGTGGGCTATTTTGAAGAGACCAAGCTCCGCCATATCCGCGAGGGTTCGCCTGCCGCGATAACGCTTTACAGCGGCTCGCAAAAGTTACAGGGTCACGTATCCAGCATTGGTCGGGCCATTTACGACCAAAGCGTTGAAACGGATTCAGGGCTGGTGCCGGACATTAAGCCGAACGTCCCCTGGGTGCGCCTGGCCCAGCGCGTTCCGGTTCGCGTGGAGTTTGATCGTTTACCGCAGGACATCACTCTGGTATCCGGCACCACCTGCACCGTCTCCATCGGAACCCGCGAGTGAAGCTGCCGGCTTTCTCCTGGCAAAACACGCCGTGGCTGAAAGCGACGCGCCCCCAGTGGCGCTATGCGCTGCGAAATGGCATCGCCATGTGTCTTGCGCTGACCGTCGCCTATTATCTGAACCTGGATGAACCCTACTGGGCGATGACGTCTGCCGCGGTGGTAAGTTTCCCCACGGTCGGCGGCGTGATCAGTAAAAGCCTCGGCCGTATCGCAGGCAGCCTGCTGGGTGCCACCGCGGCGTTGATTATCGCCGGCCATACGCTGAACGACCCGTGGCTATTCCTGCTGAGCATGGCGGCATGGCTGGGATGCTGTACCTGGGCCTGCGCCCATTTTACCAATAACGTCGCCTACGCCTTCCAGCTGGCGGGCTATACCGCCGCCATTATTGCCTTTCCGGTGGTTAACGTGCTCGACACCACCGAGCTGTGGGATATCGCTCAGGCGCGCGTCTGTGAAGTCATTGTCGGGATCCTCAGCGGCGGCTTCATGATGATGATCCTGCCCAGCACCTCCGACGGCACTGCGCTCATCACCGCGCTGAAAACGATGCATGCCCGCTTGCTGGAGCATGCGAGCCTGCTGTGGCAACCCGTTACCAGCGATGACATCCGCCTCGCGCATGAAAAGGTTATCGGGCAGATCCTGACGATGAATCTGCTGCGTATTCAGGCCTTCTGGAGCCACTATCGCTTTCGCCGCCAGAACACCCTGCTTAATTATTTACTGCACCAGCAGCTGCGCATGACCAGCGCAATCTCCAGCCTGCGCCGGATGCTGCTCAACTGGCCAACGCCACCTGAAAACACCCGGGCCGTAATTGAAACGCTACTCGCGGCCCTTGCGCGCCCGGATGCAGACATCTACACGGTCGCGCGGATTATTGCCCCGCTCGCCCCGGTTGATGAGTACGACTACCGCCATCGCGCCTTCTGGCAGCGTCTGAACTACTTTTGCCGGCTCTACCTGCGCAGCAGTCGCTGGATTAATGCGGTCGAGAATGCTACCCCGTTGACAGAATTTAACGTCCCCTGCAGCCCGGCGCTAGCAAGACATACCGACTATCTGGAAGCGCTGTGGAGCGGTTTTCGCACCTTCTGCGCGCTGATGCTGGTGGGTGCGTGGAGCATCACCACGCAGTGGGAATCCGGTACGGCGGCCCTGACGCTTGCCGCCATCAGCTGCGTGCTTTACTCCGTCGCGGCCTCGCCGTTCAACTCCCTGACGCTCCTGCTGCGCACGCTGGTGCTGCTGTCACTCTTCAGCTTTGTGGTGAAGTTTGGCCTGATGGTGCAGATAAGCGATCTGTGGCAATTCCTGCTGTTCCTGTTCCCCCTGCTAACCACTATGCAGCTTCTGAAGCTGCAAATGCCTAAACTGGCCGGTCTCTGGGGACAGCTGATTGTCTTTATGGGCTCGTTTATCTCCGTGACGAATCCGCCGGTTTACGATTACGCCGATTTTCTCAATGACAACCTGGCAAAGATCCTGGGCGTAGGGCTGGCGTGGCTTGCTTTCGCGGTGTTACGTCCCGGCTCCGATGCGCGCAAGAGCCGCAGGCATATCAGGGAGTTACGGCGGGGATTTGTCGACCAGCTCAGCCGTAAACCGCATCTGCGTGAAAGCGAATATGAATCGCTGGTTTATCACCACGTCAGCCAGCTGAATAACAGCCAGGACGCGCTTTCACGGCGCTGGCTGTTGCGCTGGGGCGTCGTGCTGTTGAACTGTTCGCACGTGGTCTGGCAGCTTCGCGCGTGGGAAACGCGTTCCGATCCGCTGTCGCAGGTGCGGGATGTGTGTATCTCCCTGCTGCGCGATGTAATGAGCGAGCGCGGCGTCCAGCAGCGACCGCTGGAAACCACGCTGAATGAACTGCAGCGGATCTGCGATACCCTGGCACGACATCATCTGCCCGCAGCCCGCGATTTGGCGTCGATCATCTGGCGCCTGCACTGCTCGCTGTCGCAGCTGGAACAGGCGCCACCACCGGGCACGATTGGGGATCAGATCACGCCGCAGGCATAACGTGCCCCGCCGCCGCCAAGCGGTTTAGGCTGATCGGACATATTGTCGCCGCCGACGTGGATCATCAGCGCTTTACCTTTCACCTCATCCAGCTTTTTCAAACGCGGCGCAACAACGGGCTCTGTGGCTTTACCGTCGTTATTGACCACCAGCACGGGCAAATCGCCCAGATGCCCCAGCCCCTCCGGGCCCTCATGCTTGCCGGAGTGCTGTGGATCAAGGTGACCTCCTGCCGCTTCCGCCGCAGACGGTTTGCCCTCTTTTAATGCGGGCTGACAGCTGCCTTTAGCATGAACGTGGAAACCATGTTCGCCGGGAGGGAGTGCTTTGAGGTTGGGGGCGAACTCCAGTCCTTTATCGGTTTCAGTGATTTTCACCGTTCCGATGGACTGGCCTACACCCTGAGAGGTGACGAGATTCATTTCCACTTCGTCGCTGGCTGCCTGCGCCCCTGCGCAAACAACCAGCGTGACCAGTGCCAGAGCAAAACGCTTCATATGACCTCCGCTGGTTATTTTTTGCCCCTTAAGTGTATACCAGGGGCAAAGATTTCACCGGAAAGTCACCTTCTGGCGGTTTATGGCACGTCGTAACCCAGCGCGGCCTTGCGGATGCGGAACCACTGCTGACGGGTCATCTGCAGCTCTTCTGCGGCCAGCGCAGAACGCACGCGTTCTATTTTGCCGGAACCGATAATTGGCAGCGGTTTTGACGGCAGGCGCAAGATCCACGCGTAAACCACCTGTTCGATGCTCTCAGCGTTCAGTTCGCGGGCGATGGTTTCAAGCTCGTTGCGCAGCGGCTGGAATTCATCATCATTAAACAGGCGCCCGCCTCCCAGGCACGACCAGGCCATCGGGCGAACGCGCAGCTGCTGCAGCTGATCGAGCGTACCATCCAGCAGCAGCGGCTGGTGTACCGGGGAGATCTCAACCTGGTTCGTGGCCAGGGTAAACGGCAGACGTGACTGAAGCAGCGCAAACTGCGCCGGGGTAAAGTTTGAAACGCCGAAGTGACGCACTTTCCCACTCTGATGCAGATTCAGGAAGGCTTCCGCCACCTCATCGGCATCCATAAGCGGGTCCGGGCGGTGGATTAACAGCAGGTCAATACGATCGGTCGCCAGATTGACCAGCGACTGCTCGGCGCTCTTGATGATATGCGCGCTGTCGGTGATGTAATGGCCGAGGGCATGTTCAGGTTTTGCCGTGGTGGCTATCCCACACTTCGTGACGATCTCCATGCGGTCGCGGAGAGCCGGAACCAGCTTGAGCGCCTCGCCGAAGGCGGCTTCACACAGGTAGCCGCCGTAAATATCCGCATGATCGACGGTGGTGACCCCTAAATCGATATGCTCTTCAATAAAGCTCGCCAGCTGGAGGGGGGACATATTCCAGTCCATCAGGCGCCAGTAGCCCATCACAAAGCGGGAGAATTCTGGCCCCTGGGGGGCAAGGGTAATTCGCTGAACCATAACATTTTCCTCAAGGACGTAATGTCATGAGTATACGCAATTACCGTGTTAAAAAAGTGAAGGCTGCTGCGGTTCTTCGGTCTCACCGGCTTTGTTTGCGCGTATTTTGCGCAGAAGTCGCTGTCGGCAAAGGCGAAGCACCTCTTGTTTTTGCGTGTCGCTAAAGTTTTGCCAGTTAAAACGCTCATCACGGGTACGCATGCACCCGCGGCAATATCCGCGTTCATCCACCTGACAAATACCCCGGCACGGGCTCTGGATGGGGAAAAACTCCAGCTGCTCTGCCACACTCACCTCCAGATAATCACTCTCACCTACAGTGAAGACGTTAAACGCGCCACGTGCAAGGGCTTTACCACAGATTTGTGGCATTAAGGTTTCACTAATCTTCCCTCTCTATACTCGGCCCATCAATACAATGACAGGTTTCCCGTTCGATGTGGTTAATCAAAAAGTTACAATGTAACGACATTAAATTTACTCTGGGCTGTGCACTCTTTTTTACGTTGATTAATGGGCTGTTTATCCAGCGCAGCTGGGCCATTATCGCCCCTGTACATCTGCACGACATCCTCTTTGCCGCGTCCGTACCGCTGGTGCTCTTCTGCGGCTGGGTGATTGTCTTTAGCCTGCTCAACATCCCGTATATCCGCAAGCCACTGCTGATTGTCTTAACCATCGGTTGCGCCGCGGCGACCTATTTTATGTACACCTACGGCGCGGTGATCGATCAGAACATGATTGTGAACGTGTTCGAAACCAACTCACAGGAAGCCACCGCCCTGGTCACCCCGCAGATGATTCTGTGGATTGCCCTTGCCGGCCTCGTTCCCTCGGTGGTACTGGCATTGACCCGCATCCGTACCGGAAAATGGTGGTATGCCCTGCTGACGCGCGTTGCCGCGATGCTCGGTGCCCTGCTGGTGATTATCCTGATTGCGGCGCTGTTTTATAAAGATTACGCGTCGCTGTTTCGCAACAACAAAAGCATCGTCAAAATGGTGACCCCGGCGAACTATGTCAGCGCCGTGGTGAAGTACAGCAAAATGCGCTGGTTTGCAGGCGATCAAACGCTGGTGCGGATTGGCGAAGATGCCCATAAAGGGCCATTAATTTCCGGTCAGCAAAAGAAAACCGTTCTGGTGCTTGTCGTCGGCGAAGCGTCTCGCGCGGCAAACTACTCCCTGAACGGTTACGGGCGTGAAACCAACCCTGAGCTGAAAAAGCAGGATGTGATTAACTTCCCGCAGGCCTCCTCGTGCGGGACTGAAACCGCCGTTTCCGTTCCCTGCATGTTCTCCGGCATGACGCGCAGCAAATACGATGCCGACCTGGCTCATCATCAGGAAGGGCTGCTCGACGTGCTCAACCATGCGGGCGTCAACCTGCTGTGGCGCGACAACGACGGCGGCTGCAAAGGTGCCTGCGATCGCATACCCCATACCGATATGACGCAGTGGAAACTGGACCAGTTCTGCAAAGACAAATCCTGTATCGACGATGTCAATTTCTACCGTCTGGACAACGTGCTGGATGGCCTGAAGCAGGACACGGTGCTGGTTATCCACCTGATGGGGAGCCACGGTCCGGCGTACTATCGCCGTTATCCGGATAATTTCCGTAAGTTCACCCCAACCTGCGATACCAACGAAATTCAGGATTGCGACCATCAGGCGCTGATTAACACCTATGACAACACCATCCTGTATACCGACAGCATGGTCAGTAAAACCATCGATACGCTGAAAGCGCGCCAGGCGAGCATGAACACTGCCCTGATTTACCTCTCGGATCACGGGGAATCACTGGGTGAAAGCGGTATCTATCTGCACGGTACGCCGTACATGCTGGCACCGGAGCAGCAAACGCACATTCCGTTTATGTTCTGGCTGTCCCCGGACTATGCGAAAAACTTTGGCATTAACGAACAGTGCTTACGCGACCACGCTACAAAAAATGCGGTTTCCCAGGACAATTTATTCTCGACCGTGCTGGGCATGATGGACGTGAAATCAAAGGTTTACCAACAGCAGCTGGATATTCTGAGCGCATGTCGTCAGTAAACTCGCTTGCATTAGACCGAACGGTCTATTAGAGTGCGGCCATGAGCAGAAATACTGAACACGATACCCGCGAACATTTACTGGCTACCGGCGAGCGGCTTTGCATGCATCGCGGGTTTACCGGTATGGGGTTGAGCGAACTGTTAAAAACCGCCGAAGTACCGAAGGGGTCGTTTTATCACTACTTCCGGTCCAAGGAGGCTTTTGGCGTGGCGATGCTGGAGCGTCATTATGCTGGCTACCACCAGCGTCTGGCGACCCACTTTGCCTCCGGTGAAGGCAACTATCGCGATCGTGTTCTGAACTACTATCAGGAAACGCTGAACCAGTTCTGTCAGCAGGGCATTATCAGCGGATGCCTGACGGTCAAACTGTCTGCCGAAGTGTGCGATCTTTCTGAAGATATGCGCACGGCGATGGATAAAGGTGCCAGCGGCGTTATCGCCCTGCTGGCCCAGGCGCTGGAGAAAGGCCGCAATGAAAAAACGCTGGCCTTTTCCGGCGAGCCGTTAACCCAGGCGCAGGTGTTATATGCGCTCTGGTTAGGTGCTAACCTGCAGGCAAAAATTTCGCGCAGTGCCGTGCCGCTTGAAAGCGCGCTGGCACATGTGAAAAACAGCATTACTGCGCCTGGCGTATAACAGGCGTTTTTATTTATTCCATTACTAGTCGACTGGTCTACTCAGGAGTCTTTATGTCAGCTGAAAATCTCTTTACCCCCTTGAAAGTGGGTGCCGTCACGGCGCCAAACCGCGTGTTCATGGCTCCGCTTACCCGTCTGCGCAGCATTGAGCCGGGCGACATCCCAACCCCACTGATGGGTGAATACTACCGTCAGCGCGCCAGCTCTGGTCTGATCATCACCGAAGCCACGCAGATTTCTGCTCAGGCTAAGGGCTACGCGGGTGCACCGGGTCTTCACAGCCCGGAACAGATTGCCGCATGGCAGAAAATCACCGCTGGCGTTCACGCTGAAGAGGGTCGTATTGCGGTCCAGCTGTGGCATACCGGTCGTATCTCTCACAGCAGCATTCAGCCCGGCGGCCAGGCTCCGGTCTCCGCTTCGGCCCTGAGCGCCAATACCCGTACTTCCCTGCGTGATGAAAACGGTAATGCGATCCGCGTGGATACCTCTATGCCTCGCGCACTGGAACTGGATGAGATCCCGGGCATTGTTAACGACTTCCGCCAGGCCGTGGCCAACGCGCGCGAAGCCGGATTTGACCTGGTTGAGCTGCACTCCGCGCATGGCTATCTGCTTCACCAGTTCCTGTCACCGTCCTCTAACCACCGCACCGACCAGTACGGCGGCAGCGTCGAAAACCGTGCCCGCCTGGTGCTGGAAGTGGTTGACGCCGTTTGTCAGGAGTGGAGCCCGGACCGTATCGGCATTCGTGTTTCCCCAATCGGTTCTTTCCAGAACGTCGATAACGGCCCGAATGAAGAAGCCGACGCGCTCTATCTGATTGAAGAGCTGGCGAAACGCGGTATTGCGTATCTCCACATGTCCGAGCCGGACTGGGCCGGCGGTAAGCCTTACACTGAAGCTTTCCGTCAGAAAGTGCGCGAACGCTTCCACGGCGTGATCATCGGTGCGGGGGCCTATACCCCTGAGAAAGCCGAAGATCTGATTAATAAAGGGCTGATCGATGCCGTCGCGTTTGGCCGCGACTACATCGCCAACCCGGATCTGGTTGCCCGTCTGCAGCAGAAAGCGGCACTGAACCCGCAGCGTCCGGAAAGCTTCTACGGCGGCGGCGCGGAAGGCTACACCGACTACCCTTCTCTGTAATCTCGCCATTGTTCATTGATAGCGGCGACACTTCGCCGCTATACTAAAACATCGTTTCTGTTCAAAAAAAACAGTCTGTTCCACAGGTTAATGAGGAAATTATGCGCCTACTTCACACCATGCTGCGCGTTGGCGATCTGCAACGTTCGATTGATTTCTACACTAACGTACTGGGTATGAAACTGCTGCGCACCAGCGAAAACCCGGAATACAAATACTCGCTGGCGTTCGTGGGCTACGGCCCGGAAACGGATGAGGCGGTTATCGAGCTGACCTACAACTGGGGGGTAGACAGCTACGAGCTGGGCACGGCATATGGTCACATCGCGCTGGAAGTGGACAACGCGGCTGAAGCCTGTGAACGCATTCGCAGCAACGGCGGTAACGTTACGCGCGAAGCGGGCCCGGTAAAAGGTGGCACCACCGTGATTGCGTTCGTGGAAGATCCGGACGGTTATAAAATCGAGCTGATTGAAGCCAAAGACGCCGGTCGCGGTCTGGGCAACTGATCCCTCAGGGCGCAACGTGCGCCCGTAGTTTTACTGCATCACCCGCCAAAATTTGCCATAATGCGCTCTGCTTTTTCCCCATGTAAGAGACCCTGATGTCCGATAACGCTCAATTTAGCGGTCTGTGCGACCGTTTTCGTGGTTTTTATCCCGTTGTCATTGATGTAGAAACAGCCGGATTTAACGCTAAAACCGATGCGCTGCTCGAAATTGCCGCCATCACGCTGAAGATGGATGAACAGGGCTGGCTTACACCGGACACCACGCTGCATTTCCACGTTGAACCTTTCGAAGGGGCAAACTTACAGCCGGAAGCACTGGCGTTTAACGGTATCGACCCGCATAACCCGCTGCGCGGTGCGGTCAGTGAATATGATGCGCTGCACGCCATTTTTAAAATGGTGCGTAAAGGCATGAAAGAAAGCAACTGCAGCCGCGCCATCATGGTGGCCCATAACGCCACCTTCGATCACAGCTTTACCATGGCCGCCGCGGAGCGCGCGTCGCTCAAGCGAAACCCCTTCCATCCTTTTGTGACCTTCGACACCGCCGCACTGAGCGGCCTGGCGCTGGGACAAACGGTGTTATCAAAAGCCTGCATCACGGCCGGGATTGAGTTTGACGGCACGCAGGCCCACTCCGCTCTGTATGACACGGAGCGCACAGCTGAGCTGTTCTGTGAGATCGTCAACCGCTGGAAGCGTCTGGGCGGCTGGCCGCTGCCGATGGGTGATGAGGCCGATCGCCAATCGTAGGCCGGGTCAGCGCAGCGCCACCCGGCAAAAAAAAAGCGACCACATAGCGGGTCGCTTTTTTATTTCCGCAGAAAATTACTCTGCGTCCGGCTCTTCAGTTTTGTACTTAGCCGCCGTCTCTTTGATCAGCTGCTGCAGTTCGCCGCGCTGATACATTTCAATCAGGATATCGCAACCGCCAACCAGTTCGCCGTCTACCCACAGCTGTGGGAAAGTCGGCCAGTTCGCGTACTTAGGCAGCTCAGCGCGGATGTCCGGGTTCTGCAGGATATCAACGTAAGCAAAACGCTCACCACAGGCTGACAGCGCCTGAACCGCTTGCGCGGAGAAGCCGCAGCTTGGCAGCTTCGGAGAACCTTTCATATACAGCAGAATCGGGTTTTCAGCGATCTGGCGCTGGATTTTTTCAATAGTGGTGCTCATGTCTTGCTTCCTTTAACTTCTGTTACGGCATTCGTCTGACATTGTAGCGGTTCAGACTGGCATCGGAAAATAACATTTTTGTCACGTTTATACATTCTACCCCGAGTCACGAAAAGTTGCATTGCAAATGGTGTTTAACCCTGCGGCAGTCAGGGTTTTGCTTAGGGAATGGGCAAATGTGCGACAGAACGATGAATTTTTTTGCACTTGCTAACGAAACACGATTGTAGATTGAAAAATGCTATTAACTTTCTGGGTTTTTATGGATTAGAATCGACGGGCTTTGTAAATCACACGCGGGTATTATTGATGACCTGCATTTATCAGGGGACTGCCCAGTGGCGCGGATAAATAAAATCTCGATCACGCTCTGTGCTTTACTGTTTACATCACTCACTTTCACGCCAGTGGCAAACGCCTCTCAGCAGGCGCGGCATTCTGCCGTACAAAAAAACCATCTGGTGAAAACCACAGAACGTAAGAAAAAAACCACCGCTAAGAACGACAAGAAAAAAACAACCACACAGACTAAACAGACCGCTTCCAGCAAGACGAAAACAAAATCTTCCCGCACTGCCCACATCGCCAAAAGCAAAGCTTCGCAAACCGCCGCTAACCTCGTTACTGAAAAATGCATCACGCGCAAAGGCCACAAGGCGAAGTGCACAAAGGTCACGAAAATAGCGGAAGTGCATAAAGTGCGCGTACAGAAAGCGCAGAAAACCGCGATGAACAAGCTGATGGGGCAGATTGGAAAACCTTATCACTGGGGTGGCAGTTCGCCACGTACCGGTTTTGACTGCAGCGGCCTCGTCTATTACGCCTATAAAGATCTGGTCAAGTTCCGCATTCCTCGCACCGCCAATGAGATGTACCACCTGCGCGATGCTTCCCCGGTTGACCGTGGAGAGCTGGAAAACGGCGATCTGGTGTTCTTCCGCACTCAGGGCCGCGGCACGGCTGACCACGTTGGCGTTTATGTCGGCAACGGAAAATTCATCCAGTCACCGCGTAGCGGCCAGGATATTCAGATCACCTCTCTCAGTGAAGACTACTGGGTACGTCACTACGTCGGCGCGCGTCGCGTGATGACGCCGAAAACCATTCGCTAACCCCTGCCCTGCCACGCCCGTGGCAGGGTAAGTTCCTCTTTTGCATACCCTTTCAATTTGCTATCCTGTCCCTGTTGTCTGTGTGGTTATTGACAACGCAAAATACAATAAGGAGAGAAGCAATGTCGTTCGAATTACCTGCACTACCGTATGCAAAAGACGCCCTGGCACCGCACATTTCTGCGGAAACCCTGGAATATCATTATGGCAAGCATCACCAGACGTACGTCACCAACCTGAACAACCTGATCAAGGGCACCGATTTCGAAGGCAAAACGCTGGAAGAGATCGTCCGCAGCTCAGAGGGTGGCGTATTTAACAACGCCGCTCAGGTGTGGAACCACACCTTCTACTGGCACTGCCTGGCACCGAATGCCGGTGGTGAGCCTGCAGGTGAACTGGCTGCCGCCATTAACGCCGCATTTGGCAGCTTCGCGGATTTCAAAGCGAAGTTCACCGATGCCGCGATCAAGAACTTCGGCTCTGGCTGGACGTGGCTGGTTAAAGAGGCTGACGGCAAACTGGCTATCGTTTCCACTTCTAACGCGGGCACCCCGCTGACCACCAGCGCTAAGCCGCTGATGACCGTAGACGTTTGGGAACACGCTTACTATATTGATTACCGTAACGCGCGTCCTAACTACCTGGAGCACTTCTGGGCGCTGGTTAACTGGGACTTTGTGGCGAAGAACTTCGCCGCGTAAGAGACACGCAGAAGGGTTCGCCCTTCTGCGTTTTTGGTTTATTCAGCAGCGCAGGCTGCTTCTGGCTGTTTACGACCCGACATCATCACCAGCAGCAGGCCGAGCGCGGCAATGATTGCCCCCATCACCGGCACAAAGCTGTACCCCAGCCCCCCTGAAATCACGGCCCCACCGGCCGCCGCACCGAGCGCATTGCCCAGGTTGAAGGCACCGATATTGACCGAAGATGAGAGACCCGGCGCTTCATGCGCGACGCGCATCACGCGCATCTGCAGCGGTGGAACCACGGCAAAGGTCGCAGCACCCCAGACGACCATCGCAATGGCGGCCCCATACTCATTACGCGCCAGCCACGGAATGGCGATCATAATGACAATCAGCAGGGTTAAGAAGCCCTTCAGCGTCCCGCTCACGGAACGGTCGGCAAATTTCCCACCCAGATAGTTGCCAATCGAGAAGCCCACGCCAATCAGCACCAGCATTGCGGTAACAAAGAGAGGCGTTGCGTGGGTGATGTCATGCAACACCGGCGAAATGTAGGTATAAAGGGTGAACATCGCCCCTGCCCCCAATACGGTGGTGAGCAGCGCGGAGAGCACCTGCGGGCGCATCAGCACCGAAAGCTCTCTGCGAACGTCAGGACGTTCCCCCGCGCTGCCTTTCGGCAAGGAGAAGAACAGCGCCACCATGGCAATCACGCCAAGCCCGGCGGTCGCCAGGAAGGACATACGCCAGCCGATCGCTTCACCCAGCCAGGTTGCCGCAGGTACCCCGCCAATGTTGGCAATCGTCAGGCCCATAAACATGGTTGCCACGGCGCTCGCCTGCTTGTGTTTTGGTACCACGCTTGCCGCCACGACCGACCCCAGCCCAAAGAAGGCGCCGTGGTTAAGGCTGGTCAGAATGCGTGACAGCATCAGCGTGGTGTAGTCCGGCGCAATGGCGGAAAGCACGTTGCCCAGGGTGAAAATGGCCATCAGGAATATCAGCGCATTGCGGCGCGCGCGGTGCGAAAGGAGAAGCGTCATCAGCGGCGCGCCAACCATCACGCCGATTGCGTAGGCGCTGATTAACATGCCTGCAGCAGGGATAGAGACATCCACGCCCCGGGCAATAACAGGCAGTAACCCCATCGGGGAGAATTCAGTGGTGCCAATCCCAAAAGCGCCAATCGCCAGGGCCAGCAGGGGAAAATTGATTTTCATGCGTCAACTCCGGATGCCGTGTCATGTGGTGACACAGAACAAAGAAGCCGAAAGCATGACATCAATCACAAAAAATGAGAAGTTAACAAAATGGCAAAAGATTTTTGCATGAGAAGTAACAATTGGGGCGATCGGGAGGGAGAACGCTCTCCCTCCGCGTAAATCAGTGCAGCGCAGCCGTCAGACCGGCAGCCACAATCAGAGCCAGCACAATAACGGTGGTGAACAGCGAAAACTTCAGATCGGAACTCATCAATTTTTCTCCTTTTAATCCCCCCACGAAAAGTGAGCCTGCTCATTTTTGCACAGTTTACGTCAAAAATCTTCCTGGATTTAAACTGATAAACACTTTACCTCTTCCCCTTTTCATCAAGATAGGACAAAATTCCACGCTAAATTTATTAGCGTACCGGCCATTGACCCCCTCCTGACGTCCCGTGTCGTTTTCCCGGCGTGCCGCAACTCAACATTGCGAAATAAGGGTGAGAGAAGGCAAACGTTTACCTTCAAGTTTTTCAGGAGTTTAGGATATGGTCTGGAGTGACATTTAATGGCAACAATTAAAGACGTAGCAAAACGCGCAAACGTTTCCACTACAACCGTATCACATGTTATTAACAAAACCCGCTTCGTGGCGGAAGAGACGCGCAATGCCGTCTGGGCCGCGATTAAAGAACTGCACTATTCGCCAAGTGCGGTTGCGCGAAGCCTCAAGGTTAATCACACCAAATCCATTGGATTGCTGGCTACCAGCAGTGAAGCGGCCTATTTTGCCGAGATCATTGAAGCGGTAGAGAAAAACTGCTTCCAGAAAGGCTATACCCTGATTCTGGGCAACGCGTGGAACAGCATTGAAAAACAGCGCGCCTACCTGTCGATGATGGCGCAAAAGCGTGTTGATGGCCTGCTGGTGATGTGTTCCGAGTATCCGGAGTCCGTGCTGTCCATGCTGGAAGAGTATCGCCATATTCCGATGGTAGTGATGGACTGGGGCGAAGCGCGCGCGGACTTCACCGATTCCGTTATCGATAACGCCTTTGAAGGCGGCTATATGGCCGGTCGTTATCTGATCGAACGCGGTCACCGCGAGATTGGCGTGATCCCGGGTCCGCTGGAGCGCAACACCGGTGCGGGCCGTCTGGCCGGTTTCATGAAAGCGATGGAAGAAGCGCTGATCAACGTGCCGGAAAACTGGATCGTGCAGGGCGACTTTGAGCCGGAGTCGGGATACCGCGCAATGCAGCAGATCGTCTCCCAGCAGCATCGTCCGACCGCCGTGTTCTGCGGAGGCGACATCATGGCGATGGGCGCGCTCTGCGCCGCCGATGAGCTGGGTCTGCGTGTACCGCAGGATATTTCCGTGATCGGGTATGACAACGTGCGTAACGCGCGCTACTTTACGCCAGCGTTGACCACCATTCACCAGCCGAAAGATTCGCTGGGCGAAACGGCCTTCAACATGCTGATGGACAGGATCGTCAACAAGCGCGAAGAGTCGCAGTCCATTGAAGTTCACCCGCGCCTTATCGAACGCCGTTCCGTTGCGGATGGTCCGTTCCGCGACTACCGTCGTTAATCGCTTTACGGGGCCAGCTACGCTGGCTCCCGTAACCACTCCCGGTTCAGCGTTTCACTGTCTCCCAGATAATCCAGAAGCCAGGCCATGGCGGGCGAGACGTCACTTTGCTGCCAGGTGAGGCAGCAGGCCGCATCCGGGAAGGGATTCTCCAGCGCCAGTTCAACCCATTCTCCGGTATCGATTCTTGGGCGCGCAAAATGCACCGGCACCATCGCAACGCACAGCCCGGCGCTGAGGCACGTCGCCGACGATTCCCAGTCAGGGGCCACCACTCGGCGCTGGTTATCCAGAAGCCAGGTGATGCGCTTGGGCAATGAACGGGAGGTATCCTCTAGCACCAGCGACGGCCAGTTGCGTAGCGTATCGTCGCTCAACGGCCCTTCCATCGCCGCCAGCGGATGATCGCGTGCCACCACGCACTTCCAGCTCAGCATGCCCATATCGCGAAAGGCGTAACGCCCCCCGACCGGGATCGCCTGCGTGGCCCCAATCGCCATCTCTGCCCTGCCGTCCGCCAGCGCATCCCAGACGCCGTTGAACACCTCCTGGGAGACCCGCAATTCGACGTCAGAAAAATGACGATAGAAATCGACGATCATTTGCCGGGTGCGTTCCGGCTTAACGATGTTATCCACCGCGATAGAAAGATGCCCCCGCCAGCCGTTGGCGATCTGCTGACACTGCTCGCGGGTGATCTGCATTTTTTTGATAACAGAACGCCCTTCCTTCAAAAACCATGCGCCGGCGGGCGTTAATTCCACATCACGATGGCGCCGTTCAAACAGCGGAACCGCCAGCCACTCTTCGAGCTGACGCACGGTGTAGCTGATAGCCGAAGGGACGCGGTGCAGCTCCTGCGCCGCACCGCTAAAGCTGCCGTTACGCGCGACAGCATCGACCACTTCAAGAGAATAATCTGACCACATTTTCTGCCTGCAAAATTTTTGAATGCACCCGCCAAATATTAGCGTTTCACAAGCGGCTTTGCACTCCCTACACTCAGCGCCAACGTACACCTGCCTCCTTAAGGAGAATAAAATAATGCAACCCAGGAAAGGTTTTTTAGTCTGGCTCGGCGGCTTAAGCGTGCTGGGCTTTTTGGCCACCGATATGTACCTGCCGGCTTTCGCCGCTATGCAGGAAGATTTGCAGACGCCTGCCGCGGCCATCAGCGCCAGCCTGAGTTTGTTCCTTGCCGGTTTTGCTTTCGCACAGCTGCTCTGGGGACCACTCTCGGATCGCTTTGGTCGTAAACCGGTATTGCTGCTAGGTCTGGCCATTTTTGCCGTTGGCTGTCTGGGGATGCTATGGGTACGCGACGCCACCTGGCTGCTGGTGCTGCGCTTTATTCAGGCTGTGGGCGTCTGTGCCGCTGCCGTCACCTGGCAGGCGCTGGTTACCGACTACTACCCGGCTAACCGCACAAACCGTATTTTCGCCACTATTATGCCGCTCGTGGGCCTCTCGCCAGCCCTTGCCCCGCTGCTGGGCAGCTGGATCCTCGCGCACTTTGACTGGCAGGCCATTTTTGCCACGCTATTTGCCATTACTCTGGTACTGATGCTGCCGGCGTTTGCCCTCAAGCCCGCGCATAAAAAAGAGGCGCATGCTGACGCGAAGCCAATTACCTTCACTTCCCTGCTCGGCACCAAAGCGTATCGCGGCAATGTCCTGATCTATGCCGCCTGCTCGGCGAGCTTCTTCGCGTGGCTCACCGGCTCGCCGTTTATTCTGCACGATATGGGATACAGCCCGGCGGCCATCGGGCTGAGCTACGTTCCACAGACCATCGCGTTCCTGGTGGGCGGGTACGGCTGTCGCGCGGCGCTGCAAAAGTGGGAAGGTCAGCAGATGCTGCCGTGGCTGCTGGTGCTGTATGCCCTGAGCGTTATCGGGACCTGGGCCGTTGGCTTTATGCCGGGCGCCGGTCTGGCTGAAATTTTGATTCCATTCTGCGTAATGGCCGTCGCGAACGGGGCGATTTACCCTATCGTCGTGGCACAGGCGCTCCGTCCGTTCCCGCAGGCGACAGGCCGTGCCGCCGCGCTGCAGAATACCCTGCAGCTGGGGCTGTGCTTCCTGGCAAGCCTGGTGGTCTCCGCGCTGATTGCTACGCCGCTTCTGACCACCACCAGCGTGATGCTGGTGACCGTTGCGCTGGCGGTAATAGGCTATCGTATGCAGGCCTCCGCGCAGCGTGAGCAGGATAACCGCGCTCAGGTTGAAACGTCACATGCATAATCGCGCCAGAAATCATGTTAATTTTCAGTGATTAGGTTGCTAAGAATTTTCTATTGAATCACCAAATTTTGAGGCCTATACTAAATTTGGTTCGATTAAATACGATAAATATTAAGCGTTAACGGGAGCCGGAGTGCTCCCGTTTTACCATGGAAGGCATTTTCGGCAAGGGTTATCTCCCTTCCTCTGTTCTACGTCGGATACTAGCCTCGCGGTATTTACCGTGAGATTTCTCACAAACCAAAAAAGCGTCTACGCTGTTTTAAGGTTCTGATCACAGTAGGGTGATGGAGAAGCTATGAGTTCATCGTGTATAGAAGAAGTCAGCGTTCCGGACGATAACTGGTCCCGGATCGTCAGTGAACTGTTGGGTCGTGCAGGCATCACTATCAACGGATCTTCGCCATCCGATCCCCAGATCAAACATCCCGACTTTTTTAAACGCGTGTTGCGTGAGGGATCGTTAGGACTGGGAGAAAGCTATATGGACGGCTGGTGGGAGTGCGAACGGCTGGATATCTTTTTCGCCAGCGTTTTGCGTGCCGGTCTGGAAAATCAACTCCCCCGCAACCTGAAAGACACCCTGCGTGTCGCCTCTGCCCGACTGTTTAATCTGCAAAGTAAAAAACGCGCATGGATCGTCGGCAAAGAGCACTACGATCTTGGCAACGACCTGTTCAACCGTATGCTTGACCCTTTCATGCAGTACTCCTGCGCCTACTGGAAAGACGCGTCGACGCTTGAAGAGGCTCAGCAGGCTAAGCTGCGTCTGATTAGCGAGAAATTGCAGTTACAGCCCGGAATGCGCGTGCTGGATATTGGCTGCGGCTGGGGTGGGCTGGCATACTTTATGGCGAAGCACTATGGCGTCAGCGTGGTCGGCGTCACGATTTCAGCGGAACAGCAAAAAATGGCGCGGGAACGCTGCCAGGGTCTCGATGTGGATATCCGACTGCAGGATTACCGTGACCTGAACGAACAGTTCGATCGTATCGTTTCCGTGGGTATGTTCGAGCACGTTGGGCCGAAAAACTACGACACCTACTTTGAGGTTGTGGACCGTAATTTAAAACCGGACGGCATCTTCCTGCTGCACACTATCGGCTCTAAGCGGACCGACAATAACGTTGACCCGTGGATCAACAAATACATCTTTCCGAATGGCTGTTTACCGTCCGTTCGCCAGATTGCCAACGCCAGCGAATCCCATTTCGTTATGGAGGACTGGCATAACTTTGGCGCCGATTACGACACCACGCTGATGGCATGGCACGCGCGTTTTCAGGAGGCCTGGCCAGAGATTGCGGACAACTATTCTGAACGATTCAAGCGGATGTTTAGCTATTATCTGAATGCCTGTGCGGGCGCGTTTCGCGCGCGGGATATTCAGCTCTGGCAGGTGGTATTCAGCCGCGGGATTGAACACGGGCTGCGCGTCGCACGCTAAAAAAATAACCCCGGGAAACCGGGGTTGTTTTTTATTCTTCTTCGACGGTCTTTATTATTGCGGCTTCTTTTGCCGCCAGCACGCGTTCAACCGTATCGACCACTGCCTGGGTTTGCGGATCGATTTCGATATTCACGCGATGCCCCAGTTTTTTCGCACCCAGCGTGGTGCGCTGCAGCGTTTCAGGAATTAAGTGCACGCAAAAACGCGTTGGCGTTACTTCCCCCACCGTCAGGCTAATCCCATCGATGCCAATAAATCCTTTATAGAGGATGTATTTCATTAATGAAGGATCCTGCATTTTGAACCAGATTTGACGGTTATTTTCCGAGGTGACGATTTTCGCCACTTCCGCGGTGGTCATGATGTGCCCGGACATCAGATGGCCGCCAATCTCATCGCTGAACTTTGCCGCCCGCTCAACGTTGACGGTATCCCCCACCACCAGCTCGCCCAGGTTGGTGATGCGCAGCGTCTCTTTCATTAAATCAAAGCTGATCTGGTTGCCGTTAATTTCGGTTACTGTCAGGCAGCAGCCGTTGTGGGCAATCGACGCGCCGGTTTCGATGCCCTCAAGCATATATTCCGGCAGCTCGACAACATGAGTACGGAAATTAGGTTTTTCATCAATGGACACCACTTTGGCGGTGCCCTGCACAATACCAGTAAACATGCTTACAACTCCTGTTTTTTCCGGACGGTGGTGACACCGTTTAATCCCACCACAATAACAGTTGGAAAAACAGGTTGCCAGCGGAGCGCATTTTCTGGCGATTTTTTCACTAGATAAATAGCTAAAGCCCGCTACAATAGCTGGCACCCCCCTGCATTTTCTTCTTGCTGCCCGTTTCGGCGGCTTTTTTAGTCTCTCAAATAACTACAAAATAAAGGTGTTCACGTGCAGAAGTACATGAATGAAGCGCGCCAGTTATTAGCACTGGCGATACCAGTGATCATCGCGCAAGTGGCCCAGACCGCAATGGGATTTGTGGATACGGTAATGGCAGGTGGCTACAGCGCCACCGATATGGCGGCCGTGGCTATCGGCACGTCAATCTGGCTTCCGACCATTCTGTTCGGCCACGGTCTGCTGCTCGCGCTCACGCCTGTTATCGCTCAGCTCAATGGCTCGGGGCGTCGCGAACGCATTGCCCATCAGGTCCGTCAGGGCTTCTGGCTGGCAGGGTTTGTCTCCGTGCTGATTATGGTCGTGCTCTGGAACGCGGGTCATATCATTCGCGCTATGCATAATATTGACCCGGCACTGGCTGATAAAGCCGTAGGGTATCTGCGTGCCCTGCTCTGGGGTGCGCCTGGCTACCTCTTTTTCCAGGTGGCGCGTAACCAGTGTGAAGGCCTGGCGAAAACCAAGCCCGGAATGGTGATGGGCTTTATTGGTTTGCTGGTTAATATTCCGGTTAACTATGTCTTTATTTACGGCCACTTCGGGATGCCGGAGCTTGGCGGCGTCGGCTGCGGCGTGGCGACGGCTGCCGTTTACTGGGTGATGTTCTTCTCCATGCTCACCTTCGTGAAGCGCGCCCGTTCAATGCGCGATATTCGTAACGAGAAAAGATTTAGCACCCCGGACTGGAACATCATGACCCGTCTGGTGCAGTTAGGGTTGCCGATTGCCCTGGCGCTGTTCTTTGAAGTGACCCTGTTTGCCGTGGTTGCCCTGCTGGTCTCCCCGCTGGGCATTGTGAACGTGGCCGGGCACCAGATTGCGCTGAACTTCAGTTCCCTGATGTTCGTCCTGCCGATGTCGCTGGCGGCGGCAGTGACCATTCGCGTGGGCTTCCGCCTGGGACAAGGCTCTACGCTGGATGCGCAAACGGCCGCCCGGACCGGGCTGGGCGTCGGCGTCTGCATGGCCATCTGCACGGCGCTTTTTACCGTTGCTCTGCGCGAGCAGATTGCCCTGCTCTATAACGACAATCCGGAAGTGGTCGCGCTGGCCTCGCACCTGATGCTGCTGGCCGCTATATACCAGATCTCGGACTCCATCCAGGTGATTGGCAGCGGCGTGCTGCGCGGATATAAGGACACGCGTTCGATCTTCTTTATCACCTTCATCGCCTATTGGGTGCTAGGTCTGCCGTGCGGTTATATTCTGGCCCTGACCGACCTGGTGGTAGAACGCATGGGGCCTGCAGGGTTCTGGATGGGCTTTATCATCGGCCTGACGTCGGCGGCGATTATGATGATGATGCGAATGCGCTTCCTGCAGCGCCAGCCATCAACGGTCATTTTGCAACGCGCTGCACGTTAAATACGCAGTAGCCGCCAGCCGGCGGCTACTTTCTCTTCACTTTGCGCGGTAATGAAGCAATCGCGTGAAATCAGAGAGAAAAATGCATTTTCCCTCTTGCCTCAATGATGCTGTGCCGCTAATATTCGTCCCCGTTGTCACCGACAACACGTTGCGTTCATAGCTCAGTTGGTTAGAGCACCACCTTGACATGGTGGGGGTCGTTGGTTCGAGTCCAATTGAACGCACCATTCTGCGTCCGTAGCTCAGTTGGTTAGAGCACCACCTTGACATGGTGGGGGTCGGTGGTTCGAGTCCACTCGGACGCACCATTTCATTCCTGAAATGGTGCAAATCCTCTTCTGATATCCTGAATTTTCCTAATCCCCCATTTTCATTACTGTTCTCCTGCTACGCTTTCCTCATGGAAAAAAGAGAGGAAAACCGTCGATGAAGAAAATCGCCATTATCGGTTCCGGCCCTACAGGGATTTACACCTTTTACGCGCTGCTTAAAAACCCCCAGCCGCTTTCGGTCTCTGTCTTTGAACAGGCTGATGAAGCAGGCGTGGGTATGCCCTATAACGACGACGATAACTCTCGTCTGATGCTGGCGAACATCGCCAGCATTGAAATCCCGCCACTGTTTATGACCTACCTCGACTGGCTCAAGGGCCAGAGCGACGCCCATCTGGCGCGTTTTAACGTTGATAAAGCCCGTTTGCATGACCGGCAGTTCCTGCCCCGGATCCTGCTGGGTGAGTATTTTCGCGACAGCTTTCGCTCAATCGTTGAAGAGGCTAAAAAGCGGGGGTTTCAGGTTGATATCCATGAATCCGCCCGCGTGACCGACATCATACCCTCGGAGGCCGGCGTCACGCTTTCAGTTAACGATAGCGCCTTTCCTGAACGCTTTGACCTTGCGGTTATCGCCACCGGCCACGTCTGGCCAGACGAGGAAGAAGCCACCCGCGCGTTCTTCCCAAGCCCGTGGTCCGGCCTGATGGACGCCAGCATTCCTCCGTGCCGCGTCGGCATCATGGGGACATCGTTGAGCGGTCTCGACGCGGCCATGGCGGTAGTGATGCAGCACGGCGCGTTTCGCGACGATAAATTCGTGCTGGATAACGACAGCGAAGCGTTAAATATTGTCCTGATGTCCCGAACGGGCATTTTGCCGGAAGCCGATTTTTACTGCCCTATTCCTTACGAGCCGCTGTCGGTCTTAACCGAACGCGTGGTTGAAACCGAGATCGGCAAAGGGCAGGATGGCCTGCTTGACCGCATCTTCGCCCTGATCGTGAAAGAGCTCCAGCTCGCTGACCCGACGTGGTGCGAGAAAATATCGCTGCACAGGCAGACTGCGGACAGCATTCGCGAGGCCTGGTTTGAGGATCGTAAACGGCACGGTCCGTTTACCTGGGCGGAGGAGAATCTCAACGAGGTTGAGCGGAACAAACGCGAACGGCGCACCGTAGCCTGGCGCTATACCGTGCTTCGGCTGCATGAGGTGGTTCAGGAGATCGTGCCCCATCTTAGCGAACAAGACGCTAAACGCTTCAAGCAGGGGCTGGCCCGGGTATTTATCGACAACTACGCGGCCATTCCTCCGCAGTCTATCCGCAGGCTTCTTGCACTTCGCGAAGCCGGCATCATTAGCGTGGCTGCGCTCGGCGACGATTACACGCTTGACGTTGGCAGCGACCGGACGGTGATAACCACTAAAGAGACGGTTTACCGTTTCGACGTGTTTATTGACGCGCGCGGACAAAAGCCGCTCAAAACGAAAGATCTGCCCTTCCCGACGCTGCGCAAACAGCTGGAAACGACGGGCGAAGAGATTCCCGACATCGGCGAGGATTACACCTTAAAAGCGCCTGAAACCGTCCGCGGACGCATCGCCTTCGGCGCGATACCGTGGCTGATGCACGATCGTCCCTTCGTTCAGGGGCTGGCGGAGTGCGCTGAGATTGCAGAGGCGATGGCGAAGGCGGCAGAAAAACCCGCGTCGGGGTTACGGCGGAGATTGCCGTACAGCGAGAGCTGACAGGGCGTCCATGCCCTGCTGGTGCTGATTACTCGAAGTAGACTTCCGGGTTTTCAGACAGGGAGACGAAGGTTTTCGTCGCTTTATCCAGCGCAAGGATTTTGCCGCTTTCAATGTCGTACACCCAACCGTGCAGGCGGATGGAGTTATTGCGCAGGCCCACCGCAACGGACGGATGGGTCTTAATGTTGCTCAGCTGCGCAAACACGTTCTCCTGCACCATCGCATTGACCTTATCGATCGGCTTATCCCAGGTTTTCTTCTCCACCACGGCTTTTGCCGCGTCGGAATAGCGCAGCCAGTGCGACACAGCCGGCATTGGCTCCAGATTCGCGTTATCGGCAATCGCCTTCATCGCCCCGCAGTTGGAGTGGCCGCAAATCACGATATCCGTGACGCCCAGTGCCACAACGGCGTATTCGATAGTGGCAGACACGCCGCCAGGCTCCGGCCCGAAAGGCGGTACGATGTTGCCAGCATTACGAATGACAAAGAGTTGTCCCGGCTCTTGCTGGGTGACCAGCTCCGGGACCAGGCGGCTGTCGGAGCAAGAGATGAACAGCGCTTTGGGATTCTGGCTGGACGCTAAACTGCGGAAGAGTTCTTTACGTTGCGGGAAAATCTCTTTTTGAAAGCTGAGAAAACCTTCAATGATATGTTGCATAGCAATGTCTCTTTTATCTGTTTTAGTTTAGGCATGATCGAGATCACACTCGTAAAGTTTACCCATCGTGGTTTACTTCAGACAAGCAATATATTTCTGGCCCGACCGCTGCACGATCTCGTCCGCACTGGCCTGGATGTTCTGCCCTTCAAACGCGCCGTACAGGCGTGAAAACGTTTTGCCTTCCAGATGACTGACAACCGACGCCACGGTGCGAGCCGGCAGCGGAAGATAATTCGGATAGCTCCACATAAACGAAACGGCGTCTTTACCGGGCGTGACCTGCAGGATATCGCCCACCAGCAACACCCCTTCCCCCTCCTGCCAGTGCAGCACCGTTCCGCCGGCAAAATGCCCGCCGAGACGCAGCAGGGTGACCGACGGGAAAATCTCCAGCGCATCCCCGTGCCAGAAGTGAATGGCCGGGCTGTCGCGCATGACCCACTCCCTGTCGCTGGCGTGCAGATAGACCGGCGCATCAAACGCCGCGGCCCACTCCTGCATGGCGGTGTAATAGTGCGGATGCGAAATCGCAATCGCGCTGATGCCGCCGAGCGCGGTGATGAGCTTTTTTGTGGCGGGGTCGAGGTTAGCAATGCAGTCCCAGAGAATATTGCCGTGGGGCGTTTGCAGGAGCAGCGCCCGCTGGTTGATAGCAAACGCGGGGACCGTTTTAATAGCGAACAACCGCGGCTCCAGCTGCTGCCATTTGTTGCTATGCGTGGCGGTTACGGTGTCGAAATCTGTCCATGCCTGGCCCGTAGCGGGCACATACTGGCGTTCATCCTCGCAAATCGGGCACCTGTCCGGCTGGGCGTCATAGGCGGTTCCGCAGGTTTTACAGAGTGTAATCATGGGCTCTCCTCAGCAATAAAGCACTGAGTATGGCAGGGATTATCGTTATGTGCTGCGAGGTACATTGCTGGCTTTTTTTGCCCTATACTGTGCCAGAATCACATACTGAACAGAGCAGGTGCCACATGGAAATTGATCTCGAAAACTTAGTCTTTAACGGTCTGGATGAAGCCGAAGAGCGTAATGCGGAACGTCTGGACGATGCGGACAAAAAAGCGCAGGCGATTGTCGCCGACGACGACTGCGGCGATGCCTGCAAGATCTGATAAAAAAGCACCGGGAAACCGGTGCTTTTTTGGTGTTACTTTTTGAGCCCGTCAATGGCTGCCTGCGCGCAGGCTTCATCAAGATGACCGCCCGGCGCGCCGCCGATACCGATCGCCCCGATCGTTTCATCGCCCTCTTTCACCGGCAGGCCACCCGCCAGCAGCAGGAAGCCTGGAATGTCACGCATGTTTTGCGCACCGGCGTTGCTCTGCGCCGCTTCCATCACTTTGCCTGACGCATTCTTTGCGCTGAGCGCCGTCCAGGCTTTCATCTCACTGGCTTTAACCGTGTGCGGGCCTGCATTATCCGTGCGCTGTACCGCTTTTACCACGCCTGCCCGGTCAACCACGGTGACCGTCACCTGATAATTTTTTGCCGTACACGCCTGAATAGCGGACGTCGCCAGCGCGTTCGCCTGGGCCAGTGAGAGATTCTTTTGACTCAACGTATCGGCCTGCGCCGCCAGGCTCAGGCTACCCGCGGCCAGTGCCGCAACCATCATTAATTTTTTCATCGCACGTCCTCGCGTGTTAGTAGACAGAGCAGAGGTTACTCAGCCGCGCGATAAAAGGTAATTCGGTTGATTACGCACTCATCCTGGTAGTTATACGGATTGCAATTTGTCGTATTCCCGGATTGCCTGGACCAGGCTGCTGACGCCAAGCTTGGAAAATGCCGCCGCGCGGTGCGCTTCTACCGTTCGTGGCGAGAGGTTCAGCCGTGCGGCCGCCTCCTTGTTGCTAAGCCCTTCCATCAGTGTGCCGAGCACTTCATGTTCCCGGGCGGTCAGCTGTGCAAAACGCGCCTTAACCCGGGACGTTTCCTGCCAGTCGGCAAAGCGGCGCTGGCTTTCCCCGAAGGCCTGTCCCACCGTTTCGATAAGCTTGTCGGCATCCAGCGGCTTGGTGAAAAACTCAAAGACGCCGTTATGGAATGCCCGACGGCAGGCGTCAACGGTACCGTGTCCGGTCATGATAATCACCGGCAACAGGGGCCAGGGCCAGTTGCCCTCTTCCAGCCAGGCGAGTCCGCCTTTGCCCGGCATCCGCATGTCCAGCAGCATACAGCCCACCAGCGCCGTATCACGAGCATGGGCAGCGATAAAGGCATCGACGCTTTCAAACGTTTTTACCGGCCAGCCCATCCCCGAAAGCAAAAATGCCATCGACTCTCTGATGGATTCATCATCATCAATCAGCCAGACTGTTTTATCCATTCTTCGCCTCCTTTCCGTGCGCCAGCTGTAGTCGGATCTGCGCCCCGCCCTGCGGGGCGTTACCCAGCGTAATCGAGCCGTTCATACGCGTCATCAATGACTCCGTTAAGGTCATCCCCAGACCGATACCCACTTCTCTGCCGCTATAAAACGGCATGAAGGCATTCTGTAACGCCTCAGGGCTAAAGCCCGGGCCGCCGTCAGTGACGGTAATCAGGACGCCGCTCTCGTTCTTTTGACTCTCAATTTTTACCCAACCGGCAGTATCCGGCTGCTGGGCCTGAATGGCGTTGCTGAGCAAGTTATGCAACACCTGTTCCAGCCAGAGAGGGTCAGCCAGCACCGTCGTTGCTTCCGGGGCGAAAGCATGGCTGACCGTAATATGCTCGGCCCTGCGCTCATGCTCCAGCAGGTTCACCACCTGCAGCCAGCAGTGCACCAGATCGGTTTCACGCAGGATCACCTTCTCCTGCACAACGTGCTCGCGAAAACGGGTCAGCAAAGCGCTAATACGCTGCGTTTGCGTCAGTGCGGCCGCCAGCGCCTGCGGCACGGCCTGCACGTTGTCCTGCTGCAGCTGGCGCTGCGCGCCCTGGATCCACGTCTGCGCCGCGGTAAGGGGCTGGTTTATCTCATGCACAATTCCAGCGGTGATTTCCCCCAGGGTATTAAGCCTGGCGTGTTGGTAATAGAGCGCTCTTTGCTCGGCCTCCTTCCGCGCTCTACGCTGCCAGAGCACCACGCTCGCCAGCGCAATCACTATCCCCCATCCAATAAAAATCAAGGGATATATAAACCCGTTGACGCCGAACCAGGCCGGCTGTGAATCGGCCTCCAGCGTAAAAGGCTGAGTATACTGCGGGAAGGTGCGTTGCCAGTGCCAGAAGGCATCAGACGCCTGCTCGTCACCGTTCGGCATAAAGCGGATCCCGAGGTGATTGAAAGGATGATGGGCGTTCAGGATCGGGCCGAGGTCTACCAGCACGCGGATTTGACGCCAGGGGTTGTATAGCCAGTACTGCATCTCGTGGGCAGGCTCAACCCGCGGCGCATCTAGCGCGCGTGCGGTGGTTTTTTCCAGGGCAAGCAGCTGGGGGAATTTTTTGCGCAGGGCGGCAATATCTTCATCGCCATTCAGAAGCGGCAGTACGGATTCATTTTGCGTCAGCACCGCGCTTAGTTCAGCGAAGAGCGCCGCGAACTCGCGATCGCGCTCCCAGAACTGGCGGCGGATTTGTTCGGCGTAGAGCAGCACGCCGCTTAACGTGCACGCTATCGCCCAAAGAACGATAGCGCGCCTCATCATGTTTTTGGTGGTCATTGTGTTAACGGAGCAGTGACGGATACCGTTGACCTTATCAGTTAACACCTGTAAGAACAAAAAACGCGGCGTTTTAGATCTCCGGCGTTGATTTGAAGCCGGTCAGCATAAGCATGATCCCGTCGGGTGAAGAGGCGGGTTCAAACTGATAGTGATTTCCCTGGCGATCGCCGCCGATATACCACGAGATCTCCGTTTTACCTTCTGCCAGCGCCTTACGCACCGCTTTATCCACGTCCACCATCCGGTATTCACGAGAATGGTTCAGATAAAGTATGGCATCGGAGTTGTAATGACAGGCCGGACGCGACGTCCACTTCACGGTAGCAGGATCCCAGTCGTTGCTGGCCGGATAGAAGAAGATCTGATCGGCACCGTTTTTTTCTACCTTCCCCCCGAAAATACGTATGCGGTATTTAAACATGGACGGATCCTGCCCGGCGGGCAGCGGAGGAATATGGAATTTAACCAGGCTCAGCGTCTCGCTGTTTTTCGTGCGTCCGCCGTTCTGCCAGTTATCCTCAACAAGTAACACCTGCGGTGAAGGTTGGGTAATGTTCGGTTCGAGACTGCTGAGCCAGACGTTGGCTTTCGCCAGAGAATAGCCGTATGGCACCGTTGAACCACAGTCCATACCCCGGTTCATACAGCGTTCGGTCATAAAGCGGGCGGCATCTTCCGTCCAGCCGTTCATAAAATCGGCATGCGCCGTATAGAGACTGCCCCAGCGCTCTTCACGTTCGTCGCCATGCATCACCGGATCAAGCGACAGCTGCGCCTTACCGGTGTCCAGGCTGGTGATGCCGTGCAGCACGTAAGCCACATTCATATTCACCGTCGGAATTTTTACCGGGAACGCGCTCGGGCACTGGCCGTTAACGTCATATGCCGCGTTGGCATGGCCGTGACCCGGCTTCAGATTCACGCCGTCCCAGCAGTTCGGGAACTGAATGCCAATATTAAACTGGACGGCATCATTGGCCTTACGTAGCCCGCAAACCTCTCCGATTTTGCTGCTGTACCCTTTACCGTTCGCGCACAGGAAGGTGATATGGGGGTTTGGCGCGCTGCCGTGGTGATCCCCTGCGAGCAGCGACAGCCCCGCCGGGAATGGCTGTAAAGGGTAAGTATCTACCTTTGCTGCCTGATAATAGGTTTTTTGATAGGCGGGTTTGACCACCGTCCCGTCAGGCAATCTCATAGAAGGCGCCCAGTAGGCCGAACTGTCTGCTTTGTTATCACAGGTCGTCTCTTCGTGCTGGCGCAAGGTTTCCCGGCTCGAAAAGGCATCGGTATGGGTATTGCCAAAGAAATCGTGCCACATGGCCTGGTTGGGCAAACCAAACATCATGATGGCATCATCGCCGAGGGTGTGGATGTAGCTGCAAACGACATGCGCCTGCGGCCCGGCATGCGCTGCCTGCATGGCAATCAGTGACGCGGTGGCTAACAGGGCGGGTGTGAATACGGTCCGTTTCATTATTATCTCCATTTGTGAAAGGAGATAGTGTTAACAAAACGGCTATGATTAACCGAGGATTTCCCTGCGTACTTTTCCGCTCATCCTCGCTTTACAGTGCCCACGCACAGCTCATTCCAGTACATTTCGCGCGTGCGGCGCAATTCAGCGTGACGTTTTATCATGGAACCACTCCGGGTCAATGTTGGCAACGTCTACGCCATACAGGCTGGCGACAGGCAGGATTGACTCAAGAACACGTTGCGCGCTGTTCTCCGCATTCACTGGTCGGGTCGCAAAAAACCGCCGTAACGTGCTGATCCATTTTTTCATCGTCTCAACCTCTCTCGCTTAACCTGTCCACAGTTAAACACCCAATTTCCACCCAAGGGAAATACCAAAATCCACTGTCGATGTGCAGGATTTGCAAATAGCGCCCCGTTCTTTTCACTCTTCATTAACACCTTGTTCACTAATGCTTTTTTGCTAATAACAAAGAACGATTTCTTATTTGGCGATAGCTTTCGCTTATGGGAGCGTAGCGGGGTAAAACAAAAACAACGGGATGGCGTATGACTATGGCAGCAAATATGAAAGGGTTTACAAAACGGACACTGGTTCTGGGATTGCTGGCGGCCGGGAGCCTGCTTTCAGCGCAGGCGCAGGCCGATCAGCTGGCGGATATTAAGGCCGCAGGGGTGGTAAAAGTGGCCACCTTTGACGCCAACCCGCCGTTTGGCTCCATTGATGCCAAAACGCACGAGATCGTGGGCTACGACGTGGACTTCGCCAACGCGCTGGCAAAATCGCTCGGCGTGAAGCTTGAACTGGTTGCCACCAATCCGGCCAACCGCATTCCGCTGCTGCAGTCCGGCAAAGCGGACCTGATCGTGGCGGATATCACCATCACGCCAGAACGCGCGCAGGTGATTGACTTCTCGACGCCTTACTTTGTCACCGGCCAGCAGTTCCTGGTTCCGGCGAAATCCCCGGACAAGCTCGATGACTACAGCCGGGCGCGTATTGGCGCGGTAAAAGGCACAACGGGTGAACAGGCTCTGCACCAGCGTTTCCCGCAGTCCCGCGTGCTCTCGTATGACGACATTCCGCTGGCGCTGACGGCACTGCGCAACGGCAACGTGCAGGCCATTACCCAGGACAGCACTATTCTGGCCGGTCTGCTGGCGCAGGCGCCGGACAAAGCGAACTTCAAAATTCTGCCCGACCTGCTGAGCAAAGAAGAGATTGGCGTCGGGGTGAAAAAAGGTGAAACGGCGCTGCTGAAAGCCGTCAACGATGAGCTGGTCAATCTCGAGAAGAACGGCCAGGCGGCAAAAATCTACGACGTCTGGTTTGGTCCAGGCACCCCAGCCCCTCAGCCTCGCGCCTTTAAAATAGAAGCTAAGTAATATGCTCTCAGGTTTATTTTCACACTCCGCGGCCGGTGCCGCGGATTTTTCACATCTGGAACAGGCCAGCGTCGAGTTTCGTCATGTGGACAAACGCTACGGTGACCATCAGGTTTTAAACGACATTAACCTCACCATTACGCCCGGTGAAGTGGTGGCCATCCTCGGCCCTTCGGGCTCCGGTAAATCCACCCTGATTCGTCTGATCAACCAGCTTGAAACCCTGAGCGGCGGAGAGATTCTGGTCGACAACAAGCCTACCGGCAAGCTTTCCGGTACCGGGCTGCGCCAGCTGCGAAGCCGCGTGGGGTTTGTGTTCCAGCAGTTTAATCTTTACGCCCATCTTACCGCCAGCCAGAACATCACCCTGGCACTGGAGCACGTTCACGGCTGGAAGCCGCAACCGGCCCAGGAGCGCGCGCTGGCCCTGCTTGAGAAGGTCGGGATGCTGGAAAAAGCCCACCATTTCCCGGCAGAGCTTTCCGGTGGACAGCAGCAGCGCGTGGCGATTGCCCGCGCCCTGGCCTCTTCACCGCAGATAATCCTCTTTGATGAACCCACCTCAGCGCTGGATCCGGAGATGATTGGCGAAGTGCTGTTTGTGATGAAAGCCCTCGCCCACAGCGGGATCACGATGATTGTGGTGACCCATGAGATGCAGTTCGCCCGGGAAATTGCTGACCGGGTCGTCTTTATCGACGGCGGGCAAATTCTGGAAGTTGCGCCGCCGGCGCAATTCTTCAGTCGGCCCGCGCATCCGCGCGCGCAGCGGTTCCTGCAAAAGGTGCTGAACCCGCTGCATCAGGAGCATCTCTGATGCCCGCGCTCGACTGGCAGGGTGTGCTGACCGGACAGCCTCTGCAGTGGATCTTCTCCGGATTTCTCACCACCCTGTGGGTGACGCTTGCGGGGGTTATGCTGGCCAGCCTGCTCGCCCTGCTCTTTATGCTCCTGCGCCTTGCCGGCGGACGCGTCGGGAACGCGGTCGTCAGCGGCTGGGTATCTTTGTTTCGCAATACCCCGCTGCTGGTCCAGCTGCTGTTCTGGTATTTTGCCGCCTGGAACGGACTGCCGCAGGCGTTTCGCGACGCGGTGAACGCCGATCACAGCTGGTCAATTCTGCCCGGAGACGTCTGGTGGTTTACGCCCGAGTTCCTCTGTTCGGCCTGGGGGTTGGGCGTTTTTACCTCGGCGTTTTTAATCGAAGAAGTGGAATCGGGATTGCGTTCTGTTCCGGCCGGGCAGCGCGAGGCGGCGCTCGCCCAGGGTTTCTCCGCGTGGCGCCTGTTTCGTTACATCCTTCTGCCTCAGGGGCTGGCAAACGCCTGGCAGCCCGTTGTGGGGCAGTATCTTAATCTGATGAAGCTCTCTTCGCTCGCCAGCGGGATTGGCTTCGCCGAGCTGACCTATCAGGTCAGGCAGATTGAAAGCTATAACGCGCACGCGCTCGAGGCATTTACCCTCGGTACCGCACTCTATCTCCTGACCGGCCTGGCGATGGGGATGGTGCTGGTTCGCATCGGACCTCAAGCGAAACGTAAGCGCCCGATCGTCGTCACCTCAGGGAGTGAGAAACATGATTGCCGGACTTAATGTCATCACCGATAACCTCGACTATCTGCTGTGGGGACGCGCGGCAGCCGGTGAACCGGGTGGCGTATTGCTCTCGTTGATGATGGCAGCTGGCGCAGCGGTCATCGCCCTGCCCGGCGGCGTTGCGCTCGCGTGTCTGGCCTGGCGCTATACCGGGCTCGTGCGAAAAGCCCTCTTTTTATGGGCAGAGCTGATTCGCGGTATCCCGCTTATCTTCGTGATTTTCTGGATGTGGTATCTTCTGCCGCTCATCACCGGAGGCGACCTGCCGGGGGCGCTGACCGTCACGCTGGCCCTGGCCTGGTTCACGGCGGCAACCGTCATGCACTCGGTGCTGGCCGGGCTTAACGCGCTGCCGTCCGGGCAGTACGAGGCCGCGCTGTCGCAGGGGTTCAGCACCCAGCAAACCCTGTGGCGCGTGCTGCTGCCGCAGGCGCTGAGGAATATTCTGCCGTCGCTGGTGGGGATTTTTATCAGCCTGCTGAAGGATACGTCGCTGGCGTTTATCGTGAACGTACCGGAACTGACCACGGTGGCGGGACAGGTCAACAACCGGGTGCAAATCTACCCGGCGGCCATTTTTATCTTTACGGGCGTGGTCTACTACCTGCTCTGCTGTTCGCTCGAGCAGCTTGCGAAGCGCTGGCGCATTACCCGGCCAGCGCTTTAACCACCGTTTCCATCGCTTCGGTTGTCAATTCACTGCGCTTAACGCGCTGGTTCGCCAGCGCGGTACGCAGCACCCCGGCAATGACAATATGCTTTGGCTCCTGCCCTAAATCACGCATCTCAAGCACGACCTTCCCGACCACCCGGCACATCTCCTGGTACAGCGCTTCATCTTTGGTCACGTTACCCATCGTCATCACTCCATTGCCTTTTAAACGTTGAGCTTAAATGATTCTCCTGCCGGATACAAAAAAGAAGCCCGGCGAGGAACTCGCCGGGCTTCATCTGTAAAATCAGCTAATTAGTTGTTTACTGGGATGACCGCGCCTTTGTACTTGGTGCGGATCCAGTCCTGAATCTCTTTGGAGTGCAGTACGTTCACCAGCGCGACGATGTCTTTCTTCTTCTCGTCACCGCGATGAACGGTAATGATGTTGGCGTACGGGTTGTTTTCACCGCTCTCTACCGCAATCGGGTCGTGAACCGGATCCAGACCGGCGTCAATCGCGTAGTTGGCGTTAATCACCACCGCATCGCCTTCGTTGTTGTTGTACATCTGCGGCAGCAGAGACGCTTCCACGTTAGGCGTGAACTTCAGCTTTTTCGGGTTCTCGACGATATCGCTGATGCGCGCGGTCACTTTGTCGATGCCCGGCTTCAGCTTGATCACGCCCTCTTTCTCGAAGATAGAGAGAATGCGCCCCTCTTCAGAAACGGCGTCACGCATGATGATCTTGCCGCCTTCCGGCAGGTCTTTCAGCGACTTGTATTTTTTGGAGTAGATGCCGATGGGCTCAATGTGGATCGCGCCCGCGCTGACAAAATCGTAGTCCTTATCGCCCGCGTGATCTTTCAGCACGCTGTTCAGATAAGGAATGTGCTGGAAATAGTTGGCGTCGATGTCATGACCCGCCAGCGCGGTGTTGGGCAAAATGTAGTCCTGGAAAGGTTTGATCTCCAGGTCGATACCCTGCTTCGCCAGAATCGGCTTTGCCTGCTCCAGAATTTCGGCGTGCGGCGTGTTGGACGCGCCCACGGTCAGGGTGTCGGCCCAGGAGGCGAAGCTCAGGGCGCTCAGGGTTGCAGCGGCGATCAGTGTCAGTGTCTTTTTCATGATGTGGTTCCTGTGTGTATTTATTAGCGTTTATCTAACAGAGAAGTAATGGCGTCGCCGCAGAACTGGATAATGAAAACGATGATCAGAATGGTCACCGTTGCCACCAGCGTGACGTCACCATGGTTGCGCTGGAATCCTTCCAGATAAGCCAGATTTCCCAACCCGCCGGCGCCAATCACCCCCGCCATGGCGCTGTAGCTCACCAGCGCAATCAGCGTTACCGTAATACCCGATACCAGTGCAGGTGATGATTCCGGCAGTAAAACCCGAAACACTAACGTGCTCAGTCGCGCGCCCATCGAGCGCGTCGCTTCTATCACGCCTTTATCCACTTCACGCAGGGCGATCTCCACCAGGCGTGCGTAGAACGGTGCCGCGCCTACAATCAGCGCCGGCAGTGCCGCGTTGGCACCAAGAATGGTGCCAACGACGGTCTTGGTGAACGGGATCAGCAGGACGATCAGAATGATGAACGGGATGGAGCGGAACACGTTCACCACGATCGAAATAACGCTATAGACCGTGCGGTTGTGGAACAAGCCGCCGCGCGCGGTTAAAAACAGCGCCAGACCCAGCACGATACCCAGTACAAAGGTTGCCACGCCGGACAGTGCGGTCATGTACAGCGTCTCCAGCGTCGCCGCCCAGAGCTGATCCCACTTGAGATGCGGAAAGAGATCCTCAGCCATGTTTAATCACCTCGCCTTCAATATCGCTTTGCTTCAGGTCGGCGAGGATATTGTTCAGTTGTTCATCGGATGCCACTACCTGTACCCAGAGCTGACCAAACACGCCGTGGGCAGTTTGCGTCATTTTGCCGTGCAGGATGTTAAACGGCAGGCCGTAGCGCAGGGTCAGCTCACCCACGATCGGTTGATGCGTGCTGTGACCGGTGAAGGTCAGCCTGATGACCGTCCCTTCCAGATCGTTTGCCAGCTCGGTATTGAAGGTTTCCTCTTCGGCATACTGGCTCACCTGGCGGACAAACTGCTGCGTAATCGGCTGCTGTGGATGGGTAAAGACGCTCAGCACGTCCCCCTCTTCCACCACTTTACCGTTCTCCATCACCGCCACGCGGTCGCAGATTTTGCGCACCACGTGCATCTCGTGCGTGATCAGCACGATGGTCAGTTTGAAGCGACGGTTAATGTCCAGCAGCAGATCGAGGATCTGATCGGTAGTCTGCGGGTCGAGCGCGGAGGTGGCCTCGTCGCAGAGCAGCACGTCCGGGCTATTGGCCAGCGCGCGCGCAATGCCCACGCGCTGCTTTTGCCCGCCGCTCAGCTGTGACGGGTACGCGTGCTCGCGGCCTTTCAGGCCGACAAGTTCGATAAGCTCGGCCACGCGGGCCTTAATGTCGGCTTTCGGTACGCCGGCAATTTGCATGGAGAACGCGATATTCTCACTCACCGTGCGCGACCACAGCAGGTTGAAATGCTGGAACACCATGCTGATCTTCAGACGCGCCTGGCGTAAGGCTTCGCCTTTAGCCGCGGAAATGTTCTGCCCGTTGATGGTTACGCTGCCGGTGCTGGGTTTTTCCAGGCCATTGAGCAGGCGAATAAGCGTACTTTTACCTGCTCCGCTATAACCGATAATCCCGTAAATCTGCCCCTGTGCTATCGTCAAATTGACGTTATCAACGGCCGTGAGTGCCACCTTTCCGTTGTCAAAAACCTTCGAAATATTGCTCAGTACAATCATTCTTATTCGTTATCCGTGCCGCCCGTGGCGGTTTAGCAGTATGGATGTCCAAACGATAGTAAACAGCCGTTATCAGCTTTTAAATGAACAAAAAAGAATGTGTTATTACTTTGGGGAATAAACAGCGGATTTACCGGGTGGGAAGCATTTAGACCAATTTCAGCAATGATTATCTGCCAGATGCATATCTGCTGGCTGACACGCGCAAAAAACGGTCATTTTTGCAGCATTTTACACCAGTATAGCCATCCTCACATCCAGACAACTTTACGTCTTGCTGTCCTGACATCCAAAAACGTCATTTATATTCCTTTCTGTTCTAAAAGGCAGTGAATGGTTCTTTATTGCTAAAATTTCACCGCCCTATCATCCCGTCATGACATCCAGAAAGGAAAACATCATGACGATTTACCACTCCGTCACCGAACTGATTGGTCGTACCCCGCTTATCCAGCTGCACAAGCTTGATACCGGTCCCTGCTCGCTGTTTCTGAAGCTGGAAAACCAGAATCCCGGCGGCTCCATTAAGGATCGCGTGGCGTTGTCGATGATTAACGAAGCGGAGCGTACCGGCCAGCTGCAGCCGGGCGGCACGATTATTGAGGCGACGGCGGGCAATACCGGTCTCGGCCTGGCCCTGATCGCCGCCCAGAAAGGCTACTCGCTGATCCTGGTGGTGCCGGACAAAATGAGCCGCGAGAAAATTTTCCACCTGCGCGCGCTGGGTGCTCAGGTGGTGCTGACCCGCTCCGACGTCAATAAGGGCCATCCCGCCTATTACCAGGATTACGCCCAGCGTCTGGCCAATGAACTGCCCGGCGCGTTTTACATTGACCAGTTCAATAACGAAGCCAATCCGCTGGCACACCGCACCACTACGGCACCGGAACTGTATGAGCAGCTTGACGGCAAGATCGACGCCATCGTGGTGGGTGTCGGCTCAGGCGGTACCCTGGGCGGCCTGCAGGCGTGGTTCGCCGAGCACTCTCCGCACACGGAGTTTATCCTCGCAGACCCGGCCGGATCCGTGCTGGCCGACCAGGTGGAAACCGGGCGCTACCACGATGCAGGCTCATGGCTGGTTGAGGGGATCGGTGAGGACTTTATTCCTCCGCTGGCCCATATCGAAGGCGTGAATCGCGCCTGGCGCATCACCGACCGCGAAGCGTTCACCACCGCGCGCGATCTGCTGAAAACGGAAGGCATTCTGGCGGGCTCCTCCAGCGGCACGCTGCTGGCGGCGGCGCTGAAGTATTGCCAGGCGCAGAGCACGCCGAAGCGCGTGGTGACCTTCGCCTGCGACAGCGGCAACAAATACCTCTCGAAGATGTTTAACGACGACTGGATGCGTCAGCAGGGGCTGATCGCACGCCCTCAGGCTGGCGACCTCTCCGACTACATCGCCCTGCGCCACGATGAAGGCGCCACCGTCACCGCCGCCCCGGACGACACGCTTTCCACCGTCCTGGCGCGCATGCGTCTGTATGACATCTCCCAGCTGCCGGTGCTGGAGAACGGCAAGGTGGTGGGCATTATCGACGAATGGGATCTTCTGCGGCATATCGGCGGCGACGGCGATCGCTTCGCGCTTCCGGTGACTGCGGCCATGACGCGTCAGGTGGAATTCCTGGATAAACACGCTCCGGAAAGCGCCCTGAACGCCATCTTCGACCGCGGCCTGGTGGCCGTAATTAATGATAACGACCGCTTTCTGGGTCTGATTACGCGCAGCGACGTGCTGACCGCATGGCGCAACCGTCTACAGCAATAAAGGAATTGATGATGAAAAACCTGGCAACCCTGAGCGTCCACAGCGGCGAGTTCAACGACCAGCACGGTGCGGTGATGCCGCCAATTTACGCCACCTCGACGTTTGCGCAACCCTCTCCCGGGGAACATACCGGCTATGAATATTCGCGCAGCGGCAATCCCACCCGTCATGCGCTGGAAACCGCCATCGCCGAACTGGAAGGCGGTACGCGCGGCTACGCTTTCGCCTCTGGTCTGGCGGCCATCTCCACGGTGCTCGAACTGCTGGATAAAGACAGCCACATCGTCGCCATTGATGACGTTTACGGCGGTACATACCGTCTGATCGAGAACGTGCGCAAGCGCAGCACCGGCCTGCAGGTCAGTTGGGTTAAACCGGACGACCTGGCCGGGCTGGAGGCCGCCATTCGTCCGGACACGCGTATGGTCTGGGTCGAAACGCCAACTAACCCGCTGCTGAAGCTGGCAGATCTCGCGGCGATTGCGGCAATCGCCCGTCGTCATAACGTCATCAGCGTGGCGGATAATACCTTTGCATCGCCGGTTATCCATCGCCCGCTGGAGTCGGGTTTTGATATCGTGGTGCACTCCGCCACCAAATACCTTAACGGCCACTCAGACGTGGTGGCCGGGCTGGCGATTGTCGGGGACAACAAGGAACTGGCGGATAAGCTGGGCTATCTGCAAAACGCGGTGGGCGGCGTTCTGGATCCGTTCAGCAGCTTCCTGACCCTGCGCGGTATTCGCACCCTTGCGCTGCGCGTCGAAAAGCACAGCACCAACGCGCTGGCGATTGCGCAATGGCTCGATCAGCATCCTCTGGTGGAAAACGTTTTCTATCCCGGTCTGGAATCGCACCCGCAGTATCAGCTTGCCCGCACGCAGATGGCGCTGCCAGGCGGGATGATTTCCGTCGTGGTGAAAGGCGATGCGCAACGCGCAACGGAAGTGATCCGCAACCTGAAGCTGTTTACCCTCGCGGAAAGCCTGGGTGGCGTGGAAAGCCTTGTGAGCCAGCCTTACAGCATGACGCACGCCTCCATTCCGCTTGAGCAACGGCTGGCAAACGGCATTGTGCCGCAGCTGATCCGCCTGTCAGTGGGGATTGAAGATCCTAAAGACCTGATTGCCGACCTCAGCCAGGCGCTGCAAAAATAGGCAAAGCGCGGCAGGTCAATCACCTGCCGCCATAAGTTGTCATTATGGCTTAACGCCTTGATAACAATATTATGTGAAACTGCACAGATTATTTTTGAAACACCGTTTCCATTTTCCTTTTATCTTAAAATCAGCGTATAATGCGCGCCTAATCCCTGGTGAATGGTTTCAGCGCTTGGAATACACAAAACAACGTACAACTTCTCCTCTCCTTCGTTGGGCTGTCACTCAGGCACACTTTCTTCTGCACGCTCATTTGATGTCTCCTATCCTTAGTGCGTGTCATATACTCTTTTGCAACACAGGTTTGACTCCGCGGCGGTGCGCCCCCGGAGCGAGATTTCCATATCCTTCCCAACTTAAAGACTAAGACTGTCATGAAAAAGACGAAAATTGTTTGTACTATCGGCCCGAAAACCGAATCTGAAGAGATGCTGACCAAAATGCTGGACGCCGGCATGAACGTGATGCGTCTGAACTTCTCCCACGGTGACTATGCAGAACACGGTCAGCGTATCCAGAACTTGCGCAACGTAATGAGCAAGACCGGTAAAAAAGCCGCCATCCTGCTGGATACCAAAGGCCCAGAAATCCGTACCATCAAACTGGAAGGCGGTAACGACGTCTCTCTGAAAGCAGGCCAGACCTTCACCTTCACCACGGACAAATCCGTGGTCGGTAACAATGAAATCGTTGCAGTGACCTATGAAGGCTTCACCAGCGACCTGTCCGTCGGTAACACCGTGCTGGTAGACGATGGTCTGATCGGTATGGAAGTCACCGCTATCGAAGGTAACAAGGTTATCTGTAAAGTGCTGAACAACGGCGACCTGGGCGAGAACAAAGGCGTTAACCTGCCGGGCGTTTCCATCGCGCTGCCAGCCCTGGCTGAAAAAGACAAGCAAGACCTGATCTTCGGCTGCGAGCAAGGCGTTGACTTCGTTGCCGCTTCCTTCATCCGTAAACGTTCCGACGTGGTTGAAATCCGTGAGCACCTGAAAGCGCACGGCGGCGAGAAGATCCAGATCATCTCCAAAATTGAAAACCAGGAAGGCCTGAACAACTTCGACGAAATCCTCGAAGCGTCTGACGGCATCATGGTTGCCCGTGGCGACCTGGGCGTTGAAATCCCGGTTGAAGAAGTAATCTTCGCGCAGAAGATGATGATCGAGAAATGCGTTCGCGCGCGTAAAGTGGTTATCACCGCCACGCAGATGTTGGACTCCATGATCAAAAACCCACGCCCAACCCGCGCTGAAGCAGGCGACGTGGCAAACGCCATCCTCGACGGTACTGATGCCGTTATGCTGTCCGGCGAATCCGCGAAAGGTAAATATCCGCTGGAAGCGGTGTCCATCATGGCCACCATCTGCGAACGTACCGACCGCGTGATGAAGAGCCGTCTGGACTACAACAACGACAGCCGTAAGCTGCGCATCACCGAAGCGGTCTGCCGCGGTGCAGTAGAAACCGCTGAGAAGCTGGAAGCGCCGCTGATCGTGGTTGCTACTCAGGGCGGTAAATCTGCTCGCGCCGTGCGCAAATACTTCCCGGATGCGACCATCCTGGCGCTGACCACCAATGAAACCACTGCCCGTCAGCTGGTGCTGAGCAAAGGCGTGATCCCACACCTGGTGAAAGAGATCGCCTCTACCGATGATTTCTATCGTCTGGGTAAAGAAGTGGCTCTGGAGCTGGTTGATCGCGGCCTGGCACAGAAAGGCGACGTTGTGGTCATGGTTTCTGGCGCGCTGGTACCAAGCGGAACCACCAATACCGCATCTGTTCACGTGCTGTAATAATTCCCGAACGAATTAATTTTGATAAAAAGCGCCCGCCGGGCGCTTTTTTTATTTCTGGCATTAGCCAAAGTCATTCAAAATGCAAATCGGGTTTTTCTATTTAATTGCGAATTATCTAAGATGAATCCGATGATAAATGCCTTTTTTTCCTTAGATTTTTGCCCGAAAAGGGCTGATTCGATGCTTCTTTGAGCGAACGATCAAAAATAGGTGTATTCCCATCAAAAAAATATTCTCAACCCAAAAAACTTTGTGTAATACTTGTAACGCTACATGGAGATTAACTCAATCTAGAGGGTATTAATAATGAATCGTACTAAACTGGTACTGGGCGCGGTAATCCTGGGTTCTACTCTGCTGGCTGGTTGCTCCAGCAACGCTAAAATCGATCAGCTGTCTTCTGACGTTCAGACTCTGAACGCTAAAGTTGACCAGCTGAGCAACGACGTGAACGCAATCCGTTCCGACGTTCAGGCTGCTAAAGACGACGCAGCTCGCGCTAACCAGCGTCTGGACAACCAGGCTACTAAATACCGTAAGTAATAGTACCTGTTAATAAAATGGCGCACATTGTGCGCCATTTTTTTTTGCCTCCGTCAAACGGCTACTGCGTCACCTTCTCCCCTTCATCTTCCGCTACCGCAGCGGACACCCGACTGTTCTGCACGGACAACACGTTATTACTGGCTGACGGGCCGCTACCTGACGACACGACAACCGGGATCCCGGCGCGGCGTGACAGGGCTTTATCAATAAGCGCCTTATCGCTTCCCGCCTGAGAAACAAAGGTCGCAAAGTCTGCGGAATGGGTAATTGGCGAGACCTGCGGGTTTTCGCCCTCTGCCTGCGCCAGCGGACGGTGGACTTCAATATAGCGTTTGCCATCCGGCTCAACGGAGAACTTCACCGGTTCATTGATAATCTGTACCCGCGTGCCCACCCGCACCTGTTCGAACAGGGCTTTAATGTCCGGGGCATTCATCCGCATACAGCCGGAACTGACCCGCAGGCCGACGCTGTCCGGCGCGCTGGTGCCGTGGATCAGATATTCCCCATTGCCCACGCCTAAACGCAGTGCGAAGCGTCCCAGAGGGTTATTTGGCCCGGCAGGTACTACCGGAGGCAGCTTAATTCCCTGCTCCAGAGAGCGTGCTCTGATGCCCGCTGTGGGTGTCCAGGTGGGATTAGGGATTTTCTGGCTCACGCGCGTGGTCGTAACCGGCGTTTCCAGCCCCAGCTGTCCGATGCCGAGCGGGAAAACCTGAACAATGTTTTCTCCCGGCGGGAAGTAGTAGAGCCGAAGCTCAGCGAGGTTAACCACAATGCCCTCACGCGGCGTGTCCGGCAGCAGCATCTGCGACGGGATGGTGATGACGGTTCCCGGAGCCGGGTTGACCGGCGCAATGGTATTGTTCGTTTCCAGGATCACCTGCGCCGCGGTATTAAACCGGCGGGCGATGGTCTGCAGCTTATTATCCCCTTCCTGTATCGTGTAGGTTTGATTTTGCCCAATCAGACGACTGCCTGCGGGCGGCAACGGATAGTCCATCGCGCGGGCCGAATTAAGGGCTCCGAGCGAACTGAGAAGTAATAGAGTTATTAGAGACGCGCGCTTCATGCTGAGATTCCTTATTCACCGGCAGGATGCCAGAAAGCTGAAAAACCAGCGAGGCGGGAACCACCTCGCGAAACAGAATGAATGCTGTTCTGTAAGTCTAGCTAAGGATTGCAGCTTTGGCGCGGATGGCGCGAATCATCGCTTCCAGCCCCTGAGAGCGGGACGGGGTGAGGTGCTGGGTCAGGGCCATTTTTTCAAACCACGGGCGGACGTCGAACGCGACAATATCCTGCGCCGACATCCGGTGATAAAGAATAAAGACGACCGCAATAAGCCCTTTTACAATGGCAGCATCGCTGTCGCCGTGTAATTCGATAGTGCCGTCATCCGACTGCGCCATCACAATCCACACCTGGCTCTGACAGCCCTGAATAATGTTTTCCGGGCTATGCGCTTCTTCGCCGAGCGGCGGTAAGCGCTGCCCCAGCTCGATGATATAGAGATACTTCTCTTCCCAGTTTGCGCAACGCGAGAAGTTACGCAGTAATTTATCTTTGTCCGGCAGCTCTGCCATCTTTCGCCTCTCCGTTAGCCCAGCAGCTGGTGAATGCGTTTTAGCCCCGCCACCAGCCTGTCGACCTCTTCCGTTGTGTTGTACATCACCAGCGATGCGCGGCACATTGCCGGTACCTGGTAAAACGCCATCAGCGGCATGGCGCAGTGGTGCCCGGTACGGACCGCTACGCCGTAGTTATCGAGAAAACTACCCACGTCATAGGCGTGGTGTTTTCCGAGATTAAACGCGATCACCCCTTGCCGGTCGGCAGGTCCGTAGAGGGTAAGATCCGGTACGCTGGCAAGCTGGGCAAGCGCATAGTGCATCAGCAGCTGTTCATACTCCTGAATGACATCAAGGCCAATCGCAGAAACGTAAGAAACCGCCGCCCCCAGCCCGATAATGCCCCCGGTGTTGGGCGTGCCCGCCTCAAAACGCCACGGCGCGCGGGCGTAGGTGGTCCCTTCCGACAGGCTAACGGTGGCGATCATCGACCCGCCCCCTTCCCACGGCGGCATCGCCTGCAGGATGTCTTCTTTCACATACAGCACGCCAATCCCGGTCGGGCCGTAGAGCTTGTGTCCGGAGAAGACGTAGAAATCGCAGTCCAGCGCCTGGACGTCAACCGCGTGGTGCATCACCGCCTGGGCACCGTCAATCAGCACCTTCGCGCCCGCCCGATGGGCCTTTTCGACGATCTCCGCGACCGGGTTTTCGGTTCCCAGCACGTTGGAAACCTGGGTGACCGCCACCAGCCGCGTTTTATCGTCAAGCAGTGCGTCTAGCTGCTCGAGCTGAAGCGTCCCGTCGACGTTCAGCGGAATCACCCGAAGCTGCGCGCCAGCGCGCTCGCAGAGCATTTGCCACGGTACAATATTGGCGTGGTGCTCCATCTGGGTGATGATAATGTTATCCCCCGCGTGGACCTGCGCGTTGCCCCAGCTGTTGGCGACAAGGTTGATCCCCTCCGTCGTACCGCGCACAAACACCAGCTCTTCGGGCGAGCGCGCGTTGAGGAAGGCGGCAATCTGCGTGCGCACGTTCTCCATGCGCTGCGTGGCTTCCGCGCTCAGCGTGTGGATCCCCCGGTGTACGGCGGCGTAACCGTGGCGATAAAACTCGGCCTCTGCGTCCACCACCTGATTCGGCTTCTGCGCGCTGGCCGCGCTGTCCAGATAGGCCAGAGGAAGACCGTTTACTTCACGGGTCAGAACCGGGAAATCTGCCCGTACTTTCTCGACGGGAAAACTCATGCTGCGCCTCCAGGCAGACGCTGGCCGATACGCTCCAGCACCTGCTGTTTTAACTGACCATCCTGCAGCGCTTCCGTCAGTTCGGCGGCAAACGCATAGATAATCATTTTCTGCGCCGCCTGCTGGTCGATACCGCGGGAACGCAGGTAGAACATCTGCTCGTCATCGATTCGTCCGACCGTCGCGCCGTGGCTGCATTTCACATCGTCGGCGTAGATCTCCAGCTGCGGCTTGGTGTCTACCTCCGCCAGGCGGCCTAACAGCAGATTATTGTTGGTCATCTGCCCGTCGGTTTTAATGGCGTGCTGCGCCACGTTAATCAGGCCGTTAAACACCGCGCGCCCTTTATCACTCACGATGGTTTTGTGCAGCTGGCGGCTGTTGCAGTAGCCTTTGTTGTGCTCCAGCCAGGTGCGCGTATCGCATACCTCTGATTTAACCGGCATCGCCAGGCTGTTGATGCGCAGCGTAGTGTTTTCACCGTTGAGCTGCGTGCTGGTGTTGTGGCGCAGCACCGCCCCGCCGAGCAGGAAGCTATGGCTGTATGCCGCCGCGTCCTGACCCAGCACGATATCGTTATGGGCAAAGTGGTGGCTCTGCGCATTCTCAAACGCCAGCTTGACGTGGTGAAGCTGCGCGTTAGCGGCGACGTTCATCGTCAGGCGCGACCCGGTAAAGTGGCGGGTGTCGTTGAGGCTGACGTAGTGCTCGATTACCGTGGCCTCCGACCCCTCCGCCAGCTCAAGATGGTGGCGATAGTGCGCGGTGTTGATTTCGTCGCCCTCCAGACCCTGAGTGATGTGCATCAGCAGCAGCGGTTTTGCCGGGCGCTGGTTACGCTTCACGCGGATATGCGTCACGCCGCGGGCCAGGCTCTCGGTCAGATGCAGGAAGACTTCAGGCTGAACCGGAGCGCTCAGGCGCTGGCGATCGTCGTTAATCTCAACCTCAAATCCGCTCTCCTGGAGGGCGTCGCTCAGCTCGGGGCGGAACTGACCGTCGACGAACACCAGGCGCAGGGCATCGACATTCAGCGCCAGCGCGTCGCGCTGCGCCGGAGCGATTTCCGCCAGGCGGGTCACAAACTCGGCGTTCAGCAGGCCATCAAGCGGGGTGTATTTCCAGTTCTCATGCTTGCGCGTCGGCAACCCGAGACGCAGCATCTGCTGCAGATGCTGCTGCGCCTGCTCGGAGCGCGTGCCCCCCTGGGCTTCAAACAGCCGGTGCCACTGCTGGAGCGCATTACTGCTGTTCGGTAAGCCAGCCATAACCCTGCTCCTCCAGTTGTTTAACCAGCGTGAAATCACCGGATTTCACAATACGCCCCTGGTAAAGCACGTGAACGTAATCCGGCTTGATGTAGTCCAGAATGCGCTGGTAGTGGGTGACGATAATAAACGAGCGCTTGCCGTCGCGCAGGGAGTTCACCCCGTCAGCAACGATCTTCAGGGCGTCGATATCCAGACCGGAGTCGGTCTCATCCAGTATGCACAGCTCGGGCTCCAGAACCGCCATCTGCAGGATGTCGTTACGCTTTTTCTCGCCGCCGGAAAAGCCGACGTTGACCGAGCGGGTCAGCAGATCTTCCGGCATTTTCAGCAGTTTGATCTTCTCTTCCATCAGGTCCTGGAAGTCGAAGCGGTCCAGCGCCTCCAGGCCGCGATACTTGCGCACCGCATTCAGCGCCGTCTGGAGGAAGAACTGGTTGCTGACGCCCGGAATTTCTACCGGGTACTGGAAGGCCATAAAGATGCCCTCTCCCGCGCGGTCCTCCGGCGACATCTCCAGCAGGTTTTTCCCGTGAAACTCGACCGAGCCGTTAGTCACCTCGTAATCTTCGCGGCCCGCCAGCGTCGCAGAAAGCGTACTTTTCCCGGAACCGTTCGGCCCCATGATGGCGTGAACTTCACCCGGCTTAACGTCAAAATTGAGGCCACGCAGGATCTCTTTATCTTCTACGCTAACCTGTAAATCTTTAATGCTTAACATGTGCTTTCCTTAACCGACGCTGTGTTCAAGACTAATAGCGAGGAGTTTTTGGGCTTCAACGGCAAATTCCAGCGGCAGTTCAGAGAACACGTCCTTACAGAAGCCGTTAACGATCATCGAGATGGCATCTTCTTCGCTGATCCCGCGCTGCAGGCAGTAGAAGAGCTGATCTTCCCCAATCCGCGACGTCGTCGCCTCATGCTCAAGCTGGGCGGTGTTGTTTCGACACTCGACGTACGGGAAGGTGTGCGCGCCGCAGTCTGCGCCAATCAGCATTGAGTCACACTGGGTAAAGTTTCGCGCGTTGGTGGCCGTCGGCATGATTTTCACCAGCCCGCGATAGCTGTTCTGGCTGTGCCCGGCAGAAATGCCTTTCGAGATGATGGTCGATTTGGTGTTTTTACCAATGTGGATCATCTTGGTGCCGGTATCCGCCTGCTGATGGCCGCTGGTGAGCGCCACCGAGTAAAACTCACCGATGGAGTTATCCCCGCGCAGGATGCAGCTCGGGTATTTCCAGGTGATGGCAGAGCCGGTTTCTGACTGTGTCCACGACATCTTGCTGTTTTCACCTTCGCACAGCGCACGTTTGGTCACGAAGTTCAGGATGCCGCCGGTATTGCCGTCGCCCGGGAACCAGTTTTGCACCGTCGAGTACTTCACCTCGGCATCTTTATGGATGATGACCTCTACCACCGCCGCGTGCAGCTGGTAGCTGTCGCGGACCGGGGCGGAACACCCTTCGATGTAGCTGACGTAGCTGCCTTCGTCCGCCACCAGAATCGTGCGCTCGAACTGACCGGTTTTTTCCGCATTGATGCGGAAATAGGTCGAGAGCTCCATCGGGCAACGTACCCCTTTCGGCACGTAGATAAAGGTGCCGTCTGAGGCCACCGCCGCGTTGAGCGCCGCAAAGAAGTTGTCGTTAGAGGGCACCACGGTCCCGATGTACTTTTTCACCAGTTCCGGGTGATCGTGAATGGCTTCGCCGAAGGAGCAGAAAATGATCCCCTGCTCGGCCAGCTTTTCGCGGTAGGTGGTCGCCACCGAGACGGAGTCAAAAATGGCGTCCACCGCCACCTCTTTCCCCTCACGCACCGGCACGCCCAGCTGGTTAAAGGCCTCTTCTACCTCTTTGCTGAGGAAGCTGTTTTCCGCGCCAGTTTGCTGCACCGCGCCGGGCTGCGAGGCGCAGGTGTCATCACAGCTGCCGCAGGAGGGCGCGGAGTAGTAGCTGTAGTCCTGATAGTTCAGCTTGTCATAATGCGCTTTCAGCCAGTGCGGCTCTTCCATCTCCAGCCAGGCGCGGAAGGCGCTCAGGCGAAATTCCAGCATCCACTCGGGTTCATTACGTTTCGCCGAGATTGCCCGAACGACATCTTCGTTGATGCCTTTCGCCAGCTCGTCCGTCTGCAGCTGGGTGAAGAACCCCTCTTTATAGTTGAGGTGCCCACCGCTCCAGGTATTTACTTCACTCGTTGCTTCAGTATTACGAGACATAGTACCGCCTATACCCCAAAGCTTTCGCCGCAGCCGCATTCGTTCTGGGCTTTCGGGTTATGAAATTTGAATAACTGATTTAAGCCTTCGCGGACGTAGTCCACTTCGGTGCCGTCGATAAACGGCATGGCCTGCAGCGCGACGTACAATTTCGCGCCGTCCGTTTCGAATACCAGGTCATCCTTCTCGGGTTCGGTGACGGTGTCGAGCACGTAACCGAAGCCTGCGCAGCCGGTCTGTTTGACACCTAAACGCACGCCGAGGATCTCGGGCTTTTTCGCCACCAGCTCATGAATATGTGCCGCCGCCGCTGGCGTGAGCGTTAAGCCGCGCCAGGCAAAATCGGCAGGATTAAAGGTTTCTGAATGCAGTTCCATAGGTCCACCTCATCTGATAAGCCATCAGGGCATAACACCATGTTAGTGATAACGATTATCACTTCAACCCTCTGACAGCAGGGGCATTCGGCTAAACCGCCCTTTTTGGCTACTTTTATTAAGCATAGACCCTGTGGGAAGATGCAGGCAGGATGGATTTATTTGTTCAATGCATTGATTAATAATGCATTTCGCCACGACATTTTTGACGGAGAGGAGAAAAGTAAAATATGCATCGGAAATGCCTATTTTTGAGATAGCTTCAGTGAGGAACGGGACAAAAACAAAAGAAGGCCCTCAAGGCCTCTCTCGATCAGTGATGAAATGAGACAGCAAAGCCCTGCTCACGCCAGTGGTCGAGTTGTTCCTGCTGGCGAGGCGTTGGCGATTTTCCCGTCCAGACGAAGATTTTTTGCCCGGGGAAAAGCTCGGGACGCGGTGAGTCAATCGGTTCTGCCAGCACGTCAATATGCCAGCCCTTCTGCGATAAGCGCGCGGCTTCGAGCCACAGATGGGTCCGGTCATCGCATTCCCAGCCAATAAGGAGAGCGTCCTGACCGGCTTTCTTGCGGGACTCCGCCAGACTCGCAATCGCGAATTCGATCAGTACGCCGTCAAAAAGGCTTGCCATGTGACGCACGGTGTTTTGATCCTGGTTCATTCGCTGACGGACGGGAGAGAGAATATTGTCAATCAGCGGATCCATCGCGTGATCGCGGCGGAACTCGCCTATTTTGGCGCGCAGCTTTGCCGGGCTGGCGTAGCGCAAAACGGTCATCATCTCTTCCTGGAACGAGACCCAGTTGCCCTGCGTCAATACTTCCTTGTTTTCCAGCAAGGCTTTCACTTTTCCGACCGAAACGCCGCTTTTCATCAGGCGTTTAATCTCTTCAATGCGCAGGATATCTTCATCGTCGAACTGACGATGACCCCCTTCGCTGCGCTGCGGCTTCAACAATCCATAACGGCGCTGCCAGGCACGCAGCGTAACGGGGTTGATACCGCATCGTTCGGCCACTTCGCCGATACTGTAATAGGCCATTAACTCCCTCACGCTCAGAACTTCCATACCTAACTGCACCAACCTTATCAGATTGTACACACCATTTGTATAACTAAGACCGCATTTTGCTCAGGTGAATGGGCTGCTTCTCCCCCTCACCTGTTAATACATTGTTGTATAAAATTTGCAGTTCGTACAGTTAACTCTGCCCGATTGTGTACAGCTTTATCAGAACTCGGATTTTTTCTCTGGCCATGCAATAGCCGGAATACCGCCGTGCCGGGGGCTGGCAAAAAGATGTCCCTGGAACTGGGAAATTCCCGCGGACTCCAGCCACATCCACTCTTCCGCCTTCTCCACGCCCACCGCGCAGAACTGGATCTCGAGCGAGGAACAGCATTTGATAATCGCCTGAATGATGGCCTGTCGGGGGCCGCTTTTGTGCACGTTCGCGACCAGATCGCGATTAATCTTAATTCTGTCCGGCTGGAACTGAGCCAGCAGCTGTAGCCCCGCAAAACCGGCGCCAAAGTGATCGATCGCCACGCTGAGGCCCGCACTTTTGAGCTGCCTGACCGAATCGGTGAATTCATCAAAACGGGAAATAGCTTCGCTTTCGGTAAACTCCACCACAATTTGCTCGGGTACAAACCCGTTTGCTTCAATCGCGGTGAGCAGGAAATCCACGGCGTTGGGAATGTTAACCAGCGTCATGGGCAGCAGGTTAAGGGATAGCGTCTGGTCCTGTAATCCCAGCGCGCTGGCCATGGAAAGCGCTACCTGCTTGCTCTGCAAATCAGATGCATAGACCTCGTCACGCGGGCGGTTAGCGAAATAGACGCCAGGCGAGCCGCCGTCAGGGGTGCGGATAAGCGCCTCCCAGGAGACGACCTGCTGCATAAACGGATCGACAATCGGCTGGAACGCAAAGCTGCAGTCTGCCCCTTTCGCGACCACCTCAGGCTGTGCGGACAAGCGTGTTTCTTCGGTAACGAAATCCCATGAATCTGCCGGCGGCAGTTCAAAATAGTTTGCTTTTTCAGTGGCTTCGACAAAGGTACGGAAAAACTGCAGCGGACGGTCGTTATACGTCAGCTGGTAACGCGTCGTTCCTTTGTTGAGCACCTGCTGCAGCACCTCGTCCCTGTCGAAGTGGCGCAAATCAAAAAGCTCCATCCCCACTTTGCCAAAGCGCCGGACAGGCCCGTGGTCGCGCATCAGCTCAACCACGTTATGGTGGCGCGGGTCATTACAGATCTGCTCATAAATTGCAGTAACGTGCTCCACTGGCCCTTCAAGCAGCTGGAAAAAATGCGTGCCGTTAAACAGCAGGATCCCCGTCACATTGGATTGCCGGTTTTTACTATTGGCAGCAGCGACCATTGCTTCCAGCGCTTTCACTGGAACGTCCTCGCAGATATGACTGCGGTAAATGATGGTTGTGAGCATGCTATTCCTGGGGGTTAGGGTTTTGGCCACAAAAAAGGTGGATAAGGATCATTTATAGCACATTAATTGCCTGACAAATAATTTACATCTCAATCATTTACGGCAGTTAATGAAACATTTTTCCGTGCTGTACAACTTACCAGTGTCGGTCCATTTTGTACAATATATCCTGTAACGTTACCGGTTCATGACAATATCATAAACCAATGAAAACAAAGTAATTTATAAAATATATCATAGAAATATTAAAAATCTGTACATTTTGAGTGTACAGATTTGGAAATTATGTATACCTTAATTGTAACGTTAGTGATTACAAAATTTTACAGGAGCGAAACATGCAGCAGAAAGGTTACGCCACAGATTCCGCAGCAGCGATCGCACAGTACTTCGAAAAGGCCGCGCTTCCTACTCAACAGGAGACGCTGGGTCAGGTGGTTGTCGAAATCCTCAGCGACGGGCGAAACCTTAATCGCAAATCGCTCTGTACCAAACTGCTCAGCCGCCTCGAAAAGGCCGACGGGCCGGAAGAGGAAGAGCATTACCACATGCTGCTTGGTCTGCTCTTCGAACGGTAAGGTTATGAATAGCAGTAACGCAGACCGACTGATCGACCAGCTAATCGGTGAAGCCGTTCTCTCTCTTCTTAAGGAGCGGGGGCCAGTGACAACCGAAGGATTGCTGCAGCGTCTGCGGAGCATGAAAGAACATGAAAAGGATCCCCGGCGGCGGGAGACACTTGCGGTGGTGATTGCCGAAATCGGCTCAAACAGCATCGCCTTTACACGTCGCAGAACCGCGCAAGGACGAACGAAAAGAGAGGGACCTCTCAACGATAACAGAGACAATGTTGTGCCGTTATTTGGAAGTGGAAAACCGTCCGATCCCAAAAAAATACATTGACTGCAATTTAACAGCTACGGTGAGAACAAATGAGACAAAATATTCAGCTTCAACCCGAATACCACTCTGCTTTTTTAGACAGTGCGCTGTCGGAGTACTTCCGTCACGCAGGCGATCGTTTTGCTGAAGAGTCCGCTATTTTTTCTACTGCAGTACGCTGTGTTCTGGCCTCCGAGGGGCATCTGTCTAATAAGGCAATCATCCTCTGGCTCATTCAGACGCTTGAAGCCACCCACGACGTGGTTCAGGCGGATGTGATTCGTAAGACCCTGGAAATCGTGGTGGGTTACACGATGGACGATCTCTGAGTTTCTGCTCGCCATTCCTCCCTAACGTGTCATCGTCAAAACTGACGAACAGCCTGACGATGACACGCGCCCTCCTCGCTTAACACCCTGTAAAACCAGCAAAGTTAAACTGGCACGGATCCTGCTTACCTCCGCTTACGGGACTGGGTTTTCCAGTCAACTTTGCTTCATTTCTTAACAGGTCTGTTATTGATGAAAAAGATCGCCAGCGTCTGCCCGTACTGCGGTGCAGGCTGTAAATTAAACCTTGTCGTTGAAAATAACCGTATCATCCGTGCCGAAGCGGCACAGGGGGTCACAAACCAGGGCACCTTGTGTCTGAAAGGATTTTACGGCTGGGACTTCCTCAACGATACCCGTCTGCTCACCCCGCGCCTGACTCAGCCGATGATCCGCTACCATAAGGGCGAGGCATTCACGCCCGTTACCTGGGAAGAGGCTATCCGCTACACCGCCCACAGGCTCAGCAGCATTAAAGCGCAGCACGGTCCACGGTCGATCATGACCACCGGCTCCTCCCGCGGAACCGGCAATGAAACAAACTATGTGATGCAAAAATTTGCCCGCGCGGTGCTGAACACCAACAACGTGGACTGCTGCGCGCGCGTCTGTCACGGCCCTTCCGTTGCCGGTTTACAGGAAACGCTCGGCAACGGCGCAATGAGCAATTCAATCAACGATATTGAAAACTCAAAATGCCTGCTGGTATTTGGCTATAACTGCGCGGACTCCCACCCTATCGTCGCCCGCCGGGTGCTGAAAGCGCGTGAAAACGGCGCAAAAATTATCGTCTGCGATCCGCGACGCATTGAAACGGCGCGTATTGCCGATCAGCATCTGCAGCTGAAAAACGGCAGCAACATGGCGCTGGTCAATGCCTTTGGCTACGTGCTGCTCGAAGAGGAGCTTTACGACAAAAGCTACGTAGCGCGCTTTACGGAGGGGCTTGAGGCCTACCGGCAGACGGTGAAAGACTATGCGCCGGAGAAGGTTGAACATCTCACCGGGATTCCCGCCCGTGACGTTCGCCAGGCGATGCGCACCTTCGCGGCGGCCCCTTCCGCCACCGTGATGTGGGGAATGGGCGTGACCCAGTTTGGACAGGCCGTCGATGTGGTAAAAGGGCTTTCCAGCCTGGCGCTGCTAACCGGCAACCTCGGTCGCCCTGCCGTTGGCGTCGGTCCCGTGCGCGGTCAAAATAACGTACAGGGTGCCTGTGATATGGGCGTGCTGCCGAATATGTTCCCCGGCTATCAGGATGTTACCGATCCGGCGGTCAGACAGAAGTTCGCCGATGCCTGGGGAATTGACGTCAAGGCGATGGACGATCGGGTCGGAACGCGCATTACCGAAGTGCCTCACCTTGCGCTGGAAGGCAAGGTCAAAGCCTATTACATCATGGGGGAAGACCCGCTTCAGACAGAGGCCGACCTCGGCCTGGTGCGCAACGGTTTTGAAGCGCTCGATTTTGTCGTGGTTCAGGACATCTTTATGACCAAAACGGCAGAAGTGGCTGACGTTCTGCTCCCTGCCACCTCCTGGGGAGAACACGGCGGCGTCTTTACCTGCGCCGACCGGGGGTTCCAGCGTTTTGGCAAAGCCATTGAGGCCAGCGGCAACGTGAAGCGCGACTGGGAAATCATCAGCCTGCTCGCCACCGAGATGGGCTACCCAATGCATTATGACTCCAACCAGCAGATCTGGGATGAGATGCGCGAGCTGTGCCCGCTCTTCTACGGCGTAACGTATGAAAAAATGGGCGAGATGGGCCACGTGCAGTGGCCGTGCCCGACGCTGGACCATCCCGGCACGCCGTACCTGTACAAAGATAATCAGTTCGATACCCCGAGCGGTAAGGGCCAGCTTTTTGCCGCACCGTGGCGCGCGCCGGCGGAAACCCCGGATGCGGATTTCCCGCTGGTCCTCTGTACGGTACGCGAGGTGGGGCACTACTCCTGTCGCTCCATGACCGGGAACTGCGCCGCGCTGCAAAGCCTGGCCGACGAGCCGGGTCGGGTGCAAATGAACCCTGCCGATGCGGACAAGCTGGGCATTACTGACGGGCAGCTGGTCTGGGTGCGTTCGCGTCGCGGCAAAGTGATTACCCGCGCCAGCATCAGCGAGCGCATCAACGCCGGGGCCGTCTATATGACCTATCAGTGGTGGATTGGCGCCTGCAACGAGCTGACGCAGGATAACCTCGACCCTATCTCCAAAACCCCCGAAACCAAGTACTGCGCGGTGCAGCTGGAGGCCATTGAGGACCAGCGCTGGGCGGAGGATTATGCGGCGTCTGCGTATCAGTCCATGAAGTCGCGGCTGATTAGCGCGGTGAATGTCTGAGAAAAAGCCGGGTGGCGCTGCGCTTACCCGGCCTACGTTCCGGGCGTTTAGCCAATCAACAACAGGCAGGATAAATCATCGCCGCCGTTGATCTTATCTATCGCAAAGTCCATGCGCGCATCGATGGTGCTATTGTGCATGGTCTTTTCTGACAGGCTGGCGATGGTTTTCATCACGACCTGCTGGTCGATTTCACCCTGCATCGATTTTACGCTGAGAATGAATTTCACGTAGAAAAAGTCCAGCACCATACGATAAAACTGACGCATCACGGTTGCCATATTTTTGCCGGGGAAATGGCTATTGTAGAGTTTATACAGCAGATAATTGCGTAACACGTAAGGCTCTGACAAACAGGACGCCTCACACAATTTATGCCACTGCTGATTAATCTTGTCGAATTTCGCCTCCAGTTCACCGGCGTCGTCTGAATTGGCAATATTCAGATACGAAGCAATTTGCTGATGCCCTTCAAGAATAAAACCGTCCCGGGCCGAATCTTTCGCCACGTTGGTCCCCATCACGGACAAGGCCAGATATTTCATCGCGTTTGAATGGGCCAGATTACCGGAATCGATCAGTGATTTGCCGCTTTGAAGTTCATTGCGTAACGCCTCGTAGAAATTTTCCACTTCAGGAAATTTATTATGCAAGTCAAAGTCAACGTGCTGAAGGCAGAGAATAAACTGTGCCAGCGCCATTAAATTCTCTTCAATGTTGCGGGAAGGCGACTGGATTAAATTCCAGGCAAAAAGATGGATCACCTGCTGCGTCTGCGAGACAGACTGACGCTGCCCAATCAGGTTTGTTTTGTAGCGCGCCACTAGCTCATCTTGTTCCTGAAGCAGCATGGCATCCGGGTCAAACAGCACGCGTCGAACCACTTCCGGACAGGAGAGCGTCATCGAATGTCGCGTCTCATCCTGATAGCGGGTTGAATTCCGGGGATAGGTGCTACAGGTATGCGAGAGCGCCTCTTCCCCTAAATCGCGGTGTACCATGCAGAGCTTGTTTTCATCGATAAAAGGACAGTCCCCTTTTTCGTTGAGCCTGACTCTGGAATAGTTGCTCTTACCCTTTCGCTGAAGAATGAGATTCTCTTTGGCAATGGCGGCAATGTCTGCGTGTGAGGAGAGGACATATTTCTGGTGGGTTTTCTTATCAATACCGATCGTCCAGCCACGACAGCATGACATTAAGCACTCTGGCCCAACACACTGAAACTTAGTGACAAAAATCGGCTTGATGGTTTTATGAATTTGCATAGCGAAGGCGTCATTATATAAAGCATAAAAAGTACCATGACGCGAACGCTATTCTATAGGTGTATAACCGTGCACTATGTTTTGTAATTCACTGCATAAAAAAAAACACATTACCCGTAATTATTGACCAGATAGTCACGCAGCATGTTCGGGTGATTGTTCTTCTCCACCATTTTGCGAATCAGAGCGATCAGTTCAAAATCACTTCGCAGATTGAATTTCTGCATCATCATATACTTATGCGTAAAAACGGTTTTATCGCTCATCTTCAGCGCACGGGCAACCTGCACCACCGATAGTCCCCTGTAAAAATTCCCCATAATGCGAATTTGCTGCGGTGACAGTATTTTATACTGACACTCGAAGCAGCTAATTTTCTTCCAGGTATAACCGGGTGACTGCGTGCTATGCCAGGCGATAAACAGCACCTGGCTTAGATGATCGAGCGAGGCGCTGCGGGGAATAAAAATAATATCCTGAAAACAGGACGGCAATGCCGAGAAACGCAGGGCATCCTCAACCAGCCCTATCACAATCCCTTTTTGTCGCGCCTGTAACTCAGGAAAACAGGTGAGTGTCTCTCCCTGACATAACGTAATAACGATAATATCCGCCGCACTGACGTTATCGTGGCTAAGCTCAACGCCAAACTGGATCTGCCGCTTAAAATTGCGCCAGAAGAATTCCATAAAGAAACGCCGTAGCCCATGGTGAAAAAATTGATCTGTCTCTTGAATCAGGATATTCAGCATAGCGAGTACCAATGTCTGTTAATCAATAAGGCTTATCAACACGCTTGCGACTTAGTTGTATTGCATCGTCATGACAACAACTGCGCTGATACTCCCCGGCGTCGCACCACCGCTAACCGATTTAACCGCCGCCTGCATGGCCATGGTGGCGGTTCTGTCTGCCGCAATATTTTGCGTTATGCTGGAACCTGTTCCCTTTAGCGTTCCCGTTCCGGCCTCACGCATAGCAACCGCCACATTTGTCGCCGAGCCGCTGTTCATATAGTAGTCTGCCCCGGCAACCGGATCGGGGCTTCCGGTGAACGAGACCGTGACGCTGCGGGTTCCCGCCGGACACTGAGTAAACAGCATGTTAAAAGGCACCGGATCGGATGATGACCCCGGCGTCGCCATATTGGTGGCCTGTATATTCCCGAGGTTAATATCCATACTGGTGCTCCCGCCGTTAAAGATACAGGGCGAGGCAACGATATTTCCCGTGACGCCAAGATTCACGCTGTCAGCAGCGAAAGCGTGCCCGCAGAATAAAAGCAGAATAAGCCCGCGCTGATAATGTAATTTCATTGTTCCACCCGTTACTGATACGTCAAATTAAGCGTGGCGGACGCATTCGCGGAGCCGGACTCGACGGAGGTTAATGTCTGGTAATAACGCGCCGTTAACGGGAGCGTCTCTTGTCCACCCGCAGACTGTTTGAGCAACAGACGGCTATTTAATGCCAGCGGCGTACCGTTATATAAAAGCTGCACGCCAACACCTTTTGCCGTACCGGTACTCCCCTGTCCCGTTAAGGCCATAACGCTGGTATTTGCACTGTCAGGATTCTGTATTCCGCTGAGCGAGACCGTAATATTGGTGCCAGCGCTGCAGGTTAATCCCAGGTTTTGCGTATTCTGCGCCACGCCCGGCGTGGTCCCCACCACGGTACCAAAGGCGGATGCGGAAATATCACCGATCGGGAACGTCAGCTGCGGCGTGGCGATCGTGCATGCCAGGGCGTTGATGGTTCCGCCGGTAAGCTGCTCGGTCAGCCCGTCACGATAAACACCGTCGCTGCCCTGGAGCGTCACCACGCCAATGACCCCCGGGGTTAAGGCACCGGATGACACCGGGCCGGTCACCACCAGCTCGACCCGACCGCCATACCAGTCCACATAAGAGGTCTGCGCACTGTAAGAGAACGTATTGCTCGGGTTCTCGAAATAGGCATTCGATGAAAACCGAATACCTATGCCGCTGATGTTGGTGTTATACACATGATTGCCGTAGCTGCTCAGCGTGGCGTTGTTATACCGCATGCTAAAACCCAGCATTAACGGATTGGTACATCCGGTAAGATAGGAGCTCGTATACGTTCCTGCGCCGGAAAAAATCACCGTGCCGACAGGTGCATCACGTTGAACATTAATTGTTCCCACCGACAGCGTCGACAGCTGCGGCACGATCGTCGTGCAGGTCCCGGCCCTGGCCACTTGCCAGCCACACAGACAACACAGCAGTAAAATAACGTTGATTACCTTCATATTAATGCTCCTGGCGACACGTGACGCTAATGTCAGCGATGCCACCATATTGAGATCCTTGCGGCAGATTAAAATCCGCCCGACACTGCTGGTGGGATTGCGTCCCCCATGTCGCCAGAACGGTGCCCTGTTCACGCAGGCCGGTTAAATACACCTGACCGCGATCGCCGACGATAAAACTACTGCTGGCATCGCCCTCCAGCGTGACCACCGCGCCAAACGGCACAAAACGGTTATTGTCCGTTAAGGTCATCAACACCCGACGCCCCACTTTGGAGAGATAATCCGCTTTCACGACCGCACCGCGTGTCGGCGTGACCGTGCGCGTGTTGATCTCCAGCTCCACATCATCAGGCATATTCTCGGGATCGAGGGCGAGATCGTTTTTCCGGTACACGGAGAGGTTATTTACCACCGTATAGCCCCGGTAATCCGTACGCACGCCAGCCTGATTGCGAATATTGACGCCGTGCGCGCCAGGAGCTTTGATTAACGCGTTGGTTTCGCCCAGCGGCTGAGACAGCGTAATGCCGTCAGCATGCGCGAGGATGCCGCCCTGTAAACCATAATTCAGGCGCTCGCTACTGCTGTCGTAGCCATAGCCCGCCGTGACCTCGCCGTATGTGCCTTTATAGTCGCCGTTCATATTGCCGGTATAACCCACGCCATCCGTGCCGTAACCCTGCTGGATATTCCAGTTCAGGGCGCTGTTTTCGAGAGCAACCCCGTTCATGCCGAGACTGTGCGTTGTGCCATTATTCTGACTGGCGTTCAGGCCATAGTTGGCCCACGTCTGCGGCAGAAATGTGTCCAGCGGCACGCTGACGGTAAACGCCAGAAGCTGGTCGCGATCGTAGGCTTTTGTACTTCCGCTAGCGGAAGACGCCGGGGTGCCATTTTTACTGTATGTCCAGGTCACGCCATAGCTGATGTTGTGCCAGTAGTTGTTGTAACCAACGCTCCAGGACGCCATTGATCTGGCAGCATTCCAGTAATCTTCCCGTGCGGCGCTAAGCGTCAGCGCGCCCAGGTCGCCACCCAGCGTCTGGCTCATCGTCAGCTCAACGCGATTGCGCCGTCTTTCCTGAAGCGCGCTGCTGTCCCCGAAGGAATCCAGCACTTCCTGCATCCCGTAATAGCCACGGGTTGAATATCGGTATCCTGCAATCGAAAAATTCGTGCCGGTATTTAGCAGGTTCTTGCTGTATCGCGCGCGCAAGGACTGCCCCTGCGTCTTTGCGGTGCCCTCCGGTGACGACCAGGCCTGGGTGATATCTGCGGAAAGCGCACCGAAATCACCCATGTTTTTCCCTACCCCGAGCGCAAGCGACCGGTACTTGCCGGAGCCCTGCACGCCGCCATAGAGCGTGATGCCATCCTGTAGACCATAAATCGCGGCGATCTGCCCGAACGGGGTTTTCTCCACTCTGCTGTTATAAGAGCGATACTGTCCCGCGGAGAGGGCGTATTTCAGTCGCCCTTCGCGCTGCAATACCGGTACCGAGGCATACGGCAACGTGAAATGCTGCTCGCTGCCATCCGCCTCTTTGATGGTCACGTCTAAGTCGCCCGCGCCACCGGTGGGGTACATATCGGTAATCTCAAACGCGCCCGGTGCCACATAGCTTTGGTAGATCTGATAGCCATTCTGGCGAATCACCACCTGCGCATTGGTACGGGCAATCCCGCGAACCACAGGCGCATAGCCCTTCAGGGAATCCGGCAGCATGTCATCGTCCGACGCCAGCTGGACGCCGCGAAACGGCATGCTGTCAAAGACATCCGCCGGCGCGGAACTGTCCCCGACGGTCAGCTGCGCTTTCAGCGGGATCACGGCGCGTTGCAGGTAGCTGTAGACCGTGTCCCATTGATCTTTTCCGGAAGCATCCCGCGACCAGGTAGTGTAGTTGCGTAAACGCCATGGCCCGACATTGATCCCCGGACGCAGGTTCGCATACTGGCTGTTGCTGCTGGCCCGCTCCCCCGTTTTCGCCCGGCTGGTCGCCCCGCTCAGGCTGTAATTAAGCATGGCTGCGGTTATCCCTTCATCCCACATCTGCGGCGGTACATAGCCTCTCGCCGGCAGATCGATGGCTGCCTGAGGGATGCTGAGCACCAGGCGCAGGGCGCTAAACTGGAAATCCGAACTGGCCTGCGGTATCGCCTGAAGATTGACACATTCGCCCTGTTCCGCGCTGAGTGCGGGAAATAATGCGGTTTTTACCCCCCACCGTTTTAATTGTTCAATACTCAGGCACGGCTGCAATATCTCATCGCCGTTCGCGTTTTTGCCCGCGGAAAAGCGAATATCCCCCGTCTCCACTAATGCGTCGTCAACGATAATATCGACATGGTAGTTTCCCGGCGCCTGAGAGCCTGATTCAAAAGCCGACAAATCGGCTTTATCCATGCCGGGATTGTCCAGCTCAATCAGATCCGTGTTAAATGCAACACTGGCACAGAGCGACGGAGAGGATCCGGCAAACGCCAGGGCGATAAAGGTCGCCAGGCGCGCAGGCCGCATCCTGTTTATTACTTTCATGACGAATTACCTGATGAATACGGGCGTTGCCGTTTGCTAACACATTACAAACTGGCCTGATGTAAAACGCCGGGACTGCCATAGTCGTTAATGATTTTAAACGTGAGTGAATTTCCCCTGACCTCATTTGGTAATGCAAACCGGGCTGAAGCGCCGGGTAAAACATACGTCACGTCATCCAGTTTTTTTCCCGCCAGCGTAATTTCATTAAAATTAATGACGAATTGCGTAGGGTTTTTAACCTCGAGGTTATCCCCGATTCGTTGCCAGGTTAATTTACTGGCCTGTTCCTCTGGTGTTGACGCCCGGAGACCTTCCGGACGGTAAATCAATTTGATGCGGGTTTTCACTGCAATTTGCAGGGAGTTCGTCTGTTTTGATGCCGATGGGATCGCTTTAATATTCAGCCAGAACAAACTTTCCCGCTCCTGTGGCAGTGCGCCCGTCATCACAATTCGCTCAATGTTTTTTTGTCCGCCATCCAGTCTATATAATGGCGGTGTAATAATAAAAGGCGCTTTACCTGAGTTCCCTTCCTGCATATCTATCCATGACTGAATTAAATAAGGCGCACTGTCAGGGTTATTTATGCTTATTGACGCTTCTTTTTTAGCCCCATCGAATATGAGACGGGTGCCGCCAATAATAACGCCGGCGCTGGCTGTGGTCAGCGTAAGCGCAGACATCGCCAGGGCCAATCCTGTTGTTGTGATAAAACGCATGATAAACCTCATACAACAAAGGGGCCGGGTTGGCCCCTTAATGATTCTGAAACTGTTAGTTGTAGACCACTGAGAAGTTAGCGACAGAGTTTGCCGGGCCGGCGGTGACTGTCGCTGCGGTGGAAATATACTGGGCATAGAAACTCAGGGTATTATCCGCCGTGCTGCTCAACGCATAGCTATAGCTGTTGCTGCCATGAAGCGGGAGATCCGCTTTATCTGCCGTCATCAGGTTAATAGCCACCCCGATAGCCGCACCCGCCGCAGACGAATCAATCGCCAGCAGGCTGGCATTGGTGGCATCCGGCGTACCATCAAAACGCACTTTGGCGTTGGTAACCGTCACCGGGCAGTTTTTCAACACAATATTAAACTGCGTTGCTGCCGTTCTGGCCCCGGTAGTAGGGAATTCTGTTTTATAATAATCCCCTAATACCACTACCTGATTCTGAGAAGCGACATCCACATCGCAGGCGGAATCCAGAATATTACCGTTAAAATTAACGGTACCGGCGGCGGCAAAAGCGTGCGTCGTTGCCAGAGTGGAGCCGATTGCCAGCATTGCTATCATCATTTTATTTTTCATAAGTAAATCCTGTATCACTTTATTTATTACAGAAATCCAGACAAAGCGGTTTAATGGTGTTCACGCCCGCCTTACCTTGTCATTTATATACTGCCAGGAGTTCATTAAATAACATCGCTTCGCAGCTCAGGTTAACATTACGGGTTATGCCTGCTGACGAGTAAAATTTATACAACTCTTTTTCAGCGCACAATCTATTTTGAGGTCTAGCTGTAGACTATGGTTTAACAAAATTAGAACAATTCTTTTTGGAATTTCCTTAACACCATAATCACGGGTCTACTTTTAGACCCGTAAAAGACAAGCTTAAAATTCATATAATTAGGACCACAACATCTTGCGGTCTATTTTTAGACCTTTCACAAATATTCCACTACCCGCTGTTTTTTAAGATAATTCTTTATGCCGATCAAAAAATGATCGCATCTGTTAGTGAGGTATCTAATGAACACCCGAATGGCTCCCGAAGTCGATATTGAAAAAACACCGGTGCTGACTGCAAAGCCCTATAAGCACATCGAGAAATTAATTAATACCCTTCTTCCCCTGACTGAAAGACGCATACTGTCCAGAGGGGAAGTGGTTCACTATTACCATCACGATGACCGCCAGTGTTTTTTACTCTTGCAGGGCAGCGTGGCACTGCACCGTCGGGGAGACGGCATTGTATTAAATTCTGAATCCTCGCCATTCATTCTCGGCGTCAGCAGCCAGTTCTCGTCAGAACACCTGTACGTCAGGGCGCTGGAGACCTCTGAACTTGCGGCCGTTTCGCTGGAACGTTTTAATCGTCTGGTTGCGCAACACAATTTATGGGAGCCCTTTTCGCATCTGCTGATCTATACCGCCTCGCGGGTCTACGAGCACTGCTCGCGGATCTCACAGATGTCGGCCTATGACATAATCCGTTTTCAACTGGTGGAACTGATGCAGGAGCCGGAAGCAATACGAATGAACATCACGGCGGCTGCGTATATACAAAGTCGAACCTGGCTGTCGCGCAGCGGGATTATGCGGATCCTGGCCGAACTGCGCACCGGGAAGTACATTACAATGGAGCGCGGCGTGCTGCTTGATGTACACCATTTACCGAGGAAATACTGACCCCGGTGGTGCTGGTGATGACGAGTAACGCTATAATCAGAAAGACGATTCTTTCAGGTTCAGGTTATGTCCACCACAGAAAAGCCACATCGTGGCTCCCCTTATGCACAAGAGCTGATTACTCACTTACAACCTTATTCTGCCATTCGTAACACCGGTCGCGGGGAGCAGTTGGATCTGGTGGTCAACGGTCAGGGGATGAGTTATTTGATCCTGGAAGGCACCGTGGCCATTTACCGACGCAGCGACAATCTGATGCTATCGACGGCGAAAAGCCCGGCATTTTTTGGGATGGCCAATCTGAATGACATCTTTTTTGACGACTACCTGAAAACGGTGACCCCCTGCAGGATCGGCACGTTGCCCACCGGGCAGCTCAACGCCATTATTCAGGAGAAAGCGCTGTGGGGACTGTTTTCAAACCATCTGATGTTTATGTACAACCGGCTCTACAACACCGTCATGCCGAAGGGTGCCCCAACGGCCTATGAGATGATTCGCCAGCAGCTGATGTTATTGATGAATGAAGATGAGTCTTACCGCCTGGGGATTACCGCTGAACGCTACATTCGCGACAAGACCCAGCTTTCCCGCAGCGGCGTGATGCGCATTCTGGCGGATTTAAAAACCGGCGGATTTATCGAAATGGAAGAAGGCAGGCTTATCAGAATCAACAAACTCCCGGCCCGATACTGAATTTCAGACACAAAAAAGGCCGCTGTCGCGGCCCTTTTATTCTCTCAATGGACGTGAACGCCCAACCGCCAGGCAAAGTAGATCTCTTCTTTTAGTTCATTCGAAGAGAGCGCCAGCAAATCTGTAAATTCCAGCTCAAGCTGTTTCAGCTTTTTCAGGTACTGCGCCGGAGACAGGTTGCTTTTATCGCGACGTAAATATTCAATTGCCAGCTGTGTTGGGGTTATTTCAGTATCCATGATGTCCTCGCTTATGTACAAAACCTGACCAGTATATCACAATCCGCTGGCTAGTTTTTGACCAAAGGCAAAACATCTGAAAACTTTACACAACCGCCGTCGTCAGTCGCGACGAGCAGCACAGGCGATCCTGCTCATCGTGAATATCTATCTGCCACACCTGATGGCGGCTACCGGCATGCAGGGCGCGGCAAACGCCGCGCACGCGCCCGCTGCGCACCGAGCGAATATGGTTAGCGTTAACCTCAAGCCCGACAACCTTCTGCTCCCCTTCGGTGCACAGATACCCCGCCACCGAGCCCAGCGTTTCGGCGAGCACGACGGATGCCCCGCCGTGCAATAAACCAAACGGCTGATGGGTGCGATGGTCGACGGGCATGGTGGCCTCAATCTCATCGTCACCAATGCGGATGAACTGGATATCCAGCAGCCCCACCATATTCCCCTCGCCCATGGCGTTCAGCGCCTGCAGCGTCACGGCACGTTTCCAGATCATCCAATTATCTCCAGTAAAGCCTGCAATGGGTGACGCACGCCGTTACCTTCGACCCGTTTTACCTGGCTACGACAGGAGTAGCCCGTCGCCAGGCAGCGGTTTCGCGGCAAACGCTGCATCGCCTGATGCCAGGACAGCTCATAAATGCCGAGCGAGTTGGCGTGGTTTTTCACCTCGTGCCCGTAGGTGCCGGCCATCCCGCAGCAGCCCACGTTGACGCTCTCCAGCTTCGCGCCGAACCGGGCAAAGACGGACGCCCACTGGCCGGGTGCGCCCGGCAGCGCGGTCACTTCCGTGCAGTGGCCGAACAGATACCACGGTTCACCGCTGACATCCTGAACCGCTTTGTCGTCCAGGGCCATCGGCAGCCACTCGTGCACCAGCATCACGTTGAAATCGCCGCGCTTATCGCCCAGCGTCTGCCTGTATTCATCGCGATAGCAAAGCACCAGCGCCGGATCGACGCCGACCATCGGTATCCCCAGCTGCGCCACGCGATTCAGGAAGTCAGCCGTTTTCCGCGCGGTCTTCGCAAAGCGCGTCAGGAAGCCTTTGATGTGCTGCGCCTTGCCGTTGGGTGAGAACGGCAGTACCACTGGCTGATAGCCCAGCTTTTCCGACAGGCGGATGAAATCCGCAACCACCTGCGCATCGTAGTAGCTGGTAAACGGATCCTGTACCACCAGCACCACGTTCGCTTTTTGCTCAGGGGTAAGCGCCTCCAGCTGCTCCAGGGTCATGTTCGCCGAGCGATGCCCGACGAGCTGGCGCTGCAAAGACGGTACCGACAGCAGCGGGAGATCGACCATCCCGATGTGTTTTTCGGAGAGCTTGCGCACCAGCGGCTGGTTGATAAAGAAGTTAAAGGTCTTTGGCGCACGCGCCATCAGCGGCGCGTAGCTTTCTACCGTCGCCACCAGATGGTCCCGCACCGGACGCAGATAGCGCGTGTGGTAAAGCTGCAGGAAACGCGAGCGGAACTCCGGCACGTCGATTTTAATCGGGCACTGGGTGGAGCAGGCTTTACAGGCCAGACAGCCGGACATCGCCTCTTTCACCTCGTGAGAAAAATCGTACTCGCCCTTGTTGGCATGCCAGCTGTTGCGGGTGCGCTCAATCAGCGAGCGCAGGCTGGCCCGTTTTTCCGGCAGCTCCTGCTCCAGCTTGAGCGGATCAACCCCGCGGTCGGCCAGCAGACGCAGCCATTCGCGCACCAGCGTCGCCCGCCCCTTTGGAGAGTGAATACGGTTGCTGGTGATTTTCATCGACGGGCACATCGGGCTTTTGACATCAAAGTTAAAGCACAGGCCGTTGCCGTTGCACTCCATCGCGCCGCGCCAGGAGGAACGCACCGCAATCGGGATCTGTCTGTCGTACGTGCCGCGCTTGACGGCGTCCACCTGCAGCATCGGGGCATCGACACCTTCAGGCGGGCAGATTTTACCCGGGTTAAGGCGGTTATGCGGGTCGAACGCCGCCTTCACCTTGCGCAGCTCCGCGTAGAGCTGTTCGCCGAAGAATGCCGGGCTGTATTCCGCGCGGAACCCTTTCCCGTGCTCGCCCCACAGCAGGCCACCGTATTTAGCGGTTAAGGCCACCACATCGTCGGAGATCTGCTTCATCAGGATCTCCTGCTGCGGGTCGCACATATCCAGCGCCGGACGCACGTGCAGTACCCCGGCATCAACGTGGCCGAACATGCCGTAGCTCAGGCCGTGGCCGTCCAGCAGGGCGCGAAACTCAACGATATAATCCGCCAGATGCTCGGGCGGAACGCAGGTATCCTCGGCAAACGGAATCGGCTTCGCTGCGCCTTTCGCATTGCCGAGCAGGCCCACGGCTTTTTTACGCATCGCATAGATACGTTCAATACCGGCCAGGTCGTTACAGAGCTGCCAGCCGATTACGCCGCCTTCGCCCTGGGCAATCAGCTCATCCAGCCGCTGGCAGAGGGTGGTGACCTGGCGCTCAATCAGTTCCGCATCATCGCCGGCAAATTCGACGATATTGAGACCCAGCATCTCTTTATCCGGCACGTCGGTAATCAACTCGCTTACGGAGTGCCAGACAATGTCTTCCCGGGCCAGATTGAGCACTTTAGAGTCGACGGTTTCCACCGACAGCGCCTGCGCTTCCACCATAAACGGCGCATTGCGCAGCGCGGAGTCGAAGGAGTCATATTTGACGTTCACCAGGCGACGCACCTTCGGCAACCGGGTGATATCCAGCCGCGCCTCGGTGATAAACGCCAGCGTCCCTTCAGAGCCGGTCAGCACGCGGGTTAAATCAAACTGGGTCAGGTCGTCGTTAAAGACGTGACGCAGGTCGTATCCGGTCAGGAAGCGGTTCAGCCTGGGGAATTTGTCGAGGATCAGCTGACGGTTGTCGCGGCAGCGCTCCAGCACGGTACGATAAATACGCCCGATGGCGGTGTTATCTTTGCCCAGCGTTTCCGCCAGCTCAACCGCCATCGGCTGGGTATCGAGGATATCGCCCCCCAGCAGAACCGCACGCACGCCCAGCACGTGATCGGAGGTTTTCCCGTAGACCAGCGAGCCTTGGCCGGAGGCATCCGTGTTGATCATCCCGCCTATGGTCGCGCGGTTACTGGTGGAGAGTTCGGGCGCGAAGAAGTAGCCGTAAGGCTTGAGATACTGATTAAGCTGATCTTTGATGACGCCCGCTTCGACCCGCACCCAGCCCTCTTCAGGGTTGATCTCAATGATGCGGTTCATATAGCGCGACATATCAATAATGATGCCCTGGTTCAGTGCCTGACCATTGGTCCCGGTGCCGCCGCCGCGCGGCGTAAAGACCAGCGAGGCGAAGCGCTCCTGCGTGGCCAGCCGGGCAATCAGCGCGACGTCGGCCGTTGAACGAGGGAAAACGACGGCATCGGGAAGAAGCTGGTAGATACTGTTATCGGTCGCCATCGTCAGCCTGTCGGCATAGTTCGTGGCGGTATCACCTGTAAAACCCTGTTGCTCCAGTGCCTGCAAAAAATTAAGCACCAGCTGAACGACGCCAGGTGCCTGAGAAATCTGTGGGATCATAACTGTCGACCCTAATTAGAGTTGTATAAACACGTCATCCTTCGAGCTGCCTCTGCGTTGGCTGCGTCTGCTCACCCCAGTCACTTACCTGAGTAAGCTTCTGGGATTCTCAGACTTGCCGCCTTGATGCAACTCGAATGATTTTGTGTATAAAATCGTTTGCGTTGTGTCTGGAAAGTTTTATCACATTTTTTTCTTATAATCTCTGCTGAATTACAGGCAGAATTCGCCTGTCAAAAACCGCTGAGATCATTAATGATTACAGAGACGCGGTTTTCCGTTCCCGCCAGCCCCGCTGGCGTTCTGTTAAGGAAAGTTTCATTTATGGTCAATCTTCGCCAGCCCAGGGATGTTGCGCAAATTTTGCTGTCGGTGCTGTTCCTGGCCCTCATGATTATTGCGTGTCTGTGGATTGTTCAACCCTTTATTCTCGGCTTCGCCTGGGCTGCGACCGTTGTCGTTGCCACGTGGCCTTTGCTGCTGCGCTTGCAGAAGCTGCTGTTCGGCCGCCGCGGGTTAGCCGTGCTGGTCATGACGCTCCTGTTATTCCTGCTGTTTATTATTCCCATTGCTCTGCTGGTGAATAGCCTGGTGGATTCCAGTGGCCCGGTTATTCGCGCCATTACCAGCGGCGACCTGACGCTGCCGGATCTCGCCTGGCTGAACAGCATTCCGCTGGTGGGTGCCAAACTCTACAGCGGCTGGCACAGCCTGCTGGAGATGGGCGGCAGCGCGCTGATGGCAAAAGTCCGCCCGTATATAGGCACCACCACCACCTGGTTTGTGGGTCAGGCGGCGCATATCGGCCGCTTTATGATGCACTGTACCCTGATGCTGCTCTTCAGCGCCCTGCTCTACTGGCGCGGCGAGCAGGTGGCTTTAGGGGTTCGTCACTTTGCCACCCGCCTGGCGGGTAAACGGGGTGACGCCGCGGTACTGCTGGCGGCACAGGCGGTGCGCGCGGTTGCGCTGGGCGTGGTGGTCACCGCGCTGGTGCAGGCGGTGCTGGGCGGTATCGGTCTGGCCATTTCCGGCGTACCGTACGCCACCGTGTTTACCGTGGTCATGCTGATGACCTGTCTTGCGCAGCTGGGTCCGCTGCTGGTGCTGGTCCCCAGCATTATCTGGCTCTACTGGACGGGTGATACCACGTGGGGAACGGTTTTGCTGGTCTGGAGCTGCGTGGTCGGCACCATGGATAACGTCATTCGTCCGATCCTCATCCGCATGGGGGCAGACCTGCCGCTCATTCTGATCCTCTCTGGGGTCATTGGCGGACTGATTGCCTTTGGCATGATCGGCCTGTTTATTGGTCCGGTGCTTCTCGCCGTCACCTGGCGCCTGTTCTCCGCCTGGGTGCATGAAATTCCGCCGCCGGCAACTGACCCGGACGTGATTTTGAGCGAACTGGAAGAGCTGGAAGAGAAAAACACGCATTAAGTTTGTTTGCCGGGTGGCGCTAACGCTTACCCGGCCTACATTCCCTCGCACAATACTTTAACACCGCTAAAGTATTTATTCGTTACTCACTGGTCAGACCCGCCGTTCCTGCACTAAACCTGCCTTTAACCTCAAGAAATCTTTACGTCTCTTTAACTATTGAGACGAATCCGATCGACGCTAAAAGATGACATGCCTACTATTAGCACACGGTTATAAATCAACACCTTGATTTATAAGCATGGAAATCCCCTGAGTGAAACAACGAATTGCTGTGTGTAGTCTTTGCCCATCTCCCACGATGGGCTTTTTTTTATCCTGATTACGCGCGCGTCACCTGACAGGTACTCAGCATCCGCCACGCCGCTGGCAGCACCCGCGTTTCGCCGGTCACATTCACCGTGACCACCTCATGGATATCCGCCGACGATGCGCCAACCTGCAGCTCAAACTCCCCCGGCTCAACGATGCGTTTCCCGTCCCTACGGGTGAAGTTGAACATCTCAACCGGTAGCGTAAAGGTGAGCGTGGCGCTTTCGCCCGGCGAGAGCGTGACGCGCTGGAAGGCCTTCAACTCCTGAAGCGGTCGAACCTGCGTGGCAACCTTATCTCTGACGTAAACCTGCACCACCTCGCTGCCGCTGCGCTCCCCGGTATTGGTGATATCCACGCTCAGCGTCACTTCACCGTCGACCGGTACGTCAGCTTCCGCCACCCTCGCGGCCCGCCAGCTAAACTGCGTCCAGCCGAGGCCGAAGCCAAACGGGTAACGTGAACCGAAATGGAACGCAAACGGCGTACCGCCGCTTTTGAGCTTGTGATTGTAGTAGTACGGCATCGCGCCTGCGCTTTTCGGCACGCTCACCACCAGGCGCCCCTGCGGCTCCGCACGCCCCGTTACTACGTCAGCAATGGCCCAGCCCCCTTCCTGCCCCGGCGCCCACGCCACTATCAGCGCCGCGACCTTATCCTCCAGCCCCTGAAGGTTGTACGGACGCCCACCGGTCATCACGACAATCACCGGTTTGCCCGTCGCCACTAGCGCCTCCAGCAGCTGTTGCTGAACGCCCGGCAGGTTCAGGGAATCGGTATCGGAACCTTCCCCCACGGTGCCGCTCTGGAACAGCCCGGCGAGATCGCCCACGCAGGCCACCACCACATCACTCTCCTGCGCAGCCTTCACGGCCTCGGGGATAAGGGCGGTACTTTGCGATACCGGCGACTGCTGCATCGGTTTACCGCCGCTGTCGCCCGGGAAGACCGGCGCACCCGCCATCCGTTTTTCGATGATGTGACACCCTTTGGCATAGCGGACCTGAGAGGCACCGAGATAGTGCTCCAGCGCCGCGCGCGGGGTCGTCACCTGCGAGGTCTCTTCCACCATATCGCTGATGATCAAATGCACCGGGAAGCTGTAGCCGCTGAGCAACGCCAGCGGGTCGTCCGCCGTCGGCCCCACCACCGCCACGCGGGGTTTGCCGCCGAGTGGCAAAATGCCGTTATTCTCAAGCAGCGTTAACGATTTACTCGCCACGTCCCGCGCGACCTGGCGGGTCGTCTCATTTTGCAGATCGATACCGTTTTCATCGGCATACGGCTTTTCAAACAGCCCCAGGCGGAATTTTTCGGTCAGCACGCGGTTTACGATCTCATCCACTTTCGCCATGGAAATCAGCCCACGCTCGACGGCCTCGGCCAGGTGGCGCGCGCAGTCATCCTTCGGCAGCTCAACGTCCAGCCCGGCGTTGAACGCCAGCGCGGCAGATTCGGCCGCATCGTGTGAGACCCCATGGTGCTGGTGCAGAAGGCTGACGCCGCCGTAGTCGGCGACAACGATCCCGTCGAACCCCCACCGTTCGCGCAGAACGGTGGTCAGCAGGAAGCTGTCGCTGTGCCCCGGCTGATTGTCGATATCGTGGTAGGCCGGCATCACCGAACCGGCATCGGCCAGCTTCACCGCCATTTCAAACGGCAGCAGGAAGGTGTCATTCAGCTCGCTAAAGCCTAAATGCACCGGGGCATGGTTACGCGCCCCCTCGCTGAACGAGTGGCCCACGTAATGTTTGAGGGTCGCCAGCAGGTTGCGCTTATCGCCCTGTAACCCCTTCACGTAGGCCGTGGCCATTACCCCCGCCAGCCAGGGATCTTCCCCGAAGGTCTCTTCGGTTCGCCCCCAGCGCACGTCGCGGGACACGTCCAGCACCGGCGCCAGCCCCTGCTGGCAGCCAACCGAGCGGGCCTCTTTGCCAATCTGTTCTGCCGCCCGCTGTACAAGCTCCGGGTCCCATGTTGAACCGTAGTTCAGCGACGACGGGAATAGCGTGGCCTCTTTGCACAACAGCCCCACCAGACACTCTTCATGGAACAGCGCCGGAATGCCGAGTCGCGTCTCCTCCATCATCATCCGCTGCAGGCGGTTAGCGGCGCGCACGCCGGTTTTTGCATCAACGATATGGGTGCCCAGCGGTCTCGTAATCTGCCCGACGCCCAGCTTTAGCCGTTCGCTGAGCGCAGCCTGCTCGCTCACGCCGGCGAATTCGTCACTCAGGTCGCTTCGCTCGCGGTGGTTACCGTTTTCATCGAGGATCAGCCAGTACGCGTGCATCTGGGCGAACTTCTCTTGCGGGGTCATGCGCGCCAGTAAGTCGGCGACGCGCTCGTGCACGGGACGTCCCGCGTCCTTATAGATAGCTGTCATGTTTTACTCCTGTATTGCGGAAGGGGTTGCCGGGCTGAGCTGCCCCGCTTCGGGTCTTACTTCACGTTTGCCGGCCAGCTCCCGGGCAATGGAATCCACCAGCCGGCTGTTGAGTTTGTAGATGGCGAGCAGCGCGACCATGCAGAGGAACAGCGCGCAAGGGATGAGGGTAAACAGGGCGTTGATGGTCGAGAGAACGCTCGGTGCCTGGGTTGCCTGGCCGGGGGCGTAATCCACCATGCCAAGCACCCAGCCGACGACCGCCCCGCCCAGCGCCAGGCCAAACTTGATGGCAAACAGCGCGGTGGAGAAAACCAGCCCATCCAGACGACGGCCGCTGCGGTGCTCTTCGTAGTCGACTACGTCGGAGAACATGGTCCACTGGAGCGGCGTGGTGAGGTTTTGCACAAAGCTGAAGACAATGTTGAGGCCAAAGATGAGCCAGACCTGCGAAGGCGGCAGGAAGAAAATCAGCGCGCCGAAAATGACGAAGGAAATAATAGTCCACTGATAGGCGCGTACGCGGTCAAATTTCCCCAGCAGCCGTTCAGATAATAATGCGCCGCTTAAGGAGGCCACCATTCCGGAAACAATAAATGCAAAGACCAGATCCGGGCGCAACAGCACGTAGTTGACGTAATACATCGTGGCGGAACCGCGCGTTACCACCGCCGTTAACAGCAAAATATTAAACAGGAACACAATCCGCCACTGGCTGTTTCCGGCCAGCAGTTTTAAATCGGTGAGCATGGAGCCGGAGGTATCATTACGCGGAGAATAACGCTCGCGGGTCATCAGGAAACAGCAGAAGAACAGCACAATCCCCAGCAGCCCCATCAGGCTCATGGCATAGAAATAGCCTTTCTGCACGTTGCCCTGGCCTAACAATGAGACCAGCGGCAGGGCAATAACCGTCACAATCAGCCCGCCGATAAACGACAGGCCAAAGCGCCAGGACTGCAGAGAGTGACGCTCGCGCGGATCCAGCGTCAGCGCGCCGGGCATGGCGCAGTAAGGCACGTTAATGGCGGAGTAAATCAGGCTTAAGATCGCATAGGTCACGCAGGCATAAACGATTTTTCCCGTCGGCCCGGCGTCCGGGACATAGAAGGTAATCAGGCAGCTCACGCCAAACGGAATGGCGAACCACAGCAGCCAGGGGCGGAAACGGCCGTGACGCGTCCGGGTGCGGTCGACCAGCGCGCCAATGCACGGGTCGACAAACGCATCGACCACGCGCACCACCAAAAACATGGTGCCCATTATCGCGGCGGGCAATCCAAAAACGTCGGTATAGAAGTAAGCAAGAAATAACGTTGCCGTTTGCCAGACCAGCGCGCTGGCCATATCACCTAAGCCATAGCCTATTTTATCTTTGGTACGCAATACAGAGGAGATTGTCATTGTTATTTGCCTTTTTATCAGGTTAAAACGTATTTCAACCAGTTGCGCATCATTGGTAGGGAATTGCGCAGTAAGGCTCAAGTATTAGCAACGCTTTGTGCGCTAACAATTGTCTAAATTAACAGGCAAATTATGATATTTGGTTTTTTACTTTATTTGTGATGGGGAGCATATTCGGGCGGAAATAAAAAAGGCGAGGAGATATCTCCTCGCCTTTATCCGTTTTTAAGCGGTTACTTGTTCAGTTCCGCCAGGCTCAGCCAGGTTTGCACCACGGTGTCCGGGTTCAGAGACAGGCTATCAATCCCCTCTTCCATCAGCCATGCGGCAAAGTCTTCATGGTCGGATGGACCCTGACCACAAATCCCGACGTATTTACCCTGCTTCTTCGCCGCGCGAATGGACATGGAGAGCAGCGCCTTCACCGCCTCGTTACGCTCGTCGAACAGCTCAGAAACCACGCCGGAGTCACGGTCCAGACCCAGCGTCAGCTGCGTCATGTCGTTCGAGCCGATAGAGAAGCCGTCGAAGTGCTCGAGGAACTGCTCGGCCAGCAGGGCGTTGGACGGAATTTCACACATCATGATGATCTTCAGCCCGTTCTCGCCGCGCTTCAGACCCTGGCGCGCCAGTTCGTCCACAACGGCTTTCGCCTGGTCCACGGTACGCACGAACGGGATCATGATTTCGACGTTGGTCAGCCCCATGTCGTTGCGCACGCGCTTCACTGCGTCACACTCCAGCGCGAAGCAGTCGCGGAAGCTGTCGGACACGTAGCGTCCGGCCCCGCGGAAGCCCAGCATCGGGTTCTCTTCTTCCGGCTCGTAGCGCTCGCCGCCTACCAGGTTGGCGTATTCGTTAGACTTAAAGTCCGACAGGCGCACGATCACGCGTTTCGGATAGAAGGCGGCGCCCAGCGTCGCGATCCCTTCGGTCAGACGGCCGACGTAGAACTCTCTTGGCGAGTCGTAGCCTTTCATCATCTCGCGGATTTCGTTCTGCAGCTTCGGATCCTGGTCGTCAAACTCCAGAAGCGCGCGCGGGTGAACGCCAATCATACGGTTGATGATGAATTCCAGACGCGCCAGGCCCACGCCTTCGTTCGGCAGGCAGGCGAAGTCAAACGCGCGGTCCGGGTTACCGACGTTCATCATGATCTTCAGCGGCAGGTCCGGCATGGTATCTACGCTGGAGCTTTTCACGCTGAAGTCCAGAATATCGGCGTAGACGTAGCCGGTATCGCCTTCGGCACAGGAGACGGTCACGTTCTGGCCGTCCTTCATGCGCTCGGTGGCGTCACCGCAGCCGACAACCGCAGGAATACCCAGCTCGCGCGCGATGATGGCGGCGTGACAGGTACGGCCACCGCGGTTGGTGACGATAGCCGCGGCCTTCTTCATGATCGGTTCCCAGTCCGGGTCGGTCATGTCGGTTACCAGCACGTCGCCGGGCTCAATGCGGTTCATCTCGCTGATGTCGTGGATCACTTTGACCGGACCGGCACCGATGCGGTGACCGATGGCGCGGCCTTCCGCCACGATTTTGCCCTGCGCGTGCAGCGTATAACGCTCCATAACCTGACCACGAGAGCGGACGGTTTCCGGACGCGCCTGCACGATAAACAGCTTGCCGGTGTTACCGTCTTTCGCCCATTCGATATCCATCGGACGGCCGTAGTGTTTTTCGATCTGCACCGCCTGCTTCGCCAGTTCTTCTACTTCGGCGTCGGTCAGGGAGAAGCGGTCGCGCTGCTCCTGCGGCACATCTTCAATTTTCACCTGCTTGCCATGCTCCTGGGTCGGGGCATAGATCATGCGGATTTTTTTCGAGCCCATGGTGCGGCGCACCACCGCCGGGCGGTTAGCCGCAAGCGTAGGCTTGTGAACGTAGAATTCGTCAGGGTTAACCGCACCCTGGACCACCATCTCACCCAGACCCCACGCGGAGGTGATAAACACCACCTGGTCGAAGCCGGATTCGGTATCGATGGAGAACATCACGCCGGATGAGCCTACGTCCGAGCGCACCATACGCTGAACGCCAGCGGAAAGCGCTACGCCGCGATGGTCATAACCCTGATGCACGCGATAGGAGATGGCGCGGTCGTTAAACAGGGACGCAAAGACGTGCTTCACCGCCACCAGTACGGCATCGTAACCCTGGACGTTCAGGAAGGTTTCCTGCTGTCCGGCAAACGAGGCGTCCGGCATATCTTCTGCGGTTGCAGAGGAGCGCACGGCAAAGGAGGCCTGCGCATCGTCAGCAGAGAGCTGGTTGTACGCGTCGTGAATGGCTTTTTCCAGTTCCGGCTGGAAAGGTGTGTCGATGATCCACTGGCGGATCTGCGCCCCGGCTTTCGCAAGCTCGGTGACATCATCAATATCCGTTTTATCCAGCAGGTCGTAAATGCGCTGGTTAACACCGCTCTGGTCTAAAAACAGGTTAAAGGCATCGGCGGTGGTGGCAAACCCGTTCGGTACGGAGACACCCATACCCGACAGATTTGTAATCATTTCACCCAGGGAGGCATTTTTGCCCCCAACTCTGTCTACATCATTCATGCCGAGTTGGTTATACCAAAGCACCAGCGGTGACGAGCCATTGTTGGACATCGAAACAATCCTTTTGTGATATTTGATCGGAGTAAGAAACACCTGACTACGTATTTATACTGGCATAATTATTTCCGCTAAAAAAACGGTGAATCGTGTAAGCAATTTAAATTTTCAACTTTTCGGATACTTTCCCACCAGCCAATAACCCGATGATTCCTATATATTCAGCCAGAAACCACAAAAACAAAGTCGCTATTTGAAAAATGAAATCCGCTTTTCAGGAAAATCAAAAACACCGTTTCATTTATAATTAGGACAAGTTCTTTGCTGTGTAATTAACTTTTTTAATTTATGCTTTCAGACAATTAGGTCTGATATTCAGGGTGTGTAAAATGGATAGTGCTGTCGATCGCCACGTTTTTTATATTTCTGATGGTACGGCGATCACCGCCGAGGTGCTGGGCCACGCGGTGATGTCGCAATTTCCCGTTTCGATTAACAGCATCACGCTGCCGTTCGTGGAAAATGAGAGCCGCGCCAAAGCGGTGAAGGACCAGATTGACGCCATCTATCAGCAGACCGGCGTGCGTCCGCTGGTGTTCTACTCTATCGTCATCCCCGAGATTCGCTCCATCATTCTGCAAAGTGAAGGCTTCTGTCAGGATATCGTGCAGGCGCTGGTGGCGCCGCTGCAAAGCGAGCTTAAGCTCGACCCGACCCCTATCGCCCACCGTACCCACGGGCTTAATCCCGGCAACCTGACCAAGTACGACGCGCGTATCGCCGCCATTGACTACACCCTGGCGCACGACGACGGTATCTCTCTGCGTAATCTGGACCAGGCGCAGGTGATTTTGCTTGGCGTATCGCGCTGCGGTAAAACCCCGACCAGCCTCTATCTGGCGATGCAGTTTGGCATTCGCGCCGCAAACTACCCGTTTATCGCTGACGACATGGATAACCTGGTGCTGCCCGCCGCCCTGAAGCCGCTACAGCACAAGCTGTTCGGCCTGACGATTAACCCGGAACGCCTCGCCGCCATCCGCGAAGAGCGCCGCGAAAACAGCCGCTACGCCTCCATGCGCCAGTGCCGAATGGAGGTCTCCGAAGTGGAAGCCCTGTACCGCAAAAACCAGATCCCGTGGCTGAACAGCACCAACTACTCCGTTGAAGAGATTGCCACCAAAATTCTCGACATCATGGGGCTGAACCGCCGCATGTACTAATATGCTAGTACATTAACTCAGATTCAGGTATCATCATCGGCAACAACGGGGCGGTATCGCCCCGAACTTGAAATCAGCAGGGATTGGTTTAAGGTGATGCCCATCACTTCCCGGTAGTCTGCCGATGAAGCAAAAATTTTCTGAGACATTCCATGAATAAAACCGATGAACTCCGCACTGCGCGCATTGACAGCCTGGTTACGCCGGCTGAACTGGCACAGCGGCACCCTGTTTCCGCCGCCGTCGCGGAACATGTGACGGCCTCCCGCCGACGCATTGAAAAAATCCTTAATGGTGAAGACAAACGTCTTCTGGTGGTGATTGGGCCATGCTCCATCCACGATCTGGATGCCGCGATGGATTATGCAAAACGGCTCCAGGGGCTGCGGGATAAGTACCAGCATCGCCTTGAGATTGTGATGCGGACCTACTTTGAAAAACCGCGGACCGTAGTGGGCTGGAAAGGGTTGATTTCCGATCCTGACCTGAACGGCAGCTATCGCGTGAATCACGGTATCGAGCTGGCGCGCAAACTGCTACTTCAGGTCAACGAACTTGGCGTGCCGACGGCGACCGAGTTTCTCGATATGGTGACTGGACAGTTTATCGCCGATCTGATCAGCTGGGGCGCAATTGGCGCACGCACCACCGAAAGCCAAATCCACCGCGAAATGGCATCCGCCCTCTCCTGCCCGGTCGGCTTTAAAAACGGGACGGACGGCAACACCCGCATCGCGGTTGATGCGATCCGCGCTGCCCGCGCCAGCCATATGTTCCTGTCGCCGGACAAGAGCGGCCACATGACCATCTACCAGACCAGCGGTAACCCGTACGGGCATATCATTATGCGCGGCGGCAAGAAGCCTAACTATCATGCGCAAGATATTGCGGCAGCCTGTGAAACGCTGGCCGAATTCGACCTGCCGGAACATCTGGTGGTGGACTTCAGCCACGGTAACTGTCAGAAGCAGCATCGCCGCCAGCTGGACGTATGCGATGAGGTTTGCCAGCAGATCCGCAGCGGCTCAAGCGCCATCGCGGGCATTATGGCCGAAAGTTTCATCAAGGAAGGGACGCAGAAAATCGTTGCCGGACAGCAGATGGTCTACGGCCAGTCGATCACCGACCCGTGCCTGAGCTGGGAAGACAGCGAACTGCTGTTGGATAAGCTGGCAGCTGCGGTTGATTCTCGCTTCTGATGTTATTGTCGGGTGGCGCTGCGCTTACCCGACCTACGATCCGTGCCCTTCTCCCTCTCCCTGTGGGAGAGGGTCGGGGTGAGGGCATCCAACCGCACTTCCCCCCCAAATTTGATCCCCTCACCCTTTTTTCACAAAAACGCTTGCCGTGAATTTGCAGTTTATTGATAATGATTATCATTGTTACATTGATTGTTATTTATAAACATTATGTCACGTACGGATAACAGCGCGGCAACGCCAGCAAAAACACACACAGCGCCAGCCCCCACCGAGCGTCGGATTGACAGCAAAGCCCTGCTCGGCGATGAGGGGCGGGTCATTATTGAGCATGGCGGCCAGCGCTATCTTCTGCGCCAGACCCATGCCGGAAAACTGATCCTCACGAAATAAACCAAAAAAATACGCCAGCCACCCAGGTGACCCCCAGGCAGCCAGCGCTTTTCAATTCTTATGGAGAGTTGCTATGCCACACCTGCCTTCCGCGTCTTTACGTCCGTCACTTCTGGCGCTGGCGATTGTCAGCGCCCTGCCGGGCATCGCGTTTGCTGCCACAGACGATATTACCGTGACCGCCACGGGCAACGCCCGCAGCGCCTTTGAAGCCCCCATGATGGTGAACGTGATTGACGCCAGCGCGCCGGAGAAACAGACCGCCAGCTCGGCGGCCGACCTGCTGCGCAACGTCCCTGGTTTGACGCTGGACGGCACCGGGCGCACCAACGGCCAGGACGTGAACCTGCGCGGCTATGACCGTCGCGGCGTGCTGGTGCTGGTTGACGGCGTGCGCCAGGGAACCGATACCGGCCACCTGAACAGCACCTTCCTCGACCCGGCGCTGATTAAACGTATCGAAGTGGTGCGCGGCCCGTCGGCCCTGCTGTACGGCAGCGGCGCGCTGGGCGGCGTGATTTCGTATGACACCGTCGATGCAAAAGACCTGCTGGATCCGGGTAAAAACAGCGGATACCGCATGTTTGGTACCGGCGCGACGGGCGATCGTAGCCTTGGCATGGGGGCCAGCGCCTATGGCCGCACCGATACGCTGGACGGTCTGGTCTCCTGGTCCAGCCGGGATCGCGGTGATATCCGCCAGAGCGACGGTGCCTCCGCGCCTAACGACGAATCCATTAATAACATGCTGGCGAAAGGCAGCTGGAAGATTGACCCGGCCCAGACCCTGAGCGGCTCCCTGCGCTACTACAACAACGACGCCCAGGAGCCGAAGAACCCGCAAACCTCCGGGGCGGACAGCAGTAACCCGATGACCGATCGCTCCACCATTCAGCGTGACGCGCAGCTGGGCTACAGCATCGCCCCGGCCGGAAACGACTGGCTGAACGCCGACGCGAAGGTCTACTGGTCCGAAGCGCGCATTAACGCCCAGAACATCGACGGCAGCGGTGAGTTTCGCAAGCAGACGACCAAAGGCGGCAAGGTGGAAAACCGCACCCGCCTGTTCACCGACACCTTTGCAGCACACCTTCTGACCTACGGCGGGGAATACTACCGTCAGGAACAACGCCCCGGCGGCGCGACCACCGGCTTCCCGGAGGCGAAGATCGACTTCAGCTCAGGCTGGCTGCAGGATGAAATTACCCTGCGCGACCTTCCCGTCACTCTTCTTGGCGGCACGCGCTATGACAACTATCGCGGCAGCAGCAACGGCTACGACGATGTGGATGCCGATAAATGGTCATCCCGCGCCGGGTTAACCGTCAGCCCGACCGACTGGCTGATGCTGTTTGGCTCTTACGCGCAGGCGTTCCGCGCGCCCACCATGGGCGAGATGTATAACGACGCCAAACACTTCTCCATCGGCAGCTTCTATACCAACTACTGGGTGCCAAACCCGAACCTGCGCCCGGAAACCAACGAAACGCAGGAGTTTGGTTTTGGCCTGCGCTTTGACGATCTGATGCTTGCCAACGATGCGCTGGAGTTCAAAGCCAGCTATTTCGACACCAAAGCCAAAGACTACATCTCCACCACCGTCGATTTTGCGGCGGCGACCACCATGTCCTATAACGTCCCGAACGCCAAAATCTGGGGCTGGGACATGATGGCGAAATACTCGGCCGACCTCTTCAACCTCGACCTGGCCTATAACCGCACGCGCGGGAAAGACACCGATACGGGCGAGTATATCTCCAGCATCAACCCGGATACCGTCACCAGCAAGCTGGACGTTCCGGTGGCGCAAAGCGGTTTTTCCGTCGGCTGGATTGGCACCTTTGTCGATCGCTCAACGCACATCAGCAGCAGCTACAGCAAACAGCCGGGCTATGCGGTTAACGACTTCTACGTCAGCTATAAGGGCCAGGAGAAGCTGAAAGGCGTGACCACCACGCTGGTGCTCGGCAACGCCTTTGACAAAGAGTACTGGTCCCCTCAGGGCATTCCGCAGGACGGCCGTAACGGCAAGATTTTCGTAAGCTATCAGTGGTAACTCCCGTCGGGGCAACTATTCAGAAGGATGAAAACAATGAATCACTACACGCGCTGGCTTGAGCTAAAAGAAGACAACCCCGGTAAGTACGCGCGCGACATCGCCGGCTTAATGAACATCAGCGAAGCAGAGCTGGCCTTTGCCCGCGTGGGCCACGACGCCTGGCGACTGCGCGGTGAAATCCGCGAGATCCTGGCCGCGCTGGAAGCGGTGGGCGAAACCAAATGTATCTGCCGCAACGAATACGCCGTGCACGAGCAGGTAGGAAGCTTCACCAACCAGCACCTGAACGGCCACGCCGGGCTGGTGCTGAACCCGCGCGCGCTGGATCTGCGCCTGTTCCTCAACCAGTGGGCAAGCGCGTTTCATATCAGTGAAGCCACCGCCCGCGGCGAGCGGCAGAGCATTCAGTTCTTCGACCACCAGGGCGATGCCCTGCTGAAGGTCTACGCCACGGATAACACCGACGTTTCCGCCTGGGGCGACGTGCTGACCCGCTTTATCTTTGCCGATAATCCACCGCTGGCGCTGAAGGTGGCCGATGTCCCGGCTCACGCAGAGAACGCGCAAGCCGAAATTGTAGACGCAGAGTGGCGCGCCATGACCGACGTGCACCAGTTCTTCGGCCTGCTGAAGCGCCACAATCTCAGCCGCCAGCAGGCGTTTCGCCTGGTGGGTGACGATCTGGCCTGCCGGGTCGATAACGCCGCACTGGCGCAGCTGCTGGAAGCGGCCCGCCGGGACGGAAACGAAATCATGGTTTTCGTCGGCAACCGCGGCTGCGTGCAGATCTTCACCGGCGCGGTGGAAAAGCTGGTGCCGATGAAAGGCTGGCTGAATATCTTTAACCCAACCTTTACCCTGCATCTGCTTGAAGGATCCATTGCGGAAACGTGGGTTACGCGCAAGCCGACGGCTGACGGGCATGTCACCAGCCTGGAGCTGTTTGCCGCCGACGGGACGCAAATCGCCCAGCTGTACGGCCAGCGTACCGAAGGCGAGCCGGAGCAGAGCCAGTGGCGCAGCCAGATTGACGCCTTAACGGCGAAAGGGCTGGCCGCATGAAGCGTTGGCTTGCCCTGCTCAGCGCCCTGCCCCTGCTGGCGTTTGCAGCGCCGCAGGAGAAAATCGTTACGCTCGGCGGCGACGTCACCGAGATTGTCTACGCCCTCGGCGCGGCGTCTTCGCTGGTGGCGCGCGACAGCACCAGCCAGTGGCCGCCGGCGGCGAACGCGCTGCCGGACGTGGGCTATCTGCGCCAGCTCAATGCGGAAGGGATCTTATCCATGCGGCCCACGCTGGTGCTGGCCAGCGCCCAGGCGCAGCCGTCTCTGGCGCTTAAGCAGGTTGAGCAAAGCCACGTCAGGGTGATCGCCATTCCCGCCGGAAACGACCTGAGCGTCATTGACGAAAAGGTGCGGATCGTCGCTGAAGCGACGCACCGCGAGGCCGAGGGGGAAGTTCTGCGCAACACGCTGCGTCAGGCGCTGTCGGCGCTTCCCGCGTCGCCGCTCAACAAGCGGGTGCTGTTTATTCTCAACCACGGCGGGATGACCGCCATGGCAGCCGGGCAACAGACCGGCGCGGATGCGGCCATCCGTGCGGCGGGCCTGCAGAACGCGATGCAGGGTTTCACCCGCTATCAGCCGCTGTCGCAGGAGGGCACGATCGCCAGCCAGCCCGATCTGGTGGTGATTTCGCAGGACGGGATCAACGCCCTGGGCGGTGAAGCGAATCTGTGGAAGCTGCCCGGCCTGGCGCAAACCCCGGCAGGACGGAACCGGCAGGTGCTGGCGATTGACGATATGGCGCTGCTGGGATTTAGCGTGCGAACGCCACAGGCCATCCAGCAGCTGCGCAGTAAAGCGGAGCAGCTGCCCTGATGTCCCGGCGGATTGCCTTATCGTTATGGATGCTGACCGCGATCCTGACCGTCATGACGCTCGCCGCGACCGGGGTTGGGGCATTACGCCTGCCGGTCAGCCTGCTGTGGGACAACAGCGACGAGGCGCTGCGTCAGATCTGGCTTACGATCCGCCTGCCCCGCGTGCTGCTGGCGCTGGCAATTGGCGGTTCACTGGCGCTGGCGGGCTGCGTGATGCAGGGGTTGTTCCGCAACCCGCTGGCGGACCCGGGCCTGCTCGGCATCAGCAGCGGCGCGGCACTTGCCGTCGCGCTGTGGGTGGTGCTTCCGCTCTCGCTGCCCGCGCTGGTGATGCTGTATGCCCCAATGCTGGCGGCGTTTCTCGGCGCGCTGGCCGCCACCCTCGTGATTTTCCTGCTCAGCCGGCAGCATGACGCTTCCCTGTCGCGCCTGCTGCTGGTCGGCATTGCCATCAACGCCCTGTGCGGCGCGGCCGTCGGCGTGCTGTCATGGCTCAGCAACGATGCCCAGCTTCGCCAGCTTTCGCTCTGGGGAATGGGCAGCCTCGGCCAGGCGCAGTGGTCAACGCTGCTGGCCGTCGCGTCGCTGATGGTGCCTACCGCGCTCGTTATCTGGCGTCTGGCAGGCGCCCTCAATTTGCTGCAGCTGGGCGATGAAGAGGCGCACTACCTCGGCGTGGACGTAGCTACCGTGCAGCGGATCCTTTTACTGTGCAGCGCCCTGCTGGTGGCCGCCGCCGTGGCGGTCAGCGGCGTTATCGGCTTTGTTGGCCTGGTAGTGCCGCACCTGGTGCGCATGTGGCTGGGGGCCGACCACCGCGCCGCGCTCCCCGGCTCGGTGCTGGCCGGCGCGTTGCTCCTGCTGGTTGCCGATACGCTGGCGCGCAGCCTGGTTGCCCCGGCGGAAATGCCGGTTGGCTTATTGACCAGCCTTCTCGGCGCGCCGGGTTTCCTGTGGCTTATCTTTCGTCGCGGAGGTGCGCATGGCTGAACGCTATGGTGCAGAAAACCTTGTTTTTCGCGTCGGGCAGCGGACACTGATTAACGACGTGTCGCTGACCTTATCTCAGGGCGAGCTGGTGGCGTTAATTGGCCCCAACGGCGCCGGGAAATCAACGCTATTGCGGCTGCTTACCGGCTATCTTAAACCGGCAGCGGGACGGTGCAGCCTGGCGGGCACGCCGCTTGCGGCCTGGCAGCCTGATGCGCTCTCCCGCTACCGGGCAGTGATGCGCCAGAACACGCAGCTCGGATTCGACTGGCCGGTTGAAGCGGTCGTCGGTATGGGTCGCGCGCCCTGGACCCGCACGCCTGAAGCGTCGGTTATTGAGGAGGTAATGGCCGTTACCGGCTGTTTACCGCTGGCGGGCAGGCGGTTTGCGGCGCTTTCCGGCGGCGAGCAGCAGCGCATTCAGCTCGCCCGCGCGCTGGCTCAGCTCTGGTGCGACGGCGCGCCGCGCGGCTGGCTGTTCCTTGATGAACCCACCTCCGCGCTGGATCTCTACCACCAGCAGCATCTGCTGCGCCTGCTGAAATCCCTGACCCGTCGGGGACATCTGCACGTGTGTGCGGTCCTGCACGACCTTAATCTGGCCGCGCTGTGGGCGGATCGCATCCTGCTGCTGCACGGCGGAAAAATAGTCTCCCAGGGGGAACCGGAAACCGTTTTGCAGGCCGATACGCTGGCGCGCTGGTACGGCGCGCAGGTCCACGTAGGCAGACATCCGGCTCACGCCGCGCCGCAGGTGTTTCTCGCCCCCTGACCGGGCTGGTAAAAATCCTTCAGCGTTTCCAGCAGGGCATGGGCCGCTTTAGAGAGCTGCGTGTGCCCCGGGTGGATCACCCCGATACACTTTTCAATCGGCGGGCTGTCCAGCGGAATACAAACCGCCCCCAGCGATGCCATCTGGGTCTCGCACAGCGCCGGCACGGCGCTGCCGCCCAGCCCGCTTGCGACCATTCGCCCAACCGTCACCAGCTGATGGCTCTCCAGCGCGACGTCCAGCTTTCTGCCGCTTCGCGCCAGCTCCTCTTCCATCATCAGACGCACCGCTGAAGGGCGCTGCAGGGTGATGAAATCCAGCGTCAGCAGCTCTTCCCATGCCAGGCGCTTCTTGCCCGCAAGCGGGGAATCTTTTGGCACAATGGCAACAAACCTGTCGAGGCCCAGCGGGGTAAACAGCAGGTTGTGCGTTGGCGCAGGCTCAAACGCGATGCCCATCTCCACGCGCCCTTCCCGCACCATCTCGATGACCTGCTCGTTAATGACGTCATGCACGGTGACGTTGATCCCGGCGTGACGGTCGCGAAACGCTTTTAGCACCTCGGGTAAGACATTCGCGGCAAACGACGGCATGGCTGCGACCGAGATTTTGCCGCGCTGCAGGGTAAAGCACTGGTGCATCGCCTCTTCGACATTATCCCAGTCAGCCAGCAGCTGCCGCGCCATCGGCAAAAAGGTCTCGCCCTCCTGCGTCAGAGCGACCTTGCGCGTGCTGCGCTGCAGCAGCGGTCCGCCGAGAGCATCCTCCAGCGCTTTTATCGTCAGGCTGAGTGCCGGCTGAGAGAGATTCAGCCGTTCGCTGGCGTGCGCGAAGTTCAGAGTGTGAGCTACCGCTAAAAACGCGCGTAACTGTTTGACACTCATTCTCATTTCTCATCCTGTTAACTAATTGAAAAAATTTAGTTAACAGGAAATTAATAAAAAAACCAAATGAGTGGGTCACAAATTCAAAATTAACAAATGAGTCGCCACCCCTAATGATACCGGCACGGCTAACGGGAGGGGTAACTATGGCAGGACTGGATAAGCGCGTCGGCAGCTATGCGCAGGCGCTGGATGGGCTGACGGACGGGATGACCTTGCTGGCGGGCGGCTTCGGCCTGTGCGGTATTCCTGAGAACCTGATTGCCGAGGTCAGACGCCGTCAGGTGCAGGGTCTGACGGTGGTATCAAACAACTGCGGCGTGGATGGCTTCGGCCTCGGGATCCTGCTTGAGACCCGGCAGGTCCGTAAGGTGGTGGCCTCTTACGTCGGCGAGAACGCGCTGTTCGAGCAGCAGGTGCTGAGCGGCGAGCTGGAGGTTGAACTCACGCCACAGGGGACGCTGGCCGAAAAGGTGCGCGCGGGCGGCGCCGGGATCCCCGCCTTTTACACCGCGACCGGCTACGGCACGCCCGTGGCCGCAGGCAAAGAGGTGCGCCAGTTTGCGGGTAAACATTACGTCCTCGAAGAGGCCATTACGGGTGATTTTGCGCTCATCAAAGGCTGGAAGGCGGACTGGTACGGCAACGTTATCTACCGACATACCGCGCAAAACTTTAACCCGCTGATGGCAACGGCGGGCCGGATAACGGTTGTGGAAGTAGAAGAGATTGTTCCGCCGGGGGAGCTGCCCCCGTCGGCCATTCATACCCCGGGAATTTACGTCGACAGGCTGATCGTCGGCCAGTTTGAAAAACGCATTGAGCAGCGCACGCTGCGCGCGGAAGGAGTGTGACGATGTTAACCCGTGAACAAATGGCCATGCGCGTCGCCCGGGAGCTGCGCGACGGTTACTACGTCAACCTGGGGATCGGCATCCCTACCCTGGTGGCGAACTACATTCCGGACGGGATGGACGTGATGCTCCAGTCGGAAAACGGTCTGCTGGGGATGGGCGCGTTTCCCGATGAGCAGAGCCTCGACGCCGACATGATTAACGCCGGTAAACAGACCGTGACCGCACGGACAGGCGCCGCCATTTTCGACTCGGCCCAGTCGTTTGCCATGATCCGCGGCGGCCACGTCGACCTGACCGTGCTCGGCGCCTTTGAAGTGGACGTCGAGGGCAGCATCGCCTCGTGGATGATCCCCGGAAAAATGGTGAAAGGGATGGGCGGCGCGATGGATCTCGTCGCCGGGGCGCAGAACATCATCGTGGTGATGACCCACGCCTCAAAAAGCGGTGAGTCAAAGCTGCTCCCGCGCTGCACGCTGCCGCTCACGGGCGTGGGCTGCATCCGCCGGGTGTTAACCGACCTGGCGCTGCTCGAGATCGAGAACGGCGCGTTCATTCTGCGGGAATACGCCCCCGGCGTCAGCATCGACGACATCGTGGCAAAAACGGCCGGGAAAATCATTGTGGCGGACGACGTTCGCGAAATGCGCTTCAGCTGAGGGCTCTACATGAAACAGGTCATGATTGTCGGGGCAACGCGTACCCCTGTCGGCAGTTTTCGCGGATCGCTCGCGCCTCTCTCTGCCGTTGAGCTGGGTGCCGCAGCGGTCCGTCGCCTGCTTGAGAACAGCGGTCTTAGCGCTGAGAAGATAGACGAGGTGATTTTCGGTCAGGTGCTGACGGCGGGATGCGGGCAAAACCCGGCGCGCCAGACGGCTATAGCCGCCGGATTACCCGTCACCACGCCGGCGACAACGGTCAATCTGGTGTGCGGCGCAGGCTTAAAAGCGGTGCAGCTCGCCGCGCAGGCGATCCGCTGCGGTGACGCCGACGTGGTTATCGCAGGCGGTCAGGAGAGCATGAGCAACGCCCCCTATCTGCTGGACGGGGCGCGGTCAGGATTACGTTTTGGCCATACGGGCCTGCAGGACAGCATGATTACGGACGGTCTGTGGGACGCGTTCAACGATTACCACATGGGCATCACCGCTGAAAACGTTGCCCGACAGTACGGCATTTCCCGCGAGCAGCAGGACGCCTTCGCCGCCCGATCGCAGCAAAAAGCGGCGTCCGCCATTGAGTCCGGTCGGTTTGACGCCGAGATAGCGCCGGTGACGGTGAAGCAGGGCAAAAAGCCGCCGCAGGTTGTCAGCTGTGATGAGCAGCCCCGGCCAGGGACCACCGCCGGGCAGCTTGCGCAGCTGCGCCCCGCCTTTTTGCACGAGGAAGGCACGGTCACGGCGGGCAACGCCTCGACGCTCAACGACGGTGCCGCTGCGGTGCTGCTGATGAGCGAGGAACGCGCCCGGGAGAGCGGGCTGCCGATCCTCGGGCGCATCGTGAGTTATGCCGTGACGGGCGTTGACCCGTCGGTGATGGGCATCGGTCCGGTCAGCGCCTGTCGGACGGCGCTGGCGCGGGCGGGCTGGACGCTGGATGACGTGGACCTTATTGAAGCCAATGAAGCCTTTGCCGCACAGGCGCTGGCGGTGGGCAAGCAGCTCGGCTGGGATGAGCGCAAGGTGAACGTCAACGGCGGCGCGATTGCCCTCGGTCATCCGATTGGCGCATCCGGCTGCCGCATCCTCGTAACGCTGCTGCACGAAATGCAGCGCCGTGACGTCAAAAAAGGGCTCGTCACCCTGTGCGTAGGCGGCGGGCAAGGCATCGCCCTGACCGTCGAGCGTTAAACATCTCGTTAGTACCCGAATATAACAAGAGTAAGGAGTCGTAATGAGTGTGTTAATTGCCCTGGGGGCGCTGGCACTGCTGATGCTGGCGGCCTATCGCGGATATAGCGTGATTTTATTTGCGCCGATTGCGGCGCTCGGCGCCGTGCTGCTGACCGAGCCGGGCGCCGTCGGCCCGACGTTCACCGGCCTGTTTATGGAAAAAATGGTGGGCTTCGTCAAGCTCTACTTCCCGGTGTTCCTGCTGGGCGCGGTGTTTGGCAAGCTGATTGAACTCTCCGGTTTCTCACGGTCCATCGTCGCCGCGGCGATTCAGATCCTCGGGCGTCGCCACGCGATCCCGGTGATTGTCCTCGTGTGCGCGCTGTTAACCTACGGCGGCGTGTCGCTGTTTGTGGTGGCATTTGCGGTGTATCCGTTTGCCGCCGAGCTGTTCCGCCAGAGCGGCATCCCTAAACGGCTGATCCCGGCCACCGTGGCGCTCGGGGCATTCTCGTTTACCATGGACGCCCTGCCCGGCACGCCGCAGATCCAGAACATTATTCCCACCAGCTTCTTCGGCACTAACGCCTGGGCCGCGCCGTGGCTGGGGCTCATCGGCTCGCTGTTTATTATCTGTTTTGGCCTGCTCTGGCTGGAACGCCAGCGTCGTAAGGCGTTTAATAACAACGAGGGTTACGGGACGGATCTGAAAAATGAACCGGAAACGCCGGACAACATTAACCTCCCTCACCCGCTGATTGCCATCTCCCCTCTGCTGCTGGTGGGGATCCTCAACCTGCTGTTTACCCGCTGGATCCCCGGCTGGTACGGCACAAGCCACGAGCTTACCCTGCCCGGGCTGGCGAAGCCGATTGTGACCGAGGTGAGCAAGATCACCGCCATCTGGGCGGTGGAAGCGGCGCTGATCTCCGGTATCGTGCTGGTGCTGATTTTTGGCTTTCGCAATATCCGCGGACGCCTGGCAGAAGGCAGCCGCACGGCGGTCAGCGGTGCCATTCTGGCCGCAATGAACACCGCCTCGGAATACGGTTTTGGCGCGGTTATCGCCGCCCTGCCCGGTTTTCTGGTGTTATCCAAAGCGCTGGCGGCGATCCCGAATCCGCTGCTCAATGAGGCCATCAGCGTGACCGTTCTGGCGGGGATCACCGGCTCGGCGTCCGGCGGGATGAGCATTGCCCTCGCGGCCATGGCCGACACGTTTGTCGCCGCCGCCCACGCAGCCAATATCCCTCTTGAGGTGCTGCACCGCGTGGCCTCCATGGCAAGCGGGGGGATGGATACCCTTCCCCATAACGGCGCGGTGATTACCCTGCTGGCGATCACCGGCCTGAGCCATCGGCAGGCCTACGGCGGCATTTTCGCTATCACGATCATTAAAAGTCTGGCAGTGCTTTTTGTCATTGCCGCGTTCTATCTGACCGGCATTGTGTAAGGAGAAAAAATGAATCTGAACGGTAAAACCGCACTGGTGACCGGCTCAACGAGCGGTATTGGCCTGGGGATCGCCCGCGTGCTGGCGAAAGCCGGGGCACAGGTGATCCTTAACGGTTTCGGCGACAGCGAATCGGCGCGCGCTGAGATTGCGCAACTGGGCAACAAACCGGGCTATCACGATGCGGATCTGCGCGATGTCCTGCAGATTGAAGCCCTGTTGCGCTACGCCGATACGCAGTTCGGCGGCGTGGACATCCTGGTCAACAACGCGGGCATACAGCACGTGGCCCCGGTTGATGCATTTCCGGTAGAGAAGTGGAACGACATTATCGCCATTAACCTTTCAGCGGTATTTCACACCAGCCGGCTGGCGCTGCCTGCCATGCGGGAGAAAAACTGGGGGCGAATCATCAATATCGCCTCGGTTCACGGGCTGGTGGCCTCAAAAGAGAAGTCAGCCTACGTGGCCGCCAAGCATGGCGTGGTGGGCTTTACCAAGTCGCTGGCGTTGGAAACCGCCCGCACCGGTATTACCGCAAATGCGCTCTGCCCCGGCTGGGTACTGACGCCGCTGGTGCAACAGCAAATCGACAAACGCATTGCGGATGGCGCCGCGCCGGATCTGGCGCGCGACCAGCTTCTGGGGGAGAAACAGCCTTCCGGGGAATTTGTCACCCCGGAACAGCTGGGCGAACTGACGCTGTTTTTGTGCAGCGACAGCGCCGTGAACGTACGCGGCGCCGCGTGGAATATGGACGGCGGCTGGGTTGCGCAGTGATTTGTCGGCCGGGTAAGCGAAGCCGCTACCCGGCAAACAGGGTTAGCTCGAGCAGCTGACCTCCAGCCGCTTGCCCCAGTCGGGCGGGCGGCTGACGTAGTCATCATCCCGGTCGGCAAACGGCGTGCGTAACGCCACGTGCAGGCGGTGCAATTCGTCGTATTCGCCCTGCTCTGCCTGCTCAATCGCCCGCTGCGCCAGCCAGTTGCGCAATACCATCGCCGGGTTAGTGGCGTTCATCTGCGTCTGGCGGGTAGCGTCATCCACCTGCTCCTGCTGCAGCCGCGCGCGGTACTGAGCAAACCAGTCGTCAAACGCCTGCCTGTCAATAAACTCGTCGCGCAGCGGCGAGGCCGCGCTGTGCTGCTCCGTCTGGCCCAGCATTCGGAAGGTTCGGGTGTAATCGCTGCCCTCACGCGCCATCAGAGCAAACAGGCCGTTGAGAATATCGTTATCGCCCCTCTCCTGCGTCACCAGCCCGAGCTTGTTGCGCATCAGCGTGCCATATTCCCTCAGCAAAATGTCCTGATAGCTGTCGAGGGCATCGTTCAGGGCATCCACGTCGATAAACGGCGACAGGGTTTGCGCAAGTCGCTGCAGGTTCCACAGGCCGACCGCCGGCTGGTTGTCAAAGCTGTAACGCCCCTGGTAGTCGGAGTGGTTGCAGATGTACCCAGGCTGATAATCATCGAGGAAACCAAACGGACCGTAGTCAAAGGTCAGCCCGAGGATCGACATATTGTCCGTATTCATGACGCCATGGGCGAAGCCTACCGTTTGCCAGCGGGCAATCAGGGTGGCGGTACGGGCCACCACATCCCTGAACCAGAGAACGTATTTATCCGCCTCGTCCTGCAAATGTGCCCAGTGGTGACGAATGGCAAAGTCCGCAAGCTGGCGAACCTTGTCCGGCTCGCGGCGATAGTAAAAGTGCTCGAAATGACCGAAGCGCAAATGGCTTTGCGCAATGCGCATCAGCATTGCCCCTTTTTCCATCGTTTCGCGCGCAACCGGCGTATCGCTGGTAACAATCGACAGCGCGCGGGTGGTGGGGATACCCAGCGCATGCATCGCTTCAGATCCCAGACATTCGCGAATCGTTGAACGCAGCACCGCGCGCCCATCGCCCATTCGCGAATAGGGGGTCAGTCCGGCGCCTTTCAGGTGCCAGTCAACCGTTTCCCCGTTGGAAAGCTGCTGTTCGCCGAGCAGGATCCCCCTGCCGTCGCCCAGTTGCCCCGCCCAGACGCCAAACTGATGTCCGCTATAGACCTGCGCCAGAGGTTGCATACCGGCGAGCAGCGTTTCGCCTCCCCAGACGCCAGCGCCCGCTGAAGGCTGAAACAGCTCAGGCGGAATAGCCAGCTCAACTGCCAGCCGGTCGTTATGCCAGATAAGGCGTGAATTTTGTAACGGTGTTGGTTTGAGTGCGGTGTAAAAGCCAGGCAACTCGTCATGCCAGTGAGCAGTAAAAGACAGGGTCATAAGTCCTCCTGCTTTTAGTGTAGAGGGTTTACCCGGACTTAAACACGGGCGAAAGCAAGGGTTATCGCTGCTGAACCAGCGTAGTGACGTGTTCGGCCGAGACGGCAGGCCAGAGCGCCCCCTGCATTGCGCCAAAATTGAAGGACAGAACGCGCTGCAACAGGCCGTGATCGTCAATGCCGGAGACGATCACCGACTGGCAGTGCGGCGTGATTTGCCAGAGGATGGCGCGCATAAATGGCTCAAAAGAGAGCTCCGGGGCACGCTGCTGAATGAAACCTTTATCGAGAATGACCCGTTTAAATAATCCGTCATAGACCGCTTTGAGCGATGCAGCGCCTGCGCCAAAGTTTGCCAGAACCAACGGGAAATGGATCGCCATTCTCGCTAGCTGCAGATCGTCCTTTCCGTTATTTAAACCTGGATAGTTCTCATTAACAGTAAACTCAAGAAACGGATAACGCTCAAGGATTGAAACAGCGTTCCCATTACTTAATAAAAACTCAACAATTACGGGTGTAATATTGATCCATGCAATTAACTGATGCTGAATAAAAAACAGTTTGCAGGTATCAAGCAATTGCAGTTTTTCGTTAAACAGTTCTAACTCTTCGGCTGCTGAAAGCCTTGGGATAACGAGCTCAGTGGGGATCCTCACATCGCTGCCGACGCCAGTAAAGTTAACCAGAATTTCTAAACCTTTAAGCTCACCTGCACTATTACGGGCAGGCAGAAGCAGCAGTTCAGACTGGTAAGCATTATCTAGCGTAATAATCATTGCACTCGCCCCGCATTAAAGATGAGAGAGGACATCCTGGAGCAATTGCCGACACAATTCCACTGTCTTGATTTTAATAAGATTAATTTCATTAGTTCCGTATTAATTTTCAGATTTATCCCTGAATCTAAAATAGATCTTATCCTGGTTACAGAATAATAGCCAGTTTTAGATAAAACAGTCACATGCGGACTTCGCTAATTTAGGCAAATTTAACTTTAATCATCTTATTTGAGAAAAACGGCATGATTTATTAGTTACCATGCCGTCATAAGAGATGTGTCCGGCGCAGACTATATACGTCGTGCCTGCCAGAAATTTTTACGCCAGTAAACATTATCAAGAGAAGAGCGCATCACGCCGCGGCTGGTTGAGGCATGAATAAACTGATTATCTGTATCATATATCCCCACATGAAGACCGCTTTCACCCGATCCGGTTTTAAAGAAAACCAGGTCCCCTGGCAGAAGATCGTCTTTATCAATTTCAGTGCCGATTTCAGCCTGCTTGCGCGTTTCGCGCGGAAGCTGTAAATCAAACTTGTCGCGAAACGTCATCAGAACAAAGCCGGAGCAATCCACACCACCCCGGCTCATGCCGCCGTAGCGATAGGGCGTACCGCGCCAGTTGCTCAGCTGATCGTTCAGGCTGGCGATGACGGTGATCGAATCTGAAAGCCGTGGGTTAGGCGGCGGGGCACGATGGCTGCTGCATCCCGCAAGAAAGAGTGCTGCCATCAGGAGAAACCAGAATCGCATTTCAGACGAATCCTCTGCTTTTTTTGTTCTTTTCGTAATTTAGCGTGCAATCGCGCTCACAGGCAAGAAACGGTTACTCTTGGCCGGTAGAAATCAGCATCTTATGTCCCTCTATATCCAGCCTGCGGAACGACATATTGTACGCGCGGGCAAGATTGGGCGGTGTAAGAACCTGATCCCGCGTGCCGCTGGCGATCATCTTTCCACGCGAAAGCAGCCACACCCGGTGAGCATGACGCAAGGTATGGTTGAGGTCATGACTGCTCATCACCACCGCAATGCCTTTTCGGCTCAGGCCGCTTAACAGCGTATCCAGCGCCGCCTGCTGCGCCACGTCCAGACCGCTCATGGGTTCATCGAGAAGCAGCAGCCGCCCGTGAGGGTTACCGGCCGGGTGGATCTGAACGATGACTGCCGCCAGACGCACCCGCTGCCACTCTCCCCCGGAAAGCTGGCTGGCATGCCGGGACAGTTTATCTTCCAGCCCCAGGGCCGCAGCCACGTCCGCCAACAGTGCCGTATGTTGTTTGTCGTGCAAATGCAGCATCAGATAGTGCCAGACAGGCATCGCAAAGGGAGGCACCTGCTGCTGCACGAGGTAACTGCGCCGGTGCGCCAGCGAGACCGGCGACCAGTCAGCAAGCGTATGCTCCAGCAACGTTATCTGCCCTGCTCCGCCGGTCAGGCCTGCCATCCGCGCCAGCAGCGTGCTTTTCCCTGCGCCGTTCGGCCCGACAAGATGCAGGATTTCTCCCGCATTGAGGGTACCGGTTATCGGCTCCAGACGTCCCTTCTCGGCAACGTCCGTGAGCTGCATCAGCAACGACATTATTTCGCCAGCGCCAGCTTGATTGATTCCATGACAATCGGATCTTCAGGCGTCATATCCGGTGAAAAACGCTGAACGACCTGGCCATCACGGCCAATCAGGAATTTTTCGAAGTTCCACAGAATGTCGTCCGGATAGAGCGGCGCGCGGCCTTTGCTTGCCATGCGTTCATAAAAACCGCTTCCTTCCGGCGCAACGGCTTTCGGTGCGGCAGCGATGAGCTTCGCATACAGCGGATGGCGATCGTCACCGTTGACGTCAATTTTGCTGAACAGCGGGAACGTGACGCCGTAGGTGGTGCTACAGAACGTTTTGATCTCCTCTTCGCTGCCCGGCTCCTGGCCCAGGAACTGGTTGCACGGGAACCCCAGCACGGTGAAACCGTCTTTCTCCCAGGCTTTCTGAATGTTTTCCAGCTGCTCGTACTGCGGCGTCAGGCCACATTTGGATGCCACGTTGACGATGAGCAGCACGTTGCCTTTGTAGCCTTCAAGCGTGGTGTTATCGCCATCAATGGTGGTCACTTTCGTATTCAGGATATCTGACTGCATAATATTTCCTCAGATTGTCGATTTAACGTCCAGCTTTTAATAGTAGCCAGATAAAGACCGGCGCGCCCAGCGTGGCGGTCACTACGCCAATGGGCAGCTCGGCGGCTGTCAGGGCAAGCCGGGCGATGATATCGGCCACCAGCAGCGTGACGGCACCGGCAACAGCCGAGGCCGGAAGTAAGGTTCGATGGTCCGTGAGGCCACACAGACGCAGCATGTGCGGAATAACCAGCCCGATAAAGCCAATCGCCCCCGCCAGAGCGACGCTGACGCCGACCAGCCAGCCAATGGCGATGACCAGCACATTACGCCAGAACCCTATCGGCATGCCGAGCTGGCGGGCTGAGGTTTCACCCAGCGCGAGCATATTCAGCGGCTGCGCCTGCAGGGTAGCCCACGCGATAACGGGCACCAGCAGCGTCATTAGCCAGCCCTGGTGCCAGTCAACGCCGCCAAAGCCGCCCATCATCCAGTACATGAGCTGGCGCAAGTCAAAGGAGGTCGAGAAGTAGACCGCCCAGGTCATCAGCGCGCTGCAGATAATCCCCAGCGCCACGCCGGCAAGCAGCAGACGGCTGGTGGATAAGTGCCGTCTGGCGAAGCGAAGAAGGATCGCGGTTATCAGCAATGCGCCGAGAATTGCGCTCAGGCTAATTCCCCATCCGGAAAGTTCTCCCCCGCCCAGCATGACCGCCGCAATCAGCCCCACGCCTGCGCCATTCGACACGCCGAGCAGCCCGGGCTCCGCCAGCGGGTTATCAAACAACGCCTGCATAATGGTGCCGCACAGCGCCAGCGCGGCGCCCACCAGAATCACCGCGACGGTGCGCGGAAGACGAATTTGCCAGACGAAGAGTTGCCCGTCAGGCCCCCACCAGCTTTCGGGCCCTATCCATCGGTCGCCGGCGCAGAGGCTCACGCCCGCGGCGACAATGAGCAACAGCACCAGCAAAAGCAGGCGACGTCGATCGGAACGGTGCTGGCGATGGGCATAATCAAGCATGTGTATGGTTATTAGTAGCGTGAGATGTAATTGATTTTACGGCGGGTTTGCCAGAGAGCGCAAAGAAAAAAGGCCGCGTGGGCGGCCTTTTTGGTTAGTTCATATTACTCTGCTTTGGGCGTTGCGTTTTCGACACGGCTTTTTAACTTCTGGCCGGGTCTGAAGGTCACCACGCGGCGGGCTGTAATGGGAATATCTTCCCCCGTCTTCGGGTTACGGCCCGGACGTTGGTTTTTGTCTCGCAAATCAAAATTACCAAAACCGGAGAGTTTTACCTGCTCACCATTTTCCAGAGCACGACGGATCTCTTCGAAAAACAGCTCTACCAGCTCTTTGGCATCCCGTTTGCTAAGCCCAAGCTTATCAAACAGATATTCTGACATTTCAGCTTTTGTAAGCGCCATAGGTTCAATCCCTCAATGATGCCTGGAATCGCTCTTTTAATGCCTCTACACATTTGGCGACGGTAGCGGCAATCTCCTCTTCTTCGAGTGTACGGCTGGTATCCTGAAGGATAAGGCTAATAGCGAGGCTCTTGAAACCTTCTGCTACGCCCTTGCCGCGGTACACGTCAAATAAGTTTACGCCAACTACCTGATTTACGCCAACTTTCTTACATTCGGCCAAAATATCTGCTGCGGGCACATTTTCCGCGACCACAACTGCGATATCACGGCGGTTTGCCGGGAAGCGGGAGACGTCCTGAGCCTGAGGAATCACGCGGTCTGCCACCAGGTTCCATTCCAGCTCGAACACGATGGTACGGCCGTTCAGGTCCAGTTTACGCTCCAGCTCAGGGTGAACAACCCCAATGAAACCAACGCGTTTGCCGTCTAAATAGATGGCCGCGCTCTGGCCCGGATGCAGAGCCGGGATGGCTTCCGCGCGGAATTCAATTTCAGATAATTTACCGGTCAGATCCAGAATCGCTTCCAGATCGCCCTTCATATCGTAGAAATCAACCGTGCCTTTTGCCAGGTCCCAGTGCTCTTCGTAGCGGTTACCGCTGATGGCGCCAGCCAGCATGAGATCCTGACGGATGCCTAAATTTGCCTGATTATCCGGCACAAAGCGCAAACCGCTTTCGAAAATTCGCACGCGGTTTTGCTGGCGATTCTGGTTATAAACGATAGTGCCCAGCAGGCCAGTCCACAGGGACAGACGCATTGCAGACATTTCGCTGGAGATTGGGCTTGGCAGGATCAGCGCTTCCTCGCCCGGGTGGATCAGCTGCTGCAGTTTTGGATCAACAAAACTGTAGGTGATCACTTCCTGGTAGCCTTTGTCGTTCAGCATGGTTTTCACACGCTTCAGGGACAGGTCGGCTTCACGGTGGGAACCCATCACCAGACCGGCCTGGACAGGCTCGTCAGGGATGTTGTTGTAGCCGTATACGCGGGCCACTTCTTCCACCAGATCTTCTTCGATTTCCATGTCGAAACGCCAGGATGGCGCAACGGCTTTCCACTCGTCCTGGCCTTCAGTCACGTCGCAGCCCAGACGCTTCAGGATATCGGTCACCTGCGCATCGGCAACGTGGTGGCCAATCAGACGATCCAGCTTGCTGCGACGCAGGGTGATGGTCGCGCGCTTCGGCAGAGTCTCTTCACTGGTGACGTCAATAACCGGGCCAGCTTCACCGCCGCAGATGTCGATCAGCAGACGGGTGGCACGCTCCATCGCTTTATACTGCAGAGCCGGGTCAACGCCGCGCTCGTAGCGGTGTGAGGCATCGGTGTGCAGGCCGTGACGACGTGCGCGACCGGTGATGGAAAGCGGGCTGAAGAACGCACATTCCAGCAGCACGTTTTGCGTCTCATCGTTCACGCCTGAGTGTTCGCCGCCGAAGATACCGCCCATTGCCAGCGCTTTGCTGTGGTCGGCAATAACCAGCGTGTCAGCGTTCAGTTTCGCTTCGCTGCCGTCCAGCAGAACCAGGGTTTCGCCCTCTTTCGCCATACGCACCACAATACCGCCTTCGATACGATCTTTATCGAACGCGTGCATTGGCTGGCCCAGCTCCAGCAGGACGTAGTTAGTCACGTCAACTACCGCATCGATAGAACGGATACCGCAGCGACGCAGCTTCTCTTTCATCCACAGCGGGGTTGGTGCTTTAACGTTAATGCCTTTCACCACGCGACCAAGGTAGCGAGGGCATGCATCCGCAGCGTCAACCTGAATAGGCAGCACGTCGCTGATGGTCGCTTCAACCGGCGCGATCTCCGGCGCGTTCAGCTCGGTCTGGTTCAGCACGGCAACGTCGCGCGCCACGCCGATAATACCTAAGCAGTCAGCGCGGTTTGGCGTGACGCTGATTTCGATGGTGTTGTCATCAAGCTTCAGATATTCGCGGATATCGGTACCGATTGGCGCATCCAGCGGCAGCTCAATGATACCGTTGTGATCGTCGGAAATACCCAGCTCGGAGAACGAGCACAGCATGCCTTCAGACGGCTCGCCGCGAAGCTTGGCGGCTTTAATCTTGAAATCGCCCGGCAGCACCGCTCCCACGGTTGCCACGGCCACTTTCAGGCCCTGGCGGCAGTTTGGCGCACCGCAGACGATATCCAGCAGACGGTCACCGCCTACGTTCACTTTTGTCACGCGCAGTTTGTCAGCGTTAGGGTGCTGGCCGCACTCTACCACTTCGCCGACGACCACGCCGTTGAAGGCACCGGAAACCGGCTCAACGCCGTCCACTTCCAGACCCGCCATGGTGATCTGGTTAGAAAGCGCGTCGCTGTCCAGCGTGGTGTTCACCCATTCGCGTAACCACAGTTCACTGAATTTCATTGTTCTGTCCTGCCCTTATTTAAACTGTTTGAGGAAACGCAGATCGTTTTCGAAGAATGCACGTAAGTCGGTCACGCCGTAGCGCAGCATGGTCAGACGTTCCATGCCCATACCGAACGCAAAGCCGGAGTACACTTCCGGATCGATACCCACGTTGCGCAGCACGTTTGGATGCACCATCCCGCAACCCAGCACTTCCAGCCATTTGCCGTTTTTACCCATCACGTCAACTTCTGCAGACGGTTCAGTGAACGGGAAGTAGGATGGACGGAAACGGACCTGCAGATCTTCCTCAAAGAAGTTGTTCAGGAAATCATGCAGCGTGCCCTTCAGGTTGGTGAAGCTGATGTTTTTATCAACGATCAGACCTTCCATCTGGTGGAACATTGGGGTGTGGGTCTGATCGTAGTCGTTACGATAGACGCGGCCCGGTGCGATAATGCGGATTGGCGGTTCCTGATCCTTCATGGTGCGGATCTGAACGCCTGAGGTCTGGGTACGCAGCAGACGCGTAGCGTCGAACCAGAAAGTGTCGTGGTCAGCACGTGCCGGATGATGGCCAGGAATGTTCAGGGCATCGAAGTTGTGGTAATCATCTTCGATTTCCGGGCCAGTCGCCACGGTAAAGCCGAGCTCACCGAAGAAACTTTCAATGCGGTCAATCGTACGGGTGACCGGATGCAGACCACCGTTTTCAATACGGCGGCCGGGCAGAGAAACGTCAATCGTCTCAGCGGCCAGACGCGCATTCAGCACCGCGCTTTCCAGCTCGGCTTTACGCGCGTTCAGCGCCTGCTGAACCTGTTCTTTGGCCTCGTTTATCACCGCACCCGCTGCCGGGCGTTCTTCTGGCGGCAGTTCACGCAGGGTTGTCATTTGAAGGGTCAAATGCCCTTTTTTACCAAGATATTCGACGCGGACATTGTCTAACGCGGCAACATCTGAGGCCTGATTAATGGCGGCTGTTGCACTGGCAACCAGCTCTGCGAGATGTGACATGATTTTCCTCATTATGTCGGTGCAGACACCGATTTGGTGGAGTTATTCTCTCAAATTCAGGCACAAAAAAAGCCTCCATCGGGAGGCTTATCTGGCGCTGTTTTTCGTTTCATCTTTCACGCGCTAGCCTCCTGAATTCAGGTGCTAAAGTAAAAGAAGAAGCGGAAAATAGCAGCATTCATGCTTGCGTTACCTTGTAGGGTAAAAACCGTTAAGACCTTATTGAAAAGCCTGGACGGGTAAAAGTCAATGTTCTGATGAAGTTAAAACAAAAGAGGGAGCAAAGCTCCCTCTCTCAACTGGCTTATGCCAGTGCTGCTTTCGCTTTTTCGACCAGAGCGGTGAACGCTACTTTGTCGAATACTGCGATGTCAGCCAGGATCTTACGGTCGATTTCAACAGAGGCTTTTTTCAGGCCGTTGATGAATTTGCTGTAAGAAATACCGTTCTGACGTGCTGCTGCGTTGATACGCGCAATCCACAGTTGACGGAACTGACGCTTACGCTGACGACGGTCACGGTAAGCGTACTGACCTGCTTTGATAACAGCCTGGAAGGCAACGCGGTATACGCGTGAACGCGCACCGTAGTAGCCTTTAGCTTGTTTCAAAATTTTCTTGTGACGTGCACGTGCAATTACACCACGTTTTACGCGAGCCATATGTGCTCTCCTGTATCTATATTCTTAGTAAAAAAATTAAACGTTAACGGCTTATGCGTACGGCAGGCACGCGATAACCAGACCCAGATCGCCTTTAGAAACAAGGCCTTTTGGACGCAGGTGACGTTTACGCTTAGTAGATTTTTTGGTCAGAATATGACGCAGGTTTGCGTGCTTACGCTTAAATCCACCACCACCGGTTTTTTTGAAGCGCTTAGCAGCACCGCGTACGGTCTTAATTTTTGGCATCTTAATAACTTCCACTTCGCATTGTTAAATAAACGAAACATAGGCGAACAAAACCTATGAAACCCGAAGGCTCCACAGATTTTGCTGCTTGAAGGCCTTACTGTTTCTTCTTAGGAGCGAGCACCATGATCATCTGGCGGCCTTCGATCTTCGTAGGGAAGGATTCGACTACTGCCAGTTCACTCAGATCGTCACGGACGCGGTTAAGCACTTCCATACCAATCTGTTGGTGGGCCATCTCACGACCGCGGAAACGCAGTGTGATCTTGGCCTTATCGCCATCTTCCAGAAAGCGAATCAGGCTGCGGAGTTTTACCTGATAATCGCCATCGTCGGTACCAGGACGGAATTTAATTTCCTTAACCTGGATAACTTTTTGCTTCTTCTTCTGTTCCTTAGAAGACTTACTCTTTTCATAAAGGAACTTGCCGTAGTCCATGATACGACAAACTGGCGGTTCGGCGTTAGGGCTGATTTCAACTAAATCTACTCCAGCTTCTTCAGCTTTTTCGATCGCTTCTCTCAGACTCACAATCCCCAGTGGTTCACCTTCAAGATCTGTTAAGCGAACTTCCTGGGCGCGAATCTCGCCATTGATACGATTCGGACGTGCCGTTTGAACTCGTTTTCCGCCTTTAATACCTTATTCCTCCAGTTGTTGAAGACTGCGGCTGCGAATCTCTTGTTGCAGCTTCTCAATCACTTCACTTACGTCCAGGCTGCCCAGGTCTTTACCACGGCGGGTGCGAACGGCAACTTTGCCTGCTTCCACCTCTTTATCACCACAGACCAACATATACGGGACACGACGTAAAGTGTGCTCGCGGATTTTAAAGCCAATCTTCTCATTTCTCAAGTCTGCTTTTACGCGAATGCCCGCATTTTGAAGTTTCTGCGTCAATTCTTTAACGTAATCCGCCTGAGAATCGGTAATATTCATCACTACCACCTGCACTGGCGCAAGCCAGGTTGGGAAGAAGCCTGCAAACTCTTCGGTCAGGATGCCGATGAAGCGCTCCAGAGAACCGAGAATTGCACGGTGAATCATTACCGGCACCTGACGCTCGTTGTCTTCGCCAACATAAGAGGCGCTAAGACGCTGAGGCAGGGAGAAGTCCAGCTGTACAGTACCGCACTGCCATGCGCGATCGAGGCAGTCATACAGGGTAAATTCAATTTTCGGACCGTAGAATGCGCCCTCACCCAGCTGGTATTCGAACGGAATACCGTTCTCTTCCAGCGCGACGGCGAGATCCGCTTCTGCACGATCCCAGGTCTCATCGCTACCGATACGTTTTTCCGGACGCGTTGAGAGTTTGACCACGATCTTCTCGAAGCCAAAGGTGCTGTACATATCGTAGACCATACGAATACAGGCGTTAACTTCATCACGTACCTGATCTTCCGTGCAGAAGATATGCGCATCATCCTGAGTAAAGCCACGAACGCGCATCAGACCGTGTAAGGCACCTGATGGTTCGTTACGGTGGCAGCTACCGAACTCCGCCATACGCAGCGGCAGGTCGCGGTAGGATTTCAGACCCTGATTGAAGATCTGAACGTGACCCGGGCAGTTCATTGGCTTAATGCAGTATTCACGGTTCTCAGAGGAGGTGGTGAACATCGCATCTTTGTAGTTGTCCCAGTGGCCGGTTTTTTCCCACAGCACACGGTCCATCATGAACGGACCTTTCACTTCCTGATACTGGTACTCTTTCAGCTTGGAGCGTACGAAGGTTTCCAGTTCACGGAAGATGGTCCAGCCATCGTTATGCCAGAACACCATACCCGGCGCTTCTTCCTGCATGTGGTACAGGTCAAGCTGCTTACCGATTTTACGGTGGTCACGCTTCGCGGCCTCTTCCAGGCGCAGCAGGTACGCGTTCAGGGCTTTTTTATCGGCCCACGCGGTACCATAAATACGCTGCAACATCTTGTTGTTGCTGTCGCCGCGCCAGTAGGCGCCCGCGATCTTCATCAGTTTAAAGTGATGACAGAAGCGCATGTTCGGCACGTGCGGTCCACGGCACATGTCGACGTATTCTTCGTGATGGTACAAGCCAGGCTTGTCATCATGGGAAATATTTTCGTCAAGAATAGAGACCTTGTAGCTCTCGCCGCGCTTCACGAAGGTTTCACGCGCTTCGTGCCAGCTGACTTTCTTCTTGATGACGTCGTAGTTCGTTTCGGCGAGCTCGTGCATACGTTTTTCGAGCGCGTCGATATCTTCCTGAGTCAGGGTGTGGTCAAGGTCAACGTCGTAGTAGAAACCGTTGTCGATAACCGGACCGATCGCCATTTTGGTGTATGGCCACAGCTGTTTGATGGCATGGCCTAGCAGGTGCGCGCAGGAGTGACGAATGATCTCCAGACCTTCTTCGTCTTTTGCGGTGATGATTGCAAGCGTCGCATCGTTTTCGATCAGATCGGAAGCATCTACCAGCTCACCGTTAACACGGCCAGCGATAGTCGCCTTCGCGAGACCAGGACCGATGTCCAGGGCAACATCCATTGGGCTAACAGCGTGGTCGAAATGGCGTTGGCTGCCATCAGGAAGAGTAATTACAGGCATTTTATATCCTTATTTGCAGTGATGCCCCACACATAAGAGCATATACAAAGAAAATAATCGTGATTTGACAATAGATTACGACACCATCTGACCAACAATCGTCAAATTGGTTCGTCATCATTCACCTGCTGAAATCAGACAACGTCGGATTTACAGTAAGCCCTGCAATGTTAACACTAACAAAAGGGAGATTGCACCCTCTGCCGGCAGATTGATGCGCTGGCACTTTCGCATGAATTTGCAGGTTGCGTATTCCCGGTGCTCGCATTCCAGAAATGCTGGGCTACTCTTGAACAGGTCTTTAAACCCAAAGGTGCATACCATGAACGTATCAAGTAGAACGGTTGTGATATTGAACATCCTTTCAGCCACAGGTTTATTGTTGATTCTCGCCGAACGATTCCACTGGTTCTGAGCCTGACCCTACGCTGGCATAACCCAATCGAACCTGAGAGGGGGCATATTTCGTCCCTGTTTGGTAGACTGTGGATATCAACGAACAAGGATTAGGTTATGCCAACAAAACGATTTGCCGTAAAACACTGGAAAATGGTGCTGGTGCTGATTGCCATCTGCGGCGCAATGCTGCTACTTCGTTGGGCGGCAATGATTTGGGGCTAGAAGTGAATAACGGTAATCAGATGGGACGTCAAAAGGTCAGGAGAAACGGGCCGACATCATCATCGGCCCGCCATCATTACATTTTATAACCCAGTGAAATCGTGGTTCTGCGATCGGTATGATCCGGCGCAGTTTCTGGTGGTGAAGAGTTCCAGGTCACGTTGTAGGCTACTTTCAGACCAAAGTGTTCGTTGATGGCCACGTTCAGCGCCGTCTCAGAGTTCAGCGTCGTATCGTCGGCACCAAATACAGAAACACCCTGGGTGAATTTGGTGTTGTCAGTCATCTGCCAGGCATAGGTACCGGAAGCGTAACCGAGCGGTTGGGTTTTGGTATCGCCATCTGTGTACTCGTCATAGCGCACACCCGGACCGAATTCAAAGCGGAAGCTGTGTACCGGACCGTTCAGGAACTGGCGACCATAACCGGCGGTAAACACATCGCGCTGACGATAACCGTTGTAACGGTCGGTTAACCAGCTTGCCTGACCAAACAGGTAGTCATAGTCGGTCATGTTGTAACGGCTACGTCCGCCTACCGCATATTTCTCGGAAGAGCGTTCGTCATTAGCGGACGTGTTGCTGGCATTACCCCACAGAGACCAGGCGGTGGTGTTACCGTACCAGGTGAGCGTACTGTCCGCCGTCAGAGAGGAGCTTTTCGTGTTACCGGATTGTGCCAGATACCCTGCGTTCAGGTTACCTTCAAAAGGTTTTTTCGCGGTGGTGGGATCGTCCATGACAGTAAAAACGGTATCATCGGCGGCTGCGTTCATAGCTGCAAACACGCCACCCGCCAGCATCAGTGCAGCGGGAACTGTCTTTAAAAGCTTCATTTTATTAAGGAGTCCGTACAACAAAAAAAGAGACCACACGGTCCCGGAATCTTTCTTGAGGATCAATGACAAGGCGTCCAGAGAAAGGTAACAAATTATAAAAAGCCGCAAATAACATAGCAATGATTTCTTATTTCATTTTTTGAATAAGAACGATCCCAAAAAGCGTTTTATTTTATATAAGCCGCACCGCATTTTTCGTCATTATTCATATTTAAAATCATACTGTTATTTACATTGCCTTCCTGCTAAATGGTGCCAGGCTAATAAGAACCCATGCTAAAAGGAGGTAATGATGGTTTCTATCTACACCCTGACGCTCTCCCCTTCCCTGGATTCCGCAACCCTGACGCCGCAGATTTACCCGGAAGGTAAATTGCGCTGTAGCGCCCCGGTCTTTGAGCCCGGCGGCGGCGGTATCAACGTGGCGCGCGCCATTACACATCTCGGCGGCAAAGCGACGGCAATCTTCCCCGTCGGCGGTGCGACCGGCGAACACCTGGTCTCTCTGCTGGCAGATGAACAGGTGGCCGCAGAGACCGTCGAGGCCAAAGACTGGACGCGGCAGAACCTGCATGTACACGTGGAATCAAGCGGCGAGCAGTACCGTTTTGTCATGCCCGGCGCGAAACTCAGTGATGATGAGTTTCGCAAGCTTGAAGAGAAAGTGCTGACGATAGAAAGCGGCGCGCTGCTGGTCGTAAGCGGCAGCCTGCCGCCCGGCGTCAGCACGGAAAAATTAACCGCGCTTATTCAGGCCGCGCAGCAGCGCGGGATCCGCTGCATTGTCGACAGCAGCGGCGAGGCCCTGCAGGCGGCCCTGGTGCCGGGCAATCTGGAGCTGGTCAAACCCAACCAGAAAGAGCTAAGCGCACTGGTCAACCGCGAGCTGACGCAGCCTGATGATGTTCGCACCGCCGCGCAGGAGCTGGTACGCAGCGGCAAAGCTCGACGCGTCGTGGTTTCCCTTGGCCCTCAGGGGGCGCTGGCCGTCGATGAAACGTCGTCCGTTCAGGTTGTCCCGCCGCCGATGAAAAGTCAAAGCACGGTAGGCGCTGGGGATAGCATGGTGGGCGCCATGACGCTGAAACTGGCGCAGGGCGCGTCGCTGCTGGAAATGACGCGTTACGGCGTGGCAGCAGGTAGCGCCGCAACCATCAACAAAGGCACGCGTCTTTGTTCGCTGTCCGATACGCAAAAAATTGTCGATTACCTGTCCCAAAATTAACGCCTGTTCCCCTTCATCGTTATGGAGGGGAATGCTATCTCTCAGTCGCCAAACGCAAACTATCGGCTATGCTAAGAAAAATTCCATGATAACAATGAGGTGAATTATGAGCAGTGGTGACATCACCCGCTACGTCGTGACCATCAACATTCATGCAGCATCGCTGACCGAGCTGAATGAGCTCAACAATGCCTTTACCCGGGCTAATTTTCTCCTCACGCTCACGGATGACGAGGGCAATGTCCATGATTTAGGTACCCTGACATTCGGCCTGATCAGCCCCCTGAGACAGGAAGAGGTTCAAGCGCTGAGCGCCAGCCTGGTGGAAAGCGTGACCGACAAGCCAGCCGAAATTGACGTGGAAACCTGGGAAAGCTGGCATAAAAAAGAACAATAAGTGCCCTGCATGAATTTAAACCGCTCAGGTGTGCGTTAGTTCGTATTTTTTTACCGCAATTATGCGCTAACTTTATGATCTGGCAGACAACATGGGAGAGACAACATGTGGCAGGCTATCAGTCATCTTTTAAGTGAGCAACTGGGTGAAGGTGAAATCGAACTGCGTAACGAACTGCCAGGCGGAGAGATCCACGCCGCGTGGCATTTACGCTACGCAGGACGCGATCTTTTCGTTAAATGCGACGAGCGAGAGCTGCTCCCGATATTTACCGCCGAAGCCGATCAGCTGGAGCTGCTGTCGCGCAGTAAAACGGTGACCGTCCCGCAGGTCCTGGCCGTGGGTAGCGACCGCGACTACAGTTTCCTGGTCATGGAATATCTCCCTGCCCGTCCGCTTGATGCCCACAATGCTTTCATTCTTGGTCAACAGCTCGCGCGCCTGCATCAATGGAGCGACCAGCCGCAGTTTGGTCTCGATTTTGACAACGACCTCTCCACCACGCCACAGCCCAACGCCTGGCAGCGCCGCTGGTCGACGTTTTTTGCCGAGCAGCGCATTGGCTGGCAGCTCGAGCTGGCCGCTGAGAAAGGGCTGGAATTTGGCAACATTGATGCCATCGTTGAGCACGTTCAACAGCGTCTGGCATCCCACCAGCCTCAGGCGTCTCTGCTTCACGGGGATTTGTGGTCCGATAACTGCGCGCTGGGTCCCAACGGCCCCTACATCTTCGACCCGGCCTGCTACTGGGGTGACAGAGAGTGCGATCTTGCCATGCTGCCGCTGCACCCTGAACAGCCGCCGCAAATCTACGACGGGTACCAGTCTGTTTCCCCTCTGCCGCCCGGTTTCCTCGATCGTCAGCCGGTGTATCAGCTCTATACGCTGATGAACCGTGCCATTCTTTTTGGCGGTGAACACCTCGTCAACGCGCAGCGGGCGCTCGAACGCATGCTTGCCGCCTGAGAAGAGAAAGGGTGGCCTTACCGCCACCCTTATCGGTTACAGAAAGCCGAGCAGTGAGAAGAAGAAATACCCCGCCACAATGATGAGCACGGGAAGGATATAGAGCGGGAAAATCTGCAGGAAAATGGTATGACGCGGAACAACAATGCGGGATTCAATCTGCTCCCGACTCATTCCTTCCGGGCCTTTGGCCTGCTCCAGAATAAGCTGGTCCTCAACGCCTTCGCGTAAAAAGCGCGTCTGGCGGCTCATTCGCGCGCCAGAGGCCTGCAGGGCCAGGGCGACAAAGATCAGGGCGTAGATTATCCAGAAGCCGATATTCAGCTGGTGCTGAAAGTCCGGAGTGGGCGAGTTGAACCAGAAGACATTCAAAAATGGCGTATTAAAACGCATCATCTCAATCATGACATGAGCGAAATCAAGCATTACCGCATTGATACCCGGCTGTTTTTCGCTGTGATCGTACATAAATTTGAGCACAGAGATCAGCGTAGAAATGACGGCGGGAATAAAACTCACCCAACCCGCAATACGTTTTAAGACCGCGATGCGTCCAGCTTGTTGATACGTCATCAGTTCCTCTTCATAAAGACGCGTTATTTGTGCCTAAGTCTACCTGCTGGTCATCAATTTCGCCCGCTCTTTAAAAGCAATATGCTAAATTGCAGAGTGTGCTTAGCACTTATCGTCTGTCGAACACCCTGGATAAGGAGACGTTGTGATGTCGACACCGCGCCAAATACTTGCCGCAATTTTTGACATGGATGGATTACTGATCGATTCCGAACCGTTGTGGGATCGCGCCGAGCTGGACGTCATGGCCAGCCTTGGCGTTGATATCAATCGCCGTAATGAACTCCCTGATACGCTGGGGCTGCGCATCGATATGGTGGTTGATCTGTGGTTTGCCCAACAGCCGTGGGTTGGACCCGATCGCGAAGAAGTGACCGCACGCATAATCAGCCGCGCCATTTCGCTGGTCGAAGAGAACAGGCCGCTGCTGCCCGGCGTGCGTGACGCCATTGCGCTGTGTAAAGCTCAGGGGCTGAAGGTCGGTCTGGCATCGGCTTCACCGCTGCATATGCTGGAAAAAGTGCTCACCATGTTTGAGCTGCGCGACAGCTTTGACGCCCTTGCGTCCGCTGAAAAGCTGCCGTACAGCAAGCCACACCCGCAGGTTTATCTGGATTGTGCCGCTAAGCTGGGTCTTGATCCCCTCAACTGCGTTGCGCTGGAAGATTCCGTTAACGGTATGGTGGCGTCGAAGGCCGCGCGGATGCGCTCCATTGTGGTGCCCGCTGAAGAGGGCCGCCACGACCCCCGGTTTGCCCTGGCCGATGTGAAGCTCACCTCACTGACAGAGCTCACCGCACGGCACCTGCAGGGCGGTTAACGCTTCCCGCCGGTTTGTGACAAACAGTTACACCGTCACCTCTTCCGCCTACTGTATAAAAACCCTATACTGTATGAATTGACAGTTTCGTGGGTTTTATCATGACGGCGGAAGGCCACCTGCTTTTTTCAATTGCGTGCGCAGTATTTGCCAAAAACGCTGAACTCACTCCCGTGCTGGCGCAGGGGGACTGGTGGCATATTGTCCCTTCCGCCGTACTAACCTGTCTGCTGCCCGATATTGACCACCCGAAATCCTTCCTCGGACAGCGCCTGAAGTGGGTGTCGAAACCCATCGCCCGCGCGTTCGGCCACCGGGGGTTTACGCACAGCCTGCTGGCCGTGTTTGGCCTGCTGACGCTTTTCTATTTAAAAGTGCCCGAAAGCTGGATTGTCCCTGCCGACGCCATTCAGGGGATGGTGCTGGGTTATTTAAGCCATATTCTCGCCGACATGCTCACGCCTGCGGGCGTGCCGCTGCTGTGGCCCTGCCGCTGGCGTTTTCGTTTTCCCATCCTTGCCCCGCAGAAAGGTAACCAGCTAGAGCGCGCACTGTGCATGGCGCTGTTTGCTTACGCGGTCTGGATGCCGCAAACACTGCCCGAAAACAGTGCAGTCCGCTGGTCTTCCCAAATGATTAATTCGCTGCAATTTCAGTTTAATCGCTTTATTCATCACCAGATTGAACAGTAAACCAACAAAATCATCCCGTTTGTCATAAACCATTCCATTTGGATATAAGCGCTACATCACACTTCTGCTAACCTTCCGCCAACAGGATCGGTAAAAACCGACCCGATAATAAATCAGGAGAACGGGGATGAATTTTCCACTCATCGCGAACGTCGTTGTGTTCGTTGTATTGCTATTGCTTCTCGCGCAGGCGCGCCACAAACAGTGGAGTCTGGCGAAAAAGGTGCTGGTTGGTCTGGCCATGGGTGTCGTATTTGGTCTGGCACTACAGGCGATTTATGGCTCCGATAATCCAGTTCTGAAAGATTCTATTCAGTGGTTCAACATTGTCGGTAACGGCTATGTCCAGCTGCTGCAGATGATCGTTATGCCGCTGGTATTCGCCTCTATTCTGAGCGCCGTTGCGCGCCTGCATAACGCAACCCAGCTGGGCAAAATCAGCTTCCTGACCATTGGTACGCTGCTGTTTACCACGCTGATTGCCGCGCTGGTGGGTGTGCTGGTGACCAACCTGTTTGGCCTGACCGCCGAAGGTCTGGTTCAGGGTAGCGCTGAAACGGCGCGTCTGACCGCGATTCAAACCAACTACGTGGGTAAAGTGGCTGACCTGACGGTACCGCAGATGGTGCTCTCCTTCATTCCGAAGAACCCGTTTGCTGACCTGACCGGCGCGAGCCCAACCTCCATCATCAGCGTGGTCATTTTCGCCGCCTTCCTCGGCGTGGCGGCGCTGAAGCTGCTGAAAGACGACGCGCCAAAAGGCGAGCGCGTGCTGGTTGCTATTGATACCCTGCAAAGCTGGGTGATGAAGCTGGTTCGTCTGGTGATGCAGTTAACCCCCTACGGCGTTCTGGCGCTGATGACCAAAGTGGTTGCCGGCTCTAACCTGCAGGACATCATTAAGCTGGGTAGCTTCGTCATCGCCTCTTATCTGGGTCTGGGCATTATGTTCGTGGTGCACGGTATCCTGCTGGGCGTGAACGGCGTCAGCCCGCTGAAGTACTTCCGTAAAGTCTGGCCGGTGCTGACCTTTGCCTTCACCAGCCGCTCCAGCGCCGCATCTATTCCGCTGAACGTTGAAGCGCAAACCCGTCGTCTGGGCGTGCCTGAATCCATCGCCAGCTTCTCCGCCTCCTTCGGTGCGACCATTGGTCAGAACGGCTGTGCGGGTCTTTACCCGGCCATGCTGGCGGTGATGGTTGCCCCGACGGTGGGTATCAACCCGCTGGATCCGGTCTGGATCGCCACGCTGGTCGGGATTGTTACCGTGAGTTCCGCAGGCGTTGCGGGCGTTGGCGGCGGTGCAACCTTCGCCGCGCTGATTGTTCTGCCTGCGCTGGGCCTGCCGGTCACGCTGGTCGCCCTGCTGATCTCCGTTGAACCGCTGATCGACATGGGCCGTACCGCGCTGAACGTCAGCGGCTCCATGACCGCCGGTACGCTGACCAGCCAGTGGCTGAAGCAGACTGACAAAGCGATTCTGGAAAGGGAAGACGACGCCGAGCTGGCGCACCGTTAATCACTGTAGAAATAAAAAAACCGCCTGATGGCGGTTTTTTTATGGCTGTTATTCTTCAACCTCTTCATCCTGGCGGACCTGCATCGCCCACCGCTGCGCTGACTCCGGCACGGTAAACGTGGGAGAGCGACGAAAATGTTCGCCGATTAGCACAAAGGCCACGTATTTGCCCCGCAGTTGCCAGACATCGCGATACCCCTCCACTTTCAGGGCATGGTCAGGCGGCGCGGGCTCAACGCGGGGCACATAGCTAATAACCTGGCGGTTTTGTTGACGAAGAGGTTTCATAAGCGACGGGTTCACTAAAGCAAATTCTTGAAGCAGGAAAATTCTATGATAGCCGATTCTGCCACCTTCCGTCGCGCCCCGCGTGGGTGAGAAGGCTCCTTTCGTTAATGACGGCATGTGAAAACTCTTAGTTCGCGAGCCATTTCACGACATTGTTCTATCCTTAATAGGGTTTTTAGCAATGAATCAAGGAGAATCGTGCAATGTCGAACAAAGATAAAACACATCAGTCACCCATTCATGGCACTGAAGAATCTCAACCGGGCATGGACTCTCTCGCCCCTTCTGACGGCTCTCACCGCCCCTCCCCTGGCCCTTCCGCCCCAGGCGAACAGCCTACCGCACCGGGAAGCATGAAATCCCCGGACACCGGGAACGAGAAGCTGAAATCGCTTGAGCCACACCGAAAAGGCGGCGAAGGTTTTGCGCTGACAACCAATCAGGGCGTACGCATCTCCGATGACCAGAACTCCCTGCGGGCCGGGACGCGCGGGCCAACCCTGCTGGAAGACTTTATCCTGCGGGAAAAAATCACCCATTTTGACCACGAACGGATACCGGAACGCATCGTCCACGCGCGCGGTTCCGCTGCGCACGGCTACTTCCAGCCTTATAAGAGCCTGAAAGCGATCACCAAAGCGGATTTCCTCTCCGACCCGGATAAGATCACCCCGGTGTTCGTGCGTTTCTCCACCGTGCAGGGTGGCGCGGGGTCAGCCGACACGGTGCGCGATATCCGCGGCTTTGCCACCAAGTTTTATACCGAAGAGGGTATTTTCGACCTGGTCGGCAACAACACCCCGGTGTTTTTCATTCAGGATGCGCATAAATTCCCTGACTTTGTCCATGCGGTAAAACCGGAGCCCCACTGGGCCATACCGCAGGGCCAAAGCGCGCACGATACCTTCTGGGACTATGTCTCCCTGCAGCCTGAAACCTTGCACAACGTGATGTGGGCGATGTCAGACCGGGGGATTCCGCGCAGTTATCGTACGATGGAAGGGTTTGGTATTCATACCTTCCGTCTGATCAACGCCGAGGGAAAAGCGACGTTTGTCCGTTTCCACTGGAAGCCGGTTGCGGGTAAAGCCTCACTGGTGTGGGATGAGGCGCAGAAGCTGACCGGGCGCGATCCGGACTTCCACCGCCGCGAGCTGTGGGAATCCATTGAAGCGGGTGACTTCCCGGAATATGAACTGGGCCTGCAGCTCATTCCGGAGGAGGACGAATTTAAGTTCGATTTCGATCTCCTTGACCCGACCAAGCTGATCCCGGAAGAGCTGGTCCCGGTTCAGCTGGTGGGTAAAATGGTGCTCAACCGCAACCCGGATAACTTCTTTGCCGAAAACGAGCAGGTCGCGTTCCACCCGGGGCATATCGTGCCGGGGCTGGACTTCACCAACGATCCGCTGTTACAGGGACGCTTGTTCTCGTATACCGATACGCAGATCAGCCGCCTTGGCGGGCCGAACTTCCACGAAATTCCGATTAACCGGCCAACCTGCCCGTACCACAATTTCCAGCGCGACGGGATGCACCGTCAGGATATTGATACCAACCCGGCCAACTATGAGCCGAACTCCATCAACGATAACTGGCCGCGTGAAACACCTCCCGCGCCGAAACGCGGTGGATTCGAATCGTATCAGGAACGTGTCGACGGCAACAAAATTCGCGAGCGCAGCCCGTCGTTCGGCGAGTATTACGCCCACCCGCGCCTGTTCTGGAACAGCCAGACGCCGATTGAGCAGCAGCACATTATCGGCGGCTTCAGCTTTGAGCTCAGCAAAGTGGTGCGCACCTACATCCGCGAGCGCGTGGTCGATCAGCTAGCGCATATTGATATTCAGCTTGCCCAGAGCGTGGCGGATAACCTGGGCATCACGCTGACCGATGAGCAGCGCAACCTGGCGCCGCCAAAAGAGGTTAACGGCGTGAAGAAAGATCCGTCGCTGAGCCTGTATGCGGTGCCGGGCGGCTCGATTAAAGGCCGCGTGGTCGCCATTCTCCTGAACGACAAAACCCGCGCCAGCGACGTGCTGGGGATCATGCAGGCGCTGAAAACCCAGGGCGTGCACGCCAAACTGCTCTATTCCCGCATGGGTGAAGTGACCGCCGATGACGGCTCCGTGCTGCCGGTGGCGGCGACCTTTGCCGGTGCACCGTCGCTGACCGTCGATGCGGTGATTGTGCCGTGCGGGGATATTGCCAGCCTGCTGAACAACGGTGACGCCGTTTATTACCTGCTGGAAGCCTATAAGCACCTTAAACCGATCGCGCTGTCCGGCGATGCGCGACAGTTTAAAGCGCAGCTGAAGGTGGCCGAGCAAGGTGAAGACGGCATTGTCGAAGGCGATAACGTAGACGATGCGTTTATGACGAAGCTGTTTGATCTGCTTGCCGCGCACCGCGTGTGGTCGCGCAGCAGCAAGATTGACCAGATACCGGCGTAAAAAAAGCCGGGTGGCGCTTGCGCTTACCCGGCCTACATTTCGATTGGTTTTGTAGGCCCGGTAAGGCGAAGCCGCCACCGGGCTTTATCTCAAAGATCCCCAAACGTCCCCAACCGATACCCACGCTCGGCAATCGCGTATTTCAGCGAGGCCGACGTCAGCACGTCCAGCTCCGCCAGACGCGGCCAGCAGTAGGCACTCTTACGCACGGTGTTATCAACAAACGCCGGGTGCGCCATCACTTCCACCGACGTTTCACCACGGGCAGCGGAATCATCCAGCACCTTCAGGAACAGCGCTTCGTCGATCTCCTCGCCATAAAACGCGCTGCTGAACCCCTGCGTTGTGGCAACATTGACCTCCGGCAAGCCGCGCACCTCGCGATCCACGCGCAGTGCCACGCCTTTGCGCTGGGCAAACCCTGCGACAATCGGGAAAATCGCCGGGATCATATGCACGTGGTGATGGCTGTCGATGTGCGTCGGCGCCTGGCCAAACACGTCAACAAAGCGGTTAAACTGGCAGTCCAGCTCGCGGGCAATCTCTTCAAGCGGCAGCGCGCCCTGCTCCGCCAGTTCCCAAATCCATTTGCCCAGCTGTCCGTCGCGCGTCAGGCCAGGCATCGGCGAAAGCGGCATTCCGAGCGTCAGCACAAAATGCATGCCGACGCCCAGCGCTGGCACTTCGCGGCTCAGCTGCGCCGCGTGTTCCACCGCTTCACCATTGACCATCGCCGTTGTCGAGGTCACAACGCCCCGGCGACAGGCTTCAATAATGCCGTAGTTCTGACCTTTCGAGAGGCCAAAGTCATCAGCATTAACGATCAGCAGGTTTTCCATTGTGCATCCTCTTATTGCTGTTTGAACTTCAGCTTCTCGATCGTGGCGGCAAAGTTCGGCAACCATTTCTCATGCGCCAGAATCATCTCGCTGGCCAGTTGCTCCGCATCGCGGTCGGAATGCACCAGCGGGCTGAGGTTCAGCGCCAGCAGCACGTCATTCAGCTCGCCGCTCAGCGCCGCGTTGCTGGCAGCCACTTCAAAGCCTTTGATAGTGTGGATCAGACCCATGACCTTATCATCAAAATGGGTAATGCGCGGATGCGGCTTAGCCCCGTCGCGCCCCAGGATGCAGGTCATCTCAACGGCCCAGTCAGCCGGGATGTTGTCGATGTGGCCGTGATGCGGCACGTTAACGTAGTGCTCCGCCTGCTTGTCATTGTAAATGGCGTTGATGACTTCACATGCGGCATCGGAATAGTAGGCCCCGCCGCGCTGCTCCAGCTCTTTCGGTTTGACGTTCAGGTTCGGATCTTTGTACAAATCGAACAGCTGCTTCTCAACTTTCTGCACGACCTGAGCGCGCGCGCCGCCCTTATAGTACTCGCCCATTTCGATGGCCAGCATCTCTTTCTGCTTGAAGTAGTACAGCAGATAGGAGCACGGCAGCAGATTCAGCGAACGGATCAGCCCTTCGCTGAACGGCAGATCGAAGATGTTTTTCACCGACGCCGCCGTCAGGCGACCGGAGGCCACGCCGTCGAGCAGTTCGGCAAAGCGCGATTTTCCGTTCACGATGACATCTTTAATAAACACCATGTGGTTCAGGCCGAACAGATCGATGGAGAGATCGTCGCTGTCGCTCAGTTCCAGCACGTCACGGATAAACATCTTCATGCCAATTGGAATATTGCAGACGCCGATAAAGCGTTTGAAGCCGGTATGACGATACACCGCCTCGGTTACCATCCCGGCCGGGTTGGTGAAGTTAATCACCCACGCGTTCGGGCAAATCTCCTCCACATCTTTGATGATGTCGAAAATCACGGGAATGGTACGCAGACCTTTAAACAGACCGCCCGCGCCGTTGGTCTCCTGCCCGAGGTAACCGTGGCTTAGCGGAATACGCTCGTCCAGTTCGCGCGCTTTGAGCTGGCCCACGCGCAGCTGGGTGGTAACGAAGTCCGCATCCTTCAGCGCCAGACGACGATCGAGGGTTTTGTGCACGGTCAGCGGCACGCCGGCTTTCTCAACCATACGCTTACACAGGTCAAAAATGATATTCAGTTTTTCCTGACCTTCCTCAACGTCAACCAGCCATAATTCGCTGACCGGCAGTTCGTGATAACGTTTCAGGAAACCTTCCAGTAATTCCGGGGTATAGCTGCTGCCGCCACCAATGGTTACGACTTTTAATTTCTTCTGCATAATATCTCCCTTTGCGTATCAGGTTAACCGCCTGCAAGATGTAGCGTACTCTTCCCGCTAAATGGGCAAGCAATTAATTCAATATTCGTGACGAATAAAATCGTCAAAAGTTAATTAATTACCGTTAAATTCTTCCGGTAACTGTTCGGTGTAAATGACGTAAATTTCTTAAAGGTTTTAATAAACAGGCTGGGACTGCTGTATCCTGACTCATAGGCAATATCGGTGACAGAATAGTTGGTAATTTCCAGCTGTTTTTTAGCAAAGTTAATGCGGATTTCATTAATAATTTGCACGGGCGTTTTACGATAATAACGCTGCGTCGCGCGGGTCAGATATTCCTGAGATTTGCCCGACAGGGAGACCATATTTTCCAGCGCATTATCGCTGAACTGGCCCTTATCGTGCATCAGTTCAACGGTGCTGCGCAGCCACTGCGGAATATCATCCGTCACCTGCTGCTCTTCACGATGATGGCGCAGTCGGTTCATCACGTAGAATGTTACCGTTTCAATAAACTCATCAAATTCATTGTCGCGAAAGTTAAGCGAGGCGATAACCGTTTCAATCCAGGTCATAAACTCGTTTTTGACCCGATAGACCTGTGATGCCACAAAGCAGAACGGCACCAGCGGCAGGTAGTGCTTCTCAAAGAAGCGTCTGCTGACGCCCACGTTCAGAATGCGGGTCGCACCAAATTCGTAAAAGCTCTGGTGATGGGAGCCCATAGGCAGAAAGACAAAATCCCCTCGCTCGAGCAGAACGCGCTTGCCGTTGATCTCCTGGTAGTAGCGGCCGGTCAGAACAATCGTGAACTCGTAGTAGTCATGCTGGTGCAGACCGCTCGCGCTCTCCGTTTTGTTGTAGATAACCACGTGAAAATTCTTGCCATTAAACAGCTGCTGCTCAAGTGCGGTTTTAATTTCCATCGTGCTGACCTCCTGCTACTCAGTCTGACTTACTGCATCTTCTCGTGAAGCTCGATTAGCTCCGCCACCAGCTCACGCGCCAGCATTGACGTCATCAGGTGATCCTGGGCATGGACCAGCACCAGGCTGACCTTCATTTTCCCTTCGCCCTGGTCACCTTCAATCAGCTTTGTCTGCACCAGGTGCGCTTCATTCAGCGCCGTGCGGGACTGGTCCATCATGGTTTTCGCGGCGGCGAAATCCCCCTGCTTGGCCTGCTTGAGTGCGGCATATGCCAGGCTGCGGGCCTGCCCGGAGTTGATGATAAGACCCATCACCACTTCTTCAAGATCGTTCTCTGCGGTTTCTTCTGCAACAATACTGTCCAAATCTAACATCTTTAAGCTCCTTGTGGCTGGCGCGGGTTGCCCCGCGCCGGTCAATCTTAGAATTTCAGTGAGAGGGCAATATCCTCTTCGCTCTCTTCTTCATCGATGATGGTGGCGGCTTTGTTCGCAATCGCCACAAACGGCATGTAGAGCAGGGTTGCAATCCCGAGGTTAAATATCGCCAGCAGGAAGGCCGCAACGCTACCGTTGGTGTTGAAGAAGGCACCCAGACCCGCCGGCATGGTCCACGGCGCAATGTTGGTGACCGGTGGAATGATGCCCATGTAATACGCCGTCAGGGTAATAGCGGCCAGCAGCGGCTGAACCAGAATGAACGGGATGAACATAACCGGGTTCATGATGATTGGCAGACCGAACAGAATCGGTTCGTTAATCTGGAAGATGCCTGATGGCAGCGCCAGTTTAGCCACCTGACGGTAGTCAGCGCGACGAGAGACAATAAAGACCGCGATGATCAGACCCAAGGTCGCCCCGGTACCACCCAGGAAGATATAGGAGTCAAGCATCGGCTTCGCCCACACATGGAAGGTTTTACCCGCTGCCAGCGCCGCGTCAACGGAGCCGTACTGCTGGTAAAGCGCAACGTTTTCCAGTGCCCATGGGGTCATAATCCCGCTGTCCAGCGCGGCCAGTGCCAGTGAACCATGCACGCCGAAGAACCACAGCAGAGAGGTGAAAATCACATACGCCCAACCGACCACGCCACCCATCGCCGCCAGCGGCGTAGAGATAGAGTCCATGATGATCTGGTGGAAGTTCGTGCCCCAGTGAGAAAGCGCCCAGGCAATAATCCCCATAATGGAGAGAATAATGAAGCCTGGAATCAACGCGGAAAATGAACGAGATACGGAAGCCGGAACGCTATCCGGCAGGCGGATAACCCAGTTTCGACGGATAATAAAGGTGAACATCTCCGCCACCACAAGACCGATAACAATACCGGAGATGATGTTAGCCCCACCCAGCCAGTTGGCGCCCACGGCATAGGCTTCACCAACGCTGTAAGGGGTTACGGTCATAAAGGCAGCAACGGATAATAACCCGGCGGCCAGCGGATCCACTTTCCGCTCTTCTGCCAGCGCCATCCCAATAAAGAAAGGCGCCATCAGCGACATAATTCCCAACGTACCGTTATAGACGTTGCCGCCAATGGCTTTTAAACCGTTAAGGGTTTCAATAGTGGATGCGTCTAACCGAATTCCTAATGAATAAAAGAAGGAACCTTCACCAAAGCTCAGAAAAACGTTGTTAATTAAAACGAACATGGCCCCGGCCAGCGTCAACGGCATTAATTTAATAAAGCCGTTTTTGATGGCATTAACGTGAGGCTGCTTTCCTATTTTAACAGCAAAAGGAAGGAGTACCTTTTCAAGTGAAGCGATGACTTTACTCATAGGAAAATACCCTTAAATGCCGCAACAGAGGTTACGGCGTAATTGTGTGTGAAATAACTCTTTGACGGGAAAAATAAAAATTAATTAGCAGCTTTTTTAATAGCTGCCACAGCAGCTTTCAGTACACCTAAACCATCAATCTTGCCGTACAGCCCCGAGTCGATCACCTCGACCGGTTTATTGGGTAACAGTCGTTGAATTTCGGGCAACATATAGGCAATTTGCGGCCCCAGTAAAACAACGTCGGCGTTCTGGCCTTTTTCGCCCGCCAGCGTCTCTGGAAACGCTTCAATCACCACAGGAACTTCATACTTTTCAGCCTGCGCACGCATCTTTGACACCAGAAGTGAGGTTGACATGCCCGCTGAGCAGAACAGGTAGATATGTTTCTTTTCCATCGTAATTTCCCTCTTGTATGACTACCTGCCATCGCGCTATCACTCGACTCGCTGTCCCGGCAGACAGGTAGCTTGCGTACTGTTGTTTATCGTTGGAGTGAGTATACGCAATGGTACAGACAGGGGATAATTCTGGATAGACTCAAATTGTCTCTCATTGACCTGGCTTGTTGACTACCTTCACATTTCGGGCAAATAATTCGCGCAAAGAAATAAGATTTACGTATGCATAAAAAAACCGGCCCATGGGCCGGTTTGTTAACATACTCAGGTAAGCAGCGTTACTGCGCCTTAGGTGCCTGCGGGTCGGTGTCGTATTCAGCACAGGTCTGATAGCCGGAGTTAATCACATGACCGGTATCATCCAGGGCAACAAAGTAGGTTTCTGCCTTACCATCACGTTGACCCAGGATATAGGTCTGGCAGGTCCCTTTCGCATGAATCATGGTCACTTCAGAAGAAGGTTTACCGGCAATCGCCGCCACCTGCGAACGGGTCATCCCTTTTTTGACGTCTTTCACTACGGGCTGCGTAAACTGATCCTTGGTGCGATCGTAAGCCGTACACCCTGCCAGCATAGTCAGTACCGCCGCTGCGCTAAGAATTCCTGCTACGTTCTTGTTCATATTCCGTCCTCTTGTTTATCAGCGTGTTATCTAAGCATGGGATAAAAAGTACTATTGTTCAACTTTGTGATTTGCGCCAGACGAATTTCGGAAAATTCTAATAAAACAACGATAACCTGCTAAATCGGCGCAAATTAGCGCACTCGAAACTGTGATCCTTGTCGTTTCTCGCCCAAAGGGTTAGTTTTAACAGTTAACACATTCCGTTTATGTACTGCATATGGAGGGCGTGATGGCTCTGCAACAAGAGATTATTCAGGCACTGGGCGCGAAGCCCACGGTAGATGCAAACGAAGAGATCCGCCGCAGCGTGGATTTTTTAAAATCGTACTTAAAAAAGAACGCTTTCCTGAAATCCCTGGTGCTGGGCATCAGCGGGGGTCAGGACTCTACCCTGACCGGTAAACTCTGCCAGATGGCGATTTCAGAGCTGCGCGACGAGACGGGCGATGAAGCGCTGCAGTTTATCGCGGTACGTCTTCCTTATGGCGTACAGGCAGACGAGCAGGATTGCCAGGACGCTATTGCCTTCATCCAGCCTGACCGCGTGCTTACCGTCAATATTAAAGGTTCGGTGCTGGCAAGCGAACAGGCGCTGCGCGAAGCGGGCATTGAGCTGAGCGATTTTGTTCGCGGCAACGAGAAAGCCCGCGAGCGCATGAAAGCGCAGTACAGCATTGCCGGAATGACCAAAGGCGTCGTCGTCGGTACCGACCATGCGGCGGAAGCGATCACCGGTTTCTTCACCAAATACGGCGACGGCGGCACCGACATCAACCCGATCTTCCGCCTCAACAAGCGCCAGGGCAAGCAGCTGCTTGCCGCGCTGGGCTGCCCTGAGCATCTGTATAAAAAAGCACCGACGGCGGATCTGGAGGACGATCGTCCCTCCCTGCCGGATGAAGCGGCCCTTGGCGTCACCTATGACAACATCGATGATTATCTGGAAGGCAAAAAGCTGGATGACGGTACCGCGAAGATTATCGAAGGCTGGTATCTGAAAACCGAGCACAAGCGTCATACGCCGATTACGGTGTTTGACGATTTCTGGAAATAAACGCAAAACGGTAACCTGGTTACCGTTTTTAATGTTTGCCCCCTCTCCCGTGGGAGAGGGCTGGGGTGAGGGCATCAGGCCACCCGGCTCTTTTTTAACCACCACACACCTGCTACACTGTATACCTGAACAGTATATGGAGCAGTATGTGAGCAGGCGTCAATCCGCCCCGCGTCTTGAGTTTGAAGCGGCGGCTATCTACGAATATCCCGAGCACCTTCGCCCCTGGCTTGAGGCCTTACCTAAACAGCCGGGCGTGTACATCTTTCACGGCGAAAGCGACACTCTGCCGCTCTATATCGGCAAAAGCGTCAATATTCGCAGCCGGGTGTTATCTCATCTGCGTACGCTGGACGAGGCCGCCATGCTGCGCCAGTCGCGACGCATCACCTGGTTCCAGACGGCGGGAGAAATGGGCGCGTTATTGCTGGAAGCGCGGTTAATCAAAGAACAACAACCGCTGTTCAACAAGCGCCTGCGTCGCAATCGCCAGCTCTGCTCCCTGCAGATAACCGCCGGCAAACCGCAGGTAGTCTACGCGCGCGAGGTCGATTTTTCGCATGCCCCAAATCTCTATGGGCTGTTCGCGAATAAACGCGCGGCACTTCAGGCGCTGCAAACTCTGGCGGACGATCTACAGCTTTGCTACAGCCTTTTAGGCCTGGAGGCGACCACCCGCGGACGCGCCTGTTTCCGCTCCGCGCTGAAGCGCTGTGCTGGTGCCTGCTGCGGGAAAGAGAGCGTTGAGGCACACCACGCCCGGCTCCTCACCGGCCTGGCGACCATCAGCGTGAACTGCTGGCCCTGGGAAGGCGCCGTTGCGCTAAAAGAAGTGGGTGAAGCGATGACCCAGTACCACATCGTCAACAACTGGTTCTGGCTGGGCGCCGTCGACGATATCAACGACGCGGCAACCCTGTTGCGCACGCCCGCCGGATTTGACCACGATGGCTACAAAATTCTCTGTAAACCTGTTTTAGCCGGTAAGTTTGAGGTCATTGAGCTCAATGGCCTGGCAGCCATGTGATTTCACTGAACAACAGGGTGCCCTGGGGCTCCAGCAGACGCAAAGTATGGCTCCCCTCCTCCCAGCTGGCACCCTGATCGGCCGTCAGCAATTTATCGCCCAGCTGCCACGCACCGCTTAACACGAAGACCACGCCCCCGCGTGAGCAAAAGGTGGTAAAGGTACGGTCGGCAACGCGCACCTTCGCCTGACAGCAGTCGCGGCGGGTCATGATGTTGAAGTCCATCGCCATCTTTCCATCCGAAAGCAACGCCTTTACCGGCAGGTCGCCGGCAAAGCTGTAGGGCTGATGGTGCTTGAGGGTATGAAAGAACGCCTGACCGGCATCGAGCGTCACCTCCCCTCCTTCCAGCAAGGTAATCACCCGGTCGACGCCGGGGAAAGAGGAGAACTCGCCGTTGCTGGCAATAGTCGCGATACTGGCACGCCAGTGAAAATCGCGCGTTGCGGGAGGGAAACAACAAATCTCACGCGTTTCGCCAGCACCATTGCGCCAGAGGCTGACCGGCATCTTACGGATATCAAAGAACTCCATCACCACTCCTGAATGGCACAACCCGTGCCAGGGCAAGGATATCGCTATCGTTGCTGTCTTGTTTGTTATCGTTGGGTATTTACAGACACAGTATCGGCAGCAGAGCGGGCAGGCCTTAGCAGAACGTTAATAAAAATTCTAACGCCATGACTCTACAAACATTCTCTGACGCGACTACAGGAGAATACCGCGCTGGCGGCGGCAGACAAGAGGGCTGGAAAGAAAAACCGCCGGTCCTGTCCACAGCGGTTGCGCTTTTGTGGACAGGATCCCGGCGGTCTTAAGAGAGTGAACCGATTATTCGGTTGGTGCTGGCATTTTACCTTCCATCGCCGGACGTTCTGTCAGACGCTTCTCAAAATTCGCATTAAATTGCTTTTTCTGTTCCGGAGTCAGAATGTTGTAGATCTTGTTCTGGGTTTCCATGTGAGCCAGCATGCGGGCTTTGTGCTGCTCGGCCATTTTGTCGATCTGCGCTTCGGCTTTTGCCTTATCGAAGCTGTCGCTGGCGATGATGTCATGCATCGCACGACGTTCTTCAAGCGGAGGACGTTTCATCTCGTCGCGCTCGCCTTTCCTGATGTCGCGGATCTGCTGCTTCTGCGCATCCGTCAGGTTGAGATCCTTAAACATCATCATCTCGTTGTGCATACCCGGCTTGCCTTTATGATGCATCATCATTTTGCCTTCAGCAGGCGCGGCAGTGGTGGTCGCGGTATCTGCGGCGAACGCCATGCTGGTAGCGCCCAGAGCCAGGGTAGAAGCAACAAACAGTGCAGTAAACTTACGCATAATTTATTTCCTTTCTTTCAGTTATTCTTCGGCGCTGTGCCGTGTTGACGAGATTAACTTTACGGGGTTTATCGTCAATTAGTCAGAGCAACGGTAAAACAATGAAAGTGTAAAAAACAAATTTTCGCCAAATGTGGAGGAAATAAGGATAAAGCGTGGAGAGTTGCAACAAAAAATATTCAATGCGATGATTTTAAAGAAAATTAGCAGAAGTATAGCGAAGTGAAGATTAATAATAAAGCAATTCACCAGGAATATTCCGCAAAAGAAGGGTGAGCGCTTTAATCGTAAAGAAAAAAGGTTGTATTTCCCCTCCCGGCTGACGAGAGGGGAAACGTTCAGGATATTTTTTCCAGCATCAATCCGGCCCGCAGGCCAAACGCCACGGTGGGGTTAGGGAATAAAACATACTCGGTTGTTTTGTGCACCTCGTAACGCTCTTCGCCATCTTCCGCCAGCAGCGCCCCTTTGCGGAACGGCGTGAAGTTCAGGGTGTGCGCGGCCATATGAAGCAGGAAAGCATCGCTGCGGCGCGTGATCTGCTGTACGACCCGATACCGCTCAACGGGCTGATGCGCGTGCTCGGGAGTCGTCCCGCCCAGCAGCGCCCGAAGGGCAAGGTGCGTTGGCGCAAAGCGGGACAGATCGTTCTGGCCGAACGGCAGCGCTTTTCCCAACTCCAGCGTGCAGGCCAGCGCGCCGAAATTTTCACAGGTAAAGTGGGTAAACGTCCCGCCCGGCGACTGATGAAATACCAGCGCCTCCAGCCCGGCGTCACCCAGCCAGCTCAGGAACGCTTCATCCCACGGCTGATTGCGCTGCGGCAGGACGCCAAAGCGGACGTGGTAAGACGCGCGGATCGCCGTATGCAGATCGAGATGCCAGCGCGCGGGCCCCGCCTCGGCAAAAAACGCGGTCACGACGTTCTCCAGCCACTGTGCCCGCGCAGTTTCGTCACTCTGCGGAAACTGCGACCAGCGCCCGCCGAACATGCGGTTAATGTCGCTCACCAGATACCGCTTGTTTTGCGCCAGCGCAGGCGGATTACCGAGCACCACCAGCACGCGGCACTTGAGCGCAATCTCACCCCGATACAGCGCGCGCAGCAGCAGGTCAACAATCTCAACGGGCGCCGTTTCGTTCCCGTGAATGCCCGTTGAAAGCAGCAGCGACAGCTCGCTTTTTGCGTCCGGCGTCAGCTCAAGCACCCCGCGCCCCAGCCACCGCCAGCGAAATGAGGGCCCCTCCCCCTCACGCTGTTCCGGCGTTTCGTCGGCCAGGGTCAGCGCCAGTAAATTTTCCATACCCACTCCTTAGCGCTGGAACGGATAAACCGATCCCAGCTGCAGGATTGATGTTAACGCGTCCAGCGCCTCGCGCCCTTCGCGCAGCAGCTGCGGGTCAACCAGGTCGGCCTGCGTTAGCCGGTCGCGATAGTAGCGTTCGACCCAGTCATTCAGCCGCGTAAAGAGCGTATCGTTCATCATGACCGCCGGGTTCACCGCCTGCATTTCGTCCTGGGCTAACACCACGCGCAGACGTAAACAGGCCGGACCGCCGCCGTTGGCCATGCTTTCACGCAGGTCAAACACGCGCAGCTCGTCAATTGGGTTATCGGCTTTCACCAGCTCCGTCAGGTATCTCCACACCCCTTTATGATCCTGCGACTCCTGCGGCAGGACCAGCATCATGCTGCCGTCGTCGCGGCTCAGCAGCTGGCTATTGAACAGATACGTTTCGACCGCATCCTGCACGCTGACCGCCCGCGTTGGCACCTGAATCGGCATAAAGCCGGGCACGCGTTCATGCAGCGTGGCGAGCAGCTTATCCTGATGGGCAAACGCCTGCTCGTGGCAGAACAGCACCTGACGGTTAGAGACGGCAATCACGTCGTTATGGAACACGCCCTGGTCGATCACCTGCGGGTTCTGCTGGGCAAAAATCACCTGCGAAGGATTAACCTGGTTCAGGCGGGCGACCGCCTGGCTGGCCGCCAGCGTCTGGCGGGCAGGATAGCGAACAGGAGCGGAATGACCGCCCTCCTCGCGCCCGTAGATAAACAGCTGCACGCCGGGATCGCCGTAATCGCCACCCAGACGGTTATGGTTAGCCGCGCCTTCGTCGCCAAACATCGCCACCTGCGGCAGGGCCTGGTGCACCTCAAAATGGGCGTCATGATTAAAAATGGCGCGCAGCACGCGCTCGGTGGTTTCCGCTTCGGTGGCGCGGTGGAATTTATTGTTCAGGTTCGCCACCGTCAGATGGACTTTGCCATCCAGCGTATCGGCTGACGGTGCGACGGTCGCCGCGTTGGCGACCCACATCGAGGAGGCGGAGCTTGCCGCAGAGAGCAGGTGCGGCGTCTGCGTACCCGCTTTTTCGACCACCTGCTCATCGCTGCCGGTGAAGCCGAGCTGGCGTAACACCGCCACGTTCGGGCGTTCCTGCGGCGGAATAACCGCCTGCGGGAAACCGGCATCCGCCAGCGCCTTCATTTTCAGCAGCCCCTGCTTCGCCGCCAGCTTCGGGTTGGAGACCTGAAAGCGGTGCTTCGTCGAGGCTTCATTGCCAAAGGAGAGACCGGCGTAGTGGTGCGTCAGCCCCACCAGCCCGTCAAAGTTGACCTCACGCGCTTTCATGACGATCCCCTCCGGTAAAGTCCAGACCCGGGTTGAGCGTTTCCGGCAGCGTCAGCGCCGGGGTTTCCAGGCTCGCCATCGGCCATGCGCAGTAATCCGCGGCATACCACGCGCTGGCGCGATGGTTGCCCGACGCGCCTACGCCGCCAAACGGCGCGGTGCTCGCCGCCCCGGTAAGCGGTTTGTTCCAGTTCACAATCCCGGCGCGTGCTTCCAGCAGCAGCTGTTCAAACTTCTCGCGATGCGGCGAAATCAGCCCGCTCGACAGGCCGTAGCGGGTGTTATTGGCCATCTCAATCGCCGCATCAAAATCGTCGTAGCGCCAGACGCACAGCAGCGGGCCAAAGACCTCTTCATCCGGCACGTTGCTCGCCCCGCTCATCTCAACGATGCCCGGCGTCAGCAGCGAGGTGCCCGGCTGAGCCTGCTTCGGCTCGAGCAAGGTTTTCGCCCCGCGCGCGACGTGGTCCTGCCAGGCCTTCAGCACGTTCAGCGCGGCCTGCTCGGAAATCAGCCCACCGATAAACGGCTGTGGGTCGGCATCCCACGCGGCTGGCACCAGACGCGCGCTCACCTCGACCAGACGTTTCAGGAAAGCATCCCCCTGCGGGCCACGCTTCACCAGCAAACGACGGGCACAGGTGCAGCGTTGTCCGGCGGTAATAAAGGCGGACTGAATCGTCAGGTGCACCGCGGCGTCGATATCGTCAGGGTCTTCCACAATCAGCGGGTTGTTGCCGCCCATCTCCAGTGCCAGAATTTTTTCCGGCTGCCCTGCCAGCTGGCGATGCAGCTGATAGCCCGTACCGGCGCTGCCGGTAAACAGCAGGCCGTCGATATCGCTCAGCGCGCTCAGCGCCTGACCGGTTTCGCGCCCGCCCTGCACCAGATTCAGCACGCCCGGCGGCAGGCCAGCCTGTTCCCACAGCTTCACCACCGCCTCGCCGGTCAGCGGCGTTAGCTCACTCGGTTTGAAGATAACGGTATTGCCCGCCAGCAGCGCGGGCACAATGTGGCCATTCGGCAGATGCCCCGGGAAGTTGTACGGACCAAACACCGCGAGCACGCCGTGCGGACGGTGGCGCAGCGTGGCCGCGCCGTCCGGCATGTCGGTGTGCTGTTCGCCGGTGCGGGTGTGGTACGCCTTCACCGAAATGGCGATTTTATTGATCATCGCCGTCACTTCCGTTGCCGCTTCCCAGCGCGGCTTGCTGGTTTCTGACGCGATGATGCGCGTCAGTTCGGCTTTGTTCGCTTCCAGTAGCCCGGCAAATTTTTCAACCATCGCCTGGCGCACGGCGAAGGGCTGCTTTGCCCACGCCGGAAACGCGCGGCGAGTGGCATGGCAGGCATGTTCAACCTGCGCAGCGCTGGCGTCATGCCCTTTCCAGAGCACCTCTTTTCCTACCGGATTGGTCTTTACGCGCTGCTCGCCTTCGCCCGTGACCCAGTCACCGTTAATCCATAATGTCATGCTGTTTTCTCCTCAGGGCAGAGACGCACCAGGCGAACCGTGTCGCCGGCGTTACATTTCAGGGCATCCAGTTCTGCAGCCGTCAGCACCAGACGTTCACATTTCGGATTGGTACGCACCAGCATGGCGCGGAAGTTGGTGTAATTTTCGTTCGACACCAGGCATGCCGGCCAGTCGCCCGGAGCGGGCTGACCTTCAGCAACCTCAACCAGCCGGCTTTTACGGATTGCGCGTACGCGGTCGATATCGCATTCAAGCGTTGGGCCACCGTCAAAGATGTCCACGTAGTTACGGTAGCGGAAGCCCTCTTTCTCCAGCACCGCGCGGGCAGGCGCGGTTTGCGGATGCACTTCTCCGATCACCGCCTGCGCTTCCGGCGTTAAGAAATGGGTATAGATAGGATGCTTCGGCATCAGCTCCGCGATAAACGCTTTCTGACCGGTGCCGCAGAGATAATCCGCCCGGCTGAACTCCATCGAGAAGAAGCGCTCGCCCAGGCTCTCCCAGAACGGCGAGTAGCCTGTATCGTCGATCACGCCGCGCATCTCAGCGACCACTTTTTCGTTAAAGCGATCGCGGAAGGCGGCCATAAACATAAAGCGCGATTTGGAGAGCAGATAGCCGTTGCCCTCTTTGCGCCACGCCGGGTCGAGGAATAGCGTGCAGAGCTCGCTGGCGCCCGTGTGGTCATTGCAGAGAAACAGCGTGGGCAGCGCGTTATAGACGTTCAGCTCTTTCGAGGCGTGAACCATGGTGCCGACGCGGTAGTTGTACCACGGGTCGTTAAGCCCGACGGCCACTTCGATGGCGCAGATCCCGGCCACGGTCCCCGTGTCGGTGTCTTCCAGCACGAACACATACCCCTGTTCGCTTTTTGGCAACGTCCCCTGCCAGGTTTGCAGGGCGCGCTCGATGCGCGCCGACAGCGTTTTTTCATCGGCAGGAAGCGAGGTCAGCCCGCCTCCCGTCTTACCGGCAAGCTGCATGAGCCCGGCAATATCGCCGCGCTCAACGGGACGGATGACCATCATGATGACACCCCGGACTTCACCTGTTCACACGCCAGCGCAAAACGATCCAGACCGGTTTGCACCTCTTCCTCGCTGACAATCAGCGCAGGAGCAAAACGCACCACGTTGGCACCGGCAATCAGTACCATCACGCCCATTTTTGCCGCTTCCTGAGAAATAAGTTTAGCTTTTCCGGCAAACTCAGGAGTGAGCTCGCAGCCAATTAACAGCCCCAGCCCGCGAATTTCTTTAAACATCCCCGTTTTGCCGTTGATGGCATTCAGGCGTTCAACGAACCAGTCGTGACGCTGCTTAACGCCTTTCAACACCTCAGGGGTATTAATGATGTCGAGAACCTGTCCGGCAACGGCGGTTGCCAGCGGGTTACCGCCGTAGGTGGTGCCATGGGTGCCCACGGTCATCACGCTGGCGAATTTATCGGTGGTCAGCATCGCCCCAATCGGGAAGCCGCCGCCCAGCGCCTTGGCGGTAGACAGGACGTCCGGCGTGACGCCGTAGTGCATATAGGCGTACAGTTCGCCGGTGCGGCCCACGCCGGTCTGCACTTCATCGAAAATCAGTACCGCGTTGTGGCGATCGCACAGCTCGCGCAGCCCCTGCAGGAACGCTTTTTGCGCCGGAAGGACGCCGCCCTCGCCCTGCATCGGCTCAACAATCACCGCGCAGGTGGTGTCGTTAATCAGCTCGCTGGCGGACTGCAGATCGTTATAGACACCGTGACGAATATCCGGCGGCAGCGGTGCGAAATCCTGCGAGTAGGAAGGCTGGCCGCCTGCGCTCACGGTAAACAGCGTGCGTCCGTGAAACGCATTTTTAAACGCCACAATCCCGCTCTTGTGCGTGCCAAACTTGTCGTGCGCATATTTGCGCGCCAGCTTCAGCGCCGCTTCGTTGGCTTCCGCCCCCGAGTTACAGAAAAAGACTTTTTCGGCAAACGTCGCGTCGATCAGCTTTTTCGCCAGGCGCAGCGCGGGTTCGTTGGTAAAGCCGTTGCCGGTATGCCAGAACTTCGCCGCCTGGTCGTTCAGTGCCTGACGCAGCGCCGGGTGCGCATGACCCAACGCGTTCACCGCAATCCCACCTGCAAAGTCGATATACTCTTTACCCTGCTGATCCCACAGGCGCGAGCCTTCCCCACGAACCGGAATAAAAGCCGCCGGAGCGTAAACCGGCATCATCCATTCATCGAAATTTTCACGCGTAATTGACAGAGACATAGCGACCTCATCCGGTAAATAAAAAGTTATTTGAATGTTAAATAATTGAGTGTTTGCACTGTGAATGTAGATTGCAGCCTTCGTGCCAGCCAGCGATAAAAATGCATAAACGGGTTGGGGTAACAGAATATCAATGAGTTACAACATGGAGTTATTCACTGTTATTGCATAAAAAGTGAATATTTTTACGACAAGCGGCGCTTTGCCGCATGAAAATCAGAAAGAGTATGCACAGGCCAAATATAATTCTGGAATTGTGATCGCTCGCGAAATTTATCTGTCATTTACGCCCTGTTTGGGGGCGAAGCGCGTCAGAATGGTGCAAATATTGCACCACCGGCATTATCTGTCGCAGTTATTGGTCGATCCCCGTAACAGTTGACGCAAATTCTGCTACCATCCTTGCACTATTCACCTTGCACTGGCAGCGACTATGAAATTTGTCTCTTTTAATATCAACGGCCTGCGTGCCCGCCCTCATCAGCTTGAAGCTATCGTTGAGCAACATCAGCCAGATGTGATCGGCCTGCAGGAGACCAAGGTTCACGACGACATGTTCCCCCTCGAAGAGGTGGCGAAACTCGGTTACAACGTCTTTTATCACGGTCAGAAAGGACACTATGGCGTCGCGCTGCTCACCAAAGCGCCGCCGGTTTCCGTGCGTCGCGGCTTCCCCGGCGACGGTGAAGAAGCGCAGCGTCGCATCATCATGGCGGAAGTGCCTTCTGCGCTCGGGAATATCACGGTCATTAACGGCTATTTCCCGCAGGGTGAGAGCCGTGACCACGAGACCAAATTCCCGGCCAAGGCGAAGTTTTATCAGGATCTGCAGGACTTCCTGACAACCGAGCTCAAAAAAGAGAATCCGGTGCTGATCATGGGCGACATGAATATTAGTCCGACGGATCTGGATATCGGTATTGGCGAAGAGAACCGCAAACGCTGGTTGCGTACCGGCAAATGCTCCTTCCTGCCGGAAGAGCGCGAGTGGATGGAGCGCCTGCTGGGCTGGGGCCTGGTGGATACCTTCCGCAATGCCAACCCGGAAACGCAGGACCGCTTCTCGTGGTTTGACTACCGTTCAAAAGGCTTCGACGACAACCGCGGTCTGCGTATCGATCTCCTGCTGGCCAGCTCGCCGCTGGCGGAGCGCTGCATTGAAACCGGGATCGACTACGATATCCGCAGCATGGAAAAACCGTCTGACCACGCGCCGGTGTGGGCTAAATTCAAGCTGTAATGACGCGTGAACAGTCGAAAAATCCTTTTCCTGTGCGCCCTTGTGGGCGCATTTATTCTGACGTTTGTCCTGCTTCCCCCGGGCACGCTCTCTCTGGAAGGGATTAAAACTCACCAGCAGGCTTTACTCTCTCACGTCGACCGCGCGCCATTACAAAGCGCGCTGATCTTTTTTGCGCTCTATGTGCTGGTCTCCGCCCTGTCGATACCCGGCGCGGCGATCCTTACCCTGTTGGGCGGAGTACTGTTTACCCTGTGGGAAGGCACCGTGCTGGTCTCGTTTGCCTCGACGCTCGGGGCCACGCTTGCGATGCTGGCCAGCCGTTATTTGCTGCGGGACTGGGTGCAGCACCGGTTCGCCCAGCAGATGAAAACGGTAAACGCCGGCATGGCGCATGACGGGGCGGGCTATCTTTTTGCCCTGCGCCTGATGCCGCTGTTCCCGTTTTTTCTGGTGAATTTGCTGATGGGGCTGACCCGCATTACGGTGAGGTGCTACTGGTGGGTCAGCCAGGTCGCCATGCTGCCCGCCACGGTTGTCATTCTGAACGCCGGGCGGGAGCTGGGAAAAGTGGCATCGCTCCGCGATATTTTGTCGCCGGGCATGATATTCGCCTTTACACTACTGGGGTTATTACCGCTGGTCACTCGCCGGCTGTTTTCCCGCACCCCCTCTTCGTTAAAAAAGTGAGGCATTATGCGCCGTGTGCGTTTTTGCGCGTTTCTGACCGGTCTGCTGCTGGCAGCCCCCCTCTGTGCCGCCGACGGCTGGCAGGCTATCCAACAGCAGGCTAAAGGCCAGACCATCTGGTTTAACGCCTGGGGCGGCGATCCGGCGGTCAACCGCTATCTGGAGTGGGTCAGCGGTGAGATGCAAACCCACTACGCCATTACCCTCAAAATCGTCCCGCTGGCGGACGCTGCCGATGCGGTAAAACGGATCCAGACGGAGGCCGCCGCAGGGCGTAAGGCGAACGGCTCAGTCGACCTGCTTTGGGTCAACGGGGAAAACTTCCGCACGTTAAAAGAGGCGAACCTGCTGCAGGCCGGATGGGCGCAGACGCTGCCAAACTGGCGCTATGTCGATACCCGCAAACCCGTAGCGGAAGATTTTGCTATTCCCACCGACGGGGCGGAATCGCCGTGGGGCGGCGCGCAGCTGACCTTTATCGCCCGCAAAGCCAGCATGCCGACGCCGCCGGAGGATCCTCAGGCGCTGCTGGCTTACGCGCAGCAGCACCCTGGCAAGGTCAGCTATCCTCGCCCACCCGATTTTACCGGCACGGCATTTCTCGAGCAGCTGCTTCTGACGCTCACTAAGCACCCGCAGGCGCTGCAAAAGGCACCCGATAACACCTTTTCCGAGGTGACGGCACCGCTCTGGGATTACCTGGACAAACTCCACCCGCTGCTGTGGCGAGAAGGAAAAGACTTTCCCCCATCACCCGCGCGTATGGATGCCCTGCTTACCAGCGGCAGTCTGAACCTGTCGCTGACCTTTAACCCGGCGCATGCACAGCAAAAAGTCGCTCGCGGCGAACTGCCCGCCGACAGCTACAGCTTTGGTTTCCACGGCGGAACGATTGGCAACGTCCATTTTGTGACGATTCCGGCGAATGCCAGCGCGAGCGCAGGCGCAAAGGTGGTCGCCAATTTCCTGCTTTCACCGCAGGCGCAGATCCGCAAAGCCGACCCGGCCGTATGGGGAGACCCGAGCGTGCTGGATGCCAGCACATTGCCCGAAGATGAAGCAAAACAGCTGATGGCCCATACGCCACAGGGGCTGCCGAAGGTACTTGCAGAACCGCAGTCCGCCTGGGTAAACGCGCTGGAGCAGGAATGGCTTCGTCGTTACGGAACCCGCTAAGCGGGCTTGTCTGGCTGGCGATGGCGGTTATCTATCTGCCAATCCTGCCCGCCGGTGCCATGCTGCTAGCACCCGCGTTTTCCGTGACAAACTGGCAGCTGCTGATCAACGACCCGCAACTGCCTCAGGCAACCGTCGCCACGCTGGTATCCACGCTCATCGCCACGCTGGGTGCCTTGCTGATTGCCCTTCTTCTCGTCAGCCTTTTCTGGCCCGGCAAGCGCTGGCGACGCCTCACCACGCGCCTGCCGTGGCTGCTGGCAATCCCCCACGTGGCGTTCGCCACCAGCGCGTTACTGCTGTTTGCCGAGGGCGGTCTGTTTTATCAGATTTGTACCGTCTGTACGGCTCCGTTTGACCGCTACGGCGTCGGGCTGGGCGTGACGCTTGCCGTCAAAGAGAGCGCGTTTGTGCTGTGGGCGATTTACGCCGTGCTGCCGGAAAAACGGCTCGCGCAGCAAAAGATCGTCCTGCAGACCTTCGGTTACGGACGGTTTCAGGTGCTTAACTGGCTGATCCTTCCGGCGATCGCCCCTGTCCTCGGGGCGGTGATGCTGGCGGTACTGGCGTGGTCGCTGTCGGTCGTGGATGTAGCGATCGTTCTCGGCCCCGGAAACCCGCCTACCCTTGCCGTGCTTGCCTGGCAGTGGCTGAGCCAGGGCGACGCGCAGCAGCAGGCAAAAGGGACGCTGCTGTGCCTGCTTCTCCTTTTGCTGCTGGCCGCGCTGGCCGCGCTGGGGTACGGCCTGTGGAAGGCATGGCGCCGAACGGTTCCGGACCTAACCGGGACGCGCCGCAGGTCTCAGCGCATTCTGCCTGAACGTGTACTCAGCGGCTTTCTGCCCGCGTGCGGCGTCGCGTGCGCCGCGGTGCTGGTGCTGCTGGCACAGCGGGACGACGTGGGGCCCGTGGCGACCAGCCTTTCCTTCGGCCTGCTGTCAAGCCTCATCGCCCTGGTCGTCTGCTTTCTCTGGCTGGAGTGGGGGCCGCAGCGCGGCGCGGCGTGGGTGTGGCTGCCGCTCGCCCTTCCGGCACTGCCGCTCGTCACCGGACAGTACGCGATGGCGTTGCGTCTGGGACTCGACGGGCACTACGCCGCCGTGCTCTGGAGCCATCTGCTGTGGGTGCTACCGTGGATGCTGCTGGTGCTGCAGCCCGCCTGGCGCCGGATCGATCCCCGGCTTATCCTTACCGCCAGAACGCTCGGCTGGCGGCGGGCAAAAATCTTCTGCCTGCTGAAATGTCCCCTGCTGCTGCGCCCAGCGCTGCTGGCCTTTGCCATCGGTTTTTCCGTCAGCATGGCGCAATATATGCCGACGCTGTGGCTGGGCGCGGGGCGTTTCGCCACGCTGACCACCGAGACCGTCGCGCTCAGCAGCGGGGGCAGTATCCCGGTTCTGGCTAACCGGGCGCTGGGGTTACTGCTGGTCACGGGCGCGGTGTTTGGCCTTGCCGCACTGCTATCACGGCTCGCGGGCCGCTACCGAAAAGGATTACGTTAATGCTGAAGGTAAACCACCTCACCATCGAACCGCTTTTCCGCGAGGTCAATTTTTGCGTTCCTCGCGGGGAGATTGTCACCCTGATGGGCCCCTCCGGCAGCGGGAAATCAACCCTTTTTGCCTGGATGGTCGGCGCGCTGTCGGACGATTTTCAGGCCCAGGGCGAACTGTGGCTCGACGCGCGCCGCTGCGATGGCCTTCCCGTGGAGTCTCGCGGGGTGGGCATTCTCTTTCAGGACGCGCTGCTATTTGACCCTTTCAGCGTCGGGCAAAACTTGCTGCTGGCGTTGCCTGAGCGGATCGTCGGGCGCGCGCGTCGGGAAGCGGTCGAGCAGGCGCTGGAATCCGCCGGGCTTGGCGACCGTTATGCCAGCGATCCGGCCACCCTCTCCGGCGGGGAACGCGCCCGGGTCAGCCTGCTGCGTGCTCTGCTCGCTGAGCCGCAGGCGCTGCTGCTGGATGAGCCGTTCAGCCGCCTTGATAAAACGTTACGGGCGTCATTCCGGGCATGGGTATTTGACGCCGTCCGCGCGCGCGATATTCCGGTGGTGCTGGTCACGCACGATGAGGACGATATTCCGCCGGGCGGCGAGCTGATTGAGATTTCTCGCTGGCAATAATGTGCTAACGCAATGTTTTCCGTTTCGGGAGAGACGACAATGCCCCCCTCTTTAATTGACGTCAGGTTATTCGATGAAACGTGTTTCTCAACTGACCGCGCTGGCCCTGCTCTGCGGCCTCGCTTCTTTTTCCTCTCTGGCGGCTGATATGCCCAACGCGATGACGCTGTCTCAGCTTCAGGCACAGCACGGCACGCCCGTCGACACCCGCGCCAGCGCGTTCTATAACGGCTGGCCGCAAACGCTCAGCGGCCCCTCCGGGCATGAACCTGCCGCGCTCAACCTGGCAGCCGCCTGGCTGGACGCGATGAGCGACGAGCAGATTGCGCTGTGGGCCAAACAGCATCAGCTCACGCCTGCGACGGCCATCGCGCTGTACGGTGACGAGCGCGATAACCAGGCGGTGAAAACCCGTCTGGAGAAAGCCGGATTCCAGCATGTTTCGCTTCTGAGCGATGCCCTGCAGACGCCCGACCGCCTTCAGCGCCTGCCTCATTTTGAACAGCTCGTCTACCCGCAGTGGATCCACCGGCTCCAGCAGGGTAAACCCGTGACCGCCGCGCCGGCGGGCGACTGGAAAGTGATTGAGGCCGCCTGGGGCGCACCGAAGTTTTTCCTGCTGAGTCATATTCCCGGCGCGGGCTACATCGACACCAACGAGGTGGAAAGCGAGCCGCTGTGGAATAAAGTCTCCGACGACAAGCTGAAAGCGATGCTGGCGAAGCACGGAATCCGTCACGACACCACCGTCATCTTGTATGGCCGTGACGTTTACGCCGCCGCACGCGTGGCGCAGATTATGCTGTATGCGGGCGTGAAGGATGTGCGCATTCTTGATGGCGGCTGGAAGGCGTGGTCGGATGCAGGCCTGCCGGTTGAGCGCGGTACGCCCGCGAAAGTCACGCCAGCCCCTGATTTTGGCGCACCGATCCCCGGTCAGCCGCAGCTGATGGTCGATATGGAGCAGGCGCGCGGGATGCTGCACCGCCAGGATGCCTCCCTGGTCAGCATTCGCTCGTGGCCAGAGTTCATCGGCGAAACCAGCGGCTACAGCTACATCAAGCCAAAAGGTGAAATTGCCGGTGCCCGCTGGGGCCACGCAGGCAGCGATGCCACCCACATGGAGGACTTCCATAACCCGGATGGCACCATGCGCAGCGCTGACGATATTGCCGCCATGTGGAAGCGCTGGAATATTCTGCCGGAGCAGCACGTCGCGTTTTACTGCGGCACCGGCTGGCGTGCGTCCGAAACCTTTATGTACGCCCGGGCAATGGGCTGGAAGAACGTCGCCGTTTATGACGGCGGCTGGTACGAGTGGAGTAGCCACCCGCAGAACCCGGTCTCCACCGGCGAGCGCGGGCCCGAAAGCGCCCTCTAAGCGTGACGTGACTTCAGCGTCACATAGCCGCTCCAGATGCGCGTTGTGGTGGTCAGCCAGCACAGCGCGCCAAAGACCCACGCAAATAGCGCAAAGTGCGCCGGAAACAGGCAGCACAGCACAAACAGCGCGATGGTCTCCGTCCCTTCCGTTAACCCACCGATGTAATAAAACGACTTGTGCGCATAGCCGGGGTTGTCGATGTCATGCTTCGCGGCCAGCGCCGCAAACGCCAGAAAGCTGCTGCCGGTGCCGATAAACGCAAACAGCAGCCAGGCGGCAGGCAGCGCATTCTCAACCGGTGCAGCCAGCGCAAAGCCAAACGGCACCAGGGCGTAGAACAGAAAATCGAGGGCGATATCGAGAAATCCCCCCGCATCCGTCAGCCCTCTCCGGCGCGCCAGCGCGCCGTCCAGACCATCCAGCAAGCGGTTAAGCACGATGGCGACAAGCGCGCCCGGGTACCAGCCGAGGGCCAGAAACGGCAGCGCCAGCACGCCAACGGCAAACCCGGTCAGGGTTAATCCGTCGGGCGTAATGCCCGGCCTATCCAGCACGGACACCAGACGATTCAGAGCCGGTTTTATCCGCGGGTGCAGGTGGCGATCAAGCATGGGGAGTCTCTTTAAACGTGGCGCACAGGCCCTGAGCGGGAATGTCCAGGGCGGCGTTAAAGCGGGCCGAGAGATTCTGAAACGCAATGAGCGCCGTCATCTCGGTGATGGCATCATCCGTGAAGTGGCGTTTCAGCGCCGTTCTGATTGCCTCATCCGCCCGGGGCGGCGTGGCGGTCACCGCCTCGGCGTAGGCCAGCGCCGCGCGCTCTTGCTCGGTGAATAAGGCCGAATCATGCCAGTTCCCCACCGCCTGAACTTTATCCAGCGCACCGCAGCGCTCGGCCAGCCGCAGGCTGTTGGCATCAATACAAAACGCGCAGTGACAGAGTTGCGACACTCGCGTCATGAGGAGTGAACGCAGCACGGGCGTCAGGCGCGCACGGCGACGCTCCAGAAACCCGACAAACAGCGCCACCAGCCAGAAAAGACGCGGCATGCGCCCCCACCAGCGCGTGGGGTTAAGCACGGTGCCAAAGTGTTTTTTCTGCATGGCGGCAATCGGTTTTAAACTCGCCGGAAGGGCTGGTATGGGCTCGACCCAGGTGGACGTCTCTTTCACCGGATTCTCCTGATGGCTGGACTCTGACAAAGGGCACGATAATATGGTGTTTTACGTTATCAAGTATTGACGCCCATGCTAAAAACAATCGATGTCGTTGCGGCCATCATCGAAAAAGACGACAAAATTTTACTGGCGCAGCGCCCTGCCCACGCTGACCAACCCGGAATGTGGGAATTCGCAGGCGGAAAAGTGGAAGCCGGGGAGACGCAGCCTGAGGCGCTTGTTCGCGAACTGTGGGAAGAACTCGGCATTAGGGCGCAGCCGGGGCAGTACGTGGCAAGCCACCAGCGGGAAGTCTCGCAGCGGATAATCAACCTGCATGCCTGGCACGTGCCCGCTTTTAGCGGCGAGCTCGCGGCGCACTACCACAGCGCGCTGGTGTGGTGTACGCCTGAAGACGCGTTCGGCTACGCCTTAGCCCCCGCGGATATTCCGCTGCTGGAAGCGTTTATGGTTTTACGCGGCGCCAGACCAGCGGGTTCGTGCTGATGGCGCGCTCGTCGCGCTGGCACTGCAGCAGAATGCCGTCCGCTTTCACAACGGCCCCTTCCGAGTAGTTCTGATTCTGATAGATGCAGCACTGATTGCAGGGTTGCACCGTTTGATTCTGGCCGCTGGAGCTAAAAACCTCCGGCGGTACGCTCACTTCTACATCCGGGCGAATGCGGTCAGCCTGCGCGCCTGCGGTCAACATTAAGCATAGCGCGGTGAGTACATAACGGTTCATAGACACATCTTCCTGTTGTTCCTTGATAATGACTATAACGGTAAACCCGAGCGGAACCTTTAATTTATCTTTTCATCGCTTTTAGTTATGACCCGGCCTGGGTCATTAATTTCCCTTTCGGCATGAATTTCTGCTTGCTTCACAAAGCGGTGCGGGTGATATAGTCAAAAAAACAACACAAATCGCATAAGCAATATACATAAATGACTATAAGAGGTTCTTATATCTATGGATCAGACACGCTCTCTGGAAAGTTTCCTTGCCCATGTTCAGCAGCGCGACCCGCATCAAAGCGAGTTCGCCCAGGCCGTTCGTGAAGTGATGACCACCCTGTGGCCCTTCCTTGAAGAAAATCCGCGCTATCGTCAGATGTCTCTGCTTGAACGCCTGGTCGAGCCAGAGCGCGTGATCCAGTTTCGCGTGACCTGGGTGGACGATCGGAATCAGGTTCAGGTTAACCGCGCGTGGCGCGTGCAGTTTAACTCTGCCATCGGCCCGTTTAAGGGTGGGATGCGCTTCCATCCTTCCGTGAACCTGTCGATTTTAAAATTCCTCGGCTTCGAGCAGACGTTTAAAAACGCGCTGACCACGCTGCCGATGGGCGGCGGTAAAGGCGGAAGTGATTTCGATCCCAAAGGCAAAAGCGAAGGCGAAGTCATGCGTTTCTGCCAGGCGCTGATGACCGAACTCTATCGCCACCTGGGCCCGGATACCGACGTACCGGCGGGTGATATTGGCGTGGGTGCCCGTGAAGTGGGCTTTATGGCCGGGATGATGAAAAAACTCTCCAACAACAGCGCCTGCGTCTTCACCGGCAAAGGGTTGTCCTTTGGCGGCAGCCTGATCCGCCCGGAAGCCACGGGCTACGGCCTGGTCTATTTCACCGAGGCCATGCTCAAGCGTCACGGCCTAGGCTTCGAAGGCATGCGCGTGGCGGTGTCCGGCTCCGGTAACGTGGCGCAGTACGCTATCGAAAAAGCGATGCAGTTTGGCGCTCGCGTAGTGACCGCTTCAGACTCCAGAGGCACGGTTGTGGATGAAGACGGCTTTACGGCGGAGAAGCTGGCGCGCCTGTGCGAAATTAAAGCCAGCCGCGATGGCCGTCTTTCAGACTATGCCGCGGAGTTGGGTCTGACGTATCTGGAAGGCAAACAGCCGTGGAGCGTGCCGGTGGATATTGCCCTGCCGTGCGCCACGCAGAACGAACTGGACGTGGATGCCGCGCGTACCCTGATTACCAACGGCGTGAAGGCGGTGGCCGAAGGGGCAAATATGCCGACCACCATCGAAGCGACCAATCTGTTCCTGGACGCGGGCGTGCTGTTTGCGCCGGGCAAGGCCGCCAACGCGGGCGGCGTGGCGACCTCCGGCCTCGAAATGGCGCAAAACGCCGCGCGTCTCGGCTGGAAGGCGGAGAAAGTGGATGCGCGCCTGCACCATATCATGCTGGATATTCATCATGCGTGCGTGGAGTACGGCGGCGAGGCATCGCAAACCAACTACGTGCGCGGCGCGAATATCGCCGGGTTCGTGAAGGTAGCGGATGCGATGATTGGGCAGGGTGTGATTTAAGTTTTATCGTGCGGCCGGTAGCCCTCACCCCGGCCCTCTCCCACCGGGAGAGGGAGAAAACCGGAGGTATCAGGCCGCGCTTTTTTTCTTTTTAAACGGTTTCTTCGCACCTCCACCCGGTGCAACCATCCCTCTGAACCGCTTCACCGGCGTGCTGCGCGCCTGGTCGATCAGCTGGTACAGCGTCCCCACCAGCGGCTGCATAAAGTCCTGATAGCGGCACTGCTTTTCGCTGATCTGCGTCAGCACCGATTCCCAGTGCGCCGTCATGTCCGGCCTGGCGGCCAGCTCCGGCAGCGAATGAATCAGCGCGCGTCCCGGCTCTGTCGAATGGATATAGCGTCCTTTTTTCTCGAGAAAACCGCGCTTAAAGAGCAGCTCGATGATCCCCGCTCGGGTTGCTTCCGTGCCGAGGCCGTCGGTGGCGCGCAGGATCTTCTTCAGATCTTTATCCTGCACGAACCGGGCGATCCCGGTCATGGCCGACAGCAGCGTCGCATCGGTGAAATGGCGCGGCGGCTGGGTCTGACGCTCCACCACTTCCCCTTTCTCGCACAGCAGCTCATCGTCTTTGGCGACCACCGGCAGCGGCGTACCGTCGTTCTCCTCATCACGCTCTTTGTTGCCGAGCAGCGTGCGCCAGCCGGCTTCCGCAAGGAAGCGCGCTTTGGCGATAAACTTCCCTTTCGCGATTTCCAGCTCGATCACGCACTTGCGGAACACCGCGTCCGGGCAGAACTGCATCAGATACTGGCGGGCAATAAGGTTATAGACCTTCGCTTCGTTTTCGGTCAGGTTGACGCTGCTGGCGCGGGCCGTGGGGATAATCGCGTGGTGGGCGTCCACCTTTTTGTCATCCCAGCAGCGATTATGGGTGTCCGGATTGACGGCTGGCTGCGGGAGCAGATCCGGCGCGTGGACGCCGATGGCGTTCATCACCGAATGGCGCCCGGCAAAGTGCTCTTCCGGCAGATAGCGGCTGTCGGAACGCGGGTAGGTGATAAGCTTATGGGTTTCGTAGAGCTTCTGGCAGATATCCAGCACGTTCTGCGCGCTCAAGCCAAACTTTTTTGCCGCCTCGATCTGAAGCGCAGACAGCGAGAACGGCAGCGGAGCGGGTTCTGATTCCCGTTTATCGTTATAGCTGGTGACGATAGCGGGCTGACCGGTAATGCGGTTAACCACGTGCTCCGCCAGCGGACGGTGCAGCAGGCGCCCCTCTTCATCCTGATACGATTCGCAGGCGTCGCTCGGCTGCCAGACCGCGGTAAAGCGCTCGTCTTTCGGGGTGACGATATGCGCTTTCACTTCAAAGAAATCTTTGGCGACGAAGTTCTCAATCTCTTCGTCGCGACGCACCACCAGACCCAGCACCGGCGTCTGCACGCGGCCCACGGAGAGCACACCCTGATAGCCCGCGTTACGCCCAAGAATAGTGTAGGCGCGGGTCATGTTGATACCGTACAGCCAGTCCGCGCGCGCGCGGGCTAAAGCCGAGACGCACAGCGGGATAAACTCGCTGTTGGCGCGAAGGCGCGAGATCGCCCGCTCAACGGCCTGCGGGTTGAGGTCGTTGATCAGGCAGCGCTGAACCTGCTGGCGCTTTTCCGGCGCCAGCTCCAGATAGTCCAGCACTTCATCCACCAGCAGCTGTCCTTCCCTGTCCGGGTCACCCGCGTGAACGATTTCAGCGGCTTCATGCAGGAAGCGCTTGATGACGTTCAGCTGTTTGGTGACCGAAGGCCGGGGCTGCAGGAGCCATTTTTCAGGCACGATGGGCAGATCGTTCAAGTTCCAGCGGGCGTAGCGGCTGTCATAGACATCCGGCTGCGCCTGCTCAAGCAGGTGACCAATACACCAGGTGACCACCTGCCCGTTACCGCACTCGATAAAGCCGTCGCCCTTGCGATGCGGTTTAGGCAGCACGTCGGCGATGGCGCGGGCCAGGCTCGGCTTTTCGGCAATAAACAACCGCATCGAATTAACGGATCTCAATCATCGGTCGGCCACCGCGGGCGGTGACAAGCTCGCCGATCGCCGTCAGAGTAATGCCAAACTCGGCGGCCGTCGCCTGAACCTCGGCTTCGGACTCCGGCGTGACTGCCAGCAGCAGGCCGCCGGAGGTTTGCGGATCGCACAGCAGGTTGCGCCATTCCTCCGGCATTTCGCCCATCAGATGTCCGTAGCTGGCGAAGTTGCGCTGGGTACCGCCCGGGACTGCCCCCTGAGCAATGTACTCCTCCACGCCCGGCAGCTTCGGCACGTCCTGATACCAGATTTGCGCCTGCACGCCCGCACCTTGACACACTTCGGAGAGGTGTCCCAGCAGGCCAAAACCGGTCACGTCGGTCATCGCCTTCACGCCGTCGATATTGGCGAAAGCGGCACCCGCGAGGTTCATCTGGCACATAACCTCTGTCGCCAGACCTTTGTGTTCCGGTTTCAGCAGGGATTTTTTCTCAGCGGTGGTCAGCACGCCAATGCCCAGCGGCTTGGTGAGGAACAGCTTACAGCCCGCCTGAGCGGTGCTATTTCGCTTGACGCGTTCGGTAGGCACCACGCCGGTGACGGCCAGGCCGAAGATAGGCTCCGGCGCATCGATAGAGTGACCGCCGGCCAGCGCAATCCCCGCCTGCTGACAGGCAAAGCGCCCGCCCTCAATCACATCGCGGGCAATCTCAGGTGGAATGGTGTTAATCGGCCAGCCCAGAATGGCAATCGCCATGATCGGCTTACCGCCCATCGCGAAGATATCGCTGATGGCGTTAGTCGCCGCAATGCGCCCGAAATCGAACGGGTTGTCGACAATCGGCATAAAGAAGTCGGTGGTACTGATAATGCTGGTGCCGTTACCTAAGTCATAAACTGCAGCATCGTCGCGCGTTTCGTTGCCGACAAGCAGGTTCGGGTCGACAAACTTCGCCTGTTCACTGTGCAGGATAGTCTCCAGCACTTTCGGGGAAATTTTACAACCGCAACCGGCTCCGTGGCTGTATTGCGTTAAACGAATAGTTTGCTCGCTCATGGACGTCTCCTGTCATCTCAATCGCGCTATGGTAGCGCTCATTCCATAAAGAGGTAAGTATGACTGTCTGAATTCTGCGGCAGATGCTCAGAATCCAGACAGTTTAGCGCGGGTTATCAGAAACGGCTGACGAAAGGCGTGGTGTCCGGCACGCTGATGGTGCTGGAGGCTTTAAGCTGCGGGGTACCGAGATAGAGGAAACCGACAATTTTGTCATGCTCGCCGCAGCCAAAACCGTCACGGACTACCGGGCTTTCGGTCAGCGGACCGGTGCGCCAGATACCGTTAAAGCCTTGTGCAACGGCTGCCATTTGCATCGCCATCACGGCACAGCCTGCGGACATTTCCTGTTCCCAGACCGGTACCTTATGGTCAGCCTGGCATTTTGCCACGACGGTGACGATCGTCGGGGCGCGGAACGGGGCATTGCGCGCCTTGTCGATCCCCTTCTCATCTTGCCCTGCGGCAACCGCGCCCTGCTCCAGCAGCTGACTGAAACGATCGCGCCCTTCGCCTTCAATCACAAAGAAGTGCCACGGCTGCAGCGTGCCGTGATCGGGGGCACGCATACCGGCACGCAGAATATTCTCCATCTGCTCGCCTGCCGGGGCGGGTTCGGCCAGGCGGGAAGCGCTACGGCGGTTAACAAGCAGTTCAAGTGCGTCCATTGGTTAACTCCTTTCTTGAGATTTACTCACAAAATTAACACGACGGCAGATTTTGTTACAGCCTGGCAGGCGATTCCTGCTGACAAGTGGCGGTTGGGTCATTACGATAACCCAACATTACCGTCCTGTGGCGACGGAAACAGTCATTTTCTGGTTAGGGAGAATACATGCGAACCCTTTGGCGAATCATTGCCGGTTTCTTTAAATGGACGTGGAGACTGCTCAACTTCGTCCGCAACCTGGTGATGAATATCTTCTTCATCTTCCTGGTTCTGGTTTGCGCGGGCATCTGGATGCACATCAGCAGTGCAAATCAGGCGCAGCATTCAACGCGCGGCGCGCTATTACTTGATATCACCGGCGTGATTGTTGATAAGCCGTCCACCAGCAGTCGCCTGAGCGTGATTGGTCGCCAGCTGTTTGGCGCAACCTCAGACCGCCTGCAGGAAAACTCCCTGTTCGATATCGTCGATACCATCCGCCAGGCCAAAGACGACCGGAACATCACCGGGATCGTGCTGGATCTGAAAGATTTTGCCGGAGGCGATCAGCCTTCAATGCAGTACATCGGTAAAGCGCTGCGCGAATTCCGCGACAGCGGCAAGCCGGTGATTGCCGTGGGCGACAGCTACAGCCAGGGGCAATATTACCTGGCGAGCTTTGCCAATAAAATCTGGCTCTCCCCGCAGGGTACGGTCGATTTGCACGGCTTTGCCACCAACGGCCTGTACTACAAGTCTCTGCTTGACAAGCTGAAGGTCACCACCCACGTCTTCCGCGTCGGTACCTATAAGTCTGCGGTTGAGCCATTTATCCGCGATGACATGTCCCCTGCCGCCCGTGAAGCGGACAGCCGCTGGATTGGCGAACTGTGGCAGAACTATCTGGGCACCGTTGCCGCTAACCGCCAGATTACGACCGAGCAGGTGTTCCCTGGCGCGCAGGGCGTTCTGGACGGTCTGCGCAAAGTTGATGGTGATACCGCGAAATATGCGCTCGATAACAAACTGGTTGATGCCCTGGGCACCAGCGCCGAGATTGAAAAATCCCTGAGCAAACAGTTTGGCTGGAGCAAACAGGATAAAAATTACAGCGCCATCAGCATGTATGATTACTCGACGAAAAAACCGGATGAGAACGGTGACAGCGTTGCGGTCGTCTTTGCGAACGGTGCCATCATGGACGGTCAAGAGACTCCAGGGAACGTGGGCGGCGATACTACCGCGTCGCAAATCCGCGATGCTCGCCTCGATCCGAAAGTGAAAGCGATTGTCCTGCGGGTGAACAGCCCTGGCGGCAGCGTCAGCGCCTCTGAGGTGATCCGCGCTGAACTGGCTGCGGCGCGTGCCGCCGGCAAGCCGGTAGTCGTATCCATGGGCGGAATGGCCGCCTCCGGGGGTTACTGGATCTCAACGCCAGCCAACTATATCGTGGCCAACCCAAGCACGTTGACCGGCTCGATTGGCATCTTCGGGGTCATCAACACCGTAGAAAACAGCCTGGATTCTCTGGGTGTGCATACCGATGGCGTTGCGACCTCCCCGCTGGCGGATGTGTCGGTGACAAAATCCCTGCCGCCGGAAGTCTCTGAGATGATGCAGCTCAGCATTGAGAATGGCTATAAACGCTTTATCACCCTCGTGGCGGATTCGCGTAAAAAGACGCCTGAGCAGATCGACCAGATTGCACAGGGCCACGTCTGGACCGGCCAGGATGCGAAGAGCAACGGTCTGGTTGACAGCCTGGGCGACTTCGATGACGCGGTGAAGAAAGCCGCCGAGCTGGCGAAGCTCAAGCAGTGGCATATCGAGTATTACCAGGACGAGCCGTCGTTCTTCGATATGGTCATGGACAGCATGTCCGGCTCGGTACGCGCCATGCTGCCGGAGGCAATGCAGGCTTACCTGCCTGCGCCGGTTGCCTCGGCGGCAAAAGCGATGAAGGCAGAAAGCGATAAGCTCGCGGCCTTTAACGATCCACAGAGTCGTTACGCGTTTTGCCTGACCTGCGCTAACGTCCGTTAAAAACCGTCCCCTCTTCCCGCGAAGAGGGGATTTTTTTCTTTTGAAGAACAAGAACTCACTATCATGCAGAAGAAATCGATTTATGTAGCCTACACTGGCGGTACCATCGGTATGCAGCGCTCTGAAAACGGCTATATCCCTGTCTCCGGCCATCTTCAGCGTCAGCTTGCGCTGATGCCAGAATTCCACCGTCCGGAAATGCCTGACTTTACTATCCACGAGTACGAGCCGCTGATGGACTCCTCCGACATGACGCCGGAAGACTGGCAGCACATCGCGGATGACATTAAAGCCCATTACGACCAGTACGACGGCTTCGTGATCCTGCACGGCACAGACACCATGGCCTTTACCGCCTCGGCGCTCTCCTTCATGCTGGAGAATCTGAGCAAGCCGGTTATCGTGACGGGCTCGCAAATCCCGCTGGCGGAGCTGCGCTCGGACGGGCAGATCAACCTGCTTAACTCCCTGTACGTTGCGGCGAATTACCCGATTAATGAAGTGTCGCTGTTCTTTAACAACCGCCTGTATCGCGGCAACCGCACCACCAAAGCTCATGCCGACGGTTTTGACGCCTTCGCCTCGCCAAATCTACAGCCTCTGCTGGAAGCGGGCATTCATATCCGTCGTCTGGGAACGCCGCCTGCTCCAAACACCGCCGGCGAGCTGATCGTGCATCCGATCACGCCGCAACCGATTGGCGTGGTGACCATCTACCCGGGTATCTCGGCGGACGTGGTGCGTAACTTCCTGCGCCAGCCGGTGAAAGCGCTGATTTTGCGCTCCTATGGCGTGGGCAATGCGCCGCAGAACGGCGAATTCCTGAAAGAGCTTCAGGAAGCCAGCGAGCGCGGGATTGTGGTGGTGAACCTGACGCAGTGTATGTCCGGTAAAGTCAACATGGGCGGCTATGCCACCGGCAACGCGCTGGCGCATGCGGGGGTGATCAGCGGCTTCGATATGACCGTTGAGGCAACGCTGACTAAACTTCACTATTTACTGAGTCAGGATCTGGATATTCAGTCCATTCGCAGCGCGATGATGCAAAACCTGCGCGGCGAACTGACGCCTGACGAATAAGGAGGTCTCATGAAGCAACGCGCCCTGCTCCTGGTCGATTTGCAAAATGATTTCTGCGCGGGCGGTGCGCTGGCCGTCGCCGAAGGTGACAGCACCGTTGACGTGGCAAACACGCTGATTGACTGGTGCAAAGCCCGCGGTGAAGCGGTTGTCGCAAGCCAGGACTGGCACCCGGCTAACCACGGCAGCTTTGCCAGCCAGCACCGCGTTGAGCCTTTCACTCAGGGTGAACTCGACGGATTGCCGCAAACCTTCTGGCCGGATCACTGCGTACAGCAGACGGAAGGCGCGGAGCTGCATCCGCTCCTGAACCATAAAGCCATCGACGCGGTGTTCCATAAAGGTGAAAACCCGGCCATCGACAGCTATAGCGCGTTTTTTGATAACGGGCATCGCCAGAAAACAGCGCTGGACGCGTGGTTACGTCACCATGAAATCACGGAGCTGATTGTGCTGGGCCTGGCAACGGATTACTGCGTGAAGTTTACCGTGCTGGACGCGCTCCAGCTAGGCTATACCGTCAGCGTCATCACCGACGGCTGCCGCGGGGTGAACATTCAGCCGCAGAACAGCGCCCAGGCGTTTATGGACATGGCCTCTGAAGGGGCGACGCTCTACACGCTGGAAGACTGGCTGGAGACGCAGGCGTAAGCCTTTTTAGCCGGGTGGCGCTGCGCTTATCCGGCCTACAAAACCAAAGCAAGTAGGCCGGGTAAGGCGAAGCCGCCACCCGGCAATCCCCTCTCCGATCTCCCATAAAGTGAACTCCCTCGCATCCTCAGCGCAGCGGCAATGCTATTCTCGTCAGGCTGTTTTTTCGCCACGCCTTTTCCGTGGCGTGGTTAATTTTATTATGTCAAAGAGGAAGTTGTATGAAACGTATGCCTTTGCTGGCAGCATTGCCCCTGCTGTGCGCTTCTGTTGTTTCTGCCAATACCCTGATGTCCGTGGGCTACTTTAACGGCGGAGGTGACGTCACCGCCGGACCGGGTGGCGATATCAATAAGCTGGACGTCCGCCAGATCACCCACCTGAACTACTCGTTTGGTCTGGTCTATAACGATGAAAAAGACGAAACCAACGCCGCGCTGAAAGATCCGGCGAAGCTGCATCAGATCTGGCTGTCACCCAAAGTCGCCTCCGACCTCGCGTTAATCCCGACCCTTCGCAAGCAAAATCCACATCTCAAAGTCCTGCTCTCCGTTGGCGGCTGGGGCGCCCGTGGCTTCTCCGGCGCGGCGGCCACCAAAGAGAGTCGCGCGGTGTTTATCCGCTCCGCGCAGGAGATTGTCGAAAAATACGGCCTGGACGGGATCGATCTCGACTGGGAGTACCCGGTGAACGGTGCCTGGGGGCTGGTCGCAAGCCAGCCCGCCGATCGGGATAATTTCACCGCCCTGCTGAAAGAGATGCGCGCCGCCTTCGGGCACAAAAAGCTGGTTACCATTGCGGTAGGCGCCAATGCGGAAAGTCCGAAAAGCTGGGTGGATGTCAAAGCCATCGCGCCCCTGCTCGACTACATCAACCTGATGACCTACGACATGGCCTACGGTACGCAGTACTTCAACGCCAACCTGTATGACTCCAGCGCCTGGCCGACGGTGGCCGCCGCGGACAAATACAGCGTGGATTTCGTGGTGAACAACTATCTGGCCGCCGGGCTGAAGCCGCAGCAGATGAACCTCGGAATCGGTTTCTATGGCCGCGTGCCAAAACGCGCGGTGGAGCCGGGCATTGACTGGACCAAGCCCGATGCGCAAAAAAATCCGGTCACACAGCCCTACTTCGGTTCCCAGGAGATTGAGTTGTTCAGATCGCTCGGCTATGACCTGACCAAAGATACCTACGTGAAGTACAACGATATCGTGAAGAAGCTGCTGAACGATCCGCAAAAGCGTTTTACCGAGCATTGGGATGAACAGGCGAAAGTCCCGTGGCTGTCGGTGAAAGGTGCCGATGGCAACGCGCTGTTTGCGATTTCGTATGAGAACCCGCGTTCCGTTGCGATCAAAGCGGACTACATCAAAGAGAAAGGTCTCGCCGGAGCAATGTTCTGGGAGTATGGCGCCGATGACGAAAACCGGCTAGCGAAGCAGCTGGCGGAGTCGCTCGGGATCCCGCACAAGTAATGAGGCAATCAGCCCTCTCCCTCTGGGCTGAGGGTTCCCCACAAAATAATGCCTGCACGGACGACCCCCTCTCCCTTGAGGGAGAGGGCTGGGGTGAGGGGGAACATACGGCTCTGGTGGTCATTCCGTTCACTTCATGTTCCTTGCTACTCTGTAACGACATGACCGGTGAACGTGCCAGGGTGGCTCAGGGCATCGCTGTAAACCATTCATTTTCCTGAAGCAACATGCACCGCTTCCGGTTAAAAAAATTACCGGGGATCCCTGCCCTGTGGGAGAGGGGTGAGGGCACCGTTATTGCATTTTCATCGTCGCAATCGGCTTCGGCGTGATGCCAAAGTCCTCTTTCAGCTCGCGCTTGCTCTTCATTACCATCTGACCCTGGGTGTCGATCGTCATGTGCTGCGCGTCGGTGTTATTGCGCGCCTGCCACAGCATTACCAGCTGCAGGCTGTTCTCTTTTTGCTCCTGCGTCAGCGCGACGCCGTCGGGCCATTTTCCCAGCTCCACGGCGGTCACCAGACGCTGATAAATCTCCGGCGTCATGCCGCTAATCATGTCATCAATATTCACAATCGCGCCCTTTCAAAGGAATAATTTGCTGAATCGTTTTTTCAACCCTTAACCTGGTCGCCGTTTTCGTCGTCAGTGAAGCTCATTGAGGCCGAATTGACGCAGAAACGCTCGCCCGTTGGCTGAGGGCCATCCGGGAAGACGTGCCCAAGGTGCGCATCGCAGTTACCGCAGCGAATTTCCGTGCGCACCATGCCGTGCGACGAGTCGGTCAGGTAGCGGATTGCCTCATCGCTCACCGGCTCGTAAAAGCTCGGCCAGCCGCAGCCAGAATCAAATTTCGTTTGTGAATTGAACAGGGGGGCATCACAGACCAGGCAGTGGTAGACGCCGTCCCGCTTGTTGTGCAGTAAACGCCCGGTGAACGGTGGCTCCGTTCCGTGATTCTGCGTCACGTAAAACTGCATTTCTGTGAGGTTTTTTTTCAAATCATCAGGGTTACGTTGGTTCGACATATGCTTACATCTCGCTGTAGAAACAGACATCTTTTAACCCGGATTCTAACAAAACATTAACACCCTTGCGTGCACTTTTGTTCTAAACTTATGTGTCGCGAAAAGGCGGTCAGGCAATTGTGATCATGTTCACATTTTTATCCTGCGAGGACTTTAAAATTCCGGGCGCAGCCCCCATGTGGTTGCAAGCTCAAAGGGAAAGTGAGGCGAGTCAGTCGCACAAACGTTAGTCACAGGATTGATTTGTCGCAATGATTGACACGATTCCGCTTGACGCTGCGTAAGGTTTTTGTAATTTTACAGGCAACCTTTTATTCACTAACAAATAGCTGGTGGAATATATGACTATCAAAGTAGGTATCAACGGTTTTGGCCGTATCGGCCGTATTGTTTTCCGTGCTGCTCAGAAACGTTCTGACATCGAAATCGTTGGTATCAACGATCTCCTGGACGCTGAATACATGGCGTACATGCTGAAGTACGACTCAACTCACGGTCGTTTCGACGGCACCGTTGAAGTGAAAGACGGCCACCTGGTTGTTAACGGCAAAACCATCCGCGTTACTGCTGAGAAAGACCCAGCTAACCTGAAATGGAACGAAATCGGTGTTGACGTTGTAGCTGAAGCTACCGGTATCTTCCTGACCGACGAAACCGCGCGTAAACACATCACCGCTGGTGCGAAAAAAGTTGTTCTGACTGGTCCATCCAAAGACAACACCCCAATGTTCGTTCGCGGTGCAAACTTCGAAACTTACGCTGGCCAGGACATCGTTTCCAACGCATCCTGCACCACCAACTGCCTGGCACCTCTGGCTAAAGTTATCAACGACAACTTCGGCATCGTTGAAGGTCTGATGACTACCGTTCACGCGACCACCGCTACTCAGAAAACCGTTGATGGCCCATCTCACAAAGATTGGCGCGGCGGCCGTGGCGCGGCTCAGAACATCATCCCATCCTCTACCGGTGCTGCTAAAGCAGTAGGTAAAGTACTGCCAGAACTGAATGGCAAACTGACTGGTATGGCGTTCCGCGTTCCAACTCCTAACGTATCCGTTGTTGACCTGACCGTTCGTCTGGAAAAAGCTGCTTCTTATGAAGAAATTAAGAAAGCAATCAAAGCTGCTTCCGAAGGCGCAATGAAAGGCGTTCTGGGTTACACCGAAGACGACGTTGTATCTACCGATTTCAACGGCGAAGTGTGCACTTCCGTGTTCGATGCTAAAGCTGGTATCGCACTGAACGACAACTTCGTGAAACTGGTTTCCTGGTACGACAACGAAACCGGCTACTCTAACAAAGTACTGGACCTGATCGCTCACATCTCCAAATAAGTTGAGATGAGTGTTTGATCCAAAAAGGCGACTTCGGTCGCCTTTTTTATTGTTTTTAGACAGAGGATTGCTTAATGATTAATAAAATTTTTGCACTTCCGGTAGTCGAACAACTTACCCCTGTGCTCTCCCGCCGTCAGATTGACGGTGCCGATGTTATCGTCGTTGACCATCCACGCGTGAAAGCCTCCGTGGCGCTGAACGGCGCTCACCTGCTCTCCTGGAAACCGGAAGGTGAAGCCGAAGGTTTATGGCTGAGCGATGCGACCTCTTTCAAAAAAGGGGCGGCGATCCGCGGTGGCGTACCGATCTGCTGGCCGTGGTTCGGCCCTTCCGCACAGCAGGGTTTGCCTTCTCACGGGTTTGCACGTAACCAGCAGTGGACCCTGAAAGCGCATAATGAAGATGAAAACGGCGCAGTGCTGACCTTTGAGCTGCAGGCGAATGATGAAACCCGCGCCCTCTGGCCGCACGATTTCACCCTGTACGCCCGCTTTAAGCTGAGCAAAACCTGCGAAATCGAACTGGAAGCCCACGGTGAGTTCGAAACCACCGCTGCCCTGCACACCTACTTCAACGTGGGTGATATCAGCGCAGTGAAGGTGAGCGGCCTTGGCGATACCTTTATCGACAAAGTGGATAACGCTAAAGAAGGGAAGCTGAGCGACGGGGTACAAACGTTCCCTGACCGTACCGATCGCGTCTATCTGCACCCGGAAGCCTGCAGCGTGATCCACGACGGTGCCCTGAACCGTGGAATTGAAGTGGTTCATCATCATCACAGCGACGTGGTGGGCTGGAACCCGGGTCCGGCACTTTCTGTCAGCATGGCCGACATGACGGATGAGGGTTATAAAACGTTTGTCTGCGTGGAAACTGCCTGCGTGAGCACCCCGCAAAAAGCGAGCGACGAAAAGCCGTCTCGTTTAGGGCAGACGATTAAAATCGTGAAGCGCTAAGGCATTTCGCCTCCCCTGCTTCACTGCACCATACCAAAGCAAACGGGGCGCAAGCGCCCCGTTTTGATGCACTGAGTGCACGATTTCAGTGCGCAATCAGAACTTGTAGGTCACACCGACAGAGAAAATGCCTGCCCAGGATTTATCGACCATCGGGCTGTCTTTCACTTCATCGCTCAGTCGCTCATAGCGACCGGTACCGTATACGCTCCAGTCACCGAGGAAGTTGTAGCTCGCGGTCAGCTCCAGGTAGGGATCCCAGCCGTCATCAGCGCTATAGCTTTTCAGACCACTGCGGCGGGACTCGTTTTTAGACACGCCATAATAGTAGTCGTTGTAGTTCTCGCTGTTGTACTGCACGCCGATACCTGGCGTCAGGGTCAATGCACCGTTGGTGTAGCGATATAACCACGCCAGATCCCAGATAAAGCCGTTGCTGTTATCCAGCGTATCACCCGCAAGGGCAGTACGCAGGAAGCCATACTGGGTGTTATGCACATATGAGAGACCGGCCATCATGGTGCTTTTACGCTTGTCGAGCTGGCGAAGCGCGTGGCTGTCGCTGTCTCCCGGCTTGAAGTGCGTTGGGTCGTAATAGGCCATGATGGAGAGCTTATCGGCCGTATCGTTCCAGAGATAGTAGCCGCCGCCTAAGCCGCGGAACCAGAAGTTATCGCCTTCATAGGTGACAACCGGAACGGGATAAACATCACGGTCATACTGCTTGTACGGGCTGTTAATCACACCAGCGCCCGCGCCAACCGTCCACTGACTTTCCGCCTGTGCGGTGCTCACTGCGGTCGCGGCAAGGATGCCCAATGCCAGAAGTTTGAGTTTGGTCACAATCCATTCTTTCCTGTAGTCAAATAATCAGCGGATGAAGTGTAACCGCCATTCCCGTACATCCCAAAATTTTTTGCCTGCTAATCAGTCTGATTAACCCGTTATCTTTAACTTTTCAGATGACAGCCCGCTTTCATTTATATGACCACCGCATGAAAAAGGGGCTTTTGTCTTAGAACCACAGTGGAAATTTTTGGATGAGTTATTGATATGTCATTGAAAGTAGATTTTATCGGCATGCAAGTTTTGCAAATGCCATCTACGCTTTAATTTAAGAAGAGTTTTCCTGAACACCTGCGGTTCTTAGCGTCTGACCTGGCACACAGGTTGCTGCTCTGGCAGTGAGGTGCGAGAGATTCTCTTCCGGGAGCCTCCACTACTCATACGAACGGCTCTTATCCTGTGCTAAAAAACGAAAGGACGGCATGCCATGAATATATTCGATCACTATCGCCAGCGCTATGAAGCTGCCAAGGACGAAGAGTTCACACTGCAGGAGTTTCTTACCATCTGTCGGCAAGATCGCAGTGCCTATGCCAATGCGGCAGAACGGCTATTGATGGCTATTGGTGAGCCAAACATGGTTGATACTGCCCTGGAACCCCGGCTTTCCCGTCTCTTTTCGAATCGGGTAGTCGCCCGATACCCGGCGTTTGAAGAGTTCTATGGTATGGAAGATGCCATCGAACAGATTGTCTCCTATCTGAAGCATGCCGCTCAGGGTCTGGAAGAGAAGAAACAGATCCTCTATTTACTCGGCCCGGTGGGTGGCGGTAAATCGTCGCTGGCTGAACGCCTGAAGTCGCTGATGCAGCGCGTCCCTATCTATGTGCTGAGCGCTAACGGCGAGCGCAGCCCGGTGAACGACCATCCGCTGTGCCTGTTTAATCCGCAGGAAGATGCGCAAATTCTGGATAAAGAGTATGGCATCCCGCGTCGCTATCTCGGCACCATCATGTCGCCGTGGGCGGCTAAACGCCTGCACGAGTTTGGTGGCGACATCACCAAGTTCCGCGTAGTGAAAGTCTGGCCATCCATTCTCGAACAGATCGCCATCGCCAAAACCGAACCCGGTGATGAGAACAACCAGGACATCTCGGCTCTGGTGGGTAAAGTCGACATCCGTAAGCTGGAAAACTTCGCGCAGAATGATCCGGATGCCTACGGTTACTCAGGCGCACTGTGCCGCGCTAACCAGGGGATTATGGAATTCGTCGAGATGTTTAAAGCACCAATCAAAGTGCTGCATCCCCTGCTGACGGCGACCCAGGAAGGCAACTACAACGGGACGGAGGGCATCTCCGCCCTGCCGTTTAACGGAATTATTCTCGCCCACTCGAACGAATCTGAATGGGTGACCTTCCGTAATAACAAAAACAATGAGGCCTTCCTTGACCGTGTTTACATCGTCAAAGTGCCTTATTGCCTGCGGATCTCCGAAGAGATCAAAATTTACGAGAAACTGCTTAACCACAGTGAGCTGGTGCATGCTCCGTGCGCGCCGGGCACCCTGGAAACGCTGTCCCGCTTCTCCATCCTTTCGCGCCTGAAAGAGCCGGAAAACTCCAGCATCTACTCGAAAATGCGCGTCTATGACGGTGAGAGCCTGAAGGACACCGACCCGAAAGCGAAATCGTATCAGGAATATCGCGACTACGCCGGGGTCGATGAAGGGATGAACGGCCTGTCCACGCGTTTCGCGTTTAAGATCCTCTCCCGCGTCTTTAACTTCGACCATGCGGAAGTGGCGGCCAACCCTGTTCACCTCTTCTACGTGCTGGAGCAGCAAATTGAACGCGAGCAGTTCCCGCAGGAGCAGGCTGAACGCTACCTTGAGTTCCTGAAAGGTTACCTGATCCCGAAATACGCCGAGTTCATTGGCAAAGAGATCCAGACAGCCTACCTGGAATCCTATTCAGAATATGGGCAGAACATTTTCGACCGTTACGTCACCTATGCTGACTTCTGGATCCAGGATCAGGAGTACCGCGACCCGGATACCGGCCAGTTGTTTGACCGTGAATCCCTGAACGCCGAGCTGGAGAAAATCGAGAAGCCTGCCGGGATCAGCAACCCGAAAGACTTCCGTAACGAGATTGTGAACTTCGTCCTGCGCGCCAGAGCGCACAACAACGGGCGCAATCCAAACTGGACCAGCTACGAGAAGCTGCGCACGGTCATTGAGAAGAAAATGTTCTCCAATACCGAAGAGCTGTTGCCGGTGATTTCGTTTAACACCAAAACCTCAACCGATGAACAGAAAAAGCACGACGATTTTGTCGACCGTATGATGGAAAAAGGCTACACCCGCAAACAGGTTCGCCTGCTCTGCGAATGGTATCTGCGCGTGCGTAAATCGTCTTAAAACAAGTGCCCGGTAGCGTTTTGCACCTGCCGGGCCTACAAAATGCAAGTTGGCAAATGCAGTACGGGGGGTATATGACCTGGTTTATTGACCGGCGTCTTAACGGCAAAAACAAGAGCACGGTGAACCGCCAGCGCTTCTTGCGTCGTTATAAAGCGCAAATTAAACAGTCTATCTCCGAGGCCATCAACAAACGCTCGGTGACCGACATCGACAGCGGCGAATCTGTCTCCATCCCCACCGATGACATCAGCGAACCGATGTTTCATCAGGGGCGAGGCGGCCTGCGCCATCGCGTACATCCAGGTAATGACCACTTCGTTCAGAACGACAGAATTGAGCGTCCTCAGGGCGGCGGCGGTGGTTCAGGAAGCGGTCAGGGACAGGCCAGCCAGGACGGTGAAGGCCAGGACGAATTTGTCTTCCAGATCTCGAAAGACGAATATCTCGACCTGCTGTTTGAAGACCTGGCGCTGCCGAATCTGAAAAAGAATCAGCATCGACAGCTTAATGAATATAAAACCCACCGCGCGGGCTATACCGCCAACGGTGTGCCCGCCAATATCAGCGTCGTGCGTTCGTTGCAGAATTCGCTGGCGCGGCGCACGGCCATGACGGCAGGGAAACGTCGTGAACTGCGCGAGCTTGAGAGCAATCTGAAGGTCGTGGAAAACACGGAGCCGGCGCAACTGCTGGAAGAGGAGCGCCTGCGTAAGGAGATCGAGGAGCTGCGGGCGAAGATCGAACGGGTCCCGTTTATCGACACCTTCGACCTGCGCTACAAGAACTACGAAAAACGTCCGGAACCCTCCAGCCAGGCGGTGATGTTTTGCCTGATGGACGTCTCCGGCTCAATGGACCAGGCCACCAAAGATATGGCGAAGCGTTTTTATATTCTGCTCTACCTGTTCCTGAGCAGAACCTATAAGAACGTCGAGGTGGTCTATATTCGCCACCATACGCAGGCTAAAGAGGTGGATGAACACGAGTTCTTCTACTCGCAGGAGACCGGGGGCACCATCGTCTCCAGCGCACTGAAGCTGATGGATGAAGTGGTGAAAGAGCGTTACGACCCGGCACAGTGGAACATTTATGCTGCACAGGCGTCGGATGGCGACAACTGGGCCGACGACTCGCCGCTGTGTCATGAGATCCTGGCGAAGAAAATTCTGCCGGTCGTGCGTTACTACAGCTATATCGAAATCACCCGCCGCGCGCACCAGACCCTGTGGCGGGAGTATGAACATCTGCAGTCGATGTTCGATAACTTTGCCATGCAGCATATCCGTGACCAGGACGATATTTATCCCGTGTTCAGGGAGCTGTTCCATAAGCAGTCTGCTACCAGCAACGCATAATCCAACAGCCAGCGAACTCGCTGGCTGTTCTCTTTCGACCCCGTTCATCCCGTGCTAATGTAGAACGCTGCATACTTGATTATCACCGGGAAAATCGTTATGACTGATGACGTTATTGGAACAGGAACCCACCAGCAACTGATCGCCTTACTCACCGAGCAGGGCGCGCGTTTTCGCGTCATGGAACACGAGGCGGTCGGGAAATGTGAAGCGGTAAGCGAAATTCGCGGAACCGATCTGCGGCAAGGTGCAAAAGCCCTGGTCTGTAAGGTGAAGGGAAATGGCGTAAAAAAACACGTGCTGGCGATCCTGGCCGCCGATCTGCAGGCCGATCTCAGCCAGCTTGCCGGTCATTTTGGCGGCCTGAAAGCCTCACTCGCCAGCCCGGCCGAAGTCGATGCCCTGACCGCCTGCGTTTTCGGCGCTATCCCGCCCTTTAGCTTCCATCCTGATTTAGCGCTGGTCGCCGACCCGCTGCTGTTCGAGCGTTTTGACGAAATCGCGTTTAACGCCGGCCTGCTGGAGAAATCGGTGATTATGGATACCCAGGATTACCTGCGCATTGCCCGTCCTGAGCTTGTGAACTTCCATAAAGCGTAACCGCGATAACGGGCGTTCTGTCAGCCCCTTCTTTCCAGAAACAGCACGGAGGCAACGAGAATAACGGCAATCGCGAAAAACGATGAGGAGATAATCAGCGTTTCAACAAACATGTGATCGTTCATGATGGCGACCCCTTTTGTGATATCTACCTTCGTTTTAATCCGCGTAAATGACAAGGTTATGACAGCGATATACTCTTTTTAAAAACTGTCCTCCGCCGTTTTTCAGCGTACAGTAAGCAGGTTGATTATTTTGGCAAGGATTCCCTATGTTTGACCCTACTCTGCTCATTCTCCTGGCGCTCGCCGCGCTCGGCTTTGTTAGCCATAACACCACCGTCGCCATCTCGATTCTGGTGCTGATTATTGTGCGCGTGACCCCGTTAAATACCTTTTTCCCGTGGATAGAAAAGCAGGGGCTCACCATCGGGATTATTATTTTAACCATCGGGGTGATGGCGCCCATCGCCAGCGGTACGCTTCCCGCCTCAACGCTGCTGCACTCGTTTGTAAACTGGAAATCACTGGTGGCGATTGCGGTGGGGATTTTCGTCTCGTGGCTGGGCGGACGCGGCGTCACGCTGATGAGCAGCCAGCCCTCGCTGGTGGCGGGGCTGCTGGTGGGCACCGTGCTGGGTGTGGCGCTCTTTCGCGGCGTTCCGGTGGGCCCGCTGATTGCGGCAGGCCTGGTCTCGCTGTTTATTGGGAAGTCGTAGTCAGGCTTGCCATATAACGCGCCGGCGTCTGACCCAGTCCCTTCTTGAACATGGTGATAAACGCGGTGGTCGAGTCATAGCCCAGTGACTGTGCCACCTGCTGTACCGATTTCCCACCAATCAAATGCTGTAACGCCACAATCAGCTGCAGCTGGTGACGCCAGCGGCGAAAGCTTAAGCCGGTCTCTTTCACCACCAGCCGCGCCAGGTTGCGTTCGCTCATGGCAAAGTGGCTTGCCCACTGCGCCAGCGTCTGCCAGGCTGCGGGCTCTTCCGCCATCTTCTCGCTCATCAGCCGGATTTTGGGATGGGGCGAGACGGGCAGCTGCAAATGCTCCTGACGCTGGAGCGGCAGCTCGTCAAACAGGACGTCCACCAACCGCGAGGTGGCCGCAAGCTGCAGCTGTTCACGGGACTTTTCCGCGAGCGATAAAATCAGCTCCCGCACCAGCGGGGAGATTTTCAGGGTGCAGCAGCGCTCTGGCAAGCTGGCTGCCCCCGGTTCAATGAACAAAAAGCAGAGCTGCGCCCCCGGCGTGGCCCTGTTGCTGTGCGGCATCTGGCCGGGGATCCAGACGGCGTACTGGGGCGGTACCATCAGCATGGCATTTTCCACTTCGCAGGTGATCGCGCCGCCGAGGGCCAGAATCATCTGTCCCTTACGGTGATGATGAAGCGGAATATATTGTTCTTCCGCCACCACGCGAATGCGAAATGCGATGGCCGCATCGTGCTGGCTATCAGGATCGTAGCCGTCCAGTCCCAGACCAATCATCAGGTTGTCCGATATGAGCGATAAACTGTCATTTTAGCCTGATTTCAACCGCTGAGAAAATCGGTATTGTGTGCGCTCGCTTGAACGTATGAGAACATAATGACTACTGCTATTCGCACTTCAGGAAAACATGGCGCGCTGCTGATCGCAGGTATCCTGATGATTGCCACCACGCTTCGCGTCACCTTCACCGGGGCAGCCCCGCTGCTCGATGCTATTCGTCTTGATTATGGCTTAACCACGGCGCAAACCGGTCTGCTGACCACCCTGCCGCTGCTGGCCTTCGCCCTTGTCTCGCCGCTCGCAGCTGGCGTTGCCCGGCGTATCGGCATGGAGCGCAGCCTGTTTATTGCCCTGCTGCTGATTTGCGCCGGAATTGCCCTGCGCTCCCTGCCTTCCGCCGCCCTGCTTTTCATCGGTACCGCGGTCATCGGGTGCGGGATAGCGCTGGGGAATGTGCTATTACCCGGATTAATTAAGCGTGACTTTCCAGGCCAGGTGGCGAAACTCACCGGAGCCTATTCCCTGACGATGGGCGTCTCGGCGGCGCTCGGCTCGGCGCTGATTGTTCCCGTGGCGCAGGGTGCGGCAGGCTGGCATGGCGCACTGCTGATGCTAATGGTGTTTCCGCTGGCCGCGCTGCTGCTCTGGCTGCCGCAGTGGCGGCAGAAGCACGTCGCGACGGTAACCGGCGCTGGCGCGCTGCATAACCGCGCGATCTGGCGCTCGGCCCTCGCCTGGCAGGTAACGCTCTTTTTGGGAATTAACTCGCTGATTTACTACGTCATCATCGGCTGGCTGCCGGCAATTTTGCTCAGCCACGGCTACAGCGAAGCGCAGGCCGGCTCGGTTCACGGCCTTTTACAGCTGGCCACGGCCGTTCCGGGGCTTGCCGTTCCGCTGATCCTCCACCGCCTGAAAGATCAGCGGGGGATCGCCGGCGCGGTGGCGTTGATGTGCGCGGTAAGCGCGGCGGGGCTGTGGTTTATGCCTGACATGGCGGTGATGTGGACGCTGGTGTTTGGCTTTGGCTCCGGGGCAACGATGATCCTCGGCCTGACGTTCATCGGCCTGCGCGCCAGCTCTGCACACCAGGCTGCGGCGCTGTCCGGAATGGCACAGTCGATTGGCTACCTGCTCGCCGCCTGCGGCCCCCCGCTGATGGGGAAAATTCACGATACCGCAGGAGACTGGCAGATACCACTTCTGGTCTGCGCGCTGGCCGCCGTGATAATGGCCATCTGTGGCGTGCTCGCCGGGCGAGATCGGGAGATCGCGCCCCGTTAAGCAGTGTGGCACACCAGAGTTTCGCCCGGCGGCGCTACGCTTGCATGGGCCTACACTGAATTGTGCAATCGGAATGTAGGCCGGGTAAGCGCAGCGCCACCCGGCAAGGAAAGTGACGACGTTATGAATCGCGGGCCGCGCGCAGCATCGCCTGCACCAGCACGACCGGACGTCCTTCTAGCGCAGCACGTTCATGCTGGAATAAGGTGATCACGAAGAACGGGTGCGTAACCAGTTCTGCGGCACGAATTTCTCCCTGGTCATCCCAGCCCGTAACGTGCATATCACCGCTTTCCAGCGCCTGTGCAAACGTCGGCGACACGCCATAGTTACAGTGATACCCCTCTTCAATTTCCGGTCTGCCGTAGGCTTTCGCGATCAGCGTATTATTACGCAGCTCAATGGCATCGGTTTTTTCCACCAGCGAGCAGGTCAGCGGCGCAATCACCATGGTGCCTTCGGTATCCGTCTCGGCATGTGCCGCATCAGCCCAGCCCAGCACATTTCGGGCATACTCAATTAGCGCATGCTGGAACCCACCGCAGGTGCCAAGGAAAGGAATGCTGTTTTCACGGGCGTAGCGCGCGGCGATAAAAGCGGCTTCCGTGTTTTTATAGGGGCTTGCAGGAACCAGCCAGATAGCATCGTAGCCCACCAGATCCTCAGGGCTCGTCAGCTCCGTGGTGGCAAGCCAGTCGTAATCGGCGGTGAGGTCAAGCACTGCGGCGGCGTCGTCAATGGCCAGTGGGATAGCCTGATGCGCAATAACATTGGGATTGTAATCGCCAACCAGCGCAATGCGCAGCGTCGTTTTAACCGGGAGGTGTTCCATGAAAGGTTCCTTATGCCAGAGAATTATCAGATAACATAAGGAACCTCAGACTACCGATCTTCTGCAATTATCACAATACCTTAAATTGGGAGGGTGGAATTATGATTCAGTGCAAACGCGTATACGAACAGGCAGGTACGGACGACGGTTATCGGGTTCTGGTGGATAAACTGTGGCCGCGCGGCGTTAAAAAAACGGACCTCGCCTATGATGAATGGTGTAAAGCGCTCACGCCTTCGAATGAACTACGCAAGGCCTTTCACAGCGAAACCATTGATTTTGCCGCCTTCAGTCAGGCCTATCGGGAAGAGCTGGCGCAGCATACTGACGAGGGATTGCGCCTGGCTGCGCGGGCAAAAAAGCAGACCGTCACCCTGCTCTTTGCTGCCAAAAACACGGAGCAAAATCACGCCCTGGTATTAGCCGACTGGCTGCGCCATCTGTAATCAGCCGATGGTCAGCGCATCCACAATTTGCGGTGCTTCATCCGGGGTAAGCGGCATTAGATGTTCGGGGCGAACAAACGCAAAGCCGTGCTGATTGTCAAAGGCGAAAACATCACCTGTTACCAGCCAAAGCGCGCGGTCTGCGGTAGCGGGTAACTGCGTCATGACGCCGTTGACCGGGTTAACGAAACGCATTCCGGGCTGGCAAAGGCCAAACAGCTCAACAGATTTACCAATATTGCGACGGCCAGACGCCGTGCGGGCACCCACGATCATCGCCATGCTGCCCGGTTTAAGCTGAAACATACTTCTCTCACGATAACGGTAGCCATGAATTGGCTAAGAATAATCCTAAAGAGAAGTGTATCGCAGGCAATATGACTTTGTCACCTGGTGGGTTGCGGATGATCGCGACGATAAAGCGTCCATTCATCGATCACTTCGCCACCTGGTAATTTGCACTCGGTACGGACGCCCTGCGGGCTCTGAACCGGGATCTGTTCCCCGCCTTTCTCCAGGCAGTACACGGAGGCCGGGTTCGCCATACCGATAGCGTGTGGCGGTTTCGGCGCATCAGGCGGCGTTGTTTTTGTGGTGCAGGCGACTAAGGGCAAGGCCAGCGCCAGAAGCAGAAATCTCATCACTTTGATCCTTTTGACATCATTACAGGTTAAGGGTAACGGGTCAGCGCCGCTTTCTCCATGATTTCTCCATTTTAACTGCACTTTTCAACACTATAGTGTGGCATGTTCTCGATATGACCAGAGAACATCATTCCGTAATCAAGATGTCTTTGCCCCGGTCTCAACAACGGGGCCTTTTTTCTCGCCCGCCGCCCTCCCGCTGCATATATTAAATTTTCTGTATTCATGTTTTACTATGCCCGAAGTCTAAAAACTCAGCATAACATGCAGATGCAGACGTCTTCTGCCTGGGAGTCACTCTACGTCATGTCGGATATTATCCTTGCCCGTGTTTCAGAAACCCTCGCCACTGAACAATCCCTTGAAAGTCTCGTTCGTCAGCTTCTGGAGATGCTGGAGATAGTGACCGACATGGAGTCGACTTATCTCACTAAAGTCGATATCAAAGCCCGGCTGCAGCATATTCTCTATGCCCGTAACAGCAAGCAGATGGAGATCCCCGAGGGGTTAAGCGTTCCCTGGGATGAAACGCTCTGCAAGCGCGCGCTGGATAGCGACACGCTGTTCAGCAACGACGTGCCCGAACGTTGGCCCGAGTGTGAAGCCGCAAAAGCGCTTGGCATTACCACCTATATGAGCATCCCCGTTCATCTTGCCGATGGTTCACTGTACGGAACGCTCTGCGCCACCAGCACGGCCAGGAAACCGCTCAGCGAGCGCGGTGAGCAGGTGCTGAGATTATTCGCCGGTTTAATTGGCCAGTACATCCAGAAAGAGTCGCTGGTCACCCAGCTGCGCGAAGCCAACGCGGCCCTCATCGCGCACTCTTATACCGATGCCCTGACCGGGTTGCCCAACCGTCGCGCGCTGTTTGAGGATCTGACGACCCTGTTTTCTCTGGCGCGGCATCTTAAGCGTAACGCCATTATCGCGTTTATCGATCTGGATGATTTCAAACTGATTAACGATCGCTATGGACACGAAGCGGGCGACCAGTTCCTGATTGAAGTGGGCAAGCGGTTGACGGAAGAAAAGCAGCAGGACGATATCATTGGCCGGCTGGGCGGCGATGAGTTTCTGGTGGCTTCGCTGAGCCAGTCTCACGATAAGGGAGATAACGCGCAGGTCACCCTGCTCAGAACGCGCCTCAGCGCCTGCATTGCCGGTGAATACTGGCTGGGCAGCGTTAATCTCATCTATCCCGGTGCCAGCCTTGGCGTTATCGAAGTGGACCCAGGCGTAACCGATCCGGACACGGCGCTACGCGACGCGGATGTCGCGATGTATCAGGATAAGAAAGGAAAAAGCAAAACACGCTTTCTCACTATGGATTAACCCCGTACACTCTACGGCGTGATAGAAACCGAAACAGGTGATGGTATGAGAATAGGGATCCTCTTCCCGGTCGTTATTTTTATAACGGCGGTGGTTTTTTTAGCATGGTTTTTTGTCGGTGGTTACGCGGCGCCAGGGGCATAAATGAGAAAAACGACCCTCATTATGCTGATCGTTGCCATCGCGGCATTTGCCGGCACGCAGCTTGGCTGGTGGTAAACCCCAATACGTAAAAAGGCCGCCATCTGGCAGCCTTTTTCAACGCTTTTAAGCCTTAGCTTTTGATTTTTCTGTAGATAAACAGAACGACCAGTGCACCGATCACCGCGACGGCGAAGCTGCCGAAGTTAAAGCCATCGACCTTGCCAAAACCGAACAGCGTACTGATCCAGCCGCCAACTACCGCGCCGACAACACCCAGTATTACGGTGACGATAAACCCACCGCCATCTTTGCCCGGCATGATCCACTTCGCCAGAATACCCGCAATAAGCCCAAAGATAATCCAGGATAAAATTCCCATAACTTTCCTCTCTGTATGGTTTTTGTCATTAAATCAACGACACAAAAAAGAATAGCACAGGATTTGAGAAAGGAAATTTGTGATAAGCATCACAACGAGAGAGTGCGTAATTATTCATCAACGAAATGAACGTTCCACATAAACTGTGGGGTTGCAACTTTTGTTGAGAAAGATTATCTTTCTCAACACTGAATAGTTGAGTGAAATACTCAGGTATTCAGTACGACATTGCTCACATTGCTTCCAGTATTTCTTGCCCACTCTTGAGTGGGCTTTTTTTTGATCACACCCCAACAAATGCGTACCGGTTACGCCCGGCGCGTTTTGCCTGGTAGAGCGCCCGATCCGCGGCAATAATAATGTCCTGCTGGCTGCCTGCGATATCGACAGCACGTGCTGTTGAAATCCCAACGCTTACCGTCACCCGTCCGAATGGGCTGAAAGCATGGGCAATGTGCAGCGAGAACACATTGCGAATAATCGTCTGCGCCAGGCGAAGCGCCTCCTGAATATCCGTATCAGGTAATATCAGCGCAAACTCCTCTCCGCCGTATCGCGCCACAATCTGATTATCACGGGTGAGGCTCTCCCGGAGGCTGTTTCCGAGCATTGCCAGACACCGGTCCCCTTCCGGATGACCGTAGTTATCGTTGTATTTTTTGAAGTAGTCTACATCCACGATCAACATCGAAATCGGTGCGTCACGTGCGGCACAGAGCGCGATTTCCGAGAGGATTCTTTCATCAAAAATGCGACGGTTGTACAGCCCGGTCAGCGCATCCTCAGAGGCGATAATCTTCAGCGCTTTGTTATCCCTTGTTTTTCGGGATAAGTCGGAATACAGGAAGTATGACGCGAAGATGAGTATCGCGGTGAACACGAAAATGAGCACCGCCAGCTGAATCGCCTGCTTGCGCCAGGGTGCGAGGGCTTCATCAATACTGACGGCCACGGTGGTGACCAGCCCGTAGCGTTTATTTTTCTCATAGGCATAAATGCGCTCGATTTTATCAAACCGGGAAATGGAGCTGGCTATCCCTGAATTTTGTACCTTGAGGTATTTCCTGAAGAGAGGTGAATCAGAAACAATCGTGCCGATATAGGTATTTTTAAAGGGATAACGGACCAGCAGCACGCCTGCCTGCGTCGTTAAGCCAATCACGCCCGAGTGACCGATATTAATCTGCCCGTAGAGCGCGAGAAAATTTTCGATACCCAGCGTCACCACCACGACACCGTTAAATGCCCCGGTGTCGGTTTCAAGGCGCCGGCTAATGGTGATAACCCATTTACCATTGGTTCTGCTTACCACGGGCTCACCAATAAAAATTTGCTGACTTTTATTTTCCTGGTGATAGATAAAAAACTCTCTGTCCGAGCCTTTGCGGGGTCCGGTAAAACTTTCGTGCAATGCGGTAAAGATATCGCCCTGCGCATCGTAAACAACCACATTATTAATCTGGGTAAGAAGATTATCCTGATTATTTATCATTCGCTGAATATGGGCCGCCTGCTGCGGGGTCATGCCATAAATTTCGATTATGTCGGAAACGGTAGTAATTAACATTTCACTCTGGCGCATGATCCCCTCAGTGTAGACATCAAGGGTATGGCTCAGGTTAGCGACGCTGGTATTAATTTGCTGGATTGACTGCTGCCTGGACGTGGCAATTTGGACGGCAAGCGACAGCGAGATGATCAATGAGACAATGATGACGGTAATGGTTGTTGTGTAAAAAGTATTTTTCACATGCACGAGCTATTCCACCTTATCACGCCTGACATCCCTGGCTGACAACTCTTGTCACTGTAACAAAGCTCAGGATAAGAGGAAAATGAATTGCACTTAAGCATACAACAGAAGCTCGTCTTAATTTCGTTTTACAAACTTACCGTCTCCCTGGGCTTAGATAAAATGACTTTAATAAAGTCTATATAGGAGACGGGTTTACCAAAATAATAACCCTGCAACAGGGTAATCTCATTACGGTTGAGATACTCCAGCTGCTCTTTCGTTTCTACGCCTTCAGCTACAATGCGCAACGAAAGTTTTTTCGCCAGGTCTATGACGCAGTCCAGCAGGATCGTTGAATCCTTCTCCTCTGAAACCCGGTTCACAAAGCTCTTATCGATTTTAATATAGTCAATGGCAAGCGCATTAAGGCACGACAGCCCGGAATAGCCCGTACCAAAGTCATCCAGCGCGATGACAAAACCGGCGTTATGAAGCGTGTTGAGGTTTTTCACCAGATGAGGATTATCGATCAACGGTTCACGTTCGGTTACCTCAAGAACCAGCTTAACTTCTTTACCCTGAAACCCTTTCCCGAATACGCGGCAGTCACCAATAAACGAAGGGGCATTGATGTGTCTGGCGCTGATGTTTACCCCGATATGAAACCCATCCGGTAGCTTAGGCAAAAGCGGCTTAAGCTGAGTGACCACTTTCGCCATTAACCCTTTGGTCAGCGGAATAATTAAACCGCTACGTTCGGCAATCGGAATAAAAACATCCGGCGGAATAAAGCCTGATTTTGGATGCTTCCATCTTGCAAGTACTTCAACGCCATACAACCCGCCGGTATCACCGTTCACGATCGGTTGATAATAAGGAACGATCTCCCCCTGCATAATGGCCTTACGCAGATCGTCTTCAAATGAGGTGCTTTTCCCCTTGTAACGCTGGATCAAAATGCCCACCGCTATGGATAACGTGAGAATAAGGAGTATCAGGCTCCATCCCTGGTGCAGCAGTCTGGTCAGGCTAAAAAAGGCAGGGGGTTGCCAGGCCAGGCTAAAGGGGAATAGCGTTGATGCCGTTAGCGCCCCTGCCCACGAGGCCGCTTTCCAGCCGATGACATTACCGTCGCGCGCAAGCATTCTTTCACCGACAACGAGCCCCAGGTCAACGCTGTTTGACGCGTTCGCAATAACGTCCTGCAAATGTGCCTCACTGACGCTGACGATGACGCGCCCGCCCGCGATGGGCATCTGGAACAGGAGCACCGGCATACCGTTCACTAGTCGATTACCGGGTAACAGCATCAATTTTTCGTCAGGTAGCGTCTCCGGGTGAACAATCAATACGCCATTTCCGGGAAGGGAAGTACAGATGATTTTACCCTGCTGCTGGATCATGATGGCGCGCAAATGCGGCTTAAGCGCCGCTTCTGTTCCCAACGCCAGCTGTCCGCTGCTGGTACACCCTTGAGCCGCAACGCGCTTTGCCGTGTTGGCCGCGCTGGTGGCTTCAGCAAGAATGTTTTCTATTTTTTGGGTGCTTACGGTGGCGGTATGAATATTATTAAGTTTCGCCATCTGCCATAGCTGCCAGTTAACGATCAGTATGCCGCTCAAAAAGAGAAACAGGGCACTAAGAATGGGGATCGTCACGTTGCGCACGATGTTTTCCTTAATAGAAAAAACAAGCATGGATGTTCTGAAAGAAGAGCCTGAGGCTAACCCGGCGTTGCTATAACAATGAAAAAAGCTTAGCTGAGATTTGTCTTAAAAAACTGATGCTTTCGTATGAGTTCATCCTGCTGAATGTACTCACCTGCCGTGACTATCAGGCTTGTACCTTGCCCTGGCTGTGTTAAGATTTGTGAAATCAGGGAGCGGACAGGATAACTGGAAAATGAAAAAACTCATTGCCGTTGCTATCGTTTCAACGCTTCTGGTCCTCCTGTCTCTTTATGCGGTCAATGCGGTTATCGTGGGTCAGCAGAAGAGCAAACAGCTCGAGATATCGCGCACCCTTTTACATTATTCAGAAGATTTGTCACAAAGCGTGGCGCTGGCCCTTAAAAGTATTACAACCCAGGGGTGTGATAAAAGCAGCCTTGATAGCTACAGACAAATAAAGCTTAATAGCCTCTATTTCGGCGATATCGGTTTTATTGAGAAGGGGAAAATTGTCTGTACCGCTTTTTGGGGTAAACTCGCGACGCCCGTTGCACTTCCTGCAGAGCTGCATAAAACGCCCAGGGGCTTTCTCCTGGCGCAGTTTTCCAGAAAAGATTTTTTCACAGGCAATGCGGCAATTTATAATAATATTATTATCTTCACCTCCCGCTATGCTTACGATAAGTTCACCCCGGTTACAGCAAGCTATTCTCTGAGTACCACCACCAAAGACTTCGGCAGAACATTTTTTTCAACCACTCCTCAGTTAAAGCAGCAGAGCTGGCTGCATTCGAGGTTGTTTACCCTGACCCTGACGCAGTGCAGCCCCATCTGGGACTTGTGTGTCATTGTGAAGCATCACGACGCTGGACTGGCCTCGCTACCCCCGTTTATCTTTACGCTCCTCGCGATCATTCTCTATTGTATCTGGGCTGCGATAACGCTATTTGTCTTCCGTATCTATGAAGACCGCTTTTCGCTGGAGCGCACGCTGATCAAGGCCGTCATTACGAATACCATCTGCGTTAACTACCAGCCTATTATTCGCATTCACGATCAAAAAATAGTAGGCGTAGAAGTGCTGTCGAGATGGCGCGATCCAAAGCACGGAGACGTCTCTCCGGAGCTTTTCATTCCGTTAATTAAGAAAATCGGTCTGTATAAAAAATATTATAATAACATTATTGAAAAATCCCTTTCTGAAATTGCCCCGCTTGCGATTAAGCATCAGCTGATTGTCTCAATCAACGTCGGGCGGAAGGAAATTGAAGATGGACAATTCATTAACGTTTTGCGCCGTGTCTGTTTAGCCCATCACCTTCCCCTTACCCTGATAAAGGTTGAGCTTTCTGAGAAGGCCATTTCCGCTGCAGATATCCTCGAGGGATTCTGTCGGGAGCTGAAATCTCTTGGCGTAAAAATATCAATCGATGATTTTGGCGTGCAAAATTCAAACCTCGCCAGGCTGTCACTGCTTGAATATGATGAAATCAAAATCGATAAGTCGCTGGTGGATGGCATCAATGAGCATTATAAGCAAAACATATTTGTTATCTTTAGCGATGCACTTGCAAGATTGAATAAGACCCTGGTTTTTGAGGGAGTGGAGAATGAAATACAGTATCGCTTTATTGCTGACAGATATCCCGATGCGCTGATTCAGGGCTGGTATTTTTCTAAGTCACTCACCCGGAGCGAACTGGCGAAGCGGCTTACCGGCGTCGCGGCGTAACCCAAAGCCTGGCGCGCCCGTATTTTTTCTGCCCGGGCGTATCCATTTTATTCGCAAAAACATATAGTCGTCACAATCAGACGGTAGATTACCCTGAAGCACACTCTTATTTTGGTTAAAAACGTGAAATTATCCTTACTTTTCCCAGTGGTACTCTTTTTTCTGATCGTTATTTTCGCGCTGTTTATTGACACTCCCGCTTCGCATATTCTGCGGAAAAAATGCATGTGGTCCGATAGCGTGATGCTGAGCTGTCTGGCAAAGCATCAGCATAATGGTTTTTAAGGCAGGTTATTCATTGCCCCATTGATTGAGGAAGTTCGCAATATCATCAATGCGGGCAGCGCGGATTCCGGCCTCCGCGGCCATCTCCTGCTGGGCTTCCTCGCTAATTTCCTCATTATTCGCTAAACGGGTGAGCAGCAGCTGGAAATAATGTGCCAGCGCGTCGCGCTCTGACTCACCGACCTGCTCTGCGGCTTCCGTCGCGTACTCATCGGCAATGTCATAATATTTCAGTGGGATATCGTTGTTCATCGCAGTCTCTTCTCAAACCTGTATGGGTCAAGTCATGAGTATATCGGACGCCCTGGCTCAACCAAAGCATTGCTTCAGATGAACAACGCAAGCAGCGCTGCGAACGCGGGCAAAGCCTGCACATACAAAATTTTTCGGCTGGCGGTCACTGCACCAAATACACCGGCAATTATCACGCAGGTCAGGAAGAAGATGGCCACCTGAATGCCCTTTTCGCCGAGCCAGAGGCTCCAGAGCAGACCTGCCGCCAGAAAACCGTTATACAGCCCCTGATTCGCGGCCAGCACGCGGGTATCGCGCGCAAAGTCGGGACGCAGATTAAAGGCCTTGTGCCCGGTTTTGGTGTTCCACAGGAACATTTCCAGCACAAGGATATAGAGATGAATTAACGCAACAACCGTGATAAGAACCGTGGCTAACATCGTGCTGTCTCCCGCAGGCAGAGGCAAAAAAAACAGGAACCCTCAGGCTCCCGTTCCGGTATAACCCAGAATCTGGATTACATGTTCGCGATAATCGCGTCGCCAAACTCTGAACATTTCAGCAGCTTAGCGCCTTCCATCAGACGTTCGAAATCGTAAGTTACGGTTTTCGCGTTGATCGCGCCTTCCATACCTTTAACGATCAGGTCTGCGGCTTCGAACCATTCCATATGACGCAGCATTACATGTTTAGGCTCTGCTTAAGCTAATGCTTTTAAAGATAATTATCAACTATCTTTGTTTCATTTTACGACATTAACGCAATGTGCTAACTTGCTGATACCACTATCTTTGTTTTTAGTTTTGGGGAATGAAATGACTCGCGATCTCCTTCTAAGCACTTCTTTTGAGCACCTCCTTTGCTGCCCTCATTGCAAGGGTACTTATCTGCATCAATACAAATACGAAATTTTTGATCGTGCAGAAGATGCACGAGAAGGTAACCATGTGGTCGTAGATGGAAACGATGTGACTATCAATCGTTCGATGGAAGGTAACCCATCAGCCAGAAGGGATGGATTGAAAATTTATTTCACTTGCGAAGGGTGCGAAGAAAATCCTACTTTGCTGATTACTCAGCACAAAGGGCAAACCTTTCTTCAGTTTGAGTAAACGCTGTCAATGTGAATCAGGTCCCGTGGTTCAGCCAGAGATATCATCTCTGGCTGAACTGACTAAGCGGGTGTAATAGATATTCTCAGATGCAGAAGTGAAGGCGTAGGCGAACGGTTTGATTAAAACCATGGCATGTACCTGAATAAAAATGAGTTTTATAAAAATGAACTTCATCTTTATAATGCAAGGTAATTGTTACAAACTCCATCACTAAATTTCACTGCCCACGTACTATATCAACAAGTTTCCTATAACCTTCCCATTTTTCGGGCATAGCTGAATCTAAAGCCGAAATATGATCCATAAATAACTCCATTTCTTTATCAAACTCTTCTGCTGTATCGATCCCTTTACTCTCAACTTTTTGTTCATATATCACATCTAACCCATCAGTTGCACTTCCATGACGGTTAATAACTATCGCCATGCAAAAACAAGCCATTTCATATATTAAAAGTATTTCAGCATAATTATTTGGAACGTCCGCCTTAAAATACCACTTTTCAAAATCAACTGGCTTATAAATAGTTCTACCTTCATTACATCTCAATTCCTCTCTAAAACCATGGGCTAAAACTTTATTCCTAAAATCTCTTATCCCTCCCCATGATTTCAAACGAGTTATTGCAGGCTTGCAAATTTTTAGTGTTTCAACCATCTGTGGTTCGGATTTACAGAGGGGGCCAAGCCTTGCCCATTCCTCAGTAAAAGAGGATAAATCAACAATCATCTTCATTTGCAGAGAGAACTTTAAATCCTCATCATGAATATAACGTTTAAATACTTTCAAAACACATTCAAAATTATTTTTCATCGCCGATAAAACAAGGATTGATTCCTGGATTGGCGTTAACATAAACATTCCTCATGCTATTTAAACTTCATTGCTTATCAAAAATGATTTGCCACTATTTTAATAGTAATATTGGTGTTATCAGTCTGGAGGCCTTCAAAAAGGCCTCACCACTGAAACAGAACTTTTCAACGCTTGTGTGGTCACTCCAATAATTAGATACTGATATAGCCTCGATCCACCGCCTGCTTTTTCATTCTCCTGATATATGCAGGCGTTCCTTCATTAATTAAAGACATTACATCACCACCTAAGCCAGGAGGAATGAGAAATTCAACATTCCTGTCAGCTAAGACAGGCACGAGATTTTCATATGGCTCAGAGTCATCACAAAAATCAACAGCAAATAGTCCCCACTGAGAATTTATGAACGGGTCTATGAAACCATAGATGTAGTTTGTTATCTGACTTTGAATATCTTCATTAGGCGATGCAAAATGCTGTATTTTGTTACGAAGATACCCGAACTCCTTATAGATCTGAAGTTGTTCTGCTGTAAATCTCAAACCTGTTGCTGCCCATACTTTTTCAGGTAACTCAGAATAATCAATAGTTCTACCATCTTGGAGTAAACTTTCGAAATTTAACAAACCATTGCTGTCAACATGTCTGTTTGTTGATTTTGGAATTTTCTCAAAAATTAGTAGAGGATGCTCTTGTGCAAGTCTTGCTTTCATAAAAATTTCGCCAGCATGTGCAGCTTGAAGCACCGCTAGTTGATTCCAATGGTCACTAACCATATCGTAGAAATGCCCCAAAAAATTGGCGTGCATTAATGATCCACATCCTAATTGAATCATATGCTCATAGATTGTTTTAAGTTTCTGATCCACATACTGCCCCTCATTATTATGGTCAAACATAGCTTAACTCATTGATGTAGAATGTGCATGTGTTGCATAAATTTCATACAATCAAAAGAGCCAAAAGCCCGACGCAGAGCGTTTTTTAGGCCTCAAGATAGGAGTCATGGGGTGTCGGAGGTTCAAATCCTCACTTGCCGACCAAAAATAAATTGAAAACCAGCCTCTTACGGATGATTTTTGTTTCCGTAAAATTATGATGGCGAAACGCTTGTGAAATGATGGTTGAACGCTGCTTTAAATTGCCGGGCAATCATCGTTACCCACTAGGTTAAGACTATGCGTTAACACGCCAAAAACCTCCACGTCATCCAGCGCATCGCTTTCTATCGCTTCACCCTCTTCAGTTATCAATGCCGCCCCGTAAAGCTTTGCAAACTCGTTCCTGTTATCCATTCTTAACAGTAGTGTATCTCCCTGCTCTGGTCTTAGTGCAACGTTAATCACAGCCCAACCACACGTCGTTTCTATTACTCTGCAGTTCGCGTCTAGTGCCAGAAACATTTAGCACCCTTTTATTGCTATGAGTCCTCTCAGAACGAGGGGAATAAAAAAGGCCACCAATTGGTGATCTATCATTTTGTTAACTAGTTATTTAACTGACGTGACTAATTGCCACTCGTGCTCAATACATCTTATCGTTTCCTGAGTAAGCTTGTCAGAAATATGAAAAACATCAAAGTTAGCAGATTCGTGTAAAATATTTGAAATCCCTTCAACTATTTCATCCATCAGTTTTAGGATTTTTTGAAACCTTGGTTCTCCACCAATCATTAGTTCCACATAATTATATTCACGATCTAGAGCATGTATAATATCAAGAAATTTTTTACGGAGCGGCTCAGAAGCATCCTTAAACTTTATATCTTTCTCTGTAAATTCATCATTCAGGAACAATGACAATTTAGCTACGTCTGCCGTAAAAATTGAAATCTTAAGTCTAAGTTTATCAATAAAATCTTGTCTATTGATTATCATCTGCTGATGAAGCATTTGTTCTTTATTTGCACGTATAGCTTTAATTGCAACATAGGCAGGAATAGCACCGCCAACCAAGGCACCCAATACCGATAGTAATGGACTTACCCAAGCGTATGATGAATCAATTATGATGTGAGGTAATTTGCTTATGACAATGTTAGATGATTGATATATTTCAAATTCTGATAGTTTAAAAGGTATGCCTTTCCACATATAGCCTCCAGTTATGAGAAGGCTATATTACCAAAAACCCGCTCTGATGGCGGGTTTATGTTTTGTTGCTCAGTACGCTTTACTGTCCAGAGACTAATACAACTTAAGCATTTTCTTGCTCACTCTGCAACTTAAATCTGTCACTATTTGTGCCAAACGCTTCGCAAAGTAGAGCGTACAGGATCGATTCTGCAAGACTTAACCAAGTGTCTATGCGGCGAAGGCAGGTGATGAGCGTCCAGTCAGGGTGTTTTGCATTTAGCTCGTTAGCCATTTGCAGCTTGCTCTTGCGCAGGCGGTGACTGTCGACGGTGACGCTATAGAGCCCTCGGTAATCATCATTCATCAGGACTGAAACAATAACGCCATGCCGAGATGCAGTGATAAGCAAATACCTTGTTCAGTTTTGCCACTCGACATCTCAGGCAGCCAGAGAAAACAGCGTTTCATCGAGTAGCCTTACGACATCTTTTAAAAAAGCCCGGAATAAATGCGGCATCGAATGGGGAAAGGAAACTGCACCTAGGTTTCATGAACAACGTTCGCTTTCAGAAAGATTGTATGAGGCTCAGGGGGTTGATACGCAAAAATTACTCGGCCACAAATCACCTCAGCAGACGGCAAAATACCATGATGACAGGTGAAAAGACTGGACTGTCATAGCCGTTTGAAAAGGATGTTTTATAGCCAGTTTTTGGAGGGAGTTTTGGGGAAGAAATTCTTTAGTAAATAAAAAACGGGAACCCTCAGGCTCCCGTTCTCATTTAACCCAGAATCTGGATTACATGTTCGCGATAATCGCGTCGCCAAACTCTGAACATTTCAGCAGCTTAGCGCCTTCCATCAGACGTTCGAAGTCATAGGTGACGGTTTTCGCGTTGATCGCGCCTTCCATACCTTTAACGATCAGGTCTGCGGCTTCGAACCATTCCATATGGCGCAGCATCATCTCTGCGGACAGGATGATTGAGCCTGGGTTCACTTTGTCCTGGCCTGCGTATTTTGGCGCAGTGCCGTGGGTCGCTTCGAACAGCGCGCATTCGTCACCGATGTTCGCGCCAGGGGCGATACCGATACCGCCAACCTGAGCGGCCAGGGCGTCAGAGATGTAGTCACCGTTCAGGTTCATACAAGCAATGACGTCGTATTCCGCAGGACGCAGCAGGATCTGCTGCAGGAACGCATCGGCGATCACATCTTTAATGATGATCTCTTTGCCGGTGTTCGGGTTCTTAATTTTCTGCCATGGGCCGCCGTCGATCAGCTCGCCGCCGAACTCTTCGGTCGCCAACTGGTAGCCCCAGTCTTTGAACGCGCCTTCGGTGAACTTCATGATGTTGCCTTTGTGAACCAGGGTCACAGAATCGCGGTCGTTGGTGATCGCATATTCGATCGCCGCACGTACCAGACGCTTGGTCCCTTCTTCGGAGCACGGCTTAATGCCGATGCCGCAATGTTCAGGGAAGCGAATTTTCTTCACGCCCATCTCTTCGCGCAGGAATTTAATCACTTTTTCTGCGTCAGCAGAGTCAGCTTTCCATTCGATACCCGCGTAGATGTCTTCTGAGTTTTCGCGGAAGATAACCATATCGGTCAGTTCAGGGTGCTTAACCGGGCTTGGGGTGCCCTGATAGTAACGAACCGGACGCAGACACACGTACAGGTCCAGCTCCTGACGCAGTGCCACGTTCAGGGAACGGATACCGCCGCCAACTGGCGTCGTCAGTGGGCCTTTAATAGCAACGCGGTAGTCGCGGATCAGGTCCAGCGTTTCTGCTGGCAGCCAGACGTCCTGGCCATAAACTTGAGTAGATTTCTCACCGGTGTAAATTTCCATCCAGGAAATTTTACGCTCGCCTTTGTAGGCTTTCTCAACAGCGGCATCAACCACTTTCAGCATTGCCGGGGTAACGTCTACACCGATACCGTCACCTTCGATGAACGGGATAATCGGATTGTGAGGAACGTTAATCTTGCCGTTTTGCAGGGTGATCTTTTTACCTTCCGCCGGAACAACTACTTTGCTTTCCATTAACCTCTCCTTCGAGCGCTTCTGGTTGTTACTGATCTTATGTTAATAAATTGTAATGAGCCCTTCGATAGTACCTGATTGTCCTGCGCCATGAAAGGTCTTCGTTATTAGGCTATAATGCGGCAATTGATAACGCCTGAAAATACCATGAAGAAAACTTCTTTTACAAAACACCGGGTTGAGCGATTCAGCTCGCGACAAGCCACCAGAAGACCGAAAGAAACCCAGCCGACGCGGGTGATTCTGTTTAATAAACCCTACGATGTATTGCCGCAGTTCACCGATGAAGCCGGGCGCAGCACGCTGAAAGATTATATCCCCGTTCAGGGCGTTTATGCGGCCGGGCGACTGGACCGCGACAGCGAGGGACTGTTGGTCTTAACCAACGACGGTGCTTTGCAGGCGAAGCTCACGCAGCCGGGCAAACGTACCGGCAAAATATACTTTGTACAAGTTGAAGGCGAGCCGGATGAAGAGACGCTGGCTAAGCTGCGCAACGGCGTGACCTTAAACGACGGTCCAACCCTGCCGGCAGGTATTGAACGCGTGAATGAACCGGAGTGGCTGTGGCCGCGCAACCCGCCCATCCGTGAGCGCAAATCGATTCCGACAAGCTGGCTCAAAATCACCCTTTATGAAGGCCGCAACCGTCAGGTTCGGCGCATGACCGCACACGTCGGCTTCCCTACCCTGCGTCTGATTCGCTATGCCATGGGCAATTACACCCTGGAAACGCTGGCAAACGGCGAGTGGCGGGACGTTACCTCTTAAGGAGTTACTATGTTTAAACCTCATGTCACGGTAGCCTGCGTGGTCCACGCCCAGGGTAAATTCCTTGTGGTTGAAGAGAGCATTAATGGCAAAGCGCTGTGGAACCAGCCTGCCGGGCACCTTGAAGCCAATGAGACCTTACTGCAGGCAGCGAAACGCGAGCTGTGGGAAGAGACCGGGATTCACGCTGAGCCCCAGCACTTCATCCGTATGCACCAGTGGATTGCACCCGACAGCACCCCGTTCCTGCGCTTTTTATTTGCCGTTGAGCTTAGCGAAACGTGCGCCACAGCGCCACAGGATGACGATATCGACCGCTGCCTGTGGGTCACCGCTGACGAGATCCTGAACGCGCCAAACCTGCGCTCGCCGCTGGTTGCGGAAAGCATTCGCTGCTGGCAATCTGCCGGGCGCTTACCGCTCGATGTCATCGGCGCATTTAACTGGCCGTTTACAGAGGGTGTCAACGGTGGGGGGGCGTGATAGAATACGCCGCCTTGAAGTTCAATGTCGTGAGTATTCCATGTCAGATAACAGCCAGAAAAAAGTAATCGTCGGCATGTCCGGCGGTGTCGATTCCTCCGTTTCCGCCTACCTGTTACAGCAACAGGGCTATAAGGTGGAGGGCCTGTTCATGAAGAACTGGGAGGAAGATGATGGCGAGGAATATTGCACTGCCGCAGCGGATCTTGCCGACGCGCAGGCCGTGTGCGATAAGCTCGGCATTGAACTGCACACCGTTAACTTTGCCGCAGAATACTGGGACAACGTTTTTGAACTGTTCCTTGAAGAGTACAAAGCCGGCCGCACGCCAAACCCGGATATTCTGTGCAACAAAGAGATCAAATTTAAAGCCTTCCTGGAATTCGCCGCGGAAGATCTGGGCGCAGACTTTATTGCGACCGGTCACTACGTGCGTCGTGCAGATGTGAATGGCAAAAGCCAGCTGCTGCGCGGCCTGGATGGCAACAAAGATCAAAGCTATTTCCTCTATACGCTGAGCCACGAGCAAATCGCCCAGAGCCTGTTCCCGGTCGGCGAGCTGGAAAAGCCGCAGGTGCGTAAAATTGCTGAAGAGCTGGACCTTATCACCGCGAAGAAGAAAGACTCTACCGGTATCTGCTTCATCGGCGAACGCAAATTCCGCGATTTCCTGGGTCGTTACCTGCCCGCACAGCCGGGTAAAATTGTTACCGTCGACGGCGAAGAGATTGGCCAGCATCAGGGGCTGATGTACCACACCTTAGGCCAGCGTAAAGGTCTGGGTATCGGCGGGACCAAAGAAGGTAGCGAAGATCCGTGGTACGTCGTCGACAAAGATGTCGAAAACAATATTCTGGTTGTTGCTCAGGGTCACGACCATCCGCGTCTGATGTCCGTTGGCCTTATCGCGCAGCAGCTGCACTGGGTCGATCGTGAGCCGCTAAAAGGCACGCTGCGCTGCACGGTGAAAACACGTTACCGTCAGACTGACATTCCTTGCACCATTACCGCGCTCGATGACGATCGCATCGACGTGCGTTTCGACGAGCCTGTCGCCGCCGTCACCCCGGGTCAGTCTGCTGTCTTCTACAGCGGTGAAATCTGCCTGGGCGGCGGGATCATTGAACAGCGCCTGCCGCTGCCCGCTGTTTAACACGATTGCACACATAAAGGAGACCGTGTGGCGAAGAATTACTATGACATCACCCTGGCACTGGCAGGAATTTGCCAGTCAGCCCGTCTGGTGCAACAGCTGGCACATCAGGGTCACTGCGACGCTGATGCCCTGCACGTTTCACTCAACAGCGTTATCGACCTCAACCCCGGCTCAACCCTGGGTGTGTTCGGCGGCAGTGAAACCAATCTTCGTCTCGGTCTTGAAACCCTGCTTGGCGTGCTCAACGCCAGTAGCCGTCAGGGGTTAAACGCAGAGCTGACCCGCTACACGCTAAGCCTGATGGTGCTGGAACGTAAGCTGAGCGCGGCGAAAGGCGCGCTCAACACCCTGGGCGATCGCATTGCTGGGCTACAGCGTCAGCTCGACCATTTTGACCTGCAGTCCGAAACGCTGCTGAGCGCCATGGCCGGCATTTATGTTGACGTCATCAGCCCGCTGGGCCCGCGTATTCAGGTCACCGGCTCCCCTGCTGTGCTGCAAAGCCCACAGGTACAGGCAAAGGTACGTGCTTCTCTGCTGGCAGGGATCCGTGCCGCCGTGCTGTGGCATCAGGTTGGCGGTGGCCGCCTGCAGTTAATGTTTTCTCGTAATCGCCTGACCACTCAGGCAAAACAAATTCTTGCTCATTGTTAACCTCCCGGAGTTGCGAATTATGGAATTATCCTCACTGACCGCCGTATCCCCTGTCGATGGACGCTACGGCGATAAAGTCAGCGCGCTGCGCGGGATCTTCAGCGAATATGGTTTGCTGAAGTTCCGTGTTCAGGTTGAAGTACGCTGGCTGCAAAAGCTGGCCGCCCAGGCAGCAATCAAGGAAGTTCCTGCTTTTGACGCCCAGGCAAACGATTACCTCGATAAAATCGTTGCCGACTTCAACGAAGAAGATGCTGCGCGCATTAAAACCATTGAGCGCACCACCAACCATGACGTAAAAGCGGTTGAGTATTTCCTGAAAGAGAAAGTGGAAAGCGTTCCTGCGCTGCATGCGGTGTCCGAGTTCATTCACTTCGCCTGTACCTCTGAAGACATCAACAACCTGTCGCACGCCCTGATGCTCTCCACCGCACGCAAAGACGTGGTGCTGCCTTACTGGCGTAAAATCATCGACGCGGTGAAAGCGCTGTCCTTGGAATACCGCGATATCCCGCTGCTTTCCCGTACCCACGGTCAGCCAGCCACCCCATCCACGATGGGTAAAGAGATGGCGAACGTGGCGTACCGTATGGAGCGCCAGTACCGCCAGCTGGAGCAGGTTGAGATCCTCGGCAAAATCAACGGTGCGGTCGGTAACTATAACGCCCACATCGCCGCGTACCCCGAAGTTGACTGGCATCAGTTCAGCGAAGAGTTCGTGACTTCGCTGGGCATTCAGTGGAACCCGTACACCACCCAGATTGAGCCGCATGACTATATTGCGGAGCTGTTTGACTGCATCGCGCGCTTCAACACCATTCTGATCGATTTCGATCGTGACGTGTGGGGCTACGTCGCGCTGAACCACTTCAAACAGAAAACCATCGCCGGTGAGATCGGCTCGTCAACCATGCCGCACAAAGTGAACCCAATCGACTTCGAAAACTCTGAAGGCAACCTGGGTCTGGCAAATGCCGTGCTGCAGCATATGGCAAGCAAACTGCCGGTATCCCGCTGGCAGCGCGACCTGACCGACTCCACCGTGCTGCGTAACCTGGGCGTGGGCATTGGCTACGCGCTGATCGCTTACCAGTCCACCCTGAAAGGCGTGAGCAAACTGGAGGTGAACCGCGATCGTCTGCTGGACGAGCTGGATCACAACTGGGAAGTTCTGGCAGAGCCGATTCAGACCGTGATGCGTCGTTACGGTATCGAAAAACCGTATGAAAAACTGAAAGAGCTGACCCGCGGCAAGCGCGTTGACGCCGAAGGGATGAAGCAGTTTATCGACGACCTGGCCCTGCCAGAAGAAGAGAAAACGCGCCTGAAAGCGATGACTCCGGCGAACTACATTGGCCGCGCCATTACCATGGTCGACGAGCTGAAGTAACTTCCCCTCCCCCCTTTCCGCCCGGAAAGGGGGTTGCTTTTCCCCGGTTTACTCAATGTTTATCCCCACAGCAACATAATCAGCGTTAGACTGCTTAGCTAAAAATACAATCAACATTAAAACAATAAGTTATATATTTATCAGCAGTTTACAAGAATTACAGTACAGACATTATCGGACAATAAAGGTCATTTTATCGCCCCAAATCATGCCCCCAGCACGATTTTGCCCCCAAATTTGCCCCCAAAATTCACGCTTTTACGTAGCTCCTTCCCGTTTCTTAACACACCGCTTTACACCCTCTCTACCTGATCAGCATAACCGCCACGAATCCGTTTGTAAGACTTAACCAGCGCGCTGATTTTTCTCCCTGCCCTATACTTTCAGTCTGACATCCGACTGGAGGTTTCTATGTGTGGACGTTTTGCACAAGCCCAAACCCGTGAAGAATATCTGGCATACCTGGCCGATGAAGCCGATCGTGACATTGCGTATGATCCGGAACCTATTGGCCGGTACAACGTGGCGCCTGGTACCAAAGTGCTGCTGCTGAGCGAACGCGACGAGCAGTTACAGCTTGATCCTGTATTCTGGGGTTATGCCCCGGGATGGTGGGATAAAGCGCCCCTGATTAATGCGCGCGTCGAAACGGCGGCCACCAGCAGAATGTTCAAGTCTCTATGGCAGCATGGCCGGGCAATCTGCTTTGCTGATGGCTGGTTCGAATGGAATAAGGAAGGAGACAAGAAACAGCCTTACTTCATTCATCGGGCCGACGGCCAGCCCATCTTCATGGCGGCGATTGGAAGCACGCCGTTCGAACGTGGTGACGAAGCAGAGGGTTTTCTCATCGTGACGTCTGCAGCTGATAAAGGTCTAGTCGACATTCACGACCGCCGGCCACTGGTCTTGTCACCTGAAGCGGCCCGTGAATGGATGCGCCAGGACATAGGCGGAAAAGAAGCTGAAGAGATTGCATCTGACGGCACTGTGCCAGCTGAGATGTTTATCTGGCATGCAGTGGCCCGTGATGTTGGAAATGTAAAAAATCAGGGGAGAAAATTGATAGAACAAACAGATATATAATTTACAGTACTTTTTATGCGCACTTTATATTTGGTTCAATATTATCATATTTTAAGAAAGAAATATATTTGCAGCCATCGGACCACTAAGTCCATTTATACGATAGAATTCAACACGAACACCAGGTTTTAACGTTTGGCTTTCACTCTTACTTAATGCAGAAACATGTAAAAAAACATCTTTTCTGCCATCTGATGGGATAATCAATCCCTTTCCGCTCTTGAAGTCAAAAGTTTTGACAATTCCTGTCATTTTACGAGACAAATATTTTCCTAAGGATAATCCAGATTTGACTATACAGGATTAGTTAATAATAGCCAATCCTATTTCATTAGCCTTCTGGAAGGCTAAAATAAAATTTGCTTAATCATTCAACACGTGCATTAATGGTTTGGCTGATTTGTTGCGATGATGAATCTAACTTTTCCAAAAGCCGTCCTCATAACCAGGTGTTATCTCTGATATCCCCTCCTCTTGAGTCCATACGTATACCATAATACGTTCCTTATCATATGCTTGTTAGTTTGAAAATGTTCAAATGGAGGTTTTATGCCATCTAAAGTTATAGGTCTTGTTAAGTGGTTTAACGACGATAAGGGATTTGGCTTTATCTCCCCACTTGATGGCAGTAAAGATGTTCTGGTTCACACTTCTTCTCTGCAGGGAGAAACATTTAATACTCTATTTGAAGGTCAAAAAGTCAAATTTGCTATTATAGCTGGAACTAAAGGTCCAACCGCTGCAAATGTAACGCTATGCGATAGATAATTTCAAAATAGCTTATTTAAGTCAGAAAAACTTTATCAGTAGAAGGTGATTATTAAGCTATTTACATCATTACAACAGGCCAGCATATTTAGTTACTATCAAGTTTGCTGACCGATGTGATGAAATGCAGGACTGCTGCATGAACAGTCTCAAAGCAGAAGCTAACTGCTTATAAAATACTAAAGTGCGTAAGAGGTTAGGTAGCCTCCAAAAGCATCACTTCTTATTTGATGTATTAATGTTTTTTAGAAGCGCTGGGTAGATTTGAACAAAGCGCAGCAGTATGGGCACACCAACTGAGCTCCCTTTTGTACACGATTGTAACTGTGCTCGGAATCTTTCGAGCAGATTGGACAAGGGCATTTTACTAAATAATTTCGGCGGAATTGAGTGTTTTTACGTGCAGACATAGACTTCTCCAGTTCAAATGGACCGTTACAGTACACGTTAAGGCAGTATAATGCTTGTTTTAATTTCGAAAGCGGCAAAAAAATGAACAAACAGAACCCTTTCGAACACCTGCAGGGGCTAAAAACCCTCAAAATACATGGTGATATATGAAAAAAGTAATCATTTTTTTTAATGGTAAGCCAAGTAAAGTTATCACTGTTCTTAAAGGTGTGACATCAATACTTGAAGAATATCCTAATGGAGAAGTGATAAACCTTCAGATAATGTCAGCAGGTTTTCCCTCTTTAACAGGTGACCATGAAGTGGTCTATGTAGCATCAGATCGAGAGCTTACCTCTCAGGAAATATTATATGCGGCGCAGAAGTATCTTTGACGCTAGGGATTCAACGCCAACATTCATGAAATCATTATTATAACTACGTTTAATTATTATAGCCTGCTTAACGCAGGCTTTTTTTTACCCCCACACAAACATTTATAATTAAGACATGTACATCCAACACCACGGCAATATGAATTTATTGCTGAAGCAACCATAAGGCTTCCATGAAAATCCTACATTACACAGTATTAATAGTTATTGAAGCCCCATTCTCAGATAATAATATCAACCCTCTTATCTTGGGTCTCTTGCATGACCGAAACTATTCAAGTAAGTCAAACCGAGGCGTTAAACTTCCATCCCATGCATTTATTGGTTCAGAGGGTCAGGCAGTTTTAGAGTGGGAGTCTGAAAAAGATGGAGCAGAAAAACTAAAAAAAAGACTCTATCAGATGCTGCATGCAATTACACGTTTAGAAGAATCTCCCACAGCAATTTTTCTAATGATTTGCCCAGAAGATAAAACCTTAACCTTTGTTTCAAAACTTAAAGTAAGAGAATGAACATCAATATTTTAACCTTCACCATCTGAAAATGCCGTGACCGTGAAAACTGCGAAAGAAAATCATGAGGCACATCAGTAAATATTGTATCATTTGCTAAGCATTGCTGTTACATTCGGTTTAATGATGAATCCTCCTCAGCGGCAGGGCTAATTAACCTGATGATTTGTATATCAAGCGGCTCATCGTGAATTTCTGAAGCAGCGAGTCAAGAGTGGTTAGTTCAATGACTCACCGGGAGGCACCCGGCATCATATCCATAAGCCCCTGTATAATTGCAGGGGCTTATTTATATTATAAAAGCATAGTAATAGACACATTACACTTAATACTCATAGCCGATAATTAGGTTCGAATGAATATATCGTTTAAAGAATCATCTAACTTTTATTAGGTCTGAATACCTCGTAGTATATCTTGGAGATAACATATCCCGTTTCATCTGCCACTGCTGCTGTATGCCCTGCCCGGCAAAATAAAGCGTTCCTTTCCCGTCTTTCGCGTTGAGATGATCGAGAACCTCCATCAATTTTTCGCTACCGGCCCGCGGAGCATTCTCGTCAAACAAGTTTAGCTGGGCCACGCCCTGGCTGAAAAAGTCACCCAGCATAATGCCAGCTTTCTGGTAACGGTGTCCGTCTTTCCAGATTTTGTCCAGGCACTTGACTGCGGCGTTGATGATGTCGCGAGAATCCTGTGTAGGAGTGAGAAGTTTCATTGACGCACTGTTGCCGTAATATGGCTCATTCAGGGCAAAGGGTGATGTTTTCACGAACGCAGAGATAAAGCGGCAATACTGATGCTCGCCGCGAAGCTTTTCGGCGCCACGTGCCGCATAGCTGCAAATGGCCTGGCGCATCTGTTCGTACTCAGTAACGCGTTCGCCGAACGAACGACTACATACGATTTCCTGTTTTGCCGGTGCAAACTCCTCCAGATCGAGGCATGGCTCGCCGCGCAGCTCGCGGACAGTTCGCTCCAGGACGACATTGAAGTGCTTTCGAATAATCCACGTACTTTGCTCAGAGAGGTCCAGAGCCGTTTTGATTCCCATCGCATTCAGCTTCTTACTGATGCGCCTGCCGACGCCCCATACGTCTTCTACTGGCACGATAGCGAGCAATCGGCGCTGGCGATCGATATTGGACAAATCAACAACTCCGCCCGTCTGCCTCTGCCATTTCTTGGCGGCGTGATTTGCCAGCTTAGCGAGGGTTTTCGTCTGCGCGATGCCAACTCCGACAGTCAGGTGCGTACGCTTAAGAACTGTTGCGCGGATCTCTTTGCCAAAGTCAGTCAGGTCCCAGCAGTTTCGCACTCCGGTCAGATCACAAAAAGCTTCATCGATACTGTAAATTTCGACGCGGGGGCTCATTTCTTCCAGCGTCGTCATTACCCGGTTAGACATGTCAGCGTAAAGCTCGTAATTGCTGCTGAAGCAAACAACGCCAGCGCGCCGGAAAAGCTCCTTTTGCTTGAAGAAAGGCTCACCCATTGCTATCCCTGCGGCTTTTGCCTCAGCGCTGCGTGCGATTACACAGCCATCGTTATTTGAGAGAACGACAACTGGCCGCCCTCTCAGGTCCGGCCTGAATACAGTCTCGCATGATGCGTAGAACGAATTCACATCACAGAGAGCAAACATATTCAGCTCACAGATTTAACGATGAAAGTCACGACGCCGAAAACGTCCAGCGTGTCTTCGCTGCCTACAACAATCGGGCTGTAGGCGCTGTTCATAGGATTGAGTTGCACGGTCGGTCGCAGCTGCAGGCGTTTAACAGTGAACTCCCCTTCCACCGCAGCGATGACAATGTCACCATGCTCAGCAGTCCTAGAGCTGTCCACTACCAGCAGATCACCGTCGCTGATCCCGGCTTCGATCATAGAATCGCCCGCGGCTTTGACGAAATACGTTGAGCTCGGGTGAGCAACAAGTAACTCATTGAGATCGATGCGCTGTTCAACGTAATCAGCCGCTGGGCTTGGGAAACCACACTGCACTAAGTCACTGAAAAGCGGGAGAGCGATAATTTCTCGCAGTTCTGTAGGCCTGATAAATTCCATATTGCATACCTCAAATACTGTTTTTATATACAGTAGTTTCATTTGAGTATGCACGCAAGACAGGAGGTCTGTCATGGCTGACTAAAGCTTCGCCGTTTCGTTTCTAAGTTTCTATGTCGCTTCGAATTATGAGTTTTGTAAATTTCATGGATGTAACCCTCTGTGAGCAGATTTAAGGCGGTTTTGAACGAGGAATTTTTAGAGTGCATGTACGCCACCACATCGTAAATGATCGCTTCCCACTTTCCCTTTACTCCGTTTGTGATCAGCCAACAATGTTCGGGCATAATTCCCGACGATTACTCTGGTATGAACACTGAGTAAATAACCATCGCCAGTTCTTGCATACACCACCAGGTCGCGGTTTTCATTTTCCCTACTGATAAACATCTATTTCGAAAACGGCCTGCCGGTGGCTTGCCACCCTCTTATGCCTGGCGAAGTAGTTATGAATCCCGATTCATACCTGGAACATGTGATCCGTTCCGGCTATGTTGTAATCCCATGCGATGAAGAAGAAAAATTCACACTTGGTGAGATACAGGATATGATCACCATAGCACGCCGTACGCGGGATTATAGGTTGCAACCTTAATTCAACGTAAGCAACTTGCTGGTAACAATAATGGGCTGCAAAACTATAATATAAAAACGCGGCTTTTTATGCCCCTCCGCTGAATTGTCGTTCTAGGGAGCTTAAATATTGAGCTCTCCGGTCAAGCACACCGGAAATTTACAAACCTCAAGGAGTTAGTGATGTATCAACAATTAAAAAAATGTCTAAAAGTAGAAGTGCAAAAAGGTAGTAAGGATTTTAGCTGGTCAAGAACCATCCGACACGCTTTCAAATGCGTGGATCGGCGTTTTTACTTCTGGTTTAGAATCTGGTGTTATCTCTATCAAACCAACAAATATGGCATGCGAGAGTTTGCCAAACACCGAATGATTAATCTCAACAGAAGTTATTCAACAGATATAAATCCGAAGGTTGTCATTGGCCCAGGAATGAAAATTGTCCACTTCCCTGGAATTGTGATGAGGGGTAATACAGTTATAGGTAAGAATGCGATCATTCGACAGGGGGTGACTATCGGAGCAAGGAATGATATAGATGAAGGGTTTAGTCGTATCGGAGATAATGTAGAAATTGGCGCTAATGTTTGTTTAATTGGTGACATTTCAATAGGCAATAATGTTAAAATTGGTGCAATGGCATTTATTAATAAAAACATCCCGGACGATACCGTGGTTTTCTCCAAAAACGATATCGTCCTCAAACCATTTACCAAGTAACTATGATTATTCGCTTGATGGTTTCACAGGCCAATCTATTCTGTTAAAGCTATCCTCGTCACTTACGGCAGAAAAATCCATTACTTTAATCTTCTTGATATAGGCCATCCATTCACCAAGGCTGGCCTTTTCTTCATTGGTTATCGTTCCTAGCTGCAGCTCTATTTTCCAGTCATCAACCTGGGTGTAAGCTTCAGAAAGTAAATGTTGTCTCATCTCCTCAGCTTTTGACACCCAATCAATCGGTTGCTCGATCAATACAGGTTTTCCATAGCTGTTTGGTGCGATAATTTTACCCTCCCCCTGCCCACATAAAAGGTAGTTATACCAGCGTTCTGATATCGCAAGAGCATCTGCAGGCCAGGTGTCACGCTCATTATAAGTTTCTTTTAAAAACTCGGGGTAAAACCCATTTGTTGTTGCGCTGTAATATATTGTCATTTCATTTTCCCATTGCGACCCACATTACCGTTTCCGTACCACCACCTGCAATTCGCAGATTCCAACCAGTAGTATTAACGTCATAAGGTTGCATTGCCGCACCTTGCCCTGACGAATTGTTTCGGGTTGGGATAACACCAAAACATTTTGTAGGAAAGGCAAACGGAAATGTCACCCTGCCACTGTTTGCTACTCCGGCTGTCTGCCCCATCATTGTGATCACACCGGTTGCTGTATTCTTCCACCAAAGAACGTTGCCGCTGATGCCTGATGTGTCCGGCGCGCCATAACTGCCCTTAGGCTGAAATCTACCGTCACTTTCCGCTTTGGTGTAAGCTCCTGTTTTTGGCATGTACCCGGCATCAGATTGTGATTTTGTGTAATAACGGCTGTCAAAATTTGCGTAATTGGTTGGTATTATTTGCCCAGTGTATGAAAAAGTTGTTTTATTCCAGTACCCAACCATCGCGCTGTTTGACCATAAATCTATCTGTCCATCGACAGAGTTCCTCAAACCTGAATCATTGTCACCGATATTCAAAATCGCAGAGCCAGCCGAACCAAGCTGAAGCGGGCCATTTACGATTGCGGATTTTCCCTGGGTAGGATTTAGGTTAACGGTACCGTCAGAATTTAAACTGATGCTGTTATTTGCCCCCTTGTAATTAAGGAATGTAACGTTGGTGTTCGTGGTAGAACCTGCCCCCACATACCAGTGGTTAGCATTAGCAGAGTCTTTAGAAATAATATAACTGGCATAACCTGCGGTTTTGGGCTGTAACCAGATCCCATCACCATCAACATTCATGATTAGCCGACCAGACATGGTGTCGCCAGTTTTGGCAACCGCTCCCACATCCCCGGCAGAAGGCTTGTTTAATGTCGTGTAGTGGACCGCCCACGGAGTGCTTGTATCAAGTGCAACATCCGAGATGGAAAACCGTGAATATACTTTCCCTGCAGTGTCCATAAAAATCTGAGCACGACGGGATGCACCATAAGCTGATTGCCATCCCGCACCATTTGATGGCACTTCTTTTAAATCTGCAGCCGCATAAGCAAGGAATTGTGATACCTGCCCCATGCGAATTTGAATAGCAGAGCCTAGCCCCTGCCAGCCAACTACCGGAACACGATCAACTGTCGTATCGGTCGCTGATGTAACGATATCTTTTAGCGCTGCAGTTTTTAGCTGCAGGTTGTCCCGCGCCAGCACTTTATCTGGCAGGTCAGACAGGTTGTTATTTTTCTGCAGAGCATTCACGATACGCGTGTCATCGCCTGCCGCAACAGTCTTGGCAACTTTCCCCACGTCCAGTACGGCAGCCCCCTTCAGGCCCAGGCTTTTTCGTGACAGAGAGGCATCCTTCACATCGCTCAGGTTTGCATCCTGTCGCAGAAAAAGACCATCGCCGGTTGCAACCTTCAGCTCAATGTTCGCAGTTTCGGAAACCGCAAGGCGGTATTGCAGGTTAACGCTGACGCCGTTTTCCGGCTTCTCGATGGCCGCACAGTTCGCAACGGAATACAGTTCCCCTGCATCGGTCAGCAGCCCGACTTCCCTCACCACGAACCCGCCCACTCCTGCCGCTAATACCAACTGAGCAATGAACTGGTTCGCCTGGTCTGGCGAAACCTGCAGCGCCGATATCGCATTGCGATAGACTTCACGGACCAGTTTCGTCTGTGCCGGCTCCGGCTTAACAGGCTGGCCGTTCCCGTCGCCCACCACAAAATCTTTAATAATGACGGGCTTCCCGGTCGCAGAGGACTGCGCCTCCAGCTCCTTGCCCCGGTTGGTCAGAATGCTGTAATACTTCTCAGCCATGATTAAACTCCTGCCTCAATATCGACATCAATCCAGGCGGTGACAGCACCGCCCGTGTAATAGGTTCCCTTCGCGCCCAGATCGGCGATCACGTCAATGGTGGTCAGCAGGCTACGGAGGTTTTTAGCTTTATCCACCTGACGGCGTATGCGCTGATACAGCGCCTCATCAATGGCCTGCAGGCTGTAGACTTCCACCCGGAAGGTGTAAGGGAGCTTGCGGGGCTCATCTTCCCACCACTCCACAACGGTGGTTGGCAGACTGACGGCGCTCAGTGACCGGCGGACCGCACCAGCCGTACCGCGGTGCTGATGCACGTAGGCAGCATCCTTAATCACCTGCCGTTTTTCTTCCTCCGTCCAGGCATCCTCCCACGAGTCCACCGCAAATTCCCAGGCAAGCCAGGGCAGCAGATGAGCCGGACAGGTGTCAGGATTTTTCACCTTCCGGACCATGTCCGTATCCAGCCCCGTGATCTGCTCCGTGCTGGCCTGCTCAAGTGCCCGCTCAGGGTGAATGGCTGACGGGGGAAGGAGGGATCGAAATTTATCCACTGGTGCCTCCTTTGCGGGTGACGTTTATCGCGCTGCACCAGGGAGCCTGCCCGGCTGCCCCTTCCAGATCGGCCGTCGGGCTGATCAATTTGACCCGGGATACGCCAGGCTGCTGCAGGGAAGCGTATATCGCAGAGAGCGGTACGATGGCGTTAATACGATGGGATAGCTGGGTATAGTTCGTCAGCGTGCTGATGGCATTCTCCAGCACCGTCTGTGCATCCGGCCCGTCAGGAATATCGAGTTCAGCCGTGACGGCATAGCTGGCAACAGTGGCACTTTTCACGCTCACAAAATCGGTCAGCGGCCTGACTTCATCGGCACTCAGGGTGTTCATCACGGTTTCGATCAGAATTATCCCGGCCTCACCGTTGCCCGTTCGCGACAGCACATACACATCCACTTCACCGGGTCTGTTATGGGTCTCCGGCCCGTAGGCATCCGCATCCAGCACATCGTTATCGGCCGATTTGGCATGAAAGCGGTACGCGTTGCGCGCGCCGGCGGTGTTCAGTTGCGCCCACGAAAGCTGGATACGCTCACGAAAAGCGTCATCACTTTCATAGACAGGTTCGACGGGCGGTACCGCATCCGGATCGCCGGGGTCAATCACCAGGCGGGAAACGTTGAAGGCCGCGCCCAGCTGGTCGAGATCGGCCCCTCTGGCGCTGGCAAGGAAAACAGCCCTTACCGCGTCGTTGACACGCTGAAACGCCAGCGTCAGCTGGTAGGCGTTGATTTCCCCCTGTTTATACGCCGGGTCCGACTCCACCAGGGCGTCGAATTCCGGATCCAGCTCGCGCAGGCGCGCCAGCCAGCGGGTAAAAATATCGGCGGCATCCGGTACCACAATCGCATCCGGTACCGCCAGCGCGGACAGGTTGATAACGTCGTAACTACTTGCCATAAATCTGTATGCCTCCGGTGCTGACAGGAAGATTATTCTCTTTGTTGATGCCCTCGATATCGACGACACACCCTGTTTCATCGGCCGGGAAAGTGACCATCACACGCGTGACCCGCAACCGGGGCTCCCAGCGTGCCAGGGCTGAGGCCGTGGCCGCGATAATCCGCAACCGGGTGAGATCGTCGCGAGGGTTGTCCACCAGCGAAAACAGGTCACTGCCGTAATCGCGCACCAGCACGCGGCTGCCGAGCGGTGTGGAGAGGATATCGCTGACGGACTGGCGCAAATGATCGCTGCCGGACAGGGGTTTACCGGTCCGGCTGTTTACACCGTTCATAATGTTTTTCCGTATGAGGATCGCCAGGTGGCGGAGAGTTAACCGAAATAATCCGGGCCGGTTTTATCCTTGTTGCCGGATTTTTTTGACGATTTCGCAGGCTTGCGGATATCCACCACCAGGTTGTACGTGTAACTGAATCCGGCAGGCGACAGGGAATAGACCAGCGATTCCACCACCCAGGAACGATCTTCCCGCTCGCCAAAGCCGGACGTGGAGACGCCGGATTCTGCTGTGAGCGGGACATGCTTGGGGCGGCATGGTCCTGTCACCGTCATTTTCTGCTCATTGCGCCGGGCCTGCGTTTTTTTCGATTTAGCCTGCTGGTCAGCAGTGGCCTTTGCGGGCTGGGTATAGGGATTCGCCATCGAGGGGCCGTCATGGTCAACCGTGGTGGTTTTGGTCTTCCCGTCCGCTTCATCATAATAGCGAACCCCGATTTTGCCCGATGACTTACCGCTGCTGCCGGTCGCTTTCCCCGTCGAACTCCCCCGCTCGCCCTCACTGTATGACCAGTTTGAGACTTCTTCCGGAGTGATAACCAGTTCCCCTGTCTGCTCACCTGAGGCGTTAGCCGTTGCGCCCTGCCGGAGAAAAAGCCAGTACCCGCCGGAGGGTTTGCTGACGGCGTTCCAGGTCCGGGCAAGTCTGGTCAGCAGGTTGGCGTCAGACTCCGCTACCTGATCAACATGGTCAATATGGATATTCGCAAGCTCCGTGGCCACTTTCGGTACCAGACCGTTTTCAGTGGCCACGGTTTTAACCAGATCCGCCAGTCGGAGATTATCCCAACTTCGGGTCTTCTGGCTCAGCACATCACCGGGCTGTTTCTGCGCGTTCATGGGCGCGGCCGTGGCATAAATATCCACGCGCCGTGGCGGACCACTGCTGCCGACGCCGGACACCACGAACCAGCCCTTATCCACCAGCTGGTCGTTGAAGCCCAGCGCCACGCGTAACCGCGCGCCTTTTATCGGTAAAGGGAGGGTTTCTGAGAGTAACGTGATTTTCAGCTCGTCCGCTTTTGCCGTGGCGCCTCCGTAATCGGTCAGCGTCATCTCTGCCAGGCTCTGTTGCAGCGCGCGGGTGATATCCTTTCCTTCCGCGCTGACACTGAACGCCGGCGCGTATTCCGGTTTAACAATCTGTTCAGTCATATTAATCCCACAGGCTGAAGGCGGAATCCTGAACCGGCGGTGCCAGATCCGGCAGGGTGATAAAGAGACCTGACGGGTAAACCGCGCCGGCATCAGCCAGCCCCGGATTCGCTTCAAGCACCTGTGTCACGATAAAAGACAGGTTTTCCGTGCCGTAATGCAACGCGCAGAGAGCATCCAGCACATCACCGTCACGGGTTTGATATGTCGTCGGCATAATGTTTCAGCGTCATCGTCCAGTTTTTATTTCGGTGGCCACCACCGGGCAGGAAACGGTTTGTCGTGTCGGAGAAGTCGATCACCACCCACCAGCCCAGCACATCCCCTTCACCGCTGACCAGCTGCTGTGGCTTGTTCTGGTCGGCGAGATCGTAGAGATCGTTAACGGCATCCACCCCCTTACGGAAGAAGGCATGCGATTCCCCTTCAAGCCGGACGGTTCGCCCTGGCTTGCCGGTGTACTGCAGCAGGTCCTGTTTGCCGATACGCTCCTGCTCGCTCCATCGCCAGCTGGCCTCACGGGTCAGCTGGTTATACGCCGTGGTATCGATGGAAAAGGCAAAATTGCCCAGCATCATCATCACCCGGGCGGCCTGTGCACCTCGCGCCGCGCTGGCACCTGCCTGCCCGAAGTCTTCAAAGACAGGAATGATTTCACTCACCAGATTTGCCCTCCGTCCAGCATGCTGCTATTACCCGTAAAAGCCGGGCTGCTTTTCGTCACAGCCTCCACCTCATTAGCAATGCCCCGCTCGTCCTGCCCCGGTGCGCCGTGAATTTCAAACCGGTATTCGAACCGGCGATTGTCAGTCAGTTGCCGGGGTGCGGGTGCGGCGTCCGCTGCATCCAGTTTTTGCAACAACATATCCCAGCGACCTTCCGCATCCGTGCCGGCATTCACCCGGCCGCTGTCAGCAGTACCGGAAAGCGGAACGGTACGCGGTACGGCGGTCTGTTGGCGTGAGTCCTGATCCGTTATACCCGATACCACCTGCAGGGATGTTTCTGGTGGTAATGGCGCCAGCAGGGTCCGGGGGTAATTATCCCATACTGTCGGGACGGTACCGGGCGTAACAGGCTGCTGTGCCGACTTCATCAACCTATCCGGCCCGAACAGTCCGCCGCTGTTCTCCGGGGTCAGATACTTATCAAGGGAGGTGTTGAATGTCTCCTCGTCATCACGGAAAAAGCCCCGCGTATCCCGGTAAGATTTTTTCACATCGTCAGGCAAGTCAGGCTTTTCCTTCAGCTGCTGTTCAAACCATTCTCCCTGGCCGTTTCGCTGCGCCGTCATCCGGGCGATATCGACCGAGCCGGTCATGGCAAGCGATTTAAGGACATCCCGTTGTTCGCTTCGCTCATCCGGCAGCAGCCAGGACAGTTTTTTTGCCAGCGCGTACGCTACCTTCCCGACAAAAACAATTCCCTGCCCGAACGTCAGCACGCCCGGATAGAGATCATTGCGCAGGAAACTGACAATGCGCTTGATCCCGCCGCCTTTAAACCACTCCGCCAGATCATCAGTAAGACGGCGTACATCCGGTGCCAGCTCGTTACCCAACTGGCCGGAGATTTCCGCCACCGCAGAAGAGAACACGGTCTGCAGGTTGGTAATGGCGCGGTTGCCTTCCATTGCACCTTCTGCGCCCTCTTTCGTGACCAGGTTATACCGGCGCTGCTCGTCCATCAGATCGCGGTAACTCTTCCCGGACTGCTTCAGCAGCATCAGCAGTTTGCTGGCCTCACCACCAAACAGGGAGTCCAGCGCAAATGAGGCTTTCGATTCATCCTGCAGGCTGAGCGCACGCTCGACGATTTTCTCAAACTGCGCCATATCGCTGAGCCCGGCAAAATCACCCGCCTTAAATCCCAGCGTTTCAAAGGCGTCCTGCAGCGATCCCTGCTTGCCGTTCTGCTTGTACTCCCCCGCCTTGTGCAGATACTCCTCGAACAGATCGCCGATGTTCTCCCCGTTCATGTCGTACTGTTTTGCGAGCGTGTCCCAGGCATCAAACGTCGGAATATCCACGCCATAGCTTTTCGCCACACCGGCACGCCGGGCCGTCTCCGCGTTGGTGGCCGCCGGGGCAATCAGGGTGCCCAGTGCGGAAGCCACCACCCCGCCGCCGCCGATCGCCAGCCCCGGCGCCACCATGCCACCCAGCTGACCGGCGATACCCAATCCGCGGCGAAACAGCCCCTTACCGGCCCCCTTGAAGGCCGCCAGCCGCTGTGCCTTCTGCATCTGCTGGTTAAGTTTCTGCTGCTCGGCTTCGGTTTTGCGAATTTCGCGGGATACGTCGCTGTAACGCCGTTTAAGCTCGCCAAGACTCTGCCCGGCGAGCTTTGCCCGCTTGATTTCCGCTGCCAGCTTCGCCTGGTCTTTCGTCAGCTTTTCTGACTGCTTACCGACATCCTTCAGGTTCTTTTGCAGGCCGTTCGCAGAACGGCTCCATGAACTGTCGATATTGCCGCCAAAGGTAATGACGGCCTTAAGGTTCTGGCTTAATCCGGCCACGATTTACCGCCTCCACTTCGTCGGATAGAAAATCAGAAAACACGCTGAACGGCATATCCAAGTATTCCGTCATGGGAAAATGCAGACGCCGCCCGAGAAATCGTATCGCCTGGATTAATCCTCTTTCGGACGCTCCACGGGCGGGAGCATAAAAACATTGAACGCGTCCAGCAGCTGCGCATAATCCGCCGCCGTCAGCAGCCAGATATCCTGCTCACTGAGGTTGCACAGCAGCGCAATCATGCGCGCTTCTTTTTCTTCTTCACTGCCGCGGTCCTTGGAAAAGGCGATACGGTCACGCACCAGCGGCTCACGCAGCGTCACCTGGTTGAGCGCACTGCCATTTTCAAGCGTGACGGGGGAATACAGTTTGATAACGCGGGTTTCACCTGGAAAAGACATGTTTATCTCCATGAAAAAACGGCCCGCAGGCCGTTGTCAGTTTTTTGAATTAAAGGCGGACTTTGGCCGCCAGGCCGGATAACACATCCACGCCATTAACCCGCCGCGCGAAGCGCTCAGTATCAATGGCAAAGAGTTCGCGGCCGTCTTTGGTCTGGCGGTAATAGCTCACGGCGATATCCACCGTGACAGCGTTTTCCGAGAGGTTGTCCTTGCCCCGCGCATCCGGGGTGACTGTCTGCACAAAGCCCTCGATCTCCTCGATGGTGCCCAGCGCGGTACCGTTCGCCAGATAGCCCTGATACGCAGTAAAGCGCGGACGGCTGCCGCTGACAAAACCGAAGGCGGTCAGCATATCCACGTCCACCCCGTAAAATTTCAGCTGGCAGGTCAGTGCCTCCATGCCGTCATCCACGGGAGAAGGTGCATCCTGCGCGCCGGTGCGCAGATCGGTTTTGACAATGGACAGTGCCGGCGGTGTAAATTCATGCGCACCCTGAATACGGATCCCCTGCCGGAAGAAGGTCCAGACGCGTAACGTGTTTTTCTCGCTCATGCTGCCAGCATCTCCTCAAGCGCATAGTTGTTATTCACCCGGACGCGCAGGCTGATAAGCTCAGTCGGCGATTTCGGACCAAAGTCATAGTTGATGTACAGCACGCCCGCCGCCATGCTCTCTGCCGTGTTAAGCTCCTCATCCAGCCAGGCGCGGCCACCAAAAATGGCACCGAGCCCGACCAGCTGGCGCATATAGGCGTTGATGGTGCCGATAATGTCGTCGGCATTTTCACGGTCAAGCGGACGGTCAACGTATTCCAGCATCGTTTCCTGAATGCTGTCCTCGATGACGTCAGCGGTACGGCGAACCGATTCGAAGCGCCACTGCGGGTTGGTACCACACAGACGGTTGCCCCAGTGCTTAAACCCGGCCCGGCGGATGATGGTGGAGACGTTCTGCATGTTGAGCAGGTTCGCATCGCAGTTTTCATCGCCGAGAATGAACTCGTCGATCTGCTCCACGCCGAGAATGTTGTTAATGTCCTGGTTGGACTTACTCCACCACCAGCCCTTCTCAAAGTCGATACGGGCGCGCAGCCCCGCCGCAAACGCAGAATAAGGGCGATACACCAGCTGGCCGTCGGCGTTGCTGACCTGAACGCGCGGACGCAGCAGTTCAGTACGCATGCCGTAGGACTGACGACGCTGAACCACTTCCTGCAGGGTGGCGCCGGATTCACAGTCTACATACGCTACAGCGCGTAGTTTGCCGGCAACGGTTTCCAGTGCCTTGCCCACGGCGTCATCCTCACTGAACCCCGGCGCAATGACGATTCGGGGCTGGTACGTCGTCACCGATTTTGCAGATGACAGCGAGCCGATCCCGGTCAGCACCGCCGCACGCTGTTTCGCTTCGTCGGTTTCTTCCGACACACGAACCACCACGGTCAGTGCATTTCGCTGGTCGTTGATTTCGGTGAGCGCCTGTTTAAGCGTACCTTTATCACCGAGACGGGAAAGCATCGTGGTACCGACAATCGCCACCGGCGTATTCAGCGGGAACGGCTCATCCTCGCCACCGGACAGCTGCAGGCTGAACGGCATGACGATACCGCTGCCGCTACCCTTAGCCGTCATCTTCACATCCGCCACCGTGCCGACGGCAGCAGCAACATCTGCCGGGGTTGCCGTCAGCTTTCCGGTGTCGTCACAACCCAGCGTGATGGTCAGGGTTAATGCCGTTGCGTCCCACACAGCCGTCGTATCCACCGCGGCGGGACTTTCTGCATCAGGAACACCGGCTACCGCCTCAACCAGCAGGACATTTCCCGCCCTGCCGGCGATCGTCGCGGCAAACTCCACAACGTTATCCAGAATAGGCGACCCGACGGTACCCGCTGCCGGCGTTCCGGCTGAGGCATCCGGCGCGGTACCCACCAGACCGATAATAGCCGTCTGGATCGTCGTGACCGCGACCGTACCAGACGTCAGTTCGATCGTTTCCACACCATGTAAATTCGCCATTCATTTTCTCCAGGCATAAAAAAACCTGCCGCGGCAGGTCACATTTTTTGATTGGGGGGATTTGTGGTACCACCGCCATCACCATTTTCTTTATGGTTATGGCCGTTGTAGGTTTCGCGGATCCCGCTCATTTTCCCGGTACCGTCTGAAATCTCCTGGGTTGCTCCGATATTTCCGGCCACGTTCGTGTCGGCGTTTATCTGCGTTTTCCCCTGTACGGTCAGGGTATCGGTGATTTCCACCGGACCGTCCAGCGTGCCTTTCCCGATAATTTTGTAACTCCCGCCCTCAGCCAGGGTGATGGTCAGGGCATGCGCGGCACGGTCATAGCGGATCTCGGTACCGTCGCCGTAACGGGTGATATGCTCGCTGTCGCTGCCCTCCGGCACCGGCAGACCGCCGGTATTCCAGCCGGGAAACACCCGACCATTATTCAGCTCCCCCGCCTCCGACAGTACCGTGACCGCATCCCCGACCGCATACGGATTGGAGTCAGCCCGGTTAACACCCGAAAAGCCCTGGCAGAGCGGCAGCCAGGTTGTGGTGATGTCGCCCAGGTCCACCCGGCACTTCGGTATACCGTCATGCTTAACGGAATGAATAACCCCGCGCCGGACAATATTCGCCAGGCGGCGTTGTAAATCGCCCTCGATATCACTCATCGGGTTTCGCCTCGTAAATCAGCTGATAATCGTCCACATGCATGCGCCCGATATCCGGCGCCTTACCGAGCCAGATGGCATTCAGCGGGGCATTGTTCTGCTCAAACGGATCCGCTCCAAAGGCCGCTGACTGAGTGAAGGAAATACGCCAGACCAGATAATCATCCATGCGCGGATCAAACTCATCGCGTGACGCATCGATAAACACGGCTGGCTCCAGACTGGTCAGGCCGAACAGTTGGCCATCAATCCACTGGGTGATATCTGCGGCCGCCGTGCGCAGGAAAATTTCCGGCCGGCTGACACCCGCGCCGGCCGCATCCACCACCACGAACAAATCGCAGGACAGAGTAACGTTAAGCTGCCCCTCGTTGCCTCCGCCCTGCTCCCAGCCGTTAATGGAGAAATACACCGCCGGCGTTGTCAGCCCGGTAAAGCGGGGGACATTTTTTTCCGGATAGGCATCGGCGTCGCGCACCCAGTCAATTTTTTTCAGCGCACCGGTGACAGCATCGTGGTACTGCCCCAGTAGCAATGGCTCGGCCATGGTTAACCTCAGACAGAAATACGGGCTTTCACACGCCCGCGCAGATCCGTTTCAAAGTGATGCATGAAAATCTCCATCGCCTCGGCAAAGGCGTTATCTTCGATGTAGTTCAGCATCGGCTCATAAATATCAATTTCCGCTTCGCGGGTCCGCCGGGTGTCAGGATCGCGAATGACCACCGTTCGCCTGTTCTCCCGACGGGAGCGTGCCACTTCACCGTTTTCATACGTGCGCGGTGAAAGCAGACTCCCTTTTGGGGTAAAGCCCGCGTTTTCCGCCTGGCGCCGCGCCTTAATAAACCGCCCGGTGGATTTATCCCGCCGGGTATGATGAGGCCTGACCCGCCCGTTAATCCGGCCTTTCAGGTCTTTTACCTTGATGGCATTCAGGCCAAACCAGAGACGAAAGTTATCCAGTTTCGACTGAGAACTGCGATCGAGGCGAAAGGAAAGCAGACGCCGGCGCACCATATCCAGACTGCGCGGCGCCAGACCATCCTTCATGTCAGCAACCGCTTTCTTACGCAGCGTGGCGGCGGTACGTTTCAGCGCACGGGAATACGCCGCCCGAAACTGCTTATGAGTGGCACCGATGTGCTCCGCAATCCGCCAAATGGCATCCACATCGATATCGACGGGTAAATCCCGTCGCAGTCTAGACTCACGCGCCATATCAGCTCCACTTGTTGATTTCTGGCTGCGGTTTTCCCGGTGCACCATAAGCCAGGGTGACGCGGGTCCGCCCTTCTTCATCGGCACCAACGTGCGTTACGCGGTAAGCGGTACCGTTAATTTCCACCTCATGGTGCTTCTCAAGCCCCGCGATATCGGCAGTCATCGCGCTGAAGGCCGGAGAGCGATCCTGAATTTGCCCCCCGCCAGCCACGTCAACCGGGGCATCCGGCGTCTCGAAAATCACGGTAACAGGACGCAACTCAGCGTCAATAAACAGGACGGCAGGCACCTCTTCGGCAAATGCCCGGGAGATCCGGGCATCCGCGTTCAACAGGCGTTGACGAAAGCGGTTCATCAGTAGCCAAGCCGGACCGGAACAGATTCGGCATCTGCCGCCGCAGCAGCCCAGGCCGTACCCGCCAGAGGGTTCGGTGCTGCCGCCTCCCCCGCTTCTGCTGTCAGCTTACCGTCAGCCAGATATAGCTTCTGGCCGAGAGTGACAGCTTCCGCCGCCTTTGGCAGAACGAACACGCCCGTGGTGTGCAGCACGCCCCACAGCCCTGCCGGGATGTCATCGTGAGCTACACCTACCAGTGAGCCTGAAAGCACAGCGTCACCCGATTGAATATCGTTCGCACCTGTATTGTGGAAATCCAGGGTGTTGCCGTCCTGCTGATAATTTGTCGCCATTTTTCTCTCCAGACAAAAAAGGAGCAGCATTCGCCACTCCGTTATAAAAAAACCGTCAGAAGACGGTTGTTATTTTTTGGTCACTTTCACCATGCCGCGCCAGTCAAGCGGTGCTACCCCGGCATCGATACGCACCTTGAAGGCGGCACCGTCAACGGTAAAGCCCTGCTGCTGCTCTAGATACGGCGTATCAATACCGTCCAGATACGCCACTTCGATAGTGTCGCGTCCCTGCGCAGCGGTCAGGTAGTAATCCGTCGGGCTGCTGTCGTCCAGACGCGCCTCAGAGGCCACCGTCACAAAGTTCTGGATCGGGTTAACGATACCACTGTTGGCATCCGCACCCGGCACGCTTGCTGACTTGATGAGCTGGTTAGCGCGTGACTCGATAGCCACTGGTGTCAGCATGTAGGCCGGACGAATATTCAGACGGCGATCGCCGGATTTCTGCAGCAGCATCGCCTTACGCGCCGTATCCAGGCCTTCGATACTCAAATCGGCGGAGACAAGGTTGCCATGATCGGCATGGAACAGCGGCTTACCGTCGGACATTTTCGGGTTGCTGGTCAGCACCGCCCACACCAGATCGCCCACGGTGGCACGCGCAGCAAGCCCCATTGCCTGCGGAATACGGGTCAGCATGTCCAGGTCGTCGTTGATGATGGTCTGGCGGTCAATGCTAAAAAGTTCGCCGTAGGTCGCCAGAGCAATTGGCTCGCCGCGATCCTTGATGGTGACATATTTATATTCCGCCCCAGCGCGAACCTTGCGAAGCGATGCGAGTGATTCCAGACCGACGCGGTGCGCGGTTTTGAAATCGGTCAGCGTGCCCTTGCGGGTCCACTGTTCGAACGTCTCTGTAGCCTCATCCCAGCCCATCAGCGCCGCCTTGTGCGCCACATCCATCAGGATATTGCCGAAATCGCTGCTGCTGTGGGTGAACGCCAGCCCGACCATCACCTGTGCCGTACCAGCTCCGGAGATACCGATGCCGCGATCGACCAGGGAGGCTCGCGCCAGTTCGCGCAGGGTGTAACCGTTGTAAGCGTTATCCTTCTCGGCCTGCGCATAGCCCGCACGGGTCATGATGGCAGCTCGGATGGAATCACCGACCAGATTACCGTTGCTGGCATACAGGTGGATGGCGCCCGGACCGGCACTCGGGGTGGTACCCGCCGCCAGCGCCTGCAGCAGTTTGTCGCGGGCCTTTTCGGCGTTGCAGGTGAAGTCGGACAGGCATTCCGCCTTTAGCGTCGCGAAGGCCGGAAACGCCTCAAATACGGCTGAGACGGAATTCACGCGCTCCGCGTTCGCCGTCTGCATCTGCTGCTGCAGCTGCTGGGCCAGCGCGGTGATGTCGATGTTTGTCATCTGCGACGCGGGCTGTTGTGGTGCTGGCGGGGTAAGGTTTGCCTGTACCGGCGCGGGCTGCTGTACCGGAGCAGGTTGCTGTGGCTGATTCACCGGAGCTTCGGCGCGCGGCGCAAAAAGGGATTTAATCTGTTCTGGCATGTTTTGGTAATCCTTCAGTTTATTTTCATTCACACAGGCCGCGGCCTGCAGTTCAGGTTCAAGCGTATCGGCGAAACCTTTTTCCACCGCCTCGGCACCGTTAAGCCAGGTCTCCGCTTTCAGCATCGCCTCCAGCTCCTCCTGCCCCAGTCCGGTTTTGTTCATGTAGGCGCTGAGCATCAGGGCTTCATTACGATCAAGCCAGGCGGCGTAATCGCGCATGTCGTCAGAATCCCCGGCGATACCGCCCCACGGTTTGTGGACCATAATCCAGGCGTTTTCCGGCATGTGCACCGTGGCGCCGGGCAGACAAATAATCATCGAGGCCATGCTTGCCGCCACGCCGTCCACCCAGATATCCACTTTCGCTTTCAGCCGCGACAGGGTGTTGTAGATGGCAAAGCCCTGCATCACATCGCCGCCGGGGCTGTGGATATGCAAATCCACGGCGCTGGCCTCAAACACCCCTGCCTCCTTACAGTCGGCGACGAACTGCTGGGCAGTGATGCCCCAGCCGCCGATCACGTCATAGAGGAAGATTTCGACCCGTCCGGCAGCCAGCGCGCGGATTTCGTACCAGCACTGGCCGTTTGCCGCATCAACACCCGCCAGGCTGGCGTGGGGGTTAATCATCATCGTCCGGCTCACGCCGGGAATTGTCTGGTTTTGCCGTTGCATCTGGCATCGCTCCTTTGTCATTGGCGGCGTCGGAATCAAACACCAGCCCGTGTTTACGGTTAAATTCGGTTTCACGCAGTCGCTGGCGCTTAACCTCCTGAGGGTTTTTCCCCCTGGCCCGCGCCCATTCCGCTTCAGTACCGGCACCGCCACGCACAATGGCTTTCCAGGCGTTCGCCTCTTTGCCCGGATCAATCCACGGCATCACCGGCCCGAGATAAAGCGCGTTATAAAGAGAATTCGGATCCACATCCGGCGGGACTTCAACGCCGCTCAGCAACGCCATCGCCAGCCATGAGCGGTAAACGGGCCGGCTGTGCTGGCCGACAAACCACTGTTGCAGGACGTTGTACCCTTCGAAGCTCTCCACCAGCTCCTGTCGCTGGGAGCTGTAGGTGCCGTTATAGTCCCGGGCAATGCTGGAATAGCTGCCGCGTGTACCGGCGGCCACAGCCCGCATCTGTCCGTTTCGGAATTCATAGAGGTGAACATTCGGGCGATTTGACTCCACCATGCCAAGGTCTTCGCCGGGTCGGAGTTCGTCGTAAATCATGCCCGGCGCGATATCGTAGTGACGCTGACCACCGGGCGATGAAAACTCACTTTCATCGCCAAGTGACTGTGCATCGCCGCGCTTGATGTAAAAGCCCAGCGCAGCGGCAATACGGGCGGCCACGCGCTCGCTCTCTTCATAATCCTTGATGTCTGACAGACGGGTAATGACCCCGTGGATCAGGCTGATACCCCGCAACTGGTGCAGTCGCTTGCGCTGTGCCAGGTGAAGCATGTTGTCAGCAGAGACGGTTTTAAGTTCCGCACTGAACCGCGTCATGTTCGCCGGATGATATTTGTAAACGCGGTACCCGACGGGACGCCCCCAATCGTTCACAATGATGCCCTGGCGAACCTGCTGACCTGCGGTGCTGTTGAGGTTGAACGGCACAAAATCCGCCTCCAGCATTTCCAGAGAAAATGGTACCGAGGTGGCATGCTGCAGGCCGGGTACATTTCCTCTGACCAGCTGCGTGAACACTTCCCCGTCGCGCAGAGCAGAACGTAACAGCAGACGTTCAGCCTCCGGGCGGGTAAACATGCCGGTCACCTCAGGACGCACGGACCACTCAGCCCAGAGCGCTGAGAGCTGCCCGGCAAAATCGGAATGGAGATTTCCCTCCAGATCGAGAGGCTGGGGCTCAACATGGATACCGTGGGCACCGATAACCCGGTCTTCCATTTTGTCGAACAGGCCGATCACCAGGTCATGATTTTCATCAAGCCACCGGGCCTGTTCCCGCAGTGACTGACCTGCAGCAAATACCGCGGTGTCCGCTGACTGGCTTTGTTTTTTGGCCTTGTGCAGCCGTGACGGGTTTGCCGCTTCATACGCATTGAGCCTTAGGCGGTCCCGTGCACGTGCGGCTGCCCACCCGGGAGAAATTGCCCCCAGTGTTCTTTCAAGAATGCCCATAGAACGCCTTACAAAAAGTTAGCGAGTTTGTACGAACCGCCGCGGCAATTTACCGTCCGCCAGCGCCGTTCCCAGTATTCAAGCTCGTCGCGCAGCGCTTTCGGATCGTGGTTGGTAATGGCGCGACCGTTAACGCCAGTGAATGAAATGCTCTTGCCGTCAAGCGAGTCCTGGTAGGCCTGACGCACCTTCAGCAGCGTTTTCCAGATATCATCTTTCGTCACAACCAGCCTCCCTTGCCGGAAGATCCCAGCCAGCTGCCGGAGAGAACTGTGTCCTTTTCAGGTTCAGCCTTAACAGTCGTTTGAACGGGTTTTGTTTTTTTCACGGTTATCTCCCGGGGGCGTTCCCCTTCAAAAATATTTGGGTTGAGATCCTGTAGCTCTGCCCATGCTGGCGGTTTTTCCCAGTCACGGATTTTTTCGTACCCGCGCAGGACCGCCACGGCGTGGGCATAGCAGAACAGGTCAAAGGCTTCATTGGCGCCCTTACCCGGTTTTCGCCATTTGCCGTCAACACCGCGTTCTTCGTAGGTCAGTTCCTCGTAGAACCACTCTCCCAGCCAGTCAGGAAAATGGATGTAACCGCCACCGGGGGTTTCGCGGTCCAGATTGTTGCTGAGCTGGTCCTTAAGCAGGTCGGTCTGCAGCAGATACACCGGCACCTCGCCACGCGCATCAGCACGACGGTCGCTGCGTTCGGTATTGTTCGGGTGGGTTTTGGTGATAATTTTCTGGCGCTTTGTACTGTCGCCCTTGACCAGGTAAACGCGTTTACCCAGGCCATCGCGCCGGCACTGGCGCCAGAATTTATATGCGTTGTCCGTCACGCCTTCTTCACCGCCACTGTCGACGGCCATCGCCAGAACCGGCATACGCCGCACCGGGTCAGACTGCAGCGCATAGGTTTTTTCCAGCACATCGGAGACCAACAGTTGCCAGTCCTCCGGATAGGCACCGGGGTGAACAGGCTCCGCCTCGCCGTGCTCATTGCAGCGTAGCGACTGGCGAATGTTGTAGCGGTCCACCAGCCAGCGCTCACCGTTTTCGCCATAACCAATAATCTGCACGACGAAACGGCGCTTTTTGCCGCCCTGGACGTCAACGGCCGCCAGCAGAAAACGCACTTTTGGCGGAACCAGGCGTTTACCGTAATCCTCCGCACGCAGCATCAGCGCATCGGCGCGCCGCTGTTCGCTGGCCGAGCGCGGCAGGTATGGCAGCCCCCAGTCGGTGTTGATAACCGCCTTGAGGGTTTCTTCGCTGCCCGTGGCCTCGTACTCCTGCTCAGCGGTCAGCAGCTTATAGACCAGTTGCGCCCAGGTCTGATACGCAGCTGCTGGGCCTTCCATCCAGAAACTGGCGATACGGGAGCGGCGCGGCTCACCGGAAATATTGCCGTCACGGTCAACACTCTGACCTTCACGCAGCCAGACCCCCACCCCGTTAAGCTCGCGCTTTTTATCTGCGGTGATAACGCTGCTGCAGTGCGGGCAAAGCAGATGGGCTGACTCGCTGGCTTTCACCGGATCAGGCTCATCGCGGTAGCCGGTCATCGCCTCCATGGCTGGCTGAAAAAATTCACCACAATGCGGGCACGGCCAGTACCATCGACGGCGATCGCCGCGGTTGTACAGAGAAAGCGCACCTGTCGTCGGTGGCGCTTCATGAGGAGACTTACGGCGCCATTTGCTGTCGCGAATATCACGTCCCGGAGAACACTCCACCAGCGTCATCCCGGCGGACATAAACGTCGTGGTACGCTTGGAAGCCAGGGTAAAGCCGTCACCCTCGCCGTCGATGTCCTCAGGGAAGCGGTCATAATCCGTGAGCGCCACACATTTGAAATCTGACGAGGACATGATGTTGATTGAAGGCCAGCCGATCTTGAGATAGTTACCCGCCAGAAAAGTACGATCATGCACGTTATTGTCGTTTCGCAACGGGCTCAGGCGTTTTGCCACCTCAGGACTTACACGGAAGGTTCTGGCCAGTCGCTTTTTTGAGTGCTCGCGGGCTTTCTCTTCGGTCATCTGAACGACGAGCATATCGGACGGGTCGCAGACGATGTTGTAAACCACCCAGCCATCCACCAGGCCGATCGTTTTCCCCGTTCTTGCCGGTCCAACAAACACCACCGCATCGTATTCACGCATCGCGAGGCAGTTCATTGGCTCGATCACATAGGGAGCGACAGCAGGGTCCCAAGGTACCGAGTTACCGGCTCCCATAGGTACGCGCATAAATTTCTGAACCGCCTCCGCCACAGGCATACGGCGCGGGGCTTTGAGAATAGCGGAAGCGTTACGCCTGACTTCCGCTGCCGTGGCCTGTCGCATGATTTACTCCTCTTCTGGCATATCCTCCTGTTCCGGTGAGTCGGCCTGCTCAACTTTGAGGGCTATCTGATCGCGCAGATCGTCAATAACCTGCTGCACCCTGACAACCGCTGCAGGGGTCATGGCGCAATCGCGCTCAAGAATATCGGGTAAAGTTTCCAGTACCTGAACCATCGCTTTCGCCATGGAAGAAAACTCCCTGGTGACTTCGGAGGCCGGGATCAGCTCCCCTGTTTCCCGCTGAAACTTGAGCCGTTCACGCTCCGACTGAAACCAGGCTTTGCGATCGGGAGGTAGCATTTTGTCGACATCCACCAGCTCCGACGGTGTGGTGCTAGTCAGCAGCTCCCGCAAAATATCGGCAATGGCATAAAGCTTAAGTTTCGGATTGCTGCCGGGTGCGGGTTGCACATTTGCCAGCTTGCCTGCGACCGTCTGACGGTGAAGATCGGTAATGGCTGCCAGCTGAGTGATATTCAGCCGGAAATTTTTCAGTTCGTTATCCATGATGGTGAACAAAAAATAGGCATTTCGACATCCTGAAAATCATCAGGACTGAAATATCAAGAGGTTAAACGGATGATGATGAAACCCATAAAATGCAAAAAACTAGACGTTTCCCGCGTGTCGTCGCCCCCTCGGTGTTCCAAATCGCCAGGAGGACCCGTGAAACGTGAATAATATCACGCTAATTTTCAGTAGGTTAACTTGAAAAAACCACCAGTAACCACAAGGTAAACAAGGTCACAATGTTGTGGCGTTCTTTTTGGAAATTTGACTATGCACAAAACTGGCATTCCTAACGGAAGCGACACTTCTTCCGGTACTTACCGCTGCGACGACTGTGGCCACGAAATCACCAAGCCATCCAATACCTCTCTCCAGGTATGTCCGAACAGCAATAAGAAAGACTTCCCGATAAAACACACCAAATTCACCTGGACTTCCCTGAGTGGTCAGGGTGATGCTGAAGCCGATCCTTATCCGAACGGCAGGTAAACTACCAAAGGCGTCCATCCGGACGCCTTCTTTATCTGTCTGCCTTATTTAGCCAGAGAAAACCACCGGACCGCCTGATATGATTCATGCGCCGTATTCTTCCCTCCAGCAGCAGTCCGCGGCATAGATAGATGAAGAAAAGGGAACAACTTCCCAGGAGTTATTCACAGCGATAGTAGCTATTCCTGCTTTATGAAGAAGTTTACAATCTACCGCAGTAAGCGAAGGGCCGCTTGCCACACAGGCAAAAGTATTCATATCACACTCCTGCCAAGCTAATAAAAAAGGCCGCCGAAGCGACCTTTTAAAACTGTTTAGGGCTGTTTAAGCCTTACTGATTTCAGTTCAAGCAATTCCCAATCCTCGCCGGTCTGGAGTTTCACCTCCTCCAGTTTAACCATATAGGTATGATCTTTTGTGTCGCTAACAAGTACAAGATCCACGGTATCTTGTGCCATTTTCATCAGCTCCGCGACATCATTACGGTTAAATTGGTGTCCATTCTTTGAAAAGGTGATGCTTATTCTTCCATCAGACATAGGGGCTGTGTATTCGAAAACAGAAAGCTTACCAAGATTTACTTCCTGCCCTTGTCCATAACGAACCCGAACAACTGTATTTTGATCAATCATAAACCCTCCTTTTTTGGAAGATTTACATTAGCACAGGTCAAAAGTTATTACTGCTGTGTAGCTAACCATTATCAAGCCCACCAGCAGGTGAGCTCTGTAATGATCACTTCAAGCATGGATCCAAAGGAATTTCACAATCCCTACGATACTTGCGAGCACGCCAAAACCGAAAATCAATTGCCCACATACCCCGATCACTCCAGATGTGATCGCACCAATGTTTGTCTGTGCATTCTCATTTATGGCCGCCCCTATTAGGTACATGACCAAACCAATCACGAGAGAGGCAACTATCCAATGTTCTACAGCTAACACTATAATAATACTAATTATTTTATCCAAGCTACTGCTATGATCGTGCATAATTCATTCCATAAAGGGATCAATATGCACACGATTATAGGGGATTTCTGGTTTCGATTTTATGTAAAAATACTACTGTAATACGCATTTAAATATGGCAGTTCGCCTGCCACGCTTTGTTATGCGCCAGGATGTCTTTTTTCGTCTGGCGATCTAGTACATCCCAATCATGAGCGGTTCCGTTAATGGGTCTAACCCAATCGCAAGCAGTGTCCACTACCTCAACCCTTGCGGGTCCAGTCTGTGCGCAACTCGCGATCAACATCGTTATCAGGCATGTGATTAACATTCTGCTGTACATTGCTGGCCTCTTTCGTGACTCCCGCCTTACGTTCTGCCGCGGCAACGGTCGCCGCTGCATTTTCTTCAGTGCGCTGCTGATTGGCTTTTGCCTTTGCCTTACCGCTAACGCGATTGCTGCCAGCAACAAACACGCTGAACGTGACGGCCATCAGCGCAGCAGAACCGGCCATATCATTCAGCTTTTTGCTATCGGCCAGATCCAGAAACTGGTAAGCCAAATGCGGCTCAGGTGATTCGATGTAAGGTAGGTGCCAGTCATCAGCGATAGGCCAAGCATCATCATCCCACAAAAATAGATGCTCGACCCGGCATCCATCAGAGCTGACAGGCTGGCATTCTTCGAAGCAACAATGTCGAGTGATGTTTCATGGCGAAGCAGCTGCACGCCGTCAGGTCCTACCGCGGCCGGTTTCGAACCATCATCTACAACGGCCACCATTGCACCGGCTGGCAGGTGCTTCATGTGCTGTTCAAGCGCACGTTTCAGAACGTCGGCACGCTGATGTGTCGTAATTGCAATGCCGATCCGCGATGAAATTGCGCAGGCGGGTGCATACGGGACACCATCAATAGTGACCTGCATACCTCTCCTTTTAGTGAGATTTATGGCTATATCTACCTGAGGGAATAACCATTAGTTAATGGATCTGTTGTCCGTTGTCACAACAAAAGATGCATTTTGTTTGCAATTTTTTAATGCAGTGTTATTGTCACGCTGCCTTAGAGCAAGAAGCACATAAACAAAACAAAAGATTCAACTCATACTTGCCCCGCACCAGGGGCAATTTTTTTGGCCGAATACTGTCAGACCACATTCTTTTTATTGAATGGGAATTGCAACTGAGGTTTTTCTTCTTGGTGGGTATCAGGTATGCACCTGGAACAGACAAGAGCTTTCAACCTCAGGAAATTCCTAATGCTTTTCGCTTACGCTTGTTGATTACTGGCTGAGTGCCAGGCTACCAAAGACTCTGATGAGGAGACTGCCAACTCCAGGGAATCATCGATATAAAAAGAGCAAGTGAAACTGAGACTCCTGTAGCCCTCCTTGTGAGGGCTTTTTTTGATGTTGCGAAGTCATAATTCATAATTTCTCACCTCCCTTGCGTGACTAATTTCTGATTTGTCCTTTCCAGTTCGATCTGCCTGATAACCGCAAAGTTATTATTGCCCTTCTCAATAATGGCCAGTAGCGGCTTAATCCACAAAACGGCCTGGCAATATGTCATTGAGCTGGCGGCAGCGGCACGATCATCGGTTTCGTCAGGTCGGCCGGTATCGGTGTGCATTGCGCTGGCACGTAAACGGTGCGCGTATTCGAGCAGCCCACCAGCGATATCAGCAGGAACAGGCAGATCACAGGTCTTTTCACGGCGGAGAATCTCCCGGTATTCGATCACGGTTTCTTCAGTGCTGATGCCCGGTAGAGCATGCAGTCTTTCTGCTCCAGCTCGTTATCAATGGCGGTGCGGATGGCATAGCTCAGGGCTTCAGCCTGTTTCAGGTAGTTAGGTGTAGAGTTGCGGAATGCACGCTGAATAATCTGCTTGTTGTTGTGCAGCCGGCGCGCGTACTCGTCCGGATCCGAAACGTCATCCAGTGACTGAAGCAGATCGCCAAAGTGATGCGGGGTTATCAGCTGCGTGACTGTCTTCCAGCCCTTTTCCTGCGCCCAGGACTCCAGCTCACATGCCAGTTTTTTGATTTCCATCAGTCAGTATCCTCCTGAGCTGTTGTGTTATTTTTTGGCTTGTAATCAGGCCAAATTTCAGCCCAATCGCTTGGCCGCATGTCAGAACGAGAAACCTTTCCATCGGTAAAGGTTTCGATAACGATGCATCGACTCGGCGAAATAGCAGCCCGCCCCGTTGCAAGTTGGGAGAGGTAAGATTTCGATATCCCAAGGTGTTGCTCCAGCGCCTTGCGGATCTTTGGCCCACCGGCTTTCAAAAAGTCATTGAGTTGCATAATTGCTCCTGTGTGTTGAGCTGTAAGTTTATAAACCACTAAACATTAATGTCAAGTTTTTGCTTGTTTAGAAATTACTAATCAAAATGACTGAATGGACACAAAAGAAATCAGGCGTAAGCGCCTAGCGGCATGGTTTTCCAGCAGAACCCTGCCGGAGAAAGAGAAGAGCTACCTTTCACAGCTGATCAACGGCAAAGCGTCGTTCGGCGAGAGAGCTGCGCGCCGTATTGAACGAGATTACGGCATGGCTCCTGGTTATCTTGATGAAGAACCTATGGGTGAAGAGATAAGATCCCCTCGCCCATTTGACGCGCGCCATGAAGAACTGCTAGACCTTTTCGACAGCCTTGCTGAATGGGAAAAAGAGCAGCACATGGTAAACCTCAGAGCCCAAGTTAACTCCATAGACAATGAGCTCAAGGCAAGGCTTAAAGGCAAGAGCAAACAAGAAATCCTTCAGATGCTCAAAGACCTCGAAATAGACTAACTCCCCTAAAGACCGCTTGTTGCGGTCTTTTTTTTCTCCAAATTCAACCACATCCAATTTTTCACGCCTTTTTGTTTACTATTAACTTTACATATCGGTTTATTTGCTTATAAACTTAGACCAACAAAACACGCAGTAATCAGTAAACGTTCCGCCTACCCGGCGATAAGGGTGAAAAAGCGAACTGGCAGGATGCCCGCGAAGTAGCCGCCCGGGGCATATGAAGACCGGGATGATTCGCCAGTATGAGTTGAGGAGAGTAAGTGGATAAGAATGTGGAAGAACTTTTTGAAAAGATTGGACGCTTGGAGCTGGCAGCTAAGCGAGGGTTGCAGTTCAACGAAGAGATTAAGCCTCATTTAACACAAGGTCACATTGTCTCCGTTGAATACTGCAACGCGACGTTAAAGCACTGTGCTCTTTTTCGTGGGTGGATTAACGAGTACCTCGGATCATGAGAATTGATTGCTTTTCAGACATGCCGTAACCCTGAACAAACACCTCAATCTCTTCTTCCTCAGTCTCGTTCGTGAAGGTTTCGCCACCAAGACTGTGGAGCTCACCGGATATGACGTGCCCCTTCTCGACGTCATACCCACCGAGCAGCTCAGCGACCGTGAACTCTCCGATTAGGTCACGGATAACGATGTAACCAATGCGGTGCTCATGATGTACGACGACTCCGCGCATGCAAGTTTCCTTCTGGCTGTGTGAGAGCAACCAGAATACCACCGAGCCTGAAGTGGTGAAAAGACAGGCGCACAACATGGAAGCACATTCCACCCTTTCACTAATGGGGATTGGTTTGTTAGCTGGCGGAGTGTGCTTCCAGTTGTGGGCAATCGAAAATTGTAGATGGCTGTTAATAACCTTAATAAGGGATTCATTATGACAGACTTTAATCGTCAACCATCACGGCAACAGGCAGTCCGCCTTAACTGGTTTGAAATAAAACTTCGAAAACTTTGTTATTTGCTTGCTCAAAAAGGCAACCCTGAACTCTGAAGGTTAATAGCGTCGATAAAAACGCAATAACCTGACTGTCATTTAATTATACACGATTAAAAACCATGCCTTAAACGGCAGGGATTCTCTCAAGCTAAAACAAGGTATCTGAAATGAAATTAGAAGTAACAACCATTGAAATGAGTCTGGCAATAGTAAACAAAGAAATTGCGACATTTAATATTAACGGGATTATTTCTGGCGTGGTCCATTTACCATCCTCTGGCCCTGTAACCGTTGTGCTTGATGGCGGCTATGTGCTGGGAGAGTTTCATTGTCCAGTATGCGCTGTTAAGCACATTAGCTTGCTGTCTGTGAAGTTCGCAGTAGCACAGAACGCCTGCTGCATGTCCTATTACGATCACAAACGCCAACTACTTAACTGATATGGATGACATCATTTGTCATTGCGTTGTTTGCTGCCGCGAATATAAAAAATCGGAAATGCACGAAAGGAAAACAGACATATACCCCTTTAAGCGCACGATTTATTTATGTGAGCAATGCAATGAAAAAAGAGAAAAACGTGACGCTTTAAGAAAGGTAAAAAACGGCATCCGCAAGCCATTTCATTCAACATCATTTTTCAAATATTAAGCGAGGTCATTATGTCTGTTGAGTTAAAAGTATTTGGTGGTGCTTATTTCCCAAAAGATAAAGCATTAAAAAAACACCCAGATTTAAAACCGCTTGCAACCGCAGTTAATGCGGCAACAAAAGCCATCGCTGAAGCCGTTATTTTCGGCAAGCTGGCGGCTGAGCACCCTGAACATATTGATGATTATTTTAAAGTGAAAATCTGGGAGCACCGTGATGGTTTGCCGTGCCCTGAGCTTGATGTTTTCTCACCTGAATTTTTCGATACCGTGGCTATCTGGAATGTTAACGCTGGCGAACCAGCTGCGGCGGCACAGCAAGATGCTGATGCAAAGGAAGAATGGGAGGACAACAAAACTCAGGAAGAAATTAAAATCGTTGCGCAGCTCGACCAGACATCCCGCGCAGCTTGTCTGGCACTGTTCGGCCCGGTCCCTGGAATCACTTCAGCGCAGTACGGACAGATCGTCGATCTGAAGAATGATGATGAACCCAGCTTTGCCCGCGAGCTGGCCGAAGCACTATCCAAAGAAACACGATCACTGGCCCTGGCACCGGAACGGCAGGAACAATTACTCGCCTGGGTACGTGAGAACACAAAAGACTCTGCACAGTGGCCGGACATTAAAAAGCAGATCGCCAAATGGATCGATACGCCGATTGAAAAGCGACCTCAGGCTGTTAGCACTACAACCGAAGAAAACCGCACGGACACTGGCTCCACTTTGGGCGGAGGAAACAAGACAGACCGCAGCCCGGATCTGGCACACAACCTGTCTACGCTCAAGATAGAGGTTGCTGTTGCGATTCTGGGCATGTACGACGAGATCGACATTTACGGGATCCCGAATAGATTATTTATTCCGGCGAAAGCCATGGCCGAAGCAGAACAGGATCCCCGCTTTACTGCATGGTGGAAAAAACTGCGCGGCACCCCCGGTATTCTGGATTATTCCCGGGCAGCCATCATCACCTTGATTAAATCGGCTCCGGAAGAACTCTGGCTAGATCCTGTCGCGCTGCGCGAGTACATCAATCGCGAGTTGGTTGAATTTGACCACGCGCACCCGGATCAGAAAACGGTTGATGCGGCTTGCCGCCCAAAATCCCGCGCCACCCCTGAGGTAAACGAAAATGATGAAGCCAAACCGCCTGTACCTGGCGAAACTCAGCCACCAGCAGTTTGCCCTGCCAAAGCTGCGCAACTCGACAAAGAACTCAATGAGGCATTCGCTCAGAGCTCCGCGCCAGTGCAGCAGCCCGCGGACCAGCCGAAGGTGGAGAACCTGGGAGGAGGCGTCTTCTCTGTCGATGCACTGATAAATACTACCCCCTCAAATGAAGTCAAAAAACAGGAAGTACCACCAGCACCAGGCGAACGCGAAATTTCAATTTTGCATGCACTGAATGACCTGATTTCTGGCCGCACCGACATCATGGGGAAAGAAGAGGCAGAGGGAGTGGTGGCATGCACCGGCCAGCTCGTTTCCGATGTTATACCGCTACTGATGGAAGATATCACCGCCACAGAATTTTGCTTGTCTCCTGATTTCACCGACGAGGAGATCCACGACGTGGCCACCACCATGCTGGATAGCTGGTCCGATGAAATTAGCGTTCGTCAGAAAATCGCTCTTGATGCGATCGTGGAATACCGACGACCGGAACCACCAAAATCTTTCGTGCTCGATCCGCTGGCAGTTACTGCAAAGCCCAAAGCAGAGCCCGAACCAGCACCTGAAACAAACGCTCCGCTTTCTTCTGTGACCTACCTGCAGCAGCTGACCATTGCAGCGCTGCAGGGCTTATGTTCCAACCCGGCATATTGCAATCAGTATGAGGAATTACCGGCTATGGCCGCCGGGCTTGCACACAGCGTTATCAACCATCAGGAAGGCTCCTGTGCGTCTGATTAACCGTAGCAAGGGAGACAACATCGGCGGGCCAGCATGCGCCGCCGCGCTCAAATGCAATTTTGAGAAATATGGCGCGCATGGTCGCAGCGACAAGCAGACTTTTTACACCATCAAGTTCCAAGGGAGAAAAATTACGGTTGAGGTTGTTAACCGCCCCCGTAGTTACGTGGCCACGGCAATGACCGGAGCCAGGCATCTCCGGTGCCTCCCTGGCCTTGATCGGTGATTTTTGACAATCAATATACTATCTGCCGCTGCGGTATCGTGGCGGCGTCATGGAGTTAAGCATGGCGCAAATCATTTTTGATGAAGAGTGGATGGTGGCGGGAAAGCTAACTGAAAAAACGGGGCTGGATGACAGGCAAATAAAAGCTTATCGCCTCGGATGCTGGATTGAAGGGGTTCATTTTAAGCGAGTACCCGCGGTACCCGGCGGAGAAAGCAAACGCGCTTTGGTCTGGTACAACTTCCCGCTGATTAATAGATTTATTCAGGAAGCATGATGAACTTTCCAACCGGCGTTGAACTTCACAACGGAAAAATCAGGATCACGTTTACCTATCGCGGCATTCGCTGCCGCGAAGTTCTCCGTGGCTGGGTGGTTAACAGCAGCAACATCAAGAAGGCTGGAAACCTTCGCGCCGTCATCGTGAGTGAGATCCAGTTCGGCCAGTTCGACTACGCGGCGCGCTTTCCTGAATCGAAGGCTCTTAAAAAATTCTCATCAACTAAGCGGATCACGACATTTAAAGAGCTGAGCGATTTTTTCATTGATACAAAGGCACTGGAGGTGTCGGGGGCTACGCTGCATTCACTCACATCTGCCGTTAACACACTGAAACGTGTTGTGGGAGAAAATACTCCCCTGGCTGATATTCAGCACGCCGATATTCTGAATTACCGCAAAGAGCTGCTGACCGGCAGCGTATTAAACCCTTCAATGCCTAATCTGGTTAAAAAGGGACGCGCGCCCTCAACAGTCAATAAACAGATGGCGGTTTTATCAGAAATGCTGAAGCTTGCGAACCGAAGTCAGTTTATATTACACGCTCCTTATGAGGGCGTGTCCAGGCTCAAGCTATCTAAGGCAGACCCCGATCCGCTTCTACTTCATGAGTACCAGGCACTGATTGCCGCCCTCCCCCGAAAACTGGCTTTGATCATCATTGTAGCCGTCCACACGGGAATGAGGCCTGGCGAGATTTGTGCTCTGGCGTGGGAGGATATCGATCTGAGAAAAGGTGAGATTCACGTATCAAGAAGCCTGACGAACAAGCGGGTGTTTGTGCCGCCGAAAACAGATGCAGGTATCAGAACGATTACACTGCTTAAGCCTGCTCATGATGCGCTGCTCGAGCAGTTCGAAATCACCGGCAACAACCCAAGGCAGCAGATCGTTTTCCATCACCGTGAAATTGGCAAAACCGAGCCGCAAAATCTGCGTTTTGTATTTACTCCTGAAAAGAAATCTTCAGTGAATGAGAGCTATTTTTCCAAAAATTCGATTTCGTATGGATGGAAACGGGGCACTAAACTTTCTGGAATACGTGAGAGAAACCCTTATCAGTCCCGACACACATACGCCTGCTGGACACTTATGGCCGGTGCTAACCCTTCCTTTATCGCCAGCCAGATGGGCCATGAGGATGCGCGTATGGTGTACGAGGTTTACTCGAAGTGGATTGGAGATATGGACCAGGATCAGGTCAATATGCTGAATAATCAGATGCCGACTGCAATGCCCCCAAGACGCCCCCAAGGCACTGGTAGCATTAAAAAAGTCATTTAATTTCATGACGCTGGTTTCAAACTACATAATCAGCGTTAAACTATTCATACTATTAATTCTGGGAGAAAAGATGATGCGCGTACTGGTTGTTGAGGATAACGCATTGCTACGCCATCACCTGAAGGTTCAGCTTCAGGAGATGGGACATCAGGTGGACGATGCTGAAGATGCAAAAGAAGCCGATTATTATCTCAATGAACATCTGCCGGATATCGCCATCGTCGATTTAGGGTTGCCTGATGAAGACGGCCTGTCGTTAATTCGTCGCTGGCGCAGCCATGATGTCTCCCTCCCGGTTCTGGTACTGACCGCCCGTGAAGGCTGGCAGGATAAGGTCGAAGTGCTCAGTGCGGGTGCAGACGATTACGTCACCAAGCCGTTTCATATTGAAGAGGTGGCGGCGCGCATGCAGGCGCTGTTACGCCGCAACAGCGGGCTGGCTTCACAGGTTATTTCCATCCCACCTTTCCAGGTCGATCTCTCCCGCCGGGAATTAGCGATCAACGACGAAGTGATCAAGCTAACCGCCTTCGAATACACCATCATGGAAACGCTGATCCGTAACAGCGGCAAGGTGGTGAGCAAAGATTCCTTAATGCTCCAGCTTTATCCTGACGCCGAACTGCGCGAGAGCCATACCATTGATGTGCTGATGGGACGACTGCGTAAGAAAATTCAGGCACAGTACCCACAGGATGTGATTACCACCGTCCGTGGCCAGGGCTACCTGTTCGAATTACGCTAAATGAGACGGATTTTGCGCCATATTTTGCCCCTCTCGCTGCGGGTACGTTTTTTACTGGCAACGGCCGCCGTTGTGCTGGTGCTGTCGCTCTCGTACGGCATGGTCGCCCTGGTGGGCTACAGCGTCAGCTTTGATAAAACGACCTTTCGCCTGTTGCGTGGCGAAAGCAATTTGTTTTATACCCTGGCGAAGTGGGAAAACAACAAAATCACCGTCGAAATGCCGGAAAACCTCAACCAGCAGAGTCCTACACTGGCCCTGATTTATGACGAAAAGGGCAAGTTGCTCTGGGCGCAGCGTGATATTCCCTGGCTGGTCAAAAGCATTCGCCCGGAGTGGCTTAAAACCAACGGGTTTCACGAAATTGAAGCCGATCTCAACACCACCAGCTCGCTGATCCGTGAAGATCGTTCCCTGCAGCAAAAGCTTAACGAGATCCGCGCGGATGATGCCGAAACGGAAATGACGCACTCCGTTGCAATTAACCTCTATCCCGCGACGCTGAACATGCCGCAGCTGACCATCGTGGTGATCGACACCATTCCGGTTGAGCTGAAGCATTCTTATATGGTCTGGAGTTGGTTCATTTACGTTCTGGCTGCGAATTTGCTGCTGGTGATCCCGCTGCTGTGGGTGGCGGCGTGGTGGAGCTTACGCCCCATTGAATCACTGGCGAAAGAGGTTCGCGAGCTGGAGGAACATCATCGCGAGAAGCTTAATCCGGAAACCACCCGCGAGCTCACCAGCCTGGTGCGTAACCTCAACCGCCTGCTGAAAAGCGAACGCGAGCGCTATGATAAATACCGTACCACCCTTACCGATCTTACCCACAGCCTGAAAACGCCGTTGGCCGTTATGCAAAGTACCCTGCGGTCAATGCGCAGCTCAAAGCTAAGCGTCGATGATGCCGAGCCGGTGATGCTGGAACAGATCAGCCGTATTTCCCAGCAAATTGGCTATTATCTGCACCGCGCCAGTATGCGCTCAGGCAGCGCGCTGTTGAGCCGGGAACTGCATCCGGTGGCACCGCTTCTGGATAACCTCACGTCCGCCCTCAACAAGGTGTATCAGCGTAAAGGGGTGAACATCAGCCTCGATATCTCGCCTGAGATAAGCTTTGTTGGTGAGAAAAATGATTTCATGGAAGTGATGGGTAACCTGCTGGATAACGCCTGCAAATACTGCCTGGAATTTGTGGAAGTGTCGGCGCGTCAGACCGATAACGAACTGCATATTATCGTTGAGGATGATGGCCCGGGGATCCCGCGCAATAAACGTGATGTGGTATTCGACCGCGGTCAACGCGCCGATACGCTGCGTCCCGGCCAGGGCGTTGGGCTTACCGTCGCTCGGGAAATTGTTGACCAGTACGACGGAAAAATCGAAACCAGCGAAAGTTTGCTGGGCGGGGCCAGAATGGAGGTCATTTTTGCTCGTCAGCAGCCCACATCGAACGATAGTTAACCCGTTATGTGAAAAATGCGAGGATCTCGCAGCCGGGGGGCCGAGCTTCCGTTATAATCCGAGTCAGTAAGAGCCTGCGGAATAAAAAAATATGGATTATCACTTAACACTTAACTGGCCCGAGTTTATTGAACGTTACTGGCAAAAGCGCCCGGTGGTTCTTAAACGCGGGTTCAGCAATTTTGTCGACCCCATCTCGCCTGACGAACTGGCCGGCCTGGCCATGGAAAACGAAGTCGACAGCCGTCTGGTCAGCCATCAGGACGGGAAATGGCAGGTTAGCCACGGTCCTTTCGAAAGCTACGATCACCTCGGTGAAAACAACTGGTCGCTGCTGGTGCAGGCGGTCAACCACTGGCATGAGCCCACTGCCGCATTAATGCGCCCGTTCCGTGCCCTGCCCGACTGGCGAATGGACGATCTGATGATCTCCTTCTCCGTGCCGGGCGGCGGCGTAGGTCCGCATCTGGACCAGTACGACGTGTTTATCATTCAGGGGACGGGCCGCCGCCGCTGGCGCGTGGGCGAAAAAGTGCCAATGAAACAGCACTGCCCGCATCCTGACCTGCTTCAGGTCGATCCTTTTGAAGGGATCATCGACGAAGAGCTGGAGCCAGGCGATATTCTCTACATTCCGCCGGGATTCCCTCACGAAGGTTACTCCCTGGAAAACTCACTCAACTACTCCGTCGGGTTCCGCGCGCCAAGCGGCCGCGAGATGATCAGCGGATTTGCCGACTATGTTCTGCAGCGCGAGCTGGGCAGCTATCGCTACAGCGATCCGGATGTGCCTGCGCGCGAGCATCCGGCGGATATCCTGCCCGAAGAGCTGGATAAGCTGCGCGGCATGATGCTGGATCTGATCAACGAACCGGAACATTTCCGTCAGTGGTTTGGTGAGTTTATCAGCCAGTCTCGCCATGAGCTGGACGTTGCGCCGCCAGAGCCGCCTTATCAGGCCGACGAGATTTATGATGCCCTCCAGCAGGGCGATAAGCTGGTACGTCTGGGCGGGTTGCGCGTGCTGCGCATTGGTGAAGAGGTCTTCGTTAACGGCGAGAAGCTGGATTCCCCGCACCGTCCGGCGCTGGAAGCCATTGCCAGCCATCTGGTGTTGACTGCCGAGACCTTTGGCGATGCGCTGGAAGACCCGTCCTTCCTCGCGATGCTGGCCGCGCTGGTCAACAGCGGGTACTGGTTCTTTGAGGACTGAGTCGTCAGCATTTGCCGGGTGGCGGCTACGCCTTACCCGGCCTACGATCCGAATGTAGGCCCGGTAAGCGCAGCGCCACCGGGCGTTTTTATCGCCGCTCACCCGCCGCAAAATCCTCGAGCTCTCCGGTCCAATCGACCGAATACAACCCTTCCTGCACATCCCGATGAAACGTTGAATACGGCCAGTCGCTGACCTTACTGACATAGCCATGTTTCACCGGATTGATGTAGATGTAATCCACATGCCGACGGTAGTCCTTTTCGTTACGGACGGTGTGCTCCCAGAAGCGTGGCTGCCAGATATAGCGCATGTCGATGTTGCGGCTAAATGTCTTTTTGATCTCGCGCCAGCGGGCAGAAAAATCACTGTCTCCTGCCGGCAAGGTCCAGATACAGTGCATATGTTCAGGAAGGATGACCCAGGCATTGATTGTAAAAGGCTTTGCACGTTTAACCGCAGCAGTTGCGGCACGGAGGCTATCGATATGACGGGTAAGCAAATCGCTCTGACGGTTTTGCAGATTGACGGTAAAAAACCAGGTGCCGCCGGGAACGTAGTGGCGACGATAGTTTGACATGGGCGCTCCTTGCCTTTGTGCCCGGTGGCGCTTCGCTTACCGGGCCTACAATTTGAACGTAGGCCGGGTAAGGCGCAGCCGCCACCCGGCTTAAAGCGGCTACCGCTTCGCAGTTAACTCCGCTATCCGCACAATCACCTTCACCGCCTTTTCCATGCCTTCGAGGGTGACGAATTCATGTTTACCATGGTAGTTATATCCCCCGGTAAACAGGTTCGGGCACGGTAATCCCATGAATGAAAGCTGCGAACCGTCGGTTCCGCCGCGAATCGGTTTTAATTCCGGTTCAATGTCGCAGTCGCGCATGGCCTGCTGGGCAATATCAAGAATATGCGGATGGGCCATCACCTTCTCACGCATATTGTAATAGCTGTCTTCAATGATCAGCTCGATATAGCAGTCAGGGTGTAACCCTTTGCCCACTTTCTTCGCAATTTCCATCATCTTGCGCTTACGCGCCTCAAAAGCTTTGCGATCGAAATCGCGGATGATGTAGTGCATCTGTGCACTGTCCACGGTGCCTTTAATGCTGGTCAGATGATAGAAACCTTCATACCCTTCGGTCTGTTCAGGGCTCTCTTCCGCCGGGACTTCCGCATGAATTCGCGACGCCAGCGACAACGCGTTCACCATCACGCCTTTCGCCGAACCGGGGTGAACGTTGTTGCCGACAATTTTGATCGTGACGGACGCGGCATTGAAGTTTTCATACTCCAGTTCACCGACGCCGCCGCCGTCAACGGTATAGGCCCACTGCGCGTTGAAGGCTTCCACGTCGAAATGTTTCGCGCCTTTACCGACCTCTTCGTCCGGCGTAAAGGCCACGCGTATATCCCCGTGCGGGATATTTTTCTCTTTCAGCACCGCCAGCGCCGTCATGATTTCGGCTATACCGGCTTTGTCATCGGCACCCAGCAGCGTTTTTCCGTCGGTGGTGATCAGCGTCTGGCCCAGCAGCTGGTGCAGCACCGGGAACATCACGGGAGAGAGCACTTCGTCACCAATGCCCAGCGCAATGTCGCCGCCGCGGTAGTTTTCAACAATCTGCGGGTTCACATGCTTACCGCTAAAATCCGGAGAGGTGTCGACATGGGAGATAAAGCCAATCGCGGGAATGTCGCCCGGGACATTCGCCGGCAGCGTTGCCATCACAGTGCCTTTCTCGCTTAACGTGACGTTGACCAGCCCCATGGCTTCAAGCTGCTCTTTAAGCAGGTTTAATAGCTTCCACTGGCCTTCGGTGCTCGGCACCTGGCGAACACCCGGTTTAGATTGGGTATCCAGCGAAACGTACTGTAAAAAACGCTCAAGTAATTTATCCATGCAGTCACCCTCACTTTTTGTGACAACATTATCAATAAGCATCAAAACGCAAATATTGCGTCAGGTCACTTTTATCCCGCAAACGAGAATATTTTCCGTTTATATCGTTATACGTAAGTAAATGTAGCTTATGAATCAGTGACAAGGATTGGCGATCGCAGGGGATTGCCGTAGAATGTCCGCCCTCATTACGAGTCACCAAGGTGGTTACACACAAACCCCGCTTCAGTCTGCTGCCTGAGGCGTCTATATGGGACAGCGCAAAAATTGAATACACAATCCCGTTCACGTTCGCCGCTGGTGAAACTGGAACGAATTCGTAAAAGTTTTGATGGTAAAGACGTCATTTCCGACCTCAATCTCACCATCAATGACGGTGAGTTTCTTACGCTGCTTGGCCCCTCTGGCTGCGGCAAAACAACCGTACTGCGCCTTATCGCCGGGCTGGAAAGCGTCGATAACGGCCATATCCATCTTGAAAACCAGGACATCACGCGGGTTCCCGCTGAAGATCGCCACGTCAATACCGTCTTTCAGAGCTATGCCCTGTTCCCGCACATGACCGTGTTTGAGAACGTGGCGTTTGGCCTGAGGATGCAAAAAACTCCAGCGAATGAGATCGAGCCGCGCGTCACCGAAGCCCTGCGTATGGTGCAGCTTGAGACGTTTGCACAGCGTAAACCCCATCAGCTTTCCGGCGGCCAGCAGCAGCGTGTGGCCATCGCCCGCGCCGTGGTCAACAAGCCTCGTCTGCTCTTGCTGGATGAATCCCTCTCCGCGCTGGATTATAAGCTGCGCAAGCAGATGCAGAACGAGCTCAAGGCCCTGCAGCGCAAGCTCGGCATTACCTTCGTCTTCGTCACCCACGATCAGGAAGAGGCCCTGACCATGTCCGACCGCATCGTGGTGATGCGCGACGGCAAAATCGAGCAGGACGGCACGCCGCGTGAAATTTACGAAGAGCCGAAAAACCTGTTTGTGGCCAGCTTCATTGGTGAGATCAACCTCTTCAACGCCACGGTAATTGAACGCCTGGACGACCAGCGCGTGCGGGCCAACGTTGAAGGTCGCGAGTGCAATATCACGGTGAATTTCCCGGTCGAAAAGGGACAAAAGCTCAACGTTCTGCTGCGCCCGGAAGATCTGCGCGTCGACGAAATTCACGGCAACACCGAGGCCGAAGGACTCATCGGCTATATTCGCGAGCGCAACTACAAAGGGATGACGCTGGAATCCGTCGTCGAGCTAGAGAACGGCAAAATGGTGATGGTCAGCGAGTTCTTTAACGAGGACGACCCTGACTTCGACCACTCTCTCGACCAGAAAATGGTTATCAACTGGGTAGAAAGCTGGGAGGTTGTGCTGGCTGATGAAGAACACAAGTAAGTTCCAGAATGTGGTGATTGCCACGATCGTCGGTTGGCTTGTGCTCTTTGTCTTTTTACCCAACCTGATGATCATCGCCACCAGCTTCCTGACCCGCGATGATACAAACTTCGTGAAGCTGGTCTTTACGCTGGATAACTACGCGCGCCTGCTCGATCCGCTCTATTTTGACGTGCTGCTGCACTCGCTCAATATGGCGCTGATTGCCACCGCTGCCTGTCTGGTGCTGGGCTACCCTTTCGCGTGGTTTCTGGCGAAACTGCCGCAGAAGGTGCGCCCGCTGCTGCTGTTTTTACTGATTGTGCCGTTCTGGACCAACTCGTTAATTCGCATCTACGGGCTGAAAATTTTCCTCAGCACCAAAGGCTATCTCAACGCGTTTCTGCTGTGGCTGGGGGTGATTGATACCCCGATACGCATCATGTTTACCCCGAGCGCGGTGATTGTGGGTCTGGTCTATATCCTGCTGCCGTTTATGGTGATGCCGCTCTACTCGAGTATTGAGAAGCTGGATAAACCGCTGCTGGAAGCGGCAAAAGATTTGGGTGCCAGCAAGCTTCAGACGTTTATCCGCATTATCATCCCGCTGACCATGCCCGGCATTATCGCGGGTTGTCTGTTGGTGATGCTCCCGGCGATGGGCCTGTTCTACGTGTCTGACCTGATGGGCGGCGCGAAAAACCTGCTTATTGGGAATGTGATTAAAAGTCAGTTCCTCAACATTCGCGACTGGCCGTTCGGATCCGCGACCAGCATTACGCTAACGGTGGTGATGGGTCTGATGCTGCTGGTTTACTGGCGCGCGTCACGGCTGCTGAACAAGAAGGTGGAACTCGAATGATCGGTCGACTGCTTCGCGGCGGTTTTATGACCGCCATTTACGCTTACCTTTATATCCCGATTATCATTTTGATCGTGAACTCGTTTAACAGCTCGCGCTTCGGCATCAGCTGGCAGGGCTTTACCACCGACTGGTATAGCCTGCTGATGAACAATGACAGCCTGCTGCAGGCGGCGCAGCACTCGCTGACGATGGCGATTTTCTCCGCCACCTTCGCCACGCTGATTGGCTCACTGACCGCAGTGGCGCTGTATCGCTATCGCTTTCGCGGCAAACCGTTCGTCAGCGGCATGCTGTTTGTGGTGATGATGTCGCCGGACATCGTGATGGCCATTTCGCTGCTGGTGCTGTTTATGCTGCTGGGCGTGCAGCTTGGCTTCTGGTCACTGCTGTTCTCGCATATCACCTTCTGCCTGCCATTCGTGGTGGTGACGGTCTTTGCACGCCTGAAGGGGTTCGACGTGCGCATGCTGGAGGCGGCGAAAGATTTGGGTGCCAGCGAGATGATCATTCTGCGCAAAATCATCCTGCCGCTGGCGATGCCCGCCGTCGCGGCGGGATGGCTGCTCAGCTTCACGTTGTCGATGGATGACGTGGTGGTCTCCTCCTTCGTGACGGGCCCGAGCTACGAAATTCTGCCACTGAAAATTTACTCGATGGTAAAAGTCGGCGTCTCGCCTGAGGTGAACGCGCTGGCGACCATTCTGCTGGTGTTCTCGCTGGTGCTGGTCATTGCCAGCCAGCTTATTGCTCGTGATAAAACAAAATCTCAGGGGACAATGAAATGAAAAAAATGCTCGCCGCTGCGGCACTGGTACTTGGCATGGGTGCCGCACACGCCGATGACGGCAAAACGCTCTACTTCTACAACTGGACCGAGTACGTGCCGCCGGGCCTGCTGGAACAGTTCACGAAGGAGACGGGTATCAAGGTTATCTACTCGACCTACGAGTCGAATGAAACCATGTACGCCAAGCTGAAAACGTACAAAGACGGCGCGTACGATCTGGTCGTTCCTTCCACCTATTTTGTCGACAAAATGCGCAAAGAGGGGATGATTCAGAAGATCGATAAAACGAAGCTAACCAATTTTTCAAATCTCGATCCAGAGATGCTTAATAAACCGTTCGATCCCAATAACGACTACTCCATCCCGTATATCTGGGGCGCGACCGCGATTGGCGTCAACGGCGATGCCCTCGATCCTAAAACGGTCACCAGCTGGGCCGACCTGTGGAAACCGGAATACAAAGGGAGCCTGTTGTTAACCGACGACGCGCGTGAAGTTTTCCAGGTCGCGCTGCGCAAGCTGGGCTACTCAGGCAACACGACGGATCCAAAAGAGATTGAAGCGGCGTATAACGAGCTGAAAAAGCTGATGCCTAACGTGGCGGCGTTCAACTCTGATAACCCGGCAAACCCGTATATGGAAGGTGAAGTGAATCTGGGAATGGTGTGGAACGGCTCCGCGTACGTGGCCCGCCAGGCCGGCACGCCGCTTGAGGTGGTCTGGCCGAAGGAAGGCGGGATCTTCTGGATGGATAGCCTCGCCATCCCTGCCAACGCGAAAAACGTGGACGGTGCGATGAAGCTGATTAACTTCCTGCTGCGCCCGGACGTGGCGAAACAGGTTGCCGAGACGATTGGCTACCCGACGCCAAACCTGGCCGCGCGCAAGCTGCTGAAGCCGGAAGTGGCTAACGATAAATCCCTTTATCCGGATGCCCAGACCATCAGCAAAGGTGAATGGCAGAATGACGTCGGCGACGCCAGCCGGCTCTACGAAGAGTATTACCAAAAATTAAAAGCGGGCCGATAAACGGTATCGCGCTCTTCCTCACGCCGCCTGGACGGCGTGAGGAAGGATTAACTGGCCGCATTCTCCCCAGCCCAGATCGTTGCCCTTCTCATCGCCTCCACCACGTCCTCATCGGACAGACCCAGCGCCTGACGGATTCGGGTTGCTTCGTCCCACTGCTGCTGTTCATAGTAACGGCAAAGGCTGATCATATCGGCTAACCGTCCCTCCTGATGGCACAGCGCGTTGCTCACGCTCTGCGGAACCGCAATTTGCTTCATCAGCTCTGCCATCGGCAGTTCAAGCAGGGTATCGAGCAGTGAAAACAGGCCGCACATGAATGCATTTTCAGCCAGCGTCGGTTCGTTGATGGTCTCTGCAATCAGCTCGCAGAACTTACCGCGCATCATGCTCAACGGATAAAGCTCGCTGACGGTGTCATTGCCCGCGCTTGCCAGGACCACGACGGCAACAAACCGCCTCAGCTGGTTTTCTCCGAGGTATCTGAGCACCTCACTCAGGGTTAACTTGCTGAAATTACAGGCACCGATATGCTTAAATGCGGTGTGCTTCATGTAGCGCATGATTTTCCAGGAGAGCGTAAGATCGGTTTTTATCAACGACTCGATAATCCGAAAATCAGGTTTATTGCGCCCAACTTCCATTTGCAGGCGGAAAATCGCCAGCTGGTTTTGCGATAGCCGTTTATATTTAATGACCTCCGGACGGCAGAAAAAATAGCCCTGAAATAGAGAAAAACCTTCTTTCCTGTATTGTTCGAATTCCTCTTTAGTCTCAACTTTTTCAGCTAGATATTTAATATGCCCGGTCAGATTATTACGTTCTTTCAGATACGCTTTAATTTGCGCTAAGGAATAATTTCTGACATCGAATTTCAGTATCGAAATATAGGGTAAAAAAGCATCCCATTCAGGTGCAAGGGTGAAATCATCAAGCGCAAACTGATAGCCGTGCGCATTCATCTCCTTGACGGCCTGCAGCAGCTCCGCCCCCGGCACCGCATCTTCAAGGATCTCAATGACCACGCTCTCTTTATCGAGCGCTTCACCACTGCGGTCGATGACCATTCTTGACGGGAAATTAATAAACGACGTATGTGTGCCTGCGATGCGCTGGGACGGCACGCATAAAAACTGGTCCGATATCATTCTGGATGTGGCATATTCCGCTGACACATCCGGAAAACGGTTTGTCATCCCATCTCTGAAGAGCAGCTCATAGGCCACCGTCTTCATCTCAGGGTTAAAAATGGGTTGTCGCGCGATAAATCCGTACATATCCCATCCTCCTCTACAACTTTATATTTATTAGCATCCTCTTTCTACACCACGATAACGAGCATTATCGAGCGCTATTTTGATTGAATGCACAAAATAAAAGCATCCACACTAATTAACGGGATTTAATATTATGGAAATTTAAATTAAATATATCCGGCGCTCTACAAAAAGAGAACGAAATATCCGATAAGTACTGAGTGCCTGCCCGACATGCACGCCATTACGGGAGATGAGAATGAAAGACGCCATGGTCCAGAAACAAAAAATAAGAGTCAAGACGTTGATGCTATTGTCCATTTTCCTCACCGTGACGGTGGGCTTTACGGCAACGATCGGGTTTATGATGTGGCAGTGGATGGCGCAGCAGGAGGTTCTGGCCAAAAAGCATATTCGTCAAATTGCCGAGGTGCAATCGTTGCACGTCAGCAAACAGCTGGATTCCGCCCTGGCTGCCGCTCGGGATATGGGCAACAGCGCCCTGGCGCTGCGAGAGGCGGGCGTGAGCGATCGTCAGAGCCTTAACCAACTGCTCATCCACTACCTCTCCGCTCACCCACAGTTTCTCTCCATGTCGATGGCCTTTGAGCCTAACGCGTTCGACGATAAAGATGCTACCCTGGCCGGTCAAAGCGGTGAAGATCCTGCCGGGCGTTACGCCCGCTACGTCGACCGCGACGCATCCGGCAAACCGGCATTACACCTGCTGACGGACATCGAAACGCCCGGCAGTGGGGATTACTATCTGCTGCCGAAACAACGGCATAAAGACGTGATCATCGAGCCCTATATTTACCCCTACAACGGCGTAGACGTGATGCTCACCTCGATTGCCGCCCCCATCATGCGTGACGGTCAGTTCCTGGGGTCGGTCACCTCTGACTTCTCCCTGGCTACGCTGCAATCCACGATCGGGGCGATTAAACCGTGGAACGGCACAGGCTACGCCCTGCTCCTTTCAGCCGGTAACAACGTGGTGTCCAGCCCGGACAAACGTGCGGCAGGCAAGCCTTACGCGGGCCAGATTGCGGGTCATGAGGTTATACGAGCTAACGATCCGCTGCTGAATGAAGAGGTGTTTATCACCTGGCAGGAGATCGCCGTCGGTAACAGCCAGACGCCGTGGAAACTCGCCATTGTCACCCCGGTCAGCGAAGTCATGGCCGAAGCGCGCGCATTTTTACTGAAAGCCATCATCCTGATGGTGTTAAGCATCGTTGCGGTGAGCCTGGTGATGGCCCAGATCTTTACCCGCAAAGTTGACCGTCCTGTTGGAGGGGAACCTTCGGAGGCCGCCGGGATCGCCCTGGCCGTTGCCCGAGGTGATCTGAACAACACCATCCCGGTTCGCTCCGGGGATACCCACAGCATTTTTTATGCTCTGCACACCATGCAGACGCAGCTCAAGCGCATCGTCGACAACATCAGAGAGGCCAGCCATTCCGTGCACGGCGGCACCAGCGAAATTTCGGCGGGCAACCTTGACCTCGCCTCACGTACCGAAGAACAGGCTGCGGCGATTGTTGAAACGGCAGCCAGCATGGAAGAGATTTCGGTCACGGTGAAGAATAATGCCGACAACGCGCACAAAGCCACCACGCTGACCGATCGCGCCGCGAGCCTCGCCGGGCATGGCGAAACGCTGGTGAACGACGTGGTCGTTGTGATCGGAGAGATTGATGAGAGCGCGCGTAAGATCGGTGAGATTAACAGCATCGTCGACGGCATCGCCTTCCAGACCAATATCCTGGCGCTGAATGCTGCCGTTGAAGCGGCGCGCGCGGGCGAACAGGGGCGCGGTTTTGCGGTGGTGGCTGGCGAAGTTCGCAACCTTGCCCAGCGAAGCGCTAACGCGGCAAAAGAGATCTCTCAATTGATTGCCGAGTCCTCAGGCCGCGTCAGCAAAGGCGTTGAGCTGGTCAATGAAACCGGCGTGATGATGAAGCAAGTGATTGAGGCGGTGTCGCACGTACATCTGGTCATCAACGATATTGTTCAGGCGCTGGACGAGCAGAATCGGGGGATTAGCCAGGTCAGCACCGCCGTTAATCAGATGGACAGCACAACCCAGCAGAACGCCTCTTTGGTTCAGCAGATCTCTGCGGCGGCGCTCTCACTGGATGAGCAGGCTAAATCGCTGGAGAAAACGCTGGCGTTCTTTCATTCATAAATAATAAGGCACCCGCAGAACGGGTGCCTTTTCACGCGATTGCCGTTACAGCCCTTTCAGCAGCTTGTCGACAAACTCCGGGACGACCGCGCTTGCCAGGCCGTAGTGTTTCTCTTCAAACTCGCTGCCCACCTGGCTGGGTTCGAGGTTGAGTTCTACCGTATGCGCACCGTGCAGCCGCGCTTCGTGAACAAACCCCGCAGCCGGGTAAACGTGGCCGGATGTGCCAATCGCGATAAATACGTCAGCCATCGCCAGCGCGCTGTAGATCTCATCCATGCCCAGCGGCATTTCGCCAAACCAGACCACGTGCGGTCGCAGGCGCGACGGGAACTGGCAGCAGTGGCATTTATCCTCTGGCAGCACATCCTCTTTCCAGTCCAGAACCTGACCGCTCCACGCGCAGCGAACTTTGAGCAGCTCACCGTGCATATGGATGATGTTCTTGTTGCCGGCACGCTCGTGCAGGTTGTCGATATTCTGCGTCACCAGCAGAAAACGATCGCCCAGCGCCTCTTCCAGCTTCGCCAGCGCCAGATGCGCCGCATTCGGGGCAATCTCTGGCTGAAGAAGCTGGCGACGGCGGGCATTGTAGAACGCCTGCACGAGATCCGGATCGCGAGCAAAGCCCTCCGGCGTGGCCACATCCTCCACGCGGTGCTCTTCCCACAACCCGTCCGCCGCGCGGAAGGTTCGAATTCCTGACTCGGCGGAGATCCCCGCCCCGGTCAGCACCACCACTCTGGGTTTATCCATCGCTTCTGGCATCATTCTGTCTCTGAAAAAGATCCGCTGGCGCAAGCGCTCACGTAAGCGGCGTTTATTTTTGCGAAAACGGCTGAGTCGACCCTGGCGACGCGACAGCATAGAAACCTCGTAAACTAATCGGTGAGATGAAGGAATGCGGCTCCGCGCATGCCTCCTGCGTCCCCGTGTCGCGCGCGTTCAATACGCGGCACGCGGGCAACCGGCAATAAATGTCGGGGCAAACGCCCGGACAACCGTTCCGTAATCGCGGTAAAGTTTGAAAGCCCTCCCCCTATCACCAGCAGATCCGGGTCGACGATGGTGAGAATATTTCCCAGACATACCGCCAGCAGATCCAGATAGCGCTCGACGTGCTCACGCGCCTGCGCATCACCTTGCTCCCACAGGGTAATGATTTGAGGGGCCTCAAGTTTCTGATGATAGAAGTGTTCGTAAAGCCATGCAAACCCGCGGCCGGAGAGATAGTTCTCAATACAGCCGTGCTGGCCGCAGCCGCAGCGGGTCAACGGAAAATCACGCCCGACGACGTCCAGCGCGTCCACCGGCAGGCGGATATGGCCAAACTCTCCGGTGATGTAGCTGCGCCCGGTGATGGGCTTCCCCTTGATCACAATCCCCCCGCCGACGCCGGTGCCGAGGATCAGCCCCATCACCAGCGGATAGTGACGGAATTCATCATCCCAGGCTTCAGAGAGGGCAAAGCAGTTGGCATCGTTGTCTAAACGCACGTCGCGTTCAAGGAGGGCAGAGAGATCGGCGCGCAGCGGTTTGCCGCTGGCAGCAGGCACGTTAGCGGCATACAGCGTGCCGTCGTCGGTTTCGGGCATCCCCGGAATGCCAATGCCAACGCTGCCTTTGACGCCAAAGCGTTCATCAGCCTGCGCCACCAGCACAGCAATGGCGGTTAAAAACTCGTCGTAGCTTTCGTGCGGCGTGGGAACGCGGGTTTCCCACTGCAGCTTAAGGTCTTTATCAAACACGCCGAGCGCAATCTTGGTGCCGCCAATATCAAATCCGTAATACATAACGCATTCCTCTTTTAACCTGGCGGCCCGAAAGCCGCTAGATCATGACGTAATTACTGGCCACTTAATACCCTCGCCGGATCAATTCGGCTTGCGCGACGCGCCGGATACCAGCTTGCCAGCAGACTCAGTAAAAGTGCTGTAACCAGCACATAAAAAACGTCCAGCCAGTGCAGTTCAGACGGCAGGAAGTCAATAAAATAGATGTCACCCGACAGGAACTGGTGGCCAATAAGTTTTTCAATGCCGTTGATAATCGGCGTCAGCTGCAGGGAAACCACCACGCCAATCACCACGCCGCACAGGCTGCCGAACAGCCCCGCCAGCAAACCGTACCAGACGAAGATGGCGCGAATAAGACCGTCCTTTGCCCCCAGGGTACGCAGCACGGCAATGTCACCGCTCTTGTCTTTGACCGCCATCACCAGCGTCGAGACGATATTAAAGCACGCGACACCGATCACCAGCACCATGGCCAGATACATAATGGCGCGGATCATCTGGATATCACGGTACATATAGCCGTAAGTGCCGATCCAGCTCTTGATGTAGACGTAGTTATTGGTCACGCTGCCCGCGTCTCGTACCAGTTTGTTGGCGTTAAAGACGTCGTTCACCTTGATGGCAATGCCCGTCACGCTGTCGGCCATGTCGAGATACTGGCGCGCATCTTCCATCGGCACCATCGCAAAGCTATGGTCAAGCTGACCGCTCAGCTGAAGAATACCGGTGACGTGCAGGCGCACGCGTTTAGGCTGCTGCAGTTTGTGATCGGCGCTGGCGTTGGGGATCATGATAGACACCCAGTCGCCCTGCTTCACCTTTAGCGCATCCGCGACGCCTTTACCCATGATGATTTGCTGCTCGCCGGCCTTAAAGTTCGCCCACGCGCCGTTCTGCACATATTTCGGCAGCGCGCTCAGGCGTTCTTCCTGGACGGGATTCACCCCTTTCACCTGAATGGCGCGCAGGTTTACCCCGCTCTCCACCAGCCCGGTAAAATTAATGTAGGGCGCCGCAGCGGCGATGCCCGGGACCTTTTCCACTTTGGCCAGGGCGTCGCTCCAGTTGATCCAGGGCTGGTTAACCGGTTCGATTTCACCGTGCGGCACCACCGCCAGAATGCGGTTATTCAGCTCGCGCTCGAAGCCGTTCATGGCGCTCAGGCCAACAATCAGCACCGCCACACCCAGCGCGATACCGATGGTCGAAATGACGGAGATCAGCGACACCATGCCGCCGCGACGGCGACCGCGGCTAAAGCGTAGCCCGATGAGTAACGATAACGGTGAAGCCATTACTCCGCTCCCATCAGAGTCAGTTCTGCATTCAGATGGCCGTCGCGCATCTCAAGCTGGCGCCCCATGCGTTTTGCCAGCTGCAGATCGTGGGTTACCACCAGAAACGCGGTGCCCTGCGAGGCGTTCAGCTCGCCCAGGAGCTGGAAAATACTGTCCGCATTGCGCGCATCCAGGTTACCGGTAGGCTCATCCGCCAGCACCAGACGCGGGTTGTTCACCAGCGCACGGGCAATCGCCACGCGCTGACGCTCGCCGCCGGAAAGCTCCGACGGACGGTGGTTACCGCGATGGCCCAGCCCTACCGCTTTCAGCATGTCGCTGGCGCGGGCGTTAATTTCTGCCGGCTTCTTTTTGCCAATCAACAGCGGCATCGCCACGTTTTCCAGCGCCGTGAAATCCGGCAGCAGGTGGTGGAACTGGTAGATAAAGCCCAGCTCGCGGTTACGCAGCTCAGCCTTCGCCGCGGAGGACATTTTGCTCATCGGCTGGCCGGAGAAAATCACGTCGCCGTTGGTTGGGGTATCCAGCCCGCCCAGCAGGTGTAATAAGGTACTTTTGCCGGAGCCGGAACTACCGACAATCGCCATCATCTCGCCTTCGCCCACGCTGAAGCTCACATTGTGCAGCACGTCAGTCTGCACAGAGCCTTCCTGATAGCGTTTGGACAGGTTGTCGCATTGCAACAGGATCTTATTCATAACGTAAAGCCTCAGCGGGTTGGGTGGCGGCGGCGCGCCAGGAAGGATAAAGCGTAGAAAGCAGCGCAATGGCCATCGCGGCCAGCGCAATACCGACCACCTGCAGCGGCTCGATAGCCACCGGCAGCGCCGCGCCATCAAGCAGCGCGCCAATGATCGGCATTAAGTTATTAAGCTGGCTGGCAAGCAGCGCGCCCAGCGCTGCCCCGAGCAACGCCCCGATAATCCCGGCGCTCGCGCCCTGCACCATAAAGACCGCCATGATCTGGCGCGGCGTGAGCCCCTGGGTTTGCAGAATGGCGACTTCGCCCTGTTTTTCCATCACCATCAGGCCCAGCGAGGTGATGATGTTAAAGGCAGCCACGGCCACAATCAGGCTCAGCAGCAGCCCCATCATGTTTTTTTCCATACGTACGGCCTGGAACAATTCGCCTTTACGCTCGCGCCAGTCCTGCCATTTCGTGCCGTCCGGCAGCTTTTGCTGGCTGAGCGTATCGACCTTCAGCGGCGCGTCGAGCCACAGGCGCCAGCCGGTGATATTCCCCGCCGGATAGCGCATCAGGCGTGATGCGTCCTGGATGTTAACCAGCATCTGGTAACCATCGACTTCGCTGTTGGCAGCAAAGGTACCAATTACGGTGAACAGACGCTGGCTTGGCAGGCGACCCATCGGCGTAAACTGGCTGGCTGAAGGCACCATCACGCGCAGCTGGTCGCCACGGTTGACGCCAAGCTGGCCGGCAAGCTGTTCACCCAAAATAACGTTGTATTTTCCGGCTTCGAGATCGGTCTGCTTCACGTTAACCAGGTATGGCGTTAGCGGATCGTTTTGCGCCGGGTCGATGCCCAGCATCACGCCGACCGCCACGCTGCGGGCGCTTTGCAGCACCACGTCGCCGGTCGTCAACGGCGCAACGCGCGTGACACCCTGTAACTTCGCCGCGCTTTCCGGGAGCTGTTGCGGGTTAACCGAACCGTTAGTCGATGAGAGTACGGCCTGCGGCATCAGCCCCAGGATGTTGTTTTGCAGCTCGCGCTCAAAGCCATTCATGACGGAAAGCACCGTCACCAGCGCCATCACGCCAAGCGTGATGCCAATAGTCGAAAGCCAGGAGACAAAGCGACCGAAGCGGTCCGCGGCGCGCCCACGCATGTAGCGTAAGCCTATGAAGAGTGCGACAGGTTGATACATGAAATCCGTCTGTTTGCTGATAGCAGACCCACGAGTATATAAGCGAATCCGTTAAGCGTAAATGACTGAAACCGTAAGCTTTGGTAATCATTTTTCCGAAAAATTCAGATAAATCAGGATGCTAATGGCTGAAAGTGCACCTCGCAACCTCCACCTTTTCCGAAAAACCTCCTGATACAGACTGTTACCCATTACATCCTGGTTTCGTTTTAGAACAATTGCTCGTTCGTTTATGGCAATAAGGTAGTTGCGAACAATGAAGCAAAAAGCATTATGGATTAACCAGATAAAAGGGCTGTGCATCTGCCTGGTGGTTATCTATCATTCGGTCATCACGTTTTATCCGCATCTGATCGGGCTGCAACACCCGCTCTCCGGCCTTCTCGCCAAATGCTGGGTCTACTTTAACCTCTACCTCGCACCGTTCCGTATGCCGGTCTTCTTCTTTATTTCTGGCTACTTGATCCGTCGCTATATTGACGAGGTGGGCTGGCGTACCAGTCTCGACAAACGCGTCTGGAGCATTGTCTGGGTCCTGGCGCTGTGGGGCGTCCTGCAATGGCAGGCGCTGAGCCATCTGAACGCCTGGCTGGCACCGGAGCGTGAGCTTGCTACCTCGTCGAACGCGGCCTACGCCGACTCGTTCTCAGGATTTGTGCGCGGGATGCTCACCGCCAGCACCAGCCTGTGGTATCTGTATGCCCTGGTGGTCTACTTCACGCTGTGTAAACTGCTGAGCCGCTGGAAGCTGCCGGTACTGGGGCTGCTGGCGCTGGCAAGCATCGCGATCAACTTCCTGCCGCTGCCGTGGTGGGGAATGAACAGCGTGGTACGCAACATGATCTACTATAGCCTTGGGGCGTGGTATGGCGCAGAGCTGATGGCATGGATGAAAGGCGTCAACCTGCGCCGCATCTGGCTGGCGACTGTCGCTTTCGCTGCCGTCTCGGTGGTGCTGTGGTTTGCTAACGTTCCGCTGCTGCTCTCCTTGTTGTCGATTGTGCTGATCATGAAGCTGTTCTACAGCCTTGAGCAGCGCTATGCCGTTCATCCGCACAACCTGCTTAACGTGATTGGCTCAAACACCATTGCGATCTATACCACCCACCGCATCTTAATTGAGGCCTTTAGCCTGTTCCTGATTGGCGAGATGAATGCCGCATACTGGCCGGTCTGGGCTGAGCTGACTTTAATTCTGGTCTATCCGTTTGCCAGCCTGCTTATCTGTACCCTTGCCGGGCTTGGTGTGCGTAAACTCTCCACCGCACTGTTTGGGGACATTTTCTTCTCTCCTCCCTCAACGCTAAGCCTGTCAACAACCACCCGTTAATGCCCTCTCCGCCCCCGCCTCGGGGGCGTATCGCCCCGCCGAGCGGTTCCGATTTGCTTATGCAAAACGATCGAGGATAATAAAGACATTGCGTATCAGTGATATGCCCCAATACTGTTGGTATATCCATAAGAGACTCTGACATAGCCATGCCTGAACACTATCGTTATTCCTTGCCTGCCAAAGCGGGCGACCAGCGCCAGCTGGGTGAACTCACGGGCGCGGCGTGCGCCACGCTGGTGGCAGAAATCGCTGAGCGTCATCCTGGACCGGTGATACTGGTTGCCCCGGATATGCAAAATGCCCTGCGCCTGCACGACGAAATTCGCCAGTTCACCGATAGCCTGGTGTTCAGCCTGGCCGACTGGGAAACGCTGCCGTATGACAGCTTCTCTCCGCATCAGGAGATCATCTCCTCGCGCCTGTCGACGCTCTATCAGCTGCCGACCATGCAGCGCGGCGTGCTGATTGTACCGGTGAACACCCTGATGCAGCGCGTCTGTCCGCACAGCTACCTGCATGGCCACGCGCTGGTGATGAAAAAGGGCCAGCGCCTGTCCCGTGATGCCCTGCGCGCGCAGCTTGACGGTGCCGGCTATCGCCACGTCGATCAGGTGATGGAGCACGGGGAATACGCGACCCGCGGCGCGTTGCTCGACCTGTATCCAATGGGCAGCGACCAGCCGTATCGTCTGGACTTTTTCGATGATGAAATCGATAGCCTGCGCGTATTCGATGCCGACACGCAGCGCACGCTGGAAGAAGTGGAGTCGATCAATTTACTGCCCGCGCACGAGTTCCCGACGGACAAAACCGCTATCGAACTGTTCCGCAGCCAGTGGCGCGACAGGTTCGAGGTGAAGCGCGACGCCGAACATATTTACCAGCAGGTCAGCAAAGGCACGCTTCCTGCCGGGATCGAATACTGGCAGCCGCTGTTCTTCAACGAGCCGCTACCGGCCCTGTTCAGCTACTTCCCGGCGAATACGCTGATTGTTAACACCGGCGATATCGACGCCAGCGCCAGCCGCTTTGAAAGCGAAACCCGCGCCCGCTTTGAAAACCGGGGCGTTGACCCGATGCGTCCGCTGCTGCCGCCGGAAGCGCTGTGGCTGCGAACCGATGAGCTCAACGCCGAGCTGAAGCGCTGGCCGCGTATGCAGCTTAAAACCGATTCGCTTGCCGATAAGGCCGCCAACACCAACCTTGCCTTCCGGACGCTGCCGGACCTCGCCGTTCAGGCACAGCAGAAATCACCGCTGGATAATCTGCGCAAGTTCCTCGAATCCTTTACCGGCCCGGTGGTGTTCTCCGTTGAGAGTGAAGGCCGTCGTGAAGCGCTCGGTGAACTGCTGGGGCGCATTAAGGTTGCGCCGAAACGCATCCTGCGTCTGAGCGAAGCGACCGGAAACGGTCGTTACCTGATGATTGGCGCTGCCGAGCACGGGTTTATTGATACGCTCAACAACCTGGCGCTGATTTGCGAAAGCGACCTGCTGGGCGAGCGCGTCGCGCGTCGCCGTCAGGACAGCCGTCGAACCATCAATCCGGACACGCTGATCCGTAACCTGGCCGAGCTGCACCCGGGTCAGCCGATTGTTCACCTGGAGCATGGCGTTGGGCGCTATCAGGGGATGACCACGCTGGAGGCGGGCGGCATCAAAGGTGAATACCTGATGCTGACCTATGCTAACGACGCCAAGCTGTACGTTCCGGTCTCCTCACTGCATCTCATCAGCCGCTATGCGGGCGGTGCCGAAGACAATGCGCCGCTGCACAAGCTGGGCGGCGACGCCTGGGCGCGCGCGCGCCAGAAAGCCGCGGAAAAAGTGCGCGACGTGGCGGCCGAGCTGCTGGATATCTACGCCCAGCGCGCGGCTAAAGAGGGCTTCGCCTTTAAGCATGATAAGGAACAGTACCAGCTGTTCTGCGACAGCTTCCCGTTTGAAACCACGCCGGATCAGGCACAGGCCATTAACGCCGTGCTGAGCGATATGTGCCAGCCGCTGGCAATGGACCGCTTAGTCTGCGGCGACGTCGGCTTCGGTAAAACCGAAGTGGCGATGCGCGCCGCCTTCCTTGCGGTTGAAAACAACAAGCAGGTGGCGGTGCTGGTGCCGACCACCCTGCTCGCTCAGCAGCACTTTGACAACTTCCGCGACCGCTTTGCCAACTGGCCGGTACGCATCGAGATGCTGTCGCGTTTTCGCAGTACCAAAGAGCAGACCCAGATCCTGGAGCAGGCCAGCGAGGGTAAAATCGACATTCTGATCGGCACCCACAAGCTGCTGCAAAGCGACGTGAAGTGGAAAGATCTGGGGCTCCTGATCGTCGACGAAGAGCACCGCTTCGGGGTGCGTCACAAAGAGCGCATCAAAGCCATGCGCGCCGACGTTGATATTCTGACCCTGACCGCGACGCCTATCCCGCGAACCCTGAATATGGCGATGAGCGGCATGCGCGATCTGTCGATTATTGCCACGCCGCCGGCGCGCCGTCTGGCGGTAAAAACCTTTGTCCGCGAGTACGATAATCTGGTGGTCCGTGAGGCCATTCTGCGTGAAGTGCTGCGCGGGGGACAGGTCTATTACCTCTACAACGATGTGGAAAATATTCAGAAAGCGGCGGACAGGCTGGCGGAGCTGGTACCGGAAGCGCGCATTGCTATCGGTCATGGGCAGATGCGCGAGCGCGAGCTGGAACGGGTAATGAACGACTTCCACCACCAGCGCTTTAACGTGCTGGTGTGCACCACTATCATTGAAACCGGTATTGATATCCCGACGGCCAATACCATCATCATCGAACGTGCGGATCACTTCGGTCTTGCGCAGCTCCATCAGCTGCGCGGCCGCGTCGGGCGTTCGCACCATCAGGCCTACGCCTGGCTGCTGACACCGCATCCGAAAGCGATGACTACCGACGCGCAAAAGCGTCTGGAAGCCATCGCCTCGCTGGAAGACCTCGGCGCAGGCTTTGCGCTGGCAACGCACGATCTCGAGATCCGCGGTGCCGGTGAACTGCTGGGTGAGGACCAGAGCGGCTCGATGGAGACCATCGGCTTCTCGCTCTATATGGAGCTGCTGGAAAATGCGGTCGATGCCCTGAAGGCCGGACGCGAGCCGTCGCTGGAAGATCTCACCAGCCAGCAGACCGAGGTCGAGCTGCGTATGCCTTCCCTGCTGCCGGACGATTTCATTCCGGATGTGAATACCCGACTGTCGTTCTACAAGCGCATCGCCAGTGCGAAGAAGGAAAACGAGCTGGAAGAGATTAAGGTGGAGCTGATCGACCGCTTTGGTCTGCTGCCCGATGCGGCGAGAAATCTGCTGGATATCGCGCGCCTGCGCCAGCAGGCACAGAAGCTGGGCATTCGTAAGCTTGAAGGCAACGAAAAAGGCGGCGTGATTGAATTCGCCGAGAAGAACCACGTCAACCCGATGTGGCTGATCGGTCTGCTGCAAAAACAGCCGCAGCATTTCCGCCTGGATGGGCCGACGCGTCTGAAATTTACCCAGGAGCTGACGGAGCGCAAAACCCGTATGGACTGGGTGCGTAACTTTATGCGTCAGCTGGAAGAGAACGCGATCGCGTAATCGTCTCCCCGGCAGCACGGCGCTCGCTGCCGGGGCATAATTTACAAACTCTTTGCACTTCCCCTGGATTTCCCGACACGCTCATTCGCCATAATTATCGTTAACTGCTTATAAAACAATAACCTTATCATTTATATGGATTATGGTGATGATGACCTCTACGCGTTTTACCCGATGGATATGTTTTTTCGCGCTGGCCGCAGCGGTAGCGATAACCCTTCCTGCGCGGGCCAATACCTGGCCTCTTCCGCCTCCCGGCAGCAATGTGGTCGGGAAAAACCAGTTTCACGTGGTGGAAAATAACGGCGGGTCGCTGGAAGCAATTGCCAAAAAATATAACGTCGGCTTTTTGGCTTTGCTGCAGGCCAACCCCGGCGTTGACCCTTACGTGCCGCGCGCCGGTAGCGTGCTGACGATCCCTCTTCAGACCATACTCCCGGATGCGCCGCGTGAAGGGCTGGTAATAAACCTTGCCGAACTGCGTCTTTACTACTATCCCCCAGGCAAAAATGAAGTGACCGTCTACCCGATAGGCATTGGTCAGCTGGGCGGCGATACCCTAACGCCAACGATGGTCACGACCGTATCGCAGAAGCGGGCCAACCCAACCTGGACACCAACCGCCAATATTCGTGCCCGTTACAAAGCGCAGGGTATAGAGCTACCGGCAGTTGTCCCTGCGGGGCCAGACAATCCGATGGGGCATCATGCGATCCGCCTTGCCGCATACGGCGGAGTGTATTTGCTGCACGGAACCAACGCTGATTTTGGGATCGGCATGCGCGTCAGCTCCGGCTGTATCCGTCTGCGCGATGACGATATCAAGAAGCTGTACAACGTCCTGGCGCTCGGCACGAAGGTCAATATAATCAACACCCCGATTAAGGTCTCTGAAGAGCCAGGCGGCGTACGGCTGGTTGAGGTGCATCAGCCGCTGTCGAAAAATATCGGCGACGATCCGCAAACGTTGCCAATTAACCTTAATGCAGCACTGATGAGTTTTAAAACCAGTGCCAGCACGGACGAGACGGTGATGGAGTCCGCGATGACTACGCGGTCCGGTATGCCAACGGACGTCACGCAACACCACGATAACGCACAGCAGTCGATATAAAGCACTGCTCTGCTAGCGGCCCCCTCCTTCAGTAAAAGAGACAGGCATAGCGTGATTACGCTATGCTGTTCTCTGAATATGTCAGACTGACTTCCCTCATGTCCTGGTACCGGAAAGTGTATTTGCATACAGGTAAAAAAAGTGTGCAGCGTGGAACGTGAAAAAAATGAATCCTTATTTCTTAGGTATATCTTATTTCTGATGAAATAATGGTAGTAGCAGCAGGACAATATCTTAAAACCCGATTTTTATCCTCTGGAAATGCGCAACGCCGTTTCATATTTCAGCCAGACCAGCATGAAGAATCACCACCCCAACAATGACGAAACATAAATCCTTATATTTTACCCTTAACAGCATTTAATTCCATAAATCCAGTTAAGACCATTTCATTTGTGATTATTCGCTAAAACGGGAGAATTAGCTCAAGGCATAATAATCATTGTATTCGACAGCAAGCCTTGCAATAAGTCGAAATTAATTTTCAGCACTTTGGTTATAAATATAAAAATGCCTTCTCCTTTCAATCAAATAATTGCATACGATTGTTCGTCGTAACGGATAGTATATGAAAAGATTTAAACTAAGCACTACTGCGGTGTTAATCAGTAGCTTATTGTTCGTGAACAATGCTATTGCGCAAATCGAAGAAATCAATAATGCCAACGGCGTTATTTCCGGAAGCGGCGTGATTGCCAACGGTGGCGTTTACAAGGTTATCGGTACCGCAGGTGAAAACAGCGTCATTTCTGTTGCGGATAACGGCAGCGTTACCGTGAATCACAACGGCGGCTCTCCATTGATCATGGGCTGGGGTGAGTTCGAGAATGGCGATCTTCTGATCACCAGCGGCAGCGTTATCGTCGCCAACAGCGGGACAATCAACTTAGGTAGTGGTTCGACTATTAATACCACGTATGGCGATCTGATCGAGGGCACGGTTCCCAACCGACCTGACCTTCCTCTGGATAAAGATTACCAGTTTGTGTTTGCTTTAGGCGTCACTACGACGGGCGCAATCAGCGCGGCTAACCTTGCTAAAGAAGGGAAAATCGTTGCCGACGACCTGACGATCAATATCAGCCACCAGCGTGACGATAAGTTTGTCGTTGGGATCCATGGTGAAAAGGCGAATGCGAACATTGATTTGACGGGGTTAACCACCGTTAATACTACGGCACTCGGTAACGAAAGTCTGGCGCTGGGTATTTATGCCAAAAACAGCACGCGGGTTACCGCTGACGATTTGCGCCTGACCAGCACGGGACAGATGTATGCTGTGGGGCTTTCTTCACAGTCCGTTGAAGAAAACGCTCGCTCCCTCATCACCTATAACAATGCGGTGATCACTTCCGTGGCCGATGATTTTGCCGATGGTATCAGCACCGCTGGCGGCCACATCGTCGCTCAGGGCGATACGCAGATCGACATCACCGTCAATAAGACCGGCGCGGTAACCTCGGGGATCTGGGTATCAGATGGACTCGACGATATCGATTTAGACTCCTACTTCACCAGCCACGGAAAAATAGCGCTCGCCCTGAACGCCGGTGCGGACGGTACGGAACTTCGCGGGGCGGAATCCGTTGGCTCGTCGGAACTGACCACCCAGGACCTGGCCATCTCGATGAATACGAACGGGCATCAGCAGACCAAAGGCACGGGCTTGTTTGCCTCAAAAGACAGCGCGCTGACGCCGGGTAACCTTGTCGTTAATGGCAAACTGAACATTGACGTCGCAGATACGACCCGCAGCGGCACATGGCACTACATCCACGCGGATAAAGGCGGCAGCATTGCGCTAAACGGCGAGGCGAGCCTGGGCGTGAACTACAACGATCCGGATACCATTGCCATTCTGGCGGAGAACGCTGATTCTCGCGTGTCGGCGGCTGGGCAGAAAATGCAGGTCGTGGGTACCGTTGAAGCGAAAGATGCAGGGCTGGTCGATCTTAGTGCCGTCAGGGCGTCCCGTTTCGACGGCGGCTTCCTGACCAGCACTGGCGGCACTAACAACCTGTCGCTGGCAGAAGACTCGGTCTGGAATATGACCAAAGATTCTCAGCTGACTAACCTGACGCTGAATGAATCGACGCTGAATTTTATGCATACCTCCGCGCAGGCGCAGCGACAGACGCGTGACGCAGCCACGTTCAAAACCCTGACTGTGGACGGTGATTACGCGGGCAGTAACGGCAATCTGGTGATGAATACGGCGCTTGGCGATGACAACTCCCCTACCGACCGCTTGATTGTCAACGGTAATACCAGCGGCACCACCAACGTGATGGTGCTGAACGCGGGCGGGACAGGCGGCCTGACGACGAACGGGATTGAGCTGATCGCCGTTAACGGTAACTCTGTCGGTGAGTTTAAACAGAATGGCCGTATTGTTGCCGGGGCGTATGACTATACCCTGCAGCGCGGCGCGGGTCAGAACGCCGCAAACTGGTACCTGAGCAGCGCGCTGACGCCTGAAATACCAGAAACGCCAGAACCTCCAGCGCCGCCGGAACCGACAGAACCAACAGAACCTCCGGTGAAGCCTGAGCCACCAGCGCCGGTCAATCCGCCCGATCCGGTGACGCCAGCCTCTCCGACACCGGTACCGGCTGTTGAACACGCGGTGCGTCCAGAAGCAGGTCTGTATGGCGTTAACCTGGCGGCGGCTAACACGCTGTTCAACACCCGTTTGCATGACCGTCTAGGTGAAACCCACTACGTTGATGCCCTGACCGGTGAAGCGCGCGCGACCAGCATGTGGCTGCGTAACGTGGGCGGACATACCCGCCAGCACGACAGCAGCGGCCAGCTGAGCATGCAGAGTAACCGCTACGTAATGCAGCTTGGCGGTGACGTGGCGCAGTGGAGCAGCAATAACGCTGACCGCTATCATCTGGGCGTGATGGGCGGCTATGCCAACCAGAAGAGCCGTGCAGAAAACCAGCGTAACGGTAACCATGCTACCAGCAGCATCGACGGATACAGCGTCGGCGTCTACGGTACCTGGCTGCAGGACAACGAAAGTAAAGAAGGCGCGTATGTTGATACCTGGGTGCAGTACAACTGGTTCAACAACACCCTTTCTGGTGATGACGTTGCTACGGAGACGTACAAATCAAAAGGCTTCACCGCTTCTGTCGAATCTGGCTACACCTGGAAAATGGCGGACCTCAGCGAGCGTAGCGCGCTGTATATCCAGCCAAAAGCGCAGATAACCTGGATGGGCGTGAAGGCGGACTCGCACAAAGAAGTCAACGGTACCCGTGTAGAAGGTAACGGCGACGGCAATATTCAAAGCCGCGTTGGCGTGCGTCTGTACGGCCATGCTCACAACAAGCTGGACGATGGCAACGACCGTAACTTCCAGCCGTTCGTGGAAGCCAACTGGATCCACAATACTAAAGACTTTGGCGCATCGCTTAATGGTGAAAAAGTGAATCTGGCGGGCAACCGCAACATCGGTGAAATGAAAGCGGGTGTTGAAGGTCAGCTGTCGAAGAATGTCTCTCTGTGGGGCAACGTTGCTCAGCAGGTAGGTACCAAGGGATACAGCGATACGCAAGGTATGCTGGGTATAAAATACAGCTGGTAAGCAGTATGAATAAAAAAACGCCCTGCTCATGCAGGGCGTTTTTTATTGCAGTGGCATAAATGAGGGTTTATGCGTGACTTATTTGTAGATTACAGCCGTGCCGTGCAGGGTGTTAGGGCCGGTCACAGAGGTAATACGGAAAGATTTCGCACCCATCTCTTCAGCTTTTTGCGCCAGCTGGCTTTCCAGTGAACCCAGGTTAGTACCGGCAGATGCGGAGATAGTCCCGACTTTATGCTGGTCAGCAGGTGTGGATTGCACTTCAACAGCAGCAAAGCTTGCGAAAGAGAGTGAGCTCAGAACGGCGGCAGCGATGAGGGTTTTTACGTTTTTCATGATCTTTACCTTTAGCAGATGAATTTGGAAGTCGTTATCTATTTAGTTAACGATCGATAGGTAAATAATAAGTGTGATCCAGGTCACGCGTCAACATAATTTTATAATGAGCGTTAACTTAATTTTAAAGTCGTTATTTTTCATACTCATATGATTAATTTATTTTTAAGCATTCAGCGCTGGTGGTGGCTTGCGTTTATTTTTATAATGGTTATTCAACAAACCAACAGAGGACCAACGGCAAATGACAACCGATGTCACGAGTTGTGCGAAGAAAAGCCGTGGCCGACCAAAAGTGTTTGACAGGGATGCAGCGCTTGATAAGGCCATGACTCTCTTCTGGCAACATGGGTATGAAGCAACCTCGCTTTCCGATCTGGTAGAAGCCACCGGAGCCAAAGCGCCGACGCTGTATGCTGAATTTACCAATAAAGAGGGGCTGTTCAGGGCGGTGCTGGACAGATACATTTCGCGCTTTGCGGCGAAACACGAAGCCCAGCTATTTTGTGAAGAAAAAAGCGTTGAGCAGGCACTGCGAGACTACTTCACCGCCGTCGCCACCTGCTTTACCAGTAAAGATACGCCTGCGGGCTGCTTTATGATTAACACCTCTGCCACCCTTGCGGCATCGTCTAAAGAGATCGCCAATACGGTGAAATCGCGTCACGCCATGCAGGAGGAGACGCTGAGCGCGTTTCTGGCTCAGCGCCAGCAGCGCGGTGAAATCCCCGCGCACTGCAACCCTCAGGTGCTGGCGCAGTACCTGAGCTGTATTTTGCAGGGGATGTCGATCAGCGCCCGCGAAGGTGCTTCACTGGAAAAACTGCAGACTATTAGCGACACCACGCTGCGGCTGTGGCCTGAGCTACTCAAAATCTGACGCAAAAAAAAGCTCCTCAGCCTGAGCGCATGAGGAGCTAAGTTCAGAGAACATCTTTTTTACACTTTGTTATTCAGAACCAGCTGGCCATTACCGTCCAGAGGGATTTGCGTCCCTGGATCTTTATCCATGCGGATTTTGCCCTGCTGATCGCCAATTTTGTACGTCACGTCATAACCCAGCATTTTCTCCGACTTGTCATAGACGGTTTTGCAGCGCTGCTGAGTTGTGGTGTAGGTATCGTTATCCTGCATCGCGCCCTGCACCTGGTTACCGGCATAGCCACCGCCCAGCGCGCCGACCACGGTCGCCACATCTTTACCGCGGCCACCGCCAAACTGATGACCAATGACCCCACCGGCTACCGCACCCAGAACAGAGCCGGCAATACGGTTTTCATCCTGAACAGGACGACGGTGAGTCACGGAGACGTTGCGGCACTCCTGACGAGGGGTTTTCACGGTTTCTTTAATCGGAGTAGCAGAAACCACCTGTGCATACTGCGGGCCGCGATCTAATACGTTCAGACTGGCAACGGCAGCCACACCTAACGCAGCCGCGACGCCAATCCCTATACCCGCCAACATTGATTTATTCACGGGACTTCCTCCTTTGTTGCTATTGGTAACAATTTTGCAATGGAGGCACGGCTTCGCCAATCAGATAAAGGATCAAAAAAGAGGCATTGAGGGGGGATATATCCTATTTAGGAGAACTCTTAAGCACGCATTCTGTGATCTGCAGCACGATATGCTAAAAACTCCCTCCGGAAGGCCCGGAGGGAGTAAAAGATTAGTGCAGCTTCAGACGCGGACGGATCACGCGGTTGATTCTGCCCACCAGCATCATCAGCCCGGTTTTGAAGTAGCCGTGCAGCGCAATCTGGTGCATACGGTACAGGGAGATATACACGAAGCGTGCAATGCGCCCTTCTACCATCATCGAGCCACGCATCAGGTTGCCCATCAGGCTGCCGACGGTTGAGAAGTTAGACAGCGATACCAGAGAACCGTGGTCTTTGTAGACATAGGCTTTCATTGGCTTACCTTTGGTCTGCGCCAGAATGTTGTGCAGTACCAGGCTCGCCATCTGATGCGCCGCCTGGGCGCGCGGCGGTACGAAGCCGCCTTCAGGACGCGCGCAGGAAGCGCAGTCGCCGATAGCAAAGATGTCAGGGTCGCGGGTAGTTTGCAGCGTCGGCTCAGTCACCAGCTGGTTGATGCGGTTCGTTTCCAGGCCACCGATCTCTTTCATAAAGTCAGGCGCTTTGATACCTGCCGCCCAGACCATCAGATCCGCTTTGATGTACTCGCCGTCTTTCGTGTGCAGGCCACCTTCGTCGGCGCTGGTCACCATGGTCTGCGTCAGCACCCGCACGCCCAGTTTGGTGAGTTCATTGTGCGCCGCACCGGAAATACGCGGCGGCAGCGCAGGCAGAATACGTTCACCGGCTTCAACCAGCGTCACGTTCAGCGCTTCGTTGGTTAACCCTTTATAGCCGTAGCTGTGCAGCTGCTTCACCGCATTGTGCAGCTCAGCGGACAGCTCAACGCCCGTCGCACCGCCACCAACAATGGCGATATTCACTTTACCGTTCGCACCCATATTGCTGGTGTACTTCAGGAACAGGTTCAGCATTTCCTGATGGAAACGACGCGCCTGGTGCGGGTTATCAAGGAAGATACAGTGCTCTTTCACGCCTGGCGTGTTGAAGTCATTGGAGGTACTGCCCAGCGCCATGACCAGTGTGTCATACGCCAGCTTGCGCTCAGGGACCAGCAGCTCCCCTTTTTCATCACGCAGCTCTGCCAAGGTAATGGTTTTGCTTTCGCGGTTGATGTCCACCACCGAGCCCAGCTGGAACTGGAAATGATGGTTGCGCGCGTGCGCCAGATAGCTGAGCGCGTCCACGCCCTCGTCCAGAGAACCGGTCGCCACTTCGTGCAGCAGCGGTTTCCACAGGTGACTGTGGTTACGATCCACCAGCGTAATTTTGGCTTTTTTACCGCGGCCCAGCTTCTTGCCCAACTGTGTCGCCAGCTCCAGCCCGCCTGCTCCACCGCCTACAATCACTATCTTTTTCAATGGCGTAGTCAACGTGACCCCCTCAAATTATTAACCAATTGTTAATTAAAAGTTATAAAAATAACCCTTAATTAACAACAGGTTACAGCACTGAAACCATTCAGGTGCATTGAGAATAACACGTCAGGCGCATTGGTCATACCAAAATTGATATGCATCAAGTTTTGATGGCTTAAAAGTAGACAATTCTGGTCAAAAAGAAAGCCCGGCACGCTTTCACGTCCGGGCTTCTGGGCCTGCTTCAGGAGTTTAACCCAGCGTTTTAAAGGCCTTGATACGCTGCAGGTGCGGAGAGATGTTCTTAAACTTGTGGGTCTGTTCTTCGTCCCAGACGATCTCATAGTAATGATGCAGCAGTTCTGCAGCCCGATGGCTGTTGAGCGCCTCATCGTTACGCGACAGGATCACCAGACAGCGGTCGCGGTTTTTCTCCCGAAAATTGCTGACGCACTTGGTCGCGATATCGACATACTCTTCCGGGCGGTCAATTTTGCCTTCCATGTTCTCGTTCGGGAACAGGTTAGGATTGAACACCACCTGGCGGATGTCACACAGGAAGCCAATCCGCTCCGCCCAGTAGCCGCCCAGCCCCACGCCGCAAATCAACGGGCGATCGTCGACGTTGAGCTGCAACATCTTGTCCACTTCTTTGAGCAGATGCTGCATATCATGCTTCGGGTGACGCGTGCTGTAGCTGATCAACCGGACATCCGGATCGATAAACTGCAGCTGCAGCACCTTCTCATGATTACCAGGACTGTTAGAGTCAAAACCGTGTAAATAGATGATCATCGTCTTCTCACCACGCTACGCCTTCCGGGAGGGTTTACAGGCTGGCTTTATATGCCTGCCAGCGCTCATTCAGGTCTTCAAGCCGGGCGTTGACCGTCTTCCAGCGCGCCGAATCCATCAGCTCCTGACGGCTAAATGAACCTTTATGATACAATTGTGTAACACGCTCTGCATTGATCGGCGACAGGTTATCCAGCACGCTAACGGCACCTTTACGATTATTGCAGACCAGGATCATATCGCAACCTGCGTCCAGCGATGCCTGACCGCGTTCTGCGTAGCTGCCCATAATCGCGGCCCCTTCCATCGATAAATCGTCGGAGAAAATCACGCCATTGAAGCCCAGCTCCTGGCGCAGAACGGTTTTCAGCCAGTGCGGAGAGCCGCTGGCAGGACGCGGGTCAACGTCGCTGTAAATCACGTGCGCAGGCATAATGGCATCCAGCTTGTTATCGGTGATAAGCGACTGGAAAACCGACATATCTTTGGCGCGAATTTCCGCTTCCGGGCGCGGATCGCGCGGCGTCTCTTTGTGGGAATCCGCCGTCACCGCCCCGTGGCCCGGGAAGTGTTTGCCGGTGGTCTTCATCCCGGCATCGTGCATGCCGTCGATAAAGCGGGTCGCCATTGCCAGCGCAATACGCGGATCTTCATGGTATGAACGCTCGCCAATAGCGGCGCTGATATGCCCCACGTCCAGAACCGGGGCAAAACTGATGTCGATATCCATGGCGATCATTTCGCTGGCCATCAGCCAGCCGGCGTCCTGCGCCAGTTTTCCACCCTCTTCCGTGCCTAACAGCGCGGCAAAAGACTGGGCTGCCGGCAGACGTGTAAACCCTTCGCGAAAACGCTGCACGCGTCCACCTTCCTGATCGACGGCCACCACCAGATGATTGCGCGACGCGGCGCGGATCTGACGCACCAGCTCACGCAATTGCGCCGGATCGTGATAGTTGCGGGTAAACAGGATCAGGCCACCCACCAGCGGATGCGCCAGAATTTCACGCTCCTCCGCATCCAGCTCAAACCCTTCTACATCCAACATGACTGGACCCACATCCACCTCTCTTATCCTTTAGTTTGTAACTGACGCCAGGCATCGTTTGCCAGCGCAATAAATTGTTTTTCTCTGGACTGCTGGTAGCGCATTTCAAACCAGCCGGCCATTAACATGATGACCCAGGGACGCCAGCGCCTGACCTGCCGCGTCAGCGCGTCGACGTCAATTTTTGCCGCGTGGGCATAGTCGCTGATGAGCGCCTGCCGCGCGGCGTCACTCTTCGTCCAGACCGCCGCCAGCTCCAGCGCCACGTCGCCGTCTCCGGCATATTCCCAGTCGATAAGCCTGATACCCGCTGACGTATGCACAATATTTCCGGCATGAACGTCCATGTGCAACGGCGAGAGCCGGATCGGCTGTGGCTCGCCCGCTTTACGCATCCGTTTAAGATGTGCCAGCCACGTTGGGGTGCGTCTGTCAGGCAGGGCTTGCTGCCAGTAGTGTTCAAGCAACGGGAATAGCGTGATTCGCCATCCCAGACGTGGCTGCCGGTGCAAATGATACAGCATCGCCGCAAGCGCTGAAGTGTCCGGCAGCGCGCGTTTAACCTCACCTTCCAGATACTCGACGGCCATCCAGCCCTGTCTGAAAAACCGGGGTTCAGGCACGAGATCTGACGCAAGACGTCTCAGGGCTCGAAACTGACGACGGAAATGGAAAGCAGGCGCGAAGGGATCGTGATTCTGCCGCAAGACCAGACGGTGTTCGCCCTGCGCTATAATGCAACTCGCGCCGCCAAGCCCGGAATGGGCCTGCGGCGCGATAAGGCGATATTGAGGAAAATAGCGTGTCAGAATCTCTTCACGCGTGCTGTCATTGTTGCGTAACCGCACCTTTACCTGACCAGATAATTTCGCCTGTCTGGACCAGCATCAGCTGCATCTGCAGGGCTGGCGTATTCACGTTACCGGTGGCGTTAGAGTACAGCACATACTGTGCGCCAACGTTTCGGGCAATACCGATCGCCTTGCTGCGTGAGCCGAGGCTATCCTGCGGCGACAGGCCCAGCTGCTGTTTCGCGACCGCGAGCTGTTGAGCCGAAACCAGCGTAAACTTACCGTTGTTTGCCAGGGCATTGCGCAGGGTTTCCGTCGCTTCGCCCGCGTTCAGCGAACCGTTGGTACGGTTGTTCACGCTATCGACCAGCAATACGCTGCCTGCCGTCACGCCCTGTGCCTGCAGCATCTTACCGACCATCGGCTGCATTGCGCCGTTCCAGTCGTAATGGCGCACGCGCGGCGTGGGCTGCGACGTCTGGTCCGGATGCTCAATAGGACCAGGCTGTTCCGGAATAGACGGCACAGATGGCACGGTTGGCTGCGGCTGCGCGGGCTGCGTCGGCTGTTCAGTACCCGGTTTAGCCTCTTCAACAGGCGCTGGCTGTTCAGTACGCGTCACACACCCTGCCAGAAACAGAGCGAAAGCTGTCACGAGCGCATAGCGGCTCAAATTTTTAATCAAGATTCACCCCTTAGAGATAAAGATAAAGTCTCACCTTATGCGCACCCAGATAGTTGGCGCTGCCATAGAGCGTTACCGACGATCTTGCCGGAATGGTGACGCTTCGCGGCGCTTCCAGCGGATGCATTTCAAGACCTCTTACGTCATACCAGAAAAAGCGGTAGTGGACCGTCACTGGTTCATGTCTTTCATTGAAGAGCGTAGAGGAGGCAGACGAATTGATTTCACTGATGGTCAACGCGGGTTGCTGCGCCGTGATGCCTGCGGCAAGTACGGAGGATTCCATCACCAGCGTCTGTTCATCATTCACGGGGATCGCCGGGCGCGAGCTGCACCCTGCGATCATCATCGTCACTACCAGCGCTGCAATACGCCCTTTAAGCATGTTAAAGACCTTTGTGTGCCAGCATCGGCCCCAGAGGACGCCCGCCCAGCAGATGCATGTGAATGTGATAAACTTCCTGCCCGCCATGACGGTTGCAGTTCATGATCAGACGGTAGCCGTCTTCCGCAATGCCTTCCTGCTCAGCAATTTTCGCGGCCACCGTCAGCATACGACCTAACGCCACTTCGTGCTCGGTTTTTACGTCGTTTACGGTAGGAATCAGAATATTAGGAATGATAAGGATGTGCGTCGGGGCCTGAGGGGAAATGTCCCGGAAAGCCGTCACCAGTTCATCCTGATAGACGATATCCGAAGGGATTTCGCGACGGATAATTTTACTGAAAATCGTTTCTTCAGCCATGACCTTTTCCTTTTTTGTTTAGTCTGGTGCGATGCGTCCGCTGTTGACACACTCTCTGGATGAGCGCGTGACACAATTCAAGAGTATGAGCGAGTTTCTCCTGTCCTTTCAACCTCCTCCCCCGATTTCTTTCCTGAATGTTTATCAGCTGGATGAAGAGTGACCGCTCCTGCGTCCTGGTGATGTTTTTTAAGACATAAAACCGCACCAATAAAAAAGGCAGCCATTCGGCTGCCTTAGTCTCCCCAGGTCACAACTTAGTTGCTGCGGATGTACTCATCCATTTCGGTTTTCAGGTTATCGGATTTAGTACCGAAGATTGCCTGTACACCCGAACCTGCAACAACAACACCTGCTGCGCCCAGTTTTTTCAGACCCGGCTGGTCTACTTTCGCTACATCGGCAACGCTCACACGCAGACGGGTGATGCACGCGTCCAGGTTAGTGATGTTCTCTTTACCACCGAACGCTGCGACCAGTGCTGGCGCCATTTCGCTGGTTGCGCCTGCTTTGCTGTCTTCTGTCGCATCTTCACGACCTGGGGTTTTCAGGTCCAGTGCTTTAATCAGCACGCGGAAGATGGTGTAGTACGCAACCGCATAGCACGCACCAACGATTGGGAACAGCCACAGCTTGCTGCTGTTACCGGACAGAACGATGAAGTCGATCAGACCGTGAGAGAAGGACGTACCGTCACGCATACCCAGCAGGATACAGATTGGGAACGCCAGGCCCGCCAGAACCGCGTGAATAATGTACAGGATCGGCGCAACGAACATGAAGGAGAACTCGATCGGCTCGGTGATACCGGTCAGGAACGAGGTCAACGCTGCGGAGATCATGATACCGCCCACTTTTGCACGGTTCTCTGGCTTAGCAGAGTGCCAGATAGCAATCGCCGCAGCTGGCAGACCGTACATTTTGAACAGGAAGCCACCAGACAGTTTACCTGCAGTTGGGTCGCCCGCCATGTAACGTGGGATATCACCGTGGAACACCTGACCTGCTGCGTTGGTGAATTCACCAATCTGCATCTGGAATGGAACGTTCCAGATGTGGTGCAGACCGAATGGTACCAGGCAACGCTCGATGAAGCCGTAGATACCAAACGCCACAACCGGGTTCTGGTAAGCAGCCCACTGAGAGAAGGTCTGGATAGCGGAACCGATCGGTGGCCAGATGAAGGACAGGATCACGCCAGTGAAAATCGCTGCCAGACCAGAGATGATCGGAACGAAACGCTTGCCCGCGAAGAAGCCCAGATACTCAGGCAGCTTGATGCGATAGAAGCGGTTAAACATGTACGCTGCAATCGCACCGGAGATGATACCGCCCAGCACACCGGTGTCCGCCAGGTGTTTCGCAGCGATCTCTTCTGCCGGTAAATGCAGAACCAGCGGCGCAACCACAGCCATGGTTTTCACCATGATGCCGTAAGCAACCACTGCAGCCAGCGCAGAAACGCCGTCGTTGTTGGTGAAGCCCAGAGCCACACCGATCGCGAAGATCAGTGGCATGTTAGCAAAGACTGAACCGCCTGCTTCGGCCATCACGTGTGAAACTACGGCTGGCAGCCAGCTGAAGTTAGCAGAACCGACACCCAGCAGGATACCTGCGATAGGCAGTACGGATACTGGCAGCATCAGCGATTTACCGACCTTTTGCAGGTTAGCAAATGCATTCTTAAACATAATTGAGAGTGCTCCTGAGTATTTGTGCTTTTTTTACGCTTTCACGCATTGGCCCGGGGGGAGTACCGTGCCGTGGACAGGACATCTAAGCGCCCTTTATTTATTACACAGAGTAAAATAATTCCCTCTGAGTTTGTTTGACGGCTATCACGTTTCAGCTTAAGGCGGTCGAAAAACTTTCAGTTATTTACAAAAAGCATGTCCGGATGTGTCTAAAAACACCCTCACCGCCCCAAATGAGGCGGTGAACTTTACTCGTTTTACTTATTAATTACGAGCCTAAAAAAAACAGGTGTATCAAACAGATTGCAGGCGGGCGGGGTCGATATGGAACAGCGTAGAGAAGTTTTCCGTCGTGACGCGGGCCAGTTCTTCGATACTGACACCTTTAAGCACGGCCATGTACTCCGCAACGTCTCTCGTCATGGCCGGCTGGTTCTCTTTACCGCGATGCGGTACCGGTGCCAGATAAGGAGAGTCTGTTTCCACCAGGATGCGATCGAGCGGAACATAGCGCGCAGCGTCGCGAAGCTGCTCTGCGTTACGGAACGTCACGATCCCAGAAAACGAAATATAAAACCCTAGATCAAGCAGTTTACCCGCCGTTTCTCTGTCTTCTGTGAAACAGTGTAGTACGCCACCGCAATCCGTCACATTTTCTTCCCGCAGGATCGCCAGCGTATCGGCACGCGCATCGCGGGTATGAACAATGACCGGCTTGTTAAGTTCGCGGCCAATGCGGATATGATGGCGGAAGGACTCTTGCTGGCGCGGTTTGGTTTCCGGCGTGTAGAAATAGTCCAGCCCGGTCTCCCCCATTGCCACCACGCCCTCTTCCGCTGCCAGTCGGCGCAGCTCCTCGACGTCGTACGCCTCGTCCTGATTCAACGGGTGCACGCCGCAGGAGAACACCACGTTATCGCGAACGCCCACCAGCTCGCGCATCGTGCGATAGCCCGGCAGCGTCGTCGCCACCGCAAGGCAGAATTTCACATCGCGGGCTGCGGCTTTCGCCAGCACGTCATCCACGTTTTTATGCAGGGATTGATAATCCAGGCCATCAAGATGGCAGTGTGAGTCGACTAAAAACATAATGTCTCTCTCAGAGATGGGAAACAGGCGGCGTAACGCCTGGTTGCAGGTAATGTTCAATACGCAGTAACTGGTCGGTCAGTAAAAGCTCGCGATTAAGACCAGTCACGGTTAAAAGCTGTTCGCGGCTCTGGCAAATGTCATGAAGCATCGCGTGAAGAACCGCGCCTGAGAGGCGGTTCGCCAGCGTATTCACCAGTGGCCATACGTCCGGGTTAGTCAGCAGCGTTGCTCCTTGCTGGAGTTTGAGCGCATCCAGCAGTAAGGAGGCCAGCCAGTGCAGACGCTCATCGGCCCGATCGCAGTTCAGTGCCGGCAGTAAACTTAGCCAGTCCTGGCTATTAAGCGAAGATTCGACAGCCCGGCAGAGCGTTTCTCGCTGTGACCAGACGTCAGGTTGCAGCAATGCCAGTGCCGCCGCGGGCGCACCGCTGCTCAGACGCAATGCGGACAGCGCACTTTCAGGTGACGTTGTCACCTCTCGTTCAAGCCAGCTCAGCGCCCACGATTCCTGAGGCATCGCAAGGTGATGAAGACGGCAGCGGCTGCGCAACGTTGCCAGTAATCGTCCCGGGTCGCGGCAAGAAAGGAAAAACCACGTTTTTTCCGGCGGCTCTTCCAGGGTTTTAAGCAGGGCGTTAGCCGCCGCCTCGGTAAGCAGCGTGGCGTCTTTGAGCCAGACCACTTTAGCGCCGCCCAGGCGCGCGTGTTCGTACAATTTTTCACTGACTTCACGAACGGCATCAATACCGAGCGCGCTTTTGCCCTTCTCAGGCTCAAGCGTATAGTAGTCAGGGTGTGTGCCCGCCTGCATCAGCTGGCAGCCGCGGCATTTGCCGCAGCTTTTGTGCCCTTCGGGCTGCTGACACATCAGAAAACGGGTGATGGCATAAATCAACGCATCCTCACCCATCCCGGGCAATGCCTGAATCAGTAACGCATGATGCCCCCGCCCCGCCTGATAGCTGCCGATCAGCTGTTCAAAGTGCGGACGCAGCCATGGATACCATTTCATGCCTGTTGCTCCTGTACCCACTGCGTAACGGTCTGCTGAATGTCGCGCGTGACGTCTTCCAGGGATTTCGTCGCATCGATGGTGCGAATAGAGCTGTCCTGTGCGGCCAGTTCAAGATAGCGCGCACGGGTGCGGTTAAAGAAATCAAAGGACTCTTGTTCAATGCGGTCCAGTTCGCCGCGCGCGCGGGCACGCCTGAGACCCACTTCCGGGGTAACATCTAGATAGAGGGTCAGGTCGGGGCGAAAGTCACCCAATACGGCATTGCGCAGCGTTGCCAGCATCGTCTGGTCAATGCCGCGTCCCCCGCCCTGATACGCCTGAGTAGACAGATCGTGACGGTCGCCGATAACCCATTTGCCGTCGGCCAGAGCGGGCTTGATCACCGTCTCAACCAGCTGTACGCGCGCCGCGTAGAACATCAGCACTTCCGCTTTGTCAGTGATAACTTCGTCGCCAACGGATTTAATATCCAGCACCAGGCTGCGCAGCTTCTCGGCCAACTGTGTGCCACCCGGCTCGCGGGTAAATACCATATCCGCCACGCCAAGCGCGTTGAGCGTATCCACCACCACGTTGCGGGCGGTGGTTTTACCCGCCCCTTCGAGTCCCTCAATGACAATGTATTTACTGCGCATTTTTTTCCTTAAGTGCCTTCAGATAGTCCTGAACAGAGCGATTGTGGCTGGCAAGGTTGGTGTTAAAGGTATGCCCGCCTTTTCCATCAGCCACAAAATAGAGATACGGTGTTTTGGCCGGATGCGCGGCTGCTTTGAGCGAAGCCTCGCTCGGCGTGGCAATTGGGCCTGGCGGTAAACCGCTAATCACATAAGTATTATACGCCGTTGGCGTCTCCAGATCTTTCCTGGAGATCTTACCGACATAGCTTTCGCCCATGCCGTAGATGACGGTAGGGTCGGTTTGCAGGCGCATGCCGATGCGCAGCCGGTTGATAAACACCGACGCCACGCGATCGCGCTCGGCGGCGACGGCCGTCTCTTTCTCAATGATTGAGGCCATCGTCACAAACTGGTTCCGATCGCTGTAAGGCAGTCCTTCCATTCGCCCTTCCCAGGCGGAATCCACCGCGGCGACCATTTTTTTGTGCGCCCGCTTCAGAATCGCCACATCGGTCGTCCCTGCCGTGTACATCCAGGTATCTGGCCAGAACCAGCCTTCAACCCAGTCCGGATGTTCAAGCTTCAGCACCTCGGCTACCGTCTGATAGCGATCGTCTTTTAACGTGTGTTTGATATACGGCGCGTCACGCAGCTGTTTGAGGTAATCACTCAGGCGCATCCCTTCTACAAACCGCAGAGGGAACTGCGCTTCTTTGCCGCTTTCCAGCAGCTGCAGCATCTCTCTGACGGTCATTCCAGGCGTAAAGCGATAGGTACCGGCTTTGAAATGGGACAGCTCGGGTTCCACGCGCAATAGCCACTGGAATACCCGGGGACGATTGATAATCTTGTCGCCATAGAGCTGTTCCCCAAGCGCCTGGCGGCCGGTTCCTGCTTTCAGGGTAAAGATCGTCTCGTCTTTAATCAGGAGCTTACTGTTCGCCAGTTGGCGAACTTTCCATACGCCTGCTCCGCCAGCGACGCCCAGCGCAACGATGAGGATAAGGACAAAGCGCAACATTTTTTTCATGACTATCTGGTTTGCTCACATATCGGGGCTAAAAACTGAAACAGCTCGCGCGAAGACCAGCGTTGATGGCCATACGCACGGACAGGTACAACAGGCATTAGCGCGTTACAAATGACGACTTCATCTGCGGTCTGCAGCGCCGCTTCGCCTGCGCTAACTTCGACAACGCGAAAGCCAGAGCGTGCCAGCTGCTCCAGACAAAACTGACGCATTATCCCGTTAACGCCAGCCTGATCCAGCGACGGAGTAAACACCTCACTCCCCTGCCGCCAGAGTAAATTAGCCGCACAGCATTCCGTAATGAACCCTTCGCTGTCAAGAACCAGCGCCTCATCGGCGTCCGTCTGTTCAAGATGAGTACGAATGAGCACCTGCTCCAGGCGATTGAGATGCTTAATCCCGGCCAGCATGGGGTTTCGTCCCAGACGGATCGGGCTCAGCGTCAGCGTGACACCCTCTTCCCGCCAGCGAGAGTAATGCGCAGGATAGGCAGACACGGAGAGGATACGCGTTGGGCTAAGACACGATGCAGCGCTATAACCCCGGCCACCGCTGCCGCGGCTGATGATGACTTTAAGGACGCCGCTCTGCTTCCCGGATGCCAGCTTGCACATTTCCTGACGCAATGTATCCCAGTGCGTAAATGGGATCATTAGCGTTTCACAGCCATGCTGCAGGCGTCGAATATGCGCCTCCAGCAGGCAGATATTGCCGTCCAGAATGCGCGCGGTCGTAAAGCACCCATCGCCGAACTGTATCGCCCTGTCGCTGGCAGGCAGCGCGTCCTGCTCAAGGCCATTGATCAAAAACATGGTGGCTCCTATGCGTAGGCGTTTAGTCTGGCAGGATGTCCTGCAGCCAACAAGAAGAGTAGACGTAATAAAAAAGGTCCGGCAAGCGGACCTTTCTTAAGTGCTATCGGGACTTCGGGATCAGATCTTTTTGAAGATCAGAGAACCATTCGTGCCGCCGAAGCCAAAGGAGTTACACAGGGTGTACTCCATACCGCTAACCTGGCGCGCTTCGTGAGGAACGAAGTCCAGATCGCAACCTTCATCCGGGTTATCCAGGTTGATGGTTGGCGGAACAGCCTGATCGCGCAGCGCAAGGATAGAGTAGATAGATTCTACTGCACCCGCCGCACCCAGCAGGTGACCGGTCATGGATTTCGTGGAGCTTACCATTACGCGGCTGGCAGACTCGCCGAAGATAGACTTAACCGCCTGAGCTTCTGCTTTATCGCCAGCTGGTGTAGAAGTACCGTGTGCGTTGACGTAGCCAATCTGAGCTGGGGTAATACCCGCATCCCGGATTGCATTTGCCATCGCCAGCGCAGCACCCGCGCCGTTCTCCGGAGGAGACGTCATGTGGTAAGCATCGCTGCTCATACCAAAGCCAACGACTTCAGCATAAATTTTCGCACCGCGTTTTTTCGCGTGTTCGTACTCTTCCAGTACGATCATGCCTGCACCGTCGCCCAACACGAAGCCATCACGATCTTTATCCCACGGACGGCTTGCCGCCTGAGGATTGTCGTTGCGGGTAGAGAGCGCACGAGCCGCGCCGAAACCACCGACACCCAGTGGGGTACTGGCTTTTTCTGCACCGCCCGCCACCATAGCATCTGCATCGCCGTACGCAATAATGCGCGCGGCCTGGCCGATGTTATGCACGCCAGACGTACAAGCGGTCGCGATAGAAATGCTTGGCCCACGCAGGCCGAACATGATGGTCAGGTGACCCGCCACCATGTTAACAATCGTGGACGGAACGAAGAACGGGCTGATCTTACGCGGGCCGCCATTCATCAGGGATGTATGGTTTTCCTCAATCAGGCCAAGACCGCCAATCCCGGAGCCGATAGCGGCGCCGATACGGGATGCGTTCTCTTCCGTAATCTCAAGGCCAGAATCCTGCATGGCCTGAACGCCAGCGACAATTCCATATTGAATGAAGGCATCCATCTTGCGCTGTTCTTTGCGCGAGATGATCTCTTCACAGTTAAAATCCTTTACTAAGCCAGCAAATTTCGTTGCATAGGCGCTAGTATCGAAATGGTCGATTAGGCTGATGCCGCTCTGACCGGCAAGGAGAGCTTTCCAGGTGGACTCTACGGTATTGCCGACAGGAGACAACATGCCAAGTCCGGTCACAACTACACGACGCTTAGACACGTTTGTCCTCCAGGGAGGGATAAAAAAAGAGATTCGTGGGACTAAAAAAGATAAAACTCAGGCGGTCGAATGACCGCCTGGAGATGTTCACTTACGCCTGGTGACCGTTGATGTAATCAATGGCAGCCTGAACGGTGGTGATCTTCTCAGCTTCTTCGTCCGGAATCTCAGTATCAAACTCTTCTTCCAGAGCCATTACCAGCTCAACGGTGTCAAGAGAATCTGCGCCCAGGTCTTCAACGAAGGAAGCGGAGTTCACAACTTCTTCCTGCTTAACGCCCAGCTGTTCGCCGATAATTTTCTTAACGCGTTCTTCGATAGTGCTCATACTCTTAAATTTCCTATCAAAACTCGCTTTCGCGATGGTTTTCGTAGTGTATAAAATGTTGAAAAATTTGCAACTAAATCCCGGCAGTTCGTACCACGATTTTACGTTATTTTGAGGCCATTCGCCCTAATAACGCAAATATTTTTCATCGTGGTTAAACCATATACATCCCGCCGTTGACGTGGAGGGTCTCACCAGTGATGTAACCCGCTTCGTCAGAGGCTAAAAATGCAACCGCACTGGCAATTTCTTTCGGGTCGCCTAAGCGGCCCGCAGGAACAGCTGCCAGCGTACCCGCACGCTGATCATCAGTCAGCGCACGCGTCATGTCCGTTTCAATAAAGCCCGGAGCAACAACGTTTACAGTAATACCGCGGGACGCGACTTCACGCGCCAGCGACTTACTGAAACCAATCAGACCTGCTTTCGCCGCAGCGTAGTTAGCCTGACCAGCATTTCCCATGGTACCAACCACAGAACCGACAGTGATAATACGACCATGACGCTTTTTCATCATAGCGCGCATTACCGCTTTTGACAGACGGAATACAGATGACAGGTTGGTTTCGATGATATCGTTCCACTCGTCGTCTTTCATTCGCATTAACAGGTTATCGCGAGTGATCCCGGCATTGTTTACCAGAATATCCACTTCACCAAACTCTGCGCGAATATTTTCCAGAACAGATTCGATAGATGCAGGTTCGGTCACATTCAGTACCAGACCTTTACCGTTTGCACCCAGATATTCGCTGATGGCCTGAGCGCCATTCTCGCTGGTTGCTGTACCAATCACCTTCGCGCCGCGCGCAACCAGTGTTTCAGCAATTGCACGCCCGATACCGCGGCTTGCGCCAGTCACCAGGGCAATTTTTCCTTCAAAACTCATGGTATTCCTCTTTTATTGCGAGAGTGCCGCTGACATCGCTTCCGGCTCGTTAATCGCCGAGGCTGTCAGGGTGTCAACAATACGTTTTGTCAGACCGGTGAGGACTTTCCCTGGGCCGACTTCATACAGATGCTCAACGCCCTGGGCGGCCATAAACTCAACGGTTTTGGTCCACTGTACCGGGCTGTAGAGCTGGCGAACCAGCGCGTCACGGATAGCTTCCGGCGTGGTTTCGCATTTCACATCGACGTTGTTCACAACGGAAATCGTCGGTGCATTAAAGGTAATTTTTTCCAGCTCAACCGCCAGTTTCTCGGCAGCAGGCTTCATCAGTGCACAGTGAGACGGCACGCTGACAGGCAGTGGCAGCGCACGTTTTGCACCCGCTGCTTTACAGGCAGCACCGGCACGTTCAACCGCTTCTTTATGCCCGGCGATAACCACCTGGCCCGGCGAGTTAAAGTTCACCGGAGAAACAACCTGACCTTCAGCGGATTCTTCACATGCTTTTGCAATCGCGGCGTCATCCAGACCGATGATCGCAGACATGCCACCCGTACCTTCCGGCACCGCTTCCTGCATGAATTTTCCGCGCAGCTCTACCAGACGTACCGCGTCAGCAAACGCAATCACACCGGCACAGACCAGCGCAGAGTATTCACCCAGACTATGGCCCGCGAGCAGCGCTGGCGCTTTACCGCCCTGCTGCTGCCAGACACGCCACAGCGCAACGGACGCGGTCAGCAGCGCTGGCTGGGTCTGCCAGGTTTTGTTCAGTTCTTCGGCTGGCCCCTGCTGGGTCAGCGCCCATAAATCATAACCCAGTGCATCGGAAGCTTCACGGAAAGTCTCTTCAATGACCGGATAGTTTGCTGCCATTTCAGACAACATCCCAACGGTTTGAGAACCCTGACCCGGGAACACAAAAGCAAATTGCGTCATTTTTTATTCCTTATCCTAGAAACGAACCAGCGCGGAACCCCAGGTGAACCCGCCACCGAAGGCTTCAAGCAAGACCAACTGGCCCCGTTTGATTCGCCCGTCGCGTACCGCTTCATCAAATGCGCACGGTACTGACGCCGCAGAGGTGTTGCCGTGGCGATCCAGCGTCACCACAACGTTATCCATCGACATGCCCAGCTTTTTAGCGGTCGCGCTGATGATACGCAGGTTCGCCTGATGCGGCACCAGCCAGTCGAGGGCGGTGCGTTCAAGGTTATTGGCTTCCAGCGTCTCATCGACAATGTGCGCAAGCTCAGTCACCGCCACCTTGAACACCTCATTACCTGCCATGGTGAGGTAAATGGAGTTATCAGGATTAACGCGATCTGCGTTAGGCAGCGTCAGCAGCTCACCGTAGCTTCCATCGGCATGCAGATGCGTGGAGATGATACCCGGCTCTTCAGACTGCCCCAGCAGCACTGCACCCGCACCATCGCCAAAAATAATGATCGTTCCGCGATCGGTCGGATCGCAGGTACGCGCCAGCACGTCAGCACCGATCACCAGCGCATATTTGACGGCACCGGATTTAACATACTGATCGGCAACACTCAGTGCATAGGTGAAACCTGCACACGCGGCAGCGACGTCAAACGCCGGACAGCCCTTAATGCCGAGCATGTTTTGCACCTGGCACGCCGCGCTTGGGAAAGCGTGCGTGGCAGACGTCGTGGCGACCACGATCAAACCAATCTGTTCTTTATCAATGCCCGCCATGTCGATAGCACGCAGTGCGGCTTCGTAACCCATGGTCGACACGGTTTCGTCTGGCGCGGCAATACGACGTTCACGGATACCTGTGCGCGTGACAATCCACTCGTCAGACGTATCTACCATTTTTTCCAGATCGGCGTTGGTACGCACTTGTTTTGGCAGGTAGCTGCCGGTACCTATAATCTTCGTATACATGTACGCTCAGTCACTTTTAGCTAATACAGATTCCAGGCGAGCGGCAATCCGCTGAGGGACTTGTCGCTGCACCGCCTGCACTGCCTGTTCAATCGCGACAGCAAATGCTCGCTGATTGGCGGCGCCATGACTCTTAATCACGATGCCGCGCAATCCTAACAGACAGGCGCCATTATACTGGTCGGGGTTGAGGTGACTGAATCGCCGCGTCAGGCTTTTTTGTAACCAACGCTTTAATAAAATCAGCCACCATGCGCTTTTTTTGCCCTCTCCCTGCGATTTGAGCAGAGAAAGAAACATGCGCACGACCCCTTCCATGGTCTTCAACGTTACGTTTCCGGTGAAGCCATCGCACACCAGAACATCCGTTTTACCCGTCAACAACTCATTGGCTTCGAGATAACCAATATAGTTGATGGAGGGAACCTGTTTGAGCAATTCAGCGGCTTCGCGAATGCTGTCCAGGCCTTTGGTCTCTTCTTCACCAATGTTCAGTAACGCAACACGGGGATTGTTGATCCCGACCACTTCTTCCGCCAGCACCGATCCCATCACGGCAAACTGAGCCAGCATTGTACTATCACAGTCGACGTTAGCGCCCAAATCGAGCACCACCGTCTTACCCTTTTGTTGGTGCGGTAACACCGTCACCAGCGCCGGGCGCTCAATACCGTCAATCGGCTTGAGCAACAATTTCGACAGCCCCATCAGCGCGCCGGTATTTCCCGCACTGACGCAGGCCTGAGCGCGCCCTTCTTTCACCAGCTCCAGCGCTATTCGCATAGAACTGCCGCGGCTATTACGAATAGCCTGCGAGGGTCGGGCATCACTGGCAATAACTGACTGCGCAGGAATAATCTGCAGACGTGAACGTTGTTCAAAGTCAGCTTTTGCAAGTAATGGCGTGATTGTGTCGGGATTGCCGACTAATAGAAGAGTGAGTTGCGAATTAGAATTCAGTGCCTGCAATGCTGCAGGCACTGTCACGGAAGGGCCAAAATCTCCCCCCATGACATCTAACGCCAGGGTTAGACGTGTCAAGGTATCGTCGCAGCCTGGTTCGGTAAATTCCCCGTTTGCACGGGGAAATCCTCACTAAGCCTAATCACGCTGACGCGTGATTACTTAGTGATAACCTTGCGGCCGCGGTAGAAACCGTCAGCGGTGATGTGGTGACGCAGGTGTTTCTCACCAGAAGTCTTGTCTACAGACAGGCTGGTAACTGCAGTCAGCGCGTCATGGGAACGACGCATGCCACGTTTGGAACGGGTTGGTTTATTCTGTTGTACGGCCATGGACCTTACTCCTCAATTACTTACGCTTTAAGCTGGCTAATACGGCAAATGGGTTTGGTTTTTGCGCTTCATCAGGCAGTTCCCCAAAGACCATGTCCGCCTCGGACACTTCACAGTGTTCAGAATCATGCACCGGAACGACTGGCAAGGTGAGGATGATTTCATCTTCAACCAGAGCCAGAAGATCGATTTCACCGAATTCGTTAACCTCAATCGGCTCATACGCTTCCGGGAGTGCTTCAGCCTGTTCGTCAGAACGAACCGGACTGAAACAATACGTTGTGTGAACATGCTGTACAAACGGTTTCCCGCAACGCTGACACTCGAGCGTTACCGTCACCTTTGCATCACCGGTTAAAACGGCGAGACGCTGGTTGTCGATAGCGAACGACATGGAGCATTCTACATCACTGTCCACACTGACTACGGATTCGGCAATACGCTCAGCCTGATCGGAAGTATAGATACCTTCGTAATCGAGGCGTTTTTGAGCCGTACGAACCGGATCAAGAGTCAGGGGTAATTTTACCTTTTGCATAGGGCGCGCATATTAACTTTGTAACGTCATAGAGTCAAAGAAAAAGGCAACCTGAGCTGCCTTTTGCCAATTATTCGCACACATTGCGGCCTGTAGTTTAAAATGGCTGGCATCGATACGCTATATCTGGTGATAAAAATATGCCAAATCTCGTTCTCGCCTCCACGTCACCCTACCGCCGAATGCTGCTGGAAAAGCTCGGGATCCCGTTTGAATGTGCCGCACCAGAGGTTGATGAGACGCCACAACCGGGCGAGTCACCGCGTCATCTGGTGACGCGTCTTGCTAAAGAGAAAGCACAATCGCTGGCCGCACGCTACCCTTCGCATTTGATTATAGGCTCCGATCAGGTTTGTGTACTGGATGGAGAAATCACCGGCAAACCCCATACGGAAGAGAACGCCTGCCAGCAGCTTTTGCGTGCGCGAGGCAGTATCGTTACCTTTTATACCGGTCTGGCGCTCTATAACTCCGCCTCTGGTCACCTGCAAACGGAATGCGAGCCCTTCGACGTCCACTTCCGCCATCTCAGTGAGCAAGAGATTGTGGATTACGTGCGCCGTGAGCGTCCGCTGAACTGCGCGGGGAGCTTTAAAAGTGAAGGATTGGGGATTGCGCTGTTTGACAAGCTGGACGGACGAGACCCGAACACGCTGGTGGGACTGCCGCTGATTGCGCTGTGCCAGATGTTAAGGCGAGAAGAGTGTAATCCGTTGACGGCGTGACCTTTGCGGCCTGATGCCCTCAGTCCGGCCCTCTCCCACCGGGAGAGGGTGCAAACATTAAAAACGGCAACTTCGTTGCCGTTTTACTTTTACCTTAGCCGCGCAGAACCTTAAGACAGCGTTTCAACTGCTCGTCGAGCGGCGCTTCAATACGGATGATTTCACCCGTATTAGGATGGGTGAACTTCAGCGCTGCCGCATGCAGGAAGAGACGAGACAGCCCGGTACCCGCCAGCTGCTTATCAAATTCCCTGTCGCCATAGCGGTCATCAAACGCGATAGGATGCCCTGCAAACTGCGTATGCACGCGGATCTGGTGGGTACGGCCGGTGACAGGACTACAGCGCACCAGCGTGGCAAATTCATACCGCTCCTCAACTTTAAAGCGCGTTTCGGACGGTTTCCCTTCCTGATTGACGCGCACAATGCGCTCGCCACTCTGCAGAATATTTTTCAACAGCGGCGCCTGCACCACCTTCACGTGAGACTGCCACTGTCCGCGAACCAGCGCCAGATAATCCTTCTGCATCCCTTTTTCACGAAGCTGCTCGTGCAAAGAACGCAGTGCAGAACGTTTTTTCGCCACCAAAAGCACGCCGGAGGTGTCACGGTCCAGGCGATGCACCAGCTCCAGGAAGCGGGCTTCCGGGCGCAGCGCACGCAGCCCTTCAATCACGCCAAAGCTCAGACCACTACCGCCGTGTACGGCTGTACCTGACGGCTTATTCAGCACAAGGATATAGTCATCCTCATAAAGGATGACGCCACTCAGCGCGGCCACTTTTTGCAGCTTAGGGGAAACCACTTCTTCTTCACGTTCAGCCACGCGCACCGGCGGAATACGCACTTCGTCACCGGCTTCGAGTTTATACTCAGGCTTGACGCGCTTTTTGTTCACCCGCACCTCGCCCTTACGCAAGATGCGATAAATCATGCTCTTTGGCACACCCTTCAGTTGGGTGCGCAAGAAGTTATCGATGCGTTGCCCCGCGTAGTCATCCGCGATAGCAACCATTTTTACGGCTGGAGTCTCTGTTTTCATGGTTGGCGATTCTAAATATCGTCAGCCATTAGCGCCACTCATTTTTCTATGCTTATATTTACTTTTATCCGGCCTGTCCCCCGTTTCGCGCAATCGATTTGGTGGTTATTAAACCAATCACCACCTTGAAGTGAAGAAACTGTGAGTAACCGGGTGATAATTGGTAAAAGTCATCTTGCTATAACCCGGCGAGCAGTGGAATAATGAAGCCGTTTTCCGTGTTTAATCCAGGTTTTGTAAGGATGTTGACGGAATGACCAATTTTGTCTGACCGATCATCCACGCAGCAATGGCGTAAGACGTATTGATCTTTCAGGCAGTTAGCGGGCTGCGGGTTGCAGTACTTCCCGGTATAAGGATTGTTCTCTGGAGAGTTCTTCCCAGGCAATTCCCCTGATAATTGCGCTGTGTTTCCGTATGAAGCACAGGCAACCGACACTCTGCGCCTCTTAAGCGAGCGACAACCGTGAGGTTGGCGACGTGAATAGACACGAGGCCATCGGTTCATACCCCGGAAAGCGTCACCTTGCCCGCAGCTTTGTCGTCAATGTAAGAATAACGAGTAAGTTACGATGAAAAGAATGTTAATCAACGCAACTCAGCAAGAAGAGTTGCGTGTCGCCCTTGTGGATGGGCAGCGCCTGTACGATCTGGATATCGAAAGTCCTGGACACGAACAGAAAAAAGCGAACATTTACAAAGGTAAAATCACCCGCATTGAACCAAGCCTTGAAGCTGCATTTGTCGATTACGGTGCTGAGCGTCATGGTTTCCTCCCTCTGAAAGAAATCGCCCGCGAATATTTCCCTGCAAACTACAACGCCCATGGCCGCCCAAACATCAAAGATGTTCTGCGTGAAGGTCAGGAAGTTATCGTTCAGATTGATAAAGAAGAGCGTGGCAATAAAGGCGCCGCACTGACTACCTTTATCAGCCTGGCAGGGAGTTATCTGGTTCTGATGCCTAACAACCCGCGTGCGGGTGGTATCTCTCGCCGTATCGAAGGCGATGACCGTACCGAGCTGAAAGAAGCGCTGGCGAGCCTCGAACTGCCTGATGGCATGGGGCTTATCGTGCGTACCGCAGGCGTGGGCAAATCAGCCGAAGCGCTGCAGTGGGACCTGAGCTTCCGTCTGAAGCACTGGGAAGCTATCCAGAAAGCTGCGGAAAGCCGCCCTGCTCCGTTCCTGATCCACCAGGAAAGCAACGTTATTGTGCGTGCCTTCCGTGATTACCTGCGTCAGGACATCGGTGAGATTCTGATCGATAACCCGAAAGTGCTTGAGCTGGCGCGCCAGCACATCGCCGCGCTGGGTCGTCCGGACTTCACCAGCAAAATTAAACTGTACACCGGTGAAATCCCGCTGTTCAGCCACTATCAGATCGAATCCCAGATTGAGTCCGCCTTCCAGCGTGAAGTGCGTCTGCCGTCCGGCGGTTCTATCGTTATTGATACCACCGAAGCGCTGACCGCTATCGACATCAACTCCGCGCGTGCAACGCGCGGTGGCGATATCGAAGAGACCGCCTACAACACTAACCTCGAAGCCGCTGATGAAATCGCCCGCCAGCTCCGCCTGCGCGACCTGGGTGGTCTGATTGTTATCGACTTCATCGACATGACCCCTGTACGCCACCAGCGTGCGGTCGAAAACCGCCTGCGCGAAGCGGTGCGTCAGGACAGAGCGCGTATCCAGATTAGCCATATCTCACGCTTCGGCCTGCTGGAGATGTCCCGTCAGCGTCTGAGCCCGTCTCTCGGTGAGTCCAGCCATCACGTTTGTCCGCGCTGCTCCGGCACCGGTACCGTGCGTGATAACGAATCTCTGTCCCTCTCCATTCTGCGTCTGATTGAAGAAGAAGCGCTGAAAGAGAACACCAAAGAGGTTCACGCCATTGTGCCGGTGCCTGTTGCCTCTTACCTGCTTAACGAAAAACGTGCAGCGGTAAGTGCCATTGAAGCGCGTCAGGGTGGCGTTCGCTGCATCATCGTGCCGAACGATCAGATGCAGACCCCGCACTATCACGTGCTGCGCGTCCGTAAGGGTGAAGAGACGACCACCCTCAGCTACCTGCTGCCGAAGCTGCATGAAGAAGAGATGGCCCTGCCATCCGATGAAGAGCCTGCCGAGCGCAAACTGCCAGAGCAGCCTGCGTTAGCGACCTTCATCATGCCAGAAGCGCCACCGGAAGCAGCTCTGGAAAAACCTGCTGCAAAACCTGTGGCACAGAAACCAGAAGCCAGGGTGGCAAAAGCCGAGCCAGAGCAACCGGGTCTGCTGAGCCGCTTCTTTGGCGCGCTGAAGAAAATGTTTGCCGGCGAGGAAGTTCAGCCAGAGCAACCGAAAGAAGAGCCAAAAGCGGCCAAACCTGAGCGTCAACAGGACCGCCGTAAGCGTCAGAACAACCGTCGCGATCGTAACGACCGCAGCGACCGTAATGACCGCAGCGAACGTCGTGACAACCGTGACAACCGCTCTGAGAATAACGAAGGCCGTGAGCAACGCGAAGACAACCGTCGCAACCGTCGCGAGAAACAACAGCAGAACGTTAATGTTGAAGATCGTGAAATTCGCCAGCAGGCGGGCGATGAGTCTGAGAAGAGCAAACAGCGTGACGACCAGCAGCCACGCCGCGAACGTAGCCGTCGTCGTAACGACGAGAAACGTCAGGCGCAGCAGGAAGTCAAAAACCTGAACCGCGAAGAGCCTGCTGAACAGCAGGACGGCGAGCAGGAAGAACGTACTCAGGTTATGCCGCGCCGTAAGCAGCGCCAGCTGGCTCAGAAAGTACGCTTCGCCTCCGAAGCAACCGAAGAGTCAACCATTGTCGCCGCCGAAGCAAGCGAGAGCGCAACCGGTACACAGCTGGCAAAAGTCGACCTGCCAGCGGTCGTTGAAAACAGCGCTGAACAGGATGAAAACGGTGAAAACCGTGATAACGCCGGCATGCCGCGCCGTTCACGTCGTTCTCCACGTCATCTGCGCGTCAGCGGTCAGCGCCGTCGTCGCTATCGTGACGAGCGTTACCCGACTCAGTCGCCAATGCCACTGACCATTGCCTGCGCTTCGCCAGAAATGGCCTCCGGCAAAGTCTGGATCCGCTACCCGGTTGCACGTCCGGAGCAGGTAGTTGAAGAACAGCCGGTGACCGAAGAGGTGATTACACCTGTTGCTGTCGCTGAAGAGGTCGTGACTGAAGCCGCTACCGTGGTTGAACCGCAGGCTGTTGAGGTTGAAGAAACCCCACAAGCGGTAGAAGTGGAAACCACGCATCCTGAAGTGATTGCCGCGCCGGTTGATGCCGCACCGCAGTTGATTGCTGAAGAAGATACCGTAGTGGCTGAGGAAGTTGCTGAAGAGGCAGAACCTGTAGCAGCAGTGGAAGAGACAGCTGAAGTCATCGTTGAAACGACGACTGAAGAAGTTGTTCAGGACGTTGAGATTGCCGTCGAACCTGTTCGTGAAGCCGAAGAAGCGAAAGCGCCTGAAGTGAAGCCAGCGCCGGTTGTTTCTGCTCCAGCCGCTGCCCACGTTGCGACAGCACCTATGACGCGCGCTCCGGCGCCGGAGTACGTGCCTGAAGCCCCGCGTCACAGCGACTGGGTACGCCCGGAGTTCAACTTCGAAGGTAAAGGCGCTGCAGGCGGCCACAGTGCAACGCATCAGGCGACTGCACCGGCGACGCGTCCGCAGTCTGTCGAATAACGACACAGAAAGTAAAAAGCCGACCTCCGGGTCGGCTTTTTTTATGGCTGCTGCACGGGCTTTCTCATCCCGGTGACCTCCGGCATTATCTGCCGCATCAACTCCAGAAAACGCCGCAAGCGCGCCGGATAATAACGGGACCAGGGGTAAACCAGATGCACCGGTAACGCGGCGGGCTGCCACTCTGGCAGTAAATGCACCAGCCGACCTTGCTGAATATCATCCTGTACCGTCCAGCTGGATACAACCGCCACGCCAAGCCCGGTGAGCGCCGTATTGCGTGCAACATACAGGCTGTCGGTGCTGAGGCGTGGGGTAATAGCCACTCGCGCGGGAGCAGGTGATGCATCGTGAAAAAGCTCCACGTGGCGCTGGTAGAAAGAGCTGATGGCTATCCAGGGGAATTGTTGCAAATCCTCCGGGGCGTTAACCGCCGGGAAACGGGCCAGCAATGCCGGAGAAGCCACCACCGAACGCGGCACTTCGGCCAGCAGCACGGATACGGTTGCCGGATCCACTTCCACGCCCACCCGAATCGCGCAGTCAAGGTTGTCGCCGAGAAAATCCGCCGAGCGATCGTTAAGCATCCACTCAATCGAAAGCTGCGGGTAGCGCTGCAAAAATTCGGTTAACGGCTTCAGAAGCTGGTCCTGACCAAACGCGTGCGGTGCCCGCACCCGCAATACGCCCACAGGCTCATCTTCCGTCTGCCCCACTTCATCTTCCAGCGCCAGCCAGCTGTCAATCACCCGACGGGCGTGCTGATAGCAGCGCTCGCCGTCATCCGTTAGCCGCGTCGTGTGGGTAGTGCGCAACATCAGACGCACACCCAGCATTGTCTCAAGCGACTGTAACCGTCGGCTCACCGTGGCCTGGGTTGTTGCCAGCTGCCGTGCCGCCGCAGAGAGTGAACCCGCCTCAACAATCCGGACAAACGTCCGCATTAGCTCCACCCTGTCTATACGCTCAGCTCTTTTCATCGCATTTTCACTTATACGTCTAACGTATAAGCGTTTTACCACCGGGCCCGCTACCGCCGCAAGGCGTACTGATAAAAAATAGCCTCACACGACGAATGAGGAACAACGTATGAACACAACAACCACTCCCCACGCTGCAAGCCGCTGGGTGATTTTTATGCTGGCCCTGGGGGCTGGTTTCAGCGTGGCATCAATCTACTACGCGCAGCCCCTTCTGCCGCTGATGGGCGCCGATCTTCATCTGAGCATTGAAGGCATGGGGCTGGTACCCACCTTGACTCAGGCAGGCTACGCGCTCGGCATTCTCTTCCTGCTTCCGCTGGGCGATCGCCACGATCGCAGGACGTTAATCCTGATTAAAAGTGCCGCGCTGGCGCTATTTCTTCTCGGCTGTAGCCTGACCGGGCAGCTTCATTCTCTGCTGCTGGCAAGCCTGCTCATAGGCATGGCCGCCACCATGGCGCAGGATATCGTCCCCGCCGCGGCAATCCTTGCCCCGGAAGGCAAACAGGGGAAAACCGTGGGCACGGTAATGACCGGGCTGCTGCTGGGCATATTATTATCAAGAACCGTGAGCGGCGTGGTGGGCGAGGCATTTGGCTGGCGCGTCATGTACCAGCTGGCGGCGGCGAGCATTGCGTTCATCGGGGTAATGATGTGGTTTGTGCTTCCCCGTTTTGCCATTCACTCCACGCTGAGCTATCCCGCGCTGATGCGCTCGATGGAACATCTGTGGCGTCGGTACCCGGCACTGCGCCGCGCCGCGCTGGCTCAGGGTTTTCTGTCGATTGCCTTCAGCGCCTTCTGGTCTACCCTTGCGGTCATGCTGCTGGAACGTTATCACCTTGGTAGTGCCGTAGCGGGAGGCTTTGGTATTGCAGGTGCCGCCGGTGCGCTAGCTGCTCCGCTGGCAGGGGGTCTGGCGGACAAACTGGGTGCGGGAAAAGTCACGCAGCTTGGTGCAGTCCTGGTCACCGTCTCCTTCGCCCTGATGTTCCTGATGCCCACGCTGGGGGTCCATGGACAGCTGGTTTTGATCGCCCTCTCCGCCGTCGGGTTCGATCTGGGCCTGCAGTCCAGCCTGGTCGCCCATCAGAACCTGGTATACAGCCTTGAGCCGCAGGCGCGTGGTCGCCTGAATGCCCTGCTCTTTACGGTGGTGTTTATCGGGATGGCGCTGGGTTCAGCGTTAGGCAGCAATATCTACTCGCTGGCTGGCTGGACGGGCGTGGTCGCGCTGGCGACGGTCTGTGGCGTCATTGCGCTGGCCATCCGTCTGATTGAAAGTGCACGCGTTGCCTCTGCACCAGCAGAAGCCGCATAAAAAAAATGCCCAATCCAGACGGATTGGGCAGTAAAACATGCCCAGTTTCAAGACATGCTCTAAGAGGTCAAGATGTTATTTGTTCAGCTGGAACAGGGACATACCCTGCATATCGCTAAACGCTTTATAAGAGGCCTGCAGGGCCGCCTGCTGCATGGTGTAAGAGGAAATCGCTTCGTTCCAGTCGACGTCAACCAGATCGCTCATCTGCTTGGTCTGACCCAGCGCGCGGTCATCACCCAGCGTATCGAGTTTTTCCAGCTCGTTCATCTTGGTTCCCACATCCGCAACAACCGTCAGGACATTGTTCTGGGCGTTCTTAATGCCGATTTGCGCGTTGGCAATCACCTGGCTTTGCGCCGTTGCGGCAGCCGGATCGTTCGCAATCGGCGTCTTCAGCGACGCAATGGCCGTATCAAGGATTTTGAACATGTTTGTTTCGCCATATCCACCGCCCGGCAGCTCTTCCGCATTACTGGTAATGCTGTTAAAAATCTGCTGACCGGTATGGCTAATCGCCATATTTCGCGCCGTATCGACCTGCTGCGTGATGGCCTCAGTACCACCGTTGTAATCCCCGGTCGCGGCATCAAACGGTGCGCTCTCGGTTTTGTATCCCGCGAAAATAAAGCGACCATTGCCATCCGTCGTGTTGGCCAGGTTCATCAGCTGATCGCGGATCCCCTGAAGATCGGTCGCCAGAGAAAGACGGTCGTCATCGCTCAGCGTGCCGTTCGAGGCGTAAACCAGCTTCTCGCGCACGCTTGAGATCGCGGTGTTAACCTGGGTTAACACGCTATCTTCCAGCGAAACCTTTTGCGTTGCAAAGGTACGCGCGAGGGCGAACTGGCTGTTCTGCGACTGAGATTGCGACAAAACGATGGCCTGCGAAGCGGCAATAGGATCGTCCGACGGACGATTGACGCGCTTGCCGGTGGACATCTGCTCACCGTAGCTCAGCCATCTGCTCTGGGAATCGGTGATCCCACGCATGTTCTGCTCGTACATCATCTGGGTGCTAATACGCATTTTTCACCTCAACCTTAACGAATGTTGATAATTGCATCGAAGAGCGTACTGGCAGTTTGTAGAACCTGCGCATTGGCCAGGTAGTACTGCTGATAACGCTGCAAATTGCCATACTCTTCGTCGAGGTTTACCCCAGAGATGGTCTGCTGCTGCTTGATTAACTGTGTTTCCACGTTGGCTTTCGTCTGGCTACTCACCTTCAGTGACGCCGTTGAGCTACCGACGGTACTGACGAGAGAGGCATACGCATCGTTGAAGGTTTTGTTGCCACCCACCACTTTAGCGTTTTGCAGATCGAGCAGCTTCTGACCGTTACGGTTGTCGCTTTCACCGCCGTTCTGCACCGACGCCATCGCCAGTTTGGACTCGTCGCTGATCGCCAGATCCATGTTCATGATGACGTTAGAAACAGGCTTCACGGTAAAACTGTCTTTGGTATTTGCCGTGCCGCTCACATTAACGTTAAGGCCATCAAACGACAGATTGCCGCTGGCGTCCGGGGTCATCGTAAAGCTGGTTTTGTCTGACGTGCGGGTGATGGTCCAGTCGGTGCCGTTAAATTGCAGCTTATAATCTGTCGCCTGAACTTGTTTACTGTCCGCCACAGACGCCGTGACAACAGCGGAACCGCCATTCTTGCTGTTGGACAGCACTGCCGGAGAACCAAAGTCGAACAGCTTACCGCCAGCATCACCGTTAGCATCAAAACCGGCTTCGTGCTGCGTGTTCATCGCATCGGCAAAGGCCAGTGCCATTTGGTTCAGGCTGTTACGGGCTTTATCCAGATCTTCAGCACGGAAGGTCAGTAAACCGCCTAAAGAACCGGTGGTGATAAATTTCTCCGGGATCTCAATATTGCCCGCCACGTCATCGACATAGGCGATGGTAGTACGAGCCGGATCGGCGCTGGACTTCACGGCCGCCAGCTGGCTGGCTTTGCTGCCCTGCACCAGGCTGTAACCGTTACCGAGAGAGATATTAAACGTGCCGCTATCCTGTACGGAGACTTCCACACCCACGATTTTGTTCAGTTCAGTCACGAGCTGATCGCGCTGGTCAAGCAGATCGTTAGGTGACGCGCCCGCGCCAACGCCGGTCAGACGGGAGATCTGATCGTTCAGATTCGCAATCTGCGTCGCGTAGTTGTTGATCTGAGACACGCTGCTTGAGATGGCGGTATTAACCTGCGCATCCTGGTCACGGAGATACTGATCGTTGGTCTTAAACTGATTCACCAGACCACCCGCTTTCCCCAGCACCGTCTGACGTGCTGCCGGGTCTTCGGCGTTGCTCACCAGGGTTTGCAGGCTCTTGAAGAAGTCCTGCAGCGTGGTGGAGAGCGAGTTGGTGGTATCAGAGAGCACATCGTCGATTTTTGACATCTGCTGATAGCGCGTCGTCAGACCGCTGCTCTGCGTCTGCGCGGCGCGCAGCTGGTTGGTAATGAAAGCGTCATACTCACGCTGGACACCGGAGACATACACCCCGTTACCCACCCAGCCACCGCCGGTCAGCGTGCTGTTTGAGGCACCCAGCACGGTCGTCTGGCGGGTATAACCTGCCACGTTGTAGCTTGAAATATTATTACTGACGGTATTGAGTGCCGACTGCGCAGCACTGAGGCCACTCATGGCGCTGTTAATCAAACTGGACATGGGGGTTCCTTTTATACGTTCAGACACGAGTCCTGATGAAGGTTATCGGCAACCTCCACCGGGACTTGAGAACTTTCAGAACAGATTTTCAATATCTGTGCTATAGGCTTTGCTGACCTTCTCGCCCATGGATTTCAGCTGCTGGATCATGCTGGTGAGCTTGCGCGCATAGTTTGGGTCGGTCGCGTAGCCCGCGTTTTGCAGAGCCTGCGCCCCCTGCTCCGCCGTCGCCGCCTGCGTAACGGCGGTATAGCGCGGATTGCGGCTCAGCAGCCCCACATAATCGGACAACGCTTCCAGATAAGAGCTGTAGACGCGGAATTTTGCTTTGACCTTCACCGCCGCACCGTTCTCGTACTCGGTGGTGGTGATCTCCGTCGTCGGCCCTTTCCAGCTGGAAGTGGCTTTCACGCCGAAGATGTTGAAGCTCGGCTCACCGTTTTCCTTGCGGATCTGGCGCTGACCCCAGCCCGACTCCAGCGCGGCCTGTGCCAGAATCAGGTGATGCGGCACGCCGCTCTGCTGGCTGGCAAGGCGCGCAGGCAGAGAAAGCTGCGCCAGGAAGTCTTTGCTGTCACCCGAGAGCGGCTCATCGCCACTGTCCGTCGCTTTAGGTATGGCTTTACGCACCATTTGCGTCAGGGCCTGGTTCTGATAACTGGTCACCGTTTCCAGGTCGAACTTCATAGGCACCTGCTCCGGCCGATCCTGAGGCTGAATACCCTGCGCGGCTTCGGTCTGTTTCACAATCATGTCAGCCAGACCGAGGCCTTTTCCGGCGGTCATCTGCTGCGCAATCTGCTGGTCATACATGCTGGTGTAGAGACGCGTTGAATCACTGCTGAACATCCCGTCTTTCGGCAGGGTTTCACGCATGCTTTTCAGCATCATCTGTACAAACATCCCCTCCACCTGGCGGGCGACCGGGCGGATATTCGCCGCCGGGTCTTTGCCTGCTTTGGTTTTCAGTTCGTTGAGCGACTGGGCATCCCAGGCTGCACTGGTCAACAGTTTGCTATCGGTCAGCATTAGATGATTTCCAGTTTGGCGCGCAGGCAGCCCGCGCTTTGCATGGATTGCAGGATGGACATCAGGTCCATCGGCGTTGCCCCCAGGGCGTTCAGGGCGCGCACCACGCTGTTCAGGTTGGCGCTGGAGCGAACGCTCTGCAGTGACCCGCCGCTCTGGCGCATATCAATCTGCGTTTGCGGTGTCACCACGGTCTGACCGCCACCAAATGGCGTGTTCGGCTGGCTCACGTTCGCGGAGCGGTTAACCGTCACGGAGAGGTTACCCTGCGCCACGGCACAGCTGTCCAGCGACACTTCCCGGTTCATCACGACCGAGCCGGTACGGGAGTTGATGATCACCTTGGCATCCTGTACCGGAACGTTCACTTCCATATTCTGGATATCTGCCAGCATGCGCACCTGGTTGCTGCTGCCCGTGGAGGTACGGATCTGCACGGTGCGCGCATCCAGCGCCGTTGCATTACCGTAGCCGCGGCTGCGATTGATGGTATCGGCAATTTGCTGCGCCATCGTGAAGTCTTCATTATTGAGCTGCAGGTTAATGGTATTGCCCGCGCCAAACTGGGTCGGCAGTTCACGCTCAATGATCGCACCGTTGGTGATACGTCCACCGTTAAGCTGATTCACCTGCACGCTGCTTCCGCCTGCGGATGCACCCGCACCGCCGACCAGAATGTTACCCTGCGCCAGCGCATACACCTGGCTGTCGACGCCCTTCAGCGGGGTCATCAGCAGCGTACCGCCGCGCAGGCTTTTGGCGTTACCCATTGAGGAAACCACCACGTCAATGGTCTGCCCCTGACGCGCGAACGCCGGGTAGGACGCGGTGACCATCACCGCGGCCACGTTTTTCAGCTGCATGTTGGTTCCCGCCGGCACGGTAATGCCGAGCTGGGAGAGCATGTTGTTCAGGCTTTGGGTCGTGAAGGGCGTCTGGGTCGTCTGGTCACCGGTACCATCCAGCCCCACTACCAGGCCATAGCCAATCAGCGAGTTCTCACGTACGCCCTGGACGCTGGTGAGATCGCGAATACGGTCAGCCTGGGCAAAGGTTGCCACCAGCGCGAGCGCCACGGCGAAGATCGATTTAAACATGGGTCACCTCGCTTACATCGGCGATAAATTAAGGAAGAAGCGCTGCAGCCAACCCATATTTTGCGCTTCATTGATATAGCCGTTACCGACGTACTCAATGCGCGCATCCGCCACCTGGGTGGACGGAACGGTGTTGGTGCCGCTGATGGTGCGAGGGTTAACCACGCCCGAGAAACGAATGAATTCAGTGCCCTGGTTGATGGCGATCTGTTTTTCACCCACAACGTGTAAGTTGCCGTTAACCAGCACCTGGTCAACCGTGACCGTCAGCGTGCCGCTGAAGGTATTGCTGGCGTTCGCGCCGCCTTTACCGTTAAAGGTATTGCCGCCAGAGGCATCGACATCAGCACGCGCATTGCCGAACAGGCCCTGCAGATAGCGCGGTACGGTATCGAAGCCAAAATTCGTTTTGCCATCGCGGCTGGCATTCGCCGACGAGCTTTTGCTCGCACTAACGTTTTCCTGCAGCACAATGGTCAATGTATCGCCGACATTACGCGGGCGGCGATCTTCAAACAGCGGCTGATAACCGTAATTAATCGGCTGCGCGGTCTGGAAAATGGAGCCGTTTACCACTGGCGCTGGGCCAGGAACGGGTTGGGCAGTCGTCGCACCCTGGACCAATGGTTTAGACGGGATCAAAGCACACCCGCTGAGGGTGACAGCCAGAACAGTCAGTATCGGATAACGAAACGCCGCGTTTTTTTGCATTGCCTTCATCTTCGAAAACAGGGAGCCGGTGCGGCGTTTACCGCACCGGACTACACCTTAGAGTTGCGTCAGTTTCTGCAGCATCTGATCGGTCGTCGACACTGCTTTACTGTTAATTTCATACGCGCGCTGGACCTGGATCATATTCACCAGTTCTTCCGCGACGTTCACGTTGGAGGTTTCAACATAGCCCTGATACAGCAGGCCCGCGCCGTTAAGGCCCGGGGTGCTCTCATTTGGCGTGCCGGAGGATTGCGTTTCGGTATAAAGGTTCTCACCAATGCTTTCCAGACCGGTATCGTTCATGAAGGTGGTCAGGTTGAGCTGTCCAACCTGAACAGGTGCGGCCTGTCCCTGCTGAGTCACGCTGACCACGCCGTCACGTCCGATGGTGATGCTCAGGGCGTTCGCCGGAATGGTGATCGCAGGTTGAACCTGGAAGCCGCCCGCCGTCACCAGCTGGCCGTTCTGATCGACCTGGAACGAGCCGTCGCGGGTATAGGCAGAGGTCCCGTCAGGCAGTTGCACCTGGAAGAAGCCCTGGCCTTTGATCGCCACGTCTTTGCTGTTGTTGGTCTGAGACAGGTTGCCCTGGCTGTGCAGACGCTCGGTGGCTACCGGACGAACGCCGGTACCGATCTGCAGGCCCGACGGCAGCGTCGTCTGTTCAGAAGACTGCGCCCCCGGCTGGCGGATGGTTTGATAAAGCAAATCTTCGAAAACGGCGCGCTGACGCTTGAAACCATTGGTGCTCACGTTTGCCAGGTTGTTGGCAATCACGTCCATATTGGTTTGCTGGGCGTCCAGGCCAGTTTTCGCGATCCATAAAGAACTGATCATAAGGAGTCCTGTTAACTCATAGCCAGAAGTTGGTTAGCCTTGCCCGCGTTTTCATCCACGCTGCTGATGATCTTCATCTGCATTTCAAAACGACGGGCGCTGGCGATCATGTCGCTCATGGCGGCGACCGGCTTAACGTTGCTGCCTTCCAGCACGCCCGACATCACGCGAATGCTCGGATCGGCCTGTAGCGTGGCACCACGCGTCGCCTGAGCCGCCTGGGTCAGACGGAACATGCCGTCGTCGCCACGCTGTACGTCTTTACCTTCCGCTTTAACCAGCTTCAGACGTCCGACGGGCGCAACGGTATTGGCCGGATCGCCCGGGTTCAGCGCCGAAATGGTGCCGTCCGCGGCGATAGTCAGCTCCGAGCCTTCCGGCACGGTCAGCGGACCCGCTTCACCCATTACCGGGTGTCCCTGAATCGTTAACTGGCCCGTCGCGCTCACCTGGATATTCCCGTTACGGGTATAGCCTTCGCTGCCGTCCGCCGTTTGCACCGCCAGCCAGCCGTCCTGCTGCAGAGCAACATCCAGCGGGCGTGAGGTGTAATCCATCTGCCCTGGCGTCATATCTGCGCCAGGGGTCGATGCGGTGACCAGCGTACGGGTCGGCAGGGAGAGCCCTTCCACCGGGACAGCTCGCAGCGCATTAAGCTGCGCGCGAAAGCCCGGCGTAGAGGCGTTTGCCAGGTTGCTGGCGGTAACGGCCTGCTGATTGAGCGTCTGGCTTGCCGCGCCCATCGCGGTATATATTGCGTGATCCATTGCGCTTTCCTGTTAGCCGCTTAACGCAGGTTAACCAGCGTGTTGAGGATCTGGTCCTGGGTTTTGATGGTCTGCGCGTTCGACTGATAGTTACGCTGCGCGACGATCATGTTCACCAGTTCTTTACTCATATCCACGTTGGAAGCTTCCAGCGCGCCGTTGGTCAGCTTGCCGAAGTTACCGGTGCCCGCTGTACCCAGCAGCGCCACGCCGGATGACTGGGTGGCAGACCAGACGTTATCGCCTTCCGATTTCAGGCCTTCGTTGTTGGCGAAGTTTGCCAGCACGATCTGACCGAGAACCTGAGACTGTTCGTTGGAGTAGTTTCCTACCACGGTGCCATCGTCGTTGATCTCGTAGCTCACCAGATCGCCAGGCTTGTAGCCATTCTGCGTGGTATTCACAACGCTGTTCGCGCCGGTGTTCTGCTGCATGGAATTCTGGAAGCTGAGGGAGAAGGTCGCCGCCGTCGCACCGCCGACAGAGCCGGTGGTGATGTTAATGGCCGGCGTGGCGTTTGGCGTTGCACTCAGTACACCCGCAGCGTTGTAGTTGTAAACGCCCGCCAGGTTACCGTTCGCATCGAAGTTCATCTGCGCCGCTTTCGTCGCGGTAGAACCAGCTACGCTGCCGTCCTGAGTGTAAAGATCCCATTTATTGTCAGCAGTCTTCACGTAGTAGACATACATATTATGGGCGTTACCCTGGCTGTCGAAGACGGTCACGGTACCTTTTTTGTTATAGGTATCCGAGTTGGTCGCATCGAACGGAGCAGTTTGCACAGGATCGGTTGAGTTCAGGTTGATCTGCTGCGCCGCGGTAGTAGTGGCTTTCGCCGACATCAGCGTATTCGGAATGGTGATAGCCTGAGGGTTCGCACCGGTCTGAATCGTCGGAGGGGTGCCTGCTGCCGGATAGCCTGTTACCTGCATACCCTGCATGTTCACCAGCGTACGGTTTTCGTCCAGCTTGAACTGGCCGTTACGGCTGTAGAATACAGAACCGTTGGAATCGACCATACGGAAGAAACCGTTCTGGCTAATGGCTACGTCCAGACCGCGACCGGTATTGGTAGTAGTACCGTCGGTAAAGTCCTGAGTGATGCCTGCGACCTTCACGCCGAGGCCGACTTTGGAACCGGCAAACATGTCTGCAAAGGAAGCAGAACCGGATTTAAAACCATAGGTCGCGGAGTTGGCGATGTTGTTGCCAATGACGTCCAGGTTGGTGGCCGCAGCATTCAGGCCGCTGACCGCTTGAGAAAAGGCCATGACTTACTCCTGATAAGTGTTAAGGCTTAGATAATCTGCCGAACTTCGTCGAGTGTGGTGGTACCAGAGGTACCCAAATCCAGTTTGTTGCCGTCGCTACCTTTAATTACGCCCTGGACCAGCGCGAACTGCAGCGGCTGTGCCACCAGCTGGGTTGTCCCTTTGCTGGCGCTGATTGCCACTTTGTAGGAACCGTTCGGCGCTTTGGTGCCGTCGGTCAGGGTGCCATCCCAGGTAAAGGTGTGAACGCCTGCCTTCAGTTCACCAATTTCGATGGTGCGAACCACCGCGCCGGTTGAGTCGGTGATCGTCGCGGTCACTTTGTCAGCCGGCTGCTGCAGTTCAACGCCAAACGGCGTGGTGGTCGTGGTGGCGTTGCCATCGGTGGTGCTGGTGCCCGCCAGGATCGTGGTACCCGGGATCATCACCCCGTGACCAATCAGGCTTGCCGCCTGCAGAGACTGGGCGCTGTTAATCTGTCCAGAGACGGACCCGAGGGTGGTGTTCAGTTTCTCAATGCCGCTCACGGTACTGATCTGCGCAAGCTGCGTGGTCAGTTCGTTGTTCTGCATTGGGTTAGTCGGGTCCTGGTTCTTAAGCTGAGCCACCAGCAGCGTCAGAAAGCTGCCCTGAAGGTCGGCGGCGTTACTCCCCGTCAGGGAGTTAGAACCTGTCGAACTGTTCGTGTTATTAACACCCGAGTTCGTAGGATCATTCACATTTACGGCGATGGACATGCATGTCTCCTTTACTGGCCGAGAGTGAGTGTTTTGAGCATCATGCTCTTCACGGTATTAAGCACTTCGACGTTGGCCTGGTAGCTACGGGAAGCCGACATGGAGTTCACCATCTCACCCACCACATCCACGTTTGGCATTTTCACGTATCCGCTGGCATCCGCGAGCGGGTTACCTGGCTCATACACCAGCCTGTCCGGTGCCTGGCTCTCTACCACATCCGAAACCTTCACGCCGCCCGTCGCCGCGCCTGGCGCAGCATCGACCTGAAAGACAACCTGTTTGGCACGGTAAGGCTGCCCGTCAGGTCCGGTCACGCTGTCGGCGTTCGCCAGGTTACTGGCGGCCACGTTCAGACGTTTGGATTGAGCGGTTAACGCCGAACCGGCGATATCAAAAATATTCAGCAAGGCCATCTATCAGTTGCCCCCCTGCAGGACGTTCATCATGCCTTTGATTTGTCCGCCGAGTACGGTCAGGCCCGTCTGGTATTTCAGGCTGTTATCGGCAAACTGTGTACGCTCCCGGTCCATATCCACGGTGTTACCGTCGAGTGAGGGCTGATCGGGAATGCGATAAAGTAAATCGGTCGCTGGCGCGGTCATCGCCTGAGCAGGAATATGGCGAGAGGATGTCATGGCGAGTGCAACACCCGTTCCTTCGGCACGTCCACGCTCCATCACCTTTTTGAGCTCACTGGAAAAATCAATATCGCGCGCCTGATACCCCGGCGTATCGGCGTTAGCGATGTTGGCGGCTAAAACCTCCTGCCGCTGGGCGCGTAAATTGAGCGCTTCCTGCTGAAAACGTAACGCGGCGTCGAGTTTATCGAGCATGTCTCCTCCGCTGATGGCAAAATTTCAGTTCACAGCTTAAATCTCACCCGGTCTCCCCTATCGACGGAATAAGCGCAAAATGCGTCGCTATTTATTCCGTTGATGCAAAACCACTGCAGGTAGAATTCACTCAACTCTGGAAACGGTGGAACTTGCGATGCAAACGTTAAAACGTGGCCTGGTGGCGACTTTCTTGCTGTTTAGCCCTCTGGTGCAGGCTGAGGGTTTACAGGAGCAGTTAACGACCTTTTTTGCTGAAAAACTGGCAGGCTTTAGCGATGACGTTACCGTTAGCGTGCGCACGCCACCGAATCTGTACCCGACGTGTGATCAGCCGTCATTCAGCGTGGTGGGGTTCACAAAGCTGTGGGGAAATGTGAACGTGCTGGCACGCTGCGCCAATGAAAAACGCTATTTACAGGTTGCAGTTCAGGCGACGGGCAATTATGTTGTCGCCGCCGTGCCCATTGCGCGCGGCAGCGTGCTGCAGGCAAACAGCGTGACGCTGAAACGCGGGCGTCTGGATCAGCTGCCTCCACGAACCATGCTCGAAATAAATCAGGCACAGGATGCCGTCAGCCTGCGCGATGTGGCGCCCGGCCAGCCGATACAGCTCTCAATGCTACGTCAGGCATGGCGGGTAAAAGCGGGCCAGCAGGTGATGGTCGTGGCCAACGGAGAGGGCTTTAGCATCAACAGTGAAGGGAAAGCATTAAACAATGCCGCGGTGGCGCAAAACGCCCGCGTCAGAATGTCTTCAGGCCAGGTGGTGAGCGGAACCGTCGATGCTGATGGGAATATTCTGATTAACCTATAATCTTTTTAAAGATTTCGCGGCGCTTGCCGATAAATATTCAACTAATGATGATGTCAGGCGCAAACGCCGCGAACCCTCGATGAGGACAACACTATGAGCATTGATCGTACATCAGCCCTGAAGCCGGTAAGCGCTGTACAGCCTCGCGAAACGAATGACGCTGCTCCGCAAAAAGCGCGTCTGGAGAAACCGTCAACGGCCAACAGCACCAGCGTGACCCTGAGCGACGCTCAGGCAAAACTGATGCAGCCGGGCAGCAACGATATCAACATGGAACGTGTTGAAGCGCTGAAAACGGCTATTCGTAACGGTGAACTGAAAATGGATACCAGCAAGATCGCTGATGCCCTGATTCAGGAAGCACAGAGTTTCTTACAGAGTAACTAAGCGTATGAGTCGACTGTCAGAAATACTGGATCAAATGACGGTTGTCCTGAACGACCTGAAAACGGTAATGGACGCTGAACAGCAGCATCTCTCTTCCGGTCACATCAACGGCAGCGCGCTGCAGCGTATTACTGAAGACAAAAGTTCGCTTCTGGCGACGCTGGATTATCTGGAGCAGCAGCGCCGCGCTGAGCAAGATCCTAAGCGCAGCGCCAATGACGATATTATTGAGCGCTGGCAGACCATTACTGAAAAAACTCAGCACCTGCGCGATCTCAACCAGCACAACGGCTGGCTACTGGAAGGTCAGATAGAGCGTAATCAGCAGGCGCTTGAGGTGTTGAAACCGCATAAAGAAACCGGACTGTACGGTGCGGATGGTCAGACAGCGACTGCGCGCATTGCGGGTGTTAAAAAGATTTCGATTTGAAGCATAAGCGACAAATCATGCAGCGGGGAGCACCATAAGGTGAACTCCCCTTTTGGCGTTTATGCCGTACGGCGGGCAAACTCTTTCACCTTGAAGCCCAGCAGGGCGAGCGTGGCAAAGTAAGCCACCACCCCGACGCCCACCACGGCCATCAGCCGCATCAGACGGTAGGGCATGGTGCCCAGGGACCACTCCGGCATCACGTGCAGCATGCCAAGTAACGCGGCAGACATCACCAGTACCGCAACAATCAGACGTACGAGGAAGCTTCCCCAGCCCGGCTGCGGCGTGAAAATATCCTGCTTGCGCAGCTGCCAGTACAGCAGCCCGGCATTCAGACAGGCCGCCAGACCAATCGATAATGACAGACCTGCATGCTTCAGCGGGCCAATAAACGCGAGGTTCATCAGCTGCGTCATAATCAGCGTCACAATGGCAATTTTCACCGGCGTTTTGATGTCCTGACGCGAGTAGAAGCCCGGTGCCAGCACCTTGACGACGATCAGCCCCATCAACCCAACCGAGTAGGCAATCAGCGCGCGCTGCGTCATGGCGGCATCAAACGCGGTGAATTTCCCGTACTGGAAGAGCGACACCGTCAGCGGTTTGGCCAGAATGCCCAGCGCCACTGCGCTTGGCAGGGCCAGCAGGAAGCAGAGACGTAAACCCCAGTCCATCAGGCGGCAATACTCATCATGATTGCCGCTGGCAAAACTTTTCGACAGCGACGGCAGCAGGATGGTCCCCAGCGCCACGCCCAGCACCCCGGACGGAAACTCCATCAGACGGTCTGCGTAGTACATCCAGGAAACCGAGCCGGACACGAGGAATGAGGCAAAGATGGTGTTGATGATAAGCGAGATCTGGCTGACGGAGACGCCAAGAATGGCGGGCCCCATCTGCTTAATGACGCGCATCGCCCCGGCATCTTTGAAATTAATGCGCGGCAGCACCAGCATGCCAATTTTTTTCAGATGCGGCAGCTGATAGGCCAGCTGCAGCACCCCGCCTACGGTAACCGCCCAGGCCAGCGCCAGCACCGGCGGGTTGAAGTGCGGCGCGGCGAACAGAGCAAAACCGATCATGCTGACGTTAAGAAACGTCGGCGCAAACGCCGGGACAGAGAAGCGGTTCCAGGTATTCAGGATGGCTCCCACCAGCGAGGCCAGCGAGATTAGCAAAATATAGGGGAAAGTAATACGCAGCAGCTGCGAGGTCAGGGCAAATTTATCTGCCGTATCGGCAAAACCGGGCGCGGTCACCATTATTACCCATGGCGCGGCCAGCATCCCGATGACGGTTACCACGGCCAGGGCCAGCGTCAGCAACCCGGAGACATACGAAACAAATACGCGCGTCGCGTCTTCACCCTGCTTGCTTTTATATTCTGCAAGGATAGGAACGAACGCCTGGGAAAACGCCCCTTCAGCAAAAATACGGCGCAGGAGGTTCGGCAATTTAAACGCGACGAAAAAGGCGTCCGTTGCCATCCCTGCACCAAAGACCCTTGCCACAATAGCATCACGCGCAAAACCAAGCACGCGGGAGAACATGGTCATCGAGCTGACGGCTGCCAGCGATTTTAATAAGTTCATTAACGTGAATTTCCAGAACCATACGGATTTGTAGGCCGGGTAAGCGAAAGCGCCACCCGGCAAAGCCAACAAGCGGCGCTTAGTCTAACCCGATTTCAACGAATTACTATCCGCAGATGTTACAGCGAGTTATTCACTCATGGCTTCGCGCCAGAGCCGTTCCACAATGCGCTGCGCCATAATGGCCTGCTCGCCGGACGTTTCAGGAACCGTCTGATTTTGCACGCAGGTAATAAAGTGGCGGGCGCATCCTGCAAAACCGCGCTGCTCCAGGGTACTCTGCCAGCCGGGCGCCGGGAGCGTCACCACGCCGTTCCCCTTCTCCTCGCGCCACGCCCGCATGTCGGTAATGTCGTACAGCGCGCCGTCGGTGACGGCCTGGACGCACTCGCGCTGGCTGCCCGCGCGACGATGCATGCTGGTCGTTACCTGCAGATGCTCAATTGCGAAGTGATGTTCGGCATAGACCATCTCGCCCTGTTCGTTCGTCAGTAGCGTCCCGCTTTGCAGCTGCGCATTGCCGCCTGCGAGCCACAGCGCCGTATCCACAACGTGCAGATAGTCATCCAGCAGCGTGAAGCGTAAATCGTTTGGGCCAATGCTGTCGGTACGGTGTTTATCCATGCGCAGCGAGGCAAGCGTGCCGGACTGCGCCTTCAGCTGCTGGTAAAGCGGCGCGAAGCGGCGGTTGAAACCGACCATCAGCGTCAGGTTTTTACGCGCCGCCAGCTCAATCAGCCGTTCCGCGTCCTGAACATTTTCAGCCAGCGGTTTATCCACGCAGACGTGAACCCCGGCATTAAGCAGCTCGCTCACCACCTGATAGTGGGTTGCCGTTGAGGTATGAACAAAGACCGCATCGCACTCGCGGGCCAGATCCTGCAGAGAGGCGGCATACGGGATGCGCCAGGTTTCGCAGATGCGCTCGGCCTTCTCGCGCGTGGGCGACCATGCCCCCTGAAGCGTCCAGTCCGTCGCCGCACCTAATACCGGTAGCCAGGCTTTTTGCGCGATACCGCCCAGCCCTACTACGCCTACACGTAATTTTTTCACCGTTAGTCTCCCAGGTGTGCCAGCAACGCATCCAGACGCTGTTTCAGCCCGGCGACCTCTTCTTCCAGCGCGTCCACGCGGGCAGCCAAATCGTCATTTCCATCAGGAACATCGGTGATGATGGAATTAACTGAAATATCAATTTCGCCGCTGAAGAGATGCATATAGCGGCTTTCACGCTTGCCCGGCTCACGCGCCAGACGCACCACGTAAGGGCCGTCTTCACGTGTGGCCAGCCCTTCCAGGACCTGTTCAACTTCCTGCATATCCGCGAACTCATGCATGCGGGAGGCGCGCGTGCGCAGCTCGCCCGGCGTTTGCGCCCCTCGCAGCAACAGCGTGGTGATGACCGCCACTTCCGCACTGCTCAGCTTCAGGTCGCCAAATTCGGAATTACAAAACCGCTGTTCGTATTTGGTGACGCGGTTGCCGAAGCCGCTCACGGTGCGCAGATAGTGGCGTTTTACCAGCGCATCCAGCACGTCCTGAACGTCATGCTCGCTCAGGTTCATGACCGGCTCGCGGTTGGTCTTCTGGTTGCAGGCCATGGTCACGGCGTTGACGGAGAGCGGATACTGCTCCGGCGTGGTGACCTGTTTTTCGAGTAAGCACCCAATCACGCGCGCTTCTGTACCGTTTAGCTGATACTTCATCTTTTCTCCTTAACGACCTGCAGTCCAGTCCCGGGTGGTTAATGCCGTCAGTACGTGGTCACGCCACTCTCCGTCTATCAGCAGATAGTCTTTGGCATAACCCTCTTTCTCGAACCCTAAACGCGCCAGCAAATTCCCGCTGCGCTGATTATGCGGCATATAGTTCGCCATAATGCGATGGATATGCTGCGTGCGTTGCATGTAGCGGATCGCCACCGTCAGCGCCTCATACATTAGCCCCTGCCCCTGCCATTTCTGGCCAATGGAGTAGCCCAGGTAACAGGCGTGAAACGATCCGCGCACCACGTTTGAAAAATTAGCGATCCCGATAATCTCTTTCTCTTCAGGATCCAGCAGCGCGAAATAAAACGCGCTGCCCTGCTTGTGAAATTCCGTAATCATGCTGAGGCGCGCCTGCCAGCCGGAAGGGTAACAATGGCTCTCATCCCGAACGGGTTCCCAGGGTTTTAAAAACTGGCGATTCTCGGCGTAATAATCCGCCAGACGCCAGGCATCACGCTCATGCACCAGACGAACGACCAGCCTGTCCGTTGTCAGACGCACTTTTGGCACATTACTGCGATAGCCAAACATCGATACCACTCCTTCCCGTCACTTCTGCTTACCCATTAGCTTTACTATACCTGCGCCTGTGCCGTCTGTGAAAACAGTGACATACCATTTTGCCCGCTTTTCACATTTTTCGATGAGAACTCTCTATCAAAGCGCGCTTTTGATAAAAAAATATTGTCACGTGCAGGGGTGGGAAAAAACGCAGCGACACCGCAGAATGTTAGCGTGCTCACCATCCTATTTTCCCTGGAGGGAAAATGTCCCGCGTATCACAGGCCAGGAGCCTGGGTAAATATTTCCTGCTGGTCGATAACATGCTGGTCGTGCTCGGCTTTTTCGTCGTTTTCCCCCTCATCTCGATTCGCTTCGTCGATCAAATGGGCTGGGCGGCGCTGATGGTCGGTATCGCGCTGGGGCTACGCCAGTTTGTTCAGCAAGGCCTGGGCGTATTTGGCGGTGCCATCGCTGACCGCTTTGGTGCTAAACCGATGATCGTCACCGGCATGCTGCTCCGCGCGGCAGGCTTTGCCACGATGGCGATTGCCCAGGAGCCCTGGCTGCTCTGGTTCTCCTGCTTCCTCTCCGGTATCGGAGGCACCCTGTTCGATCCGCCGCGCACCGCGCTGGTGGTGAAATTGATTCGCCCGCAGCATCGCGGCCGTTTCTTCTCGATCCTGATGATGCAGGACAGTGCCGGGGCGGTTATCGGCGCGCTGTTGGGAAGCTGGCTGCTGCAGTATGACTTCCGCCTGGTCTGTGCGGCTGGCGCGGTGCTCTTTATCCTGTGCGCCCTGTTTAATGGTCTGTTCCTGCCGGCGTGGAAGCTGTCGACGGTTAAAGCACCGGTCCGGGAAGGACTTGGCCGCGTCCTGCGCGACAAGCGTTTTGTCACCTACGTACTGACCCTGACGGGGTATTACATGCTTGCTGTGCAGGTCATGCTGATGCTGCCGATCATGGTCAACGACATTGCGGGTACCCCTGCTGCCGTTAAGTGGATGTACGCCATTGAAGCCGCACTTTCCCTGACGCTGCTCTATCCGATTGCCCGCTGGAGCGAACGGCGTTTTCGTCTGGAACATCGCCTGATGGCTGGCCTGTTCCTGATGACGCTCAGCATGATGCCGATCGGCCTGGTGAACTCACTTCAGCAGCTGTTTACGCTGATTTGCACGTTCTATATCGGCTCTATCATCGCCGAACCTGCCCGTGAAACGCTGAGCGCCTCGCTCGCGGATGCACGCGCCCGCGGCAGCTATATGGGGTTCAGCCGGCTGGGGCTGGCCCTCGGTGGCGCATTAGGTTACGCCGGCGGCGGCTGGTTGTTTGATGCCGGTAAAGCGTTACATCAACCCGAGCTCCCCTGGATGATGCTCGGCGCGGTGGGCTTTATGACGCTCCTTGCCCTGTGGTGGCAGTTCAGCCCGAAACGCAGCGCGAGCGGCATGCTCGAACCCGGCGCATAGCCTTTCCCTCGGGCGGGAACCTCTCCCGCCCCACTTCTCAGTTTTTTCTGCTGGTTTCTGCTATTTCACACTGACATACTGGCGTAACAGGACAGAAGCGCCGATTTTTCGTTGAGGAACACTATGAAGAAAATTGTCTTTGCTGCTGCATTAATTGTCAGCGGTCTGCTGGTTGGCTGTAACCAGCTCACGCAATATACCGTCAGTGAACAGGAAATTAATCAGGCGCTGGAAAAACATAACAATTTTTCTAAAGACATCGGCGTGCCGGGCCTTGCAGACGCGCATATCGTGCTCACGAATCTGACCAGCCAGATTGGGCGGGAAGAGCCAAACAAAGTCACCCTGGCCGGTGATGCGGACCTCGATATGTCATCCCTCTTTGGTAATCAGAAAGCCAACATCAAGCTCAAGCTGAAGGCCCTGCCCGTTTTCAATAAAGAGAAAGGGGCCATTTTCCTGCAGGAAATGGAAGTCGTCGATGCCCAGGTTTCTCCGGACAAGATGGCGCCGGTTCTGCAAACCCTGATGCCCTACCTAAACCAGTCGCTGCGTAACTATTTTAACCAGCAGCCCGCGTACGTCTTAAGTGAAGACAAAAGCAAGGGGGAAGCTCTGGCGAAAAAATACGCAAAAGGCATAGAGGTGAAACCGGGAGAAATTATCATTCCTTTCACCGATTAACCTGAAGGGCGCTGCGGCGCCCTTTTTTTTACGGAAAAGTGTGCAAACGAAAACGTTTCCGCTTATGATTTGTGTCCGGCAAAAACAGCCATCCTTATGACTGATTCCTGACAAGCCGGAGCTTCCATGACTGCACAACCCCAGGTTCTTAAAATCCGCCGCCCTGACGACTGGCATATCCATCTGCGTGATGGCGATATGCTGAAAACCGTCGTGCCTTATACCAGCGAAATTTATGGCCGCGCGATTGTTATGCCTAACCTGGTTCCGCCAGTCACCACCGTCGATGCCGCGATTGCCTACCGCCAGCGCATCCTTGATGCCGTTCCCGAGGGTCATGATTTTACCCCGCTGATGACCTGCTATCTGACCGATTCACTGGATCCGAACGAAGTGGAGCGCGGTTTTAACGAAGGCGTATTCACGGCGGCAAAACTCTACCCGGCGAATGCCACCACCAACTCCAGCCACGGCGTCACCAGCATTGATGCCATCATGCCGGTTCTGGAACGCATGCAAAAACTGGGCATGCCGCTGCTGGTCCATGGAGAAGTAACGCATGCCGAGATTGACATCTTCGACCGTGAAGCGCGTTTTATCGAAACCGTGATGGAACCTCTGCGCCAGCGTCTGCCAGCGCTTAAGGTGGTCTTTGAACATATCACCACCAAAGACGCAGCAGAGTATGTACGTGACGGCAATGAACTTATCGCCGCCACCATCACACCACAGCACCTGATGTTTAACCGTAACCACATGCTGGTGGGCGGGGTGCGCCCTCACCTGTACTGCCTGCCCATCCTCAAGCGCAACATCCACCAGCAGGCGCTGCGCGAGCTGGTTGCCAGCGGGTTCTCCCGCGCCTTCCTTGGCACCGATTCCGCGCCTCACGCCCGCCATCGTAAAGAGGCGAGCTGCGGCTGTGCAGGCTGTTTTAACGCCCCAACGGCACTTGCCAGCTACGCGACCGTATTTGAAGAGATGAACGCCCTGGAACATTTCGAAGCGTTCTGCTCCCTCAACGGCCCGCGCTTCTACGGCCTGCCGGTCAATGACTCCTTCATTGAGCTGGAGCGTAAAGCGAGCCACGTTGAGGAGTCCATTGCGCTGACGGATGACACGCTGATCCCATTCCTGGCCGGTGAAACCGTAAACTGGACGGTAAAACGTTAAAAAACCGAAGCCCCTTGTTGTCAAACCCATAATATACCTGTATAAATAAACAGTATATTACACAGGGGGCATTTATGCGTATTGAAGTCACCATAGCCAAAACTACCGTTCTGCCAGCCGGCGCGCTTGATGCCCTGGCAGGCGAACTATCCCGTCGTATTAACAACACTTTTCCCGACAACGCGGGTGCCGTAACGGTGCGTTACGCCGCGGCAAACAACCTGTCCGTCATTGGCGCTGCGAAAGAAGATAAAGATCGCATAAGTGAGATCCTGCAGGAAACGTGGGAAAGCGCAGACGACTGGTTCATCACTGATTAACACTGCTCCCTCATTGTGTTTTTTTGCCGGGTCGCCCCGGCTTTTTTTCGTCTGAACATTCTGGAAGCTCAAATTAATTCGGCATCTTCTTTAAGAATCGTGAACAAGATGGTGTTTTATTGCTCGAACAATCCTAAAAAGCAGAAAAATGTGTTGCCAGCTGTTTATTTTTCCCTTCGGAACCCTTATTACTTGATATACTGAAGATGCTTTCAGAAAAACATGCATTGAACCTCAGAGCCGTTGTCTTCTAACACGCATTAAGGGGGTTATAATGGAAAAGAATAGTGAAGTGATCCAGACCCATCCACTTGTTGGCTGGGATATCAGTACCGTAGATAGCTACGATGCGCTGATGCTGCGTTTGCACTACCAGACCCCGAATCAACTCAACCGTGAAGAAGCGGAAGTTGGACAGACGCTGTGGCTAACAACAGACGTCGCCCGTCAGTTTATTTCTATTTTAGAAGCAGGTATTGCAAAAATAGAATCTGGCGACTATCAGGAAAATGAGTATAAGCGGCACTAACCGTATGCCCACTTTTCACTCAACAGGCACCCTCGCGGTGCCTTATTTATTTCTCCCTTGTCTAACCCCGCGTTGTTAATTACTCTGCTAACAAAACGTAAGTTTACGAGACGCATATGAGATACGACTTAATCATTATTGGTAGCGGCTCCGTGGGTTCCGCCGCCGGTTATTACGCGACACAGGCAGGTCTGAACGTCCTGATGATTGACGCCCATCGTCCTCCCCATGCGGAGGGTAGCCATCATGGCGACACCCGCCTCATACGCCATGCGTATGGTGAAGGCGAGCGCTATGTGCCGCTGGTGCTTCGCGCCCAGACGCTGTGGGACGAGCTGGCGAAACAGACCGAAGAGCGTATTTTCGAGCGTACCGGGGTTATCAATCTTGGCCCGGCTCATTCGGAATTTCTCGCCGGCGTCGAACGCAGCGCGACTGCCTTTAATCTTGAGGTTGAAAAGCTTGACGCGGCGGCCATTATGGCGCGCTGGCCTGAAATTACCGTCCCGGACGATTATATTGGCCTCTTTGAAGCCAATTCCGGCGTGCTGCATTGTGAAACGGCGATCAAAACCTGGATCGACCTCGCAGCAAACGCAGGCTGCGCGCAGCTGTTCAACTGTCCGGTCGATGCCATCACGCATGACGCTGATGGCGTTACGGTGACCACTCTTGACGGCGAATACTCAGCGTCCCGCCTGCTGGTCAGTGCAGGAACCTGGGTCACGCGCCTGCTGCCGGACCTGCCGATCCAGCCGGTGCGCAAGGTCTTCTCCTGGTTCCAGTCAGATGGCCGCTACAGCGCGCAGAATAAATTCCCGGCTTTCACCGGGGAATTACCGAATGGCGATCAGTTCTACGGTTTCCCGTCCGAGAAAGACGCGTTGAAAATCGGTAAACACAACGGTGGCCAGGTTATCTCCTCTCCTGAAGAGCGTAAACCCTTCGGCGCCTTCCCACAGGATGGCTCAGAAGCCTTCTCGTTCCTACGTAATATTCTTCCAGGGGTCGGTGGCTTACTGTATGGCGCGGCCTGTACCTACGACAATACGCCGGATGAAGACTTTATTATTGATACGCTGCCAGGGCATGACAACACCCTGCTGATTACCGGGCTGAGCGGTCACGGCTTTAAGTTTGCTTCCGTGCTGGGTGAAATCGCCGCGCAGTTTGCCCAGGGTATCACGCCGCAGTTTGATCTGGCGCCCTTCTCCCTCTCGCGTTTTAACGGATAATCTCAAACGGGCTCCGGACATCGGGGCCCGTTTCATTCACACTGCTATTGCGGAGCGTTATGCGCAGGATCGTTAACTTTCTGATGAATAATATTCGCGAGCATTTTATGCTCTATCTCTTATTGTGGGCGCTGCTGGCGATTATTGATTTTGTTTACATTGTATTTTATTGAAAAGCCACATTGACAATAATTGACATTAACTTAGCTTTACTGAAACTCTCAATTTCATCTTGCACGAAGACATTGAATTACCTTTATCGATCCTATTCAAAAGCGCTGAAATAAATAAAATAAAAATCAATATACATTTATTTCAGTTGCAATATCATGCCTTCCCGTTCATTTTTACCCTTCGGTTAATTTGAAAATGGACATTCTAATGCAATTGCGTAACTCCTCCCGGCGCTACGGAATAATATCCATAAGTTTGCACTGGATATTTGCTATTGCCGTCTACGGTATGTTTGGACTTGGGCTCTGGATGGTCACGCTCAGCTATTACGATGGCTGGTATCACCAGGCGCCGGAGTTACATAAAAGTATCGGTGTCCTGCTGATGCTGGGGCTGGTTTTTCGCGTGGTCTGGCGACATATTTCCCCGCCACCCGCCGCGCCGAAAACCCACGGTAAAATGACCCGCCTGAGTGCCGTTGCGGCGCATATCGCGCTTTATGCGCTGCTCTTCGCCATCCTGATTAGCGGCTACCTCATCTCGACGGCCGACGGTAAGCCGATTAGCGTCTTTGGTATATTTGACGTCCCGGCAACGCTCAGCGATGCGGGCGTGCAGGCCGACACCGCCGGGGTTGTTCACCTCTGGCTTGCCTGGAGCGTCGTGATCCTGTCCGTGCTGCACGGGCTCGCCGCCCTCAAACACCACTTTATTGATAAAGACGATACGCTAAAGCGCATGCTTGGCCGCTCGTCCGTTGACTCTGGAGTATAAAATGAAAAAACACCTGCTGGGTATCGCACTGGGTTCTCTGTTATTTACCACCGGTTCCGCGGTGGCGGCTGATTATAAAATTGATAAAGAGGGCCAGCATGCTTTCGTCAATTTCCGTATTCAGCATCTGGGATATAGCTGGCTATACGGGACCTTTAAAGATTTTGACGGCACGTTCAGTTTTGACGATAAAAACCCTGCCGCCGATAAAGTCAATGTGACTATTAATACTAACAGCGTCGACACGAACCATGCTGAACGTGATAAACACTTGCGCAGTGCGGAATTCCTGAATGTGTCGAAATTCCCGCAGGCCACCTTTACCTCTACGGAAGTGAAGAAAGACGGTGATAAGCTCAATATTACCGGAAACCTGACGCTTAACGGCGTAACTAAACCGGTCACTCTTGATGCTAAATTAATAGGTCAGGGAGACGATCCCTGGGGCGGGAAACGTGCAGGTTTTGAAGCCGCAGGTAAAATTCATCTGAAAGATTTCAATATCACAACGGATTTAGGCCCGGCGTCGCAGGACGTTGAGCTGGTTATTTCGGTCGAAGGGGTTCAGCAGAAGTAATCATTGCGCCCGGCACGGTGAACACCTGCCGGGCGTTATCATTATTCCGGGTCGGGGATACCCAGTTTGGTATTCAGACGGCCGCGTGATTTATTGAAAATCTTATTGCCATTTTCACGTCCCGCGCGACGACGACGCTGCTCTTCTTCCGGCAAGACGCTCTCTTCACTGCACAGTTCGCTGCAGCAGCCGTTAAACTTCTCGGCACAGGCCGGGCACTGAATGAACAGCAGATGACAACCGTCGTTTTTACAGTTGGTATGGGTATCGCACGGCGCGCCGCACTGGTGGCACTGGGCAATCACGTCTTCAGAAATACGCTCCCCCATACGCTCGTCAAAGACAAAGTTTTTGCCGATAAAACGTACCGGTAAACCCTGCTCGCGGGCGCGGCGGGCGTACTCAATAATGCCGCCTTCAATGTGCCAGACCTTATTAAAGCCGTTGTGCTTCATCCACGCGCTGGCTTTCTCACAGCGGATACCGCCGGTGCAGTACATAACGATTTTTTTATCTTTATGTTCCTGCATCATCTCAACCGCTTTCGGCAGCTGCTCGCGGAAGGTGTCGGCCGGGATTTCCATCGCGTTCTCGAAGTGCCCCACTTCATACTCGTAGTGGTTGCGCATATCAATGAACACGGCATCCGGATCGTCCAGCATCGCATTCACTTCCGCAGCCTTCAGATACTCACCGACGTCCGCCGGGTTAAACTCAGGGTCGTCAATGCCATCCGCCACGATGCGTTCACGCACCTTCATGCGCAGCACCCAGAAGGATTTCCCGTCATCATCCAGCGCAATGTTCAGGCGCAAGCCGTTGAGGGCCGGGTCGAACTGATAGAGACAGTCGCGGAAGGCGCTCACTTTGCTTTCCGGTACGCTAATCTGCGCGTTGATACCTTCGCGGGCAAGATAGACGCGTCCGAAGACGTTCAGCGCCGTGAACGCCTGATAAAGCGCATCGCGGGTCGCCTGCGGATCGTCGATGGTGAAATATTTATAGAATGAGATGGTCGTGCGCGGTTCGGTTTCGGCCAACATACGCGCTCTTAACATCTCATTCGATACGCGGTTGTGTAACACTGGCATGGTGTACAGTCCTGGAATCGTTAGAGAGAATTAAAAATCGGTCGGCATCATATAGCAAACAAAACCAATTTACATCCACACAATTTACGCTACATTTCACACACTCTGATTAATCAGGCATAACAATTGCTGTATTCGTGCACGTTTCGAAAGCAGATATTTTGGCTACGTCTCAAAAAATGAGACACTAGCAAAACAGGACGTTTGAACACAGGAAAGACATGACCCAGTTACCAAAATTTACTGCTGCGCTTTTGCATCCCCGCTATTGGTTGACCTGGCTTGGCATTGGCTTTTTATGGCTACTGGTACAGCTTCCCTACCCCGTTATTTTCCGGCTGGGCAAATCTCTGGGCCGTTTCGCGCAACTCTTTATGAAGCGCCGCGTCAGAATAGCGTACCGCAACCTTGAGCTGTGTTTTCCGCAGATGAGCGAATCTGAACGTCACGACATGGTCTCGAAGAATTTCGAATCCGTCGGGATGGGGCTGATGGAAACCGGTATGGCGTGGTTCTGGCCGGACAAACGCATGGCCCGCTGGAGTGAAGTGACCGGAACCGGCATGGAACCGGTGCATACGCTTCAGGCTAATCAGACCGGCGTTCTGCTGATCGGCGTCCATTTTCTGACGCTGGAAATCGGGGCGCGTATGTTTGGCATGCAGGCGCCGGGCATCGGCGTTTATCGTCCAAACGACAACCCGGTCATCGACTTAATCCAGACCAATGGCCGCATGCGCTCCAACAAAAGCATGATCGACCGTAAAGATCTGAAGGGCATGATCCGCGCGCTGAAGTCCGGTGAAGTTGTCTGGTATGCCCCCGACCACGACTACGGTCCGCAATCCAGCGTATTTGTCCCCTTCTTCGCCGTTGAAGAGGCTGCCACGACGACCGGCACCTGGATGCTGGCGCGCATGTCCAAAGCCGCCATCGTGCCCTTTGTTCCCCGCCGTAAGCCGGATGGTTCGGGCTACGAGTTGATCATGCTGGAGCCGGAACTCGCGCCGCCGCTTGACGATGCAGAAACCACGGCGCGCTGGATGAACGGCGTTGTCGAGAAGTGCATCATGCTCGCGCCGGAGCAGTATATGTGGCTGCACCGCCGCTTTAAAACCCGCCCAAAAGGCACCCCGTCCCGCTATTGATTTTCAGCATGCGGTCCTTCGGGCCGCATGCTGTTTTAGCTTTAAAAGCTCCTTCTCATTGCGGCAATCATAACCCAGGCGCATAATTAGCAGGCTTATTACTCTATGCCTCAGGTGCTCTGCACCTCATTATGCGGATTGTTATGTCACCCTCAGATGCCCCCATAAACTGGAAACGTAACCTCACGGTTGCGTGGCTTGGCTGTTTTCTCACCGGCGCGGCGTTTAGCCTGGTCATGCCTTTCCTGCCGCTCTACGTCGAACAGCTGGGCGTAACGGGCCATAGTGCGCTCAATATGTGGTCCGGCCTGGTGTTCAGCATCACGTTTCTCTTTTCCGCAATTGCTTCACCCTTCTGGGGCGGCCTTGCCGACCGCAAGGGGCGAAAAATCATGCTGCTACGCTCGGCGCTGGGGATGGCGATTATCATGGCGCTGATGGGCGTGGCGCAGAACGTCTGGCAGTTCCTGATCCTGCGCGCGTTGCTGGGTCTGCTGGGGGGATTTATTCCCAATGCGAACGCCTTAATCGCCACGCAAATTCCTCGCCATAAGAGCGGCTGGGCGCTGGGGACGCTCTCAACCGGTGGCGTGAGCGGTGCCTTATTGGGGCCCCTGGCCGGTGGATTACTGGCAGATAGCTACGGCCTGCGGCCGGTCTTCTTTATCACCGCCAGCGTGCTTTTCCTCTGCTTTATCGTCACCCTGCTCTGCATTCGTGAAAACTTCACGCCCGTCGCCAAAAAAGAGATGCTCCACGCCAGAGACGTGCTGGCCTCGCTCAAAAACCCCAGGCTGGTGCTGAGCCTGTTCGTGACGACTTTGATTATTCAGGTCGCTACCGGTTCAATTGCTCCTATCCTGACGCTGTACGTTCGCGATCTGGCGGGCAACGTCAGCAATATTGCGTTTATCAGCGGGCTGATTGCCTCCGTGCCCGGCGTGGCCGCGCTAATTAGCGCCCCGAGGCTCGGGAAACTGGGTGACCGCGTTGGGCCGGAAAAGATCCTGATCTGTGCGCTGGTGATTTCCGTGCTGCTGCTTATCCCCATGTCGATGGTGCAATCTCCCTGGCAGCTGGGCGTTCTGCGCTTTTTGCTGGGCGCTGCCGACGGGGCGTTACTGCCCGCCGTGCAGACCCTGCTGGTCTACAACTCCACGAACCAGATTGCCGGGCGTATCTTCAGCTATAACCAGTCGTTTCGCGACATCGGTAACGTCACCGGACCGCTTCTCGGGGCTGGGATCTCCGCCAGCTTCGGTTTTCGCGCCGTCTTTATCGTGACGGCTGGCGTCGTGCTGTTCAATGCAGTGTATTCGTGGTTCAGTTTATCCCGCGCGTTACGGCCCGTGACGGAATAAGACGAACGCCTGACGGCTTATTTTCGCATTCATACTTGCAGAATCTGATATTCAGCTATTCTTTCCCTAAAACCATCTGAAAAACAGGGAGACACCGATGACCATGTACGCCACGCTGGAAGAAGCTATTGATGCCGCTCGCGAAGAGTTCCTCGCCGACAACCCCGGCGTTGAGGAAGAAAATGCTGACGTGCAGCAGCTTAATATCCAAAAATACGTTCTGCAGGATGGGGATATTATGTGGCAGGCCGAATTCTTTGCCGATGACGGTGAAGAAGGGGAATGTTTGCCGGTCCTGAGCGGTGAAGGTGCGCAGGCCGTCTTTGATGGCGACTATGATGAAATCGAGCTACGGCAGGAGTGGCTGGAAGAAAATACCCTGCACGAGTGGGATGAGGGCGAATTTCAGCTCGAGCCGCCGCTGGATACGGAAGAAGGTCAAACCGCAGCCGACGAATGGGACGAGCGTTAATTTACGCTACTCGTACGGGCCGTGGCTGGCATCGATGGGCAGCAGCAGCGTGTCAAAAATCAGCGAGAACGGCAGATCGAGCACGGTCAGATAGCGCCATGCGGAGTCGCGGACATCCCATTTCACGCCCGGGTAGTACTGATTCCCGTGGCCTTGCCCTGGAATGGTGCGACTGATGATACTGCCGCAGCCGCTGAGCAGGCATGCCATCATGACGACGATGATTATTCTCATGAGTAACCTCTAAAAAAATACCGGCGATTAAGCCGGTATTTTATTTGGCGGGTAGCGCTTTGCTTACCCGCCCTGCTTAACAACTTACTTCGCCTTCAACGCCAGCGGGTTCAGCTTCAGTTCTTTATAGTAGTTTACCCACGAAGAGTATCTCTCCGGAGCGGACCACACCCGATAGTGAAGTCGCGCCATCGTGACCGGGTCGCTCAACAGCACCAGACGACGGTCGCGGTTGAGTTTTTCCGGGGTCTCGTTCAGCGCTTGCTCAACGTGACGATCGCGGGCAATCTCCAGCACGTGGCTGGCACGGTGACGTGCCGTCGCCATTGCCGTTGCCAGGGCGTTGAATGACGGGTTAAACACGGCGTGCATAAAGCCGTCATCCAGCGAGCGATTGCGGTTCTGCTCAAGATAGGTGTCGGTATCCACCAGCACCTGCGGCGGGGAGTACTCTTCCGGGATCAGGAACAGCTTCCAGCGTTTCGTGCGCAGCCCTACCGTTGAACGGCTGGAAATGACGGACACAAACGGCGACAGGATCAGCGAGAAGACAATCGGTGCCAGCCAGAACAGGAAGCGCAGATCCAGCCAGGCCATCCCGGCCGCCCACACCAGACCCAGCAGCAGCTGAGAACCGTGGCGCATGAAGGCTTCGCTCCATGGCGTGGAATCGTCATCACGCTGCGGTGAGTTCCAGACCACTTCCCAGCCCAGGAACGCACTGACCACAAACACGGTGTGGAACAGCATACGCACCGGTGCCAGCAGCACGGAGAACAGCACTTCCAGCAGCAGTGAAAGGGTCACGCGGAAGAAACCGCCGTACTCTTTCGAGCCTTTGCACCAGATCAGGATGATGCTGAGCAGCTTAGGCAGGAACAGCAGCACCATGGTGGAAGCAAACAGCGCAATCGCCAGCTCGGGACGCCACTGCGGCCACACCGGGAACAGCTGGCGCGGCTGCAGGAAGTATTGCGGCTCCGTCAGGGCATGGACGACCTGCAGCGCGGTCGAGAGCGCGAGGAACATAAACCACAGCGGTGCGGAGAGATAAGACATCACGCCCGTCAGGAACACCGCACGGTGAACCGGGTGCATCCCTTTTACCAGGAACAGGCGGAAGTTCATCAGGTTACCATGGCACCAGCGGCGGTCACGCTTGAGCTCGTCCAGCAGGTTCGGCGGCAGCTCTTCGTACGATCCCGGCAGGTCGTAAGCAATCCAGACGCCCCATCCGGCACGACGCATCAGCGCCGCTTCCACGAAGTCGTGCGACAGAATAGAGCCGGCAAACGAACCCTCACCCGGCAGCGGCGCCAGCGCACAGTGCTCAATGAACGGCTTCACGCGGATAATGGCGTTGTGACCCCAGTAGTGCGATTCACCCAGCTGCCAGAAGTGCAGACCCGCCGTAAACAGCGGCCCGTAGACACGGGTGGCGAACTGCTGGCAGCGCGCATACAGCGTGTCCATACCGGACGCTTTTGGCGAAGACTGAATGATGCCCGCATTCGGGTTGGCTTCCATCAGACGCACCAGACCGCTCAGGCAGTCACCGCTCATGACGGAGTCAGCATCCAGCACGACCATATAGCTGTACTGGTTACCCCAGCGACGGCAGAAGTCATCGATGTTACCGCTTTTACGCTTCACACGACGGCGGCGGCGACGGTAGAAGATCTGCCCTTCGCCCTGCACTTCTGCAATCAGCTCCATCCACGCTTTCTGTTCTGCCACGCAGATATCAGGGTTGTAGCTGTCGCTCAGGATGTAAACGTCGAAATGTTCCGCGTTGCCGGTGGCCTTGACGGACTCCCAGGTCGCGCGCAGACCCGCAAATACGCGGTCAACGTCTTCGTTACAGATAGGCATAATCAGCGCGGTACGGTGCTCAGGATTGAGGGGTTCATCCCCGACCGTCGACGCTGAAATGCTGTATTTGTCACGCCCCATCAGCAGCTGCAGGAAGCCCATCAGCGCGGTCCAGAAACCGGCCGATACCCAGCAGAAGAGGACAGCGAACAGCAGGAGGATGCCGCTCTGCAGAATATACGGCAGCAGCTGCATGAAGGAGACCCAGAGATCCTGGCCCATCATGTCCGTTGGGTTGATAAATGCCCAGCCCTGGTAAGGCAGGATGGTTTTCATGTACCAGGTCGCGACGACCGTCTGCGCCAGCGTCAGAAGCAGCAGGATGTAGCGACGGATGGTCCCCACGGTACGCCATTTCTGTTCGGACGCCTGCTCTTCTTTCGTCAGACGTGACAGATAGCGCGGCGTCACATCGCGCCCGCGCAGGCGATCCCAGAAGCGCCCAACCGGGTTGGTGCGCCATGGATCGGGGAACATCGAGGAGCGCGTGGCCTTCGGCATCGCCTGAAGCTGATCGCGTCCTTCGTCGTCTTTAATCAACTGCCCTTCTGCCAGCGAGTCTGGCCATGCCTGCTCCAGACGCGCCTTTACTGACCCGAGCGGCGTATCATCATCACGGGAAAACTGACGATGTTCACCATCCAGCGCGGTGTGAACCGCGCGGATGTCGCTCTTAGGCAGTGCCGCTTTCTCAATATCCGTCAGCGGCATGGCATCAATATATTCAGATGTATTATTCATTGGCAGGTAGCTGGTAGCTCCAGGTTTCACTCAGCGGCTGATCGTTACTGACCAGCGCAGCACGCATTTCAGTCGTCTGTTTCGGATCTTTCACTTTCACGCGCAGGGTCAGGCGCCAGCCTTTGGTGACCGGGTTGTAACGCACGGCGTTCTCAACGATTTCACCGTTATCACCGATGCTGGCCTGAGCGGTAACCGCAGTATCCGGCGGCAGTTTCTTCATATCCTGGCCTGCGAAGTCCACGACAAAGGCCACGGTACCGTCAGGCTGACGGATAAGATTAGACTGCTTCACATCACCCGTTGAGCGGCGAGTCTGCATCACATACGCGTTATCCGGCGCATGCAGCTTATCTTCGTCGCGGCTGAAGGTAATGGTGTACTTGAAGTTCATCTCTTTACCGGCTTCCGGCAGCTGATCCGGCGTCCAGTAAGCGACGATGTTATCGTTGGTTTCGTCGTTGGTTGGAATTTCAACCAGCTCGACCTTACCTTTACCCCAGTCACCGTTTGGCGTGACCCAGGCGCTTGGACGCTGGTCATAGCGGTCGTCCAAATCTTCAAAGCGGGAGAACTGACGACCACGCTGCAGCAGGCCGAAACCTTGTGGGTTTTCCATCGCGTAGCTGCTAACGGCCAGATGTTTAGGGTTATTCAGCGGACGCCAGATCCACTCGCCGTTACCGGCATGAATAGACAGACCGTTGGAGTCGTGCAGTTCCGGGCGGAAGTTGGTTGCCGGCGACGGCTGGTTCGGCCCAAACAGGAACATACTGGTCAGCGGCGCAACGCCCAGTTTGCCCACTTTATCACGCAGGTAAACCTTGGACTGCACGTCAACTACCGTGTCACGACCCGGCATAATCACAAAGCGATAGGCGCCGGTTGCACGCGGGGAATCCAGCAGCGCATAAATGGTCAGACGTTTGTCCGTTGGTTTTGGACGTTCAATCCAGAACTCGCGAAAACGTGGGAACTCTTCACCTGATGGCAGCGCGGTATCAATGGCCAGTCCGCGCGCAGAAAGCCCGTACACCTGTCCCGCGCCAATCACGCGGAAATAGCTGGCGCCAAGCATGCTGACGATTTCGTCGTTTTTATCTTTGCTGTTGATCGGGTAAAGCACCTTGAAGCCTGCGAAGCCCAGGTCTTTCACCGTATCTTTGTCGTGTTGCACATTGCCGAAATTGAAGTAATCCGGGCTGTATTTGATCTTACGTACCGCTGTCGCCGTCACTTCATTAATGGCAACAGGCGTGTCGAAGTACATACCCTGATGATAAAATTCAAGCTTGAACGGGGTCTTAATATTGCTCCAGTACGCTTTGTCGTGATTGAACTGGATCTGCTGATAGTCCGCATACTTCATGTCGCGGAAAACGGAGGGCAAGTTACTTTTCGGCGCTTCGTAGCTCTTGCCTGCCATCGATTTTGCCTGTTTTGCGACATCGTCGATGTTAAAGGCCAGTGCCGATGAGGTATACAGTGATAACACTACTGCAGCACCTAACCAACGCATTTTCATCATCTGTGGTTTATGTTTCATAATAAGTAAGCACTTCCCCCTTTGTGTGCTTATATCGATCCGATCCATTTTAATGGAAACTCAGGCAATCCGACAACATTATCACTGCTTTGTTCAGCTGCTGGCTCATGGAATAAGCAAATGAAAGAACCCGCTATTCACTTTGCGTGCTTATCCTGGAGACAGGGTGTCGGTCTTGGTGTAGGGTTGCCTTCGAATGTAACCATTATGAGTCTTAGGGATAAGACGAAAAGTCTGAGAATGCACAAAGTTATATGAGCACATCACCAACAGAACGTGAATATTTCCTCGACTCGATCCGGGCATGGCTGATGCTATTGGGGATCCCGTTTCACATCTCACTGATTTACTCCAGCCACACCTGGCATGTTAATAGTCAGATGCCCTCCTGGTGGCTGACGCTGTTTAATGACTTTATTCACGCCTTCCGTATGCAGGTGTTTTTTGTCATATCCGGCTATTTCTCTTACATGCTGTTTCTGCGCTACCCGCTCAAACGCTGGTGGAAGGTGCGCGTGGAGCGCGTGGGGATCCCCATGCTGACCGCCATTCCGCTGCTGACGCTGCCGCAGTTCATTATGTTGCAATACGTCAAGGGCAAGGCGGAGAACTGGCCAAATCTGTCCCTGTACGAAAAGTACAATACGCTGGTCTGGGAGCTGGTGTCTCACCTGTGGTTCCTGCTGGTCCTGGTGGTGCTCACAACGGTCAGCATGTTTATTTTCAGCCGCCTGCGCCATCATTTGAGTCATAAAGCCGACACCTTCTTCGCCAACATCACGATGGGCAAACTGACGGTGCTCTTTTTGCTGCTCGGGATCGCCTATGCCGCCGTGAGACGAACCCTGTTTATCGTCTATCCGCCGATTTTGAGCGATGGGTTATTTAATTTCGTGGTCATGCAATCGCTGTTCTACATTCCGTTCTTTTTAATCGGCGCGCTGGCCTTTATTCATCCGAAACTTAAATCGCTGTTTACCACCCCGTCACCTTGGTGCGCGCTGGGGGCTACTCTCGCGTTCGCGGCCTATCTGCTGAACCAGCGCTACGGCAGCGGCGACGCCTGGATGTATGAAACGGAAAGCGTGATCACCATGCTGCTGGGCTTGTGGATGGTGAATGTGGTATTCGCGCTGGGCCACCGTTTGCTGAACTTCAAGTCCAGCCGCGTGACCTACTTCGTTAACGCATCGCTGTTTATCTATCTGGTGCATCACCCGTTGACGCTGTTCTTTGGGGCTTACATCACCCCGCATATCGCCTCCAACACGCTGGGCTTCTTTACCGGCCTGGTGTTTGTGGTGGGGATTGCAATCCTGCTCTACGAAATCCATCTGCGGATCCCGCTCCTGCGTTTCCTCTTTTCAGGAAAACCTCAGGCGAAAGCCTCATAAACAACGCGGCGCACAAATGTGCGCCGCGTTTGCTTCAGGTGTCCAGTTCCTGCCCGCGCTGGGTCAGCAGCCGTTGATAAAGGTGCGTGGTTTCTTCATCAAAACAGACAAAGATAACTTTCTCCGGCATCGGTTTTAACGACAGATAGCGGTAAACAGTTTCGACGGCAATCGTTGCAGCGGCCGCTTTAGGGTAGCCATACACGCCAGTGCTGATGGCCGGAAACGCCATGGTTTTGTAACCGTTGTCGGCGGCAAGCCGCAGACAGTTTCGGTAAGCCTCTTCCAGAATACTCGCTTCGTGCCGATCGCCGCCGTGCCATACGGGGCCTACGGCGTGAATGACCGCTCTGGCAGGCAGGTCACCCGCAAGCGTAATCACCGCATGACCGGGAGGACATTCGCCCTGTTGTTGCCGTACGGTTTTACAGGCTTCCAGCAGCTGAGGGCCAGCCGCCCGGTGAATAGCCCCGTCCACTCCGCCCCCTCCCATCAGGGATGGATTGGCCGCATTGACGATGACGTCGACGTGCATTGTCGTAATATCACCATGGATAACTTCAATTTGCGGTTTCATAAAACCCCTCTGCAACCCGCCTTTTTTTTAAGTGTATCGCAGTGGCGTCAGGGAGAAAAAACTATCAGAAAAAATCCTCTTCCGCCCAGGGACGGAAGAGAGAGCATTAGCGATACTGGATTTCGACAACCGCGAGCGTTTTTTCAGGATTAAGGTATTTCATGCTCAGCGTCGCCAGGTTTGAATCAGACGCCTTGCCGTTAAGCGCCTCTTCATAACTGACCATACGCGTTTGCATACGGTTATTTTCAGGGCAAGACATGGCAAATTGTCGCTGTTGCGGTGTGACTTCACAGGGGTCTGCGACAATAGCACCGCGAAAATGAATCACACCGCCCTCAGCAAAGGTGGCTGAATATGCAGGAAAACTTAAAGCAGAAACAATCAGGCCCAGACCCGTCGCGAGCTGAGCGAAAGCGTTATTCATTACAGGTACTCCTCAATGAAAATCGTCCTTGAGGGGTAAACGCACTTCATTATGACAAACGAAGTCTCACGTTAAGGAACATAATGACTTGCTCCCTGATATCAGCATAGCTCAACGGTACAGCCCCGCCACATTCTCAACTCATTGATTTAGTGAATGATTATAGCGAGCGCTCCGCTGGCGACCACTGCTGTGATAGATGAAGCGATTTACCATCAGAAACGGTGACAACGATTTTTACCGTGTCGCCTGCGTGAATATTTAAACTCAACCGCATCAAATCAATCGTCTGATTAGCGGGGATAAAAAGTGTGTTTTGCTGTCGGGAAGAACTTTGTCCCCCCTGCCCTTCCCGCACTGAGACAATCTGGACCTGACAATCACATGATTCCGTCAGCATCACCTGCGGAATAATGGTGGTCATATTTTCCTGCTGGGACGTTTTAAAGGTTATCTGACTGGAAAGCGCGGCAAGGAGAATTAAGGTATTCATGATGAACTCCCGAAAAAAAACAGGGCGCACGCCCTGTTTTTTTGTAGCACAGATTTCAGTATTAATACTGATAAGCTGATGCGTGGTTACCTAAACCAATCTGGGTAACGTTGACAGTAGAATTAGAGGCAGTCTGGTCAACAAGTGCACCGTTAAATCCACCGTACTGGCTCACATTCATAGTGGAGTCATGACTGTTCCACTGGTCAAGTGTAGCGCTGTTGGCAAAACCATTCTGGGTCAGAGAAATGGTGCTGTCATCGGAACCTTGTCCAACATCCGCGCCATTACCGCCACCACTCTGGCTAATAGACAGAGTTGAATTTCTGGCATTAGTCTGCAAGGCGACAGCTGAGTTACCGCCACCGCTCTGGTAAATATTCAGGGTTGAATTTGGGCCATAGCCGCCATGACCGTGACCGTGTCCATGGCCCCAGCCACCTTGATCAATAAGACCGGCCATAGCACTACCAGAAACTACGATTGCTGCAAGAGCTGCCACTTTGATAAATTTCATGGTAAAACCCCCATCGGATTGATTTAAGTCGCCGCGAATAACTAACGTTGAATAACGCGAATGGCCATTTGCGACTGTTTTTGCACTACAACTGCGGTTTTCTGTGTACCGTACTGCGTGATGCTTGCTCTATTACCCGACCCTTTCTGGATAATTTTCGCACTATTTCCAAATCCGTCTTGCGTAATATCAGCATCATTCGCGAAGCCGCTCTGAGAGATATACGCAAAATTATAAGTCCCTGATTGATCAACTCGCGCTCTGTTACCTGACCCATCCTGGGAAACGATGGACAGTAATTTTGAACCGCCCTGGCGAACCTGCGCATCATTTAATACGCCCTGCTGACCAATAATGGCTGCCTGATTTAATGACAAACGGCTTAATTCATTAACCGCAAAGTTATATTCAGCGTTAGCCAAATCTGAATTCGCTGCGGCTACAAACCCAGGCACCCCCAGTAATGTAAACATCATAAATAACGATGTGTTTTTCATGTTGTCACCCTGGACCTGGCTATTTTAAATTTCCATCACCGTATAGCTATGGCTTCATGTTAGAACGACTTGTATTTTGTTAACGCGTCGTTACGGTGAAGAGTATGTCGGCTGAAACATTTTAAATATCTCACCCACGCGGCTTATTTTTATTTATCAGGTCACCACAAAGTCGTAATTTTTAGAAAAAATCACTTTAATCAGGCCAGCTTATTTTTTTATAACGCATTTGCTGAAAGCGGGTTGTACAACAGGGGAAAGGCTGTCCACGCGTCTTCCCGCGTTGTTTAAACGTAACGGCACCAGAACATTTTTCCTCATCACGTGACACGAGACCTGTTTTCTTAAGCTCAAGCCTCGCTCATTAGAGGACTTAGAAATAATCAGTAACTCATACTTGATTAATGCGATTAAAAAATATCAAATAATGTTAATAATCAATCAAATAAAAATATTTGTATGATTTTTAAAATCTGTGCATCTATATTTATGTGTACAACTTTTTTATCAAATCCCGCCATTCAACACGACGTCATTTTACAAGTTAATATTGATTATTACATTTAGTTACATGTTTAACACTTGCTTTAAACTTCGTAAAAGCTAGATTGAAATTAGATGTACGAAATTGGTTTTATATTTACCTCCCTGCGGAGGTTATGGTTTGTTTCTACACACAGCAGTGCATCATCTGTCAGTATTTCTGGGGTCCTCTTTTAAACAGGAGGACGGCTGCCAGGTGCCAAAAAAAAGTGGGGTTTCATCATGTATAATGAAGTCCATAGTTTACATGGTCATACATTACTGTTGATCACAAAACCTTCTTTGCAAGCGACCGCTTTATTACAACATTTAAAGCAAAATTTATCACTGAACGGGAAATTGCATAATATTCAACGTTCTTTCGATGATATTGCACCTGGCAGCATCATTCTTTTCGATATGATGGAAGCTGATAAAAAGCTTATCCATTACTGGCAGGATACTTTAAGCAGGAAAAACAATAATATCCGCGTGCTATTATTGAATACGCCTGACGAGTACCCGTTCAGAGATATTGAAAGCTGGCCGCATATCAATGGCGTTTTCTACGTCACTGAAGAAGAAAATCGGGTGGTAGATGGCCTGCAAGGTATATTGCGCGGAGAGTGTTATTTTTCGCAAAAGCTTGCCAGCTATCTCATCACGCACTCCGGAAACTATCGCTACAACAGTTCAGAGTCAGCGCTGCTCACGCACCGCGAGAAAGAGATCCTGAACAAATTGCGCATTGGTGCTTCAAATATTGAAATCGCCCGTTCGTTATTTATCAGCGAAAATACGGTAAAGACACACCTTTATAATCTTTTCAAGAAGATAGCTGTTAAAAACCGAACTCAGGCGGTTTCATGGGCAAACGATAACCTCAGGCGTTAATCACATGAAGCGCACCTTGAGTTGGATTGCCGCAGCGGGCTTTCTGCTCGCTGCCGGGAACCTGCAGGCCGTCGAGGTCGAAGTTCCTGGATTGTTAACAGACCATACTGTCTCATCGGTCGGGCACAATTTTTACCGTGCTTTCAGTGATAAATGGGACAGTACCTATACCGGAAATATAACAATCAACGAGCGGCCCAGTGCACGATGGGGAAGTTGGATAACAATAACGGCTAACCAGTTCGTTATATATCAAACGTTTTTATTCCCCACCAAAATAGACTTCGATAAAAACGTAGCCTTAGCGCTGGCACAATCAGAAGACGCTATTAATCGCCTGCAAATAGATAAAGCCCTATTAAGCACCCGCGATTTAGCAAAAGACGAGTTCTAGCGAACCGATATCCGGAGGCTGTCATGCGTATTGCATATGCAGTTGTTTCGATAATGCTAATAACCCCTATAAGCTGGGCCGGAAATATGACGTTTCAGTTCCGTAACCCCAACTTTGGTGGTAACCCTAACAACGGCGCGTTCCTGCTGAATGAAGCTCAGGCGCAAAACTCCTATAAAGATCCCAGCTTTAAGGATCTTGGCGTGGATACCCCCTCCGCGCTGGATAACTTCACTCAGGCTATCCAGTCGCAGATTTTGGGCGGTTTGCTGACCAACATTAATACCGGCAAACCCGGCCGAATGGTGACGAATGACTTTATTGTCGACATCGCTAACAGAGACGGACAGCTCCAGTTGAACGTTACCGATCGTAAAACCGGAAAAACCTCCACCATTCAGGTTTCCGGCCTGCAAACTAACTCAACTGACTTCTAAACAACCACAAAATAAGGACAACGATCATGCAGCGCTTCCTGATATTTGTTGCAGTGTGCTTATTGAGCGGTTGTTTAACTGCTCCACCTAAAGAAGCTGCAAAACCAACATTAATGCCTCGGGCCCAGAGTTATCGTGATTTATCGCATTTACCTTCCCCTACGGGGAAAATATTTGTCTCCGTGTACAACATTCAGGATGAAACCGGGCAGTTCAAGCCTTATCCGGCAAGTAACTTCTCCACGGCAGTGCCGCAAAGCGCCACCGCCATGCTGGTTACCGCGCTCAAGGATTCGCACTGGTTTATTCCTCTGGAACGCCAGGGGCTACAGAACCTGCTGAATGAACGGAAAATTATCCGTGCCGCACAGGAAAATGGCACCGTCGCGGACAATAACCGGACGCCTCTGCAATCGCTGGCGGCGGCAAACGTGATGATTGAAGGATCGATTATTGGTTACGAAAGTAACGTTAAATCGGGCGGTGCGGGTGCACGTTACTTCGGTATCGGCGCAGATACCCAGTATCAGCTCGACCAAATCGCCGTAAACCTGCGTGTGGTCAACGTCAGTACGGGTGAAGTGCTCTCTTCGGTGAATACCAGCAAAACCATACTGTCTTATGAAGTGCAGGCCGGGGTGTTCCGCTTCATCGATTACCAGCGTTTGCTGGAGGGTGAAATCGGCTACACCTCTAACGAACCGGTCATGATGTGTCTGATGTCAGCCATTGAAACCGGCGTGATCTTCTTAATCAACGACGGTATCGATCGCGGGCTGTGGGATCTGCAAAACAAAGCAGACGTGCAGAACCCGATACTGGTGAAATACCGCGATATGTCAGTACCTCCGGAATCCTGACAGGAAGCGTATAAAAAAGGCGAGATACCTATCTCGCCTTTTTTTATTCACTCACCGCAGTGATGTTTTGCGCTTTTTCCCGCCGGGATGCCAGCCAAAGACCGCTGTTTTTCATGGCATAGCCAAACAGCAACCCCAGCGCCAGTGAGGGGACAACCAGCTTCCAGTCACCCTGCCCTGCAAAGGTCGCGCACGCTCCCATAAAGGTGCCCGGCACAAATGAAAGCAGCAGATGCTTAGCCTGAATGCACATCAGGAAGGCGACGACACCCGTCATGATATACCCCAGCATCTCCAGATGCGGTGCCAGCGCGCTGCCTTTGATGATAACCAGCGCCCAGATAACACCGCTCATCAGCGTGCAGCCTGAGATAAACAGCCCTTTGACGCCGCCCTGCGGGCAGGCGAAGTAGGCCGTGCAGCCGAGGAACCCGGCCCAGCTGAGCAATCCGAGAGACACAGCCACCCATCCCCACAGTCCGGAGAGAATGCCCGTCGTTAATGCGATACAAAGTAATATGTTCATGGCGCGCATCTTAGCAGAAGCGCACCATGGAAATGAGATCATCCGCACATTACGTGCAAATCAAAATGAGTCGTTGCAGAATTTATGTGATCTAAATCACTCTTCATTCTCTTCTTCCAGCTCATCCCACATAGCCGCGATCGCGTCGCGGGTCAGCGGAGCCAGCGTTCTCCAGAATGGCGAGGTGGCATGCGCTTCGACTTTACCCAGGAAAGTCCCTACCCACGGCAGCAGGTACGTTTCGAACAGGGTTTCGATGGCTTCGTTCTCATCATCTCCGGCGTTGTCTTCGATCCAGGATGCGGCCAGCAGCAGCGTACCGATATGGTCAGCTGGCGTATCGGTCAGCGGCATACCGCGGGTGGAGAGGAAAGCGCGGACTTCCGCTTCCGTTGCCCCTTCCTGCCAGGCAGAACGGTATGGCGAAACGCGGCACTCATCACCGACGAACAGCGCATTGTAATCCGTCGCAATCTGCTGCATATCGCAGCTTTTTTGCAGACGCTCCAGTAAATCATCCTGCTCCAGTGGCCAGTTCTGCGCCAGCTTACCTTCACGAATTAACGTAAAGAGCGGCACCAGCAACGGGTCTTGCGGCTGGCGATAATAGAGCGTACCCAGCACGCGACAAAGGATGGAGAACTCATTCATTTTTTTATTCCATTACACAATTAAAGATCGACAAATTCGGCAATCGGTTCCATTCCACGCGACTCGAGGAAATCGAGCATGCGGCGCGGAGTCACGTTCAGGATTTGGGCTTCCGGGAAGTTAACGTCATCCAGTACTTTCAGACACTCGCTGAAATCACCCAGCGTAAACGCGGTATGGGAATCTGAGCCCAGCGCCACCATGCCGCCCGCATCACGCACGGCGGCGGCCACTTCGCGGCAGTTGGCTTCACTGCCCTTACGCGAGTGAACAAAGGAGGAGTTGTTAATCTCCAGCGCCACGCGGTGCTTCGCAGCCGCCTGCGCCACAGCCTGAATATCAATCGGGTACTTCGGGTTACCCGGATGACTAATAATATGTACGTTGCCGCTGGCAATGGTGGCAATCATCGCCGCGGTGTTGGTCTCTTTATCCTGGGGCGCAAAGACCGGCTCGTGAAAGCCGGCAAGAATCAGGTCAAGGGAGGTCAGCATCGGGCCGGTGCAGTCGATCTCACCGTCGGTATTTTTGATGTTCGCCTCAATGCCGCGCAGTATCCCAATGCCGTCCACCAGACGTGGCCAGATACGCATATTCACAAAATGCCAGTAGTGCGGCGCATCCGCCATGTCCGGGCCATGATCGGTGATCGCAAAAAGCTTGATGCCTTTGAGCTTCGCCTGGGCGATATAATCATGGAGGTTGCTATACGCGTGGGTACTGGCGACGGTGTGCATATGCAGGTCAACGGGATACATCATTCTCTCCTCTGCGGTTTTTCCAAAGGATAGCAGTTATCAGCGGCGAATATTAGCAAAAACCCGGCGAACGCCGGGTTTCTCTCAGTAGCCGCGCTGTCTGTCGACCTGGCCGGTGACCGCGTTGCCCTTTTCCATTTCGCTGATGGTATGGGATATATAGGCCACTGCTTCTGCCGGACGCGTCACGGCGGCCACGTGCGGGGTCATTGCCACGCGCGGGTGTGCCCACAGCGGACTTTCCGCCGGCAGCGGCTCGCGGCTGTAGACATCCAGCATGGCACCTTTTAGCTTTCCGCTGTCCAGCGCTTTCAGCAGATCGGCCTCGACCAGATGCACCCCGCGCGCCAGGTTCATCAGATAGCTCTCATCGGCCAACTGGCCGAGCAGGGCTTCATTGATGATCCCCACCGTTTCCGCCGTGTTTGGCAGCAGGTTGATGAGCACGCGCGTGCCGTTCAGAAAGGCCGGGAGTTCATCCGTTCCGGCAAAGCTCTCCACGCCCGGATAATCTTTGCGGCTGCGGCTCCAGCAGCGCAGCGGGAAGCCCCACGGGGCAAGGGCTTCAGCCACTTTTGAGCCCAGCACGCCGGCGCCGAGAATGCCGATGGTAAACTCATCACGCTGATAATCCGGCAGCGGCTCCCAGCGGGCCTGCTGCTTAAAGGCCTGATAATCATCAAAGCGGCGGAACCAGTGCAGCACCTGGCTCACGGCATATTCCTGCATTTGCTGGCCCATTCCGGTATCTTCCAGGCGGAACAGGGGAATCTCTTCCGGCAGCATTTCAGGGTGGGTCTTCAGCTTGCTCAGAATGGAATCCACGCCGGCTCCCAGGGCAAAAACGGCCTTCAGCTTACGACCCTGCAGCATTTCTACCGGCGGATGCCAGACCAGCGCGTAGTCTGCATGTTCGTTATCACCGCGCTTCCACTCGCGAACGCGTGCGCCGGGTAACGCCGCCGTAAGCGCCTTGATCCAGTAAGCCGTATCAAACGTGGGGTGATAGAAGAGTATATCCATAGTCATTCCTGCCTTTTATTGCGCTGATTTATTTTGCTTTTTAACTGGATTGTCAGCATAACAAATTTATTGCGCGTCTGTGTTGCTGATAAAAAAGGCGCTTTCAGCACATTTAAGAATCAGGTTGTCTGAAGTTTGTCTAAACGCGCTAAATTACTGAAAAAGTGAGTTGACGGCAGTTCGGCTTTTCCTTACATTAGCGCCCGTCCCGGTAACAACGGGATGACAATATGGTGAGGTGTCCGAGTGGCTGAAGGAGCACGCCTGGAAAGTGTGTATACGGCAACGTATCGGGGGTTCGAATCCCCCCCTCACCGCCATATTCGAGATGAGAGCTCGTACGAAAGTACGGGCTTTTTTCTTTTATATTCTCCGAAAGGGGGGGATGAGAATCCCCGACCGGGGTTCGACAACTGGCGACAGCCAGTTGGACAGACTGAGAGCGAAGCGAACAGGCTGCCCGCAGGGCGAGCGAAGCGAGTCAATCCCCCCCGGTGCTATATGCAGCTCGGTGCGGCCTGAGCCCCTCACCCTACCCCTCTCCCCAAGGGAGAGGGAAGTGCTACTCCTCCACCATCTTCGCATACTCTTCCGTCAGAAAATCCACCAGCGTTCTGACGGACGGCAGCAAACCGCGTCTGGAGGGATAAACGGCGTGAATCACTTCCCGCCGCGGTTCCCACGCCTCAAGCAGCCGAACCAGCTCCCCCGACGCCAGCTGATCCTTCACCATCAAAATCGGCAGCTGCACCACGCCGATGCCTGCCATCGCAGCTTCACGAAGCGCGAGCATATCGGTGGTGATCAGCCGGGGATGATAATGGATCTCCGCTCTGGCGCCGCCGGGGCCGGACAGTTCCCATTTATGGATATGTTTACCTTCATTCATGCTTAGCCCGGGCCAGGCGCTAAGTTCAGACGGGGCAACCGGTTCTCCCATGCGTTGAATCAACGCCGGACCGGCGACCAGACAATGCCCCCTGTCAGCCAGCACCCGTAACACCAGGTCGCTGTCATCAAACGGCCGCGGGCGCACGCGGATCGCGATATCCACCCCCTCACCCACCAGGTCTACCCGCCGGTTAGTCGCCTCAAGCTGAAGATTGATCCCGGGATAGCGCGCCATAAATCGCGCCAGCATCGGGCCAACGTGGACATGCAGCAGCGTTATTGGGCATGTGATCCTGACGATGCCGCGCGGTTCAGCCTGCAGCGCCGCCACGGCTTCCTCCGCGGCCTCCGCCTCCACCAGCATCGCTTTACAGTGCTGATAGAAGGTCTGCCCGACCTCGGTCACCGTGAATTGTCGGGTTGTGCGATGAATGAGCCGCACGCCAAGGCGCTCTTCAAGCTGCGCTATCCGGCGGCTTAGCCTGGACTTGGGCAGGTCAAGCGCCCTTCCCGCCGCCGCAAAGCCACCGTAGTCGACCACCTTCACAAACCAGACGAAGTCATTGAGATCCTGCATAAATCCTCATCGTTCTATTTTCTGAACAGTGAATGCCATTTTCACTATCTACCGGGATATTAACTCTGAATATAAGCTAATTACATCAACAGAACATCAGGAGTTAATCATGAAAAACGTAACAGGCGTTTATACCGCTCCTCGTCAGCACTGGGTTGGCGATGGTTTCCCGGTACGTTCAATGTTCTCTTATCAGACGCACGGCGAGCCGCTCAGCCCGTTCCTGCTGCTGGATTACGCGGGCCCGTACACCTTTCCCGCAGATGGTGCAAAACGCGGCGTAGGTCAGCACCCTCACAGGGGTTTCGAGACGGTCACCATCGTCTATTCCGGTGAAGTGGAGCACCGCGATTCTACGGGCGAAGGCGGCGTTATTGGCCCCGGCGACGTGCAGTGGATGACCGCAGGCGCAGGCATTTTGCACGAGGAGTTCCACTCCAGCGCGTTCTCGCAGAAGGGCGGGGAACTGAAAATGATGCAGCTTTGGGTCAACCTGCCGGCGAAAGACAAGATGGCGACGCCGGGCTACCAGAGCATCACGAAGGACGCGATCCCGGTGGTAACGCTACCGGACAACAGCGGCACCCTGCGGGTGATTGCCGGCCGCTACGACGCGGTTACCGGCCCAGCGCACACCTTCTCGCCGCTGAACGTCTGGGATATCACCCTGAATCAGGGCAGTCACGTCACGCTCAATCAGCCTGAAGGCTGGAGCACAGCGCTGGTTGTGCTTGAAGGCAGCGTCTCGGTGAACGGCACCGCTCAGGCGGGTGAAGCCCAGCTGGTCGTCCTGAGTCAGGAAGGCGACAAACTGCACCTGGAAGCCAGCAGCGATGCAAAAGTGCTGCTGATGGCCGGCGAGCCGCTGAATGAACCTATCGTGGGCTATGGCCCGTTTGTGATGAACAGTAAAACCGAAATCAACGAAGCCATTCGTGATTTCAACTCCGGCCGCTTCGGCCAGATCCGATCGTAATAAAGGAGAAGAAAATGTCTACACCTGCGAATTTTAATGGAGCACGTCCGGTCATTGATGTGAACGATGCGGTGATGCTGCTTATCGATCACCAGAGCGGTCTGTTCCAGACCGTTGGCGATATGCCAATGCCGGAACTGCGCGCCCGTGCGGCAGCGCTGGCAAAGATCGCTACCCTGGCGAAGATCCCGGTGATCACCACCGCCTCCGTCCCGCAAGGGCCGAACGGACCGCTTATTCCGGAGATCCACGCCAACGCGCCGCATGCGCAATATGTTGCCCGTAAAGGCGAGATCAACGCCTGGGATAACCCGGAGTTTGTGGCGGCGGTAAAAGCGACCGGACGCAAGACGTTGATTATTGCAGGCACGATCACCAGCGTCTGCATGGCCTTCCCGTCGATCAGCGCGGTGGCGGACGGGTATAAAGTCTTTGCGGTGATTGATGCCTCCGGCACCTACAGCAAAATGGCGCAGGAGATCACCCTGGCGCGCGTGGTGCAGGCCGGCGTAGTGCCGATGGATACGGCAGCGGTAGCCTCTGAGATCCAGCGGACATGGAACCGTGAAGATGCCGCAGAGTGGGCTGAGGTATACACCCACATCTTCCCGGCTTACCAGCTGCTGATTGAGAGCTACGGCAAAGCGCAGGAAGTGGTTAAAAACAGCGAAGTGCTCGATTCACAGCGTTAATCCCCTGCTCCACGGCGTAAAAACCGTGGAGCTGATTATTGCTTAACCGAACAGGCACTAAAGCTGAAAATCTGCTTGACCGTGTTAGCGCAACTCCCTATAGTAGCGCCCCGTTGCCCCCCCAAGCGGTCAGGCAGCAAAACAATATGGTGAGGTGTCCGAGTGGCTGAAGGAGCACGCCTGGAAAGTGTGTATACGGCAACGTATCGGGGGTTCGAATCCCCCCCTCACCGCCATATTTGAGATGAGAGCTCGTACGAAAGTACGGGCTTTTTTCTTTTGGATCGCCACCGTGGGATTCGCCCCTGGAACTCCCTGCGCTCTTCATGCCTGGTGGCGCTGCGCTTACCAGGCCTACGCGTAATGTAGGTCGGGTAAGCGCAGCGCCACCCGACATTATGCCCGCACAAAAAACAAAGCCCGGTTTCCCGGGCCTTGAACATAACAGCAAACTCAATAATACGCTTGCAGCGTGCGCTGACAGAGCGCCGAGCGCACGCAGTCATCTTTGGTGAAGCGTACCACCCCAATCATCTCATCTTCCTCAAAACGTGACATGGCGTCGCTCAGCCCGGATTTCACGCCGGACGGCAGGTCACATTGGGTAATATCGCCGTTAACGATAACCGTCACGTTCTCCCCGAGGCGCGTCAAAAACATCTTCATTTGCGCAGCGGTCACGTTCTGAGCCTCGTCAAGAATGACGACCGCATTTTCAAATGTACGTCCGCGCATATAGGCGAACGGCGCGATTTCCACCTTGCCAATCTCTGGTCGCAGGCAGTACTGCATAAAGGATGCGCCCAGACGTTTTACCAGTACGTCATAGACGGGCCTGAAGTACGGGGCAAACTTCTCCGAAATATCGCCGGGCAAGAAACCGAGATCTTCATCAGCCTGCAGTACAGGACGGGTAACAATGATTCTCTCCACGTCCTTATGGATCAGCGCTTCCGCCGCTTTGGCTGCACTAATCCAGGTTTTCCCGCATCCGGCTTCACCGGTTGCAAAGATGAGCTGTTTACTCTCGATAGCATTCAGGTAGTGCGCCTGAGCCTCATTGCGCGCCACAATTGGAGAATTATCACGGCTGTCTCGGGCCATGCCAATTGCTTCTACGCCACTCATCTGCACAAGCGAGGTGACCGATTCTTCTTCACGCTGTTTATGGCTACGTGAATCCCGTCTCAGCACACGTTTTGCTTCGCGACGAGCTTTGATCACTGCTTTTTGTCTTCCCATGGATAGCACCTTGAGTTGTTGGTATTCATCACACGCGCCAGCGTCGGCACGATTATGCGCACGAACATCAGAGGGTTGGCTTCCTTGTAAGCCATTGCTTGCTTTATCGGATGACGATACGGAACAGCTACGCGCACCGTTCTGCACGTCGGTCGAATCAGATTCTTGAGGGAGGGGGGAGAATTTAGTGGTGAGGAAATCGCTGCCGGAGTCTGAGCCTCCGCGCCGGGTGCTGCGGTTGTTATGTTTACCTTGTCCAGTACAGGACGCAACCATTCGCGATCTCCATAGTGATTCAGCATCACTGCCGGGAACTACCGCTGTCTTATCTTAAGTACATCAGGAGTTATCATAAATGCAACATTTATTTTACCTGAATGCAACTTTTAAGACTGTCCCTACAGGTGGAATCAGTCTCATATAGAAATATTACAGAAATATAACAGCAGGATAGTCATATGAAAAAATAATGTCCCCGCGAACAGTTGCGGGGACGATTATCAGGCTTCAATAAGACCCTGAGCGAGATATGCGTTGCTGTCACGCACGCCTGGCAGAGCAAAGAAATAGCCGCCGCCGATAGGTTTAATGTACTCTTCCAGCGCTTCGCCGTTTAAGCGCTTCTGCACGGTCAGGAAGCCCTTTTCCAGATCGTGCTGGTAGCAGACAAACAGCAGCCCCATGTCAAGCTGACCGGCGTTGGTCACCCCGAGGGAGTAGCTGTATCCGCGGCGCATCATCAGGCTGGACTGCGTCTCTTTGGTGCGCGGGTTAGCCAGACGAATATGGCTGTCCAGCGCAATCACGTCGCCATTCGGGTCGCTGGCGTAGTCGGGCACGTCATGCTCGTTCTTCATGCCGAGCGGCGCGCCGCTTTGCTTATCGCGACCGAAGATCGTCTGCTGCTCTTTGAGCGGCGTACGGTCCCAGAACTCGACGTGGAACTGAATGATTCGCACCGCCTGATAGCTTCCCCCCACCGCCCATGCCGGTTCGCCCTGATTTGCGGTTACCCACACCACGTCTTTCATCAGTGCAGCATCGCTGCTGTCCGGGTTGGCGGTGCCGTCCTTAAAGCCCAGCAGGTTCACCGGCGTCTCTTTCCCCTTGCTGCGGGCGGCATGGTCCGAGATAAACCCTTCCCGCTTCCAGCGCACGCTCAGCAGATCCGGCGTGTGCTTGATGATATCGCGCAGGGCGTGGATCACCGTGTCCTGGGTATTGGCGCAAATCTGCAGGAGCAGGTCGCCGTGACAGAGAGCGGCGTCCAGCGAATCGTTCGGGAAGCGCGTCATTTTTTGCAGCGCTTTCGGCTTCTGCTTTGCCAGGCCGTAGCGTGCATCAAACAGCGATTCACCCAGCGAAACGGTAATGGTCAGGTTATCCGGGGCGATAAACGGCCCCAGAATGCCGGAGTCCATCGGCGGCAGGCGCGGGTTTGGCGTATCGGGCGCCGGTCCGCCGGCGGTGAGAAACGCGATGCGCGTCGTCAGCAGGCGGAACAGGCGCGCCAGATCGGCTTTATCGCTGGCCAGCGAATCAAAGGCCACCAGCATCATCGACGCCTGCTGCGGCGTCAGGATGCCCGACTGATGCTCGCCATAAAACGGCTGCGTCTCCATGCGGGCATTGGGTGACAGCGTGCCGGGCGCGCTTTGCGGTTTCGCCGCATGCGCCACCGGACACCCGCCAGCCAGAGCAAGCGCGCCACCCAGCGCCCCTACCCCTTTTAACAATCGACGACGTGAAGGCTCAACCGCGTCGTTCTCGCTATGCTTGTTCATCGTGCTTAGTCCAGACCCAGTACGCCACGCAGCAGAGAGAGATCTTCCGCCAGGGCGGTAATCGGGCCTTTCAGCGCGTTACGGTCGGCATCGGTCAGCTTGTCGTAAGTTTCAAAGCCGTCTTTGGTACGGTACTTCGCCAGAATGGTGTCGACTTTTTTGAAGTTGGCATCCACTTTAGCCAGCAGCTCACCGTTCTCTTTCTGCAGCTGAGGACGCAGCAGGTTAACAATTTTCTGCGCGCCGTCGACGTTGGCCTGGAAGTCCCACAGGTCGGTATGGCTGTAGCGATCCTCTTCGCCGCTGATTTTGCTCGCGGCCACTTCTTCAATCAGACCGGCCGCGCCCCCCACCACTTTTGACGGCGGGAAGGCCAGCTCGCTGATGCGCTTTTGCAGCTCCAGCACGTCGCCGTTCAGCTGATCGGCATATTTCTCCATCCCTTTGGCAGAATTATCGCCAAACAGGGCTTTCTCCAGCCGGTGGAAACCGGTGAATTTCGGATCGGCGGCTTTCTGCTCGAAATCATCTTCGCGGGCATCGATGCTGCCATCGAGGTCAGAGAACAGCTCGGCAATCGGCTCGATGCGCTCGTAGTGCTGACGAGTTGGCGCATAGAGGGATTTCGCTTTTTCGATGTCACCGGCTTTCACCGCATCGGTAAAGGCTTTGGTTGCCGCCGCCAGGTCCGCCGTCTCTTTCGTGACATACGCCTTATACGCGGTAATGGCATCACCCAGGCTCAGCACCGCAGCGCCTTTCGCCGCATCAGCCGTTGCTTCACCTTTGACGATCAGCTTCCCTTTAGGGTTGGTCAGCAGGCCGCAGGTCATCTCATACTCGCCCGGCTGCAGGTTGGCGGTCATCTTCTGGCTGAAGCCAGGGGCGATGTTTTCGCGCTCTTCCACCACCAGAACGCCTTTCAGGATCTCCCATTCCAGCGCTTTCTGGCTGTGGTTCTGAATAATGAACTGGGTTTTGCCGCTGTTCACCGTGAGGGTCATCGGCTCACACTGCTTGTCATTGACGGTGACTTTAACCTGAGGAACATCCGCGCCCCATGCGGAGAATGCAGAAGCGAACAGCGCGGCAATGCCTGCGCATAACGCACTACGACGGAACTGAATTGCCATGACTCTTCCCTTTAAAAGTATGTTGTAACTAAATCAACTATTATGGCGTAACGCGTGACGCCTGCGTGCCGGTACGCGGCGGCATTGCGAACAGCACCAGCGCCGGAACCAGATAAATAAAGTACATCGCCACTTCGCTGACGCTCGGCGTTTCCTGATAGCCGAAGATACCTTCGAGCAGGGTGCCGGTCAGAGAGTGCGTGGAGAGAACGTTGCTGAGGTCGAACGCCACGTCCTGGAAATGGTTCCACAGGCCCGCTTCATGGACGGCGCGGATCGCCCCTGCCGCCAGGCCCGCAGCCACCAGCAGAATAAACAGGCTGGTCCACTTGAAGAACGCCCCCAGGTTCAGGCGAATACCGCCCCAGTAGAGCAGGAAACCGAGCACCACTGCCGTGGCAAGACCCAGCACGGCACCCAGCGGTGGCCAGATCCCCACATCCTGCTGAAACGCCGCCAGCAGGAAGAAAACAGACTCCAGGCCTTCACGCGCAACGGCGAAAAAGACCATCATAATCAGCGCCCAGCCGTGGTTGTTGCCCTTTTGCAGCGCGTTATCCACCGCCTGCTCCAGCTGCACCTTCACGTTGCGGGAGACTTTACGCATCCAGAACACCATCCAGGTAAGGATCACCACCGCAATCACGGCGACGATCCCTTCGAACAGCTCCTGCTCTTTCTGCGGGAACTCCCCGGTGGTTTCGTTGATGAGGATACCCAGGCCCAGACAGAGCGCCGCGGCAAGGAATACCCCGACCCACATGACGCCAATCCAGCGCCCGCGCTGGGTTCGCTTCAGGTAACTGGCGATTAGGCTAACGATAAGGGCGGCTTCGAGCCCTTCACGTAACATAATGAGAAATGGAACAAACATGCCGACACCTTAAATGTTTATCGCGGTCAACTGATGCAAAGAAAGGTAAATTCTTGTGATAGTGATTATCATTACGGCGTAAAGAAACACAAGCGAAATATGTGGTGTTTTGATGACGAGTTGTAAACGCCAAGCCTGATAATAGTTACCTACGTAACGTTCAAGTTTATAAGTTATAACGAAAATGCCCATTTACGCTGATTCAGGGCTGTGGCTAAATATCCGCCTCAAACACCTGGTGAAAATAAATTATGTTTAAAATTGTCCATTTCCTGCTGGCGCTGGTCATTATTCTTGCGCTTGCCTGGCTGGTGAGTTTCGACCGCCGAAAAATTCGCATTCGTTTTGTTTTACAGCTGATTGTCATAGAAATTGCCCTGGCGTTCTTTTTCCTGCACGCCGAAAGCGGGTTATTCCTGATTAAATACGTCTCGGGATTTTTTGAGTCACTGCTTAAATTTGCCGGCGAAGGCACCAATTTCGTCTTTGGCGGAATGGGGGAAAAAGGGCTGGCGTTCATTTTCCTCGGCGTGCTTTGCCCGATTATTTTTATTTCCGCGCTGATTGGTATTCTTCAGCACTGGCGAATTCTGCCGATTTTTATTCGGGTAATCGGCACGCTGCTGTCAAAACTGAACGGTATGGGCAAGCTGGAATCCTTTAACGCGGTGAGTTCGCTGATCCTCGGTCAGTCGGAAAACTTCATTGCCTACAAAGGCGTGCTGGGCGATCTCTCCTCTCGTCGTCTGTTCACCATGGCGGCCACGGCAATGTCGACGGTCTCCCTGTCGATTGTCGGCGCGTATATGACCATGCTCGACGCCAAATTTGTCGTCGCGGCGCTGATTCTGAACATGTTCAGCACCTTTATTATTCTCTCCGTCATCAACCCGGCGCGCCCGGAAGCGGAGCCGGATATCCGGCTTGAAAAACTGCATGAATCGCAGAGTTTCTTCGAGATGCTCGGCGAGTATATTCTGGCCGGTTTTAAAGTGGCGATGATTATTCTGGCGATGCTGATTGGCTTTATCGCCCTTATTAGCGCCGTTAACGCACTCTTCTCCAGCGTATTTGGCATGAGCTTCCAGCAGATCCTGGGCTATGTATTTTATCCCCTGGCGTGGCTGGTGGGGATTCCGCTGAGCGATGCCTTAAACGCGGGCAGCATTATGGCAACCAAACTGGTAGCGAATGAATTTGTGGCGATGATTGAGCTGCAAAAAATAGCGCATCAGATGTCGCCGCGCGGGCTGGGTATTTTATCCGTCTTCCTGGTATCGTTCGCGAACTTCGCATCAATCGGCATTGTGGCCGGGGCGATTAAGGGCCTGAACGAGCAGCAGGGGAACGTGGTATCGCGTTTCGGTCTGCGTCTGGTGTACGGCGCGACGCTGGTGAGCCTGCTGTCGGCGAGCTTTGCGGGGTTGGTGCTGTGATGTAATGCCCGGCGGCACTTCGCTTGCACGGGCCTACGATACAACAACGGCGGGTTATCCCGCCGTTTTTATTAGAACTGCACGCACACCGGCTGGTCGACGCGCATCACCGACTCCTGCGCGAAGCGGGACTTATAAATCCCGCGCAACGCTTCGATGTTCTTCTCGCTCTGCGCATCTTTACCGTGGATCAGCATCAGCGCTTTGCTGGGCTCGCGCGCCACTTTTCCGTCGTTCCCCAGCCACTGCCCGCGCGCGTCAAACACCGTTAAGCCATCGCGAAAGCGTGGCGTCACGTCCTGGTCAACAAACTGCTGCCACTCGTTGCCGGTAATCTGCGCCCCGGCCGGACGATTCAGTCCGAAATAGAGCGTGGTTTGCTGCATCTGGTTATCCGCTTTGCAGGTCTCCACCGCCGCGTGCTGCGATGGCGCGGTGCAGCCAGCCAGCATCAATAATGCCGCCGTCATTAACCCTGTTTTGATTGTCATGCTTCGCTATCCTCATTGTTATAAGCACATGGATATCACAGGAAAACACGGATTTTGGCAAGAAAAAAGCCGGGTGCGCTTGCGCTTACCCGGCCTACGGTGTTCCGTGTGAAAAATTATTCAGGCTGCAGCTTAGACGGCGGCGCGGAGTGGTAATGCGCGTCTGCTTCAGCAAAGCGTTTCTGCATAGAGGCAGACGGCGCTTTACCCAGCAGGCTGAAGACCACGATGCCGATGCTGCCGAAGATGAAGCCAGGAATGATTTCGTACAGGCCCAGCCAGGCGAACTGCTTCCAGACGATAACGGTCACCGCACCGATAATCATCCCCGCCAGCGCGCCGTTCCGGGTCATACGTGACCACATGACGGAGAACAGCACTACCGGACCAAATGCCGCACCAAAGCCCGCCCAGGCGTAGCTCACCAGACCCAGCACGCGGTTATTCGGGTTGGCCGCCAGCGCGATGGCAATCAGCGCCACCACCAGCACCATGAAGCGCCCTACCCAGACCAGCTCTTTCTGGCTCGCGTTTTTACGCAGGAAAGCTTTGTAGAGGTCTTCGGTGATCGCGCTGGAGCAGACCAGCAGCTGACAGCTCAGGGTGGACATCACCGCCGCGAGGATCGCGGAGAGCAGAATACCGGCAATCCACGGGTTAAACAGAATCTGCGCCAGCTCGATAAACACGCGTTCGGCGTTCTGGTTGACCGCGCCCGCCTGCGCCGGGTTGTTGTTGAAGTAGGCGATACCGAAGAAGCCTACCGCACACGCGCCCGCCAGACACAAAATCATCCACGTCATGCTGATGCGACGGGCATGAACGATGGTGTGGTGAGAATCCGCCGCCATAAAGCGTGCCAGGATATGCGGCTGACCGAAGTAGCCCAGTCCCCAGCCCATCAGGGAGACGATGGCGACAAAGTTCAGCCCTTTCAGCATGTCGACGTTTTCAATGCTCTTCTGCTTAATCACTTCCAGGGAATCGCCAAAGCCGCCAACGGTGAAAATCACAATCACCGGAGTCAGGATCAGGGCGAAGATCATCAGGCTCGCCTGCACGGTATCGGTCCAGCTTACCGCCAGGAAACCGCCCACGAAGGTATAGAGGATGGTCGCCGCTGCACCGGCCCACAGGGCGGTTTCGTAGCTCATGCCAAAGGTGCTTTCGAACAGGCGCGCGCCGGCCACGATGCCGGAGGCACAGTAGATAGTGAAGAACAGCAGAATAACCACCGCGGAGATAATGCGCAGAACGCGGCTGTTGTCCTCAAAGCGTCCGGTGAAGTAGTCCGGCAGCGTCAGGGCGTTGTTGTTGGCCTCGGTGTGCACGCGCAGACGGCCCGCCACCAGCTTCCAGTTAATCCATGCGCCCACGGTCAGACCGATGGCGATCCAGCTTTCAGAGATACCGGAGATGAAAATCGCGCCCGGCAGACCCATCAGCAGCCAGCCGCTCATGTCCGATGCGCCCGCAGAGAGTGCGGTGACCATCGGGCCTAAACTGCGTCCGCCCAGAATGTAGTCGTCAAAGTTTTTCGTTGAACGCCACGCCAAAAACCCTATCAGGATCATGCCAAAGATATAAACGAGAAATGTCACCAGCATCGGTGTGCTAATTGCCATTCAAATTCTCCAAAAGTGTCGAGCGACAACCGTCCGGGTTGCCTTGTTATATGATCACCGGAACGAGGTGACGGTATCTTGTGTTTCGGTTGGGCGCGCTATCCTGCCGTATGCGCCTTCCGCTGACAAACGATTTAACACTGCATTTACATCAATTTCATCCCTGGTTTGATACGAGTTTCCTATAGGTTGCACTCGCTCACGCTTTTGTGGGTTGCACCTTTTAAAAGTGTTAACTCCCGCATAAAAACAGGCTTCCCGTACAAATGCCAGTGCGTTTTTCCAGCTAACCATTCGTTAACAATCCATTCATTTCCTGGGTTGCAAACCAGGTCACATTTAACACGGTTGCACAAAGTTGCAACATGGTGGATATTTCACGCTAACGACCAAACACGATGAAAGAACAACAGGAGCTTTGGCATGGGTATGACCACCATGGGGGTTAAGCTGGATGACGCCACCCGCGAACGGATTAAGACCGCAGCAACCCGCATTGACCGCACGCCGCACTGGTTAATTAAGCAGGCGATTTTTAACTATCTCGAAAGACTCGAGAGCGATGAGGGCCTGCCGGAGCTGCCTGCCCTGCTGGCCGGCGCGGCCAATGAAAGCGAGGAGACCCCGACCGCTGGCGACGAAAACCACCAGCCGTTCCTCGAGTTCGCCGAGCAGATCCTGCCGCAGTCCGTCAGCCGTGCCGCCATTACCGGCGCATACCGTCGCGCCGAAACCGACGCCGTACCGATGCTGCTGGAGCAGGCCCGCCTGCCCGAGGCGATTGCCGCTCAGGCGCACAGCCTGGCGTACCAGCTTGCCGACAAGCTGCGTAACCAGAAAACCGCCACCGGCCGCGCCGGCATGGTTCAGGGATTGCTACAGGAGTTCTCCCTCTCGTCTCAGGAAGGCGTGGCGCTGATGTGCCTGGCGGAAGCGCTGCTGCGTATTCCGGATAAAGCCACCCGCGACGCGCTGATCCGCGACAAGATCAGCAACGGCAACTGGCATTCCCACATTGGCCGCAGCCCGTCGCTGTTCGTCAACGCCGCGACCTGGGGCCTGCTGTTTACCGGCAGACTGGTCTCGACCCACAACGAAGCCAACCTCTCCCGCTCCCTGAACCGCATTATCGGCAAGAGCGGCGAGCCGCTGATCCGCAAAGGCGTGGACATGGCGATGCGCCTGATGGGCGAGCAGTTTGTGACCGGGGAAACCATTGCCGAAGCGCTGGCGAACGCCCGCAAGCTGGAAGATAAAGGTTTCCGCTACTCCTACGACATGCTGGGCGAAGCGGCCCTGACCGCCGCCGACGCGCAGGCCTATATGGTCTCTTACCAGCAGGCGATCCACGCCATCGGTAAAGCGTCTAACGGTCGCGGTATTTATGAAGGCCCGGGCATCTCCATTAAGCTCTCCGCCCTGCACCCGCGCTACAGCCGCGCGCAGTACGACCGGGTGATGGAAGAGCTCTACCCGCGCCTGAAGTCCCTGACCCTGCTGGCGCGCCAGTATGACATCGGCATCAACATCGACGCCGAAGAGGCCGACCGCCTGGAGATCTCCCTCGATCTGCTGGAAAAACTGTGCTTCGAGCCGGAGCTGGCAGGCTGGAACGGCATCGGCTTCGTGATCCAGGCCTACCAGAAGCGCTGCCCGTTCGTCATTGATTACCTGATTGACCTGGCCAGCCGCAGCCGTCGCCGCCTGATGATCCGTCTGGTGAAGGGCGCCTACTGGGACAGCGAAATCAAACGCGCCCAGATGGAAGGGCTGGAAGGCTATCCGGTCTATACCCGCAAGGTTTACACCGACGTCTCTTACCTCGCCTGCGCGAAAAAGCTGCTCGGCGTGCCGAACCTGATCTATCCGCAGTTCGCCACCCACAACGCCCACACCCTGGCGGCGATCTACAGCCTGGCCGGGCAGAACTACTACCCGGGCCAGTACGAGTTCCAGTGCCTGCACGGCATGGGTGAACCGCTGTACGAGCAGGTCACCGGTAAAGTGGCGGACGGCAAGCTGAACCGCCCGTGCCGTATTTACGCCCCGGTAGGTACTCACGAAACCCTGTTGGCCTACCTGGTGCGTCGCCTGCTGGAAAACGGCGCGAACACCTCCTTCGTTAACCGCATCGCCGACACCACCCTGCCGCTGGACGAGCTGGTTGCCGATCCGGTGCAGGCCGTAGAGAAGATGGCGGCGCAGGAAGGCCAGATTGGCCTGCCGCATCCGAAGATTGCCCTGCCGCGCGAGCTGTATGGCGCAGGCCGCGTCAACTCGGCGGGTCTGGATCTCGCCAACGAACACCGTCTGGCGTCGCTCTCCTCTGCCCTGCTCAACAGCGCGCTGCAGAAATGGCAGGCCAAACCGATTCTGGAGCAGCCGGTTGCTGACGGCGAAATGCAGCCAGTCATTAACCCGGCGGAGCCAAAAGACATCGTCGGCTACGTGCGTGAAGCCACCGAAGCGGAAGTGGATCAGGCCCTGGACAGCGCGGTGAACAACGCCCCTATCTGGTTTGCCACGCCGCCGCAGGAGCGCGCCGCCATTCTGGAACGCGCCGCGGTGCTGATGGAAGATCAGATGCAACAGCTCATCGGCATTCTGGTGCGCGAAGCGGGTAAAACCTTCAGCAACGCCATCGCCGAAGTGCGCGAGGCCGTCGATTTCCTGCATTACTACGCGGGTCAGGTTCGCGATGACTTCGATAACGAAACCCACCGTCCGCTTGGCCCGGTCGTGTGTATCAGCCCGTGGAACTTCCCGCTGGCGATCTTCACCGGCCAGATTGCCGCCGCCCTGGCCGCAGGCAACAGCGTGCTGGCCAAGCCGGCAGAGCAAACCCCGCTGATTGCCGCACAGGGCATCAACATTCTTCTGGAAGCCGGCGTGCCGGCGGGCGTGGTCCAGCTGCTGCCGGGCCGCGGTGAAACGGTCGGCGCTAAGCTGACCGCGGATAACCGCGTGCGCGGCGTGATGTTTACCGGCTCGACCGAAGTGGCCTCTCTGCTGCAGCGCAATATCGCTACCCGCCTGGATGCGCAGGGTCGCCCGACCCCGCTCATCGCGGAAACCGGCGGCATGAACGCCATGATCGTTGACTCCTCCGCGCTTACCGAGCAGGTGGTGGTTGACGTGCTGGCCTCCGCCTTCGACAGCGCCGGTCAGCGCTGCTCCGCCCTGCGCGTGCTGTGCCTGCAGGATGACGTGGCCGACCACACCCTGAAGATGCTGCGCGGCGCGATGGCCGAATGCCGCATGGGCAACCCGGGCCGTCTCACCACCGACATCGGGCCGGTGATCGACGCGGAAGCCAAAGCCAATATCGAAAACCACATTCAGGCCATGCGCGCGAAGGGCCGTCCGGTGTTCCAGGCGGTGCGTGAAAACAGTGAAGATACCCGCGAGTGGCGTACCGGCACCTTTGTGCCGCCAACGCTGATTGAGCTGGCGAGCTTCGACGAGCTGAAAAAAGAGGTCTTCGGCCCGGTCCTGCACGTGGTGCGCTACAACCGCAACAACCTGAACGCGCTGATCGACCAGATCAACGCCTCCGGCTATGGCCTGACGCTCGGGGTGCATACCCGTATCGACGAGACCATCGCGCAGGTGACCGGCAGCGCCAAAGTGGGCAACCTGTACGTTAACCGCAACATGGTCGGCGCGGTCGTGGGCGTGCAGCCGTTCGGCGGCGAAGGCCTTTCCGGCACCGGTCCGAAGGCGGGCGGTCCGCTCTACCTGTACCGCCTGCTGGCGAACCGTCCGGAGAACGCGCTGGGCGTAACGCTGGCGCGTCAGGATGTGGACTATCCGGTGGATGCGCAGCTGAAAACCGTGCTGACCCAGCCGCTGGAAGCCCTCATCACATGGGCGGAAAAACGTCCTGAACTGCGTAGCCTCGCGCAGCAGTACGGCGAGCTGGCGCAGGCAGGCACGCAGCGTCTGCTCCCGGGGCCAACCGGCGAGCGCAATACCTGGACGCTGATGCCGCGCGAGCGCGTGCTGTGCGTGGCGGATAACGAGCAGGACGCGCTGGTCCAGCTGGCCGCAGCTATGGCAACCGGCTGTGAAGTGCTGTGGCCGGAAGATGCGCTGCACCGCGACCTGGCAAAACAGCTGCCGAAAGCGGTCTCTGCCCGCATTCACTTCGCGAAGGCCGATGCACTGCTGACGCAGCCGTTTGACGCCGTGATTTATCACGGTGATTCTGACCAGCTGCGCGAACTGTGCGAGCAGGTTGCGGCCCGCAACGGGCCGATTGTTTCGGTGCAGGGCTTCGCCCGCGGTGAAACCAACCTGCTGCTGGAGCGTCTGTACGTGGAACGCTCGCTCAGCGTCAATACCGCGGCGGCAGGCGGTAACGCCAGCCTGATGACAATAGGCTAACGCTGTGCTAATAAGGCTCCGGAGACGGAGCCTTATTTTATTGGGGAGTATATGAAACGATATCTTATCGCCAGTGCAGCACTGCTGCTGAGCGCCAGCGCGCTGGCCGACGAGTGCGACAAAGCGACCACCCAGCTTGAGCTGAATACCTGCAGCGCGCAGCAGTACCAGGCTGCCGATAAAAAGCTCAACCAGACGTACCAGGCCGCCATCAAGCGCGCGGCAGCCCCTCAGCGCGATCTGCTGAAAAAAGCGCAGCAGGCGTGGATCGCCCTGCGCGACGCGGACTGCGCGTTTATCGGTTCGGGGACGGAGGGCGGGAGCGTTCAGCCAATGATTATTAACCAGTGCCTGGCGGAAAAAACCGCGGAGCGCGAAGCGTTTCTGGCCTCGCTGATGCAGTGTGAAGAGGGCGACTTAAGCTGCCCTCTCCCGCCGGGCTGATGAGGCACGGAACTATTCCCTCCCCCCTTTGGGGAGAGGGTTAGGGTGAGGGAAACTAACGCACGCGGATCCCTTCGATAATCATCCGCTGCACGTTTTCCAGGGTGCTGTGGAAAAACGCCTCGTCCTGGAGCGTTTTACCGGTCACCGCTTCAACCTGGGCCGCAAAGTCAGCGTAATGCTGGGTGGAGGCCCAAATCATAAAGATCAGATGATGCGGGTCGACCGGAGCCAGCTTTCCGCTGGCGACCCATCCGGCAATAATGGCCGACTTATCGTCAACCAGCTGCTTTAAATCTCCGGTGAGTTCCGCCTGCAACAGCGGCGCACCCTGCAGCATCTCAAGACAAAACAGCCGGGACGCCTGCGGGTAATCGCGCGACACCTCAAGCTTCAGGCGAATGTACTCCCTGATAGCCACCAGCGGGGTAAATTCCTGACGAAAGGCTTTGAGCGGCGCCAGCCAGATATCAAGGATCTGCTGCATTACCGCCACGTAGAGCGCCTCTTTTGACGGGTAGTAATACAGCAGATTGGTTTTGGACACCCCTGCCTGCTCCGCCACCTGCTCCAGCCGCGTGCCGTGAATGCCAAACTGTGAAAAAGTCTCCAGCGCCGCGCTGAGAATGGCCTGTTTTTTGGCACTCACCGCCTGCGAACGTTTGCCTGGTGTTTTCACTGCGCCTTGCGTCATTCCCGCTCTCCTTATTGGTTTGCCATAGCATAGCAAAAGCCCTGCTTTCTCACGACATTTTGGGG
>NZ_LECZ01000003.1 GCF_001022965.1 Enterobacter genomosp. O
ATGCGCAGGCCGCAGACGTCCGGGGTATCAGGGTGGCGGAGGAAGGCGACGGCGCGCACGGCGAGGCCGCGGTTATCACTTACCGTCAGGGTCGGGGTGTGCTGAAAGCAGGCAGGGCTGAAGCTCATGATAAATATTCCGGGTGGTGATAAAAATGAAAAAAAAAGCCCGGCAGGCGGGCGGGAAGAAGAAAGGAGGCCGGCGCGGGCGGCCGGCCTCCGGACGGGGAGACGTATCAGCTCAGGTGCGCCAGATCGTTCTCATCCTCGCTGACCACAAACCACGGGGTGTACTGCGTCCGGCGGCGCCAGCCGGCGGCGGTCAGCACCTCAGTTTCCCGGCCCAGCGCATCGTAAACGTGCGTGTCGGCCCAGGCGTTTTCACGCGCGCTGTCGTCGCGCAGCCAGCGCCAGCTGTTGATAAAGAACGGCTGGTAGCGGCGGACCGCCAGCCCCTTGTTGTCATACTCCGTGCGGCCGGTAATTGCCCAGCGCGTCCCGGAGTGCGCCTTGCGGGGAAGGCCATCCTCACCGATGGCCAGGGAGCCGTCATCGAGACGCTGACAGGCCTCACCCGCCGGCACGCGCTGCGCCGTCTGGAGTTCCCGGCCGGCGCCGTCAAAAAAGACCACCTGCTGTCGCTGCTGCTGTTCCGCATCCGGATAATAGCGGTCGGTGACCACCGTCAGCACGTGAGGGGGCGCCCGGCCACTGTCCGTGTCCAGTGCGGACATCAGCACGCTGAGCCCGGGACGCTTCAGGGCGCGGGCGTACGCCAGCGCGCACAGGCAGCCGTCCTCCGTCATCATCCCGGCCTCATGCAGCGCCTGGCGCAGGGACGGGTCGACGTCATCCGGTACCCGGCGGGCCCAGGCGTTGTCGGCATAGACCATAAACTGCGAGACCGGCAGCGGACCGGACAACGCCAGGGCCTCCTCAGGTGAGGCGGGCACCCGGAACGGGACCGCTTCCGGCGTCGGGCAGCCCGCCGGCAGGCCGTCCTCCGTCCCCCGGATGCGGCTGCTGGTCACCCGTCCCAGCGCATCGAGCGTCACCATGCTGTCGTTGGCGTTGATGTCCGTCAGGCACACCGGGACCATAAAGCGGTAGTCGACGACGGCGCGGGTCCGGTGCCCGGCCGCATCTTCCGTCGCCGTCACGACGCAGTGGTGGCGGTCCCAGGTCAGCGTCGTGGCGCCCGTCAGCGTAGAGGCTCGCTGCGCCAGCGGGCGGAAGAACTGCGCCGCGCTGCCGTAATCCGTCAGTGCGCGGGTCGCCACCCACACTTTTGCCTCACCGGGACGGGCAAACGCCGGCAGGGCCTGCGTGTAGCCCGCCTCCTGCAGCAGTGTAAGCTGCTCTGAGGCACTCAGAATCCCGTCCAGCGCCTTCAGGCTGTCGGCGTCCAGCTCGGCGCTCTCCTCAAAGGCCACCAGGGCCTGCACCGTCGGCGCGCTCAGCGGGCTATCCGCCCGACCGGCGGTGTAGTGCACCGTGGTGTGTCCGGCGTACTGTCGGGGGGCATTTGTGCCCAGCAGCCCCGTGTCCTGCAGCAAATCTTCCGCAGACAGGTACGGCGTGCTGCCTGCACCGGACGTCGTCACCAGGTTGATGCGCTGCTGATGCGGAAGTCCCGTGCGCCAGCCGTGCACCGTATCCGGATGATGATAGCTGTATTCGGTTTCCGTCAGGCGCAGCACGTCCTGCTGCTCGTCATAGCTTGCCTCCCAGGCGCCCTCCGGTAAATCCAGACGGTAAGGCGATGCGGCCGGGCGGGCACGTCGCGGGTAGCTGACGGAGACTGTGCGCAGCGGGTAGCCGAACGCATCCGTGGCCAGCGTGACCTCCTGGCTGACAACCGGGTCGTCTGCCACGCGCTCATAGCCATAGCTCCACTGCTCAAGCGGCTGCGGGGCCACCACCGGATACGGTGCACCGGGGGCGGCAGACTGTACCACACGGACCTGATAGCGGGCCTCCGTGACCTGGTACGGCACCGTTTCCTGCGCACTGCCGTCGGCGGCATACACCTCCGTGCGCAGCGGGCTTCCCCTGAGCGCACGGTGCATCCAGTACTGCAACGCCGCCGGGGCGTCCAGCGCCGCCTCCTTGTCTCCCTCCGCGCGGGTCAGGCGCGTGGCACCCGGCTTCACCGCCTGGCGGTCACCCGTCCAGTAGGCCTGGCGATAACGGTGCTCATCCCCGACGACGCCCGTATGGAACCACTGTCGGGTCAGCACCGGGGCGCTGCGCTCTTCGGCATTGCCCTGCGCGCGCTCGTCCGTATCCCGGGTTTCCACCAGGGCAAAGCCCCGGAACTCGCGCTCGTGGCCATCCCAGACGCCGTGCCGGTAGGTGGCGGTCTGGACCAGACGGTTCCCGGTGATTTCATCGAGTGACTCCGTGGCGGCCAGCAGATGCACCGGGAACGGCAGGTGGTTCGCCGGCAGATTGCCGTCGCCGGCCGCCGCTTTCTCATCCAGCCAGAACTGGGCGGAGCTGCGGTAGTGCAGGCGGCTCTCCGCTCCGCAGTTATTGTTCACCCGGCTGAGCAGGTAGGGCTTAAGGCCGGCAAGGTCATATCGCCAGTGCTGCTCGCTCATGTGCGGGCGACTGAGGACCAGGCTCGAGACGCCGAGCCCCTGCAGATCTCCGACCGTCAGCTGGCAGGTATGATCGAAGCGGACGTCGTCCGGCAGCGGCAGCACCAGAGGGGTATCGAAGCGGTTACCGCTCTGGTTAAAATAGACCCAGAGATGATCGGCATGGGCGTAAATCAGGTCCGTGGTCCCGGTGCCGTCCAGGTCCGCGAAGAACAGCCGGCCCGGATCAAACTCGCCTTCCGGCTGGCTGAAGCCCGGGACCGTAAAGGGCGCGCCGAAGCGCCCGTGCCCCAGGTTCGGCCAGCAGGTGACGCCGTCATGGCGCACGCGCACCAGGTGCATCTGCCCGGAGCCCGGTAAATCACTGAACGCCACCAGTTCACGCGCATCCATGCCGGAAAGCGGCAGCGTAATGCCGCCGGTCTGCTCAACGTCACGGCCGGTCGCAAAGCCCTCGCGGGTGCCCGGATACAGGCGCACGCTTTTCGGGCCAATCAGGGCAACGTCCGACACGCCGTTGCCGTTCAGGTCGGCAAACTGCATGCCGTCCTGCCAGAACTCCGTCGGCAGCGCGGCCAGCGGCGTAAAATCGCCCCAGCCCTTATCCGGGTGACGGCGGTAGAAGCCCGCCAGCCCCGGGCGGGCTACCAGCCAGTCCAGACGGCCGTCTCCGGTCAGGTCCATCAGGCGCCCGCCCTGCATCAGGGACGGGACGGGTAACAGGCGGGGACGGCCATAGGTGATCCCGTCCGTCGTGCCCGGGGTGCGCTCCGGGGCGCGGTACTGCCAGCCGTGCTCGTCCTGATACAGGATCCCCGGCATACCTTCGTTATACAGATCCACCCACTGATAGCGCAGGCCGTCGTTGAACCCCTGCAGGCCGGTCAGGGGGCGCCAGGCCGGCGCGTGCTGTGGCTCAAAGGCCTGATAGCCGAGCGACAGCGGCGCACGGGCGCACGGGGTGCCGTCCGGCTCATGCGCGAGCAGCCGGCAGCCGGTCAGTTGGGTGACCGACGGCGAGGCGTGATAGGTCAGCAGCAGGCGGGAGACCAGCACCGGCGGCGCGGCGGGACGCCCGTCCAGCGCCGCCACATCATGATACATCAGCACCTGACGGCACAGGCGGCGGGTGCGAACCTCAAAGCCGTAGTCGTAGCGTGAGAACGGGTCGGCGCGCAGCCCCCATTCCCCGCTGGTCGCCAGCGCCGGTACCGTGTTCAGACCGGCCGGACGCTCCCCGTAATCCAGCACCAGGGTAAACAGCCACTCGTCGGGCGCGGGCGGGATGGCATCCCAGGCAAAGAGGGTCGCCCGGGGCGTCCGGTTACCGTAGCGGACCTGCTGCAGGTAGCGCTGCGCGACCCGCGGATGGGCCTCGCGCTCGGCGGCCCCGGTGCCGGCGTCGTTCTCTGCGGCGTAGTGGTAGCTGATGTGCTCCCCGTCCGGCGAGACGGACTCCTGCAGGTACCACTCGGCAATCTGTTCCGGATTGTCCGGACTGGAGAGACGGGCATCGGCGCGCTGTCCCAGGCAGTGAACCTGGCCGTCCGGCGTGTGGCACAGCCAGAACGGGAAGGCGCCGGCGACCAGCGGCTGCCAGTACTCCATGCGCGGGGCGCCGGCGCCGGTGCGGGAGCGGAAGCGCGTCACGCGCCAGCGCTGCGCGAGCGCCACGCCCTGCGCCGTCGCCGTTTCCCTCACCAGAGGCTGGCCGTGACCATCGAGCTCCCTGACGAGCACCTCGTTGTCGGGGCCGATAAACGCGTCCTGGTCGTCGTAGGCGGGCACGCCCTGGCTGGTCCGGCGGCGCACGCTCATCACGCCCGCCTGCCAGCCCAGGCCAAACGGGCCGTTACCGCCGGCGCTGCTGTAGCCTAAGCTGAGCGCGGGTGCCATGCCGCGCCCGGCGGAGACGGGCAGCGGCAGGCTCATCTGCGCCACGCCGTCCGGCCCGGGGGTGCCCAGGGACTCGCCCATACCCTGCAGGCTGCCGCCGCCCTTGGGCAGCGACAGCTGGGTGACGGCAACCGGTTCCTGAATATCCTGCATAACATACTCCTGTCAGGCCCCCGGAGGGGCCTGTGATTAAATGGTTAACGAAACCCGGGAACTCAGTCGCGGATGGTGTAGCGAACGTGAAGAATGATGTCGCTCAGGCTGGCCAGCAGGGCCTTCTGGGTGCCGGTGGCGTTCGGGAAGCGCAGGGTCAGCGTACCGGTATCCGAGATATCAATGCCCTCGAACGGCAGGTACTTCCCGTCGTTGAAGTCCAGCTGGAACTGACCGCTGTCGTTCATGCCGCGGGAGACGGCGATGGCGGAGCAGCCGCGGGCCAGCGGGGAGGTGCCCGTGTAGCCCAGCACCGCCTGCACGTCCTGATACGGCCCCAGCAGCGCCGGCAGCGTGACGCTGATTTGTTTGATGCGGCGCACCTTGCCGAGCTTCATGCCGTCCGGATAGTCCGACGCCAGGCCCAGCCCCTTCAGCTCCACGCTGACGGAGAGGATATCCTTATCGAGGCTGACGGTGTCTTTACCGCTGCCGGCCTCGCCCTTACCGTTGCCAAGCTGCGACTTAATGGTGTCTTTCAGCGAAAACTTCCCGGTGGACAGCTTCCCGTAGCGCTCGCCGAGGGACAGGGTGCGCTCCACTTCCAGGGCGCGGGCTTCCCATTTCTGGTAGGCGCTCTCCATCGCGGCCAGGTTCAGCATCAGCGCTTCGCCGCACAGCAGGCCGGCGTAGGTGCCCTGCCAGGCCCCCGGTTTGATAAAGCTGCGCGTCTCGCCGGTCTCCCACTGGAAGGATTTCTCGGCGCGCAGGCAGCGCGATACGGTCAGGTCGTAGAACTGGAAGTACAGCGCCGAGAGGCGGCCGCGCAGCCAGTTATACAGGGCCTGATTGCTGAACTTACGCTGCATCAGGGCCAGCTGGGCCTCGTTGTGCGCCTGCTGGGTTTCCAGACAGGTCAGCTGCAGCCCGGCCGCGTCGGTACGGACCGTCAGGGACGCCTGCTGGGCGGAGAGCTGCTCCACCTCTTTTTCCGCATTATCGCGCAGCATCGCCCACTCCTCGCGGCGGCGGCGGTACATTTCACCCTGCGCGGCGCCGTCGGCGGCGGTCATCATCCCCGTCGCGACGCTTTCCATCGCCATGCCGAGTGCAAACGGAATACTGCCCCACTGGGAGCCCCCGACGGCCATCCCGAAGATGTTCGGTGCCATGTTGGCGGCGGCAGCGGCGGCCATCAGCGGACGGGAGGCAGCCTGCAGGGTGCCTGCGGTGACGCGGGCCCCCAGTGCAAAGCCTTCGCCCGCACTGATGTTCTCGTCATACAGGCGGCTGTAGTAGGCCTGGCGCTTTTGCGCCCCTGCCAGGGAGGCGGCCAGGGCCTTCGCCTCGTTACCCAGCTCCTCCAGGGTTTTCTTCTGCATCGCCACACTCTGGACCATCAGCGCCTTACCCTGGGTCTGCATCAGCACCGCCATTGCCTCCGCGTCCTGGCGCTCAATCACGCCGCTCAGGGCGTTGCCGAACTGCATCAGCTGGCCGGTCATGTTGCGGGCGCTTTCCAGGGCCAGCGGGAAGCGGTGCAGCCCCAGTTCGCGGCCGGTCGGCAGCGGCGTGCCGCCCTTGCCGGCGGTGGCGGCGGCGCTCAGCAGCGCGGCCGGATCTGCCGGGGTGGCAAACAGCGGCAGCGTCAGCGGCTGGCCGTCCAGGGTCAGGTTATGACGCAGGTTGTACAGGCGCTGCGTCAGGTCCTGGCGGATGGCCTGCCAGCGGGCGTTCTGCTGCGGGTTAAACAGCCTGGTCAGGGCGTTAGCCGTATAGGGCTGCGCGGACAGAATACGTACCGGCGACGCCTGTCGGTCCTCCATCGCCTGCAGGCGGTTCACGACCTTACCGGCGGCGTCCTTCAGGGTCGGGGCGGCCCAGGCGGCCGGGCGGGTGACGGACTCGTCGCCCATCAGCGCCAGGGCCTGGACGTACCACATTTTGGCCTCGGCCAGGGTGTCGCGCTCCAGCTGGCGGTAGGCGTGGTCGCCGCGGGCGGTGAGCAACTCCAGCAGGCGCATGAGGGTGGCGACCTTGTAGTGCATCGGGTCGCTCTGGGCCACCGCGTCCGGGTCGGTGCTGTCCAGCGGGATGTCGTTCCAGCAGATGTCTTCCCGCAGCGGGCGGGCGTTCCAGTAGTGGCCGGCGTTGCCGTCGTAGCCCTCAGGGCTGAAGACGTAGCGCAGCCAGCGGCCGGCGTCGTCGAAACTCTGCTCCTGGAGCAGGCGCTGGGCAATCAGCATCGGGGCGTAGTAGAACAGCTCCCAGAAGTAGAGGGCGTTGGCGCCGGCGAAGTCCATCGGCTCAGCCGGCGTGTTTTCGTCAAAGGTCTCCACACGGTCCACGCGGACCAGGCCCGGGAAGGTGCCGTTATTGTGACCGGTATCCAGCGACCAGACGTCGGCATCGCCGTCTTTTTTGTGGATACGAATGTTATTGAATGTGCCTTTCTGATATTCAGGCTCCAGGTAGAAGTTATTTTTAGGATCGCTACCATTGTCATTATACTTCATGAACACCGTGACCTGCGTGGGGGCGTCGGCGCTCAATTCCCCCTGGAAAAGGTTGTACGGAGCAATCCCGTTACCGATCCAAGTGTGGCGCAGCGTGACGGTCCTGTCGAGTCCGTGGACGGCGGGGCTGTATTTATCCAGGGTCAGGGTCACCCGGGCGCCTTTTGGCCGGATGGCGGGCTCCGGAAGGGACTGGGACTCCAGGCTCAGGATGGAGTCCAGGCCGCGGGCGGCGCGCCTGACCAGCTCCGGTCCGAACAGGGTGTTCAGGCGCACGCGGTTAACGGCGTTAAAGCCCCAGACCATCGACTGCGCACCGCTCTGGGCGGTATGCAACGTCAGGAGGGTATGCTCGTTAACCGAATCACGGAGTAAATTAAACATTAATTGCTTGCTAACACTACCGTCGCTGTCATCGCGCAGCACAAGGGTGAACGTCTGGGATGATGTGCTGCTGATCGCTGAAAGCGGGAACGTCAGGGCCAGCGGGAGTCTTTTGCCCAGGGTAGTGAGATCACCAACGTTCAGGGCCTGGCGGGCAATAATAGTGCCGCTGCCGGTGAGCAGTGCGACTTCAGGCATTTTAAAACTGTAAGGAAATTTACTCTTCACTATCAGCTCACCGCTCAGCGTATAGTTCTTCCCCGCATCTTCAATGAGGGCAAAACGTTCATCTCTAAGGGTTGAACCTAGGTAGGTGAAGCTATTGGCGTCGACATATATCCCGCTGCGCGATAGCGGGTAGCAAACGGACAGGCTGGCCTGACTGTTGAACAGCTTAATGGGCACCTTATCGTAAGAATGTTCATATTTCAGTCTGCCGTCCGACAGCGTAGCCACACCATGAATCGATGGTGAGTCTTGTTTTTTACTCCAGATATAGATGTAAGTATGGTTTGTTGTCAGGTCCTCCAGGCACGACAACCCTGCGGTTGATTTGTCAACCAGATAAGAATGATCTATTAGGTCCTCAAAGACCCTTGCCGCGCTCCAGGTTCCGTCCTGGCGAAGGTGGGCGGATTTCAGGTCTACCTTCCATACCGGCTTGTCATCCTTCACGCCGGCCTGGCGCTGCTCCACCCACACCAGGTGCAGGCGCCCGTTGCGCATGACCGGGCGGATCAAGGACGCATGCGGCGTCGCCGCCACGGTGATCTCCTGCCACTCGCTCCAGGCTGTCGCGGGGAACGCCCCGTCCTTAAACTGGCTCATGTCCACCCGGCGCCAGTAGTAGACCGGCGTGGACTCGCGGGTGGCCCCAATCAGCCAGACATGGCCGCTGCGGTTATTCAGGCCGTCGTGGTAGCCGCTGATAATCTCCAGGTCGGCCACCTTCTCAAACTCCGCCAGGTAGGTTTTAAAGGCATCCTCCACCTGGTCCTGCGTCAGCTGACCCTGGTTGAGGGACTGCTGCAGGGTGCGCATCATGGTGGTTTCCCCGCTACGCTGGGTCGGGTCGACGTAGTTTTCCGGGTAATACACCAGCTGGGACAGGCCCGCCCAGGTGCTGTAGCGTCGGTTATAGGTGGCCCACTCGCGGAAGAACGTACGGCTCAGCGCCCCGGTTTTAACCCCGGACTCCAGATGGCCGAGCTGCATGCAGCGGTTCACGTACAGCTGAAGGCTGGCCATGGCCTCCGCAATGCGGGTGGTCGTGACATCTGCGCTGACCTGGCTGTCAATCAGCAGGTAGCCATAGAGGTCATCGCGGGTGCGCAGCTTCAGTTCAGCCGGCGCGGCCTTCTCCATATACAGCTGGCTCAGGGCGGAGGACAGGCGTTCATCCTGTACCGCGCTGACCGCCGCACGTTCTCGCCCGGACAGGCCCGCCAGCACGCTGCCGGACAGGGTCTGCCACTGCGCCAGGGTGGAAACCGGCTTGCCGGCGTCGGCCACAAAGCGCATCGCGAAGAGCTCGCCCACCGTGGCGGCGCTGACGTTCAGGGTCTGCGCGGCCTGATGCCACTGCAGCAGGCGTTCAACGGCGATGAAGTCGCTGAGTTTGTCCAGCCCGGCCTGCTTCGCGGCAACGGCCAGCGCCTGACCGTCCAGGGACATCAGCTCAGCCAGCAGTTTTACCGTCAGCGTCCCTTTCTGCAGGGCGGTCAGAGCCGCGGACGCCTGCTCACCCAGGGCACTGACCCAGCCGTGAAGGCGGCTCAGCAGCATCAGGTTCTCGACCGAAGGTGTTGTACGGGTAGCATCCTTGTTCAGCACTATCGGTTTATCTACCGCCAGCCCCAGCTCAGGTTCGCTCAGGTCCAGGCCCTTGACGATAGCGGCCAGCTGTCCCAGCTTCTGACAGTAGGTCAGTGCATTAACCGGCACGACAAACGTAGTGCTGTTGATATTCAGGGAGGCAATAGCGTTCCAGAAGGGGACGACACCACCGGCATAGTTCTGCTCGACCCAGAGCATGACCAGGCGAGTCATGTCCGGCGAGGTCAGGCCCAGCGCGGAGGCCATGTGCGGAGCCAGAGCAGGGATCAGGTTACTGTAGTTAAGGGCAACAGGAGTACCGTTTGCGTCGACGGGCAGGACGACGTCATTACGCAGGGAAAGCACCAGGCTGCTGATTTCCGGGGTCTGCACCGGGGTGAGTTCTGTCAGCAGGGCCTGCAGACCGGCGACGGAGAGGTTCTGCGCGCGCAGCCAGCGGGTGGCGGTCCAGACTTTGTCGACGACGGAGGCAAAGTTCTCGTCGGACAGCGGTTTGGTGAATCCGAGCAGGGGCAGGAGGGTGCTGAGCTCGGAGACGGTCAGACCGTGGATATCGGCCAGCAGTCTGGCACGGTAAAGCGCCGAATAAGTGAATAGTTGGCAGTGTGTGTAATTATTGCCGCCAATATAGATAATCTCAGGGTTAGTATCATATTGGTTCTTTACATCCCCCGCCAGCTTTTTCAGCGCCACATAGCTGGTATCGTCAGCCTGCAGGCCGCGCAGCACGATGGGCCTGTATACCCCCCACCCATTTATGTCGCTTCCACCGCTCAGCGGATCATAAAAGAAGCTCCATTCACGTTGATGCAACTCCGGCAGGCGCTGGCCATTCTGCGGCGGCGTATGGAACAGCGCGTCAAACTGACTCTGTTGACCGGACAGCGACTGCGTGTTAATCGCTCCGCCGGTGAGCACCACGATGTCATCGGCGTTCAGACCATAGCGCTGCTGATACACTACGGCCAGGCCCAGCTGTACCAGAGTACGGTCCGACAGACCGGTGACAGGCTGGCGGCACATGACGGCGCTGATGATGCGCCACGCCACGCCCGAGGCTTTGTGCAACAGGACCTGTCGATGCAGGTATAACAGGAAGGTGTGGGCGGTATGATTCTCCAGATGATAAATGTATTTAGCCTCATTCGAATTGTGGCCAGGGGCTGTCATTTCCACACCGCATACCATCTGCATGGTACCGGGGCTGGCATCCAGATTAAGGAATGAGGTCAGCGGCTGGTCGGGAGAAGATTTATTGCCCGTCACATCGCCTGCGACGGAGGTCCGTACAAAACATTTCTCATATTTAGAATTTTGACGGAACGTCATGGTATAGCGGCCGGAGGATGACGGCTGAAGCGTATTTTCGGCGTACAGCCAGGAGGATTCAACCGCCTCGCAACGGATGCGCGTGAAGACTGTGTCACCGCTCCGTTTCCAGACCTGTGTCAGTACCCCATCTACCTGTTTACCCTGAGTGTCCTCAACCTGCAGTACATTCCCGGCAAGCGCCTCTTCAAACATGGCCTCAGGCAGGTTATAGCGGGCCGCCAGCGCACGGGCACTGAGCAGCGCCTCCGGCGGCGTGTCGCCAAACACCTTCTTATACTCGGCCTTCGCATTCTCAAACGTGATGTCCGTGGTCAGCTGCGCGTACAGCGCCGGGGAAATGCCCAGCGCCAGGCACAGCGCCGCCACGTCATCATGGCCCACCGGACGGTTTTCCGGGGCCAGCAGGGTGAGGGGGGACACGTCGCGTTCGCGCAGCGCTTCGCTGATGCCGGTGAAGGCGTGGTGATACGGGCCTTCCGGGGGAGTCAGGTTTTGCGCCAGTGCAGTGTGCAATTTGTTGTCAGTATTATACTGGCTTTGCTTTTTCAGCATGGCCTGCAGGATTTCATTCGACAGGCTCAGGGTGGACAGCGGCGTGTCAAGATTGTCCTGGCTCAGCGTCAGGGTGGCCAGGTCCGGACGGCGCGTATCCAGATGGTACGTATTCCCCTTATCGTGCAGTTGCTCCGCGTTGTGGTACATCTCGGTCAGATAGGCCGCCGGGGAGAACATGGATGACACGTCCCCTTCTTTCACAAACTGGTTATTGCGTTCCGGCACAAATTCATTGCCGTAGGCAACCGCGTGAGCCGGCGCGGAAATGCCCAGATGCGGGGCCTGCAGCAGCTGCGGGTTTGCGTGGGTGACGGCCTGACGCTCACGCGTGGTGCTGAGCGCCAGACGGCGGACCGCTTCGGCGTGCAGCGCGTGACAGTCGGCATGGCCAACGTCATCGCCGGCCGCCGCCAGGACCTGCTCCAGGGAAAAATCCCCGAGTTCCGACAACGTAGTGATGTTCAGCTTTTCCGCGAGAGCCGCGAAGAGGGGCATATTCTGGATATGTTCTGACATAGTTACCTCAGTAAAGGAAAGTGATCGCTCCGCGCGGATCGACAAGCGGTAAACAGATACAGCGCGGAGAAACGGTTCCGGAGACCGGGGCGAAATGACGTCATGTCACCCGGCGCGTCTGGTCTGCAGGAAGCCAGATAACAGTAATCACTATGTCCTGACCCGTCCTGTGAGTTACCGGGAATTATACGGGTGCCTCATGACTCACATTTTTGCGTTTGCGGCCAGGTGGCAAAGAGGGGAGAAAGAATATTAACGCCGGAATACCGCCTCGCCGGCAGCGTCCCCGGGCAAAAGACGTTTCAGGGTCACCAGGGGCCTGAATATTTTTGGGTTCGCAGACGGACAGCGTTTTTATTCCCCCACCACATGGGAAGGCAGGTGAGAAACGAGGGATGAATCACCTGAAATCGCATAATTCATACCGGAAGCCGGCGCCGGCGGGTTGACATACCGGCGGAACGGGCAATGATAGCCGTGCCTCACGGGTATGATCCGGTGAGCGCCGACCCCCTTCTGCCGGCTCCCCGCCCGGGCACCGTTTCTCTCCCCGGACGCACCGGCCCTAACCCGCCTGATGAACCCGCATCAGCCCCCGTTTACGGAGTCAGACCATGAGCACATTCCCCCTGAGCGGCGTCTTCCGCCACACCCCGGCCCTGACGGTAAGCGATAACCGCGGCCTCGCCGTGCGCGCCGTCGCCTTCCTCCGCCACCCTGATACCCCGGACGTCTGCGGCCTGCGCAT
>NZ_LECZ01000004.1 GCF_001022965.1 Enterobacter genomosp. O
TTGACGGAATCAGGCGCGAGAGGCTCAGGCGGTCGCAGCTGGCCAGCTCGCCGGCGTTCAGTGCGTTTTCTTTAAAAGCAGTCACTTAGCATTCCCGCCCCGCGATAACGCACGTTCAGTTATTTTGAGCATAAAAAAAGCCAGGACATGCCTGGCTTAGATTGTTTAGCGCTGTAATCGGCTATTTTGATTTATAAGGGCGAAACATAAACTTTATCGCGCAGAACAGCATAAAGACCAGTGCCCATGTATTTTTCAGGAAGATCGCGAGTGATTGCAATTCGGCAGCGCTCACCGTTTCGACGTTCATCGAGATCTCACCTACCCCCCAAAAACTACACATGCCAATCAAAGCGGCAGCGTATACAGCAGGACTGATAAGCCAGGTTACAGGATGCAAGAACCAAGCGGCATAGCGCAGCGCTACGAGCATAAATTTCATGGGCGCTTGCATTGCGTTATTTAATGTAATCATCCTTCTACCTCTCGTAGCTTTCCGACAACTACCGCCCCGCGCGTAATGCTGTAACCAACATCACCCACATAATTTTTATTATCCTGAAAGCACTGATCACTTGAGCCAATATTAATAGGCACGATGTTGATAACGTCATACCCTGCGCTATCAAGCTTGTTATAGCTCTCAGCAAGCTTTGCGGCATAATCATCTAAATCAGGAACATTGTTAACATAGTCTTTAACGATTTTGGGATCACCCAGGCCTAAAAACCCTGTTCGCTGTAGTTTTTTTTGTGATGCGCAAGGCACATAAAACCAGTCAGTAACAAATTTATCTTTTCTCTGACTCACTACGCCGCCCCCTTATTTTTCATCATCAGGAATCAAAAAATCGTCCAGTTTCTTTCCTGCTGCTATAGCTTCCTCAATTGCTTTAGGTTTACGCCCTCTGCCCGTCCAGTATTGCATTTCACCGTTAACTTCAAACTGATATTTAGCGGGAACCTGCTGTACTACCCGTTTTTTTCGGGTGCTACCAGTATCAGAAGCGCCTGTTAGTTCCTCAACTGAAAATCCCTCACTGGCGATCATCTCAAGCAGTTCGCGTTTACGTGCATCACGCTGTTCACGTTCTTTAGCTTCACGTTCCGCATCTTCACGGAGTTCTTCAACTACAGCGTTGAACTTTTGAGCCATATCCTTAAGTAACTCAAAATCAACTTCACGCGCAAACGCTCTCAGTGAACGAATGTTAGAAAGAACTTTACGGACGTTATCAGATTCACTCATGGCGGTTCCTCTTAGTGTGATTAGTTAAGTACGACACTAGCTATAAATTATATTTAATATAAATACAAGGAAAAGCGGGGATTCCTCCCCGCTCCTTTTATGCTTTACGGGCGGCAAACTCAAAAGTTACCCGTTTTTGTTCTTTGTCAATTACAAGCGCTGCCTCAAATGATTTTCCAGCTTTGGATTTAAAGCCTTTAATCACTTTCGTCCTGCCAGCGTTCATGAGTAATTGCATTTGATTGTCTGTCAGTTCTTTTTCAGAAATTTTACGCCAGATTTTGAAACCACAACCTTCATTCTGACAAGAATAGACTTTAGGTGTTAGCTTCATTTCAGAAGAACAACAGAAGCATTTACCGACAGGTTTATTATCAGCGAAATTTTGAGCAGCAGAAACGATACCTTGTGAAAGCTCAGGATTCATAAGCTCTTTAACGGTATTGTTAATATTAATAATGAAATCGCCTAACTCAAGATCACCTTCCATTATCATCATTTGTTGCTCATGCCATAATGCTGTCATATCAGGCGCTGAAACCGCCACAGGGAGGTTTTTAATAAAGCCTATACCTTTCTCAGTCGGAATAAGCTTCCCGTTCTGTACGGTGAAATAGCCCGTACTTTCGAGATTGCTGATAATCGTTGCTCGCGTAGCTGGCGTACCGATACCACCACGTTCCCCTTTCTTACCTTTGTCTTTGCTTAACAAAAGCTGTTTAATGTGAGGATCGGTAACGTAACGACTAACACGTTTCAAATCTTCAAGGAAGGTTTTCATAGTGTAGACAGGTAGCGGTTTAGTTTCTTTCTTATCTACACGTACATCATTACAAACCCCTACATCATCTACTTTCATAGCGCTGATAGCATCAAAAGCCGAATCGGTGTTTTCCTCTGCACTATCATCATCGGAATCCTCAGCTTCAAGGGCAGTCCAGCCAGGGCTAACGAGTTTTGTTGCGCTCCCACCAAAGCGATAACCCTCACACTCGATAATAACTTTTGCTGATTGGTATTTTTTATCATCGAGGAATTGAAGCAGATAGCGTAATACTATAGCTTCATAAACCTTTTTCTCTTTTGAAGTAAGCTTATCAAGATTTCGCGGTTCTGCCGAAGGAATGATACCAGTATGTGCGCTTACATTATCATCGTTAAACGCAATACCTTTACGTTTAATATCGAATCCGTTGTTATTAATAACGGATTCAAGTATCCCGCCGCTAATATATTTCTTTAAAGCCTCTAAGGTTGCGGGTGCTTCATCATATTGATCGCTTGTAAGATAACGACAATCCGAGCGGTTATAGGAAATAGCAGCTATCTCTTTAGAGCGTAGCTTTTGAGTAATTTCCATTGTTTCAGTTGGATCAATGTTATCTTTTAACATATAGGCTTGAAGCCCTAACAGGTCAAAAGGTAGCGGTGGTGGCGTATGCTTATCCTCCACTTTCGCAACAACCACAGTTGAGGGCTTCATAACACATGCTGATTTAATGTTTTCCGCCACTTCTGGAGATAATATTTTTCCATCTGTAGCAAACTTATCATCAGCAATAAGTTTTAAATAAACAGATTTCAAAATGTTATGACTGGAATAAACATCATAGTAATTAGATTTAACATGGTTTTTAAAATCTTCATAGCGCTTAACTATCAAGCCGAGCATAGGCGTTTGTACTCTACCACACGTAAGCTTACCATTGCCGCCATGCTGACGATTTAGAAGCGTATAATAGCGCGTCATGTTAAGACCATAAATCTGATCGCCTTTAGCCCTGGCTAAAGCCTTTAGTGCAAGGCGCATAAATTTTTCAGAATTACCGTCCTGCAATTTTGAAAGAGCTTTTTTGGCTGCATTAACGTTCAGGTCATTCAGCAATAACCGCTGAACAGGCTTGTTATAATTCTCTTTCCAAAGAATCTCCCTAACCAACAACTCACCTTCATCATCGGGATCGCCAGCATTAATAACCGATGATGATTTTCGTAGCAAATCAGTAATGATTTTGTATTGCCGCTCTACATAACCGTTTTCCGTAGTTTTAACTTCATGGGAAACTTCGGTTAGATCCATCGGCAAGTCTGACATAACCCATGTTTTGTAAGAAGGGTTAACTTTATCAGGAGGTGTAAGTACCAGCATATGACCATAACACCAAGTAACAACGTTGTTATTTGCGCATTCCCAATAACCACTTTTCTTAACTTCACCGCCGAACGCTTTAGCAATAATTTCAGCTAACTCAGGTTTCTCTGCAATAGTTAAAATCATATAGCCCCCTTCGCCATTTATATTAGATATAATATTGCATTTTATTTGATTATTTCAAAAACATGAAACACCATTTTTTCTACATAGGCCGTGCCAATGTATATACTATTATCAATAACTCCTTCTCCTGTTGGTACAACCATAAAAGAACGCTTCACGTTCTCTTTTCCTTCTGGTACAACCGCCCACAGATAAACATGATCCTGACCGCCTTTCACAGTCAAAATCTGCGCGCTGTCAGGAAGCATTAAAGCCGTTAGGTTGGAAGGATTTAATTCATACTTAAGAATAATACCCGCCCCTGTACTAAATGAGTTCCCATTTACCTTGTTGCGCGTGGTTGGCTTTCTTTTTGCTTTAGAAGAATTCTTAGCAAAGAGAATGATACAAACGACAACAAAGAGTAAAAAGAACCAGGGTAAAGCAGATGCGAAATTGTCCATACAATCACCTCATGAAAAGACTCATTTAGTATAGTGCCATATGGCACATAGGGCAATATAAAAAAGCCCCTTAACGGGGCTTAGCGATCAAAAACTTTTCAGCTTTCCAAACTTCTTCAAAATCTGCTTTACAATATCAGGATCTGCCGAAGGACAACCGTTTATAAATTTTGTACGCTTTTTAAGCGTTTTTACAGGATCAAAAATACCGTGCTTTTTAGTGGCCTTAATCGATTTGAAAGCCTTAACCGCAGCATTACACTCGTTCTGGCTGTTTCCTGTCATTTGACCGTATAAGCACGTCACAGCAACGCACGGATCACCGCTGTCGGGGCTTTCCTCGCTAGGATCAGAGGAAACCCCTTCAAATGGTGCAAGCGCGTTAGCAGCCAGCGCACCAGATGAAGTAACAAGCGTTGCTGAAAGAATCAAAGCAGTGAAAATTGTTTTCATAAAACCCCCCTTCTTTTTAAGCACTGGCGATAGACGGAATATCACGCCGCTTATCGCGTGGAATTTCATAATGTTCAATATCATTCAGGATAGGTACATCTGGAACGTTGTCAGTAGCAACCTTACGCCTTTCCATGAATACCGGTTCATCAAAGTACACAATCTTATGAGCAACAAACGGCTTAACCTGTTCCATGATTATGACTTCATTAACGGCGACTTTCGTTCTTTTCCCCTTATTAATCTTTTGCATCACATATTTTTGTGACCCTAGCTCTACAATCTCTTGCGGCATATAAAGGTCACGGCCTACGTATTGCTCGTTCGTGCCGTTACTGATTTTACCGCCGTTACTTGTTCTGGAGTTAGTTTTAACTTTAACGGTTTTCTTGCCGAATGTTTTACTAATACGCTCAGCGGTAGAATCAACATCTTTAGGAGGATAAACAACTTCTACAGCAAGGTTCTTTCTCAGCGTGAAAGCCCCTGATTTGCCGTAAGCATCATCAGATTCTAACTGTTCATCATTCTGATAGATAATCATATAACGAATATTATAACCTGCCGTGAACGCTATAGATTTCTCTATAATACCCACACGCCCCATAGACGTAAATTCATCCAGCACTAGGAGGCATTGATATTTTAATGTTTTATCATGCTCTGGCAGAGTTTGTGTGTTAACTCTCACCAACTGACTAAAGAACAAATTAATTAACTGCTTATACTTTTCCATGCCTGTTGGAGAAAGCACAATATATACTGACATTCTTTTACGCCGTAAATCATTAAAGTCAAAGTCAGAAGCAGAAGTAGCGAGTCGGCAAGACTCAGCCTCAAATATCTTAAGAGGTTTATTGAAGTTCTGCATGATATTACCGCGCGTTTTTGGATCTACGGATATAAATCTGTTGAAACCTTCAACACAACCTTTACTAAGTGGATACCCTTTATCTTTCCAGTAAAGGATTTCATCATTCATCCACTCAGCCATATCTGGTACGCCAGTAAGGGAATACAGTTGCGCCATAGAAACCGGATAGGGCTTCATAAGCTCCCTGTCATCATCAGTACCGTTTTTCCTGTTTTCTTCAATCTCTGCGTTGATCTTATTTATCGTTTCTTCCATATCCAGCATGTACAGAATATAAGATTCAAATACTGCTTCTGCCATACTGTTCCAGATAGCATTATCACCCCCATCATCTGGAAAAAGAATTGTTGCCAAATCTTTTATTTCTCCAACCCGACGCGATTTTGAACGGCTTATGTAGTCCAACGGGTTCCAGCGGTGTGATAAAACATGCTCAGTATTGCGGAACTTTTCATTAAAAGCTTGCTGTTCTTCTGGTGACAGATTCAGGTAGTAATCACTAAATTTAAATTCCTCAAATTCTTCTTCGGAAAAACGATACCCATCAGGGGCAAAAACAAAAACTTCCTGCCCCATTTTTTTACGATACCCCGCCGTAAATATATAGTTCTCAGCTTTAATATCGAGAACACAAACAGAATCACGATAATTGAGCAGATTAGGGATAACAAAACCTACCCCTTTACCGCTTCGGGTTGGAGCGCCTAACCCTAAAAACTGTTGTCCTGCAAACTTAAGGTATTTACCCTTGTGTCTACCTTTTGCAACTTTACCAATCAGAATCTCAGGATATTCTTCATCAGCATCAAGCAAACCACTTTCTTTGATTTCTTCATCAGTTATTAATTTTGCATTTCCATGTACATCCGGCTCAGGAAACTCAAAGAAAGCACCAATAATGATAGCAGCCAGAGGAACTATAATTGCCGCTGCAAATACAATTGTACCTAATGATATTGCGGCATGTAACTTTTTATACTCCCATAAAGGCCACGCATTCATTAAGGTATCGTATGATAGAAGATTAGTATCTACTTTCGATATAAGCAGAAAAACATAACCGCCTCCATACGCCCCGATTGCGCCGCCAATGCCTAACATTAAGATAGCGAATATTATAGTTGATATAATATCGGACTTTTTAAGATTCTGCCTTAATTGCATACCCCCCCCCTTAGTTATCCTGTTAAGCCACCATGCCTAAAAGACGCATAACAGCTTCATTTTTTTCTTCTGGATTGTAATAGATTTTCGTCATATAAGAACCTTTCCAGAAGGAGATTATATCTATTGTGCTGGCTACAGTATTTGTAATCAAACCATAATCAAGCGTTGTACCTACCTTAGATTCTTTGATAAGTGATGAAAGTCGGCTATATACAGCAGCAGGGTTATCGTCAGCGTGAGTAGAAGTCAGACTACCATTATGACCAGTATTCAACATGCCTAAATAGTTCCAGGCTTCATCGCCCCTTAATTCAGTGAGGAAGATGTGATCTGGCTTCATACGCATACCCGCTTCAATTAAATCTTTTGCCGTAGCGCCGATCCCCTCACGCTTAAAAAACAAATGAACATGATTAGGATGGTTAGGCAAATCAAGTTCATGTGTATCTTCAATCGTTATATAGCGCCTGTTTGCTGGAAAAAGGTCTGCTATAGCTTTCATGAAGGTAGTTTTACCAGAACCCGTAGCACCAACCATGACGTGATTTAAACGCATCTGGACGCTTTTTTTAAAGAAGCGATCCATATCTTTATCTTTGAGAAAGCCAAGAAGTTCGAGTTGTTCGCCTGTCAAAGCCTTTTCTTTTACGTAAGCTCTACCACAAATTTCAAAATCAGAAAGGCGACCACTGTTAATATAGCTGTTTAAATCAAACCTGCTTTTTGACGGTTTGCGAATAGTAAAGGAAATTGTACCGTCCTCAGCCGCAGGAGGTAAGATTATTTGCCCCCTCTCCCCGTCAGGTAAGGTTACAGAGTGAATAGGTTTCGAAGCATTGTAATCCTGATCAATACCGCCAGTATGACTTTTGACGGATAATGATTGAGCAAGCATTTCAAGATTGGAATAATTACAATCTTCATTAACTTGCGACTCCCAACCGTTGCCACGTTCAAACCAGATTCTTCCAGGCTGGTTTATAGCAACTTCTGTTAAACCGTCATAACCCAAAATCTCGGTTATTCCTGTTTTGGATAACTGATTACGGATTACATTGAAATTTCCATAGGATTCATTCATTAAAACCTCTGAATTATATTAAATATAAGTGAAGGGAACCCCCTTCACTTATCATTTATTTATGCGTCACCCGTTATCAATGGAGTTCGTAAACATTATTGAAATAAGTATCACGCGGTACGATGATTGAAATCAATTCACCTTGATTAATATATGCCGTAGGTGGAATATTAATTGAGTTTTCAAGCGCGATACTTGCCATGTTACTGGCGGCATCTTCGGTATTATCAACTTTAATGCTGTTATTATTGTTATTATCACTGATTTTGTTTGCTGCCGTTGCCAGCGCATCATCAATGAAGCTAAGCATAATTGCATTACCAAAACGCTGCCAGAAGTGCAAATCAACCCATGCCGGAATACCCGCCGCCCCAAGACCATCAACACCAAGAGCATCAATACGAACGCGAATACCTTTAGGTGTTTCGGCTGTTGTCCAGTTTACGAATACTCGCGCCTGACCTTGAACAAGGGCGTTCTGCTGTTCACCAAAGAATTTAGTACCCGCCTCAAGCAATAATGTATTTCCATCGTTTGAGTAGATGTTTTTGGTTAACTGGCAGATTGGCAACCCCTGATAAGTGGTAACGATCTTTGTTTTCAGCACACAGGGTAAGACTGTACCCATGCCTAACAGCAAACTACGGTCTTTCAGAATGGAAGCCTGACCATTGGCGTAAGTACCACCTTCCAGCGCCTTATTTAAGCCCCCTCCCGCGCTTTGTGAGGCCGCACCACCATTAGCAGTATCTTTGCCCTCGCTACCTGCGTAAACCAAGCCTTTACCCTGTAGCTTTCGTTCCTGCGGCGTTGGCGGGGCATCGTTATTACCACCGTTCCCGCCAGCTCGTGAAGTGTTGTTGTTTGCGCTGCCGTTACCTAATTTACCCTGGGCTTGTAATTGAGCCATTAGCGCATCTTGTTTAGCTTTTTCTTCTGCTAGGCGTTTTGCTTCTGCTGCTTTACGTTCTTCTTCTGCGGCTTTTTCTTCTGCCGCTTTACGCTCAGCAATGGTATTCATCAGCTTATCCACGCCCCTATTCCCAGTATCGCTACCAACACTTTTTTCAAGTGTCGGATCAACCGGCTTACCCGCTTCTTCTGTATCAACTTTATGGAAAGCTCTCCAGACAAAGGCACCTGCCACCGCGAGGATTAGAACAATAGCCCCCCCAAATATGAGAATGTCTTTCAGATAACCTTTTGAGGCTTTCTTACCGCGCTGGCCTTGTAAGTCTACCGTTGCGCGATCATCATCAATAGAAGGGATAGCACCGATTTCATCTTTCTGATTATCATTCATCAGATTTAATCTCCCTAGTCATGCCATTGGTAGTACCACTACGATTAGACGGCATTGCCTTAATCGTATCTGACCGAACCGCTACAACTTTCTTACCGAGACGAATTACAAACTCAGGGTTAGTTTCCTGTACAACAATAATATTATTATTCTCGCTATCAGGATTCCCATTCACTAGCATTTCTTCACCATCGCCAGCAACACGGTAAATCATTGGAAGATCGCTTGAAGGATTAAATTTAAAGCATGTAAAGCGCCCATCATCCCATACTTCATACGGTGCGAAAGACTCTTTACCCTGCAACTGATAATTCCAGTTCGCATTGTAAGCGCCATTAGACTGACAAGGCGGCCTTTTAAATACTGTCGCGTTTGCTGCACTGTATTTTTTAGGATATTTAAATCTAACCATCCATGAAGGATTACCCTTTACAGACTGTAAAAAGAAAACATAAGTTCGCTTATTTGATACTAACGTAACATTCGTATCAGGTTGTTCAGCGATTGGCCTGATAAAAATATTATTCCCTCGTACAGAAACATCCCAAGCATCAGGATCACCAAACCCCATCCCTGCCTGATCATCAGTTATAAATTCACCATCCTGTAACTTAATGAGTGTTGATGTTCCGGCTTTAACCCTAACGAGAACAGCATCATCAGGATTATAAGTAGCTTCCTGAATGCGAGCGTCATAGCTCGTCGGCTGCGGCACATTCAAGGCGTTCGCAACGCCTGGTAAAGTTGCCGCTATGCACCCAGCTAACAGAATCTTTTTCATTAACCCCCCCCTCGCCTTTCTTTATTTTTGTGATTCTTGATCGACACGATAACTAGTCACATTAAAACCAAGTGGATTATTAATATAATCATCATCGGTTCTTAATTTATGCTCATAGTCAAAAGTAATCGTGGCTTGCCAGTGCGTAATCGGATAGCCAGGAATCGGCTTACCAGCCCCATCAGTAACCGCTTTATAAAATCGCACGGTTCCAACGCCTTTGTTGCTGTCTACAATCGGCTTAGAAGTAATACCGACTTTCATTACTTTATCTTTAGCCAACAAAACAAGCGGTGAGTTAGGGCTTTCAACTATGAAGCGCCTCATTGACTCATAAACGCTAGGTGTAGAACGTAGTTTAACCTGGTCAAGACTGTTTTGAATTGAGTTCCAGTCATAAGACTCACGCTCTACAACAAAGTTAGCGAGGTTTGAAGCATCAATCAGGCTTTGATAAGTAAGTTTGATTTTATCGTCGCCTACTGCTGAAACGATATTTACCTGACCTGTAACCTGATCTACTTCTGCGATATATGGTTTAACCTCTTTCAAAGGTGTTAGAAAAGCAAGAGCAACAGCCATTGCACCCGCCGCAACGACACCGATTCCACCAAAGCCAAAACCAATCCACATCATACGTCGCTGTTCTGAAACTCTATCGCGCTGAAACCCTGCAATAGCGCTTAAATGTACGCTTTTATCAGCGTCTAGTTGCTTTCTTTCTGGAGCGGTTAGTTCGGCCATTTTTTTATTTTTATCGTAAATTTCGGCGCGTTCTTGTTCGTTGAGCTTTTTTGGATTGCGTTTAAACATTTTATTTCCCCCTCTCTTGCTCAGCTTTTATTTTTTTTAACTGCGCTTGTGCGGCTGGAACGTGGGTATTCATTTGCACCCACTTACCCTTTGGTTTTGTTGGTTGAGGTGGATTAACTGAACACGCTGATAGAGTCATAAAACCCACAACTATCAAAACTAGCTTCAATGGCATAATACCCCCTTAGTAACAAGCCCTTTCGGGCTTGTTATATTTAGTATAATTATTTATCAACGCTAAATTCTTCTTTAAACTCAGCGCGGCGTGATGCTTGAGCAATTTTAAAGTTTGCATCAAAGTTAGCTTTCGCTAAGTCAAGCTTAGTTTTCTCATTGAGAAGATTATTTGACTCAGTGTTAATTGCGTTTTGATAATCCGCTTTTTCTTGCGGAGTAGCGGCTTGCTCAAGCTTTTTGGAAAGATTGGAAATATGATCACTGCGTTTAACAGCCGTATTATACGCAGTTTGCATATTATTTAATTCAGTCAACATACTATCATATGCTTTCTGAACTTCGGAATCAGAAGAAGTGAGTTTGTACTTCTCCCTCAACTCACCAATATTATCCGCAGCATCTAATAAAGAATCAGCCGTTCGTTTATTTGGAAGATAGCTACTTAATGTTGGGTCGTCCAATAAGTCGTTTACATCAAAGTTAGTCACCCCTTCATATAGGCGCTTACCTTCCGCTATCGTCTGGTCATGCAAGCTTTTAGCTTGCTTATACTGCTCGACAAGCTGATCATACTGCTGTTTCGCTGCCTGTAATTGTTGAAGCATATTAGTTGCACTTGCCGCATCAAATACAGGAATACCCGTAGCAAATGTTGGCGGTGAAACCAGTATGCTATTCACTGTTAAGGCACTTAACAGCATAAAGGATTTTTTATTCAGCATCCTCATACTCAGTATCCTCATATTCAATACCTTCTTCTTCATCATCATGCTCAGCCTTACGTAACTTATGGTTACGTGCATTTTCTTGAATAAAGATTGGTATCCAGTCATTAGGATCGTTGGAACCAATCCGCTTGATGATTTCCTCAGCAGCTTGTACGCCATATTTATCGCCAGATAAAACAGGCAGGAATTCATCAAATCCATGTAAATCCATAGTACCAAAAACGCTCGTATTGGATTTCTTAATTAGGAAGGTACGGCTTGTTTTCGCAAGAGATTTAAGCTTTCTGAATTCCTTTCGTGTTATCCCGATTTCCTTGTAATGCTGCCATTTCGCATTAGGGTTAGGTAACAGTACGCGAATTGTCGTTTGCTCATTGATCTCATTGAATATAGCGCAGTTAATAGCATCTACTGGCTGTTGAGAGATAAGCCAGCACATTTCATAATCCATACGCCCCGCTTTGAGCGATTGTTTTAACTGCTCTTGAGTAAGCGGGAAGTTAGCTGGCATCCAGAATTCTTCACAAGAAAATATTGTCCAGCGGCCTTTCTTGCGCGGGTTTATCTTCATTAAATCTTTATAAAAGAATAAAACCGCTAAAAGAATTTCAGCCGCAGGGTGAGGTTTACCATTAGGCTGTTTTTTCAGGATTACTGTACTGTCGAACGCCACTCTATCAAACAGCAATGGATCAAACTTATTTTCAGGACTATCAACCGCCCAGGCATAACGCCCCATCCTCCCGCCGTTCGCGTAGGCGGAAAACTCCATAAGGCGATTACGTAAAGGCGATGCAGCAATCATTTCAAGCACGTTACTAAACCGCCGTCCTTCTCGTGGCAACTCCATTACCGCATCTACAGCCCTGACGATTTTAGCGCTGTCACCATCATCAAGCCCTCCCTCACTATTTGCGCCTATACGTTCTACCCAGGAGTAGCAGAACTGGCGTATACGCTCCTTAATTTGTTCGGCAAAGGCTTGATCAACTATACCGTTATCATCCGTTGCCATTTTTATTTCATCTAACTGGAAAGGGTTCAGGCCAGTAAACTCACCTTCCCTCAGAACGAAGTATTGCGCACCCAACATCATCATGGGTAATCGCATCGACTGCTTAAAGTCAATGCCGAATAACATCGGATTAAAGCGCTCAACGAAGGATGTTAAAGACGCCTGCAATGTTGTTTTACCTGTACCTGTTTGACCTAAAAAGATACCGTGCCCTGATTCTGGCTCACCTACTACATCTTTAGCAGGATCACTATCAGTCGTTGAAAGGTAATGAATCCCGCCCTGTAACGTTTCTACAGGCATCATTGCCGTTCCATCCCCCATAGGGTTGCCAGTACGCTTACCTACCGAGAAATTATGTAGAGAGAACTGGTCAGCCAGGGTAGAAGTAGAACGAACGGTATTGAGCGGTCTTTTCTTAGCATCAGGAAGTGAACTTATAAAAACATCTTCTTGTTCATCCGTGGCACGAAGCAGCACATATCCCGCAGCGCTAAAGCCTGATTCAACAAGAATTGCATTATCATAAGCCTCTTTAGCGGTTTTACCATAAACCGAAACAACACCATGATAATCACCAAGAAACACTTCACCGTTTTGAACAAGGTTTTTAATTGAGTTGAGCGCTGTACCTTCTTCATCAATTGCGGCATTTGTGGAATTGATTTTATTCGCTTGCCCGTCAATGATCGATATAGCTGTTAACTGACGAGTATAAATATAAGATTGGGCAAATGTTAATTCGCAAGGAATTGATAGAATAAAATCAAGCGCACCAGGCTTAATCTTTGCAGGGAATGAACGAAGGGTATAAGAAACACAATATTTATCTTGAGCATCATTTGCATTACGGATAAGGCTTATATCGTAACCAAAAATGCGCTCACTATTCCCAACTACTTTGTAGATAGGATCTTCTACAAGTGGTACTTTAAAATCATGATGGTTAATGAGCCATGAAAGGAAATTCGCAGACTCATTCATATACCCATCGTTTTGCAGTACCGATAACCCAAATGGGCCACAAATTTTTTCCGACATTTTAATGACGGAATCAAGTTTTTTTATGCCATCGTCAATTGAAGATTGACCGTAATTATAAATCAGCGTGATGTAGTATACAGATTCATAGTACCTGCCACCTGTATTAAACCGCTCCATGTATTTATCAACAAACTTCTGAATAAAAACATTGTTCGATTTATAAACATCATTAACAAGGATTTCACGCTTGTCTATGTAAGTCCATAAACCAAGCTGACCAGCCATATCTTTACCAATACTGACCAGGTATGTTCTAAACAAATTATAGTTACTATAAAGTTCAGAATCATCAGCCAGCTCATATGGATAACCCGCTATTTTAACCGTAGCCATTAGCTTGTTATCCCCAATCATTGAGATTGAGTCAGTCACAGGATAACGATAGTGGGGAATTTTTCCTTCAAGAGCTTTCTTGTTAATGCTTCGCGCGTTTGATTTGTTCGTAGACATCATTCCCCCCATTTTCATCACCTAGTGACGGGGATAACTTATAAAGTCCACCGCCATTAAGAATCCTACGGAACTTCCCAGCTACTTTAAGCTGAAAAACTCTTAAAGCATCGAGGCTATTGATACAAATAAACTTAATGATGAAGAAAGCTAAAATCGTTGGAAGCGCAAACAACACGCCCAAAAGACTGTTTGTTGCAATAAAACCTATTACAGCAAGCAGCATTGATGAACCAAGTAAAGAAACACCCCATACAAGAGGAACGCCCCCCATATTAGGAATCATATTCAATACATTAAGCGTTAGATGTTGGGTATTAATCGTTTCTTCTTCTTCAAGTTCTACATCATCATCTTCGGCCATAATAACCCCCTAGTTATTTGATTAGGCCGCTTGCGCGGCCTTCGTCAGCATGTTTTTTTATTAGTTGCCGCCGAGATCCCAGAACCAAACAGCAAGCGCTGGCAGACCCGCAACGACAGCACAAGTAACCATTGCCATAAACAAATCGTTCCAGCCAATTTTATTGATTTTAAGCATAAAGCCTTTAATCAAAAGATATACCGCCGCACCTGCACCAAGCAGAGAGTAAATGGCGGTCTGCGCGGTTGAGATCCCACCTTCCGCACCACTAATACCACCCGCAGCAAACGCGCTCATAGGTGTAGATGCCATGACACTAGCGAAGAAAGAAAAAGCCAGAACCTTTACCTTTAACAGAAAGTTTTTAGTTTTTTGCATTTTAAATACCCCTTTATTTAGCGAAATCATTGAAAACATCCCAAGCAGCCCGCGCTGGTTTGTTCCCTTCTACATTAACTGCACTTTCAACCATTTCAGGCTGATCCCCTTCGGGTTGCTGGTAAACAATGCCGCGCCGTAGATTATTGTTAACTGGCGTTAGGCTATCCCCTGCCCCCACTGGTTTCATAGCCGGAACAGAATAGATTTTATTCACAGCGTTATTAGCCAGATCAATATAGCTTTTCCCGTTCTTCTCCTTTTTGAACCCCCTCGTAAAATTATTTGAATAGTAGCACGATGCCGCAGCCCTCAATGCTTGCTGTTCATCAGGATATTCCCCGCTATCAATCGCACGGTAATAACATTCCTCAAATATTTTTGAGGCCACCGTAACGTTCTTACAAAAGTCAAAGGCCGTTTCATTAGTCAACCCATAACTTTTAAAGTTACCTACATAAATCTGTCCAAGACCGACAGAGTATTTATCACCTACTTTAGCAAGCTCATTAACAAAATGGACTGCTTCATTTTTGGATTTAAAGTAGTGCGAAGTGTTTTTAGTGACATTAGCCACAACGTAAGGATTGCCGTCTGACTCCACTGAAATAATTGTTTGTAGTGTAGTCGGATCAACATTCCCACCGCATTGCATTAGCAGACTTGCTAATACAGGAGCAGCAAGAACCATAATACCCCCTTTTCCACTTTTATATTAAATATAAAGCGTGTATTTCGCAAAAAACTACTATATCCATATTGTTAAAGAGCCTGTTAAGTAACTTCACTTAACTTTGAGAGCTAGTTTTTTCTTTGCCAGTGCTAACACTGGTAAGCTCTCAATGAACTGATCTAAGACCAGAATCAAAAGTTTCTTTTTATTTATCCCCGCCTTGCGGCTTAAGGTTGTTATCTTAAAGTTGAGGTAAGCATCTAACTGAATTGATACACCAACCGAACAATAACCCTCATAAACTACTTGAGGTTTCCAGTCTTTGTGAGGATCAAACGTGGAAAAAAATTCATCATTACCGATGGATATATTAAATATCGCTTCGATTATGTTCTTCTTTCCAACATTCACCCCTTCACTTAAAGCGCTTAGGATTCGGTTCAACTTACCATCCAGATCGAGGCGTACTGCTACAGACTTGTAAGACTTCCCCCCTTTAGTGTCCTCATAAAAATGCAACATTAACACCCCTTAGAGATTGGGATTCCCCAATCACAAGAAGGATTATAGCGCTTTAAACGTACGCAGGAAATAGTTATTTTAACTATTCCTATAACTAATACTTCTATTAACACTTTCGTAACAAGCCAATATGATATAAAAAGCAAAATCCATATGCTGATCAATCCCTTACACTGTATTAATTAAGTTAAGCATTACTACACTTTTAGTTCAGCCATGCTTAGCCTGGTCAAGCTTTAATCGAATCATGAAGAATACCCTTAGATCTGACAAAAAATCAACCGCATACGTACTTTTCAAGTCCTCTATCTGCCTACGTACCAGTTCAGCGGTTTTTTCTTTTTCCCTGTTAACAATTTCTTCTATTGTAAAGCCCATACATACCAAGATCATGCACTGGTAAAGTTCATCGCTTATCTCAGGGAAAAGAGATTTATAACGTTCAGGGTTCGAGTTGAGCGTAATTCGAAGTTCAAATACCTGTTTAACTTCTTCATAGTTGTCTAACTGGAACTTAACCCGTATGTTTTCAATGTGAGAGTTTATCGTTTTTTTTGATATTGACATTAACTCCCCCATTCTAGGAGGTTTTAACCCTGATGAATGCAACATAAGCGTTACCAGTTCAGTACTGGTTAGCTCAGGAAAAATATTGCTGATTTTATGGATATGCAGCAATAAATTTTTCTTAGAAAGCGGGTTAATCGTATACAATCACTTTTCCTCTTTTTTTGCGGCTCGTTTTGATTTGCGTTCTGAAATAAGCCGTTCTATATAACTAACCGCCTCAGTATTGCCAATGATCCCATAATAAAGAATTTCTTTACGCAGATAAGCAACTGGCAACGCTTCGTTTTTATCGTATTCTTTAAGTTTTCTTTCATACTCACGTACCAATTCAATGCACGCTTTAGCCCATTCTCCCTCACCGTGGCTGCCCTTTTTAACTCTCGGCCTACGCGGTAGCTTAGGTGGCTCTGGCTTAACCCTGATGTAAGCTTTATCACCTTCCACGATGTAGTTGAAAATCAGGTGCGTAACCTTTCTACCTGTAGTAACAGTTTCATAGCGAACTGTCAGGTCAGTCGTTCGGTTGATAGCGTCAACAGCAGGATTGAGAACTCTAACCCTGAAATTTTTAAAGTCTGCATATTTCCCCGTAAGACCAGAACGATCTTTCATCCAATCAATGCTAATTTTTTCAGTGCTGATAACGCCCGTTTTTGGATTTTTATATTTATCAAGTTTTCTATATCGGCTTAGCCAGGAGTAAAGCCTAAATGCAAATGGAGTATCAAGTTTCGCCATTGCGAAAACATTCATTTGCGTAAATTCATTTTTAAGATCGTACAGAAAAGGTGCAATCTTTGGAGAGAAAGAAAGCGTTATATCCGCGCCTTTATTCGCTCCATAAGTAATAGCGGAAAACCAATATCTAGCAACTGCATCGACTCTTTTTTTGCGCTCGTTCCATTCATAAGTATAAATAGGTTTTGAGCCTAATGTTAATGATACAGATTGTAGTTGATGCGCACTATTTGCTAGTTCTAGATCATACATAGCGCTGTATTCAGGCGCAGTTAACACAATTTCCGCGCCCTCCGGCTGCGGGTTCTTACTATCGATTTTGGACAAGGCCAGCCAGAGCAACCTGATTTCAGCCAGGTTAATATCGTAACTACCTTCAATAAGCTGATTGCCTTGTGTTATCACTTTATTGTCGGCTACTGTAGCGCCACCGCTGACAAGCCCAGCATGAATATCTTGTTTTTGTTTCACGCTTCCCCCCTCCCTACTGGCCTCAAGATTTTGAGAGTAAAACACAATCAGGTACAAATTACAAATACTGTACCTGATTATGTTTGCCAGATCTCAACCGCCATTTTGCAAAGCTAAGATACAACCATCAAAATTACTGAACGTGCGTTATCGCGGGGCGGGAATGCTAAGTGACTGCTTTTAAAGAAAACGCACTGAACGCCGGCGAGCTGGCCAGCTGCGACCGCCTGAGCCTCTCGCGCCTGATTCCGTCAAATATTCTGGACTATTTTTTTAGCCTCCAGAAAAGTTATCAACAGGATATAAAACAATGCGTTACGACTGCACTTATCCACAGAAAATCTGTACCTCATCTTTGGTAAAGATGTACCGCGATAACGTAAAATCTGTACCGCATTTTTGGTAAAACTGTACCTGATTAGATTCTTTCAGATTGGTAAAGATGTACCGCGATATTGGTAAAAATGTACCGCGCAGTTGGTTAAAACGTACCGCGTAGTTGGTAAAGATGTACCTGATTAATCGCGTAACCTATTGACCAATAGAACTTTTAATAGCGTAAAAGGAAAGGAAGAAGAAAGATCTTACATAGATCGAGTGTTTGATCTTGAAAAAAGAAATATTTGAAATATGGAAATAATACAACGATCGCTAATCGCGTTCGTTGATGTTCACATAATCTGTTTTCTTTTTAATCACATCCAACGATACATTCAACGTAACCTTACTGATTGCTTTTCGTGCCATATGGCACTATGATTTAAAACCAGTTCTGCCAGCACATGATCGTAAAGCTACGGTGGCTATGAAAGCTCATAGATAAGCCGCTACGCTGTTTTTAATAGTCGGTTATGGCATTGGGTTAACGGAGTGAAGATAACGCGATACAGAGCGTTACAGGAGGCCGTTTAGGGAGTCAGGGAAGGTATAAAAAAAAGCCGCCTGGCAATTTCCCCAGGCGGCTAGATAAATGCCAAATACGAAGGGGGTATTATGGCGATCAAAAGTATAGATCGATTCCCGGTCAGAGTGGAATCAAAATTATACGTTTTTTCAGAAACTTAACTTAGTTGCAGGAGTCTTTTAACACACATGATTGAAAAGTCGAAGCTTTTACAAACCTATCCTACGGCGGCTGAGGTGAAGGCTGCTCGTGAGAGTACCGGCCTTTCAACGGATGAAATCGCTAATCTCTTTGGCCTTTCAGACGGTAGCGCATGGAGGAAAAAAGAAATCCAAAAACAGGGAAGTAAAAATACAAGGCTACTTAAGCCTATGGAATTTGAAATGCTTCTGCTTATCGCAGGAACGCATCCAAATCTAAAAATTACAGATAAATAAATGTTGTGAAGGGGGTAGTATGGAATTAAAAAATTATATTAAATATATTTTTCCTTTAGGATTGCTGATACCCAGCGTTGCCAATGCAGCCGCTGATTTTGAATTGCCTGTTAATATGCTCACTGATATGTATAAGGAGTTAACGCAATTTATATCAAGTAATCTAAGCTCATATATCGGTGATATTAATGAAATATTCCTTCCACTAATGGGGGCTGTTTTTGGCCTTTATTTTGTCTGGAAATGGGGATTAGTTCATTATAAGGGTGATCCTAATGCGATTCAGGATATGCTTATCAACGGTTTAAAGTTAATCGTTATCATGTCTGGCCTTGTCGGTAGTGCATGGTATATAGGTAAGGTTGTTCCGTTCGTTATGGATGCAGGTGATGAAATAGCATCCAGGCTGATCGGCTCAACGGGTACTTTCTCAGCGCTTGAAACTGTCATTCAACAAATTAACGCGAACGGTAAGCGTATTCTTGAAGCAACAAATGAATTAAGTCTATGGGATTCTGATATATCAACAATCCTCGCTGCGACTATGGCATTAATTCTCTTTTACGCAGGGGGTACAGCATTTGTTATCTATGCCGCCGCAACAATGCTTATTGCTAAATTCATGGTAGGTCTACTTCTTATTGTCGGGCCACTTTATTTAATGATGGCTATGTATGAACAAACTGTTACTTTCACGAAACAATGGATAGGCCAAGCGTTTAACTATATCCTGCTCAATGTTTTTGTAACGCTGACTATTCATATTCTTATTGAATTTATGAGTAACCAGTTCCCTGTAGGTGCTGAAATAGGTTTAGGCGGCGCTCTTTATGCCTTAATCGCATTTTTAATGGGCGTTTTTATCATTGGTCAGATACCGTCGTTCGTGAGTACCATCACTGGCGGTAATGGTATCAGTGGGATTACTGGCGCTACTAACGCCGCAGGGGGCATGATGTTTAATACAGCGTCAGGTGTTGGGGGTATGGCTGGACGGTCTTTAGGTAAAGGCGTTGGCAAACTCGCACAGGCAGGAATGGGTAAATTGCGTGGCGGTGTGAAAGCTGGCTGATTAAGGCAGCCAACCAGAATAAAACTGGTTGGCTGTATTAAATGACAAAATGATATAAAATAAAGTAAGTGCCTTTGCGGGAAAAATATAAGGGGGGGGTATGGCTGATTCAACGTATGATGCAGATAAAGAAGCCTACACTTATAATCATTTTGATATAAAGATTCAGTTAGCAAAAGTTGTTAGAGTTGTTCAGGATGTTAGAGATACAGGTGCGGCATTATTTGACCGCGCCTTAGACTGGTATTCAGAAGAAGATCAAGTAAAGGTATTAGATACTGTCACGTCAAATACCAAAGCTCTAACAAAGGTTGATGGTTTATGTAATTACCTTTGCCAACATTTAGAAAATGAATCACTGTATGCTCATGATCCAAAAATGGACAGATTCAACAACATGAGTACCAATGAGATTATCGACTATTATAAAAAAGTTACGAACGATTTAGAGAAACAAGTGAAAACTCTTGAGGGTATGACGATAATCACCCATCCATCACTTGAAAAAGAAAAGCCTTTAATGGCGTTCGTAATGGATGATGTAAAGCTTTACTCGTCTGCAATTTATAATTCTCTTGATGATATAGAACGGGCGCGTGACTTAAACCATGTTCGAACAGCCATAGCGAGAGGTGAGGAAGTACAGCCACGGCATATAGGGGCTGTTATCCCGCGAAAGTAGCTAGATCAGGGCGATAGTGGCGGCGCTCTGATTGACAGTAAGCCACATAACATATAGCGTCACTGGCGGGACGATAAGAAAATTTTAGGGGGTATTATGAATAAGGTTACTTTAGTTACTCTACTGGTATCAGCGTTTATGCTTTCTGGTTGTGATGATAAACAAGAAAAAATTGATTTCTATATGAAAGCTGAAAATGCAGGTGCTTATCATAAAGGCTTAGCGCTTTGTAAAACGGGTTCCAGCGAAGCAAAAGATTGTGACGCAATCTATGAGGTTCAGGGTATGAAGGAAAAAGATAAGGCTGCTGATAAAAAAGAGAACTTCAAAAAAGAATTCAGCTTTGATCATTGATCCTAAATTATTTATAAGCCCGTCAGACATGGCGGGTTTTTTTTAAAGTCAAAACAGGCTTAGCAGTGAAGGAGTTGCTTTTAGATTTTTCCCCCCCTCCCCTCCCCCATCGCATTTAATATATCAGCATATAAAAACAAACTTTATATTTACTATAATTATCTTGCCATTAGTGCCGTTTGGCACTATACTATATTTAGTTAGTTAACTGGAGCGAGGATAAACTAATGAATCACTTAGAGCAGTATTTGAATCGTATTTTTTCTTACAGCAATAAGCCATTAACGCCAGCGCAATTAAAAGAAACAGTAGAGGTAGCAGCAAGGAAAGATAATCTAACAGCAGAGGGTGTGCAGAGAAGTATTAAAAACAACATTAAGTAATTTATATCCCTGCTAGGCAGGGATTTTTTATATTTAATATAAAATACCATTGCTAAAAGTGCCATATGGCACTATAATTACTTTGTTCTCAGGTAAACATGAATAGCAAAGGTGATTTTATGAATATCGTTACTAAAACAACTCAGAATTACGCTAAAGCTCGCCAGTTAATTTTAGACTCTGATTTTTGCGATGAAAATAAACAACCATTTATTTGGGTATGCGTTGATGATGACAGTAGCGAACCAATGTTTAGTTTGTTTGCTAATGACGATGGATCTTTTTCTTATAAAGGCAACATCTGGCTCAGTGATGCAACCCGTGAGGAAATCCCCGCCTTTATCCGTGATGAAAAACATCTTCGCTCAGTTCTGGCGTTCGTGGCTCAGGACATGAAACCGCAGATAGCTGAATGTTTCAGCTAACCCGCCCCCTGACCTGCTTCGGCAGGTTTTTTTATATTTAATATAAATAGTAGTTGCAAAAGTGCCATATGGCACTATAATAGTATGTATAGAAAGCAGTTAGACACTCACACGGTTACTTAATGAAGGGGTTGAAAATGGCTACTACCAATATTGATAGCTTGAGCAAATTACGCAGCGTTGCTGAAAAAGGCGTTATCAAGCGCGCAGATAGTTACAAAGTGCTTTATTCCGAACTTAACATTAAGCCTGGTCATAACGTGCGCGGCATTTATCTTTCACAGGATGAATACTGGAACAGCGAGGAAGTTAAGGATTACATCAAGGGGCTTGCTTACAGCTATGCGCACAACATCAAAGTACCAGCTCTCTCAGTAATCGTGGAGGACGGAAAAATTTGGGTAAATAACGGTGAACACCGTTACCGTGCTATCGCCCTGGCTAAAGAGCTTTTTGGTGTGGATATTGAGTATGTTGATGTTGTTGAAGATGATGATCAGCTTACCTCTAACTCCGCGCGTAACCATACCCCGATTGAAATGGCCGTGCTGTACGAACGCTATAACACCGATAAAGGGCTGTCCGTTCAGGAGATCGCGGAACGTGCTGGTAAATCTGTACCGCATGTTTATAAGTACCTCACAGCAGTAAGAAAATGGCCTTCGGATCTGCTTGCTAAAGTACAAAGTGGTGAGTTGTCTTTCACGGCAGCACAAACCCTTTATGAAGAAACGCGCCGCAAGAAACCCGATGCGCCTGAAAATGTATCAGGTACAGATTTACCAAATGATGATAATGGTGAATCAGGTACAGTTTTACCAAAGGAAAACGACCAAAATTCACCCGATAACAACGTTCAGGACGTTACGAATGCTGCTCCAGCGGCTAGCAGTGGTGGTGAATCAGGTACAGATTTACCAAAAGGCGGCACTGATAAAGGGGCTACCAAGTCAAAGAAAAGCATCACAAAATCAATCTCTGACAGCCTTGTGAATCTCATTTTTGGGTTCGAGGCCGTTGAAACTGATAGTGGTTATCAGCTTAACCTCACCAAAGATCAGTACGAGGCAATCATTGCCCTGCAAAAAGAGATAGAAGCGGAAATTAAAGGTAAGTAAGGATAAAGGGGGCTTAAGCCCCCTCTTTCGTCTGGAGGCGGGTATGAATAACAATGATTATCTTAAAAGGTTCAGGGGCATGATTGACGTTCAGAACAGGAAGAACACAATCACCGGCGCTCTCGTTCTTGTTGGTATCATGGCGGTGTTGATGCCTGGTGCTATCTTTTGGTTTGTAAAAAGTGACTATGTAACTTATCCGTTACTTTCTTACTTAGGGCTTTTTGCCGTTGGCGCAGCCGCCGTAAAGAGATACAGCAAATCACGGTTAAGCCGGATGCACCTGGATAGCCGCGATCTCAGCCTTATTATTGATGCCGATCACCCGATTGCTCAAGATGTAATCATGCGTACCAGAGAAACGGGCAATTTTACCTACGCAGACCTAAATCAAATACTGGTAGGATATGAACGCCTTTCTGCGGCCTCAGAGTATGCCATAACGGGCGTAAACAAAAAGCTAAGGGTTGATACCGCTAGTAATGGAAAATGGCTTAGAATCGCTGCTAGGCCGCTAAAGCACATATCATTAAATATACTGGTATTCGTTATCATACTGGCTCAGTTGGGTGTTGCGGCTGGCATTTTGCCGACACTGCATGAAGTTTTTACAGGCCAACCGTTACCAAAGCTTTCTTTAAATTTGAGTGTCAGAGAAATAGTGACGCAGATAGCTATACCCAGAGGGATCACTATCGGCGCTTTGTACTTTGTGCGGCTATTAATAACTAAGCGTTACTAAAATTGTATTGTACAATACAATTTATGGTATTAGAGATATAACTTAAAACGGGAAAAATAAAATGAAGGGTGCAACGGTTTTATTATTAATGATATTAACGGCGTTAGCATTGAAACTCATAAATCATGCCTTAAGTAAAAGGCAGTGCAGGAAAATATACAAAAAGGCAGTAAAAGAAGGTGTAGGTGAAGAATTCCTTAGCATAGTTAGAAACTATGATAATAGAGCTAATGGTATTCGTTCTACCGAAATGGATGTTATATATCGCATTGCGCTAAGTGATGCTTTATCTTCAAAGATGAAACAGGCAAATAGTGAGTATAAAAAAGCCCCGTAAGGGGCATTATATCTAATATAACTCACTTCTTCCCAAACCACTCTCGTTGTATTAACCCTGCAACGCCCTTTCTGTAAGTGTTAATAAAATCCTGTTTTGCGGTTTCATCTTCCATGATTGATTTCCAGCGCAAAGAAGATTCAGCAACGAATCCCATTACAGAAAATATTTCATCCAATCTGTTTTGGATGATTTCACTAGATGATTTAAATTCACCATTTTTATTGTAATAGTCGGCTTCAATAAGAATATCTATTTCTTGTGCAGTTAACTCGTTCTTAGCGCCGATCTCAGTAGCTGCTTCCAGCGTTTTAGCGGCACGTTGCGGAGTATTCCCAAAATCAGCCAGGTCTAAATTATCAGTAAGTTTGCTCATGAAGCACCTCTTAAGCCTGTAAAGGAACCATTTTACCTAACAAGGAATCCATAGTAAAAGGCTGCCAGTACGACCGCTACAGCGAACGCAGAGGCGATAAAGCTTACACCAAAAACTTTGGCGTAACTGATACTTTCACTTTTACTGGCGCTTCCATCAACCTTGATTGATTTTAAGCGGTTTTCAGTCGATTGAGCATAATCACGGACATTTTCCTGAAAACCTTTAAGTTCGCTTTTGAGATGTTGCTCAACCTGATTATCTACCTTATCGACCAGGTTAAGAAAGTTTTCCGCACGTTCATTAAGCTGATCACTTACACGAACAGGAAACGAGTTTAAAGCCGTTTCAAGAGTGTTAAAACGATTGTTAATACGTTCTGATAACTGAGTGTCATAGATGCTTAGTAAAACATCCTGACCGAGTAATATAGCGATAAGGGGATCATCATCAGTAATTTTTATCCCTTTTTCAATGTACATATGCTTGAGCTTAGTTATCAACTCCTGATCTTTTTCAGTGCGATTTGATTGTTTGAGAAGTCCATCAGGAATCTCAACACTTGTTAACCTTTTTCCATCTTCACTCATAACGCCCCCTATAAATAAAGCCTGATAAAATCAGGCTTATTTAAAATTTAAGCTGTATAGATTTCATCTAACTGATCATAAACGGCCTTATATACTTTGTTGAGGCGCGTTTTTTGCATAATATTAAATTCGCTGCTTTGTTTTGCTTCTTCAAGTGTCAAGTTTTTAGAAGTAAGCGCTTTAATATCTGCGGTAAAAGCATCGCTCTTGCGATCTTCAATGACAACAACACCACCAAGACTATCAGTGAAGTTTTCAAAGAAAGGCGTTTCGATTAATGGTGTGCTAACACCTTTAACATCTACAATCGGAGTGCCTTTTAACTCATTAATCCATGCGACAACTTTAACGTTTGTACCCTTAACCATTTCACAAAGGGATTTAAAACCATTGAGCGTATCAGGCAGTTCTTGACCTGCCATAATGATTGTATGAAGGAATACAGGACGACCAAGCGACGAGAAGAAATCAACCAGATCGTTATCATAAAAATATTGCATCAAAGGAACGTAGGTGGAGGCTCCCGTATCGAGGACGAAAGTTATTTCCTCATTTGCTACGAAGCTCTCAATTACCTGGTCAAAATTAGATTGGAGAATAGTATTATTTTCCATGATTTTGATGAACTCAGGATTGAGCGCTTTAATACGGAAAGTAGAGGCATTAACCGGATCTGAATCGCTTGTACTTGTAGCGATGCGCTTATAATGAAGGAAATACTGACTCAGCGTTTGAGCAACGTAAGATTTACCAACACCACCCTTACCCGTCATAACTACGTTAATGCTGTTTGTGATAAATGCTGCTACTGGATGCAGTTTAGCATCATTTTCTTTTGCAACTTCTTTAGCCATTGTTATTCCCCTTCAATAATTCATCTAAACTAGGATTGGGATTCTGCTCAAACTTCGGAGCATCACTATTCATCTTTTTGAAAATTTTTGCGCCTTTGGGTAATTCTGCGCCGCCTGCATTTTGCGGTGCGGCTACAACTGGACGCTGATTCTGATATACCCCCCCATTACTGCTAAGCTGGTTTTGAGGGGTTTTCTTTAAATCACTTCTAATTCTATGGAGGGCATTAATAAAACTGCCCTTTGTCATTTCCAGATTATAGGGCGGTGATGTTAATGCTTCATAAACATCGTCTCTTGTACAACCTGAATTTAGATATGACTCTATCTCAGCAAATATTGATCGCAGAATCGCAATACTCTTACGCTTGTAAGATGTGGATTCATAGCTATTGAACGTGATCCGCTTTTCGCTGTCCATACAGCCCCCAAGTAACTAACTCGACTTAGATATTACCTCACCTAGAACTATTGTCAATGTTAGTTTGCTATCTTTTTGCTACTCATTTGCTATCTTTTAGCTATCCTTTTGCTATCTTACGCATATGTTAAGTCAGAAGTTGCTACCTTTATGCTATCTAAAAGCTACCCTTGTGCTATTTTTTTGCTATCATAGAAAAGGTCAAGGGAAACACCGAGGCACGTTAGCGATGTATACACTAGGTTTCACCTAGTATATAATCGCCGTGCCAAAGGGGGAAATCCCCTTTGAATCCCCTGATGCCGCCTAGTTCTACGAACAAGGCTAACAGCGCCAGAACAGGAGCCTCTACGAGTCATGCAAGAGAACGAAACCAAAAAAAACAAAAGTACCGTAGTATTGAGCCTCAGAGTTCCTGAATCTGAAGCTGCTATGTATGATGCAATGTGTAAAGATGCGAACCTAAGCCGCTCTGAACTTCTTCGCGCCATTATCAAAACAAAAACAAATGGCGGCGGCGTTGTTATTAACGCCCCGCAAAAGAAAGTAAAAAATCCTGATTACAGTAAACTCATTTTTTATTATAACAAAGCCAGCAATAATATTAACCAGATAGCTAAAAAAATTAATTCCGCTTTTGCGGCTAAGATAATCAGTGAAGAAGCTATGTTATCGGGGATTAAAGTTTTACAAGGTATTGAAAAGTTATTAGAAATGGGGCTTGAAAATGGCAATCGTAAGGGTTAGAGGTGGTAATGCTGGAATAGCTGAATATCTGCGTGAAGGGCAGAAGCAAGGCCGTGCCTTTAATCGTGACGAACTGGATATGAGAGTATGTCTTGAGGGGAATTTGGCACTTACAGAGAATATTATCAACGCCATTCCTGATAAGAACCAGGACAGATATTTACATATCACTATTAGCTTTCGTGAAAATGAAGTAGCTGTAGAAACTCTTGAGCAGGTTGTAAAAGAGTATAAATCAATGTTCCTCGCGGCGTATAAAGATGATGAAGTAAACTTTTATGCCGAAGCCCATCTACCTAAAATCAAGAGTATTACCGACAGGGCTACAGGCGAGGAAAAAGAGCGCAAGCCTCACGTACATATTGTTATTCCTAAACAAAACCTTCTTACTGGCGGCGCGTTAGATCCGGTTGGGCTTTATAAACATCATGAACGGTATCATGATGCCATTCAGGAAAAATTGAACCAGAAATTTAACCTTGAAAGCCCAAAAGATTTTGTACGTGTAACTGATGATAATCAGGCTCAGATTTTATCTAGGGTAAAAGCTGATACCTTTAAAGGATTCAGGGCTGACGTTAAAAAAGATGTTTTTGCAATAATTAATGACAAAGAAATCAAGAGTTATGATACGTTCATTAAGGAGTTGCAAAATAAATATAGCGAAGTGAGGATTCGCAATAAAGGAACGCCTAATGAGTATTTGGCTATCAAGACCAGTACAGAATCAAATTATATTAACTTAAAATCTCCGCTCTTTCAGCGGCAGTATATTGAGGAACGACGGTTAGAGAAACCTAAGCTTTCATTGAAACAGGTTGATAAACTGGTTGATGAATGGCAAAACCGTGTCAGTAAAGAAATTAAGTATATCAATAAAGCATCAAAGAAAGTCCAACATGCTTACCGCGCCGCCAGTGCCGAAGAAAAGCGTGAAATTATATTAAATAGAGAAAGGGGGTTGTATGAGCATACTGAAAGTTCTGGACGACGAGCCAATAGAGAAAAAAGCAATAAAGAGCCAGGTAATCAAAACCGTGGACATAAGCATATTGCCAACACTACCTTTGGCTTGCCAGAAGTGTTACCACGCGAACTGGTTCCTGACCTCGACGGATATGAACACTCAGGACGAGAGCGGGAGTATAACAGCAGCCAAGCCAAACAAAGCCGTGTGCTTTTGCGAGAAGTTCAGATCAGTAGTGTGGCAGACGGGCGGCAGCAAGAACATGAACATAACGGATTGCGATGGAGCGCACGAGATCCCCGTAGAGTAGAAAGCGTAACAGGTTCAATTGCTACAGCGCATATTGAAAAGAAAACAGTTGCTACTGAAAGCGAACTGGCAGAGTTCAAAAATATTCGCCAGTTACTTTCTGGTCAGCACTTGCTTAATCGCCTGTCAAATACTCACGGTATTGATGTAAATCAGTATACCGTTAAAAAAGCAAAAGATGGTTCGGACAGGATTAGCGCAGGTAAATTAAATCTGAATGTTTCAGATTTTCTTACTAAGGAAATGAAATTTACATGGAATGAGGCGAAATCTTATCTTCGTCAGTCGTATGACGAGCAGCTTAATAATGAAATGGCTAAGGCCAAGATAAAACTTCCTAAAGAAGCATGGCAAGAGTTTAATCAGAATTATCGTCCTGAATATTTCGGAAAAATTAAAGAGTTAAGAAAGGAATTAAACTATAATTGTAAGGTTATGCGTTATGAAACCAAGCAATCATACTTTAAGGAACGTGCTGAAATATTCAGTAGAAAAATGAGTTATGCAGAAAGAAAAGCGGCTCTTTCAGTCGCTGTCTTTAACAAATTGAAGCATGATAAGGAGGTTAGGCAGTATCAGTATGTACAAAGAAATCTACTTTCTCGTTTCGAAAAAGTAGAAACCGAGTTTTTAATCTCAAATTACATTCAGAATAGAGAAGGGGGTAATTATATGGGACGTTTATCAGACGTCATTGGCGGCGCTGCTGAAAAAAATGCTTTCAGCCCGTTTGAACCTGAATATGGCATCAATCTTAAACGCCATTATAACGAGATCAATCAAAATGAAGAATTTAATGAGCGGCAGAAAAAACGCCTCGCATTAAATGATTTAACACCATCTAAACAGGATAATGGTGATGTTAAATATAAAACTTCACTGTTAGGCACTGCGTTTATAGATAAGGGAGATAAAATTGAGTTCCCGACGCTGATTAGCGATAAAGATAAAATTGCGTTAGGTCTTGAACTTGCCGCAGAAAAGTATAAAGGGAAAATTCAGCTTACAGGTATGCCAGGCTTTAAGGAAAAGGCTATTGAAATAGCAGCCGAGCGCGGGCTTGAGGTTGAGTTCAGACCTAAAAAATATCAGGAGCGTTTTGAAGAACTCAAACAGCAGTTCGCCCAGGAACGAGCAGAACGTAGCGGCGCAACTCAGGAACAGGCCAACAGCAGCGGCGCAAATTCCAGCAAGCCGCAGCAGGAACGAGAGGCGCAGTCAGAGCTTACGTTAACCGGCTTTAAGGCAAGGGATCTACCTTACAATGAGCTTTCAAGAGATAGCGTAAGAGAGCTTGCTGTTACGCTTTCAGAAAGAAATATCTCTTTTAAGGAGCTTGCGGAGAATGCCAAAACATCCCCCGATAAGAGTGTTGGTGAGCTTATCGAGCAGATCGCAACTAAACCTGAATTTTCGCGTTCGGCTACTGGTCTTGAGCTTCATGTAACAACCATGTTTGACCAGGAAAGCAACAGGACTAAAATTCTTGTTAATGACCTTCCTATGGATATTTACATTCAAACGGCCTCAGAAATCGCCCAGACCGATCCTGACGTTATTAGAATGCCATTGCTTGCTAATGAGGAACTTAGCCAGTTCACACCGCAGCAGCTTGAACAAGGTTATGCAGAAGGAGAGGTTAGTATTCCGGCTGTAACCATTAACGAAAATGGGCGTAGCGTCAATAAGGATATTCGTGTTGAGTTTGAAGCGATGGAAAATGACTCAACCGCCTATCGCGTAATAGTCAATGGACAACCAATGAAAGAGATCCACAAACCGGAGCAGGGCGGCAACATCGAGCAGTATGAAAAAGAAATGGCGGTTGTATCTAGTATAAAAAAAGCACTGGAGGAAAAAGGCATATCTACCATGAGCTATTTCAGCGATGCTCACAACTCGCCAACTGCTCAGGTTGACCGCGATATTCGTAAAGCTGAAATGGAACTTTCTAAGGAATTGATACGCCATGATCAGTACGTGAAATCAGGTAACTCAGAGACAGCCAGAGAGCATAAGGCCGAAGTGCTGGACTATCTTAAGGATAAAATCGCAACGGCTAAAGAAGCGCGTGAAAATGTGCTTGAGGCGTTCGCTAAGAACGGCAGCAGTAGTGAACAGGCAAAAGCTAAAGAAATGGTTATCGTGGCTTCCAAGCTGCCTAAAGACTTCCTTTTAGGCGGGGATGGTAAAGCGTATAACGATGCGTTTATGCCTAAACCTTTCCAGGCATCAACCCCGCAACGGGAAAAGCATACGCAAGACCAAGCCAAACCATCACAACAGCCCAAAATATCCTTTGATCGTTAACCATGATAACCCGTCCTTAGAGGCGGGTTTTTTTGTGTCGCAGGGCAGGGGGGTAATTTATGCTCAAAATAACTGAACGTGCGTTATCGCGGGGCGGGAATGCTAAGTGACTGCTTTTAAAGAAAACGCACTGAACGCCGGCGAGCTGGCCAGCTGCGACCGCGTGAGCCTCTCGCGCCTGATTCCGTCAATTATTTTGGCGTATTATCCGCTCCTCAGCCGCGCTGTTCGTTCCTCGCTTCGCTGCGGTACGCCTCAGCACGGCTTGCGGTGCGGTTCGACTAAAAAAAAGGCCGCATTGCGGCCTATCTATCGTATCGCACCAGTTCATCAGGTTTTGACAGGAAACCTTGAATTTGTTGTTCGTGCATCGATGGATCGTAATTTTCATCAGGCGGATAATACATATCAGCAATAAACCATTCTTCCTGGTTTAGTTCTTCCTTGCTTACATTACACGCTCTATCTAGCCAATCCCAACGCCCTTTTTTGTTGAAAATAACCTTCCCATGCGGCATACCAACCCCCTTATCAAAACTAATCAGGCCACTTACCGCCCTTTAGATTAATTTTTATATAGCCGAACCCAGTCGATGATTTCATCAAGCTGCTGATTATCCAGTTCAGAGCAATTTGCAAAAATAGACGCTGCTACTTGTCCTTGCTGTTTCTCAGTTGATGAGCCTACGCCTAAATCGGCTCCCATACCTTGCAAACCTTCATCTGTCAGAACGCGCCTACCTTTTTTTGTCACGAACTGTTCAGCCTTAATATTCATAATTATGCTCCTTAACTCTCATTTATAATTACAACATACTACAACATACAGCAAAAAGGGCTTCGTAAGAAGCCCTTTATATTTAATATAATTCAGTATTCCGATAACCAACCCCCTCGCTTGTTAACGGTTTTAGCCATTCTCGCTTTCTTTACGTTCTGGCGGCAGCGTTTTTTATCTTCTGATTTAATAGCTATTACATCACGATCAAAAAATGATTTAGTTTTCATATTTCACACCTTCTGATTAGGTTGACGATTAGCGGCTTTTAAATCAAGACGCAGAGAAGCAAGATAAAAGTTATAAGCAATGTCGTTTTTCGCACCTGCCTGGACTAAGCTATTAAATCGCTGGCTGGTTTCATGGATAATTTTACGTTGAGATTTAGCTTGCATGTAATCACCTCAAAAGTGCCGTATGGAACTAATGATTAGTATAGTGCCGCATGGCACTTTTGCAAGTCTTTTTGCTATCTTTTTGCTATCGTTTAGCTACCCAATTGCTACCGAAAAGCTACCTTTTCGCTATCAAGTGGGGGAGGGGGTATTACTGCGAGGACTCATTGATTTTTCCAATCATACGGCGACGAGTGATCCAAAATATCAATTGGCATGAAAGGGAAGAAAATAGGATAATTTCAATGTCGGAAACGGCAACCCTCCTTAAATTGAAAGGTCAGTAAGATGATCATCGAACTAATCAAAAACCTACCTCAAATCATCCTCGCTATTGCCACTCTTATCACTGCCGTAACGCAGCTCGTGAAGGTACTTAGAAGCAAAAAGAAATAAAATAAAAGCCCCTTCGGGGGCTTTTATTATTTCTTTTGTGCCAGATAAGTAAGTAAGTTTCCCAAAAAAACAGAACCGTTTAAAGTGTTTGCAAGGATTAATAATATCATGCCTATCCCTCTACCAAAGTAAAGGACTTCACTTATATGAGCGTTATTATTCATACTAGGTAATATAAATAGAAAAGTGAAGAATCCAAAAAGGAATTTAGCACAATCCCATCTTAAACTTTTGATAGTGATATTGTTTTTCATTACATATTACCTTTGTTCTTTGTTTTTAATATAAAGTAGCGCCTTTTCAATAAATCTTGCACCATACCCCGCTACTAAAAATATAAGCACGCAATATGAAATGACCCTCAGTATCATTATGGCGATAGAGTCACTGGATGATGTAAATTTAGTTAATGATGCTAAGAAAATACATAATAACGCAAAGAAATAAAAAGCAGCGCTCTTAACATCTTCAATCTCAACAATATCCTTCTGTTCTTTAATGTTGTCGGACATACCCTTACCTCTTATTTTACAAATTTCCAAGCTGATTTAGGGACTTTATCAAAAATCTTATGACAAGCTAACTCAGCGCGTCTATGGTCTGCGGCTGCCTGAAAAGCGTTATAATCTTCTTTACTTATTTTTGGTTCCATGTGTTCAACTACTTTTTCAAGCGTTTCATCGTTATTGGAACGTCGAAATTTAAGTAGATATTCCAATTTATCCATTTAATCATTTTTCCAGTAAGTAATACCATCATCACATTTATAAGCCGTCTGATCTGATGTTGAATTTGTAAAAACGCCCGTTGCCGCTTGTCCGTTTGTTGTTACTCCAACACCAGTTTCAATAGAAGAATTGCCGTCCTTTTTAGCTATAACATTGCAATGCTCACCTGCCCACTTTTTCCATTCTTCTTTTTTAATCTCTGAATCAGCAGATGAATATAAAATGGCAAAAGCAAAAACAGCTACAAGCGCTGTACCTAACACCCAATCCCAAAGACCTCTATAACACATCCAGACTATCAAAACGACCAAACCAGAAGCGCAAGCTATCCCCAAAGGATCATGCAGGTAGCCTATCAATATATTTAAATAATTCTCTACTGGATTCCTGTTCATAATTAATCCTCCTTTGTATCAAATACCCCAAAGACAGGATAAATTTCTTGAGGAACCCGACCAGTAATCACAAGGAACTTACGCCAGATTCCATAAGGAATAGGTTTCTCACCGTTCCTGTATTCTCTGATACGTCGGCTTGCACCGTTTGAATGAATCCCTAACAAAACGGCAAGGCTACTATCAGACCCATACTCAGGGAAGGTAGATTTAAATTGCTCAAACCATGCGTTAACGAGCGAATGAGGCGGTGCAATCCAGCCTTGTTCTACCGTCAAAAAATACCGTTCATCCAGGGTGGAATAATCAACGGCTTTTGCTTTAGGGTAGGGCGCAGCCGCAGCATTCGATTGCAAAGCTAAAATTGATTGCTCAATCCCCCGTTTAAAGATCTCCATACGCTGCAATTTAATCGATGGGAGATCTATTTTTATTCCGGTTTTCATGCTTGACCTCTTAAAACCCGTCTTTCAGTGAAAAGAAAATAAAAGAATTATAACTAATATAAATTCTTTATAGTGTCGATTAGTCCTCAACTAACTTCGCTAAGGCGAAGCCGCTAAGCGGAGCACCAAAAATATATGTCAGACTCAAATAATGTAAATGTATTTTAGATAACTCTATTGACCAGTTGTAATAAGACATAAACAAATAGCCAACAAAGTAAACAGCTATTGGTATTACTACACAATAATAAGCATAATTACGCTCTCTACCTTCCCTGATCGCTTTACGATTATCCCTTGCAATAGCGGGGCAAAGGGAAGTGAAGATAGCACCTAACACAGCCATAAACAGGAGTATACGCCACCAATTAGCAGGCAAATACTCGCTCGTTTTGTAACAAGCGTAAAAGAAAGCCATATATACAAAGAATTGCAAAACGGCAAAGACAATAAGGTTTTTTGTCAACAATCGTTTACTTTCAACAAGCGGCATAAAATTAATCTCTTTTTATAAAGGTAGGGGGCTAACCCCCTCCTTTGTTTAGCGCGGTTTCAGGACGATGTTTTTAACGTCAGAAACCTTGATGTTAACCAGGCTAAGCGATCCCGTTGCTACTGGTTCCCATACCTTTGATTGATGCAAGTGAAGGAAGCAGTAATAAAGGTAACGTGAAAGAACCAGATCCTGCCTTGTTACCTTAACTCCTATACTTTCAGGGTTGAAAGTGTAGGAGGGTTCGCCAACGGTTTTTAAAGAGCCTCGACGAACTATCCAAAAATCAGCATCAGGGAAATTCGTCTTAATGGTTGCAACATCAGAAAGTTTCATTCGTTTCCTTAGAGGGCTTAGCCTTCTCGGAACGAGTGGCTTTCTGTCGCCCCCGCAGGAACTATATTAGGCGTTTTGCGCCTAATATGCAAGAGTATTTATTATTTTTTGTACCCATTAACCTTTTAAGGCCAAAATGGATCTTTAAAAAAGTCGGAAATAAGCAGCAAACTTTTATTATCAAGCACCTTAGCCGCATGTACGAAATCAAAAGAAGCATTAAGTATGTTGTAACTATTTTCTTCATCTTTCCCTAACCATACACGCGCAAAGAAAACAGCCATGATGTATTCTCCGCTACTCAACACTGTCAGCGCGTGTTTAAACGCCTCTAAGCGTATCTCCCGACTTTCCCAATTCCAAAGGCCGTACAGGGTAGGGTACTTGCTTACAAGCTGTCTAAACCGCTCCTGATTAATACTTAGGTTTTCCATAGCCATTACTCCTTATGCTGATTATGTAATTTTCGCCATTTCCACGGCTCGATTGCTTCATTGTCGTGCCACAGGCCGAGCCGGTTCTTACGCGCTTCGTTTTCCTCGCGCTCCATCGCCTTACTGGATGGTTCGTTATGGTAACGATACGCCCACGCATAACCATTTTTAACCATTTCCGCATTGACCAGGTAAGACAAGCATTCTCGATCACACTTCTTAACGTACACTTGCGCCAGCGTTCTGCCATAACGATCTGTTCCCATGCTTCTGACTGCTACCGCGTCGGCATCCTTCACAAAGTCGGTTAGGAACTGTTTTGCTTTCTGGCCGTATGGCTGCTTTTTCTCAGGTGCATCAATATCGATCAGACGAACACGTAGAGTTTTATTATCCTCTGTAACCTCTAACGTATCGCCATCGAGGATGCGTGTCACAGTTGCAGCCAGCGAGAGGGAAGGGAGGAAACATACAACAATGACCCAATAAGCTAACTTCCGTTTCATTATTTCGCCTTATTAAGTTGCTCAAGAAATGCAGAAACATCTTTGAAATGAAATTTTCGTTTCTTGTTCCAGCCTACAGAAATTGGTTTAGGTAAGGGAATGCCTTTATAGACCTGCTCATGTTCAAGAAGATAAGCTAACTCACCTTCAGTTATTTTAATGGATTCTGCAAAGCTCTTAAAATCAATTGTAAGCATACCTGTATTAGCCGCCATATTAACCAACCCTTACACTATTAAAGTGAGTGTAGATTTACTATTTGTACGTTCGCAGGGGTAACGTGTACTGTTTCACCTTTATGAATGATGTTATCAGGGGCTTTAATTTCATTACTGATAAAGCTTACTCCATACTGTTTATTACGGCATGTTTTTTGATTAAACCAAATAACCTTTGTTTCTGGTTTATTTACAGGATGGACAAGAATCCCCGTCATAACGCAACCTGTAGCTGGTTCATCCAGCGAAATGTTAGCTGAATCGCTATCTTTGAAGTAATAATTTAGCGGCAGCGGGGCGGCATGAGTCGCAAAAGTGAAAAGCATTAAAGATACCAGGCTGGTTTTATTAAGCTTCATTGTAATAATCGCTCCGCTAATTTAAAAGGAAGGGCGCTGGTACACGCTACCCGTTAAATCCATATTAGGCTCAAAGCGCCTAATATGCAATAGCAACGAACAAAAAAAAGTGCCATTAGGCACACAACCGCAACAGGCGCATACTCAGATCTGTTCAAAGGGTAGGGCTAAACTAGTGCCGTTTGGCACTGATTTAACATAACAATGATTATGCGCACTAAGTTATTGATATGTAAGTATTATCTATCTGGCTGGCGCTGCACCAATCAGCCGCAGCGCCTTATCTACTTCTTCAAGACCGAAGATCTCTATTGACGGCCATTCTTTACCAGAAAGCTCACAGGCAAGACAGGCGGCATTGTATGAATTTAGCCGCTCACGGTGCAATGCTTGCAAAGCTACAACAATAATGGTTCTCTCATCACCCTTTAGATCTTGAATGCTCATTTCTGCCTCCTTCAACTCTTTGAATTGATATTCAGGACTTTGTTTTTCCACTCATCAAAGCTCAGGTCACTTTTATAGAAGGTTTTCCACTTTGTATAATGCTCAAAAGTTGCATCATTTAGATCATCCTTTTCGCATTTTTTTTTATTCTGCCGAGTAATAATTTTACCTTTACGCTTTTGCATTTTATCATACAAGCGTAAAAAACGAGCGCCAAAAATGTATTTAATATAATTCCGCTCTAAGAGTTCAGCAATATAACCAGCTATATTAACCGTTGCATGGAATGTAGCGTATACAATTACACATAAGAACAAACCAGCCATAAAAAACTGCATTATTTCAGGAAACGAAAACTCTAACCTATCCCACCACGAACTATACTCATGAATTGATTGAGGGAAAGAGCCTTTCTTTCCTATCAGCGAATCAATAAGAAAGGACGAAAGCCACATAATAGGATTAAAAACACCAAACAAAGAAGCAATTGAGTAATAGCAGCTTGCGAGTATCACAGTGCAACTTAATAAAAAATCCAATAATCTAATATGCAGCAATTTATATTTTAATTTATTTTTCATATCAATTCCCCTCAACAATCAAATCAACTTTACAATCACCGCACATCAGGTTAGCGCTAGGTTTCGCCCACGCTTTCAAACCACACTCAGGGCAGCAGAACGTCGCACGGCCTGTAGCGCCCTTTACAGGGGGTTTAATCATTATCCCTGCATCAGCATCATCATTACCATCAATAATCGCAGCCTTGCCTTTGCTTACTGTCTCAGTAAGCTTACTGATAAGCTCCTTATCGTTTTTGTCTGTTACCTTGAGCCAATCATCAAGAATATCGAGATTGGCCTTTGAAGGGATTACAGCCCCCTCAGACCACTTATCATACCAGGAGATCGAAAAGCCATTTTTAAGCAGGTCATAAACTGCGGTCTGAAAGCGCCCACCGCGAATAATGTAATGCGTCATTTGCTGCCCCGTCTTTTTTCCGCCAGGCATTCCCGTATTAGACGGCATCAAACCTACTTCTTCCATCTTCTTGCCCCAAACCCGATCATGATACCCGCCCCTGCACTGCTTTACGCCTGGCGTGTAATGCTGCCATACGTGAACCATTTCATGACAAAGCGTAGAGAGCGTATCAGCGAGCGAGCGACCACCAAAATAATCTGGATTCATCGCCAGTTCGGACAACACCGACTCCCCCGCAAAACGTGACGGAGCAAAATAGCCGAAGGTGTTACGCCCCCGCTGTAGAGTCAGAAGCATATCCGGCAGATCACCATTAAAAAGCGTTGTATTGAAAAAATCGTATGCTTGCTGGAGTTCGCTGTAGGCTTTGATTGCTGGCTTCATCTCTTTCTTCTCATTTTGTATTGTACAATACAATTATAGTGCCATTCGGCACTATTGCAAGCGATTAATACGCCAAAATAATTGACGGAATCAGGCGCGAGAGGCTCAGGCGGTCGCAGCTGGCCAGCTCGCCGGCGTTCAGTGCGTTTTCTTTAAAAGCAGTCACTTAGCATTCCCGCCCCGCGATAACGCACGTTCAGTTATTTTGAGCAAGGC
>NZ_LECZ01000005.1 GCF_001022965.1 Enterobacter genomosp. O
GACAACATCAAGATGGTTGTGACTCTGATCCACCCAATCGCGATGGACGACGGTCTGCGTTTCGCAATCCGTGAAGGTGGTCGTACCGTTGGTGCTGGCGTGGTTGCTAAAGTTCTCGGCTAATTGCTGATAACATTTGACGCAATGCGCATGAAAAGGGCATCATTTGATGCCCTTTTTGCACGCTTTCACATCAGAACCTGGCTCATCAGTGATTATTTTTGTCATAATCATTGCTGAGACAGGCTCTGCAGAGAGCGTATAATCCGTAAAGGGATTAAGCGTATCGATTTGGCTCGCCTCGCAATCGCGGGGTGAAATTATTTGTAGAATTCTTCTGACAGGTTGGTTTATGAGTGCGAATACCGAAGCTCAAGGGAGCGGGCGCGGCCTGGAAGCGATGAAGTGGGTCGCTGTTGCCGTGCTGCTGATTGTGGCAATCGTTGGCAACTATCTTTATCGTGACATGATGCTGCCGCTCCGCGCGCTGGCAGTGGTGATTCTGATTGCTGCAGCGGGTGGTGTCGCGCTGTTAACGACTAAAGGTAAGGCAACCGTTGCTTTTGCACGTGAAGCGCGTACCGAAGTCCGCAAGGTGATTTGGCCAACTCGCCAGGAAACACTGCACACCACTCTGATTGTGGCTGCTGTGACTGCGGTAATGTCACTGATCCTGTGGGGACTGGATGGTATTCTGGTTCGCCTGGTTTCCTTTATCACTGGCCTGAGGTTCTAAGATGTCTGAAGCCCCTAAAAAGCGTTGGTACGTCGTTCAGGCGTTTTCCGGTTTTGAAGGCCGCGTAGCAACGTCGCTGCGTGAGCATATCAAATTACATAATATGGAAGAGTTGTTTGGCGAAGTTATGGTGCCGACCGAAGAAGTGGTCGAGATCCGTGGCGGCCAGCGTCGCAAAAGCGAGCGCAAATTCTTCCCGGGTTACGTGCTGGTTCAGATGGTGATGAACGACGCGAGCTGGCACCTGGTGCGCAGCGTACCGCGCGTGATGGGCTTTATCGGCGGCACGTCTGACCGTCCGGCGCCAATCAGCGACAAAGAAGTTGATGCGATTATGAACCGCCTGCAGCAGGTGGGTGATAAGCCACGTCCGAAAACGCTGTTTGAACCGGGTGAGATGGTTCGTGTTAGCGACGGTCCGTTTGCTGACTTTAACGGCGTGGTTGAAGAAGTGGACTACGAGAAGTCCCGCCTGAAAGTTTCTGTTTCTATCTTCGGTCGTGCGACCCCGGTAGAACTGGACTTTGCTCAGGTAGAAAAAGCCTAAACAGCGATCAAAAAAGCGACGATTTAATCGTTGCACAAGGCGCGAGATTGGAATACAATTTCGCGCCTTTTGTTTTTATGGGCCCGGCCCGTAAAACGAATTTTATTCACGGGGAGCCTTCCTGAGGCGCTATTACCCAATCAGAGGATTTTAGAATGGCTAAGAAAGTACAAGCCTACGTCAAGCTGCAGGTTGCAGCTGGTATGGCGAACCCAAGTCCACCAGTTGGTCCAGCTCTGGGTCAGCAGGGTGTGAACATCATGGAATTCTGTAAAGCGTTCAACGCAAAAACTGAATCCCTGGAAAAAGGTCTGCCAATCCCAGTCGTAATCACTGTTTACGCTGACCGTTCTTTCACTTTCGTTACCAAAACCCCTCCAGCAGCAGTTCTGCTGAAGAAAGCGGCTGGTATCAAGTCTGGTTCCGGTAAACCGAACAAAGACAAAGTGGGTAAAATTTCCCGCGCTCAGCTGCAGGAAATCGCGCAGACCAAAGCTGCCGACATGACTGGTGCCGACATTGAAGCGATGACTCGCTCAATCGAAGGTACTGCACGTTCCATGGGCCTGGTAGTGGAGGACTAAGAAATGGCTAAACTGACCAAGCGCATGTCCGTGATCCGTGACAAAGTTGATGCGACCAAACAGTACGACATCAACGAAGCTATCGCTCTGCTGAAAGAACTGGCAACTGCTAAGTTCGTTGAAAGCGTTGACGTTGCCGTGAACCTCGGCATCGACGCGCGTAAATCCGATCAGAACGTTCGTGGCGCAACTGTACTGCCACACGGTACTGGCCGTTCCGTTCGCGTAGCTGTATTTGCTCAGGGTGCAAACGCTGAAGCTGCTAAAGCTGCCGGCGCTGAACTGGTAGGTATGGAAGATCTGGCTGATCAGATCAAGAAAGGCGAAATGAACTTTGACGTTGTTATTGCTTCTCCAGATGCAATGCGCGTTGTTGGCCAGCTGGGCCAGGTTCTGGGTCCACGCGGCCTGATGCCTAACCCGAAAGTAGGTACTGTAACTCCTAACGTTGCTGAAGCGGTTAAGAACGCTAAAGCAGGTCAGGTTCGTTATCGTAACGACAAAAACGGCATCATCCACACCACCATCGGTAAAGTGGACTTTGACGCTGACAAACTGAAAGAAAACCTGGAAGCTCTGCTGGTTGCGCTGAAAAAAGCAAAACCAACTCAGGCGAAAGGCGTGTACATCAAGAAAGTTAGCATCTCCACCACCATGGGTGCAGGTGTTGCAGTTGACCAGGCTGGCCTGAGCGCTGCTGCAAACTAATGCCTTTACGTGGGCGGTGATTTTGTCTACAATCTTACCCCCACGTTTGCTAACAAAAGTTAGCGGCTAAAAGATTTGTTCGTTGGAGCCTGGCCTAATCCAGGCCTCCGTCGAAGACCGCAGGTGTTTCGCAAGAGACTTAATCCCCTGCGTAGACGGTGACAGAACGCTAAGATTATTTTTGGATACTCTGGCTTGTTTCTGCTCACCGTATTAAGACGCTCTTCCCGTTGGGTTGAGTGAAGTGAGTTCCGGAACATGAGTTCCGGCAAACATCCAGGAGCAAAGCTAATGGCTTTAAATCTTCAAGACAAACAAGCGATTGTTGCTGAAGTCAGCGAAGTAGCCAAAGGCGCGCTGTCTGCAGTAGTTGCGGATTCCCGTGGCGTTACTGTAGACAAAATGACTGAACTGCGTAAAGCAGGTCGTGAAGCTGGCGTATACATGCGTGTTGTTCGTAACACCCTGCTGCGTCGCGTAGTTGAAGGTACTCAGTTCGAGTGCCTGAAAGACACGTTTGTTGGTCCGACCCTGATTGCATACTCTATGGAACACCCGGGCGCTGCTGCTCGTCTGTTCAAAGAGTTCGCGAAAGCGAATGCAAAATTTGAGGTCAAAGCTGCAGCCTTTGAAGGTGAGTTGATCCCGGCATCGCAAATCGATCGCCTGGCAACCCTGCCGACCTACGAAGAAGCAATTGCACGCCTGATGGCAACCATGAAAGAAGCTTCGGCTGGCAAACTGGTTCGCACTCTGGCTGCTGTTCGCGATGCGAAAGAAGCTGCTTAATCGCAGTTATCTTTATAAAGCATTCGCTTACGTATAAACTTATTCTGATTTTCAGGAACAATTTAAATGTCTATCACTAAAGATCAAATCATTGAAGCAGTTGCAGCTATGTCCGTAATGGACGTTGTAGAACTGATTTCTGCAATGGAAGAAAAATTCGGTGTTTCTGCTGCTGCTGCTGTAGCTGTAGCTGCTGGCCCGGCTGAAGCTGCTGAAGAAAAAACTGAATTCGACGTAATTCTGAAAGCTGCTGGCGCTAACAAAGTTGCTGTTATCAAAGCAGTACGTGGCGCAACTGGCCTGGGTCTGAAAGAAGCTAAAGACCTGGTAGAATCTGCTCCAGCTGCGCTGAAAGAAGGCGTGAGCAAAGACGACGCAGAAGCACTGAAAAAATCTCTGGAAGAAGCTGGCGCTGAAGTTGAAGTTAAATAAGCCAACTTTTCTGGTTGCAGCCTAAGTAATTAGGCTGATGGCTGGTGACTTTTTAGTCACCAGCCTTTTTGCGCTGTAAGGCATCAGTAGCATTTCACACTGTTTGACTGCTGATTGTCCTGACAATGCATGTTTCTATCGACGACTTAATATATTGCGACAGGGTGCTCGCTCTGTGTAAATCGCGACGAAATGGTTTAAGCGTGATAGCAACAGGTATTGCGGAAAGTATTCAATTTTCCGGTCCACAAAATGGTGTTGCACAAACTGTCCCTTCGTCGGACAGATGGGTCGACTTGTCAGCGAGCTGAGGAACCCTATGGTTTACTCCTATACCGAGAAAAAACGTATTCGTAAGGATTTTGGTAAACGTCCACAAGTTCTGGACATTCCATATCTCCTTTCTATCCAGCTTGACTCGTTCCAGAAGTTTATCGAGCAAGATCCTGAAGGGCAGTACGGTCTGGAAGCAGCCTTCCGTTCCGTGTTCCCGATTCAGAGCTACAGCGGTAATTCCGAGCTGCAGTACGTCAGCTATCGCCTTGGCGAGCCGGTGTTTGACGTTCAGGAATGTCAGATCCGTGGCGTGACCTATTCCGCACCGCTGCGCGTAAAACTGCGTCTGGTGATCTACGAGCGCGAAGCGCCAGAAGGCACCGTAAAAGACATTAAAGAACAAGAAGTCTACATGGGTGAAATTCCACTCATGACAGACAACGGTACTTTCGTTATCAACGGTACTGAGCGTGTTATCGTTTCCCAGCTGCATCGTAGCCCGGGCGTCTTCTTCGACAGCGATAAAGGTAAAACACACTCTTCCGGTAAAGTACTGTATAACGCGCGCATCATTCCTTACCGTGGTTCATGGCTGGACTTCGAGTTCGATCCAAAAGACAACCTGTTTGTCCGTATCGACCGTCGTCGCAAACTGCCTGCAACCATCATTCTGCGTGCGCTGCAATATACCACTGAGCAGATCCTGGACCTGTTCTTTGAGAAAGTGATCTTTGAAATCCGCGACAACAAGCTGCAGATGGAGCTGGTGCCGGAACGTCTGCGTGGTGAGACCGCGTCGTTCGACATCGAAGCCGACGGCAAAGTGTATGTGGAAAAAGGTCGCCGTATCACTGCGCGTCACATCCGTCAGCTGGAAAAAGATGATATCAAACACATCGAAGTTCCGGTTGAATACATTGCAGGAAAAGTAGCCGCGAAAGATTACGTTGATGAATCAACTGGCGAGCTGATCTGCCCGGCGAACATGGAGCTGAGCCTGGATCTGCTGGCTAAGCTGAGCCAGTCTGGCCACAAACGTATCGAAACGCTGTTCACCAACGATCTGGACCACGGTCCTTATATCTCTGAGACTATCCGCGTCGACCCAACGACCGATCGTCTGAGTGCGCTGGTTGAAATCTACCGCATGATGCGTCCTGGTGAGCCACCAACTCGCGAAGCGGCTGAAAGCCTGTTCGAGAACCTGTTCTTCTCTGAAGACCGCTACGATCTGTCTGCGGTTGGTCGTATGAAGTTCAACCGTTCTCTGCTGCGTGATGAGATCGAAGGTTCCGGTATCCTGAGCAAAGACGACATCATCGAAGTGATGAAGAAGCTCATCGATATCCGTAACGGTAAAGGCGAAGTGGACGATATCGACCACCTCGGCAACCGTCGTATCCGTTCCGTAGGCGAAATGGCGGAAAACCAGTTCCGCGTTGGCCTGGTACGTGTAGAGCGTGCGGTGAAGGAGCGTCTGTCTCTGGGCGATCTGGACACCCTGATGCCTCAGGATATGATCAACGCCAAGCCGATTTCTGCAGCAGTGAAAGAGTTCTTCGGTTCCAGCCAGCTGTCTCAGTTCATGGACCAGAACAACCCGCTGTCTGAGATTACGCACAAGCGTCGTATCTCTGCACTCGGCCCAGGCGGTTTGACCCGTGAACGTGCAGGCTTCGAAGTTCGAGACGTACACCCGACGCACTATGGTCGCGTATGTCCTATCGAAACGCCTGAAGGTCCAAACATCGGTCTGATCAACTCCCTGTCCGTGTACGCACAGACAAACGAATACGGTTTCCTTGAGACCCCGTATCGTAAAGTGACTGACGGTGTTGTAACCGACGAAATTCACTACCTGTCTGCTATCGAAGAAGGCAACTACGTTATCGCTCAGGCGAACTCCAACCTGGATGACGAAGGCCACTTTGTAGAAGATCTGGTTACCTGCCGTAGCAAAGGCGAATCAAGCTTGTTCAGCCGCGATCAGGTTGACTACATGGACGTTTCCACCCAGCAGGTGGTTTCTGTCGGTGCGTCCCTGATCCCGTTCCTGGAACACGATGACGCCAACCGTGCATTGATGGGTGCGAACATGCAACGTCAGGCCGTTCCAACTCTGCGCGCTGATAAGCCGCTGGTTGGTACCGGTATGGAACGTGCTGTTGCCGTTGACTCCGGTGTTACTGCGGTTGCTAAACGTGGCGGTACTGTTCAGTACGTGGATGCCTCCCGTATCGTTATCAAAGTTAACGAAGACGAGATGTACCCGGGCGAAGCAGGTATCGACATTTATAACCTGACCAAATACACCCGTTCTAACCAGAACACCTGTATCAACCAGATGCCATGTGTGTCTCTGGGTGAGCCAGTTGAGCGCGGCGACGTGCTGGCAGACGGTCCGTCCACCGACCTCGGTGAACTGGCGCTTGGTCAGAACATGCGCGTAGCGTTCATGCCGTGGAACGGTTACAACTTCGAAGATTCCATCCTCGTCTCCGAGCGTGTGGTTCAGGAAGATCGTTTCACCACCATCCACATTCAGGAACTGGCATGTGTGTCCCGTGACACCAAGCTGGGGCCAGAAGAGATCACCGCTGACATCCCTAACGTGGGTGAAGCTGCGCTCTCCAAACTGGATGAATCCGGTATCGTTTATATCGGTGCGGAAGTGACCGGCGGCGACATTCTGGTTGGTAAGGTAACACCGAAAGGTGAAACCCAGCTGACGCCAGAAGAGAAACTGCTGCGTGCCATCTTCGGTGAGAAAGCGTCTGACGTTAAAGATTCTTCTCTGCGCGTACCTAACGGTGTTTCCGGTACGGTTATCGACGTTCAGGTCTTCACCCGTGACGGCGTTGAAAAAGATAAACGTGCGCTGGAAATCGAAGAGATGCAGCTCAAACAGGCTAAGAAAGACCTGTCTGAAGAACTGCAGATCCTCGAAGCGGGTCTGTTCAGCCGTATCTATGCGGTGCTGGTTGCCGGTGGCGTTGAAGCTGAGAAGCTCGACAAACTGCCACGCGATCGCTGGCTGGAACTGGGCCTGACCGACGAAGAGAAACAGAATCAGCTGGAACAACTGGCTGAGCAGTATGACGAACTGAAACACGAGTTCGAGAAAAAACTCGAAGCGAAACGCCGTAAAATCACTCAGGGCGACGATCTGGCACCAGGCGTGCTGAAGATTGTTAAGGTGTATCTGGCTGTTAAACGTCAGATCCAGCCTGGTGATAAGATGGCAGGTCGTCACGGTAACAAGGGTGTTATCTCTAAGATCAACCCGATCGAAGATATGCCGCACGATGCTAACGGTACGCCGGTAGATATCGTACTGAACCCACTGGGCGTACCGTCTCGTATGAACATCGGTCAGATTCTGGAAACCCACCTGGGTATGGCTGCGAAAGGTATCGGCGACAAGATTAACGCCATGCTGAAGCAGCAGGAAGAAGTCGCGAAACTGCGCGAATTCATCCAGCGTGCCTACGATCTGGGTACCGATGTGCGTCAGAAAGTCGACCTGAACACCTTCAGCGATGAAGAAGTGCTGCGCCTGGCTGAGAACCTGAAAAAAGGTATGCCAATCGCAACGCCAGTATTCGATGGTGCGAAAGAAGCTGAAATTAAAGAGCTGCTGCAACTGGGTGGGCTGCCAACGTCTGGTCAGATTACGCTGTTTGACGGCCGTACCGGTGAACAGTTCGAGCGTCCGGTAACCGTAGGTTACATGTACATGCTGAAACTGAACCACTTGGTCGACGACAAGATGCACGCTCGTTCTACCGGTTCTTACAGCCTGGTTACTCAGCAGCCGCTGGGTGGTAAGGCACAGTTCGGTGGTCAGCGCTTCGGGGAGATGGAAGTGTGGGCGCTGGAAGCATACGGCGCGGCATACACCCTGCAGGAAATGCTCACCGTTAAGTCTGATGACGTGAACGGTCGTACCAAGATGTATAAGAACATCGTGGACGGCAACCATCAGATGGAACCGGGCATGCCTGAATCCTTCAACGTACTGTTGAAAGAGATTCGTTCGCTGGGTATCAACATCGAACTGGAAGACGAGTAATTCTCGCTCAAACAGGTCACTGGTGCCGGGTTAACCCCCGGCACCAGATTGTGCTAACTCCGACGGGAGCAAATCCGTGAAAGATTTATTAAAGTTTCTGAAAGCGCAGACTAAAACCGAAGAGTTTGATGCGATCAAAATTGCTCTGGCTTCGCCAGACATGATCCGTTCATGGTCTTTCGGTGAAGTTAAAAAGCCGGAAACCATCAACTACCGTACGTTCAAACCTGAGCGTGACGGCCTTTTCTGTGCGCGTATTTTCGGGCCAGTAAAAGATTACGAGTGCCTGTGCGGTAAGTACAAGCGCCTGAAACACCGTGGTGTGATCTGTGAGAAGTGCGGCGTTGAAGTGACCCAGACTAAAGTGCGTCGTGAGCGCATGGGCCACATCGAACTGGCGTCTCCGACTGCTCACATCTGGTTCCTGAAATCTCTGCCGTCCCGTATCGGTCTGCTGCTGGATATGCCGCTGCGCGATATCGAACGTGTTCTGTACTTCGAATCTTATGTGGTTATCGAAGGCGGGATGACGAACCTGGAACGTCACCAGATTCTGACTGAAGAGCAGTATCTGGACGCGCTGGAAGAGTTCGGTGACGAATTCGACGCGAAGATGGGTGCGGAAGCTATTCAGGCCCTGCTTAAGAGCATGGACCTGGAGCAAGAGTGCGAGCAGCTGCGTGAAGAGCTGAACGAAACTAACTCCGAAACTAAGCGTAAAAAGCTGACCAAGCGTATCAAACTGCTGGAAGCGTTCGTTCAGTCTGGTAACAAACCAGAGTGGATGATCCTGACCGTTCTGCCGGTTCTGCCGCCAGATCTGCGTCCGCTGGTTCCGCTGGATGGTGGTCGTTTCGCAACGTCCGATCTGAACGATCTGTATCGTCGCGTTATCAACCGTAACAACCGTCTGAAACGTCTGCTGGATCTGGCTGCGCCGGACATCATCGTACGCAACGAAAAACGTATGCTGCAGGAAGCGGTAGATGCCCTGCTGGATAACGGTCGTCGTGGTCGTGCGATCACCGGTTCTAACAAACGTCCTCTGAAATCTTTGGCCGACATGATCAAAGGTAAGCAGGGTCGTTTCCGTCAGAACCTGCTCGGTAAGCGTGTTGACTACTCCGGTCGTTCTGTAATCACCGTAGGTCCATACCTGCGTCTGCATCAGTGCGGTCTGCCGAAGAAAATGGCACTGGAGCTGTTCAAACCGTTCATCTACGGCAAGCTGGAACTGCGTGGCCTGGCCACCACCATCAAAGCCGCTAAGAAAATGGTTGAGCGTGAAGAAGCTGTCGTTTGGGATATCCTGGACGAAGTTATCCGCGAACACCCGGTACTGCTGAACCGTGCACCAACCCTGCACCGTCTGGGTATCCAGGCATTTGAGCCAGTCCTGATCGAAGGTAAAGCTATCCAGCTGCACCCGCTGGTTTGTGCGGCATATAACGCCGACTTCGATGGTGACCAGATGGCTGTTCACGTACCGCTGACGCTGGAAGCCCAGCTCGAAGCGCGTGCGCTGATGATGTCTACCAACAACATCCTGTCTCCAGCGAACGGTGAACCAATTATCGTTCCTTCTCAGGACGTTGTATTGGGTCTGTACTACATGACCCGTGACTGTGTTAACGCCAAAGGCGAAGGCATGGTGCTGACTGGCCCGAAAGAAGCTGAGCGTATTTATCGCGCTGGCCTGGCCTCTCTGCATGCGCGCGTTAAAGTGCGTATCACCGAATACGAAAAAGATGCTAACGGCGAATTCGTTGCGAAAACCAGCCTGAAAGACACGACCGTTGGCCGTGCCATTCTGTGGATGATCGTACCGAAAGGTCTGCCTTTCTCCATCGTCAACCAGGCGCTGGGCAAGAAGGCTATCTCCAAAATGCTGAACACCTGTTACCGCATTCTGGGCCTGAAGCCGACCGTTATCTTCGCTGACCAGACAATGTACACCGGCTTTGCTTATGCAGCGCGTTCAGGTGCATCTGTTGGTATCGATGACATGGTCATCCCAGAGAAGAAACACGAGATCATCTCTGAAGCGGAAGCCGAAGTTGCTGAGATCCAGGAGCAGTTCCAGTCTGGTCTGGTTACCGCGGGCGAACGCTATAACAAAGTTATCGATATCTGGGCAGCGGCGAACGATCGTGTATCCAAAGCGATGATGGATAACCTGCAGACCGAAACCGTGATTAACCGTGACGGCGTAGAAGAGCAGCAGGTTTCCTTCAACAGCATCTACATGATGGCCGACTCCGGTGCGCGTGGTTCCGCAGCACAGATTCGTCAGCTGGCAGGTATGCGTGGTCTGATGGCGAAGCCAGATGGCTCCATCATCGAAACGCCAATCACCGCGAACTTCCGTGAAGGTCTGAACGTACTCCAGTACTTCATCTCCACGCACGGTGCGCGTAAAGGTCTGGCGGATACCGCACTGAAGACAGCGAACTCCGGTTATCTGACGCGTCGTCTGGTTGACGTTGCGCAGGATCTGGTTGTGACCGAAGACGATTGTGGCACCCTCGAAGGTATCACCATGACCCCGGTTATCGAGGGTGGTGATGTTAAAGAGCCACTGCGCGATCGCGTACTGGGTCGTGTAACCGCGGAAGATATTCTGAAGCCGGGTACTGCAGACATTCTGGTTCCACGCAACACGCTGCTGCACGAGCACTGGTGTGACCTGCTGGAAGCGAACTCTGTTGACTCCGTAAAAGTACGTTCCGTTGTATCTTGTGACACCGACTTTGGTGTATGTGCGCACTGCTATGGTCGTGACCTGGCGCGTGGCCACATCATCAACAAAGGTGAAGCTATCGGCGTTATCGCGGCACAGTCCATCGGTGAGCCGGGTACACAGCTGACGATGCGTACGTTCCACATCGGTGGTGCGGCATCTCGTGCGGCTGCTGAATCCAGCATCCAGGTGAAAAACAAAGGTAGCATCAAGCTCAGCAACGCGAAGTCTGTTGTTAACTCCGCTGGCAAGCTGGTTGTGACCTCTCGTAACACCGAGCTGAAGCTGATCGACGAATTCGGTCGTACCAAAGAGAGCTATAAAGTGCCTTACGGTGCTGTTATGGCGAAAGGTGATGGCGAGCAGGTTGCCGGCGGTGAAACCGTAGCAAACTGGGATCCACACACCATGCCGGTTATCACCGAAGTGAGTGGTTTCATCCGCTTCACTGACATGATCGACGGCCAGACCATTACTCGTCAGACCGACGAGCTGACCGGTCTGTCTTCTCTGGTGGTTCTGGATTCTGCAGAGCGTACTGCGGGTGGTAAAGACCTGCGTCCTGCACTGAAAATCGTTGATGCTCAGGGGAACGACGTTCTGATCCCGGGTACCGACATGCCTGCGCAGTACTTCCTGCCGGGTAAAGCGATCGTTCAGCTGGAAGATGGTATTCAGATCGGTGCGGGTGATGCTCTGGCGCGTATTCCTCAGGAATCCAGTGGTACCAAGGACATCACCGGTGGTCTGCCACGCGTTGCTGACCTGTTCGAAGCACGTCGTCCGAAAGAGCCTGCAATCCTGGCTGAAATCAGCGGTATCATCTCCTTCGGTAAAGAGACCAAAGGTAAACGCCGTCTGGTTATCACCCCAGTAGATGGCAGCGAGCCGTACGAAGAGATGATTCCTAAGTGGCGTCAGCTCAACGTGTTCGAAGGTGAACGTGTAGAACGTGGTGACGTGGTGTCCGATGGTCCAGAAGCACCGCACGACATTCTGCGTCTTCGTGGCGTACACGCGGTAACGCGTTACATCACCAACGAAGTACAGGACGTTTATCGTCTGCAGGGCGTTAAGATTAACGATAAGCACATCGAAGTTATCGTTCGTCAGATGCTGCGTAAAGCAACCATCGAAAACGCGGGCAGCTCCGAGTTCCTGGAAGGCGAACAGGTTGAATACTCTCGCGTCAAGATCGCTAACCGCGAACTGGAAGCGAACGGCAAAATCGGTGCGACCTTCTCGCGCGATCTGCTGGGTATCACCAAAGCGTCTCTGGCAACCGAGTCCTTCATCTCTGCAGCATCGTTCCAGGAAACCACGCGTGTCCTGACCGAAGCCGCTGTTGCAGGTAAACGTGATGAACTGCGCGGTCTGAAAGAGAACGTCATCGTGGGTCGTCTGATCCCGGCGGGTACCGGTTATGCGTACCACCAGGATCGTATGCGTCGTCGTGCTGCAGGCGAACTGCCAGCTGCACCGCAGGTGACTGCTGAAGATGCATCCGCGAGCCTGGCAGAACTGCTGAACGCAGGTCTGGGTGGTTCCGACAACGAGTAATCGTTGAGTCCGCTAATAAAAAACCCGCCTCGGCGGGTTTTTTTACATCTGTATGTTATTAGTTTACCAACGGGATCCGTCGATAAAGTTCAATCATATCGCCCGCCAGGTCCTGAATGACCATCGCGTTCATCAGGTGATCCTGGGAGTGAACGGTAATCAGGTTAACCGGAAGTTTTCCGGTGCCTTCATCAAGCCCAATGAGCTGCGTCTGTATGGTGTGGGCATGTTTCACATATTCGCGCGATTCTTCCATCGCCTTTTCGGCTTCGGTAAAGTCACCTTTACGCGCCAGCTGTAACGCGGTGAGGGCAGCACTGCGCGCCGCACCCGCGTTGACCAGCAGTTCCATGATCGTTGTTTCTAAATCTTCCACGGGTTACTCCAGAAGTTTGAGCGCTTTTTCCAGTACGGCATCGCCTTTCATCATGCCGTAATCCATCATGTCGATCACCGCGACCTTTTTACCCAGCGGGTCGGCCTGTGCCTGTAGTTTCGCCTGCTCGTATTTAACCTGTGGCCCCAGCAATACGATGTCGGCCGTCGCGATGTTGTCTTTAAACTCCGCAACCGGAACGGCTTTAATGGTGACTTCAACCCCTTTTTTCTGTGCGGCGTCTTTCATACGTTGCACCAGCATGCTGGTTGACATTCCCGCTGCACAGCATAAAACGATGTTCTTCATAATCAGCCTCGATCTACATGTGTTTACTGATAATTATCCCGTGCAGAACGCTTCAACAACCGCTTTACCGCGATTGTGTGTCAGGCATCACAAAGAAACCGATGATTTTCTGAAACCGGTTACAATTTTGTATTAGCGCGTGCCCGGCCCGTCGAAACGGGCAGGGTGCAAGAGGGCGGGTTAGCTGATGGACGTGCGGATAATGCGGTTTTTTCCCTGCTGCTTCGCGCTATAGAGGGCGTTATCAACGCTTCCCACAAACTGCTCCAGCGGTTCGAAATGCCACTCTCCAAGGCCGCCGCTGAACGTCACCCGCAGGTTCTCTTCACGCCAGACGCGTTTTTCAACGGCGGTACGCCACGCTTCCAGCAATGAGAGCGCGGAAGGAATCTGCTCAGCCAGGAAAACCACCGCGAACTCTTCTCCACCGTAACGGTAAACCGAGACATGATGTGGCTGCATTATCTGGATCCCTTCGCGGGCGACGTTGCGCAGGACGATATCACCGGTCAGGTGGCCAAGCGTGTCGTTAATCGATTTGAAGTTATCAATATCCACCAGCGCCATCGCGAAAGGCTGTTGGGCATTCATTAGCTCCGCGACGTCGCTATCGAACGCACGACGATTTTTACAGCCCGTCAGCGCATCGTGAGTTGCCTGGCGCACATACGCCATCTCGCGTTCTTTATTGGACTGAATGGTGTGGCTCAGCATCGCTTCAAGACGTGGAGCCTCGCTGACATCACCGGTTTTGATGGCATTGATAATGTGCATCAACACGCTACGCGAGGCGTGGCGGAGGTATAAGCCGAAGAGAATGATGATGATGGCCGCCAGCGCGAACCCCCAGCCAACGATCGTCGTTTCGTGGCGGGTAATATCGGTGAGCGTCGCGCCCGATACCCGGTATATGACAAACCAGTCCGGGTTGGTAAACGAGTAATAGTAATACCAGGCGTTGTTTTTCTTGTCGTAGAGATGACCTTCGCCGCTGGTCATTTTGTCCATCAGCGCTTCGCTCACGTACTGTTTGAAGAGCGCGCCAGTATCAGGGTGCAGCACGACGGCACCGTCGCGTTCGACGACAAAGAATTCCCCCTGAACGGGCGCCACCATCTGACGCAGGGTGTAGCCCATTGAGGTCAAATCGAGATGAAACGCGATCGTTCCCTTCAGTCTGCCTTCAGGAGAAATCAAGGGTTTATAAAGCGTGACCGTCGGATGACCGGTAAAGTAGTCCATATAGGGACGGGTATAGTGGCTGAAGATGCTGGCTTCCGCCTGGGCGATAAACCATGGCCGCGTCCGGGGATCGAAGGTTTTACTCTTCTCAGTAGGGAGCACTTCCGGTGCGCGGAGATAATGCCCCTGCGTGTCGGCCAGCGAGATGGAGGACACGGTCGGCATCAGGTTCTGCAAATGCATCATCATCTGCAGCCCCTGGGTCGGGTTGACGTTGAGCGTCTCGTTAAGCCTGTCGTTGCGCGCAAAATACATGGCAGAGCGGCCAAGGATATAGTCGTTTTCACGCAGGATAGACTCGGTGTAGTTCACCGCCAGGTTATGCGTGAAATTGCTATTGATCTTATGATAATCCTCAAGAAAATCCTTTCTCTGTGAAAGTGTCACGGCGATCGCGATCACCGCAAAACTGCAGAGGATCCCCGCGAAGCTGAGCGTAATTGGCCGGGTAAAAGAGAGCTTTTTGCTGTGAAGTGCCATGAGCTGTACATCGTTCCTGATGGTGAATGCTTTTCGTCTGCCGATATCCTCTCAGCATAGTCGCTGTCCTGCGGTTAGCGGTGAATTATACGGAATACGCTTTCTGACGTGATGATTCATCTTAAGGATTGCTAAGAAAATACTTATTAAATGGGCAGTCGCTGTTTGTGCAATAAATCAGAGGCAGGGCGAAACGAGGAAGAAGCTTTTCGCCCTGGTCAGCATCCGTTGCTAACGCTGTGACAATAAAAAACCGGACGAGTGCTGGCAATCATCCGGTGGTGACTTCTCGTAGACCCTCGACAATTTTTTACCGCGTTGCGGTGCGTTGCAACGTTATTGCGAGGATCTTCCCAGCCAGCTGTCCCAGTCTTTCCAGACGGGCTGAAGGCCCTGTGCCGTCAGGGCTGCGGCGACCGCTTCCGGACGCCGTCCATCGTGCGGGACAAACTGCTCCAGCTCCGGACGATCGTCGGCGTAGCCGCCAGGCTGCGTTTTGGAAAACGCGCTGACGTTGTTAATCGCAAGCGGGATCACGCGATCGCGAAACGCCGGGGACTCGCGCGTTGAGAGGGATAACTCAACCTCCGGGGCAAGCAGGCGAAATGCGCAGATGGTCTGCACCAGCTGGCGTTCGTCCATCAGCGAGGCTGGTTCAATCCCTCCCGCGCAAGGCCGCAGGCGGGGGAAAGAGATGGAATAACGGCTCTGCCAGTAGTGCTGCTGGAGCCACAGCAGATGTTCCGCCACCATGTAGCAATCCACCCGCCAGCTGTCGGAGAGCCCGATCAGCGCGCCCAGACCGATTTTGTCGATGCCCGCGCGACCCAGCCTGTCCGGCGTTTCCAGCCGGAAAAAGAAGTCTTGTTTCTTGCCCTTCAGGTGGTGCCGGGCGTACGTCGCCTCGTGATAGGTTTCCTGATAGACCATCACCCCGTCCAGCCCGAGCGTTTTTAGCTCCGCGTACTCATCCTGAGACAGGGGCTGCACCTCCATCTGCAAAGACGCAAACTGACGACGAATGGCGGGAAGATGCTGACGAAAATAGTCCATTCCCACCTTTCCCTGATGTTCGCCCGTAACCAGCAGAAGATGCTCAAAGCCCATCTCACGTATGGCCGCACACTCGTGGGCAATCTCATCCTCATCGAGCGTTTTTCTCTTGATGCGGTTGCTCATGGAGAAACCGCAGTAGGTGCAGTCATTGGCGCACAGGTTTGAGAGATAGAGCGGGACGTAGAAGCTCACCGTGTTGCCAAAGCGCTGACGGGTAAGCCTCTGGGCTCGCTGGGCCATCGGTTCGAGGTAAGCGCTGGCCGCCGGAGAGAGCAGGGCCATCAGATCCTCGCGGGTCAGATGACGGGCATGCAGCGCGCGCTCCACGTCGGCAGCCGTCTTGCTGTTGATGCGCAGGGCAATGTCGTCCCAGTTTAGCTCCCGCCAGCGCTCGGTAAACGTGCTCATGAGATTGCCTCCAGGAAACCGGTCAACGGGCTGGTGGCCTGCGCCTGAAAACTGCGCGAGCCGGGGCCGGAAACCCTTGCCAGCAAGCCGGCCTCAACGGCCATGCGGAACGCACGCGCCATCATGACCGGATCGTCGGCAACCGCGATAGCCGTGTTCACCAGCACCGCGTCGGCACCCATCTCCAGCGCCTGCGCGGCATGGCTCGGCACGCCAATACCCGCATCCACCACTACCGGTACGTTGGCTTGCTCGATGATGATCTCCAGCATCGCCCGGGTTTCCAGCCCCTGGTTGGAGCCGATGGGGGCTCCCAGCGGCATGACGGCGGCGCAGCCGACCTCTTCCAGCCGTTTACACAGGACCGGGTCGGCGCCGCAGTAAGGCAGGACGGTAAACCCTTGCTGCACCAGCTTTTCAGCGGCCCTCAGCGTTTCGATAGGGTCAGGCAGCAGCCAGCGGGCATCCGGATGTATTTCCAGCTTCAGCCAGCGCGTGCCGAGCGCTTCCCGGGCCAGCTGTGCGGCGAAAATCGCCTCTTCGGCCGTTTTCGCGCCGGAGGTGTTGGGCAGCAGCGTGACGCCCGCTTCCAGTAAAGGAGCCAGAATAGCGTCGCTGTGGTGGCGCAGATCCACGCGCTTGAGCGCCAGCGTCACCAGCTGGCTGCCGCTTTCACGAATGGCATCCACCATCAGCTGCGGCGAGGCGAATTTTCCGGTTCCTGTAAACAGATGCGAATCAAAAACTTTATCGGCAATACGTAACATCTCAGCCTCCTGCGATGACCTGAAACAGCAGGATCTGGTCGCCTTCATTGACCTGCTGATGTTCCCACTGCTCGCGCGGCAGGATCTGTTGATTGAGCGCCAGCGCCGTTCCCGGCTTGAGCTGGCGTAGCCTTTCGAGCAGCACGGCAACGGTAAGTCCGTCATCGCACTTCATGGGCTCATCGTTAAACAGAATGCGCATCGCGGCCTCCGCATACCGGGCAGCCGCTGGCGCGGTGCAAGGCCAGGTGACGCCAACCGCTTGAGCGCGCATCAAACAGCCGCAGCGTATTACGTTCCGTCTCCATGCCGCTGAGCAGCTTGATGGCCTCCAGTGCCTGCAGCGTGCCCATCACACCAACGACTGGACCGAGAATGCCTGCGGTGCGGCAGTTACGCTCTGGCTCGGCATCGTCCGGCCACAGGCAGCGATAGCAGCCCTGCGCCCACGGGGGCGTCAGGACCATCATCTGTCCCCCGAAACCGACCGCGCTGGCGGTGATAAGCGGCGTGTTATGTGCCACACAGACGGCGTTAATCGCCTGACGCGTCGCCATATTGTCCGTGCAGTCCAGCACCACGTCGGCAAGGGCAACTTCACGCTGCAGGCGTTCACCACCGAGCCGCTCCTGCAGTGCAATCAGCTCGATGTCCGGGTTAAGCTGGTTCAGCCGCTGCCGGGTGATCTGCGCTTTAGGCTGGTCGATATCTTCCATGGTGAAAAGAATTTGCCGCTGCAGGTTGCTGAGATGTACCTCGTCGTCGTCGGCAAGCACCAGCGTGCCGATACCGGCACCTGCCAGATACAGCGCCGCAGGTGCGCCTAATCCGCCCAGACCAACAATCAGCACCCGGCTGGCGAGCAGTTTTTGCTGCCCGTCGATGGCGATATCCTCCAGCAGGATCTGACGGCTGTAGCGCATAAAATCACGATCGTTCATCGCCAGCTCCTGCCAGCTGTAACAGCTGTTGAGTGGCAGACTGGCAGTCTGCGGCCTGCGTGATGGCGCTGACGACGGCGATGCTGCCGACGCCCGTCTCCAGCACGGACGGTGCCCGTTCCAGGCTAATGCCACCGATGGCGACGGTGGGGTAATCGGTAAGACGTTTGACGTGACTTGCCAGCTGCGTCAGTCCCTGCGGTGCGGAGGGCATCTGCTTGGTCTGCGTCGGGAAAACGTGGCCCAGTGCGATGTAAGAGGGGCGGGCTGCCAGCGCCACGTCGATCTCCATGTCGTCGTGTGTTGACACCCCCAGCCGTAATCCGGCTTCGCGGATAGCGCTCAGGTTCGTTGTTTCTAAGTCCTCCTGGCCCAGATGCACGCCGTAGGCCTGGTGCTTAACGGCCAGTCGCCAGTAGTCGTTGATAAACAAACGGGCGTTATACCTACGCCCCAGCGCAATGGCGGCGACGACATCAGCTTCCACTTCGTCATCGCGTTTATCCTTGATGCGCAGCTGGATTGTGCGAACGCCAGCCTCCAGCAGGCGTTCGATCCACGCTACGCTGTCCACCACCGGATAGAGTCCTAAACGGTAGGGAACGGGCGGGAAATCGGGCTGGTACATTACGCCTCCTCTTTTTTGAGGTAGATTTCGCCACCTTTCGCGCGGAAGGTTTCAGACATGTCCGCCATCCCCACTTCAATGGTTTGCGCTGCGGCGTAGTCGCGCACCTCCTGGCTGATTTTCATCGAGCAGAATTTCGGTCCGCACATGGAGCAGAAGTGTGCGACTTTGCCCGATTCCTGCGGCAGGGTCTCATCGTGATAGGCGCGGGCAGTGAACGGGTCCAGCGCCAGGTTGAACTGGTCTTCCCAGCGGAATTCAAAACGCGCCTTCGACATGGCGTTATCGCGGATTTGCGCGCCCGGATGGCCTTTGGCCAGATCGGCGGCATGGGCGGCAATTTTGTAGGTAATCAGCCCCTGTTTTACGTCCTCTTTGTTTGGCAGGCCGAGGTGCTCTTTCGGCGTCACGTAGCAAAGCATGGCACAGCCGAACCAGCCGATCATCGCCGCACCAATCCCGGACGTGAAGTGGTCATAGCCTGGCGCAATATCGGTGGTCAACGGCCCCAGGGTATAGAACGGCGCTTCGTGGCAGTGCTCCAGCTCTTCGGTCATGTTGCGGCGGATCATCTGCATCGGCACGTGTCCCGGGCCTTCAATCATCACCTGCACGTCATACTCCCAGGCGATTTTGGTCAGCTCACCCAGCGTGTGCAGCTCGGCAAACTGCGCCTCATCGTTGGCATCGCGAATGGAGCCCGGACGCAGGCCATCGCCCAGCGACAGAGAGACATCGTAGGCGGCACAGATTTCGCAAATCTCGCGGAAGTGTTCGTAGAGGAAATTTTCCTGATGATGGGAGAGGCACCACTTCGCCATGATGGAGCCGCCGCGCGAGACAATACCGGTCAGACGCTTCGCCGTCATCGGCACGTAGCGCAGCAGCACGCCCGCGTGAATGGTGAAGTAGTCCACGCCCTGTTCAGCCTGCTCCAGCAGCGTGTCGCGGAAGGCTTCCCAGGTGAGGTCTTCGGCAATACCGTTGACCTTTTCCAGCGCCTGATAAATCGGGACGGTGCCAATCGGGACCGGGCTGTTACGCAGGATCCACTCGCGGGTTTCGTGAATATAGCGGCCAGTGGAGAGGTCCATCACTGTGTCCGCGCCCCAGCGCGTGGACCAGACCAGCTTTTCCACCTCTTCTTCGATGGAGGAGGTAACGGCCGAGTTGCCGATGTTAGCGTTGACCTTCACCAGGAAGTTGCGGCCGATAATCATCGGCTCGGATTCCGGGTGGTTGATGTTGGCGGGGATAATGGCGCGGCCGGCGGCCACTTCATCACGCACAAACTCCGGCGTGATGTTCTCCGGCAGGCGAGCGCCAAAGCCCTCGCCCGGATGCTGGTGGCGCAGTATTTCACTGCGGATGCGCTCACGGCCCATGTTTTCACGGATGGCGATGAACTCCATCTCCGGCGTGACGATCCCCTGACGCGCATAGTGCAGCTGGGTTACGCGTTTGCCCGCTCTGGCGCGTTTCGGCGTCAGCAGCCCGGCGAAGCGCAGCTCGTCCAGACCGTCGTCGGCCAGGCGTTCTTTGGTGTACGTAGAGCTACGTACGCTCAGTTCTTCGCAGTCGTTACGCGCGTCAATCCACGGCTGGCGCAGCTTTGCCAGACCCTGCTGGACGTTGATAGTCACAGAGGGATCGCCGTACGGGCCGGAGGTGTCATACACCGGCACGGCTTCGTTGTCTTCATACTGCGGGTTATCTTTGCTGCCGCCGATAAGCGTCGGGCTAAGCTGGATTTCACGCATCGGAACGCGGATATCGGCCTGCGAGCCGGAAATGTAGATGCGTTTAGAGTTCGGGAAAGCGGTGCCTTCCAGGGTATCAATGAAGTGTTGGGCCTGTGCGCGCTGTTCGCGGCGGGTCAGTTTTGCAGTAGACATAGCTCATTCCAAAAGTGAAGGACATGGCTTGTCAGACGACGGATGAAGCAAGAGAGGATCGCCCGGGGGCGATACAACAGCAGTGTGACTCTTGTTCCCTTCGCAGGTATTAGCCTGATCAGGTTCCGCGGATCCCGAATTAACGGTCTCAGCCCGTGCTTTCACACTGGGCACTCCGACAAGAAAAATCCCCCTCGTGAGAGGGGCGAATGGTTGTAAATTACTCGTTAACGATTAAGAACTCAAGCAGGGCGCACGATGTTATCTTCGTGGCTGACATCCAGGCTGTTATCCAGAGCGAGGGCGATCAGCTTATCTTCCAGCGTGAATCGCTCTTCCAGCGCTTCGCCAAGGTCGGAAAGCGCCCGCTGGAACTCAAGATAGTTGTCGTGATCGATGGCGTTCTCAAGCGTGGAATCGTAGTAGTCCATAATCTGCTGGGTGTTGGCTTCCAGCAGCGGATAGAGTTTGCTGGCCGCTAAATACGGCGTTGTCCCTTCCATTTCGCGGATAATACGTTCATAAATATTGAAATGGCCATCGGACAGATAGTCGACCAGGCCCTGACAAAAATCATCCAGCGATTTTTCATTCAGTCGCATAAACGATTCTTTGCCAGGCTTAATACCGACCAGATTGTAATAAGCCACGAGTAGATGCTTGCGCACGTGTAGCCAGCGATCCACCAGTTTGTTACTTCCTCTAACGCGCTCAGTCAGGCTTTCCAGCTGGTTTAACATGGTCGACTCCGCAAGGTTTAGGATTGAATCTGCTTATCCAAAATGTAACCACAATGCTAACAACATGTCAGTGAAGCGAAGGTAGTGCAATAGATATGGATCGTATTATTGAAAAATCAGATCTGGGTTGGTGGATCGTCAGTCACGAACAAAAATTATGGCTTCCTGGCGGAGAGATCCCTTATGGCGCAGCAGAGGCGTTCGATCTAGTGGGGCTGCCTGCTCTGAAGATCGGCGAATGGCAGGGGGATGCGGTGTGGTTGATCCAGCAGCCTCGCCGTCAGGACATGGGATCGGTTCGTCAGGTGTTGGATCTGGACGTGGGTCTGTTCCAGCTGGCGGGGCGCGGGGTGCAGCTGGCGGAGTTTTACCGCTCGCATAAATACTGCGGCTACTGCGGTCATACCATGCACCGGAGCAAAACCGAGTGGGCGATGCTCTGCAGCCACTGCCGCGAACGCTACTATCCCCAGATTGCGCCGTGCATTATCGTCGCTATCCGCCGGGAGGATTCCATCCTGCTGGCGCAGCACACTCGCCATCGCAACGGCATTCACACCGTGCTGGCCGGCTTCGTCGAGGTGGGCGAAACGCTGGAACAGGCGGTGGCGCGAGAAGTGATGGAGGAGAGCGGGATTAAGGTCAAAAACCTGCGCTACGTCACCTCTCAGCCGTGGCCGTTCCCGCAGTCGCTGATGACGGCCTTTATGGCCGACTACGACAGCGGGGAGATTGTTATCGATCAGAAAGAACTGCTGGAAGCGAACTGGTATCGCTATGACGATTTGCCGCTGTTACCCCCACCGGGCACCGTAGCGCGTCGGCTGATAGAAGATACCGTGGCGATGTGTCGGGCCGAGTATGAGTAGTGTTACACTGAGGCCATGACGCTTAAGGAAATGCAAAAATGACCGAACTGAAGAACGATCGTTATCTGCGTGCGCTGCTGCGCCAGCCCGTTGATGTCACCCCGGTGTGGATGATGCGCCAGGCGGGACGCTATCTGCCAGAGTACAAAGCCACGCGCGCGCAGGCGGGTGATTTTATGTCGCTGTGCAAAAACGCCGAGCTGGCCTGCGAAGTCACGCTCCAGCCGCTGCGCCGCTTCCCGCTGGATGCCGCCATTCTCTTTTCGGACATTCTGACTATTCCGGATGCTATGGGCCTTGGGCTCTATTTCGAAACCGGCGAAGGCCCGCGCTTCACCTCCCCGATCAAAAGCAAAGCGGATGTAGATAAGCTGCCAATCCCCGATCCGGAAGGTGAACTGGGCTACGTGATGAACGCCGTGCGCACCATTCGCCGTGAGCTGAAAGGCGAAGTGCCGCTGATTGGTTTCTCCGGCAGCCCGTGGACGCTGGCGACCTATATGGTTGAAGGCGGCAGCAGCAAAGCCTTCACCATGATTAAAAAGATGATGTACGCCGAGCCTCTGGCCCTGCATGCGCTTCTCGATAAGCTGGCGAAGAGCGTCACGCTCTATCTCAACGCGCAGATTAAAGCGGGTGCGCAGTCGGTCATGATTTTCGACACATGGGGTGGCGTGCTGACCGGGCGCGATTATCAGCAGTTCTCCCTGTACTACATGCATAAAATTGTCGACGGCCTGCTGCGCGAGAACGAAGGTCGCCGCGTGCCGGTAACGCTGTTCACCAAAGGTGGCGGTCAGTGGCTGGAAGCCATGGCAGCAACCGGCTGCGACGCGCTGGGTCTCGACTGGACTACCGATATCGCCGATGCCCGCCGCCGCGTGGGTGACAAAGTGGCGCTGCAGGGAAACATGGATCCCTCCATGCTCTATGCTCAGCCTGCCCGCATTGAAGAAGAAGTGTCGACTATACTGTCTGGTTTCGGCCAGGGTGAAGGCCACGTCTTTAACCTCGGCCACGGCATTCATCAGGATGTGCCGCCAGAACACGCAGGCGTCTTTGTGGAGGCGGTGCATCGGCTTTCTGCCCAGTATCACAAGTAAGGAGTGGTTATGGATCTCGCGTCGCTACGCGCTCAGCAAATCGAACTGGCTTCATCGGTGATCCGCGAGGATCGTCTGGATAAGGATCCTCCGCAGTACATTGGCGGAGCAGACGTCGGATTCGAGCAAGGGGGCGAAGTAACGCGAGCGGCGATGGTGGTCCTGAAGTACCCTTCGCTTGAGCTGGTGGAATACAAGGTGGCGCGTATCGCCACCACCATGCCCTATATCCCCGGTTTTCTCTCCTTCCGCGAATACCCCGCGCTGCTGGCAGCGTGGGAGCAGCTCTCGCAAAAACCTGACCTGCTGTTTGTTGATGGACACGGTATCTCACACCCGCGCCGTTTAGGCGTTGCCAGCCACTTTGGCCTGCTGGTGGATGTGCCGACCATTGGCGTCGCCAAGAAACGCCTGTGTGGCGCGTTTGAACCGCTTTCCGCGGAGCCGGGCGCGCTGGCGCCGCTCATCCATAAAGGCGAGCAGCTGGCGTGGGTCTGGCGCAGCAAAGCCCGCTGTAACCCGCTGTTTATCGCTACCGGGCATCGGGTAAGCATGGACAGCGCCCTGGCGTGGGTGCAGCGTTGTATGAAGGGCTACCGCTTGCCGGAGCCGACGCGCTGGGCAGACGCCGTGGCTTCATCGCGTCCGGCTTTTGTTCGTTGGCAGGAAATTCAGCGATGATTCAGGTAAACTGCGCCTAATTTTCGATTCGAGAGATCATCATGCTACAAAACCCGATTCACCTGCGCCTTGAAAAGCTGGAAAGCTGGCAGCACGTCACCTTTATGGCTTGCCTGTGCGAGCGCATGTATCCCAACTATGCCGCGTTCTGCAAGGAAACGGGCTTTGGCGATGGGCATCTTTATCGCCGAATTCTGGACCTGATCTGGGAAACGCTGACGGTGAAAGACGCGAAGGTGAATTTCGACTCTCAGCTGGAAAAGCTGGAAGAGGCGATTCCGGCTGCGGATGATTTTGACCTCTATGGCGTCTACCCGGCGATTGATGCCTGCGTAGCGTTAAGCGAGCTGCTTCACTCCCGTCTGAGCGGCGAAACGCTGGAACATGCTATCGAAGTCAGTAAGGCATCTATCACTAGCGTGGCGATGCTGGAAATGACCCAGGAAGGACGCGAAATGACCGACGAAGAGCTCCGTGCAAACCCGGCCGTTGAGCAAGAATGGGATATTCAGTGGGAAATTTTCCGCCTGCTGGCAGAGTGTGAAGAACGTGATATTGAGCTGATAAAAGGGCTGCGCGCGGACTTACGTGAGGCCGGCGAGAGTAATATTGGTATAATTTTTAACCAATGAGATAAGAAAACTTGAGATAACGCCCGTTTTGTCGCTCCTCGACTCTTCCCTTTCGACCCTTGTCTGGTCTACATTTGGGGGGCGAAAAAAAGTGGCTATCGGTGCGTGTATGCAGGAGAGTGCTTTTTTGGCATTTTCGTCGCACTCGATGCTTAGCAAGCGATAAACACATTGAAAGGATAACTTATGAACAAGACTCAACTGATTGATGTAATTGCGGACAAGGCTGATCTGTCTAAAGTGCAGGCTAAAGCTGCTCTGGAATCTACCCTGGCTGCTATTACTGAGTCTCTGAAAGAAGGTGATGCTGTACAACTGGTTGGTTTCGGTACCTTCAAAGTGAACCACCGCGCTGAGCGTACTGGCCGCAACCCGCAGACCGGTAAAGAAATCAAAATCGCCGCAGCTAACGTGCCGGCATTTGTTTCTGGTAAAGCACTGAAAGACGCTGTTAAGTAAGACGCGTGGCAGTGAACAGTTTTAGCGAAGGGGCGGCAACGCCCCTTTTGTCTTTCTGGCGTGGAACGCTCGCGCTGGCAGGCATGCTGCTGCTGTCAGCCTGTAGCCACGATTCCTCTCTGCCGCCGTTTACCGCCAGCGGTTACGCGGACAACCAGGGCGCGGTCAGGATCTGGCGCAAAGATTCCGGCGATGAAGTTCATCTGCTTTCAGCCTTTAGCCCGTGGCATAACGGGAATACGTCGACCGCGGAATATCGCTGGCAGGGCGATGACCTGACGCTGATTGAACTGAACGTCTACAGCAAGACCCCCGAACACGTGAAAGTGCGTTTTGACGACCATGGCGAGCTGAGCTTTATGCAGCGTGAAGTCAGCGGTCAAAAACAGCAGCTTTCCAGCGATCAAATCGCCCTCTACCGCTATCATGCTGAACAAATCCGCCAGACCAGCGATGCGCTGCGTCAGGGACGCGTCGTGCTGCGCCAGGGGCGCTGGCATGACGATGGGACGGTCACGACCTGCGAAGGTCAAACCATGAAGCCTGACCTCGAATCCTGGGCGACCGAACATATTCAACGCCGTCAGCGTCATTCATCAATGGAAGTGAGTGTGGCGTGGCTTGAGGCGCCGGAAGGCTCTCAGCTGCTGCTGGTGGCGAACGAAGATTTCTGCACCTGGCAGCCTACAGAGAAGAGTTTCTGACGTAAATCCCCTCTCCCTGTGGGAGAGGGTTAGGGTGAGGGTATGAAATTACTTGCCCTGCTCACGCGCAATTGCGCGATAGCCGATATCCTGACGGCTAAAGCTACCGTTCCAGTGGATATCCGCCATCAGCGTATAGGCACGCTTCTGCGCTTCTGCAACGGTATGGCCCAGCGCGGTCGCACACAGCACACGTCCGCCGTTGGTCAGTACGCGGTCATCATCAGCCAGTTTCGTTCCAGCGTGGAATACCTTCGCGCCTTCAACCTCTTCCAGCGGTAAGCCGTGGATCTCATCACCGGTGTTGTAGTTGCCAGGGTAACCACCCGCAGCAATCACCACGCCCAGAGACGCACGCTCATCCCATTCCGACGTTTTCTCGTCCAGCTTGCCTTCGCAGGCCGCCAGACACAGATCGACCAGATCGGATTTCATGCGCAGCATGATTGGCTGAGTTTCCGGATCGCCAAAGCGGCAGTTGAATTCGATAACCTTAGGATTGCCCTGCTTGTCGATCATCAGACCCGCATAGAGGAAACCGGTGTAGGTGTTGCCTTCTGCCGCCATTCCTTTCACGGTTGGCCAGATAATGCGATCCATCGTGCGCTGGTGTACTTCGTCAGTCACGACCGGAGCAGGGGAGTAAGCGCCCATCCCGCCGGTATTCGGGCCTGAATCACCATTGCCCACGCGCTTATGGTCCTGGCTGGTGGCCATCGGCAGAACGTGCTCGCCGTCGACCATCACGATAAAGCTCGCCTCTTCGCCATCGAGGAACTCTTCGATCACGATGCGGTGGCCCGCATCGCCGAAGGCGTTGCCCGCCAGCATATCCTGAACTGCGGCTTCGGCTTCTTCGAGCGTCATTGCCACAATCACGCCTTTACCGGCGGCCAGACCGTCGGCCTTGATGACAATCGGCGCACCTTTTTCACGTAAGTAGGCCAGAGCAGGCTCCACTTCGGTGAAGTTCTGATATTCCGCCGTCGGGATGTGATGACGTGCGAGGAAATCCTTGGTGAAGGCTTTAGATCCTTCCAGCTGCGCAGCGCCTTCCGTGGGGCCGAAGATTTTCAGGCCTGCAGCGCGAAACGCATCAACCACGCCAATCACCAGCGGCGCTTCCGGGCCGACAATGGTCAGGTCGATTTTCTCGCTTTGGGCAAAGCTCAACAGCGCCGGAATGTCGGTCACGCTGATAGCCACGTTCTGCAGTGCGGGTTCCAGTGCGGTACCGGCGTTGCCCGGTGCCACGAAGACCGTTTTCACCAGCGGAGACTGAGCCGCTTTCCACGCCAGAGCGTGTTCGCGTCCGCCGTTACCAATCACTAATACTTTCATTTTCTGCTCCGGGAATTAATGGCGGAAGTGGCGCATGTCGGTGAAGATCATCGCAATGCCGTGTTCGTCAGCGGCGGCAATCACTTCGTCGTCGCGGATTGAGCCGCCAGGCTGGATCACGCAGGTAATGCCTACAGCAGCAGCCGCGTCGATACCGTCACGGAACGGGAAGAAGGCGTCAGAAGCCATGGCGGAGCCTTTCACTTCCAGGCCTTCATCGCCTGCTTTAATACCCGCGATTTTCGCAGAGTAGACGCGGCTCATCTGGCCTGCGCCTATCCCGATAGTCATGTTCTCTTTGGCGTAGACGATGGCGTTGGATTTAACGAACTTCGCGACCTTCCAGCAGAACAGCGCGTCGCGCAGTTCCTGCTCGCTCGGCTGACGCTTGGTCACCACGCGCAGGTCGGCTTCTGTCACCATACCCAGATCGCGGTCCTGTACCAGCAGGCCGCCGTTCACGCGTTTGAAGTCCAGGCCCGGAACGCGTTCCGCCCACTGGCCGCAAACCAGGACGCGCACGTTCTGTTTCGCCGCGGTGATTTTCAGCGCTTCTTCAGAAGCGGATGGCGCGATGATCACTTCGACAAACTGGCGGGAGATGATGGCCTGTGCGGTTTCGGCATCCAGCTCGCGGTTGAAGGCGATAATGCCGCCGAATGCGGAGGTCGGGTCGGTTTTGTAGGCGCGATCGTAGGCCTCCAGAATGGAGGTGCTCACGGCAACGCCGCATGGGTTCGCGTGCTTGACGATAACGCAGGCAGGTTCGCTGAACTCTTTCACGCATTCCAGCGCTGCGTCGGTGTCGGCAATGTTGTTATAGGAGAGCGCTTTGCCCTGAACCTGCTGGGCGGTCGCAACAGAGGCTTCTTTTACCTCTTCTTCTATATAGAAGGCAGCCTGCTGGTGGCTGTTCTCACCGTAACGCATATCCTGCTTCTTAATGAAGTTCAGGTTCAGGGTGCGCGGGAAGCGGCCGGAAGGATCTTTGCTTTCACCGTGGTAAGCCGGTACCAGGCTGCCGAAGTAGTTGGCGATCATGCTGTCGTACGCGGCGGTGTGTTCGAAGGCTTTGATGGCGAGGTCGAAACGCGTTGCAAGCGTCAGTGACCCTTCGTTGGCATCCATCTCATTAATAATGGTTTCGTAATCGCTGCTCTTTACGACGATGGCCACATCTTTATGGTTCTTGGCTGCGGAGCGCACCATGGTCGGGCCGCCGATATCAATATTCTCTACGGCATCTTCCAGAGAGCAGCCTTCGCGGGCAACAGTCTGGGCGAACGGGTAGAGGTTAACGACAACCATGTCGATTGGCGCGATGTCATGCTGTTCCATAATGGCGTCGTCCTGACCGCGACGGCCAAGAATACCGCCGTGGACTTTTGGATGCAGGGTTTTGACGCGTCCATCCATCATTTCCGGGAAACCGGTGTAATCGGACACTTCGGTTACCGGCAGACCTTTATCTGCTAACAGGCGAGCGGTACCGCCTGTAGAAAGCAGCTCTACGCCACGTGCAGAAAGTGCCTGAGCGAATTCGACGATACCGGCTTTATCAGAAACACTGAGCAGAGCGCGGCGGACTGGACGACGTTGTTGCATGGTAAATCCCCTGGATTTCACGATTACAGAGAGCGTTAGATGAATTTTCCTGCGAAAAACTCATCTAACACACCTGACGAGGCATCCTTGTGAAGCGCGAGCATTTTAACGAAAACGTTTGCGCAACGCTCGCACATTTTCACTTTTTCGCATCATTGTGGATAAGTCTGTGTGTAAAAAGGTATAAGGCGGGGTTTTGCTGTGGAATGCAGCAGTCAGTCATTTTTCTGTCATTTAGCGGTTGCGGCCTGCTGAGAACTCCCTATAATGCGCCTCCATCGACACGGCGGATGTGAATCACTTCACACAACAAGCGGTTCGGTTGAAGAGAAAAAAT
>NZ_LECZ01000006.1 GCF_001022965.1 Enterobacter genomosp. O
GCGCTGGCCTGGAATGCGCGTAACGAGCTGCAGGCGGTGACGCCGGTGGTGCGTGACGGAGACAGGGATGACCGGGAGAGCTACCGCTACGGTGCGCAGAGTCAGCGGGTGCTGAAGGTGAGCGTGCAGAAGACGGGCAGCGGCGTGCAGACGCGGCGGGTGGTGTACCTGCCGGGGCTGGAGCTGCGCAGCACGCACCGCGGTGACGCGGAAACGGAGCGCCTGCAGGTGATGACGGCGGGCGAGGCGGGGCGTGCGCAGGTGCGGGTGCTGCACTGGACGTCAGGCAGGCCGGACGGCATCAGCAACGACCAGGTGCGCTACAGCCACGATAACCTGACGGGGAGCAGCGGGCTGGAGGTGGACGGTGACGGCAGGGTCATCAGCATGGAGGAGTACTACCCGTACGGGGGGACGGCAGTCTGGACCGCCCGCAGCGCGGCGGAGGCGGACTACAGAACCGTGCGCCACTCGGGGAAGGAGCGTGACGCGACGGGGCTGTACTACTACGGGTACCGGTACTGCCAGCCGTGGTCGGGCCGGTGGCTCTCCGCGGACCCGGCGGGGACGGTGGACGGCCTGAACCTGTTCCGGATGTGCCGCAATAATCCCGTAACTTATACGGATCCTGATGGCAGAAATCCTGTTAATAAGGATACTTTTGAAAGTCAGCGTATAGGACCTGACTATGAACTGACGCACAGGGGACTTGATCAAATAGCGAATGCAAATGAAAAATTTGGCACAGTGTTAAGGAAGGCTCTCGAGATTGCTTCGGATATGGTGAAGACTGCATCTGTAAGGTTCAGAACTGAGCAGGGTAGAAACTTTGTACAACGCTGGCTTTCCGCCGGAGAATTAGAAACCGGGCATATGCAGTCTGTTATTGATGATTTAACCACAAAGCTGGAAAACATGAGCTCCGCAATTGATACTTATCACCTTGGCGAAAAACAAGGGAATATAGTGGGTTTTCGCGCGGCCCCTTCAGATAATACAGTTGCATTCACAATACCTAATGATCCTGAAAACAGGATCTATATCAATATGAATACTCCGACAGGAAGCTCCGCGCATATAGTACAAACGTTGATCCATGAATTCTCACATCCGTTTATGGGAACAAAAGATTACTGGTATCTTCCTGTATACCAAGATGAAATTGAGGGAATTATAAATCAAACGGATGTTGAAGCGCTTGAAGAATTTGCCCTTACTACATCCTATTCGCAGCAGGAACTCATGACAGGGTATAACTGGAATATTCCGGAGGATTGGTTGGGAAATATTCCTGTGACTGATGGAATTGCAACAAGATTACGGACAGATACGCAATTCAGAATAGAGTCAACTCTCGACAATGCGGATTCTGTAACTGCACTGGTACTTAACGGCAACAGAAGGCTCTTTGCGAGTAGAGTGTCCATACTAAATCATAGCGTAAGGGAGAACTAACGGGTGTCCTGAGTGTCCTGATATAGCAGCCGTATTTGGCGTTCAGTCATCAAGCTAGCTGGACGCCGGTGCTTCTTCATGATTGACTCTTTTAAGCCATCATTAATGACCTGGCGTACCCCACGATTTCTGCTCAGTAAATCTGTTTACTCCACCTTGTGTGAGGCGAGTTACATTCCATACAGAATTAATATTCTTAATCCTGATTAACGTCACACGCATCATAAAATTAATGTGTCTCAGCCCTGTTTTTATGATTGTTTATCCAGATTCAATTCACTGAGTGAAACGTGAATTTTTATTACGTAACGCCAGAAAGGTATGTTGGTGATCGGCCCGGAGTATAATCTTTATTTCAGTCCGGATAAGGGCCCGATTCTGCAAGTCTGCAACAGAGGAAGGGGATCCCGGTTGCTCCTTAAATTATACGCCAACAATGTATCAGGGAAAGGCAGCATTTTCCGGTATCGCTATTGTTGTTTAACACCGGTCGTATCACCAGTGGGTGTAAGACGACCTCTACGGAACGTAAGAATGAGGATGGAGTGATGAACAGAACACCAACTGTGGTAAGGCGAAAATCAACCAGAATCTATATTGGCAGCGTGCCGGTGGGAGATGGAGCCCCGATCACGGTTCAGTCCATGACGAATACCCCCACCGGTGACGTGGAGGCGACGGTCCGACAAATTAACGAGCTTGAACGGGTGGGGGTGGATATCGTCCGGGTTTCTGTTCCCACGATGGAGGCCGCTGATGCATTTCGCTTAATTAAACAGCGGGTCAGGATTCCGGTGGTGGCGGATATCCATTTTGATTATCGGATCGCGCTGAAGGTCGCTGAATATGGTGCTGACTGTCTGCGTATCAATCCGGGAAATATAGGAAATCAGGCCCGGATCCGTACCGTGGTGGACTGCGCCCGGGATAAGAATATACCGATCCGCATCGGGGTCAACGGTGGCTCTCTTGAAAAAGACATTCAGGCCAGGTATGGCGAGCCGACGCCACAAGCCCTGCTGGAATCGGCTATGCGTCATGTTGATATACTTGATGCGCTGAATTTTAACCAGTTTAAGGTGAGCGTGAAGGCTTCGGACGTGTTTCTTGCCGTGGGGGCCTACCGTCTTCTGGCTGCCCGAATTGACCAGCCGCTGCACCTGGGGATCACTGAGGCTGGAGGGATGCGAAGCGGCGCGGTAAAGTCTGCCGTAGGTCTGGGAATGCTGCTGGCTGAAGGAATTGGCGATACACTGCGCGTCTCGCTGGCCGCCGATCCGGTCGAAGAAGTCAGGGTGGGATTTGATATCCTGAATGCTCTGCGCATTCGTTCCCGGGGGATCAATTTTATCGCCTGTCCAACCTGCTCACGACAGGAATTCGATGTTATCGGTACGGTGAATGCCCTTGAACAGCGACTGGAAGACATCACCACCCCCCTCGACGTTTCCATCATTGGCTGTATCGTGAACGGTCCAGGAGAGGCGCAGGTCTCTGCGCTTGGGGTGACAGGGGGCCATAAAAAAAGTGGGTTCTACGAGAATGGAGTCCGACAGAAGGAACGTCTGGACAATCATCAGATTGTCGCCCAGCTAGAGGACAGGATCAGGTCAAGGGTACAGGCTATTGAGGCCGAACGTATTCAGGTCAAGGCGCTGGACTGACGCTTCGTGATGGAAATTGGCACAGCCTTTAGTTTAGCCTCCGGATGACGAGGGTAGAGGGAAATGAAGGGCCAGTCCCATCTGCCTCTCCCTGCCTTCTTCATCACAGGGGGGATGAACCCTCTGGCCTTAACTGCCTGGATAAAGCGGGTGTTTTTAGATTTACGACCGATGCTCATTGCTGGCGAGCTTCGGACAGAAAGAAACAGAGCCTGCTCTTCTGAAGAGCAGGCTCTGGCTGGTTCCGATATCTGAACGAGGTGGGCTGAAGTGCGGGTCAAGGAGGGACATTAATCCACTTTTTCGGAAAACAGCGCCGATAAAAAGGATCTCCTCTTTAACTTACAGCTTATACCTATGATTTAAACCTGAAAGTATGGCCTTTGATATTCAGTCGGTAAACCGAATTTACTCGCGCAGCACCTTTTCTCCAGGCCGCGTCGGTGTAAACACTATCTTTGTCCCGCGCAAAATTCCGCATATATTCCCTGTATTGCTCGGTTGTAAATAACTCAAAATCACCCGCGATCGCCATACCTCGAATATTCATTACGCCGGGCTGGGGTCCCATATTGATGCCCCCGGCATAAGTTTCGTCATTACGCTCATGCCATTCATCATGAGCACCATGCTGTATGGGGGAATGAGCCTTGACGCCATAGGGTTTAGTCAGAGAATAATTTCCCCATCCGCGCAGGTTCTCAGCCTTATGCAATCCGGTACTTTCCAGCGCCGTATTCAGAGCCGGAACCCATACTTCCGGAGCTACAAAGCCACCATTTTCGTCAAGCACGCTATGGATATCGATGTCGCCATATACTTGATTCCCGAATCCATCAGCAAGGGCTGCCTGCTCTTCATTAATCACATCCAGGCGGAAACCTTCCTTGCTAAGAACCTGTAGCGCCTCCGGGGCATCGGCTGAAGGGTTATTGATTGTGTGCACATCCTGTTTGGCTTTCTCGGCTTGATCTCCCGTGTAAAGCACAAGCCCCTCATTTTTATCTCCTTTAAACGTTTTTTGATATACGCCTGCCGGTTTAGGCCGGAACCCCATTTTGCCAACGTAATCCACGCGAGCAGAATTTCCTGTGCGGACATTAACATGCCATGTTTTCTCCACGGCAACTCGGTGAATAGCTTTAAATTCTTTGAGGTGAAGGCCTGCGTGTCGTATATTAGAAACGAAACGGTCACGAAGAATCTGCTTCTGTTGCGCTGTTGATCTGACTGGCGCGAGGCCATCAGGATCGCTGAGGGTTATCGGATTATTTCGTACCATACGGTACAAATTCAGACCGTCAACGGTTCCTGCCGGATCTGCGGAAAGCCAGCGACCTGCCCACGGCTGGTAGTACCGGTAGCCATAGTAGTACAGCCCCGTCGCGTCACGCTCCTTCCCCGAATAGCGATGAGTACGGTAACGTGTTTCCACCGCGCTGCTCGAAGCCCGCCACGCGCTTCCACCGTACGGAAAGTACTCTTCCGCACTGATGATATTGCCTTTTTCATCCAGAACCATAGCGTTCATTCCGGTTGCGCCGCTCAGGCTATAGCGTGCGCTGCCATTGGTCATCCCTGATGGTACTTCATGTTCCTGATCCCAGTGCAGTACCTGTACCTCACCCGCAAGAATAACCGCCAGCGACTCGGTTGTGTCTTTGCCCTGTCGGCAGCGCCGGTATTCAAGTCCGGGGAGATACACCACCGTTTCGCGGTGGCTGACAGTGCGTGCCTGCTGCAGGGTTTCTTTCACCACTCTCAGCCCACCGGCATCATACTGATAGTACTCCTGAGGTTGTGTGTTGCGCCGCTCTCCGGGCTGAGAGGCGATGTGGACCGCCGCCAGTTGCTGACTTTCGTTCCAGACCAGATTCTGTCCGGGCTGAAGTGCCCGCTGGTTTCCCGCTGCATCAAAGTGGGCATCAACCGTCTGCGGCGTAATGGACCCCCACATTCCCTGCTTAAGAAGGGCATGATTACTGCGATCCGACACGGTCAGCTCCCGGCTCCATCTTGACGCCCCGTGATGACGGATACGAACCAGGTTTCCGGATGCATCGTAACGGTAGTGTCGGGAATAGTTTACGCTCCGGTTGACCACGTCACCAGGAATCTGGATAACTGGCTGTTGCCCCGGCCCGTCGCCAGATGTGACATTATCTGATGATTCGCGCCCGGTCGCCTGGATCAGCTGGTACAGACTGTCGTAGACGTACGTGTTTTCCGGCACCACTTTTTGATTGCGCCAGAAGCGTGTTTCTTCCGCGTCGTTGCGAACAGACAGAACGTTTCCGACCGGATCATAAGTATAACGCAGGTCCTGAAGAACCCGGACGCGCGGGATCCCGGTGGTGGAGCGGGTAGTTTTCAGACTGACCAGTCTGCCTGTCTGCGGTGAATATTCATAGCGCGTTACAACACCATTCCCCAGCGTTTCCTGCTGTATGTTCCCGTCAGCGGTATAGGTCACGTCAGCCAGTAATGTTTGCAGGACAAAATTCCCTTTGCGTTGCAGTGTCCGCTGTACCAGCTGTCCGGCAATGTTATAACGCTGACATTGTACGTGGCCGGCTGCATCTGTCTGACGCACGCCCTGGCCGCAGGCATCAACAACAATAGTTGTGATGGCGCACGCCGGGGCCAGCAGCATTTCCCAGTCGGTTTCAGTCACTGCTTTCCACTCAGGCTGACGCGCGGTATCCGCACAAAGATGGCGCTGCTGACGTAATACCTGTCCCCCCAGCCCCACGGACAGTACAGCCTGACGGCCAGCAGGATCGTAGTGACGGAGGATATGTCCACAGAGATTATACGCCTGACTGTCTGCGGTGACCGGAGCATACACATAACGCTCCCGGATCCGGGGAGTGTCTCCGGGAGACTGTTCACTTACGGCGAGCAGGCGACCCGGTAGTTTCGGTGATTCGCGGTGCCAGCGGCGTATGGTTCCCCCGGCATCGAGCTGCCATAACGGCCTTCCCTCTGTATCACTGAGCGTGCAGTCAGTACCGGCATCGGTACTACGGGTCTGCAGGGGGGATCCACTAAGGGTCGGGCTCCAGCTACGCACGGGTATCTGAAGGCGGGGATCGTAGGTGGCCAGCGGGAATCCACCGGGAGAATAGGTTGTGCGCGTCAGTCGCAGGGCTGCTGATTGCCCGACATCATCGCGGTGAAACTGCTGGGTGCGGACCGTCTGACCGCGGTTGTCAAATACCTGTATGGTCGGAGTCCCCCGATGAAGGGAACCGGTTAATGGAATTGTCATCATATTTTCTCTGGTAAAAGGGACGTGTAAAACGGTCCCGGACTTGCTGTAAAGGCATATGCAGGCATATTTTGACCGATCCGGTTTATGCTTACTTCATAAATCAGTCTGAATACGGTTAATCCACGGGTGAAATATTCACATAAGCGCGGATGCCTGCCGGGACAGAAATGTGATGGAATATCAGCGTGGTATAACCACATGAATTCATGATCCTCAGGGAAATGGCCACGAAGAGTCCCGTAAATCGGGAGTAGGGTGATGTCTGACTCTTTATAATGATGCCTTCGGCGCAGGCAATTTTCCTTCCGGTAACTGCAGGTACAAGGTGGTGGCCATCAACGGCGTCTGTAGGGAAGGTTATCTGCCCGACAGGTCGCTCAGGACCGAAAGGTCATCCCTGGCAGACACCTGAGATATACCGCAAATTCTGGCTGAGAGTCACGTGCTGTTCCGTTCAAAAAAAAACCGGCCCCTGTCAGAATTCACAGGACCGGTTTTTCGTAGTGGTGACTTAGCTATTGAGGCGGGCAACTTCAGTGAAGCAGGACATCGTCAGAGAAAAATGAATGGTCGGCCAGGTCTTTTTCCTCTGGGTGTATCCGCTATAGCTGAGCGTTGCCCTGGTCATTTCCTGGCCGGATCGGCAAACAAAAGCTTCCCCGGCGTCATGTGACTCGCAAACATTGTGCCCGCAATTTTATGAGCCCTCTCTTTGCTGGCCTTGAGCGTTGTAACCCTCATGCCCTTATGCACAATATCGCAATGTATTTCCCGGATTTTGAAGATAACTGGAACATTTCCAGCCCCTGATTCGGCAAAGAAACGACCCGGGATGAGCTGAAACATGATTGCTGGCTGTTCTGAATAGTACTGCCAGCATGCAGCCTTTTTTAGCTCATCAGAAGGCACGCTGACTCCCGGGTACAGAACGCCATTTTCATCACCGTCAATACAGGCAATGCGTCTACAGCATCTCGCGCCCGTTCGATCTGAGCCGTCTTCCCGGAGCTAAGTGCTTCTTCCTCAAAATACCGGCGATAGCGTTCGGAACAGGTACCCTTTGCTATATCATTGCAGACCTTTTGTAGTTCCAGCCCGGTATAAGAGGTTCGACCGTCCTCATCCTTAAGCGTTCAGAAACGCTGGCACATTCAGGTGCCAGCCAAATGAAGACCGTCAGGTCAACACTCAATTCCTGCTGTCTGGTCTTGCGAAACCTCTTCGCTTTTGCTCCAGGAAGTTCCTGTAATTCTGGCCATGTCTTCCGGAGTGAGTGGAGGAAAACAGTAAGTTAGTGGCATGCGCAAACGTATCCGCGTTCCATTTTGCCATTTCCTCACCGGTATCTGCTGATGTCCGGTAAGCTGGCAGTTGCTGCTCCCTCGGCACTTCTTCACGAACCAGTGCATTCAGTGTAAAATAAGCGACTTCATTCGGGCGCTCCTTATATGCAGCTGCATATACATAATCATTGGTATTACTGCTGGCGTGAGAGAGTTCATGAATAAGCGAAGTAACCAAATAGTCTCTCCCAAAATTAGCCATTTCTAGTTTCACATTGAATTTGTTAATGTGAAGATATTTCGTATGCTTTTCATCACGATAGTTAATCTCCGCTTCAGCCAGGTCGATTTTTTTTGTCCTGCGATCCGTTTCACTGTTCTGGATTCGTGAGACGGTTAAGAGATATTTTGAGTATTCCCTGGCTTCTTGTGTATTTACGAAAGCAGCAGAAGGAGAGTCCTGGCTATCAAAAACATGAAGATTTATCGATGCATCAAATGCCTGGGCATAAACAATACTCTGTCTTAAATTACGCTTCCATTGATTCAGTGTTTCCTGAGAATGGTTGCCATACAAGGAGTCCGCAATACTGGCAATAGCGTCAGAGTTATTTTTTTCCAGAACATCCAGCGCCGTACTCATATAACGAACAGCATCTTTCATTGCACTCTGAACCTTGCTCTCAAACGAGAAGGGGTTAACCGGCCATTTCCCCTCTTCATCCTTAAGCGTGACGGGATTATTGCGGCACATCCGGAACAGGTTCAGGCCGTCCACCGTCCCCGCCGGGTCCGCGGAGAGCCACCGGCCCGACCACGGCTGGCAGTACCGGTACCCGTAGTAGTACAGCCCCGTCGCGTCACGCTCCTTCCCCGAGTGGCGCACGGTCCTGTAGTCCGCCTCCGCCGCGCTGCGGGCGGTCCAGACTGCCGTCCCCCCGTACGGGTAGTACTCCTCCATGCTGATGACCCTGCCGTCACCGTCCACCTCCAGCCCGCTGCTCCCCGTCAGGTTATCGTGGCTGTAGCGCACCTGGTCGTTGCTGATGCCGTCCGGCCTGCCTGACGTCCAGTGCAGCACCCGCACCTGCGCACGCCCCGCCTCGCCCGCCGTCATCACCTGCAGGCGCTCCGTTTCCGCGTCACCGCGGTGCGTGCTGCGCAGCTCCAGCCCCGGCAGGTACACCACCCGCCGCGTCTGCACGCCGCTGCCCGTCTTCTGCACGCTCACCTTCAGCACCCGCTGACTCTGCGCACCGTAGCGGTAGCTCTCCCGGTCATCCCTGTCTCCGTCACGCACCACCGGCGTCACCGCCTGCAGCTCGTTACGCGCATTCCAGGGCACCAG
>NZ_LECZ01000007.1 GCF_001022965.1 Enterobacter genomosp. O
AGCGCACGAAATTACACATGAATCGGCGCCGTCGCCTCTTCCAGCCACGAACGCGCCTCGCTATTCACCAGCGGTAACAGCGCCTCACGTACCTGCCGGTGATACGCATCCAGCCACTGTTTCTCCTGCTCGCTCAGCAGATGCAGCTCAACCTGATTTAAGTCGACAGGGATCAGCGTCAGCGAGGCAAATCTACAAAACCCCGGACGGCTCTCCACAATCTCCACCTGGTTTTCAATGCGAATACCGTGGCTATCGCCCAGATAATATCCCGGCTCGATAGTCATGATATTGCCCGCCACCAGCGGCCACGGGTTGATCTTTTTGGCAATACGATGCGGGTTTTCATGGATCAGAAGCTGATGCCCCACGCCGTGCCCCGTGCCGTGATCGTAATCCAGCCCCATCTCCCACAGCGGACGACGCGCAAAAGCGTCCAGCTGATGCCCCTGAGTTCCGGAAGGAAACTGCAGGGTAATGAGCGACAGAAAGCCTCTCAGCACGGCGGTGTAATGCAGGCGCTGCTGCGGATCAACCTGACCCCATGCCAGCGTGCGCGTGGCATCGGTGGTGCCATTAGCATACTGACCGCCGGAATCGTTCAGGTAAAAATGGTTATGGCCGATGGGCTTATTGCTGGCCTCGCTCGAATGATAGTGGCACATCGCCGCATTGCTGGAGGAGGCGGAGATGGTGGCAAAACTTTGCTCGATAAACCCTGGCTGCTGTTTGCGGAACGCGAGCTGCTGCGCCTGCGCGTCCATCTCAGTCAGCGGTTGTCCTGCCGCTTCGCGCAGCGGCACTTCACGGCTCAGCCAGGCGAGGAAGTTGACCCACGCGGCACCGTCCTGGTGATGACACTCGCGGTAACCCGCCAGTTCGACCGGGTTTTTGGTGGCTTTCATCAGGGTAATAGGGTCGGTCTGCCAGACAATTTCTCCCCGTGGTTCAATGGCGAAGCGCAGAGCTACCGGCGCGGAATCGGCATCCACCATCACCCGCTTACCTTCAGCAATCTGCTGGCAACGTTCGATAAAGGCGTCCTGCGGTGCAATGGTGAACGCACTGCGCACCGCGTCTGGCAGGGCGCTGAGCTTGTTGTCGTTAACAAACCACTCAACGTGACCGTCACGGCCAAGCAGGACAAAGGAGAGCGGGACCGGGCTGAAAGGGATATCCGCGCCCCGCACGTTCAGGAGCCAGGCGATGTTATCCGGCAGGGTGACGGCCAGATAATCGGCATTGTTCGCCGCCAGCACGGCGGCAGCGCGCTGGCGTTTGTCTGCGCTGCTTTCGCCGCTCAGCTCAACCGGCATTTCTCGAATCAGCCCCGCCGGCGCGGCAGGGCGGTCAGTCCAGAGGGTATCAAAAGGAGATTCACTCAGTGGCACCAGCTCGCACGGCGTGGCAGACAGCTGCTCAAACTCCGAATTAGTCATCAGCAGCGCGTCAAAGCCGATGCGTGTTCCGGACTCAACGTTTTCCGCCAGCCATTGCGCCAGCGGCTCGTTATGCAGGTGGTGGATCTCAACCTCATCCGTATTGACCTGCACGCGCGCCTGGACCTGATAGCGGCCATCGACGAACAGCAGCGCTTTGTCCTGCAGCACCAGCGCCACGCCGGCCGAACCGTCAAAGCCCGTCAGCCAGGCCAGCTTTTCGTCGTAGGGCGTGCAGTATTCGCTCTGCCAGGCATCGGCGCGCGGGACGATCATCCCGTCGAGGTTATTGGCTTCAAGCCACTGGCGCAGGGCCGAGAGCGGTGATGTGCTGTACATTCTTTATCCTTATCGTGATTAGCGGAACGGCGGCTCGTTAAAGGTGCGCAGCTTGCGGGAATGGAGCTTGTCGCCTTCCGCCCGCAGCAGGTCGATGGCGCGAATCCCAATTTGCAGATGCTCTGAGATAGCCCCCTCATAGAAGCGGTTGGCCTGGCCCGGCAGCTTAATTTCGCCGTGCAGCGGCTTATCGGAGACGCACAGCAGCGTGCCGTAGGGGACGCGGAAGCGATAGCCCTGCGCGGCGATGGTGGCGCTCTCCATATCAATCGCCACCGCGCGGCTCAGGTTGAACCGCAGCGCGGAGGCGGAGTAGCGCAGCTCCCAGTTGCGGTCATCCGTCGTGACGACCGTACCGGTGCGCAGGCGCTGTTTAACCTCTTCACCCGGCATGCCGCTGACCTCTTTGGTGGCGTCATATAGCGCGCGCTGCACTTCGGCGATGCTCGGAATAGGGATATCCGGCGGCAGTACGGCGTCAAGCACGTGGTCGTCGCGCAGGTAGGCGTGGGCGAGAACGTAATCGCCAATCAGCTGGCTTTCACGCAGGCCGCCGCAGTGGCCAATCATCAGCCACACGTCCGGGCGCAGTACCGCCAGATGGTCACAGATGGTTTTCGCATTCGACGGGCCCACGCCAATGTTGATCAACGTAATGCCCTGTCCGTCGGCGGTGATCAGGTGCCAGGCGGGCATCTGATGTTTTTTCCACGCCAGGTCGGAAATGGCCTGCTCGGGGGCTTCGGTCTCAGCAGTGATCCAGATCCCGCCCGCACAGGACAGGGCGATGTAAGGGCTCTCCGGGTCAAGGATCTGGCTACAGCCCCAGCGGACAAACTCGTCGACGTAGCGGGTGTAGTTGGTAAAGAGCACGAAGGGCTGGAAATGTTCGGCTGGCGTACCGGTGTAGTGGCGCAGGCGTGCCAGGGAGAAATCGACCCGGCGGGCATCAAAATGCGACAGGGGAGAAAATTCTGCCGGGTGATAAATCCCGTCAGCCGTCTCATCGCCAATCTGTGAAAGTTCAGTCGTCGGGAAGTGGCGGGTCAGTCCCGCGCTCATGGAGCGGTCAAGCGTTAACGCCGAGCCGTCAATCACGTAGGGATACGGGATTTCGTGCTGTGAGGGCTCAACGGCAATATGCGCACCGTAGTCCTGGTACAGCAGCGTGAGCTGTTCTTCAAGATAAGGGCGGAACAGTGCAGGGCGGGTGACGGTGGTGCTGTAGCAGCCGGAGTGGGTAAAACGCGCGTAGGCGCGGGTTTTCGGCGTGGTGCTGGCGCTGCCGTCCCAGGTCACAGAGAGCGATGGATAAACAAAAAGGCCCTTGGTTCTGGCCTTTTCGTCGGGGAGTTTCCCCGTTTCGATATACTCGCTAATGGCGCTGCGCAGCGCATTGACGGACTGTTCATACAGCGCGTCGAGTTTTTCCAGCGCCTGAGCCGGGGTCAGGCTGGAGCCCTTATTATTCATCTCTGTCTCCTTGTTCCACAGGTGTGCGACTCTACCCGATAGTATGTCACACGCCTGTGAAACAAAAGTGAGATCAGCGGTGGCTCGTCTCTTTCATCAATAGCGCCGTCGCCGCCGACAGCAGGCAGCCAGCCAGCAGATAAATGGCCACGCTGTGCCAGTTTCCGCCGGAGAAGGTCACCAGCGCGGCGGCAATAAACGGCGTAAACCCGCCGCCGACAACACTTGCGACCTGGTAACCCACCCCTGCGCCGCTGTAGCGGTAGCTGGCGCCGAACAGTTCGGTAAACATCGGCTGCTGGACGCAGACCACCATATCGTGAGCGATGTTCGCGAGCATGATGGCGAAGAAGACAATCCAGAAGATCGACTGCGCCTCCAGCGCCATAAAGAATGGCCACGCGCTGAGAGTACCCACCAGCGCCCCGGTAATGTAGACGCGACGGCGGCCAAACCGGTCCGCCAGCCAGGCGAAGCAGGGGATAGTCAGGCAGCTTATCCCCCCGACTACCAGGCCGATATTCAGGAACAATTCGCGCGGCAGGCCGAGGTTTTGCGTCGAGTAGTTCAGCGCAAACGCGGTAACGATATACATCGTCAGCAGTTCGCACAGGCGCAGGGCAATAATTTTCAGAAAAGCGCCAGGGTGCTGGACCAGGGCTTCCATCACCGGCAGCCGTTTTTTGGCGGCTGTTTTTTCCTCCTGCTGCTGTTCGAATTCAGCAGACTCTTCCATTCCGTTACGGATCCACAGCGCGGCAATGACCAGCACGATGCTGAAGATGAACGGAATGCGCCAGCCCCAGCTCAGGAACTGCTCGTCGGTGGTGAGCTGGCTGATTAACGATACCAGCCCGGTGGAAAGTAACAGGCCGACGCCATAGCCAACCTGCACGCCGCTGCTGTAAAACGCTTTCTTATTCTTCGGCGCGCTTTCTACGGATAACAGCGCCGCACCGCCCCATTCGCCGCCCACGGCGAAACCCTGGATGGCGCGCAGCGTGACCAGCAATACCGGTGCCCACCAGCCGATGGCGGAAAACGAAGGAAGAATGCCAATCAGCGCGGTGGCGATCCCCATCATCCAGACGGTGAGCATCAGCATGCGTTTGCGGCCGAGGCGGTCGCCGAAGTGGCCGAAGATCACACCGCCCAGCGGGCGAAACAGAAAGCCGACGCCGAAGGTGGCAAACGCGGCGAGCGTGCCCATCGCGGGGCTGACCTGCGGAAAGAACTCGCGGTTAAAGACCAGGGCGGCGGTAATACCGTAGAGCAGAAAATCATACCAGTCGACGACGGCACCCGCGAAGCTGCCTAAGGCTGCGCGGCGGGCACGATTGAGCGAAGGTGTCTCCTCGTTGGGATGTGTGGAGGCGAGAGTGGAATCCATAGTTGTCCTGTCTGCACTAATTTTTAATTATTGGTATAAGAAAAGGTCACTCACAAAGCAGCCGTCGTATAAACGGAACCTATGAGACTACCGCGACAGGCAGCCTGTGCAAACTGATTTTATTTCCTGATGGGTAATGCAAAACGGCTACGCTATGCTTAATAAAGAGCGAAGCGACTGAGGAAGGGAATATGTGTCGTAAAGAGGCGTTGGGTTGTCTTGCTGCGTTACTTATCAGCCAGTGCGTGCAGGCGGTGAGCTACCCTTTACCGCCAACGGGCAGCCGTCTGGTGGGCAGCTCGCAGGTCATTACCGTGCCGGATCGCAATACGTTACCGCTTGAGGCGTTTGCCGCGCGCTACGGGCAGGGGCTAAGCAATATGCTGGAAGCGAACCCGGGCGTGGATCCTTTTTTGCCCAAAGCCGGTACACGGCTGGTCATTCCCCAGCAGCTGATTTTGCCTGACACCGTCCGCGAGGGCATTATCGTAAATGCGGCAGAAATGCGCCTCTACTATTATCCGCCAGGCGGTAACACCGTTGAAGTGCTGCCCATCGGCATCGGCCAGGCCGGGCGCGAAACGCCGCGTAACTGGGTGACGGCGGTTGAGCGCAAGCAGGAGGGACCCACCTGGTCGCCAACGCCCAATACGCGCCGCGCCTATGCGGCAGAGGGGAAAACCCTGCCGGCCTTTGTTCCCGCCGGGCCAGATAACCCGATGGGGCTGTATGCGATCTATATCGGCAGGCTGTACGCCATTCACGGCACAAACTCGAATTTCGGCATCGGGCTGCGGGTGAGCCAGGGCTGTATTCGTCTGCGTAATAACGACATCAAATACCTTTTCGATAATGTCCCCGTTGGAACTCGCGTGCAGCTTATCGATCGGCCCGTGAAAACCACCACCGAGCCGGACGGTAGCCGCTGGGTGGAGGTGCATGAGCCGCTGTCACGTAACCGTGCGGAATTTGAATCGACCAATAAGGTACCACTGCCGATTACCCCCGCGCTGCGAGCACAGCTTATAAACGAGGGAGCGGGAGCCGAACTGGAGCGGCGGTCGGGGATACCGGTGAAGCTTGGCATGTGAAGGCTTTGTGCGGG
>NZ_LECZ01000008.1 GCF_001022965.1 Enterobacter genomosp. O
GCGCTGGCCTGGAATGCGCGTAACGAGCTGCAGGCGGTGACGCCGGTGGTGCGTGACGGAGACAGGGATGACCGGGAAAACTACCGCTATAACGCAGGGAGCCAGCGCATCCTGAAGACCAGTGTGCAGAAAATGAACAGCAACACACAGACGAAGCGGGTGCTGTACCTGCCGGGGCTGGAGCTGCGCAGCACGCAAAGCGGTGACACGGTAACGGAAAGCCTGCAGGTCATCACCGTGAGCGAGGCGGGCCGGGCGCAGGTGCGGGTACTGCACTGGGAGAGTGGAATACCGGCGGATTTCAGCAATGACCAGATGCGATACAGTTATGACAATTTGATCAGCAGCAGTCAGCTGGAGCTGGACGGTGACGGCAGGGTCATCAGCATGGAGGAGTTCTACCCGTATGGGGGGACGGCAGTCTGGACCGCCCGCAGCGCGGCGGAGGCGGACTACAAAACCCTCCGCCACTCGGGGAAGGAACGGGACGCGACGGGGTTCCACTACTACGGTTACCGTTACTATCAGCCGTGGTCGGGCCGGTGGCTCTCCGCAGACCCGGCGGGGACGGTGGACGGCCTGAACCTGTTCAGGATGTGCCGCAACAATCCCGTCACGCTGACTGACAGCAGCGGGTTGATTAGTACGGGCCAGGAAGCCCGAAAATTCGTGGGCGAAGCATTTGTTCACCCTTTGCATATGGCTGTCTTTGAGAAAATTTCTTTAGAGGATAATCTTGCAATGAGCGTAAGGGAAGCCGGCATATATACTATTTCAGCACTGGGTGAAGGCGCCGCAGCAAAAGGCCATAATATTCTTGAGAAGACTATTAAACCTGGTTCACTAAAGGCGGCTTATGGTGATAACGCTGAATCTATGCTTCGGCTGGCAAAACGTAGCGGTTTCGTTGGTCGAGTAGGTCAGTGGGATGCATCCGGTGTAAAGGGAATTTATGCGCATAACAGACCGGGAGGTGAGGATGTGGCTTATCCAGTCAGCCTGCAAAATACTTCTGCTAATGAACTTGTTAATGCATGGATAAAATTTAAAATCATCACGCCCTATACAGGTGATTATGACATGCACGATATTATTAAATTCTCTCATGGGAAAGGGCATGTGCCCACGGCGGAAAGTAGTGAGGAAAGAGGAATAAAAGATCTGATTAATAAAGGTGTTGCAGAGGTTGACCCTTCAAGACCTTTTTATTATACAGCGATGAACGTTATTCGCCATGGTCCTCAGGTAAACTTTGTTCCCTATATGTGGGAACATGAGCAAGATAAAGTCGTAAATGATAATGGTTATCTGGGCGCTGTAGCACGTCCGGGACCATTCCCTGTAGCAATGGTATATCAGGGCGAATGGACTATTTTTGACGATAGTAAGGAGCTATTTAATTTCTATAAATCCACAAACACCCCTCTTCCAGAACACTGGTCCCAGAGTTTTATTGACAGAGGGAAAGGAATCGTTGCAACTCCCCGACATGCTGCAATTCTTGATAAACGGCGAAGCATGCGTTAATCATAACGACGTCACGTATTATTAAAGTAGACCCAAAACAGGCAACCCGGTGAGCCACTTTTCTGGCTCATTTGGGTTGTTTTTATTCAATCCGGGTGAATCACCACGGGTTTAACAGACACCCTGGAGTCATTTAAAATGACTTAAAGAGAGGTGCATATGAGCAGTAAGCGTTATCCTGAAGAGCTTAAAATTGAAGCTGTCAAACAGGTTGTTCAGCGTGGCCATTCTGTTTCCAGTGTTGCAACACGTCTCGATATCACTATCCACAGTCTTTATACCCGGATAAAGAAGTACGGGCCAGACTCTTCCACCAACCAGGAGCAGTCAGATGCTCTGACCGCGATCCGCCGACTCCAGAAGGAGCTGAAGCGGGTTACGGACGAACGGGACATATTAAAAAAAGTCGCGGCGTACGTCGCAACGCTGCCCGACTGAGGTACGCCTTTTTACGTGACAACTCCTGTTGTTGGCCTGTTCGTCTGCTCTGTCGGGTGCTGAATGTTCATCCGGGTGGGTTTTACGCCTGGCTTCAGCAGCCGCATTCACCACGGCATCAGGCGGATCTCAGGCTGACAGGACAAATCAAACAGTTCTGGCTGGAGTCCGGTTGCGTTTATGGCTATCGCAAGATCCATCCCGACCTGAAAGATAGCGGGCAACCATGTGGGATTAATCGGGTCTGGCGGGTGATGAAGCGTGCCGGGATAAAGGCTCAGGTCGGGTATCGAAGCGCACGAGCGCATAAAGGTGAAGCCAGTATCGTGGCACCCAACAGACTCCAGCGTCAGTTCAACCCGGAAGTACCGGACGGACGTTGGGTTACGGACATAACTTACATACGCCCCCACGAAGGCTGGCTGTATCTGGCCATCGTTGTTGACCTGTGCTCGCGCAAAGTTACTGGCTGGTCAATGCACCCCCGGATGACAAAAGATAATGTCCTGAATGCGCTTATGATGGCCATATGGCGACGTATCCCCAAAAACAGGTGCTGGTTCATTCTGAACAATGGAGTCAGTACACAAGTTATAAGTGGCAGACGTTCCTGAAATCACACGGACTGGAGGGCAGTATGAGCCGTCGGGGTAACTGTCACGACAACGCAGTTGCAGAAAGCTTTTTCCAGCTACTGAAGCGGAAACGGATAATGAAAAAGATCTACGGAACACGGGAAAAAGCACGCAGCGATATTTTTGATTACATCGAAATGTTTTATAGCAGTAAGCGTCGGCATGGCTCGAGTGATCAGATGCCACCGACGGAATATGAAAAACAATATTATCAACGACTCAGAAGTGTCCAGATTATCCGTGGCGATTCATTAAGAATCGCCGCTATTTATGAGTATCATTCATACCCTGTCTCAGGATAATTCATACCGGAAGCCGGCGCCGGCGGGTTGACATACCGGCGGAACGGGCAATGATAGCCGTGCCTCACGGGTATGATCCGGTGAGCGCCGCCCCCTTCTGCCGGTATCCCGCCCGGGCACCGTTTCTCTCCCCGGACGCACCGGCCCTAACCCGCCTGATGAACCCGCATCAGCCCCCGTTTACGGAGTCAGACCATGAGCACATTCCCCCTGAGCGCCGTCTTCCGCCACACCCCGGCCCTGACGGTAAGCGATAACCGCGGCCTCGCCGTGCGCGCCGTCGCCTTCCTCCGCCACCCTGATATCCCGGACGTCTGCGGCCTGCGCAT
>NZ_LECZ01000009.1 GCF_001022965.1 Enterobacter genomosp. O
GTGGCCTGAATCTGCTGGTGCTCCACCTGCCAGCGCTCCTGACGGATGCGGGCGTAGAACTCCGCATGCCCGGTCTCCACAAAGCGGCCCGGCCAGTCGTACACGTCAATGCTGCCCGGCTTCGGCGACGCCGGGTTCTGCTGCGCCTGGAACAGCCACGCGTTCGGCTTGCGGAAGTCGTAATCATCGAGACTGTAAATCCCCGGCGTCACGCTGTCCTCCAGCGCCCACTGACCGATGCCCTCTTCGTCCGTGCTGCCGCCGGACGGCGTCTGGTGGTAAGGAATCGCCTCGTAGCCGCTGAACGGCTGGTGCTGGGTGGCGGCATCAGTCAGCACCAGGGTGTGCTTGTCAGCCTCGTGGCTGAAGTAATACGCTATCCCCTCCAGCTCCATCAGGCGGCTGATGAAGTCCAGGCTCGACTCCTGATACTGCACGCAGTAGTCCCACACCCGGTAGCTGCCGGTGAGTTTGTCCTCCACGTTGACCTGATGCTCGCCCAGCAGGGTTTTCACTATCTGCGGCACCGTCTGCCCCTGGAAGATACGCAGGTTGCGGTCGCGCTTCATCGGCCACAGGTCCGGCTCCACCGTCAGCTGGTACACCGCGTAGCGGGTACCCGTCAGCTCAACGGCGCTCACCGCCACGCGCGTGACTTTGCCGTTGATATAGCGGGAGGTGAGCAGATTCTGCGTCGGAATGGTCACCGTGACCGGCTGCCCGAGTAATTTGCTGCGGTCAATGCGCGCATCCGTGCCGAGCAGGGTCAGCGTCAGCACGAACGACTCGGACATCGCCTCGCGGCCGGAAAGTTTCCAGAAGAGCAGCCCCTCGACCGGGAGCTGAACGGTAATTCGGTTGAGCATAATCGTTATTCCACTATGGGCTAATCTCAGTGCCAGAAGTTAACTCATCGTCAATACGTAATGCGGAAACGCTGTTGATGTGATAATGAGTAGCTGTAAGATTGACTTCCCTTGCCACAAAAATAAAACCACCTTCCCAGTGGCTTTATTTGAATGGTCATACATGAATACCGTGAGGTCACTCTTTTCCAAAATGAAAAGGAGAAAGGTTGATGCGCATTATACAATCTCAATCATCGTACTTACTTAAGCCATAAACCTGAAAACATAAGGACACCTCCCAGAGAAATTAAGCTTTTAGCAACGATAAGTAAGCCAGGAGAGACAACACGTGACGCAGATGATATTTTTTCATAATTCTCCGCGCCATACCTTTTGTGCCCCTTCATAATCCCGGAAAAAATCGTGCATAGCAGCACGACAGTGAACTTTAATCCCCATACGCACAGAAAAGACATAGAAAGCATAATCGAATATTGTTTGGCCGTTGCAAGTGAAAATAATAACATTGACTGAGCAAGCCACTTCAACAAAAATCCAATAACGACAGTCGCCAGCAACACCAGAACGAACACCCCCCCTGTCAGGATCCACTGTTTTTTATTAAACAAATCCTTTCCATTCCAGACAAGTGCTAGCGTCCAAACCATAAACAGAATAAAGAAAAACCAGCGCATCATAGCATTCCTTATTTATATATTTTAATTTTCCCACTCCCTTCTCTGTCGAAGAGGAGGTTACGTTAGCTATGCCATATATCCATATAAATAGTCAAAAATCAGAAGGGGCAATACAAATAAGAATAAGTGACGAAACAATAAGTTATTGTATGAAAGTACCCTGAGGAGCCCTGTCAAATAATTCACCTGCAATTTTGGTGATACGCTCGTGTTGTACAAGTTTGTTTCTCCACTCCAGCGGAATACCGGAATAACCATACAACGCGCCTGCTATTTGTCCCGCCGTCGCCGCGACGCTATCCGCATCATCGGCAAGATTGGCTGCCAGTAAAATGGCATCACGGAAATTATTAGTATTCCATACGGACCACATTGCAGCCTCAAGTGTGTCGATAACATAACCACTTGAACGTATCTGGTCGCGTGTTTTTTGCTTATACTCACCGGCGTTGACGATCATGACACGCGGCTGCAGCGGCATGATGTGTGGTGCAAAAGTAAACTCTTTATTGTGGCCGTTAATTATAACCACAAGTAAATAACTTAAATACTGTGCGCTATTTATTGCTTCTGCGGCACCATGTGTTGCAATACTCTGTTTTTTAGCTTCGTAGAATGCTTTTTTCATTGAATTTCTAAAAAAAATAGAAACCGGTGCCTGTCTAATAATAGAAGCATTGCCTGCGGATTCGGGGGCAGTATCAGCGTTCCAGCCAGCCCCAAACTTGGTATATTGCTCCAAAGCATAACGTGTCACATTGCCTATATCAAAGCAGACACCATTAGAACTATTATAACCATGCTGATACCAATCCAGAAGTTTACTCCGGAAGCAGTTTGTATCAGCATCACCTTTTTCAAGAAGCGTTTCAGCGAGACATAATGCCATGGATGTATCATCCGTCCATTCACCTGCGCGTAGTCGAAATGGTCCACCACCTTCCATATCATTCACATGGGCAACGTCGCGAGGTAAAAACTCGAGCGTAGTACCAACAGCATCTCCTACCGCAAGGCCAATAAGCGCACCTATTGCACGATCCCGTGAATGTTCAGATGGAATATGACAAGACGGTGTTGAATCCCACGTTTTTTCTGTATAACTCTTCAGGAATGAGTCTAATGATTTATTATCATAATTATATTGCATCCTCTGCTGGGTAGAAGGATCGCTAGCGGGCAAGTAATTACGATACTTATCGACATATTTCAATATCGTATTGAAATCAGAATGTAGATCGATCATGATAATTCCTTTCGCGCTAGCTAAAAAATATTAATCATTCTAATTCAGTTTACTTATTGGCATTGAAAACAAAAAAGCCATCCACTTCCTGCTGGATTGCCGTCTGGTGGGATGCCCCAGGAGGATTAATGGCATTGCTTCCACCGGCAGGGTTCAGATGCAGTTCGCCGCCAAGCGTGTTTATTTGCGCATTCTGCTTAGCGGTAAAGTTAAAGTTATTGCCAATGATATTAACGCTGCCATCTTTCGATAATTCAATGGCGCTTTCACCGCACTCGAGCCTCAGTGTATTACCCGCTGAAAGAATATAGTCGTTAACCACTTTGTCACTGCGACTGTTACCCGTCAGGCAGATGACGTTCCCTTTAACGCCCGCATTCTGATTTTTGACAACCCGTAATGTTTCATCCTCTCCCACAAATTGGGTTCGATTCTTTTCAGTCGAATGGGATTCATCATTTTTGACGTTGATATCCAGGTTGCGTTCAGCCTGGAGCCACACCTGCTCGCCCCCCGCCTTATCTTCAAAGCGCAGGGCGTTGGCGTTGTCGACCGAGCCGTCTTTCGTCCGGCTCATAAAGCCCATCTGCGTCGCCGCCGCCGGAAGCGCCCACGGCGGCATGCTCGCGTCGTTGTACACGCGACCGGTGATTATCGGCCGGTCCGGGTCGCCGTT